>NZ_CP171642.1:5412500-8506699 GCF_043950205.1 Kitasatospora hibisci | reverse complement strand
CCCCCCCCCCCCCCCCCCCTCCGCCCCCCCCCCCCCCCCCCCCCCCCGGGGCGTCGGGAGAGGGACGGGCGGGTGCGTGCCGGGACGGGCGGGCGGGCGTCAGGCGGCGACGTTCAGGGTGAGCTCGGCAGTGTGCAGGCGGCCGGCGGTCTGGAACTGCAGGAAGACCCGCCAGTTCCCGGTCTTGGGGAGCATGGCGTGGAAGGTCAGCACCGGGCCGCCGCCGTGGTCGGCGTCGACCTTGTCCGCGGGGTGGAGGTGGGCCAGTGCCTGGTCGCCCTCGTGGAAGGCGGTGAGGTGGGCGTAGCTGTCCAGGTAGGGCTGGAGGTCGGTGACCGGTCGGCCGTCCCTGGTGACGGTGGCGGTCAGCCGGTACGCGCCGGCCGTCGGCTCGCTGGTGAGGGCGACGGTGCAGCCGTCGACGGTGGCGGTGCCGGCCGGGGCGGGAAGTGGCACCGCCGTGCTCGTGCCGGGCACCGTGACGGTGCGGCTGAGCACGATCTCGGTGCTGCGGCGGGCGGTGGAGCTCGGCAGGAACGAGGCGTACAGCCGCCAGGTGCCCGGGGTGAGGGCGGCGAGGTCGGCGGTCCAGGTGCCGTCGGCGGCCATCTCGGGGTGCAGGTGCTGGAAGCCGGTCAGGTCGGAGCGGATCGCGTAGAAGTGCAGCTTCTTGGTCTGGTGCACCTCGAAGTCGGTGACCGGCCGGCCGTCGGGGCCGGTGATGGTGAAGGAGTAGCCCGCGGCCCGGCCGGCGGGCAGTTCGGTGGTGGCGGCGTCCAGGCGGTAGCCGTCCTGTTCGGCGGCGAGGCCCCGGTCGCCGGCGGACGGATCGGTCGCGACGGCCGCGGCCGGGGCCACGGGGGCCGCCGCCGCTGCACCGCGCTGTGCGCCGGCCGGCCCGTCCGCGGGGCGGGGGTCCGGGGAGGGGTCGCAGGCGACGATGGCGGCGAGCAGCAGCACGGGTACGCAGGAGAGCATCGCCCAGCGGCGGGCGAGCGCGCGGGGGTCGGTAGCCATCAGCGGCAGCCCCCCGCCGTACGGGCGCGCTCGACGGTGGCAGCGGCAGCACGGTCGGTACGGCGGTGACACGCCATGGTCGCTCTCCCCTTCTCCTGGTCGCCGGTGCCGCTCGGAACTCGGCCCCACACGACAGGAGACCGCCGACGGTCGCCGCGATAACCAAAAGTTCGGATCGAATCCGTTCGGATCCGGTCGGCCCGGCAGATACGGGGTCGGTTCGGCCCGGCGGCGGGCGGTCTCACCGCCCGACCGGCCGGCTCTCCGCGGTGCGTGCGGCGCTGGTCGGCGTGGCCGCGGCCCGGGCCGCGCGGCGGATCCGGCCTCCGGTCGGCGCGACCGCACCCTCGTGGCCGAAGGACGCCGGCGGGTTGACCGCACGCAGATCGCCGGGGTGAAGGACGGCTCACCGGTCCCGTGGCCCTGTGGGCATCCCGAGCACGTGGACGAGCGCCGTGCGGAGGTCGGCACCCCCGGTTCGACGAGTACGTCGCCCGGTTCTCGCCCGCCCGACTCACCCCGGCATCCGGCAGACCACCCCCGCCCCCGGAGGAGGGGCGCACCGGGCCGGCGGGGGCGGGGGTCGGGTGGTGTCAGGTCCACTGGTCGGCGGGGGCGACGCCGGGGACGGGCTTGCCGATGAGGGCGAGGGGGACGAAGAAGTTGACCTGGCCGATGGCGATGGTGAGGGTGGCCAGCGCCTTCGGGTCGTAGTGCCGGGCGGCCTCGGCGTAGAGGGCGTCGGGGACGCGCTCGCCGTGCGGGTTGGGGGTCAGGACCGCCTCGACCAGGGCGAGGGCGGCGCGTTCGGCGTCGGTGAAGTACGGGGCGCTGTGCCAGGTCGCGACCGCGTCGATCCGCCGGTCGCTCTCGCCGGCCTTGCGCAGCAGGCCGCTCTGCAGGGCGGTGAGGTAGGTCGAGCCGACGATCTGGCCGGCGCGCAGCTGGACCAGGCCGATCGTGGTGCGCGGGACGGAGCGGTTGCCGGTGGCCCGGTACAGCCAGCCGGACAGCTCCTTCAGCTCCGGGACCAGCTCGGCGGGGTCCGGCATCCGCGACGTCGCAGCGCCGGTGGCGGTCAGGTCGGCGGTCTCGGCGGCAACGGTCTCGGCGGTGGTGACGGTGGTGTTCACGGCGGGCTTCCCTTCAGCGGTCTCTCGTGCCTACACCCCACCGACGGATGCCGGGCCGCGGATGTGACAGCCGGACGGAAGGGATTTCGGGAAGCCCTCGGCCCGCGCCCGCGTCGGTCGGTGCCGCAGGCCGGTGAGGAGGGCGACGGCGAACTCCCTCAGCGTCTTCGACCGTCTCGGCCTCTTCCTCCAGCTCGGCTGGGACTGGCCCGCCGTCGACCGAGCCGCCGGCCGCCGCACACCCCGCCGGGCGCCCCGCGGCCACGGGGGCGGCGCCGGGGCCTCCCGGCCGGCCCGACGGAGGCGCGCCACCACCATAAATTCAGACATACCGCCCCTAGTCTGGCCGTCATGACGGACGACCTTGACTTCGCCGACACGGCGGACTTCGACAACGCCGACCGGGGCTTCATCGCGTCCCTGGCCGACCCGCGGATCACCGGTGCGGACGGCGCGCCGGTGTGGGACGCCGGCGCGTACGGCTTCCTGGAGCAGGACTGCCCGGCCACCGCACACCCGAGCCTGTGGCGGCAGGGGCAGCTGGTGGCCCGGCACGGCCTGTACGAGGTGACCGCGGGCATCTACCAGGTCCGCGGCCTGGACCTGTCGAACATGACCCTGGTCGAGGGTGACACCGGCGTGATCGTCATCGACCCGCTGATCTCGGTCGAGACCGCCGCCGCGGCCCTGGCCCTGTACCGGGAGCACCGCGGCGACCGTCCGGTCACCGGGATGATCTACACCCACTCGCACGGCGACCACTTCGGCGGCTCCCGCGCGATCGTCCCGCACGGCCGGGACGGGTCGGTCCCGGTCCTGGCGCCGTCCGGCTTCATGGAGCACGCGGTCAGCGAGAACGTCTACGCCGGCACCGCGATGACCCGCCGCGCCGTCTACATGTACGGCAGCGACCTGCCCAAGGGACCGGCCGGGCAGATCGGCTGCGGGCTGGGCGCGACCACCTCCACCGGCACCATCAGCCTGGTGGCACCCACCCTCGACATCACCCGCACCGGGCAGCGGGAGACGGTCGACGGGGTGGAGATCGTCTTCCAGCTCACCCCCGGCACCGAGGCCCCCGCGGAGATGAACTTCCTCTTCCCGCAGCGCCGGGCCCTGTGCCTGGCCGAGAACGCCACCCACACGCTGCACAACATCCTCACCCTGCGCGGCGCGGCGGTCCGCGACCCGCGGATCTGGGCGCACTACCTCAGCGAGGCCGAGGACCTGTTCGCCGACCGGGCGGACGTGGCGTTCGCCTCCCACCACTGGCCGACCTGGGGCCGCGAGGCCATCGGCGGCTTCCTCGCCGCCCAGCGCGACGTCTACACCTACCTGCACGACCAGACCCTGCGGATGCTCAACCAGGGCCTGACCGGAGCCGAGATCGCCGAGGAGATCACCCTGCCCCCGGCACTGGAGCGGACGTGGTCCACCCGCGGCTACTACGGATCGGTCAGCCACAACGTCAAGGCGATCTACCAGCGGTACATGGGCTGGTTCGACGGCAACCCCGCCCACCTGTGGGAGCACCCGCCGGTCGAGCTCGCCCGCCGCTTCACCGCCGACTACGGCGGCATCGCCGCGATCACCGCCAGGGGCCGCCGCTACGCCGCCGACGGCGACCTGCGCTTCGCCGCCACCCTGCTCAACCACGCGGTCTTCGCCGAACCCGACCACACCCCGGCCCGCGAGGCGCTCGCCGAGGTGTACGAGCGGCTCGGCCACGGCGCCGAGAACGGCACCTGGCGCAACTTCTACCTCACCGCGGCCATGGAGCTGCGCGGCCGGCTCGCCGAGGTCGCCGTCGACATCGCCAACCCCGAGATGTCGATGGCCCTCACCGTCGACCAGCTCATCGACTCCCTCGCCATCCGCATCGACGGCCCCCGCGCCCGGGACACCCGGATCACCCTGGACTGGAAGCTCACCGACCAGCGGCGGGCCTGGCGCCTGACCCTGTCCAACGGCGCCCTCACCTACCGCACCCGCGCCCTCGACCCCGACCCCGACCCCGACCCCGGCGTCGAAGCCGACCCGGGACAACCCGCCGACCTCAGCCTGACGCTGACCAAGCCCCAGCTGCTGGGCGTCCTCGCCGGCCACGGTCTGGACGGCGTCACCGTCGAGGGCGACCCGGCCGCCCTCGACCGGCTCACCGCCCTCCTCGACGACCCCGACCCCCGGTTCGCCATCGTCACCCCCTGATCCTCACCCCCTGACCGGCGCCACCCGCCCCGGCGCCGACACGGCACTCGGCCCGGACACCGCGAAGGTGTCCGGGCCGAGGCGCGCAAGGGCGGTACGGGCCGCGTCAGCGGGCGGTGCGGCGGGCCTGGGCGTGGTGGCGCAGGGCGTCCTGGGACTCGACGTACTTGACCAGCAGACGGGCGAGCTCCAGCCGGTCGCGCTCGCTCCAGTCGGCGGTGATCTGCTCGTAGGCCGCGCGCTGGTGGCGGCGGAAGCGGTCCATCAGGCCCTCGCCCTCCGGGCTGAGGAGCAGGACCGTGCGCCGGCCGTCCTGCTGGGAGGCGGCGCGGACCAGGTAGCCCGCGGAGATGCAGTCCGACACCATGCGGCTGCCCACCGAGGGGTCGACGCCCAGGTGCTCGGCCACGGCACCGACCGTCACCTCACGGCCGCCCTCGTACGCGGCGTCCTGGACGATCCGCAGGACCAGGGTGCGGCTCAGGTCCTTCTGGGAGACCGGGTCCTCGACGTCCAGGAGCGAGGAGCGCCGCAGCCTCCCGAAGGCCGGCCCGACGGCGTCCAGCAGTTCCTCGTCCGTCCCCGGTGCGCGCTTCGTCGTCATGCCGCCAGCCTACCCGCATAGGTGACCGAGCACAGACATGTGTTGACATGAAAACGTGTGCAGGACATCATGCATATGTCGCAAGGCACTGAACGGCGCGGATCCGGCTCCGGATACGGCCGTTGCCACCCCTCCCCCGGGTTCCACGCATCCCGCGAGTCCCACGAACCACCCGAACCCCCGCGCATCTCACGAGCGAAGGACTTTCCCCATGACCGGCACCACCCTCGTCACCGGCGCCCGCGGCAAGGTCGGCCAGGCCGTGACAGCCCGCCTGCACGCCGCCGGCCGCACCGTCCGCGCCGCCAGCGCCCGCCCCGCCGAACTGGCCGTCCCCGACGGCGTCGAGACCGCCGAACTCGCCCTGGACCGGCCCGAGACCTTCGAGGCCGCCCTGCGCGGCGTCGGCCAGGTCTTCCTCTATCCCCAGCCCGCCGGCATCCACGAGTTCGTCAAGGCCGCCGAGGCCGCCGGCGTCGAGCACGTCGTGCTGCTCTCCTCGTCCTCCGTCCTCGGCCCGAACGCCGAGGACGACCCGCTCGCCCGCCACAGCCTCCACGTCGAGCGCGCCCTCGCCGCCTCCGGGCTGACCTGCACCTTCCTGCGCCCGGACGCCTTCGCCAGCAACTCCCTGGGCTGGGCGTACCTCATCGGCCGGAACCTGCCGGTCCAGCTCGCCTACCCCGACGCGCACATCGCGCCGATCCACCCCGAGGACATCGCCGACATCGCCGCCGAAGCGCTGACCGGCACCTCCCTCACCGGCACCGCGCCCACCCTGACCGGACCCGAGTCGCTCACCTTCCGCGAGCAGCTCGCCATCGTGGCCGACGCCCTCGGCCGCGAGATCCCGGTCGAACGGATCACCCGCGCCGAGGCCGAGGAGCAGATGGGCCGTCACATGCCCGCGCCGATGGTCACCTCGCTGCTCGACCTCTGGGAGGCCGCCGACCACGGGCCGGCCGCCGTCCACGACACCACCCAGACCCTCCTCGGCCGCCCCGCCCGCACCTACCGCCAGTGGGCCGGCGAGAACACCGCCGCCTTCACCCGCCCCTGACCCCGCCCCTGACCCCGCTCCCGCCCTTGAGGGAGCCCATGACCACCGCCTTGGCTGCCTCGGCCGGCGATCGACGCTGCTCGACGGCATCGCCCTCGGCGCCCTCGCGGGAAGCCCCGTTCCTTCCCGGCCCAGAGGCCGGGATCTCCTCGGAGGTTCAGATGAAGCCCATCGGCTACTGGCTCAACCGCACCGACCAGGCCCTCACCGCCACCATGAACGCCCTGCTCGCCGAGTACGGCCTCACCCGCCTGGCCTGGCAGGTCCTCAACGTCGTCGAGGACGACCCGCAGGCCACCGACACCGCCGTGCGCACCGTCCTGGCCGCCAACGCCTCCCCCGCCGAACTGTCCGCCGCCATCACCGCCGTGCTCACCGACGACTGGGCCACCCGCCCCGCCCCCGAGCGCCTCGCCCTCACCGACGCCGGCCGCGAACGCCTCGCCCTGGTCGGCGAACGCGTCGCCGCCTTCCGCGCCGCCTCCGTCGCCGGCATCACCCCCGAGGAGTACCGCGCCGCCGTCAGCGTCCTGGAACGCATGACCCACAACCTGGAGTCCGGCCGCGAACGCTGAGCCACGCTCAGCCGGCCGTCGCGCCCCGGCCCCGCCCGGCCGCACCCTTCGTGCCCACAGACCCTTTGTGCCCGCAGAACCGGACGGCAACGGCCCTCGTGCCCCGATCGGGACACGAGGGCCTCGGCGACGGACCGGGCTCAGGGCGTCAGGTCGATGACCCGGACCGGCTGTCCCTTCCAGCGCCCGGGGTCGGTGGTGGCGACCACCGCACCGTCCGGGCGCCCAGGGATCGGAGCCGCCGCGTAGCGGGTGTGGGCCTGGGCCCAGGTGTTGTCGGCGGCGAGTGCGAGGGCTCCGGACAGGTCGAGGTCGAGGACCGTGACCGCAGGCAGAGCGGCAAGGTGTTCGGCGGTGCCGGGGCGTTCGCGGTCGGCTTCCACGAGAGCCCAGGCGGGAGCATAGAGGTACCAGCCGGGTTCGGCGTGAGCACGGTGGATGAGCCGCGAGGCGATGAGGTTGCCACGCCCTGCGGCCACCATGACGGTGTCGTCGAGGACGACGTGCAGCCCGGTCACCCGTTCTCCGCCTCGGCCAGGCGGCGGTCCAGCTCGGCGTCCAGCTGCCGGATGCGCTCCGCGTCGGGGTTGTAGCCGTTGCAGGCTTGAAGCTCCTCGCGGGCCTGCTCGGCCTGCTCGGCGCGCTCGGCACGCTCGGCGCGCTCGGCAAGGCGGTCGCGGGCCTCGGCGGGGATACGCACGTTGGCGTCGGCCATCGGGTGCTCCGTCCAGCCACCCTCAACCGACGGGTACGTACCCGTACCCGTCAGGGGAAGCGCACCTCCTGCCTGGCTGGTGAGCAGCCCACTACCGGTCGGTCCGGCGCGCTCCGGGGTCGTCGGACCGGCCGCAGCCGGCCTCGGCCCGCGATCACCCCCTCTCGGCCGAGGTGGCGGGGCTGCCGGTGCAGCCGGTGACCTCGTGCTCCCAGATGACGATGTCGGCCGCCCTGAGCGGGCTGAGGGGGCGGCCGTCCGGGGTGGTGACCGGGGCGGCCAGCTCGGTCAGCCAGGCGCGGTGGCGGCGCAGGTCGTTCTGGAGCAGCGGCCAGAGGATGCGGGGGGTGTCCTGGTAGGCGCCGGTGGGTGGGGTCTGGCCGGTGTAGAAGCGGTGGACGCTGCGGTCGAAGATCGGGACGAGACGGGGCCGCTTGCGGTGGAGGATCTTGCTGACCGCGACCGCCTTCACACCGGCCACGTCCCGGCTCGCGGCCAGCGCCCGGTCCACCAGGACCCACGGACCGGCGTGGCCGTCGAGATCGAGATCGAGATCGACGTCGAGGAAGTCGGCCGTGACGCAGTCCTCGTCGTCCAGGACGGCCTGCATCGCGCGCAGCAGGCGGGCGCCCGGGCCGTCGGGCCGGAACAGGGGGATCACCTGGCGGTGGCCGAGCGGGACGCTGAGGAGGGCCGGGGCGAGGCAGTCCACCGGTTCCAGCACTGCGGGGTCGCCCTGGCGGTCGTACGTGGCGAAGGCCCGCCGCCCGCGGGGGTCGGTGTAGTCGCGCAGGTGGCGCTGGGCGCAGGTGTGCAGTGCCGCGATGCCCGGCATGCAATCCCCCCTGGGGTCGGTCGGGGCCCGGGCCGGTGCGGCCCGGGCCTCTCGTGTACCACACGGGCCGCGGGGCGGTGGTCCGTTCGCCGGGTCCTACGAGGGGGCGCGGGTCAGTTCGCACCTCCCGTCGGTGCAGGAGCGGCGCAGCCGGCCGGCCGAGACGGTCTCGGCGAGGCCGATCGCCCAGCACATCGGGCAGCCGCGCAGGGCGATCAGGCCGACCGGGGCGAGGAGCAGGCTCGCCGGGCCGGTGACCGGCAGCAGGGCCAGGGAGGCGGCGAGGGCGCCGAACCCGACGGCACCGCGGGCCAGGTGGCGCGGGACGGTGGCGCTGGCGAAGCCGCCGCGTGCCGGCGCGTCGCGCGCACCGGGGGTGTCGGGGGTGTTCGGGGTGTTCGGGGTGTCCAGGGTGAGAGCGGGTGTGGCGGTGCGGGTCACGGTGGTGAGGTCAGGCTTCATCGTGGGTTCCCCTCGTGGCGGTGGCCGGTTCGTCGCGCAGGGCCTCGCGTACTGTCGAACGGGCGCGGTGCAGGCGGGACTTCATCGCGGCGGTGCTCAGCCCGAGCCGGTCGGCGACGGTGCGGCCGGGCAGGCCCTGGATGTCCCGCATGACCAGCACCTGCCGCTGGTCGGCGGGCAGGGCGGCGACGGCGGCCGCGACGCGTTCGGCCTCCAGGCGCAGCAGGACGTCCTCCTCGGCGGACCGCGTGGAGGTGCCGGGCCGGCCGGGCGTGTCGGGCCGGTGGGGGTCGGTGGCCGGTGGGCGGTGGATCACGCCGCGGGTGCGGCGCAGGCACTCGTTGCGGACGATGCGGAACATCCACGACGCCAGCGCCCCGGAGGCGCGCAGCATGCCGATCTTGCGGTAGAGGATGATCAGCGCTTCCTGGGCGGCGTCCTCGGCGTCCTGGGGTGTGGCGCACAGCGTGTGGGCGAAGCGCTGCACGTGGGGGTGGGAGCCGTGGATCAGGGCGGTGAGGGCCTCGGCGTCGCCGTGTTGTGCCGCGGTGACCAGGGTCGCGCCGGGCCAGCTGTGGTCAGCCACGCCGACCCCTGCGGCGGCGCAGCAGCGTGACGGTGCACGCGCACAGCAGCAGTGCGCCGGCTGCGACGGCGATGACGACGGCGGTCATGGGGTCCTCCCGATGGGGTGTGGGGCGGACGCGGTCGTCCGCACGGCTACGGCTATGAGAGGCACGGCGGACGCGAAAGGATTCACCCGGTGGTGCGGTTGCGGCTGTTGCGCGGGCACCCTCGGCCAACGCACAGGGTTGATCGTATGAACATCATCTGAACCCGGCTCAGGAGTGGGTCTTCGGCTACCTAGGCTGCGGCCGTCAGTCCTGATCACTCCAGTCGGAGAGACCCCACCATGCTCATCCTGTCCCTGCTGTTCCTGGCCGTCGGCATCGTGCTGCTGATCCTGCGGTGGCGCAAGGTCGGTTCCTGGCCGGTCACTCTCGGTGGCATCGTCTCCGGCGTCCTCGGGCTGCTGCTGGGGCTCACGACCTTCGTGCACGTGGTCGAGCCGACCGAGGTGGCGGTGCCCACCAGCCTCGGCAAGGTCGGCCGCACCTGGCAGCCGGGGCTGCACTTCAAGTCGCCGCTGACCGACGTGACCACCTTCTCGACGCGACCCGCCGATCTCGACCTGACCGGTGACTCCACCGTGGAGGTCCGTTCCTCCGAGGGGGGAATTCTGTTCGCCGACCTCACGGTGAAGTGGTCGATCGACCCGCAGCACACCGTCGAGCTGTTCAAGCTGGCCGGCAGCGCGGAGGCCGTCCAGCGGCGCCTGGTCTACCCGGACAGCCGGGAGATCGTCCGCAACGTCTTCGCCCGCCACACCAGCGTCGAGGGCTACAGCTCGCAGCGGGAGGCGATCAGCTCGGAGATCGACAAGCTGATCACCGCCCGGCTGGCCCCGCGCGGGATCCTCGTCAACGGCGTCAACCTGCGCAACGTCCGGCCGAGCGAGGGCCTGCAGAAGGCCATCGACCAGAAGATCGCGCAGGACCAGTCGACCGCCCAGGCGGAGGCGGCCGTGCGCACGGCCAAGGCGGAGGCGGAGAAGCGCAGGATCGAGGCCGAGAGCACCGCGGCCGCCAACGCCGCGATCGCCAACTCGCTCACCGACAAGATCCTGCTGAGCCAGTGCATCGAGGCGTTCAAGGCCGCGGCGGAGAAGAACCCCGTCTACGCCAGTCCGTGCGGCGCCAACGGCACGCCGGTCATCGTGGACGGCACCAAGCGCTGAGGCCCGCGCCCGCACCCGCGCGCCCGGGGTGGGTGGTGGGCGCGGGTGCGGGCGCTCAGGCCTGCGGGGCCTCGGCCCGGCCGTCGCCGGTGGGCCCGTCGGCCGGGTCGTCCTGGTGGGCGGCCGCGTGCACCAGGTCGGGCAGCAGGTCCGCCACCGCCGCGGTCAGCGCCCCCAGCGCCCGGCCGTCGGGAATCGGGTGCCACAGCAGGCACACCTCGGCGTCGAGGAAGGACACCGCGGGCGCCCCGACGGCCACCAGCCGCTCCTCCAGACCCCCGCGCAGCAGCGCCTCCTCCAACCCCGCGGTGTCCTGGCCGCGAGGCCCGTAGACCAGGCCCTGCGGCCACCGGATGTGCTGCGCCGCGCTGCTCCAGTCACGCTCCAGCGTGGCGCGCGGCAGCGGCTGGGCCAGCTTGGTGCAGACGGCCAGCCAGATGTCCACGTCGCCCTCCAGCTGCTTGATCAGGATCGAGACCGTCGCCTCCTTGCCCGTGAGCGGCCCGGTCAGCGTGAGCGGACCGCTCGCCGTCTCACTGGCGTGGGTCTGGGCGGTCAGCCAGGGGAAGTGCGCCAGGTGCCCCTCCCAGCGGGGCGACTTCAGCGCGTGCAGACGCCAGCCCGGCTGCGCGGCCAGCCCCTTGATCCCCGTGCCCACCCGCGTGGCCCGCACGACCTTGCGGGTGCCGCGCGCCACCATGACGACCGACACGACGACGGTCAGCCCACAGCCCAGAAGGAACAGCATGCCACCGATCATCGGATCTCCTTCGTGGGTGCCCCGGCTTCATCTGCCGAGGAAGCGAGGGCCCCCGCACAGTGAGGCGAACGGACCCCGGCCTTCGCCGGGTCGGTACCGCCTCTCGGTGTGTGATCACCCGTCATACGACTACCGGTTGAGGGGACACGCGAAGCGCACCCGCCGGTTCCGCTCCCCCCGACCGATTCGCGGGCGGCGGGGCCTCCGCACACGTCCGGGTGCACGGGGAGGGCCTGCACCCGGGCCGAGCGCGGCTCGCGTCGGCCCACGCTCAGCGGGCGGGCGCGGCGGGCAGGACGGTGGGGCCGGACGGGTCTTGCGGGGGCAGCGGTCCGCGGGCGATCCGGGGCGGGCCGTCGAAGGGCAGGACGACGAGGTACCGGTGCGCGGCGCCACCGCGCCCCGCGTCCTCGACGCGGGCGAGCGTGATGGACGGGCCCCCGGCCGCGAGCGCCGCGGCGGCCGGGCCCGCGCCCTCGGTCAGCTGGTCGAGGCGAGCGTAGTGCCGGGTGAGGCCGGCCGCCGGGGCGGTGATCCAGATCGCGATGCGCGCGCCCCGGCGCAGCGCGGTGAGGAGGTCCTCGCGCAGCGGGCTGTCGGGGGCGTCGGCCTGGAGGCGGTCGTGGAGGCGTTCCTGGGCGCAGGGGCGGGTCGGTGCCGCTTCGGCCAGGCCGCGGCAGGTGTGGCAGGAAGCCAGATACTGAGGCTCGAAGTGGTGCAGGTAGAAGGTGAGGTAGCGGCCGCGGATCCCGCACAGGGTGCGCCCGGCGTCTGCGGCGTGTTGGACGCCGGGGACGCCGTGAACCTCGGCGGCGGGGAATACGGCCGGTTCCCGCGCGGCGACGAACGACCAGGTGTCGCCCGGCTTGTCGATCACGGCTGGGAGCATGCCATGGCGGGTGCGTGAGGGGTGGGGCCGGGGCGGGGGTGGGACGGTCGGCGGGCGTGGGTGAGGATGGCGCCCATGGACGACGCCTTCACACTCCTTCACCGGGCCGCCGACCTCCTGTCCGAGGACGGCGCAGCAGCGGGCGACGGCGCAGCGGCGGGCGGCGGCCTGACAGTCGCTGAGGTGTACACGGAACTGAACCTGTGCGAGTGGGAGTTGGCGCTCCACCTGCTCGTCGAGCTCGCGGACGTGCGTCCGGCGTCCGTCGCGTTCTGGGAGTTGCTCGCCGAGGCCGCCCGGCAGATGGTGCTGGAGGACAGCCGCCGTTGGTGCGAGTGGCGTGCCTGGGAGGCGCGGCACGGCACCGTCCGGGCGGCGCTGACGATGCGCCGCGCCGGTGAGGGGCGTCGTCGGACCGCGTTCGCGGGGGACGGGCAGCTGCGGCCGCTGTGGGACGTCGGCCTGCGCACCGCGGACGGGCTGCAGATCCTGGACACCGCGCGGATCTGGGTGGAGGGCGCGCCGCGCCTCGGCCCCGGGGAGAGCGCCGACGTCCGTCTGGCGCCCCTGCGGCCCGAGCTGTGGCGGCATGTGAGGCCCGGTGACGTCGTCGCCATGCACGAGGGCCGGCCGGTGGAGGGCACGGCGACGGTCCTCGAGGTGCGGGCGCCGCGTGGTTGAGGCCGTTTCGGGGCCGGCGGCCTTCGCCGGGAGGTTTTACCAAACGGTCGACCAACGGTCGGCCCGGCTCGGATAGCGTCCCGGTATCCATTGATCGCGCTGCGGGCGCCGTGCCTTCCCGGGCAGGGGCTGTCCGCTGAAGGGGCATGCCATGAGTCTGGTCAACGTGTTCGAGGCGGCGTCCGCGCTGCCGACGTCGTGGAACTCGCGCCTGCTGGGGCAGGTGGGCACGGCCGGTGTGAAGGTGCTGCGCATGGACGGGCAGCCGGTGCCGAGCGAGGTCCATGCGATGACGGAGGTGCTGTTCGTGGTCGTGGGCCGGCTGGAGCTGACCGTGGACGGTGTGGAAGTGACGGTGGGTCCGGGCGAGATGTACTGGGTTGCGGCCGGTACGCACCACGCCGTCCGGCCGGGCAGCCGGGGCACCCTGGTGATCGTGGAGGTCCCCGAGGAGTAGGGGCGGGCCTACGGGGACACCTCGGCGCCGGTACGGGTGCGTGCGCGGTGGAGCAGGTAGAGCCCGGAGGCGGCGGCGAGGACGGCCATGCAGGCCGCGAAGACCAGGCCCGCGTCGGCCAGGCCGAGGGGTTCGCTGAGCAGGCCGACGCCGATGACCGGGATCGAGATGCCGAAGTAGGCGACCACGAACAGCGCGGACAGGGCGCCGCCGCGGTGCTCGGCGGGCGAGGCCGCGGCGACCTCGCCCACCGCCCCGCGCAGTCCCATGCCCTGGCCCGCGCCGCCCACCAGGGCGCTGAGGACCAGCGGGGCCAGGGTGGTCCAGGCGAGGGAGGCGGCCAGCAGGGCGAGGCCGGCGATCAGGACGAAGCAGCCCAGCGGGATGGCCCGCGCGGTGCCGAGGCGGGGCACCAGGAGCTGGCCGAGGGTGGAGGCGAAGAACGCCGTGAAGACGATGAGGCCGACGACGGCGTGGTTGTCGATGCCCAGGTCCTCGGCGAGGAACGCCGGGCTGACCGAGGTGAACACCCCCAGCAGCGCGAACCCGGCGAACGCGGCGATCCCGGCCGGGACGAACACCCCGCGCACCTCGGGCGGCAGCGCCGGGCGGTGCGGGCGGGCCGTGCGCAGCGGGTGGGCGTCGTGGACGGTCTCGGGCAGGAGCCAGGTGACGGTGAACGAGGCGGCGAGCAGCACCAGGTGGACGACGAAGGGCAGGACGAGCGGGTCGGGTGCGTACTCGGCGAGGAGGCCGGAGAGCAGGGGTCCGCAGCCCAGGCCGCCCATGTTGGCGGCGGTCGCGACGAAGCCGGCGCGGGCGCGGCGCTCGGGTGGGGCGAGTTCGAGGACGTAGGCGGTGGCGGTGCCGGTGAACAGGCCTGCCGACAGGCCGGAGAGCAGGCGGCCCAGGCAGAGCAGGGGCAGGCCCTGTTCGGCGAGGAAGGCGACGGCGCTGGCGGCGGCGAGGGCCAGTCCGCAGAGCAGGACGGGGCGGCGGCCGACGGAGTCGGAGACGTTGCCGACGAGCAGGAGGACGCCGATCACGCCGAAGGCGTAGACGGCGAAGACGACCGTCACCATCAGTTCGGAGAAGCCGATCTGTTCCTGGTAGAGGCCGTAGAGGGGGGTGGGGAGGGTGGTGCCGGCCATGCAGACGGCGAAGGCGGCGGCGGCCCCGAGATAGCCCCGGCGGGTCCGCCGGAGCTGGTGTCGCTGCGGGGGCCGGCGTCGCTGCGGGGGCCGGTGGTCGGTCATCCGCCCACGGTAGGCAGCCGGCCCCGCCGTGGGCCGTCCGGGCGGGGCCCGGCTTGGGCCGGATGGCGGTCGCCTGCCACCTGTGCAGGGGGCAGGGGGTGGGACGGGTGTTGTCCCGGGGCCCTACTCGGCGTACGCCGGTATCGGCTCCGCTCCTTGGCAGCAGATGGCGTCCTCGTCGGCGATCACCGTGAGGCAGCCCTCGCAGAGCCATGCCGTACCGGGTTCCACGGGCCCGGACGTGGACACCTCGTTGTCGCGCACGATCAGCTTCCAGGTGTCCCAGGACTCTTCGCCCTGCGCGTCGATCACACCGTTGAGCACGTGGTCGAAGGTGAAGTTCCCGAACCCCGGCTTGCCGTGGGCGTGAGCGCCGGGCTTGAGGAAGTGGTCGACCAGGTAGGCCAGCCACTCGGGCGAGTCGTAGAACTTCTCGTGTCGGTTCCATTCGATCGCGGCCCCGTCAGCGGTGGGCTCCCACTTGCACCACAGGCCGGGTTGGCCCGCCGCAGGCTTGTTGTACTCGCGGATGTCCGCGTCGCGGCCCTGTCCCGCGTAGCCGGTGCCGTCGACGTAGTAGGGGCCGTTGTCGCGGTCCATGCGCCGGGTGCCGGCGAACTTCCGCAGGTAGGCGGTCTCCTGCTCGTTGAGCGGCGGTTCGACGGCGATCCGGCCGGTGAAGGTCGTGGTGTAGCCCATGCCGGGCATGGTAGCCACGTCGTCCGACACCCCGGCCCGCCCGACCGGGCCGGCGGGCGTCGAGCGTCGAGCGTCGAGCGTCGAGCGTCGGGCGTCGGGCGTCGGGCGTCGGGCGTCGGGCGTAAACCCGATGAACCCGCTCGGTCACGGCGCTAGCCTGCGTGGATGGGACTGGACATCACCGTGGTCATGGCCGACTGGGCGCACCTGGCCCGGGTACCGGCGCAGGGGCGGCTGGAGGCTCTGGAGGACGCGGTGTTCCCGGACTTCTGCTGCGAGCGGTGCGAGGACGCGAACTACGCGGTGGAGGGCGGCTGGGTGTGGCGGCCGCGGGATGCGCCGTGGTGCGCCGAGTACCGGTTCTTCAGCACCACGGGTTCCTATAGCTGGCACTTCCACCTGGCCAACGCCTGGGAGGACGTGCGCCCGCTGGCCGCCCCCGATCTGCGGGAGGCGCTGGACCGTTTCGCGAGCGGCCTGTTCTGGGACGGCCCGTACGACCCTGCTGCGGAGGACGAGGACGACGACTCCCCCGCGCCGGCGCGCGGCTTCCCCACGGACCCGGCACCGTGGCGGCCCCACGTCCTGCTGCTGCGCGCCCCTGACGAGGTGCCGGCCCTGGCGCGGGCCTGGGAGGTGGCGGCGCCGCGGCTGGAGGAGTTGCGCGAGCCCTTCGCCACCGAGGCCGCCCCGTGGCCCGCCCGGCCGAGGACGTTCGACGCCGCCGTCGCCCTGCTCCACGAGTGGGGCGAGGTGGTCACCCGGGCCGGGGACCGGGGCTGGGGCCTGATCGGCCTGCGGTAGCGGCCGGCCCTCGGCGTTGTCAGGCCCGGCCGTCAGGGCTTGGCGGGTTCCGGGGGCGTCCAGGTTTCACAGCGCCTTGAGGAGGTCCTTGACCAGGCGCCAGGCCTTCTGCCCGACGGTGGCGGTGTCCCGCCAGTGCTTCTCGGCCTCGGCACTGGCGCGCGTCAGCGCCAGCTCGGGGCCGGTGGTGCGGGCGAGGTCGATCCAGCGGGTCCCGTGCGTCAGCGCGTTGAGGTGGTACTCGTCCACGCCCAGGTGGGCGGCGGTCCCTCCGGCAGGCAAGTGCGGCGGCACGTGCCCACTCCGACACCCGGGCGTATGCGCCCGGCCGAGGAGAACCGCCCCGCGGGCGGTTGGCCTTGACCACCAGCAGGTAGTGGGCCTTCTTCTCCTCGACCAGGAAGCGCACATGGGAGCGCTGGGTGTGCAGGGCATCGGCCGTGACGGTGACCCCGGTCAGGTCGTAGGGCTCCAACAGCGCGGCGAAGCAGGTGATTTCGTTGGTCTTGTCGGGCACCCGCAGCTGGGTGACGGTTCGGCCGTCGTCGGTCATCGCGGCCAGGAGGTGGGCGGCGGGCAGCTTGCCGAGCTGGGAGCCTCGGGCGGCCTTGCCGTCGACGGAGACGGAGTCCGAGCCGACGGGATCGGCGCCGGTCAGGTCGGCCAGGCCGCCGGGACAGGCCAGGCCGACGACCCGCCGGATCGTGGCGGCACTCGGTGCGACGCGCACGCCCAGCGCCCCCACGACCCGGGCACCGAGGCGGGCCAGGGCGTGCTGCGGAGCGTTCGCGGACCACTGGCCGATCGCCGCGTACGAGCGTGCGCCGGCGACCACCGCCGAGGCCGCGACCAGCAGCACCGCCACGAACGGGTGACGCACCCCTCGACGCCAGGGCATGAGCTTTCTCAGGTTGTGGGCTTGATCAGGTCGAGTGCGTGGTCGGGGCGTGACCTGTAGTGATCGACTGCCGCGGCGTGGTTGTGCCAGCCGGCGAGCTCGGCGAGCGCGAGGGCGGTGTTGCGCAGACCGGCCATGATGCGGGGTGCGCTGCCGGTGCGGATCTTGGAGGCGTCCTCGCGGAGGGTGACGTCGCGCAGGTGGTGCAGGGCCTCGACGCCCCAGTGTTCGCGTACGTGTTCGGCGAGGTGGGCGGCCGTGGCCTCGTGCATCGTCAGGTCGGTGAGCGCGTAGATGCGTTCGACGGTGAGTTTGCCGGTGCTCAGGACGCGACGGCGGCGCACGATCTGCAGGACCTGGTCGGCGTGGGGGAAGGGAAGGTCGGGGACGGTGGCGGCCTTCAGGCGGCGGATCTCGTCGCGGCCGTGAGCGATGGCGCGGGTCTTGTCCATGAGCGGGACCTCACTCCAGGGGAGCTTCTTCAACTGGGCGTGCAGGGTGGGGTGGTTGCCCTTGATCAGGGCGATGTAGTGCGCGTTCTTCTCCTCGACCAGGAAGCGGGCGTGGTCGTGCTGGGTGAGCAGGGCATCGAAGGTGACGACCTTGTCCGCCAGGTCGAGGGGTCCGAGGAGCGGGCGGAACGCGGTGATCTCGTTGCTCTTGGAGTCGACCTGCCGCTGGGCGATGACGGCGCGGGTGCCGTGGATCGACGCGGCGAGCAGGTGGACGGCCCGGCGCTCGCGGGTTCGCGAGCCGCGCAAGGTCTTGCCGTCGACCGAGACCGCGTCCCGTTTGACCGGTGCGTCTGCCGGGACTGGGCCGGTGAGTGGGTCGGTGTGCTGCAGTTGCAGCCAGGCGCCCAGTGCCGCGTCGAGCGCGTCGCCGTCGAGGCGGGCGAGGAGGCGGGCCAGTGTGCTGGTGCGCGGGATGCCGCGGACCAGGCCGATGCGCTCGCGCAGCACCGGGTCGAGGCCGGCGGCGAAGCGGACGATGGCGGCCCAGGTGGACGCCCCGGCCATTACCGCGGTGGCGCACAGCACGAGCAGGGCGCCCAGTCGGTAGCGGCGCCCCCGCGTGCGGCGCGGGTCCGGCAGGCGGTCCAGGACCTCGGCCAGGGTGATCAGGCGCTCGGCGTCGCCGGTCAGATCGCCCGGCATGTGGTCCTGGTGGCGGGTGACGGTGGAGATCAGGGAGGATGGCATGCAGACGCGGCTTCGGTTGTGATCAACGGCTTCGACACCTTGATCATCCGGAGCCGCGTCCCGTTTCACCACACCGGCGAAGCGGACAACCCTCCTACTTCGTCACAACTGTGACGTCTCGTCACCCGAGAACGCTCGCGCCCTGCGCCAGGAACGCGGCGTCATGCTTCGGCACCCAACCGAACAGGATGCCGGCGCTGAGGGTTGTGCCTGGCCAAGATGTCCGAGGCTTTGGTGCACTCGGTCATCACGCCCCACGTCGGAGGCTCGCGCGGTGCCGATTTCGCCGTTCCCGAACGAAGGCACCGACGAGGTGGGCGCTTCAACCCCCGGCTCACGGCAACGCCTCCGCCCGATAGTACTGCCAATGCCGAGGCCGCAGGTCTTGTCACCTTAACCTGCGGCCAAGGCGTGAATCAGGGAACCTTCACCAAGGACCTTACCGGGGAGGGAACATAGCTGAACCACAGTTCAGCACTTCCATCGTGCGACGAGTAGGCCATCCAGAAGTTGCACCGCCCGCCTCCGTCGCTTCGTGTCGCGTCGATACGGACGCCATCGCCCGCATCCGTGAAGTATTCCTCCTTCCATGTTCCCTTGATCTCAGTGACTACATCGCCCAGAGCACCGACGGTGCCATCACAGACGCTCACCGGGAGCTTTGACGCCCCCACACTTCCATCGGGTTTGAGTTCCAGAAGGACTGATCCATTCTTCCACGCTCCCTCCAGGTCAAGCGCCGCAGTTCGCTTCATTACTTGCCATCCGACTAATGCGACACCGATCACCAACAGCGTTACAGCTACCGAGATCACTATCTTCCACCTTGAAGCCACAGGCTTCCCTTCCTCGGTTTCTGATCTTCCACAACGCGCCTTATAGGTCATCATCACGGAAGTCGCCGGGCCTTGCATACTGGCCGCCTTCAACATACAGGATCGCTTCACTGGCAACGTACTTTTCAACCCACTGCCTGACCAGCATTGCGTTCCATCCGAGTTCCTTTGCCGGCACTACCGCCCGAGCCCGCAGTCCAATACTCCGGCCTTTCTCATTGTTCACCAGGTCTGCAAGATGGTCACCCTGCATATTTCGGGCGTGATAGGCCTCATGTGCGTCTGCCCAGTCCCAGGCCCGCTCCTCGCCCAGGTTGAACGTCAGCATGGCCTGCCAGACCGTGTGCCGGAAGGCATTAGTCTGCTCTGTATCGCCCTGACCGTAGGGGTAATTCGGCCCCCTTGGTCCACCCTGATAAGTAAGTTCCGTGAGCTCAACAGCCCGGTCCTTGACCTCATGCGCGGCCCAACAGTCAACTGGATGGTTCCCGCACTGTGCCATTTCTGTCTTACTAGCCGGCTCGTAATTCTTCCGGTCATACGGGTGACGGCCATCCTTGTCCCAATTGAACGGGTAGCTCGTCTTGGCTCGATAGTCGCGGCCCGCCCGAAGACCATTCTGATGCCTCATCTCCTTTCGCTCTTCCTCGAAACCTGGATCACTCGAAACGAGGCGCTGATAGGCAGAATCGTCAACCCGCTCGGCAGTCGTCTCAGCCGCGTTCTTCATGGTGATTGTGCCAGCGGAGCCGCACTTGTAGAGGGTGCCGCATTCTTCGGATTTGAGGCCGTTGGGGTCGGAGCGGTTGACGGGGTTGTTGTTGCTGTAGGCGTAGGCGTTCCACTGGAGAGGGTCGCCAGCGTCGAAGATCGGGTCCGGGCTGAGGAAGCGGCCGGTGGTGGGTTGGTACTGGCGGGCGCCGAGGTTGGTGAGGCCGGTGGTGTCGTCCTTGAGGCCGCCGACGTAGCCCTTGTCGCCGGCCCAGGGGGTGGTGAGGGAGCCGGGGCCGCGGAGGTTGCCGAAGGGGTCGGTGGTGCGGCGGGTCTCGGCGAGGGAGTCGCGGTCGAGGGAAAGAGAGTTGGTGCCGTGGTGGTCGGAGAACTGGTAGGTGAGCTTGTCCGGGCCCTGGCGGACGAGGGTGATGTTGCCGGGGATGGTGTAGTAGCGGGTTCCGGTGCTGGTCTTGCTGTTGGTGTCGTAGGTGAGTTCGTCACCGCCGCCGAGGTTGACGGTGACCTTGCCGGGGTTGCGGCGGATCAGCTGGTTGCCGTCGGCGTCGTAGACATAACTGGTGGTGGCGGATCCCTGGGTGAGTGAGGCGAGCTTGCCCTCGACGTCCCAGGTCAGGGTCGCGCCGTTCGCGGCGTCGACCGCACTCCACGTGGGAGTGCTCCACTTGGACTGCCAGCCCGGCGCGTAGACGATGAACTTGCCGTCGTCCTGCAGTACCGCGAAGTAGCCGCTGCCCGCACCCACGTAGGTCTTCGACGACCAGAGGGCGATGCGCTGGGGGTCGTAGACGACGAAGTTGCCGTCGTCCTGCATGGTCGCCCAGGCGCCCGGGTGGTCCTGGGTGTTGGTGGCCCACACGGCCTGGCCGGAGCGCAGGGAGGTCAGGACGAGGTTGCCGTCGGTCTGCATGGTGAGCTGGGCGCCGTTGGAGCGCACGGTCTCACCGGACTTGAGGGTGAAGCCGGCCTTGAGTTCCTTGTTACCGCCGGGGTTGGTGATCTTGGTGGTGTTGCCGGCGGCGTCGTACTGGTCGCTGCCCTGGGTGCCCGGGCTCCAGCCGAAGGTGTTCTTGGCCGTGGTGAGGGCGTGGGGGCCGCCGGTGCCGCCGCCGGTTCCGGCCGCGGTGGTGGGGGTGTTGCGGGTGCCGGGGGCGGGGAAGGTCTGCTCGGTCTTGAGGTCCTTCGCCACGTCTCCGGCGGGGTCGTGGTTGATCAGCTTGGTGCGGTTGCCGGTCAGGTCGTAGGAGTAGTCCTGCCAGTAGGCGGCGCTGCCGCCGACCGTGGTCTTCGCCGGGGCGGTGGCCCCGCTGGTGGGGGTGGTGTTGGCGCAGGCGCCCTGTCCGGCGAGGGAGGGGGTGGGCTGGTCGAGGCGGCCGGTGTCGCTCCACGCGGTGGTGAGGCGGCCGAGGTGGTCGTAGGTGAAGCACTGCAGGTCGGTCGCCGCGGGGGTGTTGTTCGGGATGGTGCGGATCGCGGTGATCTGGCCGGCCTGGTTGTAGGCGTAGGTGGTGTTCTGGACGGTGCCGGTGGTGGAGGTCTGCTTGTCGATGTACTGGGTCAGCAGACGCCCGGTGGACTCGTCGTAGGTGTTCGTCGCGACGACCCGGTAGCCCCCGGGCAGGTCCCTCGGAACGGTGACGGCGTAGACGATCCGCGGCACTCCGCCCACCGTCACCGCCCATCCACCGGAATCTAGTCGCGGTTTGGACGGGCACCACTTTTGAAAGATGAAGCCGTCTAGCCTCGGGCTTTCACGAGGTGATGATCTGACTGTTCGCCAGAGCGCAAGAGAGTGCTTCTGACCTGGGACGATAGGGCTTGTCTAGGGTCCTGTCGCCGCAGTGAAAGAAGCACTCTCCAGGTGAAGAAGCGTAGTGGGTCCTACCCGCTTGTCCGCGTCCGGGGCGGCGGCGGGGGTGCGGTGTCGCAGGCCGGTGCGGTGCTGCTGGTGGAGACCGCCCGCCGGATCGGCCTGGATGCCGCCTTATCGGTGGCCCTGGAGCCATGGCGCAAGCCTCGGGCGGTGCACGACCCGGGCAAGATCCTGCTCGACCTCGCCCTGGCGGTCGCGCTCGGCGGGGACTGTCTGTCGGACATGGCGGTGCTGCGGGCCGAACCCGCCCTGTTCGGTCCGGTCGCGTCCGACCCGACCGTCTCCCGGCTGGTCGACACGCTCGCCGCAGCCGGCCCCCGTGCACTGACGGCCCTGCGGCGGGCACAAGCCGAAGTCCGCGAGCGGGTCTGGGCGTTGGCCGGCCGGACCGCGCCGAACGCGGGCGGCGGGGTGATCGTGGACATCGACGGCGTACTGGTCCTGGCCCACTCCGAGAAACAGGACGCGACCGCGACATGGAAGAAGACCTTCGGCCACCACCCCCTGCTCGCGTTCGTCGACCACGGCCGACAGGGCTCGGGCGAGCCGGTCGCGGGCCTGCTGCGGCCGGGCAACGCGGGCAGCAACACCGCCGCCGACCACATCGCCGCCGCCCGCCTGGCGCTGGCCCAGCTGCCGAAGAAGCACCGGCGCGGGCGAAGCACGCTGATTCGCACCGACTCTGGCGGCGGCACACACGACTTCCTCAACTGGCTGACCGCACGGGGGCGGTGGCTGTCCTACTCGGTCGGGATGACCATCACGGAGGCGATCCACCAAGCCGTCCTCCTCGTTCCGGCCTCGGCCTGGACACCGGCCGTGGTGCCGGACGGCTCCGTCCGCGACGGCGCTTGGGTGGCCGAACTCGGCGGCGATGTCCTGAAGGGCTGGCCGAAGGGCATGCGGCTGATCGTCCGCAAGGAACGTCCGCACCCCGGAGCCCAGTTGCGCTTCACCGACGCCGACGGCATGCGGCTGACCTGCTTCGCGACGAACACCACCGGCACGCCGATCGCCGCTCTGGAGCTGCGGCACCGCCAGCGCGCCCGCACTGAGGACCGCATCCGCGCCGCCCGCGACACCGGCCTGCGCAACCTGCCTTTGCACGACGCCGCACAGAACCGCATCTGGCTGGAGATCGTCCAGATCGCCCTCGACCTGCTCGCCTGGATGCCCATGCTCGCCCTGGACGGCGACGCCCGCCGCTGGGAGCCCAAGCGCCTGCGGCTTCGTCTGTTCTCCGCCGCCGCCCGGCTCGTCACCACCGGCCGCCGCCACTGGCTCCGGCTGGCCCGCCACTGGCCCTGGACCGGCGTGATCACCACCGCGTTCGAGCGCCTCCGAGCTCTGCCGCAACCGGGCTGACCAGCGACAACCCACCTGCCCCAGCGAGATCCGCACCTCCGGAGCCGTGGAACCCGGCGCCCACCCGGCGCGACAGTCGGGCCACCGCCCTGCGCTTCACCAGCCCAAATAGCCGAAACGGCCCGCCAGCAAACTGACGGACCGTCACGAAAGATCGAGGCTAGATTTGCGAAATGGAATCACGGTCGGCCTGATGTGTCTCAATAATTGAGGTGCTGCTGCCTACGGGCAGCAGCACCTCAATATGTTCAGATGCTTCGCGCGGCCGCGTCGACTCCAACTAGCGATTGTCGCAGCATATCGGAGGAGGCTTCCGCAGAGATTCGGCCTATAATTTCGATCTCGACCAGGTACTGGCCATAGCGCAGCCAGGCGTATCGCCGATCACACCCGCCATCATCCGAGCGAAGGCAGAAGTACTTTTGCTCGTCGGCCTCCTGGCTAGAGTCCAACGCGGTTCGATCGATGGTCCCGTACCGTGAATACCGTTCATCCGGAGACCCCTCTCTGAAGACCAGCCAGGCCCATGTCGGGGAATCGAACTCCATTACCGTTTGAATGAGCGTCCCTGCCAATGGGTCTGCATTATCCTGCTGGAAGAGGCGCTCGACGCGATTGCTGAGGCCGCGCATGTAGGGCGCGCCGGGGTCCTTGTCTGGCTTCCGCTGCCAAGACTCCGCTTTCGGCGGGGCCTGGAGCAAAAGCTCCGTTCCCCGGCTTGCCTCTCGCCATTGTCCGGCGAGTGGAAGGTTCCAGAGCAAGACTCCGATCAGGAGAATGGTTCCGACCCCAAAGAGCACTGAGCGCCCGAGCCGGGTCTTCGGTAGGAGCCGTGTCACTTGAGATCCTTCACATTCATATCGGGATTCACAGTCAGTCCCAAGATGGCGTTGTGCAGCTGCCCCTGCGTAAGGTTGTCACCATAGCGGTCGTACAGGTCGACTCCGAGCTGCATCGTGATGTGATCGCTCTTGTCATCCCTCCCCACGAGCCAGCTCTCGAGCTTGGAAGCGCCGTCGACGAGGGTCTTACCGCTGATCCCGGCCGCGCGACCGACGTAGCCGTAATGGATGTTCGACCAGATGTCGTACATGAGCCGCTTCTTAGTCCCGGGAACCTCGAACCAGTAGTTGTCCTTGGCCTTCATGTTGAACATCTCGTCAAGGATATCCTTGTGGTCCCAATCGCAGTGGGGGCAGACCTGTGCCCCCCACATCGCCAAACCACCAATCGGGGTATTGGAGTTGCTCTGGGCCCTGCCTATCGAGCTCAATATGGACGTGTCAGGGTGGAGGGATTCATTGATCGCCTTCACCCGCGGATCGTCCTTGTTCTTCTTCATTTCTCCGAACATGTAGGTCTCGGCGCGGAAGAAGTCCGCCGAATCGAGGTCTGTCCACTTCTTTGGTCGCACCTTCGCTAGTGCCGCTGGCTGGGTCTCCTCCTCGCGGCTCCGCACGGTCTCGGATACGTACTCGGCTGTAGTTTCCGCGTGGTTGGCCATGGTGATCGTGCCGGCGGAGCCGCACTTGTAGAGGGTGCCGCATTCTTCGGATTTGAGGCCGTTGGGGTCGGAGCGGTTGACGGGGTTGTTGTTGCTGTAGGCGTAGGCGTTCCACTGGAGAGGGTCGCCAGCGTCGAAGATCGGGTCCGGGCTGAGGAAGCGGCCGGTGGTGGGTTGGTACTGGCGGGCGCCGAGGTTGGTGAGGCCGGTGGTGTCGTCCTTGAGGCCGCCGACGTAGCCCTTGTCGCCGGCCCAGGGGGTGGTGAGGGAGCCGGGGCCGCGGAGGTTGCCGAAGGGGTCGGTGGTGCGGCGGGTCTCGGCGAGGGAGTCGCGGTCGAGGGAAAGAGAGTTGGTGCCGTGGTGGTCGGAGAACTGGTAGGTGAGCTTGTCCGGGCCCTGGCGGACGAGGGTGATGTTGCCGGGGATGGTGTAGTAGCGGGTTCCGGTGCTGGTCTTGCTGTTGGTGTCGTAGGTGAGTTCGTCACCGCCGCCGAGGTTGACGGTGACCTTGCCGGGGTTGCGGCGGATCAGCTGGTTGCCGTCGGCGTCGTAGACATAACTGGTGGTGGCGGATCCCTGGGTGAGTGAGGCGAGCTTGCCCTCGACGTCCCAGGTCAGGGTCGCGCCGTTCGCGGCGTCGACCGCACTCCACGTGGGAGTGCTCCACTTGGACTGCCAGCCCGGCGCGTAGACGATGAACTTGCCGTCGTCCTGCAGTACCGCGAAGTAGCCGCTGCCCGCACCCACGTAGGTCTTCGACGACCAGAGGGCGATGCGCTGGGGGTCGTAGACGACGAAGTTGCCGTCGTCCTGCATGGTCGCCCAGGCGCCCGGGTGGTCCTGGGTGTTGGTGGCCCACACGGCCTGGCCGGAGCGCAGGGAGGTCAGGACGAGGTTGCCGTCGGTCTGCATGGTGAGCTGGGCGCCGTTGGAGCGCACGGTCTCACCGGACTTGAGGGTGAAGCCGGCCTTGAGTTCCTTGTTACCGCCGGGGTTGGTGATCTTGGTGGTGTTGCCGGCGGCGTCGTACTGGTCGCTGCCCTGGGTGCCCGGGCTCCAGCCGAAGGTGTTCTTGGCCGTGGTGAGGGCGTGGGGGCCGCCGGTGCCGCCGCCGGTTCCGGCCGCGGTGGTGGGGGTGTTGCGGGTGCCGGGGGCGGGGAAGGTCTGCTCGGTCTTGAGGTCCTTCGCCACGTCTCCGGCGGGGTCGTGGTTGATCAGCTTGGTGCGGTTGCCGGTCAGGTCGTAGGAGTAGTCCTGCCAGTAGGCGGCGCTGCCGCCGACCGTGGTCTTCGCCGGGGCGGTGGCCCCGCTGGTGGGGGTGGTGTTGGCGCAGGCGCCCTGTCCGGCGAGGGAGGGGGTGGGCTGGTCGAGGCGGCCGGTGTCGCTCCACGCGGTGGTGAGGCGGCCGAGGTGGTCGTAGGTGAAGCACTGCAGGTCGGTCGCCGCGGGGGTGTTGTTCGGGATGGTGCGGATCGCGGTGATCTGGCCGGCCTGGTTGTAGGCGTAGGTGGTGTTCTGGACGGTGCCGGTGGTGGAGGTCTGCTTGTCGATGTACTGGGTCAGCAGACGCCCGGTGGACTCGTCGTAGGTGTTCGTCGCGACGATCTGCCAGCCGAACGGGTTCACCGTCGAGCGGATGTTGCGCCCGTAGGCGTCCCAGTCCGACTGACGCAGATAGACGTCACCCGCCCCGCCGATGTCGTGCAGCAGCCCATAGGCCTCGTACTTGTAGTTGATGGACTCGTCGGCGAGGTTGCCGGCGGCGGCCCGGTACTCGTTGGTCATGGCGCCGGTGATCGGGTCGTAGACGGCCTCGTACTCGAAGGTCTTCTGCCCGCTCTGGCCGATCTCACTGCCGGGGATGGAGACGGTGGTCTTGGTTGGCCGGTACGCCTGGTCCATCGTGGTGACGGCCTTGGTGTAGGCCGCGCCGGTGGCGCCGCCGACGTAGCGGGTCGAACTCGCCGGCTGGCCCTTGGCGACGGTGTCGTAGGTGTAGCCGGTCAGCTGATTGGCCGGAGTGATCGTGCCGTTGTAGGTACCGGTCTTGCGGCCGAGCAGATCGTAGGTGATCGCCACGCTCTGACCCCGCGCATCCGTGGTCGTCGCCAGACGACCCGCGCCGTCGTAGGTGCGGGTGGAGACACCGGTGTCGGGATCGTCGGCGCGGACCTGGCGGCCACGCTGGTCGTAGCCGTAACTCCACGAGTTACCCGCGGCATCCGTACGCGTGGCGGCCTGCCCGCCCGGCGTGTAGGTGTAGGTGGTGACGTCGGCGTCGGCCTGCCGGCCGGTCGCGCCCGGGGTGCGGTACTGCCACAACTGGGCACTGCGGCCACGCGCGTCGGTCACCGTGCTGGTCGCGGTCGCCCCGGCGGGTGGGGTCACGTCGACCCGGTCCGCGCCCGGGTAGGCGGTGGTCGTGATGTTCTGCGCCACGCCCAGGGCGATGAACTGCGAGCTCACCGGACGGCCCATGCCGTCGAACTCGGTGTACGTCTGGTTCGGGACCTGCGCCGGGGTCGCGTTGAACCGCACCGTGCTCGGGCCGGAGGTGTCGTCGTAGTAGGTGCTGTAGGTGCGGTTGGTGCGGCCCTGGGAGTCGTAGAAGGTGTCGGTGACCAGCCGGCCGTGGTAGGCGGAGATCGCCGGATCGGTCTGGGTCTGCACGACCCGGCCCAGACCGTCCATGATCTGCGTGGACACGGCGTCCTTCCCACCCGAGCGCAGCGTGCGGCTGGTGATCGCCGAGGGCCTTGCGGTGCCGTCCACGCTGTAGTCGAACGTGTAGTTGGCACTCTCGCTGGTCGCCCGACCCGGCGTCCACACGGCCTTCAGCCGGCCGAGCCCGTCGTAGGACTGCGTGACGATACGGGCGTTCGGGTCGGTGGTGGTGAGCGGCAGCCCGCGGGCCGGGTTCAGCGTCACCGTGGTGGCGCGCTTCGCGCCCGCATCCGACGCACCCGCCGGAGCCGGCGTCCCCGCGACGGTCCGGTCGGGCAGCTCACCCGGGTTCGCTGAACTGTAGCTCGTGACCACCGTGGTGCCGCTCGGGTTCGCGGTATCGGTGGAGGTCGGGTCCGTCGCTGTGGCTGACCGGCCGTACGCGTCGTAGGTCATGGTGCTGGTGGTCACGTACTGGGCAGTCCCGGAGCCGTCGTAGCGGTCGAGGACCTGGGTACCCGTCGCCTCGCCCTTAGCCCCGGCGCTGCCGAACGCCTGACCGTCGTAGAGGGCGCGCGAACCGGAGATGGTGTTCGCCGAAGTCGGTGTCACGGTGCAGGCATTGTTTCCTGAAACCGTGAGGACTGCGGAGACCAGGCCGGTCATCTGGGTATTGCTACTGGCGGCGTAGGAGTTGCGGGTACAGACGTCCGGCGTGCCGTCAGCCGTACTCAATGAACTGACGACCCGGTTGCCGTTCGCCGCGTCGGTGGTGGTCACCGTCGAGGTGGTGCGGGTGCCGGTGCTGGTCTTCGCAGTAGCCACGCTGGTCGAGGTGGTCGCCGCGTAGCGGGCCACCAGATCCGGCAGGCCGGAGCGCTTGTGCGTGGCCGTGTCGGACGGTCCGCTGCTGGTGTTGACGGTCCACGACTGCGGCGCGGTGGCGTCCGCGTCGGCGTAGACGTCGGACTCCAGCACCCGGCCGGACAGCCAGTCGGAGTCGGTCTTGGCGCCGCTGGTCGGACCGGCGACCGCCAGGGAACGCTTGCTGCCGTCCGCCTTCAGGTCCCCGTCCATGCCCTGGTAGTAGCTGGTCGAGGACTTGGACTTCTTGCCGTCCTGACCGGAGCCGGTCACGACGGTGACCTTCGCGAACCCACGGAACTGGTCCCACGTACGGGACTTGTCGTCCACCAGCGCACCGTCATTGCGGTGCCAGGCGGCGTCACCGTACTCGTAGGAGGTGGTCTTCGTCACCGCGCCCGCGATCAGGTTGGAGTTCGGGTCCACCGTCACCGAGGCGACCGGGTAGCGCAGGAACCAGTCGTCCACCATCGCCGCCACGCCCGTGTCGTACCACTTCACGTTGTAGCAGGCCAAGGTGTTGTTGTCGGCGGAGGCCGGCATCGTGCCAGTGGTGCGCTGGCAGGAGTTCTGCTTGTACTCCACGCCGATGGTGCCGCCGGTCTCGGTGGTGATCAGCTCCATGCGCGGCCGGTTGTAGCGCGGCCGGGCCGGCACCAGACCGTCCACCCGGTTGGGCAGCAGCAGGTCTGCGAACGTGACGGCGGGCAGCTCCTGCTCGCTCTGCCCGTTGAAGGTGTCCTTGCCGATCCGCTTGACCGTCTGCAGCCACGGGATCTGCGTGTTCTCACCCGAGTTGGACGGCGACTTGAACACGTGCGCAAGCTCGTAGCGGTCCACCGGACGGTAGGCGCCGCCCGAGCGGATCGAGGTGGTGATGGTGTTCAGCCACTGCGTCGACCAGTAGCTCGGCCCGTAGTTCGAGCAGGTGCCCTGCTCGGCGCACTGCTTGTCCAGCGGAACGTCCGGCCAGTTCGAGGCGTTGGCCGCCGTGCGCTGGGCGGGTGCGCAGGCCGCCTCGCCGGCCACGCAGCGCTCACCGATGCCGAAGTCGATCCTGGACGCCGCCTGGTAGGCGCCGTTGGCGCCGAGCTGGTCGGAGAGCAGCTGGCCGTAGGCGATCGAGGCGAGCGTGCCGCCGCGGGTGTACTCGGTGTTCGTGCCCGAGCCGCGGTTCTGGCCTCCGCCGCGCGCGTACCAGTTGGTCTCCGGCGCATACGTGTAGGTGGTCAGGTTGTTGTGGACGTCCACGACGTAGTCGAGGTTCCAGCGCCACGCGGTCTGGCACCACGAGCCCTTGCCCTTGGCCGCGTCGTAGCACGGGTCACCCGCGTTCGGCGAGTACACCGGCACCGTCCACGCCGACCTCGACTCCGGGCCGACCGCGGTCGGGGCGCCGGTGGCGGAGGGCAGATGGTTCAGACCGAAGTAGTACACGGTGCCGGCGGTGTCGGTCACCTTCAGGTACGAGCCGTTCCAGGTGCCGTTCGTGGCACCGGTGAGGAACTCGACCTTCGTACCGTCGTCGTTCTTCAGCCGCCACGTGCACATGGACTGCTCGTTCTTCGGGTCCCCGGATACACAGGAGGCGTCGTCCGGCACGAGCTCGCCGGAGTGGCCGCCGAGTGAGAGGGTCAGGTTCGCCCCGCCCCAGCACTGGTCACCCGAACCCGCGATCCCCGCCTTGTCACACGGCTTGTAGGAACGCTCCACGAACCCGGAGTTCAGGTCCCAGCCGTCACCGATCCAGGAGGCTTGAGCGTTGGTGGACGACGTCCGCCCGTCCACCGACGCCGAGTCGTAGCCCAGCGCCACCTGCGGCGCGGAACCGCCCAGCGTCGGCGGCACCTGGATCGGATAGCTGTAGGTGAACGACCCGGACGAGCTGCCCGCCGTCCACGCCTGACTCGGCGACAACGACGTCGCAGAGTACGTACCCAGACCACTGGACGGGGTACCCTCGGCCGCCAGCACCAGCGGCGCCGAAGCCCCGGCGGCAAACCCGCCCGACAGCGCAACGTCAGCGGACTTGGCGTCCGCCCTCTGGCCCTTCGTCAACGCCACCTCGACCGCGGGCAGGTCGACGTCCGCGACGAGCCGCTTCGCCTGCACGTCATAGTGCGACGCAACGGGCGTGCGTTCAAGGCAGCCCGCCACCTCCGGCGTGGTCAGCGAACACGCGGGAAGCGAGACGAGCCGCGCCCGCTGCGCGAAGTCACCACCGAAGCCGACACCCGACAGATCCAGGCCCACCCGGGCCTTCGCCGCATCCGCCTGCTCGTTCCGGGCCAGCGACACCAGCGCACCCTGCACACCCGCCGCCGAAGCCGCCTTCGCATCCGCGACAGCCACCTTCACCGGCGGATTGGCCGGCGCCGGGGCGTCCGCAGACGGTGCATCCGCCGCCTTCGCCCCGGCCTCCGGTGCCACCGGTGCCAGCCACACCGGCAGCTCACCGGCCTGCTTCGACGCCCCCGCCGCCGGCTCCCGCACCTCGACGCCGTCCGCGCCCTTGCGGATCGCCTGAGCGCCCACCGCCGGCGCCGCGTCCAGCAACGCGACCGCCGAACCCGCCGCCACCTTCGCCGCGGCCTTCGGCGGCACCCAGTCCGGCGAACCCTTCTTCGCCGCAACCGACTTCGGCTTCTCCACCGAACCCGCCACCGACGGCGTCTTCGGCAACGGCGTGTTCGGCGGCGACCACACCTTGTCCTTGTTCTTGTCCGCCACCGGCGCAGCCAACGCCGGCGCAACGGGCGCCACCAGAGCACCCAGCAACGCCAGTGCACTCACAAAAGCGACACGAGAGGCCCCAGGCCGCTGCGGTGGCGGCGCTCCCCTCCCTGCCGGCCAAGACAAACGGACACGGCGAACGGACATCGCTACCCCCCATAGGCAGCCACGCCTCGACAGGGCGTGGACGGACGACTGTGGCGGAGAGTATGGGATCGAGCACCCTCGGGTCGAGGAGATGATCAATCAATACGCATGGTGATTCATCTCACACGGACAGCAAAGTGGTTCGCCCACCCTCAAATCGGACGGTCGAACAGTTAATCGAGTTGACCACTGGTTTGCCAGTGCGGCAGCTTGTTGGCGACCCCTGCCCGTGGTCTTCACATACCGGCCACGACCAGGCCCGATCGCCATCCCGAGGGGGGACCTCTCCACATGCCTGCCGCTCCGCCCGGGGCTCGCTCCGGCGCGCGTCTTCGTCCGCACATCCCGTCACCGCGTGTGTCCGCCGCGGCCGTCGGGCTCGTCCTGGCCCTGACCTCCGTGGCGCCCGTCGCGTTCGGCGGCCCGGCATTCGCCGCGCCCGCCGCCTCGCCCGGGGCACTTCCCCCGGACCTGGCGGCCGCCATGGCCGCCGCCGACGCCAAGCACACCAAGGACAGGCCTCCCGCCTCGGCCGCCGACCGGGCGATCGCCCAGGCCAAGGCCACCGGAAAGCCCGTGTCCGTGCCGGAGCTGACGGACGAGTACAGCGAGACGGTGGCCACCCCCGAGGGCCATCTCTCCCGCGCCCAGCACCCCGAGCAACAGCGGATCAAGCAGCAGGACGGCACCTGGGCCGCCCTCGACGCCAGGCTCGTCGCCGACCCGACCGGCGGCTACCACCCCAAGGCGGCCGGTTCCGGTGTCCGCCTGTCCGGTGGCGGCAGCGGCCCGCTCGGCACGCTGACCAGCCCCGGCGGCGAGACTCTTTCGATCGACTCGCCGTTCCCACTCACCGAGCCGACCATCGACGAGGACGGCGACGGCCTGGTCTACCCCGAGGTCGCCCCCGGCATCGACCTGAAGGTCACCGCCGACAAGTTCGGCGGCCTCAGCACCGTCCTGATCGTCAAGACCGCGGAAGCCGCCCAGAACCCCCAGCTCAAGACGGTCCGCTTCGGCACCAGCGGCCAGGGGGTCACCGTCCAGGCCGACGGCACCGGCAACCTCACCGCCACCGGCAAGGACGGCACCGTCCGCTGGCACGCCCCCGTCCCTCGCATGTGGGACAGCTCCGGCACCGCCGCCACGCCGACAGCCTCCGCGGCACCCGTCGGCAAGTCGGTCGCGGCCGCGCAGGCCGCATCGACCGATGCCGGAGGCCAGCCGCAGACCGGCGTGCCCGCCAAATCCGACAAGGCCAGCAGCGCGGACGGGCCCGGCATCGGTGCACGGGTCGCGGCCATGCCGACCAGGGCCACCGGCAACGCCATCGAGCTGACCACCGACGGCTCGGTGCTCGGCAAGGGCCAGGGACCGTGGTTCATCGACCCGGGCTGGATCTACGACTCCCGCAGCGGCAACGCCTGGACCTGGACCCAGCAGGCCTACCCGAACACGCCGCGCTACGGGCAGACGACCACCAACACCAACGACCAGTACGCCCACCCCGGTGTCGGCTACCAGGGCTTCCAGACCGTCAAGGGCATCGAGCGGTCCTACTTCCAGATCGACACCCGCGGATTCGCCGGCGCGGTCATCAACAAGGCCACCATGTCGGTCTGGGAGTACGAGTCCTCGGACTTCTCCTGCACCACCACCTACCCGGTCGACCTCTACCTCACCGGGCCGATCGACGACCGGACCACCTGGAACAACTCGCCCGTCACAGTGGGCAACCGGCTCGGCCGCGCCGATGTCGCCGGCTCCGGCGCCACCGGCTGCTACGACAACGTCGAGTTCAAGTACGACGTCACGTCGATCTACCAGGAGCGGGCGGCAACGCACGAGAACCTGACCTTCGGCCTGTTCGCCCCCGACGAGTCCAACCGGATGGCCTTCAAGCGGCTCGACTACAGGCCGGTGGTCGTCGTTGAGTACGACCGTGCCCCGGAGACTCCGACCAACACCTACGTGTGGCCGCCGCCGGCCACGGCGTCACCCTGGGCCGAGAACCAGGGCTGCGACGGATCCTCGGTCGGCTGGATGAGCGCGGGCAGCAACTTCAACGGCGCGGTCTCTCTGAACGCCACCGTGCGCAGCCCCGTGCAGAACTCCCTGTACTCGTGGTCGAAGATCTGGGACTACAGCCTGCCGGGTGCGCCCGTCGTCGATTCCGGGCAGTCCGGTCTGGTGGGCAACGGCGGCAACGCCGCCTTCCAGGTGCGCTCCGACGTGATCAAGGACGGCCACGTCTACGGCTGGGGGTCCGTGGCCACGGACGGCTACACGTCCTCCGGGTACGCGCCGGCGTGCCGGTTCGGGGTGGACCTCACCCCGCCGAGCCTCTCGGTCCCGGACGTCTACACGACGCTTCCCGAAGCCGAACTCGCCGACCGCTTCCCGCCCTCGGGCAACGGGCAGGTGACCAGGAAGAAGGTCGGGGAGTGGGGCACCGTCCCGTTCACCGCGGTCGACACCGCGCCGAGCGGCGGTACGCCCTCAGGTGTGATGTGTGCGCGCTGGTCCTGGGATCCCCAGCTCTCGGGCGCCCAGTGGCAGTGCGGCTCGTCCCTTCCCCAAGGGGGTGTGAGCGTCCTGCCGGGCCGGTGGGGCACCAACATCGTGTACCTGCAGGTGATGGACAACGCCCGCAACGTCTCGCCGGTCGCGCAGTACGCGTTCTACGTGCCGTGGAATCCGGACGGCCCGCCGCCGGTGTTCGGCGACGTCACGGGTGACGGGGCGCCGGACATCGTGACTCCCGACCAGGCAGGTGATCTGCGCGCCTATGCCGTGGCCGGTAACCCGCTCGCCAAGGGCCCGGCCGTCTCCCTCGTGGCCAAGCGCGAGGACTCGCCGACCGGCCAGGGTTGGGGCAACATCCAGTTCGCCCACCGCGGCACGTTCACCGGTGGCAACAACATCGACGACATCGTCGCCCACGCCCCGGGGGACAAGGACCTCTGGATTTACGGCAACCCCGGCAACACCGGTTACTACGGCCGTGTCGACTCCAAGACCCTCCTGCAGAAGCCGAAATGCGTTCCGACGGCCACCGAGGACTGCTCCTGGCGGACCGCAGCCGGTTACAACGCCGCCGACTGGTCCACCACCTTGCGCGTGGCCGCCCTCGGTGACCCGGTCAGCACGGACCTCGACTACCGGTTGAAGTTCAAGAACCAGAGCGGCCTGCTCACGGTCGAGAGCATCAACAACGGCACCGACGCCGCCCTTTGGTACTACCCGACTGTCTCGAACAACACCCTGGGCAAGCCCGTCCGCCTGGCCGCCGCCGGATGGAAGGACAAGGAGCTCATCTCCCCTGGCGACTGGGCCAAGCAGGGCCACCCCGGCCTGTGGACCCGCAACCTGGAGGCGGCCGCGGATGGCGGCAAGGGGGCACTGCTTGCCCGCGCCTTCACCACCGGCACCGTGACGGCCACGGACAGCAACGGAAGGCCCGTGAAGGACGCTAGCGGAAACGTCGTCACCGTCCCCACCCTGACCGGGATCTCCGGCGCCTCCGTCATCGGCTCCGTCTCCCCCGACACCTGGCCGGTCCTCGGCTCCGACGGGGACATCACCGGCAAGGGCTCCCCCGGTCTGTGGGGCAAGCGCGGCAACGGTCAGATCGACATCTGGTGGGGCGAGGCCACCGACCCCGGCACCGCCAATGCCTCCTTCACCTGGCAGGCCGGGCCCGCGCCCGCCGCCGACACCTCGGTGAACCCGCTCTGGTACGCCCTGGACGGCGCCACCGCCGTCGACAGCAACGCCTCCAACGCGCTCTACCCGAACACCTTCACCCGCACCACCGACCACAACGGCGCGGCCGGCAAGGCCACCGCCCTGGACGGCAACACCCTCTACCGCACCACCAACCAGCCCGGCATCGACGCCAGTCAGAGCTTCACCGTCGCCGCCTGGGTCAAGCTCAACAACACCGGCGGCTACCAGACCGTCCTCTCCCAGGCCGGCAACGAGCGCAGCCCGTTCTACCTGCAGTACTCCCCGGCGTACGGCAGGTGGGTGTTCAACCTGGCCTCCTCCGACCAGCTGCGCCCCGCCGCCTACTACACGGCCGTGGACGGCGAGCAGCCGCAGGTCGGCGCCTGGACCCACCTCGTGGGCACCTACAGCCAGGACACCCAGGCTGCGACGCTGTACGTCAACGGGCGGGCGGCCGGCTCGGCGAAGGTTCCCTCCAGCTGGAAGGCGACCGGCAGCCTGAACATCGGCGGCGAGACCACCACCCGCTACCCCGGGCCCGACGCCCGGCTGAACGGCGCGATCGGCGACGTGCGGGTCTACCCGTACGCGTTCACCGACCAGCAGGCCAACACCCTGGCCACGGCCGGGTCCAGCGTCCAGATCCGCAGCGTCTTCAACACCAACAAGTGCCTCGACAACTTCGGCGGCACCGTCGGCACGTCGGTGGCGCTGTTCAACTGCTGGAACGGCGAGGCGCAGCACTTCACCCTGACCACCAACAACAAGATCAAGATCGCGGGCGCGGACCGCTGTGTCGCCACCAACGACAAGCCGGCGGGCAACGGCACCAAGGTGTCCTTCCAGTCCTGTGCCAACGACGACGCCCAGACCTGGGTGCGCCGTTTCGACGGGACGCTCTACAACCCGGTCTCCGACAAGTGCCTGGAGCTGCCCGGTTGGGCGGACGCCAACGGCACCGCGCTCGGGGTGTGGGCCTGCACCGGCAATGCGAACCAGCGGTGGCTGGTGCGTGCGCAGGTGAGCTGAACCGGCGGCGGCTCGGCGCGGTTCGCGGCCGAGCCGCCGTACAACTGGAATGCCGTGGCCTCCCCTGGACTTGTGGTCCGGTGGGAGGTCGCGGCGTTTCGGCGGAGGAGAGAGGCCGGAGTTGAGTGACTGTCAGAGATGGTGCATGGGTGCGGTGTTGTCCGTCCAGAGCCAGTTGACGGGCGTGTACTGCTTCTTCAGTGCGGTGCGCTCGCGTCCGTAGGACTTCAGGGCGGCCTCGACCTCCGGGGCGAGGCCGTCGAGGTCCTGGGGGACCGGGATGCGCAGCAGCAGGTGTTGCTTGCGGTGGGCGAGGAGGAGTTCGCCGGCGGGGGTGCACTCCAGCAGGGTGAAGTGGACGAGGGGCTTGAACGGCTTGTCGGCGGTGGGCATCCGGGCGCGCAGTTCGCCGTCGGCGCTCCAGGCGTAGAGGCCGTAGCGGTTGAGGTGGAAGGCGCGGGCGCGGTGGGGGTCGGCGACGACGGTGAAGTCGAAGCGGGTGAACGGGCTGTCCTCGCGCAGGTGCAGGCCGCCGAGGCGGCCGCGCAGCGTGCCGTGGTCGTCGAGGAGGGCGAAGCTGAACTGCTGTCCGCGGTTGCTGGAGCGGTAGATCTTGCCGAAGACGGGGACGACGAACAGGTCGTCGCCGAGCGCGGCGGGGCGGGTCATCGTGGAGTCTTCGTAGCCGTAGAGGCTGCCGCTGGTGCCGGTGAGTTCGGACAGGGCCTCGGTCAGTGAAGGTGTGGGCCGGTTGGCGCGCAGCACCGGGGCGTCGCCGTGGCGCACGTGGGGGTGGGCGTCGGTGTCGCTCTGGCGGTCGGCGCGTGCGTCGAGGGTGGCGATGGCGCGCAGCTCGGGTTTGCGGCCCGGGGTGAGGGTGGTGGCGGGTTCGGAGAGGGCGACGATGTTGGGGTGGGCGCCGGCCCAGTGGCTGAGCTTGTACTCGGAGGTCATGCAGAGCAGCCGGCCGGCGGGGGTGACGGCGATGGAGGCGGCGAACGGGTCGTGGCCGGGGTCGTGCTGTTTGTCCCGGCCCCAGGGCATCGGCCAGGAGACCAAGACGTGGTCCAGGTCGGGGGTGAGGAGGTGGGTGCTGCCGGGTTTGGAGCTGAGGGCGAGCGTACCGTCGGGCAGGACGGCGAGGGTCGGCCCGTCGCCCTCCGGGATGGCGGTCGGGATGGCGCCCGGTGGGGCCTGGCCGAAGACGGCGGTGGCGGTGGGCGTCCCGTCGGGGGCGTAGCGGGTGATCATCTGGTGGCCCGCGTGTCCGCGGTAGCGGCGCAGGGCGGCCAGGACGTAGGTGTCGCCGGCTGCTGTGGCCACCGCGTGGTGGGTGGTGAGTGCCCAGTCATCGGCTTCGGGGTCGAGGTGGTGGAGGTCCGGCAGGGACGCGGGGGCGGTGATCGGCAGCAGTGTCATGATCGACATCTTCTCCGCCGTCGCCGACGGGCGTGGGCCGGGGCCGTGCTACCTGCTCGGGCTGCGCGGGGCGGGTGGGGGTGGGGAAGATAACGAGAAGCGAACGTTTGGCCGCTCGGGGCCGTCCGGGTCGCCGCCTGGCACTGTCGGCGAGGCACCATGGGCGGCCCGCCGTCCCTTCCGTCCGTCGTCTCTCGTCTGCAGGAACACCATGCCCGTCGTGCCCGCCATTCCCAGTGCGTTCGTCCTCGCCTCCGTGCTCGCCGGGGCGGGCCTGCTCGCGGGCTGTGCGGACGGCGGCGGTGCGGCGGCCGGTCGGCCGGCGGCGGTGTCGGCCCCGGCGGCGGTGTCGTCGGCGTCGGCCTCGGTGGGCCCGTCCGCTTCGGCTCCGGCCGCCACCGCGACCGTCCCTTCTCCCGCCTCGCCGTCGGCCCCCGACAGCGCGGCCGCGCGGACCGAGGCCGCCACGCTGGCCATCCCGTCGATCCGCCTGGCCGGGCTGTCGGTGGTCCCCTACCGGGGCACCACCGACGACGGTCCCGGCACCCGGATCCAGAACCGTGGTGTGGCCGCGAGCCCCTACGGCGAGCAGGGCGGCGTCGGGCCGGGCGAGGTGGGCAACTACCTGGTCACCGCCCACCGCCTGTCGGCCGGCGGCCCGCTGCGGGACCTGCCCTCCGTGCACGAGGGCGACGTCGTGCTGGTGACGGCGGGCGGCACCGAGTACGAGTACGTGATCACGGGGACCAGGAGCACGTCGTTCCGCTCCCCCGGGTCGCTGGCCGAGCAGCGCGCCGCCGTCCCGGGTCGGCCGGGCGAGAGCGCCGTCCAGGCGATGATCACCATCTCGACGTGCGCCACTCCCGAGGACAACGCCGCGGGCAACCGCTGGCGTGACGCGAACGGCAACCCGGAGCACCGCATCGACAAGGTCGGCGTCCTGCGCGCCACCCGCCCCGCGGCCTGAGCCCCGGGGCCGAGGCCCGGGGCGCAGCTGCGGCTGTGGGTTCAGGCCGCGTCGAGGCCGTCGGCGGCGAGGGGGACGTCGCCGGTGGTCTTGCTGTAGCCGAGGGATTCGACGATCAATCCGTTGCGGACGGTGGTGAGGTTGACGCCGCGGACGGAGTCGGTGGGGCCGTCGCCGAAGCGGTAGCGCCAGCGGACGGTGGCGTGTTCGCCGGAGATGAGGACGTTCTCCGGCTCGAAGCGGGTGGTGCGGTCGTCGGCGAGGGCCTGCCAGAACTCCAGGCAGGCGGTGCGGCCTTCGTAGCGGGCGCCGTCGGGGGCGGGCTGGTTGGCCTCCATCACGCAGTCGTCGGCGATCAGGTCGGTGAGCAGGGAGGCGTCGTGCTCGGTGAAGGCGCGGTTGAAGCGGTCGATGACCTCGGCCGTGGTGCGGAACGACATGCCGGAACCCCTCAGAAGTAGAACGGTTGGTCTATCTGCCGTGAACCATATAGACCGGTTGATCTACTCGTCAACCGGTGGCAGGCTGTCCGCCATGACCACCACACGCACACGCCACGCGCCGGGGCCCCGCGAGCGCCTCCTGGAGGCCGCCCAGCAGCTCACCTACAGCCAGGGCGTCGGCGTGGGGGTCGACGCCCTGCTGAAGGGCGCCAACGTGGCCCGGCGCTCGCTCTACGAGCACTTCGGCGGCAAGGACGGGCTGATCGCCGAGGTCCTGCGGCGCAGTGCCGAGGCGGACGAGGCCGCCTACGTGCGGACCATGGCGGCGGCCGGCGAGGACCCGCGGGCGCGGCTGCTGGCCGTGTTCGACGGGATCGGCGAGGTCATCGCGCGGGAGGACTTCCGCGGCTGCCGCTACCTGGCGGCCGACCTCGCCCTCACCGATCCCGAGCATCCCGGGCACGCCGTGACCCGCGAGTACCGGGTGCGGGTGACCGGGCTGTTGGAGCACGAGCTGGCCGCGCTCGGGCATCCGCGGCCCGCGGCCGCCGCCGATCAGCTCCTGCTGCTCATCGACGGCGCCCTGGCGGCCGGGGCGACCCGTCCGGCCACGGATCCGGCGCCGGCCGCCCGCCGGCTCGCGGAGCTGGTCCTCGCCGAATAGCCGGGCCCGGTCTCGGGGGCGGTCGGGTCACCGGCTGCCCTGCTGCGGTCGGGTCACCGCCTCGCCGGCCGCCTCGGCCGGGGCGGGGACGGCGTGTTCCGCGGCGCGGCTGACGGCCTCCCACTGCGCCCAGGTGTCCATGCGGGTGCGGGCGATGTCGAACGCGAGGTCGTAGACCATGCTGCCCAGCAGCAGGCGCAGCGGCGGTTCGTCGCTGTCGACGAGCGTGAGCAGGGCGGCTGCGGCGAGCTTGGGGTCGCTGTCGACCGAGCCGTCGGCGAACTGTTTGGCGAGTTCCTCCCGCAGCGGGGTGTAGGCGTCGAGGGGGGCGGTGGTGCGCATGGCGGTGTAGAGGTCGGTCCAGTAGCCGCCGGGCTGGATCATGCTGACCTTGACGCCGAAGCCGGCCGCTTCCCTGGCGAGTGCTTCGCTGAGGCCTTCCAGGGCGAACTTGCTGGCGCTGTAGAGGCCGGTGCTGGGGAAGCCGCCGAGGGCGGCGATGCTGGAGACCTGGACGAGGTGGCCGTGGCCCTGGTCGCGCAGGACGGGCAGGACGGCCTGGCTGACCCAGAGCGCGCCGAAGAAGTTGACGTCGAGTTGGGCGCGGGCCTCGGCCTCGGTGAACTCCTCGACCATGCCCATGGAGAGCGTCCCGGCGTTGTTGACGACGACGTCGAGTCGTCCGAAGTGGTCGGTGGCCCTGCGCACGGCGGCGAAGGCAGCGTCGCGGTCGGTGACGTCCACCTGCAGGGGCAGGACCCGTCCGGGGTGGGCGGTGGCGAGCTCCTCCAGCGGGGCCCGGGTGCGTGCGGCGGCGGCGACGCGGTCGCCGGCGGCCAGGGCGGCCTCGGTGAAGGCGCGGCCCAGGCCGCGGCTGGCGCCGGTGACGAGCCAGACGCGGCTGGTGGTGTCGGCCGGGGTGTTCATGGTGCGGTGCTCCTGTTCGGGGGGAGGGACGGGTTCGTGGGCGGGCCGGCGGCCGGTCGGCTGCGGCGGGCGTTCCGGACGGCCAGGACGGTGAGGACGCCGTCGAGGGTGAGGTGGGTGGCGACGATCGCGCCGACGAGCGCGCCGAGGGCGATGGCGAGGGTGTAGACGGAGGTGTTCAGGGCGGTGGCCGCCTCGGCGGAGCCGGGGACGGCCTTGAGGATCCAGGTCTGGACGCCGACCGGTACGCCGCCGAAGGCCAGTCCCCGGCACAGCAGCAGGGTCCCGCCGGCGGGGGTGCGGCCGGCGAGGGGAAGACGGCGAGGACCGCGGTCAGCACGGCGCCGACGGTGGGGACGGTGGCGCGGACGTTGCGTTCCGCGGCCGCGCCGGCGAGGAAGTTGCCGAGGATGCCGGCCGCGCCGAAGCCGAGCAGGAGCGGGCCGATCGCGCCCTCGCCGATCCCGCTGACGTCCTGGAGGACGGGGCTGACGCAGGTGAACGCGGCGAAGTGACCGCCCACCGGGAGGAACGTGGCGAGGACACCGGCGCGCACCACCGGGGGGGGTGGCCGAACTGCTGCGCCAGCGCGCGCAGCCGGACGGCCTGCCGGGCGGGCAGGGTGGGCAGCAGCAGGAGCAGGGCGGCGAGTACGAGCAGGCCCAGCGCGCCGGCGGCGGCGAAGGCCGTGCGCCAGTCGGCGAGGCCGCCGATCAGCGTGCCGGCCGGCACGCCGAGGACGTTGGCGGCGGTCGCACCGCCGAAGACGACCGAGACGGCGCGCGGGACGAGGCGCTCGGGCACCGGCCGCACGGCCACGCCCGCGGCGAGGGCCCAGAAGCCGCCGATGCTGATGCCGACGAGGAAGCGCGAACCCAGCAGGACGGTGAAGTCGGGGGCCGGCGCGCAGAGCGCGTTGGCGAGCACCATCAGCGCGACCAGGGCGACCAGGGCGATCCGGCGGTCCAGGCGTCCCATCACCACCGGCAGCAGGGGCGCGGTGACGACGGCGACCAGGCCGGGGACGGTCACCATCAAAGCGGCGGTCCCCTCAAAAACGTGGAGGTCCCCGCCGACGAAGGGCAGCAGCCCGACGGGCAGCGATTCGACGGTCACCAGGGCGAACGTCCCGACCGCCATCGCGACGACGGCGAGCCGGCGCCTGAGCGGCAGCGGAGCGTCGGCGGTGGAGGTGGCGGGCACTGCCGGGGTGCCGGTCATGGTCGCGGGTGGGCTCCGGTCTGCGGGGCTCGGGCCGCCGCGGGTGCGGCGCCGGGGTGGACGGCGGCCGGGGTGCGGCCACGGGATGGTGGCGCTGCGGGCGGGCGCTCCGGCCACGGCCGACGCAGGCCCGTTTCCGGCCCGCTGACGATCCTTCAGCCGTCCGGGGTGATCATCAACGCCGACATCCGCAGGATCCGAGAACCCAGGCTTATGACGGGGTGCGGTGACGCACGGCCGGGGGTGCTCGGCGGCGCAGCCGGGCCGCGCCCGGATCCGGCCGATGGCGTGTCAGGCCGGTTCCGCGGCCGAGCGCCCCGGGCCCGTGCGACTCCACAGCGTCCTGCGCCCCCTGGGCGTCCGCCCTGCACCACCCGGGCGGTGCGCGGGTGCGGGTGCGGTGCGCGGGTGCGGGTGCGGGTGCGGGTGCGGTGCTGCCCGGCGGGGCGGCGCACGCGAGGCCTCCAGGAGTGGGACGACGTCGTAGGCCCGCAGACCGCCGGCAACGTCGAGGTGGCGCTTCGGCCCGCCGCTTCCCCGGCAGGAGGCGCCGTCGGGTAGAGCGCCTCCGCGGCACGGACGATTTCCGCGCCCGGATTTCCCGGGATGTGCCCCGACATTCCTCGCAGCGGCCGGCGGGACCACCGGAAGGACCACTCCCCCGCCCTTCTCCGGATTTCGGTGGCGGGAACTTCCGCCCGATGTCAAGGAATCGCTTGGGGATGTCAAGGGACGTCAAGATCTAAAGATCTTTCAAGGTTGGCGCGGGGGAACGTCAAGACCGGGAGATCACGGGAGTTGGGGGCTTTGACGGCTGTTACCGTGCTGGCATGGACATCTTTCCGCTGCCCCGATTCGGTCTCGTCGTGCCCCCGGAGAACCCTATTGCGGAGCCCGAGTACCACAGCTATCTCGTCCCCGAGATGAATGTGTACACCACGCGTTTCCCGGTGACCGCGGAATTCAACCGGGAAACGATGGAGATGTACAACGAGGTGCTGGCGCAGGTGCTCGCGACGTTCGGGCAGTTGCGGCTGGACGCGACGGTGGTGGCGTGCAACGCCTCGCACTACCTGCTGGACCCGGACGGGGACCGCGACTTCGTCGCCGAGCTGTCGCAGCGGTTCGGTTCGCCGGTGACCTCCTCCACGCGGGCGATCGTGGACCTGTGCGAGGCGCTGGGGACGTCGAACCTGACGCTGATCTCCCCGTACGCGCCGTGGCTGACCGAACTGTCCCGCGACTACTGGGAGAAGGCCGGCCTGACGGTCGAGCGGATCGTCTGCACCCCGTCCGCGGTGGACGAGGCCGGTCAGGACGTGGGGTTCAACCCGTACCTGGTGACGACCGAGACGATCCGGCAGCGGATCGCCGAGGCGGAGGTGGCGGACGACGCGACGGTGCTGTTCACCGGCACCGGCATGCACACCCTGCGCGCCGCGACCGAGCTCGCCGGCGCGAACCCCTCGCGCACGCTCATCACCTCCAACCTCGCCTCGGCATGGTGGGCCCGGCGCACCGCGGGCCTGTCCGGCTTCGCCGCGGCGCACCCGCTGGTGCAGCGGCTGGAGCGCGAACTGGCCGCCCGCTAGGGCTGTTCGCCGCCCGCTGTTCTTCATCGTCCGTCTGTGAGCGCACCTTTCAAGGAGGGGCCGACCGTGGCCGCCAACAGCGAAGCACCAACGCCCGATTCGCCCGACGCCCTGGTGGCCGTGGTCAGCGGCGGCGCGTCCGGGATCGGGGCGGCCGCCGCGGCCGCGCTGATCGCCCGGGGCGTGCACGTGGCCGCCCTGGACCTCAACCCCGACGAGGTCGCCGCCCCGGCCGTCGGCATCGCCTGCGACGTGTCCGACGACGCGTCGGTGCGCGCCGCGGTCGAGCAGGTCGTCCAGCGCTTCGGGCGCATCGACGTCGTCGTCAACAACGCCGGCATCGCCGCCCAGGGCGGTATCGACGACAACGACGACGCGGAGTGGCTGCGCGTGCTGAACGTGAACGTCGTCGGCATGGTACGCCTGGCCCGCGCGGCCCTGCCCCATCTGCGCAAGTCGCCGGCGGCGGCGATCGTCAACACCTGCTCGATCTTCGCGTGGACCGGGGTGCCCAAGCGCACCCTCTACTCCGCCTCCAAGGGCGCCGTCTACTCGCTGACGCTGGCGATGGCCGCCGACCACGCCCGCGAGGGCATCCGGGTCAACGCGGTCGCCCCCGGCGCGGTCGACACGCCGTGGATCACGCGCGTGCTGGCGATGGCCCCGGACCCGCAGGCGGCGCGGGCGGCCCTGGACGACCGGCACCCCATCGGACGCCTGACGCGGCCCGAGGAGGTCGGCGAGGCCATCGCCTACCTGGCCGCCTCGGCCACCGGCACCACCGGGACGGTCCTGTCCGTCGACGGCGGCATCCACACCCTGCGCCTGTAACCCCCCCGCCCTGTGCTGCGCTGTGCCGCCCCGTCCCTGTTTCGGCCCTGCTCCGCCCCCGCCCCTACTGCGGCGCCCCTCCCCGGGCGCCCCTCTCCCCCGGGCGCTTCCAGCGCTGCGGCGGCCCCGTGACGGCCGGACCGCCCGACGGTCCCGGAAAGCCCTCAACCAGCCCAGAATCCAGTCAAGTTGACAACGCCACCTCGCTCCCGGCGATGCGGCGGGGAGCACGGCCCCTTGCGGCGCTGCGGCCGCTCGCCCGGTCCGCGGACCGCCCGTCCCGACCCCGCGCCCACCGGACTTGACCCTCACATTAATGGAAAGGTTTCAGCATCCCATCATGAGGAGCACCGAGCCGTCCGTCGGCACCGCCACCCCCGCACCCCCCGTCCCCGAGGCACCGGGCACCACCGGTGCGCCTGACACCGTAGGCGCTTCGCCCGCCGAGGGCCAGAAGCTGCCGATGGCGGCACTGCTCGCGCTGGCCGTCGCCGTGTTCATCACCAGCCTCACCGAGACGCTGCCCGCCGGGCTGCTGCCCGAGATGAGCTCCAGCCTGCACACCAGCGAGTCGGCCGCCGGGCAGACGGTGACCATCTACGCGCTGGGCACGGTGCTGACGACGATCCCGCTGTCCGCGGCCACCGCCGGCTGGTCGCGCAAGCGCCTGCTGCTGGCCGCCATGGGCGGCTTCGCGGTCGCCAACACCGTGACCGTCGTGTCGTCGAACTACCCGCTCACCCTGGCCGCCCGCTTCCTCGCCGGTGTCGCCGCGGGCCTGGCCTGGGCGCTGCTGGCCGGCTACGCCCGGCGCATGGTCGCCCCCGCGCTGGAGGGGCGGGCGATCGCGATCGCGATGGCCGGCATCCCCCTCGCCCTGTCGGTCGGGGTGCCGGCGGGTACGTTCCTGGGCCGGGTCGCGTCCTGGCAGATGGCGTTCCTCGTGATGACCGTGCTGACCGTGCTGCTGCTGGTGTGGATCACGGCCATCGTGCCCGACTACCCCGGGCAGGAGCGCGGCGGCAAGATCCCCGTGCGCAGCACGCTGAAGGTGCCGGGGGTGACGGCGGTGCTGTTCGTGATGCTGGTCTTCGTGCTGGCGCACACCATCCTCTACGCGTACATCGCCTCCTTCCTCGACCACGTGGGGATGGGCGACCGGACGGACGCGGTGCTGCTGGTGTTCGGTGTCGCGTGTCTGGTGAGCATCTGGGTGGTGGGCACCTACATCCAGGGGCACCTGCGGAGCCTGACGGTCGCGAGCACGCTGCTGGTCGGTGTCGCGGTCGCGGTCCTGGGCGCGTTCTCGGGCACCCACGCGCTGGTGTACGTGGCGGCCGCGCTGTGGGGGCTGGGCTGGGGCGGTGTGCCGACGCTGCTGCAGACGGCCGCCGGTCAGGCGGGCGGGGACGCGGCGGACGCGGCGCAGGCGATCCTGGTGGTGCTGTGGAACGTGGCGATGGCCGGTGGCGGCATCATCGGCGGCCTGCTGCTGAACTCCTCCGGCGCCGGACCGCTGCCGTGGACGGTGTTCGGCCTGCTGGTGCCGGTCCTGGCCGTGGTGGTCGCGGCGCGGGTGCACGGCTTCCCCGGCCGGCGCGCACTCGACGCTGGCTGACGGACGCCGGGCCGGCGTGGCCCTGACGTCAGGTCACACGCGCGGCCCGCAGGGGCCGCCACAGCATCCCGGGCGGGGCGGCGGTGAGGGCCGAAGAGGCCCTCGCCGCCGCCCCGCGCGGCTTCGCCGTGTCGTCCCCCGGCGAAGCGCCGGATGCGGGACCGGATGCCGGGTGCGGGTGCCGGGTGCCGGGTGCGGGTGCCGGGTGCCGGGACCGGGTGCCGGGTGCGGGTGCCGGGACCGGGTGCCGGGTGCGGTCAGTGGCGTGTGGCGCGCCGGTACGCCTGCCGGGTGGCGTCGGGGAGCAGGCGCAGCCGGCCGGTGGGCAGCGGGTGGCCGTTGGCGGTGGCCCAGGCGTGGGCGGCGTCGAAGTCGGGGTCCTCGGTGGTCATGTCGGGGGTGCCCATGACCGCGTAGGCCGGCAGCAGGGCCTGGGTGAGCAGGGTCTGCGGCAGGTCCAGTCCGAAGCGCTGTTCGACGACGGCGAGGGTGCGGCGGTTGCGCGCCGTGTAGTGCTCGCCGTCGGGGCGTCGGCAGGTGTTCCCCTCGGGGTCCAGGATGCCGGCGGCGACGAGGTCGGGCAGCAGCAGGTCGGGCTCCTCGCCCCAGCGGGTGCTCTCCTCGCCGAGGCCGAAGCCGCAGACGTGGCGGCCGTCGCGGGCGTAGCAGACGAGGGCGGGCGGATGTTCCCTGACCGGGGTGTAGTGGACGACCTCGGCCCCGCCGCGGGAGATCTCCTCCAGGCGCTCGGACCCGGTGGAGTCACCGTACTCGAAGGCGAACGCCCACCCGGCGTGCTCGCCGATGCGGACGATTCCGTCGCCCCTGTTCCCGGGCCGGTAGATCGTCATGTCCAGTTGCAGCACCTCGGCGTCGGTGAGCGGCTCGGTCCCCGCCCCGGGCTGTGCGCCCATGCGCAGCGCCAGCTCCTGCGCGTCGATACCGCGGGCCATCGCCACGCCGGACAGGTAGCCCGTTTCGCCGCCCTCGGGCAGCCATCGGATTCCGTCGCCCACGACGTCTTCCCTCCTTGTGCCGTATCGCAGCACTCCTGCGGTGTGTGTGCCGACTGTAGGGGGCGGCGCCGACACCCGGGTGGGGGTGCACGGTCGGGGCGGGGGTGTTGGGCGGGGGCGGTACGGCCCGGCCGGTGTCGGCGCGCGCCGCGGGCAGGGTTTGCGGCGGGCCCCTCGGTGCCCCGGGGGGGGTGGGCAGGGGCGGGATCGGGGGGTCGCGGTTGCGGGCGTGGCTGCGGGCCGCCGGTGGTGCCGGCACCGGGGCCTGCCCAGGGGCCTGTCCCGGGGGCCTGCCCAGGGGGCCTGTCCGGGGGCCTGTGCGGGGGCCTGCCCAGGGGCCTGCCCAGGGGCCTGTGCGGGGGCCTGCCCAGGGGCCTGCCCAGGGGCCTGTGCGGGGGCCTGTCCGAGGTCTGTGCGGCCGGCCGGGGTGCGGCGAGGCTCCCCGGGGGTCGGGTGGAGGTCGCACGCCTCGCTTCGACTGCCGGGGAGCCTCGTTCGCTGCGATCCGTCACCCCCGGGGAAGGGTGACGGATCGCCGTCAGGTGGTGTAGCCGCCGTCGACTGCGAGGGCGGTGCCGGTGATGTAGTTCCCGCCGGGGCCGGCGAGGAAGGCGACGGCGTTGGCGATGTCCTCGGCCTTGCCGTAGCTGCCCAGGGCGGTGAGGCCGCGCTGGAAGTCGGCGGTGTCGCCGTCGGCCGGGTTCATGTCGGTGTCGATCGGGCCCGGGTCGACGGTGGTGACGTTGATGCCCTGCGGGCCGAGCTCGCGGGCCAGGGAGTTGGTCAGGCCCACCAGGGCGGCCTTGGCGGTGGCCTGGAGGACGAAGTTGCCGCCCGGCACGCGGCCGTTGAAGCAGGAGCCGACGCTGATGATGCGTCCGCCCTGGCCGAGGTGGGGGGCGGCGGCCTGGGCGGCCAGGATGATCGAGGTGACGTCGACGGCGAGGACGCGGTCGATGTCCTGCGCGGTGACCTCGCTGAGCGGGCCGTAGGCGAGGAAGCCGGCGTTGTTGACGAGGATGTCGATGCCGCCGAGCTCGCGCACGGTCTGCTCCACGGCCTGGGCCGCGGTGGCGGGCCGGGTCAGGTCGGCCTGGATGACCAGGGCCGTGCCGCCGTCCGCCTCGATCTGCTTGGCGACCTCGCGGGCCTGCTCCTCGGCGTTGACGTAGGTGACGGCCACGGACGCCCCCGCCTCGGCCAGGCGCTTGGCGATCGCCGCGCCGATGCCGCGGCTGCCGCCGGTCACCAGGGCCACCTTGCCGGTCAGGTCACTCATCGCACTACCTCCATGAGACGGCTTGCTGTTCGTCATGACGGGATACTGAAACCTTTCCATTAATGTGAGGGTCAAGCCGGGGTCGGACCGGCCTGGCCGGCAGGGCCGGCGGGTGGTTCGAAGGGGCCCGTGTGCGGCGCCGGCCGCTCGGCCGAGGGCCCGGTGCGGGGCCCGGTGCGGTGGCTGGGGCGGCTGCGGCGATGCCGCGGTTCAGGGCCGTACGCAGGTGCGCGGCGAGCAGCCGCAGCCGCGGGCCCGCGCCTTCGGGCCCCGGGTGCCCGGGGCCGGGTTCGGGTTCGGGGGTCACCTGGCGGGGGCGTGCCCGGTCACAGGGACGAGGTGGTGCCGCCGAACTGGAGCGGATTGGACAGGACGACGCCGTGGCTGGCGATGTCGATGACGATGTGGTCGCCGTCGGTGAGGTGGAAGCCGTCGTGGAAGCTGGACAGGTCGGCGCCGGTGAGGACGTAGTTGACCAGGCCGGGGCGGCGCAGGGCGGGGAAGGAGAAGGCGCGGTCGACGAGGTCGTCGACGCGGAACCACAGGGCGTCGGCGCCGCAGTCGAACTTGCCTTCCCAGGCGGGCCGTCCGTCGCGCTCGATGGTGACGCGGCCGGTGGCGGCGCGCGGCGGCTCGCCGAGGAAGAGGTGGGGCGAGAACGCGGTGTCGCAGAGCTTGCCGGAGGCGGTGTAGCCGGGGTCGATGCGGTGCAGGCCGATGTCGCACAGGTCGTTGCCGAAGGTGTAGCCGGCGTAGTGCGGGACGCCCTGGTCGTCGTTGACGTAGACGAGGGCCATTTCGGCTTCCTCGATGATGACGACGGGCTCGGCGGGGACGACCAGGGGTTGGCCGGGCATGCGCAGCCAGGAGCCGAGGCCCTTGAAGAACCACTTGGGCACGGGGGGCTGGTCGTTGTAGCCGACGATGGCTTCGGACTTGGCCTTGTGGGTGCCGAGGAAGCCGCTGACGAGGGCCTGGCCGCCGGCGGTGGTGGGCAGCAGCGGGGGCAGGGGCTGGAGTTCGGGGTCGCCGGCGGTGACGGTGAGGGTCTCGGCGGCGTCGACGAGGGCGGTGACGGCCTGGGGGCCGGCGTCGGTGAGGAAGGCGGCGCGCAGGGCGCCGTCGGCGACGTGGTGGAGGGTCTGGGGCTCGCCGGGGGTGGGGATGCCGAGGCTGACGTAGCGCCGGCCGCGGTAGGTGTATTCGCTGACGATGACGGACATGGGGCGTGAACCTCCGCGGTTGGGTCGGGAATCGGGGGCGGGCAAAGGGGGGGTTGCGGGGGGGTGGGGCTGCGGGCTCAGGCGGGGGCGGGGGCGGGGGTGGGGGTCGCCTGGGCGGGGGTGTCGTGGTGGGGGACGGGGTTGCCGGTGAGGTCGGTGAGGACGTCGGCGAGGCGGTCGAGGGCGGCCTTGATCCAGGGCAGTTCGAGGGGGGCTGCGGTGGTGAGGGCGGCGTTCTGCTCGGCTTCGGTCGTGCCGTAGATCTGGCTGGTGGCGGTGCGCACGCGCAGCAGGTCGTCGCTGTCGCCGAACGCGGTGCCGGGCAGCAGGCCGACGCCGTGGTGCTGGGCGAAGTGGGTGGCGAGCTGGGTGGCGCCGGTGATGCCGTGGGCGGCGTGCAGGTGTTCGCGCAGCGGTTCGAAGCTCGGGTAGAGGTAGCAGGTGGAGCGGACGGGTTCGACCTGGGCGCCGGCTGCGGTGAAGTGGCGGGCGGCCTGGCGGACCACGCTCTCGTGCAGGCGGCGGGCGGCGGCGACGTAGGCGAGGATCTCGGGCGGCTCGGTGAGGGCGTAGGCGGCGGCGTCCTGGACGGGGGCGGTGGTGGAGGACCAGAGCTGGCTGGCGACGGCGGTCAGCCGGGTGTGGAGTGCGCGTCCGAGGGCGCTGTCGGGCAGGTGGGCGATGCCGGTGCGCCAGCCGCCGACGGCGAGGTTCTTGGTGAGGCCGGTGGTGACGACGGTGCGTTCGGGGGCGTGGGCGGCCGGGGAGACGGCGGGGCCGGCGGGGGTGTCGTAGACGAGGTCGCAGTAGATCTCGTCGGAGACGATGACCAGGTCGAGGTCGCGGGCGGCCTGGGCGAGGCGGTGCAGGGTGTCGGGGTGGGCGATGGTGCCGGTGGGGTTGTCCGGGAGGGTGACGACGACGCTGCGGGGGTTGCGTCCGGTGGCGCGGGCGGTGGTGACGGCCTCGCGCAGGGCGTCGGGGTCGGGGACGCCGCCCTGGCCGGGCAGGGTGGGGACGTTCAGGGGCCGGGCGCCGGCCATGCGGGCCTGGGTGGCGTAGCTGACCCAGCTGGGGACGGGGACGACGACGTCGCCGCCGATGGCGAGCATGAGGGCGAACAGCAGGGGCTTGCTGCCGGGGCCGCAGACCACGAGGTCCGGGTCGGTGGGCAGGTTGCGGCGCCTCCAGTAGCCGGCGGCGGCTTCGCGCAGGGCGGGGCTGCCGGCGACGGGGCCGTAGGTGTTGCGGTGGGCGGCGGCGGCGAGGCGTTCGCGCAGTTCGGGCAGGACGGGCAGCCCGATCTCTCCGCTGGCCAGGGAGAGGACCTGTTCGCCGGCACGGCGGCGGCGGGCCATCTCGGCGTCGGCGGCCAGGGTCGCCGACATGGTCACCGGCACGGGTTCGGGCATGGTGGGCTCCAGGTGGTCGGGCTCGGGCGGCCGGGGCCGGGCGGCGCAGCGCGTCAGGGCAACAGCGATGCGGTGCCGCACAGTTCGGTGCGGTGCAGGGCAGTTCGGGGTGGTGCCGGGTAGTTCGGGGTGGTGCCGGGTAGTTCGGGGTGGTGCCGGGTAGTTCGGTGCGGTGCCGGGTAGTTCGGTGCGGTGCCGGGTAGTTCGGTGCGGTGCCGGGTAGTTCGGGGTGGTGCCGGGGCCCCGGCCCGGGGGGGGCGGGCCGGGGGGGCGGGCCGGGGCGCGGAGCGGGCCGGGGGCGGCCGGCCCGCTCCGGGGGGCGGCGGGGGCAGTCGGTGCCCTCGCCCGCGGGGGTCAGGTCGCTGCGGTGGCGTAGAGCTTGCGCAGTTCGACCTTGCGGACCTTGCCGGTGAGGGTCTTGGGCAGGGCCGGGGTGACCTCCAGGCGCTCGGGCAGGAAGCGGGCGTCCTGTCCGGCGTCGCGCAGGTGGGTGCGCAGTTCCTCCAGGGTGGGAGGGGTGTCCCCGCTGGCGACGACGACCGCGAGGATGGGATCGTCGATGTGGCCGGTGGGGCCGACGATCGCAGCCTCGGTGACCTTGGGGTGGCCGGCGATGACCGCTTCGAGTTCGGCCATCGGCAGGACGATGCCGTCGCGCATGATGGCGTCCTTGGCTCGGCCCAGGACGCGGATGCCGCCGCGGCCGTCCTCGCGGGCCACGTCCCCGGTGTCGAACCAGCCGTCGCCGGTCAGTTCGGCGGCGAAGACGTCCTGGCGCTTGTAGTAGCCGAGTGCCTGGGAGGCGCCGCGGGCGCGCAGGCGCCCGACCGAGGCCCGCTGGCTGGGGTCGTTGCAGTTGTCGATGCGGATCTCCATCGAGTCGATCGGTCCGCCGTGGCTGTGGGCGGCCCAGTCCTGGTTGTAGTCCAGGCGGGTGATGGTGACCGGTCCGAACTCCGACATCCCCCACAGTGAGTAGGTGCGTGCGCCCAGGGTCTCGCGCAGCTCGTCGACGAGGCCCTGCAGCACGGGGGCGGCGCCGATGACGACGTGGCGCAGGGAGGACACGTCGTGGGGGTCGGTGCGCTGGGCGGCGGCGACCTGGGTGAGGGTGGGGGGCGGCCCGTAGAGGAGGGTGGCGCGGTAGCGCTCGACCAGGTCCAGCAGGCCGGGGTTGTCGGTGGCGTCCTGGAAGGCGATGGTGCCGCCGAGCATGACGCCGGCCAGGATGCCCTGGCCGAAGCCGGAGTAGTGGACGAGCGGGCTGGTGACGGTGGCCACCAGGTCGTCGCCGAGCATGAAGGTGTCGACGTAGCCGCGTACCCCGGAGTGGACGGTGTTCTGGCTGTGCAGGACGCCCTTGGACTCGCCGGTGGTGCCGGAGGTGAACAGCACCACGAACGGGTCGTCGGGGGCGAGTTCACGTCCGTCGAGCCGGCCCTGGTAGGTCTGCTCGTGGGGGACGGCGACGAAGTGGTCGTGGAAGTCGACGGCGTCCTCGAAGGCGTGGCCGCCGAGGACGACGACGTGTTCCAGCGGCAGTTCGTCCTTGAGGGCGAGGACGGTGGCGGCCAGTGGGTAGCCGTCCCATTCGGGGACGGTGACGCACACGGTGGCCTCGGTCAGGGCCAGGCGGTGGCGCAGTTCGTCCTCGCGGCAGACCGGGGCGATGGGGCAGATGACCGCGCCGACCCGCATGCAGGCGAACATCAGCGGCACGATCTCCCAGCGGTTGGGGAGCTGGGCTGCGACGAAGTCACCCGGTCGGACGCCGAGTTCGAGCAGGGCGCCGGCGAACCGGTCGGTCAGGCGGGCCAGTTCGGCGTAGTCGAGGGTGTCGGTGCGCGAGTCGGCCAGGCGGCGGGCGGCGATGGCGAGTTTGTGCGGGCGCTTGGCGGCCTGGCGGCGCAGGTCGTCCAGGAACGTCTCGTCCCGCCACCAGCCGCGGCGGCGGTACTCGGCGGCGCGGTCCTCGGTGGTGGCCGTGGTCAGGCCGGTGTGCACGGCGATGGTGGTGGCGGTCACCGGCGCTCCTTGCGGCGGGTGTCGAGCAGCTCGGGCAGCGGGTCGCCGGCGTGGGAGGCGGCGATCTCCAGCAGGTCGCGGGTGTTGCGGCGCACGGTGTCGGCGACCCAGTCGAACACCCAGGCCTTGCGGGCCTGGTCCCCGAGCTCGAAGGGGACGACGCGGGTGACGGCCAGGGCGGCCGAGCCGGCGCCGCCGATGTTGGAGATGACGCCGGGCACCAGGGTGGCGCCGCAGGCGCGCAGCTTCTCGCGGGCCTGCTCGGTGGAGGAGATGTTGCCGCCTTCGACGACCAGGCGGGCGCGCAGGCGGTGCGCGTTGTCGTCGTTGAGGGCGTGCTTCTGGGCGGCGAGGATCAGCAGGTCGGAGTCGACGTCGAGCCAGGCGTCGGGCGCGGTGGAGACGGTGACGTGCTGGGGCAGGCGGGAGCGGTCGATGCGGCCGAACTCGTCGGTGATGGCGATCAGGTCGGCGACCGGCAGGCGCTCGGCGCTGATGGTGCCGGCGATGTCGGCGACACCGACGATGACGTGTCCGCGGGCCTGAAGGAACTCGGCGACGGCACGGCCCACCGCGCCGAAGCCCTGGATGACCACGCGGGCCGGCTCGGTGCGGGCACCGGCCTCCAGGGCGGTGACGGCGGCGACGCCGACGCCGTGGCCGGTGGCGTCGATCAGCGGCTCGTAGTAGGTGCGCCAGTCGATGGGCATGTCGGGGGCGCCGAGGCGGTAGCGGGGGTCGTAGCCGGCCTCGTCGAAGAAGATCGCGCGGTCGCCGGGGGTGACGCCCATGTCGATGCCCAGGTGGATGCCGCCGTGCAGGAGGGGCTTGACGGTGCGACCGAAGGTACGGAAGGTGCGCTCGCGGTCGGTGCCGTCGGAGACGATGCCGGCCTTGGCGCCGCCGATGGGCAGGCCGGCCAGGGTGAACTTGTGGGTCATGTCGCGGGCGAGGCCGGCGACTTCCTCCTCGGTGACGCCGGGGGTCATGCGGGTGCCGCCCATGGCCAGGCCGTTGTACAGCGAGTCGACGACCACCCAGCCCTTGATGTCGCCGCCGCTGCCGTTGAGGTGGACGGTGAAGGCGGGGTCTTGCTTTTCCAGATCACTCATTGCCGTTTCCTTGGATACGTCGTGGCCGAGGCGGGCCCGCCGCGCGCCCGTGGGCGGCGCGCGGCGGCCGTCGTGGTGGTGGTGGTGCGGTGCTGTTCGGGCCGGCCCCGGCCCGGGGGCGGGCAGGGGCGGGGTGGAGCCGTGCGGGGCCGGTGCTGGTCTCCCCCGGGGATCCGGGCCAGGCCCCGGCCGGGGCCCTAGCCGGGCCTTCGCGGGGCCCTGGCCAGGGCCTTCGCGGGGCCCTGGCCGGGGCCTTCGCGGGGCGTGCGATACCGGCCGGGCCGGAGCCGGTGGTGCCGGGCCGGAGCCGGTGCGGGTTACTGCTGGTAGAGCTGGGCGAAGCCGCGCAGGATCTCCATGCCGTCGCTACGGAACTCCAGGTGAGCCTGGGCGCCGTGGATGCGGCCGTCGTCGGAGCGCAGGAACTCCACGGGCGCGTGCTCGGAGCGTCCGATGGAGCGGAAGCCCTGCGGGGCCTCCTGCAGGTAGAGGGTGTGGCGGTGGAAGACCGTCACGGTCGGCTTCACGTGGGTGAAGAGCGCCTCTTCCTTGTCGACCTGGACCTCGTAGCCGCCGACGCGCTGCGGCCCGTCGGCCAGGCGCCCGCCGTTGGCGACGGCGATGATCTGCATGCCGCCGCAGATCCCGAAAACGGGGACGTCGGCGTTCATGACCAGGTCGATGAGCGGCTTGTAGAACTCGGTGTCATAGGCCCTCACCTTGGTGCCGCTGAGCACGATGGCCTGGTAACGGCCATCGAGCCTGGCAGGCACGGAATCGGCGCGCACGGCGTCCGTCTCCGAGCCCAGGTCCTCGAAGCGCTTGCGGAGCTGCTTGAGGGAGAGGGTGCCGTTGTTGACCACTAACACTCGGGATTGCGCCACGGGCGTGCTCCTCAGGTTCGCGTGATGACGGTGCCGGTGCGGGCCCGGAGCAGGTCCGACACGCTGGCGCTGCCGATGACGACCCGCTCCACACCCGCCTCCAGGGCCTCACCCGCGGCACGCAGCTTCTTGCGCATGCCGCCGGTGGCGCCCTTGTCGCGGAACGCGGCCGCGTCCGCGGCGCTGATCCGCTCGACCGGTTCGCCGTCGATGAGCAGGTGGGCGACGTCGGTGACCAGGACCAGGTCGGCGGCGCCGGCGGCACCGGCGATCGCGGCGGCCGCCCGGTCGGCGTCGGTGTTGATCTCCTGACCGGCCTCGTTGCGGGCCAGCGGGGTCACCAGGTAGGCGTGACCGGCCTGGAGGTTCTTCAGCGGCGCCGGATCGACCCCGGTGATCGGGCCGACCAGGTTGTCCAGCTCGACGAGCTGCTTGTCGCGCCACCACCAGCGCTCGCCCGCCCCGGCCTTGACCAGGCCCTCGCTGCCCAGCAGCCGCTCACCGGTGATGCCCCGGGCCGAAAGACGCACGAACACCTCCTCGGCCATGGCCGCACTGACGGTCTTGATGTCGGCGATGACCTCGGGCGTGGTCCAGCGGCTCTGGTTGCCGTAACGGTCGCGCAGGATCGCCGACGGCTCGGTGTAGCGGGGGTTGAGCTCGCGCAGCGGCTTGGACCAGCCGTGCACCAGGATCAGCGGGCGGGTGCGGCCGTAGGCGGCCAGGTCGTCCCACCAGGCGTCGGCGAGGCCGTCCAGACAGCTACCGCCGAGCTTGACGACGGTGGGCACCGGCCCCCCGTCGGCCACGTCCGGGGTCGTGCTCGTGTTCGGGCTCATGCGGGCATCACCGGCTGCATGGTCAGGCCGGTGGCCTCCGGCAGGCCGAAACGGATGTTCGCGGCCTGCACGGCCTGCCCCGCGGCGCCCTTGATCAGGTTGTCGAGAGCGGCGAGGACCACGATGCGCCCACCCTCCTCGTCGTACAGGGCCGTCACATCGCAGAAGTTCGAGCCGAGGACGGCCTGCGGGTCCGGCACCGGGATCAACGTCTCGTCGTGCCGGCGCACCCGCACGAACTGGTGCCCCTTGTAGAAGCGGGTGTAGGCCCGCTGCAGGTCCCGCTGGGTGACCGGCTCGTCCGTGAACACGTACGCGCTGGTCAACAGGCCACGCACGTGCGAGACGCCGTAGGCGGACATCGACAGCGAGTCGATACCGCCCTGCTTAGCGCGTTCCAGGAAGTCCGCGACCTCGGCGGCGTGGCGGTGCCCGGTCGGCGCGTAAGGGGCGATCGCCCCGCTACGGAACGGGTGCAGGTCCGCGGTACGCAGTTGCAGGCCGCCACCACTGGAACCGGACTTGCCGTCCACGACCACGGTCTTCAGGTGCAAACCCAGGCCCAGAGTCAGCGGAGCGAGGCTGACGGTCAGTGCGGTGGCGTAGCAGCCGGGCATGGAGATCAGCCGGGCATCGGGCAGTTGGTCCTTGACGAGCTCCGGGACCCCGTAGACGTAGCGGTCGGCGAGGTCGGTGGTCCGCTTGACCTTGGGGTACCAGCGGTCGTGGAGCTCGGGGGTGCGGATGCGGTAGGCGCCGGAGAGGTCGACGATGGCCGCGACCTTGTCGGCGAGCAGTTCGGACAGCTGCGCGGAGACCGGGGCCGGGGTGGCCAGGAAGAGGACATCGACATCGGCGACGGCCTCCTCGGTGACCGGCTGGACGGTCAGGCCGAGGTCCAGACGCAGGTTGGCGTGGAGTTCGGCCGGACGACGGCCGATGTTGGAGGAACCCCCGAGGAAAGCCAGTTCCATCTCGGGGTGCTGGGTGATCAGCCTGATCAGATCGCCGCCGGCCAGCCCGGAGGCTCCGACGACACCTGCTCGGATCATGCGAGGATCTCCTGGACATACGAGCCGATGGCGGTAGGGATGTCCGCCGCGGTGGTAGAGGCCACGCCCTTGAAAGCGGGGGCGTGGTTGACCTCGTTCACGACGAGGCCTTCATCCGTGCGGAACAGGTCGACGCCGTAGATTCCGGCGCCCAGTTCGGCGACGACAGCATCAACGATCTTGACGAGGTCGGGATCGTGGGCGAGCGCACTGGACTGGTTACCCACAGCCGCGTTGCTACGCCAGTCGCTACCGGCGCTGGAGAACTCGGCGGCGGCCACGATCTCACCTCCCACGACCAGGCAACGCACCGAACTACCGGCCGCGAGGAACGGCTCGACCAGGCAGGCCTGTTCAAAGGCATGGCCCAGATCCTCGACATAGTCGTAGACGGAGTGCGCGAGGTCACCGTCACGGATCAACGTGACGCGCTTGCCCATCCCACCGAAGATCGGCTTCAGGACCACGGGGGTACCGATCTCCTCCAACGCCCTGGCGAAGTCCTTACGAGACAGCACCAGACGGTAATCGGGCACCGGCACACCAGCGCCACGCAGCACGGTCCGCAGCAACGCCTTGTTCTCGCAGGCATTGATGGCACGGGCCGTGTTCAGAACCGGAATGCCGGCAGCCTCAGCGAGAGTAGCGATCAGCCCACCGCGCGTGTAGCTGCGGCTACGCACCAGCAAGGCGTCGTAATGGTGGATCGCCGCGGCGTCCAGGCCACCCAGACACAGGGATTCGTCGTTGAGCCAGTCAACGCTCAGTCCCAACACGGGGCCGGCCTTGATCAGCTCGCGTTCCTCCCAGCTGATCCGGTCAGCCACGATGGCAACGTTGGTGGCCATCTTTACTGGCCCCAGTCACGGAGCTGGACCTCGACCATCTGCAGGACAAGCTGGCCGCCCTGCACGTCCTCCACGCGCAGGGTCAGCATGCACTCCGGGCAGGCCAGGGTCTCACCCTGCACGACCGGCGGAACGGTCAGATCGGTCTCGCACTCGGGACAGACACCGGAGAGAGTGACGACGGACATCAGTGGACTCCAAGAAGGGTGAGGCCGGAACAACGGACATCGATGAGGCCAACAAGCCAGAAGGCCAGTGGCGCGGCAAACCGGAAGACCGGCGAGCCAGTGACGCGGTAGGCCAGAAAGCCAGTCGCGCGGTGGGCCAGTCGCGCGGTAGGCCAGTCGCGCGGTAGGCCAGTGGCACGGTGGGCCGGTAGGCCGGTGGTGCAGTGGTGCAGTGGTGCAGTGGTGCAGTGGTGCAGTGGTGCAGTGGTGCAGTGGTGCGGTGGTGCGGCTGACGTCGGAGCAGGGATCGACACCCCGCCCCCGAACGACGCTGGGGCGAACAACAGTTGAGCTGACAGCCATGCGGCGCGATCGCCCGCTAGGCCTGCGGCGCCGATAGGCCGGCGAGCCAGCGGTGCGGCAAGCCAGTAAGCCGGTGGTGCAGTGGTGCAGTGGTGCGGCTGACGTCGGAGCAGGGATCGACACCCCGCCCCCGAACGACGCTGGGGCGAACAACAGTTGAGCTGACAGCCATGCGGCGCGATCGTGCGCTAGGCCTGCGGCGCCGATAGGCCAGTAGGCCAGTGGCACGGTGGGCCGGTAGGCCAGTGGCGCGGTGGGCCGGTAGGCCGGTGGTGCAGTGGTGCGGTGGTGCGGCTTACGTCGGAGCGGGAATGGACACCCCGCCCCCGAACGTGTCTGGGGCGGACGACAGTTGGGCTGGCGGCCGTGCGGTGTGGTGGTGAAGGGTGGTTCCGGGTCCGTGACCGGCCGCGGGGTGCCGGCGGATCCGCCCCGTGCGGCCGACGGCCCGCGACAGGGACCAGGGCACGGGGATCCGGGGGACCCAAGGGGGTGTCGGGGGATGAAGGGCCCGCAAGGCGGTGGCGGTGCACGCGGGTTGCTCCGGCCGGCCCCGCACATGAGAGGTGTTCCGGGATCGGGCGTCAGGACCCGGCAGCGCCGCTCCGCGGGAGCGGAGAAGGGAATCTGCCACGGGTGCGCCCCTGCGGACGGCACACCCCGGAGGGGATCCCACGGAAGGGACCACCGCGATGGGACCGCCATGGTGGAGCGCCCCCGGGTGGGGCGGCCCCCGGGTAGGGACGGTCCCGGTGGACCCGGGGTGGGTCAGGAGGCCTGGAACTCGATGGCGGCCTTGCGGATCGCGTCGCGATCCAGCAGCGGCGCCCCGTTACTCTCCTGACGGTTGATCAGCCAAGGGGTGAACGCCTCGACGTCGGCGAACACGCCGGAGTCGGTCAGCGCCCACTTCACCAGCGCCGGGGTCAGGCGGGTGCGGACCAGCAGCTCGCGGCTGTTACCGACGAGTTCGGCCGGCAGCGTCTCGTACGCCTCCGGGTGGGTGAGCTGGCCGGGCAGCTCGTAGGCGAAGGAGTGCGGGGTGGTCGGCCCGGACTGGAACGCCTCGCCCAGACCCGCGCCCTTGAGCGCGACCTTGGAGAGCTCGGTCAGGTGCGAGAGGTCGAACCGGGTGTCACCATGGATGACACGCAGCGAGGTGAGCAGTTCCGCCAGCGGGGCGTTGCCGCCACGCTCGCCGATGCCGCCGACCGTGGCGGAGATCCACGTGGCGCCGGCGCGTACCGCGGCCAGGGAGTTGGCGACCGCCATGCCGAGCATGTTGTGGGAGTGGATCTCGATCTCGGAGCCGTCGATGGCCGTGAGGTCGGCGATCACGTCCTCCATCTGCCACGGCGACAGGTAGGCGACCGTCTCGGCGAGGCGGAAGCGGTCCGCGCCGGCCTCGAAGCCCGCCGTCACATAGGGCACCAGGCGCTCGGCGGGGGTGCGTGCGCCGTCCTCGCCGCTGAAGGTGACGTGGAAGCCGCGCTCCTTGGCCTGCGTGATCGCGGAACGGGCCAGCGTCTGCAGGAACTTCGCGCTCGGGGAGCCGAGCTTGAGGCGGGCGTGCTGCTCCGAGGTGGGGATGGAGTACATGACGTGCTTGACGCCCAGGCGCTCGGCCTCGTCGAGGGCGGTCGCCACCTGCTGGCGGTCGCGCACCACCACAAGCGTCATGCTGCGCTGCGGGCCGACGGCCTCGTGGGTGGCGAGGACCAGGTCGGCGTCCTTGGAGTTCGCACCGGCGACCATCCCGACCTCGACCAGGTCGACGCCCGTCCTCACCAGCAGGTCCGCGATGCGGGCCGCATCCCCGGGGCCGAATTCGACACCCGCCATATGTGCGGAATCCCGCAGCGTCGCATCGGATATGTGCGGCAGTATCGGGAGTTTGTCTCCGTGCTCTGATGTTGCCATTGCCGTTCCCTCCTCCTTATCCGGGCGGATTCCCCCGGATCGGGCTCTGGACTGAATTCCCGCCCCTCCTTGTCACGGGCGAGGGGATCGAGCCAAAGCGCGGTGGTGCGGTGCGCCGATGACCATCCTGTCGGCCCCGGCCGGGGCGGGCAACGTTCCTCATGTCGGGCTTTGTCAAGGACTGTCAGCGAACGTCACAGGCCGTTTAGGCCCTGCCAAATCTCCCCCGCCCGGGAACCGCCCGGCCCGCCTTTTCCCGCCGCCGGCGGCCGGTGGCGCCGATTTCCCCACCGGCACCGCCCCCAAAACCGCCGCACACCGACACGGCACACCTGTCCGGGCATCCCCACACCCTCACCTGACAAGTACATGACCCGGCAGTGGGGGGGGCAAGAGGCCCGCCCCACCGGCGGCGGGGCGCAGCAGGGGCGGGCGCAGTGGCGCCTTTGGTCCTGTTGGCGGCGCAAACCCGCGTGCGGCTGGACGGGTGTAGTTCGACACCTGACTCCGGTGGCCTGCGCCCGAAGCGGTGCGCCTGCGGGTTGCATGGGCCTGCGCCTCGGCGCGGGGCGTGCCGGCGTCCTTCACGGCCCCGGACCCGACGAATGAAAGAGCACCATGGCAGAGCACGACCCTCGTCACCGCACTGGTCGCGGCCCTGTGTTTCGCGGGCTCGCCGCAGCCGTGCTCGCAGTCGGCATGCTGGTGGCCTCAGCGGGGCCCGGATACGGGAGCGGCGCGGCCGCGCTGGCGCCCGGCACACAGTTCACGCCGCTGACGGCGGCGGTGATGACCGAACCGACGCCGTTCGGCGCCACGGACGGCAAGACGCACCTGGCGTACGAACTGCTCACCACGAGCGCACTGTCCAGCAGCACGCCGGTGCGGCTTGACCGTGTCGACGTCAAAGACGCCCGCACCCGACAGGTCATCGGCTCGCTGAGCGGGCGGGCGCTGGCCGAGGCCGCCAATCCGGTGGGCGACCCCCTGTCCGGTGCGGACGGGTACACCCCGCCGCCCCCGGTGCCGACGCCGACCGTCATCCAGGGCTCCCAGCAGTGGGTCATCTGGCTCGACCTGACCCTCGACCACGGCCGGGCGGCGCCCGAGGTCCTCGAACACCATCTCTCGGGTGCCATCCTGACCGCCTCCGGCCCCTCCGCGTTCGAGGAGACGGTGCAGGCCACCCCGACCGCCCGCACCGCGCCCCTGAACCTGAACGCGCCGGTCCTGCCCGGCACCTGGTACGCCAGCGAGTCGTGTTGCGGCAACACCCACCACCGGCGCGGCCTGGCCCCGATCAACGGCCGCTTCGGCGTGCCGCAGCGCTTCGCGATCGACTGGTACCGGGTCGGCGAGCAGGGGCAGGCCTGGGAAGGCGACCCCGCCCAGCTCACCAGTTACCTGAGCTACCGTCAGCCGGTCGCGGCCGCGGCCGGCGGCCGCGTGGTGGAGGTCCAGGACGCAATCCCGGACAACCCGCCGCCCCACACGCCGCCCGTCCCGCCGATCGAGGACACCGTCGGCAACCACGTCACCCTGGAAGTCGCGCCGGGCCGCTACCTGCTCTACGGCCACCTGGAGGCCGGTTCGCTCAAGGTCCGGGAGGGCGACTGCGTCGAGCCCGGCCAGGTCCTCGGGCTGATCGGCAACAGCGGCAACTCCACCACGCCGCACCTGCACTTCCAGGTGATGACCACGGCCGAGTTCTTCCCGACCGACAGCCCGCCGTTCACCCTCCAGCGGTTCCGCGTCCTCGGACAGGTCGAACCCCGGATCTGGGACGACAACCTGGGCCTGCAACCGACCGGCGTCCTGCCGATCACGCCCTCACCGTACGAGGGCCCTCACCGTGCGCAGTATCCGCTCGACCGCGAGGTGCTGGAGTTCTGACCCGAATCCGCAGGTAGTGGCCGACGGCCTGTCAGTTGATCTCTTTGGCTGGTCGTCGGCTGGAGTGTGGGGTATGTGGGTAGGCCAATGGCCCGGCTGGCGCGTCGGGTGGGCGGCTTTCCAAGGCGGTGGCGGGTGGTTCTGGACCGGTCGGGGCGGTCGGTCAGGCGGACTGGAGGCGGCGGTGGGCTCGGATGCGGGCCAGTGTCTGGCCGATCAGGCTGGCCGCTGCGGCGGTGAACCGGAGCCGACGGCGGCGACCGGTGCTGGTCAACCGGGCGGCGCGGGCGATGAGCAGGCGACGGACGGTGGCGATGCGACGGCGTGCGGTGCCGATGGGTGCGAGCATCTGCAGCCAGGCGGAGAGGTTGTAGGCCAGCAGCGCGCCCCACATCCACATGGCGTTGACGGCGTGGGACGCGGAGGGCAGGTGGTTCAGGCCGGCGCCGTGGGCGGTGTCGCGGAACAGTTCCTCGACCTCGGTGCGGCGACGGAACTCCCACTCCGCGAGCGCGATCTCCTCGTCCAGGTCCAGCACCTCGTTGGTCGTGAAGAACGAGTAGGCGAACGCCTGATCGGCGATGCCGTCCAGCACCAGGGCGAGCTGGTCCCTGCCGACGGTCCGCGAGCGACGCGAGCGCGCGTCGGCCGAGAGGTCGGCCGCGTCGTAGCGGACTCGTCGGGCGATCACCCGGGTGCCTTCCGGCCAGCCGGCCGGTGCGTGGTCCAGCAGGGCGGCCTGCGCGTCGGGATAGTCGAGGGCGTCGATCCAGTCGTCCTCGTGCACGCGGGCGACCGCTCGCCACAGCGCCGTGCTGCGTGGGACGCCGAGCCGGAACAACGCGCCACGGGCCACGATCTTCTCGGCGACCCTGCCCGCGAAGTAGCCGGTGTCCCCCTGGAACAGGACCTGTCCTGTGGCGTTGGCCGCGCGGACGGCGTCCACGGCCCGGTCGATCTGGCCGAGGGCGTGGGTGCGGCCGTCGGAGCGGCCGTCCAGCAGGTCCGCGACCAGTACCACGCCGGCCTGGGCCCAGTGCGCGGCGTGCACCCGTGCGGAGATCTCGCCCTTGTAGGAGCGGACCACCTGTTCCTTGCGGGTGGAGAACACCTCGACGTCCTTCGCGTCCAGGTCGACGGTCACCCGCCCGGACAGGATCCGGGCCCGCTCGGTGACCGGCAGCGCTGCCAGCGCCCGCCCGGTCAGCTTCGCGCACGCGGTCTCCACGCCCTCCCGCTGCGGCTGCCCGAACCGGGCCGCGAGCGTGGCGGCTGTGGTAGCAGCCGGGACCGGTGCGGGCAGCAGCCCTTCGCCGACCGCATCCGCGCGCAGACGGTCGAAGCCGACCAGGTGGTCCTCTCCGGTCAGCTGCACCACCGCGCAGGCCAGCGCGAACTCGCCCCCGGACAGGCCCCGGTCGCGCTCCTTGACCGGGCCGATCCCCGCGTCCAGCGCGGCGGTGACCCCCAGCACCCGGTCCAGCTCGGCAACCAGCAGCAGGCCGCCGTTCTCGGTCAGCGACCCGTCCACCCCGCCCACCTGGGCGTTCAGACGGGTCCAGCGACCACCGGGAGTACGGGAGGCGGTACGGCGACGCGATATCGTCTTCACCAGACAGGTGCACTTTCACGTTCGAGTCGATTAGGCGTAGGAACCTCAATCTTCTCAAACCGAAAGCGCACCTGTCGTCGTATCAGCTACCAGCCTCCGCCACTACCTGCGGATTCGGGTCTGACCCGACTCCGGTACGTCCCCCCGGGCGGGCGCCGACAACACGGCGCCCGCCCGGACGCATCCGGTCGGGACGCATCGGGGCGGGCGCTGCACACCACACGCTGTCGGCCACCGCACGCGTTTCGTCACACCCACCACCGCGTTGCACGGCAGACTCTTCACCCGGGCACTCCGGCAGGCCCTGGCAGGCCCACTGCTAGGACAGCGTCCAGAGGTGGTCGTCGGTGCCGCCGTAGGCCCAGCCGGCGCCGTAGCAGTTGTAGACGGTCAGCGGCAGGCCGTTGCGCTCGCCGCCCCAGTTGGCGACGTCCAGGCACAGCGTCGGCGTGGTCGCCATCAGCGTCTTGACGTTCATCAGCACCCCGTAGCCGGAGTAGTCCGAGGACGGCTGGAAGACCCACTCCTGGTTGTCCCCGCCGCCCGGGGAACAGGCGTACATCCCGACCTGGGTGCCCGGGTCCACCACCCCGTAGTCCGGCACGTCCATGCACTGGCCGCTCTTGAGGTTGCGGATCGTGAAGGCCGACAGGCCGCGGTAGACATTGCCGTCATAGTCGAAGCTCCACTGCTGATTGTCGTTGCTCGACCCGTCGCACCAGTACTCGTACACCTTGGTGCCGTACTCCGCGCCGTAGTTGGGCAGGTCGGCGCACCACCCCGAGGCCAGGTTGTACAGCACCCCGGGGTTGCCGGCCTGGGCAGGAACCGAACTGACCGCCACGGCCGCCAGCACCGCCGCCGCCACGGCCGCCGCCCGGGTGAATCGCTTCATCGTTCCTCCGCTGCGCAAGGGATCGGGGCGCCAGTTCACCACCCACACACATGACTTGGCCATGCCATGAGCCGGCCGGGGGTGGCGGAGTGTCCGATTCCCCCGGCCGGCTTGGCCGATCCCCCACCCGGCCGTCGCCGACCCGCGCCGGCCTACCCGGGTCCGGTGGCCGGTCGGGCGGGCGGCGAAGGCGCCCCGGCCCCGGGGTGCGGGCGAAGCTGCCCCACCCTGGCGGCCGCGCCGGGTGATGACGGCCGTGCACGTCACCAGGGCACGACGCCGGCGTCCTCGAAGAACCGGCCGGTCGGGCCGTCGTCGGGCAGGGTCGCGAGGGTGACGGCGATGGCCGCGCCCTGCTCGGGGGTGCGAACTCCCCGGAAGCCGTTGAGGTCGGTCGCGACGTAGCCAGGGCAGCCGGCGTTGATCAGGATGTTCGTGCCGCTCAGCTCCCGGGCGTACTGGAGGGTGACGGCATTGAGGAAGGTCTTCGACGGCGCGTACGCCACGGCCACCGGACCCGTGGCCGACTCGGCGGCGGTCCCCGACTGCCGGGTGAGGGAGCCGACACTGCTGGACATGTTCACGATCCCCGGTGAGGCGGAGCGGCGCAGCAGCGGCAGCATCGCGTTGGTGACGCGGATGACGCCGATGACGTTGGTCTCCACGACCGTGCGGATGGTGTCGGGGTCGACGCGGGTGGGCTCCTGGGGCGCGCCTCCGGCGATGGCGGCGTTGTTGACGAGCACGTCGAGGCGTCCGGCCCGGTCCTCGGTCAGCCGTGCGGCGGCCGTCGCGCTCGCGTCGTCGGTCACGTCCAGCGGTACGCCGAACGCGTCGACGCCGGCCGCGCGCAGCTTCTCCACCGCGGCCTTGCGGCGCAGGTCGTCGCGGGCGCCGACGCCCACGCTCCAGCCGAGGGCGCCCAGGCCTGCGGCGATCTCGTAGCCGATTCCCTTGTTCGCGCCGGTGACCAGCGCAATCGTTCGTTCGTTCATGGGGACCATGCTGCTCTCGGCCCCGGGCGGGGGTCCAAGACCGATCGGGTGGGCGGCGATACCTTCCCGGTATTGATCCGAAGTACCGTGTCCGGATGGAGACCAGGGAACTGCGCTACTTCGTCGCCATCGCCGAGGAGTTGCACTTCGGGCGCGCCGCACAGCGGCTCGGGATCGCCCAGCCGCCGCTGTCACGGGCGATCCGCCAGCTCGAACCCCGGCTCGGGGCGGCACTGCTGGAGCGGACCAGCCGCACCAGAACAGCTCGTCTCGCTTGGCGGACCAGCGGGCGTCCGGGTCGTAGGGGGAGGCGAGCCGGACTTGGCCGGGCGGGACGCCGTCCTTCTCGGCCTCCCGCTTCCTGACCACCTCCCGTCCCCGGGTGTCGGTGTGTACGTAGTAGGTCTGTATGAAGATCCGCCGCAGCAGCTGGACCGCCTCGATCTCCCGCAGCCATACCGGGGCGTCGGGTGCGTGGATCGCGTGCAGCAGCTGATGCGCGTCCTGGCCGTAGACCTCGGCCAGCCGGTCCCGCTTCGTCTTCGAGGTGGGCAGCCGCCACGAGTCGACCCTGGCCGCGTAGCGCAGTTCCAGCTCCGCCACCGGCATCGCCCGACCAAGCCAGGCCGGAGCCGCGATGGACAGCGCCTCCAGCGCCGCACGCACGCTCTCGCCCGCCAGCTCCAGCCGGTTCAAGTCCCGCACGGCGCTGATGACATGGGTGGAGTCGGTGCGCTGCTTGCCCCCGGCCGAGATCAGCCCCTCCTGGCGGCAGTGCTCCACCAGCCGGTCGAAGATCAGGCGTTCCATACCGTGCTCGACCAACCGGGCTCGGAACTTGGCCAGCACCGTGAAGTCGAAGCCGGGATCGGCAAGTTCCAGGCCGTGAAGTCGGTCCGGAGCGCGGTTTCGGCCTTTCGACTGGCCCGTTTCTCCGGACCGCTTCCCGCACCCGCCGTGCGCCTCTCAGCGCAACGGGCGCTCCACAAGCCCCGTTTGTCGACCCGTGAGGAGTTCTCTCATCCCGTGGTCGGCCATGGGGAGGGGATGACTGATCCCCGGTAGCGGTAGCGCGTGGTGCCTACCTTCGCCGGGCTGAACAGCTCCCGTTCCTCGCTGGCCGGCCACCAGCCCCCGCCGCAGAAGCGCCGGCGGAGGTCCTTCCAGTTCATCCGGGGGTGCTTTCGCCGTAGCCACCAGATGACCCGGCCCCAGACGTACGAGGTCAGGTACTGGAAGGTGGCGCTGGACACTCCCGGCCGGAAGTAAGCGCACCAGCCCCGCAGCATCCGGTTGAGCTGGATGAGCAGGGTGTCGAACGGCAGGTCAGTGCCTGTCTTTCGGCACTGCGTCCTGACCTTGTCCATCACGGCCGACAGGGCCCTGCGGGACGGGTAGGTGTAGACGTAGTGCTTCTCGGTTCCTCGCTTCCGGTGGCGCTGGATGCGCCAGCCGAGGAAGTCGAGGCCCTCGTCGATATGGGTGATCAGGGTCTTCTCCGGCGACAGGCGCAGACCCATCGTGGCGAGTACCCCAGCGGCCTCTTCCTTGAGCGCCTCCGCGTGGGCACGGGTGCCCGACACGACCAGGCACCAGTCGTCCGCATAACGGATCAGCCGGTAGTTCGGCAGTCCGCGACGACGGCGCTTGAGCCGGTCGTTGAAGGTGCTCGCCGGTCCTCCCGGACCCCGGGCGATGTGCTCGTCCAGGACGGAGAGAGCCACGTTGCTGAGCAACGGGGAGAGGATCGACCCTTGCGGGGTTCCGGTGTTGTTCTCCCGAAGGACGCGGTCCTCACCGAGGATTCCGGACTTCAGGAACGCCTTCACCAAGGCCAGGACGCGTCTGTCCCCGACGCGAGCGCGCACCCGGTCCATCAGGGCCGTGTGCGAGATCTCGTCGAAGCAGGCTTTGATGTCGCCCTCCACGATCCACTCGTAGGAGTGGGAGGTGAGGTGGCGGACCTCGGCCACCGCGTCGTGAGCCCGGTGGTTGGGGCGGAACCCGTAGGAACACGGGAGGAAAACCGCCTCGAAGATCGGCTCCAACACCAGCTTCAGGGACGCCTGCACCACCCGGTCAGTCACGGTCGCGATCCCCAGACGACGCAGCTTGCCGCCCGCCTTGGGGACCATCCGTTCCCTCACCGGGAGCGGGCAGAAACTGCGGTCCCTGATCGAGGTCCGCAGCCCGTCGAGGAAGACCTCGACGCCCCGCACGGTCTCCACGTAGTAGGCGGTCTCACCGTCCACTCCGGCCGTGCGGGCTCCCTTGTTGCCCCGCACCCGAGCCCACGCCACCAGCAGGAACGCGGGATCGGCAACGAGATTGAACAGGTCATCGAACCTGCGATGAGAATCCTCGCGGGCCCAACGGTGCAGCTTCGTCTGGATCTCCAGTACCCGTAGCTCCGCCCCGAACAGGGCGGACTGCAGTTCGTCGGTGTTCACCGGCGACAACCTCCTGGTCTTCCAGTCCTTCCACTGCTGACTTGCTGTCCTCCTTCGCCGTGTACGCGCCTTTCGCGCGCTCGGACTACTACGAGGACTCCGCCACGACCCGGTGCCGTCAGCCGACGACGGGCCTGCCCTTCGCCCAACTGGCTGTTGGACGGGAAGGGCGGCATCGGACCGCTTCCCACGTTCACCACCATCCGGTTGTCGAGTGAGCCGCCCAGCTGTACCCCGGCAGCATCGCCATGCCTACGCCGCAGGCTTTCGGCATGGCCTCCCCACCGGCGCACTTATCCGGCTTCGGAGACGCCCCCGCGCGATTCACGGGGGTCGAGCACTGCTTCCCGGCCCAGATCCACCAGATTGGAGCCGGTGGAAGTGTTACGGGGCTTCAGACGCTGGTTCCTCTCGTACGGCGTCTCGTCTTGCTTGCCGGACCCGCACCGTCTGGCAGTGCCGGTGCGTCCCGTCGTTGTCGGGGCTGCTTGCCGCCCTCCCGCGCGTCTCCGCGGTCAGACTGCCCCCAGCTTCGCTAGTCTGCTGCGACAGACCAGCGGCAAGGGTCTCTCACCCTTGCCCGGAGTGATGGCGCCTCGTGGCGCACGAGCGCGTACTTCCAGTCGATCGCCCGGACCGTCATCCCGGCTGCCTGGCGGTCGGTCAGGTTCTCGGCGAACTGCAGCACCGTGACCAGTGCCAGCATCCCCGGTGACGGACCTGGAGCCCCGCGCACCCCGAACGCAGGTGCGAACGGCTCGTCCGCGAAGACCTCGGCCAGCTTCTCCCGCATCCGCATCGCCAGCGTCCCCTTCGGGAAGGCCGCCGCCGCGACCAGCGCCGTCTGCTCCGGGACCTCCGGCAGTCCCGCCGCTCTCATCGACACTCGCACCACCCCCGCGACCGCCTGCCCACGAGACAACCGCACGAGCGATCATGCCGCAGTCAGCGACCCAGGACCGAATAGAGCAACAGAGTCCCCCGTGGGCGCAGAGGAGTTCCGGGAACCGCCCTTCCGGCGGGGCCCGCCGCAACGGCGAGGGGCCGGGCGGCGGGCGACCGACCTCCGCCCCGGCCCCTGCGGGAGGCCGGTCGGGTGGTGGGGGCCGTGGTGTCCAGAGCCGGTGGGCGTAGGGACGCAACGGCGTGGCACCGGGGCAGCGGAGGCGAAGGCGTCACGGCCGGCCGGGGAGGCGGCGTGCACGACGTCCGCCCGGCGGCGCCCGGGCGTGCGCTGCCGGGGTCAGTGCGGCCGCAGGCCGTCGAAGACCACCGTGAACACCAGCTCGCGTGCCGCCGGGTCGTCCTGCAGCCGCTCCACGGCGGTGGTGGTGCCCACCAGCAGCGCGAACAGCTCGACCATGCCCACCTCGCGGCGCACGGCACCGGCGCGCTGCGCCGCGGCGAGCAGGCGGGCCAGGTGCTCGCGGATCGCCGTGCCCGACGCGTGCAGCGCAGCGTGGGCGTCCACACCGGCGGCGGCGAGCGCCCGGGTGAACTCGTCCTTGCCCGCGGACCGTTCGACCACCACACGGAACGCGGCGAAGAACGCCCCGCCGCCGCTGCCGTCCTCGCCGCCATCGCCGTCAGTGCGTTCGCCGTCAGCGTGTTCGCCGCCGGGGCGCTCGGCGTTGTCGGCCAGCCGTGCGGTCGCGGTGGCGATCTCCTCCAGCCGGCGCACCATCACCGCCTCCAGTAGCGCTTCCTTGGTGGGGAAGTGGCGAAAGAGCGTGCCGACCCCGACGCCGGCGGCGCGGGCGATCTCCTCGGTCGGCGTGGCGATGCCGCGGGTGGTGAACACCTCGGTGGCAGCGGCCAGCAGTCTGGCCCGGTTGCGGGCCGCGTCCGCGCGCAGCGGGCGCTCCTGGGCGCCGTTCAAGCGGTCAACTCCTTTCCGGGGAAGGCGAAACTCCACCCTGGACAACCGGAGTGGCGAGTCCGTATCGTCGAATCGGAGTCACCGGTCCGGTTCCGGTGGTGGACGGAACCAGGGGGTTGATCATGTCGCAAACGCGGTCGCCGCGCGAGGTCTTCGAAGCGCTGCTGGAACGCGTCACCGCAGGACGCTTCGACGAACTCGGCGAGCTGTACGCCGAGGACGCGGTCGTGGAGACCGTCTTCGAACCCGTCGGACCGCGCCGTATCCAGGGGCGGGCCGCGCTGGAGGAGCGCTTCGCCCAGGTCGCCGCGCACTTGCCGCTGCGCCTTGAGGCGCAGAACGTGGTGGTGCGGGGGACCGACGATGCGCAGGTGGTCGTCGCCGAGTGGGACTACCGGGTTGAGCACCGGGACAGCGGGCGCTGTTTCGAGGCCGCCAACATCCAGGTGCTGCGGGTGTGCGAGGGGCGGATCGTCCACAGCCGCGACTACCACGACCACCTGGCCCTCGCCGTCGCCGCAGGGGCGCTGCCGCAGCTTGCGGCGGCCCTGGACGCCGGGTAGCTCGGCAGCCCGCATGAGGGTCGGGGGAGGGCCTCGGGTGGCGTCGCTCCCCGGCCCCCGGGCGCGCCGCAAACCCTGACGCTCGGGCCTTCGGGCCTTCGGGCCTTCGGGCCTTCGGGCCTTCGGGCCGTTCGGCCGGGCGGCCCGAAGGCCCGAGCGCAGTGGTGGTCGAGCAGGCGATCGGCCTGGGGCGGAGCGGGCCTAACGGGGGCTGAGCAGGCAGAACTCGTTACCCTCCGGGTCGGTCAGGATCCGCCACGAGATGGCGGATTGGTCGATGCCCGGGTCGCCGGCGCCCAGGGCGCGCAGCCTGGCCTCCTCGGCTGCAGGGTCGTCACCGCGGTAGGGGCTGATGTCAAGGTGGACGCGGTTCCACCCGCTCTTGGTGTCGGGGGTGCGGACGAACTCCAGGTAGGGGCCGACGCCGTGGGCGGATCGCATGGTCGAGTGGTCGTCGGCGACCTCGTGCACCGTCCAGTCCATTGCCTCGCCCCAGAACCGGGCCAGCGCCCGCGGATCGGTGCAGTCGACCACCACCGCGGCGATCGGCCCGGTGTCCCGGTAGACCTCCCGGGGCTCCAGGACGCAGAACTCGTTGCCCTCCGGATCGGCCATGACCGTCCACGGGACGTCACCCTGCCCCACGTCGGCGAGCGTCGCACCGAGGTCCTTCAGGCGCGCGACCAAATCCGCCTGATGGGCCGTCGAGGTGGTGGCGAGGTCGAGGTGCACCCGGTTCTTCACCGTCTTGGGTTCCGGGCGGGCGACAAGGTCGATGCAGACTGCCTCGGGGTCGGGGTATACGAAACCGACCGGTTCGAGGTTGGTCACGCCGGGGCCCTCGCTGTCGACACCCCAGCCGAGTGCCTCCGCCCAGAACCGGCCGAGCGCGTCGTCGTCCCGGGCCTTCATGGTGATCTGCACGAGTCGTGTTGCCATGCCGCAGATCCTAAGCCGTGTTTCGGAAGTGACCACAGTGAGCTCGTGGATGGCGGGCCCGAGGCGTGAACAGTGTCTCGTGGCGGTCGCGGGCGGGTTCCGCGTGGGGCGACAATCGTCGGGTGTCCGAAGCTAACGTGGTGCACGTCTTCCTCTCGCGCGGCCGGTTCTCCTCCTTTGAAGACATCCGCGACTACGTCGATCAGAGGTGGTCGGGGGACGGGGACGCGGAGCCGTCCGTTCTCATGGGAGAGGCCGGGATCGCCGAACTCGAACCGACGTGCGTCGAGGCCGTCCACGCTCAAGACGGCGGCCATCTCGCTCCGGTTGCCCCTGAGGTGCTCCTTCGGGAGGTCTCGTATGCTGACCAGTGGCTGCCGCACGTGGAGTCAGCCGAGCCGGCCGATGCTGCGATCTGCGTCTTCGCTCCCAACGTGGTCACCAACCCGCACGGCACCTCTCTGCACTACCTCGGCCGGTTCACCTACCGCGGCTGAGGGCCTCTCACCAAACGGACCATGTGCCGCTGCGGCTGTTGCGGGATTGGTCGGTGCCCCTGATCAGCATCGCGTTGGTACTTCTCGTCGGGGGCCGGCTGGCTTCTTGACACCCGGCGAGGTCCGCGGCCACGACCTGATCCGCATGCTGTCCCGCGACGGGCGCCCGACCGGCCTGGGTGACGCCTTCGCCCACTATGGCCGGATCTTCAAGACCCTCCACCTGCTGCAGTTCATCTCCGACGACGGCTACCGCCGCATGATCGGCAAGCAGCTCGACATCACCGAGGCCCGCCACCGCCTCGCCCGCCGCATCTTCTTCGGCCAGCGCGGCGAACTCCGGCAGAACTACCGCGAAGGCATGGAGGACCGGCTCGGAGCACTCGGACTCGGGCTGAACGCCGTGGTGTTCTGGAACAGCCTCTACCTCGACCGGGCCGCCAAGCAGCTCGCTGCCGACGGCTTCCCCGTCACCGACGACCTGCTGGCCCGCCTGTCCCCGTTCCAGTTCGACCACATCAACTTCCTCGGCAGCTACGCATTCTTCCGCCCGCAGGAGGCCGGACGACGGCCGCTGCGCGAACCGTCGCCCGATGAGGAAGTCGGAAATGCTTAGTCAGCTGCGGCCTCCTCCGCGATGGGGAGCACGAGCACGGACGGGTGGTGGAGCGAGATCCGAACGGGTGCGAGGCGGGTAGCCGTTGCCGTGGGCTCGCCGGTTCCGGTGTTGCGGGCGAAGCGTGGGTGGGCTCCACCGCTGATTTGCAGGCGGATCCGGTGTCCGGCGGGAAATCGGTAGGCGGTGGAGCTCATGGCCACGGTGACGGTGGCCGGGTTCTCTTCATCGGGCTGGAGCCGCCGAAGACCGTCACAGACATTGGTGGATTGGTCCTGGGGGTCGACGTCGCAGAGCCGCGCGAACACGTCGGCGTGGCCGGTGTCCGTACTGATCTGCAGGATCGCGCTCACCGGTCCGAGGATGGTGACCGGCTCGGGGAGCGGCGCCGTGGTGAAGGTCAGGACGTCCTTCCGTGCCTCCAGAGGGCGGTTGTCCGTCTGTGCGGCCTTCCCGCTGACCAGGGCACCGCCGAGGGAGGGGGTCGGGTCGGCCGGGTCGTAGCGGAAAGACAGCGGCTCGGTTGTGTTCCCGGGCGATCGGTGGGTCAGGGCGCCATCGGTGTCGATGTACCAGCGGCGGCTCCGGAAGACCGGCGGCCAGTCGGGCAGATCCTGCCAGGCTCGTTGGCCTCCGACGTGGACGCGAACCCTTGTCGGCCGCAGGGCTGACCGATCGTCGCACAGGTGGGCCCGCAGCCAAGCGAGGCTATCGGTGAAGACTTCGGGCCAGCCCTGCTGAAGTGCCGACTGATGCGACCAGGGGCCGGTGAGCAGGGCCGTTTCACAGCCGGCACGCCGCAGTCGCTCATACTGCTGCAGGGTCTGGTCGAGATTCACGTCGTGCCAGCCGCCTATCAGGGCGGTCGGCACGGTCAGCCCATCGGCGGCGGGCCCCGCATCCGCGCCGTCCCAGTAGACATCCCCGGCGTCGGGGTGGTCCATGGCCCCGTCGAAGAACGGCACCGGGCCTCCGAGGGCAAGCCGGTATGCCTCGGCGAGGGGGAGCTCGGCGGCAGCCCTTCGCAGATGGAGCCGCAGCCGCAGGGTCGCTCGGAGAAAGCTCGGTACGCCTTGGTGCTGCGTGGTGAGGCCCATGGCGACGACGAGCGCGTTCTCCAGGGAGAAGGCGCCTCCAGGGTGGAAGAAGCCGTGCGGATCGTGCAGGCCGATCTGGACCACCATCGCGCGCAGCTCCGGAGGCGGATCCGTGGCGAGCGCCCACTGGACGTAGCCGAGGTAGCTGGGGCCTACGGTCCCCAGAACACCCGAGAACCAGGGCTGCCTGCGCAACCAGGCGACGGTGGCCTGGCCGTCGGCGGCCTCGTTGCGCCAGAGGTGGAAGTCGCCGCCGGAGCCGCCGGTGCCGCGGCAGCTCTGGAGGACGACGTGGAAGCCCTGCTCGGCAAGGAGCATGCCGTACATCGGCGCCCAGGGGAATCCCCGGCCGTAGGGCGAGCGCACCAGCAGTGTGGGGAAGTCCCCGCCGTCCAGTGGGAAGTAGTGGTCAGTCAGCAGAGGGCTGCCGTCTGCTGCGGGTACGACGAGTCCGGGGTCGTAGGCGATGTCGTGCAGCTTGGGCGGAAGTCCCCTCATGGACCGCCGCATTGCCCTGGTGCTCAGGGGCGGCTTCTTCCCGACTGGGCGGTGCGTGGGCATCGTCACGGTGCCTCGATTCTGGGATGGGGCGGGCAGGCCCCCACTTCTCGTACGATGTACGAGAATAGCTCATGCTTGGATTGACCGTCAGAAGGAGAGGGGCGTCACCATGGCCCGCACAGGCTCGGCAGCCCAGTCAGGTGCCCGCACTGGGCTGGATCCGGAGGCGGTCTGGTCGGCGACAGAACGCCCACGACGCGGCAGGCCGCCTGCCCACAGTCGTGCCGAGATCACCGCGACTGCCGTCGCCATCGCCGATGCCGAAGGGCTCGCCGCCGTCACGATGCGCGCGGTCGCGGCCCGGCTCGGCGCCGGGACCATGTCCCTGTACAGCTACGTCCCTAACAAGGAGACGCTGCTGGAGCTGATGATCGACGAAGTGAGCGGCGAGCACCGGTTGCCGACCGAGCCATCCGGCGACTGGCGCTCAGACCTTCGGCGAATCGCCCATGAGCAACGCACCATCATGCGGTGCCACCCGTGGCTTCCCGCCGCGCTCCCGGCCCGGCAGACCCTCGGCCCAAACACCCTCGCCGTCCTGGACCACGTGCTCGCCGTGATGACCCCCACCGGCTTGGACGCCCAGGCGCGGCTGGAGACCTTCAGCCTCCTCACCGGGTTCGTGACCAGCCACGTGTCGCACGAACTCGCCCAAGAGCGCATGATCGAAGCGGCAGGGCGGACTCCCGGCGAAATCCTCGACGCCCAGACTCGCTACCTCCGCGCCGCCGTCGCCAGCGGCAACTATGCCCATCTCGGCCAAGCCCTGGCCGCACCGGGTGCCGACCAGAACCCCCAAGCGGTTTTCGATCGTCTCCTCGACCGCGTGATCAATGGGATCGCGCCGGAGTAGTTGACCATCACGCCGACCGTTCAACAAACCATCGCTTCTTGAAGAGTGCCGAGCGGCCACCCGACGGCCCCTCAGAGCCTGCAAAACTCCTTCAAAAACCAGAGTGGTTCAAGAACCCGGGAACACCGTTCTCCGACAGAATCCCCGGCGTGAGCACCCCCTTCGAGCCCGACGCCTTCGACCTCCTGGTCGCCGAACCCGCCCACCGGACCGAGATCCTCATCGGCTACGCCCGGGTCTCCACCGGCGGGCAGAAGCTCAGCCGCCGGATCGACGCCCTCACCGCCGCCGGATGCCGACGGATCTTCGCCGACGAGAAGTCCGGCAAGGATGACCTGCGCCACGAGCTCAAGGCCTGCCACTCCTTCCTCGCCGCCGGCGACACCCTGGTGGTCCCCGCGCTCGACCGCTACGGCCGATCCCTCAAGGACCTGGTGAACATGGTCGGCGAACTCCGGCGCCGCGAGATCGGCTTCTCCCCCCCCTGCGCGAGCGCCTGGACACCACCACCCCCGGCGGCCGGCTCGTCTTCCACGTCTTCGCCGCCCTCGCCGAGTTCATCCGCGAGCTGATCGTCTCCGGCACCCGCGAGGGCCTGGACGCCGCACGCGCCCGCGGCCGCGTCGGCGGCCGACCCACCGTCGCCACCCCCGAGATCATCCGTGCCGCCCGCGACATGCTCCCCAACCCAGGGAACTCGATCACCTCGATCGCCAAGATCCTCGGCGTTAGCCCCGGCACCCTCTACAACCACATCCCCGGCGGCATCACCCTCGTCCGCCAAGGCCCCACCAACCTCACCTGCCAGTTCTCCGACCACCACGGCACCAACTCCCTCTCCATCGACCGCGATACCCTCGCCGAGACCCGCCGCACCACGGACCCCTTGGGCGTCACCCGCGGCCCCGGCTCCCTCACCACCCCCTGGGCCGGCGACAAGGGCTACATCGGCGGTCTCAAGGACGACAACACCGGCTTCACCAACCTCGGCGCCCGCCAGTACCAGCCCACCACCGGCCGCTTCCTCAGCCCGGACCCGCTACTTGTGAAGAACGATCCGCAACAGTGGAATAGCTACGCCTACGGACATAACGCCCCAGTCAACCAGGCCGATCCGTCAGGGCTCTATGATCCGGACATCAGGGCGGCAGTGCAGGCCGAGCAGAAGGCTCAGAAGCAGGCTTCCGAAGAGCAGAACTGTGGCGGAAATGGAGTCCGAGGACCACTTGTTTGTCCGGACGGAACGAGCTGGGAGGACAATGCTCCTACCGAGACTCAGCTGAACGTTTTGAAGTATCGGATGAAGATGAGGAAGTTGATGTCTGAAACCGGAGACGACTACTCAGATACCGAAGGCAGGGTCTTCAATAAGCATGCACCTGGTCCGCATGGCATGAAGATCAAGAATTGGATGTATCAGGTAGTCGCTGGCTTGAGTCTCCAGGGGGTGGCGCGAGAGGAGAACTCATATGATGTCGCGGCCAAGCTTCTGCAGCATTGGCTGGATGTAAGTGGGACGCCGATCGAGCTGCATCCGGATAGCATGCTGAATGAGATTCCGAACTTCAAGAAGGGTGTTGAAGAGTATTTGACGGACTTCGCATCGGGGAAGGATCAGTTTGACTTCGGCTGGCAGAACGCTCAAGCGGTGGAGACCGATGGTACTTCCAGTGTCGGATGGTTCTATGCCCTCAACAACTTCCAATGGCGAGTGACTGGTGTGAACCGGAGGAAAGGGGGGGCTGAGTACAAGCTGGAGATTCGCAAGCGCTACGACTGGGGGACTCCCAGCGAGGGGCGTGACAATGTGCATAAGATGTGGATCGACATGAGTCAGCCGGAGATGGCTCACCTCAATATGGTTGGGCTGGCCAGGGACTTCGATGTGGTTGGTTCTTCCATGATGCAAGGAGTTCCTGGATGAGGCCGGCGGTGAAGGTAGCACTCATATGTCTGCTGGGTGCTTCAACGCTGACAGTTGCGTCGTGCGGAAGTGAGGTTAGTGGCTCTGGGGCTGCAGGTGCTGCCGTTTCATCGGCGTCCACCCGGAGGGCTGAGCCTTCCATCAACGGGACTCCTGATCCTGATCTGCAGAAGCGTTATGGAATTTCCGTTCCAAAAAGTGCGACAAACGCTTCCTTTGGCCAGCTCCAGGTTGAGGGTGGCGGCGACCTGTGGGTGTCTTTCAAGACTGGAAAGGACGGACTCGATTCTTTCCTCTCTGGTCTCGGGATCGGCGAAGAAAGCATGACTCCCGGTGTCACGGCATTCACTTCAAGCGACCTTGAAATGACTGGATGGTTCATTGACCCCACACATCCGGTGAAGGGGATCATGGCTCCAGCGAAAGAGGGCGACATGAAGAGTCCGAGCCATAAGGTTACAGTCGATTATGCGGACCCCGGCTCGATGGCGGTGTACATTCTGGCAGGCAAGCCCTAGGTGTTCTGACCCGTGAGGTTGGGGACGCGGCTTGCGGGTGGTTTGCCTGCGAGTGCGGTGTGTCCGCGGTGGTGATTGTAGGTGTGGAGCCAGTCAGGGTAGGCGTCGCGTCGTTCCTGCTCGGTGCGGTAAGGCCGGGCATAGGCCCATTCGTCGAGCAGGGTGCGGTTGAAGCGTTCGACCTTGCCGTTGGTCTGGGGCCGGTAGGGGCGGGTGCGCTTGTGCGCGATGCCCTCGGTTGCGAGGGCATCGCGCCAGACCCGGGAGCGGTAGCAGGAGCCGTTGTCGGTCAGCACGCGCTGGACGGTGATCCCGGCCCGGGCGAAGAACGCCTGGGCTCGGGTCCAGAACGCTGTGGCGGTTTCCTTGCGCTCGTCGGGCAGGATCTCGCTGTAGGCCAGGCGGGAGTGGTCGTCGACGGCGTTGTGCAGGTAGCTGTAGCCGACTTTGGAGCGCTTCTTGACTCTGTTGCTCTATTCGGTCCTGGGTCGCTGACTGCGGCATGATCGCTCGTGCGGTTGTCTCGTGGGCAGGCGGTCGCGGGGGTGGTGCGAGTGTCGATGAGAGCGGCGGGACTGCCGGAGGTCCCGGAGCAGACGGCGCTGGTCGCGGCGGCGGCCTTCCCGAAGGGGACGCTGGCGATGCGGATGCGGGAGAAGCTGGCCGAGGTCTTCGCGGACGAGCCGTTCGCACCTGCGTTCGGGGTGCGCGGGGCTCCAGGTCCGTCACCGGGGATGCTGGCACTGGTCACGGTGCTGCAGTTCGCCGAGAACCTGACCGACCGCCAGGCAGCCGGGATGACGGTCCGGGCGATCGACTGGAAGTACGCGCTCGTGCGCCACGAGGCGCCATCACTCCGGGCAAGGGTGAGAGACCCTTGCCGCTGGTCTGTCGCAGCAGACTAGCGAAGCTGGGGGCAGTCTGACCGCGGAGACGCGCGGGAGGGCGGCAAGCAGCCCCGACAACGACGGGACGCACCGGCACTGCCAGACGGTGCGGGTCCGGCAAGCAAGACGAGACGCCGTACGAGAGGAACCAGCGTCTGAAGCCCCGTAACACTTCCACCGGCTCCAATCTGGTGGATCTGGGCCGGGAAGCAGTGCTCGACCCCCGTGAATCGCGCGGGGGCGTCTCCGAAGCCGGATAAGTGCGCCGGTGGGGAGGCCATGCCGAAAGCCTGCGGCGTAGGCATGGCGATGCTGCCGGGGTACAGCTGGGCGGCTCACTCGACAACCGGATGGTGGTGAACGTGGGAAGCGGTCCGATGCCGCCCTTCCCGTCCAACAGCCAGTTGGGCGAAGGGCAGGCCCGTCGTCGGCTGACGGCACCGGGTCGTGGCGGAGTCCTCGTAGTAGTCCGAGCGCGCGAAAGGCGCGTACACGGCGAAGGAGGACAGCAAGTCAGCAGTGGAAGGACTGGAAGACCAGGAGGTTGTCGCCGGTGAACACCGACGAACTGCAGTCCGCCCTGTTCGGGGCGGAGCTACGGGTACTGGAGATCCAGACGAAGCTGCACCGTTGGGCCCGCGAGGATTCTCATCGCAGGTTCGATGACCTGTTCAATCTCGTTGCCGATCCCGCGTTCCTGCTGGTGGCGTGGGCTCGGGTGCGGGGCAACAAGGGAGCCCGCACGGCCGGAGTGGACGGTGAGACCGCCTACTACGTGGAGACCGTGCGGGGCGTCGAGGTCTTCCTCGACGGGCTGCGGACCTCGATCAGGGACCGCAGTTTCTGCCCGCTCCCGGTGAGGGAACGGATGGTCCCCAAGGCGGGCGGCAAGCTGCGTCGTCTGGGGATCGCGACCGTGACTGACCGGGTGGTGCAGGCGTCCCTGAAGCTGGTGTTGGAGCCGATCTTCGAGGCGGTTTTCCTCCCGTGTTCCTACGGGTTCCGCCCCAACCACCGGGCTCACGACGCGGTGGCCGAGGTCCGCCACCTCACCTCCCACTCCTACGAGTGGATCGTGGAGGGCGACATCAAAGCCTGCTTCGACGAGATCTCGCACACGGCCCTGATGGACCGGGTGCGCGCTCGCGTCGGGGACAGACGCGTCCTGGCCTTGGTGAAGGCGTTCCTGAAGTCCGGAATCCTCGGTGAGGACCGCGTCCTTCGGGAGAACAACACCGGAACCCCGCAAGGGTCGATCCTCTCCCCGTTGCTCAGCAACGTGGCTCTCTCCGTCCTGGACGAGCACATCGCCCGGGGTCCGGGAGGACCGGCGAGCACCTTCAACGACCGGCTCAAGCGCCGTCGTCGCGGACTGCCGAACTACCGGCTGATCCGTTATGCGGACGACTGGTGCCTGGTCGTGTCGGGCACCCGTGCCCACGCGGAGGCGCTCAAGGAAGAGGCCGCTGGGGTACTCGCCACGATGGGTCTGCGCCTGTCGCCGGAGAAGACCCTGATCACCCATATCGACGAGGGCCTCGACTTCCTCGGCTGGCGCATCCAGCGCCACCGGAAGCGAGGAACCGAGAAGCACTACGTCTACACCTACCCGTCCCGCAGGGCCCTGTCGGCCGTGATGGACAAGGTCAGGACGCAGTGCCGAAAGACAGGCACTGACCTGCCGTTCGACACCCTGCTCATCCAGCTCAACCGGATGCTGCGGGGCTGGTGCGCTTACTTCCGGCCGGGAGTGTCCAGCGCCACCTTCCAGTACCTGACCTCGTACGTCTGGGGCCGGGTCATCTGGTGGCTACGGCGAAAGCACCCCCGGATGAACTGGAAGGACCTCCGCCGGCGCTTCTGCGGCGGGGGCTGGTGGCCGGCCAGCGAGGAACGGGAGCTGTTCAGCCCGGCGAAGGTAGGCACCACGCGCTACCGCTACCGGGGATCAGTCATCCCCTCCCCATGGCCGACCACGGGATGAGAGAACTCCTCACGGGTCGACAAACGGGGCTTGTGGAGCGCCCGTTGCGCTGAGAGGCGCACGGCGGGTGCGGGAAGCGGTCCGGAGAAACGGGCCAGTCGAAAGGCCGAAACCGCGCTCCGGACCGACTTCACGGCCTGGAACTTGCCGATCCCGGCTTCGACTTCACGGTGCTGGCCAAGTTCCGAGCCCGGTTGGTCGAGCACGGTATGGAACGCCTGATCTTCGACCGGCTGGTGGAGCACTGCCGCCAGGAGGGGCTGATCTCGGCCGGGGGCAAGCAGCGCACCGACTCCACCCATGTCATCAGCGCCGTGCGGGACTTGAACCGGCTGGAGCTGGCGGGCGAGAGCGTGCGTGCGGCGCTGGAGGCGCTGTCCATCGCGGCTCCGGCCTGGCTTGGTCGGGCGATGCCGGTGGCGGAGCTGGAACTGCGCTACGCGGCCAGGGTCGACTCGTGGCGGCTGCCCACCTCGAAGACGAAGCGGGACCGGCTGGCCGAGGTCTACGGCCAGGACGCGCATCAGCTGCTGCACGCGATCCACGCACCCGACGCCCCGGTATGGCTGCGGGAGATCGAGGCGGTCCAGCTGCTGCGGCGGATCTTCATACAGACCTACTACGTACACACCGACACCCGGGGACGGGAGGTGGTCAGGAAGCGGGAGGCCGAGAAGGACGGCGTCCCGCCCGGCCAAGTCCGGCTCGCCTCCCCCTACGACCCGGACGCCCGCTGGTCCGCCAAGGGAGACGAGCTGTTCTGGTGCGGCTACAAGGTCCACCTCACCGAGACCTGCGACGACGACACCGGCGGCGCCCCGGTGGGGGCCAAGTCCCGGACTCCGAACCTGGTCACGGACGTGGCCACCACCGTTTCGACCGCGCCGGACGTGACCGCCACCGCCGGCGTCCAGCAGCGACTGACCGAGCGGCAGGTCAAGCCGGGCGAGCACTACCTCGACTCCGGCTACCCTTCAGCCGACCTAGTCACCGCCGCCGCACACGAGGGCATCACCATGATCACACCGCTGCTGGCCGACCACTCCCGGCAGGCCCGGGCCGCCGAAGGCTTCGACAAGAGCGCCTTCCGCGTCGATTGGACAGCCCGTCAGGTCCGCTGCCCCGAGGGTCGCACCAGCACCGGCTGGTATCCCGTCCAGCAGCACGGCCACGATGCCATCGTGATCGAGTTCGCCCGCTCCCACTGCGGCACCTGCCCGTCCCGCGACAAGTGCACCACCGCCGCGCGCGGCAACCGCATGCTCACCCTGCGGCCCCGCGAGCTGCACGAGACCGTCGCCGCCGCCCGCGCCGAGCAGAGGACCGATACCTGGCAGGCCAAGTACGCCCTCCGGGCCGGGGTCGAGGGCACCATCAACCAGGCCCTGGACGTCACCGGGTTGCGCCGGGCCCGCTACCGCGGCCTGCCCAAGACCAGCCTCCAGCACGCCTACTCCGCCACCGCGATCAACGTCATCCGCCTCGACGCCCACTGGTCCGAAGGCCCCCGACACCACCGGACCAGCCGACTCACACGGCTCGCCCACCAACTCGCGGCCTGATCACCGACCCGAATAGAGCAACAGAGTCACGGGGAGCTACAAAGCCGATCCGGTACGGGTGGCGGCCTCGCCGGGGCGCACCCGGCACGCCCGCCGGGCAGTCCGGTACGCACGACAGCGCCAACCGACGGTGCCGTCGTCCGCGGCCGCTCCTCCTTCTGCCTCCACCAGGACGAACGGGACGAGCGGGGGCAAGGCCGATGCCGATCTTCGCCGCCCGGTTCGCCACCCGGTTCGCTGCTCGCCTCGGACGGCGGTGCGGCCGCACCGCCTGTCCACCGGGGATCCCCTGTCGGTCCTGCCCGCCCCGGGATCGGCCCCACCGAGCCCGCTCGGACTGGGGCCCTGACAGGTCGGCCCGGACCCCGGCCGACCGCCGGGCGACTGCCGGGCGCGCAAGACGCACCCGGCCCGGCACCCCCGCTCAGTAGGGGTACCGGGCCGGAGACCTGGCACCGGAGACCGGGGCCGGGCTACCGGGCCCGAGGGGTGGGCGAGTGGGACACCCGCGCCGGGGACGGGATCGGACCGGCGGCTCGCCGTGAGGAGCGGGGACGAGGGTGCGGACACGGTGGGCGGGGCGGGAGCGGACACGGTGGGCGGCAGGCCCGGGGCAAGGCGGCCGCCCCGGGCCGCCGGGAGTGGGCGCGTTGCGGGGCTGATGGCAGGGCGGGTTGCGGCCGGGGACGGGACCGGGGTCGGGGTCGGGGTCGGGGTCAGCCGCGGCCCAGGCGGTAGCCGACGCCGTGGACCGTGATGATCCATTTGCCGCCGAGCTTGGCCCGCAGGTTGCTCACGTGGGTGTCGATCGTGCGGGTGGACGCCACCCACGTGGTGTCCCACACCCGAGCCATGAGCTCCTTGCGGGACAGCACGGTCTTCGGATCGGCGGCCAGGGTGTGCAGCAGGTCGAACTCCTTGGCCGTCAGCACCACCGGCCGCCCGTCCAGCCGCACCTCACGGGTCGTGCCGTCGATGTGCAGCGGACTGAGCGAGATCGTGTGGGAGACCTGCGGCCGCGGATGGGCCCGGCGCAGCACCGCCTCGATGCGCGCCAGCATCTCGCGGATCCCGCAGGAGGCGAGGACGCAGTCGTCCGCTCCGGCCTGCAGGGCCAGCACCCGGTCGAGTTCGGTGTCGTGGGTGGCGATGGAGATGATCGGCTTGTCCCCGGTGCGGCGGATCAGCCGGCACACCTCCAGACCGTCGACGTCGGGCAGGTCGAGGTCCAGCAGGACCATGTCGCAACCCTGGTGCGCGGTCAGCGCCTTGGCGCCGGTGTCGACGCTGCTCGCCGTGTAGCCCTGGCGCTGCAGGTCCCGCACCCGCAGCTGCGCGGCCGCGGCATCACCCGCGACGACCAGCACCGCCACCACCCCCGCGCCCTGCCCCTGCGCGGGCGGAAAGATCACGGACGGCAGAGCGGCCGACGACAGGGCCGCGGGCGGCAGGGTGGCGGGCAGGGTGCCGGTGGCCGCTGCGGCCGAGGGGACCGTCACCGCCGAGGAGGCGAGAGCGGCCGGCGCCGCCCCAGCCACCGGTTGGCACGCACGCGCCCGGTGGGCCGAACGCGCCCCGGTTCTGGGCATCTGATACGTCATCTGAGTCATTGCTCCCCCGGGGATTCGTAAGCCAGTCGGGCGCATATGGGTAGCGCCCTGGCGCCGCGCGCCATCCGCTCGGCGGCCACCGCCCGAAACGCCTCCGGGCCGGTGATGGACGTGTGCGAGGTCATGGACCGAAACGACGGGACGACCGCCCGGCAGCGGCGGTCGGTCGCACCGGCGGCGGGACGCCGCCGGTGCGACTCCCGGCCCCGGGCGGCCCGGACCGTGTGGGCGGTACGGGCCGCCCGGGGCCGGGCAGTGCGGCACGGACGATACGGGCGACCGAAGCGGTACGCGGGGTACGCGCGGTACCGGCGGCGGGCCCGAGGCACGGCGACGGGACGGCGGAGCGGACGCCACGGGCGTGCGCCTGACCGATCGTCACCATGCCCTCCCCTAGCCAGGATCGACCGGCCCGCCCTGCCCCCGGCGACCCATGATTCAAACATACACTCCAGTCCGTTCCATGGCCACAGGCTAAAGATGGATCACGGTTCATCAATATCCCACCGTACGACGGGATGCGGGTGCGCCGCTGCCCGATCGGGCATCGCGCGGCGGCGATGCTGCCACCCTCACATGAAGTGCACTCAGATCCATATTTGTATGAGAGGATAATCGTGAACCAACATGCAACGAAGTCGATGCAGTGGAGGCCCCGTGCGCCAGCCCCCGGACGAAGCAGCGCCCACCGCGCCGCGACGCGAGCGCAGGAAGGAGCGCACCCGGGAGCACGTGTACGCGGCGGCGGTCGCCCTCTTCAGCCGCCAGGGCTACGCGGACACCTCCGTCGCCCAGATCGCCGAGCAGGCCGGCATCGGACGCGGCACGTTCTTCAACTACTTCCCGCACAAGGACTGCCTGATCAACATCTGGACCCAGGAACGCGTCCGCAAGCTCCACCGCCGCCTCGCGCCCCGCCTCCAGGACGCCTCCGACACGGTCGGGGCGCTGCGCGCGTGCATGTCCACCCTCAGCGACCTCAACGAGGAGGAACCCGAGCTGAGCGCCGCCATGCTCACCGCCTGGATCCAGACCGGGCGCCTCCTGCAGCCCGGCCCGCCGCTCGGCGCCATCCTCACCGGGATCGTCGAACAGGGCCGCGCCCGCGGCGAGATCCACACCGCCGCGAGCGCCGAACAGATCGCCGGCGCCCTGCGCGACCTCTACATCGGCGCCCTCCACCGCTGGAGCCGCCCCACCGCCGACCGCGCCCACGGCCGCCTCGACACCGAACTCCAACAAGCCCTCAACCTCCTCCTGCACGGCCTCACCCCCCACCGCCCCCCACCCCGCCCCCGCCCCGGCGCAGGCGTCAGCGCCCGCGCCGACACCCGCACCGCGAGCAGTCGATAGACCACCCCGGACGGGACGCACCCCCCACCCGGCCACGCCCGGACGGCGGCGCCACGCACCCGCACCGCCCGACGGCCTGCGCGCCGCCGCACGGCCGGGCGGTCGGGCGGTCGGGCGGTCGGGCGGTCGGGCGGGGTGTCGGACACCGGTCAGGCCATCGCACTGGTGGTCGGCCAGGTGGGGTGTCGGGTGTGGGATGTGTCACCGTCACGCCCCCGGGGTGCTCCGGACCGTTTACGATCATGGACTCCGGGAGCGGGGCCCGCCGTGCCGCGGCAGCGGCCCGTTCGGCGACCGGCGATCGGAGCCAGGAGAAGCACACGTGACCACCCCCACCGCCGCGCCCGACAGCTACTACCAGCGCACCGGCGAGCACCGTTTCAAGCCCACCCTCCACGCCCAGGGCGCCTGGCACCCCGACGAGCAGCACTTCAGCCCGCTGGGCGGACTGATCGTCCACGCGATCGCGTGCCACCGGGCCGGCCGCGGCGGCGACCGCCTGGCACTGGCCCGGATCAGTTTCGACATACTCGGCCTGATCGCCCTGGAGGAGTGCGAGATCACGGTGGAGACCCTCCGGCCCGGGCGCACCATCGAACTGGTCGAGGCGACCGTGGTGATCGGGGATCGCGCCGTGGTCCGGGCCCGCGCGTGGTTCCTCGCCGAACTCGACACCGCCGCCGTCGCCGGCACCCACGAGGGGCGTATCCCCGCGCCCGAGGAGTTGGAGCCCTGGACGATGGGCGGAATGTGGGGCGGCGGCTACATCGCCTCGATCGACGTCCGCCGCCGCGAGAGCGCCCCCGGCCGGGCCACCGCCTGGATCACCACCCCCGTCGACCTGGTCGCCGGGGAACCCAGCACCGCGCACGCCTCCTTCATCGCCCTGGTGGACACCGCCAACGGCATCGCCGCACGCAAGCCGCCCACCGAGTGGATGTTCCCCAACACCGACCTGACGATCCACTTCTTCCGCCGCCCCGAAGGTCGCTGGACCGGCCTGGACACCAGCGTCAGCTTCGGCCCCACCGGCCACGGCATCACCAGCACCGTCCTGCACGACCAGCACGGCCCCCTCGGCCGCGCCGAACAGATCCTCACCGTGCGCCCGCAGAACCCCACCTGCCCCTGAACCGGGCGGCCGCCCGGCCCGGACCACACCCCGCCCCGCCGGGCGGCCGGGCGGCCCACGGCACCCCGAGCGCCGGGCCGACCCGTCACACGGACCGGCATCACCGCCCGGAGCAGACGCAAACCGGCCCACGCCGCCTCGACATCCCGAGCCCCGCGCCGACCTTGGCCCACCGCACCGCCACCACCACCACCGGATTCACCACGCTGCCCCACCCCGAGTTCATCAGTTGATGGGCACATGAGCCAGGTCGGGCTGGTGTCGTAGCAGGTCAGCGCGGTGTGACTCGGCGAAGGGCCGCGAAAGTGTGGGCACACGATTTCAGGGAGGATCTTCCTCTGTACTGGCCTGTCGTGTGATCATGCGGGCATGTACTTGCGGAAGACCCAGCGCCGGAACAAGGACGGCAGTGCCGTGCGGTACGTCCAGCTCGCCAACAACCGGCGGGTGGACGGGCAGACGCAGGCCGAAGTGCTGGTCAACCTGGGCCGTGAGGACAGGCTCGACCTGGACGCGCTGCGCCGCCTGGTCGCCTCGATCAACCGCTACCTCGGCGAGGACGACGACGTCACGGCCCCGCTCGGGACCCAGGCCGGTCCGCTGCAGGTGGAATCCTCCCGCCCGATCGGCACGATCTGGCTACTGGACCAGCTGTGGAAGCTGCTCGGCATCGACACCGCCCTGGCCCGGCACCTGGACGGGCGCCGTTTCCGCACCGACGTCGAGCGGGTGCTGTTCGCCCTGGTCGCCAACCGCGCCGTCGCCCCCGGCTCCAAGCTCGCCGCAGGCGAGTGGGCCACCCGCGACGTGGTGATCCCGGGCCTGCCCGAACTGGACGGCAACAACCAGGCCCTGCGCGCGATGGACCTGCTCATCGAGGGCGACGCGACCGGCGCCGTGCAGGAGACGGTGTTCTTCGCCGCCGCCCACCTGCTCAACCTCGAAGTCGACCTGATCTTCTTCGACACCACCAGCACCTACTTCGAACGCGACGGCGAGGACGAAGAATCCGACGAGGCCCTGCGGCGGTCCTGTCGATCGACCGGGCCAAGGTCGCCGCCGAGTCCCGACTCGACGGCAAGTACCTGCTGGCCACCTCCGACCCGGACCTGTCCGCCGAGGATGTCGCGCTCGGCTACAAGAACCTGCTGGAAGCCGAACGTTCCTTCCGCACGATGAAGTCCACGCTCTACCTACGGCCGGTCTTCCACCGCCTGGACGAGCGGATACGCGCCCATGTGCTGCTGTGCTGGCTGGCCCTGCTGCTGATCCGCGTCGCCGAACGCCGCACCGGCACCACCTGGCGCACCATCAGGAACGAACTCGGACGGATCCACCAGGTCACCCTCGCCGGGCCGGCCGGACGCCTGCAGCAGACCACCCGCATCACCGACACCCAAGCCCGGCTCTTCAAGGACTGTGGAGTACCGATGCCACCAAAGATGAGCGGCATCCAGACCACCGAATAGCCCCTGAGCTGGGAAAACATCCACCAGAGCCGTGGACACACGCCTCCAGCAGTCCCGCATACCGTTCCCGCAGGTCAACCCGCGAATCCGCCCACCACGTGTGCCCGCCTACTGATGAAGTCGGGCCCACCAGGCGACCGGTCGAACCGACATCCACGTGGCCGATGCACCCACCCCCCGGCCCAAGACGACGAGGACGCACCGACAGCCCGAACACGGGCGAGTCGGTGGTCGACGAGCATGCTCACGAGCCACCGACTCACCCGACGACCACGCTCTGACGCACCGCGTTCAATCTCAGGACAAAGGTTCGTAGAACGGACGGTCAGGCGCGAACCTGCGAGAACACACCGTCACGTCCTCACCCCTGAGATAGGCCAGCAACCAATCACTGAACGTCATCTCATGAAGAGTCCACGCCGGACTGTCGAACTCCTGAACCACGACACGCCAAGGCAACGACGGCCCATCCGGAACGCGAAGGAAGACCCACTCCCCCGTCATCGCCGACGCCACCGGCATCAACTCACCGGGGCCCGACCCCACCGGACTGGGCAGGAACTCTGCCATGTCCTCCTCGCGCCAGAGCTCAAGATCCCCCCGGACGGACCGTCCCAGACTATGCAGAAGATGACCGGCAGGATGCTGCACATACAACTGCCCGTTGATCTGGACCGAACCATAGGCGTCCACGATCTCACGGAAGTCCGCGGGGAACTCGATACCGAACTCCCGCTCCATCTCGACCCATGGCGCCGCATCCGACCAGTTGAACCGGGGTTCACCCAACAGGGATCGGATCTGTGAAAGCGTTGCCACCACTAAGCCCCTTCCGCGGTCTCGGACGCCCTGAGCGGCGTCTCCACCCCAGCAGCCTACGAGCCGCCGCCCACCCGGCGACCATCCCGGGAACCGCCTCCAGCCCGAACGCCACCGCGAAATGCCGGCGATCCCCCCATCCACTCCCCCCGGCCACAACATCCACAAGCCTGCGGAGCCCGGCGCCAGCACACCCCACACCCAGCCCGCCCCCCAACACACACCGGCGCCAATGAACTTGAACACGTGATGTCGGATAGGGGACCCGCCGTGCGGCCTCGGCCTCACAACTGCTCTACAGCCCGGCGATCGGCAGCCGTGCAGCGACAGTCACCGCGAAGTGATGCACGACCGCGAACGGCAGTGTTTGCGCCTCGTCGAAGAACACCTCTGCCGGCTCCTCCTCCCCGGGAGGGTAGGCAACCACCGTCACCGCCGCCACCCCGGGAGCCGGTGCGGCAGGCACAGAAGGGCCTCCGCCTGGAACCACGCACGCTTCGCTGAGCTCGAAATGGACGGTCCGGCCTTCACCCACACCAATCTCGGTGGTGAGGACGCAGTACAGATCACCGTCGCAGTCCCAGGCAGACAGAGCCATGACGGTGATGCTGCCACACCTGCCGCCGCCAACGACCAAGTACCCCGCAGCCCGGCCTGCCTACTGCCCAACGACACCCTCGGACCCCCTCCAACAACCCCATCACAGGCGCAATCCCGACACCCCCACCGCAAGAACAAACACGACACCTCACCCCCACCAACTAACCATCACCCCTGCACCCGACCACCAGAATCACGCCCACCACACCCTCAGAAGGCAGCACTTCCCCGCGGCGGACCCGAGCGGAACCAGAACCGGGGCCACCCAGCACCAAGGAGCAGGCCACGAGAGCCGAACCCCGACCCGAAGGGAACCCCCGGAGGCCCTGCCAAGAGGAACCTGGGAGACAGGTGGTGCTGACGGAGCGTCATGCATCCTGCTGGGCACGGGTGGTGTTGCTGGGGCGTGTCAACCCGACCCGGGCGTCCCACATTCCGAGACGGCCGGGTTCTCTTTGAAAACACTAGGGCCAAACTTGACTCGCAGTGTAAGTTTGCATCCTGCTCGTCCAACGGCAGTGCTGAAACGTCCTCATCGGTCGGATTCAATGAAGAGGTTGGGCCCATCCCATGGAACATTCGACACACGTCGCCCCCACTGCGCTGGCCGTCATCGGTCTCGGGTGCCGCTTCCCAGGCGCGGACGGGCCGGCCGAGTTCTGGCACAACCTGCTGGCCAACACGGACTCGGTCACCCCCGTGCCCCCCGAGCGCTTCGACATCACCCCCCACTGGGCACCCCACTCCGGCACCCTCGGCAAGACCGCCTCACGCCACGGCGGCTTCATCGACGACGTCTTCGCCTTCGACCACGCCTTCTTCGGCATCTCCCCCGCCGAGGCGAAGACCGTCGACCCCCAACAGCGCCTGCTCCTACACACCGCCTGGGAAGCCCTCGAACACGCCGGCATCCGCCCCTCCACCCTCGCCGGCACCCACGCCGGCGTCTTCGTCGGACAGGCCACCGCCGAGTACTCCGAAGTCTCCGCCTACCCCGGCGGCCCCCACATCCAGGACATGGCCGGCAGCAGACTGCGCGCCGTCACCGCCGGACGCCTGTCCTTCGCCCTCGACCTGCTCGGCCCCAGCCTCGTCCTCGACACCGCCTGCTCCTCCTCCCTCGTCGCCGTCCACACCGCCCGCCAGTCCCTGCTCACCGGCGAATGCGACCTCGCCATCGCCGCCGGCGTCAACGTCGTCCTCTCCAGCCACGACGCCATCGCCTACTCCCAGGGCGCCATGCTCTCCCCCGACGGCCGCTGCCGCTTCGGCGACGCAAACGCCAACGGCTTCGTCCGCAGCGACGGCGTCGGCGTCGTCATACTCAAACGCCTCACCGACGCCCAAAACGACGGCGACAACATCCTCGCCACCATCCTCGGCAGCGCCGTCACCAACGACGGCCGCGGCAGCGGCCTGCTCCTCCAACCCGCCGTCAGCGGCCAGATCACCATGCTCCACACGGCTGCCAGAACCGCCGGCATCGCCCCCGACCAACTCGACTACATCGAAGCCCACGGCACCGGCACCGCCGTCGGCGACGCCGTCGAACTACGCGCCCTCGCCCACGCCACCGCCCGCCCCACCGACAACCCCCTGCCCACCGGCTCCGTCAAGACCAACATCGGCCACGCCGAATCCGCCGCCGGCATCGCCGGACTCATCAAAGCCATCCTCATCGCCCAACACCACACCATCCCCGCCTCCCTCCACTGCACCCACCCCAACCCCGTCATCACCGACGAACAGCTCAACATCACCATCGTCACCCACAACACCCCCCTCACCACCACCCCCCGCGACCCCGCCCGTATCGGCATCAGCTCCTTCGGCATCTCCGGCACCAACGCCCACATCATCATCGGCACCCACCGCCCCACCCACACAACCAAAGAAGAGACACCCGACACGACAAACACCACCCCCCACACCACCGCCAGAGAAACGGCCGACACGGGACACACCACCAACAACAACCAAGCAACCACCACCCCCGAGGCCACCACCCACACGGCCGCGGAGGACACGGCCGTGGGGGAAACAGCCGACGCGGGACACACCACCACGACGAACACCCCGGCCACCACCGACACCCCCACCACCCCCGCCGGCCCGCCGGCCGCGGACACGCAGGCCGCGAAGGACACCGAGAACGACGAGCAGTTGCTGGTGCTCAGCGCCCGTTCCGCACGCTCACTGGCACTGCTGGCCTCGGCCTGGGCCGACTACCTGGAGGGCGACGGAAACCGCCACCGCCTGCGCGACCTGTGCGCGGCCGCCGCGCTGCGCCGCGACACCCACCCCCACCGGCTCTGGGCCCGCGGCGCCACCCACACCGACCTCGCCCACCGCCTACGCGCCATCGCCACCGGCAACCCCACCGCCGGCGCCGCCATCGCCCATGCCGGCTACACCCCCCGCCGCACCGCCTTCATCTTCCCCGGCCAGGGTTCCCAATGGCTCGGCATGGGACGCGACCTCCTGGCCTCCAACCCCACCTTCCGAAACGCCATCACCGCCTGCGACCAAGCCATCCACGCCGAACTCGGCTGGTCCCTGACCACCCTGCTCACCGAAGCCACCACCCTGCCCACCGACATCGACAAGGTCCAACCCGCCCTCTTCGCCATCGGCACCGCCCTCGCCACCACCCTGCGCGCCATGGGCCTGGACCCCGACGTCTGCCTCGGCCACAGCATGGGAGAGATCGCCGCCGCCCACACCGCCGGCGCCCTCACCCTCCACGACGCCACCGCCGTCATCTGCCGCCGCAGCCACCTCATGCGCCGCCTCGCCGGCCGCGGCGCCATGCTCGCCGTCGAACTCGGCGCCGACGAAGCCCGCACCCTCCTCACCTCACACCCCGACTACGCCACCGCCTGCATCGCCGCCGACAACTCCCCCACCGCCACCATCCTCGCCGGGCCACCCCACACCCTCACCACCCTCACCCACCACCTCGAACAACACGGCATCCTGTGCCGCACCGTCCGCGTCGAAGTCGCCTCCCACTCCCCCGACATGGACCTCATCGCCCACGACCTCACCACCGCCCTCACCGACATCACCCCCCAACCCGCCCACACCCCCCTGATCTCTAGCCTCCACGCCAAACCCCTCACCGGCACCGAACTCACCCCCCAGTACTGGCAAGACAACCTCCGCCAAAGCGTCCGCTTCACCGAAGCCATCCGTCACCTCTGCAACCACGACACCCTCTTCCTCGAAATCAGCCCCCACCCCGTCCTCACCACCGCCATCGACGAAACCCGCCGCACCACCACCGCCGAAGGCACCACCCTGCCCACCCTCCAACGCCACCACCACGAACCCACCACCCTCCTCGAAACCCTCGGCCACGCCCACACCCACGGCGCCACCATCGACTGGAACCGTCACTACAACACCACCACCCCACCCCACATCCCCGACCTCCCCACCTACACGTGGGACACCAACCACTTCCGCCGCCCCACCCAGACCACCACCCCCCACACCGGCACCAGCGGCATCAACCCCGACAACAACGGAAGCACCACCCACCACAACACCCCGGCCACACCTGCCCCCCACACCCAGGAAGCCCCCCTCACCCACTGGGGCATCACCCCCACCCACACCCCCATCACCATCCGCGGCCTACGCCCCCTCCCACCCACCACCTACCTCGCCGCCATCCTCCACACCGCCCACACCGCCCTCGGCCACCCCCACACCCTCACCAACACCCACCTCACCAACACCCTCCTCACCCACCACGACATCCCCCACACCCACCTACGCATCACCATTGACCCGCCCAACCCCGACGGCACCCGCCACGCGCACGCCCACATCCGCCGCACCCCCACCGCCCCCCTCGAACCCTGCGCCCACACCACCCTCCACCCCCACCCCACCCCCACCACCCACAACCGCCGCACCCTCCTCGACCACACCCTCGCCAAACGCCTCGACTACCACACCACCCAAGACTTCCAGCACCTCACCGACACCCACGGCATCACCATCGACCCCCACCACCAAGCCCACCAACACCTCTGGCGCCGCAACAACCTCGCCATCGCCCGCCTCCGCCCCACCACCCCCCACCCAGCCACCACCAACGACGCCACCCACGCCGCCGGCACCCTGCCCGTCACCTCCGCAACCGACGGCCTCACCTGGGAAGCCGGCCTCCTCACCCTCCTCGCCGCCTACCGACCCACCACCACCTACACCCCCACCCACTTCGGCACCATCCACATCCACCAGCAACCCCACACCGACTACTGGGCACTCGCCCGTGTCCGCCCCACCAAGCGCGGCCCCGCCCACGCCGACGTCCTCTTCCTCGACACCAACGGCCACACCCTCGCCGAATTCCTCAACATCACCCTCCAACCCCTCCCCACCACCCCCCGCAACCCCCACACCACACTCACCAGAACCCGCACCACCCTCACCACCCTCACCCACCGCCTCACCCCTACCTGCACCCTCACCCACCACCACACCACCCCCGCACCCACCACCACTCCCATCCCCATCCCCATCCCCGAACAACGCACCACCACCCACCCCACACCCACCAGCAACGACACCAACACCGGCACGGGCAACGGCACCAGCACCCCCGCCCAAACCCTTCTCCACCACATCGCCCACCTCCTCGAAATCCCCGAACACCACATCGACCACCGCCGCCCCCTACGCGACCTCGGACTCGACTCCCTCACGGCCACCCGACTACGCACCGAACTCCACACCACCCACGGCCTCAACCTCACCGCCGGACGCCTCCTCGGCCCCGAACCCCTCCACCACCTCCTCACCACCCTCACCCCCCAACCCACCCCCTGACACCCACCACCCAACCCACCCCCCAGACCCAACAACACCCGACCAACAGACCAAGAACACCCCCACCAGGCCCCCACACCACCCCCACCCGCCTATCGTTTCCACGCCCACCCCAAGAACCCACGCCCACCAGGCCCACCGCACCGCCCCCGCCCCCACACACCGACACCAACCGACACAGCGTCAAAAGCCAGACAGATCAACCCCGCCACTTCACCCCAAGCCCACCCCCACCAAAGCCCCTCCCCTCCGCCCCACACCCCCACCAGCCCACGGCCCAGCCCTGAACCACACCCCCACACACCTGCCTCCGACACACCCCCGAACCAACCACGAAACGCGGCCACACCCACACAAAACGCCCCACCGCACACCCACCCCACCCACCCCAACCCCCTACACCACCAACCCCCGACCACACCACCCATCAACTTTGACCCTGAAACATAGTTAAACTGTGGTCCACCCACGCGGAAGGAACAGCGAACCCACACCTTCCACGCCGTCAACCAGAACGGACCAGTCCATGCACCACCCCACCACCCCCGACCAACCAACCCCCCTCGGCCGGCGCGAACGCAACAAACTCAAAGTCAAAGAACGCCTCTACGACGCCGCCATCACCCTCTTCACCGAACAGGGCTACGACGAGACCAGCATCGACGAAATCGCCGAACGCGCCGACGTCGCCCGCGGCACCTTCTTCAACTACTTCCAACGCAAAGAAGACCTCCTCGGCGCCTGGGGCGAGCAACGCCGCCACACCCTCCTCACCACCCTCACCACCAACACCGCAGACACCACCAACCACAACACCATCCCCGACACCGCCGTCAACCAGCTCCGCCACTGCATGACCGCACTCGGCCAGATCAACGAAACCCACCAACGACAAACCAACTCCCTCCTCATGGCCTGGGTCCGCGCCGGCCGCCCCCTCCTCGAAGACCCCTACCTCGCCGAACTCTTCGCCCACATCGCCCACCACGGCATCACCCACCACGAATTCAAACCCCACTTCACCCCCCACCAAATCGGCAACGCCCTCCGCGACCTCTACCTCGGATCCCTCTACCGCTGGTGCGGCCAGCCCCACACCACCCCCGGCCAACTCACGAACGAACTCCACACCACCCTCAACCTCATCCTCGAAGGCATCCTCACCACACCAAGCCCCAACCAATAGCCGGCACGAAGGCGAGACAGAGCGGCGCGCGACGGGCGCGCAGCCGACACGCCGACGACCGACCCGCAACCGGAACCGCACCCGCACCCGCACCCGCACCCGCACCCATGGAGCATCACCCGACGTCGGACACAAGATTGTCATGACCTGCACAAGTCATTCACTCCAACATCACGCAACCCGCGACACCCGCTGACGACCAACGGCCCTGCACCCACCCGACCCCGACAACAGATGCTCCAGACAGTGCAGGGCCGCCGACCACCAACCCCACACCGCAGCGCACCCGCTGCCGGGCAGGCCGGGGCCATAAGCTGCCGGTATGGCGATCAACGCGTTCGGGCCGACCGAGTTCCAGCTGGTCCTACTGCGGCGGATGGCCGACTTCAACCCCGGACTCGTGGAAGACGCGGTCCGCCGGCTGGGGACCACTCGTGCTGTCATGCGAGAGGCGAACAAGCGCTGGCAGGCGATGGTCCGTGCACCCCGCTTCCCGCGCGGCGCGGCACGCTACGCCGCCGCGCTCGGGCCGGCGGAGGTGGTCGTGCCGCGCCGCATCGGGGACCTCCCGTGCACCGCACGGCAGTGGACCCTGCCTCTCTGGCCGGATCTGCGCTTCGAGATCCTGCTCGGCCCCGCCGACACCGGGAGCCCGCTGTTCAACGAGTGGCTGGTGCGCGCGCCGGGTACCCCTCCACCGGTACTGCGCACGCTCGCCGACCTCACGCCGTGGAGTTGCGTCGTCGCCGACCTCGGGGCCGCCTTCCCTTCCGCCGTGCCGCGCGAGGGCAGCGCGCCGGCCCGTTTCCAACTCGACTTCACCGCCCCGGACGACGACGGGCGGCCGCACCCGTCCACCGCCGACTTCACCTGGGGCCTGCTCCAGGAGGTCCGGACGGACGAGGCCTGAGGGCGGTACCCGGTTCCGTGCCCCGGCCGTTCGACGCACCACTGCCCGAGGGGACGCCTCCGCCCGACCCCGGCGACCACGTCGGCCGGGTCGGAGAAGCGGACGCCGGTCGTGCCCCGGCGGCCGCCCGACGACGGTTTACGTCCGGAGCCCGGTGTGCCAGGCTGAAAGTGTGCGTGGGTTCCCCGCGCCCGACAGCGGGAACCCGGCCTCTGATGCTCCGGCCCTTGTCACCGTCTGTCACACAGGCCGGTACGGAGCAGCGGTGACGCTGCGTGTCCGGCGTCCGGCTGGCCGGGCCCGGAATCGGCGCCGGACGCGGCGGGCAGGCCCGGTCCCGCGCTCACGCACCGCAGCCGCCGAGCGGGACCGCCGGCAAGGTGGTGAGTGCCGTGAGCCTGGTTCAGATCGAAGGCTCCGAGGAGGTCCTGCGTGCCGTGCAGGTCCTGCCGGAGCTCCACATGGTGCGTTCCAGCCTGGAGGCCCGTCCCGACGACCGGTACAAGGTCGCGGCGTACGCCTCCGATCAGGCCGTCGAGGCAGCGATTGCGCAGGGTGCCCGGGTGACGGTGCTGCTCTCCTCGGAGAGCGCCGCCGACCAGCGCGCCCGGATGTCGGCCGTGATCGGCCGGGGCTGCGCCGAGCGCGGGGAGGTGTGAATGATGCCCCCGCCCTACGCCACACCGACCGTTCCGCAGACACCGGGCCAGATCGAGGCCGCACTCGCCGACCTCGCGGCCACCTTCCCCTCCCTGTGCACGCTCGGTGAGTTCCCGAACCGCAGCGTCGAGGACCGGGAGATCCACTTCGTCCGCATCGCGAACGCACCGCAGAACGGCCGTCCGGCCGTGGTGCTGACCGGTGGTGTCCACGCTCGCGAGTCCGCGCCGCCGGACGCCCTGGTCCACTTCGCACAGAACATCCTGGTGAGCCGCACCACCGGTGCCGACATCGTCTTCCCCGCGATGTCGTGCCAGCCGCTCCCGGCCGGGCCGGCCGTCGAGTACCCTCCGTTCACCATCCCGGCCACCGAGGTGGAGCGGATCCTGAACGGTTGTGACCTCTACCTCGCACCGCTGATCAACCCCGACGGGCGGCTGTTCGACCAACTCCATCCGCCGACCGACCCGATCCGCGCCGGCTGGCGAAAGAACCGGCGGCCCCATCCCAACCCGGCCAAGGTCGGCGTGGACATCAACCGCAACCACGACATCGCGTGGAAGTTCGAGGACTACTACAACATGGGGGTCTACCTGTCCTTCTACCGGGACGGCCCCGCCTCCACGGACAACAGGGACGAAACCTACCGGGGGCCGTCCGCGGCCTCCGAGCCTGAGACGTCCAACGTGCAGTGGCTCATCGAGGACACCAGGGCCGCCTACTTCGTCGACGTCCACCAGTTCGGCCGCAAGGTCCTGCTCTGCTGGGGCATCGAGGACAACGGCAGCGATCCGTCCATGACCTTCTCCTCACCGGCCTGGACGGGCAAGCGTGACGGCCTCCGTCCGGGCAGCCCCGGTCTACCGGCGGACCGCCCCAACTACAGCGAGTTCGTCTCCGACTCCCCACCGCACTTCGTCCGCAAGACCCTCGGCACCATCGCCGGTGAGATGCGCGACGCCATCCTGCGCAGCGCAGGAGTGGACCCGACCGTCGGCACTGCGAGCCCCCGGCGCCTCCACTCCACCTATGACGTAGGCCAGAGCGCCTCGCTGTACCACCCGCTGGGCGGCCCGGTCACCGGCACCACCGACGACTACGCCTTCCGCCGCCAGTTCGACGATCCGAGCAGAGCGCCGGTGTTCGCCTTCACCATCGAGACCGGGCACGAGGAGGAGTCCGGATTCCATCCCGAGTACGGCAACCCGCCCGGTCACTACGCCAAGATCGAACGGGAGGTCCACGCCGCGCTGACGGCTCTCTGCTCCTTCGCCGCATGACGCGACGGAGGTCGACGAACACCATCCAGCCGCCCCGGCGGCCGTCGAGCCGTGAAGGCACCTTCTCGGCCGACTGGAAGGAGGGGTCCGCGCGGTCACGGCCCTAGGTGACTGGTGTTAATCGTGGGAGCTCGCGCCGGGTCTTCAACCTGTGCCAGGCTGCCGCTTGTTGGTCGCCGGGTGTGGGGAGAGGTTGAGCGATGGCAGTGGGCCGGACCCCGGTGCAGCCGGGGTTGCTCTCCTCCACGGCGGGTTTCTGCGAGGGCCGGCTGGCGCCGAACTCGATCTACGCGGTGCTGCACCGCGAGTGCCGGGTGCTGTTCCCCGATGAGATGTTCACCGATCTGTTCGCCGAGGACGGCCGCAGGTCGGTGCCACCGATGATCGTCGCGGTCGTGATGGTCCTGCAGCGCCTGGAGGGCCTGTCGGATCGGGAGGCGGTCGAGCGGTTCGCCTTCGATGTGCGCTGGAAGTACGCCGCCGGCGGGCTGGACTTCGACCACCCCGGGTTCGTGCACACCGTCCTGGTGGACATGCGGGCGCGGCTGGCCGCGTCCGCCCGGCCGAACCGGATCTTCGAACGGACGGTGGAGGTCGCCACCCAAGCCGGGCTGATCGGCCGCCGAAGGGTGCTGGACTCCGCGCCGATCTACGATGCGGTGGCCACGCAGGACACCATCACGCTGATCCGCTCGGCGATCCGTGGCCTGCTGCGGGCAGCCGATCACGTGCTGCGGGCCGAACTGCGCGCGCGGCTGTCCAGCGGCGACGCCTACACCAGCACGGACAAGCCGGTCATCGACTGGACGGACGCGGCCGAGCGGGAGGCCCTGATCGATTCCCGGGCCCGCGACGGGTACGCGCTGCTGGCCGTGCTGGACGGCCGGGCCTTGCCCGAGGATGTTGCCCAGGCCGCGCGCCTGCTGGCCACCGTTCTGGGCCAGGACCTGGAGCAGGACGGCGACGTCTTCAAGATCGCCCGCAAGGTCGCCGCGGACCGGGTCATCTCCACCGTCGATCCCGAGGCCCGGCACGGGCACAAGACCGTGCGCCGGTCCTTCGACGGCTACAAGGGCCACGTGGCCGAGGACCCCGACAGCGAGGTCATCACCGCGACCGAGGTCACCGCGGGCAACGTCGGAGACGCCGAGCCCGCCGCCGAACTGCTGGACGACGTCCTACAGGCACCTGGCCCGGCCGAGCGGGTCGAGGTCTACGGCGACGCCGCCTACGGCACCGGGCCGCTGCTGGCCGAGCTGGCTGGCGCGGGTGTCGAGGCGATGGTCAAGGTGCAGGCGGCGAATGCGCCCGCAGGACGGTTCTCCAAGGACGCCTTCACCGTCGACCTCCAGGCGGGGCAGGTTACCTGCCCGAACCAGGTCACCGCCCCGATCCGCCCGAAGCCCGACGGCCGTGGGACGGCCGGCTTCGGTGCCGCCTGCACCGCATGCCCGCTGGCAGTCCAGTGCACCACGGCCAGGAACGGACGCGTCGTCACCATCGGCCCGCACGAGGAGCACCTGGCCCAGGGCCGGGCCCGCAGCGCGGAACCCGCCTGGCTGGCGCGCTACCGGGCCACCCGACCCAAGGTCGAACGCAAGATCGCCCACCTCATGCGGCGACGGCACGGCGGACGCCGAGCCCGCGTTCGCGGCCGGGCGAAGATCGCCGCCGACTTCTCCCTGCTGGCCGCCGCCGCGAACATCGCCCGGCTCGGCGTGCTCGGAATCATGTCCACAGACGGCGGGAACTGGACGATGGCGACCGCCTGAGCGCCCCCGAGGCGGCCCGGGGACGCGCGAACGACACACCTGCCGCCACGAGCGACCCAGTACGGCACCAGCAGGGCACGGGCCGCCCGCAGCGACGCCAGCTGCCCGGCGGGCAAGCACGGACCGGACGCCGTCGACGGCGAACAGGCACGCTCAGGACAGCCCGATTAACACCAGTCACCTAGGGCCTGTTTCAAGTTCAGATCTTCGGTTTCGCCGTTTCCGGACGCTCGGCGGTTGCGTCCTGGTAGAAGTTCGGCGTGACGCGTGGTGATCTGACTGATGCCGAGTGGGAGTTGGTGGAGCCGTTTCTGCCGTTGGGCGAGCGCGGCCCGATCCCGGACCTGCGCAGGCACTTCAACGCGGTGATGTGGCGGTTTCGGACCGGGAGTCCGTGGCGTGACATCCCTGAACGCTACGGCTCCTGGTCGACCGTCTATGGCCGGTTCCAGCTCTGGGCGCTGTCGGGCACCTTCCAGACGCTGATGGACGGGATGATCGCCGAGGCCGCCGCTCGGGGGCAGGTCGATCTCAGCCTGGTCAGCGTGGACTCCACAGTCGCCCGCGCACACCACCACGCGGCCGGTATGGTCGTCGACTCCGCGCTCCTGGAGGAGCTGGAGAAGGCCGTCGCGGAGGAAAAGGGGCTTCGCGAAAGGGGCAAAATGCCTCGTTAGCGGAGGCGGCACCCCCTGTCGACGACCCGGCACGTGAGGAACGCCGCCGTGTCCGCCGGCGCCGTAGAGCCCGGCTACGGGCGGCCGAACTGGGCCGCTCGCGCGGTGGGCTGACCACCAAGACCCACCTCGCGGCCGAGCGCCGCTGCCGGCCACTGTCGTTCGTCCTCACGCCCGGACAGTCTGCTGACAGCCCGCGCTTCATCGAGGTGGTCGAGCGAATCAAGGTCCGCGTCCCGGTCGGCCGACCCCGCACCCGACCCGACGCGATAGCCGGCGACAAGGCCTACTCCTCCCGCGCCAACCGCAACTACCTGCGCCGCCGCCGGATCAGGGCGGTCATCCCGGAGAAGGCCGACCAGGCCGCCAACCGCAAGAAGCGGGGTTCACGCGGCGGTCGCCCCGTTGCCCACGATCAGGAGCTCTACAAGGAGCGCAGCACCGTCGAACGCTGCATCAACAAGATCAAGGAGTGGCGGGGCCTGGCCACACGCTATGACAAGACCCCCGCCAGCTACCTCGCCGGACTCCACCTGCGCGGTGCCGTCATCTGGCTCCGCAGCCTCAAACCCGAATGATCCGAACTTGGAACAGGCCCTAGAACTCCCCGGCCACCCCCAGGTCGCGCCGCATCGCATGCCGCATGATCTTGATCAACGCCCACAGCTCGTGCTGTGCCTCGCCGGCGGACTGCAGGCTCTCGCCGGGCCGCGCTTCCCCCTGCTCCAGGCGTTTGACCATCCCGTACACGCGGGTGAGTGCCTGGTTCGCCGTGTCGCCCGGGGCGATCACGGCGTCGGGCGCGACCATCAGGGCCTCCGACCAGTGGTTGCGGTGCGCGTCCTTGGCCTCGTCCAACGCCCGGACGTCGTCCTCACCCGGGCTCCGGTCACGCAGTACGTGCAGGTGCCGGTTGAGGGCGGTCGCGAACTGTCGGGCGTCGCGGTACAGCCGGGTGTAACAACCGCGCCGCAGGGCGAGGTTCTCGCGGGCCTCCTGAAAGGCCTGGCCGAGCTCCAGCTCGCGCCGCTTGGCCCGTTCGGCGCCCCGCTGGGTGAGCAGTGCGGCCCCGAGGGTCCCCGCCACACCGGTCGCTGCAATCGCCACTGCCGCTATGTCCACGCGGTAACCCTAGACGTGCCGAGGGACCGGCGGGTCCTGTCACCGCGGCCTGATAGCGTCCTTCGGCATGACCGATCACCGCGCCCTCCGGGTCCTTCGCGAGAACCCGGAGCTCGCCCGGCTCGCGGCCGACCCGTTCAACCTCGACCTCGACCGGACCGAGCACGTCGAGCCCGTCCGGCTGGCGTCCGGGGGGCCGCTCACGGCCATCGCCGGCGACGACACCGGCGGCACCTACTTCCGGTGTCCCGACGGCGCGATACTCTACGCCGGGTCCGAGGGTGAGGCCGGCCTGATCGCCGACAGCCTGGACGAGGCTCTGGAGACCCTGATCGGCCTCCCCTGCTGGCACGACCACGTCCTCCTCGATCCCGCCGCCACCGACGCCGAACTGGCCGCCGAGATCGCCGATTCGGAGGAGGAGCTCGCCGAGTACTACGGTCCCGACCTCGATGCCGACCGGGACGCCCTGTTCACCGCCCTCGGCCTGCGCCGCCTCCCGCCCGCCGAACTGGTCCGGCGGCTGCACCGTGCCTTGCGACGCACCGAACCCGACCACCTCCTGCTGAACGCTGAAGGGCTCAACGCCTACACCCCCCTCACCGAACGCTCGCGCCTCCCCCTTCACGAGACGGTCCTCGCACCCGGGCGCACCGACCTCGCCCTGCTCCGTGCCCGTCCCGTCGGCCACCCCGACAGCGCCGGGGCGACCGCCGACCCCGCCCGCCGCGCCACCGCGCTGCGCTCCGCCCAGTACGACCGCCGACCCGCCGACCTGCCGGTGCTGCGCCACCTGCTGCTCGCCGAGGCACGGTTCGGCCCTACCGAAGAACTCCGCCTCGCCGCCGTCCTGATCGGTCTGTACGGTGACCCCGCCGATCACCGCCTACTGGACTCCCTGCGCGAGCAGAACCCCGACACCCGGGCGCTGCTCGGCGGCTTCCCCGATCGGCCCGAACAACTCCGCACCTGGGCAACCGATTTCGACGACTCCAACCACGGCCAGGACCCCGACGACGAGCCCGGCCTCACCTGGGCCCGGCTCGCCCGCCGCCAGGGCCGCACCGAGCTCGCCCGCTGCGCCCTGGTCCGCCTCCTCGACGGCGTCGGCCCCCGCGACGAAGGCCTGCTCCCGCTCCTCGCCCACGAACTCACCCTCCTCGGTGACCACCCCCAGGCCGCCCGCGCCCGGCAACGTCACTCCTCGGCCGGTGCCGATCCGTTCGCGGGCAGCACGCTGCACCGCCCACAGCACTCGGCCACTGCTCGGTAGCCACGAGCTCGGTGCCACCGCTCGGCGCCGCCCGGCGGAGCCCCCGCCCGCGGAACGGCGACGCCCTCGCACGGAGTGCGAGGGCGTCGGGACCGTGGGCTCCGGAGGTCTGGAGCCGGTCGGGTCAGTGGGCGTTGGTGTAGAGGTATCCGCCCGTGTCCCAGTTGTAGACGGCGAGCTTGATCGTCTTACCGGCGTCGGAGCGCCCGGTGTCGACCGCTCCCCAGTAGCCGTTGTGCTCGTCGATGGTGGCGGGAACCCCGGCCCAGTCCCAGCCGCTGCCGTTCCAGGTCAGGATCCACAGGTTCTGGCCGTAGTGGGAGGTGTTGAGGAACGCGTCGACGTACTCGTGGCCGTCGCTCCCCCAGTACACGTTCATCTGCGCGTACTCGCCGCTGGCGCTGACGGCGTCGCACCAGTGGTAGTAGTCGGTGGCGCAGGCGACCCGGGAGTCGACCTGCCGCGTGGCGGCGGAGGCCGGCGCAGCGGCGGCGAGGGTGGCGCCGACGAGTGCCGCGCCCGCCGCGAAGACGGTCAACGCCTTGCGGGTCTTGAGGATGGACATGGCTGCTTCTCCTGTCAGGGTGCGATGGCGCCTCGGTGGTGGTGCCGGAGAACAAGGAGAGCAGCCGCCGCCGGCCGGTGGGGCTGTCAAGACGGCATCGACGGCGGGTTTGTCCGGCGCGGGCCGGGTCGGGGACCGGTTGCCGCGTCTTGACGACGGGCGGGCCCGACCCGAATCCACGGCCAGACCTGGCCACCGGTACCGGATGACGGTACCGTCATGGCCATGCCAGCCTTGAATGTCTCCTTCACGGAGGCCGAGCTGACCCGGATCCGTCGAGCGGCGGCCAGTGCCGGCCTCCCGGTCAAGCGCTTCGTCCACGCCGCGGCCCTCGACCGGGCACTGGCCGTCACCCTGGAGGCCGGCTACCGGCACATGAGCCGCTCACTCGGACGGGCGGAGGAGACGGCACTCGCGGACCGCGCCACCTACTTCGCCGTCAGCGCCATGGAAGGAAGCCTGTGACCTCGCTTCGGCGCGGCGACGTGATAGTCGTCGGGCGCGACGGCATGGGCGGGATGTGGGTGGTGATCTCCAACGACACCCGCAACGCCGTCCTCGACACCGTCGTCGTCGCCCAGATCGGCACCGGCTCCGACACGTGGCCGACGGCCGTGTCCATCGCCGACCATCAGACCTGCGCCGTGGACGACGTCGCCGGCCACGTCCTGACCGACTTCGTGACCACCATCCGGCCCGGCCTCTACGACGTCGAGCTGCAGGAGGGCCGGCTCGACGAACGAACGATGGACGCCGTCAGCGAGACCCTGCGGCTCGCCCTGCCGTGAACCGGCCGCACTCCGGTGCGCCAGGCGGGACCCTGAGCCGTCGGCTCAGCCGCGCGGGGCGGCCGGGGGCCACACGCCGAACCACTGCTCGGCGCCGTACTCCTCGAACCGTTGCACCTCGGTGAACCCCAGCTTCGCCGCGAGGCGCATCGAGCGGTCGTTGGCGGTCTGGGTGCAGAGCACCACCGGGTCGCCGGGGCGCGCGGCGGCGAACCAGGCGAGTGCCGCCGCGCATGCCTCGGCGGCGTACCCGAGCCCCCATGCCTGCGGCAGGAACATGTAGCCCAGCTCGACCTCCCCGGCATCCGGGCGGACGTGCCCCGGACGCGCTGCGTCGCGCCGATCGAGCGTGATCACGCCGATCATCGCTCCGTCGAGATCGATCACGAACAGGCCGGGGCGCCGCCCGGGTACTTCGGGGACCGCGCGCTCAAGCTCGGCAAGCGGTCGAGGACCACCGACGTAGGCGCCCGCCTCGGGCGATGCGAACAGCTCGATGAACGCGCCGCGGTCCCGGGCCTCGGACTCCCGGAGCAGAAGCCGTTCCGTCCTCATCGGGACAGGAGGCCAGGCGCCGGGTCCGGATTCCGTCATGGCCGCAACCTACCGCACGACCGTGGGAGTGATCCGACGATCAGGCGATCTGCCAGATCTGGAGCAGGGTGCCGCCCGCGGCTTGCAGGGTGACGGGGGATCCGTCGGCGGTGGTGGCTGTGGTCAGGAGGAGGCCGCCGGCCTTGTTGGCGACGGTGTACCCGCCGCCGCGTGAGGTGAGCAGCCAGCGTTGGCCGTCGCCGCTGTCACAGACGGCCTGGACCACGGCGGTGCCGGCTCCGGTGGAGCCGTCGGCGAGGCCGGCGCAGAGCCGGGACGCGCCGTTGACCATGGTGTAGCTGCCGTCGGAGTTACGGGAGAGCTGCCACTGCTGGTTGGGGCCGCCGTGCGTGGTCCAGGTGATCAGCCGGGTGCCCGGAGCGGTGGCGGAGGCGGGGTCGTCGAGGGCCCTGCCGCCCGTCGAGAGGATGCGGGTGCCTGCCGGCCAGCCGGGGGCGTACGCCTCCAGCTCGTACAGGGAGTAGCCCCAGGAGGTGCCGCGCTGGGTGCCGTAAAGGCGCAGGTAGCGGCCGGAGCCGTCGAGGCCGGTGAGGTCCTGGACGCCGCCGGTGCCGGTGGTGGTGGAGTAGACGGTGCGCCAGGCGGCGCCGTCGTCGGAGAGCTGGATCTGGAAGGACTTCCCGAAGGCCGTCTCCCAGCGCAGGACGACCCTCCCGATCGACCGGGTGGAGCCGAGGTCGACCTGCAGCCACTGCGGGTCGCTGAAGGCGCTTGACCAGCGGGTGCCGGTGTCGCCGTCGGTGGCGGCCGCCGCCGGGAGGCCCGCGGTCTCGGTGCTGGAGGCCGTGGTGGGCCGGTTCTGCGCCAGGTTGCCCGGCCACCCGGTGGCCGGCCAGGAGGGGTTGTGGCCGATCACGGCGGTGATCGCGGTGAAGTCGGCGTACGCGCCGACCGGCTTGGGTGATCCCCAGGTCTGCTGGGCGAGAGCCCGGAGCGGCTGGAAGAGGCCGGTGGCGATCTGGTCCTCGGTCTCGGCGGTCGGGTTGTCGCACCAGACGTGGATCAGCGAGCCGGGGTTCCCAGTGCCGTCGGTGATCGTGTTCCCGCCCTGGTAGAGGTCCGGGGTCCAGGTCTCGTACATCCACCTGGTGTCCGGCTTCGCGCCGCCGAGCACGTAGTAGGTCGGGGTCCAGGACTCGTTGGCGACGACGTGCCCGGCGTTCACGAGCTGCTGCGGGGTCAGCCCGTAGTCGTACCAGAACTCGACCAGGATGTCGGGGTTGGGCGCGATCGTTCCGTCGCCGGGCTTGATGCCGTCGTTCCACATCCGGGTGGTCCTGCCGTGTGCCCGGACCAGGGAGTCGGCCCAGTTGACGTACCCGTAGTAGGCGTCCTTGGCCGTGGCGTCGGCACCGTAGGTGGCGCGGGCGTAGCTGAGCAGCTGCGGGTACTGGCTGTAGTCGGAGACGTACTCGTCGGCGCCGATGTGCCAGTAGGGCGCGGGGAAGAGCGGCAGGTACTCCTCGATCAGGTCTCTGATCAGGCTGTACGTGCCGGGCAGCGAGAGGTCGATGAAGTCGGCGCTGGCACTTCCCGCGCTGTTCCGGAGCTTCAGCTCGGGGTGGGCGGCGAGGATCGGGTTCATGTGCCCGGGGGTGTCGATCTCCGGGACGATGGCGACGTGGTACTTCAACCCGAGCGCCACCAGGTCGGCGATGTCCTGCTTGCTGTAGTGGTCGGCGGAGACGATCTCCGGGTGGGTGGCGGACTCCAGCCGGAAGCCGAAGGTGTCGGAGAGGTGGAAGTGGAAGTAGTTGAGCTTGAGGTAGGCAAGCTCCTTGATGTGCTGCTTCACCCAGTCGACCGTGAAGAACTTCCGTCCCTGATCGATCATCAGGCCGCGCTCCGGCTTCGACGGCCAGTCCACCGCCGTGCCGGCCGCCACCGTCGGCGACTGGTGCAGGAGCTGAAGCACCGTCCGGGTGCCGTTGAACGCGCCGGTGTCGGTGGGTGCGGCGACGGTGAGGGACTGGCCGACGGCCATCCGGTAGCCCTCGGCGGGCACGGAGGAGTCGCCGAGGGTCAGCGCGATGTCCCCGGCCCCCGCGTAGCCCGTGGCGACGGTGACGCTGCGCCCGGTCAGCGCCCCGAGGTCGTCGGCGAAGGTGGCGGCCTCGTCGGAGAGTTGGTCGGCGTACGCGGGGTTGACGACGATCCGGCTCGCGGTGGTGAAGGTGTAGGTGCCGGTACCGGCGGTCCACTGACGCAGCGCCGGAACGACGTCGGGGACGCCGGAAGCGGAAGCCGCCTGGGCGTCCGTCGAGGCGGTCACGGGTGTGAGGAGCAACGTTGCCATCAGGTAGACGACGGTGACGAGGCGGAGTGTGCGCATGTGATCACCACTCGTGCGAGGTGTGGGAGAGCGAGGACTGGCCTGACGCATTGGCCATTTCTGCGTACTTCATCAGCGCATCGAGCATGATTGAGCAGAACTGCTCGACGCGCAAGACCCCCGGAGCCGTCACGACGCCGGAACCGGCCCACTGCTGCTTCCGGCGGAGCAACGGCCCCCGGTCGCCTGCGGTACAGTCCGCGCCGTGAGCGAGCACCTGCCCCCCTCCGTTCGGGAACTTCACGGCCGTCCGCGCGGCGCTCGACCTCTGTGACGACCTTTCCGGCCCCGTTGCCGACGCCCTGAAGAGCTGGGAGGCGCGGGAGGCGGCCGAGTCCGTGCCGTACGTGGACACCGATCCCGACAAAGGCCGATACCGCCGTCTTGTCCCAAGCCTACGACGTACCGCTGGAACTCTCCGGCAACTGCGTGGTGGCGGCCGCCAAACGTGGCGGGACGTCACCCTTACCGCCTGTCTGGTGCGTGCCGACACCCGCCTGGACGTCAACACGACCGTCCGCACGGGCCTCGTTCGCGCCCATGGACGTCACCGTCGCGGAGACCGGGATGGAGTACGACGGCGTCACCGCCGTCGGTCTGACGGACAGTTGGGCGCTGCTGGTCGACGAGGCGGTGGTCGCCGCACCGCACGTCCTCATCGGCAGCGGGCGGCGCCGGGGCAAACCGATCCTCCCCGACTCGGCGGTGGCACGGCTCCCCGTGCCGAGGTGCTCCCCGGCCTCGGCGTCTGACCGACGGCCAACGGGCACGCGCCGGCACCCACGCCCCGACGCCGCCACGACTCATGACCCACGACCCACGACCCACGAGTCCGCACGGGTGTCGTGCGGCACGGCCGGCGGCGGGTTCGGGATCATGAACGGATGTGTGATCCGCTGCCGCCGCCGACCCGTTCCGAGGTCCTGGACGTGCGCGAGCTGGTCCTGGTCGAGGCTCCCCCGCTCCGGCTGTCGGCGGAGGAGCGCACGGCCAGGGACCGTGCCTGGGAGCAGGCCGTCCGCCGGAACCCGACGTTCTTCGACGGGCCGGTCGTGGCGTGCACGGGGACCTCGTGGGACGGACCGGGCCGGCTGGTGGTCCGGTGGACCCGTACGACCTACCGCCACTACGCACTGCGGAGCGTGCCCGGCACGACGGTCCCCACCGGGTCGCTGTCGGTCAGCGTCCTCCAGCCCACCCCGGACCGGCGGCTGCTGGTCGGCCGGATGTCCCCGGCGACGGCCACGCCCGGCCGGTGGCAGCCACCCGGCGGTTCCGTCGAACCCCGCCCGGACGGCCGGCCGTTGGGCACCGCCGACCTGCAGCGGGAGGCGGCCCGCGAACTGGTCGAGGAGACCGGGGTCCGCGCGGCACCGGAGGAACTGAAGCTCTGGGCGGTCACGCACAGGCCGTACGGCAGCATCGGCGTGCTCTTCCTCGCGCCCGCTCTGCCGCGGGCGCTGCTGTGCGAGCGGTTCGCGGCACTGCCGCCGGAGCGGGAACTCGTCGAGATCGCGTTCGTCGGTTCACCCGCCGAGGTGGCCCGGCTGGCCGGTCCCCGCGCGGAGTACCTGGATGCGGCCCTGCACCGCTACGCGTCGCGGTAGGAGACGTACCGACTCACCGCGCCGCGCCCACCCGTTCACACCTCGGGGTCGTCCCTCCCCCGGTCGGCGATCCAGGCGCGGGCCTCGGCGTGGGCGCGGTCGAGCGGTGCGAGCAGGGGGCCACCGGCCGGGGTGATGGCGTCGGCACCGAGGTGGTCGGCGAGGCCGGTGCGGCGCAGCACGACGGCGAGCGGTGGCTGGACGCCGGCGAGGACGAGACGGCCGCCCTCGCGGTGGAGGGCGTCGGTGTAGCGGCGGAGCTCCTTGAGGATGGCGGAGGAGGGGATGTCGGGGGCGGTGCGGACCACGAGGACCAGGACGGCGTTGCGCCCGCCGGTGACGTCCGGCAGGTAGGTGCGCAACGTGGGGAGCTCGGCGAAGAAGCTGGTGCCCTCGTAGTCCAGGACGGTGACCTCGCCGGGCGGCAGCCGTTCGGGGACGGGCGCGGTGTACCAGCGGCCCTCCGCGTCCCGGGTCAGTGCGGTGAAGCGGGCCCGGCGGGCGGCCTGGACGCAGTACAGCAGGAGGGAGAGCACCGCGCCGAGAATGATGGCCTGCTGGAGCGGGAGCTGGCTGGTGGCGACGAAGGTGGCGACCATCGCGACGGTGGAGAGCCGCGAGGTGCGTACGACGAGCAGGATGTCGGCCCGCTTGCCCCAGACGAGTTCGCCGCCGACGACCAGGATGAGCCCGCCGATCACCGGCATCGGGATGCGCTCGGCGAGCGAGCCGGCGATCAGGACGACCAGCGCGAGGAAGACCCCGGAGACGACGCCGGCCCAGCGGCTGCGGGCCCCGGCGGAGGCCGCCACGCCGGTGCGCGAGAGGGAGCCGCCCGCGGGCAGAGCCTGGAACAGGCCTCCGCCCAGGTTGGCGACGCCCTGGGAGACGAAGTCCCCGTTGACGCTGGACCGGCTGCCGTCGGGGTTGGGCACCGAGGGGGGGATCCCGGCGGCCTGGGCGAGGGCGACCAGGGCGACCGACAGCGCGCCCGGCGCCAGCTGCGGGAGTGCGTCCCAGTCGGGCACGGTGAAGCCGGGCAGTGCGGCCGGGATCTCGGCGATGTCGCGGACGAGTTCGACGTCGGTGCCGAGCGCGGCGACGGCCGCACTGACCACCACCATGGCGATCAGCAGTGCCACCGGTTCGAGCCTCCGCACCACGCGGGCCAGCGCCCAGACGGCGATCGTGGCGGCGGCGACGAGGCTGGCGGAGAGCTGCCAGTCGGGCGTGTGGACGAGCCAGTCGGCGAGCCGGGTGAGCTTGCCGTGGCCGGTCGGCTGGTAACCGGTGGCGTCCTTGAACACACCGGTGATGATCTGCAGCGCGATGCCGGTGGAGAAGCCGACCATGACGGCGTTGGAGACGAAGCTGAGCAGTACGCCGAGGCGCAGCGCGCCCATCAGCAGCATCAACAGGCCGACGAACACGGTGAGCGCGGCGACGTTGCCCGCGTCGTGCGGGTCGAGGCCGGCGTCGGCGAGCACGCTCTGGCCGGTGAGCGCGATCGCGCTGGTGAGCGTGGTGATCATCAGAACGGTGGGTGCGGTGAGCGAGCCGAGGATCGGCGGCACCACGCCCGCGTACAGGCCGGCCACCGGGTTGAACCCGCCGATCGCCGCGTAGGCCATGCCTTCGGGGATCGAGAACAGCCCGGTGACCATGCCGGACGTGAGGTCGGCGGGCTCGGGCCGGCCGAGCCTGCGGCGCAGCCCGCGGAGGCGGGCGGCGAGGTTCGCCGGCCTTCCGGGGCCGGCGGCCTGCCCGACCGGACGGGGCTCGTCCGGCTGGGACGGCCGGTCGGGCTCTTCCGGGCGGTCCGGGCGCATCCGGGCGCTTCCGCGGTCAGGCGAGGCCGGAGACGGCGTCGCCGATGTACTTGGCGCCGAGGACGGCCAGCACGGTCGTCATGATCGCGGAGTTGTGGGTGGCCATCCACGCCTTCCACTCCTCCAGCACCCGGGCTGCGCGGTCGCCGCCGAGCAGGTAGACGCCGAGCGGAACCAGGGTGCAGAGCGAGCCGATGACCACCATCAGCGCACCGGCCACCGCCTTGCCAGCGCCGCTCGCACCGCTGGTGGCGATCGACACCGCGCCGCCGACCGCCAGGACGAGGTTCTTCGGGTTGGCGGCGACCAGGGCGGCCGCGAGACCGGCGGACTCGGCGGGCGTGAAGCGGTCGACCGCGCGCATCCACGTCGGCGGCGCGGCCACGCGACCGGCCCGGGGCCGGTCGTGCCAGTGTCGGACGGCGAGCACGACGAACAGGACGCCCAGTGCGAGCTTCAGCCAGTCGGCCCAGGTGGGCTTCGCCTCGCCGGTGCCCAGTCCGCTGCCGGCCACGCCGACCGCGGCCACCACGGCGCCGAGGGTGAGCACCCAGCCGGCCGTGAAGGCGGTGCCGTTGGTCCGGCCGCGCGGGGTGGCCAGCATGAGGATCACCGCGATCAGCGGCAACGGGCTGATCGCGATGCCGACGGCCGATGTCAGCATCGAGCCGATCGCCTCACCCATGGGCCCGCCCCTTTCCCGACTCCTTGCCACGTCAGCTCAACAGCCTAGGAACACCCACGGGTTTCGCACCTTTTGGGCATGATCATCCGCCATTCGGCGGCCCCCTCGAACGGGCCGCGCCCGCCCTGCGGTGCGACACCGGGCCGGCGGTGCCACTAACGGGCGATCAGCGCTGCCGGCGATCAGCACCGGTGGACCATCGGCACCACTGGGCGAAATGCGCCATTTGTCCTACCGTCCTAGGGTCGGACCGTATTCGGCTGCGCCGAAAGGAACCTCCGTGCCCGAGCTCGACCCCGTGCCCGCCTCCCTGACCACCCCCGACACCGTGAAGACGACGGCCGGTACCTTCGTCTTCGCCGACGGCATGCCGACACCCGAGACCGCGGCGGCGGTCTACGGCCGACTGGACCGCCTGCACGCCGTCGAGGCCTACCGGGCGGGCCTGCCCGCCGTCTCGCTCTGGGCGATGCGCAGGGCGCTGCTAGCCGCCGGGGTCGCCGACGGCGACGTACTGGTCTTCTCCGAGCTGATGGACTGCCGGTCGCTGTTCCTGACCGCCGATGCCGACACCGTCGGTTTCCTGACCTTCCTGGACCTCGGCGAGGGCCCGGTGGTGGTGGACGTCCCGCCCGACTGCCTGACCGTCGCCGACGACATGTGGTTCCGCTGGGTGACGGACCTGGGAGTGCCCGGGCCGGACCGGGGCGAGGGCGGCCGCTACCTCTTCGCCGGGCCCGGGTACCGGGGCCCGCTGCCCGAGGGCGGGATGTTCGTGCACCGGGTGCGGACGAACCGGGTGTGGCTCCTCGGGCGCTGCTTCCCGGAGGGCGACGACCCTGCGCCCGCGGCCCGCCGGATCCGGGAGCAGCTGAAGATCACCCCGTACACGCCCGGCGGCTACGGGACGTCGGTGGGCTCCGCCCTGCTCGGCCGCGCCGCCCTCGCCCCGCCCGCCTCCCCGCGCACGCCGCGCTTCGTGGAGGGCAGCGGTCTGGCCATCAACACCGTCGCACCGGTGGACGCCTCGTTCTTCACCCTCCTCGACGAAGCGGTGCAGGCCGAACCGGCCACGGCGCTCGACCCCCAGGCGGCTGCGCCGATCGCCGCGATCGGGATCGTCAAGGACCGCCCGTTCGCCCCCGACGGCTACTGGCAGGACGTGCTGGAGGACGCCGCGGCGACCGCCAACGCGTACGTGCGGGCGGTGGCGATGCGGCCGCGCGCCGCCGAGGGCTTCGACCTCTACCCCGGCACCGGCTCCCACTGGACGTCACCGCTGTCCGGCGGCAGGGGCGGCTTCCGGACCGCACAGCCGACGGCCATCCGCGGGGGCCTCGTGCCCCCGCCCGACCACGGGGTGGAGCACCTCAACGCCCGCTCGTCGTTCTTCTACCTCGCCACCGGCGTCACCCCGGCGGTGTCCGTGGACCTTCCCGGGGTCGGCTCCCAGCACCTCGGCGCGACCGTCGACTCCACCGGGCTTGCGCTGGAGGGTGACCGGACGTACCGGCTGATCCTGCCGCCGGCGGTGCCGGCCGAGCGGTTCTGGTCCGTCACCCTCTACGACAGCCAGACGCGATCGATGCTCGCCACCGACCAGCGCTTCCCCCGCGCGGGCTCCCGGCCCTGTCCGACCCCGGCCGCCGTCCCGGACAAGGACGGGTCGGTCAGCCTCTGGTTCGACCCCGTCCTCCCCGACGGGGTGCCCGAGGGCAACTGGGTGCAGACCGCGCCCGGCCGCAACTGGTTCGCCATCCTGCGCCTCTACGGCCCGCTCCCCGCCTTCTTCGACAGGTCCTGGCGCCCCGGCGAGATCGAGCTGCAGGCCCCCGCCACAGCCTGAGCCCCCGGCGCGGGCCCCACGCCGGAGCCGCATCGTCAGCGGCGCCCGGCGCGGGTCACGGGCCGCTGACGATGCGCCAGGCGACCCGCTTGCGCGCGGCGCCGCCGAGGGCCTGGTGGAGCGCGTCCTCGACCAGCGCGACCTGCTCGCGCATCCCCTTGGCCCAGGCCTGCTCCCGGACGTAGGCCTCGATGATCTCGATCGAGTCGGCACGCCGCAGCCTTCCGGCCAGGGCGGTGCGCAGGGCCTTCAGACCGGCCTGCATGGCGAGGACCTCCGCGTCCAGGTGCAGGCGGAGCATGCACGCCAGCTCGACGGGGTTGCGGTGGAAGACCTCCTCGTGCCGCCAGCGCGCGGGAGCGAGGTCGAACAGCCAGTTCTTGGCGGACGCCTCGAACTCCGTGGAGCCGGGCCGGCTGACCGCTCCGGGCCACCTGCCGCGCAGGGCCCCGGCGGGACGCCGCCGGGGAACGTTGTCGGACTCCGCCGGAAGTGCCATGGCGCACAACCCCTCTTGATTCCACGGGTCGGGGCGCGACCGGACTCGCCGGGCAGCGGCCCGGCCGAAGCCGCGGCGAGAACCGCTCCGGCCTCCCGGACTCCGACGGCCTGGGCGGCGCGCGGCCGAGCCGACGGGCCGCACCCGCGCCTCGGCCGCGCCCGGTCCGCCGCTCTCCCGCGACGACGCCGGCCGATCCCCTCGACCGGTTCGCGTGCGATGAGTTTCACGGCGCCCCTCGCCCCTGTCAAGACTCCGTCCGCCCGCGGCCCGCGTCCGACGGAGGGGCACGCCCCCGGTGTGCTTGTAGCGCCCACTACGGGTGGATACGCTACCAGGCATGAAGCAACTGAACGTTCGCCTGGACGACAGCATCCACGAGGCCCTCGAACAGCGCGCCGAGGCGGCGGGGATGAGCCTGCCGGACTACGCCCGCAAGGTGCTGGCCGAGGAGGCCGACGAGCGGCGGGAACGGTTCCTGACCGCCGCGGCGCACTTCGCCCAGGCATGGGGGCCGGCCTTCGAGGCCGAGTTCGGCCCCTACCCGGAGGAAGCCGCCCGCCCCGGAACGGCGGACGCCGCGTGATCCTGCGGATCGACCGGGCCTGGCTGCTCGACATCGCCCACCAGTTCCTGCCCTCCGACCCGGACGTCACCGACTACGGCTCCCTCGCCGCCGCGGTCGCCCGCCACGTCGACGAGGTCATGGACGTGCCCGTGTACGGCGCGCTGCACCAGCGTGCGGGCGCGCTGATGCACCAGCTCATCCGGGTGCCGGCGCTGGACTCCGCCAACGAGCACTTCGCCGCCGTCGTCGCCGCCTCCTACCTCAGCGCCTCGGGCGTGATCGTCACCGCCGAACCCAAGCAGGCGGTCGAGCTGGCCGCCCGCATCCGCGACGGGCGGGCCGACGTCCGCGAGACCGCCGTCGCCATCCGCGGCTGGTACCGCTGACGCAGCCGGGCCCCGTACCGGGCGGCTGTGCGGGGGCGACCGTCGCGGCGGGCGCCTCACGGGCCGCGGCGAGCCGGGTCGCACCCCGCCTGGAGGACACCTCGTTCGACGAGCGCCTCGCGTCGGGCCTCCCCGCTCGTCCTGCAGTCGCTCGGGACCGGTCCGCCCGGCCGCACGTGAACCGGCCGCGACCGCCGCTCGCCCGGTGCGGCGCTCGGGGCTCAAACCCGGTCGACCCCCGCGGGCACCCGTGAGAGCATCGGCCGGTGCGGAGACTGACGGTTCTGGGGACGTGCGGCGCCTGGCCCGAGGCCGGGCGGAGTGCCAGCGGCTTCCTGCTGGAGTACGACGGGTTCCGGCTGGTGCTCGATCTCGGCTACGGAACGTTCCCGCGGCTGTCGGAGCACTGCGCCGACGGGCAGGTGGACGCCGTGGTGATCACCCATGAGCACCCCGACCACTGTGCCGACCTCAGCGCCCTGTGCCGCGCACGCCACTTCGCGCCGGAGCGCGGCGATCGCCTGCCGCTGTACTGCACGCCCGGGGTGGTCACACGGGTCCAGGCGATGGAACCCACGGAGAGCCTGCTCGACGTCTTCGATGTCCACCCGCTTCCGTCCGGCCACCAGGTGGGGCCGTTCCGGCTCGACACCGCGCTGCTGCCGCATCACGTCCCCCATGCGGGCGTGCGGTTGACGGCGCCGGGCCTGAGCGTCGCCTACAGCGGCGACGCCGGTCCCGGCCCCGCCCTCGCCCGGCTCGCCGCCGACGCTGATCTGTTCATCGCCGGCGCCACGCTCCAGGGCGTCGGCTCCGGGGACGGCGACCCCCACCTGATGAGCGCCGCTGAGGCCGGGGCGTGGGGAGCCCGCGCCGGGGCCGGGCGCCTGCTGCTCACCCACTTCTGGCCCGGCAGCGACCGCACACGCTCGACCGCCGAGGCCCGAAGCACCTTCGCGGGCGAGGTGGTCGCCGCCGAGGAGGGCATGGCGTTCACCTTCTGACGCCGTCTCGCCCCCCAACCCCGACCGGCGATCCCCCCTCGCATTCGTCCGGACGGATGGTGCCCGACGACGACGGGCACACCGCGGTGTCGGTGGCGGGGTCGGCGCCGGCCACGGGTTAGGTTCATGCCCGTGACCGGCAACGATGTGGTCCTGGCGTTGGTGGTTGCCACTGCGCTGGGCTTCGACTTCACCAACGGATTCCACGACACCGGCAACGCCATGGCCACCTCGATCGTCACGGGCGCTCTCCCCCCGCGCGTCGCGGTGGCCGTCTCCGCGGTGTTGAACCTGGCCGGTGCGTTCCTGTCGACCGCGGTCGCGGCGACCATCGCCGGCGGTCTGGTCGACACCGCCGACGTGACCCTCACCGTGGTCATGGCGGGCCTGACGGGCAGCATCCTCTGGAATCTGACCACCTGGTACGTCGGCATCCCCTCCAGCTCCTCGCACGCCCTGATCGGAGGTGTGATCGGAGCGACGATGGCGGCCGCGGGCAGCTCGGCCGTCAAGTGGCAGGGGCTGGTCTCCAAGGTGATCGTGCCCGCCGCACTGTCGCCGGTGATCGCCGGCGCAGTCTCCGCGGTCGGCACCTACCTCGTCTACCGACTCACCCGGGACGTGGCCGAGGGCCCGCGCGCACACGGCTTCCGGATCGGCCAGGTCGGCTCGGCCTGCATGGTCTCGCTCGCCCACGGGACCAACGACGCGCAGAAGACCATGGGCGTCATCACGCTGGCGCTGATCGCCAACGGCACCCTGCAGTCCGGGGCGAACGCCCCGACCTGGGTGATCACCTCGTGCGCGGTGGCGATCGCCCTGGGCACCTATTTCGGCGGCTGGCGCGTCATCCGGGCCCTCGGCAAGGGGCTGGTGGAGATCGAGGCACCACAGGGGATGGCCAGCGAGTCGGCCTCGGCCGCGGTGATCCTCTCCTCCACCGACTTCGGCTACTCGCTCTCCACCACCCACGTGGCGACCGGGTCGATCCTGGGCGCAGGGGTGGGCAGGAAGGGCGCGGTGGTGCGCTGGCACATCGCCCACCGGATGGTGGCGGCCTGGGTGCTCACCCTGCCGGCCGCCGGGCTGGTCGGCGCCCTGACCTACTGGGCCACGGACGCGATCGGCGGCACCGCGGGCGTGGCGGCGATCTTCATCGTGCTGGTCCTGGCCTCGATCGCCTTCTTCGCCGCCTCCCGCCGCCCGGCCGTGACCCCGGAGAACGTCAATGCCGCGTGGACGGGTTCGCTCCACCCGGCGCCCCCGACGGACGAGGTGGCCTCGTGAACTCCTGGATCAACCTGGACGCGCTGTGGAGGATCCTCGTCGTGGGGCTGCTCACCGGAGCCGGACTGCCGGCGCTCTTCGCGATCGGCGTGCGTGCCCTCAATCCCCCGGCGGCGGCCGAAACGGCCGCCGCCGGCCGGCCCTCGGTCGGTCCGCTCGGCTACACGGTGGCCGGCCTGTGCTTCGCCGTGGTGCTGGCGGCGATCGGCTGGGGCATCTACGTCATCGTCAACCACAGCTGACCTGCGTGCGGGGCCACCGGGTCCGGGCCACCTGCCCGCGGTCCGGGCCAGGTGTGGTGCGGTGCCGAGGACCTGGTCGAGGAGGGCGCCGACCCGGTCCTGCGGCTCAGCGGCCCCGCGGCTCAGCGGCCCCGCGGCTCAGGAGCTCGTGAGGACGACGAGGCGCTGGGTGGCGCGGGTCATCGCGACGTAGCGGTCGACCGCCCCCTCGATGCCCTCGCCGAACCGCTCCGGGTCGACCAGGACGACCAGGTCGAACTCCAGCCCCTTAGCCAGTTCCGGGGTCAGCGACCGGACCCGGGGCGCCGTGCGGAAGGCCGGATCGCCGATGACGCAGGCGATCCCCTCGGTGTGCTCGGCGAGCCAGCCGTCGAGGACGGCGTCCAGCTCCGCCACGGAACCGTGGACGACCGGCACCCCGCTGCTGCGGACCGAGGCGGGCACGTTGGCGTCCGGGAGCACGGCCCGGATCACCGGCTCGGCCTCCGCCATGACCTCCTGCGGCGTCCGGTAGTTGATGCTCAGCGAGGCGAGGGTGACGCGGTCAAGTCCGACCCGCTCCAGCCGCTCCTGCCACGACTCGGTGAACCCGTGCCTGGCCTGGGCGCGGTCCCCGACGATGGTGAAGCTCCGGGACGGGCAGCGCCGGAGGAGCATCTGCCACTCCGCGTCGGTCAGCTCCTGGGCCTCGTCCACGACGATGTGGGCGAACGGGCCGGCGAGCCGGTCCTGGTCGGCACCGGGCAGCGCGCCCTCGTCGACCAGGCTGTCCTGGAGGTCCCGCCCGCGCAGCATCGTCACCGCGCCCTCACCGTCGTCGTCGGCCGCGAGCAGGTCGTCGATGACACGGGCCATCCGCTCGCGTTCGGCGGCGACGGCGACGGCCTGCCGGCGCTTGCGCCGGGCGGTCTCCGGGTCGCCGAGGCGCCGGCGTGCCGCGTCCAGGAGTGGCAGGTCGGAGACCGTCCAGGCCTGGGCGTCGGTGCGCTGGAGGGCGCGGACCCCGTCCCGGCCGAGCCAGGGAGCGCAGAGCCGCAGGTAGGCGGGGACCGTCCAGAGGTCTCCGACGAGCTCGGCCGCTTCGAGCATCGGCCAGGCTCGGTGGAGGGTGGTGACCAGCTCCTCGTCCTGCAGCAGCGACCTGCGGAACAGCTCCGGCGAGACGGTCTCGTCGCCGTTCTTCTCCATCAGGATCGCGACCAGCTCGTCCCAGATCTGCTCGCGCGCCTCGTTGTGCGGGGTGCCCGGCTCCGGCGCGTCGAACGCCTGCGCCCAGTCCTCGGCGCTCAGCCAGAGGTCGGACCAGTGGGTCTCCACCGCCATCCCCTCGGTGGGCGGCTCCTCGTAGATGCCGACGGCCTTCTCGATCGCCTGCACCAGGCCGGCGGAGGACTTCAGCCGGGCCACCTCCGGGTCGGTCTCGATCGGCGCGCCGGCGCCCTCGGGGACGAGGTCGCGCACGGTGCAGGTCTGCACGCCCTCCTCGCCGAGGCTGGGGAGCACGTCGGCGACATAGGCCAGGTAGGGCTGGTGCGGGCCCACGAACAGCACGCCGCCGCGCCGGTGTCCCAGGCGCGGGTCCGAGTAGAGGAGGTGGGCGGTGCGGTGCAGGGCGACCACGGTCTTGCCGGTTCCGGGGCCGCCGTCGACGACCAGCGCGCCGCGGGACCCTGCGCGGATGACGGCGTCCTGGTCGGCTTGGATGGTGCCGAGGACGTCCCGCATCCGGGACGACCGGTTGGCACCGAGGCTCGCGATGAAGGCTGACTGGTCGTCGAGCGCGGCGTGCCCCTCCCGCCCGTCCGCGGTGAACACCTCGTCCCAGTAGTCGCCGATCCGGCCGCGGGTCCAGCGGTAGCGGCGGCGGCTGGCCAGGCCCATCGGGTCGGCGTGGGTCGCGGCGAAGAACGGCTCGGCCGCGGGTGAGCGCCAGTCCACCAGCAGCCGGCGGCCGTCGCCGTCGGTGAGGCCGAGCCGGCCGATGTAGACGGGCCCGGCGCCCTCCGCGCCGACGATGCGCCCGAGGCACAGGTCGAGGCCGAAGCGGCGCAGGGTGCGCAGGCGGCCGGTCAGCCGGTGGATCTCGGCGTCCCGGTCCATCGCCTCCCGGCCGACGCCGCCGGGCGCCCTGCGCGCGGCGTCGAGGCGGTCGGACAGCTCGGCGACCGTCTGCTCCACGCTCGCCGCGACGGCGGCGAAGTGCCGCTCGTCGCCGGCGATCAGCGCCGGGTCGGCCTTGGCGGCGAGGTGGTCGGGGAGGTCGAACGCACTGGTCGTCAGTGGGGTCGGGGTCGTCACGGCGGCTCCGTTCCGCGGCCGATCCGGCGAGGGCCCGGGCGGGCCTCGCGGATCTTCCGGTTGCGCTGGTCCAGGTCTAGGCCAGCGATTCTGCGCCAGGACGGGGGCCTTGCCGCAAGCCCCCCACTGCGCTATAAGTTGAGAGTGGCGAGGAGTGCGGACTCCTCGCCTCTGTCGTTCGCCGGGCCGGGACCCCCGGCGGTGCCGGAGGCCCCGGCCGGACGCGGGCCCGTCAACCGAGCGTGACGCCCCGTTCCCGTGCCAGCTCCTCCAGGCCGTACCGGCTCACGTGCTCGGCGTTGCCGAGGTCGATCGTCCGGACGCCGGCGGCGGCCAGCCGCTCGTTGATCTCGTCCAGGTGCTGCCGGACGACCTGCTTCTCGGCGTCGGTGGTGCGCCCCTTGTGCGGCCTCCCGGCGTGCTCCAGGCTGGCGTAGTTGGGCCGCTCCTTGGCTGCGGCCGGTGCCGCGCCCTGGGCGGGGACCGTCCGCGTCACCCGCTTGGCCCCCCGCAGCACCTCGGCCATCGGAGCGGCCGAGGCCAGCCGGTCGAACACCTCGGCCTCCAGAACGACCGTCTCCGGCTCGTCGGCGTCCGGGTGGTGCAGCTCGATCGTCACCAGGTCGAGCGCGTGCTCCTCCACCGCCGCGAGCTCGTCGGCCAACGCCTCGATCTCCACCGGGCCGTCCGCCAGGTCCGGATGCTCGCGGACGACGATGCGTACCAGGTCAGCCTCGTTCTCCGCGTGCTTCCCCGTCAGGTCCGAGAACCGGATGATCTTCTGACCCATGTCTTCTCCCTCGTCGATGGTGTGATCAGCCGAGAGCCTACTTCCGTCGCAGCGGTGGCCTCGCGGCCGTCACGACCGGTCCCTGCCGGGCCCCGGGTGGCGGCGGATTCCGGCCGATCGGGGCACGGCGGGGCACGCACGGGTGAAGGACGTCACGGCTTCGCCCCGTCCCCCTGTCGGGCCCCGGCATGTAGGTTCCTGCGTCCAAGAGGGAAGGACTCTCCTCCCCCGTGTTCGCAGAACCGCCGTCAACGGCTCCTCCGACGAGAGAGGCACGAGTGATGTCTGCACAGGACGCCACCCACCACCCCCCGCGGCGCATCGGCGTGGTCGCCGAGTCGACCGCCGGGGAGACCCGGGTCGCCGCGACGCCGTCCACGGTGCGCGGGCTGCTCGCGCTCGGGTACGAGGTCGTGGTCGAGTCCGAGGCCGGCGCGGCCTCCGGCTTCACCGACGACGCCTACACCGCGGTCGGCGCGCACATCGCGGACGCGTGGAGCGCCGACATCGTGCTGAAGGTCAACGCGCCGTCCACCGCGGAGATCGACCGGCTGCGGGACGGTGCGACCGTGGTCGGCCTGCTCTCCCCGGCGCAGCGGCCCGAGCTGCTGAAGGCGCTGTCCTCACGTCCGATCACCGCGCTCGCGCTGGAGGCGGTGCCCCGCATCTCGCGGGCGCAGTCGATGGACGTGCTCAGCTCCATGGCGAACATCGCCGGCTACCGGGCCGTGATCGAGGCCGCCCACGTCTTCGGGCGCTTCTTCACCGGGCAGGTGACGGCCGCGGGCAAGGTCCCCCCGGCGAAGGTCCTGGTGGCCGGCGCCGGTGTGGCCGGGCTCGCCGCCATCGGCGCCGCCTCCAGCCTGGGGGCGATCGTCCGGGCGACCGACCCGCGCCCGGAGGTCGCCGACCAGGTGAAGTCGCTGGGCGGCGAGTACCTCGCCGTGAACGCCGCCCAGGAGGCGAGCACCGACGGCTACGCGAAGGCGACCTCCGCCGACTACGACCGCGCCGCGGCGGAGCTCTACCACGAGCAGGCCGAGGACGTGGACATCGTCATCACCACCGCGCTGATCCCCGGCCGGCCCGCGCCGCGACTGCTCACCGCCGCGGACGTGGCGGCGATGAAGCCCGGGAGCGTCGTCGTCGACATGGCGGCCGCCCAGGGCGGCAACGTCGAGGGCACGGTCGCTGGCCGCACGGTGGTCACCGGCAACGGCGTCACCATCATCGGTTACACCGATCTCGCCGCCCGGCTGCCCGCCCAGGCGTCGCAGCTGTTCGGCACCAACCTGGTCAACCTGCTCACCCTGCTGACGCCCGGCAAGGACGGGCAGTTGGTGATCGACTTCGAGGACGTGGTCCAGCGCGCCGTGACCGTGGTCCGCGCCGGGGAGATCACCTGGCCGCCGCCGCCCGTGGCGGTCTCTGCCGCGCCCGCCGCTGCCTCCGCGCAGCCCGCGGCCGCCGCGGCGGCTCCGGAACCGAGGAAGCCCCGGCTCACCCCGGCGGCCCGGTTCGGCCTGATCGGCGTCGGCATGCTGGCGATGTTCCTGCTGGTCGCCTTCGCCCCGACCCAGCTCGCGGAGAACTTCACGGTGTTCGCACTGGCCGTGGTCATCGGCTACTACGTCATCGGGAAGGTCCACCACGCCCTGCACACACCGCTGATGTCGGTGACCAACGCGATCTCCGGGATCGTGGTGGTCGGCGCCCTGCTGCAGATCGGGCACATGGGCGCGCTGGTCACCGTGCTGTCCTTCGTGGCGATCCTGCTGACGAGCGTGAACATCTTCGGCGGCTTCGCCGTCACCCGCCGCATGCTGTCCATGTTCTCGAAAGGCTGAGCCCCGATGACTTCCACGACGGCCGCCCACGCCGCGGACCTGGTCGCCGCGCTGCTGTTCATCCTGAGTCTGGCCGGGCTGTCCCAGCACCGCACGTCCCGCGCGGGTGTCGGCTACGGCATCGCCGGCATGGCGCTCGCCCTGGTCGCCACCGTGATCGTGGCCTCGCGCAGCATCACCGCCGGCGCGGTCACCCTGATCGTCGTCGCGATGGCGATGGGCGGCGCGATCGGCCTGTGGCGGGCCCGGCAGGTCGAGATGACCCAGATGCCGGAGCTGATCGCCGTGCTGCACAGCTTCGTCGGCCTCGCCGCGGTGCTGGTGGGCTGGAACAGCTACCTGGAGGTGGAGTCGCACGGTTCCGCGCAGACCACCGTCGGCGCCGACCTGCTGGGCATCCACCACGCCGAGGTGTTCATCGGCATCTTCATCGGCGCGGTCACCTTCACCGGCTCCGTCGTCGCCTTCCTCAAGTTGTCCGCCCGGATCGCCTCGCGTCCGCTGGTGCTGCCCGGCAAGAACCTGCTGAACCTCGGCGCGCTCGCCGCGTTCGTCGCGCTGACGGTCTGGTTCACCGTCAGCCCGGGCCTCGGTCTGATGATCGCGGTGACGGTCCTGGCGCTGGCACTGGGCTGGCACCTGGTCGCCTCCATCGGCGGCGGCGACATGCCCGTCGTCGTCTCCATGCTCAACAGCTACTCCGGCTGGGCCGCGGCGGCCGCCGGATTCCTGCTCGACAACAACCTGCTCATCGTCACCGGCGCGCTGGTCGGCTCCTCCGGCGCCTACCTGTCGTACATCATGTGCAAGGCGATGAACCGTTCCTTCCTCTCCGTGATCGCCGGCGGTTTCGGCATCGAGGCTCCCTCCGGAGGGGGCGGGGAGCAGGGCGAGCACCGCGAGATCCGCGCCGAGGAGGCGGCCCGGCAGCTCGCGCAGGCCCGGTCCGTCGTGATCACCCCGGGCTACGGCATGGCGGTGGCGCAGGCGCAGCACCCGGTCGCGGAGCTCACCCGTCGGCTGCGCGAGCGCGGTGTGGAGGTGCGCTTCGGCGTCCACCCCGTCGCGGGCCGGCTGCCCGGGCATATGAACGTGCTGCTCGCCGAGGCGAAGGTGCCCTACGACATCGTCCTGGAGATGGACGAGATCAACGACGACTTCGCCGAGACGTCCGTCGTCCTGGTCATCGGCGCCAACGACACGGTCAACCCGGCCGCCACCGACGATCCCTCCAGCCCGATCGCCGGCATGCCGGTGCTGCGGGTGTGGGAGGCGGAGCAGGTGATCGTGTTCAAGCGGTCCATGGCGTCCGGGTACGCCGGGGTGCAGAACCCGCTGTTCTTCCGGGAGAACAGCAGCATGCTCTTCGGCGACGCCAAGCAGAGCGTCGAGGACATCCTCCGTGCCCTCGACGCGGTGGGCGGGGGCGGGGGCGGCGGCGCGGCACCGGCCACCCGCCAGGCCACCGCGGCCGGCCGGGCCACGGTGTAAGGGGCCGCCCCCCTCCGGTTACCGCTCGTCCTGGTGGCGCTGGTGCCCCGGCCTCGCTCTCGGCCGGGGCACCAGCGCCTTCCCGGCGGCGTCGGCGCCACCATCGTCGCGGGCGGACCACGCGGACGGGAGCGCACGGTTCCGACGCGGCGAAATCCCTTGGACCACGGTGCTCCTGACGGCGAGAATGGCACCATGCGCCGCATCGTCCTCGTCGACGCCCCGTCCAACCTCGGCCTTCGACCGCCGGCAGAAGGCACCGTACCCGGCTGCTACAAGCTGGCCGGCGCGCTGCGCGAGCAACGGCTGCTGCAACGGCTCGGTGCGGCGGAGGGCGGTGTCGTCGTCCCGCCCCGCTACGACCGCGGCGACTGGCACGAGGGCGACGGCGTGTTCAACGCCGAGGCCATCGCCGGCTACACCCGCAAGCTCGCCGACCGGCTCGAACACCACGTCCGGGCGGGAGACTTCCCGCTCGTCCTCGGTGGGGACTGCTCGATCCAGCTCGGCGCCGCACTCGCCCTGCGGCGCATCGGGCGCTACGGGGTCGCCGTCGTCGACGGATCCGCAGACTTCCGCCACCCCGGCAACTCCGACCGCGTCGGCGCCGCGGGCGGCGAGGAGCTCGCCATCGGAACCGGCCGCGGTCAGGCCGACCTGGCCGACCTCGAAGGGCTGCGCCCGTACCTCCGGGACGAGGACGTCCACGTCCTCGGAATCCGCGACTACGACGACGAGCGCGCCGAGCTCACCGCGCTCAGGATCGCGAACACCACCGTCGGAGAGATCCGCGAGCTCGGCGTCGGGAAGCTGGCGGCCGCGGTGGTGCGGAGCCTGGAAGCCGCCCCGACCGCCGGCTTCTGGGTCCACTTGGACGCCGACGTGCTGGACCCGTCCGTCATGCCGGCCGTCGACAGCCCCGACCCCGGCGGGCTCCTGCCCGATGAACTCTCCGTACTACTGCGGGCCCTGGTCGGCTCGCCGCAGTGCATCGGCTTCAACCTCACCATCTACGACCCCGACCTCGACCCCGACGGTTCCTGCGCAGCCCTGCTCGCCGACCTCCTCCAGCACGCCTTCGGCGCCGGATCCGGCCCGGACGCCTGAGCCCGGGGCCGGGCGCGGCCCCGCGCTCAGGCGTCAGCCTCCCCCGGTCAGGCAGAAGGGGTGCCCGGCCGGATCGAGGAGCACCCGCCATCTGTCGCCGCCCGGCTGGAACGCCGGCTTGACGGCGCCCAGCTCCAGCAGCAGTCCCTCGGCCTCGTCCAGATCAGCGACCGCGAAGTCGAGGTGCACCTGCTGTGGCACGGCCCGGTCGGGCCACAGCGGAGCCCGGTAGCCATCGACCCGTTGGAAACCGATGAAGAGCCCGTCCTCACGGGTGAGGCCGGCGAAGTCGCCGTCGGACTTCGGGTGGGGCGCGAACCCGGTGGCCTCCCGGTAGAACGCGGCCAGCTCCGCGGGATCGGCGCAGTCGAGTGTTATCGCCGTGAGCTTCATCTTCAGGGGCATGGCACCTCCGTGACGGCTGTCGCGCAGCGGACTTCGAATTCGTGTGTGGCGCCACCGTAGTGATCGGCTCCACGCTTCGCGACCGCCTCTCCGTCCGGCCGGGCCCGGCTCCGCCGGGGTCAGGTGCGCCGGAAGCCGTGGGAGTGGCCGATGGGGGTGAAGCCGCGGCGTTCGTGCCAGTGGCGCGGCCAGCCCTCGGCGTCGGCAGTCAGGAAGCGGGTCCCGCAGCCGGCGGCGGCCGCCCGGCGGAGGGCGGTGGCGAGGACGGCGTCGGCGTGGCCGCGTCGCAGGTGGGCCTCGGCGGTCATCAGGTCCTCGACCTGGGCGATGCCGGGGGTCGGTTCGAGGTAGAGGTCGCCCCAGGCGGCCAGCTCGCCGTTCTCCGCCCGTGAAGCCAGGACCTGCACGCGGGTGGCCCCTCGCAGGCGCGTTCGGCGGCGGTCGACCAGCATGTCGATCACCTCGCCGCCGGCCTCGGGCAGGAGGGCGCGCCACCGTGCGGAGAGCGGCGCGCGGATCGCTTCCAGGTCGACGTCCTCGGCCGTACGCCAGCCGCCGGCGGACCGGTCGGCGGGGACCGGGCCGGTGTGGAGCATCACCAGGTAGGTGCGGTGCAGGTAGCCGGCCCATTCGAAGGGAGCGGCGCACGCCTCCCCGAAGGCCGCGTCGAGCACGGAGACGAGGCGGAACGACCGCTCCCCCATCACCTCGTCCACGAGCCCGGCAGCGCGTCCGGGTCGCCGCCGGCACGGTCGACGACCACCTGGTTATGAGACCACGACGCGGTCGTCGAACACGGCGAACCCACCGGGGATGTCGGCCGTGTGCTCGGCCTGCCGGCGGGCGAATCCGGCGAGGAAGGCGTTGATGCGCTGCAGCTCGTAGCCGGCCATGGCAGCCACCCTAGGCTCCCGACCGGCCGCGCACCCGCCGATCCCGGCCGAATGTCACGGAGAGTCGGCCGGACCCGCGCGGTGAGTGAGGGCTGTGGTGCGGGCCACCCCCGGACGACCGCACCACCACCGACTCACACACCCGCCGGCACCGGGACGTCACACGGTGTCGACCATGTGTCCGGCCTCACAGCCCAACCCGTGTGGCGCGGACCACTCCCGAGCCAGGTTCGATCTTGAAAAACGGGACATTTGCCTTCAAAGCAGCACAATTCCTTGATCGATACCTCAGGTAACCACCCCCCGACCAGCCCAAACCTCAGAATCCTTGAAACCCCCCACCCACCCCCGTAGCTTCGAACCCGTTGCACCGAACGAACCGCCCCACCAAGGCCCAGCGCCCACCGGGACGACCCGGTGCCCGACCACGCGAGCCACACCCCCCGAAACCACCCCCCCCCAGGGCCTGGTTCCGCACGCCCGCACACCCCCTTCCGAAAGGAAACCCCATGGCCATCCGTAACGAGACCACCACCGCCACCACCACCAAGCGCCGCAACCGCGTCCGCATGGCACTCATGGCCGGGGCCCTCACCGCCCTGCCGGTGGCCGGCCTCGTCACGGCCAACACCGCCTCCGCCGCCCCCGCCTCCGTCTGGGACAAGGTCGCCCAGTGCGAAGCCACCGGCAACTGGGCCATCAACACCGGCAACGGCTTCTACGGCGGCCTCCAGTTCACCTCCAGCACCTGGGCCGCCTTCGGCGGCACCGCCTACGCCCCCCAGGCCCACCAGGCCACCAAGGCCCAGCAGATCGCCATCGGCGAGAAGGTCCTCGCCGCCCAGGGCCCCGGCGCCTGGCCCGTCTGCTCCGTCAAGGCCGGCCTCACCAAGTAACACCCCCACCCCATCCCCCCACCGGCCCCAGGAACAACGGCGTCCCGGCACACACCCCTCCGTTCGAGACCCGCGGCCGCCCGCTGGACGAAACCCCGGGCGGCGGGCAGTCGACCGGTGTCCACCGACGGCCGGGAGGCGTGGCGGCGGTAGGCCGGTCGGGGTGGCGCGGCAGGGCTCGCAGCGGTGCCGTCGGCCCGGTGCCGCTGGATTCGTGCCGACGCGGCATAACTTGTCCTGGAGCTGCGTGCGGGCGGAGTGGGCTGCGCGCGGATGCGGAGAGCGGGCCCGGATCGGGTCCGGAGCCGAGCGGAAGGCGCGAGAGCCCGTGGATGCCGTCCTGCACGCGCTGTCGATCACGGGGTCCATGACCTGGGAGATCACCTGGGCGCTGATCCTCGGCTTCACGCTCTCCGCCGTCGTCCAGGCGGTCGTGCACAGGGCCACCGTCGCCGGCCTGCTGGGGGACGACCGGCCCCGGACGCTCGTGGTCGCCGCCGGTCTGGGGGCGGCCTCCTCGTCGTGCTCCTACGCCGCGGTGGCGCTGGCCCGCTCACTGTTCCGCAAGGGGGCCGACTTCACCGCGGCGATGGCCTTCGAGATCGCCTCCACCAACCTGGTCATCGAACTCGGCGTGATCCTGGCGTTGCTGATGGGCTGGCAGTTCACCGCGGCCGAGTTCGTCGGCGGGCCGATCATGATCGCGCTGCTGGCGGTCCTCTTCCGGCTGTTCCTGCACGACCGGCTGCTGCGCGAGGCCCGTACCCAGGCCGAGCGCGGCCTGGCCGGTTCGATGGAGGGCCACGCGGCGATGGACATGTCCGTGCAGCGCGAGGGCTCGTTCGCACAACGGCTTTTCTCCGGGGAGGGCTTCACCGCCACCTCGCACGTGTTCGTCATGGAGTGGGCCGCCATCCTGCGCGACCTGGTGCTGGGCCTGCTCATCGCCGGCGCGATCGCCGCCTGGGTGCCCGACAGCTTCTGGCAGGCCTTCTTCTTCGAGGGCCACCCCGTGGCGTCCAAGGTCTGGGGCCCGCTCATCGGGCCACTGGTGGCGATCGCCTCGTTCGTCTGCTCGATCGGCAACGTGCCGCTGGCCGTCGTCCTCTGGAAGGGCGGCATCAGCTTCGGCGGCGTCATCTCCTTCATCTTCGCCGACCTGCTGATCCTGCCCATCCTCAACATCTACCGGAAGTACTACGGCCGGAGGATGGCCCTGTTCCTGCTCGCGACCTTCTACCCGGCCATGGTCATCGCCGGGTACGCCATCGAGCTCGGCTTCGGCGCGCTCGGACTGATCCCGGACCGCGCGGACGCGACCATTCCGATGGAGGGCGTCTCCTGGAACTACACGACCTTCCTCAACATCGCCTTCCTGCTGCTGGCCGCCGTCCTGCTGGTGCGCTTCGTCCGGACCGGCGGCCTTCCCATGCTCCGCATGATGGGCGGCTCACCGCAGGCCGGTGGCGACCACGCGGCCTGAGGCCGGCGGCGACGGTCCGGCCGGCCTCGGGCCGGAGCCGCGTCAGCGGAGTCCGAAGTGCTCCACCGCGCGCCGGGCGACCTCACCCGGTTCGAGGTGGGTGTTGTCGACCAGCAGGTGCGCCTCGGGGAGGTGGGCGAAGTCGTCGACCGAGTTCAGTCGCATCGTCCCGTCCATGCCGACCAGGTTGGCGTTGGACCACTCCAGATCGCGTTTGGAGGCCTTCTCCGCCAGCCGCGACTCGCCGGCGTTGCGCTCCAGCCGGACGCTCTGGTCCGCGGTGAGCTCCAGGAACAGCACCCGGGCGCCCCGCGCCCGGAACGGGGCCGCATAACGGTCGACGAGTGCAGCGTCGGCCGGGTCGTCGAAGTCCCAGACGAGGGTGAACACCAGGCCGGGCAGGTCGCTCGCGGCGGCCTCGGCGAGGATCTGCTCACGGAAGTCGTGGTTGAGGCGCTGGAACTGGGGCGACTCGTACGGGAACAGCCTCAGCAGCGGCTCGATGGTGAGGTGGTTGTGGAAGAGCTTGAAGCCGGTGCGCTCGGCGATGGCGCCGCCCACGGTCATCTTGCCGACCGCGGCCGGGCCGATGACGAAGAGCAGGGTCGGGGGTGTGCTGTCGGACATCGCGCCAGCATAGGGGCGCGGTGTGATCTTGGTCGACCCCCTTTCCCCTGCCGCCGAACCGGTCAGCCGAGCCACACGATGTCGATGACGTGCAGTCGCCCGGCCAGGCGGTTGACCAGGTAGACGACGGTGAGCGCGCCGATGGCGGCGGTGCGCAGGTCCTCGCCCTCAGGGTCGGTGGTGTCCCACGCCGGCCACCCCCACGGAGTGCGGGAGGCGATGTCGAGGACGTCGCGGACCGTCTCCCGGGCGTGCGGGGGCAGCGCGGCGAGGACCTTCGCGGCCTGCGGCGAGAGGCGGGCGGGCCAGGGCCGGTCGGTCACCTGCGGTTCCACCACCCCTTCGGTCCTCGTCTCAGACACCCATTGTTCCCGGGCGGGGACACCCGGGGCGGGGAAACCGGTCAACCGCCCGCCGACGCGTCCACCGGCGGCTGTCCGGGCGAGTCAGGACGACGGAGCGGAGGTCGGGGCGGCCGCCGGTGCCGAGGACCTGGCGATCGCCCCGAAACCGTTCACCGCTTCGCAGGACCGGACGGACCGTCATGCACCGTTCTTGCCCGAGCGGTTCGCCGGTCGGCGGGCATTCACGTCCGGCGGCCCGGGCGGCCATCCGGACAGCGGCTCAGGGGCGGCGTCAGGCACCGCCGTCCGGCCGGAGGCGGGGGTGGGCGGCGAAGCGGCGGACGGCGCGGTCGCCGAGAGAGGCGACCGCCGGGCGGAGGAGCCGGCCTCCGGGCAGCCGGAAGCCGGCGAGCGAGCCGAACCGGGTGCCGCCGTCCTCCTGGACCACCGCCATCGCGCCGATGACGAACCGGCTGCTCATCAGGCACCAACCGGGCCGAAGGACGACGTCGAACCGCGCCCGCTGCCCGAGCGTGCCGACCGCGTACGCCTCCAGCCGCTCGCCCTCGGCGCGGGTGATCGTGAAGGACTTCACCGTTCCGAGCAGCTCGGGCAGTTCGTTCTCCAGGTCGGAGGCCACCGACCAGACCCGGTCGAGCGGTGCGGGGATCAGGATCTCGGCGTGGTGCACCGCGCCCGGCACCGTCGCGGCCAGCACCCGCAGGCGCCGGATCGGGTCCAGGTCGACGACCGGCCAGTTCGGGCTCACCATTCCCACGCCTTCCTGAAACTCTGCCGGGCCCGGAAGAGCCGGGACCGTACGGTGCCGGGCGGTACGGCGAGCAGGTTGCTCGCCGTGGCCTCGTCCACCCCTTCGAGATCGCGCAGCACCAGCACCGCCCGGTGTTCGGGCGTCAGGCGGGCCAGGACGTCGTCGACGTCGGCCGCCAGCTGCGGGTCCGCGAGGGCCGGCAGCTCCTCCAGCGACGCGGCGGCGGTCCGCCCGGCCCGCTCGGCCACCCGGACCGCCTCGTGCGCCGCGATCGCCTTGACCCATCCGAACAGGGCCGCCGGGTCGCGGAGCCGGCCGATGTTCCGCAGGATCGAGATCAGTGCCTCCTGAGTCGCGTCCGGGCCGTCCTGCAGTGCGATCGGGCCGCAGATCCGGCCGACGAACGGCGCCAGCGCGTCGAGCAGCTCCCCGAGGGCGATCGGGTCTCCGCGCTGGGCGGACCGGACCAGCTCCGGGTCGACGGTCACGCGATTCGCCATGGCGGTCATCAACTCCCGCCGCCCAGGGGGTTCCCGAAGTGCCGTCGGGCAGCGGCGGCGACGGCGCCCGGGGCCTCCTCGGGCAGGAGGTGGCCGCCCGGCACCCATCGGACCGCGAGGTCGTCGGCATGCCGCTCGCCGCCGGCCGGTGGACCGGGGCGGGTCACCGGGTCCTGCTCCCCGCACAGCATCAGGGTCGGCACCCGCAGTCGCTGCCCACGATAGCGGCCGCGGGCCAGCGCGGGTATGTCGTGCAGTACGAACTGCCAGAGCAGCTGCTCGCCCGCCCGGGCCCGTTCCGCCGGCCGGACGGCCTGGACGAACTCCTCCAGCGCGGCCTCGTCCCAGGCGTCCGGGCGGGCGGCCCAGTGCCGCAGCAGGAAGCGGGTGAAGCCGGGCCAGTGCCGCAGGACCCGTCGCCCGATGCCCGGGTACTCCCAGAAGGCGGTGTACCAGTAGCGCCACGCGTAGAGCGGCAGCCCGAACCGCCTGCGCGGCCACGGGTGCGCGGCGTTGACGGCGAGGAAGCGGCTGAACCGCCCGGGCGCGGCGAGGCAGAGCCGGAACCCCAGCCAGCCGCCGGTCTCGTGTCCGATCAGGTGCACCCGGTCCAGCCCCAGCGCGTCCAGCACGGCCAGCACGTCCCCGGCCAGGCCCTCGGAGTCGTAGCCGCCCCGCGGGGCGTCGGTCCAGCCGCAGCCGCGCAGGTCCAGACAGATCAGCCGGTAGCCCTCCGCAAGCTCGGGGATGACCCTGCGCCAGGCGTACCAGTGCTGGGGGAAGCCGTGCAGCAGGAGCACGGGTTCGCCCGATCCCGCCTCGGCGACGTGGAAGCGGACGCCGCGCGCGGTGACGAAGCGGTGGGTCACGCCGGGGAGGGCGGGGAACGGGCGGTCCCGGGCTGCGGGGAGCTGCCCGTCGGCGGCGATCGCCGGCGGTCGAGCGGCGGCAGCGATGTCGGGCTCCTCGGTGGTCGTCACGGCAGGCTCCTCGGCGGTCATGACGCGCCCTCGTGAACGCGTTCACGAGGAAGAGCGGCCACGCGCCCCGATCACTCCCGTGACCCGCGTCACATCCGACCCCCGGGCGCCGCGGCACCGCCGGGAGCGGGTCGGTGCCGTGAACGCACCCAGGACTGGCCTAGGCTCGGCAATGCGGAGGAGGCACCGGGAACCGGGCTTGCCGCTGCCACGGCGCCGCCTCCCCTCCGCCAGTTCGTGACCCACTCCCGGTGCCCGCGCACCACGCTGACGGAACGGGGCGGCCGTGCCGCACGACGAGGTCGAAGTCGACGTGGTGATCAGCGTGCCCAATCAGGGGATCGGGCTCTGGATGCTCGGCTCGTTCATCCTGACCTTCGCGGGCACCCGGGCCATCACGAGGATGATCCGGGCGGGCCGTGGGCCGTTCCGCGACGTGAGCGTCGGCGGCACCCACCTGCACCACGAGGTGTACGGCATCGTCGCGATGCTGGTGTCGGGCGCGATCGAGTTCGCCTACCGGCCGGAGAGCCCCGGGGTGCAGATCCTGGCGGTGCTGTTCGGCGCCGGTGCCGCCCTGACCCTCGACGAGTTCGCGCTCTGGCTGCACCTGGAGGACGTCTACTGGACCAGCGAGGGACGCAAGTCGATCGACGCGACGTTCCTGGCGGTGGCGGTCGGCCTGCTGCTGGTCGCCGGGTTCAACCCCTTCTCCGACGTCGGCTCGGGCACCGCCAACCACCTCGCGTTCGCCGGACTGATGCTGGTGGACGTGGCCTTCTCCGTCTGCGCGATCCTCAAGGGCAAGACGGCCCTCGGCGTGATCGGGCTGCTCGTCCCCCTGGTCTCCGTGGTCGCCTCCGTCCGGCTGGCCAAGCCGGGCTCACCGTGGGCCCGCTGGCGCTACCCGCCGGGCTCGCGCCGCGCGGAGCGCGCCGCGCGCCGCTACCCGCCCGACCGCCGGACCTGGATCGACGCGCTGAAGGACGCCGTCGGCGGCACGCCGCATCGCTGACGATCCGTCGCCCCGGCGGATCTGCGGTCCCGACCGATCGGCGGATCGGCCGCCCCACCGCCGTGGCGCGGGGCTGCGAGCGGTTCCGAACGGGAGACTGGTGGCGTGGACGGCACTCCTGGAGACGGCGGTCGGCACGGACGACGCGACCACGGGCGACACGACGGGCGGACCGCCGTCGTGGTCGGCGCCGGCCCGAACGGGCTGGCCGCGGCCGTCGGGCTGGCCCGGGCCGGCCTCCGCGTCACGGTGCTGGAGGCCGCCGACGAGATCGGCGGCGGCGCCCGCAGCGGCGAGGCGATCCTCCCCGGGCTGCTGCACGACCACTGCTCCGCCGTCCACCTGATCACCGTCGGATCCCCCTTCCTGAGCGACCTCGGTCTGGACCGCTACGGCCTGCGGTGGCGCCTCCCCGAGATCGACTGCGTCCACCCGCTCGACGACGGCACCGCCGGCGTCCTGCACCGTTCCGTCGACGCGACCGCGGCCGGGCTCGGCGAAGACGGCCAGCGCTGGCGACGGCTGTTCGCCGCACCCGCCGTGGGCTACGAGGAGCTCGCCGCGGACATCATGCGCCCGCTGCTGCACCTCCCCCGCCACCCGCTGCGCCTCGCCCGTTTCGGCGCGCCGGCCGTGCTGCCGGCCGCGGTCCTGGCGCGGGCCTTCACCGGAGAACGGGCCCGTGCCCTGTTCGGCGGCGTCGCGGCGCACGCCTTCCGGCCGCTGGACCGGCCGCTCACGGCGAGCATCGGCCTCGGCATCCTGGCCGCCGGCCACCGGTACGGCTGGGCCGTGGCCGAGGGCGGATCGGGCTCGATCACCCGGGCGCTGGCCGCGCTGCTCGCGGACCTCGGCGGCACGGTCGAGACCGGCCGGAGGATCCGCTCGGCCGCCGAGCTCCCGCCCGCCGACATCACCATGCTCGACCTGGCGCCCGGTGCCGTGGCCGACATCCTCGGCGACCGTCTGCCACCGCGCGTGGCCCGCGCCTACCGGAGGTTCCGCCACGGGCCGGGCGCCTTCAAGGTCGACTTCGCGGTGGCCGGCGGCGTCCCGTGGACCGCCGAACCCGCGCGGCGAGCCGGCGTCGTGCACCTCGGCGGGACGTTCGAGGAGGTCGCCGCCGCCGAGCGGGAGGTGTCCGCCGGGCGGATGCCGCAGCGGCCGTTCGTCCTGGTGGGCCAGCAGTACCTGGCCGACCCGCAGCGTTCCGTCGGCGACGTCCACCCCGTGTGGAGCTACGCCCACGTGCCGCACGGCTACGACGGCGACGCCACCGAGACGATCACCTCCCGGATCGAACGGTTCGCGCCCGGGTTCCGGGACCGGATCGTCGGCCGCTCCGTCCGCACCACCGCAGGATTCGCCGCGGACAACCCGAACTTCGTCGGCGGGGACATCATGACCGGCGCGAAGGACCTCCCGCAGTTGCTCTTCGGCCCCCGCGTCACCCTCCGCCCCTACGCCACCGGCGTCCCCGGCCACTACCTCTGCTCCGCGGCCACCCCGCCCGGCCCCGGCGTCCACGGCATGTGCGGCGCCAACGCCGCCGAGGCCGCCCTGCGCGACCTCGGCGGGAGCCGTGGCGGCCGCGGGAGCCGCGCGACCCGGTAGCACTCGGGGCGCAGAAGTGGCGGCCGCCCACCGGGGCAAGGAGAATCCTCGGTGGTCCTGAAAGTCATCCGGGGAGGCCGGACGCGGCCCCGGACGCGGATGCCACCGGCGGAGGCGACATGACCGATCCCCGGATGGTCCTCGGGCAGGCGCGCCACGGTCCCGTACCGGACGGCTGGCGGGTCTTCACCAAACGGCGCGGAAAGCTGTCCGGCTTCCTGCACGGGACGTCGCACGATCCGGACCCGCTGCTGGTGATCACCCCCGAGGGCGCCGTCGAGTACGCCGACGAGCACAGGCCGCCGGCGGTCGTCGCCTTCCACGACCTGGCCGGCATCGAGCTGCAGGTCCGCGGTCAGAGCTTCTCCGACAGCACGAGGGTGAACGTCTCCGTCTGGATCGACCTCCACTACCACGACGGCGGAAGGGCGAAGTGGCGCTCCGCCTCCTTCTCGGACGACATCCGGGCGGTCCAGGGCTTCATCGAGGCGTGGGGTGCCTACCGGGCCCTACGCGGACGCTGATCCGACGCCGCCCGGCCGCTCCTCGCCCCGCTGCCTTGGGTCGCCGGTTGACGAGCACGCCTCCCGGCAATACTTTGAACGTGTTCAATTTCAAGGGGGGATGCAAGGTGCAGGAGATCCAGCCCATCGGTCCGGGCTTCGCCGCGCACAACGGCCGGGCGACCGGCGCCATCCGTGGTCGGCCTCCGATGCGGCGGCCGACAGGGCCCGGCCTGTGCGACACCACCGCTCACGCCTTCACAGTGACGACCCTCGCCGCCCTGCCCCTGGCCTACCTGCTGGTCTTCGAACTCTCCGAGAACACACCGGGCGGAGACCTCGCGATCGCCCTGCTCGTCCTCGCGCCGCTGCTGCTGCTCCCGTTCGCCCTCGGCGCCCGCCTCTGGGTGGCGAACTGGCGGACCGCCCTGCGCTGGGCGGGCCGGGCCGCGGCCCGCTACGCCGTCTACTACCTGACACCGATGGCCCTTCTGGCCTCGCTCCTGGCGCTCGCCTTCACGATGACCGCGGGCAGCGCGGGCCTCTCCGTACCGACGCAGATCCTCGGGGCCTCCGCCATCGTGGCCGTGCTGTTCGGCGCCCCGGTGGTCACCGCACTGCTGATGGTGGCTCCATGGGCGTCACGCGGTCTCGGCGCCCGCGCCGCGCTCATCGTCCTGGCGAACCTCACACCCACGTTCCTCATCCTCCTCGGAGGCCTCCCGGCCGTGTTCGTCATCGCCGCCCACGCCTGCTTCGCCTGCCAGGTCATCCCCGCCCACCCCAGAACACGACGCCTGCCGGCGCCACCTGCCCGCTAGCACCTCCCCGCCGGCCGTCCCCGCCGGCCGTCCGCGCTCCCGGTCGGCGCACGAAGCGTCAGGTGTCCGACGACCAGGAGGCGGACGAGGCGTCGGGGCCGCAGTCGTGGCCGGAGCGGGCGACGGTGTCGCGGGCGGCGCGACCGCCGAGCAGGCCGGTCTCGGCGGCGAACCCCGGGAGCAGCCGGCGCAGCGCCCGCCGGCCGTGAAGGGCGACGAGGAGCGCGGTGCCGCCGTCCGGCTGTGCGGCCCGCAGGCGCGGCGCGTCGGCGGCGGGGAGGGGGTGGCGGCGGCGCCGTTCGCCGAGCAGTGCCCACCCCGCGAGGGTGCGTCCCGGCACGAACAACATCCCGAACGAGGCCACCGCGAGCGGGATCCCCACCGGCGCCGCACCGTGCGCGGCGGCGGCCACGGCCGATCCACCGGCGGCGAGGGCCACCAGGCCCGCCGCCGCCTGCCGGCCGCGGCCGCAGAGCAGGCCGCGCCGGGCGAGATCCGCCCGCAACTCCTTCCGAGCCCGCCGGACGGTGGGGACGACCGCGGCGTCCGCGCAGGACAGGGCGCGGGAGAGCGCCGTCCGCACGGCGCGGTGCAGCGGCGTCGCGTCCTTCCGCGGGTACGCGTGCACCACGCGGCGCAGCCGGCCGTGCCGGTCGGCCGCGACGGCCCCGGCGAGGTGGAGTTCGACGACGACCACCACGAGCGCGGCTCTCGGCCCGCCGCGGACCATTGCGAGGTGGGCGGCCGTCAGGCCGTCCGTACGCCCCCGTAGCGGTAGCCACCGCAACAACCCCGCGCCCACCGACCCGACCACAGCGCAGATGATGCCGACCGTCCCCATCGAGCCCCCCGAACCGCTCCCCGTCAGGTCGGCGTCGGCGCCTCGTGCCGCCCGCCGACCAGCCCCGCAAGCCCTCGGCCAGCAGGATGACGCGGGCCCGCCCTCCCCGCAAGGAGCCGGTGGGCGTCAAATCGGCATCGCCGCACGCATCTCGGGCGGCGTCACGGGCGGGGCCGGACGGCGAGGCCCGGACGGCGACGGTGCACGGTCAGGTAGACGACGCCGTCCGGCCCCGCCGAGACCCCGCGCACGGCACCGCGCGGCAGCATGCGCAGCATGCCGGGCCGCAGGTCGTGGGCGATGCCCGCGCAGCGCAGCGCGCCTTCACCGGAGAGCCCGACGACCAGCACGTCCAGATCGGGTTCGACGTGGTCGGCGACGATGGCGTCCGGGCGCAGCCGCACCACGTTGGCGTCGAGCTGCCGGTCGTCGCCGGTGAGCCGCCAGAGCGCCCCGGCCGCGTCCGCGGCGGCCTCGCGCAGCAGGTCGTCCAGGATCACGCCGTCGTCGTGGGCGTCCGAGTCCGTCATGCCGGACATCATCGCACCGGTCCGGCGAACCGGCCTCGGAGCGCCCGTCTTGGCCCCGTCACGGGACGAGCCGCAGGTGGATCGCCAGGACGCCGGGCGCCTCCTTCTCCGGCGGATGGATCTCCCGGCAGGCGGCGAGGAGTTCGCCCCGGCCCGGGTCTTCGCCGGCGATCGCCCGGTGGTCCTCCGCGTCGAGCATCGCCTCGAAGGACTCGTACTCGGCGACCTTCACCACCCGGGCGCGGCAGCGCTCCTCGCCTGACTCGAAGGCGGGCACCCGGCCGACGCGGATCCTGCGCGTACTCGGGTAGCCGACGCGCACCTCGACGGTCTCGGCTCCACCGACGATCAGGGCGAGGTAGGGCCGGTGGATGCGGATGACGCGGTCGGGGTCCGCCACGGGTGTCGGTCTCCGCTTCCACGGCGGGCGGCCGGGGGCCAGGAGCGGCCGGGGTGCGGCCGGGCGCCAGCGCGCCACGGAGCGGAGTCGCCTCGGCGGGGGTAACCCGTGCGGGCGCCGTCCGATCTCTGGCCCGATGCCATGTCACATATGTACGATCGGCCTTCAGTCCCCCGTCGAAGGAGCCCCGGTGCGCAAACGCAGGTGGACCTCTGCCATCCTGACTACTGTCATGTCCATGGCCATTCTCGCGGCGGCGCCCGCCGGAGCAGCATCCGACCAGCACGGGCAGGCGCCCGACGGTCGGCAGCAGGTCGAGGTCTTCGCCGAGGACGGCGGGATCGGCCGGGCGAGCGTCTCCCCCGCCTCGCCCCACCTCGCCGACCGCCCGCAGGCCGTCGCGGCCGACGGCGCCGTCACCCCGCTCGTCCAGAACGGCAGCACGGACACCAAACTGGACGTGGTGGTGATCGGCGACGGCTACACCGCGGGCGAGCAGGAGAAGTTCCGCGCCGACGCCACCGCGAAGTGGCAGGAGGTCAGCGCCGTCGAGCCGTACGCCACCTACCGCAACCTGTTCAACGTCTGGGCGGTGGAGGCCGTCTCGGCACAGTCCGGCATCACCGGGGACCCGGACCGGGCCGCCGTCCGCGACACCGCCCTCGGGTCGTACTTCTGGTGCGAGGACATCGAGCGCCTGCTCTGCGTCGACGTCGAGGCCGTGGAGCGCTACGCCGCCAAGGCCCCGCAGGCCGACCTCGTCCTCGTGGTCGCCAACAGCGCCAAGTACGGCGGCGCCGGCTACAACGACGTGCGGTCCCCGCTCGGGTACGAGGGCATCGCCACCGTGGCCGGCGGCAACGACCGCTCCGGGCAGATCGCCGTCCACGAGACCGGCCATTCCCTGGGCAAGCTGGCCGACGAGTACTACTACGACGGCCAGGGCACCTACCGGGGCGCGGAACCCGCCGAATCCAACATCAGCACCCTGACCACCGAGCGGATGCGCCGCGAGCGCGCCAAGTGGTACCGGTGGCTGGGCCGGACCTCACCGGACGGCGGAACCGTCGGCGCGTACCTCGGCGGCGGCTACTACCCCGACGGGATCTTCCGGCCGACGGAGAACTCGATCATGCGCTCGCTCGGCCGCGAGTTCAACCTCCCGGGGCGTGAGGCGATGATCGCCGGGTTCTACCGCCACGCCACGACCGTCACCAGCACCACGCCCGCGAACTCCACGCTCGACTCGTCCGGCCGGCTCACCGTCGACCTCCCCGTCCCCGGCACCACGCTCCGCTGGTACTCCGACGGGCGCGAGCTGACGCACCTGCGCGGCCGCACCACCATCCCGCTCTCTTCCTTCGGCTTCGCCGCCGGACCGCGCGGCATCGGCTACCGGCTGACCGCGGTCGCCACCGACCCCACGCCGGACGTGCTCGATCCGGCCCTGCGGCCGTCCCTCACGAGCGCCCTGTCCTGGTGGGTCACCGGCTGAGGTCCCGAGGAGGTCGACGACGGGCCGCATCCGCGTCGGGACGCGGCCGACCCGGTCGGCCACCCCGACGATGACTTGCGCAGCAACCGCCCGTCTCCACAGGCCTGGTCGGGATCCCCGGCCGGACACGCGTTCGCCCGGCCGTCGCCGCTGGGCACTCGCCGAGATGCTGCAGGGCACTTGCGGACCGCCTCCACCGGGCGTCAGGCCGGTGACGGGTCAGCCTGAGGATCCCGCGGGCAGGGAATCCCGGATTCTCCTCCCGCCCCCGGAGCGTCCTCGCCGGCAGTCGAGCGCCCTACCTGTGGCGCGCCCCGAGCGGCCGGGAGCGGTGGGCGGGCAGAGTGGGGGGATGGAATCGCAGGAGGCGGTGCCGCAGGAGCAGCGGGCGGGCTGGTTCGAGCTCTTCTTCGACCTGGTGTTCGTCGCCACCGTCGCCGTTCTGGCGCACGACCTGCACGGCGATCCGGGGGCTCAGGAGTTCGGCACCTTCCTGGTGTTGTTCTTCCCGGCCTGGTGGGCGTGGGCCAACCTGACGGTCACGATCAACGTGTTCGGCTCCGACACCCCCCGCAGCCAGGCGCTCCTGCTCGGCGCGATGCCCGGCCTCGGGCTGATGGCCGCCGCGGCGCCGGACGGGCTGGGCGACCGGGCCTGGGCGTACGCGCTGGGGGCGGCGTGGGTGCGGCTCGGCTTCTTCGCCATCTGGATCGGCCGGGCCCGCGCCCCTGAGAACCCCCTGCCCGTCTGGCGGCCGGTGCTCTACTGCCTGGTGCCGGCCACGCTCTGGGCGGTGTCGGCGGCCGTACCGAACCCCGGAAGGTTCGTCCTCTGGATCGTCGCGGTCGCGCTGGAGGTGGTGCTGCTGGCCGTCCGCGCCGGCATCACCGCGGAGTTCTACAGCCGGCTCTCCATGGAACACCTGGTCGAACGGATCGGGCTCTTCGTCGTCATCGTGCTCGGCGAGAGCGTCTACACCGTCGTCCTCACCCTCGCCGACCATTTCACCCGGCCGTCGGCGCTGGCCGCGCTGCTCGCCTTCGTGGTGGTGGCCGAACTTGCGATGGTCTTCTTCACCTGGGGCACCACGGAGGCCGTCCGCGGACTCGGCCGGGCGCAGGCCGGCGGCGCCGACCGGGCCATCCGCGACACCGTGATGTACCTGCCGTTCGTCCTCGTCTCGGGCATCACGGTGATCGCCGCCGCCCTCGGCACCGCGGTGGCCGAGCCCGACCACACGCTGCCGCCCGGCTCCCGCTGGGCGCTGTGCGGGGGCGTCCTCGCCTTCTACTCCGCCAACGCCGCCATCTCCCTGCGGTACGGCGATCCGGTGCGCACCGTCCTCGGTTGGTACCTGCCCTGTCTGGTGCTCACCCTGGCCGGGCTGGTGCCGGCGTCGGTCCTCCTGCCCGCGTGGGCGGCCGTGGGCTGCGCCGCCGCGGTGGTGTTCGCCCTGGCTAAGCTCGCCAAGCACCGCCGGGCCGCCCGGCGCCGGGCCACCGGGGCGGCCACGTCGTAGGAGGCGGCTCGGCAGCACGAACGGCGCGCCCGTCGTCAGGCGCCCGCCTTCAGACGAACACCAGGGCCGCCAGGCCGAGGTGGACGCCGCCGATCGCGTAGGACAACCGCCGCTCCCGGCGCGGTGTCCCGCGGAGCCGGCCGGTGAGGCCAGCTGGAACTCCCCGGGCGGCCGGCTCACGGCTGGTCGGCGCCGGACTCGACCCCGACGGCATCCGAGTCGACCGGCTCGCCGCCGCGCGGCTGCTCCCCGCCCTCCCCGCCCTCCCCGCCTTCGCCCCCGAGCGGGAGCGGCTCCGGCAGGAGCGGCTCGCCACCATGACCCGGTTGCTCGCCGAGCACCTCCCCGACTGGTACTGGCAGCCCCCGCAGGGCGGCTCCGTGCTGTGGATCCGGCTCTCCCGCCGGCACCGACGCACGGGTCTACGCACAGCTGGCCCTGCGGCACGGTGCGGAGGTCGTCCCGGGCGCCACCATGGACCCGACCGGCGGCCACGACGACCAGCACCGGCTGCCGTTCTCCTTCGCCCCGGACACCGCTGCCGCCCTGGTCGGCCGCCTCGCCACGGCCTCGGCCGCCCGCCCCCGCTGACGTCGCGTCACCGGCCGACCTCGCGGGCGCGGAAGTCCTCGACCGTCTCGCGCCGGATCAGCAGGCGGGCCCGGCCGTCGCGGACGGCCACCACCGGGGGCCGGCCGACCAGGTTGTAGCCGGAGGCCATCGAGAGCTGGTAGGCCCCCGCCGCGGGAACGGCGAGCAGGTCGCCGGGCCGCAGATCGGCGGGCAGCTGCGCGTCGCGGACCAGGACGTCACCGGCTTCGCAGTGCCGGCCGACGACGTCGAAGACGCCTGTCGCCGTGCCCGCGGTGGGCCGGCCGACCGGCCGGACGTCATACGCGGAGCCGTAGAGCGCGGGGCGGGGGTTGTCACCCATGCCACCGTCGACGGCGGCGAAGGCCCGGCCGTCGGCGGTGTGCTTCACCGCCAGCACGCGGTAGACCGCGACCGCTGCGGGTGCGGCGACCGCCCGGCCCGGTTCGACCAGCAGCCGGGGCACGGCGAGGCCGTGTTCGGCACAGCGGGCGGCGAGGTGGGCGGTGGTCCCGGCGGCGAACCGTGCGGGGTCCAGCTCCTCGTCCTGCGGGCGGTACCGGACGCCGTGGCCGCCGCCGAGGTCCAGCTCGGGCAGCTCGACGCCGTGGCGGTCGCGGAGGTCGGCCAGCAGCTCGACGAGGCGGTCCAGGGCGGTGCGGTAGGGCGCGGTGTCGGTGATCTGGGAGCCGAGGTGGCAGTGCAGGCCGGTGAGTTCGAGGCCGGGCTGGGCGAGGATGCGGTCGACCGCCTCGGCGGCGTCGCCGCCGGCGATCCGGAAGCCGAACTTCTGCCCGTCGACGCCGGTCCGGACGGCGCTGTGGTGCCCCGCGGCCACGCCCGGGACCACCCGTACCAGAACGCGCTGCGGGGCGTCGGCGACGGAGATGGCGGCGAGGCGGGGGATCTCGGAGAGGACGTCGACCACGATCCGGCCGACCCGCAGCCGTCGGGCGAGCCGGAGCTCCTCCGGGGTCTTGGCGTTGCCGTGCAGCAGGATCCGCTCCGGAGGGAACCCCGCGGCGGTGGCCAGGCGCAGTTCGCCGGCCGAGCAGACGTCCAGGCCGAGGCCCTCCTCGGCGATCCAGGCGGCCATCGCACTGCACAGGAACGCCTTGGCGGCGTAGAAGACCTCGGCCTTCGGCAGGGCCCGGCGGTAGGCCCGGGCGCGGGCCCGGACCTCGTCCTCGTCGAGCACGTACAGCGGGGTGCCGAAGCGGTCCGCGGCCTCCGCCAGCCCGACGCCGCCGATCAGCAGCTCACCGGCGGCACCGGGCCGGGCCGAGGCCGGCCACGGGCCGCCGAGCGCGTGGCCGGACGGGACGCAGGGAGCGGACGGGTGGCCGGCGGCCGGGGCCGGGAGGGTGAACGGCGCGGACGTGGCGGGCGTGGCGGCTGCGGCAGTGGTCGTCATGGGTCAGTGCTCCTGCTCGGGTGGGAGAGGCCGGCGCGGGTCGCTTCACCGGGCGGACCGCCCCGACGGCTTCCGCCCGCAGTTCCAGTGCACCCCCGCCAGCACGCGGTGGCGCCCGCCGTTGACGCGCGCCTTACACGGACCGGCTCGGTCTTGCCGCGACGTTGACGGACGGCCGCCCTTCGTCACCCGCCCGCCGAGCTCGACCTCCGCTTCCGGACCGACCGCCTCGACGAGGCGGTGGACGTCGTGGAGCCCACGGTGCACGCGGCCGACCCGGCCACCGTGGACCACTGCCGGACCGCGGTGAGCCGGCGGTCACGTCGTCGGCCGCACCCGGGACGGGCTGACGGTCCGGCGGGTGCGAACGTCCGCGTGAGGCAGCCGGGTGGCGCGCCCGGCGGAACCGGCCCGCCCGGCGGGTCCGGGGAGGGAACCGCCCCGCGATATTTCGGTGGGGACCGAAGCGTGCAGGGCATAGGTTCACCGGCATGGATCTCTCTGTGGCGGGCACGACCCGAATCGACGGCAGGACAATGGCGGCCGCTTCCACGACGGTGCTGCTCTGGGCGTCCGCGTTCGTGGCCATCCGCAGCGCAGGTGCGCACTTCGGGCCGGGGGCGCTCGCGCTCGGCCGACTGCTGGTGGGGGCGGTGGCGCTGCTCGCCCTGCTGACGTACCGGCGGGAGGGGCTGCCGCCGCGGGCGGCCTGGCCGGGGATAGCCGCCTCGGGCGTGCTCTGGTTCGGGCTCTACATGGTCGCGCTGAACTGGGGTGAGAAGCAGGTCGACGCCGGCACGGCCGCCATGCTGGTCGGCATCGGGCCGGTGCTGATCGCGCTGCTGGGCGGCTGGCTGCTCAAGGAGGGCTTCCCGCCCAAGCTGTTGGCCGGGATGGCGGTCTCGCTGGGCGGGGCGGTCGTGGTGGGTTTCTCCATGTCGAGCGGGGGCGGCAGCTCGGTGCTCGGCATCCTGCTCTGTCTGCTGGCGGCGGCGGTGTACGCGGGAGGCGTGGTGAGCCAGAAGCCGGCCCTGCGACACGCCACACCGCTCCAGGCGACGACCTTCGGCTGCCTGATCGGCGCGGTGGCCTGCCTGCCGTTCACGCCGCAGCTGGTCTCGGACCTGGCGGACGCTCCGCTGTCCGCGACCCTGAACGTGGTGTACCTGGGGCTGTTCCCGACCGCGCTGGCGTTCACCACCTGGGCGTACGCGCTGTCCCGCACGACGGCGGGCCGGATGGGCGCGACGACGTACTCCGTCCCGGCCCTGGTGGTGCTGATGGCGTGGACGCTGCTCGGCGAGGCACCCGGGGTGCTGACCCTCGCGGGCGGCGTCCTCTGCCTGGCCGGCGTCGCGGTCTCCCGGCGCGGCTGACGGGATCGGCACGAGGCCCTCCCGGCCGGCCGGGAGGGCCTCGTGCCGATCCGGCCACGGCAGCGGCGGCACCGCACCGCACGCGCCGGCCGTCACTCGAACTCCCCGGTGACGCTCCGTGAGCCCGTCGGGAGGCTGACCTCCGGTTGACAGCGCTCTCGACGACGAAGCTACGTTGGGTGGTGCCACTGTCACACGTCGTGACAGTTCCTGCCTGTTACCCACCGCGAGGAGCCCGAGCGTGACCACGACCCCCACCCGTCCCACCGCCGTGCCGTCCATCGAGCAGCTGCCCCAGCCGAAGCTGCGCACGAACACCGACATCCAGGGCAACATCCTGGCGGCGTTCAACAAGGACTTCACGGACTTCCGCTACCTGCACTTCCCGGACGCCGCCAAGGGCCGCGGCTGGCTCTCCGCGATCCTCAACACCGTCGCGACGACCAACGAGACCGAGGACTTCAACGAGCAGTACTCGCTGGCCCGCCGGGCCTTCGGACGCGACCCCGCCCTCACGACCGTCCGCTGCGGGGTCTCGCTCACGTTCGAGGGCCTGATGACGGTCGCCGGCGACCCCGACCAGGTGAAGAAGGACCTCAGCGGCTTCCCGGCGTTCTGCGCGGGCGCGGCCGCGCGGGCCGGGGACCTCGGGGACGCCGACGAGAGCGGCCCCGAGCACTGGCTGTTCGGCGCCGGGACCGGAGACAAGGCCGTGCACGCCGTCCTCATCGTCGCCGCGGACACCGAGGAGCTGCTGAAGGAGAAGCTGAAGAACCTCGACGCGGTCGAGAACGCGCACCGGATCACCCGCGTCCACATGGACCAGGGCCGCACCCTGACCGGCCCGCTGAAGGGACACGAGCACTTCGGGTACAAGGACGGCATCTCCCAGCCCGGTGTGAAGGACTTCCACCGGGAGGACCCGGAGAACGAGGGCTTCCGCGACAACCACACCGGGACCGAGCTGATCGAGCCCGGTGAGTTCGTCTTCGGCCACAAGAGCGAGGCGGGCGACCGGAAGGCACCCGCCTGGATGAAGAACGGCTCGCTCCAGGTGGTGCGCCGGCTGCGCCAGGACGTCGCGGGCTGGAACAAGGCCGTGGTGGAGGGCGTCAAGAACTTCACCGGGACGATGGACCCCGACCGGCTCGGCGCCTGCCTGGTCGGCCGCGCCAAGGACGGCACGCCGCTCGCCCCGCCGACCGGGACCCTGACCGGCATCGGCTCCGACCGCAACGACTTCGACTACGAGAACGACCCGATCGGCCAGCACACGCCCTGGGTGGCCCACATCCGCCGCACCCACCCGCGCGCCTTCGCCGGCATCGGCGACGACAAGCCGAAGAGCCACCGGCTCATGCGCCGGGGCATCCCGTACGGCCCGGAGTTCCAGGGCGGCGCGGACGACGGCAAGGACCGCGGGCTGATGTTCGTCTGCTACGGCACTTCGCTGGAGATGCAGTTCGAGCTGGTCCAGCAGCACTGGGCCAACGACCCGAACTTCCCTCCCGGGGACCCGACGGGCGACGCGCACGTCCCCAACGGCCTCGACAAGGTCATCGGCCTCGCCGGCAAGGCCGAGATCGGGCTCGCGGACGGCACCGCCGGCACGGTCGACATGAAGCGCTTCGTCCGCACCACCGGCGCGCTCTACGCCTTCACCCCCTCGATCAGCACCCTGCGCCTCCTCGCCGAGGGCAAGGACCTCCCCAACAAGCCGGTCGGGTCCTGACCGCCGCACACCGCGAGGAGACACCATGGAGAACCCCGTCATCGAGGGCACGGCCGACGACCGCGCCCGCTGGCAGACCTGCCAACAGCTGGCGCGCGAGCTGCTGCTCGTCGGTCCGGACGGCGAGGACCGGAGGCTGCGCTACCTCGACGTCCTGATCAAGGACGGAATCCCGGCCACGGACGAGCCCAAGGACGTGCTGATCGTCGGCGCGGGCATCGCGGGCCTGGTCGCCGGGAAGCTGCTCAAGGACGCCGGACACAACGTCACCATCCTGGAGGCGAACGCCAGCCGGGTGGGCGGGCGGATCAAGACCTTCCGCACCGCCGACGGCGACGCCGACACCCCGTTCCACGACCCGGCGCAGTACGCGGAGGCCGGGGCGATGCGCCTGCCAAGCTTCCACCCGCTCACGCTGGCCCTGGTCGACAGCCTCGGCCTGCAGCGGCAGCTGTTCTTCAACGTCGACGTCGACCCGGACACCGGCAACCAGAACGCACCCGTCCCGCCGGTCGTCTACGAGTCCTTCGAGCCCGGCAAGGTCTGGAAGTACGGCGCGGACAGCCCGGACTTCCGCGAGCCGGCCAAGCGCTTCAACTCCTGGATCCGCACCAACCGGCTCCAGGCCCGCCGCAAGGAGTACGCCGCCGACCCGAGCTGCGTCAACGAGGGCTTCCACCTCACCGGCGACGAGGTGCGGATCACCGCCGCCGACATGGTCAACCAGGCACTGGAGCCGGTTCGCGACTACTACTCGGTGATCAAGGACGGCAAGCGGGTGAACAAGCCGTTCGCCGAGTGGCTGGACGGCTGGGCCCGGGTGATCCGCGACTTCGACGGCTACTCGATGGGCCGCTTCCTGCGCGAGTACGCGGGCTTCAGCGACGAGGCCATCGAGGCGATCGGCACCATCGAGAACATGACCTCGCGGCTGCATCTGGCCTTCTTCCACACCTTCCTGGGCCGCAGCGACATCGACCCCAAGGCCACCTACTGGGAGATCGCGGGCGGCAGCTGGAAGCTGCCCGACGTGCTCGCCGCAGAGCTCCGGGAGGAGCTGCGGATGGGCGAGCGGATGATCCGGATGGAGTACTGGGACCCCCGCCGCGACGGCGGCGGAGCCCGCAACGTCGGCCCGATCGGACCGCAGGTCGCCGTCCAGACCGTCCCCGAGGACGACCCGGAGGCCGAACCCACCGTCTGGAGGGGCGACTTCGCGATCGTCACCGTCCCGTTCTCCGCCCTGCGGTTCGTCCAGGTGACCCCGCCGTTCTCCTACAAGAAGCGCCGGGCGATCATCGAGACCCACTACGACCAGGCCACCAAGGTGCTGCTGGAGTTCTCCCGCCGCTGGTGGGAGTTCACCGAGGCGGACTGGAAGGTCGAACTCGACTCCATCGCCCCCGGCCTGTACGAGTACTACCAGCGGGCCGGTGAGGACGACGCCGAGGCGGCCGTGGCCGCCGCCCACAACGGCCACCGACCTCCACGCAACCTGCCGGACGTGCTGCTCGGCGCGCACCGGAGCGTGGACGAGCGGCGCATCAGCCAGGGCCAGCGGGACGTCTACCAGAACACCCCGCTGCTGCGGGCGAGCGTGCGCCCCGCCACCAACTGCTTCGGCGGCGGCTCGACCACCGACAACCCCAACCGCTTCATGTACTACCCCTCGCACCCGGTGCCCGGCGGCGAGGGCGGCGGTGTCGTGCTGGCCAGCTACAGCTGGTCGGACGACGCGGTGCGCTGGGACTCCATGGAGGACGCCGAGCGGTACGTCTACGCGCTGCGCAACCTCCAGTCGGTGCACGGCCGGCGGATCGAGGTCTTCTACACGGGCTACGGGAAGACCCAGAGCTGGCTGCGCGACCCGTACGCCTTCGGCGAGGCGGCGGTGTACACCCCGCACCAGATGACCAGCTTCCACCTCGACGTGGTCAAGCCGGAGGGCCCGGTGTACTTCGCCGGCGAGCACGTCTCACTCAAGCACGCCTGGATCGAGGGCGCGGTGGAGACCGCCGTCCGGGCGGCCATCGCCGTGCACGAGGCGCCCCCGCCGCCGCCCCCGGCGGAACCGGAGGTCCGGCCCGAGGTGCAGGTCCGCCGGGAGAGCCGGCAGGAGGAGCTGAGCCGATGAGCGGCAACGGCGACTGGACGGTGGCCCGGTACCTGGCCACCAGGCTGGAGCAGCTGGGCATCCGGCACCTGTTCGGGGTGCCGGGCGACTTCCTCGGCCCGTTCCTGACGATCATGCACGAAACCACCGGGGTGCGCTGGGTCGGCACCCCGACCGAGATGGGCGGCGGCTACGCCGCGGACGCCTACGCCCGGGTGCGGGCCGCCGACACCGACCCGGCGAAGGGCGGACACGGCGTCGGCGCCGTCGCGGTGACCTACGGCGTGGGCGCGTTCAGCCTGCTCAACGCCGTCGGCGGCGCCTACGTCGAGGACGTGCCGCTGATCGCGATCAACGCGGCGCCCTCCTACGAGCAGTGGCTCAACCAGCAGGCCGTCGGCCTGCTCACCTCGCACATGAGCCCGCGCCGGGAGAGCAATCTCGACGTCTACCGCCAGGTCACGGTGGACGCGCAGGTGCTCTCCAACCCGGGGCTCGCGCCCTCGCAGATCGACAGCGCGATCACGGCGTGCCTGACCGAGCGCAAGCCCGTCTACCTGGAGGTCATGGAGGACCTCTGGCACGCGCCGTGCCCGCCTCCGCAGGGCGAACTCCGCTCTCATGACAGGCCGTTCACCGAGCGGAACCAGGAGATGCTGGACAAGGCGGTCACCGCGGCGGTGGAGCTGATCAGGAGGTTCGGCACACCCATCGTCTGGGCCGGCGAGGAACTCGTCCGCCAGCGGTTGGAGGACGAGCTGCTGGACTTCGTCCAGCTCACCCGGATGCAGTTCTGCACCACGGTCGGCGCGAAGTCCGTGGTCTCCGAACGGCACCCGCTGTTCGCCGGTGTCTACAACGGCAGGGCGAGCCTGCCGGAGATCCGGAAGACCTTCAAGAACGCCGGGTGCCGGATCGGCCTGGGCACCTGGTCCACCTCCAAGAACCTCGGCGGCGAGCAGTCGATCGGCGACGACTGGATCGTCGCGGCCCGGGGCGGCGTGAGTGTCGGGGCCAAGTACTTCCCCGAGGTCCAACTCGGCCGGTTCATCACGGCTTTGCGTGAAGGGCTGGGCGCCCAGACCTTCCCGGCCGACCACTTCGCGCTGGCCCACGCGGCGGGCCTGGACGTCCCGGCCAGCACGGCGGACTTCCTGGACTCGCTGAGCTCCGACGAGTACCCGGCCGAGCTGACGTACGACAGCTTCTTCGAGCACGTCAACCACTTCCTGGAGCACCGGGCCACCGGCGGGGACCCGGCGGCCCCCTCACCGTTCACGGTGGTCTCGGACGCGGCCTTCGCACTGCTCGGCTCGATGAACCTGCGGATCACCGAGCGGGCCGGGTTCCTGGCCCAGAACAGCTGGCTGTCCATCGGCTACTCGGTCGGCGCGGCCACCGGCGTGGCCCTGGGCCGGCAGCAGCCGATGAAGCGGCCGCTGGTGTTCGTGGGGGACGGCTCGTTCCAGGAGATCTGCCAGGAGCTGTCCACCCAGGTGCGACACCACCTGCGGCCGGTGGTCTTCGTCCTGGACAACGAGGGCTTCTACGGCATCGAACAGATGCTGGTCAGCCCGTGCTACTACAAGGAGAGACCCTCCAACGGGGCCGACTTCTACAACGTGCTGCACCCGTGGCGGTACGAGAAGCTGGCCGAGGTGTTCGGCACGGACAAGGACCGGATGCACGGGTTCGAGGTCACCACCCACGCCGAGCTCGACGCGCTGCTGACGGACATCGCCGATGCCGGCAACGACATCAACCACGCGCCGATCCTGGTCCGCGTCCGGCTCAGCCGGCACGACTACCCGAAGGCGCTCCAGTACAAGATCGACGAGAAGTGCCCGTAGCCGTCCCCGAGCACACCGGCCCCCGTCCCCGACGGGGGCCGGTGTGCTGCCCGGACGTGTCCGGGCGTCAGCCGGCGTAGACGTCCTCGACGTAGCGGCCCTCGACCATCAGGCGTTGCAGCCAGGCCTCTGCGTCCGCCTCTCCCGCACCCGGCGTGCGGTCGCGGTAGAGGGTCTCCAGGGCCGCACGGACACCCGGCGCCATCCGGGCGCCGTCGCCGCAGACGTAGACCTCGGCGCCGGCCTCCAGCAGGGACCACACCTCGTCGGCCTCCGCCGCGATCCGGTCCTGGACGAAGCGCCGCCCCTGGACGGGGGCCTCGCTGAAGGCCGGGCGGAGCGACACCGCGCCGGCTCGCTCGGCCTCGCGCAGTTCCGTGGCGTGCAGGTAGTCCGCATCCGGCGCGTCGCAGCCGAAGTAGCACAGGGCGGTGGCCAGTCGGGCTCCGGCGGCCAGCAGGGCGCGCCGGTCGGCGACGGCGCCGCGGAAGGGGGCCAGGCCGGTGCCGGCGGCGACCATGATGACCGGGGTGGTGGCGCTGTGGCCGATCCGGAACGCCTCGCGGCAGGGCTGGAGCCGGGCGAGCACGGTGTCCCCCGGGCGCAGGCCGCTCAGGTAGCCGGAACCGGTGCCCCGGTAGGTGCCGCGGCCCGAGCGGGCGGGCGCCCGGAGGAGGGAGACCATCAGATCGATGTGGCGCGGGTCGGCGGCCGGCGAGGAGGAGACGGAGTAGTGCCGGGGACGGCGGGCCGGCAGCAGGTCGAGGAGGACGGGCCAGGCCAGGGCCCCGCTCCGGAGCGCCGGGTGGTCCTCGACCAGGTCGAGGAGGGTGCGCGGGTCGGCCGGTGCGTCCGTGCCGCCCGCCGACCGTGCGTCGGCGAGGTCGCGCAGGGCGGCCTGCTCCGGCGGGCAGGGGTTGAGGGCGGCCAGCGCGGCGAGCTGGGCGGCGGTCGGCCGGTCCTGCAACTCGACGTGGTGGGTGAGCAGTTCCCGGACGGTGAGCGGCCGGTCCACGGCGAGGCCGTCCCGGCGCGGCCGGGTCGGGGTGATGCTGAGCACCGCGTCGAGGTCGAGACACAGCACCTTGGCCGCGCGTTCGACCAGCTCCTGGTCGTTGGCCGGGAGCACGACGAGGTGGTCGCCGGTGCGGTAGGCGGTGCCCTCGGGCAGGGCGAGGCGGACGTGGCGCTTGATCCTGGGGTAGTCCGGGCGGCTGAGGTGACCGGTCGCGGTGACGGTCATCGGGGTCAGGTCGTGGCGCGTGGCCAGCGCGTCGAGGCCGGTGCCGGTGAGCTCGGTGACGGTGTAGCCGGGGCTGTCGTGCGCGGTCCCGGGACCGGTACCGGTCCCGGTCGCGTTCTCGGCCGCGGGCCCGGGCGTTGCACCGGTGTCCGGGTCGCCGTGGTGGTGCAGCAGGGCGGTGCGGAGCGCCACCGTGAAGGCGTCCACGGCGGCGGTGAGCTCGCCGGAGGCGTCGGCCTCGCCGCGCGGCAGCAGCCGGGTGGCACCGAGGGCGGCGAGGCGGTCGTCGACGAGGGTGGGGATGCGCTGGTAGGTGGCCGTCCAGTTGCGGTCGCCGGCGCCGAGGACGGCGTACCGGACGCCGTCGGCGCTGCCGGGCTCGGCCCGCTCCAGCCACCGGACGAACGCGGCCGCGTCGTCGGTGGGTTGACCGTTGTAGGAGGCGGTGACGATGACCACCGGCCGGTCGGTCGGGAGCGTCCCGGCGTAGGCGTCGAGCGGGGCGACGGCGGTGTCGCAGCCGAGTCCGGCGGCGGCGTCGCCGAGTCGGGCGGCGAACTCGCGGCAGGTACCGTAGTTGGAGCCGTGCAGGAGCAGCACGCCGGTGCCCGGGCGAACCCGGGTGGGCCCCGCGGGCTCGGCCGGACCCTGCCGTCCGACGCCGCTGCCGTGCGTGCCGTGCGCGTGGTTGCCGTCCTCGCGGTGAGCCGGTGCTCCGGCGCGCAGCGCGACACGGTTCGCGGCCCGGTCGGACGGGGTGCGCGGGACGACGGTGAGGGTGAAGCCGTTCGGCTTGACGGTCAGGCTCTGCTTGACCGCCAGCCGGTAGTCGGCGTGGTCGACCAGGCGGTAGCGGTGGGCCAGCATCGCGAGCAGCATCGTCGCCTCGTGGAGCGCGAACTGCCTTCCGATGCAGGCACGTTCACCGGTTCCGAACGGCTTGAACGCGTGCGGGGAGCGGGCCGCCTCGGCGGCCGGGGCGAAGCGGAACGGGTCGAAGGCCTCCGGGTTGTCGCCCCAGGCCGTGCGGTCCCGGTGCAGGATCGGGACGACCACCCGCACGTCCTGGCCGGCCCGCAGCCGGATCCGGCCGCCGAGCAGGGTGTCCTCCCGGGCCTCGCGCGAGAAGGTGGGGGCGGTCGGCCAGAGGCGCAGGGCCTCGTTGAGGACCTGGCGGGTCAGCCGCAGACGGCCGATGTCCTCGAATGCGGGCTCCGGGTCCGCCCGGTCGCCCCACAGGTCGTCCGCCTCCTGCTGGACCAGCCGGAGCACGGCGGGGTGCTTGACCAGGTAGTACAGGGCGAAGGAGAGCGCGCCGGAAGTGGTCTCGTGACCGGCGATCAGGAAGGTGATGACCTGGTTGCGGATGTTCTCCACGTCCAGTGTGGTGCCGTCGGCCGGGTGGACGGCCTCCAGCATCAGCGCCAGCAGGTCGGTGTGCTCCGGCCGGGCTCTGCCGGTGGTCCGCGCCGCGATGACCTCGTCGACGACGGCGGCCAGGTAGTCGGCGTCCGCCCGCATCGCCGCGTCGACCGCCCGGTGGTCGCCCCCGGGGGCGCGGCCGAGGCGGATCATCGCCCACTCCAGGCAGCGCACCATGGCCTCCACGAAGGGGTGCGGCTCGGCGCGTTCGAAGGAGGTGAAGTCGAAGCCGAAGCCGGCCAGACCGATGGTGTCCAGGGTCATCCGGGTCATGTCGTCCGCCACGGCGACCGGCGTGCCGTCGCCGGCACGGCGGTCCCAGGAGTCGAGGAGCCTGCGGGCGACCTTGAGCATCACCGGGTGGTAGGTCCGCATCGAGCCCAGGGCGAAGGCCGGCATCAGGACGTCATGGGCCTTGGCCCAGTTGGCTTCGTCGTTGAAGGCGGTGAACAGGCCGTCGCCGGTGAACTCGCGCACGTTGACCAGGGCCGGGCCGACCGCCTTGGTGAACCGCTGCTCGTCGGCGAGCTCGGTGACCAGGTCGAGTCCGCTGACGAACAGCGTGTCGCGGCCGTGGATGCGCTGGACGAACGCCGGCCCGTTCCGCCTGGCCAACTCCATCTGCTGCAACAGGGGTACGGCGCCCAGGCCGGTCCCGGAGACGTCGATCACGGGGACGCCATCGACTTCGCCGCTCGGCGTCGGCAGATCGGACGGGGTCTCGGCCATGGGTGTACTGCCCTTCGCACTGGAATCCTGATGGTTACCGCCGGTACGGGCGGCTGTCTTGAACCTTCCGCGCACGACCGGTAGGGAATCCGATGGGTGCTACAACTTCTTGTAGGGGAATCGGGGTTTCGAGGATTGCCAAGGCCTGACCGTTCCGGTACGCCGGGCCGCGGACGGGACCCGTGTGACAGCGGATCGGGCGGGCCACGGCGCACCCGGAGCGCCGGTCGGCGCACGAACAGGCGGGAGCAGCAGCCGATGCACGTGGCGGGACAGCCGTCCGACGGGGAGCACTGCGCCCTCCCGCAGCCGGCAGCCGGACCGGGGACCCCGCCGGACCACCTGTCAGCCGATCCGCCGATCGAGCCTCCGGCCGCAGCTCCGTCGGCCGCGCCGCCGACCCCGTCGCCGGCCGCCCAGCTCGACGGGAAGGCCGTGTTCTGGCGCAACCGGGCCGCGTTGCTGTTCGACCGGATCCCGCTGCCGCTCCTCTTCTGCGACGCGCACGGCACCGTCCTCGCCGCCAACCACATCCTCGCCACGGAATGGGACACGCTCCCTGGCCGCCTCACCGGGCGCAACGCGCTGGAGCTGTTCCGTCCGACCACCGCGGGCCGTCTGCACCCGATCGCCGAGGCCGTCCGGCTGCGCCGCCGCTCGCGCTACCCGGTCGAGGTCTCCTGGACCACGGCCGCCGGCACCGACCGGGTCGGCGAGATGACCGTCAACGTCGTCAGCGACGAGCCGGACGCCTCGCTGAACCTCCTGCTGATCGTCCGCCCCCACGACCGGCCCGCCACCGAGCCCGCTCACGCCCGCGCCAGCGCCAGCGCCCTGGAGGCCCGCATCCTCGCCCTTGCCGCCGCCGGCAACACGAGCGCCCGGATCGCCGGCGAGGTCGGCCTGACCGCGGACGGCGTCAACTACCACCTCACCCGCCTCTCCCGTCGCTGGGGCGCCACCAACCGCACCGCCCTGATCGCCCGCGCCTACGTCAACGGCACTCTCGCCCCCAGCACCTGGCCCCCAGCCCCGGCCGGCCACCACCCGGCCGACGGGTAGCACCGGCGGCACGTCTTCCGGGGCTCGCCACCTGGGGCGCGTTCCGGACACACGCCGTCGAACCCGCGCGGCAGGCGGGGCCGGAGCAGGCCATGCACCCGATCACGCAGCGACCCCGGCTCCGAGGCCGACGACGTTCCGATTTCCGGGGGCCGGGGGCGTCCTGCTCGTGGGCGCCTCCTGGGCTGCACCGGCAGGAAGCGTGTGGGACATTGAGACTGAAGGCGTCCCCCATCAGGGCCGTTCAGACGGAGTCCTCGGGGAAGCGATCACGGCCATCACCGACTGCTTCCGCCCTTCACTGCAGAGACCTGCCTTCCGGACGTGCCCGACATCGGCGGACTTCCAACAGCCCACATCGTCGTCGGGGTGGTCATGACCCAATTTCAGTTCGAAACGGCAAGTCACACGGAGCTGGTCCGCGGGCAATGTTCCCTCGCTGTCGACCGGAACGGCGCGCCCCGGATCGCCTATACGATCAAAGACGGTCACGTCGTGGTCGCGAGCAGCGACGGCGGCACGTGGACGAGAGAGCGATTGGGCGGGCCGCTTGCCACAGCCGGCGACGAGGAACGGGTCTGGCTCCAGCTGGATTCGGCGGGCAATCCGCACCTGGGTTACATCGAGGAGAGTACGCGACGCTTGATCTACGGCGTGCACAGTCCCGACCTGGGGTGGAAGTTCGAGCCCGTACCGACGCACCAGCCCCCTCATGAACCGATGGTCTTCGGCATCTCCTTCGCACTGCACCCGGGAGGGCCCGGAAACGCCGCTCTTCGCGACACACCACACTTCGCGTTCGAGGATCAGTCCATCGGCTGCCTGTCGTACGTGCGGAAGGTCGGTGACGCCTGGAAGGTGAGCCGTGTGGCCGAAAGCCTCAATTTCGGTGACGCCGGGAGTTCCCGTACGGGGCAGAGCACGTCCCTCTGTTTCAACGAGTCCGCAAGCCTCCAATTCGCGTACGTCGAGACTTACGAGGTCACCCCTATGACGGTCGTCCACGTCAAACGCGCACTGAGCGTGACCGACGGCACGTTCGGCGCGGAGCAGGACGTCCAGAAAGGGCAGTACGTGGCAGGCCGAACGGCGATAGCCAGCAGGACCCCCCAAACGTTCGTGGCGTACTGCGACGTCAGCAACGACGCGTTGAAGGCGGGAACCTTCGACCATGACGGCAACGCAATTGTCGACGTCGTCGATTCGGTCACGGGCCGCACGTCCCCTGTGCTCGCGCAGGATCCGACCCGCGGATCCGAGCTCTCCCGGCAGCTCCGGATCGCGTACGCCGACGACGGCGAGATCAAGCTGGCCCGGTGGGAACCCCTGGCCGGCTGGACGGTGGAGGTCGTCGATCCGGGCGGTGGCGAGATGCCCTGCCTTGCCTACGACAGCCACGGGAACGCGCACATGGCCTACAGCGTGGGGCAGAGCTTGCGGTACGCCAGGGGATAGTCCGGGGTGGGCGGAATCACGGCTGGCCACGGCACGATCGCGTGCATCGCCAACCGGCCGGACGGCGAGTGCCGCCCCTGCCACACGGGCCGGCGGGGCCGGCGCGTGACCGGGGCTCGTCCGGACGGCCAGGCCTGATCGCCGCCGCGTCGGACGTCCCGGTCCGGGCCGCCGGGCGGCCCGGACACCTCGACGGGCCGCCCTCGGACCACCGGGGCGGCCCTGCGGAGCCGGCTCCCCGCGCCGTCCCGAGCCGGGCGCGGCGTCAGGATCCCTTCTTGGCGAACCGCTTGGCGAGCGCCGGGTCGGCCTCCCACCAGAGGCCGTTGCCGCCGTCCGCGTCCGCACCGCCGACGGTGGCCTCGGCCGGGACGGGTGACGCGGTCCGCAGCGTCGGGTCGCCCTCGGCGCGCACGCGGAACATCACGCCGGGCAGCACGTAGAGCACCGCGCCGAGCAGGACGATCGTCGCCACGACGAAGACGGGCGGCACGGCGATGCCGGCCAGGACCGGGAGGACGAGCGCCACCCCGAGTCCGGTCCCGCGCGAGGTGACCAGAGCCTCCCCGCCGTCGGCGACCTCCACGGTCACCGTGTTGGAGCGGGTGCGGTCCTTCGCGGTGACCTGCACGGTGTGGGTGCCGGCCGACACCGGGAAGTGCGCGGCCTCCCCCTGTCTGACCACTCCGGCCCGCACGCCGTCCACGGCCACGCCCATGGTCCCCGCCCGGCCGAGGCCGGGCAGTTCCGCACGCACCACGATGGATCCTGCCATCATCGTCCCCCTGTCGCCCTGATGATCACGGTCGAAGCCGCGCCAGGATAGGGGGCTGCGGCCCGTCACGCCATCACTGTTCGGGCACGTCCGCGGCCGGGGGGTGCGCTCGGCGGGCGTGCCGTCAGCCGGTACGGGGGCAGCTCGGCGAGGAGTTCCGGTACCGGGACTGCCGCGGGCCGTTGCCGGGGGCCTTCGTGGGCACGGCGGGAGCCGGGCCGCGCCGGGTGAGCGCCGACGTCGAGTCGGCCGGACACCCGGCAGTCACCAGGCCGGGCGGCGCAACGGCCGCGCCTCGCGCCGGCGGACGCGGCGCGCGGGCAGTGCGGACGCCGCACCGACAGCCTGGCGGGTTTCCGGTATCGGATGTCCATTCACCGGTGGTCGGCGACAAGGGCCGGGCCCCACAGTGGTGGAGCGCCGGCCGCGCGCCATGCTCCGAGGCGCCGGCGTCCGCGCTTCCGATTTCCGCAATCCCCAATCCGCAATCCGCAAGGAGCTCGAAGGCCCATGACCCGAACCACCACGGACACGACCGTCGTCATCGTCGGAGGAGGCGTCGCCGGACTCGCACTCGGCAACTTCCTCCTGCGCAGGGGCATCGATTGCACCGTCCTGGAGAAGCACAGCCGTGCCCACGTCGAGCAGCGCCAGCGCGCCGGTGCCCCCGACGCCGGCGGCGTGCGCGTGCTGAACGAATGGGGGTTGGGCGAGGCCGTCGAGGGCCACAGCCACGGCGACCCCGGCGAAGGCCTCCCGCTGCTGATCGACGGCCGGCTGCGGCGCTGGCGGCCGGGCCGCGACGACGAGGGTGACGTGGACGGCACGTTCTGCCCCCAGCAGGTCCTCGTCCGCATCCTCATCAGGATCTTCCTCCGCGAAGCGGCGACCTGCGCTTCGATGCACGGGACGTCTCGCTCCACGACATCGGCACCACCCGCCCGCTGGTCCGCTACCGCGACGCCGACGGAACGGCGACGACCCTCCGCTGCGAGGTCGTCGCCGGAGCCGACGCCACCACGGTGTCAGCCGGACCGCGATCCCCGACGACGTCCTCACCTGCGACACCCACGAGTTCGGCTACGCCTGGCTGACCGTCATGGCCGACGCTCCGGCCGACCCCCCGGCCGTCCTGGCCGTGCACGCCCGCGGCCTCGCCGCACGGATCACCCGCGGCCCCGACGCCAGCCGCGTCTACCTGCAGTGCCCGCTCACCGACACCGTCGAGCAGTGGCCGGACGAGCGGATCTGGAGCGAACTGGAGGCCCGCTTCGGCGCGCCCGTGGAACCCAGGGGCCCGATCACGAGCAAACAGGTCGTGCCGCTGCGCGGAGTCGTGTCCAGCCCGATGAGCCACGGCCGCCTCCACCTCCTCGGCGACGCCGCGCACCTCATCTCCCCGATGAACGCCCAGGGCATGAGCCTGGCCACGGAGCGGGGCCGAGCGATCGGCCGGCACGCCGTCAGCCGGCTTCCGGGGGCTCCTCCGCGAGGAGTTCCAGGACCGGGAGCGCAGCCAGCAGGGCGTCCGTCTGCTCGGCGGAGAGCCGGCCCACCCGGTCGGCGAGCAGCTGGGAACGCTGCGCGCGGATCTGCGCGATGGTGGCGCGGCCGTGCTCGGTGAGCGTGATCCACGCGGAGCGGCGGTCCCGGGGATCGGGCTCCTTGGCGATCAGCCCGTCCGCGTGGAGCGGCCCGAGGGTGCGGTTCATGGAGGGCGGGGCGACGCCCTCGCGCGCGGCGAGGTCGACCAGCCGGACCGGGGCGTGCTCCTCGATCCGGGCCAGCGCGGACAGCTGGGCGAAGGTCAGGTCCAGCCGGGTGGACGCCTGCACCAGCTGCCGGTGCAGACGGGCCACGGCCAGCCGGAGCCGGGCGAGATCCTCCGCGGGCAGGGGGTGCTCCGCCCCGGTCGGGGTGGGTTCCGTCGCCATCGGGCGGTGGTCCTCCTCAGCTGCCCGGATTGGCCCGGGACGCCCGCGCCGCGGCACCGGGCGCGGCCTTCACCGTACCCTCGTCCGGCGCCGGCGCGGCGGCCGCCGGACGGGTCCGCACCAGGGAGGCGACCGCGCCGAGCAGCGAGAGCACGATGGCGAACCAGAACACCACGACCAGACCGTCGTGGAACGGGCCGGAGATCAGCTGGGGGAAGAACTCCCGACCGGTGAGCGTCTGTGCGTCGGCGGCGGGCAGTTGGCCGAGGACGTCCGGGCCGAGCAGCTCGCGGACCGGGTTGTAGCCCAGGAAGGCGGCGAACAGCGTGCCGACCGGCGGCAGTCCGGCGATGGTCTGCACGGTGTCGGCGGGGACGCCCTGTGCGGTCAGCCCGCTCTCCAGCCCGCGCGGCAGCGAGCCGGCCAGACCGGCCACCATCAGCGAGAAGAAGATGCCGATCGAGAGCACCATGCCGGCGTTCTGGAAGGTGGCGCGCATACCCGACGCCGCGCCGCGGGCGTCGGGCGGGACCGCCGACATGATCAGCGAGGTGTTGGGCGCGGCGAACAGCCCGCCGCCCAGCCCGTTCAGCAGGATCAGCAGGGCGAACCACAGGTACCCGAAGTCGGTGGGCAGCAGGAGCAGCCCCCCGAACGAGACCGCCATCAGCGCGAGTCCGCCGGCGGCGAAGAGCCGGGCACCGTACTTGTCGGAGAGGTGGCCGGCGACCGGCCCGGCGATCAGGAAGCCGGCGGTCAGCGGGATCATGTAGATGCCGGCCCAGAGCGGGGTGTTCTCGTACTGGTAGCCGTGCAGCGGCAGCCAGATGCCCTGGAGCCAGATGATCAGCATGAACTGGAGGCCGCCGCGGGCCACCGACCCGAAGAGGGTGGCCGCGTTGCCGCCGGTGAAGGAGGCATCCCGGAACAGCCGCAGCGGGAACATCGGATCGGGGGTGCGCCGCTCGACGAGGCAGAACAGGGCGAGGACGGCGCTGCCGCCGATCAGACCGGCCAGCACCCAGGGGTTGGTCCAGCCCATGGTGTGGCCGCCGTAGGGCTGGATGCCGTAGGTGATGCCGGCGAGCAGGGCGGTCAGGCCGACGGCGAAGGTCAGGTTGCCCCACCAGTCGATCCGGGCCGGCCGGCGCACCCCGGTGTCGTGCAGGGACCGGTAGGCCCAGACGGTGCCGACCACGCCGATCGGCACGTTGACCCAGAAGATCGAGTGCCAGTTCCACTCGGCGAGCACGCCGCCGAGTACCAGCCCGATGAACGAGCCGGCGATGGCGGCGACGATGTTCACCCCGAGAGCCATCCCGCGCTGCCGGGCCGGGAAGGCATCGGTGATGATCGCCGCGGAGGTGGCCATCAGCATCGACCCGCCCACCGCCTGGGCCACCCGCCAGAGGATGAGCCAGAGCGCGCCGCCGCCGCCCGACATCGGGTCCAGGGAGAGCGCGACCGAGGTGAGGGTGAAGACCAGGAACCCGAGGTTGTAGATCTTGACCCGGCCGTGGATGTCCCCCAGCCGCCCGAGGGTGACCACCAGGACGGCGGTGACCAGCATGTACCCCATCAGCATCCAGAGCAGGTAGCTGACGTTGCCGGGCTCCAGCGGGTTGAGCCCGATGCCGTTGAAGATCGCGGGCAGCGAGATCAGCACGATCGAGCTGTTGATCGTAGCCACCAGCATGCCGAGGGTGGTGTTCGACAGGGCCACCCACTTGTCGTGCGGATGGTCCTGCACCGCGACCTGCATGGCGACTCCCACAGCCGGAGGGAAAGTAATTAGTTGTTCTTAACTAACTATCTCCCTCGGCGGGCTGCCGCACAAGCCCCCGTACCGGCTCGAACGCCGGGGGGCGGCCGTGCGTGACCGGGACGCCCGGCGACGACCCGGCCGTGGCCGAGGAGTTCGAGCGGGTCACGACCTCGCCGGGAGCGGGGGATGCCGCCGGTCCCGCACCGCGGGCCGGACACGAACGAGAGCGCATTGCCCGCCCGCTGCCAGGCGATCATGAAGATCGTGGCCCGACCCCGCCGAGGGCCTCGACGACGGTTGCACGACGGGGCAGCGCTCCCGGCGCGGCCGATCCGGCCTTAGGGTGACAGGCATGACTGCGCCTGGAATAGGCCGTGCTGACGGATGGTCGACCGAGCCGTTCTTCCTCGTGACGGCTGATCCGGACCGGCCGAGGCCGCTGTTCGACGCCGCGTCGATTCCGCAGGGGCGGCTGTCGGCCCCGGCGTACCGGGCCTCGCTGCACCCGCACCGGGACGCCGCCTCCGGGGTGTGCCGGCAGCTGCTGGCGCTGGACGCCGTCCGCTACGGGGACGCCGGACTCGCGGCGCACATGGCCGCCGTCCGGCTGGAGAACGTGAGCGACGCACAGTGGCGGGTGGACCGGGCCACCGGGGAGCCGGTCGAGCATCGACTGCGGCAGACCCTCCTCGGCCACGCCGCCGAGGTGAAGGCGGCGGCGACGGCGGTGCTGGACGGCCGGCCGGTCGCGGTCACCGTCGACGACGACGGAACGGCCCTGATCTGGGATCTCGTCAGCGGGAAGCGGCGGGGCGAACCCCTGACGGGGCTGAGCGAATTCGCCTACGGCCGCTCCGTGTCGACCACGCACCTCGGCGGCCGTTCGGTCGCCGTCACTGGCGACCACGACGTCCGTGTCTGGGATCTGGCCACTCGTCAGCAGGTCGGCGAGACCCTCGACGGCCACACCTACGGGGTGACGGCGACGGCGACGACGGTGCTGGACGGCCGCACGGTCACCGTCGTCGGCGGCTGGGGCGGCATGCTGCGGGTGTGGGACCTCACCAGCGGCGAGCTGGTCGCCGAGACCCCGCCCGCAGGCCCGCCCGAGTCCGACGGATCGAGGATCAACGCCGTCGCCACGGCGGTGGTGGACGGCGTTGCGGTCGCCGTCACCGGAAGCCACGAGGAGACGGTACAGGTCTGGGACCTGGCCACCTGCGAGCCGCTCGGCACGCCGCTTCGCGATGCCGGCCCGGTGACCGGCGTGGCGACGGCGGTGGTCGACGGCCGCCCGGTCGCCGTCACCGGAAGCTGGCGGGCGCTGCGGATCTGGGACCTGACGGCGGGGGAGCAGCTCGGCGGCCTGCTCGCCGGTCACACCCGCCAGGTCGAAGCGGTGGCGACGGCGATGCTGGACGGGCGTCCCATCGCCGTCAGTGGGAGCGCGGACGGTACGGCGCGCGTGTGGGACCTGACCACCCGCAGGCTGCTCGGCAGGCCCCTGACCGGGCACGGTGAGGGGGTCTCGGCGGTGGCGACCGCACGGGTGGACGGCCGCACGGTGGCTGTCACCGGCGGGAAGGACCGGGCGGTCCGGGTGTGGGAGCTGGCCACCCGTGAGCAGCCCGGGCCCCACTCGTCTTCCCCCTACCGGTGAAGACGCCGGCCGTGGCGGAGGGAGGCCGGCTGGTGGTGAGCTTTCGCTTCGGAACCCGCCGTCCTGATCCGCCGCTGAATCGGACCGGAGCCGTACCCGCGACGAACTCCTCATGAGCTCGGCGGTTCGTTCCGGAAGCCCTTCAGGGTTTGCTCCGGGTCCGATGGTGCGCATGTCGCCTCGTCAGCCGCTCCAGGAGCGAAAGGCGCTACCGCATGGTGAAGGCGCCTCCGTCGACATGGATGGTCTGTCCGGTGATGTGCCGGGCGCCCGGGGAAGCGAGGAAGCAGGCGGTCTGAAGATGGGCCTGCACCTCGACACCGTGCGCACCTGGCGGGGCCGGTTCGCCGAGCAGGCGTGAACCACACCCACGGCCGCGGAGGCGCCCTGGCCTACCTCGCCGCCTAAGACATCGACCGTGCGGTAGGTGTTCGGCCTCACCGAACCACGCACCGGCATCGACCCGTTCATGAAGCTGGTCACCCAGGTCATGAGCCAGGAACCCTACGGCAGCGCCGAACGGGTGTTCTGGATCGCGGACAACGGCTCCTCCCAGCCCGGCCAGAAGGCCGCCGACCGGCTGACCGCGGCCTTCCCGAACACGGTGATGGTCCACACCTCCGTGCACGCTTCATGGCCTGACCAGGTGGAGATCTACTTCTCCGTCGTGCAGCGCAAGGTCGTCTCACCCGACGACTTCACCGACCTGACCCAAGTCGGGGACCGGCTCCGAGCATTCGAAGACCGCTACAACGCCACGGCACAGCCGTTCCGGTGGAAGCTCACCACCTCCGACCTGGACGATCTGCGGGCCAGGCTCGACCGGCACACCGCCGACCGCCAGGAAGACCCCTCCTTCCACCTCGCCGCATGATCAACCCCCGAAGCACTTACGAACTCGACCTCGTAGGGGCCGCGAGCACCCGGCGCCGCGATTCCGACGAACCGGCCGCACGGCGGACGGTCACCTGCCGGCGATCACGGCTCCGACCTGTACGAGCGCTCCGACCTGTACGAGCGCCCCCACCACCGCCCCACCGCGCCCTGCCCGGGCGGCGCGGGCACGGCGGAAGGTCATCGGTCTCGGCGCAGCCGGAGCACGCTGTCGGGCAGGAGGCGGGCCGTGGCGCCCGGGCGCGGGGACAGCTGGGCGGTGGGGAGGAGGTCGAGGTGCTCGCACCGCCAGCCGGTGGCCTCGAACGGGGTGAGGTCGGCGAGGCCGTGCATGGTCAGCGGTGTCCCGGCGGTGTGGGCGGCCGCGGTGAGGCCTTGCGCGGAGGCGACGGAAAGGACGTCGCAGATCCAGGCGGTGCCGATCCCGGCCAGCTCCGCGGCGAGTGCTCGGACCTGGGCGTCCGGCAGGTAGGCGAGCAGGCCCTCGGCGAGGATCAGGACCCGCCGGCCGGCCGTGCGGGGGCGCAGGAGCCCCGCCAGGGCGGCGACGTCGCGCAGGTCGCAGCGCAGCCGCTCGACCGGGACGGGCGCGGCCCCGGCCGGCAGCAGGCGGTCCTTCAGGTCGAGCACGGGCGCGCAGTCGATCTCGATCACCCGGCAGTGGGCCGGCCAGGCCAGACGGTAGGGGCGGGCGTCGAAGCCCGCGCCGAGGTTGACGCAGACCTCCCAGGGCGCCGCCCCGCCGCCGGTGCCTTGGTCGGTGCACCCGCCCGCGCCCTCGTCCGTGCCGCCGCCCGCGCCCCCGTCCGCACCCGGCTCGCCGAGCAGGCCGGCGAGCAGCCCGTCGACGGCGATCGCCCGGGCGACCAGCGAGGACGTCCCGGCGGTATGCCGGGTGACGCGGCGGATGGCAGCCGGGCAACGGGCGGCGAACCGCTCGGCGTACGGGTCGCGCAGGCCGCCGCGCGGGTCGGCCGTCGCCTCGGCGCGGGCGAGCGCGGTGAGGAAGGCGGTCGCGGGCACCTGCTCGGCGAGCGGGGGGTGCGCGGCGGTCACGACTACTCCCACCGGAACAGCCGGACGGCGGCGGCTCCGCCGGCCACGGCGACGCCCGCGAGCACGCCGAGGTCGAGCGCGACGTCGGTGGCGCTGTCCAACCAGGCGTGCTGGAGGAGCTTCACCGCATACGTCGCCGGCAGGGCGTCGCTGATCGCCTTCATGCCGGAGGGGAAGATCTGCAGCGGGATGGTCGCCCCGGAAAGGAAGATCATCGGAAAGTAGATCAGGTTGGCGACGGCCACCGCCACCCGTTCCGACTTCGCCACCGCGGCGACCACGCCGCCCACCGCGTACATCGCGAGCGCCGCGAGGAGGAGCGCTCCGACCGTCGCGGCGAGCGCGCCACCGGAGCTCGGCAGGTTCAGGTCGAAGAACAGGTACCCGGCCACCACCAACAGCAACGCGCCGACCAGGCTCAGCGCGATGTTCACCAGGCCCTGCGCGACCAGGAAGGCGGAGGCGTCGACCGGTGTCGCGCGGAAGCGCTTCAGGACCTTGCGGTCCCGGTACTCGGCCAGCCCGAGCGGGAAGCTCATCAGCCCGGTGACCGACACCACCAGGACCAGGTAGGCGGGCACCGACATGTCCACCGTGCCGCGCCCGTCGAACTGCTCGGACGGCTTGTTGCCGTAGATGCCGCCGAACATGCAGAGCATCAGCACCGGGAAGGCCAGTGCGAAGAAGACCGGGGCGAAGTTGCGCAGCATCCTGCGCGACTCGAACCGGAGGATCGGCCACAGTGTCTCCATCTCAGGCCACCCCCTTCCGCGCGGTACCGCCGACCAGGTTCAGGTAGGCGTCCTCGAAGGTCGGCGTCCGGCGGCTCACCGCGGAGGGCGGGAGCCCGGCGTCCGTGAGGAGGTGGACGATGCGGTCGTAGTCGGCGGGATAGGTCCCCGTGAACTCCGGACGTTCCGGCGTGCCGGGCAGCCGGGCCAGCCCGAGGCCGTCGAGCCGCTGCTCGATCCCTCCGGTCACGGCGCCGGGCCCGGCCCCCCGCCCGGCCTCCTGCCCGCCGCCGTCCGCGACGGCGCGCAGGTCGATCGAGAAGGTGGACGGGCCCGCGTGCGCCTCGGTCAGGCGCGCCGGCGTGTCGAGGGCGGCCAGTTCACCGGCCCGCAGCACGCCGACCCGGTCGCAGAGCGCCTCGACCTCGTCCATCGCGTGCGAGGTGAGCAGCACCGCGACGCCGCGCGCGGCCAGGTCGAGCACCGAGCGCCAGGTCTCCCGGCGCTGGTGGGGGTCCAGGCCGGTGGTGAGCTCGTCCAGGACGACCAGGCGGACGTCGCCGATCTGGGCGAGGGCCAGCGCGAGCCGCTGGCGCATGCCGCCGGAGAGGTCGGCGATCAGGCTGCGGCGGCGGTCGGCGAGGCCGAAGGACTCCAGCAGCGCGGTGGAGGCCCCGGGCGCCCGGTAGATCGCCTCGTAGAGCTCGCACAGCTCGCCCACCCGGGCGCGGCTGGGAAACTGCGACTCCTGGAGCTGCATCCCGACCAGGCGGGTGACGGCCTCGCGGTCCGTGCGGGGGTCGTGGCCGCAGACCGAGATCGCGCCGTCCCGGGCGGGCCGGCGCAGCCCGCCGACCGCCTCCACGATCGAGGTCTTGCCCGCGCCGTTCGGCCCGACCAGCCCGAACACCTCCCCGGGAGGGATCCGGAAGGAGACGTCGCGCACGGCGGTGAGCGCACCGTACGTGACGGTCAGTCGGTCGACCCTGACGACGGCCCCGGTGTCCGATTCCTCCACCGTCGGATCGGCGGACGGCTGGTTCACGGTCAAAGGGTGAGCCTCCTGGGAGTGGTGCGCGCTCCCGCGGAGGCGCTGAGGTGGGTGTAGAAGCCGGCGAAGGACATGTGCAGGGCCAGGGCGGGCAGGACGCCGCCGGTGGCCGCGGTCAGCAGGCCGCCGACCACGCCGAGGGTCACGCTCGACGTGCCCAGCACGTACGCCTGGACCGGGGTGGACACGAGGGCGACCTGGCCGGCGGCGAACAGGCAGGTGCTGACGGCGAGGGCGATGCCGAAGCCGCTGCCGAGCGCGCCGAAGCCCAGCAGGACCGCGCCGCGGAAGAGCAGTTCCTCGAAGAGGGCCGCGGCCGCCGGAATGATCCAGCGGTAGTGCCGGGGCAGCGCCAGGATCGAGGCGATCCACTGGACCCGGGCGATCTCGCCCGGGACGTCGACCCGCGGATCGGCCCGGTAGAGCAGCGACACGCAGAGGATGTTGGCGCTGGAGGTGCCGAGGACCGCGAGCAGCAGGGCGAGCGCCGTGGCCGGGGTGGGCCGTCCGACCAGGTCGCCGAGGGAGAGCGGGGTGGCTGCGAGCAGCGCGGTCAGCGCCAGCGCCCCCAGCCCGAGGTACAGCAGCGTACCGAAAACCGCGAACGCGGCGTCCGGGCTCTGTCCGGTCCGGCCGGCGAGCCGCAGTGCCGTCCGCCGGCGCCGGGCGGGGTCGTTGAACGGCACGCGGTACAGCGCCAGCCAGCCGGCGACCACGACAGCGCAGAGCCCGGCGTACCCGGGCGCGCTCATCGGGTCGCCTCCCGCGTGCCGGGGGTCTCGGTGTCGCCGTCCGGTGTCCACCGGCCGTCCGTCGGGTGCCGGCCGGCACGCTCCTGACGGACGGCCAGCAGGTGGACGGCGGCGTTCTGGGCGAGGTGCGCGACCAGCGGCACCGCCAGGCTTCCGGAGGCCACCAGGAGCACGCCGAAGACGGCTCCGGACAGCGTCTTCTGCACGACCGCGAGGCCGCCGAAGAAGAGGTGCCCGAGCGCGTAGGCCGGCGCCGCGACGGCGATCGCCGCGCCGGACGGCAACTCCAGGCGCTGGTGCAGGAGGCCGACCCAGAGACCCCGGTAGAGCAGTTCCTCCGCGACCGCGGTGACCAGGACGGCGGCGGCGTACCCGGAGGTCGCCACGCCGCTCGAACGGTGCACCGCGAGCCGCAGCCCGTGCGCGCCCCGCAGCAGTCGTGGCAACGCGCCGACCAGGAACTCCGCGCCCACCAGCGCGGCCCCGACCAGGACGGCGGCCGGCAGCCAGAACGCGTCGGCCCGCCAGTCGGTCAACGTGTCCGGGGCGAACCCACCGCTCGCCGCGACGGCGAGGGCCAGGCCGGTCACCACCAGGTAGGCCGCCGGGGCGCCGAGCAGCGCGAGCCACACCGCCCGGCCCCGTCCGCCGCCGGCACCGGCACCGCCCTTCGCCGGGCCCGAGCCGCCCGTCCCGCCGCCGGGGCCTCCACCAAGGCCGCCGCCGGGGCCGAACGCCGTTGCGACGCGCACCAGTTCGGCCGGTGCGACGGTGACCACCAGCACCAGGCACTCAAGGGAGCGGGTGTGGGACCACATGGGTCACACCCCCATGGCTCAGCATCCGCGGATGTCCCTTCGGGGGGAACCCGGGCAGGCACATGCTCAGCAGCTCCGGGACGACCGCCCGGACCACCCGCCACGGCGTGTCGGCCAGCTCCGGCGGCGTGATGTCCAGGTAGCCCGCCCACTCACTGACACCGGCGAGCTCGGCCAGCAGCCGGTGGATCGCCGTCCGGTCGTCGACCGCGTAGCCGGGCAGTCCGGCGAAGTCGACCCGCCCGGCGGTCCGGCTCTCCACGGCGGCCAGCTTGCGCCCGGCATCCCCTGGCGCGGCGAACCAGAGCACGTTGGTGTCCAGGTCGGTGTACGCCGAACCGGTCTGCGCGAAGTGCACGTTGGGCAGGTCGAAGACGGTGCTGAACATGCCGATGCCGAGGATCGCCGTCGCCTCGGCGGCCCCCCGCAGCAGCGCCTGGCGCGGCTGCGGGTCCGCCTGGAGCCCGAAGGCGATGTACGGCAGCCTGCCGTCCCGGCGCACCAGGGTCACCCCGATGTTCGGCAGCGGCAGGTCCGGCCGGGTGAGGTAGCTCGCCCGCACCTCGTACGGCCCGTCCGGTGCCAGCCCCGCCGCGGCCAGCAGTGCCCGGCCGTCCTCGTCGAGGTCGATCAGCGGCGCCCGGGCCCCGGTGTACCAGTTGAGGACGAAGGCGTCGATCTGGACGGCCTCGACGAGCGCCCCGAGCAGCGCCTTGTCCAGCGAGACGTGGGCGGCCGTCCCGGTGGAGAAGGACGGGGTGAACAGCTTGTCGCCGGCTCCGGCGTCACTGCGGAATCCGAGGAAGACCAGCTGCGCCGGCAGGTAGACCTCCTCCCCCGGCCGGGTCAGCGACGGGCAGGCGATCCACGCGATGACGTCGTCCTCGGTGGGGAGTTCGGGCGAGTAGCGGTGCATCATCCGGGCGAGCACCCGCTGCTGTTCGGCGTCGAAGATGCCCAGCAGCTCCAGCGGCAGGCAGCGGTGCCGGGACGACAGCGAGCGGTAGGACGCGTACTCGATCCGGTCCGCGAACAGCGGCATCGCCATGATCGCCGCGTAGCGCTCCACCGACTCGCCGGTGAGCCGGGTCACCGCCTCCTCGTTGGTGGAGCCGTAGCCGGCGAGGTGGTACTGCATCTGCAGGTGCGGGTCGCCGAGCGCCAGGCGGTGGTACTGCGGCATCGCCGCGGTGGCCGAGCGCAGGTACGGCTCACCGTCGATCGCGGCGACCGAGACCAGCATGCCGGGCAGGATCCCGCCCTGGTTGCCGCCGATCCGCCCGTAGCGGGCGAGCGCCTCGGCCATCCCCGGGTGACCCCGGGTCGGGATGCCGCTCATCGGCCTCCTCCGAGCGCCTCGCGGACGTGGCGGTCGACGACGACCCGGCTGCTGAAGTTGATCTCGCGCACGATGTCCCGGGCCACGTGGCCGCAGGCCGGGCAGGTCCCGATGCGCAGCACGTCCTGCGCCTGCATCTCGTACGTCGGCAGGTAGACGCTGAGCGCCCGGCCGAGGAACCGCGAGGTGCCGAGCGAGCGCAGCAGAACGGCCTCGTTCACCAGGTGGGCGCAGATCAGCGACTCCACGCCGTTGGCCCTGCCGCTGCCGGCGGAGGCGCCGGCCCCGACGAAGGCGTGGTAACCGATGTGGTCCTCCAGTCGGGCCAGCGAGCGCTGTTCGAAGCACTCCAGGCAGCCGGTGCGCGGGCTCTCGGCACCGACGACGGTCGCGAACGGGCCGTCGACCAGCCCGACCACCACCGGCTTCTCCAGGTGGCAGACCAGGCGGTTGAGGTTGCGCAGGGTCAGGATCGAGGCCTGGCCGAGGTGGACGACGAGCGAGTCGCAGTGCTCGACGGCCGCGCCCAGCCGCTTCAGCGCGTCTGCGGCCGCCAGGCCTCCCATCCCGGAGGTCAGGTCGGCGCTGCGCAGGCCGTCCAGGAAGCCGGCCGGCAGTGGTTCCAGCGGCACGCCGAGGGTCTCCGCCTGGGCGGAGAGGTAGGCGGTGGCGCTGGGCGAGTCGGCGGCGAAGCCGACCGTGGCGTCGACGGACTCGCCGGCGCCGTACAGGTCGAGGTTGCCGAGCAGGGCCCGGGCCATCTCGGCGCCGTGCTCGGACGGACGGTCGTGGGCCAGGAACCCGGCCTGCCGCAGCTCGTTGACGGCCAGCCGGAGGTTGGCCCGCTCGACCGGCGTCAGGTCGGCGGTCTCCGCGAACGACCCGTCGGCCGGCTTGCCGGCGGCCAGCGTCTCGAACAGCGCGGTCATCGCGGCCCGGACCGCGGGGGACTCCGCCCGCAGGTCGACGTTGACCTCGGAGAAGTTCCAGATGCCCCAGCGCAGCCGGACGACCCCCGGCTCGACGGCCAGGAGCCGGACGGACGTCGCCAGGACGATCCCCGGCTCGGACGGTGCGACGGTCATGATCAGGCCTCTCCGTGTCCGAGGAGCGTCAGGTGGACGACATGGCGCGACGTGCCGTCGCAGCCGAGGGTCTTCTCCAGGGTCTGCTTGTCGTACCCGCCCTGGTCGCACCCGATCATGCCGAGTGCGGTCCGGGCCAGGTGGACGTTCTGGGAGATCCCGCCGACCTCGATCAGGGCGAAGACCAGCCCGCTGTCGCCGTACTTCTGCGAGTTGGCGTACAGGTCGTAGACGTAGACCAGCGCGAAGGCGACCTTGTCGAGCTCGACGTCCGCCGTGAACAGTTGCCGGGCCAGGTCCACCGCGGACGGCGTCGCGCCGAGCGGCAGCAGCGTGTGGCTGTGCGGCTGGTACTCGTACGCGCCCCGGGCCAGCCCCTTCACGTGCTGGGCGAGGACCGCGAGCCGCACCGGGTAGAGGCCGCCGCCGGAGGGGGCGTTGCGCAGCGCCACCGCGGCGTCGCCGTCCTGGGCGGTGGGCACCGGCAGACTGCCGGAGACGCCCTGCGCGTGCCAGAGGACGGTCGCCAACTCGTCCAGTCCGACGGGCTTCCCGGAGAAGCCCCGGCCGCTGCGCCGCGCGGCCACCGTGGTGGTCAGGCCGGCGCGCAGCCGCCGGTGCGCGGGCAGGACGATCGCGCCGTCCAGCCGTTCCCGGAGGTCGCTGTGCGCGCTGGACAGGACGGCGTCGTGGCCGTAGAACCGCGACACCCCCAACTGCATGCCCAGGTCCCGGCCGCTGCGCCGGTGGTTGAGCAGCAGCTCCTCCCCCACGAAGCCGTGCACGGCCGGACTCCACCGGCCCCGCACAACCGACTCCGGCGCCCGCACCACCGTCGTCGCGCTGTACATCGACACGGAGGTGTGCTGTTGCCCGAACGCCGCCACGGTGGACACGTGGGCGTTCCGGCCCAGGTAGTCGGACACGGCCTCTTCGGAGTCCTTCAGTGACATCTCGGCCTTTCGCTCGACGAGGGTTGCGGGCGGCTGTGCGGCGAACGGGATGTGCGGTCCTTCGGACGTGCGGGGTGCTGCTGTGCGGGGTGCTGGTGAGCTGCGGAGCGCATACGGGCGTGCGGCGTGCTTGTCGGGCGGAGGCGGCCGCCGGCGGCCGCCTCCGCCCGACACCGGTGGCTACCAGCTGCAGCACGAGCTGCAGCAGCAGTTACCGCCGCCACAGGTGGTGCTGGCTCCCGGCGCGACCTGGACGAACGCACCGCCGGTGGCGGTGCTCCCAACCTGACTGGAGAAGCTCAACATGTTCCCTCACCTCCCATCGAGGGCACGAAGGAGAAGGATCTCGGCTCGGTCAGCCGACCGGGAGCGTAGCAGTCGCCACCCCGCCGGGGAACCGGTTTGGAAGCATCAACTTACCTACCGGTATGCAAACTTGACGATCACTCATGCAACTGCGGACACGCTGACCGCGGACCGGGCGACGCCGGGACCGTGCCACTGCTCGGCGAGCGGTGGCACGGCCCCGGGGTGGCAGCAAGAGGTCAGCGGAAGACCGGCGAGGCGTCGAAGGCCAGCTCCGCGCGGACGAGTTCGAGGAGGACGTCCGCGCGGGCACGGCCGCCGTCGAGCTGCGCGCGGTGCGCGAGCAAGCCCATGGCCGGGCCGCCGGCGGCGAGGGGGCGGTCACCGGTGGCGAGCAGGGCCTCGGCCAGCGCAGGGTGCTCGGCGTACTTGGCGCGGATCAGGTCCGTCAGCAGGGCGGAGCGGACCTGGTCCCACCGCTGCGTGCGCGGGGCGCGGTGGGCCAGCGCCTCGGCCTCGGGCGCGGTCGCGGCAGCCTCGACGGCGGCGCGGATCCCGACGTCGCGGGTGGACAGCGCCCAGTAGGCGTGGGTGACCGAGGCGTACCGGCGCCCGCCGTAGCCCACCGGGACGAGGTGACCGTTGCGCAGTGCCGGATCACCGGCCGTGGCGGCCTGCTCGTGGTCGATCCGGGCCCGCAGCACGGCGCGCTGCGGGAGCCGGGTGCGCAGCCGGTCGACGTCGAACTCGTTGCTCTGCCGGCCGGCGAAGGCGCGCAGTTCCTGGTCGAAGCCGGCGAGGGTGTCGTCGACCTGCTCCGGTACCCGGCGCACGGCCTCGACGAGGGCCGCGGCCCGGTCCGGCGTGGGGTCGTCCAGGTAGGCCTCCAGGACCAGCAGGCACCGCGCGCCCGCGTCGAGCCGGCCGGCCAGCCGGTCCAGGTCGTCGCGGACCACCTGGGCCAGGGCGCTCGGCGGTGCCCAGTTCTTCAGCCGGCCGAAGCGCCAGCGGCGCACCCGGAGCGCCACGCTCACGTCCTCCGGGTCGACGTCGCCGTCCACGGCGTCGTCCCCGACCGCACGCCCGTCCTCGTCCCGGTCGCGCTCCAGCCCGGCCAGGAGGTCACCGGCCGGGGCGAGGTCGCCCAGGAGGTCGACGTAGCCGTCGGCGCGGACGACGATCGCGCCCTCGTAGAAATCGCCGGCCAGGTCGACCTCGATCGGGTGCCGCCGGCCGCCGACGGCGGAGGTCGGCGGTATCGCAGGGGCGAACGCGGGCGGCCGGCGGGTGTCGTCGGTCATCGGTGCGAACCCTTCGTCCGGAGGTGGCGGGTGTCGGGGTCCGCCACGGCGTCCTGCGCGTCGACGTCGGCTGGAGCGCCGCCCTCGGCCGGGGCGTCGGACGGTTCCGGATCGACGGCGGCGAGCCAGAGCTGAATCTCCACGTCCCCGTCACCGACGACGAGGCAGGACTGCAGCACGAGCCGCCGCTCGCCCACGCCCCAGACCGTGGAGGTCTCGCCGTCGCCGCAGCGCAGGTAGATCTCGACCCCCGGCAGGGGCGCACCGAACCGGGCGCTCAGCCGCTCGACGGCGTCCTCCTCGATCTCCTGGAACCGCTCGACCGTCCACTCCTGGAGGTACGGGAACGCGTGCTGGTGCTCGGCGAAGAGGTTGACCTCCGCGACCACGCAGGCGGCGCCGAACGAGGTGCCGTCGACCTCCTCGTCCTCCCCCTCGGGGAGCTCGTAGGGGTCCTCGCGGTCGTCGAGGATCAGGCTGCAGGGCTCGAACCGGCGGGGTTCGGCCGCCAGCAGTTCCCCGGCGAGGTCGACGACGTCGCGCTCCGGGGCACCGGGGTACACCAGGTAGCCCGCCGCGTCCCGGGCGTGGGCGATCTCGGCGCGTTCGAAGGTCCCGGCGGCCGCCGCCGTCTCCCAGACCGTCGTACCGGCCCGGTCGACGATGCCGAGCACGACGCCGTCGGCGGAGGGCTGCACCCGGCAGACGTCCCGGCCGTCGCGGTCGACGTACGCGACCCCGCCGTCGCCGGTGACGAAGGGTGCCAACCCACCGCGGAAGCCGAGGATCCAGCCGTCGGCGTCGGTCAGCGGCTCGGGGTGGGCGACGGGGAAGAACCGTCCGTCGGCACGCAGGACGCCCCACGCCCGGCCGGGCGGCCGCGCCTCGGCGGCCGCGGCCGCCTGCGGGTCGCCGTCCTCCCCGATGTCGAAGAAGTGGGCCACCGCTGCGCCGCCCTCGTCGAAGTCCTCGGCCCACTCGTACTGCTGATCGATGACCTCCTCCCCGGTGGCATCCAGGTAGCCGTGCAGGTAGTCGTCGTCGAACCGGACCAGGCCGGCGCCGAAGGTGTCCGAGATCCGGTTGTCCGCCTTGATCACCAACTCGCCACGGGCGTTCACGAAGCCCTTGTAGTGGTTCCCGAGGGTGCCGCCGAGCACGTACGCCAGGCCGTTCTCGGCGAACGCGTCCAGCCGGGGGTAGGAGGGCTCCACGACCCACTCACCCGCCTCGTCGATCAGACCCCATCTCTTCCCCATTCGCACGGGCGCCACTCCGTGGGGCCCGAACGGGGACGCCCCGTCGAACCGCGCCTCGATGACCTGGCGGCCCGTGCGGTCCAGGTAGCCGCAGAGCCCGCTGTCGGCCATTCGCACGCCGACCAGCCCGTTGGGCCCGAACGCACCCACACCGCTGAACGGCCCGCTGATCACGATGCTCCCGGCGCCGTCGATGTAGCACCACCCGTCCTCGGTGGCGGCGACGGCCATGCCGTGCCGGAAGGAGTAGGCCTCCACCAGGGTCGGGGGTATCACGGGCGCACCGTCCGATCCGGCGTAGCCCCAGCGGCCGTCGGCGGCCTGGAACCGGGAGAGGCCGAACTCCTCGAACGCGCCGGCGTGCCGTAGCTCCGGTTCGGCCAGCCACGCGCCGCGATGGTCGAGGTAGCCCCAGCGCCCGTCCCCGTCGGCCGCGGGCGCGACGAACCCGCCGAAGCCGTCCGCGTGGAACGGCCCGACCCCACTCAGGTCCGGCTCCCGGAGCAACCGTCCGTCCGGGTCGACCAGCGCGTGGCGCGTCCCGGAGCCGGCCGGGTTCGGGCAGGGCACCGCGTACGGCGGCACGGCGGGCGGGATGGACGACATGGCACGGCTCCTCGCACTGGACGGACACGGCGTCACCGACGGCCGGGCCTGAAAGATGATCAGCGGAGCCTCATGCTAGGCCGCCGGTACGACTTCGCGGACGGCGGTCAGATCGGTGACAGCGTGTCCGCTTCCGGGCCACCCTCCAGCGCAGCTGCCCGATTCCTGGTCGCCAGGATCTCCCGTGCCTCCTCGGTGCCGGGGACATCGTCCAGTTGTGCGAGCAGTTCCTCCCAGAACTCCTGGGCCGAATCGACCCAGCCCGTGATCACCTGCACCCTGCTGTCCAGCTCCGACGTCCAGAACTTCTGCCTGTGCCTCCCGGTCCAGCCACGCACACTCAGCCGCACGACCACGTTGGCCGCCTGCGCGGCAACCGGACCCGCGGCCGCACCGGCGATCGCGACCTCGGCGCCGTGCGGAGCCAGACAGTAGTTCAGAGCGGCACCCGCCGCCTCCACGACGATGGAGACCACGAAATCCCGCGCACGATTCGGCGAGAGACCTGGCACCGGGTGGGACCGGAGGGTGTTCGTGCAGATCTGCAGTACATCGATGTACGAACGCATCAGCGCGGCCGCGCCGCTCTCCTCGTCGTTGAACATCTCCAGGGGCGCAGCGAGCAAGGAGTCGAGCCGGGCCCGGTAGAGCGTCCATTCATCGGACTCCCGTACGGCGACGACGTCCCGTAGGGAGAGATCCTTGAAGCTCTCCAGGTACATGGTCTCCTGCAGGTAGTCGAAGGCGACACCCCGCAGGAGGGTGGCGAGCTCGTGGGCCGACAGCTGGGTTCCCGGATCCCGCCGGGGAGGTTCCCATTCCTGCAGGACGGTTCGATGAAGGCCCTTGGCCGGAGTGAGCGCCAGGGTCTCGATACCGACGGCGAGATTCACGTTGTACGCGAGGTCGAGCAGCTGCTTGATCAATCCGGAGTACGGCTTCGTCGGGTCGTACCTGCCTTCCGCGGGTTCGGTGCGGTCGACGATGACGAATCGCTTGTACAGCGCCTCGCGCGTCACCACGGTCTCTGTGGACGAAAGCTCCGAACAGGCGTCGGCCACTTGCCGGAGGACCTGCTTCAGCTCTTCGGCGCTCGCCTCACTGACGCCGAGGTCCCTTGCCAGATCCGCCTTTCGCAAGGTCACGAGCGACATGACTCGCTGGGGGAACGTCCGGCCGAGCCGGCCCATGATCTGGCCGGAGTTCCCCACGGAATCCGCCCAGTCGAACTTCAGGCTGTGGACGTAGGCCTCGCCGGCAACACCACTCCACGCGGCCCACCCGTCACTGAGGACCGAGAAGTTCGGCGCCTTGCTGTCATCGACGGCCGTGGGGCGGTCGGCCGGGGTCCGCTCGTTCACCAGGATCTGCACGATTCCGCCGGACGACAGGAGCGAGATGAACGCCTCGCGGTCCGGAGATCCCCGGGAAAAGTCCCGGAAGACCATCGGATTGTTGTACAGAAAGGCCCGATTGACCAGCACTTGCGGAGAGTTCAAGAGAGAGCGAATATAATCGGCGCGGGCGACCTCCCACAACGACTCCTCGACCTCCAGGAGCGATCTTCCATCGGCTAACATCTCAGACAGGAGTCCCGGTGGAACCCACTGATTGTCCAGCGACTGGGCCACCACTGCGGACAGTTCCAGGTCTTTTACACCCATGCGGCGGAAGGTTTCCACGACGCCTCCCCGGATCTTTGGCCCGCTGTCTCCAGCGTGGCACCTTCGGCAGGGTATGGAAACCCCCGACCCGAAGACAGCCCTCGTTCATGCGACGAGACCGCGGAGAAGTGCAATGGCGAACTCCATGATCCGCTACGCCCAGTTACGCGCACGACACCCCGAGAGATTCGTGAACACTCCCGGAGGTATCGACATCCTCAGCGATCCGGACGAGATCGCTGCCGCGATCGCGGCAGCGGGCGCGTCGCCCCCGGAATCAGGGCTGGTCCATTCCGACCGGTACATCACCGTCGTGCGCGATCCCGTTCGCTTTCCGGACGGCCGCCTCGGACTGTACACAAGGATTCTGACGACAGAAGACAACACCGGTGTCGTCATTCTTCCGATGCTCCGCGACGCGATCCTCCTGATCGAGCACTTCCGACACGCCACCCGGACCTGGCACCTGGAGGCGCCCCGTGGCTTCGGTGTGAAGGGAATGGACGGCCGGGAGAACGCCGCCAGAGAGCTGGAGGAGGAGATCGGCGCGCGCACGGTCGAGATCGCTCCGCTCGGCGTTCTCTACGCCGATTCCGGTCTCCTTGCGGACCACGTCGCGCTCTTCACGGCGCGGATCGGAGATTTCGGCGGCCTGGACACGGCCGAGGGAATCCGCCGACTCGTACCCATGACCTCCGCCGAGGTCCGTTCCGCCATTGGCGACGGTCGGATCAACGACGGATTCACGATCTCCGCGTTCACTCGCGCATGGCTGGGTGGGCACCTGAGTTGACACTCTCGCGGCGTCCCCGGCGCCGCTCGGACCGGCCGCCGACGGGGCGCCGTCAAGCGCCGGCGGTGGCGAGGGCGGCCCAGAGGGCGAGGGTGGCGGCGAGCAGGCGGCGGGGACGGTGAGGATGCCGAGGAGGGTGAACTGCCGCAACTGGACGTCGTGTTCGTGGTGGTGGGTGATGCGCCGCCACAGGAGGGTGGCCAGGGAGCCGGCGTAGGTGAGGTTCGGGCCGATGTTGACCCCGAGCAGCACCGCGAGGACGGCCCCGGAGCCGGAGGGTGCGGCGAGCGGAACGAGGGCGAGCACCGCGGGCAGGTTGTTGATCAGGTTGGCGAGCAGCGCGGAGACGGCGGCCGTGCCCAGCAGCGCCGGGAGCGAGGTACCCGCGGGGAGGACACCACCGAGTGCGTCACCGAGGCCGTTGTCGACGACCGCACGGACGACGACGCCGAGGGCGAGGACGAAGGCGAGGAACGGCAGCGCCGTCGAGCGCAGGATCGCGACCGGGGTGGTGCGGCGGTGGGCCAAGGCACGGACGGCCATGACGGCGGCGGCGGTCGCCGCCACCCAGACCGGGTCGACGCCCACCGCGGAGGCCACCGCGAAGCCTCCCAGCGTCAGGCCGACGGTCACCAGCGCGAACAGCGGCAGCTCCGGCGGTTCCTGCCCGTCCCCGGGCTGGACGGGTGCGTCGAGGTCCGCGGCGAAGAAGCGGCGGAAGACGGCGTACTCCACCGCGATGGCGGCCAGCCAGGGCAGCGTCATCAGCAGGGCGAAGCGGGTGAAGGTCAGGCCCGTGGCGGTGAAGGCGAGTAGGTTGGTCAGGTTCGACACCGGCAGCAGCAGGGAGGCCGTGTTCGAGAGGTGGGCGGCCGCGTAGGCGTGCGGCGCCGGCCGGGCGCCCATCCGGGCTGCGGTGGCGAAGACGACCGGAGTGAGCAGGACGACGGTCGCGTCGAGGCTGAGCGCCGCGGTGATCAGCGAGGCCAGGGCGAAGACCGCGCCGAGCAGCCGCCGCGGCCTGCGCCGCGCCCAGCGGGTCATCCAGGTACCGCAGGCGTGGAAGAGCCCTTCGTCGTCGCAGAGCTTGGCCAGGACCAGTACCGCGGCGAGGAAGCCGATCACCGGGCCCAGCCGGGCGGCCTCCTCCCCCGCGGCCGCCCGGCCGATCGCCCCCGTTGCGACGACCAGGCCGGCGGCGGGTACCGCGAAGGCGGCCTCCGGCCAGCGGAAAGGACGGACGACCGCACAGACCAGCACCACGACCAGCGCGGCGACGGACAGGGACTCGAACAACACGGCGCCGATCATCCACGGTCCGCTCCCGGGGCTGCAACCGGCCCCGGGACCGGCACACCGGTCGCCCGCCCCGGTCGGGCCGCGGGTGGCGTGGGCCTACGCCCGTGGTCGTAGGCCCACGCCCTCACGGCCGAGGACATCCGGCCGATGTTCGCGGCACCTTGATCCACTAGAACTGACGTCGGCACATCAAGGGAACGAGGACCATGACCCACCGCATCCGACGCGTGGCCGCCGGGCACTGGCGCGAACTCCGCGCGATCCGGCTGGAGGCGCTGCGGGATTCACCGAAGGCGTTCGACGAGTCCTTCGCCGAGGCCGCCGCCCGCGACGACGCCTACTGGCGGGCGAAGGCGGCCGCCGGGGCGACGTCGGGGGAATCGGCGCTGTTCGCCGCCCGCGACCGGTCCGGGGCTTGGGTGGGGATGGCCGGAGCCGCACCGCTCCCGGACATCCCCGACCACGCCCACGTCCACGGCGTGTACGTGTCGCCCGCGCACCGTGGCCCGGACGGGCCCGCCGTCGCGCTGATGGACGCGGCGATCGACTTCGCGCGGGAGCACACCGAGGCCGCGCAGCTGACCCTGGGCGTCCACGAGGACAACCCGCGGGCCCGGGCGTTCTACCGGCGGCTCGGGTTCACTGACACCGGCGAGACGGTCCCGTACGTGCTCGACCCGTCCGAGAAGCTCCACATCCTGGGCTACCCGGACTTCCGCGTGCAGAGCTGTAGGCGGACGGAGCGGCCGCGGTCCTGACGAGCGGCCGGAACAGCAGAGCGGCGGGCGACCGACCGTCGGCCGCACTCATCGGTGAACGGGAACGCGACGACCGGGCCCTCTTGGAGCGCCCGGTGCAAGGAGTGGTGACGCATGTCCACAGCGACGGCACTGGCCGGTCGGCGGATCGTGGTGACCGGGGCCGGCCGGGACTTCGGCCGGACGCTGGCCGTCCGCCTGGCGGCGAGCGGCGCCGAGGTCTTCCTCTCGGCGCGGAGCCTCGCCGCGGCGGAGGCCGTCCGGGACGAGATCCGTGTGCTGGGGCACGAGGCCGTCCACGCCTTCGCCTGCGACCTGAGCGACCCGGCCTCGATCCGCGGGTTCGCCGCCGCCGTCGCCGAGCGTACCGACCGTGTCGACGTCCTGATCAACAACGGTGCGCGCTGGCTGACCGGGCCGGATCTCCTCGCCGGCTCGGACGACGACGTCGTCGAGACCATCGCCTCGGGCGCAACCGGCACCGTCCTGACGGTGCGGAACTTCCTGCCGCTGCTGCTGGCCTCCGACCGTCCGGACGTGGTGACCATGGTGTCGGCCTGCGGGACGGCCGGGCACGACCGGTCGAACGCCCACGACGCCTTCTACGCGGCCAAGAGCGCGCAGGCCGGATTCGGCGAGATCCTCTCCAAGCGCCTGCGCGGCCGGGGCGTGCGGGTGATCTCCCTGTACCCGCCGGACTTCGACAACCCGGATCCGCTCTCCGACCAGTGGGAGAACACACCCCGGGAGGCGACCGACCCGCTGACGGCCCGGTCGATCGTCGAGTGCATCGTCTTCGCCGTCACCCAGCCACGCGACTGCTTCATCAAAGCCTTCCACTTCGAGCAGGTCTGAACACGGCCCCCACACCGCCTCCGGTGCCGAACCGGGAGAAGAACCGGACCAGACGGCACGGTTGATCGGACCGACGGCGCACGAAAGACTGGGGCCGGTGGGGCGCCCACGGCGGGCGCCGCACGGCCGTTGCCGTCCGCAACCCGGGAGTGTCCGCCGATGTCCGAGCTCCTACCCGCACTGCCGACCGGCTACCGGGCCCGCGCGGCGAGCGCCGAGGACCTGGGCGCCGTCCACCGGCTGGTCACGGCCTGCGAGCGCGAGCTCTACGGCCGGGCGCAGACCGACACCGGAGGCGTCGCCGCCGACTTCGCCCGGCCGGGCCTGGTCCCGGAGTCGGACACGTTGCTCGTCCACGCCCCGGACGGGCACCTCGCCGCACATGCCTGGGTGAATCGCCGGTCCAAGGTGGACGTCCATCCCGGGCACCGGGGCCGCGGTCTGGGCGCCGCACTCCTGGACTGGGCCGAGGCCCGGGCGCGGCAGGCGGGCGGCGCGCAGATCGTCCAGAGCGTCCCGGACGGCGACTCGGCCGCCGTCGCCCTGCTGCGGTCACGCGGCTACGAACCGATGGTGACGGAGTGGCAGCTGGAGTTCGGCCTGGCCGAGGCGGCGGTGCCCGCGGTGCCCGAACCTCCCGAGGGCATCACCGTCCGGCCGTTCCGTCTCGGCGGCGCGGCCGGTGAGCATGACGCGCGCGCCGCCCACCGGCTCGTCCAGGACGCCTTCGACGCATGGCAGCCTCGACGCATGGACTACGAGGAGTGGGCCCGGCACACCGTCGAGCGTCCCGCCTTCGCCCCGGCGATGTCGCCGCTTGCCTTCGCCGGTGACCAACTGGTGGGCGGGGCGATCGCGTTGGACCTTCCCGAAACCGGCGAGGGGTACCTCGAACAGGTCGCAGTCCGCCGTGACCACCGCAACCGGGGTATCGCCCGTCTGCTCCTGCGGCACGCCTTCCGCGCCTTCCAGCAGCAGGGCCGGCACACCTGCTCCCTCTGGACGCATTCGGACACCGGCGCGCTGGCCCTCTACCTGCGGGTCGGCATGACGGTCCGGCACAGCTCCACGGTCCACCGGAAGCGCCTGGGCCCGGCCCGGCCGCCCGTCTGACGTCGGCGGCGCCGGCGCGGGACGGCAGCCGCCGGCCGATCCGGCGGCTGCGCATCGACGACGCCTGGTCCACCGGAGCCCGGGGACCGTCTCGGGCGGCTGGGCCAGACCCTACCCACGCGACACCGGATCTAGCCCTGCCGGATCGCGGAGAGGTCGAACTCCAGGACGACCTTGTCGCCCACCAGCACGCCGCCGCCCTCCAGGGCTGCGTTCCAGGTCACGCCGAAGTCCTTGCGGGAGATGGTCACCGATCCCTCCAGGCCGACCCGTAGGTTGCCGTCGGGGTCGACGGCGTTGCCCGTGTACTCGAAGTCGATGCTGACCGGGCGGGTGGTCTCCTTGATCGTCAGGTCGCCCGTGGCGCGGTACTCGGTGTCGGAGCGCGGTTCGACCGAGGTGGTACGGAAGGTGATGTCGGGGAAGTTGGGAACGTCCAGGAAGTCGTTGGTGCGCAGGTGCTGGTCGCGCTGCTCGACACCGCTGTCGATGCTCTCCGCCTTGATCACCACCCGGCCGGTGGAGCGGGCCGGGTCCGCGCCGTCGAGGTGGGCGGTGCCGTCGAACTTGTGGAATGCGCCGCGGACCTTGGTCACCATGGCGTGGCGGGCGACGAAGCCGATCCGGCTGTGGACCGGGTCGAGGACGTAGTCCCCGGTGAGCTCGGGCAGGCTGACGGTCATGGTCGAGATGCCTCCGTAGGACCGGGATCCCGGCGGCGTGGCGCCCGGATCGTTCCGGGCCACGCTAGGACGCGACCGACCGCCGCCCCGGGCGGACACACGGGGCGACGGCAAAGTGCACCCTGACCGGCGACCCCGGGCCTTCGGCTGCGTGAGGAGGGGCCGGTAACGCCCTACAGCAGCCGCAGGTGGTCCAGGGCGAGGTAGGCGGCGGCGGTGTCACTCATCAGTCCCGCGCGGAGCACCCGGGAACGGAACTCGTCCAGGGAGAGCGTCACGACATCGATGAACTCCGTCTGCTCCAGCTGCGGTTCGGCCACCGGGACGCAGTCGGTGGCGACGAACGCGTACCGGCGGGCGTCGGTGTAGGCATCCAGCCAGTAGGCCCCGACCGCCTCGACGTCGCCCTTGTAGCCGGTCTCCTCGAGCAGTTCCCGGGCGACGGCGTCGGCCGCCTGCTCACCGGGGTCCAGGTAGCCACCCGGCAGGTCCCACAGGACGCGCCCGGGTCCCGGCCGGTACTGGCGGGCGAGAACGACACGCCGGTCCGGGGTGAGGGCGAGCACGGCACCGGCCGCGCGCTCGCGCTTCAGGTAGAAGACCTCCTGGGCCCCGTCGGGGAGGCGGAAGCCGACGCGGTCGACGGCCCGGCCGAACTTCGAGAAGACGGTGGTGCGCGAAGTCTCGCGCCAGGACGCGGTGGTGGGAGCGACGGTGCCGGGGTTGTCGGTGCCGGTGGAATCGGCGTCGACGTCGGCGGTGGCGGCGAGGTCGGCGGTGGCGGCGAGGTCGGCGGTGGCGGCGGGGTCGGCGGTGGCGGCGAGGTCGGCGGTGGCGGTCACGGTCGGGACTCTACGGCCCACGCCCCCGGCCGGGAGGACGCCGAGGCGGCCGTCACGGGGCAAGGAGGCGAACGTCTCCCCCACCGGGTGGCCGGCCCGAGGTGGATCACTTCCGTCCTGCCGCCGTACACACCCCGGTCACGTGCCTGATCGCCGGGGGCGGGAGGCTCACCGCGACCGACCTCCCGCGGTGAGCCTCCGGAGCACGTGCCGGAGCCTTCGGGAGGCCGACCGATGCCGCCGGGGAACCTCACCCCGTCACCCCGCCCGGCGCCCGTCCGCTCACCCCGTCGGAAGGAAGACCCGCCCATGTCCGCGGACACCCCCCGCACCGCCCGGCCGCGCCACTACCTGATGTGCCGTCCGACGCACTTCACCGTCGACTACTCGATCAACCCCTGGATGAACCCGGACAAGCCCACCGACGGGGAGCGGGCGATCGCCCAGTGGGAGCAGTTGCACGCGCTCTTCCTCGACCTCGGCCACACCGTCGAGCTGATCGAGCCGACCCCGGGCCTGCCGGACATGGTCTTCGCTGCCAACGGCGCCACGGTGGTCGACGGCACGGCGCTGATCGCCCGCTTCCGCCATGAAGAGCGCGCCGACGAGGCCCCCGCGTACGTCGAGTGGTTCCGCGCCCGGGGCTACCGGGTGCAGCGGGCCGAGTTCACCAACGAGGGCGAGGGCGACTACCTGCTGGTCGGCGGGCGCCTCCTGGCCGGCACCGGCTTCCGCACGGACCGCCGGGCACACGCCGAGGCGGAGCGCGTGCTCGGCTGCCCGGTCGTCACCCTGGAGCTGGTGGACCCGCGCTACTACCACCTGGACACCGCGCTCTCGGTGCTCACCAACACCGAGATCATGTACTACCCGGCCGCCTTCTCGCCCGCGAGCCTCAGGACCCTGCAGGAGCTCCACCCGGACGCCGTGCTGGCCTCCGCCGAGGACGCGGCCGTGTTCGGACTGAACGCCGTCTCGGACGGCCGCCGGGTCGTCCTGCCCGAGGCGGCGGTCGGGCTGGCCGAGCAGCTGCGCGCGCGGGGCTTCGAGACCGTCGGCCTCGACCTCACCGAACTACTCAAGGCCGGTGGCAGCGTCAAGTGCTGCACCCTGGAACTGCGCGCCGCAGCTCAGTAGCGGCAGCGGCACCGGGAGGCTGGGGCCTCGGGTGGAACGGGTGGTCAGTTCCCTGTGGTGTACTACGCGTTCACCGAAGGTCCACCGTTCTCACCAGGAGCCACCCCGCCATGAACGCCCCCTGCCCGCAGTGCGCCGCGTCGGACGAGTCCGCCACCGTGGCGCAGTCCCTCGTGGACATCGACCGGCCGCTCGACGAGGCGACGCGCGCGCTGCTGTCCTCGCCGCCCGAGCCGGCCGGCATGAGCGGCGCCGCGATCGCCCTCTTCTGCCTGGCCGGTCTCCTGGCCGTGTCAGGGGTTCGCGGGCTGCTCACCGACGATGACGGCAGCAGCTCCGACGTCTCCTACCGGCTCGGCTACACCCTGGGCCCGTTCCTCGTCGCGGCGATCCTGGTGGGCGTGGCACTGGCCGTGAACGCCGTCGCCCAGCGCCGGCGCCGCGCTGCCCGGCGGGGGCAGGGCGCGGCGCCGACCCGGGCGCAGTGGGAGCAGCACCGCCGGGTGTGGCGGGCGGCATGGCTGTGTCGGCGCTGCCAGGTCGCATTCTTCCCTGCGGCGACGGTCCGCCCGGACTTCCCGGCATCGCCGGCGATACCCGTCGATCAGTTCCCGCTCTGGGTGGCGACCACCGCCGAGCGCGCCTTCGGCACGACCGCCCCACCCCTTCCCCGCTGATTCCGATCGGAGCCGACGACCCGGCAGGTTCGGCGCCCTGATGCGCCGGAGCACCGTGGTCGGCTCGGCGGGCTGCTCGACGTGAGCGCCCTCGAAGGAGAAGGTGAAACACGGCTGCGACCGCGTGCACGCGCTGCCACACTTCGTATCCGACCCGCCGTCATGGCGGGGCCGGGCAGGGCTCTACGTGTTCAGGGCGCGTCGTGCCGTGTCGGTGAATGTTTCCACGACGTCCCAGAGGGCGGCGCAGAGCGTGGGGAGCTCGGCCGGGTCGCCGGGGCCTCGCAGGATGTCCTCCACGAGTTTGAAGACCTTGGTCGAAGCGGGGCGCACGGCCGTGGCGGCTCTGGCAACGTCGTCGGGGCCTTCCAGGCACACGATGTCGAGTGCGGGAAGAAACCGGTCGTGGTAGTTGTCGCGGAGGTCGCTGTGGATCCCCGAGAGTGCGCTTCGCCACTCGGGGTGGGTCGCCCCGCGGAACAGTGCCATCGCGCTGCCGTGGAGGTTTCCCGTGATGTGCACGGAGGCGATGAACTCCAGGTATGCGGCACGGCGGGCCTGTCGGGTGTGTCCGTGGCGGCTCTCGGCAGCGTTGAGCTCGGCCGTCTGGCGAGCTGATCGGGCCGATAGGCGGCCAGTCGTCCAGCTTGCGGTGACCGCGGTCGCACCGGTGATGGCGGCGATCAGCCATGACGAGTCCCCCATGCCGAGCAGTGTGCGACCGACGGATGCGGGTGGCAACCCCCTCAGGCGTGCGCGGTGAGGTCGCGGTCCTTCACCATCGTGGTCCGGGTGTTCACCGTCGAGACCATCGCCGAGCGGTAGATGCCGGCCGAGTTCTGGACGTCGAGCTTGTCCCCGAAGATCCCCTCCACCGCCCGAGCCCGGACGGCCCGGCAGGACGGGCTGTACCGCAGCTCGATGCCACGGCCCGCGACGGTGCCGTAGCGCGCGGTTTAGGCGTCGTACTGACAGGTCGTCTTGGCCGGGTCCAGGCCCGTACAACTGCTGGCGTAGCAGGTGGAGGAGGTGGCGGACGCGACCGGAGCGAGGGTCAGTCCCCAGGCGACGACCATGGTTGTGGCGGCGAAGACGGTCGCCATCCGGCGGTGAAGGCTGCCCGTCGGGCTAATCCTCAGGAGGTCCCCCGACAGCGCTGCCGCCGCGTTGCTCCAGCGCCTCATGGCCCGGGCGTGCGCGGCCTCCCCGGTCGCCGGGACCGGCCGGGTGCCGCCCCGGTTGAGCAGGTACATCTCCTTCATCGACCGGCCCGGCCCAGGACGGCGACAGCAGGACGGCGACAGCAGGACACGGCCGTGAGCTGCTAGGTTGCGTCCAGGCGAACGCGCGTACGGAGGTAGTGTTGTGATCGGGCTGGGAGCAATAGCGGGGATCGCGCTGGTGGAGCTCGGCATGGTGCTGACACCGGGGCCGAACATGATCTACCTGGTCTCCCGGTCGATCGCCCAGGGCCGCCGGGCGGGACTCGTCTCGCTGGCCGGGGTCGCCCTCGGCTTCCTGGTCTACCTCTTCGCGGTGTCCGCCGGAATAGCCACCGTCTTCGCGCTGGTGCCCGAGATCTACCTGGCCGTCAAGCTGGCCGGGGCGGGCTACCTGCTCTGGCTGGCCTGGAAGGCCGTCCGGCCGGGTGGCCGATCCCTCCTCGCCCCCCAGGAGTTGACGCCGGACGGGACCCGCAAGCTCTTCCTGATGGGCCTCGCCACCTGCCTGCTCAATCCCAAGGTGGCCATCCTCTACATCTCGTTGTTGCCCCAGTTCGTCGACCCGGCGCGCGGCCATGTCGGCATGCAGGGAGTGCTGTTGGGGCTGACCCTGATCACGGTGGGCGTCGCGGGCAACGCGTTCTTCATCGTGACGGCCGGCTCCGTCGCCGGGTTCTTCGGCCGGCACCCGCTCTGGCAGCGCGTGCACCGCTATGTGATGGGCACCGCGCTGGCGGGCTTCGCCGTCCGGATCGCCACCGAACGGACCGGCGCGGCGGTCGCCCTGCGCTGACAGCGCACAGCCGGGCCCGCCCGGGAACCGGGCGGCGCCCCGACCACACCACCCGACCCGGCGCCGGGCTCGCACGGATGAGCATCTCTCAGCAAGCCCGGCCCGGGCCGGGCCCCGGGGCGTCCGCGCCCCCGCCCCCGCCCGCCAACAGGTCGCCCAGCGAGCTGCGCCGGTACAGCACGTGCCGACCGTCCCGTGCCCGGGTCACCAGGCCCGCGGCGTGCAGGATCTGCAGGTGCTGCGAGACGGCGCTCGGGGTGACCCGCAGGCGGCGGGCGATCTCCACCGTGGGCAGCGGCGCCTCCAGCAGGCCGAGCAGCCGGGCCCGGGCCGCGCCCAGCAGGGCCACGAGGGCAGCCGGGTCGGCGGCCGGCGCCGCCTCCCACAGCGTGGCGACGCCCCGGCTCGGATACACCAGACGGGGCGCCTCGTCCGGGCTGACCGGCGGCGCCGGCTTGTGCGCGAACACCGACGGCAGGAGCAGGAGCCCGCGTCCGGAGGCCTCGACGCGGTGCCGGCCGATCATCCGGTCGACGTGCAGCACGCCGCCCTCCCAGCGGAGGTTGGGGTGCATGTCGGCGAACAGCAGCCGGGCGCCCCCGACGGCGAGCTGCCGGGCGCGGTAGGTCATGTCCGCCTCCAACACGAGGCGCATCTGCGGCCAGTGCGGTGCGAGGGTCACCTCCCAGTACCGGCGCAGGAGTTCGCAGAGGTCGCCGCGGAGCGCGGTCACCGCCTCGTCGTCGTCCGCGGCGGCGTGCAGGGCCGCCGGGAGCGGGTCCGGCGCGTGCGCGAGCCGAAGGTCGTGGCGAACCCGGTCCGGGTGGACCTTCCGGACGACGGCGAGCTCCTCCTCGAAGGTCGGCGCGAAGGCCGTGGGCGTCGGGGTCAGGAAGTCGGGGAGCGTCCGCCGCCGGGCGACCAGGGCCATCAGCAGCCCTGTGTCGAGTCCGCCCAGCCTGCCGAGCACCGATCGCCGCCAGGGCAGGTGCAGCGCGGACAGGCCCGGGTCCTGCAGCACCCGGAGGCTGAACAGGGTCTCGTGCAGCGGCGACAGCGCGAACCGGGTGTCCGCGAGGTCTTCGACGCCGAGCACGAAACTGATCATCAAGCACCACGCTACATCCGTTGGCGCACCGACGCCGATGCCGTGGACTCGCCGCATGACATCCGTTCAGGACCGGCCGGGGCGCGCGAGGCGCCGACAGCACGAGGGAACCGGAGGCAGCGGGAGGCGACGTGACGAACCGCCGCCTGGTCCCGGTCCTCGCCGCCACCTGCGCCGTGGCGGTCGGCAACCTCTACTTCCCGCAGGCCGTCGGGCCTCTGATCGCCGCCGGGCTGCACGTCTCCCCCGACGCGGCCGCCACCGTGGTCACCGCCACCCAGGTCGGCTACACCGCCGGGATCGTCCTGCTGGTGCCCCTCGGTGACCGGCTCCCGCACCGCCCGTACCTCCTCACCCTGCTCTCCCTCTCCGGCCTCGCCCTGCTGGCCGCCGGCTGTGCACCGACCCTGCCGCTGCTGCTCGCCGCGAGCACCCTCATCGGTCTGACCACGATCGGCGCCCAGATCGTCGGCATCCTGGCCGCCACCCTCGTGCCCGCCGGACGCCGGGGCGCGATGACCGGGGCCCTGCTCAGCGGCTCGACCGGCGGCATGCTCCTCGCCCGGGCCTTCAGCGGCACCCTCGGCGAACGGTTCGGCTGGCGCACGCCCTACCTGGTCGCGGCCGCCCTGGTCCTGCTCCTGGTCCTGGGCCTGGGCCGCGCCCTCCCCGCCTCCGCCCCGGCGTCCACGCGCGAACGGTACGCTGCGCTGCTGGCCGAACCCCTGCGGCTGCTGCGGACCGAACCCCGGTTGCGCCGCTCCTGCCTCTACCAGGCCACCGCCTTCGCCGGGTTCTCCGCCGTGTGGACGTGCTTGGCCTTCCTGCTGGCCGGCCCCGCGTACGGGCTGGGCGCCGAGGCCGTGGGCCTGCTCGCCCTGGTCGGCGCCGCGACCATGGTCTGCACCCCTGTCGCCGGCCGCCTGGTGGACCGTCACGGGCCCGACCCGGTCAGCCTCGTCTGCCTGGTCGGCGTCCTGGCGTCGGCCGTCCTCCTCGTCCCGGGCGCCCTCGGCGGCCCGTCGGGCCTGGCCGCCCTCGCCGTCGGGACGCTGCTGCTGGACGTGGCGATGCAGTGCGGCATGGTCGCCAACCAGGTCCGCGTCAGGCACTCGCCCCCGAGGCCCACGGCCGGCTCCGGAGCGCCTACATGACCTGCGCCTACCTGGGCGGCAGCGCGGGCTCCTGGCTGGGCACCCGCATCTGGACACAGGCCGGCTGGTGGGCGGTCTGCGCCTTCCTCGCCCTCCTGGCCGCCCTCGCCTTGGCCCACCACCTGCCCGGCCGGAAGGGCCACCGGCCCGGCCCGGCCCGGTGACGGGACCCGCCGACCAGCCGGGCAGCGAGTCCCCCGCAGCGGTCTGACCGCCGGGCGGCAGAGCCGGTGGAGGGCACGGCGTTCAGAACCCGCCGGTGTCCAGGTCCAGATCGAAGGGTTCGGGCAGTCGGATCGCCGTGGCGAAGGGGTGCGGACCCTCGACCAGGGTGTACCCGAGCTGGCCAGGTCGGGAGAGGAGGGTGCAGGCGCGTTCCTGACGGTCCACCAGGAGGTGGACCGGTGCACCGAACTGCGAGTACCGGCGCCGTTTCGCCGTCCGGTCGGTGTCCCCGTTCGAGGGTGACGTCACCTCCACCACCAGCAGCGTCTGGTGAGGCAGCAGGGCGCCCTCGGTCTTGGCCGGCCCGGCCGGCACGACCGCCAGGTCCGGGACGTAGAAGTTCTCCGCCCCGGGCAGGTCGAGGTTCCCCGAGCCCGCCCGAAGGCCGAGCTCGCACATGCGCGGGCCGATCTGTTCACGGATCAGGTCGACGGCGGTCTCGTGGCCCAGGACGGCGACACCGGGGTGATCACTCCCTCGACGATCTCGACACGGTCACCCGCGATGTGCTGGATCGCGTACTTGAGGGCCTGCTCCGGGTTGGGGACATGGCGGTAGTCACCCGGGCCGGCAGGGACGGTACTCAACCTGCTCCCCTTCTGGTGCAGTCACAGACCAGGTGGCGTCGTGGCGGTTCGAACCACCAGCACGTGACCACGGTCCGCACCCGGCTCCGCCACACGCCGTAGCCTACTGCCGGCCGGGCGGGCGGGAGGCCCCGCCGGCCGGCGGCATCGCACGACGGGTCAGCAGGTGACCGGCACCTCCACGACGGAGGTGGGCGGGGGCGTACCGAAGTCGGTCAGCGAGAACGACGCACGGACGGTCGAGCCGCAGGGGGCGACGGCGCTCGGGCCGTTGACGTAGCCGGTGCCGGTGCCGAGGTAGACCGAGCCGGTCTCCCGTCCGAGGGACGCGCCGCCGACGACGGACGCCGACACGTCGTAGATGAAGCTCCCGCCGCGGCTTCCGGCGAACAGCTGCGCACTGGTCCCGTAGACGCGCACGGATTCACGGTCGACCGTGACGCAGACGGTGTTCCGCCTGTTGATCATCTGAACGGAAGGGCCGCACGTCGTCGTGGCGGCGGTGGCAGCCGCGGCGGTGGCGGCGGTGGCGGTGGCACCTGTGGCAGGGACGGCAGCCGCCGGGGCGGCCACGGCCCGGGGGGCCGCAGTCGCCGGGCCGAGGACGGCCAGGAAGGTGAAGGCCAGGGAAGTGAAGGCCAGAGAAGTGAAGGTCAGGGCGCTTCGGTTCACGGGAGTTCTCCTGAGGGTCGGCGAGGCATGCCGTGTGGGGCCGACACCCTTCTTAGACAATGTGATATGTCACATCTGACATTGATACTGCCATGACTGCGGAACCACCCGTGCACATCCGGGCGACCGGCCCTGGAACGGTCCGTAAACCGACCCCGACGCGACCGAAACCGAGCCCCGCTCGCCCCCGGTCCGTCCGGCCGCCCCGCCTACGCGGCGGCCCGCCGCGCGTCCACCTCGATCTCGATCTTCATCCGCGGGTCGGCCAGGCCGCAGACCAGCATGGTGGCGGCCGGCCTGACCTCACCGAAGCAGCGACGCAGGACCGGCCAGCACGGCTCGAAGTCGGCCCGGGCCGGCATCAGGTAGCGCACCCGCACCACGTCCGCGAAGGTGCAGCCGGCCTCGGCCAGGGCGGCCCCGATGTTCCGCAGGCACTGCTCGGCCTGCTCCACCACGTCGTCCGAGATCGTCATGGTGGCGTAGTCGAAGCCGGTCGTCCCGGACACGTGCACCCTGTCCCCGTCGACCACGGCGCGCGCGTAGCCGATCTGCTCCTCGAAGGGCGAACCACTGAGAATCGAACGTCGCTCCGTCATGGGCCGCACGCTAGGCGGGCGGACCCGATACGTCCAATACACCCTCAGGTGTGGGGTGATATCACTGGACGTATGGTGCGACCGGAACTCCCCCTCCTCCGACTGCACGCGTTCGTCGTCCTCGCCGAGGAACTCCACTTCGGGCACGCGGCCGAACGGCTGGGTGTCGCCCAGCCTCCGCTGAGCCAGCAGATCCGCCGGCTGGAGGAGAAGGTCGGCCACCCGCTGTTCCACCGCGAGCCGGGCCGCGTGACGCTCACTCCCGCGGGCCGGGAACTGCTGCCCGCCGCCCGACGGGCCCTCGCCGACGTCGCGGCCGGCCTCGCCGCGGCCCGGGCGGTCGGCAGTGGCCGGGCGGGCCGTCTGCGGATCGGCTTCGCCGCCTCGCTCGCCCTGACCGTCCTTGCCCGGCCTGCTCCGGACTTTCCGGCAGCGGTTCCCCGACGTGCAACTGGATGTCCGCGAGATGACGACCGCCCCTCAGCTGGCCGCCCTGAAGGACCGGAGCATCGAGGTCGGGCTGCTGCGCGAACCCCCCGCCGACGACCCGGAGCTCGGCTTCCGGACGATCCTCCGCGAGCCGTTCGCGGCGGTGCTCCCGGCCGGCCACCCACTGGCCTCCCAACGGACGATCCGGCTCTCGGACCTGGCGGACTCACCGTTCGTCATGCTGCCGCGCGAGGTCGGCCCGAGGCTGCACGATCAGATCATCGGCCTGTGCGCTGCGGCGGGATTCACCCCGCGCATCACGCAGCGTGCCGTGGAGTGGCAGACCCTGTGCGCCCTGGTGCAGGCCGGCCTGGGCGTCACCCTGGCGCCGGCGAGCATCCGCCGGATCCGCCTCGACGGGGTCGTCCTCCGCCGCACGGCCCCCGGCGACGCCCGTACCCGGGTCGCCGTCGCCTGGCGCAGGCACGAGCAGAACCCCCTGGTCGCGAACCTGCTCGCCACCGTCGACTGCTACCCGGCCGTCGACCAGGACCCGCCGGAGCCAGGGGTCGGCGCTGACGGGTGACGGCACCCGGCAGGCCCGGGTGGCGGCCGGTGTCGGCCGGCACCCGGGCCTTGGGGCACCGCTTCCCGGCGGGGCGGCCAGGGGCGGTGCGGGACCTGCCGCCTCACACCAGCGCGTAGGCCTCGGCCTGGCGGTCGATGAGCAGCGGGGTGATCCCGTCCAGGACGAGGTCCTGGTAGGAACCGCTCTCGCGGTGGGAGACCAGGGCCGCCTCGTCCTCGTACTCGGCGAAGACGACGAACGCGGCCCGGTCGCGCAGGGAGCGGACCACCCGGAAGGCGAGCACGCCCGGTTCGGCGAGGGCGGCCTCGGTGACGGCGGGCAGCAGGTCGGCGACGCGCTGCTCGGCGCCGGCGTCGGCGAGCCAGTCGGCGATGACGACGAGGGACACGGCGGGTTCCTTCCGGGTGGTGCGGGGGCGACCGGTGGGCGCGGGTCAGGGAACGGTGACGACGATCTTGCCGCGAGTGTGGCCGGCGGCGTTGAGGCGGTGGGCCTCGGCGGTCTGCTCCAGCGGGAAGGTCGCGGCGACCTCGACGGTGAGCCGGCCGCTGTCGGCGAGCTCGCCGAGCGCCGCGAGGTCGGCGGTGTCAGGGCGGACGAAGACGTACCGGCCGCCGAGGGCGAGGACGGCGCCGTCGGCGACGGAGGCCAGGCGGCCGCCCTCCGCGAGCAGGGCGGGCGACAGCTGGAGGGCCTCGCCGCCGATCAGGTCGAGCACCGCGTCGACGCCGTCCGGGGCGAGCGCGCGGACCCGGTCGGCCAGGCCGTCGCCGTAGGCGACCGGCTCGGCGCCCAGGCCGCGCAGGTAGTCGTGGTTGCGCTCGCCGGCGGTGCCGATCACCCGGGCGCCGAGCGCGACGGCGATCTGGACGGCGAGCGAGCCGACGCCACCGGCGGCCGCGTGGACGAGGACGGTCTCGCCGGGCTTGACCTCCAGGGCGCGGGTCAGCGCCTGATAGGCGGTGAGGCCGGCCAGCGGCAGGCCGGCGGCCTGGGCGAAGTCGAGGGCCTCGGGCTTGCGGGCCAGGGTGCGCACGGGCGCCGCGATGTACTCGGCGAAGGTGCCGCGACGGACCATGTCCTCGCGGACGTAGCCCATCACCTCGTCGCCCGGCGCGAACTCGGTGACGCCGACGCCGACCTGCTCGACGACGCCGGCGACGTCCCAGCCGGGGATGACCGGGAAGACGACGTCCAGCACACCGTCCAGGTAGCCGGCCTGGATCTTCCAGTCGACCGGGTTCACCGAGGCGGCGGCGACCCGGACCAGGACGGAGTCCGGGCCGAGCTTGGGCTCGGGCACGTCACCGTACTCCAGGACGTCCGGTCCGCCGTAGGCGCGGTAGGTGATGGCCTTCATGGGAGTGCTCCTGTGCTGCTGGACAAGAAGTGTTGATTTGCTTGATGGTTTATCTCCTCAAGCAATACTGAGACGGTAGACCTCGATAATTGAGGATGTCAAGCAACGCCGCCTAGACTGATCCCATGACCAGGACCACTCCCCCGCCCGCCCAGGCCGCCGACACGGTCCAGATCATGGACCGGCTGGCCCGCGCCGCCGCCGACTACTACCGGAACTTCGCCACCGTCGCCGCCCGCCAGGACCTCACCCTCATGCAGGGCAAGGTGCTGAGCCTGCTCCGCCGGCCCATGCCCATGCGCACGCTCGCCGGCACGCTCGGCTGCGACGCCTCCAACGTCACGGGGATCGTCGACCGCCTGGAGGCCCGCGGCCTGGTCCACCGCGAGCCCGACCCCACCGACCGACGGATCAAGAACGTGGTGCTCACCGAGGCCGGCGTCGCCGCGGTCGGGAGCATCCGCGCCGAGATCGCCGCCGGCCTGCCCGGCCTCGCCCGCCTCGACGGCGCCGAGCGTGCCGCCCTGCTCGGCCTGCTCGACCGGGTGTTCCCCACCACCGAATCACCCTGACGGCGTCCGACGGCGGCCGACGGCGGCCCCCGTCGGACGCGCGACCCGATCGGTTCCACGGTCCACTCGAACGTGCCACCTGCGCGGCGTGTCCCTGGGCCGCCGCCCTCTCCTGCGCTGTGGTGGGAATCGTCGTTCGCCGGCCCCGCCCCTCCCGGGCGGTGACCGGCGCCCCTGTCACACGCACACGGCAACGGAGGCATCCCCATGTCCATCACCACGGTCCTCAGCGTCGACGGCATGAGCTGCGGCCACTGCGAGCGGACGGTCAGCGCCGGGCTGTCCGCACTCCCCGGCGTCACCGGGGTCACGGCCGACGCGCCGACCGGGCGGGTCACCGTCGCCTCCGCCCAGCCGCTCGACGAGGCGCTGCTCCGCAACGCGGTCGACGCGGCCGGCTTCGCCTTCGTCGGCCGCAGCTGACGGCGGGCGGGCGGCGAACCGGGTGATCAACCGGTTCCGCGGCCCGAGGGCGGCTGCCGGACCTGCGGCCTGAGGCCGGTCGCGGCCGAACGGCGGCGCGCCGGACGGCCGCAGGCCGTACGTTCCGGCGCCGCCGAGGCGGTGCGCTGCACCCGTCGCCGCGCCAGTCGTCACGCCAGTCGTCACACCAGTCGTCGCGCGAGGAAGACGAACTCCCGGCCCGGCCGGTCGGGGGCGTCGCCGACCTCCTCGACGGCGAACCCGCTCGCCACCAGGTCGGCCTCCACCTCGTCGCGCTCACGGAAGCGCAGCGTGGAGTCCGAGGTCATGACCGCCCCGTCCGCGGCGAACACGTACGTCCACCGGAACGTCACCAACGGCCCGTCGACATCGATCAGGTCGACCCAGGTCTCCACGGCGCCGACACCCGGGAGCGCCGTCACCGCGTACGAGTCCGTGCGGTTCCACCGCTCCCAGGCGCGCGCCGCCGGGACTCGGGTCTCGAACACCAGGTGGCCGCCCGGACGCAGCACCCGGCGAGCCGCCGAGAGCGTCGTCCGCCAGGCCGCCGGCAGGCGCGCGGGGCCGCTGCGGCGCCCCGAGCTGTTGACGCGCACATGCCACCGCCGGAAGGATGCCCGGGACCGACCGTTCGCTTCCGCCCGACCGAGAGGGACCCCCTTGGCCGCCCACCCGCTGATCCGCCGAGCCGGCCGCCGCGTCGGCCGCCTGGCCGGCACCGTCGTCCTCGCCCTCGCCGGGGCGCTGGCCGCGGCCGGGCCCGCGCACGCCGACTTCGGCACCGACTACCACGACCCGCTCACCGCCACGAAGCCGCTCACCCGGCCGGACACCCGTTCCTGCACCGTAGAGGTGATGCACGATCAGCCGTTCCGCAACGGCTACGGCAGCCCGCCCGACACCCCGTACACGGCCACCGCCACCCCGCCGGCCGCCTGCGCCGGGCCCTGGTCGGCGGTCGTGCTGGACCTGCACGGCCAGGTCGCCGGCCGGCAGTTCGACCGGCTGTTCACCGTCCGCGTCGGCGGCGTCCAGGTGCTGCTCTCCTCCACCCCCGAACCGTCCAAGGACGGCATCGAGTGGTCGCTCGAACGGGACGTCACCCGCTACGCACCGCTGTTCGCGGCCGGGCGGCAGCCCTTCGAGTTCGACCTCGCCAACGTCACCGACGCCACCTACACCGGGGTGTTCCGGATCTCGGCGAGCCTCACCTTCTACACCGCCTCCGCGCGGTGGCCCGCCGCCCGCACCGCCGACCGGCTGCTCACCACCGGGGCGTTCGGGCTCACCCAGGCCACCCCCTCCGCCGGCCGCGAGCTGTCCTTCCCGCCGAACCTCGAACGCCTCACCGCCGAGGTGTACGCGCGCGGCGGCGGCGCCTGCGAGGAGTTCGCGTACGCCTCCGCGCCGGACGAGTTCGCCCGCGCCGACTCCGGCGCCGGCGTCTGCGGCAAGGGTCCGTTCCGCGAGCTGCGGGTCAGCATCGACGGCCGGGTGGCCGGCGCGGTCTGGCCGTACCCCGTGATCTACACCGGCGGGTGGGACCCGCTGCTCTGGCGACCCACCCCCGGCATCTTCGCCTTCGACCTGCCCGCCTACCGGCTCGACCTGACCCCCTACGTCGGGCTCCTGGTGGACGGACGACCGCACACCGTCGCCGTCGCCGTCAACGCCGCCGAGGCCCAGAGCAACGACCTCTGGACCGGCCAGGTCAACCTCTTCGCCGACGTCGACCACGGCACCGCCCGTACGTCCGGGCAGCTCACCGAGTACCGGGTGGCCCCGGAGGCCGCGGTGGCCACCGCCCTCACCGACCACGGCGGCGGCAGCGGCGACTGGACCGTCACGGCGGGCCGCCACGACCTGGCGCGCGGTTGGGTGCAGACGTCGCACGGGCGGGTCACCACCGAGGTCCGCGACGACCTCGTCTTCACCTCCGCCCAGCAGTTCCGCGACAGCGGCAACGGCCTGACCCTGCACAACCGGAGCGACCTCACCCGCACCACCGCCACCTGGGGCTCCGGTCCGCGCCGCACCACCACGATCCACGAGGGACAACCCCTCGACGTCGACTACCGGTACGCCAGGGACGCGGCCGGCAACACCGACCAGCGCACGACCATGAACCTCGGCTACCACCGAGAGGCCACCGCCGCGACCGGCGCCCGTGTGACCGACCGCGCCACCGTCGACCACACGCTGCGCCCGACCGCCCATCGACACGACGGCGACACCACCGTCCGCACGGGCGGCTCGGTCGAGGACTACCGCACCACCGGCCCGGAGGGGCCGTACCACCGCACGATCACCACCGTGGACGGCTGGCCGGTCGACCGGTAGAACGCCCGGCACTCCGCTGCAGAACCCGGTGTGATCGGGGCTGCCGGCTGGCGGCGGCAGCCCCGATCTCGTCGCGCGCGCCGGCAGAACATACCGGACAGTGGGCAACAGGGGACTTTCATTCGGACGGAGTCCGGCAGACCTTCGGAGAACCGCCATGGAGCGCTATCCACTCATCGCCGACCACGGCCTCGTGGGGGACCTGCAGACCGCGGCCCTGGTATCCGCGGAAGGGGTCGTCGACTGGTTCGCGGCCCCGAGGTTCGACTCGCCGAGCGTGTTCGCGGCGTTACTCGACCACGACCGGGGCGGCTACTTCCGGCTGTCACCGGAGCACCCGGAGGACATTCGCCGGCAGCTCTACTACCCGGACACCGCGGTGCTGGTCACCCGCTTCATGTCACCCGACGGGGTCGGCGAGGTGGTGGACTGGATGCCACCCGACCGCACCGACCGCCCCACCGACCGGCACACCCTGACGAGGCTGGTACGGGCCGTGCGCGGCAGCGTCCGCTTCACCATGGAGTGCCGGCCGCGGTTCGACTACGGGCGGGCCGCCCACGAGCTCCGGCTGGGCCCCGAGGGCGCCTCGTTCCACGCGCCGGGCATCACCGCGCACCTGCGGACCACCTTCCCCCTGGAGCGGGAGGGCGACGACGTCCGCGGCGAGGTGGTCCTCAACGCCGGTGAGTCCGCCGGGGCGGTGTTCACCGTGTGCGGCCCCGACGGCGAGGCACCCGCGCCGGCCGACGCCGACGTGCTCCACGAGCAGATGGGGGAGGCCGTCGACTTCTGGCAGAGCTGGGTGCGGACCTCCCGCTACCGGGGCCGCTGGCCGGACATGGTGAACCGCTCGATCATCACCCTCAAGCTGCTCACCTACTCGCCCACGGGCGCCCCGATCGCCGCCGCCACCATGGGCCTGCCCGAGCAGGTCGGCGGCGAGCGCAACTGGGACTACCGCTACTCGTGGATCCGCGACGGCTCGCTCTCCGTCCGCGCGCTGCTCGACCTCGGGTTCGTCGAGGAGGCGGCCAGGTTCTCGCGCTGGCTCGGCGACCGGATGCGCGACCGCGCGGACTCCCCCGGCGAGCGGTTGCAGATCATGTACCGGGTCGACGGCGACCCCGACCTCTCCGAGGAGGTCCTGAGCCACCTGGAGGGCTACCGCGGCTCCTACCCGGTGCGCGCCGGGAACGCCGCCGCCGACCAGTTGCAGCTCGACATCTACGGCGAGGTGATGTACGCCCTGGCAGAGGGTCAGGAGCTCGGCGAACAGGCGGGCTACCACGGCTGGAAGGGGCTCGCCCGCACCGTGGACTGGCTGGCCGAGACGTGGGACCGGCCCGACGAGGGCATCTGGGAGACCCGCGGCGGGCGCCGGAACTTCACCTACAGCCGGGTGATGTGCTGGGTCGCCCTCGACCGCGCCCTGCACCTCGCCGAGACGTACCGCAGGCCCGCCGACACCGCGCGCTGGACCGCCGCCCGCGACGCCATCCTCGAACAGGTCATGGAGCGGGGGTGGAGCCAGGCCGAGCAGGCACTCGTGCAGCACTACGACGGCGACGTCCTGGACGCCTCGCTGCTGATCATCCCCCGGGTCCGGTTCATCGCCCCGAGGAGTCCGGGCTGGCTGAACACCCTGGACGCCATGGAGCGCAAGCTGGTCTCCGACAGCCTCGTCTACCGCTACGACCCGGCGGCCTCGCCGGACGGCCTGCGCGGCTCGGAGGGCACCTTCAGCCTGTGCACGTTCCTGTACGTGGACGCGCTGGCCAGAGCCGGCCGGCTGCGCCAGGCGCGCTACACCTTCGAGAAGATGCACACCTACGCCAACCACGTCGGCCTGTTCGCCGAGGAGATCGGGCCCAGCGGGGAGCAGCTCGGCAACTTCCCCCAGGCGTTCACCCATCTCGCGCTGATCATGGCGGCCACCACGCTCGACGACGCGCTCGACGAGCTGCAGCGGCGCGGATGACCCGGTGCCGGCCCGCACCAAAGAATCGCCCGGCGCCCTGACCGCGCGATGCCCCGTCGGCGGTCGAAGGCACCGGCGGTCGAAGGCACCGGCGGTCGTCGCGGGAGCTCCCGCTCAGTACGGTGCGGGCCGCCGGTCCGGGCCGAGGAGGACCAGCACGTCCCCGTCCCGATCCTCGGGCGTGCCGCCCTCGGTCACCGGGGCCAGCGAACCGTCGGCCCGCACCAGGAACAGCAGGTCGTGTCCGGCCGGGATCCCCTCCGCGCCCGGCCGCGTCACGACGGGCGCCCCCTGCGCGTAACGCCGGGCCAGCGCCGGCCTGGTCAGGGCGGTGCCGAAGAGGATCTCCCCGCCCGTGTACGGCGCCACCACCCCGTGACTGCCGTGGGGCGGGCCCAGACGGAAGACCGGGCCCTCGATGCTGCCCTGCAGGATCGTCGAGGCGAGCGCGTTGAAGTCGTCCTCGTCGGTGAGCAGCAGCACGGCCGTGATGCCCTCCAGTTCGGCGCCCTGCCCGGTGGCCGCCGCCAACAGCTCGCCGGGCGCCAGTTCGAGGTCGGACTCCCTGATCAGCTCGCGCTCCCGTTCGCGGCCTGCCCACATCAGCACGTCCAGGCCCGCCGACCGCAGCGCCCGGCCCAGCTCCACCACCCAGTGCGCGCCACCGACCAGCAACGGCCGCGAACGGGCACGGCGTCTGACGCCGAGCAGTCTCGACGCAGGCACCGCGGTGAAGCCGTAGACCGCCACCGTCGCGACGATGACCAGGAAGGTGGCGGGGAGGATCTTGGAAGCCCCTGCGACGTCCTTCTGGACCAGTGTGGTGGAGAAGGTCGACGCGGTGGCGGCCGCGACGATGCCGCGCGGCGCCATCCACCCGACGAAACCGCGTTCGCCGCGGCCGAGGTCCGTTCGCACCGTTGCGAGCGCCGCCACCAGCGGCCTGACGACGAGGACCAGGACCGCGACCAGGCCGAGGCTCGGGAACACCACGCCCTTGAGCGAGTCCGGATCGATCGTCGCCGAGATGGAGATGAAGAGCAGCCCGATGATCAGCTGCACCAGCGTCTCGAAGAAGGGGTTGCGTGAGGGGACGTCGAAGGCCGGGAGGTTGGCCACGGCCACCCCCATGGCCACCGCCGCGATCAGCCCGGTGTCGTCGCGCAGTACGTCACAGACCGCCGCGGTGCCGATCACCGTGGCGAGCTGCACCGACGTGCCGAGCGGCTCGGGGATCCGGATCCTGCTCAGCAGCAGCCACAGCAGCAGCGTTCCCACCAAGCCCCCGGCCAGCCCCGCCACGACGCTCAGCAGCAGCTCGCCGATCCGCTCTCCGAGGGCGGGGCGGGTGCTCGCGACGACCGAGTGGAAGACCAGGGCACCCAGGATGGCGCCGATCGGGTCGATCAGCGACCCCTCCCAGGTGAGGATCCACTGGAGCCGTTCCACCGGCCGCACGAAGCCGAGCAGCGGCCCCACGACCGTCGGGCCGCTGACCACGAGGATCGCCCCGAGCATCAGCGCCGCCCTGGCGGACATCCCGAGGAACCCCGCCGCGAGCAGGGCGGCGGAGACGAAGGTGACGACCGTACCGAGCAGGAGCAGCCGCACCACCACCCGCCGGTTGTGCCCCTGGAGGTGCTTCAGGTCGAGGCCGAGACCGGCGTCGTAGAGGATCAGCGCCACCGAGAGCGACACCAGTGGCGAGAAGGCCGCGCCCAGGAGGTCGTCGGGGTCGATGTCGTCCGTGAGCACTCCGGCCGTGAAGCCGACCGGGAGGAGGACGATCAGGGCGGGGATGCGCAGCCACCTCGCCAGCACCTGGGAGCCGACCGCGAGAACGGCGATCAGCCCCAGGCCCAGGAGGATCTGGTCGGTGGTCATGGATTCGCACTGTGCTGGCACCGTCACGACGAGTCAAGCACGACACAGCACGGGAAGGCGGTGGTGCGGGCGGACGAGCGGGCGAGCGGGAACGAGCCCGCGGTCCACTGGACGCTCCGGCGGTGTGGTCCTCGTCGTTCCCGGGGCTCCGCTGACCGGCTCCGACACGATCGTTCGTGGGCGGGGCGGGCGGCGTCCGCTGTCGACGGCATCCTGGCGCGCCGCCCCGGTCCGTCGTACCGTCGGACGCTGTGATCCTCGACCAGGCACACGTGAACCGGATCTTCCTGCCCTCCACCTACGCCGAAGGCGTGCCGTACGAACTCCTCCGGGAGCTGCGGAGTGCGGCCCCGGTGTGGTGGGTGGAGGAACCGGCGGTGGGTCCGTGGCCGGCCGGGCCCGGGTACTGGGCGGTGCTGCGGCACGCCGACGTCAAGCACGTCCTCCGCACCCCGGACGTGTTCTCCTCCCACCTGGGCGCCACCCAGATCCGGGACCCCGACTCCCCCGCGGACCTGGACTTCGCCCGGACGATGATGCTCAACCAGGATCCGCCGGACCACTCCCGGCTACGCCGGATCGTCGCGGGTGCCTTCACCCCGCGCGCCCTGCGGGAGTTGGCCGTCGGCATCGAGCACCATGCGGCGACCACCGTCCGGGAGGTGCGGGCGCGAGGGGAGGCGGACGTCGTCCGCCTGGTCGCCGACCTCCCGGTGCGGACCCTCGCCCGCATCATGGGCGTACCGGAACAGGACCGCCGGCTCCTGCAGGACTGGGCGAACCGCGTGATCGGCTACCAGGACGCCGATTACGCGCACTCCAGCACCGTCGACCCGGCCGCGCTCAGCGACGCCGGCCGGGCGGCCCTCGCCCACCGCCCCGGCATCCGGACGGCGCCGGACGGCCGACCGGTGAACCCGCGGTCCCGCGCCGCCCTGGCCGACATGTTCGCCTACGCCCACGCGCTCGCCGAGCGGCCGCGCCCCGGCAGCGTGCTCGCCCGGATGCGGGAAGGCGGGCTGGGGACGGCGGAGTTCGAGACGATGTTCTTCCTCTTCGCCGTGGCCGGCAACGAGACGGTGCGCAACGCCCTGCCAGGCGGCCTGTACTCCCTGCTCAGCCACCCCGAGCAGTACCGGCTGCTGGTGCGGCGGCCGGAGTCGGTCGCCTCGGCCGTCGAGGAGATGCTGCGCTACTGGCCACCGGTGGTGGACTTCCGACGCACCGTCACGCAGGACGTCGAGCTCGGCGGGCGGCGGATCCGGCGCGGCGAGAAGGTGGTGGTCTACCACGCCTCCGCCAACCGGGAAGAGACGGTGTTCACGGACCCCGACCGCTTCGACGTCACCCGCACGCCGAACGACCACGTCAGCTTCGGCTACGGTCCGCACTTCTGCGTCGGGGCTCAGCTGGCGCGTCTGCAGATGACCTCGATGCTCGGCGCCCTCCTCACCGGGCTGCCCGAACTGACTCTGGCTCCGGGGCCCGCGCCCGACCACCTGGTGTCCAACTTCCAGAACGGTCTCAAGCACCTGCACGTCCGGTGGCGCCCCCGCGGCTGACGCGGTGGCCCGAGCGGACCGCCGGTGGCGCCCGGCGTGGAAGTCGGGAAGGACTGCGCGCATGGTTTCGGTAGTGCAGAACGTGGCGATCGACTGTGCGGACGCCTACGAGCTGGCCAGGTTCTGGAGCAGGGTGACCGGCCGTCCGCTGGATCCGGAGAACCAGCCGGGTGACCGGGAGACCCAGGTGCTGCTGGCGGACGGACCGGTGCTGTACTTCAACCGGGTGCCCGAGCCCAACCTGCTGTGGCGTCGCACCGATCCGGCGGCGCCCTTCGCCGAGCAGTACGTCGAGCCGGCCGTGCTCGGCCCGCCCGTCAACGGCCGGACGGCGCTGCCCGGTTCGGAGGCGATGCCGGCGTGCGCGGCCCGTCTCGGGTTCGACGACCGCTCGCTGCTGTGCAACGCCGGCAGCACCCTGCTCAGGGTGACGTCCGCCCCGGACCACAGCCAGGTCGACGAGGTCGAGACCCTCATACCCGAGGAGCAGGCCCGCATCGCCGGCGCGGCCCTGTCCCCGGACGGCCGGTCCCTGGCGTTCCTGTGGCAGAAGGCCGGAACCCTGGGCCTCTACCGACTCGATCTCTCCGCCGGTGCCGCACCGGTCCGGATCGCGTCGCTCGGGACGCATGCTCCCGCCGGCTCGGGCGGAGTCGGGCTCGATGCGCATCCGGGTCGCGTGGCAGTAGCCGGCGAAGCCTTCCGTGCGGGCGGGCGACGGATCACCGTACGAGGCGCTGGAGCGGACCGGCCGACCCTGCTCAACCCCGCCGTAGCCGCGACAACAGGTCCGGGAGGTCCGCCACCGAGTCGAGTACGTGGTCCGGCCGGCCGCTGCCCTGCCGGGGCCCGCCCGACGCCGCCTTGCCGGTACGGACGAGCACACCGGTGATTCCGCAGCCCTGCGCGGCGAGCACGTCGGACTCGATGTCGTCGCCGACCATGACCGCCTCGGCCGCCTCCGCGCCCAGGTGCGCGAGGGCGCCGGCGAAGAACGCCTCGGCCGGTTTGCCGAGCACCTCGGCCCGGACGTCCCCCGCGAACTCCAGCCCGGCGACGAAGGCGCCGCTGTCGAGCTGCAGTCCCGCTCCGGTGCGCCAGTAGGCGCTGCGGTGCATCGCCACGAGCCGTGCTCCGCTCTGGAGCGCGGCGAACGCACGGTTGAGCGCCTCGTACCCGAATTCGGGGCCGGCCCCGCCGATCAGCACCACCTCGGCGTCCTCCGGCCGCTCCACGAGCTCCACGGCGGCCAGGTCCTCGCCGATGTCGCCGCTGTTGAGCAGCAGACACCGGGAGCCCGCGAGCCGGGCGGCGCTCGCGGCGGGCGCGGTGAGGACGGATTCGACGCCGACGGGGAAGCCCGCCTCCGCGAGGGTGGCGACGATCGAACGCCTCGTGCGGGAGGTGGTGTTGGTCAACAGGACGAAGGGAACGCCGGCGGCACGCAGTTCCTGCACGGCCGACACTGCGCCGGGCAGCGGCTCCCAGTCGACCGTGAGCACGCCGTCGATGTCGAGCAGAACCGCTTCGCCCCGTCGCATGCCCTGACACTAGCGTCGCCTCTCGCCGGTCGGCCGTGCGGCACGCGGCACAGGAGGCCCCGGGCCGGGACTCGACGTCGCCGGACGACAGCGGTTGCAGGCGTCGCGCAGGTTCTGGAGCGGTTCGGCCGCGACCGACACGGCAACTGGAGCGTCGAGCGGGTCCGGCGCAAGACCCAGCGCCCGGCCCGGGACTCAGCGCCCGGCGGCGAGGCGGGTGAGGGTCTTGGCGGCGGGTTCGTCCCGGGCCTGGCGGTAGCCGGTGCCTGCCCACAGGTGGATCAGCTCGGTGTCGTTCGCGGCGGTGGCCGCCTTGCGCAAAGGGCTGGTGAGGTGGTGGACGGCCGGGTAGCCGAGCGGCGCGGCCTGTTCGTAGGTGTCGGTGAAGCGGTTGCGCAGAGCGCGGGCGGGGCGGCCGGTGAAGGCACGGGTCAGCGTGGTGTCCGTGTACGCCGGGTCGGCCAGGGCTGCCTTGTGCGGTGCGGAGGCACCGCTCTCGTGGGTGCGGAGCAGGACGGTTCCGACCATCACGGCGTCGGCGCCGGCCCGCAGGGCGGCCGCGGTGTCCGCCGGGGTGGCGATACCGCCTGCGGCGATCACGGGCAGCGGAACGGAGTGCCGGACGTCGCTGACCAGGTCGGGCAGCGGGGTCGGGGCGAGGGGCCGAGAGGGGGTGAGTGTGGCGGAGTGTCCGCCGGCTGCGGCGGCCTGGACGATCAGCAGGTCAGCGCCGGTCTCGGCGGCGGCAAGTGCTTCGGCCGGGGTGGTGACGGTCTGGGCCACGAGGCTGCCCACGTTCTGGAGCGCCCGGACGGTGTCGGAGTGCGGCAGGCCGAAGGTGAAGGAGACGAGGGGAACGGGCGTCCTGAGGAGGAGGGCGACCTTCTCCTCCCAGGCGTCGTCGTCCTCGGTCACGTTCCCGGCGGGGAGGATGAGGTGGAAGCGGTCGGCCTCCCGCTGCAGGACGCGGGCGTAGGTGCGGTACGCGTCCGGCGCGACGGGAACGGGGTTGGGGGTGAAGAGGTTGACGCCGAACACCGCACCGTTGGCGCGGACGCGGGTGATCTGCGCGGCGAGGTCGGCAGGGGTCCGGTAGCCGCCGGCCAGGAAGCCGAGACCTCCGGCGCGGGCCGCGGCCTCGACGAGGTCGGGGCTGCCGGCGCCGCCGGCCATCGGGGCGGCCCAGACGGGCAGGTCGGTGTGGAGGGAGGTCAGATCGCGGGGCATGACGGACTCCTGTCCCCCGTCCTGCCGTCGAAACCACGCCCTCCTGCAACGACACCCTGTTGGCCAGACCGGCCCTGCCCGTTCCGCGGCACCGGCAGGGTCGCCTCAGCGGCCGGGGACGGTGACGACCTCCCCGAGGGCGCCCGGGCGGCCGGGGGCCGGCCGCCCGGCGGGACGGCGGCGAGGGCGGGACGGCGGGACGGCGGGACGGCGGCGACGGCGGGACGGCGGCGACGAGCCCGCGGAGCATCGCCGGGCCGCTGAAGGTGAGCGGGGCCGCGGGGCGGGCGAGCCGTGGGCGACGGCCTTGGTCGTGTCGAGCCGACGGCCGTAGGCTTGCCGTGCCTGGCGATCGCGGCCCGGCGCGGCCGCCGGAGCGGCGCCGGCAGCAGACGAAGGAGCGAGACCATGGGGCGAGTGACCGTGCGACGGCGGGTGCTGCGCATCCGGGACGGAGCGCACTCCCACCGCCCCGACACCCTGGCGGCCGAGGAGCCGATGGAGATCCGCGTCAACGGGCGCCCGCTCACCGTGACCATGCGCACCCCCGGCGACGACTTCGATCTCGCGGCCGGCTTCCTGGTGAGCGAGGGTGCCCTGCACTCCGCCGACGACCTGGCGGCGATCCGGTACTGCGCGGGCGCCACGGCCGACGGCAGCAACACCTACAACGTGGTGGACATCGCGCTCGCCCCGGGCGTGCCCGCCCCCGACGCCTCGCTGGAGCGCAACTTCTACACCACCTCGTCCTGCGGGCTCTGCGGCAAGGCCAGCCTCGACGCCGTCCGCACCACGGCGGCCTGGTCCGTGGACGAGGACCCGCTGCGCACCACGCCCGCCGTGCTCACCGCCCTGCCCGACCGGCTGCGGGCGGCCCAGCGGGTCTTCGACACCACCGGCGGTCTGCACGCGGCCGGGCTGTTCTCCGCCGACGGCGACCTGCTCTGCCTGCGGGAGGACGTGGGCCGGCACAACGCGGTGGACAAGGTGGTCGGCCACGCGCTGCGCGAGGGCATGCTGCCACTGCGCGGGACGGTACTGATGGTGAGCGGCCGGGCCTCGTTCGAGCTGGTGCAGAAAGCGGTGATGGCCGGCATCCCGATGCTGGCGGCCGTCTCCGCCCCCTCCTCGCTCGCCGTCGACCTCGCCGCCGAGAGCGGGCTGACGCTGGTCGGCTTCCTGCGCGGCGCGTCGATGAACGTCTACGCGGGCGCCGAGCGCCTGGAGCCGGCGCCCGTCGGGTCCTGACCCGTCCGGCCTCGGAGCGGATGGCCCGGAGGTGCGCAGGGCGGCGCGGGGCTGGAGCCGTTGCTTGGAGCCGGTGCGGGGGCAGTCCGCACCGGCTGCGCGGCTCAGAACAGGACGTCCGTGCAGGAGTAGAAGGCGTTGGCCGTGTCGGCGATCTCCCAGACCGCGACCACCACGTGGTGCCCGGTGCGGCCCGTGGGGAGGGTCGCGGTGTGGGTGGTCGTGGCGGCGGGCCGGCGGCCGTTGTAGGGGACGGTCAGGAACGGGGTGAGGTCGAGGTTGGCCCGGGTGATCTTCTGGGTCGCGTCGTAACCGGGCTTGGTCAGGTAGTACTTGAAGTTCGTGGTCGCGTGCCTGGCCTCGATCTCCCAGGTGAACTCGAGCTGCTGGCCGGCCGTCACCTTCGTGGTCGGCCAGGTGCCGTTCCGGGGGTTGTCGAGCGGCGCCCAGCGGGCGTCGGCTGCCGCGCAGATGGTCCCGTCGGCGGGCCCCCTGCTCGGGAAGCCCTTCGGCCCCTCGACGCTCTGCGGTTCCCATTCGATGTCGCCGCAGTCGGTGACGACGCCCGTGCCGCAGAGTGCGGAACGGCTGGGCGGGAGGTTGATGAAGCCGTGCGACTGGGCCGGCAAGGCCGTCGCGAGCGGGACGGCCGCGGCCGCCAGAACGGCACCGATGATGTGACGCCTGCGCATGGTGCTCCTCCGTGGGGGTGGATGGAGAGTGCGAGTGCGAGTACGCCCGACACAGAGAGCGCGTGGGGGTGCGCCTGCCACGGATCTCTTGGCGTGTCTGCGCCAGGACGGCGCCCCACACCCTAGGCGGCGCCCGCCGGCGCCGTCAATGGTCTGGACCATATGCCGGGATCGACGTCAGACCGCCCGCGGGGCAGGGGAGATGGGGAGGTTCCGATCCGGTCCCTGTGGAGCGATGCCGGTCCACCGCCGTTGCCCGCCACGGGAAGATCAAGGTCCGTCGGCCTCCCGATCGGCCCCTGCCGAGCGGACGGTTCCAGGGCCGACGCCACCGCCAGGATGCGGGCGCCACATTTCCGCCGGGCGCGGCGCGACAGACCGAGACCCCCGGCCGGCCACCACCCACCCGAGCGAACCTGCCGCATCCTGCACAGACCGCAGGATGCGCCGGACACACGGGAGTTCGTCCCGTCGGAGGCTCCTCGCGGCGTCGCACCGAGGAGAAAGCCCGGCGGACTCAGGCGCCCGGACCCAGCGCCTCGAACAGCGTGTCGATCCGCAGCCGCAGTCCGGCGTCGGTCGCCCCCGTGACGACGACCTCGACGAGGTCGTCGTCACGCGTGACGTTGGCGATGCGGACGTGGAGCGAGGCGGTCGAACCCTCGACCGGGTGGGTGTCCCACGTGCTGCGGTCGTCCTCGTCGGTGCTTCGCACGTGCGCTGCGACAGCATCCCAGTCCGACTGCGTGAAGTCCGCGTCCGTGAACTGGGCCAGCAGGCTCACGAACAGGCCGAGGTTCCGGCGGTGGATCCGGCCTTCGAGGCCGTAGTCCAGCGGAGGCCGGCCATCGGTCGGGGGGCTCGGGCGGAGCGCGCCGCTCACCGGGTGCTCGTCGTGGAAGTACATGCGAAAGCACACGGCGAGGTCGAGTTGACGGCACGCGGCCTCGGGGTCGTAGGCCGCGGCGGGCAACTGGCGCACGCGCTTGCGGCCCGTCTCGTCAAGGCCGTACGGCTCCTCGAACGCGCGCTCCCATCGGTCGACGGCGGGCGTGAACCGCTCACGTGCGTCGGCCGCGTCCGTGTCGAGGTAGTGAGCGATCTGCTCCCACGAGCTGCCGCGCTCGCGTTCGAAGATCACTGCCCTGGTGAGCAGTCGGTCGGCGACTACCCGCAAGGCGGCGGCCTCGCTGACCCGTCCGCCCATGCCCGTCTGATCGTCGAACCGAGTGATCGCCAGGTTGGCCGCCGCGCCGGCGAGGTCCACGCTGGTGTCGCTCAGGACCAGGCGTGCCAATGCCGCTCGCGTGAAGGCACTGCGCTCGGCATCGTACGGCGTGGACTCCGTCAATTCAGATGCTCCCGTTGAGCTGTCTCATGGCCCGACCGTCGGGTCCGCCGGCCAGTCTGACGTGCCGGGTCCGCGAGCTCCAACGGTTTTCCGTCGCCGGGCGCTGACCGAGACGTGGATGACGGTTGCCGCAACGCCGGCGCGGGTCGGCCGGTGCACTCGGGAGCCGTCCGGTCCTGATGCGCGGACCGCGACCCCTCGGCTCGTTGTCTCAAGCCATCCGCCGGTGGAGCGATGCCGGTCCGTCACGTCGCCCGAAACCGTGGGACGACCAACGTCTTTGTGACTGCAGCGCGTTCCGGACGGCCTTCTCCCACCTCGCTCCCGTGACCGCCGCGGAGGTCATCGTGGCAGCCGAGAGCGTGGTCTTCTCGGCGAGGGGCGAGGGGCGAGGGGCTCGACTCGGCAGGCGGACTTCCCCGGGTGCGGGCACGGCTTCCGAGGTGTTCACGGTGGCTGCCGGAAGCGCCTGGCCGACCTCGCGGTGGCGGACCGCGCCCGACGCGACGCAGGTCGCGAACCGGTTTCACGCCGGAAGGACCTGTACGGGGCGGTTGAGAGGTGCGTCGCCGCGCATCGCCCGTGCCTCGCCGAGCCGGACGACGACCCGGCCGCCGGCGATCCGTCTCCCGCCGAGGCGCCCACCCCTGGTCCCGAGGCGGACCTCCGGAGACCTGACAACGCGACCTACCGCCTCTTCGGCGACCTGGCCGTCCGGCTGCCCCGACTCGAAGCGGCCGTCGGGCAGGTGGAGCTCGAACGGACTGGCTCCAGCGACTGGCCCCACTCCTGCCCGTCGCCGTACCCGAGCGGATCGCCGTCGGACGACCGGGGCTCGGCTACCCGTTCCCCTGGGCGGTCAGCCGCTGGATCGACGGCGCGCACCTGACCGAGGAGGACCGCGCCGACCACCGGTTCGCCCGGGACCTCGGCGAGTTCGTGACGGCGTTGCGCGCAGCCGATCCCACCGGCGCACCGCGCGGCTACCGCGGCGGGCCGCTGCGCAGCCGCGACGCGTCCGTGCGCACATGGACGGCGAAGGCGGCGGACGTGATCGACGCTCCCGCCGTGCTCGCTGCCTGGGAGCACGCGCTCGCCCAGCCGGAATGGGACGGGCCGTCTCCGAGGTCCTCGCCGACCACGCCGGCTGAGCGGGGCCCGGTCCGGCGGCTGCCCGGAGGCCGTTCGGCGGCGGTGCAGCGACCGGTCGACCGCCGAACCGTCCCCGAGCCGAGCAGCCCCGGGCCGAAACAAACCGAACCCGACCGAGCCGGTCCGAGGCCAAGTCGAAGCCGAACGCGAACGGTTCGATCGACGCGCCTGCCGGACGCCATCCCCGTGCGCCCGTGCGCGCTTCCTGCGCCACCCGTGGCGGCTGGTGTCATGAATCGTTCGACTGCCGGCCGAATCACGGGGGTACGGGTGGGATCGCGCAGACCACCGGCGCGTCGTCGGCGTCCGGGGAGGAGCGGCGGCGCAGAGTCCGCCGTCGCACTGCTGTTGGGCACCGTGTTCGCCGTCAGCCTCGCACTCGCACTGGTGCGCTGGCTGATCGCCCACTGGTGGATCCCGGTCCTGCTGCTGGTGGCGGGCGGAGCCGTCGCCACGGCCGTGGTCCGGGCGCGGCTGGCCCAGCAGGCCGCGGCCCTGGAACGGCAGCGCCGCCTGCGGCTCGCCCTCACCGGCCCCGGCGGCTTGGACCACATGGGCCACCGCGCCTTCGAGTTCGCCGTGCGGGACCTGCTGCGCCGCGACGGCTGCCGCGCGGAGCAGGTCGGCGGTGGCGGCGACCAGAGCGCCGACGTCCTCGCCACGGACCCGATGGGGCGGCGCTGGGTCCTGCAGTGCAAGCACAAGCAGGACCCGGTCGGCGGCGCGGCGGTCGGCGTCGGAGTGCTGTACGCGCTGGTCGGCGCCAACGAACGGGTGCACCGGGCGCAGGTCCCCGTCGTCGTCACCAACGGCAGGTTCTCGGCCCCGGCCGTGAGGTGGGGCCAGGACCAGAACGTCGCCCTGGTCGACCGCGCGCTCCTCGGCCGCTGGGCCTCCAGCGGTCTGCCGCTCTGGGAGCTGCTCCCCCGGATCCCCGCACCGCGCAGCGGTCGCGGCCGCTGAGCCACCCGAACCGTCCGCCGCTCCGGCCACCGTCGCCGCCGACCCTCCAGAGAAAGAGGACCCTCGATTGACCGTCAGCGCGTCCGCGGCGCTCGCCGTCGTCATCTTCATCCGCCTGGCCCGCCGGACGGAGTCCCGCAGCCGCTCCGACGAGCGGCTGACCGTCGTCCTCTGCACCGTCTTCGGGGTGCTCATCGCCGCGACCCCCTGGGGCCAGGCCATCCTCCGCCTCGTCGGCGCGATCACCCGGGCGACCCTGTGAGACGGCCCCGGGCGAGCGCCACAGAGCTCTCCTGGGACAGAACCGCGTCACCGGAAGGCAAGGTGATCCAGCCCGGGCTCGTAGGGTCGATCCGACGCCGACGCCGACGCCGCGGGGGAGCCTCCGGCTCGGCCTCAGGACGCCGAGGAGGGCTGCGCAGGGCGCACGGGGTGCTTGCTCAGGATGGAGACGCGGTTGAACGCGTTTATGGTGATCGACACCCAGATCACCGCTGAGATCTCGTCCTCCGTCAGCACCTCGCGCGCGAGCTCGTAGGCGCTGTCCTGCACGGCACGGTCGGCGGGGCTGGTGGTCGCCTCGGCCAGGGCGAGCGCGGCGCGCTCACGCGGGGTGAAGACCTCGGTGTCGCGCCAGGCCGGCAGCACGCCGAGCCGCTGCGCGGTCTCCCCCGCGCGCTGGGCGGCCCGGGTGTGGACGTCCAGGCAGTAGGCGCAGCCGTTGATCTGGGAGACGCGCAGGTTGACCAGCTCCACGAGCCTGCGGTCCAGTCCGGCGTCGGCGGCGACGGTGCGGACGGCCTCGGAGGTGGCGACCAGCGCGTGGAAGGCCTTCGGGCTCTGCTTGTCGACGAAGACGCGGGTCTGGGATGCCGTGGTCACCTGGACTCCTTCGGTGGATGGGCCGCTGACGGCCCTTCGGTCGAGCGAGCCGGGATCGGCCGCTCGGGCAGGGGTGCGCCGACCGACCTCGGCGGCTATGATCGACTCCATGATAGTTGAATCCGAAACAAAAGCGCCAGAGACTGCCACCGGACCGTCCGGACCCCGCGTGGAGGTGCTCTCCCCGCGGGACGTACCCCTGGGCGGACCCCGGGCGATGACGGTACGACGCACCCTGCCGCAGCGGAACCGCTCCCTGATCGGCGCCTGGTGCTTCGCCGACCACTACGGGCCGGACGATGTCTCCGACACCGGCGGCATGGACGTCGCCCCGCACCCCCACACCGGCCTGCAGACGGTGAGCTGGCTGTTCACCGGCGAGATCGAGCACCGGGACAGCCTCGGCGTCCACGCGTTCGTGCGTCCGGGCGAGCTCAACCTCATGACGAGCGGGCACGGCATCAGTCACTCCGAGGTCTCGACACCCGAGACCACCGTGCTGCACGGCGTCCAGCTCTGGGTGGCGCTCCCCGCTGAGCACCGGAACACCGGCCGCGACTTCCACCACCACGCCCCGAGCCCGGTGCCCGTCCCCGGCGGCGAGGCCAGGGTCTTCCTCGGCTCCCTCGCCGGCGACACCTCGCCCGTCCCCAGCTTCACCCCGCTGCTCGGCGCCGAACTGACCCTCACCCCCGGCGCCACCACCACTCTCGCCGTCGACCCCGCCTTCGAGCACGGCCTGCTCGTCGACCGCGGCGACGTCCTGCTGGAGGGCACCCCGCTGCACCCCGCCGACCTCGGTTACCTGGCCCCCGGCTCCGAGACACTGACCATCACCAACACCTCCGACGCCCCCGCCTGCCTGATCCTGCTCGGCGGGACGCCGTTCGAGGAGCAGATCGTGATGTGGTGGAACTTCATCGGGCGGTCCCACGAGGACGTTACCCGAGCCCGCGAGGAGTGGATGAGCTCCGCGAACCCCGACCGCTTCGGCGAGGTCCAGGGCTACCCGGGCGACCGCCTGCCCGCTCCGGAGCTCCCGGGAATCCCCTTGAAGCCCCGCGGAAACGCCCGCTGACCCGGGAGACGACGGCCCGTCTGCGGGTGGAAGGGCTACGGGAGGAAGTCGCCCGGTTGGCTGAGGTGCTGGAGGCCGCCGAGATCGAGCTGGACCGGCACGTGATCGCCGCACAACAAGGGCAACAGGGCCTCCGGGAACCGCTCGGAATGGGATCGCACCCCCGAGCTCCCTGGAAGCCCTGCTTTCACGCGCGGAAACCGCCGCAGTCACCCCATCGAGACTCCCGTTCGATCGACAGCCTTCGAGATCGGTACCGGCAACAACCACTCACGCCTGAACCCGCCCCTGGACACCGTCATAGCGATACGCGCGCACTCCCGAGCCCGAAGGCCTGCGACGGGCGCCGCAGAACCGGCCCACTCTCGTCGACCCCTGCCGCGACCACCTGCGAACCCGCCGGGCCGAAGACCCGGCGGCCGAGCGATCCGCGCCCCACCGACCGGGCCGCGGGTCGGGCAGGTGCGTCGACAGTCGCGGCCCGGTCACCCTACGTTGACGCCGTAGTCGGCGGCGATCCCCGCGAGCCCGGAGGCGTAGCCCTGCCCGATGGCGCGGAACTTCCACTCGCCACCGCGACGGTAGAGGGCACCGAAGACCATTGCGGTCTCCTTCGCGGCGTCGAGCGCCAGTTCGTAGCGGCACATCTCACGGCCGGTCACATTGTCGACGACACGGATGAAGGCGTCCTCGACCTGACCGAAGCTCTGGCCGCGCGCCTCGGCGTCGTAGACGGAGACGACGAAAAGGACCTGCTCGACCTCGGCGGCCAGGCCGTCGAGGTTGACGGCGATCTGCTCGTCGTCGCCACCCCCCTCCCCGGTCCGGCTGTCGCCGGTGTGGCGCACCGAGCCGTCCGGGACGGAGAGGTTGTTGAAGAAGACGAAGTGCCGGTCCGACAGGACCTTGCCGTCGGCGCCGACCACGATCGCCGACGCGTCCAGGTCGACCTTCGGACCGCCGGGAGCAGACACGTCCCACCCCAGGCCGACCGTGACGTCGGCGGGCGGCGCACCGTCCCGGTTCAGGACGGCGTTCTCGCCCTTGCTCAGGCTGACCCCCATGAAAAGCAACTCCCCTAACCGCTACGACGGGCGGTGATCAACAGTCACGTCTACAGCACTGTAGAGCATCAGGGCGGGTAGCCACCAGTGGATCCTTTGCCGCCCCTTGACCATTCCTTGAGGTTCGACACACCCTCGGTCGAGGACCTGCGACACCGCGCGATCGCCAGCGTCACAGGCCCTCGACGTGCACGGGAAAGGCGTGCCAAAGCCGCATCGTGCACGCACGCGGCGCCACCCGCGGACGAGGCCGGTACGGTTTCAGCGGGGATCGACGATCTCCGGCGCGAAGACCGTCCCCAACGGCTCGGGCCCGACGTACTGCTGACAGTTGCACGGCCGCGGCTCGTAGCTCAGGGGCTTGCGCTCGGCGTCCCAGGCCGCCGGCGCCTCGACCACCTCGTGGCACTTACCCTGCTTGTCGTGCTTGGCCAGGTGATGAGTGCATCCGCAGACGGGCTCCGGCGGACGCTTCGCCGCGTCGAGTGCGAGCTGCCGGCGCTCGGCAAGCTGCCGCAACTCCACCTTCCGCTCGTGACGCGTCTTCAGCGCGCCCCGGACCGTGTCACCGACCCATCCCCCGCCGATGATCACGGCCGGGATCACTGCCCATATCCAATCGCCCATGCCACTACCCCCCCCCCCGCTGCTCGACCGGCCTCACAGTTTACGGGTCACCCGGACCGGGCAACCCCTGCGGCCTGCGAAGACCGTCCGCGTCGGTCCCGCACAAGACCTCCGTCGAACAAGGGTTTGACCATGAGCGGCACTCCTGCCCTTCTGGTGCACCGTCGTCCCCGGCACCACCTCGAAGGGGAACCACGTGCACGCCCGTCACAGCGCAGGAGGACAGCAGGAGAGGCCGTGAAGTCGCGCAGATTCGAGAAGGGGGCCATCGTCTGCAGTCTCCGGCCCTCCGATGCTGACGATCTGCTGACCGTAGACGGTTCGCATGCCCCTGACCTACGACGAAACGCGTTTCACGTGGTAGGTGGTGGAGCACCGGCCGATCCGCGAGGAGATCGCCCAGGCACCCGCCGTGAAGCCCCGGCGCGCGGCAGGCACCGACGGCGGCCGTGGAGCTCGGCGACCGCCGACGCGGGCGGGTGCCGTCTCAGGTCCGACCTGCGACTCGGCCTCGCCATCGCGCTCGCGCCTCTGATTCGATCTCGCATCCGGGACCGCTCGTCGCTCACCAGGGGATGACACCCTCGTCGTCGAAGAACGCGCCGGACGGGCCGTCATCCGGCAGCGTGGCGAGCCGGATCGCCGTGGCCGCGCCCTGCTCCGGGGTGCGGTTCCCGAAGAAGCCGGTGAAGTCGGTCGCGCACAAACCGGGGCAGGCGGCGTTGATCAGGATGTCCGTGTCGGCGAACTGTCGGGCGTACTGCACGGTCACGGCGTTGAGGAACGCCTTCGACGGCGCGTAGGCCGCCATGACCGGTCCGAGCTCGATGTCCGGGTCGGCCTGCCGGGTCGTGGAGCCGACGCTGCTGGAGATGTTGACGATGCGCGGCGACGACGAGCGACGCAGCAGCGGGAGCATCGCGTTCGTCACCCGGATGACCCCGACGACGTTGGCCTCCACGACCGTGCGGACCAGGTCGAGGTCGAGGGTCGTGGGGTCCTGCACCCAGCCCGGACCCATCTCTCCCGAGATGCCCGCGTTGTTGACCAGCACGTCCAGCCCTCCGGCCTCACGCTCGATCAGTTCCGCGGCGTCGGCCACACTCTGGTCGCCGGTGACGTCCAGCGGCACGCTGAACGCGTCGGCCCCGGCGGCGCGCAGCTTCTCGACGGCGGTTTCGAGTCGGCCTGCGTCCCGCGCTCCGACGGCCACGCGGTATCCGAGGGCTCCGAGGCCGGTGGCGATCGCGTAGCCGATTCCCTTGTTCGCGCCGGTGACCAGCGCGGTCTTCGTTTCGCTCATGCCGTCCATGCTCGCTCCCAGGTGAGCGCGCCGGCCAATACCGATCGGGTCGGCTGTGATACCCGGCAGGTATCACTGGAGTACTCTGTCGCCGTGGACGCCTTGGAGACCCGCGAGCTGAGATACTTCGTCGCCGTGGCCGAGGAGCTTCACTTCGGCCGGGCCGCCGAACGCCTGGGCATGGCCCAGCCGCCGCTGTCGCGGGCGGTCCAGCAGCTCGAACGGCGTCTCGGCGTCCGCCTCCTGGAACGCAACCGCCGCGGCGTCGCGCTGACCGATGCCGGATCGGTGCTGCTGCACGAGGGCCGCGCGACGCTCGACGCGGCCCTCGCCGCCGTACGCCGCACCCGCCGCGCCGGCGGAGCGGACAACCCGAGCGGGGAGCGCAGCCGTCTGGTGCTGGCGGTGAAGACCGCCGCGGTTCACGAGCTGCTGCAGAAGCTCCTCGACGCAAATGCGGCCGAGCCTGACGCCGCCGAGGTCGAGGTCCTGCAGTGCGGCATGTGCGATCAGGAAGCACGGCTGCGCGACGGCAGCGCCGACGTCGCGCTGATGCACGTGCCGTTCAACTCCCTCGCCGGGTTCGACAGCGAGGAGCTCATGACCGAGAACCAGTTCGCCATCCTGCCCGCCGGACACCCCCTGGCCGCGCGCAAGACCTTGTCCCTGGCCGACATCAGCGACGTCCCCGACCTGCCATCGGCGCGCTGGCCCCGTCACGGCGTCTACGCGCCCGGCCCCGGCCCCGAGATCCGCGATCAGACGCAGTTGGCGCAACTCGTCGCCCTGGGACGCACCGTCGCCGTCGTGCCGGAGTCCGCGCGCGCTTGGCTGTGGTCCGAGCACGCCGCCGTCCCCGTGACCGACGCGCCCCCCGTCGTCACCCACATCGCCTGGCCCGCGCACAGCCGTTCACCAGCCCTGGCCCGCCTGGTCAGGACCGCCGTACAGCTCGCATCCTCCCGGTAGCCGCCGGCGGGGCGGGCGGTTCCCACCGCCTGCCGCCTGCCGCCCACCGCCTGCCGCCCGGGGACCGGACCGCGCCCGAGCGATCGGCCGGCTCGCGGGTCTCGCCCGTGGTGCACCCGTCGTTCGACACCGTGCGCAGGGTGACGCCGTTCGGCTTCGGGTCGCCGTGGATCGCCTCGACCGCGCCGTGCCTCTCGAAGCGGTCGCCTCGCCGACGCAGGCGCGCCCCCACACCACCTGAGCGGTGCCGGCCGTGGGAGGTCAGCTCTCCTGTCCGGCGGCGGCCTGGGCGTCGATCTCGGCGATCAGGCCTTCGATGAGGCCCTTGATCTCGTCGCGGATCGGGCGGACGGCCTCGACGCCCTGGCCGGCGGGGTCGTCGAGCTTCCAGTCGAGGTACTTCTTGCCGGGGAAGTACGGGCAGGCGTCGCCGCAGCCCATGGTGATGACGTAGTCGGACGCCTGGACCGCCTCGGTGGTGAGGATCTTCGGCCTCTGGTCGGAGATGTCGATGCCGAGCTCGGCCATCGCGGCGACCGCGGACGGGTTGACCTGGTCGCCGGGCGCGGAGCCGGCGGAGCGGACCTCGACGCGGTCGCCGGCGAGGTGGGTGAGGAAGCCGGCGGCCATCTGGGAGCGGCCGGCGTTGTGGATGCAGACGAACAGCACGGAGGCGGTCGGCACGGCGGTCATGGTGTGGGGTGTCCTTCGGTTGTGCGGTTCCCGTGGTGAGACGGGCAAGGGCTACTTCGGCTCGCCGGGAGTGAGTTCGGCGAGCAGGGCTTCGACGCGGGAGACGCTCGGAAGGAGGGAGACGTCGCCGCAGCCCATGGTGGCCATCACCACATCGGCGGCGGCCACGGTCTCCTCGGTGAGCGGCTCACGGAAGACGTCGGGGCGCGGGGTCGGGCGGGCAGCGCCCGCCGAGAGTCTGGGAGCCGGCGACGTAGGCGGGGATTCGCTCATCAGGAGTACCAGCCCTTCAGGGGTGAGGACACCCCCGGCCGAAGCATCGGGGGAAGGACCGTGCCGCGAGGGCGCGCAGCCGACCCCGGTGGCGGCCGGGACGGGGCTCGCTCAGCGGGCCCGACACGGGTAACGTATCAGCCCATGGTGACATCAGTCGACAGTGACGTAATGAAGGCGCTTGCCGACCCGCTGAGGATGCAGATCGTCTCGCTCCTCGCGGGCGAGGCCCTGTGCACGACGCACCTGGTCGAGGAGACCGGCGCCAAGCAGACGAACCTGTCGAACCACCTGAAGATCCTGCGCGACGCAGGGCTCGTCGACACCGAGCCCTGCGGACGCTTCACGTACTACAAGCTCCGCGCCGACGCCCTGGAAGCCGTCGCCGCGGAGTTCGCAGGGCTGGCCGCCACCGCCCGCGAAGCCGCTGTGAACAACCGCAAGCGGTCCTGCTGAACCACCCCGGCCCCGACCCCGGCGGCCCCACCCCGCCCTGCACGAGGAGCACCAGTTGAGCGCCATAGACGAGGCCAGACCCGATGCCACCGACGCCGAGCCCCTGGCGGCCGAGCCGCCCGCGGTTCCGCTGCCGAACCGGGTGGCGGCCGAGCTGGTCGGCACCGCCGCCCTGGTCGCCGTCGTGGTCGGATCCGGCATCCAGGCCACCGAGCTCACCCAGGACGTCGGTCTGCAGCTGCTGGCCAACTCCCTGGCCACCGTCTTCGGCCTCGGCGTCCTGATCCTGCTGCTCGGCCCGGTCTCCGGGGCGCACTTCAACCCCGTCGTCACGCTCGCCGAGTGGTGGAGCGGCCGCAAGGACCCCAAGGGTCCGGGGCTGCGCGAGGTCGCCGCGTACGTCCCTGCGCAGATCGCGGGTGGGATCGCCGGGGCGATCCTCGCGGACGCCATGTTCGGCGAGCAGTTGGTGAAATGGTCCACGCACGACCGCTCGGCCGGGCACCTGCTGCTCGGAGAGGTCGTCGCCACCGCCGGACTGATTCTGCTGATCTTCGGCCTGGCCAAGACCGACCACCTGCGCTTCGCCCCGGTCGCCGTCGCCTCCTACATCGGCGCCGCCTACTGGTTCACCTCCTCCACCTCCTTCGCCAACCCCGCCGTGACGATCGGCCGCGCGTTCACCGACACCTTCGCCGGCATCGCCCCGAGCTCCGTGCCGGGATTCATCGGCATGCAGCTGATCGGCGGCGCCGTCGGCCTGGCCCTCGTGGCGCTGATCTTCACCCACCGCCGTCCGGCCGGGTCGAAGTGAGCGGGTCCGGCGCGCCCAGGTCCTCCTCGTCGGCGCGGGCCAGGCAGGCCTCGCCGCCGGTTACCACCTGCGGCGCGCCGGACTCGACTTCGCCGTCCTCGACGCCGCCCAGGCGCCGGGCGGACCGCGCAGATGTGCTCAGGCGTCCCGGCCGAGGCCTGCGCCGGCGTCAGCTGACCACCGGACTGCGGCGCTCGATCAGCACGGCGTCCCGCCAGGTGCCGCGGATGCGGCCGATGCGCTCGCGGGTGCCGACCACCCGGAACCCGGCCTTGGCATGGACGGCGAGACTGGCGGCGTTCTCCGGGAACACGCCGGACTGGATCGTCCAGATCCCGGCCGCCTCCGTCGACAGGACCAGTGCTCCCAGCAGTCGGCCCGCCACGCCCCGACCCCGGGCCTCGGGGTGGACGTAGACGGAGTGTTCGACCACCCCGGCGTACGCGCACCGCTCCGAGACCCGTGAGGCGGCCACCCAGCCCAGCACCCGGCCGTCCTCGCCGAGGGCGACGTACCGGTGCTCGGGGAGCCTGGCCGTGTCGAACGCCTCCCAGGTCGGGGCTTCGGTCTCGAAGGTGGCGTTCCCCTCGTCGATCCCGGCCTGGAGGATGGCCAGGACCTGGCCGGCGTGGGCGGCGGTCATCGGCACGATGGTGATCGCGGCCTGGGGCATGGAGTCCTCCACAGGGGTCAGCAAGGGGGCGGGGATTCGCCGAGGATGGTGCGCACGGCCTCCGGGAAGACGGTCAGGCAGGTGCGGTTGGCCGAGTAGCGGGTGGAGGTGCCCTGCTTCTCGGGCAGCACGAAGCGGACCTCGGCGAGGACCTTCAAGTGGTGGGAGACCGTGGACTGCCCGACCGGGGCGCGCTCCACGATCTCGCCGACACTCATCGGCCGCGCCTCGGCCGCCAGCAGGTGCAGCAACTGCACGCGGGTCGGGTCGGCGAGCGCCCTGAACCACGAGGCGTACAGTCGCGCGGCATCGGCGGGCAGGGCGGGGCTGGTGCTCCACGAGTCATTCATCGATAATCGACGATAGTCGATGGATGCTTCCTTTGGCAGTCCCGAGGCGAAGGCCGCTCGGGTCAGCGGCCGGCGGCGGTGAGCAGACCGGCCATGCCGGCGAGTACGGAGGGGGCGACGCGGTAGTAGACCCAGGTGCCGCGCCGCTCGGACGTGAGCAGGCCGGCCTCACGGAGCTTCTTGAGGTGATGGGAAACGGTGGGCTGGGAGACGCCGACGTCCTGGATGTCGCACACGCACGCCTCGCCGCCCTCGTGCGAGGCGACGCGGGAGAACAGCCGCAGCCGCACCGGGTCGGCGAGGGCCTTGAACATCGCCGCCATCCGCACCGAGTCCTCCTCCGACAGCGGGGCGGAGGTCAGCGGCGGGCAGCACGGGGCGGCCTCATCCGTCTCCAGCAACGGCAACGACGCGGTGTTCGACATGCACCAATATTGACATCCGCCGAATCAGTGCGAAAGGACCGCGGGCCCGCGGGCCGAACGCACGCCTCGCCAGAGGGGGTCGGCGAGCGCCGGCCTCGGGTGTGGGTGACTTCCGCGGCGGCCGGGTGCAGGTCGATGCATCGGCTGCAGGAGGCGTCGCCGCCCGGCGGTGGAAGGGTGAACCCTGCCGGAGCGGTCCGCGAGGGGGAGGCTCCGGCGGGCCCGGCCCCGGGGTCGGTCAGCGTGGCCCGCCACCACCGGACGACCAGCGCACTCCAGCTCAGGCCCTCGCCGAGGAGCAGCCCCGCCGTCGTCACCAGCGCAGCCGCCGCGGCCCGGGCGAGGACGAACCGGCGGCGTGCCGGCCCGGCACAGGCCTCGCGGAGGGCTCCGGCGGCAAGAACCGCGGCCACCGGGAGCGCCAGGATCATGCCGACCAGGACCGGGGCCCAGGGCCACGTCCCCGTGAGCCGGGAGACCGCCAGCTGCACGCCCTGGTAGCCAAGCCCGGCCGCCGTCCCGGCCGCGGCAGCCTCGCCCAGGTGGAACCGGAGCAGGACGGTCGGATCACCGAAGACCTCGACCCGCCTCGTGGGCGACGGGTGACGGTCGACGGCCCGGTCGTACCAGTGGCGCAGCCGGGCCCACCCGTGCAGCCGTCGCGCCTCCTCCTGCTCCTCCTCCACGGCCCGTGCCACGGAGCGGGCGAACCACACGCCGCCGTCGACCAGGGCGGCTCGCAGGTCCGCGTAGTGCTCACGAGCGCGCCGCACCGCGCGATGGGCGAGGAGCACCAGGACGACCACGGCGGCGAGACCTCGCACCTCGCCCGCGACGAAGTCCGCCCATGCCGTGTCCCGGGTGAGGTCGAACACGGCGACGGCCAGCACCGGGCCGGCCGTCAGGACGACGAACGCCCACCACAGCGCGTCCGTCAGCTGGGTGATGCCGATGTCGCGGTTGCGCAGATGGGCCAGCTCATGGCGGACCGTGCGCGGAAGTGCTGCCGGTCGGCCTCGTCGTCCGACTTCGCCCTCATCAACAGTCCGGCGTCGAGCCGCATCTCGTGACGCGGCGGGAGGCCGAAGGTCGAGGCCTTGCCCTGGTCGTCGTCGTGGGTCAGGAAGACCGGGAGCTCAGGCACCGCGCTCTCGCCGGCGAGCCGGACCAGCTCGGCCTCCATGACCGGGCGGTGGTCCGCGGGCAGGACCCTCGACTGCGCCAGCGGGACGAGGTGCCGTCGACGACGGATCCTGACCGGGTGGCGCAGGTAGCGGATGCCCGCCAGGGCGAGGAGCGCCACGAGCGGGGCGAGGTCGAGCAGCGTGGCCGACCGGAAGGTCTCGGTCGGGCAGCCGGCGAGGGCCGGCGCGTATGCGCCGGGGTCGCTGGTCGCGGCGTTCCGCCGCGGGCATGCGCCCACGTCCGGGGTCCAGCGGAACGCGATCTCCAGGAGCCAGTGGTAGAACGGGATCGCCGCGAACAGCAACGTCGCGCCGAAGAGGACGAAGCGCGTCCAGGTGGCTGACGGGGCCTGAAGGACGGCGTCGGTACTCGCCGCGGGCGGGCGGACGGTGTCTTCACGGGCGGCCGACACGGTGCCTCGCCTCAGCCGTCGAGTCCGGGCCGCGCACCGTCCCCGTCCGGCTCCGCCGTGGCGGACCGGTTTCCCCTCCCCCGGCGGATGCCCGCCTCGGCGCGAGTGCCCACCTCGGCGCGAGCGCCCGTCTCCGCTCCGTCGTCCGCCGCGGGGGGATCCGCCGCGAGGAGCTCCCCGCAGAGATACTCCGCCAGCGCCTGCGACAGGTCGACCGGCAGCCGCCGTGCCAGCTTCCGCTCGATCTCAGGCCGCAGCGCGGCGACCTGGTCGGCCGGCCCGGCCGCCCCGTGGGCGAGTCGGTCACCGGGCGGCCCGGCGGACGCGGGATAGCCTCGGACTCCGGCCGGTGCGGCCCGCCCGCCGGACCGCCGAACGCCGGAGGTCTTCCGTGTCCCTCGTCCGCGTCCACAACTTCTCGGTCTCGCTCGACGGTTACGGCACTGGCGAGGGGCAGAGCCCGGAGGCCCCGTTCGGCCACGCCGGCGACCGCCTCCACCGCTGGTTCCTCCGCACCAGGACGTTCCGCCGGATGCAGGGGCAGGAGGGCGGCGACACCGGCGTGGACGACGCGATGGCCCGCGCCTGGGGCGACGGCATCGGCGCGGAGATCATGGGTCGCAACAAGTTCGGTCCCCAGCGCGGCCCTTGGGAGAACCACGACTGGACCGGCTGGTGGGGGCCGGACCCGGTGTTCCACACCCCGGTCTTCGTGCTGACCCACCATCCGCGGCCGTCGGTGGAGATGGCGGGCGGCACCACCTTCCACTTCGTCGACGCCTCCCCCGAGGAGGCGCTCCGCCAGGCCCGGGAGGCCGCCGGCGGCCTGGACGTCCGGATCGGTGGCGGGCCCCGCACCGTCCGTGCCTTCCTGGCCGCCGACCTGGTCGACCACCTGCACGTCGTCGTGGTACCGATCGTCCTCGGGCGCGGGGAGCGCCTGTGGGACGGGCTGGAAGGAATCGAGGAGCGGTTCCGCACCGAGGCGGTGACCAGCCCGAGCGGGGTGACGCACCTGACCTTCACCCGCACCTGACGCCCCGGGCGGCACCCGGCTCCCGGCGGTGCTGCACCCGGGCTGCGCCGGGCACCGCCCTGCCCACGCCGGGACCCCGACGACGGTGGGTGCCAGGCGGTGTGGTCGACTCGCAGCGCCTGCCCGGCGACCCCGATGCGCCGGCTACCGGTCCGCGGTGAGCCTCCCGGCCGCGCCCCAGCTCTCCGCCGGGTACTCCTGGATCCAGACGAACACGCTCTCGGCGGGTACCTCCAGCGCCTCCACGAAGGCCTCGGTGACCTTCTTGACCAACTCGCGCTTCTGCTCGACCCCGCGCGGGCCCTGCTGGATGGTGACGATCGGCATCTTCGGCTCCTGACCTGGTTCTTCTCGGCTCTTCTCTGCCGGGTGTTCCGGCCAGGAACAGTCCACCCGATCGGGCCGCCCGCCACCCAGACCCGAATCGCTCCGGCAGCGATCACGAATCCTGATCGTCCCTGGTCGGAGTCGTGCGGCGGCAGGCTTCCAGGAGCAGTCGAGGGAGCGGGGCCGAGCGGCGCACGGCGACCGAGGTGGGCAGCGCCAGGGGGGTTCGGCAGGGCCGGAAGGCGATCCGGTGGGTGTTCGTCATCCGGGCGTTGGCGGCGTACACGACCGTCCACATCGGGGTTCCGGTGCCGATCGACGCGAGGGTGTCCTGCAGGGTGGTGTGGGCCGGGCCGAGGATCGGCCGGAAGCCCGCCTGCGCGCAGGCGTCCGTCACCAGGTCCACCAGCGCCGGGTGGTTGCGGCGTTCGGTCAGCCGGAGCGGCAGCGCGGCGAGTTCCGCGAGATCGACCTCGGCCTGGTCGGCGAGGGCGTGCCGGGCCGGTAGCGCGATCACCAGCTCGTCCTGCCAGACGGGCAGGAAGCGGAGATCGGCGTTGGCCTCGGCGATGGTACCGCGCACGAAGGCGGCGTCGAGGCGGCCGTCCGACAGCCGCGCGAGCCGGTCCCGCACCGGGGCGGCATGGAGTTCGACGAGCACGTCGGGGGCCCGTCGCTGGTAGGTGTCCAGGATCAGGTCGAGCTTCTCGCCGAGCCCGGTGACGGTGCCGAGCCGGAGCACGTTGGGTGCGGCCAGATCGGCGGCGAGGGCGCGGGCGGCGTCCTCGGCCGCCAGTACACCCCTCGCCGCGGGCAGGAAGCGCTCGCCGGCCGGGGTCAGCCGGACGTACCGGGGCGAGCGGTCGAACAACTCGACCTTCAACTCCCGCTCCAGACGGCGGACCTGCTGACTCACGGCGGGCTGGCCGAGCAACAGCCTGTCGGCGGCCCGGCCGAAGTGCAGCTCCTCCGCGACGGCGACGAAGCAGCGCAGCTGCCGCAGCTCCATGTGATCCCCCTGCCCGATGTGTCGACGAGCCCATGGTCGCAGGCCGGGATGCAACCGCCGACGCCCCCGCCGCCCGGGTCGGCGGGGCCGTGGCCCGGCGGGAGGGTAGCTCGGGCGGGGGCTCGGTGGTGACGTCCATCCGGGCGTGACCTCCGCACGCGGTGTGGGTATGGGGGAGGTACGTGCGGGCCGGGGAGGTCAGGGGTGTCCGAGCAGCGGTGGACTCTGGTGAGGTGCACTTGGCGAGCCGCGGATCCGGCTGTGCCGGAGTGCGTCGTGTACTGGTTCACGGGCGAGCCGTGGCCCGGCGGCATCCGGGGTGGGAATCCGTCGCGGCCGTTGGGGGGCCTGGCGGCACACGAGGTCCGGGTGCCGGCGACCGCCGGCGAGGTGAACCGCTGGCGTGACGCCGCCGTCGCCTACATCGCGGAGGCCGAGGCTGCGGCCGACGAGGTGCGGAGGGCCCTGGCCGGAGGCGGACGCCGGTCGTCGGCCCGGCGGGTGCCGGTGGTCCGCGCGCGGCTGGCGCGGCGCCGGCTCCGCGCCGAGGAGGCGTACACGGCCCGGATGGCGGCTGCCGCCGCGGCCTACCGTCCGGTGGTGGAGGAGATCGAGGTGCGGGTCGCCGTCGTGCGGGAGGAGGAACGGGTGGCCCGGGAGCGGGCCGCTGCCCGTGCCGAGGCCGAACGGCTCACCCGGTACGCCGAGTTCCAGGAGTGGACGAAGCGACGGACCGACGCGGCGCAGGCCGCCGATCTGCGGCTGTGGAGCTGGGAGCACGAGCCGGACGTGCTCCGCGTTCTGCTGCACGACGCCAACCGCCACACGCAGGCTCCCCTGACCGCCCGGGAGTTGGCAAAGATCCTGGTCGTCCTCGCTGGTCGCGGCCCCCTCCGGGTGGCGTGGGAGCCGGCGGCCCGCCGTCGGGTGGAGGAGGTGACGGGCGTCGGGACCTTCCCTCTCTGGTGGCGTGCCCTGCTCGGCACGACGGTGAACGCACAGGCCCGGGAGGCCGCCGAGCAGGAGATCGTCGCCACGGCCGAGCGCGTGGTGGCGGCACTGGTCGCCGCAGGGGAACCCGGCATCCAGAGCTACAGCGCGGGCACCTCCGAGTCCGTGCGCGGGTGGAGGGTGCTCCTCGACTGGCCGACACACGTCCCGCCGCCGGTCGTCACACTCCCACCGATGCCCTGGGCGAACAGGGGAGACCGCTGGTGGTACCGGAGTTACGGCGACACGCCCAGCGACTACGGCACGCTGACGCTGACGATCGCCGGGTGGCTGCCCGGCTCGGTCGGGTTCACCGAGGTCAGGACCGAGATCGTCTACCACGGTTTCACGCGGCAGCGCTGGAGTACCGTCACGGCCGCGCTGTTCGCGCATCTACTCCTGGACGACGAGATCAGGCATCGCGGCCCCGGACAGCCGGCGTACTTCACCCTCCGCATCGGCGAGCACGCGGAGGCCCGCCGATTCGTACCGTTCGTCACGGCACTCGCCGCAATGGTGACGACCGCGCTTCTCGACCTCGCCCGCGACAACGGCGCCCCGCCGTGACCGCTCGTCGTCCATCGGCGCGGAGCACGACGGCCGCGGCCGTCCACCAGGGGGGGTGCGGACGCGCCGTCCGCCCGGCGGGTGCGGGGCGGACGCACCGCCGCCCCGCACGGGAGGCCCGGTCAGGCACCGGTGGTGCGCCGTCGGCGCCACCACCAGGCGGCGCCGCCCGCGACGGCCAGCACGGCGACGGCGGCGACCGCGATCGGCACGGCCGAGGAGCCGTCGCCCCCGCTCTCCGACACCGCCTGTGCCGCGGCGACGGCCGTCGGGGACGACGCCTCGGCCGGAGCGGCGGCTGTCGTCGAGGCGGTCGGCGCCGCCGAGGTGGTCGGCCCAGGTGCCGTGGCGGTGGCGGACGGACTCGGCGCGATCGGCGTGGCACCCGGCGCGGCGGCCTTGAGGGCCAGGACCGGGGCGGGCTTCTCGGGCTCGGTGCCGTTCTTCGGCAGCTCGATCCAGCGGTCGATGCGACCGTCGCTGTAGGACTGGAGGGTCTTGAAGGCCAGCTCCCCGGCGTCCGGAAGCTGCCGCACGGTGATCTTGTAGGCCACGTCCTTGCCGGGCGCCACGGCCGGTCCGGAGACCGTGTAGCCGTCGTCGGTCACGGCGAGCGTCCAGCCGTCCGGCGCTTCGGTGAGCGTGACGTCGGCCGGGGCGATTCCCTCGGGCAGGACGACGCGCAGCGCGGTGACGCCGGCGGTGGTGGACTCGGCCTCGGCGCTGAAGGCGATGGTGACGTCCGTGGCGAGTGCCCGGGCGCCGTCGGACTCGACCTCGACGTGGGCGAAGGCCGGGGACGCCAGCGTGAGTACGCCGGTGACGGCGGCCGCGACGACGGCGGCCCGGGCGGTGGTGCGGCTGAGGTTCATGGGAGCGCTTCTCCAGAGCGGGGGGTGTCCGCCACCCGGCCGGTGGACCGGCGGGCGTCCGGGGCGACGGCGGGGTTCAGGCCGGAGCGCGTCCGGTGCGGGGTGGCCTCCCGCACCGGAGCGCGCGGGGCGACGGCCGGCCCTGCGACCGGGGCCCGGTCGGCAGCGGTTCGGCGTGGTCGGGCACGGCATCGTGCCGCACATCATCCCCGATGACGCCGCCGGTCGTGGCACGGGCCGCCGAACGGCGGCGGTCATCCCCCGAACGGCGGGCGGCGGCGAAGGACAGGTGCGCCTGTGCCGGTACGACGGATCCACCGGTCTCCCCCGGCTCCCTCGCGGCGGCGGCTCGGCCGCCGTCCCCGATCCGTTCCCTCCGGGACTCCCACCGGCACCGCAGCGACGCCGTCTTCCGGGGGGCCGGCGCCAGGCCGGGGCCGACGGGAGCGGGTCAGACCCGGCCCGCCATGCGTTCGACCGGGCGTGGCCAGCGCGCGTGCAGGGCGTCGATGACGAAGTCGTGGCCGTGCGACCAGCCGTCGGCGGTCCGGCGGGCGTCCGCGAGGTGCGGGTGGTCGGCGGGCAGGTCGTGGTGCACGTGGCCGAGGCTCGCGGGGTCCTGCCGGGGCCAGAGGACGGTCGCGGCGAGGGCCGCGGCCAGCGCCACGACGCCGAGGACGACGGCGGTGATCGGCAGGCCGGCGCCCGCGGCGAGCCATCCCGCGAGCGGGTAGGTGAGCAGCCAGCAACTGTGCGAGAGCGAGAACTGTGCGGCGAAGGCGGCGGGCAGGTCGGCGTCGCCGGCCGAGCGGCGGATGACGCGCCCGGCCGGGGTGAGGACCGCGGAGCAGGCGGCGCCGATCGCGGCCCAGGCCGCCAGGAGCGCGGTCCAGGACGGGGCGCCCGTGCCGGCCGAGGTGACGGCCGCGACGGCGGCGAGCACCCCGGGCAGGGCGAAGGCGGCGGGCAGCATGACCGCGCGGTCCCCCAGCCTGCGCAGCACCGGGGGCAGGAGGAGGGCGGCGAGGATGGAGCCGACGCCGTACGCGCCGAGGGCCAGCGAGACGAAGCCGGGCGGCTTGTGGAAGTGCCCCTGCACGATCACGACCGTGTTGACGAAGACGATGGCACCGGCCGACGCCACGACGAGGTCCAGCGCGAGCAGGGCGCGCAGCCGCGGGGTGGCCCAGTACAGGCGGGTGCCGAACGCGGCCTTGCCGTAGAGCCCGCCCGCACGCTCGACGGGCTTCGGCCTGGGCAGCACGGCGGAGACGACGAGGGCGGCCGAGGCGAGGAAGCCCGCCGCCGTCCCGATGAACAGCCAGTTGTACGTGACCACCGTCAGGAGGGCCGCGGCGAGCGCGGGGCTGAACAGGCTCTCCAGGTCGTAGGCGATCCTGGTCATGGACAGCGCCTGGGTGTAGTCGCGCTCGGCCGGGAGGACCTCGGGGATGGTGGCCTGGAAGGTCGGGGTGAACGCCGCCGAGGCGGACTGCAGCAGGAAGATCAGGACGTAGATCTGCCACACCCGGTCGGCGAACGGCAGGGCGAGCGCGACACCTGCGCGGGTGAGGTCCATCGCGACCATCACCGCCCGCCGGGGTATCCGGTCGGCTGTCGCGCCGAGCACCGGGGCGATCCCGACGTAGGCGATCATCTTGATCGCCAGCGCGGTACCCAGGACGGCCGAGGCGTCCTCGCCGGCGATCCGGTAGGCGAGCAGGCTCAGCGCGACGGTGGCCAGCCCGGTGCCGACGAGCGCCACGACCTGGGCGGTGAAGAGGTGGCGGTACGTGCGGTTGCGCAGAACGGCGACCATGCGGACGTATCCCGGCTCGGAGGGAGGTGACCCCTTCAGGCTAGCCCACATGTGCACGAGTGCGCACATGTTGAAAGGAATCCGCCGGTCCACGGGCGGAGAGTGTGACCGGGTTGGCCCGGGCGCGGGGCTCTCCGCACCCGGACCGCGGACACGCTCCGACGCCGTACAGCCGCCCGCACCCCGCCCCCGGCGGCCGGTGCCGGTGGCCCGTACCGCGGCCGCACGTCGTAGGCTGCGGCCATGACCAGTGATCGTATGACCGTCCGCACCGCACTTGAGACGCTGCTGGCCGGCAACCGGCGCTTCACCGCGGGCGCTCCCGAGCACCCCAACCAGGACGCCGCGCGCCGCACCGCCACCGCCCCGGCCCAGAGTCCGTTCGCCGTCCTGTTCGGCTGCTCGGACTCCCGCCTCGCCGCCGAGATCATCTTCGACCGCGGGTTGGGCGACCTGTTCGTGGTCCGCACCGCCGGCCACGTCATGGGGCCGGAGGTGCTCGGCAGCATCGAGTACGGCGTCGACGTGCTCGGCAGCCCGCTGGTGGTCGTCCTCGGACACGACTCCTGCGGCGCGGTCGCCGCCACCCGCGCCGCCGTCCAGGACGGCACCACCGCCACCGGCTACGTGCGCGACGTGATCGAGCGCGTCACCCCCAGCGTCCTGGCCTCCCGCGCCGCCGGCCACACCGAGGAGGCCGACTTCATCGACACCCACATACAGCACACCGTCGACCTCCTCCTCGAACGTTCACGGACCCTCGCCCGTTCGGTCGACTCGGGCCACGCAGCCGTGGTAGGCCTCTCGTACCGGCTCGCCGACGGCACCGCCCAGCTGGTCACCGCCCGCGGTCTCGACCTGCCCGTCGGCTCCCCCGCCTGACCCCGTTCGCAACCCGGCACAGGTCCGCGCCGTTCCACCGGTCGCGGCGATCCGGGCGACGGCGTCCAGCGGGGCGGCGCCGGATCGGAAGGCCGTCGAGTGGCACTGGTGACGGAGGAACCGGCCCCGGTGCCGTGCCGCCCGTCCCCGGGCGGGCACGGAGTGGCGGCGCCGGCCGGCTCAGGGCGGTGACTGGCCGCGGTCGTGCTCGGCGGCGAGGAGTTCGGGCACCCCGGTCAGGCGACGCAGGCCGGCCACCGCCGGGGAGGTCCGGTGGTTGGCGGCGAGCAGCTCCCGGTGGCGGTGGACGAACGCCCAGTAGCCGGTGGTGAACGGGCAGGCCCGCGGACCGAGGCGCTCGGTGGGCCGGTAGCGGCACGGTCCGCAGTGGTCGCCCATCCGGTGCAGGTAGGCACCGCCGGCGGCGTACGGCTTGGTGGTGACGAGCCCGCCGTCCGCGTACTGGGACATGCCGACGACGTTCGCGGTCATCACCCAGTCGTAGCCGTCGACGAAGCAGCGGTGGAACCAGTCGGTGAGTTCGCGCGGGTCCCAGCCGTGCTGGAGCGCCCAGTTGCCGAGCACCATCAGCCGCGGAATGTGGTGGACCCAGCCGTGGTCCCGGACCTCCGCCAGGACGCCGGAGAGGCAGCGGGCGGTGACGGCCCCGGCGTCCAGGTCGAGGAACCACGCCGGGAGCGGCTCGTGGTGGCCGAGCCGGTTCTCGTCCCGGTAGCCCTCGCCGAGGTGCCAGTAGAGCTGCCAGACGTACTCGCGCCAGCCCGCGACCTGCCGGACGAAGCCCTCGGCGCTGTTGAGCGGCACCCGGCCGGCGCGGTGGGCGCTCTCGGCGGCGCGCACGCACTCGCCCGGGTGCAGCAGACCGAGGTTGAGCGGGACGGACAGGGCGCTGTGGGCCATCCACGGGTCGGCGCGGAGCATGGCGTCCTCGAAGCGGCCGAAGTCGGCGAGGCGGTGGTCGACGAAGTGCGCGAGGGCCTGCTCGGCCTCGGCGCGCGTCGCGGCGAAGCGGCGCGGTCCGTCGCGGCCGACGAACGCGACTTCACCGGCACGCTCCCAGCGGTCCAGATCGGCCCGAACCCGCTGGTCGATCTCGTCCTCCTGCGGTTCGAACGGCGGTGGCAGCGGCAGCGTGGTCGCCCCTCTGGGCGGTGGCTCGCGGTTGTCCCGGTCGAGGTTCCAGCGGCCGCCGGTCGGCGAGCCGTCCGGTTCCAGCAGCAGGTGTTCGGCGCGGCGCACCCGGTGGTAGAAGTCCTCCAGCAGAAGCCGCCGCTCACCCGGTCCGCCCGCCCAGCGGCGGAAGTCGGCGAAGGGGACGAGGAAACCGCGCGGCGGCAGCACGGTGACCTGGGGCAGGCTCGTCACCAGGCCGAGCGCCGCCCGTGAGGTCGGGTGGGACACGGTCAGCCGGCACCGCCCCACCGCCTCGGCCAGGCCCTCCCGGTAGGTCCCGGCCTGCACGTAGCGCACGCGGTCCCCGAGGGCGTCGGCCGCGTGGCGCATGGCCGAGAGCACCAGGTGGACCTTGGCCCGGTGGAACCGGCGCCGCCGCAGCACCGACCGGGCCTCGATCATGACGATCGGGGCGCCCTCGTCCGGGCCGTCCTCACCCGGGGCGAGGAAGTGCGGGCCGAGCTGGTCGCCGAACACCCAGTGCGGACGCGGGCCGCTCACACCGGCCGTCCGGGGAGGGCGGCACCCCGGCGGCGGCCGTCGGGTGCCGGTGCGGGTGACGCGGTGGAGGGGTCGGCGGACTGCGGGTGGCGGTGGCGCCAGTACGGGTTGTCCAGTGGCAGTTTGCCGCTCACCCTTCCGTACATCCCGAAGGTCGCGATCACGAGACCCATGACGAAGCTGAACAGCACGTTCTGGAGCCGGAACGCCAGGATGTTGGCCGACGAGTCCAGCACCATCAGATTGACGAACCCGCTGAGCACGAACAGCGTTCCCACGGCGATGTTGACGGTGGATGCGGAGTTCCCGCCCATGACGGCACCGGCGACGAGCACCGCGGCCACCACGATCGACACCAGACTGAGCAAGCCGTTGCCGGACAGGCCCGCGATCTCCTCCCCGTCGGTGCTGAAGAACGGCAGCCCGTCCGCCAGCCCGAGGCAGCCGAAGACCAGCAGTGCCGCACCGCACAGTCCGGCTCCCACCCGGTAGACCTGGGAGAGGCGGTGGTCGGCCGGTACTTCGTCGTGCAGTTTCATGGTCCGCTCCGTTCGTCGCAGGTCGGTCGGCCGCGCGGTGCGCCGCCTCTCCTGCAGGTTCGGCCGCCGGGGCGGGAGGCGACAGTCGCATCGGTGGCGCATCGCTTCGACGCGGTCGAAGGACCGTGCACCCGGCCGGGTCGTCCGACGCCCGCTCGCGCGGGGCGGAAGAGGTTGCGCCGCCGCAGCATCCGAGCCGGCGCGCCGGCCACGGCGTCGGTGAAAACGATGCACAAACGCTCCAAGTGGCCCCCGCCCGGTGAATCGCTGCACCGTGGACAGCGTGACTCCGCAAACGCAAAGCCACGAGGACGCGTGCTCCGCCGGTCGGCCGCGGCGGCCGACGGCCGACGATCTGCGCGGCCTACTCGCGCTCTCGGCGCGCGGCGACCAGGCCGCCTACGAGCTGCTCCACCACGCGGTCGCCGGGCCGATCTGCGGAGTGGCCCTTCAAACGCTGCGCAATCCGGCCCACGCCGAGGAGGTCGCCCAGGAGGTCCTGCTGGAGATGTGGCGCTGCGCCGCGGCCTACCGGCCCGAGCGAGGGTCGGTCATGACCTGGGTCCTGACCATCGCACACCACCGTGCGGTGGACCGGGTGCGCGCCGCCACGGCCGCCACCGCGCGAGACCACCGCATGGCGTTCCGGGAGTCCGCCGACGGTGACCCTCTGGACGACCAGGTGGTCCGGTCCCTGGAGCGGGTGCGGGTCAGGTCCGCTCTCGCGGCTCTGAGCCGCGTACAGCGCGAAGCCGTGGTCCTGGCCTACTACGGTGGGTACTCGCAGCGGGAGATCGCGCGTCTGACAGACGTACCGCTGGGCACCGTCAAGACCCGGATCCGCGACGGCCTGACCCGTCTCAGGGCCGTCTTCGCGGGCGTCCCCGATCGACCGGGCCGGTCGCCGGCACTGCTCAGCCCACCCGGCCAACGGGTCGGAGCCCGACGATGACGCGTCCAGGCCCCCCAACCCCGGAACCACCACTGCGGGAGGACGTCATGACACCCGGCCAACAGGCCTCCGTCCACGAGCGAGCCGTTCCGGTGAGTCCGCCGGCGGAGACGCCCGAATGCGAGGCCTCCACGTGTGCGGGGATCTCCACTCCGGAGTCGGTCGAGCTGCACACGGCTTGGCCCGGCTGGATCCCCTTGGCGGTCATCACCGTCCTGGTCCTGTGCTGCGTGGGCTTCGCGGTGGGGAGGATCGCGGGATGGTGACGCCGTCGACCGGGCACGAGGCCGAGGCGCGGGACGACGGCCCGCACGGAACGGCGCGCTCCGCCGAGGCCGTGGGCCTCGCCACCGGAGGCGTGGCCCAGCGCCTGGGCGTGTCACCGACCACCGTCCGCTCCTGGGAACGCCGCTACGGCATCGGCCCCGCTCATCGCGAGGAGGGGCACCACCGCCGGTGGAGCCCGCAGGACATCGCCGTCCTGGAAGCCATGTGCCGGCTGACGGCCCGCGGAGTGCCGCCGGGTGAAGCCGCTCGAGCGGTGCTGGCCGAACGCGCCGCGGCGAGCCGTGACACCGGCCCGATCCCCGTCCGGTCCCGGCCCGGACCCGCCGGTGCCGCGGGCGGCGGCAGAGCCCCGGGTGGCAGCCGCGCCCTGCGCGTCGGGACGGTGCGCCCCGAGTGCCGCGGCCTGTCCCGGGCCGCGGTTCGGCTCGATGCGCCGGAGATCGCCAGGATCCTGCGAGAAGCGGTGGCGGCGCTCGGGGTGATCGACGCATGGACGGAGGTCATGATGCCGGCCCTGCGGGCCGCGGGTCGCAAGTGGGCGGCGGACGGCGAGCAGTACGTCGAGGTGGAGCACCTGCTGTCATGGCACGTCTCCAGCGTCCTGCGCGGTGTGGCGGTCGGGCCGGCCGCTGCCCGGCCCGTGAAGCCGGTACTGCTCGCGGCGATGCCCGCCGAGCAGCACACCCTGCCGCTCGAAGCCACCGCCGCGGCACTGACCGAGCGCGCCCTTCCCTTCCGCATGCTCGGTGCGACCGTCCCGCCCCGAGCGCTCCTGGACGCCGTCCACCGACTCGGACCGGGCGCCGCGATGATCTGGTCCCAGGACCACCGCACCGCGGACCCGGAGCTGGTGGGCCAGGTGAGCGGCAGCATGTGGGGACCGCACGGCTCCCGCAGCCAGGCCCTGGTGGTGGCCGCCGGCCCAGGCTGGGCCCGTACCCGCCTCCCCTCCGGAACCGTCAGCCCCCGTACCCTCACGGCCGCCGTCGACCTTCTCGAAGACGCGGTCACGGGCTGAGGCCTCGGCTGCGCACCTCCGGTCGCCGCGTGCCGGCCGTGTTCTCGTGCCAATCCGCATCCGGTCCGGTTCCGAAGGTTTCGTGAAACGACTATGCGGGCCTCACGTGGCCCCGGTGGGAGGGCTCCTCGTGACCGTGTCCGGCACCACATCCACGTTCGACACCACATCCACCACCCCGGCCGCCGCCGTGCTCGGCGTCGGCCGTCCACGCAGGGTGGCGGTGGTCGGATCCGGAGTGGCCGGCCTCACGGCGGCGTACGAGCTGTCCCGGGCCGGGGTGGAGGTCGAGCTGTTCGAGGCCGACTCCCGGCTCGGCGGTCACGCCCACACCCAGCAGGTGACCGACCCGGACGGGCGACGACTCGCGCTCGACACCGGGTTCCTGGTGCACAACGAGCGGACGTATCCGCACCTGGTGCGGCTGTTCGCCGAACTCGGCGTCCAGACCCGGGACAGCGAGATGAGCATGTCCGTGCGCTGCGACGGCTGCGGCCTGGAGTACGCCGGCGCACGCGGGCCCGTCGGCCTGTTCGCCAAGCGCGACGCAGTGGTGCGCGGCCGGTACCTCCGGGCGCTCGCCGAGGTGCCCCGCTTCCACCGGCGGGCGCGGCAGTTGCTCGCCGACCCGGCCGCCGGTGACCCCAGCCTGGCCGACTTCCTCACCGCCGGGGGCTTCACGCCCTACTTCGTCAGCCACTTCATGACCCCGGTGGTGTCCGCCGTGTGGTCCTGCGCCCCCGACCTGGTGGGCGACTACCCGGCACGCTACCTGTTCACCTTCCTCGACAACCACGGCATGCTCAGCGTGACGGGCTCACCGACCTGGCGCACCGTGGTCGGCGGCTCCCGCACGTACGTCCGGAAGATCGCCGAACGGCTGACCGCGGTCCACCGTTCCACCCCGGTCGGGGCCGTGCGCCGCCACCCCGACGGCGTCACCGTGGCCACACGGGACGGGCACGTCACCGAGGCCGGCGCCGTGGTGATCGCCACCCACGCCGACCAGGCACTGCGGCTGCTCGCCGACCCGACCGACGCCGAGCTGGAGGTCCTCGGCGCCTTCACCTATTCGCGCAACCCGACCGTGCTCCACCGTGACTCCTCCGTCCTGCCCTCCGCGCGCCCGGCCCGCGGATCGTGGAACTACCGGATGCCCCACTGCGAGGCACCGTCGGACCGGGTACGGGTCAGCTACCACCTCAACCGGCTGCTGCGCCTGGACGCCGCCGACGACTACCTGGTCACCCTCAACGAGGACCGGGACGCCCCGGTCCCCAAGCACCTGGTGGTCTCGCGCACCGTCTACGAGCACCCGATCTACACCGCGCGCACCGTCGCCGCGCAGCGTCGGCTTCCCGAACTCACCACCGCCCGGACGGCGTTCGCCGGCGCCTACCACGGCTGGGGCTTCCACGAGGACGGCTGCCGGTCCGGCGTCGAGGCCGCCCGCGCCCTGCTGGGGGTGGCCGCGCCGTGACCGTCCTGCCCGGCCCGTGGGGCGCGGTGATCTACGAGGTCCGCACCACCCACGTGCGCACCGCGCCCCGCCGGCCCGCCTTCCGGCACCGCGGCTACCTGTGGCTGGTCGACCTCGACCGCCTCCCACCGGTGCCGCGGCCACTGCGTCCACTGGCCCGATTCCGGCACGCGGACCACGTCCTGGGAACGGGCGACGGTGAACCGACCGTCCGGCAGGACCTGGAGAGCTACCTCGCCGACCACGGTGTCCGGCTCGGTCGGGGGCAGGTCCTGATGCTGACCCAGGCCCGCTCGCTCGGGCACGTGTTCAACCCGCTCACCGTGTACTGGTGCCGCGACGAGACCGGACGGCCGCTGTGCACGGTCGCCGAGGTCCACAACACCTACGGAGGCCGCCACCGCTACCTGCTGCCGCCCGACCCCGCGGGCCGCGGCGGCACTCCGAAGGACTTCTACGTATCGCCGTTCTTTCCCGTCGACGGCCACTACCGGATGGTGCTGCCCGAACCGGGCGAGCGGCTGAACCTGACCGTCCACCTCGAACGCGGGGCCTCCCGGGCCTTCACCGCCACCGTCCACGGCACCGGCCGACCCGCCGGCCCCGCCGCGCTGCTGCACGCCGTCCTCACCCACCCGTTCGCCACCTGGGCCGTCACCCTGCACATCCGCTACCGGGGGATCCGCCTGTGGCTCAGCGGCCTGCCCGTCCACCCCCGTCCGACGGCCGACCCGTCCCGCCCCGCCAAGCACCCCGAGCCCACCGAGGAGGTCCCCGCACCATGACGACCACGGCCCCGACGACCACGACGCCGACACCCGCCCTCGACCCCGCCCGCTGGCCGGACGTCGCCCGGGTGCCGCACGTGCCGCTGCGTGCAGTGGTCGCCGCACGCCTGCTCCACCGGCTCGCCGCCCGCCGAGGCCTGCGCATCGAACACCCCGCCGGTCTGTGCCGGCAACCGGCCCCGCCCGGCACTCCGGTCCTGCGCCTGCACCGCCCCGGGGACTTCCTGCACCGGGTCGGCGAGGGCGGTCTGATCGGGTTCGGCGAGGCCTACCAGGCCGGCGACTGGGACAGCCCCGACCTGATCACGCTTCTCACCGAACTGGCCACCGCACCGCAGACCCTGGTGCCGCGCGGCACGCAGTGGCTGCGCCGGCTCTACGTCAGTCGGCCGCCGGCGGCGGATCTCCCCACCGCCGCGAACGCCCGGCGCAACATCCACCGCCACTACGACCTGTCCAACGACATGTTCGCCCTCTTCCTCGACCCGACGATGACCTACTCGTCGGCGGTCTTCCCGACCGCACCCGACGGCGCACCGGAGGCGAGCCGGGAGGCGCTGCCCACCGCCCAGCACCGCAAGATCGACCGCCTGCTCGACCTCGCCCGCGTCGGTCCCGGGACCAGGCTGCTGGAGATCGGCACCGGCTGGGGCGAACTCGCCGTACGGGCCGCCGCCCGTGGCGCACACGTGGTCAGCCTCACCCTCTCCGAGGAACAGCTCGTCCTCGCCCGCCGCCGGATCGCCCGGGCCGGGCTCGACGACCGCGCCGAGGTCCGGCTCTGCGACTACCGTGCCGCCGAGGGCGTGTACGACGCCGTGGTCAGCGTCGAGATGATCGAGGCCGTCGGCCGGCCGTTCTGGCCGGACTACTTCCGGACCCTCGACCGGGTCCTCGCACCCGGCGGCCGGGTCGCCCTGCAGGCGATCTCGATGCCGCACGACAGGATGCTCGCCAGCAGCCGCACCCAGACCTGGATCCTCAAGTACGTCTTCCCCGGCGGCCAGATCCCCTCCGTGCGCGCGATCCGGGAGACCGCTGCGCGCCACACCCGGCTGCGGGTCACCCGTGCCGACGCGTACGGGCCGCACTACGCCGAGACACTGCGCCTGTGGCGCGAGCGGTTCACCGAGCAGTCCGCGCAGCTCGCCGGCCTCGGCTTCGACGAGGTGTTCCGGCGGACGTGGGAGTTCTACCTGGCCTACTCCGAGGCCGGCTTCCGCACCGGCTACCTCGATGTCCACCAACTGCTGCTGACCAGGGACGAGGTGGCGGCATGAGCACCGCCGACCCGTTCGACCGGGGGCCGGGCAGCGTGCTCGACGGCGCGCCGCCGCTGCCCCCGGAAGCCCCCTACGGCTCGCCGGCCCCTGCTCGGGAGGTGGCGTCGGAGTCGCGCACCACCGCGGCGGGAACGCGTGCACGGTCCGTCGGCCCGGGATCGGAGGTCTGACGTGAACGGCGACGCCTTCGCCCTCAACGTGGCCGTCAGCGCCGGTACGGCCCTGGCCGTGTTCCTCGTGGCGTTCGCGGTCGGCGTGCGCAGCGGCCGCCACCGCGGTGCGGACGTCGCCTGGGGCCTGGCGTTCACCGCGGTCGCACTCAGCGGCTACGTCCTCTCTGACGGCCACGGCGACCTGGAACGGCGGCTGCTGGCGACCGTCCTCGTCGTGGTGTGGGGTCTTCGCCTGTCCGCGCACATCTGGTGGCGTTCCCGGGGCGCACCGGAGGATCCGCGCTACGCCCGGATGCTCGCCCGCGCGCCCGAGGGTGCGGCTCGCACCCGGTACGCGCTGCGGATCGTCTACCTGCTCCAGGCCGCCCTCGTGTGGTTCGTCTCCCTGCCCGTCCAGGCGGCCCAGTACCTGCCCGGTCCCCCCGGCGCACTCGCCGCGGCGGGTACCGCGCTGTGGGCGCTCGGCCTGTTCTTCGAAGCGGTGGGCGACTGGCAGCTCACGCGTTTCAAGGCCGACCCCGCCAACCGCGGCCGGATCATGGACCGCGGGCTGTGGCGCTACACCCGCCACCCCAACTACTTCGGCGACGCGTGCGTCTGGTGGGGCCTGTTCCTCCTCGCCGCGGACACTCCGATCGGCTGGGCCTTCGTGCTGAGCCCCCTCCTGATGACCTACCTGCTGGCGTTCGGCAGCGGCAAACCCATGCTGGAGCGCCAGCTGGGTGCTCAGCGGCCCGGCTGGGCCGACTACGCGGCCCGTACCAGCGGCTTCCTGCCCCTGCCACCCCGCCGAACCCCGAAAGTCCCATCGTCACCGAGGTCCCTTCCATGACCGTCTCGATCGCCCTGTTCACCCAGGACCTGCGCCTGCACGACAACCCCGTGCTGCACGCCGCGCACACCTCGGCCCACCAGGTCGTCCCCCTGTTCGTGTCCGATCCGGCCGTCGAGTCCGCGGGCTTCGCCACCCCCAACCGGCAGGCGTTCCTCTCGGACTGCCTCGCCGACCTGGACGCCTCGCTGCGCGCCATCGGCTCCCGGCTGACCGTGCGCCGGGGCGACGCCGCCGAACAGACCGCCAGGTTGGCCACCGAGACCGGGGCCAGCACGGTGCACGTCGCCTCCGGCGTGACCGGTTTCGCCCACCGCCGGGAGGCCCGGCTGCGCAAGGCGTTCGGCGACCGGCTGCACGTCCACGACGCCTCCGTGACCGTGGTGCCGCCCGGCCGGATCACCCCGGTCGGCCGCGACCACTACGCGGTCTTCACCCCGTACCACCGGGCCTGGCAGGAGGCACCGCGCCGCACCGTGCTGGCGGCTCCCGGGGCGCTGCGCACGCCGGGCGGCATCCGCAGCGACACCCTGCTGGTGAGTGGCACCGCCTCCCCCGGCCTGCCGCCCGGGGGCGAGAGCGCGGGCCGGGCCCGGTGGCGGGCATGGGACGTCGACGCCTACGCCGACGTCCACGACGACCTGGCGGCGGACGACACCTCCCGGCTCTCCCCGTACCTGCACTTCGGCTGTCTCTCCCCGACGGAGCTCGTCGCCCACGCCCTGCGGCACGACGGCGAGGGCGCCCGGGCCTTCGTCCGGCAGCTCGTCTGGCGCGACTTCCACCACCAGGTCCTCGCCGCCCGCCCCGACGCCGCCCGCCGGGACTACCGCGACCACGACGACCGCCGGCACCACGACGAGGAGGAGGTCGAGGCCTGGCGGCAGGGCCGCACCGGCTACCCGATCGTGGACGCCGGCATGCGCCAGCTCGCCCACGAGGGCTGGATGCACAACCGCGCCCGGCTGATCACCGCGAGCTTCCTCGCCAAGAGCCTCTACCAGGACTGGCGGATCGGCGCCGCCCACTTCCTCTCCCTGCTGGTCGACGGTGACGTGGCCAACAACCAGCTCAACTGGCAGTGGGTGGCCGGCACGGGCACCGACACCCGGCCCAACCGCGTCCTCAACCCGCTGCGTCAGGCCGACCGTTACGACCCCGACGGCGCCTACGTGCGCCGCTGGATCCCTGAACTCGCCCATCTGCCGGGCCCCGCGGTCCACCGCCCGGGGCTGTTCGCCGAGGGCTACCCCGCACCGATCATCGACCCCGACACCCTCACCGACCGATTCCGCCACGGGCGGCCCTGACGGCGGCTTCGAACGCCGAGGACCCGACCACGGACGGGGCCGGCCCCTCCGGTCTCCGTGAGCGATCAGTCGGTGATCTCATTCCGCGGCGGGTCGTGCTCGGCCCTGTCGCCGTGACGGGAGGATCAGCCCGCGTGCGCCCAGCCTTGCCGCGCCGAAGGCCGCCAGTCCGGCCGTCGCAGCCGCCCCGACGTCCGTCCGGGACAGCGGCTCGGTCTGCAGGACGTCCTGGAGCAGCGGCAGGTACAGGGCGGCCGCCGCCAGCCCCGCCGACGCCAGGACGGCCACCGGGAGGAACGGGTTGGCCCGGGTGAACAGTCGTTCTCGCAGCCCGAGGACCACGCCGAGCTGCGCCACCAGAAGGGCGAGGAACAGCACGCTCTGCCACGGCCGCCCGGCGGCATCGGCCCACAGGGCGGCCGTCAGGCTCACCGCCGTGACCACCGCGCCGAGCGCGAGAACCCCCTGCCAGAGGCCGGCGCCGAGGACGTGCTCTTGCGGGGCTCGGGGCGGTCGCCGCATGGCCCGCGCGGAGACGGGTTCGGCGCCGACCGCGACGCCGGTCAGCCCGTGGGTGAGCAGGTTGATCCACAGGATCTGGCCGGCGCGCAGCGGCAGTGCGAGACCGAACAGCGGGCCCAGCAGCATGACCAGGATCTCCGCCGCTCCTCCGGACATGGCGTACAGCAGGAAGCGGCGGATGTTGTCGTAGACCCGGCGCCCCTCCTCCACGGCCGAGACCAGGGTGGCGAGCTCGTCGTCGGCGAGGACGAGGTCGGCCGCCTGGCGGGCCACCTCGGTGCCGCGCCGGCCCATGGCCACGCCGATGTCGGCGTGCCGGAGCGCCGGGCCGTCGTTGACGCCGTCGCCGGTCATCGCGGTGACGGCGCCGGCAGCGCGCCAGGCCTCGACGATGTCGAGCTTCTGCCGCGGGTCCGTCCGGGCGAAGACGCGCACGGCGGTGGGGTCGGGCACCAGACCTGCGGCGAGGTCGCGGCCTGTCGCCACCCGGCCGGACGCCGACCCACGTTCCAGCAGGCCGACCCGCTCGGCGATCGCGCGGGCCGTGGCGGGGTGGTCGCCGGTGATCAGGACCGGCGTGATTCCGGCGCGCCGGCACGCGGCGACGGTGGCCTCGGCCGCCGGCTTGGGCGGGTCGCTGAGCGCCGCCAGCCCGAGCAGTCGCAGCCCCGACTCGACCGTGCCGCCCGGGCGCTCCCGTAGGGCGGACGCCACGGCCAGGACCCGGTAGCCCTCGGCGGCGAGGCGCGCCGCGTGCTCCGCCACCCGGGCGAGGGTTCCTGCGTCGTCATCCACCAGGGAGCTGTCGAGAACTGCTTCGGGAGCGCCCTTCAAGCAGACCTCCAGGCCTCCGGAGGACGTGCGGTGCACCGTCGTCATCCGCCTGCGGATGCTGTCGAACGGGAGTTCGTCGACCCGCGGGGACAGCTCCGCGAGCACAACGGGGTCCAGGCCCGCCTTGGTCGCCGCCACCAGGAGGGCCGCCTCGGTCGGGTCTCCCGACGCCGTCCACTCCCCGTCCCCGCCGGGCTGCGGCGGCCGCAACGAGGCGTCGTTGCACAGCGCCGCCACCCTCAGCAGCGCCCGGGCCCGGTCCCGTCCGTCCGGAGGTTCCACCAGGACCTCGCCCTCCGGCCGGTAGCCGGTGCCGGTCACCGCGGCCTCCCACCCGGGTGCCCAGAGCCGCTCGACCACCATCCGCCCCTCGGTGAGCGTGCCGGTCTTGTCGGTCGCGAGCACGGTGACCGAGCCGAGGGTCTCGACGGCCGGGAGCCTGCGGACGACGGCACGGCGGGCGGCCATCCGACGGGCACCGATCGCGAGCGCGAGCGTCACCACCGCGGGCAGCGATTCCGGTACGGCCGCGACGGCCAGGCTGATCGCGGTGACCGCCATCGCCTCCGGAGCCTGGCCGCGCGCCAGCCCGAGGACGAAGACCACCGCACAGAGCGTGACGGTGACCAGGGCCAGCACCCGTCCGAGCCCCGCGAGTCGCCGTTGCAACGGGGTGGCCCGGGGACGCGGGTGGAGCGAGGCCGCGATCCGGCCCAGTGCGCTTCCGGCGCCGGTGGCGGTGACGGTCGCCACCGCCCGGCCACGGACCACCACCGTGCCGGCGCTGAGCCCGGTCGCGGCGGTCACATCCTTGTCGACGGGTACGGATTCCCCGGTCAGCATCGACTCGTCGACCAACAGCGCGGAGGCTTCGATCAGGTCCGCGTCGGCGGGGACGATGTCTCCCTCGGCGAGCAGCAGAACGTCCCCCGGCACCACGGCGGCGGCCGCCACCTCGCGCTCCCGGCCGTCACGCAGCACCCGGGCCGCGGGGGCGGAGAGCGCCGAGAGGGCTGCCACCGCGTTGTCCGCACGGACCTCCTGCGTGACGCCCACGGCGGTGTTCACCACGACGACGAGGCCGATCACGATCGCGTCCGCGTGGTCGCCGGTGGCCACGGTCAGCACCACGGCGGCGAGCAGCACCAGGATCAGGGGGTCGCGCAACTGTGCGGCGACCCGGGACCACAACGGCGGGCTCGGCACCGCCCCGACCGTGTTCGGGCCGTGCTCCGACAGGAGCCGGGCGGCCCGTTCCTCGGTCAGACCGGCCGGTCGGCGGAGCGCCCGTGTCACCGCACGTCCCGGTCGGCCGGGCCGAGGCCCCCCTGGTCGAGCCGGAACGGCGGGTAGGAGTCGGTCATCAGGGCCGCGTACGCGGCGACCCGGAGCACCCAGCGGTTCAGACCGACCAGGAGATCGAAGATGCCCGGCGGGTAGCGCGTGGTGGCGGCCAGCGCCACCCCCGCGAACAGTGCCAGCAGGGCGATCAGCCCGCCGCCGCCCCAGCGCTCCTGGAAGCCGCCCGCGAAGATGCCGACCACCAGGTAGTGCGGCAGGGCCAGGAGCCACCACTTCACGAGCACCAGACCGCGTGAGAGCTCTCCCGGGTAGGTGACGTCCAGTGTCGCCGGGTAGTCGGGCTCCGCGCCGAGGCTGAACGGCGGGTAGCGGTCGGTCCCGAGGCCGCCGTAGGCGTAGTAGGACACCCGCCACGACCAGCGCAGCACACCCAGGTTGAAGTCGAAGATCCCGCGCGGGTAGCGGCCGGTGAACAGGATCGCGAAGAACGCGACCACGGTGAGCAGGACGAAGGCCACCCACAGGAAGCACAGGACGATCCAGTGCGGGATGACCAGGATCCACTTGACCAGCCAGAGCCAGCGCGAGAGCGGAAGGTCCAGTCGGGCCTCCACCCGGACGGGCGACGTCTCGGTGCCTGCCACGGCCATCACCTCCGGAGCGGCACGCCGGACGGCGGTCCCTGCCCGGCCGGACGGCGGGGCGGGCGGATCCGGCGTGGTACGTCCTCGGACACTCTCATGGTCTCTCCGGATGCACGGGGGCGGCATCCGAACGGGGGCGCCGTAGCCGGTTCAGCCACGGGACGCGGTGCGCTCGACGGTGAGGTCGAGGAAGTGGGCCGAGCACGAGATGCACGGGTCGTGGTTGCGGATCGCCCGTTCGCACAGGGCGGTCAGTTCGGCGTCGGTGAGCTCGCCGTCCCGGAGGCGCTCCTGCACGACGCGGCGCAGGTCGGCCTCGATCGCGCCCTGGTTCTGCGCGGTCGGAGGGACCAGGGCGGCGTCGGTGACGGTCCCCTCGCCGTCGACGGCGTAGCGGTGGTAGAGCAGGCCTCGCGGTGCCTCGGTCGCGCCGTGACCGGTGGCCGCCCGTGGTGACACGTCGACGTGGGGACGCGGTGGGCGCTCGTAGGCGTCGATGATGCGCAACGCCTCGTCGACCGCGTAGAGCACCTCGACCGCCCGGACGACGATGCTCCGGAACGGGTTGCGGCAGACGGTGCCCTGCCGTGGGTCGCCGAGTCCGGCGTCCTGGGCCGCCTGGACGGCGATCGGGGAGAGCCATCGCCCGCTGATCGCGTAGCGGGCGAGCGAGCCGGTGAGGTGACGGCGGCCGTCCAGCAGTGATTGGAGCGCGGTGGAGTGGGGCACCTGGTTCTCGACGACGTGATCGCCGAAGTCACGGACCGCGAAGGTGCGCGTGGGGAGTGCCCGGTCGGACCCGGCCGGCAGCCCGGCGGCCCGGGGAGCCGGCATGACCGTCGGGGTGCCCGACTCGATGGCGTAGCTTCCCGGGACGGCCAGCGCGAGCAGGTCGTGGTCGCAGTCGGCGTCGGGGAAGTCGAAGCCCGCCACCCAGCGCACCGTCCGCTGTGCGTCGTCCAGGGCGCGGCGCAGCCGCTCGGCCAGTGGCCTCAGTTCGGCCGTGGTCGGGGTGCGGTGGAACCCGCCGAGGCGGACGTTGACCGGGTGGATCGCCCGGCCGCCGAGCAGTTCCATGATCGTATTGCCGGCCTGCTTGAGCCGGAGGCCGCGTTCGACGTCGGCGCGGTGGGTGCGGGCCAGGTCGATGGCGCTGTCGCACCCGAGGAAGTCGGGTGCGTGGAGGAGGTGGATGTGCAGCGCCTGGCTCTCGATCCACTCGCCGCAGTAGAGCAGCCGGCGCAGCGCGGCCAGCTGCCCGTCGACGGTGACACCGCAGGCGTCCTCCACGGCGCGGCAGGCGGTCATCTGGTAGGCGACCGGGCAGATCCCGCAGATCCGGGAGGTGATGTCGGGTGGTTCGGTGTACGAGCGTCCGCGGAGGAGCGCCTCGAAGAACCGCGGGGGTTCGTAGATCGCCAGCCGGGCTTCGGTGACCTCGCCGCCGTCCGTGCGCAGGTGCAGCGCGGTCTCGCCCTCGACGCGGGCGAGCGACCCGACGTGGAGCGTCCTGGAGCCGCGGTGGGTCACCGTTCGAGTTCCTTCCGGGAGGCCGCGTCGAACTCGGGGGCGGCGGTGTTGAAGGTGCGCAGTACCCGCACCACGTCGAGGGTGTCCATGCCGTCGCGGCGCAGCAGCGGGATGAAGGAGGGGAGGTTCGTGGAGTTCGAGGGCCCGAAGCAGCCGTAGCAGCCCCGGTCGTACGCGGGGCAGATTGCGCCGCAGCCGGCGTGGGTGACCGGGCCGAGGCAGGGGGTGCCGTGGGCCACGGTCACGCAGACCGTGCCGCGCTGCTTGCACTCGAAGCAGACGCTGTGGGCGGGGATGTCCGGTGTGCGGCCGGCCAGGTAGGCGGTGATCACCTCGACGAGCTGGCGCCGGTCGATGGGGCAGCCGCGCAGCTCGAAGTCGACGGGGACGTGGGCGCTGATCGGCGTGGAGGTGGCGAGCGTGTCGATGTAGTCCGGGCGCGCGTAGACGACGGCCTGGAACTCGGCCACGTCCGCGTGGTTGCGCAGCGCCTGGATACCGCCGGCGGTGGCGCAGGCGCCGATGGTGACCAGGCGCCGCGACACCGCGCGGACGTGCTGGATCCGCTCGGCGTCCTGCGGGGTGGTGACCGAGCCCTCGACGAGCGAGAGGTCGTACGGGCCCGGGGCGCTCGCGCTGGAGGCCTCCAGGAAGTGCGAGACCTCCACCTGCTCGGCGATCGCGAGGAGCTCGTCCTCGCAGTCCAGGAGGGTGAGCTGGCAGCCGTCGCAGGAGGCGAACTTCCACACGGCCACCGTAGGTCGCCGGTCGGAGCTGTTCGGCATCGTCACAACTCCCTGACTGCTAGGAGAGGTCGGGCTCGGGTCCAGCTGACGACCGGGCCGTCGCGGCAGAGCAGGAGCGGGCCGAGCTGGCAGTGCCCGCAGTGGCCCGTCCCGCAGTGCATGGTGCGCTCCAGCGAGACCCTGATCCGGTCCGGGTCGACGCCGCGCCGCACCAGGTCGCGGGCGGTGGCCCGGATCATCGGCTCCGGGCCGCAGAGGAACGCCGCCGCCTCCCGCGGGTCGAACTCGGCCCGGACGAGCAGGCTCGTGACGACGCCCACCTCCCCCTGCCACTGCGCGTCGGGGCGGTCGACGGTGACGGCGGCCTTCCCCGCAGCCTGCCAGTCGCGCACCTCCGCCGCGTAGAGCAGATCAGCGGGTGTACGGACCCCGATCAGGACGTTCAGCCGCCCGTTCCGCCCGGATCCGGTGAGCGCGGCGCGGACCACCGGGCGCAGCGGCGCCAGTCCGATGCCGCCGGCGACCACGAGCAGGTCGAGCCCCGCCGCGGCGGGCAGGTCCCAGCCGGTGCCGAAGGGGCCGCGTACGCCGACCGTCTCGCCGGGCCGCAGACCGTTCAGCTTGCCGGAGACCGCGCCGACCGCACGGACGGTGTGGGTCAGCCGATGTCCGTCGAGGCCGCTGACCGAGAGCGGGACGTCCCCGGTGCCGAAGGCGTACACCATGGCGAACTGCCCCGGGGCGAAGGGCTGGAGGGGTGTGCCGACGGGCTCCAGGACGATCGTGGCGGTGTCGGGCGTCTCGGCCTGGCGTTCGACCACCCGGTACGGGAGGGGCGTCGTCACGGTGCCCCGCCGCCGGGGGGCCCGTAGAGGTCGAGCAGGCGGGTGCGGGTGGCCTCCAGCCGCCGGGCGATGACCTGGGCGACACCGCTCGTCACCGCCAGGCCGAACGCGGGGTCCTGCGCGCACGCGGCGCGGATGCGCTCCGCGTCGAACTCGGATGCCAGGACGGTGCCACGGGTCTGCGCTCCGAGGTGCCAGCGGTACGGTTCGAACAGCCAGGACCAGCCGAGCAGATCGCCCTCGCCGAGCGTCTCCACCACGGTTTCGCGCCGGCTCGGGACGTGAACGTCGAGCGCGACGGTCCCGGAACCGATGATCCAGAACCGGTCGGCGACGCCGTCCTCCTCGAAGACGCGGGTCCCGCCGGGGAGGGTCACCTCGTGGGAGAAGCCCAGCAGGCGGTCACGGTGACCGGGCGACAGCGCACCGAGGAATCCGTGGCGGGCGACGGTCACGACGGGCCCTCCTCCCCCGACGGCCCGGCCGCCTCCCGCTCGCCGTGCAGCGCGTGGGCCTCCTCGGTGATGTCGATGCCGACCGGGCACCACACGATGCAGCGCCCGCAGCCGACGCAACCCGAGCTGCCGAACTGGTCGTGCCAGGTGCCCAGTTTGTGGGTGGCCCACTGCCGGTACCGGCTGCGCGGAGTGCCGCGGACGGGACCCGCCTGGAGGTGCGAGAACTCCAGGTCGAAGCAGGACTCCCAGCGCCGCCATCGCTCGGCGTGATCGCCCGTCAGGTCGGTGACGTCCTCGGCGGTGGTGCAGAAGCAGGTGGGGCAGACCATCGTGCAGTTGCCGCAGGTCAGGCAACGTTCCGCGACGTCGTCCCAGCGCTCGGCCGTGAGGGTCTCGCGCATCAGCACCTGCAGGTCCACCGGCGGCATGGTGCGGCCCATCCGGTCGGCCGCACCGGCGACCCGCTCGGAGGCGGCCGTGCGGGTCGCGGCATCGGCGGGGCGGCTCGGCAGCTCCGCGAGCACCGACTCCCCCTCCTCGCTGCCGGCCCGCAGCAGGAACCGGTGGCCGTCGGCGTCGAGCACCTCGGTGAGCGCCAGGTCATAACCGGGCCCGACGGCCGGGCCGGTGCCCATGGACACGCAGAAGCAGGTTGCCCCCGGCTCGGTGCACTCCACCGCCACCAGGAACGCCCGTTCGCGGCGCCCGCGGTAGGCCGGGTCGGTGTACATCCCGCCGGTCAGCACCCGGTCCTGGATCGCGATGGCCCGCAGATCGCAGGGACGGACACCGAGGAAGGCGTACGAGGGCGGCGACGTCCGTTCCTCGGTCATCACCAGCCCGCCGTCGGCGCGCCGTTCGGCCGTCCACTGCCGCTCCCGCGGCGGGTGCAGGAACGTCTTCCAGGACTGCGGGCCGGCACTGTGGGCGAACACGGCGCCGTCCTCGCGGGCGCGCAGCCGGTACGTCCCGGCCTCCAGCTCCACCCCCCAACCGTACGGGAGCCCGTCACCGTCCGAGAGCTCGGCCAGAACGATCGCCCCGTCGCGGACCGTCGGGCCCACGACCGTACGACCGCGCCCGGCGAGGACCGAGATCAGCGCGCTCAGTCCGTCCCGGTCGATCACCACCGCGCCGTCCGCCACGTCAACCTCCGCGCACCGGTCACACCGCCCCGGCCAGTAGTAGCCGTCCCGGCCAGTATGGGGGCGCGCCCGCGGCCGGGCGTCCCGGTGTGGTCCAGGTGGCGGCCTCTGCTTCCCGTTCGGTCCCCGGCCGGCCGACGTGCGACTGGCGGCTGCGGGCTACGGGAAGGGTGAAGTGCATGGACGCCGCCACACGGATCGCCGTCATCGGCGTCGGGAACGAGTACCGCCACGACGACGGTGTGGGCTGGGCCGTCGTGGCGCGCCTGGCGGAACGGGCCGAGCGGGAGCCCCTGCCGCACGGGACCGTCCTGCGGGTCTGTGACGGCGAGCCGGCCCGGCTGATCAGCCTGTGGGAGGGCGCGGAACTCGCCGTCGTGGTGGATGCCGCCCATGCCCACCCCGCATCCCCCGGCCGGGTTCACCGCCTGGAGCTGGCCGGTGACCGGCTGGCACCGCCGGGCGGTGCCACGAGTTCTCACGGACTCGGCCTGGGCGAGGCCGTCGAGCTCGCCCGGGCACTGGACCGACTGCCGCGGCGCCTGGTCGTCTACGCCGTGGAACGAGCCGACGACAGCCTGGGCAGCGGTCTCTCGGCACCCGTCGCAGCCGTCGTGGCACCGCTCGCCGAGCGGATCACGGAGGACGTCGCGCTGCTCCGGCGTCCTCGCTGAGCGATCACGGCCGGGGCACCGCTGCCCACGACGACCCGGCCGGGCCGGATCAGTCGCAGCACCGGAGGGCCGGCAGCCGCACGACGAACACGGTGTGCCCCGGACGGCTCGCCACCTCGACCTCGCCGCCCTGCGCCTGGATCACCGCCTGCACGATCGACAGGCCGAGCCCGGTCGATCCGGTCGCGCGCGAGCGGGCCCGGTCGCCGCGGACGAAGCGTTCGAAGACCCGGCCGGTCAGCTCGGGCGCGATTCCGGGGCCGTTGTCGGCGACGGACATACGTACCTGCTCCCCGGAGCGCTCCAGGCTGAGCTCGACCTCGGTTCCGGGCGGGGTGTGGGAGTGGGCGTTGGCCAGCAGATTGGCCACCACCTGGCTCAGCCGGTGAGCGTCGCCGCGCACGAGAACGGGCTCCTCGGGCAGGGCCAGACGCCAGCGGTGCTCCCGTCCGGCGGCCCGGGCGTCGGCCAGCGAGTCCAGCGCGATCCGGGTCAGGTCGACCTCCTCGTCGAGCAGTGGGCGGCCGGCGTCCAGCCGGGCGAGCAGCAGAAGGTCCTCGACGATCGTCCCCATCCGGCCCGCCTCGGCGCTGATCCGTTCCAGCGAGTGTCGCACCGGCTCGGGCACTTCGCCGGGATGACGCAGGGCGAGCTCCGCATGCCCACGGACCGCCGCCACGGGGGTGCGGAGCTCGTGGCTGGCGTCCGCGGCGAACGCCCGCAACCGTTCCTCCACCGCGTGCCGGCGGGCCAGAGCGGCTCCCACGTGATCGAGCATCCGGTTGAGAGCCGTGCCGACCCGGCCGACCTCCGTGCGCGGATCGTCGTCCGGAACCCGGTCGGCGAGGGTGACGGCACCGCTGGCGAGCGGCAGTGCGCTGACCCGCTCGGCCGTCCTCGCCACCCGGTCCAGCGGGCGCAGCGACCAGCGGACCCAGAGCGCACCCGCCACTCCCGCCCCGGCGGCGGCCAGCGCGAACACCGTGAGTTCCAGCGTCGCCAGCCGTTCGACCGTCTCCTCCACCTGTCGCAGGGGCAACCCGCCGACCAGGAGGTCGCCGTCCCGGCCGGCGACGGCACGCACCCGGTAGGCGCCGGCCGCACCCAGGTCGACGGTGCGGGCCGGTCCGCCGGGCGGGAGGGCGGCGAGCACGCGCTGCCCGGCCGGCGACAGGATCACCCGGTCGTCGTCGTTGGGATCGCCCGCGTCGTCGGCGTCGCCGTCGACCACCGCTGCCGCGGTCACCCGGCCGTTCAGGAGACGCGCACCGAAGGTACCCGGGGCCTGGGCGCGGGTGTCTCCGCCCTGTCCGGCGTGCTCCAGACTGGCCGCGTACCGTCCGCCGGTATCGGCGAGCTGCTGGTCCAGCCGGTCCACCAGGAAGTGGCGCAGCGCCGCGGTGGTGGCGAGCCCGACGGCGGTGCAGGTCACCACCAGGAGCACCAGCAGTCCGGCGATCAGCCGGCCGCGCAGCGTCCTCGGCAGCAGCCGGGCCACGCGGCCGCGCAGGCCGCCGGTCACGCGGCCGCCTTGATCAGGTAGCCGGCTCCGCGCACGGTGTGGATCATCGGCGCCCGGCCGGCGTCCACCTTCTTGCGCAGGTAGCTGATGTACAGCTCGACCACGTGCGCCTGGCCGCCGAAGTCGTAGGACCACACGGCATCCAGGATCTGCGCCTTGCTCAGCACCTGCCGCGGGTGGTTCATCAGGTAGGTGAGGAGCGCGTATTCGGTGGGGCTCAGGTCGATCTCGTCTCCGCCCCGGGTGACCTCGCGCGCCTGATCGTCGAGGACGAGGTCCCCGAGCACCAGGGCGTGCGCGGGCGGGGGCTGCGCCGCCGCGCCGGGCGCGGCGCGGCGCAGCAGTCCGCGCAACCGGACGACGACCTCGGCCAGGCTGAACGGTTTGGTCACGTAGTCGTCGCCCCCTGCGGCGATGCCGGCGATGCGGTCCTCCACGGCGTCCCGGGCGGTGAGGAAGAGCACCCGCACCTCCGGTTGCTCCTCGTGCACGCGGCGCAGCACCTCCATGCCGTCGAGGTCCGGGAGCATCATGTCGAGCACGATGGCGTGCGGCCGCCAGGACGCCGCGGCACGGACGGCCGCCAGGCCGGTGGTCTCGCCCAGGGCTTGCCAGCCCTCGTAGCGGACCGCGCCGCAGACCACTTCGACCAGATCGGGTTCGTCGTCCACCACGAGTACGCGCCAGGCGCGTGTGTGGGCGGTGTCGTCCATGGTGCTCCCTCGGCATCCGCTGTCGTCGGCGCTCATTCTGGTCACGCGACGGTGAGAATGCCATGAGATCGGATCTGCCGGGTGGTCCGGCGGAACCGTCTCTGAGCTGCGCCGATGCCGTTCGGGCTGGCGGGGCACCGGCGCGGGTTCAGAGGCAACTGAGAGCTTGGGGTGTCATCGTGATCACCTCGACGGCCACCGCCGTCGGCAGGAAGGAGATCCCGGATGACCAGCGCCGCCCCGCCGCGCTCCGCGAACCCGGCGCATCGCGCGGCGCAGCGCCGTCCAGCCGCCGCCGCACCGAGCGCCGTGCTCGGGCTGATCGCCGCAGGCGCTCTGGGCGCCGTCTCCCTGTGGTGGACGAACACCACCGCGGTCACCGGAGCGGCGGGCTGGCTCACCGGTGCCGGCCGGATCACCGGCCTGCTCGCCGGGTACGCAGCCCCCGTGCTGCTCCTGCTCATGGCCCGGCTGCCGGCGCTGGAACGCGGGGTCGGTGCCGACCGCCTGGCCCGCTGGCACGCCTTCGGCGGCCGCTGGCTGGTGGCCGCGGTGACCGCGCACGTGCTCACGATCGTCTGGGGCTACGCCCTGACGGACGGCCGCGGCCTCCTCGCCGAGGGCGTGGAGATCACGTTCCACTTCCCCGAGATGCTCAAGGCCACGTCCGCCACGCTCCTGATGCTGGGAACCGGCGCGGTCTCCGCCAGGGCGGCCCGCCGCCGGCTCTCCTACGAGGCCTGGTACTACCTGCATCTGGCGACGTACCTGGCGGTGGCCCTGGCCTTCGGACACCAGCTGGCCACCGGCGCCGACCTCGGTGACGGCCCGGCCCGGCTCGTCTGGTGCGCCTTCTACGTGCTCACGGCGGCCCTGGTGGGCTGGTACCGGCTGGTGCGGCCGTGGCTGTGCGACCGCCGCCACCGGCTCACGGTGGCCGAGGTCCGGCCCGAGGGCCCCGGTGTGGTGTCCGTCTTCCTGCGGGGGCAGCGGCTGGACGAGTTGCGGGCGGAGCCCGGGCAGTTCTTCCGGCTGCAGTTCGACGCGCCCGGCCTGCGCTGGAGCGCCAATCCCTACTCGCTGTCCGCGCCTGCGCACGCGCACTTCCTGCGCTTCACCGTCAAGGGCCTCGGCGGGCACAGCGCGGCGGTGGCCTCGCTGCGCCCGGGTACCCGGGTCCGTGCCGAAGGTCCCTACGGGGCCTTCACCGCGCGGGTCCAGCGGCGCCGCCGCGTGCTGCTGATCGGGGCGGGGGTGGGCATCACCCCTCTGCGCGCCCTGTTCGAAACGATTCCCGGCGAAGTGACCCTCGTGCAGCGGGCCGGGCGCCCGGAGGACCTCCTCTTCCGGGAGGAGTTGTCGGACGTCGCCCGGCGACGCGGCGGGCGGGTGTACGAGCTGGTCGGGTCCCGGGCCCAGGTCGGCGACCTCGGTACGGCCATCGCCCGGCTGCTCCCCGGCCTCGCCGATCACGAGGTCTACCTGTGCGGGCCGGAGGCCATGGCCGAGGAAGCCGTGCGTTCGCTGCGAGCCGCCGGGGTACGGCGGGGCCGTATCCACCGCGAGTCCTTCACCTTCTGATCCCGAGGAGCACCCTCCATGCGCCGAGCCGTCGTCAGCAGTGCCGCCACCACGGCCGGAATCATCCTGTTGCTGTCCCTCAAGCCCCACCAGGCCGCCGGTCCGACGGCGGTCATCAGCTCCGACGGGAACGGAGCGTCCGGCGCCGCCGGCCCGTCGAACGCGGCCTCGCCGTCCGTGGGTGCCACGGGACCCGGCGGCGGAACGGGGCCGTCTTCGGCCGCGACCGGCGCGGGCGGGACACGGAAGATCACCGGCAACGCGGCGAACACCCGCTACGGGCCGGTGCAGGTCCAGGTCACCCTCTCCGGCAGCCGGATCACCACCGTCGACGTGATCAAGTACCCGACGGAGGACCGTCGGGACCGGGAGATCAACAGCTCTGCCCTGCCGTTGCTGAACCGGGAGGCGATAGCCGCCCAGAGCGCCGCGATCGACGTGGTCAGCGGTGCGACCTTCACCAGCGAGGGCTACATCCGCTCCCTGCAGAGCGCCCTCGACCAGGCCGGACGCTGAGCAGCCGTGCTGCGCCACGCCGTACCCGTCATGGGCACCGTCTTCTCGATCGCCGTCCGCGACCCCGGCCCGGACACCCCTGCGGTGTTCCGGGACATCGCCGACCGGCTGCACCGCATCGACGCGGTCTTCTCCACCTACCGGGCGGACAGCGACATCAGCCGCCTCGACCGCGGCGAACTCGGCCCCGAGGACTGCGCGCCGGAGGTCCGCGACGTCCTGGCGGCGTGCCGGCAAACCGCCGAGGAGACCGACGGCTACTTCACCGAGCGGCCCGGCGGCCGCCTCGACCCCAGCGGCTGGGTCAAGGGCTGGGCGGTCGAGGAGGCCGCCCGGCTGCTCCGCACCGCCGGGTCCCGGCAGTTCTGCGTCAGTGGCGGCGGGGACGTGCAGACCGCCGGCGGGCCGTGGCGGATCGGCGTCGCGCATCCGCTGCGGGCCGGCCGGCTCGCCGCCGTCCTCGGCGGCCTCGGGCTCGCGGCGGCGACCTCCGGCACCGCCGAGCGCGGCCCGCACATCCTCAACCCGCACACCGGGCGCCCTGCGACCGGTCTCGCCTCGCTGACCCTGGTCACCGGCCCGGGCATCGGCATCGCCCGTACCGACGCGTGGACCACCGCGGCCTTCGCCATGGGCCCGGACCGTGCCCTCGCGTGGGTCTGCGGGCGGCCCGGCGTCGAGGCCCTCGCCGTCCTGCCCGACGGCACCAAGCGCTGGACCGACGGCCTGCCCCGCCACCTCCCGCCGAGCGGCCCGGCCGACTGGCACTGAGCTGCCCGCACGCACCGCTTGAGCCCCACCAGGGAGCGCCCCGGGGACGGGGACGGGGGCGTCCGGGCCCGGGCGGCCCGGGCCCGGACGTGGGGATCATCCGCCCCGGGTGATCTCGATCGTGCGGGGCGGCTTCCCGACCCCGCCCATCGGAGCCCGCACGGTCAGGACGCCGTGGTCGTAGGCGGCGGTGACGTCCTCGTCGCGGACGCCGACGGGGAGGCGGACGCTACGGGTGAAGGAGCCGTAGCGGAACTCCGAGCGCTGCTTCCTCTTCTTCTCCTCGGTGCGTTCGGCCTGGACGGTCAGGACTCCGTCGTCGACGCTGATCGCGATGTCCTTGTCGGGGTCGACACCGGGGAGTTCGGCCCTGAGCTGGTAGACGCCGTCGGCTTCGGACTCCTCGATGCGGATCACGTGCTCGCCGGCCGGCATGCGGAGGTCGGCCGGGAAGCTTTCGAGTATCTCCGGCAGGGACGGCCACCGGTAGCCGAAGGGGAATCCTCTGATCAGGTCACTGGCCATGACGGCCTCCCATCGGATGGGGTTCGATACTTCACCGCCGGGCGGCGGCCCGACGGCCGGTAGGCGGGTCGGACCTCGGAGGACGGGCCGACCGGCTCCACCGTGACGCGGTCACGCGGGCCCTCGCCCCCTCCCTAGTCCGACGCCCCGATGATCGGAGGCCCCTCGGGACGGATGATCCGACCGGTGATCACGCCGGGCTCGATACGCATCCAGACGTCCCGGGTGCCGCCCGCCCAGGGCAGGGGGTCTGCGTCCCGGTCGAACCGACGCGCGGCCTCCTCGGCGGGGACGACCGAGACGGTGCCGTTCAGCAGCACGCTCCAGCCGGTGGCGAACGTCTCGTCCAACCGGTCGACCTCGAACGCGACCTCGCTGTCCGCCGCCCGGGCGAGCGTTCCGCCGGCGACGGTGCGGTAGAGGATGGTCGCGTCCAGCACCCGGTAGTTGACGGGCAGCGCCGCCGGGCCGCGTGGCGTCGTCAACACCACCCGGCCGACTCCGCCGGGGCCGATCCTCTCCCAGCAGGCGGTCCGGTCCAGTTCCTCCACCCGGACCCGGGCGTTGGCACGGGCCCGGCCGGCGGGGACATCGTGGCCGCCGCCCAGAAGGTCGGTGACCGTGGTGTCGAGGGCGTCGGCGAGCCGGGTGAGGGTACCGACGCCGACCGGGACGGAGTTCGTCTCCAGGTACTCCAGGAAGCCCGGGTCCAGGCCGCTCCGCTCCGCCACCAGCCCCCGGGCGAGCCCGAGCTCGGCGCGGCGGTGGGCCACGCGACGCCCGAGGTCGCCGGGGTCTGCGGGCTGGGCGTTCGGCTGGCCTCCGTCTGTGGTCCTCATGACGACCTCCGTGTTCACGCCTGCGGTTCCCTGCGGAACCCGAGCACCTTCATCGTCGGCTGCCCCGGCGCGGTCGGAGGAGGGCCGGTCGGGCCCGGACTGCGGGCCGGTGGGTCCTCCGGCCCACCCGCAGTACCGATCAACCGGTGCGCGCGGCGTCGCCGTGCGGATCCGTCGCTCCGTGGGAGTCCCGGCCGGCCGGCCCGGGCATGCGTCGACGGGTCGTTCTGCCCACCCGCCCCGTCGCCGGTCCGGACGGTACGCGACGGGGCGACGCCCGGTCAGGTCCGTTCGGCCAGGAGGGCGGCGCTCCCGGTGAGGGTGGTCAGGCGAGGGTAGTCGTCCTCGTCGATCCGACAGCCGGCCCGTTCGGACAACCGCTCCACGAGGTTCAGGACGTCGAGCGAGTCGAGTTCGAGGGCCGCGCGGTAGTCGCCGTCAGGGCCGATGACGGTGAAGTCGGCGTCGGGGACGATCTCCGTGAGCACGTCCCGGACGAGGGCGAGGGCCTGGTCGTGGTTCACAGCTCCTCCGGTGTCTGCAGCAGCCGGTCCAACACCGCCAGGTAGCGGGCTCCCGTGGCACCGTCGCTGGCCCGGTGGTCGGCCGACAGGGTCGCCGTGACCACAGGCCGGACCCCGATCATGCCCTCGGCCGCCCAAGGCCGCTCGACCACCTTGCCGAGGCCGACGAGGGCCACCTGCGGCGGGTAGATGACGCCGAACACCGCCTCGACGCCTTGGTCACCGAGGCTGGTGACGGTGATGGTCGGGTCCGTGGCCTCGGATCCGCGCAGCCGTCCGGCACGCGCCCGGGAGACGAGGTCCCGAAGCCGTGCCATGAGCTCGGGCACCGGGAGGTCGGCGGCGTCGTGGAGGGCGGGGGCGATCAGTCCGCCGCCGCGCAGTGCGACGGCGACCCCCAGGTGGACGGCGGGGGCCGGGGTGAAGCCGTCCTCGGCCCAGAAGCCGTTGAGCTCCGGCACCTCGCGGGCGGCGAGCGCAGCAGCTTTGAGCAGCAGTGCCGCGGGCACCAGGCGTTCCGGGACGGGAAGTCGACGGTTGCGTTCGTGGAGCCAGCCGATCGCGGCGGCGAGATCGACGGTGGTGGACAGGTAGTAGTGGGGGATCTCCCGCTTGGAGCGGGCCATCAGGTCCCCGACGGCGCGGCGCATCGCCTCCGGCCGGGCGACGGCCGGCGACGGCGGCCCACCGGGCGACGGGGGCGGCGCGGGGCGGGTGACGGTGGCCGCCCGTACGTCGGCCGCCCGTACGGCGCCGCCCGCGCCGGTGCCCCGCACCTCGGCGAGGTCGATTCCCGACTCCGCTGCGAGCCGCCTGGCCATCGGGGTCGCGCGCACCCGGGCGGCCTCCCGTCGGGGTGCGGTCGGCGGCTCGGCGACCGGCTGCACCGGGGCGCGGGAGGGGCGGGAGGTCCCGGGCCCGGCGGCCGCTGCGGCGCCCGTCACGTCGGCTCGGGTGATCCGTCCTCCGGGGCCGGTTCCGTGGACGACGGAGAGATCCACTCCGCTCGCCTCGGCCAGATGTCGTACCAGTGGGGTGACGTGCGGCCCCTCCGGCCCTTCGGCCGGCTCGACCGGCTCGACCGGCTCGACCGGCTCGACCGGCTCGACCGCGGAGGCTGCCTCCGGGGCCTCCCCCTCCGCGTGCGGCGGTCCCGTTCCGGCCGGTTCGATCACGGCCAGTGCGGCCCCGACGGGCACCGTCGTGCCCGGCTCGACGAGGAGGCGTTCGACGGTGCCGGTCTCGAAGCACTCGACCTCGATCGCCGCCTTGGCGGTGTCCACGACGGCCACGATGTCGCCACGGCTCACCCGGTCCCCGGGGCCTACCAGCCACTCAAGAAGCCTTCCCTCGGTCATGTCGGCGCCGAGGGCGGGCATGGTGAACTCGGCCATCTCAACCGACCGCCCGTCGAGCCGCCGCCACGATGCCGTCGACCTGCGGAAGGGCGGCCGCCTCCAGCTGACGGGCGTAGGGCACCGGTACTTCGGCCGCGCAGACCCGTTCCACGGGCGCGTCCAGATCGTAGAACCCCTGCTCCGTGATCCGCGCCGCCACCTCGGCCGAGAGTCCACCGGTGCGCCAGCCCTCGTCGACCACGACGGCCCGGTGGGTCCTGCGGACCGACCCGACGACCGTCGCGTCGTCCAGCGGGCGCAGCGTGCGTAGGTCGACCACCTCTGCGTCGACGCCGTCGGCCGACAGCCGGTCGGCGGCCTCCAGACACTTCCCGAGCGAGCCACCGTGGGTGATGAGGCTGACGTCGGTGCCCGGACGTCGCAGCGCCGCACTGTCCAGGTCGACCGGCCCGGCCCCGGGTGGCAGCGTGCCCGAGACGTTGTAGAGCGAGCCGTGCTCGAAGATCACCACGGGGTCGGGGTCGGCGAGAGCGGGGGCCAGCATGTGTCGGGCGTCCGCCAGGGTCGCGGGGGCCAGCACCCGGATACCGGGGACGTGGGCGTACCAGCCTTCCAGGCTGTGCGAGTGCTGGGCCGCGAGCTGGCGGCCGGCGCCCGTGGTCATCCGGATCACCAGCGGTACCGCCACCTGCCCTCCGGACATGTGCAGCATCGTCGCGGCGTTGTTGAGGATCTGGTCCAGTGCGAGCAGGCTGAAGTTGACCGTCATCACCTCGACGATCGGCCGCAGCCCGGCGATCGCCGCACCGATGCCGGCTCCGACGAACGCCGACTCCGACAGGGGCGTGTCGCGAACCCGGTCCGGCCCGAACTCGTCGAGCAGGCCGAAGCTGACCCCGAAGGCGCCGCCGTACCGGCCGACGTCCTCGCCCATCAGGAACACCCGCTCGTCGGCCGCCATCGCCTCGCGCATGGCCTGCCGGAGCGCCTCTCGGTAGGTGACCGGTTCCGGGGCCGCCTTCGCCGCGGTCACGACGCCTCCTCGGCCGGGGTGCGGACGAAGCGCAACAGGTCCTCGACGGGCTCCGGTTCGCCTCTCCGGGCCTGCTCGATCGCTCGGTCCAGCTCCTCGGTGACCTCCTTCTCGATCAGCTGCAACCCGTCCTCGTCCAGGACGCCGTCGGCGCGCAACCGACCGGTGAGGAGCGTGATCGGGTCACGCTCCTTCCAGCGCTCGATCTCGGCCTTGTCCCGATAGAGGTCGGGGTCGTACATCGAGTGCGCCCGGAAGCGGTAGGTACGCAGTTCGAGGAAGCAGGGGCCGCCGCCCTCGCGGACGGCCTGTGCGGCGCGGCGGGCGGCGTGCTCGACGGCCAGCACGTCCATCCCGTCCACGGCCCACGCGACCAGGCCGTACGAGGCCGCGCGGGCCGCCAGGTCGATCTGGGCGTGTTCGCGGCCCAGCGGGGTGCCCATGGCGTAGAGGTTGTTCTCACAAATCAGCAGGAGGGGAAGGTCCCACAGGGCCGCGAGGTTGGCGGTCTCGTGGAACTCTCCCTCGGCGAAGGCACCGTCACCGAAGAAGCAGCAGGCCAGCCGGGGTTCGCCGCGCATCCGGTCGGCCAGGGCCAGCCCGGCCGCCACCGGCAGGCCTCCGGCGACGATGCCGTGGCCGCCGTAGAAGCGGCGCGAGGCGTCGAACAGGTGCATCGAACCGCCCCGGCCGCGGCTGCAACCGGTGAGCCGTCCGAGCATCTCGGCGAACACCGACTCCACCGGAATGCCGCGGGCCAGTGCATGGCCGTGCTCGCGGTAGGTGGTGACGACGGCGTCCTCCGGTGCGAGCGCCCGGTGGACGCCGACCGATACGGCCTCCTCCCCGATGCACAGATGGACGAAGCCCCGGATCTCGCCCGAGCTGTAGAGCTCGGCGCAGCGCTCCTCGAAACGGCGGATGCGCAGCATCTCGCGCAGCAGGCCGAGCCGGTGCTCCGCATCGTCGGCCGGCCGCCGCCCGGCCCGGTGGGGTTTCGCCGCGGTTCGGCGCGTCATGACGGGTCCTCCAGGGTCGAGAGGTCGCCCTCCGGCAGACCCAGTTCGCGTGCGCGCAGCAGCCGCCGCATGACCTTGCCGCTGCGGGTCTTCGGCAGGTGCTGGTCGAAGGCGATCTCCCGGGGCGCGATGGCCGCTCCGAGCCGACGTCGGGCGAAGGCGGTGATGTCCCGGGCCAGGCCGGTGCCGGGGTCGTGGCCGGGTTTGAGCGAGACGAAGGCCTTGACGATCTCGCCCGCGACCGGGTCCGGGCGTCCGATCACCCCGGCCTCGGCCACCGCCGGGTGTTCCATGAGCGTGCTCTCGACCTCGAACGGGCCGATCAGGTGCCCGGCCGACTTGATCACGTCGTCCGCCCGGCCGACGAACCAGAAGTAGCCGTCCGCATCGCGCCGGGCGACGTCCCCGGTGAGGTACCAGCCGTCGGCGAAGCAGGCCCGGTAACGCTCCTCCTCCCCGAGGTAGCCGCGGAACATCGAGGGCCAGCCCGGCCGTAGCGCCAGTTCGCCCTCGGCACCGGGATCCTCCAGCACCCGCACCCTGCCGGCGGTGGTGTCCGCGCGCCCGTCCGTCCCCCGCTCCAGGACACCCGCGACCACACCGGGCAACGGCCGTCCCATGGAGCCGGGTCTGATCTCGGTGCCGGCCGTGTTGGCGATCATGATGCAGCCGGTTTCGGTCTGCCACCAGTTGTCGTGGATCGCCTGCCCCAGGACCTCCTCGCCCCAGCGGACGGCCTCCGGGTTGAGCGGCTCGCCCACGCTGGCGACGAACCGCAGGGCCGACAGGTCGAAGGAGCGGGGAAGCTCTGGAGGGCTGCCCCGGGGGCTCGTCCGCATCAGCATCCGGATCGCGGTCGGTGCGGTGTACCAGACGTTCACCCGCTCGTCGGCGAGGATGCCGTACCAGCGTCGCGCCTCGTACTCGCCCGCGTCGACGACCAGGGTCACACCATGGGTGAGCGGTGCGATGATCCCGTACGACGTGCCGGTCACCCAGCCGGGATCGGCGGTGCACCAGAACACGTCCCCCGGCCGGAGGTCCAGGGCGAGCGCCGCGGTCGCGTGATGGGCGACCACCGCCTCGTGAACGTGGACCGCGCCCTTCGGGGTGCCGGTGGTGCCGCTCGTGAAGTGGAGCAGGGCCATGTCACCGGGGTCGGTGTCCGGGATCGTGAACTCCTCGGAGACCCCGGCGATCAGGGTGTCGAAGGACGTGGTGCCGGGCGTCTCCCCCTCATCGGGTCCCACGATCAGGACGTGCTCCAGCCCCGGCAGACGCTCCCGCCGGTCGGCGACCTTGCGCCGGTAGAGCTCCGCCGTGGTCACCAGCGCCCGGACGTCGCCGAGCCGAAGCCGTTGCTCGACGGGGGCGGGGCCGAAGGCGGGGAACAACGGACAGAAGACCGAGGTGTTCTTCAGGGTTCCGAGCACCGACACGTAGAGCTCGGGGCACCGTCCGAGAAGCGAGGCGACCCGGTCGCCCCGGCCGACCCCGAGCGAGCGCAGCGCGTTGGCGAACCGGTTGCTGCGCGTTCCCAGATCCGCGTACGTCACCGAGGTGACCGTGCGGTCGGCGGCGATGCAGCGCAGCGCGGTGCGACCGCCACGTCCCGCCGCGACGTGCCGGTCCACGGCCTCGTGGGCGATGTTCAGCCCCCTGCGGCCGGGCAGTCCGTCGAGCAGACCACGCGCCCGTTGCCAGACGGGGTCGGGCGAAGCCAGGTGCTCGTCACCGTGTGCGGGCAGTGCTGTCGGCGTGTGCGGCTCCACGGGGATCCCTCCGATCACGGCCTGCCTGTCGTGCGGCCCGCACTTCCCATCGTGCGACGGCCGACGGGTCGCCGCAGCCGACGCACGTGTGGACACGTCCTGCGGCGACAGGCCGTCGTGGGCGGACGTCCGGAGCCCTCGGGCGAACGAGGAGCCCGTGTGCCAGGCGGGCGGCACCGGCCGGAGGCTGCGGGTCGGGCTCCTGGTCGCACCTCCTCCAGGCCCTGGGCGAGGGCTCGGATCGCCCGGCCGAGGATCCCGGGCCTGGTCCTCGGTCGCCTCGACGCGCTCGACTGCGCTCTCGACGTCCCGGCCGGTCGGGTGCACGGCCACCTCCGGTCGGGCGGCGGTGGTGTCGGGTGTCATGACGGGTTCCCCTCACTCCCTGCCCCCTTCACCTCACGGTGCCCGGAAGGACCGGCCCCGTCCAAGGACCGGTCGCCCCCGTCGGAGGGGCCGTCCGGCCCGTGGCGCACCGGCCCGCTGCTTCGAGACCGCCGGCACCCGTCTCCCTGGACCAGACGCCGGCCGCTGCGCCCGCTGCGCCCGTCCCGCCCGGGGCGGTGCGCGAGGCCGTTTGCCTTCGGGACCGGCGAGATCCCGCTCTCCACGAGTCGGATCGACGGATCCGGGCTCGGAGCAGCAGCTCGCCGGGTGGCGCGGTCGTCCCGCCCGGTGCCGTTTTGCGACTCCGCTCCTCCGCTCCTCCGCTACTCCGCGACGAGCACCGCGACCCCCGTCACCCGGTCGGCGGCGAGGTCCGCGAGGGCGCTGTCCGCCTGCCGCAGGGGGTAGCGGGTCACGTGGACCGCCGGGCGGGTGCGGGCCGCCTCCGCGAGGAACGCCAGGCCGTCGGCCCGGGTGTTGGCGGTGACGCTGCGCAGCGTGCGCTCCTGGAAGAGGTGCCGCTGGTAGTTCAGCGCCGGGATGTCGCTGAGGTGGATGCCGGCGACGGACAGCGTGCCGCCGCGGTCCAGGGCGGCGAGTGCGACCGGCACCAGTTCGCCGACCGGGGCGAAGAGGATGGCGGCGTCCAGCGGTGCCGGGGGCGGGTCGAACGAGTCACCGGCGAAGCCGGCGCCGAGCTGCAGTGCCAGGTGCCGTGCGTTCGCGCCGCGGGTGAACACGTGCACGCGGGCGCCCCGGGCGAGGGCGACCTGGGCGGTCAGGTGGGCGGACGCGCCGAACCCGTAGATGCCCAGGAGGCCGCCCACCGGCAGTTCGGCCCGTTCCAGGGCCCGGTAGCCGATGATCCCGGCGCAGAGCAGCGGGGCGAGTTCCTCGGCCGGCGGACCTTCGGGCAGCCGGTAGGCGAACCGGGCGTCGGCCGTCACGTGTCCGGCGTACCCGCCGTGCCGGTCCCAGCCGGTGTAGCGCGAATCGGGGCAGAGGTTCTCCCGCCCGCTCCGGCAGTAGGCGCAGCTGCCGCAGGTACCGGCCAGCCAGGCCACCCCCGCCCGGTCCCCGACGGTGAACCCTTCGACCGCGGTGCCGGCCGCCCGTACGTGCCCGACCACCTCGTGTCCGGGCGTGCACCTCGCGGTCCGGGGGCGGAGGTCACCCTCGGCGAGGTGGAGGTCGGTGCGGCAGACGCCGCAGGCCTCCACCTCCAGCAGGATCTCGTGCGGCCCGGGTGCGGCCAGTGACCGCCTCTCCCACACCAGCGGTGCCGGATGCGCCGCACCGATCGGCCCGGGGTGCTCCACCACCCAGCCCTCGGTCGCCGCCGGTACGGTGCCCGCCGTGTTCATCGCCGCCTCCTTCGTGTCCGCCGTCCGACCAGCCGGCCGGGTCGGAGCGGCACCTTGCCGGCGACCGCTCGGACGCCTGCGGTCAACGCCCCTCCTCGGCGGCCGCCACGGCACGCTTGACGGCGGCGAAGCTGTCGGGGGTGACGGAGATCGAGTCGATCCCGGCCCGGACCAGGAAGCGGGTGAAGTCGGGATCGTTGCTCGGGCGCTGGCCGCAGAGGCCGACGTGGCGCCCGGCCGCGTGGGCGGTGGCGATCAGGGACTCGATGCTCTGGGTGACGGCCGGGTTCCGCTCGTCGAAGACGTGGGCCAGCAGGCCGGAGTCGCGGTCGATACCGAGGGTGAGCTGGGTGAGGTCGTTGCTGCCGATCGAGAAGCCGTCGAAGCGCTCGGCGAACCGGTCGGCGAGCAGGATGTTCGACGGGATCTCCGCCATCACGTACACGCGCAGGCCGTTCGCTCCCCGCGTCAGCCCGTTGTCGGCCATCACAGCGAGGACCTGGTCGGCCTCCTCCGGGGTGCGGCAGAAGGGGATCATCACGACCACGTTGGTCAGCCCGAGCTCGTCCCGGGCCCGGCGCAGTGCCCGGCATTCGAGGGCGAAGCCCTCCCGGTAACCGGGGTCGTAGTAGCGGCTGGCTCCGCGCCAGCCGATCATCGGGTTGGCCTCGACCGGTTCGAAGGGCGCGCCGCCGACGAGCCTGGCGTACTCGTTCGTCTTGAAGTCGCTGGTGCGCACCACGACCGGGTCCGGCCAGCGGGAGGCGGCGATCCGGGCCACGCCGTGGGCGAAGCGGTCGACGAAGTAGTCGGTCCGGTCCGGGTAGCCGTAGGTCAGCTCCTCGACGAGCCGCCGGTCCTCGGCGGACAGCCGCTCGGGGTGGAGCAGCGCCATCGGGTGGACGCGCACCTGGTGGGCCACCACGAACTCGGTGCGCGCCAGGCCGACGCCGTCCGCCGGCAGCCGCCACCAGCGGAACGCGGCGCCGGGGTCGGCCAGGTTGAGCATCACCTTGGTGCGGGTGGCCGGCAACGAGCCGAGGTCGGTCTCGGTGGCCTCGTACGCGACGGGACCACGGTAGACGTGCCCCTCCGCGCCCTCGGCGCAGGAGACCGTGACCTCCTGCCCGTCGGTGAGCACCGCGGTCGCCGTGCCGGTGCCGACCAGCGCCGGCACGCCCAGCTCGCGGCTGACGATCGCCGCGTGCGAGGTGCGGCCGCCGTGGTCGGTGACGATCGCGGAGGCCCGCTTCATCAGCGGCTCCCAGTCGGGATCGGTGATCTCGGTGACCAGGACGGCGCCCTGCGGGAAGCGTTCGAGACCGACCGGCTCGGCCAGCGCGCACACCGGTCCGGCGCCGATGGCCTCGCCGACGGCGATCCCGTCCACCAGCCGCTCGCCCGTACCGGTCAGCCGGAAGCGGCGCAGCACCTCGCCGTGCCGGCGGGACTGCACCGTCTCCGGTCTGGCCTGGACGAGGAAGAGCCCGCCGGTGACGCCGTCCTTGGCCCACTCCAGGTCCATCGGACAGCCGTAGTGCTCCTCGACGGCCACCGCCCACTCGGCCAGCGTACGGATGTCACCCCGCCCGAGCACCGGGCGGGCCTGCTCGTCGGCGTCGGTGTCGACGGTCGTGGTCGAGCCGTCCGCGCCGTACACGGCCTTTCGGCGCTTCGCGCCGAGCTGCACCTGGACCACGGGGTCGAGGTGGTGGTCCTTGAGCACCGGTTTGAACACGGTGTACTCGTCCGGGTCCACCTGGCCGCTCACCACCGTCTCGCCCAGCCCCCACGCGGCACTGACGACCACCACGCCCGGGAACCCGGTCTCGGTGTCCAGGGTGAACACCACCCCGGCGCCCGCGAGGTCGGAGCGCACCATCAGCTGGACGCCGACCGACAGCGCGAGGGAGAGGTGGTCGAAACCCATCCGCTCGCGGTAGTCGATCGCCCGGTCCGTGAACAGCGAGGCGAAGCAGCGCCGGCAGGCGTCCAGCAGGGCCTCGGGCCCCCGGACGTTCAGGAAGGTCTCCTGCTGGCCCGCGAAGCTCGCCTCCGGCAGATCCTCGGCGGTGGCACTGCTGCGCACCGCCACGTCCGGGTCCGTCCGCCGGGCCTCGCGCGCGAGGTGGCCGTACGCCTCCAGGACGTCCTGTTCCAGTGCGGCGGGCAGCGGAGTGGCCAGCACGGCGGACCGGATCGCCGCGCCGGTCTCGGACAGCGGGGCGCCCCCGTGAAGCCGGTCGACGTGTTCGGCGATCCGCTCGCGCAGGCCTCCGGTGTCGAGCAGCTCGCGGTAGGCGTCGGCGGTGGTGGCGAAGCCGTCCGGCACGCGTATCCCGGCGGGGCCCAGCGCGGTGATCAGCTCGCCCAGCGAGGCGTTCTTGCCGCCGACCACGCCGACGTCCTCCCGACCGAGGTCGTGGAAACGGATGACACGGCGCATGACTGCCTCCGGACGCGCTCGCAGTGTGCCCTCGCGGCGCCGGGCCCGCCGAGGACTCCGTCCCTGCCACTGTCCCTCCGGGCGGGCCGGTGCGCGCGGGGGCGTTCGCCCCGGGGCACCGGCCCGGACGGTCACCGCAGCCGGGGCCGTTCGGCCCCACCCGCAGGACCGGGCGGGGCTACGACGGGCTCCCATAACCGCCGCCGCCCGGGGTGCGGATCTCCAGGACGTCGTCGGCGTCGAGATCGGCGCTGCCGCAGCCGGGCAGGGCCTCGGTGGTGCCGTCGCGGCGCAGGACGCGGTTGCCGCCGAGCGCGCCCGGTGAGCCGCCGGCCAGGCCGTACGGGGGGACGCGACGGTGGCCTGACAGGATGCTGACGGTCATCGGCTCGCGGAAGCGCAGCCGGCGCAGCGCACCGTCGCCGCCGTGCCGGCGGCCGTGACCGCCGCTGCCCGGGCGTACGGCGAACTCCTCGACGAGGACGGGCAGGCGCAACTCCAGGACCTCGGGATCGGTCAGGCGGGAGTTGGTCATGTGGGTCTGCACGACGTCGGCGCCGTCGAAGCCCGGTCCTGCGCCGGAGCCCGAGGCGATGGTCTCGTAGTACTGGTGGTGCTCGTTTCCGAAGCTGAGGTTGTTCATCGTGCCCGACCCTTCGGCCTGGACGCCGAGTGCGGCGTAGAGGGCGCCGGTGATGGCCTGGGAGGTCTCGACGTTGCCGGCCGCGACGGCGGCCGGGTACGCCGGGGCGAGCATCGAGCCGGGCGGCACGACGATCCGCAGTGGGCGCAGGCACCCGTCGTTGAGCGGGATGTCCTCGGCGACGAGGGTGCGGAAGACGTACAGCACGGCGGCGGTGACGACGGCGGACGGGGCGTTGAGGTTGCTGTCGAGCTGGGGTGAGGTGCCGGTGAAGTCGACGGTGGCGGTGCGCTGTTCGCGGTCGACCCGGACTTCGACGGCGATCACGGCGCCGGAGTCGGTCTCGTAGCGGTAGGCCCCGCCGGTGAGGCCGTCGATGGCCCGCCGGACGGCCTGCTCGGCGTTGTCCTGGACGTGGCGCATGTAGGCCTGGACGACGTCGAGGCCGAAGTGGTCGATCATCGCGTTCACCTCGTCGACGCCCTTGCGGTTGGCGGCGACCTGGGCGCGCAGGTCGGCGAGGTTGGTGTCCGGGTCGCGGGAGGGGTGCGGCGCCTCGGTGAGCAGCCGCACGGTCTCCGCCTCGCGAAGTCGCCCGTCCACCACCAGGGGCCAGTCGTCGAAGAGCACGCCCTCCTCGTGGATGGCCCGGCTGCCGGCTGGCATCGAACCGGGGGTGATGCCGCCGATCTCGGCGTGGTGGCCGCGGGAGGCGACGAAGAAGAGGACGTCCCGCCCGTCGGGGTCGAAGACCGGCGTCACCACGGTGATGTCGGGCAGGTGCGTGCCGCCGTGGTACGGGTCGTTGACCGCGTAGGTGTCGCCGGGGCGCAGCTTCGGGCCGCGGCGGCGGATCACCTCCTTGACGGTGGTGCCCATCGAGCCCAGGTGCACCGGGATGTGCGGGGCGTTGGCGACGAGGTTCCCGTCCGGGTCGAAGAGGGCGCAGGAGAAGTCCAGCCGCTCCTTGATGTTGACCGACTGGGCGGTGGACTCCAACCGGGCTCCCATCTGTTGGGCGATGGCCGTGAAGAGGTTGTTGAAGACCTCCAGGAGGACGGGGTCGGCGGCGGTGGGGACGGCCTCCTCGGCCGGGTCCCGGACCTGTTCGACGAGGAGGTGCCCGGCGGAGGTGACCGTGGCCTGCCAGCCGTCGTCCACGACGGTGGTGGCGTTGGCCTCGGCGATCACGGCGGGGCCGGTGACGGTGTCCCCCGCCCGCATCGACCCGCGTTCCAGCAGCGGGACCCGGCGCCACTCGCCGCCGGTGCGGAGGGACACCGTGGCGGGCGGGGTGGGTTCCGAGGGCGCCGGGAGGACGGCGTCGAGTCCGGGCTGCTCGGTGAGCCCGGTGCCCTCGACGGCAAGGGCCTCGATCACGAGCGGTCGGTCCATCAGGAAGGAGTAGGTGGCCCGGTGCCGCCGCTCGAACTCCCCCCTCATGTCCACGGGTTCGCCCAGCGCGACGCCGATCGTGGTGTCGGTTCCCCGGTAGCGCAGCCGCGCGCGCCGGGTCAGCCTGATCCGGTCCTCCGGGACACCCTGACCGAGCAGTTCGCGGGTGGCCGCTGCGGCCAGATCGTCCGCCCTGGCCCGTACGGCGGCCATCTCCTCGTCCGCGAGCGGGCGTTCGACCGCGTGCTCGCGCAGGACGGTGGTGTCGGCCAGGCCGATGCCGAGGGCGGACAGCACCCCGGCCATCGGCGGGACGAGGACGGTGCGGATCCCCAGCGCCTCGGCCACCGGGCAGGCGAGCTGCCCGCCCGCGCCGCCGAAGGTGGTCAGCGCGTAGCGGGTGACGTCGTGGCCCCGCTGGACGGAGATGCGCTTGATCGCGTTGGCGATGTTGCCGACGGCGATCCGCAGGAACCCTTCGGCGACCTCCTCCGTCGACATGCCGCCGATGGTGTCGGCGAGTTCGGAGAACCGGCGCTCGGTCAGCTCCCGGTCGAGCGGCTGGTCGCCCTCCGGCCCGAAGACGTGCGGGAAGTGTTCGGCCTGGATCCGGCCGAGCAGCAGGTTGGCGTCGGTGACGGTCAGCGGCCCGCCGTTGCGGTAGGAGGTCGGGCCGGGGTCCGCGCCGGCCGAGTCCGGGCCGACCCGCAGGCGCTCGCCGTCGAAGCGCAGTACGGAGCCGCCGCCGGCCGCGACGGTGTGGATCGCGAGCATCGGCGCCCGCAGGCGCACGCCGGCGACCCGGGTGGTCACCACCCGCTCGTACTCACCGGCGAAGTGCGACACGTCCGTGGACGTGCCGCCCATGTCGAAGCCGATCACCCTGTCGTACCCGGCGAGCCCCGACATCCGCACCATGCCCACGATGCCGCCGGCCGGTCCGGAGAGGATCGCGTCCTTGCCCCGGAAGTGTCCGGCCTCGGCCAGGCCGCCGTTGGACTGCATGAACATCAGCCGAACCCCGGCCAGTTCGTCCGCCACCCGTCGCACGTAACGGCGCAGACCGGGATCGAGGTAGGCGTCGACCACCGCCGTGTCCCCGCGCGGCACCACCTTCATCAGCGGGCTCACCTCGCTGGACAGCGACACCTGCTCGAAGCCGAGCCGCTCGGCGAGGCGCCCGATCTCCTGCTCGTGCGCGGGGTGCAGATAGCTGTGCAGGCACACCACGGCGACGGAGCGGACACCGTCGCGCAGACAGTCGCGCAGGTCCTCGGCGAGCCGGTCCAGGTCCGGCGGGCGCAGCACCTCGCCGTCGGCGGTGATCCGCTCGTCCACCTCGACCACCCGGGCGTACAGGGGCTCGGGCAGCACGATCTCGCGGGCGAAGATCTGCGGCCGGTTCTGGTAGCCGATCCGCAGCGCGTCCGCGAACCCGCGGGTGATGCACAGGACGGTCGGCTCGCCCGTGCGCTCCAGCAGGGCGTTGGTCGCCACCGTGGTGCCCATCCGGACCGCTTCGACGTCGGTTTCGAGGTCCGCGTCGGGCGGCAGCAGCGCCCGGATGCCCGCCACGGCGGGATCGCGGTAGCGGGCCGGGTCGTGCGAGAGCAGCTTGTGCGTGGTCAGCCGGCCGTCCGGTGCCAGGGCGACGACGTCGGTGAAGGTCCCGCCCCGGTCCACCCAGAACTGCCAGCCCCTGGAGGCCATGACCGGCTCCCTCCGCCGTGCCGCTTGGCGTCCTGTGCGCGAGTAACCCTGCGCACGAGTATCCGACCGGGCGAACCACCCGGGCAAACGGAACATACTGGGCATGGAGGGTGACCTGGAGGCGGCGATGACGGCCACGACAGCAGGTGTCCTGCGGGAGACGTCCCCGGGCGAGCGCCGGGTGGCCCTCGTACCGGACCTGGTTCCCGCCGTGGCCCGCCTCGGCGGGACGGTCCTGGTCGAACGCGGCGCCGGCGCCCTGGCCGGCCACCACGACGCCGACTACCGCACCGCGGGGGCCGTCCCGGCCGGGCGCGCCGAGCTGCTGGGCCGCTCGAACGTGCTGCTCGGCATCCACCCGCCCAACGTCGACCCGGACCGCGACCTGCACCCCGGGCAGGTGCTGGCCGCGCTGCTGCGGCCGCAGCGGATTCCCTACCTGGTCCGGAAGTGGGCGGAACGGGGCGTGACGGCGATCGGCCTCGACCTGGCGCCCCGCCTGTCAGCCGCGTACGCCGTGGACGCCGACGCCTCCCAGGCCCGGGTGGCCGGCTACCGCGCCGTGCTGCTCGCCGCCGTCCGGCTGGACCGCTGCCTCCCGCCCTGGGGCACGGCGGGAGGGCTGTTCACCCCGGTCCGGGTGCTGGTGATCGGGGCCGGACCCGCGGGGCTCCAGGCGATCGACACCGCCCGTCGTCTGGGTGCACTGGTCGGCGCGGTCGAGTGGCGCGAGCCCGAGCGGGCGGCGGCCGGTGCCCTCGGGGCGGACCTGCTGGACCTGCCCGGGTGGCGCCCGGTGGCGGACGGCCGCGAGCCGTGGGCGGCCCTCGACCGCGAGCGTCCGGCGTGGGTGTCCGGGCTCGCCGAGGCCGCCGTCCGGTACGACGTCGTCGTGTCGGCCCTGACCCGGCCGGGCCGGACGCCCCCGGTCCTGCTCCGCACGGAGACCGTCGCACGGCTTCGTCCCGGGTCGGTCCTGGTGGACCTGGCGGCCGGTCCGGACGGCGTCACCATCGAAGGCGTCCTGCCGGACACCACCACGCTGGTCGGCGACGGGGTCACCGTGATCGGGGCCGCGGAACTCGCCGCCCAGGCGCCCGGGACCGCCTCCCGCGCCTATGCCCACAACGTGCTGGCGCTCCTCGAACGGCTCGCGCGCGGCGGGCCGCTCGCGATGGACCCGGTCCTCGGCCCGATGCTGGTGACCGACCGGGGCGCCGTACGGCACGGGCCGACCAGCCGGCTGCTGAGGGAGGCGACCGCCGTCGCGGGCCTCCCGTAGGGCCTCAGCCGCCGAGGTGCGGGAACAGCGCGGCGTGGCGGACGATCGACCCGGCCCGGTCGGCGCACTGCTGGTAGCAGCAGGACAGCAGCACGAGGTCGGTCACGTCGGCCAGGTCCGCCCCGTCCTCGCGGAGCAGCAGCTCGTACAGCAGCCGCTGCCGCTGCCCGACCTCGTGCAGCCCCGTCAGCACGTCCGCGACGCCTCCGGGCGCTGCCGACTCCAGGACGTCGGCCGCCCTCGCGACCAGCTCCAGAGCCGCGTCGGCGAGGCCGCCCAGGGGGATCCGCAGGTGCTCTCCGAGCGCTTCCCGATCCTGGCGGGCCCAGCCTGCCTCCAGCAGCCGCTGGGCGAGCTGCCCCAGGGCCTCCACCTCGGTGCCCACGTGGACGGCGACGACGACTCCGGCCCGCCCGCCGAGCGCCCCGGCGGCGTCCTCCTCGATCCGGGAACGCAGCTCGGCCAGGGCCTTCTCGGCCACCGGGATCGCGTCGCCCGGGCCCACCGGGTCCACCAGCGCAGCCGTCGCGCCGCGCAGTGCCCCGTGTGCCAGCCGGACCAGACCGGCGAGTTCTGCGATCAGCGCACGGTACGTGCCGTCTCCGCCGTCGGACATCCGTTCACTCCATCCTCGGCCCCCGACCAGTGTCGCCCCGCCGGCGCGCGCCCGTCTCGGCCGGACGGGGCCGGCACCGTCACGACCTGGCAGCGCGCGCGGTGCAGCAGGTCGTGCCGGAAGGATCCGGGCACGACCGGGGCGGTCATTCGGCGGGCAGGTGCGGGTGGGGCGGCGCGGCCGCAGCACCCCCCGGACGGTGTTCGAAGTGATGGATCCGGGTGTCCGGCCCGGGAAAGTACTCCGTCACCCGGCCGTCGTCCGACCAGCGCACGTCGTACGGCGGACTGCCGTCCGGATGGTGCAGGCCGACGATCTCGCCGTCCCTGCGGGCCGCGCCCGGCCGGGTGGCCTGGACGATGATGCGGTCCCCCACGGCGGCTCTCATGTCGTCCTCCCTCGGTCGGCGCGGGCCCGGGCACGGCCCGGCTGTCCGCACACCTCCATGACACCACCGAAGCGCCGGCTCCGACTGGGGCCGGTCGACCCTTCCGAGGACCGAGGCGGGCGCCGAGGCTGGGTCCAAGGACAGGAGGTGCGCCATGTCCACCGTCCACCCGTCGCAGACCAGCGCCGAGGCCCTGCTGACCGACGGCACCACCGTCGGGATCCGGCCGCTCGGCCCGGACGATCACAGGGCGGTGGTCGAACTGCACGCCGAGGGGATGTCGCAGGACAGTCTCCGGATGCGGTTCTTCGGAGTCAGCCGCAACGCGCCGAAACAGGCCGCCGACCGGCTCTGCGGGCCGCCGCGCGCCGGACTGCTGGCGCTCGGCGCCTGGGCGGGCGATGAACTGATCGGCGAGGCGGACTGCGAGCCGCTGGACGAACCGCCGGAGACCGCGGAGCTGGCCCTCGCGGTGGCCGACCGCTGGCACCACCGGGGTGTGGCCACCTTGCTGCTGGAACACCTGGTGCATGCCGCCCGCGCCGCCGGCGTCCGCTTCTTCGAGGCCGACACGCTGTCCGGAAACCAGGCCGTGCACCGGGTCTTCGCCCACCTCGGCCTTCCCGTCGAGCGCCGGTACGAGCAGGGCGAGGTCAGGGTCCGGGTACCACTGGACGAGCGCGACGAGCGCTACCGCTCCGCCGTGGACGAGCGCGGCCGCCGAGCCGACGTCGCGAGCCTGACGACCCTGCTGCGCCCAGCCTCGGTCGCGGTCTTCGGCGCTTCCCGGCGGCCCGGTTCGGTCGGACGGACCGTCCTCCGGAAGATCCGGCAGGGCGGCTTCGCGGGCCCGGTCCGGGCGGTCAACCCGCACGCCGGGGAGATCGACGGCGAGCCCGCCTACCCGTCGGTCCGTGCGCTGCCCGAAGTACCGGACCTCGCCGTGCTGGCCGTGCCCGCCGACGCCGTCCCCGGTGTCGCCGAGGAATGCGGAGCCGCCGGGGTCCGGGCGCTGGTGGTGCTCACCTCGGGCCTCGGTGCGCAGGAGGCCCGCGGGCTGGTACGGGCCTGCCGCCGCCACAGCATGCGCCTGGTCGGCCCGAACAGCCTGGGCATGGCCCAGACCGACCCTGCCGTCCGCCTGGACGCCGAGTTCGGCGGTGCCTTCCCCAGACCCGGCACCGCCGGTGTGGCCGTGCAGAGCGGCGGCGTGGGGATCGCACTGCTGCAGCGGCTGGCCTGGCTGGGCGTCGGGGTGTCCAGCTTCGTCTCGCTCGGCGACAAGTACGACGTGAGCGGCAACGACCTGCTCCAGTGGTGGGAGTCGGACGGCCGCACCGACCTCGCACTGCTGCACCTGGAATCCTTCGGCAGTCCTCGCGCCTTCGCCCGTACCGCCCGCCGCGTCACCCGCACCATCCCGGTGCTCACCGTCGACGCCGGCCGTTCCACGGCCGGTCGACGGGGCGCGGCCTCGCACACCGCGGCCGCCGCCACCCCCACCGTCGCCAGGGAGGCGCTGTTCCGGCAGGCCGGCATCACCGCGACCCGCAGCGTCGACGAACTCGTGGAGGCCGCCGCCCTGCTGCACGCCCAGCCGCCACCGGCGCCGCGCGGAGCGGTGGCCGTGGTGTCCAACGCGGGCGGCATCGGCATCCTGGCCGCCGACGCCTGCGCCGAGGCGGGACTGGAACTGCCGGAGCTCCCGGCAGAACTCGGCAGGGTGCTGCCGCCCGGCGCCTCCGTCCGGAACCCGGTGGACACCACCGCCGCGGTGACCCCGCTCGAACTGACCCATCTCCTCAGGGCGTTGGAGAACGAACCGGCCATCGACGCCATCCTGGTGTGCCTGGTGCCGACCGCGCTGGAAGCCTCCACCGGCCAGGACCCGGTGTACGCCCTGCTGGAGGGCCCGGCCCGCCGCCGCGTACCGGTCGTCGCCGTCCTCCTCGACCAGCAGGTACCCGTCCGCTACCGCACCTGCGCCGACGGCGGCGCACTGCCGACCTACTCGGACTCGGTGGCCGCCGCCCGTGCCCTCGCGCACGCCCGGGACCGCGCCCGATGGCTGGCCGAGCCCCCCTCCGCTCCCGCCGGCGCCCCGGGCTGTGACCGGCGCACCGCCCGCAGCCTGGTCGACGGCTACCTGACCGCCCACCCCGGGGGAGGCTGGCTGGACCCGCTGTCCACCGCCGACCTGCTGGAGTCCTACGGGCTGCCGCTGACCACGACGGTGTGGGCCCGCGACGAGCCGACGGCCTCCGCCGCCGCCACCGCCCTGCGCACGCGCGGGCACGAGGGGAAGGTGGCCCTGAAGGCGTACTGGCCCGGGCAGGTCCACAAGAGCGCTGCCGGCGCCGTCCGCACCGGCCTGGCCGACGACGCCGAAGTGCGGTCCGCCTACCGCGAGTTCGTACGGCGGTTCGGCGCCGAGCTGGCCGGAGCGGTGGTCCAGCCGATGGCCGCCCCCGGCGTGGAACTGCTCGCGGGCGTGGTCCAGGACCAGGTCTTCGGCCCGCTCGTCGTTCTCGGCCTCGGCGGCACCGCCACCGAGGTACTGGCCGATCGGGCGGCCCGGCTCGCCCCGCTCAGCGAACGCGACCTGACCACCATGGTCACCGAACTCCGAAGCGCACCAATGCTGTTGGGACAGAACGGCGAAACGGCCGTCGACCTCGCCGCGCTGCGGTCCGTCCTCACGCGGCTGTCCCGGCTCGCCGAGGACTTCCCGGAACTGGCCGAAGCCGACCTCAACCCCGTCATCGTCCGCCCGGACGGTGCCGTGTGCGTGGACGCACGGGTGCGCCTCGAACGCCGCCCGTCCTTCGACCCCTACCTGCGGCGGCTCCGGCGCCCCGCAGCCACCGAGGAGACGTGAACACCGGGAAGCACGGCATCCCCGACGGCACGGCCGCCGGCACCTTCCCCCCGTCCCACCCGGCACGCCTCCAGGACGGGCCCGGGCCCGCCACGGCATGACGCCACGGCACGGGCAGGCCGGCAGTCGCCGTCACCCCCGACAGGCGCGCCGGCTCATCGGACGAGCACCCGCTCGCCCGAGCGGGGCACCACGGCCGTCCAGCCGAGTTCGCGGTCGATCCGGTCGCGCAGTGCTTCCGACCCCTCCGGCTCGCCGTGGACGAGGTACACCGCGCTCGGGGGCGGGGCTCCCCGGAGCCAGTCGATGATCTCCGCGGCATCGGCGTGCGCGGAGAACGCGGGAACGTTCACGACCTCCGCGCGAACCGGCACGTACGTCCCGTACATCTTCAGCGCGCGTGCGCCGTCCACCAGGTCGCGGGCGCGGGTGCCCTCCGCGGCGTAGCCGACCACGACGACGGTGTTGCGGGAGTCCGGCAGCAGGCGTCGCAGGTGGTGGACGACACGGCCGCCGGTGGCCATGCCGGAGGCGGAGACGATGACCGCCGGGCCGTGGGCGCGGTCCAGGGCAAGCGACTCCTGCAGCGAGTGGACAGGGGTGAACGGTGCGGGGTCCAGGGCGGACGAACCCTCGGCGAGGACGTCGGGCCGCAGCTGGTCGGAGCCGGCGGCGAAGGCGTCCCGGTAGATCTGCAGGGTGGCCAGGGCCATCGGACTGTCCACGTACACGGGCACGTCGGCCGGTAGCCGACCCGCCCGGCGCAGCTCGGTGAGCCGGTGCAGCACGACCTCGGTGCGGTCGACGGCGAAGGACGGGATCACGACGGTCCCGCCGCGTCCCAGTGTCCGCTCCAGCGCCCGGGCGAACCACTCGCGGGCGGCCGACTCCTCGTGGTGCCGGTGACCGTAGGTCGACTCCATGAGGAGCACGTCGGCGCCGCCGAAGGGGGCGGGCGGGCGCAACAGGGGGTGGACGGGGCGTCCGAGGTCGCCGCTGGCGGCGATGGTGTGGCCGTCTTCGAGCACCAGGTGCGCCCAGGCCGAGCCGAGGATGTGTCCGGCGCGGTGCAGCCGGAGCACGATGCCGGCCACGATCTCGACGTCGGTGTCGAGCGGGACGGGGTCGAACATCCGCAGGGCGTTCTCGACGTCCTCGTCGTCGTAGAGCGGTTCGGCGGGCCGGTGCTTGGACCAGCCGTGTTCATTGGCGTGGTCCGCCTCCTCGCGCAGGAGGTGGGCGCTGTCACGCAGGATCAGCTCGGCGATCCGGGCCGTGTCGGGCGTGGTGAGCACCGGGCCGCGGAAGCCGTCGCGGACGAGGCGGGGCAGGTAGCCGCAGTGGTCCAGGTGGGCGTGGGTGAGCACGACGGCCCGTACGTCGGCGGGGTCGAGCGGCAGGGGCCGCCGGTTGCGCCGGCGCAGCTCGGCCAGGCCCTGGAACAGGCCGCAGTCGATCATCAGCCGGGCGTGGTCGGTCTCGACCAGGAACTTGCTGCCGGTGACGGTGCCCACGCCGCCGAGGAAGGTCAACAGGCCCGGCCTGGGCTGCGTCCGCGGGCCGCCGCGGTCGGTCGTACCGTCCGTCGTCATGGCCGACCTCCAGGGTGCGGGGTCCCCCCATCGTCTCCCGCTTCGGCGGCGGTGTCCCGGGCCGGAACGACCCTGTGGCGTGGACCGTACGGCCCTGTCCGCCCGTCTCCGACGGGCGGACAGTGATAACGGGACCACCGGAGGAGGAGTGAGAACGATGCAGCATCGCAGCGTCAACGACGTGATGACCCACGAGGTCGTCACCGCCCGGCCCGACACGCCGTTCAAGGAGATCGCGGCGCTGTTCCACCGCAACGACATCACCGCGATCCCGGTCGTCGACGACCAGGGGCGACCGCTGGGCATGGTGTCCGAGGCCGACCTGATCCGCAAGGAGGCCGTCCTGCCCGACCCGGAGGGCCGCCACCCCGGCCGGTGGCTGGACGCCAAGGACCGCGCCCGCGCCGAGGCCGAGACGGCCGGCGGGCTGATGACCAGCCCGGCCGTCACCGCCCGCCCCGGCTGGTCGGTCCCCGAGGCCGCGCGCGCCATGGACAGGCACAAGGTCAAGCGGCTGCCCGTGGTCGACGAGATCGGACGCCTGGTGGGCATCGTCAGCCGCCGCGACCTGCTCCAGGTCTTCCTGCGGCACGATGCGGCCATCCGCGAGGAGATCAACCACGACGTGCTCGGCCAAACGCTGTGGGTCGCGCCCGGCGACGTCCGCGTGGCGGTGCAGGAGGGTGTGGTCACCCTGGAGGGGCGGCTGCCGCGTCGCAGCCTGATCCCGATCGCCGAACAGCTCTGCCGCTCCGTCGACGGCGTGGTCGCCGTCCACACCACCCTCGACTGGGCCGAGGACGACACCGAGCAGGCCCTGGAACACCCCCGCGCCTACCGCGCGGCGTCGTAGGAGGCCACGATGACCAGCACACCGAGCGTCGTCGCCGACGTCATGACCCACGCCGTGGTCGCCGTCGGCCGCGACGCCGACTTCCGCGAGATCGCCGAGACCCTGCAGCGCTGGCAGGTCAGCGCCGTCCCCGTGCTGACCGGCGACGGCCGAGTGATCGGCGTGGTCTCCGAGGCCGACCTGATCACCGCCCGTGACCGCGACGCCGAGCGTGCCGGCGCCCTGACGGCCGGACGGATGATGTCCGTCCCCGCAGTCACCGTGCACCCCGACAGCCCCCTGAACGAGGCTGCCCGGACGATGGCCCGCGGCCACCTCAAGCGGCTCCCGGTGGTCGACGAGGAGGACTACCTGGTCGGCATCGTCAGCCGCGGGGACCTGCTGAAGGTCTACCTCGGCGACGACCGCGAGCTCGCCGACCGGGTGCGCTTCGAACTGGTCGCCACCCTCGGCCCGAGCTCCGCGGTGGACACCGACGTCCGCTCCGAGAACGGCCGGATCACCCTGACCGGCGAACTGACGGACACCGTCTCCGCACCCCTCCTGGAACGCCTGGTGCGCTCCGTACCGGGCGTGGTCGGCGTCGAACTGCGACTCGCCGCGCCGGCCTGACCGGGAGGTCGGCACCGACGAACCGCCCACGGGGTCGGAGGGCGGCCGGGCCGAGCCTTCGCCGGGCGCACCGGTGCGACGCCGTTCGCACGGCGGACGGCAGGCCTGTGGCCTTCGAGCCGCGGCGTACTGGCTAGGCTCGGCCTCCGGCACTACAGGACCTCCGACATCGTCCGCGGCATCGTCACCGCCCAACGGCGGACGGCGTTCGAAGCGGCACAGGGATCACCACCATGACCTCCCCCTTCGCCGACCCGGCGTTCTACCGCGACCGGTACCCGACCTACGCCGCCCTGCGCGCCGACTCGCCGGTCCTCCGGATCCCCATGCACGGCAAGGCCGGCACCGCGGCAGTCGTCACCGGCTACGACGCCGCCCGGGAGGCCTTCACGGCCCCGCTGTCGAAGGACACCGTCGCGTACTTCGCAGACAGGCCGTCCGGCCGGTCCCTGCATCCGGCCGTCGCCCGGACCATGCTCGCCACCGATCCGCCGGAGCACACCCGGCTGCGCCGCCTGGTCACCAGAGCGTTCACCACCACCGTGGTCGACGGACTGCGGCCCTACATCCGATCACTCGCCGAACAGCTCGTCAGCCGCTGGGAACCCGGCACCGAGGTCGATCTCGTCGAGGAGCTGGCCGGCCCCCTACCGGTCACCGTCATCTGCCAACTCCTGGGCGTCCCCCCGGCCGACCGGCCGTCGATCCGCGCCTGGTCGACCGACCTGTTCGCCACGGGCGACCACCACCGGATCGACGCCGCCTCCCACGCCCTGGCCGCCTACATGACGGACCTGATCACCGGCAAGCGCGCCCGCCCCGACCGCTCGCTGCTCTCCGACCTGATCGCCGTCCACGACGACGACGCCGGCCGGCTCGACGAGGACGAGCTCCTCTCCCTGGCCGTGCTGCTGCTGGTCGCCGGCCACGAGACCACCTCCGCGGCGATCGGCAACGCCGTGCTGGCGCTGCTCCGGCACCCCGCCGAACTTGACCACCTGCGCACCAACCCCCACCGCGTCCGGGCCGCCGTCGACGAGTTGCTGCGCTACGACTCCCCGGTGAGCATCGCCACCTGGCGCTGGGCGCCCGACGAGCTGGACCTCGGTGGCGACCACGTACCCGCCGGCAGCGCGGTCTTCGTGTGCCCCGGCGCGGCGAACCGTGACCCGGCGCGGTTCGCCGACCCCGACCGGCTCCACCTCCGCCGCGCGGACGCCGCCGGTCACCTGGCCTTCGGACACGGGATCCACCGCTGCCTCGGCGCACCGCTGGCCCACGCGGAGATCGAGATCGTGCTCGGCGTCCTCCTGGAGCGGTTCCCCGGTCTGCGGCTGGCGGCCCCCGCCGACCGACTCGTCTGGCGGCAGTCCCGACTGGTCCGTGGCCTGGTCGCCCTGCCGGTGGGTCTGTAGACGCCCGAGGCGCGGGGAACCGCGGGGATTCCCGCAAGGTCCTGCCCGTCGCCGACCGCTTCGACGGGTGGTCCGCCGTTGTCCTGGCGCCGGCGCCAGGACAACGGCGGGCCGGCCTCAGCCGGCGACGCCGTCACTGCGCCGCGAGCCGCGGCGTGCGTGCCGGCTCCGTCCGGCGCGCACCCGTCGCCTCGAAGGCCGCGGCCAGAACCAGCAGTGCGTTGTCGTCGTAGGCACGACCCGCGAAGGTCAGACCGACCGGCATGCCGATGTCCGCCATGGTGCCCATGGGCACGGTCACCGTCGGGATGCCGAGGTGCCGGGGCACCAGGTTGCCGTTCGCGACCCAGACGCCGTTGCGCCAGCCGAGGTCGGCGGACGCCTCGCAGACGTCCATATCCGCCGGTCCCACGTCGGCGACCGCGGGGAACACCACGGCGTCCAGGCCCAGGCCGTCCATCCACTCCTCCAGGTCGACCCGGCGCGTCTCCTCCAGCCCCCGGAGCCCCTGTTCCAGGTGCGGCATGTCGGTGAAGGACGCGTACGGGCGCTCGCGGACGAAGCGCGGGTAGTCGGCGATCGAGTCGTCGAACCCGGCGTAACGGTCCGGGAGTTCACCCTGCTGCTTGGGCCAGATGCGGTCGCCGTCGACCTCTGCCAGGGAGGCGAGTTCCGGGTCCCCGTTGGCGCGCAGGAAGTCGTCCCACGCCCAGGCGGACAGGTCCTCGATCTCGACGGTGAGGAAGTCCCGGCCGACCAGGCCGCGGGTGAGCAGCGAGGGCGCACCGGGCCGGTCGGACTCGTAGTTCGACACCACGGGGAAGTCGACCTCGACCACCTCGGCGCCGGCCGCTTCCAGGTCACGGCGTGCGGCTTCCCACAGGGCGATCACCGAGGGACGGGTGTCGATCCGCCGGCCGGTCTGGCCGCCGATGCCACCGTCGGGGTTGGCGCCGGCGTCGGGGTCGGCGTTGACGTACATCCCGGGCACGCCGACGCGCTTGCCGGCGAGCACGGCGCGTGCCGCCGGGGCGTCGGCGGGCGCGAGAGCCGGGTACGACGCCGGGCGCACCTGTGACGACGCGGGCAGCGGCACCCACGGCTGTGCGCGCCACAGGTCGCCGCGGGTCTCCGGGTCGTCGGCCACGATGACGTCGAGCAGCTCGAGCAGGTCGGCCATGGTGCGGGTGTGGGGGACGACGACGTCCATGGTCGGGACGAGCGGCCAGTTGCCGCGCACCGAGATCACGCCCCGGCTGGGCGTGTAGGCGCACAGTGCGTTGTACGACGCGGGCGCCCGGCCCGAGGACCAGGTCTCCTCGCCGAGGCCGAACGCGCCGAACGACGCCGCGGTCGCGGTGCCCGAGCCGTTGGACGAGCCCGAGCCGTAGGCGCTGGTGAGCCAGTCGGCGCTGTACGGGCTCTCCGCACGGCCGTACACACCGCGCTGCATCCCGCCGTTGGCCATCGGCGGCATGTTGGTCAGGCCGATGAGGACGGCCCCGCCCGCGCGCAACCGCTCGACGGCGAAGGCGTCGCGCTGGGCGACCAGGTGCTCGAACGCCGGCGAGCCGGCGGCGGCGGTGAGTCCCTTCGCCAGGTAGCTGTCCTTAGCGGTGTACGGGATGCCGTCCAGCGGGCCGAGCGTCTCGCCGCGCGCGCGGCGGGCGTCGGAGGCCTCGGCCTCGGCGCGGGCGTCCGGGTTCATCACGACCATCGCGTTGAGCGCAGTGGCGGTGCCGGGCCGGTCGTAGGCGTCGATCCGCGCGAGGTAAGCGTCGAGCAGTTCGACCGCGGTGGTCTCCCCGCTCTCCAGCGCCGCCCGGAGGTCGGCGATACCGGTCTCCACAACATCGAATCCGCGCGTCATGCGGGTGCCTCCTGGGTGTTCGGATGGGGCAGGGGCGTACACGGCGTCACGCCTCCGGGCGCACTGGCCGGGGCAGAGCCGGCCCGCGCTGCTGGAACGTTCCAGCAGCGCGCATCCTAGGCAATGCTGGAACGTTCCAGCAACGGGGGCGAACCGGGGAGGGGATCGAGGCGGGACTGCGTCTAGACTTCCGGGCTGTGACCAGCCGCTCCGTGACCCTCATCGACGTGGCCCGGGCGGCCGGGGTGTCCAAGAGCACCGCCTCCAACGCGCTCGGTGGCTCCGGCCGGGTCTCGGAGACCACCCGCGAGCGCATCCGGAACGTGGCCCGGGAACTCGGCTACCGGCCGAACACCGCGGCGCGCAGCCTGCGCCGTGCCAGCACCGGCGCGATCGGACTGCACCTGCCGCGCACCGCGACCCGCCTCGACTACTACATGAACCTGGCGTTCGGCGCGGTCGAGCGGGCCAGGCAGGACGGGCTGGACCTCGTCCTGCTCGCACCCGGCACGGCGGCCGGCACAGGACTCGCCGCGCGGGTGGACGGTCTCCTGGTGATCGACCCCGAGGTCGACGACCCGGAGGTGCCCGACCTGCTGGGCGCCGGCGTCCCGGTGGTCACGGGCGAGCGCTACCTGGGCGGGGGCGTCGCACCGAGCGGTGCCGTGGTGTGCGACAACGCCGCCTCGCTGGTCGCGCTGCTGGACCACCTGGCGGAGCGCGGCGCGCGGCGCCCGGCGCTGCTCGTCCCCGGTCCCGGCTCCGACTGGGCCGCCGCACTCCGGACGGCCGCCGTTGCCTGGAGCCGGCGCGAGGGCATCGAGGTGACCGTGCGGACGGTGCCGTTCGCCACGACGCCGGTCGAGGCCGAGGCGGCCACCGCGGGCCTGATCGGCGGGGCCTCGGGCGCGGACGCGGTGGTGTGCGCCCCCGACGGTGCGGTTCCGGGCGTGCTGACGGCCGCGGCACGGGCAGGCCTGCAGGTCGGGTCGGACCTGCTGGTGGCCGCCTGCGTCGACGGCGCGGCGACGCGCGGCTCCGGCCCCCAGGTCACCGCGGTCGACCTGCGCCCGTCGGAGTACGGGCGCGCGTGCGCCGCCCTGCTCAGCGATCTGCTGGCGGGATCGGCCGAGCCCGGAGCCGTGCGACGGCACGAGTGGGCGCTGAAGGTACGGGAGTCCACGGCCGGGCGGGCCTGGGGCCGCACCTGCTGATCCCGCGCCGGCGGGCTGCGCGTCGCCGCCGCCGAAGAGCCCGTCGAGGCGGCCGACACCGCCATACTGGTGCCCCACGGCATCCGGTACGAGAAGTCCGCCCTACTGCGGCAGGCGCTCGGACCGGGCTGCACGAGGCCGTACCGGCCGTCCGGCGGGCGGAGGCGGAGCTGTACGCGGTGCACACCGATGCAGAGGTCGTCGAAGCCGGCCGTCGGCGCTGCCGACGAGACATCGGTTCCACCACGGGAGGAAGGGTCGCATGGCGATTCAGCGGATGGACAACGTCGGCATCGTCGTCGAGGACATGGATGCCGCCATCGCGTTCTTCGTGGAACTCGGGATGGAACCGGACGGCAGGGCGGAGGTCGAGGGCCGCTTCGCCGACCAGTGCACCGGACTCGACGGCGTCCGTTGTGACATCGCGATGCTCCGGACCCCGGACGGTCACAGCCGGCTGGAGCTGGCGAAGTACCACAGTCCCGCGGTGATCAGCGCCGGGCCGCGCAACCGGCCGCACAACGTCCTGGGCACGCACCGCGTCATGTTCGCCGTCGACGACATCGAGGACACCGTGGCCCGCCTGCGCCCTCACGGCGCCGAACTCCTCGGCGAGATCGCCCGGTTCGAGGACAGCTATCTGCTCTGCTATGTCCGCGGCCCGGAGGGCGTCATCATCGGACTGGCCGAGCAACTGCACTGACGCGAGGGATCCCCCCGGGCGCGGACGGCATCCCCGATCCGGGCGGTCAGACCCCTCTCCGCGGGCGCGCGGTCCTCCGGGACCACCGCCTCGTCCCGGTCCTCCTCCGGAAGCGGCCGGATCCGGGTGCGGGGCGGCGGCCGGGCCGGGGAAGGGCCCGCCTCGCGTCCGCCCGGGGTTCTACGGCGACGGATCCGAGGACGGATCCGAGGAGTCGGCCGGGGTCGCGAGGACGCGGGCGATGAGGAGGGCGACGTCGTCGTGGGTGTCGGGCCGGCGCAGAGCGGCCAGGAGGAGGTCGCAGGTGTCGTCGAGGGGGCGGCGGGAACCGGCGAGCAGGTCGGTGAGGGCGTGCAGGCGCTGGTCGATGTCCTGGTCGCGGACCTCGATCAGGCCGTCGGTGTAGAGGACCAGATCGTCCCCGGGCCGCAGGGTGAGGTCATGGGCGGGAAACGGCAGGCCACCGACGCCGAGTGGCGGGCCGGGGTCCAGTGGGACGGGGTGAGGGGCGTGGCCTGGGCGGGTGAGGACGGGTGGCGGGTGACCGGCGTCGGCGAGGCGGCAGCGGCCGGTGGCGGGGTCGTAGAGGGCGATGAGACAGGTCGCCATGGCGTCGCCGAGGTCACGGGTGGTGGTGTCGAGGTGGGTGAGGAGGTCGCCGGGGTCGAGGCCGAGTCGGGCCAGGGCGCGGGTGGTGGTGCGGAGCTGTCCCATGGTGGCGGCGGCGTTGATGCCGGAGCCCATGACGTCGCCGACGACGAGTGCGGTGCGGTCGCCGGGAAGGGGAATGGTGTCGAACCAGTCGCCGCCGGTGTCGTCGGTGGCGCTGGCGGGCTGGTAGCGGTGGGCGATCGCGAGGCCGGGCGGATGGGGGGCGTGCCGGGGCGGCAGGAGGTGGCGTTGCAGGGCGAGCGTGGTGTGACGTTGGTGCTGGTACCAGCGGGCGTTGTCGATGGCGACGGCGGCACGGGCGGCGAGTTCGGTGACGAGCAGGGAGTCGTCGCGGTCGAACGGGGCCGGGTTGCGGGTGCGCTTGAGGTCGAGGACGCCGAGGACCTGGCCGCGGGCGGTCAGCGGCACCGCCAGGTAGGAGTGGACGCCGGCTTCCGCGAGGAGGCGGGCCGCTTGATCGCTGCGGGCGATCCGCGGGAGGTCGCCGGCGCTCACGTGGGGCACGAGGACGGGGTGGGCGCCGCTGGCGGCCTGGGTCACGAGCCGCTGCGCGTGGTAGTGCGTCACCTCGCCGACCGGGTCGGCGGCCGCGGTGGCCGCCGTGGGCTGGGCGGCTTTGAGGGCCATCGCGCGGAAGGCCGGCGGCCCCCCGTCGTTCGGGTTGCCGGCCGCGCCGGGAAGCAGGGCGTCCAGGAGGTCGACGGCGGCGATGTCGGCGACCTCGGGCACGATCACCTCGGTCAGCTCCCGGGCGGTGGCGGCGAGATCCAGCGTGGTGCCGACCCGGATCGACGCATCGGCGATCAGGGCGAGGCGGCGGCGGGCCCGGGCGGCGGCGAGGGACTGCCGGTACTGCTCGGTGACGTCGATGACCGAGATCGCCAGGCCCAACACCCGGCCGACCTGGTCCTCCAGCCGGTAGAACGAGGACGTCCAGGCGTGCTCGCCGCCGTCGTGCGGCGTGTACCCGGTGGTGAAGTCCTCCAGCACCGGCCGGCCGGTGGCCAGGACCTGCCGCATCCGGTCCTCGATGGCGGCGACGTCCAGGTGCGGCAGCACCTCGCCCGGGGTGCGGCCGAGGTGTCCGGCCGCCGGTACGCCGTTGATCCGCTCCAGGGCGGGGTTCACCAGGACGAAGCGCAGGTCCTGGTCGAGGACGGCGAGGCCGATCGGGGCCTGGTCGACCATGCGCACCGACAGCGCCAGGTCCCGCTCCACCCGCTGGAGGGTCGCGCGGGAGGAGGCGATCCCGAGCGCGTACCAGGTACCGGACGAGGCCTGCAGGCGCATGTTGCGCATCTCCACCAGGACCGTGTGGCCGTCCTTGTGGCGGGCGGGGAACGCCCCGGCCCACGTTCCCTCGCCGGCCATCACCCGGTCGAACGCCTCCAGCACGGCATCGCGGCGGTCCGCCCCGACGAGCAGGTCCACGGCACCGCGCCCCAGCGCCTCGTCGCAGGCGTAGCCGAACAGGTCCTCCGCCGGCGGACTCCAGAGCGCGATCCGGCCCTTCTCGTCGACCACGACGGCGGCCACACCGAGGACGTCCAGCAGGCCGCCCGCGGCCAGGGCCGCATCGGACGGTCCCAGTCGATCCGGCATGCCGCCACCTCCTCACACCACCGGTGGGACAGGTCGAGCGAACGGCTGCTCCCTTCCCATTCTGCCTGCCGGGAACGCGCCCCAAGGGCACGAGGGCAAGGCCGGCGGCGACCGACGGAGCCACCGGTCGGCGGCCCGGAGGTTCACCTGGGCGGGCGGTCTCCGCTCGCACGCCGTCCCCGGGCGGGGACAGGCTGGCACCCATGGACCACACCAGCCACCTCACCGCGCCCGTCCCCGTGACCGTGACCGCGACCGTGACCGCCCGCAGTCCCCGGCAGGCGGCGGTCCAGATGGAGTCCGCCGTGCTGACCACGGTCGCCGAAGTGCTCGACCGCCTCGCGGACCCGGGCGCCGACGACCCGGGGCCGAAGGCCGGCGTCGTGGCGGGCGGTCTCCGTGCGGCACTGCGGACCGCGGGCCCGCCCTGCGCGGACGAACAGCCGCTGTCTCCGGCAGCGGCCGGGGACCGTCCCGGCCGGGACCGGCTCGCCGCCCGCATCGGCGACCTGTTCGCCGCCGGGAGTCCCGTCGGCGAACAGGTGCGCGTGGACACCGACCTGGTGGCCGACGCCGTGGCGCAGCTCCGATGCCTCGGCGTGCGGTTCGCCGGCGAGCCGGTCGCGGTCGCGCTCCGCCGCCTGTGGGAGCACCTCTACCTGCGCGTTCCGCTCACCGTACTCGTCCTCCGGGCGGACCCGGGCCGGCCGTTCGCCGGGAAGGGCAGTGTGGGCCCGTGACCGCCCGGCCCGCTCGCCCTGCGGACGGCTCACGGGCCCCGGAGGATCTCGAAGGCGTACTCGCCCGGGTCGACACTCCACCGTTCTGCAGCGGGCGCTACGGACGCGGAGTCCTCGCCGGACTGCGCTGGGCCCTGGGTCACCGGGAGGCCGCGCCCATCACCGCGACGTCCCTGCCGGGCGTCCCCTGCCCCGCACGGCTCCTGGCCGAGACGGACGCCGCCCGCACCGAACTGCTCGGTCACAACGGCCGCTCCTTCCAGCTGGACTACGCCCGCGGCGTCTACGAGGCCCTCGCCTGGGTGTGCGGCCACCGCCGGCACCCGCCGGGGGCCTCCGTCCACGAGTAGGGCGGGCACCACGGTCTGGAGCAGGGGGCCCACGGCCGCGGGACGGAGGCGGCGTCCCGGCTGGACAGGGCCCGGCAGACCAGCCCGTCGAACCACCTCAAGACGTTGAAGGACGCGGGCCCGGTGGACGCCGCACCCGGGCTCCGACCGGCCGGCCGAGGCGCGGCGGCTGCTCGGGCGCCTTCACCGACCGGCGCCCCCGCCTGATCAACGAGACACGCCCCGGCTCGGGCGGACTGCGGCCTCCAGGTGGCCGAGTTGGGCGGCGAGGATGTCCTCGAACGCGGCGCGGCGGTCCGCCCCGAGGGGGCGGACGTCACGGGCGAAGTGGGCCAGGGCCGGGAAGCGCGCGGGGTCGGCGCCCAGTACCGCCACGCGGAACAGCTCCATGCCCTGTTCGCGCTCTTCCGGGGTGACCGTACTGACCCCGGCCTCGGAGGCGACCAGTGCGGCGATGAGGACGGCGATCCGGTGGTAGAACACCGGGACGTCCTCGTCGGGCAGTCCCGAGGCGCGCAGCGCCTGTAGCGCCTCTTCCATCACCAGCCGGGAGCCGGTGCCGCTCGACGCGTAGCGCCCCCAGACCGCGGCGAGCTGGGGCTGCTGACCGAAGGCGTCCCTCACGCGCAGGGCCAGGGCCGTGATGCGCTGCTTCCAGTCCCCCTCGGCGCGGTGGCCCTCCATGGCGGTGAGGAGAATCCGGTCGGCGACCGCCCGCAGCAGTTCGGTCTTGCTCCGGAAGTGCCGGTAGAGGCTGGAGGAGTCGGTCCCGAGGACCGCGGCCAGCTTGCGCACGCTGAACGACTCCGCATCGCTCGTGCGCAGCAGCTCCGCCGCCGCGTCCAGGATCTCCTCGGTCGACCAACGCCTTCGGCCTGCCATGCCGCTCCTCTCGCCGGATCTCAGCCTAACCTATGCACTTGGCGTTGCACGCAGTGCGTGCATAATGAGGACGTGAGCTTGTCGGGCGGGGCCGGCAGGAGGCGGGCCCCCTTGTGCCCTTGTTGTCCCGGGTCAGGTGACCGATGCGAAGGTCGCCCGGGGAAGACGAAAGGACGCATGACGTGAAGAACCCACTGGACTGCGCGGCACTGGACGCCGCCGTCGAATCCGTCCACCGCGCCGGGGTGCCGGGCCTGTTCGCCGAGGTGCGGGACGGCGACCGGGTCTGGCGCGGCGCCGCCGGGGTCGCCGATGTCGCCACCGGCCGCCCCGTCACCGCCGGCATGCGGCACCGTGTCGGCAGCATCACCAAGACCTTCACCGCCGCCGCGGTGCTGCAGCAGGTGGAGGCCGGTCGGATCGGGCTCGACACGCCGATCGGCCGGTACCTTCCGGAGCTGGTCCCCGGCGAACGCGGTGACGCGATCACGGTCCGGATGCTGCTGAACCACACCAGCGGCCTGGCCGAGTACCTCCCGTACGCCTACCCCTCCCTCAAGGCCTACCCCGTCCTCGCGGACACCGGGCCGCAGAGCCTGGACGACCACCGCTTCACACGGTTCGACCCCGTCGAACTGATCGGGATGGGGGTCACCGCACCTCCCGTGGGCGCCCCGGGCGGTACGCCCGGGCTGTACTCCAACACCAACTACCTGCTCCTCGGCCAACTTCTGGAACGGGTGACCGGCACTACGGCCGAACGGTGCATCAGCCGGGACGTCATCGAGCGCGCCGGGCTCCGGGACACCGGGTTCCCCACCGGACCGGACGTCGACGGGCCGCACTCGCAGCTCTACGAGTCGTGGTTCGGCATGATCGACCCGCCGCGCGACTACGGCGTCTACGACATGTCATGGGTGGGACCGGCGGCCTCGCTGATATCGACCGTCTCGGACCTCAACCGCTTCTACGGCATGCTGCTGGCCGGGGAGATCGTCAGCCCGTCGTCGCTGGCGCAGATGCAGCGCACCGTCCGGATCGTCTCTCAGGAGATGAGGACGGTCGACTACGGCCTCGGCCTGCATCCGATGGAGGGTGCCGGTCAGGACTCCTTCTGGGGCCACGGCGGCACGGTCTGGGGTGGTGGAGCGCTGGCCATGACCCGCGCCGACGGCAGGCGGCAGATGGCGCTCGCGGTGAACGTGCAGAGGTGGAACAGGCTGGACTCCTCGGGCAGGCCGCAGCCCCATCCGATCGACGACGCGCTCGCGGCCCTGTACCGCGTGGCGATGTACGGCTGAGCCGGCCCGCAGCGGGCGCCCCCGAGCGGCGGCAGCGCACTGCGGGGGCGCCTTCGCCGGGCCCGGAGCGGCGAGAAGCCACTCCCCGTGGCGGCCGGAGAGAGCCGTCGGCCCTGCCCGACCACCGCGAGCGTCGCACGGGCGACGCCGGCTCCGTGCCGGTCCGCCCGGTGAAGCCGAGTCCCACCCGCCGCGCCGGCAGGCCCGGTTCGCGAAGACGGTCCCGCTCGCCACCCGCCGCCTCGCCACCCCGGGTCCGCCCGGCGGGCGCGCCGCAGCCGTTGCCGCCATGTCCACTGCCACGACGGCGGGAGGTCGCGGCTGTGCCGATCGGGGACCGGGATACCGTAGGGTCGGCCAATGGCGAAGTACTTCGACGTGCACCCAGAGTCCCCCCAGCCGCGCACCATCGGCGCCGTGGCCGCAAGTCTGCGGTCCGGGGCCCTCATCGCGTACCCGACCGACTCCTGTTTCGCCCTGGGCTGCCGGTTGGACGACCGCGACGGCCTCGAACGGATCCGGTCGATCCGGCGCCTCGACGAGCGCCACCACTTCACCCTGATGTGCGAGGACTTCGCGCAGCTGGGGCAGTTCGTCCAGCTCGACAACACCGTCTTCCGTGCCGTCAAGGCCGCGACGCCGGGCAGCTACACCTTCATCCTCCCCGCCACCAAGGAGGTTCCGCGGCGCCTGATGCACCCGAAGAAGAAGACGGTGGGGGTCAGGATCCCGGACCACACCGTCGCCAGGGCCCTGCTCGCCGAGCTCGGCGAGCCCCTGGTCTCCAGCACCCTGATCCTCCCGGGCGAGGACGAGCCGATGACCCAGGGGTGGGAGATCAAGGAGCGCCTCGACCACGTGCTGGACGCCGTGGTGGACTCCGGCGACTGCGGCACGGAACCGACGACGGTCGTCGACTTCTCCGGCGGCGAGCCGGAGATCGTCCGACGCGGGGCGGGCGACCCCTCACGCTTCGAGTGACGGTCCGGGCCTGCGCACCTGCCCCGGACTCCGCCGGGCCGTGCGGCCCGGCGGGTCGACGAGAGTCGCGAGCAGCCCGCAGCCGGGCGGCACGACACAGCCCGGCCGGGGTCGACCGCCGCCCGGCGGTCAGGCGCGGGCGAGGAGCCAGGCGCCGAGGCCGCCGCAGCCGCCCGCCTGGAACGTGGTCGAGCGGAAGCCGGGCGGGATGGGCGAGCCGGGGCAGGTCAGGATGCCCGCCTTGGCGATCCGGTGCTTCCAGGCACCGACGCCGTTGCAGCCGGAGCGGAGGTAGTCGTTGGTGACGTAGCCGGCGACGATCGGCGAACCGCTGCAGGTCCAGATGCCGTCCTTGGCGAGGTTGTGCTGCCAGGCGCCGACGCCCTGGCAGCCGGTGCGGCTGTAGGCGGTGATGACGTACCCGGTGACCACCGGGGAGCCGCCGCAGGTCCAGATGCCGTCCTTGGCGAGGTTGTGCCGCCAGGAACCGACGCCGCTGCAGCCGGCCTTGTTGTAGGCGGTGCTCACGTAGCCGGGGACGACCGGGGAGCCGCCGCAGGTCCACATCCCGTCCTTGACCGGCTCCTGGTACCAGGAGCCCCGGCCGTTGCAGCCCGCCGAGTTGTAGCCGGTGAGGACGTACCCGCTCGGGATGGGCGCGCCGGCGCAGGACCACCGGCCGGAGCCGGTCAGGCCGGACGGCTGGGCGGCCGCGCTCGACGCGCCCGTGGCGGTGCCGGCGAGAACGAAGGCGGCGACGAGCGCGAGTGCGCCTACGGTCGCGCCGATGCCGCGGCGCACGACCGCGCCGGTCAGACGCTTCCACAGATGACGGGGATTCATGGTCGGTTCACTCCAGTCCTGGCGGCGGGCGTGCGCGACGCCCGCTGGTCGGGGGTAACCAAGCGGTGGATCGGCCCCACCCTAGTGCGGAGATCACGTGCACGTCCGGTGTGCAAGCAGTGGACAGCGCAACTTGGCCGGAACATGACCGATCTAGGCGCCCGGATCCCCGTGTCCATTCCCGGCGGGGTGGGGAACCGCCGCCGACGGCCCTCACACCGCCCACCACGCCAGGCCGGGAACAGGCTGTCCGAGGCGGTCCGCAGACCGCTCGGACCGCTCCTCCCCGCCTGCCCGTCGGCACGCGGCCCCTCGGAGCGCCGGCCGACCCCCCGGCACGGCATCGCGCGGCGGCCCCCGGCCGGCGGGTCGGGGCCCGGTCCGCACGTCCCACCCGGTCCGCGGCCTGCGCCCGCCGGTCCGCGCCCGTGCCGCCGCGGCCCTCCCCGTGCCGGTGCGGCCCGTTCGGCCCACCATGGAGGTGCGGGAAGGCTCCCGCGGGCCGACCGCTCGGCCGGCCGGAGAGCGCCGCACGTGAGGAGAACCGCCCATGAACGAGAGCGCCGCTGCCGGCCCCGTCCGTACCAAGCGCTGGGCTCTGCGACTGGACCTCTTCGAGGAGGGGGACGTCACGAAGGTCCACGCCGTGCTGGACACCGGCGACAAGACGCTGGAGAGCCGCACCGAGGCCCACCGCAACCCGCACGACCCGCCCGTGCCGGAGATCGGCGACGAGTACGCGGCCGGGCGCGCCCTGGTCGAACTCGGGCACCTGCTGCTGCGGTCCGGGATGGCCGACGCGACCGCGAACGACAGGTCCGGCCCCGCCTGACCGCCGGCGGTCACGGCCGTGCCCCGGGGTCGGCGGACACCGACGGACATCACAGGGAGGACAGCATGAGCGGACCGATCGTGGTGGGCTTCGACGGCTCGCCGGAGAGCGTCGCCGCGACCGGATGGGCCGCCCGTGAGGCGCTGCTCCGCGGCCTGTCGCTCGAACTCGTCGAGGCGTGGCCGTGGCCGAGGACAGACGTCCTCGGCACCGATGACGCGATCGCCTGGAGTCGCCGGCAACTGGCCGACAAGGAGGCGGAGCTCCGGTCTGTGCTCGCCGCGGGCGCCGAGGTCACGTCGACCCACGTCCCCGAGGACCCGGCCGAGGCCCTGGAGGCGGCCGGCCGGCACGCCACCATGCTGGTGCTCGGCTCGCGCGGGCTCGGCGCACTCCGCGGCTTCCTGGTCGGTTCGGTCAGCCAGGAGGTGCTGCGCCGGGCCGCCTGCCCGGTGGTGCTGGTCCGCGCGGAGGAGGACGGCCCGACGGCCGGCGGCCCGGCCTCCGGCGGACCGGCGGCGGCCGCCGCGGCGGAGGGCTGCGTCGTGCTCGGACTCGATCTCCGGCACGCCTGCGACGAGGTCATCGCCTTCGCCTTCGAGGCCGCCCGGCTGCGCTCGGTGCCGCTCCGGGCGGTGCACGCCTGGATGCCGCCGACCGGCAGCGAGTACATGGCGTTCGCCGCGATCGGCAGCATGGACGAGGAGCTCTCGGCCGCCGAGCAGCGCCAGTTCGAGGACACGCTCTCCCCGTGGCGGTCGCGCCACCCCCGGGTGACCGTGGACGCCGAGCTCCTTCGCGGCCACGCGGCGGCCGCCGTCGTCGACTCCGCGGCCGACGGCGCCGGCCTCGTGGTGGTCGGCCGCCGTGTCCGTCACGCGCCGATCGGCGCGCACCTCGGGCCGGTGGCCCACGCCGTGATCCACCACGTCCGGTGCCCCGTCGCGGTCGTCTCGTACTCCTGACGCCGGCACGGAAGGCCGGTCGGCTCCCCCGCCTGGTACGAACGGCCCAGGTCCCGGCCCCCCCGCCGCGCCAGACTGGTGTCAGGAGGTGGGATCGATGCACACCGTCATCGTGTACGAGAGCATGTACGGCAACACCCGCGAGATCGCCGAGGCCATCGCCGAGGGCGTCCACCAGGCCGATCCGGAGGCGTCCGTCGACTGCCTGCCCGTGGCCCGGGCGGACACGGAGACGACCCGCACGGCAGACCTACTGGTCGTCGGCGGACCGACCCACATGCACGGCATGTCCTCCGGCGCCAGTCGCCGGATGGCCGCCATGGCCGAGGCGAAGAAGGAGGGCCACGAGGACGCCGCACGCGAGGCGTACGAGACCGCCGAGGGCCCCGGCCTGCGCTCCTGGTTCCACTCGCTTCCGAAGACCGGGCACGGCATCCACGCGGCGGCCTTCGACACCCGCGCCGACATGCGGAGGAGCGGCGGGGCCGCGAACGGCATCGCCAAACGGCTCAACAGCCACCACTACGACGTCGTCGTCGAGCCGGAGGGGTTCATCGTCGAGGAGGGCGACGGCCCGCTGCGCCAGGGTGAGATCGAGCGGGCGCGCGCCTGGGGCGCCGCGCTGGTCTGACCGGTGCCGGGCTGCTCCGACCGCCCGGGCCCCGTCGGCTGTGCCGCTCCACCCGCGTCACGGGCCCCGGTGCTCGACGCCGGGCCGCTGACCGCCCTCGGGGAGCCGAGCGGGGCGCGGAAGGCGCGGGCCCGGGACCGGTGGCGGTAGCGGAGTGCAGGCGGCCGGTCGCCCTGCATCGCGACGGCGAGCACCCGACCGGGCTGCCCGACCCTCCCGACCGGGCAGGCCGGGCAGGCCGCCGCCAGGTCGGCCTCGTTCCACCGCGGCCGGCCGCACGCCTGCGCGTGCACCTCGCGGACGTCGGCCGCACGGCCGAGCAGCGCGGCCCGGTCCACGCGGCCGATGTCCGGCGCCGGCGGCGTTCCCGTCATCGGCCCCCGGCTCCTTCTCCCCCTGGGGTGCGAGCGCGGCTCCTTCGCGGCAGGACGCGCAAGGTCCTGATCCCGGTGGAGTCCGCCGCGCGGCGGAGGAACGGAACGTCAGACCGCGTACAGGCCGTGCGCCGTGAAGACGGCTCGGGCCTCGGCGACCTGCCCGGGGGTGGGCACCGGGGTGCCGGCGAGGGGGAAGTCGAGGCCGAGAGCACTCCACTTGGCCGCACCGAGCCTGTGGAAGGGCAGGACGTCGACCCGGGTGACGTTGCCGAGCTCGGCGGTGAAGGCGGCGACGCCCTCGATGTTCGCGGCGGGGTCGGTCAGGTGCGGAACGAGGACGAAGCGGACCCAGACCTCCCGGCCGAGTTCGGCCAGGCGGCGGGCGAAGGCGAGGGTCGGGGCGAGCTCCTCTCCGGTCAGGTGCCGGTACAGCGCGCGGTCCCAGGACTTGATGTCGAGCAGGACGAGGTCGGTGTCCGCGAGCAACGCGTCGGTGGCGCGGGCGCCGAGGAAGCCGGAGGTGTCCAGGGCGGTGTGCAGGCCGAGTTCGTGCTTGAAGCGGTGCAGCAGTTCGCCGGTGAGCGCGGGCTGGAGGAGCGGCTCGCCCCCGCTGACGGTGGCGCCGCCACCCGAGGCGCGGATGAAGGCGGTGTACTTGGCGGCTTCCCGGACGATCTCCTCGGCCGAGCAGGGACGGCCGTCACGCATGTGGCGGGTGTCCGGGTTGTGGCAGTACAGGCAGCGCAGCGGGCAGCCGGAGAGGAACGTGACGAAGCGGGTGCCGGGGCCGTCGACGCCGGTGGACAGGTCCCAGGAGTGGAGCCTTCCGGTCACCGGAGGCCGGGCGGCGCCGTCGGCCACGGCGGGGGCGGTCTGGTCGTTCTGGGCCACGGGGGCTCCTTCTCCTGGGTGCTCCCGGGTGCGGTGCCGACGCGCGTCGGGGAGGCGTCGGCACCGCGTGCAGGGGGCTGGCTACAGGGCGTCGTGGAAGGTGCGGTTGATCACGTCGAGCTGCTGCTCCCGGGTCAGCCGGACGAAGTTGACCGCGTAGCCGCTGACCCGGATGGTCAGCTGCGGGTACTTCTCCGGATGCGCCATGGCGTCCAGGAGGGTGTCCCGGTTGAGGACGTTGACGTTCATGTGGAAGCCGTGGCACGCCACGTAGCCGTCGAGCACGCCGACCAGGTTGGCGATCCGTTCCGCTTCGGTGCGGCCGAGGGCGTCCGGGGCGACGGTGTTGGTGAGCGAGATGCCGTCCTCGGCGTCCTCGTACGGCAGTTTGGCGACGGACAGCGCGCTGGCGACGTAGCCGTGGCGGTCGCGGCCGTTCATCGGGTTGGCTCCCGGGGAGAACGGCTCGCCGGCCCGGCGGCCGTCCGGCGTGTTGCCGGTCTTCTTGCCGTAGACCACGTTGGAGGTGATGGTCAGGACGGACTGGGTGTGCTCGGCGCCGCGGTAGGTGGGGTGCTTGCGGACCTTGCGCATGAACTCCTCGACCAGCCGGACCGCGATCGCGTCCACGCGGTCGTCGTTGTTGCCGTACGCCGGGTAGTCGCCCTCGATCAGGTAGTCGGTGGCGAGCCCGGTCGCGTCCCGCACCGGGGTGACCTTGGCGTACTTGATCGCGGCGAGCGAGTCGGCGGCCACCGCGAGCCCGGCTATGCCGCAGGCCATCGTGCGCCGGACGTCGCGGTCGTGCAGGGCCATCTCCAGCCGCTCGTAGGCGTACCGGTCGTGCATGTAGTGGATGACGTCGAGCGCGTGGACGTAGGTCGCGGCGAGCCACTCCATCTGTTCGTCGAACCGGGCCAGCACCTCCTCGTAGTCGAGCACGTCCCCGCCGACCGGTGCGGTGGCCGGGCCGACCTGCTCGCCGGACTTCTCGTCCCGCCCGCCGTTGACGGCGTAGAGCAGCGTCTTGGCGAGGTTGACCCGGGCCCCGAAGAACTGCATCTGCTTTCCGACCTCCATCGCGGAGACGCAGCAGGCGATCGCGGTGTCGTCGCCGAAGCGCGGGCGCATCAGCTCGTCCGACTCGTACTGCAGGGAGGAGGTGTCGATCGACACCCGGGCGCAGAACTCCTTGAAGCCACGCGGCAGTCGCGGCGACCAGAAGACGGTCATGTTGGGCTCGGGGGCCGGGCCCAGGTTGTAGAGGGTCTGCAGGTAGCGGAAGGAGGTCCGGGTGACGAGGGTACGGCCGTCCGCGCCCATGCCGCCGATCGACTCGGTCACCCAGGTGGGGTCCCCGGAGAACAGCTCGTCGTACTCCGGGGTGCGCAGAAAGCGGACTATCCGCAGCTTGATGATGAAGTCGTCGACCAGCTCCTGGGCTTGAGCCTCCGTCAGTAGACCTGTGGTGAGGTCGCGCTGGAGGTAGACGTCGAGGAAGGTCGAGGTGCGGCCGAGCGACATGGCCGCCCCGTTCTGCTCCTTGACCGCCGCCAGGTAGGCGAAGTAGAGCCACTGGATCGCCTCCCGGCCCGTGCGGGCCGGCCCGGAGAGGTCGTACCCGTACGCCGCGGCCATCTCCTTGAGCTCGCCCAGCGCCCGGATCTGTTCCGCGAGCTCCTCGCGCTCGCGGATCGTCTCCTCCAGCCGTCCCGGGTCGGTGGGGGCGTCGTCGAGCTCCGCCTTCTCCGCGAGCTTCGCCCCGACCAGGCGGTCCACACCGTAGAGGGCGACGCGGCGGTAGTCGCCGATGATCCGGCCTCGTCCGTAGGCGTCGGGCAGGCCGGTGATGACTCCGGCCTTGCGGGCGGCCCGGATCTCGGGGGTGTAGGCGTCGAACACGCCGGCGTTGTGGGTCTTGCGGTAGCGCGTGAAGACCGTCTCCAGCTGCGGATCGACCGGGTAGCCGTACGTCTTCAGGGCTCCCGCGACCATCCGCCAGCCGCCGTTCGGCATGATCGCGCGCTTGAGCGGAGCGTCGGTCTGCAGGCCGACGATGAGCTCCCGCTCCCGGTCGATCCAGCCGGGGGCGTGCGCGGTGATGGTGGACGGGATGTCGTACGCGACGTCGTACACACCCTTGGCGCGCTCCTCGGGGAAGCGGTCGGTGATCTGCCGCCACACCTCGGCGGTCCGCTCGGTGGGGCCGGAGAGGAAGGCCGCATCGCCCTCGTACGGGGTGTAGTTGTGCTGGATGAAGTCGCGGACGTCGATCGCGTCCCGCCAGGCTCCGCCGCGGAAGCCGCCCCAGGCGGAGGAGCCGTCCCCGGTGGAATGGCCGCCCCCGGCGTCCGGGCGGGGGGTGTGCTGCGAGGTGGTCATCTCGGTGTCCCTTCTCCAGGCCCGGTCGTTCAGGCCCGGTCGCCGTAGTAGGCCTGGCGCATCAGCTGCTGCATGTCGGCGAGCATCGGCATCCGGGGGTTCGCGGGGGCGCACTGGTCCTCGTAGGCGTTCATGGCCTGCTGCGGCAGCGCCGCCAGGAAGGCCTCCTCGTCCACGCCGGCGGCCTTGAAGGAACGCGGGATGCCGACCCGGTCGCGCAGTTCCTCGACCGCCGCCGCGAGCGACTCGACGCCCTGCTCCGGGGTCGCGGCCGGCAGACCGAGCGTCCGGGCGATGTCCTGGTAACGCTCCGGGGCCACGTAGCTGCGGTACTTGGGCCAGCCGGTGACCTTGCCGGGGGCAGCCCCGTTCCAGCGGATCACGTGCGGCAGCAGCAGCGCGTTGGTGCGGCCGTGGGCCACGTGGAAGGTGGCACCCAGGGTGTGGGCCATGGCGTGCACGGCGCCCAGGAAGGCCGAGCCGAAGGCCATCCCGGCGATCGTGCCGGCGTTGTGCATCCGCTCCCGGGCCTCGGGGTCGTCCGGGCCGCCGGTGACGGCCCGCTCCAGGTTCTCGAAGACGAGCCGGACGCCCTGCAGCGCCAGGCCGTCGGTGAAGTCGTTGGCGTAGACGGAGACGTAGGTCTCGATGCAGTGGGTCAGGGCGTCGAAGCCGGTGTCGGCGGTGACGTGGCTCGGCAGGCGGGTGGTGAGGGCCGGGTCCACGATGGCCACGCTCGGGGTGAGCGCGTAGTCCGCGAGCGGGTACTTCTGCCCGGTGGCCGTGTCGGTGATCACCGCGAACGGGGTGACCTCGCTGCCGGTTCCCGAGGTGGTCGGGATGCACACCAGCCTGGCCTTCTCCCCGAGGTCGGGGAAGGTGAAGGCGCGCTTGCGGATGTCGAAGAACTTCTCCTTCAGGTCGGCGAACTCGACCTCCGGGTGCTCGTACATCAGCCACATCACCTTGGCCGCGTCCATCGGCGAGCCGCCGCCGAGCGCGATGATGGTGTCCGGCTCGAACTCCCGCATCAGGTCGGCGCCCTTGCGCACCGTGTCGATGCTCGGGTTGGGCTCGACGTAGTCGACCACCCGCACCTCGACCGGCTCCCGGCGGCGGTCGAGCACGTTCCGGATCCGCTCCAGGTGGCCGATCTTCACCATGGTGTGGTCGGTCACGACGACGATCCGGTGCGCGTTCGGCATGCTCGCCAGGTACTTGACGGAGTTGCGCTCGAAGTAGATCTTCGGCGGCACCTTGAACCACTGCATGTTGGTGTTGCGCCGCCCGATCCGCTTGATGTTGACGAGGTTCAGCGCCGAGACGTTGCCGGCCACGGAGTTGTGCCCGTAGCTGCCGCAGCCGAGCGTCAGCGAGGGGGTGAAGGCGTTGTACACGTCGCCGATGCCGCCCTGCGAGCTCGGCGCGTTCCAGATGATCCGGCAGGCCTTCACCGCGTGCCCGAACTCCTCGACGAACGCCGGGTCTTCGGTGTGCACCGCGGCCGAGTGCCCGAGCCCGTCGAACTCCACCATCGCGGCGGCCAGTTCGACACCCTCCCGGCGGGAGCCGGCGGTCAGCACGGCGAGCACGGGGCAGAGCTTCTCGCGGGTCAGCGGCTCGACGGGACCGACCCGGTCGCAGTCGACCAGGATCACCGAGGTGTCGGCCGGGACCTCGAAGCCCGCCGCCTCGGCGACCTGGGCGGCCGAACGGCCCACCGCCTCCGCGTTCAGCCGGCCGCCCGCGCAGGAGACGCCGTCGGCCGCCGTCCCGAACAGGTACCGCTCCAACAGCGCCTTCTCCTCGGCGCTCGCGCGGTGCGCCTTGAGCCGCCCGAACTCGGCGAGCGCATCGTCACGGATCGCCGCGTCCAGCACCACGGCCTGCTCGGAGGCGCAGATCATGCCGTTGTCGAAGGTCTTGGAGAGCACGATGTCGTTGACCGCCCGGCGGACGTCCGCGCTCCGCTCGACGTACGCGGGGACGTTCCCCGCGCCGACGCCCAGCGCCGGCTTGCCGCAGGAGTACGCCGCCCGGACCATCGCGTTGCCGCCCGTGGCCAGGATCGTCGCGACGTCCGGATGGTTCATCAGCGCCCCGGTGGCCGCCATCGACGGCTCCTCGATCCACTGGATGCAGTGCGCCGGGGCCCCGGCCGCCACAGCCGCGTCCCGCACCGTCCGGGCCGCCTCGGCGGAGCAGTGCTGGGCCGAGGGGTGGAAGGCGAACACGATCGGGTTGCGGGTCTTGAGCGCCAGCAGGCACTTGAAGATCACGGTCGAGGTGGGATTGGTCACCGGGGTGACGCCGGCGACCACGCCGACCGGCTCGGCGATCTCCACGATGCCGTCGATCTCGTCCCGGTGGACCACCCCGACCGTCTTCGTGCGGGCCATCACGTGGGTGACGTTCTCGCAGGCGAAGACGTTCTTCACCGCCTTGTCCTCGAAGACCCCGCGCCCGGTCTCCTCGACCGCCAGCACCGCGAGCGCGGTGTGCCGGGCCAGCGCGGCCAGCGAGGCCTTCCGGACGATGTGGTCGACCTGCTCCTGGGTGAAGGACTCGTACTCCTGGAGGGACGTCAGGGCGGCCGCGACCAGCCGCTCGACGGCGGTCGGCGGGACGGGAGGGCTGCCGACGCTCGCGGGAGCCGGGTTCGCCTCGGGCTGCGGGCGAGGGGACATGCTGGACCACCTTTTCGGTCATCGTCCGAGATGGGGCGCCGGCGGCGGCCGCGAGCGCCTTCGGTTCAAGGCTTCCTTGCACGGGGCTCCGGGGGATCCGCCCAACGGGACCAGGGCGCGGCCCGAAAGTCCCTGCCACGGAGTGCGGTTGGTCCCGGGACGGGCTGCGGGACCGCCGCGGCCGGGGGCGGCGCGCCCGCCCGCTCGGGCGGGCCCGTGCGCCCGTTCAGGCGTGCGGCACGACCGCGACCGGGCTGTGCGCGTGGTGGAGCACGGACTGCGTCACGGCTCCGAGCCGCGGTGCGCCGAGCGTGTGCTTGGGGGTGCGGCGCCCGAGCACCAGCAGGGAGGCGCTGCGGGAGGCCGCCACCAGCGCGCCGGCCGGGCTCCCGGGGTGCAGCTCCGCCTCCGTGCGGACCTCGGGGTACTTCTCGCGCCAGCGGCCCAGCGCGTCCTGCAGCCGCAGCTGCTCGGCCGCCGCCAACGAGTCCCTGATGTCCCGTTCGCAGACCGGCGCCTCGGTGGTGTACGGGCCGCCGTGGGAGACGTCCCGGCTCTCCACCGCGCGCAGGACGGCGCCGGTGTCGGCCGCGTGCCGGAAGGCGAAGGCCAGGACGGCGTCACACGGCCGATCGCCCTCCACGCCCACGACGACGTCCCCGGGCACCCCGCCCGGGCCGTCGGTCCCGCCCTGGCCGTCCGCTCCGGCGCGGACCAGCACCACCGGGCAGCCGGCCCGGGCGGCGGTGCGCAGCCCGACCGATCCGACCAGCAGGCCGGCGAAGCCGCCGAGGCCGCGCGACCCCAGCACCAGCAGCTCGGCCCGCCGGCCGACGGCGGCGAGGTCGTCCGCCGGGCTTCCGGGGCGGAGCTCGCAGGAGACGTCCAGCCCGGGCGAGGCGGCCGCGATGCGGTCGCGGATCACCGCCACGGGCTCCGGCACCGCGCTCCCGCCGCCGAGCTCGCGCTCCAGGGCGTCGGCCTCCGTCCCGGCGACGTGGACCATCCTCAGCCCGAGCCCCCGCCGGAGCGCCTCCCGGGCGGCCCACTGCGCCGCCGCCGCGCTCTGCGCCGAGCCGTCGATCCCCACCACCACGCCGTACGACATGACTGCGACCTCCCTGAGGGCGTGTCGGACACGCCCTGATCCCGGGCCGACCGCGGCGCCGGTGCGCACGGTCCCGACCGGTGACCAGACTCCCGCCCCGCCCACCGGCGGTCCCAGGGGCCGAGAGGCACCGTCCCGGGCGCCGAAGGTCCCGGCCGCGGGCCTTCCGGGGGTGGCCGGGACGGCTTCACGCGTCCGGTGCGCGGGCGACGGGAAGGGGGCCGGAGGTCTGCCGCAGCCGGGTGGCCCGGGCGTCCCGCAGGGTGACGAAGCGGGCGCACCGCGAGGGCGGAGGAGACTACTCGCCGTGACCCCGATCGGACCACGGGTCGCACCGTCGCCGTACGCCCTCGCCGTTCCGGACCCGCGGCCGTTCCGGTGGGGGCGCCCGACGGCCGCCGCCGCCCCGGCGACGAGCGACCGGGCGGTGCGGTGCGCACACTGGAGTCAGACCGGTCGGCACGGAGGTCGCGACGTGGCAGCGGACTCAGCGGCGGGCTATCCCCTCATGCCGGACCCGTGGACCCTGCGTTTCGAGGGCTTCGACCCCGCGGAGGAGGGGCTTCGGGAGGCACTGTGCGCGGTCGGCAACGGCTACGCGGTCACCCGAGGTGCCGCGCCCGAGTCGGTGGCCGACGGCGTCCACTACCCGGGGACGTACCTCGCAGGCTGCTACGACCGGGCGGAGTCGACGGTCGGCGGGCGCGTGGTCGCCAACGAGGACCTCGTCAACTGCCCGAACTGGCTGCCGCTGACCTTCCGCCCGGCGGGCGGCACGTGGTTCACCGGTCCGCCGGCCGAACAGGCCCTGGAGCTGGACCTGCGGCGGGGAATGCTGACCCGCACCGCCCTCGTCGTCGACGAGCGGGGGCGGCGGACCCGGCTCGTCCAGCGGCGCCTCGCCAGCCAGGCCCGGCCGCACCTGCTCGCCCTGGAGAGCACGTTCACGCCGGAGAACTGGTCCGGCCCGCTGGAGGTCCGCTCGGGCCTCGACGGAAACGTGGCCAACACCGGCGTCGCCCGCTACCGGGGGCTGGCCGAACGCCACCTCGTCCCCGCCGGCCAGGGGGTGGACGGGGCCGGGCGGCTCCGGCTGGAGGTGGGGACGGCCGATTCACCGCTGCGGATCGCCCTGTGTGCCCGGACCCGCATCGAGGCGGGCCGGGGAGCGAAGGTGGCGACCGAATGCCGCACCGGGTGGGCGGCCCACCTCCTCACCGTGGACGTCGAGCGCGGCGGGCCCGTCACGGTGGAGAAGACCGTCGCCCTGCACACGTCCCGCGACCCGGCGACCGGCACACCGCTGCGCGCCTCGGCCCTGCTCGCCGCCGAGGCCCCGGGCTTCGACCAGCTGCTGGCCGAACACGCCCTGCGCTGGGCCGAGCTGTGGCGCCGCTGCCGGATCGAGGCGGACTTCGACGGCGCCGGACCGCTGCACCTGAACCTGTTCCACCTGCTCCAGACCTACTCCGAGCACTCCGTCGACCTGGACGCCGGCGTCCCCGCCCGCGGCCTCCACGGCGAGGCGTACCGGGGCCACGTCTTCTGGGACGACCTGTTCGTCCTGCGGCTGCTGAACCTGCGCTTCCCCGAACTCACCCGCGCCGTCCTCCGCTACCGCCACCGCCGCCTGGAGGCCGCCCGCCGCCAGGCCCGCGCGGCCGGCCGGCGCGGCGCGATGTACCCGTGGCAGAGCGCGAGCGACGGCCGCGAGGAGTCGCAGCAGCTGCACCTCAACCCGCTCTCCGGCCGCTGGCTGCCCGACCACAGCCATCTGCAGCGGCACGTCGGATCGGCGGTGGCCTACAACATCTGGCAGTACTACCAGGCCACCGGCGACCGGGACTTCCTCGCCACGGCCGGCGCGGAGATGCTGCTGGAGATCGCCCGGTTCTGGTCCTCCTCCGCCAGCTACGACCGGGGCAGCGGCCGCTGGTCGATCCGCGGCGTCCTCGGGCCGGACGAGTACCACGACGCCTACCCCTGGGCCCGCGGCCCCGGCCTGGACGACAACGCCTACACCAACGTGCTGGCCTCCTGGGTGCTGGCCCGCGCGCGGGACGCCCTGGACGCCCTGCCCGGCTACCGGCGCGACGAGCTGCGCGAACGCCTCGCCCTCGACGCGCTGGAACTCGACCGCTGGCAGGAGGTCGGCCGACGCCTGCACGTCCCGTTCCACGCGGGCGTCCTCAGCCAGTTCGACGGCTACGAACGGCTCGCCGAACTCGACTGGGCCGCCTACCGCAGCCGGTACGCCGACCTGCGCCGGCTCGACCGGATCCTGGAGGCCGAAGGCGACACGGTCAACCGCTACAAGGCGTCCAAGCAGGCCGACGCACTCATGCTCTGGTACCTGTTCTCCGGCCGCGAGGTCCGCGACCTGCTGCGGCACCTCGGCTACCCCGCCGGCCACGAGCTGCTCCGCCGCACCACCGACTACTACCTCCGGCGCACCGTGCACGGCTCGACGCTCAGCTCCGTCGTGCACGCCTGGGTACTCACCCGCTCCGACCGCCGCGCCTCCTGGCGGTACTTCCGCGACGCCCTGGTGGCCGACCTCCGGGACAGCCAGCGGGGAACCACGGCCGAGGGCGTCCACCTCGGCGCCATGGCGGGCGCGGTCGACCTGCTGCAGCGCTGCTACACGGGCCTGGAGATCCGGGAGGACGCCCTCTGGCTGGACCCCCGTCTGCCCTCCGCCCTCGGCCGGCTGGAACTCGAACTGCGCTACCGGGGCCACTGGGGACTGGTGGTCGCCGTCGACCGCGGTGCGGCCACCGTGAGCCTGCGGGAGGACCGGCAGGACCCGGTGGTGATCCGCTTCCGCGGCAGCCCGGCGACCGTCCGGCCCGGGGAGACCCGCCGTTTCCCGCTCTGACCCCGGACCCGGCCCGCCGGCGCCCCGCGCTGGTCGGCGGGGCCGCGCAGGCCGCCGGGACGGGGGGCGCGTCCACCCGTCCGATGCCCCCGGACGAGAATGACCGGGTGACGACTGTTCTGGACCCCGCCGATGCCGCGTTCGCCCGCGACCCGTACCCGTACTACGCCGCACTGCGCGAGCAGGGCCGCCCGGCGGCGCCGGTGGCCCTGTCCAACGGGACGTCGGCGTGGTTGGTGACCGGCTACCGGCAGGCCCGGGCGGTCCTGGCCGATCCGAGGTTCTCCAACGCCCCCGCGCCGAAGACCGGCCCCCGCAAGGCCGAGGGGGCGACGGCGGGCGCGCGGTCCGTGCTGGAGCAGCACATGCTGAACACCGACGGCGCCGAGCACCGGAGGCTGCGCCGTCTGGCGTCGGTCGCCTTCACACCCCGCCGGGTGGACGCCCTCACCGAGCGGATCGCCGGTCTCACCGACTCCGTGCTCGCGGAGCTCACGGCACGGGCCGAGCGCGGTGGGGTCGTCGACCTCGTCGACGACTTCGCCTTCCCGCTGCCCGTCCTGGTGATCAGCGAGATCCTGGGCGTCCCCGAACAGGACCGCCTGGACCTGCGCACCTGGACCTACCGCGTGGGCTCCCCCGCCGGTGCCCTCGCGCCGGGAGAGCTCGACCAGGCGTGGCAGAGCCTGCACCGGTACTTCGCGCAGCTCATCGCGGAGAAGCGCCGCCGGCCGGGCGGGGACCTGTTCAGCCTGCTGGCCCACGACGAGGACGAGGCGGCCCTGGACGACGGGGAGCTGCTGGCCATGGCCTTCCTCCTGCTCTTCGCCGGCTACGAGACGACGATGAACCTCCTGGCCTCCGCCGCGCTGCTGCTGCTCGGCCGTCCGGACGAGCTGCACGCCGCACGACGGGACGGCGGGTCCGGCTGGGCCGCGGTCATCGAGGAGACGCTCCGGCACGCGAGCCCTCTGGAGGGGACCACCTGGCGGCGCGCGAGCGAGGACGTGGACCTCGGGGACGGTGCGGTCGTCCCCGAGGGCGCGTCGGTCCTGGTGGTGCTGGCGGCCGCCAACCGCGATCCGGACGTCTTCACCGACCCGGACGCCTTCCGCCCCGACCGCTACGCGCCCGGCGGCGAGCGGGCGCTCCCGCACCTCGCGTTCGGGCACGGCCCGCACGTGTGCCTCGGCGCCCGGCTGGCCCGGCTGGAGGCCATGGTCGCGCTGCCCCGGCTCTTCGAGGCCCTGCCGGACCTGCGCCTGGCGGCCGACCCCGGCACGCTCCCCTACCGCCCGGGCCTCCTGGTGCGCGGCCCCCGCACGCTCCCCGTCCGCCGGATGCCGTAGACCCGGCCACCGGCTCGTCGGCTCACCCGCCGGCGGGCGGCGTCGGGGTGGCGGGCAGACGCAGTCGGAAGGTGGTGGCGCCGGGGGTGTCGACCACCGTGAGGGTGCCGCCGTGGAGGGTCGCGATGTCACGGGCGATCGGGAGGCCCAGGCCGGCGCCGCCGTCGTCACGGCTGCGGGCGTCGTCGAGGCGGGCGAAGCGTTCGAAGATCTTCTCGCGGTCGTCGGGCTCGATCGGGACGCCGTCGTTGGTCACCTCGAGGACGGCGGCGCCGGAGGCCGGCTCGGTGTCGAGCCGGACGGTGACGGCGGTCCGGGCGTGGCGCTGGGCGTTGTCGAGCAGGTTGGTCAGCAGCCGGCCCAGCCACAGGGGGTTGCCGGCCACGGTGGCCGCGGCGGGCGCGTGCACGGTGACCGGGTGGGGTTGCACTCCACGGGCCGTGGCCGTGTGCCGGACCAGCTCGGCGAGGTCGACGGGCTCCTGCGGCCGGGTGCGCCCGGCGGAGTCCAGGCGGGCGAGCAGGAGGAGGTCGGCCGCGAGGGCCTGGAGGCGCTCGGTGTCCTCCAGCGCGCCCGCGACCAGGTCGGACCGCACCCGGGGGTCGGGGTGGGCCAGGGCGACTTCGAGCTGAGTGCGCAGCACGGCGAGGGGGCTGCGCAACTCGTGCGACGCGTCGGCGATGAAGCGGCGCTGCCGCGTGCCGGCGGCTTCGAGCCGCGCGAGCATCGCGTTCATGGTGCCGGCGAGGCGGGCGATCTCGTCGTCGCTGCGGGGGTCGGGGACGCGACGGTGGAGGTCACGGTCGCCGATGGCGGCCACCTCGGCGCGGATGGCCTCGACCGGGCGCAGGGCCCGGCCGGTGGCGCGCCAGGTGAGGGCCCCGACGGTGGGCACCAGGACGCCGCCGAGCACCGCGAGCGCGGCCGTGGTGACGTCCTCGGCGGCGTCGGCGGTGCGCATCGAGGCGCCGACGTGCACGGTGACGGGCCCGGTGGGGGTGGCGGCGGTGATCGTGGTGACGCTCTGGTGGTCCCCGCCCCGGAGGAGGTCGTGGGCGCTGTCGCCGTCCCGGGTGGGGGCGGGGCGCCCGGCGAGGTTCTGGCTGGCCGCGACGACTCGCCCGCCCGCGTCGACCACCTGGACGAAGTCGGTGCCGTGGTCCAGCGGGAGGAGGGCGTTGAGGCGACCCTCCGTGGCCAGCCGGGCGACGACCTCGGCCTGCTCGCGCGCGTCGGCCTCGGCACTGCGTTCCAGGTTGGCCCGGACCAGCAGGACCACGGCGGCGGACGCGACGAGCAGGACGACGGCCACGCTGGCGCAGGCGGCCAGGGTGGTCCGGGTACGGACGGAGCGGGGTGCCAGACGGCAGGTCAGGGCCGCGACCCGGGGGTGGTCCGTGGCCCTGCGTGCCACGCCGCGCAGGCGGTGCAGCGCGCTGCGGGCGGGGCCCGGAGGTCGGGCCGCGCGGGTCGGGTCAGCCACCGTCGGCCGCCAGCCGGTAGCCGGTGCCTCGGACGGTCTGGACCGACGACCGGCCGAACGGAGCGTCGATCTTGCGCCGCAGGGCGCTGATGTGGACCTCGACGGTGTTGGGGTCTCCGTCGCCGGCGCCGTCCCAGACGGCGTCGAGGATCTCGCGCTTGGAGACGGCTTCGCCGGCCCGCCGGGCGAGGTGGTCGAGGACGGCGAACTCGCGCGGGGTGAGCGGGACGGCCGTGCCGCCGCGGCTGCAGGTGCGGGCGGCGGCGTCGACGACGAGGTCGCCGAGGACGGTGCGCCGCGGTGCGCGGCTGCCGAGGCGCCGGGCGAGCGCGTTCAGCCGGGCGACGAGGACCACGAACGAGAACGGTTTGGACAGGAAGTCGTCGGCTCCGGTGTCGAGGGCCTCCGCCTCGTCCCACTCGCCGTCCTTCGCGGTCAGCATCAGGATGCCCGTGTCGCTGCCGACGGCGCGCAGGCGTGCGCACACCCGGTAGCCGTTGAGGCCGGGCAGCATGATGTCCAGCACGATCAGGTCGTACCGGTCGGCCATCGCCATGGCCAGGCCGGAGACCCCGTCGTGGGCGAGGTCGACGGTGAATCCCTCGGCGGTCAGCCCGTGCTCCAGCGCCGTCGCCAGTCGGCGCTCGTCCTCCACCACCAGTACCCGCATACCCACCAGGGTGGCAGGTCGCGCCGTCGCGATGCTGAAGGCGTCTTCAGGTCTTCAGCGCTCCTTCAGCATCGCCGGGCCATGCTGGCCGGACATCCCGCGGACCGCCCCAGCCGAGCCGTCCGCGCCGTCTCTTGAGGAAGGGCGCACACCGCGATGCACCACTCGACCGGTATGCCGGCCGCCGGCCGGACGGACGCCGACCCGCCCGGGGAGGTCTCCCGATGACCGGCCCCGGCCTGCTGGCGTTCGACGGCCGCCCGGTCGACGGCGGGCTGTACCTGCGGGTGGTCCGCTGGGCACAGCACCTGCCGTCCCCCTGGCAGGAGGCCGTCGCGGCGTTCTCCGCGTACGGCCTGGGCCTGCTGGCCGCGCTGATGCTCGCGGCCTGGTGGCGGGCCCGGCGGCTGGGCGGCGAGGCGATGGCGCGGGCGCTGACGGCCCCGTTCTGCGTGGCGCTCGCGTTCGCCGGCGACACCCTGCTCAAGGACGTGCTGCGGGAACCGCGCCCGTGCCGGGTGCTCCCCGCTGCTCCGACCCTGGAGGCCTGCCCCGGCGCCGGGGACTGGGCGCTGCCGAGCAACCACACCGTGATCGTGTTCGCCGGCGCCGCCGTGCTGTGGCTGGTGGACCGCCGCATCGGCGCCCTCGCGCTGCTCCTGGCCGCAGGCATGGGGGTCTCGCGGGTGGCGGTCGGTGTGCACTACCCGCACGACGTGCTGCTCGGTGCGCTGGTCGGCACCGCGGCGGGATACGGGCTGGGCCGGCTGGCCGGCCGGGGCGGGGGTTTGGTGGAACGCGCCCGAGGGGGTGCACTGGAGAGGTGGTTGGGCGCATGACCGGGCGCGGACGGGAGTGGCTGGTCGTCCTGGGGACGGCGTGGCTGCTCTTCGCCGCGCTCGCCGTCCTGCTGGCCACCCGCACCTGGGTACCGTTCCCGTTCGAGCGGGCCGCGGTCCGCTGGAGTGCGGCGGACCGGCCCGCGGCGGCCCGGTCCGCCGTGGTCGCCCTCACGGCGTTCGGCACCGGGGTGGTGCCCTTCCTGATGGCCCTGGCGGCCGGCGTCGTCCTCGTCAGGGCCACCCCCGCCTCGCGCCCGCCGCGCAGGACCGTGCTGCTGCTGGTGGCGCCGTTGTTCTGGCTGCTGGCGGGCGAGCTCGTGCGCCGGAGCCTCATGGAGGCCTTCGGCCGTCCCCGCCCGCCGCGGCTGGACTGGGCCACGACCGCCGGCGGGTTCTCCTTCCCGTCCGGGCACGCGTTCACCTCCGCGGTGAGCGCCGGTCTCCTGGCGATGGCCGTGGCCCGGGCCCGTCCCACCGCGGCCCGGGCCGCGGCCGCCGGAGCCGCCCTCTTCGCGGTCGCGATCGGGCTCAGCCGCGTCTACCTCGGGGTGCACTGGCCGCTGGACGTCCTCGGGTCCTGGCTCCTCGCCGCCGGCTGGCTGGCGATCGGCGGCGCGGCCCTGCGTCCCGCCTCGTCGCCTCTGTCGTGACGGGGGTCGCCCACCCGCCCGGCCGGCTGCGTGGAGGCCTTCCCACCGGTCGACCGGTCACGGGGCGGCCGGGTACGGGACGAAGGTGCTGGTGTTCTCGTCGACCTGGAGCGGGCGGCCGATCGGCGGCGCGCTGCGCTGCGGGCAGACCGGGCGTTCGCAGATCTTGCAGCCGAGGCCGATCGGAGTGGCGGCGCTCTCGTCGCCCAGGTTCAGTCCCGCCGAGTAGACGAGCCGTCCCGCGTGGCGGATCTCGCAGCCCAGGCCGATGGCGAAGGTCTTGCCGGGGCGGCCCCAGCCGCCCGGGGAACGGGTGACGGCCCTGGCGGTCCACAGGTAGCGCCGACCGTCGGGCATCGCGGCGACCTGGACGTGGACCCGCCCCGGCGCGGCGAACGCCTCGTAGACGTTCCAGAGCGGGCAGGTGCCGCCGGTCCGGGAGAAGTGGAAGGCCGTCGCGGACTGCCGCTTGGAGACGTTGCCCGCCCGGTCGACCCGGACGAAGGAGAACGGCACCCCGCGCAGCCGGGGTCGTTGCAGGGTGCTCAGGCGGTGGCAGACGGTCTCGTAGCCGACGCCGAAGTGGTCGGCGAGGTGCTCGATGTCGTAGCGCGAGGACTCGGCCTCGGTGTGGAACGTGGTGTAGGGAAGCACCAGCGCGGCGGCGAAGTAGTTGGCCAGGCCGATCCGGGTGAGCGACCAGGCGGTGGAGCCCTCCGGACTGTCCTGGGCGGCGAGTTCGGACAGCAGGGGGTCGTGCTCCAGGTACGCCAGCTGGGTGGCCATCCGGAATGCCTGCTGGCCGGGGCGCAGCCGGTCCGACAGGCTCAGAACCCCGGTGCGCGGGTCGTAGCGGTGCAGGTGCTCGCTTCCGGCGACGGTCCGCACGCCGTGGCCGGAGGCGAGCCGCTCGGCGAGCACCGCCCTGACCCCGCCGCGTCGCAGGCCGATCGCCGCCGCGGACTCCTCCGCCGTGGTGTCGAGTTCGTCGACGTAGTTGCGCCGCCGGTAGAAGAACTCGCGGACCTGCTCGTGCGGGGTGAGGGCGTCGGCCGCCGGACCGCGTTCGCCGGCGAGGACGGCTAGTTGCTCGGAGAGCGCCCGCCGGCTGCGGCCGAGGTCCGTCAGCAGTCGCGCGACGGCGGGCAGGCGCGCGGCCAGCTCGTCGAGCTCCCCGGCGGTCACCTGCCCGGCCGTGACCTGCTCGCCGAGCGCTTCGCGCAGTTCGGCGGTGAGCCGGGCGCTGTCGGGCGGGGCGAAGTACCCGGCCTCGACCCCGAACGCCTCGGTGAGGCGCAGCAGGACGGGCACGGTGAGCGGGCGGGCGTCGTGCTCCAGTTGGTTGAGGTAGCTGGGCGACAGGTCGAGCAGCCGGGCGAGCGCGGCCTGGCTCAGGCCGCGCTCCTCGCGAAGGCGGCGCAGCCTGGCGCCGGCGAAGGCCTTCCCCACGTCGTTCCCCCCACTGCACGCATCGGCCCACCGGTGCGGCCAGCCTAGCCCGCGGAGTGCACGGTCGGCGCTTCGCAACCTTCGCACATGTCCCGGGCATCCTTCGCAGAAGTTGGCAGAGGTCCACCGGTGACGGCGGCTGCGCGGGCTGTCAGAGTCGTTGCTGCGGCCGGGAGATGCGCAGGACAGCAACGGAACACCAGGTCAGTCGCGGCTGGGAGTGCTGTCCGGGCATCCACGTCCCGCGGTCCCGCACCGCCGCCCGGCATCACCCGGCCGCCCACTCGCCCTCGCGGTGAAGTACGTCACACCCTTCGCAACGAGCACACTTCCGGGGAGCAGACCCATGACTCAGTCGGTTCGGCAGCAGCAGGAGAAGCAGGCGGCGGAGCTCGCCGCCCGGTGGGCCTCCGACCCCCGATGGGCGGGCGTCGAGCGCACCTACACGGCCGCCGACGTCGTGCGCCTGTCGGGCACGGTGCGCGAGGAGCACACCCTGGCCCGGCGCGGTGCCGAACGGCTGTGGAGGCAGCTGCACGAGCAGGACTACGTCCATGCCCTCGGCGCGCTCACCGGTGGGCAGGCCGTGCAGATGGTGAAGGCCGGGCTCCGGGCGATCTACCTGTCCGGCTGGCAGGTCGCGGCCGACGCCAACCAGGCCGGGCAGACCTACCCGGACCAGAGCCTCTACCCGGCCGACTCCGTCCCCCGGGTGGTGCGCCGGATCAACAACGCGCTGCTGCGGGCCGACGGGATCGACGCCGCCGAGGGCAACGACGGCCCGGACTGGCTGGTGCCGATCGTCGCCGACGCGGAGGCCGGTTTCGGCGGCCCGTTGAACGCCTTCGAGCTCACCAAGGGCATGATCGCGGCCGGCGCCGCGGGCATCCACTACGAGGACCAGCTCGCCTCCGAGAAGAAGTGCGGCCACCTCGGCGGCAAGGTGCTCGTGCCCACCGCCCAGCACATCCGCACGCTCAACTCCGCCCGCCTGGCGGCCGACATCGCCGACGTGCCGACCGTCGTCGTCGCCCGTACCGACGCGCTCGCCGCCAACCTGCTGACCACCGACGTGGACGAGCGCGACGCCCGGTTCTGCACCGGCGAGCGCACTGCCGAGGGCTTCCACCGGGTCGAGCCCGGCATGGCCCCGGTGATCTCGCGCGGCCTCGCCTTCGCCCCGTACGCGGACCTGATATGGGTGGAGACCGGCACGCCGGACCTCGCCCAGGCCCGCGAGTTCGCCGAGGCGATCAAGGCCGAGCACCCGGACAAGATGCTCGCCTACAACTGTTCGCCGTCCTTCAACTGGAAGGCCGCGCTGGACGACGACCAGATCGCCAAGTTCCAGCGGGAGCTCGGCGCGATGGGCTACCGGTTCCAGTTCATCACCCTGGCCGGCTTCCACGCGCTCAACCACTCGATGTTCCAGCTGGCCCGCGGGTACACCGAGCACGGCATGACGGCGTACGTCGAGCTGCAGGAGGCCGAGTTCGCCGCCGTGCCGGACGGCTACACCGCCGTCAAGCACCAGCGTGAGGTCGGCACCGGGTACTTCGACCTGGTCTCCACCGCACTCAACCCCCACGCCGAGACCCTCGCCCTGACCGGCTCCACCGAGGCCGAGCAGTTCCACTGAGCCACCCCGGCGGTCTCGTTGGGGACGAGCCGCCTTCCACCCACCGCCCGGGGCCTCGTTGAGGGACGAGGCCCCGGGCGGCCTCCCCCTCGCCTCCCCGCCTCCCTCGCCTCCCCGCCTCCTGGAGCACCGGATGACCCAGCCCAGCCGCATCGAGATCCTCGGCGCGCCCGAGGACCGCTTCGACGAGATCCTCACGCCCGAGGCGCTCGCCTTCCTCACCCGTCTGCACGCGGCCCTCGCCGGCCGCCGCACCGAACTGCTCGCCGAACGGGACCGCCGCCGGGCCGAGTTGGCCGCCGGAGGCACCCTGGACTTCCTCCCGGAGACCCGCACCCTCCGGGAGGACCTCAGCTGGCGCGTGGCCGGCGCGGGGCCGGGCCTAGCCGACCGCCGGGTGGAGATCACCGGCCCGCCCGAGCGCCGGATGACCGTCAACGCCCTCAACTCCGGTGCCAGGGTGTGGCTGGCGGACTTCGAGGACGCCACCGCCCCCACCTGGCACAACCTGGTCACCGGCCAGCTCAACCTGATCGACGCGATCGGGCGTCGGATCGACGACACCACGGCGGAGGGCAAGCGGTACCGGATCGGGAACGACCCCGCCACCATCGTGGTCCGCCCCCGCGGCTGGCACCTGGACGAGCAGCACCTCCTCATCGACGGGCGCCCGGCGATCGGCGCGCTGGTCGACTTCGGCCTGTACCTGTTCCACTGCGGCCGACCGCAGATCGCGGCCGGCTCCGGCCCGTACTTCTACCTCCCCAAGCTGGAGAACCACCTCGAAGCGCGGCTGTGGAACGACGTGTTCACCCTCGCCCAGGCCGACCTCGGCATCCCGCACGGCACGATCCGCGCGACCGTGCTGATCGAGACCGTCACCGCGGCCTTCGAGATGGACGAGATCCTCTACGAGCTGCGCGAACACGCCGCCGGCCTCAATGCGGGCCGCTGGGACTACCTGTTCAGCCTCATCAAGAACTTCGCCCACCACGGGCCCCGGTTCGTCCTGCCCGACCGCGCCACCCTCACCATGACCCAGCCGTTCATGCGCGCCTACACCGACCTGCTCGTGCGCACCTGCCACCGGCGCGGCGCCCACGCCATCGGCGGCATGGCCGCCGCCCTCCCGCAGCGCGACCCCGAGGCCGACAAGGCGGCCCTCACCAGGGTGCGCGCCGACAAGGAGCGCGAGGCCGGCGACGGCTTCGACGGCTCCTGGGTCGCCCACCCCGGTCTGGTCGCCACCTGCCGCACCGCCTTCGACGAAGTCCTCGGCGAGCGCCCGCACCAGCTGGAGCACACCCGCGAGGACGTCGACGTCACCGCCGCCGACCTGCTGGGTGTCCACCGTCTCTCGGCCGGCCTGCCCACCGAGCAGGGCCTGCGCGCCAACGTGGCCGTCGCCCTGCGCTACCTGGTCGCCTGGCTCGGCGGCTCCGGCGCCGTCGCCGTCTTCGGCCTGATGGAGGACGTCGCCACCGCCGAGATCGCCCGCTGCCAGCTCTGGCAGTGGCAGCACCACTGCACCCGCCTCGCCGGCGGCTCCCTCGCCACTGCGGACCTGGTACGACGGCTGATCGACCGCGAACGGGCCACGCTCATCGGCGAGGACGCCGACCCGGCGCTGGTGGACGAAGCGGTGCGCATCCTGGAGGAGACCGCACTCGGCACGGAGCTTCCGCCCTTCGTCACCACCGAGGCCTACGCCCGCCACCTCGTCCGCACCGCCGCCCCGGCCGCCTGACCTGCTCGGCCACCGCATCGACCCTGAGGAGGTAATCACATGAACGGCATCCGCCGTGTCGCCGTCGTCGGTGCCGGGCAGATGGGCTCCGGCATCGCCGAGGTCTTCGCCCGCGCCGGGCTCGACACCGTCGTCTGCGAGAACGGGCGCGACGCCCTGAGCGCCGCCCGCAGCCGGATCGACCGCTCGCTGCACCGCGCCGTCGACCGGGGCCGGATCAGCGAGGAACGGCGCACCGACGCCTGGGCCCACCTGCTCTTCGCCGACGACCTCGAAGCGCTCGCCGACCGCCAGCTCGTCGTCGAGGCCGTCGTCGAGGACGAACGCGTCAAGACCGAGGTGCTCACCACTCTGGACAAGGTGCTCGTCGGCGAGGACGCCGTCCTGGCCACCAACACCTCGGCGATCCCGGTCACCCGGCTCGGCATCACCACCGGCCGTGCCTCGCACGTCCTGGGCCTGCACTTCTTCAACCCGGCCCCGATGATGCCGCTGGTCGAGCTGGTCAGTTCGCTGCACACCGACCCCGCCGTGGTCGGCCGGGTGGAGGCCTTCGCCGCGGACGTCCTCGGCAAGCACGTCGTCCACTCCCGGGACCGGGCCGGCTTCGTCGTCAACGCCCTGCTGGTGCCCTACCTGCTCGCCGCGGTCCGGATGGCCGAGGCCGGGCACGCCGACCCCGAGGACATCGACGCCGGTATGGTCCACGGCTGCGCCCACCCCATGGGCCCGCTCGCCCTCGCCGACCTGATCGGCCTGGACACCGTCGAGGCGATCGCCCGCTCGATGTACGAGGAGTACAAGGAGCCGCTGTACGCGCCCCCGCCGCTGCTCTCCCGCATGGTCGAGGCCGGACTGCTCGGCCGCAAGACCGGCCGCGGCTTCCACATCCACGTCCACCCGCCGGCGTGACGGTCCGTCCGCACCTCCCGCCGCCGGCCACCGCCATCGGCACCACGACGCCCTGGAGGGCGCGCCCCCCGCGCTCTCCGGGGCGTCGTGGTGCCCGGGCGGCTCGGACAGGCGCCGACCGGGCACCGCGCGCGTGCGGTGCCCGGTCGGGTCCGTCCGCGGGTCAGTCCGCCAGTTCCTCCCGCAGGCGGCGGGCGGCGCCGACCAGGCTGTCCAGGGAGGCACGGGTCTCCGGCCAGCCGCGGGTCTTCAGGCCGCAGTCGGGGTTGACCCACAACCGCTCGGCCGGGATGGCGGCGAGGCCGGCGCGCAGCAGGGAGACGGCCTCGTCGATGCTCGGGACGCGCGGGGAGTGGATGTCCCAGACACCCGGTCCGACCTCGCGCGGGTACCCCGCCTCCGCGAGCTCGCCGGCGACCTCCATGTGGGAGCGGGTGGCCTCCAGGGAGATGACGTCCGCGTCGAGGTCGTCGATCGCCGTCATGATCGCGCCGAACTCGGCGTAGCACATGTGGGTGTGGATCTGGGTGTCGACGCGGACGCCGGAGGTGGCGAGGCGGAACGCCTCGGTCGCCCAGGCCAGGTACGCCGGGCGGGCGGCGGACCGCAGCGGCAGGGTCTCGCGCAGGGCCGGCTCGTCGACCTGGACGACCGCGGCGCCGGCGGCCTCCAGGTCGGCCACCTCGTCGCGCAGGGCGAGGGCGACCTGGCGGGCGGTGTCGGCGAGCGGCTGGTCGTCGCGGACGAAGGACCAGGCGAGCATGGTGACCGGCCCGGTGAGCATGCCCTTGACCGGACGGTCGGTCAGGCCCTGGGCGTAGCGGAACCAGTCGACGGTCATCGGGTGGGGGCGGGAGATGTCGCCGGCGAGGACCGGCGGTCGCACGTACCGGGTGCCGTAGGACTGGACCCAGCCGTGCCGGGTGGCGAGGTAGCCGGTGAGCTGCTCGGCGAAGTACTGGACCATGTCGTTGCGTTCGGGCTCGCCGTGGACCAGGACGTCCAGGCCGGCCTTCTCCTGGTAGGCGATGACCTCGCGGACCTCGGCCTCCATCCGTTCCCGGTAGGCGGCCGCATCGATCCGGCCGGCGGTCAGGTCGGCGCGGGCGACGCGCAGTTCGGTGGTCTGCGGGAACGAGCCGATGGTGGTGGTCGGCAGCAGCGGCAGGCCGAGCCGGGCGCGCTGGGCCTCGGCGCGCTGCGGGTAGGCCTGGGCGCGCCGGGCGTCGGCCTCGGTGACGGCGGCCGTGCGGGTGCGCACGGCCGGGTCACGGGTGATGGGCGAGGTGGCGCGGGAGGCCAGGTCGGCGCGGTTGGCGGCGAGCTCGGCGGTGATCGCGCCGGTGCCCTCCCGCAGGCCGCGGGCCAGCAGGGCGACCTCGGCCGCCTTCTGCTTGGCGAAGGCGAGCCAGCGGGCGATCTGCGGGTCGACGTCGCGTTCCAGGCCGGCGTCGATCGGCACGTGCAGCAGGGAGCAGGACGGCGCGACGTCGACCCGCTCGGCGAGGCCGAACAGCGTCGCCAGGGTGGCCAGCGACTTCCCGAGGTCGTTGATCCAGATGTTCCGGCCGTCGACGACCCCCGCGACCAGTCGCTTGCCGGACAGCCCCCCGACGGCCGCAAGATCGCCCAGGTTGGCGGCCGCCGGGCCGGTGAAGTCCAGCGCCAGACCCTCCACGGGGGCCTTGGCCAGGACGGGAAGCGACTCGCCGAGGCGGTCGAAGTAGCTCGCGACGAGCAGCTTCGGCCGGTCGGTGAGGCCGCCCAGCTCGCGATAGGCGCGGGCGGCGGCGTTCAGCTCGGCCGGAGCGCGGTCCTGGACGAGCGCGGGCTCGTCCAGCTGGACCCATTCGGCCCCCGCCGCGCGCAGGTGGGCGAGCAGCTCGGCGTAGACGGGCAGCAGCCGGTCCAGCAGGGTGACGGGCTGGAAGTCGGCCGCGACGCCGGGTGCCGGCTTGGCGAGCAGCAGGTAGGTGACCGGGCCGATCAGCACCGGCCGGGCGGCGTGGCCGAGGACGAGGGCCTCGCGCAGCTCGGCGACCGCCTTGGCCGGGTTCGCGGCGAACACCGTGTCGGGGCCCAACTCGGGAACGAGGTAGTGGTAGTTGGTGTCGAACCACTTCGTCATCTCGAGCGGCGCGACGTCCTGGGTGCCGCGCGCCATGGCGAAGTAGCCGTCCAGCGGGTCGGCTTCGACCGCGGCCCGGTGCCGGGCCGGGATCGCACCGACGGCGAGCGTCGCGTCCAGCATGTGGTCGTAGAGCGAGAAGTCGCCGGTCGGGACCTCCTCGACCCCCGCCTCGGCGAGCTGCGCCCAGTTCTCCCGGCGCAGGTCGGAGGCGGTGGCCAGCAGCGCCCCGGCGGTGACCGCGCCCTTCCAGTACCCCTCGATCGCCTTCTTCAGTTCCCGGCGCCGGCCCTGGCGGGGGTATCCGAACACGGTGGCCACGGTCGCCGCGGCTGCGGACTTCGCTGTCAAGGGACTCTCCTTCGCGAGCCTGGTTCCTCCGGTGCCCGATGACGGCACGAAGGCGCGAAGGGATGACGAACCGGGCGGACGCCCCGCACGCGGGTACTGCTCCGCCTGGTACGCACGCCGACCCGCCCACGAGGTCACCGGATTGCCGCGCGCGAACGGTCGCGCGCGGGCAGTGGCAGGTCTTCGGACTCGTGGGCACGGCCGCCCTGGTTCCAGGGCGGACACCTACTGGCCGTCGCTTCCCAGACCCGACCGGGGCCCAGTGCGTATGACGGCGGTCGTTCCCACTCACCGCTGCGGGGCAGTCCCGGATTCCCACCGGGTTCCCTCTTGCGACGCGCCTGCCTGGCGGACAGGGCGAACCAGCTGCACGGCCAGCTTAGGGGCAGGACGGCGGGAGCTGAACACTGAACCGCGTAAATCGTCCGGATACCGGGACGGGGCCGACCTCAGGACAGGTCGGACGGGGCCTCCGGGGTGCGTGCCGGCTTTCAGCGCCCCGGGGCGTCGGCGAGCTGCTTCTTGTTCATCTTCGAACGAACCTCGATGTTGCGCTGCTTGGCCTCGTTGTACAGCCGGTCGTACGTCGGCCCCCTGCGAGCCCGAGTGCGAACGCAGACCACCGCGCCGCGACGACGACATGTCCTTGGTCGAGGAGCGGCTGGCAGTCCTCGACTCACCGTGCCGGGCGCGCTCCTTGTTCACGGTCCGGGCCGCGATCTCCTTCGCGCGCTTCTCGCTCTCACCACGGTCCTTCGCGCTCTCCTTGATGCGCTCGTACCGACGCTCACGCTTCCCGTTCGAACCGGCAGGCGTGGCTCCTCCTCGCCGGCTCTCTCGTCGTTCGCCTCCCGAAGGCTCTCGTCCCCCGGTTCGATCGGGGCGGAAGGCCCGGCCGAATGTGCCCTCCTCCTGCGGTTGCCCGTCCCGCTGCCCCCGACCGCACGACGAACGCCGAGGCGGAACGGGCGAAGGCGAACCACCCGGGGCCCGGTCGGCCGGGTCCGGTGCCGACGGGGCTTCAGTTATAGTGCCCACGACAAATTCCACGGGTGGGCCGGCCGCGGGCCGTCCTGGGCGTGGACCTCCTCGGCCGTCCCGACGTAGGAGCCGACAAGCGTTGCCCAGAGTGCGAATCGGCTGTCCGGTCACAGCGCGGAACGTGGTGCGCCGCCGTCCGCAGGCCGTGCACGGCGCCGCGGTCCGCCGGCCTCGTCGCTTACCGCCGGCCTGAGAGCACGGGCGCCGGTTCCCCGGGCCGGTCGGACGGCCCACCCCCACCGAGGCCGTACCCCCGCCGGGCACCGCCCGCCGTTCAACACCGTTCACCGGCACCGACGCCCTGTCACCCCGCCCTCCGGACCGCAGGGCCGGTCCGGTACCGAGAGATGGGGAGAGGAGCCGTCATGGCGTCCGTCCGGGAGAGACTGAGCAGCGCACGCGTCCAGGCCTTCATCGGCCGGGACGCGGAGCTCGGGCAGTTCGCGCAGGCCCTGTCCGGTGATCCGCACGCGCCGTTCGCGTTCTACGTGTTCGGGCCGGGCGGCATCGGCAAGTCGACGCTGCTGCGCCGCCTGGCGGACGACGCCCGGACGGCGGGACGGCTCCTCCTCGAACTGGACGGCCGCTTCGTGAGCCGGGACCCGGCCGACTTCGAACGGAGCGCCGCCCCGTTCCTGGACGTGCCCGGGACGGTCCTGCTGGTCGACTCCTTCGAGCACTGCCAGTGGCTGGAGAGCTGGCTGTGGCAACGGTTCCTGCCCCGCGCCGCCGACGACACCCTGGTGGTCCTGGCCGGCCGCCTCGCCCCGCAACCCCAGTGGACCGCCGACCCCGCCTGGGCCGGGCTGCTGGCCGTCCGCGAACTGGAGCCGTTCACCGAGGAGCAGGCCCGGAGCCTGCTGACCACGGCTCAGGTCCTCCCCCAACTCCGTGAGCGGGTGCTGCGCTTTGCAGGCGGCAACCCGCTGGCCCTCTCCCTCGCGGCCGCCGCGAGGACGGCCGACTGGAACCGGGAGGACGTCTGGGCCCCCTCGGCCGACGTCCTGCGCACCCTCCTCTCCGGCCTGATCGGCGAGGTGCCGAGCGCGGCCCACCGCCGCGCCCTGGAGGTGGCGGCCCAGGCCTACTCGACCTCGGAGGAACTGCTCGCCGCCGTCCTGCCCGACGAGGAGGCCCACCCGCTCTTCGCCTGGCTCCGGGACCTGCCCTTCATGGAGTCCACCCACCGGGGCCTCCATCCGCACGACGCCGCGCGCGAGACGCTGGCCGCCGACCTGCGCTGGCGGGCCCCCAACGCCTTCGTGACGATGCGCCACCGACTCGCCGAAGAGTACCTGCGACTTCTGCGCGAGGCACCCGAGGAGCGGGTCTGGACCGTCACCGACGAACTCTTCTACCTCTTCCGCGAGGGGGAGATCGTGGCGCGGCTGCGCACCTGGTCCCGCGAGGACGAGGTGCACGACCGGCCCCTCACCCCGGACGACCTCGACGTCGTGCTGCGCATGGCCGCGGAGACCGAGGGTCCGGCCTCCGCGGAGCTGGTCCGCTACTGGGCGGCGCGCCAGCCGCAGGCCTTCAGCGTCTACCGCCTGGTGAGCACCGGCCGGATCGTGGCGTTCACCGCCCGCCTCGCGCTGCCCGCCCCCGCCGACCCGGAGGATCTGGCCACCGATCCGGTCGTGGCGGCCGCCTGGGCGTACACCGACGCCACCGCGCCGGTACGGCCCGGCGAGCACATCGGCGTCAGCCGCTTCACGGTCTACCCCGAGCGCTACCAGATACCCTCGCGCGTCATCGACCTGAGCAGTTCCCGCGCCCAGGCGGAGTCCGCCCGCGCCCGTGGACGCGCCTTCGGCTTCGCCGTCTGGCGGGACGCGGAGACGTGGGCCGCGCGCGTCAAGGGCAGCCTCGCCGACACCGGCGCCCGCCCGCGGGTCGGCGATCACACGTACGGCGTGTTCGGCGTCGACTGGCGGCAGGTGCCCGTCGAGACGTGGCTGCGCCACTTCATCGCGGCCACCGCCGTGCCCGTCCAGGCCGGGCCGTCGGGTGTCTCGCGCGGCGCGTTCGACCAGGCCGTGCGCGAGGCCCTGGCCCACTGGCGCGATCCGGGCGCCTTCGCCGCCTGCTCCCTCATGCGCGCCCGTCTGGCGGCCGACTTCGAGGAGCCCGTCGAGGTGTTGCGCGAGCTGCTGCGCCGGACCGTGGACGACCTCGGCCGCGACCCGCGCGGTGTCCGCGCCCGGGACGCCGTGACGGCGGGCTACTTCTCCGGCGCGCCCACCCAGGAGGCCGCGGCCCGCCGCCTGAGCCTCCCGTACGGCACCTACCGGCGCCACCTGCGACAGGGGCTGGACCTGCTCTGCGAAGCGCTGTGGGAGCAGGAGCTGCACGGCACCCGCTGAGGACGCGTGCCCGCCTTCCGGAGCGGTGCGGGCCGCGCACCGGCGTGGCCCGGCGCGGGTGGACAGCTGCGGACAGTGGTGGACGGTCCTCGGCCCCTCCGGGCCTGGCAAGTGGACAGCGTCCCGAACGAGTCTGTGCGCCATGAACGTTGCACGCACGCAGACCGAGCCGGCGGCAGGCCGGGCTCACCGACCGGGAGCGGCGCTCGCGGCCCTCGCCGCGGCCCAGTTCACCGTCATGCTCGCCACCTCGATCGTGAACGTGGCGCTGCCCCAGATCCGGGCCGGGGTCGGCCTCTCGGACGGCTCGACCACCTGGGTGGTCAACGCCTACGGCCTGGCGTTCGGGGCGCTGCTGCTGGCCGGCGGACGGGCGGCCGACCTGCTCGGCCGCCGCCGGGTGCTGATCGCCGGGCTCGCACTGTTCGCGGCGGCCTCGCTGGTGGCGGGGCTGGCCGCCGCCGCGGGTCTGCTGATCGCCGCCCGGTCCGTCCAGGGCCTCGCCGCGGCGGCCATCGTCCCGGCCGCTCTGGCCCTGGCGATGGAGCAGTTCCCCACCGGCCCCGGGCGTGGCAAGGCCCTCGGAGTGTGGGGAGCGGTCTCCGGCGCGGGAGGCGCGGCCGGCGTGCTGCTGGGCGGTGTGCTGACCCAGGCATGGGGATGGCCGGCGATCTTCCACTCGGTCGCGCTCGGGTCGGCACTGGTCCTGGCCGCCGTGGCCGCCCTCGTTCCGCCGGAAGCCGGGCACGTGGCCGGACGCGTGGCCGGACCGGTGGACGAGCCCGTGTCCGGGCTGAAGTTTGGGCTGAAGGCCGGGCGGGCGTCCGGGCGGTTCGACCTGCCGGGCACCGCCACCGTCACCCTCGCCCTGACCTGCCTGGTCTGGGGCCTGACCACCGCCCGCGGAGCCGGCTGGAGCGACGGCGGGGTGGTCGGGGCCCTGGGCGCCGCCGTCGCCCTGCTCACGGCCTTCGCACTCATCGAGCGCCGCCGGCCGAACGCCCTGATACCGCCGCGGCTGCTCGCCACCGGCCGGGTGGCCACGGGCAACCTGCTGATGGCGCTGCTGGGGTCGGTGTGGATCGCCCTGTTCTTCTTCCTGCCGCTCTACCAGCAACAGGTCCTCGGATCCGGTCCGCTGGCCACCGGCGCGGGCCAACTCCCGCTCGCCGCGGCCAACATGCTCGGCGCCGCCGTGGCACCGCGGGTCTCCCGGCGACTCGGTCCCGCCACGACCGTGGTCGCCGCCCTGCTCACCGAGGCCGCCGGTCTGCTCTGGCTGTCGCGGATCGGCGCCGACGGCAGCTACCTCGCCGACGTCCTCGGGCCGAGCGTCCTGATCGGCCTGGGCCTGAGCATCGCCTTCGTCCAGCTCACCGCCCTGGCCGTGGAAGGTGTCCCGCCCCAGGACGCCGGACTGGCCGGCGGACTGGTCAACACCACCCGCCAGGTCGGCGGCGCGATCGGCCTCGCGGCCCTGACCACGCTGGCCGGCTCCGTCACCACCCATGCGGCCGCCCGTCAGCCGCACCTCGAAGCCCTCACCGCCGGCTACCGGACCGCCTTCGCCGTCTCGGCCGTGGTCCTGACCGTCACCGCCCTGCTCGCGCTCCTCCTCACCCGGTGCACCGGCCGCCGGAAGGCCACGCCCGTCTCTCCGCAGCCGGCGCCCGACCCGCGAGCCGCCTGAACCCCGGACCGGGCCGGCTCGTCCGGCAGACCCCGTCCGCCCCCGTACACACAGAACACCCGACTCGGAACAGCGAACACCGGAGGAACCCTTCCCATGACCGCCACCGCCAAGCCGTACCTGACCGGCCACTACGCCCCCGTGGCCGACGAGCTCACCGCCACCGGGCTCACCGTCGAGGGCACCCTGCCGCCCGAGCTGACCGGTCGGCTCGTCCGCAACAGCCACAACCCCAAGCCCGGCATCACCCCCACCCACTGGTTCAAGGGCAGCGGCATGGTGCACGGCATCCGACTCCGCGACGGCCGCGCCGAGTGGTACCGCAACCGCTGGGTGCACACCCCCGCCCTCGACGGCGCCCCCTACCTGACCGAGCACGGCCCCGACCTCACCGCCAGCGCCGCCGGCACCCACGTCATCGAGCACGCCGGCCGCCTGCTCGCCCTCTGCGAGGCGAACTTGCCGTTCGAGCTCACCCGGGAGCTGGACACGGTCGGGGCGTACGACTTCAACGGCAAGCTGCGCACCGCGATGACCGCGCACCCCAAGGAGGACCCGGTGACGGGCGAGCTCCACTTCTTCGCGTCCTCGCCCTTCCCGCCGTTCCTGACGTACTACGTCGCCGACGCCAAGGGCGAGATCGTCCACAGCGCCGAGGTCCCGGGCGCGACCGCCTCGCTCAAGCACGACTTCGCCGTCACCCGCCGCCACGTGGTCTTCGTCGAGGGCAACGTGACCTTCGACCCCGCCGACCACTCCGGCATCCCCTACGGCTGGAGCGACGAGCAGCCGGCCCGCATCGGCGTCATGCCGCGCGGCGCCGACGGCGCCGGACGCGTCCGCTGGTTCTCCATCGAGCCCGGCAACATGCTGCACGTCGCCAACGCCTACGAGGACGGCCTGGGCCGCATCGTCCTGGAGGGCCCCACCGTGGACCGGGAGGGGTTCCGGCTCTCCTGGAACTGGTGGGTCGGCGCCCCCGGCCGCGGCAGCGAGCCCGTCAGCCGCTCCTACACGCGGCGCTGGGTGGTCGACCTCGTGGACGGCACCGTCGACGAGCAGATCATCGACGACCTGCCGGTGGAGTTCCCGACCCTCAACGAGGAGTACCTGGGCGCCGAGAACCGCTACCGGTACGCCGTCTCCTTCCCCGACGAGGAGGGCTTCGGCGGCTACGGCGTCGTCAAGTACGACCGCATCACCGGGGCGCGCCGCATCCGCCCGGTCGGCGACGCCCGGATGCCCAGTGAGGCCGTCTTCGTCCCGGCCGCCGGAGCCACCGGCGAGGACGAGGGATACCTGCTCACCGTCGTGTCCGACCTCAAGCAGGACGCCTCGCAGCTGCTGGTCCTCGACGCCGCCGGCCTCGACCGCATCGCCACGGTCCACCTGCCCCACCGGGTGACCGCCGGACTCCACGGCTCCTGGATCCCCGACGCCGGCCAGGACGCCACCCGCGGCTGACGCCCCGCGGCCCCGCGCGAAGCGGACGGCCCCGCCCCGCCGGAGGCGGGGTGGGGCCTTCGGCGTGGCACCCGCGACGGGGGGCCCGCCACGGGGACGCTCCGGGTGTCGTCGGCGAAAATGTTGGACGGCGACCGATGAGTTCGTCCATGATCCACAGTCAGAACTCATGGCTGGTCCGGGCGGCGCGCCGCAGGTGTGGTGGTGGTGTCGTCGACGGACCGGTCCGGACGTAGCAACCGAACGCGGAGGAACACCGGACATGCGTACCCTGATCAGCACTGCCTTCATCTCGCTCGACGGCGTCGTCGAGGCCCCGGGCGGCGAGCCCGGCTACCGGAACACCGGGTGGACCTTCAAGCACACCGAGTTCCTGCCCGAGGCGTTCGAGATCAAGGGCCGGGAGCAGAGCGAGGCCGCCGCCATGCTGATGGGCCGCACCAGCTACGAGGCGTTCAGCCCGGTGTGGCCGGACATGGCGGAGTTCGCCGAGTACAAGGTGATCCCGAAGTACGTCGTCTCCACCACCCTCACCGAGGACGACCTGGTGCCGAACTGGGGCGAGACGACGATCCTGCGCTCGCTCGACGAGGTCGCCGCGCTGAAGCGGACCGAGGGCGGCCCGATCATCGTCCACGGCAGCGCCTCGCTCAACCGGAGCCTCTCGGACGCCGGGCTGATCGACCGCTACCACCTGCTCGTCTTCCCGCTCCTGCTGGGCGCGGGCAAGCGCCTGTTCAGCACCACGGACAAGGACGTCCAGAAGCTGAACCTGGTCGAGCACCGGGCCTACCCCAACGGCCTGCAGCTGAACGTCTTCGACGTCGTCCGCTGAGGAGGCGGGACTCCCGGCGGAGCCCCGGCAACCGGCCCGACCACCGCCGGACGCCGGGCGGCCACATCCGTCACCCCCGCTGCTCACCAACCGACAGGCCTTCAAACGACAGGACAACTCCCCAAACCGGCTCGGAATTGGCGACCAGAACCCAAAGATTGGTGTAGAATCATAGGCGCAGGGAGGCCTTCGGAGTCGATGCCCAAGCCATCGACAGGCCACCCGCCGGCAGGGGGAACGACAGCCATGACCTACCACCTCGACACCGCGCGCGCCATCATCGACGAGCGGATGCGTGAGGCCGAGCAGCACCGGCTCGCCCACGCGGTGTACCTGAAGAACCGCGCCGAGGCCAAGACCCGGCGGGCGCGCCTGCTCCTCGCCCGCCTCGGCGGATGAGCACCACCACCGCGGCGGGCCGTCACCAGCGTGACGGCCGGACCGCCGAACGGCCGAGGGGCGCCCTACGAATAGGGCGCCCCTCGGCCGTTCCCGTCCCGGCCGCCGCCTGACCCGCGCCACCAGCCGCGAGGGCGCCCCGATCGTGGTCGACCACAGCGGGTTGCTCTGCGTCGCCTTGCCGCTGCACCTGCGCAGGCACGTCGCCGACGCTCCCGGCGGCCCCGCTCGACCTGCCCGCCCGGTCTCACCGGCGTTCGCGGCGGCCGACCCGTTGCCGTGCCGCCGGCTCCGGCTCCGGCTCCGGCGACGGTCCGGCTCAGCGCAGCAGGACGGCGAGCAGCTCGGCGATGGTGGGCCCGCTGTCGGCCGGGTGACGCAACTGCTTGCCGGCGACGACGCGGTACTGGTTCACCCGTCCCTGCCGCTCATGGCTGAGGTAGCCGGCCTCCTCCAGGTCGACGATGATCCGCTGAACCGCGCGCTCGGTGAGCAGGCAGCGGGCGGCGATCTCACGGACCCGGATACCGGGGTCGCGCGCGATCTGGACGAGCACACGGGCATGGCTGGTCAGGAAGGTCCACTGCCGTACCGGGGTGGTCGGTGCTCCCATGTCCACGTCTCCAGGCTACGGCCGGACGCGGCCCCGGTCGCAGGACCGGGGCCGGGCCGCTGTCGGCGCGGGTCAGCCGGGGCTGATCCGGCCGCGCCAGCCGCCGTCCTCCACGCCGCGCTCCTCGATGAAGCTCTTGAAGCGCCGCAGGTCGCCCTTCACCCTCCGATCGACCACGCCCAGCATGTCGCCGGCCTTCTCGGCCATCCCCTCCGGGCGGAAGTCGATGGCCATGTTGATGCGGGTGTGCCGGTCGTCGAGGCGCTGGAAGGTCACGACGCCCTGCTGGTGCACGTCGCCGTCCATGGTCCGCCAGGCGATCCGCTCGTCGGGCAGCTGGTCGACGATCTCGGTGTCGAACTCACGGGTGACACCGCCGATGCTGGTCCGCCAGTGGTTGCGGCGCTCGTCCAGCTGGGTCACCGACTCGACGCCCTCCATGAAGCGGGGGAACTCCTCGAACTGCGTCCACTGGTTGTAGGCCGTGTGCAGCGGCACGTCGACGTCAACCGACTCCTTGACCATGCTCATCCTGGACTCCTCCCGGATTGCGGCCGGGCCTGCCCCGGCCACCCGCCGGCGCGTCTGCCCACTCGGCGCCGGTGTAACCCCGGGGCCACGACGCACTCGCCATTCGCTCCGTGACGTCCCGTCACGGCAGTGGTACGCGCGCAGGCGGCTGTGCCGGCCGCTACACCGGGGCGGACAGGTCGCCCGCTTCCTCCCCCGATCCCGGCAGCCTCCTCGGGGTGCCGTGCCGGGCGAGGTCGCCTGCCGGCAGCAGGTCGGGCCGGTCCGCCAGGGGGCGGAGGAGAGCCGCAGCAGCCCCGGCCGGGGGCCTGCGGTCGGCGAGGGCACGGGCAGAGGGGACCCCCGCACGCGGCTGTCCGCTGCGGGGGCGGAACGCCGGTCGGGACGGGAACCGGCGCGGGGACCGCGGGTCGGGCGGGCTCAGGCGGGCGGCTCCGGTCCGTCGTCCGCCCATCCGGGAGCGTCGCGGTCCTCCAGCTGCTCGCGAAGCCTCGCCAGGGTGGCGGCGAGCAGCCGGGAGACGTGCATCTGCGAGACGCCGATCCGCTCGGCGATCTCGGACTGGGTCCGGCCGTCCCAGAACCGGAGCTTGAGCACGAGCTGCTCACGCCTGGGCAGTTGGGAGAGCAGCGGCTGCACGGCCGTGCGGAAGACGGCGAGTTCGATGCCCGGGTCGCAGGCGCCGAGGCGGTCGAACAGCGCGCTGCCGGTCTCGTCGCCCTCGGGGTCACGCAGCGCGTCCAGGGAGTTGGGCCGGTAGACCCGCCCGGCGACCAGCCCTTCGACGGCCTCCTCGGCGGTGATGTGCAGGTCCTCGGCGATCTCCTCCGGGTGCGGGAGGCGGCCGAGCTGCTGCTCCAGCCGGTCCGAGCCCCGGGCCACGGCGAGGTAGAGCTCCTGCATGCTCCGCGGAACCCGTACCGGCCAGGAGGTGTCACGGAAGAAGCGCTTGATCTCACCGGCGATGGTGGGGATGGCGTAGGTCACGAACTCGACGCCGCGTGCGGGGTCGTAGCCGTCCACGGCCTTGATCAGGCCGACGGTGCCGACCTGGAGGATGTCATCCATGTCCTCGGGGCGGTGCCGGAAGCGGGCGGCGATGAACCGCACCAGCGGCATGTTGAGTTCGATGATCGTGCCGCGCACGTAGCTGTAGGCGTGTGTCTCGCGGGCCAGCCCGGCCAGACGCTCGAACAGGGCATCGCTGAGCTCACGCGCCTCGGACTTGCCCATCGTGCGCAGCTCCGCCTCGGTCGGGCGCGGGGGCAGGTCGGACGGCAGGCCCGGCCCGGGTCCCGGCGGGTTGTCGGTCCGCGGGGCTTCCGACGGGCGGACACGCTCATGGGATTCCACACGAGCGCGGGCTTCCAGTGGGGTGGACACTTGCTTCTCCTGGGCATCGGGGTGAACGCCCCGCGAGACGGCGCGGCTCGCGCTCGTGCCTCGCGGGCTTCTTCCCCCAGGACCTGTGCCCGGCTTCTTCAAGCGAAGGTCCCGGTGGCACCCGGTGGGTGCGGGAACGGCGGCGGGTCGCCCGCAGCCGCCGCACGGGGTCTCCTACCCCCATGCACGACATTCAATTCATGTTTCAGATGGTTTGTTCCGATTCGTCCGGGCAGGTGTGTGCCCGTGGCGGCGTCCGACGGACGGATGCGTCAGGGCTTGTCCGGAACGTCGCCCGGCGGCAACCGCAGCTCGCACCAGACGGCCTTGCCCGGGCCCAGCGGGCGCCAGCCCCACTGCAGCGCGAGGCAGCCCAGCAGGAAGAGGCCGAGACCGCCCGGTGCCTCCACGGCCTTCGGGCGTCGAGGCACCGGCGGTCTGGAACTGGAGTCGCTCACCTCGATCCGCAACAGGCCGGGACGGCGGACGAGCAGGAGCCAGCCCGGTTCCCCGGCATGGCGGATGGCGTTGCCGACGAGTTCGGACACCAGGAGCACGGCGTCGGCTACCACGGAGGGGTCGGCCACGTCGGCCAGGAAGTCGACGGTGACGGACCGGGCGTCGGCCACCACGCCCGTCCGGTCGGACAGCGGCAGCCACCGGGCACGCGGCCCCGAAAGGGAGCGCGGCACAGCCGGCATCCGGGCCCGGCCAGGCGACCGCACCTCCCTCACACCGTCCGGTGTCATGGTGCTCGTGCTCCTCGTGGCCTCGTCCGTTTCCTCAGTCCCCGAAGATCCTCTTCGGACCGGTGCCGACCACTCTCACCCGGCCGCGTCTACCCGGACGTCCCCGCTCCTAACGTCGCGCCCGCGCCGGGACGCGGCGCGGCCGGCGGCTCCGACGGTTTGTGCCGGGGGGCACTGGGCACCCGTGCGGTCGGAAGTGGCGGCGACCTGGAGGGAGGACACCATGACCATCCCGACGCCCCCCGATCCGGACACGGAGCCGGTCCCCCACCCCTACCCCGCGCCGCGGCCCGGCGAAGGACCGGACCCGGTTCCACCGCCGATCCCCCCGTTCCCCGATCCGTTCCCCGATCCCGACCCGGCACCGCCACCGGCACCCCACCCGGGACAGCGGTGACCGGCGGCTCGGGCCCCGTCAGTTCGAGCGGGCCCGGCGGTCGAGCCGTTGGTGGTCGAGCGGGGAGGGGACCTCCAGCCAGACCAGCTTCCCGCGGCCCTCCGGCAGTGAGCCCCAGGCCCGGGCGAGCCGGTCCACCACCCGCAGGCCGTGCCCGCCGGGCCGGGCCGGGTCACCGTGCACGAGCAGGCGCGGCGGCACCGGGCTGGCGTCCGCGACCTCCACCCGCAGCCGGGCGCCGTCCCAGTGGAGGCGCAACTCCCGCGGGCCGCCCGGGGCGTGCAGGCAGGCGTTGGTGACCAGCTCGGAGACCATCAGCAGGACGTCCTCCGACACGGCGAGCTGCTCCTCGTCGGCCGCGGGCAGCCAGTGCCAGAGGAACAGTGCTGCCCGGCTGAAGTCCCGGCAGCGCTGTACCGCGCCCTCGCTGCCTGCGAGGACGAGCCGTCTGGTCTGCTCCGTACCGGCCGGCCGGGCGTCCTTCCCGGGCCTCATGCCTCGGCCCCCTCACGCCTCACCGGCGGTCGCGGGGGGCGGGCGGTCGTCGTCCCCGGACCCGGTACCGGAGCCCGGTGCCTTCAGCGCCGCCCCGCGGTCGGGGTGGATCCGCATCACGGTGTCGACCCCGGTGATCTCGAACAGCCTGGCCACGGCCGGCTGCAGGTCCGCCACCTCCAGGCTCAGCCCGGCGGCCTCGGCGTCGAGTCGGGCCCGCAGGAGGAGGTTCAGGCCGGTGGAGTCACAGAACTGCAGGTCGCCGAAGTCGACCAGGATCCGCGCGATCCCGTCGTCCACGGGCAGGGCGAGCGCCGCCCGCAGCTCGCTCGCCGTGTCGTGGTCCAGTTCGCCCCCCACCGTGACGATCCGCACCGACCCCGCCCGGCCCACCGACACCAGCAGCCTGGCATGGACTTCCTCGCCCCCGACGGGCTCATCGGCTGGCCGTGGCATGGCGGGCTCCCGGTCCGGTCGGTACGAAGACGTGCCGTCCCGACCATGATGCCGCGCGGCACGCCCGAGTGCGCGAACTTCGGGGTCCGTCGGTGCTGCCTCGGGGACGGCCGGCCCCGACGCGCGCTCGTCCTCCATGCCCGACGTTTGCCCGCCCCCGTCACGGCTACACGTACCGGCACGGCCGGTACGACGGCCGCGGACACCGGGGAGGACCACGGGCACCGGAGAGGAGGAGGCGATCACCGTGACGACACCCGACACCGGCCGGACCGCCCAGGGCCACCGGCCCCGGACCGGCCGCCGGGAGTCGCCGGACGAACGGGCCGACCGGCGCTGGGGCGACCTGCTCCAGGAGGTCCGCGTCGCCCAGACCGGCTCCCAGGTCCTCTTCGGATTCCTGCTGAGCGTCGCCTTCATGCCCCGTTTCACCCAGCTGAGCGCGTTCGACCGCGGACTGTACGTGAGCACCGTCGTCCTCGGGGCACTCGCCACGGGTGCGCTGACCGCGCCGGTCGCCTACCACCGGATCTTCGCCGGGCATCTGCTCAAGCCCCAACTGGTCGACTCTGCTGCCAGGCTGGTGGCCATCGGCCTGATCCTGCTGGCCCTGACGATCGGCTCCGCCGTGCTGCTCCTGTTGCGTGTGGCGACGGGGTCGGCGCTCGCGGGCTGGATCGCGGGAGGCGTCGTGCTCTGGTTCGCGACCTGCTGGCTGATCCTGCCGCTCCTGAAGCTGCGCCGGCACAACGGCCGCTGAACACGGCCTCCCCGGCGAAGCCGGCATCCTCCTGCCGCACCGCACCCGGGAGTCGACGACCGTCGCTCCGGGTCCTCCGGGCCCGCTGCTGCTGGAGGACCCGGGCTGAGCCCGGTGTGTGAAGTCCTCGGCCCCGGGCAGACGCCCCGGACGAGATTGGCAGTTCCCGTCGGAGTGGGAGGAGTCTGCAGTGAGCACCGCCAAGAAGATGCGGAACATGGGCGAGAAGGCCAAGGGCAAGGCCCAGGAGGCCACCGGCCGCGCCCTCGGCGACCCGGCCGCGACCGCCAGCGGCCGGGGCAGGCAGATCAAGAGCGATCTGAAGCAGGCCGGCGAGAAGGTCAAGGACGCCACCAAGCACTGAACCGGCGAACCCGCCCGGAGGCCGTGACGGCCGGCGGGCGGGTTCGCGCTCCCGGAGGCTCCGAGGTTCCGGGCGGCCTCAGCGCGCGGCCCCGCGGCCCTGACCCGGCGCGGCGTTCGGCGCGGGGCCCGTCGGCGCCGCGGAGCGGGTCGCCGCGGGGCGGGACGCAGCGGCGGCCGGCGTGCTCCGAACCGGATCCGGCGCCGCCCGGTGGGCCCGGACGACCGCCGGGGCGGCGGCGGGGGTCCGGCCGGGCAGGGCCAGGCGGGCGACGACCGCACCCGCGAGGCAGACGCCCGCGCCGACCAGGCAGGCGAGGTGGAAGGCGTCCATGAAGGAGGCCTGGACGGCGGCCAGCAGGTCCCCGCGGCCGAGGGAGGCCGCCGTGCCGAGCGCGGAGGCCACCGAGCTCTCCGCCGCACCGGCCGTCCGGGACGGCAGGCCGGCGAAGGGCCCGTCGGCGAGCCGGCTCGCGTAGAGGGAGGTGAAGACGGACCCGAGGACCGCGACGCCGAGCGTGCCGCCGGCCTCACGGGTGGCGTCGTTGACCGCCGAACCGACCCCGGCCTTGGCCGGCGGCAACACGCTCAGGATCGACTCGGTGGCCGGGGCGGTGGTGAGCCCGAGGCCCAGGCCGAGCAGCACCATCTGACCGACGACCTGGAGGTACGGGGCGAAGGCCGACGAGGCGGCGATCCACGCGAACGAGGCGCCGAGCATCGCGAGGCCGGCCGTGACCACGGCCCGGGTGCCCACCCTCGTCGCCAGGGCGACGCCGCCGAGCGAGCCGAGCGCGATGGTCAGCGCGACCGGCAGCACGCGGACACCGGTCGCGAGCGTGCCGTAGCCGCGGATGAACTGGAAGTACTGGGTCACCAGGAAGATGAAGCCGAACAGGGCGAAGAAGGCGAGGGTGACCGAACCGCTGGCGGCCGAGAAGGCCGGGGTCCGGAAGAGCGTCACGTCGATCATCGGGTCGGCCCGGCCCCGCTCGACGACGATGAACGCGGCGGTGAGCGCGACCGCGGCGGCGAAGCCCGCCACCGTCGCGGGGGCGCCCCAGCCTCGGCTGGGCGCCTCGATGATCGTGTAGACCAGGACGCCGACGGCCGCCGAGGACGTGGCCAGCCCGGGCACGTCCAGGCGCGCCGAGGCCGGGCTGCTGGACTCGGGCACCCAGGCCCAGGCCGCCCCCAGGGCGACCAGGGTCACCGGCACCAGGGCCAGGAAGACCGAGGGCCAGCCGAAGTGGGCCAGCAGCAGGCCGCCGGCCACCGGGCCCACCGCGACACCGAGACCGGTGACCGCACCCCAGACCCCGACCGCCTTCGCGCGGGAGCGGCGGTCGGGAAAGGTGTTGGTGATCACCGACAGGGTGGTGGGGAAGATGGCCGCCGCACACGCGCCCATCACGAAGCGCACCGCCACCAGTGCGGCGGGCGAACCGGCTGCGGCGCCCAGCGCGCTGGTGGCGGCGAAGCCGGCCAGCCCCACCAGCAGGGCGGGCCGGCGGCCGAACCGGTCGCCGAGCGAGCCCGCCGTCAGCACCAGCGCGGCGAAGGCCAGGTTGTAACCGTCGACGACCCACTGCAGGTCACGGGTGGTGGCGTCCAGCTGCCGGCTCAGGTCGGGCAGTGCGACGTTGACGATCGTCGTGTCCAGGTTGATCGCGAACGCCGCCAGGCAGACCGTGGCCAGGACGAGCAGGCGTCGGCGAGGGGTGAGGGCGGGCATGAGAGGCTCCATCCGCCAGGCATGTTGACAGTGGGAACATGCGCTGATTGACACGCTTCCACCCGAAGTGGACACTGTCAACACGCGGCAGGAAATGCGGTGGAACCTTGGAGAACCGGACATACCACCACGGCAACCTAGGCGAGGCCCTGGTCACCGCCGGCGTCACCCTCGCCCGCTCGGGCGGGCCGGATGCGGTCGTCCTGCGCGCCGCCAGCCGCGAGGCGGGCGTCTCCCACAACGCCGCCTACCGGCACTTCGCCAGCCACGAGGACCTGCTCGCCGCGGTCGCGGCCCGCTGCATGGAGCAGCTCGGCCGGCTGATGCTCGAACGCGCCGCCGAGGCCGGCGCCGCCGAGGCCGACGCCGGACCCGAGGCCCGCGCCCGGGCCCGGCTGGAAGCGATCGGCCGCGCCTACGTCGACTTCGCCCTCACCGAGCACGGCTGGTTCCGCACCGCGTTCTGCGGTGCCGCCCCCAGCCCCGAGCGTCACCCCCCGACGCGCCCCGAGCCCGGCACCGACCCGTACCTGCTCCTCGCCGCCCGCCTCGACGAGCTCGTCGACGCCGGCGTCCTCCCGCCCGAGCGGCGACCCGGCGCGGAGTACGCCGCCTGGTCCGCCGTCCACGGGCTCGCCCACCTGCTCACCGACGGGCCCCTGCACGACCTGCCCCCCGAGGAGGTCCGCCGCGCCGTCGACACCGTCCTCGCGGCCGTCGCCCGCGGCCTCTGACCGGCCGGGGCCGACGGCCGGTCACCCGGACGCGGCGCCGATCACCGAGGCCGTGAACTCGGCCAGGTCGGCACGCAGTTCCTCGCGGGGCACGCTCTTCTCACCGGCCAGGTACCCGACCAGATCGGCCCGCGTGGCGGCGAGCAGGGCGTGCGCGGCGAAGTCCGCCGGGCCGGCGCCGGCCCGCCCCGGCAGCTGCTCCAGGAGGTCCCGGAGCAGGGCGTGCCAGCGCTCGTAGTGCTCGGTGCGGTAGGGACTGTCCGCACCGTTCCGCTCCAGGGCCAGCGCGAGGTGCCGGTTGTCCAGCTTGAAGCAGAGCAGCGCGTCGAGCAGGGCCGGCACCCGCACCGGCGGCGGGGTGTCGGGCCCCAGCGGCGGCAGGCCCTCCGCGACCGCCGTGGCGAGCGGTTCGAGCCGCGCCGCGTACAGCGCGCGGATCAGCCCCGTGCGGTCGCCGAACGCGCGGAAGAGCGTCCCCTTCCCCACGCCGGCCGCCGCCGCGATGTCGGCCATGGTGACGTCCTCGGGACTCCCGCAGTCGGCGAAGAGGGCGTCGGCGGCCACGAAGACGGCCTCCCGGTTGCGGGTCGCGTCCTTCCGCGGCTTGCGCTCGGTCATGGGGCACCTCCGATTGCGATACGGACCGACGGTCCGTATTCTTCGAGAAGCGGACCGCTGGTCCGCATCTTACGCGACGGAGGACCCCCATGACCGAGACCACCTCCCCGGCGGAGCTCTACCGCCACAGCCTGCGCCTGCTCCTGGCCAAGGACATCCCAGGCTGGGTCGGCCTGTGGGCCGAGCACGGCGTCATGGAGTTCCCCTTCGCGCCCCCGGGCCGACCCCGGCGGCTGGAGGGGCGCGCGGCCGTCGCCGACTACATCCGCGACTACCCGGACCACATCGACCTGCACGACTTCCCCGACCTGCGGATCCACGAGACCACCGACGACGGCACCATCGTGGTCGAGATGCGCGGCGTGGGCCGCGTGGTGGCCACCGGCGCGCCCTTCGACATGACGTACATCGCCGTGGTGACCGTCGAGGACGGCCGCTTCACCGCCTACCGCGACTACTGGAACCCGCTCGCCGTCGAGCAGCCCGGCCTGGACCTCGCGGGGCGCGGCGCGCGATGACCGACACCACCGACTCCCCCACCACCCCAGCCGCGTCCGCCACCGCCCTGGTCGTCGGGGCCACCGGGACCACCGGCCGCCGCACCGCCGCCGGGCTGGTCGCCGCAGGATGCCGCGTGCGGGCCGCCGGCCGGAGCGCGACCCCGCTCCCGGGCACCGAACCGGTCCGCTTCGACTGGTACGACCCCGCCACCCACGCCGGTGCCCTCGACGGCGCCGACCGCGTCTACCTCGTCCCGCCGGTCGGCGATCCGGACCCGGCCGCGGTCATGCTGCCGTTCCTGCGGCGGGCCCGGGCCGCCGGCGTGCGGCGCGCGGTGCTGCTCAGCTCCTCGGCCGTCCCCGAGGGGGGCCCTGCGGTGGGCCGGGTCCACGCGGCCCTGCCCGGTCTGTTCGACGCCTGGGCGGTGCTGCGGCCGTCCTGGTTCATGCAGAACTTCACCGGCACGCACACCCACGCCGAGGGCATCCGCTCCCACGGCACCATCCTGACCGCCGCCGGGGACGGCCGGATCGGGTTCGTCGATGCCGAGGACATCGCGGCGGTCGCGGTCCGGGCGCTGCTCGACGGCCGGGCGCCCGACACCGACCTGGTGCTGACCGGACCGCAGGCGCTCAGCCACGACGAGATCGCCGCCGTGCTCACCGAGGTCACCGGCCGCCCCGTCGTCCACCGCCGGCTGTCGTACGAGCAGCTGCGGGACCGTCTGGCCGCGCAGGTGGCACCGGAGTTCGCCGCGATGCTGGCCCGCATGGACCTCGCCATCGCCGAGGGCGCCGAGGACCGCACCACCGACACCGTCCTCCGACTCACCGGCCGCCCGTCGACCGGCTTCCGTGCCGTCGCCGAACGGGAGCTGGCCGCCCGCACCTGACCCGTGCGGTGCCCGCCCCGCCCCGGCCCGCGGAGGTCACGACGGCGTGACCGGCCGTCAGTCGCGGTAGGCCGCCGCGGCGATCCGGACGAAGGAGCCGATCAGCGGGTTCGGGTCGCTCCGGTTCCACGCCACGACCACGCGGCTCGGCGGCATGTCGACGACCGGAACCACGGCCAGCTCCCCCTGCGGGCGGTGCCCGAGCGGGGTCATCCCGACGGTGCCGTTCCAGAGCACCGCCTGCAGGCACTCCTGGACGGCGCGCACCACCGGCCCCTGCCGCGGCGCGGCGCCGTGCCAGTACGCCTGCCAGATCGGATCGGTGCCGTCCGGGAAGCGGAACCACCGCCGATCGGCCAGGTCCGCCAGTTCCAGGTGCGCACGGCGGGCCAGCGGATCATCGGCCCGCAGCACCGCGCCGACCGGGTCGGCCCGCAGCTCGCGCACCTCCAGGCCGGTCCCGTCGAAGGGAGCCCGGGTGAGCGCCACGTCGACCGGGCCGGCGCGCAGCCCGCAGGTGGGGTCGGTCAGGTCGGTCTCACGGATGCGGACCTCCGTGCCCGGGTGCTGCCGGCGGTACGCGGCCGCGAGTCTGGCCACCCCGGTGTCGGAACTGTCGCCGAGGATGCCGACGGTCAGCGTCGCGGGGCCGGCCGCCGCGGCGATCCTGGCGTGCACCCGCTCGGCCCGGTCGAGCAGTTCCCGCGCCTCCTCCAGCAGCGCCACCCCGGCCGGGGTGAGCGTGACGCCCGAGGCGGAGCGGTGCAGCAGAACAACACCGAGCCGGGCCTCCAACTGCTTGATCGCCCGGCTCAGCGGAGGCTGGCTCATGTGCAACCGGGCGGCGGCGCGGCCGAAGTGGAGTTCCTCGGCCACCGCCACGAAGTACCGCAGCGAACGCAGCTCCATGCTGCGACGATACCCGTACGGTATCGACCGCCGCGGAACAGGTCTTGGACAGCCCCCGTGCCCCGGCATTGCAATCGACACATGACCGACGAACCGAACACCAGCACACCACCGTCCGTCCCCGCCGTCTCGGTGGTGGGCCCGGACGACGGCGAGACCGTCCTCCTGGGCACGGTCCGGATGCGGATCCTGGAGGACGGCAGCACCACCGGGCACCGCCTCGGGATCGCCGAGTCCGTCCTCGCCCCGCACACGCCCGGACCGCCGCAGCACCGCCACGCCGGCCACGACGAGGGCTTCTACATCGTCTCGGGCACGGTGCGGTTCACCGTCGGGGACGGGAACCACGACGCGACCGCCGGCACCCTGGTCATGGTCCCGCCGGGGGCTCCGCACACCTTCGCCAACCTGAGCGACGAACCGGCCGTCATGCTCAGCACGTTCACGCCGGACCTGTACGTGCAGTACTTCCGGGACCTGCGGGACCTCCACGCCGACGGCGACGCGGTGACGCCGCAGGCGCACCTGCGGGTGATGGGCCGCTACGCCACCGAGCCCGTCGCCGGCGTGGACCGGACGTCGTCGTGAACGCCGTGCACTGGAACGCCGCGTACTGGGTCGTCGCCGTGCCGCTCGCCCTCTTCTACCTCTACGCGGGCGGGTTGAAGGCGGTTCGAAGCCGTGAGCAGTTGCTGCCGATGATGGCCTGGGTGGACAGCACGCCGATGCCGACCGTCCGGACGCTCGGAGCGGTCGAAGTGCTCGGCGCAGCCGGCCTGGTCCTCCCGCCGCTGACCGGGATCGCCCCGTCCGTCGCCCTGGCCGCGGCCGTCGGCTTCACGCTCCTGCAGATCGCCGCGACCGGCGTCCACCTGCGCCGCGGGGACCGCCGGATCGGCCTCAACGCGGCCCTGCTGCTCGCCGCCGTCGCGACCGTCCCGTTGGCGACCGCTCGGCTGTGATCCCGGACACGGGTTCCGGCTGCGGCCACGCCTCGGAAGGTGGCACGGGCGTGACGCCCTGGGCCGACCAGTTCTGCTCCGTCGTGACGATCACGCCCTCGGCCGGGCGGTCGTGGAGCGGCAGGCACACTTTGCCGGGCCCGGCCGGAATCGGTGCCCGGCTCCGTGGCCCGCCGCAGCCCCACTCCGTGAAGTCGTTCGCCCGTGGTCATCCGCTGCCGATACGGCGACCGGTGATCTCGTCGGGGCGGATCCGCACCCACTGGGCGCGGCTGCCGCCCGCCCACGGGGCGGTGCCGGGCAGCAGGGAGAGCCGCTCCCGCTCGTCGGGGTCCTCGACGTGGTGGGCCTCGCCGAGGATCAACACGCTCCAGCCCTGGCTCATCCGGTCGTCGATGTGGTCCACCTGGAAGGAGACCGGCGAACCGTCGGGCGGAGCGGCGGCTCCGCGGGCGGATGTGCGGTAGACGATCGTCCCGGCGTCCACCGCGTAGTTGACCGGGAAGACGGCCGGCGCGGGCTGGACGGGCAGACCGACCCGGCCGATGCCGTGGGTGCCGACCAGGTCCCAGCACTCGGGCTCGGTCAGGTGCAGGAGCAGCGGTCGGGGGCCGGGGTCGCCCTGCCCCGGCGGGGCGTCGGCGCGGCCTTCGAGCAGGTCCGACCAGGTCATCCGGAGCGCGGCGGCGATCCGCACGAACCCGGCCGGGTCGAACGCCGGACCGACGTCCAGGAGGTGCCGCAGGTAGCGGGGTGCCATGGCGGCCTGGTAGGCCAGCATCTCGTCGGTCAGACCGAGCTGGTCGCGGCGCTCGCGGACGCGGCGGGCGACGGCGGCCGGCTCGGCCCGCTGGACGGCTTCGGGTTCTGGGGTGTTCATCCTCTGCTCCTCGGATCGCCGGTGCCCGCGGGCACCGTCCGACCTCGTCCGGTCCGGCCCGGTCTCGTTCGGCCTCGTTCCGGCATCGCCGGCACTCGTCCGTTCTGGTCCTCCGTCGTCCCGCCCCGCCGCCCCGGCCGCCCGGCTCAGGTCCGGAAGAGCACGGCCTTGAGGGCACTGTTCGCGCCGGCGCCGGCGAAGACGTCGTGGGCCTCCTGCATCTCGTCGAGGCCGGAGCGGTGGGTGACCGGCCCGGCGACGTCCAGCCGGCCGGCCGCCGTCACGTCGAGCAGCAGCGGGGCGTCCTCGGGGCCGCGGACGGCGGGGTCGGGGACGGCGGGGTCGGGGACGGCGGGGTCGGGGACGGCGGGGCCGCGGACGGCGGGGTCGGGGACGGCGGGGTCGGGGACCTCGCCCCGGGTGCGGCGGGTCGGGCCGTGATACGTCAGTGCCTTCATGCCCTGCTCACTCCTCTCGGGCGCCTCGGGGCATCGGCCGTGTACGCCGGGCGGGGCGGGCACCCCGGTGCCACTCCGGCGCGTCGCACACGCCTCGCAAGCCTCTCCCAGACCCCCGGCGGGCGCCTCCCGGACGCGCCTCCCGGACGGCCGGGCGGCAACACCGGAAGCCACCGGCCCGGTTCCACCCGCCCTTCCAGCGTTCCGCCGGGTGTCGGGCCCCGCCAGGGGCCGCGCGGCCCCCGGCCCGGGCCGATCGGCCCTGCGCGCGTCCGACGGCCGCCCGGCGCCGCGGGCCGCCGGTCTCTAGGCTGGTCAGTGGCGAGCACGTCCCAGGCCGGCCGGTCAGCGGCCGGGGGCTCCTCGGTGCGGGCCGTTCAGTGGTGTCGGGCGAGCCACGGAGGATTCCCTTGGGCAGCACAGCGCAGCATTCGGAGCGTCCGGAGCAACCGGAGGGTCCGGACTTTCCGGACCCTCAAGACGGTCCGAAGCACCCGGAAGGTCCGGAGAGACCCGCCCCCGTACCCAGGCTGCGGCTCGACGACCTGCTGGACGAGCTCCAGGCCCGGCTGGACGCGGCCCGCGGCACGCGCGACCGGGTGCACAGCCTGCTGGAGGCGGTGCTGGCGGTCGGGCGTGACCTGGAGCTCGAACAGGCGCTGCGCCACATCGTGGAGGCGGCGGTGACCCTGGTGGACGCCCAGTACGGTGCACTCGGCGTGATCGGCGAGGACCGGCGGCTCTCCCAGTTCATCCCGGTCGGGGTCTCCCAGGAGCAGGTCCGGATGATCGGATCCCTGCCCTCCGGGCACGGGGTGCTGGGCGAGCTGATCCGCCGCCCCGAGCCGCTGCGGCTGGCGCGGATCTCCGACCACCCGGCCTCCTACGGCTTCCCGGCCCACCATCCGCCGATGCAGTCCTTCCTCGGGGTGCCGATCCGTGTCCGGGAGAAGGTGTTCGGCAATCTCTACCTCACCGAGAAGCGGGGCGGCGGGGAGTTCGACGCCGAGGACGAGTCGGTGCTCGCCACCCTCGCCGTCGCCGCCGGGGTCGCCATCGACAACGCCCGTCTGTACGAGCGGGCGCGGCTGCGCGAGCGGTGGCTACAGGCGAGCGCAGAGGTCACCAACGGGCTGCTGTCGGGGCAGGCGGAGCAGGACGTCCTCGACCTGCTGGTCACCCGGGCGGCCGAGGTCGCCGGCGCGGACCTGGCGGTGGTCGCCCTCCCGCTCCCGGAGACCGAGGAGCTGGAGGTGCGGATCGCCTCCGGTCTCGGCGAGCAGCAGCACCGCGGCCTGGTCGTCCCCGTCGACGGGTCCTTCGTCGGCGCCGCCGTGCGCACCGGCGGGCTCGTGGTCAGCACCGATGCCCGCAAGGACCCGCGGATCACCGCCGGCCCGCCCTTCTGGGAGGGCCTCGGCCCGGCCGTCGCCGTGCCGATCGGCACTCCCGAGCACGGGGTACGCGGCGTCCTGATGCTGGCCCGGGCGGCCGGCGCCGCGCTGTTCGGCGAGGACGAGTCCGCTCCGCTGCTGGGCTTCGCGGGCCAGGCGGCGGTGGCCATGGAGCTCGCCGAGCGACGCCGCGACTCCGAGCGGGTGGCACTGCTGCAGGAGCGCGACCGGATCGCCCGCGACCTGCACGACCTGGCGATCCAGCGGCTCTTCGCCACCGGCATGACCCTCCAGGGCGCCACCCGTTTCATCGATCACCCGGAGGCCGCCGACCGTGTGCAGCGGGCCATCGACGACCTGGACGACACGGCCAGGACGATCCGCGCCACCATCTTCGGCCTGCGCGTGCGGGAGACCGGCCCGGCCGCCACCGGGCTGCGCACCCGGGTGGTCGAGGTGGTCGAGCGGGCTTCCCGGACGCTCGGCTTCACCCCGTCCGTCCGGATGACCGGCCTGCTCGACGTCACCGTGCCCGCCGAGACCTCCGACGCCGCCGTCGCCGTGCTGGAGGAGGCGCTCTCCAACGCCGCCCGGCACGCCGACGCCCACGCGGTCGAGGTGACGATCAGCGCGGGGTCGGAGCTGTCGCTGACCGTGACGGACGACGGTGTCGGCCTTCCCGCCGGCGGCCGCCGCAGCGGCCTCGCCAACCTGGCCGACCGGGCCGCCGCCCTCGGCGGCACCTTCACCGCCCGCCGCCGCCCCGAAGGCGGCACCGAACTCCTGTGGCGGGTCCCGCTGCCGGCAGACTGAGCCGAGGCCGTCACCGCCCCCGCAGCAGCCCCCGGGCCCTCCGGCTCTCCCTACCCCTCCGGATCCAGCACGTCCCGGGGCGCGAGGCGCGGCGTGGCGGCGCCCTCCGGGCCGTAGCCGAGGCGGATCAGCATCTGGACGTGGCCCGGCCGCTGGTGCGGCTCACGGGTGGCCCAGCGCAGGTACGGCCATTCCATCGCCTGGTGCAGCAGCGAAGCCCGGACGCCGTGGACGGTGGCGGCGAGCAGGACGTGTTCCAGGGCGATCCCGGCGCGCAGCCAGTCCACGGGTCGGTCGTGCGCGGTGGAGAGCACCGCGATCCGGGGCTCGCGCTCGAAGGTGGCGGGGTTCCGGTGCTCGGCGGCCCGGATCGCGGCGAAGTCTCGCATCGGCACCTGCCCGGTGCGGTCCTGCGGGCCCAGCGCGCGGGACGGGATGCCGTAGGGCAGAAGGTCGCCGCTGTGGACCCAGCTGCGGCTCTCGTCCAGCGCGGCGGCGTCGGTGGTGTTGCGCCGCTCGGCCTCGGCGGTGATCTCCAGCAGCCGGGCGGTCTCCTCCTGGTCGGGGAGGCCCAGGGCCGCGTCCTCCGTGCGGGCGGCGGTCACCAGCTCGTCCAGGACGGCCGGCGGGACGGGTTCTCCGGTGAACGGGGTGCGGATGGTGTGGCGGTGCCAGATCGCCTCGTACAGGTCGTCGGTACCGGGGGCCCTGGCCAGGGCCGAGACGTCCAGCTCGACGGTGGCGAAGAGGTCCGGTTCGGCCGGGTCGGGCAGCAGCCGCACCTGCGGTGCCCAGCCGAGGTACCGGGCGGCGACACACAGGTTCAGCACGGCCGCACCGACCGAGATGTGCATGGCCCGGCCCTGCGGGTCGGCGGCCGGGACGGCCCGCTCGCGGGCGGCGCGGACCTCCAGGATCGAGGTCTCCGGTTGGAGCCTGAAGTGCCAGGGCTGGCTGTTGTGGATCGAGGGGGCGGCGACCGCCGCGGAGACCAGCTTCTCCAACGCGGCGGCGTCGAGGGCGAGGGTGGACATGACCGTCTCCTCCGGCCTCCGGGGTCGCATGCCCCGGGATCGGGTGTCCGGGTCGGGTTGGGCCGCCTCACCGGCCGGAGGGCGGGGGCTCCGGCGGCGGGCCGCCGCGCAGGACGTCCATGCGCCGGCGGTACTCGTCGGGCTCGATCTCGCCGCGCGCGAGGCGTTCGGCGAGCAGTTGCTCGGGGGTGGGACGCCCTGGCGCACCGCCCGCGGGCGGCTGGGGCGGCGGGTCATAGGCGGCCGGGCGGTGCTGGGAGGCGTGACCGAGGTACCGGACCAGGGCCACCACCCCGAAGATCAGCAGGCCCCAGAAGAGCAGCATCGTCACGGTCATCAGGCCGAGACCCCAGCCGTTCATCCCGTGGTCGTTCCAGTACATCATCGCGGCCTCCTCGGCCGGGCCCGCGGGGCGTGTCCGCCCCACTTCCACCGTGCGGCCTGTGCCGGGGGCACCGCATGGGCCGTTCGGCTCAATCCGCCGGCCCGAGGGGCACCACGCCGGGGTTCCGTCGACCCCGAGCCCGGTACGGGCACCCCTGCTCAGTGCGGGTGGTGGCGGTGCTGCTCCGGATCGACGTGCGCCGCGAGGACGGCCGCCTGGAGGCGGCGCTCCACGCCGAGCTTGGCGAGCAGCCGCGAGACATGGTTCTTGACCGTCTTCTCGGCGAGGTAGAGCTCCTGGCCGATCTGCCGGTTGGTCTTGCCCTCCCCCACCAGGGCCAGGATCTCCCGCTCGCGCGGGGTCAGCGCGGCGAGCGCGGCCTCCGTCTCGCTCTCCTCGTGGTGGCGCAGGCTCTCCATCAGCTTGCGGGTGGTCGCCGGGTCGAGCATGGACTGCCCGGACGCCACCGTGCGCACCGCGCTCACCAGGTCGGTGCCCTTGACCTGCTTCAGCACGTACCCGGCCGCACCGGCCATGATCGCGTCGAGCAGGGCGTCGTCGTCGTCGAACGAGGTCAGCATGAGGCAGGCCAGCCCGGGCAGGCGGTCCCGAAGCTCCCGGCAGACGGTGACCCCGTCGCCGTCCGGCAGCCGCACGTCGAGGATCGCGACGTCCGGGCGCAGCGCCGGGATGCGGGCCAGCGCCTGCGCGCAGGTGGCCGCCTCGCCGGCGACCTCGATGTCGGGCTCCGCCTCCAGCAGGTCCCGCACCCCGCGCCGGACCACCTCGTGGTCGTCCAACAGGAACACCCGCACCGGCTGATCCCCCGTCGCCGCCGGGTCGCTCGCGTCCATCGCCTGCTCCCTGGGTCGCCGGGCCGGTCACCCCACCGATTCTCCGCGCCGGACCGGCCGGCCGCACCAGCGAACGCCTGCGCGCCCGTCCCCTCCGCCCCCGCGCCAGGCCGTCCCTCCGCCCGCCCGGCCACCCGACCGGCGGCGTACCGGGAGCGGGCATAGCCTGGATCCACCGGCCGACCGGCGCTGCGCCGCGAACTGGAGGATGCGCCTTGAACGGACCCGTCACCGTGGGGATCGACGCATCGGAGCCGAGCGAGGCCGCCCTCGACTGGGCCGCCGAGGAGGCGACGCTACGACAGCTCACGCTGCGTCTCGTGCGCGCCCCCGAACTGCCCTCCGGCCGGGAGGAGGACGGAGCCCTGCTGGCCGTCGAGCGCGCCCGGGTCGCAGCCCTGCACCCGAGGCTTCTGGTCACCGCCGACCTCGTGGACGGCAAGCCGCGCGAAGTCCTCACCGCGGCAGCGCAGGAGGCGACACTGCTGGTCGTCGGTGCCCGCGGCTCGGGCGGATTCCCCGAACTCCTCCTCGGCTCGACGACCCTCCACGTGGCCGCGCAGGCCCCCTGCCCGGTCGTCGTGGTCCGCACCGCCGAACCGGCGGCCGACCCCGCCGTGGTGGTCGGCGTCGAGGGCGAGGAGCACGAGGAACCGGTGCTCGCGTACGCCTTCCTGGCGGCCCGGCGGCTGGCGCTTCCGCTGTACGTCGTCCACGCCTGGGCCTATCCGCTCCTGATGGGCCCAGGCCACGAAGTCCCGCTGGTGTACGAGGAGTCGCACATCGAGGGCGAGCACAAGCGGATGCTCGGCGAGGTGCTGGTGGGCTGGCGGGAGCGCTTCCCGGACGTCTCCGTGACCACGACCCTCGCCCGCTCCAGCCCGGCGAAGGAACTGGTGTCCGCCTCGTCCGGCCGCACGCTCCTCGTCGTCGGCCGCCACGGCAGCCCCCGCGGCCCCTTCGGCCGACTCGGCTCCACCAGCCAGGCCGTCGTCCAGCACGCCGAATGCCCCGTCGTCGTCGTCCCGACGACCTGAGCCGGCCCCTCGGACAGATGGACACGACGAGGAGTCGACTCTCCTGATCGATCAGTAGATCGACTTCTGTCGACGATGCCCGGGGGCGATCCTCGCCGACGGAGCCGGCTGTGACTGCGATCGATAGAGTGCGAATGCGGGCTGTAGTTTGCGAGCGGCGGTCGGGGGCCAGTCGAGTCACGTTGAGTAGTGGTCAAGTATGGTCTCTGGCAGCGCTGAGGTGTGTGGCCGTTGTGCTGTGTGCGGGGGGTCTTCGGCTGGGGCCTTGATCGGGACCACGCGCAGATCGGCCCGGCGCTGGTGGTCGGACCAAGGGATTCTTTCGGGCGTTACTTGTGTTGGAATCCGGCCGCAGCCAGGCGGACGCGTCGATGGCGAGCACCGAACCTGATCCAGCGGTCGGGGCCACGGCGTTGGCTGCGTTCGTGATCCGGTCGGCCTGGAGGTCACCTTGTGCTGGGCAGAAGCTGACGCTGCTTCTACGCTGGTGCCCGTCGATCGACGCATCCAGGGGGGACGGGTGACAGGTCAGATCCTGGCAGGGCGATACCGGCTGACCGGGCAGCTCGGGGCCGGTGGCATGGGGGTGGTGTGGCGGGCCGAGGACCTCGTGTTGCATCGAACCGTGGCCGTCAAGACCATCGCCGCCGGCCCCGGGGTCGCGGTGGAGGCGGCGGCCCGGTTGCGGCGCGAGGCTCGGGCCGCCGCCGGACTCTCCGACAGCCCTCATGTCGTGACGGTGCATGACTTCGACCAGGATGGCGACATCCTCTTCATCGTCATGGAGCTCGCCCCGGGCCGGACCCTCGACCGAGTTCTGGCCTCCGACGGACCGCCCTCCCCCGCCCGCGCCGTGGACTGGTCCCGGCAGGTCTGCGCCGCCCTCGCCTTCGCCCACGAACACGGCATCGTCCACCGGGACATCAAGCCGGCGAACGTGATCCTCACCCCGGACGGAACGGTCAAGGTCCTGGACTTCGGCATCGCCTGGTTCCACCCGGCCCTCGGCCTGGAGCAGTTGAGCCGGACCGACAGCGTCCTGGGCAGCGCCCCCTGGATGAGTCCCGAGCAGGCGCACGGCCAGGGTTTCGGCCCCGCCTCCGACCTGTACTCCCTGGGCTGCCTCCTGCACCACCTGCTCACCGGCGCCCCGCCCTTCGCCGGCCGCGAGCTCCTCGCCCAGCTCGTCGCCCACGCCTCGGAGATCCCAGAACCGCCATCCCGAAGCCGGCCGGACCTCCCACCCGAGCTCGACGCCCTGGTCGCCGAACTGCTCGCCAAGGACCCGGAACAGCGCCCCGCCTCGGCGGCAGAGACGGCGGCCCGGCTCGGGGCGGTGGCCGCACTCCTCGGCGCGCAGCCCACCGCTGGTCCGGCACCACGACCCTCGCCGCCGCCACGGCCACCCCTCCCACCGGTCGGCGCCGAACCAGCCGAACCCGGCAACCCACCCAGATCAGCCGCGCCGGCCGACGACCGGAAGGTAGGCCGACGCTCGGTACTGCTCGGCGTGGGCGTCGCCGTTGTGACGGGTGGCGCTACCGCCGCGCTCGTCCCCCGGTTCCTGGACGGCGGCAAGGGCTCGGGCAGCGGCGGTGGGGCGACAACGGCAGCCTCCCCCGGGGCGACCGCCCAACCGGTCCGACCGCGTTGGACGGTGCCCGGCAACGACGTGCCGTCCGGCCAGGTGGGCCCCCTGCTCATGACGAACGCCGGCCCCCGGGACGCGCGCTCCGGCAAGGTCGTGTGGCCGTATCCGGGCCAGGCCACTCCGATCGACGACGCTCTGCGCCTCTCCTCGGACTCGATCCTGGTCCTCGACGGTGACACGGTGAAGTGCCTGGACATCGTCACCGGCAAGGCGCGCTGGTCTCGGGAGCTGAGTATTGGCAGCGGCGAGGTGAGCGACGGCGCTCACCACATCGTCGTTGCGGACAACGCCCTGTACGTCGGCTACGGCAAGCACGTCTGGCGCCTCGACCCCACCAACGGCGCGGTGGTGTGGACGTACGTGATCCGCAGGGACCGGGGCCAGTTGAGGCACCTCGACCTGGCCGGTGGTGCGGTCCTGCTCGACGACTGGAAGGAACGCTGGCTCGCCGTCTCCCCGGACACCGGACAGGACCTGTGGAGCCACCGACCGGCGGACGGCGGCGAGGAGGACGGGGTCGCCGGCTCCACCGACGACCGGATCTTCTTCAATGGCAGCAAGGAGCTCCATGTCGTCGCCGCCCGCGACGGCGAGGTCCTCGGACCGCTCCAGGCCGGCGGTCAGGTCGTCCCCGAGTACGGCCTGGTCGCCGGGCAGTCCCTTGCGGACACGTACACCTCAAGCGCCTGGGACCTGACCTACGGTCGCCGACTGTGGGGCATCTCCGGCACGCTGGTGATTCGCCGGTGGGACACCGCCCTGCAACTCCGGTACAACACCCTCAACCCCGGCAACCGGATTGTCGACATCCGCAACGGCACCACCCTCTGGGACGCGCCAGACCTGCGGGACGTCATGCCTGAGAACTGGAAGGCCACCGCCCGCCCCGGCCCTCCCTGGTGCTTCTCCCCACTCAGCTCGGACTCCGACCTCGTCCTGGTCGACCCGGTGAGCGGCCGGCGCAGCCGCCCGGTCCGGTTCCCGCAGCGCATGGTCCGCTGGGCCCAGGTCCTCGGTGACGCCGTGTACGTCATGTGCGACGACGGGCAGAAGGTCGGCGACTCTCTGGTGAATCCGATGGTCTACGCGATCGACCGCCCGGACAGCCAGTAAACGACGCCACCGCTCACCGTGCCTCTCCCTCCGGAGACCTGGAGGGACGGCTGTACCGCTGTTGTTCAACCCCTTGCTGCCTGCCAACAGTTTGATCCGTCACCGACGGTCACCGGCGCCGGACGGCACCTCGCAAAGTAACGCTCGGAACGGATCGCAAACTACAAGTCGATACCCCAGGTCGAAGAGGGACGGACTCGCAGACTTCCCGTTGAAGTCACACCGGTCGGTGCCCGCTGACGGGCGGGACGGTCCGGAGTCGGTCACGCGTCGCCGTGGCCGTCCGCGCGCACGCCCCGCCCCTGGTCCGGCCGGACGGCGTCGCCCGCAGGACAGCCCCGCCGTGACGGCCAGGGCTGCCCTGCCGAGACGCCCGGGTCAGCCGATGTCGGCTGCGGCGTCGGCGTCGGCCTGGGCGGCGGCGCTCTCGGCGGCGTCCAGCTTCTGCTGCATGTCGTCGACCTGGGAGCTGTCGGACCGGTCCGACTTGGCGTCCCCGTCGCCGCCGGCAGGACCGCAGGCAGTGAGCAGGGCGGCCCCGGCGAGGAGCACGGCGGCGAGTGCCGCGGCGGGGCGGCGGCTCACTTGCCGGACCCCTCGCCCTGCGCGGCGCACCAGGTCGCCACGGACTTGAGGTCCTTCTGCCGGGTCTGCAGCGTGGTGACCATGGCCTTGCGGGCGGTCAGACGGTCGCTGAGGTAGGTCTGGATCTCGGCGTGGCCGGCGGACTTGGCGTTCGCGACCCGCTGCTCCAGGCGGGCGACCGAGCCGACCACGGTGGCGTCGCCGTTGATCCGGTTCAGCGCCTTGGTGACGCGCTCCTCGGTCCTGGGCAGCCGCTTGCAGATGCCCTTGGCCCCGTCGCCCTTCGGGGTCGTCGCGGCGGCCGGGGCGCCCGACGGCGAGCCCTTGCCGCCGTCGGCCTGGGCGGGTGCGGCGACGAGCAGCGAGCCGGCCAGGGCGAGGGCGCCGATTGCGGCGATCCGGCGGCCGGCGGGGAGGAGGTTGGCAGCGGGCATGAGGCATCGTCCTTTCGCCGTCGAGGGCTCCGGTCGGCCGGCTACGGGCCCGGCCGACCGGAGGTGGTGTCCAGGAGCGTAGGGATGCTTCTTGTGGAATCCCTGTGGAACGGGGACGGCCCCCGGGGGCGGTGGTCAGCGGCCCCGGGCGGCAATCCAGTCCCCGCGGGCCGGCAGCTCGACGGTCGGCGCGTCCGGACGCGGGAGCGGCAGCATCACCTCGACCCGGCAGCCGGCGCCGCCGGGCGGAGTGGTGATGCCGACCGTACCGCGGTGCAGGGCGGCCTGCTGGGCGACGAGGGTGAGTCCGAGGCCCGAGCCGGGGCTGTCGCGCCGGCGGTGGAACCGCTGGAAGACCGCCTCCCGGTCCTCGGGCCGGACGCCGGGGCCGGTGTCGTCCACGGTGAGCCGCGCCGCCGGACCCGCGGCGGCGAGCCGCACGGCGACGCGCGCCGGGGCCGTGGCCGTGCGGCCGTGCACGGCGGCGTTGCCGAGCAGGTTGGCGAGCATGATCCGCAGGCCGGACTCCCAGCCGAACACCCTCATCTCCTCCGGGGCCTCCACGGTGAACTCGGCACCCGGGTGGCGGCGCCGGGCCTCGTCGGCTGCGGCGTCGACGAGTTCGGCGAGGTCGACCGGCTGGAACGCCTCCAGCTGGACGAGGTCGCCCCGGGCCAGGGTGCTCAGCGCGGTGAGCAGGTCGAGCAGCCGGGTGTGGTCCTCCCGCAGCTCGGCCACGATCTCCGCCCGGTCGAGGGCGGGCAGGTCGGGGTGGGCGGCCAGCACGTCGAGGTTGGTGCGCAGGCTCATCAGCGGGGTGCGCAGCTCGTGCGAGGCGTCGGCGGAGAACGAGCGGGCCGTGTCCAGGGCCCGGGCGGTGCGCCGGGCCTGTTCGTCGTAGCGGGTCAGCAACAGGGCGAGGGCCGCGGAGAGCTCGTCCACCTCGGCGGTCCCGGTCCGCTCGGCGGCGAATCCGTGACCGCCCGGCCCGTCGCCCGGCCCGCCCGCGGGACCGGTGCCACCGGACGGGACCGGTCCCGCCGGGTCCAGGAGGGCGGCGCGGCTGCTGAGGCGGCGCAGCGGGGCGGTGGCCCGCTCGGCGAGCGCGAAGCCGATGAGCGCCGAGACCGGCGCCGACACCAGGGCCACCAGCAGGACGCGGCGCCGCACCACGGCCGCTTCGCGGTCCGCCGGCCCGGTGGGGGTGACCACCTGGAACAGGCCGGAGTCCGAGCTCGCGGGGCCGCCGTTCGTGCCACCGGCGGTGGTGACGGCAACGGTGAGGACCCGCCAGGCGGTGCCGTGCTCCCGCACCGTGACCGGGCCGCCCGGCGCGGCCGGGAAGGCACCGGGGCCGTCGGGCTGCGGGCCGACGGAGAGCAGGACCGCGCCGTCCGCGCCGGTCACCCGCACGCCCAGGTCGAGGGCGGCGTCCACCACTTTGCGCTGCTGGTTCTGTTCGACCTTGGGGCGGCCCTTGCTGTCGGCGGCCACCAGCGCCCGCACGCCGGGCAGGAGGGCGGCCGCGCGGTCGTTGAGCCGGGCGTCCTGCTGGTGCCGCAGGTCGCGGCCGACCAGGGGCAGGAGCAGCAGGCCGGCGAGCACCACCAGGAGTGGCACCACGGCGGCGGCCCAGAGCGCGATCCGGGTGGAGAGCCTCACCGCGGACCGGACCTACTCGGGCCGGTGACCCGGACGGCGCCGGCGGGCGGACGGTCGGCTCCGTCCGGCAGCCGCAGCACGAAGCCGACGCCCCGGACGGTGTGGATGAGCCGGGGCCGCCCGCCTGCCTCGGTCTTGCGCCGCAGGTAGCTGACGAAGGTGTCGACGGCGTCGCTGCGGACGTCGAAGTCGTAGCCCCAGACGCGCTCCAGCAGCTGCTCGCGGGAGAGGACCAGGCCGGTGTTCCGGGCGAGGTGGGTGAGCAGCTCGAACTCCCGCCGGGTGAGCCTGAGTTCCTCGCCGTCCAGGTGGGCCTGACGGGTGCCCGGGTCGATGGCGAGAGGTCCGGCGAGCACGCGGTCGTCCGGCTGCGGCGGGCGGCGGCGCAGCAGGGCCCGCAGCCGCAGGACCAGTTCCTCCAGCGCGAACGGCTTGACGAGGTAGTCGTCGGCGCCGGCCTGCAGTCCGGCGACCCGGTCGGCGGGCTCGTCCAGCGCCGAGAGCATCAGGACCGGGATGTCGTCGCCGCGGGCGCGCAGGCTGCGGCAGACCTCGGCGCCGCTGAGGCCGGGCATCGACACGTCGAGGACCAGGACGTCCGGCGCGTCGGCGGTCATCCGGGCCAGGGCCGTCTCGCCGTCCTCCGCGAGGGCCACCGAGAAGCCGCTCAGGCGGAGGCCGCGCTCCAGACTGCGCCGGATCGCCGCGTCGTCGTCCACCACCAGAACCCGCCCGCCCGGCGCGGCCCCGCTCCCCGGCAGTGCCCCGCTCCCCGGCCCGGAGGCACCACCCGGGCCCGACCCGTTGCCGGGGCCGCCCGCGGCCCCGGACCAGCTCTCCTGCATCGGCGCCTCCTCGTGTCCGGGCGCCGACCCTCTCACACCGGGGTGCCGGGGCGGTCCCGGGGGTGTCCGCAGCAGGTCACACGGCTCGCATCACGGCGGAGGCGCGGGCGGCCGCGCCGGTCGGCGGCGGCCGCGGGTCGACGCACGGAGCCGGTGGTGCCCCACCCGCCCCCACCCGGCACCGCGCATCAGCGCGACAGCAGCAGCGCCGCGAAAGGCACGTGCGCGGTGCCGCGCCGGCCTGTTACGGTGGCCGCATGTCTACGCCCCGAATCTCCTAGCTGAGGACCCGCTTCCACACCAGAAGTGCGTCCTCTTGCTATTTCGGAGCGTTATCCCATGCTTACCGTTCGCGGTGTCGAGCTGCGCGCCGGCGCGCGCCTGCTGCTGTCCGACATCTCCTTCACCGTCTCCCCCGGCGACCGCATCGGCCTGGTCGGCCGCAACGGCGCGGGAAAGACCACCCTCATCACCGCCCTCGCCGGCCACACGGCGCCCGCCGCGGGGGCGATCGCCCGGACCGGGCCGGTCGGCTTCCTCCCCCAGGACTCGCACGCCGCCGATCCGTCCGTCACCGTCCTCGGCCGGATCCTGTCCGCGCGCGGGCTCGACGAGAGCCTGCGCGGGCTTCGCGCGGCCGAGGCCGCGATGGCCGACGCCCGCGGTGCGGCAACGCTGGAGCGGGCGATGGACGCCTACACCCGCGCCGAGGCCGCGTTCCAGGCCGGCGGCGGCTACGCGGCCCAGGCCGAGGCGGCCCGGGTCGCCGCCGGTCTCGGGCTGCCGGAGCACGCCCTGGGCGAACCGGTCGGCGCCCTCTCCGGCGGGCAGAAGCGCCGGGCGGAGCTGGCCCGGATCCTGTTCGCCGGCGAGGGCGGGACCCTGCTGCTGGACGAGCCGACCAACCACCTGGACGCCGATTCACTCACCTGGCTGCGCACCTTCCTGCTGCGGCACCGGGGCGGCCTGGTGGTGATCAGCCACGACACCGGGCTGCTCGCCGACCTCGCCAACCGGGTCTTCCACCTGGACGCCACCCGGGCGGCGATCGACATCCACAACACCGGCTGGTCCGGCTACCTGGCGCAGCGGGACGCCGAGGCCCGCCGCCGGGCCAGGGAGCGGGCGAACGCCGAGCGCAAGGCCGCCGCGCTGCACACCCAGGCGGACCGCATGAAGGCGCGCTCGGCCACCGCCGTCACGGCCAGGAGCATGGCCCGCCGTGCGGACCGGATGCTCGCCGCGCTGGAACCGGTCCGGCAGGCCGAGAAGGTCGCCCGGATCCGGCTCCCCGAGCCGGCCCCGTGCGGCCGGACGCCGCTGGGCGCGATCAGCCTGGCGAAGTCCTACGGCGGCCGACCGGTCCTCACCGGGGTGGACCTGGCCGTGGACCGCGGCAGCCGGGTGGTGGTGCTGGGGCTCAACGGCTCGGGCAAGACCACGCTGCTGCGCCTGCTCGCCGGCGCGGAACGGCCGGACGGCGGACGGGTGGTCCACGGGCACGGTCTGCGCCTGGGCTACTTCGCCCAGGAGCACGACACGCTCGACCGGGAGCGCACCGTCCGGCAGAACCTCGCCGCCGCCGCGCCGCACCTGAGCGACGGTGAGGCCCGCCACGTGCTGGGCGCGTTCCTGTTCTCCGGGGACGACGCCGACAAGCCGACCGGCGTCCTCTCCGGCGGGGAGCGGACCCGGCTGGCCCTGGCGGGGCTGGTCCACTCCGGGGCGAACGTCCTGCTGCTGGACGAGCCGACCAACAACCTCGACCCCGCCTCCCGAGGCGAGGTGCTGGCCGCGGTCGGCGACTACCCGGGGGCGATCGTGATGGTCACCCACGACGCGGGGGCGGTCGACGCCCTGCGGCCGGACCGCGTCCTGCTGCTGCCCGACGCGGACGAGGACCTGTGGAGCGACGACTACCGCGGTCTGGTCGACCTCGCCTGAGGGCGCGCGGCGGGCGGTGCACCGCAGCCCCCGGTCCGGCACGGCGTGCCGTCGGCCGGGCCGGGGGCGGCCGGGCCGGGGGCGGGCGGGCCGGGGGCGCCGGTCCCCTCGCCGGGGACCGGCCCGCCCCGCCGTCCGCGCGCACCGGCTCACCCCAGCCGTGCGTCGAAGGCCAGCTCGCGGACCAGCTCGTCGACGCGCCGCTCGGCCAGGCCTCGGGAGACGAACCAGGCCCCGACGTTGCGCACGTCACGCTCCAGGAACGAGCGCCCGCGCGGGTTGGCGATGACGTCCACGATCTGCGGGACGTCGATGATCACCAGCCGGCCCTCGTGGACCAGGATGTTGTACGCGGAGAGGTCGCCGTGGGCGTAGCCGTCGGCGGCGAGCACCGAGAGGCTGCGGCCGAGCTGCCCCCAGAGGTCCTCGACGTCCGCATCCTCGGCGCGCAACTGAGCGAGCCGGGGCGCGGCCGTACCGTCGGCGGTGCCGACGAACTCCATCAGGATCTCCGTGCCGGTGATCTGAACCGGGTAGGGCACGGCCACGCCGGCCGACCAGAGCCGGCACAACGCGCCGAACTCGGCCGCCGCCCACTGACCGGCGATCGCCTCGCGGCCGAAGGCGGTGCGCTTGGCCATCGCCCGACTGACCCGGGACTCCTTGTGCTGACGGCCCTCCAGGTAGCCGGAGTCGCGGTGGAACATCCGGTGGGCGGCGTCGCGGTAGCGCTTGGCGGCCATCAGCGTGCGCCGCCCGGTGCCCGGGACTCCGCGCTCCAGCAGGAAGACGTCGGCCTCCTTGCCGGTCTTGACGATCCCGAGCTCGGTGTCGACGGCGGCCAGCTCGGTGACCACCCAGTCGGGGCGCGGTTCCGGCCCCTTCTCGGTGGGGGTGGACTGGTCCCAGGTGGACCAGCGGTCGCCCCCGGCCGGACCCTCGGCGGCCGGGGCCGGGAGGACGCCGGCGTCCTCGCTGCGGGCGGGGTGCTCGGCGTACCCGGGGTACGCCGAGTACTCGTGGGACACGGCGGCCTCGACGGCCCCCGTGTCATCGGTGAAGTGCGTGAAATCGGCCTCGAAGGAGGCGAATTCGGGGTGCTGGAAGTCGGCGTCGTCGAACCGGTCGGACCGGCGGCCGCGCCGAGGACCGCCCTTGGGGCGGATACGGGAGAAGGAATCGCTGTCGGTGTAACGCTCGCGCACTGCGGTGGCTCCAGAGGAACGGCCCACCGTGGCGCCGATGATGGCGCGTCGTCAGCCGGTGGGCGAATGACGGAAGAGAGTGGCGTAGGGCGCGCACACGAAGGCGCGCCGCGACAGGGCGGCAACCATTCGGACACACCTCCTCTTCGTCAAAACCTCACCCGGCACCGCGGGGAGAGAAGCTCCGACCGCGGAAGTCATGAGGACGGGCACAGCATATCCGGTCCCGAGCCGGACGCAAGCGAATTGTCGGTGGCCGGCGGACAGCCCTCACGCGGCCTTCCGCCGCCCGCCCACGCAGCCGGCTCAGGCGTCGGTGCCCTCCCTGCCGCGGCGCGGTGACCGCTCGGCGGTCAGGCCGGCGGACGGCTCCGGCCCGGCCTCGTGGAATGCCGCCAAGCACGGGCAGAGGACGTCGACGGCTACCTCGCCGAGGTGCGGGCGCGCCCGGCCGCCAACTCCTCCAGCGCGACCAGCCGGTAGCCGCGTTCGCGCAGGCCCGTGATCACCGCGGGCAGGGCGGCGACGGTCCGGGACCGGTCGCCACCGCCGTCGTGCATCAGCACGATCGAGCCGGGCCGGACCTGCCGCAGCACGCGTTCGGCGACGACCTCCGGCCCGGGCCGCGCCCAGTCGTTGGTCTCGACGTCCCACAGCACCGTCGTCAGCCCCGACTCGGCCACCCGCTCCAGCAGTTCGGGGCTGCGCCCGCCGTACGGGGGCCGCAACCACGGCAACGGGCCGCCGCCGGCCGCCGCGATGGCCTCGGCGGTGAAGGAGAGCTGACGCCGCAGCTCGATCGGGCCGAGGTCCGGCAGATAGGCGTGCGACCAGGTGTGGTTCCCCAGCGTGTGGCCCTCGGCGGCGATCCGGCGCACCACGCCGGGGTACGCCAGCGCGTGCAGGCCGATGCAGAAGAAGGCGGCCGGGGCCTCGTGGCGGCGCAGCACGTCCAGGATCCGCGGGGTGTGCTCCGGGTGCGGGCCGTCGTCGAAGGTGAGCGCCACCAGCGGCGCCGCCCCCTCCCCACCGTGCAGGAGCCGCCCCTGCGCGCCGAGCCTCCGCCCGACCGCCGCGGAGGCCTCCTCCGCGGCGCGGATCCCCTCCTCGCGCCCGCTCATCGTCCACCCGCCGTCCCCGAGCGCCACCAGCGACTCCGGCCGTGAGGCACCCAGTTCGGCGAGCGCCTCCGCCGTGACACGACCGTCCGCCAGGAGCGGCGGGTCGGCGCGGAGGACGGCGACGCCGGCCGCCGTGAGGGAGCTGTCGAGGATGCCGTTGCCGCTGTCGACCACCACCGCGAGGCCGTGGGGCGCCCGCCGCGCCAGCTCGACCAACCGGGCCACCGGCCGTTCCACGGCGCAGCGCCGGTACGCCTCGACCGGACCGGCCGGTCCTCCGTCGGCGTCCACCACGGCGATCCGGTAGCCGTCCCGCGTCAGACCCACACCGGCGAATCGCACTGCGGCGCCCTCCCTCCCCCGGCGCGGCCGACGAGGCCCGCCTCCCTGCGCGGCGGGCCCGATCCTACGGACGGCGAGCCGCCACGGCGACACTCTCGACGAACATCGCACACCCGGCGGCCACGAGTTCCGCAGGACGACGAGCGGCTCGTCGGGGAGCGGGCACGGCTCGGGCGGACCGGCGCCCCCGAACACCGGCCGGTCCCGGCCTGGAGACCGGCTACCGCCGATTCGCACCCGGCCGGTGGGCGTCGCACAGCCAACCGGCCGGGTAGAGCCGGGCCTCGGCCCCGCAGTGTGTACGGCCTGCCGAGCAGACCCCTTCGCGGACCGAGACCAGGGGCGGTCGGGGGATCGGCGCGGGGATGCCGGCCGCGGGGAGCCAGATGGCACCGCCACCGTCCCGCGGCGGCACGTGCCCGAAGCGCCGCGTGCGTCGTGCGGCCCGGTCCACCGCGCACTGCGTGTCCCGCGGCCGCCTCCCGTGGGCGGCGCTCCGGGTCGCCGCCCCCTGTCTCGCGTGGTCGTCCCCGGCGAGGGCGCCGCCGCTGTCGAGGTACGTCTCCAGGTCCGGGGCCGGCGCCCAGAAGCGGTGCAGCGCACGGCCGGCCTGCACCGTGAGCGGGACGTAGGCGCCGTCCGCGATGTCCCTGACGAGCTCGTCGAACTGCCGTGGCCGCGGATTCCACCGCGGGTGGCGGCGCCCGCAGCTCCCCTGTCGGCGCTCGGGGCACGGCGCGGGCATGCGCTCGCAGAGCTGCAGGTCGAGGGTCCGCACCCCGCCGCGGACCAGCAGGTCGCGGTCGTCGCGTATCGCGGCTGCCGGCAGGTCGTCCGCGCGGGTCCAGCGGACGACGTCGATCAGCGGGGACTTCGGGTCCACGGTGTGCCAGACCGTCGTGATCCCGTCGGCGCTCGCGGCGGCGTCGCGGCTGCGCGCGGTCGCAGCGGAGATGTAGGAGAGCTGCGCGTCGAATCCGAACCGCCTTCCGCCGGCGCCGGTGACGAGGACACCGGTACGCCTCCTGCCGTCGGCACCGACGGCGTCGACCTCGGCGGTGTGGCCGCCGCTCTCGGCCGCCCGGGCGTAGCGTTCCTTGTACGCCTTGTGCTCGTCGCTCTCTCCGTGGTGGCCGTCGTGGTGGGGGTTGTGGTGCGCGGCTATGCGCACTCCCCGGCGTTCGTAGACGTACATCCATGCCGAGACGCCGCGGACGGCCAGGCAGTCCGGGCAGTAGAGCCCGCGCCGGTGAACGGGCCGCCGGTCGGCGAGAAGTCGCTGCCAGAGGTCCGGGTGGTCGGGGTGGCCGAGGTCGTCGCGGTCGAGGTCGAGGGGGGCGTTGACGAGGATGCAGAAGACGGGGTTGCGCTTGGAGGTTTCGCCGTCGAAATCGTCCATGGCATCTCTTTTCTGCCTTCGGCCACCGAGGTAGGGTCGGCGGGCGGGGACCGCAGGAGAGCATTCAATATTCACACTGCCGAAGTCCCCCGGGATCCAAACAGCCGACGGCGGATTGTCCGGATTCCGCCGGCCCCCGCCGCCCGGATCCCGGAATGCCGGAGGTCTCCACCCGCTGCGGCACGTTCGCGCGCGGCCTTTGGGCCCCGGACCGTCGAGAACCGGCCGATGTGCGGCACGGCCGGGACGGAAACCTCACCGATCACGCCGGCCGGAGCAGGGGCTCGCGAACGGGCAAGGGCGCTCTCCGAGCCGCTCCGGTGCCGCTGGAGCGAACTCCGGCGCACACCCGCCCTGCCGGCCGGTCATCGTCGCCGACGCCGCATACGATCACCGCGTCGCACCTTCCCGCCGCGTCGACGAGCGGACCACGGCCGTCACCACTCGGCGCCCGGCCGGCGATTCGGTCAGCCACCCGCGGCAACGAGAAAGGATCCGCCATGTCCTACACCGTGGATTTCGACACCGTCTCGACCGTCGGTCTGGAGTCGTCACCCGTCGCGGAGGCGCTCGCCGGCCTGCGGGCGAACGAGGCCCGCTACTTCAAGAACAAGTACGACCACGTCTTCACGGTGGAGCCTGCGAGCGAGGCCGCGACGGTGGTCGACTGGGTGCACCGGATCCTCAAGGAGGAACGCGAGATCGTCATCTCGTCCCGGCCCCTCGAAGCCACGGCCTTCCAGGTCGACAACATCCGCATGGCCTACGTCTTCTACGAGAGCGGTCTTTCAATCAACGTCATGTACACCATCGACGACCCCAAGAAGCGGGCGGTCGGCTTCAAGCTCTCGGACGGGATGGAGGTTCCCGAGGAGCTCGCCTCGCGATTCAAGTTCGCACGGCAGAAATCGAAGCTCGCCGGCACCATCCGCGGTTCGTACTTCGTTCTGAAGAGCGAGTACTGACGGGCACGTGACGCCCTGTCGGAGGCTCCGCCGTTCGGCTGGTCGCCCGGCGCGGCGGGCCCACGGCTGACGCGGCCGCGCGCGGCGGCGGGCTAGCGTCGTCGAGTCCGTCCGCCACAGTTCCGGGAGAGCGATGCCGGGTATCCGCGGGTTCCGCTCACGGTGGTCCACCGCCGCTGCGGGTCTGTTCGTGCTCGCGCAGACCCTGACGGGCTGCGGGAGCAGCGGACAGGGCGGACCGGTCACGCTGAACTGGTACAACTTCCCGGACGACTCCGGGGCCCTCCAGCAGGCCGCCGACCGCTGCGGCCGGCAGTCCGGCGGCCGGTACACCATCAACTACAACAAGCTGCCACGCGGCGCCGACGGCCAGCGCCAGCAGCTGGTGCGCCGGATGGCCGCGCACGACGCCCAAGTGGACATCCTCGGTCTGGACGTGACCTGGCCGGCCGAGTTCGCGGAGGCCGGCTGGATCCGCGAGTGGACCGGGCCGATGAAGGAGCAGGCCACCGCGGACACGCTGGACGCGGCCGTGCGGACCGCGACCTGGCAGGGACGCCTGTTCGCGGCCCCGTACAACTCCAACACGCAGCTCCTCTGGTACCGGGACGACCTGGTGCCGACCCCGCCGAAGACCTGGGCGGAGATGCTCGCCCAGGCGGGTGCGCTGGCCGAACAGGGCAAGCCGCACTACGTGGAGATCCAGGGCGCCCAGTACGAGGGCCTGACGGTGTGGTTCAACACCCTGGTCACCAGCGCGGGCGGCTCCATCCTCACGCCGGACGCGCAGGCGCCGTCGCTCGGTCCGCCGGCGGTGCTGGCCGCACAGGTCATGCACGACACCGCGACGTCGGCGGCCGCCGATCCTTCGCTGCCCAACCAGATGGAGGACCAGAACCGGCTGGCGATGGAGTCGGGGACGGCCGCGTTCGAGCTCAACTATCCCTTCGTCTACCCGTCGATGAAGGCCAACCAGCCCGAGCTGTTCCAGCACTTCCGCTGGGCGCCGTACCCGTCGGTGCTGCCGGACCGGCCGGCCACCGTCACCATCGGCGGGATCGACCTGGCCGTCGGCGCCTACGGCAAGCACCCGGACCTCGCGTTCGAGGCCACCCTGTGCCTGCGGGACCGCGAGAACCAGCTGACCAACGCGCTGAAGGGCGGCCTGCCGCCGTCCCTGCGCAGCCTCTACCAGGCCGCCGAGCTCACCGAGAGCTACCCGTTCGCCGCGGACGTGCTGGCCGCGCTGGACGACGCCAGCGTGCGACCGCAGACCCCCGCGTACCAGAACGTGTCCATCGCGGTCTCGCACACCCTCTCGCCGCCCGCCGACATCCATCCGGAGAGCACCGTGGCCGACCTCCGCGGGCAGATCGAGGACGCCCTCGGCTCCAAGGGGCTGATCCCGTGACACCTGCCACCGCACTCGGCGACCGGGCCGGGAAGAAGACCGCGGAACTCTCCGAGGGCGCCCGTCAGGAACGCCGACTCGGTCTCCTGCTCTGCGCGCCCGCCGCCGTCGTGATGCTGGCCGTCACCGCCTACCCGATCATCTACGCGATCTACCTCTCGCTGCAGCGCTACGACCTCCGGTTCCCGCAGGAGGCGCACTGGGTCGGACTCTCCAACTACGGCGCGGTGCTCACCTCGCCGTTCTGGTGGCAGGCGCTGTGGGTGACCGTGCTGATCACCGTGGTCTCGGTGGCGATCGAGCTGGTGCTCGGCATGGCCCTCGCCCTGGTGATGCACCGCGCGGTGTTCGGCCGCGGCACCGTGCGCACCGCGGTCCTGATCCCGTACGGCATCGTCACCGTGGTCGCCGCCTACTCCTGGCAGTACGCCTGGACGCCCGGCATCGGCTACCTCGCCGCACTGCTGCCGGAGGGAAGCGCCCCGCTGACCGACCAGTGGCAGGCGATCGGCCTGATCATCCTGGCCGAGGTGTGGAAGACCACACCGTTCATGGCCCTGCTGCTCCTCGCGGGCCTGGCCCTGGTGCCGGAGGAGACCGTCCGGGCGGCGATGGTCGACGGTGCGACGTTCTGGCAGCGGCTGCGGCTGGTGGTCCTGCCGCTGATGAAGCCGGCGATCCTGGTCGCCCTGCTGTTCCGCACCCTGGACGCGTTCCGCATCTTCGACAACATCTACGTGCTGACCGGCGGAGCCAACGACACCGGATCGGTGTCGATCCTCGGCTACGACAACCTGTTCACCGCCCTGAACCTGGGCATCGGGTCGGCGATCTCGGTGCTGATCTTCCTCTGTGTGGCGGTCATCGCCTTCGTCTTCATCAAGCTATTCGGCGCCGCCGCGCCGGGCGGAGAGCCGGAGCGCCGATGAGCAGCCGCACCCGTACCCTGACCAGCTGGGGCTTCGCCAACCTGATCGTCATCCTGTACGCACTGTTCCCGGTGTGGTGGATCGTGGCGCTCTCGTTCAAGGACCCGAGCACCCTCACCGACGGCGACTTCATCCCGCGCGAGTGGACGTGGGAGAACTACCGGGGCATCTTCAAGACCTCGGAGTTCACCCGCGCGCTGGTCAACTCGATCGGCATCTCGGTGATCGCCACCACCATCGCCGTCGTCCTCGGCACCATGGCCGCCTACGCGGTGGCCCGGCTGCGGTTCCCCGGCAAGCGGCTGCTGATCGGCGTCTCGCTGCTGATCGCCATGTTCCCGCCGATCTCGCTGGTCTCACCGCTGTTCAACATCGAGCGCGCGCTGGGCATCTTCGACACCTGGATCGGCCTGATCATCCCGTACATGACCTTCTCGCTGCCGCTGGCGATCTACACCCTGTCGGCGTTCTTCCGCGAGATCCCGTGGGACCTGGAGAAGGCGGCCAAGGTGGACGGCGCCACCCCGTGGCAGGCCTTCCGCCTGGTCATCGCCCCGCTGGCCGCTCCCGGCGTGTTCACCACCGGCATCCTGGTCTTCATCTTCTGCTGGAACGACTTCCTGTTCGCCATCTCCCTGACCTCGACCACCTCGGCCAGGACCGTACCGGCGGCCATCGCCTTCTTCACCGGCAGCTCGCAGTTCCAGCAGCCGACCGGGTCCATCGCCGCGGCGGCGGTGGTCATCACCATTCCCATCGTGATCTTCGTCCTGCTGTTCCAGCGCCGCATCGTCGCCGGCCTCACCGCCGGCGCAGTCAAGGGATGAGACCGCCCCCGACCGGGCGGGACCAGGAAGGCGAACCGTGGCCGAGATCGTCCTCGACGGCATCACCAAGCGCTACCCCGACGGCGCTCTCGCCGTCCGCGACTTCAACCTCACCATCGCCGACGGCGAGTTCGTCATCCTCGTCGGCCCCTCCGGCTGCGGCAAGTCCACCACCCTCAACATGATCGCGGGCCTGGAGGACATCACCGAGGGCACCCTGAGCATCGGCGGACAGGTCGTCAACGACCGCGCGCCCAAGGACCGCGACATCGCCATGGTGTTCCAGAGCTACGCGCTCTACCCGCACATGAGCGTCCGCGACAACATGGGCTTCGCGCTGCGCCTCGCCAAGGTGGACAAGGCCACCATCGCGGCCAAGGTCGAGGAGGCCGCGAGCATCCTCGACCTGACCCAGCACCTCGAACGCCGGCCGGCCAACCTCTCGGGCGGCCAGCGCCAGCGGGTCGCGATGGGCCGCGCCATCGTCCGGGACCCCAAGGCGTTCCTGATGGACGAGCCGCTGTCCAACCTCGACGCCAAGCTCCGGGTCCAGATGCGCACCCAGATCGCCGCACTCCAGCGACGCCTGGGCACCACCACCGTCTACGTCACCCACGACCAGGTCGAGGCGATGACCCTCGGCGACCGGGTGGTCGTCATGCGCTCGGGCGTCGTCCAGCAGGTCGGCTCGCCGCAGCACCTCTACGACGCACCGGTCAACCTCTTCGTCGCCGGCTTCATCGGCTCGCCCGGCATGAACTTCCTCGCCGCCACACTGGAACAGAGCGCCCTGCGCACCTCCCTCGGCGACCTCCCGGTCGACGACCGCACACGCCGCGCGCTGGAGCAGGCGGACGCACCGCGCGACGTCATCGTGGGCATCCGCCCCGAGGACTTCGAGGACGCCGCTCTCGTCGACGACCACGGCGGCGATCCCGTCTGCACCGTCACCGTGGACGTCCGCGAGTCCGTCGGCTCCGACGTGTACGTGCACTTCACCGAGACCGGGGGCCCCGCTCACTCCGAGGAGCTCGCCGAGATCGCCGCCGACTCCGGCCGGGCGGACACCGGCATGGGCGAGCACCGTCTCGTCGCCCGTCTGAACACCGCGACCCGCGCCTCCGAGGGCGCCCGGCTGGACCTGTCGATCAACACGTCCCGGATGCACGTCTTCGACCCTCGCAGCGGCACCAACCTGACCCGCCCGGGTGAGCCGGCGACCTGACCCGCCGACTCCCGAGGAGTACGGCGGGGTATGCCTTCGACGGGCGGCCGCGATTCCGGCACACGGGGTTCGGGACACAGGGTTCGGGGCCGGACCCGCGCCACGCCACGCCGCGCCACGCCACGCCACGCCGGAGGATCCCCCGTCCGCGGCCGGGAGTTCACGAAGGGACCCCGATGACGCGGCATCGATCCGACGGACCGCCCGACGGACCGGCCGATGCCCCGCCCGGCATCGTGGACGGCCGACCGGTCGACGCGCCGCTCCTCGGCCTCGCCGCGTTCTACGCGGACGGCGACGAGGCCGGCCGCCTCACCTCCGGCCGAACGATCGGAACCCTCGAACTGCTCCGCACCCGGGAGATCCTGCGCGCCCACCTCCCGCCCCCGCCCGCGGCGGTCCTGGACGTCGGCGGCGGGCCGGGCGTCCACGCCCGGTGGCTCACCGACGACGGCCACCACGTGGTCGTCGTCGACGCGGTGGAGCGGCACGTCCGCCAGGCCCGCGACCTCGGCCTGACCGCCACCGTCGGCGACGCGCGTCGACTCGCGCAGGGTGACGCCTCGTTCGACGCGGTCCTGCTCCTCGGGCCGCTCTACCACCTGCCGGAGGCCGCCGATCGAGTGCGTGCCTGGCAGGAGGCCCTCCGCGTCGTCCGCCCCGGCGGCCTGGTCGCCGCGGCCGCCCTCAACCGGTACGCCAGGCTGCTCGACCCCGCCGCGACCGCTGCCCTGGACGTCGCCACGACCGGCCTGCTCCACCGCGCCGACGGGCCCACCAGCTACTACCACTCCCCCGCCGAACTCCTCGACGAAGCCGGTCGGGCCGGCCTGTCCGAGCCGGCGGTGTACGGCGTCCAGGGCCCCGCCTTCACCGCCCTGCGCACCGAGGAACGCCACACCGGAGCCAGGGACCTCGGCGCGGACGCCCTCGAAGCCGCCCTCGCCGCCGCCCGCTTCGCCGACGCCCACCCCGAACTCGTCTTCACCAGCATGCACTTGCTCGCCGTCGCCCACCGCCCGGCCGAACCCGGCCCGCGGTGAACCCCCGTCCACTCGACGACGGCGGGTCCGGGCCTCGTCTGCACCCCGGCCCGCCGGGGTGCCGGGCGACATCCCCACTGGTCCTACCCGCCGGCCTGCTGGTAGAGCGTCACCAGGAGACCGTGCACCGGCTCGCCCTCCCCGTCCTCCTCCGTCTCGTCGACCAGTGCGGCCAGCGCCTCGGCGAGCCGCGCCGCCTTGGCCGGGCCGAGCCGGAGGTGACGCACGGTCAGGAGGTGGTCGACGGGTGAGCGGTCCAGCTCCTGGGCGATGGCTCCGAGCAGCGCGGCCGTGCCCTCGGCCTGCGGTTCGGCGACCAGGAGCCGCTCGGCGGTCCGCCGGTAGTACTTCTCGGTGCCGCCGCGCACCCGTCGTGTTCCCGCGTCCTGGACCAGCCCCGCCCCGCACAGCACCCTGAGGTGGTGGGAGACGCTGCCCTTGTTCACCCCCAGCTGCACGGCGAGCCGACTGATCGTCGACGGCCGGGCGCTCAGGGCGAAGAGCAGGCGCTGGCGCATCGGGTGGGCGAGTGCGGTGTGCTGAAGGGGAGTGCTGATCCGCTGGAGGTCTTCACCTGGTTGTCGGCTCACCCGATCAAGCGTTAAGTGTGTTTGACGCTTTGGCAAGTCGCTGGTCTACTCCCTCCCATGACCTCCACCACACCGTCACCCGCACTGGACACCGCCGCCGTCGTCGAGTCGATCGCCGACCTCGTCGCCGGGAACTACGTCTTCCCCGATGTCGCCCGGCAACTGGCGTCGCTGCTGCGGAGCCGGAGTGCCGAGGGCCTTTACCGGGTCGAATCCGCCGAGGAGTTGGCCGAAGCCGTCACCGCGGACCTGAGGTCCGCCAACGGCGACCTGCACCTGGCCCTCAAGTACCACGCCGTGCCGGTGCCGCACGAGCAGGGCAAGGCTGTACTCGCCGCGATGCGGAGGGAATTCGACGCCTCCCTGAGCGGTGTTCCGCGCGTCGAGCTCCTCGACGCCGGCGTCGCGGTCCTGGAGATCGCACCCAAGATATTCCCGCTGGACTGGGCGGCGCAGCCACTGGCCGCGGCGCTCTCACTGGTGGCACCCGCCCGAGCCCTCATCCTGGACCTGCGCCGCAACACCGGTGGCGATCCGGACACCGTCGCCTTCGTCTGCGGCTACCTGCTCGACGGCCGTACCCACCTCAACACCATGCTCTCGCGGCAGGGGGAGGCGGCCGCACAGTCCTGGTCGCCCCCGTTCGTCCCGGGTGCCCGCTTCGGCGCCGACAAGCCGCTCTTCGTGCTGACGAGCGGAAGCACCTTCTCAGCGGCCGAGGAGCTCGCCTACGACCTGCAACAGCTCGGGCGCGCCGAGGTCGTCGGGGAGGCCACGCGGGGCGGCGCACATCCGCGCGACGGCTGGACGGTCCACCCGCACCTGGAGCTCAGCGTGCCCGTCGCCCGCGCGGTCAACCCGGTCTCGGGCACCAACTGGGAGGGCACCGGCGTCCGGCCCGACGTGCCGTGCGACGCCGAGGCGGCACTCGACCGCGCGCTGTCCCTGGCCGTGGCGCGCCTGGCCCGGTGAGCCGGTCCGGAGGTTCCTGAGCGGTCGCGGGGGATCCGCTCGATGATCCGGCCCGCGGTCCCGGGCCACCCGGACAGTGCACCTCGGACCGACGGGCCCCGAAGCCGCCGCGGTTCCCGAACGCGTTCCACGCGCACATGAACAGAACGGCCCGGAACAGTTCGTTCCGGGCCGTTCATTCTCGTAGCGGGGACAGGATTTGAACCTGCGACCTCTGGGTTATGAGCCCAGCGAGCTACCGAGCTGCTCCACCCCGCGTCGGCAGAAGAAACAGTACAGCCTCACAGGCTTGGCAGGCAAAACGGTTCCGCCACGAAGACGCTGCGCCACCACCCATCGCAGTGGCGCGATGACACGGCGTCGCGCGTAGTCGTTCAAGTGCGGAGGGTGGCCGATGGCCCGTCACGGCCGCCGCAGGCTCCGCATTCCGGCATTTCGCCCCATGTGGACGCCGACGGAGGGTTGTGGTATGCCCCCCGCGGCGAGACGATGATGGAAAGACTTCCCAAAGGCCCGACAGCCGGCTCGGCGACCTCAACCGCCCGCTTTCGTGCGGTGGTTCGTAGACGGGAGGGTTTCCTCATGGCTGGTGGCAAGATGGCGGCGGCCTATCCGGCGCCGAAGTTCTGTTCCGTAAGACCGTCCGCAACGCCGGCTCCCCGGTTAGGCCTGGCGCCGGCTCGCGCCAGCGCGATACGCACCGTTCGGAAACGGTGGCTGAACGGTACCGTCCTGCACTACTGCTTCCTCGACACCGGCGGCCCCGATCGCCCGCCCGGCCAGCCGGACGCCGTCCGCAACGCCGTCACGGAGTGGAAGGATCTCGGCATCGGTCTGGACTTCCGAGAGGTGGACGACAGCTCGGAGGCCGAGGTCCGGATCAGCTTCAAGGGGGACAAGTCGGAGTCCGCCGTGGGCCGGGACGTGCTGCAGGTCCCGCGCCGCGAGCCCACCACCAGCTACGGCTGGGACCTGACGGACGCCTCCGGCCGTGCCACCGCGCTGCACGAGCTCGGGCACGTCCTGGGCTTCGAGCACGAGCACCAGAACCCGAACGCCGGGATCGACTGGAACGACGAGGTGGTCTACGCGGCCCTCGCCCAGCCCCCCAACCGCTGGGACCGGGCCACGACCTTCTTCAACATCATCCGCAAGCTGGACCCGGCCGAGGTCGAGGGCTCGATGTTCGACAAGGACTCGGTCATGGAGTACCCCATCTCGCCCGGATGGATCAGGCGGCCGAAGCAGCTCCGTCTCCAGGGCATTCCCGAGCCGCTGTCCCTGTCGGCGACCGACAAGGAGGACGTTCTGGCCTGGTACCCGGCGCTCGTCGCCCAGCCCCGCCTCCTGAAGCCCCGCGAATCCGTGCAGCTCCCGACCGGAGTCGGCGACCAGGTCGATTTCGCGATCTCACCGACCGAGACGCGCAAGTACTCCATCGGCACCTTCGGGGACGCCGACGTGCTGATGGCCCTGTTCGAGCGGGTCAACGGCGAGCTGCGGTACGTCACCGCCGAGGACGACAGCGGCGAGGACCGCAACGCCCGCCTGGACGTCAAGCTCTTCCAGGGGCGCAACTACCTCCTGCGGGCCCGCATCTACTCCGCGTGGGGCGCCGGCGAGGCGGCGCTGATGCACTGGTGACGTCCGCCCTTCGCCGCCGTTCCCGGCCCGACCCGGGAAGGGCCGCCGCGAGGGGAGGCACCGCCGCCGGGGCGTGCGGAGGCCCCCGGCCCCTCCGGGCGCTCGGCTCGTGAGGCGCGGTCAGGGCGGCGGCGTGGGCGACGGTGTGGGTGACAGCGTGACCTGACGGGTTCGAGCCGAGCGGAGCCGCCGGAGGTGTTCAGGCCACGGACGGCGTCCCTGGCCACGGCCCAGGCCCGGCGGGTGCCGCGCAGGAAGCCGGGCGGCCGACTTCCTGCGCGGCACCCCGCGCTCCTACCCGCCGGCCGGCTGGACGGTGACCGTGCACAGGCGCTTGGTGGCGCGGGTGAGAGCGACGTAGAGGTCCCGTTCGCCGGCGGGGCGGGCGGCGACGATCCCGCCCGGGTCGACCACGACGGCCTCGTCGAACTCCAGGCCGCGCGCCTCGGAGGCCGGTACCAGCCGGGCGTACCGTTCGACCCCCGCGGCCGCCAGCTCCTCCGTCCTTCCGTCCGCGCAGATCACCCCGAGCAGCTCGCCCGGGTGCGCGGCGGCCTGCGCCCGCAGCTCGCGGAGGAGATCGGTGACGAGCCGCTCCGGTGCCGTTGCGACGGTGCGGGGCGCGTCACCACGACGGATCGAGCGGACCGGCGGCTGGCCCGGCGCGATCCGGCTCAGCAGTTCCCCGGTGGTGGCCAGGATCTCCTGCGTGGTCCGGTAGCTGACGGTCAGCGTCCGCAGGTCGAAGCGCCCGCCGACGGGCTGGCCGAGCGCCTCGTTCCAGTCCCGCGCGACCGTGGCCGGGCCCGCCTGCGCGAAGTCGCCGACCAGCGTCATCGACCGTCCCGGACACCGCCGCACGACCGTCCGCCACTGCATGGCGGTCAGCTCCTGCGCCTCGTCGACGACGACGTGCCCGAAGACCTGCTCGGGCGGGCCGTCGACCAGGCTCGCCGCCTCGTCGAGGAGCGGTACGTCGGCATCGGCCCACGGCGCGCCGGGCGCGCGCAGCAGCACGGCCCGTTCCTCGTCGGTGAGCTGCGGCAGGTGCGTGGCGAGCGCATCGGCGTCCGACAGCAGGGCGCCGACCACGTCTCCGGGCACGAGTCGCGGCCAGTGGTCCTCGACGGCCCGGTCGACGTGCGCGTCGTCGAGGAGGGCGGCTCGGACGGCGTCGGCGTCGAACTCCTCGGCCCCGGTGGCGGGCGCGGCGTCGATGCCGAGGTTGCGCAGGTCCCGTGCCGCCAACCGGTCGAGGTCGACCCCGGTGAGTTGCGCGACCTCCGCGTCGATGCGCTCCAGCGTCTCGGCCATGCCGCGCGCCAGCGTGTTCGTCAGGGCGTCGACCAGCGACTCCCGGAACCGGCGGCGCGCCGGGTTGTGTGCGAGACCGCTCGCCTGCGCCGCCTTCCGCGCCTCGGCGACCTCCCACTCCTCCAGGCGGACCCACTCCTGCCCGACCCGGACCGTGAACTCCCCGCCCGGGGCCTGCCGCGCGCGGACCACCTCGGCCAGCGCACCCGCCAGGGCCGCCCCGCCCTTGAGGCGGGCGGCGTCGAACCGGTCCACCGCGCCCGGCACGACACCGGCCAGCTCCTCGCACGTCGCCAGGACGACGTCGTTCTCGCCGAGCGAGGGCAGCACCTGGGAGATGTAGTCCAGGAACCGCGCGTTCGGCCCCAGCACCAGCACGCCGCGCTCGGCCGCCTTCGGGAACGCGTACAGCACGTACGCGGCACGGTGCAGCGCCACCACCGTCTTCCCGGTACCCGGGCCGCCCTGCACCACCGTCACCCCCCGGTGCGGCGACCGGACGATCGCGTCCTGCTCCGCCTGGAGCGTCGCCACCGCCGTCCCCATCCGCCCCGTTCGCCGTGCCTGGAGCGCCGCCGCGAGCGGGCCGTCGCCGACGATGTCTCCGGCGGTGGGAGCGGAGCCGTCCAACAGCTCGTCGCTCACCCCGACCACCGTACGGCCCGTCATGCTCAAGTGACGGCGGCGTCGCAGCCCCATCGGATGGACCGGCGTCGCCTCGTAGAAGGGCCGGGCCGCCTCGGCCCGCCAGTCCACCAGCACCGGCAGCTCGTCCTCGTCCCGCTGGAGGCCCAGCCGCCCGATCCGCAGCTCCGTCCCGTCCGCCAGGTCGATCCGGCCGAAGACCAGCCCGCCCTCGGCTCCCTCCAGCCTGCGCACCTCCCCCGCCAGCCGCCCGGCTGCCACCTCCCGCTCGTACACCTCGCCCGCGCTGCCCGCCGCCGACGCGAGCACCTGCCCCAGCTGCGCCCGCGCCCCGGCGAGCCGCTCGTCGAAGAGCCCGCCGATGACGGACACCTGCGCCCGTTCCAGTTCCACCTGCTGTGCGGCGCTGTCACTGATCTGCGACAAGGAAAAGCCCCCTTCTCGGTTCGCCCAGACACTATGCAGACCGATTCCGTGAAAGTAAACGTTGACTTTCCCGTGTCGAATGTGTCCGGCGCCTCGACGGAGGAGATTCGGATGGCCGCAGATCACATCCGGACTCAATTCGCAATGAATTCTTCGACGAGTCCCGATCGACGATTCCGGAACCGCCGACGGATCCCGCTGCAAACGGCTGCGGCCTGAGGGGCGCGGGCCGCTTCAGCGCCGACGGAACTGTGCCCGGTACTCCGTCGGGCGCCGCCCCGTGTGTCGGGCGAAGATGCCGCTGAACGTCCCGGGGTCGCGGTACCCGACGTCCGCGGCGATGCCTGCGACCGTCCTGTCGGTCGCCTCCAGCAGGTGCCGGGCGCGGCGCACCCGGACCGCCTGCAGGTACGCGAGTGGCGTCTCGCCGGCTTCGGCGACGAAGCGGCGGAGCAGCGTTCTGGTGCTCACGTGGAACTCCCGGGCGAGGGCCGCCAGGTCATAGCGAGCGCCGAGGTTCTGGTCGAGCCACCGCTTGACGCCGAGCGAGAACTCCCTTCCCGCGGTGGGTACGAGCGCCGGGTCCGCATAGGGGGCCTGCGTGGAGCGCGCGTCGTCGACGAGGGCGATCCGGGCGGTGCTGCGGGCGACGTGAGGGCCGTCGTGCTCCCGGACGAACTGCAGCGCGAAGTCGTACATGGCACCGAAGGCCGCCGTGGTCGTCACTCCCCGGTCGGTCACGACCAGGTTCTCCCGACGCAGGCGCACGTCGGCGTAGCGGCGGGCGAACCTATCGGCGAACAACCAGGACGTGGTCGCTTCGCGGCCGTCGAGCAGCCCGGCCTCGGCGACCAGGAAGGCGCCCACGCAGATCGACACGACCGCGGTCCCCGAGGCCGCCTGCGAGCGGATCGAGGCCACCTCCGGACGCAGGTTCGCGAGCGTCGTGTCCAGATCGAGCGCCGGGGAGAGCTCGAAGCCCGGCACGATCAGGACGTCCACCGGGCGCACCGCCGAGACGTCGAGGGCCGAACCGCCGGACGCGATCACCCGCCGACGGGGCGAGACGACCGACGTCTCGTAGGCCGGCTGGACCGACCCGTACGCCGCAGCGACGTGAGTCGCCATCGCGAGGAGGTCGGGGACGCCGTACACCTCCGACGCGAAGCAGCCGGGGTAGGCGAGGACGCCGACTCGCAGTGGACTCATACGGTTCCTCCGGCGCCTCCGAACGGATGGCGATATTACCGGGGTACCTGGCGATGCCGCCGCTTCTCGGTGGGGCCGGCACTCGGCACCATCTCGGTCATGACACTGATGCGAGGACAGCGAGACCCCCTGGACGACTTCTCGCCGAGATCGGTCGGCATCGAAGGCGTCGACAAGACCGTGCACGTCTCCGGGTCCGGGCCGGCGGTCATCGTGATGCCCGAGATGCCCGGCATCAGCCCCGACGTCGCGCGGTTCGCGCGCTGGGTGCGCGACGCCGGCTTCTCCGTGTACCTGCCCTCCCTCTTCGGCGTCGACGGTGCCTATCCGCGCGCCGGGGAGGGCGGGAGCGTCGCTCGACGGGCTTGCGTCAGCGCCGAGTTCCGGGCGTTCGCCGGTGGCGGTACCAGCCCCGTCGTCGCGTGGCTGCGCGGCCTCGCCCGCCTGGCACACGGCGAGTGCGGCGGGCCAGGAGTCGGCGCCGTCGGTCTCTGCTTCACCGGCAACTTCGCCCTGACGATGGCTCTCGAACCCGCCGTCGTCGCACCGGTGGTCAACCATCCGTCGCTCCCGCTCGACGACCCCGGCGGTCTGGAGCTCAGCGACGAGGACGCTGCTGCCGTGGCCGAGCGCGTGGCACGGGACGGACTGAAGGTCCTCGCCTATCGCTTCGCCGACGACAGGTGGTGCACCGGCCGGCGGTTCGCTGCCTACCGGGCCCTGCTCGGGGACGCGTTCGACGGTCGCGTGCTCGACGCCGGATCGGCGAACACGGACCCGCCGTCCTTCTTCCGAGACGTCGTCGGTTGTGCCCACAGTGTCGTCACGGCACACCTCGTCGACCGGGACGGCCACCCCACCGTGCGGGCCCGGGACGAGATCATCGCCTTCCTGGCCGAGCGCCTCGGCGTGCAGCCGGAGTGAGCCCCGGGGACGTCGGACGTCCGAGGACGTCGCAGGGCCGCGGTGCCGGCCGGACGGCGCCCACCAGCAGTCCGGCGCCACCCGGGGCTCACGCGCCCGGGCGGCGCCGGACCGGGTGGCGGCGCTCTACATGCCGTTCTCGACGTCGGCCTCGGCCACGGCGATGGCGACACCGAGTGCCTCGGTGATGTGGGTCGCGGCGGACATCACCCGGGCGGTACCGACGATCGGTGCGATCGCGACCAGCACGTCCTGCAGCTGGCTCGCGGTCATGTGCTCCCTCATCGCCGGTTCGACGTGCGCGAGGTAGGACACGGCCGGGGCGTCCATCGCCGCCAGGGCGGCGATCCGGGTGAGGATCATCATGTCGGGGGCCATGCCGCACCGCTCGATCGAGTCGGCGGTCATGGCCATGAGGGTGTCGAGGACGGGGGTATCGGAAGTAGAGGGCATGTCCGGTCATCTCCAGGGGTCGTCATGCTCGGTGCGCGCCTCGTGCGAGGCCGGGGGCGTCCGTGCGGGGCGCCGTGTCCGACCGTAGGCAACCGCCGCGGGGGCCGCACGGACAGTGAGCCGCCCGGGTGGACGGCCCGGCGGACGGCCCCGGTGGGCCGCCCCTGCGGAGCCGGCGAGCCGGGGCGTGCGAACTCCGAGTAGCAGCCGCATCGCGGTCGTGGCACTTTGGTGAGGGAGGCCTCCGACCGGGTGGCCCGGAAACGGGCGACGCATCTCTCCGAGGGAGCCAGAGCATGGCCAGCAACGTCAGCAGTGGATCGGCGGGTGTCAGCCGGAAGCCGTTCGCGACCGGCTGGACCGCCTTCGCAGCCTGCCTGATGATCTTCGGTGGGGCGATGGCCGTCCTCCAGGGGATCGGCGCCATCGTCAACGACGACCGCTATGTCATCACCGGCAACTACGTCTACAAGTTCGACGTCACCGGCTGGGGCTGGCTGCACCTGATCCTGGGCCTCATCATCGTGGTGGCGGGCTTCGTGCTCTTCACCGGCGCGATGTGGGCACGGATCCTCGGTGTCGTCGCCGCAGGCCTGAACATGATCGCCAACTTCCTGTGGCTGCCCTACTACCCGTTCTGGTCGGTCATCATGATCGCCATCGATGTCTTCGTCATCTGGGCCCTGACCGCGGGCACGCACCGGGAACGGGTCTGAGTCCGACCCGGGTCCGGCCCGAGGCCGGGAGCACGATCGGATCGCAGCCGGGCCGGGTCACGACCGGTCCGGCGCGCCGGCGTCCTCCACGCGGCGGGCACCCTGCCCGGCTGCGGTCGTGCTACCTCACGGCCCCCTGGGCAGCAGCCCGGGGCGCGGCGGCCCGGCCTCAGGGGGTCAGGGGGTGGCCCGTGCTGGCGTCCACGTGGGCGGGGACGGGGTCGTGGCGGTCGCCGACGGTGGGGGTGCCGGAGGGTTCGACCATCAGGATGGCCGCGCCGCCCGGGGCGTGGGGCTTGTGCTCGGTGCCGCGGGGGACGGTGAAGACGGCGCCGCGCGGGAGGCGGACGGTGCGCTCGCCGTCCGGTTCGCGCAGGGAGATGAACAGCTCGCCGTCGAGGACCAGGAAGAACTCGTCGGTGTCGTCGTGGGCGTGCCACAGGTGCTCGCCCCTGACCTTGGCGACGCGCACGTCGTAGTCGTTGACGCTGGTGACGATGCGGGGGCTCCAGAGGGTGTCGAACGAGGCCAGGGCCTCGTCGAGGGAGATGGGTTCGCGGTTCGCGGCGCTCGTGTCGTCCATGGACCCCATCCTGGCGCGGCGAGGCGACCGGGACGAGTGCTATGAATCGCACATGCCGCATGATTCCTCTCAGCCGCCCGCCCGGGAACACCTCCACCGGGTCGTCGTGATCGTGGACGAGAACTCCAACCCGTTTGAACTCGGCTGCGCCACCGAAGTGTTCGGCCTACGCCGACCGGAGCTCGGCCGGGACCTCTACGACTTCCGGCTCTGCTCGCCACAACCGCGGACGGCGATGCGGGACGGCTTCTTCACGCTCACCGGCGTCACGGGCCTGGAGGCGGCCGACGACGCCGACACCCTGATCGTCCCGAACCGGCCCGATGTCGAGGTGCCGCGCCGACCCGCCGTGCTCGACGCCGTCCGGCGGGCGCACGCCCGCGGCGCCCGGCTGGTGGGCTTCTGCAGCGGCGCCTTCACACTCGCCGAGGCCGGGGTCCTCGACGGGCGCCGGGCCACCGCGCACTGGCAGTGGGCGGACGCCTTCCGGGTGCGCTTCCCGTCGGTACACCTGGAGGAGAACGTCCTGTTCGTCGACGACGGCGACATCCTCACCGCGGCGGGCAGCGCAGCCGCGCTCGACCTCGGACTGCACGTCGTACGCCGCGACCACGGCGCGGAGGTCGCCAACGCGGTCAGTCGGCGGCTGGTCTTCGCCGCACACCGCGACGGCGGGCAGCAGCAGTTCATCGAGCGACCGGTGCCCGCCGTCCCGGACGAGTCCCTGGCGCCGGTGCTGGCCTGGGCCCAGGAGCGGCTGGACGTGCCGCTCACCGTGTCCGACCTGGCCGCGCGCGCCGCGGTCAGCCCGGCGACGCTGCACCGCCGCTTCCGGGCGCAGCTGGGCACGACCCCGCTGGCGTGGCTGACCCGGGAGCGGGTGGCGCTGGCGTGCCGGCTGATCGAGCGGGGCGAGTCGCGGTTCGAGCTGGTCGCCCGGAACAGCGGGCTGGGCACCGCCGCGAACCTGCGGGCGTCGATGCGCCGGGCGACGGGTCTGGCCCCGTCGGCGTACCGGCGACGATTCGGCCCGGGTGCGGGGTGAGTGCCCCCGACCCCCGGGGGCACGGGCGCGGCGCGGCGCACTTCTCTGACCGCCTGCACCTCGTCCGGGTGACGAGCACACCCCCGCGCTGGCGCGCCCGGCGCTCGCGGTGGCCTACTGGCCGGGTGAGCATCACCGGGACGACGAGGTTACGGGCATGACGACGGGGGTGCGGGTATGTGGCGACTGATCGTGCTGCGGCACGCGAAGTCCGCGTGGCCCGACGTCCGGGACGTGGAGCGACCGCTGGCCGCCCGCGGCCTCCGGGACGCGCCGGCGGCGGGGCGCTGGCTGCTCGACCACGAGCTGGTACCGGACCACGCGATCTGCTCGCCCGCCCGGCGGGCCGCCGAGACCTGGGAGCTGGCCTCCGCCGAGTGGCCGGAGGCACCGCCGGTCGTCCACGACCCACGGGTGTACGAGGCCGACGCGAACGGCCTGGTCGACGTACTGCGCACGGTGTCCCCCACGGCGGGGACGGTCCTGCTGGTCGGTCACCAGCCCGTCCTGGCGGAACTGGTGCTGGCACTGGCCGACCGTGATCCCGGGGCCCCGGCGCCGCGGCCCGTGACGCGGACCTCGACCGGATCCGGGAGAAGTTCCCCACCAGCGCCATCGCAGTGCTCGCGACGGCCGCGCCCTGGCCGCGGCTGCGCCCGGGGTCGGCCGGGCTGACCCACTTCGCCGTGCCGCGGGGGTAGCCCCTCCCGGCCGACCGGTGGGGCGCCGGCGGTGTGACCGCCGCGCTCAGCCGCCGTCGCGGACCGACCAGAACGGGCAGAACGCCGAGGGCGCCGGCGCCAGGTCCGCGTGACCTCCCGGGTACCGGGCGATGCCCGGAGTGCCCGGCGGGTGGCCGATCCGCTCGGCCCTGGCGACCGGGGGCGAGGTGGCCGTCAGATAGGCGTTTCCCGCGGTGCCGAAGTCCAGCCCCAGACGGTAGCCGTCGACGGCGGTGGCGTAGATCCCCGGCATCTCGTGGTCGGCGTTGACCGAGCTGATGGTGTATCCGCTGCGGCGCCAGTGCCGCTCGACCACGCCGAGCAGGGCGCCGCGCCGGGCCGGCGAGATCACCGTCAGGACGTTGCGGTTACGGCTGACGTACCACCGGGCGGGGCCGTCCGGCGTCCCGTGGCCGGGCATCACCTCGCCTGCGGCCGGGGCACCGTGCTGCCAGGTCAACGCGGGCCGGACCGCGTCCAGCGTGTGCTGGAGCAGGGCCTCGCAGCGGTTCGCGGCACCCGCCTGGTCCTCGGCCCCGTGATCTCCCCGGGCCACGGCCCAACCCCCGCTCACCTCGGCGCCATCGGCTTGTTGCGGTCGGCGTGCCCGGTGACCACATTGGCGGTGGCCTTGAGGGTGGCGGGGTCGCCGAGATCGGCGTCGGCGGCGGTGCGCAGCGCGACGTTCCTCACCTCCATCTCCTCCGACCAGCCGCTTTCACCGGTCACCACGGTGTTGCCCGACCAGCCGGTGCCCTGGGTGGCGCCCATCAGCGTGCCGTTGTGGTCGCCGGTGCCGATCGCCGTCAGGTTGGGCTGCCGGCCGTCGTGGGTGACCTTCAGGCCGTTCTGGAACTGGCTGAACGGCTGGCTTCCGTCGTCGCCCCCGCCGGACCCGCCGGTCATCGAGATCGAGGTGGCGGCCACCCGGGGCGGCGGGTCGTAGTTCATCCAGACCACGGTGGCGGTGGACGTCTTGGGATCGGCCTGGTGGGCGGCCACCGCGAGCTGGCGGCCGTAGCCGAGGTCGCCGTTGACGAAGGTCTCGTCCAGTCCGCCTCTGGCGGGGACGTAGCTGGCGATGTTCGTCGCCTGGTCAGGGTTCCCGTAGGACACGATCGGGCCCTTGCCCCCCACCCCGAGCAGCATCATCGGCGGGTTGGACGGCGTGTCGAGCTGCTTCTGCAGGGCGTTCAGCCCGTCCAGCCTGGCCTGCGTCACCCCGGGGTCGGGGTGCCCGCCGGCCAGCTGGGTGGCCATCTGCTCGCGCAGTTGCGGCAGGTAGAGCCGGTTCGCGGCGTCCCGGTCCTGAGCCGGGATGCCGTCGGTGTTGCCGATCACGCCGGGGAAGTCCTTGAGCAGCTGCTGGCGGGTGCTCTCGGGCAGCGAGTTCCACCAGTCCGCGGAGGCCTTCGGGTCCTTGTTGTCCTGGATCTCAGGGGGGATGACGCTGTTCCACTGGCTGTGGAGGAAGTCGTCCGACGCGGTCCGGTCGTCGACCGTGTCCTTCTGGCCCGCGTCGGCGAGGTGGTCGATGCTGCTCGCCCAACGCTCGTCGGAGCCACCGATCCGCTCGTCGAACTCCTTGATCCTCTGCTCGATCTCCGGGCGCCTGGCCTTCAGGGCGCTCAGCTGCCTCTGGAACTCCGGGTCGTTCCCCACCATGCCCGGGGAGCCGCTCGCGTCGTCCTCCATCTTGATGCGGACCTGGGGCAGCCGGCCGTTCGACTCGAACAGCCAGAAGCCCTGGGCCTCGCAGTCGTGCTTCAGCGCGGCCTGGTCGGCCTTCAGGAGCAGGAGGTCGTCGGCGGCATTGCGGAACCGCAGGCGGATGCTCTCGATCTCCTGCTGACAGTTCTTCAACTGGCCTTCCAAAACGCCCAGCTGCGCCTCGGCCGCGCTGGCCGCGTCGCCGGTCCAGCCGGAGTCGAGCACCCGTTGGTGGGTCTTGGCGCGCCAGTCGGCGGCGTGATGGGTGAGCTTCTGCGCAACGGATTCCCACCGGTCGGCTGCGGCGTGCAGGTGGCTGACGTCGGCGTAGAGCAGCTTGTTCCAGTACACCTCCTCGCTCACTGTGCACCCCCGGGCGTGCCGTCGAGCCGGAGGACGCCGGTCTGCTCGGCCTTGCGATAGTTCTCGGCAGTGGTGATCAGGTTGCCCGCCGCGCCCTCCAGCTGGCCGGCCAGCCTGGTCAGGTGGGTGTGCCACACGTCCCAGCAGCGGTCGGCGGCGCTGCCGACCTTCCAGCCGTACAACCCGTTGCTCGGCGCGTCCGCGCTCTTCGGGTCCGAGTAGTGTTCCTGCGTGTAGCCCGGGAGCTCCCCGCGCAGCTGCCCGGCGACCTCCTTGCCCGCCTTGCCGGCGCCGTCCAACTCGTCCGGTCTGACCGTGTACCCCGCCACAACCGCCCCCGTTCCTGCCTGCGTTCGCTCGTCCGCGACCTGCCCGGCGGCGGCACCGCCGGCCCCGTGGCCGCCCGGCGCCGGCCCGCACGCGGCCCGGTCTCGGCGGATCAGCGTAGTGGATCACCCGAAGGGTTTCGGCACTTGGCTCGGCGACCGGTCGGCCGCGGCCTTCCGAGCGCCGGGCGTGTCGTGCCGCAGGCCTCCTCCGGGTGGCTCCGGGAGCAGCGGGTCGCCGGCTTGTGCTGTTCTTCGGAGGAGCCCCTCACCCTCGTCGATCACGGCCGATGCCTGTAGGGCAGGAGCCTAGGAGCGCTTGGCCTGCCGGGGTATCCGAAGTGTGCGGGATTCCTTGGTGTTGCGTGCGCCGAGGCAGGACGGGCCGTCCGGCAGACCGTGCAGGGCGTGGTCACGGTACTCGGTGGGGGTGATGCCGTAGACCTCGCGGAAGGTGCGACTGAAGCCGGAGGCGCTGGCGAAGCCCCAGCGCGCGGCGATCGCCTGGACGGGGTGGCCGCGCAGTTCGGGGCGGGCGAGATCGGTGCGGCACCGTTCGAGCCGGCGTCGGCGGACGGTCGCGGCGACGCTCTCGTCCCGGTCGCGGAAGAGCTCGTACAGGGTCCGCAGGGAGAGGCCGTGGTGGGCGGCGATCGCGTGCGGGGTGAGGCCCGGGTCGGTGAGGTTGTCGTCGATGAAGGTGTCGATCCGCTCCCGCATGGCCCGCGCCCGCGTCTCGGCCGGCAGGTCGCCGGGGGTGCCGAGTTGATCGGCGAGGCAGGCGGCGGTCAGGTCCAGGGCGATCCGCCCCATCCGGGCCAGGTCTTCGGGCCGGCAGTCGGCGCCGTGGGTGGTCAGCGTGGTGAGGAAGCCGGCCAGGATCGCGCCCAGGCCCGTCTGCGCGCAGATGCGCGTGGCGAGCAGGCGGTCCATCTGCTCGGCCCGCAGGGGCAGGGCGGTCCGGGGCAGGTGCAGGATGACGGAGTTCGACCGGCCGCCCTCGCCGCCGCAGCCGGCCACCTGGGGACGGGAGCTGTTCCAGAGCACCAGGTCACCGGCGATCAGGCCCGAGTCGTTGCCCTGCTGGGAGATCCACATCGGGTTCCCCGTCACGAGGGCCAGCTGGTACTGCTCCGGGTCCCCCTGCCGGATGTGCGCGGCGGTGCGCTTCGAGTCGAGGGACACGTGGGAGAACCTCGACACCTGCACCGCGCCGAGGTCGAGCACGGAAACGTCGGCCTCGAAGGCGCCCGCGTGGTCGCTGCGCAGTCCGACGGGGATCAGGGAGCTGGCGACGATGTCGTTGAACCACTCGAACCTGTCCGCCACCGCCGCATCGGCGGCGGAAGCGCTGAGCCACATCCCAAGCCCCCATCACTCGTACACCAGGCACCCGGCACCCACCCGGCTCCGGACGGCGCAGAGCAGAACGCGCGTCGAACGGCGCGCGCTTCAAGCGGCCCCGCACGCCTCGCACATCGTCGACGATCTTCCCATGCCCGGGCCGGGTGACGGACCGCCTCCACCGGCGGGACCTGCGCAGTGGCGTTCTCCGCAGCCGGTGCGGACGGCAGCCCGTTGGCGGCTCCGACACGGTCCGGGCCATGCCGGGTGAGGCCGGCCCGGTGCAACGGGCGCTCGATCGGGGGCTGTTCCCGGGCCGGGCCCGCGGGTCCACCCGCGCCAGGCCGCCGCCTCCCGGGCCCCGGGCAGCACGGCTTCGGGGCCGTCCACGGCACCCCGGCCGCTTCGGCGGTCGGCAGTCCCGCCGGGAGCGTGGCCGGCCGGCACCACCGCCGCCCGCGCCGGAGCGAGCGGCGCCACGGCGGTGGTGCCGGGACGAGCGCTCTACGGGCCCTTGACGTCGGGGATGCGGACGCCCTCTCCGAGGCAGTCGCGGAACTCGTACCAGGGGGCGGGGCCGGTCCAGCGCAGGGCGGTGGCGGCGGTGGTCATGTCGGCGAAGCGGCAGCCGTCGTAGAGCACCTTGCCGGCCGTGGTGGCGGTGGCCGTCGTCACGTGGTGGTAGCCGAGCAGGGCACAGTCCTGATAGCGGATCATCGGCCCGCGTGAGGGGTTGACCGCGTTGAAGCGGTAGACGTGCGGGGTGGCGCCGGAGGCGAAGGACTTGAAGGAGTTCGCGGTGTCGTCGCAGGAGACGAAGGTGACGGTGCCCTTGTACCAGGCCGAGTCGATCACCTTGTGATCACTGCCGCGCACCTCGAAGCGGATGCCCTGCGCGTACAGCCGCATCACCGAGTCGTTCCGCGGGCTGTTGGCGTTCAGCTTGAAGAAGGTGCCGGTCGACTTCTCGTCCACGAGGACGTACGAGCCGCCGATGAAGTTCATCGACCCGCCGCGCTCGTTGCGCACGAAGATGCCGGACTGGAACTCGACCTTGCAGTCACGGAACCAGTAGTTGAGGAACTGGTCCTGCTGGCCCTCGGCCGGCTTGCCGCCCATCACCAGGAAGGCGTCGGCGTAGGAGCCGCTGATCTGGCAGTGGTCCCAGCCCATCTCGCTGTTGAGGTTGGAGGTGCCGGCCGGCCCGTCCAGGACGATGCCTGCCTTCCAGGTGCCGTGCCACTCGACGTCGGTGTACCAGGTGTCCTGGACGCCCTTCGCCTTGGAGGAGAGCGCGAGGTTGAAGGTGGCGGTGGCGTCGCGGCTCTCGAAGGTCAGGCCACTGAAGCGGATGTTCTTGTAGCGGTCGTCGTTGGTCCAGAGGACCGTGTTCGGGGTGGTCGGCGCGTAGACGACGCGCGAGAGCCGCTTGCCGTACCCGCTGATGGAGATGCCGTCGATCACGCCGGGGTTCTCGGTGCCGTGGGTGATCGGCAGCAGCGAGTCGGGCCGGGTCAGCAGGTACGTGCCCGGCGGGACCAGCAGCACCTTCTTGGGCGAGTAGCCGGTCTTGGGGGCGCCCCCGAGCAGTTCCAGGGCGGCACTGCGGAACGCGTCGTCGCTGGGCGTGCGGCCGGTGGCGTCGGCGCCCTTGGCGATGACGTCGACCACGTAGTCGGCCGGGCCGGCGGTGACCGCCGCGGGCGCCGCCGAGGCGCTGCGGGCGCCGAGGGCGATGCCGCCCGCGAGCGCCCCCGCCCCGGTCATGCCTGCCAGCAGCGCCCGGCGGCCGGGCCTGCGCCCGGCCTCCTCGGTGCCGCCGTCGTGCCTGCGGTCTGGGTGCGTGGTCATCGGTACCCCCCGGTGGAAGAGAATCGGCCGGCCGCCGTGACCGAGCAGAAGTCGATCATGGCGGGTCGGTCTGATCCTCCGTCATGCCCACCCGGTACCGCAAGGATCGACTGCGGCCCCGTACCGGACCGGTGCCGCGGCCGACTCCGGCAGCCGGGCCCCGCCCGGCTCCGGCTCCGGCCACTCACCGTCACACCTCCGGTCCGCCGGGGCCGGCGCGGGAGCGGCCGAAGCGGTGGTCAGTCTCGGCGCGTGCAGCGAACAGCGCTGCGTGGCAACGGTCACCGACCAGGTCATACGTGGTAGACGCAGGACCCCATGACCAGGTCCAACGGTGCGTAACCGGCCTGGACCAGTGTCCAGAAGTCCTGGCCCGAAAGGTCCGAGGTGAACGGCTTGCCCTTGTTGTTGAGCCAGGTACCGCCCACCCCCGGGTCCGCTCCGTCCGCCTTCACCGCCGTACCGACCGCGATGAACTCGGCGATGTCCTGACCGAACTCCTTGAACTCGATGTCCAGCCGCACCCCCACGATCCCGTCCGCGCCCAAGGCGCTTGCCTCCGCCTCCATCCGGCTCAGCGCCAACTCGCGCGCATGGTAAAGGGCCTGCGACAGCTTGGTCAGCTCCTGGTTCTTCGACCACCGGCCGAGCTGGATGCCGACGCGGTACACCGAGGAGCCGAGGACGAGGCCGAGCGGGCGGAAGCCGGCCTCTCGCACCAGCAGGAACTCGTTCACCGTCAGGTCCGAGGTGAAGAGCGAGCCCTTCTCCCCCGGTTGGAGCTGCGCGAGCCGCCGCATCGCGCCCTCCGGCACATCCTCCGCAGCCGGCCGCGCGGCTTCCCCGGCCGGTCCCCACCCCCGTTCGATCGGTCATCTCAGTGCTCGCGCTCCAGTCTCATGATGGTCAGTGGTCCGGGCCCGGCGGGCCGCCCGGCGCGGCCGAACCGGGGGATGGAGGTGCCGACGAAGACCGCCTCCGCGATGAGGTCGCGCGAGGATCCGAATGCGGTGCACTCACCCTCACTGACCGTCAACTCCGCGTCGTCGAGCACGACTCCGTCACCACCGCGCTTGGCGGCGTCGAGGGCCGACCGGTTCCGGGCGTTGCGGCGGGCGTGGTTGATCAGCTGGGCGTAGCCGTCGACCTTCTGGTCCGCGGCGGTCCAGCGGATCCGGCCGGGGCTGCGCCAGTCGTCGTGCCGGGTCTCGACGGCGATGCCGAAGGCGAGTCCGGTGGGAACCCATCCGGTGCGGACGAGCTTGGCGAAGTCCCGGCCGCCCAGGTGCGATGTGAAGGGCCGGCGCGGCCGGGTTCGCGAACAGGCCCGGACGGCGGTGCCGCACGCGGTGAACTCCATTCCCCCGGCTGGGAATTCCCCGACCCTCAGCTCCACCCCGACGATGCCGTCGCCTCCGAGCGCGCGACACCCGGAGACCGCACGGGCCAGCGCCAGCGTGCGCGCCGCGTACAGCGTCTTCACCAGCAGGGAGTAGGACGACTCCCACCGCGAGTAGACGCCTTCCGGCCGTCCGTGGCCGATCACGCGCCCGGGCAGCCCCAGACGCCGGTGTACCCGATGTTGAAGACGGCCGCGCCGAACACGTGCCCGACCGGATCAAACCCGACACCTTTGATCGCCGCGAACTCCTCGGAGGAGAGCGCGGAGATCCACGTGCCGCCGAGGCCGGGCCCAGCCGTCCCGTCAGTGACGGCCCCCGGTATTCCGACGTCTCGTTGGGGCGCCATCGGCTCCTCTTCCATCGGACCTCTCGGCCGCGCGGCCGTTCGGCAGCCTATGTCATCGGTTTGAGGCACCCGACCTCCGGGCGGGCCTCCGACATCGCCATACCCTCGGACCGCTACCGCCTGACGGAACGCCACCGAACGCACCGCCATCCGACCGCCGACCAACCTGACGGCGCGACACGAGAGCGACGACCGGGCCCGCACACACAGGGGCTCGGCGAGACGGAACGGTTCGTCTTGACGCGGAACCGCGCGTACTGCAGAGTTGAGCAACACGAGACGAGACGGTTCGTCTCACCAGTCATCGATCCGCTCAAGGAGGCCCGCTCATACGCACCCCGGCCGTTCCCGCCGACCAGACAGTCGTGCAGCCCCGGTACCCGGCGCGCTCCCGTTCAGCAACCGACGCGCCGAACACACACGCCCCGACCACCCGATCCCGCCGGCAGCCGCGCCGAGAACAGGGGGACCCGCCCATGCTCCGCTCACAGCTCTCCCTGCAGAACGTCACTCGCCGCTTCGACGACCGCACCGTCCTGGACACCGTGTCCTTCACCGTCAGGCCCGGTGAGAAGGCCGGGATCATCGGCGACAACGGCGCGGGCAAGTCCACCCTGCTCCGGCTCGTCGCCGGCGCCGACCGTCCCGACCACGGCGAGGTCACCGTGGTCGCCTCCGGAGGCGTCGGCTACCTCGCCCAGTCCCTGGCCCTGCCCCCGCACGCCACCGTCCAGCACGCGATCGACCTCGCGCTGGCCGACCTGCGTGACCTGGAGCTACGCATGCGCCGGGCCGAGGCCGCGCTGGGCGGCCTCGGCCCGGAGGCGCTCGCCCCGGCCCTGGACGCCTACGCGGAACTGGTCGGCCGCTACGAGTCCCGCGCCGGATACGAGGCGGACGCCCGCGTGGACATCGCGCTGCACGGCCTCGGTCTGCCCGTCCTGGAACGGGCCCGGGCCCTGGGCACGCTGTCCGGCGGCGAGCGGTCACGGCTGGCGCTGGCCGCCACCCTCGCGTCACAACCCGAACTGCTGCTCCTGGACGAGCCGACCAACGACCTCGACGACCAGGCGCTGGCCTGGCTGGAGGACCACCTTCGCGCGCACCGGGGCACCGTCCTGGCGGTCACGCACGACCGGGTGTTCCTCGAACGCGTCACCACGACCATCCTGGAGATCGCCGAGGGCAGGGTCACCCGCCACGGCGACGGCTACGACGGGTACCTCGCCACCAAGGCGGCCGAGCACCGGTACCGGGTGCGCGCGTACGCGGACTGGCGCACCGAACTGGCCCGCAACACCAGGCTGGCCTCCACCAACGTCGCCCGCCTCGACGGAATCCCGCGCAAGCTGCCCCTGTCCGTGTTCGGCCACGGCGGCTTCCGCAGCCGGGGACGCGGCCACGGCGCCATGAGCCGCGTCCGCAATGCGAAGGAGCGCGTCGCACGGCTCACCGCCCGCCCGGTCGCGCCGCCGCCGGAACCCCTGGTCTTCACTCCCGACCTCGGCGGTACGGCCACCGTCGACGCCGCGCGGTCCGCACCGCTCTGGCAGGCCGGGCAGCCCGCGGCCGAACTCACCGGCATCCGCGTCGCGGACCGCCTCCGCCTCTCCTCACTGCACGTCGCAGCCGGTGAGCGCCTGCTCGTCACCGGCCCGAACGGCACGGGCAAGACCACCCTGATGCGGCTCCTCGCCGGCGAACTGCGACCCGACGAGGGCACGGTCCGCACCCGGGGCCGTATCGGCCACCTGCGGCAGGACGCCACCGAGTGGGCTCCGGAGCTGACCGTGCTCCAGGCCTTCGCCCACGGGCGCGCCGGGGCCCCGGACGACCACGCCGACGCGCTCCTCGCACTCGGTCTCTTCCATCCGTCGGATCTGCAGCTCACGGTCGGCACCCTGTCCTACGGGCAGCAGCGGCGAATCGAACTGGCCCGCCTGGTCAGCCGACCGGTCGACCTGCTGCTGCTGGACGAGCCCACCAACCACCTCTCGCCCGCCCTGGTCGAACACCTCCAGGCAGCGCTGACCGACTACCCGGGCGCGGTCGTCATCGTCACTCACGACCGCCGCCTGCGCGCCGACTTCACCGGTTCCCGTCTGGAACTCGATTCCGGACACCGCACTCGGCACTCCGGCGCTCCGCAACCCGTCACCGGATAGCTCACGCCCGACGAGGACGCGCCGGCGCACTCGGTCCGCCGCCACCCTGCCCGGCGGCGGAGCCGGGGCCGCGTCCCGCCGACCGGCCGGAGCAGACCGCGCAGCCGCGAGTGCGCCGCACGGCCGGGGCCCCGCGGCCGCGTGACGCGGATCACCGCGAGATTCGCGCGGCCGGTGAAATGCCGGGGCCGTCGAGGTGGTTGGCACGGGCAGCCCTTTCCGTCCCGGCACACACCGCCGGCACCCGCGAGGAAGCCCATGACCGTCACCGAGCCTGCCGCCCCCGCCGCCACCCGCGCGGCCGAGATCCTGTCCCGGCCCGTCACGATCAACGGGCTGACCGTGCCCAACCGCATCGTGATGGCGCCGATGACCCGCAGGTTCTCCCCGGGCGGCGTGCCCGGCGAGGACGTGCGCTCGTACTACGCCCGCCGCGCCGCCGCGGGCGTCGGCCTGATCGTGACCGAGGGGACGTACGTCGGCCACGAGTCCGCGGGCCAGAGCGACGACGTCCCGCGCTTCCACGGCGAGGAGCAGCTGGCCGGGTGGGCCCGGGTGGCCGAGGACGTCCACGAGGCGGGCGGCACCATCGTTCCGCAGCTCTGGCACATCGGCATGGTGCGCCGGCAGGGCGACCCGCCGTTCGCCGACGCCCCCGCCATCGGCCCCTCCGGCGTGCGGCTGGACGGCACCGAGGGAACGGGGCGGGCGATGACCCGGACCGACCTGGACGCCGTCATCGGCGCGTTCGCCGAGGCTGCCGCGGCCGCCGAGCGGATCGGCTTCGACGGCGTCGAGTTGCACGGAGCCCACGGCTACCTGCTCGACCAGTTCCTGTGGGCGGGCACCAACCGCCGCACCGACGCCTACGGCGGCGACCCGGTCGCCCGGACGAGGTTCACCGCCGAGCTCGTCGCCGCGGTGCGCGAGGCCGTCTCGCCCGGATTCCCGGTGATCTTCCGGTACTCGCAGTGGAAGTCGGAGAACTACGACGCCCGGCTCGCCGAGACCCCCCGGGAACTGGAGGCGATCCTCGCCCCGCTCGCCGCCGCCGGCGTCGACGCCTTCCACGCCTCGACCCGCCGCTACTGGCTGCCCGAGTTCGACGGCTCGGACCTCAACCTGGCCGGCTGGACCAGGAAGCTCACCGGCCGGCCCGCCATCACCGTCGGCTCGGTCGGCCTCGACGGCGACTTCGTCCGGGCCTTCATGGGCGAGGGCGCCCCGGTCCAGGGCATCGACGACCTGCTCGACCGGCTGGAGCGCGAGGAGTTCGACCTGGTCGCCGTAGGCCGCGCCCTGCTGCAGGACCCGCAGTGGGCCGCCAAGGTCCTCGCCGGCCGTTTCGCGGACCTGCACCCCTACGACGCCACCGCGGTCCGCACCCTCAGCTGACGACCGCGCCGAGACCCCGGCCCGCACCCGAACCCCGTCCCTCACCACGGGTGGCGGTCCGGGCCGGGCCGCCGGGGCCGACGCCCCCGCAGCAACATTACCGGCCAGTAGTTTGGCCGGTCGTCGCCTCCTCCGAAGACCCGCCGGATCGCTACGATCCCCAGTCACGTCGGTGCGAAGGTCACGTGGTTCGAGCGCCGAGCGGTTCGAACTCAAGGGGCAGCGATGGAACGGTCCAGGCGGAGCAGCGCACAGCGGGCGGCGGGCGTGGTACTCGCCGCGGCGGTCGCCCTCGGCGCGGGCGCCGTTGCGCGGCCCGCGGACGCCGCCCCGGCCGGACCGGTGCTGTCCGCACACCGCGCCGCGGGGTTCCGGACGGCCGACATCCCGGCGAAGGACGGCGTCGTCCTGAAGGCCGACGTCTTCACCCCGCCCCCCGGCACCCCCGGCGCCGACCCGCAAGGGCGCTACCCGCTGGTGGTGCAGCCCGCCAGCTGGGGGCAGAACGACCTGGAGTACGTCGCCCAGAGTCGCGCGCTCGCCGAGGACGGGTATGTCGTCGTCACCTACACCGTGCGCGGCTTCTGGGCCTCCGGCGGCGAGGTCGACGTGGCCGGGCCCAAGGACGTGGCCGACATCTCCGCGGTGATCGACTGGGCCCTCGCCCGGACGCCCGCCGACCCGCAGCACGTCGGCATGGTCGGCCTCTCCCTGGGCGGCGGACTCACCCTGCTCGGCGCCGCCTTCGACCCGCGGATCAAGGCCGTCGCCTCGCTCAGCGGCTGGGCCGATCTGACCGACTCGCTGTACAGCGGGCAGACCCGGCACCTCCAGGCGGCCGCCGTCCTCGCCGGGATCCAGGCCCCGACCGGCCGCAGGAGCCCCGAGTTCGCCCAGGTGCTGGACGACCTCTTCGACAACCGCGCCCTGCCCGGCGTCATCCGCTGGGCCGACACCCGCTCCCCGGCACGCTACCTGGACCGGATCAACGCCAACGGCACCGCCGTCCTGCTGGCCAACGCCTGGGGCGACAGCTTCTTCAACCCCGGCCAGATCACCGACTTCTACCAGCGGCTGACGGTGCCCAAGCGTCTGGAGCTGCGCCCGGGCGACCATGCGAGCCAGGAGTTCACCGGTCTGCTCGGGCTCCCCAACGCGGCCTGGGACAGCGCCCGTTCCTGGCTCGACCAGCACCTCAGGGGAGCCCCGGCGGACCGGCGCCGGCCGGTCGACCTGGAGGTCCGCCCGACCGGCCGCCACGAGAGCCACCCCGACTGGCAGTCCGTCGCGACCCGCACCGACCACGTGACCGTCGGCGCCGACGCCCTCGGTGGCACGGCCGCCGGCGAATGGCGGAGGACCGTACTCGGCGGCCTGCCGTCCGGCGCGAGCGCCGGGGTGACGCTGCTGTCCGGCGCGGTCGACCAGGCCCTGCACCAGCCGCCGACCGTTCTCGTCCCGTTGCTCGCCCGCCCGGCCGCCGGCGCCTGGCAGTCACAGCCGTACCCGCAGGGCCTCTCGGTACGGGGCGCCGCCCGGCTGCACACCTCGGTCACCGCCTCCAGCCCGGACGGCACGGCGGTCGCCTACCTGTACGACGTGGACGCCCTCGGCATCGGCCGGCTGATCTCCCACGGCCCGCAGAGCTGGAGCGGACGCACCCCGGGCCGGCCGTTCCCACTCGACGTCACCCTCTTCGACACCGCCTACGACGTGCCGGCCGGCCACCGCCTAGCCCTGGTCCTCGGCACCCGCGACGCCCTCTACGGCGGCACCACCCCGCTCGGCAGCGCCGTGGCCTTCGCCTCCACCCCGGAGGATCCCTCCGACCTGGCCCTGCCGCTCCGCTGATCCGGCGACACCCACGGCCCCGACCCTTCACCGGACCGGACCACGACGGATCCGCTCGGCACGGTGGCTCCCCGGCTCCGGCCGAGGCCGTCCGGGCCGCGCGCAGCACCGGACGGCGGGCGTCCTCGGCGGACCGGGTCGGCCGCCACCCCGAAGACGGGGACGGAAGCGACCGTGCCGAGGGCGGCCGAATGCGGCTGCCCGGCCCCTCCACCGAATAATGAGTGCATGATCGATTCCCCTCTGCGCGTCGTCCTGGCCGAGGACTCCGTGATCCTCCGGGACGGCCTGGTCGAGTTGCTCACCGCCCGCGGCTGCACCGTCGTGGCGGCCTGCGGCACGGCCCCCGAACTGCTGGCCGCGGTCGGCGAGACGCGGCCCGACGTGGCCGTGGTCGACATCCGGATGCCGCCCACCCACACGGACGAGGGCATCCGCGCCGCCATCGAGCTGCGGTCCACCGTGCCGGAGGTCGGCATCCTGGTGTTCTCCCAGTACGTCGAGACCGTCTGGGCGGCTCGGCTGCTGGCCGGCGGCGCGGCGGGCATCGGCTACCTGCTGAAGGAACGGGTGGCCCGCACCTCGGAGTTCGTGGAGGCGCTGCGGCGGGTCGCGGCGGGCGGGACCGCGCTGGATCCGGAGGTGGTCACCGGTTTGATGGGCGGTGGCCGGCGCAGCCGGGTGGACGCGCTGACCCCGCGGGAGCGCGAGGTGCTGGAGCTGATGGCGCAGGGCCACTCCAACCGCGCCATCGCCGGCCACCTGGTGGTGTCGGAGCGGGCGGTGGAGAAGCACGTCGCCGCCGTCTTCACCAAGTTCGGCCTGGCGGCGGACGGCGGGGACAACCGCCGGGTGAAGGCGGTGCTCACCTATCTGGCGGAGGGCGGGAGCTGAGGCGGTCTCAGAGCGCGACCGGCAGTTCGGCGGTGACCACTGTGGGCCCGCCCTGCGGGCTCGCGATGTGCAGGGAGCCGTCGACGGCGGTCAGCCGTTCGCGCAGCCCGGCGAGTCCCGTTCCGCCGTCCGCCCCGGCGCGGGCGGCCCCTCCCTGCCTGCCGCGAGCGCCGTCGACGACGCCGGGTGGGGCGCCGGTGGCGGCGCCGCCGCGTCCGTCGTCGCGGACCGTGAGCCGCAGCCGCCCCGCCGCGGAGGTCACCGTCAGCTCGGCGGCGCTGGCCCCGCTGTGCTTGGCGACGTTGGTGAGCAGCTCGGCGGCGCAGTAGTAGACGGCCTCCTCGATTGCCGGGTCGGGCCGTTCGAGCAGGTCGAGGCGGACGGCGACCGGTACCGGGACGGTGCCGGCGAGGCCGGGCAGCGCCTGGGCGAGGCCGCCGTCGAGCGCGACCGGGTGGATGCCGCGGGTGAGGCGGCGCAGTTCGGCGATGGTGTCGTCGGTCTGGGTGCGGGCGCGGTCGAGCAGGGTGCGCAGCCGGTCGGCGTCGCGGGCGGCCGCCGCCCGGGGATCGAGGGCGTCGTCGGCCAGGGAGAGCGTGATGGCGAGGGCCACCAGCCGGGCCTGGGTGCCGTCGTGCAGGTCCCGTTCCAGGCGGCGGAGCCGGTCGGTGTTGGCCGCCGAGAGTGTGGCGCGGGCGTGTTCCAGCTGGGTGACCCGCTGCTCGGTGCGGGCCGGGCCGAGCAGCCCGCGGGCCAGGCGGCGCTCGGCCGCGCCCGCCGCGCGGATCGCGCCGGGAACGGCGACGGCCAGCGCGGCGCCCAGCAGCACGGCGGCGACGTCCAGCCGGCCGGCGGGCCGGCCCTGCTCCAGCAGCCGGACCCAGAACGGGAAGCCCAGCAGCCAGCAGCAGCCGAGCGGCAGCAGGAAGGCGGCGGCGAAGCCCAGCACCCCGAGCGGCAGGCGCAGCAGCAGGTAGAGCAGGGAGCGCCAGGCCACCGTGTCGCCCAGGGCGGCGCGCAGGCGCGCGAGCGCACCGGGCGGCCGGTGCCGTGGACGGGGCGGCTCGACGACGACGCCGAGCAGCCGGGTCGTCAGCCTTCGGTGCAGCCCGCCCAGACCGCGCGCGGCCGTGAGGCCCAGGGCGACGAACGGGAGCCCGAGGACGGTGAGGGAGAGCAGCGTGCCCGCGTACAGGACCGCGAGGGCGTAGAAGCCGCCGGCCAGGGCGAGCGGGAGGCCCGCGGCGGCGAACAACAGTTCGCCGCCGCGGACGGAGAGGTACGGCCGCGCGGGCGTCTGCGCCGCGGCGCCGGCGGCCCCCGGCAGCTGCCGGTCAGTCACGCCCGCCCCCTGCCACCAGGGACGCCGCCGGGCCGGTGGTCGCCCAGAGGGCGGGGAGGAGGATCCCGGGAAGGGTCAGCACGAGCGCCCCGCCGGCGATCCAGCCGCAGGCGCCCGCCGGGACGGCCGGCACCACGGTGCCGGTGACCGCCGTGCTGAAGGCGGCCGAGGCCGCGGCGGCGACGCCCGCGCCGAGCAGTACGCCGACCGCCGCGGTCAGTACCGCCTCGACGCCGAGCACGGCCAGCAGCCGGTGCCGGGTCGCCCCGGCCAGCCGTAGCAGCGCGAACTCGCGGCGCCGGTCGACGGTCAGGGCCACCAGGGTGTTGACGGTGGCCACGGCGGCGAAGCACACCAGCATGGCCAGTTCGGCCTGGCGCAGCCAGACGTCGTTGGCGGACGTCACGCTGGAGGCAGCGGGCCCGGTGGCGAGCTCCGCGGCGTGTGCGGTGGCGCACTCCGCGGCCCGTTCGGCGGTCGTTGTCATGATCGTCATGGTGCCGGACAGCCCGGTCAGCAGCGCCACCGGGACGACCGCGGCGGCCAGCCGGTGGGCGTGGCCGCGCAGGTTGGCGTCGGCCAACCAGCCGGTGCGCGGCGCAGCCGCCCGGAGCGGCGCGCCGAGTCCGGCGACGAGGAGCCGGGCGGCGAACGGGCCGAGCAGCGCGGTGGCGACCAGCAGGACCAGACAGCCGAGCAGGGCCGCCTGCCCGGCCTTGTCCAGCTCGTCGGCCGGGCGGGTCGCGGCGAGTCGCAGCAGCAGTCCGCCGCCGCCCAGGGCGGCCAGACCGGCGAGCAGGCGTGCCGTTCCCGTCCGGCCGGGCTCGGCGGAACTCGCGGTGAGGGCGGCGGCCGGGGCGGGCCGGGTGATCAGTCGGGCCCCGACGGCGGACGCGGCCAGACCGACCAGGAGGGCCGCCGCGAGCGCGGCGAGCGCGGGCAGCGGTGAGCCGGGCACCGTGAGGGCGGGCGCGGCCATGTCGCGCCGCTGCAGTGCGGTGAGGAAGCTCCCGGCGGCCAGGCGGCCGAGCGCCCAGCCGGGCAGGGCGACCAGCAGGGTGGTCGCCAGCACCTCGCCGCGCACCAGCCGCCGGATCTGCCGTGGCGTGGCGGCGGCCGCGCGCAGCAGCGCCAACTCGCGGTGCTGCCGGCGCAGGGCGAAGCCCAGTGCGTTGACCACCACGAAGAAGGCGACCAGGACGGCGATCTCGCCGAACCCGACCGCGATGATGGTCACCCCCGGCCCGGTGGCGGCCCGGGGCGTCCCCGCCGGAGCGGTGAGGTCGGCGGCGAGCAGCGAGCCGAACAGGGTGACGGTGGCGAGGGCGAGCAGCTGCGCGGCCCCGAGCCCGGCGAACGCGGCGGGGCGGCGGCGCAGTTGGCCGAGGGCGACGGCGGGGATCGACGGCACGGTGCTCACGCCTCCGTCCGGCTCGCCGGGAACGGTCCGCCGGCCGTGCCCAGCCGGCCGAGCCGCTCCGCGACCAGCGCCGCGGTCGGCCGCTCCAGCTCCTCCGTCAGCAGCCCGTCCGCCAGCAGCAGGACCCGGTCCGCGTACCCGGCCGCCACGGGGTCGTGGGTGACCATGACGCAGGTCTGCCCGTCGCGGTCGACCCCGGCGCGCAGGAGGGCGAGCACGTCGTGCCCGGTGGCACGGTCCAGGGCTCCGGTGGGCTCGTCCGCGAACAGCACGTCGGGCCTCGCGACCAGCGCGCGGGCGATCGCGACCCGCTGCTGCTGGCCGCCGGAGAGCTCTGCCGGGCGGCGCCGTTCACGCCCGGCGAGCCCGACCTCGGCGAGCGCCGTACGGACGGCCCCGCTCCCCGGGCGGGAGCCGGCCAGTCGGAGCGGCAGCTCGACGTTCTGCGCCACGGTCATCCCGGGCATCAGGTTGAACGTCTGGAAGACGAAGCCGATGCGCCGACGGCGCAGCGGCGCCAGCCGGCGCTCGGGCAGCCGCGAGATCTCCGTGTCGCCCCAGTGAACACTGCCGCGGGTGGGGCGGTCGAGGCCCGCGAGGCAGTGCAGCAGGGTCGTCTTGCCCGAGCCGGAGGGCCCCATCACCGCGGTGAAGGTGCCGGGCGCGAACGCCACCGACACCCCGCGCAGCGCGCGGACGGCGTTGGCGCCGCGGCCGTAGTCGCGGTGCAGGTCGGCGGCCCGCGCCGGCACGGCGCCGGCGGCGGGGGTGGGGGTGGGGGTGGGGGTGGTCAGCGCAGTGGTCGTCGTCGTTTCAGCCATGTCCTTCATCCTGGACACGGGAGGAGCGGGATTCGATCGTGCAGACCCCCGACCCGTGGGTTCGGAAAACCGAACCCCGCGCCGACCGGGACCGGAGCGCGCACGGCGGCCGGGCCCGGCCCTCTATCTCCAACCTGCATTGTTCCTAGAATGGCCCGATGGAGGACATCGACGCGATCGCGGCCCTGCAGGATCCGGTGCGGCGCCGCCTGTACGAGTACGTGACGGCGCAGGCCCGCGAGGTGAGCCGCAACGAGGCCGCCGAGGCGACCGGGGTGGCACGCACGCTGGCCGCGCACCATCTGGACAAGCTGGTCGAGGCCGGGCTGCTGGACGTCGCCAGCCGCCGGCTGACGGGCCGCTCGGGGCCGGGGGCGGGCCGCCCCGCCAAGGTGTACACGCGGTCGCGGGCCGAGCGGTCGGTGTCCCTGCCGGCCCGTGACTACCGCACCGCCGCCGAGCTGCTCGCCGAGGCCGCCGAGCAGGCCGGACTGGACGTCGGGCTGTGCGCGGCCGCGCGCCGCCGCGGCGAGTCGCTGCGCGGGTCCGCAGCGCCCTGCCGCGACCTCGACGAGGTGATGGCGCTGCTGGCCGCCCGCGGTTACGAGCCGCACCTGGAAGCCGCCGAGGGCGCCGAGGACGCCGAGGACGCCGGTGCCCACGGGGGGACGGCAGAGGGGACGCCCGAGGCGGCCGCGCACGTCGTCCGGATGCGCAACTGCCCGTTCCACGCCGTCGCCGAGCGCTTCCCCCCGCTCGTGTGCGGCATGAACCTCGCACTGCTGGAGGGGCTGCTCGGCACGGACGGGCCGGTCCGCGCCCGCATGGACTCCCGACCGGGAGCGTGCTGCGTGATTGTCGAGGCTTCTCGAAGCGATCTCTAAAAACAATACTGATTGACATAGAAACGCCGGCCATGCTGGGATGACGCCATGACCTCACCCCCGCACGCCTTCCACCTGGCCCAACTCAACGTCGCCACGCTCCTCCACCCCATCGACGACCCGCGCATCGCGCCGTTCGTCGAACTGCTCGACCCGGTCAACGCCGCCGCGAACGGCGCCCCGGGCTTTGTCTGGCGCCTCGTGGAGGACGGGGCCGGCGACGCCACCGGCCTGCGCCCGGCGGGCGAGGACGTCATCGTCAACATGTCGGTGTGGGAGAGCCAGGAGGCCCTGTGGGACTACGCCTACCGCAGCGGACACCTGGAGGCGCTGCGGCGACGCCGCGAGTGGTTCGACCGGCATGTCGAGGCCCACCTCGTCCTCTGGTGGGTCCCCGCCGGCCACCGCCCGAGCCTCGACGAGGCCATGGGCCGCCTGGCGGACCTGCGGGTGCACGGACCCTCCCCCCGCGCGTTCACCTTCGCGTCGTCCTACACCGCGGCCGAGGCCGCCGACCACCTCCGGGCCGACCCGCCGACCCGTCCCGAGCCGTCCGCCCCGGGCCCGTAGGTTCCGGCCCGCACCCGACGACGCCCGGCCTGCACGGGATGACGCCACCGCCGCCGCGGGGCGACTTCCGGGCCGACCGGCCCGGTCAGTGGGCGGCAGGCGAGTGCGGCCTGAGGACGGCGGGGTCGGCGATCACCCAGGCCGTCGCCCTGTCCTCGCCCCAGCGGGTGTCCGCGATCCACGGCAGTCCCGGCCCCGGGCGGCGCCGGGCCGTGACCAGGGCGGAGCGCCATCCGCCGTCCATGCGGAGCCAGGCGAGGCGCCAGCACCGGTCGGCACCGTCGGGATCGGAGGCACCGGCGAGTTCGCGGGGCACCACGACCGCGTCCTGCCAGGTGCCAGAGTAGGGCGCGGCGGTCGGCGGCGGGCCCGCGGGCTCGGGCACCGGGCGGATCCGCTGCGGGTCGAACAGGAACCAGCCCCAGCCCTCCTCCCCCGGAGCAGCCCCGCCCTCGGCCCACCGCACGTGCACCACCCACATCGCGCCGCCGGGCGGGCGCCGCCAGACGGTGAGCATCCCGGGCCGCCACCGCCCGCCGAGCCGGATCTCGACAAGGCGCCACCGGCGCACGTCCCGGGAGACGCCGGGCAGCGTCATCAGCTCACGGGGCGCGCGCTCGGCATCGCCGGGGGCCGTCTCGGGGCGGGCGGCACGGGAGAACGGAACTGCGGAGGTCACCCCTCCAAAATAGTTCGAACAGACTTTCGACTCAAGTCCTCAGGGTGGCATACGAGCAGGTCAGCGTGCAGGCGCACCGGGCAGGGCAGCCGCCACCGCACGCCTGGCACCGGCGGTCAGCGGTCGGCGGTCAGCGGTCAGCGGTCGGCGGTCAGCGGTCGGCGGTCTCACCGAACGACGGAATCCGAGAGCCGGTCACCCTCGGCACGGCCCGGGGCCGCACGCGTCAGTCCTCCCCCATGGCACCCGCCGCGATCCCGACGGTCACGACCAGCCAGCTGAGGACCGGGACGCCCAGGGTGACGGCCGACGGCCACTGCGCCGACATGAGGAAGAGGCCGGCGAAGAACGAGCAGAAGACGACGAAGACGGCGGCGCCGAAGGGGAGCGCTTGGAGGCCGGAACGCCACCAGGCCAGGCCCTGGGCGGTGAGGGCCGACCCCAGGCCGGCCAGCAGGGCCACCTGGAAGGCGGTCAGCCAAGGTGTGATCGGGTTCTGGGCCCGGTGCCCCTGGTAGGAGAGTTCGGACACGCGCCCCCGGAAGACCGACAGGTCCAGGTCCGCTCCGACCTGTGCGTCGTCGTAGAAGGCCCTGCCGACCGAGTAGCCGTGTTCAGGGGCCGTCTCGCGCGCCACGGTCAGCTCGTAGCTGTCGTCGTCGCCGCGGCGGATGAACCGCGCCGTCACCTTCCCGGTCTCGTGCAGGAGGCAGTCCGTGCCGGGCGTGGCCGCCGGCGTGCCGCACACCGGGGCGCGGCGGTAGGCGCCCACCGCGTCGTAGCCCCCGACGAACCAGGTGAAGCCGAGCACCGTGCCGGCCAGTCCGGCCAGCAGTAGCAGGGCCTGGGTCAACCCGCGGGCGACCGGTCCGGCGATCCGCCGGAATCCGCCGGGCGGCCTCGCGTCCTTGATCGGCGCGTTCATTGCGCCCCCTCGCTCGCGTCCCCGGGCACCTCCCCGATGCCCGGCGACGATGCTCTCAGGGACCTGGCCGTCGAGGCCAGGGGCCGGCGCTCCTGTGACGAACTTGTGGAAGTCCGATCAGCGGAGCGGGATCGTCGGCGTCCCGGCGCCGGCACCCCGGTACCGGCGCCGACGTCCCAGCGCCGACGTCCCAGGGCCAACGTGTGAGCCAGAAGCGGATCCGAAGGCGACCCACCACATCCGGTTGCCTTCAGGCGGGCTGGAAGAACGCGAGCATCTTCCGGCCGGCGTCCGGCGACGCCAGGATCTCCTGGACGTACGCGGACTGCCGGCCGGCGGCGCTGGTGCGTTCGAACATCTCGCGTTCGTATTCCCCGACGGCGGCGACATGGTCCTGCGGATGCGCGGCCAGCGCGCGGCCGAGCAGGGCGCCGTCGAGCAGCGCCATGTTGGCGCCCTGTCCCACCGGCGGCATCAGGTGCGCGGCGTCGCCGAGCAGCGTGACACCCGGCGTCGACTGCCAGGTCAGGCCGACCGGGAGCGTGGTGATCGGCCGCGGCAGGATCGTGTCGCCGCCGGCCGCGATCAGTGCGGTGACCTGCGGGTCCCAGCCGTCGAACAGGTCGATCAGCCGCTCCCGGGCGGCGGCCGGGTCGTCGAACGGGATCCCGCTGGTGGCGAGCCAGTCCTCGGCGGTGCGGTGGAAGCTGAGGTAGATGCGTACGCAGCCGTCGCCGTTCCGCTGCGCCGACAGCGACTGCCCGTTGCCGAGCACCCAGTAGTTGCCGCGTCCGACCATCGCGGCGAGGCCGGGGTGGGTGCGGTCGATGTCGGGGATGCCGAGCTCGACGACGTTCTGGCCGGTGTGCACCGGCCGGGCGTCGGTGAGCAGCGCACGGACGCGGGAGTTCGCGCCGTCGGCGCCGACCAGCAGGTCGTACGGCGCACTGGTGCCGTCGGCGAAGTGCAGCAGGCCGTCGTCGGCGGATTCGAACGCGCACCCCCAGCGCACCACGTGGTCGGGGAGGGAATCCAGCAGCAGGGTGCGCAGATCGGCGCGGTCGACCTCAGGTCGGTCGAGCGGGGCGTCGTCGGGCGTGTCCTCCTGCAGCAGCAGGGTGCCGTCCGGCTCCAGAAGGCGCAGGTCCTGGCCCGCACGCCGGGCGATCGCGTGGAACCGGTCGATCAGGCCGGCCTCGCGCATCGCGCGCTGCCCGGTCCCGGCGTGCAGATCGAGCATACCGCCCTGACCGCGCGCGCCGCGCGACGACTCCCGTTCGTAGACGATCGCGTCGATGCCGTTCACGTGCAGCACGCGGGCCAGAGCCAGGCCGCCCAGGCCGGCTCCGACGATGGCGATGGTCATGAACATCCCCCGATTCACCGTATCGGTCGATACACTGTATTCCCCGACGGCACCGTATCACTGACGATGTATCGTCGGCGGCATGTTGGTGTGGGAGCGGCCGGAGCCGCTGGATCGACCGTCGCCGGCCCCGCTGAGCCGCGAGCGGATCGTACGGGCGTCGATCCGACTGGCCGACGCGGACGGCCTGGAGGCGGTGTCGCTGCGCAAGGTCGCCGCCGCGCTGAACGTCGGGCCGATGCGGCTGTACGGCTACATCGCCACCAAGGACGAATTGCTCGACCTGATGGTCGATGCGGTCCACGCCGAGATCCGGCCGGCCGGAGACGGCTGGCGACAAGTCCTGCACTCCCTTGCCGAAGCCACTCGGCAGGCCGTCCACCAGCACGAATGGCTCGCCGACCTGATCGGTGGACGGCCACAGCTCGGGCCGCACACGCTGGCCTGCGGGGAAGCCGTGGCGGCCGCGACGGGCGGCGTCGACCTGGACACCGCCGTGCCGGCGATCGCCGCGGTCAACGCGTACGTGATCGGCGCGGTACGCCGGGAGATCACCGAGCGGCGCGCCGAGCGGGCCACCGGGATGGACAAGAAGCAGTGGCAGGCCGCCTTCGGGCCCTACCTGGAGCGGACCTTCGCGACGGGCCGCTTCCCCGCGCTGGCCACGGTCGTGCGCGACGGGCCCCACCTGGACGCCGACCAGACCTTCCGGGCCGGCCTCGACTTCCTCCTCGACGGCATCGAGGCCCGCGTCTCGCGCTGACGCGTGTGGCGCAGGCGCGGCCCTCACCAGCGTGCGCGGAAGCCCGCACCGCTCGCCCTCCCGCTGCCCACCCCGCGCCTGCGCACCCGGTGGTGACACACAGGCGGACGGCCGCCAGGCAGCCGCGACGGCGCTGGAGTTCGAGCCGGCGGCCCGGGGGAGGTCGTGGCCCGGGGCGTCCGGGATGTCGGCGGCGGGGTGGCCGAACAGGTCGATGCCGTCGAGGACGACCGGGGTGACGCCCGGCCCGCAGGAGGCCGACCGCTCCTCCCGACGAGGGAATACCCGCCCCGGGCCGGAGACGGCCGCCGCCCGGCCCACCGGGGTGCCTGCGAGCGGCGCAACCACGACAGCCACCGTCCCCCCTGCCACCGCGCACGGCTGTGACTGCTCACGCTTGTTGGCGAGTGCGACCGACATCGTGCCTGCTTGCGGCGCGTTCTGCACAGCCCAGTTGGCGCGTCTCGCTCGCGATAGTTGGCGAATCAAGGCTCGCCTCGGTCACGGAGAGCTGTGACCCAGCACGCCAACTGCCGTGTGAACCATTAGGTTGGTGCGCGTGGAGATGCGGGGGCAGAGGTACCGGTATGTGGGTCCGGCTGAGCTGAAGGCACTCGTCCGGCCGGGGGGTGAGGGTCGGAGTATCCGCTCGTTGGCAGACTTCGGCGAGTGGGCCTCGGCGCTGACCCCGGAAGAGTTGGCCGAGCCGTTCACGTTCGTAGTTGATGGCGCCGGGGTGGTGCGCCTGGCTCCGCGCCGCAGCGAGCACGTGGTGTGCGCTGGGGGCGGAGAGGTGCTGAGCGCCGGTGAGATGAGCTTCCGTGAGGAGTCCGGGCGGTGGGTGATCGAGGAGGTCACCAACCAGTCGACCGGTTACTGCCCGGACGTCGGCTCATGGCTGGCTGTGGCCGAGGCCCTGGATCGGATCGGGATCCAGCACCCGTCCGGGTTCACGCACGAGGTGGTCTTCCGCCTTTGTCGCTCCTGCCGGGAGCTCAACGTCGTGCGCGAGGAGGACTTCGTCTGCGTCTTCTGCGGCGAGGATTTGCCGCGGGAGTGGAACATCGAGGAGCCCTGGTGACTGGTCAGGCGGCGAAGACCGCGTCGCGTTGCAAGTGCGGCAGCATGGCGGTCCGGCAAGTGAACCAGTTTGTCCTGCATGATGCGTTGTGGTGGGACTCGGAGTTCACCTGCGGGTCCTGCGGGGCGTATTTGTGCGAACACGCTGGTCCGGGTCCAGTACCTGGCTGCGTAGGTTGCAAGTGAGAACACTTGTTGGTGGGTTCCAGCAGCACCCGTCGGCCGGGAGGCCGAAGAATGTTGGTGAGAAGAACTAGCCGTTGCTCAATCGAGCTTGGTGATCGTGGGTTCGAGTCTGCCGTCTCGGTCGGGTGATCTTCTGGTCGGGAGGGCATGAAAGTGGGGCCTCCCGCACAGCTCGTGGGTGTCGAATCCAGCCGAGCAACGGGTGTGTCCAGCGACTGGTGTATCTCGTTCTGTGTGGGTTACCGGCGGCCGACGGAGAGTCGGCCGTCGAAGGCGATGTCGAAGGCCTGGAGCGCGGGCTTCCAGCGCATGGTCCAGCGTTTGCGTCCCTGGCCGGTGGGGTCCAGGCTCATGACGGCCGTGTAGACGCACTTCAGCGCGGCGGCCTCGTTCGGGAAGTGCCCCCGGGCGCGGACGGCCTTGCGTATGCGGGCGTTCACGCTCTCGATCGCGTTGGTTGTGCAGACGACCCGGCGGATCTCCGCGTCGAACTGCAGGAACGGCACGAACTCGGCCCAGGCGTTCGACCAGAGCCGAACGATCGCCGGATACTTGGCGCCCCATTCTTCCTGGAACTCCGGGAAGCGTTCCTCGGCGGCGTCGGCAGTCGGCGCGGTGTAGATCGGCTTGAGCGCGCGGGAGGTCTTGTCCCAGTCCTGGCGGGCCGCGTATCGAAACGATGCCCGCATGAGGTGCGGCCGTAAAGAATCAACCTGTCGCCTTTCCGCTGCGAGGTCGTTGAAGTGGTATGGCGATATCGGAGGCCGTGCGCCGTCAACTCACTGCGCGTTTCGAGGTGTTGTTCCCGGTCCTGGACGAGCGGCAGCGGCGTCTGCTGCTCGCGACCGAGGCGAGGCTGATCGGGCACGGCGGCGTCCGTACGGTCGCGCGGATCAGTGGCGACAGCGAGACCACCGTCCGCAGCGGTGTTTTCGAACTGGAGTCGGGTGACCGGGCCCTCGCCCAGGGACGCGTCCGGCGACCCGGGGGTGGACGCAGGCGGGCAGAGCAGGTGGATCCGGGCCTGCTCCCTGCACTGATGGCAGTGGTGGAACCGGATGAGCGCGGTGATCCGATGTCTCCGCTGCGGTGGACCACCAAGTCGCTCGAACCGGGCTGCGGATCGAGGCCGAACTGGACACCGGCGTCTATTCGTTGGGCGTCGCGGTGAGCAAAGCCGAGGCCAAGGCGCTGCCGATCGAAGCCCACCAGCAGTGCGGCGCGTGGAACTACACCCTGCTGCCGACGGGCCGCACCGAGGCTGGGCAAAGGCCGGATCTACTCCGGCGCCGTCACCGCCTGGGCAGGAGTGGAGAAGGTGTCGAACCCGGGAGGGGGACGGTCTACTACGTTTTACCCGGGGGTGAGGCATGGTTCGCCAACTCCTCCATCCACTTGTGGCTGCAGAGCCTGCACCACTACGGCCTGCGTGTCAGCCAGTCGGACATCCTCAGCGATCCGGACGACCAAGAAGAGGAGGCTCTCGCCGAACTGGGCCTGCTCGCGGAGGAGCTCAAGATGATCGACCCACCGGCCTTCGACGGCTACATCTGGGCCGAGTTCCTCGACCGCTGGCTCTGGTAGTCACCTCCAACCACGTTGGGGTCTGGCACAGCCCGCCTCCAGACCTCAGTGTCAACCGTCGCGATCAGGTGTCACCTATCTAGAAGCGTCGCACTGACCTGATCGGCTCCATGGCCGGTTTCGCCAACAGACGTGAGCAATCGCCAACAAGCGTGAGCAGTCACAGCGTGGCCGGCCGAGGACCGCCGGGGAACGACGGGCGGCGGCCGGGAATCGAAATCCCACCCTTCGGCCGAGGCTCGCCCGGAACCGCCCGGGTTGAACGCCCCGATCGAACAGCGGCAGGATGCAGCGCCATGGAAGACCCCTGGAGCGCCATCAACTTCCTTGTAAATCATCTGAGTTCACCAGCTCACGTCGGGGGGGCCGCCGCTTGAGCACCACCGCCAGCACCTTCGCCACCACCGCAACGGACGACGGCACGGACGACTCCGCGATGATGGAGTGGCAGCCCCCGGGCAGCGACGCCGAGATCATCGACGGCAGCAAGACCACCCTGCGGGCCACCGCCCGCGCCCTCCCCAGGCTCCTCGTCCTGGCGCTGCGCCTCGGACGGCAGGCCGACCGGCGCGCCCTGGTCGTGCTCCTCGGCTGCGCGGTGGCGTCGGCCGCCGCCCAGGCCCTCGGCCTGCTGGCCACCACCGGGATGATCACGCAGCTGGTGACCGGCACCGGCACCGTGGCCGACCGCCTGACCCGCTCCGTCCCGTCCGTGGTGTTCCTCGCCACGATGACCGGGACGGCCGCCCTGCTGCGCATCGCGAGCGAGTGGGCCGCCGAGCGGATCGGCCCGAAGATCGCGCGGGCCGCCGAGCTGGAGCTGATCGACGCCGCCACCCGCGCCGAGGTCGTCGCCTACGACAACCCGAGGTTCCAGGCCGCCTGGGACGCGGGCGACCGGGGCGCCGGTGCCACCCGGGACCTGCTCTCGCAGACCCGCGACGTCATCGGCCACACCGCAGGCCTGGCGGCGGCCGGCATCGTGATCGCCACGATCCACCCCGTGCTGCTCCCGCTGCTCGTGGTCGCGGTGATCCCGCAGGCCCTCGCGCGCACGGCGGCGGCCAACGCCTTCTACCGGGCGATGATGGCGACCTTCGGCGCGAGCCGTGCGGCGAACGTCCTGCGCTGGCACCTGTGCGACCGCCGCTCGGCGGCCGAGGTCCGCTCCAACACCTTCGCGCCGTTCCTGCTGCGGATCTACCGGCGGGCCGCCGCCAAGGTCACCGACGCCACGGACACCGCCGCGCAGCGCAGCGCGGTGCTCGGTCTCTACGGGGCGGTCGCCTCCGGCGCCGGGGCGTTCCTGGTCTGGGGCGGCCTGGCCTGGCTCCTGGCCAACGGCCACGTCACCCTCGCCTCGGCCGGTACGGCGGTCATCGCGCTCCGGTCGGCCGCCGCCGATCTGCACTCGGCCGCGAACTACTCGGCGGCCGTCCACCGCACCGGGCTGTACGTCGGGGACTGGCAGAGGTTCACCGGGATGGCCCGCGCGCAGCGACTCGACCGGGGCGTCGCAGCGCCGCCGCCGGCCACGTCGGTGATCGAGGCGAAGGGCGTCACCTTCGCCTACCCGAACTCGGACCGGGTCGCCCTGCGCGGGGTGGACTTCCACGTCCGCCGGGGTGAGATCGTCGCGGTGGTCGGGGTCAACGGGGCGGCGAAGTCCACGCTGATGAAGCTCCTGTGCGGCCTCACCCTGCCCGACGCCGGGGAGGTGACCTGGGACGACGTCTCCACCCGTGCGATGGACCCCGACCTGCTGTGGCGGCAGACGGCGCTGGTGCAGCAGGACTTCTCACACTGGCCGCTGACCGTGCGGCAGAACATCACCCTGGGGCAGCCCCGCGAGGACGGTGACGGGGCCGTGCTTCAGGCCGCGGCCGCCACCGGCGCCGACGAGGTGATCGCCGAGCTGGACGACGGCCTGGACACCCTGCTGGCCAAGGAGTTCTGGGGCGGCGCCGAGATCAGCGAGGGCCAGTGGCAGCGGGTGGTCACCGCCGCCGCCTTCCACCGGGCGCGCAGCGGGACGCTGTTGATCCTCGACGAGCCGACCAGCGCGATGGACCCGCGCGCCGAGCACCGGATCTTCACCGGGCTCGCCGAGATCGCGAGGAACTGCGCCACCGTGCTGGTCACCCACAACCTGGAGAACACCCGGGTCGCGCACCGGATCGTGGTGCTCGACCACGGCCGGGTGATCCAGGAGGGCGGCTTCGACGAGCTGGCCGCAGCACCGGGGATGTTCGCCGACCTCCGCGCGCTGCAGCACGACCGGGGCCGGTCCGTCCCCGGACAGCGCTCCGCGGACAGCGGCTGACCCCGGGGCCGGCGCTCCTCGCCGGGCCGGGGCAGGGGCCGATTATGCTGGGACGATGACGCCGAAGGCCGAGCAGGTGCCAGTACTGAGGGCGGATGCCGCACGCAACCGCGCCCGGGTGCTGCAGGCCGCCCGCGAGCAGCTGGCCGCCGGCGACGACTCGCTCCAGCTGAACACCATCGCCCGGCTCGCCGGCGTGGGCGTGGGAACCGTGTACCGGCACTTCCCCAACCGCCTCGCGTTGATGGAGGCTCTGTCGGCCGAACGGTTCCGGGAGCTGGTGGCCGAGGCCCGGGCCGCGGCCGACGACGAGGACGCCCTGGCCGGCCTGCACCGGCTGTTGCGGTTCACCCTCGGCCGCGCGCTGGAGGACACCGGCTTCGCCTCCGTGCTGGAGTCCGCCAGCGACACCGAGCCGGAGACGGCGGCCCTGAAGGCGGAGCTGGACCGGGCCGTGGCGCAGCTGCTCGACCGCGCCCTCCTGACCGGCGCCGTCCGGCGCGACCTCGGGCCCGGCGACGTGCGCCGCCTGCTCTGCGGCATCGAGCACGCGCTGCGCTCCGGCGACTACGACGAAGCCCGTCGGGAGCTCTACCTCGACGTCCTGCTGGAAGGGTTGCGCCCGCCGCGCTGACGGCGGCCGGCCGATCGGGCGCCTCAAGGACGCGGCTGCGCCGCAGGCGTCCTGATGACCCGCCATGACCTCGGCGGCCCCGTCACACGCCCACCCATCGGTCCGTGAGCTGTCGGCTGAGCCGGAGGACGTCAGAGACGATCTTCGGGTCGGTGGCGCCGCGGAAGGCCGGGACGGGCTGCGCACCCGGGCCGATGAGCAGGCCGGTCAGCCCGTGGAGCGAGGGGTCGGTGGCGGCGGCGACGGACGACCGCGCAGCCTCGGAGGCGGGGCCGGCCGTGGAGCGCTCGAACCGCCGGCGCACCAGCGGCCACAGCAGGCGCAGGGGCGGCGAGACGATCGCGGGCGAGTTCAGGGTGCCGTTGGTCATATCCGTCGCGGCGCCGCCCGGGTCGGCCGCGAAGACGCTGACGCCGCTGCCGCGAAGCCGCTCGGCCAGGTCGAGGGCGTAGGCGAGGTTGGCGAGCTTGGCCCGGCCGTACCAGTGGAAGCCGTAGTAGCCGCCGGGCGGCTCGACGGCCGCGAAGGTGCGCTTGGCGAGGGTGCTGGCCGCGGAGCCGACGTTCACGATCCGGCTCGGCCCGCCGGCGCGGAGCTGGTCCAGCAGCAGCTCGGTCAGCAGGTACGGCGACAGGTGGTTGACGGCGAAGGTCGCCTCGATCCCGTCCACGGTCCGCTGCCGCTGCGCGAACATCGCGCCGACGTTGTTGACCAGCACCTTCAGCGGCCCCTCCGCCGCCAGCCGGACGGCGAGCGCCCGAACCTCGCCCAGCGAGGCCAGGTCGGCCGCCACGAAGCGGGGTTCGCCCCCGGTCGACACCTCCGAGATCCGCTCGACCGCGCCTGCACCCCGCCGTGCGTCACGGCCGACCACCGTCATTGCGAACCCACGCGCCGCCAGCCCCAGCGCGGTCTCCAACCCGATGCCGCCGGTTCCCGCCGTCACCACTGCCCGCTGCTCCACAGCCCCAACCTCCCACGATCACGCCGACCAAATCGGATACCTATCCGCTTGATGCATACGCTAGCACTACCGGATAGGCATCCGTTTAGTTGAGCGGGTCGCGCACGCCAACCACAAGGACCCGACGGCCCGCGATCCGAGGCCTCGACCGACCACCGACAGGCCCACCCGACGACCCACCCGCAGACGCCAGCCCGGCCGCCACACGAGGCGGCCACGAGCACGCGCGGACAGAGGGCGCAGCGCCGCCGACGGCGGCCACGACAGGCCGTCACACAACCAGGTGCGATGTGCACGCAACATTTCGCCCCACCCGCGGCGTCTCCAAGAGTGTCAGGACCACTGGACGGGAGGGGCGTCGGGCGCCAGGACGCGGACACAGGGGCAAGGGACGGAGCCGACAGGGCACATGCCGACGGGCAGCGGAATTCTCCCGGCGATTCCTGATTCGAGCACACCCCATCAACGGAAAACATCCGACCGCCAAGTCGACGGCAATCTTCGACCAGTGAGTACGTATACGCTCGATGCCTTGCGAGCAAGGCGGCATCACCTGTTACAGGGTCGCGACAAAAACAGCCGGCAATTCGTTCGATGCACTGGATACGGAGGCTAGCATTCGGACATGGCCTCAAATATCCCGCCGACCGGGAATTCCACCGATGACCCAGCCGTCCCTCCGGCCAGGACGTCGCCGCTTCGACTGGCCCGCCACGGTGCGACCTTCCTGGGCGTCAGCGTGGTCTCCGGCGTGCTCCTGGCGGGCATCGCCCTGCCCGCGGCCGGGGCGCTCGGTCTGACCGCCATGGACACGGCGGAGGGCTTCGAGAACATCCCCGACGACTTCAAGACGCCGCCGCTCACCCAGGCGACCCAGATCTTCGACGCCAAGGGCGCGCTGATCGCCAAGGTCTACGAGCGCGACCGCACCGTCCTCGCGGCCGACCGGATGTCGCCCTACATGCGCAAGGCGCAGGTGGACATCGAGGACGCCCGCTTCTACGAGCACGGCGCCATCGACCTCAAGGGCATCCTGCGCGCCCTCGGCAAGAACGCGGAGAGCGGAACCGCCTCACAGGGCGCCTCGACGCTGACGCAGCAGTACGTGAAGAACGTCAACGTCGAGAAGGCCGGCGACGACCCGGACGCCGTGCGCGAGGCGCAGCGCAAGACCCTGGGCCGCAAGATCCAGGAACTGAAGATCGCGATCAAGCTGGAGGAGGAACTGAGCAAGGATCAGATCCTCACCAACTACCTGAACATCACCTTCTACGGCAACGGCGCCTACGGCGTGGAGGCCGCCTCCCAGCGGTACTTCAGCAAGAGCAACAGGGACCTCACCGTCGCCGAGGCCGCCACCCTCGCGGGCCTCGTGCAGAACCCCACGGCGTACGACCCGAGGCAGCACCCGCAAGCGGCGCAGACCCGCCGCAACGTGGTGATCGACAAGATGCTCGAAGCCGGACACATCACCGCGGACCAGGCCAAGGAGGCGAAGGAGGCACCGCTGGGCCTGAGGTACAAGACGCCGCAGAACGGCTGCATCACCGCCAACGCCGGCATGGGCTTCTTCTGCGACTACGTCCGCGAGGTCGTCAAGCACGACCCGGTCTTCGGCAAGACCGCCGCCGAGCGGAAGAAGTTCTGGGACCAGGGCGGCCTGAACATCCACACCACCCTGGACCCGGACAAGCAGGCCGCCGCACAGAACGCGGTCAGCAGCAACGTGCGGGTCACCGACCCGGTCTCGGCCGCCGCGACCATGATGGAGCCGGGCACCGGCAAGATCCTGGCGATGGCCCAGACCCGCCCGTACGGCGTGGAGACGGCCAAGAACGAGACGATGGTCAACCTCAACGTCGACAAGGCGATGGGCGGCGGCAACGGCTTCCAGCCAGGCTCGACGTTCAAACCGGTCGTCGCGGCCGCGGCACTGGAGGCCGGCCTGCCGGCGACCCGGGAGTACTCGTCGCCGAACCGGCTCGAATACCCGACGATGAAGACCTGCGACGGGACCTGGAGGAACGACGCCCGGCCCAGGACGGTGGTGCCCAACGAATCCGCGAACGAGAAGGGGCCGTACCAGCTCAAGAAGGCGATGGCCCTCTCGGTCAACACCTACTTCGTGCAGATGGAACAGGAGATCGGCCTCTGCGCGGTCAAGCAGATGGCCAACAAACTCGGCATCAACGCCAAGGCCAGCGGGAAGCCGCTGGAGGAGGTCCCCGCGATGGCCCTCGGCGTCGAGGAGTTGAGCCCCCTCACCATGGCGAACGTCTACGCGACCTTCGCCGCCCGCGGCAAGTACTGCGCCCCGATCGCCATCAACAGGATCACCACGGTGGACGGCAAGGACGTTCCCACCCCGGCCGGCCACTGCCAGCAGGTGTTCTCCGGCTCGACGGCGCAGGCGCTGAACACCGTCCTGAACGGCGTGACCGCCGAGAACGGCACCGGCGCCGCGCTCAACCTGGAGGGCAACCGGCAGATCGCCGGCAAGACCGGCACCTCGGACCACAAGAAGGCGGCCTGGTTCAGCGGCTACACGCCGCAGCTCGCCACCGCCGTCTGGCTCGGCGGCCCTGCGGGCGGCGTCGAGATGCGCAACATCACCATCAACGGGAAGCACCACGACGAGGTGTTCGGGGCCGACGGGCCCGGGCCGATCTGGCGGGACGCCATGAACCAGGCCCTGCGCGGCGCCCCCAAGCTGCCCCTGCCGATGGCCTTCATCCCCGACCCGGCGCCGCCGAAGCCGGAGCCGGAGCCGGGCAACCCCACCGAGACGGCCACGGCCCCGCCGACCACCACCCCGCCCGGCCCGCAGCGCTGACGCCTGACAGCTGACACCTGACATCGAGGCGGCAGCGGTGCACCTCGTCGCGGCCGGACTCCCCCCGGCCGCGACGCAGGCCCGGACCGAAGGAGGAGCAGCGGGCCGACCGAGCCCCGCCCACCGCTCCCCCGCACGGTCGGCTCCCGGCGGCCGGTGTTCAGCGGGCGCTGCCGAGGTTCCGGTCGTGCTCGGCGCCTGCGAGCATGAGGGTCGTCTCCTCGATCCGGCGGAAGCGGCCGTCGGGCGCGAACTCACCGAAGAGGTAGACCTCCATACGGACGGTGGACCCGTCGGTCTTGGTCACGTCCACGGTGTGGCGGTCGGCGTAGCGGTCGCCCACCACGAGCTCGTCGTGCACCTCCACCGTGCCGCCGGCCACGACCTTGCGCAGGTGGGCGATGTGGGTGAGGAACTCGGTGCGGTCGGCCCACTCGCCGTCGGTGCGCTGGCGGTAGTCGGGGGCGAAGTGCCGGTCGGCGGCCTCGTCCAGGTCGAGGCCCGGGGTGAGGAGCAGGTCGGTCAGGGCGGCGCGGATGTCGGTGCGGTTCACGGGGATTCCTTCGGTTGCGTGCGGGGGTGCCCCGCCGTCGGTCGATCGAATATGCGTGCCTCAAGCACGCTTATGACTGTACAGGAGAAGCGTGCGCCGCGCACGCTAATCTGGAGGGGTGGAGAACTCGACCGGACACGACATCGCCGAAGCGCTGGGCCTGCTGCTGCGCCGCAGCACCCGCGCACACCTCTACACCCGGCTGACCGCCGGGCTCGGGGAGGCGGTAGACGAGCTCACCTACCCCGTCCTCAGCGGCCTGGCCCGGGCCGGGGCGTGCAGCGCCGCCGACCTCGGCCGCGAGATCGGCCTGGACCGCACCACCGTGACCCGCCGAGCCGACCGGCTGGAGCGGGCCGCCCTGCTCCAGCGCCAGCCCGACCCCGCCGACGGCCGCGCGACCCTGCTCGCACTCACCGAGGAGGGCCACGACGTCGTGTCGGCCACCAGGCGGCGGATGGCCGCCGGCATCGAGTCCTCACTGGCCGCCTGGCCGCCGGAGGAGGCCCGGGCCTTCGCACGTCAGCTGCGCCGCTTCGTCGACGAGGGCCCCTTCGCCCCCGAGCACGAGTAGCGGCCACCGGCTTCCGGGGGCGAGCACGCCCCCACCGAGCGGGAAGGCCCGATGCGCGACGGGTGCTCTCGACCGCCTCAGGGTCCGCGCGGTGTCAGTGACCGCCCGAAGGGACGTCACAGCCGGTGTGGTCGGGGTAGCCGCCGAAGGATTCCGTCCTGGTGACGGCCGCGTCCATCCTGCCCTCCAGGCAGAGCGGCGAGGCGTCGACGAGGAAGGAGATCCCGGCGGGCCCGTTCTGGTGCACCTGCACCTTTCCCTCGGCGTAGCCGAGGGACGTGAGTGCGTTGCGGCTGCTCTCGGGGGTGAAGTCGCCGCGAAGGCGCAGCGGTTCGAGCGCGCTCCTGATGCGGGCCGCGGCCGCGAGCCCCTCGCAACGGTGCCGGCCGTGCAGCGGGAGGGGGACCTTGAATCCGTTGTTCTCCGCGTAGTGGTCGCCGAGTGCCGGGTTCGGAGCGGAGCCGGTGGACGTTCGCGTCGGCGTCGGCGTGGGCGTCTCACCCGGGCACGACGGGTCGAGCGGCGTGCCCGGCCCCGCGGTCGCGGTACGCGCCGGTCCGCCGCCGGCGCCGGCGGCCTCCCCCGACCGCTGCGTCCCGCACCCGGCCACCGACACGGCCAGCGCCGCCAGCGCCGCCGGCACGCCGACCCGAACTCCCGCCCCCTTGATCATCTTCATGACCGCATCCTGCCCCGCCCCACGGCGGTTGTCATGAGTACTCCTACTCAGCCGACGGCGGCGGCATTGCTCACCCGGGCGCGGCGTCCGGTCGGACCGGGCCCACGACGGGCCGATGACCCATCCGCAGACCCGCCGGACCAACAGACCAACGGACCATCAGACCAACGGACCAACGGAGCGGTGATCGTTTACGGCCGGGGCTCCGGCATGATGGGCGGCAGTACGCCGCCCCGCGCGCGGGCTCCGCGCGCCGACACCTCCGGAAGGTCCGCCATGACCCAGCCGTCCGCCACCCACGTCGTCCGGCCCGCCGACGAACGCAACCGGTACGAGATCCTCGTCGACGGGAAGCCCGCCGGGTTCACCGAGTACCGCGACCACGGCACGCAGCGAGTGTTCTTCCACACCGTGGTCGACGAGGAGTACGCGGGCCAGGGCCTTGCCTCCGTACTGGTCCGGGAAGCCCTGACCGACGTGCGCGCCACCGGCCGGCGCATCGTGCCGATCTGCCCGTACGTCGCCAAGTTCCTCACCAAGCACGACGACTTCACCGACATCACCGACCCGGTGACCCCGGAGGTCCGGCACTGGCTGAAGGCCGAGCTGGGCTGACACCGAGGGCTCGGCGCCCCAGCCCGGACATGCTCCCGGGAGTGCCGAAGCCGAGGAGCCGGTCCGGGGCTGTTGCCGGCACCCGCGGGACGCCCCGGTCGCGGGCCCGGGTCCGGCCGGGTTTCCGGAGTCCCCGAGGAACGACGGGGTGCGCAGCAGACCCCGAGGCGATCGCTACACGCGTAGCAGCAATCGATTCGAGCGCCGTGCATTGCCATCACGCTCGAATCGATCGTAGAGTCGAGCCAGGCCGAACCGGACCGCGTCAAAGGACTCGCCATGGACCGATACCTCCCGCCGCCGGCGCCCGCCGCCGTGGCAGCGTCCGCCCGCAGCTCCGACCGGCCTGCGGGGCGGTGAGCGGCGTGGACGAGATCGACCGGGCGATCCTGCGCGAGCTCCAGACCGACGGCCGCATCCCGTACGCCGACCTGGGACCGAAGGTCGGGCTGTCGCCCTCGGCGGCCCGGCAGCGGCTCCAGCGGCTGATCGACGCCAAAGTGGTCCAGGTCGTCGGGGTCACCGACCCGATGGCGATGGGGGGCCAGGCGATGGCCCTGCTCGGCGTCCGCGTCGACGGCGATCCCCGTGCGGTGGCCGATGCGCTCTCGCGCCACGGGGAGGTCGTCTACGCCGTGCTGACCTCGGGCGCCTTCGACCTGTTCACCGAGGTCGTCTGCCCCGGCCCGGCCGAGCTGCTGGACTTCATCAACGACGTGGTGCGTCCCGTCGAAGGCGTGACGGCCGTCGAGAACTTCCCCTACTTCGGGATCCACACGCACCGCTTCCTCTGGGACGTCGGCTGACGGCTCCGCCGCCGCCCGCCCTCGCCCCGCCCGCCCTCGCACCGCCCCCGCCCCGTCTCGGCGTGCCACCCCACCGCACGCCGACCCGCCGTGCCCGCCCCGGACAAGGACCCTCAGCATGTCCCACGAGCACCCCCACCCCCGCCCCGCCGGCGTCGACTTCTTCGCCCGCAAGGCACTCCCCGCCCCGCGGATCACCGCGGACGACGCCGACCGCATCGCCGCCGAGTCCTTCGGCCTCACCGTCCGCGCGGACCCCCTCGGCAGCCAGCAGGACACCAACTTCCTCCTCCACCACGACGCCGGCGCTCCCGTGGCCGTGCTCAAGATCGCCAACCCGGCGTTCGGCCCCACCGAGATCGAGGCCCAGGACACCGCAGCCGACCTCATCGCCGGCGCCCACCCGGAGCTGCGCGTGGCGACCGTGCTGCGCGACCGAGCCGGAGACCGCCGCAGCGCGACCGTCCCCACCACGGACGGGCCGGTCACCGCTCGGCTGCTGAGGTACCTGCCCGGCGGCGCCCTCTCGGGGCCGCATCACCTCCCTCCCCGCACGGTGGCGGCCATGGGCGCCATCGCCGGCCGGGTCAGCGCCGCACTGCGCGACTTCCGCCACCCCGGCCTGGACCGCGTCCTGCAGTGGGACCCGCAGCACGCGGAGCGCGTGGTCGCCGACCTGGTGCACCACGTCGCCGAGCCGCAGCGGCGCACCGCCGTCGAGGCCGCCGCGGCCGCGGCCTGGGCGGAGCTCGGCGTGGTGGCCGACGGCCTGCCCCGCCAGGCGGTCCACCTCGACCTCACCGACGACAACCTGGTCCGCTCCCCGGAGAGCCCGCTCGGCCTCCCCGACGGGATCATCGACTTCGGCGACCTCACCACCAGCTGGGCAGTGGCGGAGCTCGCCGTCTGCCTCTCCTCCGTGCTGCGCCACCCCGGTGCGGAGCCGCACCACGTCCTGCCCGCGGTGCGCGCCTTCCACGCCCTCCGTCCGCTCTCCGCCGACGAGGCGGCGGCCCTGTGGCCGCTGGTCGTGCTCCGGGCCGCCGCGCTCGTCGTCAGCGGGCGGCAGCAGGCGGCCGTCGACGGCGACAACGCCTACGCCGTCACGGCTCTGGAGGGCGAGTGGCGGATCTTCGAGCAGGCCGTCGCAGTCCCGTCCGCGGTGATGTCGGCCCTGATCGTCGACGCCCTCGGCCTCCCCGTCCGGCCGGCGCCCTCGTTGCCGGTGGGCCGGCCTGTCGTCGCGGGCCTGGCCCCCGCCCGGATCGTGCTGCTCGACCTGTCGACCGAGGCCGACGCGATGGACCACGGCGCCTGGCTGGAGCCGGGCATCGAGGACCGGCTCGCGGCCGCGCTGCTGGCACGCGGCAGCGCCGCCGTGGCCACCCGTTACGGCCAGTCCCGCCTGACCGCCGCCACCCCGCTGACCGCCGAGTCGCCCGCCACCGTGGCCACCGGGGTCGACCTCTGGGTCGGCGCGCCGGCCGAGCTGCGTGCCCCCCGCGACGGCGAACTGGTCGCGGCCTCGCCCGGCCGCGTGGTCCTCACCTGTGGCCTCCACCTGCTCGACCTGTCCTGGACCACCGCCACCCCCGATTGCCCCTCCGCCCCTGCGACACCGACCGCCCCCGACGCACCCGCCGGCTCCCCGCTGAACGCCGGCGACCTGCTGGCATCGCTGCCGGCCCGTACCCGGCTCCGCCTCACCCTGCGGCGCCGGCGCGGCCCCGAGGTGCCGGCGCTGGTCCGGCCCGAGTACGCGGCGGGGTGGCTCGCGCTGACCGCCGACCCCGCCGGGCTGATCGGCCTGCCGGCCGCCGGCGCATCCACCTCGCCCGCCGAGCTCCTCCACCGGCGCGGCGCGGCGTTCGCCACCGTGCAGGAGCACTACTACGACGAGCCGCCGCGGATCGAACGCGGCTGGCGGCACCACCTGGTGTCCACGGACGGCCGGGTCTACCTCGACATGGTCAACAACGTGACGCCGCTCGGCCACGCGCACCCGCGCGTGGAGCGGGCCGTCGCCCGGCAGTTGCGGCGGCTGAACACCAACTCGCGTTTCCACTACGCCTCGGTGGTGGAGTTCACCGAGCGCCTGGCCGCCCTGCTGCCCACCCCGCTCGACACCGTGTTCCTGGTCAACTCGGGCTCCGAGGCGGTCGATCTGGCCCTCCGCCTGGCCATCGGCGCGACCGGCCACCACGACGTGGTCGCCCTGCGCGAGGCCTACCACGGCTGGACGTACGCCTCGGACGCCGTCTCCACCTCGATCGCCGACAACCCCAACGCGCTGAGCAGCCGACCGAGTTGGGTGCACACGGTGGACTCGCCCAACCCGTACCGGGGGCGGCTGCGCGGCGCGGACGCGGTCGGCTACGCGGCCGACGCCGTCCGGGTCGTCGACGAACTCGCCGCCTCCGGCCGGCCCGCCGGCGCCTTCGTCTCCGAGTCCTTCTACGGCAACGCCGGGGCGGTCGCGCTGCCGGACGGGTACCTCCGGCAGGTCTACGCGGCGGTGCGCCGCCACGGCGGCCTCACGATCGCGGACGAGATCCAGGTCGGCTACGGCCGCCTGGGCACCTGGTTCTGGGGCTTCGAGCAGCAGGACGTCGTCCCGGACATCGTCACCGTGGCCAAGGCGATGGGCAACGGGCACCCGCTCGGCGCCGTGATCACCTCCCAGGCCGTCGCCGAGCGCTACCGCGACCAGGGCTACTTCTTCTCCTCCACCGGCGGGAGCCCGGTCTCCAGCGTCGCCGGGCTCACCGTCCTCGACGTCCTGCGCGACGAGGACCTCCAGGGCAACGCCGTCCGGGTCGGCGGCCACCTGCGGGACCGGCTGCGCGCCCTCGCGGACCGGCACGCCCTCATCGGGGCGGTGCACGGCTCCGGCCTCTACCTCGGGGTGGAGCTCGTCCGCGACCGCGACACCCTCGAACCGGCCCCCGAGGAGACCGCGGAGCTCTGCGACCGGATGCTCGAACTCGGCGTCGTCGTCCAGCCGACCGGTGACCACCTGAACGTGCTGAAGATCAAGCCGCCGCTCTGCATCGACCGCCCGGCCGCCGACTTCTTCGCGGACACCCTCGACCGGGCCCTCACCGGACTCACCCCGCGCGGGCGCGGGCGCTGACGGCCGCCGGGGTTGTCCGGGCGGGCCCGGGCACCCCGGCACAGCGCCGCCCCCGTTACGGGGGTCGCACGTGCCGTCAGGCCCAGGGGAGGGACGCGCGGGTGTGCCAGTAGGCCTCGGCGGGCTCGGTGAGCACGGACAGTTCGGTGAGGTCGGCCGGAGTGAGGTCCAGGTCGGCGGCGGCCAGGTTGGAGGCGAGCTGCCCGGCGGTGGCGGCGCCGGAGAGCACGAGGTCCGCCCACGGCTGGGCGGCCACCGCCGCCAGCGCGAGCGCGTCGCAGCTCGCGCCGGTCCGGGCGGCGAGTGCGCGCAGCGCGGCGGTGTCAGGACCGGTCGCGTTGCGGTCGGCGAGACGGCCGTTGGCCATACCCTCCTTCACCACCACCAGCCAGCCCGCCTCGGCGGCCGCCGCGAGGGCCGGCCCGGCGGACGGCTCCAGCAGGTTCCAGGTGGACTGCACCGCGGCGAACAGCGGACGGCCGGCCACCGAGACCTCCAGCGCCGCGCGAACGCTGTCGGCCTGCGCCGGTCCGCTGGTCGAGAGCCCGACCCGGACGCCCTCGGCGGCCAGGCCGGCCAGCCGCTCGTGCAGGGCCGGATCGGTCAGCGCGGGGCTGTCCGGGGTGACGGAGTGCACCAGGTAGACGTCCAGGTGTGTGCCGAGCAGCGCACGGGTCTCCTTGATCTGGCGGTCGAACACCTCCACCGTGTGCTCCTTGACCTCGTGCACCGGCACGCCGGAGGCCCGCCAGTCGGCGGTGTAGGTGTAGCCCCACTTGCTGCCGGCGGTCACCTCTGCGGCGGCCTCGGGCCGGGTGGCGAGCCAGTCGCCGAGGAACTCCTCCGCCCGGCCGTAGGACCGGGCGGTGTCGAAGTAGCGGACCCCGGCGGCGTAGGCCGCGTCGAGCAGGTCGTGGGTGCGCCGGCGCAGCGCCTCGACGGTGCGTTCGGCCGGCAGGTCGAGGTCGCGGCCGAGGGTGATGTAGCCGGGCCGGCCGACCGCGGCGGTGCCCAGTCCGAACCGGGTGAGCGGCGGCCTGGCGGTGGGTCCGGTGGCAGGTGCGGCCGGCATGGCGAGGTCCCTTCGACGGTGCGGGGGCGGGTGCACGCGGAGCACCCGGCGCTTCGTACCCTATCCAGCCGCCCGGGCCTCCGGCGCGGACAGTCGCCCCTCCGGGCTCGGGGCCGACGGACGCGCACCCGGTACCGGCCGGGCCGCCCTTTGCCGAGGCTTAACTCTACAGTCCTGTAGATGTACGCTTCCATCGGCGCAAGGTCTGCCCGACCAGGCCCTGGTGGTGTTCCGTCAGCCCGTGCGGTCGGGGGTCGGAGCCTCCGCGGCCGGGCGGACACCGCTCCCGGAGGCCGACCCGGGCGGCGCCCGACGCGCCGTCGGCCCGCCGTCCGCCGACGAAGGGTCCACCCCCGCCTCGGCCACCGGAAGCGCCACCCGGTAGAACGGGCGGCAACACCTCGTCCGCAACACGGAAGCAGCGCACACCATGAGCAGCAACGATCCCTCGGGGTACGGCTACCCGAGCGGCCAGAACCCCTACGACCAGTCCGGCGGCCACGGCCAGCAGCCCCCGTACGGCCAGAGCCCCTACGGACAGCAGCCGCCGTACGGACAGCAGCCGCAGGACGGCTACGGCACTCCCCCTCCGTACGGCCAGCCTCCGTACGGCCAGCCGCAGGGCGGGTGGCCGCACTGGCTGCCGCCGACCGGCCCCTACGGCAGCGCGCCAATACCGGGCAGCCGACAGCTCGCACCGATCGGCGAGCGGCTGCTGGCCCGGCTGATCGACGTGGCCGTGCTGCTGATCCCGAACATCGTGCTCTTCCTCGCCGTCAAGAACTCCTTCCTGCTCTCCGTCGCCACGGCGCTGCTCGCCTTCGGCTACGAAGCCGTGATGCTGATCACCCAGGGCGGCCAGACGCTCGGCAAGAAGGCCATGCGCCTGCGGGCCGTCGACCTCGGGCACGGTGGCAAGGCGACCGAGAGCGGCTATCTGGCCCGCGCCGCCGTGTACACGCTGCCCGGCGCGGTCTACTGCATCGGCTCGCTGTTCGCCCTGCTGAACGTCCTCTGGCCGCTGTGGGACAAGCCCCTCCAGCAGGCCCTGCACGACAAGGCCGCCAAGACGGTCGTCGTCAAGGAGTCCTGACACCACACACCACCGGAGCCGGCTCCGGCCGGGCGCCGGCCACGCTCGGGGCCGGCACGGACGTGACGGGGCCCGGGAGCGGTATCCAGCTCCCGGGCCCCTGGTGTGCCACCCAATTGCTCTGCACCGGCACGTTTAAGGCCAGGGGTCAATCTCACAACGTCGTGCTTTGCCGTTGAAGCTACCGCGCCGCGGAGAGGCGCAGGCGGGAATCGAACCCGCATCCGACGTTCTCGGCCCCTGACCGGTCGATCCGGCGCTCGGCGGCGAATGCTGAGACTTGAGCGAGAGTCTGAGTTTCACGGGGCTGCCTCTGCCGTGTTGGGCCACCCCGGCACGTGGTGCCGGGGGGAGGACTCGAACCTCCACCTGATCCCCGATGTCAGCTTCAACCTCAGTATCAGCTTGCGCTCTTCGCGCCACCCCCGGTCTCACCCGGGGGCGATCATGGGGCTACCCGAACAGGTAGCCGAACACCGCGTCGCCGATCCGGCGGTCGGTGACCTCCGCACCGTTGGCCTCCTCGCGGGCGAACTGGACGGCCTGCTGGAGCTTCTCGACCCGCTCCAGGAGCTCGTTCACCCGCCGGGCCGGGAGGGCTCCGGAGAACTTCACCGTCGTCCAGTACCCGATGGCGACGTCCTCGTAGTACACCTCGACCTGCGCCGGGTGCTTCTCCGTCGCCTCGGCCTTCACGTGGTTGCGCGGGACCTTCTTGGTGCGGATGGTGCGCACCGCCTCGGTCTTCCACGAGTCGGTGGAGGCGTCGTGGTTCCACGCCTCGGCGGCGTCCAGCACCGGCAGCTTCCGGACGAAGGTCCGCAGGTCCGTCAGCTGCTTCTCCAGGAAGAGCAGGTAGGTGACCGGCGCGCCGGTCACCAGCGTCCGTCCGTCGACCACCACGTCCGCCCGGGCCTCGGTGTTGGCCCAGTCCTTGGTCGCGGTCACGTCGAACAGCCGGGTCAGCGTCGCGGCGGTGGAGCGCAGCACGTCCTCGGCCTTCACCTGCACCCGGGTGGACTCGGGCGGCAGTTGCTCACCCTCCTCGTCCTTGGGCTGGTACGTCCGGGAGATGCCGGCGAGCAGCGCGGGCTTCTGCAGGTCCTGGTGAGCCTGCGTCAGCTCCTGGAACGACTTCGACTTGACGCCCTTTTCGACGGCGATGATCTGGTTCAGCTTTGCCACACCCGGAAGCTATCAGCGCCCCGGTTCGACCGTCACTCGAATTAACTCCTGCCTCCGGCTTCGGCTCCGGAGGCAGGTCCACCCGTACGTCAGTTGCGCCGCGACCGCCACGCGGCGAAGAGGCCGCCGCTCGCACCGGCGACGGCCGACAGCCCGGCCGCCCCGGCCATGGCGTAGACGCCCGCCGAGACGACCAGCAGGAGCAGCAGCACGGCACCGTCGACGAGGTGGCTGCGCTCCGGCACGGAACGGGTGGAGCGGGTACGCGGGTTCAATGCCATAACAGGCCCTCCGGACGGTCGGATCGGAGAAAGGGGACATTCACCAGGATCAGGGGCCTACCGGCGGGGAAGTCCGAAGTTGATCTCCCTTGGCTGGAGTTGAAGTCCACCCGCGTCATCGTTCGAGAACCACAGTGAAGTTGACGGGAGTTGATGTAGCTTGAAGCGCCAACGCCGAAGGGGAACCATTGACCGGCGTCACACTTCCCGATGAGAAGGACCTGCCCCGCGGGCCACTGCGAGAATTCGTCAGCGAGCTGCACACGCTCTACGGACAGGCGGGAAACCACCGCTCAAGCAGATCAGTACCAGGATCCGCGACCAGGACGGCCTGCCTGCCACCGTGAGCCACGAGGGCATCCGCCGGCTGTTGCTCGGAGCAGGCGATCCACGCTGGCCGAGTGTCGTGTCGCTGGTGGCGGCCCTGTTGGCGATGGCCCCGGGTCCAGCGCCGGAGAGCAACGAAGCGACGATCGCGCGAGTCCGCCGGCTCTGGCTACGGGCGTCGCCGGGTGCCGGCCACGAGCCTCACGGCGCACCGGACGCCGAGGGCGAGGCTGAGGCCGTGACCGAGCCCGAGTGCGACGGATTGTTCGACAACATCGTCGCGGTCTACCGCAGTGACCCGGGCGGCCGGGCCGCCGAGTGGGCCTGCAACGGCATCCTGCTTCGGGACGAGGCCATCGCCGCCCCCGCGAGTGCAGCTCCCGACTACGGCTATGTGGTCAAGTGGCAGGGATTCGAGCTCGCCGTCTCCCGGGTCACCTCCTACCCCGACCTTCCGCCAGGCCACGTCGGCGAAGCGGCCTACCCGGCGATCGCCGTCTACCGGCTGCAGGCCCCGACGCATGCGGACGTCCTCTCCTGGTGGAGCTGCAAGGCCGGTGACCGGGTCCGGATCGCAGGGCTGCGCCCGGAGTACGACGGACGCCTCCTCCCGCCGCGCGTGGTCGAAGAGGTCCGGCCTGCGACGGTGCTGGGCAAGCGGGGGCCCTGGTGGGAGCTGCACGTCGACGACCCGGTCGGCGATCCCCCGCAGCTGGGAGCCGCCGTGTTCGACAAGGAGCATCCGTACTTCATCGGCATGGTGGCATCCGTCGGGGACTGGTGGACGAAGCGGTCCGTCCGGGTGGTGTCGGTCCGCGCGGTGGGACACACCGTGGACGCGGCCGTCGACGAGGACAGCGACTGACCGGTGGGTCCCGGGGAACGTGCGGTCGGTTCATTCGTTCCGTCCCGGCCCGCGGCGGGACGGGACGGGACGAGTGGACCGACCCGTCAGCGCCGACGGCGGCGCGTCCCGGCGGGCAGGGCGAGGACGGCCAGCCCGGCGCCGAGCACGGCCAGTCCGCACCAGGACGCCACCGGCAGGCGCTCGCCCAGCACGGCCACCCCGAGGACGGCCGCGACCGCCGGTTCGGCCAGGGTCAGCGTGGTGGCGGTCTGGGCGGTGGTGTGGCGCAGCCCGTGCCCGAAGAGGCGGTAGGCGAGGAAGGTCGTCACCGCGGCCAGGTACCCGGCCACCGCGGCGCCGCGCGGTGAGAGGACCCAGCGCGCGTCGCCGGGCAGCAGCACGGGTAGGACCAGCAGCGCCGCGCCGCCGAACAGCACGCCCATCACCGCGTCCGACGGGTGACCGCGGGCGATCAGCCGGCCGCCGACCAGCGAGTACAGGGCGTAGGAGAGGCCGGCCAGGGCCGCCAGGACGACACCCCCGAGGTCCACGGGCGTACCGCCGCCACCCGCCGACGGTCCAGGGACCAGCGCGGCGCAGCCGGCGACGGCCGCCGCGGTGGCGCAGATCCAGCGGGTGGTCGGCCGGGCCCGCCCGGTGAGCCAGGCCAGCAGGCCGGTCAGGACGGGGGCGCTGCCGAGCGCGATCACGGTGGCCACGGCGACGCCCGTGCGGGCGACGGCCGGGTAGAACGTCACCGGGTAGCCGGCCACCGCCAGTGCCCCCAGCAGGAGGAGTCGACGTTCGGTGCCGGTGCACCGCTTCGGCAGCGTGCGGGCCCCGGGTGCGGAGAGGAACAGCAGCAGGCCGCCGAGGGCCAGCCCGGCCGCGCCGACGGCGGCGGCCGGGACACCGGACGGGGCCAGCGAGCCGACCGTCCCGGTGGTGCCCCAGAGCAGGGCGGCGAAGACCACCGCCGGCGGTCCGCCGAGGGAGCGGCGGGCGCTCTCGCGGGAGGGGGGCGTCCCGCCGGGGGCGGGGTGGGTGCTCGGGCGTGCGGGGGCGTCGGAGCAGGCGGGTGCCCGGGTGGGGACGTGGTGGGACACAGGTGTGAACTTCCGTTGTCGAGACCGTCGATGGGATCTGGCTTCGCAACGGGCGCACGGTACCGGCCCGGGACGCCGCAGCGGGGCGTCCGGCGTCGCGGGAGGGGCCGCCGCCTCAGGAGGTCGGCCGGGCTCGCGGGTCGAGCCGTCGGCGGGTGCGCCCGCTCAGGCGCCGAGCGGTGGCAGGACGACGTGCCAGTAGGAGTTCACCCGACGAGCGTACCCGCCCGGGTCAAGGCATCGGCGGCCGGCGGCACGATCCGGGGACGCTTGGTGGCACGGTGCCGGGCGCCCGGCCCGGCGGCTGCCCCCGCGCCCCCGCGCCCCGGCAGCCCCGGCAGGCCGGATCGGCCCGCCGCGGCGATGATCGAAGGAAGGTGGGCGACCCCGCCCCCGGGCCTCCCGCCCGTCGGGGCTCCGTCGGCCCGGCCGGCCAGCACTGACCAGGAGGTCGTCGATGGGCCAGAAGCAGCCTCGGTCGGCGGAGCACGCCACCCCCGCGGAGCGTGCGGCGTCCGGCCGTGCGGCGCGCCGGACGGCGCCCCGCTCCGCCCACGCCGAGTACCGGCCCGGCCCGCAGCGCCGGGATCCGCTGGCGATCCTGGAGGCCCAGTCGGCCCGGCGGGTGCAGGAGCTGGTCCCGATCCGCTACGGGCGGATGTCCGAGTCCCCGTTCCGCTTCTACCGGGGCGCCGCGGCGATCATGGCGTCCGATCTCGCGGACAGCCCTGACTCCGGGATCCGGGCACAGCTCTGCGGCGACGCCCACATGCTGAACTTCCGGCTCCTGGCATCACCGGAGCGCCAGCTGGTCTTCGACATCAACGACTTCGACGAGACCCTGCCCGGCCCCTGGGAGTGGGACGTGAAGCGGCTGGCGTCCAGCCTGGTGATCGCGGCGCGGGCGAACGGTTTCGAGGACGCGGAGCGCGCGGCCATCGTGGGGGCGACGGTCCGCTCCTACCGGGAGGCGATGCGCCGTTTCGCGGGCATGCACAACCTCGACGTCTGGTACACCCGGATGGACGCCGACCGGCTGCGGGAGCTGGCGGAGGGGCGGGTCTCCCGGCACGGGCTGCGCGGCCTCGACCAGGCGATGGCGAAGGCGCGCACCCGGGACAGCCTGCAGGCCTTCGGGAAGCTCACCGAGGTGGTGGGCGGTCAGGCGCGGATCGCCGCGGACCCCCCGCTGCTGGTCCCGCTCGGTGACTTCCTGCCGACGCTGGAGCAGTCCGCGCTGATGTCGCTCTTCCTGGGACTGGTCGGGCGCTACGGCCGCACCCTCTCCTCGGACCGCCGCCACCTGCTCTCCGGCTACCGGTTGGTGGACGTGGCCCGCAAGGTCGTCGGCGTCGGCAGCGTCGGCACCCGCTGCTGGATCTTCCTGCTGCTCGGCCGGGACGACGACGACCCGCTGTTCCTCCAGGCGAAGGAGGCCGACGAGTCCGTGCTCGCCGCGCACGTCGGCGCGAGCGAGTACCGGAACCAGGGCGAGCGGGTGGTGTCGGGCCAGCGGTTGATGCAGGCGACCAGCGACATCTTCCTCGGCTGGGAGCGGGTCGAGGGCATCGACGGCCGGACCCGGGACTTCTACGTGCGCCAGCTGCGCGACTGGAAGGGCATCGTGGTGGCGGAGGACATGGTGCCGCGCGGGATGCGGGCGTTCGGCGAGCTGTGCGGCACCACGCTCGCCCGGGCCCACGCGCGTTCCGGGGACCGGATCGCCATCGCCGCCTACCTCGGCAAGAGCGACGTCTTCGACCGGGCGCTGGTCCGGTTCGCGGAGTCCTACGCCGACCAGAACGAGCGTGACCACGCCGCCCTGCTGACGGCGATCCGCACGGGCCGTCTGCCGGCCGCGGAGACGGAGGGGGAGTAGGGGCGCGCACGGCGGCCGCGCACTTCTCCTCGCGGTTGCGGTGGGCGTCGGCGCGAAGCGGTCGTGCTGCGCCGTCGGCCGTCGGCGTCGTCCTCCCTCGCCGCGGCTTCCCGGACGGTCCGGCGTTTCTCCGGCACCCTCCGATTGCCAACCGGGGGCTCCTCCACTTAGCCTGAGTCAAGTGGAGGAGCCCCCGCTTTCATTCCGGACCAAGGCGCTGAACTGCGCCTGCCCCGAGAAGGGAACCCGATCGTGTCAGGCATCGAGGGCAAGGTCGTCGCGATCACCGGCGCCAGCAGCGGCATCGGGGAGGCCACGGCCACCCACCTCGCCGAACGGGGCGCCCGCCTGGTGCTCGGAGCCCGGCGGGCGGACCGGCTCGACGCGGTGGTGGACCGGATCACGGAGCAGGGCGGCACGGCCGTCGGGGTCGTCGTCGACGTGACGCGCCGCGACGACCTCAGGCTCCTGACGAACACGGCGCTCGACCACTTCGGCCGACTCGACGTGCTGGTCTCCAACGCCGGCACCATGGCCGTCTCGCCGTTCGACGAACTGCGCCAGGACGACTGGGACGCCATGGTCGCCACCCACGTCACCGGCCTGCTGAACGGCATCGGGGCCGCACTGCCCGTCTTCCGGCGGCAGCGCTCCGGCCAGTTCGTCAACGTCGCCTCCACGGCGGCCTACGTCGTGAAGTCGCCTCAGGCCGTCTACGCGGCCACCAAGACGGCGGTGAAGGTGCTGACCGAGGGGCTGCGGCAGGAGTCGGGACCCGACCTGCGGGTCACCCTGGTCTCGCCGGGGTTCACCAACACGGAGGGCGTGGGCAGGGGCGGGAGCCCCGAGGCGGCGGCCGCCGCCCTCCGGCAGCGCGACGAGATCGCCATGCCCCCCTCCGCCATAGCCTCCGCCATCGGTTACGCGATCGAACAGCCCGACGGCGTGGACATCAGCGAAATCGTCGTCCGGCCCACCGTGCAGGCCTGACATCCTTGGGGCGTCCCGGCGTCCCTGCGTCCCTGCGTCCGGACCCGGCCCGGCGGGCAGGACCGCCAGCGGCACGGACGGACCGTCCCGGGCCGTACCCGGCGCCTCTGTCGTCAGGCGTTCCGCGCCGGGTCGACCGGAGACGTCCCTCCGGCCGGGGGTGTCTGGGCGGTCGGCAGCGGGCGGCCGAGGGCGAGCGCCACGACCCAGCGCCAGTCGGGGCTCTCGCGTGCGACCGGCACGCCCGGCCGGTCCCGCGGGACCAGCACCCGCAGCGCGCCGGGTCGGACCTCGCAGTCGACCGGGGCGGGCAGCGACAGCGCCTCGCCGTCGACGGCCACCGGGAGGGTCGGCCGGTCCGCCAGGACGGTCACCCGGCGCGCCGTGCGGACGTCGAGCCCGGCCGCCCTGGTGCCGCGCAGCGCGAGCTCGGCGGCCTGCGCGGCGCTCTCCACCCGGATGCCGACCACACCGAGGGTGCCGAGGTCCAGCCGGGGCCGGCGGGCGCCGCCGAGCGGCTGCGGCCCGGCGTACGGATTGTTGCTGACGAGCACCGCCTGCGGGGCGGCCAGTCGGGCGTCGTCGGCCCGGACGTCCAGCCGGGCCCCGGAGTAGCCGAGCAGCAGGTCGGGCATCGCGTCGAGCGCGGTGCCGGCCTTGGCGTCGCGGTACTCGGGGCTCTGCACGACCTGCGCGTACACCCCGAAGGAGACGGTGTTGACGAAGGGCCGGCCGCTCACCCGGCCCAGGTCGACCCGCAGTTCCTCGCCGTCGGTGAGCGCGGCCAGGGTGCGGGAGGGGTCGGCGCGGTCCAGGCCGAGGTCCATCGCGAAGTGGTTGCGGGTGCCCGCGGGCAGGACCAGGAAGGGCAGCCCGTGTTCGGCCGCGACCTCCGCCACCAGGGCCTGGGTGCCGTCGCCGCCGGCCACCCCGAGCAGGTCGGCCCCCTTCGCCACCGCCTGGCGGGCGAGTTCGCTGACGTCCTGTCGGACACCCCCGGTGGTGTCCAGCAGGACCACCCGGGCGCCGAGCGCCTCGGCCCGCTCGACGAGACGGAAGCGGCCGACCTTGCCGCCGCCCGAACGCGGGTTCATGATCAGGACCGGCCGGGCCGGGGGCCGGCTCCGGACGGCGCGCATCGGGCGTGGCGGCCGCACCTGACGCAGCGCCCAGCGCGCGCACGCTCCCCCGGCGGTCCAGAGCGCGAGGGCGGCCAGCGCCTCCGTCCAGAGCCCCACCGCGGTGCAGACCGCCAGCACGGCGGCCGGACCGCACACCGCCGACAGCACGCCGAGGGCGCGGACCGCCCCGCGCCGTGACACCGCGAGCCAGAGCCCGGCGGCCGCACCGGCCAGCCCGGCCACCCCGACCACTACCACCAGGAGCGCGCTCGCGCCCGAGGCGGCGGACAGCACCGTGAACGAGCCCGCGACCGCGACGAGGGCCAACCAGGCCAGCACCCGAGCGCGGGAGTACCCCGACGACACCATCTGCGACTCCTTCCTCCTCCCCCGTTCCCGCTCCTCCTTCCCCGATGATGGCCCTTCGGACCGGTCCGAAGGGACCGGACCACACCGCGTCGCGCGATCCCCACCGGTCCCGGCCGGCCCGCCGGCTGCCGGGTCCCGGCTCGCGGCTCCCGGCTCGCGGCTCCCGGCTCGCGGCTTCGCGCCCCGGGCCGGTCTCCGGCGGCCGGGCCGGGCGGGCGACGGAGAGGAGGCCTGATGGCTGCCGATGACCCCGGACAGTGGTGACGCCGCGTGGTACCGACCCTGCCGGGACTCTCACGGCTCCGCCGCTACCGGAGGGACTGGCTGCGGGGCGACCTGGTGGCCGGGGCCACCGTCGCGGCCTACCTCGTGCCGCAGGTCATGGCGTACGCCACTGTGGCCGGGCTGCCGCCGGTCGCCGGGCTCTGGGCGATCCTGCCCGCGATCGCCCTCTACGCCCTGGCCGGCTCCTCCCGCCTGCTGTCGGTGGGACCCGAATCGACGACCGCGCTGATGACCGCCACCGTGGTGGCGCCGATGGCCCACGGCGACGCCGTCCGCTACGCCGAGCTGGCCGCCGCGCTCGCCATCGCGGTCGGCCTGCTCTGCGTACTGGCGCGGCTGGCCCGGCTGGGCTTCGTCGCAGACCTGCTCTCCCAGCCGGTGCTGATCGGCTACCTGGCCGGCGTGGCGCTGATCATGATGGTGGACCAGCTGTCCAAGCTCACCGGCGTGGACGTGAAGGGCGAAGGCTTCCTCCCTCAGTTGTCGTCGTTCCTGTCGAAGCTCTCCGACGTCGACCTGCCCACGCTCGGCTTCAGTGCCGCCACCCTGCTGCTGCTCCTCCTGGTCGCCCGCTTCGCCCCGCGGCTGCCCGGCCCGCTACTGACCGTCATCCTCGGCACGGCGGTCTCGGCGGCGGCATCGCTCGGCGAGCACGGCCTCGCCGTGATCGGCGAGATCCCGGCCGGGCTGCCCCACCCGAAGGTGCCGGACCTCGCCGACCTGCGCGGGCTGGCCCTGCCCGCCCTGGGCATCCTGCTGGTCGGCTACACCGACGTCATCCTCACCGCGCGCGCCTTCGAACCCCCGGACTTCGAACCCACGGGCACCGAACCCACGGGCACCGGGCCGACGGGAACCGGGCGCGCAGGCGGCGAGGCGCGGCTGGACGCCAACCAGGAGCTGCTGGCCCTCGGCGCGGTCAACCTCGGCGCCGGGTTCTTCCAGGGATTCCCGGTGAGCAGCAGCGCGAGCCGGACGGCGCTGGCCCGGTCGGCGGGCGGGCGGAGCCAGGTCTACAGTCTGTCGGCCGGCCTGGCGGTGGTCGCCGTGCTCCTCTTCGTGGGCCCGCTGCTGCGCGACACCCCGGACGCCGTGCTGGGTGCCCTGGTGGTGTACGCCGCGATCCGGATGATCGACGTCACCGGGTTCCGCCGGCTGGCGCACTTCCGCCGCCGCGAACTGCTGCTCGCGGTCGGCTGCCTCGCCGGCGTGCTGGCGCTGGACATCCTGTACGGCGTGCTGGTGGCGGTCGGCCTCTCGGTGGCCGAGTTGCTCAGCCGGGTGGCCCGGCCGCACGACGCCGTACTGGGCGTCGTGCCGGGTCTCGCCGGGATGCACGACGTCGACGACCATCCGCGTGCCCGGACCGTCCCGGGGCTCGTGGTCTACCGGTACGACTCGCCGCTGTTCTTCGCCAACGCCGAGGACTTCCGGCGCCGGGCCCTGGCCGCCGTGGCCGAGCAGCCCGCTCCCGTGCGGTGGTTCGTGCTCAACACCGAGGCCAACGTCGAGGTGGACATCACCGCACTGGACTCGGTGGACGCCCTGCGGCGCGAGCTGGCCGACCGCGGGATCGTGTTCGCGCTGGCCCGGGTCAAGCAGGACCTGCTGGACGACCTCGACGCGTACGGGCTGACCGGGTCGGTCGGCCGAGACCGGATCTTCCCCACGCTGCCGACGGCGGTCGAGGCTTACCACGCCTGGGAGCGGGGGGCGGGGCCCGGTCCCGGCGGGAACGCCTGACGGCAGCCGGGTGGAGGCCCCCGGTGGACGTGACCGGTCCCCGCCCATGCTCCCCTCCCCAGGGGGCCGAGCGGCGACCGGGTGACCTGTGACCCCGGCTCGGAGACCTAGCGCCGCTAGACATTCGATCATCCAAGCACCTAGCATCGGCTCACCACCTAGCGCCGCTAGGTCCACTGTCAGGCTCAGGAGGGAACATGCAGAACGCACTGTCCGTCGTCACCGTGGTGGTCGTCGGTCTGATGGTCGGCGTGGAGTTCGCGGTGGCGGTCTTCGTCAACCCGATCCTCGACCGGCTGCCGGACAATGGCGGGCTCGCCGCCCGCAGCGACGGGGCCCGCATCCTCGGCCGGGTGATGCCCTTCTGGTACATCGGCTCGGTCCTGCTCGGCGCCACCTGGACGGCGACCGCCCGGGGCGACGCAGGGACCGGGCTCGTCGTCACGGCCGCCGGACTCCTGGTCCTGAGCGTGGTGATGTCGATCGCCCTGCTCGTCCCGATCAACTCCCGCGCGGCCCGGTGGACCCGCGACACCGCCCCCGCGGACTGGCGGCAGCAGCTCGGCCGCTGGGACCGTCTCCACTACCTGCGGGTCGCCGTCATCGTCACCGCGTTCGCCCTGCTGGTCGTCGCACTGGCCTGACGCCACCGAACCCCGCGCTCCGCTCCGTACCGCACTCCGCACCGGATTCCACGGCACGGCGGGCAGGAGCCGCCGCGCGGTGGAGCCCGCGGGATCGGCGAACCCGCGCTGCATCCGTCTCGCACCAAAGCTGTGGCGGCGATCATGCGCAGGTGATGGACTGACGGGCGGTGCTTGCCGATCGGGCGCGGGCGCAGCCAGTCCAGTTCACCTTCATCGACACCCGAGGAGCCGTCATGGCCCGCTCGTTCCGCTTCGGCGTCACTCTGCTCACCCCCGCGGCGAGAGACCGGTGGCGCAAGAAGTGCCGCAGGGCGGAGCTGCTCGGATACGACGTGATCACGGTCTCCGACCACCTGGGCAGGCCCGCACCGTTCCCCTCCCTGGTCGCCGCAGCCGAGGCCACCGAGCGGCCCCGGCTCGGTACGTTCGTGCTCGACTCGGGCTTCTGGAACCCGGCGCTGCTCGCGCGCGAGGTCGCCACCACGGACCAGCTCACCGGCGGCCGCCTCGAACTGGGGCTCGGCACCGGCTACATGAAGGCGGAGCACGATGCGGCGGGCCTGCCCTTCGGCACGCCCGGCGAGCGCGTGGACCACCTCCGGCGCACGATCGAGGAGTTGGACAAGCTGTACGGCTCCGGCGACTACGCGCCGCAGCCGCTGCAGCGACCTCGCCCGCCGCTCCTGGTCGGCGGCAACGGAGACCGCGTCCTGAAGCTGACCGCCCGGCATGCCGAGATCGCCGCGTTCACCGGGGGCCGCGCGGACACCGACGGCAGGCCGATCATGCTCACCGCAGCGCAGTTGGAGGAACGCGTCGGCGCGTACCGGCGCTTCGCCGCCGACCGCGCCGAGCCGGCCGAGCTGAACCTCCTGATCTACACGGTCGTGGCCACCAACGACCGCCGGGCCGCCCTGTGGCCGGCCCTCCGCAGCATCCCCTACCTCACCATCCCGGACCTCGCCGAGGACGCGGCCCTCGAACTGCCGACCTTCCTCATCGGCACGGTACGGCAGATGGCCGACCAGCTGCGAGCGCAGCGGGAGCGGTACGGCTTCACGTACATCACCGTCGTGGAGCCCGCCATGGAGGCGTTCGCCCCGGTCATCGAGGAGCTGCGCGGCGAGTGAGCCCCGCCGCCCCGGCGGCCCGCGGACCGACGCGGCCTCAGCAGGCGATCCGTCCGGCCGCCTACCATCTCCCTGTGCGCACGGGTCCGCCCGGACCGCGTGCCGCACCCGTCAACCGTCGTTTTCGTCCCGAAGGGGGACCCCAGAGTGACCAGTAGTGTCGAGACGCTGGAATTCCAGGCCGAGACCCGCCAGTTGCTCCGGTTGGTGATCCACTCGATCTACTCGAACAAGGACATCTTCCTGCGCGAGCTGATCTCGAACGCCTCCGATGCACTGGACAAGCTGCGGCTCGAATCGCTGGCCGACTCCAGCGTTCAGGCCGACACCTCCGACCTGCACATCGCCCTGGAGGTCGACAAGGAGGCCCGCACGCTGACCGTCCGTGACAACGGGATCGGCATGAGCCGGGACGACCTCGTGGACCTGATCGGCACCATCGCCAAGTCCGGCACCGCCGGCCTCCTGGAGAAGATCAAGGAATCCCGGGACGCCGCCACGGCGCAGAGCCTGATCGGCCAGTTCGGCGTCGGCTTCTACTCCGCGTTCATGGTCGCCGACAAGGTGACCCTGCGCACCCGGCGGGCCGGTACCGACTCCGGCACCCAGTGGGAGTCCGACGGCGAGGGCACCTACGAGATCCAGGCCGTCGACGGCCTGCCGGTGGGCACCTCGGTCACCCTGCACCTCAAGCCCGCCGACGGCGAGGACGGCCTGGCCGACTACCTGGCCCCGTGGAAGATCCGCCAGATCGTCAAGCAGTACTCGGACTTCATCCGCTGGCCGATCCGGATGGCCGCGGAGCGCACCGACGCCGAGGGGGACACCGCACCCGCGGTCGACACGCTCAACTCGATGAAGGCGCTGTGGGCCCGGCCGCGCACCGAGGTGACCGAGACCGAGTACCACGAGTTCTACCAGCAGATCAGCCACGACTGGCTCGCCCCCGCCGAGACCATCCACATGCGCGCCGAGGGCACCTTCGAGTACGAGGCGCTGCTGTTCATCCCCTCGCAGGCGCCGTTCGACCTGTTCTCCCGCGAGACCAAGCGCGGCGTGCAGCTGTACGTCAAGCGGGTGTTCATCATGGACGACTGCGAAGCGCTGATGCCGAACTACCTGCGCTTCGTCAAGGGCGTGGTGGACGCCCACGACCTGTCGCTGAACATCTCCCGCGAGATCCTGCAGCACGACCGCCAGATCCGCGCGGTGCGCCGGCGTCTGGTCAAGAAGGTCCTCGGCGCGATCAAGGACATGCAGGCCAAGGACTCCGAGCGCTACGGCAAGCTGTGGGACCAGTTCGGCCGGGTGCTGAAGGAAGGCCTGGTCGAGGACACCGACAACGCGCAGGCGCTGCTGGAGCTGGTGTCGGCCTCCTCCACCCACGACCCGGAGAAGCCCACCACCCTGCGCGGGTACGTCGAGCGGATGAAGGACGGTCAGGACGCGATCTACTACCTGACCGGCGAGACCCGCGCGACGGTGGAGAACTCCCCCCACATGGAGGCCTTCACCGCCAAGGGCTACGAGGTCCTGATCCTCACCGACCCCATCGACGAGATCTGGGCCGACCAGATCCCCGACTTCGACGGGCACCGGCTGCAGTCGATCGCCAAGGGCCAGGTCGACCTCGACGAGCCGGCCGACGGCGACCAGGAGGCCGACCCCGAGAAGACGCAGCGCGAGGCCGACTTCGCCGCCCTGCTGCCGTGGCTGACCACGGCCCTGTCCGAGCAGGTGAAGCAGGTCCGCCTGTCCTCGCGGCTGACCACCTCCGCCGCGTGCATCGTCGGTGACGCCCACGACATCTCGCCGACCCTGGAGAAGATGTACCGGGCGACGGGGCAGCAGATGCCCCCGGTCAAGCGGACCCTGGAACTCAACCCCGGCCACCCCTTGATCACCGCCCTGCGGACGGCGCACGCGGCCAACCCCGACAACCCCTCCCTCACGGAGATCGCCGAGCTGGTGTACGGCGGCGCGCTTCTCGCCGAGGGCGGCGACCTGCCCGACCCGGCCCGGTTCACCCGCCTGCTGACCACCCACCTGGCCCACACCCTGTAGCACCGCCGGGATGCGGCCCGCCGCCGTGGTGCCCCCACCGTCCTCCCGGTCTCCGGGAGGACGGTGGGGCCCGATCGTCAGGTCCGCCGACGCCGAGGGCGGTGCCGGCGGCCATGCCGAGCCCGACGGCCAGCTCGTGCGTGGTGGCCGAAGTGGGCGGGTGCCGGTGCCAGTACGTCGATCCGGCGTCGGGCGGCCGGCGCGGCGACCCGGTGCAGACGGTACTGGTCGTCCCCGAGCCGGCAGCACTGCGCCACGGCGGTGGCCTGACGCAGCGCCACGGCAGCGGACGGGGTGTCGAGGGCTCGGGGACGGGCACCGTGGGCCCGGGAACAGCCGTCCCCCAGTCAGCAGGTCCCGGCCGCGCGCTCGCGCACGACCAGATCGGTGCGACCCGCCGTGGCGTCCAGCCAGACCACCCGAGCGCCCCGGTCGGCCGCCGGGGCGTACTGGCCGCCCCGGTTGCAGGAGACCCGCTCCGGAGCACCGCCGGCGAGGGGCAGCTGCCAGAGCTTGGGCAGATCGGCGTTCTTCGTGCCACCGGTGACCCGGCCACCGGCGGCACCGAAGGTGACCACCCGCTCGGAGGCGGTGAGGGTGGTGATCCGGCGCGGCTCGGCGGTGCCGCCCGGCAGGAGGTCGGTCACGCCGGAACCGTCCAGGGCGCCGGAGCGGATCGTACTGCTCTTCGCCGGGTCACCGGGCGTCTCCACCCAGAGCAGCCGGCCGCCGGCGAGACGGGTGCTGCCGACCGCGGTCCCGGGGTCGGCGGACGCCGCGTCGTCCGCCACGTACTGGGCGACGACCCTGCCGGCGGCGATCGAGTAGGCGGTCGGCGCGCTCACCGTCCGCTCGCCGGCCTGCCAGCTCTCCGTCCAGGCGAGCAGGCCGTCCTTGAGCGAGAGGTCCGAGGCACGGTGGCCGTCGGGCAGCGGTATCCGCACCGCCGGGGCGCCGTCGCGGGACAGCACGGGCCCCGCCTGCCCGGTGCCGGGGCCGTTCGCCACGAAGGCCACGTCGCCCCCGGAGACCCGCACATCGCCGACGAACTGGTTCACCGCGCGGTGGACGCTGCGCACCGGGCCTCCGTCCAGCGGTCGCGCCAACACCTCCATGCCCCAGGCGCCGTCGGCACCCACGCCCATGGCCACCCACGCGGCGGTCGTACCGTCAGTCGCGGGCCAGCCGTGCGAGCGGCCGTCCTCCGGACTGAGCCGGGCGGGCTCGGCTGAGCCTCTGACGGCTCCCGCGTACACGGCCATGCTGCCCTCGGCGCCCTTCCCCGCGGTGGCCGCCACCCAGCGACCGGCGGCGACATCGGGCGCCACACCCTCGGTGGAGAGCTCGCGCAGCAGCGGGCGACTGTCCACGCCGATCCGCCGCTGCCAGCCGTCCTTGATCCCGTGCGCATCGAACGCATTGGCCACGGTACGGAGTTGGGCGCGGCTGAGACCGAGCGCGCGACCGGCGGCGAGCACCGCGTTGCGGGCGTCGACGAAGTCGTCCAGCGGGGTGAGGTACTCGGTGAGTGCGCGGTAGACCAGGCGGTCGGCGAGGAGCGGGTCGAGGGTCCGCCGGATGTCCCACAACGCCCCGGAGGCGATGGTGGAGTTGAGGTGCACTCCGCCGCTGTCCACACCGGCCGGTGCACCGACGTAGTCGGCGACGGTGGTGCGGCGGTCGTCCAGTCGGCGGTCGGCGCAGGCCTCCGGAGTGCCGGTGCGGCAGAGGTCCTCGCCGAGCAGCGCGGCCCTCGGGTCGGTCATCGGGATGCCTCGGCTGGTCACCTCGATCGCGTTGCCGAAGTAGTCCGCGACGGCCTCGTCGAGTGCGCCGGACTGGCCCAGGTTGACCAGCCCCGCCGTGTGCTTGACGACGCCGTGGGTCATCTCGTGTCCGGCGACGTCGCGCGCCACGGAGAACGGGTGGCGCTTCCCGCTGCCACCACTGTAGATCATCTTCTCGCCGTCCCAGTAGGCGTTCTCCAACGGCTCACCGAAGCTGGTGACGTTGACGACGGAGGTGATCGGCCCGGCCTTGCCGTCGATCCCGTCGCGGCCCAGGCGGTCACGGTAGAAGTCGTACACGGCGGCGGCATTGAGGTGGGCGTCGGTGGCGCCGCTGGTGCCGGTGGAGGCCGGGAAGTCGGGGCTCGCCGAGGCGGCCGGGCGGGCGTCGGCGGGGAGGCTGCGGTCGAAGTCCATGACGTCCCGCCCGGCCGCGTCGTAGGTGGTGACGGCGGCGGGGCGGGTGAGGTCGACGAGCTGGTAGGTGCCGTCCGGGAGGCGACCGATGTTCACCTGGGCAGGGCGGCCGAACGCGTCCGGAGCGGTGCCGGTAGCGGGTTCGACACCGGCGACGGGGGCGCCGGGGGCCGCTGAGGCCTTGGCGGCCTCGGCAGCCGGGACGCCGAGCGGGTAAGGGGCGCGGACCTCGTAGGTGAGGAGCACCTGGCCGGCGGTGGCGTCCACGAACACCTCGCGAGCTCTGGCCGCCCAGAGCGCCGGGTCGGCACCGCGAACGGTGAAGTGGCGGGCGAGCCGGCCGGTTCCACCGGGCAGCACCACCAGGCCGTGGTCCTCGGCGGCGGCGCCCTCGCGCGTCGCCGGGTCCTGGATCGCGCCGATCGCGAGTCGGCGCACCACCTCGTCCGGCACCGTCTGCGCGGTCGGGGCGGTGAGGCCGGTGAAGAACCTTCCACCGACCGACTCGACCCGCTGTCCGGCGCCCTCGCCGACCAAGTGGACCAGGTACCTGGCGCCGAAGACCGGTATGCCGCCGTGCCGCTGCTCGAACTTGACGGTGCGTCGACCGTCCGCCGCACGCTCGGTACCGGCCTCCGCGAGCTGCGCGGGGTCGACCCGGTACCGGTCCCGATGGGCGGCCAGGTGAGTACGGGCGGCCTCGGCCGGGTTGTCGCCGGGGGCCGCGTCGGCCAGTCCGGTGACCAGCCGCGGTGCAGCGGTCCCCGACCCGGCGACCAGCTCGGGCAGCGGGTCGGCGTCCGCGGACGGCCCCCCGGCCGGTCCGGCGGCGGGCTGCGCGGCGGGGCCGGCGAATGCCGGCGGCGCGCCGGCGCCGAGGCCGAGCACGGCGGCGATCGCGACACCGAGCAGCTTGGGTCCGGGCGTACGGGAACGGTGTTGCACTGTTGTCCTCCCACGGAAAGCGGACGGCCCTGCGGATGCCGGACCATGCGTGAACGACGGGCGCCCCCAACGGCTCGTCCGTCCCTCCGGAGCCGGCGGCCCGCCACGCGGATCAACATAGGCCATCTCTCTGCATATGTCGACAGACTGAATATATAGACCGACTGACACCCGGCGGTCGGTGCACACTTCCTCGGCGGCCCGGCACGGGGCGCGCGCCCGTGCGACCTGCACTGCACGAACGCCGAACCGGCCCGGGCCGCCCGCGAGGGCCGTCACCCCGCCCCGACGAAGACACTGCGCCGGATCACTTCCCGTCAGCGGATGGCGCTCTACGGCAGGGACCGGCTGCGCACCCATTCAGCCCGGACGGGCCGGCCACAGCCCGCCGGAGATCGGCGAAGGCGGCCGGGAGAATCGGACACTCCGCCACCCCCGGACGGCTCATGGCATAACCAAGTCACGTGCATGGATAACGAACTGACGCTCCGATCCCTCACGCAGCCGGAGGCACGACGAAGCGATCGGCTCGGGTCGCAGCCGCGGCAGTGGCGGTGCCGGCAGCTGTGGCGGCCAGTTCGGCTCCTGCTCAGGCCAACAGCCCCGGGGCGCTGCACAACCCGGCCTCGGGGTGGTGCGCCGACCTGCCCAACCACGGCGCGGAGTAGGCACCAAGGTGTACCAGTACCGGTGCGACGGGTCGAGCAACGACAATCAGCAGTGGAGCTTCGACCACGACGGCAACGTCTACCACAGCATGCCGGCCTTCACGATCCGCAACATCAAGAGCGGCCAGTGCACGGACGTGCCGAACCACGGGGTGGTCGACCCGGCACCCAGGTCGGGATGTACACCTGCTCCCCGGGCAGCGGGGACAACCAGGAATGGGTCTTCCAGCCGTCCTCGGACTACCCCGGCCACGGGGTGCTGATGAACGTACAGACCCTGGTGCCCACCACTCCGACGCCGTGCCTGGCCGTCGCCAACTGGGGCGGCGAGCGCAACGGTCTGCCGCTGACCGTGTACGACTGCTGTGGATCCGGCTGGGCTTACGGCGGCACCGGCGACCACCTCTGGACGCTGTCCCGGTGTCCCGAGTCGGAGGTCTCCGGGTTGCCCTGCCGCCCGCGCCGGCGACCACGACCCGGCCAGGCCGGCGCCTCGACTTCGGGCCGAGGCGCCGGGGACCGTCGTATGCGGGAGTCCGCGGTCACCCGGTGATGCGCAGCAGCAGCTTGCCCGTGGAACCGCGTCCGCCGATGAGCCGGTGTGCGCCGGCGGCGTCCTCCAGGGGGAACTCGGCGGTGACGGGAAGGACGACCGTGCCGTCGCAGACGGTGCGCAGGGCACGGTCGGTGAGCGCACGCAGGGCGTCCGGGGCGGACTGGGCGAGACCGAGCACGGAGAAGCCCCCGACGGAGCGGCCCTCGGCGTACAACTCCCCCTGCCCGGCCTTCCAGGGCTCGGCGCCGCCGGCGTTGCCGAAGGAGACCAGGCGCCCGAAGACGGCCAAGGCCTCCAGGCCGCGGCGCAGGGTGTCCCCGCCCACCGGGTCCAGGACCAGGTCGACGCCCCTGCCGCCGGTCGCCCGGCGAACCTCCGTCTCGAACGTGTCGGGCCGGAAGACCTCGTCGTAGCCGTGCTTGCGCGCGTAGTCGGCCTTGGCCTCGCCGGAGGCCACCCCGTACACCGCACCGGCGCCGGCCGCCCGGGCCAACTGGCCGACCGCCGTGCCGATTCCCCCCGCCGCACCGTGCACCAGCACGCTCTCCCCGGCCTGCAACCGCCCCACCTCGTGGACCAGGGCGTGCGCGGTCGGCAGCACGGTGGGCAGCGTGGCCGCGGTCCGCAGGTCCAGCCCTTCGGGCAACGCGAAGACCCCCGCGGCCTCCGCGAGCACCACCTCGGCGTAGCCGCCGCCGTCGAGGAGCGCGGCGACCTCCTGCCCCGCCCGCAGACCCTCGACGCCCGCTCCGACCGCCCGGATGCGCCCGGAGACCTCCAGACCCGGGCGGTAGGGCAGCGACGCGACCCGGTACCCGTCGGCACGCGCCTTGACGTCCGCGAAGTTCACCCCCGCCCAGACGGCTTCGATGGCCACCTGGCCGGGGCCCGGCTCGGGTGCCGCGGCCTGCACGAGCCGCAGCACCTCGGGACCGCCGTACTCCTGGAACTCGATCGCACGCATGTGCAGAACCACCCCTCCATGAGTGTTCAACCAGCAGCGAACACTAGCACTGTATGATGCTTGTCGAACACTGACCGGAGGAGGGCAATCGGAATGCCGGAGCAGACCGAAGGCGCGAGTCACCGCACGGCGCCCGTGCACACGCACCCCGACGACGTCCCGCTGCTCACGGCCCTGTCCGCACTCGCGGATCCGGTGCGCCTCCAGCTGATCCGCGACCTGGCCGGCCATCCCGACTGGGCGCTCAGCTGCAGCAACTTCGACGTGCCGGTAGGCCGGGCCGCGAAGAGCCACCACTTCTCGGTCCTGCGCGGGGCCGGCCTGGTCGAACAGCGCGACCAAGGCCCCAAGCGGCTCAACCGGCTGCGCCGCGAGGAGTTCGACGCCCGCTTCCCCGGCCTCCTCGACCTGACCCTTCGCGCCGACGCCCCCGAGTAGCCGGCGGCCGGCCGGCTGCGCGGGCGTCACACGGGCCCCTCGGCAGGCGAACACCGCTCGGCCGGAGAACAGCACCCACGATCGGCGGCTACCGGCTCCGGCCGTCGACGGCGAGGTGGACCGTGGCGGCCGGTCCGCCCCGGGACCGCCACTCCACCCGTTCCCGTGCCACGTCCGTCAGCCGCCTCGACCTACTACGAGATCAGTTGCCTGACGCGCCTCAACCGCACGGAGACGCGGTGTAGACGGTGGCCGGTTCGGCCGGCGCAGGACGGTCCGGTCGAAACCGGGGCAGGTCGTACTCAGGGATGAGGAAGCTGCTGTAGCCGACGGGCGAGGAACTCTCCGCCCAGTACATCGCACCGGCCACTACATGGCCGTTGCCACCGGACTCGGCTTCCAGGATGAACGCGCGCCAGTCGTGCCAGGGACGAGGATCCGCGGCCCGCAGCCGTTCCTCCTCCGCAGGGGAGGCGAGTCGCACGGTCAGCGCCCGGTAGTGATCGCGGACCGAGAGTGCGCCGACGTCCTTGAAGAGGACCTCCACCGTGGTCGGCAGCCCGGCCTCGACGTCCTGCTCGCCACGCAGCAGGAGTTGACCGTGTCCGATGATGTAGGCAAACAGGCGCAGCGGTCGGTCGAAGGAGATCGGCAAGTCCACCGACTCGGTGCGTCGCCCCGTCACAAGCTTCCCTCGCATCTCATTCGGCAGGCTCTTCGGCGTCCGTGACCTCGGTGGCCGCGGAGGAGTCGAAGCGGCACCACTCTATCTCCGGGCGAGACTTCGCATGTCGCCGCACCGCACGTCCCACCACGGATCATCCGTGGCGGCCAGCAGGGCCGGCAGGTCCGCCCGCGCGCGGGGCGAGCAGGATGGGGGTCGAGCGGCGCGCATCCGGGTGGATGCGCTGACGGGGCGACAGGGGTGCGGGAGGTCGCCGCGTTGCCGGCCTGTCCGATGGCGGCCGAGGTCCGTCCCGCCTCCCGCCGCCTCGCGGCCGCTGACCGGCCCCTGAGGGTCTACGGGAGCGGATCGGGGAGCGCATCGCCCCAGGCTTGCCGGTGACCCGCACGAGCTGCGCACCACGCTCGGCAGGTACGGGTCTGCCGCTGCCGGAGGCCAGAAGGCCGCACCACCGTTTCGACGGTCGGATGCCAGGGGAGGTCACGGCCCCTCATCCCGGGCGACCGTCGGGCTCGTTCATGCATGATGACGGGATGAACCACCGCGACCAGCGTTTCCACGTCATCGTGCTGTCGAACTTCGCCAGGGGCTTCGACAAGTACGCATTCGCTTACGGCAAGGCGGGAATTCCGGAGAGTACCCATCCCGACCGGTTCCATCTGCTGACCCGTGCGGAGCTGGGAATCGGTATCGGCAAGGCGCGACGTCTGCTCGACCGTCTCGCCGTCCCGGGTGACCGGCTCCTGGTGCTGGAAACCATGGTGGACCCCGACAGACTGGTGCCCAACGCGTCGACCGGCCTCGGCATGGAATGGCACGAGGCTCGCATCCGGCTGTCAGCGGTCCACGAGCTCGACCAGGTGGGCGACGAGTTCACCCTGCGCCCGACAACCGTCGAGGATGCGATGGCGGCCTCCCTGCACCTGCACGGATCGGCACTGCATCGCTACGCCGACCTGCGACCGCGCTCGCTTTCGGTTCTGCCCGTCGCCTCCGCCTGCCAAGCCCGGTGTTCGTTCTGCTTCTCCTCGGCTTCGATCTCCAGCGACCAGGCGCCGGCACGAGTCCCGTGGGACACGGTCGCCCACTGGCTGGAGCGCGCCCGTGCGGCGGGTGCCGAGCGTGTGGTGATCACCGGCGGCGGGGAGCCCACGCTCATACCCTTCGAACAGCAGCTGCGCCTGGTGTCCGCCTGCTCGGCGGCCTTCCCGAAGGTCGTCCTGATCACCAACGCGCACAGCCTGGCGAAGGGGCAGCACGCCGACCGGGCCGGCCGACTGGCAGCCCTGAGCTCCGCAGGCCTGAGCGTGCTGGCGGTCTCCCGCCACCATCAGGACGACGCCGTCAGCGAGCGGTTGATGATGCTGCGCACGCCGGTGAGCTCCGTGGTCGACACCTGGCGCACGGAACGTGACCGCTGGCCGGGGCTGCGGATGCGGCTGATCTGCGTGCTCCAGCACGGTGGCGTGGCCGACGCGGCCGGCGTCGCCGACTACCTTTCGTGGGCCGTGGCTCTCGGTGTCGAGGAGGTCTGTTTCAAGGAGCTCTACGTCTCCACCAGCACCGAGTCGCTCTACTTCGACCGGGCCGCCAATGTCTGGAGCCGGGAGCACCAGATATCGCTGTCCGTCGTCACGGAGTTCGCCGAGCAGAACGGCTTCGAACTGGAGAGCCGCCTGCCCTGGGGCGCGCCCGTCTACCACGGCAGCTGGGACGGCCGGCCGATGCGGATCGCCGCCTACACCGAGCCGAGCCTGCTCTGGGAACGCACGAACGGCGTCGCACGCAGCTGGAACGTCCTGGCCGACGGACGCTGCTACGCCTCCCTGGAGGACCGGGCCAGCGAGATCGTGCCGGAAGGTGCGACGGCATGAGGTTCGACGAGTTCCAGGGACACCGGCAGCGGCAACTCGACGCCTCCTCGTCGCTTCTGGACGCCGCCGAGACCAACGTGTACCGGGCGCTTGCTCCGATCCGACCGGAACCACCGACCGGCATGAGCACGGTGCACCGGTGCGATCTAGCCCGTGCCTGGCTGCGGCGCTTCGAACTGCCGGAAGACCGGTCCGGCCACGCCATGGTCTGCCGAGGGGTCCGGCACGGGCTCGGCGTGGTGTTCCACTGGCTGCGCGCCGTGCAGGCGCGGCTGTGGCTGCCCGGCGACGTGTACCCGGTCTACTTCGAGCTGGCCCGCGCTGCGGGACTGGCTCCCGCGTCCTATCCGACGCTTCCGGCGCCGACCCTGCCGAGGTCGCCGGCGGACGACCGGCCCGAATACCTGCTGCTCGCCAACCCCAGCAAGCCGCTCGGCCGATACCTGTCCGACAGCGAGTGCGACGCGGTGGTTTCGTGGCTGCAGGAATCGCCGCACCGCCGCCTGCTGATCGACAGCGTCTACGACCTGGGAGCGCCGTTCGACGCCGGCACACGGCGATTGCTGGACACCGGTTGTGCGGTCCTGCTGCATTCGGTCACCAAGGGGTGGCTGTGGCCACGCACCTTCGGTGTGGTCCTGCTGGGACCGGCACAGGCCGAACTGGCCGAACTGGCCGATGCGTTCCGGGCGGATCCGCCGTCACCGGCACAGCTGAACCTCGCCGACCGCCTGCTGACCGAGCACGGCGACGTGCCCCGGCAGGTCGCCGACGAACTGGCCACGCGGGCCGAGCGGTTGTTCGAGCGACTGCCGGACGAGGTGCTCGCGGCGGTTCCCACGGCCACCCGGACCTGTCCCGGCAACTACTTCTTCCCGGTTGACATTCCGGCGGAGACGCTCCGGCGCGAGTACGGCGTGCTCGCCGTGCCGGTCGGCGTCTTCGGGAAGAGCAGCTGGTCCGGCTCCGTCCTGACCAGCCTTGCCGACACCTTCGGCCCGAGCTCGGCGGTGACGCGATGACCACCCCGAACGGGGGGATCGAGCGAACGTTCCCCACCGCGCCTTCGGCATCGGAGACAGCCGCGGCTCCCGCCGATCCATGGGTCCCCGGTCCCGGGGGAGGGTGCCCAAGCGGCCGGCCGGAGCGGTGTGGAGGGCTGCGACGTCGAAGACGGAGCCGGGAGCGGTCACTGAGGGGCAGGGCCTGACGTCCGGCAGGGCGCGACGTCGGGTGGGCCGCAGGCGGTCGCCGTCGGTGGCGGCGTGGTGGCGGCGTGGTGGCGGCGCATCCGCGGGCCACCGGCCACCCGGAAGCGGTTCACGCCCTGGATCGCGCATCCGGCCCGTCCCGACCACGGCCTCGGCGCTGATGGCCAGCCAGAACGCCCGATGATCATGTGATTTGATATCCGCTGCTGATCTTCAAGGTGAAGAACGAAACGGGGGCACCCTGATGGACAGGCTGATGCGGCACGGGCGGAGTCTCGCACTGGCGGGGGCGGCCGCCGCGCTCGTCCTGGGGACGGCTGCGTGCAGTTCGGGCGACGGCGGGGCGGCGTTCCGGGCCAACGTGGCGCTGTCACAGCCGGACCAGGTGCTGGACGCGCTGCCGAGCCCGGCCTCGCTCCCCTCGGGGTGGCGGCTCGCCCCCGGTGCGAAGCCGCCGAAGGTCATCGAGCACACCGAGATCTCCAGCGACTGCCGGCGAAAGCTGTCCATCAGCTGCTCCGGTGTCGAGTTGGGTGGGACCGTCCGGTACGAGCTGGCCTCCAACCCCGACAACGACATCCGGTTCACCCTGCTGACCTTCGACACCACGGAGCATGCAGGCCCCGTCTTCGAAGCGATGGTGACCTCGCTGGAGAAGGACGACAGCAACGCGCGCCGGATCACCCTGAAGGCGGCCGCCGAGCAGTCGCAGGGCTTCGAGCGGCCAACCGAGTCGAGCGACGCCCCGGGCGGGGCCGTCGCCTCGGTCATGGCGATGCGGGTCGGCACGGTCGTGGCCCTGATCGAGCTGGACGAGGACGAGCGCGACCACAAGACGCTGCAGCAGTTCACCGCGCTGGAGGCGGACCGGATCAAGAAGGTCCAGCAGGGCACGAACCCGGACGCCTGACGCCCACCGGCCGCGCGACCGGGGTTCGCCTCGGAACGAGCCGGGACTCGGCCGCAGGGTGCCCGAACCTCGCCCGACCGGAGCGCTCCGGTCGGGCGAGGCGCACTCAAGTGGCCCTGCGTCGGCAGATCGGGTGTCCAGACTTCTCCGCACGACGGAGAGGCACTGCGTCCGTTCGCAACAGCACGGAGGGCGGCCCTCCCCGGGCGGGGTCGCTGACGGACCCGGCCCGGGAGGGCCCGGCTCCGTTGCCGCATCGACGCGGTAGATTCCGTGCATGCTCTTGTGGATCAACGGCCCCTTCGGGGGCGGGAAGACACAGACTGCGCACGAGATCCAGCGGCGGCTTGCCGGCAGCGTGATCTGCGACCCCGAACACGTCGGTTTCGGTCTGCACCGGATGACGCCCCCGTCGCTGCGCGGGGACTTCCAGGACCTCCCCGCGTGGCGGCAGGGTGTCTTCGAGGTGCTGGACCGTACCCTCGCCGAGCACGACGGCGTGGTGATCGCGCCGATGACGGTGGTGGAGCCGGCGTACTTCCGCGAGACGGTCGGCCGGCTGCGGGAGCGCGGCCATGACGTTCGACACTTCGCCTTGCTGGCCGAGCGCGGGACGGTGCTGCGCCGGCTGCACGAGCGTGGCTTCGGGCACGCCGTGCGGTTCGTCGCCGGAAGGGACGCCCCGTTGCGCCGGGAGAGCTTCGCCCTGTCGAGACTCGACGTGTGCCTGGAGCGCCTGCGCGAGGCCGAATTCGCCGAGCACCTGTGGACCGATCGGCTCACGATCCCTCAGGTCGCCGAGCGCGTCGCCGGCTCTTCCGGGTTGACGCTCGCCCCGAACACCGAAAGCGCGCTTCGCGGGCGCCTTCGCCGGGCCTGGACAGGGGCCAAGCACATCCGGTTCGACTGAGTCGCCGCCGCCCCTGCGTAGTTCGGCTCGGCTCGGCAACAGCCTGTCGGCGCGGCCCCGCCTGACGGCGCCGTTCCACCGCGGAATCTCGGGGGCGGGCCCGGACGGCGGTGGTCCGCATGGCCCACGCCCGCGGGCCCCTGGCCTTCAGGCGGACTTGGCGGCGCGGACGAACTCCGCGATCAGCGCCGGGCCCTTGACCCCGCGCCGGATCTCGACCCCGCTGGAGACGTCCACGCCCCACGGGCTTGCGGCCGTGATGGCCGCAGCGACGTTCGCCGGGCTCAGCCCGCCCGCCAGCAGCCACTTGCCGGCCGGCGGCTTCGCGCCGAGCTCCGCCCAGTCCCACGGCTCCCCGGCCCCCGGCACCGGTGCGTCGATCAGCAGCAGCTCCTCGCCGAGATCCCCGCAGTCCGCCCCGGCCGCCTTCGCCGCCGACGTGGCGCGGATCAGCGGCAGTCCCAGGTCGGACAGCTCGGCGAACGCGGCCGCCGGATGGTTTCCGTGCAGCTGCACGGCCCGCACCCCGGCCGCCCCCACGGCCGCCCTCACGTACGCGGCCGGCTCCTCCCGGAAGACGGCCACCGTCAGGACGTTCTCGGGCACCGCGGTCACCAGTTCCCGCGCCAGCCCGGCCTCCACCCGGCGCGGGCTGTCGGTGAGGACGAACCCGACCGCGTCGGCACCGGCTGCCACGGCCGCGGCGACATCGGCAGCGGTGCTCAGACCGCAGATCTTCACGAACACGTTCCCGGACGCTCCCCAGTAGACGGCGCCGCCAGCGTAGTACCGCCGCCCCGGCGGTGGCGCACCAGGCGCCCGTCCCCTGGGGGCCGACGGCCGGTCCCGCGACACGCGACCCAGAGTTGAACATGTTCAAAGTCGTGCGCCATGATGGGCACGAACGGAGACGACCGGCCCCGATCACGGGCTCCGGCCTGCTCCGTCGTGCCCCGCCGCGCCCAGGCGACGTCCCGTCCGGGCGGCGGCAGAAAGGACCGTCCGCCGTGCCGACACCCTGGCAGACCCGCTGCGCCACCCTCGCCGTTGCGCTCATGTGGGGGTACGAGGGCCTCTGGTGCAAGATCGTCCCCGGCCGCGCCGACCAGCGGGCCATCGTCGAGGGCCTGCCTCTGTTGCCGGACCGTGCCGCCCACGCGCTGCTGATCGGCATCGGGCTCGCGGAACTGGCCCTCGGAGCCTGGGTGCTGAGCGGCTACCGGCCGCGGGTCGCGGCGTTGGTGCAGACCACGCTGGTGCTCGCCTTCAACACCGGCGGGCTGCTCGTCGGCGCCGATCAGATCCCCGAGCCTGGCCGACTGGTCGTCCAGGATCTCGTGTTCCTCGCCCTGGTCTGGACGGTCGCCGCCTCGCACCGTGTACCGGCCGACGCCCGCGGCGCCGGCACCTCCCCCGCCACGCGCGCCGGGGCGGCCGCCGTATGAGCGCCACCGACACCGCCCGGCCGGCCACCCCGTGGAGCGAGGGCCGCCTGCTGGCCGTCCGACCCCGCGGTCCGCGCATCCTGTTCGGCCGGATGTACGAGGACCCGGCGGTCGAACTGGCCGCCTTCCCCCCGCCCCGCACCGGTGCCCGGGTGCTCTGCATCGCCTCGGCCGGGGACACCGCCGCCGCCCTGGCCGCCGCCGGCCACCAGGTGACGGCCGTCGACATCAACCCCGCCCAGCTCGACTACGCCCGCGCCCGCCTCCACTACGGCGCCCCGGCCGCCGCCGGGACGGCCGAGCGGCTCCTCTCCGCCGGACGCGCCACCGCCGGAGCGCTGCTGCCCGCCTGGCGCAAGTCCGAGGTGGAACGCTTCGTGCGTCTCGACGACCCGGCCGCGCAGGACGAGCACTGGCGGCGCAGCCTCGACGGGCCCGGCATCCGGCTGCTGCTCACCGCCGCGCTGCGACCGGCCGGGGCGCTGGCCGTGGGACTCCGGCCGGCGTTCCGCTGCGTCGTTCCGCACCGCTTCGACGCCGTGCTGCGGGCCCGGCTCGCCCGCGGGTTCGCCCGGCATCCGAACGCCGCCAACCCCTGGGCGTGGCGACTTCTGCTCGGCCGCGAGCTGCCCGGGACGGATCTTCCCGCCCCCGGGCAGGAGGTCGACGTCGCCGGAGCCGTCCCGATCGTGCGGCTGCTCCTCGCGGACGTGGTCGAGCACCTGGAGCGCTCCCCCGCCGGACACTACGACGCCGTCACGCTCTCCAACGTGCTGGACGGGCCCGGGCCCGCCTTCGCGCGCCGGCTGCGCGCCGCCGTCCGCCGTGCCGTGCGGCCCGGCGGGGTCGCCGTGCTCCGCAGCATCCGCGAGCCGGGGCCGGCCGGCCCGGGCGCCGCCGCCGAGGACCGCTCGCTGCTCTGGGGCGTGGTCCGGGTGGTCCACCTGTGAACACCGGGCCGAACGCCCCCGGCCGCACCCCCGGCGCCGGGCGCCGCGCCACCCCCGACGCCGCGCCCGCCGTCTCCCGTACCGCGACCCGGAGGTCCTGACCATGCGACACCTGCTGCAACGCCACCCCTTCCCGATGCGCACCCACTTCGCGCACTCGCTCGTGCTCACCTACGCGCTGCCGCCCGAGCAGCTCGCGCCGCTCGTCCCGCCCGGGCTCCGGCTGGACACCTACACCGACCCGGAGGGAACCGAGCACGGCTTCGTCGCGGCCGCCCTGGTGGACACCCGCAGCCTGCGCCCGACCGGGCTGCCGGCCGCGATCGGTGTGGACACCGTCCTCACCGGCTACCGGGTCTTCACACGCTTCCCCACCCCCGGCGGCCGCACCATGCGCGGCCTGCGCATACTGCGCAGCGACACCGGCAGCCGGGTGATGGCGGCGGGCGGAAACCTGTTCTCCCGCTACCACTACCGGCTCGCCCGGATCGGCAGCCGGGTGGTCGGGCGGACCCTGGAGTTCAAGGTGGTCAGTGTCGACGGCCGGGCCGATCTGCACGTGCGGGCCGACCTCGCCGACGGTCCGGCGCCGCTGCCGCCCGGCAGTCCGTTCGCCGACGCCAGGGCCGCGCGCCGGTTCGCCGGCCCGCTGCCCTACACCTTCGAGTACGAGCCGCAGACCCGCTCGATGATCGTCGTCAAGGCCGAGCGCGCGCACTGGGAGCCGGTGCCGGTCGCGGTGGAGGTGCCGCGGCTGACCTTCTTCGACCACGGACCGCTGGCCGGCAGCCGGCCGGTGCTCGCCAATGCGTTCCACGTCGCCGACCTCGACTACGGCTGGCAGGCGGGCAGCCGACGCGCCCTCGACGGGAGCCTCCGATGATCAGCACCCCCGGACCGGCCGGCGCTCGGGCCGATGGCGGCGCCACAGCCCCGGCCGAGCCGACCGCCCCGTCCGGAGCCGCGGTCACCGTGGCCGCCCCCGACCCCCGACCCTCCGGCGTGGCCGAGGTGATCCGCTACAACTGGCCGCTCTACGCCGCCGGTGCGCTCACCGCCGCCGGCGGCTGGGCGCTGGCCCGACGGTTGCCGCCGCCCGCCGCCCTGCTCGCGCGGGCCGGGGTGGTCGCCGCGGGCGGGCTGCTCGTCGCCAGCACCGCCGCGACGTGGTGCGTCTACGACCGCTCCGAACTCCACGGCTACGCCTGGCTCGACGAGCTCCTTCCGGACGGCCCCGGACGCCACCTCGTGGTCTCCACCGGTCTCGACGAGGCGAGCCGCCCGATCGCCGCGCGCCACCCCGCCGCCCCGCAGCGGATCGCGGACCTCTACGACCCGGCCCTGACCACCACGGGCTCGATCCGCCGTGCCCGCCGCCGGGTCCCGCCGACACCCGGCAGCCTGCCCGCCCGGCCCGGGGCGCTGCCCGCGCCGTCCGGATCGCAGGACTCGGTGCTCGCCGTGTTCGCCGCACACGAGCTGCGCCGGCCCGCGGACCGCGCCGCGCTGTTCGCCGAGGTGGCCCGGGTGCTGCGGCCGGGCGGTTCGCTCGTTCTGGTCGAGCACCTACGCAACGCCGCCAACACCGCCGTCTTCGGACCGGGCGCCTGGCACTTCCTGCCGCGTGCCACCTGGCTGGCGCACGCGGCCGAGGCGGGCCTACGGCCGGCCGCGGAGCGCCGGATCGCCGGTCTGGTCACCGCCTTCGTCTTCCGGAGGTCCGGGGCGTGAACGGATTCCTCGACCTCCTCGACGTGGAGTTCCAACTGCGGCTGGTCGGCGCTGCGCTGGTTGGCCTCGGGCTGTTCCACGCACTGCTGCCCCGGGTGATCGACTGGCCTTCCGATCTGGCCGGGACGAGTCTGATGACCCGTCAAGTGTCCTATGCGCATCTCTTCTTCATCGGCCTGACCTGCGTCCTGCTGGGCCTGTTGCCGCTCCTCCTGGGCCGCGAACTCCTCGCGGGAACCCCGCTCGGCACCGCCCTGCTGACCGGCCAGACGGTGTTCTGGGGCGCCCGCTGGCTCTTCCAGTTCACCGTGTTCTCGCCCCGGCTCTGGCGCGGCGACACCCTCCGCACCCTGGGCCACGTCGGCCTCTCGGTGCTGTGGACGTGGGTGACGGCGGTCTTCGCGTGTGCACTGTGGCGGGTCCTCTGACCCGAATCCGCAGGTAGTGGAAGCGGTTGGTAGCTGATACGACGACAGGTGCACTGCCGGTTTGAGAAGATCAAGGTTCCTACGCCGTGACCAGCTCAAACGTGAAAGTGCACCTGTCGAGTGAAGACGATATCGCGCCGCCGTACCACCTCCCGCACCCCCGGCCGTCGCTGGAGCCGGTTGCGGGCGCGGGTGGGTGTGCCGGACGGGTCGCTGACGGAGAACGGCGGCTTGGTGCTGGTGGCCGAGCTGGACCGGGCGTTGGGTGTCACCGCCGCGCTGGACGCGGGGATCGGGCCGGTCAAAGCACGTGATCGGGGACTTTCGGGCGGGGAGTTCGCGCTGGCCATGGCTGTGGTGCAGCTGACCGGCGAGGACCATCTGGTCGGCTTCGACCGGCTGCGGGCCGATCGGGTCGGTGAGGCTCTGCTGCCCGCGCCCGTTCCGCCGTCCACGACGGCCGCCACGCTGGCCACCCGGTTCGACCAGGCCCGGCGCGAGGGCATCGAGGCGGGGTGTGCGCAGGTCACCGCGAGCGCGTTGTCCGCGCTGCCGGTCGGCGAGCGGGCCCGGGTGCTAGCCGGGCGGGTGACGATCGACATGGACGCCAAGGACGTCGAGGTCTACTCGGTGCGCAAGGAGCAGGTCGTACGCTCCTACAAGGGCGAGATCGCCGGGCGGGTACACGCCGCGCACTGGGCCCAGACCGGCACCGTGCTGGCCGCCGACCTGCTCGACGGCCGCTCCGACGGACGCACCCACGCACCGGGCCAGGTCGACCGGGCGGTGGACGCGGTGCGCGCGGCCGGCGCGACGGGCCCGGTCCTGTTCCAGGGCGACTCGGGCTACTACGCGGGCAGGGTCGCCGAGAAGATCGCCGTCCGCGGATGCCTGTTCCGACTCGGCGTCCCGCGCAGCCAGCCACTGTGGCGGGCGGTGGCCCGCGTGCACGAGGACGACTGGACCGACGCTCTGGACTACCCGGGCGCGCAGGTCGCACTGCTGGACTACGTGCCCACCGGATGGCCCGACGGCACCCGGGTGATCGCGCGCCGGGTGCGTTACGACGCCGCCGTACTGTCCGCCGACCCGCGCTCGCGCCGCTCGCGCACCGTCGGCAAGGACCAGCTCGCCCTCGTGTTGGACGGCATCGCCGACACCGCGTATGCCTACTCGTTCATCGCCACCAACGAGAACCTGGACCTGGACGAGGAGATCGCGGTGGCGGAGTGGGAGTTTCGCCGCCGCACCCGGATCGAGGAGTTGTTCCGCGACACTGCCCACGGCGCCGGCCTGAACCATCTGCCGTCCGGCTCCCACGCGGTCAACAGCATGTGGATGTGGGGCGCGCTGCTGGCCTACAACCTCACCGCGTGGCTGCAGATGCTCAGCCCGCTGGACACGGCCCGGCGCCGCATCGCGACCGTGCGTCGCCTGTTGATCCGCCGGGCCGCCCGCTGCACGATCACCGCCCGTCGCCACGAACTCCACTTCACCGCCACGGCAGGTGAGTTGATCGCCAACACGCTCGCCCGGATCCGCGCTCACCGGCACCTCCCAGCCGTCTGACCGGCCCGCCCGACCGGGCCCGAACCACCCGCACCAGCCCTGGAAAGCCGCCCACCCGACGCGCCAGCCGGGACATCGTCCTGCCCGCACGCGCCGGACCCGCGCCGACGGCCAGCACAGAGATCAACTGGCTGGCCGCCGATCACTACCTGCGGATTCGGGTCTGACGCCCGGCACGGCGTCCGGCAAGCGCCGCCGACCACGCGTCGTCACACCGCCGCGGCGTAGAGGACCTCGCGCAGGCCCGGGACGGACTCCCGGTCCGACCGCCAGACCAGGCGCAGATGGAGCTGCAACTCCTTTGACACCATGGGGAGTCGGACCAGGGATCCGGCCGCGAGCTCGGCCCGGACGGCGAACTCCGGGAGCAGCGCGATGCCGAGCCCCTGCTCGGCGCAGGCACGGGTGACGGCGACCCCGCCGGTCCGGACGCGCTCCACCGCCTGGCCGAGCAGGCGCTCGCCGGCGAGCCAGAAGGAGCAGGCGGGGGTGTTCACCAGGAGCCGCTGGCCGCGGAGGTCGGCGCGGTTGAGCGGGCCCGCCCCGGGTTCGGCGCAGGCGACGACGAGCGGGTGCGTGGGGGCGGCGACGAGGAGCAGCGGAACGTCCTCCAGGTCGAGGTGATCCAGCGGCGCGGGCGGCAGGTGGAAGCCGAGTTCGCCGAGCGGGCCCGCCGTGTCCAGGATCAGTGCCGCCTCCAGCGCGCCGGCCGCGACCCCGCCGAGCAGGCCGTCACGCGCGCCGTCGGTGTGGAGGGCGACGTCCAGGTCGGGCCGGCGTTCGGCGAGGCGGGCCAGGACCGCGGGTACGTGGGTGACCGCGATGGTCTCCAGCGCTCCGAGGCGCAGCACGAAGCGGGCGGCGGAGACCTCCCGGCGGGCCTGTTCGGCCTGGTCGAGCAGGCTCCGGGACCACGGCAGCAGCCGCTCGCCCGCCGGGGTCAGGGTCATCCCGCGCGGTGCCCGGTCGAACAGGGCTACGCCCAGGCTCCGCTCCAGCACGCGGATCTGTTCCGACACCGAGGACGGCGCGAGGTCGACGGCGGCGGCCGCGGCAGTGACCGTGCGATGGACCACCACCGCCTCGAACACGCGCAACTGGCGAAGCTCCACGTTCCCCTCCTCCTCGACCGGCCCATCGTAAGCGCATTCGGATATCCCGAACGGTGCGTGAGGCCGGGGCGGTGGAGCGGGCGGTGGTGGCGGAGCAGAGTGGGCCGCCGATCCACCCCCCGTCCCTTCCCCCACCCGGAGATCCCCGATGACCACGACCGTTGCCCCCACCCCGCCGCTCTCGCCACCCCGGGCCCCGGGGCGCGCCCGTGCCCTGCTCGGCGTCGCCCTCGGCTACTTCATGGTCCTGCTCGACACCACCGTGCTCTCCGTGGCCGAACCCGACCTCGCCGCATCGCTCGGCGGCTCGACGGCCGGCCTCCAGTGGGCCGTCACCGGCTACAGCGTCGCCTTCGGCGCGCTGCTGCTCTCGGCCGGCGCCGCGGCCGACCGGTTCGGCGCACACCGGGCCTTCCGGTTCGGGATCGCCGCGTTCGGCGCCGGCTCGCTGCTCGCCGCGTTCGCGCCCGACCTCTGGACGCTGGTACTGCTGCGCGCCGTCCTGGGCGCCGCCGCCGCGGCCTCCGTCCCGGCCGGCACGGCGCTGGTCGCCCGCCTCTACCCGGTGCCCCGGGAGCGCGCCCGCGCGGTCGCCGTCTGGGCCGCGGTCAGCGGCTGCGCGATGGCCTTCGGGCCGATGGCCGGCGGAGTCCTGGTCGACCTCTCCGGCTGGCGGGCCGTCTTCCTCGTGAACGTCCCGCTGGCGGTCCTGGTACTGGCCCTGGTGGCCGGGCCGGCCGTGCGCTGCCCGCAGGGCGCGCGGCGCATCGACTGGTGGACCCAGCTGGCGGCGTGCGCGACGCTCGCGCTCCTCACCGACGCGCTGATCGCCCTGGGCTCCGGCGCGTGGACGCACGCGGGCTGCGCCGCCACCGGCACGGCGGCTGCGGGGATCGCCTTCTCCGCCCGCGAGCGCCGCAGCCCGGCCCCGGTGCTGCAGTCCGTCCTGCTGCGCACCCGGGGGATGCCGACGCTCCTGCTCGCCGGGGCCGCGGTCAACTTCGCGATGCTCGGGGTGCTCTTCGTGCTGCCGCTGCTCCTGCAGCAGACGCTGGGGCTGTCGCCGACCATGGCCGGGGTGGCGTTCCTGCCGATGACCCTGCCGCCCGGCTTCAACCCGCTGCTCACCGGGCGCATCGTCGCCAAGGTCGGCCCGTGGCGGCCGGTCCTGGGCGGGCTGGCGCTGCTCTCCGCGGGCTGCGCGGTGTTCGCCGCGGCGGTGTCGGCCGGCACGCCGTACCCGCTGCTGGCGGTGGGCCTGCTGCTCGCCGGCTTCGGCGTCTCGTTCGCCCTGCCCGCTCTGGTCACCGCCGTGGTGAACACGGCCCCCGAGGGCACCGCCGGAGCGGCCGGAGGCCTGCTCAACGCCGTCCGCCAGGTCGGCGCGAGCCTCGGCGTCGCGGCCACGGGCGCCTTCATCGGCAGCGGCGCCCACGCCGACGACGGCTCGCCGGCCGTGGCGATGCTCCTCCCTGCCGCGGCCTGCGCTCTCGCCGCCCTCCTGGTGGCCCGGCGCGTCCACCGCCCGGCGGAGGCCTGAGCCGGGCCGGGAGGCCGGATGCCGCCGTCAGGCGTCGCCTCCGCCCGGGCGCTCCGGCCAGGAGCCGACGGCGTTGGACAGGACGAGGTCCCCCTCGTACCGGCGGCGCAGCGGTTCGGGAAGCGCCCGCCAGATCTCCGTGCTCTCCGCGTGGGCCGCGCGGGCCTCTTCGAGCCGGCCCAGGCCGCCCAGGCGGACGGCGAGGTTGTCGAGGATGGAGGCGGAGTCGGGCGGGACGGCCCCGGGGTGGCGGGATCGAAGACTCCGGCCAGGTCCGCGGCGGTCGGCCGGTTCGCCGGGCGAGGGTCCGGGCAGCGCCACAGGAGTTCGGCGATCGGCCGGCGGGGCGGAGCGGGACGGCGGCGGCCGTCCCGCTCCGCTCAGGTGTGTGCTCCGGTACGGACCGTCAGTGGATCTTGATCCAGATGATCTTGTGGATGGAGGCCTGGCCCGGGCTCCACTGGGCCCACTTGTTGAGCGTCACGGTTTCCAGCCGCGGGTCGTTGAGATTCCGCTGGAACTGGAAGGTCACCGCATTGTTTCCGGACTCGACCCAGTTCGCACCGTAGATGGCGACGGGAACCTCGCCGGCGTTCGCGAAGCAGAGGGTGTCGCGGCCGCCATTGTTGTGGATTTCGAGGTAGTCGTTCCGGTTGCAGTCCGTACGGTTGATCGCCACCCTCTCGGCCGTGGTGGTGGCGGCCAGGGCGGGCGTGATCGTGGCGACCAGCGCGGCCGCGGCAGCGACGGCGACACCGAGGGAACGGCGCATGGACAGGTTCATCTGCTCTCCCTTGCTACGTGGTCAAACATGAAACCCGAACCCCACTGCTCAGCAGGGCAGCCCCAAATCTATGCGTTCATGACAGGGGCGGCGGGAGAGCATTCTCGGCCAACTTCGTACACCGATGAACCGTACAGAGAGGAGGAATCCTCCGCTCCAGAAATGCATTTCCGCATCGATTCGACGCACACCGAAGCCGGGCCGCACAGCCGTCCGGCCCGGCGCCCGACGCCCGGTCAGCGACCGGTGAGGGTGTCGACCTCGGCGGCGTAGAGCCGGGCCGGGTCGAATCCCATGCCCGTGAAGTGGCCGGCGAGCTCCAGCGACAGCACGCCGTGCAGTCGCGTCCAGAAGGCCAGGGCCCGACGGAGGGCCGGCACCGGAGCAGGGTGCCCACCGGCCCAGGCACGACGGTCGGCGAGGTGTTCGCCCAGGGGCGTCGCGACCGCATCCGCAGCCGACACCTCGACCGCGGCCGCGGCGTCGAGCAGGATCGCCATCATCTCGGACGCGATCTGCGCGGTGTCCGGCGGAGCCTGGTAGCCGGGCACGGGCGTGCCGTAGACGAGGAGGTACCGCTGGGGGTCGTCGAGGGCCCAGCCACGCAGGGCGCGCGCGAGGTCGGCCAGATCCGCACCGGCTTGGGCGCGGGCCTGGAAGGTGTCGGCCAGGCTGCGGTAGGCGTCGCGGACGAGCTCGGTGATCAGCTCGTCGCGGTTGGCGAAGTACCGGTAGAGGGCCGGGCCACTCATGCCCATCCGTTTGGCGATGGCGTTCAGGGACAGGGCCGAGGCCCCGGCCGTGGCGATCTGCTCCCACGCATGCCGCTTGACCTCGTCCCGCACCTGGGCGCGGTAGCGCTCCCGGGGGGTCCTCGCATCCGACTCGGGCACTGCGCCTCCAGACCTCTCGACCATCCCATCCACGCTCCCGTTAGACGCTATCACTCTCCCTCTTGACTCTCACCGGAGATCGAAGTTATAACTTCTAACGAACAGAACAACCTCTACGAAAGGGGGCGGTCATGGAGACCGACCACATGGTCCAGGTCGTACTTCCCGGTGTCGTGGCGCCGGAGGGCCTGGAGATCCGTCACGGCCGCGTGCCGCAGGCCGGCCCCGGGCAGATCGTGATCGCGATGGAGGCGAGCGGCGTCTCGTTCGCCGAGCAGCAGATGCGTCGCGGCCGGTACTACGACCAGCCGCCCTTCCCGTTCGTCCCCGGCTACGACCTGGTGGGCCGGGTGCTCGCCACCGGCGCGGGCGTCGACGCCGGCCTGACCGGCCGGCGGGTGGCCGCGCTGGTGAAGGTCGGCGGCTGGTCGAGCCACGTGGTGCTGGACGCGGCGGACGCGGTGGAGGTCCCCGAAGGCCTCACCGCGGCCGAGGCGGAGACCGTCGTGGTCAACGGCATCACCGCCTGGCAGATGCTGCACCGCCGGGCCCGGGTGCGGGCCGGCCAGACCGTCCTGGTGCACGGCGCGAGCGGCGGGGTGGGTTCCATCCTCGCCCAGCTCGCCCGGGCCGCGGGCGCGACCGTCATCGGCACGGCGTCCGCCCGCCACCACGACACCCTGCGCGAGCTCGACGTGATCCCGGTCGACTACCGTGCCGGGAACGTCGCGGCCCGGGTACGGGAGCTGGCGCCCGGCGGCGTCGACGCCGTCTTCGACCACGTCGGCGGGCGCAGCGTCGTCGACTCCTGGCACCTGCTCGCCCCCGGCGGCTCGCTCGTCGCCTACGGCAGCGCCTCCACCCGCGACGACACGGGGTCCAAGCAGTGGCCGGTCCTGAAGATCCTCGCCCGCACCTGGCTCTGGAACACCCTGCCCAACGGTCGCAGCGCCTCCTTCTACAACGTCTGGGCCGGCCGCGCCCTCGCCAAGGAGCGTTTCCGCGCCCGGCTCGACGCCGACCTCACCGAGGTGTTCGCCGCCCTCCGCCGCGGCGACATCACCGCGCCCATCGCCGCCCGGCTCCCGCTCACCCAGGCCGCCGAGGCCCTGCGTCTGGCGGAGTCCGGCACCGTCACGGGCAAGATCATCCTCACCGCATGACGCCGGCCAGACCTGAGCCACCGCATCACCCGGAGCGGGTCCGTGGGGGTGGTGCGGCGCACGGCCCGGGCCGTGCGAAGGCCGTGCGGAGAGCGCGTGGAGGGCGTTGTTAGCCTGCTCCTCATGATCAGGAAGAGCCCCGCACGGCGGATGTCCGGCTTACTGACGCCGAGTGACCCGCAACGTGCCCTCATCGCCGCGACCTTCGTCAATCGGGTGGGCAACGGGCTGTTCAACACCGCTTCGGTGCTCTACTTCACGCTCGTGGTGCACCTGCCCGCCGCACGCGTCGGTGTCGGCCTCACGATCGCCGGGCTGGTCGGGCTGCTGGCCGGGATCCCGGCCGGAAACCTGGCCGACCGGTACGGGCCGCGCACGGTCTGGCTGACGGCCCTCACGGTGCAGGCCGTGACGATGACCGCCTTCGTGCTCATCGACGACTGGGTCACGTTCACGCTCCTCGCCACCCTGGACCGGCTGGCGGCGACGGCGGCCGGCGCCGCGGGCGGCGCGCTCATCGCCCGCGCCGGCGGTGAACGCCCGGCCGCCTTCAGGGCGAAGCTCCGCACCTTCGTCAATCTCGGCGTGGTGCTGGGCACCCTCGGTGCGGCCTTCGCCCTCGCGGCCGACACCCGCACGGCATACACCGCTCTCATCGTCGCCAATGCCGCCAGCTTCGCCTGCGCCGGCCTGCTCGCACTGGTCGGCGTCCCCGACTACCCGCCCCTGCCCCGGCCCGAGGAGCACCACCGCTGGGCCGTGCTGACCGACCGGCCGTACGTGTCGTTCGTCGCGCTCTACGGCGCGATGGGCCTGCAGTACCAGACGGTCTCCCTGCTGCTGCCGGTCTGGCTCTCCGCCCACACCGACGCGCCCCGCTGGACCGTCGCAGCCGTCTACGCGGTCAACAGCGGGGTGTGCGTGCTGTTCCAGAGCAGGATCGGCTCCCGGGTGGAGACCCCGCGCCAGGGCGGCCGGGCGTTCCGCATCGCGGGGCTGCTCTTCCTGGTCAGCTGTCCCTTGATGGCCCTGACCGCGGACGTCCCGGTCTGGACCGCGCCGGCGCTCGCCGTCCTCGCCGTCGTCGTGCACAGTCTCGGAGAGGTGTGGGAGTCCTCGGGCGGCTACGCGATCGGCTTCGGTCTCGCCCCCGACCACGCCCAGGGGCAGTACCAGGGCTTCTTCGGCGTCGGCTTCGACGCCGGGCAGGCCCTCGCCCCGGTCGTCCTCACGACCGCGGTCCTCGGACTCGGGCACACCGGCTGGCTGCTGCTCGGCGCGTTCTTCGCGGCCGTGGGCGCGGCAGGACCGCCGGTGGCCGCCTGGGCGGAGCGCACCCGCCGCCCGAGCCACGACCCGGCCCCCGCAACACCCGGCCGGCCCGCCGCTGCCCCGCTTCCCGACGGGGCCTAGCCTCCTTCGGACGGGAGCGTGGGTCAGTGACGACAAGGCGGCTCGGGCTCCTGCGGCCGGCGGACCGGTCGCGGTGACCCCGTCGGGGCCTGTGGGGCTCCGGTGGGGGCCGGACCAGGCGCGCATCCGCGGCCGATCCCTCTCGACCGGCTCGACCTCAGACGGGCGTCGACCGGAGCTGGTGGGGCATGTTCCAGCCCTCGGCGAGCCTCGACGGGTGAACGTTGCGTCCCCCGCCGAAGAACTCGCAGAACTTCATGATCAGCGGGTCCCAGCCCAGCGGGTCCACGTAGTGCGTCCCCGGAATGACCAGGTCCTCCTCGACATGGGCGCGGAGGACCTCCACCTCGAAGGCGGTGGCCCGCGGCTCGGGACCGCCGAAAGGATGGGCCGAGACGACCCTGCACTCCAGCTGGACCGGGCATTCCGCAACCCTGGGCGCCCGGACCAGATCCGACGCCTGTGCGGTCAGCTGTGCGGTCGAGAACTTGTCCGGCACGTACCGGTAGCCCTGCTTCGCCTTGTGGTCCGGCACGGCCGGCTTCCCCGTGGTGAGCGCGATCCGGTCGACTGCATCGACCATCGTCGACGACGGCAGGTTGAGCACGCACTCGCCCTCCCGCAACAGGTTCGCCGTGGTCTGGGCGCTGTTGCCGAGACCGAGCATGCAGGACTGGCCCAGCCACCACGCCGAGGACATCGGCGCGAGGTTCGCTGTGCCGTCCTCGTTGAGTGAGCTGATCAGCACCACCGGCGTTCCGAAGTAGAGGACCTTGAGCCCGGGGACGACGTGCATGCGCTGAGCCTTTCGCGGAGTGCCGGACGGACGGGCCCGCGATCGGGAACGCGAACCGTCGCCGACTCTCTCGCGGACCCCACCACCGACGCTGGCGGAAGTGCGACATCGCGTTCCGGACGAGTGGAGCGGTCGTCCGATGCCGACGAGTTGCGGTCGCCCGCCCGCCCCGTCACCTTCCTCGAAGTCGCCGCGCGCAGCCGCCGGAGCCCGAGCGCCGCGGGGTTCCCACGTCGTCCCGGAGCACGGTCCGGCGCCCTGGGCAGCGGCGCAGGCACCGCCGTTGGGCCTGGCGCTGACCACGGCTGTGTGTGCGGCGGGGACGCTCAGAACGGTCCGCCGGCTCCGATAGCCCGTGCTGCACACCGCCCCGCCGCCGGGGCTCCGGGCGGCGGGGACGGCCTGCGGAAGCTCAGACCGCGCCGAACTCGCCGGCGCGGACGGCCCCGACGAAGGACTGCCAGGAGGAGGCGGCGAAGAACAGGGCCGGGCCCTCGGGGTCCTTGGAGTCACGGACCGGCATCACACCCGCGAAGCCGTCGGCCACCTCGATGCACGCCCCGCCGCCCCCGCTGTAGGAGCTCTTCCTCCAGCGCGTTTCCGTCAGATCGACGTCCATTCGAAATCCCTCCGTACCGATCGGATCATCGCCATCGAGTCGGCCTGGTTCATGGCCTCGATCTGAAGCCGATCGTAGCCCTTGACCAGCGGGAGGACGGCTTCAGCGTCACGATCGAGGAACCCACGGTGTTCATTCTCCGAGTATCCGAGCACCCTGCGGTCAGGCATGGTAAGGAGGAAGACCATACGCATGAACGGCCGGTCCTCACCAAGGTTGAAGGGGGCCACCTGAATGGCGACGTTCGGCTGTTGAGACAGTTCCTCCAGGTGCAGGAGCTGGGCGATCATCACTTCTCGGCCTCCGATCGGCCGCCGAATGCAGCTCTCGTCCAAGACCGCATGGAAGAGAGGAGGCGGTGTCCGCTCGAAGCACTGCTGCCGGGTCATCAGGAAGTTCACGCGCTCCTCGGCCTGCTCCTGGGTCGCGCTCCCCTGCCGCACGTGCCCGGCTTCCAGCGCCGCAGCGTATTCCGGCATCTGGAGCAGTCCGGGAATGACGTTGATCTCGAACTGCCTGATCTCTGTGGCCCGCGACTCGTAGTTGGCGTACTCGGGGAAGCCCGGGACCAGGGCCGTGTGCCGGTGCTGCCAGTACATCAGCGACAGCGTGCCGCCGGTCTCCAGGACGGTGTCCGCCGGGCGGCGAACCGCTCACTCGGGGGGCGTTGCGCAAGTTCGACGAACGACACGTACGACGGGTCGTACTTGCACTTGCGCGCCAGCTGGGCCTGCGTCAGGCCACGTCCCTCCCGCGACCTGCGGAGTTGGACGCCGAAGGGGGCCCATGGGCCGGACGACGGGTCAAGTTGCTTCTTGTTCACGGCCGTTCCCCCAACGTTCCTCGACTCCGAGGTCAAGTCGACTACCACTTCCGATGCTAACCGCCCACGCGTCGGCATGAGCACGGAAAGTGAAGTTCCGACCCCGGAGAGTGCTCATGACGACTGCTCGCCCGAGCCGTCCACCGGGCTGCCCGGATACGGGATCCGCTGGGACCGGGCCGCCGGGCTCTACCGGGTGCGCAACGAGCACACAGGCGTGTGGCTCCGCGACGACTCCGGTGCCCTCCAGGGCTTCTCCTCCTTCACCGCAGCCGACCGGGCCTGGCGCTCCTTCGAGCCGGCCCGTCCCCAGAGGGTGGTGTGATGGGCCCCACCCTCGACCGCGCGACCGCCGAGCAGCGCCGCGAGGCCGCCCTCGCCGTCGAGGACCTGCCCGCCGTCCTCGCGCTCGGCGGCGCCATCCTCCCCTCTGTCGAAGTCGACTGGGAGTACGGACGGTTGACCGGCGCCTACCTCATCGACCTCGGCTCCGCCCGGACCTCCCAGATCCTCGGGATCACGGATCTCCTGCGGAAGGGGATCCGCCACGAAGGGGAGGCCGGATCAGGGTGAGGCCCCCGCGCGGGAGGGGTGGTTCGGTCCGGCGGAGGAGGCATCGGCGGGCCTGCGCGTGCGACCTCCGGCAGCGGACCGGGGCCGACGCCTGCCCCGGCCCGCACCGCCACCGCTGGAGAGCCGCCATGACCCTCGCGTCGACCTGCCGCTCCCGCCCGCAGGCCCGTGCGGCCCTGCCCGGTACCCGATCGGGGCTGCTCGGCGGCCGCCCGACCGGCACAACGGCGGCACTATGATCGACCGGGTGATACCCACCGCCGTTCACGACCGTGCCGAGCTCGCCGACCTGCTGCGCCGCGACCCGGCACTGCACGCCTACGAGTTGGGCGACCTCGACGACTTCTTCTGGCCCTGGACGGGCTGGTACCGCCTCGGCGACAGCGTCGCGCTGGTCTACCACGGCGCGAGCGGCCCGCCGACGGTGCTCGCCTTCGAGCGGCCCGAAGCCGTGGGCGCGCTCCGGGAGTTGCTCGACGGTCTGACGGGTCTGTTGCCCCGGCGCTTCTACGCACACGTCACCGAGGGGGCGGAGGAGCTGCTGGTCGCCGGGCTGGGCGCCGAGTCGCGCGGGCTGCACCTCAAGATGGCACTCACCGACCGGGCTCGACTGCTGCGCCAGGACGCGCGCGGCGAGCTGCTGACCCGCGCCGACCTGCCCGAGCTACTGGGGCTCTACGAGACGGCCTATCCGGGCAACTGGTTCGACCCGCGCATGCTCGACACCGGCCAGTACGTCGGCGTCCGGGACAAGGGGGAGCTGGTGGCGGTCGCGGGCGTGCACGTGTGGTCGCCCGCGCAGCGGATCGCCGCCCTGGGCAACATCACGACGCACCCGCGGGTCCGGGGGCAGGGCGTCGGCAAGGCCGTGGTCGCGGAGGTCTGCCGGCGGCTGATGGAGACGGTCGACGAGGTCGCGCTCAACGTCAGGGCGGACAACGGCTCGGCGTTGGCGCTCTACACGTCGCTCGGGTTCACGACGGTCGGGCGCTACTACGAGCTGTCCGTCGGCGGCTGACGGCGGCGCCGGGCGGGCCCCGCGACGAGCGGACGCCGCGTCCGCCGTAGCCCGGAGCCGGGTGGCGGCGGGTACCCGGGCCGGGAAGAATCGGAGGGGTCACGACAGGTCCGCGGCCTGCCGCGGACCGGACCGCCGGAACCGCCGGAACCGCCATGGACGCCCCGAGCCGAACCACTGCCCCGAACCTGACCGCGGCACCCCGCGGCGAGGAGAGCCGCGCTCGTCCCGAGGAACACGACGTGGTGATCGTGGGTGCCGGCCAGGCCGGGCTCGCGCTCAGCCACGAGCTCGGCGGGGCCGGCGTCGAACACGTCGTCCTGGAGCGCGGCCGTGTCGGCCAGAGCTGGCGCCGCCGCTGGGACAGCTTCTGCCTGGTGATCCCCAACTGGACGATGCGGCTGCCGGGCTCCCCGTACGCCGGCGACGATCCGGACGGATTCCTGCCGCGGGACGCGATCGTGCGCCGTCTCGCCGACTACGCGGCGGGCTTCCGGGCGCCGGTACGCGAGGGGGTGGAGGTCACCCGCGCCGACGGCGGCCCGGGTACCGGCGGCGGGTTCCGGCTCGCCACCTCGGCCGGCCCGGTCCGGGCACGCCAGCTCGTCCTCGCCTCCGGCGGTTACCAGCGGCCCTACCGCCCGCCCTCCTGGACGACCCTCCCCGCATCCACCCACGTCATCGACGCCGAGGAGTACGTCCGCCCCGACCGGCTGCCGGCCGGCGGGGTCCTCGTGGTCGGCAGCGGGCAGAGCGGTTGCCAGATCGCCGAGGAGCTGGCCGAGGCCGGTCGGCGTGTCCACCTGGCCTGCGGGCGGGCACCGTGGATGCCGCGCCGGGTCGAGGGCCGGGACATCGTCGCCTGGCTGGTGGAAACGCCGTTCTTCACCACCCGGCTCTCCGACCTGCCCGACCGGAGCATGCGGCTGCTGGCCAATCCGCAGTGCAGCGGCCGGGACGGCGGGCACGACCTCAACTACCGGACCTTGCAGGGGCTCGGCGTCACCCTGGCCGGGCACTTCCTCGGCGCCCGGGACGGCGTCGCGCACTTCGCCGACGATCTCCCCGCGTCCGTCGCCTTCGCGGACGCGCGGTGGAACGACATCCGCGCGATGATCACCGACTGCCTGACCAGCGCCGGCCGCCGCGTTCCCCGGTTGCCGGAACCGGCGCCGTTCCGGGCCGATCCGGTCACCGAACTCGACCTGGCCGGCGTCGGGACGGTGCTGTTCACCTCTGGCTACCGCCCCGACTTCGCGAGCTGGACGGGCTTCCCGGGCGCCTTCGACGGTGTGGGCTTCCCACTCCAGCGGGACGGCTCCAGCACCGTGGTGCCGGGGCTGCACTTCATGGGCGTGCCCTGGCAACGGACCAGGAAGTCCGCCACCTTCCTCGGGGTCGCCGAGGACGCTGCCGTCGTCGCGGAGCGGATCGCCGCCGCCCGGCGCCCCCCGCGGGCCGGGTAGCCGGCCGCCGCGGGCACCGGGCCGGACGCAACCGGGACGGAGCCTGGCGGGGAGCCGGATCGGCCGCCCGCTCACCCCTTGACGACACCCAGCGGCACCAGCCGGGCGACCGGCCGGGCGAGGCCGGCGCCCTCGGTGGCGACGGCGACCGCATCGACGTCCTTGTACGCCTCGGGTGCCTCCTCCGCCAGCCCCCGCCAGGACGACGGGCGGACGGCGATGCCGTGCGCCTCCAGGTCGTCGCGCAACCGTTCGCCGCGGACCGTCTTCAGTGCGTGGTGGCGGCTCCAGACCCGGCCGGCGCCGTGGCACGCGGAGTGGAAGGCGCCGTTGCCCGGCAGGCCGACCATCACGTAGGAGACGGTCCCCATCGTGCCGGGGACCAGCACCGGCTGGCCGGCCGCGGCGAGGCCGGGCGGCAACTCCGGGTCGCCCGGTGGCAGGGCCCGGGTGGCGCCCTTGCGGTGGACGCAGAGCCGGCGCGGCTCCCCGTCGATCTCGTGGGTCTCGATCTTGGCCATGTTGTGGGAGATGTCGTAGACGAGCGAGAGGCCCGCCTCCGCGGCATCGGCGAACGCCCGGCGGGCGGCCTCGGACAGCAGCTGCCGGTTCGCCCGGCCGTAGTTCGCGGCGGCGGCCATCGCGCCGAGGTAGTCCCGCCCGGCCGGGGAGTCGACGGGCGTACAGGCGAGCTGGCGGTCGGGGACGGAGATCCGGTAGCGGTGCAGGGCCCGGTCCATGGCACGGACGTGGTCGGTGCAGACCTGGTGGCCGAGGCCGCGCGAGCCGCAGTGGATCATGACGCAGACCTGGCCGGTGTGCAGCCCGAACGCGGCCGCCGTGGCGGGGTCGTGGACGTGGTCGACGGCCTGCACCTCAAAGGAAGTGGTTGCCGCTCCCCAGGCTGCCGACCTGGTGGAGGCCGCGTTCCACGGCCCGGCTGCTGACCTGTCCCGGGGCGGCTCCCACCAGGACGCCGCGGTCCTCGCAGCGGTCCAGATCGCGCGGCACGCCGTGGCCGTGCTCGACGGCGTAGCGGGCGCCGCCGACCAGCAGGTCGTCCAGTTCCTCGGTGCCCGTCAGCTTCCACAGTCCGCCGCCGCCCAGGCCGCGCGGGGTGGTGCGGTCGAGGATGTCCATCAGGCGCCGGAGCCGGTCGTGTCCGAGCTCCGCGCGGTCGATGCCGGCGGCGAGCAGCCGTACGCCGCAGGAGATGTCGAAGCCGACGCCGCCGGGTGAGACGACCCCGCCGTCGTCGGCGTCCGTGGCGGCCACGCCGCCGATCGGGAAGCCGTAGCCCCAGTGGACGTCCGGCATGGCGAAGGACGCCCGGACGATGCCGGGCAGGGTCGCCACGTTGGCCACCTGCTCCAGCGCCTTGTCGCCCGCGGCCTGCGGCAGCAGCTCGCGGGACGCGAACACCACGCCCGGCACGTGCATCGGCTCCCGCCGCTCGATGCGGAAGCGGTAGGGGCTCTCCTGGACCAGCGCGATCTCCATCGTCCTCACCTCTCCGTCAGCTCCAGTCGACCGTGAGCCGCCCGGCCCGCTCGCCCACCTCCGTGCCGAACTCGGCGCAGGCGGCGGTGAACCGCTCGCGGATCCACTCCCGCTCCTCGCCACGGGCGAGCCGGGTGTGGCAGAAGTCCAGGAACAGCGGCACCGCCTCCAGCCCGACCGGTGCGAGGTGCGCGCGGTCCGGCCCGTCCAGCGTCACCAGGAACAGCAGGCCGAGGTCGTTGCGCAGCACCGGGTCGACGGCGTAGTCGTCGACGAAGTCGCCCAGGTCGTACAGGACCCGGTCGGCGACCCCGTGGAACACGTGGGCGGAGTGGCCGGCGATCAGGGTGGCCCCTGCGGCCAGCAGCTCCGGCGCCGCCCGGCGGACGTGGGCCGGCGGCCGGGTGGTCATGTTCGGGCCCCAGTGGACGGTGACCAGCACGGCGTCGGCGTCCCGGGCGGCGCCGGCGACACGGTCGGTGAGCCAGTCCGGCACGTGCCGTCGAAGGTCGGCGAAGGCCACGCCGGGGCGGTCCGCGGCGGCCGCGCAGTCCTTCGGGTGGTCCGTGGCGGCGACCACGGCGAGCCGTACCCCGCCCGACTCCAGTACGGCGGGCTCCCGGGCCGCCGTGGCGTCCCGGCCCGCGCCGACCGCCTGTACGCCGGCCTGCTCCAGCAGGGCGCGGGTGTCGGCGAGCGCGTCGTAGCCGTAGTCCAGGGCGTGGTTGTTGGCGAGGGTCACGCAGTCCACCCCGAGCTCGGCCAGGACCTCGGCCGCCACCGGCGGGGCACGGAAGAAGAACGCCTTGAACGGGCTCGGCCGGCGCGCGCCGCGGGCGGAGAGGCAGCACTCCAGGTTGAGCAGGACGAGGTCGGCCCGGGCCAGGGCCTCCCGCGCCTCGGGGGCCAACAGGGTCTGCGGCGTCGGCGAGCGGCGCAGCTCGACCGCGACGGAGCGTCCGAGCATCGTGTCGCCGGCCAGCGCCAGGGTGAGTGCCATCCTCCCGATCCGCTTCCGGTTGCTTCGTCGTGAGCCCGTCCGGCGTGAGCCCGTCCGGCGCGGGCCCGTCCGGCGCGGGCCGGCTCGTCGGGGCTCAGACGTCGAGCGTCACCTGGCAGGTCCACCCGCCGGGGCCCGCGCGCAGGCGGAGGCCGTGCAGCGACACGGCCTTGGGCACCGCGCCGACCGGTTCGGCGGTGCCGGCGTCCGCCATCCGGAACCGGACGGCCAGCGACCGGCGGCCGCCGGCGACCCGGATGGGTCCCGGCTCCGTGTCGAGCGGGATCTCCCCGGCCACGTCCATCCGGTAGACGACCTCCTCCAGGACGGACACCAGCAGGTCCTCGTCGGTCTCCGCCGTGACCGTGCACGCGTACTCGCCGGTCGCCCGGGCCGCGGAGGTGTCGGCGAAGGCCTCGACCGCGGCGCGCACCACCTCCCGGATGCACCCCTCGGCCGTCGGCGACCACGCCTCGACGCGCAGGTCCGCCGTGTGCGCCACGGCCCGGTGGCCACTTGGTTGCTGCTGCCGCCCGCTCACCGGCGACGACTCCCGTCAGGTCTCCTGCCCGGCCCGCCCGACCGCGCCGCGCGGGCCGTCCCACCCCTCCAGCCTCGACCCGCACTCCCCCGGAGGCAACCCCCGCCCTCAGGGCGCTCCACCCGGCGCGAACCGGAACCGAGGTCCCGCGTGGCCCTCCGGTCAGGGCGTGGCGGCGGGGTCGGGGCGCAGCCCGGCCAGGAGGACGTCCAGGGTGAGGTCGGTGGCGTCGGCGAGCGGGGTGTCGTCGAGGAGCGAGCCGACGGCCAGCATGGCGAGGCCGTGGGTGGCCGAGAAGGCCACCAGGGCCAGGCGGACCGGGTCCCCGGTGCGGACGGCCCCGGCCTGCTGCGCCTCCGCGATCAGCCGGGCCACGATCCCCAGGCAGTCGTGCCCGAGTTCGCGCAGCTCGTTGCTGGAGTCCTCGGCGTGCTTGGCGGTGAACATCAGGTCGAGCAGGGCCGCGTGCTGGACGGCGAAGCCGAGGTAGGCACGGCCGAGTTCGGCCAGGCGCGCCGTGACCGGTCGGTCGGGGGCCTCGGCGGCGGCGCGCATGGATCCGTTGAGGGTGGCGAAGCCGCTGACGGCGAGCGCGTCCAGCAGGGCCCGGCGGTCCCGGAAGTGGCGCGACGGGGCCGCGTGGCTCACGCCGAGGTCGCGGGCCAGGCTCCGCAGGGACAGTCCGTCGGCGCCCGACTCGGCGAGGACGGCCTCCGCGCGTTCCAGCAGGGCGGTCCGGAGGTTGCCGTGATGGTAGGACCCGTCGGCCAAGGCGATCTCCCTCTCCCGATGTTGTCGTTGACTACAATGATGTCACTGCCTACATTGATGGCGGGGCAGTCCGCACGGACCCGCTCGGAGCAGACCGCTCGAAGCGGCCGCCCGGAGTGCGCCCGTACACAGCCCCGCGGAGACAGTCTCGTGGAAGTGGAGCAGCCGATCATGCCTATGACCTACCGGGGCACTGTGGCCCTGATCACCGGCGCCAGCGCCGGTCTCGGCGTGGAGTTCGCCCATCAGTGGGCCGAGCGGGGCGCCGACGTGGTGCTGGTCGCCCGGCGGCTCGACCGGCTGGAGGAGCTGGCCGAGCTGCTGGAGAAGCGCTACGGCGTCCGCGCCACCGCCGTGGCCGCCGACCTCGCCCTGCCCGGCGCGGGCACCGGCCTGCGCGCGGAACTCGACGCCCGGGGGATCACCGTCCACACGCTGATCAACAACGCCGGCTTCGGCAGCTACGGCCCGTTCGCCGAGCAGGACCCGGCGCAGATCAACCAGATGATCCAGCTCAACATCACGGCCGTCGCCGAGCTGACCCGAGCCTTCCTCCCGGAGATGGCGGCCGACGGCCGGGGCGCCCTGGTCACCGTGGCGAGCGCCGCCGCCTACCAGCCGACCCCCGCGATGGCGGTCTACGGGGCGAGCAAGGCCTTCGTGCTCAGCTTCACCGAGGCCGTGGCCTACGAGACCCGCGCCTCGGCGCTTCGCGTCCTCGCCGTCTCGCCCGGAGCGACCCGGACCGAGTTCTTCGACGTCGCGGGCAGCATGAACGCCGCCGTGGGCCGGATGGCCACGGCCCAACAGGTCGTCACGGCCACCCGGCGCGCCCTGGAGCGCGGCAAGACGCCGCCCAGCGTCGTCGCGGGCCTCGGCAACCGGATCTCGACGATCGCCAGCAGCCTGACCCCGCGCCGCGTCACGCTGGCCGTCTCGGGTCGCCTCCTGAAGGCCTGATCCGCCCCCCACGCACAGACACAGCGACCCCGACCCCGGCCCCGGGTGGCGACCCCGCTTCGCCCCACCCGGGGTCGCCGCGTCCCCCGACGGGCGCGATCCGGTGGACCGCCAGGCCACCCGACCGCATGCTGGGAACAGGTGGCCTGGCCGCGAACCCCCGAGCGCGACCAGGCCCCTCCCGCCGCCGGTCCGCCGAGCCGAGGCCCGCGGCCGCCGCGAAGGGCGCTCAGGCGGGACGGAACTGCTTGCGCTCGGCACCCTGCGTCACGATGCACGACTCGTTCCCGTCGTCGGTGTTCGCCGCCGTCGCCCGCACGCCGCGCCGAACCCGACCAGACGCGCACATCCGGCCTCCGGCACGGCCAGGAACTCCGCACCCAGGAGCCCGGCGGCGCCCCGCGCGTCGAGATGTACAGGGCTCCTGCCGGCCTCGCCCTTCGGGAACCCGCCGGAAGAACGGACGCGGGCCCGGCCCCACACCCGAGGGATCGCTGCACGCGAGCGACGGTTCCCGCCCTTGCGGCGGCGAGGACCCAGCGGAGCACCCGGCCCGTCGAACGTCCGTCCCGCAGCGACACACCAGCACGACGCGGTAACAGGATGTTAACCGGACCGGCACAGATTCCCCCCAGGCACGGCTTTTGCCTGCCCCATACCCGTGTTTTACTGACTCTTGACGCAGCATCAGGTCACCGGGGGGTCACCGACGGTCAGGCGGCGCGCGGATCCGCCGTGCCCGGCCGCCGCGGCCGGCGCCCCGGACCGCCGGCCTGTTCTGACGGTCCCCCGCCCAACCCGACCGCCCGCCCCGGCCGAACCACGGCGAGGGGGCAGAAGGAGGCACGCCCTCATGGAACCGTTGATCGACCGCGCCCGCGCCTTCCCGCAGCGCGCCGGCCTCGCCGGACGCGAGCTCACCGGCCTCGCTGCCGGCCAGTCGCCGCAGGCGCTCTTCATCACCTGCTCGGACTCCCGGGTGGTGCCCAGCCTGATCACCGGGGCCGACCCCGGCGACCTGTTCGAACTGCGCACCGCCGGCAACATCGTCCCGGCGTACCGCGCGGACGCCGCCTCCGGCGAGACCGCCACGATCGAGTACGCCGTCGACGTGCTCGGAGTGCGCGACATCGTCGTCTGCGGCCACTCGCACTGCGGGGCCGTCGGGGCCGTCGTCCGCGGCGACGACCTCAGCACCGCGCCCGCCGTCCGCGCCTGGCTGCGCAACGCGGACCCCGGCGAGCTCCGCACCGAGGAGGCCGACGTCTTCGACCCGACCGTCGCCGGACCGGTGCAGCGGCACGTTCTGGCGCAGCTGCACCGACTGCGCGGCTACCCCGGCATCGCCCGGCGGCTGATCGACGGCCAGGTCAGGCTCCACGGCTGGTTCTACGAGATCCACACGGGGCTGGTGCTGGCGCACCGGGCCGACTCCGGCCTCTTCCTCCCGCTCTGAGCGGGCACCCTCCTGCCGCTCGGGGCGGGGTGTTCCTCCCCGCTCCGAGCGGGCCCCCGTCGACCGCCCGCCCACTCCGTCACCCGACCGAGGACCAGATGCTTCACCGTCCTGCCCTCCGGCCCACCGCCGACCTCTCCCCCGGCCCGCCGGGCCGCCCCCGCACGCCCGGACTCTCCGCCCTGCGGACCGACCTCGCCGCCTCCCTCGTCGTCTTCCTGGTCGCGCTGCCGCTCTGTGTCGGCGTGGCCGTCGCCTCGGGTGTTCCGGCCGAACTCGGCCTGGTCACCGGGATCGTGGGCGGCCTGCTCACCGGCCTGATGCCGGGCAGCAGCCTCCAGGTCTCCGGGCCGGCCGCCGGGCTGACCGTCCTGGTGTTCGCCGCAGTCCAGGAGCACGGCCTGGCCGTCCTCGGCGTCATCACCGCCGCTGCCGGGCTGCTCCAGATAGCGATGGGCGCACTGCGGCTTGGCCGCCTGTTCCGCGCCATCTCCGTCTCGGTCGTCCAGGGCATGCTGGCCGGGATCGGCCTGGTCCTGATCGCCGGTCAGCTCTACGCGATGGCCGACGCCAAGGCACCCAAGGACGGCCCCGGCAAGCTCGCCGGCCTGCCGCGACTGCTCCTCGACACCGCGACCTCGCCTCAGGGGATCACCGCCGCCGCGATCGGCACCGGCACCGTGGCCGTCCTGGTGCTCTGGCCCCGGCTGCCGGCGCGCGTGCGGCTGGTGCCCGCGCCGCTGGCCGCGGTCGCCGCTGCGACCGCCGTCACCGCCCTGTGCGACCTGTCGGTGGCCAAGGTCGAGGTCGCCGGTCTGGCCGGGGTGGTCAGCCTCCCGGGCGGCTCCGAACTCGCGGCGCTCGGCAGCCTCGGCGTCCTCGGGACGATCGTCGCCTTCGCCCTGATCGCCTCCGCCGAGAGCCTGTTCAGCGCCGCGGCCGTGGACCGGCTGCACGACGGCCCGCGCACGCACTACGACAAGGAACTGGTCGCCCAGGGCGTCGGCAACACCGTCTGCGGCGTCCTCGGCGCGCTGCCGATGACCGCCGTCATCGTCCGCAGCGCGGCCAACGTCCAGGCCGGGGCGCGGACCAAGGCGTCGCGCGTGCTGCACGGTCTCTGGCTGCTGCTGTTCGCCGCGCTCTTCCCCGCCGCGCTCTCGGTCATCCCGCTCGCCGCGCTGGCCGGCGTCCTGGTGCACGCGGGCGCCAAGCTGGTGCCGGTCAAGGCCCTCGTGCCGCTCTGGCGGGCCCACCGCGGGGAGGCGCTGATCCTCTCGGTCACGGCGCTCGCCATCGTGACGACCAACCTCTTCGAAGGGGTGCTGCTCGGCCTGCTGCTGTCGGTGCTGAAGAGCGCCTGGGACACCTCGCACCTGCACGTCGGCGTCGACGAGCGCTCCGACGGGACGGTCCTGGTCACCCTGACCGGCAACGCCACCTTCCTGCGGCTGCCCCGGCTCCTGGACGCGCTGGAACGGCTGCCGACCGACCGGATCGTCCACCTCGACCTGACCGGGCTCCGCCACCTCGACCACGCCTGCCGGAGTGCGCTGGAGTCCTGGGAGGAGCGGCACAACCGGCTCGGCGAGGCCACGGTGGTCCGGGTGCCGGCCGGCGTCTGAGCGCACGGCCCGGTGTCCGGGGGCGGTCGCCCTCGGACACCGGGCTTTCGAGGTCCCGGCGGCCCGGCGGCCCGGGCAGGAGGCCTCCGGGCGCAGACGCGCGGCCGGCGTGGCTCGTCAGCCCTGTGCCCGGCCGTCCGGGACGACGCAGCGGTAGTGGGTGGTCAGCCGGCCCTCGTCGTCGAGGACGTGGAAGGCGAGCGCGGGCGGCTGGTCGAGGTGGACGTGGTCCTCGGGGTGGGCGCGGTGCTCCCAGGGCAGCCGGAGGGTGGAAGCCACGCCCGGCGCCACCAGCAGCGGCCGACCGGCGAACGTGGACGCCGCCGGGGTGTGGGCGTGCCCGCACAGGAAGGCCGCGATGCGGGGGTGACGGTCCGCGAGCGCCGCGAGCCGCTCCGCCCCGACTGGCGCAGGCCGTCGATGAACGGCTGGTGCAACAGGGCCGGCGGGTGGTGGAAGGCGACCAGCACGGGCACGTCGCCGGGTGTGTCGGCGAGGGCCCCCTCCAGCCAGGCCAGCGTCTCGTCCGCGAGGAAGCCCTCGTCCTTGCCGGGCACCGAGGAGTCGCACAGGGCGAGCGCGAAGCCGTCCGCTCGGTGCAACCGGTCGATCGGCGCCGCCGCTCCCACGGGCTCCCGCTCACCGAGCAGGTGCCGGCGGAAGGCGGCGCGTTCGTCGTGGTTGCCGGGGCAGACCAGGACCGGGTGACGGGAGGTCAGCACCACACGCGCCCGCTCGTACTCGGCGGGGAGGCCGTGGTCGGCGATGTCCCCGGTGACCAGGACGGCGTCCAGGTCGTAGGGGAGGGCTTCGAGGTGGTCCATGACCGCCTGGGTGCGGTCCAGACTGCGCTGCCCGCTGTCGATGTGGATGTCGCTGAGGTGGGCGATGACGATCACCGCGGAGGTCCCTTCGTCTCGGTCCGGCTCGGATCGGCCTGTACTCGGAGCGGTCTGTGCCCGGAGCGGCTTGCGCTCCGGTCCGTCTGCGCTAGGAGCGAGCGTAGAAGGCGACCGGACCGGACGTGGGATCCAGTTCCATGCCGAACTCCCGGTCCGGCTCCCGTCTCGACCTGCACCTCGCCCTCGACGCGGACCGATGACGGCCGGGGCGGGCCGCCGGCAGTTGTCCTCCAGCGCCTCGGTGATCTCGATCCGCTCGTGCAGCTCCGCCGGTGCGTCGGCTTCGGGGACCTTCTCCGGACCGGACCGTCGCTCGGCTTGCAGGAGTCGCCCCGGACCGCCGCTTCGCGTCCGGCTCCTGCTCCTGCTCCTGCGAAGGACGCTCTTGACTCTGACGTGGCGTCAGGCTGCATAGTCGGTGCCGTGGAAGATCACTGGACTGTGGGACGCGTGGCCGCGCTGGCCGGCGTGAGCGTCCGCACGCTGCATCACTACGACGAGATCGGGCTCGTTCGGCCGTCGGCGCGGACCGCGGCCGGGTACCGGGCCTACTCGGCGGGCGACGTGGAGCGGCTGCGGGAGGTGCTGGCCTATCGGCGGCTGGGCTTCGGACTGCGAGAGGTTGCGGAACTGGTCGGCGACCCGTCCACCGACGCGGTCGCGCACCTGCGCCGGCTGCGAGGCCTGCTGCTGGAGCGGCGTGATCGCGCTGACGCCATGGTGTCGGCCATCGACAGGGAACTTGAGGCACGAGCGAAGGGACTGAACGTGACACCGGAGGAGCAACTGGAGATGCTCGGTGCACGGCTCTACGACGCGATCGGCGGCGCCTACACCGCGACACGGCGTACCGAGCCGCGGATCGCGGCGCAGATCTGGGACGCGCTCGGGGACGCGCAGACGGTGCTGAACGTCGGGGCCGGCACCGGCTCCTACGAGCCTGCTGATCGCGACGTGACCGCGGTGGAGCCGTCGGCGGTCATGCGGGAGCAGCGGCCTGCCGGCTCGGCGCCGTGCGTGGCCGCCGCCGCGGAGAGCCTGCCGTTCGAGGACCAGTCCTTCGACGTCGCGATGGCCGTCTCCACCGTCCACCACTGGGGGGACCCGATAGCGGGGCTGCGCGAGATGCGGCGCGTGGCCCGCCGCGTGGTGGTGCTCACGTTCGACACCGACGAGCCCGGATGGCAGGACCGGTTCTGGCTTGCCCGCGACTACCTGCCCGAGTTCGCCGCCGTCCTGGCAGGCTTCCCCCCGCTTGCTGGGATGGCCGACGCGATCGGCGCACGCGCTGAGCCGGTGCCGATCCCCTGGGACTGCGCTGACGGCCTGTTCGAGGCGTACTGGCGCCGGCCGGGGGCGTATCTGGAGGATCGCGTGCGCCGTGCGATGTCGGTGTGGACGAGGGTCGGGCCGGAGGCCGAGCAGCGGGCGGTGCGAAGCCTCGGCGACGACCTCGACTCCGGCCGGTGGGCCGAGCGCAACAGCGACCTCACCGACCTCGACGCGGCAGATCTCGGCCTCCGCCTGCTCACCGCTTGAACCGCCCGGAGACCAGTGGCGTTGACGGCCGCACTCACCAGCAGCGCGCCGCCCGGCCCGGCCTCGGTGCGCGCGCCCACGAGGTCGCCCCGGCCGGCGTCCCCGACCGCCGGGCCGAGGGCGACGGCCTCGCCTGCCCCGCCGACGACATCGGCTGACCACCGACGAACCGATGGCCTGCCGCCGTACGCCACCTCCACGACACACCTCGCTGCCGACCTCGCAGGGTCATCGCACCGGATCGCGGGGTGTGACTGGAGTGCAGGCGGGACCTAGGCGGGGAAGCTCCGCTTGATCTTGCCGGCGACGTCGGCCGAGAGGTAGCCGGAGATCCCGTTGGCACTGGCGAGGTAGACGCGGATGGTCGGTGTGCCGTCCAGAATGTCCGGCCCGATGATCAGATATCTACTGGTCGGGGCGGGAACGTTGAGGGTCTCCTCGGCCTTCTTCAGCAGGGCGGGGATGACGCTCCAGTCGTACTTCGCGAGGTCGGCGGTCTTGCTGGTGCCCATCGGGCCGCCCGGGGTGCGGCGGGTGGCCTTGCCGTCCCGGTAGTCGAACCACTCGTAGGCACGGGGGTCCGCGGTCGGCACCTGGGCCATCGCGTAGCCCGGGTAGACGGTGAGGTCCTTGACCGTCGACTTGCCGGCCGCGGCGGTCACCGCGGCGACCACTGCACGGACGCCGTCCGGTGTGAGGAGGTCCGCAGGGGCCGGGGTGTCGGCGCCGCCTCCCGATCCGCCCGCGGCCGACTTGGCCGGTGACGCGGTGACCGGGCCGGCCGAGGGGGCGGCTGTGTCGGCCGACCCTCCCGGTGCGACGGAGGCGGACCCGGCCGGGCCGCCGGCGACCTGGGCGGCCCCGCCGTGCTTCACGTCGTCGTCCGGGCTCAGCGACCAGGCGAGCACACCGGCCACCGCCACGGTGGCGACGCCGAGGGCGACCGCGGCGACCGCGCGACCGCGCTTCGCCGGACGGGGTGCGGCAGGACCGCCGGCACGGGTCGGGCCGATCGGGTCGGCGGACCCGACCGAACCGATCGGGTACGTCGCGCCGGCCGGGTGCGCCGGGCCGGGCGCGCCGGTCGGCCCCTGGGCCGTCCACGGCCCGGACGGAGCGCCGTCGACCGGCGGGCCGAAGACGCCGGGCACGGCGGGCGCGGCACCGCCCGGGCGCGGGGTGTCCAGGAAGGTCGGCGCCCAGGCCGGGCCGGCCTGGGCGACCGGGGCCGCGCCCTGTTCGGCGGCGGCGAGCGCCCGGTCGAGCTGGTCCGCGTCCGGGCGCAGCTTCGGGTCGCGGGCCAGGACTGCGGCCAGGACCGGGCCGAGCCCGCCCGAGCGGCTGGGCGGCGGCAGCGGCTCGTCCAGGACGGCCGCCAGGGTCGCCAGCGTGGTGGCGCGGCGCAGCGGGTGGTGACCCTCGACGGCGACGTAGAGCATCATGCCGAGCGACCACAGGTCGGAGGACGGGTTGCCCTCCTCCCCGCGGATGCGCTCGGGGGCGATGTACTCGGGCGAGCCGATCAACGCGCCGGTCGCGGTGAGGGCGGTGGCGTCCTGCATGGCGGCGATGCCGAAGTCGGTGAGGACCGGGGTGCCGTCGGGGCGGAGCAGGACGTTGCCGGGCTTGACGTCGCGGTGCTGGATGCCGGCCGCGTGGGCGGCGCGCAGCGCGGCCAGGACGCCCCGGCCGATCCGGGCCGCCTCGGGGACCGTGAGCGGGCCGCGGGCGATCCGGTCGGCGAGGCTGCCGCCACTGACCAGCTCCATCACCAGCCAGGGGTGCGGGTGCTCGGGCGTGTCGACGATGTGGTGGATGACGGCAACGTTCGGGTGCTGGAGTCGGGCGAGTGCGCGGGCCTCGCGCAGCACGCGTTCGCGGAGCTCGTCGGCTCCGTCGGGGTCGGCCGCGGCCATCGCCGGGTCCGGCGGCCGCACCTCCTTCAGCGCGACCTCGCGGTACAGCGCATTGTCGCGGGCGCGCCAGACCAGGCCCATCCCGCCGCCGCCGAGGCGTTCCAGCAGTTCGAAGCGGCCGTCGATCAGCCGCGGCTGCGGCCCCCCAGGGTTCATGGCGGACATCGTAGAGGTCCGCGCCGACGACGTGCGCCGATGATCCGCCCTCGACGGGGTGGGCGGGGTCGGAGGAGGGCTCGGCGCGGGGCCCGCCACCGTCGCGCGGGCCTTCACGACCGCGATCCGGATCGCAGTGTCCGACCATCGGACACGACCCCGCACACTACTGACCGGTCATCGGTTCGACGGATGGCCATCGCAGGGAAGAACAGCAAGAGAACGAGGGGGAAACATGCTTCGTCGCATGTCCGCACTCGCCGTCTCCACCGTGGTCGCGGGGGCCTGCTCCTCGCCGCCGCACCGGCCCAGGCCGCCCCGGCCGTCACCCGGTCCGGCGTCCAGGCCATGGCCGCCGGCGGCGCCGTCACGGTGAACATCCAGGAACTGCGGAGCCAGGTCGCCGAGCTGCGCCAGCAGGCCGCCACGCTGCGCCACGTGGGCCTCTACCGCGAGGCTGACAAGGTGGACGCCCGCGCCAACGCGATCGAGACGCAGACCAAGCACTACCTCGCCTGCGAGCGCAGCGTCCGCTGCTGAGCCGCGAACGCGGCGAGGCCCCCCGCCCGGGAGAACCTTGAGGTCCAGGGATCGTTGCAACACCCCTGCCGGGAAGTGCAATGACCTTCGAGATCCGCAAGGGCCGGGCGGGGGGCCTCGCCGTTTTCGGCTCAGGAGCGGGCCGACGTCCGGGGCGGCCACCGCGCCGCCGCGACGCGCCGCCGAACGCGCCCGGTGAGGTCCCCGCTGCGCGCGGTCACGGAATGGTCCGCGCCGCGGCGGCTTGCGGGCTCAGGCCGTCGAATCGGGTTATCGTGCCCTGCAGAGACTTCGGTCGCCCCCGGCCAACGGCCCGGGACCGCCGGAGCAGGCCCGCCACCCTCGGGCCGGACGGCCCGCAGCGGCACGAGCGACCCTCCGATCGCCTCCGACGGCCGAACCCCGCAAGGCCTCTGCCCGCGCCCGGGCAGGCCCGCCGTTCCCCACCGGCGCGCCTACGACCGCGGCCCCGGCAGCCCGGCCACACGGCCCGGTCCCCCCACCGGGCCGGCCGATCCGTTGCACCAGGAGCCGCCTCCATGGCACTCGACCCCTGCTACGCGCGTACCGACGCGCACACGGCCCCCGCCGCCGTACCCTCGGCCGCCGCCCCGGCCGCCGCCTCACCGGCCGCCGTCTTCGCGGCCGCCGGTTCGCCCGCGTCGGACGCACCGCCCGCCGACCCCGTCTGTACCGCCGAAGGCAACGGCGTCTACACACCCGTGCTGCCGCTCTGGCTGGTCACCATGCCGACCAGGACCGCCGACGGGACCACCGGCAGCCAGACCTTCGCCGTCCGGGCCGCCACCGTCCCGACGGCCATCGCCACCGCCGCCGTCCGCGCCGGGAGCCAGGAGGCCCGCCTGCGCCGGCGCGGCGCCCGGATCGACGCCCACTGCGCCCGGGTGGTGCTGCACTGCGCGTGACCGCCCCGCTCGCCACCGCCCCCGCATGCGGCCCCCTTCCGCAGGTGGGGGCCGCTTCAGGGGCCGGTGGTAGCGTCGAACCATGACCCCCGAGGAGCTCGCCGACCTCGCGCACCTGCGCCGCGCGCGGGACTTGATCGACCGGGAGTACGCACGACCGCTCGACGTGCCGGCGATGGCCCGCCGGGCGCTGATGTCGCCGGCACACTTCTCGCGGCGGTTCCGGGCCGCCTACGGGGAGACGCCCTACACCTACCTCATGACCCGCCGGATGGAGCGGGCGATGGCACTGCTGCGCTCGGGCGTGAGCGTCGACGCGTGCATGACGGTCGGCTGCACCTCCCTCGGGTCGTTCAGCTCGCGCTTCACCGAGCTCGTCGGCGAGCCGCCGAGCGCCTACCGTGCCCGGGAGCACCGGGCCGTCGCGGCCATGCCGGCCTGCGTGGCCAAGGTGAACACCCGCCCGGTGCGCATGCGGACGGCACGGGAGGGACCGGGCGAGCCGAACAGGATCCGAGAAGCGGGCCCCAGAGCCGCGGCCTAACGTTGGCGGCATGACCATCGCACTGCGCTACTGCCACATCACCGTGAACGACCTCGACGACTCGCTCGCCTTCTACCGCGACGCGCTCGGCCTCGACGTGCGCAACGACGTCTCCTCCGGCGCGCACCGCTGGGTCACCCTCGGCAGCCCGGACCAGCCCGACCTCGACATCGTGCTCTCCGATCCGCACGCCGGCCGCTCCCCGGCCGACGGCGACGCCCTCCAGGAGTTGCTCACCAAGGGCGTCCTGTCGATGACCGTCTTCAGCACCGACGACGTCGACGCGGCCTTCGAGCGGGTCCGGGCCTCCGGCGCCGAGGTCCTCCAGGAGCCGATCGACCAGGCCTGGGGGCCGCGCGACTGCGCGTTCCGCGACCCCTCGGGCAACATGGTGCGGATCCAGCAGAAGGCCCCGGCCTGACGAGGCGGCCGCGCTGCCCCTTGCCCGCGTGTCGACCCCCGCACCACCCGCGGCTCTCAGGCCACGGTGGCGCCGGGCCGTTCGCCTGCCGTACGGAGCCGTTCGGTCAGGGCGGCGAGCCCCTTCCGGACGTCGTGGACAGTGCCGCGGGCGTCGGCGGTGGTCATCCGGTACGGGTAGTAGAGGTCGACGAACTCCCGGGCGACCTCCACCAGCGTCGCGGCCGCGTCGAGGACCGTCGCCTCGTGCTCGCGCCGCACGTCCCCACGATCACCGCGCGCCGGGGTCACGACGGTCTCGCGCGCCAGCTTCTCCACCTCGCGAACCGCGTCGACGATCGCCTTCAGTCCGTCGTCCATGTCAGTCCCCTCGCCGGTGACGCGCTCCAAAGACCGGTCGGTCCGATGACTCCGGGTCAGTGTGCCCGTGAAGAAGGTCCGTTCACGCGAGCGCCACGCAGGGACGGTTCGGCATCGCGGGGGGCTGGGGCACTGGGGAGCTCGGCGGGGCGTGCGCCAGGCCGTCGCACGCCCCTCACGGCCGCGCCCGTGCAGTCAGTCCTGCCGAAGCACGGCGGCGAACACGGCCCCGCCGGACGCACGTTCCAGGCGGTACGGTCCGCACACCCGGTCGAAGCGGGCCCGGCTCCCCGGCGGGGCACCGCGCAGGTCCGCCACCGGTGCGGCGTCCGGTACCCGGCGGGCCAGTTCTGCGACCACCGGGTCCGCGTCGGCGGCACGGAGCTCCGCCGCACCGGACAGGGGCAGGTCGGGGCCGTCCGGGTAGAGGGCGTCCCAGAAGTCGTCGGCGTAGGGCTGGAGGCCCTCGTCGAAGCCGGTGCCCTCCACCAACTCCTCGGCGGTGGCGACCAGTCGGTCCAGCCACTCGGCCAGCGAACCGGCCTGGACGTACAGCCCGCCCTCCCGGTACTGCATGAGCACCTGGCCCCATCCTCCGTCGGCCGCGATGTCGACCCAGGTGAGCCCGCCGCAGCCGTCGTCCGACACCACCCACCGCCGTTCGGGCAGGCCCTGCCCGCCCCCCTGGCGCGGGTGCCCGCTCAGCACGAACTCGACCGGCGGAACGGCGAACCCGCCCAGCCTGCCGAGCAGTTCACGCTCGGCGGCGGGCACGGGCAGGGGCGACGGCGGGCCCGTGGGCGCCCCGGGTTCCCGGGGCGCTACGCCCGGGCGCAGCGCGAGGTCGAACGGCACCCGGCCGGCGAGCGCGTGCAGACGGGCGAGCAGGGAGTCGGCGGTGATCACGGCGGTCACGCTAGCCCAGTCGCCGCGCCGCAGGCGGGGGCGGCAGGCGAGGGCGGCAGGCGAGGGCGGCAGGCGGGGGCGGTAGCGCACGGTGGCGGTTCAGAGTGCGAGGGTGCGCCAGCCCTGGGTAATCTGGTCCTGCACGGGGACCGGGGCGGGGTGAGCGGTCAGCAGTTCCAGCAGGGCCGCGCCGTCGGCGGGCCGGCCGGACGGGTCGGCGGTGAGCGCCCGCGCCACGGCGGCGGCGAGCGCGGGGTCCAGGTCCTGTACGGCCGCGAGCGCGGCGGGCTCCGGGCCGGTCTCGATGATCCGCCGGATCACCGCGCCGGTGCTGGTCGCCGCGAACGGGCTGGCACCGTGCGCGGCGCAGACCACGCAGCAGGCCCAGGCCCAGACGTCGGCGGCCGTGCCGACCCGCTCGTCGCCGAACTGCTCGGGCGCCATGTAGGTGAGCGTGCCGGGACCGCCGCCGGCCATGGTGAGCCTGGTGCCGTCCACCAGCGCGGCGATGCCGAAGTCCAGCAGGCGCGGCCCGGCGGTGGTCAGCATGATGTTGGCCGGTTTGAGGTCCCGGTGGATCAGACCGAGCCGGTGCACCCCGGACAGGGCCACGGCCAGCGCGAGCGCCAGGGCCCGCAGCGCCTCAGGGGAGCGGATCGGACCCTGCTCGCGCAGATGGGCGTCCAAGGGCCGGCCGTCCAGCAGTTCCATCACCAGGTACGGCCGTCCGCCGTCCACCCCGCCGTCGAGGACGCGCGCGGTGTAGGCCCCGGAGACCATGCCCAGCACCTCCGCCTCGCGCTCGAACCGGCGCAACAGCTCGGCGTTGTCGATCAGTTCGAGGTTGATGGTCTTCAACGCCACCTGCGTCGCCGCGCCCTCCCGCCGGGCCAGGTACACCGTGCCCATCCCACCGGAGCCGATCCGGCCCAGCAGGTGGTACCCGCCGATCATCCGCGGCTCGCCCTGGTGCATCGGCTGGTGCGCGACGGTCGGGGCGGGCGCCGATGACACGGACGGCGTGGCCGGTGCGCCCGGAGCCGCGGGTACGGCCGCCCCGGCCGGGGCGGTCGGCGCGGCGGCCGCACCGCGGTCGGCCTGCGGCTGGACGTACGTCCAGGCCCGGGGGCGGGCCGCGGACGGAGGGACGGGCGGAACCGAGGCGGCGACGAGGCGCCTCCGCCTCCTTCCCGCGAGGACCGCTAGGGCCACGATGACGACGACCAGGCCGACGACGATGACGACGATCAGGCCGATGGGCGTCACAACGGAGGCTTGCATGCGCCCACCCTAGGGTGCGGCCGTCAATTCCCGCCAGGAAGAAGTCATTTGGGAACACCTGCACGATTTTCGAGGCGCGGACCTCGCAGGGGGCGGACAGGTCCGGGGGCGGACAGGTCGGGCAGGCCGGCCCTCGCCCCCGGGGCGGTTCGGCGGTCGCGAGGGCACCGCCCCGGCGGGGTGACGGGCGGCCGGGAGGGCAGCCTGGAGAGCGGCCTGCGCCACAGCCGGACCTGACGGGCCGTGAGCATAGGATCCGATGGTCAGTCCACAGATCACCGATTCCCTCCCGGAGGCTGGAACCCATGTCCGACCAGCGCGTTGTCATCGTCACCGGCGGCGGTACCGGCATCGGCGCCGCGACCGCCCGGCTGCTGCGGGCCGAGGGCCACCACGTGGTCGTCTCCGGGCGGCGCGCCGAGCCGCTGGAGCGGATCGCCGAGGAGACCGGCGCGGTGGCGCACGTGTCCGACACCACCGAGCCGGCCGACGTCGAGGCGCTGGTGGAGGCGGCCCTGTCCGCGTTCGGCCGGCTCGACGGACTGGTCCTCAACGCCGGCGTCGGGCGCGGCGGCGCGGTGGGCGATGTCGCCCTGGAGGACTGGGAGTTGGTGATGCGCACCAACCTCACCGGGCCGTTCCTGATGCTGCGGGCCGCGCTGCCGCACCTGCTGCGGTCGCGGGGCTCGGTCGTGGCGGTGGCCTCGGTCTCCGCGCTGCGCAACGGCCCGGGGAGCGCCGCCTACGCCACCTCCAAGGCCGCGCTGCTCCAGCTCTGCCGCTCGCTCACCGTCGACTACGGCCACCTCGGCCTGCGGGCCAACACCGTCTGCCCGGGCTGGGTGCGCACGGAGATGGCAGATCGCCGGATGACGCGCTTCGCGGACGCCGAGCAGCTGCCCGGCGGCGTGGACGAGGCCTACCGGCAGGCCACCCGGCTCTCCCCGGCCGCCCGGCCCGGCGAGCCGGAGGAGGTCGCCGCGGCCATCGGCTGGCTGCTCTCCCCCGCGGCGGGCTACGTCAACGGCGCCGCTCTGACGGTCGACGGCGGGATCACCGCGATCGACCCGGGCACCACGGCCTTCGACTTCCGGATCGAGCCGCGCCACTGACGCCCCGCCGTCGACGGACGCACGGACCCGCGCCGCCGAGGACGGCACCGGGCCGCCCTGCCGCTCCTCGGTGCCCGGGCCCCGTCGGGTCAGGGGCAGGTGGGGCGGTAGGGGGCGCCGGGGGCGAGGCGGAGCCAGTCGTGGCTCGGCAGGGGTGGGCGCACGACGGCGCAGGCCTCGGCGGCGGCAGTGGCCGGGTCGAGGCTCCAGACGGGGGCGGCGCCGCTGTCACCCCCCGTCAGGACGCGGCCGCCGGGGAGGAAGGCGAGTCCGTTGAGCGGCAGGCCCGGACCGGTGAGGGTGGCCGTCGGGGCCGGGGAGTCGAGATCCCAGAGCCGCAGCACGCCTTGGTGGCCGACGTCGGCGACGGTGCGGCCGTCCGGGGCGAAGGCGAGGGCGTGGACGGTGTCGGAACCCACCGTGCGCGTCTCTCCGGGGGTCATCGCGTCGGTCGGGTCGGCGCCCAGCGGCCGGCCGGCGCGGACGTCCCAGACCACGACCAGGCGGTCGTTGCCGGCCGCCGCCAGGAGGCGGCCGTCCGGGCTGACCGCGAGGCGGCGCAGGTGGTCCTTGTGGTGGATGCCGCTCTTCCGCGGAGCCGCCTCCGGGTCGGCGACCGCGAGCAGGTGGACGAACTGCGAGTCGCAGGCGAAGGCCAGATCGGCGCCGTCGCCGAGGAACACCGCCGCGTACACGGGACCGCACGGGTCGGGCGGGCGGGCGCGCAGCGGCGTGCCGTCCGGCGGCCCCGTGAACAACCGGCCGTCGGCCGTGCCCACCGCCAGCACCGTGCCGTCGGGGCTGAGCGCGAGTGCGGTCGGGGACGTGCCCACGTCGACGGCGGTCGCCGGCGTGCCGTCCTCCGCGCCGAGGAACTGGACGGCGCCGCCCTCGCGGGCGGCCGCCAGGGTGCGGCCGCGGCGGTCGAACGCGAGGGCGATGACGCGACGCCCGTCGGGCGGGGTGACCGCGACCGGGCGCGGCACGGGGCCGCCGACGTCCCAGAGGGCGATCCGGCCGTCGGCGGTGCCGACCGCCGCGCGGTCGCCGGCCGAGGCGACGGCGGTGACGGCCGGTCGGTCGGGGCCCGGCGCGAGGTCGGTGCCGCGGTGCAGGTCCCAGAGCAGGACGTCGCCGGGCGGGGAGCTGATGCCCGCCGAGGTGACGACCGTCCGGCTGTCACCGGCGACGGCGACGTTGAGGACGAAGGTCGAGTGGCCGCGCAGTTCGGCCGCGACCCGGCCGGTGGGCAGGTCCCAGACTCGGGTGCTCTGGTCGGCGCCCGCCGAGAGCAGGGTGGTTCCGTCCGGGGTGAGGGCCAGGGCGTTGACGGGGCCCTGATGGACCGGCGGCAGGTCGGTGGACGGCCACTCGGCGAGGTGGTCGGCCACGGGTCCGGGCACCCGGCGGAGCCGGGGGGAGGTCTGCGGCTCGTCCTCGTCCGCGGCCGAAGGTCCCGCCTGCGGGAGGGACGGCACCGGAGGGGACGGCACCGGGACGCCGTCCGTCGGAGGCCGCCAGAGCCGGATGTGCCCGCGGTCGCCGCCGACCGCCAGCAGTCGCCCGTCCGCGGCGAAGGCCACCGACTTCGGCGCCGGGGCCTGCCCGGCGAACACCGTCCTCGCCCCTCCCTCCGGGGCCCGGGACGGATCGGTGTTCCGGAGGCCGTCCACGTCCCCCAGGTCCCGGACCAGCACGTCGCCGTCCGTGGACGCGGAGGCGAGCAGGTGCCCGGGCCCGAAGGCGACGCCCTGGACCACCCCCGTGTGGCCGGTCAGCGTCCGCACCGGGGGCGCGGCGCCCGCGTCCGTGCGCCACACCCAGACGCACCCGTGTCCGGGCGGGGCGGCGTCGCTGCTGGCGGCCGCGAGCAGGGCGCCGTCCCGGCTGAAGGCCAACCGCTTGGCGGCCGAGGTACCGGTCGGGGAGCTCTGCGGCATCACCGGGGACGGCAACCGCTGCCGGTCGCCGACCCGCCAGAGCAGGATGCGCAGGCCCTCCTTCCTGGTGACCGTCACGGCGAGCAGCGACCCGTCGGGGCTGAACCTGACGTCCTGCACCGGGGCGCCCACGTCGTGGCCCTGCAACTCGGCCACCCGGGCGGTGGTGTGCGCGTCCCAGAGCGCCACCTGCCCCTGGGAGTCGCCGGTGGCCACCAGCCGCCCGTCGGGGCTGATCGCGAGCCCGTTGACGCCCAGGGTGAAGCCGGGGATCCTTCCGGTCAGACGTTCGGACTGGGTGCTCAGCACCGCGTCCTCGGCCGGCCGACGCAGGCCGGTCCCGCCGGACAGCGTGACCCTGTGGGCCTCGACCGACTCCAACATCGCCGCGTACGGGTCCCGGCCGGCGTTGCGTTCGGCGGCGGAGAGCAGCGCGCGGGCGAGGTTGGTGCGGTTGGCGACGGTAGCGCGGCCCCACTGCTGCCAGGCGAAGCCGCCCGCGAGCAGTGCCGACACCGACAACAGGGCGAGTCCCGCCACGAGGTGGCGAAGCGTCCGCACCCGGCGCCGCTCGGCACGGTGGTCCTGCTCGGCACGGGCCGCCGCGGCGCCCAGGAACTCCCGCTCGACGGGGGTGAGCAGTTCCTCGCCGGCGGGCTCGGCGGCCCGTTCGCGCGCCAGCTCCAGCCGGCTGCCCCGGTAGAGCAGTGCCTCGTCACGGCCGGACTCGGCCCAGTGCTCGGCGTCCTGGGTGAGCTGCTGGTGCAGGCGCAGGCCGGCCCGCCCCTGGTCGACCCAGTCACGCAGGCGCGGCCAGGCGCGCAGCAGGGCTTCGTGGGAGAGCGTCACGCCGGCCGCGTCGACGGTGAGCAGGCGGTCGTCGGCGAAGGAGGCGAGCACCTGGTGGAGCACCCGGTCCTCCGAGGCAGGGCCGAGGCCGGGGCGGGGGGCGGACGCGCCGACACCCGGCGCGCCGGGATCGGAGACGGACCTGCCCGCCAGGGCGGCGCGGTCCGCCCGGCGGCGCGAGGCCTGGCCGTCCGGCCCCAGGTGGACCAGCCGGAGCAGCACCCTGCGGGCGGCGGACCGGGCCGCGTCGTCCTCCAGCCGGGCCCAGGCGCGCTCGGCCGTCGCGGCGACCGAGCCGTGCAGCCCGCCGATCGCCCGGTAGCCCGCCAGGGTGAGGGAGCGTCCGGCGCGCTGCTGCCAGACGGCGCGCAGGGTGTGGGCGAGCAGCGGCAGGGCACCGGGGTCGTAGGCGCCGGCGGTGCCGGCGCCCTCCAGGCCGAGGTCGGTGACCATCAGTTCCAGCAGGCCGGGTTCGAGCTCCAGCCGGGCGGTGCGGGCCGGGCCGGTGATCGCCTCGGCCAGCTCGGCGGCGTTCATCGGCCCGAGGGCCAGCTGGCCACGCCGGACGGCCTTCAGCAGGCCGTCGTGCGCCAGGCAGTGCCCGTACAGGTCGGCGCGGAGCCCCAGTACCACCAGTCGGCCGCCCTCGGGGCCGGCCTCGCGGCAGAGCGCGTCCAGGAACGCCCGCCGCTGCTCGGGGTCGGCGCAGAGGGTGAAGAGCTCCTCGGCCTGGTCGACGATCCACACGGCGTCCGGGCCGTCGGCGAGTTCGGCGAGGCGGTCGAGCGGGTGGCCGGTCGGCGTGAGGACGGCGGCGGAGGCGGGGCCGGGGCCGGCCAGGCCGCCGCGCCGCAGGGCGGGCACCAGGCCGGCCCGCAGCAGCGAGGACTTCCCGGCGCCGGACGGACCGACCACCAGGACGGGACCGCCGCGGTCGGCGTGGCGCTCGGCGAGCAGGCCCAGCAGCGCGGCGCGGGCCCGGTCACGGCCGTGGAACCAGCGCTCGTCCTCCGCCCGGAAGGACGCGAGGCCCGGGTAGGGGCAGTGGCCGCGCGTCGCCAGCGCGACCAGGGAGCCGCCGGCCCGCAGTGCCCGGTCGCAGGCCCGGGCGAACTCGGCGGTGGCCGGCTTGTCCCCGTTCTCCACCTTGCTGATGTGGCTCTTGTCGTAGTGCACCCGGCCGGCGAGGTCGGCCTGCGAGAGCCCGGCCTCTCGGCGCAGCGTCCGCAGGACCGTTCCGAATCCGGCCCCGTCCGGCTGCCTCGTGTCGCTCTCCGTGCTCACCGCCGGCCCCCGCTCCGCTCGCTCCCGACCCGTCAACGAGTGGGAGCCGGGTGGGTCACGCGATGTCCGACACCCCCCTCTCATGAGCGATAACAGCAGGTCAGAAGGGTTGTCGAGATGTCCCGGCCGGACGACAACAGGCAACAGGTGCAGGCCGGGCCGCCGCTGGGCGAAGCTCTCACCGGGCAACGGAACCGCCGACCGGCACGGCGCCGGAACCGATGCCCCGTCACCCCCCGGAAGCACAGGAGAGGAGAACCCGACGTGAAGCCCCGCCCCCGCAGCAAGCCCCACCGGGCCGTCCGGGCGGCCGCCGTCGCCGTCGTCGTGGCGGCCGCCCTGGGGCCGGCCTCACCGGCCGGCGCCGCGGGTACCGGTCCGGACGCCTTCGCGGTGCGCGGCATCGACAGCTACCACGGCGACCACGGTCCGCAGGAGGACCAGGCCTTCGACTGGCCCGCGATCGCCCGCGGCGGCCTGTCCTTCGTGATGCTCAAGGCCACTCAGGGCACCGGCTTCACCGACGGCTGGTTCGGCCGGGACCTCGCCGGCGCCCGTTCGGTGGACCTGGTCCGCACCGGCTACCACTACTTCACCGCCGACCAGGACGGCACCGCCCAGGCCGACCACTTCCTCGACGTGCTGCACCGCGAGGGCTTCTCCGGCACCCGGCCGGGCGAGCTGCCGCCGGTGCTGGACCTCGAACAGTGCCGGAGCGACGGTCACCGGCTCCGGCTCGGCCAGGTGAAGGCCTTCCTCCAGCGGGTGCAGCAGGCCACCGGCGCCACGGCGATCGTCTACACCCGCAGGAACTTCGTCGACGAGTGCCTCGGCGGGACCGGGGAACTGAGCGGCCACCCGCTCTGGCTCGCCCGCTACGGCACCACCCCGCCCGAGCCGCTGCCCGGCGCCAAGGGCTGGGACTTCTGGCAGTACAGCGACCGCGAGTCGGTGCCGGGCACGCCCGGCAAGGTCGACGCCAGTGTCTTCCACGCCGACCGAGCGGCCCTGCGCCGCCTGGCCCACCAGGGCTGACGCCCCGTCCGAGATCCCGTCCCCCCTTTCCCGCACCACCTGCCGCAGGAGGCACCACCATGAAGCACATCCGCCGTTCGACCGTCGCCGCCCTCGCCGCCGCGGTGCTCGGCCCGCTCGCCCTCACCGGGCCGGCCGTCGCGCTGCCGGTCGACGCCCCGTCCCCCGCCTCGGTCGCCGAGGCCGTCGCCGATCCGGTCCTCGACACCGAGGACGAGGGCGGCGAGGCCCTCGACGCCGGCTCGGGGACCGAGCGGGCCGCGGCCGCGAAGATCTCCCGGGCCGAGGAGATCCGGCGCGCGAAGGTCTGGCTGACGGACAACGCGGGCAGGGCCGCGCCGTACAGCCAGAAGAAGACCTGGAAGGACGGCTACCGCCAGGACTGCTCCGGCTACGCCTCGATGGCCCTCAAGCTCCCCAAGTCGGGCCCGAACACGGTGTCGCTGAAGAACGACGGCTGGACCAAGCCGATCGCGATGAAGGATCTGCGCCAGGGCGACCTGGTCATCAAGGCCGACGGCAACGACCCGAACCACCGGCACGTCGTCATCTTCGACAGCTGGGCGGACGGCAAGCACACCTCCTACCGGTCCTACGAGCAGGCCGGCAAGGTCGGCACCCGGCACGCCACGCACGGCTACGGCCTGAAGTCCGGTGACGGCTACCACGCCTACCGCCCGGTCAACCTGGTCGACTGACGCCCGCGCCGGCCGCTCGCCCCGTGCCACCCGCCGTCCCGGGTGGCACGGGGCAGGGGTGGCAGGGGGCAGGGGCGGCACAGGGCACGGGGGCTTGCGGCCTCGAACATCCCGAACGGGCAGTGTCACAGGCGCCTGGTAGGTTCGCATCCGGTGGCTCCCTCAGGGGGTGCCGCGCCCGTCCGCCGGGGGGCAGACGGGCCGTCGACGCGCTCACCGGAACCAGGAGGCGGCATGACCCCCGACCCGCACCCGATCGACTTCACGGACGTGTCCGCACACCTCGCGGGCCGCTCGCTCGACGTCCGGTGGATCCACGGCTCCGAGTCCGCCAAGCACAACGCCGACCCCGAGCTGCAGGTCCACCACTACGACGCGCACACCGTGATCCTGCGGCAGAACATGGCGGTGAACTACGAGGCGCCGTTCCTGTTCCTGCTCTTCGGCAACGACCGCGCCGTGCTGCTGGACACCGGCGCCACCGCGGCCCCCGAGCTGTTCCCGCTCCGCCGCGTCGTCGACGAGCTGGTGGCGAGCTGGCTCGACCGACACCCGCGCCCCGGATACCGGCTGGTGGTCCTGCACAGCCACGGGCACGGGGACCACGTCGCGGGGGACGCGCAGTTCGCCGACCGCCCCGACACGGTGGTGGTGGGCGCGGAGCTCGCCACCGTCCGGGCCTTCCTCGGTCTGGACGACGACCTCGACCGGCCGGCCCTGCTGGACCTCGGCGGCCGGGTGCTGACCTGCCTGCCCGGCCCCGGCCACCACCCGGCGGCGATCTCCTACTACGACCCGTTCACCGGCTTCCTGCTCACCGGTGACACCGTCTACCCGGGCCGGCTGTACGTCTCCGACTGGGACGCCTACACCGCGACCATCGACCGGCTGATCGCCTTCGCGGCCGCGCACCCGGTGAGCCACGTGCTCGGCTGCCACATCGAGATGAGCAGCGAGCCGGGCGTCGACTACCCGATCCGGTACACCTACCAGCCGGACGAACCGCCGCTGCAGCTGGGCGTCGACCGACTGCAGGCCGTCCGCGACGCCCTGGAGAAGGCGGACGGCCGGGCCGGCCGGCACGTCCACGACGACTTCGTGATCGTCTACGGCACGTCCTGAGCGGCCGTGCACCGGGCTACCGGCGGCGCTCGTACCTGAGGATCCGATAGCGCAGTCCGGTGGTCGAGGAGCGCCAGCCCTGCTCCTCGGCCACGCTCCAACCCGCGTCCAGGGTGGGGGCGTAGGTGTCCCCTGCCACCGACAGGTCGATCTCGGTCACCGACAGCGTCACGGCGTGCTCCAGGGCAGCGCGGTAGATCTGCCCCCCGCCGATCACCCAGACCTGCGCGGCGGCCGACGCCGACGAGCCTGCGGCCAGCTCCAGGGCCTCGCCGACGGAACCGGCCCGTTCGGCGCCGTCGGCCGTCCACCCCGGATTGCGGGTCACCACGATGTTGCGCCGGCCGGGCAACGGGCGGAACCGCGGCGGGAGCGCGTCCCAGGTCCGACGGCCCATGACCACCGGGTGGCCGAGCGTGGTGGTCCGGAAGTGCTCCAGGTCCTCGGGCAACCGCCACGGCATGTCGCCGTCGGCCCCGATCACACCGTCGAGGGTCTGCGCCCAGATCAGTCCGACCGTCGCACCGCGACCGGTGCCGTGACCCGTGCCGGAACCCACGGGCGGTGCGGGCGGCCGGCCGCCGCGTCGGCACGGATCGTCGTCCTGGGGGTCCGCCATGACCGGCGATACTACCGGTCACCGGCGGTGCGCCCCCACCGCGGCGGTCGTCCGCAGCCGCTCCGGCCCTCAGCCGCCCGACGGGCCGGTCCAGTCGGCCGCGACGTGGCCGAGGCGGACGCGCTGCGGGTGGTCGCCGACCGGCACGGAGGCGGTCCTGAGCCCGGTCGTGAAATCGATCGCGGTCACCCGGTCCGCGCCGCTCTCCGAGATGACGCAGGACTTGCCGTCACCGCTCACGGTGGCCCAGTACGGCTTCGAGGCGGGCACCAGCGGGCCCTCCTGCAAGGTGGCGCGGTCGACGACCGTCGCGTAGTCGTCCATCGTCCCGGCGACGCACAGCTTGTCGCCGGCGGGGCTCATCGAGAGGCCGTGGTGGCGCGAGTCGTTGACCCAGGTGGTGCGGTCCTCGCTGGTCGCCGAGTTCTTCGGAAGGGTCTTGATCCGGGTGATCCGGTCGCCGGCCACGTCGTACTCCACGAAGCCGTTGAAGAACGACACCTGGAAGTAGAGCTTCGACTCGTCGGGGGTGAAGGCGGCCGGGCGGATCGCGTCGGAGAGGTCCGGGCGGCCGAAAGCGTCGAGCCGTTCACGCATGTCGATCACCCTGGTCTGCGCGAAGGTGTCCGCGTCCACCACGGTGATCCGGCGGTCGCCCTTCGTCCAGTCCAGCCACGGAGCGTCGAGGGCGGTGTTCACCTCGCCGATCGACATGTTCCAGATCCGCCGGCCACCGTCGGTGAACAGGTTCTCGTGCGGCTTGTCCCCGGTCCGGAAGGAACCGAGCTGCGCACCGGTGCGGACGTCCAGCACGTGGACCGTGTTGGAGGTCGAGGCGGAGACCGCCACCCGGGCGCCGTCCGGGGAGAGCGCCATGTGGTCGGAGCGGTAGCCGGAGACCGGGAAGCGCCAGTTGATCCGCCCGGTGGCGAGGTCGATGGAGACCACGTCGGCGAAGCTCGGCCGGGAGACGACCACGGCACTGCCGTCCGGGGTGGAGTACATGTCGTCGACGAACTGGTCGTGGCCCTCCCCCGGGCCGAGCCGGATGCCCAGGAAGTAGGCGAGCTTGACGGGGTTGAGGTAGATCTCGGCGAGCCGCCGGTCCTTGTCCGGGATCACGTTGACGCGCCCGATCCGGGCGAGGTCACCGGTGGAGCGGATGACGTCCGCCGTACCGTCCCAGTTGTTGCCGACGAACATCACCTCGCGCAGCCCCTGGCCCGCGCTGGGCGCGGACGCGGCGGCGGCTCCGGCAGGCGCGGTGGCCGAGGCCGTGAGCGCCAGGCCGAGGACGGCCGCGAGGCCGCCGAAGACCCTGGTGCGCCGGGAGATCCGGGACGGACGGGGGGAGCCGGGGTGTGCGGGGGCTGTCATCGCCACTCCTTCACGCGAACGCGCAGAGTCTGAAAAGGAGGTTTGTCAGATTGCGTTACTCGACGGTAGGGACGACCTGCCGACCCTGACAAGACGTCGGCGAGGAACAATTGAAGGATCATCAGCGGCGATCGGGGGCGGCGGCAGTGGCAGGTGGGCCCACGGGCACGTACGGCGGACGGTCCGCGCAGGAGCGCCGGTCCGAGCGGCGCGACCGCTTCCTCCGGGCCGCCCTGGACCAGTTCGGCGGCCGGCCGGGCTACCGGGCCGCCTCGGTGACGGCGCTCTGCGAGGCGGCCGGCCTGTCCACCCGCCAGTTCTACGAGGAGTTCCGCAACCTGGAGGACGTCCTCGCCCAGCTGCATCTGGCGGTCAACGACTGGACGGAGCAGGCGGTCCTGGCCGCCCTCGGCGACTCCGCAGGCCTCACCTTCGAGGCGCGGATCAGGGCGGTGCTGGGCGCCTACGTCGCGGCGGCGACCGACGACCCGCGCCGGCTGCGGATCGCCTTCGTCGAGATCATCGGTGTCAGTGCGGAGCTGGAGCGCCAGCGGCTGGTCCGGCGCTCCCGCTGGGTGGAGCTCATCCTCGCCGAGGCCCGGGCCGCCGCGGAGCGCGGCGAGGCCGCGGAGCGGGACTACCGGATCGCGGCGACGGCGTTCATCGGCGCCGTCAACGGGCTGCTGCACGACTGGACGGCCGGCCAGTTCGAGGCCTCCATGGACCAGGTGGTGGACGAGCTGGTCGCGCTCCTCCTGGGGGTGGTACGGCCGCCCGCCTGAGGACGGCGCTGAGGGCGGGGCCCGGCTTCCCGCATCGGGACGGATACCGCGGTGCGGTACCGGAGCGCAACGCGGGGGCGGCCTGCGCACGCGCCGTCCTGCCCGCCTTTCGCTCCCGGCCCCGGCGGCGGACCATGGAGGTCGGGCCCCGCCCTCGGCGGGCCCGACCGCGGAGCACCGCCCTCGCCGCCCGCGCGGCACCACTTCCCCGAGGGCCGGTGCCGACCGACCGGGAGAGGAGCGGCGATGTCGTCGAAGCGGCGCCGGAAGAAGAAGGCACGCAGCCGGAGCAAGGCCAACCACGGCCGTCGGCCGCAGTGCTGAACCGCCCCGGCCCGTACCGGAGGACGAGGGCCGGGCCCGGCCGGCCGAACGACCGGGCTGCCGGTTGCCCCCGGCGGTCGTGCGGCGCGCGGTCCGGCCGAGGGCGGCGGCCCCGGAAGCCGGGGGTCCCTGGGCCGCCGCCCTCCGCCGGGTGGCCTCAGCTCAGGGTCTCCGCGACCAGCTCGGCGGCCCGCTTGACCATCTCGTTGTGCTGGGGGCCCGCGGCCGCCAGGGCGGTCGTGTGCACGGCCACCACGATCGGCCTCCGGTTCGGCGGCCGGACGACGCCCACGTCGTTCGCCACGCCGTAGGCAGACCCGCCGCCGGTCTTGTCGGCGAGGACCCAGTCCGCCGGGAAGCCGGCCCGGAACCGGTCGGTGTTGGTGGTGTTGGCGATCATCCAGGCGGTCAGCCGGGCCCGGTCACGGGGTTCGAGCACGTCACCCAGGAGCACCTGCGCGTACGTCCGCGCGACGGCGCGGGGGCTGGTGGTGTCGGTGCGGCGCCACGGCTCGGCCGAGTTGAGCTCCGGCTCCCAGCGGTCGAGCCTGGTCCGCCCGTCCCCCACGGAGCGGCAGAAGCGGGTGACGGCCGTCGGGCCGCCCAACTCGCGGAGCAGCAGGTTCGCGGCGGCGTTGTCGCTCTGACCGACGGCGGCGGCACACAGCTCCTCGACCGTCATGCCGGTCGTGAGGTGCTCCTTGGTCACCGGGGCGTAGCCCGCGTCCTCGACGTCCTGCTCCGTGTAGTGGATCCGCCTGGCCAGGAACTCGCCGTCCCGATCGAGGTCCCGCAGCACGGCCGCCACGGCCAGCGGCTTGAAGACCGAGCAGATCGGGAACAGCTCGTCCGCCCGGTACGCCAGTGTCCGCCCGGTGCCGGTGTCGTGGGCGAACAGCCCGATCCTGGCGGCGTACTCGCCTTCCAGGCCGGCCAGCTCCGCGCACAGGGCACCGTCCGGTCCGGCCGCCGCGCCGGCGGTGGCCGGGACAGCGGCAGGGGCCGGGGCCGCGTACGCCCGCCCCGTCGAGGCGAGGCCGGCGGCCAGCGCCGTCCCCGCTCCGAGGGCCAGGACCGCCCGGCGGGACCGGCGCGCTCCAGTGGTTTCCATCACCGTCTCCTCCATGAGTGATCACGACACGTCACTGATCACCACGCCTCGACGAGGGGATACGTTCCACGCGGATCTCCGACCGCCCCGACCCCTGCCGCTCACCCGGGCGGCCGTGATCGTCGAGGGCCGCGCACGCCCCGGGACCGTACGGGGCGTGCGCGGCAACCGGCGGGGCCGCCGGCGGCCGTCAGCCGCGCGGCAGGACGAGGGACTGGACGGCGGGCAGGCGGCGCCAGTCGCTGGAGACGATGCTGGCGTGCGCCCGGGCCAGCTGTTCGGTGCGGGCGCGGGCCTGGTCGGCGGTCGGGTCGGTGGCACTGATGGCGGGGGCGACGTTCTGGGCGTCCGTCATCACGAGGAGGTAGTGCCGGCTGTCGTACCAGGAGGTGTCGACGCCACCCGTGTAGGCCGCGGCGTCGCCGTCGAAGACCACGAACCACGGGCGGATCGCCGCGTCCCCGTACCCGGTGCGCGGGTCGCCGGCCCTGGCGCCGTGCACGGCGGGGAAGACCTGCGCGTCGCCGATCCGGCCGGCCGACGCGAGGTCGCGCAGGTGGCGGCCGTACTCGACGTCGGTGTGGAGGGTGTCGAAGGGGTTGTTCTCCTCGAACGCGCCGGGGATGACGTACACCAGCACCCGCCCGGCGAGAGCCGACCGGGTCGGCCAGTTGCCCGCCCGGGCCGCCTCGTCGGCGTTCGCGTACGAGCCGCCGCCGGCCTTGGCCAGCAGGTCGGCGGGCCGGAAGACCGCGGAGCCGAGGTGGCCGGCGATCAGCGTGTCCAGCTGGGCGGGGCCCATGCCGCGGTTGGCGGCGAAGCCGCCCTTGAGTTCGAGCTTGACCACCAGCGGCCCGGCGGCCGGGTGGGCCCCGAGCCAGACCCGGACGTCGTCCAGGCAGGTCTCGAGGTTCTTGTTGGCCCCGCCGGTGTAGAGCTGGGCCGGGGTGCTCGCGGTGACGCAGTTGTTGGAGTTGCCGAGCGGGTTGGAGTGGCTGACCTTCCACTCCTTGGTGATGGTGTCCGTCCAGGCGTCCAGCTCGATCATGCCGGTTCCGGTGTCCAGGCTCTGGGCGAGGTAGCCGAACGCGGCCGGGTCGTAGGTGTTGTGCAGACCGACCGTGGTGGCCGAGCCGAAGGGGAGGCCGCCGTCGCCGGCCGCCGTCGCGGGCTGCAGCGGGAGCAGGGCGGCGGCTGCGGTGAGCAGGCCGGTGGCGAGTGCGCCGGTGATGGTGCGGCGTGCGGTCACGGTTGCTGTCTCCTCGTCGGAAGCTGGGGCTGTGCTGCCGACCCGAAGGATCGGCTGCCTGAGCATGCTTCAGATGAAGAAGACACGACAAGATGGTGACGGCTCGCCGCCGGACCGGCGCAGCCGGTGCAACCCTGTTCGGACGACGGCCGGACGGCCGATCGGGCACCTCACCGCCCGTCAGCAGGCGCCCGGCCGGCGCCGGATCGGCGGCCGTTCAGCTCCCGCGCTTCGGCCCCGCTCCGACCGCGTCCGCCTCCCCGTCGAGGTGGCGGCGGGTGTGCAGGGCCAGGCCGACGCCGACCGCGGCCACCACGACGCCGAGCACCGCGACCGGGCGCGACCAGTCCTGCGCCCCGGTCGAGGCGAACGCCGGCGGCAGGACCAGCGCGGACGCCGCGAGGGCGGCGAGCGCGTGCGCGGGGCGCGGGCGCCGGCGGTCCGGCCCGAGGGCGTCGACGAGCAGCAGATAGCCGATCAGCAGGACGGCCACGGCCGCACCCTGCCAGAAGGACGGCTCGCCCAGCGCCGCGAGCACCACGCTGCCGCCGGCGAGGACCGTGGTCCGCTGTGCGGCGAGCCGGGCCGGCCAGGTGGCCGGACGGCGGGCCGGCAGGGGCGGCGGCGGGGCGGCCCAGGTCGCGAGGGCCAGTGCGGCCACCAGGCCGGTCGGGCCCGACCGGGCTGCGCCGCCCTCGCCGCCGGCTCCGAAGGAGGCCAGCACCAGGGCGTCGCCGACGACGCAGAGGGCCGCCCGCTCGGCCCACGGTGCCCAGCGCGGCGGCGCCGCCGCCGGCGCTCCGGCCGGCGCTTCACGGGTCCCCGCAGGCGCCGAGGTCCGGCCCGTCGGCCCTGGGGCCGGGCCAGTCGGACCGGCCGGCCCGGCCGTCGTGGAGGTCCCGCTCGTCGGGTCGTTCATCGGACTCCTCCCCCGATCCGGCGGCGCAGCAGTGGTGCGAGGGCGAGGTCGAGTGCCTCGCCGGCGGTGTGCCGGGCGACCGGGACGCCGCGGGCGCGCAGGGCCGCGCGCATCGCCTCGCGCTCGGCCCGCCAGAGCCGCAGGGCGAGGGCGCCGACCTCGTCGCCCGGTTCCACGGACGGCTCGCCGACCGGGATCTCCACCACGACGAGCGGGTTGCCGCGGTCGGCGATGCCGCCCAGCGCCCCCAGGATCCGCTGGTCGGCGAGCGTGGTGAACGCGTAGACCAGGGCGTGGCGCGGCAGGGCGGGCAGCGGCAGCTGCGGCAGGACGGGCCCGCGGTGGGCGCGGTCCTGACGGACCTCCAGCACGCTCTCGACCATCCGGTAGAACTGCCGGTCACCGGTGGCCGCGGTGAGCCAGCGGAGCTGGCCGCCCACCGCGACCAGGCCGATCCGGTCGTGCCGGCGCAGGTAGGCGCGGGTGAGGCCGGCGGCCGCGCGCAGGCTCTCGTCCAGGCTGGACACCCCGGTGGCCGGGTCGTGGATGTCGCCGAGGGTGTCGAGCAGGACGACGGCGTCGGCGGCCCGCTCCGCGGCGAACTGGTTGATCTGGATGCTGCCGCGGCGGGTGGTGGAGGGCCAGTGGATGCGCCGCTGCCGCTCGCCGTGGACGTAGGGGCGCACGCCGATCACCTCGACGCCGCTGCCGTCGTGGCCGGTGGTGTGCTCGCCGAGCCGTTCGGGCAGCCGGACCGGGATCGGGGTGAGACCGGCCGCGCTGGGCACCGGGAAGACGTCGGCGGTGCCGAGGTCGGTGCGCACGGTGCGGCGGGCCAGCGAGCCGGCGTCGTAGACGTCGAGGTCGACGGTGCCAAGGCTCCAGCGGCCCCAGCTGTCGGCGCGCAGGGCGAGGTCCACCCCGGTGGGCCGCACGGTCAGCGCCTCCAGGGCGAGGCCGGGCCCGAGGATCACGGTGGGGTCGAGCGGCCCGATCCGGCCGTCGTGCTCCACCTCGATGCGCGCGGTGATGCGCTCGCCCTCGAAGCAGCGGCGCGGCGCGACGGTGGCGGTCGTGGCCAGCGTGGTGGGCCGGCTGCCGCCGGGGGCGGCCAGCACGAGCAGGACGGCGGGGCCCGCGGCCAGGGCGAGCAGCCAGGCGTGGCCGGTGGCCAGGGCGGCCGCCGCGGCGGCCGTGGCGACGGTGAGCAGGCGCACGGTCTGCTCGGCGGGCCGCCAGTGCGGCGAGGGCGGGGTGGTGGGCAGGCCTTCCGCGGTGGCGCGGGCGCTCCGGGCGAGGATGCGGGCGGTGACCGGGTCGCCCGGCGCGGCGCCGGCGAAGCGCCGGGCCCCCCGCCGGCGCGATCCCGGCGCCGGCCGGCCCGAAGCGGCGCCGGCCGTGGTCATAGCCGCGCCGCCCGTCGGCGCGGCCACCGCGTCGCCGGCGCCCACCGTGGCCGTGGCCGTGGCGAGGCGGCGGACCGGGCGCCGCCCCGGTTCCCCGGTCTGGGCGGCGAGCCGGCCCGCCCGCTGTACGGGCGGTGCGGCCGCCGGGGTACCGGCCGCACCGGCGCCGGCGGGTCGTTCGGCGGTCACCGCGCGGCGCCCGCGCCCGAGCCGGCGGCATCGGAGGCCCGCGGCAGGGTCTGCGGGGCCGGGACGGCGGCGACCACCCGGGCCAGCACCTCGTCCGCGTCGATCTGGCGCACCCACAGCTCCGGCTTGAGGGTGATGCGGTGGGCCAGGGCGGGGACGGCGAGCGCCTTGACGTCCTCCGGCGTGAGGAAGTCGCGGCCCTCCAGCATCGCGCGGGCGCGAGCCAGCTGCACCAGCGCGAGGCCGCCGCGGGGCGAGGCGCCGACCTGGATCTGCGGGTCGTTGCGGGTGGCGTCGACCAGGGCGATCACGTAGTCGACGAGGTCGTCGTCCACCTCGACGCGCTCCACCGCCGAACGCATGGCGAGCAGTTCGGCGGGGCTGCTGACGGTGTCCAGGACCGTCTCGGGCGCCGACCGGTCCAACCGGGACCGCAGCATCGCGGCCTCCAGACCGGTGGACAGGTAGCCCATCCGCACTCGGAGCAGGAAGCGGTCCAGCTGGGCCTCGGGCAGGGAGTAGGTGCCCTCGTACTCGATCGGGTTGGCGGTGGCGATCACCGCGAACGGCTGAGGCAGCCGGCGGGTCGCCCCGTCGACGGAGACCTGCCCCTCGGCCATCGCCTCCAGCAGTGCGGCCTGGGTCTTCGGCGGCGTGCGGTTGATCTCGTCGGCGAGCAGCAGCTGGGTGAAGAGCGGGCCGGGCCGGAAGACCATCTCGCCGCTGCGCTGGTCGTAGAAGGGTGCGCCGGTGACGTCGGAGGGCAGCAGGTCGGGGGTGAACTGGATCCGGCGGAAGTCCAGGCCGAGGGTGGTGGCGAAGGAGCGGGCGAGCAGGGTCTTGCCGAGCCCGGGCAGGTCCTCGATCAGCACGTGCCCGCCCGCGAGGACGCCCAGCATCACCAGGCGCAGCGCCTCGGGCTTGCCGACGACGGCGCGTTCGATCTCCTTGAGCACCGTGCGGGCGCACTCGCCGGCCTGCTGGGGCGTCAGCTCGGCGGACGCGCCGGAGCCGTCCGGGGCCGCCGGGGCGGCGCTCGGGTCGGCGGGGGCCTGGGGAACGGCGGTCATGGCTCTCCTGACGGGACGGTAGGGGCCCGGCGGCTGCGGGCGGCGGTGCGGCGCCGGGTGGGCCGGCGGGGCGGGCTGCGGGGGGGGACAGGTGCTGGACGGCCGGTGCGGGACGGCCCGTGCCGGAGGAGACGTAGGGGCCGGGCCGCTACAGGGATTCGAGCCGGTCGACGAGGGCGAGCAGGACGTCCGGTGGGACGGTGGGAGCCGGTGCCTGGGCCGCCGGGTCGATCCACGGCCAGAGCCCGGCGCCGATCAGCTCGGCCGCCCCGTCGCGGTCCCGGTCGTCGGCGAGCGAGAGGTTGTGGGCCTCCGACAGGCGGGCGGCGAACAGCCGCTGGAGCCTGCCGCGCAGCGGCTGGACGTCGCCGTCCGGGGTCAGTCCCTGGCGCACGGTCCAGCGCCAGTCGCCGAGGCCGGGCTCGTGCGAGTCCACCAACCGCGACCGGCGGCGCAGGCCCGCGTCCACGATGCCGGCACCGGCCACGTAGCGTGCGGTCGGTAGGGCGGCCAGGGCGAACAGCACCGCACCGGCGGCCGCCGCCGGCAGCCCGCCGACCAGGCCGAACAGGACCTCGGCCAGGACGGCCGCGACCGCCAGCTCGATCAGGCTGTGCCGGACCGAGCCGGGGGCGGCCAGCTCCGCCTCGCCGTCGGTCGGTACGGCGGCCCGGCGGCCCGGACGGGTGCTCATCGGCGGCCTCCCGGAGCGGTGGCGTGGTCGGTCGGGGCGGTACGACCGGCTGCGGCGTCGGCTGCGGCCCCGCTGCCGGCCGGGGCGGCCTGCTCCGCCAGGCGGGCCGCGATGGTGTCGAGGGCCTCCCGGGCCCGGCGGACGTGGCCGTCGTCCATCGGGTGGGTGGAGTACCGCGCCTCGCGGAACAGCTCGGTGAGCGCGTGCGCCTGGGCGCGGTCGACGCGCTCGTCCGCCACGGCCCGCTCCAGCAGCTCCGTCGGGCTGTCGCAGATCCGCCGCTGCACCCCGGACGCCGCGAGGGACCGTTCCATCGCGGCGTAGCAGGCGATCACCGCGGCCCGGGCGTCGACGCCGTGCAGGGCACGGCGCCCGGTGGCGACGGCGGCCGCGAGCGCGTCCTCGGGCTCGACCTCCCCGACGGCCGGCAGCGGCTCCGGCCGGCGCCGGGAGTGGTGAAGACCCAGCAGCACCCGGACCAGGACCACCAGCGCGACGACCGCCGCGACGACCGCCAGCACGTACAGCACGACGAACAGCACTCGCGCGCCGTCGGGCGGCTCGGAGGGCTTCGGCAGTGCGGTGAACGCCGGCGGGGTCGGCAGCGACGGCAGCTCGACCCCGACGGGCAGGGGCTTCGCGGGCGGCCCCTCGGTGCGGTTGTGGAAGACGAAGAGCAGCACCGGTACCAGAACGGTGGCCCCGCCCAGCAGCCACACGGTGGCCTCGCGCAACCGCTCGGCCCGCGGTGTCGGCCCGTCGAGGTGGCGGACCTCCTCGCGGAAGCGGACGGCGAAACGGCCGACCAGCACGGCCCAGCCGCCGGCGATCAGCACGACGAAGCCGATGGCGCGCACGAACGGGTCCCCGACCGTACCCAGCAGGCCGCCGTCCGGGCGCAGCGACGCCGCGGCGAGCAGCAGGCCGGCGAGGACCAGCAGCAGCGCGGGCATCCGCCCCCACGAGGCAGGCGGCCGCGCGGGCCCGGTGTCCGGGGCTCCCCCTGCCTCCCGGTCGGGCCGAGGCCTGCCTGGTGGCACGTCAGTCATGCGTCATCCCCCCGGCCCACCAGCAGCGCTTGATCACGCGCTCGTGCAGCGTCGCACACCGACCGTCCCACTGTCACCTTCCGCCGGCGTGGTCGGGCCGCGCCGGTCGAGCTGCCTGTTCGGTCGGACGTACCGGGGAGTCGGGCGGTGCGGCCGGGGCCACTCTGCCCCGGGTCGTGGCCCGGCCGGGCCGTCGGTCAGGCGACGGTCGGGAGCCAGGGCCCGTCCTCCCGGCGGGCCTCCTCGGGGTCGCCCGGCCACGGCGGCATGGTCACCGCGACGATCCGCAGCGCCTCGGCGGCGTCCGCGTCGGCCCGGAACTGGAACACCGTGCCCAGCGGCACGGACACCACCGTGCCGGGGTGCAGCCGCACGGTCTCCTCCCGCTCGCCCTGACGGCGCCAGAGCAGGCCGCGTCCGCCGGTGACGTGCCACAGCTCCTGGACGGTGGCGTGGGAGACGGCGCGGGTCACCTCGCCGGGGGCGAGTTCGAAGACGGCCATGCTCCCCGCGCCGTCCAGGACCAGCAGCGGGCGGACGATCGCGCCGTCGGGCGCGGTGACCGCGGCGGCGTCGGCGGAGCGGGCGGTGTCGAAGGGCTGGTGGGCCATGCGGGTCCGTCCTGGTCGGCGGGGCTCCGTGGCGGCGACCACGGAGGCGGTGCTCCTGGAAGGCGGTACTCCTGCGGGCGGGGACGCCGGCGGCTGGCGGCCGGTGCGCGACGCGGTCCTCACGGGAGATCGTGTCCTGCAGGGCCCGTGGGGTCAACGGTGCATCCGGGGCGGCGGATCCGCGCGAGCGGCCGCCGCTCCGGGGCGCCTGGCCCGTACCCCTCACGCCAGGCCGGCCGCCTCCGCCAGGAGCCGGTAGGAGTCGAGCAGCGCCGCGCGGTCGTAGGTGCTGGTGGTCACCAGGTACTCGTCGGCCCGCGTCCGCTCGACCAGCGCGGCGAGCTCGGCCGCCGCCCGGGCGGGGGTTCCGGCGATGTGCCCGCGCAGGGCCTCCTGGTAGGCGGAACGCTCACGCGGCGTCATCGCCCGCTCCAGGATCTCCTCGGCGGGGGCGAGCGGCGGGAACTCGCCGTGGGTGCGGGCGTGGGCGCTCGCCCAGGCCTCGGGGACGAGCAGCCGCTCGGCCTGCTCGGTGCTCGCGGCGACCGCCACGGTGCCCGAGACCACCACGTACGGCGCCGCGGCCTGAGTCGAGGGGCGGAACCGCTCGCGGTAGCGGTCGACGGCGGCCTGCATCCGCTCCTCGCCCCGCGCGGCCGCGATCACCAGCGGCAGGCCGGCGTCGGCGGCGAGGTCCGCTCCGGCACCGGTGGCCAGCACGAACGCCGGAACGTGCAGGCCCTCCGCGGGCCGGGCGTGGACGTCCCGACTGCTACGCCCGGCACCGTCGAAGTAACCGATCAGCTCGGCGAGTTGCTCCGGGAAGCGGTCGGCGGCGTCCTTCCCGCGGCCGAGCGCGCGGCGCACGCCGTCGGTGAACGCCACCGAGCGTCCGAGGCCCATGTCGATCCGGTCGGGGAAGAGCGCGGCCAGTACGCCGAACTGCTCGGCGACGACCAGCGGCTGGTGGTTGGGGAGCATCACCCCGCCGGTGCCGACCCGGATCCGCGTGGTGGCCGCCGCCACCGCCGCGGCGAGCACGGTGGGCGCCGAGCCCGCCACCCCGGGCACTCCGTGGTGCTCCGACACCCAGAACCGGTGGTAACCGAGCCGCTCCGCCTCCCGGGCGAACGCCACCGTGTCCCGCAGCGCCTGTGCGGGCTCCTGCCCCTGCCTGGTCCGGGACCGGTCCAGGACGGAGAGGCGGAGCGGAGGCGCGGTCGTGGTCACCTCGCCGTCAACCACGACGGCTCCGCCCGCATTCCGCGCCGGAGACGCCGGCCGCCCGGCCCGGATCAGCCCGCCTCGGGGTGGAAGCGGTGCAGGCCACGGCGGTCGTAGTAGACGGTCATCCCGAAGCCGAAGAGCAGCGCCGCGACCGTGCCGACCGCGATCATGATCCAGGCCCGGGCCAGCCCGGCTTCGGCCTGCGCCCCGAAGTACAGGATCGCGCGGACGCCGTCGGTGATCTGGCGCATCGGCTCGAAGACGGCCAGCCCCCGGTAGAAGTCCGGCAGCGCCTGCAGCGGGATGGTCGCCCCGGAGGACGGCAGCGCCAGGGCGATGAAGACGAACATGCCGACCAGTTGCCCGATCGCGCCGAACGCCGCGATCAGCGCCTGCGCCCCGAGCCCGACCGCGATCGTGGCACAGACCGAGAAGATCCAGAGCAGCGGCAGGTGCGAGGCGTCCATGTCCAGGATCACCACGCTCGCCAGCATGATCAGGCTCGACGTCAGCACGGCGAGCCCGCAGGACATCACGTCGTTGACGATCAGGGCCCGGGTGCGGCTGATCGGCACCAGCGGCCGCTGCATGCGCAGCGGGCCCAGCTCGCTGGCCTGGTAGCCGAGGGCGATGTCGACGCCGCTGCTGATGACGTTGGCCCCGAGGAATCCGCTGAGCACCACCAGCAGGGTGTAGTAGAACGCGGTGAGGCCGAGGCCGCTGCGCGGGCCGATCGGGTGGCCTGCCATGACCTCGACGGTCACCGGGTCGGCGAGCTGGAGCAGTTCGGCGTTGGTCGGCGTGCCGCCCTGGGCCGGGGGCTGGGACTGGGCCATGGCCTGGGCCTGGGCCGTGAGCCTCTTGCCGAGCTCCTGCGAGGCCTGGTGGGCCGCCGTCTGGGAGATGTTCGAGGCCAGCGAGGACTCCAGGCTGCCCACGCCGGGGTTGGTCAGGACGGTCATGGTCGGGCGCGGCGGCGCCTTCTGCGGCAGCTCCCCGAGGGCCACGATCGCGGCGCTGAAGTCGGGCGGGACCTCCAGTGCGCCGGCCAGCTTGCCGGAGGCGAGCTGTTCGTCCGCCCCGGCCCGGTCGAGCAGGCGCCAGGAGACGTGCTCGTCCGGGTCCGGTGCGCCGGCGATGCCGGCGGTGACCTGGGCGCCGAGGTTCTCCTGCCGTCCGGCCACGGTGGCGCCCCGGTCGGAGTTGACCAGGCCGATCGGGAGACGGTGCAGTTCATCGGAGGGGTTGAGGATGCCGCCCATGTAGAGCAGGGTCAGCAGGAAGGCCACCAGGCCGACGGTGACGGCCGGGACCGCCCAGACCTTGGGATCGGCCAGCACCTCCCGGGCCCGCACTCCGCCCTGAGGCCGGTTCGTCGTCATGGTTCTCCCGTGCGCGTCGGTCGGTCCCCCGCCCTTTTCGGCCGAACCTAACCGGCCCCGCGCCGCGGGTCGCCGCGCCTCGCCCGGACGACGCGGCGCCCGACCCGGTCGGCGGGCGACGGACGGTCCGCCGTCCAGGCCTGGCCAGATGACTAAGCGCTTGCTTAGACTCTCCTCCGTCGCGCGCGGGACCCCGCGCAGCAGCACGAGCCCACCCATCGGGAGCCCCCCATGCTGTCCGCCACGAACCGTCAGATCCGCCTCGCCCGCCGTCCGCAGGGCGAGATCGCCGCCGAGGACTGGGAGCACGTCACCGAGGCGGCCGCGGCCCCCGGCGAGGGCCAGTTCGCCGGGCGGACCCGCTTCGTCTCGCTGGACCCCGCGATGCGCGGCTGGCTGGACGACCGCCGCTCCTACCTGCCGCCGGTCGGCATCGGCGAGGTGATGCGGGCCGGGCCGGTCGTCGAGGTCACCGAGTCCAACCACCCCGACTTCCGGATCGGCGACCTGGTCGTCGGCACCTTCGGCGTCCAGGAGCACGTGGTCTCCGACGGCCGGGGCGCGTTCCGGATCGACCCGACCGCCGCCGCGCCCTCGGCCTACCTCGGCGCGCTCGGCATGCCGGGCATGACGGCGTACTTCGGCCTGCTGGACGTCGGCGCGCTCAAGGAGGGCGAGACGGTGGTGGTCTCCGGCGCCGCCGGCGCGGTGGGCACGATGGCCGGCCAGATCGCCAAGGCCAGGGGCTGCCGGGTCGTCGGCATCGCCGGCGGCGCCGACAAGTGCGCGCTGCTGACGGAGGAGCTCGGCTTCGACGCCGCGATCGACTACCGGAGCGAGGACGTCCGCAAGGCGCTGCGCGCCCACGCGCCGGACGGCATCGACGTGTACTTCGACAACGTCGGCGGCGAGGTCCTGGACGCGGCCCTGGCCAACCTGGCCATGCACGCCCGCGTGGTGGTCTGCGGCGCGATCAGCCAGTACAACTCGGCGACCGGCGTGCAGGGGCCTTCCAACTACCTGAACCTGCTGGTCCGCCGGGCCCGGATGGAGGGCTTCGTGGTCTTCGACTACGCGCCGCGCTACCGCGAGGCGGCCCGGGAGATCGGCAACTGGATCGCCGCCGGACGGATCAAGGTGCTGGAGCACGTGGTCCGCGGCACGGTGGACGACTTCCCGCGGACGCTGCAGATGCTGTTCCGCGGCGAGAACACCGGCAAGCTCGTCCTCGAACTGCTCTGAGGACGCCGGCTGCGGCGGCGGGTCGGGGCGCACGAGGACCCGGCCCTCCGCTGACGGCCCGCCCACGGTCCGACCGCCGCGGCACGACCCCCGGCCGGTGCGCGCCGGTCAGGCCGTGAGCGGGCCGTCGAAGGGCGCGATCGGCGCGGGGAGCTCGGTGGCTCCCCGCAGGTAGCGGTCGACCGCGGCGGCCGCGGCCCGGCCCTCCGCGATCGCCCAGACGATCAGCGACTGGCCGCGCCCGGCGTCGCCCGCGACGAAGACCCCGTCCGCCCCGCTGCCGGGCGCGCCGGACGCCGCGGCCGCGAAGTCCCCGCCACGGGCGAGGTTGCCGTGCCCGTCCACCGCCAGGCCCAGCTGGGCGGCCAGGCCGTGGCTGCGGCGGCGGCCCGAGAAGCCGGCGCCGGAGAAGCCGAGCGCCAGCAGGGCCAGCTCGGCCGGGAGGGTCCGGGCCGTACCGGGCCGGGGCCGGCGGTCGCCCGGCTCCGCCTCGGCGAACCGCACGCCGGCCAGCCGCCCGTCCGCACCGGCCTCGAAGCCCACCGTGGTCGCCGAGAAGACCCTGGGCTCGGCCTCCTCCCCACCGGCCTCCTCGTGCGAGGTGGTCACCCGGTACACCTTGGGGTGGACGGGCCAGGGCTGGGCGGACGCGCGCCGGGCCGGCGGGCGCGGGTTGATGTCGAGCTGGGTGACCGCGGCCGCGCGCTGCCGCAGGGCCGTCCCGAGGCAGTCGGCGGCCGTGTCGCCGCCGCCGACGATCACCACCCGGCGGCCCTCGGCGGACAGCGGGGAGGCCGGCAGGTCGCCCTCGTCCACCCGGTTGGCCAGCGTCAGGTAGGTCATCGCCTGGTGCACGCCGGGCATCCGGCGGCCGGGAACATCGAGCTCCCGGCAGGCCGTGGCGCCGACCGCGACGACCAGCGCGTCGTGCCGTGCCCGCAGCCGGTCCGCCGGCAGGTCGTGCCCGCCGACCGTGACGCCGGGCCGGAACCGGGTGCCCTCCTCCCGCATCTGGTCGATCCGCCGGTCCAGGCGGTGCTTCTCCAGCCGGAACGGCGGGATGCCGTAACGGAGCAGCCCGCCGATCCGGTCGGCCCGCTCGTACACCGTCGTGGTGTGGCCGGCCCGGGTCAGCTGCTGTGCGGCGGCAAGCCCCGCGGGGCCCGAACCGACCACGGCCACCCGCAGCCCGGTCAGCCGGTCGGGTGGCTGCGGCCGGTCGAACCCCTGCTCCCAGGCCTGGTCGGCGATCGCCAGCTCCACGTTCTTGATCGTCACGGCCTCGCCGTCGATGGCCAGCACGCAGGCGCTCTCGCACGGCGCCGGGCAGAGCCGGCCGGTGAACTCGGGGAAGTTGTTGGTCGCCAGCAGGCGCGCCGCGGCCGAGCGCCAGTCGCGGTGGGAGACCAGCGTGTTCCAGTCCGGGACGAGGTTCCCCAGCGGGCAGGCCCGGTGGCAGAACGGCAGGCCGCAGTCCATGCAGCGGGCGGCCTGGGTGCCGATGATCGGCAGCAGGGTGCCGGGGCGGTAGACCTCGTGCCGGTCCCCCAGCCGCTCGCGCGGGTCCCGCCGCTCGCGCGGCCGGCGCGGTGAGGTGAGGAAGGCCATGCGGTCGGGTGGGCGGTCGGCCTGGGAATCAGCCATCGCGGCCTCCGGCGGGGCGTGCCAACGCGGGTCGGTGGCACCGCCGTGACCGCACCCGCCGGGCGCGCCGCCGGGTCGCGCGCCACCGTGTGGCCACCGTACGCCTGCGAACCGCCGGGCGACAGGGGGTGGCCGGCCTGTGCCCGCCCCGACGCGGCGGGCGCAGGGCCGGGGGCGGGCACCGGGCCCGCGGGGGGCCGATCGCCCGCGGTCAACCCGCCAGGACGACCGTGGTCGCGGCGTGGACCGGTCCGGTGGCGGCCGGGGCCTCGGCGGCCAGCCAGCGGTGCTCCTGCGGGGTGATCCCGCGCACCCGCTTGAACGCCGCGCTGAGCGCGAAGGCGTTGCTGTAACCGACCTGGTGCGCCACCCAGGCCACGGTGTGCTCCGGGTGGCGGAGCAGATCGGCGGCCAGCGCCAGCCGCCAGGCGGCCAGGTAGGCCATCGGCGGCTCGCCGACCAGCGAGGTGAAGCGGCGGGCCAGCCCCGCCCGCGAGACGCCGACCCTCGCCGCCAGCCCGGCCACCGTCCAGGGCCGCGCCGGGTCGTCGTGCATCAGTCGGAGCACCGGGCCGACCACCTCGTCGTGCTGGGCCCGGTACCAGGCGGGCGCGCCACCGTCCGGGACGGCCAGCCAGCTGCGCAGCACGCCGACCACCAGCAGGTCCAGCAGGCGGTCCAGGACGACCTCCTGGCCCGGATCGTCCCGGGTGAGCTCGGTGGTCAGCAGCCGGACCAGGGTGTCCTCGGTGGCGGTACCGTCGCCGGCCGGGCGGACCAGCAGGGTCGGCAGGTGGTCCAGCAGCCGGCGGCCGATCTCGTGCTCGGCCTGGTAGGTGCCGGAGAGCATGACGGTGTGCTGCTCGCCCGGCCGGGCCTCACCCCAGGTCCGCACACCCAGCGCCATCGACCGGGACACGTCGGCCCCGTCGCGCGTGCAGATCTGCCCCGGGCCGATCACCACCTGGACGGGGCTGTGCGGTGTGTCCGCGACGGTGTACGGCTCGGGGCCGCGCACGATCGCCACGTCGCCCGGACTCAGCAGCACCGGCGTACCGCCCTCGGGCACGATCCAGGCCTCCCCGCGGACCGTGGTGAGCACCGAGAGCGGCGCGCCGTCCTCGATCCGCAGCGACCACGGCGGGGTGAGGATCGAGCGCAGCAGGAAGGCACCCCGGGCTTTCGGCCCGTCGAGCAGTCCGGTGAGCGTGTCCATGGGGTAATCCTAGACGCTTGGACATGGATTGACGTTCCGTCATTTGAGAGAGTCTGAACGCCGGGCGGGCAGAGCTCGGCAGGCCGGGGCGTCCCGGTCGGCCAGACCCGTCGGCAGCAGCACTGCCGCGGACGGAGAGGAGGGATGTGCCCGATGGAAGTGTCGCGCGTGATCGCGCTCGTGGCCGCCACGATGACCACCGGACTGAGCGCAGGGCTGTTCTACGCGTACGCCTGCTCGGTGATGCCGGGGCTGCGCGGAACGGAGGACCGGACGTTCATCGAGGTGATGCAGCGGATCAACGTGGCGATCCTGAACGGCTGGTTCCTGCTGGGCTTCGTCGGCGCCCTGGTGACCACGGCGGTGGCGTTGGTCCTGCACCTGCCCGCCGACGGCCACCGGGGACTGCCGGCGACGGTGGCGGCGCTGGTCTGCTACACGGCCTCGCTGGTGGTGACCAGACGGATCAACATCCCGCTGAACGACGCGCTCGCCGCGGCGGGCGACCCCAGCCGGATCGCGGACCCGGCTGACGTGCGCGGCCGGTTCGAGACCCGCTGGGTGCGGTGGAACGTCGCCCGCGCCCTGCTCTGCACGGCCGCCCTGGGCTTCCTCTGCTGGGCGCTGGTCCTGCACTGCGACACCGTCGGCTGACCGTCGGCACCGCCGCCGGAGCACCCCTGTTACGACCCGGGGCCGCCGGGTGGGCGACCCGCCCCCGACACCGGGGGCGGGTCCGCCCGCCCCGGCGGCCCCGGGCGTTTCGCGTCAGTCCGACGGGGGTGTCCGCGGCTGCGGCGGTGCGACCTTCCGCGGCTGCGCCGGGGTGCGGGGCTGCGGCGGCTTCCGCGGCTGCGCCGGGGTGCGCGGCTGCGCCGCCGCCCGCGGGACCGGGGGGTTCTCCCGGAGGGGCGCCAGTTCGCGGCCGAGGGTGGCGATGTCCAGCGCGATGCGGTGGGCGATGTCCTCCGGGCCGGAGCCCGCCGGGAGGTAGCGGTTCCAGGAGCGGGCGTGGGCGGGCCCGTCGTGGGTCATCTGGAAGTTCAGCCGCACCGTTCCGTCGAGGCCGCCGAGGCCGATCAGGAAGTGGGTGTCGGACTGGTCGATCGAGACCTCGTTGCCGATGCAGGAGCACCTGACCAGGTCGTCGATCCGCTCCTCGGCCAGGTACTTGGCGAGTTGGATCGCCCTGCCCTCCACACGGAACGGTCGCAGTGCGGGACTCACGTGGCTGCCGCCCCTTCCCCAGGGGTTGCACACCCCCGGCGGTCGCTGTTCGCAGCCATGATTCTAGACCCCCACGATGCATCCAAGTCACCGGTACCACAACGGACTTGGCCGACAGCACAGAGAGCGCACAGGGTGCGCACCGGGCTGTCGGCCGACGGCGGAGGCGGTGCCGCGTCAGCGCGCGGCGCGGGCGTGCAGGAGCAGGGCGCGCACCAGGGCGGCCAGGCCCGCCGTACAGAGCAGCGTCCGCACCACGTTGGCGGTCACCCAGGTGGACTCGAAGCGGTCGCGGACGGCCCCGAGGTCCTGGATCAGCGCCGGGTCGCCGGCCCCGGCCAGCTCGTTGTTCAGCGGGACGTTCACCGCCATGGTGACCACCAGGGCGACGAGGTAGAGGGCGGTCGCGGCGGCGGCCCAGAGCGCGGCGCCGCGGCGGCCGCCCTGGTACTGGACGAAGGCCGCGCCACCCGTGACGACGAGCGCGGCGACGAAGACGAGGCCGAAGACACCGTTCTCTATCGCCTTGTTGACGTTCTGCATCGCGGTGACGTACGTCCGGTCGTCGCCGCGGGCCAGGCCCGGCATCACGGACACGTCGAAGGCGAAGAAGAGGCCCGCCATCAGGCCCATGGCGACGGTGGCGGCGCCGAGGAGCGGCCCGGCCGCCCGGCCCGGGGCCGCGGCGGCGGGAGTGAGGGAAGCGGCAGGGGCGGCCGGGGCGGTCCGGTCGAGGCTCATCGGGTCGTCCTTCGGTGGGCGGGGCACGGTCGGGTGGAACGGACGCCGGCCCGGGCGTCATCGGGCCCGGGCCGGAAGCGGTGGATCAGGCGTTCCAGGCGCCGCGGGCGGCGGCCGCCTGGGCGAACTCCGTGAAGTCCCGGGGCTCGCGGCCCAGCGCCCGCCGGACGCCGTCCGACAGGTGGGCGTTGCGGCCGTCCAGGATCAGGGTGAAGAGGTCGGCGAAGTCGCCCGGCAGACCGGCCGCGGCCAGCACCGCCCGGTACTCCTCGACGCCGACCGGAGTGAAGCGGATCTCGCGGCCGGTGGCCGCCGTCAACTCGGCGGCGACATCGGCGAAGGAGAGCAGGCGCGGCCCGGTCAGCTCGTACACCTCGCCATGGTGGCCCTCTTCGGTCAGCGCCGCAACCGCCACGTCGGCGATGTCGTCCGCGTCCACGAAGGGCTCGACGGCGGCGCCGGTCGGCAGCGCCAACTCGCCCGACAGGACGGGCTCCAGGAAGAAGCTCTCGTCGAAGTTCTGATTGAACCAGGCGCAACGCACGACGGTCCAGCCGGTACCCGCGTCGCGCACCCCGGCCTCGGCGGCCCGGGCCGCCTCCTCACCCCGGCCGGAGAGCAGGACCAGCCGCTCCACCCCGGCCGCGGCGGCGAGCCGGGCGAAGGCGCCGACCGTCTCGACGGCCCCCGGGAAGGCGAGATCAGGGTAGTAGGAGAGGTAGACGGCGGTGACGCCGTCCAGGGCGGGCGCCCAGGTGCTCCCGTCGTTCCAGTCGAACGGGATCGCGGCGCTGCGCGAGCCGATCCGGACCGCGCGGCCGCGGTCGGCCAGCCGCTCGGCGACGCGGCGGCCGGTCTTGCCGGTCCCACCGGTCACGAGGACGAGGGGGCTCGAAGTCGGTTCGTTCTGGGAGGAGTTCTGCGTGTCGTTCGTCATGCCCCCCAGTCAACCCGGCCGGGCGGACGGCGACCATGGTCGCCGAGCTCAGCTCCATACGCGTGCGTCTACCTCCGTCTCCGGGCGAGGCGGGGGCCCGCCGTCGCTCGGCCGGCGGGGAACGGGCAGGGCTGTGGCCGGGACCTACAGGAGATGCAGCCGGCGGGCCTGCCGGACGGCGTCCGCCCGGCGGGTGGTCCGCAGCTTGCGGTTGATGCTCTTCAGGTGCGTCTTCACGGTGTTGGCCGACAGGTGGAGGTCCTCCGCGACCTCCTCAGTGGACATCAGCTCGGCCACCCGCTCCAGCACCTCCCGCTCACGGACCGTCAGCGGATCGACCGGCGGTTCGTCCGCCGGAGCGTCCGGGCCGTCCACCGGACCGGCCGGGCCGCGCAGGCCGTCCGGCAGCCAGCCGTGCGGGGCGGTGAGGGCGGGCCTGGCCCGGAGGAAGGCCGCCGCCCAGGGCCCCGCGTCCACGAACGGGCGGCAGAGCCGGTCCGGCCGGGCCAGGACCAGGGCGCGGGCCGCCAACCGGTGCGCGGCCTCCTCACGCCCGGCCGCGGCGCTCAGCTCGGCCCGCACCAGCAGGGCGCCGATCGCCGGGCCCGCCGCCCGGCAGGCCTCCGGGGGGAGGGCCGCGAGTGCCGCCCGGGGGTCGCCGGCGGCAAGGTGGGCGCGGGCGGCGAGCACCGCCTCGTACTCGCCGAAGGCGCCCCGTGCCGCGGGGCGGGACGGGGTGGATCCGGCCGAAGCCGTACCGGCCTCGGCCCGGTCCGGGAGGTCCGCCGGCTCCCTGCCGCCCACCTGTACCGCCCCCGCCCCGACCTGCTCCGCGTCCGCACGCTCCGCGCCGCCCTGACCGGTCCGGACGCCCGCGGCCGCCAGCCCGGCCAGCGCGGCCGCGGGGTCGCCCGAGCGGAGCCTCGCCTCGGCCGTGACGGCGGCCGCCCGCCGCACCGCCCACGGCGGGTCCGCCGGCGGGCCGCCCGCCTCCGCCAGGACCGCCAGGGCCCGACGCGGATCCCCGTGGAGCAGCGCGAGGCGGGCCCGGGTGAGCCGGAGCAGCACGGACCACAGCAGGTCCGCCCTGTCGTCGGCCGCCGCCTCGGCCCGGTGCAGGCTGAGCCGGGCTGCCGCGAGATCGTCCCGCTCCGCGGCGGTTTCGGCGAGGACCAGGTGGGCGAGGGCGCAGCCGGCGTCGACCGGTGCGCCCCGGCCCCCGGCGTCCTCGACCGCCCGGCGGGCGTGCTCCTCGGCGCGCCCGGTGGCCCCCTCCCAGAGCTCGGCGAGGGCGAGCAGGGCGAGTGCCTCGCACCGCGGGACCGGCCGGGTCGGCTCCTGCGGCGTCCGGAGCACGGGTTCCAGGGCGGTACGGGCGGCGGCGGGACGGCCCTGTCCGAGCCGGACGGCGGCCAGAGCGGTGGCGAGCAGGACGGGGAACTCCGGATGCTCGCGCCGGCGCCGGACCGACAGGCGCGGACCGAGGCGTTCCAGGGCGTCCGCGGCCTGCTCGCCGCAGGCTCCGGTCGCGCGGGCCACGACCGCGTGCAGGAACGCCTCGGTGCTCCGGAAGGCGACCTCGTCGGCGCCCGCACGGTCGGCGCCGCGGGCCGCGCTCGCCAGGTGCCCGGCGGCGGCGGTCACCTCGCGGGCGGCCAGCGCACGCGCGGCGCGGACCAGGTCGGCGGCGCCGCCGCCGGTGGCGGGCGGCATCGCGGCGAACACGTCGGCCGGAGCGGTCGGGCCGCGGTCGGCGAGGAACGACCCGATGGCGAGGTGCTCCACCAGCCACCCGGCGGCGAGACCCCACTGCTCGGCGGCGGCGGCCTGCCGCACGGCCTCGTCCAGCAGGCCGGCCCCGTGCAGCCAGCGGGCCGCCCGCGCGTGCAGCTCCCCCGGCAGCGCGGGCCGCCGGGCCCGCAGCTGCACCCGCAGGATCTCCGCGAACAGCGGGTGGTGCCGGTACCAGGAGCCGCCGACGGGGGTGACGAACGCGTTGGCCTGCGCGAGCTCGTCCAGGATCCGCTCGGCGTCCCGACGGCCGGTGAGCGCGTCGGCCAGGCCGGGGTGGACGCGCTCCAGCACGCTGGTACGCAGCAGGAGGTCGCGGGTGGCGGCGGGCTGGGTGCCGAGGACCTCGGCGAGCAGGAAGTCGGCGATGGTGCTGTGCCCGGCCTCGAACTCCTTGAGGTACTGCTCGCGGTCCGGCGCGTGCTCGGCCGCCAGGGCGGACAGCCGCAGGCCCGCGGCCCAGCCCTCGGTGCGCCCGGTCAGCGCCCGCACGCCGTCCGGGGACAGCTGCAGGCCGTGGTGGCGCAGCAGGACGGCGGCCTCCTCGCAGGTGAACGCGAGGTCGGCGGCCCGGAGCTCGGTGACGAGGTCCGCGGCGCGGTAGCGGTGCAGCGGCAGGAGCGGTTCGGTGCGGCTCAGCAGGACGAGCCGCAGCCCGGCGCCGGCGTGCCGGGAGAGGGCGTGCAGGTCGGCGGCCGGGCCGGGGTCGGTGAGCTGTTCGCAGGCGTCCAGGACGAGGACGAGGGGGTCCGGGCGGACGGCGAGGATCCCGGCGAGGCGGACGGGGAGGTCCGGGTCGGCGGGTGCGGCACCGATCAGCCCGGTCAGCTGGTCGCCGCGCACGGCGCCGGCGTGGTGGAGGGCCCGGACGAGGCTGCTCCGGAAGGCGCCGGGGAGGTTGTCGCGGGCGTCGGCGGTGAGCCAGGCGACGGGGCCGGGCAGCCGGCCGGTGCGGACCCAGTCGCCGGCGAGCAGGGTCTTCCCCGCGCCGGCGGGGCCGGTGACCAGGGTCAGCGGGTGGTGCGGCAGTCCGTCGGTGAGGGGAGCGACCAGACGGGGACGGCGGACGAACGTCGGGGGGACGGGCGGTACGCGCAGGCGGGTGGCGAGCACCGTCTCCAACGGGTCCGTCTCCCTCGGGGCCGTCTCCCTCGGGGCCGTCTCCCTCGGGGCCGTCTCCCTCGGGGACGGTGGGAGACCGGGGTCACCGGCCGGGCCGCGGCGGGGCGGTGACGGCATGCTGGCCTCCAACCGTGGACGTATCGGGGCTCCCTTTGCCCGGGGGGGGTGCGGTGGGAGACGCCTCCTTTCGATCTTCTGGCGGCGCCGGCCCGCCCGCAACGGGGGTGGCCCGTGGCGGGGCGCGGCGGCCGCGAAGTCGCCGGGCGCCGCGCAGCGGGCCGGGGCGCGACCCGCCGTCGGCGTTGCGGTGCCCGGCCGGAGTCCTACGGTGGAAAGCGGGGCGGTGGCAGCGGAGTTCCGACCGCCCGTCCCGAGCCCAGCTGGAGGAGTCATGGCAGCCGACGGTGGGCGACGTCCCGTCGTCCTGGGCGTGGACGCGACCGCGCCCGAATCGGCCGCGGTCGTCTGGGCCGCCGACGAGGCCGCGGTTCGCGGGCTGCCGCTGCGGCTGGTGCACGCCGTGGAGCCGATGGAGGTGAACCTGCGCGGCTTCGACGAGAGCCACCGCCACCGAAGGCTGCGCGAGCGGGGCGACGAGGCGCTGGCCAAGGCGCTGGCGCTGGTCCGCGACCGGCAGCCGGACGTGGACGCGGCCGCCGTCCTCGCCGACGACCTCCCGGCGCCGGCGCTGTGCGAGGAGTCGCAGCACGCCGAGCTCGTCGTCCTCGGCTCGCGCCGGATGAGCCGGCTGGACGAGTTGCTGAGCTCCTACTCGGTCGCGGTGCCGCTCGCCGCCCAGAGCGACTGCCCGGTGGTGGTGGTCCGCGAGTCCGGGCACGACACCGACCGGCCGGTCGTGGTGGCCGGGTTCGACGCCAGCCCCGAGTCCCGGGCGGCCCTCGACGTCGCCGCCGACCTGGCCGCCCGGCGCGGCGCGCGGCTGCGGGTCGTCCAGGTGTGGAGCCCGCCGCTGCTGCGCTCCGGCGACCAGGAGCGGCACCTGGCCGAGCTCGACCGGGTGCTCGCCGAGGCCCTCGCCGCGCGGGCCGCCGACCATCCGGCGCAGATGCTCAGCCACGAGACCGTCCCCGGGCACCCGGTGGAGGAACTCGTCAAGGCCTCCGAGCGGGCGCTGGCGGTCGTGGTGGGGCGGCGCGGCCACGGCGGGTTCACCGGCATGCGGCTCGGCTCCGTCCCGCACGGCCTGCTCCACCACGCGCACTGCCCGGTGGTCGTCGTCCCGCCCCCGGAGGGCACGCGCGAGCGGCCCGGCTAGCCCGCGCCCGGTTCGCGGCTACTTCACGTCGACCACCGGCTCGTGGGGGAACCGGGCGAGTGGGGCGTCGCGGTGGAAGAAGGTCTTGGCACGCTCCAGGGCCCGCGCGTCGTCGCGCACCTGGCCGGGGGCGGAGCCGTTGCCGAACAGCACACCGCCGAACCGCATCCGCATGTAGGCCGCGGAGTTGTTGAGGGTGGTGACCATCCCGTCGGCGACCTCCTCCTCGGTGTGGGCCATGACCGTCACGCCCCAGAGCGTCCGGCCGGCCATCCGGGCCCTGAAGTCCGCGCCGGGCAGGCGCAGCCAGCGCGACCAGTGGTCGAGGTAGCGCTTGGCCTGGGCCGAGACCGTGTACCAGTACAGCGGCGAGACGATCACGACGTCGGTCGCCGCCAGCGTGGCCGTCAGCAGCTCCTCCTCGCCGTCCCCGACCGGCCAGGTGCCCTCGTCGTGCCGCCCGTCCTGGAAGTCGGCCAGCGGGATCCGGTTCAGGTCCACCCAGCGCCGGGACACGCCGGACGGAAGCTGCTCGGCGGCGGCGCGCGCGAGGATCTCGGTGTTGCCGTCCGAGCGCGAGCTGGCCAGGACGAAGAGGAACGAGCGGTCGGTGCCGGCGGCGGTGTCGTTGGTCATCCGGGGTCCTGTCTCGGGCCCGGCCACGGCAGGCGGCGGGACCGGCCCCCGCCCGCAGCGCCGGGAGGCGGTACGGTCTCACCACCTGCAACCCACCCCGCCCCGACCGGTATTCCGGTCGGGGCGGGGTGCGGCGGTCCGCTGCGGGACGGGCCGTGTGGCGGACCGCCCGTCAGGCCGCGGCGAGCGCGGCGTCGGCGGCGGCCAGGCGGCGGGCCTGCTCGGCGACCCGGCGGCCCAGGTGCTCGGCCGTGGCCAGATCGGCGGGGTTCATGTCCTCCGGCCCCTGGTCGCCGTTCGACTGGGCGGCGGCGCCGAGCCAGAAGCCGAGCCGGTTGAGGTCCTGGGCGGTGCCGGTGCTGCGGTTCCAGCCCGGCAGCAGGCCCAGACTCACCCAGGTCATGCCGTGCTGGGCCGCGAAGACCGACAGCGACTGCAGGGCGTTGAGCTTGTCCCCGCTCATCGCACCGGAGTTGACGAAGCCGGCGGCCAGCTTGTCCTGCCAGGCCTGGGCCGCCCAGCGCTTGCTGGTGGACTCGGCGAAGGTCCGGAAGGCTGCCGAGACGTCGCCCAGGTAGGTGGCGGAGCCGAAGACGATCGCGTCCGCGCCGTCGAGCACCTCCCAGTCCTCCTCGGTGACGGTGTCGACGGCGATCAGCCGCGCGTCGGTGCCGGGCACGGACGCGGCGCCCCGGCGGACGGCCTCGGCCTGGCGGGCGGTGTGGCCGAAGCGGCCGTGGTAGGCGACGGCGACGGTGACGCCGCGCAGTCCGGCGGCGGGCTCGTTGGACATGTGGATTCCCCCTGAGTGGTGGTGGTGCCGGGTGTGGTGGCCGCACGCGGCCGGACGGTCCTGGTGGCTTCGCCGCCGGCGCGGACCGGGCGACCGGCGACGTGCCGTCAGTCCCGGCCGCGCGCGAGGAAGGCGTCGATCAGCCGGGCGATCTCCGGGAGCTTCTCCTCCAGCGCGAAGTGCCCGGTGTCGAACACGTGCAGCTCCGCGTCGGGCAGGTCGCGCAGGTACGCACGGGCCCCGGGCTCGGTGAAGAAGGCGTCGTTGCGGCCCCACACGATCAGCGCCGGCGGCCGGTGGGTGCGCAGCCACTCCTGCCAGGCCGGGTAGAGCTCGACGTTGGAGTGGTAGTCGAGGGCCAGTTCGACCTGGATGTCCTTGCGGCCGGGCAGGTCGAGGAAGTGCTGGTCCAGCGTCCAGCCGTCGGGGGCCACCAGCTCCGGGTCGGCGGTTCCGCCCTCGTACTGACTGCGGGTCATCTCCGCGGTGAGGATGGCACGGACCCTGTCGGCCGCGCCCTCGACGCCGTGCCGGTTGGCGATGAACTCCCGGGCGAGGTCGGAGAGCCCCTCCTCGTAGGCGTTGCCGTTCTGGACCACCAGGCCGGTGATCCACTCCGGGTGCCGGGTGGCCAGCCGCAGGCCCACCGGGGCTCCGAAGTCGAAGACGTAGAGCGCGAACCGGTCCAGACCGAGGGCCTTGCAGAAGCCCTCGGCGACGTCGGCGAGGGTGTCGAAGCGGTAGTCGAAGTCGCCGGGCGCCGGGCTGTCGGTGTGCCCGAAGCCGGGGTAGTCCGGCGCGACCAGGCGGTAGCGGGTGCCGAGCACGTCGAAGAGCCGGCGGAACTGGTGCGAGGCGGACGGGAAGCCGTGCAGCAGCAGGAGCACGGGCGCGTCCGCCGGGCCGGCCTCGCGGTAGAAGACGCGCAGGCCACCGACGTCGACGAAGCGGTGGCGGACGGCCGGCGGCACCGGCAGCGGCGGGGTGACGGCGGGCGACGGTTCGTTGGCGGCTGGATCAGCCATGAGGACACTCCCCCTAAACTGGACCCGAGTTGGGTTAGCGCGATAATGACAGGGCGCAGGCCCCAAACACAACAGGAGTTCAGTTTGCCTCAGGCCCCGGAAGGACTCTCGGAAGGAACCGTGGACGGTCCCCCGACCGGTTCCACGGACGACCGGCCGGACGACCGGCCGGGCACCCGGCGGCCCGGCGGCCGGACCGCCCGGACCCGGGCCGCCGTACTCGCGGCCGTGCGGGAGGAGCTGGTCGAGACCGGCTTCGCCCAGGTCACGGTGGAGAAGGTCGCCCGGAGGGCGGGTGTCGCCAAGACCACGGTCTACGCCCGGTGGCGGGACCTCCCCGGCCTGGTCGTCGACCTGCTCGCCGACCTCTCCACCACCCGCGTGCCACTGCCCGACACCGGCTCGCTCGACGAGGACCTGCAGCTGGTCGCCCGGCGGCTGCTGGAGCTGATGCGGACCGAACCCGACATGACGATGTTCCGTGCGATCGTCGCCACCGCCGTCCACCACCCCGCGGCGCGCGAGGCGCTCAGCGCCTTCTTCCGGCAGCGCCTCGCCACCACCGCCGAGCTGGTCGACCGCGCCATCGAGCGGGGCGAGGTCCCGCCCGGCACCTGCCGGCTGGAAGTCGTCCGCACCATGTCCGGCGCCTTCTACTACCGCATGTTCATCACCGGTGAACCGCTGACCGAGGCCGTCGCGGACCGAGCGGCGGCCGTCGCCGCACACTCCGCCCGGGCCGGCCTGCTGCTCGCGGCGCCGGCCGGCGCAGAGGGCGACGACGGAGAGCACGGCGACGGGGAAGGCCGCGACGGCCCGCGCACCGACGGCCCGCGCACCGGCTGAAGGCCGACCGGCGGCGGCGCGGAGGGCCGCACCCCGGCGTGGGAGGCTGGGGCGCACCCGTTCCGCCCCACGAGGAGCCGACACCTTGGACCGCCCGACCGCCGCCCTCCGCCTCGACGCCATCGCCTCCGGACACCCGGCGGGCATCCTCGACGCCGCCGAGCAGGCCGAACGCCGCGGCATGGACCGGCTGGTGGTGTCCGAGACCGCCTACGACCCGTTCCTGCAGCTCGCCCGCGCCGCCGACCGGACCAGCACCGTCGAACTGGCCACCGGAGTCGCCGTCGCCCTCGCCCGGACCCCGATGACGCTGGCCTACCAGGCCTGGGGTCTGCACGCGGCCTCCGGCGGACGGGCCGTCATCGGCCTCGGCTCGCAGGTGAAGCCACACATCGAGAAGCGGTTCGGCATGCCCTGGGACCGCCCGGCGGCCCGGATGCACGAGTACGTCCACGCGGTGCGGGCGATCTGGCAGAGCTGGCAGACCGGCGACCGGCTGCGCTTCCGCGGCGACTTCTACACCCACACGGTGATGACCCCGGTCTTCTCCCCCGACCCGGTCCCGGCCGGCGTACCCCGGATCCTGCTGGCGGGGGTCGGCCCGCTGATGGTCCGCACGGCCGGCGAGGTGGCGGACGGCTTCCTGAGCCACCCGTTCACCTCCGTCGCCTACCTCACCGAGCAGGTGCTGCCCCGGCTGGCCGAGGCACGCGGGCGCGCCGAGGCCGAGGGCGCCGCCTGGACCGACCGACCCTTCGAGATCTCCGGCAGCGTGCTCACCGCGACCGGCCGCACCGAGGAGGAGTTGCGGGCCAACCTCGCCAAGGTGCGCGAGCGGCTCGCCTTCTACGCGTCCACCCCCGCCTACCGGCCGGTGCTCGCCCAGCACGGCTGGGAGGACCTCCAGGAGGAGCTGCACCGCCTGTCGGTGCGCGGCCGCTGGGAGGAGATGGCCGCCCTGGTCGACGACCGGGTGTTCGACACCTTCGCCGTGGCCGGGACGGTCGGGGAGGTCGCCCGGGAGATCCGCCGCCGCTACGCCGGCCTGACCACCCGGGTCTCGGTCAGCCTGCCCGAGGACGCGGACCCCGAGCTCGGTCTGGAGGTGCTGGCCGCCGTCCGCGATCTGGGCTGACCCGGCCCGGCGGGTGCGCCGCCCGCGCCCCCTCCCGCCGACCGGACGGCCACCGGAGCCGGCCGCCGCGCGCGGCAGGATTCTTGGCGCGATGTCGTCACTCTCCGAAGCCGGGCGTTGACCGCGGAGCAAGGCGGACGGTTGGCTCGCCCCAGGGGCGTGGACACCACACCCCGCAGCCGGCCGCCGGGGGCGGACCGCGCGGACGAGGCGCGAAGCCGCGCGCGGCGACGGCACGACCGAAGGAGGGGACCAACCCGTGGCGAATTCACCGACGACCCGCACGGACAAGGCTCATGACACGGCGCCGGGGAAGGCTGGAGGGCCCGCGCGGGGCCTGGCGCCGGGGCGCCGGCGGGCGACCGCGGTCGTCGCCGCGCTGGTGGCGGCCGCGCTGGCCGGGACGGCGGCGCCCGCCGCGGCCGGTCCGGCCCGGTCGCCCTGGACGTCCACCAGCCGGGTGAGCACCGGCCAGGCCGGCGCGCAGCCCGACGGTGCGTCGTGGGCCAACGGGCTGAGCGCCGACGGCCGGTACGCCGTGTTCAGCTCGAACGCCGGCAACCTGGTGCCGGGCGACACCAACGGCCAGACGGACGTCTTCGTACGGGACAGCTGGACCGGCCGGATCGAGCGGATCAGCCTGGCCGAGGACGGCGCTCAGGGCGCCTCCGGCTCCTACGACGGCGCGATCAGCGGCAACGGGCGCTACGTCGTCTTCACCTCGACCGCCGCGCTGGCCGCCGGTGACACCAACGGCGTCGAGGACATCTACGTCCGCGACCGCTGGACCGGCCGCACCGAGCGGCTGACCACCGGCGACCCCACCCGGGACCAGACGGACCGCAACTCCTACCGCCCGTCGGTGAGCCTGGACGGCCGCTACGTCGCCTTCGCCTCCACCCGGACCGACCTGGTGCCGGAGGGCACCCCCGGCCTCGCCAACATCTTCGTCACCGACCGGTGGAACGGCACCACCCGGCTGATCACCGTCGGCGCGAACGGGACGCCGGCCGACCGCCCCTCCGCCGAACCGGTGATCAGCGCGGACGGCAGCACCGTCGGATTCATCTCGAAGGCCACCAACCTCCTGCCGTCGGACGGCGGTGGCACGCCCGCCCCCGCCCCGCAGTCGACGGCCCCGAAGTCGACGGCCCCGCGGACGCCCGGCCCGCAGGAGGTGACCCCGCACGCGACCCCGCAGCCGGCCTTCGCGCAGCCGAGCGCGGCGGAGGCCGCCGCCGAGGACGCGGTCCCCGACCACCGTCCGGGCGTGCCGTCCGGGGCCGGCCGGCCGGCCTCCGGGCCGGGCGTCGCGGCGCCGACGGGAGCACACGCAGAGATCCTCAAGCCGCGCCAGTACCCGTTCTACCTCCACGACCTGCGGACCGGACGGACCAGCGGCGGGAGCATCGGCACCGACGGCGCGCTGCGCGGCGCCGCCGGCGGCTCGATCAGCCCGGACGCCCGCTACGCCCTGTTCTCGCTGCCGGTGACGGAGCCGGCGCAGCCGGAGGGCGGCCTCGGCTGGCACTTCCAGGTCTTCGTCCGCGACCTGCGCCAGGGCACCGTCCGCCCGATCGGCACCGGCCTCGGCGGCGCCGCACTCACCGGTTCCTCCTACGACGCCGTGATGGCGGCCGGCAACCGCTGGGTCTACTTCACGTCGTCCGCCGACAACCTGGTGGCCGACGACACCAACCAGGTCGAGGACGTCTTCCGCCACGACCTGCGGACGGGCCGCACCGAGCGGGTCAGCGTCTCCTCGGACGGAGCGCAGACGGCGGGCTCGTCCTACCTCCCGTTCGTCGACGCGCTCGGCACCACCGCCCTGTTCACCTCGGAGGACGGCACGCTCGTCGTGCCGGACACCAACGGCGCCTCCGACGCCTTCGCCCGGCGGCTCCCGCCGCTCTGACCCGAATCCGCAGGTAGTGGCCGACGGTCCGTCAGTTGATCTCTGTGCTGGCCGTTGGCCCGGGTTCAGGGTTTCCGGGTAGGCCGACGGTCCGGCTGTCGTGCCGGGTGGACGGCTTTCCAGGGCGGGGATGGGTGGTTCGGGCCGGTAGGGGCGGTAGGTCAGGTGGCCGTCAGGTGCCGGTGGGCTCGAATCCGGGCCAGCGTGTTGGCGATCAGCTCGCGGGCTTCGGCGGTGAAGTGGAGTTCGTGGCGGCGGGCGGTCGTGGTCCAGCGGGCGGCGCGGCGGATCAGCAGCCGTCGCACGGTGGCGATGCGGCGGCGGGCCCGGCCGATCGGGGCGAGCGTCTGCAGCCAGGCGGTGAGGTTGTAGGCCAGCAGCGCGCCCCACATCCACATGCTGTTGACGGCGTGGGAGCCGGACGGCAGGTGGTTGAGTCCGGCTCCGTGCGCGGTGTCGCGGAACAGTTCCTCGATCCTGGTGCGGCGGCGGAACTCCCACTCCGCCACCGCGACCTCCTCGTCCAGGTCCAACGGCTCGTTGGTGGCGATGAACGAGTAGGCGTATGCCTGTTCCTCCAGGCCTTCCAGGACCAGGGCGAGCTGGTCCTTGCCGACGGTGCGCGAGCGGCGCGAGCGCGGGTCGGCGGACAGTTCGGCGGCGTCGTAGCGCACCCGTCGCGCGATCACCCGGGTGCCTTCGGGCCAGCCGGGTGGCGCGTAGTCCAACAGTGCGACCTGCGCGGCCGGGTAGTCCAGGGCGTCGATCCAGTCGTCGACGTGCACGGCGGCCACCGCCCGCCACAGCGGTCGGCTTCGCGGTACGGCAAGCCTGAACAGCGCCCGGCGGGCGACGATCTTCTCGGCGACCCTCCCCGCGTAGTAGCCCGTATCGCCCTGGATCAGGATCTGCCCGGTGGCTCCGGCCGTGCGCACGGCGTCCACGGCCCGGTCGATCTGGGCAGGGGCGACGGTGCGGCCGTCCGAGCGGCCGTCGAGGAGATCGGCGGCCAGGACGGTGCCGGCCTGGGCCCAGTGCGCGGCGTGCACCCGCCCCGAGACCTCGCCCTTGTAGGAGCGGACGACCCGTTCCTTGCGGGTGGAGAACACCTCGACGTCCTTGGCGTCCAGGTCGATAGTGACCGACCCGGACAGGATCGGGGCCCGATCCCTGGCCGGCAGCGCGGCGAGCGCGCGGGCGGTGACCTTGGCGCACGCGGTCTCGATGCCCTCGCGCTGCACCTGGCCGAAGCGTGCCGCCAAGGTGGCGGCGGTGGTCGCGGCCGGGAGTGGCGCGGGCAGCAGCCCCTCGCCCACCACGTCCGCGCGCAGCCGGTCGAAGCCGACCAGGTGGTCCTCGCCGGTCAGCTGAACCACCGCCGTTGCCAGCGCAAACTCCCCACCCGACAGGCCCCGATCACGTACCTTGACCGGCCCGATCCCGGCGTCAAGAGCGGCCGTGACCCCCAGCACCCGGTCCAGCTCGGCCACCAGCACCAGGCCGCCGTTCTCGGTCAGCGACCCGTCCACCCCACCCACCCGAGCGTCCAACCTGGTCCAGCGCCCGCCGGAGGTGCGGGAGGCGGTACGACGACGCGATATCTTCTTCACCAGACAGGTGTCCTTGCAGGTTGAGTGGTTAGGCGTAGAGAACCTCGATCATCTCAAACCAGCACGGGCACCTGTCGCCGTATCAGCCCGACGTACGCCGCACTACCTGCGGATTCGGGTCTGAGCCCCGTCCACGCTGCTCCGCCCCGGCCCGGGCCGGGCTCGGTGACGATCGGTCACGGAGCCCGGCCGGGAAGGTTCTCGACATATTGGTCCAGACCTCTTGACGCTGCGTCAGGCCGCTCCTACGCTTCCCTGCGATCGCGTCGCGCGCCCCGGACGCCCCCCGTCCGTCAGGGGCGCGACATCCGCGATCGGGCTTCCCGCCGAACACCCCCACCGTCACTCGCCATGGCCTCCCCCACACCGGCCCCGCGCGGGCCCACCGGGCCATGGCCGGAAGGGAGCACACGTCATGATCCAACGGACCGTCCAGCTGCTCGGCGTCGCCCTGGCGCTGGCCCTCGCCGCGCCCGTGAGCGCGGCCACCGCCGCCGACGCCGCGCCCGCCACCCCCGGGACCGCGGTCCCGGCCGCGGTCCCGGCCGGCACCGCGGCCGCCGGCGCCACCTGCGCGACCAAGCCCCGCCCCACCGGCAAGGTGCTGCAGGGCTACTGGGAGAACTGGGACGGCGCCGCCAACGGCGTCCACCCACCGCTCGGCTGGATCCCGATCACCGACAGCCGGATCCCCGCCCACGGCTACAACGTGGTCACCACGGCGTTCCCGGTGATCCTCTCCGACGGCACCGCGCTCTGGCAGGACGGCATGGACAGCACCGTCAAGGTGCCCACCCCCGCCGAGGTCTGCCAGGCCAAGGCCTCCGGGCTGACCGTCCTGATGTCCATCGGCGGCGCCGCGGCCGGCATCGACCTCAACAGCACCGCCGTCGCCGACCGGTTCGTGGCCACCATCGTGCCGATCCTCAAGTCCAACAACTTCGACGGCATCGACATCGACATCGAGACCGGCCTGGTCGGCACGGGCAGCATCACCAGCCCCTCCCCGTCCCAGGCCAACCTGATCCGGATCATCGACGGCATCCTGGCCCGGATGCCCGCCGGCTTCGGCCTGACGATGGCACCCGAGACCGCCTACGTCACCGGCGCCAGCATCGTCTACGGCTCCATCTGGGGCGCCTACCTGCCGATCATCAAGAAGTACGCCGACAACGGCCGGCTCTGGTGGCTCAACATGCAGTACTACAACGGCAGCATGTACGGCTGTTCCGGCGACTCCTACTCCGCGGGCACCGTCCAGGGCTTCACCGCCCAGACGACCTGCCTCGACAAGGGCCTGACCGTCCAGGGCACCACCGTGCGGGTCCCGTTCGACAAGCAGGTCCCCGGCCTGCCGGCCCAGCCCGGCGCCGGCGGCGGCCACCTGACCACCGGCCAGGTCGCCCAGGCGTGGAACAGCTACGGCACCGGCGCGAACAGCAGGCTCAAGGGCCTGATGACGTGGTCGTTGAACTGGGACGGCTCGAAGAGCTGGACCTTCGGCGACAACGTCAAGGCGCTCCAGGGCCGCTGACCGCCTGACCGGACACAGCCCGGGCACCGGGCCCCGGGGGCCCCGCCCCCGGCCGCACGGCCGGGGTCTCCGCTCCGGCCGTGCGGCGCCGCCGAGGGCCCTTCGTCAGCGCTGCGCCCGGGCCGGGTCGTACTGGAAGGGCGTCATGGTGGCGAGGACGGCGAAGCCGAGCCGCTCCAGGATCGGTCGGCTCTGGTCGGACGCGTCCACCCTCAGGTACTCGTAGCCGAGTTCGACGGCGATCCGGGCCCGGTGCGCGACCAGGGCGCGGTAGATGCCGCGGCCGCGCCAGCCGGCCAGCGTCCCGCCGCCCCAGAGGCCGGCGAAACCCGTACCCGGGTGCAGCTCCATCCGCGCCGCGCTCACCGGGATCTCGCGACCGTCCTCGTGGGCGACGGCCAGGTGGACCTTGAAGGTGTCCGGGCGCTCGGCCAGCTGGGCCAGGATGCGGCGCCCCAACCGGGTGCCGTCCGTACCGAACGCCTGCTCGTGCACGGCGACCACCTGGGCCACGCCGGCCTCGTCGGTGACCTCGCGCAGCTCGATGCCCGGCGCCCCGGCGCCCTCCGCCCGTCGGACGACGCCGGCCGGTTCGGCCACCATCAGGGTCTCCGGCTCCTCCGGGGTGAAGCCGGCCGCCACCAGGCGCGCGGCGAGGTCGGCCGGGCGGTCGTGGGTGTAGAGCGTCCACTCGAAGTCCTGGCCCAGCGCCGTGTAGTGGCGCACCTGCTCGGCGATCACGTCGTCGGCGGTGCCGGCGTCGAGGTCCGACCAGAGCACGCCGTTCCAGACGCTCTCCGGCCCGCTCTGGCGCACCACACCCGACACGTGTTCGACCCGGGCGGCGGGGGTCTCGGGCCCGGCACCGCGGCGCATCCGGGCGTCGAGGAGGGCGAGCAGCTCGTCATGATCCATATCCATTGCGCGTACTCCACCACGCCCACGACGGGCGCGGCAACCGGAATCCGCACCGTGGCCGGGAGGACGGCCGACGGGAGGACGGCCGACGGGAGGACGGCCGACGGGAGGACGGTGCGCCCGCGCCACCGCTCCCCGCGGGCGGCCCGGGAGCACCGCGGCGTCACCGCAGGGTCGCCGTCACCACGGTCGCGTCGAGGTCCTCGCACGAGGACAGGGCGGCGTCCAGACCGGCGGCGGCCACGACGGCGAGCGCCTCGGGCGCCTGGCGCTCGCTGGTCTCGAACAGCAGTGATCCCCTCGGCGCCAGCCACTGCGGCGCCTCGCCGGCCACCCGGCGCAGCACGTCCAGGCCGTCCGCACCGCCGTCGAGCGCGGGCAGCGCCTCGTGCAGCCGGGCCTCGGCCGGGAGCAGCGCGATGTCCGCCGTGGGCACGTACGGGACGTTGGCCAGCAGCACGTCCACCCGGCCGCGCAGCTCGGCGGGCAGCTCCGCGAACAGGTCGCTCCGGAGGACCCGTCCGCCGATGCCGGCCAGGTTGCGGCGGGCGCAGTCGACGGCGGCGGCGTCGACGTCCGACGCGTACACCTGGACCGGATGGCCGACCTCGGCCGCCAGTGCGGCGGCCAGTGCGCCGCTGCCGCAGCAGAGATCGACGACCAGGGCGCCCCCGGGCGTCAGCCCGGCCGCCGTCCGGACCAGGAACTCACTTCGGCGCCGGGGCACGAAGACCCCCGGGTCGACGGCGATCCGCAGACCGCCGAACTCGGCCCAGCCGACCACGTGCTCCAGCGGACGCCCGTCCGCGCGGGAGCGGACCATCGCCGCGAGTTCGGCGGGCGTGGCCGCGGCGGCGAGCACGATGCGCGCCTCGTCCTCGGCGAAGACGCACCCGGCCGCCCGCAGGCGGGAAGCCACCGACGAACGCAGCAGGGAGGAGGAGAAGACAGACAAGGAGTAGTCCCAAGGAAGTGAACGGGCGGAGTCATCCGCCCGGGCTCCCCCGAAGGGCCGTCACCGAACCGGCCCGGCACCACTACAGCTGCGGCGCCACGCCATCACGGCCGTTCCCGGGGAGCACCCGCTCCGACACACGGTTGATGGGTCTCACCTCCCCTGGATCACGTTCACATTCGGCGCGGCCACCCTATCGCACCACCGGCTCCGCACCCGGGAACCGTGAGCCCCGGACACCGTCCCGGCCTGCGGAACCCGGTTGAGGTGCGGTGCGCGGACGTGCTCGACCGGGACCCGTGAGCCTGTCGGTGGACGTGTTCCTCGTCGGTGGGGACGTGGGCGGCGCGCCGGATGGCTCCGGCGGGGCGGATCGCCCGGGACGGGTGGAGCCTGCCGTAGCCGCGTCCGACGGCACCGCGCGGCCGTCGGTCAGTCCTGGGCCAGGTACTCCGCTACCAGCTCGGCGAACTCGTCCGGGGTGACGATCCGGATACCCAGCTCCTCGGCCTTGGCACGCTTGGAGCCGGCCTTCTCGCCCGCGACCAGCAGCGTCGTCCGCCCGGAGACCGAGGAGGACGCCTTGCCGCCGGCACGCTCGATCAGCTCGTTCACGCCGTTGCGGGAGAGGTCGGCCAGCGGGCCGGTCATGGCACCGGTGACGACGACGCTCGCGCCCGCCAGCGGACCGGCCGTCGGCTCCGCGCCCTCCTCCCCCGCCTCCGCGGCCGCGCCGGCGGCCGCGGAGGCTCCGGTGGGCGCAGTTACCGAGGCGCCCACACCCTGCTCTGCAAGCTTGTCCAACAGGCCTGCCAAATCGGCCAGTTCGGTGACGATGACGGCCGCCTTCTCCACACCGATGCCGTCCACCCCGGCCAGTGTCTCGGCGTCGGCGGCCCGGATGGCCGCCATGCCGCCGAAGTGCGCGGCGATCCGGCGCGACATCGTCCGCCCGGTGCCGCGGATGCCGAGCGCGCAGAACACCCGGCCGAGCGGCCGGGAGCGGGCCGTCTCGATGGCGGCGAGCAGGTTGTCGGCGCTGGTTGCGACTCCCTGAGCTACCTGTCATTCGGGTGGCGCGCTGACCTGCGCTGGTGTCAGTTCGGTTTGGCATAGCAGCATCCACCCGAGTTCATCAGTTGATGGGCACATGAGCCAGGTCGGGCTGGTGTCGTAGCAGGTCAGCGCGGTGTGACTCGGCGAAGGGCCGCGAAAGTGTGGGCACACGATTTCAGGGAGGATCTTCCTCTGTACTGGCCTGTCGTGTGATCATGCGGGCATGTACTTGCGGAAGACCCAGCGCCGGAACAAGGACGGCAGTGCCGTGCGGTACGTCCAGCTCGCCAACAACCGGCGGGTGGACGGGCAGACGCAGGCCGAAGTGCTGGTCAACCTGGGCCGTGAGGACAGGCTCGACCTGGACGCGCTGCGCCGCCTGGTCGCCTCGATCAACCGCTACCTCGGCGAGGACGACGACGTCACGGCCCCGCTCGGGACCCAGGCCGGTCCGCTGCAGGTGGAATCCTCCCGCCCGATCGGCACGATCTGGCTACTGGACCAGCTGTGGAAGCTGCTCGGCATCGACACCGCCCTGGCCCGGCACCTGGACGGGCGCCGTTTCCGCACCGACGTCGAGCGGGTGCTGTTCGCCCTGGTCGCCAACCGCGCCGTCGCCCCCGGCTCCAAGCTCGCCGCAGGCGAGTGGGCCACCCGCGACGTGGTGATCCCGGGCCTGCCCGAACTGGACGGCAACAACCAGGCCCTGCGCGCGATGGACCTGCTCATCGAGGGCGACGCGACCGGCGCCGTGCAGGAGACGGTGTTCTTCGCCGCCGCCCACCTGCTCAACCTCGAAGTCGACCTGATCTTCTTCGACACCACCAGCACCTACTTCGAACGCGACGGCGAGGACGAAGAATCCGACGAGGCCCTGCGGCGGTTCGGACACTCCAAGGACCACCGCAAGGACCTGCCGCAGATCGTCATCGGGCTCGCGGTCACCCGCGAGGGCATCCCGGTCCGCTGCTGGGTCTGGCCCGGCAACACCTCCGACACCACCGTGATCACCCAGGTCAAGGACGACCTGCGCACCTGGCGGCTGGGCCGGGTGGTCACCGTCGCCGACTCCGGATTCTCCTCCGAGGCCAACCTGGCCTACCTCACCCGCGCCGGCGGCCACTACATCACCGGCGTCAAGATGCGCGAGACCAGCAAGAAGGCCGACGCCGCACTCGCCCGCCAGGGCCGCTACCAGGAGGTCCGCGACAACCTGCGGGTCAAGGAGGTCCGCTTGGACGGCGACCCGGGCCGCCGCTGGGTCGTCTGCCACAACCCTGCCGAGGCCGCCCGCGACGCCGAGCGACGCGAGCAACAACTCACCGCTATCAGCGATGAGTTGGAGCGAATCGCCCAGGCCCGCACCGCCGACGCGAAGAAGGCCAAAGACAAGGCGGCCAAGACCGGCAAGCGCCCAGTGAAGCCGAACGACGCCGTCCACCGCAAGGCCGAGTGCGCGCTTCGCGACCATCCCAGCCTCGGGCGGTGGCTCAAGCAGCACCCCACCACCGCACGCCTGTCGATCGACCGGGCCAAGGTCGCCGCCGAGTCCCGACTCGACGGCAAGTACCTGCTGGCCACCTCCGACCCGGACCTGTCCGCCGAGGATGTCGCGCTCGGCTACAAGAACCTGCTGGAAGCCGAACGTTCCTTCCGCACGATGAAGTCCACGCTCTACCTACGGCCGGTCTTCCACCGCCTGGACGAGCGGATACGCGCCCATGTGCTGCTGTGCTGGCTGGCCCTGCTGCTGATCCGCGTCGCCGAACGCCGCACCGGCACCACCTGGCGCACCATCAGGAACGAACTCGGACGGATCCACCAGGTCACCCTCGCCGGGCCGGCCGGACGCCTGCAGCAGACCACCCGCATCACCGACACCCAAGCCCGGCTCTTCAAGGACTGTGGAGTACCGATGCCACCAAAGATGAGCGGCATCCAGACCACCGAATAGCCCCTGAGCTGGGAAAACATCCACCAGAGCCGTGGACACACGCCTCCAGCAGTCCCGCATGCCGTTCCCGCAGGTCAACCCGCGAATCCGCCCACCACGTGTGCCCGCCTACTGATGAAGTCGGGATCCAGACTGCCGAGCTTTGTTGTCACTTAGGTACAGGCTCGCAGTCAAGCCAAGCGAACTCCCGTGCGCTTGATTATCGAAAACGCACCCCGAACAGCGATCTCCCGTCATAGGTTCATCCCACGTGATCAGGCCACTACGGAGGGCGATGTGCATGGCCTCAACGGCTTTGGGCGGGCTTCCTGGGGCGGGGGCAGTTGAATCGACCGCTTTGTGGTCCGATGCCTGCGGCCTCGGTGATCTCGCCCGCCTCCATGTCGGATTTGCCCGCTACAGGGAGTCGCTGAACCTTGAGGCGGGGTGGAGTGACCGCTGGTCCGCGACCTGGCGCTTCGGCCGGACTCCGGTGGCCTGCTCGGTGCGGAATTTGGATGAGGTCGAGGTGGCGCGGAGCCAGCCGGTGCGCCGCTTCACCTGGCGGACGGGCCAGTGGCACCGGCCCGGGCTGGAGTATCTGGCCAGCACCGACCGGCATCACGGTTTTGAGAGCTTCGAGGAGGAACTGCTGCTCCTGGTAGCCGACTTCGCGGCCGACCTGGTGGAGGCGCTGGCTCAGCCGTTTCGCCTCCAATTTCTGACCTCGGGCGGAGCGATCGAGCACACTCCAGACTTCCTGTTGCTGACCGAGTCCGGGCCATGGCTCATCGATGTCCGCCCCGCGGGACGCATTCACGCGGAGGACGAAGTGAAGTTCGCGGCGTCGGCCGAGGCCGCGCTAGCGGTCGGGTGGAACTACAGCGTGGTCACCGGCTGGCGAGAGCACGTGGTGACGATCGTCGACAGCCTTTCGGCGGGCCGGCGGCAGTTGAGCGATCCCCTCGGTCTCCACGACCAACTGCTACGGGCCAGCGAGTCGGGCCCATTGCCGTTCGGCGAGCTGGTGGAGCGGTGCAGCATTCCGGCTGTGGCCCGGGCCCACGCACTGCACCTGCTGTGGCATCGCCGCCTCGGTGTCGACATGTCAGTGCCGTTCGCGGACGCGAGCCTAGTCCATCTGGCACCGGGAAGTGACCAGCGCGGAGGTCAGTGGTGACGACACCTGCCATGCTCTCCTGGGACCTGTCGCCCGGGAGCGAGCTCATTGTTAACGGCGCCGAGTGGACGGTGGAGGCATTCGAGCCCCAGGTGGGCAAAGTCGTCCTGGTCCGGCCCGAGGGAACCCCATGGCTCACATCGGTACGGCAGTTGATGCATCACCCCAGTTGCCGACCCTCCACCCGGACACGCAAGGACTTGCCGGCCGCGAGCCGGGGTCGACAGCCCAAGGCCATGACAGACCTGACGCCGGAGAAGCAAAGATTGACTCTGCTTCGGCTCGCGCACCTGCGAGAGGCCGAGACCGGCTACCGGAGCGGCGACCCGCACCTGTCGGCGCCGGGCGAACCACGTCCGCAGTACGACCCGGACACTACGACCTTGACACAGCGCCGACAGGCCAAGGCGGAGGAACTGCGACAGACGGCAGCCCAAGACCCGGACCAGGCCGCCGCGCTGAGCCTGAAGCAGGCGGGCTACCGGACGCTGATCCGCTGGGACATGGACCGCCGCCGGTTCGGTCCGATCGGCTGCGCGGACGACCGGTGGCTACGCGAGGCGACCGGACGCCGGATCTCGCCGGCGGTCCGAGAGGCGCTGTTCGCCGTCCGCGCGGAGACGCTGCACCGCTCCAAACTCAGCGCGAAGGACCGCGAGCGCCTGATCCACCAGTACGTCCGGGAGACCTTCGGCCCCGACGAGCCGGTCCCCAGCTACGAGACGCTGCGGGTGGTGTGGCGCGAGTGGTTCGGCTCCACGGGAGCGCGCCAACGTTACGTGCGCTCGGCCGCCCGCGCACAGGAGGTGGCGACCGGCAGGCACGTCGTGGTGCACCGGCCGGGCCAGGTGGTGGCGCTGGACACCACGATCCTACCGGTCAAGGTGCGCGAGGACGTCTTCGGTGACCCGGTGTCTGTCCATCTGACTCTGGCCTTGGACGTGTACACACATTCGATCGTGGCGTTCCGGCTCACGCTGGTCTCCGACACCTCGATCGACGTAGCAATGGTGCTGCGGGACGTGATGATGCCCCTGCCGATGCGGCCGGATTGGGGCGAGGAGATGGAGTGGGCTTACCCCGGCGTCCCGGCCACCCTGGTGGCCGACTTCGCCGGGCACAAGGTCGCCGGTCTGCCCTTCTTCGCCCCCGAGACCGTCACCACGGACCACGGCTCGGTCTACAAGAATCACCATCTGATCGAGGTCCAGCGGGTGATCGGGGCGAACATCCGGCCCGCCCGCGTCCTTCGCCCTACCGACAAGCAGGCCGTGGAGCGGGCATTTGGCGCCATACAGTCATTGCTGTTCCGCATCCTGCCCGGCTACCAAGGGGTGGACGCCGCTGACCGCGGCGTGGACCCGGAGGCGGACGCGTGCCTGACGGTGGCGCAGATGGAGCACCTGATCGCCACCTGGGTCGTCCGGATCTGGCAGAACAGACGCTTCGGGGCGTACGCGCCCAGCTGGGATCCCGCCGGGGACCACAGCCCAAACAGCCTGTTCGCGGCGTCGATGGCCCAGGGCGGGTTCGCGCTGCAAATCCCGCCGGCCGAGCTGTATTACCAGCTGCTGCCCACGCACCGGGTGATGATCCACGGCAGGCGCGGAGTGAAGATCAAGAATCTCTGGTACGACGGCGACGCCCTGGAGGACTACCGGCATCAGCTCTCTCGGCGCGGTGGGGTGGCCAAGAACAAGTACGTCTTCCACCGTGACCCGCGCGATCCATGCTTCGTGTTCTTCCAAGACCCACGCACCCACGACTGGCACACCCTGCGTTGGACTGGCCTTCCGGACGAGGGGCAGGTGCCCGCGTTCAGCGACGCGCGGGTGCGCGAGGTGCTGCGCGAGGTCCGCAGCCGTGGGCTGGCCCCGAAGTCGGATGCCGAACTGCTGCCGCTGCTGCTGGAACTCGTCGGCGGCAACATTCCGGTCGAGCAGTGGCCGACGCGGCTGACGAAGACCCAACGCGTCGAGCATGCCCGCGAGATGGCCCAGGCCGCCGCTGCGGCGGCCGACCGCCCGGCCGACGCCGTGAGCGCTCCGGCCACGACCGGCGAAGAGTCGAAGCGACCGGTTGAGGAGGACAACGTGGTGCCACTGCGGTGGCGCGAGCGGGCTCGGCAGGGGCAGAGCGCGGTGGACGACGAGCGCCGCCGACGGCGCGAGGACACCGTGCGGGGACGGCCTGCCCCGTCCCCCGCGCTCGCCCAGCGGCTGCGCGAACGCAGCCTGCTCACCCTGCCGGACGAAGAGGACAGCGATGACGCCGAGGGGAAGCTGTGAGCCGGAGCGAGAGCACACCACCATCGTCGAACGGGGCGTCATTCCTGCCCGGGCCGCCGCTGGACCGCACCCGCTGGGAGAGCTGGCAGCGATGGCGCCGGACCCGGGACAGCTTCGTTCCCGCTCCGATACTTTTGCCGGCCGACTACGCCCGGATGAGCCCGCGTCAGCGCCGCATCTACGACCTGCACCGCTTGGCGACCCACAGCAGCCTGCCGGTGCAAGCCACCCCGATGAGCGAGGCCGTGGCCTGGCTGGTCCGCGCGCGGATCGAGGACGGCGCCTTCAGTCACAAGTCCGGCACACGCACCGGTGTGATGGTCAACGGCGGTGGTGCCCAGGGAAAGACCGAGACAGTGTGCGAGGCCCTGGCGGGCTTCGAGGACGAGTGGCTGACGCTGAACCAGCAGATCAACCCGGACGCGATGCCCGGCACGCGAGACCTCCTCGCTCCGGTGGCCTATGTGCGCTGCCCAGTCAAGGCAACCCCGATCTCCACCTGCCAGCGCATCCTCGACTTCTACGGCGAGGACCACAAGGGTATGCGCCTTGAGGACCTGGTCCGCACAGTGAACAGCGCGATCGTCGACCACGCCACCAAGGCGCTTGTCATCGACGACATCACGAGGCTGAAGCTCCACCGCGAGGCCGATCAGGACGTCCTCGACCTCATCCGCGAGATGATGAGCATGCCCGTCACCTTGATCCTCGTTGGCGTCGGCATTCCCACCTCCGGGCTGCTACGTGACGGCCGGCGGGACCCGGTCACCAAGCAATGGCTCTTCCCGCCAGTCAAGGACCGAGGCCGCAGCCCCAACGCACATGCCGCGACCCAGCACGAACGCCGCTTCGAGCTGATCGACCTCGCCCCCTTCAGCTACGACACCCCCGAGCAGATTGCCGCTTGGACCGCTCACCTGAGGAGTTTGGAAGGCTGTCTGCGGCTGCTGAGCGACACCGATGGAATGCTCACCACAGGTGGCATGCCCGAGTACCTGTTCCGGCGCACCAACGGCGTGGTCGGACTGCTGGAGAAACTCATCCAGACCGGATGCCGTCAAGCTATCCAAAGCGGTGTAGAGCATCTCACCATCGACGGGCTCGGCCAGTGCACGCTCAGTCCCACCGACCTGCCCGACCTGGACGCCGGATCGGGCGAGCAGCCACTGATACCTCCAGTCCCGCCGAAACGGAGGAAGAAGGGCCGCAACACCGTCTTCGACGACGATGGCCCCGCTGCGGAGTCCGCCGGATGACCCATTTGACATCGCCGGGGCTCCCCCGCAGTCTGGCTCCGCTTCATGAGGAGTCGTTGGTCGGCTTCCTGCTCCGCCTCGCGCACCGCCTGGAGCGCTCGCCCTGGCGCGTAGCCGATCTGTGCGGACTGGGCAGCCGTCGAACAAGCATTGGGTACGGGTATTTGCGTGACCTGCCCGACGAGGTGGCCGTGCGGTTCTCGCATGCTGCACGGCTCAGCTCGCAGGAGGTCGACGCCCTGACCATGCGCCGGTTCGCGTCGTCCTACCCTCTGCTACAGCGGGTCCGGACGGACGCCGCAGTCACGGGACGCAGGGCACTGGTGAACTGGGCTATGAACCCTTCCAGCAGGTTCTGTCCCGCATGTCTTCGAGGTGACGGCAGCCCTGTTCAGGCTGCTTTCGGTGGCGCTTGGAAGACCCGCTGGCACCTGCCGGTCGTCTTCGCCTGCCCGCAGCACCATAGCCTCCTGCGATCCGTGTGCCCATCCTGCTCGAACCCGGTCAACACGAAAGGTTCTGGGGGAATTGGACTGATCAAGCGCCCGCGTCTTGCGGGTCTCCACCCGCTGCAGTGCCGCCACATCCTTGTCGCCGACCAGATTCGCAAGCGCACCTTCAGAGCGGAAGCCGCATGCGGTGCGCGACTCGATGAGAATCCCGACCGCGACAGTGCCCTGGGCTCCGAGGACCTCGACCGGTTACTTGCCCTCCAGCAGCGCTTGGACCAGCTTTTGACTGCAACCGACCAGCCTGTCGGGGACTGCCAGCCTGCTGACCCTTCGTTCTTCCCCGACCCGGTCATGGCAACGCATCTGATCAAACTCAGCTGGCCTGCCGGTGCATCGCTTCTACCGTCAGCGGCTCTGACCGCTTTGGTCGACGAGCACTGCGCACCCATCACAGAGCTCGCCACGACACAGCGGGGCGCATCAGCCGACAGCAGGCATATCGAGACCAGGCCCGCCCCTACCGACTCCGCTCAATGCGGAGCACTCCTCCTCGCGGCCCACAATCTGCTCGGCGATCGGGACCTCACCTCGCTGCACGAGCGCGTCCAGCCACTGGCCCGCGAGGCATACGGGCGACACCCTCTCTGTCAGCCTTGGGTGAGACGTCCCGCTTTGTCGGGTTAGCCTGAGAGGGCCCGAGTAGGAGTTCCACCCCTGATGACCAGCACCAAGCCGTCCGCGTCCGACCCGGCTCCCCGGCCGAAGCGCCGCACCTTCACGCCCGAGTACAAGCTGCGGATCGTCGCCGAGTACGACGCCGCGCCCGAGGGCGAGAAGGGCGCGGTCCTGCGCCGCGAGCGCCTCTACCACTCCCACGTCACCGAGTGGCGGGCCGCGCGCGACGCCGGGGCCCTGGAGAACCTGGTCGACCGCCGCACGAGCCCGGCCCGCCCGAAGAAGTCCGCCACCGAGGCGGAGAACGAGAAGCTGCGCCGCCAGGTGGAACGGCTGGAGAGGGAGCTCGCCCGGAACAAGGCCGCGCTGGAGGTCCTGGGAAAAGCGTCGGCGCTCTTGGAAATGATCTCCGAGAGCGCGGACTGACGCACGCCGCCGACCCCGTCGTGGACGAGGCGTTCACCGCCATCGAACACCAGTTGGGCACCACGGCCGCGTGCCGGCTGACCGGCCGCTCCCGGGCCACCCACTACCGCAGACTGAAACCGCCACCCCCGCGCAAGCCCAGGTCCCCGCAGGTCCAACCCTCCGCCCTGACGGCCGAAGAGCGTGACGCGGTCCTGAAGTTGATGAACAGCCCCGAGTACGCCGAACTGCCACCCGCGCAGATCTGGGCCCGCGAACTGGACACCGGGCGCTACCACTGCTCGGTCTCCACGATGTACCGGATCCTGCGCGAGCGCGGCCAGTCCGGTGAGCGCCGCCGCCAGGCCACCCACCCGGCCAAGACGGTGCCCGAACTGGTCGCCGACGGCCCCTCCCAGGTCTTCACCTGGGACATCACCAAAGCGGCCGGCCCCCGCAAGGGCATCTGGTACCACGCCTACGTCATCATCGACATCTTCAGCCGCTACATCGTCGGCCACACCGTCGAGGCGGCCGAATCAGCCGAACGAGCCGAGGAGCTGATCCGCGAGACCATCGCACGCAACGGCATCGTCCCCGAGACCGTGCACGCCGACCGGGGCACCTCGATGACCTCCAAGAAAGTCTCCCAGCTGCTGATCGACCTCGGCGTCACCAGGAGCCACTCGCGCCCCAAGGTCTCCAACGACAACCCCTACAGCGAGGCCCAGTTCAAGACCACCAAGTACATGTCCGACTACCCCGAGCGATTCGACTCCCTCGCCCACGCCCGCGAATGGTTCGACGCCTTCATCGCGTACTACAACCACGAACACCGGCACTCGGGCATCGGACTTCACACACCCGCCAGCGTCCACTTCGGCACCGCCGAGGAGATCCGCGACCAGCGGGCCATCACCCTCTCCGAGGCCTACGCGCGCCACCCCGAACGCTTCGGCCGCCGCCCCAGACCACCCGAGATCCCGAAGACGGCATGGATCAACGACCCCGCCAAGCGCAGCCAACCCGCACCACAAACCTCATAGCATCACGACCGTCTCACTGGACTTGAAATCTTCCGACACATGAACTACGTCAGCAAGATGCTCGGTGCCCCTGACATCTCCGTAACCCTCGCGCGAGCCGCAGCTCGCCGAGTCTACGGCCACTCCAACAGGACGAACCCTCGCGCAGTGCCGACCTCTCACAGGTACCGTGTCGAAGAGGTCCCACCGGCCCTGCCCCGAGCTCTCTTCGACACCCACTTCGCGCCACTCACCGAGCGGCTGCCATCCGTCACCTACGAGATGCAACGCTACTTGCGCCGTGCCGCATCGCTCCGGCTCGCGGAGCTGATCTCCGGCGGAACCTGGCGTCAGTGTGCAACAGCCCTGGCCATTCCCGAAAACAGTGCCAGGCAGACCCTCAACGTCCTGGGTCGCGCATTCGCCCCGGACAGCCTGTGGCCCATCTTCGAAAACGTCGTGGACCACATCGCCCAGGAACTGGATGAAAGCGACGCCCGCGTCGACTACGTCAAGCGCCGACGACTGATGGCCCAGTGGCACCTACCCGCAGATCACCACTACGCGATGTGCCAGGACCTCCGCAAGCTCCGTACGTTGCGGGAGCAAAGCAATCCCTCGCCCATAGAGGTCCTCGTGTGGAGCGCAGTCACGGAGGCTGAGTACCTCCACTCCCCAATCCTGAGGGCCCTGCGCCTCAGCGCGGAAGGAGGGGGAAGGAGTCTGACTCTAAGTATCCATCGGCTCGTCAGGCCGACTTCCCCGGTAGGTGGAAGCCTGAGACTCCGCCCGACGGATTGACCGGTACGCCACCCGCCTGGCCACGGCCTGCGACCGCGACCTGGGGCTAGGTGTCTCTGTCGACGAGGTGCTCCGCGAAGAGAGCGAAGCCTTCGCCAGCTGCAGCACATCGCAGTGACAACACATCAACTCGTCCCGACCCTCGCGCTCGGGGCGGTGGGTTCCAGCCCGCAGCTACCCGGCGGCGCCGGTCTGCTGAAGGACATCGTGACACTGCGCGGAGCCCGTTACAGGTCGCGCAGCCCTCGTCACACACTCGTCGAGGGAAGTTCCCCCACCAAGAGTTCGACCGGACCACCACCCAAGGGGCGATACCAGAGCAGGTCAACGACACCTGGGTGCAAGTCCAGCACGGGCTGCACCGCCGCGAGAACCGTGTTGCCGTGTCCAACCTGCCAGACGGTCCCGTTTCTGGCCCCCGGACGGGGGCGCTGGTCCAGGAGGAGCATCACTGGGAAGCCCGCATCCTTGGCGTTCTTGAGCTGCTTGGTCAGCTTCTTCTCTAGGGCCGCCCCGATTCCCTGAGCGATCTGAGAGTCAAGGCGCGCGTTGCTGGTGATGTTCATGAAGGGGATCAGGTCGATCCCCACCGGAGCGTCAGCGATGATCTGCGTTGAGGTGAAGCCGTCGTCGCCGTACTGGTCCTGACCAGTTTTGGCCGCGTTCCGGGCCTGGTCAATGACCGACTGGACGTAGGCGTCACTTCGGGCTCGCCCAAGCTTGCCGTCCTGCGGCTGGACGGAGACCACCAACGCGCACTTGTACTCCTGTACGACGGCCTCCAGGCCCGCCCTCAGCTTCTCGTCGATCGAGTCGATGGCTGGGATGAGCCGGCTGTCCTGAGACAGAAGGCAGTGATCGACAGCCCACTCGACGCCGTCGACCAGCAGGATCCCATCCACCGTCAGCGGATGAGACGCATCGCGGTCGGGATGCGCCGTCAGGGCAGCATGGCGGCCGCCTGCAGCCAGAGCCGCGATAAGATCCTGCAGGGCCTCGTCCTCGTGGTCGAACTTCTCCATCGTGAGCGACACATCTCCTTGGCAGGGGGGAGCCCTAAGCCGGCGGCGTCAGCGGTCGGCGCGACGTATCTGGCTCGCCGAGACTACTCCGATTGGTCAACACGAGGGCCCCGATTCCCCCGCATCGGGCAACGCTGGACGATGGTGCTCTCATCCCGGACTCGGACAACTTCAAGGTGCGGACCGTCGGCCCTGCAGGTCACACGGGGCGGTGGCCAGACGCTCAAGCCTTGTCGCGGCACGGATGGTCTGGCATCGGGCCGAGGGGTTGTCGGCACGGGCTGTGGCCCGGCAGCTGGGGATATCCCAGGGCACGGTGGCGCGGGCCCTGGGCTCGGACCGGCGGCCGGTCTACCAGCGGCCGTTGAAGGGCTCGGCGGTGGACGCGGTGGAGCCGGCGGTGCGCGAGCTGCTGCAGCAGACCCCGACGATGCCGGTCACGGTGATCGCCGAGCGAATCGGCTGGGAGCGGCGGCTAACGACCTGCGGGAGCGGGTGCGCGAGCTGAGACCAACCTACCTTCCCGTTGACCTGGTCTCGCGGACGGTCTACGAGCCCGGCGGGCTGGCCCAGTGCGATCTGTGGTTCCCGGAGGCGGACATCCCGCTCGGCTACGGCCAGGGTGGCCGTCCGCCGGTGCTGGTCATCGTCTCCGGTTACTCCGGGATGATCACCGCCAGGATGCTGCCCTCGCGGCAGACCAACGATCTGATCGACGGGCACTGGCGGCTGCTGACCGGCTGGGGCGCCGTCCCGAAGACGCTGGTCTGGGATAACGAGCCGGGCGTCGGCAGGGGCTGGCCGACCAGCGAGTCCGCCGCCCTCGCGGGCCTGCTCGCCACCAGGATCCACTTCTGCCGGCCCCGGGATGATCCCGAGGCGAAGGGCCCGGTGGAGCGGGCCAACGGCTACATGGAGACCAGCTTCCTGCCCGGCCGGACCTTCGCCGGCCCGGGCGACTTCAACACCCAGCTGGCCTGGCTGCAGAACGCCAACCGTCGTCGGGACCGCATGATCGACGCCCGGCCCCTCGACCGGTGGGAGGCAGACCGGGCGGCCATGCTGGCCATCCCGCCCGTCGACCCGCCGACCTGGTAGCCGCTTCGCACCTGTCTGGGCCGCGACCACTACATCCGCGTGGACACCAACGACTACTCCGTCCACCCCCATGCGATCAGCCGCCTGATCACCGTCCGGGCGGTCACCGAGGAGATCACCGTGACCTGCGGCGAGGACGTGGCGGCCCGCCATGCCCGCTGCTGGGCCCGCCACCAGTCGATCACCGGCCCCGAGCATGTCATCGCGGCCCGGCACCTGCGCGAGAGGTCTGGCAGCAACGGACCGCCCACGCACGCATCGCCCAGGCCGCGCTCCTGGCACCCGACGGCCTCGGCGTCGAGGTCGAACAGCGCGAGCTGGCCACCTACGACCGTATCTTCACCCTCATCGAGGGCGGAGCCGGAAAGAGGACCCCCCGATGACCCCAACCACCGCCCCCACCAGTCAGAACACCACCACCGCCAAGAGCGACCGTCCACCACGAGGCACGCACCGCCCGCACCGGTCGGCAGACCACCGCCGACCTCGTCTTCCTCGCCCGCGCAATGAAGGCACCCGCCCTGCTGGATGCCGCCGAGCGCCTGGCCGAACGCGCCCAGGCCGAGTCCTGGCCCCACCTCGAATACCTCGTCGCCTGCCTGCAGCGCGAGGTCGCCGCCCGCGACAGCCACGGCGGAGAGGGCCGCATCCGGGCCGCCCGTTTCCCCGCCATCAAGACCATCGAGGACCTCGACCTCGCCCACCTGCGCGGGCTGCCTCGCACTTCTGGGAACAAAAACGCGCGACGCCCCCGCCCCTTCGTGTCGACCATCCAGCCAGCCGAGGCCTCGGAGAACGAGACCGGCGCACTACTGGTCGGCGGGAACACTCAGGGTGTGCGCAAACTTCCAGGTGTCGGGATAGGCGGCGTCGATGCCTGGAACAGCGCGAGCTCGTTCGGCCGCTTCGCTGGGGTCCGTCTCCGCTGGGAAGAGCGCGATCATGCTCTCGGTCATCTCCTCGGTTGGGGGGAGCACCCCGTCCGTGCCTGCTGCACTCCGCAGTCGTTCTGCGGTTTCCTGCCAGTCAGCTCCGGCCGTCAGTTCGACGACGATACGCACAGCCATGGGATGCTCCTGACCAGTCGCTGGTAGTGCTTGCCGCGACACAGCTCGGACTTACAGGGCGCTTTTGCCCAGCAGATGGAGCGTCTAAAGCCCCAGCGCTCGTTGCAGTGCCGCTTCAGCGTTGACCAGTCCCCGCCCAAAGGTCGGGTTTGGGACCGGATCGGCGGGTTGCTTGCGCAACGGTGTTGCCGTCCCCAGGATGATCTGGGTTACGTCTGATGCCGTCAAGCCTAGGTTGAGTGACAGGAGCAACGCGGCTACTCCGGTGACGTGAGGTGATGCCGTCGATGTACCACTTAGTTCAGTGTATGAACCGCCTCCCCAGTACGTGCTCCGGATCTTGACGCCGGGCGCACAGACGCTTACATGGTCACCGAAGTTGGAGAACGATGCCAGTTGGCTTTGTGGTTCCGTTGCTGCCACCGCGATGACACCGGGTAGCGCTGCCGGATACGTAGGGTCAGACCTTCCATCGTTCCCGACTGCCGCGACCACGACGACATTGCGCTGCACTGCGTATTCGATTGAGCTGCGTTCGCTGGGGTTCACGTCGTAGTCCCCCAGACTCATGTTCACGATCTTGGCGCCGTTATTTACCGCCCACCTGATGCCCCGGGCGGTGTCGGCGCCGGTGCCTAGAGGTACCACTTCGCGCGTGCTCTGCTCGTACGCGCGGGCAAGCACGCGCACGGGCATTAGGCCGCACCTCCACGTCACGCCTGCCACGCCATCCATGCTGGTGCGCTCACAGGAGATCGTCCCAGCCACATGGGTACCGTGACCCACTTCGTCCTCCGGCGGACCGGAGGCACCTGTGTAGTTACCCAAAAGCACGTAACCGTCTGGCGGTGTCGGGCGCACGTCGAAAGCGACGCAGTTCTTCCCCGCCACGAGATGGGGTCGCAAGTCCGGATGATTGAGGTCCACGCCGGTATCGAGCACAGCCACCACGACGTTGGCATCACCGATGGTCCGTTGCCAGGCCGTGGGACAGTCGATCTTTGGTAGTCCCCACTGGCGCGGGTGGTGGGAACCGTGGCGACTGCCAGCCGTCATGCCCTGGCGCCAGTGGTTCGGTTCAGCCGAGAGAACGTCCCGGTTACCCTTTTTGGTCAAAGTGGCCAGGGCTTCGTCAATGGAGGTGGCGGGGTCGTATTGGATGCGAAAGTGAGATTCCTCTCCAACTTCAGCCACGAACGTATGTCCGGCCAGTGTCGGCGGGGACGGAAGATACAGGTGAGAGATTGATCGCACGTGGATGTCTTGAAGGGCCTCATCAAGATCAGGCAGGCCCAGCTGCTTGACCCCAGTCCCTTCCAGCATCGACGCGTCGGGAATGGACACCGTTACTCTGCGTGCCGCTTCAGGCTTCAGCTCGACCAGCGCCTCGCCCGGAACGCGGCTGTCATCGTTTGGACCGAAGATCGAGAAGCGCTTCGCTGACTTGTCTGGCGGCCCACGTCGCTCAGATTCCATGGCAAATCCCCCTAGAGATGCTCGTCGGAACAGAGAGCCCTGTGCGGGCGTGTTCGAACGCGACATTCCGGCCGCTTTTGCAGGAAGCGGGCGGGCTCGGCTACCGCTCTTGGTCCCCTGATCAACGCTAACGGAGCATGGCAGACCCCGCACGCGGGGTGCTGGCCGGGAGATCCAGAGCCTGCCGCCCGAGATGAAGTTCCGTGGGCGACCAGGGCGCGAGCGTTCTCGGGTGACGAGACGTCACAGTTGTGACGAAGTAGGAGGGTTGTCCGCTTCGCCGGTGTGGTGAAACGGGACGCGGCTCCGGATGATCAAGGTGTCGAAGCCGTTGATCACAACCGAAGCCGCGTCTGCATGCCATCCTCCCTGATCTCCACCGTCACCCGCCACCAGGACCACATGCCGGGCGATCTGACCGGCGACGCCGAGCGCCTGATCACCCTGGCCGAGGTCCTGGACCGCCTGCCGGACCCGCGCCGCACGCGGGGGCGCCGCTACCGACTGGGCGCCCTGCTCGTGCTGTGCGCCACCGCGGTAATGGCCGGGGCGTCCACCTGGGCCGCCATCGTCCGCTTCGCCGCCGGCCTCGACCCGGTGCTGCGCGAGCGCATCGGCCTGGTCCGCGGCATCCCGCGCACCAGCACACTGGCCCGCCTCCTCGCCCGCCTCGACGGCGACGCGCTCGACGCGGCACTGGGCGCCTGGCTGCAACTGCAGCACACCGACCCACTCACCGGCCCAGTCCCGGCAGACGCACCGGTCAAACGGGACGCGGTCTCGGTCGACGGCAAGACCTTGCGCGGCTCGCGAACCCGCGAGCGCCGGGCCGTCCACCTGCTCGCCGCGTCGATCCACGGCACCCGCGCCGTCATCGCCCAGCGGCAGGTCGACTCCAAGAGCAACGAGATCACCGCGTTCCGCCCGCTCCTCGGACCCCTCGACCTGGCGGACAAGGTCGTCACCTTCGATGCCCTGCTCACCCAGCACGACCACGCCCGCTTCCTGGTCGAGGAGAAGAACGCGCACTACATCGCCCTGATCAAGGGCAACCACCCCACCCTGCACGCCCAGTTGAAGAAGCTCCCCTGGAGTGAGGTCCCGCTCATGGACAAGACCCGCGCCATCGCTCACGGCCGCGACGAGATCCGCCGCCTGAAGGCCGCCACCGTCCCCGACCTTCCCTTCCCCCACGCCGACCAGGTCCTGCAGATCGTGCGCCGCCGTCGCGTCCTGAGCACCGGCAAACTCACCGTCGAACGCATCTACGCGCTCACCGACCTGACGATGCACGAGGCCACGGCCGCCCACCTCGCCGAACACGTACGCGAACACTGGGGCGTCGAGGCCCTGCACCACCTGCGTGACGTCACCCTCCGCGAGGACGCCTCCAAGATCCGCACCGGCAGCGCACCCCGCATCATGGCCGGTCTGCGCAACACCGCCCTCGCGCTCGCCGAGCTCGCCGGCTGGCACAACCACGCCGCGGCAGTCGATCACTACAGGTCACGCCCCGACCACGCACTCGACCTGATCAAGCCCACAACCTGAGAAAGCTCATGCCCTGCGTGGGCGACAGCCACCAAGCGTCGCCCCAGGGCACGCTGTGAGGCCGTTTGACAGTGGTTGACCATCCTCCAGGAGGAAGGAGGCGACTGGGGGCCCGCATCAGCGACGGCTGGTCCAGTGGTGGATTATGTCGCCCATCGGTTCGCGACGGCCGTTCGGGCCGACTTGGAAGCCCGGTGCCTGGTTGAAGCGCAGTCTTGGGCCGCGTTCCCTGAGGTCCACCTTGTCTTGCCAGATAGGCCGGTGGGGATGTCCGACGATGACCTGCTCGCAGGTGTCGGCCAGGTCTGCGTTGCACCTTTCAACCCGCCTCGGGCTGACATCTGCCACCGATGTGCCCGTGCCGCGGGTGAGTACCAGTTGCTTGCGCGGGTCCAGAGGGAACCTGATCTGATGGGCGTCCATGAGTCCGAAGCCCTTGTAGGCGTCCTCCTTGGAGTTCGGCTTCCACAGGACGAGAGGGGAGTCTGAGGTGAGGAAGTCGGCGTTGTGGGAGATCTCTAGTTGCCAATGCCTGCCGCGGAAATGCGGCACAAGCTCGGCGACCGTCCCCAAAGTCGCAGAGATCGCGTCGTTCTGGGAGGGGACGCCGTACGCGCTCACCCCTTGAAGCCAACTCAACGCGCCTTCGACCTCGGTGGGCTGCGGAGCGAAACCGAGGTGGTCACGCTCGAGATACTCCGCGACCAGGGTGCGATCGAGAGGCCGGTCTCCCGCGTACGCTTTCACGGCCTCGGGGAAGAGCACTACCGTGCGCTTTTCCGGCGTCCGGTTCATCTGGACAGCGAGATAAAGGCACAGCACCTCCCGATCGTCGCTCCCCGGAGTCGGCAGCCGACCGGTGCGGTCGATCTCGCGCATGACCTGGACTCCGGCATCGTCCAGGTGAGAGAGCTTCTCCTCGACGGAGGTGGAAGTGGTGCCGTCCGACGAGACGGTGGTGTAGAAGCCGCCTCGGACGGCGACGTTGATGACATTGGTCGTGTAGGGGTCCGCGCTGCCGCGCCGCCTGACCCGGACCTGGTCATCGAGACCGAAGCGTGCCAGGTAGGACTGCGGGACGAAGTGATGGCGCTTGGGGGGCGACATGTGGTCGAGGGTAGTCCGCGACCTTGTCATGACGCCTTGGCCCTGCCGCGGAGGTGGCAACCGGCCCGCGAAATTCGAGGGTTAGGCCGTCCCGACCGGGCGCACCTGATCGGGTGCCAGGTCCCCTCAAACACCGATGAGGCGGGTGCGTTGGCGACAGCGCCAGAACTGGCCAGAGACCGCCCAGCACGGTTCAGACGTGGTCCGCCACCGGGCATCGGAAACCGTGGCGCCTGGCCGATCCCGCTAGTTAATCCCGGACCGATCCCAGACTGGGCATCGGCAACCGAAATCTCGGTTCACACCGACATCGATCACTCGAAGCCCCGACCGCTCCACGGCACAGCAGCGAGACGTGCGGCATTGTCCAATACCTCCGGAGCAGGCTCGGGTGTAGGGGCCTGCGTGGCAAATGCCCGCTTGAGTGGCTCTGGGTAGCCGGTGGCGCGAAGGTCTTCGATCAGTTCGTCGATCTGCTGCCTAGTGGTGCCGGCCATCACGAAAGCGTGCGCATAGTCACGCCCGATCTTTCTGCCGCCCGAGGTAATGTATACCGTCTCCGGAGACAATGACCATTTGGAGATGAGCTGATCGACGGGGCGCCGGAACCGGACAGTTAGCGCCCCCGGGGTGCGCGCCACCCACATGCTTCCCGGGGGGTCCTCCAATGTCTCCAGTTGCTCCTTCAGATACTGTGCTAGTTTCTGTGCCCTCTCGATCGATTTCACCTGTGCGCGGTAAGGATGGCGCGAGAGGTAATCCCAGAGCAACAATGGAGAGAAGCCATTACGGGACCCCGCGAAGGTAGTATCCGGAGAGCCGATGTATTCCGGACTCGTTGGAGGACGCACCTGATACTTGACCTTAGTCATGAAAATGCCGCACGGCCATGGGGTGCCAGGCCATTTGTGGCCGCTCATTGCGATAGAGGAAACCATATCAATTTCGCCATGCCCCTCGAGGGGTACGCGTAGCCCGAAGTCGAATTCAGGGATAGGAACCTCTGGTGTGTAGCCGTAGTCTGGATTAGACGCCGCCATGCGCATGAATGGTGCATAGCCCGCACCCAGGGCACCGTCCACGTGAATCCAGAATCCTCGGCGACGTTCAGCGTGATTCCCGTAATGCAATTCACGCTCAAGCATGTCATATCTATGGAAAATCGGCAGCAGTCTCTCGCAAACAGTGCGCACGTCGTCGTGAGCACCTTTGAATGTGCTGCCAAAATTGAGACTCACCAGGATCGGGTGGCCCTTACTTGCAAAGAAGTCCACCAGGGTCGCCAGGGCGTCGGGATCGATATCACCCGGTCCGTCAGCAGAGGAGCCAGACATGCCCGGCTTGGAGGGAACTTCTGTCGGCCATCTGCTCAGCCGATTATTGTTTCGGTCGCGCAGCGGGCAGTCGTCAGGATATTCCGCCTCGCCTACGGCGTGGAATGTCTCGATATTCAGCACTCGGACAGCTTTGGTCAGGGAGTAGTGAGTATCCTCGGAAAAGAATGCCACAGGCCGGTAGGCGTTTCGGTTGGCCCCATCCTGCTTGACCTGAACGGATAGGCCGCTATCTTCTTCCAAGCGAGGGTCATTGATCAGTGCCCGACCGGAGAGGTAGTCACGAGCGTTCCACAATCCGTACATGTTGCCCTCAGTGGAGCCCATCGAAAGCATGTAGCCCCAATACGACTCCCGGTCGCTCGGGTCATGCGGCCAGCGGGCTCTCCAGAGTGACGCATAGTAGTCCAGTACCGCCCGCTCCACCAGCTTCGTGTTTGGTTTATAGCAGCCACTTTGAAAGGGGTCGCCAATGTTGTTCAGGTGGTTGATCATGAATCGGGACAAAGTCTCCCGATAGTGGTTCATATCTTGGTTAACCTGGTAGCCCAACATGTGTGCCCGCTTGTCAGTCAGATACGTCTCAAGGGCATCCAGTGCGTGGCTTCGCTGGTCATTGCTGAGGCCATCCGGAGGAAGTCGGTAGGCCAGGGAAACCAGTCCAGTGTCGTTCATTTGGGCGTAGGTAACCGACGGATCTCTCACGGGTGCGCTGACCAATGCTTCGTGACCATCCACGGCGAGGCCTGCGGCCTCCAGGGAGGCGGGCCAGGTTCTCCCATCGGGAGTAAACGCGCAGGTCAGGCAGTGCGAGTCTGTCATGTCATCCTTCGGTGAAATCGGTAACGGCGGTGATGCAGGGGTACTTACATGTCACCATGGCGCTGTCCTGCCAGTGCTCCGCGACACGCCAATTTCAGCCAATGGAAGCAATTCCGAATGGAGTACCCGCATCAGGCCGGCGGGCGTCATGTTATGGTGCACGAAGTACCAGGCCACTCAAGGCACTGACACTGCAGCGCCTGGCAGCGACAGACGAAGCGCTAGGCGAGGGTACGTTCGATCGTCGATCAATGGTGGCCGCGCCTCCAAGGCGTCCGCCCCGGGTGGGCAATGCGAGGTGATCCCGCACTACCGCAACCAAGGAACGTGTCGGCGGTGGAGATCCCCTGTCCTCGCAACCCCTGCGCGCCGGCGAGACGGTCCCCGGGTGAACTCAGCGGTCGGCAGCCCACGCAAAGGAGGCTTGAGCGCCTGGCTGTCATGAGCGGAGCAATCCTGAATGCCTACGCCTGGGGAGTGCTCCAGCATTTGTAAGACTCAACGGGATCCGGGGTGTGTCTGCGCAGCGCGGATGGCCGATGTCGCGTTCATTAAAAGGGGGTTCCATACCACGTTTACATGCGCCGGGCCATCGTGGTCGGAGAGGACCGGTGCGGGAAAGAAGTCGCGTGGCTGTGGAGGATCTGAGCTGCTTGGATGTGCGTATGAGCGATAGAGATGTGCGTCAGATCGGGATCTTCCTGTTCCCCGGTGTCGAGGAGCTGGACGCAATTGGCCCTTGGGAGGTCCTGTCGTTCTGGACACGCAACTACCCCGAGGACGGCTGGGCCGTATTCTGCACTTCTTTCGACGGCGGCCCCACCGCCTGCGCAAATGGTTTGGCCGTCCAGGCACACCTCTCGGTGGCCGAAATGCCGAGACTGGATGTGCTGCTGCATCCTGGCGGTCTGGGAACCCGTCCCCAGCTCAAGGACACCCAGCACCTGGAATGGATTCGCCAGCAGCGCCGAGTTGTACCATTGATGACCAGCGTGTGCACCGGCTCGTTGGTCTTCGCCGCGGCCGGACTGCTGCGTGATCGCTCAGCCACCACACACTGGGGATCGCTTGATCTACTCAAGGAGATCGACCCGACCATCAATGTGCGTGCCGACGCCCGGTTCGTCGACGAGGGCGACGTGATCACCTCCGCTGGCGTCTCAGCCGGCATCGATATGGCACTCTACTTGGTTAGTCGACTGGCGTCGCCGGAGCGTGCGCGTCAGGTCCGTCGGGTCATCCAATACGACCCACAGCCACCGGTCTGAGTCGTCAGGCAATTGATCGATAGCTGATCGTCATTGGAACCTGTCAGGTGGTGCTGGCTCGGCATGAGCGAATCCCATCCAGGTCGGTTCCGTGCTGACTTCGCCCTGAAACGACATTTAGGATCTTGAATCACAGAACGTAACAGCACGCCCATGATCTTGATGACAGATATCGTCAGTATGTGTCAACTAAAGGCAGTAGTCGCACTGGTGTCGCCCATCCGCTCCAGGGTGAGGAGCTGCTCCTTGGTGAGGGTGAAGAGATCGGCGAGGTCTGCGACCAGCCCGGCCTCGACGAGCTGGACGGCCCGGGTGCCGCCGAGGCCCTCGATGTCCAGCTGGTCCCGCCCGGCGGCGTAGACGATCGACGCGACCGCCTGGCAGCCCCGGCCGCGCACGCAGCGCCACCGCTGCTCCGAGGTGTCGACGGCGTCGCCGCAGCGCGGGCAGACCGCGGGGAACTCGACCGGCTGCTCGGCCCCGGTGCGCTCGTCCACCAGCGGCGCCTCCACCCGCGGGATGACGTCACCGGCGCGGTAGACGAAGACCTGGTCGCCGATCATCAGGCCGCGCCGCTCGATGTCGGCCGGGTTGTGCAGGGTGGCGTAGGTGACGGTGACGCCGTCGATGACCACCGGCTCCAGGACGGCGCGGGGCGCGATGATGCCCGTCCGGCCGACGTTCCACTCGACGCCGAGAAGCCGGGTGACCTTGTGCTGCGCCTGGAGCTTGCGGGCCACCGCCCAGCGCGGGGCGCGCGAGCCGGAGCCGGCCTCCTGCTGGTCGGCCACCGCGTCGGCCTTGACCACGACCCCGTCGATGCCGAACGGCAGCGCGGCGCGCAGGGCGGCGATCTCCTCGATCCGCTGCGCGACCTCCGCCAGCGTGGCGCAGCGGCGCGGATCGGCGGCCGTGCTGGCCGCGGTGTTGGCCCCGAGCTCGGCGAGCCGGGCGAGCAGGTCGCCGTGGTCGAGGTCGCCGTGGTCGGCGCCGGGCAGACCGACCGCGCCGTAGGCGAAGAACGTGAGCTCGACGCGGTAGGGCCGGTCCTTCGCCCGCAGGGTGCCGGCGGCGCCGCTGCGCGGGTGGGCGAACGGGGTGGCACCGTGCGCGGTACGGACGGCGTTGGCGTGGTCGAACTGCTCCTGGGTGAGCAGGACCTCGCCGCGCAGCTCGATGTCGACCGGCTCGGCCAGCCGCTCGGGCAGGCCGAGCACGGCGTCGGCGGCGTGCGTGATGTCCTCGCCGGCCAGGCCGTCGCCCCGGGTCAGCACCCGGGCGAGGCGGCCGGCCCGGTAGCGGGCGGCGACGGCGAGGCCGTCCAGCTTGGGCTCCACGCACCAGGCGGCGACCGGCCGGCCGAGCCGGCGCTCCAGCCCGGCGGCCCAGGACTCCAGTTCCTCGGCGGAGAAGACGTTGTCGAGCGAGAGCATCGGCACGGAGTGGGGAACGTCGCCGACCGCCGCGCCGCCGGCCACCTTGCCGGTCGGCGAGTCCGGCAGCACCTCGTCCGGGTGCTCTGCCTCGTAGGCCCCGATGGCGCGCACCAGGGCGTCGTACTCGTCGTCGCCGAGCGGGGTGGAACCGTCGGCGTAGTACGCCGCGGCGGCCCGGACGGCCGTCGCGACGGCGCCGACGTAGGCGTCGGGAGACGCCAGGGAAGCGGGGGAGGCCGAGGTGGCTGCGTCCTTCATGAGCCCATCATGTCGCGCCGCACTGACATGCGAAGCGGGGCGCGGAGGCGGACGACGGGAGCGACATCCGGTCACGTCGGGCGAAGATCCGGCCACCTCATCGCGCCGGCACCGCCGAAGTCGGACCCCGTTCGATCCATGTCGGTCGGGCATCCGCACGAGGCGCTTCCCCACAGGGCCCGGGCGGCCTCCGGCTCCGGGGCGGCGTCCGGTCTCGGAGCGGCCTCCGGCTCCGGGGCGACCTGCGGGGTGGGCTGAGGGTGGCTCCGGGGCGGCCTCCCGTCTGGCCGCCGGACGCCGGAGGGGCAGGCACCGGGTCAGGAGAGCAGGTCGATCCTCGCCCCGATGTCGCACGCCTCGGCCCGCCGGAGGGCGAGGCCGGCGAGGGCGAGGTCCTGCCAGGGCAGCCCGACGGGGGCGTAGACGGTCCGCGCCGCGCCGTCCGTACGACCCGGGTGCTCGCCGCGAAGGACCTCGCCCAGGGTCGCCGCGGCGGCCGAGGCGGGCATGCCGGCTGCCGCGAGCGCCCCGGCAGCGGCCGCCGGCTCCCGGTCGTCGACCACCAGGAGCGAAGCGGCGAGCAGATCCGCGGAGAGCTCCTGCTTACCGGGCTCGTCGGCCCCGAGCGACGTCAGGTGCTGGCCGGGCCGGGTGTCGGCGAGGTGCAACAGGGGCTCCCGCGACCAGGTGGCCAGCAGCAGGACGTCCGCGGCCGCGGCGACCTCCGCGGCGGAGCCGACGGTCCGCCCGCCGTGCCGGACGCCGAAGGCCGCGCTCCGCGCCGGATCGGTGTCGTGCACCACGAGGTCACGGAAGGTCCGCAGGCTGCGGAGCCCACGCACCGTCAGCTCCGCCTGTGCGCCCGCGCCGATCACACCCAGCACCGCCTTCCCGTCCGGGTCGGCCTCCGCGAGGACGTGCGTCCCCAGGGCCGCCGCCAGGCCGGTGCGCCAGGCCGTGACGGTGGCGGAGTCCAGCAGCGCGAGGAGTTCCCCGTCGCGGCCGTGGTGCAGGCAGATCACCCCGCGCAGCGCCGGGCGGGCGCCGGGGAACTTGGCGTTCACCTTCACCGTGTAGCCGTCCACGCCGGGCAGCAGCCCGGGGATCAGAGCGGTGGCCGTTCCGGGGAACGGCAGGTCCGCCCGGACCCGCTGCCCGGACGCCGACCACTCGTCGGCGTTTCGAAAGCCGTCCGCCAGGGCCGCCAGGCAGGCCGCCGGCTCCAGCACGGCCTCCAGGTCACTGCGGGTCAGGATGCGTGTCACGCCCCCATGATCCCCGACCCGCCCGGCCGGCGGCAGCCCGGCCCGGGCACCGGGGCGGCCGACGTCCGGACACTCCTGGCCCCGCGGGAGGCGGGGGCCTAGGATCCGGTGCCACGTATTGGTCTGAACCATTGTGGGCAGAGACGAACCGGGGGATCCAGGTGGACGACGAGAACGAGCACGACGGCGGCGTACCGCTGGTGGACGGCGGGCACCTGGAGGTCCGCTTCGAGGGGCTCGCGCACGCGACGGGCCCGGCGACGTGGGGGCAGCGGACGATCTGGGCTCCCATCTCCTGGTACGCACCGGACGACCACTACTTCAACATCGCCCTGCCCGTGGAGCTGCGGCACCCCGTCGAGCCGGCGGCACTCGGCTCGGCCGTACGGGCACTGCTGGAGCGGCACGAGTCACTGCGCACGCTGTACCGCACGACGTCCGACGGGGGCCTGGAGCAACTGCTCGCAGGAACCGGCACGTTGGACGTTCGACTCGTCGTGGCCCCGGCGGGCTGGCCCCTGGCGGTCGTCCTGCAGCGCGTCGCCGCCCGGGACAAGGCCGTCCGCTTCGAGCTGTCGGCGACCGGCCCGGACCGGGACGGGCGCCTCGGCGCCCCGCCGCCGCTGCGGGTCAGCGCCGTGCTGGTGGACGGACTGGTCACCGGGGCGGTGCTGACCATGGCCCACATCGCCGCCGACGGCACCGGCGCCCTGGTGGTCCGGGACGACCTGCGCCGGCTGCTCGCGCAGCAGCGCCGCCGCCCGGGCACCCTCCCGCCGCCGGTGCCGGGCCGGCAGCCGCGGGAGCAGGCCGCGTACGAGGCGAGCCCGCCGGCGGCCGCCCGGAGCGCGGCGGCCGCCGCCCTGTGGACCCGCCAACTGGCCGGGATCCCGAACTCGTTGTGGCCCGAGGCGGTCGGGCCCGAGGCGGTGGGCTCGACGGCGGACCGGCCCGAGCCTGCCGGCGCGGCCGAGCGGTGGTGGGAGGGGCAGCTCGTCTGCCCCCGGCTGGACGCCGCCGGCCGGGTCGCCGCGCTGCGCACCGGTACGTCCCCGAGCGCCGTGGTGCTGGCGGCCGTCGGACTGGAGCTGGGCGCACGCACGGGTGCGGCGTCGGTGCCGCTGAAGGTGATCCTGGGCAACCGGGTCACCGAGGCGCAGCGCACGGCCGTCGGAGCCTTCGCCCAGAACGGGCTCGTCGTGCTGGGGACGGCTGGCCCGTTCGACGAGCTCGCCCGACAGGCCTGGCGCGCCCAGCTGCAGACCTCCCGGCACGGTCACTACGACCCCGCCGCACTCGCGGAGACGGTGGCGGCGGAGGAGCTGCGGCGCGGCACCGCGCTGGACCTGAACGCGTTCTTCAACGACCACCGACCGCCGGACCGCTCCCCCGGCGGCGAGGCCGCTCCCTGCGGGCCCGTGGCCCCGGGCGGGCTGCCGGCCGGGCGGTTCTCGTGGCGGCCGCGGTGGGTGCGGCAGGACAGCAGGTTCTTCTTCGGGCTGGCGCACCGCGAGGGCGAGCCGATCGCCACGCTGCTGGTGGACACCCGGTACTTCCCGGCCGCCGAGGTGGAACCCTTCCTGCGCGCCGTCGAGGAGCGGGTGACGGCCGCGGCTGCGGGCTGAGCCGGGGCCGGCACGGCGGCTCCCCGGCCCGCACGGGGCGGGCCGGGGGCGGTGGCGGTGGCGCGTGGGCGCGGTGGCGTGGGAACGGTGCTCAGGCTGAGGCGGCGGCCCTGCTCTGGGCCTCGCTGTTCCGCGCCACGCTGCTCTCCGCCACATCGATCTCCGCCACGCTGCTCTCCGCCACGCCGTGGACGGCGACCAGGTGATCTGCGAGCGCGGCGAGGCTGCGCAGGAAGTCGCCGTCGCCGTCGAGGTCGAGGAGGACCTCGTACCGGGTCTCCACCGCGTCGACGAGGCGGAGCTGGGCGAGCGAGCCGATCCCGAGGGCGACGAACGGGGTGGCCGCGGCGGCCAGCAGGTCGGCCGCGGCCAGTTCGCCGTCGGTGGCGTCGGCCACGATGTCGGCGAGGGCGGCCAGCAGGCCCTCCCGGCGGTGGTCCGGGTGTGCGGTCACGGCAGCAGCTCCTTCACGGCCTCGGCGATCTCGGCCGCAGTCGGGGTGTCGAAGAAGACGTCGAGGTCGAGCTCCGCGCCGAAGGACTTGCGGATCCGGGCGCCGATCTGGATGAACATCAGCGAGTGGGCGCCGAGGTCGAACAGGTCCTCGTCCGGGCCGATGTCGGGGATGCCGAGCACCTCGGAGCAGATCGCGGCCAGCTCGGCCACCAGCGGGTCGGCGGGAACCGTCGGCTCGACCCCGGCAGTACCGTCGTCCTGCACCTCCGTCGGCACCTCCACGGCGCCCGCCGGGGGCAGGGCGCGCCGGTCCAGCTTGCCGTTGGGCGTCAGCGGCATCGCAGCCAGCGGTACGAACAACTGCGGCACCATGAAGCCCGGCAGGCTGCGGCGCAGGTACTCGCGCAGCGCTGCCGCCGTCGGAGCCTGGCCGGCCGGCGCATCCCCGGCCCGGTCGGCGGCCACCAGGTAGCCGACCAGGCGCGGCTCGCCGGCGGCGTCCAGGTCGACGGCGACGGCCGCCTCCGCGACCGCCGGGTGCTCCAGCAGCCGGGCCTCGATCTCTCCGAGCTCGATCCGGTGCCCGCGGATCTTCACCTGGTCGTCGATCCGGCCGAGGAAGTCCAGCTCGCCCTCGGCCGTCCAGGCTGCGAGGTCGCCGGTCCGGTAGAGGCGGGCGCCGGGCGGGCCGTACGGGTCCTCGACGAAGCGCTCGGCGGTCAGTTCGGGCCGCCCGAGGTAGCCCTCGGCGACGCCGTCGCCGCCCAGGTACAGCTCGCCGACGACGCCGACGGGCAGCGGCCGGCGGTGGTGGTCGAGCACGTAGGCGCGGGTGTTGGCGATGGGACGACCGATGCCGACCGCCGCCGGCTCGGCGGGGACCTCCGCGCAGGTGGACCAGATCGTGGTCTCGGTGGGCCCGTAGACGTTGAACAGACGGGCGATCCGCGCGCGCAGCTCGCGCGCGAGCGGCAGCGGCAGCGCCTCGCCGCCGACCAGCCCGGTGACGGCCTCCAGACCGGCGTGGGCACCCGGGCCGACGGGAGCGGGCGGGCCGACGGGGGCGGACGGAGTCGCGTGGGCGGCGTCCCCGACGGAGTCGTCCGCGCCTGACAGGATCACCCGCCAACCGGACGGCGTGGCCTGCACGTGGGTGACGCCCTCGCGCCGGATCAGTGCGTTCAGGCCCGGCCCGTCCAGGGCGAGCCCGTCCTCCGCGAGGACCAGGCGGCCACCGGTGATCAGCGGCAGGTGGAACTCCAGACCGGCGATGTCGAAGGAGAGCGAGGTCAGACCGAGCCAGACGTCGGCCGGGCCCGAGCCCAGCCGGTCGGCGAAGGAGGTGAGGAGGTTGACCAGGGCCCGGTGCCCGATCGCCACGCCCTTCGGCCGCCCGGTCGAGCCGGAGGTGTAGAGCACGTAGGCGCGGTCGTCCGGGCCGGGGGCGGCGGGCCCGGCGGGCCCGCCGGTCTCCCCCGCCGTCGCGTGCGACCCGACCGGCCGGTCGAGCCGCAGCACCACCGGAGCGGCCGCCGCGACGTCGGCGCTCAACTCCCCGTCGGCGAGCACCAGTGCGGCGCCGGAGTCGGCGAGGACGAAGGCGAGCCGGTCGGCGGGGTGGCCGGGGTCGAGCGGCAGGTACCCGGCACCGGTGCGGAGCACGGCGAGCAGGGCCACCGGCAGCAGCGAGGTCCGCTCCAGGTGCAGCGCGACCAGCGAGCCGGGGCCGACCCCGAGGGCGGCCAGCCGCCCGGCCAGGTCGGCGGACTGCTCGCGCAGTTCGCGATAGTCGAGTGTGGCGTCGGCGGCGGTGACGGCGACGGCTTCGGGGGCCGCCGCGGCCTGCGCGTCGAAGAGGTCGAGGACGGTGCGGTCGAACGGATACGGGCGGGTGGTGTCGTTCCACTCCTCGGTGACCAGCCGAAGCTCCGCCGCGTCGAGCAGCGGCAGCCGGTCGACGGGGGTGCCCGGGGCGGCGATCGCCGTCCCGAGCAGGGTTTCGAGGTGCCCGGCGATCCGGTGGGCCGCCTCGGGGACGAGCACGGCGGGGTCGTACTGGAGGCTCAGGCGGCACGCGTCCTCGGCCTCGACCACCTGGAGGTGGAGGGTGTTGCGGGCGGTGCCGTTGAACACCATCCAGTCGACGCGGGCGTGCGTGCCGGTGAAGACCGGCTCGGGCGCGCGCCGCCGGTAGCCGAAGGAGACCGGGGTGAGGCCGAGGCGGGGAGTGAGGCCGCCGACCGCGGCGCCCAGCGGGACGGTGCGGAAGCGGTACAGCTCGCGCAGGTCGGACCGGACGGCCGCGGCGAACTCGGCGAAGGTCCGGGCCGGTTCGCCGGCGGGCGGCGCGAAGTGCGGCAGCTCGTTGACGAACAGACCGATCTCGCTGGCCAGTTCGGGCGTCCGGGTGGAGAGGGCCAGAGCCACCGGGGCATCGGTGTTGCCGTACCGGCGGAGCAGGGCGTGCACGGCGGAGAGCAGGAACTCGAAGGTGGTCACGCCGCAGGAGTCGGCGGCCGTGCGGAGGGCGGCCGGGTCGAGCGTCCGGGTGACGGCCTCACCGGGGCCGGCGCCGTGCGAGGTGCGCCGGACGCCGGGCAGCAGCACCTCGGCCGGATCGGACCAGCGCGGGCCGAACCGGTCGGCGGCCTCGCGGACCAGGATCGCGTCCGGCGCGGGCACGGCGTGGTGGTGGAGCACGACCGGACCGCCGGGCAGCGCCGGGCCGGGGGTGTCCGACTCCGCCACGAGGACGTTGTAGGCCGCGGCGAGGTCGGCGACCAGGACGTCCTTGGAGATGCCGTCGAAGACGGCGTGGTGCGCGACGACCAGCAGGTCGGTGCGGCCGTCGGCGCGGTGGACGAGCGTGAAGCGCGTGAGCGGGCCGGCGGCCAGGTCGAACGGGCGGGATGTCTCGTCGGCCAGCAGCCTGTCCGGCCCTTCCGGCCCGACGCCGGTGGCGTCGACCTCTGTGACACTGAACGCGGCTTCGGACGGGCGGAGTTGCAGCGAGCCGTCCTGCTCCACGAGGGCGACGCGCAGGGCCGGGTGGCGATCGGCGATGGCGGCGCAGGCAGCGGTCAGGGCGGCGGCGTCCACGCGGTCGAAGGAGATCAGCAGCGGCATGTGGTAGCCGGCACCGGCGGCGCCCAGGCGCTCGGTGAGCCAGACGCCCTGCTGGGCGGGCGTCGCGGGAACAGCCGCTTCCGGCGCGGATTCCGTGGTGTGGTCGGGGATCGGCTCAGGCATCGACAACTCGCTTCGGGGATCGGAGGTGCCACGGACGAGGCGGGGCAGGGCGGGGCGCCCCGGCGGGGCGCGGTGAGGCAGTCGCGTACGACGGCGAACGCGAAGGACGACGGACACGAAGGACGGTGGAGGGCACTGCAGCGGACGACGACGGGGTGGCGGCACGCGCGGAGGATGGACGGCGGCACGGCCGAACCACCTCCGGTGGGGCCGGAGGTGGAGGTTGGATCCGGCATCCGCCCCCGCAGCGGACGTGGGCCGGGTCAGGCCGGGGCGGCGAGCAGTTCCCGTACCGCCCGCTTGAGCGGCTTGCCGCCCTCGTTGCGCGGCAGCGCCTCCAGGATGGTGATCCGGCCGGGGATCTCGTGGGCGGCCAGCCGCCCGGCCAGGAAGGAGCGCAGCTCGGCCGGATCGAACTCGGCGCCCGGAGCGGCGACGACGGCGGCACCGACGCTCATCCCGAGCACGGGGTGCGGAAGGCCGACGACGGCCACCTCGGCGACCGCCGGGTGCTCCAGCGCGGCCGCTTCCACCTGCAGCGTCGAGACCTTGTACGCACCGGACTTGATGACGTCGGACTCGCGGTCCACCAGGTGCAGGTAGCCGTCCGCGTCGAGGAAGCCGACGTCGCCCATCCGGACCCAGCCGGCCCGGAAGACGCCCGCCCCGGCCTCCGCGTCGCGGTAGTACGCGCGTTGGGCACCGGGAGACCTCAGGTGGACGTCGCCGGTCTCGCCGGCCGGCAGCGGGCGGCCGTCGGGTCCGGCCACCATCACACTGCCGCGCGCCGCCAGGCCGAGCGCCGTCGGCCGCTGCGGGTCGTAGACCATCGCGGTCTGTGCCGGCGCGGCCTCCGTGGAGGTGTAGTAGTTGACCACGGCGGCGCGGGGGAACGCCTCGGTGAGCGCCGTCGCCACGGTGGGCGGCAGAGCGGCGGCGGTCGAGCCGAGCAGCCGGACCGAGGAGAGGTCGAAGCGTTCCTGCACACGGGCGTTGAGCAGTTCGGCGGCCATCGCCGGGACGAGGAAGACGCTGCCGACCGCCCGCTGCTCGATCAGCCGGGCGAACCGGCCCGGGGTGAACCGGGTGGCGACCAGCGCCGCCGGGTGTGCGTCCAGCGCGTTCAGCAGCATGGTCTGGCCCGCGTTGGTGCCCACCGCGAAGCAGTGCAGGAACTCCTCGGAGTGGGTCAGCGGTCGGTGCCGGGCGTGGGGCCGGGTGCCGTGCACGACGTTGCCGTGCGTGGCCAGCACGCCCTTGGGACGGCCGGTGGTGCCGGAGGTGTAGAGGACCTGGGCGGGCGCGTCCGGTCCGACCGCCGGCAGCCGCTCCAGCTCGGCGGCCACGGCGGCCGAAACGCCCGTCTCGGCCACGAGTTCGGCCGGCGAGGCGGTCCACCACGGACCGGTCGGCACCTGGGCGGCAGGGCCCGCGACCAGCCCGGCTGCCTCGCAGTGGCCGAGCACGAAGGCGACCGCCTCGGCCGGCTGCCGGTCCGAGATCGGCACGGCCGTGGCGCCGGCGCGGGTCACCGCGCAGTAGTGGACGGCGAAGTCGGGCCAGTCGCGCAGGCCGAACAGCAGGCCGACCCGGTCGCCGGGCCGGATGCCGCGGCGGACCAGGGCGACCGCCACGGCGGTGGAGGCGTCGTGCCACTGGGCGAAGGTCAGGCTCCGGCCGTCGTCGGTGCTGATCGCCGTCCGGTCGGGCTGCACCGCCGCCCTGAGCTCCAGCAGCCCGTGCACCGTGCGCCCGACCCCGACCCCGACCCCGGCATCGGCATCGGCCCCGGACCCGGACCCGGACCCGGACCCGGACGACCCGGGCGTCCGGAACGGCTCAGGCGCTCCTGCGGTCTCGCCAACGGTGCCTCTGCGCATGGAACTCGACACTCTCCCCGTGGTTCCTTCAGGCCGCCCCCCGGGCAACTCCTCCAGGGGTATTGGTCCAGACCTGGCTGAGAGATTGGCATAGACCACCTATGGGGTCAAGGATTCCCGGACATCTCCCGCCGGCACCCTCGCAGGTCGCCGCGCCCGCACCGCCGGAGCGCCTCGTCGGCCGCGGCCGTTCCGCGCGACGCATTCCGCTGCAAATGGGGTCCAAGGGCCCCAGACGCCACCGGCGCGGGCGACCTACGGTGACGCTACCTACGGAACCGTAGGTTTCCCGTCGATCGAGAGTTGAACCCGTGAGCAGCACCTCTACCCGCACCGGGTGGACCGATGTCCGACTGCTGCAGGCCCTGGAGGAGGTGGTCGAACGGGAGCTCGACCGCCACCTGCGGGTCTTCAAGGAGTGGATGCCGCACGAGTACGTGCCCTGGAGCCGGGGGCGGGACTTCGACGGACCGCTCGGCGGCGAGCCGTGGTCGGCCGAGCAGTCGCCGCTCACCGAGGTCGGCCGGGTCTCGCTCGTGGTGAACCTGCTGACCGAGGACAACCTGCCCAGCTACCACCACGAGATCGCAACCCTGTTCGGCCGCGACGGGGCCTGGGGCACCTGGGTGCACCAGTGGACCAGCGAGGAGGCCCGGCACTCCATCGTCCTGCGCGACTACCTCGTCGCATCCCGCGCAGTCGACCCGGCGGAGCTGGAACGCGCCCGCATGACCCACATGCGCAACGGGTTCGTCTCTGACAACCGGCACTCCCCGCTCCACACGGTCGCGTACGTCGCCTTCCAGGAGCTGGCCACCCGCATCTCGCACCGCAACACCGGGCACGCCTCGGGCGACCCGGTCTGCGACCGGATGCTGGCCCAGGTCGCCAACGACGAGAACCTGCACATGATCTTCTACCGAAACCTGCTCGGGGCCGCGTTCGAACTCGCCCCGGACCAGGCGATGCAGGCCGTCACCGAGGTGGTGACGAACTTCCGCATGCCGGGCCACGGCATGCCCGGCTTCGAGCGCGCCGCCGCGCGGATCGCCGTCGACGGCGTGTACAACCTACGCGTCCACCTCGACGACGTCCTACTGCCCGTCCTGCGCCACCTCAAGGTGGCGCAGGTCGGCGGGCTGGGGCCGGACGGTCGCGAGGCGCAGGAACAGTTGGGGCTGCTGCTCGACACCCTGACCGTCCAGGCGGCCCGGTTCGACGAACGGCAGGCGGCGATCCTCGCCCGGCGAGCCGCAGCCAAGGGCTGACCGCCCACCGCTGCCCCTCCCCCGGCACCCGAGCGACGTCCGCGACCGCGACGGTCCGCTCTCAACCTCTTGGTTGAACACGTCGGCGGAGGGGCATCGCGTTGTTCTCAACCGAACGGCCGTGAAGGGGCAGACGGGACAGAAGGGGAAGGGGTACACGATAGCCGTCGACCAGCTCTCCCGAGCGTTCGTCGCCCCTGACCGTGCTCTTCGAGCCGACCGGGGCGGGACGGGACGCAGCAGGCTCTCCGCGCTCTCGCCGCCCGACCCGGTCGAGGCCCGCGACGCGTTCATCGCCGGCGGTATGGAACGCGACGTCGTCGAGGGCTCCGAGCGGCTGGACGACCCCCTCACCGCCGGCTGAGGCCTCGGCCACCACCCGGAACTCGCGCCGGACCCGGGACGCCGCCGCGCCCCGCCACACCCCGCCGCGGCACGACAGCCTCACGACAGCACCGCGACCGCCTCCACCTCGACGAGCTGGTCGTTGTACCCGAGCACCGAGACTCCGAGCAGGGTGCTCGGGACGTCGTGGCTCCCCAGGTACGAGCGGTAGACCTCCCAGACCTTCACCAGGTCGGCCTGGTCGGAGGAGGCCACGTACACCGTGGTCCGGACGAGGTCGGTCAGCGCGGCGCCCTCGTCCTCCAGGACGGCTATCAGGTTCCGCATGACCTGGTGCGCCTGCCCCGCGTAGTCGCCGACCGCGACCGTCCGCCCCTCCGTGTCGAGCGGGCAGGCACCGGCCAGCCAGAGCGAGCGGACCGGTGCGTCCACGGCCGCGCCGTAGGCGTAGTCGACGGCCTGGGTGAGCCGGTGGTTTCGGATCAGCCGAACGGCACTGCTCATCTGGGGCTCCGGATGGGTCGAACAGGTGTTTGCGCCTCATCGTCGGCACCCCGCGACCACCCGTCAAACCATTTACCGGCGACCGCCGTACGACACTTGGGGGACGCCACCGCGGGTTCACCGGTGCGGGTGATGGCGGCCCCCGGCACCGCCCGGGATCCTGGTGGTCCACCGCTACAAGGGGTTCGCCATGCGCTGCTCGCCATCGGGCCGGAGTGTCGGCCGCCGCCGACTGTTGGGGTTCGGACTGGCCCTGGGCGCCGGCGTCACGCCGGCCCTGGGGATCGCTCCCGCGTCCGCCGCCACCTCGTCGACCTCCGGCGCGCCGGGCGCGCCCGACACGCCTGCACCGGACACGCCCACGCCGGACGCGGTCGCAGCCTGGGGGCGCCGGGCCGCCACCGTCGCCGCCGCGCAGATCGGTGTCCCCTACGCCTGGGGCGGCGGCGACCGGCTCGGCGCGAGCATCGGATTCTGCGACGAGGAGAACGGCTACCTGAACGGCCAGTGCCTCGGCGAGAACACCGTCGGCTTCGACTGCAGCGGCCTTGCACTGTTCTGCTGGTACCAGGCCAGCGGCGGGGCGGTGGACCTCGCCCACTACACCGTCGCGCAGTACCACCGCTCCGCCCCGGTCGCCGTCCGCGACCTGCTCCCCGGCGACCTGCTCTTCTTCTCCCGCCGGGACGCCCCGCTGCACCACGTCGGCGTCTGCGCGGGCGGCGGCGCCATGATCCACGCGGAGCACACCGGCACACTCGTCGCCCGGCTCTCGGACGTGCTTGAGGACCCGCGCTGGGCGCCCGAGTTCGCCGGCGCCCGGCGCCCCCTTCCGCTCGCCCGGCCGACCTAGGGCCTGTTCCAAGTTCGGATCATTCGGGTTTGAGGCTGCGGAGCCAGATGACGGCACCGCGCAGGTGGAGTCCGGCGAGGTAGCTGGCGGGGGTCTTGTCATAGCGCGTGGCCAGGCCCCGCCACTCCTTGATCTTGTTGATGCAGCGTTCGACGGTGCTGCGCTCCTTGTAGAGCTCCTGATCGTGGGCAACGGGGCGACCGCCGCGTGAACCCCGCTTCTTACGATTGGCGGCCTGGTCGGCCTTCTCCGGGATGACCGCCCTGATCCGGCGGCGGCGCAGGTAGTTGCGGTTGGCGCGGGAGGAGTAGGCCTTGTCGCCGGCTATCGCGTCGGGTCGGGTGCGGGGTCGGCCGACCGGGACGCGGACCTTGATTCGCTCGACCACCTCGATGAAGCGCGGGCTGTCAGCAGACTGTCCGGGCGTGAGGACGAACGACAGTGGCCGGCAGCGGCGCTCGGCCGCGAGGTGGGTCTTGGTGGTCAGCCCACCGCGCGAGCGGCCCAGTTCGGCCGCCCGTAGCCGGGCTCTACGGCGCCGGCGGACACGGCGGCGTTCCTCACGTGCCGGGTCGTCGACAGGGGGTGCCGCCTCCGCTAACGAGGCATTTTGCCCCTTTCGCGAAGCCCCTTTTCCTCCGCGACGGCCTTCTCCAGCTCCTCCAGGAGCGCGGAGTCGACGACCATACCGGCCGCGTGGTGGTGTGCGCGGGCGACTGTGGAGTCCACGCTGACCAGGCTGAGATCGACCTGCCCCCGAGCGGCGGCCTCGGCGATCATCCCGTCCATCAGCGTCTGGAAGGTGCCCGACAGCGCCCAGAGCTGGAACCGGCCATAGACGGTCGACCAGGAGCCGTAGCGTTCAGGGATGTCACGCCACGGACTCCCGGTCCGAAACCGCCACATCACCGCGTTGAAGTGCCTGCGCAGGTCCGGGATCGGGCCGCGCTCGCCCAACGGCAGAAACGGCTCCACCAACTCCCACTCGGCATCAGTCAGATCACCACGCGTCACGCCGAACTTCTACCAGGACGCAACCGCCGAGCGTCCGGAAACGGCGAAACCGAAGATCTGAACTTGAAACAGGCCCTAGCCGGCCGACCCTCCGTCAGGGCGCGCCCTGCACGCCTCCGTGGACGCGGCGCAGCAGCTCGTGGAGTGTCAGGCGCTCCTCCGGGGTGAGCGGCGCGAGCACCTCGTCCTGGACGGCGCGGGCCGCCTCGTCCAGCTCGGCCAGGACGGCCCGGCCGGCCCCGGTGATGCTGACCGAGACGCGTCGGCGGTCGGCGGTGTCGCGGATCCGCTCGACGTAGCCCGCGGAGGCGAGGTGGTCGGCGACCTTCGCCATGTCGCTCGCGTCCACACCGAGCCGCCGGACCAGGTCGCGCTGGGCGTGCGGCCCGAAGTCGGCGAGCGCGGCGAGCACGGCCATGTCCCAGAGCCGCAGGCCCCGGCCGGCCAGCCGCTCCGCGAGCCGGCCACGGGCGGCCTTGCCGGTCCGGGAGAGGAGGTAAGTGCTGAGGTCGAGCAGCGTGGGCGGGGTGGCCCGCTCATCGGTGCCCGAGACCGCGGCCGGGCCGGCGGCCCCGGCCCCACCGGCGCCCCTGACGGTTCCGGCAATTCCAGCAGTCCCACCCGTTCCGGCGTTCTCGGCGTTCTCGGGAATCTCTGAGGTCATGGCAGAAGTCTATGGTGCGACCCTATAGTGGGTGAAGACCCACTAATATTGGCCGTCGATCCCAGGAGCCCGCCGTGGACGCCCTGTACAACCGCCTGCTCGTCTCGCGCTTCGCCGAGTGCTTCGACTTCTACGAGGCCGTCCTTCCCCCGCTGACGGGCGCCGTCCTGGTCAAGGGCTCGTCCGCGGGCCCGTACGCCAACTGGGACGTCGCCGACCAGGCCCTCCTCTCGCTCTTCGACCGCGGCTTGATGGCCTTCACCGTCGGCACCTCCGAGCTCCCGGTCGAGGCTCCGCCGGTCCAGGACGCGAGCATGCTGGTCTTCCGCGTCACCGACGTGGACGAATCGCTCGCCCTCTGCCTGCGCCACGGGGGCACGCTCGCGGTCGAACCCACCAACCGCCCCGAGTGGGGACCAAACCTGCGCAGCGCCCACCTGCGCGACCCCGACGGCCGCCTGATTGAGCTTCAGTCCTACTGATCCGCGATCCGCGCCGCCCGCGGACACCGCGGCCCGGGACGGACCCGGCGGCCGCACGGCGACCCCCGCCGACACCGCCCCGGGCCGTCGGGCGAGGAGCCCGCCGCTGGGCCGGGCGTCGACCGGGGGCGGTGTGGTGCCGTCGTTGTTCGAGGCGTTGGAGGCTCGGGAAGCGGACGCGCGTGGTCGCGCTGACGGTCTTCGTGAGCGGATCGCGGAGGTGTGCCGGGAACTGGCCTGTTTTGAGCAGGAGTCGGTGGTGGTCCCGCTGGCGGAGCCGGCCCCGGTGATGTTGAGGGCCGAGGAATCCGGGCACACGGTGGTGACCTCCCAGGCCTCCCGCCTGATCCTGGTGGCGATCGCCGAGGCGGCGGGCCCGCTGCGGCGCGAGGACGCGTCCGAGGCGGTTGGGTTGGGGACCTCGACGACGTCGTCCGCAACCCCGACACGGACCCGGGCCCCGGACCGGAACCGGAACGACGGCCCGGGCCGGGCCGAAGGCCCGCTCCAAGTGGCTGACCGGCCCGGTGAACGACACCGCCGCCGAGGTCGTGGCCGCCGCTCTCGACCAGGCCGAGCACCGCGACCCCGGGCACCGCCGGCCCTGGGTCGTGCTCGTGGACGGAGCCCGGCACCAACTCGACGTCATCACCGCCGAAGCCGAACGCCGCGACGTGACCGTCCATATCGTCACCGGCCTCATCCACGTTCTCGCCCACCTGTGGGACGCGCCCTGGTGCCCGCACGCTCCCGGTGATCGGACCGCCGAAGCGCGGGTCGCCGCCATGCACGCCCCCTCCTCGGGGGCGGGGCCGAGCAGGTCGCCGACCAACTCCACACGCTGCCCGCACCGCCCGGCTGCAGAAGAACCGCCGCAAGGGCATCGACGACGCCATTGGCTACCTGCGCGGCAACGGCCACTTCGACGCCTACCGGAGATGGCACGAGCAACAGGAGTTCACCCGCAACGACCAGGCACGCTACCGCGATCGACCCAGGCTCGCCGCCTGACCAACACGGCTCCTGGTCGGATCCGCGGCCTACGCAGTGGGCGTTCTCAGGATCGTGAGGGCTTCCCGGATCAGTGCCTGGGTCCGGGCCACCGTCGTGCTCAGTTCCTCAGGGGTCTCTCCGGGGCACCGCAGCATGCTGCGGACGCGCGCACCGAAGTCCGGTGGTGCTGTCGGCAGCGTCTCGGCGACGGCCAGGGCGCCCTTCTCGTTCAGGCACCAGCGCCGGTCCGCGGCGTACAACGCCTGCACCAGCACGCCGACCGCTCGCGACAGGCACAGGGAGACGTAGAGGATGTCGGCCCGTGCAGCGCCTTTCGCCGCTGCACCGGCCAGGAACTCCGCCTCCCAGGCACCCGCCGTCAGCGCTTCCCGCAACTGCTCCGGATACCTCGTGGTCCGCCGCCGAAGGTCGGTCAGCTCTCCACCGGGGTCGGCCAGTACCTGCCCGAGTGCCACCTCGCCCGCATAGCAGGGCGACCAGAATCCGAGCGGATGACCCGCCTGCACCCCCACCTCGTACCGGCCCTCGCAGCAGTCGGCCCATACCTGCTCGACCCGGTCCAGGTCCCGAAGGATCCAGTCCACCGCGACCCCGTCGACCCGCAGCCAGGCGCCACCGTTCACCCAGGGCCCCCAGCCGCCTGGAGCGGCCACGTCCACGCCAGGCCCGGCCAGCGCGCGCAACGCGGCGACGTCAAGCTCGCCACGGTAGTAGACGCCGAGATCCCAGTCCGACTCGGGCCGGTGCTCTCCGCGCGCCCGGCTGCCGCCGAGCAGCACCCCGACCACGCCCGGCACCTGCGCCAAGTCGCGAGCCATGTCCTCGATGATCATCCGCATAGCGTGAGTCTGGCACTTGCCGACGCGTCCGACCATCCCGTCCACGGCGGGCGATCACCGCCCGGTGGCTACCTGGACTAATCGCAGTGCACGGGGCTTCAGCCCGGTGGTGAAGCGATTCTGAACCCTGCTCTGACCCGAATCCGCAGGTAGTGGCCGACGGCCTGTCAGTTGATCTCTTTGGCTGGTCGTCGGCTGGAGTGTGGGGTATGTGGGTAGGCCAATGGCCCGGCTGGCGCGTCGGGTGGGCGGCTTTCCAAGGCGGTGGCGGGTGGTTCTGGACCGGTCGGGGCGGTCGGTCAGGCGGACTGGAGGCGGCGGTGGGCTCGGATGCGGGCCAGTGTCTGGCCGATCAGGCTGGCCGCTGCGGCGGTGAACCGGAGCCGACGGCGGCGACCGGTGCTGGTCAACCGGGCGGCGCGGGCGATGAGCAGGCGACGGACGGTGGCGATGCGACGGCGTGCGGTGCCGATGGGTGCGAGCATCTGCAGCCAGGCGGAGAGGTTGTAGGCCAGCAGCGCGCCCCACATCCACATGGCGTTGACGGCGTGGGACGCGGAGGGCAGGTGGTTCAGGCCGGCGCCGTGGGCGGTGTCGCGGAACAGTTCCTCGACCTCGGTGCGGCGACGGAACTCCCACTCCGCGAGCGCGATCTCCTCGTCCAGGTCCAGCACCTCGTTGGTCGTGAAGAACGAGTAGGCGAACGCCTGATCGGCGATGCCGTCCAGCACCAGGGCGAGCTGGTCCCTGCCGACGGTCCGCGAGCGACGCGAGCGCGCGTCGGCCGAGAGGTCGGCCGCGTCGTAGCGGACTCGTCGGGCGATCACCCGGGTGCCTTCCGGCCAGCCGGCCGGTGCGTGGTCCAGCAGGGCGGCCTGCGCGTCGGGATAGTCGAGGGCGTCGATCCAGTCGTCCTCGTGCACGCGGGCGACCGCTCGCCACAGCGCCGTGCTGCGTGGGACGCCGAGCCGGAACAACGCGCCACGGGCCACGATCTTCTCGGCGACCCTGCCCGCGAAGTAGCCGGTGTCCCCCTGGAACAGGACCTGTCCTGTGGCGTTGGCCGCGCGGACGGCGTCCACGGCCCGGTCGATCTGGCCGAGGGCGTGGGTGCGGCCGTCGGAGCGGCCGTCCAGCAGGTCCGCGACCAGTACCACGCCGGCCTGGGCCCAGTGCGCGGCGTGCACCCGTGCGGAGATCTCGCCCTTGTAGGAGCGGACCACCTGTTCCTTGCGGGTGGAGAACACCTCGACGTCCTTCGCGTCCAGGTCGATGGTCACCCGCCCGGACAGGATCCGGGCCCGCTCGGTGACCGGCAGCGCTGCCAGCGCCCGCCCGGTCAGCTTCGCGCACGCGGTCTCCACGCCCTCCCGCTGCGGCTGCCCGAACCGGGCCGCGAGCGTGGCGGCTGTGGTAGCAGCCGGGACCGGTGCGGGCAGCAGCCCTTCGCCGACCGCATCCGCGCGCAGACGGTCGAAGCCGACCAGGTGGTCCTCTCCGGTCAGCTGCACCACCGCGCAGGCCAGCGCGAACTCGCCCCCGGACAGGCCCCGGTCGCGCTCCTTGACCGGGCCGATCCCCGCGTCCAGCGCGGCGGTGACCCCCAGCACCCGGTCCAGCTCGGCAACCAGCAGCAGGCCGCCGTTCTCGGTCAGCGACCCGTCCACCCCGCCCACCTGGGCGTTCAGACGGGTCCAGCGACCACCGGGAGTACGGGAGGCGGTACGGCGACGCGATATCGTCTTCACCAGACAGGTGCACTTTCACGTTCGAGTCGATTAGGCGTAGGAACCTCAATCTTCTCAAACCGAAAGCGCACCTGTCGTCGTATCAGCTACCAGCCTCCGCCACTACCTGCGGATTCGGGTCAGACCCGAATCCGCAGGTAGTGGCCGACGGTCCGTCAGTTGATCTCTGTGCTGGCCGTTGGCCCGGGTTCAGGGTTTCCGGGTAGGCCGACGGTCCGGCTGTCGTGCCGGGTGGACGGCTTTCCAGGGCGGGGATGGGTGGTTCGGGCCGGTAGGGGCGGTAGGTCAGGTGGCCGTCAGGTGCCGGTGGGCTCGAATCCGGGCCAGCGTGTTGGCGATCAGCTCGCGGGCTTCGGCGGTGAAGTGGAGTTCGTGGCGGCGGGCGGTCGTGGTCCAGCGGGCGGCGCGGCGGATCAGCAGCCGTCGCACGGTGGCGATGCGGCGGCGGGCCCGGCCGATCGGGGCGAGCGTCTGCAGCCAGGCGGTGAGGTTGTAGGCCAGCAGCGCGCCCCACATCCACATGCTGTTGACGGCGTGGGAGCCGGACGGCAGGTGGTTGAGTCCGGCTCCGTGCGCGGTGTCGCGGAACAGTTCCTCGATCCTGGTGCGGCGGCGGAACTCCCACTCCGCCACCGCGACCTCCTCGTCCAGGTCCAACGGCTCGTTGGTGGCGATGAACGAGTAGGCGTATGCCTGTTCCTCCAGGCCTTCCAGGACCAGGGCGAGCTGGTCCTTGCCGACGGTGCGCGAGCGGCGCGAGCGCGGGTCGGCGGACAGTTCGGCGGCGTCGTAGCGCACCCGTCGCGCGATCACCCGGGTGCCTTCGGGCCAGCCGGGTGGCGCGTAGTCCAACAGTGCGACCTGCGCGGCCGGGTAGTCCAGGGCGTCGATCCAGTCGTCGACGTGCACGGCGGCCACCGCCCGCCACAGCGGTCGGCTTCGCGGTACGGCAAGCCTGAACAGCGCCCGGCGGGCGACGATCTTCTCGGCGACCCTCCCCGCGTAGTAGCCCGTATCGCCCTGGATCAGGATCTGCCCGGTGGCTCCGGCCGTGCGCACGGCGTCCACGGCCCGGTCGATCTGGGCAGGGGCGACGGTGCGGCCGTCCGAGCGGCCGTCGAGGAGATCGGCGGCCAGGACGGTGCCGGCCTGGGCCCAGTGCGCGGCGTGCACCCGCCCCGAGACCTCGCCCTTGTAGGAGCGGACGACCCGTTCCTTGCGGGTGGAGAACACCTCGACGTCCTTGGCGTCCAGGTCGATAGTGACCGACCCGGACAGGATCGGGGCCCGATCCCTGGCCGGCAGCGCGGCGAGCGCGCGGGCGGTGACCTTGGCGCACGCGGTCTCGATGCCCTCGCGCTGCACCTGGCCGAAGCGTGCCGCCAAGGTGGCGGCGGTGGTCGCGGCCGGGAGTGGCGCGGGCAGCAGCCCCTCGCCCACCACGTCCGCGCGCAGCCGGTCGAAGCCGACCAGGTGGTCCTCGCCGGTCAGCTGAACCACCGCCGTTGCCAGCGCAAACTCCCCACCCGACAGGCCCCGATCACGTACCTTGACCGGCCCGATCCCGGCGTCAAGAGCGGCCGTGACCCCCAGCACCCGGTCCAGCTCGGCCACCAGCACCAGGCCGCCGTTCTCGGTCAGCGACCCGTCCACCCCACCCACCCGAGCGTCCAACCTGGTCCAGCGCCCGCCGGAGGTGCGGGAGGCGGTACGACGACGCGATATCTTCTTCACCAGACAGGTGTCCTTGCAGGTTGAGTGGTTAGGCGTAGAGAACCTCGATCATCTCAAACCAGCACGGGCACCTGTCGCCGTATCAGCCCGACGTACGCCGCACTACCTGCGGATTCGGGTCTGACCTGTGCGGTGGGCACCCTCCCGCACTGTGGACGGTGCCCACCGCAGACCGTCAAGCCGGACGGTTCTGCTGCTCGATGTACTGCCGGACTATCGACAGCGGCGCGCCGCCGACTGATCCGGCGAAGTACGAACCGGACCACAGGCGCTGTGCCCGCCAGTAGTGCTTGACCAGCTCGGGGTACTCCTGCCGCAGCCGGCGCGAGCTGACGCCTTTGAGCGAGTTGACCAGCTTGGACAGGGCGACCTTCGGCGGGAAGTTCACCAGCAGGTGGACGTGGTTGTTCTCGCCGTTGAACTCGACCAACTCCACCTCGAAGTCGGCGCACACGTCCCGCATGATCTCTTCGAGCCGGGTCAGATGCCGCTCGGCGAACACCTTGTGACGGTACTTCGTCACGAAAACCAAGTGCGCATGCAGGGCGAAAGCGCAGTGCCGACCAGTGCGGATGTTCTGATACTCGGCCATAAACCAAAATGGTACGGTGCTGACCGTGCAGCTCAGGTACAGCTTCCGCGTGTACCCGAACGGGCCTCAGCGTTCCGCGCTGGCCAGGGCGTTCGGGTGTGCACGGGTGGCCTTCAATGATGCCCTCCGGGCACGTGAGACCGCCCGCGCCGCCGGGCTGCCGTTCATCCCGTCCGGCGAGCTGTCCAAGCAGCTCACGGCCGCGAAGAACACCCCCGAACGGGCATGGCTCGGCGAGGTGTCCGCCGTGGTGCTGCAACAGTCCCTCCGGGACCTGGACACCGCCTACCGGAACTTCTTCGACGGCCTCAAGGGCATGCGCCCGAAGATGGGACCGCCCCGGTTCAAGTCCCGCAAGGACACCCGGCAGGCGATCCGCTTCACCGCGAACGCCCGATGGAAGATCACACCGGGCGGCGACCTATCGCTGCCGAAGATCGGCGACGTGCGGGTGAAGTGGTCCCGCGCCTTGCCGTCCGTGCCATCCTCGGTGACGGTGATCAAGGACAGCGCAGGCCGGTACTTCGCCAGCTTCGTTGTCGAGACGGACCCCGAGATCCTTCCCGAGACCGAACCGGTCACCGGTCTCGATCTCGGCCTCGGACACTTCGCCGTCCTCGGACGACGGGCGGAAGATCGACGCCCCGAAGTTCCTCCGGCGCGCAGAAGAAGCTCAAACGCGCACAGCAAGCCCTGTCCCGTAAGGCCAAGGGCAGCAAGAACCGCGAGAAGGCCCGTCACAAGGTCGCTCGCAACCACGCACGGGTGGCCGACGCCCGGCGCGAGTTCCACCAGGTCTCCACCGGACTGATTCGCGAGAACCAAGCAATCGCGGTGGAAGACCTGGCGGTCAAGGACTCGCCCGCACACGGCTCGCCAAGTCCGTGCACGACGCCGGATGGTCGGCGTTCGTCACCATGCTGGAGTACAAGGCCGCGAAGTACGGCCGGAACCTGATCAAGATCGGCCGCTTCGAGCCGACCTCCCAGGTGTGCTCCCACTGCGGCGTCAAGGACGGCCCCAAGCCGCTGAACATCCGCGTCTGGCAGTGCCAGGCGTGCGGCGTCTGGCTGGACCGGGACGTCAACGCCGCCGTCAACATAGCCACGGCCGCCGGACTGGCGGTGTCAGCCTGTCGAGCGCGGGTAAGCCGGGGCCCCGTCCCCGCACAGCGCGAAGAAGCAGGAACCCACCGAGACGGTCAGACGACCGTGGTAGGAATCCCCGCCCTTTAGCCCTTTAGGGCGGGGAGCGGAAGTCAAAACGGCTCCAGCGCCGCCCACTGATCGTCCGTGAGATCTCCCCGCGCCATGAGCCGAGATCGTTCACGTCTCGAGATCCACTTCCGACACACGGCCTGGAGCCGCCCCAGGCCGAGCGATGCCGCCCTGGGGCGGATGCCACCGCCGTCGAGCGTCCGCGTCATCGACGCGGGATCGGCCGCGGGGCCGGGGGCGATGGGTCGGTTCAGGTGGCCGTCACGGGAACGAGATGGTCGAGGCCCTGCGCACTGCTCGTCGCGGCCTCGGCCGAGCGCGGCAGCATGATGCTCTCGTAGGCGCGGACGGCGTCGTCGACGCTGGATTCGGTAACGAGGGCGTGGGCGAGGTCGGCGCCGTCGAGCATGGCGAGATTGGCGCCCAGCCCGACCGGGGGCATGAGGTGCGCGGCGTCGCCGAGCAGCGTGACGCCGGAAACGTGCTCCCAGGTGTGCGGCGCGGGCAGAACGAACAGGGACCGGTGGACGAACCCGCTGTCGCTGTTGCTCAGGATGTAGCGCAGGCTCTCGTCCCAGCCGTCGAACATCCGCAGCAGGTGCGTCCGCACGGCTCGTTGGTCGCCGAGCTCGATACCGGCGGCCACGTGCCAGTTCTCCGGCGCGCGGAGCGCGATGTAGGCGCGGATGTGGCCGTTGCTGTTGCGCTGGGCGACCAGGGACCTGCCTGCGCCCTTCGCCAGCATCGATCCGTTGCCGACCAGCCGGGCGAGGTCGGGATGGCGGGTGTCGCAGTGGTCGAATCCGGCCTCGACGAAGGTGACGCCGGTGTAGCGGGGTGCGGCGTGCGACAGGGCCGGGCGGACACGCGACCAGGCGCCGTCGGCGCCGACCACCAGGTCGAAGTCCTCGGCGGCACCGTCGCCGAAGAGCAGCCGGCAGGTGCCGTCCGGCAGCGGGGTGACACCGGTGACGGCGCGGTCCCACCGCACCGTGTCCTCGGCGAGCGAGTCCAGGAGGAGTCCGCGTAGGTGGCCTCGGTCGATCTCCGGCCGGCCGCCGTCGGGGGAGGGCCCCTGCTGCGCCAGGAGGGCCGCGGTGGCGAAGTCGAGCACGCGCCACTCGTCCCCCTCGGGGCGGGCGAGGGTGCGGAACCGGTCGAGGAGCCCCGCCGCGTCCAGGGCGGCCTGGCCGGTGTCGGCGTGCATGTCGAGGGTGCCGCCCTGCGGGCGGGCGTCGGCGTCCGCCTCGCGTTCGAAGACGGTGACGGAGCGGCCGTGTTGCCGGAGGATCCGGGCGCAGGTGAGGCCGCCGAGTCCGGCGCCGACGATCGCGATGCGGGGATCACGAGCAGGGTTCATGGAGCGTCCTTCGGGAAGTGGGTGGTGCCGGGAGGCCTGGCGCCACCAAGAAAACACATCCGATCAATAAGTGCAATGACTCCACTTTTATAGTGGATGTACTTAGCGGTACGGTGGACGCGTGACCGAACCGAGCGGGCGCCGCGAGCGCAAGAAGGCCCAGACCCGTCAGTCCCTGGCTGACGCCGCACTCAAGCTGTTCCTCGAACGCGGCTACGACCGGGTCGGCGTCAAGGACGTCGCCGACGCCGCCGACGTCTCGGTCACCACCCTGTTCAAGCACTTCTCCGGCAAGGAGGCCCTGGTCTTCGACCAGGACGACGACCTGGAGGCGGCACTCGTCGCGGCCGTGCGCGAGCGCCCCCCGGGCCAGTCGATCCCGCAGGCGTTGCGCGAGCACCTCCTGCTGAAGCAGACCCAGCTCGCCATCCACGCCGCGGACCCGCGGTTCGCCGACTTCACGCGCATGGTGCAGGAGACCCCTGCACTGCGCGACTACGCCCACCGCATGTGGACGCGCCACGAGGCGGCCCTGGCGCGGGCCATCGCCGTGGCCGTCGGCGCGCCCGAGGACGACGTCAGCTGCGCCGCCCTGGCCCGCTTCGCCCTTGAGGCCCGCAGCCTCGTCCTGCGGCACTCCGAACCGCGCCGAGCCGCCGGCGAGGTCTTCGCGCTGCTCGAAAACGGCTGGGCGGCGTCCCACCCGGGCAGTTGACCCGTCTTCTGGACGGGCCGACACGGCTCCGCGACTGCTGGCCGACGAGGTCCACAGGCGGCACGGGACGGGTGATGCGTGCTGCCTCCGTTTCACTGCGCGGCCGCCATCAGGGTCGCCCGGCTCCCGGGCAGGCGGCCCGCGGATTCGGTGCAGGCGTCGGCGGGCGTTCGGCCCGGCGATCGGTGTCCGGCGCGGCGGGGCGGCTGCCCGTACCGGCCCGGTGCCGTCGACGGCCGGTCGGTCACGGCGAGCCGGCCCTAAACGGCACAGAACGCGCAGTCGCAGGTGCTGAGCGAGTTGGCCTGGCAGCGGGCGGCCGGCCAGATCGGGGAGGTGCACGGTCCGGGGTCCACCAGGGTCCCGTCGTCGGGCACGGTACGCCGGCACCAGCCGCACCGGACGGCGGCCGCCACGCCGGCTCGACGCAGGTTCTTCGCGGTGCGCGTGGCGGCGTCGAACGGCACGTCGCTGCAGACGACGGCGGGTGCGCCGTCGATGAGTCGTCTGCTGCGCCACAGGCTCAGGCCGGTGGCCGAGCGGACCGCTCCGAGGGCCGCCGGCCCGCCGCCCGAGGGGCCGGTCAGCAGAACGGTGAACGCCGGATCCTCCACAGATCCCCCTCCGCAATCGCCGGGCGGCTCGCCGGTGCCGGACTCCAGTCAACAGCGAGGAGGCAGCAGGCCCAAGGGAATATCGGATGGGTGCAGATCTTGTCGGGGTGTCTCCTCCGGATGACTCGCAGGCTGTTGGGTGCGTTGACTTCCGCTCCCCGCCCTAAAGGGCGGGGATTCCTACCACGGTCGTCTGACCGTCTCGGTGGGTTCCTGCTTCTTCGCGCTGTGCGGGGACGGGTCCCCGGCTTACCCGCGCTCGACAGGCTGACACCGCCAGTCCGGCGGCCGTGGCTATGTTGACGGCGGCGTTGACGTCCCGGTCCAGCCAGACGCCGCACGCCTGGCACTGCCAGACGCGGATGTTCAGCGGCTTGGGGCCGTCCTTGACGCCGCAGTGGGAGCACACCTGGGAGGTCGGCTCGAAGCGGCCGATCTTGATCAGGTTCCGGCCGTACTTCGCGGCCTTGTACTCCAGCATGGTGACGAACGCCGACCATCCGGCGTCGTGCACGGACTTGGCGAGCCGTGTGCGGGCGAGTCCCTTGACCGCCAGGTCTTCCACCGCGATTGCTTGGTTCTCGCGAATCAGTCCGGTGGAGACCTGGTGGTGGAACTCGCGCCGGGCGTCGGCCACCCGTGCGTGGTTGCGAGCGACCTTGTGACGGGCCTTCTCGCGGTTCTTGCTGCCCTTGGCCTTACGGGACAGGGCTTGCTGTGCGCGTTTGAGCTTCTTCTCTGCGCGCCGGAGGAACTTCGGGGCGTCGATCTTCCGCCCGTCCGAGAGGACGGCGAAGTGTCCGAGGCCGAGATCGAGACCGGTGACCGGTTCGGTCTCGGGAAGGATCTCGGGGTCCGTCTCGACAACGAAGCTGGCGAAGTACCGGCCTGCGCTGTCCTTGATCACCGTCACCGAGGATGGCACGGACGGCAAGGCGCGGGACCACTTCACCCGCACGTCGCCGATCTTCGGCAGCGATAGGTCGCCGCCCGGTGTGATCTTCCATCGGGCGTTCGCGGTGAAGCGGATCGCCTGCCGGGTGTCCTTGCGGGACTTGAACCGGGGCGGTCCCATCTTCGGGCGCATGCCCTTGAGGCCGTCGAAGAAGTTCCGGTAGGCGGTGTCCAGGTCCCGGAGGGACTGTTGCAGCACCACGGCGGACACCTCGCCGAGCCATGCCCGTTCGGGGGTGTTCTTCGCGGCCGTGAGCTGCTTGGACAGCTCGCCGGACGGGATGAACGGCAGCCCGGCGGCGCGGGCGGTCTCACGTGCCCGGAGGGCATCATTGAAGGCCACCCGTGCACACCCGAACGCCCTGGCCAGCGCGGAACGCTGAGGCCCGTTCGGGTACACGCGGAAGCTGTACCTGAGCTGCACGGTCAGCACCGTACCATTTTGGTTTATGGCTGAGTATCAGAACATCCGCACTGGTCGGCACTGCGCTTTCGCCCTGCATGCGCACTTGGTTTTCGTGACGAAGTACCGTCACAAGGTATTCGCCGAGCGGCATCTGACCCGGCTCGAAGAGATCATGCGGGACGTGTGCGCCGACTTCGAGGTGGAGTTGGTCGAGTTCAACGGCGAGAACAACCACGTCCACCTGCTGGTGAACTTCCCGCCGAAGGTCGCCCTGTCCAAGCTGGTCAACTCGCTCAAAGGCGTCAGCTCGCGCCGGCTGCGGCAGGAGTACCCCGAGCTGGTCAAGCACTACTGGCGGGCACAGCGTCTGTGGTCCGGTTCGTACTTCGCCGGATCAGTCGGCGGCGCGCCGCTGTCGATAGTCCGGCAGTACACCACCGGGCTGAAGCCCGGTGCACTGCGATTAGTCCAGGTAGCGGCTGTGACCACACACGCCCACCGCCTTGTCGTTAACCAGTTGCCCAGGAGCCGATCGGCCGGCTAGGTTCACCCGGCCGCCTGCATCGGTGCAGGCCGGCGCCGTCGACGAGGAGGTGTGGAGCACATGCGCAGGAGCGCCCGGGAGTCGAGCTCGCGTACTGACCCTTGCCACCTCCTCACGACGGAGACACCTTGTCCCTTCGCATCACCCCACTGACCGACCCCGCTCACGGGCCGCACGGCCGGCGTCTTGCCTGGTTGGCGTCGGACGCGGATTCCATTCCTGCCGGGACGGCCTTTCTGCGCCTGTTCGACGGCGGACAGGAGCACCTGGCCGAGCTCGACCTCCGCGTTCATCCCGCGGAGCACCGCAAGGGCATCGGCTCCCGGCTCCTCGACACCGCGGTGGCCACCGCCCGGGACAACGCCCGACGCTGCGTCGTCGCGCAGGCGGAAGCCGGATCGCCCGGCGACCGCTTCCTGGCAGCGCGCGGTTTCCGGAAGGTCCTCACCTTGAGGTTCACCCGCTTGCCACTGACCGACGTGGATACCGCCGTCCTCGGAGAGATCATCGAGCGTCCGCATCCCGGCTACCGGCTGATGTCGTGGCAGGGAACCGTCCCCGACGGCCTCGCCCAGAGGTTCGCCGCCTCACGCCGCGCCATGGACGACATGCCCATGGACGACACCGACCACGGCACCGTGACCTGGGACGCGGACCGCCTGCGGGCCGCGGCGAAGGCCGTCGAGCAGCGCGGCGACCACCTGCACACCGTCGTCGCCATCGACGCCTCCGACGGCTCGATCGCCGGGTTCACCGAACTCGTCATCCCCGGCAACGGCGCGGGCGACGGACAGCACTACGGCACCGGCGTGCTGCCCGAGCACCGTGGACACGGCCTCGGCCGATGGATGAAAGCCGCTTCGATCCGACAGGCCCACGGGGACTATCCGGACCTCGGCGGCCTCCTGACCGACACCGCCGGGAGCAACACGCACATGAGACGGATCAACGACGATCTCGGCTACACCCCCACGCACACGACGCACCGGCACCAGCTCGACCTCTAGAAGGGAGCGGGCGGGCCGGACCGGGGCATCACCCCCGTCCGGCCTGTCCGCGCTTTCGATGCACGGCGCAGGGGGTCCGAGCGCGGGTCTGCTGTCAGGGCCTGACCAGGACGGCGGCGAGCTCGCGGCCGCAATGGACGCCGGTATCACCGATCCGCTCGGTCCAGAAGTGGACGGCGATCTCTCCGGTGCGGCGCGCGGGCGACGGATAGCTGATCGAATCATCGCCGCCGCGAGCCGCCGGCCGTGCCGGACGACGTACAACGCCGACCGTCCTCGGGGTGGTTGAGGAACCTCCCTGGCTGATCGCAAACAGATCAGCCGGGGAGGCAGGGGCCCGCCACCCGGGCGGGGCGGGGCGCTCCTCCCGCTTACAGCTCGGCGTTCGGCCCGTCCAGGGCGTGGGTGTAGTGCGCCACCGGCTGCCGGAGTCCGGCTGTCACGAGACCACCGTCAAAACGATCTTGCCTTGGATGTGGCCCTGCGCGGCCCGCGCGTGCGCCTGGCCGGCCTCGGGCAGCGGGTAGGTGCTGTCCACCCCCACCTTCAGCCTCCCCGCGTCGAACAGGCGCCCGATCTCGGCGAGCTGGAGTCCGTTGGAACGCACCTGAATGTTCGAGACCGTGATGCCGAGACGCGCCGTCTCTTCCGGGTCGTACTGGGCGAAGAACACCGGAAGCATGGTGCCGCCGCGCTTGAGCACGGTCAGGAAGCGTGAGCTGTCCGGGCCACCGACGGTGTCGACCACCAGGTCGACACCGCTCACCACGTCCGCGGCCGGTGTCCTGGTGTAGTCGATGAACTCGTCGGCGCCGAGCTTGCGCAGGAACTGCTCGTGCCGCCCGGAGGCCACCGCGATGACGCGCGCCCCCTTCCATTTCGCCAGCTGCACCGCGAAGTGGCCCACCCCACCGGCGGCCCCGTTGACCAGCACGGTCATCCCCGGCGTGATCGGCACCGGCCGGTGCACCCGACCGGTGAAGACGGACGGCATGTCGTGGCCGAGATCAACCAGGTACTGCCAGGCCGTCAGCGCGGCCATCGGAGCCCCGGCCGCCTGTACGTGGTCGATACCGGCCGGCTTGTGAGCCAGGTCCGAAGCCGGCGCGGCCACGTACTCGGCGTAGGCCCGGCCGTCGAATCCAGGGAACCGCAGCATGCCGAAGACCTCGTCGCCGACGGCGAACCCCAGCACGTCCGGAGCGACCGCCTGGACCACTCCCGACATGTCCGTTCCAGGGATCAGGGGGAACTCCAGGGCCGGCCTCATCTCGGCCGGCATGACCTTCATCCCCTCACGCAGGTACCAGTCCGGCGGGTTGATGCCCGCCGCGTGCACCCGGACGAGCACTTCACCCGGGCCGATCTCGGGAACCGGCACCTCGTCGTACCGCAGAACCTCCGGCCCGCCCGCCTCTTGGAACTGGATCGCCTTCATCACACCTGTCGCCTTCCTGGGGAATCGTTGCTCCTTGAGTCAACGCCCAGCACGGCATCGCCGTCCAAGACCTGTCCGGCAACCCGCTCATTCCGAAACGGCATGACGCGTAGGCTGGGAGGGTGAACGATCTCGGACAGGACCTGGAACTGCGGCTCGTGCGCTACTTCACCGTGGTGGCGGCGCACCGTCACTTCGGCCGGGCCGCCGCCGACCTGCACGTGGCCCAGCCTGCGCTGAGCCGTCAGATCCAGCGGCTTGAGAGGCATCTCGGCGCCCGGCTGCTGGACCGCACCCCCCAGGGCACCCGGCTCAGTCCGGCCGGCGAGAGGTTCCTCCCCCGGGCCCAAGCCCTGCTGCAGGCCGCCCGTCAGGCCGAACTGGCCGTGCGTGAACGCGGCGAGATCGAACGGATCGCCATCGGCTACGTCGAAGACCTGAGGATCACTGCCGCGGCAGGGGAACTTCGGCGCCGCCACCCGGACGCCGAGATCACCACCCGGCACCTGAGCTGCCGCGACGTCGGGGCGCTGTCCGACAAACGCATCGACGCCCTGATCGCGCGGGCCCCGCTGCCGCTCGCCGCCGACGACTTCCTCACCACCGTCCTGTACGAGGAGCCCCGGATGCTCGTGGTCCCGAGCGGCCACCCCTTGGCCGGCCGCCCGTCGGTGACCGCGGACGAACTGGCCGGCGAGGAGGCGGCACCGTGCCTGTTCGAGACCGCGGACTGGACTTCCTACCGGATCCTCGGGGCCGACGTGCCGCCAGTCGAGAGCTACGAGGACAAGCTCGAACTCGTCGCGAGTGGCAGGGCGATCGCCGTGCTACCGGTCGGCGACCGGCGTAGCTCGCTGCGCCCCGACCTCGTCACCGTCCCGATCGAGGGCGCTCCTTCCAGCCAGGTCGTCCTGGTCAGCCGGAGGGGCGACCCGAATCCGATGATCAGGAATCTCCGGCTGGTGGCCGAGGCCGTCCTGACCGCCCCGGCAGGCTGACCGGGCTCGCCTTCTTCCGCAGCAAGGCGATGCGTGCGGGCCGGGGGTGCGCATCCTGCGCAAGGGCCCGGCCCATCCGGCGCCGTGGACGCCGTCGCAGGAACAGACCGTCACCGGCATCGCCCAGGACGCCCCGCGGGAATAGCGTTCGTCGGGGGATTCGGCGCGCGGAGGCCGGCATCGGGGCGCGGAGCTCCCCGATCAACCGCCAGGCGACATCGCCGGATGGTCAGGGCCGGACCGGGAGGTTGGCCTCCCATCCGTCGAGAAGCCGTTCGAGACCCAGTTCGAACCCGCGCTCGGCGCTGTCGGCCGCATGGGGAAGCTCGGCATCACGGATGACCCGTGCGAGGAGTGGGTGGCGCCCGCCCTCGACGACTTTGTCGAGGTAGGGCGCATGGGCGTCCATCCACTGCTGCATGCCGACTCCGGAGCGTCGGACGGCTTCCTGCTGGGCGAGCTCGCCGATGGCGTAGCCGCGGACGAAGGCCTGCAGCGTGTCGACGATGGTGATCATGACGTCGATGTCGAAGCCGAGGGGATCGAGGGCGGCGAGTGCGTGCTCGACGACGTCGAGGGAGTTCGGTCCAAGCGACGGGCGCCCTGCCGCGAGGGAGGTCATCCAGGGGTGCCGGTGGAAGGCGGTCCGGGAACGACGAGCCAGGCCTCGCAGGTCGCCGCGCCAGTCGCCGGTCGGGGCGGGCGGGCCGCCGTCTTCGGCCGCTACGGCATCGAGCATGAGGTCGAGCAGGTCGTCCTTGGACGTCAGGTAGCGGTAGAGCGAGGCCGTGCCCGTTCCCAGTTCCTTGGCGACGCGCCGCATGGACAGCGCCTCGATACCCTCCGCGTCGGCGATCGCGATAGCGGCGCCGGTGATCTCGGCCCGGGTACGGGACGGCGCGGGGCCTTTCGCGGCCCGCTCCGGCCGGTTCCAGATCACCGCGTGGGCGTCTCCCATCGGCCCTCCTCCTCGCTATTGCGCTCACTGTTCGCAGTAATGCTATCGTGGCGCCATTACTGCGAACACTGATCGCAGTAGAGCGGTGTCCAAGCGAAGGGGAACCACGATGACCACTCCCGTCACGATCGTCGGTGCCGGCCTCGGCGGCCTGACTCTCGCACGGGTCCTGCACCTGCACGGCGTCCCCGCGACCGTCTACGAAGCCGACATGTCGGCGGACGCCCGCACGCAGGGCGGTCAGCTCGACATCCACGAGTACAACGGGCAGCTCGCCCTGGAGGCGGCCGGCCTGGCCGACGAGTTCCGCGCGATCATCCACGAAGGCGGCGAGGCCCTGCGCGTGCTCGACCGGCACGGCGCGGTACTGCTCGACCGGCCCGACGACGGCACAGGCGGTCGCCCTGAGGTGCTCCGCGGAGACCTGCGCCGGATCCTGATCAACTCGCTGCCCGACAAGACGATCCGGTGGGGACACAAGGTCACCGGCGTCCGTCCCCTCGGAGACGGGGAGCACGAGCTGACCTTCGCCGACGGTCCGACCGTGACGACCGGCCTCCTCGTCGGCGCGGACGGCGCCTGGTCGAGGATCCGGCCACTGGTCTCCGGCGCGAGGCCCGAGTACGTCGGTACGTCGTTCATCGAGACCCACCTGTACGACGCCGACCAGCGCCACCCCGAAGCGGCCGAGGCCGTCGGCGACGGTTCCCTGTTCGCCGTCACCGCCGGCAAGGGGATCCTCGGCCACCGAGAGGCCGGCGCCGTTCTTCACACCTACGTCGCGCTCGACAAGCCGCAGGAGTGGATCGCCGCCATTGCCGCCAGCCCCGAGACCGCGGCGGCCCGGGTCGCGGCGGAGTTCGCCGAATGGGCGCCTGAACTCACCGCCCTCATCACTGACGGGCAAACAGCCCTCGCCCCGCGCCCGATCAGCGCCCTGCCGACCGGCCACCGCTGGGACCGCGTTCCCGGAGTGACGCTGCTGGGCGACGCCGCCCACCTCATGTCACCGTTCGCCGGGGAGGGCGCCAACCTCGCCATGTTGGACGGCGCCGAACTCGGCGAAGCCATCGCCGCACATCCCGACGACGTCGAAGCCGCCCTTGCGGCGTACGAGCAGGCCCTCTTTCCCCGCAGCGCCCGGTTCGCGGCCGAATCCGCCAGGAACCACCGGCTGATCTTCGACGACAACGCCCCCGCCGGCCTGCTCGACCTGCTCACCGGCCCGGGGCCGACCGAGTGAGCGCGATCTCCGGAGCGGAGGGGAAGCCGGCGAGCCGAAGCCGGAGAGATCGTCGACGAGCAGCCGGACACGACGAACGCAGCCTTGTTCGAGCAGATCCCCCCGGACTACCGCCCGCGCCCGACGCGATGGGCGGCAGTCAGGTCGCCGCACCAGGCGTACGACGCCCTCGGAGTGCGCGCCTGCGTCCCGCAGTCGACGTGGACCGGACCAAGGCGCTGGTGGTGGCCCTCGGCTCATCGAGCGGGCCGCCATCCTCCCTGAGGCGTGGCGAGACAGTCGGTCGGACCCGTTTTCAGCCGGCCTCCACGGGGGACGGCGGCTGCTCGTCGGCCGCGGTGGCGGTGTGGATCGGGCCTTCGGTCCGGGTGAGCGGCCGACCGGTGCCGCCCCAGCGGGCGGCGATGATCTCGGCGGCGACGGAGACTGCCGTCTCCTGCGGCGTGCGGGCGCCGAGGTCGAGCCCGGCGGGTGCCGACATCCGAGCCAACTCCTCGTCCTCCAGGCCGGCTTCGCGCAGACGGGCCAGCCGATCGCGGTGCGTTCGGCGCGAGCCGAGCGCACCGACGTACGCGAGTTGCGGCAACCGGAGCGCGATGGTCAGCAACGGCACGTCGAACTTGTGGTCATGGGTGAGGACGGCCACCACCGTACGGCCGTCGATCCGGCCCTCCGCAGCTTCCTCGGCCAGGTACTCGTGCGGCCATCGCACCACGACCTCGTCCGCGTGCGGGAAGCGTGAGGCGGTGGCGAACACCGCCCGCGCGTCGCACACCGTGACGCGGTAGCCGAGGAAGGACCCCAACTCGGCGACCGCGGCGGCGAAGTCGATCGCGCCGAACACCAGCATGCGCGGCGGTGGGACGAATGACCCCACGAACACGAGCAGTTCGCCGAGCTCGGCGAACTGCTCACCGTCCAGGCAGCGGCCCGCGGCGTCATAGTGGCGAAGCGTTGTCGTGCCGTGAACGAGCAGGCCGCGGACGTCGAGGCCCACCGCTCGGTCCAGCACGGCGGAGCCGAGGGTACCGGAGGCGCGGTCCGGCCAGACGACCAGGCGGCTCCCGAGCGCTCCGGGGCCGGCGTCCGGTCCGGTCACCACGGTGGCGACCGCGACCGGCTCACCGGCACCCAACGACGTCACCACGTCCGGAAGTTCGGGGAAGGTTCGGCTGGACACGGGTTCGACGAAGATCTGGATGGTGCCGCCGCAGGTCAGCCCCACCTCGAAGGCGTCGCCGTCGCTCACCCCGTACGACCGCAGCACCGGGCGTCCCGAGATCCGGGCCTCCTCGGCCTCTTCGTACACCGCGCCCTCGACGCAGCCGCCCGAGACACTGCCGACCACGGTGCCGGAGGCCGACACCGCCATCGCCGCACCCGGCCGGCGGGGCGCGCTCCGGAAGGTGCTGACCACCGTGGCGAGCCCGAAGCTCTCGCCCGCGCGGAACCACGGGTACACCTCGTCCAGGATGTCACGCACGGTGTCCCCCTTGCGAACGCCGGCAGGCCCGGCGCAGCCGACGCGCGACCCCGAGCAGGATCAACCCGGCGAGGACGATCGGCAGCAGGCGCTTGGCCACCGGTCCGCGGGCCGCAGCGAGCAGGTCCAGCGGCTCGCTCTCCGACGGGGCGGCCGGTGGCTCCCTCACGGGTGCGGCCGGCCCGGCGGCGGGTTCGGCAGCCGCCGGGCCGGCCGCCGGCTGCGTGGCCGACACGGTCTCGGTGGCCGGCACGGTCTCGGTGGCCGGCACGATCTCGCCCCCGGTCTCCTGCTCGGTGGCCAGTCGCTCCTCCAGACAGGCGGTGAACTGGTCCAGCAGCTTCCGGCTGATGTCCGTCATGACCCCCTTGCCGAACTGGGCCACCTTCCCGGTGATGCTGAGCCGGGTCTCGACGGTCACCCGGGTGCCGTCGCCGTCCGGGGCCAGCCGTGCGGTGATGTGCGCTTCGGCGTTGCCCTGGCCGTGCGTGTCGCGCCCGGAGGCGGTGAGCCGCACAGTGTGGTTCGCCTCGTCCAACTCGTCGAACGCTGCGGTGCCCCGGTACTGCACGGTCACCGCGCCGACCCGCACCTTGACCGTGCCGTGGAACCGGTCGCCGTCGACCTCGGTGAGCTGCGCCCCCGGCATGCACGGGGCGATCCGCTCGACGTCGGTGAAGAGCTCCCAGGCCGCTTCCGTCGGCAGGCTCACGCGGAACTCGTTGGTGAACTCCATGTGGACGGGCCTCCTTGCCCGGATCTGCCCGGATCTGCCCGGTGCCCCGAAATTCCGGCCGTCAACGTACGTTCCAACGATGACCGGCCGCCCGGCGATTCCCGCCGGACCCGTCTCCGGTCAGCTCCACAGGCTCACCCGGACGGTGGGCCGATAGTGGTCCACCGGCACACCGGTGGCCCGTGCCAGCAGGCTCTGCACGGCGGCGGGCGTGGTCACGAACCGGAACAGCGCGGACGCGGCCGGTGAGCGCCGGTCGCCTTGCAGGGCCGCCGCCCGCAGCACGCCGTTGACCGGGGTACCGGGGACGGCGACCACGGTGAGGGTGCCGCGGCGCAGCTCGTCTCGGACGAGGTGGAGCACGGCGAGCGACAGCCCGTCGCCGGCGACGGTCGCGCCCAGCGCCGCGCTGGCGCTGGGGAAGATCGACGCATCGGCGTCGCCGACGCCGTGCCGCGTCAGGAACGCGCCGCCGGGCGTCCCGGGGTCGAGCCCGCCCGGGCCGAGCAGCCAGTGCTCCCGGGACAGTCGGTCGATCGGCAGGTACAGCCGGGTGGCGCCGATGTGGTCCAGCCGGGCGCCGGCGTGGTGCGGCGAGGCAACCACCACGAGCTGGATGCGAAGGAACGGGACGTGCTCCAGAGTGTCCGGCCTCGGCTGTGCGGCGACCGCTCCGGGCTCGGCGGCGACCGGACTGATCGCGACATCCGCACGTCGGTCCAACAGCAGCTCGCCGAGCGCGGTGGACGGCACCGCGAGAGTGGTGGTCTCCGTGCCCGGGTGCCGCCGGACGAAGGCCTCCAGCAGCGGCGGGATGATCTGCTCGGCGGTCGTCTCGGTGGCGGCGACCCGCAGCGAGGAGCTGTCCGCGCCGGCCTGGCGGACCTGCCTGCGGGTCTCCTCGGCCAGGCCCACGATCTCGGCCGCGCCCGCGGCCAGCAGCCGCCCGCCGGGCGTCAGGGTGATCCCGCCCGCCGCCCGGACGAAGAGCCGGTCGCCGAGCTCGCGGCGCAGTACTGCGACCGCGCCCGAGACCGCGGGCTCGCTGACCCCGAGGGAGATCGCCGCGGCCTTGACCGAGCCGAGCCGGGCCACCGCGACGAACGCCCTGAGCTGTGTGAGGGTCATCGCCGCCTCCCGCGATAACAGGCCACCCCGTATGTCAGCCGTGGACGGCTCTTAACCATTCCCTTCAGTCGCCGTTGACCCGGGTGGCCGCCGGGGCGACAGTGCGCTCGTGCGGTGTCCGGTCCGTGCCGCGGGCCCGCCGTCGTCAGAGGCGCTGCACCAGGAGGCCGTCGTGCAGGTTCCCGCGTCATTCGAGTACCGGCGGGCAAAGAGCGTGGACGACGCTCTCGCCCTGCTGGAGCGGTTCGGTGAGGAGGCCAGGGTCATCGCCGGCGGGCACAGTCTGCTGCCGATGATGAAGCTGCGCCTGGCCCGTCCGGGGCTTCTGGTCGACATCAACGACCTGCACGAACTGGACTACGTTCGGCAGGAGGGCGCGGAGCTGTGCATCGGCGCGCTCACCCGCCACCGCGACCTGCTGGCGTCCGAGCCGGTCGGCCGGCTGTTCCCGATCTTCCACGACGCCGAACGGGTGATCGCCGACCCGCCGGTGCGCAACCGGGGCACCATCGGCGGCTCGCTCTGCCAGGCCGACCCGGCGGAGGACCTGTCGGCGGTCTGCGCGGCGGTCCGGGCGGTGGCGGTCGTGCTCGGCCACGGCGGGCGGCGCTCGGTCCCGATGGCGGACTTCTACCGCGGGCCGTACGAGACGGACGTGGGGCTCGGCGAGATGCTGGTCGAGATCCGCGTACCGGTCCTGCCGAACGCCGGAAGCGCCTACGAGAAGGTGGAGCGCAAGACCGGGGACTGGGCCATCGCGGCGGCCGGCGCCGCCCTGTCGCTGGCGGACGGGCTGATCGGCACGGCCGGCGTCGGGCTCGCGGCGGTCGGGGTGTCGGCCGTCGGCTACCGGCGCGCCGAGGAGAGCCTGGTCGGGCGCGAGCCGTCCGGGGAGGCCTTCGCCGAGGCCGGCCGGATCGCCGCCGAGGACTGCGATCCGGTCACCGACACCCGCGGCACCGCCGCCTACAAGCGGCACCTGGCCGGCGAGCTCACCGAACGCGCGCTTCGCAGGGCCGCCGAACGGGCCCGGCAGGCCGCGACCACGGCGTGAACGGACGGAAGGGACACTCGCGATGCAGGTCACCATCAACGTGAACGGCGAGGACCGCACGGCCGAGGTGGAGGCCCGGCACCTGCTGGTCCGCTTCCTTCGCGACGACCTGGGCCTCACCGGCACCCACTGGGGCTGCGACACCAGTAGCTGCGGTACCTGCGTCGTGCTGTTCGACGGCGAGCCGGTCAAGAGCTGCACGATGCTGGCGGCCATGGCGGCCGGACACCGGGTGCGCACCGTGGAGAGCCTGGAGACCGCGGACGGCCTCGACCCGGTCCAGCAGGGGTTCATCGAGCAGCACGGGTTGCAGTGCGGATTCTGCACGCCGGGCATGATGATGACCGCCCGCGCACTCCTGGACCGCAATCCGGACCCCACCGACCAGGAGATCCGCGAGGCGATCTCCGGCCAGCTGTGCCGGTGCACCGGCTACTTGAACATCGTCCGCGCGGTCCGGTGGGCCGCGCACCACCCGGCGGAGGCCGCCGTCGCCGCCGATGCGAGCACGGGGAGCACGCCATGACCGCCGTTCAGGAGACCGGGTCGGCGCCCGCCGAGGAGCGCCCGATCGGCTACGGGCGGCTGAAGCGCAAGGAGGACCCGCGGTTCGTCCGCGGCAAGGGCCACTACGTGGACGACGTGCAACTGCCCGGCATGCTGCACGGCGCCGTGCTGCGCAGCCCGCTGGCGCACGCCCGGATCGTGTCCGTCGACACCTCGGCAGCCGAGTCGCACCCCAAGGTACGGGCGGTGATCACCGGTGCCACCCTGGAGGGGCTGGGCCTGGCCTGGATGCCCACCCTGTCGATGGACACCCAGGCGGTGCTGGCCACCGACAAGGTCCGCTTCCAGGGTCAGGAGGTGGCGTTCGTCGTCGCCGACGACCACTACGCGGCACGCGACGCCATCGAGCTGATCGACGTCGAGTACGAGCCGCTGCCCCCGGTGGTCGACGCGCGGCACGCACTGGACGCCGACGCTCCGGTGATCCGGGACGACCAGGAGGGCCGCACCGACAACCGCATCTTCGACTGGGAGGCGGGCGACGAGGGGGCCACCGACGCGGTGTTCGCGCGTGCCGAGGTGGTCGTCGCCCAGCACATGCTGTACCCGCGCGTGCACCCGGCCCCGCTGGAGACCTGCGGCTGCGTGGCCGACATGGACCCGGTCGACGGCAAACTCACCCTCTGGTCCACCACCCAGGCGCCGCACGCCCACCGCACCCTGTACGCGATGGTCGCCGGCCTGCCCGAGCACAAGATCCGGGTGATCTCCCCCGACATCGGCGGCGGCTTCGGCAACAAGGTCCCCATCTACCCCGGCTACGTGTGCGCGGTCGTGGGCTCGATCCTCACCAAGAAGCCGGTCAAGTGGGTCGAGGACCGCTCCGAGAACCTGATGAGCACCGGCTTCGCCCGCGACTACCACATGCACGGCGAGATCGCGGCGACCCGCGAGGGCCGGATCCTCGCCGTCCGGGTCAAGGTGATCGCCGACCACGGCGCGTTCAACGGGACGGCCCAGCCCAGTAAGTTCCCGGCCGGCTTCTTCCACGTCTTCAGCGGCTCGTACGACATCGAGGCCGCCCACTGCGCCGTCACCGGCGTCTACACCAACAAGGCTCCCGGTGGTGTCGCCTACGCCTGCTCGTTCCGGGTCACCGAGGCGGCGTTCCTGATCGAGCGGCTGGTCGACTGCCTGGCGGACGAACTGCACGCCGACCCGGCCGAGTTGCGGATGAAGAACCTGATCCGGCCCGAGCAGTTCCCGTACCGGAGCAAGACCGGCTGGGAGTACGACTCGGGCGACTACCAGACCACCCTGCGCAAGGCGCTGGATCTGGCCGGCTACGAGGCGCTGCGCCGCGAACAGGCCGAGCGCCGGGCGCGCGGCGAGCTGATGGGCATCGGGCTGTCGTTCTTCACCGAGACCGTCGGCGCCGGGCCCCGCAAGCACATGGACATCCTGGGCCTCGGGATGGCCGACGGCTGCGAGCTGCGGGTGCACCCGACCGGCAAGGCGGTGGTGCGGCTCAGTGTCCAGAGCCAGGGCCAGGGGCACGAGACGACGTTCGCCCAGATCGTCGCCGAGGAGCTCGGCATCCCGCCGGAGGACATCGAGGTGGTGCACGGCGACACCGACCAGACACCGTTCGGGCTCGGCACCTACGGCAGCCGCTCGACTCCGGTCTCGGGCGCCGCGGCGGCGGTGGTGGCCCGCAAGGTCCGCGACAAGGCGCGGATCATCGCCGGCGCCATGATGGAGGTCTCCCCCGACGACCTGGAATGGGAGAAGGGCCGCTGGTTCGTCAGGGGCGACCCGACGGCCGCGAAGACGATCCAGGAGATCGCGCTCGCCGCGCACGGCGTGCTCGAGCTGCCCGAGGGGGTGGAGGGCCATCTCGAGGCCACCACGGTCTACAACCCGCCCAACCTCACCTTCCCGTACGGCGCTTACCTCTGCGTGGTGGACGTCGACCCGGGCACCGGCGTGGTGAAGGTGCGCCGCTTCGTCGCGGTCGACGACTGCGGCACCCGGATCAACCCGATGATCATCGAGGGACAGGTGCACGGCGGCCTCGCCGACGGCGTCGGCATGGCGCTGAGCGAGATCATCAGCTTCGACGAGGACGGCAACTGCCTGTCCGGCTCCTTCATGGACTACCTCGTGCCCACCGCGCTCGAGGTGCCGGCCTGGGAGCTCGGCTACACCGTCACACCGTCCCCGCACCACCCGATCGGCGCCAAGGGCGTCGGAGAGTCCGCGACGGTCGGCTCGCCCGCAGCGGTCGTCAACGCGGTGATGGACGCCATCGGCGTCCGGCACGCCGACATGCCGCTGACCCCCGGGCGGGTGTGGCTGGCGATGCACGGAGGTGTGGAGGCACCGCAGTGAGTGAGCGAAGCGAGGCCACCGATCGGATGGCGCCTGCGCGCGAAGCGCCTGCCGGGTTGTGCGAGGCGGCCGCATGAGTGCAAGCCTGGTCCTGGAGCGGCGGATGGCAGACCTGACCAACAGTCATGTGCCTTTCGTCAGGGCCACCGTGGTGCGCGCGCTGCACCCGACCAGCGCGCAGCCGGGAGACACCGCGCTGGTCCTGGAGGACGGCCGGATCGAGGGTTTCGTCGGCGGGGTCTGCGCCGAGGCGACCGTCCGCGTGCAGGCACTGAGGCTGCTGCGCAGCGGCGAGTCGCTGCTGCTGCGGATCTCGCCCGACGCTCCCGCGGAGCCGCAGGAGGAGGGTGAGGCGGGCACCCTGCTGGTCGCCAACCCCTGTCTGTCCGGCGGCGAGTTGGAGATCTTCCTGGAGCCGGTGCGGCCCGCCCCGATGGTGCTCGTGCTCGGCGACACCCCCATCGGCCGATGCCTGGTCGCGCTCGGTGCCGGGCTCGGATACGACATCCGGACGGCCGCCGAGGAGGTCACCGCGGAGGAACTCGCCGACGTGGCGGCCGTGGTCATCGCCTCCCACGGACGGCAGGAAGAGGGGCTGCTGACCCGCGCCGCGCGGGCCGGGGTGCCGTACGTCGCTCTGGTCGCGAGCCGCCGTCGCGGCGCCGCCGTGCTCGACGGCCTCGACCTCACCACCGCGCAGCGGGACCGGATCCACACGCCGGCCGGGCTGTGGATCGGCGCCCGCACCCCCGGCGAGATCGCCGTATCGATCCTGGCCGAGCTGGTCGCCTCGCGGCACGCCCTGTCGGTCCACACCGAGGAGGCCGCCGCCGGGCCCGCGCCGCCCTCCGACGAGCCGCTCACCGCGCTCGACCCGGTCTGCGGTATGACCGTCGCCGTCGCCGCCGACACCCCCTACTCGGACGCCCGCGGGCACCGGCACTGGTTCTGCTCGACCGGCTGCCGCGACCGCTTCGAGGCCGAGACCGCCCAGCCCGCGGAGGTACTGTGACCGAGGCCGCCCCGTCCGGGACGGCCGAGTCGGCCCGGGCGGCAGTCGCACGGGCCGTACCGGACCCGCCGACCCTGCACGCCTCGCTGGACTCCCTCGGCTACCTCGCCGACCCGGGCCTGACCACCGCGCTCTACCTCGCGTTGCGCCTGCCCCAGCCGTTGCTGCTGGAGGGCGAACCCGGCGTCGGCAAGACCGAGGCCGCCCGCGCCCTGGCCGGCGTCCTCGGCAGCCCGCTGATCCGGCTGCAGTGCTACGACGGACTCGACGCCGCCGAGGCGCTGTACGAGTGGAACTATCCGCGCCAGCTGTTGAGCATCCGGCTCGCCGAGAGCCAGGGTGTGGCGCTGGCCGAGGCCGACCTCTTCACCGATGCCTTCCTGCTGCGCCGCCCGGTACTCGCCGCGCTGACCCACCCGGGCCCCATGCCCGCGGTGCTGCTGATCGACGAGATCGACCGCGCCGACGACGACTTCGAGGCCTTCCTGCTGGAGGTGCTGGCCGAGGCCAGCGTCACCATCCCGGAACTGGGCACCGTGCGCGCCACCGTCACACCGGTTGTCGTACTCACATCGAACCGCACCCGCGACCTGCACGACGCCCTCAAACGGCGCTGTCTCTACCACTGGATCGACTACCCCGACACCGAACGGGTCGTCGAGATCGTGCGCCGCCGCGTCCCCGGGACCACGCCCTCGCTCGCGGCCGACGTGGCAGCGTCGGTACGCCGGATACGCACCCTGGAGGTCCAGAAGCCGCCCGGCATCGCCGAGAGCATCGACTGGGTCGGCGCGCTCACCCTGCTCGGCGTGGAGCGACTCGACGCCGACGCCGCCGACCGGACCCTCGGCGTCCTCGTCAAGTACCGGGAGGACGTCGACCTGGTACGCGATCGCGGGCTCGCCTGGCTGGTCGGCGGACCCGAGAACTGATCCGCATGGCCGCACCGCCCGCCGGACTCCCGCACTTCGACCGGCCCGCCTTCGCCGCACACCTCGGTGCCGCGCTGCACCGGGCGGGCGTCCCGGTGACACCCGAGCGTTCGGGCCGATTCCTCGACGTACTGCACCTGCTGCCGCCCGTGGACCCGCCGACGCTGTACTGGGCGGCCCGGCTGGCCTTCGTCACCGACCGGGAACAGATCGAGGCGTTCAACCGCGTCTTCGCCGCGCTCTTCGGCGGACAGGCGGACCCGGCCGACAGCCGGGGATCCCCCGACAACCCGCCCCTCCCGGGCCTCGAACCCGGACCCGGCACACCCGACACGACCCACGCGGCCGCCCCCGCACCGCCTCGCCCCGCGGCCGCGACCCCGCCGAGTGGCCCGCTCCACCGGGACGCCCCCGACGATGCGCGTGAGCGACCGACCCGCACCGGCATTGAACGGCTGGTCGGCAGCACCGCCGAAGCGTTCGCACAGCAAGACTTCGGCACCTTCGGACCGGGCGAACTGGCAGAGCTGGAGCGACTGTTGGACAACCTCGTGATCAGCGTCCCACTGCGCCGCACGCGCCGCCGCCAGGCCGACCGGCGGGGCCGCCACATCGACCTCCGCCGGAGCCTGCGGCGCAGCCTGCGAACCGGCGGGGAGACCGTCCGGCTGGCACGCTCGCACGGCCGGCTGCGCCGCCGACCGCTGGTGCTGCTGTGCGACGTCTCCGCCTCCATGGAGCCGTACACCCGCGTCTACGTGCGGTTCTTCTCCCGGCTGTGCGCACGGGCGGGGTCCGGGGTGGCCGCGGAGATCTTCGTCTTCGCCACCCGGTTGACCCGTCTGACCCCGGCGCTGCGGCACACGGCTCCGGATGCCGCACTGCGCCGGGCGAGCGGGGCCGCCCCCGACTGGTCCGGCGGCACGCTGATCGGGCGGGCGCTAGCGGAGTTCAACAACGGCTTCGGGCGGCGCGGCATGGCCCGCGGCGCGGTGGTAGTGATCTTCTCCGACGGCTGGGAGGGCGAGGACCCGTCAGCCGTCGGCCGGGAGACGGCCCGGCTCAGCCGACTCGCCCACCGCGTCGTCTGGGTCAACCCCCGCAAGGCTGCGCCCGGTTACGCCCCGCTCGCCGCCGGGATCGCGGCAGCGCTCCCGCACTGCGACGCCTTCGTGAGCGGGCACACCCTCGCCGCGATGGCGGACGTCTTCGACGCCATCGCCGGCCGCCACCCACTACGGACAGGCACACAGCCCCGGAGAGACAGCGAGTGACATGGGCGGCTCCGACTGCACTGCAAGGATGCGGCACCGAACAGGGCGCTCCGGAGCATCCGCCACCGCTCACACATCGCGAAAGCCAGTTCGGCAATCCGCCGGGGCCGGGCCGCCGGGCCCCGTTCGAACGGCGTGCACCCCGCCCCGGCGGACCTGACGCACCGCACGTCCCCGCCAGTCGTACGTCCACGACGGCATGGACTCCGGGCCCCGGAGCCCGTCACGCACCCGCGCCCACCGGCCCGCCGGCCCAGAGCTCGGCACTGCACGCTCCCACCAGCGCACCGATCCCGTCCAGCACCTCCCCGGCGGGCAGCGGATCCAGGCGGCGGCCGTCGCGCAGACGCAGGGCCACCCGGTCGTCGACCGCCTCCCTGGGGCCGATGACCCCCTGGTACGGCACCAACCGCGCCTCGCGGATCCGGGCACCGAGGCTGCCGCGCTCGGGTCCGGCGACCTCCACCCGGAGCCCCCGGTCCAGACATCGCTGCCGGAGCCGTTCGGCCTGCGCCGCCTCGGCCTCGGAGAGCGGCAGCAGGACCAGCTGGGTGGGCGCGAGCCAGGCCGGGAAGGCGCCTCCGTGGAGCTCGATCAGGTGCGCGACCACCCGTTCCACGCTGCCGATGACGCTGCGGTGGACCATCACCGGGCGGTGCTTGGCACCGTCCGCGCCGACGTACTGCAGGCCGAACCGCTCCGGCTGGTGGAAGTCGACCTGCACGGTGGAGAGGGTGGACTCGCGGCCGGCGGCGTCGGCGATCTGGACGTCGATCTTCGGGCCGTAGAACGCGGCCTCGCCCTCGGCGGCCTCGAACGGCACTCCGGACCGCTCCAGGACGCCGGCCAGCAGAGCGGTGGCCCGCTCCCAGAGCACCGGGTCGGCCACGTACTTGCCGCCCGCGCCGGGCAGCGAGAGGCGGTAGCGGACGGGCCTGATGCCGAGCGCACGGTGGGCCTCCCGGATCAGCTCCAGTGCGGCCACAGCCTCGTCGGCGGCCTGCTCGGGGGTGCAGAAGACGTGCGCGTCGTTCAGCTGGATCGCCCGCACCCTGGTCAGGCCGCCCAGTACCCCGGACAGCTCGGAACGGTACATGCCGCCCAGCTCGGCCATCCGCAGTGGGAGCTCGCGGTAGCTGCGGGCGCGGGAGCGGTAGATCAGCGCGTGGTGCGGGCAGAGGCTCGGCCGCAGCACGACCTGCTCCGAGCCGAGGTCCATCGGCGGGAACATGTCCTCCCGGTAGTGCGCCCAGTGGCCGGAGATCTCGTAGAGCTCGCGTTTGCCGAGCACGGGCGAGTACACGTGCCGGTAGCCGGCCCGCCGTTCGCGCCCGCGGACGAACTCCTCCAGGGTGTGCCGGATCGCGGCGCCGTCCGGCAGCCAGTAGGGCAGGCCGGAGCCCATCAGCGGGTCGGTGTCGAACAGGTCGAGGTCGCGGCCGAGTCTGCGGTGGTCGCGCGAGGCGACGTCAGCGGCGGCTTCGACGGCTTGCCCGTCGGCGTTGGCGGCGGCGTTCCTGGCGGCGTTGACGGCGTCGTTCATGGCGGTCGGTCTCCACTCGGGTCGGGATCCGCGGGCGAGTGGCGGGACCGGTACGACGAAGCCCCGGGGCACTCGCCCCGGGGCTTCGGACTTGGTCAGCAGTCAGCGCGCCGGGACTCTCTCCGGCGTCGTCGTGAGGACGGCAGCAGCGCGCTTCATGTCACCCACGCTAGCAGGCGGGCGGCGTCCCCCGCGATCACTTTTCACACGGCGGCGCCGAACCATGTGGGCAGCGCACCGGCCAGGTCCTCCTGGTCCTCGCCGACCCAGGCCACGTGTCCGTCCGGCCGCAACAACACCGCAGGCACGTCCAGTTCCGCTCCGACGTCGACGACGTGGTCGACCCGGTCGGCCCAGCCCTCCGCCGAGAGCCGGCCGGTCCGGTCGAGCAGGAGTCCGCGGCCGCCGTGCATCAGCTGGTAGAGGCGACCCCGCTTCAGCTGCACGTCCCGCATCCGCCGGCCCAGCAGTTCGTGGCCCCCGCCGAAGTCGTAGCGGACCCCGACCGCGGTGATCATCTCGGTCACGTACCGGTTCGCCTCCTCGATGTCCATCAGCCGCGACAACAGTTCCCGCAGCGCGGCCGGCCCCGGGTCGGGGCCCAGCAACGTCATCTGCGCCCGGGTGTTGTCCAGCACGCGGGCGCCAACCGGGTGCCGCTCGGTGTGGTAGCTGTCCAGCAGCCCCTCCGGCGCCCAGCCGTCGACCTCTGCGGCCAGCTTCCAGCCGAGGTTGAACGCATCCTGGACGCCCAGGTTGAGGCCCTGCCCGCCGGTCGGCGGGTGAATGTGAGCCGCGTCGCCGGCGAGCAGCACCCGGCCGACCCGGTAGCGCTCGGCCTGCCGGGTGGCGTCACCGAAGCGGGAGAGCCAGCGCGGCGTGTGCACGCCGAAATCGGTGCCCGCGACGGTCCGCAGCTGCTGCCGGAACTCCGCAAGGGTCGGCGGGACCGCGCGATCCTCGGCCACCCCGTCGGCGGGCACCACGATGCGGTACACGCCCACCTGCCCGTCCACGTCCGGGACGGCGCCGAAGCGCAGCTGGGTCCGACGGACCTCCGCCACGACGGCCGCGATCACCGCCGGGTCCTCGGTCGCCTCCATGTCGCCCAGAAGCGTCTCGACCGTGGACGGCTCACCTGGGAACGCGATGCCGACCTGCCTGCGCACCCCACTCCGTCCGCCGTCGCAGCCCACGAGGTAGCGCGCGCGCAGCCGCACGTCTCCCCCACCGGCTCCGCCGTCATCGGCCACGCCCCCGCCTGCCGGGGTACCCGTACGCGCCAGCTCGACGGTCACCCCGTCCTCGTCCTGGTTCACCCCGACCACGTCGCAGCCGCGCCGGATCTCCGCACCCAGTTCGAGGGCCCGCTCGGAGAGCAGCCGCTCGGTGACCGCCTGCGGAACGGTGAGGCCGTACGGGTGGGCGGTGTCCAGCGTCTCCGGCCACGGCTTGTGGATGCCGCCGAAGAAGCCGCCGACCTGGAACCTCTCGCCGACCGCGAGGAACCGGTCCAGCAGCCCGCGCTGGTCCATCAGCTCGACGCTGCGCGCGTGCAGGCCTCGCCCGCGGGACTGCGCGGACCGCTCGGCGAGCCGCTCCAGCACGACCGTGCGCACGCCGTGCAGTCGCAACTCGCATGCCAGCATCAAACCGGTCGGCCCTCCGCCGACCACGATGACGTCGATCATCACAAGCCCCCGTTCCACGAGATCGGTCCTCAGCCGACCACCTTGCGCGCAGCCCGGATGCACGCAAACCTGGCCAATCCGGCAATTCCGCAGGTTCCGGCCGAGGCCGACCATTCTGCGCCCCAACCCGGGCCTTGCCACAAGCCCCCCGGTGCGCTATAGGTTGGTAGTGGCAAGGAGTTCAGGACTCCTTGCCACTACCGTCTCCGGCCGCTGCGGACGGGTTCCGGCTCCTCGCCGCCCGGCGTTGGGCGCCGCCTCAGTGCAGGACCGTGCAGCCGCGGTTCGTCAGGGCTGTGCGGAGGGCGGGCGGGAGCACCACGTCGTTCCAGCGCAGGTCGAGCTTCTCCAGGGCGGGCAGCTCGGCCAGCCAGTCCGGCAGCGCGGTGATCCGGTTGCCCCGCAGGTCAAGTCGGCGCAGTCGCGGCAGTGCGGCCAGGACGTCCGGGATCTCGGTGAGGGCGTTGTCCCGCAGCTCCAGCTCGCGCAGCTCGGTCAGCCCGGCGGCGGAGGGCGGCAACGCGGTCAACGCGTTTCCGCGCAGCCAGAGTTCTCGCAGACGGGTCAGCCGGCCGAGGGTGTCGGGCAGCGCGGTGAGCCGGTTGTTCTGCGCCCGCAGCTCGACCAGGGCGGTCATGTCGCCGACCGAGTCGGGGAGTTCGGTGAGCCGGTTGTCGCCGACATTGAGGTAGCGCAGGGCGGCGAGGCGGCCGAGCCCGTCCGGGAGCCGGGTCAGCGCGTTGTCGTGCAGGTAGAGGAAGTCGGCCAGGCCGGTGAGGTCGCCGAGCTGTTCGGGCACGGCGGCGAGCGCGTTGTGCCCGAGGTCGAGGGTCCGCAGCCGCTGCAACCGGCCGATGCCGGGCGGCAGTTCGGTCAGGCCGGTGTCGGCGAGGATGAGCACGGTCAGGTCGGTGCGCTCCCAGACGGTCGCGGGCACCTCGCCGAGCCGCTGCCGCCAGAGGCTCAGGGTCACGTCGGTCACGTCACCCATGTCGCCTGTGTCGCCCGTGTCGGTCGCGGCGTTCTCGGCGGACACTTCGCTTGCTTCGGTCGCTTCGGTCACGCCCGCATTCTTCCGGACGACCCGGTGCTCCCCGAACGCGGACCGCCGGGGCCCGGACGGCCGCGCCACCGGTGGTGGGTACGGCCGTCCGGGCCCCGGCGGCGGGGTGTGCCCGCGGCCGCGTCACATGTTGATCATGTGCCCGGCCAGGCCGTGGACGGCCTCCTTGACGGCCTCGCCCAGGGTCGGGTGGGCGTGGACGTTGCGGGCGACCTCGTGCACGGTGAGGTCCCACTGCTGCGCCAGGGTCAGTTCGGGCAGCAGCTCGGTGACCTCGGGGCCGATCAGGTGGGCGCCGAGCAGCTCGCCGTACTTGTCGTCGCAGATCACCTTGACGAAGCCGGTCGGGTGGCCGAGGCCGTGCGCCTTGCCGTTGGCGGTGAACGGGAACTTGGCGACCTTGACGTCGTAGCCGAGCTCGCGGGCCTGCGCCTCGGTGTAGCCGAAGCTGGCGATCTGCGGCTGGCAGTAGGTGGCGCGCGGGATCATCACGAAGTCGAGCTCCATCGTCTCGGCCCCGCCGATGGTCTCGGCCGCGATGACGGCCATCGACTCGGCCGCGTGGGCGAGCATCAGCTTGGCGGTGACGTCGCCGATCGCGAAGATGTGCTCGACGTTGGTACGGCCGCGGCCGTCGACCGCGATCGCGCCGCGCTCGGTGAGCTTGACGCCGGTGTTCTCCAGGCCGTAGCCGTGCACGCGCGGCGCGAAGCCGATCGCCTGGAGCACCTTGTCGGCCTCCAGGACCTTCTGCTGGCCGTCCTTCGCCGTGACGGTGACCCGGACCGGGCCGGCCGGGTCCTTGTCGTCGATCGAGTCGACGCGGGTCGAGGTGAGCACCTCGATACCGAGCTTGCGGTACTGCTTGGCCAGCTCGGCGGAGACCTCGGCGTCCTCCAGCGGCACCATCCGGTCCAGGAACTCGACGATGGTCACCTTGACGCCGTAGTTGTGCAGCACGTAGGCGAACTCGACGCCGATCGCGCCGGCGCCCGCGATGATGATGCTGCCGGGCAGCTCCTCGGTGAGGATCTGCTCCTCGTAGGTGACCACGCGGTCGCTCAGGCTGGTGCCGGGGAGCAGCCGGGTGGTGGCGCCTGCGGCGATGATGCAGTGGTCGAAGGTGACCATCTCGAAACCGCCGGCGGTCAGCGCGACCTGCAGCGTGTGGTCGTCGACGAAGGTTCCCCGGCCGTCGTACTCGGTGATGCCGTTCTTCTTCATCAGGTAGTGGACACCCTTGACCCGGCCGTCGGCGACCGAGCGGCTGCGACGGAAGGCCTCACCGAAGTCGAAGCTGACCTGGCCCTCGACCTTGATGCCGAAGGTCTTGGCCTCCTTGGTGAAGATGTGCGCCAGTTCCGCGTTGCGCAGCAGGGCCTTGGAGGGGATGCAGCCGACGTTCAGGCAGACGCCGCCCCAGTACTTGGCCTCGATGACGGCGGTGCGCAGGCCCAGCTGCGCGGCGCGGACGGCGGCCGTGTAGCCGCCGGGGCCCGCGCCGAGGACGACGACGTCGTAGTGCGTGCTGCTCATGGTGCTAGCTCCTCCGAGGGTGTCACGGTCACGTGATCTCGGTGCCATGGTGTCAGGCCCCGGCTTCGTGCACCCACCGGACCCCGGACGAGCGCCGCGCGACCGGGTGCCGGCGGCCCCTGGGGCGAGGCCGCCGGCGGCCGTACCGGGCCGAGGCGGGGGGACGGGGCGGGGCGGGGACGGGCCCCGGCCTCACGCCCGTACCGCGCGGGCCGGGCGTGAGGCCGGGTCGTCAGGCATCGACCTCGTGCGCGTGGCCCTCGTGCAGGCCGCCGCCGCTTCCGGCCTGGCCGTCGGTGTGCTGCGGCGGCACCGGCACGTGCAGCGAGGAGAGGTCCCAGGCGTAGGTGCCGACCGAGTCGGCGATGACGTCGATGTTGACGTCGAAGGCCTTGAGGTCGAGGTTTCCGAGGTTGTCGCAGGCCTGGTGGTAACACGTGTCGAAGGCCACGCCCGCGGTGCCGCCGTAGCGGGCGGCCTGGGCGGCGGACTTGATGACCTCGGCGCCGGTGTCGGTGCCACCGGCCGGGATCCCGGCGTCGATGAACGGTCCGTAGTCGGAGCGGCCGGTGAAGTCGGTGCCCTCGTGCGGGAGCCCGCGGCGGTCCAGGTAGTCCGTGATGCGCCGCTCCAGCTGGGCCGAGCCGTCCGGGCCGGGGCCGGAGCCGACGTGGTCGGAGTCGTCGCCGTCGTAGACGAACTGGGCGGAGTTGGGCGAGGCGATCATGTCGAAGTTCAGGTAGAGCCTGATCTTCTTCCTGTCGGCCTCGGAGAGTGACTTCACGTAGGCCTCGGAACCCTTGAGGCCGAACTCCTCGGCGGACCACCAGGCGAACCGGACCTTGTTCTTCACCGGCCGCTTCGCGATGTTCCTGGCGACCTCCAGGATGCCGGCGGAGCCGGAGCCGTTGTCGTTGATGCCCGGGCCCGCCACCACGGAGTCCAGGTGGGCGCCCACCACGACGGTGTCGGCGTCGTCACCGCCGCGGGTCTCCGCGATGACGTTCCAGGTGGTGCGCTTCTCCATGAAGGTGCGCAGGTCCAGGGTGACGGTGACCGGGCCGGCGGCGGCCTCGGCGGCGAGCGACTCGCCGGCCGCCTTGGTGGTGCCGGCCGTCGGGATCCGTCCGGACCCCGGGTCCCCGAGGGTGCCGTTGAGGTCGCCGTCGACGTTGTTGTAGACGACCGCGGCGAGCGCGCCGGCGTCGGCCGCAGCGGCCTGCTTGACGGCGAAGCTGCAGCCGCCGCGCTTGATCAGCGCGACCCGCCCGGCGAACGCGCCGGCCGCGTAGTCGGCCGCCTCGCACCCGGTGGTGGCGTCCACCGGGACCACGGCCAGCTGGGCCGTCAGGCCGCCCTCGGGGCCGCCGGCCGAGTAGGTCATGGCCTTGATCCTGATCTCCTCGGCCCGTGGCGAGACCACGCTGAGCCGCTCCGCGAGCCCCTGGAAGAACGTGTACTCGAACTCCTGCCGCGACACCTTCAGGCCCGCCCGGCGGGCCTGCTCGTACACGTAGCGGGCCGACTGGTCGTGGCCGGGCGAGCCCGCCACCCGGTGGCCGCCGTTGCGGTCGGCGATCCGCTGGAACTCCCGCAGGGTCCGGTACGCACCGTCGGCAGTGCTCTCCTCGACCAGTCGGGCGGCCAGCTTGGCCCCCTTGTGGGCCGGGTCCGGGTCGGCCGACGCGCTGCCGGTGCCGACCAGCAGCAACGGGGCCACCAGGGCGGCCACCGCCAGCGAGGTGCCCGCGACCCGCCGGGCCGAAGGGGCCGGGGCGCGCCCGGTCCGCGGGGTCGAGGCGGTCGGAGCGGTCGGAGCGGTCGGAGCGGTCCGGCGGGGTGTCCGAGCGTTCAAGGCGCGTCCTTTCGGCAGACGATGGACTCCCGATTTGACATGCTCGGCGCCGGGCTGCCAACCCCGGCGCGCAAGCTGACAGGATGCGGACACCGGCACCGGCGGTGATCCTGGACAGGTGGGGGCATCTCATCCGGGAGCGTGACCGCATGTCCATGATGGATAGGCTCAGGCAGATGCTGAAGGGCCACGAGGCGCAGGCCGAGAAGGCCGTCGACGGAGCGGGCGACGCCGTCGACGAGCGGACGCAGGGCAAGTACGCCGGACAGGTGGACACCGCCCAGGAGAAGGCCAAGGACCAGTTCCGGGACCAGCCGCCGCAGTAGCGGCCGGCCCGTGGCCCCGCCGTGCGCCGACCCGCGCCGGTGAGCCCCGCACCCCGGTCCGGTTCCCGTCGGAAGGCGGTGCCGGACCGGCGTGCCGCGCGCTGCCGCGACGTCCCGACCAACCCCCGAGCAGGGGGCTTTGCACATTCATTACCATGGACACGCTTGCGGAAAGCCCCCTGACGAGAGGACAGCCGCCGTGTCGATCCCCCGTGTCCGGACCACCCCCCTGCCCGGAGTGGGCGTCCAGTACGACCTGACGACACGAGAACGGCGGCACCTGTCGGTCATCGCCCACCGGGACGGCTCGCGCAGCCTCAACGTCTACCGCTCCGACGACCCCGACGCCTGTTCCCAGGCCTTCCGGCTGACCTCCGAGGAGTCCGCAGCCCTGGTCGACGCCCTGACGCCCGTTCACCGGACTCCCGGTCAGCAGGCCGACGGGCAGCCGCACCCCGGCCTCCTTCACACCACCGACCTCGGCCTCGTCGCCGAGCGGCTGCCCGTCGACGGCGCCTCGCACTGGAACGGCCGGACGCTCGGCGAGACCCGGATGCGGACCGAGACCGGCGCCTCGGTCGTCGCCGTGCTGCGCCGCACCGGCGCCGTCCCGTCCCCCGCGCCGGACTTCCGGTTGGCGGGCGGGGACACCCTGATCGTCATCGGCACCCGCGAAGGCGTCGACGCCGCCGCCGCGATCCTGGACCGGGAGTGATCGGGTGCACACTGCGAGCGTCTTCATCGAGCTCGGCTCGGTCATCCTCGTCCTCGGGCTGCTCGGACGGATAGCCGGCCGGTACGGACTCTCCCCCATCCCGCTCTACCTGCTCGGCGGGCTGGCCTTCGGCAGGGGCGGGCTACTGCCGCTCAGCGCCAGCGAGGAGTTCGTCGCCACCGGCGCCGAGATCGGCGTCGTCCTGCTGCTGCTGATGCTGGGCCTGGAGTACACCGCCGCCGACCTGGTGACCAACCTCAAGGCCCAGTACCCGGCCGGCGCCGTCGACTTCCTGCTCAACGCGCTGCCCGGTGCGGCGGCCGCCCTGCTGCTCGGCTGGGGCCCGGTGGCCGCCGTGGTGCTGGCCGGCGTCACCTGGATCTCCTCCTCGGGAGTCATCGCCAAGGTGCTCGGCGACCTCGGGCGGCTGGGCAACCGCGAGACCCCGGTGATCCTGAGCATCCTGGTGCTGGAGGACCTCGCGATGGCGGTCTACCTGCCCATCCTCACCGCCGTCCTGGCCGGCGCCGGGCTGGTCGCCGGCTCGATCACCCTGGCGATCGCCCTGGCCACGGCGGGCGCGGTGCTCTTCGCCGCGCTCCGCTACGGGCGCCTGATCTCCCGTTTCGTCTCGCACGACGACCCGGAGAAGCTGCTGCTGGTCGTGCTCGGGCTGACCCTGCTGGTGGCCGGCCTCGCCCAGCAGCTCCAGGTGTCGGCCGCGGTCGGCGCCTTCCTGGTGGGCATCGCGCTGTCCGGTGAGGCCGCCGAGGGCGCGCACATCCTGCTCAGCCCACTGCGGGACCTCTTCGCCGCGGTCTTCTTCGTCTTCTTCGGACTGAGCACCGATCCGACCAGCATCCCGCCGGTGCTGCTGCCCGCGCTGCTGCTCGCCGTGGCCACCGCGCTCACCAAGGTGGCCACCGGCTACTGGGCGGCCCGCCGGGCCGGGATCGCCGCACGCGGGCGCTGGCGGGCCGGCGGCGCGCTGGTCTCGCGCGGCGAGTTCTCCATCGTCATCGCGGGCCTCGCCGTCACGGCGGGCATCGAGCCGGCCCTCGGGCCGCTCGCCACGGCGTACGTGCTGATCCTGGTGGTCACGGGGCCGCTCGCCGCACGCTACACCCAGCCGGCGGTGGAGCGGCTCGGCGCGCTCTCCGGGCGCAGGCGGGCCGCCCGGTGGGCGCCCGCCGGGACGGCGGCTTCGGCGGACGCGGCGGTCGTCGCGGGCAGCACGGCGGGCGCGGGCGCGGCGCCGGCGGCGAGTGCGGTGGCGGGCGCCACGGTCGCGAGCGCCACGGTCGGGGGCGGCACGGTCGCGGAAACCCCGGACGAGGCGGTCAACGGGGTCGCGAGCTGACCACCATCGCCGGGTGCCACCGGGCGGACCGCCGGTCCGGCCAGGGGCACCCGGCGGCACCGGCCCCGGAGGTCTCCGCGGCCGGTCCGGCCGTCGCCGCCGTCGCCGCCCGCCGCCCGCCGCGCCGCAGTGCCCGCACGGCCCGGGGCCGACCGCTCGCGCAGGCGGCCGCACTCCTCGCACACCCGGTCCGGCCGGCACGCCGCCTCTCCACCCTCGCCCCTGCGGAGATTCCGTCCCCGGGCCGCCGCGAGCCACCGAGTAGACACTGTCTACGCAGGCTGGTAGACAGTGTCCATGAATGATCAAGAGACGGGCCTGCGCGCCCGGCTGGTGGCCGCCGGGGTCGAGCTGGTGACCCTCGAAGGCGTGCACGCACTCACCCTGCGCGAGATCGCCCGGCGGGCCGGGGTCTCGCACGGCGCACCCCGCCGCCACTTCGCGACCCACGTCGAGCTGCTGGCGGCCATCGCACGACGCGGCTTCGGCGAACTGGCGGCCGCACTGGCCCGTGCCGACGACGCCGTCACCGACCCGGGCGACCGGAACGGGCGCACCGGCCGCGACCCGCGCGCCAGGATCGCCGCGCTCGCCCGCGCCTACCTCGACTTCGCGGCCGAACAGCCCGGCATGTTCGACCTGATGTTCCGCCACGACGTCCTGGAGGGAAGCGGCATCGGCCTGCGGGCCACCACGCTGCCGCTGTTCGAGATCTTCGTCCGGCTCATCGAGGAGGTCGGCCCGCCCGCCGGCGTCCGACCGGCGGACGCCACCGCCGCGTTCTGGGCCAACCTGCACGGGCTCGCCCAACTGCGCACCTGGGGCAGCCTCCGACTCGCCTCCGGCAGCGACGACATCGGCCCGCTGCTGGACGCCGCCCTCACCGCCCACCTCGGCCCGGAGCCCCGGTGACACCGGCCGCGCGCCGCCGGCTCACCCTGGCCGGGAGCATCACCGGCGCGGCGATCGTCGCCCTCGACGGCACCGTGCTCACCGTCGCCCAGCCCAGCATGCAGCGCGACCTGCACGCCACCTTCGCCCAGGTGCAGTGGAGCAGCACGGCCTACCTCATCGCGGTGGCCGGCCTGCTGGTCCTCGCCGGCCGCCTCGGCGACCGCTACGGCCACCAACGGGTCTTCGCCGTGGGCGTGCTGGGCTTCGCCGCCTCCTCCGCCGGGATCGGCCTGGCGGCCGGCATCGGGTGGGTCGTCGCCCTGCGCGCCGTCCAGGGAGTGTCGGGGGCACTGCTGCAACCCGCCACTCTCGGCATGCTGCGCGCAGCGTACCCCGCCGACCGGCTCGCCCTGCCGATCGCGCTGCGTACCAGCGCCATCGGCCTGGCAGCCGCCGCCGGGCCCGTGGTCGGCGGGGCCCTGACCGCCCACCTGGGCTGGCGGGCCGTCTTCTTCCTCACCGTCGCACCCGCCGTCGCGGTCGGGGTCGCCGCCCTGCTGGTCCGGCTACCGCAGCCGCCCGCCGACCGCGCCGCCGGACTCGACCTGCCGGGTGCGGGCCTGCTCGCGGCGGCGCTGGTCTGCCTGGTGCACGCCCTGGTCGGCGTTCCCGACCGCGGCTGGTCCGCGGCCACGTGGCTCGGGCTCCTCGCCGCCGCCCTGCTCGGCGCCGCCTTCGTCCGGCACGAGCGCCGGACGGCCCGCCCGCTGCTGCCGCCCCGCATGCTCGGCTCGGCGACGGTCGGCTCCGCGCTCGGAGTCCTCCTCGCGACCTCCGCGGCGATCTTCGGCACCCTGTTCCTGGGGACGTACTACCTGCAGGAGGTACGCCTCCTGGACCCGCTCGGCAGCGCGCTCCGAGCGCTGCCGCTCGCGGTGGCCATGGTGCTGGCCGCCCCGGCCTCGGCCGCGCTGATGCGCCGTCACGGGCCGCGCCGCACGGTGGTCGCCGGGACACTGCTCGTCACGCTGGGCGCCCTGCTGGCCTCCCGGCTCGACGAGGGCTCGCACACGGCGGTGATCTGCGGCTGCTTCCTGTTGCTGGGCGCCGGGTTCGGGACGGTGATGGTCACCGCCACCGCCGTCCTCGTCCGCGACGCGTCGGTGGCCGACGCGGGCGTGGCGGGAGGCCTGCAACAGACCGCGATGAACGTCGGCCCCGTCCTCGGCGTGGCCGTCGCCACCACCCTGACGGCGGGCCGGCCGCTCGCGACGGCGATGGGCCCGGCCCTGCTGGCCCTCACCGCCACCGCGGCCGCCGGCGCCCTGCTCGCCCTGCGGCTCCCGGCCTCGGCCGCCAAGGCGGAAGGGACCGCGGAGGCCGAGCCGGCCAGAGCCGCGGTCGAGGCGTAACGCGGGGCCGCGGGCCCCGCACGGGTGCGATGCGGCGTCGGGAGCGCCGCCCGCCCGGTCAGTCCGCCATCTCCGGCGCCCGCTCGGCCGGCACCGCCGGCCCGCCGGCCGCCCACTCCGCCCCGGCCCCTGCGGGCGCGGCCGGGCGGCGGCCGACCAGCAGCCGCATCAGGACGAGTTGCGCAACCGCGCCCACCGTCATGCCGGCCCAGAGCCCGTCCACACCGAGCGGGCCGGACAGGGCGACACCGGCGCCGAGCTGGGCGCCGAGGCCGAGCAGCACGGCCGCCACCAGCGGCCGGCCCGCGCCGGAGGCCTGGTACACCCCGCCGAGCGCCACCACCATCGCGTACGGCAGCAGGTAGAGGCCCGCCATCCGCAGGAACCCGACCGCCTCGCCGGCCACCGCAGGGTCGTCCGTGAACAGCGCCGTCACCGGCACGGCGAGCGCCGCGCAGAGCACGGCGGCGCCGGTGCCGAGCGCCGCGGCCAGCCGCGCGGTGTCCCGGCCGAGGGTGCGCAGCGCCGCGGTGTCGCCCCCGCCGGCGAGCCGGGCGGACTCGATCACGGCGGCCTGCCGCACGGCGTAGAAGGACATGGTGACGATCAGCAGGACGCGGTAGCCGACGCCGTAGCCCGCCACGGCCGGGACGCCGAAGGCCGCGACCAGGCCGAGCTGGGCCGTGCCCACGCCCATCCGGGCGGTGAAGTCCAGGCCGAGCGGCGCCCCGGCGGCGACGATCCCGCGCATCGTCGAGCCCGTCCCGCCGGACGGGGCGGGTATCCGCCGGCGGCGGCGGATCAGCAGGGTGACGGAGAAGGCGGCGGCCCGCGACAGGGTCAGCGCGAGGGCCGCCCCCGTGACGCCGAGGGCGGGGAGGGGACCGGGGCCGAGGATCAGCAGCGGGTCGAGGAGCAGCAGCAGGGCGTTCGAGAGCAGTGCCGTGCGCATGGGTGTGCGGGTGTCGCCGGCGCCCTTGAAGAGCTCGTCGGCGACGCGCTGGCCGAAGAAGAGCCCGAACGCGGGGAAGACCACCGCGAAGTAGTCCGCGGCGAGGCCGGCCGCCGCGCCGTCCAGGAAGACCCCGGCGAGGTGCTCGCGGAGCAGGAAGCCGGGCACGGCGAGCAGGAGGGTGCCGACCGCGCAGAGCCGCCAGGCCGCCCGCGCGGTGCGGCCGGCGGCCGCGGGGTCGCCGGCCCCGAGGGCCCGCGAGAGCCGGACGGTGGTGCCGGAGGAGACCACGAGGACGAGGCCGAGCAGCAGGTTCTCCACGGTTCCCGCGAGGGTGACGGCGGCGACGGCGGAGCCGCCGAGGCCGGCCACCCAGAAGGTGCCGATGACGGAGGCCACCACCCCGGACAGCAGTTCCCCGTAGACCGGCCCGGCCAGTCCGATCAGTCGCGGCAGGTGTCCGCGCATGATTCCCCCCTTCGGCGGGCCGATCGGCCCGGCGCCGTCAGTGCCTCGAATAGAGATACCTCTAAGCGAGGCACCTCGGCAAGAGGTATCATGACGCCCCGGACAGAGCCTGCGACGACGGAAGGGCCTCGACTGTGCTGACCCTGGCGATCCTCGGCTTCCTGTACGACGAGCCGCTGCACGGCTACGAGTTGAAGTCCCGCATCACCGGCCTGACCGGCCACGTGCGCCCGGTCAGCGACGGCGCGCTCTACCCCGCCATCACCCGCCTGGAGAAGGCCGGACTGCTGGTCCGGCACAGCGAGCCGGGCAGCGGCGGCGCAGCCCGGCAGGTCCTGGAACTCACCGCCGAGGGACGGGCCGAACTGGAGCGCCGGCTCTCCGATCCGGAGGAGGTGGAGATCTCCGACCAGATCCGCTTCTTCACCGTCGCGACCTTCCTGGACCGCCTGACCGACCCGGCCCGTCAGGCCGTGGTGCTGCGCCGGCGGCTGGCCTTCCTGGAGGCGCCGAGCAGCTTCTTCTACGAGGCCGACGGCCGCCCCGTCACCGCCGAGCGGGAACCGAACCCCTTCCGGCGCGGCATGCTGCTGGTCGCCCGGGCCTCCGGCACGGCCGAGCGGGCCTGGCTGGCCGACACGATCGCGGAGCTGGAGGGCGGCGCCGCCACGGCCCGCTGACCACGGGGGCGGTTCCCCCGCCGCGCCGCGGCCCGCCCGCGGCCGGTCGCCGGGCACCCGGTCGCGTGAAGCCGCTGCCGCCGGGCTCGGGGGTGCGGGCCGGGGCGTCGGGCCACGGCCCGGAGGGCGGACGGGCCCCGGTCCGCGGGACGGGGCGGGCCTGCGAAGGGGTCCGGGCCGGCGGTGCGGTCGGTCCCGGGCGGACCGCGCACGGCGCACCCTGCCGGAACGCGCGAAATCCAGTGCGGTGAACCGGGTTCCGGGTCTGGCGCAACGCGGCCCCGCCGTAGCTATGATGATCCGCCTCACACCCGCGGCACCCCGCGGGGTGAGCCGTCTGCGCGTCCGGGCACTGCCCGCACCCCTGGAGGCCGCCGTGCCCGTTGCCGATCCCGCAACCGTCCGCCCCGCACCGCTCACGCGGGACGCCATCCCCGGCTGGTTCTTCCGGGTCGACCAGGAGGCCTTCGGCCATCTCCTGGCCGCCCAGACGGCGGCCGGCCGCACCGGCGACATCCTCGAACTCGGCGCCTACCTCGGCCGCAGCGCGGTCCTGCTCGGCGACCACCTGCAACCGGGCGAGCGCCTGACCGTCTGCGACCTCTTCGACTCCGAGGCCGGGGACGCCGAGAACGCCGCCGAGATGACCATGTCGTACCGGAAGACCCTCACCCGGACGGCCTTCGAGGCGAACTACCTCGCCTTCCACGCCGAGCTGCCGGAGATCGTCCAGGCGCCCACCTCCGTCCTGGCGGACGGCCGGATTCCCGCCGGAAGCTGCCGGTTCGTCCACATCGACGCCTCCCACCTGTACGAGCACGTGGCCGGGGACATCGAGGTGGCCCGGGCGGCGCTGGCGGACGAGGGGCTGGTGGCCCTCGACGACTACCGCTCGGAGCACACCCCCGGCGTCTCCGCGGCGGTCTGGCAGGCGGTCTTCACCGGCGGCCTGAAGCCGGTCCTGCTCACGCCGATGAAGTTCTACGGGACGTGGGGCGACGCCGAGGCGGCCCAACGGACCCTGCTCGCCCGGGACTGGCGGGCCGAGGGCTACACAGTGGACGAGGACGCCATCGCGGGCGCCCGCGTCGTGCGCCTGAACCGGCCCGCCGCAGCCGCACCGTCGGCGCCGTCCCGTTCCGCGCCGCGGCGGCTCGCGCTCGACCTGCTGCCGCCGATCGCCACCCGCGCCGTCCGGCGGGCGCTGCGGACGGCACGTGCGGTGCGCGGGCGCAGCCGAGTCCCGTCGGCGTAGCGACCGGCGGCACGGCCGTGATCCCCGCGCCGGCGCTCGGGCCCGGCGTGCTGCCACCGGCGGCCGCCGTTCCGCCGGCAGCGGGCCGGGCCCGGCTGGTGCTCAAGGCCCACACGCTGGCGCAGGTCCTCGCCGGAACGGCGCTCGGGGGCGTGTGCGCGCTGTTCCTCACCCTTCTGCGCTGAGCCCCGCGCTCGCCCGCTCGGCCGCGGGCCTCCAGCGCGGCGGGGTTCCCCGGTAGGGTCTGCGGACCGGCAGGCCGACGGGGCCGGGTCGGCGGCCGGGTCCGCCGACCGGGGCGGCAGCCGACAGCGCGGCAGGCCAGGAGGAGGCGGGTTGGAGCCGAAGGGACTGCCGGACTCGGAGGCACTGCCGGAGGCGCTGCTCGCCCTCGGCGTGCCCTTCGAGGACGTGAACGGCCTGCTCGCCGCGCACCGCCGACTGGCGCGCGACCCGGGCCTCCGAGGCGAGTTCGGCGGCGAGCTGCGCACCCAGGTCGCGGCGATCGGCACGGTCGGGCGGCCGTCGGGGCTCTGGCGCGGGTGGCCGGCGGGCTCGGACGGCAGCGACTACCTCTCGACCCTGCTCCTGGTCGCGCTCGCGCCCCACACCCGGGCGTACCACCGCGCGCTCGGGATCCGGCCCGAGGTGTCCCGGGCGACCCTGGCCGACCTGGGCCGTCACCTCGCCCTCGCCCGGCGGCGGGGCGGCCCCGGCGGTCTCCACAATCCCGCCTGGCTGACCCTGCACTTCCGCGGCGAGCTCTACCAGCTCGGGCGGCTCCAGTTCCAGCGCAAGCGGCTCACCGGTCCGGACGCCGAGGCCGCCGCGGCCGCGGGATTCGGCCCGTGGACCCTCGAACTGCACGTCCCCGCGCACCGCGGCCCGCTCTCCCCCGAGGCCTGCGAGCGTTCGTTCGCCCGGGCCCGCGGCTTCTTCGCCCGCCACCACCCCACCGAGCCGTACCCGACCGCCTGCGTCTTCTCCTGGCTGCTCGACCCGCAACTCGCCGACTACCTGCCGGCGGACTCCAACATCGTCCGGTTCCAGCGGCGGTTCGCCCCGCTCGGCCCGCCCGGCGAGCCCGAGGACGACAACCCGCTGCGGTTCGTGTTCGGCACCGCCGAGGGCCCGCTGGAGGATCTGCCGCGGGACACGGTCCTCCAGCGGGCCGTCGTCGACCACCTACGGGCGGGCGGCCACTGGCACGTCGTCGGAGGCTGGCTGCGGCTCTGACACGGACGGCGGGCCGGTCGGTGGGCGGTCGGCGGTCGGTCGGTGGGGCGGGGGCCTGCCCGGCCGCGCCGTCGTCGTATCCGCCGCATCCGCCACCCGGTAAGGCATTCCTATGAACTGACGGCATATCACTCACGCGAGCGAACTTCCTTTAAAGATTTGCCCACGGAACATTAAAGGTCGCATAGTGATAACACCTCAGTTGGCCATAGGAACGGCCAAGTCGAGGCAAAGTCCTGCCCTTGCGAGCAGAGGAGAAGGCGTTGCTTCACGGACGGACGGAACCGGTCCGCGGCTACGGACAGCGGCTCCGGGAGGAGATCGCGGCCCCCGGGACGACGCCGCTCATCGGCGTCTACGACATGTACTCGGCGTCCATCGCGGCGGGGCACTACCACGGCATGTTCGTATCCGGCTTCGGATTCGCGGCGTCCTACTACGGCCTGCCCGACATCGGATTCATCGCCTGGCCCGACATGGTCGCCTTCGTCGAGCGGCTGCGCGGCGCCTTCCCCGGTCACCACCTCCTCGTCGACATCGACGACGGCTACGTCGACGCCGAGGTCGCCTGCCACGTGGTGCGCAGGCTGGAGCGGATCGGCGCCTCCGGCGTGATCCTGGAGGACCAGAAGCGCCCGCGCCGGTGCGGCCACGCCGACGGCAAGCAGGTGCTCCCGCTCGACGAGTACCTGGAGAAGCTCGACCAGGTCCTCGCCAGCCGCACCGACCTGGTGGTCGTCGCCCGGACGGACGCCACCGAGGAGGAGGACATCCTGCGCCGGGCCGAGGCGCTGGCCGCCACGGACGCGGACGTCGTCCTGGTGGACGGCGTGCGCAGCGAGAAGTGGATCCGGCGCATCCGCGAGGTCGTCGGTGGAAAACCGCTCCTCTTCAACCAGATCGCCGGCGGCAAGTCGCCGCGGTTGTCGCTCTCCGAGCTGGCCTCGCTCGGCGTGGATGTCGCCATCTACAGCACGCCCTGTCTGTTCGCGGCCCACCACGCGATGGACGAGGCGCTGGCCGGGCTGAAGGTCGCCGACGGCCGGCTGCCGGCCGCTGTCGGCGGGAGTCGACCGATCGGTGTCCGGGAGTCGACCGAGCTGTTGGAACGGAACATCGCCCAGCCGCTCCTGCGCGAGGCGGTGCGGGCGTGAGGTCGGCACCGGTCCGGCGAGCCGGGCGGACTACAGGAGATCGGCGATGAGCGGCGGCCCCGGGCACCGGGCTCCGCCGGCCGTACGGGACCGGCCGACGCAGACCGGCGGTCCACGCCTACCGGGGCAGTCGGGAAAGCTCCGACGTCGCGTGTTTCCCCTGCCGCGCTGGTCCGGCCTGCGCTCGGATCTGCGCTCGGAGCGGCAGCGGCGCTGGCTCGATCCGTACATGGCAGCGCTGGTCGGAACGATTCTGCTCGCCGCGCTGCTGCCCGCCACCGGACGGGCCGCCCACGCGGCCGAGATCGCCTGCGAGCTCGCGGTCGGCCTGCTCTTCTTCCTCTACGGAGCCCGGCTGTCCACCCCCGAGACGCTGGCCGGGCTCCGCCGGGCGCGGCTCCACGGGCTCGTCCTCACCTGCACGTTCGTCCTCTTCCCACTGCTCGGGCTGGCCACCGCCGTCCTGACGCCCGCTCCCCTGACCGAGCAGCTGCACACCGGCGTGCTGTTCCTCTGCCTAGTGCCCTCCACGCTCGGTCGGGCGGTGAGGCGGCTCGGGCGGCGCGGGGGCTGCGGGCAGCTCCTCGGTCCGGCCGACGCATCCGGTCCGAATCATCCGGGTCAGCGGACGCCGCACGGGCCGCACCGACGGAGTCCGGATCGCCCGGGCGGCGCAGTGCGGCGAGCAGAACCGCCGGATGGCTGCGATCTTCGGAGCAGGTCGCGGCAGACCGCCGCCCGCCTGGTGTCGAGACCTGGAGGCCCGGATGTGGCAGGCTCCCCCCGCACCCCCACCGTTTGCGACCGAGTGGCTGCCGGTGCTGGACATGCCCAAGTCCGGGCCTCAGAACCGGCTGACCGTGCTGTTCCGGATCCTGCTGCTGATCCCTCAGTTCATCGTGGTCTGGGTGCTGTCCGTGGTGGCGTTCTTCGTCGCCGTGATCGGCTGGTTCGGGGCGCTCTTCCTCGGCCGGCTGCCGATGTTCGCGGCGGACTACCTCTCCGGCTACGTCCCGTACGAGACCCGGGTGGCCACCTACCTGATGCTCACCCACGACAGCTACCCGCCGTTCCGGTTCCGCACCCCGGAGTACCCCGTCCAGGTCGAGCTGCGGCCGGGTGAGCTCAACCGGCTTGCCGTGTTCTTCCGGCTCGTCCTGGTCATCCCGGCGGCCATCGTCCAGGGGCTGGTCTTGGCGGGGTGGTGGGCGGTGGCGTTGATCAGCTGGGTCGTGGTCCTGGTGCTCGGGCGGATGCCCGAGCCGCTGTTCGAGTCGACCGCGGCGATCCTCCGCTACCGGATGCGGTACATGGCGTACCTGCTGATGCTCACCCCGGCCTACCCGAAGCGGCTGTTCGGCGACGAGCCGGGCGAGGCGGAGGGCGGTCCCGTCTCGGCGACCCGGCCGCTGGTGCTGAGCGGCGCCGGGCGCGGGCTCCTGGTGCTGTTCATCATCCTCGGCATCGCCTCGTGGGGCACCGGCTCGATCACCGCATCGCTCGACTCGGACGACGACAAGCACGTCAGCGGCCCCCTGGTGCCGGAGCCGCTGGTGCCCGACCCGTTCGGGCGCGTCTCGCCGGACGCGCCACGCTGAGGTCGGGCGTCCGGCGCTGATCAGGGACGGTGGCGGACGCCCTCCTGCGACCGGCGCTCCCCCGGTCGGCGCCGGAGCTCTGGACCGGCCGGATCGCTGCTGAGCCAGCCGCCGCGGATCGCCCAGGTGCCGCCGTCCGCGGCGGCACCCCGCACGCCGTCCAGGACGGCGGCACCCGCCAGGGCGATGGTGCGCGGTTCGGCCAGGGAGGCGAAGCCGAAGGTCCGCGCCGGATCCCAGTCGGTGCTCTGTGCGAGGCGGCGGGCCAGCTGGGCCCAGCCCAGCGGCGCGGCCGCGACCACCCAGGCGTCCGGTGCCGGGCCGGTGAAGCGCCGGGCTGGACGCAGCCAAGAGGCCGCCTGTTCCGGCCAGTCGACGACGGCGAGCACCGCATCGCCGGCCGATGCGTCCCCGTCCTCCCGGCCCTCCTGCTCGCACCAGGCCTCGGCGAAGGCCTCGGCGGCGGTGCGGGAGGCGCCGTCGCGGCTGTGGCCGAGGACGACCGTGCGGACCCGCGGCCGCTGCGCCGCGAGCAGGCCGACGAGTGCCGCCGTCTCGGCACCGGTGTGCGGGGCAGGCGCCGGGAGCGACCCGTAGGCGGTGGTTTCGGCGCCGCGGATCAGCGGCGACCGGCCCCGGCCGCTCGCGGCGGCGGTGGCGGTGAAGGGGCTCTGGGTACGGGTCACGACAGTCTCCTGTGGTACGGATGTCCGGGACTGGTTCGACGCCTTCCACCACCGTGCGCGGGCAGCCGGGACGGCCGTGGAGCCGGCCGCGTCGGTGGCCGGTGCGGGTACCGCGCGTCTCGCTGCGGTACGGACGGCCGTCCGCGCCCAGCGGGGGCGGCGGCCGCAGGTGGCCGGCACACGCTCTCCGGAAGGCGGGCGAGCGACCGGGGCCGTGCGGTCCCGGCCCGTCGCGGCGGTCACCGACGCCCGCCCTCAGGCGTCGTGGAAGACGAGGCCGAGCGCGTGGCGGCGACCGGACCGGACCGTGCTGACGCCGTGCCGGACCGGACCGGCGGACCAGCCCCGCGCGGAGCGCACCGGCCGGTCACGGGTGGTGAAGACGAGCCCGTGGCCCTGCGCGAGGACGGCCGCCGTACCGCGCGACTGGGCCCGGGGGCGCTGCTCGACCAACAGGAACTCCCCGCCGGTGTAGTCCCGGCCGTACCGGTCGAGGCCGATCACCACCTGCAGCGGGAAGACCAGGTCTCCGAAGAGGTCGCGGTGCAGCGCGTTCCAGTCCCCGGCCTCGTAGCGCAGGAGGATCTGCGACGACTTGCCCTGCCCGGCGGCATGGCAACGCGCCAGCCACTCGTCGAGGGTGTCCGGCCAGGGCGCCGGGCGGCCGAGCCGGTCGGCCCACGTGCGGGCGACGGTCAGCAGGTGTGGGTAGAGGGCCTCGCGCAGCACGCGGACGGCCTCGGGAGGCTCGTGGGTGAAGTAGCGGTAGCGACCGGATCCGAAGCGGTGGCGGGCCATGTCGACCGTGGTGCGGAAGTGCCCCGGGTCGTCGAAGAGCGCGGCCAGTTCGCCGCACTCGGCGGGGGTGAGGAGCTGCGGAGTGGGGGCGCACCCGTGGGCGTCGAGCTCCGCGGCGAGGGCGGACCAGTCGGTCGCGTCTACCCGCCGGCGGAGCCGTTGGGCAATGCGGTCGGCGATGCGGCCGGCGCCGCACTCGGCCCTCGGCTCGGCCGTGGGGTCGGTCGGACGACCGCCGGACGGGTCGGCGGCTCGGTCGGTGATCACGGTGGGTGTTCCTTCGACTGCGACGGGCGGCGGGACGGCCGGCACGGGGTGGGCCGGTCGGCTCCACTCCCCCGGCACCGTCCAATCTGCGCCACCGGGCGGCCCGAGTCCGGCGGGATTCGGACCTGGCGCTCCGGCTGTGGAGGGCCGCACCGGGCCGCACCGCCGGCCGGCCCCGCCCGACCTGCTCAGTCCTCCACCGGGCCGGCGTCCAGGCGGGCCGCGCCGTGCAGCGCCTGGCCGTCCTCCCGGGCCTCCTCCAGGCTCCGGGTGAAGGCGTCGATCCGCTCCTGCGGCGGCAGGGACATCAGCCCGGGCGGCCATGTCCCCGGCGGCACCACGATCACGGCCACCGCCTGCCGTTCCCCGGCGGCCGCCAGCCAGCCCGGGGAGGCCACCACCGGGGAGGCCGGCTCCCAGATCTGCCGTCCGCCCACCAGCACCAGGCGGGCCAGCAACGGCCCGCGTACCTCCACCACGGCGGTGGTCTCCGGCGGATCACCGGCCGCGAGCAGGAAGCCGCTGTCCACGACGTTCTCCAGCAGCTCGCCATGGAGGCGGGGACCCACCTCGACGATCACCTCCGCGAAGGGCAGCCCGTCCGTGGCCTCGCGCACCGCGAGCGCCCACACCATCGGCGCCCTGGCCGCGCCGTCGTCGCCATCACCGACCATGCCCACTCCAACGAGCCGCCCGGCCTCCTGGGCAGCGGCCCTCGTCGCCGGGGCTCCCTCTGCGACGCCGCCCGGTCCGGCGGGCGAGCCGCTTACGGCGGATGCCCCCGGAACAACCACTCCGATGGAACAACCACTCCGCGCGGCGCTGTCATCCACGACGGGCGGCCTGCGGAGGCGGTGCGGCCCGCACAGTCACGCTCCGTCGCCGAGGGGGCGTCCCGGCCACAGCGTGTCGCGGTGCACGCCGGACCGGCCGGCGCCCGACGCCGTCGGCTCCGCCCTCTCCTCTCGCCGGCACGGAGCGCCGAAGGCATGATGACCAGCAGGGAGTGCGAGGAGGTGCGGACCATGGACGTCTCGCTGACCACCGACCGGCTCATCGTCCGGAACTGGTCCGTCGACGACGCCGAGCAGGCGCTGGCGATCTACGGCTCGCCGGACGTGGCTCGCTGGCTCACCCCGGCGATGGACCGGGTGGGGGACGTCGCCGCGATGCGGTCCGTCCTCCAGGCCTGGCAGGAGGCGCAGCCGAACCTGCCGCCGCCCCGCGGGCGGTGGGCGGTGGTGCGCAAGGAGGACGGCGCGGTCGTCGGCGGTCTCGGGATCCGGCTGCTGCCGCCGTTCGAGGACGATCTGGAGATGAGCTGGCAGCTGGCCCCCGACGCGTGGGGCAAGGGCTACGCGACCGAGGCCGGCCGCGCGTTGATCGCCTGGGCGTTCACCCAGGACGCCGAGGAGCTGTTCGCCGTCGCACGGCCGACCAACACCCGGGCCATCGCCATGGCGCGGCGGCTCGGCATGGAGTGGGTGGGTGAGACCACCAAGTACTACGGACTCAACCTGCAGGTCTACCGCATCCGCCCGAGCGACCTGGTCTCCTGACCCGGCCTGTCCTGCGTCGCACCGGACCTCCCCGACCCGGGATCGGAGGCCTGTGCGCCCCCGGGTCAGGGCGCCGCGAGCAGTGCCGCCGCCGCCGCGCGGGCGTGGGCGGCCGGGGTGGAACTACCGGTGATGGCGGCGGTGACGATGGCGCCCTCGGCGAGGAGGTGGACCGGTTCGGCCACCGGCCGGCCGGTGGCACGGACCCAGAGTGCTATCTGGTCGCGGAACGCCTGCTTGTGCGAACGGACCTCGGCCAGGACCGCCTCGGAGGACGGGGCGAGTTCGCCGAAGGCGTTGATCCAGGCGCAGCCGCGGAAGCCGGGCTCCGCGAACCACTTGGCGAGCCAGTCGAAGACGGCGAGCACCCGCTCGCGCGGATCGCCGAACCGCTCCACGTGGGCGGCCAGTTGACCGCGCCAGCGCTCGTCGCGGCGCCGGAGCACCGCCACCACGAGGTCCTCCTTCGCCGCGAAGAGCCGGTAGATGCGCTTCAGCGGCAGGCCGGAGGCCGCGCGCACCTCGTCCATGCCGACGGCCTGGATGCCCTTCTCGTAGTAGAGCCGCTCCGCGGCGTCGAGCAGGGCCGTGCGGTCGAGACGGGCCTGCTCCTCGGTGATCGGGGCCGGCATGCGGGACTCCTTGACGTTGAGAACGATCGTTTCCTATCGTAGGCGCAAGCCATTGAGAACGTACGTTCTCGACACGAGGAGGCCGTCATGACCGAAGCCCGCCCGCCCTATCCGCCGTTCACGCACGAGACCGCGCTGCAGAAGGTGCAGGCCGCCGAGGACGCCTGGAACTCCCGCGACCCCGAGCGGGTCGCCCTCGCCTACACGCCGGACTCGGCCTGGCGGAACCGGGACGCGTTCGTCAACGGGCGCGAGGAGATCGTCGCGTTCCTGACCCGCAAGTGGGAGCGCGAACTGGACTACGCACTGCGCAAGAGCCTCTGGAGCTTCGACGGGAACCGGATCGCCGTCCGCTTCCAGTACGAGTGGCACGACGCGGACGGCCGGTGGTGGCGCAGCTACGGCAACGAGCTGTGGGAGTTCGACGAGGACGGCCTGATGCGGCGGCGCGAGGCGAGCATCGACGACGTCGCCATCACCGCAGCCGAGCGCCGCATCCACGGCCCCCGGCCGGCGGACGAGTTCGGGGGCGACTTCCCGCTCCGGTGACCCGCACGGACGGACGGCGAGCGGGGCGGGCGGTCAGGCCTTCGGCCAGGCGCGCAGCAGGGCGTCGAGGGCGTCCAGGATGCGCGACCAGGTGTCCTCGGTGTCGCGCGGGGTGTGCCGGAAGCTCCCCGCGCGCTCCAGGGCCACGTAGCCGTGGAAGGTGCTTCCGAGCAGGCGGACGGCGTCGGTCTCGTCCGGCTCCGCGAGGTCGTAGCCGCGCAGGATCGCGCGCGTCATCTGCGAGTGCCGCACGCCCGCGCCGGCGCGCGCCACCTCCGGGTCGAGCGGCAGCTGCGCGGCGGCGTAGCGGCCCGGGTGCTCGCGGGCGTAGTCGCGGTAGGCGTTGGCGAAGGCGGTCAGGGCGTCCTTGCCGGCCCGCCCGGCCAGGGCGACGGCGACGCGGTCGGCGAGCTCCTCCAGCGCGAGCAGGGCGATCCTGGTCTTGAGGTCCTGCGAGTTCTTGACGTGCGAGTAGAGGCTCGCGTCCCTGACGCCGAAGCGCCGCGCCAGCGCGGAGACCGTCACCCCGTCGAAGCCGACCTCGTCGGCCAGCTCCGCGCCCGCTCTGGTGAGTCGTTCCGCGTTCAGCCCTACCCGCGCCATGCCCTTCCCTTCGATCGCCTGAGGTCATAATACATTTGCCTAATGCTCCTAGGTAATTTACGTTGCCACCTATGAAGATGCTGACCGAGCAGGAGATCCGCTCCGCCTTCGTGAACTGCACCAAGGGCGAGGCGTCACGCCTGAACGTCCCCCGCGATCTGGCCGAGAGCCCGTGGGACGACCTGGACTTCCTCGGCTGGCGCGACCCGCAGGCCCCCGACCGCGCCTACCTCGCGACCGAGCTGGACGGCCGTACGGTGGCGGTCGCGCTGCGTTCCTCCGGTGCCGCCGCCTGGCAGGCCCGGCGCAGCATCTGCTCGCTCTGCGTGACCACCCACACCGGGGGCGTCTCACTGCTGGTCGCGCCCCGGGCCGGAAGGGCCGGCAAGCAGGGCAACTCCGTCGGCGCGTACATCTGCTCCGACCTCGCCTGCTCCCTCTACGTTCGCGGCAAGCGGGAGGTCGGCACCCGGCTGCACGAGTCGCTCACCGTCGAGGAGAAGATCCGGCGCACGGAGGCCAACCTCGCCGCCTTCGTCGCCCGGGTCACCGCGTGACCGCGGCCGGTGCCACGACCGGGCACGCGCCACGACCGGGCAGGCGCCCGCAACGGCGTGCGCTCCGCCGCCCGAGGGGGCGGCGGAGCGCGGGTGGGTGGTGTTGCCGGGTCGGCTAGAAGGTCAGGTTCCAGGCGTCGATGGTGCCGACGTCACCCGAGGCGCCGTCCGTGACCCGGAGCTTCCAGGTGCCGTTCGCCACGCTCGCCGAGGCGTTCACGGTGTACGTCTTGGCCACGTTGTCGGCGCTGTCGCCGTTCGGGAAGTCCTCCAGGAGGTAGACCGTGCCGTCGGGGGCGACCAGCGAGATCACCAGGTCACCGCGGTAGGTGTGCTTGATGTCCACGCCGACCTTGAGGGCGGCGGGGGCGTTGCCGGTCACGCCGGTGACGGCGATCGGGCTCTCCACGGTGCTGTAGTCGCTGATCGCCACGTCGGCGAGGTTCTCGAAGTACTTGCCGGTCGGGGGGATGCTCCCGCCGACCGCCTTCAGCGCGTCGACCTGACCCTCGCCGAAGAAGCCGTTGTTCGCGGTGGTGCCGGTGCAGCGGCTGTCCGAGGGGCAGGCGAGGTCGTTGGCCTGGGCGGCCAGCGCGGCCCGGATGTCGGCCGGGGTGAACGCCGGGTTGGCGCTCGCGATCAGCGCGGCCACACCGGCGACGTGCGGGGACGCCATCGAAGTGCCGTTCTTCGAACCGTACTTGCCGCCGGGCAGGGTGGAGTAGACGCCGGTCGAGCCGTCGCCGCCCGGGGCCGCGACGTCGATGACGCCCCGGCCGAAGTTGGAGTAGGACGCCTTGCCGCTGCCGCTGCCCGTGGCAGCGACCGTCACCACGCCGGGCAGTTCGGTCGGGATGTCGATGCAGGCGTTGGTGATGGTCCGGGTGACCGGGGTGGAGTCGTTGGGGCTCTCCGAGTCGGTCGTCTTGTTCGCCAGGTCGTAGTTGGAGTTGCCGGCGGCGGCGACCTGGAGCGAGCCCTTGCCCTCGGCGTACTCCTGGGCGCGCTTGACGCCCTCGATGATGGCCGCCTGGTCGAGGTTGTCGGGGCAGTTGAACTGCCACGGGTCGGTGTAGTAGCTGTTGTTGGTCACCCTGAAGCCGTGGTCGCCGGCCCAGACGAAGCCGCAGACGGTGTTCTCGGCGTAGAACAGCGTGGAGCTCGGCTCGGCGATCCGGACCGAGGCGATCTTCACGCCCGGAGCGACGCCGACGACGCCCTTGCCGTTCTTGGCGGCGGCGATGGTGCCGGCGACGTGGGTGCCGTGGGTGTCGACGTCGCGCCAGGCGCCGGTCCGGGTGTCGGCCTTGCCGTAGGCGCAGGAGGCGGAGTCGGCGGCGTCGAAGTTCGGCGCGAGGTCCTGGTGCCGGTCGTCCACACCGGTGTCCAGCACGCCGACCTTGACGGTGGGCGAACCGGTGCTCACGGCCCAGGCCTGGTCGGCCTTGATCTGGGTCATGTCCCAACGGTTGGACTCGGTGAGGGTGGTCGTCGACTGGGCGGGGTTGGCCGGCAGGGCGGGGGCGTAGGCGTCGGCCGGCACGTCGGAGGTGCGGGTCGCGCCGACCTTCTGGATACCCGCGACGCCGCGCAGGGCGGTGGCGAACGAGGCCGAGGTCGAGTGGGCGACGACGACGCCGATGGCGTCGTAACTCGCGAAGACCGTGCCCCCGTTGGCGGTCACGGCGGCCTTGGCGGCGGCGATGTCGGCAGGGGCGCTGATGACCAGGTAGGAGCGGGTCCCGGCGGCCCAGCCGGCCGCGACGGGGGCTGCCGGGGCGGCCGGGGCGGCGGTGGGGGCGCCGGGAACCCGGTCGGCACCGGCCGAGGGGGTGGGGGTGGTGCCGGCGGGGGCGGCGGTCGCCACGGTGGCGGGGGCGGCGAGCGCCATCGCCGAGAGCACGGCGAGAGCGGCGGCCGGGCGGCCCAGCCGCCGGGATATCAGGGGTGACAAGTGCGTCCTCCGATCGGCCTGCATGTGAGGGGATCACGCAGGTGTTGAACGCAACATGCCAGAACCGTGCACACTTGGGGAAGGCTTTACGCATGACGACTTGTCACAACAGTGTCAACTTTTGATGTCATGACGGCCAGCCACCCCTTTTACGCACCGACCGCCACCGGGCGTGCACCGACCGCCACGTCAGGGACCCTCCGGAACCCCCCGGTCGGGGCCCGGACCGGCCCGCGACCGGCCGGGCCCCGCGCTCACCCCGCCAGGTGCTCCACCAGCACGTCCAGCACCGCGCGGCGCTGCTCCGCCAGATAGAAGTGACCGCCCGGGAAGACCCGCATCTCGAAGCCGCCGGTGGTGTGCCCGGCCCAGTCCTGGACCTCCTCCAGGCTGGCGCGCGGGTCCGCATCACCGGTCAGCGCGGTGATCGGCTGCGGCACCGAGGCGTCCGGCGCGCAGCGGTAGGTCTCGATCGCGGCGTGGTCCGCGCGCAGCGACGGCAGGACGAGCGCCCGCAGCTCCGGGTCGTCCAGCACCCGCGGGTCGGTACCGCCGAGCGCGGCCACCCGCGAGAGCAGTTCCTCGTCGGAGAGCTTGTGCACGGCGTCCTCCCGGGGCCGGGAGGGCGCCCGGCTGCCGGAGACGAAGAGGCGGACCGGCGCGGGCCCGCCGGCGGCGGCGAACCGGCGGGCCACCTCGAAGCAGACCGCCGCACCCATGCTGTGCCCGAAGAGGGTCAGCGGCCGGTCGGCCCACGGCAGCAGCGCCCGGTGGATGCCGTCGGCCAGCTCCGCGACCGAGTCCACGACCGGCTCCTGGTAGCGGTTCTGCCGGCCCGGGTACTGGACGGCGAGCACGTCGGCGTACGGCGACAGCTCGGCGGCCCAGTCGAAGAAGTACGTCGCCGTGCCGCCCGCGTGCGGGAAGAGGACGAGTCGCGCGGGCGCGGTGTCGGCGGGGTGGAAGCGGCGGAACCAGGAGTTCGTGGTGGCGATGCTGCCGGGCATGCTGAGCGGCCTCTCTGCGAACGGGGATCGGTTGATCACTTCCTCCCCAGTCTCCCCCCCGCCCACTCCCGCCACTGCGGCGCCCTCCTGACCGTCCGTCCGAGCCGGCTACCGCCCGGCAGGTGGCGGGCCGAAGCGGGCGACGGCGGCCCGCGAGCGGGAGACGTGGTCGAGCAGGAGGACGGAGGCCGCCTCGGGAGCAGGGGTCGGGGCCCCGCTCCGGGCGTGCCGGGTCAGCCCGGCGATCAGGCGGTCGAGCCCGCGGCGGTGCCGGGCGAAGGCCCTGCGCGGCGCCCAGCGGCCCCGCTCGCGCTGCCCGGCGAGGGCGGTCACGGCGCCCACGTCCAGCAGCACGAGGTGCAGGACGCGGCCCTGGCGAGCGGCCTCGCGGGCGAGCCACCGGCGCATCCAGGCCCGGCTGCCGCAGTCGTGCACCAGCAGCGGTCCACCCCGGCGGACCGAGGCGCGCAGCAGTCGGAAGTGCTCCAGCCGCGCCCACGGCCGGTAGACGGCGTACGGCAGGGCCGCCGGCATCAGCGCCTCGCAGGCCTCGTGGACGGCGCGGGGGTCGACCGTGACGGTTGCGGGGGCCTGCGCCGACCAGCGGCGCAGCAGGGTGCTCTTGCCGCTGCCGGGAAGGCCGGAGACGACCACCACGGCGTCCGGCGGGTAGTGGACGGCGAACGCGGCGCCCGCCTCGCCCCGGAGGTCGACCAGGCCCCGCGGTTCCATCGTCGCCTGCGCCCCCTGCCGCCCCGCGGTCTGCCCACCCGGCGTGGTCGGCGTGGTCGGCCTGTTCATGGTGGTCACATCCCCGTCTCTGCCCGAGCCGGAACCTTAACAACACCGGACCGCCGCCGGCACGCCCGGTCCCGCGTGCACGCCTGCGGAGGCCCGGCGGGTGCGCCACCCCGCACCCGGCGTCGGCGCCCGCCGCGGATGTGATGGACTGTCAGCCGATTCGGACGGACGGGTACCGGCGGAGGACGGGACGTGACGGGGACGCTGGTGGCAGGGGCGGGCGCCGGGCCCGGGGTGGCGACGTACACCGCCATGGTGCTGGACGGGCTGGCCCGCGCACCGGAGCGGGCGGCGATCCGCCACGGAGAGGAGGCGGTGACCGCCCGGGAGTGCCTGGAGACGGTGTACCGGCTGGCCCGTGCGCTGGCCGCCGCCGGGCTGGGGCGCGGTGACGGGGTCACGCTGCTGGCCGGGAACACCCCCGAGGCGCTGCTGGTACGGACGGCCGCGAACCTGATCGGCTGCCGGGTCGCGGTGCTGCAGGCCGACCGCCCGGTGGCGGACCGGATCGCCCTCGCCGAGGTCGCGCGCACGGCGGCGCTCGTCTTCGACCCGGCCCGAGGCGGCGACGCGGCACGCCGGATCTCCGCCACGCTGCCGGGGGCGCCGGTGCTGGCGCTCGGTCCGAGCGCGTTCGGCGCCGACCTGCTGGAGCTGGCCGCCCCGCTCTCCCCCGCCCCGCTGGCCCCCGCCTACCGGCCGGACGACGTGATGGCGGTGCGGTTCACCGCCGGCTCGACCGGCCGGCCCAAAGGCGTCCAGCGCCGCTTCGCCCGCCCGCCGCGACCGGAGCTGATCGCCGCGTCCACCTTCCTGCTCTGCACCGCGCTCGGCCACGGTGGCGGCACCACGGCCGACCTGGCGCTGGCGGCGGGCGGCGCGGTCGTCCTGCAGGACGGGTTCTCGGCGGGGGCGGTGCTGGAGGCGATCGAGCGGTTCCGGGTGTCGCGGGTCTACCTGCCGCCGCACCTGCTCTACCAGGTCCTCGACCACCCCGCGCTGTCCGGCACCGACACCGGGAGCCTGCGCCGCGTCACCTACACCGGCTGCGCGGCGGCGCCGGAGCGTCTGGCCGAGGCCACCCGCCGGCTGGGCCGGGTGATGCACCAGACCTACAGCCTGACGGAGGCCGGTCCGGTGACCAGGCTGACGCCGGACGAACACCTGGATCCGCGGCTGCTCCGCACCGCCGGGCGGCCCCTGCCCGACACCGAGGTGCGGATCGTGGACGAGGAGGGCACGCAGCTCCCGGTGGGCGCCCTCGGCGAGATCTGCGTCCGGACGCCGACGGCGATGACGGGCTACTGGAGGGACCCGGAGCTGACCGCGCGGGTGCTGCGGGACGGCTGGCTGCACACCGGCGACCTCGGCCGCCTGGACCGGTCCGGCTACCTGACCGTGGCCGGGCGGCGGGACGCGATGGCGATCGTGGACGCACACAACATCTACCCGCAGGACGTCGAGGCGCCGCTGCTGGCGCATCCGGCGGTGCGGGAGGCGGTGATGTTCGCGACCACCGGCCGGGACCGGCTGGAGCGGGTGCACGCCGCGGTGACCACCGTGCCCGGGTCGCCGGTGACGGAGCGGCAGTTGCACCGGTGGATGCAGGAGCACGGCGGTCCGCTCTGCGATCCGGCGACGATCCTGGTGCTTCCGGCGCTGCCGCTGGCCGAGACGGGGAAGCCGGATCTCGCGGCGCTGCGGGCCCTGCTCCCGGAGGCCGGGCCTGGCGCCTGAGCGGGAGCGGGGCCAAGGCAGGGCGCCGGGCGCGCAGGTCAGCGTGCGGGCGGTTCGGGGGCGCACGAAGGACGGAGGCGCGCGCCCGGACGCCTCCGGCGCCCGCGTGCGCGCCCGACTGTACGGCGGGCGTCCGGCGAAACCGCCCGTGTCCGCTCGACCTCCCGGTCCGACGTGCCGATACCCCTCTCGCACCGTCCGTCCCCAGGAGGAACCTTCCGTGACCTGGCTCCGCGTCCTGACCGCGCTCGGCATCCTCGCCGTGGCGGCCAGCGCCCTGCTCGTCTTCGCCCTCTGCACGGCCGCCGCCCGCGGGGACCGCACCGCGCGCGGCGACGGCGGCGCGGCCGACGAGGAGGACGGCAGAGGCCTGGGCGGCGCGCGGGACACCCTGCGCGAGGACGCCGAACGCAGCGGTCTGTTCCGCCGCCCCGGCGAGAGCTGAGCGACCCGCAGCCCGGACGCCCCGCCCGGGTGACGTCAGTGACCGGGGATGTCGTCCGGGCGGACCTCGATGTGGTCGGCGGCCAGGTCCACCGCGACCCGGTGCTCCATGCCGAGCGCCTCCAGGAACTTCACCGGCAGCTGCACCCGGCCGGTCCGGTCCAGCATCACGTACTCGCGCTCGTTGACCGACTCCTCGCCGTGCTCGTCCGTCACCGTCCTGCGCAGCACCTCGCTGCTGGTGCGTCCGTCGCGGATGGCGACCGTGCGGCGGACCTCGCCCGCCACCATCGGGTCGTGGGTCACGATGACGACGGTGGCGCCGAGTTCGCGGTTGACGGTGCGGAACGCCTCGAAGATCGCGGCGCCGGTCTCCGAGTCGAGCTCGCCGGTGGGCTCGTCGGCCAGCAGCACCGGCGGGTTGTTGGCCATCGCCACGGCGATGGCCACGCGCTGCTGCTGGCCGCCGGACATCTCGCGCGGGCGCCGGTGGGCCAGGTCGCCGATCTCCAGCGCCTCCAGCAGCTCGGCGACCCGGGCGGCCTTCTGCCTGGCCCCGAGTCCGGCCGTGCGGCCACGCAGCTGCATCGGCAGGGCGATGTTCTCGGCGGCGGTCAGGAAGGGCAGCAGGTTCCGCGCGGTCTGCTGCCAGATGAAGCCGACGACCTCGCGCCGGTAGCGCAGCCGGTCGCGGGCCGACATCTCCAGCAGGTCACGGCCGGCGACGGTGGCGGTGCCGGCGGTCGGCACGTCGAGCCCGGCCAGGATGGTGAGCAGGGTGGACTTGCCGCTGCCGGAGGCGCCCACCAGAGCCACCAGGTCGCCCTGCCGGATGGTCAGCTCCAGGCCCTGGAGAGCCTGCACCTCGATTCCCCCGGCGGAGAAGATGCGCACCAGGCGGTCGCAGACGATCGCCGCGTCCACACCGGGGGCCTTGGGCCGGGCGGCGGCGAGCGCGCGCTCCTGGAGCTCCTGGAGGGTGGGGGCCGGCTCGACCGTCCGGCTCTGGGGGAGGCTGTTCACCGCTGGTCTCCTGTCGCCGCCGCGCCGGGGCGCGCCTGTGGCCGCGATCGCCGCGGACCGATTCCCTTGCCGTCCGCCCAGCCGTACGGCCGGGCCCGTCCACTGTGCGTCAACGCTGCTCCCCCACCCGCAGCTCGGTGGCGATGTGCCGCCGTCCGGCGATCAGCGCCTCGGCGAGCACGCCGGCGGTGACCAGGGCCACCAGTCCGAGCACCTGGCGCAGCACCGGCAGCACCGCGGGCTCCAGCCCCGGCGGGACCTCCGCGCCGACCAGCACGGAGAGGTCGAACGCCGGGCCGAGCAGGGCGGACGCGGCCAGTGCCACCAACCCGCCGCCGACGGCGGCGACGAGGGTCTGCGGCACGGTCTCGGCGAGGATCAGGGCCAGGCCCTGCCGGGGGCGCAGGCCCATGGTGCGCAGCCGGGCCAGCAGGGCGGCGCGTTCGGGTGCGGTCCGGACCAGCGTCAGCAGGACGGCGAGCAGCGCGAAGCCGGCGGCGCCGATCACGGCGGCCCAGAACAGCCGGCCGGCCGAGCGCTGGAGCGGGTCGGCCGCGAACTCGGCGGCCAGCGTGCCGCCGGTGCGCACCTGGAAGCCGCTCGGCACGGTGTCGGCCTCGGCGGCTGCGCCGGCGGCAGCGGCCCCCGGGCCGGCGCCCGCCGGCGGCGCGGCCGTCCCGGACGCGGGCGGGGAGGCCGGCGCAGCGGGCGCGCGGACCGCCCCGGAAGCGCCCGCCGAGACCGCTCCGGAGGCGGGCGACGGCTCGACCCCGGTCGCCGCCGGGGGGAGCACCGCCCCGGGGTGCTCCCCGAAGGCGACCCGCCAGGCCGCCGGCGGCGCCAGCTCCCGCACCAGCCGCTTCAGCTGCCGTTCGTCGATGTCGCCCACCGCGAACCAGAGGTTGGGCTGCCCGAGTTCGGAGCGCTGCGCGACCGCGGGCCCGGACGGCAGCACGACGAACTTGCGCCCGTCCCCGACCAGCGCGGGCGTGGCGCCGATCCGGCCGGCGACCGCGGCCTTGAGCTCCCAGCCGTTGGGCAGCCGCAGCCGGTAGCCGTCGCCGCCGAGCCGCTCGCCCAACGCGGTGCTGAAGAGGGCGGGCAGCGGCGCGTCGGGACCGCCCGCACCGCCGGCGAGCAGGGCCGGGTCGAACGCCCCGCGGCCGACGCTCCTGGAGAGCTCGGCGTAGGACCACGGGTCGACGACCAGGGCGCTGACCCGGACCGGCCCGGCGTCGCTGCCGAGCAGGAACACCTCGCTCTCCCACCAGACGCTGGTGGCGAGCCGGACGCCGGGCATGGCGGCGGCGGCCTCGGTGAACTGCGACGGCAGCGAGACACCGGTGGGGGTGCCCACGGCCGCGTCGCCGCCGACCACGCCGCGGGCGGCGCGCAGCCGGGCTCCGTCGACCGCGTCCAGCACGGTGGCACCGAAGCCCGCCGTGGTGACGGCGAGGGTCAGCGCGAGCAGGGGCAGCAGCGAGGGCCGGGCCCGGCCCCCGGAGCCGCGGGCGGCGCGGGCCAGGCCGAGGAAGCCGATCAGTCCGGAGCGCCGGCCGGCCACCCGGGCGAGTGCTCCGACCACGACGGGCTGGAGCCGGGCGAGCACGAGGCCGCCGGTGGCGGCGAGCAGCAGCGGGGCCGTGACGAGCAGCAGGTCCAGCCCCTGGCCGTCCGGTGCCACGCCGCGCCGGCGGACCTCCAGCACGGCCGCGGCGGTGGCGACCAGTACCAGGAGTTCCCCGACCAGTCGGCGCCCGCCGTTCCTCCGGCGCGGCTTGGACCAGAACGTCGCCGCGCGGACGGGGAAGCCCAGCAGGGCGATCAGGGTGACGGCGAGGGCGGCCAGCACGGCCTCCGTCCAGCGCGGGGTCTGCACCAGCCGGAGGGCGAGTGCGGTCGCCACCACGGCGGCGGGGAGCACGGTCACCGCGCCCTCGCCGAGCAGACGCAGCAGGACGCCGCCGCGGGAGCCACCGCGGGCCTGGAGCAGCCGCAGTTCGGTGGTGCGGCGGTCGGTGGCGAGGCCGGCGGCCAGGAAGAGAACCAGGGCGCCGACTCCGGCCAGGCCGGCCGGACCGATCGCGGCGAGCGGCGCCGCGGCGTCCTGCCGGGCGGCGGCCTGCTTGAACGCCGCGGGCAGCTGGGAGGTGATGCTGAGGTCGTCCCGGCCGGTGTGGGCGGCCAGCGCGACGGCGGTGGGGCCGCTCAGGTAGCCGGAGATCTCCCGGCCGGTCTCGGGCAGGCTGCGGGCGTGCAGGGCGCCGGAGTCGACCGGCAGCCGCCAGAAGTCGGTGGTGCGGACGCCCCACTCGGCGATCCGCTCCAGCGCCCCGGCGGCGACGACGCCGTCGGCGACGAGGGTGACGTGCGGGTTGCCCTGCGCGCAGGCGCGGTCGAGGCAGCCCGCGTCGGCCCAGTACGGGTCGTGCGGGTCGTCGACGGTGTAGAGGCCGACCACCTTCGCCCGGACCGTGTCCCCGCCCTCCTCGCCGCCGAGCAGGACGTCGCCGAGGCGGATGCCGATGCTGTCGGCCGCGTTCCTGCTGAGCGCGATCGGGATCGGGCCGTCCGGGCCGCCGGCTTCGGTCGGCCAGACGCCCGCCACCACGGTGGCCCGGTCGGCGATCCCGTGCAGGTACGTCAGGCCGATCTTCGGCGGGAGGCCGTCGGGGCGGGCGTAGCCGTGGTTGGCGAGCGGGCGGGGCTTGTCGCCGCGCGCCCCGTACACCGGGCCGGGCTCGCCGTAGTGGAACGTGGTGCCGGGGCGGGCCGCGAGCCTGCGGGCCACCTCGTCGAGGTCGGCGGCGTCGTTGCGGTGGGCGGCGGTGGCCACCAGGCTGTTCCAGGACGGCCCGCGGTCCTGCAGGAAGCGGTGCAGCGCGTCGTCCGTCCCACGGTCGAGGGCGCGCGGGAAGGCCGCGGCGAGGAGGACGGTGCCGAACGCGAGCGCCGCCATGAGCAGGGCGGCGAGCCGCCCCGACCGCAGCCGGGTGCGGACCCAGGGCGCGGGCCGGTGGACGGCCGTCGGCCCGGCCCCGGCGGGGCGGGGGGTGCGGGTGTCGGCCTGGGTGCTCACATCTCCTCCACGTGCCGCAGCCGGGCGGCCACGTCTCGACGGCTGTGCCCGATCAGGAAGGCCGACAGCAGGGGTACGACGGCGATCGCGGCCGTGAGCAGCAGCGACCAGCCGAGCGGCAGGTCCACCAGGACCTCGGGGACCGGCCGGCGGGCCGCCGGGGTGAGCACCAGGAGCGGCACGATCAGGCGGACGATCAGGGCGCCGAGGCCGAGGCCGACGAGACTGCCCAGCAGGACCAGCACGGCCTGTTCGGCCGCGGCCGTGCGGAGCAGCCACCGCCTGGGGGTGCCGAGGGCTAGCAGCACGGTGAACTCGGCGGCGCGCTCGCGGGCGGAGGCCGCGGCGGCCGCGGCGAAGCCGATGGCGGCCAGCACGGTGCTGGCCAGGGCGATGGCGGCGAGCGCGCTCTGCGGGGCGGCGCTGAGCGGGTCGGCGAGCAGGCCGTCGGCGACCTCGGCGTCGAGCAGCAGCTGCTGTCCACCGGGGGTGTCGCGCAGCGCGGCCGCCGCTCGGGCGGGCACCGGATCGTCCGGCCCGGTGGCGGGCAGCCACCACTCGGTGACGGCGGGCAGCTGGCGGCCGCCGGCGGCGAGGAGGCGTCCGGTGGCGGCGAGATCGACGACCAGGGCGGTGCTGCCGGCGACCGGCACCGAGTCGACCACCCCGGTGATCCTGACCTTCAGGCCGTTGGCGCCGAGCGTCACCTGGACGGTGTCGCCGACGGCCGCGCCGAGGCCGGCGAGGTAGGCGCGGGTGGCGAGGCCTGGCAGCACGGCCGGGGTCTCCGGACCGGAGGGCACCAGGACGGCCTGGCGGACGCCGCTGCTCCCGGGTGCGTACCGGAGCCCGAGCAGGCGTCCGGGCCGGTCCGGCAGGACCTCGGAGCCGGAACCGGCCTCGCCCGGGGCGGTGCTCGTCCTCCAGGCCGGGCCGGCCGGGGCGGGGACGGCGGTGGCCGGCCCGGCCGCACTGTCGGCGACCGCGATCCCCCGGACGCTCAGCTCCCCCACGAGGGGCGGGCCCTGCTCCGTGCCGAGGGCGAGGATCAGGCCGGCGAGGGTGAGCGGGGCGGCGGGCGTGCCGACCGGGGCCCCGGCGACGGCGGCGAGGTCGGCGGTGGCCACCGCGCTGCCGCGGGCGGGGACGCCGGTCAGCGGGACGCGGAAGGTGTCGCCGAAGCGGTCCCGCAGCAGGACCCAGGCCTCCGGCGGGAGGCCGCCCGCCGCCGACGGTCCGTTGCTGAGGTCGAGGTCGATCCGGGCCGGCGCGCCCGGCAGCGGCACACCGCCCTGGGCGGCCCCGGCGGGCACGGGGCCGGGCCCGGCCGCGGGTGCGGCGAGCGGGGCGTAGAGGTCCCGTCGGTTCTGCCCGCCGAGCAGGTCGGGGCGGACCGGGACGCGGGCCGCGAAGCCCGCGGCGTCGAGGGCGAGCACCTGGGCAGGGGAGCCGTCCGCCAGCGAGTGCTCCTGGCGGATCACGGGGATCAGCCGGTCGCCCCCGGGCAGCGCGCCGTACCGGCCGGCCTGGCCCATCGCGGGCAGCTGCGACCCGGTGATCCGCAGGCCGCCGGCGGTGGCGAAGGCCGCCTGGTCGTGCTGGGAGGCGGACCAGGTGCTCTGCTGGCCGAGCGCCAGCACGCCGGTGGAGACCGCCAGGACCAGCAGCAGCACCGGGCCGGCGGCCCGGCCGGGACGGCGGGCGAGCTGCCAGCCGGCCAGGGCGGGCACCAGGCCTCGGCCGCGGGCGGCGATCCGGCCGCCGAGACGGGCGGCGAGCGGGAGCAGGCGCAGCACGAGCAGGGTGCCGGCGCCGAGCGCCAGGGTGGGGGCGGCGATCAGGACCGGGTCGGGGTTCAGCCGGCCGTCCGCGCCCGCCGACAGTCCACCCTCGTAGTGGGCCAGTTGGTAGTAGGCGAGGGCGGCGAGGGCGACCACCGCGAGGTCGGCGCCGGAGCGCGCCGCACCGGCGACCAGCGCCTGGCGCCGCCCCGCGCGGCGCAGCACCGCGCCGCCGGCCCCGCGCACCAGCGTCGGCGCGGTGGTGAGGAGGACGCAGGCGAGCGCACAGACGGCGGCGATCGGCCAGAGCGTCCAACTCGGCCCGGTGTCGAGCGGCACCCGGGCGAGCGGTCCCCGGCGGGCGAGCACGCCGAGCAGCAGCGGCGTGCAGAGTGGCGCGAGGAGCGCGGCGGGCAGGGCGAGCAGCAGCGCCTCAGTGGCGGAGAAGACGCCGAGGCGGGCTCCGGAGGCGCCGCGAGCGGCCAGCAGGGCGTTCTCCCCCTCCTGCCGGGCGGCCGTCAGGTGGACCACGAGCAGCAGCACGGCGGCGGCCAGGACGGCGAGTTGGAGGGCGCCGATCAACAGGGTGGAGCGGGCGACCAGGGCGCTGGACTCCACCTCCCGGAGGACCGCCGGGAGTTCGGTCCGGACCTGCAGCCCGGTCGCACCGGTGAGGTCGCTCGCCAGGCCGGGGGCGCGGTCCCGGACGGCGGCGGCCCCGGAGTCCCGGATGCCGGTGAAGTCGGCGCCGAGCAGCCAGCCGCGGCTGCTCTGCGGGACGGCGGCGGTGGTGAAGGCGGAGTCGTCGACCAGCAGCGGGCCGAAGGTGGTGAAGCCGCCGGTCTGGATCTCCCGGCCACCCAGGGTGTCGAGCCGCCAGTAGGGGTCGGCGGGATCCTCGGCGCGGTAGACGCCGGTGATGCGGACGGTGAGCGCCCGGCCGTCGAGGCGGTCGTCGAGCCGGACCTCGGCGGGCAGGGCCCCGGCGTCGAGGCCGAGCCGCGCCAGCGTGGTCTGCGGGGCACCGACCTCGACGGGCGTCGGGGTCGCGGCACCCGGGGTTGAGCCGTCCTGGGCGGAGCCGCCCGGGGCGCGGCGCTCGACGGGCGCGGGCCAGGCGCCGGCCAGCAGTCGGACGCGGCCGCGGTCGAGGGAGGCGAGCAACGTGAGGTCCGGGGTCTTCGCGCCGGTGGGCGTGCCCGCGGATGTGAGGGTGGGTGCACCGGTGGCATCACCGACGGGGCCCGCGGCCGGAAGACCGTACGAGCGGCTGCGGGCGACGCTGTCCGTCCGCACGGCGAGGCCGCCGAAGAGGCCGCTGCCGTAGGCGGTGACCGCCGCGTCGTCGGCCGCCCGCTTGTCGAGACCGTGCTCGCCGGTCACCAGCACCGTGGTCCGCGCGTGACCACCCCCCTGCAGGGACTGGCGCAGCCCGGCCTCCCCGACCGTACGGTTGAACGCCACCAGTGCGGTGAGCACCGCCGTGGTGATCAGCACGGTGAGCAGGACGGCGCCGGCCAGCGGCAGTCGCCCGCGCAACCGGCGCACGACGAAGCCGAGCATCCCGTTCCTCCCCCTGACGAATCGCCCCGGCTTCCGCGCAGCGGCCCGGCCGACCCGGACAGGGTCCGGCCGGGGATGAGCGCCCGTCACGAGCCGGAGTGATGATCACCGGCACTTGATCACCGGATAGCGGACGATGCTGTCAGATTCGTACTCGGAACGGAAGGGACTTGCGCGAATCATGTAACCGGTGAGCAAATTCTTCCCGTTGAGCGTGCACGCCCAGGTGACGGGCCATCAAAAGGCCATGGACACGTCACCGAATTCACGTTCACGGCGGCCCGTACGGCAGGCCGAGGACGCCGCTCCGACCGCAGAACCGCAGAACCGCAGAAGCGACAGACCGCCAGGGGGACGCCGAATGACACAGCAACCGGTCGGTACCGTGACCACACCCACGACCGCGCCGATGGTGGCCGTCACCGACCTCCGCCACAGCTTCGGCACCGGCGAGCGGGCCGTGCACGCGCTGCGCGGCGTCTCCTTCACCATCGGCCGGGGCGAACTGACCGCGCTGAAGGGCCGGTCGGGCTCCGGCAAGACCACCCTGCTCAACCTGGTCGGCGGCCTGGACAACCCCACCGGCGGCACCATCGCGCTGGACGGCACCGAGCTGGCCGGCCTGGACGAGGAGGCCCGGCTGGCGATGCGCCGGGACCGGATCGGCTTCGTGTTCCAGTCCTTCGGTCTGATCCCCGTCCTCACCGCGGCCGAGAACGTCGGCGTGCCGATGCGGCTGCGCAAGGTCCCGAGCGCCCGACGCGAGGAGCGGGCCCGCACGCTGCTGGCCATGGTCGGGCTCGCCGACCACGCCGACCAGCGCCCCGGCGAACTCTCCGGCGGGCAGCAGCAACGCGTCGCCATCGCCCGCGCCCTGGCCAACGAGCCCGATCTGATCATCGCCGACGAACCCACCGGCCAGCTCGACTCCGAGACCGGCCGCGCGATCATGCAGCTGCTGCGCGCGGTGGTCCGCGGCGAGGGCGTCACCGCGCTGGTCGCCACGCACGACCCCACCCTGATGGAGCTCGCCGACCGGGTGATCGAGCTCCAGGACGGCCACATCGTCGAGGCGGCGTCCTGAACGGCCCGCACGGGCAGGCCCCACCGCCCGGACGGGCGGCCCCGGCCCGCCCACCCGGGCACGCGCACGCCCCGCCCAGGGGCGGTCAGGGCACGCGCCCCCGCCCGGCTCAGAGCGCCTTGAGTGCGGCCTCGCACTCGCGGCAGCGCCTGGTCCGCTGCGAGGGCGGGTACCACGGATCCCCCGGCCCGGCCGGCCGGTAGGGCTCCCGCTCCAGATCCCGGGTGTCGATCCCGCAGAAGGTGACCGGCCCCGGGTCCTCCGGCACGTCCGGATCGGACGGCGCCGCGTGCACCCACCGGATCCGGGCTCCCACGTCGACCTCGCCCGCGTCCAGCACCTCGGTCGACGGTTCCAGCTCGACCAGCACGATGACTCCGCTCATACCTCGACCCTGCGCCCGGACCGCGCCCGCCGCATCCCAGCCCCGGCCGGCGCGGCCGGCGCGGCCCGCACCCGGCGGCACCCGCAGGCACGGGGGGGCGCCGGCACGCGGCGGCAGCACCCAGGGGCGACGTGCCGGACGCGCCCCGGGTGGCTACGGCACGAGCCCGTCCGTGCACGGGGCGCCGGGCTCCGGCGTCTGCGGCCCCTGCACGTACTGGGCGAGGAAGGCATCCACGCGGGGGTCGGCCGGGCCGTCCACCACCAGCTGGTTGCCCCAAGCGGTGAGGGTGATCTTCCCCTGCTCCGTCGGGTAGGGGCTCAGGAAGGTGTACGGCCTGCCCTGGACCTTGGCCGCGAGTGCGGCGACGTCGGCCGGGGAGGCCCGGTCGTTGTAGGTGATCCAGACCGCGCCGTGCTCCAGGGAGTGGACGGCGTTCTCGTTCGGGACGGGCTCGGTGTAGACGTCTCCGTTGCAGTCGAGCCAGACCGGACTGTGGTCACCCCCGACGGGTGGGGTCTGCGGGTACGCCACCGGCGTCTGCACGTGCGTGCGCCCGAGCATCCCGAAGGTCTGCACCCCGGCGATCGGGGCCTTGCCCGTGGGCGCGCCGTCGTCGGCGGTGGTGACGGCCCAGATGCCGCCCGCCAGCACGCCGGCCACGATGAGACCGGCCACTGCCGAGTACACGATCTTCCGGCGGCGCTTGCGCCGCTGGTCCTCCTGGTGCATCGCCTCGGTTCTGGCACGCCGGTCATCGGAGGGTTTCCTGGGAGCAGCAGCCATGGCCGGGCCCCTCTCGCCGCCGCGCGGGCGCACGGCGTTCAGCTCCAGTATCGCCGTCGCGCCCGCAGGGCGCCCGGGGCCCTCACCGCGCATTCCTGCGCCCCGTGGGGCGCGTGGTCAACTCATGTGGATGGCGTGAATCAGACCACTTCTTTCAGTTTATTAGTTGCCCTTGGGCCGCCGAGACCTCCGCACGGCCAGCGAGCTGGAAGTTCCTGACGAATGCCGAGAAGGGCTCCCGGTCAGGGAATTCCGATCCATTGACACGATCATCACACGCTCATCACCCTTGGCTCATCGCCAAAGCTGGTGTGAATTGAGCGATGGCTTGCATTCACACCAGCTGACGGCGCCGTTGAACCCCAGTCACCGAAGGAGGTGTGTGCGATGAAGAAGATCGTCGTCCGCAAGGCCGGCCCGGTCCGCCTGACCAGCGCGGCCCGCGCGCTGTACCTGCCGTGGTCCTGCGCCGTGCAGAACTGACCGACCCCCTCCCCCGGGGCAGAGGGGGAACGCGGGGGGGGGGCCACCAGGTCCGGCCCGCACCGCGCCGCTCCACCCCGCCCCCGCCCACCTCGCGCAGGAGGATCCGTGCACTCCCCCACGGACAGCGGCTCCACCGCCCCCGGCTTCGATCTGGACCAGCCGGTACCGCTCCGCCGACTCGTGTACCTGCCGGAGGCCGACGAGGTCACCATCGGCAGCCCGGAGACCGACACCTACGCCGTCTTCCCCGCCGACGGCGCCGAGCTGGTCCGGATGCTGGACGAGGGCCTCACTCCCCGCGAGGCTGCCGAGAACCACCGGACGGCCCACGGCGAGAGCGTCGACATCGCCGACCTGGTCGAGACGCTCGTGGATCTCGACCTCGTCCGCCCCGGCGGCGACGACCCGGCCGCCGGAGCGGCCGCGCCGGTGCGCTGGCAGCGCCTGGGCCGCCTGGTGTTCAGTCCACCGGCACTCGTGGGCTACGCGCTCGTGGCAGCCTTCGCCGTGGCGGAGATGGTCCGGGTGCCAGAGCTGGTCCCACGCATCGACAACCTGTTCTTCAGCTCGTCCTACACCCTCGTCGTGCTGATGCTGTTCATCGGTCAGGTTCCACTGCTCGCCCTGCACGAGGCGTTCCACGCCCTGGCCGGCCGCCGGCTCGGCCTGCGCTCACGGCTCTCCATCGGCCGCCGCCTCGTCTACCTGGTGCTGGAGACCTCCCTCGACGGACTGGTCGGCGTGCCGCGCCGGAAGCGCTATCTGCCCATCATGGCCGGGATGCTGGCCGACGCCCTGGTGATCGCCGTGCTCACCCTGGTCGCCGACGCGACCCTCGACGCCGGCGAACCGGCCGCGTCGCTCTGTCTCGCGATGGCCTACGCCACGGCACTGCGCCTCGCCTGGCAGGGATTCTTCTACCTGCGGACCGACGTCTACGTCCTGCTCAGTACGGTCCTCGGCTGCGTGGACCTCCATGCCGCCGCAACCGACGTCCTGCGCAACGCCGTTCGCCGGGCCACCGGAAGGCCGCCGCTGGACCTCTCCGCGCACCACCCGGCGGACCGGAGGGTTGCGCGCTGGTACGCCTGGCTGATGCTGGTGGGCTACGCGTTCACCCTCACGATGTTCGCCGGAGTCGTCCTACCGACGGCGTACCGGATGCTGCACGACATGTGGCTGCGCCTGACCGGCCAGGCCTCCCTGGCCGGCCGCCTCGACTCGCTCGCCCTCATGCTGCTCAGCCTCGGGCAGACCGCGGCCGTCGTCGTCCTCGCCGCCCGCGAGCGGCGCTCCTCCCGGTCGGCCTGAGCCCCGCACGCCGCACCTACGCACACCTACGCACCTCCACCCCTGCGCCCCCGCGCCCCCGCGCCACCCGCACGAAAGGCAGCCGTGTCATGGCCGAACACCGCCACCACTGGGTCCGCGCCGCCGGGCGCCCCGCCCGCGTCGACGTCCGCGAGCGGCTCGGCCTGCCGCCCGTGCTGGCCGCGGTGAACGCCGACCGCCGGCTGCGCGGGCCCTACACCGCCGTCGGCTCGATCCTGCGGGCGATCGTCCCGGACGCGCTCGCGCGCTGCCCCGAGGCCGTCACCGGCCACGACATCGAAATCCTCTCCACCACGCCGGAGCTACGGAACCTGGTGCCCGCCACCCGCGAGACCTTGACGTCCCTCGCGGTGCCCAAGGAGCGCACCCGCTTCTACTCCGCGCTGCGCACGCTGCGGATCGCCCACGGCCTGGTCGAGTTCCTGGAGGCGTACCTGGGCTCGCTCGGGTCCGGCCCGCGCTCACTGATCATCGACGACGCGCACCGGGCCGACCCCACCGACGCCGAGTTCCTCGCCGTCCTGCTGCGCCGCATCGACCCCGTGCTGCTCACCGTGGTCGTCAGCACCGGCAGCGAACCGCCGGAGCGCCCGGCCGGCATCGGGGGTGAGGACCTCCCGACCGCCCTCGCCACCTGGTGCGAGGTGCTCGCGCCGCCGGACCACGGCAGCCGGTCCGACCGGGCCCGGCCGGCGGAGGGCCCCTCCACCGCCCCGGCCGACGCCGCACTCGGCCGCCGCTACATCGACGGCGACGGCGTCGGCGACGACCCGGACGAGCTCACCGCCTACCTGGGTCTGCCGCCCAGCGAGCGCGCCAGGCTGCACGATCTGCGGCGCGCGGAGCTGGAGACGACCGGTGAGTCCTCCCTCCGGCTGGGCGCCATCGCCTGGCACGCGGAACGCGGCGGCGACCCGTCCGGCACCGGAGCCGACACCCTGCGGCACGCCCTCGACCACTGCATGGACCTCGGCTACTACCACGCCGTCCTCGACCTCGGCGAGCGAGGCCGGCGGCTGGTCACCCACGAGAGCAACCCGGACCACTGGTGGGCCTTCACCACCAAGATGACCACCTCCTACGCCGCGCTGGGCCTCGCCGAGCTGGCACTGCCCCTGTACGACGAGGCCCGGGCGCTCAGCAGCTCACCCGAGGTCCACATGCAGGCCGCGTACGCCACGGCCATGCTCCACACCCGGCACTTCGACGCCGAGCGGCGCGACCACCAGCTGGCCCGGAGCTGGGTGAACCAGGCGATCGCCTTCGCCAAGTGGCATCCCGAGCCGAAGGAGCGGGAGGCGCGCGTGGTGTTCAACCGCAACGGGCTCGCGCTCATCGAGGTCCACCAGGGCCGTCTGGAGGAGGCGCTGTCACTGCTGGACGCCTGCATCGCCCGGCTCGACGAGACCCTGGAGCCCCACGAGCACGCGCTGCACCGATCCGTACTGCGCTACAACCGTGCGCAGGTGTACGCGGGCCTCGGCCGCCACACCGAGGCCGTGGCCGACTACACCGCGGTGATCGAGTGCGACCCGAACTACGCCGAGTACTACTTCGACCGGGGCATGCTCTGGCGCGACCTGGGCCGTCCGGAGCAGGCGCTGGCCGACTACGACCGGGCCATCCGGCTCTCGCCGCCGTTTCCCGAGGCCTTCTTCAACCGCGCGGACGTCCGGGCCGAGCTCGGCGACACCGACGCGGCGGTTGCGGACTTCGGTTACGTCCTCCAGCTCGACCCGCAGTTCGCCGACGCCCGTCTCAACCGGGCAGCGCTGCTCGTCGAATCGGGGGAGCACCGGCTTGCCTGGAGCGAGGTCCGGGCCGGCCTCGCGGCCACCCCGACCAGCCCACAACTCCTCTGCCTCAAAGGCCAGTTGCTGGCAGCCGACGGCGACACGGCCGCGGCGTCGCAAGCCTGGGAGGCCGCCCTCGCCGTCGCCCCCGAATACCCCCAGGCGTGGGCCATGCGCGGTGAACTCCGTTACCGCCAGGGCGATCTGGACGGCGCGAGCGCCGATCTGGCCCAGGCGGTCGAGCTCTCGGGCGACCCCGGCATGCGGTTCAACCTGGCCGTGGTCCACCACGACGCCGGGCGCTACGGCGAGGCGCTCCGGCTGCTCGACGGGATACCCGGCTCGGCCGAGGACGTGGACGCCCGCCTGCAGCGGGCCCGTTGCCTGATCGGGCTCGACCGGACGGACACCGCCAAGGAGGAACTGCTCGCCTGCCTGGAAGCCGATCCGCAGTCGGCCGACCAGGTGTACACGCTGATGCCGGAGCTGGCCCAAGCCTGATCGGGCCCAAGCCTGATCGGGCCCCGCCCGGCGTCCACGGCCGGCCCATCGGCACCGCCCCGCCCCCGCCCCCGGCCCTGGACGCCGGGCGGCGGGGCGGTACCCCCGAGGTCAGCGCCGCATCGCGGCGCGGCCCAGCTCAGCGCGCACCAGGCTGCGGACGTGGGTCACGGCGGGCGAACCGGTGTACGCGGCGGCCACCTTGACGAGCCACGCCGCCTCCTCGTGGATGTCCGCCGGCACCGGGTGCGGCACGCACCCCTCGCCCGGACCGACGGGAAAGCGGTGCCCGGCCCGGGCCGCCTCCAGACCGGCGGCGATGGCCGCCGCCTCCACCACGGCTGCGAGCTCCTCCGCTCCGGCGGGGCCGGCGACCTCCCCCACCCAGACGGGTACCGCCGGGTGGAGATGGGGGCGGAGGGCGAGCTGGCCGTCCCGGATCTCGATGATCCGCCGGTACAGTGCGAACCGGACATCGCCCCGCCGCCGGCCCGGCAGTCCACCGAACAGCCGCTCCGGGGAGACGAGTTCGATCTCCGGAAGCGCCGTCCGCATCGCCGCCCAGAGCGGACCGAGCCGACGGTGGTCGCGCCACGCCCGCGCGCGGCCGGCCCAGTCGGCCCAGGCCGACGCGGTCGCTCCGGCGAAACCCAGTGCGAGACAGACGGCGCCCGCCACCGCGGACACCCTGCTCTCCGCACCGTTCTCACGGCCCGTGGTGAGGATGTTCGCCAGATCGTGCAGGCTGTCGGCCGTCCACAGCAGGCCCACCAGCGCGCTGAGCGCCATCAGGCGCAGGCCCAGCCGGAGGGCCCCGGGCGGCAGGCACCGTGCGCAGCGCCCGATCAGGAACCCGAAGACCGCCAGACACCATGAGGTGTGGACGGCGAAGAGCACGACGTACGCGGCCAGCACCGGCCTGCCCGCGCCGCCGACGACGACCGTGGCCCCCTCCCGGACGGGCGAGGCGGCCAGGAAGGCGGCGATGCCCAGCCCCACGGAGGCGGCCGTGAGGGCGGCCTGCCGCCGCACGGCGCGTCGCGCCGTGGCGGCCGGTCGGGTGGAGTAGGCCATCATGGCCAGTGCTCCGGATGCGGCCACCTTCAACTGGTCCGCCATCAGGGTGAGATGGCTCGGGTCGGACAGCACGGTGACCAGCGCCGGCGCCGCGGCCGGGGCACTCGCCGCCATCCCCGCCCCGATCAGCGCCCCGCAGGCGTAGCCGTAGTGAAGCGCCGGGTCGGACCGGCGGCCCCGGTCCGTCAGGGCCTTGAAGAGCGTGCCCAGCAGCGCGACGGCACCGGCGAGGCACCCGGCGACGGCGGCCGTCCGGTCACCCACGGCGCGCTGCGTCGCGTCGCGACGGCAGCCCGAACACGTATCGCAACCGTGCCACCTGGTCGGCGAATTGGCCGACCGCCCTGAAGCGGGGGCGGTGCAGTGCGCGGTGCAGTGCGAGCGAGGCGACGAGCTCGGCCTCCTGCTCCTGTCGCTCCGTGTATCCGGACCGGCCGAGCACCCTGCGCAGCAGTTCCTCCGGCAGCCGGGCCTTCAAGGCGTGCGACGGCGGGCCGCCCGTCCCGGAGTCCCCGGTGTGCCCGCAGAGCAGGTGCCCGATCTCGTGCAGCACGATGTGCTGCTGATGCAGTGCCGTCGTGGCGACCGGATAGCCGATGTAGTCCGCCCGGTCGGTACTGATCAGCACCCCGCAGAGTGCGGGCGCCGGGCCGGAGAGCGGCATCAGTTCGATGGGGCGGCCGCGCCGCAGGGCGAGCTCCTCGGCCAGCGCCGGTATGCCGAACGGTTCCGGAAGCGGAATCGACTCCGCGACCCCTCTGCACCGCTGCCAGAGCCCGTGCTCAACCCCACCCGAATACCCCACGATTCGCCCCCCTGGCGTTCGATCGGGAGGCGATCCTACGGACGCGGAAACGCCGTGGGAATCCGCCGCACCGCGAAGGCCGCTACCTGCCCCCGGCCTCACGGCGGGCGATGGCCTCGATCATGTCGCTGATCGTGCCGAGGCCTTCGGGCGAGAGGGTCACCGCACGCAGGGCCACGTCCCGCACCCCGGCGTTGCGCAGCGCTCCGAGCAGCGCCAGTTCCTCGGCGATCCTGGCGCTCTGCCGGTCGTCGAAGAAGTACACGGGCGGCACCTGGAAGAACTGTGCCAGCGCTTCCAGGTGCCGCTTCGTCGGGTTGTCCCGGCGACCGGTCCGGAGCTGCCAGAGGTAGGTGGCCGAGAAGCTCTCCCCGGTCGCCTCGCGGCAGGCCCGGGCGACCTCCTCGTGACTGTACTGTTCACGGTCGGGACGGCGGACCACGTCGAACAACCGGTCCAGCTTCGCTGCGAGCGTGGACGCACCGGATTCCGCTTCGGGCACGACACACCTCTTCCCTCACGCCGTGCGCACGCTTCGTGCGCGGATGGATCACTCGCGACGGTGCCTCATCCTAGTGGGACCCGATCGGGTCCGTACGAGTGCGGGCGTGCCGCGGCAGCGGCCGTCGAGCGCCGCGAGCACCGGCCCGGCCCGGCCGCCGACTGCTGGGCTCTGTCCCGTAATCGGTGGTGACCAAGTGTGACGGCCCGTCGTTGGCATGGTGTGCGTGATGTCAACGAGCTTGTGAGCGCGATGTTTCGGGCCCGTCGGCCCTGGTCATCGAGGACGTGGTGGACGAAGGCGAGCTGATCCGGGTGTCGGCGCGGACCCGGGACGATCCGGTGCCGTGCCCGGTATGCGGGCTCCCGACGGGGCGGGTGCACGGCTTCCACGGGCGGAGGGTCGCGGACGTTCCGGTCGACGGACGCCGGGTCGTGCTGTCGGTGAGGCTGCGGCGGCTGGTGTGCCCGGTGCTCGGCTGCTCGCGGCAGACGTTCCGGGAACAGGCCCCCGACGTCGTTGAGCGCTACCAGCGCCGAACTCGACGACTGGCCGACCAACTCGGCTCGTTAGTCGAGGAGTTAGCGGGCCGAACGGGCGCCCGCCTCTCCCGCTCGCTGGCCTGCGCGACCTCCCGTTCGACCGCTCTGCGCCTGTTGATGCGCCTGGCAGCAACGCCGCTACGCGTGCCTCGCGTGATCGGCGTCGGCGATTTCGCCCTCAAGCGCCGGCACCGCTACGCAACCGCGATCATCGACGCCGAGACCGGCGAGCGGATCGACGCCCTACCCTGCCGCACCGCCGCGGCGCTGACCGTGTGACTGCGCGAGCACCCCGGCGTCGAGTATGTCTGCCGCGACGGCTCCGGCTGCTACGGCGAGGCGATCCGCCGGGCCCAGCCCGAAGCGGCACAGGTCAGCGACAGGTGGCACCTCTGGTCGAACCTGTCCGACCGGGTCCCGGCCGAGGTCCTCGCCCATACAGGAGAGATGCGCCAGCGGTGTTCTTCAACAAGCTTCCAGCCGGACCGGAGTCCGCCGTAGCGCAACCCGTTCGGGCTTCCCGGCCCGGTGACACCACGCCTCGGGCAGTCCGAGCCGGTCAGCCAGGGAAGTCAAACAAGTCGCCTGCGAAATAGCGGAGTTCGACTACCATCAGTGGGCCGACTAGGGAGGGAATGGCACCATGGCCCACACGGGTGAGCTTCGGCTCGCGGATGGCAGCGGGATCTGGGTGGAGGTCTCCGACGGGGACGATTCGGGATTCGACCGGGTAGGGCGGGCCTCCTCGTTGGCCCGTGCGACCTCCGAAACACTCCAGGACGCGATGAGCCACCTGCGACCGGCGCTGGACGTCATCGCAGACGGCCTGCGCGGGATGGTCCACACTCCGGACACCGTACGCGTCGACTTCGGCATCAAGTTGTCCGCCGAAGCCGGTGTCGTGGTGGCCAAGGCCGCTTCGGAGGCCAACTTCACGGTCAGCGTGGAGTGGCGGCCCCGTACCGGAGACCAGACTTGAGCCTGGCGATGACACCAGCTTCCGGCGACGGCTCCCTGACCGGCGGTCTGGTCCGCATCCGCTCCCGGTCCGGCGAGGTGGTGGGCGCCGGGTTCCTGATTGACGCCGACGTCGTCTGCACCTGCGCCCACGTCGTCGCCATGGCCGTCGGAGTACCCGAATCCGCCGAACGGGCACCGGCGGCCCCGGTCCTCGTGGAGTTCCCCCTCATCCGTGGCGGGAACGGTGCGGTGCCTGGATGCTCCGCCACGGTCGAGGTCTGGCGACCGGTGACCGCCACGAACCGCGACGACGTCGCACTGCTGCGGCTGGAGCGGCCCGTTCCCGACACCCGACCGGTGCCGCTGGTGGACGGCGACAACGTCTGGGACCACCCGTTCCGGGTCATAGGCTTCCCGCGCGGAGCCGAGGACGGAGTGTGGGCGTCGGGCAGCCTGCGCAGCCGCCAGGGCACCGGATGGCTACAGATGGAGTCCGGTCTGGCCGGTCAGCGCATCGCCCGCGGCTTCAGCGGCTCCCCCGTCTGGGACGAAGCCCGGGGCGGCGTCGTCGGCATGACGGTCGCCGTCCAACGCGGCACAGACTCCACCACCGCCTACCTGATCCCCTCCGGCGCCCTGCTCGACGAGCAGCTACTCCCGCCACCGTGTCCGTTCCCCGGCCTCGCCTCGTTCACGGAAGCCGAGGCGGACCTGTTCCACGGCCGCCATGAGGACACGGAGCGCATTCTTGCGGCCGTTCATCAACGCCCGCTGACCCTCGTGGTCGGCCCCTCGGGCTGCGGAAAGTCCTCCCTCGTCCGCGCCGGGCTGATACCACGACTACGGACCCGCGCGGCCCTGGCGGTCTCCGAACTGCGCGCCGTGCCGGGAGTCCGCGCCCCTGCGGTGGTGGCTCAGACACTCGCTCCCCTGTTAACGGCGGACCGGACCACCGTCGAACGGATCCGGGCCGTCACCGAACTGACCGACCTGTTCTCCGACCGGCTGAACAGACCCGGCCTGGAGCTCGACGAATTGACGGCCGAGCTGCGCGGTCACGTCCTGGAGGCGGTCGGCGAGAACGGTCTCGTCATCTTCATCGACCAACTGGAGGAGTATGTCACCGCCGATCCCACGGCGGCCCGGGAGCTGATGTGCCTGTTGATGTCCCTCTGCGGGCCCGGTGCAGGCACCGGACGACTCCCCGCCCTCAAGATCGTGGCCACCGCGCGACCGGAGTCCCTGGACGTCCTGGTAGACGCGACCAACGCCGACCTGCTGAGCTCGGCAACCCAGTACCTGGCGCAGCTGTCCCCGGAACAGCTCCTGGAGGCCGTCACCATCCCGGTAGCGGGAGTGGCGGGTCTCTCGTTCGAAGCTGGACTGCCCGCGCGCATCGTCGCGGAAGCAGCCGACGAACCGGGGCGAATGCCGCTGGTCCAGTTCGCCCTGACCCGTCTGTGGGATCTCCGGGACGGATCGACACTCACGCATGCGGCCTACCAAGAGCTAGGGGGCTTGGCCGGTGCTCTGGTGGGCTTCGCCGACGAGTGCATGCGGACCAGCCTGCGTGCGGGCGAGGAGGACCTGGCGCGAAGGCTCTTCACGCAGCTCGCCCGGCCGAACGTGCGCGGCTTCACCCGGCATCCCGCCAGGCTCGCAGCCCTCGACCCGGCCCTACGGGACCTCGCCCTGCGGCTCGCTCCCACCAGGCTCGTCGTGCTGAGCCGGACCGCCGGCGGAGAGGAGATCGTCGACCTCGCTCATGAGGCCCTGGTCACCCTGTGGCGCCGGCTTGAGGAGTGGCTGGAGAACTCCAGGGACTTCCGCGTTTGGCAGGAGGAACTGCGCGCGGCACTGGGGCGCTGGGAGAAGCACCGGAGGGATCCCGGTCAACTCCTCCGCGGAGGGGCACTGACCATGGCCGTGGACCGGCTGGCCGAGCGTCCTGAGGACATCACAGCAGACGAGGCCAGGTTCATTCGGGTCAGCCACCATCGCCGCAGACGTGAAGTCCGGGTGTTGCGCTCGATCGTCGTCTGCCTCACATCCCTGGTCCTCCTGGCCGGGGGGCTGGCCGCCTGGGCCAGGCAAAGCAATCAGGAAGCCCGGGCGCAGCTGCGGATCCAGGCGTCGCGGCTGCTCGCCACCGTCTCCGGCCAGCACGCGGCGGACGAGCCGGCGGTCTCGTTACAGCTGGCGCTCGCGGCGTGGAGCGCCGGTCGGACGCCGGAGGCCTACAACGCTCTTCTGCGCGAGTACACCCGGGGGCAACAGCTCTCGGCCAGCCGGCCGGGCCAGTGGCCCGGGCGCTTCCAGGACATGAAGGTGACCCCCGACGCCAGGACGGCCGTGGTGTTCTCCATCGAGGGCACGGACGAGTACCGCGTGACGGTGGTGACCGGGCTGGCCGACGGCACCCCCCGCCAACGGCCGCTGAACGACATCCCCGTGGACATTCGGAATGCTTTCGCCAACGCACTGAGCCCGGACGGGCGGTGGTTCGCCTCCCTCGACAACGAGCTCCGCGTCCGGCTCTGGGACCTGCACACCACGGACGCACCACGGGTCTTCGACGGGCTGCCGGAGCCCAATACCAAGATCGAGAGCCTCGGGCTCAGCTTCAGCAGCGACGGGAGCCGCCTGCTGCGGACGTACGTGACGTTCGATTCCACCGGGGCCCCCGAGCCACTCTGGGTCTCCGTCTGGGAGACCGCCGACGGGCAGTCCGTCCCGACAGCTCCTGACCTACTGCGTGGACGCTTCGTCGCCCTGGCGTTCGCGGGCGACGCAGACCGCATCGTTCTCGAAGGCCGGCCGCTCACCGGCGAACCGGGAGTGGTCCGCGACATCGCCTCCGGCAAGGACGTCCGTACCTTCGAAGTCTCGCCCGAGGGCGTCACCTCACTCGCCGCCAACGGCGAGTGGATCGTCGTGACCGACGGCACAGAGGGGCCTGCTCGGGCGTTCTCCACACGCGCCGGAGCGGACCAGGTCACCACCCTGCCCTTCGGGCTCGACGCACTCGATCTGACGGGCGGATTCGTCCTCCTGGACCAGGGGAACAAGCAGGGGGGCTATCGCGAGATCTCCGCCACCGAGGTGCGCACGGGCCGGGTCTACCGGAGCCGGATCCCGGCGGCCACGGACGACGGTCCCGGCCTGCGGCAGACCGTGGCGGTGGTGCCCCGGCCCGACGGTACGGTCTCGCTCCTACTCCCCACCTCCGACACCCTGCTGACCGCGGTGACCGTGCCGGTCGACGGGGCGAGCCGGCTGCTGCGGGACGACATCGACACCCGTGGCGCACTTGCTCCCAGCGGTAGATGGCTCGCGGAGGCCGGGGACACCGTCCTGACCGTCGCCGACACGGCTACCAACGCCAGGAAGTCCGTTACCTACCGGCCCGAGCGATCCTCGGAGCAACCCGAGCCGTTCTGGTCGGCGGACTCCCGGTGGATCCTGCTGGCACAACCCGGCGGCACGCTCACGGCGTTCGCGGCCGACGACCCCGCCGGCCGACGGGTTGACCTCCACTGGGAGGACGGTGATGCGCCCGCCCACGAGAAGGGCGTGGAGTCTGTCGAGGCCTTGCAGGGCAGCGAGATGGCCGTCCTCACCACGGACGGCAGGCTCCTGCTGATGGACGCCGCCACCGGGCGGCGGATCGCGCCCCCCATCCAGGTGGAACGCAAAACCCCCTCACAGACCGCCAACCCCTCTGCCAGCTACGGCCAGCTCCGGGCACGCCCCCGGCACCCTGACGAGATTGCGGTGGTCACCGGCTCCGGTCGGGCAGGCGGCACCGTGGAACTGTGGAACATCCGGACCGGCTCCCGCATCCGGACACTGGCCGTGGGCAAGCTTGGGTATGGCGGCACCACAGCCGGGGCGCGGCCGCACCTGCTCTTCACCCCGGACGGCAAGGAACTCTTCACGAGCCACCCGGACCACACCACACGGCACTGGGACGTGGACTCCGGCACGCTCAAGGAGCGGCCGATCACCTCGGCCGCTGCGGACCTCAGCGTCCCGCTCGCCCTGGACCCAGACGGCCGGCTGATCACCTACAACGTGAACGCACTGCAGTTCTGGACGCTCCCGGCCGGCACGCCGTCCGCGACTCTGCCGCTGTCGTACCAACTCGCAGTCCTGGTGGTCGGCGACCGTCTGCTCGTCGCAGGCGACGGCTGGTTCCAGGACCTGGACCTGCACCCGGAGGAGATGGCCCGTTCCCTGTGCGCGACCGTGGCAAGGGACTTCACCCCCGCCGAGCGCGCACTCCTCCCCACGGGGACACCGGGCGAACCACCGTGCGACGCCATCAGCCGGTGAAGTCGACGCCGAGCCTTGCGATCGGTACAGCAGAGGACCTGCTCTCAGGACCGCCCACCGGCTGGCCCCACTCGCGGCGAGGACTACGCTACGAGCGGGGCCAGCCGGTTCATCGGGCCGTTTCGGCAGCTCGTCCGACGCTGCTTGCGATGGTTGAACGAGTCGAACTGCGGCTCGATCAGAGACGTGGGGGCTACCCGGCATAGAGCGCCGCGTCGTGCTGGAACCGTTGAGGCGAAGGCGCGTCGTCGGTGCGATACTTGAGGCACCGCAGATACGTGCCCTCGACGGCGACCTCAGGATCTTGGAGTGCTCAGGGCAGAACCGGGAGATGCCCCATCTCTCCGTGGTCCTTCACCCGCTCCTTCGTCACCCGGGGGCAGCCCGCCCGGGTGTCCGGCGACGGCTGGGGGCAGCCCGGTTGCCACCGGCGTCGCGTGGGACGCCGCGCGCCCGTGCGTCGCGCGGGCTGCCGGGGACGGAGGGCCGTCCGATGCACCACAGGAGGCGAATGGCGCCAGGTGCATGCACAGAGCGCACCTGCCGTCAGGCAAGTGCACATAATGCGCCCCCTTACTCCACCATGCGCCCCCAACGCCACCACACCTCCTGCACATTCTCTATACCTCGCCCGTCGCTCCGGGATATCACCGACGCATGCGTAGACGACAGCCGAGAGATCGGGCATCGGCGTGAGGGGGGCATCCACCGTGCAGTCAGGAACGCAGGACCTCCGGCCGGAAGGACGGGCCGAGGGCGAGTACGAACCGTCGTTCGCGCAGCACCGCATGTGGTTCCTCGACCGGCTGGGGGGCGGTCGAGGCGCCGAGTACACCGCGTCACCGATGTGGTACGTCCACGGTCCGCTGGAGGGACCGGTGCTGGAGCGGGCACTGGCCGGGCTGGTGGAACGGCACGCGTCGCTGCGCACGCGCTTCGTCGAACGCGACGGCGTGCCACGCGCCGTGGTCGCCGACCGGTCGGACGTGCGGATCGAGTGGCGCGATGCCGCCGACGACGCCGAGGTGGCGCGGCAGGCCGAGACCGTGGCGGACCGGCCGTTCGACCTCGCCTCGGGGCCGCTGATCCGGGTCGTCGTCTGGCGCCTGGGTCCGACCGAGCACGTCCTGCTGGTCGCCGTCCACCACATCGTCTCGGACGGCTGGTCGCTGGGCGTGCTGCTGCGCGAGCTGGCCGCGCTGTACGCGGGTGACGCGCTCCCCGCGCTCCCCGTCCAGTACGCGGACTTCGCGCACTGGCAGCGCCGGGAGCTGACCGGCGCGACCCTGGAACGGGGCCTGGGCTACTGGCGCGAGCGGCTGGCGGCACTGCCGGCCCTGGAACTGCCCACCGACCGGCCCCGACCCGCCGAGCCCTCCTGGGCCGGCGCCACCCGCGAGTTCACCCTCGAACCCGAGCTGGTCGCCCGACTGGAACGCCTCGGCCGGGCCCACGGCGCGACCCTCTACATGACCCTGCTCACCGCGTTCCAGATCCTGCTCGGCCGATGGAGCGGACAACGCGACTTCGGCATCGGCGTCCCCGTCGCCGGACGCGGCCGCCCCGAGGTCGAACACCTCATCGGCCTCTTCGTCAACACCCTGGTCATGCGCGCCGACCTCACCGGCGACCCGACCTTCACCGACCTCCTCACCCGCGTCCGCGACCACACCCTCGACGCCCTCGACCACCAGGACGTGCCCTACGAGCGGATCGTCCGCGAGCTGCGGCCCGAGCGACCGGACACGGACTCCCTGATCGACGCCTGGTTCGCCATGCAGAACCTGCCGGAGGACCCGGCGGCCGGCCCGGACGCCGCCCGGTCCCCCGGGGCGCTGCGGTTCACCGACTTCGGCACCGACCGGCCCCGGGCCCTCTTCGCGGTGTCCCTGTTCGCCCAGCCGCGCGCCGACGGGGTGGCGATGACCTTCGTCTACCGCACCGACCTCTTCGACGCGGCGACGATCGACCGGCTGATCCAGGGCTGCCGCACCCTGCTCACCACCGTCGCCACCGACCCCGACACCCACCTCAGCGGACTGCACCTGCCCGCCGACGAGACCCGAACACTACGACAACTCGGCACCGGCGAACTCCCCACCCCCGCAAAGGACACCATCACCCAGTTCGAGGACCAGACCCACCGCACCCCGAACGCCGTCGCCGTCCGCACCGGCGACACCACCCTCACCTACGCCGAACTCAACACCCGCGCCAACCGCCTCGCCTGGTGGCTCCACGACCACGGCGTCACCACCGAAACACCCGTCGCCGTCCGCCTCCCCCGCGGAACCGACATGCTCACCGCCGTCCTCGCCATCCTCAAAACCGGCGGCGCCTACATCCCCATCGACCCCGCCTGGCCCACCGAACGCGTCGACCACATCCGCACCGACGCCGGAGCCCACCTCATCCTCGACGGCCCCCTCCCCACCACCGACCGCGACGACAACCCCCCACCCCACCACCACGACCAACAACTCGCCTACATCATCTACACCTCCGGCTCCACCGGACGACCCAAAGGCGTCGGCATCCCCCGCGCCGCCCTCACCGCCCACACCACCCGCATACGCCGCCGCTTCGCCCTCGGCCCCACCGACCGCGTCCTCCAGTTCGCCGCCCTCGCCTTCGACGCCTCAGCAGAACAGATCTTCCCCGCCCTCACCTGCGGCGCCACCCTCGTCCTCCCCGACCACGGCCTCATCACCCCCACCCGCCTCCTCACCGACCTCGACCACCACGGCGTCACGGTGCTGGAGGTGGTTCCCGGGTACCTGACGGAGCTGATCGCCGAGCTGACAGCGCCGGACTCCCCGCACGCCCACCGGGATCCCGCACGGCTGCGGCTGTTGGTCCTCGGCGGCGACACCGCCCGGCCGGCCGATCTCGCCTGGTGGACCAAACGGTTCCCGGACATGACGGTGGTGAACACCTACGGGCCGACCGAGGCGACGATCACCACCACCCTCTTCGAGATCACACCCGACAGCACCCACCACCCCGACGGCATCCCCATCGGCCGCCCCCTCGGCGACCGCCACCTCCACCTCCTCGACCACCACCTCACCCCCGCCCCCCTCGGCGCCATCGCCGAACTCCACATCGGCGGCACCCAACTCGCCCGCGGCTACCTCGGCCAACCCGCCCTCACCGCCGACCACTTCCGCCCCGACCCCCACACCGACCAACCCGGCGCCCGCCTCTACCGCACCGGCGACCTCACCCGCTGGACCACCGACGGCCACCTCACCTACCACGGCCGCACCGACCACCAGATCAAGATCCGCGGCTACCGCATCGAAACCGGCGAAATCGAAACCCGCCTCCGCGAACACCCCCACATCCACGACGCCGCCGTCACCACCCACCACGACCGCCTCATCGCCTACCTCACCACCACCCCCGACACCACCACCCAGAACATCCGCGAATGGCTCGCCCGACGACTGCCCGACTACATGCTCCCCAGCACCCTCATCACCCTCGACGAACTCCCCCGCACCGCCGGCGGCAAGACCGACCGCACACGCCTGCCCGACCCCGACCACCACCGGCCCGAACCGTCCGACGACCACACACCCCCACGCAACCCCACCGAACAAACCATCGCCGAGGTCTGGCAGGAAGTACTGCAACTCGACCGAATCGGCATCCACGACAACTTCTTCGACCTCGGCGGCCACTCCCTCCTCGCCACCCTGGCCGTGGCCCGCCTGACGAAGGCACTGGAGCGGCCCGTCGACGTCCGCCTGTTCTTCGAGCGGCCGACGATCGCCGAGTTCGCCGCCGCCCTGCCGACCGCGCCGTCGCGCCCCGCGCCGCAGATCGGCCGCATGGTCCGCAGCGGCGACTTCCCGCTCTCCTTCGCGCAGGAGGGCCTGTGGTTCCTCCACCGGCTCACCCCCGAAGCCCCCGACTACACGGCGGCCCTGGCCTGGCGCGTCGAGGGCGAACTCGACCGGGCACGCCTGGACCGGGCGCTGGGCCAGCTCGCCGCCCGCCACGAGTCGCTGCGCACCACCTTCCCGCTGGTCGACACGGAGCCCGTGCAGCGGGTGGCCGCCGCACCGGACGTCGCCGCCGTCTGGCACGATCTGGCCGGACTCGACGACCCGTACGGCGAGGCGGTCCGGCAGGCCGGCGAGGAGCTGCACCGCCCCTTCGACCTGGCGGCCGGCCCACTGGTCCGGGTGACGGCCTGGCGGCTCGGCCCCGAGGACCATCTGCTCGTCCTGGCTCTGCACCACATCGTCTCGGACGGCTGGTCGCTGGGCGTGCTGGTCCGCGAGCTCGGCGCGCTGTACGACGGCCGGGGGCTGCCGGAGCTCGCCGTCCAGTACGCGGACTTCGCGCACTGGCAGCGCCGGGAGCTGACCGGCGCGACCCTGGAACGGGGCCTGGGCTACTGGCGCGAGCGGCTGGCGGCACTGCCGGCCCTGGAACTGCCCACCGACCGGCCCCGACCCGCCGAGCCCTCCTGGGCCGGCGCCACCCGCGAGTTCACCCTCGAACCCGAGCTGGTCGCCCGACTGGAACGCCTCGGCCGGGCCCACGGCGCGACCCTCTACATGACCCTGCTCACCGCGTTCCAGATCCTGCTCGGCCGATGGAGCGGACAACGCGACTTCGGCATCGGCGTCCCCGTCGCCGGACGCGGCCGCCCCGAGGTCGAACACCTCATCGGCCTCTTCGTCAACACCCTGGTCATGCGCGCCGACCTCACCGGCGACCCGACCTTCACCGACCTCCTCACCCGCGTCCGTGACCACACCCTCGACGCCCTCGACCACCAGGACGTGCCCTACGAGCGGATCGTCCGCGAGCTGCGGCCCGAGCGACCGGACACGGACTCCCTGATCGACGCCTGGTTCGCCATGCAGAACCTGCCGGAGGACCCGGCGGCCGGCCCGGACGCCGCCCGGTCCCCCGGGGCGCTGCGGTTCACCGACTTCGGCACCGACCGGCCCCGGGCCCTCTTCGCGGTGTCCCTGTTCGCCCAGCCGCGCGCCGACGGGGTGGCGATGACCTTCGTCTACCGCACCGACCTCTTCGACGCGGCGACGATCGACCGGCTGATCCAGGGCTGCCGCACCCTGCTCACCACCGTCGCCACCGACCCCGACACCCACCTCAGCGGACTGCACCTGCCCGCCGACGAGACCCGAACACTACGACAACTCGGCACCGGCGAACTCCCCACCCCCGCAAAGGACACCATCACCCAGTTCGAGGACCAGACCCACCGCACCCCGAACGCCGTCGCCGTCCGCACCGGCGACACCACCCTCACCTACGCCGAACTCAACACCCGCGCCAACCGCCTCGCCTGGTGGCTCCACGACCACGGCGTCACCACCGAAACACCCGTCGCCGTCCGCCTCCCCCGCGGAACCGACATGCTCACCGCCGTCCTCGCCATCCTCAAAACCGGCGGCGCCTACATCCCCATCGACCCCGCCTGGCCCACCGAACGCGTCGACCACATCCGCACCGACGCCGGAGCCCACCTCATCCTCGACGGCCCCCTCCCCACCACCGACCGCGACGACAACCCCCCACCCCACCACCACGACCAACAACTCGCCTACATCATCTACACCTCCGGCTCCACCGGACGACCCAAAGGCGTCGGCATCCCCCGCGCCGCCCTCACCGCCCACACCACCCGCATACGCCGCCGCTTCGCCCTCGGCCCCACCGACCGCGTCCTCCAGTTCGCCGCCCTCGCCTTCGACGCCTCAGCAGAACAGATCTTCCCCGCCCTCACCTGCGGCGCCACCCTCGTCCTCCCCGACCACGGCCTCATCACCCCCACCCGCCTCCTCACCGACCTCGACCACCACGGCGTCACGGTGCTGGAGGTGGTTCCCGGGTACCTGACGGAGCTGATCGCCGAGCTGACAGCGCCGGACTCCCCGCACGCCCACCGGGATCCCGCACGGCTGCGGCTGTTGGTCCTCGGCGGCGACACCGCCCGGCCGGCCGATCTCGCCTGGTGGACCAAACGGTTCCCGGACATGACGGTGGTGAACACCTACGGGCCGACCGAGGCGACGATCACCACCACCCTCTTCGAGATCACACCCGACAGCACCCACCACCCCGACGGCATCCCCATCGGCCGCCCCCTCGGCGACCGCCACCTCCACCTCCTCGACCACCACCTCACCCCCGCCCCCCTCGGCGCCATCGCCGAACTCCACATCGGCGGCACCCAACTCGCCCGCGGCTACCTCGGCCAACCCGCCCTCACCGCCGACCACTTCCGCCCCGACCCCCACACCGACCAACCCGGCGCCCGCCTCTACCGCACCGGCGACCTCACCCGCTGGACCACCGACGGCCACCTCACCTACCACGGCCGCACCGACCACCAGATCAAGATCCGCGGCTACCGCATCGAAACCGGCGAAATCGAAACCCGCCTCCGCGAACACCCCCACATCCACGACGCCGCCGTCACCACCCACCACGACCGCCTCATCGCCTACCTCACCACCACCCCCGACACCACCACCCAGAACATCCGCGAATGGCTCGCCCGACGACTGCCCGACTACATGCTCCCCAGCACCCTCATCACCCTCGACGAACTCCCCCGCACCGCCGGCGGCAAGACCGACCGCACACGCCTGCCCGACCCCGACCACCACCGGCCCGAACCGTCCGACGACCACACACCCCCACGCAACCCCACCGAACAAACCATCGCCGAGGTCTGGCAGGAAGTACTGCAACTCGACCGGATCGGCATCCACGACAACTTCTTCGACCTCGGCGGCCACTCCCTCCTCGCCACCAGGGTCGCCATCCGGATGCGCAGCGCGTTCGGCACCGACATCGGCGTGCGCGCGCTCTTCGACGGACCGACGGTGGCGCGGCTCGCCGTCGCCGTGGAGGAGCAACTGACCCGGGAGATAGCGGGGATGAGCGGCGAGGACCTCGCCGAGGCACTGAAGGGGCAGCAGCCATGAGCACGGTGCACGGACTGGTCGAGGCACAGGCCCGGCGCAGTCCCGACGCGGTCGCCCTGGAGTTCGAGGGCGAGGAACTGTCCTACCGGGAGCTGGACCGCCTGGCCAACCGGCTCGCCCACCGGCTGCGCGCCCTCGGCGCGGGGCCGGAGAAGGTGGTCGCCGTCGGGGCGCAGCGCTCCCCGGAGCTGGTCGTGGCCCTGCTCGGCATCCTCAAGAGCGGCGCGGCGTACCTGCCGTTGGACCTGGAGCTGCCGGTCGACCGGCTCGCCTCGATGGTCGGCCGGGCCGGCCCGGTCGCCCTGGTCCGCGGTCCCGGCATGGAGCTGGACCTCGGCCGGCCGGAGCTGCCCGAGGTCGTCCTGGCCGACGCCGCCGAGCGGCCGGAGGCCTCCGACGCGGCCGACGGCCCGTGCGGCGTGGTCGTCGACGAGCGGAACGCCGCCTACGTGATGTACACCTCCGGCTCCACCGGGCGGCCCAAGGGCGTGGTGGTCGAGCACCGCGGCGTGTGCAACCGGCTGCGCTGGGGCCAGCACGAGTACGGGATGACTCCCGACGAACGGGTCCTCCAGAAGACCCCGTACGCCTTCGACGTGTCGGTGTGGGAGCTGTTCTGGCCGCTCACCGTCGGCGCCCGGCTGGTCGTCGCCCGGCCGGGCGGGCACCGCGACGGCGGCTACCTGGTCGAGCTGATCCGGCGCCGCGCCGTCACCACCGTCCACTTCATCCCCACCATGCTCGGCCTGTTCGCCGGCGAGCGCGGGGCCGGGGAGTGCCACAGCCTGCGCCGCGTCCTGACCAGCGGCGAGGAGTTGCCCACCGACCTCCAGAACCGGGTGCTGCGGCTGCTGCCCCACGTCGAGCTGCACAACCTGTACGGGCCCACCGAGGCGTCCATCGAGGTCAGCGCCTGGCAGTGCCGGCCCGAGTGGCCGGGCCCGACCGTGCCGATCGGCGCGGCCGTCGCGAACACCCGGCTGCACGTCCTCGACCCGCAGCTGCGCCCCGTCCCGGACGACGGCACCGGCGAGTTGTTCCTGGCCGGCGTCCAGCTCGCCCGGGGCTACCTCGGGCAGCCGGGCCTCACCGCGGAGCGTTTCCTGCCCGACCCGTACGGGGAGCCCGGCGGACGGATGTACCGCAGCGGGGACCTGGCGCGCTGGCACCGGCCCGGCGTGGTCGAGTACCTGGGCCGGACCGACGACCAGCTCAAGCTGGGCGGCAACCGGGTCGAACTGGGCGAGATCCAGGCCGTCCTGAACGACCAGCCGGGCGTACGCGCGGCCGTGGTGGTGGCCGCCGGGTCGGCCACCGAGCGGCGGATCGTCGCGTACGCCGTCGGCGACGGCCTCGACCTCGCCGACCTGCGCGAGCGGCTGGCGGCCCGGCTGCCCGGCTACATGGTCCCGTCCGCCTTCGTCCTGCTGGACGCGCTGCCGCTGACGCCCAGTGGCAAGCTCGACCGCAAGGCCCTGCCCGTCCCGGACCGGCCCGAGCTGGCCACCGCGTACCGGGCGCCGGAGAGCGGGCTCCAGGAGCGGCTGGCGGCGGTCTGGGCCTCGGTCTTCAGCCTCGAACGGATCGGGGCCGACGACGACTTCTTCGCCCTCGGCGGCCAGTCGCTGCTCGCGGTGCGGCTGATCGCCCGGCTGCGCGAGGAGCTGGGCGCCGACGTCTCGCTGCGCGACCTCTTCGAGGGGCCGACCGTCGCCGGACTCGCGGCCGTGCTCGACCGGGCGGGCACCGGCCCCGCACGGCCCGCACTCACCCGGGGCGACGACGACCAGCCGGTGGTCGCCTCGTTCGGCCAGGAGCGGCTGCTGTTCCTGCACCGGCTGCACGCCGACGGCGCGAACTACGTCATCCCGATCGCCTGGCGGGTGGACGGCCGGCTCGACGCAGCCGTCCTGCGCGGCGCGCTGGAGCGGCTGGCGGCCCGGCACGACGCCCTGCGCACCCGTTTCCCCGGCGGCGACCACCCGCCCGTCACCGCCCCCGAGCCCGTCGTGGACCTGCGCCTGGCCGACGCCGAGGGGTGGGCGGAGGAGATCGCCGCCGAGCTGCGCCGGCCGTTCGACCTCGCCGCGGGGCCGGCCTGGCGGGCACTGCTGCTCCGGCTCCCCGGGCACGACGTCCTGCTGCTGGTGCTGCACCACCTGGTCGCCGACGGCTGGTCGCTGGGCGTCGTCGCGCGCGAGCTGGGCGAGCTGTACGCCGGTGGCACACCGCCGCTGCCGCCGGTGCGCTACGCGGACTTCGCCCGCCGCCAGCGCGCCGACCTGACGCCGGAGCGGCAGGCCGCCCTGCTGGAGTGGTGGCACGGCGCGCTGGCCGGCGTCCCGGTCCTGGAGCTGCCCACCGACCGGCCCCGGCCGGCCGTCCTGGGCACCGACGGGGCCACCCACCGCTTCGACCTGCCGCAGCAGGCGCTGCGCGCCCTGGACCGGTACGCCCGGGACGGCTCCACCACCCTGCACACCCTGCTGCTGGCGGCGTTCCAGGTGCTGCTGGGCCGGTGGAGCGGGCAGCGCGACTTCGCCGTCGGCACGGCGGCCGCCGGCCGCTCCTACGCCGAGGTGGAGAACGTCGTCGGCTTCTTCGCCAACACCCTTGCCGTGCGGGCCGATCTCGACGGCGATCCCACCCTCCCCGACCTGCTCCGCCGGGTTCGGGACGCCGTCCTCGGCGCGTACGACCACCAGGACGTGCCGTTCGAGCGCGTGGTGGAGGAGCTGCGGCCGGACCGCGACCTCAGCCGCAACCCGGTGTTCCAGACCATGTTCGCGCTCCGCGACGCCACCGCGGAGCTGCGGCTGCCCGGTCTCGCCGCCGCGGAGATCCCGCTCGGCTGGCGGACCGCCAAGTTCGACCTCACCCTCTTCGTCGACCGGGCCGCCGACGGCACCTGCACCGGTCTGATCGAGTACGCGACGGACCTGTTCGACCCCGCCACGGTGGAGCGGATCGCCGCCGGCTACCACCGGCTGCTGCTGGCGCTCGCCGCGGACCCCGGCGGGCGGCTCGGCGACTGGGACCTGCTCGGCCCCGAGGAGGCGGCCCGGCTGGTGGCGGCGGGCACCGCCCCCACTCCCCCGATCGAACCGCTCGCCCTGCACCGGCTGGTCGCCGCCCGGGCCGCCGCCCACGGCGACCGCCCGGCCGTGGTGGACGGTGCCGCCGTCTGGACGTACGCCGAGCTGGACCGGCGGGCCAACCGGCTCGCCCACCACCTGATCGCCCTCGGCGCCGGCCCGGAGACCGTGGTGGCGGTCAGCCTGCCCCGAGGCGCGGAGCTGGTGGCGGCGCAGCTCGCGGTGCTCAAGGCCGGAGCCGCCTACCTACCGCTGGACGCCGACCAGCCGGTGGAGCGCAGCCGCCACCTGACCGGGGAGAGCGGGGCACGGTTGCTCGTCACCTCCGGCCGGCGGCCCGAACTCGACGCCCTGGGCTGCCGGGTGGTCGACCTCGCCCGCGACGCGGGCGGGATCGGTCGGCGGCCCGGCACCGCACCCGAGGAGGCGGTCGACCCGGAGAACCTCGCCTTCCTCGTCTACACCTCCGGCTCCACCGGACGGCCCAAGGGCGTCGCCGTCAGCCACCGGGCGCTGGTGCGCACCGTCCGCGCGGGCAGCCACCTCGCCCTCGGCCCGGACGACCGGGTGGCCTTCGCGGCCAGCCCGGTGTTCGACGCGGCGACCTTCGAGGTCTGGGCCACCCTGGTCGCCGGGGCGGCCCTGGTGATCACCCCGCCCGACGTGGTGCTGTCGCCGGACGCCCTGGCCGGGCACCTGGACCGGCACGGGGTCACGACCCTGTTCCTCACCACCGCGCTGTTCAACCAGGTCGTCCGGGAGCGGCCGCGGGCGCTCGCGGCCCTGCGGACGGTGCTCTTCGGCGGCGAGGCCGCCGACCCGTCGGCGGTGAGCGCCCTGCTCGGCGGGGCGGGCCCGGACCGGCTGCTGCACATGTACGGTCCGGCCGAGTCGACCACCTTCGCCACCTGGCACCGGGTGGACGGCCACGACCGCGGCGCCGGCGGGGTGCCGATCGGCCGCCCGGTGGACAACACCACCGCGTACGTGGTCGACGAACGGCTGCGGCCGGTGCCCGTCGGGGTGGTCGGGGAACTGCTGCTCGGCGGCGCCGGACTGGCCCGCGGGTACGCGGCGGCGCCGGGCCGCACCGCCGAGCGGTTCCTGCCCGACCCCTTCGGGCCGCCCGGCGGCCGGGTCTACCGCACCGGCGACCTGGTGCGCTGGGACGCCAGGGGCCGGCTGGAGTTCGTCGGCCGGGCCGACGGGCAGGTCAAGATCCGCGGCTTCCGGGTCGAGCCGGGCGAGGTCGAGGGCGCGGTGCGCCGTCACCCGGCGGTCCGGGACACCGTGGTGGTCGCCCGTCCCGACCGCAGCGGCGCCCTCGCCCTGGTCGCCTACGTGGTCGGCGACCGCGCCGGGCTGGACGGGCTGCCCGGGTTCCTCGGCGAGCACCTGCCGGCGTACCTGGTGCCCTCCGCCGTGGTGGTGCTCGACGAACTGCCCCTCACCCGCAACGGCAAGGTGGACCGGGCCGCCCTCCCGGCGCCGGCCCGCACCCCGGCCGTACGCGGCCGCCGCCCGGCCCCCGGACCGGAGCAGCAGCTCGCCGCGGTCTGGTCGGAGGTGCTGGGCGTCGACGACCCGGGCGCGGACGACGACTTCTTCGCCCTCGGCGGGCACTCGCTGCTCGCCGTCAAGGTGGTCGGCGCGGTGGCCGAACGGACCGGCCGGCAGCTGACCTTCCGGGACCTCTTCACCGCCCGCACCATCGCCGGGCTGGCCCGGCTGCTCGCCGGCACCGCTCCCGCCGAGGACGCCCCGATCCTCCGGGGCACCGGCGACGCCGGGCTGCCGGCCTCCTTCGGGCAGGAGCGCCTGGTGTTCCTGGACCGCCTGGAGGGCGCCGGCGCCGCCTACACCGTCCCGGTGGCCTGGCGGCTGACCGGGCCGCTGGACCCCGGCCGGCTGGCCGCCGCCCTCGACACCCTGGTGGACCGGCACGAGGTGCTGCGCACCCGGTTCTCATTGGCCGACGGCGTGGTGTCGCAGAACATCCGCCCCGGCTGGGCCGGGCTGGACCTGCGGGCGGCCCGGTCGGGTGCCGAGGCAGAGCGGGCGTTGCGGGACGAGGCCCGGGTGCCCTTCGACGTCGTCGGCGGGCCGCTGTTCCGGGCCGTGCTCTGGCGCGTCCGCGCCGACGAACACGTGCTGCTGCTGGCGATGCACCACACCGTCTCCGACGGCTGGTCCGCCGGGCTGCTGGTCCGCGACCTCCAGGCCTGCCACGACGGGGCGGAGCCGCCCCGCCCCGCGGTGCGCTACGCCGACTTCGCGCGCTGGCAGCGCGAGCGGCTCGGCGGCGAGGGGCCGGCCCGGGAGCTCGCCCACCGGCGGGAGCGGCTGGCCGGGCTGCCGGCCCTGGAGCTGCCCACCGACCGGCCCCGCCCGGCCGTCCGCACCGGCGCCGGCGGCTCGGTCGGGTTCACCGTCGGCCCCGAGCTGACGGCCCGGCTGGAGGAGCTCGGACGGGAGCACGGCGCGACCCTGTTCATGACCCTGCTGGCCGCCTATCAGGTGCTGCTCGGTCGCTGGAGCGGGCAACGGGACTTCGGCGTCGGCACCCCGGTCGCCGGCCGCGGCCGGCCAGAGGTCCGGGACGTGGTGGGATTCTTCCTCAACACCCTCGTCCTGCGGGCCGACCTGGCCGGCGACCCGTCCTTCGCCGAGTTGCTCGGCCGGGTCCGCGAGGACGCCCTCGGCGCCTACGAGCACCAGGACGTCCCGTTCGGACGCCTGGTGGAGGAGCTCCACCCGGAACGGGAGCTCAACCGCTCCCCGCTGTTCCAGGCCATGTTCAGCTTCAACGACTGGAACCTGGACGCACTGCGGCTCGGCCCCGCCACCGGCACGGCCGTGCCCGTCGACCGGGGGGCGGCCAAGCTGGACCTCACCCTGGAGCTCGTGCACGGACCCGACGGACTGACCGGCACCCTCGACTTCACCACCGACATCCTCGACGCGGCCACGGTCGGCCGGATGGCGCAGGCGTACACCGCGATCCTGCGCGAGGCCGCCGTCGCCCCCTCCACCCGCATCGGCGACCTGCTGCCGACGCCGCCCCGGGCGGGCGCCCTGCCACGGACCGCACCGGCCCGCCCGCTGCTGGAGCGGATCGCCGACCACGCCCGGTCGACCCCGGACGCGACGGCCGTGGTCAGCGGGGACGTCCGGATCGGCTACGCCGAGCTGGACCGGCGGGCCAACCGGCTCGCCCACCACCTGATCGCCCTCGGCGTCGGGCCGGAGACCCGGGTCGGGCTGCGGCTGCACCGGGGTGCCGACACGGTCGTCGCCGTCCTCGGGGTCTGGAAGGCGGGCGGCGCGTTCGTCGCGCTCGACCCCGACCTGCCCGAGGCCCGGACGGCCAGGATCTCCGAGGACGCCGGGATCCGGCTGGTGGTCGACGGAGCCACCCTGGCCGACCCCGCGCTGGAGCGCCGTCCGGACACCGCCCCCGACACCGTCCCGGCGCCCGACGGGCTCGCGTACGTCGTCTACACCTCGGGATCCTCCGGGACGCCGAAGGGCGTGCTGGCCTCCTTCGACACCGTCACCGCCTACCTCGACACCGTGCTCACCCACTACCGGCTGAGCTCCGAGGACGTGGTCCTGCAGCGGGCCTCGCCCTCCTTCGACGCCTTCCTGCGCGACTGCATCGGCCCGCTCACCGTCGGCGCGACCGTACTGGTGGCCGGCCAGTCCGACCTGTCCGGGCTGGCGGACGACCTCTCCGGGGAGGGCCGGCCCGTCCCGACGGCCGTGCTGAGCATGGTGCCGTCGCTGCTGCACCAGCTGATCGACGGCGGCGACCTCACCCCCGCGAACCTGCCGGCGCTGCGCCTGCTGGTGCTCAGCGGCGAGCCCTGCACCCCGGAGCTGCTGGCCCGGCTGCACCGCGCGCTGCCGGGGCTGCGCCGGGTGGTCAACCACTACGGCCCGACCGAGTGCACCCTGACCACCACCGTGGAGGACCTCGACCCCGCGGTGCCGGTCCGGACCGTGTCCATCGGCCGGCCGATGCCGGGCACCGGCGTGCAGGTGCTGGACGGCGCGCTGCGTCCGGTGCCGACCGGCGTGTTCGGCGAGCTGTACATCGGCGGCTCCGGCCCCACCCGGGGCTATCACGGCCGGCCCGGCCCGACCGCGGCCGCCTTCGTCCCCGACCCCTTCGGCGCGCCCGGTGCCCGGATGTACCGCACCGGCGACCGCGGCCGCTGGCTGGCCGACGGCTCCCTGGAGTTCGCCGGACGCCTGGACCGCCAGGTGAAGGTCCGGGGCGTGCGGATCGAGCCGGCCGAGGTGGAGGCGGCCCTGGCCGCGCACCCCGGCGTGGGCGCGGCGGCCGTCGTCGCCCGCCCCGACGGCCCGAACGGCTGGCGGCTCATCGGCTACGCCCAGCAGGCGCCGGGCTCCCCGGTGACGGTCTCCGCGCTGCGGGCCCACCTGGAGGCCGTCCTGCCGTACGCGATGGTGCCCGCCGCGCTGGTGGTCCTGGACGCCATGCCGCTGCTCGGCAACGGCAAGGTGGACCGGGCCGCGCTGCCGGAGCCGGTGGCCGCCGGCGGTGCCGCGCACGTCGCCCCGCGCACCGACACCGAGAAGGCCCTCGCCGAGGTGTGGGCCGAACTGCTCCGCCGGCCGGACATCGGGGTCGAGGACGACTTCTTCGACCTCGGCGGCCACTCCCTGACCGCCATGCGGGTGATCTCCCGGCTGCGGTCACGACTCGACGCCACGGTCACGCTCCGCGCCTTCTTCGAGGCCCGGACCATCGCCGGGCTCGCCCGGAAGCTGGAGGAGAACGGATGAACGACCTCTCCCCCGTTCAGCGGGAGCTGCTCCGCCGACGGCTGGCGGGACTGGCGGGCCCCGGCCCGGACGCGGACGCGATGACCCCGGTCGCCGGCACCGCGGACCTCCCGGTCTCGTTCGGTCAGGAGCGCCTGGTCTTCCTGGACCGGCTGGAGGGACCGGGCCCGGCGTACACCATCCCCGTGGCCTGGCGGCTGACCGGCCCCCTGGACCGCGCGCGGCTGGCCGCCGCCTTCGACCGGGTGGTGGCCCGGCACGAGCCGCTGCGCACCCGGTTCACCGTGGCCGACGGCGCCGTCCGCCAGCACGTGGACCCCGGCTGGCCCGGCGTCGACTGGCGCGGGGAGGTCCCGGCCGGGGAGCTCGCCCGGGCCGTCCGGGAGGCCGCCGACGAGCCCTTCGACCTGGCGTCCGGCCCGGTCCTGCGGGTCACCCTCTGGCGGCTCGCCGAGGAGGAGCACGTGGTGCTGGTGGCGCTGCACCACATCGCCGCCGACGGTTGGTCGATGGGCGTCCTGGTGCGCGAGCTGGAGGTCTGCTACGCCGGCGGCACACTGCCCCAGCCACCCGTCCGGTACGCCGACTTCGCCGCCTGGCAACGCCGTACCGCGGCCACGGACCGGCAGGCCGACCGGCCGGACCGCTGGCGCGGACGGCTTGCGGGGCTGCCGCCGCTGGAGCTGCCCACCGACCGTTCCCGCCCGGCCGGGCGCTCCACCGCGGGCGCGGTCCGCGCGTTCACACTGGCGCCGGAGCTGGTGGCCGGCCTGGAAGGGCTCGGCCGCCGGCACGGGGCGACGCTGTTCATGACCCTGCTGGCCGGGTTCGAGGTCCTGCTGTCCCGCTGGAGCGGCCAGGACGACTTCGCCGTCGGCACCCCGGTCGCCGGACGCAGCCGCCCCGAGGTGGAGCAGCTGATCGGATTCTTCGTCAACACCTCGGTCCTGCGGGCCGACCTGTCCGGGGACCCGTCCTTCGGCGAGGTGCTGGACCGGGTCCGCGCGGACGCCCTCGACGCGTACGAGGACCAGGACGTCCCGTTCGAGCGGATCGTCGACGAGCTCGCCCCCGACCGCGAACTGCACCGGACCCCGCTGTTCCAGGCCATGTTCAGCCTGGACGAGGACGCCGACGACCGCCCGGTCCGGCTCGCCGGGCTGACCGGCACCCGCTACGACCTGGACCTGGACGCCGTCAAGTTCGACCTGGTGCTCCAGGCCGCCCGCCGGCCCGAGGGGGTGGTCGCCGCCTTCTTCCACCGGGCGGACCTGTGGAGCAGGGAGACCGTACGGCGCTGGGCCGAGCAGTACACGCACCTGCTGGAGCAGGCGCTCGCGCACCCGGACACCCCGCTGTCGGCGCTGGATCTGCTGCCGGAGGAGGAGCGGCGCCGGCTGGCCGCCTGGGCGGCCCCGGAACGTTCGTACGACGGCGGCGACCTGCTCCACCGGCGCTTCGAGCGGCACGCGGCGGCGCAGCCGGACGGCCCCGCGGTGGTCGCCGGGGGCGAACGGCTCGGCTACGCGGCGCTGAACCGGCGGGCCAACCGGCTCGCCCACCGGCTGCGCGCCGCCGGGGTGGGCCCCGAGACGGTGGTCGGGCTCTGCGTGGAGCGCAACGCCGACCTGGCGGTCGGGATCCTGGGCATCCTCAAGGCCGGCGGCGCGTACCTGCCGCTGGACCCGGAGCACCCGCGCGAGCGCCTGGCGTACGTGGCGGCGGACGCGGGCGTCACCCTGGCGGTGGTCTCTCCCGGCCTCGGCGACCGGGTCCCGGCCGCGGTCGGCGCGCAGCTGCGGCTGGACGACCCGGCGCTGGACGCCGAACCGGACCGGGACCCGGAGCCGCTGGGCGACGCGGACGCGCTGGCGTACGTCATCCACACCTCCGGCTCCACCGGCCGCCCCAAGGGCGTCTGCGTCCCGCACCGGCAGGTGGTCCGGCTGCTGGACGCCTGCGAGGAGGCGCTGGAGCTGGCCCCGGGCGGGGTCTGGAGCCTGTTCCACTCGTACGCCTTCGACTTCTCGGTCTGGGAGCTGTGGGGCGCGCTGGCCCGGGGCGGCAGCGTGGTGCTGGTCGACCGGGACACCGCGCGCGACCCGAACCGGTTCGCCGCCCTGGTCGAGGCCGAGCGGGTCTCGGTGCTCAGTCAGACCCCCGGCGCCTTCCGCAACCTGCGTGCCGCCCTCGCCGGGCGGCCGCCGGCCGCGCTGGGCGTGCGGACCGTGGTGCTCGGCGGGGAGAAGCTGGACCTGCCCGAGCTGGACGGCTGGCTGGACGGCCCGGGCGCCGGGGTCCGGCTGGTCAACATGTACGGCATCACCGAGACCACGGTGCACGTCACCCACCACACCGTCACCTCGGCGGACCTCTCGGGCGCGGCGCTCTCCCCCATCGGCCGGGCCCTGGGCGACCTGAGCGTCCACGTCCTGGACCGGCACCTGCGGCCGGTCCCGCCCGGTGTGGTCGGCGAGCTGTACGTGGGCGGCGCCGGTCCGGCCCGCGGCTACCTCGGCCGGCCCGGGCTGACCGCGGAGCGCTTCGTCCCCGACCCGTTCGGCACCCGGCCGGGGGCCCGGCTCTACCGCACGGGCGACCGTGCCCGCCGGCTGCCCGACGGGACCCTGGAGTACCGGGGCCGCGCCGACGACCAGGTGAAGATCCGCGGCCACCGGATCGAGCTCGGCGAGGTGGAGGCCGCGCTGCTGGGCCACCCGGCCGTCGAGCAGGCCGCCGTGGTGGCCCGGGGGACGCGCAGCGGCGAGCACCGGTTGCACGCCTACCTGGTCCCGGGCGGGGCGCTGGACCGCGACGAACTGCGGCGCCGGCTGCTCGACCGGCTGCCCGAACCGATGGTGCCGGCCTCGTTCACGGTGCTCGCGGCGATGCCGCTGACCGCCAACGGCAAGGTCGACCGGAGGGCGCTGCCGGCGGCCGACGGTGCCGGCCTGGACAGCGTCCGGGCGCACGTCCCGCCGGCCACCCCGACCGAGCGGGCGCTCGCCGGGGTGTGGTGCGCGGCGCTCGGTGTCGACCGGGTCGGCGTCACCGACCGCTTCTTCGACCTCGGCGGGGACTCGATCCTGGCACTGCGCGTGGTGGGCCTGGCGGAGCAGCGCGGGCTGACGGTGGCGCTGCGCGACGTCTTCGCCCACCAGGGGCTGGGCGAGCTGGCCGGCGCCGTGGACGACGCCGCCGGGCGGGCACTCGCGGCGGCCGCCGCCGGGCGGGACGTTCCGGCGGGGGCCGGACCGGTGGAGCCATTCGCCCTGGTGTCGGCGGCTGACCGTGAGCGGCTGCCCGCCGGGCTGGTGGACGCGTATCCGCTGACCCGGATGCAGCAGGGCATGCTCTACGAGCTGCTCGCCGACGCCGGCAAGGGCGCCTACCACAACGTGACCAGCTTCCGGATCCAGGAGCCCGCCGGGTTCGACGCCGGGGCGATGCGCGAGGCCGCCCGGGCGGTGGTGCGCCGGTACGAGATCCTGCGGACCGGCTTCGACTGGAGCGGCTACGACGAGCCGCTGCAACTGGTCCACCCCTCGGCCGAGTTGCCCGTGGGGGTGGACGACCTGCGGGACCTGGGCGAGGACGCCGGGGCGGAGCGGGTCCGCGCGTACCTGCGCGCCGAGGCCGGGCGCTGGTTCGAGCTGGCGGTACCGCCGCTGATCCGGCTCCACGTACACGTGCTCAACGAGGCCGAGTACCGGCTCACCATCACCGACTGCCATGCCGTCCTGGACGGCTGGAGCCTCACGTCGCTGATCGCCGAGCTGGTCGAGCGGCACCGTCGGGCCCGTACCGGAGGCGACCTCGCCACCGGCGGCGCCCCCGCGACGGGCGGAGCCCCTGCGACCGGCGGCGACCTCGCCCCCGGCGCACCGGGAACGGACCCCGACCCGCTGGACGGGCCGCCGGTGCCCGCCTTCGCCGAGTACGTGGCACTGGAGCGCGCCGCGGTCGCCGACCCGGCCGCCCGGGCGTTCTGGGACGCCATGGTGGAGGCCTTCCCACCGGTGCGCCTTCCGCGCGCCGCCGGCGGCGACCTCGCGGACAAGTCCACCTGCGAGGCGCTGCGCTCCTACGGACACCTGCGGGCCGGCATCGACGCGCTCGCCGCCCGGGCCGGGGTGCCCCGGCGGACGGTGCTGTTCACCGCCTACCACCACCTGATGCGCCGGCTCGCCGACGGCGACGCCTACTCGACCGGGATGGCCACCAACGGCCGCCCCGAACGGGCCGGGGCGGACGGCATGCGCGGGGTCTTCCTCAACGTGGTGCCCTTCGGCGCGCACTCCGCCGCGACCAGCTGGCTCGGCCTGCTGCGGGACGTCTTCGCCGCCGAGCGGGAGGTGATCCCCCACCGCCGCTTCCCGCTGGCCGAGCTGCAGAGCGGCCGGTGGGCCGGGGAGGTGCTGGTCGACACCGCCTTCAACTACGTGCACTTCCACGGCCTGGGCAGCGAGCACAAGGAGGACATCGAGGAGATCGCCCGAACCAACTTCGGGCTGATGGTCACCACCGGCCCGACGGGCGTCTCCTTCGAGGCCGACGCCGGCCGGATGTCCCGGAGCGAGGTGGAACGGCTCGCCGACACGTACTGCGCGCTGCTCGCCGCGATGGTCGCCGACCCCGAGGCGGCCCCCGGCCTGCCCGTCGAGGCGCCGGACCTCCGGTCGGTGCGGGACGCCGCCGCGGCACGGGACGACCGCAGCGTGGTGGCGGTGTTCGAGGAGCGGGCGGCCGCGCACCCCGACCGGGTGGCGCTGGCCACGGCCGACGGCCGCGCGATCACGTACGCCGGGCTGCGGGCGCGGGCCGACCGGATCGCCCGGCGGCTGCGCCGGCACGGCGCCGGACCCGGCGGGGTCGTCGGGTTGTGCGCGGAACGCTCCGCAGAGCTGGTGGCCGGCATCCTCGGGATCCTCAGGTCCGGCGCCGCGTACCTGCCGCTGGACCCCCGCGACCCGGCCCTGCGCCTCGACCGGATGGTCGCGGAGACCGGCGCGGACGTGGTGCTCGTCCAGCCCGCGTGGCGCGAGGTCGTGCCCGCGCGGGTGGGCACCGTCCTGCACCTCACCGAGGACGTCCCCGAGGCGGACCACCCGGCGGGCGACGGCCCCGCGGACGACGTCCTCACCCTGCCCGACGCCGACGGCGCGGCCTGCGTGCTCTACACCTCCGGCTCCACCGGCCGCCCCAAGGGCATCGCGCTGCCGCACCGCGCGGTCGTCGACTCCCTGGTCGCCCAGGACTTCCTGCGCCTGGACGAGGACGAGACGGTCCTGCACCTGAGCAGCTTCAGCTGGGACGCCGCCGTCTTCGAGATCCTCGGACCGCTGCTGACCGGCGGCACCTGCGCGCTCCACCCGGCCGAACCGCTCACCCCGGCCGGCATCGCCGCCTCGCTGCGGCAGCACGGCGTCACCACCGCCTTCCTCACGACCACGATGCTCAACCTGGTCGTCGAACAGGACCCGGACGCGCTGTCCGGCCTGCGCCAGCTGATCACCGGCGGCGAGGCCGCCTCCCCGGCCCATCTGCGCGAGCTGCGCACCCGCCTGAGCACCCTGCGCCTGATCAACGGGTACGGCCCGGTGGAGTGCACCTTCATCGTCACCCGGCACGAAGTGCGCTCCGTCGCCCCCGACGCGGTCGCCGTCCCGATCGGCCGGCCGCTGGCCCGGACGACCGTCCTGGTCCTCGACGAGGCGCTGCGCCCCGTCCCGGCCGGGGTGTCCGGGGAGATCTTCGTCGGCGGCGACTGCCTGGCCCTCGGATACGTCGGCCAGCCCGGTCTGACCGCGGAGCGGTTCCTCCCCGACCCGGCCGGCCACGGCCGGCGGCTCTACCGCACCGGCGACCGGGGGCGCCTGCGGGCCGACGGCGAACTGGAGTTCGGCGGTCGGCTGGACGGTCAGGTGAAGATCCGCGGCCGCCGGATCGAACCGGGGGAGATCGAGGCCGTCCTCTCCTCGCACCCGGGCGTGGCGGCGGCCGCCGCGCTCGCCCGCACCGACCGGCCGGGCGACGCCGTCCTGGTGGCGTACCTGGTCCCGGCGGCCGGGTCCGCCCTGCCCAGCACCGCCGAGCTGCGCCGATGGCTGCGCGACCGCCTCCCGGCCTACCTGGTGCCGACGGCGCTGGTGCCGCTGGCCTCGCTGCCGGTGACCGCGAACGGCAAGCTCGACCGCGCGGCCCTGCCCGCGCCGGACGGGCTGGTCGAGCCGGAGCACCCCTACGTGGGACCGCGCACCGAGGCGGAGACCACGCTGGCCAAGCTCTGGGCCGAGGTCCTGCGGCTGGACCGGGTCGGGGTGCACGACGACTTCTTCGACCTCGGCGGCAACTCGCTGGCTACCGTCCGGGTCGCCGCCCGGGCCTGCGACCTCGGCCTCCCGGTCGGGGTGGCCGACCTGCTGGAGAACCCCACCGTGGCCGCGCTGGCCGCCGCCGTCACCGCCCGGGCCCAGGCCGGCCCGGACGGCGCGGCGGGGCTCGCGGACGCCGCAGCCCCGGCGCGGCGCCGCGAGGGCGAGGTGCTGGTCGTGCTCCGCGAGGGCAGCGGGAACCCGCTGTACTGCGTGCACCCGAGCGGCGGCAGCGTCGCCTGGTACCTCCCGCTCGCCAAGGCGCTGCCGCCCGGCAGACCGGTGATCGGCCTCCAGGCCCGGGGCCTCGACGGCGGCACCGACGCCGACACGATGCAGGCCCTGGCCGAGGACTACGTCCGGCAGCTACGGGCCCACCGGCCGCAGGGTCCGTACGCACTGCTCGGCTGGTCGATGGGGGGCAACATCGCCCAGGAGATGGCCGTCCAGCTGACGGCGGCGGGCGAGCGGGTCGAGGTGCTGCTGCTGTTGGAGCCCGCCGTGCCCGACGAGGACGGCATGTTCGCCGTCACCGAGGCGCTCGACCTGCTGGACCGCGCGATCACCCTGCGCGAGGCGGTCCGGGGACTCTCGCCCGGCACCCCGGCCAGGCTCAGCCAGGAGCGGGAGCTGGTGGCGACCCTGCTCGCCGCCGGCGTCGGCGAGGCGGAGGCCCGCCTGGGCGCCGACTGGCCGGTGGCGATGTGGACGGCCCTGCTGCGCGCCGCGGCCGGCTACCGCCCCGAGCCCTACCGGGGCCCGGTGCACCTGGTGGTCAGCGCCGAGGCCGTCGACGCCGCCCCGGAGCACAGGTCCGTCGCCGCCGGCGAGAGCTACCCCGCGTACGAGCGGCGCTGCCGGGAGCTGTTCCCCGGCGCGCTGACCGTCCACCACCTGCCCGGCACCCACCGGAGCATGGTCACCGATCCGGACGTGGCCGCCGTCGCCGCCATCGCCGCCGACCTGATGGAGCACACGCCGTGACCGCGACCGACCGGGCCCTGGACCCCTACCTGCTGGACGACGAGGTCGTCGCCGACCCGTTCCCCCACCTCGCCCGGCTGCGCGAGGCCGCGCCCGTGCACTGGAGCCCCGCCAACCGGGCCTGGCTGGTGACCGGATACGACCAGGTGGCCGCGTGCTTCGCGGAGCCCGCGGTGTCCGCCGACCGGATCACCCCGGTACTGGCCCAGACGCCCCTGCACCTGCTCGGCCCGGAGGCCGCCCGCGCCTTCCAGATCATGGCCGGGTGGATGGTCTTCGTCGACCCGCCCGAGCACCGCCGGCTGCGCAGCGTCTTCCGGGGCGCCTTCGGCCCCGGGCAGGTCCGGCGCAACCGCCCGATGGTGCAGGAGGCGGTGGCCCGGCTGACCGCCGGGGCCTCGGCCGGCGGACCGGTCACCGACCTGGTGGCCGACTTCGCCCGCCCGCTGCCCGCCACCGTCGCCGCGGCCTGGATGGGCGTGCCGCCGGAGGACACCGCGGACTTCCAGCGCTGGGCGATCCTGGTGGGCGACCTCGCCCTCGGCTCGGTGCAGTCGCCGGAGGAGACCGAGAACTCCCACCGGGCCCTGCTGGACCTCTTCGGCTACCTCCGCCGACTGGTCCGCAGGCGCCGCGAGGAGCCGGGGTCCGACCTGATCAGCGCGGCCCTGGCCGGCGGCCTGGTGGGCGAGGAGGTCGGCGAGGACGAGTTCGTCGCCATGCTCACCCACATCGCGTTCGCGGGCGGCGAGACCACCAGCAACCTGATCGCCGTCGGCGTGTGGAACCTGCTGCGCCGGCCGGACCAGCTCGAACTGCTGCGCGCCGATCCCGAGTCGGCGCGCGGCGCCGTGGAGGAGCTGCTGCGCTTCGACGGGCCCTCCAAGCTGTCGGTCCGCCAGGTCGCGGCCGACTTCGCCCTGGGCGACCGCACCCTGCGGGCCGGCGACCGGCTCTACCTCGTCACCGCGGCCGCCAACCGGGACCCGTCCAGGTTCGACCGCCCCGACGAGCTGGACATCGGCCGCTCCCCCAATCCGCACCTCGGGTTCGGCCACGGCGAGCACTTCTGCCTGGGCGCACCGCTGGCCCGCCTGGTCGCCGGGGCGGCGCTCACCGACCTGCTGGCGGCCTCGCCGCACCTCGCCCTGGCCGGCCACGAGGTCAACTGGCAGCCCTCGCTGCTCAACCGCAGCCTCCGGTCGCTGCCGGTCCGGCTCTGACCGCCCCGCCGCCGATCCACCCGGGACCCGGGACCGACAGACACCCAGTCCAGTTTCCCAAGACCCGATACCCGATACCCGAAAGGACCACGTGAGATGTCCGACACCGAGGACGGCACCGTCTACCAGGTCGTGGTGAACCACGAGGAGCAGTACTCCATATGGGCCGCCGGCCGTGAGCTGCCCACCGGCTGGACGGCCACCGGCTTCGAGGGCGTCAAGAGCGCCTGCCTGGCCCACATCGACGAGGTGTGGACGGACATGCGTCCGCTGAGCCTGCGGCTGCGGATGGCCGCGGCCGAGCGGCCCTGACCCGTCCGCACCCGACCCATCCGCACCCGGGGTCGCCGCGCCGACGCGGCGGCCCCGGGCACCCGGCGGCCGAGGGAGCTCCGGGCATCCACGAGAAAGCAGGACAGAGCGTGAGGTGGTGGTGATGAAGGTCTACTCCCACGAGCGGCTGGAGCGGCTGGCCGCCGAGCGGGGCATGCCCGCGGAGTACCTGCACGAACTGCGGGTGGTCTCCTCGGTCCTACCCTTCAAGGTCAACCAGTACGTCGTGGACGAGCTGGTCGACTGGTCCGCCGTCCCCGACGACCCGATCTTCCGGCTCACCTTCCCGCACCGGGACATGCTGCCGCCGGACGTGTTCGAGACGCTGTCGGCGCTCCACCTGGCCGCCGCCTCCCCGGGCGTCATCCGCAAGGCCGCCCGGGCGGCCCACGCCCTGCTCAACCCCAACCCGGGCGCCCAGGTGGACGCGAACGTGCCGTTCCACGAGGGCATCCCCTTGGCGGGGGTGCAGCACAAGTACGCCGAGACGGTCCTGGTCTTCCCCTCACAGGGACAGACCTGCCACTCCTACTGCGGGTACTGCTTCCGCTGGTCCCAGTTCGTCGGCAACGCCGACATCCGGCAGGCCGCGTCCGACGTCTCCCGGCTGGTCTCCTACCTGGCCGCCAGCCCTTCGGTCACCGACGTCCTCTTCACCGGCGGCGACCCCATGATCATGAGCGCCACCGTGCTGGAGCGGTGGGTGAACCCGCTGCTCGCCCCGGAGCTGGAGCACGTACGGACGATCCGCTTCGGCACCAAGGCGCTGTCCTACTGGCCCGCCCGCTTCACGACCGACCAGGACGCCGACGACATGCTCCGGCTGTTCGACCGCATCGTGTCCGGCGGCCGGCACGTGGCGGTGATGGCCCACTTCTCCCACGTCCGCGAACTGGAGCACCCCGAGGTCGGGGAGGCGATCCGGCGCATCCGGGCCACCGGGGCGGTGATCCGGGCCCAGGCGCCGGTCATCGCGCACGTCAACGACCGGGCCGAGGACTGGTCCGCGATGTGGCAGCGGCTCGTCGAACTCGGCGTGGTGCCCTACTACATGTTCGTCGAGCGCGACACGGGTGCCCGCAACTACTTCGGCGTCCCGCTGACCCGGGCCCTGCGGATCTACACGGACTCCGTGCGGGGCGTCTCCGGCCTGGCCCGCAGCGCCCGCGGGCCGGTGATGTCGGCCGCCCCCGGCAAGGTGCTCATCGACGCCGTCACGGACATCGGCGGCACCGAGGTGTTCTCACTGCGACTGCTCCAGGCCCGTGACGCACGGCAGGTGGGCCGCCAGTTCTTCGCCCACCACGACCCGGCCGCCGAGTGGTTCGACGACCTTCGCCCCGCCCTCGGCTCCTGGTGGCCCCGGTGACGCCGCGCGTGCCGCCCACCCCGTCCGCCCTGGCCCTCCCGCGTCCAGAGGCATCCGCTCGCCGTACCCGACGTGCTCCGAAAGCGAGGCAGTAGTGCGGCCGACCACCGAAGGCACCGTCCCCGCCACCGGAACCGAGCCGCCACCCGGTCTCTGGCGCAACCGCGCGTTCAACCTGCTCTGGACCAGCCAGTGCCTCTCGGACCTCGGCAGTGCCATGGCCAACCTGGCCCTGCCGCTGCTGGTGCTCCAGCTGACCGGGTCGCCCACCGAGGCCGGTCTGGTCGGCACCACCGCCCTGGTGGCCGGCATGGTCTGCCGGCTGCCGGCCGGCGTCCTGGCCGACCGCTTCGACCGGCGGCGGCTGATGGTGATCTGCGACGTCCTGCGGACCGCCGCCTACGGCGCGCTCGGCGCCGCCGTGCTCGCCGACGCCGCCGGTATGGCGATGGTGCTGGTGCTGGTGGTCGCCGGCGCCGCCGCCAACGCCGTGTTCAGCACCGCCGAGCACGCGGCGGTGCGCAACCTGGTCCGTCCCGGCCAGCTCTCCGACGCGGTCGCCCGCAACGAGGCGCGCTCGTACGGGACGCAGTTGGCCGGCCCGCCGCTGGGCGGCCTGCTGTTCGGGCTGGGCCGGTCGCTGCCGTTCCTCGGCAACGCGCTGAGCCACCTGCTCTCGCTGGCCGCCCTGCTGGCGATCCGCGAGCCGATGCAGGAGCCCCGGAAGGAGACGGCCGAGTCCTCCGGCGCGGCGGCCGGCACCGAGGGCCTGCGGTTCGTCCTGGCCAACCCCTTCCTGCGCGCCCTGCTGCTGATCGCCGCCCCGCTCAACATGGCGTTCACGGGCATGATCTTCGCGATCATCGTCTCGCTCCAGCGCTCCGGGACCTCGTCCTACCTGGTCGGCCTGGCGAGCACGATCTTCGCGGCGGGCGGCCTCCTCGGCGCCCTCGCCGCCCCCTCCCTCCAGCGCCGGCTGCGGCTGCCGACCCTGATCCTGGTCCTCAGCTGGGCCACCGCCGCGCTGATGGCGGCCGGCGCACTGTTCTCCACCAGCGTGCTGGCCGCGGTCCCGCTGGCCGCCGCCGTCTTCCTCGGTCCCACCGCCAACGCGGCCCTCTTCGGGTACCAGGCGGCCATCACCCCGGACCACCTCCAGGGCCGCGTCTTCAGCGTCATCATCCTGGCCGCCACCTCCGCCGCGGCCCTGGCCCCCGCCGTGGCGGGCATCCTGCTGGACCGCCTGTCCAGCGCGGCGGCGATGCTGGTCTTCGCCCTGATCGTCTCCATCGGCGCCGTCACCGCCACCTTCAGCACCGGCATCAGGTCGATGTCCACCGAGCCCTGAGCCCCCGTCGGGCCCTCGCGGCGCCGGGCGCACCGGCCTGCGGGCACCCGGCAGCGCGTCGGCCTGCGTTCCCCAGGCTTCCGGCAGGCTGAACCGCCGTCCGGGAGTCCCACGAACCGTCATCGGCAGCCATCCGCGACGGCGCACCGCCCCGGCGACGAGGTGCTCCCGCACCGGATCGACCGGCAGGCGCCGGCCGAGGCCGTGCAGGCGGTGGGGCTCAGGGGCTCACGAGATCCGCAGGGTGGCGAGGGCGGTGCGGAGGAGGAAGGCTTCGGCACGGTCCCAGGGCCAGCCGTTCTCCGCGACCAGGGTGCGCCAGCCGCTCGGACCGAACCAGAACCACAGGAGGTCCGCCGTCTCCTCCTCCGACCTGGCGAGCGGCGCCAGGCTGTGCAGATGGCCCGCGGCGGCGCGGAGCGCGGCGCGGTAGTCGGCGGTGGCACGCTCCCACAGGGCCTCGCCGTCCTCGTGCGACGGCAGCGCCTTGTGGATCGCCTCGTGGACGGTGAACATGCCTTCGTTCCCCGCCCGGGTGCCGTGGGCCAGCGCCCGGAGCACGCACTCCGGGTCCCGCTCGGCGAGCACGGTGCGCATCGCCTGCTCGTGACCGGAGGCCTGCACGGCCGTGTCGACGATCTCGTTGAGGATGTCGCCCTTGCTCCCGGCACTCGCGAAGACGGCCTTCGAGGAGACGCCCGCCCCGGCCGCGATGTCCGCGACGGTCACCCGCCCGTAGCCGCGTTCGGCGAACAGCCGGGTCGCCGACTGGAGGATCTGCACACGTGTCTGGGCAGCGGCTTCCTCCCGCCGGGGCGAGACGTACCTGCGTTTGGTCGGCATGAGGCCAGCCTAGCCGCAGAAATGCTAGACCTATTCAATAGGCGATGTGTAACCTGAATATCTGTCAGGGCGGCGACCCGGCCGCCCCGCACCCATGCGCGAGAGGAACCGATTCCGATGGCAATGCCAGCCGAGGACGTGGCCCGCGGACTCTTCACGGTCCTGGCGACCGGAGACGTGGCACTGGCCGCAGCGGTCGTGCACGAGGACTTCACCAACCGCGAGGCGGTCGTCTCCCCCGCCGCCTGCTCGCTCCCCGGACCGGCCGGCGTGCTGGCCTCGGGCGCGTGGCTGCGCTCCGCCTTCTCCGACCTGCGCTTCCCCGTCACCGACCTCGCCCACGACGGCGACCAGGTGTGGATACGGCTGCACATGCAGGGCCGGCACACCGGCCCCTTCGTCCACTACCGCGACGGCGAACTCCTCCAGGCGATCCCGCCCACCGGGGCCGGGATCGACTCCGAGCAGGTGCACGTCCTGCACCTGCGCGACGGCAAGGTCGTCCGGCACGAGGCGGTACGCGACGATCTCGCCCTGCTCGGGCAGCTCGGCGCCCTTCCCAACGGCCCCGCCGTCCCGCGCATCCAGGACTGGCACGACACCGGACACGCCGCCCGCGCCGCACTCCAGATCGCCGAAGCAGCCGAACAGGCGGCAGCCACCGCCCGCGGGCACGCACCCGGCCCGGGAAACACCGGGCAGGCCGGGTGATCACCACCCGATCCCCCGGGAGCGGGGCGGAGGTCGGGAAGGTGACACTTCATCAAGACACACGACACAGCGAGGAACAGATGACCGACACCCCCGCCTCCTTCCGGCTCCACCCCGGATCGCCGGACTCCCCCGTGATCCTGCACGTCCCGCACTCCGCCCGCGCCATACCCGCCGACGTCCGCGCGGGGATCGTGCCCGACGACCGGGCGCTCGCGCTGGAGCTGGACCGCATCACCGACGCGCACACGGCCGAGATCGCCGCCGGCGCGGCGGCAGCAGCACGCCTCACGCCCTGGCGGTTCGTCAACCGGCTCTCCCGCCTGGTCGTCGACCCCGAGCGGTTCCCCGACGAGCGCGAGGAGATGCTGGCCGCCGGAATGGGGGCGGTCTACACCCGGACCACGCACCGCGAGGAGCTCCGCCCGGCCGGCTTCGACGGGCGGTCACTGCTGGATCGCTACTTCCGCCCGTACGCCGAGGCGGTGACGGCAGCCGTCGCGGAGCGCATCGAGGCGGTCGGGCGCGCGGTAATCGTCGACGTCCACTCGTACCCGACGAAGGCCCTGCCGCACGAGCTCCACGGCGGTGGCCCCCGTCCGCCGATCTGCCTCGGCACCGACCCCTTCCACACGCCCGCCGCCCTGCTCGACGCGGCGCAGCAGGCGTTCGGGGGCTTCGGCGGCACCGGCCTCGACAGCCCGTTCGCGGGAACCTACGTGCCGCTGCGGTACTACGGGAAGGCCGCGAACGTCAGTGCGCTCATGGTGGAGATCCGCCGTGACCTCTACATGGCCGAGCCCGGCGGCCCGGCCGGCCCCGGCCTCGGCGCCCTGGCGGACGCCCTGGCCGACCTCGTCGACCGCGTGTCCGCCTGACGGCACTCCGGCCGGCCGGGGCCGGGCCGCACACCGCGGCGAGGAACCCGGTGAGGCCGGCCGTCGGGATCGCCACCGTCACCCACGGCCGCCCCCGGCCGGCGGGGCGTTCGTCGACTCCCGTGGACGGCTGGACCACAGCGACCGATCGGCGTCTCGCCCGGCTGCCCTCCCGGGCCCGCGTCGCGGCCGTCAGCCGGCCGCCAGGATCTCCACGCCGCGCGCCGCGAGTTCCTCGACGACCGGGTGGCGGCGGTCGGCATCGGTGACCAGTCCGCTGATGTCCTCCCACGGCAGGACGCGGAACCGGGAGGCTGTGCCGATCTTCTCGGACGAGGCGAGGACGTAGGTGTCCGCGGCCCGCGCGGCCAGGGCCCGCTTCATCGCCGCCTCTTCGGCGTCGCCGGTGGTCAGTCCGGCCTGCGGGTGGACGCCGGTGACGCCGAGCAGGCACAGGTCGGCCGAGACGTTCTGGGCGGCCTCGACCGCGGCCGCACCGCAGGCGACCGCCGAGTGCTTGAAGATGCGGCCGCCGAGCAGGAAGACCTCGGCCCGGGGGTGGTCGAGCAGGGCGGCCGCGATCGTCGGGCTGTGGGTGATCACGGTGCAGGCCAGGTCCGGCGCGAGCGCACGGGCGACGGCGAGGGCGGTGGTGCCGCCGTCCAGGATCAGAGCGCTGCCCGGCCGGACCAGCGCGGCGGCGGCCGCGGCGACCTGCCGCTTGCCGTCGGGGGTGACGGCCTGCCGGGCGGCGTAGTCCGCGACGGCCGGGGAGACGGGCAGGGCCCCGCCGTAGACCCTCTGGCACAGCCCCTCGGCCGCGAGGTCGCGCAGGTCGCGGCGCACGCTGTCCTCGGAGATGCCGAGGTCCGCGGCGACGTCCTTGGCGACGATCTTGCCCTCGCGGGCGAGCAGACCCAGCAGGTGGTCACGCCTCTCGGCAGCCAGCATTCGCACTCTCTCCTGTTCTTGCACGTTTCTGCGTGTAGTGTAGCGCGCCATGACCGACAAGCCCATGCTCGTCCTCATCGCCGGCCCCTACCGTTCCGGCACCGACGGCGATCCGCAGGCCATGGCCGCGAACCTCGCCCGCCTCGAAGCCGCGGCCTGGCCCGTGTTCGCCGCCGGCCACATCCCCGTGATCGGGGAGTGGATCGCCCTGCCCGTCCTGCGCTCGGCCGGCGCGGGCCCCGCCGACCCGCTCGCCGAGCAGGTGCTCTATCCGGCCGCCGAGCGCCTGCTCGCCCACTGCGACGCCGTGCTCCGGCTCCCCGGCGACTCCGCCGGCGCCGATCAGGACGTCGCCACCGCCCGCCGTCGCGGCCTGCCCGTCTACCGCACCGTGGACGAGATCCCGCGGCGCACCCCGCAGGAGAGCGCGTGAACACCCGCCCCGGCGTCGACACCCCCGACCACCGCGGCCGCACCGGCCTCGACCGCGTCGGCCGGGACCTGGCCCGCAACCCCGCCGTCGTGGTCCGCGACGTCGAGCTCACCTCCCAGGGCTGGCACGTCCTGCGCCGCACCACCTACGACTACCGGCGCCGCGACGGACGCTGGGTCACCCAGCAGCGCGAGACCTACGACCGCGGCAACGGCGCCGTCGTCCTGCCCTACGACACCGAACGCCGCCGCGTACTGCTCACCCGCCAGTTCCGCTACCCCGCCTACGTCAACGACCACCCGGACGGCATGCTCGTCGAGGCCGCGGCCGGGCTGCTCGACGGCGACGACCCGCTCGCCGCGGTCCGGCGCGAGAGCGCCGAGGAACTCGGTGTCACGCTCGGCCCGCTCACCCACGTCCTCGACGCCTACATGAGCCCCGGCTCGGTCACCGAGCGGCTGCACTTCTACGCCGCCCCCTACACCCCGGCCGACCGGACCGGCAACGGCGGCGGCCTGGAGGAGGACGGCGAGGACATCGAAGTGCTCGAACTGCCCTTCGCCGACGCCCTCGCCATGGTCCACGACGGACGCATCACCGACGGCAAGACCATCCTGCTCCTGCAATGGGCCGCCCTGAACGGGCCCTTCGCCGCCCCGGCGGGCACCCGCTGACACCGCCGCACCCGCTGACACCGCCGCATCCGCCGACACCGCCGCATCCGCCGACACCGCCGGCCGGACCGTCCCGGGTCCGGGCACCCGCGCCGGCTCGGTCGGCGCCCCGGGAGGCACAGCTGCTCGCCGTGGAGGGTTCGGCGGTGCCCGCCGCGAGTCCGAGTCCGGCGGCGGCGTCGGTGCCGGCCGCAACCGGCTCGCGTCCCACTGTCCCCCTGTAGGAGGGTTCGGCGGGCCGGCACCACCAGGAGGAAGCGCTGCGGGTCGCACCCGTAGGGTCGCCGCCCGTGTCGCCCTCCGATTGCCCGTCCTCCGCACCGGGGGTCGGGTAGCTTGCCTGCAAGCCGTCCGCGGGTCCCGGGCCGCCCGGGACCCGCCGGGTCGGTGCTGCCGCAGAGAGTGAGCCGCGCATGTCGAACCTGCTCGGCCGCCATCGTGCGGTCATGCCGAGGTGGGTGTCGCTCTACTACGACGACCCGATCGAGATCGTGAGCGGCAAGGGGCGTCGCGTCACCGACTCCGACGGGCGCAGCTATCTCGACTTCTTCGGCGGCATCCTCACCAACATGCTCGGATACGACGTGCCCGAGGTCCGGGAGGCCGTCGAGCGGCAGCTGCGCACCGGGGTCGCGCACACCTCGACGCTGTACCTCATCCGCGCCCAGGTGGAGTTGGCCGAGAGGATCGCGGAGCTGTCGGGCATCGCGAACGCCAAGGTCTTCTTCACCAACTCCGGCACCGAGGCCAACGAGACAGCGCTGCTGCTCGCCACCCATGCCCGCCGGTCCGACCAGGTGCTCGCCCTGCGCAACAGCTACCACGGACGCTCGTACGCGGCCACGGCCGTCACGGGCAACCGGAGCTGGAAGAACTCCTCGCTCTCGCCCGTCAACGTGCACTACCTGCACGGCACCGACCGCGCGCGCTTCCCGCACCTGTCGGACGAGGAGTTCCTGGCCTTCTGCGCGGACGATCTGCAGCACGTCCTCGACACGGCCACCGCCACCGACGTCGCCTGCCTGATCGTGGAGCCCGTCCAGGGCGTCGGAGGCTTCACCGCCGCACCGGACGGACTCCTCGCGCGATACCGGGAGATCCTGGACCGGTACGGGATCCTGCTGGTCTCGGACGAGGTGCAGACGGGCTGGGGCCGTACCGGAGAGCACTTCTGGGGCATCCAGGCCCACGGCGTGACACCCCACGTCATGACCTTCGCCAAGGGCCTGGGAAACGGCTTCGCGATCGGCGGTGTCGTCGCGGAGGGCACGCTGATGGACGCGCTTCCGGCGAACGGCATCTCCACCTTCGGTGGCAACCCCATCGCGACGGCGGCCGCCGGGGCCACCCTCGACTACCTGCTCGCCCACGATCTCCAGGCCAACGCGGACCGGCTCGGCCGCCTGCTGGTCGACGGCCTGCGGAGCGCGGCGGGACGGCTCCCGATCGCGCGGGACGTCCGCGGCAAGGGCCTGATGTTCGCCGTCGACCTGATCGACCCCGGCACCGGAGCTCCGAGCCCGTCGCTGGCCGCCCGGGTGATGGAACACGCGAGGGAACGCGGCCTGCTCATCGGCAAGGGCGGCCTCTACGGCCACACCCTGCGGATGGCTCCCCCGCTCACCCTGACCGAGGACGAGGCCGGGGAGGGACTCGGCATCCTCCGCGACTCGCTCGCGGCCGCCTGCTGACCTCCCCCGGTGCGGCCGGCGGACGCCGCGGACGCCCCGGTTGCCGATCCGCCGCGTGATGTCCCGGCCCTCACCGTCCGCGCTGTCCGCCCGGTTCGTCCCCTACCGTCCGGACCTGCCTGCGGTAGGCCCCCGGTGGCGTCCCGAAGTGTCGCTTGAAGGCTTTGGCGAAGGCGAACTCCGACGTGTACCCCGTGCGCTGTGCGATCGTGCTCAGCGGGGTCGGCGATCGGTGCAGCAACCGCGCAGCGGTGGCCATCCGCCAGTTGGTCAGGTAGGTCAGCGGCGGCTCACCGACCACCGAGGCGAAGCGGCGGGCGAACGTCGCGCGGGACAGCCCGGCACAGGTGCCCAGGGATTCCACGGTCCAGGCATGGCCGGGATCGTCGTGGATCGCCTTCAGGGCCGGGGCGACTGCCGGGTCGGTCAGCGCGGCCGCCCACCCCCGGGTCCGCTCCTTCGGCAGTTCGGCGTACCACGACCGGAGGATGTACAGCAGCAGCAGATCGACGAGCGCCGTGACGACCGCGTCCGAGCCCGGCTGCGGCGCGTGGAACTCGGCGCACAGCTGATCGACCGCCGAGCGCAGCACCGGGTGGCGGCCGGGAACCGCGGGGAGGTGGACGACCTCCGGCAGATCGCCGAACAGCGGATGCGGGCGGTCGACGTCGATCGCGTACGCGCCGCACACCAGCACCGTGCGCGGCCCCGGTCCGTCCACGGTGACCTGGCCGATGGGCGAGGAACGGTCCACGCGCTCCGGCACGAAGTCCACCGGATCGCGGTCCGGCACGTCGCACAGGGTGTGTCCGCTGCCGCGCTGCAGGAACACGATGTCGCCGGGTCCGAGCGCGAGCGGGCGGCCGTGCGGTGGAAGCAGGTGGCAGCGCCCTTCCACGACCACGTGGAACCCGGCTCCTGAGACGGGTTGGAACTTCAGGGCCCACGGGGCGTGCGCGTCGGTGCGGGTCACCATCGGGCGTCCCGTGCGCAGGACTTCGAGGGTGTCGCTCAGGATGTCCATGGCGACACCCTAGCGCCCGCCGGGCGAGACGATATGACAGGGAATCGAGACTTCAAGCCATTCACCGTCTCAACGTGGAGGCTTACGTTCATGTCATGACGGTTGCCGAACCCCCGGCACCGCATCGACGAAGGAGCGGATCCCATGTCCCTGGCCGGCAAGAAGATCGTGATCATCGGCGGAACCTCCGGCATCGGCTTCGCGGTAGCCCGACAGGCCGCGGCGGCCGGCGCGCACGTCGTGGTCGCCTCCAGCAGTCAGGACCGCGTGGACGCCGCGACGAAGCGGTTGGGCGGGCCCGCCGAAGGCCGCCGCCTGGACGTCGCCGACGGCGACGCCATCGCCGCGTTCTTCGAGCAGGTCGGGGAGTTCGACCACCTCGTCTACACCGCGGGCGAATCCCTGCTGATCAAGTCGTTGGTCGACACCACCCCGCAGGAGGCCAGGGCCGTCTTCGAGCGCCGGTTCTGGGGCGCGTTCCTGTCCGCCAAGTACGCTGCACCGCGGCTGCGTGACGGCGGCTCGATCACTTTCAGCTCAGGCGTCCTCGCGGTCCGGCCCCTTTCCGGAACCGCGCTCACGGCAGGCATCACCGGTGGTGTCGAGGCCCTGTCCCGGGCACTCGCCGTCGAGCTCGCCCCTCTGCGCGTCAACGTGGTCCAGCCCGGTGTGATCCGCACCGAGCTGTGGGACGGCAGTGTCCCGGACCCGGAGGCGTTCCTCCGGGACGCCGGGTCCGAGTTGCTCACGCGGCGTGTCGGAACTGCCGAGGAAGCCGCGGCGGCCTACCTCTTCGTCCTGGCCAACGCCTACGTCACGGGCACCACGCTCGCGGTGGACGGCGGCGCGGCACTGGTGTGACACGGGTGCCGGACGGCAGCCGACGGAGCGGCGCCGCACCGGCGCGACGCGTTCCCTGCCCCGGCGGTCGACGACCCCCGGCCCCCGGCCCCCGCGCAGACGGGTTCGCATCGGCGCGGGGGTCCGTGACGATCGGTCGGGGTGTCAGTTCCCGTCGGCTTCGAAGGTGCGCAGCAGGTCGGCGGCGACGCTCAGGGCGATGGTCGCGGGTGCCTTGCCGGTGATGTTGGTCAGCCCGATCGGGGTCTTGATCCGGCCGATGGTGGCGTCGTCGTGACCGCCCTCGGTGGCGAGGCGCCTGCGGAACCGCGTCCACTTGGCCGCCGAACCGATCAGCCCGATGGAGCCGAGGTGGGTGGTGCGCAGGGCGGCGTCGCACAGGGCGGCGTCCTCGGCGTGGTCGTGGGTCATGATCAGGATGTGGGTGCCGCGCGGCAGGTCCTCCAGCACCTCCTCGGGCAGCAGCGGTGTGTGGTGGACGTGCACCTGCGCCACCGCGTCCGCCAGCACGTCGAGCCGTTCCTCGGAGAGGATGTCGGGACGGGTGTCGACCAGGTGGAGGTCGAGGTCCTGGCGTGCCAGGATGCGTGCCAGTTCCAGCCCGACGTGACCGACGCCGAAGACCGCCACCGCCCGTACCACCGGCAGCGGTTCGAGCAGCACCGAGACCGTGCCGCCGCAGCACTGCACACCGTGCGGGTTGGTCACCTTGTCGTTGAGTGCGAAGTCCATCAGTTCCGGCTCCGGCGCGGACGCGGCGATCATCTCCCGGGCCCGGTCAATCGCGACGGCCTCGACGTTGCCGCCGCCGATCGAGCCCCACGTGCCGACCCCTCCGACGACGAGTTTCGCACCGGCCTCGCGCGGGGCGTGGCCGCGCACGGCCGCGACGGTCACAAGCACGCCGGGCTCCCGGCGTGCTCGCAACCGTGCAACCGCGGTGACCCACGTCATGTCAGGCACCCTTCGACACGCCCGTGTCGGTTCGGATCCGACCGTCGGCGGCGGAACCGCTCCGGGACACACCGCCCCGGCGGGCCGCCTGGATCGCCCAGTACACCGCCTCCGGTGTGGCGGGCGAGGCCAGCTCGACGCTGACCCCGCTCGGCCCGAACGCGGCTGCGGCCTGCCGCAGCGCCTCGCGCACCGAGAACGCCAGCATCAGCGGAGGCTCACCCACCGCCTTGGAGCCGTACACCGCACCCTCCTCACCGGCGTTCTTCAGGAGAGTGACGTTGAACTCCTCCGGCATCTCCGAGAAGCTCGGGATCTTGTAGGTGCTCGCGGCCTGGGTCAGCAGTCGGCCGCGGCCCGGCCCGTCACCGACGTCCCAGCGCAGGTCCTCCAGCGTCAGCCAGCCCGCGCCCTGCACGAAGCCGCCCTCGACCTGACCGATGTCGATCATCGGGGACAGGCTGTCGCCGACATCGTGCACGATGTCCACGCGCCGGATGCGGTACGCGCCGGTGAAGCCGTCCACCTCCACCTCGGCCGCGGCGGCGCCATGGGCGAAGTACTTGAAGGGCGAGCCCCTGAACGTCCTCGCGTCCCAGTGCAGCCCCTCGGTCCGGTAGAAGCCGGCCGCCGACAACTGGACCCGCTGGAGGTACGCGGTGCGTACCAGATCGTCCCAGGCCAGCTCCTGGTCGCCGCCCAGGACGCGCGCGACGCCCTCGACGATGCGCACGTCCGGGGCGCTCGCACCCAGCCGGGTGGCGGCCACCTGCAGCAGCCGCTCGCGCAGCTGCTCGCAGGCGTTCTTCACCGCCGCCCCGTTGAGGTCCGCCCCGGCACTGGCGGCGGTGGCGGAGGTGTTGGGCACCTTGTCGGTCCGCGTCGGGGCCAGCCGCACCTTGTGCAGCGGGACGCCCAACGTGGTCGCGGCCACCTGCAGCATCTTGGTGTGCAGGCCCTGGCCCATCTCGGTGCCGCCGTGGTTGATCAGGACCGAGCCGTCCTTGTAGATCAGCACCAGCGCGCCGCCCTGGTTGAAGGCGGTGAGGTTGAACGAGATTCCGAACTTGAGGCCGGTGATCGCGAGCGCCCGCTTGGTGTCGGGGTGCGCGGCGTTGAAGGCCTCGATCTCGCGCCGCCGATCCGCGACGCCGGCGTCGTCCTTGACCTGCCGCCAGACGGCGGCGATCCGTTCGGGCTGGAGGACCGGCTGTCCGTACGGCGTCGACTGGCCCTGCCGGTAGAAGTTGCGCTCCCGCAGCTCCGTCGGGTCCAGGCCGAGAAGCGGCGCGCAGCGGCCCAGGATGTCCTCGATCACCAGCATGCCCTGCGGTCCGCCGAAGCCGCGGAAGGCGGTGTTCGAGACCTTGTTGGTCCTGGCGATCCGACCGGTGATGCGTGCGTTGGGAATCCAGTAGGTGTTGTCGATGTGGCACAGCGCGCGGGCCACCACCGGCTCGGACAGGTCCAGGCTCCAGCCGCCGTCCGCGGTCAGGGTGGCGTCCAGGGCCTGGATGCGGCCGTCCGCGTCGAAGCCGATCTTCCACTCGGCGTGGAACCCGTGCCGTTTGCCGGACATGGTCAGGTCCTGGGTCCGGTTGAGCCGCACCCGGACCGGCCGACCGGTCAGCTTGGCGCCGAGCGCGGCGACGGCCGCGAACCCGTGCGGCTGCATCTCCTTGCCGCCGAAGCCGCCACCCATCCGCAGGCACTGCACGGTCACCTGGTGGCTGTGCAGGCCGAGGACGTGCGCGACGATCTCCTGGGTCTCCGAAGGGTGCTGGGTGCTGCTCTGGACGAACACCTGCTCGGCCTCGTCGACGTGGGCCAGTGCGGCGTGCGTCTCGAGGTAGAAGTGCTCCTGGTCGGAGAACTGGAGCTCGCCGGTGAACACGTGCGCGGAGTCCGCGAGGCCCGCGTCGACGTCGCCGGTCAGCATCACGGGCCGAGCGCCGTGGAGGCTGCCGGCCGCGATCGCCTCCTGAAGCGTGATCAGGGAGGGCCGTTCGTCGAGGTCCACCTCGACGGCCGCCGCACCGAGCCGGGCCGCCTCCAGGGTCTCGGCGAGCACCCAGGCGACCGCGTGGCCGTGGAACATGACCTCGTCGGGGAAGAGCGGTTCGTCGTGCTTCATCCCGGCGTCGTTGACGCCGGGTACGTCGGCGGCGGTCAGCACGCGGACCACACCGGGCACGGCGAGCGCGGGCCCGGTGCGCAGGGCGGTGACCCTGCCGTGGGCCTTCATGACCTGGACCGGGTGGGCGTGCAGCACGTCCTTGGTGCGGTGGATCAGGTCGTCGGTGTAGAGCGCGGTGCCGGTGACGTGCAGGACGGCACTCTCGTGCGGCACCGGGAGGCCGACGACGGGCCTTTCCGGGCGCTCGGACAACCGGCTCATGACGACACCGCCCCGGTGGTCCGTGCGTACAGCTTCAGCAGGCTCTGGCCGAGCATCGCGGAACGGTAGTCGGCGCTCGCACGGTGGTCGTCCATCGGAGTGCCTTCGGCCTGCAGCACCCGGGCCGCGGCCTCGACGGTCTCCGCCGCCCACGGCTCTCCCTCCAGGGCCGCCTCGGTGGCGAGGGCACGGATCGGGGTGGCGGCCACGCCCCCCAAGCCGATGCGTGCCTTGCGGACGATCCCGCCCTCGACGTCGAGCGCGAAGGCGACCGCCACGCTGGAGATGTCGTCGAAGCGCCGTTTGGCGATCTTGTGGAAGGCGGTGACCGGTGCGAGCGGCAACGGGATGCGCACCGTGCGGATCAGCTCGCCGGGGCGGCGCACGCTCTGCCGGTAGCCGATGAAGTAGTCCGCCAGCGGGACCTCGCGCTCACCGTCGGCGTCGGCGAGCACCACCGACGCCTCCAACGCGAGCAGGACCGGCGAGCCGTCGCCGATGGGGGAGCCGGTGCCCAGGTTGCCGCCGAGGGTCGCACCGTTGCGGATGAGCCGGGAGGCGAACTGCGGGAACAGCTCTGCCAGGAGCGGGACGCCTCCGTCGAGTCGGCGTTCGATCTCGGTGAGCGTCAGCGCCGCCCCGATCCCGATGCGGTCGGATTCGACGCGCAGCTCCCGCAATTCGGGGATCCGGTCGACGGCGACCACGCAGTCCGCCCGGCGGGAACGGATGTTCACCTCCACACCCCAGTCGGTGCAGCCCGCGACCACCACCGCGTCGGGCCGCTCCCGCAGCAACCTCAGCGTCTCGGCCAGGCTCGTCTTCCGCAGGAACGCGCTGCCCTCCCGGATGCACTCGGTGGCGACCGGTACGGGCGGGGACTGCTCACGACGCCGCACCAGCGGGTCCTCGTCGGTGGGCGCACCGACGGCGAACGCGGCATCGCGGATCGGGCGGTAGCCGGTGCAGCGGCACAGGTTCCCGCTCAGCGCGTGCAGGTCGAAGCCGTTCGGGCCGTGCTCGGCGTCGGAATCGGCGATGCCGGCCGGGCCGGGGGGCGCACAGCGGTCGGGGCGGTAGTACTCGGCGGCCATGCTGCAGATGAATCCCGGCGTGCAGTAGCCACATTGGGAGCCGCCGCGGGCCGCCATCTCCTCCTGTACCGGGTGCAGGGTGGGCGGTCTGCCGGGTTCGCCCGGGGTGGCGAGACCTTCGGCGGTGATGAGTTCCTGACCGTCGAGCGCTGCGACGGGGATCAGGCAGGCGTTGACCGCCACCCAGTCGGTGGGCTTGTGCACCCCGGGGCGGGCCACCAGGACCGCACAGGCGCCGCATTCACCCTCGGCGCAGCCTTCCTTGGTGCCGGTGAGGCCACGCTCACGCAGGAAGTCCAGTGTCGTGGTGTGGGGCGCGACCGGTGGGATCGGTGTCTCTTTCCCGTTGACCGTGATCCGCGCCGCTACCATGACGGGCCTTCTTTCCGGAGCGCGATCGGTCGATTCGGCATGTTCGCCAATTTCAGGCAGCTTTCTGTGTGCAGACGCGCCGTGTGGGAAGAGCGCGCGCAGAACGGCAGGCGACAGCGACCTGCCGAGGGGATGTGACGGGACTTGCGGAACGTGCCACGGACGGCGGGCACGTCAGAACGGCGTGATCAGCAGCCGTGCGCGATTCGACCGGGAGCCCAGGCCGTGCGGCGGGCGAGGCGACCGAGATCAGAGTCGGTGTGCATCTGCTGGTCGCCCCCTCTTCGGTCGCTACGGATCCACGTTCGTCGCAAGCTAGCGGTCGGGGCCGCCGAGGTCAAGGAGTCGACCTCGGTCGATCGTCCGGGGCCGGGACAGCGGCCGCGCAGTTGTGGACTCGCGGCCCGGTGCGCGGGTGCTCCGCCGGCCGATCAACCCGGCGCCGGCGCTCCGGCCACCGGTCAGCACTTGCGCAGCGCCGGGGCCGGCGCCCCGATCAGGAGTCGGCGGACGGCGTCCCAGGCCCGGTGGACCGCCCCGGCGACGGCGGGAGGGTCACTGCCGAGTACGCGGAGCCACGCGCCGCTGTCCTCGGGCAGGACGCTGACCCCGTACGGCAGACCGCTGCCGGCCAGCGACCGGTACAGGGTGTCGGCGATCTCCGGGGCCGAGGCCGCCGGGCTGACGGCGTAGAAGGTCGACACCAGGTCGTGCCCGGCCAGCACGGCGGGGCCGGTGACCCCGCTGCCACCAGGCTCCAGGCGGACGGTGTCCAGGGCGAACAGCCGGCCGTCGGGTCGTCGCCATTCGAGGTCGGTGGCGAAGACCTGGTAGGCGTTGCGCTCGCCGCGGGCCAGCCGGCCGGCCAGCACGGTCTCCCCTGCCAGCACGGTGGCCGAGGGCGCGGTGGTGATCACCGTGCGCTGGTAGAAGCGCGAATCGCGGTAGGGGATGGTCGGTTCGGGCAGGTACTCGACGAAGCTGCCGTCCGCCGCCGTGAGGTGGACCTGCTGGGTGGCGTAGTCGGCGTCCATCCGGTGGAGCTTGGTGGCGGCCTGGGTGGTGAGGTGGACGGCGCTGTCCGCCCCGCACCGCAGGTCCAGCCGGAGCCGGTCCGCCTGGACGATGCCGCCGCCGGTGGACATCAGGAAGGTGACGGCGAGGTCGGGGCGTGCCGGGTCGAAGTGCAGCGGGCGCATGATCTGCAGCGGGGACTTCTGGTACCGGTGGACCAGTTCGGTCCGCCCGCCGATCCGCTCGAAGTCCAGTTCCAGCAGGCCGATCTTGCCGGGCCGGCCCACCGGCAGCGCGTCCGGCCGCCCGGCGTGGCGGCGCACCGCACGGGGGACGCTCCCGGGCTCGTAGTGGGCCGGAGCGAGCCTGTCGAGCCCGTCTCCGCCGATCACACGGCCACCCGGCGGTACGACTCCAGCAGGTCGGCGACCCGGTCCAGGCCTTCGCCGGTCAGGCTGTTGGTCAGCACCACCGGGCGGCCCTCGCGCACCCGGTCGGCATCGCCGGTCATCACCGCGAGGTCGGTGCGGACGTACTGGGCGATGTCGATCTTGTTGATCACCAGCACGTCGGAGTCGGTGATGCCCGGGCCGCGCTTGCGGGGCATCTTCTCGCCCTCGGCGGTGTCCAGCACGAAGAAGAACATGTCGACCAGCACCGGGCTGAAGGTCAGGGTGAGGTTGTCGCCACCGGACTCGTACAGCAGCGTGTCGATGTCCGGGAACCGTTCCAGCAGTTCGGCGCCGGCGGCCAGGTTCATGGTCGGGTCGTCCCGGACCGCGGTGTGCGGACAGGCCCCGGTCTCCACACCGACCACGCGTTCGGGGTCGAGCAGCCCGGCCAGATTGCGGCGCACGTGCTGGGCGTCCTCCTGGGTGTAGATGTCGTTGGTGATCACCGCGGGCCGCCGTCCCCGGGCGATCAGCACCGGCACCAGGGCCTCGATCAGCGCCGTCTTCCCGGAGCCCACCGGGCCCGCGATCCCGACGCGCAGTACCTCGTCCGTCATGTCCGTCCAACTCCCTTGACGTGTCGTCGTCGTGTCGTCGCGAAACGAGCGTCAGCTCGCGAACAACCGGGCGTGCGCCCGTTCGTGGTGGCCCGCCATCACGTCCGCCACCGGGACGCAGCCGCCCAGGTCCGCGAGGTCCCGCTCCAGCGCGGCCGCGGTGACCTCGGCGATCACCGGGGCGGTCTCCCGCAGGGTGCGCTGGGCCCTTCGGTGGTCGGTCAGCCGCAGCCGGAGGCCGGCACCGACGAAGCTGACGGCGAAGGCGAACAGGTCGCTCGCCACGGCGTGTTCGGTGGGCACCCGGCCCGCGGCGTACGCCACTGCGGCCGCCACCGGATGGCAACCCGGGGCCCGCCGGTCGGCGATCAACTCCGCGTAGGCGTCCAGCGCCTCACCGCCGAGCGTGAGCCGGGCGGTGTCCAGCAGCTGGCGACCGGTACGGGTGGCGGCCAGTCGCTGCTCGCGGTTGAGCTTGCTCGCGAACAGCCGTCGGTCCACCTCGGCCACGGCCGCCCAGTCCGCCTCGCCGGCCGCCCGGTGGGCCAGGGCGAGTGCGGTGGCGTCCGCCGGGCCGACCGAGTGGCGCAGCAGGTCGGCGAGCAGGCCGGGCAGGCCTTCCTGGTCCACCGCCCGGGCCTGGGCGAAGCCCTCCAGCCCGTGCGAGAGCGTGTACAGGCCGCTGGGGAAGGCCGAGTCCGTGAGCTGCAGGCAGACCAGCAGCGTGTCGAGGTCCGCGCTCACGCGAGGTAGAACAGGTGGTTGAGCGGCAGTTCGCGGGCGGGCTCGATGGTGGCGGGCGCACCGTCCAGGGTGACCTTGTAGGTCTCCGGGTCCACCTGGATGTCCGGCAGGGCGTCGTTGCGCACCATGTGCTGCTTGCCGACCGTGCGGCACCCCCGCACCGGCAGTACCCGGCTCTCCAGGCCGAGTTCGGCCGGGACCCCGCGGTCCACGGCGGCCCGGGACATGAACGACACCCGGGTGGCCTGCCGGGCTCGGCCGAACGCGCCGAACATGGGCCGGTAGTACATCGGCTGGGTGGTGGGCAGCGAGGCGTTCGGGTCGCCCATCAGGGCCCAGACGAGCATGCCGCCCTTGACCACCGACTTCGGCTTGGCCGCGAAGGAGTTGATCGGCCAGAGCACGATGTCCGCGAGCTTGCCGGGCTCCAGCGAGCCGACGTGGTCGGCGATCCCGGCGGCGACGGCCGGGTTGATGGTGAGCTTGGCGAGGTAGCGCAGGACGCGGGCGTTGTCGTTGCGCTCGGTGTCGCCGGCGAGCCTGCCGCGCTGGTCCTTGCAGTGGTGGGCGGTCTGGAAGGCGCGGGTGAACGACTCGCCGACCCTGCCCATGGCCTGCGAGTCGGAGGAGAAGATCGAGATGACGCCCTCGTCGTGCAGGACGGTCTCGGCGGCCACGGTCTCGGCGCGCACCCGGGACTCGGCGAACGAGACGTCCTCGGGAATGTGGTGGCTCAGGTGGTGGCAGACCATCACCATGTCGAGCAGCTCGTCGATCGAGTTCACCGTGTACGGGAGCGTCGGGTTGGTCGAGGAGGGGAGGACGTTGGGCTCTCCGGCGATCCGGATGATGTCCGGGGCGTGGCCGCCGCCGGCGCCCTCCGTGTGGAAGGTGTGGATGGTGCGGCCGTCGATCGCCGAGAGGGTGTCCTCGAAGAAGCCGGACTCGTTGAGGGTGTCGGTGTGGATGGCCACCTGCACGTCGTAGTCGTCGGCGACGCGCAGCGCGGTGTCGATCGCGGCCGGCGTGGTGCCCCAGTCCTCGTGCACCTTCAGCCCGCAGGCCCCGGCCTCGACCTGCTCGCGCAGTCCCTGCGGCAGCGAGGCGTTGCCCTTGCCCAGCAGACCGACGTTGACCGGCAGGTCGTCCACCGCCTGGTACATCCGGTGGATGTTCCAGGGTCCGGGGGTGCAGGTGGTGCCGTTGGTGCCGTCGGTCGGGCCGGTGCCGCCGCCGATCAGGGTGGTGATGCCGTTGCTCAGCGCCTCCTGGACCTGCTGCGGGGCGATGAAGTGGATGTGGGTGTCGATGCCGCCGGCGGTGGCGATCAGGTGCTCGCCGGCGATCACGTCGGTGCCGGGGCCGATCACCAGCTTCGGGTGCACGCCGTTCTGCAGGCGGGGGTTGCCGGCCTTGCCGATGGCGGTGATGAAGCCGTCCTTGACGCCGATGTCGCCCTTGACGACGCCGAGCACCGGGTCGAGCACGACGACGTTGGTGATGACCAGGTCGAGCGCGCCCTGCACGGAGGTGGCCGCCGGGTCCTGCGCCATGCCGTCGCGGATGGCCTTGCCGCCGCCGTAGACCGCCTCGTCGCCGTAGTGGCCCTCGTTGAAGTCCTTCTCGACCTCGACGACCAGGTTGGTGTCGGCCAGGTGGAAGCGGTCGCCCACGGTGGGTCCGAAGAGGTCCGTGTACTGCCTGCGGGAGATGATCGCCATCAGACCCCGTCCTCCTCGCCCTGGTTGCGGACCGGTGCCGTCGTCGCCGTCGGGTCCTCGCTCCGGGCGCCGAGGAATCCGCGCGCCTCGGCGCGGCGCAGCGCCGAGGCTCTGGTGTCCGCCGCGCCGAGCCCCCCGTCGACCAGCGCGCTGAATCCGACCAGCCGCCGCTGGCCGCCGTACGCCACCAGCTCGACCTCGCGGGTGTCGCCCGGTTCGAACCGGAGGCCGGTCCCGGCCGGCAGGTCCAGGTGCATGCCGTAGGCCTGGGAGCGGTCGAACGACAGCGCCCGGTTGACCTCGAAGAAGTGGTAGTGCGAGCCGACCTGGACGGCGCGGTCCCCCGTGTTGCTCACGGTGAGCGCGGCTCTCGCCCGGCCGGCGTTGATCTCGATCGGACCGTCGCCGTAGAGGTATGCGGCTCTTCCTGCCATGGTGTTCGTCCTCCGGTCGCGCGTCTGCGACATGTGCGGGGTGGGGGTCAGTGCGGATGGGGGTGGGAGTGGCCGTGATCGCCGGCGAGCGCGGACGCGATGCCGTCGTCGCCGTGTCCGAGCAGGTGCAGGGCCCGGGCGGTCCGGGCGTGCAGCACCTCTGTCACCGCCCGGGTGCTGAGCAGCCCTCCGTCGAACCCGGCGCGAACCCGGGCCACGCGGCGGGCACCGAGGCGGCGGCAGCGATCGATGCCCTCGGCGACGTCCGGATCACCGTCGTCGAAGGCGACCTCGACCGTGCGGTGGGTGCCGTACTGGCGCACCAGCCGGCCGATCCGGTAGAGCTCCGCATCCTCGTCGGGTCCGGCGGAGCGGGCGGTGACCAGCAGGGCGTCCGCGTCGCGGCGGGCGCCGGCGGCGGCACGGAGCCAGCCGACGAGATGCGTCGTCGTGCCGAACGGCTGGGTGAGGGCGACCCGTCCGGCTACGGCCGACCGGGTCAGCCACTGCATCGCGCGTGCCGTGTCCGCCACGAGCGCGCGGTCGCGGCCCAGGGTCATCGGGACCACGCACACCGGCTCCGTGCCGGATGCGAGGGCGTCCGCGACGACCCGGGTGAGCTCGCGCCCGACCGGGACGGCGCGGCGCGCGCCGGCCCGGTCGGCGAGGTCGGTCAGGTCGCGGGCGGTACGGCTCTCGTGGCCGCCGACCAGGACGAGGGTGGCTACGGGACGCCCCTGCGGTCGGGGCGTGGGCGGCACGGTTCAGGCACCGATCGGGTCGTGGCAGGAGACGAGCTTGGTGCCGTCCGCGAACGCCGCCTCGACCTGCAGCAGCGGGAGCATCTCGCGCACCCCGGGCAGGACCTGGTCGGCGCTGACGACCGTCCTGCCGAGTTCCATGCACTCGGCCAGCGTGCGGCCGTCCCGGGCCCCCTCCAGGAGCGCCTCGCTGATCAGGGCGACGGCCTCGCTGTAGTTGAGCTTCACACCCCGCTCGCGCCGGCGGCGGGCGAGGTCGGCCACCACGTAGACGTACAGCTTGTCGATCTCTCGTGGGGCGAGGTTCATCGGACGCTCCTGGGTGGTTCGCGAGGTGCGGGTACGCGCCGTCGTGGCGGGCAGGGGCGGCGGGCCGGCCCAGCGGCGGCGTCGCCACTGGGCCGGGCTCGACCGTGCCCGTTCCGGGAGCACGGTCGGGCCCCTGCCCGTCGAGTCCTGCACATCGGAGCACCACTGTGTTTCGTGGAGATTTTCGGGTTGTCACGGCCGACGGACCGGCCCCCGGTTCTGGCGGACCCCACAGTCGGGTGCCGCCGAGCGGCCCGGTTCCCTGGTCGATCGCACAGTTGTGGTGATCTCCCTCCGGCGTCCTAGACTCCCGGCATTCGGATGCCGGCACCCACGGCCGGGGCGGAGTCACCGCCCGGACGGGCCGCCGCCCGACGTCTTCCGTTCCTGGTGCCGCAGCCGCGAGACGGCGCGCCGACCACGCGTGCCCACCCCGGCACGGCACCTCCGTGTGTACGAAACCGGGGGTACCGATGTCCTTGCAGAGCGGGTCCGGAAACACTGGCCCGACGTCCGCCCCGCTCGACCAGGTCGACCGGGCGCCACGCGGCGCCCGGTCGGTGCTCCGCGGCCTCCGGCACGCGCTTCTGCGCCACACGCGGCCGGTCACACCCGCCACGGGCGACGCGCGCGGGGCGGGGAGGAATCCGACTGGTCGTCATTCATCCGTCGCCGGGCCTGCCCTGCCCGCCGGCACGGGGACCGCCGGCGCGGAGCAGGCTCCGCCGTTCCCGAGCTGCCCGGCGTCGTGCGGGCGGGCAACGGCCCTGTCCTCGCGGACGTACTTCTGGGAGTCCCCCTACCCGGGTGTCTCGACGGCACGTCGCGGGTGGTGCGGTCGATGCCGTTGACGATCCCCCCGGTCGATCCGCTGCCCTTGTCGGGCCACACCCTGACCGGCCCTCGGCCCGGTGTTCGCGGTGGCCCGGTCCGGGCCGCCCCGGTGGAGACGGCCCGGCCGTCGGCATCCGCCGGACGCCGCTCCTGGCAGGCCTCACGCGCCCTCCGTGACCGGGGCGCCCGGAGCCCGGGACCGGTTCATCGCAGCGCGGGCGCTGCGCCTGGACGCGGTCGGCGCCGGATCACCACCGGGTGACGGGCGGAGTGTCCGGTTCCTGCTGCCGCCAGGATGCGACGAGACGGGCGAGGCGGGTCGGGGTGGTCAGCGGTGCTCGGGGTTCTCGAAGTCGAAGCGGCAGCCCGCGTCCCACTCGGAGCGCTGGTTGCCGTGCGCGGGGATGCCGCCGGCGTCCTTGAGCATCCGGGCCAGGTGAAGCAGGTTCCAGGTCATGAAGGTGGTGTTGCGGTTGGTGAACTCGTTCTCCGGCCCGCCGGATCCGGGGTCGAGGTAGGACGGGCCCGGGCCGGCCTCGCCGATCCATCCCGCGTCGGCCTGCGGCGGGATCGTGTAGCCCAGGTGCTGGAGGCTGTAGAGCACGTTCATGGCACAGTGCTTGACGCCGTCCTCGTTGCCGGTGATGAGGCAGCCGCCGGCCCTGCCGTAGTAGGCGTACTGGCCGGCGTCGTTGAGGAGCGAGGAGCAGGCGTAGAGGCGTTCGATGACCCGCTTGGTCACGGAGGAGTTGTCTCCCAGCCAGATCGGTCCGGCGATGATCAGGATGTCCGCGGCCATCACCTGGGGGTACAGGACGGGCCATTCGTCGGTCTCCCAGCCGTGTTCGGTCATGTCGGGCCAGACGCCGGTGGCGATGTCGTGGTCGACGGCGCGGATGACGTCGACCGTGGCCCCCTGGCGCTCCAGGATGCCGCGGCTCACGTCGATCAGCCCCTGGGTGTGGCTGCGCTCGGGTGAGCGTTTGAGAGTGCAGTTGAAGATCAGGGCACGTAGGTCGGAGTAGGACGTCGCGGTGTCCGGCATGGGTGCGCCTCCTGCTGTCGGGCGGGCACGGGTCCTGCACACTCCACCAGGCGGGGGTGGCTCGCGTGAGCGGAGACCGGCCGACACGCGGCGGGCGTCGACCGGGTGGACGAAGCAGCCGGAGCACCGATCGACCGGTTCGGGGTGGAGCGCCGGCCGCGGCGACGGCCGGGTGTGTACGGGAACGTCTCCAGCGCCGAGCTCGAAGACGGGATGGCGGTCCGGGTGACCGACTACCGGGGCGAGCCGTCCGCCCCGCCCTCCTGGCGGCAGACGGCGGCGGAGCGCCTCGAAACGCCCGCGGACGGCACCTGTCCCACCGCCGGCGCCCTCACCCGGGACCGGGCAACCGGCGTCGCGGTACCGTCACAGCCACTACGCGGACGCGTCCGTTCACTCCGGCGGCGGCGTCCACGGCCCCGCAGGTCGCGCGGACGGCTGCTCCGGAGCGCCGCCGGGGCCGCGCAGGGCCGCCGCGACCAGCCCTTCGATCTCGTCCTGCCGGACACCGCCCCCGCAGACCAGGCGGTCGAAGACCAACCCGTCGATGCAGGCCAGCAGGGTGTCGGTGCGTCCCTCGGGGTCCGGCACGCCCCGGGCGGCGACGAAGGCGCGGACGACGGCCCGACCGGCGTTCTCCCGGGGGACGAGGATCTCGCGCAGCTCCGGATCGCGCACGCTCTCCACCGCGCAGGCGTACCGCGCGAGCGAGCGCCGCCGCCCTTCACCGGTGAGACGACGGTCGGTCAACGCCGCGATGCCGTGGACCAGCTCCCCGACCGTCCGGAGGGCGGGCACCTGCTCGCCCAGCTCCTGCAGCTCACCCTGGTCCAGCTCGACCAACCGCCGGACGAGCGCGGTGAGCAGCGCCTGCCGCGTGCGCAGGTACGCGGAGGTGGTGCCGAGGGGCACCCCGGCCGCCGCGTCGACCGCCCGGTGGGTGAGCCCGCGCATGCCCGCGTCGGCCAGCACGCCGATCGCCGCGTCCGCCAGGACGGTCCGGCGGTCCGGGCGTCCGGCGCCGCCCGCGCCCGTCCCGCCGCCGGCCGTCACACCCGGGCTCTGGTTCTCCGCTTCAAGCACCCCCTCTTTCTACACCCGTAGTAGGCCGGAGTACTGTCCTTCTACAGCTGTAGAAGGCCGGCGCGGCAAGGGTCGGCACGTCGAGGCAGGGAGGGCAGCCATGGGCGGCACGAGCGGCAGGGGCGATGGGACCGCGGTCGTCGTCGGGGGAGGGATCGGCGGACTGGCCGCCGCGGTCGGGCTCCGGCTGGCAGGGTGGGAGGTCACCGTGGTCGAGCGCAGGCCGGAGCTCGACGACGCGGGGGCCGGAATCTCGCTCGCCGCCAACGGACTGCGGGCACTCACGGCGCTCGGCGTCGGCGAGGCGGTGGAGGCCGTCTCGCGCCGGCAGTACACCGGCGGCACCCGCACCCCGGACGGACGGCGACTGGCCCGGATGGACGGCGCCGCGCTGGAACGCGAGCTGGGCGCGCCGATCATCGGCATACCGCGCGCCGCTCTGCACCGGATCCTGCGCGCGGCGCTGCCCGCCGGGGCCCTGGTCGTCGGTGCCGACGTCACGGCGGTGGACACCTCGCACGGCTCGCGGGTCCGCGTCGAGTACGGCGGCGCCGCACTCGACGCCGACCTGGTGGTGGGGGCCGACGGGATCGGCAGCGCCCTGCGCCGCCGGCTGTTCCCGGACCACCCGGGGCCGGCGTACAGCGGCTCGACGGTGCTCCGGGCGATCACCGCCCATCCGGTCGAGGGATTGGACGCGGACTTCGAGCTGACCTGGGGGCATGGAGCCGAGTTCGGCCACATCGCGTTCCCCGACGGGCGCGCCGAGTGGCACGCGGTGCTCAACGCCCCGGCCGGGGTCCGCCGTCCGGACCCGCTGGCGGAGCTGCGCCGGCGCTTCGCCGACTGGCACGACCCGATCCCGGCGCTGCTGGCGGCGACCCGCCCGGAGGCCGTGCTGCACCACGACGTCCACGAGCTGGCGACCCCGCTGCCCTCCTTCACCGCGGGCCGGATCGCCCTGCTCGGCGACGCGGCGCACGCGATGACCCCGCACCTCGGCCAGGGAGCGTGCCAGGCCCTGGAGGACGCGGTGACCCTGGCCGCCGCAGTCGGGGCGGAAGCCACCGTCGAGGCCGCCCTCGACCGGTACGACGCCGAGCGGCGCCCGCGCAGCCAGGCGGTGGCCCGCGACGCCCGGCGCGCGGGCCGGATGGGCCAGCAGCTCGCGCATCCGCTGGCGGTGGCCGTCCGCAACGCGGCGATCCGGCTGACCCCACCCGGCGTGATGGTCCGCACGGCCCTCCGCCACGCCGACTGGACCCCGCCGCGCATCACCACCGGTACCGGGCGGACCTGATCGTCCGCACCGACGATCGCCGAGCGCCGGCACGCGATCCCGGCGGGGGCCGCGGCCGAGGCCGCCGCGCTTGACGAGCGAAGTGATTAGCCGCCATATTACTTTCATGACCCGGCACCGCCCCGCCCACGACTCCACCCAGGGCGCCGACCACGGCGCGCCCACGCTCGACCAGGCCCGCCGTCAGCTCAACCGGTACGGCCTCTCGTCCGACCCGCAGGCCGTCCTGGTCGCCGCGCGGCTGATGGCGGCCGGCACACGGCTCGGACAGGCCGGGGAGGCACACTTCGCCCGCTTCGGACTCTCCACCGGCCGCTACCGACTGCTGGCCGATCTGGAGGACCACGGCGGCGAGAAGTCACCGTCCCAGCTGGCGGCGAGCCTCGGGGTCTCGCGGGCGACCGTGACCGGCCTGGTCGACGGGCTCGAACGCGAGGGCCTGGTCGCCCGGCGGCCGTCCGTCGAGGACGGCCGCGGCAACGTGGTCGTCCTGACCGAGCCCGGCGCCGAGCGCCTGCGCGAGCTGGCGCCCGAGCACTTCGCCCGCATGGAGGCCATGGTCGGCGGCCTCACGGTCGAGGAGCGCACGGCGTTCCTGGATCTGCTGGCCCGGCTGGTCGAGGGCATGTCCGCCCTCACCGCCGACTGACCGACCCGCCACCGAGACCGGGACCGGGACCGGGACCGCTCAAGCGCACCGGCGAACCGCCCCCCCAGCCCCTCACCATGTCCACATAGTTAGCTAGCTAACCACTAATGATTAGCTGCCTAATCAAAGCAGAAGGAGCCACCCATGCCGAGGAAGCCCGCCTCCCCCTCCGAGCCACCGCCGTTCGTCCTCTGGCGCGAGGCCCTGGCCGCCTACGCGATGCCGGCCGTCACGGCCGGCATCGGCGGCGCCGTGACCGGGCGGTCCGAGCTCGCGATCGCAGCGGCCACCACCATCGGCGGCACCTCCGCCGCGGTCGCCACCCTGCTCGGCGCCCGGCTGCTCCGCCGCCCGGACAGCTCCTGGACGCTCCGCCCGCCGCGCGCTCTGCTGGCCACCGGCTTCGGCATCGCCGCCGCCGCCCTCGCGCTGCTGGCCGGCTGGTCCGGCGCGCACTGGCTCCCGCGGATACCGGCCCTGGCGGACAGCCCGTGGCCCGCCCGGCTCCGGATCGACCTCCCGGTCTCCGCGGCCATCGCCGCCACCGTGATCACGTGGCGCTGGCGCGGCAGCCGTCAGCGCCACCACCGACGGCACTGACCCGACCGAGCCTTCCGCCCAGGATCCGACCTCCAGACCGACGGCCGGAGCGGACGGCCGGCCCCGACACACCGGGCCCACCCACCAAGCCCGTCCACCAGCAACCGAAACCCGCAACCCGAAAGGCAGACGACATGATCGCCATCATGGGAGCCAGCGGCGCCACCGGCGGCGCCACGCTCCACAGCCTGACCCGCCTCGGCGTCCCGGCCCGCGCGCTCAGCCGCGACCCCGGCCGGCTCCTGGCCGGCCTGGACGAGCACACCCGCACCCTGGTCGAGCCGGTGTACGCCGACGCCGGCGACCCGGACTCGCTGCGGGCGGCCTTCCGCGGCGCCCGCGGGCTCCTCCTCACCATGGCCAACGGTCCGCAGCAGGTCGAACACGAGCTGCGCACCATCGACGCGGCCACGGCCGCCGGCGTCGAGCACATCGCCAAGATCTCCGCACCGGCCGCCGAGCCGGACTCACCGGTCGCCGTCTCGCGCGGCCACCACCTGGTCGAGCAGCACCTGCACGCCTCCGGCGTCACCGCGACCGTGCTGCGGCCGTACGCGTTCATGCAGAAGCTCCTGCTCCTCGCCCCGGGAATAGCCGCGGCCGGGCTGATCCACGGCACGACGGGCACCGCGCCCTGCAACTACATCGACTGCCGGGACATCGGAGACGCCGCGGCCGCCGTCCTGACCCGACCCGAGCACGCCGGCCGGACGTACGAGCTGACCGGCGGGCGCGCGTACAGCCACCCGGAGCTCGCCGCACTGCTGGGCACGCTGCTCGGGCGGCCGGTCCGGTACATCGACCTGTCGCCCGCGGAGCTGCACGCGCACCTGGTCAGCCGGGCCGGGATGCCCGCGTGGCTGGCCGCCCACGTGGTCGAGATCCAGCGGCTCGCGGTGGACCGCCCGGAGCGCCCCGACGGCTCGGTCACCCACCTCGTCGGACGCGCTCCGCGTACCCTGGAGGCGTTCCTGAACGAGCACCTCGCCCGCTTCCGCTGATCCGCAGCGGCGCGAAGGCTGCCGCCCGGAGAGCCCCGGACCGGGCCGGTCCGGGCGGCCGCCACCCGGAGGGAGTACCGATCCGGTGTGGCGTGGACCACAATCGGAGATTGCGCCTGACGATCCGTCAAAACGACTGACGCCCCGTCACCATCTACTCACGAAGGCTCAGTTGTTACCTGACACGTCGTCAGATAAGGCTGTCCCGGGGCGAGTTGGGCGGAGTGTCGGGCAGCTCCCGGTTCACCGCCCCGGAGTACCATCGGTTGGGTTGTCTGCTCCGGCCCCGGAGTGGGATCACCCGACCGAGCGAACCAGGTGAGTGCTCCCACCGCCCCCAAGGGCCGGAAACGGTCGGATCCAAGGGGCTAGGACGAGGAGCACACGGGCTGCCATGACAGCTGAACCGATCCAGACCCAGACAGAGCAGGCACCGGAGGCACCGCAGGCCCCCGACGCCGGGCCGGCCCCGGCGGGGTCAGCGGCACCCCCGGCCGTCGCGCCGGTCACCGCACCCCCGGCCGTCGCGGCAGTCACGTCGGCCCCGGCCGGGGCCGAGGCGCCCGCCGGGCCCTCGCGGGCGCTGTTCCCCGGCCGGCAGGCCCCCGGGGCGCGCACCCTGGTCGACATCCTGGACGCCACCGTCCGCAGCCACCCCCACGAGGCGGCACTGGACGACGGCCGCACCGTGCTCAGCTACCGGGCGCTCGCCGCCGAGGTCGAGCAGCTGCGCCGCAGGCTCGCCGCCGCCGGGATCGGCACCGGCGACCGGGTGGGCGTCCGCGTCCCCTCCGGCACCAACGACCTCTACGTGGCCATCCTCGCCGTGCTGGCCGCCGGCGCGGCCTACGTCCCGGTGGACGCCGAGGACCCGGACGAGCGCGCCCAGCTGGTCTTCGAGGAGGCCGCCGTCGCCGCCGTGCTCGGCGCCGACCGCGCACTCACCGTCACCGGAGCGTCGCGCCCCTCCGCCACCGCGGGCCGGCCGACCCCGGCGGACGACGCCTGGATCATCTTCACCTCCGGCTCCACCGGCCGCCCCAAGGGCGTCGCGGTCAGCCACCGCAACGCGGCCGCCTTCGTCGACGCCGAGGCCGCGCTCTTCCTCCAGGACGAGCCGATCGGCCCCGGCGACCGCGTCATGGCCGGCCTCTCCGTCGCCTTCGACGCCTCCTGCGAGGAGATGTGGCTGGCGTGGCGCTACGGCGCCTGTCTGGTGCCCGTCCCCCGCTCCCAGGTGCGCAGCGGCGCCGACCTCGGCCCGTGGCTGGCCGAGCAGGAGATCACCGTCGTCTCCACCGTGCCCACGCTCGCCGCGCTCTGGCCGGCCGAGGCGCTGAACGAGGTCCGGCTGCTGATCTTCGGCGGCGAGGCCTGCCCGCCCGAGCTGGTGCAGCGGCTGGTCACCGAGGGCCGCGAGGTCTGGAACACCTACGGGCCGACCGAGGCCACCGTGGTCGCCTGCGCGGCGCTGCTGACCGGCGACGGCCCGGTGCGGATCGGTCTGCCGCTGGACGGCTGGGACCTCGCCGTGGTCGACGAGGCCGGCGAGCCGGTCGCCGCAGGCGCCACCGGCCAGCTCGTGATCGGCGGCGTCGGTCTGGCCCGTTACCTGGACCCGGAGAAGGACGCCGAGAAGTACGCCCCGCTGCCGTCGCTCGGCTGGGGACGCGCCTACCGCAGCGGCGACCTCGTCCAGGCCGACCCGGCCGGCCTGCTCTTCCTCGGGCGTGCCGACGAGCAGATCAAGCTCGGCGGGCGCCGGATCGAACTCGGCGAGGTCGACGCCGCCCTTCAGGCACTACCGGGCGTCGCCGGTGCGGCCGCCGCCGTCCGGACCGCGCGCGGCGGCAACCAGCTGCTGGTCGGCTACCTGGTCACCCAGGACGGCTGGGACCGCGAGACCGCCGTCGAGCGGCTGCGCGCCGAACTGCCCGCCGCCCTGGTGCCGCTGCTCGCCCCGGTCGACTCGCTGCCCACCCGCACCTCGGGCAAGGTCGACCGCAACGCCCTGCCCTGGCCGCTGCCCGATCTGGACACCGCCGGCCCGACCGAGCAGCTCTACGGCACCGAGGCCTGGCTGGCCGAGCAGTGGACCGAGATCCTCGGGGTGCCGGTGAGCGGGCCGCGCGAGGACTTCTTCGCCATCGGCGGCGGGAGCCTGACCGCCGCCCGGCTGACCACCCTGCTGCGCACCCGCTACCCGAACGTCGCCGTGCTGGACCTCTACCAGCAGCCGACGCTGCGCAAGCTCGCCCGCCACCTGGAACGCACCGCCGCGCAGGGCGGCGAGTCGCGGACGGTCGCGCTGGTGCCCACCCGGGCCAAGCTGCTCCAGTTGCTCCTGCTGATCCCGCTCTTCACCGTGGTCGGACTGCGCTGGAGCGTCGCGCTGCTGACCCTCGGCAACGTACTGTCCTGGTTCGGCGACTACCCGTGGGCGCCCACCGCCTCCTGGTGGGCGGTCGGCGCCGGCGCGCTGGCGCTCTTCAGCCCCGTGGGCCGCCTCGCGATCGGGGCCGGCGGCGCCCGGCTGCTGCTGCGCGGCCTGCGCCCCGGCAGCTACCCGCGCGGCGGCTCCACCCACCTGCGGCTCTGGGCGGCCGAGCGGCTTGCCGAGTCCAGCGGCGCCACGTCGCTCTCCGGGGCGTGGCTGACCCGCTACGCCCGGGCGCTCGGCGCCAAGGTCGGCCCGGAGGTGGACCTGCACTCCCTGCCGCCGGTGACCGGCATGCTCAAGCTCGGCCGGGGCTGCGCGGTGGAGGCCGAGGTCGACCTCTGCGGCTACTGGCTGGACGGCGACCGGCTGGAGGTCGGCCAGGTCAAGGTCGGCTCCGGCGCCGTGGTCGGCACCCGGTCGACGCTGCTGCCCGGCGCCCGGATCGGCAAGCGGGCCCAGGTCGTGGCCGGCTCCAGCGTCACCGGGCACGTCCCGACCGGACAGCGCTGGGGCGGCGCGCCCGCCGTCAAGCTGGGCCGCGCCGAGCGCACCTGGCCCAAGGACCGCCCGCACCGCCGGGCCCGCTGGGCCGCGCTCTACGGCGCCAGCGGCGCCGTGCTGAGCCTGCTGCCCGTGCTCCCGGCGATCGCCGGGCTGGCCGTGCTGAGCCGCTTCGTCCACCCCGGCGAGGGGCTCGCCGCCGCGCTCGGCGGCGCCCTGCTCGGTCTGCTGCCGGCCACCCTGGCCTACGGGGCGGTCTACGCGGCGCAGCTCGTCGCGGCCGTCCGGGTGCTGAGCATCGGGCTGGCGCCGGGGACGCACCCGCTGCACGGGCGGATCGGCTGGCAGGCCTGGACGGTGACCCAGCTGATGGACCAGGCCCGCGAGGTCCTGTTCCCGCTGTACGCCGGTCTGGTCACGCCGTCGTGGCTGCGGGCGCTGGGTATGAAGGTCGGCCGCGGCGCCGAGGTCTCCACGGTGCTGGCGCTGCCGAGCCTGACCACCGTCGGCGACGGCGCCTTCCTGGCCGACGACACCCTGATCGCCCCGTACGAGCTGGGCGGCGGCTGGGTGCGGCTCGGCGAGGCGAAGGTCGGCGAGCGGGCCTTCCTCGGCAACTCCGGGATGACCGCGCCGGGCCGCTCGGTGCCCAAGCGCGGCCTGGTCGGCGTGCTCTCCGCGACACCGGCGAAGGCCAAGAAGGGCAGCTCGTACCTGGGCATGCCGCCGATGAAGCTGCCGCGGGCGGCCGACGAGGCCGACCAGAGCCTCACCTACGAGCCGCCGGCGCGGCTGCTCTGGGCCCGCGGGCTGGTGGAGCTCGGCCGACTGGTGCCGGTGCTGGCCTCGGGCGCGCTCGGCGCGCTGACCCTCACGGCGCTCTGCTGGCTGACGACGGCCTGGTCACCGCTGGCGGCGGTGCTGCTCTCCGGACTCGTGCTGCTGGCCGCCGGCGGTGCGGCCTGCCTGGTCGCGGTGGCCGCGAAGTGGCTGCTGGTCGGACGGTTCCGGGCGGTCGAGCACCCGCTGTGGAGCGGCTTCGTCTGGCGCAACGAGCTTGCCGACACCTTCGTCGAGGTGCTGGCCGTGCCGTGGCTGGTCGGCGCGGTGCCGGGCACACCGGTGCTCAACCTCTGGCTGCGGGCGCTCGGCGCCGACGTCGGCCGGGGCGTCTGGTGCGAGAGCTACTGGCTGCCCGAGGCCGACCTGGTCACCCTCGGCGACGGCGTCAGCATCAACCGGGGCTGTGTGGTGCAGACCCACCTCTTCCACGACCGGATCATGCGGATGGATACTGTGGTCCTCCGCGAGGGTGCCACCCTGGGCCCGGGCGGCATCGTGCTGCCCGGCAGTACGGTGGGTGCGCGCAGCACGCTGGGCCCGGCCTCACTGGTGATGCGCGCCGAGTCCGTTCCCGCGGACACCCGGTGGCTGGGCAACCCGATCGAGGTGTGGCAGACCACCTCGTGACGGGCGCGGTGCCCGCCGGGTCCGTCCCGTCCGCCCCACCGACCCGCCATGCCCGCCACGTCCCGCCCGTCCCCGACCCGTACTCGCAGGGAGCGCACGACCCGGTGAAATCCCGCCCGGTGAACCACCAGCACACCCCGGTGTCCCCCATCGCCGGCCCGGACCCGTACTTCCCGAACAGCGGTGATCCCCGCTACCGGGTGCACCGCTACGAGCTCGCGCTCGACTACCGGCCGGGGCCCAACCGGCTCGGCGGTACCGCGCGGCTGAGCGCCGTCGCGGGCACCGCACTGCCGGAGTTCGCGCTCGACCTGGCCGAGTTCCGGATCGGCCGGGTGCTGGTGGACGGCAAGTCCGCCCGGTACACCCATCGCGGCGGCAAGCTGCGGGTGCGCCCGGCCAAGGCGCTCACGGCGGGGGCCGCCTTCACCGTCGAGGTGCACTACACGGGGAACCCGCGCCCGGTGCGCAGCCCGTGGGGCGGCCTCGGCTGGGAGGAGCTCACCGACGGTGCGCTGGTGGCGAGCCAGCCGGTCGGCGCGCCGTCCTGGTTCCCGTGCAACGACCGGCCGGCCGACAAGGCCACCTACCAGATAGCCGTGACCACGCCGTCGCCGTACGCGGTGGTGATCGGCGGCCGGCTGCTCACCCGCACCACCCGGGCGTCCAGCACGACCTGGGTGTACGAGCAGAGCGCGCCGACCTCGACGTACCTGGTGACCGTCTCGATCGGCCAGTACCGGCCGGTGCAGCTCGCCGAGCGCCCGGCGGTGCCGCAGACCGGCTACGTGCCGGAGCGGCTGGCCGGCGGTTTCGCCGCGGACTTCGGGCGCCAGCCGCAGATGATGGCCTTCTTCGAGGAGGTCTTCGGGCCGTACCCGTTCGGCGAGTACACGGTGGTGGTCGCGGACGAGGAACTGGACGTCCCGGTGGAGGCCCAGGGCATCGCGACCTTCGGCGCCAACCACCTGGGCGGCGGCTGGGGCCGCGAGCGCCTGATCGCCCACGAGCTGGCCCACCAGTGGTTCGGCAACAGCCTGTCGATCGCCGACTGGAGCCACATCTGGCTCAACGAAGGCCTCGCCAAGTACGCCGAGTGGCTCTGGTCCGAGTACAGCGGAGGCCCGTCCGCCGCGAAGCACGCCGCCGCCGCCCACGCCCTGCTCGCCGGGCTCCCGCAGGACCTCCGGCTCGGCGACCCGGGCCGCAAGCTGATGTTCGACGACCGCCTCTACCAGCGCGGCGGCCTCACCGTCCACGCGGTGCGCTGCGCCGTCGGGGACCGGGCCTTCTTCCGCCTGCTCAAGGACTGGGCCGTCCTCAACCGGCACGGCGTGGTCACCACCGCCGACTTCCGCACGCACTGCGCCCGGTACGCGGGCGACCCGCTGGACGGTCTGTTCGCCGCCTGGCTGCAGGACCCGGCGCTGCCCGCGTTCCCGTCCTCGCAGCGGCCGCCGGTGCTCTGAGCCCTCCCACCGGCTGTCCGACCCTTCGTGGAGAATGCCACCCACCGGGACGACCCGTCCCGGCGGTGACTCCTCGGGAAGGCGGTGGATGGACTCCTTCGACCTTGGGCGGCTGACGGACCACGACTTCGAGCTGGTCTGCCGCGACCTCTTCGGTGAACTCCTCGGCGTTCCGATGGAGCTCTTCCCGCGCGGCCGGGACCGGGGGGTCGACCTCCGGCACACCGACGCCGCCGGCAGGTCCACCATCGTGCAGTGCAAGCACTGGCCGCGCGGCGACCAGAACGGACTGATCCGGCGCCTGGTCCGGGAGGAACTGCCGAAGGTCGCTCAGCTCAAGCCCGACCGGTACGTCATCGCCACCACGGTGGGCCTGAGCGTCGACGGCAAGGAGCGGCTCCGCGACGCCTTCGCCCCCTTCGTCCGGAGCACCGGCGACATCCACGGGGTGGACGAGATCGTCGCCGAGCTGCGGAGCCGGCCGACGCTGGTCCGGCGGCACTTCCGGCTCTGGCTGAGCAGCACCAGCGTCCTCCAGACGGTACTCCACCAGGAGCGGCACCTGCGGTCCTCCTGGCTCCGCAGGCGGCTGCCCCGGGTCGCGGAGACGTTCGTCCCGCACGAGGGCTTCGACCGGGCGAAGCAGGTCCTGGACGAGCAGCGGGTCTGCGTCGTCGCCGGCATCCCGGGGGTGGGGAAGACCACGGTCGCGCTCATGCTCTCGGCCTGGCTCATGGGCAACGGCTACGAGCTGCACGAGGTCTCGCAGGACATCGACGAGGTCGGCGCGCTCTGGCTCGACGACACCCCGCAGGTCTTCCTCTACGACGACTTCCTCGGCCAGACGACGCTGGAGTCGCAGCTGAACAAGAACGAGGACTCCCGGCTGCTCGCCGTCGTCCGCGAGATCCGGGAGACACCGGGCAAAGCGCTCATCATGACCACCCGCGACTACATCCTGGAACACGCCCGGCTCAAGCACGACCGCCTGGCGGCGGCGGACGTCACCGAGGCCGCGAGCGTGATCCACCTGACCGACCTGGGGCTCCGGATCCGCGGGCAGATCCTCCACAACCACGTTCACCACTCGGCGGTACCCGCGGCGCAGAAGCGCCGCTTCGCCGACCGGGCCGTCTGGCAGCCGGTCGTGACGCACCGGAACTTCAATCCCCGGCTGATCGAGGAGACGCTGCGGCTGGCCGCCCGGCGGGAGCAGGACGTTCCTGCGGCCATGGTGGCGAACCTCGACGATCCGCAGCGGATCTGGGAGCGGATCGTCGAGCACGAACTCACCGACGAGGCCGTCCACCTGCTCGAAGTGCTCCTCACCCTCCAGACGGCCACGCTGTCCGAACTGGAGGAGTCGTGGTCGTGGTACCGCAAGGAACTGGACCGGGACGCCGACGGCCGGCTCTTCCGGCGGGCGCTGCAGGTCCTGGAGGGCACGATGGTGACCCTGGACGGCGGGAACGCCGCCTTCCACAACCCGTCGATCGCCGACTACCTGCGTTTCCATCTCAACGCCGGCCGGACCCGGATCCCTGCGCTGCTCGCGGCCTTCGTCGACGTGCGGCAGCTCTACCGGACCATCGAGGCGGCCCGGCTGCCCGACGGCGGCGCCATCCGCGAACAGCTCCGGGCGGCACCGGAGTCGTTGGCCGACGCCGTGCGCAGCACCCTGGACACCGTCGAGGACTCCCTCTCCCCCGAGGACGACGGCCTCGCGGCCCACTTGCAGTGGGTGTTGGAGACGGCCGAGCTGTTGGGCGCGGGCCCGCTCGCAGCGGTCGTGCTGGAACAGACGAGGGACCACCTGTACTGGACCGGCCCCGACGAGCGCCTCGCCGCGCTCGCCGAGGCGATGCAGCACAGCTCGCTGATCCCCCTGGAGCATGCGGAGCAGTTCAGCGCGATGGTGGACGAGCGCATCCGCGAAGCGGTCGAGGAGCGTCTCGCCGCCGGCGGCTGGGGCTACGCCATGGACCTCGCCGAACACCTGCCGACGAACACGCTGGACGACCCGGCGCTGCAGGAGAGCCTGCTGGAGGGGGCCCTGGACGAGCTGCGGGAACTGGCCGGACTCACCGAGGACCGTCTCACGGACGGGCATCTCGACGTGATCGACGAGCTGCTCGACTTCCTGGTCGACCACGAGGCGCAGGACGACCTGCCGGAGGAGTTCGAGCGCGTCACGGCGATGGCTCGGCGTCTCGCCGACGCCCGGAAGGAGCGCCGCGTCAGGTCGGCCGCCGTCCTACCGCTCGGCAGCGGGCAGTTGCTGAGTCAGCGCGAGCGTGACGCCACCCGCGATCACGCCGTGGTGGCCGAACTGATGCGCGGGCTGGACCAGGCGCCTCCCGTGGACCGATCGCCCGCCGGGAGAGTCACCGCTCCGGTCGTGACGAGGGCCGGCGGGACGCCCACGGCCTCTCGGCACGGGCCTGAATTCTCGGTGGATCCGAGCAGACGGCCGGGCTAGGTTGGGCGCACCGCCCGCCCGACCGCGGGTCCGTCCGACTCTTTCAGAGGATTCAGATGACCGACCTGCACGACGAGCTCCTCCCCACCACCCGCCGCGCTCTGCTGCACCGTGTCGCGGTCGCCCAGGCAGAGGGCCGCACCCCCTCGTTCGTCGCCGCGGTGGTGCGGGACGGCAAGGTGGTCTGGACCGGCGCCCGCAGCATGATCGCCGACCACGCGCCCACCGCCGACGTGCAGTACCGGATCGGTTCGCTCACCAAGACCTTCGTCGCCGTCCTGGTGCTCCGACTGCGCGACGAGGGCCTGCTCGACCTGGGCGACCCGCTCGGGCGCCACCTGCCCGGCACCCCGGCCGACGAGGCCACCGTCGCCCAGCTGCTCTCCCACGCGTCCGGGCTCACCGCCGAGACGCCGGGGCCCTGGTGGGAACGGACCGAGGGGACGCTGCGGCCGGAGCTCGCCGACATCCTGGAGGACGACCGCCCGCTCCGGCACCCGGCCGGTCACCGCCACCACTACTCCAATCCCGGCTACGCGCTGCTCGGCGCCCTGGTCGGGCGTCTGCGTGGTGAGCCGTGGGGCGAGGTCCTCCGCCGCGAGCTGCTGGAACCGCTCGGGATGGACCGCACCACCCTGCTCCCGCAACATCCGCACGCCGGCGGTTTCGCCGTCCACCCGTGGGCCGACGTCATGCTGCCGGAGCCGCTCACCGACACCGGGCTGATGGGCCCGGCCGGCCAGCTCTGGTCGACCACCGCCGACCTCGCCCGCTGGGCCGCCTTCCTGGCCCGCGGCGACGCGAAGGTGCTCGCCGCAGCGAGCCTCGCCGAGATGCGCCGGCCGGCCGTCGGCCCGGACGACGCAGACTGGTCCGGCGGCTACGGGCTCGGCCTCCAACTGCTGCGACGCGACGGCCGCGTGCTGTTCGGGCACAGCGGTTCGATGCCGGGCTTCACCGCCGGGCTCTGGATCAGCGAGGACGACGGCCTGGCCGCCGTCGCCCTCTCCAACGCGACCAGCGGCCCCAACACCCCGCTCGTCGCGGCGGACCTGATCGCGATCACCGCCGAGCACGAGCCTCGGCTGCCCGAGCCCTGGCACCCGCTGCCGTCCGTCGACGAGGAGCTGCTGGCGCTGACCGGCCCCTGGTACTGGGGCGCCGCGGCCCACGTCCTGCGGCTGAGGGCCGACCGCGGGCTGGAGTTGGCCCCGCTGGCAGCCGGTACGCGCGCCTCCCGGTTCCGCGCCGAGCCGGACGGCACCTGGACGGGGCTGGACGGCTACTACGCGGGCGAGACGCTGCGGGTGGTACGGGCCGCCGACGGCTCCGTCAGCCACCTCGACCTCAACTCCTTCGTCCTCACCCGCGAGCCGTACGGACCGACGGACGCCGTCCCCGGCGGGATCGACCCGCAGGGGTGGCGGGCCGGCTGACGCCCCGGGCGCCCGGCGCCGACCTCGGCCGTACTGCGCGGTCGTCCCGATGACGGACCCGGCCCCCGGCCCCCGGCGCTTCGGCGCCGGGGGCCGGGGCGTTGCCGGAACGTTCGGGTCGTCGGTCCGGATTCGTGCGAGCCGCCGCGCACGCCCGGAGTGCGCCGGTGCGGCGGGTGGCTCGGCGACGGATTCCACCCCCGGGGGCGGAGCATCCGGCGGCGCCCCGGCACCGAGCAGGTGGACGGCAGACACCGGGTGGCCCCATTCAGCAGGTGCACATCTGCGCTCCACCGAACGACAACGTGGACGCCAGCCGACTCGGACAGACATACGGTGACCGGTTCGCACCCACGACCGAGCGGACCGGTCGGTGCCACGGCCCACGTGGCCGCCGTCGTCCGTGCTGCCCTGGAGGGTCCGCCATGACCGTCGTCCCCACGTACGCTCCTCCCGCAGTCGCCCCCGACCACGCCGTCGTGGTCCCCGCCCCGCGCACGGCCCGGTCGGCGTCCACCGCCCGGCCGGCCCGGAGCCCCGGCTCCGGGCCGGCCGCCGCCGCGCCCGCCCAGACGTACACGGTGGCGCTGGCCCGCGACGAGGACGACGTCCGCGCCGCCCAGCGGCTGCGCCACGAGGTGTTCGCCGCCGAGCTCGGCGCCGTCCTGCACAGCCCGACGGCGGGCCTGGACGTCGACCCGTTCGACGAGCACTGCGACCACCTGCTGGTCCGCGAGGGCGAGGACGGCCCGGTGGTCGGCACCTACCGGCTGCTGCCCCCGGACGCCGCGCGGCGGGCCGGCCGGCTCTACTCCGACGGCGAGTTCGACCTGAGCAACCTGACGCCGCTGCGCGACGGCCTGGTCGAACTGGGCCGCTCCTGCATCCACCCCGACCACCGGGGCAACGGCGCCGTGATCAACCTGATGTGGGGAGGCATCGCCCGCTACCTCGCCGACACCGGCAACACCTGGGTGGGCGGATGCTGCTCCATCCCGCTGGACGACGGCGGCGCCACCGCAGCCCGGGTCTGGGACACCGTCAGCGCCAAACACCTCGCCCCCGAGGAGTACCGGGTCACGCCGCACCGGCTCTGGGACGCCACCGGGATCCGGCGGGCCGACCGCGCCCCGCTGCCGGCCCTGCTCCGCGGCTACCTGCGGCTCGGCGCCTGGGTCTGCGGAGCCCCGGCGCACGACCCGGACTTCGCCACCGCCGACCTGTACGTACTGCTCTCCCTGGAGCGCACCGACCCGCGCTACCTGCGGCACTTCCTCTCCGGGGTGAACGCGGTCCCGGGTGGCGGTGGAGCCACGGGTGGCACCGGGGGCAACGCCGCCGGCGGCCCGGCCGCGGCCTCACGGGAACCGTCGGCATGAGCGTCTGGCTGCCGACGGCGACCTGCACCCCGGAGGCCTGCCTGACCGAGCAGGCCCCGGTGGTGGCCCTTCCCCGGCGGATCCTCCGGCTGACCGCCTGCCTGACGGTCCTGCTGGTCGGGATCGCCCTCGCCCTGCCGGTGCGCGCCCTTCCCGGCCGGGCGCGCACCCGGCTGGTGCGGTTCTGGACCCGCACGCTGCTCGGGGCGCTGGGCGTGACCGTCCACTCGACGCCGTCGCCCACCGCCGGTGCGGCGGGCGGCGTGACGGGCGCGACCGCGGGCCGGGCGACCGGGGAACCGGAGCCCGGGGTCCTGGTGGTCGCCAACCACGTGTCCTGGCTGGACATCCCGCTGATCGCGACCGCGCTGCCCGGCCGCTCGATCGCCAAGACCGAGGTGCGGCACTGGCCCGTGCTCGGGCCCGTCACGGCCTGGGGAGGCACGGTCTACCTGGACCGCGACCGGCTCCGCGCCCTCCCGGACACGGTCGGCGCCGTCGCCGCCCAGCTCCGGGCGGGCCGGCCGATGATCGTCTTCCCGGAGGGGTCGACCTGGTGCGGGCGGGAGAGCGGGCGGTTCCGCCCGGCGCTCTTCGAGGCCGCCGTCCAGGCCGGGGCCCCCGTCCAGCCGGCGACGATCCGCTACCGGCTGGCGGACGGCCGGCCGACCAGCGCGGCCGCGTTCGTCGGCGAGGACGGCCTGCTCGCCTCGCTCTCCCGGGTGGTCGCGGTACGCGGGCTGGTCGCCGAACTGACCTTCCCACCTGCGATCCCGGTCCCTGTCCGCGCCTCGCACGACACCCGCTGGGGCCCGCGCCGGGAGCTGGCGCGCGCCGCGCAGGCCGCCGTCGAGGGGGTGCGCTGACGGCCGGTGAGCCGCCGGCACCGCGTGGTGCCGGCCGGCGGCAGCCTCGGGCGGCCTTCGACGGATCCGACGGTCTTCGGCGGCCCCGGTCGTGGTCGGCGGCCGGCCGGGGTCGTCACCGCGTCCGGGCGTCGACCAGGATCTCCGGGCGCGCCGCAGGCCCGGCGGACGTGCCGGCGTCGGGCGAGGGCCCGGCGATCGGGGCCCGCCCGCCCACGGACCGCAGGAGTACGGCGACCGCCACCGCCGTGACGGCCAGGGCGCCGGACCCGCAACGCAGCGCGAGCTGTACCCCGTCGGTGAAGGCGCCCTCCACGGCCACCAGCACCGGGAGCGGTGCGTCCACGGCCCGGCCGTCACCGAGTCCGGAGAGCGAGCCGGTCACCGAGTCGGTGACCTGCCCGACCGTCCCGCCCGGGAGGCCGAGCCGCACCAGGGAGCCGGTCAGGCTCTCGGTCATCCGGTGGGTGAGGACGGCACCGAGGACGGCGATGCCGATCACGCCGCCGAGCTCGCGCAGGGTGTTGACGGTCGCCGAGGCCATCCCGGTCCGGTCCGGCGTGACCCGCTGGAGCACGGCGATGGAGACCGGGGCGAAGGTCAGCCCCATCCCGAGGCCCAGCGTGAGCAGCGTCCACACGTACGCGGGGTACCTGGCGTCCTGGCCGTAGCAGGAGAGGCCGCCGAGCCCGGCCGCGCAGAGCGCCAGTCCCAGCACCACCGGCAGTCCGGGGCCGTGACGACCGGCCAGCCGGGCGGAGACGGGACCCGCCACGACGATCATCGCGGTCATCGGCAGCCCGGCGATCCCCGCCGCGGTCGGCGACCAGTCCAGGACGCCCTGCATCAGCAGAGGCAGGAAGAACAGTGCGCCGAACATCCCGAAGCTGATCATGAACCCGCTGAGCAGGGCACCGCCGAGGACGCCGTCGCGGAACAGCCGGAGGTCCAGCATCGGCTCGGGAACGTGCAGTTCGAGCAGGACGAAGGCGGCGAGCAGCAGCACCGCCGCGCCCGCGCAGCCGAGCACCGGCCCGTCGCTCCAGCCCCGGGACGGCCCCTCGACCAGGGCGTAGACGAGCGCGCCGAGGCCCGTGGCCGAGAGTGCGAGCCCCGCGAGGTCGATCCGGCGAGCGCGCGGCGCGATGGCGGGTAGCACCCGGCCGGCCAGCAGCAGGCCGCCCAGCCCGATCGGGACGTTGATCCAGAACACGCTCGCCCAGCCGAAGGTCTCGACCATCGGCCCGCCGATCACGGGTCCGACGGAGAGGCCGAGCGCCGAGACGCCGGACCAGAGGCCGACCGCCCGGGCGCGCTCGCGCTCGTCGGTGAAGACGTGTCGCAGGATCGCCAGGCTCCCCGGGGTCAGCAGCGCGGCACCGACGCCCTGGAGCATCCGAGCGGCGACCAGCCAGCCGGTGGTGCCGGCGAGCGCGGCGGCGGCCGAGCCCGCGGTGAACAGACCGAGGCCGAGCCGGAAGACCCGGGTGCGGCCGAACCGGTCCCCGAGGGTGCCGCCGGTGAGCAACAGGGCGGCGTAGACCAGGCTGTAGCCCTCGGCCACCCACTGCAGGCCGCTGATGCCGGCCTCCAGGTCCTGCCCGATCCGGGGCAGCGCGTTGTTGACGATGACGTTGTCGAGCATCGACATGAACATCGTGACGCAGAGCGTCACCAGCGCGAGCCGCTTGTGCCGAGCGCCCGGCACCCCTGTCTCCCCCATCGGGAGGCCTCCGTTCCACAACCCCGATTCACGCCCCTAACAGTGTTAGGGATCGCCTGGCACGGATAGAATGCCCCTAACACTGTTAGAGGGCAAGTCGGATTCCCGGAGCCGGAGCCGGAGCCGGAGCCGGAGCCGGCCGGACGCGACCCACCGACCCGACGGAGGCGAGGCCCATGCCGAACGACGACGACACGCAGCCGCCGCTCACCAGGGAGGCCCTCGGCCTGGCCGCACTGCGGGTGCTGGAGCGGGACGGCCTCGCCGGACTCTCGATGCGCAAGGTCGCCGCCGAGGTCGGCGTCAAGGCGGCCTCGCTGTACTGGCACGTGCGCAACAAGGAGGAGCTGCTCGACCTCCTCAACGACGCGATCATGACGGGCGCCGAGGCCCCGCCACGGGTCGGCGACTGGCGCAGCCAGTTCCGCGAGTACTGTCACCGCCATCGCCGCCACCTGCTGGACCGGCGCGATGCAGCCAAGGTGGTCGCCGGCCGGCTCGCCCCCGGCCCGAACCTGCTGCGCCTCCAGGAGGACCAGCTGGGCCGGCTGCGCGAGGCCGGCTTCACCGACGCCGACGCGGCCATGGTCACCTACCTGCTCGGCACCTACGTCCAGGGCTTCGTCCTCCAGGAGCAGTCGCCCATCTCGGCCTCGGAGGCCATGGGGGCGACCCGCCGCGAGGCCGTCGACGCGGCCGCCGACCGGCTGCGCGCACTGCCGCCGGAGGAGTTCCCCCATCTGACGGCGCTCGCGGGCGACCTCACCGGACCCGACCTCGACGCCCGCTTCGCCTTCGGCGTCGAGCGCATCCTGGACGGCCTCGCCGCCCTGCTGCCGGCGGAGAGGCGCTGACGGACGCCCCGCCCGAGCGGCCCGGGACGGAGGCGACAAGGGGTCGGCCCCGGCCGCTGCTCGGCGCCGGCCCGCCGGCCGCGCTCAGCTCGGCTCGGACGGCCGGCCCGGCGGGGCGGCGGGGGTCTCGACGGCCAGGAGGACGCGGCGCAGCAGGTCGGAGAGCAGACGCCGCTCGTCCGGCGCCAGGACGCCGAGCACGCGACGCTCCTCCCGGCCGACCACGTCCAGCGCCTCGTGCCAGGCCTCCCGGCCGGCGCCGGTCAGCTCGACGTCGACCCGGCGACGGTCCTCGCTGGAGGGGGTGCGGACGACGAAGCCCCGGCGTTCCAGCGCCTCCAGGCGGCCGGTCACCGAGGCCGGGGCGAGGTCGAGGTCGGCGCGCAGCTCGGAGGGGGTGGCCCGGCCGCCGCGGCCGGCGAGCTCGTGCAGGGTGTCGAACTCGTGCTTCTGGAGTCCGTAGTCGGCGACACCCTGCTCACGCACCCGGCCCAGGTGTTTGGTGAGCTTGTTCATCCGCGTGACGGCGCCCTCGACGTCCGGGTCGAGCTCCGGCAGGACCGGCCGCCAGCGCTCGACGTGCCCGTCCGTCCAGTCGCCCGGCGGGTCGGGTCGTCGCGCGGCGTGGTCCATGGGACGAGTGTAGGTGGAGTCGATCAGCTCACCGAATATTTCGTTGCCGAAATTTTGGTGCCGAAATATAGTCCCCGCCGTGACGCATCCACTGAGACTTCCCGGCTTCCGCCTGCTCTACATCGGGCGGACCGTCTCCACCCTCGGCGACGCCGTCGTCCCCACGGCGCTGGCCATCGCCATCACCCAGGCGACCGGCTCCTCCGGCGCCCTCGCCCTCGTCCTCGGCTGCGCGATGGTGCCCCGGCTGCTGTTCCTCCCCCTCGGCGGCGTCGTCGGGGACCGCTTCAACCCGCGGACCGTGGCCCTGGTGACCGACCTCGTCCGGGCCGCCGCGCAACTGGCCGTCGGCGTCGAACTGCTCGGCGGAGAGCCGCGCCTGACCGCCATCGCGGTGGCCGAGGCGATCGGCGGCACCGCCTCCGCCTTCGCCATGCCCACCGCCACGCCCCTCGTCGCGGCGACCGTCGACGGCCCGCAGCGCATGCGGGCCAACGCGCTGCTGGCCTCCACCACCAACGCGGCCCGGCTCGGCGGCCCCGCGCTGGCCGGCCTGCTGGTGTACACCACGGGCGCCGGCTCGGCCTTCGTCCTGGACGGCGTCACCTTCCTCGCCTCCGCCGCCCTGCTCGCCAGCCTCACCGTCCGGCCCGCCCCCGCGCCGCGCCGCGCCCTCCTCGCCGACCTGGCCAAGGGCTGGACCGAGGTGCGCTCGCGCGACTGGTACTGGACCAGCCTGATCGCACACGGCATGTGGAACGGCGCCAGCGCGGTGCTGCTCACCCTCGGCCCGTTGATCGCCGCCCGCGACCTGGGCGGGGAAGGCGCCTGGGTCGCCATGACCCAGGCCGGCGCCGTCGGGGTCCTCGCCGGCTCGCTGCTCGCCGGGCGCCTCCGTCCGCGCCGACCGGTGCTCGCCGCCAACCTCGGCCTCGCACTCCTCGCGCTACCCCTGCTCGCCCTCGCCGGTCCACTCCCGGCGCCGGTCACCGTCCCCGTGTACGGGCTGGCCATGGCCGGGGTCGGCTACCTCAGCCCGGTCTGGCAGACCGTCGTCCAGCAGGAGTTCCCCGCCCACGTCCTGGCCCGCGTCACCTCCTACGACTGGCTGTTCTCCCTGGCCGCCGCACCGCTCGGCTACGCGCTCGCCCCGGCGGCGGCCGACACGTGGGGCGCCCGCGCTCCCCTGCTGGTCACCGCCGCCTTGGTCGGGGTGAGCTGCGCCGGCACGGCGCTGGTACCCGGCGTGCGCCGGATCGGACGCGCGGCGGTGGCGGCGGCCGACGCGGACGAGGCGGGCACGACCGTCGCGGCCCCGGCCGCGCGGGCCGCTGCAGGCGACTCCTAGCGCGTCGGCCACCCGCCGACGGCGCGCACCCTGCCGCGCGTCACCTCCTCGTCCGGCCGGGCGCGTTGTCGTAGGCGGGTGGCATGGTCGGCGCGGGAAGGGAGGCCCGGGCGCATGGACGGGGACGACGAGGACGCACTGCTCGCCCAGGCGATCGGCGCCTGGGCTCCGAGCGGCCGGCGCGGCGTGGAGTGGGTGGCGCGCCGGCTGCCGAAGGACGTCCACGAGGAGGAGCTGGAGCTGCCGCTGCCGTACGCGCTGGCCGCGGCCCGGGTGAAGGCGGTGCTGCGCGGCCTCGGCCGGCGGGTCCCGCCGGTGTCTCGGGGCACGCGGACGTTCCGGGTGATGGCCGGTGGAGGGGTGTGGGGGTTGAACCCGGTCCTGGTGACGGTCCGCCTCACCGCGGTGGGCGAGCCCGAGCCCGAGCCCGGCAGCACGTTCGTACACCTGCGGGCCGCGGCCAAGGAGGGGCTCGTCCGGCAACGGGCCGGGCAACGGACGGGGCGGCGGGTGGCGGAGCTACTGGCAGGGCACGGAGGTCGAGTGGCCGACCGTCAGGCATTCCCGGGCCACGGCAGGCCGTACATCTGAAGAACCTACGATACGGGCATGATCGCCTATGCCCCAGCAGCCCTGTTCTTCGTCCTGTGCGGGATCGGGGTCCTGCGCGACCGCCGCCGGTTCAGCAACGCCGTGCTGCTCGGCATCGCCGTCTCCCTGCTCGCCGTGGCCCTGCTCGCCGAGCTGCGCAAGGCGCCGACCCTGGTGGTCGAGCTGGCGGCCGCCGCGATCGTCCTGCTGCCCGCGATCGGCACGCTGGCCCTGATCGGCTTCCTGATCTCCAACGGCCTGACCATGATCCGGAAGGAGGGTCTCCGGCCCGCCAACCTGCTCTCGCTGCTCGCCGGCCTCGGCATCCTGGGGGTGATCGCCCTGCTCGGCGCCGCCGCGGCGACCCACTCGGTCCGGCTGGGCATCATCGCGGGCAGTGCCGCCCTGGTGGTCGGCTACGTCTCCTTCCTGTTCGTCTGCTTCGTCGGCTACGCCTTCCTGTACGGCCGCCACCGGCCGCGCGGGGACGTGGACTTCGTCGTGGTGCTCGGCTCCGGCCTGATCGGCGGCGAGCGGGTGCCGCCGCTGCTGGCCAGCCGGCTGAACCGCGGCCGCGAGGTCTACGAGAGGCAGGCCGCGCGCGGCAATCCGCCGGTTCTGATCACCTCGGGCGGCCAGGGACCGGACGAGAAGCTGCCGGAGTCCCACGCGATGGCCGACTACCTGGTGGCGCAGGGGTTCCCGGAGGAACGGATAACCCGCGAGGACCGCTCCCGCACCACCGAGGAGAACCTGCGGTTCAGCAAGGTGATCATGGAGCAGGCCGACCCCGGCTACCGCTGCGTCGTCGTCACCAACAACTTCCACGCCTTCCGGGCCGCGCTGACGGCCCGGAAGACCGGTGTCAACGGGCAGGTGTTCGGCTCACCGACCGCGGCGTACTACTGGCCGAGTGCGACGATCCGCGAGTTCGCGGCGGTCTTCCTCTCCCACAAGCTGATCAACTTCGGGATCTGCGGCTTCCTCGCCCTCTGCGGGCTGCTCGCCGCGCTCTGATCCACCGCCCTTCCCCTGCGCCGCCGCGGGCCCCGGCCGTGTCGCGGCGGCCGGGTCAGGGGCCGGAACCGCGTGGCCGCGGGTGGCTGCGGGTGGCCGCGGGTGGCTGCGGGTGGCTGCGGGTGGCTGCGGGTGGCTGCGGGTGGCTGCGCCGCCATGGCACCACCCGCCATGAAGGGCGGCGACAGGCCGTCTGACCGTCCCATACCTCCCGGCGGTCCGACGCACGACGATGCAGGGCATTCCACCCGTGCTCCTCCTCCACCCAGGAGTCACCGCATGGCCGAGCTACCCGCTCCCCCGCCCGCCCGCCGCCCTGCCGTCCGCTCGTCCACCCCCCGCTCATCCGCCGTACCGGGCAGGCGGGGCGGCCGGCTCGCCCGCTGTGCGGCCGCCGCCGTGCTGGCGGCGGGTGCGCTCGCCGCCGGCTCCGGCCCCGCCACCGCGGCGACCGACGGCTCCGCCGCGAACGCCGCAGGTGCCGCGGTCAGCGGGACGTTCCGGCAGATCACCGGCTTCGGCACCAACCCCGGCAACCTGGCCATGTTCAGCTACGTTCCGGCAGGCCTGCCGGCCGGTGCCCCGCTGGTGGTCGCGATGCACGGCTGCGTCCAGACCGCCGACGACTACCACCGCGATTCCGGCTGGACCAAGTTCGCCGACCTCTACGGCTTCGCGGTGGTCTTCCCGCAGACCGGCCCCACCAACAACAGCCTCTCCTGCTTCCGCTGGTTCGACGCCGCCGAGGACAGCCGGGGCACGGGTGAGGCGAAGTCGGTGGTCGAGATGGTCGCCAAGGCCGAGTCGCTGTACGGCTCGGACGGCCACCGGGTGTTCGTCACGGGCCTCTCGGCGGGCGGCGGCATGGCGGCGGACCTGCTGGCCGACTATCCGGACGTCTTCGCCGGCGGGGCCGTCGACTCGGGGCTGCCCGCCCACTGTGCAACAGCCCAGAGCGCCGCGTCCGGCTGCCAGAACTCCGACCAGCGACTCACCCCCGCCCAGTGGGGGGACAAGGCCCGACGGGCGTACCCGGGGTACGGCGGACCGTGGCCGCGCGTCGCGATCTGGCAGGGCAGCGCCGACACCACCGTGAAGCCGGTGAACGCCACCGAACTGCGCGACCAGTGGACGGACGTGTGGGGCATCGGTCAGGTCGCGTCCGCCACCCGGAGCCTGCCCGGCGGCACCACCGAGTCGGTCTACCACGACCCGGGCGGCCGGCCCGCCGTGGCGCTCTACTCGATCGCGGGGATGGGGCACGGCCTCGCGGTCGACCCGGGCACCGGCACCGACCAGTGCGGGGCGTCCCGCGGCTACTTCCTCGACACGATCTGCTCCAGCTACTACACCGCGCGGTTCTGGGGCCTGGACGGCGGCGGCGCCACCCCCTCACTGCCCGCGCCCGCCACCCTGAGCGCGACCGCCGCGGGGGCCGACGCGGTCGCGCTCACCTGGCAGGCCGTCACCGGCGCGGCCTCGTACGCGGTGTACCGGGACGGCGCCGAGGTGGCCGGCCCGGCGGCCACCTCGTACACGGACACCGGCCTGAGCGCGGGCACGTCGTACGGCTACCAGGTCGCCGCCGTGGACGCGACCGGCGCCGAGGGCGCGCGCTCGGCCGTGGCGACGGCGACCACCGCCGGGAGTGCACAGCCCTGCTTCACGGACAACAACTACAACCAGGTGAGCGCGGGCCGCGCCACCCGGAGCGGCGGCCTCACCCACGCACTCGGCTCCGGCCAGTCCATGGGCCTGTGGAACACCTTCACCACCCACACCCTGCGGCAGACCGCCCCCGGTTACTTCGTCCTCGCCGACGGCCGGTGCTGAACGAGGTCGGGAGGGTCCTTCCCCCAGTGGGCTGCCGGGCGGCGGGCCGGCGGCGGTGCGCCGTGGCGGGCCGGGCCGGGCCGGCGTCAGGAGACCGCCGCGACCGCTGCTGAGGCTGCGAGGACACCCAGCGCGGCCTGGGTGGCACGGATCCCGTCCCGGACGGCATCCCCCGCCCACTGGCCGTCGGCGATCTCGGCCATCCTCGGCTCGACCTCGCCCCGCGGCACGTCCGGGAAGGCCAGCCGGTGCAGGCCCGCACCGTGGAGCAGCGCGATGAGTCCGCTCGTACGGTCGTCCGGCTCTGCGCCCTCCAGCACCACCGCGGCGAGCCGGCCGCGCAGCTCCCGCTCGGCGGCGCCGTCCGCCTCCGGGTAGCGGCGGACCGGGAAGAGCCCGAGCACCCGGTGGCTCTCCTCGGTGACGATGCCCTGTGCGCACAGGCTCGCGAGGCTCGCCTCGGCGCTCTTGCCCCGGTCCTTCCTCAGCCAGCCCGCCACGGTGGGCGACCTGCTGCTCCGGGCCCAGGCGTCGATCCGCTCCAGAACGCCGTCGAGCAGCGCACTGCCGGTCGGCGAGGAATCGACCACCTCCACGGCTCCGCCGTCGACCCGGACGCGCTCGGCGAGTGCGAGCTCCAGCAGCAGACCGCTGGTGACGGTCCAACCGGCCGCCCACCGGTCCTTCGCCTGGCCGCTCTCGTCGTCCAACGACAGCAGCATGATCTCTTCGCCCAGCGTGACGGGCATGTCCCACCCCTTGTGCTCAGGAAACACACATGCATCCGGACGGGACGATTCCGCCCTCGGAAAGGTTCCCGGAGCCGCATGCCGACGGATCCGGGCGCGGCCTTGTCCGCCGCGGAGCGCAGGCTCCGGACAGTTGGCGAAAGGTTGACCTGCCCACGGCAGAACGTTGGCGATCTCCGCCCCTATGGTCGGCGCATGCCCCCACAGCCCCCCAGGCGGACGGCGCTGCCCGTCCTGCCCTACCGCAAGCCCACTCCCGGCCGGGACTACTGGGTCCTGGACGACGTCCTGCCGGACCCCGACGCCGTCCGCGAGCGGGTCCTGGCCCGCGGCGACTGGACCCAGGGGCGCCCCTACCGGCCCGAGGCCTGGCCCGGCCTGCGCACCATGCCCGGCCTGGAACCGGACGAGCTCGCCCGGGTGGAGGCGCTGGTCCGCAAGTCGACCGGCGCCTCCCGGCTCTGGGTGCAGAGCACGCCCGGCGGCGGCACGCTCAACCACAACTGCGTCCAGCTCGTCGGCGCCGGCGAGTCGGAGTCGCGCCCGCACACCGACTCGCGGGCGCTCTGCCGCTACGCCGCAGTGCTCTACCTCTCCCCCGACGCTCCCAAGGACGCCGGCACCAGCTTCTACCGCCAGCAGTTCCCGGGCGGCCGGCTCGGCGGCAACCTGGTCAACGCGCCCCACAACAACCTGGTCGAGGCCCTGGGCACCCGGCACGTCCCCGGGGACGCGTTCACCGAGGACGTCCGCGTCCCCAACCGCTACAACCGGCTCCTGCTGTACCACGCCAACCTGATCCACAGCGCCACCGCGTACACGGGCATCACGCTGGAGGAGCGGCGGATGACGGCGGTCTTCTTCTGGATGGCCTGAGCCGGCCGGACGGCCCGAGCCGGCGGGCGGTGGCGCCGGCCCCGGATCGACCCGGTCAGCGATGCGCCGCCGCCGTCGTGCCCAGCAGCTCGCCCGGCTCCCCGCGCGCCAGGCCGACCCGGGTCAGCGCTGCGGCCAGCCGGGCCGACTCATCGGCGCCGACCAGGCGCGCCAGGCCCTCCGCCGAGTACGGCAGGCCGAGGTCCGCGGCGACGCGGCGCACCCGGTCGTCGAAGAACGGCCGGAGCTCCGGCCAGACCTCCTGGGCCTCGCGGCAGAAGATCCCCGCCCCGACCGGCCCGATCCGGGGAAACTCCTGGAGCAGGCCCTGCACCCGTTCGGGTGATCCGCCGGCTTCGTCGCGCAGCCGCCGGAGGTCGCCGTGCCAGCGGTCGAGCAGCAGGCCGGCGCCGCGGCCGAGTGCGGTCGCGGTGCTCTCGTCGTACCGCACGTAGTGGGCGCGCCCGAGCGCGTCCACGCGTGCCCGCCAGGTCGATCCGGCCATGGCGCGCGGCGTCCGCAACCCGGCCGCGAAGAGCTCCCGCGCGGCGGCGACGGCCGTGGCGGCGCTGATCCGGATCGAGCAGAGCACCGTCAGGACGAGCAGTTGGTAGAGCGGCGCGGGCGTGTCGCGCAGCGTGATCCCCGCCTCGTCGGCGTAGGTCCGCCCGTACTGCTCCATCAGGGCGGCGACCGTCCGGTCCGCGTTCATGGCAGGCCTCCCTCTCCCGGGCACCTGCCCAGATCCGGTCCGCCCATGCGTGCGGCGCCGCAGAACCCGCCCCGACGGAGCCGACCTGGTTGACTCCGCCCCACTCTGGGGAGAAGGGCCTCGTGAAGAGCGAGCAGCCGGCCGATCCGGCCCCCACGGCGTCCCCGGCGCCTCATGGTCCGCCCGGCCCGGCGGCCGGGCCCGCGGTGACCGAGGCGGTACGGCCGGAGTGGTCCGGGATCGACCGGCTGCCGACGATCGACCTCCTCCGGCTGATGAACGCCGAGGACCGCACAGTCGCCGAGGCGGTCGCGACCCAACTGGAGCCGATCGCGGCCGTGGTCGACGCCGTCGCGGCCCGGATGGGCGCCGGCGGCCGGCTGGTCTATGCGGGCGCGGGGACGGCGGGGCGGCTCGGGGTGCTGGACGCGAGCGAGTGCCCCCCGACCTTCGGCACCGGCCCCGAGCGGGTGGTGGGCGTCGTCGCGGGCGGGCAGGCGGCCCTGGCGGGCGCCGTCGAGGGCGCCGAGGACCGTCCCGACCTCGCCGTCGCCGACCTGGAGCCGTTGGCCCTCACGCCGGCCGACACGCTCGTGGGCATCTCGGCCTCGGGCCGGACGCCGTACACGGTGGCGGCCGTCCGCCGGGCACGCGCCGCCGGGGCGCTGACCGTGGGGCTGGCCTGCGCCCGCGGTTCGGCGCTGGCGGCCGCGGCCGAGCTGGCGATCGAGGTGGAGGTCGGCCCCGAGGTGGTGGCCGGCTCGACGCGGCTCAAGGCGGGCACGGCGCAGAAGCTGGTGCTGAACCTGCTCTCGACGGCCGTCATGGTCCGGCTGGGCAAGACGTACGGCAATCTGATGGTCGACCTGCGAGCGGTCAACGCGAAGCTGCGCGACCGGGCGCAGCGGATCGTCGCCGAGGCGACCGGCGCGGACGCGACCACCGTGCGCGCCGCGCTGGCGGCGACCGGAGGCCGGGTGAAGGACGCCGTCCTGGTCGTCCTCGCCGGGGTGGACGCACCCGCGGCCGCCGCACTCCTCGCCGGATCGGGCGGGCGGCTGCGCGAGGCGCTGGAATCCGCGCCGCCGAAGGACTGACGCCCCGGCCGGACGCACTGCCGGGACGGCCCCGCCCTCAGCGGGCCGTCTCGGGCCTGCCACCGCGCCCGCCCGCCACCGCCCCCCTTGCCATCGGAGGAACGTGGGGGTATACGAAGCAGTGGATGGGATCCGGCTGCGGCCGGCCCCGCACGGCGCCCTGCCGCAGGCCCCGGAACCGCGAGACCGGAGAGGAGCAGGAGATGATCACCGAACTGGCCGTGGAACGGGTCGAGTTCATCTGCGGTCACTGCTGGCACCAGTGGAGCGCGGACTTCGACCTCCAGCACGTCCGGGACGAGGACGGTACCGACTGGGAGTACTTCTCCCTCAACGGAATCCCCGTCGCGTCCCCCTACTCCCCCGACGGCGCGCAGGCCTGCCCCGAGTGCCACCGGCACTGGGTCGGACACCTGGTCGCACGCCGACTGGTGCCGGTCATCCCCGACGGGGAGACCGTGCCGCGCAGCCGCATCACCGAGCCGGCCGCACACCGGCCGGAGCGGCACACGGCGCCGATGCTGTCCGCAGGCTCGCACCACCGACCCGCGGAGCGGCACCTGTCGGCGGCGGGGCACAACGGCTGAACCCGCCGGAGCCGTCCCCGCAGCCGCCGTTCGAACCGGCCGCACCGCGCGGACCGGAGCCACCGACGCGCTGCACGGGCGATCGGCCCGCCGCGGGTGGCAGAGTGGTGGGCATGTGCGGACGCTTCGTCTCCACCACGACCCCGCAGGACCTGGTCGAGCTGCTCGGGGTGACCAGGTGGACCCCGGTCGAGACCCTGGCGCCGAGCTGGAACGTGGCGCCCACCGACCCGGTCTGGACGGTGCTGGAGCGGGTCGACCACGACACCGGCGAACTCGCCCGGCAGCTCCGCCCGGTGCGCTGGGGCCTCGTCCCGTCCTGGTCGAAGGACGCGAACGGCGGCGCCCGGATGATCAACGCCCGGTCCGAGACGGTGCACGAGAAGCCCGCCTTCCGGTCCGCGTTCGCCAGGCGGCGCTGCGTCCTGCCCGCCGACGGCTACTACGAGTGGGTGCAGGTGCCCGCCGACGGCGGCCGCAAGGCGTACAAGCAGCCGTACTTCCTCCACCCGGCCGAGGGCGGGCCGATGGTGATGGCCGGGCTCTACGAGTTCTGGCGCGACCGTTCGCTGCCCGAGGACGACCCGGCGGCCTGGCTGACCACGGCCACGATCATCACCACCGATGCCACCGACGCGGCCGGCCGCGTCCACGACCGCATGCCGCTCACCATCGCCCCGGACGGCCTGGACGCCTGGCTCGACCCCGAGCACACCGACCCGGTGGGGCTGCGCGGGCTGCTCCACGCGCCGGCCGGCGGCGAACTGCTCCTGCGGCCGGTCTCCACCGCCGTCAACAGCGTCCGCAACAACGGCGCCGACCTGCTCGCCCCCGTCCCGGACCCGCTCGGCCACGGCGACGGCCCGGCGTAGGCTCCGTCGCCGGACCTGGTGTCCGCTGCGTCCCGCGGCGGCCCGAGCCGACCGGACCTACCTGGCCGACCTGCCCGCGACAGTCACCGTGACCGCGACCCCCCTGCCCGGCGGCGAGGCGGCGCACCGACGTTCGAGTGTGCGGGCTGCGGCTAGCCGCCGGGCACGGACGCCATCGTGCACATCCCCCTTCGCTCCCGACGGCTGCGCGACGCCCTGGACGCACCGGCCGACTGGGACTTCCTGGACGCACCGGCCGGATCCCCGCACAGCGCCTTCAAGGCACGGTCGCGGTGCACCGGCCGGCTCCCCCCGGCTGGTTCGGGCTCGGGCCGGTGGACGGGTTCACCGAGGGCGTTCCGGCCCTGCGGACCGCCGACGGGCCGGCCGTCGTGGTGGTCCGGACCGGCGACTCCTTCGCGGTGCCCGCCGAGCGCTGCGCGCGCCTGTCCGGTCCGCTCTCCCAGGGCCCGGCGGTCGACGGGTGTCTGCGCTGCCCCTGGCACGGCAGCCGGTTCCGGCTGCGGGAGAGCGAGGCCGCGAGCGGGCCTGCCACCGCCCGGCAGCCGGTGTTCGAGACCCGGGTGCTCGGCGGCCACCTGGAGGCCCGGCTCCCCGGCTCCCCGGCTCCGGGTGACGACGGCGGGAACGGCCGAGGTACGGGCGGCCCGGCCGCCGTGGTCAGGCCTCCTGGGCGTCCAGCCAGTGCAGCAGGACGGCCCGCTCCGCCTCGGTGCCGGCGTGGCTGGCCGGGTCCAGCGCCCACCGGCGGATCCGCACGAGGGTCTCCGGGTCGATGTCGAGGTAGAGCCGCCAGTGCGCCCGGGAGTGACAGTGGGGGTCGGCCGGTTCGTCGCACTCGTCGCAGTGGCTGAAGAACGCGTTCACCAGACGGTGCACGATCGACTCGGCGGGCATGGCGGGAACACTTCCTCGTTCGCTCGGTTCGCGCCGCCGACCTCCCCGGGCCGGGGCGCACGGTTTCCAGGGTGCGGTGAGCCGCCCACCGCCCGGCAGGGACGAACGTCCCGTTCGCACGACCCGGCCCCGCCCCGGACCGCCCCGGAACACGCCAAGGCCCGGTACCCACCCAGGGGGTGGGTACCGGGCCGGACTCGGGGTGCGGGTCAGCCGCGACCCGAGGACTTCTGGGTACGGCGCGAGACCGAGTCGAGCACGACGGCGGCGAGCAGCACCGCGCCGGTGATCATGTACTGGATGGCCTGCGCGGCGTGGACCATGTCCAGGCCGGTGGTGATCGACTGGATGACCAGGATGCCGAGCAGCGCCGACCAGGTCTTGCCGCGCCCGCCGAAGAGGCTGGTGCCACCGATGACCGCGGCCGCGATGGCACTCATCAGGACGTTGCCGCTGCCCAGCGCCTTGTCCGCGGAGCCCTGCTGCGAGGCGATGAACAGGCCGCCGAGGCCGGCCAGGCCGGCCGAGATCATGAAGACCGAGATGCGGACCCGGGCGACGTTGATGCCCGCCCGGCGCGCGGCCTCGATGCCGCCGCCGACCGCGAAGATCTTCCGGCCGTAGGAGGTGCGGCGCAGCACGAAGTCCGTCAGCACGACCACGCCGAGCAGGATCACCAGGGGCAGCGGCAGGCCGCGGTCCTGGTTGAGGGTGTACGCGCCGACGAGGGCGAGAACCGCGAGGGCGCCGGTGCGCAGCGCGATCTCGCCGGTGGTGCGGCCCGGGAGGCCGGCGGCGCTGCGGCGACGGGCCTCGATGAGCTGGCCGGTCAGGAAGACGCCGATCGCGAGGAGCGCGAGCACCCAGGCGAAGGCTATGTCGCCGTCGCCGAGGAAGTACGTGTCCAGGTTGGCGACGACACCGTCGTTGATGTTGTTGACGGTGCCGAGCTTGCCGAGCACGTAGTCCTGGAGACCGCTCCAGGCGAGCATGCCGGCCAGGGTGACGACGAACGCGGGCACGCCGATCTTGGCGAAGAAGAAGCCGTGCAGGGCGCCGATGGCCACCGCGGCGGCGATCGCGATCAGGATGGCGAGGCCTTCGTTGAGGCCTTCGCGCACGGCCAGCACGGAGGTGATCGCCGCGGTGACACCGGCGATGGAGCCCAACGAGAGGTCGATCTCGCCGAGCAGCAGGACGAAGACCACACCGACGGCGATCAGACCGGGGCCGGCGATCCACTTGGTGATGTTCGTCAGGTTGTCGGCCTGCAGGAAGTGGCCGGTGACGCTCTGGAAGATGACGGCGATCAGGATCAGGCCGATGACGACCGGCAGCGAGCCGAGGTCACCGCTCTTGATCTTGCGACGGAACTCGTCCACGTAGCCGGCGACACCGCCCTGGCGCACCAGCAGGCGCGGGTCCACCGCCGGGGAGGCGGGGGTGGCGGGGGTCTCGGCGGTGGGGGTGGTCTGGCTGGTGCTCACTTCGCTTCCTCCGCGATGCGTGCCTGGCGCCGGGTGACGGCGTTGTCGGTGGCGCCGGTGATGGCGGAGATGATCTCCTCGGACGTGGTGCCGGCGACCGGGAAGGTGCCGTTGTTGCGGCCGAGGCGCAGGACGGCCACGGTGTCGGCCACCGCTCGGACGTCGGCCATGTTGTGGCTGATCAGGATCACGCCGAGGCCGCGCTCGCGCAGGCGCTCGACCAGGTCGAGGACCTGCGCGGTCTGCTCGACGCCGAGGGCGGCGGTGGGCTCGTCGAGGATGACGATCCGCGGGTCGCCGACGAGGGCGCGGGCGATCGCCACGACCTGGCGCTGCCCGCCGGAGAGGGCCGCGATCGGGATCCGCACACTGGGGATCCGGATCGAGAGGGTGTCCAGGAGCTCCTTGGCGCGGCGTTCCATGGCCACCTCGTCCAGCGTGCCGAAGCGGCGCAGCTCACGACCGAGGAAGAGGTTGGCGACGACGTCGAGGTTGTCGCAGAGGGCGAGGTCCTGGTACACGGTGGCGATGCCGAGCGCCTGGGCGTCCTGGGGACGGGCGATGCGTACCTCGCGCCCCTCCCAGCTGATGGCGCCCTCGTCGATCGGGTGGACCCCGGCGATCGTCTTGACCAGAGTGGACTTGCCGGCGCCGTTGTCGCCGACCAGGGCGACGACCTCGCCCGCGTGGACGTCGAGGTCGACGTCGGTGAGTGCCTGGACGGCGCCGAAGCGCTTGGAGACCTCGCGCAGCGCCAGTACGGGTGCGCCTGTCACGTGAACCATCTCCTGCGGGGTAGTGCTCGGGGCGGGGTGGGTGTGGTGGGTGCGCGGACGCCGGGGCCGGCGCTCCCCGGGTGTGGTGGGGAGCGCCGTGGCCACCGGGCCCGGCGGGCGCGTTACTTGAGGCCGGCTGCGGCGCAGGCGGCGGCGTAGTCGCCGGCGCAGATGTCGGCGGCCTTGTAGAGGCCGTCCGCGATCACGGTGTCGTTGATGTTCGCCTTGGTGACGATCTTGGGCTCCAGCAGCTTGGCCGGGATGCCCTTGTCGGTGTCGCTGTCGATGGTGGAGGGCGCGACGGACTTGAGGTCCTTGCCCTGCAGGAGGTTGACGGCCAGTTCGGCGGCGCTGTCGGCGAGCGGCTTGTAGGCCTTGTAGATGGTGTAGGCCTGGTCGCCGGCGACGATGCGCTGGACGGCGTCGAGACCGGCGTCCTGGCCGCCGACCGGGACGGCGATGCCGGCCGACTTCAGCTGGGTGATGATGGCGCCGGCCATGCCGTCGTTGGCCGAGTAGACGGCCTGGAAGCCGTCCTTACCGAGCTGGGTGATCGCGGCACCGATCTTCTGGCCGGCGACGGTGGGCTTCCACTCGCCGGACTGCTCGTAGACGACCTTCTTCACCTTGCCGTCCAGCGCCTTGTGGGCACCGGACTTGAACTTGGCGGCGTTCGGGTCCGCCTCGTCACCGTTGATCATGACGATGTTGGCGTCCGCGGCCTTGGCGCCGAGCGCCTCGACCAGCGCCTGGCCCTGGAGCTCGCCGACCTTCTCGTTGTCGAAGGAGACGTAGGCCGAGACCGGGCCGGTCGCCAGGCGGTCGTAGGCGATGACCTTGACGCCCTTGTCGGCCGCCTCCTTGACCCAGGACTGGGTGGACTTGGCGTCGAAGGCGTCCAGGATGATCACCTTCACGCCCTGGGCGATCAGGGTGTCGAACTGCTGCTTCTGCTTCGACGCGCTGCCTTCGGCGTTGCTGTACTGGACCTTGCAGTCCGGGCACAGCGCCGCGACCTTGGCCTCGATGAAGGGCCGGTCGAAGGACTCGTAACGGGTGGAGGAGGCGTTCTCCGGGAGCAGCAGGCCGATGGACTTGCTGTCGCCGGAGCTCGCGCTGTCCTTCTTGTCTGCGCCGGCCTTGCCACAGGCGGCCATGGACAGGGCCATCGAGACCGCGGCGGTGCCGATGACGACGCGACGCATCGTTGCGTTCATGGTGGGGGGTGCCTCCCTGACGGTGCCGCAGCGCTGCGGCGGAGTGGGAGGAGTTAACCCGGCCGTCTCGCATGACGTCAATAAGTAAATTCAAGACGGGGCGAGTCGACGGCTATTCGTTATCTTTGTGAACGCCTACCCGGGGTTGAAACTTGGAGGAAACTCCGAAGACCCATCCGGCAAGGACGGACAGAACGGGCGAATAGCCACGATTACCCCCCTCCCCCTGGTACGGACCAGCAGTGATGGAATCGTGGCGATCCACCACCGATCCACCCCTTCCTAAGCACACTACCTTGACAGGGGCAGGGCAAAACAACTCTTGTGTTCAAGACTTTGATCGGTAGCGGAGCGAAGGCCACCTCATGGACGGCAGCGGTCCGGCTAGGACCGGATCAAGCGAGGGCCGGTCGGTCGACGGCGGTCGCAGCCGCGGACCGGGCGGCGCGGTAGCGGCCCGGAGTGGTGCCGAAGAGCCGGCTGAACGCGTGCGACAGCGCGTACGGCGTGCTGTAGCCGACGCGGCGCGCGATCGCCTCCAGCGGGTCGTCCGTCTCCTGCAGCAGGGTCGCGGCCCGGGTCATCCGCCACCAGGCGAGGTAGGCCATCGGCGGGCGGCCGACCAGCGCGGTGAAGCGCCTGGTCAGGGTGGCCCGCGAGACGCCCGCCCGCGCCGCCAGCCCGTCCGTGCTCCAGTCACGCGCCGGATCCTCGTGCACCGCGCGCAGCGCCTCGGACACCACCGGGTCGCTGAGCGCCGCCGGCCACCGCCCACGCGCGGTCCCGGTGCCCGTGCCGGCCCCGTCGCCGCGCGGGTCGCCGTCCGGCCCGGCATCCGGGCCGCGCTCCAGCCAGGCCCGGACCAGGTACACCAGCAGCAGGTCGACCAGGCTGGGCACGGCGAGCGCACCGCCGGCCCGGTCCGCAGCCAGCTCACCGCCCAACAGATCGACGGCGGAACGCAGTTCGGGGTGGCTGCCGACCCTGGTCGGCAGGTGCAGGACGTCCGGGAGCTCGCGCATCAGCGGATGGGTACGGCTGTGCTCCAGCCGGTACTTCCCGCACAGCAGCTCGGTCACCGGGCCGTCGGCCGCCCGGCGCTGCGGGTCCGCCTCACCGGTGACCCGCGGCGGTCGCGGTCCCGGCACCGACCCGCCCGGGGCCAGCAGGCGGTCGATCGGCACCGCCCGCTCCGCCTCCGCCGGTTCCAGCGGCACACCCGCGAGGACGTGTCCGGTGCCGTGCGGGAGCAGGACCGCATCGCCGGCGGCCAGGCTCAGCGGCGCCCCGCCGTCCGGGAGAAGCCAGCAGCCGCCCTCCAGCACGACGTGGAAGCCGGCCCCGTCGTAGCCGGGGATCCGGGCGCTCCACCGGCCCGCGACCCGCAGCCGATTGGTGGAAGGCCGCCCGATCCGAACCGCCGCGATCGCGTCGCTCACCACGTCCATGCGGGCCAGGATACCGCGGGCGAATCCGATCTGAGCCGATGTCGTATCCAGACGATCCGATCACGCATTGAACGGCTCATCAGGTAGCTCCTAGGCTCGACAGCAGCGGGGCCGAGGGGGTCGCCGCAGGACCTCATCGGGAGGAACACCGTGGAGCGGATCGTGCTCGGCGACGCCGAGATCACCAGGGTCAGGGAGTGGGACGGGCCGTTCGCCCCCGCGCAGGCGATCGTGCCGGGCCTGGCGGCCGAGGTCTGGAAGGAGAACGAGGAGTGGCTGGCGCCCGACCACTGGGACCCGGCGACCGACAGCCACGTCGGGGCGCTGCAGACGTGGGTGGTGCGCCACGGCGGGCGCACCGTCCTGGTCGACACCGGAGTGGGGCGGGACCGGGACCGCCCGGGGAACGCACTGTTCCACCGGAGGCCCAGCGACCTGCTCAGCCGGCTCGCCGCGGCCGGCGTGCAGCCGGAGGAAGTCGACGTGGTGGTCAACACCCACCTGCACGTCGACCACATCGGCTGGAACACCATGGACCGGGAAGGGACCTGGGTACCGACCTTCCCGAACGCCGTCTACCTGATGCCGGCCGCCGACCACGTCTGGCTCACCGCCGAGGCAGAGCGGGACCGCACGGGCGCCCGCGGTCTGATGTACGCCGACAGCATCCTGCCGATCCAGCAGGCCGGGAAGGCGGTGCTGTGGGAGGGCGAGTACCGGATCGACGACGCCCTCACCCTGGAGGAGGCGCCCGGACACACCCCCGGCTCCTCGGTGCTGCGACTCGCCTCGCACGGCGAACGGGCCGTCTTCGTCGGTGACATGATGCACAGTCCGGTCCAGATCCTGCACCCCGGCTCCAACAGCTGCTTCTGCGAGGACCCCGAGCGGGCCGCCGCCAGCCGCCTGCGCGTCCTCCAGCGGGCTGCGGACGAGCGCGAGTTGGTGGTCCCCGCACACTTCGGCGGCACCGGGGCGGCCGAAGTGCGGCGCAACGGCGCGGGGTTCGAGGTCACCCGCTGGGCGGGCTGAACCTGCCCGGGTCCCCCCTCCTCCCCGGCCGCCCCTGCGCCGCGTACCCGCACCCGGGCGCGGGGCGCAGCGGCGGCCGCTTCACGCCGCCGCCTCCGCGCCACCGAGGGTGCAGAGCGATTCCGCCTGGCACCGGATGCGCTCCCGGAGTCCCGCCGTGTCGCCGGCGAGCTCGATGACGCGGTCGATCGTCCAGGTGTCCTGCGCCAGGCGGTTGTCGTAGGTGGTGTTCGCGCCCGCGGCCACCGAGGCGGCGGCTCCGACGGTCGCCGCCGTGACGAGCGCGACGTGCGCGAGGATCCGATCGGCGTCCCACTCCCCCTCGGGCGGAGCCGAGACCCGGTCGCCGGCCGCGGTGACCGCGGCGGCGGCGTCCAGCAGCGCCCGGTACGCGTCACGCAGGGCGGTGGTGTCCATCAGGTCCATCAGGTGTGCCCCCTCCTCTTCGTTCGACGGTGGTCCCTCGGCGGCCCCACGGCGCCGGGCCGGGCCCCACCGGGCCCGGCGTGCTGCGGCTCATGCGTGCGGCGTCGGCCGGACATCTCCCACGGCGCCTGCGGCAGCACGTCGCCCGTCTCCAGCAGCGACTTCAGGTTCGCCAGCACGGCCGGCCACCCGTGCGCGATGCCGTCGCGCATCTCCGGGTCGGGAAGGTTCTCGTGGGTCACGGTGAGCCGGACGATGTCCTGGTGCGGCTCGACGAGGAAGGTGACCACCGAGGCTTCCGCCGCGGGATCGGCGCCGGGGGTGTCGTTGAAGGTGACCACCAGGCGGGTCGGCGGCTCGGCCTCGATCACCCGCCCGACGACGTCGACGGCGCCCGAGCCGTCGACCCGGCGGTGCTCCCAGGTCGAGCCCGGCTTCCAGTCCGAGACGTTGGCGTGGGCCCAGTACCGCGCCGTCAGGTCGGCGTCGGTCAGGGCCTCCCAGACCCGGGCCGCGCTCGCGCGGATGTAGGTCACGTAGACGTAGGTCGGTACGGATTGCGATGCGACGGTCACGGCTGGCTCCTCGGCCCGGCTCTTGATGGCACCGATCGCTTGCAGACGCGGTCGGTCGAACCCGGAGATCCAGCGCTCCTCGATCTCCTGGATCGGCGCCGGGTTCAGGTAGTGAAGCCGTTCCCGTCCGCGCCGCACCACGGCCACCAGGCCGGCGCGCTCCAGGACGTCGAGGTGCTGGGTCGCCGACTGGCGCGCCATGCCCAGCCGCTCGCACAGTTCGCGCAGCGTCTGGCCGTTCTGCTCGCGCAGGCGGTCGAGGAGGAGTCGTCGGGTGGGGTCGGCCAGTGCTTTGAAGACCGCGCCCATCGCTGTCTCGTCGGGGCTCACCACCCGATTACGCAGGCATTTACCTGCCTATTGTCAACGAGCCGCCCTGAGCAGCGAGGACGGTCGCGGACATGACCATCCCGACCGGGCGTCGAGGCGTGATCGCTATCATGGCGCCGGTCGACGAGGGGGGACGGCGATGGCAGCCGCTGCGGGCGGTACGGCAGGCGAAGAGGCGCGCGAGGGCCTGGTCATCGCGGACAGGTACCGGCTGGTGCGCCGACTGGGCGCCGGCGGGTTCGGGCAGGTCTGGCAGGCGGCCGACACCGTGCTGCACGTCGACGTCGCGGTCAAGCAGGTCTGGCTCGCCCCGGCCATGGACGCGGCCGAGACCAGCGAGCGGCTGCTCCGGGCGCAGCGCGAGGCGCGCAGCGCCGCCCGGCTCCGCGACCACCCGCACGTCGTCGCCGTGCACGACGTCGTGGTGGCGGACGGGGTGCCGTGGACGGTGATGCAGCTGGTCGCGGGAGGCTCGCTGGCCGACCGGTTGGAGGCGGGCGGGCCGCTCGCGCCCGACCACGCCGCCCGGATCGCCGCCGCCATGCTCTCGGCGCTCGGCGCCGCGCACGCGGCGGGCATCGTGCACCGCGACGTGAAGCCGGCCAACATCATGCTGGCCGACGACGGCCAGATCCTGCTGACCGACTTCGGCATCGCGCTGCGGCACGAGGAGACCGCGCTGACGGTGTCCGGCGCCGTCATCGGCTCCGTCGAGTACATGGCGCCCGAGCGGATCCAGGGGGAGGGCGACGGGCCGGCGGGGGACCTCTTCTCCCTCGGCGTCGCGCTGTACCACGCCGTCGAGGGGCGGTCCCCGTTCCGGCGGGCCACGCCGACCGCCTCGCTGCTGGCCGCGGTCTCCGAGGAGGCCCCGCCGATGCGGCACACCGGCATCCTCGCGACGGTGATCCAGGGCCTGATGGCCAAGGACCCGCGGCAGCGGCTCACCGTCGAGGCGGCCACCGCGCTCCTCGGGGGGCCGGCCGCCGTGCCCCGCCCCACTCCGGCGACCACGACGGCGGCCGGCAGCGAGGCGCCCACACAGCTCGTCGCCGCCCACCCGACCGGGCCGGCCGTCCCCCCGCCCACCACGCCGTTCACCGTCCTCGATCCCGGGCCGGCGCCGACACCGGCCGCGGCCGGACCTGCCGCCGCGCCGGACACGTTCGTGCCGGAGACCGCTGCACCGGGCGTTCCCGCACCCGAGGCGGACGAGGCGGCCCCCGGCGGCCGCCCGAAGCGGCGGTGGGGCGTGATCACGGCCTCCCTCGTCGCGGGCGTCACCGCGCTGGGTGTGGCCTTCGCCGTGCCCTACTTCTCCTCGACCGGGGAGATCCAGTCCAAACTCCTGCAGAAGAGCGAGCTGCCGGCCGGCTACAGGACCGACTGGGGTGCGGGTGACATGGGCTACCTCAAGCCCGTCTCCGGCAGTTGGCCGTGCGCGGCCCGCAACCGGCAGGTCGTCTGGAAGCACTCGGAGGACGACACCGTGGAGTACATCCGGGACGGCGGCGACGCGAGGACCCACTACGGCTTCAACGAAGGCCTCCGGAAGGCCGATCCCGCCGCAGCCGCCCGGCACCTGCAGGCCGTCCGGGACGAGGTCTCCGAGTGTGCGTCCTTCACGGCGGACCTCAAGACCGGTCGAAGCTCCATGCGCTGCGAGATCACCATCACCGCGCTGCCGGCCCCGCAGGCTCCCGGCCTCGACATCGTGGGCCGCCGGGAGACGTTGACCTGCGGTGAGGGCGGCACCCTCTACGCGCCCGCCGTCGTGGAGAAGTTCACCGCCGCGAGGGGCGGATACCTCGTCGAGTTCTTCGCCACCGACAGCTACCCCTTCCCACCCGCCGAGGAGACCTCGGCCCTGATGACCAAGGCCCTGCGCAAGCTCTCCTGAGTCCGCGCCGACCGGACCGTCGGCCCTCCCCGCCCCGGTCCCCCGGCCGCCACCGCTGCCACCACCGAGCGGGCGCCCGTCGCTCGTTCGGATGGAATTCGGTGCGGGAAAGGGGAGTTCGGGCGCGCGCATACGATGCTCGCGAGGGGCGGCGACCTCCTGGAGCAGCTCTTCCCGGGGCTGCGCGGCGAGCTGGAGGCCGACGGCGCGCCCGTGTTCGACTACGGGCTGGGCATCGACTTCCTCCTCCCCGGCGGGTTCGCACCGAGACACCGCACCGGCGTGACGATCCAGAGCTTCACCCGCGACGAGCTGGAGCGGCGGATCCGCCGCCGGGTGCTGGACCTCCCCGGGGTCACACCGATGCCCGGCACCCGGTGCGAGGGGCTGCTCCGGGACGCCTCCGGCCGGGTCCGCGGTGGGGACCGTACCCGCCGGCGGCGCGGCGCGCCTACCGGCGGATCGCGTCGACGATCCGGGAGAGGTCCTGCTCGGCGAGGTCCGGGTGGGCGAGCAGGAGGTCGCGGACGGCGGTGAGCACCGGTCCTCCGCCGGCCAGGTCGACGTCCTTGGCGGCCAGCCGGATCGGGAAGTCCGCGTCCCGGCTGCGCGCACGGGCCACCGCTCCGCCGAGCGGCCCGTTGGCCAGGACGCCGAGGGCCAGCTCCTCCGGCAGGCCGAGCGAGTCGGCGAGCGCCAGCGTCTCGCCGATCAGCGCGACTCCCCCGACCACCGCGCTGATCACGACGAGCTTGAGCGCCGCGCCGGAGCCCGGGCCACCGCAGCGCAGCACCGTGCCGAGCGTCCCGAGCACGGGCTGCGCCCGGTCGAGGTCCTCGGCCCGGCCGCCCGCCAGGACTGTCAGCCCCCCGGTGGCCGCGGGGCCGACACTGCCCAGGACCGGGGCGTCGACCAGCGCGACACCGTCGGGCAGCCGGTCGCGCAGGGCGGCCGTGGCGGCCGGGCCGATGGACGACATGTCGATCCAGAGCGTGCCGGGCGCGAGTCCGTCGGCGACCCGTCCGCCCACCGCCTCGACCGCCGCCGGGTCCGAAAGCATGGTGATGACGATGCCGGCGCCCTGGGCCGCCTCGGCGGGGCTCGCGGCCTCGGTGAGGCCGTCGGCACGGCCGGGGGTCCGGTTCCAGACCGTCAGCGGGTACCCGCTGTCGACGAGTCGACGGGCCATCGGCAGGCCCATGCGGCCGAGTCCAAGAAATGCGATCTTCTCCATGGCCTCCACGCTAGGGAGAGCGGAGGCAGGCGACAAGCGAATGTCTCGCATGGTAGCCATGCGGTATGGACATGGCATGGCTCGAAGTCTTCCGCACCGCCGCACATCTGGGCTCGTTCACCGCCGCCGGGGACCGGCTGGGGTTCACCCAGTCGGCGATATCACGTCAGATCTCCACGCTGGAGTCGGAGTTCGGTGTCGAGCTCTTCGACCGCCTGGCGCGCGGCGTCCGGCTGACCGAGCACGGCCGCGCCCTGCTGCCGCACGCCGAGGCGATGCTCGACCGACTCGACTGCACCCGGAAGGAGTTGGCGGCGCTCACCGATCTGAACCTCGGCCGGCTGCGGGTCGGCGCGTTCGACAGTGCCAACGCGGCGCTCGTGCCGGGGGCGTTGGCGACCTTCCGCACGGCCCATCCGAAGGTGGCGATCTCGCTCACCGAGGGCCTGTCGGCCGACCTGCTCGACCGGCTCCAGGACGGGGCGATCGACCTCGCCGTGGTCGCCGGCTATCCCGAACACGGCTACGACAGCGAGCTGTTCGACCTCCACCCGCTGGTCCAGGACCCGGTCCTGGTAGCTCTCCCCCGGCAGCACCCACTGGCCGCGCGAGACCGGGTGCGGCTCGCCGAACTGGCCGGGGAGGACTGGATCGCGGGAAGCCGGAACACCGAGTCCACCCTCCTCGCCGCCTGCGTGCGGAGCGGCTTCCGGCCGCGCGTCGAGTACGTGGTGGCGGGGTGGACGGGCAAGCTGGGTCTGGTCGCCGCCGGGTTCGGGGCGACGCTCATCCCCTCGCTGGCCGCCCGTGCGGCCCGGACCGACGTCGCACTCGTCGCCCTGCACCCCGAGGACACACCCGTTCGGCTGGTGCAGACGGCCACGCTCCGGGCCCGGTCGCTGCCTCCGGCCTCCGCCGCCTTCCTCGCCCTCCTGCGCGAGGCGGCGGGAGGCGCACCGGCCGCCATGTCCGGCCGACGGGATTGACCGGGCGTCGGCGACGCCCGGTCGTCGGCTCCCCCGCACCGGTCTACCGGAAGGGCAAAGGCGTGTCGGACACTCCTACGCCCGGTTGACCCTGACCCCGCCGAGCAGGCCCCAGGCGTCCACCCGGACGGTCGGGCCGCCGGCCACGGTGGGGCCGTCGTCGCTCACGCCGCCCAGGCGCACGCCGCCGACCACCACGCGGACGTTGGGCCGCACGGTGATGCTGACGCCGCCTATCAGGCTCAGCTTGGTGATCTTCATCTCGGCGCCGTCGGGGAGGTCGAGGTCGGTGAGGTCGATGTCGGCCCCACCGATCAGCGAGGCGGTGACGGTCCGCTCGTGGAGGGTCTTCCCGTCGAGCTTGTGGCCGCCGACGATGCTCACCCGGACGTCGGTTCTCTCGCGGTCCAGGGCGGTTTCCTTGGTCATGATCACCATCGTAGGGCCACCCCCTGGGCGCCGGGCAATCCGTCAGCACCGACCGCTTCCATCGCAGTTGCCGTCACCGGCCGAGCAGGTGCCGGAACCGGCCGCCGGAGCGGACCGGGACGGCAGGATCCGCAGTCTCCCGGCTGCCCGGCTCCTCCGCGACCCGGGCATCCGGCGCGCGGGAGGCCTCGGGAGCACCGAACGCTCCCGACGGGCCGGGAGTACCGGACGTGCCGGGAGTACCGGGTCCGGCGTCCACGTCCGCGGCTTCGGACCGGCCGGGGGCGTCGGGCGGCGGAGCCGCGGTCCCCGGCTCGCGCCCGCCGCTGCGCGCCGCCCGCTCGGCCTCCGTGTAGGGCACGCCGTACCAGCGGTCGTACGGCCGACGGCGTTCGGCCCGCGCGGCCGGGGCGGACTCCCCGGTCCGGTAGGCCGGCTCGGTACCGAGGCGGACCGGGCGATGCGCCCGACGGGCTCGGGCGATCATGGCCAGGCCCAGGCAGAAGAGCAGGGCGAGCGCGATGCCGGCGAGGAAGATCCCGAGGCTGCTCAGGGTCGCCACGTCGTTGCCGAGGACGCTCGCGGTGTAGTCGGGGCCGCCGTCGAGGTTGTCGGCGATCAGCAGACCGGCGAAGGCACCGGTGGTCGCCATCAGCAGTAGTCCGAGCAGCAGCATGGCGGTCGTCCTCTCAGTCCGTGCTCCCCCGCATTTCGGTTCGTCTGCTCGGCCGCGCCTACCCCGACCTCGCCGAACCTAACGAACCCCACCCGGCCCGAACGGACGCCGCCCTCCACGGGCCCCGGGGGGCCCGGTCCGGTCGCTCACTCCACCCGGACGGCGATCAGACAGGTGTCGTCGTCGGTGTCGGCCGGACTGACCTCCAGCAGATGGTCGAGGTAGCGCTCCAGGTCGGCGCCGGGCGCGCCCGCGGCCCGAATCAGCTGGTCGACCGACTCCTCCACCGGGCGGTCCCGCCGCTCCACCAGGCCGTCGGTGTAGAGCAGCAGGACCTCCCCGGACGCCAGACCGGTGGTGTACTCCTCGTACTCCGCGTCCTCCAGGGCGCCGAGCAGCACGCCGTGCGGCAGCGGCAGGACGTGAGCACCGTCCGCGCCGAGCCGGATCGGCGGCAGGTGGCCGGCCCGGGCCCAGCGGATCGCGCCGGCCGCCGGGTCGTAGAGGGCGCACGCCGCGGTGGCGGTGACCTGACCCGGCTCGCGGAGCGCGAGGGTGTTGACCCACTCCAGCAGCCGGCCGGGCCCCGCGCCGGTGATCGCGAGGCCGCGCAGCGAGTGCCGGAGCGCCACCATGCCGGTCGCCGCGCCGACGCCGTGGCCGGCCACGTCTCCGACGGCCAGCAGGACCTGCCCGTCGGGCAGCGGCAGGACGTCGTACCAGTCACCACCCACCCGGTCGCGCTTGGCGGCCGGGCGGTAGCGGACCGCGGCGCTCAGGCCGGTGGCACCGAGCGGCGGCGGTTCGGCCGGCAGGATGGCCTGCTGGAGCCGGAGCGCGAGCTGTTCGCTCTCGGCCGTCTCCTGCTCGCTGTCGGCCAGCCGCTCCCGGGTGGCGCCGAGCGCGACCTCCGTCCAGCGCTGGGACGACACGTCCTGGTACGCGCCGCGGACGCCGGTCACCCGCCGCGCCTCGTCCAGGACCGGCTCGGCGACGACCCGGGTGTAGCGCTGGGTGCCGTCCGGGTGCACCATCCGGAAGACGGCCGCGGACGTGCGGTGCCGCCGCTGCACGGAGTCGAGCAGCCGGCGGAGGGCGGGCGCGTCGTCCGGGTGGACGTGGTCGGCCAGCCGCGCGAGCGGGACGGGGTCCGCCTCGGCGGCCAGGCCGTAGAGCTCTCGGAGGCCCTCGTTCCAGAGGATCCGGCCGGTGGCCGTGTGCTCCTCGAAGCCGCAGACCCGGGCGATCCGCTGGGCCTGGCGGAGCAGGGCGGCCTGGTCGCCCTCCCCCGAGCGGTCGGTCTCCACCTGCCAGCTGACCAGGAGGCGCCGGCCCCATGGGGCGACCGCGATCCGCACGGTCGCGGGCAGCGGCGTGGAACCGCTCTGGAAGACCAGGTGCAGCAGCTCGGCCGGCTGGGGCTCGCCGGTGCGGTGGGCGTGCTGCAGCCGGTCGAAGAGACCGGTGGCGGAGGCATTCGGATAGCTCTCCAGCAGTGTGGTGCCCTCCAGCGCGGTTCGGCGGCGGCCGAGCGGGTCGCGGAAGTGGGCGTTGACCTGGTCGATCCGGAAATCGACGAGCTCGCCGTCGCGGAGCACCGGGGCGAGCAGCAGGCCGGGGGTGAGCAGGCCGTCGAGCAGCGGTCCGGCCTGGTCCGCGGCAACGCCGGGGGCGGCCGGACCGGCCGGGGCGCTCTCGCCGAGCAGTCCGGCGCAGAGTTCGGCGAGGGCGTGGAGCTGCCGGCGCAGCGACTGGTTCAGGGCGGGGACCGGTCCCGGCCAGCGGAGCTCCAGGGCGCCGCGGCAGCGGCCGCCGTCGATCAGCGGGAGGACGACGCGGTCGCCGGGACCTCTGGCGGCCGGGGCTCCCGACTCGACGGCCCGCTCCCCGGTCCCGGTCGTCCGCTCCGCTCGTCCCGCCAGCTCCGTCCCTCCTGCCTGGACCGAACTCGCCGTCCCGGGGCCGTTCGCCGCCCCCGGCTCCGCTGCCGGCCCCGGAGCTACCGTCCCGGGGCCGTCCGCACCGTCGGCCGGCTCCGGCCAGAGCACCCGGCCGGAGCGGACGACGCGCCCGGCCGGCGTGTCGACGCCCGGCGGCACCCGGCTCCAGCTCTCGGCCTCCACGGCGCCGATGCCGGCGTGGGCGGCGAGCACGAGGGCGCCCCCGGGCAGCTGCTGCCAGACGGCGACGGCGCTGCTCCCCAGCGGTCGGGCGGTCTGGTCGAGTATCGCGTCGACGGCCTGTTGCAGATCCGGGACGGCGGCCAGGGCCGGGGTCGGCGGAAGGCTCGCCGGTCCCGCCGGCCGGTCGTCGGGGCGCGTCCCGGATGCCGGCCGGAGCTCGTCGCCGGAGCGGCGCCCCACCCCGCCCGCACGGATCTCGACCGTTTCCCCGGGGCGGCCGGCGACGTCCGCGGCGAGATCGGCGACCCGTACCCCGGTCTCCCTGGCGAGCCGGGCGAGGTGGACGGCCGCCTCGTCGGGGGAACAGCGCAATCGCTCGGCGAGGATGCCGGTCGCGAGGTCCACCGCCGAGCGGGCGATCCCCTCGGCGCGGAACCGGTCGAGGTCCTGCTGGAGTCGGCGGACGTTCTCGGCGAGCTCGCGGGCCACCACGGCGGTGCCCGGGTCGCCGGCCTGCCGCCCCGCCGGCCCGCTCACGGCGGTGCCAGCCGGTCGCGCATCCGGTCGAGCAGTGCGGGTGTGTCGACCGGCTTGGTGACGTGGTCGTCGGCGCCGGCGGCCAGGCTCTTGTCCCGGTCACCGGGCATCGCCTTGGCGGTGACGGTGATGATGGGGACCTGCGCCAGCCGCTCGTCGGCGCGGATGGCGGCGATCGCGGCGTAGCCGTCCAGACCGGGCATCATCACGTCCATCAGGACCACCGCGGTCTCGGGGTGGGCGCGCAGCAGGTCGATCCCGGCCCGGCCGTCGGCGGCGTGCAGGACGGAGACGCCGTGCTCCTCCAGGGCCGAGGTGAGGGCGAAGACGTTGCGCACGTCGTCGTCGACGATGACGACCGTGCGGCCGGCGAGCGGTTCGTCGGCCGGGGCGCGGCCCGCTGTCCCGGCTCGGGTGTCGGCCCCGGCGGCGTCGGACCGCCGGCCGCCGCCGAGGCAGGCGGCCATCCGCTCGCGCAACTCGTCCAGTCCGGCGACGAGTTCGACACCCTCCCAGCCGGCACCGGGGCCCGCCGGTGCGTCCGCTCCCCGGCCGGTTTCGCCGCCACCGCGGTAGCCGAGCAGTACCGGCCCCCCGTCCCCGTGTTCCCCCTCCTCGGTTGTCCCCGCCGCGGGCTCGGCCAGGGCGGCGAGCGCCTCCCGGGCGAGGTCGGCGGAGCCGCCGACGTCGAGGACGACGCAGCGGTACGGGCCGTCGCCGAGCGCGGCGCGCAGCTCGGCCGGGTGCCCGACGCTGCGGATCCGGGCCGGGGCCGCCGGCTCACCGGGCGAGGCGGTCACGCTGCGGGCGAGCAGGGTGAGCAGGCCGGGCGGGTCCGGCTCGACCACGAGCGCCTGCGGGGCCCGCCCGCGGCCCGTCTCCCCTGCCCCGGCCCCCTCCGTCTCGCTCGGCTCGTCCGCCCCCGCGCCCGCCGTCTCGCTCACGCCCGCCGGAGCCGGCCGCACCCCGCTGTCGTGCGGGCCGACCGGCAGGTAGAGGGTGAAGCAGCTGCCCTCGCCGACGACGGAGCGGATGGTGATGGTGCCGCCGAGCAGCCGGGCCAGTTCGCGGCTGATCGAGAGCCCGAGGCCGGTTCCGCCGTAGCGGCGGCTGGTGGTGCCGTCGGCCTGCTGGAACGCCCCGAAGACGGTGTCCAGGTGCTCGGGGGCGATGCCGATCCCGGTGTCCTGGACCCGGAAGGCCACCGCCGCGGTGGCGTGGCCGAGTTCGTTCGGCAGGTCGGCCTCGGCGGCGCGCTCGATCCGCAGCTCGACCCGCCCGACGTCGGTGAACTTGACCGCGTTGGAGATCAGGTTGCGCAGGACCTGCCGCAACCGGGCCTGATCGGTGACGAGTTCGGCCGGTACGGCGGGGTCGACGGTGACGGTGAAGTCCAGGTCCTTCTGGTCGGCGAGCGGCCGGAAGACGGAGTCGACGTACTCCAACAACTCGCGGACGGGGAACGGTTCGGGGCTGAGCTCCATCTTGCCGGCCTCGACCTTGGAGAGGTCGAGGATGTCGTTGATGAGCTGGAGCAGGTCGGAGCCGGCCGAGTGGATGACGCCCGCGTACTCGACCTGTTTGGCCGTCAGGTTGCCGCTGGAGTTCTGGGCGAGCAGCTGGGCGAGGATGAGCAGGCTGTTGAGCGGGGTGCGCAGTTCGTGGCTCATGTTGGCCAGGAACTCGGACTTGTACATCGAGGCGAGGGTGAGCTGCCGGGCCCGCTCCTCCAGTTCCTGACGGCCCTGTTCGATCTCCAGGTTCTTGGCCTCGATGTCGCGGTTGCGCTCCGCCAGCAGTGCCGCCTTCTCCTCCAGCTCCGCGTTGGAGCGTCGCAGCTCCTCCTGCCCATGCTGCAACTCATCGGAGCGGTCCTGGAGTTCGGCGGTCAGCCGCTGGGACTCGCCGAGCAGCTCGTCGGTGCGGGCGTTGGCGAGCAGGGTGCCGATGTTGACGCCGCAGGCTTCGGCGAACTGGGCCAGGAAGTCCCGGTGGACCTGGCTGAACGAGTGCACCGAGGCGAACTCCAGCACCCCGATCAGCCACTCCTCCAGGGCGATCGGCAGGACGACCAGCGAGCGGGCGTCCGTCCGGCCGGCCCCGGAGGCGATGGTGGCGTAGCCGGGCGGCAGGTCGTCGACGGTGATCCCGCGACGGCTGCGTGCGGCCTGCCCGACCAGCGACTCGCCGAGCCGTACGCGGTGCGGGCCCTCGCCCGCCGGGCGGCCGTAGCTGCTGATCAGGGCGAGTTCGGTGCCGTCCGGTGCCTCCTCGACGAGGTAGAACGCGCCGAACTGCGCACCCACCAGCGGCGTGAGCTCATCGGTGATCATCTCGGCGACGGCCCGGATGTCGCGCCGGCCCTGGATGGCGGCGGAGAAGCGGGCGAGGTTGGTCTTGAGCCAGTCCTGCTCCTGGTTGGCGCGGGTGGTCTCGCGCAGCGAGCCGACCATCGCGTTGATGTTGTCCTTGAGGTCGGCGACCTCGCCGGAGGCGTCGACGGTGATCGAGCGGGTGAGGTCGCCGGCGGCGACGGCGCTGGTGACCTCGGCGATCGCGCGGACCTGCCGGGTGAGGTTGCCGGCCAGCCCGTTGACGTTCTCGGTGAGCCGCTTCCAGGTGCCGGAGACGCCCTCGACCTCGGCCTGCCCGCCGAGCCGGCCCTCGCTGCCGACCTCGCGGGCCACTCGGGTGACCTCGGCGGCGAAGGCCGAGAGGGTGTCGACCATGGTGTTGATGGTGGTCTTGAGCTCCAGGATCTCGCCGCGCGCGTCCACGTCGATCTTGCGGGTGAGGTCACCGTTGGCCACCGCCGTGGTGACCTGGGCGATGTTGCGGACCTGGTTGGTGAGGTTGGTCGCCATCGAGTTGACGTTCTCGGTGAGGTCCTTCCACGTCCCGGCGACGTTGGGTACCCGTGCCTGGCCGCCGAGGATGCCCTCGGTGCCGACCTCGCGGGCCACCCTGGTCACCTCGCCCGCGAAGGCCGACAGGGTGTCGACCATGGTGTTGATCGCGTCGGCGAGAGCGGCCACCTCGCCCTTGGCCTCGATGGTGACCTTCCGGGAGAGGTCGCCCCGGGCGACGGCGGTGGCGACCTCGGACATCGAGCGGACCTGCCCGGTCAGGTTGGAGGCCATCACGTTGACGTTGTCGGTGAGGTCCTTCCAGGTGCCGGAGACGCCCCGGACGGTGGCCTGGCCGCCCAGGTTCCCGGCGGTGCCGACCTCCCGGGCGACCCGGGTGACCTCGTCGGCGAAGGCGGAGAGCTGGTCGACCATCGTGTTGATGGTCTCCTTCAGCTCCAGGATCTCGCCCCGGGCGTCGACCCGGATCTTCTGGGTGAGGTCGCCCTCGGCGACCGCGGTGGTCACCTCGGCGATCGAGCGCACCTGTGCGGTGAGGTTGTCCGCCATGACGTTGACGGATTCGGTGAGGTCCCGCCACGTCCCGGAGACGTCCCGGACGTCCGCCTGCCCGCCGAGCCGCCCGTCGGTGCCCACCTCCCGGGCCACCCTGGTCACCTCGCCGGCGAACGAGGAGAGCCGGTCGACCATCGTGTTGATGGTCGTCTTCAGCTCCAGGATCTCGCCGCGCGCCGCGACCGAGACCTTCTGGGTCAGGTCGCCCTCGGCGACCGCGGTCGCCACCTGGGCGATGGCCCGGACCTGGCTGGTCAGGTTGCCGGCCATGGAGTTGACCGAGTCGGTCAGGTCGCGCCAGGTGCCGGCCACCGCGGGCACCTGCGCCTGCCCGCCGAGCCGCCCGTCGGTGCCCACCTCCCGGGCCACCCTGGTCACCTCGTCGGCGAACGAGGAGAGCTGGTCGACCATGGTGTTGACGGTGATCTTCAGCTCCAGGATCTCGCCGCGCGCGTCCACCTCGATCTTCTGGGTGAGGTCACCGCGGGCCACCGCCGTGGTCACCTGCGCGATGTTGCGCACCTGCCAGGTCAGGTTCCCCGCCATCGCGTTGACGGAGTCGGTGAGCTGGAGCCAGGTCCCGGAGACGTCCCGGACGTCGGCCTGCCCGCCGAGCCGCCCGTCGGTGCCCACCTCCCGGGCCACCCTGGTCACCTCGTCGGCCACCCGGGAGAGCTGGTCGGCCATGCCGTTGAAGACGTCGGCGATCTCCCCGAGCACCCCGGGCTGCCCGGGAGCCAGCCGGGTGCGGAAGTCGCCGTCGCGCACCGCCGTCAGACCGGCCAGCAGCTGCCGCAGTCCCTGATCGGCGGCCCGGGCCCGCTGCTCGGCGTCCTCCGGTACGGGCCCGTGCCCGTACGGGGGCGTCACCGGTGCATCGCTCACGGGTACCGTCCTCCGGATCGGCCGTACGGCGGGGCGGGCCGTCCGGACGCCACCGGGCCGCGGGAGCGGCTACGCCGCCCCAGCTACCACTGTGCCATCGGTTCGCGCGCGGTGACAGGCGGCGGAGGCGGGAGGTCCGGCACCGGTCCCGGCGGTGCGGGCCCGCACCCGAACCGCGGCCGCGCGGTTCCGGCCGCGCACCGGCCCAGGACGTGATTCCGGTCAGTCGGGCGGCTCGTCGCGGATCCGGAAGGCATCGGTGGCGCCGGTGAGTTCGAGCATCCGCAGGACGAGCGGGCGAGGGCGCACGAGTTCGATCCGGCTGCCACCGGCGTCCGCGATCGCCCGACCGCGCAGCATCGCGTTCAGGCCCGTGGAGTCGCAGAACCCCAGACCGCCGCAGTCGATCACGACGGTCGTGCCGGCGGTCTGCAGCGCCGAGTCGAGTGCGGTCCGGAGGAGGTCGGCGGAGACCATGTCCAGCTCGCCGCTCAGGGTCAGCACGGTCCCACCGGCCCAGGGGCGGACGGAGACGGTCAGGCCGCCGGGCCCGGTCGTCCGGTCCTCGTTCTTCGGCGTGCGACGCTCCATCGGGATCCGCTCCTGCGCCCGCGTCTGCCGGGCCCTTCCACCATAGGACGCGCCGGGCCCCGCTCACCCGTTCGGGCGAGCGCGCGATCGAGCCGTCCCGGTCCTGCCCGGGGAGCCGGGCCCGGGCCCGCCTGTCCGCCACCGCTGCACGCGGCGCTGTGGCAGCCGTCGAAGTGGGCGGCGTAGCCTCGCAGACAGGGCTTCGCCGGGGCGGGCGGAAGGGGACTCGGCCATGAGGTACGACGAGATCATCGCCACCGTGCAGCAGCTCACCGGCCTGCCGGACCGGCCCGCCGCCGCACAGGCCACCGCGGCCGTCCTGCAGACGCTCGGCGAGCGCCTCCCGGCCGGGCTCGCCGCGCATGTGGCCGCCCAGCTGCCGCCCGAGCTGGCGGCCCCCGTCCGGGAGGCCGCGCACCAGACCGAGGAGCACGGACTGGCACACGCCTCCGGCGAACGGTTCAGCCTGGCCGTCTTCGCCGGCCGGGTCGCGGCCCGGGCGGGGACGAGCGACGACGGCGGGATCCTGGAGTCGGCCGCCGTCCTCGAAGTCCTGGACGCGGCACTCGCACCGGAGCTGATGGACAAGATCGCCGCCGTGCTGCCGCACGACATCGCGGAACTGCTGCCCTCCCGCCGCGCCACCTCCGCCGACTGACGCGACCCGGTCACGGCGCGGCCCCCGTGTTGCCGCGGGGCGGACCCCCGCTGCGCCACCGCCGCCGTCAGCCCCACCACTGCTCGGGGACTGCGGCCGGCTCGGCCCGCGGGTCGGGCGCGGCCTCGACCGGTGGCGGGCCGGCGGTGACGAGCACGCTGTCGGCCGCGGTCTCGGTCACCCGGTAGCCGGAGGCCCGGAGTACCACGGCGACGGCACCGCTCACCGCCGCCCGGACGACGTCGGCCGGGGGCGGGCCCGCCGCGCCGCCGTCGCCGTCCATGCCGTCCAAGCCGTCCAAGCCGTCGACGCCGTCCGGCCACCCGGCCGGCCCGTCGGCCCACGCCTCCGTCGGCGTCCAACCGACGACCACGCCCTGCGGCCGGTGGCCGATCCGCAGGCCCGACGGCCCCCGTCCGGTGTCGAACCCGGCGTGGGCCAGGGTCGCGGTCACGTCCTCGAAGAGTTCACGGTGATCCACCATTGGCGCAGCGTAGGACGGGGACCACGCCTTCCCGGCGCACGGCGCGCGGCGAATCGATTCAGCGAGACGTCACCAGCACTCGGGCGGCCCCCGGCACCCCCCACCGGCGGCCGAACGGCGTCAAGACCCCCCGGACGGGCCGACACGAGCCGCCGGACGGGCCGATGGACGTGCACAGGCGGCCCGCTGCCGACAGCATGGCAGAGTAAGCGCTCCATCACTTTGAGCAACGGGGCCGGCGGATCGGCGGATCCGCGACGCCGGGCCCCCCGGCCGCCCCGCATCGAGAGGTCCCATGATCACAACACTCCGCCGGCCGGCAGCCCCGCAGGCAGGCTCCCCGGTCGGTTCGCAGCGGACGCCGGGGAGCCCGTCGTGAGAGCCGACCAGCAGTCGAGCCCGGGACCGGTCACCAGCACGCGGGCCGAGCCCGCCAACAAGGTGGAGGCCCTCGCCGACTGGACCGACGGCAGGCTCGGGATCTACGCCCTGGCCAAGTCGAACATCCGCAAGATCTTCCCGGACCACTGGTCCTTCATGCTGGGCGAGATCTGCCTGTACACCTTCGTCATCATCATCCTGACGGGCGTCTGGCTGACCCTCTTCTTCAAGCCCTCCATGGCCGAGGTGATCTACGAGGGGCAGTACATCCCGCTCCGCGGCGTCGAGATGTCCGAGGCCTACCGCTCGACGGTGGACATCAGCTTCGACATCCGGGGCGGCCTGCTGATGCGGCAGATCCACCACTGGTCGGCGATCGTGTTCGTCGCCGCCATGCTGGTGCACATGATGCGCGTGTTCTTCACCGGCGCGTTCCGCAAGCCGCGCGAGATCAACTGGCTCTTCGGCGCCGGGCTGCTCATCCTCGGCATGTTCGACGGCTTCATGGGTTACTCGCTGCCCGACGACCTGCTCTCCGGCACCGGCATCCGGTTCATGGAGGGCGCGGTCCTCGCCGTGCCGATCGTCGGCACCTACCTGATGTTCTTCATCTTCGGCAGCCAGTTCCCCGGCGTCGACATCGTGCCGCGACTGTTCACCGTGCACATCCTGCTGATCCCGGGGATCATGCTCGGCCTGCTGGTGGCCCACCTGATCCTGGTCTTCTACCACAAGCACACCCAGTTCGCGGGGCCCGGCCGGACCGAGCAGAACGTGGTCGGCATGCCGCTGATGCCGGTTTACATGGCCAAGGCCGGCGGGTTCTTCTTCCTGGTGTTCGGCGTCGTCGCCTTCATGTCGGCCATCGCCACCGTGAACCCGATCTGGCTGTACGGGCCGTACCGGCCCGACCAGGTCTCCACGGACGCCCAGCCCGACTGGTACATGGGCTACTCCGAAGGCCTGATCCGCATCATGCCGGGCTGGGAGATCGGCCTGTGGGGCCACACCCTCAACATGGGGGTGTTCGTCCCGCTGATGATCTTCCCGCTGGTGCTCGCGGCGATCTGGGGCTACCCGTTCCTGGAGGCCTGGATCACCGGCGACCGGGGCGAGCACCACATCGCGGACCGTCCGCGCAACGCACCGGTCCGGACGGCGTTCGGTGCGGCCTGGGTCAGCCTCTACCTGGTCCTGCTCGCCGCCGGCGGAAACGACCTGCTCGCCACCCACTTCGACCTGTCGATCAACGCGATCACCAACGCCGCACGGATCGGCTTCTTCGTGGTGCCCGTGGTGATCTTCGTCATCACCAAGCGGTGGTGCCTCGGCCTGCAGCGCCGGGACAAGGAGAAGGTGCTGCACGGCCGGGAGACCGGCGTCATCCAGCGACTGCAGCACGGCGAGTACATCGAGGTGCACGCCCCGCTGCCACAGGACCGGCTGTACACGCTCACCTCGCACGAGCAGCCGCAGCCGCACATGCTGCCGGCCGAGGTGGACGAGAACGGTGTGGCCCGCAAGGTCGGCCTGCTGGAGCGCACCCGGGTCAAGCTCTCCCGCGGCTTCTACGGCCAGGGCAGCCAGATCGCCAAGCCCACCGCCGAGGAACACCAGGAGATCGCCAGCGGCCACGGCCACCACTGATCCGCGGCCCGAAGCGACGGGCCCGCCGCACCGTCGAGGTGTGGCGGGCCCCGTCGCTTCGGGCCGGCGGTCGCCCGATCGACCGGGTGACGGACGGACGGTCAGGGGCGCAGCGCGAACGGCACCACGGCGAGCAGCACCACGCCGAACGCGACCGAGAGGCAGACCGCCGCCCAGCGGGCGCAGATCCCGCGGCACTCCTCGCGGTACCGGGCCGCCAGCTGCCGGCAGCGCTCCACGGCACGGTCCACGACATCCTCGGCGTAGCGCAACCGCTCGGCGGCGTAGGCCTGTTCGAGGCTCTCCCGCTCCCCCGGCGACAGCCAGGGGAACTGCGCGGCGAAGGCCTTGGCGTCCCGAGCGGCCGCCGACACCTCGGCCTCCCATGCCAGGTAGCCCTCCAAACGGGCGATCTCCACCCGGGTGTCCACCCGCGCCCGGCCGGCCCCGACGCTCCCGCCCGGTCGAGGGCTCCGCACTCTCGGCCGGCGCTGCCTGCCACCCATGACCGCTCCTTGTCCAGAACCCGGCACCGCGGCGAGCAGGACGGCGGCAGCGGCGCACACCTTGTCGAGTCGGCCGCCCGGCATCACACGATCCCTCGGCGCAGCCACGCAACTACTACCAGTGACCGCCGCGGAGGCGACCCGCGACGCGCCGGGGCCCACCCGGAGCGCCACCCGCGCCCGAACAGGGCGATCCCGCACCCCGGAAGCGCGCGGGCGAACCCCCGCCCCGAGCCGCAGCCACGCCGGAGCGGGCGGACGGACACGCTCCGCTCACGAGCGGGTACGATCTGCGATCGAGGCGGCGCTCTGCCCTGCCGCCGGCCCCGCCGCCCCGGGCCGTCCGGAGCGCGAACCAGGAGGTCAGCCATGCCCGACGCCGGTCGGTTCAGTGAGTTGGGCGAGCAGGGCTCGCGGGCGGTGATGGAGGCCGCCGCGGTGCTGGAGCGCGAGCTGGCCGCCGGACTGGCGGACGCGAAGGCGGCCGGTACCCGGCTCACCTCCGAGCACCGCGTCGACGAGGAGGAGTTCGACCGCCTGGTCCACCGGGTCTCGGAGAACACCCACCAGCTGATCGACGCCGTGAGCGCCCGGGTCCAGGACGGCACCCGGGGCGACGCCGCCGAGCAGACCCGGCAGCTGACCGCCAACGCACACGACATCCTCGACCTGCTGCTCAACCTGAGCGCGCTGGCACCGGCCTTCGCCAACCGGTCGCTGCGCGCCGCCTTCGGCCCCGAACGCGAGGGGGCCGGGTCCGGCGACGGCGCCGAAGGTCGGCAGGGGTGACGGGGCCGGGGCGGGCACTCGCCGACGCCGAGCCGCTGGTCGACCGGGTCCTGACCCGCCACCGCGAGCGGACCGTCGCCGAACTGCTGCGGCACATCCCCGAGCAGAGTCCGCCGTATCTCTACGACCTGGCGGGCGACTACCCCGTCCGGCCGTCCAAGGGACTGCGGGGTGCGCTCTGCCTGGCCACCTGTGAGGCCTTCGGCGGCCGGCCGGAGCGGGCGCTCAACCCCGCGGTGACCGTCGAGATGTTCCACAACGCGTTCCTGATCCACGACGACATCCAGGACGGCAGCGAGCTGCGCCGGGGTCTGCCGACGCTCTCCGCCGCGTACGGGGTCGAGGTGGCGTTGAACGTCGGCAACGCGACCAACCTGCTCGGGCTGCGCCGGCTGATGGCCAACCGGCGGGAGCTCGGCGGCGAGCTGGCCTGGCGGCTGTTCGAGGAGACGGAGCTGATGTGCCGCCAGTCGCTGGAGGGGCAGGCGATGGAGATCGCCTGGATCCGCGACAACGCGTGCGACCTGGCGCCCGCCGACTACTACCGGATGTGCCTCAAGAAGACGTCCTGGTACACCTTCCTCTACCCGTGCCGCGCCGGACTGCTGGTCGCCGAGGGTGCGCACACCGAGGCCACCCGGCTCGACCGGTTCGGCTGGTACCTGGGCGCGGCCTTCCAGATCCAGGACGACGTGCTGAACCTCGTCGGCACGCTGGCCGACTACGGCAAGGAGATCGCCGGGGACCTCTGGGAGGGCAAGCGCACGCTGCTGCTGATCCACCTGCTGGAGCGCTGCACCCCGGCGGAGCGCGCCCGCACCGAGCGCTACCTGGAGGGGACGCGGGCGCAGCGGGGCCCGGGTGCGGCGGAGGAGGTCCGCTGGCTGTCGGAGCGGCTGACCGCGTACGGGTGCGTGGAGAGCGCCCGGGCGGCGGCTGACGGGCTGGTGGCCGCCGCCGAGCGGGAGATCGCCGAGGTGATGGAGGCCGCGCCCGCGCCGGCCGAGCCGTCCGAGGAGGCAGCCGAGGCCCGGGAGTTCCTGCTGGCGCTGCCGGGCTTCGTGGTGACCCGGGGCCGCTGAGCACCGGGACGCCGGCCCACCCGGGTGTCGCGGGCCGTCCACTGCCGCCGTCCACCCGTACGCCCACCCGCACGACGGCCCGGTGAACGTCCGGTGCACGTCCGCTCGATCGGCTTCGGCGACGAACCGCCCGACGAGCTCGGCCGCTCCGGCCCGGTCGGCGGCCGCCGGTCAGGCGAAGGCCGCGGGTCGGCCGAGGGCGACCAGGTGGTGGTCCTTGGTGCCCACGTAGATCCGGCCCTTGTCGGTGGCCGGGACGGAGAACTTGCTGACCGTGCCGAGCGCGAAGGAGCGCCGCAGCTTCAGCGTGCCGCCGACCGGCACCGGGTCGTAGGCGCGCAGCTCGCCTCCCTCGCCGTACTGGCCGGTGCCGGACCAGATCGCCCAGACCAGGGCCGAGCCGGAGCGGGTGCCGTCGGAGGTGACGACGGGTGAGCCGGACATCTTGAGGAAGTCCTCGGCGCTGGTTCCGGCGCTGGTCAGCTGCGGGTCGCCGGCGGAGTTGACGGAGTACTTCAGGGCGCGCAGCTTGCCGAAGTTCTCCACCGTGTAGACGTATCCGCCGTCGCCGCCCCAGACCGCGGGGTGGCCCCAGACGCCGCCGTAGGGGCCGGTGATGCCGACCGCCTTGTCGGTGCCGCCGGGCCCCTGGCCCATGCCGCCGAGGTCGTCCCGGTCGAGCAGGAAGATCCGGCCGTCCTTGCCGACCTGGACCAGCAGCCGGGGGTGGGCGGGGGTGCCGAAGACGGTCGACGGGAGGGCGACCGGGCCGCCGGAGCCGAGGTCGGTGTCCTTCTTGTCGAGGGTGGCGTTGTTGGTGGGGCTGAAGAAGTCCTTCGGCGCGAAGGTGCCGTCGCTGTTCACGGCGAAGCGGATCACCGACTCGCCGAGGCCGCCGGGCGGCTTGCTGCCGGGTCCCTGTGCGGGCGAGGCGCCGGCGCCCGGGCCGTTGGCGGTGGTCAGGATGATCCGGCCGGGGCCGTCGGAGACGAGGCCGCTGCCGGCCATCCAGATGGAGGCCCGCTGGGTGTCGGAGCCGGCCACCGTGGACCAGAGGGTGAGCTTGCGGGTGCGGGTGTCGAGGCCTGCCAGGGTGCCGATGTAGTCGCCGATGCCGCAGAGCGATCCGAAGCCGAAGTAGATCGAGCCGCCGAGCAGCAGGAGCCCGGGTCGCTGGAGCGAGCGGTAGGCGTTGAACGGCTTGCCGGGGGCGTTGACCGGGTCGCCCTGGACGGTGACCGGCCAGCCGCTGCGCTCTGCGCCGGTCTGGGCGTCGACGGCGTGCACGTAGTAGTGCGGGTGCTTGTCGTCGGGGCCGTCGTTCACCTTGCTGGTGAGGTAGACGGTGCCGGTCGCCGGGTCGTGGACCGGGGTGGAGGTGGTGCCGACGTTGGGCCCCGGGTCGGAGCAGCCGATCGCGGCGGAGGGCCAGGCCGCGCCCATCGCCCGGTGCCAGGTGATCTTCCCGGTCTTCGCCTCGATCCCGTAGACGTGGTTGGTCTCGGTGGCCACGACCACGGTCGGGCCGATCACCAGCGGCTGGGCGAAGACCTGGCCGTCGAGCGGCACGGAGAAGCGGACGCCGAAGTCGGACTCGGCGACCTCCTCGGGCGAGAGGCCCGGCTCGTTGCGGTCCCAGGCGGTCCGGTCGGTGCCGAAGGAGACGGTCGTGACGTCGGCGCGGGCCACGGCGGCGGGGCCGAGCAGCGCGAGGCCGGCGAGCAGGGAGGCGGCCCGGACGTACGGTCTGTTGGTTCGGTTCATGGCGACCATGGTTCGGCGGTGGACCGGCCGCCACCAGCGGGGGTGGTCCGGTCGGCGGTCGCCCGTTCGCGGCTATTCCCCGCACGGACCGGGCTGCTTGAACTATCGTCATCGCGGCCCGGGTCACGGGGCACGGGCCCGGAGAGACGGAGAAACTGTGCGATTCGGAATCATCGGCACTGGTACGGTCGGCCGCACGATCGCGGACAAGCTGGTGGCGCTCGGCCACGAGGTGACGCTGGGCTCGCGGACCAAGGACAACGAGACCGGGCTGGCCTGGGCGGAGCAGGCGGGCCCGACCGGGCACGCGGGGACGTTCGCGGACGCGGCGGCCTTCGGCGAGGTGGTGCTGAACGCCACCTCGGGGACGGTCTCGCTGGCGGCCCTGCGGGCGGCCGGCGCCGAGCGGCTGGCCGGCAAGCTGCTGGTGGACATCTCCAACCCGCTGGTCTTCTCGGCCGAGGGCGAGGTCTCGCTGGACCCGGTCGACACGGACAGCGTGGGCGAGCAGATCCAGCGGGAGTTCCCGGACGCCAGGGTGGTGAAGGCGCTCAACACGGTCACCGCGCCGCTGATGGTCGACCCGGGCCGGTTGGCGGGCGAGCACAACCTGTTCATCGCCGGCAACGACGCCGGTGCCAAGGCCGCGGCGGTCGCCCTGCTCGGCGAGTTCGGCTGGCCGGCGGACTCGGTGATCGACCTTGGGGACATCACGGGCGCCCGGGGCATGGAGATGCTGATGCCGTTCTGGCTGCGGCTGATGCGCAGCTTCGGCACGGCGGAGTTCAACTACTCCATCAGGCGCGCCCGGTAGGACGCGCACGGCGATCCCGCCGGCCGGTTTCGGCTCGGCGGGGCTCGCGGACGGGCCGGCGGGCTCAGCCCAGCTCGTGCACGCCTTTGCTGTCGTGCACGAAGACGGCGCGGGTGTCGGTCGCCTTGTACCGTTCCTTCCGGGTGAACGTGCCGGGCGTGCCGGCGCCCGGGCTGTCCGGGGCCTCGAAGTAGAGGACGTAGGTCTTCGCGCTGTCCGTCTCGCTCTCCAGCTGGAGCCAGCCCTCGAAGCCGGCGCCGGGGAACGTCCCGGTCGCGGTGAGGGTCACGACGGTGGCCGTCCGGGCGAGGGTGAAGTCCGCCGTGCCGACTTCCAGGCGCTTGTGTCCGCCCTCGTGCCAGCGGCGGAAGAGCGCGATCCACTCCTCGGGCCAGGGACCTCCGCCGTCGTCCGGGGGCATCCCGGCGCCGTCCACACGGGCGAGGACGTCGTCGGCGTTGGCGACCACGGAGTCGTAGTCCCAGAGGTCGAGGGAGAAGGCCATGTGCTCCCGGTCGGTGGCCCGGAACAGCGGCTTGATGTGGAGCTCGTACACCGGAGTGCGCATCAGCCGTACACCTCCATCATGACGTCCTTCAGGGCGACCTCCCGGACCAGCTCGGGCGGGCGCTGGGGCTGACCGGTGGCGGTGGGCGCGGGGCTGTACCGGAGGGTCAGGACCTGGGCCCCGGGGGCCTCCGGTGACTTCGCCAGGACCGCCGTCACGTCGAACCGGACGGTGCAGGTGCTCGGGTGGTGGGCGTGGGGCTGCTCGCCGCCGTGGTCGCGGCCGGTCCCGTGCTCGTGACCGCCGTCCGCGGGGCCCGCGTGGGCCCGCCACAGCACGGCGTAGCCGACGCCGTAGCGGTCGGCGAACTCCGCGTCGTCGGCACGGAACGGAACGTCGCCCGGGTGCACGTATGCGTGCAGCAGGTAGCTGCCGGTCAGCGGGACCTTCAGCTCGTCGAGGCGGACCACGACCTTGCGGCCGCCCTTCGGTGTGGCCACCAGACCGAACTGGGCCCGGGAGGCCTCCCGCATCTGCGTCGCGAGGTCGGGCGCCGAGACCAGGCTGAGCGGCCGGGTCGCGAGCAGGCTGCGCTCGACCGGCACGGGCACCGGCACCGCGAAGTCGTTCTTCAGCCGCTCGGTGTACTCGTACTCGTAGCCCAGCGCCACGGTGTCGGCGAAGTCCGCCACCTTGTGCCTGGCCTGCGAGAGGAAGCCACGCAGGTCGTGGTCGGGCGAGGTGACGGGCGGCGCGCCGTTGCGGCGCTGCCACTCGGCCCAGAGCAGGTCGATGAAGGCGTGGAAGCTGAAGTAGATCGCGTCCTGTGCGGCCGTCGACGGGTCTTCCATGTCCCCGCCGATGAACACCCCGTGCATGTAGTTGTGCGGGCCGAGTTCCAGGCGCCCGAAGTCGCCGCCCGGGTGCGCCGCCGGGTAGCCGGCGAACTCTCCCTGGTCGGTCTCCTGCGTGACGATCTGCAGGGTGTCGGGCGGTAGGTCGGTCGCCACATCGTTGCGCTGGGCGGCGAGGCCGGGCAGGGCGAAGGCGGGCGGGAACTTCCCGACCGGCTCCGGGTGGAGCCAGTCCCAGTACGGCAGCGTGACGTCGGCCGTCCGCGGCGGGTCGGACTCCTGGAGCAGCCTCTCGAAGTGGTAGAGGTGCGAACGGTGCCACGGCAGGAAGAGGTCGCTGCCGTGCTCGCAGGGGCCGACGAACATGTCGTTGTGCAGGGCCGCCTGGAAGTCGTACCCGGTGGGGTCGTCCGGGTCGGCCGCCGACCGGGCGCGAAGGATCCCGATCGCGTGGATGTAGTCGTCCAGCTCGGTCTGGCTGAGGGAGTTGATGTCCCGGCGGTTCTTGGTCATGGTGCTACCTCCGCCCGGAGCGTCGCACGCGAAGGACATGATCACCACTTGCAGGCAGAGCGTCGCTCGAGGTCACCGGCGTGGCGGGTGCCCGCCCCGCTGCCCGGTGTCGGGCAGCGGGGCGGGACGGGCCGGGACGGGCCCGGCGAGGTACGGCTACCGGCCGGCGCCGGCGGGAACGGGATTCTCGGGCCGGTCCGCGGCGGGCGCGGGGCGGGCACCGGGTACCACGGCGTCCGCACCACCCGAGCGGGCGGCCTCGGCGAGGGCCAGCAGGCGGTCGGCCTCGGCCTGGATGGCGTCCTTGTCGCCGATCTCGGCGTCCGGCAGGGCGTCCGGCAGCAGGTCCTCGATCAGGCGCAGCGGGCGGTAGGCGAGGCCGATCAGGCCCCAGACCGCCAGCACCAGGCCGACCAGGACCAGCAGCAGGCCGGCACCGCGACCCGGGCCGGTCCCGAGGACCATGCCGACCGAGTCGGCGAGCGCGCCGCCGGGGCGCATCAGCGGCTCGAAGACGTGGTCGGAGAGCGGTCCGGCGGTGAGGAAGCCGAGCGGCATCATCGACATGGCGAGCATCTGGTTGGTGGCCAGGACGCGGCCCTGCAGCTCCATCCCGACCTTGGTCTGGATCAGCGCCATCCAGTGCGAGTTGAGGATCATCAGGGCGGCCCAGAGGACGAAGAGCCCGCAGGCCGTGAGCGCGGCCTGCGGCCGGCTGCCGGCGACGACGGCGGCCAGGCCCACCACCGAGGTGAAGCCGATCATGCCGAGGGCGCGCCGCCGGGTGCCTCCCCACAGGGCCATCACCAGCGCGCCGGTCATCGCGCCGACCCCGCCCACGGCGGTGATCACGCCGAGCTGGACGGCGGATCCCCCGGCCAGCACCATCGGGGTGATCAGCACGGTGGCAACCGCGAACAGGTAGTTGAAGACGACGAAGAAGACCACCATGGCGACGAGGCTGTGCCGGCGGACGATGTACCGCCAGCCGGTGACGACCTCGCGCAGCAGCGGCTCCTCCTGCTTGTCGAACATCGCGTCCGGGAAGCGCACCAGCAGCAGGCAGGTGACGCCGGTGAGGAAGGTCGCCATGTCGAAGAGCACCACGCCGTGCAGGCCGATCAGCGAGACCAGCACGCCGCCGGCCAGGACGGCCATCATGTCGCCTGCCCCGGTGCCGAGTTGGGCCAGTCCGTTGGCCTGGCCCAGGTAGCGCTTGGGGACGAGCTGGGTGATCGCCGCGAGGTAGGCGGGGCGCTGGAAGGCCGAGCAGACCGCGCCGATGCAGGCCACCACGTAGATGTGCCAGACCTCCAGCAGGTCGGCCCAGAGCAGCAACCCGAGCGAGAGCATGCCGGCGGCCGCCACGGTGTCGGTGACGATCATGATCTTGCGCCGGTCGACCCGGTCGGCCACCGCGCCCGCGATCGGCAGCAGGAGGACGGCCGGCAGCACCGCGACCACCGAGATCATCGCGAAGTCGAATGCGGAGCCGGTCTGTTGGTAGACCCAGACGCCCAGCGCGAAGGTGGAGAGGCTGGTGCCGATCATCGAGACGAACTGCCCGATCGCCACCTTGGCGAAGGTGGCGAGGTCGGCCCGGGCGGCCGGGCGCTTGGCCGCGACCTGCTCGGCCACCGCACCGGTGGCACCGAACCCGGAGATGACGCGGGCGAGTTCGTCGGCCTGGTGCTTGAGGAAGTAGTGCCCGGCGCGCGGGATCACGGCCAGGTCGACGGTGTCGCCGAAGTGCTCCCACTCGGCGTACCGCTCCTCGTAGAGCTGGGTGGCGCGGTCCTTCTCCCCGACGACGCACAGGATCGGCGCCGCGATCGGCGCCGGCCGGCCGTCCCCGTAGGCTCGGGTGTAGAACTCCTCGGCCTGCCGCACGTCGTGGCGCAGCGCCCGGACCAGGAAGTCCTGCTCGGCCTGGTCGTAGACGTCGGTGAAGCCGCCCATGGCGCGCAGGTAGTCGAGGTAGGAGCGGTTCGAGAGCATCCGGTCGCCGGGCAGCCGCTTGGCCATCCACTCGGCGAACCGGCCGGGCAGCCGGGCCGCGGGGAAGGTCCCGCCGAGGGCGACGCCGCGCAGTTCGACGCCGGCCGCCTCCAGCCGGGAGGCCAGCGCGGTGGCGAGCGCGCCGCCGAGGCAGTGGCCGTAGAGCAGCACCGGGCCGTCGATGCGCTCGGCGATCTGCTCGGTCAACCGGTCGGCCAGGGAGTCGAGTTCGGCGAGCTCGTCGTCGGGTCGGCTCGGGTCGTGGCCGGGCAGCTCGACGGCGTAGAGCCGGTGGTCGGCCGGCAGGGCGTCGGCGAGCGGCTGGAAGGTGATCGGGCTTCCGCCGCCGTAGGGCACGCAGACGACGTTCAGCCCGGCGGGCGCGTTGCCACGGGTGAGCTTGTGCAGCAGGGTGCGCGGGCCCTCGTCCGCGGTGCCGCCGGCCCGGGCGTCGAGCAGTGCGGAGAGTTCGCGGACGGTCGGATGCTGGAACAGGTCGATCACCGAGAGACCGCGGCCGATCAGGCGGACGGCGTGCACGGCGGAGAAGGAGTCGCCGCCGAGCGCGAAGAAGTCGTCCGCGGCGCCGATCTCGTCGGAGGCCAGGACGCTCCGGTACGCGGCTGCCACCTCACGCTCGGTCGCCGTGGCCAATTCACCGCCTCCCCCGACGGGCTGGACGGCGATCGGCTCCGGCAGGGCGGTCCGGTCGACCTTGCCGTTGGGGTTCAGCGGCAGGGCGTCCAGGACGACCAGGGCGGCCGGCACCATGTAGTCGGGCAGTCGGCTGCGCAGCGCGGCGCGCAGCTCACCCGGGTCGGGGGCGCCGGCCGGGTCGGCGGGCACCAGGTAGCCGACCAGGTTACGGGCGGCGCCCTCGCCGCGGGCGACCACCACGGCCTCACGCACCTCGGGGCGACCGGTCAGCTCGGCCTCGACCTCGCCGATCTCGACCCGGAAGCCGCGGATCTTGACCTGGTGGTCGACCCGGCCGAGGAACTCGATCGCGCCGTCCGGGCGCCGCCGGACCAGGTCGCCGGTGCGGTAGCAGCGCCGGCCGCGCACCTGGGTGAAGCGCTCGGCGGTGAGGTCCTCCCGGCCGAGATAGCCGCGGGCGACGCCGCCACCGGAGACGTACAGCTCGCCGGGGACGCCCACCGGGACGCGTCGCTGCCGGGCGTCCAGGACGTGCGCGCCGACGTTGCCGAAGGGCCGGCCGAGCGGCGCGGTGGCCGCGTCCACGAGGTCGGCCGGGACGGGGGCGCCGAGCATGGAGACGGTGGTCTCGGTCGGCCCGTAGTGGTTGTGCAGCAGCAGGTCGGGGCGCGCCGCCCTGATCCGGGCGACCAGGTCCGGCCGCAGCGCCTCGCCGGCGCAGATCAGCAGCCTGCCGGGCAGGATCCCGTCGAGGCCGGCGCCGTGCGCGGCGATCCCCTCCAGGTGGCTGGGGACCAGTTTCATCGCGTCGATGCGGTGCTCGGCCGCATAGGCGGCGAAGGCCTCCGGATCGGTGGCCTGGTCACGGGTGAGCAGGTGCAGGCAGCCGCCGCCGGTGAGCGCGCCGAACACGTTGGTGGTGCCGAGGTCGGCGGCGAAGGTGGAGACCAGCGCCCAGTTCCAGCCCTGCTGGTCGCCGCCGATCCGCTCGCGCAGTCCGTGCAGGTAGTTGCGGTAGCTGCGGTGCTCGACGGCGACGCCCTTGGGCGCGCCGGTGGAGCCGGAGGTGAAGATCAGGTAGCAGAGGTGCTCGGGGCGGACGTCCACCTCGGGGCCGTGCGCGGCGGTCGAGCCGTCCGGGACGACCACCGGCGTGGCCGCGTCGAGCCGGCTCACGAGGTCCTCGGTGGTGACCACCGCGGCGGCCCCGGCCGAGGCCAGCAGGTCGCGGATCCGCTCGTCCGGGTAGACCGGGTCGAGCGGCAGGTAGGCGCCGCCGGCCTTGAGGATGCCGAGCATGCCGACGACCAGCGCGGCCGAGCGCTCCATCAGCAGGCCGACCGGGCGGTCCGGGCCGACCCCGAGCGCGCGCAGCCGCAGGGCCAGCGCATTGGCCCGGCCGTCGAGCCCGGCGTAGTCGAGCACGCCGTCGGCCCCGCGGACGGCCGGCGCGTCGGGGGTGCGCCGGGCCTGCTCCTCGACCAGGCCGTGCAGCGTGTCGCCGAGGTCCCAGTCGCGCACGGTGTCGTCCCACTCGGTGAGCAGGCGTTCCTCGGCCGGCGTGAGCAGGGGCAGTTCGGCGAGCGGACGGTCGAGGTCCTCGGCCATCGCGTCGAGCACCGTGGTGAGGTGGCCGAAGACACGGCGGACGGTCGCCTCGTCGTACAGCTCGCTGCGCCAGACCAGGTCGGCGATGAGGTCGCCGCCCTGGTCGACGACGGCCACGGAGAGGTCGAACTTGGCGGTGTCGGTGCCGACGGGCCGCCAGCCGGCCTTCAGGCCGGGCAGCCGGACGGTGGCCTCGGCCTGGTTGTGGACGTTGAGCATGACCTGGAAGAGCGGGGTGTGCGCGAGCTCCCGCTCCAGCCCCAGCACGTCGACCAGCCGCTCGAACGGCAGGTCCTGGTGGCCGAACGCACCAAGCGTCCCTTCGCGGACCCGCTCCAGCAGCTGCCGGACCGTCGGGTCGCCGGAGAGGTCGGTGCGCATCGCGAGGGTGTTGACGAAGCAGCCGACCAGCGGCTCGGTCTCGCTGCGGGTGCGCCCGGCGACCGGGGTACCGACCACCACGTCCTCGGCGCCCGTGTAGCGGGAGAGGACGGTCTGCAGCGCCGCCAGCAGCACCATGTACGTGGTGCTGCCCGTGCCCTCGGCGAGCGAGCGCACCCGGGCGCTGCGCTCGGCGCCGAAGTCGGCGGTGATCCGCTCGCCGCGGGTGTCGGCCACGGCCGGCCGGGGCCGGTCGGTGGGCACGGTGACGGTGGCGGTGGCGCCGCTCAGCCGCTCCCGCCACCAGGCCTCCTGACGGGCCAGCTCCTCGGCCAGACCGGTCTGCTGCCAGTGCGCGACGTCGGCGTACTGGACCGGCAGCGGGTCGAACGCGGGCGCGCGGCCCTCCAGGCGGGCCGCGTAGGCGGTGGCGAGGTCGGCGAAGAGGACGCCGATCGACCAGCCGTCCGCGGCGATGTGGTGCAGCACCAGGCTGAGCACGCTGCTCCCGCCGGTGCGCAGCAGGGTGGCGCGCAGCGGCAGGTCGGCGGCGAGGTCGAACGGCCTCCGGGCCTCGTCGGCGAGCCACCGCTCCACCTCGTCGGCGGGCACGTCGGCGGTGGTGAGGACGGCGCCGGCGGCGTCCAGCAGCTCGGGGCGGACGTCGCCGTCGACGGTGCGGTAGACGGTGCGCAGGACGTCGTGCCGCGCCAGCACGTCGGCCAGGGCCGCGCCGAGGACGGCGGTGTCGGGCTCGCCGTCGAGGTGGAGGGCGAGCGGGATGTGGTAGGCGGCGCTGTCGGGCTCGTACTGTGCCAGGAACCACATCCGCCGCTGGGCCGAGGAGAGCAGCGCCGGTGCGCCCTCCGGCCGGCGCGGGACGCCGCCCCGGGCGGGGGCGGCGGCGCCGGACTGCTGGGCCTCCTTGGCGGCCCTGGCCTTGGCCAGCCGGCGGCGGAGCAGCTCCTGCCGTCTGGCGTCCGGGGCGAGCGGGGCGGCCTCGCGGGCCTCCGCGGCGTTCTGGTCGGTCATGCGTTCTCCCCCGTGCGGGCGCCGGTGCCGGCGCCCATGTCGTCCGTACCGCCGGCGAACCCGCCGGCGGCGTCCGGGCCGTCGAGCCCGTCCGGTTCGTCGAGCTCGTCGAGCTCGACGAGCAATCGGTCCTCTATTCGGCGCGCCATCGCGGCCAGGGTGCGGGCCTCGAAGACGGTGCGCAGTTGCAGGTCGGTCTCGAAGGTGTCGCGCACCCGCGCGGCCAGCCGGGTGGCGAGCAGCGAGTGGCCGCCGAGCGCGAAGAAGTCGTCGTGCCGGGAGACCGCCGGCACGCCGAGCACCTCCTGCCAGAGGTCGGCGAGCAGTTCCTCGCAGTCACCCTCGGGCGGTGCCCCGGTGCCGCCGAGGACCGGTGCGGGCAGCGCGGCGCGGTCCACCTTGCCGGCGGGCGTCAGCGGCAGCGCGTCGAGCAGCACGAGCGCGGCCGGGACCATGTAGTCCGGCAGCCGGCCGACCAGGGCGGTGCGCAGCGCCTCCTCGGTGAGTGTGCCGTCGGTCACGGCATAGCCCGCCAGGACCGGTCCGGCCGGGGTGTCGGCGAGCCGGGCGGCGCCCGCGCCGACGCCGGGGACGGCGGTGAGCGCCGCCTCGACCTCGCCGAGCTCGATCCGGAACCCGCGCAGTTTGACCTGGGCGTCGGTGCGGCCGTGGTACTCCAGCCGGCCGTCGGCGCGGCGGCAGACGAGGTCCCCGGTGCGGTACATCGGTGCGCCCGCGCTGCCGCCGGGCTCGGCGGTGAACCGTTCGGCGGTGAGGTCGGGCCGGCCGTGGTAGCCGAGCGCGACGCCGGCACCGGCGATGCAGAGCTCGCCGATGCCGTTGACCGGCACCGGCCGGCCACCGGCGTCCAGCAGGTGCAGCCGGGTGTTGTGGATGGGCGCGCCGAGCGCCACCACCCCACCGTGGGCGGCCAGTTCGGGGGTGACCCGCTGGACGGTGGACCAGACCGTGGTCTCGGTCGGGCCGTAGAGGTTCCACAGCACGTCGGTGCGCTTGAGCAGTGCCTCGGCCAGGTCGGCGGTGAGCGCCTCGCCGCCGCAGAGCGCGGTCAGGCCCGGGCGGCCCGGCCAGTCGGCATCCACCAGCATGCGCCAGGTCGCGGGGGTCGCCTGGAGGTGGGTGACGCCGCGCCGCTCCAGCCATGCGGCCAGCGCGCGGCCGTCGGTGGCGGTGGCACGGTCGGCGATCTCCACCCGGGCGCCGGTGACCAGCGGCAGCCAGAGCTCCAGGCCGGCGATGTCGAAGGTGACGGTGGTGACCGCGGCCATCACGTCCTGCTCGGTGAGGCCGGGTTCGCGGCCCATCGAGGTGAGGAAGTTGACGATCGCCCGGTGCGGGACGGCGACGCCCTTGGGGCGGCCGGTGGAGCCGGAGGTGTAGAGCAGGTAGGCCGGGTCCTCCGGGCCGGCGGCGGCGGGCGGGGCCGGCGCGGTCGGCGGGGCGGCGGCCGCCTCCGGGCCGTCGACCAGGACGGCGGCCCGGCCGTCGAGCAGCGGGTCGTCGGCCGTGGCCCGCTCGGCGACCAGCAGCGTGGTGCCGGCGTCGTCCAGTACCCCGCGGTTGCGGGCGAGCGGCTGGTCGACGTCGAGCGGCAGGTAGGCGGCGCCGCTGCGCAGCACGCCGAGCAGAGCGGCGGGTAGCAGCCGGCCCCGCCGGACGGCGACCGCGACCAGCGTGCCGGGCCCGGCTCCGCGGGCCGCCAGCAGGTGCGCCAGCCGGTTCGCGGCGGCGTCCAGACCGGCGTAGTCGAGCACGCCGTCGGCCGCGGAGACGGCGACCGCCTCGGGGCTGCGGGCCGCCTGGGCGGCGACCAGCTCGTGCAGCCGAAGGTCGGGCACCGGCGCGGCGGTGCCCCTGCCGGTCTCGGCGAGGGCCGGGTCGCCGGCCGCGAGCATCGCCAACTCGCCGATCGGCCGGTCGGGTTCGGCCACCGCGGCGGCGAGCAGTGCGACCAGGTGGTCGAGCGCGGCGTGCACCGAGCGCTCGTCGTAGCGCGAGGTGCGGTACTCGGCGGAGAGCAGCGGGCCCTCGGGCGGGAACTCCAGGAACAGCGAGAGGTCGGTCTTGGCCGTGCCGTTGCACACCTCGGCGACGAACTGCAGGCTGAGACCGGGGAGTTCGAGGCCAGGGACGGGGTGGTTCTGGACGGCGAGGAGCACCTGGGCGATCGGCGAGGCGGTCAGCCCGGCCATGTCGCCGAACCGGCGGGCGTGCTCCAGGAAGGGGAAGCCGCTGTGCTCGGCGGCCTCCAGCACCACCGGGCGGACCCTGGCGACCAGGTCGCGGAAGGTGTCGGTGCCGTCGGCGTCGAAGCGCAGCGCGACGGTGTTGATCAACGAGCCGAGCACCTGCTCCAGCTCGGGCACGGGCCGGACGGCGAAGGGGCTGAGCACGGCCAGGTCGGAGCGTCCGGTGTAGCGGTGCAGCACGCCGCCGAGCGCGGCGAGCACCGCCATGTAGAGGCTGGCGCCCTCCTGCGCGGCCCAGCGCTCGGCCGAGCGGACCAGCTCGGCGTCGAGCCGGCGGGCGATCCGGCGGCCGGCGGTGTCCTGCGGGTTGGGGTGCGGGCGGTCGCCGGGCAGGTGCTGGTCGGCGTCCAGGCCGACCAGCCGTTCGCCCCAGCGCAGCGCGTCCTCGCGCACGGCGGCGTTGGCGCGCTCCTCCCAGCGGGCGACGTCGGAGACCTGCAGTGCGGGCTCGGCGAGCTGGCCGTCCCGGTAGGCGCGGCCCAGCTCGGCGAGGAGCAGCCCGGCCGCCCAGCCGTCCATCGCGGCGTGGTGGGCGGTGATCAGCAGCTCGTGCCGGCCGTCACCGGTGCGCAGGGCGAGGGCGCGCAGCAGCCGGCCCCCGGCCAGGTCGAGCGGGCGGGCGGCCTCGGCCCGCAGCGCGGTGTCGAGCTCCTCCTCCCCCGCACCGGTGAGGTCGCGCAGCGGAACGTCGACCGGGTAGGGCGGGCGGACCTCGGCGAAGGCCTCGCCGTCGCGGCCGCCGAACGCGGTGCGCAGCACCTCGTGCCGGCGGACCACCTCGGTCAGGGCGCGGCCGAGCGCGGCGAGGTCGAGGTCGCCGGTGGCGCGCACCCGCAGCGGCACGTTGTAGAGCGCGGAGCCGGGCTGGACGGACTCGTGCAGCCAGAGCTCGCGCTGGAACGCGGTGGGGCGGGCGGGCAGCGCGGCACCGCGCTCGGGCGGCGCGACGGACGGACGTCCGCCGCCGCCGTTGGCGACCCGGACGGCCAGCGCGGCGACGGTCGGCGCGGCGAAGAACTCGGCGAGCGGGACCCGGGTACCGAACAGACGCTCGATCCGGGCCAGCAGGCCAGCGGCGAGCAGCGAGTGGCCGCCCAGGTCAAGGAAGACGTCGTGCACGCCGACCTCGGGGACGCCGAGGAGCTGCCGCCAGAGTTCGGCGATCCGGGCCTCGACGGGCGTGCGGGGCGCGGTGAACACCTCCTGGCCGCCCCGGCCGCGTGCCACCGGCGGCAGTGCCTTGCGGTCGGTCTTGCCGTTGGGCGTGAGCGGCATCCGGTCCAGCACCCCGACGGCGAGCGGCACCATGTAGCCGGGCAGCGCGGCGGCGCAGTGGGCACGCAGCTCGGCGGCGGTCGGTTCGGCGGCACCGGCCGCGGCCTGGACGAAGGCGGCCAGGTAGTCGCCCGTCCCGTCGCGCTGGACGACGGCGGCGGCCGCCTCGACGGCGGGGTGGGCGGCGAGCACGGCCTCGATCTCGCCGAGCTCGACCCGGAAGCCGCGCACCTTCACCTGGTGGTCGACGCGGCCGTGGTACTCCAGGTCGCCGTTCGGCAGCCGGCGGACGAGGTCCCCGGTGCGGTAGCAGCGCTCGCCGAGGACGGTGACGAAGCGCTCCTCGGTCAGGTCGGGGCGGCCGTGGTAGCCGCGCGCCAGGCCCTCGCCGGCGAGGTAGAGCTCGCCGATGCCGCCGTCCGGCACGGCGACCCGCTGCTCGTCGAGCACGTGGCCGGTGGTGCCGTCGAGCGGGCGGCCGATGACGGGCTCGCCGGACTCGTTCCGGCCGACCAGCGACCAGGTGGAGTAGACGGTGTCCTCGGTCGGTCCGTACAGGTTGTACAGGCGCTCGACCTGCGGCTGGGCGTAGACCTGGTCGGCCAGGTGGCGCGGCAGCGCCTCGCCCGCCAGGTTGACCACGCGTACGCTGCCCGGCAGACCCCCGCCGCCGGGCAGGCCGCCACCGCGCAGTAACGCCGCCATGGCGCTCGGCACGGTGTTGACCAGCGTCACCTCGTCGCGCGCCGGCAGGTCGGGCAGGGCGAGCACGTTCTCCGCCAGCACGATCGTGCCGCCGACGGCGAGCGGGAAGAAGAGCTCGTAGACCGAGATGTCGAAGCAGACCGAGGTGCCGAGGAGCACGCCGGCCACGTCGGCCGGGGTGTAGGTGTTCGCGGCCCAGCGGAGCATGGCGTTGACGCCGCCTTGGGTGACCGAGACGCCCTTGGGCCGGCCCGTGGAGCCGGAGGTGTAGAGCACGTACGCGAGCGCGTCGGTCCCGGCGGCCGGGGCGAGGGGCGGGAGGGGCGCGGCGGGGCTGTCGCCGTCGGTGTGGAGCAGGGTCGCGCCGGTGCCGGCCAGCAGGTTCTCGTGTGCACGGTCGGTGACCACGACGGGCGCCTGCGCGTCGCCGATCACCAGCTCCAGCCGGTCCCGCGGGTATGCCGGGTCCAGCGGTACGTACGCACCGCCGGCGCGCAGCACCGCCAGCAGGGTGACCACGAGGTCCGCCGATCGTGGCAGGCAGACCCCGACGAGGGTCTCGGCGCGCACGCCGGATCCGGCCAGCCTGCCGGCCATCGCGTCGGCGGCGTCGGCCAGTTCACGGTAGGTCAGGCGCCGCTCGCCGTCGATCACGGCGATGGCCTGCGGGGTGCGTCTGACCTGGGCGCCGAACAGTGCGGCCAGCGAATCGGTCGGATCGAGCGGCGGATGTCCCGTCGAACTCATCAACTCTCCTGAGGGATGGCCCTGCGCCGACTTGTGGTCGGCCGGATTCGGGCGGTGTGCCACCGGAGATGGTGGGGTAAAGATCTCCGAATGACCAGCACAAGTCCCACACGTGTTCGATATGCCGGAAAGATCACTCTCCGACCCTCACGCAGCGCCGCGGCGAAGTGACGGTTCGTTGACGATTTTGCCGGATTTCCAGATCCCCCTGACATCCGGGCCCGGTGGCGCTACCTTCTTGGCGGGCCACCTGACGCATCGTCGGCAGCGGGTGCGGACACTTCGTGCGCACTCTGTGCACACACGTCCTTGACCTGCCCTTTTACTCGTCCTTGAGGCGGGGTCGGGCGGGGCGGAGCCGGGCCCACGGAGGGTTGTTCCGTTCCGGGCCGGGCCGGACCGTCCTCGCGGCGCCCCCGCCACCCCCGGCGGACAGCGCTCCGCGGACGCGCCAGAATGGACGCCATGTCCCGACGCCGCTCCACACCCCGCGCCGCCGCCCCCGCACCCCGGCTGCTGCCGTCCTCGCCCTGCCCGTGCGGCCTGCCCGCCGCGTACGGCGACTGCTGCGGCCGCTACCACCGGGGGCAGGCCGCCGCGCCGACCGCCGAGGCCCTGATGCGCTCGCGCTACAGCGCGTTCGTCGCCCAGGACGAGGCCTACCTGCTGCGCAGCTGGCACCCCGACACCCGGCCGGACGCGGTCGACCTCGACCCGGCCCTGCGCTGGACCGGACTGGAGGTGCTCTCCACCACCGAGGGCGGCGCGTTCCACGCCGAGGGCACGGTCGCCTTCCGCGCCCACTACACCGAGGGGCGGGAGGAGGGCGTGCTCACCGAGCACAGCCGCTTCGTCCGGCACGAGGGCGCCTGGGTCTACGTCGACGCCCTCTCCTTCGGCTGACACCGGACGGCCCGTGCCGGACGGGGCACGGGCCGCGGGGTCCGGGGACTCCTCCCACGGGCCTACAGGTAGTCGTCGAGCCGCGCGAGTGTGAAGCCCTGCGCGCCGACCTCGTTCACCACCTTGCGGAGCAGGTCGGTCATGGTGCCGTTCCACAGGGAGGTGCCGCGGAAGTGGGTGAGGATGATGTCCCCCGGGTGCAGCCGCTGGTCTTCGTAGCGGTACTCCATCCGGTCGGGGAAGGCCTCCTCGTTCCAGAGCGGCACCGCCTCGATGCCGCAGGAGGCGGCGGCCCGCAGGGTGTCGTCGTTGTACTCGCCGTACGGGGGGCGGAACAGCCTCGGCCGGACGCCGATCTGCTGCTCCAGCTGGTCCTGCTGCCGACAGATCTCGTCGCGCTGCTGGTCGTAGCCGAGTTGCCTGAGGTCGCGGTGGTTGATGGTGTGGTTGTTCACCATGTCGCCCTGGGCGGCGAGCCGGCGGAAGTAGCCGTAGTCCTCGCGGGCAAGGTAGTCGGCGACGAACGCGCTGAGCGGGACGCCCAGCTCGGCGGCCATCCGGGAGAACTCCGGATCCTTCTCCGCCCCGTCGTCGACGGTCAGGAAGACGATCTTCTCGTCGGTCGGGACGCGGTACACCACCGGGGGCCGCCCGGACGAGAGCTTCACGCCCTGCCCCGCCTTCAGCTCCGGCCGGACCGCCGGCCGCTGCGGCGCCCGAGCGGGCAGCCGCTCCAGGCCCCACCGGTGTGCCGTCGCCAGCCCGGCCCGGACGGCCGCCTGCTGACGGGCCACCGCCTCGCTGCTGCTCTCCTCCTCGACCCGGGCCAGCCCCGGCAGACTCAGCGGCACGGCGGGCGGCCGGGGCGCGCCCCGGCCGGCCGCCTGACCGGCACCCGCCCCGGCCTCCGTTGCGGCCCCGGCCGGGCCGGCAGCGGCACCGGCCCCCGCGGACGGGCCGCCCGGGCCGACGGGTGCGGTGCACCCGGCCACCGCGACCGACAGGCAGATCACCGCGGCCACTCCGGCCCCGGCGCTTCGGGCCGCACGGCCCGGCTGTAGACGCCCCCTCAACCCCCAAGAATTACGATTAACTGATTGTCTGTCCATGGAGCAGTGCTCCCCCGACACGCCTGCCGCCCAATCCCCTCGTCACCCTCCCGGCGCAACCACCCCCCGCCCCGGGCCGGGTCACGGCTCCCGCGCCCCCACGGGCCGGCCGGACCGACTATTCGTTCGCCATGGGACGGGCCGTCCTCGACAATGCGCGCATGACGATCAGCACGCCGCACACCGCCACCGGCCTCTGGACCGTCTCCAGGGCCGACGTCGGCTCCCCCGAGGCGGCGGCCCTGCTGCGTGAGTACTTCGTCGACGTCGCCAACCGCTACTACCTCCTCCACCTCGGCCGCGAGGGCACCCCCGAGGAGATCGAGACCGGACTGGCCGACTCCCCCAGCGACGACCTCGCCGGACCCACCGGCGTCTTCCTGCTCGGCCGTTACGACGGCGAACCGCAGTCCTGCGCAGGCCTGCGCGTCCTGGACGACCGCTCCGTCGAGCTCACCCGGGTCTTCGTCCGGCCCGCGGTGCGCGGGACCGGCGGCGGCGCCGGGCTGCTCGCCGCCGTCGACGCGGCCGCCCGCGAGCTCGGCGCCGAGCGGATCGTGCTCGACACCCGGCTCGACCTGGTCGAGGCCCGCGCGCTCTACACCCGGCACGGCTACCGCGAGATACCCGCCTACAACAGCGGCCCGTACGCCCAGATCTGGTACGGCAAGGACCTCACCGCCGAGGTGGCCGACAGCAGGTGAGCCCGATGCCCGGGCGGGCCGCGGCAGTCGGCGCTACGGGCGGCCGGCGGCCCCGGCCGCCAGGGCGGCTCGGAGCTCGGCGGCGTCGGGCGGGTTGGCGCCGGGGCGGGAGACGGTGACGGCAGCGGCGGCGACGGCCCGGGCGAGCGCCTGCTCCAGGCCCGCGCCGGCCCACCGGGAACCGAGCAGGGCGGCCATGAAGGAGTCGCCGGCCCCCACCGTGTCCGCGACCGCGACCGGTCGCGCCGGCGCCTCGGCCCGGCGACCGTCCGCCGTGACGGCGAAGGCGCCCACCGCCCCGCGGGTGACCGCCACCACGGCCGGTCCGAGACCCAGCCAGTACCGGGCGACGTCCTCGGCGTCCTGCCCGGGGTAGAGCCAGGCGAGGTCCTCGTCGCTGGCCTTGACCAGGCCGCTGAGCGCCACGCAGCGCTCCACCCGACGGACGGCCGCCCCGTGGTCGCCCATCAGCGCCGGCCGCACATTGGGGTCGTAGCTGACCTCGGCCCGGCCGCGCAGGCGCTCGGCCAGCGCCAGCACCGCCGAGGAACCGGGCTCGGTGACCGCGGCGATCGAACCGAGGTGCAGGTGACCCGGCGGGCCGGGGAGTTCGAGGTCCGGGCGGTCGGGCAGGCTCCAGCCGATGTCGAAGGCGTACTGCGCATGCCCCTCCGCGTCGAGCCGGACGACGGCCGAGGGCGTCCGCCCGCCCTCGGCGGGCTCGGCCAGCACGGTGACGCCGGCCGACTCCAGGTGCGCCCTGATCAGCCGCCCGTCGGCGTCGACGCCGAGCTGGGTGAGCAGCACGGTCGGCAGGCCGAGCCGGGCCAGCCCGTAGGCGACGTTGGCCGGGCTGCCGCCGGGGTGGACGCGGTCGGGGGCGCCTTCGGCGCGGACGATGTCGGCGACGCACTCGCCGACCACCAGGAAGTACGGGGCGGTGCCGGTCACGTCTGCTGCTCCTGCCGTCCGGGCGGCCGGCGCGGGCCGCGGGCCGGGTGCTTCGGCGGACCAGCCTACGGGGGCGAACGCGGCGGAGGAGACCGGCCCTGCCCGGAGTCCGGGACCGGGCGGGGCGCGGGCAGAAAGGACGGCCGCCGGACCTGGCCAGGTTCTCCGACGGCCGTGGCCCCGTCCGTCAGGGGGCGGAGCACTTCGAAGGCTATGACACCGCGCAGCCGATCGGCCACCACGGTCGGCCGTCCGGGGGACGCCTGCGTGTCGCGCGGGACCGGCCGCACTGCCGGCGCGGTCCGCTACGATCCGTGCTCGAATGGTCGCGGAGCGGCGTGGGGTCGCAGGCGGCCCGACGCCGTACCCGACGTCCGAAAGCGGTGATCACCCTGTTCAGGCTCCGTTCCAGCCGCCCCGTCGCCCTCGCGCTGGCCGCGGTGCTGCTCGGCACCACCATGCTGCCGGACGCGGCCGCCGCCGAGAACGGGGCGCCCGCGGGCGTCGGCGATCCGGTCTTCCCCTCGCTCGGCACCACGGGGTACGACGCGCTCGCCTACGACCTCGCCTTCCGCTACCGGCCCGCGAGCCGCACGGTGGACGCCACGGCCGTGCTGACCGCCCGCGCGCTGACCGCACTGCCGAGCCTGGAGCTGGACGCACTGGGGCTGGACGTGCACGCGGTCCGGGTCGACGGGCGGGCGGCCGGGTTCCGGACGCACGACGAGAAGCTGACGGTCGTCCCGGACCAGCCCCTGCGGCGCGGCGCCGTCCTCCAGGTGACGGTCGAGTACACGGCCGACCCTCGGGCGCACCTCCCGCACACCGGCTGGGTGCCGACGGCAGACGGCTTCGCGGTGGCCGGCCAGCCCGACGGCGCGCACACCGTCTTCCCCTGCAACGACCACCCGAGCGACAAGGCCCGCTTCACCATCGCCGTCACCGCCCCGGACGGCCTGCTGGGCGTCGCGACCGGCCGCCTCACGGCCACCGGGCACGACGGCGGCCCGTCCGGTGGCCGCGCCGGGGCCGGGGGCGGCACCGGCACGGCCCGCGACGACGGGCCGACGACCACCCGGTGGTACGTCTCGCGCGAGCCGGTGGCCACCGAGGTGGTGCAGGTCTCGGTCGGCACCTACACGGTGCGCGAGCGCACCGGCCCGGACGGGCTGCCGCTGCGGGACGTCGTCCCGACCGCGCGCGCCGCCGACCTGGAGCCCGCCCTCGCCCTGACCCCCGCGCAGTTGGAGTGGGCCGAGCAGCACCTGGGGCCGTTCCCGTTCGAGACCTACGGGCTGCTGCCCGCCGACACCGACGACCCGGCCGCCTTCGACTTCACCGGGCTGGAGACGCAGACACTGACGCTCTACAAGCCGAACTTCCTGCGCCAGGAGGAGCGCCGGATCGGCTCGCACATGATGCACGAACTGGTGCACTCGTGGTTCGGAGACAGCGTCTCGCCGCGCAGCTGGGCGGACCTCTGGCTGAACGAGGGCCACGCCGACTTCTACGGCCTGATGTACCGCTACGAGCGCGGCTGGGCCGACTCCGCCGGCTTCACGACGCTCGCCGACCGGATGCGCGACGTGTACGCCGCGGGCGACCAGTGGCGGCACGACTCCGGCCCGGTCGCCGAACCGACCGCCGCCACCCTCTTCGACAGCCAGCGGTACACCGGCGGTGCCCTGGTGCTGTTCGCGCTGCGCGAGCGGGTCGGGGCGGAGGCCTTCGACCGGATCGAGCGGACCTTCCTGCAACGGTACCGGGGCGGCTCGGCGACGACCGCGGACTACATCCGGACCGCCGCGGAGGTCTCCGGCCGGGACGTCAGCGACTTCCTCGCCGACTGGCTGCACGGTGAGCGCACGCCGCCGATGCCCGGCCACCCGGACTGGACGGTGGCCCCGGTCGACCCGACGGCCCGGCGCTCGGCCCCCGTCCCGCGCGGCACCGGGACGCTGTAGGAGTCCTCCCGACGGCCCGGCGGCCCGTACCCGTACGCCCGAACGCGCCGGGCCGGTGCGCTCGGGCGCCCGCCGCGCGCCCCTGGACGGTGCCGGCCGGCGGGCGCATCGTGGTGCCACGGCCCGCCCGCCGCCCGGCCTGGTCCCGGCCGGCTCGCGGGCCGTCCAGCGTTCCCGGACGGCATCCTCCTGGCGCCCCGGGCCGGCCGCCCCTAGCACCACCGGGCACCACGGGCACCACCGGGCACCCGCCGAATCCGTTCCGGAAATCCCCGCCGCCGCGCAACCCGAACGGGCTCCCACCGCGTTGAGCTGCTGTGGGACCAACACCGACGACGCACACGACACCGACGACCCGGGCGGCCGGGCCGGGACGGACCACCGGAACGACTGGAGCAGCATGGCGGGGACGGGACGATGAGGGAAGCGAACACGGACTTCGAGGAGTTCGTCGCCGCCCGCAGCCCGCGCCTGCTGCGCATGGCCTGGCTGCTGACCGGAGACGCGCACCTGGCCGAGGACCTGCTGCAGACGGCGCTCGCCAAGGTCTGGCCGAAGTGGGACAAGATCGCCATCGACCGGCCGGAGGCGTACGTCCGGCGGGTGCTGGTGAACTCGCACGTCTCCTGGTGGCGCCGCCGCTGGCACGGGGAGCTGCCGCACGGCGAGCTGCCGGAGCCTCCGACGCAGGCGGACCCCTTCGAGGACGTGGTGGTCGGGCAGGTGCTGGCCGCCGCCGTCCGGGCGTTGCCGCCCCGTCAGCGGGCCGTGGTGGTGCTGCGCTTCTTCGAGGACCTCAGCGTCGAGGAGACGGCCGAGGCGCTCGGCTGCTCCACGGGCACGGTCAAGAGCAACACGCACCGCGCGCTGAACGCGCTGCGTGGCAAGCTGCCGGCCAGGGAGCTGCTGCTGGACGGGGGACGCCGTGACGCGGCGTGACACCGGCTGGGCCCGGACCGAGTGGGACGATCGGAACAGGTGGGACGCGACGGGCGGCGGCACGACCGGTCGCGGTGACGAGCGCAGCGACGCCGAGGTGGAGAGCGAGCTGCGCGTCCTGCTGCAGCGGGCCGCCCCGGACCTGCCCGCGCCCGCCGACCGGATGGAGCGGATCCGTGAGCGGGCCGCCCGGAGCCGCAGCCGGCGGCGAGCCGCCGCCCTGGCCGCAGGACTGACCACGGGTCTGGTCGCCGCCGCCCTGGCCGCTGCGCCCGCCCTTGCGCCCGGCCGATCCCAGACCGCCCAGCATCCCTCGGCCCGCACGCCGGCAGCCGTCGGCCCGCCCGGAACGGCCGCCGGGCCCGGCGCGGCCACCTCGGCCCCGCCCCACCCCGCCCTGTCGCCGTCCCCGACACCGGCCAAGATCCCCGGCAGCAACGCGGACCCCGCCGGGGGCTCGGGCAGGACCGACGCGGCCCCGGACGACACCGGCCCGACCGTCGGCAGGCCCGGGACCTCCTCCGACGAGCGGTCGATCCGCTTCCCCGATCTCAACAGTGTGGTCATCAGCCTGCCGCCCGGCTGGGCCAGCATGTACCAGCCGTCCACCAGGCCGCTCAGCGGCGTCGGGTACGCGGCCGACCAGATGCTGGAGCCCGGCGTGTACTGCGACGGCACAGGAGCGAACTGCTCGCCGCTCGCCGCCCTGACCGACGGCGGCACCCTGGTCAGCATCACCCTCGTCACCGGGTGGGCGGAGGCGGGGAAGGTGGTCGGGACCGTCCTGCCGCCGGCCGACACCCAGGTGGACAAGGCCTGCGCCCTGCGTGGCGGCACCCGTGAACTGGTGGGCCACCGGACCATCGAGGTGGACGACGCCGTCACGGTGGTCCGACTGTCGGCCTGTCTGAACCAGCCATCGACCAAGGCGGTGCAGGTGGTCGCGGACATGCTCGACTCGGTGCGGGCCATCGGCGACGCCATCGACGTGCCCGCCACCGGGACCGGCTGAGCCGGCCCGGCCCACGGCCTGCCCTCCGGGACAGGCCCGGGCCGGGCGGTGGTCAGCGCAGGCGCGGGCGGCCGGGGCTCCCGCCCTCCTCGCCGTCGGAGCCCCGACGGGGGCCGTCCGGCCAGCGGTTCTCGGCCGCGCGGCGAGCGGCCGTCGCGGCCCCGGCCAGGGCATCCTCGAAGGCGCTCAACGAGCCCAGGACGGGCAGGCCGGCCCGCGGCCGGCCGGGCGGCAGGAAGCCGCCGGCCGCCAGCGCCGACCGGCTGAGCTCGGCCAGCTCCGCCCCGGCGGCCGTGTCGCCCGCCTCGTCCGGTCCGCCCGGCTCCAACACCGCCACCACCTTGTGGTTCCGCCGGTCGAGCCGGCGCAGCAGCGCGATCCGCTCGGCGTCCAGCAGGGCCCAGCGGTCGAGCAGCAGCACCGCGAGGGAGGAGGGCGACTCCTCCCCCAGCAGCCGCTCGCCCTCGGAGACGAGGTCGTGCACGGTGGGCTCGAAGCCCATCCCGCGGAGGAGACCCGCGGTGTGCTCGGCCAGCGAGCGGCCGAGGGTGCTCCCGTACGGGTTCCAGTCGGTGCGCTGCGGCCCGTACGCGGCGGGGCTCGGGCCGGCCGGCAGCTCGTCGCGGCGGCAGGAGAGGACGAGGACGCGCAGCTCCCGCACGCTGCGGCGGACCGGCTCGAAGGCACTGGGCTGGGCGTTCAGGTCCAGCGTGCGCCCGACCGGGACCACGGTCTCCTCGGCCACCTCGACGATCCGCCGGGCCAGCCGGTGGACCGCCAGCTCGTACGCCGAGCGGTAGTAGCTCAGCTTCATCAGCGCGAACAGGCCCTCGCTCACGTAGGCCGGCCCGAACCCGGCGTGGTCGAACTGCAACTCGCGCGCGACCCCGGGCAGTTGCCGCGTAGGCTGCCACAGCACCGGCACGATGGCGCTGGTGTGCCCCGACTCGCGGTGGGCCGCGTACACCTGGCGCCGGGTGAAGGAGTACCACTCCTGACCGCACGGCAGGCTGTCGAAGTACCGCGGCGAGTAGAGCGGCACGAAGACCCGGCAGGTGGCCAGCTCCCGCGCGATCCGGTCGGCCCACAGCTCCCCCTGGTGCATGGACTCGTCCATGAAACCGATCGGCGCGCCGTCGGGCACCGCGGTCAGCTGCAGCACCGCTTCGCAGAGGTCCCGGTAGAGCCGGCGCACCCAGAGGTTCGGATCGCCGGCCCCGGTCGCACCGGCCCGCGGGGTGTGTGCGTAGCTCAGGAAGAAGTAGGGCCGGGCGCCGGCGGGCTCGACCCCGCCGCCCGAGTCGACGAACTGCGCGTACCGGTGCCGGTAGTAGGTGCTCGCCGCCGCGGCCAGCTCCTCCGCCCGGGCGTCCGCGCCGATGCTGCGGGCCCCACGGGCGAGCCGGCCGAGGTCGCCGCGGTCCGCGTGCGCCAGCAGTGCGTCCCAGAACGCGTCCGGCGGCGCCGAGCCCGTCCGCCCGTCGAGGTACCAGGCCTCCAGCAACGGGTGCAGGGTGTACGGCGCCCGGGGGGCGGCGGTGCCCTCGAACCCGGAGCCGTGGTCCGCCCGGAACAGTCCGGCTCCGCCCGCGCCCTCCGCCGTCGCATCGGCCATCGCCCGCTCGAACCAGGTGTCCGTGGCCGGTGCGGTGTTCAGGTAGCCCGGCGCCGCCGCCCGCAGCAGGCTCGCGGGCAGGGAGCGGTGATGGCCCAGGCGCAGCGCGTCGAGCGCCGCGTCGAGGACGGCCCGGACCTCCGCGGGCGCCCGCTCGAACCGGGCCCGCAGCCCGGGCGCGGCCGTCAGCGCCTGGACGACACGCCCGTCCGCGGCCACCCGGGCCGCCTCGGCGAGCCGGGGGTCGCTGCCGAGGACGGCGTCGGCGGCCTGCTGCCGGTCGAAGTACTCGGGCATCTCCAGCATCCGGACGTGCTGCCGGAGCATCCCCCCTGCGGGGGATCCGGCCGGGCGGGGCTGGTTGTACCGGTCCGTCCTGATCGTGCCCAGCAGGAGGAGAGGGCCCGAGCGGCGCGACCGGGCCCAGGCCGAGATCTGCCTGAGCAGGTCGGGCTCCTGACCCTGTGGGGTGTTCAGCACCCGCTCCGCCTCGTCGAACCAGACCACCGTGCACTGCTCGGGCTGCTCCGGTCGGAGCTCGCGCCCCGGCAGGCTCTGGGCCCGCCACACCCTCCAGTCCGCGGGCAGGATGCGCAGCGCCTCGAAGCACGCCCTGGTCCGGCCGGAGGCCGGGCCGCCGGCGACCAGCAGCACCGTCGAGATGCCCTGGGCGGCCCGGCCGACCAGGCGACGGATCTCGGCGTCCACCGGGCGGTCGAGGTAGGGGGTGAGGTACGGCAGGCCGCGCCGCTGCTCGGCGGGTCTGACGCCGAGCAGTTCGGGCTGTTCGAGGGCTTCGGTGACGGTCATGGACGCCCAGGACTCCTCGGCCGGATAGTAGGCCGCCGCCAGGGCCGGTGTCCGCGCCGGAACGGCCGCCGACGACTCCGCGAAGGGCAGGGCGTCGGGTGCCAGCTCGCGGCTGTGCGTCTCCTCGGCCACCCGGACGGCCGGGAAGTCGGCGGACGAGGCACGGCGCGAGCGGAGGTAGGCGGCGACCTGGTGGCGGACGGTGCGGCGGATCCGGGCGACGGTGTCGCGGCGCTGGGCGCCGAGCAGGGCGTCGCGGACGCCGGGCAGGAAGTCGAACTCGACGACGTCCGGGTCGGCGCCGGGCGGCGGCGCCTCCCACGGGGCGAGCAGGCCGCCGAGCAGCACCTCGGCGAGGTGGCCGTGGTCGGCCTGCGGGAGCATCGCGCGGCGGACCAGCGTCATCACCGGCAGGACAAGCGGCACGGCGGAGAGGTGGCCGGCCAGCTCCTGCGCCAGGGGGGACGCGCTGGCGCGGAACCGTTCCAGCGCCGGCTCGGCGGCGGTCGGCGGGCGGCCGCCACCGGCGGCCGGCGGCCCGTCGGACTCGTCGGAGGTCGGCGGCCGGTCGGCGGGCGCCGCTCCCGGCTCGCCGACCAGCAGGCAGCTGAGCCGGCTGCGCCGGCCGCCACCGGAGACCAGCGCCGCGAGCGCGGCCAGCGAGGCCGGGCTCGGATCCACCACCGGCACGGGCAGCGGGCGGTCGGGGGCGTCGGCGCGCAGCCTCCGGTGGGTGCGCCCGCGGGCACGGGTGGCCGCGGCCTCCCAGGCGGTGTTCGGCGCGGCCGGGCCGGCGGCGCGCAGCCAGAGCGGGGTGGGGCGGACGGAGCCGCGCGACCAGAGGCGCTCGGGCAGCACGTTGAGGACGGCGACCGGGCCGTGCCGGCCCCAGCCGCGCAGCACCGTGTCCAGCGCCGGGCCGCCCCAGCCGCCGCCGACGGTGTCGGTGACCACCAGGATCAGGCGGCGCCCGGCGGGGTCGGCGATCTCCTGGGGACGGCGCGGCGCTCCGCCGGGGCGGGCGGCCAGGCCGGGCCGCCCGCCGGCCTCGGTGCCGCCGAGGTACCAGGTGCGGACGTCGCGGAAGACGCCGGTCTGGGCGATCACCCGGCGCAGCTCGGCGACGAGGTCGTGCCAGAGCGTCATCGAGCGGTGGGTGTCGATGACCAGGGCGAGGTCGAGCCAGCGGCCGGGCGTGGGGCGCAGCACGGGCAGGAGCAGGCGGAGGTCGACGCCCGCGCTGACGGTCTCCTCCTCGTCGAGTTCGGGCTCGCCGTGGCCGTCGGCGAGGGTGCGGCGGCCGAGCGGGCGCAGGGCGCGCATGACGGCGAGCGGGTCGGCGAGGGCGGCGGCGCGGGGGACGCGGACGAGGTCGCCGCGGCGCGCGGCGGGGGCGTTCTCCGCGGTGCGGTCGGGCTCGGGGCCGCCGGGGGCGGGATCCGGTTCGGGTTCGGGTTCGGGAGCGGGTTCGGGAGCGGGGTCCGGCCCGGAGGGCGGGGCGGTGAGGTCCGCGGTGGCGTAGTGCTGCTCGAACGGCGGCTCGTCCGGGGCGCGTTCGTCCACCGGACCGCCGTTCGGGCCGGCGCCGCGGGCGGCCTCGTCGGCGCCCCCGCCGGGGTCGGCGGGTACGGCCGGCCGGTCCCGGCCGCGGGCGGCGTCGTCGAGGCAGCCGGCCAGCCAGAGGATGTCCGCGAGCTCCTCGGGCCCGAGGCCGGCCGACGAGGCGGCGTCGGCCTCGGCGAGGGCGCGCAGCAGCCGGTCGGTCATGGCGAGGCCGGTCCGGTGAGCCTCTGCAGGACGGTCCGGAGGAAGGCGTCACGCTCGCCGTCGTCCGACCAGGCTCCGCTGAGCCTGAGTTGGACGGCGTTGAGCAGCTGGTCGGTGGCGAGGTCACCCTCGGTGCGCTGCTCCTCGAAGGCCCGGACGAGGTCCTGGACGAGGCTGCGTCGCCGGTCGTCGAGCTCGGTGGGCAGGTGGAGTCGCTGTCTGACGATCTGTTCGAGTCTGGCCGGGCCCGGCGGGCCGACGTGCAGGCGGATGCAGCGCCGGAGGAAGGGCGGCGGGAAATCGCGCTCGTTGTTGCTGGTGAGGACGACGACGGGGAAGGCACGGCACTGGACGCGGCCGTGGTCGACGCCGACGGTGGCGGCCACCGGGCCCGCGGTCGCCGGTCCGGATGGCACCGGGCCGGGATCGGCCGGCACCCGAGCGGACGGGGTGTCGAGGGTGTCGTGGGTGCCGATCCTGACCCTCGGCTCGCGGGCGGCGATCCGGGCCAGCTCGGGGATCTCGAAGCCGCCGTCCTCGAACACGGTGAGCAGGTCACCGGGCAGGTCGATGTCGCTCTTGTCGATCTCGTCGATCAGCAGCACCCGGGGTCGCGCCTGCGGCAGCAGCGCGGTGCCGAGCGGGCCGAGCCGCAGGTAGGGCGCGATCGAGTGGTCCGGCTCCGCCGGGCGGGCCGCCGCCGGCGCGCCGGTGCCCCCGTCACCGCTCAGCTGCTGGAGGTTGGCGTCGTGCAGGCGGCTGATCGCGTCGTAGCGGTAGAGGCCGTCGCGCAGGGTGCTGCGGCTGGTGATCGGCCAGTGCAGGACCGGGCCGAGGCCGAGGTCGGTGGCGATGCTGTAGGCCAGGGTGGACTTGCCGACGCCGGGTTTGCCGGTGACCAGCAGCGGGCGGCTGAGGTAGAGCGCCGTGTTGACGGTGTCGATCTCGACCTCGTCGGGCACGTAGCCGGTACCGCGCCGGGCGGTCCGCTCCCAGGCGTGCCCGGTGGCGCCGGGGGCCCGGTAGTGCGGGTCCGGGGTGCCGTCGAAGTCCCGCCAGGGCGGCTGCTTGCCGGCCAGGCGGGACAGCCGCTCCTCCGGGGTGCCCTCGCCCTGGTAGATCCACCAGTCCTTCATGTGCTGCTTCCTTCCCTTCCTGTCGGGACGGCGATCCCCGTCAGGACAGCGTTCTGGTCTGCGGGCGGTGGTCGGGGTCGTCCCAGAGCAGTCCGAGGCGCCGTGCGGACGGGCAGCCGGCGCAGCCGGCGGCTGCGGCTGCGATGCGCAGCTTCCAGACGGCGGCGGGCAGTCGGTCGAGGTCGAGGCCGTTCCCGTCGTTCCCGGGGGCGCCACCGGGGGCGGCGCCGGGCGCGAGGAGGGCGGCCAGGCCGGACTCGGCGGGGCAGCCGGACAGGCCGGCCGGGCGGTCCTCCGGGCGGTCGGCGGTGCGGCCCTCCGGGCGGTCGCACCCCGCCGGGCGCGTGCCACCGGCGCGCCGCCAGATCGCCATCGGCAGGCCCGCGTCCAGCACCAGCTCCAGCCGCTCCGCCACCGGCGCGGCGTGCCGGTCGAGCAGGGTGCAGACCGGGTGGCCCTCGGCGCCGAGCCGGTCGGCGAGCCCGGGATCGAGCGCGGTGTCCTCGGCGAGCGTGTGGACGGCGTCCGGATGCCGGCCGCCGTGCTCCCGGTACCAGGCCCACTTGCGCCGCCAGCGCCGGCCGGACTGGTGCGTCCGCTCGTCCGGGCAGCGGACCAGCACCTCGTAGGCGCTGCCGAGTTCGGCACTGCGCCGGCCCCGGGTCGGCAGCGGCCAGCGCTCGAACTCCTCCTCCAGCAGCGGCTCGGGGACGTGGAACTCGATCCGCCGCAGGTCCGGTCCGACGGCCGGGCCGAACAGCTGCCGGAGCAGCTCCGCACGGACGGCCCGCAGGGGCAGCGGGCGGCCGGACTCCCAGAGCGCCTCGAAGCCGCGCCGGTGCAGCCAGATCCGGGCCAGGTACGCGTCGTCGTCGCTGGACTCGGCGAGTTCGACGTGGAGTTCGGTGCGGCCGTCGCGCTCCGGCGCGGGCGGGGCGGGGACCGCCTCGGCGCCGAGCCGCCCGCCGGTGCGGCGGACCCAGTCCGCCAGCCGCTCGGCGCGCACCGGGTCGGCCTCGCGGGCGGCCAGGTAACGGACGAAGGCGAGCGGCAACGGCAGGCGGCGGTCGGCGGATCCGAGCCGGTGGTCGAGGTCGCGGACCACGGCCATCGGCTCCGCGGCGGGCAGCGCCGGGCCCGGCGGGGCGCAGCCGGCCGCCTCGAAGGCCCAGCGGTAGGCGCGGTAGGCGTCCGGCGGCAGTCCGGGTCCGGGCAGCAGGCGGTCCAGCTCGGCCCAGGCCTGATCGTCGAGGCGGGGTGCACCGGCCGGTTCGTCCGGCCAGCCGTCGTCGAGGACCGGATTGCCGTCCCAGTCGCTGATCCGCCACTGGATCTGCTGCCAGGCCTGGCCGCGGCCGGCGAGCGCGGCCAGGTCGGCGTGCACCTCGCGGGCGATGTCGGGCAGGTGGCGGAGGCTGTCGTCGAGGCTACGGCCGGCCAGCCGGGCCAGCAGGGTGTCGGTGAGGCGTCCGCCTCCGTCGAGGTTCTGGGCGGGCAGGCCGGGTCGGGCGGCGTAGAGGACGAAGGTGCGACGACCGCGCACCGGTCTGCCGGTGCCGTAGTCCACCCGGCCGAAGGTCGAGCGGACGCCGGAGCGGACGTCCAGGCGGCAGGCGTCGCCGATCGAGACCACCCGGCGGAAGCGCTGGTGGACCTTGCTGGAGCGCCAGAACCGCAGGACCGAGTCGAGGTCGAGGTGGCGGATCGGCGGGGCCGAGGCGTCGGCGAACGGCAGCAGCAGCTGGTCGTGCTCGCCGGCGTAGCCGTGGCCGGCCCAGTAGATGAGCAGCAGGTCGCCGTCGCAGGCGGGCAGTTCGCGCAGCAGGGCGTCCTCGATCTCCCGGCTGGTGGCCGGGCGGGCGGCGGGGAGCCGGGCCGGGCCGGGCAGCGCCGCCCGCGGCAGCCCGCCGTTGGCCGACGGAGGGCCGGGCGTTCCCGGGCGGGGCCGCACCCCGTCCGGGCCGCCCTCGGCGGCGCCGACGCGACGCGCGTACGACTGCGGCGTCGGCCGGGGCCGGGGCGGCACCACCGGCGGAGCCGGCAGCGGGGAGAGGAAGAGCCGGACGTTGGCGGCGGGCACCCCGGCCGGGCCGGTCAGCCACTCGGCGAAGCGCACGGCGTCGCGGGCCGGGCCGCGGAGGTTCCAGTCGGCGCCCACGCCGTAGGACTCGATGCCGACGACGAGGGCGAACACCCGCTCGGGCACGAGGCCCGCGGGGTCGGCGTCGGCGGCGACGGTCACCCGGCGGCCCGGGCGTCGCCCGCACGCCTCGTGCGGGGGATGGCGGGCGGCGCCGCGGCCCCCGGCCCGGCCGCGGGGCCCGGGCCGTCCAGTGCGGCGGCGATCCGGTCGTAGAGGGCGGGGAGCTTGAAGTAGGCGCTGTGGCAGTACGGGAACGGCTGACGGCTGCTCACCTCGTGGTCGGTGACCCGCGGATCGCCGGGGAAGACCGGGGCGGCCCGGTAGCCGAGCACGTCCCCGGGGTCGTAGACGTTCAGCCACTCGGGGAATCCGGCGGGCAGCGCGGCGCCCGGCTCCAGCCCGTTGAGCGCGCCGAGCTCGTGCAGGAACGGCGCCTGGGAGCCGACGGTCACCAGCAGCCGAAGCCCGGCCGGCGGCTCGCCCCGGGCGGCGGCGAGCGCCAGGCAGTCCACCAGCGCGATGCCGCCGAGGCTGTGGCCGATCACCACGGTCGGGCCGGGGGCGGCGGCGATCCGGTCGGCCAGGTAGGCGCGCAGCGGGCCGCCGCGCGCCTGGTAGTGGAGGATGTCGCCGAGCGCCGGGGTGGCGCCGACCGTCAGGGCACCGCGGTGGCGCTCCAGCAGTCGTTGTCCACCGAGCCGCATCCCGAGCCGGCCGAGCAGCCCGGCCGCCCGGCCCAGCGGGCCGCGGGCGGCGCCGCCGAGGCAGTCGGTGAGGAGGAGGACCAGCCGGTCCCGCTCGTCCGCGGTGCAGAGCGCGGCCGGGCCGGCCCGGGTCAGCAGTTCGGCGGTGAGCGCGCGGGCGGTGGCGGCGGTCAGTTCGGCCGCGGCCCCCGGTTCGAAGGCCCTGTCGCAGGCCTGCACGAACTCCTCGGCGGCGGCCAGCCGGTCGAGCGCGGCGGCGAGGTGGGGGGCGAGCCCGGTGGCGGCCAGCAGCTCCTCCAGCTCGCCGGGTCCGGCCGCGCCTCCGGCCGCCGGGGAGCCGGCCAGCTCGGCCAGCAGCCCGGCCACCACCTCGCCCGGGGTACGGACCCCCGGCGGACCGAACGCCTCGTCCTCGGCCGGAAGTTCGGCCAGCACCCGCAGCTCGCAGAGCGGGTCGACCAGCAGCAGGGTCCACCCGCCGTCCGCCCGGTCGACCAGCGCCTCCGCCGGCACCCGGCCGGGGTCGGCCGAGGCCGCCGGGAGGCCGGCGAAGCCCGGGATGGACGCGCCGCCGGCGGCCAGCGTCACGCCGTGGTCGTCCCCCCAGTAGCAGGGCACCACCTCGGCGTCCGGAAGACGCTCCGTCAGTTCACGCGCCACCAGCTCGAACAGCGGGTCGTACCCCTCGCGCCGCACACCGGTGCCGTGTACGAACAGGAATCGCATGCCGCCCCCAGGCTCTCCGCCAACTCCCCCGGCCCGCAGGGCCGGTGCTCCGACCCAGCACCCTAGGGTGTCCGCGGCGCCTCCCGCCAGGCAACGTCGCAGGGGGCGGGCACCGGCGGGCTCCGGAGCGGGCGGCGGAGCGCGGGCTCCGGCCGGGCGGGCCGGATTGTCACTGCCCCTTGATACGGTCGCAGTCGTCGAATCGAGCACGATCGAAAGCGGGGGACGGGATGGACGACGGGCTGCGGCGGTTCGGGGTGGAGGCCTACGAGCGCTGGACGGCGATGTGGAACGGCGAGACGGGGCTCGCTGCGGAGATCATGGCCCCGGAGTTCACGCTGCGGTACGCCCAGGCGGGCACCGAGGCCTTCGACGAGGCACGGGTGCCGCAGCAGCTCGCCGCTCTGATAGCCGGGTGGCACGGTCGCCGTCCCGGCCTGCGGTTCCGGTCCGAGGGGGTGGCCGTGGTGGACCTCGCACTGGTCGACGGCCTGCCGTCCGGGCTGGTGGCCCGGCCGTACCTCGCCGAGTTCACGGACGAATCGGGCGGGACGGTCGCCCGCAGCGGGACGGACACCCTGCGGATCACGGCCGGCCGGATCAGCGAGGTCTGGTCGGTCTCCTCGGGCGCGGCCGGGCGGACGTTCTACCGCTGACGAGCGGGTGGGGCCCGGCCGCGGCCCGATGGGATCAGGCGGCGATCAGTAGCGCAGGACGGCGGCGATCCGGCCGCAGTCCGCGAGCTCGCCGGCGGGCACGAACCGCACCGTGGCACCGGTGTCCAGGGCGCGCTCCACGATCTCGTCGACCATGTCCTCGCGGACGTCGGGCTCGTCGGCGCCGGCGGGCACCAGGTGGTTGTCCGCCACGCTGACGGGCTCCCAGTAATCCTCCTCGACCGCCAGCAGCGCCACCCGGCCCAGGGTGACGCTCTGCCAGACCTCGTCGATGCCGCTGGCCAGCGCCTTGTCGCTGCGCGCCTGGTCGAGGCGCTTGTGGACCTCCGCGACGGCACGCTGCCCCTGCTGGGCCACCGTCGGACGGACGGCCTCGGCGACGGCGGCGGCCGTGGCGTGCCCGAGGCCGCCGCGCGGCACCTGGGCGGTGGCGCGCTTCACCGCGGAGCCCACCTCGTCCAGCAGCGCCAGCGCGGCGGCCTCGCCGAGCACGTACAGCGGGCGCGGGTCGGCCTCCAGCACCGCCGCGAGCGCGGTGTCCGCCTCGCGCAGGAAGCGACGGGTCTCCTCGTCACGGAAGGTGCTGGGCACGTCGCCGATCTGCTCCTGACGCTCGACGTCCCAGTCCGGCAGGACCTGGTCGAGCGGGAACCGGCCCGACGTGTGCTCGACCAGCCGCGGCCCGGTCCCACCGAACAGCGCGACCCGGTCGGCGGCCACCGTGAGCACCCAGCACGGCGCGCCGGCGATGTACGACGAGACCAGGTTGCGGGTCAGGAAGGTCTCGGAGAGCACCACGCGGGCGGGCACGTTGCGCGGCAGCGACCACACCTGGAACTCGCCGGGCGCCGCGAAGATCGCCAGGCCGTCCTCCGCGTGCACCAGGTCGACCTCTCGCAGGGCCCGGTCCAGCTGGTCGACCACGTCGAGCCGGTCGGCCCGGGAGACGGCCTCGTCGGCGTGCAGGCGGTTCTTGGCCTCGGCGACCAGGTTCCGCAGCCGCACCGGGTCCTGGGTGTTGTCGGGCTCCCTGCGGTGGGTGGGCAGCAGGACGGAGACGGCCGGGTAGCGCCTGGGGCGGCGCAGCGCGGCGAGGACGGTCGGCGTGAGCTCGGCTGCGTACATCGGATGCCCTTCTTGTCGCGGTTGCCTCGGCGGGCGCGGAGCGGGAAAGCATCCGCGCACCTGGTTCACTCCGGCGAAGTGCGATGGTTTGCCGGATTTGCCCCCCGACCCTTCCCCATCCCACCGCCCTCCCATGCCACCCGCCACCGGAAACCCGCCGTCACCCGCCCGATCGGCACCCGTGACCCGGGTGGCGGAGCCTCGTTGGACGGGGCATGAAGAAGCGCAGCATGCTCGCCGTCGCCTCGCTCGCCGTGGGCGTCGTGGCCTCCCTGACCGCTCCCAGCGCGCACGCGAGCGCGGACGGCGGACGGGGAGACTTGACCGGCCCGCTCCAGCAGGGCGGGACGGTCACCTCGGCCCCGGACGCCGTCCGGGGGCAGGTCGGCGACGCCGGCGGCGTGGTCGGCAACGCGACCGGCCACGTCACGGGTCAGGCGGACGGCCTGGTCGGCCTGCCGGTCTGACCGGAGCTCACCCCGCCGGCCGTGCGGCTCGGGCCGCTCCGGTGACGGTCCCGGGCGCCCCGAGCCGGTCCCGTCCCGCACGCCGGACCACGCGTACGCCGCCGGGTCCTGCCGGACCTAGCCGAGCTGGCTGCCGAGGTCCTGGGTCCACAGGAGCCCGGCCGGGCCGGAGGCCACGCCGATACCGACGTCCTTGAAACCGCAGTCCAGCATGTTGGACTGGTGGATGCCGCCGTCCATCCAGCGGGAGAACACCGTGGACGGGGCACTCGGGCCCCGGTCGATGTTCTCGCCCCACTGCGACCACTTGTAGCCGGCGGCGGTGAGCCGGGCGTCCGCATGGACGCCGTCCGGGTTGACGTGGTCGAAGAAGCCGCGCGCCACCATGTCGTCCGCGTGCTTCTGGGCGGCCGTGTGCAGCTTCGGGTCGATCCGCAGCGGGCCGCAGCCCGCCCTGGCCCGCTCGGCGTTGACCAGGTCCACGAGCTGCCGCTCCGGAGACGGCGGCGCCGAGCGCGTGGCCGTGGGCGACGGCGTCTGCGTGGGAGTGGGCGTGGCGGTGGGCGTGGCGGTCGCCGGCGGCGGGGTGACCACCGGGGCCTGCGTCGGCGTCTCGGTCTCGGTCGGCTCCGGGGCCGGCAGCGCGACCGGCGTGGCGGTCGGCACGGCGTCCGGCACGGTAACGGGCGCGCTGGGCTCGGGCGCAGCCTGCTCGGGCTTCGGACCGGTCGGCCAGACCAGGACGAGGGTCGCGACGGCGAGGACCGCCGCCGTGCCACCCGCGACGGCGGCCTTCCCCCGCGCCAGGCCGCCCCAGACCCCGCCGCCCGGGTCGGCCGGAGCACCGGCCTGCGCACCGGCCGCCTGCCCGCCGCCATGGCCGGCGCTCCCGGCGCCGGCACCGCCGTCACCCGGGCCGCCGGCGTTGGACGCCCCGGAGTCCGAGCCGCCCCCCTGCGAGCCGGCGGCGCTCCCCGTGCCGGCCGTGTGGTGGAGGGGCAGGGTGATGGGCATGTCGGTCGGCACGGGCACCAGCGCGAGGCCGGCCAGCAACCCCTCGGCGGGGAAGAGGTCGCGGCCCAGCCGGTCACAGCGGGCGCAGCCGCGGATGTGCCGGGCTATCCGCTTGCGCCAGACCGAGTTGGGCGTGCCGTCCCAACCGGTCGTCACCTCGGCCAGTTCGGGGCAGCGCGGGTAGGCCGTCAGCGCCCGGACGACGACCCGGCCCGCCTCCAGCTGCTTCTTCATCCGCTGGACCCGGACGGCCGCGTGCTGCGGCGTCAGGTCGAGTGCCTCGGCCAGCTCGGCCCGGGTGAGCTCGCCGGACGCCTCCAGCCACCACAGGGCGAGCAGCTCGCGGTCGTCCGGGTCCAGCCAGCGGGTGGCCTCGGCGGTCTCCCGCCGCTGCCCGGACAGGCCGAGCCGCAGGATGGTGAGGTCGGTGAAGTCGGCGCGCGGGTCGACGACCTCCCAGCTCTCGTCCAGGCCGCCGACGGGGCTCTGCTGCTGGCCCGTGAAGCGACGGCGGACCTGGTTCATGGTGATTGCGACCAGCCAGGAGCGGAACGACTCCGGGTCGCGCAGCCCGCCGAGGCCGTCGAGCGCGCGGATCATGGTCTCCTGCGCGACGTCGTCGACGTCGGCGTGCCCGTCCATCGCACGTCCTGCGACGTTGTAGACGAGGGGCAGCCAGGTGGCGACCAGCGCCTCCTTGGCCTGCCGGTCGCCCGCCTGGGCCGCCAGCACAAGGGTCGTCCCGGTCCGGTTCTGCACGTCAACGTTCATGGGTCCGCACTCCGTCTTGCCGTGTTCCGTCCGCCGCTGCCTCCTCGGAGACCTCCGAGGAGTGCTCAGATAACAACAATTTGCGCGGATTCGGAAAACGGGTCGTCACCGGGCCCGCCGGCGGCTTCCGGAGGGGCTCGCCGGGCGAGTCGGAATGGTGCTGGGATCGTGGCGGATGAGCGGATGGCGCGTGATGACAGCGTGACCGAAGGGGGTGGGGCGGCCCCGGACGAGCGGCGGGCGGGCAGCGACGGCGGTCGGCGGGGGCACGGGCAGGGGCGGGGGTGGCAAGGATGGTCGGCGGAGGCTGGGATCAGGCCGGGACGGCGAAGACCTGGGTCCACCAGGGGCCGCCGGAACCGGTCCGCACGCCGACGCCGATCTGCTTGAACGAGCAGTTGAGGATGTTGGCGCGGTGGCCCGAGCTGTTCATCCACGCGTTCATGACGGCGGCCGGGTCCTTCTGCCCGCGGGCGATGTTCTCGCCCCAGCTGCTCCACCGGTAACCGGTGGCCTCGATCCGGTGGTCGGCGTGGTAGCCCTCGGGGCTGGCGTGGTCGAAGTAGTTCCGGTTGGCCATGTCCTCGCTGTGGTTCTGGGCCGCGGTGGCCAGCCGGGACTCGGCGGTGAGCGGGCCGCAGCCCGCCTTGGCCCGCTCGACGTTGACCAGGTCCACCACCTGCTGGGCGTAGTCGCCCGACGCCCCGCCACCGCCGCTGCCACCCGCGCTGCCCGCCGGCGGAGCGGCCTGGGTGGTTCGGCCTGCGGTCGTGGCGGTCGGGGAGGCCTTCGGGGCCGTGCTCGCCCTGCCCGAGGCGGAAGCCGCCGGACCGGTCGCCGACGGCGTGGCGGAGGCCTTCGGCGAGGTGGTCGCGGTCGGCGTGCCGGTGGCGGTCGCGGTGGCGCCCGGGGACGCGGGGTCGGCGGTGGCGGCGTGCGCCTCGTCGGTTCCGCCCGGGGCCCCGCTCGGGCCCCCGACCACGGCCGGGTCCCCGCCGCCTGCGCCGGGGACCTGGATCCCGTCATGGTCGCCGGCCTCGGCCGCGATCTGCGGTTCGAACACCACGGCGGCCCGTTCCTCACGGTCCCCGGTGGCACTGGTGTAGACGCCGAACCCGGCCCCGGCGAGCGCCGCGACCACGCCCGTGCCGGCCACCGCGGCGACCACGGCCACGACCGGCCCGACCCCGCCGCGCCGCCGCCCGCGCCGCCCCCGGCCACCGCGCCGGTCGGCAGCGCGGTTCGCGACTCGTCCGCCGTCCGCGGCACCGCGGCCGGACGCGGGGAGGATGGTCGTCCTGTCTTCGCTGTTCACCTGGGCACACTTCCTGTGTTCGGGGCGTCCGATCGGCCGGTACGGATGCCGACACGTGGGAGACCATCCGACCCGGGTTCGGATAACAGAAAGTACGAACGAAATTCCGATGATCCGATTACCGGCCGGCGTACTCCGGTCGGCGCACTCTACCCGGGCCGCCCGGCGACGTCCCGGGCTCGGTGGAACCGGGGCGGGCGGCCGACAGGGCGACCGACCGGGACGGTGCGGGGCCCGTGCCGGCCGGCGGACGCGTGTCCTCCCGGCCCGGGCCGGACCGGTCGCCGATGCTGGTGCTCCCCGCGCCCGGCACGCCCTCCCCGAGGACCCTCCATGCAGCTCCGGCACCTGGCCCTGACCTCCCGCGCCGTCGCCGGTGAACCCGGCCGCCGGGCCAAGACCACCCTGCTCGCCGACTGCCTGCGCGTACTCGGCCCGGCCGAGGCGCCGTCCGCGGTGGCTCTGCTCTCCGGCGAGTCGCACCGGCTGCGCACCGGCATCGGCCCGGCCTCCCTGCGGGACCTGCCGCCGCCCGCCGCCGCGCCCTCGCTCGGCGTGCGGGAGACCGAGCTGGCGCTGGAGAGGATCGCCGCGGTGCACGGTGCCGGGGCGCAGGCCGAGCGGCGCCGGCTGCTCGGCGAACTCTTCGAACGGGCCACCGACGTCGAGCAGGCCTTCCTGCGAGCGGTCCTGGTCGGCGAGCTGCGCCAGGGCGCGCTGGACGCGGTGGTGGCGGACGCCGTCGCCCAGGCCGCGGGCGTGCCCGCGGCGGCGGTGCGGCGGGCACTGATGTTCCGCGGCTCGGCGCGCGCGGTCGCGTCGGCCGCGCTCACCGGCGGCCGGCCCGCGCTGGACGCCTTCCGGCTGGAGGTCGGCCGCCCGGTCCGGCCCATGCTGGCCGCGTCCGCGCCGGACGTCGGATCCGCCCTGGACCGGATCGGCCGGGCCGCGCTGGAGTGGAAGCTGGACGGCATCCGGGTCCAGGTCCACCGGAACGGCCGGGACGTCGCCGTGTTCACCCGCAGCCTGGACGACATCACCGCCCGGGTGCCCGAGGTGGCGGAGGCGGCCCTCGCACTGCCGCTCGACGCGGCCGTCCTGGACGGCGAGGCGATCGCCCTCGGCGCGGACGGCCGCCCGCGCCCCTTCCAGGACACCTCCGCCCGGACCGCCTCCCGGCGGGACCCCGACCGGCTCCGGGCCGAGGTCCCGCTGAACGCCTTCTTCTTCGACCTGCTGCACCGGGACGGCGAGGACCTGGTCGACCGGCCGGGCCGGGAACGCTGGTCCGCCCTGGCCGAATCGGTCCCCGCCGATCTGCGGGTCGCGCGCAGCGGGGCCACCGACCGGGAGCAGGCCCTGGCGTTCTTCCGCGACACCCTGGCACTCGGCCACGAGGGAGTCCTCGCGAAGGACCCGGCGGCACCGTACGCAGCGGGCCGGCGCGGAGCCGGATGGATCAAGGTGAAGCCCCGGCACACCCTCGACCTCGTCGTGCTGGCCGCCGAGTGGGGCAGCGGACGGCGCCGCGGCTTCCTCAGCAACCTGCACCTCGGCGCCCGGGCGGCCGGCGAGCCCGGGCTCGGCCCCTGGGTGATGCTCGGCAAGACCTTCAAGGGCCTGACCGACGAGACGCTCGCCCGGCAGACCACGGAACTCCTGGCACGGGAGGTGGAACGCGACGCCCACACCGTCCGGGTCCGGCCGGAGCTGGTGGTGGAGATCGCCTTCGACGGCGTGCAGCGCAGCCCCCGCTACCCCGCCGGGCTGGCTCTGCGCTTCGCCCGGGTGATCCGCTACCGGCCCGACAAGAGCGCCGCCGAGGCCGACACCGTGGCCACCGTCCGGGAGATCGCCGCGGCGGAGGGACTCTGACGGCCCGACCGGCCTGCCCGAGGGGCCGTTCGCGGCCCAGTGCCGTGAAGGCCGTGACGGCCGCTCAAACCTCCTTCGCCCCGGCAGTCTCACGTACCGGCACGAAATCGGCCATTCTCCGCAGAAGCGGCGACACACCCTTCGTGTGCGACAGAGCGGCGGATAGGTTGACGACAACGGCGGGGGCGGCCGGCCCGGACGATCCGGTGCCACACCACTGAGAGGTGTCCGCACATGCAGGTGAGCGTCGACCGGGACCGCTGCTGCAGCTCCGGCCAGTGCGTCCGGACCGCGCCGGAGTTCTTCGACCAGGACGACCGCGACGGCCTGGTCAGACTCCGCACCGCCGCCCCGGCGCCGGGGCGGTTCGCCGACGTGCGGCTCGCCGCCGAGCTCTGCCCCGGCGGCGCGATCACCGTCGCCGAGGGGGGAAGCGGGGTGGGCGGCGCCGCATAGGGCCGCGGCAGCCTCCCGCACACCCCGCCACCACCCGCTGTTCACCACCCACGGCCCACCACCCGCCACGGTCACGGCCGCCACCGGGCTCGCCGTAGCTGCGCCGAGCACGCCACCGGCCGCGCCGCCGGACCCGCCGCTGCCGGGCGGGTCCTGCTCCGCTCCCCCACCCGCGCCGCCGCAGCCGACACCGCGGCCGCGCACGCTGCCACGCAAGGAGATGCCACCTTGACGAGCACACCCACCGCTCCCGCTCCCGCGCCGCTGCTCCCGGCGCCCCACGACCGTCGCTGCCCGTTCAGCCCGCCGCCCGCCTACACCGCGGCCGCCCGCACGCGTACGGTCACCCGCGCCGAGATGCGCGACGGCTCCTCCTGTTGGCTGGTCACCGGTTACCACGAGGTCCGCACCGTGCTCTCCGACCGCCGGTTCAGCGCCGACGCCGGCCGGCCCGGCTTCCCCGGATTCCTCCCCGGCCGGCGCGAACTCGCGGCCTCCAACCCGACCTTCGTCCGCCTCGACGACCCCGAACACTCCCGGCTGCGCCGCATGGTCACCGAGGACTTCCTGGTCAGGCGGGTGGACGGGATGCGTCCCGGCATCCAGCAGATCGTCGACCAGGCGCTCGACCGGATGACCGCCACCGGCCCCTCCGCCGACCTGGTCGCCGCCTTCGCGCTCCCGGTCCCCTCGCTGGTCATCTGCCTGATGCTCGGCGTCCCGTACGAGGACCGGCAGCTGTTCCAGGACCTCAGCCGGGTGCTCGTCAGCACCACGGCCGACGAGGCGCAGGTGGTCGTGGCCCAGCAGGAGCTGATGGACTACCTCGGCGGACTCGCCGCACGGAAGCGGAGCAGGCCCGGCGAGGACATCCTCAGCCGGCTCGTCGCCCGCGACGACCTCAGTCTCCGGGAGATCGCCGCCACCGGCCTGCTCCTGCTGGTCGCCGGGCACGAGACCACCGCGAACATGATCGCGCTCTCCGCGCTCCTGCTGCTCCGCGACCCCGCGCAGGCCTCCCGGCTCGCCGACCCGGCGGCCCTGCCGGGCGCGGTGGAGGAACTGCTGCGCCACCTCACCATCGTCCACACCGGCCTGCCGCGGGTCGCCCTGGAGGACGTCGAGCTCGGCGGCACCCTGATCCGGGCCGGTGAGGGCGTCGTCGCGATGCTCTCCACCGCCAACCAGGACGAGGCGACGTTCGGCGCCCCCGGCGCCCGGCCGGTCGGCGAGCTGGACCTGGCCCGGGACGCCCGGCGCCACCTCGCCTTCGGCTTCGGCGTGCACCAGTGCCTCGGCCAGCCGCTCGCCCGGCTGGAGCTGCAGATCGCCCTGGCCACGCTGTTCCGGCGACTGCCCCGGCTTCGCCTCACCGCACCGGACCGCGAGCCAGCCTTCCGCTTCGACTCCCTCATCCACGGCCTGAAGGAGCTCCCGGTCACCTGGTGAGCCGGGCGGCCTCGGCGCGGCTCCCGGGTTCCGTTGGCTCCGGGGCGGGCACGGGGGCAGGCTGGAAGGGCGAGACAGACGACCCGGTCCGGCGGACCGTGCGGCGCCGTCGCGCGCACACGGCGGCGACGCCGGCGCGTGCCACCGGCCGGCCGAGGAGACGGAGCCCGCGATGACCGACATGAGCGCACGGTCCGAGGTGAGCGTCGACCGCGAGGAGGACGTCCGCGCCGCCGACCCCGAGGAGGGCATCACCTCGATGCAGAACCTGCACGCGCAGGACACCTCGCAGGCGGAGGGCGAACCCCTGGAGGAACCCCAGAGCCGTAGCTGACCGTCCGCGACGAACGAACTGCCACGAGGCCGCCCGGCAGCGGGCGGCCTCCGCGACCGCGGGTGTCGTTGCCGCGTCGGCGGCGGCCCCGCGGGGGAGGATGGGCGCATGAGCGAGCAGCAGCAGGGCGCAGCAGCGGCACCCGGCGGCCGGCCGACCGAGCCGCCCGCGGACCCACGGGCATCGTGGGCCACCTGGACCACCCAGTCGATCATCAGCGGACCCGGCGGGGTCACCACCGCCGAGGTCGGACCGATCTCCGGCGACCTCACCGTCCACACCACCTGGGTGGACGGCGAGACCCGGCTGACCGTGCAGTACACGGGAGCCTTGGACTGGTACACCGTGGCCGGCAGCCCGGTGCCGGCGGGGGACGAGATCACCGCCCGGGCGATCCACCAGGCCATGGTCAACGCCGTGAAGGCGGGGAGGGGGGCGGGCGCCCCGTCGGCGCCCGGGATGTGACCCCGTTCCCCCCTCTCCCGGCGGCCCGCCCGTCCGGCCCGCGCGTGCGGGACGGGCGCGGGCCGTCGGTGCGGCCGGGCCCGGCCGCGGACCAGCGGGCGCCCCGACGGACGGTCCGGCCAACCAGGTCGCGACGGGCCCGCCGCTCAGGGACCCTTCCCGCCCCGCACGGGCGGGGCCGCGGCGGCCCAGTAGCCGGCGTCGAGCGGTCGGCGGGAGCTCAGGTCGCGCCGGACGGCGCGGGCCAGCTTGCGGGTGTCGCGCCGGTTGATGGTGGCCCCGATACCCGCGCCGACCAGCATCGGGATCAGCGTGGGCAGCCGGCGCAGGGTGCTGCGGGTGAGCCGCTTGCGGACCTGCTGGCGCACCTCGCCGCCGAGCGCCATCGCGGCGAACCCGGCCGGCTTCACCAGCGAGGTCGCGTCGATCCCCCGCCGGTTGGCCCACGCTCCGACGTAGGCACCGGCGCGCTGGACGGTGCTCCCCCGTGCCGGGAAGCCGTAGGCCTCGTGCAGCTCGGCGATCAGCTTGATCTCGACGGCCGCCACGGCGAGGGTCTCGGCGACGATCTCCACCGGCATCGCGGGCGGGACGGGCAGCATCGCGGCCGCGCCGACCCCGGCGCCGAGCGTGCCGGAGGCCCTGGACGCCCCGGTGATCAGCAGGTCGGCCAACTGGTCGGCGTCGAGCGCACCCGGGTGCTGGGCCCGCAGCGTCGCGAGGTTCCGGACGGGAATCCGCGGGGCCGCGTGGATCAGCTGGTCGGCCATGGTCCGCCCGCCGTACGCGGCACCCTTGGCGGCCGCCCGGCCGCCCTTGGCACCCCGGGCGAGCGCGCGGGCCACGGAGTCGACCAGGGCCGCACCCAGGCGCCGGCCGCGCGCCGCGCGCTCCTCGGGGGTCGGCGCGCCCGGGCCGGCCCCGGCCTCCTCGGCGGGCGTGCGTTCGAGCTCCTCGACCAGTTCGGCGAGCTCACCGGCGATGAGGTCGGGGGTCGGCTCCGGCGCGCCGGACCGCCCCGGTCTCCTGAAGATGGCCATGCTGTGCGGGTACCCGGTGGCGCCGGGCGGTACGCCCTGGGGCGTCGTCGTTACTTCCCGCCGGGCGTGCGACGCGGCCTGTCGGACACGCCCTACTCGGTGATCTCCACCCCCCGCCAGAAGGCGATCCGGCCCCGGACGTGCTCCGCCTCGGGCTTCGGGTCGGTGTAGTACCAGGCCGCGTCGGGATTGCTCGCGCCGCCGACGTGGACGGTGTAGTACTCCGCGGTGCCCTTCCAGCCACAGACGGTGGTGGTGTCGGACGGCCGCAGGTACTCGGCGCGCACGGACTCGGCCGGGAAGTAGTGGTTGCCCTCGACGACGGTGGTGTCATCGCTCTCGGCGATGACCGTGCCCTGCCAGCTTGCTGTGGTCATGCGCCGATTCTGCCGCACGGCCCGGCCGATAGGGCCGGAATCACCGCGGACCGGGGCCGGCCCCCCGGGGGAGCTACGGCAGCGGCTCGGCGTGGACGGGGAAGTGCGGCGACTGGTGACCGCCGCTGGCCAGCATCCGGACCTCGCCCGCGTCGCTGATCTCCGCCCGGACGATGCCGCTGGTGTCCTCGTACACCGGGTGCCCGCCGGGACCTGTCGCACTCGTGCGCGTGACCACCACGACGTCCTGCGGCGCCTGCGTTCCGGGGGTGCCCGGGAAGGTGAGTACGTAACGGTCCGCGGGGTTCATCACCGGTCTCCTTCTGCTGGTGGTCGCGGCCGGGTCCGCCCGGTCGCCGCACGGGCGTCCGGTCAGGCGCCGACCCTGGCGGCACGGGCGGACTGGCCGCGCACCTCCAGCTCGGCGAGCAGCGTGGCCGTGGCCTCCGTGACGGCGTCCACGGCTCGGTCGAAGGCCTCCCGGTTGTGCGCCGCCGGGGCCCGGAAGCCGGACACCTTCCGCACGTACTGCAGGGCGGCGGCGTGGAAGTCCTCCTCGGTGGCATCGGGTGTCACCGGCGGTCGGAGCGTCTTGATACTGCGGCACATGCCCCCAGTTTCGCGCGCGCGGCCACGGCTGGCGACCCCCGGCCGTCGCCCGCGCGTCACGGGCGACGGCCCGGATGCCGCTCCGACGACCCGGTCGGACCCGAGGGCCTACTCGGCCGGGCGCTCCACCGGCACGATCTCCCGGTGGCCGTCCGCCAGCAGGCGGTAGCCCTCGCTGTTGAACTTGATCGAGGCCCGCTCCTCCTCGGTCAGCCGACGGCGGACCTTGGCCGGCACACCCGCCACCAGCGAACCCGCCGGCACCTGCACGCCCTGCGGCACGACGGCGCCCGCCGCGACCAGCGAGCCCGCTCCGATCCGGGCGCCGTTCAGCACCGTGGAGTTCATCCCGACCAGCACGTCATCCTCGATCACACAGCCGTGCAGCACGGCGTTGTGCCCGACCGAGACCCGCTCCCCGACCGTCAGCGGGAATCCGAGGTCGGCGTGGAGGGTGCAGTTGTCCTGGATGTTGCTGCCCGCGCCGACCGCGATGGACTCCGCGTCGCCGCGGATCACCGCGCCGTACCAGACACTCGCCCCGGCCGCCACCGTCACGTCCCCCACCACCACGGCGTTGGGGGCGACGAAGGCCGTCGGGTCGACCGACGGCACCCGGCTCCCGACTGCGGCGATCAGCGGCTCTGCCATCTCAGTTCCTCCTGTCGACTGCCACCGTCCGAGGGCGGGGATTCCGCCTTCGTCCGGGGCTCTCCGGTCCGGGCTGCATGGTGCCCCGGCGGGCCGCTGTGACGCGAGTCCGAGGTCGGGCGGACGGGGAGGGACCCGACGTCCTCCCGACTGCCTCACCGGAGTCGGATCGCCGCACTGCCTTCCCAGCGCCTCCCGGTTCAGGGATTCCGCCCGACACCGTCGTCCGACGGCCCTCGCCCCCGGGAGCGGCGCCGCCGCAGGTACCGGACCACCAGCGCGACGACGACGGTCCCGGCGACCGCGATGGCGGCAGCCCGGCCGACGGCGCCCTCCACCCTGCTGTAGGCGGCTCCGGCGAAGTAGCCGAGGAGGGTGAAGCCCACGCCCCAGGCGACCCCGCCGAGGACGTTGTAGAGGAGGAACCGGCGGTACGGCATGCGGGACACACCGGCCAGCGAGGGCACCAGAGGGCGGAAGAAGGCGACGAAACGGCCGACGAAGACGGCGGCCGGTCCGCGCCGGCGGATCAGGTCCTGCGCGGTGCCGACCTTCCCGGCATGGCGCCGCAGCGGGCGGGTGCGAAGGATCGCCGGACCGAGGTGGCGACCGATCTCGTAGCCGGCGGAGTCGCCGAGGACGGCCGCGCAGACCACGACCAGGGCCATCCACCCGAGGGACGCGCGGCCCTGGTGGGCGAGGAGGCCGCCGAGGACGGCGGCGGTCTCACCGGGGATGAAGAAGCTGAAGAACAGGGCGTCCTCGGTGAAGACCATGCCACCGACGACTGCGTACACGACCGGGCCGGACAGGCCGCGCAGCCAGTCGGTGATCGAGTGCATGGGCCACACCTCGTCGGCGATCTTGCCTCGTCCCGCCCCGGTACGACGATTGTCCCCGTGCCGGCCCTGTCCGGCAGGGAGAGACGCGCATGTCCCGGTCGCGTGTGACGGCCGTGACCGCATCCCGGTCGTCGCCCGACCGGGCCGGGCCCCGGCTGCGCCGGCTCCGCCACCGGCGCAGCCGCCCGGTCAGGCGAGCGGTCCGGTGCCGGCGAGGATGTCCTCCGGGGCGACCGGCGGAACCACCGGGGCCGCCGCGGCCGGCGGCCGGCCGCCGCAGACGCCGGTGGCGATCAGGTTCTCGAACGCGGTGCCGGTGGCCGCCGGGTCGGACAGGTCGTAGACGTTGACCGAGCCGGCGAACTGCCGCTTCCCGTCGGCCGCACCGTACAGCAGGGTGGTGTAGCCCGGGATGCCGCCGCCGTGGCCCCAGAACTCGCCGCACGCGGTCGGCGTCCGCTGCAGGCCCAGACCGTAGGCCTGCCCGCTCTCGGGGCTGGCCCTCTTCATCTCGGCCAGTTCGGCCGGGCCCAGCAGGCGTCCGCCGAGGAGTGCGGAGATGAAGCGGGTGAGGTCGGCCGTGGTGGAGATCCCGGCGCCGGCCGAGCCGGCCATGCTCGGGTTGAGCAGGGTCGTGTCCGCCGGGCCGTCGGCCAGCTTGTAGTAGCCGTGGGCGTGCGGGCCGGGGAGGAAGGGCGAGTCGATCGGCATGGAGGTCCCGGAGAGGCCGAGCGGCCGGATGATCCGCCGCTCCACCTCCTGGGCCCAACTGCGGCCGGTGAGCCGCTCGACCAGCATCCCCGCGATGATGTAGTTGGTGTTGGAGTAGTGCCAGCCCTTCCCCGGCGCGAAGTACACCGGGTGGCTGGCCGCCAACGCGACCAGCTCCCGGGGCTGGTACGAGCGCCAGCGGCCGGTGCTGAGCCACTGCTGCAGCGTGTCGGCGCTCTCCTCGAACGAGAAGGAGGCGTCGTCGGTGTAGTCGAAGATGCCGCTGGTGTGACCGAGCAACTGGCGGACGGTGATCTGCCCCCCGTTCGGCACGAGGCCGGGGAGGTGGCGCTCCACCGGGTCGTCCAGGCCGACCCGGTGTTCGGCGACGAGCTGCAGGACGACCGTCGCCACGAAGGTCTTGGTCACGCTGCCGATCCGGAACCGCCCGTCGGGGGAGGCCGGGGCACCGCTGGCGAGGTCCGCCGTGCCGGCCGCGCCCTTCCAGACCGGGCGGCCGCGTTCGGTGACCAGGCCCAGGGCGGCGGTGGAGCCGCCAGGGCTCACCATGACGCGCACGGCGGCGTCCAGGGCCGCCCGGTCGGCTCGCCCGGCGACCTCGGCCACCGGCTCCGGCCCCGCGACCGTCACCGTCCCGCCGTCCACGGCCACGGCCGGCCGGGCTCCGCCCGCCGTGCCCGCTGCGGCGAGCGGGGCCAACGCGCCCACCAGCCCGGCGCCCGCGAGGACCACGGCCACCGCGCGGACGGCCGCTCCGCGCCGCCGCGCCTCCCGTGCCGCGCTCCCGCACCCCGGCGCCTCCCCGGACTGCTCCGGCCTCCCGTACGCCGCTCCCGCCATGGTGCCGCCCTCCCGCGATCGAACGGGCGGACGCGCCCAACACCCGCCCCGATACCGACGGCTGACAATCTGCCAGCCGACCGGGAGGGTCTTCGTCAGCCCCGGGTCCGAACCGTGTCCACCCCAGGTCCGACCCTCGCGCACGGGTCGCTACCCCTCAGGTCTTGACTTCCGCTCCCCGCCCTAAAGGGCGGGGATTCCTACCACGGTCGTCTGACCGTCTCGGTGGGTTCCTGCTTCTTCGCGCTGTGCGGGGACGGGTCCCCGGCTTACCCGCGCTCGACAGGCTGACACCGCCAGTCCGGCGGCCGTGGCTATGTTGACGGCGGCGTTGACGTCCCGGTCCAGCCAGACGCCGCACGCCTGGCACTGCCAGACGCGGATGTTCAGCGGCTTGGGGCCGTCCTTGACGCCGCAGTGGGAGCACACCTGGGAGGTCGGCTCGAAGCGGCCGATCTTGATCAGGTTCCGGCCGTACTTCGCGGCCTTGTACTCCAGCATGGTGACGAACGCCGACCATCCGGCGTCGTGCACGGACTTGGCGAGCCGTGTGCGGGCGAGTCCCTTGACCGCCAGGTCTTCCACCGCGATTGCTTGGTTCTCGCGAATCAGTCCGGTGGAGACCTGGTGGTGGAACTCGCGCCGGGCGTCGGCCACCCGTGCGTGGTTGCGAGCGACCTTGTGACGGGCCTTCTCGCGGTTCTTGCTGCCCTTGGCCTTACGGGACAGGGCTTGCTGTGCGCGTTTGAGCTTCTTCTCTGCGCGCCGGAGGAACTTCGGGGCGTCGATCTTCCGCCCGTCCGAGAGGACGGCGAAGTGTCCGAGGCCGAGATCGAGACCGGTGACCGGCTCGGTCTCGGGAAGGATCTCGGGGTCCGTCTCGACAACGAAGCTGGCGAAGTACCGGCCTGCGCTGTCCTTGATCACCGTCACCGAGGATGGCACGGACGGCAAGGCGCGGGACCACTTCACCCGCACGTCGCCGATCTTCGGCAGCGATAGGTCGCCGCCCGGTGTGATCTTCCATCGGGCGTTCGCGGTGAAGCGGATCGCCTGCCGGGTGTCCTTGCGGGACTTGAACCGGGGCGGTCCCATCTTCGGGCGCATGCCCTTGAGGCCGTCGAAGAAGTTCCGGTAGGCGGTGTCCAGGTCCCGGAGGGACTGTTGCAGCACCACGGCGGACACCTCGCCGAGCCATGCCCGTTCGGGGGTGTTCTTCGCGGCCGTGAGCTGCTTGGACAGCTCGCCGGACGGGATGAACGGCAGCCCGGCGGCGCGGGCGGTCTCACGTGCCCGGAGGGCATCATTGAAGGCCACCCGTGCACACCCGAACGCCCTGGCCAGCGCGGAACGCTGAGGCCCGTTCGGGTACACGCGGAAGCTGTACCTGAGCTGCACGGTCAGCACCGTACCATTTTGGTTTATGGCTGAGTATCAGAACATCCGCACTGGTCGGCACTGCGCTTTCGCCCTGCATGCGCACTTGGTTTTCGTGACGAAGTACCGTCACAAGGTGTTCGCCGAGCGGCATCTGACCCGGCTCGAAGAGATCATGCGGGACGTGTGCGCCGACTTCGAGGTGGAGTTGGTCGAGTTCAACGGCGAGAACAACCACGTCCACCTGCTGGTGAACTTCCCGCCGAAGGTCGCCCTGTCCAAGCTGGTCAACTCGCTCAAAGGCGTCAGCTCGCGCCGGCTGCGGCAGGAGTACCCCGAGCTGGTCAAGCACTACTGGCGCGCACAGCGTCTGTGGTCCGGTTCGTACTTCGCCGGATCAGTCGGCGGCGCGCCGCTGTCGATAGTCCGGCAGTACATCGAGCAGCAGAACCGTCCGGCTTGACGGTCTGCGGTGGGCACCGTCCACAGTGCGGGAGGGTGCCCACCGCACAGGTCAGAGCAGGGTTCAGAATCGCTTCACCACCGGGCTGAAGCCCGGTGCACTGCGATTAGTCCAGATCGCTTCACCACCGGGCTGAAGCCCGGTGCACTGCGATTAGTCCAGGTAGCCGGGCTTCTCGGTGTAGGTGTCGAAGCCCTCGACGAAGTCGTGGACCACGAACTGCAGCCGCTTCCTGGCCGGCGCCGCGATGTCGACGTGGTAGCCCTCCTCGCGCAGCCGCTGGTAGGGGTAGAACACCTCCAACGACTCCGCGGCGTCACCGGTGACCAGCAGGACCTTCGACGTCATAGCGCCATCCCTCCACATGATCGGTCGTCAGGCAGGCTGCGCGCCCACCCAGGTGGCGACCGGCGCGCGCCGCGACCAACCTCCCGCACCGGGCGCCGCCCCGCAACAGGGCGCACCGGTCACACAGAGGCGCATACGCGCTCCCACACGCCGGGGTCACGCACCACGCGCCGCCCGCCGGACAGCCCGTCGAGCGGTCGGCGGCGAGCAGGACCAGCCGCTCGGGCCGGGCGGCGGGCGCGCGGGCGACACCGACCCACGCCGTGCCGGTTGCAGGACGGGCCCGGGCCCGTCCTGCAACCGACGACACGTGCGAGAAGTAATGGGCATGCCACTTCCATGAGAAGTGATGTCGATTACATAAATGAGAGGAAAAGCGGACCGCCCCATTACGCGATAGCCCTACGATGGTCGCCACGGCGTCGCCGACTGATCATCAACTCACTTGAGGATCCTGGCGTTTTGGCGCGCCCATGATCCGTACGGGGTGGACGGAGAGGCTGGGGGACATGGTCCTGCCGAATGGTGCGGGAGCGAACCGTCCGGGTGGGGGGAAATCGCGGGCCCGGCCGGCGCCGAGGGCCTCGGACCCGGCCGGGTTGGCGCGGGAACTCGAATCACTGGCCGCCGAACCGCGGGTGGAGGCGTTCGGCGAGGTCCTGCGCGATCTGGCGACGGCGGTCCGGACCGGGAAAGGCCTCGCGCCGTGGGCCGGCGGCAGCCTGGTCGCCGCGTACGGGACCGCGACGGCGCTGGGGCCGCGCGGCGGACGGCGCGGCACTCTCGCCAGCGCCCTGCACCTCGCGTCCTCGGCGATGGTGCTCCTCCCGCTGCTGCTGACCTGGGGCGGCCTCGGGCTGGCGGTCTCCGCCTACCAGGACTACCTCGACGACCGCGCCGCCGGCCGGATCACGGCCGGACCGGACAGCGCGTCGTTCCTGGAACTGTGGCAGCAGGGCTTCGGCGGGCACCTCGCCGGACCGGCCAGGTTCGACTGGCTGGTCGGCTACACCGTGCTGCTGCTGATCGGCCTCGTGGCCGCCGGGATCGTGCGGCAGGTGCTGGCGCACCAGGAGGATTCCCAGGGACGCGAGCTGGTGCGCCGGCTGGCCTTCGCGCTGGCGCAGACCGAGGCGATGGCGGCCGCCGCCGCGCACACCGAGCCCCGCCGCTTCGCCACCGAGCTCCAGTCGGCGGCCGAGGGGCTGCGCGAACTGATCGACCTCTCCACGGGCGCCGGGGACCAGTCCCGCAAGGTCCTGCAGCAGGCCACCGAGGCCGCACGCACGGCGGTGGCGGCGATGCGGTCCGTCGAGGAGGCCACCACCGCACTGCGGCAGGGCACCGAACGGGTCTCCGAGGCCTCGGACCGGGCCGCGGCCGCCGCGGCCGGACTGACGCGCGGCAGCGAACTGCTCGGCGACCGGGTCGCCGGTGCGGTGACCGAGCTGGCCGCCGGGATGGAGCGCAGCGCCGCGAGCACCGCCGACCGGATCGCGGCGGCCGCCGAGTCCGCGGCCGGGCGCTTCGACCAGGTGCTCGCCGGCGCCGTCGACACCCAGGAGCGGCGGGCCGTCCTGCACGCCGAGACCCTGGAGCAGCGCAGCCGGGCGGCCGAGCAACTGCTCACCAGCGCGACCGACACCCTGAACGCCGGCGCCCGGGACCTCGTCGGCGTCGTGGCCGGGCTGGACGGCGCGGTATCCGGACTGCCGCACGCCCTCGGCGAGGCCGCCGAGGAGGGCGCCGAACGGATCGGCACGGCGTACGAGTTGGCCGTGGCCGCGCTGGCCGCCTCACTGCGCGGCGAGGTGGAGGAGGCCGCGGCGGTGATCGGAGACCGGGTCGCCGCCATGGGCGAGCTGATCCGGGAGGACGGCGAGCGGCGCGGGTCGGGCCGGCTGGCCGCCGCCGCCGCGCAGGCCGAGCTGCTCGCGGCGGTGGAAGCCGCGCGTGCGGTGACGGACGGGCTCGCCGGCCGGGTGGAGGCGCTCGGCGGGCGGGGCGAGTCCCTCGGCGAGCAGTTGGCCCGGCTGGGCGACGCCCTGGCCCGGCAGGAGGCGGAGCTGCGAACCGGCCGGGACGAACTGGCCGCCCACCGGGACGAGTTGGTGGACTCCGCGGACGGTCTGCAGAAGGCACTCACGCAGACCGGGGCGCAGCTGGAGCGGCTCGGGGAGTCCTGGCGGGGGTACGCGGCCCCGCCCCCGGCGGCGACCGGTCCGTCGGAGCGGACGGGTACCGAGGCGCACCCCGTAGCGGCGCCCGCCGTGCCCCCGGTGCCCCCGCCACCCGCGAAGCTCCCGGACCCGCGGTCGGGCGCCCACGGGGTGGCCGTCACCGACCGCCGCGCGGACGATCCTCCGACGGACCGGGCCCCCGCGCCTCGCGGCTCGACGCCGCGTGACGCGACGCCGCCCACAGCGGTTTCACACGCCGCGGCACCGCCCGCCGCGGCGCCACAGGCCTCGACGCCGCAGGCCTCGACGCCGCAGGACGCCGCTCCCGCGGGCCCCGCCGACCTCGGTCACCCCCACCACCGTGACGGCGAGGCTGCCGGATGACCCGGCGCGGCGGAACCTGGCTGCTGGCCGGTGCCGGCTGGCTCTTCGCCGACCTGATGGTCGTCATGGTGCTGGTGGTGCTGGGCGGCCAGAGCACCCCGCTCCCCGTCGCCGTACCCTCGTCCTCGGCCCCGATCCCGTCGTCCGCGTCGTCGGACCCGGCATCGACCAAGCCGACGCCGAAGCCCACCCCCACGGCCCCGGCCCCGCCGCCCGGGCTGGACCCGAACAGCACGTCGGTGGTGGTCGAGGTGGACGCCGACGGGCTGGTCGGCGGCGGCTCCGCCGCCCGCACGGCCTTCGCGAACCGGCTGAAGGCCGAGATCGGGCCGTACACAGGGCGCAGCGCCGCGCTGGTGTTCGTCTGGGGCACGGCCGCCGGCTGCTCGCACTGCGCGGTCGACCTCGGCCGCAGCCAGGACCTCGCGGACGCCGCCGCGCCGCTGGTGCACGCGGTCGCGCCCGGATTCTTCCCGCCCGACGACCGCCGGCTGATCCGCCCGTACCTGGACGGTCAGGGCCGTCCCGGGACGGTCCGCCTGGAACTGTTCTTCATCCGCACCTGAGCACCCGGGCGCCCGGCCACCCGGCACCTCCGAACCCCCGCACACGCCCCGCCCCCGCTCCTTCCCCCTCGGCTCCCGGCACTCGTCCACTTCGACCTGGCCGGCCCCCGGGCCCGCCTCCGGCCGAAGCCCCTCGCATTCCAAGGAGTTGACCGTTGTCGCGTTCGATGGACTTCTCGGCGCTGAGCGATCTCGCCCAGGCCGTCGAGGTACTGCTGGCCGGGTTCGACCCTCCGGAGGGCCCGGAGGAGGCCGCCCTGCGCGAGCAGGTGCTCGACCTCGCGGGTGAGCTCCGGGCCCGGGCCGAGGCCCCGGTCTCGATCGCCGTGGTGGGCGAGTACAGCGTCGGCAAGTCACTGCTGGTGGGCACCCTGTTGGGCCGCCCCGACCTGCTCGCGGTGGAGGAGCGGCCCGCCACCGGCAACATCACCGTGCTGCGGCTCGTGCGCGGCGGGCCGGGCAGCCGGACCGAGGTCGCCCCGCGCACCCTGATCCGCTACATGAGCACCGCCCAGCTCGGTTCCTGCGTCGGGGACATCCTCACCGAACTGGTCGACGGGATCGAGGCCCGGCATCCCGAGCTGCGGGCCCGGGAGCTGATCGGCGGTCACAACCCGGTGCTCGACGAACGCGGCTGGGGCGCGTTCAACAGCTGGTACCCGTGCCTGTGGGGCCGACCGGGGCAGGGGGTGGTCACGGTGAACCCGCTCACCATCGCCGCCACGCACCGGGACGCGGTGGTCGAGCTCTGCCGCATCCGCGACGCGCTGCGCGGCCAGCGCGACCTGGTGGACAGCGGTGCGCTGGACATCGACTCGGCCGCCGTACGCGCCGCGCTGCTGCTGCCGCCGGTCGAGGCCACCCCGGACGAGGCGCCGCGGGTGGAGTCCGTGCACTTCACCCGGGCCAAGGTGGCCGAGGACGGCCAGGCGCTGCGGGCGAGCTTCCCGCTGATCGAGCGGGTCGAGCAGACCGTGTTCGTCTCCCCGGAGGAGTGGGAGATCGGCGGGCTGATGCACGAGCACGAGGTGCAGGTCCTGGACTTCCCGGGGATCGGCGCGGTCGGCTCGTACGGGCGTGACCGCAACCTCAGCCGTCGGGTGCTGGCCGACATGCACACCATCCTGGTCGTCCTGCACGCGCAACGTCCCTACTCCCGTGAGGCGTTGTCGTTCTGGGACATGCTCACCGACGACGACCGCACGCCCGCCGCGCTCGCCGACGCCGCGCTGGTCGCGGCCAATCTCTTCGACCGGGTCGGCGCACCCCCCGCCGGGGACGGCAGCGCCCCGCTCACCGACGCCCTCAACGGCATCCGGATCCAGGGCGGCAAGTACGTCGGCCGGCGCGCCGACCGGATCGTGGCGGTATCCGCCGTGGCCGCCATCGAGGCGTACGGGCTGGGCTACGAGGGCGCCTCGCCCGAGACCAGGGCCGTCCTGGACCGGGTGCTGGCCGGTCTGCGCACCGATCCGCTGCCGCACTGGCAGGAGACGGTGGCCCGGCTGGAGGCCCAGCACCCCGGCGACGACTGGGCGGCCCGGCTGCACCGCTACGACCAGGACGGCGGGCTCAAGGCGCTGCGCGACCTCTTGGAGGCGCACGTGCGCGAGCACGGCGTCGGCCAGAAGGCCGAGCGGGCCCAGCAGTCCAAGGAGAAGCTGGAGGCCGCCCTGCGCGACCTGCGGCGGCGCCTCTGCCTCGACCTGGTGGCCCCCTCCGAGGAGTACGTCAGCGCGGCGACGCGGTTCGAGGAGATCCGGGCGGTGTTCCACCGCGCGACCCGCCAGCTCCGGCAGCTGCGCGACCCGCAGGACGAGACGCCCGAGGGCCCGCTGCCGCCGTCCTTCGCCGAGGTCAGCCGGCAGGTCCGCAACGAGGTCTACCGCTGGGATCCCTGGAACCATCTGATGGAACGCGCCTGCGACAACCCCGAGTTGCTGGTGTCGCGCAGCGAGGTGCCCCGGCGCAGCAAGATCGGGCCCGGAGCCAAACGCGACCAGCGCCAGGACGACTCGATCTCGCCGGACGTCACCGTCGTCTACCAGGAGACGTTCCAGGCCACCATCGACGACGCGGTGGCCCGGAACCTGGCGGCCGTTCAGGAGTGGCTGGACGCCTGGGGCGCGTACTGGCAGAGCGACTGCGGGCCGCTGCTGCGCTGGCTGCGCGACGAGGACGACGAGTCCGCCCGGCTGCTGACCGAGGTCTACCAGCGGCGCCGGCACGACGTGGGGCTGCTGGACTACGTGGCCTTCGCCCTGGACATGGCCGAGGTCACCGATCAGCTGAAGGCGGCGCTGGCCGAGGACGCCATGCCGAAGGCCGCCGACTGGGCGGCGGACTTCCCCGCGCAGTCCCGCCACGCCCTGCCCTGGCACCACAGCATGAAGGTGCCCTCCGGCGCCGACGACCGGCGCCGGCGCCACCCGCTGGCGCTGGCGCAGCTGCGGGCCGCCATGGCCGAGGCCGCCGCCGCCCGCGTCGGCGACGAGCTCGACCGGCTGATGGACTACGCGCTGGCCGAGCTGACGCGCGTGTTCGCCGACGCGTCCCGGTCCCTGCTCAGCCCGGCGGACTTCCGGGCACCGTTGGGGGCACCGGACGGTGCCGAGGAGCGTCCGCTGCCTCAGGCGGTCCGCGACATCGACGACATCCTCCGCGAGTGGAACGAGGGCGACGCATGACCTCCGCACTGACCATCGGCTTCACCGCTCCGGACCGGGGCGCGCTGCGCAGCGACGCGGTCGTCGCCGAGGGTGCCCGCCAGTTCTCGCTCCTCGCGGTCGAGAACGGCTACCTGCTGCCCACCGTGGTCCTCGAACCGGCGGGTTACCAGGGAAATCTGACCGCCCATCTGCCGGCCGGGCTGGAGGTGGCCGACGAGGAGGGGGCGCCCTGCCCGGCGGCGCTGGCCGCCGCCCTGCGCGCGGTCTGGGCCCCGGCGGACCCGACCCGGCTGACCGTGACCGGCCGCCGGGTGCTGGTCTCCGGCGCGAGCCTGCCGCTGGAGGTGGTCCACCCGGACCCGTGGGACCCGGCCGACCCGCCCGGCGAACCCCTCGTCGTGGTGGTCTCCTGGAAGGTCGGCTACTCGGGCGCGCTGGCCCCCGGGGCCGCCCACGCGGCCGTCCAACTCACCTTCCTGCCGCCGGGGGTGAGTCCCTCGGCGGCACCGGACGTGGAGCCGCCGCCGCTGGTCCTGCGCGACTCCCGCGCCCGGGGACGCCGGCTGCGGGGCGAGCAGGGCCGGGTGGTCGCGGTGGACTTCGGCACCACCGCGTCCACCGCGACGGTGGTCGACACCTCGGTGATCTCCGACCGCGCGGTGGACGCGACCCAGCAGCGGGCCCTCGGCCGCGAGCTCGCCGCGCTGACCGCCCCGCCGCCGGACGCCCCGGAGTCCTGGTGCCGGGCCCTGGAGGGCCTGCGGGCCGAGCACCTGGAGCTCGACCGGCAGCAGCACCGCACGCTCACCGGCGCCGAGGCCCTCGGCCGCCTCGGCGAGCTGGACGTCGCCACCGCCGTCCTGCTGCGCGTCGAGGCGATCCGGGCCGGCGCCGTGGGCGACGAGCAGCTGCAGACGTGGCTGGCGGACCGCCTGCACCGGCTGGTCACCGCCACCGTGGCGACCCCGCCGCTGGACATCCACTCGCTGCGCCCGGTGCCGTACCCCGACGGCCACGGCGGGGAGACCTTCGCCCCGGCGACCGCGATCCGCCGGGCCTCCGAGCCGCTCGACCGCCCCGGCGTCTCCTGGTACGACGACGCCGGCTGGGAGCTGTGCGCGGAGGACGCAGACGGCGTGACCGGCCTCAAGCGGACCTTCTTCGAGCACCGCGGCGCCGGCCCCCGGGACGGCCTGCCGGCACCGGTCCACCTCATTCAGCACCTCCTGCGGCTGCTGATCGAGGGCGCCGAACGGCACGTGGACGACGGCGAGGAGGGCGAGCCGCCGAGGATGGGCACCGCGCTGCTCACCTACCCGACCTCGGCGCTGCCGCAGGACCGCGAGAAGCTGGGCCGGCTGGTCCAGGACGGCCTGTCGATCGACACCGTGGACCTGCGCATCGACGAGGGCCTGGCCGCCGGCCTGTACTTCCTGATGCGGGATCTGACCGCCAACCTGGAACTGGGCCTGGAGTCGCTGCGCGCCTCCGCCCGCCCGGTGCCCGGCCGCACCGACCAGTGGCAGCGGATCATGCTGGTGGTCGACATCGGCGGCGGCACCAGCGACATCGCCCTGCTGGAGATGACGCTCACCGACGACACCCGGCTCGCCGACCCGGCCAGGGCCTTCGTCGCGGGCCGCCACTACAAGCTGAGCCCGCGGATCCTGGGCACCATCGGGCACGGACAGCTCGGCGGCGACCTGCTCACGCTGCACGTCCTGTACTGGATCAAGGCCCGGCTGGTGGACGCCCTGGGGCCCGGCCGGACGATGGAGGGGCACGGCGGCAAGCCGCTGTCCGTCCAGGTCGCCGAGCAGACCGGCGAGCACCGCAAGGAACTGGTCTCCCGCCCGGTCCGGGCCGAGCTCCAGCGGGTGCTGCCCACCGACTGGTCCGGGGCGGCCGCACCGGGTGACCCCGACGAGGTGGCCGTCCGCAAGGAGCGCTTCCACCGGCTGTGGCGGATCGCGGAGCAGGCCAAGCGGGTGCTGGGGCAGGAGGACCGGCCGTACCTGATCGACCCCGCCGACATCATCGAGCTCACCGAGGGCGGGGGCGTCCTGCTGTCCCACCCCTCCGCGGCGGTGGAGCTGCCGGTCGCCGAGTTCCGGATGCTCGTCCAGCCCGTGCTGGAGCACGCCGCGACGATGGCCGCCGCTCTGGTGGCCGACGCCTTCGCCAGGGCGGAGCCGGGGAACGGGCGGGCCGAACCCGTCCTCGACCAGGTCGTGCTCTCCGGCCGCACCAGCGCCATGAAGGGCGTGCGCAGGGCGCTGGAGAGCAGGCTCGCCGCCCGCCTGCTCGCCGAGCAGGGCGACGGCACCCGCCGCACCGCCGTCTGGAACCCCAGCCGGATCCACACCGAGACCGGCTACCTCGCCAAGCAGGCCACCTCCATCGGTGCCGCGTGGCTGCACACCATCCGCGGCTTCCAGGGCCACGCCGCCGGCCTCCACGCGGACGACGCCGGGAACAGCGAGGTCCAGGCCTCCGAGCTGGCCGTCGAGACCAAGGGCCTGTTCGCCTGCCTGCCCTGCGACTTCGGTCTGCTGGGCCAGAGCGGGGTGCTCTACAGCCTGTTCCGCTCCGGCACGCCCTACGAGGAGCTCACCCCCGACGGGCGGCTCGGCCTGCGTTCGAGCTGGCGGCGGGTGGTGCGCCGGATCGACGTCCAGCGCCCCCGTGCGGGGAGCGACGCCATCCAGTGGGGCCTGCTCGACATCGAGCGCATCCCCGAGTACAAGCGGTACGCCACCCCCGCGGTCTGGGACTTCGAGGGAACGCCCGAGATCAGGTTCCAGGCGGAGGTCGACAACCGGCTGCGGCTCTTCGTCCTCCTCTGCCACGGTGACCCGCACTACCACGTCGGCGCCGCGGAGACCGGAAGCGGCGAGTTCGGGCTCGACCTCCACGGGGCGGCGGACGGCGCCCTCGTGTTCGACCACTACCTCGGCCGGCTCTCCGTCCCGGGCGCGATCTGCGTCTCCCCCGCCCGGCCCGACGGGAAGCCCGGCGCGCTGACCGAGGTCTTCCCCGCCCACCCCGAGGGCGCCGATCCGCGCGACTACCTCGACCTGCTCTTCCACACCTCGGCCCGGCCGGACCCGCAGATCCCGCCGGTGCCCGGCCGAAGCGCCCGGCTGCGCAGCCCCGCCGGCACGGCCCCCCACCTCGACGTGCTGCTGAAGCCCGCACAGGGCGAGCCGGTCCGGCTCGGCCGCCTCGCCGTGCCACCGGCCAACAGCGAGGCCGCGGCCGACGACCTGCGCTTCACCCTCGACGCCCACGGCTGGCTTCGGGTGCACCGCGGCCACGTGCCGTACCCGGACGCCGACTCCTTCGAGCACATCGAGCAGCGGCCGGGGTGGGTGTACCGCGCCGAGATGGAGCCGGGCCGGCGCGAGTTCAACAGCTACTGGGACCCGACCAGCGGGAGGCACTGATGGAGACGACCAGCACACCGGACGCGAGCCCCGGGCCCGGGGAGGCGTCCGCCGACGGGCTCGGCCTGCTGCTGCACGACGCCGCGGAGCTGGCCCACGAGCTGCTCCTGCTGCCGTCCCCCGCGCGGACGGCGTTCCTGGAGGAGCTGTACGCCTTCATGGCGGGCCTCAACCGCCGCGCGGTGGAGGCGGTGGCACCGTCCGCCGGGCCCGCGGAGGCGCAGGGGACGGCGGCGGAGGAGGCGGCCGAACGGGAGGCCGAACGGCTGCTCGCCGCGCTCGCCTGGCAGCTGTGGCGGGTGGTGGGGCCCGCTGCCCGGGCGGGAACGGCGGCCGGGCGGGAACCGGCGGCAGGGCCCGGGACGGGGCCGGCTCCGACCCCGGCCGTGGCCCCGGCGCCGCCCCAGGCGCGGCCGGGCGGGGAAGGCGACACCGCGGACCGGGCACCGGGCGGCGACGGGCCGGGGGACACGCCGCCCGGGGCCACGGAGGCCACGGACGGAGCGGACTCCGACGACTCGGTGGACGCCGAACCGCCTGCCGAACCCGCCCAGCCAGCCCCGCCCACCGCGTCCACCGAGTCCGCCCAGTCCACCGACCGGACCGGGCCGACCGACGAGGAGCCCGCGGAGCAGGACGGGCAGGCGGAGCACGGCGGGCAGGCCGGCCCCGAGCCGTCGTCCGAGGCGGAGCCGCTCGCCGCCTTCACCGCCCGGCTGGCCGCGATCTCCGCCGCTCACCCCGACCTCCGGCACGGTTCCGAGCTCCGGAACGACGCCGACACCCCCGACCCGGCCGGGCTCTGGCTCCGGTTGCACCTCGCCGTGCTGAAGATCCCGGCCGAGCGAGTGGCCGTACGCCGCGCCGAACTGACCGAGGCCGCCCTGCTGCTCGACGTGGTCGTCGAGGGGGGCCCGGACGTCCTCGTCCCGGCCCTGCCCGGGGTGTTCGAGGAGGCGTTCGTCGTCCCGCTGGACGTCCCGGAGTCCGGGGAGCCGTCCGAGGCCGACCGTGCGGAGGTGCGAACGGTGCTCGACGACGCGGAGGTCCCGGAGCCGGAGGAGGCGCGCGTCCTGCCCTGGGCCGTGCGGATCGCGCAGGCGAGGCGGCTGCTCGCCGTCGACCGCACGCTCGGCGGGTACGCCGAGAACAACGTGCCGTGGTCGCGTGCACAGGCCGAACGCCTGCCGCAGGCCTGGACGGCGAAGCTGAGCAGCCTCAGCAAGGTCCGCGGCGCCGCCACCGTCGCACGGTCCGCCCAGAAGCTGGACGCCACCCTGGGCCGGCTCTGCCACGAGGACCCGGCCCAGCGGGGCAGCTGGTGGTGGGAGTGGCGGTCCAGGGTGTCGGCGCTGCTCGAAGCCCCGGCCGCCGCACTCGGCCGGCGGGCGGCGTCGCCCGAGGAGATCGCCGACTGGAACATGGAGTACTGGGCGAAGTGGTGCACGGGCAACGCGCTGCACCGCAGCGACCAGGCGCGGACGGTGCTGTGGGTGCTCACCACACCGCTGGCGCCGCCCACCGAAGCCTCGGAGCGCGGCCGCCTGCTGCTCGGCCACGCCCCGACCGGCCGGTGAGCCGCGCCGACCGGGCCCGGGCCGGGGACGACCGGCCCGCGGGCCGCCCCGACGCCGGGCTCCGCCCGGCCGGCCCGCCGCCGGTCGATCCCGTGGTGGCGCGTGCCGCCGGCCTGCTCTCCGGGCTGCCGCTCGGCCGGGCCTGCGGGCTGGACCCCGGCCTCGCCCGCGACGCCGCACTGCTCGCCTCCGGAACCGTGCCCCGGCTGCGGATCGCGGTCGCCGGGCCGGCCGCGACCCCGATCCGGGCCTGGCTGGAGGGCGAACTGACCAGCCGCGGCGACCCCGGCTCCGACGAGCCCGGCGGCCCTGTCGGCCCTGTCGGCCCTGTCGGCCCTGTCGGCCCCGGCGACCCGTCGGTGCCGGACTGCTCGGCCGATCCGGCCAGGAGCCACCTGCTGCTGTTCGCCGTCGCCGACCGCTCCGGCCCGCCGGACGGCCCGGAACGCCGGGCCGCCGAGCCGGCCACGGCCGCACTCACCGGGCCGGGGGCACCGCAGGCAGTGATGGTGGTGGCCGCTGCGCACGACTGGCACGGGGTCGGCCTGTCGGCCGTCGCCGGCTGGCACCGGCGCTGGCGGCGCGAGTGGTGGGGTCCGGCGGCGGCCGCCCTCCCGGTGTACGCCGTCGTCCCGGACTGGTGGCCCCGGGACCGGGCCCGCTCGGGCCTGGAGAGCCTGCTGCGCCAGGTCGTCCGACCCGCCGTCGACGGCGCGCAGGGGATGGTCACCGCGCTCACCCTGGCCCGGCTCACCTCGGCCCTCCAGGAGGTGCGGCTGGAGGGGCGGGCACAGGCGGCCGCACTCGGCTGGGCGCTGGACGCTCACGGGCTGCCCCGCCCTCCGGGGTCCGGCGCGCCGCCCGATCTCACCCGGCGGGCCGAGCTCTGGCACCGCCTGGACGTCTACACCGCCGCGCCGCCGGCCCGCCGCGCCGCCCACCGGCTGCGGACCGCCGCGCGGACCGACCGGGACCGGCCGGGCCGTGCCACCGGCGACCCGCACCCCGCTCCGCCCTCCGCCCCGCTCCCCTCCCCTGACGACCACCCGGCACCCGACGGCCGTCCCACGCCCGACGACCACTGCGCCCACCGCGGCCCGCACGACCGCGGCACCCGAGAGGAGAGACCGTGACCGTGTTCCTGCTCGTACTCCTGATGCTCAGCGTCGGGGCCAACATCTGGCAGGCCGTCCGTCAGTCCCGCGGCGACGAACAGCACCGCCTCGCCGACGAGTCGGCACAGAACCACATCGCCCGGCTGCAGCACGACCTTCGTCTGCTGGACGCCGAACGGTCCCACCTGATCGCCCAGCTCACCGCCGGCGAGTCCGGCAGCGCCGAGACCGAGGCGGCGAGACGGAGCCTGTCCGACCGGGTCGGCCTGCTGCACTCCCAGCTCGACGCGGAGGCGTCCGGGCGGGCGACGGCGGAGGAGCGGATCCACGCGCTCAGCGCCGAACTCGCCGCGGAGAGCAGCGGGCGGGCCCGGGCCGAGGAGGAAGCCCGCGCGCTCGGCGCCAAGCTCGACGAGCTGGCCGCCGCCCGGGCGGAGCCCGTCGAGGCCCCGTCGCCCGCCGTACCGCGCGAACTGCCGCTCGGGCGCGACGCCGTGGCCGACAGCGTGGTCGACGGCGCCGACCTCGGCCCGCTGGTGGTGCGCGCCGCCTCGGTCCGCGGGGAGAGCAACCGCCGTGGCAAGGAGCACCGCCGGGACGCGGTGCTGCTCAGCAGGATCGACGGCTTCGGCTCGCCCGTCCTGCTCGGTTCCGTGGCCTCCGGCGCCCCGGGGGAACCGCTCAGCCAGACCGCCGCCACCGCGGCCTGCCGCGCGCTGTCCCAGCAACTCGCTGACTACGCGCCGCGGTTGCGCGGCAGGCTGTTCGGCGCCGGCTACGACCCGGAGGTCTCCGGCATGCTCGGCGTCGCCCTCGGCGGCGTCGCCCGCTCGGTGCAGCTCGTCGCCGACGGCGCCACCGCCCTCCTCGGCGGCCGGGACGCGCAGCGCGGACGGACCGCCGCCACGTCCCTGTTCGCCGTGCTCTCCGAACTCGACGACCGGGAGCGGGACGGCGTCCGCCAGCACATCGCCTTCGGCATCGGGGACGGCGCGGTGCTGCGGCTGCGCGACGAGGGCTCGGGGCCGCGGTGGACGGCGGTCCTCGAACCCGAGCGCTCGCTGCGCGCCCACCGGCTTCCGGCCTCGCCCACGGCCCTGTCCTGGTCCCGCTTCCCCACCGTCCCGGGCGACGTGGTGGTGGTCGCCGGGCGCCCGATGGCGGAGCTGCTGCTCCGCCCGGACACCGGCGACTGGTTCGCGCAGCGGTGGTCCGGCCGCCAGCCGTACCTGACGTCCTTCCTGTCGGACGTCAACGTCGAGGTCCGGGCCAACACCGGCGGTGACCGCAGCGTGGTCACCGTCTGGGACTACGGCCAGGCCCGCCTCGCCGAGGAGGCCTCGCCACACGCGTGACCGGTTGAAGGTCCTCCCCAGCACCGCGCCTGGCTGCCTGCCTGCCTGCCTGCCTGCCTGAGGCGACCCGACCGGGTTCCCCGCCAGGGTGCGAGGCCGGTCCCCCGCGCGGCCACGGCAGGTGTGGCCGCGCGGGGACGAACCCTCGAACCGCCGCTTCACACGCGGCGGCCCGTCACGTCACGGGCCGCCCGGGGGCTCGTAGCGGTAGCCGACCGCGTCGACCTCCAGCATGTCGTCGACCGTCACCGCGGCCTGCGCGGAGAAGTCCGGCAGGATCGCCTTGACCTGGGGGCCGAGGCTCATCACGTCGTACCCGGCCGCGCCGCCCACCCACGGCCACATCGCGTCGCCCAGCCGGTGGCCGGGCGGTGCCGGCTTCAGGTCGAACGGCGACAACTGGTCGGGCGGGGGGTAGTGGTCCGACGGCTTGGAGCCGACCACCGCGGCCAACCGACCGGCCTGCCAGGTCGCCCAGATCCGGTCGACGTTGGCGTGGTGCAGCCAGAACACCGGGTCGTTCGGGGAGAACGCCTGCGACGACATGTGGCCACCGATGAAGTTGTGGCCCGTGTTGTGGGTGGGGAGGACGGCCGGGATGCCCTGTTCCAGGACCACCCAGAAGAACCAGAAGGGGTGCACCCCCTCCTGGTCCACCACCAGCTGTTCCAACTGGGTCATCAACGCCGGGGGCGGCGGCCAGCTCACCTGCACACTGCCCCGGGCCAGCGACGTACCGAAGGAGTCCTCCAGCAGCGGATGGATCGGGAACCCGGGAGCGTTGGCGGGCCACCACGCCGGCCGCTCGGCCGGCGGCACCGACCTCCGCAGCACGCTGTCGGTCACCGGCGCGGGCGCGCCGGTGCGCAGCGAGCCCAGGAAGTCCTTGTGGAACAGCTTGCCGGTCGCACCGACGTGGTCGGCCCAGTCCCAGTAGGGAAGGGTGACACCGGGCACCTCTGCCTGCAGGGCCAGCTCGAAACTCGCGCAGGTACTTGCGGTGCCACGCGCAGAAGCCGATGTTCCAGTGCCCGAAGTTGACGCGCTCGCCGGGCGGCAACCCGGGGACGGTCACCGCCATCACTGCGCCGTGCAGCGCCACGAACTGGTCGTAGACGCTCACCCCGGCCGGCGCCCCGGGTGCCTGGCGCTGCCTCAACCGGATCAGCGCCTCCAGGAAGTGGTCCCGTTCCTGGGTGGTGAGGCGGATCGCGCTCTTACGGATGTCCATGGCCGGAACCTCCGTGGTCGTGGTGACCGCTGCCGTGGTCGTGGTCGTCATGGTGTTCCATGTGGCCGGTGGCCGGAACTGGGTACAGGCCAGCGACGAACGTGCGGCCCGGGTCGTCGGACAGCAGGCGGTACAGGAGAGCGCGCAGCGTCTCGCCGGTGCGGGTCCGCAGGAGCAGCTCGCTCTGATACATCGAGGCCGGCCCGAGTCCGATCTGCAGCGCGGCGCCGGCACGGTGGCTGACCACCTTCACCGGGGCCTCCTCGATGCCGATCAGGCCGCAGTGGACGGTGCCCTCCAGCGCGTCGGCCAGCTGGCTCAGGCGCTGGGCGGTGCGCCCCTCGAAAGGGGTGAGGTCGGTCACCAGGTCCAGGCGCTCGAAGAGCATGCCCGGCCCGGTGACGACGAGTCGGAGCTCGCTGGCGTCGAGGAGCAGGTCGACGAAGGTCGGCCCGCCTTTGAAGAGGACCGCGGAGGCCGCGGCCGGTGCAACTGAGATCATGGTTCTTCCGATCCGGGTTTCTACCGATCCGGGTCGCTGGCCGGACCGGGTTCGGGCCGGCCAGCACGCGCCGACCGGCAGGCCGGTCTCGCCTGCCCAGTGTGGCCAGCACGACGGATCGCGGGCGGGCGCGGCGCGCACGGCGAGTCCACGACAATCCGAACAGCCCACCGGACCGCGCACCCCTGTGCCGGCAACCGGTCGCGACGCCCCTAGACTTCGGGACCCGCGACCGCACCGCACGGGAGGGAGTCCGCAACCGATGCCGGACCGCACCACGTACCTCGTCCTGCCCGGCTACCAGAGCTCGGGGCCGGCGCACTGGCAGAGCCGCTGGGAGGCCGCGGACCCGGTGGCGTTCCGGCGGGTGGCGCAGGAAGACTGGGACCACCCCGAGCCGGAGGCCTGGGTGGCCGCTCTGGACGCGGCGGTGGACGGTGCGGCGGCCGACGGGGCGGTCGTGCTCGTGGCCCACAGCCTCGGCTGTGCCACGGTGGCCCGCTGGGCGGCCACCGCACCGGCGGTGCGGACGGCGCCCGTCCGGGGCGCGCTGCTGGTCGCGCCCGCCGACATCGACACCGCCGACGTCCCACCGCTGTTCGGCTTCCGCCCTGTGGCGCGGGAGCCGCTCCCGTTCCCGGCGATCGTGGTCAACAGCACCGACGACCCGTGGGTGAGCCCGGAGCGCGGGCGGGGCTTCGCCGAGGCCTGGGGTGCCCGGTACGTCGAGGTGGGCGCGCTCGGGCACATCAACTCGGACTCCGCGCTCGGCGACTGGCCCGAGGGGCGGAAGCTGCTGGCCGAACTCTGACCCGAATCCGCAGGTAGTGCGGCGTACGTCGGGCTGATACGGCGACAGGTGCCCGTGCTGGTTTGAGATGATCGAGGTTCTCTACGCCTAACCACTCAACCTGCAAGGACACCTGTCTGGTGAAGAAGATATCGCGTCGTCGTACCGCCTCCCGCACCTCCGGCGGGCGCTGGACCAGGTTGGACGCTCGGGTGGGTGGGGTGGACGGGTCGCTGACCGAGAACGGCGGCCTGGTGCTGGTGGCCGAGCTGGACCGGGTGCTGGGGGTCACGGCCGCTCTTGATGCCGGGATCGGGCCGGTCAAGGTACGTGATCGGGGCCTGTCGGGTGGGGAGTTTGCGCTGGCAACGGCGGTGGTTCAGCTGACCGGCGAGGACCACCTGGTCGGCTTCGACCGGCTGCGCGCGGACGTGGTGGGCGAGGGGCTGCTGCCCGCGCCACTCCCGGCCGCGACCACCGCCGCCACCTTGGCGGCACGCTTCGGCCAGGTGCAGCGCGAGGGCATCGAGACCGCGTGCGCCAAGGTCACCGCCCGCGCGCTCGCCGCGCTGCCGGCCAGGGATCGGGCCCCGATCCTGTCCGGGTCGGTCACTATCGACCTGGACGCCAAGGACGTCGAGGTGTTCTCCACCCGCAAGGAACGGGTCGTCCGCTCCTACAAGGGCGAGGTCTCGGGGCGGGTGCACGCCGCGCACTGGGCCCAGGCCGGCACCGTCCTGGCCGCCGATCTCCTCGACGGCCGCTCGGACGGCCGCACCGTCGCCCCTGCCCAGATCGACCGGGCCGTGGACGCCGTGCGCACGGCCGGAGCCACCGGGCAGATCCTGATCCAGGGCGATACGGGCTACTACGCGGGGAGGGTCGCCGAGAAGATCGTCGCCCGCCGGGCGCTGTTCAGGCTTGCCGTACCGCGAAGCCGACCGCTGTGGCGGGCGGTGGCCGCCGTGCACGTCGACGACTGGATCGACGCCCTGGACTACCCGGCCGCGCAGGTCGCACTGTTGGACTACGCGCCACCCGGCTGGCCCGAAGGCACCCGGGTGATCGCGCGACGGGTGCGCTACGACGCCGCCGAACTGTCCGCCGACCCGCGCTCGCGCCGCTCGCGCACCGTCGGCAAGGACCAGCTCGCCCTGGTCCTGGAAGGCCTGGAGGAACAGGCATACGCCTACTCGTTCATCGCCACCAACGAGCCGTTGGACCTGGACGAGGAGGTCGCGGTGGCGGAGTGGGAGTTCCGCCGCCGCACCAGGATCGAGGAACTGTTCCGCGACACCGCGCACGGAGCCGGACTCAACCACCTGCCGTCCGGCTCCCACGCCGTCAACAGCATGTGGATGTGGGGCGCGCTGCTGGCCTACAACCTCACCGCCTGGCTGCAGACGCTCGCCCCGATCGGCCGGGCCCGCCGCCGCATCGCCACCGTGCGACGGCTGCTGATCCGCCGCGCCGCCCGCTGGACCACGACCGCCCGCCGCCACGAACTCCACTTCACCGCCGAAGCCCGCGAGCTGATCGCCAACACGCTGGCCCGGATTCGAGCCCACCGGCACCTGACGGCCACCTGACCTACCGCCCCTACCGGCCCGAACCACCCATCCCCGCCCTGGAAAGCCGTCCACCCGGCACGACAGCCGGACCGTCGGCCTACCCGGAAACCCTGAACCCGGGCCAACGGCCAGCACAGAGATCAACTGACGGACCGTCGGCCACTACCTGCGGATTCGGGTCTGAGGCAGAGCTCGGCCGGGCGGCTGCCCGGCTACGTCCGGGCGCCCGCCGGCGGGTGGACGGGTGGCGGATCTTCTCCCGCAGTTCGCCGGACGGCCACCCGGCCGGGCGTCACGGCTCCTAGTCTGCGGGCGAAGACCCCGCACCTCCACGCCAACTGTGCCAGCTAGGGCCTGTTCCAAGTTCGGATCATTCGGGTTTGAGGCTGCGGAGCCAGATGACGGCACCGCGCAGGTGGAGTCCGGCGAGGTAGCTGGCGGGGGTCTTGTCATAGCGCGTGGCCAGGCCCCGCCACTCCTTGATCTTGTTGATGCAGCGTTCGACGGTGCTGCGCTCCTTGTAGAGCTCCTGATCGTGGGCAACGGGGCGACCGCCGCGTGAACCCCGCTTCTTACGATTGGCGGCCTGGTCGGCCTTCTCCGGGATGACCGCCCTGATCCGGCGGCGGCGCAGGTAGTTGCGGTTGGCGCGGGAGGAGTAGGCCTTGTCGCCGGCTATCGCGTCGGGTCGGGTGCGGGGTCGGCCGACCGGGACGCGGACCTTGATTCGCTCGACCACCTCGATGAAGCGCGGGCTGTCAGCAGACTGTCCGGGCGTGAGGACGAACGACAGTGGCCGGCAGCGGCGCTCGGCCGCGAGGTGGGTCTTGGTGGTCAGCCCACCGCGCGAGCGGCCCAGTTCGGCCGCCCGTAGCCGGGCTCTACGGCGCCGGCGGACACGGCGGCGTTCCTCACGTGCCGGGTCGTCGACAGGGGGTGCCGCCTCCGCTAACGAGGCATTTTGCCCCTTTCGCGAAGCCCCTTTTCCTCCGCGACGGCCTTCTCCAGCTCCTCCAGGAGCGCGGAGTCGACGACCATACCGGCCGCGTGGTGGTGTGCGCGGGCGACTGTGGAGTCCACGCTGACCAGGCTGAGATCGACCTGCCCCCGAGCGGCGGCCTCGGCGATCATCCCGTCCATCAGCGTCTGGAAGGTGCCCGACAGCGCCCAGAGCTGGAACCGGCCATAGACGGTCGACCAGGAGCCGTAGCGTTCAGGGATGTCACGCCACGGACTCCCGGTCCGAAACCGCCACATCACCGCGTTGAAGTGCCTGCGCAGGTCCGGGATCGGGCCGCGCTCGCCCAACGGCAGAAACGGCTCCACCAACTCCCACTCGGCATCAGTCAGATCACCACGCGTCACGCCGAACTTCTACCAGGACGCAACCGCCGAGCGTCCGGAAACGGCGAAACCGAAGATCTGAACTTGAAACAGGCCCTAGGAGCATCCATGACGTACCGTCCGCTCGACGGCAACAGCCCGGCGGATTCCGCGCCGGGCGCCGAGTCCTCTCGCCGCTGGTTCCTGCGGGCGTCCGGCGTCGCCGGCCTGGGGGCGGCCGCGCTCGCGGCCGGCGCCGGGGACGCGTTCGCCGCGGGCGGCGAGGAGCAGCCGGACGCCGGACGCCCGGCCGGCGAGGACGGGCGCGGTGCCGCCGCCCGCCCGACCGGGACCCGTCCGCCGGTGCGCACCGGCACGGGGCTGGACCGGCTGCCGCACCCGCTGGTCATCGGCCACCGCGGCGCCCCCGGCTACCGCCCGGAGGAGACCCTCGGCTCGTACGAGCTGGCGCTGGAACTGGGCGCGGACGTCATCGAGCCGGACCTGGTGCCGACCAGGGACGGCCACCTGGTGATCCGGCACGAGAACAACATCGCGGAGACCACGGACGTCGCCGACCACCGCGAGTTCGAGGGCCGCAGGACCACCAAGACCATCGACGGCCAGCCGCTCACCGGCTGGTTCACCGAGGACTTCACCCTCTCCGAGCTGAAGACGCTGCGCGCCAAGGAGCGCCTGCCTCAGCAGCGCCAGCGCAACACCCTCTACGACGGCCGCTGGCAGATCCTCACCTTCCGCGAGCTCGCGGACTTCGCACGCAAGCGCGGGCGCGAGCTCGGCCGCGAGGTGTGGCTCTACCCGGAGACCAAGCACCCGAGCTACTTCCGCTCGATCGGCCTGCCACTGGAGGAGCGGCTCGCCGACGAGCTGCGCCGCACCGGCCTGGCCGGGCGGAACGGACGGGCGATCCTGCAGTCGTTCGAGCCGAGCAGCCTGCAGCGGCTGGCCAGGCTGGTCGACAACCCGCGGATCCAGCTGCTGAGCGGCGCGACCAGCCGGCCGTACGACTTCGTGCTCGCCGGGGACCCGCGAACAGTGGCCGACCTGGTGGAGCCGGACGGGCTGCGCTGGATCGCGTCCTTCGCGCACGGCATCGGCCCGACCACCCAGCTGATCGCCCCGGTGGACGCCGACGGCAGGCTCCAGCCGCCCACCACGCTGGTGCGCGACGCCCACGCGGCCAGGCTGCTGCTGCACCCGTACACCGTCCGCAACGAGAACGCCTTCCTGCCGGTGGACTACCGGCGCGGCACCGACCCGAACTCCTACGGCGACGCGATCGGCTGGGCCCGCTACCTGTTCGAGCTGGGGGTGGACGGCTTCTTCACCGACCAGTCCGACACCTCGGTCCTGGCCCGCCAGGACTTCTGGGCCGCCAAGGGCGTCGACTGACCTTTCCGGCAACGGAACCAGCCGTGCCCCGGACCGTCGGACGGACCGGGGCACGGCTGTCGGCGGGCACGGCTGTCGGCGGGCACGGCTGTCGGCGGGCACGCGCCGGCGCGAGGCCGGCGCGGGCGGGGAACGGGCTTCAGCCCTCGCCGTCCTGGCCGCCACCGGTGGTCGGGGTGGTGCGGGGGTTGCCGGGCCGGGGATTGGGCGTGCGTCCGCCGCCGGGCCAGCCCGGCGCGGTCTCCGGGCGGTTGGAGCCGGGACCGACGGTCGGCCACCCGGGGCTGCCGCTCGCACCGGGGCTGGGGGTGGGCTCGCGCTTGGGCGGGTCCGGGATGTAGACGGTCGGGAAGGTCTCCTCCGGCATGCCCCTGACCGCCTGGTTCATGCCCAGGCGCCAGATCGGGCCCGGCCCGGTGGCGCCGAAGACCTCGTCGTAGTACCTGCCGCCGATCCTGATGTTCTTCATCGGGACGCCCTTGGCGGGGCCGCCGAGCCAGACCGAGGCGGCCAGGTTGGCGGTGTAGCCGCTGAACCAGGCGGCCTTCTTCTCGTCCGCGGTACCGGTCTTCCCGGCGATCTGCCGGCCGTCGTCGAGGTCGAGGTCGCGAGCGGTGCCCTTCTCGGTGACGCCGAGCAGCACGGTGTTGATCACGTCGGCGGTGGTCTGGGCGATCGCCTGGTTGCACTTGACCGGGGTGACCGGCACGTCGCGGCCGTCCACGGTGGAGATCTTGCTGATCGCGACCGGCGCGCAGTAGGTGCCCCGGGCGGCGAAGGTGGCGTAGACGTTCGCCATCACCAGCGGGCTGACCTCCTGGGTGCCGAGGCCCATCGCGGGCAGTTCCTTGAGCGGCTCGCCGCTGGCCGTGGTGGCGATGCCCAGCTTGTTGGCCATCTGCTTGACCGCGCAGAGGCCGATCTCCTGCTCCATCTGCACGAAGTAGGTGTTGACCGAGAGGGCCATCGCCTTCTTCAGGTCGTAGGGGCCGACCTCGCTGGCGGACTCGTTGGGGACGCTGCCCTCCTTGGTGCCCTTCTTCAGGTTCTTCCAGTTGCCCGAGCAGGTGGCCATCGTCGGCCAGTCCATCCGGTTCGGCGCGGAGTACTGCTGGGTCGGCGGGAGGCCGGCCTCCAGTGCCGCGGCGGCCACGATCGGCTTGAAGTTGGAGCCCGGCTGGAAGCCGTTGCCACCGCCCATCGCCGCGTCGACGTTGTAGTTGACGACGGTCTGGTTCCTGTTCGGGTCCAGGCCGTAGGGGCGGGTCTGGGCCATCGCCAGGATCTTGCCGGTGCCCGGCTCGACCATCGTCATGGCCGCGGAGACCGGGTCGGTGACGTTGACCCGCTTGGTCACGGCGTTCTGGGCGGCGGCCTGCTTCGCCGGGTCGAGCGTGGTGTAGATGTTCAGACCGCCCTCCGCCCAGAGCTTCTTCCGCTCGGCGGCGGTCTTGCCGAAGACCGGGTCCTGCTTCACCACGTGGCGCACGTAGTCGCAGAAGAAGCCCATGCCCGCGTTGGCGGTGATGCAGCCGTTCTGCGGCTCCTTGTACCTCAGGCCCAGCGGCGCGGCCTTGGCCTCCTGCGCCTGGGCGGCGGTGACGTGCTTGTTCTCGACCATCTTGTCGATGACGGTGTCGCGGCGCTTCTGGGCGGCCACCGGGTGGAGCTTCGGGTCGTACTGGGACGGGTTCTGCACCAGGCCGGCGAGCATGGCGGCCTCGGGGAGCGTGAGGTCCTTGGCGTCCTTGCTGAAGTAGCGCTGGGCGGCTGCCTGGATGCCGTACGCCTGGTGACCGTAGAACGTGATGTTCAGGTAGTTGGTGAGGATCTGCTCCTTGGTCAGGTCCTCCTCCAGCTTGATGGCGTACTTGAGCTCCTGGATCTTGCGGCCGAGGGTCTTGCGCTGGGCCTCCAGGACGGCCGCCTGGTCGTCGCCGGCCTTCTCCACGTTGACGTTCTTCACGTACTGCTGCGTCAGCGTCGAGGCGCCCTGGACGGTGGCGCCGCTCTCGGCGTTCTTGGTGATCGCGCGCAGCACGCCCTTGAGGTCGACGGCGCCGTGCTCGTAGAAGCGGGCGTCCTCGATGTCCACCTGCGCCGTGCGGATCAGCGGCGACATCTGGTCGGCGGGTATCACCGTGCGGTCGCGCTCGTAGACCTTGGCTATCAGGCCGCCGTTGGCGTCGTAGATCTGCGAGGCCTGGTTCAGCGGCGGGGTCTTGAAGTCGTCCGGGATGCCGTCGAAGCTGTCGGCGGTGCTCTTGGCGGTCAGCCCGAGCGCCCCCGCGGCCGGCAGGGCCACCCCCGCGAGCAGTACGCCGGCGAGCGTGCTGTAGCCGAGGAACTTCACTCCGTGGCCCAGCAGGCCGAGCGGCGTCTCGCGGCGGCGGGGGCGGGTGACCCAGGTGTCGCCCGGGTCGGGGGTGGAGGTGCGGCGACTCTTCCGTGACATAGCCGGAACACTACGTCCACGAAAACCCCGCGTGGGGCGGGTGTTGGCCAACCTTTGTCACGAATCGGCGACAGATTCACCTCGGCGGGACCAGCCGGGAACCCGGTCGGCGGCGCACCCCCGCGACGAACGGACCGTTCGCCCACGGCCGTTCGGCCGCGACCGCTTGACAGGGCCGCGCCGGAACGGGTTCCGGCCTCACGCCGGCGCCGGTCAGGACCCCTTCCGCCGCTTGCGCAGGCCCAGGACGGCGGCGACGGCGGCGAGGACGAACACCACGCCGAGCGCCCGGTCCGACGGCCCGTCCGAGGAGGCGGCTGCGGCCGCCCCGGCGGAGGCGCCGGAGGTCGGGTCGGCCGACGAGCCGACCGGTGGCGCACCCGCGCCGGCCGCGGCCGACGGCGAGGACCCGGGCAACGGCTTCACGGTGTCGGGGAGTTCGTCGTCGTCCAGCGGCGCCCGCCAGACCGGACTGTCCTTGCCCTCGCTCCCGTAGAGCACCGCCCGGCCGTCGGCCGTGAAGGTGACCGACTCCCCCTGCCTCTGCCAGGGCGCGGAGAGCGCACCGAGCTCGGCCGGCGCGCCGTCCTTCCAGCGGTAGAGGGTGGCGAAGAAGTAGCCGCGCAGCACGAGCCGGGTGCCGTCCGGCGAGAACGCGCCGTCGGTGACCCAGGGCGCGTCGGCGATCCGGCGGAAGGTGTTGATGCCGGTCGGCGCGAGCTTCTCCGGGCCCTGGTAGAGGGCACCCCCGCCCTGCTTCTTGCTGGCGATGTAGGCCCGGCCGGTGACCGGGTGGACCATCAGCGCCTCGGCGTCGCGCGGCCCGTCCTCGTAGCGCACCCGGTAGCGGATCACGTCCACCGACTGGTCGCGCAGCTCGGTCGGCTCGGCGAAGGAGTAGATCCAGACCTCGGACCACTTGCCGCCGAGGTTGTCGCCGATGTCCCCGACGTAGATGCGCCCGCCGGGCCCGACCGAGATCGCCTCGACGTCCCGCGGCTCGATGCCGCGCAGGGTGACGGTGGCGACGGTCCGCCCCCGGGAGTCGACGGCGTACACGTACGGGCCGTCGTCGCTGTCGTTGTGCGTCCAGTACACGCCGGGGTGGGCGAGGCTGGCCGCGAGCCCGCTGGACTCGGTGATCCGTGGGTCGGTGATGGTGAACGCCTGGCCGGCACCGTCGGCCGCAAGGGCGGGCGGGGCGACGGCGAGGGTTCCGAGGGCGGCGGCTGCGGCCAGGGCGGCCGCGACCCGGGCCACCGAAGGGCGCGCCGGCCCGGGGCTCCGCTTCCGCCGCGTGTTCGTTCGCATCCTCAGCACCCGCCGATCCTCCCACGGCGGCGCCCGCCCGCGCGGGTGCACCCGGCCGGGGACCGGGGCGGCTGCTCCGACCAGCGCTTTTCGTCACCTTGACGATAGCGGCGGGCGCCCAATATCGTCTGAGTGACGAAAAGAGGTGCCTCCATGGCCGACATCACCCGCCGCTTCGGACTGCGCCACCTGCGCGCCGCCCCCACCGCCCACATCCGCCACCTGAACCGCGGCAAGGTCGCCCACGACGGCACCGGCCTGGCGTTCTGGTTCCGCCCGCTCAGCGCCGCCCTCTCCGAGGTGCCGGTGGACGACCGCGAACTCGCGATGCTCTTCCACGCCCGGACGTCCGACTTCCAGGACGTCACCGTCCAGGCCACGCTGACCTATCGGATCACCGAGCCCGCGACCGCAGCGGTCCGCGTCGACTTCGGGATCGACCCCGACACCGGCGCCTGGCGCGCCGCCCCGCTCGACCAGATCGCCACCCTGCTCACCGAGACCGCCCAGCAGCACGCACTGGGCCTGCTCGCCCGCACCCCGCTCGCCGCCGCCCTGGCCGACGGCGTCAGCACCGTCCGCGACCGGATGGCCGCCGGGCTGGCCGCCGAACCGCGGATCACCGAGACCGGGCTCGCCGTGATCGCCGTCCGGGTGGTAGCGCTGCGCCCCGAACCCGAGGTGGAGCGGGCGCTGCGCACCCCCGCCCGCGAGCTGGTCCAGCAGGAGGCCGACCGGGCCACCTTCGAGCGGCGGGCGGTGGCCGTCGAGCACGAGCGCGGAATCGCCGAGAACGAGCTCGCCAACCAGATCGAACTGGCCCGCCGGGAGAAGCAGTTGATCACCCAGCGGGGTGCCAACGCCCGGCTCCAGGCCGAGGACGAGGCGGTCGCCGACCGGGTCCGCACCGAGGCCGAGGCGGAGCGCCGTACCCGGCTCGCCGCCGCCGAGGCCGACGCCGCACGCGCCCTCGGCGACGCCAGGGCCGCCGCCGAGGGCGCCTGGCTGACCGCCCACCAGCAGGCCGATCCGGCCGTGCTGCGGGCGCTCGCGCTGATGCGGCTGGCCGAGCACCTCCCCCGGATCGACAGCGTCACCCTCTCCCCCGACGTCGTCACCGGCCTGCTCGCCAAGCTCGCCGGCGGGGGCGAGCGGTGAGCCTCGCACCGCGCGCGGTCCTCGTCCACCGCCGCACCGAGTACGAGGAGCTGATCGCCCACCACGGAACCCCGGGGCAGGCCGCCTTCTTCCTCTCCTCGCGCGGGCGCTCCCTCGCGGAGGTCGAGCAGCGCCACCGGCACCGGGCCGAGGCGCTGGCCCGGGCCGCGGCCGCCGTCCCGCTGGACTGGCGGCGCACCAGGGTCGAGCGCGCGGACCTGCCGCGGTTCCTCTTCGAGCCGGGCGACGTGGTGGTCGTGGTCGGCCAGGACGGCCTGGTCGCGAACGTCGCCAAGTACCTCGACGGCCAGCCGGTGATCGGCGTGGACGCCGACCCGGGCCGCAACCCCGGCGTGCTGGTCCGCCACCGGGCCGACGCGCTGCCCCTCCTGCTGCCGGCCGCCGCGCACCACGGCGCCGACCGGCACCTGGAGGAGCGGACCATGGTCGAGGCGGTGGCGGACGACACCCAACGGCTGCTGGCGCTCAACGAGGTGTACGTCGGCCAGCCCGGGCACCAGACGGCGCGGTACCGGCTCTCGGTGGCGGGCGGCGCGGTCGAAGGGCCGGGCGGCGGGCCCGACGGGACGGACACCGGCGGCGGGGCGGGCGAGGCGCAGGCCTCCTCCGGCGTGCTGGTCGGCACCGGGACCGGGGCCACCGGCTGGTGCCGCTCCGCCTGGCTGGAGCGCGGCAGCCCGCTCCCCCTGCCGGGTTCGACCGCGCCCGCGCTCGCCTGGTTCGTCCGGGAGGCCTGGCCCTCGCCCGCCACCGGCACCAGCCGGGTCCACGGACTGCTCGACGCCGAGCAGCAGTTGGTCCTCACCGTCGAATCCGACCACCTGGTCGCCTTCGGCGACGGCATCGAGAGCGACGCGCTGGAGCTCAGTTGGGGTCAGACCGTCCGCGTGGGCGTGGCGGCCACCCGGCTAAGGCTGGTGGGCTGACCACCGCACGCGTCCGGGCGCCGCGCCGCCCGGACCCGGACCCGTGCGGAGCCTCGCCCGGTGTTCACACGCCGGCTGCACAGAAGATTGTTACCTGCTGGTAAGCAACACGGTCCTGTTGTCCTCCCCCACGGTGTGTCACATTCGCCATGTCCGCGTCGTCGAACATGCGCGCGGGCTCCCGACACCACGACAGAAGGGCTCCCGATGACAGGAATCAGCAAGGCCGGCAGAGCAGTGCTCCCCGTGGCCCTGGCCGGCGTGTTCGTCGCGGGCCTGGCCTCCCCCGCGACCGCCGCCCCCGTCCAGTCGGCCCCGGCCGTCGCGCAGGCCGCCGCCCGCGCCACCGTGACGGAGAGCCAGTGGCTGGCCGACGTCCGGACGTCCCTCACCGGGGCCCGCGGCTACGTCGAGCAGCGCACCTCCGGTGCCGACGCCGCCGTCCGCCCGGCCATCGTGTTCGACATCGACAACACGACGCTCCAGACGCACTTCCACCCCTTCAGCCAGCCCGCGGTCGGCCCCTCCCTCGACCTGGCCACCTACGCGCACTCGCGCGGCGTCGCGGTCATCTTCATCACCGCCCGCCCGGACTTCATCGACTCGCTGACCCGCTGCTCGCTCCGGCGCGCCGGCTACCCGGTCGACGGCCTGCACGGCCGCGACTTCGGCGACCTCTTCCAGCCGGTGCAGGAGTTCAAGACCGCCCAACGCGCCGAGGTCGAGCTGGAGGGCTACACGGTCATCGCCAACGTGGGCAACAACACCACCGACCTGACGGGCGGCCACGCCGAGCGGGCCTTCAAGCTCCCCGACTACGACGGCCTGCTCTCCTAGGCCGCCGGCATCGGGCCCAGGCCTGGCAGGACCCTGACGTCGCATCCGCGCCGCCACGCCGGACGCGGCGTCAGGGACGCCAAGCGGCCGCGGCCCGTCCGCCTCCCGTCGGCGTGCACCGGCCCGCCGGGACGCTTGCTCCCGCACGCGGCGGCGTCCGGGCGGTACCCATCCGCCGGGTCATCCGCCCGGACGGCACCGTTCCCCGGCCGGCAGGGGCGGCGTCCGGGCGGGGCCGTCGGCGAGGGCGGCCGGAGGTTCAGAGACCGAGCAGCCCCGGGTCCGACGCCAGCGCGGTCATCGGCTCCCGTGAGTCCGCGACCAGCCGCCGCTGCGCCAGGTCCAGGAACCCGCCCACGCAGGTCACCTCGGCGGCGACGACGCCGTCGGCCCGGGTGACGGTCTGCGCGACCCGGAAGGTCTTGCCGCCGGCCCAGATGAACCGGCAGCTCACGTCCACCTCGTCACCCGCGCGCAGCTCCCGCAGGTACCTGACGGTGGTCTCCAGCACCACCGGTCCGACCCCCCTGGCCAGCAGGTCCGCCTGGCGCACGCCGGCCGCCTGGAGCAGCTCCCACCGGGCGTGCTCGGCGTACTGGAGGTACACCGCCTGGTTGAGGTGGCCCTGCGCGTCGGTCTCGTAACCGCGGACGGTGACACGCACCGCGAAGTCCTTGTCCATGGCTCGCACGCTACTCCGGGCCGCCGACCGGCGGCGCGTGGCGTCGATCACGGTCTCGCCCGGGAGACCCGGGCTCGGAGCGGCGGACTCCGCCGCCGGGGCAGGGCGAGGATGCGCGGGCCGTCCTCGGTGATCGCCACCGTGGGCGCCACCTGCACGGCCCGGCTTCCGTCGGCGGTGCACAGGGTCCAGCCGTCCGGGCCGGTGCGGTGCGGGTGGCGGGCACCGCTGGGCCGGCGGGCGTCACCCTTCGTAGCGCGCGGCCAGGGTCCGTACCGTCCCGGCGATGCGGGCGCGGAGTTCGGCCGGTGCCACGACCTCGATGTCGGTGCCGAGCCGCAGGAACTCGCCGTGGGCGTGGTCGATGGATTCTATGGGCACCCGGACCTCCGTCCAGCCGTCGCCCCCGGGTGTGACGCCGAGGCGGCGGGCGCCCTCCGGGGTGAGCCTGACCAGGGCCTCCCCGGTGTGCAGCCGGGCCCGGAAGTCGGACAGGTGGCGGCGCCAGTGCGCGGCCAGCCCGAAGCCGTCCGGGACGACGAACTCCTCCTCCAGGGAGCGGAGTCCGATGATCTGGTCGACCCGGTAGGTGCGGATTCCGGACGGCCCGCCGGCGACCAGGTACCAGCGGCCGGCCTTGAGCACGATCCCGTACGGCTCGACCCGCCGCTCGATCTCCTCCGGCGCGCGCCAGCGCCGGTACTGCAGTACCAGCGCCCGGCGCGACCACACCGCGGCGGCGACGGCGGCGAGGTGCGGCGGCCGGGCCGCATCGCCGTACCAGCCGGGGGCGTCGAGCAGGAAGCGCTCCTGGATCCGGCCCGCGTGCTCGCGCAGCTCCGCCGGGAGGGCCGCCCGGAGTTTGAGCTGGGCGGTGGCGAGCGCCTCGCCGAGGCCGAGCTCGGCGGCGGTGCCGGGGAGGGCGGCGAGGAACGCGGCCTGCGCCTCGTCCGCGGTCAGCCCGGTGAGGCGGGTCCGGTAGCCGGCGACCAGCCGGTAGCCGCCCGCGTGGCCGGCGGCGCCGTAGAGCGGGATCCCGGCCGCCGCGAGCGCGTCGACGTCCCGGTAGACCGTCCGGACCGAGACCTCAAGCTCCCCGGCCAGCTCCCGGGCCGTCATCCGGCCCCGGTTCTGGAGCAGCAGAAGCAGGGTGACCAGCCGGCTCGCGCGCATGCCGCCCAGTATCCACTGACGGGGGATGTCAGTGGAGCGCCCCTAACCTGTGGCCCATGGACGACTTCGACTTCCTGCCCGGCCCCTGCGACGTGGCCGACCGTGCTCCCGCCGCACCACCGGTCCCCCACCGGGCCACGGACCCGACCCACGCCGGGGAGGCCGGCGCATGACCATCGTCGAACTGCGGCAGTACACCCTGCACCCCGGCGCCCGGGAGACGCTGATCGAGCTGTTCGAGCGCGAGTTCGTCGCCGGCCAGCGCGCGGTCGGCATCACCGTCGGTGGCCGGTTCCGCGACCTCGACGACCCCGACCGCTTCGTCTGGCTGCGCGCGTTCCCCGACATGGTGCACCGCCGGCGTGCGCTGGAGACGTTCTACACCGGCCCGCTCTGGCGGCGGCACCGCGACGCGGCCAACGCGACCATGGTCGACAGCGACGACGTCCTGCTGCTGCGCGGCCCGGGCTTCGCACCGGAGGCGGGCGCCCGCGAGGTGGTCGCGACGATCTGCCGGCCGTCCGGCGCGGCCGCCTTCGACGCGTACGCCGCCCGCCATCTCGGTCCGGAGCATGCGCTGCACAGGACCGAGCACGCGGAGAACGACTATCCGCAGCTGCCCGTCCGCACGGGCGAGGACCTCCGGGTCTGGTTCGGCCCGGCCACGCCGCCGCCGTGGCCCAGCCAGCGCCTGCGGCTGGAGCCCGTGACGGTTTCGGGAGACCCGGCCCCGTAGCGGCGGTCGGGCGCAGCCGGGGTCTCGCGTCAGCCACCGGGGTGCGGGGGCAGCGCGTCGATCTCGGCCCAGACCGTCTTGCCGTCGCCCTCGGGCACCGCGCCCCAGCGGTTCGCCGCCCGCTGGACGATGAAGAGCCCGTGCCCGCCGGGCAGACCCGGGCGGTGCGGCCGGCGCGGCTCGGGCAGGGCGGTCGACCGGTCACTGACCTCGATCCGCAGGCGCGCCTGCGAGGCGTCGAGGACCAGGTCCACCGGGCCGCCGGCATGCAGCATGGCGTTGGCGACCAGTTCGGCGACGAGGAGCACGATGTCGTCGGCGCCGGCGGCGCTCACCGGCCACGACCAGTCGGCGACGGCCTGCACGGTGTACGCCCGGGCGCGGGCGACGGGCTTCGGCAGCCCGGCCAGGTGCAGGCGCCGGCGCTGTCCGCCGGGTGGCAGTGTGGGACCGGTGCCCGGCCGGTCGTCGTCCAGGGTTGCCCGGCTGGTCGTCATGTGCGGGGTCCCCTTCGGTGTCGGCAGCTCTGGTTCCGCTTCGCCTGCTCGGTTTCCCGGCCGTCGCCGGAGTATGCGTACCCGCTTCTGCCCGCCGCCCGGCGGCGGTGGTCAGAGCGGTGCGGCGAGCGCGGCGTCCACGGACGGGTGGATCGAGAACACGGTGTCGGCGCAGGTCAGTTCCAGCAGGCGCTGCACCATGGCGGAGGGCGCCGCGAGGCGGAACTCCACGTCCGCCGCCGCGGCCGCCATCCGGGTCCGCAACAGCAGGTTCAGGCCTGAGGAATCGCAGAAGGCGATGCGGCCGAGGTCGACGACGAGCAGCGACGGATGCTGCTCCACCAGGTCGTCCAGCGTGCTCCTGGCGGGTTCGAGGGTCTCGATGTCGAGGTCGCCGGCCAGCGTGCAGACGGCCGCCCGGGTGTCGGTGTGCCGGGTGCGGACGACCAGGTCGGGCACGGGCCGGGCGCTCGGCAGCCAGGCGGGCTCGACGGGGCCGGTGGTCGGTGGCACGGTGGCGGGCTCGTTCTCTGCGGGCATCGTCTTCTCGGCTGGCATCGTCGTCGTGTTCCCCTCCACGGGTCTGCGCCACGAGCCTACGCACGCCGCCCGGGGTGCGGCCAGCCCCCGGGCGGCGTGCGTGGCGTGGCATGTGGTCCCGGCCCGGCGCCGAGCCGCGCCGTTCCCGTCGACGCGCCACGGCGCCGGGGCGCCGGGCGCCGCGTCGGTGCCGGGCTGCCGCGTCGCGTCGCGTCGCGTGAAATCCTCTGCCCCGGTACCGGTTCAGGTGGCGCTGAGCCCTTCGCGCAGCGTCGTCAGCATGCGGCCGAGCAGACGGGAGACGTGCATCTGGGACAGCCCGAGGCGGTCGCCGATCTGGGACTGGGTCAGGTCCTCGCCGAAGCGCATGGACAGGATGAGCCGGTCGCGTTCGGGCAGCTCGGCGATGAGCGGCTTGAGGGCGATCAGGTTCTCGATCGCGGCGAACCTCGGGTCCTCCCGGCCGAGGCGCTGGGCGAGCGGGCTCGGGCCGTCGTCCTGGCCGTCGGCGGACGGGGCGTCCAGGGAACCGGCGGTGTGGCCGTTGGCGGCCGCCAGCCCTTCGATCACCTCCTCCTGCGACAACGCGAGGTGCTCGGCGAGCTCGCCGACGGTCGGCGCACGGCCCAGGTGCTGGAACAGCACGTCACGGGCCTTGGCGAGGGTGATGCGCAGCTCCTGGAGGCGCCGCGGGACGTGGACGGCCCACGTGGTGTCGCGGAAGTGGCGGCGGACCTCGCCCAGGATGGTCGGCACGGCGAAGGTGGTGAACTCCACCCCGCGGTCGGGGTCGAAGCGGTCGATCGCCTTGATCAGGCCCAGCGAGCCGACCTGTATCAGGTCCTCCTCGGGCTCCTGACGGTTGCCCACCCGGCGGATCACGAACCGCACCAGGGACAGGTTGAGCTCGATGAGCGTGGCCCGCACGTAGGAGTACTCGCGGGTGCCCTCCTCCAGCGTCGCGAGCCGGGCCAGCAGGACACGGGTCAGCTCGCGCGCGTCGCCGGGGGCGACACTCCGGGCATCCTCCATGCCGTCGAGCTCCGGGGCGACGGCATGGAGGATGCCCGGAGTGTCGGCCGCCATGGCCTCGTCCGGGGCCTGGGCTGTCGCGCGGTGGAGGAGTTCGTCACTGGTCGTGGCCATGTCGGTCCTTTCCCCTCGGCGTACGGTCCGTCCCCGGTTACCCGCCGGGGCCGGCTCCATGTCCACTCCCACTGTGAGGGTTGTGTGAACGGCCGCGCCGACGGGCGGTCGGGCGTGCGCCGCGGAGGTGCGGGGTGGGTGTCGGCGATCCCCTCCGTGCATGCCCGGCGGGGATCGGGGCACGCGGACAGCCAGACCGCCGCGCGGGCGGCGGCATCGGGGACGTCGGGGGACATCGGGGCATCGGAAGCAGCTACCGGACGTCGAGGAGGAGACGATGGGACGGATCGAGGAGTCGGTCGAGGTGGCGGCGCCGCTCGGCGAGGTCTACCAGCAGTGGGTCCGGTGCGAGGACTTCCCGCGCTTCATGCGCGGCGTGGTGAGCGTCGACGTGTCCGGACCCGAGGGCAGCAGCTGGGTGATCGAAACCGCGGGCGGGCGGCGCCGCTTCGAGGCCGTGACGACGGAGGTCGTGGAGGGCGAACGGGTGGCCTGGGACGGCGGAGGCGGCCCGGTGCGGCACAGCGGCGTGGTCACCTTCCACTCCGTGGACGACCGGACGACCCGGGTGATGCTCCAGCTGGAGACCGAGCCGCAGGGGTTCTGGGAACACCTCGCCGAGGCGCTCGGCTTCGTGGACCGCCGCGTCATCGACGACCTGAACGACTTCAAGCGCCACGTCGAGCAGGACGACGGACCGGCCGCCGCCTGAACGGGCTTCTGCCCAACCGAAGAACCCGACCGGCCCGACCGACAACCCCGGGAAAGGGGAACCCACACCATGGAACATCTCACCACCCGGATCGCCATGCGCCTGGTGACCGGCGACGAGCACAGCCAGGTCCTGCACGTCGACTGGTCCTACCGGACCGACGATCCCCACGCGATCACACTGGACTTCGACTCCTACCAGGCGGACGCGGTCTGGACGCTCTCGCGCGACCTGCTCATCGCCGGACTGCACGCGCCCGCGGGCGAAGGAGACGTCCACATCACGCTGTTCGAGGACACGCACGTGCTGATCGCCCTCGGCGGCAGCGACGGCATCGCACTGCTCGCCGCCCCCGCCGAGGCGGTCACCCGGTTCCTCGCCGGCACCACCCGCCTCGTCCCGCCCGGCCTCGAACACACCCGGATCGACTGGGACCAGGCTCTGAAGGACCTGCTGGCCGCCTGACCGGGCCCGGGCCCGCCGCCCTCGGCGACACGCGCCGACGGCCGGTCACCCGCCGCCCGAGCGGCGGGGCCGAGCCGCTGGACGCCGTCCTGCCCCGCCCCCACACCCCCCACACGAAGCAGAGAGGAGAGCCGGACATGTGGTGGAGTCTGCTCCGCCTCGCCACCGTCGGCGCGGCAGCCGCCCTCTTCACCTACGGCCTCGACCGGACGGCGCAGGTGGTGGCGCGGCGACTGACGGCCCCCGGGAGCGGTACCGGCGTCCCGGACCTCGTGCACAGGTGCCGCCGCCCGGTCCTGGCGCTGACGGCGTGCCTCCTGCTCGCCGCCGCGCAGCCGTGGGTCGACGCGCCGCCCGCCGCCCGCGACGGGCTGCGGCACCTGGCCGTGGTCCTCGCGATCGCCTCCGGCGGCTGGCTGTGCGCCCGCCTGGTGGCGCTGCTCGTGGACGGCGCCGTCCGACTCGCCGTGTACCGCCGTGACCCTGCGTGGGCCGGCCGCGCCCGGACCCAGGCCAGCCTGATCGGCCGGATCGGCCAGGCGTTCATCGCCGTCGCGACCCTGGGTGCCGTCCTGATGACCTTCCCGACGGTCCGCGGCATCGGGACGAGCCTGCTGGCCTCCGCCGGGCTGGTCGGCGTGGCGGCGGGCGTGGCGGCGCAGAGCACGCTCGCCAACGTCTTCGCCGGGGTGCAGATGGCCTTCGGCGATCTGGCCCGGATCGGCGACGTCGTCGTGGTGGCCGGCGAGTGGGGGACGGTGGAGGAGATCACCCTGACGGCCGTGGTGATCGCGACCTGGGACCAGCGGCGGCTGGTGATGCCGATGTCGTACTTCGTGGGCCGCCCGTTCGAGAACTGGTCCCGTCGCTCCAGCCGGATCACCGGCACGGCGCTGCTCCACCTCGACCACCACGCCCCGGTGGGGCTGCTGCGGGAGGAGTTCGAGGACTTCCTGGCCAAGAGCGAGCTGTGGGACGGCGAGGGCAGCGCCCTCCAGGTGGTCGACACCACCCCCACCACCATCGTCGTCCGGGCGCTGGCCACGGCGGCGAACGCCGACGACGCGTTCGAGCTCCGCTGCCGGCTGCGCGAACACCTCGTCGGCCACCTGCGCGACCACCACCCCTACGCCCTGCCCCGCCTCCCGGTGGGCGGGGCACCCGGACGGGACCCGGACGGCCCCGGCGGGCCGCCGGAGCGAGGGCGCCCGTGAACGGGCAGACGCCGCGGCGCGGCCGCGGCGCCGGAGGCCGCGGCCGGGTACCGTGCGGCCGGACCCCCGAACCGGCCGCACGGTACCGCCGGTGCTCCGGCCGTCAGGCCGTCAGGCCGTCAGGCCGTCAGGCCGTGATGCCGCCGTCGAGGACGAGGTCGGCGCCGACGGTGAAGGCCGACTCCGGGGAGGCGAGGTGGAGCACCGCGGCGGCGATCTCCTCGACCGTGCCGGCACGGCCGGCCGGGACCTGAGCCCTCATGCGGTCGGCCTTCTCGGCGGCGTTCTCGCCGGGGCGGCTGGACATCGTGGTGTCGACCGGGCCGGGGCTGACCGAGTTGATCCGGACCCCGTCGGCGATGTGGTCGCGGGCGGCGGCGCGGGTCAGGGTGGCGACCGCCGCCTTGGTGACCGCGTAGACGCCCAGGTCGGCCAGGCGCATGTGGGTGCCGAGGTTGGAGGAGATGTTGACGATGGCGCCGCCGCCGTTCGCCCGCATGTGGGTGATCTGGTGCTTCATGGCGAGCCAGGTACCGGTGAGGTTGGTGTCGATCAGGCGCTGCCAGTCCTGCTCGTCGGTGTCGGCGATCGGGCCGGGCGTGCCGAGGATGCCCGCGTTGTTGACGGCGACGTCGAGACCGCCGAACTGCTCTACGGTCGTGCGGACCAGCCGGGCGGCATCCGTACCGTCGGCGACGTCCCCGACGACGGCCAGGGCCTTGCCGCCCGCCGCCTCGATCAGCCGGACGGTCTCGGCGAGCGAGGACCCGGTGCGGCCGGCCACGGCGACCCGGGCGCCCTCGCGGGCGAAGGCCAGGGCCGTGGCGCGGCCGATGCCGCTGCCGGCGCCGGTGACGAGGACGGAACGGTCGGCGAAACGCGTGGTCATGCGGAGCACTCCTCTGTGCGGTCTGGGTCAGGGGTTGGGGGTCGGATCCGTGTCTCGGGACGGGGCGGGCGACCGCGGCCGCGGTCGGGGCGAACCCCGGTCGTGGACGCATCGAATTGACGCCCTCTCTCAGCGGTCGCCACCTGTATTGACCGTTCGATCCAGAAAGAGGGCAGCCGAGTGCGCAGGCCCGGGCGACCGCCGACGCCCGAACGGGCGGCCGGCCGGACGGGCTCAGTCCAACAGGGCGAGCGCCTGCTCGGCGGCGTCGTTCAGGCGGGCCGACCCGTCGCCGGCCTTGCCGATCACACGCATGCCCTGCAGCAGCACCAGCAGCATCCGCGCCAGCGCGCGCGGGTCACGCCCCTCGGGCAGCTCGTGCTGCGCCTCGGCGCGGACCAGCGCGGCGGTGAGCACCGTCTCCAGGTGGCCGAGGCTGGCCGCGACCCGGCGGGCCGCGTCCGGGTCGTGCGGGGCGAGTTCAACCGCCGCGTTGGTGACGAAGCATCCGCGCCGGAGGCCGCTCTCGCCGTCCTCACAGGACTCCCGGGCATACCGCCGAACCACCGCGCGGACGGCCGGCAGCACCGGACCGGGCTGGGACAGCTCGGCGAGCAGCCCCGGATCGCACTGCTCGCCGTACCGCTCCAGCGCGCGCAGGTAGAGCTCCCGCTTGCTGCCGAAGGTGGCGTAGACACTGGCCCGGGCGATCCCCAGCTCGTCGACCAGGTCGGCCATCGACGTCGCCTCGTAGCCGCGCCGCCAGAACAGCTCCAGCGCCGACTGGAGCGCCGCGTCCGGGTCGAATTCCTTGGTTCGCGCCATATCTGAACCATAGTCATATCGAGATCGATCGGTCAAGAATCAGGGGGCGGGTCCAACCGCCCCCGAACCAAACCCTTCGAGCACGGCCGAATGACTGACGTATTGTCAACTCAAGATCGCTAAGGGTACCCTTACCGCCGCTCGTCCCCTTGTTCCCTCCCCACAGGAGGCAAATTCCCCATGGCAAGAACCCAGACCCAGGCGCTCGACGTCGCACGCCCGATCGTCCTCACCGCGTTCCGGGTCGTGGTCGGGCTGCTCTTCGCCTGCCACGGCGCAGCGTCGATGTTCGGCGTGTTCGGCGGCGCCAAGGGCGGCGGCACCATACCCGTCGGACAGTGGCCCGGCTGGTGGGCGGCACTGATCCAGCTCGTCGGCGGCAGCCTGGTCGTGGTCGGCCTCGGCACCCGCATCGCGGCGCTGATCTGCTCCGGTTCGATGGCCTACGCGTACTTCACGGTCCATCAGGAACACGCCCTGCTGCCGCTGCAGAACAACGGCGAACCGTCGGTGATGTTCTGCTGGGCGTTCCTCGCCATCGCGGCGATCGGCGGCGGCCCGTACGCGTTGGACCGGCTGCTCCCCGGTCGGAGCGCGGCGCGGTCGGCCCACGCCGACCATGCCGGCCAGAGCCCGCGGGCGACCGCGGCGGGCTGAGCCTGCGGCCGCCACGGCGCGGCCGACGGCCCCACCACGGGGCCTGCGGCCGCGCCGCACCTCGGCGCACCGCCGCGTCGGCGCGCCGAGGACCCGCGGAAGGCCGCGGGCGCGCCCGCCGGGTCCCGCTTCAGGCGGGCGAAACGGCCACGCCGAGGGAGTCGGCCCCCAGCGGCTTCGGGGCGCCCTTCTCGTAGAAGACGTCGAGATCGGTGATGACGAAGCCCGCCCCCGTCAGCAACTCGGTGACCGGACGGGTCAGGTGGCACCCGGCGAACAGCCGCTGCTCCAGCGGGTCGAGGCGCCGCTGCCAGCGACGCACGCCCTCGTCGCCCTCCGGCGCCAGGCCGTGCTCGACGAAGTGCAGCGTCCCACCGGGCTTGAGGACTCGCCGCACCTCACGGAGGGCGGCCTCCACGTCCGGGACGGTGCACAGCGTCCAGGTCGACAGCGCCGCGTCGAAGCTGTGGTCCGGGAAGGACAGCACCTGACCGTCCAGGCCCCCGCGCTCCACCCGGACGGATGTCGTCGCCACGCGCTCGGCCGCCAGCTTCCAGCCCACCTCGGAGGGATCAACCGCGGCGACCCGGGTCACGGCCCTCGGGTAGAACGGGACGTTCAGCCCCGAGCCGAACCCGATCTCCAGGACATCGCCCTCCAGGCCCTCACAGACCCGTCGCCGAAGGTGCGCGGCCTCCTTCGTCCCGCAGACGACGTTGAAGATCCGCGGCACGACCTGATCGGCGTAGAACCCCATCACGACCTCCAGCCCTCATGATTAGTCTGGCACCCGGCCGGGCCGCCGGACACCTCGCGAAGTCCGGCAGCCCCCTCAATGACCTCCCGGGCACGCCGGTGGCCGCCCGGCCGGACCGGTCAGTCCGGCGCCGCCGCGACGGCCACCGGCGACGAGGCGCCGGCCACCAGGAGGTGCGGCGTCCCGCCGCCGTCCGCCGGCACGCTCCAGACGTCGGTACCCCTGCCTTCCCGGGCCGGCAGCGCGTAACCGAGCGTCCCGCCGTCGAGCCAGGCCGCCTGGTCGTCCACGCTGCGCGACTCGGCCAGCGGATGCTCGCGCATGCCGTCCAGTTCCAGGACGTGGAGCCGCCAGGGCGCCGCCGGGTCGGCCGAGACCTTCTTCTTGAAGGCGATGCGGGTGCCGTCCGGCGAGAGCGAGGGGCACTCCACGTTCTCCCGCAGCGTGCGGGCCGACCACGCCTTGAGGTCGCCCTCGACCAGGTGGGTCCGACCGCCGGTCGAGACGGTGGCGTAGAAGCGGTTGTCGTCGGCGGCGAAGCCGACGCCCCAGAAGTTGACGTCGGCGGCGTGGTACCGGCTGCCGTCGACGGTCAGCGGGATGGACTCGATCGACTTGACCAGGTAGCCGGTGCGCAGGTCCAGGATCGACGTCCGGGTGGAGAACGTCCCCGCCGCGTAGGAGTCCCCCACCGCGAAGGTGGTCCAGGAGAGCAGGTGCCCGGACGCCGACACCCGGGCCCGGTTCGGGATGCCGGGCACCGTCACCGTCTGGAGCTCGGTGAACCGCCGGTCGTACACCACCGCCTGGGTACGGGCCGGGGTGCCGGACAGCGCCCGCAGGCACAGGGCCCGGTCCCCCGCGGCGTAGAAGCGGACGCAGGACGGCCCGTCCGGCACCCCCGGGCTGCGCGCGACCCGCCCGGTGGCGCCGTCCCGGTAGTAGAGCCCGGCCTCGTCCAGGGTGAACGAGCTCTCCGCGGCGGCGAGCCGAGGCCCGCCGCCGCGCTGCCGGGCGTGCAGCACGTAGCCCAGCGATCCGCCCAGCAGCACCAGGGCGGCGGCGATCAGCACCACCGGACGCGCCTTCACGAGACCTCCCCCTTCGGCAGGATCCGCCAGGCGGCGGCGAGTGCGGCGGCCAGCGCGAGTGCGGCCACCGCCAGGGCGGCGCGCGGCCCCCACCACGTCCAGGCCGCACCGAAGCCGGCCGCACCGGCCAGCCGGGCCAGCGCCTGGCCGGTCTGCAGCACCGCGAGCCCGCTCGCCCGGCCGTCGAGCGGCAGCACCGGGCCGGCGAGGGCCATCAGCACGCCGTCCGTGGCGGCGTAGAAGACACCCAGGAGCAGCAGGACGAGCACGGCGACCGGCCACGCCGGCGGGGCCAGCAGGGTGAGGTAGGCCGCGAGCAGCGCACCGTGCCCGCAGAGGAACGGAACGCGCCTGCCGGAGCGGTCGGCGAGCCGCCCCGCCGGCACGGCCAGCAGCAGGTAGCCGGCCGCGGCGCCGAGCGGCAGCAACGGGAAGAGCAGGGCCGGCAGGTCCAGGCCGCGCTGGAGCAGCAGGTAGAGGAAGGAGTCGCCGATCGTCGCGGCGCCCAGCAGTGCGGCGGCGGTGACGACCCTGCGGAACACCGGGTCGGCGAGTGCCCGGTTCCGCGGCCGCCCGGCCGGTCGGGGCCCGGACACCGGCGCTGTCGTCGGCTCCGCCCGGGCGGGCGGCGCCGGACCGGCCGGGACGTACAGCACCAGCACCAGCACGCCGAGCAGCCCGGTGGCGAAGCTGACCACGAAGACCGCGTCGTACGCGTCCGCCGTCGCCCACAGCACCGCGAACGCGACCAGCGGTCCGAGCAGCGCCCCCGTGGTGTCCATCGCCCGGTGCACGCCGAACGCCCGGCCGAGTGCGTCAGGCGGTGCGCTGAGCGTGATCAGCGCGTCCCGCGGCGCGGTCCGCACGCCCTTGCCGAGCCGGTCGGCGGCCAGCGCGGCGGCGATCCCGCCGGCCGCCCCGCCGGCCAGCAGCAGCCCGAGCCGCGAGAGTGCCGAGAGCAGGTAGCCGGCCCCGGCGACCGTCCGGTGCCGGCCGCCGCCGCGGTCGGCGAGCCTGCCGCCGAGCAGCCGGACCAGCGCGGTGGCGCCGTTGAACAGCCCGTCGAGGAAGCCGAACTGCAGGGGCGAGAGGCCGAGCCCCAGCACCAGGTAGAGCGGCAGCACGGCGGTGACCATCTCCGAGGAGACGTCGGTGACCAGGCTGACCGCGCCGAGCGCGACGACCGTGCCGGGGACGCGCCGCCCCGTCCCGGCGGGGCGGCGCGGCGAGTCCGTACGGCGGCCGGTGGTGGCCAGGTACATATCAGTGGCAGCTGTACGTCGGGCCGGTGTCCTTGACCCGGCCGTCCGTTCCGACGTAGGTCCACCCGTAGCCGGAGTCGGTGAAGTCCAGCTTCAGCACGCCGTAGTCGCCGCTGATCCGCTTCTGGCTGTTCGGCTGGACCTGCTCGATCGGGTACGGCTCGGCGCCGCCCATCCCGCCGACGATCTCGACGATCCCGTCCGCGGTGGCCTTCCCGTCCGGGTCCTGCGGGGCGAACCGCTCGTAGTGGTGGTCGTGCCCGTTCAGCACCAGGTCGGCCCTGGCGCCGTAGAGGATCTTCCAGACCGGCCGGGAGACCGGGTCGTTGCCGTGCCCGCCCGAGGAGTACAGCGGGTGGTGCCAGTACGCGGCGATGCACTTCTTCGCGTTGGCCGCCAGGTCGGCCTTCAGCCAGTCGATCTGGGCGCTCTGGTCGAACGCGTTGGAGTCCAGTGCGACGAAGTGCCAGTTGCCCTCGTCGAAGCTGTACCAGCTCTTCCCCTGCGGGTAGGCGATGCTGCCGAAGTACGCCTTGTACCCGGCGAGCGGCCCGGCCGGGTCGTAGGTCTCGTGGTTTCCCGGCACCGGGTGGGTCTTCGCCTTGAACGCCCCCCAGGTCTTGTCGTAGTACTTCCGGAAGTCCGTCAGCCGGGCGTCGTCGTACTGGTTGTCACCCATCGTCAGGTAGAACCGGGGGTTGATCCGCTGGGCCAGCGCGGCCGTCTTCGGGTGCGCGCACCCGCTGTCCGAGGCGGTGCACTGCGCCGCGATGTCGCCCGCCGCCACCACGGTGAACGCCCCGGCCGGCGTGGTCCCGGTCGGGGACGGGCCGGTCGGCGACGGGCCGGTCGGCGACGGGCCGCCGTCCGGCACCCCGTACACCCGCATCTCGAACAGCGAGTACCCGTAGGACGTCCCGCGCGCCGTCCCGTACATCCGGACGTAGCGGCCCCTGCCGGCCAGGCCCGCCCAGTCGTCCGTCCCGCCGTTCCCGGCCTTCTCCTGAGCCACCGTCGTCCAGGTCACCCCGTCCGCCGACACCTCCAAACGGTACGCCTTCGCGTAGGCGGACTCCCAACTCAGCTTCACCCGGGAGACGGTGGCGTTCCCCCCGAGGTCCACCCGCAGCCACTGCGGGTCCTTCCCCTCCGCGCTCGCCCACCGCGTGGAGGTACTCCCGTCGAACGCCTTCCCCGCCGCGTACGACGGCCCCTCGGTGGACGAGGCCGTCGCGGCCTTCCCTTGCGAGAGCAGCGGATCGCCCGCCGCTCCCGCCCGCCCGGACCAGCCGAGCAACAGGCCGCCGAGCAGCGCGAGCACGGCGGCGAACACTCCGACACGAACAGGCCTTGCCGAGACACCCAGACGCATCCCTGGACTCCATGACCTTGAGAGACGGCGAGAGCTGGACCCCGGTTCACAGCACACGAACTCACCGGGCACGCGGCGACCGCAACACCGCAGCGGCCGGGTCAGAGCTCTCACTGAGCGCGTCACGCCCCGTCAGGACCGGGCGCCGCGCCGAGCCGCCGTCCGACAGCGTAATCGAAAGTAAAGTTACCTACCAATAGTCGGCGAGGCCGGACTTCCGCCCGTCCCGCCCCGCGTGGCCCGGCCCGGCGTACGGCCCGCAACGACACGACCGCGGCTCGGACGCCGCCCGCGCCGCCTGCGGGGCCGGGCGCGCCATCCTGGTGGTCCTCGGCTCGCTCACGCGCCGACCGCCGCCGCGTCGCCCCGCCGCGCCGACGGTCGCCCGCGCGACGCGCCCCGGCAGCTCCGACGTTCCGCACCGAGCCCACGGAAGGCCCGTCATGCCCGACGACGAACACCGTGCCACCGCCGAAGCCGTCCTCCCGCTCGTCGGGGGGCCCGCCAACGTCCACTCCGTCGCCCACTGCATGACCCGGCTGCGGCTCGGCCTGCACGACCGGTCCCGGGTGGACGAGGAGCGGCTCCGCGCGCTTCCCGCCGTCCTGGGCGTCGTCGACGACGACACCTGTCAGATCGTCCTCGGCCCGGGCGTCGTCACCCGGGTGACCGCCGCATTCCGGGCGCTCCTCGACGGGCCGCCGGAGCCGGGGGTGCGGCAGGACGGCGGCGCCGCTCGGGAGACCACCACCGCCGCGCCCGGCCAGGCCACCGGTGCCGCCGCCGGAGCCCAGGACCTGGCCCGGCGCGGCGCGGCGATCAGAGCGCAGGCCCGGGCCAGGAACGCGACCCCGGTCAGGCTCGTGCTCCGCCGCATCGCCAACGTCTTCGTGCCGCTGATCCCCGCACTGATCGGGTGCGGCATCGTGGCCGGTCTCAACGGCGCGCTCACCAACCTCGGCCGGGCGCCCGGACTGGTACCCGCCCTCACCGCCGTCTCCGCGGGGTTCATGTCCCTGCTCGCCGTGTTCGTCGGCTACAACACCGCCAAGGAGTTCGGCGGCACACCCGTACTGGGCGGCGCCGTGGCCAGTGTGATCGTCTACGCGGGCGTCGCCAAGGTGGAGGTCTTCGGCCACCACCTCGCGCCGGGCCAGGGCGGGGTGATCGGCGCACTCGCCGCCGCACTGCTCGCGGTCCAGGTCGAACGGTGGACCCGCCGGGTGGTGCCCGACGCCCTCGACGTCCTCCTCACCCCCACGGTCACCGTGCTCGTCACCGGCCTGGTCACCCTGTACGGCCTGATGTTCCTGGCCGGGGAGGCCGCCACGGCGATCGGCGAGGTCGCCACCTGGCTGCTGTCCCACGGCGGTGCCCTCGCCGGGCTGCTCCTCGGCGGCCTGTTCCTCCCCCTGGTCATGCTCGGCCTGCACCAGGCGCTGATCCCGATCCACACCACCCTGATCGAGCAACAGGGCTCCACCGTGCTGCTGCCGATCCTCGCCATGGCCGGGGCCGGGCAGGTCGGCTGCGCCGTCGCCGTCTACCTGCGGCTGCGTGGCAACGCCTCGATCAGGGCGACCATCAGGTCCGCGCTCCCCGCGGGGTTCCTCGGCATCGGCGAGCCGCTCATCTACGGGGTCTCGCTCCCCCTCGGCCGCCCGTTCGTCACAGCCTGCCTCGGCGGAGCCTGCGGCGGGGCCGTCGTCGGGCTGCTGGGCCAGCTCGGCGCCGGCGTCGGCTCGACCGCCATCGGCCCCTCCGGCTGGGCGCTCTTCCCCCTGCTGACCGGCTCCCGCGGCTTCGCGGTCGGCGCGGCCGTCTACGCCGCCGGCCTGGCGACCGGCTACACCACCGGCCTCCTGGCCACCTACTGGTTCGGCTTCACCCGCGAGATGCTCGACGAACTCGACGCCGCCGCACCGGGGCGCGGTCCGGCCGCCGACAGCTACTCCAGCAGCTTTCGGTCCGTCGAATAGCTTGTGGATGCCGTCCGGCGGACCCGGCGGCCGCGCGGGACGACGACCGGAGGAGCCACATTGCCCAGGGAGGCGCCGTACCTTGCCGTCAGCGACGCGCTGCGCGCCCGCATCCGTGCGGGCGAGTGGGAGGTCGGAGCGCGCCTGCCGTCGCGGCTGAGGCTGGCCGAGGAGTACGGGGTCGGGCGGAACGTCACACAGCGGGCGGTCGAAATCCTGATCGGCGATGGCCTGTTGGAGGGACGCGCGGGGTCGGGGACCTACGTCGGCGTCCCGCGCGAGCGCCTGCCGGTGATCCGCTCCCGGTACCGGGAACACCTGGCCGGCTCCCCCCTCCCCGACCCGGCGGAGGAGCGGGGCCGCGCCACCTCCTGGGACGCGCACAGCCTGCTACGCGTCCCCGCCACCGCGGCCGTGGCCGAGCGGCTCGCCATCAGTCCCGGCGATCCCTGCGTCACCACCCACTACGAGTTCCTCGCCGACGGCCGGCCCGTCCAACTCTCGCGGTCCTGGGAGCCGATGGCCGTCACGGGCGGCACGCCGATCGTGCTCCCCGAGGCCGGACCGCTCGCCGGCAGGGGCGTGGTCCACCGCATGCGCTCCATCGGTGTGGTGGTCCACACCGTCGTCGAGCGGCCCCGCCCCGCTCATGCCACCCGGGAACAGGCGCATCTCCTCGGCATCAGCCCCGGGGACCTGGTGCTCCGGATCGAGCGGACCATCCACGACACCGGCGGACGCCCCGTCGAGACCGCCGACATCGTCGTTCCGGACGGACGACGCCAGGTGGTCTACGAGTTCGGAGTCGACCACCCCGCGCCGTCGGATCCGGCCGGACGCCGGACCACGACCGGGGGCCGGTGACCGCATGCCCTCGGCCCCGCACCCCGGACTCCTGCGCGACCACGACTTCCGCCGCCTGTTCGCCGCGACCGCGGCCCGGTCAACTGGGCGACCGCATCATGTTCCTGGCACTTCCGCTGGTCGCCGTGACAGCCCTGGACGCCGACGAGCTCCACGTCGGACTGCTGACCGCCGTGGTCACCACGGGCTCGCTCCTGGCCGGGCTGCCGGCCGGCGCGTGGGTCGACCGCCTGCCGAAGCGGACGGTCATGATCGGCGCCGACCTCGTGCGGGCGCTGGCGCTCGCGGCGACACCGATCGCGTGGTGGGCCGGCCTCCTCACCATGGACCGGCTCCTCGCGGCGGCCGCGGTCCACGGCGCGCTGACCGCCGTCTTCGACGCCGCCTACGTCAGCTGCCTCCCGCACCTGGTGGAGCGCGACGAGCTCGTCGAAGGGAACGCGAAGCTCTCGGCGGTGCGCTCGGTGACCAGCATCGGCGGTCCGGCGGTGGCCGGCCCGCTGGCAGGTTGGACGGGCGCCCCGGCCGCGCTCCTGGCGAGTTCGCTGGCCATGGCGGCGTCCGGACTCCTCGCGATCGGCATCCGGAAGCGCGAACGGAGACCGGCACCCGCCGACCGGCCCCCACTGCTCCGCGGCATCGGGGAAGGCCTGGCATTCGTTCTCACGGGCCCCGTGCTCCGCGCGACCGTCCTGGGGGACGCTTGCTTCACCCTCTTCCTGGCCGGGTACCAGGCCATGCTGCTGGTCCTGCTGTCCAGGGAGATGCGCCTCGACTCCACCGGCATCGGCCTCGTCCTGGCGGGGATGGGCTGCGGCGCCCTGGTGGGTGCGCTCTGGGCGGGACGCCTGACCGCGCGATTCGGCCCCGGCCCGGTCATCTGGCTGGCGCCCCTCGTGACCTGTCCGCCGACAGTCCTGATGCCGTGGGCCCGCCCCGGGTGGACCGTCCCCGTGGCGGCCGTCGGACTCGCGGCCCTCTCCCTCGGCGGAGCCGTCCGCCTCGTCGCCCAGTCGAGCGTCCAACAGGCGTTCACCCCGGTCGGCATGCTCGGCCGGATGAGCGCCACCACCCGGTTCCTGTCCGGCTGCGGCCTGGCCCTGGGTGGAGTGCTGGGCGCAGCCGCGGGCGCCGCGCTGGGGGCGAGGGCCACGATGACGATCGGGGCGGTCGGCATGACACTGAGCTTCGTCCCGGCCTTCGCCTCACCGCTTCGCGGCATGCGCGGGGCACCGGATCCGGCCGGAGTCGGCCTCCCCCGGCGCCCCGAACCCGCCGCGCCGTGCGAACCGACCGCCGTCGGGTCAGGCTTCGGTGGCGGTGCGGACGGCGACCGGGAGTGAGAGGGACGCCCCCTGGTCGAAGACGGTGGCGAAGCGATCCGCGCCGAGGGCCGTGCGGGCCGCGGTCGTGATCCGGTCCACGTCCGCGCGTTCGCCGGGCGGCAGGGGAGCACCGGCGCCCCGACGGGCGGCGTCGGCGGCGCCGAGGAGCAGCGCGGCCCGGACGTATCCCTCGGTGCCGCCGGAGGCCGCGGCCGCGCCGGCGGTGCCTTCCAGGGAGAGGGCGAGGGCGCGTGGCTCGGCCAGCTGCCGGGCGTGGGCCAGACCGCGTGCCTGGTGGGCGGCGGCCCGGGCGGGCAGGCCGCGCAGTTCGGCGACGAAGCCGAGTTCCACCTCGATCAGGTGCTTCCCCCCGAGCGACGACGGGTAGTCGTCACGCATCGCCTTGAGGTGGTGTTCCGCGTCGTCGAGGTCACCGGCACGACGCGCGCCCAGGGCGAGGCCCATGACGGCGAACACCTCGCCGAAGAGGTGGCCCTGCTCGACGGCTGCGCGACGGGCCTGCTCGTGGAGCAGCCGGGCCCGTTCCCATGCGCCGGCGAGGAGCGCGAGCCGGCCCAGGCCCGCGAGACAGGCGGAGGCCTCCACGGCCAGGCCGAGCTGCTCGGCGAGGCGCAGCCCGACGGCGTGGCGGGACTCTGCGTCGGCGTAGTCGCCCTCGATCTCGGCGAGTGCCGCGAGGGTCGGCACGATCTGCAACTCGCCCCACCCGTCTTGGAGTTCGCGAAACTCTGCGGCGGCGGCACGGCCTTCCCGACGGGCCTGCACCAGGTCGCCGGTGGCCAGCGCGGTCCGGGCCAGCAGGGCCCGGGCGGCCGCGGCGCCCCAGCGGTCGCCCGCGGCGACGCAGTGGCTCAGGGCGCGGGTGCCGACGGCGTGCGCCGCCACCGGGTCCCCCGCGTGGTGGAGGCCGTGGGCGAACAGCCACAGCGCCCGGCCGCGCCGGACGGGATCGGCGATGTCCGCCTCGGGGCAGTCCCGCCCGGGCGGCCGGCGGCCGGTGAGCATGGCGAACGCGCTCTCCAGGACGTGGAGTTCCGCGGAAACCGAGGCCGACGGCGGCGGCGTGGCTGGTGCGGGCACGGGCGCGGTGGCCGGAGTGCGGGTGACCGCTTCCAGGACGGCGGCGAGAGCGCGTCCGGCCTCGTGGAGGCGGCCGCGCAGCAGCCACCAGGGGCAGAGGGCGGCTGCCAGGCGGGCGGCGCCGTCCTGGTCGCCGGTGCGCAGGAGGTGGTCGAGCGCGGCGCGGAGGTTGGCGGACTCGGCGTCCAGAAGGGCGAGTCGCAGCCGCTGCCGCGGCCCGCGCAGGTCGGCTTCGGCCCGTTCGGCCAGGTCGCGGAAGTAGGCGGCGTGGCGAGCCGCGGTGGCCGGGAACTCGCCCGCCTCGTGGAGCCGGTCGCGGGCGTAGGCGGCGATCGATTCGAGCAGGACGTAGCGCGGGCCGTCACCGGTGTGCGCGGCCTGCACGAGCGAGCGGTCGACCAGGCGGCCGACCAGGTCGAGGACGTCGTCACCGGCGATGCCGCCTCCGGCGCACACCGCCTCGGCCGCCTGCAGGGAGCAGCCGCCGGAGGGAACGGCCAGCCGCTGCAGGACGGTCTGCTCGGGTGCGGTGAGCAGGTCCCAACTCCAGTCGATCACCGCGCGCAGGGTCTGCTGCCGCGCCGGGAGGCCGCGCTGCCCGGAACCGAGCACCCGGAAGCGGTCGCCGATCCGCGCCGCCAGCTCCCGGACGCCCATGGCCCGCACACGGGTGGCCGCGAGCTCCAGGGCGAGGGGGATGCCGTCCAGGCGGTGACAGATCTCCGCGACGGCGGCCCGCGTCCCGGCGGCCCCGGTTCCGCCTTCCTCCGTTCCGTCGTCCCCCGTCCCGGCGCCCCGGGCAGGAGGAGCGAACCCCGGCGCGGCCGCGGCGGCCCGTTCGGTGAACAGCTGCGCGGCCGCGTCCGGGTCGAGCGGAGCGACGGGGAACACCACCTCACCGGCAAGCCGCAGCGACTCCCGGCTGGTGACGAGGATGCGCAGCTCGGGCGCGGCGTCCAGGAGCACGGTGACGAGCTCGGCGGCCGGCTCGATCACGTGCTCGCAGTTGTCGAGGACGAGCAGGGCCCGGCGGTCGCGCAGGGCGGCGGCCAGCGCGGGGCAGAGGGAGCCCGGGGGCACAGCCGGGACGGCGGTCTGGCGGATGCCGAGGGCCGCGGCCACCGTCTGGGCGAGGTCGGCGGCGTCGGCCGGCAGGGCCGCGAGCTCGACGAGCTGCACCCCGTCCGGTGCGCCGCCTTCGGGATCGTCCGCGAGGCGGCGCGCGAGGGCCAGGGCGAGCCGGGTCTTGCCCACCCCGCCGGGGCCGGTCAACGTGACCAGGCGCTCGGTGCGGACGAGCCGGGCGAGGGCGTCCAGCGCGGGGCCGCGCCCGACGAGCGCGGTCCGCGGGACGGGCAGCTTCGAGCGGTGGAACGCACCCGGGTCCGCCGTGCGGGCCGCGTCCGGGGCCCCGGCGGGCGAGCGGGCCGGGACCGGCCGGGCCTGCGGCACGGCGGCGGGCAGGAGGGCCGCGTCCTGTCGCAGGATCGCCTCGTGCAGCGCCGCCAGCTCGGGGCTCGGGTCGAGGCCCAGCTCGTCGACGAGCAGCGCCCGCAGTTCACCGTACGCGGCGACCGCCTCGCTCTGCCGACCGGCCCGGTACAGGGCCCGCAGCTGGACGGCGCGCAGCCGCTCGCGCAGAGGGTGACGGTCCACCAGCTCGGCCACCTCGCCGAGCAGCAGCGGATCGTCGAACCCCAGGCGGGCCTCAGCCAGTTCCTCTACGACGGCGAGCCGTTCCTCGGCCAGCCGCTGGGCGGCCGGGCGGACGAACTCCTCGTCGGCGAAGTCGGCGTACGGGCGTCCGCGCCACAGGTCCAGCGCCCGGGTGAGGGCGGCGGCCCGCGCACGCGCGTCGGTCTCGCTGCGGGCCTGTTCGGCCAGTGCCCGGAAGCAGGCGGCGTCGACCTGGGCGGTGCCGTCGTCGAGGCGGAGCCGGTATCCGGCCGGGTGGTGGGTCACCCGGTCACGGCCGATCGCCCGGCGCAGCTGGGAGACCTTGGCCTGGAGCGCGTTGGCGGGGTTGGCGGGCGCGGAGTCCCCCCAGATGTCGTCCACCAGGCGGTCAGGCGACACCGGTCGGCCCTCGTGCAGCAACAGGTCGGCCAGCAGGGCCCGCACCTTGGTCTCGGGCACCCGCACGGGCGCACCGTCACCGTCCCACACCGCCAACGGGCCGAGCACCCCGAACCTCATGGGACACACCCTACACAGGATGATCATCAGCTGGTCGTGCCGGACTGCCGACGGACCGTCAGCGGAGCATCAGCAGAGCCGAAGCGCGCTGCGGGATCGTCCGACCAGCAGGCCGGAGCGCCCGGCCGGCACCACGACGGACGACGAAGGAGCACGATCATGAGCACGAACACCACGGTTCCGGTGGCGGCCGCGGACACCGAGGCCGCCGGCACGGACTCCGCGCTCTTCCGGCCCACCCGGCTCGGCGCCCTGCGGCTCGCGAACCGCCTGGTGATGGCCCCGATGACGCGCAACCGTGCGAGCGCCGCGGGCGTACCGGAACCGATCATGGCCGTGTACTACGCCCAGCGCGCATCGGCCGGACTGATCATCGCGGAGGCCACGACACCGAACGCGGTGGGCGCCACCTACCCCAACATCCCGGCGATCCACGACGAGTCGCACGTGGCCGGGTGGCGTCGCGTCACCGACGCCGTCCGGGCGGCGGGCGGGCAGATGTTCCTCCAGCTGCAGCACGGCGGCCGGGTCGGGCACCCCGAAACCAGCGGGCTCCACCCGCTCGCCCCGTCACCGGTGCCGCTGCCCGGCACGATCGTCACCCCGTCCGGGCACCGGGACAACGTCGTGCCGCGCGAGATGACCGAGCAGGAGATCCGCACCACCGTGGCCGACTTCGCCGCCGCCGCGCGCGGGGCGGTGGACGCGGGCTTCGCGGGGGTCGAGGTCCACGCCGCGAACGGCTACCTGCTCCACCAGTTCCTCTCCAACCACACCAACCACCGCACCGACGGGTACGGCGGGACGGTCGCCAACCGCATCCGCCTCACCGTCGAGGTGGTCCGCGCGGTCGTCGAGGCGGTCGGTGCCGAACGCGTCGGGGTGCGCATCGCCCCCGGCGTCACCGCCAACGCCATGGCGGAGGACGACGTCGACGACGTCTACCCCGCGCTCCTGAGTGCTCTGGACGACCTGGGCCCGGCCTACCTGCACGTCGTCTTCGCCGACCCGGACCAGCCGCTGTTCCGCACCCTGCGCAAGGCCTGGTCCGGCACGCTGATCGCGAACCCGTCCCTGCCCTGGCCCGGCCCCCTGCCCGCCGACGGCGGCCGCGCCGCCGCCGAGCGCCTGCTGGCGGCGGGCGCCGACCTGGTCTCCCTCGGCCGGGCCTTCCTGGCCAACCCCGACCTGGTCGCCCGGCTGCGCACCGGGGCGCCGCTCAACCCGATCCGGGACGCGCACCTGATGTACGTGGGCGGCGAGACGGGCTACACCGACTACCCGGCCCTCGACTGAAGCACCCGGCAGGCGGGGCGCCGACCGGCCGACGGAGCGTCAGGGCGGCGCGCCCTCCCCCGCAACCGGTCGCCCGGCAACCGACCGGCCCGCCAGGGCGAGCGCCCACATGGCCGCGCTCACGGACCGGGCCAGGACGAAGGTGCTGCGCGCCCTGGTGACGGCGCCCTCCAGGAGGGTCGCCCCGCAGGTGCTCGGGGTGCCGGTCGGGTGGACCGGAGGAACGGGTCGGCGTCCGCGCAGACCACGCCGACGGGGACGGCGCCCGCGGAGTCCGAGGCCGCGAACGGCATCGCGAAGTGGTGGCGCCGGAACGGCAGTCGGTCACGGTGCCGTCGTGGAGGTCGGCCTGGACGAGCCGGGGTGCGCCCTGGGACCTCGTTCCGGTGGGTGGTGTCGGTTCGGCTCCGCAGGCCGCTGACCGCAGGGCCGGGATCCGCCACGGCACGCATCCGCCGTTCGGGGGAATCCGCTCAGGAGCCCACGCCCCCGGCCGGGCGGTACCGGTCCACGATCCCCTCGACGGTCCGCATCAGGCGCTCCCCCGCCCGGTCGATGCTTCCGTTCTGCGTGCTGACCTGTGCGCCTTCGAGGACGAAGGTGATCTCGGCCGCAGCCTGTTCGGGGTCGGCGAGTCCGGCCTGCGCGCACAGGCCGACCAGCCGGCGGGCCTGACGCTCCTTGTGCTGCTCGATCACCTGGCGCGCGGGGTGGGAGCGGTCGGGCAGTTCGGCGATCGAGTTGATGAAGGGACAGCCCCGGTACGAGACCGCCGGCAACCCCTCGGCGATGAAGCGGGCCACGCCCAGGATCTGCTCCCGAGGCCGCCCGGGGTACTCGGCCTCCACCCGGTCGAACGCCGCTCGGTAATCGGCGGCGACGATCCGCAGCCACTCCGCGACGAGCTCGTCCTTGGTCTCGAAGTGACGGTAGATCGCCATCTTGGTGGTCTCGGCCTTGTCGGCGATCGCCTGGACGCCCACCCGCCGGATCCCCTCGCTCTGGAAGAGCTCCTCCGCGGCGTCGAGGATGCGCTCACGCGGTGGCAGTTTCGCCACCCGGCTCGGTCGTCTGGCGGGCGATGTCATGGCTGCTCGTGGCCTCCGGTCGGTTGCGGTCCCTGCACTTCCTGCTACGGTACCAGTCCGTTCCACACGATACCGAGCGGTATCGTCAAGGACTGTTCGGTATCGTTCTCGACCCCAGGAGTGGCAGTGGACCTCAGCGAGTACGTGGGCTTCGACGCGGTCGGGCTCGCGGAACTGGTCGCCCGGAGGCAGGTGACCCCCGCCGAACTGGAAGCGGCCGCACGGGAGGCCGCACGGGCGGTCGGCCCGCAGCTCAACGCCGTCGTGGAGACGTGGCCGTCCGACGACGAGCCCCGCCCCGGCAGCACCCCGCTGGCCGGGGTCCCCTTCCTGATCAAGGACCTCGGGGTCACCATGGCAGGGCGGCGGACGGAGCTCGGCAGCCGCCTCACGGCCGGCCACGTCGCCGGCGCCGACTCCACCCTGATGACGCGCTTCCGCCGCGCGGGCCTGGTCACGTTCGGGCGCACCACGACCCCGGAGATGGCCTACGACACCACGACGGAGCCCGTGCTGTACGGCGTCACCCGCAACCCGTGGGACCTCGCGCGGAGCTCCGGCGGGTCCAGCGGCGGCGCGGGCGCGGCCGTCGCCGCCGGGATCGTCCCGGTCGCGCACGCCACCGACGCGGCGGGCTCGATCCGCATCCCCGCCGCCTACAACGGGCTGTTCGGCCTGAAGCCGACCCGCGGGCGCGTACCGGTGGGCCCCGCCGTCGACGAGATCTTCAACGGCCTGGCCGTGCACGGCAGCATCAGCCGCACCGTACGTGACAGCGCCGTACTGCTCGACCAGATCCGCGGACCGGAGCCGGGGGACCCCTACGTCGCCCCGGAGCCGTCCCGGCCGTACGCGGAGGAGGTCACCCGGCACCCGGGCTCCCTGCGGATCGGCGTCCTCGCCCACGCCTGGGGCGGGCGCCGCACCGCACCGCCCGTCGCCGACGCGCTGTCCCGCACCGTACGCCTGTTGGAATCCCTCGGCCACCGGGTGGAGGAGGCCCAGCCCGACCTCGGAGTCGACTGGGAGCAGTTCGTCCTCGCCAACGCCCGGCTGTGGACGGCGAACCTCACGGCCTCGATCGACGAGCTGGCCGCCGCCTCCGGACGGCCCGTCGACTCCTCGACCCTCGAACCGCCGACGCTCGCCGGCTACCACTACGGGCACCGCGTCAGCGGTACCGAGTTCGTGACCGCGCTGGCGGTCCGCAACCAGGTCTCCCGGAACCTGGCCCGGTACTTCGACACGTACGACGTACTGCTCACCCCGACCGTGCCGGACCTGCCGGTGCCGCTGGGCACCCACGGCCGGGGCGCAGCGGCACTGGACGGCCTCGGCTGGCTCCGCCGGCTCTTCGACCTCTCACCGTTCACCGCGGCGTTCAACGTGGCGGGCACGCCCGCCATGTCCGTGCCGGTGACGGCCGACGCCGGTACGGGACTTCCGGTCGGCATGCAGTTCGCCGCCGGACACGGGCGCGAAGGCCGCCTCTTCCGCCTCGCCGGACAGCTCGAACTGGCCAGCCCGTGGTCGGACCGGACTCCCCGGGTGTGGGCCGGGAACCAGCAGGGCCGCTGAGGGCTGCGCCCTCAGGAAGCCAGCGCGCGAAGCAGGGCCAGGCCCTCGGCGGAGGCGGTGTCGGGGGTGGCCTGGTACACCACCAGCTGTTGCTCCGGGGAGCTGTTGACGGTGAACGTCTCGTAGTGCAGGTCGAGGTCCCCGAGCTGCGGGTGCCGGAACCGCTTCGAACCGTCCGACTTGCCGTGCACCTCGTGCCGCGCCCACAGCACCCGGAACTCGTCACTCTTCAGAGCGAGTTCGCCGACCAGTTCAATCAGCCCGCGCTCGTCCCGGTCCCGGCCCGCGGCACTGCGCAGAGTGGCGACCGAGGCCCGGGCCGCCTCGTCCCAGTCGCGGTGGAAGGACCGCGCAGCCGGATCGAGGAACGTCATCCGCAGCAGGTTGTCCGTCCGCGCGAACGGTGCGTAGAGGGCACGCGCGCACGGGTTGAGCGCCAGGACGTCCAGCGAGCGACCGAGCACGAGGCCCGGAGTGGCCAGCGATCCGAGCAACTGCCGGAGTGCGGGCGACACCTGCTCCGGGCCCCGCCTGCGGCGGCGGGGCCCGGGCGGGGCGGTCAGGTGGAGCAGGTGTGCCAGGGCGTCCTCGTCGAGCTGGAGCGCGCGGGCGACGGCGTGCAGCAACTGGCGGGAGGGATTGCGCTCGCGCCCCTGCTCCAGACGCGTGTAGTAGTCGGTGCTCACCCCGGCGAGCAGGGCGACCTCCTCCCGCCGGAGGCCCGACACCCTTCGGTGGCCCGCGGAGGTGATGCCCGCGAGCCCGGGCGGCAGCTGTTCACGGCGGGCGCGCAGGTACTCCCCGAGGGGGTTGCCTCGCGGCACGGTCTCGTCAGTGCGCATGCTCCCGAGACTAGGGTCCGCCTGCCACGGGCCGAAGCGCTGAGCCATGGTGCGTTGCACCCCGGAACAGCGCGGCCTGGAAGCCCCGCCGGGCAGGTGCCAGGTTGGGCGGTCATGAGCAGCGATCAGATCCACCGTCCCACCGACACCGCACGCCGTCCCCTCCTGGAGCGGCTGCGCCGGACCGCCGGCGACCCCGGCCGCCGCATCCTGTTCACCGGCGCCACCGTCCTCACCATGGACCCCGCCCTGGGGATCCTCGACGCCGGCGACCTGCTCGTGGTCGGCCGCACCATCGCCGCCGTCGGCCCCGACCTCCGCGCCCACGGGGCAGCGGCGGACGCGATCGTGGTCGACGCTGCCGGGACCGTCCTCGCCCCCGGCTTCGTCGACACCCACCGCCACGCCTGGCAGGCCCAGTTGCGCCGGATCATGCCCGACGTGAACGACCTGGCGGGCTACGTCGCCACCACGCTCGCCGGGTTCGCCCCCGCCTACCGGCCCCACGACATGTACGTCGGCACCAGGCTGGCCGCCCTGGCCGCCGTCGACGCGGGCATCACCACGATGCTGGACTTCTCCCACAACTCTCGCAGCGCCGCCCACTCCGATGCCGCCGTCCGGGCCCTGGTCGACAGCGGCATCCGAGGCGTGCACGCCGCCATGGGCCCGCACTTCGGCACCTGGGACCACCAGTGGCCCGCCGACCTGGCCCGCCTGCACGAGCAGTACCACGACGGCCTGACGACCGTCCGACTCGCCGCCCTCGCCACCGACCGGGTGGCGGGCCCCGGCCTGGCCTACGGGCCGGAACTCGCCCGCACGGCGGCGGAGCTGGGCATCGGCGTGAGCGTCGACGCGGTCTTCGGACGAGCGTCCTCCGAGGCCGTCCTCGCCTGGGAACGGCAGGGGCTGCTCGGAGAACACCTGACCCTGATCCACGCCACCGCACTGAGCTCCGACGCATGGCGCGCCATCGCGGACAGCGGTACGACGGTGTCCCTCGCGCCCACCTCGGACGCCCAGATCGGGCTGGAGAGCGCCGTACCCGCCATCGACGAGGCACTGGCCGTCGGTGTCCGGCCCGGCCTGGGCATCGACGTCGAAGTCGCCCTGGCCGGCGACATGTTCACCCAGATGCGTGCCCTGCACACCGTCCAGCGGATGCGGGCCGTCAACGAAGCGCACGGCACCGGCCGCGAGCCGACACGCATCAGCACCCATGACGTCCTGGGCTTCGCCACCCTGCACGGCGCGCAGGCCTGCGGCCTGGCCGGGGTCACCGGCTCCCTGACCCCGGGCAAGCAGGCCGACCTGCTGGTCATCACCACCGACGAGATCAACAACCTGCCGCTGAACGACGCCACCGGCACCGTCGTCCTCGGCAGCGACGCCCGCAACATCGACACCGTCCTCATCGGCGGGCAGGTCCGCAAGTGGGCGGGCCGCGTCCTCGACGTCGACCTGCCGGCGCTGCGGGCGGAGGCCGCCGCCTCCCGCGATCACATCCTCCGCGCGGCCCGGGGCCCGGAGGTCTGAGCGGCCCGGCCTCGCGTCTGCGCCCCCGAACGCCGGACCTGCGGCGACACCTGGCGGTCGGCGGTCTGCGCGCAGCGTCAACGGGCCTTGCGCGAAGAGCCAACGACTCCTGCCGCGCACTGCCGCAGGGTTGGTGGTGGGCACCACGGCGGTGCCCGCCACCGATCCCGGGAGAGATGCCCCATGTCGCACATCCGCACCAGGCTCGCCGCCGCGGCCGTCGCCGTCCTGGCCGGCGCCTCGGCGCTCGCCGCCGCTCCTTCCGCGAGCGCCGAGACCACCGTCACTGCGGTCGCCGGGGAGCAGGGGGTGTACCGGGTCACCGGGCCGGACGCGCTCAACTCGGCCTGGGACCTCTGCAAGGACGGCCAGACCTGCTTCTGGCAGAACGCCAACGCCGGTGGCTGGATCTGGGTCGTGCCCTACTGCGGGCTGAACAACGTCCCGGGCTGGTTCAACGACCGCGCCAGCTCGGTCTGGAACCGGGGCGGCGGCCCCGCCGAGATCTACGCCGGCTACGACCGCTCCGGATACATGGGCACCGTCGCGCGCTGGTGGCGGGGCAACCTCGCCTCCGCGCACAACGACCGGCTGACCTCGGTCGACGTCCGCTGCGGCTCGTAGCACCACCGTACCCGGGCTCAGAGCACCGCTGAACCCGCCGCGGACCGGAATTCGCTCGCGGTGGTGCCGTACTCGTCGCGGAAGGCCCGGCTGAAGGCGGCGGCGGCGCGGAAGCCCCACCGCGCCGCGATCGCGTGCACCGGCACCACCGCGAGAGCCGGGTCGGCGAGGTCCGCCCGGCACCGCTCCAGGCGGCGCCGGCGGACCACCGCCGCGACACCGCCGCGCTGTTCGCGGTGGAAGAGCCCGTGCAGGGTGCGCAGCGAGATGTGGTGCCGGGCCGCGATCGCGGCGGGCGACAGGTCCGGGTCGCCGAGGTTCTCCTCGATGTACGCGTCGATGCGGGCGAGCAGCATCCGGTGGCGCGGCTCCGGCGGCAGCCGGTCCTCGACACCGAGCCGGTGCGCGAGGAAGGCGATGGCCAGCTCGCGCGCCGCGACGCCGAGCCGGACGGCCTCGTGCTCGGCGAGGGCCGGCGCCTCCCGCACGACGCCGCGCAGGAATGCGGCCAGCACCCCGCCCACCCCGCCGCGGGCCGGCGCGGAGCTGGCCAGCAGCCGGTCCAACCGGCGGTGGTGCAGAGGGAGTTCGGCGACCGGAAGGTGCAGGATGACGGCCCTGGAGACGCCGCCGGGCAACCCTCGGCCGTCGAACGGGCGGGAGGTGTTCCACAGGACGAGGTCACCGGAACGCATCCGGGTCTCGTTGTCGCCCTGCGCGATCCACATCGCACTGCCCCGGATCAGCGCCAGCTCGTACACCTCCGGGTCGGAGCGCCGGATGAGAGCGGGGGTGCGCTCCGAGCGGATGGACGGGAAGGACATCGTGGTGAGTTGTTGCCCGGGACCGAGTGCCAGAGTGCCCACGGTCGCGGGGAAGTCGTCGGCGTGCTCGGTGGTGATCCGGGTGGGCGCGACGTCCCGGGCGACCATCTCGCACCACCACTCGAAGCGGTGCCCCGGTTCGACGGCGGAACTGTCCAGCTGGTGGTAGTGCATCGGCCGCTCCCCGATCTCCCCCCGCGGGCGTGCGGTCCGGCCGGCGGTCATGTCATTGACATGACACAGCCTGCGGAGGGACACCACCGGCCCACAAGCGCTCATCCCCGCCAACTCCGCTGCCGGCGCGGCCCGGCACGTGGGACCACCGGCCCCGCACCCCGTTCACCTGCGGTCGGGAATCCGCCGGGAGCCGGACCGGCCCGCGACCGGCCGCCGACCGGCGGTGCACCGGGGGCGGGAGAGGCCCGGGGGGCAGGAGACGAGCGGATGACGTCTCCGAAGTCGGCGGGTTCGACACCATCAGGCGGATTCGACGCCTCCGGTCGGTCCACGTCGAACCCGCCGGCACCCCCTCAGCCCTCCCTACCTTGTTGATCGGGATGAGCGAGCCACTCGTAGGGTTGGCTCACCCCGGGGGTCCGGGTGTGGCTTTCAGTCCTCTGCCGTCCGTGGATACGCCCGATTCGCCGCCCGGCCCCCACGACGACTCGACTGCTCATCAGGAATTGCGGCGCTGATCGCTCACAAGGGACTCGACAGCGAGGTCGTCCGTGGTACCCGTCAGCAAGCGACCCGTGGAGAAGCGAGTGACAGCGATCTGGGTCGGTACCGACGCCGGGAAGACCCGTCACCACTGCGTGGTGATCGACGACACCGGCAAGCGGCTCCTGTCCCGCAAGGTGGCGAACGACGAGACGGAACTGCTCCGCTCCTTGCCGACGTCCTTGCCCTGGGCGAGATGACCGCCTGGGGCATCGACCTGGCGGACGGCGGAGCCGCCCTCGTCATCGCGGTCCTGCCCGGCCACGGCCAGCACCTGCTTTACATCCCCGGGCGGGCCGTGAACCGGACCTCCGAAGGCTACCGGGGCGGCGGCAAGACCGACGCCAAGGACGCGGCGATCATCACCGACCAGCTCGCGGCCAAGGCAGTCCGGGCCGCCGAGGGCCAGCACACGTCCGTCCCCGGCGAGAAGATCACAGCGCACGTCGTGCACACCCTCGCCAAGGAGGTGATGGCCCTCAACGAGAAGATCGCCGAGACCGACAAGCTCATCGAGGGCCGGTTTCGCGAACACCGGCACGCCGAAGTGATCGCCAGCATGCCCGGCATCGGCCCCCTGCTCGGCGCCGAATTCCTCGCCGCCACCGGCGGAGACATGGAGGCCTTCGCCAGTGCCGACCGGCTCGCCGGATCCGCCGGCGTCGCCCCGGCTCCCCGCGACCCCAAGATCAGCGGCAACCTGCACCGCCCCAAGTGATACGACCGACGTCTCCAACGGGTCTTCTACACTTCCGCGTTGATCAGCATCCGCTGCTGTGAGGAGTCCCGCCGCTTCTACGACCGCAAGCGCTCCGAGGGCAAACGACACGTCCAAGCCGTCCTGGCACTCGCCCGCCGCCGGGTCAACGTCATGTGGGCCCTCCTGCGCGACGGACGGTTGTCCCGCCCCGTTCGAGTTGGCAGCCGGCCGTTCTCCAACCTGTGCGGTTGCCAGGTGGTTCGGGAACGGAGTCGGATGCCGTTCTCAAACGAGTTGGCTCTCGCGGAACCAGCACTCGCGGTGAGGACCCGTCCGGGACCCGTTCACCGTTCGCCGGCGGTGCCCAGGATCGCGCGGAGACGCGACAGGCACTCGTCGACGAAGCGGGGGTAGGTGTGCCAGTAGTACGACACCCCGCTGACTGCGACGGCGATGGCCCACGCCCGGGCACGCAGCCACGTCACGTCGTCAAGACTCATGGCGTCCCAGTATGCCTGTCGGGCCCCGGGTGGAAGATCCCATAGCGGGGAGTGCTCGGCGTCGGGGAAGCCGACCGAGAGGCATCCGAAGTCGATGACCGCGTGCAGCTTTCCCTGCTGGACCAGAAGGTTGGAGGGTTTGAGATCGCCGTGGAGCCACACCTGGCGGCCCGATGGCTCGGGCAGGGCGAGCGCGCTCTGCCACAGGTGCCGCAGCTGCTCGATGTCGAGGTCGAGGCCCTCGATCGTTCCGCAGTCGTCGAAGCACGCGCTGACCCACTGGTCACAAGCGTGCAAGCCACCTCCGCGGTACCAGCTGAGCTCAGCCTGCCGAGCGGCTCCCATGAGGGGGATGGCATGCAAGCTCTGCACGATCACGGCCAGATCGGTCCCGAAGGCGGGCCAATCGCTGACCGATGCAGGGCCGGCTTCATCGCCGTCGATCCACCGGTACACCGACCAGGCGAGCGGAAAGACCGAGCTCGGAGTGCCGCGGTGCACCGGCTCCGGGATGCGACAGGGAAGATGGGGCGCCAGCCGCGGCAGCCACGTCTGCTCCTTCCGAACAGCCTTCGCGTTGCCCAGGGTACGCGGCAGCCGCACGAGCAACTGGTCGCCGAGCCGGTACATCCGGTTGTCCGTACCCGCACCGGCCTGCGATATGGGAAGCGCTGCCCACTCCGGTCGCTGCTCCTGTAGCAGCGACCGGACTGCCACCTCGTCCACACGGATCTCGTTCTCATGAAGTGTCACGGTGAGAGCGTTCTGCCTGGGCCTCGCTGCCGCCAGTGAGTTTCCCGAGGTGGTCGGCGTTCGGAACACGATTCACTGAGAATCTGCCAGGTCGGATGAGACCGAGTGAGAGTCCGCCGATTCAATGCGACGGGACAACGGTGCTACAACCCGATACCGCCCGTCACACTGGCCGCTTGACATCTCCCTCAGGAATCGGACAGGTAGCGCTCCACGGTGGCCACCTTGGCGGTGAGACCGTCGGTGACACCGGGGCGGTCGTCGATCTTGATGACGGTACTGACCCGGCCGCTGTAGGCCTTGACCGCCTCGATCGCCTCCCTGATCACCGGCATCACCTCGTCCCACTCCCCCTCGATGCTGGTGAACATCGCGTCGGTCCGGTTGGGCAGCCCGCTCGCCCGGACCACCCGGACGGCGGCGGCCACCGCCTCCCCCACGTCCTCGCCGATTCCCAGCGGGGTCACCGAAAACGCTGCGATCACGACTCTTCGCTCCTCCCGTCGCCCGCCGTCACGCCGACCGCCCCACCACCCGGACCGACCGGCGCGAGGAACGTCCCGAGGGCCGCCGCGAGTTCGGCCGGCGCGTCCAGGGCGACGAGGTGAGCGGCGGTGGCGAACTCGACCAGTGTGGCACCGGGGATCTCGCCGGCGTACCGGCGGGCGATGTCCCGGAAGTCGGCGACGTCGAGCCGGCCGATCCCCACCAGCGTGGGCACGGCGACGGCGGAGACGTCGCGGGCCGTGACGCCCTGGGAGTACTCGCCCACCACGGCCTGGTTGACCAGTGACGTCCGTACCGGGCCGCGGAGTCGGTCGGCGAGTCCGGCGGCGACGTCCTCCCAGGCGCGAGCGGGCCCGCGCAGCCACATGTCCAGGTTCACCCGGACCGCGGTGTCCAGGTCGCCCGCGGCCAGGGCCGCGGTCTCGGCCTCGTCGTACGCGACCATGTCCGCGGACCAGTGGTATCCCGGCCACGGCGGGGCGAGCAGCACGAGGGAGTGCACGCGCTCCGGGTGGGTGAGCGTGAACTCCACGGCCACGCGACCGCCCCAGGACGCACCCACGAGCCGGACGCGTTCGTGGCCGAGGTGGTCCACGAGGCGGCGCAGGTCGTCGGTCTCGCTGAACGGCCCGGCCGGCGGCGCGGACTCGCCGAAGCCGCGCAGGTCGTAGCGGATGACGGTGTGCCGCTCGGCGAGGGCGGGTACGACCGCGTCCCACATGCGGTGGTCGGCGACGCCGGCGTGCACGAGCACGACGGGCGGTCCGTCGCCCGAGACGACGTAGGAGAGGTGGCCGAGGTCGTCGGTGAGGGTGATCATCCGTAGATACTCTCAGGGTGGTGGTGCACATGCCACCCGAGACGGTCGGAGCGCGGCGCCGGGATCCGTGCGCCGCGCCCCGACGGGTCGTCAGACCACCGTCGGCAGGGGCGGCTCGACGGCCAGCGGCGCCGAGCTGCGCGCGCGGTGCTGGGCGGCCCAGGCGGTGAGCGCCACCGTGCAGGCGTGGTCCAGGTGGCGCAGGCCGGACCAGTCCAGCTCCACCGGGCGGTCGGCCGGCAGCCGCTCCAGCGCGTCCAGCAGCCGGGGCAACCGCAGGAACGTCGCGTTGCCGCTCAGCCGGACCCGCAGCACCGGCCCCGCTCCGAGGCCGACCGACGTCTCCTGATCCCGGGCTTCCGCGCGGCCGCAGGCCGTGCGGTGTCCGTACCCGGGCGCGTCGCCGCCGGCGGGCGAGCCGGGCCCCCGACCGGGCAGTTCCTCGACGCCGATCTGCAGGTGCGAGGTCTGCCAGGCCGACTTCACCACTGCCAGGCCGATCCCGATCAGCACGCCCTGGAACAGGTCCGTCGTGATGATCGCCACCGCCGTGACCGCGAGCACCACCGCCTCGCCCCGGTGCTCCCGGCAGAGCCCGACCATCCGCCGGACCGGGACGAGCTTCGCACCCGCGTGCACCAGGACGGCGGCCAGTGCGGTCAGCGGGACCAGGCCGAGCACGCCGGGGAGCAGCGCGGTGAACAGCAGCAGCCAGAACCCGTGCAGCACCCGCGAGGCCCTGGTTCGGGCCCCGGCCTGCACGTTGGCTGCGCTGCGCACGATCACCGCCGTCATCGGCAGCGCGCCGAGCAGCCCGCAGAGCGTGTTGCCGATGCCCTGGGCGGTCAGCTCGCGGTCGTAGTCGGTGCGCGGGCCGTGGTGCATCCGGTCCACGGCGGCCGCACTGAACAGCGTCTCGGCGGAGGCGATCAGGGTGAACGCGATGATGGTGCCGACACCGGCGGCGCCGGCCAGCGCGCCGAGGGCGGCGTGCTCCGGCGGCTGCACCACCTGCAGCAGCCCGGCGACCCGGACCCGGGCCACCGGGAGGTCCACGGCGGCGGTCACGGCGGCGGCCAGGCCGACCGCGGCCAGCGGCGCCGGCACCGCACGGGCGGCTTTCGCCGGCAGGTACTTCCAGAACACCAGCACCAGCAGCGTGCCGGCGCCGAGAGCGACCGCGCTCGGGGCGGCCGCGCCGGTCAGGGCGTCGCGCAGCAGCCCGGGCAGGCCGGCGATCTTCTCCGGCCCGGTCGCGGGCGCGCGCCGGTCCGCGAGCGCGTACAGCTGGCCGAAGAGCAGCGTCAGGCCGATCCCGGCCAGCATGCCGTGGACGACCGACGCGGACATCGCTCGGAACCAGCGGCCCACCCGCAGGGCGCCCATGGTCAGCTGGAGCAGGCCGGTGGCGAGGACCAGGATGCCGAGCGCGCCGGCGCCGTACTCCTGCACGGCCTCGTAGACCAGGACGGCCAGGCCGGCGGCCGGGCCGCTGACCTGCAGACTGCTGCCGGGCAGGGAGCCCACGACCAGGCCGCCGACGATGCCGGTGACCAGCCCGAGCTCGGCGGGCACGCCCGAGGCGACCGCGATCCCGACGCAGAGCGGCAGCGCGACCAGGAAGACCACCAGCGAGGCGGGCAGATCGAAGCGCCAGGGCACGGCGCGCAGGGCGCGGACGGGGCGGCGGTCGCGCAGCAGGCGGCGCGGGCGGGCGCGGCCCGGCGGGGCCTTGCGCCGGGGGCCGCCCGGCGGGCTCTTCCGGCTCCGGGGCAGGGGGTTCACCCGGCCACCGCCGGAGCGGGCGCAGGGCGGACGGGGGCGTGGGCGGCGGCAGCAGGGGCGGGGGCGAGGAGGCCGGCGAGGAGACCGGCGCGGCTCGGGCGGCTCGGCCGGTTCAGGGGGCGGACGGCGGAGAGCGAGCGGACGGTACGGGCCATGGGTACGTCCTTCCGCGCGGCCGCCGGCGGGGCGGACGCGAGACGGGAGCGGAGGCGGATCACGAAGGCCGGTCACGGGGGGCTGTCACGGTGGCGGGCGACGGGCCGCGCGACGGGCGGCGGGCGGCAGGCGGGCAGCGCGGCGCACGTGCGGAGAGATTCGGACGGAACGACCGGGCCGAGCGACCCGGCGGTACGACCAGGCGGGGACTCGACGGCCGGAGCTCCCCCGCTCTCCGGTCGATCCCGAACCCCCGGCCGCGGCCCGTGTTGAACATGGGAACCATGACGGGCCCGGCGTGCCACCGACGGTACCCAGGAGCCCCTGCGACGCCAACGTTGCCCACCATTTCTTCACCCCGGCAGCACGATGCCACCACTTCCGGCTCCACAACCCCCCGTCTGGCGGGTACGCACGTTCGGCAACCACGTATACGTACGAAGCGCGGCAGCCCCCACCGGGGCCCCGTCCCACCACGAACGGAAGCCCGCCCCGCCACACGGGCCGGGCCTTTGCAGGAAGGGACGAGCGCCGCCCCCGCCGAGGCCCGCCGGACTGGAGGAACGGGCGATGACCCGACCGCACCCCCCGTGACAGCCTGGCCGAGCGGCCGAACCGCGCACGCCGGGACCCCCGCCCCGCACCCCGCCCGCACCCTGCCCCACGCCCGCGACCTGCGGGTTCCCCACAGCCGGCCACCTTCTACATTCCGTTGAAAGTCCCCTTGACGCCCCGACAGGCCCCGCCGTACCTTGTTTCCGCATAAAGAAACCATTCTTCCGTATGGTGGAACTCTGGAGATGAGCCCTCCGACCCACAGCGGGCCGACGCAGGAGAAACCCGATGCCTCGTATGACCGCCGCCGCCGCGGCCGTGGAGATCCTCAAGCGCGAGGGTGTTGAGCAAGCGTTCGGCGTGCCCGGCGCGGCGATCAACCCCTTCTACCGCGAGCTCAAGAACGTCGGCGGCATCAAGCACACGCTCGCCCGCCACGTCGAGGGCGCCTCGCACATGGCCGAGGGCTACACCCGCGCCAAGGCCGGCAACATCGGCGTCTGCATCGGTACGTCCGGCCCGGCCGGCACCGACATGATCACCGGCCTGTACTCGGCGATCGCGGACTCCATCCCGATCCTCTGCATCACCGGCCAGGCGCCGGTGTCGAAGCTCCACAAGGAGGACTTCCAGGCCGTCGACATCGCCTCGATCGCCAAGCCGGTCACCAAGGCCGCCACCACCGTCCTGGAGGCCGCGCAGGTCCCCGGCGTCTTCCAGCAGGCCTTCCACCTGATGCGCTCCGGCCGTCCCGGCCCGGTCCTCATCGACCTGCCGATCGACGTCCAGCTGACCGAGATCGAGTTCGACCCGGAGACCTACGAGCCGCTGCCGGTCTACAAGCCGTCGGCGACCCGGGCCCAGATCGAGAAGGCCATCGGCTTCCTGCTGGAGTCCGAGCGTCCGCTGATCGTCGCCGGCGGCGGCATCATCAACGCCGACGCCTCCGACCTTCTGGTCGAGTTCGCCGAGCTCACCGGCGTCCCGGTCATCTCCACCCTGATGGGCTGGGGCACCATCCCGGACGACCACGAGCTGGCCGCCGGCATGGTCGGCGTCCAGACCTCGCACCGCTACGGCAACGAGACGTTCCTCGCCTCGGACTTCGTCCTGGGCATCGGCAACCGCTGGGCCAACCGCCACACCGGGTACAACCTGGAGGCCTACACCAAGGGCCGCACGTTCGTCCACGTCGACATCGAGCCGACCCAGCTCGGCAAGATCTTCGCCCCGGACTACGGGGTCGTCTCCGACGCCAGGGCCGCGCTGGAGCTCTTCATCGCGGTCGCCAGCGAGCTCAAGGCCGAGGGCCGGCTCCCCGACTTCGGCGACTGGGCCGCCTCCGCCCAGGAGCGCAAGGCCACCCTGCAGCGGCGCACGCACTTCGACAACATCCCGATGAAGCCGCAGCGCGTGTACGAGGAGATGAACAAGGCGTTCGGCCCGGAGACCCGCTACGTCACCACCATCGGCCTCTCGCAGATCGCCGCCGCGCAGTTCCTGCACGTCTACAAGCCGCGCCACTGGATCAACTGCGGCCAGGCCGGCCCGCTCGGCTGGACCATCCCGGCCGCGATCGGCGCCGCCACCGCCGACCCGGAGACCCCGATCGTCGCGCTCTCGGGCGACTACGACTTCCAGTTCATGATCGAGGAGCTGGCGGTCGCCGCGCAGCACAAGGTCCCCTACGTCCACGTCCTGGTCAACAACGCCTACCTGGGCCTGATCCGCCAGGCGCAGGCCGGACTGGACATCAACTTCCAGGTCAACCTGGAGTTCGAGAACATCAACACCCCGGAGATCGGCGTCTACGGCGTCGACCACGTCAAGGTCGCCGAGGGCCTGGGCGTCAAGGCGATCCGGGTCACGGACCCGAACGAGCTCGGTGCCGCCTTCGAGGAGGCCAAGAAGCTCGCCGTCGAACACCAGGTCCCGGTCGTGGTCGAGGCGATCCTGGAGCGCGTCACGAACATCTCGATGAGCAGGACGGTCGACATGAGCAACGTGACCGAGTTCGAGGAGCTGGCCTCGCTCCCGGAGCACGCCCCGACGGCGGTCAAGGCCCTCAAGGTCTGAGCCCGAGCGTCCCGCCGGCTCCGGTGGCGCCGCATCCGCGGTACCACCGGAGCCGTTCGCGTCCTGCCGCCGGGGCGGCAGCGACGGCGCTCGGGCCTGGCCGGTGGCTCAGCCCTGGCAGGCGTAGGTGAAGGAGGCGGCCGCGCCCAGGTGCCGGGGCGCGAGGATGTCCACGGTCGCGGTCGCCTGCATGGTGCCGCGGCCGTCGAAGGTCCAGCGCAGCACCAGGTCCGCCCGGCGCTCGCCCGACTGCACCGGCTGCACCAGCTCGCCGGAGGACGTGCCGTCGCTGCGCAGCCAGCGGTAGCGGATGGTCCCGGCATGGCCGTCGGTGGCGACCGTCGCGGTGATCACGGCCGTTCCGCCGCACGACGGGCCGCCCGCCGGTTCGGCGCCGACCGTGACGCCGCCCAGGGCCAGCGGCGGCTCGGACCGGCAGCGGACGAGGAGGAAGGCGAGCAGGACGACGAGGACGACCGCCGGGACCAGCCACCGCACGCCCCGGCGCCGCCGGGGCGGCAGCGGCGGCGCGGACGGCGGTCCGTGCCAGACCGCCGCGGCCACGGGCGGCACGCCGGGTCCGAACCGGTGCACCTCGTACGGCGGCGGTTCGGGCGGGGGCGGCTCGTGGCGCGGCGGCGCCGGTGCGGGCTCCGGCCGGGGCGGGGCCGGCGCCGCGGTGCCCCAGACGGTCGGGTCGAGGTAGGTGGCGCACTCGGCCTCCTCGGCGGCGGGCGCGGCGCGGCCGAGCGGAACCGTCCGCTCTGCCGCCGGGCCGCCGCCGAGTCGGACGGTCCGGTCGGGGCCGGACCCGGGGCCGGGCTCCGGTCGGGGCAGGGACATGGGAACCTCCGAGGACGCGCGACGGGCCGGACGACGGGAACGGACGGTGGGGCGGACGACGGGGGATCGGAGCAGGCCGGCGGGACAGGCCGGCCGAGCCGGTGCGCGGATCACCCCGGCTGCCGGCAGTCGAAGGCGGTCAGTTCCCGGTAGCCCGTCGTCGTGCTGTCCGGCCTGGGATCGCTGAGGACCCGGACACCCCAGTAGGTGCTGTCGTCGCTTCCGAACACGTGGGACGGGGTGAGGGTGACGGAACCGGTGCCGAGCCGCACGGTCTCGGTGGCGACGGTCACCGGCGTGCTGTTCGCACCGGAGTGGTGCTGCCAGGAGACGGTGAGCGTGGCCCCGGGCGGCCCGGACGTCACCACGGTGATCCTGGCCCGGGTGCCCCAGAGGCTGCTGTCGAGGCAGTTGATCGAGTCGACGCTCAGCGAGGTCACCCGGGTCACCGGCGGCGGGGTGGTGACGGTCGGCGGCGTGGTGACGACCGTCGCCGGCGGGGTGGCCGTGGTCGGCGGGGTGGTCCGCGGCGCGTCCGTGAGCCTGGACGTGGACGACGTGGTGGTGCCCGCAGTGATCGGCGGGCCGGGTGGACGGCTCGGCGTCGGACCGGGCGAGCGGCCGGACGTCGGACCGGCGGTCGGCGGCGTCGACGGCGAGGGCCGGGGCGGCTGCGACGGGGACGCGGACGGGGACGGGGACGGGGGCGCGGAGAGGGACGTGGGCGGGGACGGCGGTGCGCCGGTCGAGGAGGACGGCGGGTCGGTGTGCGTCCGGCCGCCGGAGGACGCGGCGGACGTCGCCGGGTCGGACGGCCCCCCCGCCGTCTCCCCGCCGCCCCCGCCCGCCGGGTCCAGGGTGGTGGTGAGCTGCGGCACCGGACTGCCCAGCCCGGCCCGCTCGCCGCGGTCACCGGTCCCGGCGATCGCCACCGCGGCCAGCGTGGCCGCCGCCAGCGTGCTCGCCACCGCGCCGGCGACCGCCCGGGCGCGCCGGCGTCGCGGATGCTCGGCCCGGACCCGTCCGTGCAGCCCCAGCCGCCGGACCGTCCGGCTCGCGGAGGCACCCCCGCGCGAGTGCTCGGCCCTCGTCGCCGTGGCGCCGCCGCCGCGCACGTGCTCACCCCGGCTCGCCGCGGCACCCCGGTTGGCCACGAGCTCCGTGTGCGCCAGCGCGGTCGTCCCCCCGGGCGGCGGGCCGGCCGCGCCCCACGGCAGCAGCGCGGCCAGCAGGGCGACCAGCGCCGCGAGGTCGGACCGGCCGCGCTCCTCCCAGCGCCGGCCGTACCCGGCCGTGGCCGCCGCCTCCAGCAGCCGGACGAACTCAGCCGCGCCCGCCGGCCGGTCCCCCGGCTGCTTCGCCAGACCGGCGCGCACCAGCGGCCTGACGGCCTCCGGGACCAGCCCGTCCGGCACCGGCGACTCCTGGTGCTGGACCGCCAGCTCTGCGAGCGTCCCGCCGGTGTACGGCCGCGCACCGGTCAGGCACTCGAAGAACGTGACGGTCGCCGCGTAGACGTCGGCGGCGGGCGAGGCCGGCGCGCCCGTCCACTGCTCGGGCGCCAGGTAGGCCGGGGTGCCGGAGATGTCCCTGTCGTCGCCGCTCGGCACGGCGATGCCGAAGTCGACCAGCTTGGTGGTGCCGTTCGCCGCGACCAGCACGTTGGCGGGCTTGTAGTCGCGGTGCACCAGCCCGACCGCGTGGGCGGCGGCCAGCCCCAGCAAGGAGCCCTTGAGCACCACCAGCGCCGCCTCCGGGGTGGTCGCCCTCTCCTCCCGGAGCAGCGCGCGCAGCGAGATGCCGTCGATCAGCTCCATGACGATCGCCGCGTGCGGCCCGCTCTCCACGTACTCGTAGAGCCGGGTGACGTGGGGCGAGTCCACCCGGGCCAGGACCGCCGCCTCCCGGCGCAACTCGGCCCCGCCCGCCGCGTCGTGCAGGTACTTGATCGCGACCGGGGTGCCGGTGGGGTCGTGGTGGGCGAGCACCACGACCCCGGCCGCTCCCGCACCGAGCTTCCGGACGTGGCGGTACTCCGGCAGCTGCCACCCGCCGCTCCCCGCCCCCGTGCCGTCCTGCTCCCGGTCCCGCATCGCCAACCCCCTCGGCCGTCGTCCCGCAGCCGTCGACGCGGCCACGGGACGACGGGTTCCCCACTTCGGACACGGTCCGAACCCCGCCGGCGGCCGGTCGTACACCACCCTCGGCGTTCGCCCTGGCAGGCCGCCTGACCTGGTCGGATGACGATCGGGAACAGACCGGCGCACTCGGGAGTTGTGCGCCACGGTGAGTCGCGCCCTGGCGCGCTCCGCACACCCCTGTGCCGATACCGGCCCGTCCGACCGACCGAAGGGCATCTCCGTGAGCCTGTACGACATCCCGCTGCGCACCCTCTCCGGCGAGGCCGCCTCGCTGGGCGACTACAAGGGCAAGGCGCTGCTGATCGTCAACGTCGCCTCCAGGTGCGGCCTCACCCCGCAGTACGCCGGCCTGGAGCGGCTCCAGGAGCGGTACGCCGCGCGCGGCTTCACCGTGCTGGGCTTCCCGTCCAACCAGTTCGCCGGGCAGGAGCCGGGCAGCGCCGAGGAGATCCAGACCTTCTGCTCCACCACCTACGGCGTCTCCTTCCCGCTGTTCGAGAAGACGGACGTCAACGGCGACGACCGGCACCCGCTCTACGAGGTGCTGACCCGCACCGCCGACGCCGAGGGCCAGGCGGGCGACATCGCCTGGAACTTCGAGAAGTTCCTCGTCTCCCCGGACGGCACCGTGGCCGCCCGGATCCGCCCGCGCACCGAGCCGGAGGCGGACGAGGTCATCGCCGCGATCGAGGCGGTCCTCCCGGCCTGACGCAACCGACGAGGCGGACGGGCCCGGGACTGCTGTCCCGGGCCCGTCCCGCGGCGGTGGAAGCCCCTCATCGTCCCGGGGCCGGGGAGGCGGGCCTCCCGAGCAGTCCGTCCGCGCCGCTCAGGAACAGCGGTAGGGGAAGGAGGTGGCTGCGGTGCGGGTGTCCGGGGCGAGGATCTGCAGGGTCGCGGTCGCCTGGAGCTCGCCGCGGCCCTCGAAGCTCCAGCGCAGCACCAGGTCGGCCTTGCGGGCGCCCGATTCGACGTCCTGGCGGATCTCTTCGGAGGTGGTGCCGTCGCTGCGCAGCCAGCGGTAGCGGATGGTGCCGGCGCCGCCGTTGGTCTCCACCGCGGCCGTGATCACCGCCGTGCCGTCACAGCCGGGGCCCGCGGGGTCGGTGGTCACGCCGACGCCCGTGACCGCCAGGGCGGGCGAGGCGAAGCGCCAGAACAGGAAGGCCAGCAGGGCCAGGACGGCCAGCAGCACCGCCAGCGGCGCCAGCCATCGCGACGCCCGGCGGCGTCCCGGCTGCTGCCGGTCCGGCACGGTGGCGCCGTGCCAGACGGCGGCGGCGCGCGGCGGGACGCCGGGGCCGAATCGTCGCAACTCGCCCGGAGCGAAGGGACGTTCCCCCTTCGCACCACCGGTGGACGAGGAGTCGGTCGGGGTGGTGGCGCCGCTCTCCAGCGTGCCGGTCGCGTCCGCCTCGTTCGCCGACGGCGGGGCGGGCACCGTCCTGCCGCCCGTCCGGGTGTCCACCAGCGTGCCGGTCTCCCCCGTCTCCGGGGCTCCGCCCCAGACCCGGGGGTCGAGGAAGGTCGCGCTCCCCGGGTCGTCGGAGTCGAGCCGGACGGTGGCCTCGGTGTCCGGCCCGGCGGCGGCCGGTGCCGCGGTCTTCCGGGACTGCTGGACGGTCTGCTCCCCCGTCAGCGGACCGGACCCCGGCCGGACCGTCTCCCCGACCGCTTCCGAGCCCCCGGCCAACCGCACGGTCTGCTCCCCCTCCGCCGGTTCCGACACGGGCCCGTTCGCCGGCTCGGCGCCGTCCGGGGCTCCGGTCAGGCGCACCGTCAGCTCCTCCGTCGCCGGGCCGGACCCGAGTCGGACCGTCTGCTCGGCGCCCTCCGGGGCCGCACCGAGCCGCCCGGTGCGGTCCGGTTCGTGCGCCGGGGCCGCGGCGGAGTCGGGGCGGGACGTGGACATGGCTCCTCCGGAGAACGGGGCGGGGACGAGTGGTTCGGGGGAAGGTCGCTGACGGACCGGACCGGTGAAGCGCGTGCCGGCGTCGGCTCAGCGGGACGGGCTCAGCGGGGCGGGTCGCAGAGGTAGGCCGCCGTCTCGGCCGTCGTCTTGCCCGGCTTGGCCGCCGCCGGGCTGGTGCCGATCCGCACGCCCCAGGTCGGGAAGGTGTCGGCCGAGCCGAAGTCGTGCGCCCGGGTGACGGTGGCACGACCGCCCTGGATCACCACCGTGTCGGTCGCGACGGTGACCGACCGTCCGCCGGAGGTGTGGTACCAGCTCAGCGTCAGCGTCCCGCGTCCGGTGCCCTGGGCGACCACCGTGACCGTCGCGCTCAGGCTCCAACGGCCGCTACAGGTCAGCGCGTCCACGTTCACCGTACTGACCGCGAGGGTGGCCGGCGCCACGGTCGGGGTCGGCGTGGGGGTGACGACCGGCGTCGGTGCGACGACGGTCGTGGAGGCGGTCGGGCCGGCGGTCGGGGCGGTCGGGGGCGGCGAGTCCGGGCCGGCGGGCGGCGGGGTCGACTGCCCGGGCGCGGGGGCTCCGGTGGCCGGCGGGGCGCCCTTGGTGGTCGGCGGCCCGGCGGTCGGTGAGAACCCGGAGGGCCCGGCCGTCGGGGAACCCGCCGTGGCGGTGGCACTCGGGCTCGCGGAGGCCGACGGCGTGCCCGTCGAGGCGGACGGGGAGGCGGACGGGGAGGTGGACGGGGTGTCCGTCGCGCTGCTCGCGGCCGGCGACGGTCCGCCGGTCGGGTCGGTGGTGCCGAGCGTGGTGGTGGCTTCGGGGGCCGCGCCGCCGGTGACCGTGTGGGCACCGCCGTCGGCGGCACCCGCCATCGCCATGCCTGCCAGGGTGGCCAGGGTCAGGGTCCCGGCCACGACCCCGGCGAGTGCCTTGCCGCGGCTGCCGAGACGCACGCCGCGGCGGACCAGCGTCTCCCGGACCGGGGCCGTCGGAGCGGTGCCGGCCCCGGCGTCCACTCCCGCCGTGAGCACGGTGCCGGCAGCCTCCGTACCGACCGCGCCCCCGCCGCCCAGGGCGGTGTGGGCCAGCGCGGTGCCGCCGGCGGCGCCGCCGGCACCGGGCAGCAACAGGGCGAGCAGGGCCACCAGCGCGACCAGGTCGAGACAGCCCCTCTCCTCCCAGTCCGGCCCGTACGCAGCCGTCGCGACGGCCTCCAGCTCCTCGACCAGGGCGGCCGCGCTGCCGGGGCGGTCCGCCGGGTCCTTGGCCAGGCCGGCGAGGATCAGCGGGCGGACCGGGTCCGGCGCCTGCTCGGCCGGGATCGGGGCCTCGGTGTGCTGGACGGCGAGCTCGGCGATCGTGGTGCCGGCGTAGGGGCGGGCGCCGGTCAGGCACTCGAAGAACGTGACGGTGGCGGCGTAGACGTCGCCGGCGGGCGCGGCGGGGCGCCCCGCCCACTGCTCGGGCGGCATGTAGGCGGGCGTCCCCGAGACGTCGCCCTCCTCCCCGCGGGCCACCGCGATGCCGAAGTCGACCAGCTTGGAGGTGCCGGCCGTGTCGACCAGGACGTTGGCGGGCTTGTAGTCGCGGTGCACCACCCCGGCCTCGTGGGCGGCGGCCAGGCCCAGCAGCGAGCCCTTCAGGACCACCAGGGCGGCCTCCGGGGTGGTGGCGCCCTCGGCGCGGAGCAGGTCGCGCAGCGCTATGCCGTCCACCAGCTCCATCACGATGGCCGAGCCGCGCTCGCCCTCCACGTACTCGTAGAGCCGGGTGACGTGCGGGGAGTCGACGGCCGCGAGGACCTCGGCCTCCTCGCGCAGGCCGGAGGTGCCGACGGAGCCGTGCAGGTACTTGATCGCCACCGGGGTGCCGGTCTCCCGGTGGCGGGCGAGCACGACCCGGCCGCTGGCGCCTGCGCCGAGCTCCCGCTCGTGGAGGTAGTCGGGGAGCTCCCAGCGGCGCTCGTCCTCGATCTCCGGCGCGCCGCCGGCGGGGGCGCCGTCGCCCCCGACCGGTCTGCCGTCCAGCTGGTTCCCGTCGCCCATCGCGTCGTACTCCCCGTGATTTCCTGCTCGCCCGTCACTGCCTGCTCGGCTCTGCGGCGACGCACCATACGGCACCGCGGTCACTGCACGGGACGCACGCCCGTGAACACGGGGTTCCGGGCCGGTGGCGGTTCCGGATCACGATTCGGGTGCTTCGCATACCATGCCAACCATTCGTACGAACGGTCGGGTACGGCGGACCCGGCGGCCCGGTAGGGCGGACCCGGCGGCGCGGGGCCGGCGCCCCGGTCAGGCCAGCAGCAGCCGGGTGCCCGGCGGAAGGTCGCCGTCCCGGGCGGCGTCGCGCAGGTGGGCCAGCAGGGTCTCGCGCAGCGCGGCCGAGGCCCGGGTGAGCGGCACCTCTCGGCCGTGCGCCACGGCGATGGTCCGCCCCAGGCCGGGCCCGGCGAACGGGGTGACGGCCAGCCCTGAGCGGGCCGCCACCATGCCCGGCACGACGGCCGGCCCCAGCCCGGCCCCGACGAAGCCGAGCACCGCGTCCATCTCGCCGCCCTGCACCGCGAACTCCGGCTCGAACCCGGCCGCCCGGCAGGCCTCCAGCGTCGCCTCGCGGACGTCGTAGCCCTCTCGGAACATCACCAGGGGCCGCCCGCGCAGCTCCGCCACCCGTACCTTGCGGCGCCGCCCCTCGACCGACCGGGAGACCAGCACCAGCTCCTCGTGCAGCAGCTCGGTCACGTCCAGAGCGGGTGCCGCCTCGCCGCTCGGCGGTGTGATGATCAGTGCGAGGTCCAGCTCGCCCGCCGCCAGGGTGCGGACCAGGTCGCGCGAGCCGCCCTCGCGGACCAGCAGCGCCACACCCGGGTAGCGGTCCCGGAAAACCCGCAGCACGTCCGGCACCAGGCTGGTGCACAGGCTCGGCGGCGCCCCGAGCCGGACCCGGCCTCGGCGCAGCTGGACCGTCTCCTGAACGGCCAGCCGGGCGCTCTCGGTGTCGGCGAGGATGCGCCGGGCGAGGGGCAGCAGCGCGTCGCCGGCGTCGGTGAGGGCGATGTTGCCCCGGGTGCGGTGGAACAGTTCGGCACCCAACTCGCGCTCCAGGGAGCGGATCTGCTGGGAGAGCGAGGGCTGGGCGACATGGGCCGCCTCGGCGGCCCGGGTGAAGTGGCGGGTCTCGGCGACCGCGACGAAGTAGCGGAGTTGCTGGAGCTGCACCCGGCCAGGATAGGCGTGGACGATAGGTGTCGGCTATCGCGGCGAGCCGCATCATGTCTTGGACGCACTGGACGGGCCGTCCCTACCGTTGACGCCATGACAACCGCGACTCGGACGGCCCGGCACCCGTCCACACTGGTGACGCTGTGGCGGTCGACCGTCGGCAAGAAGGCCGTCATGGCCGTCAGCGGACTGGTCATGCTGCTGTACCTGGTCGCCCACATGCTGGGCAACCTGAAGATCTTCTTCGGTCCGGACGAGCTGAACGGCTACGCGCACTGGCTTCGCACCCTCGGCGAGCCGTTCCTGCGGTACGAGTGGTTCCTGTGGATCGCCCGCGCCGGCCTGCTGGCCGCCGTGGTGCTGCACGGCGTGTCCGCGTACCAGCTGAGCCGGCGCGACATCGCGGCCCGGCCGAGCAAGTACGTGCACAAGCGGCGGCAGGCGAGCTACGCGACCCGGACGATGCGCTGGGGCGGGGTGATCCTGGGGCTGTTCATCGTCTGGCACATCCTGGACCTGACCACGCTCACCGTGAACCCCAACGCGGAGCACGGCAAGCCGTACCAGAACATCGTGGCGTCGTTCTCGAACTGGTACAGCTGCGTGATCTACGTCGTCGCGATGCTCGCCGTCGGCCTGCACATCCGGCACGGGTTCTGGAGCGCCGCGCAGACCCTGGGCGCCTCCAACGCCCGCCGGGAGAAGGCGCTGAAGCTGGCCGCCAACGGCCTCGCCCTGGTGCTGACCGTGGGCTTCCTGTCCGTCCCCGTGGCCGTGATGACCGGAGTGGTGAGTTGAGCACCGTGAACACCCCGAGCGCGCAGAGCGGCGAGAGCGCCGTGCACACCGAGATCTCCTACGCCGAGTACGGCGTCGGCGCTCCGATCGCCGACGCCAAGGCCCCCGCAGGGCCGATCGAACAGCGCTGGGACCAGCGGCGGTTCGAGGCCAAGCTGGTCAACCCGGCCAACCGTCGCAAGCACACCGTGATCGTCGTCGGCACCGGCCTGGCGGGCGGCGCGGCCGGTGCCACGCTTGCCGAACAGGGCTACCACGTGGTGCAGTTCTGCTTCCAGGACTCCCCGCGGCGCGCCCACTCGATCGCCGCACAGGGCGGCATCAACGCGGCCAAGAACTACCGCAACGACGGTGACTCGATCCGCCGGCTCTTCTACGACACGGTCAAGGGCGGCGACTTCCGCGCCCGCGAGTCCAACGTGCACCGCCTCGCCCAGGTGTCGGTGGAGATCATCGACCAGTGCGTGGCGCAGGGGGTCCCGTTCGCCCGCGAGTACGGCGGCCTGCTCGACACCCGCTCCTTCGGCGGCGTCCAGGTCTCCCGCACCTTCTACGCCCGCGGCCAGACGGGCCAGCAGCTGCTGCTCGGCGCCTACCAGGCACTGTCGCGCCAGATCGCCGCCGGCAACGTCGAGATGCACCCGCGCACCGAGATGCTGGACCTGCTCGTGGTCGACGGCCGGGCGCGCGGTATCGTCGCCCGCGACCTGGTGACCGGGGAGATCTCCACCTACACCGCCGACGCCGTGGTGCTCGCCACCGGCGGCTACGGCAACGTCTTCTACCTCTCCACCAACGCCAAGAACTCCAACGCCACCGCCGTCTGGCGGGCGCACCGGCGCGGCGCGTACTTCGCCAACCCGTGCTTCACCCAGATCCACCCGACCTGCATCCCGCGCTCCGGCGACCACCAGTCCAAGCTCACCCTGATGAGCGAGTCGCTGCGCAACGACGGCCGGATCTGGGTGCCGAAGGCCAAGGGCGACACCCGGCCGCCGGCCGAGATCCCCGAGGCCGAGCGGGACTACTACCTGGAGCGGATCTACCCCTCCTTCGGCAACCTGGTGCCGCGCGACATCGCCTCCCGGGCCGCCAAGAACGTCTGCGACGAGGGCCGCGGCGTCGGCCCCGGCGGCCAGGGCGTCTACCTGGACTTCGCCGACGCGATCCGCCGGATGGGCCGGGACGCCGTCGCCGCCAAGTACGGCAACCTGTTCGAGATGTACGAGCGGATCACCGCCGAGGACCCGTACCGGGTGCCGATGCGGATCTACCCGGCGATCCACTACACCATGGGCGGCCTCTGGGTCGACTACGACCTGCAGACCACGGTGCCGGGCCTGTTCGCGATCGGCGAGGCCAACTTCTCCGACCACGGCGCCAACCGGCTCGGTGCCAGCGCGCTGATGCAGGGCCTGGCGGACGGCTACTTCGTCCTCCCGCCGACCCTGAACGACTACCTGGCCCGCAACCCGCTTCCGGCCGTCCCCGCGGACCACGGGGAGATCGCCGCCGCCGAGGCCGAGGTGACCGACCGGCTCGACCTCATCCTCGCGGTGAACGGCGACCGGACACCCGACTCCTTCCACCGCGAGCTGGGCGAACTCCTCTGGGACGAGTGCGGGATGGCCCGCGACGCGGCCGGACTGCGCCGCGCCCTCGACCGGATCCCGAAGCTGCGGGACGAGTTCTGGCGCCGGATCAGGGTTCCCGGCACCGGCCAGGAGCTCAACCAGTCGCTGGAGAAGGCCAACCGGCTGGTCGACTACTTCGAGCTGGCCGAGCTGATGTGCCTGGACGCCCTGCACCGGGCCGAGTCCTGCGGCGGCCACTTCCGCACCGAGAGCCAGACCGAGGACGGCGAGGCCGCCCGGCGCGACGAGGACTACAGCTACGCCGCCGCCTGGGAGTTCACCGGCACCGGCACGGCACCGGTCCTCCACCGCGAAGAGCTCGGATTCGAGCACGTCCAACCCACCCAGCGGAGCTACGCTTGACGTCTCCCCACCCCCGAGAACGGGCACTCCCCTCAGCCTCGCGGCTGAGCCGCTGCGCCTGTGCGCGGCGGTGGGACGACTTCCTGCTGCCGGCCCGGCGCTCCGCCCTGCCGGCAGCCTGCCTCCCCCCGGCCCGTCACGCGGGCGATCCGATTCCTCCCCGGCCCAAAGACCGGGGTCTCCTTGGAGGTCTCCGATGAACCTCACCCTGCGTATCTGGCGCCAGGCGGGCCCGGACGCACCCGGCTCGATGACCACCTACAAGGTCTCCGGGATCAGCCCCGACATGTCCTTCCTGGAGATGCTCGACACCCTCAACGAGGAGCTGATCACCCGCGGCGACACGCCCGTCGCCTTCGACCACGACTGCCGCGAGGGCATCTGCGGCGCCTGCGGCATGGTCATCAACGGCCAGGCCCACGGCCCCGAGCGGACCACGACCTGCCAGCTGCACATGCGGCACTTCGAGGACGGCGACACCATCGACGTCGAGCCGTGGCGGGCCTCGGCCTTCCCGGTGGTCAAGGACCTGGTGGTGGACCGTTCGGCGTTCGACCGGATCATCGGCTCCGGCGGCTACATCACCGCCCCGACCGGCAGCGCGCCCGACGCGCACGCCACTCCGGTGCCCAAGGAGGCCGCCGACACGGCCTTCGAGCACGCCGAGTGCATCGGCTGCGGTGCCTGCGTGGCCGCCTGCCCGAACGGCTCGGCGATGCTGTTCACCTCCGCCAAGGTGGTCCACCTCAACGTCCTGCCGCAGGGCGCGCCGGAGCGGAAGTCCCGGGTGCGGGACATGGTCGCCGCGATGGACGCCGAGGGCTTCGGCGGCTGCACCAACACCGGCGAGTGCGCCACCGCCTGCCCGAAGGGCATCCCCCTGCCGAGCATCGCGGCGATGAACCGCGAGTTCCTCCGCAGTTCCCTGGGCTGAAACCGGAGTTCATCGGTGGGCCCCTTCCGCACGGGAGGGGCCCACCGGTGCGTCCGGGGCCGGCACGCACCGGGCCAGGTCGCACGGGCGGCGCGCGCCGGCGGGGCGTGCGCTCCCCACCTGGGTGGTCGTTCGTCAGGATCGGCGCCGTTCGCGGCAATTCGCGCTACGGTGGGTCCCCGCGCCAAGGAGGGTCATATGCCTGAGGTTCAGGCCTGCACCGGGTGTGGCGGGTCCGGGGGGACCCAGAAGACCGAAGCCTCGGTCGAGCTGGACGAGGAAGGGAGCATGGTGCCGAGGGTCGACACCTTCTGGTCACCATGCGGTCGGTGCCACGGATCCGGGACGGTGATCGTCGGTTGAGGATGGTCTTCGAGTGCGCCGAGTGCGGCGCCCACTACCTACCGCCGGAGGGCATGGTGTACCCGGACGGGCCCGCCTCGCCCGTCTGGTGCGCGCACTGCCAGGCGGCCAAGCGCGCGGCGGGCGTGCGCGAGGACCCGCTGCTCGCGCGGGTGGCACTGGCCGCCGCGCGGGCCGCGCTCGCACGGGCGGCAGAGGCCGAGCCGGCCGCCCGCAGCGACGTCCGCCCGTCCCGGCCCCCGGCGTCGCGCCGCGCGCGCTCCGGCCCGGGCGGGGTGCGCGGCAAGCTGGCGTGAGCGGGGTGGCTGCCGGCCGCCCGGGCGGTGGGCCGGAGCGGTGGGCCGGAGCGGCGGCGGTCGGCCGCGCGCCGTCAGAACAGCGCCTCCTGGGTGTCCGGCACCTCGGGACGCACCCGCGAGCGCACGACCAGCCCCGACGCCGGACGGCCGGCGGCCTGGATGAGCGTCCACCCGGTCAGCAGCCGGGTGTCGAGCAGGAGCGGCGCACCGCCGTCCGGCTGGTCGAGGAACAGGTGGCGGCCGACCGGCGGGCGCAGCGCCCCGGCGACCACCGCGCCCGGGGCCAGCGTCTCGATCCGCCCGTAGGCGGCCGGCGCGCCGTCGGCCAGGCCGAAGAGCACGACGTGGTCGGTGACCGGGTGGTCGGCCAGCAGCTCGACCGCGTGGCCGGCCAGCAGCCGGTGCGCCGCGTCACGGGCGTCCAGCAGCAGCGTCCGGCGGTGCGCGGCGTCGCCGGGCGCCCACCAGTGGTCCGGCTTCGTCCGGGCGTTGAACCGCTCCCGGGCCAGCCCCGAGGCCGCGATCGTGAGTTCGGCCCGGCGGACGGCGGGCAGCGCGCCACGGGCGGCGAACGTCCAGGCCAGCGCGCCCTGTTCGAGCAGCCGGCTGGTGCCGCGCTGCTCGGCGGTCAGGCCCACCTTCAGCAGACCGTCGCCGAACCAGGCGAGGTAGAGGCGGTAGGTGCGCCCGTCGTCGAGGATCTGGTCCCGGGCCAGCGCGAGGCCCCGGTCCACGCTCTGGCAGGCGGCGCACTGGACGGCGCCGCCGTCGGGCTCGATCTCGGCATGGTGCGGGCAGGGTGTGCGCTCCGTCGCACCGGACAGCCAGGCCCCGGTGCAGCGCCGGGGCCCGCCGAGCAGCCAGCCGACCACCGTGCCCGGCTCAGCCACCCGCTCGTGCGCCCGGCGCCCGTGCACGGCGCCGAGCAGCGGCCGCCCGTCCCGCCACTGCAACCCGGTGGAGATCCACCCGCCGCCCGTCTGCTGCCCTGTGCCCATGCCTGCCCCTCCGTCCGACCCAGCGAGGTTACCCGCTGCCCCGGACAGCGCGCCGCCGAGCTGCGGAGGCGGCCCTCGGAGGTGTAAGGGGTCCGGCCAAGGTACGTGCAGAAGGGGTCCATGACGTGATCTCGAAGCCCCGATCCGGCCCGCCGGACACCTACCACTGCCAGCCGCCACCTGTCCCCGGTATCGGGTTGCAGGGCTTCGGGATGGCCTCGGTCGAGCGGACCGCGTATCCGCGATTCAAGCGGCTGATCACCGTGCGTGAGCTCCTGTTCTTCGCGACGAACCGGCAGGAGATGGAGTGGGCGGCGGCCCGGACGGACTCGGACGGGCACCGGCTCGCGCTGCTGGTGCTGAAGTCCTGCCGACGGATGGGGGTGCGTTCCGCGGTGGGAGGGGTCACGGAGACGGTGGTCGACTTCGTGCGGCGGGCCGTGGAGCTGCCGGAGGGCGTGGTGGCCGGCCGCGGCGCGGAGAAGACGGCGAAGAGCGGCCGGGCGCCGGTAGGGGACTTCGGTACAGGATCACGCTGGCGCGTTGCGCTGCGGTGTCACAGAGGGTCTCCCAGCGGCCCGTGATCCTGCTCCAAGGAGTCGGCCCAGTGGGCGGCGAAGTCCGGCTGTGTGCCGTCGGCGTCGGTGAACCCGTATTCCTTGTAAAGGTCCCAGGTGGCCAGGGCCCGCCCGCTCTTGGCCATGACGTCAGGGTCGGCGGCCAGCGCGGCAACCGCACGGCCCAGGTAGGCGGGGGTCTCGGAATGGGCGAAGTCCGGGTCCTTGGCCGCACCGTCCCGCCAGTTGGCCTCGGTCACTCCGAAGTGCTCCAGCATGGCCTCCGAGCGCAGGAAGCCCGGTGTGATCGCAACGGCCGCGATCTCGTGCGCCTTCAACTCGGCGGCCTGCGCGACGGCGAGGCGGATCACCGCGGACTTCGCGAGGTCGTAGAAGAACGAGCCCCGGTAGCGGGCGGTGTTTCCGTCGGTGACCTCCACGACCAGACCGCTCCTGCGGGCGACCATCAACGGAAGTGCGAACCGGCTGGTGATCACGTGGGTCTCCACCGCCCGTCGCAGCAGCCGGAGTCCGGTATCGAGGTCCTGTTCCCACAACGGGTGCGTCCAGTCCGTCAGCCGGTCCCCGCCCCACACGGAGTTGACCAGGACGTCGAGCCGCCCGTCCTGTTCGGTCGCGATCCGGTCGACCAGGGCACGGACTTCCTCCGGGCGGCTGTGGTCGGTGCGGACGGGGATGCCGAGGCCGCCGGCAGCGGTGACCTTCTCGGCGGTCTCCTCGATGGTTTCCGGGCGGTCCAGGTCGGAGCGTGCGGCCATGGTGCTGCGGCCGGTGACGTACACCGTCGCGCCGGCTGCCCCGAGCTCACCGGCGATACCCCGCCCGCCGCCTCGGGTACCGCCGGCGACCAGGGCCACCTTCCCTGCCAACGGCCGTGTGGCGGTCATCATGATTCCTCCAGGTCGTGACTGCGGCGGGGCGGGATGTGCGGGGCCAGTACGTTGTCGAGCTCTTGCCGGAGCCGCCGCGCGAGGGTGCCTTGGCGATCGAGCGCCCACGTGAGGCCCGCGCCGGCGGTGATCGCCTGGACGGACCCGGCCAACGCTGCGACGTCCGTCCCGGGTCGGAGCTCGCGTGCGGAGACGGCCTCCGCCAGCAGTGACCGGATCACCCGGCCCTGGGCCTGGTGAACGGCCAAGGCGTGCTCGTGGAGCTGCGGATCCGCGAGGTCCGTACACAGGAACGCCAGGTGGTTCGCGAAGCTCTCAGGCGTGGCCATCGGAACCATGGACTCCACCACCAGCGCAGCCAGCGCCCCGAGCACCGATTCGTGTTCCTCCCGCACCCGCCCGTGGAGCACGTCCGCATCCTTCGCGGACTGCTCGGCGAGTGCCACCAGCAGGCCGCGCTTGGATCCGAACCGCTGCACGAGGGTGCCGGGCACCAGCCCGACCTCGCGAGCCACGGCAGCCAGCGTCAGCCCTGCAGGACCCACCCGGCCGATCACCTCGGCCGCCGCACGCAAGATCACTACATCCTCGACCCCTCGGGGACGTCCGGCCACCGCCACTCCCTCATTAATAAATGCCCGTTCATTCATTAAATCCGGCGATCGTCCGCACGGCAACCGGCGTCAGTCGCGAGCGTGCCCGCAGTCCTGTCCGTGCTTGCCGAACTCCGGCGTGAGCCGATCGCGCTCACCGCGAGCGGCGGACGCGCCGCCGCCCGTGCCCGGGGCCGCCGCGGAGGGCGCCAGCTCACGCTCGAACCGGGCCCGGCATGACCCACCGCGCGATCGCCTCGCCGGTCTCCGACCGCGCAGCCCGCCGGGCCGACCCGCCGCAGGCCGAGCACCGAACTGGCGCTCGCCCGACAGGCGACCTACTGATCACCCGTCAGCCGACCCGAGTGGCCGGCACGCCCCAACCTCAATCGCCGACCGGGTCGTTGGTCGGCCGCGGCCTCGTCCACGACGGCGAGCCACGCTACGAGAACGGTTCTCACTGCCTGGGCGACTTGTGCTAACGCCTGCAGGTCTTCGCGGCATCCGGTGTGGGGCCTGCATGGAGGCTCGGAACAGGTGATCGTCGGTGATACGGACAAGGCTACCCGCGCGCATCCACCGCGCCGGCCACGCCCGGGTACCGCTCAGCGGCGGTCGGCACCGAAGGTCTCGCTCTCGCGCAGTACCGCCAGCGCGAAGGCGAGGCGCTTGTCCAGCCAGCCATCCCGCTCGACGAAGTACCAGCGCCGGCTGTCGGTGCTGCGCGGGAAGGTCAGCACCGCTTCCCCGTACTCCCTGTCCGCCTCCTCCGCCTCGGCGCCCACCGCCCAGACGACCGGCTTGAGGTTCGCCCCGGAGTCCGATGCTTCATCGGACCCGAAGGACAGCAGGGAGTCGACGACCCCGTCGAGGACATGGCCCACCCCGCGCCCCAAGGCCGCCCCCGGGCCGCCCCTCGCCCAGTTGCGGGGCGCCACGACGGCCGGATGCCCATGCTGTTCCATCCACAGGCCGTGCTGGGCGAGCCGCTTCGCGACCGGGGTGCGACGGACCGCGCCGAACTCCCGGCCGGTGGCATCCGTCACCGGGTAGCGGTCGGAGCGGTCCGGGAGCACCGTGCACAGCAGCTGCCGGTTGCCCTCGCCCTCGAAGAGCCGGAAACCACCCTTTGACAGCGGTCCGGCAGGCTCCACGGGGACGATGTAGACGCCGGGGACCATGTACTCGTCGCCCCCGCGCTTCCTCATGAACCGGACCGCGTGGGCGCCTTCGCCCCGCTTCGACTTGCGGACCGTGTGTCTCGTCATCCTGCCCACCGTGAACTGGGTGATCTCGTCCCAGTGCACCGCCTCGAAAGGCTCGTCCCGCCTGTTCCTTCCGAACGCCATCAGCTTCCCCTCCCGGTCCCCGGATTCCTCTCCGGCGGCACGAGAATACGAAACCGACTGCCCACGCCCGCGGTCAGCAGCCCCGGTGCGGCCCCGCCGGGTTCAGCTCGCCCATGAGACGTACGCCCCCGGCGACCGCACACGACCACCGGCGAAGTCCGTTCCACGGAGAACTGGCGACGGTTGAATACGCGACCTCACCAGCACCTCAGGCCGAACCGGCCTCGCGCCAGAAGCGGACTCGCACCAGTGCCAGTCGTGGTCAACAGTCAGTTCAGAACCCCGTTCCCAACCCCGACCCGACGAGGGGGGCCGGGAGCCCGGCGACGGAGGCCAGGGCGAAGCCTGGTTCCGCACCAGTCGCGCGGCGCCAAGCGCCTTCACATTTCCAAGATCACAGACTCCTATCAGTGCTGGATCCCTGTGAGGGCGGGATGCCGGGGCAGGTGGTCCGGCAGCCACACCACGGGGTCGGCCGGCTGGCCCAGGTTGTCCTGCGCGAACGCCTCTCAAGTACCCGCGGCCGCCGGAGTCGCGCGCCCGGATGTGCGGAACGCCGTACTCCGTCCGCCGGATCTCGGGGGGCAACCGCCGCGCTCCAAGAGCTCCTCGGCGCCCGCCTGTCACAGAACTCGTCGGTATGACGACAGTGTCAAACGATCTATGCTGACGTGCGTTCACGATCGCTCCACATGAAGCAGGTTTCGCGCATGAAGTTGCCCAAGGTCTCGGCGGTCATCGCGGCTGCCGTGCTGGCGCCCGTTCTGCTCCAGTCGCCGGCCTCCGCCGCCGACAACCCGCAGCCCGCCGGCGTCACCGGCCCCGACACCATGTCCGACGCCGCCGACGATCACGTCACCGCCCAGGAGAAGAGCGATCGCGCCGAGATCGAGCGCATCCTCGCCGACAAGGAGACCGGCCGCGGCGTCCGCGAAGCCGCCGAGAAGGCCCTCAAGGGCACCGCCGCCGACCTGCGGCAGTTCCTGACGGTTGAGATGCAGAGGGCCCAGCAGGACGACGACCGCGTCAGGCTCTCCCGGATCATGGCCCAGGGCGGCCCTGCCGTCCAGCGAGCGGCGAGCAAGGCGCTCGACGGCACCTACGCGGATGTCGTCCGCTTCCTCAAGGAGGGCCAGTACACCGCCCGCGCCGAGGACCAGGACCGCGCCGAGATCGAGCGCATCCTCGCCGACAAGGAGACCGGCCGCGGCGTCCGCGAAGCCGCCGAGAAGGCCCTCAAGGGCACCGCCGCCGACCTGCGGCAGTTCCTGACGGTTGAGATGCAGAGGGCCCAGCAGGACGACGACCGCGTCAGGCTCTCCCGGATCATGGCCCAGGGCGGCCCTGCCGTCCAGCGAGCGGCGAGCAAGGCGCTCGACGGCACCTACGCGGATGTCGTCCGCTTCCTCAAGGAGGGCCAGTACACCGCCCGCGCCGAGGACCAGGACCGCGCCGAGATCGAGCGCATCCTCGCCGACAAGGAGACCGGCCCCGGCGTCCGCGAAGCCGCCGAGAAGGCCCTCAAGGGCACCGCCGCCGACTTCCGCCACTTCCTCCAGGTGGAGCTGGAGAAGCAGCGGCAGGACGACAACCGCGTCAAGGCCGCCCGGATCGGGGGCGCCGGTGGCCCCGCCGTCCGCAAGGCCGCCGACAAGGCGTTCAGCGGGACCTACGGGGACATCCTGTACTTCCTGAAGGAGGGCCAGTACACCGCCCGCGCCGAGGACGAGGCCGCCACGGCCGCCGCGGCCGCCGCCAGGGCCACACAGGAGAAGACGGGCGAACAGCAGCCCCGGCCCCAGAGCGCCACCGCCGCGCAGGAACAGGCCGGCACCCGGAGCGCGCAGACCGCCGCCGTGACCACCGTCTCCAACCCGGTCACCGCCCCTGCCCCGGTCTTCACCGGCACCACCGGCACCACCGGCACCGGCCAGCTCGCCGCCACCGGCGCGGACGGCCTCGGCTGGGAGGCCGGCGGCGCCGCCGCGGCCGTCGCCGCCGGCGCCGCACTCGTCGCCGTCAGCCGCCGTCGCGCCAGCCGGAGCTGACGCTCCGGCACCGCACCCCACGGCGCCCCGGCCACCGGGCCGGGGCGCCGCTGCGTACGGACGAGCAGCCCGGCGTCACGACCCGCTGGGCGCACCCGGCTCGGAGCGCCCCGCGCCGAGGGCGGCCAGGGTGGCGGCCAGGTCGTGGCGGTGGCCGGGGCGCGGGCGGTTGTACGGGAGACGCGACAGCATCGCGCCCATCGCACAGCTGTTGGTGGCGGCGGAGTACAGCAGGCCCGCGCCGACCGCGGCCGAGAACCAGCGCGTACCGGGCAGCACCGGGTCGACGAGCAGGCCGGCCAGCACCAGGCCGCCTGCGGTGAAACGGACCTGACGGTCCATCGGCCATGGTGTCTCGGCGGGTGCGTCCTCGGGACGGTGGACGGCGTGCCCGGTGGCGGCCCAGGCGGACGTGCCGCCGACGAGCGTGGCGGCCGGTATACCGGCGGCGGCGAGCTCCGTGCAGGCGCGGCCGGAGCGGGCCCCCGAGGCGCAGACCACCAGCAGCCCGCCGCGCCCGGCGGCCTCGCGCAGCGCGGGCAGGGCCCGGGCGAGCTGGTCGAGCGGGACGTTCAGCGCGCCGGGGACGTGGCCGGCCGCGTACTCGCCGGGGGTGCGGACGTCGACGACGGTGAGAGTGGACAGGCGTGGGTGGGCCTGCTCGGGGGTGAGTGCGGTGGAGGGCGGCACAACGGGTTCCTGCACAGCGGCTTCCTTACGTGGTGGAGAGGGGGCGGGGCAGGAGGGGGAGCTCAGACCCGAATCCGCAGGTAGTGGCCGACGGTCCGTCAGTTGATCTCTGTGCTGGCCGTTGGCCCGGGTTCAGGGTTTCCGGGTAGGCCGACGGTCCGGCTGTCGTGCCGGGTGGACGGCTTTCCAGGGCGGGGATGGGTGGTTCGGGCCGGTAGGGGCGGTAGGTCAGGTGGCCGTCAGGTGCCGGTGGGCTCGAATCCGGGCCAGCGTGTTGGCGATCAGCTCGCGGGCTTCGGCGGTGAAGTGGAGTTCGTGGCGGCGGGCGGTCGTGGTCCAGCGGGCGGCGCGGCGGATCAGCAGCCGTCGCACGGTGGCGATGCGGCGGCGGGCCCGGCCGATCGGGGCGAGCGTCTGCAGCCAGGCGGTGAGGTTGTAGGCCAGCAGCGCGCCCCACATCCACATGCTGTTGACGGCGTGGGAGCCGGACGGCAGGTGGTTGAGTCCGGCTCCGTGCGCGGTGTCGCGGAACAGTTCCTCGATCCTGGTGCGGCGGCGGAACTCCCACTCCGCCACCGCGACCTCCTCGTCCAGGTCCAACGGCTCGTTGGTGGCGATGAACGAGTAGGCGTATGCCTGTTCCTCCAGGCCTTCCAGGACCAGGGCGAGCTGGTCCTTGCCGACGGTGCGCGAGCGGCGCGAGCGCGGGTCGGCGGACAGTTCGGCGGCGTCGTAGCGCACCCGTCGCGCGATCACCCGGGTGCCTTCGGGCCAGCCGGGTGGCGCGTAGTCCAACAGTGCGACCTGCGCGGCCGGGTAGTCCAGGGCGTCGATCCAGTCGTCGACGTGCACGGCGGCCACCGCCCGCCACAGCGGTCGGCTTCGCGGTACGGCAAGCCTGAACAGCGCCCGGCGGGCGACGATCTTCTCGGCGACCCTCCCCGCGTAGTAGCCCGTATCGCCCTGGATCAGGATCTGCCCGGTGGCTCCGGCCGTGCGCACGGCGTCCACGGCCCGGTCGATCTGGGCAGGGGCGACGGTGCGGCCGTCCGAGCGGCCGTCGAGGAGATCGGCGGCCAGGACGGTGCCGGCCTGGGCCCAGTGCGCGGCGTGCACCCGCCCCGAGACCTCGCCCTTGTAGGAGCGGACGACCCGTTCCTTGCGGGTGGAGAACACCTCGACGTCCTTGGCGTCCAGGTCGATAGTGACCGACCCGGACAGGATCGGGGCCCGATCCCTGGCCGGCAGCGCGGCGAGCGCGCGGGCGGTGACCTTGGCGCACGCGGTCTCGATGCCCTCGCGCTGCACCTGGCCGAAGCGTGCCGCCAAGGTGGCGGCGGTGGTCGCGGCCGGGAGTGGCGCGGGCAGCAGCCCCTCGCCCACCACGTCCGCGCGCAGCCGGTCGAAGCCGACCAGGTGGTCCTCGCCGGTCAGCTGAACCACCGCCGTTGCCAGCGCAAACTCCCCACCCGACAGGCCCCGATCACGTACCTTGACCGGCCCGATCCCGGCATCAAGAGCGGCCGTGACCCCCAGCACCCGGTCCAGCTCGGCCACCAGCACCAGGCCGCCGTTCTCGGTCAGCGACCCGTCCACCCCACCCACCCGAGCGTCCAACCTGGTCCAGCGCCCGCCGGAGGTGCGGGAGGCGGTACGACGACGCGATATCTTCTTCACCAGACAGGTGTCCTTGCAGGTTGAGTGGTTAGGCGTAGAGAACCTCGATCATCTCAAACCAGCACGGGCACCTGTCGCCGTATCAGCCCGACGTACGCCGCACTACCTGCGGATTCGGGTCAGAGGACCGCGTCGGCGCCCATGACGGCCGCGACGGCCAGCAACAGGCCCGCGAAGACCCGCTGCAGGGTGGAGCCGGAGAAGCGGCCCGCCAGCCGCTTGCCGTCCCAGGCTCCGAGCACGGCGGCGGCGGTGAAGGGCGCGATCACCGCCCAGTCCAGGCCTGAGCCGGCGCCGCCGCGGGTGGCGAGGGAGGCCGAGGCGTTCACGGCGATCACCGGGAGGCTGGTGCCGACGGCGGCCTCCATCGGCAGGCCGACCGCGGTCACCAGGGCCGGCACCGCGAGGAAGCCGCCACCCACTCCGAGCAGTCCGGTGACGGCGCCGAGCCCGGCCCCGGTGGCGGCCGCCCGTGCCGGGCGGGCCGTCACGGCCTCCCGCTGCCGGGCCGGGCGCAGCATCCGGATCGCCGCCAGCGCCGCCACCAGGGCGAAGGCCGCTGTGAGCAGCGACTGTGGCAGTCGCGCGGCGGCGGCTCCGGCGAGGGCGGCGGGGACCAGCCCGGCGGCGGCGAAGGCGAGGGCGACGCGCCAGCGGATGTTCCCGGCCCTGGCGTGGGCGACGATCGCGGAGACCGAGGTGGCCAGGACGATCATCAGCCCGGCGGTGGTGGCGGCGGCCGGGCTCAGCCCGAGCAGGTAGATCAGTGCGGGGACGGCCAGGATGCCGCCTCCCCCGCCGAGGCCTCCGAGTACGAGCCCGACCACGGCCCCGGCGGCGAGGGCCAGTACCACGGTGATCACGTGCACCGCCCGGGGTGCGGGGCCGCGGGACGCGGGGGGCCGACGCTGCCCGGCCCGGGCGGAGCGCCCGCGGGTACGGCCCGGGGTGTTCGCCCGGCCGCGCCGGGCCGCGGGCGCCGGGCGACCGTTCGGCGGGCCGAGGGCCCGGGCGATCGGGCGGAGGGCGGTCGGGAGGCGTGACGTCGGGGGCCGTGAGGGAGGTGCATGGGCGTGGCTCCGGGTGGTGCGGTGGTACGGGCAGTGCAGTGGGTGCCGCCAGGGCAGGCGGTGCCGGCGGCGCGCGCCGCTCAGGCGCCCGCCGCGCCCTCGGCGCCGGTGGTGATCGGCAGCCCGGCCTCGTCCGCCGCTCCGAAGCCGTCGTCGACGGCGACGACCTGCCGCCCGGCGGCGTCCAGCAGCGAGGCGGCGATCCCGGCGCGCGTGCCGCCGGCGCAGTGGATCCAGAGGACGCCCTCGGGCAGTTCGCCGCTGCGACGGTGCAACTGGTGCAGCGGGATGTGCAGCGTGCCGTCGATCCGGCCGGCGGTCCGTTCGCCGTCGCGGCGGACGTCGAGGACCAGCGGCGGCTCGTCCTCGGTGAGCGCCTTCGCCAGGTCGGCGAAGGTGGCACGCCGGAACGTGCGCAGCTGCTCGCCGGGGCGCGGCCAGCCGACCGGGTCGCCGGTGGCCGCGGCGGCGGGGCGGTCGATGCCGACCCGGACGAGTTCGCGCTGGGCGGCGGCCAGCTGCGCCGGGCTCTCGGCGAGCAGGGTGACCGGCTTGCCCCAGGGGATCAGCCAGGCCAGGTAGGTGGCGAGCTTGCCGTCGCCCTCGAAGTTGAAGGAGCCGGCCAGGTGCCCGGCGGCGAAGGCGGCACGGGCGCGCAGGTCGACGACCCACTCGCCGGCGGCGAGGCGCCGGGCGAGTTCGGCGGGGTCGGCGAGGCTCGGCGGGGTGAGGTCGACCGTCGCGGGCCCGGCGCTGTTCACCGGGCCCATGTGAATGTAGTAGGCGGGGATGTCGTCGAGGCCTGCGAGCAGGTCGGCGACGAAGGTGTCGACGTCCTTGACGAGCGCGTCGTTGCGGCGCCGTTCGGCACCGACGGTGGTGGCGTCGGTGCCGGCCTGACCGGCGGAGCAGAAGCTGCCGAAACCGTGGGTCGGCAGGACGGGGACCTCGTCGGCCAGCTGGTCGGCGAGGCGGTGGGCGGAGGCGTGCTGGGCCCGGGCGAGCCTCTCCGTGAGCCGGGGCTCGACCAGGTCGGGGCGGCCGACGGTGCCGATCAGCAGGGAACCCCCCGTGAAGGCGGCGACGTCGCGGCCCTGCTCGCTGAGGACGTAGGCGGTGTGGTGCGGGGTGTGGCCGGGGGTGGCGACGGCCCGCAGGCTCAGGCCTGCCGCCGGGTCGACGTCGAAGTCGTCGCCGTCGTGGACCAGCACGCGCCGGTAGGAGACGTCGGCCCCGGCGGGGACGAGGTAGTGGGCACCGGTGAGCCGGGCCAGTTCCAGTCCACCGGTGACGTAGTCGTTGTGCACGTGGGTCTCGGCCACGTAGGAGATACGGACGCCGCGCCTGGCTGCCGCCGCGATCACCTGGTCGATGTCGCGCGGCGGGTCGACGGCGACCGCCCCACCGGGGCCGCCGGCGAGGTAGCTGCGGTTGCCGAGGCCCTCGATCTCCAGGGTGTCGACGAAGAACACGTGCTCGCTCCTTCTCGCAATGTCTCACGGTGTACCCCCAGGGGTATATGACTTCGACTGTAGCAGATACCCCCCGGGGCATCCTGGCGGTCGAGCGCGACGGCTACGGCCACATCGGGACCGGCACCCCCCCGGACAGCCCCCGGTCCCGACGCACGCGCCGGCGCCACCGCCCCCGACGCCGGCCCCGCCACCCCCGGCGACCTCGCGCTCGTCCTGCGCCTCACCGCCGAGAGCCTGCACGGCGCGCCCGACGCCGCCGGACCCCGGCCGGCCCTGCTTTCCGGGTCACCGGCCACGCCGAACCGCCCGGCCGCCCCGCCGTACGAGTGGCGCTGGCACGCGGACGTCCGCTCGACCTCCCACCGCGCCCACTCCCGAGGGGACCGGCGCGGCGCACCGCCCGGGCGAGGATCGGTCCCGACCAGCGCGAGGATCCCCTTCGTGCACGCGTACCGCTCGACCGACCCGGCTCCCCCGGCCCCACCCGGCCTGCGATCGCGGGGGAGTCCGGCTTCGACGAGGCACCGCAGGCCTTCCACACCTCCGCGGACCGGAAGCCGGTCGGCGAGATGCCGCCCGATCCGCAGGGCCGGCCGTGACCCTCTCCTGACGCCGCCGCAGGTCACAGGGGGCTTCGCCGGTTCGCCCGTTCACGTTCTATTGTGGCGGGCGCGGTGGGCGGCGCGGTCGGGAGGCCGGCGCCGCGCCGGTCGGGTGCGGAGCGAAGGGGTGGACGGTGGCGGGGCGGCGGAACGACGGGGTGCTGACGGTCTGGGCGGAGGCGCAGCGGCAGCAGCAGCGCCGGGAGGAGGCCCGCTGGCGCGCCGAGGCGGCCGAGGAGCGGCGCCGCGAGCGGGAGGCCCGGGAGGCCCAGCGGGCGGCGGCCCGGGGCGAGCGCGAGGCGCTGCGGGCGTACCAGCAGTCCCGGGAGGCCGAGGCGGCCCGGCGGACGGCCGAACTGGACGGCCGGATCGAGGAGTTGCGCGGGCTGCTGGCTGCCGGGCTGGGCCGACCGGCGTTCAGCCCGCAGGCGCTGCTGGCGCCCCGCACGCTGCCGCCGTTCGAGCCGGGCCGGCTCGGCGAGCCGGTGCCGATGCCGGACCAGGCGCGCTACCAGGTACCGCCGCCGGACCCGGTGCAGGCGCGCAACCCGGGGGTGTGGCAGCAGTACGAGCAGTACGTGGCACAGGCCCGGGCCCGGTTCGAGCAGGACTGGTACGCGGCACAGGCTGCGGAGGCGGACCGGCAGCGCCGGCTGGCCGAGTACCACGGCCAGTACCTGGAGTGGGTGGCCCAGCACCGCCGGCAGGACGAGGAACGGGTCGCCGGAACCCGGGAGTTGCTGCACCGGCTGCGCGCCGGCGAGGCGGAGGCGGTGCAGGAGTACTTCAGCGCCGTGCTGTACGGCTCGGCGGGCTGGCCGGAGGGCTTCCCGCACCGGCTGGTCGCGGCCTGGGAGGCGTCCACCCGCCAGCTGGTGGTCAACTGGGAGCTGCCGGCCGCGGACGTGGTGCCGTCGAGCGCGCGGGTGCGGTACGTGAAGTCGGACGACCGGGAGGCCGAGGTGGCCCGCCCGGCCACCGAGCGCAAGGCCCTCTACAAGGAGGTGCTGGCGCAGAGCGCGCTGCGGGTGGTGACCGAGCTGTTCCGGGCGGACGGCGACGGGCTGCTGGCCTCGGTGGTGCTGAACGGCTTCGTCCGCGGGATCGACCCGGCGACCGGCCGGGAGGCGGAGAGGTTCCTGTCCACGGTGACGGTGGACCGGGCCGAGTTCGCGGGGCTGGCGCTGGACCGGGTGGCGGCCGTGGAGTGCTTCCAGGGGCTCGGCGGCAAGCTGTCGGCCCGGCCGGAGCGGCTGGACGAGGTGCGGCCGGACCGGCTGCCGGAGACGGTCGGCGGCAGTGTGGCCGGGCAGGGCGAGGAGGAGGAGCCCGACCTCTTCGAGATGGACCCGATCGAGTTCGAGGAGCTGATCGCCGAGCTGTTCCGGCTGCGCGGGTTCCGGGTGATGACCACCGCCCGCAGCGGCGACGCGGGCGTGGACGTGGTAGCGGAGGACCTCGATCCGGTGACCGGCGGACGGATCGTCATCCAGGCCAAGCGGTACCGCTCGACGGTCTCCCCCACCGCCGTGCGCGACCTGGACTCGACGGTGCGCCACCACGGCGCCATCAAGGGCATCCTGGTGACCACGGCCGGATTCGGGCCGGGCTCCTACGAGTACATCCGCAACAAGCCGCTGACGCTGGTGAGCGGGCCGGAGCTGGTCGAACTGCTGGCGGAGCAGGGCCTGCGCGGGCGGCTCGGCGGCGGCGGGTCCGCCGCGCCCCGGCGGACCGCCGCGGCGGACGCCGCCGAGGCCGCGGAGCCCGCCACCACCGTGCGGCTGTCCTGGCAGAGCCGGACGGCCGGCGGGGACGCGGTGGAGCTGGACGTCTCGGCCTTCGTCTGCGCGAGCGGGCGGGTGGTCGGCGACGAGCACTTCGTGTTCTTCAACAACCCGCAGGACCCGGACGGCGCCGTGCGCCTCCACCCCACCCGCTCGGTGCCCGGCGAGCCGGTCCGGACCGCCGAGCTGACGCTGGATCCGGAACGGCTGCCGGCCGGGGCGGACGAGGTGGTCGTCGCGGTCTCGACCGAGGAGGAGGACCCGCCCGCCCTGCCGCTCGGCTACGTGCACGGGCTGGCCCTGACCGGCTCGTACGGCCCGCACGCCACCGGGCCGGAGCGCTGGGTGGCCACGACGGGCGGCATGCCGGAGACCGCGATGCTGGTCGGCTCCTTCCAACGGCGCGGCGGCGCCTGGACGTTCACCCCGTCCGGGAAAGCGGTGACGGGAGGGCTGGCCGGCCTCGCCGTGCGGTGGGGCGTCGCCATCGACTAGCCCGGGGGCCGGGGCCCGCCGAGGGCCGGCCCCGGTCCGCAGCCCCAGGGGTCTACGGCCTCGGGGACCGTGGCCTCGGGGGTCCGTGTCATACCTGAGGAGGAGAGCGCTTCCCGCCGTCCCGCCGGGACGGCGGGGAGCCTCCGTACCCCGGGGCGACAATTCCGACCTGCGCGGATTGGGAGGATTGAACGGAACACGATCATCCGAATCCGTCCCCGCAGGAGTTCCCCGTGACGATGCCCGCAACCGCCGTCCGCACCGGCCGGGCGGCCGCCCGCGCCACCGGCCTGAACAAGGTCTACGGGGAGGGGGAGACCCGCGTCGTCGCCCTCGACAACGTCACCGTGGCCTTCGCCCAGGGCGAGTTCACCGCCATCATGGGCCCCTCCGGCTCCGGCAAGTCCACCCTCATGCACTGCATGGCCGGCCTCGACACCGTCTCCTCCGGCTCCTCCACCATCGGCGACACCGAACTCGTCGGCCTCAAGGACAAGCAGCTCACCCAGCTGCGCCGCGACCACATCGGCTTCATCTTCCAGGCCTTCAACCTCCTCCCCACCCTCACCGCCCTGGAGAACATCACCCTCCCGATGGACATCGCCGGCCGAAAGGCCGACAAGGCCTGGCTCGACCGCGTCGTCGACACCGTCGGCCTCTCCGGCCGCCTCTCCCACCGCCCCAGCCAGCTCTCCGGCGGCCAGCAGCAGCGCGTCGCCTGCGCCCGCGCCCTCGCCGGCAAGCCCGACATCGTCTTCGCCGACGAACCCACCGGCAACCTCGACTCCCGCTCCGGCGCCGAGATCCTCTCCTTCCTCCGCAACTCCGTCCGCGAACTCGGCCAGACCGTCGTCATGGTCACCCACGACCCCGTCGCCGCCGCCTACGCCGACCGCGTGGTCTTCCTCGCCGACGGCCGCATCGTCGACGAACTCACCCACCCCACCGCCGACACCGTCCTGGACCGCATGCGCCGCTTCGACGCCAAGGGCCGGACCAGCTGACGCCCCACCCGCAGCAGCCCGCCCCTCCGCAGACCACAGGACACCCCATGTACCGCACCGCACTGCGCAACGTGCTCGCCCACAAGGGCCGACTGCTGATGACGGCTCTGGCCGTCATGCTCGGCACCGCCTTCGTCGCCGGCACCCTCGTCTTCACGGACACGCTCGGCAACGCGCTCCGCTCACAGAGCGCCAAGAGTTACACCGACATCACCGTCACCGTCAGCGACCGCAGTGCCGTCGGCAAGGGGTACGACCACGGCGGCACGGCGGACGACGGCCCCGTCCTCACCGACACCGTCCTCACGTCGATCGCCGCCCTGCCCGGCGCCGCCGACGCGCGCGGCGTGGTGAGCGGCTTCGCCGGAATCGCCGACCGGAAGGGCGCGCTGATCGGCGACGGCTTCTCCACCACCGGCACCAACTACGTGCCCGGCGCCGACGGCACCGACCCGCGCTACCCGCTGGTCGACGGCCGCGGGCCGCGCGACTCCGGCGAGATCGCGCTGGACGCCAGGACCGCCGGGAAGGGCGGGTACAAGGTCGGCGACACCGTCCGGGTGGCCGTCAACGGCCCGGTCATGGAGCTCAGGCTCACCGGCACCGTGCACACCAACGACCCGCGCGTGGCCTCCGGTGGATCGCTGGCGGCGTTCGACACCGCCACCGCCCAGCAGCTCTACCTGAGCCCGGGCCGGTACGCCGAGATCGACGTCAGGGGCAAGCCCGGCGCCGACGACACCGCGCTGCTCGCCGCCGTCAAGAAGGCCTTCCCGGAACCCGACGCCTTTGACGCCCGGACCGGCCGCGAACTGGCCGCGGAGCAGGACCGGATGATCCAGGAGGGCACCAAGTGGCTCTCCACCGCCCTGCTGGGCTTCGCCGGCATCGCGCTCTTCGTCGGCGTCTTCATCATCGCCAACACCTTCACCATGCTGGTCGCCCAGCGCACCAGGGAGCTCGCCCTGCTGCGCGCCGTCGGCGCCAGCCGCAAGCAGATCACCCGCTCGGTGCAGGTCGAGGCGCTGCTGGTCGGCCTGACCGCCTCGCTCGGCGGTCTGCTCGCCGGCATCGGCATCGCGACCGGCCTGCGTGCCCTGCTCAACGGGCCGATGGAGGCCAACCTGCCGGACGGCCCGCTGGTGATCGGCCCGTCCACCGTGGTCTGGTCGGTCGGCGTCGGCGTCGCGGTCACCGTGCTGGCCGCCTGGCTGCCGGCCCGCCGCGCCTCCCGGATCGCGCCGGTCGCGGCGATGAGCTCGGTCGAGCAGCCCGCCACCCAGAAGTCGCTGCTGATCCGGAACATCATCGGCCTGCTGTTCTCCGCCGCCGGCGCGGCCGGCCTGCTGGCCGGTGCCGCGACCAAGGAGGTCAAGCTGGTCGGCCTCGGCGCGGGCACCCTGCTGATCGGCGTCTTCGTGCTCACCCCGCTGCTGTCCCGGCCGCTGATCGCCCTGTTCGCCCCGCTGCTGCACGGGCTGTTCGGCACACCCGGCCGACTCGCCCGCGAGAACGCCGTCCGCAACCCGCGCCGCACCGCCGCCACCGCCTCCGCACTCACCATCGGCGTCACCCTGATCACCGCGCTGACGGTGGTCGGCGCCTCGGTGAACAAGGCCGTCGACGAGGCCACCGCGCACGACCGCGAGGCCGACTACACCGTGGCCATGGCGAACTTCTCCATGCTCTCCCCCGAGGTCGCCCCGCAGATCGCCAAGACCCCCGGGGTCACCGCGATGACCGGGATCCGGACCGTCCCGGTCAAGGCCGTCGCCGACGGCGACACCTCGTGGCTCCGCGCGGTGGACGCCGCCGCCTTCGACCAGTTGGTCACCGTGAAGGTCAGGGAGGGCGCGGCCGACGCGCTCAAGCAGGGCAAGCTGCTCGCCACCACCGGCTACGCCGAGCGGAACCACCTCACGGTGGGCTCGGTGCTCGACGTCACCTACCCCGACGGCACCCGCGGCACCCTGACCGTCGGCGCCCTGGTGGAGCAGAACACCGAGCTCTCCGGGCTCACCGCCCCGGACTCCGTCGTCGGCCCGCACGCCGCGCCCGGCACCGGCCTGGACAAGGTGCTGGTCAAGGGCGCCAACGGCGAGGACGCCGGGCTCAAGCAGGCGCTGCGCGACGCCACCGGCGGCAACCCGCTGATCGCCGTCAAGGGCGAGAAGGACATCAAGGCGGAGAGCCGGCAGATGGTGACCGCCGTGCTGAACATGATGTACGGGCTGCTCGGCATGTCCGTGGTGATCGCCGTCCTCGGTGTGGTCAACACCATGGCGATGTCGGTGTTCGAGCGCCGCCGGGAGATCGGCATGCTCCGGGCGATCGGCCTGGACCGGCGGGGCGTCGGCCGGATGGTCCGGTTGGAGTCCCTGCTGATCGCCCTGTTCGGCGGTCTGGTCGGCGTGCTGCTCGGCATCGTCACCGCCTGGGCCGGCACCCGGACGCTCGCCAACGTGTTCAAGGACATGACGATGGTGGTGCCGCCGTTGCGGATCGCCGGCTTCCTGGTCGCCGCCGCGCTGATCGGCCTGCTGGCCGCCTTCTGGCCGGCCCACCGCGCCGCCCGCACGGACATCCTGGACGCCATCAAGAGCGGCTGACCCCACGCGCCCCCAGGCGTCCCCAGGCGTCCCCACCCGATCCCGCGCGGACGCGGTGGAGCCCCGGCCGGAACGGGTACCGGCCGGGGCTCCGGCTCTTGCGGGTGCCGGGGAGTCGTCGGACTCCGGCAGGATCGTTTCCTCAGCAGCCGTTGAGGATCGAGCCGAGGGCGCTCTTCTCCGCGCTGTCCACGGAGAGGCCGTAGTAGTACTTCACCTGCACCCAGGCGCGGGCGTAGGTGCAGCGGTAGGAGGCCTGCGGGAGCCAGGTGGACGGGTCCTGGTCACCCTTGCTGCGGTTGGAACTCGCGGAGACGGCGATCAGCTGCGGACGGGTCAGGTCGTTGGCGAAGGCCTTGCGCTGGTCGGTGGTCCAGGACCAGGCGCCGGAGCGCCAGGCCTCGGCCAGCGGCACCACGTGGTCGATGTCGAAGGACGAGGACTTGGTGGTGGTGACGTTGTCGTAGGCGGACGTCCAGCTGCCGCTGACGGAGGCGCAGGCGGAGTCGGTCACCACGCCGCTGCCGTCGCGCTTGAGGACGGTCTCGCGGGTGTTGCAGGTGCCGGAGATCGTGATCCAGTGCGGGAACAGCGTCCGGTCGTAGGTGCTGTCGTGGGACTCCGCGGCCACCGTCATCGAGGCCAGGTAGGACCGGGCGGTGGCGGCCGAGACCGGGGTGGGCAGCGCGGCCGCGGCGCTTCCGGCGCCGGCGAGCAGGGTGGTGAGGGCGAGCAGCAGGGCGCCGAGGACGGCCACCAGGGCACGGCGGGGCGTGCGTATCGCGGACATGCAGGGACTCCAGGGTGGTGTGAGGGCATGCGGAAGCCACCGGGCGGAGCGGCCCGGGCCGCCAACCAGCATGCCCTGGATCGGTTTACGCGGGTAGACCCTGGAGGTGAACACTTGAGTGACCGTCAAGTCGTCCACGAGGTCGGAACGGACGGTTCCGCAACGGCGAACGGAGGGTTCCGCAGCGACGAACGGACGGTTCCGCGACGCCGAACACCCAGGCCCGCCGCGGACGGAGCCGCGGACGCACGGCCCCGCAACGGCCGGACGCGAAACCGCCCCGCCCGGCGTGGTGCCGGACGGGGCGGTTCGAGCGGGGAAGGGGCCTCAGGCGCCTCCGGGGCGCCTCAGGCGGCCGACTTGGCGGATCCCGCCTTCGGCGCCGGCGCGACCGGCTTGGCCGGCTTGCCGCCGAACAGGCCCAGGAAGATCGCCAGGGTCGGCACCAGGTAGGCCGCCCAGACCGCCAGCTGGAGCACGGTCGGGTCCGGCTGGAAGTTGAAGACGCCCTTCAGCAGGGTGCCGTACCAACTGTCCTTCGGAATCGTGCTGCTGATGTCGAAGGCCACGTCGTGCAGACCGCCGAGCCAGCCGGCCTCCTGCAGGTCGTGCACGCCGTAGGCCAGCACGCCGGCCGCGACGACGACCAGCATGGCGCCGGTCCAGGTGAAGAACTTGGCCAGGTTGATCTTCAGCGCGCCGCGGTAGAACAGCCAGCCGAGCACCACCGAGGTGAACAGGCCGAGCGCCGCGCCGATGATCGGGTTGTAGCCGTCGTTGGTGGCCTGGACGGCCGACCAGATGAACAGCGCCGTCTCCAGGCCCTCGCGGCCCACCGCCAGGAAGGAGGTGACCACCAGTGCCGTCGTCCCCATGGCCAGCGCCGCGTCCAGCTTGCCGTGCAGTTCGGCCTTCAGGTGCCTGGCGGTGCGGCGCATCCAGAAGACCATCCACGTGACCAGGCCCACGGCGATGATCGACAGCGAGCCGCCGAGCGCCTCCTGTGCCTCGAAGGTCAGTTGCGAGGAGCCGAACTGCAGCACGGCGCCGAAGGCCATGCTGAGCCCGACCGCCGAGCCGATGCCGACCCAGACCGGCGGCAGCTTGTCCCGCCGGCCGGTCTTGACCAGGTAGGCGATCAGGATGCAGACGACGAGGCTGGCTTCGAGGCCCTCGCGCAGGCCGATCAGGTAGTTGCCGAACAAGGCACTCTCCTCGGGGTTGTGCGGGACGGGATCAGCCGAAGAGGGCCTGGCCCCACCACTCGCCGGGCTTCCGGACACCGGGCGGGCAGGCGAAGTGGGCGGAGCCGACGTGCTGGATGTACTCGTTGAGCGCGTCGCTGCCGGCGAGGCGCTGCTGCAGCGGGACGAACGCCTTCCGGCTGTCGCGCTGGTAGGCGAGGAAGAACAGGCCGGCGTCCAGGCGGCCGAGGCCGTCGGTGCCGTCGGTGAAGGAGAAGCCGCGGCGCAGGATCATCAGGCCGTTGTTGCTGTCCGGGTGGGCCAGCCGGACGTGCGAGTCCTCGGGCATCGCCTTCAGGTCCGGGGCGTCGTGCTCCTTGGCCTTGCCGTACGGGGCGCCCTCGCCCTTGGTACGGCCGAAGATGTCCTCCTGCTCCTTGAGCGGAGTGCGGTCCCAGGTCTCGATGTGCATCCGGATCCGGCGGGCGACCAGGTACGAGCCGCCGGTCATCCAGTCGGGGCCCTCGCCCGGGGCGACCCAGACGTGCTCGCCGAGCTTCTCGGTGTCGGTGCCCGCGATGTTGTGGGTGCCGTCCTTGAAGCCCATCATGTTGCGCGGCGTCTGGGCGTCCGGGGTGGTGGAGGAGGTCTTGCCGAAGCCCAGCTGCGACCAGCGGATGTTCACCGTGCCCATGCCGATCCGGGCCAGGTTGCGGATCGCGTGCACGGCGACCTGCGGATCGTCCGCGCAGGCCTGGATGCAGAGGTCGCCGCCGGTGCGCTGCGGGTCGAGGTTGTCGCCCTTGAACTTCGGCAGGTCGATCAGGGCCTCGGGGCGGCGGGCCTTGAGACCGAAGCGGTCGACGCCGTCCTTCTCGAACAGGGTCGGGCCGAAGCCGATGGTGAGGGTGAGCCGGGAGGCGGGCAGGCCGAGGGCCTCGCCGGTGTCGTCCGGAGGCGCCTCGGGCAGGCCGCTGGCGGCGCCGCTGCCGACCTCGCGGCCGCCGGTCATCGCCGCGGCGGCCTTCGTCCACTCCTTGAGCATCTTCACCAGCGACTCGCGGGTCGCGGTGGCGGAGACGTCGAAGGAGGCGAAGTGGAGCCGGTCCTGGACCGGGGTGGAGATGCCGGACTGGTGGTCCCCGTAGAAGGGGATGTCCCCGCCGACGGCGGCGGCCGCCGCAGGGGCCGGGTCGTCCTGCCGGGTGGCCGCGGCGACCGAGCCGACGCCGGCGGCGCCGAGGGCGACCCCGGCACCGGCCCAGCCGATCACGGCGCGGCGGCTGACCGCGGTGCGGCCGGTGCCGTCCTGCTCGGCGGCGACGGCTGCGGTGGCGGTGGCACCGGTACCGGCCGGCGTCCCGTTCTGCTGCTCGTTCTCGGCGTCCATCGGCGGGCGGGCCCTTCTCTGTGCTGTCTCACGGATGCCGTGGCGGCCACTGGGGGCCGCCACGGCGGTGTGGGTGGGGGTGGTCCTCGGTGCGGGGTGTCGCTGTCGGGGCTACTTGACGACGACGGCGGCGGCCAGCTTCGACAGCGGCTCGCCCAGCGCGTTCACCGCGTCGGAGAAGGTCTTGCGCTCGGCGTCGGCGACCTTGTCGTAGGAGGTGTAGGTGCCGTCGGCCTGCTTGTACTTGGCGAGCAGCGCCTCGGTCGCGGCGAACTCCGCGTCCAGCGTCTTGGCCAGCTCGGCGTCCCGCTCGGAGGCGACCGGCTTCAGCAGCTCGTACGCCTTCTTCGCACCCTCGACGTTGGCGGCGAAGTCGGCGAGGTCGGTGTGGCTGTAGCGGTCCTCCTCACCGGTGATCTTGCCGGTCGCGACCTCGTCCAGCAGCTCCTTGGCACCGTTGGCCATGCTGGTCGCGGTGATCTCGGCCTCGGGGATCTTCTTCTGCCAGTCCTTCAGGTCGGTGACCAGCTGGTCGGCCAGCTTCTTCTCGTCGTCACCGATCTTGGCGTCCGCGAAGAGCGACTTCTCCAGCTTGTGCCAGCCGGTCCACTCCTGGCCGGCCTCCAGGCCGTCCTCGCGGGTGTCGGTCTTCGGGTCGATGTCGCCGAAGCTCTCGGCGACCGGCTCGGTGCGCTCCCAGCCGGTGCGCGACGGGGCGTAGAGCGACTTGGCCTTCTCGACGTCGCCGTCCTTGATCGCGGTGGCGAAGGCCTCGACGGCCGGGATGGTCAGGTCGGCCTGCTCCTGCGCGTACGTGCGGTAGGCGTCGACGGCGGCGGTCAGCCGCGGGTCCGCCGGGGCGGCCGCGGCGGAGGCGTCGCCGGTCACGGTGATCTTCTGCCGGATGCCGTCGCCGACCATGCCCGGCTTGCAGGCGATCTCGTAGGAGCCGGCCTTGATCTCGGCGTTGATGGTCGCCTTGGTGCCGGGGCCGATGTTCTCGCGCTCGGTGACGATCTTGTCGCCCGCGGCGTAGACGTAGACCTCGGTGGTCTTCGAGCCCTTGTTGGCGATGTCGAGGACGACGTGGCCGGCCGGGAAGCTGGTCTTCGAGACCTCGCAGGCGGTGTCGGTGGCGTTCACCTTCACGGCGTCGGAGGAGGCCTTGTCGTCCTTCTTCTGCGAGCAGCCGGCCAGCGCGGCGGTCGCCACAGCGAGGGTGAGCAGCGTGGCTGCGGTGGAACGACGGGCGGACATGCGGGCTCCAACGGAAGGGCAGGGTGTACCGGGGCAGGGCTGCGGGCGGGTGCGGGAACCGAAGCCGGTCCGGCGCCCCCATCCACTTAGCTAAGGCATACCTTAGGGACATCCGATTTCGCCGTCTACACCGGGGTCCGACTTCGATCGGTGCAGGTGGAGGCCGCCCCGGCAGCGGGGAGTCGTCAGCCCACCGACGATTTTCGGCCAGGCACCCCCGCCGAACGACGGGGGTGCCTCACCGGTCCCTCACGCCACTCCTCCACCCGCCCCCTCGTCCCACCTGCGAACGCACCTCCGCGCGAGCTCCGCACGATGCCCGCGCGCCTCCCGCCCCGCCCCTACGCGGCCCCGGCGCGCGAGCCCCGGCGGCGAAGCCCCGGCGCGCGACCGCTGCGCCAGGCGCGCCACCACTCCGACGCGCCCTCGGCGGCTCCACTCACGCCCTTGGCACGCGCCGGGCCGCCGTACGCGCCGTCCAGCGCCCCTCGTGCCGGCTGATCCGGATCGGGTGACCGAAGCAGGCACTGATCAGCTCGGTCGTCATCACCTCGTCCACCGGTCCGGCGGCCACGCACTCCCCCTCGCGGAGCAGCAGCGCGTGGGTGGTGCTCTCCGGCAGTTCCTCCAGGTGGTGCGTCACCAGCACGCTGGCCAGCGCCGGGTGCTGGTGGCGCAGCAGGTCCAGGCTCTCCAGCAGAAGCTCGCGGGCGGTCAGGTCGAGCCCGGTGGCCGGCTCGTCCATCAGCAGCAGGCGCGGGCTGGGCATCAGGGCGCGGGCGATCAGCGCGCGGCCGCGCTCGCCCTGGGAGAGCGTCGGCCACGGCGACTCGGCGACCGCGGCCATGCCGAGGGTCTCGATCAACCGCTCGGCCCGGTCGACGGCCTCCGGGCCGGGCTTGCGGTGCAGATCCGGCTCGATGGTGTTGGCCAGGCCCGTCAGCACCACCTCGCGTACGGTCAGCGGCGAGCGCAGCGGGTGGCGCGGGTTGACGTGGCCGAGGTGGGCGCGCAGGTCGCGGACGTCGACCCGGCCCAGCCGGCGGCCGAGCACGTCCACCTCACCGTGGGTCGGGTGGGAGACGGCGCCGAGCAGGCCGAGCAGGGTGGACTTGCCGGCCCCGTTGGGCCCCAGCAGCGCCCAGTGCTCGCCGGGCTCGATGGCCAGTGTGATCCCGCGCAGCAGGTGGCGTCCGTTGCGGACCACCTCGACGTCGCGGGTGCGCAGCAGCGGGCCCGTGGGCAGCGGGTCGGACGTACTCATGGCGGGCGGTCCTCCGGGGGTTCGGCGTCGGGCAGGAATCGGGGCCTGAGCCGCCGCCGCGCCGGACGGGCCGGCGCCGACCCTCCGCGTGCAGAGTACAACCGTCGGCGGGGCGGCGGCCGGTGCGGTCCGAGGCGTGGACGCCGGCCGGCGGGCGCACGGTGAACGCCGACCGGCAGGGGCCCGATCGACGGGAGCCCCACTCGACGGGGCCGATCGGTGGGGGCGCGAACGGCCGGGTACGCCGTACGCCCCTGTCGCCGGGCCGCAGTTGGCGGCAGGATCGGAGGGAAGCACGGTACGAAGGGGGATGGACGGATGGGGTGGGACGCGGAACCGGCAGGGCGGACCGGCACGCTGCACGGACGGTTCGAGGAGCAGGCCCGGCAGTCGCCGGGGACGGTCGCCGTCCGGTGCGGCGCCCGGGAACTGACGTACGGTGAGCTGGACGAGCGGGCGGACCGGCTGGCCCACCACCTGGTCGCGCTGGGGCTGGAGCCGGGCCGCCGGGCGGCCGTGGCGCTCGGCCGGGGCACCGAGGTGTTCGTCGCCCTGCTCGCGGTGCTGAAGGCGGGCGGCGCGTACGTGCCTCTGGAGCCGGGCGCACCGGACGCGCTGCTGCGCCACGTGCTGGCGGAGGCCGATCCGGTACTGGTGGTGACCGAGGAGGCGCACCGGGTGCGGCTGACGGACACCGGCGGGCGGGCGGTGGTCTGCCTGGACTCGGCGGCGGAAGCGATCGCGGCGCTGCCCGCCGGTCCGCCGCCGGTCACCACCGGGCCGGACGACCTCGCCTGCCTCTTCTTCACCTCCGGTTCGACCGGCCTGCCCCGGGGCGCGCTGATCGAGCACCGCAACCTGCTGGCCGCCCACCGGGGCTGGCGCGAGGTGTACGGGCTGCGCCCCGCCGACCGGGTCCTGCAGACGGCGAGCCTGGAGTTCGACGTCTTCACCGCCGACTGGGTACGGGCACTCTGCACCGGCGCCACCCTGGTGGTCACGCCGCGCAACCTCACCCTCGACCGCACCGCCGACATCGCCGATCTGCCCGCCCTGGTGGCCGCCGAGCGGATCACCGTCCTGGAGCTCAACGTCCGCACGGCACGCCGCCTGTACGACCACCTGGCGGCCGCCGGGGAATCCCTGCCGGGCGTGCGGCTGCTCACGGTCGGGGCGGAGAAGTGGTACCTGGACGAGCAGCTGGGCCTGCAACGGCTGCTCGGCGCCGGCACCCGGGTGCTCAACGTCTACGGGCTCGCGGAGGCGTCCGTCGACAGCACCTACTTCGACGCCGCCGGCGCGACGGGCGGCGAGGGCAGCGAACGGGTCTCGCTGGTCGGCCGGCCCTTCCCCGGTGCGCGGGTCTACGTGCTCGGCCCGGAGGGCTCCCCGGCGCCGCCCGGGGAGGTCGGCGAGATCGCCGTGGCCGGCCCGGGCCTGGGCCGCGGGTACGTCAACCGGCCCGAGGAGACGGAGCGGCGCTTCGTGCCGGCGGCCTTCGACCCGGACATGCGGGTCCTGCTGACCGGCGACCTCGGACGGATCCGCGAGGACGGCGTGCTGGAGTTCACCGCCCGCGCCGAAGGCGTGGTCGGCCCGACCGAGCGCGTCCGGGCCGCCGCGGTGCTCCGGCGGGTCACCGAGGCCGCGCGGGCCGAGGGGCTGCTGCGCTCCCACCCGGCGGTGCGGGAGGCCGCCGTCGCCGAGGTCGAACCGGAGCCGGGGCGGCGCGCCCTGGTGGGCTACGCGGTGACGGCACCCGGCGCCGGAGAGCCGGACACCTGGTCGCTCACCGCCCTGCTGGCCGAGGAGCTGCCGGCCGGGGAGGCGCCCGCCGCCGTCGTGGCCCTGCCCGCGCTCCCCCGCACCCGGGCCGGGAAGCTGGACCGCACCGCCCTGCCGCTGCCGGCGCCGCGCGACTACTTCTCCTTCTCCGCGTCGCTGGGCGGGGCCGCGCCGACGGACGGCTCCGCGTCGCTGCGCGGCAAGGCCGGCCGGGGCGGGGGCAAGGCCGGTGTCGGGAAGCCGGGCGAGGACGCGCCGCTCACGGGCTGCGGCTGGCTCCTGGTGGCCCTGCCGGTCGCCGTGGTCGCCTGGCTGCTCACCTACGGCCTCTGGCCGGGCTCCACGGACGTCTCGGCCGTGCCCGGGCCCTACGCCGGGTGGTTCCGCATCCTCCACCTCTTCGAGTGGTTCTCGTTCGGCCTGGGGGTGGCCTGGCTCCTGGCGGGCGCCCGGGCCGTCGCCCGGCTCGGGCGCCCGCTCGGGCTCTCCCTCGCCGCGCACGTCTCGGTGTTCTGGCTGCTGGCCTCCTGGTGGCCGCAGGACAACCTCTACCGGACCAGCCCGTCGACGGACTGGCCGCGACAGGCGCTGCTGGTCTCGGTGTTCAACATCGCGCTGATGATCGCGGCCGCGATCGTGGTCCGGTTCCTGGTCTGGCGACCGCCCACCGGGCGGAAGCGACCGTCCGCGGGGCGGAAGTGACGGCCCGACCGACGCTACGGCCGACCGACGCGACGGCCGGCCAGCCGGCTGGCCGGCCGGTCAGCGCAGCGCAGCGAACATCCGCCCCAGCGACCGACCGGCCGCGGCGACCAGCGCCTCGGCGGCGTCCAGGGCCTCCAGTGCCTCGCCCGCCCCGGCACAGCGGGCGGCGAGCGCCAGGCCGACGGCCGGCTCCGGCTCGTAGCCGGCCGTCACCACCAGCGGCAGCAGGGTGACGCCGAGGCGGGCGCAGCGCGGTCGGAGCCGGTCCAGGTGGTCGTACAGCGCCTCCTGGGAGAGCCGGGCGCCGAGCCGCAGGCCGTCGATCGTGCGGACCACGTGCCCGGGGCCGCGCACCCGGTCCAGCCGGGCGCGCAGGTTGAAGGCGATCGCCGGGCCGGTGAGCCGCAGGTTGGCCTCGGTGGGGGCGAGCCGGCGTTCCCGGTCGGTGACGAAGTCGACGTCGAACCAGCCCCGGTGGCCCGCGGCGGCGAGGCGCTCGCCCACCGCGAGCCCGAACCGTCCGGCCGTGGCCGCCACGCCCGGCGGCACCACGCCCGGACCGACCGTCACACCCTGGTAGCACGTGCCGTCGACGGCCATCTCGCCCACCCCGACGGGGTGCACGCGCCCGTCCGGGCCGATCACCGCGTCGAAGGTGAGGTCACGCAGGCGGTCGGCCCGGCCGCCGTCGACGTACTCCTCCAGCAGCAGTCCGCCGTCCCCGGCCAGCACCTCGGCACGGGCCAGCCGGCGCAGCAGCGCGCCGCCGCCACCGGCTGCGAACAGTTCCTGCGGCGTCACCACGGCGGTCCCGTAGCCGCCGACGCCGTGCGGGCTCTTCACCACCGTGGTCAGGCCCCGGACCGCCCGGGCGGTCAGCCTGCGGGCGGCGCGCCGCGGCGTGTCGGGCTGTTCCTGGCGCGGCACCGCGACTCCCGGGTGGGCGGGGGCCAGTTCGGCGAAGAGCGCGTTCGTGGCCGCCTTCGACTCGTAGCGCCGCACCGCCGCCAGTGCGGGCCCCTCCCCCTGGGCGGCGGTGCGGCCCCAGGGCAGGACCGGGCGGCCGCACCCCGCGATCCGCTCGGCCAGCGCCGGGCGGGCGGCAAGCGCCTGCGCCAGGGTCCCGTCCGGCGCGATCCCGCCGTACAGCTCGACGGGTTCCCACGCCAACTCCCGCGCCAGCCAGGCCACCCAGGCCGGTTCGACCTCGGCCGGCAGTACGACCAGGGCGGGCTCGGGGCTGTAGCAGGTCGCCATGCAGGCGTAGTGGTGCGCCTGGCGCAGCCGCCGCGCCCGCTGGGCGTCGTCCATGGCGGCGCCGAAGAACTGCTCGTTGAAGTCGGCCACGTTCCCCAGGTGCACCGCCCGCAACCCGCCCGTCCAGGCCTCCACCCATCCGTCCATCCGACGAGCCTACGTTCTCCGGGACGGCCGGGGGCCTGAGACGGCCGAACACCGAGCCGTTCCGTGCATCGGACCCCGGCGGGGCCGGTCGGCTCGGCGAGCACCCCGAGCGGCGGCCTAGGCCTTCGGCTCGGGCTTCCAGTCGCGGGCGAGGAGTCCGAGGACCACCTCGTCCAGGAACTCGCCCATCACCCAGGCCGAGGAGCGCAGCACGCCCTCGCGGACGAAGCCGTTGCGCTCGGCGGAGCGCAGCATCGCGACGTTGTCCGCCAGCGTCTCGATCTGCAGCCGCTGCAGGCCGCGCACGACGAAGCCGTAGTGGCACAGCACCGCGACCACGTCGGTGCCGTAGCCCTTGCCGCGGGAGGTCGGCAGCATCCCCAGCCCGATGTGCGCGGACCGGTGGTGGTTGTCGATGCCCCAGAGCGTCGCGGTACCGACCAGCGTCCCGCCGTCCAACTCCACCACGGAGAACGGGACGTGCCCCTCCGCGGTGTCGTCCGCCACGAGCCGCGGGTCCTTCGAGCCGGGCGCGATCGGCCGCCACGGTCCGCTCTCGGCCCGCGAGGAGTTGACCACGTCGTCGTAGAGCTCGGTCCGCAGGATCGGGACGTCCTCGTCGTGCCGGGCCCGCAGCCCGACCTTCTCGCCTCGTAGCATGCGAGCTTCCTATCCGACCCGGCCGACCGGCCGCAATCCGACGGGCCCGGCCACGTCCCCCACGCGCCAGGTGTACCGGGTCGTCATGGAGTGCTCCTCGGGGCGTCCGCTCGCAACAGCCATCACACCGTCGTTCACACCGGCTTTCAGTGCTTCAACAGCGGCTTTCACAGTGAGAATTCACACTCGATCAGTTTCGATCATGAAAGGACACGAAATGGTCAAGATCTGACTCAGCACCTAGCCGGGGTTGGCGGCGCACCGTCAATCTCTGACGCAGCTCTTTCCCTGCAGCTACCCCGACTGGAGTCAGAGTGAGCCCCACCTCCTCTCACCGCCGCCACCTCGCGGCCGGAGCCATAGCGGCCACCGCCGCCCTCGTCGCCGCCACCTTCCAGGCCGGCACCGCGAACGCCGCCCCCACCGGCCGTGACGCGGCGATCGCCCAGGCCCGCGCCAACGTGGCCCGCAACGCCGGCGTGTTCGGCTTCGGCGACGGCCAGGACCTCCAGGTCAAGGACGTCATCGTCGACGCCGACGGCACCCAGCACGTCCGCTTCGACCGCACCTACCTCGGCCTGCCCGTCGTCGGCGGCGACCTGGTCGTACACCAGGACGCCCGCGGCCGGATCAAGGACTCCACCCGCGCGGCCGCGCACGACGCCGCCGTGAAGTCGACCGTCCCGAAGGTCCCGGCGCAGGCGAGCGCCCGCCAGGCGCTCCAGGCCGCGCCGAGCATCAACTCCGCCACCAGCTCGCCCGAGCTGGTCGTCTGGGCCGCCGACGGCACGCCCCGGCTCGCCTGGAAGACCACCGTCGCCGGCGTCGGTGAGCACGGCCAGCCGGCCGGCAAGGTCGTCGTCACCGACGCCACCACCGGCGGGCAGATCGAGACCTACGACTCCGAGCACCAGGCCAGCGGCACCGGCCACTCCGAGTACACCGGCGACGTCACCATCGACACCACCCCGCAGTCCGGTGGCTACGCGCTGATCGACCCGGTGCGCGGGACCGTCACCAAGGACGCCCACAACGTCTCGGCCAACTCGCTCAACGCGAACTCGGGCACGCTGTTCACCGACGCCGACAACGTCTGGGGCGACGGCAGGAAGTTCTCCACCGACCGCTCCACCGCGGCCGTCGACGCCCATGCCAACACCGCCTGGACGTACGACTACTACAAGAACACCTTCGGCCGCAACGGCATCAAGAACGACGGCAAGGGCGCCACGGTCTTCGTCCACGTCGGCACCAACTGGGACAACGCCCAGTGGTCGGACAACTGCTTCTGCATGATGACCGGCGACGGCGACGGCGTGACCGACCCCGAGCAGGTCGACCTCGACACCATGGGCCACGAGATGACCCACGGCGTCACCAGCGCCACCGCCAACCTGCGCTACAGCGGCGAGTCCGGCGGCCTCAACGAGGCCACCAGCGACATCTTCGGCACCATGGTCGAGTGGTACGCCAACAACGCGGTCGACAAGCCGGACTACCTGTTCAGCGACCAGTCCACCCCGCCGTGGCTGCGCCGGATGGACAAGCCCTCGCTCGACGGCCGTTCCGCCGACTGCTGGACCCGCAAGGTCGGCCGGCTCGACGTGCACAACTCCTCGGGCGTCGGCAACCACTGGTTCTTCCTGGCCAGCGAGGGCAGCGGCAGCCGGACCATCAACGGCTTCACCTACGACAGCCCGACCTGCGACGGCTCCACGGTGACCGGCATCGGAAACCAGAAGGTCGCCAAGATCTGGTACCGCGCGCTGACCGTCTACATGACGTCCACCACGGACTACAAGGGCGCCCGCACCGCGTCCCTGAACGCCGCCAAGGACCTCTACGGGCTGAACAGCACCGAGTACAAGACGGTCGCGGCCGCCTGGAGCGCCGTCTCGGTCGCCTGACCTCCCGCCCCCGGATCCTCCCCTGCGGCCCGTCGCCCCGTGCGGCGGGCCGCAGTCGCGCGCGCGACCGGGCGACCGGCCCTGCCGACCCGGTCGCCGCCGGACCCGACGGCTCCCCCGGGACGGAGACGGGGGTCTCCGTCCATACCTGCCGACCGACCGGCCGGCCGGGGGCCGGGGGACGGTCAGCCCCTTCCCGGTGCCCGAGCAGCTTCCTGGTCGCACCCCGGGTTCGTACCCGGCACTCCGCCCCGCCGCGCTCACGGGCGCCGGCCGAGGCAGGGAACATTCGACACATTCCCCCGTTATGATGATCATTCAACAAACGGGGGGCGGACACATGCACCACGACGAGTCCCAGGAGCTGGGGCCGATGCTGCGCGCACACCGCCGCGCGGCCGGGCTGACGCTGGAGGAGCTCGCGGAGGGATCCGGCGTCAGCGCCCGTGCCATCGGCGACATGGAGCGCGGCCGCAGCCGGGGTCCGCAGGCCCGTACGGTCGAGGCCCTGGCCGGCGCACTGGCGCTCTCCCCCGCCGGCACCGCAGCCCTGCTCGGCGCCGCCCGGGCGGGCCGCCGCCGGCACGAGCGGCCGACCCCGCCCGGCCTCTGCGACCTGCCGCCCGCCGTCCCGGACTTCACCGGCCGCCCGGCCGAGGCCGCCTGGCTCGCCCGCAGCGCCGACGAGCCGGGGCGCCTGCCGGTCTCGATCGTCTCCGGCGCCCCGGGCCTGGGCAAGACCGCCCTGGCCGTGCACACCGCGGCCCGGCTCGCCGACCGGTTCCGGGACGGCTGCTTCTTCGTCGACCTGCGCGGGCTGGACACCGAACCCGTCACCCCGCACGACGCCCTGGCCCGGCTGCTGCGCGCACTGGGCGTGCGCGAGCGGGACCTCCCGGTCGAGACCGACGAGCGCCAGGTCCTCTACCGCCGGATGATGCGGGAGCGGAACGCCCTCGTCGTCCTGGACAACGCCGCCCACGAGGGCCAGGTGCGGGCCCTGCTGCCGGGCGCCGGCGCGGGCGCCGCCTGGGTCACCAGCCGGCGCACGCTCACCGGCATCGAGCACGCACGGCGGCTGCTCCTCGAACCGCTGCCCGCCGATGCCGCCACCGCCCTGCTCGGGGCGATCCTCGCCCAGCAGGACGACGCCCGGTGGGACGGCACCCCGGGTGACGGCACCTCACCGGACACCGGGGCCGGGCCGGACCCGGCGGCGCTGGCGCTCATCGCCGACCTCTGCGGCCATCTGCCGCTGGCCCTGCGCATCGCCGGCCACCGGCTGCTGAGCCGGCCGGGGTGGAGCGTGCACCACCTCGCCGAGCGCCTGGGCGACGAGGACCTGCGCCTGCAGCGGCTCGCCGCCGGCGACCTGCGGATCCGCTCCGCCTTCGGCCTCTCCTACGCGCAGTTGCCCGGGCCGCTGCGGCGGCTGTTCCGCCGGCTGGCGCTCGTTCCCGGACCCCACTTCGACGCCGGGCTGGGCGCCGCCCTCACCGGGCTCGACCTCGGCCGGGTGGAGGAGATGCTGGACGAGCTGCTGGAGCTGGGCCTGCTCGGCCGAACCTCCGCCGACCGGCTGCTGTTCCACGATCTGATCCGCCTCTACGCACGCGAGCGGCTGCAGGAGGAGGAGTCGCCCGAGGAACGGAGCAGCGCCGAGGCGGCGCTGTACGGCTGGCTGCTCGACACGGCCTCGGCCGCCGGCCAGTGGTTCCAGCCGGACCCGCCTCCCGCCGGCGCGGCCCCGTTCGCGACGGCGCGGGCAGCACAGGGGTGGCTGGAGACGGAGAGCGCCAACTGGCTGGCCGCGCTGCACGGAGCAGCGGCCGCCGGCCGGCACGCCGAGGTGGTGCAGACCGCCGAGTCCATGCACTGGTTCTCCGACCGCTGGACCAACTGGGGCCACTGGCACACCGTGTTCGGCCTCGCCCGCGCCTGCGCCCGCGCTCTCGGCGACGACACCCTGGAGGCGACCCACGCCAACTACCTGGCATGGGCGCTGCTGTACTGCCTGCGGCAGCCCGGCGAGTCGCTGACCGTCGCCGAGCAGGCCGCCGAGCTCGCCCGCCGCGGCGGCGACGCCGCCCAGGAGGCGTGGGCCCACTTCTACGCGGCCGCCGCCGGGAACCGTCTGAACATCCTCGACGCGGCCGCCGACCGGGCCCGCCGGGCGGCCGAGCTCTTCGCCGTGGCCGGCGACCACGAGGGCCGGCCGCAGGCCCTCCTGGCGCTGGCCGCCGCCCAACAGCAACAGGGCGACGCCGAGGGCGCCATCGGGACGGCCGACACCATCATCGCCCTGCTCACCGACCCGGCCACCGCTCCCGCCCCGCACATCACCGACTTCACCATGACCAACGCGCTCGCCCAGCGGGGCAAGGCCCAGCTGGACCTCGGCCGCGCACGGGACGCCCAGGGCTCCTACACGGAGGCACGCCGCATCGGCGCCCGCGTCGGCGTGCCGTTGCTCCAGGGCATCGCCGCCCTCGGCCAGGCCAAGGCCCTCGACGCGCTCGGCGACCGCGCACGGGCCCTGACCGCCGCCCGCGACGCCGTGACCTTCGCCGGGGCCGCCGACGACCCCGCCCGCCTCACCGAGGCCACCGCCCTGGTGGAGGCCTGGTCGGACCCGACGGGGAGCTGACGACCCGGCGATCAGCCCGGCCGGGGCGTGCGGCGCCCTGACGTCACGCCGCCATGGCCGACCCGCCTCCGTGAACCACGACGTCAACGGGCCTGCGGAGAAAGCCGTTCCGGCACGCAACGTCGCGGTGAAGCCGGCTCCGCCCGACCCGCCCGGCCCGCCCGACCCGCCTGCCGAGGACGAACCGGCCCGGCTGGTAGGCGAGCAGCGGGGTCTCCTCGCCGGCCGTCCGATACGAACACGAAGAGCGAACGAGCTCAAGCCCCGGCATCTTTGGGGTTTCCACCAGTACGCCGCCCCCTCCGGCGGCAGGGAGACTTCCGGCCAGGGGCCGCGGCCCGTTCCGGAGGCCGACGCCAACGAACAGAGGGGGACGACCCGATGAGTGGTCAGCTGTACGACGAGATCGGCGAGGCGTTCGAGGGCTTCAAGAACCTCCCGCTCGCGCGCTACGGGGAGGTGGCCGGATTCCTCGCCCTCGTCGGTGACGTGACGGGCAGGTCGGTCCTCGACGTGGCCTCCGGAACCGGCTTCTACAGCCGGGAGCTCAAGCGCCGCGGCGCTTCCCGCGTCCTCGGCGTCGACATCTCCTCCGCGATGGTCGACGCCGCCCGGGCTCTGGAGGAGAGCGACCCGCTGGGCGTGCAGTACGACGTGGGCGACGTCGCCGAGCTGCGCGCCTTCGAGCAGCCCTTCGACCTCGCGATCGCCGTCCAGGCGTTCAACTACGCCGAGGACGTCGCCACGATCGAGCGGATGTGCCGCAGGATCCACCGCAGCCTGGCGGACGGGGCCGAGCTCTTCGCCTTCGTACAGCACCCGGACTACCGCTTCGACGGGCCGTCCCTGGCGAAGTACGGCTTCCTGTGCGAATCGCTCGGCGAGGAGACCGAGATCGGGCCGCGCGTGCGGATCACCGCGCTCCTCGACCCGCCGATCTCCTTCGTCGCCAACCCGCCCGGCCGCGAGGTCTACGAGAAGTGCCTGCGGGCGGCCGGGTTCAGCGACGTCACCTGGGTGCCGCTGGAGATCTCCGCCGCCGGCGTGCGCGAGTTCGGCGAGGAGTTCTGGGAGGACTTCACCTCCAACCCGGCGCTGACCATGCTGCGCTGCCGGGCCTGACCCCGAGCGGGCCGTCCCCGGCCCGTCAGCGGTCCGGGGACGGTCCGGCGACGGGCCGCCGACCGCGGCCCGCGACGTACCCGGCCGTCACGCCGGCACCGCGGTGGCCCCCGCGTCCGACCGGCGCGGTGCCGGGATCCGCACGTCCACGGTGCGGGCCCCGGCCGCGACGCGGGCGCCGGCCTGCCACTCCCGTGGGGAGACCCCGTAGGCCGCCCGGAACGAACGGCTGAAGTGGCTGGCGCTGACGAACCCCCACCGCCCGGCGACCGCCGCCACCGTGACGGGGCGCACGGTCGGACGGGCCAGGTCGCGCCGGCACATGGCGAGGCGCTGCCGCTGGATCCAGCGGCCCACGGTGATGCCCTCGCACTGGAACAGCTTGTGCAGGTACCGCACCGACAGGTGGTGGGCGGCCGCGATCTGCTCCGGGTCCAGCCCCGGATCGCCCAGGCGGCGCAGGATGTGGTCCTTGATCCGGGCGAGCAGGGCGAGGGCCGCCTCGGAGGGCTCCGCGCCGGGCGGCCGGCCCCGGCGTTCCTGGGCGAGGACGGCGAGCAGGTCCAGCGCGGTCGCGGCCAGCCGGACCGCGGCCTGAGGATCCAGCGCACCCACCGCCCGGGCCAGCCGGCCCAGGTGGGCGGCGACCAGCGCGGCGGTGCCTCCCTCCGCCCCGAAGTCCGTCGCGGTGAGCTCCCGCAGTTCCTCGTCGGAGACCCCGACGGCCGCCCGCGGCCAGTGGAAGGCGGTGAAGGAGAACGGCTCGGTCAGCTCCTTGCTGAACGGACGCCCGGCGTCGGAGACGGCGAACGTTCCCGGCCGCAACAGCACCTGACGGCCGTCCTGGACGAGTCGGGCCGTGCCGCGGTGCTGGAGGGCCAGGGTGACGTGGTCCTCGCCGCCCCGGGCGATCAGGCTGCCGCTGCGGACGACGCGCTGCGGGCCGGCCTGGACGAGCGAGACCTGCAGGGCGCCGAGGCGGTGGCTGGTGATGGTCCCGACGGAGGGCGCGGGTTCGAGCAGCCTGACGTCCAGCGGGATGAACGTCTGCGCGACCGCCTCGTGCCAGTACTCGGCACGGTCCGGCGTCGGCAGCGCGGTGGTGGAGAGGGTCGTGGCGGCTGCAGTGACAGCGGCAGTCGCGGGCGCAGTCGCGGTGACGGTTTCGACGGCGGTCTCGCCGGCGGTGGCAACGGGAGGCATCTCATTACTCCTGCGACGACCGGCGGGGCGGGCCCGGACGGTCGGTCGGGTGAGGTCGGGGGGAGTGGGGACGGGACGCGGTACGGCCCCTCTTCCTCCTCCATCACACCCTGCCGGTCCTGCGGCCACCAGGAAGAACAGCAGGAAGAACTCCACCTCCCGGCGACGGCGACGACGACGGCGGCCACGACGACAGAACGCCCCAGGCGGCGGCATGCAGTGCGGGGACAGCGGCGGGGCGCGATGGGAACAGAACGCACCTGAACCCTCGCCTAACGTCAACTCTGCGACGCGGCAGGGAAGTCCGCGCCGGACGCCGAGACGGTCGAAGGACCTTCCGAGCCGTCTCCGGCGCGCGGCCCGGCCCGCCGCCGTCATCCTCCCCCTCCGCCTCGCCCCGCTGCGAGTGCGGGGACCCGCTGTGAAAGGACTCCCCCGTGATGGACTTCACCCAGGTCAAGGCCGCGCCCAGCCCCGACCTGCTGACTCCCGACAACGCCGTGATGCTCTTCGTCGACCACCAGCCGCAGATGTTCTTCGGCGTGGGCAGCGGCGACCGCACCGCGATCATCAACAGCACCGTCGGCCTCGCCAAGGCCGCCCGCGCCTTCGACGTGCCCGTGGTGCTCACCACGGTGGCCGCCGAGTCGTTCTCCGGCCCCCTCCTGCCGCAGCTGGCCGAGGTGTTCCCCAAGCACGAGGTCCTCGACCGGACCAGCATGAACGCCTGGGAGGACGCCGCCGTCGTCGAGGCGATCAAGGCAACCGGCCGCACCAAGATCGTACTGTCCGGCCTCTGGACCGAGGTCTGCCTCGTCCTGCCCGCCCTGTCCGCCCTCGGCCAGGGCTACGAGGTCTACGTCGTGGCCGACGCCTCCGGCGGCGTCAGCCCGGCCGCCCACGAGCACGCCCTCCAGCGGATGACCGCCGCCGGCGCCGTACCGGTCACCTGGGTGCAGGTGCTGCTGGAGCTCCAGCGCGACTGGGCCCGCCAGGAGAGCTACGGCGCCGTGATGGAGATCGTGAAGGAGCACGCCGGCTCCTACGGGCTCGGTGTGGTGTACGCGCAGAGCATCCTCGGCGCCCACGCGGCGGGCTGAGCCGGTGCGCCACCGGATCCCCCGCCCCGAGCGGGGGCGGCGATGAACCTCGGCCTGTTCGTCCTGCGCGTCGTCGCCGGCCTGCTGATCGCCGGCCACGGGGTCCAGAAGGTGAGCTTCCACCTCGGCGGCCAGGGGCTCGAAGGCGGCACCCGTGAGTTCCGCGGCGACGGCTTCCGCGGCGGGTGGGCCACCGCGCTCGCCGCCGGGGCCGGGCAGATCGGCTCCGGCCTGCTGCTCGCCGCGGGCCTGCTCACCCCGCTCGCCGCCACCGGCGCGATCGGCGTCATGACCGTGGCGCTGACCGTCAAGCGGCCGCACGGCCTCTGGGTCCAGAACGACGGCTACGAGTACCCGCTGGTCCTCGTCGTGACCGCCGCCGCCCTGGCCGCGACCGGGCCGGGGGCGTGGTCGGCCGACCACGCGATCGGCCTGACGCCGTATCCGCTCTGGTGGTCCGGCGCCGCTCTGGTCGCCGGCGTGGGCAGCGGTCTGCTGACCAGGCTCGTCCTGCACCGGCGGTCGCCGACCGACCCTGCGGTCGCGCCGGCCGCCCGGCCCGGCACCGTCGAGCACGCGGGCAGCTGAACCGCTCCCCGGACCACGGCCGCCCGAACCGTCCCCCGGTTCGGGCGGCCGTCGGCGTGCCCGGACGCGCCCCGGCGCCGCCCGTCCCCCGCGCCGGACGCGGGGGACGGCGCGTTCACACGGGGCCTGAGAGGACCCGGCCTCCTCCGTCCGCCCCCGGCCCGGCTTCGGCGCGGCCTCTCAGCCGGGCCAGCGGTGGAGGGCGACGTGCAGGGTGTCCACCGCCTGGATCAGCGCGGCCCGGGCCGTGGGGGCGTGGCGGCAGGCGTCGAGCAGGACGAAGCCGTGCACGACGCCCTGGTACCGGGTGGCCACCACGGGGACGCCGGCCGCCCGAAGCCGCGCGGCGTACGCCTCACCCTCGTCCCGCAGCACGTCCGCCTCGGCGGTGATCACCAGCGCCGGCGGCAGGCCCGCCAGTTGGTCCAGGGAGGCGCGCAGCGGGGCGGCGGTGGCCTCGTGGCGGCGGGCGAGGTCGGGCAGGTAGGCGTCCCAGTACCGGCGCATGTCCTCGCGGTGCAGGAGGTACCCCTCGGCGTACTCGCGGTAGGAGGGGGTGTCGAAGTCCGCGTCGGTCACCGGGCAGATCAGGACCTGGTGGAGCAGCGGCACCGGTCCGTGCCGGCGGGCGAGCAGCGTGACGGCGGCCACCAGGTTGGCACCCGAGGAGTCCCCCGCGACGGCCATCCGCTCCCCGTCCAGGCCGAGTTCGCGGCCGTGGTCGCGGATCCACCGGGCCACCGCCCAGCACTGCTCGACGGCGACGGGGTAGCGCGCCCCGGGCGCCCGGTCGTAGTCGACGAAGACCACGGCGGCGTCCGCGCCCACCGCGAACTCCCGCAGGATCCGCCCGTACGAGTCGGCGTCGCCGAGCGCCCAGCCGAGGCCGTGCAGGAAGAGCACCACGGGGACGGGCTCGGCGGCGCCGGCCGGTCTGACCACCTGGACCCGCACCCGCCCGGTCGGTCCGCCGGGCAGGGCGAGCCATTCGGCGGTGGTGTCCGAGGCATCGTCCAGCCGGGTCTCGGCCAGGTCCGCCAACAGGTCGGCGGGCCCCTCGCCCGGTTCGCCGCGCTCGCGGCCCCAGGCGTTCGTCGCCGTGCGGTCGGAGGCCCCGGGCGGCCAACCCGCCGGAGCCGGGCGGCCGGCGAGGGCGTCGAGGAACGCCCGGACCGAGGGTTCGAGGGCCGGGCGCCGCTCGGATGAGGGGGTGGTGTCGGACACGCTTGTCTCCTGGCGTAGCGGCCGGTCGGCCGGATTCCACGGTGGTCGTCCTCGGTCCGACGGCCCGACCCGGTTGGCCCCGTGCCCCACGGTCCCCGCTCGGCGGGTCTTCGCCCCACGGCTCCGCGCCGGCGGCCCCCGGGGTCGGTCGGGTGGGAGCGCACGCCCCGGGCCGTGCCCCGGGCGGGGCTCGCCGAGCCCGCGCGGGCACCCCGCCCAACCTAGGCGTGCAGGTGGCCGCCACCGTACCGAGCGGGAACCACGGTCTGCCCGACGGTGCACACCGCGGGCCGGTGTGCGGCCGCGTCAGGCCCTCCCGGGCCCGAGGTCAGGCGCCGTCGGCGGCCCGGAGGGCGCGCCACTCGCGCGGGGAGACCCCGTACGCGGCGCGGAAGGCCCGGCTGAAGTGCGCCGGGTTGACGAAGCCCCAGCGCTGGGCGACCGCCGACACCGTCGGCACGGCGCGCCCGCGCCGGGACAGCTCCCGGGCGCACTCCTCGAGCCGGCGCTGCTGGACCAGCCGCCCCACCGTGACACCCTCCCCCTCGAAGATCCGGTGCAGGTAGCGCACCGAGATCCGGTGCGCCCGGGCGATGCCCTCGGGGGAGAGTTCCGGGTCACCGAGGTTCCGGTCGATGTGCTCGCGGATCCTGCCGACGAGGTGTGCGTTGGCGCCGGGCTGCTCGGTGGCCGCGGGCCCGCTGAGCTGGGCGATCAGGGTGATGAGCAGGTCCGCGACGCTGCCCGCCAGCCGGTCGCCGGCGGACGCGGGGTAGGCGTGCGCGGAGTCGGCGAGGGTGCCGAGGAACGGCAGCAGGACGGCGCCGAAGCCCTGGTCGGCGGTGAGCGCACTGCCGGCCACCTGCCGGGCCTCGCGCTCGGAGACCCCGAGCAGCCGGCGCGGCACCTGGAACACGTGGGCGCGGAAGCGCTCCGGGTAGTCGATGGAGTAGGGCCGCGCGGTGTCGTAGACCACCAGACCGCCCTGCCCGACCTCCGCCCGGCGTCCGTCCTGCACCAGCACGGCGCGGCCGGACTCCTGCACACCCACCCCCAGCTGTGCCTCCGCCCCTGCCTCGGCGGAGCGGGCGACCAGGCCGGCCGTGCGGGAGAGCCGGGCGGCGTCCGCCTCGATCGTGGACACCTGCACGTAGCCCAGCCGGTGCGACGACAGGCGGCCGTCGAACGGCCGGTCGGCGTGCGGCACCACCTCCACCGGTGCCAGCGTCCGCGAGACGGCCTCGCCCCAGAACGCCGCCTTCTCGCCGTCCGGGACGGAAGCCGTCGTCCACACCACACTCACCTGACCTGCCCCTTTCCGGCCGAGGCCTTACCCGACAAGCCTCGTCCGGGGGCGGCGGCGTCCTCTAGGTCATTTGACTGCCGCTCTGCGCCCGACCTGGGAGTGTGCGCGCGGAGTCAAGCCCGGGTGCACGGACAGCACGGGGCGGCGAGCAGGGCGGCGGGGCGGGGATGAGGCAGGCCTCCGCGCCGCCCTCAGCCTTCGCCGAGGGCGCGCGCGAGTGCGGCCCGCGAGGCGATGCCGAGCTTCGGGAAGATCTTGTAGAGGTGCGCCGCGACGGTGCGGTGGGACAGCCCGAGCCGCAGACCGATCTCCTTGTTGCTCAGGCCCGTCGCGGCGAGCCGGGCGATCCGCAGCTCCTGGCCGGTCAGCGCGGCGGCCGTTGGCGCCGACACCGCCGAGCCGGCCGCCGCCGCTGCGGCCGGCTCGTCGCCGACCGGGCCGCCGGCCGCCCGCAACTCCTCCTCGCAGCGGTCCGCCCAGGGGCCGGCCCCGAGCCGGCGGAAGGTGTGGTGCGCGGCGCGCAGCGCCTCGCGGGCCTCGGCCCGGTGGCGGCGGCGCAGCCAGGAGCCGTGCGCCAGCCGCAACCGGGCCAGCTCGAACACCCACTGCTCGGCCCCCGGCACCGCGTACGCCGCCCGGTAGGCGGCCTCGGCCTCGTCGTCGTCCGCGGCCACCGCGGCGGCCGCGGCCAGCAGGAAGGCGTGGTGACCCGAGATCTCGCCGGCCCGCGCGTCCCGCCCGGCCGCGACGTGGGCCCTGGCCTCGTGCCGCCGCCCGGTGTGCACCGCGGCCTCCACCAGGTCGAAGAAGAGCGGGTGGAACCAGGGCAGGCCCCGGGGCAGCCGGCCGGGCGGGGTGAGGTCGGCGAAGTGTGCGTACGCCTGCTCGAAGCGGCCGTGGGCGAGGGCGGCGAGGCCCCGCAGGTGGGTCAGCCGGTCCAGGACGAAGCGCATCCGGGCGCGGGCCGCCGCCGGCCGGACGAGCCGCTCGATCTCGCGCAGCCCCTCCTCGTCTCCCCGGCCGGCCAGGAAGTGCGCGTAGTAGTGCCGGAACATCAGCGCGTTGCAGTGGTAGCCGAGCTCGTCCGCCACCTCGGCCTCCCGCAGGCAGACCCGGGCCAGCTCCCAGCGGCCGCGCAGGAAGTCCTGGTAGGCCTTGGCCTTCGCCACCGAGCCCTGGGTGGCGTAGCCGTGCAACCCGGTGAAGCGCCGCCACAGCTCGCAGTCGGCGGTGTCGGCCGCGGTCGCCGTCCAGAGCAGCAGCCAGGCGGTGCCCGCCTCCTGCTCCTCTCTCAGCCCGTCGGCCATCGCCCGCAACTCCTCGGCCACGCCGTGGGCGGTCCGGGCCGGGTCGGACCAGGCCCGGTGGCAGAGCCGGCCGGGCGCCGAGACGTTCGCCCGGTGCCGCTCCAGCGCCTGCCAGGCCCGGGCGTCGCCGGTGTACGTGGCGGCCAGCAGCAGTTTGAAGTAGACCTGGTCGACCAGACCGCCGAAGGTCTCGGCGCCGGGTGCGGTCAGCGCGTCGAGCGCCGCCGGCAGCAGGGCGGCGGAGGACTCGAAGTCGACCCGGTGGCTCTGGTCCACGTACACCACCGCGTACGCCAACAGCGGGGCGATGTCCGGCGGCACCGGCGCCCGCTGCACCTCCTCAACCAGGGCTGCGGTGTGCCGCAGCCGCCCGCCGCGGGCCGCCATGACGGCGGCCCAGGTCAGCCGGCGGGCCCGGGCGGCCGGGTCGGCGCTGAGCGCGGCGGCGCGCTCCAGCAGCAGCGCGCCCTCCGCCTCGCCGCCGCGGCGGGCGAGGCGGCCGCCGGCGTCCTGGAGCCGGGCCGCCAGCCCCTCGTCCGGGAGCAGCGCGGCGGACGCCTCGTGGACGAGTCCGCGCGGGTCGTCCGGGGCCAGCCGGCCGGCCAGTGCGCGGTGGGCGGCACGCCGCGCGGACTCCGGCGCCGTGGAGATCACGGCGGCGCGGACCAGCGGGTGGCGGAAGACCAGCCGCCCGGCCGGGTCGAGCCCGGCCAGGCCCTCGGCCTCGATCCGGGCCAGGGCCACCTCGGTCCCCGCTCCGGCGACGTCGCGCAGCCAGACCCCGCCGTCGGCGTCCGTTCCCGTGGCCAGGGCGGCCAGCAGCAGGACCCGGCCGGCCTCGGGCGTCAGTGCGCCCAGCCGCTCGGCGAACATCCGCTCCAGCCGTCGGCCGAGCGGCAGCCGGTCGGGCAGCGGCGTGAGCCCGCGCTGCTCCTCGCCGCGCAACTGGCGCGGCAGCTCCACCAGGGCCAGCGGGTTGCCGGCCGCCTCGTCCAGCACCCGGTCCGCGGTGGTGGCGGCCAGCTCCGGGCAGTTCCGCAGCAGCAGGGCGGCGGCGTCCGGCCGGGACAGCTCCCCGACCTCGACCGGTTCGACGGGCCAGGCCTCGGCCGCCGCGCCGTCCGGACGGCCGGCGCCGGCGATCACCAACGGCAGCTCGGCGCAGCGCCGTTGGAGGAAGGCGAACACGGCGGCGCTGGACGAGTCGATCCAGTGCAGGTCGTCGAGGAGGAGCAGCAGCGGACCGGCCTGCGCCGCCTCGGCGAGCAGCGCGAGGGCGGCGGCCCCGACGGCGAAGCCGCTCGGCGGGGTGCCGGCGCGGACACCGAGGGCGCACTCCAGGGCGTCCCGCTGGTACTCGGTGAGAGCGCGGGAGGCCTGCAGCAGGGGCCAGGCCGCCTGGTGGAGCGCACCGAAGGCGAACTCCCGCTCGGCCTCGGCACCGACCGCCCGCAGCACGGTGAACCCGCGCTCGCCGGCCCGCCGCGCGGCCCAGTCGAGCAGCGCGCTCTTGCCGATACCCGCCTCGCCCCGCAGCAGCACGGCCGAGCCGCCGGCACCGCCCGCGGCCCGCTCCAGGGCGGCCGCCAGCCGCTCGGTCTCGCGCCGGCGCCCGACCAGTCCGGCGTCCGGTTCCGCGTCCGGTTCCATGCCCTGCTTGTGTCGCCCCATCCTCGTCCCACGGTCGGCCGGCCTCCCGGAGGCGGTCCGCACGTGCCCCCGGACGCTGCCCCGGTGCCTTCGGCCCCCGGTCGTTCAGCGGGTTGTGCCCGTCACCGGGCAGGGTGAACCCTACCGTCCGCCGGGGGCCCGCCGTGCGGCGCCGAGGACCACCCTCCCCCTCCGTTCAGCGGGTGCACGGGGGATCCGCCGGATTCCCGGGGCGGACGGGCGACGCGGGCACCGACCGGTTGCCAGGAGGTCGGCAGGACGGGGCGGCGTCCGCCGGCGCCGCGTAGCACAGGACGGTGACCCTCTGGAGCGGGCTCCACTCCTCCTCCACAGCGGCCAGCAGGCTCCAGCCCTCGCGGTGGTACAGCTCCACCGCGGCCGAGTCGGAGGCCAGCACGTCCAGGACGGGGTGCAGACCGTGGAGCCGTGCCGCGCGTACGGCTTCGCCGAGCAGCAGGGCGCCGATGCCGTGGCCACGCGCCGCCGGCGACACGTACAGGCGGCTGACCACCGCCGTCGCTTCGCCGGGAAGGCCCGAACGGCGGCTCCACTCGCCCGGTGCCAGGTCCCCCGGAGTGCTCCGGCAGAGGGCGACGTGGCCCACCACCTCGCCCTCGCGCTCGGCGACCCGGGCCTCCAGCAGGGACGGCTGAGCCAGCCACCCGACCGGATCGTCCGGCCAGTTCACCGGATAGCCGTCACTGCCGTGGACTGCACCGAGCACGCGAACGCACGCGTCCAGGTCCGAGGGTTCCCGCCGCCGGACGAGGCATCGCTCAGGTCGACGGGCTGCGCCGGACTGCTTGTCGATCACGGAAGCAGCCAATCACACAAGGACCCGGGCCCGCCGAAGGGCACGGCTCCGGTTCCTCGCGGCCGCAGCTCGGGGCCCGGTCCGGCGCCGGTCAGCTGCGGGTGAAGGTCCCCAGTCCCTCGTGGTTGAGCTGCTCGACCACCACGGCCGAGGCCCGACCGTCGGCGCCCACGGTGAACGTCACTCCGGACAGGCCGACGGCGTTCTCCCCCTTGGTCCGGAAGCTGAAGACGTCGCCGTCGTAGTGCTGGAGCGGGAACTCCAGGTCGTCCGGCCCCAGGCTCATCACCAGCCCGCCGTCCCGGGCGCTCACGGTCAGCGGCCCGTAGTAGCCGTTGCCGTACGTCCCGACGTAGGCGGCGTCCGGCCCGGCCGGGGCCGCGCCGGCCGGCGGCTCGGCGTAGTCGGTCGGCGAGACGCCCTCCAGTGCCGCGGCGGGGACGACCTTGCCGAAGAAGCCCAGCCAGTCGACCGTCTCCCGGCCGTTCTGGGCGAGGTCCAGGAACTCCTGGGCCACCGCCTCCGCCACGCCGATCGGCTGACCGTTGGTCAGCACGACGATCCCCATCTGCTCGGACGGCAGCAGCGTCACCACGGTCGCCGCGCCCAGTTCGAAGGCGCCGGAGTGGTTCAGCCGCAGCCGCCCCTCGGGGTCGTAGCTGACGTTCCAGCCGAGGCCGTAGAAGCCGGCGTTGCCCGCCGGCGCCATCGGCGGGTTGGAGACGATCTGCGGCACCCGGGTCTCGTTCAGGCCCGCCGCGTCCACGATCTGCCGGCCCTCGAACGTGCCGTCGGCCAGCTGCAGCCGCATCCACCGGCCGAGGTCCTGCACGTTGGAGCTCACCCCGCCGGCCGGGGACTGCGGGTCCGGGTTCTCGGTGGCGCTGACCTGCCAGCCGGTGTCGGTCCGGACGTGCGGCACCGCCTTGTTCGCCGCGCCGTCGTAGGCGGAGCGCAGCGAACTCGTGGAGCTCATCCCCAACGGCTTGTAGAGGACTTCCGCCGCCAGGTCCTCCCAGGCCGCCCCCTTGGCCTTGGCCACGGCCACGGCCGCCTCGGTCAGGCCGTAGTTGGTGTAGGCGTAGCTCGCCCGGAACGGCGCGAGCGGCTGGTCCCGCAGGTGCTGCAGGATGTAGTCGCGCTGGTAGCCGAGGTCCGCCAGCAGGTCACCCGCGTGGTCCGGCAGGCCGCTGCGGTGCGAGAAGAGGTCGGCGATCGTCACGTGGCTGCTCACCCAGGGGTCGGACAGCGCGAAGCCCGGGTCGTGGACGGAGATCGGGTCGTCCCACTTCACCGCCTTCTGACCGATCGCCCCGGCGACCACCGTCGAGGCGATCGGCTTGGACACCGAGGCGAGCTGGAAGACGGTGTCCGGGCCCACGGGCTCCTGCTTGCCGAGCTCGCGGACGCCGAACCCCTTCGCGTGGACCACCTTGTCCCGGTACACGACGGCGAGGGCCAGCCCCGGGACGCCCGTCTTCGCCATGGCGTCCTGCACGTAGCCGTCGATCCGGCCCACCGCGGCGGAGACCTGCTCCTGCGTCAACTGGGGTGGCGGCTGCGGCGGCGGGGCGGTCGCCACCGTGCCGGACGGGGTGGACGCGGGGCTCGGGGTGGGCGCGGCCGCGGGGTCGGTGGCGGCCGCCGAGGTGCACCCGGCGAGCAGCGGGCCGCTCAACAACAGGCCCGCCAGCAACGGCGCCGCGACGCGCACCCCCGGCCGGGCCGCACTCCGATTCGCCCCGGTGGCCATCCACCGGACCGGGCCGTGACGATGCATCAAGGTGTCCGTCCTCCCTCGTCCGGGCGGCGCGGCCCCGATCCGACACGCCGCCGTCCGCCTCACGGCGCGAGTATTCGACGGCCCGGGACGGCCCCGGCCGCCGCCGCGCGCCGTGGTCCGGCAATCCACCCGCCTGCCGTAACGGCGGCACCGGCCCGGACCGGAGCCACAGGCGGGGCACCCGACGCGCCGGCCTGACGGGGCCGGTCGGACTGGGGGCGTGAAGGACCGGAGAACCAGGCCGAGGCCCGTGAAGCCGAACGCGCGGAGGCGCGTGAACGCGGCCCCTCGCACGTCGTCGATCTGCCGTGGCGGCGGCTGCGGGCGGACGCCGCCACTGCGGGCTACGACTCCTTCGCGACTGTCCCGGACACGGCGGCCGCCGAACCGAGTAGCCCGTCAACACGCGCACGGTCCTCCCTTTGGAGTCCGATTCGACGGCACGCAGTAGATCAGGGTTCCCCCCGGAGCCCGGGAAGCCGCTCCCCCGGCGGAAACAGGTGGACAGAAATATGCAGACCGGTCTACTGTTTCCGGCATGGGAGTCAAGGGCGAGGAGACCCGCGCCCGGCTGGTGGCCGGCACGCGCAACCTGATCGAGGCGCAGGGCTACTTCGGTACCGGCCTCAACCAGATCGTCACCGAGAGCGGGGCGCCGCGCGGCTCGCTCTACTTCCACTTCCCCGAGGGCAAGGACCAACTGGTCGCCGCCGCGCTCGTCCAGGCGGGCCAGGAGATCGAGGAACTGCTCAGGTCGCTGGCCCGCGAGGGCACGGACGCCGCCACCATCATCGGGCAGCTCACCGAGCTCTTCACCGCCCGTCTGGAAGCGTCGGACTACACCAAGGGCTGCCCGATCGCGACCGTCGGCCTGGAGGTGGCCGGCAGCAACGAGGCGCTGCGCCGCACCTGCGCCGAGGTCTACAACAGCTGGCAGCAGGTCATCACCGAGCGCCTGGCCGCCCAGGGCTTCGGCCCCGCCGAGGCCGAGACCACGTCCGGCCAGGCACTCGCCCTGCTGGAGGGGGCGGTCCTGCTGGCCCGCGTGCGGCGCAGTCGCCGCCCCCTGGACGATGCCCGGTACGCCGTTGCCTCGTTGCTCAAGGCCAGGGAACCGAAACGGTGACGCGCGAAGGCCCGCCGCGATGCGGCCCACCGCACGTCACCGCTCCCGTCTGACGAGCCGTCCGGCGGACTCGACCGACCGGCGACTCGCGAACACGCCGATCGGTCCACAGACAACGCCTCGGCCGACGGCACCCTAGCCACCCGTCCACCCCTCCGCCGCTCACGCAGCTCACGCAGCTCCCAAAAATATGCAGACCGGTCTACAGATAAGGATCCCCTGCCATGACCACCAGCCCGGGCACCAGCCCCACCGCCACCCCCGCCTCACCGCCGCGCCCGCCCCGCACGCTCGTCCTCGGCGCCACCGGCTTCATCGGCCGCTGGCTGATCCTCGAACTCCTCGGCCGGGGCGAACCCGTGGCCGCCGCCGTCCGCGGGGGGCGCGGCACGCCCAAGGACCAGGAGCTGCGCCGCTGGCTCCGCGCGCACGGAGTGGACGACACACCGCTGACCACCGTCGCCGCCGACCTCACCCACCCCGGCCTGGGCCTGTCGCCCGAGGACGACACCCGGCTCGCCCACGTCCGCGACGTGCACAACCTCGCCGCCCGCTACGAGTTCGGCCTCCCCCGCGCCGAGGCGCACGCCGCCAACGTCGACGGCGCCCTCCACGTCCTCCACTGGGCGGCGACGCGATCGGGGCTCCGCCGGCTGGTCCACCTCTCCGGCTACCGGGTCGGCCGGGACCTCACACCGCGCCATCCGCTCCCGGCCGCCGAGACCGACGCGCTCTACGCCCGCCTCGGCGCGTACGAGGCGTCGAAGCAGTTGGGCGACTCCGCCGTCCGCGTCGAGGCCCCCCGACTCGGCGTGCCGCTCACCACGGTGAACCCGAGCAGTGTGGTCGGCCACTCCGTGACCGGCGAGGCCGGGCAGTACCTCGGCCTGGCCGAGCTGGTCCGCCAACTCTGGCACGGCCGGCTGCCGTTGCTGCCCGGCACGGCGCGCACCTTCCTGCCGGTGGTCGCGGTCGACCACCTCGCCCGCTTCCTCGCCGCCGTCCCGGAGCACGACCACGGCCCCGCCCATGCCCACACCGTGCTCGATCCGTCCACCCCGCCGCTGACCGAACTGGTCGCCGTGGTCGCAGACCACCTCGGGGTGCCGGCGCCCCGCCGGCTGGTCCCGGTCGGCCTGGTCCGACGGCTGCCGCGTGCACTCACCGGCTCCGATCCCGAGACCCTCACCTTCCTCTCCGAGGACACCTACGACACGACGTCCGCCGACCGCCTCGCCGACGCCGCGGGACTCCACCACCCGCCCGTCCTGCCCCTGTTGCAGCGCTGGGCCGCCCGACTGGCGGCCGACGGCTTCGGGGCGGGCGACGGCTCCACCGCCGGCACCGACTCCGCGGCGCCCCTCGCCGCGATCGGCTTCGCCACCGTCGCCGGGAGCCGCAGCTACCTCCTCGGGGACCGCGGGGCCCCCCGCCACGTCCTCCTCCACGGGGCCGGCACCGATGCGGATGCCTGGCGAACGGTCGCCGCCGAGCTCACGGGACCGGCCCTGGCCCCCGACCTGCCCGGACTCGGCCGGTCCTCCCGGGCCACCGCCCCGGACCACCACTGGCTGGCCGAGCTGCTCGCGCCGGCGAGGACGCGCCCCGTCCTGGTGGCGCACTCGACCGCCGCCGCTGCGGCGCTGCGCTACGCGGCCGACCATCCGGACCGCGTGTCCGGCCTCGTCCTGATCGCACCCCCGCATCTCGGGTCGGACCTCACCGCGGTCGCCGAGCTCCCCTCGCACCGTCCCGGTGCGGCCCGCCGTGCCGGAACCGCACTCCGGAAGGCCCGCCGCTCGTCCGAACGAGCCCGCGTGGCCGCCCTGCTGGCGACCTGTTCGACGCTGGTCCGCCTCATCCCGGCCCCTCCGCTCCCCCAGGCCGCCTACTCCGGCGAACTCGCCCTCGCGATCGAGGATTTCACCCGGTCCCTGCCCTCCCAGTAGTGCGGCGCAGGACGTCGACCCGCTGATGCGCCTCCGCTCCCGGCAGGCGAGCCCGGACGGCAGACGGCTTCGACGAAGCGGCCGCCCCTCGCCCGGGGCGAGGGACGGCCCGGCCGCACGCCCGGCTGCGATCGTGCGGCCTCCCCGGATCTAGTACGAGACCGCGGCCCGCCCCACTGCCGGCGAACGGGCGGACGACTCCGCTCATGGACGGTGCCGGCGGGGGTGGACCAGCCCGCCGCCTTCCGGACGGCCGGGCTCGGGGCCTCGGCACGATCGGCACGGACGCCCGGAGAGCGGCGAAGGCGCGGGCATCCGTGTGAACGAACGTGCCGGCGAGCTCAGCGGCCATCGCCGACCCGCGGCGCGGGATCGGAGGCAGGGTGCTCCCGCGCGGGTCCGAGGAGCCGGTCCGCACCCGGTCCGCAGGTGCCCCCCGCACCGGTCACGGGCCGGCGCACGGAACGTGGCGATCCCCGCGCCCGGGCGTGGGGGTCGCCTGCCGTGTCGGCTGCTGCAGGTCGGGCGGCGCTCAGTCCGTGTCGGATCCGGGCTTCCAGGCGAGCCGGAGTTGCGCTGCGGCGTCAGGGGCTTGGCGAAGACCCGCCCGGTAGGCCGGTTCCCAGGCCGTGCGGTCGCCGAGGTCCGGACCGAAGGCACGCACCGCGGCCGGATCGGGCTCGACGGTCACCACCGTGTGCGCCGCGGCGACCTCCAGTTCCCGGTCGAGCAACTCGCGGGGGAACAGGTGCGCCTGCGGGTCGATCACGACGAGCGTGCGGGCTCCGGCCGCGAGTCCGGCGTTGGTCGCCGACCGCAGGGAGCCGTCCATGTACCGGCGGGCGCCGATGGTGATCGGCGGATAGACGCCCGGGAAGGCCGTGCTCGCCGCCACGGCGGCGGGCAGCGGTGCGCCGCTCGTGCGGTCGAAGACCTCCTGCTCGCCGGTCTCGGTGTCCAGCGCGGTGATGAGCAGCCTCCGGTCCGGCCAGTGGTCCACGCCGGCCAGCGCGCGCATCCGGGCGATGTGCGCCTGCTCGGGGCCGGTCTCGGCGGCGAGCGCGATCCGGCCCACTCGGCGCCGCGCCTCGGCCGGGTCGGAGGCCGCAGCTCCCAGCACCGCGAACGCCTCGCCGAGCCGGCGCCCGTCGACCTGGGGCGGGGTGCCGGCGGAGCCGGCGGGGCGCACCGGCGTGGCGAGCCGACCGGGATCCTGACCGGTGGCCAGCACTGCGCCGATGATCGCGCCGGTCGACGTGCCGACGATCAGATCGGCCTCGCCGAGATCCACCCCGCCGCGGCGCAGTCCACAGGCCAGTCCGGCCGTCCAGGCCGCACCGACGGGGCCTCCCGCACCCAGTGCGAGTGCCCGATCGAGTGAGTGCACGACTGTCTCCCTCCCGTTATTGAAACAGTCGTACCATATACTGACGCGGACTCAGACCGGCAGGATCGAGAGGATGATTCACCGTGGGACGACCGCCGGACCCCGCTCGACGGGAGGCCACGCTGGCCCGGGCGACCGACTACGTACTGGCGCACGGCCTGGCCGGGTTGAGCCTGCGGCCGCTGGCTGCGGCTCTCGACACCAGTCCGCGGATGCTGCTCTACGACTTCGGCAGCAAGCAGGAGTTGGTGGCTGCCGTCCTTGCCGAGGCCCGCCGCCGCGGTGCGACACGGCTGGCCGCGAACCTCCCGGCAGCGGCGGGCTCCCCGGAGGAACGACTGCGCGGCATCTGGGCGTGGATGAGCGCACCGGAGCGCGCCCCGTTCGTCCGGCTGTTCTTCGAGGTGCACGCCGACGGCCTCGTCCACCCCGAGAACTACCCGGACCGGGCCGAGGCGATCACGGGCTGGTTCGACACCCTCGGCGCCACGTTCCGCGACATCACCACCGGCCCTGACGACACCGCCACTCCCACGCTGGTCATGGCCGTGATCCGGGGCCTCCTGTTCGACCTCGCGAACACCGGGGACCGCCAACGCGCCGATCGCGCCCTGGACCGCTTCTGCGAACTCATCCGGCCGTGAACGCGCCATCATCGGCCGCTGCCCGCCTCCGCCGGCGAACTCGCCTGCCGCCGCTGACAATCGCCTCGACCGGCGCCGGCGGGAAACGGGCTGAGCGGCAGCGTCCGCCTTGGTATGGTGCGCCGATGTCCACCATCAAGCAGGTCCAGGTCACCTTCGACTGCGCAGAACCTGAGCGCCTTGCGCGCTTCTGGTGCGAGGTGCTGGGGTACGTCGTACCGCCGCCGCCCGAGGGGTTCGCCACGTGGGACGAGTACAAGGGCTCGCAGTCCCCCGAGGAGCGGGATTCCTGGTTCGCCTGCATCGACCCCTCAGGTGCGGGCCCGCGGCTGTACTTCCAGCGCGTCCCCGAGGGGAAGGCCGCCAAGAACCGGGTGCACCTCGACGTGCGGGTCGGCACCGGGCTCGTGGGCGAGGAGCGCCTCGCCGCACTGGAGGCCGAATGTGCACGACTGGTCCCGCTCGGGGCGGTTCACGTGCAGACGCTGTACGACGGCGACGATGCCTGCATCCCGATGCAGGACCCCAACACACGCGACTACCAGTTCTGCGCAGCATAGCCGCAGGTCAAGTAACAAAGAAGCCCCGCCCGGCACTTGGCCGAACGGGGCGTTTTGCTGTCTGACCACCCGCCAGGGCGGTGCGTGATGTTGACCGCCGGACCCGCGTGCGTCAGATCGGAAGGTCCCACCCAGGGCCGTCCTCGGTGCCGAGCCACACCCGCTGACCGGCGGCCGAGACCGTGATCCCGAACTTCTCCTGGTGGGGCTCGTTGGCGTCCTGCCAGCGCTCCACAGCCCGCTCCACGCGATCCCACAGACGAACGGGACCGCGCTGGACAACGGTCCACCCGCCGTCAGGGTTGGGAGCCGTCCGGGCCTGCGAACCGGTGGACACGTCCCAGAGGATCTGTTCCGCTCCCGCCCCCATGCGTTCGGCCGATGGGGCCGCGAGTTGCGCGACCCAACCGCCGGTCCAGTTGTCGAGCTTGGCGGGGTCGATCTGGCTCGGACGCTCATCCCCGGGCAGCAGGGCCAGCGTAGGGCGCGGCGGCCGGTCGTGCGGCCGGGCGATCATGAAACTGGTGTAGCCGGGGAGGAACCGGCCCGTGGCCTCTCCGGGGCCGGTCACGTCGAGCAGCGCCAGGGCGTTGGCGTAGCTCCACCCGGAGAGGGTGGCCAGGATCTTCCCGCCGGGCTTCACCTGGTGCAGCCATGGCAGCGGGATGTACCGAACCGAACAGGTAGCGATGAGCCGGTCATACTGCCCGCCCTGCGGGTCGCCGCGCAGCCCGTCACCGATGATCAGCCGGGGCGCGAACCCGGCCGCCTTGAGCGCCGTAGCAGCAGCCCCGCCGACCACCGGGTCATACTCGATGCTGGTCAGGTTGGCGTCCCCGAGGCGGTGTGCGCCGAGGGCGGTCGAGTACCCGGTTCCGGTGCCGATCTCCAGCACCCGCTGACCGGCCTCCGCGCCGAGTTGCTGCCACATCCGCAGCACCAGTGACGGCAGGGTGGACGACGACGACGGGGAGCCGGTCACGGCCTCCTCGGTCACGTCGTCGGGCCTGGTCCGGCCGTCCAGTTGGGTGATCAGCGTCTCGTCGGAGTAGACCCCCTCCAGCCACCCGGGATCGCCCTCGCGGACGGGCCGGTAGCTGGTGGGAACGCTGCCCGCCACCGGCAGGAAGTAGGACCCCGTGAACAGTTCGCGGGGAACCGTGGTGGCCGCGCTGCGCCACTCGGGTTCGGTGAGGGTGCCGTCCTCGGCGAGCCTGTCCGCCAGGGCGCTGCGAAGCTGAGCCGATGTGCTCACGTGTCGGGGCCTTTCTCCAGTTGGTCGGTAAGAGCTTGGGCGACAGCGGCGGTGGTCTGCGCTGGCTGCCACGCCCATTGGCCGTTCGGGTTGCACTCAAGGAAGTACCAGTCACCCGCTAGGGTCACAGCGAAGTCGAACGCGCCGTAGTGCAAACGGAGTTCGGCGAGATAGGCCGCGACCGCACGGGCGACCGACGCGGGTACCTCGATCGAGGTGCACGTCATCAGGTCTTGACGGTAGCGCCAGTCGAGATCGGGGCTGTCGATCCGGACCCCGAACAGTCGGTCGCCCACGGCGGTCACCCGCACGTCGAACGCCTTGTCCACCTTGGCTTGGAACATGTGGGGGCAGGCGGACACGGCGTCGGTGATCTCGGCCGCGTGCACCTCCCGGACCCACACGCTGTGCGGCTGATCGTCCACGCGGTAGGGCGTGTTCCACACGGGCTTGTAGACCACTCCGCCGGGCTGCTGGGCTGCGAACGTCCGAGCCTCGCGCGGGTCGTCGGTGATCACCGTGCTGGGCACAGGGAACCCGCAGCGCTGCGCGGTCGAGAGCTGCACGGGTTTGAACTCGGCAGCACGGTTGTTCCACGGATGATTGACGTAGTGCGCGCCGGGCAGTGACGCGAGGATGCCCCCGGCGCCCCACAGGGCCTGTTCGGCAGCGAACCGCCGGTCTTGGCCACTCAACTCCGGCGGCCCCTCGTAGGGCGAGGGCCTGCGCACCCACACGGACCGAATCCGGGTGGTGTCGATCTCCCGGCTCGCCGTGCGCAGGGTGCCCCGCTGGGCGCCCGTGCGGTACGTGGCGGTCAGCGAGGCACCCGTGTGCAGGTCGGTGCCGGGGTCGAGACGGACCACAGGAACCCGGCGCTCGGCTAGAAGTCTGAGCACCACGTCCGCTGTCACGTCGTAGGGGTTGGTCAGCACCAGTACCGACCTGCTGTCGCGCATCAGCCGGAACTCTGGTCCTGGTCGTACGACTCGGTGCTGTCGGAGTCGGTTGCGCCACCCGGGCCGGAGCCGTCACCGGGCGTGGTCGTGGTGGGGGTCAGGCCGCTTGTGCTGGTGCCGTGGTTGCCCAGTTCGACCGTTCGGCCGTGCTCGTCCACGATGACCGCGATCTGGGTTTCGGGGTCGATCACGGGCGTGTACTGCGGAACCGTGGTGGTGGCCGCGTACGGCCCCATCCGTTGTGTGCCCCACGGTGCGGGCGTCTGCGTCATCTGTGCTGTACCTCCGTTTCCTGCGAACGTCGAAGTTCAACACCTCGGCTGCGAAGCCGAGTTGTCTATCCCACCTCGGCCGAATCGCCCTGTCCAGGGTCGAACCGGTCGGAGTGGTCGTGCCCCGCTCCGGACACGGAGGATGATGTGCCCGGAGCGGGAGTTGGGCCCCGTCCCGGCGGGGGCGTTGACCCTTCCCCGCCCGCCGGAACGGGAGTTCACCGGGCGCGACTATCCACGCCCGAGGGGGCACGCAGTGCGGAGCGGGCCGGCTCGCCGGGGTGCGTCCACCCGAGGGGGAACAGCACGGGCTCACCGGGGAACAGCTCGGCCCACTCGGCGCTCATGACACCGCCCCATCGGCCGCACGTCAGGCACCGCCAGAAGGGCCCGCCCGGACCGCTCTGTAAGGCACCGGGCTCCGTGGTCGTCTCGACCTTGTGTCCGGGCCCCTGGGGGCACTCGTGCATCTCGACTCCATACCATGAATCGTCTGCGCCCCGCCCTGGTCGTCCGTGCCGTCCACCGTCACGTCACCAGGGCGGGGGTTGTGCAGCCTGGCGGCAAATCAGGTACCTGCCGGGGGTCTCGGGTGGCGTTTGGGTGTCAGGCCGCCTGGATGACGCTCTGGTGCGCGTCCGGGTCGGCGGTGCGGTGCCGGCGGGCGACGCGCGCTCGGACGGCCGCCATGTCAACGCCGTGGTAGCGCATCACGCTGTCGTGTACCGCCCGCATCTTGTCGAGCGTGGCGTCAAGCTCGGCCGTGGTCGCGCCGGTCTGGCTGGTCACCTGGTTGTCGAGCGTGCGCCCGAGGGCGCGCAGCTCGGCGCTCGCCGCAGCCAGGTTGAACGGCTGTCGGATGGTGGTGAGCGCGCCGGTCATTGTGCGATTCCTTCCGGTTCGTAGGGGACCTGTTGGTACGACCCCGGCAGCGTGCTGCGGCACCACGATGTGATGGGCCCATCAGAACGCTGGGCTGTGCGGCGTCAGGAACGGAGCCCGGTGGAACAGCTCGGCCGGGGCCGAGCCCGCCGAGCGCGGGCAGCACCTCGACAGCGAGGGTCACGGCGGGTCTCCGGTGCGTACGTGGCGAACGGTGATCCGCCGAGCGGCACGTCTTCGGCGCCACCAGGTTTCCCAGTCTCCGCCGTAGACGATGCCGAGCATGGCGACCGCCAGGGCGAAGAACCACCACACCCACCGACGCGCGGCGTACGGGTCGAGTTTGGCGAGGGCGACCACCAGAACGGCGGGCCCCAGGGCGAGCGTCACGCCCAAGGCACAGGCAGCAAGAGCCTTGCGGTTCACGCCGGTTCCTCGTTGGGCACCAGCACCATCGGGACCGAGGCCGCGTCCAGGCTGTACGACCGGTGGTCCTGGTTGAGCCACGTGTGCGTGCGCGCCCACTCCGCCACGGCCCCCACGTCCGCACTCGGCCGGGACGTCTCGCCGCACATGGTGCCGTCTTCGTCCTCGGACACACAGGACAGGACGTAGCGCGCCGGTACGATCCGAGGGTCATCCGGGCGCAACTTCCAGTCCCCGAAGCGAGTAACGGTCCGGTTCGTCTCCTGGCAGTCCGTGTGTGTCAGACCCGAATCCGCAGGTAGTGGTGCGGTGTAGCGGCTGATACGACGACAGGTGTCCGTGCCGGTTTGAGATGATCGAGGTTCTCTACGCCTGATCGCTCTACCGGCAAGGACACCTGCCAGGTGAACAAGATATCGCGTCGCCGTACCGCCTTCCGTGCCCCCGGTAGGCGCTGGACCCGGCTGAACGCCCAGCTGGGCGGGGTGGACGGGTCGCTGACCGAGAACGGCGGCCTGGTGCTGGTGGCCGAGCTGGACCGGGCGCTGGGCGTCACGGCCGCGCTGGACGCGGCGGTCGGTCCGGTCAAGGAGCGTGACCGGGGCTTGTCCGGGGGTGAGTTCGCGCTGGCGCTGGCAGCGGTGCAGCTGACCGGCGAGGACCACCTGGTCGGCTTCGACCGGCTGCGGGCGGATGTCGTCGGTGAGGGGCTGCTGCCTGCGCCCGTCCCGCCGTCCACGACGGCCGCCACGCTCGCCGCGCGGTTCGACCAGGCCAGGCGGGAGGGTATCGAGCGGGCGTGTGCGCAGGTCACCGCCCGCGCGCTGGCCGGACTCCCGGTCGCCGAGCGGGCCCGGATCCTGGCCGGGCGGGTGACGGTCGACCTGGACGCCAAGGACATCGAGGTCTACTCGACCCGCAAGGAACAGGTCGTCCGTTCCTACAAGGGCGAGGTCTCGGGCCGGGTGCACGCCGCGCACTGGGCCCAGGCCGGCACCGTCCTGGCCGCCGACCTCCTGGACGGCCGCTCGGACGGCCGCACCCACGCCCCCGGTCAGATCGACCGGGCGGTGGACGCCGTGCGCACGGCCGGAGCCACCGGTCCGGTCCTCATCCAGGGCGACACGGGTTACTACGCCGGGAAGGTCGCGGAGAAGATCGCGGCCCGCGGATGCCTGTTCCGCCTCGGCGTCCCGCGCAGCCGGCCGCTGTGGCGGGCGGTCGCCGCCGTGCACGAGGACGACTGGATCGACGCCCTGGACTACCCGACCGCGCAGGTCGCCGTGCTGGCCTACGCTCCGCCCGGCTGACCCGAGGGCACCCGCGTGATCGCCCGTCGGGTCCGCTACCAGGCCGCCGAGCTGTCCGCGGATCCGCGCTCGCGCCGCTCGCGCACCGTCGGCAAGGACCAGCTCGCCCTGGCCCTGGAGGGTCTGGAGGACCAGGCATACGCCTACTCGTTCTTCGTCACCAACGAGGAGCTGGACCTGGACGAGGAGATCGCGGCCGCGGAGTGGGAGTTCCGCCGCCGCACCCGGATCGAGGAACTGTTCCGCGACACCGCCCACGGCGCGGGACTCAACCACCTTCCCTCCGGCTCCCACGCGGTCAACAGCATGTGGACGTGGGGCGCGCTCCTGGCCTACAACCTCACCGCGTGGCTCCAGATGCTCGCCCCCATCGGCACCGCCCGCCGCCGCATCGCCACCGTGAGACGCCTGCTGATCCACCGCGCCGCCCGATGGACGGTCACCGCCCGCCGCCACGAACTGCGCTTCACCGCCGCGGCCCGTGCGCTGATCGCCAACACGCTGGCCCGGATCCGTGCCCACCGGCACCTTTCAGCAGCCTGACCGACTGCCCCGACCGGGCCCGAACCACCCGACACCGCCCTGGAAAGCCGCCCACCCGCGCGACAGCCGGGCCACCGGCCTACCCGGCCACGCCACAACGGCGCCGACGGCCAGCAAAGAGACCAACTGACAGGCCGTCGGCCACTACCTGCGGATTCGGGTCAGAACCGACGGGAGTTCCCTGGTCGGCATGCTGCTCATTCGGCCTCCAAAGTGCTGAGTGCCCGTCACGTCCCATGGACGGTACGGGCACTCAGCGCGGCCGAGGGGCACAGTTTGCGCCCATGACTATCCGTCAGGCAGCAAGCCCGGTAGCGGTTGCAAGGTCTCGGGCGGCAGTTCGAACAGATGGCGGGCCGTCCAGCAGGCCCCTGACCAAGTCATGAGCTTCATGGTTCCACCGGGCGGTGTCGGGCGCTGCCTCCACTGCGTCGGTGAGCAGCGATGCCACCCAATCCGGTTCGCCCCGCAGCGCGTATGCCCGCGCGACCTCGATCAAGTGCCGTGCCCGCCTCGGCCGCGCAGGAAGTTCCGCCGGTGCCAGCCGGTCAGCCCACCGCAAGGCGGTGCCGACCTGTCGCAGCTCGACAGCGACTGTCACAGCGTGCACCGGGACTACCCGTGCAGATCCGGATGTCGGCGAGTGCCAGAAATCAGACGGCAGGGTCCTGGCGACCTCCTCGGCTCGGTCGAACCAGCCCCAAGCCTCGCCCGACTCTCCCGCGCGAGCGTACGTAATGGCCGCATGGAACGCCATGTCTGCCCATGCCGCAGCAAGCGACGGGGAATCACCCCTGACCGGCCCGAGCAGCCGCAGAGCCTCTTCAGTGAGCGTCTGGGCGCTGTCCCACTGTCCGGACTTCCGGAACGCCTCCACCAGGAACCAACAAGCCTGCGAAACCGCGACGGCATCACCGGACGCTCGGGCGGTCGCCAAGGAACGCTCCGCCACGCGCCAGACCAGGTTTCCATCCCCCTGGTAGGCGGCGAACATCTGAACGAGATTCAGAGCAGAGGCGTACAGTGCCTCAGCACGCCGACGATCCGGGCAGTCAGGGTGCGATGCGGCGACCGACGCGGCCGATACCAGCGCCGGGAGCAGTTCCCCAAGAGCCGTACGGTGGTCGCCTCGGGAGTCCCGAGCTTGCCAAGCCACAGCCACCTGAGCCGCAACGTGATCGATGCTCGGGACTGAGCCATCGGCCAGGCCCAGGGGCGCCGAGTCAACGGCCCGCCGGACCACCGACAGCGCCGGATGCTCCGCTCCGGAGAACAGCGCTCGGGGCATCGATACGTCCCCTGTCAGGGCCGACAGGTCTTCGACGCCCAAGTGTTCTGCGATCTTCACCAGCATGGGCAGACGAGGCGGAAGGAGCCGGCCGTTCTCAACAGCCTTCAACCATCCCTCTGAACGGCCTACCAACCCGGCCAGCACGGCACGGGACTTGCCCGCGCGCTCCCTGAAAAGCTTGATGCGCTGGCCAACAGACAGCGCCGGATCAACAGCCATAGCCATGGGGTAAGAGTAGGACCAGCGCTGCTGGGCCAACACCGGTTCGAACCGAGCACGTGGGAAGGGGCGAGTGAAGGCAGGGTGGCGGGCGGGAACGCAACAAGGCCCCGGCCCAACCACCCGATGAAGGCGGAAGGGACGGGGGCGTTCATGTGCGCGGGACCGATCAGTCCCAGATATCGGAGTCGTCTGCTGACTCCGGCGGGGCAATGGCCACTCGCGCACTCGGCGAGAGCCCCAATTCTCTGATATATCGCGAGAGTTGAGAGCGGTACTGTGCTGCGATGGTGGCGGCGCCGTTCTTCACCGTGCCACGCTCGGCGGTGACCATGAGTCCGCGTTCGGACAGGTCCCGCTCAGCCCAGGGCCTCGGTCGGGGACGGCGGCTAGGAATCGGCGCAGGTCAGCGGCGCCCTCCGGGGCGAGCGGGGAGACATGGGCAGTCAACTGCTCCAACGCCGGGGGCATAGGGGATGATGTTCGGGCAGGCACGGTCTCGCTCGGTTCTCATGGGTCTCGACAACCACATGATCACCGGCACCGTGCCTGCACTGCTTTCCCGCCCGATCCGCCACAGAACGGCTCATGACGGTGCATCACTCGCGAGAATCGCGAATCGGACACTTCTCGATCACGCAATGACCCTGGGCATGGGTGCGGGCATGTAGCCGTACGGCGGGCGGCCACCGCCGCGCCAGCGAAGCGGCATCTTGCGCATGGCGGCCTGTGCGCCGCTGACGCGGTCGCTGATGGACTGCGACTCGAACTGTGCGGCAAAAGCCAGCATGAACAGTTGGAGTTCCGCCATGGGGTCCATGGGGTTGCGGAAGTCGAACACCTGCCGGCCCCCGCCCAGACCCTCGGCGAAGATGAGTACCTTTCGTTGCTCGCGCGCCCAGTTGGCGAGGGCGTACATGTGCCCCATGGACCGGATGGCACGGTCAAAACGCCAGAACACCAGCGCGTCGTACGCGCCCGGGTTACTGAGCCAGCGGAGAAGCTGCGGGCGCTCCCACGGGGACGTCTTGGACGCGCTGACGTCAAGGTCCACCGCTTCGCGGAGCGCCTCACCCTCGCCGAACGTGACCCGCAGGTCTCCGGCTACGTGGTCGCACGCTTCCCGCTGGCGCTCGGGGCTGGTGGTCTCGTCCGTGAGGACGGACAGCCGGATGCACCGGACACCCCGAAGGGTCTCGGTGAACACCGTGCCGGACAGTGGGTTGCGCGCATCTTCCATGTCCCACTTGGGGAGCCCGCCTTGCCCCTGACCAGCACAGATGCCGCTGCCATCTCTCACACTCCAGAACATCCAGTTCTGTGTGTTGGGAGACCCCGAGGGCAACGAGTTCTGCCTCGACTGAGTCAGGCCGTCGGCCGGCCCGGTGAGGCGGGCGACTCGAACCCGAGCAGGTGCCAGCTGACGCCCGGCCGGCCGTGCAGGTCCGTCCGCTCGCTCACGTGCAACAGGTCCAGCCCGCGGGCCCGGGCGAGCTCGACGGTCTCCTCCGGCGTGATCTCGAACATCCGCCGGCCGGGCGGCACCGGACCGTGCCGCAGCGAGAGGAGGACACGCCCGCCGGGCGCGACCAGTCGGGCGATCGTGTCCATCGCCGACGGCCGCTCGTGGTCGGCCAGATGCATCCAGACGGCGCAGAGCAGGACCAGGTCGAAGCGCTCGCCCGATGCACGGATCCCCGACGCCTCCGGGAGCGCGTCGTCGACCCAGCGGATGCCGGCGTCCCCATGGATCCGTTGCCCGGCTCGGCGCAGTTCGGCGGTCGGCTCGGCCGCGACGACCCGGTGGCCGCGGGCGGCGAGCGCGGCGGCGTCGCGGCCGGTACCGGCGCCGAAGTCGAGTACAGCGGAGGGCTGTTCGGGGAAGAGGTGCAGGACCTCACGGTGCACCTCCTCGAACGTCACACCCTCGTACTGGCGCACCAGCTCCTCCGCCTGCTCGCCGTAACCCGCGTTGCTCGCCAGCCCGTTCGGCACAGCTCCCCCTCCGGCGCTCGACCGCGGGCCGTGGCGTCCCCTCCACCCGGTCGGTCGACGCCCGGTCGGCACCGGGACGGCGACGCCGGCCGTGGTGCAACGCTCGGCCCGCACGTTCACGACGATCTTGCCCTGGTCTCCGCGCCCTTTCAACCGCCGGTGGACGTCGCACGTCAGGGCCCGGTTGCAGTGAGTCCCCCGAGGGCGCCGCCACCCCGGACGGGACATTCGACGCCCACCGGCTCCCCCTCGGCTTCTCGCACGGCGTCCGGAACGGCGGCCCGGGCGCGGCGGAGCGGCCGGCGCCGAGGGCCGGCCCGCCGGCCCCGACCGAGCCCGGGGTCAGGCCTCGCCGGGGTGCCAGGCGGGCCACTCCCAGGGTCGGTCGGCCCACTGGACGCGGACGGGGTCGTGCGGGTCGAGGTCCGGGAACAGCTGGTGGATGCGGGGCTCGAACTCCTCGGGGCCCAGCGGCTCCCAGCCGTGGCCCTCGAAGCGGACCAGGCGGTAGCGGCTGTCGGTGCGGAACTCGGCGACCTCGACCAGCGGCTTGTTGGTTTCCATGCCCCCAGCATGTGGCGGACCCCGGACGTCCGCACCCGGGGTACGGCAGGCAGCGTAGGGCGGCGCGGGGCGGGTGGCGAACCGGGCGGCGGGCCGGTGGACGCGGCGGTGTGCGGGCCGGAAGGGACGCGCGGGACGACGCCCGGGGGGTGAACCCCCTTTCCAGTCATGTCCCCGCGACGGCGGGCTCGTTGAGCACGGGGATCGGCTCGCCGGTGGTCGGCGGCATTCGGCGGGAGGACGTGAGCGATGGGCGGGCAACCGGAGAGCGGGCAGTGGAAGTGGCCCGAGCACGCGTGGCAGCCCCCGCCGGTGCCACCGCCGCCGCCCGGACCGGCGGCCGGCCGCTCCGCACCGACGTCCACGTCCGTGCCCTTCCCCAGGGCTGCCCCGGCGGGCTCGGCGGGCTCGGCTCGCGCGGGCGGGTCCGGCAGCGCGGCGGCGTCCGCGACCAGGCCGCAGCACCGGCGGCGCCTGCGGTGGGCGGTCACCGCAGGCGGGACGGTGGCCGCCCTGGCGGCCGTCCTGGTGATGTGCGGGCCCGGGTCGGCTGACGAGAACTCCGGGGTGGTGGGCTTCCCGGGGGAATCCCCCTCCTCCGCCCCGTCGTCCGCCCTCGCCACACCCGTGGGCGGCGCCCCCGAGGCGGTGTCGGTACCGGGCGGGTCGACGCCCACCACCGCGCCCCTCGCCGCCTCGGCCCTGCCGGAGGCCTCGCCCGCACCCGGGGCGACCCCCTCGCCCGAGGAGGCGCAGGCACCGGGTGGGCGGACCGCCGGGGAGGGCGATCCCACCGGGTCGGACCACGCCGCGGCGCCCCGGTCCACGCCGAGCCGTACGGCGCGGCCCGGGCCGTCGCGACGACCTGCGGGCGGCGGCGCGGCAGGGCAGGGCGCGGCGCCGGCGGCCCCTGCCCCGGCCCCGAACAAGGCCCCGAGCCCGCCGGCGACCGGCCCCACCGTGCCCGGCATCGGATCGCTCTGCGAGCAGGCCGAGCGCCTGGGCCGCTGGCCGGCCGGATCGGACCAGGCCCGCCTCTGCCACGGCCTCTACGGCTGACGGGGCGGGGGGCCGGCCGGCCACCCCGCCACCGACGAACCGTGCGAACCCACCCCTCACCCCGCGCCCAGCAGCCCCCGGTCCAGCCGGGGCGCCAGGACCCGGGCGAGCGTGTCGGTGATGTGCCCGGTGTCCCGGTAGAGCACGACGCCCTCCAGCACCGCCGGGCAGTCCGGGCCGGTGCCCGGGCAGAGCAGCGGGCCGAGGTCGAGCACCCGGACGCGGTAGCGCTCGGCGAGCCCGCCCTCGATCAGCGGGTCGCGCTCGAAGGCGGACTCCCGGGGGAAGAAGCAGGCGTCCGACCGGCCGTCCGAGGCGGCCAGGCAGGTCGGGATGTCCTTGCCGGGCATCGGCGTGTCGCCCAGGTAGGCGAGCGGCGCGCCGACCGCGGTGAGGCGGTCCAGCGTGCGGGCCCAGCCGTCCGCGCGCTCCTCCTGGCTCCCGTACCGGTTGAGGCCGGCCATCAGGACCAGCTTCGGCCGGTGGCCGGTGGCCAACCGGGTCAGGGTGTTCTCGCGCCAGCGGTCGCACTCCTCGAAGGTGCGCCCGAGGACGTTGTTCCGCACGGTCAGCGTGGCCAGCGGGCAGCCGGGCTTCACCAGCACCTCCAGGGCCCAGTGCCGTTGCTCGGCGAGGGTCAGCGCGGCGGAGATCCACTGTCCGGCGTGCGAGTCGCCGAGCAGCACGATCCGGTCGGGGCTGTCCTGGTCGCCGAACAGGCAGCGCGGGCTGGTGTCGGCGCCGAGCGGGATCTCACAGCCCTTGCCGGGCGGGAAGTCCTCCCTGGCCCGGGCCAGCGACGGCGTCAGGGCGAGCACCCGGGTACCGGGGGCGAGCAACGCGGGACCGTCCACAGCGCCGGCCGGGACCACCACGGGGGCGCCGGCGCTGCCCAGCGCCCGGACGGTCCCGCCGCCGAGGGTCAGACCGGCGATCAGCGGGATCACCAGGGCGCTGGCGCCGACCGCGAGGCCGCGGCTGGGCGCCGGGCTGCTGCCGTAGCGCAGCGGCTGCTCGACCAGCCGCAGGGTGAGCCAGGCCGGCAGGGCGGCGGTGGCCGTGAGCGCAACCAGCGTGCTCCACGGCAGCGTGCCGTAGCGGGCCTGGGCGATGGTCAGGACCGGCCAGTGCCAGAGGTACCAGGCGTAGGAGAGGCGGCCGACGGCCCGCAGCGGGCGTGCGGCCAACAGGCGGCCGACGTCGGCGACGCCGAGGGCCCGGTGCACCGGGCCGGCGAGCAGGACGGCGGCCGTGCCGAGGACGGGCAGCAGGGCGGCGGTACCGGGGAACGGCGTGTCGCGGTCGTACCGGAAGACCGCGACGACGACGGCCGCCGCGCCGGCCCAACCGGCCAGGCGCAGCACCCGACCGAGTGACCGCCCGGTGGCGCCCGTACGCGCGGACCTGCGCGCCAGCGCCGGGCCGAGCAGCGCCGCGCAGGCGCCGGCGGCGAACTCCCAGAGGCGGCTCGCGGTCGAGAAGTAGCCGAGCGGCGCGGAGCCGGCGGTCCAGCGGACGCAGAGCACGAGCGACCCGGCGCCGATCGCGACGGTCGCGAGTGCCGTCGCCACGGTGCGGCGGCGGCCGGTGAGGAAGCGGGCGAGGCCGAGCAGCAGGACACCCCAGAGCAGGTAGAACTGGTTCTCCACGCCCAGGGACCAGAAGTGCTGCAACGGGCTCGGGTCGCGTCCGGCCGCGAGGTAGTCGGTCTGCTGCCCGACGAAACGCCAGTTGGCGAACTGCCCGGCAGCGGCGATCAGGTCCCTGGCCAGATCGGTGCCGCGGAGCGGGTCGAGCAGTGCTCCTCCGGCCAGGGCGGTGGCGACCAGGACGACGGCGGCGGCGGGCAGGATGCGGCGGGCGCGGCGGGCGGCGAAGTCCCGGAGGCCGATCGGTCGGGCCAGCAGTAGGCCGGTGATCAGGAACCCGGAGACGACGAAGAAGACGTCGACGCCCACGTAGCCGCCGGTGAAACCGGGGACGGCGGCGTGGAAGGCGAGGACGGCGAGGACGGCGACGCCCCGCAAGCCCTCGATGTCGGGGCGGAAGGCCGCCCGCCGACGGGTCTCCTCACCCTGGGCGACGACGGACGCGGACGTCGCGGACGCGGACGCCACGACGGCGGCCGGCCGGTGCACCAGCCCGAGCGAGACGGCCGGCAGGGCCGCCGCATCGGCTGCGTCGCCGCTGTCGGGAGCGACGGTCTCGGGGGCGGGACGGACGGCGCCCCGGGGTTTCGGTTCTGCGCGCGACGGTTCGCCGGGCGGGCGCCCGGCGTTCGGAGGTACGGCGTTCGGTGGTACGGCCGTGGTCACGGCGGTGCTCCTTGCCTGACTGGCAGCGGTGGGTCGGGACCGCCGGGCCGATGGGGCGGCCGGGCGGCGGGTCCGCGCCGGTGGGGCGACGCAAGGAAGAGCAGGAAGAGCAGCGGAACAGGGAGCGCAGGAAGCGGGGAGGAGGCCGACCGGGCGGCGCCTCGGCCGCGCGACGGAACTCGGCGAATCGAAGGAATGGGTGACGGGACGTCAGAAGACGAGCGGATCCGCCCAGCCCGAGGCCAGCAGGCCGCAGAGCAGCAGCACGGCGGTCACGGCGACCGCCTCGGCCCGGCCGAAGCCGAGGTCCGAGCCGCGCCGGGCGGGCGGGGCGACTTCGGCGACGGCGGCACCGTTGCCGCCGCGCAGCAGGGGCCAAAGGGCCCGGAGGAGCGGGACCGCCGTGTAGGCGGTGAGTCCGAGGAGCGCGGCGAGCGCCCAGTAGGGCTGCCAGCCGTGGAGGGCGACGGCCCGTGCGAGGCCGGCGGCGCCCGCGAGGACGACCAGGCCGAGCCAGCCGACGCCGATCCGGGCGACCGTCCGGGCGAGTGAACTGCCGCCGGAGACCGCACCGGTGGGCACCCAGTCGGCGCTGCGCCGGCGCAGCGCGTGCGCGATGGCGACCACGTGGCAGAGCCCGCCGAGGAGTTGGACCCGGGTGACCTCGAACCGCCAGCGGGTGCGGGACATCGCGGGCAGCAGGACCAGCGCGACCCAGATCGGCGGCAGGAACGGCAGCACCTGCCAGGGCTCGATCTCGTCGGGCCGGAAGAACAGCATGATCAGCGCCGGCAGCGGCACGGCGAAGACGTTCACCGCACTGGTGAGGTAGCCGAGGATGCCGTTCCAGAAGCAGAGCCGGGCCGAGCGGGGGAGCGGACCGCGCCGGAAGCCGGGATCGCCGACCAGGGCGAGCGAGCCGAGGCACCAGCGGTACTGCTGGCTGATGAAGGCGGGCAGGCCGGTGGGCGACATGCCCTTCGCGACCAGGGCCGGCACGTAGCGGGTGGTCCAGCCGGCGCGGGCGAGCGAGAGGCCGGTGTAGAGGTCCTCGCTGTGGTCGATCTCGGCGAACCCGCCGACCCGTTCGAGCGCCGCACGCCGGTAGAGCGCATTGGTGCCGCAGCAGACGGTGCCGTCCTGGGCGTCCCGGGAGGGCTGGATCCAGCGGTAGAAGATCTCCTGGGTGGCTCCGGCGGCCCGTTCCAGCCACGACATGCCGGGGTCGGTGTCGAAGCACTGGGGGCTCTGCACGATGCCGACCTCGGGACTGTCGAGGTAGGGCACCAGGTGGTGCAGGAAGTCCGGTCGCGGGCAGAAGTCGGCGTCGAGCACGGCGATGATGTCGCCGTCGCCCTCGGCCAGGCCGTGGTTGAGGTTGCCGGCCTTCTTGAACCGACCGCGGTCGGGCCGGGCCCGGTACCGGAAGCCGTGGGACTCGGCGAGTTCGCGGACCTCGGGGCGGGCCGCGTCGTCGAGCACCAGGACGGTCAGCTCGCCGGGCCAGCGGACGGCGGCGGTGTGCCGGTAGGCGTTGGCCAGGACGTCCAGCGGTTCACCGGCGGTGGGCAGCAGGAGGTCGACGGAGGGGCACCGGGCCGGCCGCCAGGCGCGTAGCAGCAGGTCGTGCGAGTCGCGGGTGAACCGGCGGGCGCGCTGGCCGTCGGTCAGGGAGAGCAGCCAGGTGGCGGCGTTGAGCACGGTCAGCACCAGGAAGGGCCACAGCAACGGGCGGCTGAGCGCGAACAGGCCGAGGGTGGCGGTGGCGCCGGCGTAGGAGAGGGTGGCGCAGAGCAGCACCCAGCGGCGCTGCGGGCCGAAGTACCAGTAGAGCTCCTCGTCGTCGGGCGGCGCGGGCAGCCGGGGCGGGACTGGCGGTGAAGGCGGACCGGGAGGTCCGGGTGGAGCGGGTGGTCGCGGGGCACCGTCCGCGACGTGGTGGCGCGGACCGGTCTCGGAAGCAGGCATGGCGGTGCCACGGGCTACGGGCATGCGGAAATGGCCCCCCTGGGCTCGGACGGAACGTGGCCGTTCGTCCGCCACCCTCTCACATTGGCCTAGACCAATAATGAACGAGGTGTGACATCTCCGCATCGCCCCAGCTCGTCGCTTGACGGCAGGTCAGGACTACTGCCGGGTAAGCTCCTTCACGAGCTTCTCGAACCGCAGATCCGGCCGGCGCGGGATCCCGAAGCGCTCGTCCCCGTACGGGAACGGCGAGTAGACGCCGGTGCGGCGGAAGCCCCGGCGCTCGTACCAGGCGATCAGGTCGGCGCGCTGCTCGATCACGGTCATCTCCAGCTCGACCGCGCCCCACTCCTCCTCCGCGAACCGCTCGGCCTCGGCCAGCACGGCCCGGCCCAGCCCGCCGCCCTGGTGGCCCGGGCTGACGGAGAACATCCCGAAGTAGGCGTGCCGCCCCCGGCGCTCCAGCTGGCAGCAGGCGACCAGCTCGCCGTCCGGCTCGGCGACCAGGACGACGCCGTCGGGGTTGGTGACCGCGCGGGTGACGCCCTCGGCGTCCGTGCGCTGGCCGTCCAGCAGGTCGGCCTCGGTGGTCCAGCCGGTCCGGCTGGCGTCGCCGCGGTAGGCGGACTCGACCAGCGCCACGAGGGCGGGCACGTCGGCCACGGTCGCGGGACGGAAGGCGAGGTCGACCGTCGTTGCGGCGGCCTGGGGCCGGTCGGTCTCTCGGGTGGTCTCGGGCACGGGGTCCTCGTCTCTCCGGTGGGGCGGCCGAACGCATGCCGATCCGGTACCGGATCGGTACCGATCACTGGAATCGTGCCACAGCACCGGCCGGAAGCGATCCGGCCTGCGGGGCCGCCATCGGCCCCGTCCGCACCGGGCCGCACCCCCTGCGTCCGCTCCCCTCCGCCCCACCCGGCGCCGCCCCGTCCGCTCCCCCGGCGCCCGGACGCCCGCCGCCCGTCCGCAGCCCTGGTCTCCCCTCCCGCCCGGCCACCCCGGATCTTCCGCCACCTGCTGCGCGACGTGCCAGGGCGGACATACGATCATCGGGTGTCGCCACGAACCGCATCCTCGTTGACGCTCTGGTCCAAGGACTCCGTCCTCGCCATCGCCTCCGCCGGCTCGGTGCTGTCGATCGGCTCGGTCGGCTCCGTGCTCTCGGTGGGCTCGGTCGGGTCCGTCCTGTCGATCGGCTCGGCCGGCTCGGCCATGTCCGTCCTGTCCGCCGGCTCCTGGCTGAGCCTCGGCTCGCTGCTCTGCGCGAACTCGCGCTGGTCGGTCCTGTCCTGGCGCTCCCGCGGCGGGCTGCTGGCCGCCGGAGCGGTGGCCACCGCCGCCACGGGCGCCGCCCTCGCCGGTCGCTCCCGCCCCCGCGCCCCGCACGCCGTCCGGTAGTCCGCCACGGCTCGTCCGGGTAGCCCACCGGAGCTCGCCGCACCACCCCGGCCGTCCCGGCACGCACCGGCCCGCCCCGGCACACGCGGACGACGCGGCACGTACCGGCCGCCCGCCCCTCACCCGCCGGGCGCCACCCGGTGCAGGGCGGTGAGCAGGCTGCGCACCGCCGGCCCGGGCGGCCCTGCGGGAACGGCGAGGTGCGTCGTCAGCGCCGGGGTCCGCAGCGGACGCACCACGACGCCCGGCAGGTCGGGCAGCTCCGCCACCCGGTAGAACACCGTCCAGGACGAACGGTCGGCGGCGATCCCGCTCAGCGCACCGGCGAGCGTGGTGAACTCCGGCCCGCGGACGAACCCCGCGCCGTCCGGCAGGGCGCCCGTCAGCAGGTCGTGGAAGGCCGGATTGGCCTCGCGCGGTGCGAGGCGCAGCGGCAGGGCGGCCAGCCGGGCGGGTTCCGGCTCCGGGTCCGCCGCCGCGGGGTGGTCCGCGGGCAGCGCCGCGTACAGCGGATCCGTCCACATCGGCAGCAGCTCCAGCCCGGGCACGGTCACCCGGCCGCGCAGGAAGGCGGCGTCCAGGGTGCCGGCGAGCACCGCGGCGGGCCGCTGCGCCGGCGGGAGCCGGACCGGGCGGACGCGCAGCCCGGGTGCCACTTCGGCGAGCGCACCGAGGACCTGGTAGAGCCGGGGTCCGGGACCGTGCACGACGCCGAGCCGGAGCAGGCCGTCGCCGCCGGCGGCGAGGCCGGCCGCAACCTCACGGGTGCGGTCCGCGGCTTCCAGCACCGCCCGCGCCTCGACGAGCAGGCGTTCCCCCGCGGCGGTGAGCCGCGCATGCCGGCCCGAGCGGTCGAACAGCTCCAGGCCGAGGCCCCGCTCCAGTGCGCGGATCCGCTGGCTGACCGCCGACTGGACCACCCCGAGCCGCACGGCTGCGCGGCCGAAGCCGCCGTCCTCGACGACCGCGAGGAAATACCTGAGCTGCCCGAGCTCCACGCCCCGCCCTCCCGTCCACCCATCACCGGAGCTGATCCGTGCCATCGCCAACCGCGCCTGGTGGCGGCGCCATTCCCGCGGTCGAATGAAGGCCGCCCGGCCGGCCCGCCGCCGGGACCCGGGCGCGACCACTTGGAGGATCACGCATGCCGTCACCCGCCGTCCTGCCGCCGTCCGGCCCTGCACCGTCCGGCCCGTTCCCGTCGGCTCCCGCTCCGGCCACGGCCCGTCGGCCCACGCCCGCCGACGACGGTGGAGCCCTGGTGGTGCACCCCGACGCCGCCGAGGAGGTGCCGCTGACCGCCGGCAGCGCGTTCCGGCTGCTCGCCGACGCCAGCGGCACCCACGGCGCCCTGGGGGCCAACCGCCTGCTGCTCGCCCCCGGTGCGGACGGTGCCCGCCCGCACCACCACGCCCGCAGCACCGAACTGTTCCACGTCCTCGCGGGCAGGGCCGCGTTCCTGCTCGGCGACCGGCTCGTCGAGGTCGCCGCGGGCGGTCTGGTGGTGGTGCCGCCCGGCCTGGTGCACGCGTTCGGGGCGGCGCCGGGCACACCGGCCGACCTCTTCGTGGTGGCGACGCCCGGCGTCGAGCGCTTCGGCTACTTCCGCCACCTGGGCCGGATCGCCGCGGGCGAGGAGGACTTCGGCACGCTGCACGCGCACCAGGACCGGTACGACGTCCACTTCGCCGACCCCGCCCGGTGGCAGGAGCTGCGCACCGTCTGACGCCGCGCCGCCTGCCCGGGCCTGCGCGCCGCCCGCCGAGGGGGCGGGAACGGCCGCCGGTGCCGACCGCGCCCACACCGGCCGACGACCGGGCCGGGTGGTTCCCCGGGGCCACCCGGCCCGTCACCGTGCCCGGGCGGCCGGCCGGCCGGCCGGTCATTCGGAGCGCTGCCGCAGCTCGACGATCCGCAGGCCGAGCGCCTGGAAGCGGGCGAGCAGCCCGTACAGGTGCGCCTCGTCGACGATCCGGCCGACCAGCACGGTCTGGCCGGCCACGACGAAGCTCTCCAGCTCGGGGAAGCCGTGCAACAGGTCGTCGGTCATCGCGCCCGCAACCCGGATCTCGTACCGCATCCACGCCTCCCGGGACCGCGCCGGCCCTCGGAGGGATCCGGTCGGCCCCGTCACCATGCTCACGGACGCGGGCGCCCCCGGGCATCACCCCGCCCAGGTGAGCCCGGCGCGAGGCCGGGGCGCACCCGGGCGGGCGGGACGCCGGTCCTCAGGCGCCGGCCGCGCCGCCGTGGCCGGCCGCGGCCGGCGGACCGGGCTCGGCGGCCTGGGCACGCGGCACGAGAGGGCCACCGGCCGGGTACGAGGGGGCGAAGAACTCGCGGATCGCGAAGAGCACCAGCACCACCACCGCGAACCAGAACACCACCAGGCCGGTCGGGTGGTCCCAGAAGGCGAAGATCACGGCGGCGCCGAGCAGCACCACGATGCCGATCCACCGCTTCCAGCGCCGCACGAACGCGTCCACCGGACCGGCGTGGAAGCCGGCCGAGTCGGCGGCGTGCCGGACCGCGGCGACCCCGTGGCCGCAGACCGAGCGGATCGTCACGGCGGCTCGCGAGGGGCCGATCATGAGGGCCCCGACGGCCACCACCAGGGCCAGTACGCCCACCACCCGCACGGTCGTGCGCAGGTACGTCACCAGGGCGTCGTAGACGGCACCGGCGGCGGCCGGCGAGGCGTCCGACGGCAGGTGGTCGAGGAAGTAGGACCGGAACACCGTCAGGGCGATGCCCATCAGCAGCATGGCCAGCGCGATGCCCACCGCGGCCCCCACCAGGGCGCGGCGCCGGTTGAAGGCGACGAAGACGCCCGCCGCGGCGACCAGCACCACGATCACCGGCAGCCAGTTGCCCAGCACCTCCAGGAGCCGGAAGCCGCCCTTGATCTTGGCGATGTCGGGCGAGGAGAAGACCACGAAGTCGGTGTGCACGGCCGGGATCTTCGCGGCGGGCGCGAACCCGGCGTCGACCAGCTCCGTCTTCACCCTGTCGACCATCGGCCCGATGTCGATGGTCACCTCGTCGTTCTTCAGCTGGACGGCCCCACCGCCCTCGCCGGTCAGCGCCTTCACCATCGAGGCGTGGCCGAGGCGCAGGGCCTGCTCCCAGACCGTGGCGAAGGCGTCGCTGGTGACCACCTTCTCGGCGGCGGAGTGGATGACGTTGGTGAGCGCCCCCTCCAGGGGGCCGCTCAGCCCGCCGATCAGGTCGGCGAGCCGCGGCGGCACGCCCTGCTCGGTGGCCGCCTGCGAGAGGTCGTTGACCAGTGCCTTGACGTCGATCTGTTCGACGGCGGCGTTGGTGAGCCGGTTCGCCAGCGCGTTCTGGACGTCGGGGTCGCGGGCCAGCGGGGCGAGCGAGGAGACGAAGCGGTTCGTGTCGGTCACCTCGTTGTGGGCCCAGACCGCGATGACGGCCAGCAGGGAGAGGATCGAGGCGACGATCACCAGGACGGTGGAGCCGAAGGTGCGCATCCGGTGGTGGGTGGGCGCCCGCTTCGCGGCGTCGGACTCCAGCTGCGCCACGCGCTCGTGCAGCGCCCGCAGCTCCTCGGACTCCGTCGGCCCGGGCACGGGGCGCGCCGGGGCACCGGCCGGAGGGCCGGCGGGCGGGGGGCCACCCGCCGCGGCGCCACCGGCCGCGGGAGCACCGGGCTCCGGGCCACCGGCCGCGGGAACACCGGACTCCGGACCTCCGGACTCCGAGCCCCCGGATGCGGGACCGCCGGACTCCGTCCCACCCGACGGAGCACCGCCGGACTCGGCACCACCGGACTGGGGACTGTCGGGTTCAGACGATGGCATGTATCTCTCCTCCAGCGGCCCGCAGCTGCGGCGCCCGTGACGGGCCCTCCCGACCAGCCAAGTGCCGCCACCCCGCACGCGGCCAGCAGGACTACCCCACCGGGGTGACCCCTGGTCCCCCGAACGCCCCCGCGCCGTCGGCCCCGCACCGGCTCCGGGTCACCCCCAGCAGGTGATCCGCACTCCCCCGGCGGCGGGTTAGCGTCGCAGGAGCGCACCGGATCGCCCGCCGGGCCGTGCGGTGCGCCGATCGGACCCCACCGTCAGGAGCCGTCGTGAGCAACCAATCCAGCGAACTCGACGAAGTCGGCCCCATCGACTACGTGGTCGTGGAGTTCCCGGGCAGCCGGATGACCGGCGAGGGGATGCCCGTCCTCGTCGACCTGGTCGATCGCGGCATCATCCGCATCCTCGACCTGACCTTCATCACGAAGGCCGAGGACGGCACGGTCAGCGGCATCGCGCTGGCCGACGTCACCGGTGACGGCGAACTCGACCTCACCTTCTTCGAGGGCATCTCCTCCGGCCTGATCGGCGAGGACGACGTCGCGGAGGCCGGTGCCCTGTTGGCCCCCGGTGACTCCGCCGCCGTCTTCCTCTACGAGAACCTGTGGGCCGCGCCGCTCGTGAAGGCACTGCGCCACGCCGGTGCCCGCATGATCGCGAGCGGTCGGATCCCCGTCGAGGACGTCGTCGCGGCGCTCAATGCGCTGGAGGCCTCGGTCTGACCGCGTCCCGTCGGCCGGGCCCGGTGCCACGCGCCCCTCGCGGGCCGCGCCGCCCGCCGTCCGGCCGGCGCCCACCCTTCCCCCCGACCCCAGGCAGGAAGCCATGCCAGGACTCATTCGCGGAGTCGCCCGTACGGCCGTCGTCGCCGGTACGGCCACCGCCGTGTCGAACCGTGTCTCGCGCCGCCAGGCCGGCCGCTGGGCGCAGCAGGAGGCCGCGCAGGCGCCCGCCCCGCAGGCGCCCGCCCCGCAGCCGGTCGCGCCGGCGCCCGCCGCACCGCCGGCCGGCGTCACCATGGAGGACAAGCTCGACCAGCTCAAGGACCTCGCCACCCTCAAGGAACAGGGCGTCCTGACCGAGGAGGAGTTCGCCGCCCAGAAGGCGCGGATCCTCGGCAGCTGAGGACGGCGTCGGAAGCCCGGCCGGCATCCGCCGGCACCACGCTGACGTCCACGCCCGGCCCGCCCCCTCCGGGCCGGGCCCGACGACCTGGAGACGCAATGGGCCGGTGGAAGCCGCTGGTCGTGCTCGGGACCGCCCAGTTCCTCATGGTGCTGGACGCCTCGGTGATGAACGTCTCGATCAGCCAGCTGGTCGAGGACTTCGACACCGAGGTGACCGCCATCCAGGCCGTCATCACCCTCTACACGCTGGTGATGGCGGCCTTCATGCTCACCGGCGGCAAGCTCGGCGACATGTTCGGCCGCCGCCGGGTCTTCGTCGTCGGCCTGATGATCTACGCGGTCGGCTCCGGGCTCACGGCGGCGGCGCCCACGCTCGGGGTCCTCGCCCTCGGCTGGTCGGTGATCGAGGGCCTCGGGGCGGCCCTCGTCCTGCCCGCCCTGGCGGCGCTGGTGGCCGGCTCCTACACCGGCCGGGAACGGGCGGTGGCGTACGGGGTGGTGGGCGGCCTGGCGGGGGCCGGGATCGCCGTCGGCCCGCTCCTCGGCGGCTGGGTGACGACCTACCTGACCTGGCGGCTGGTGTTCGTCGGGGAGGTCGTGCTGGTCGTCGCGATCCTGCTCATGATGCGGTGGATCCCGCCCGAGCCACCGCCCGAGCACCGGGCCCGGCTCGACACCGCGGGCGTCGTCCTGTCGGCCGCCGGCCTCGCGCTGATGGTCCTCGCCGTGCTGCAGAGCGGCACCTGGGGCTGGGTGAAGCCGCGCAATCCGCCGTTCACCGTCCTCGGCTTCTCGCCGACCCTGTTCGTCGTCGCCTTCGGGGCCGCGCTGCTGTACGCGTTCTGCCGCCACGAGCGCCGGTGTGAGGCCCGGGGTCGGGACCCCCTGGTCTCGCTGGACCTGTTCGGCAACTCCGCGCTCCGCTCGGGGCTGACGACGCTGTTCAACCAGAACACCATCCTGCTCGGGCTGTTCTTCGTCATCCCGCTGTACCTCCAGGTGGTACAGGGGCTCGACGCCTTCGAGACCGGACTGAAGCTGGTGCCGGTCTCCGTGACGATGCTCGCCGCCTCGATGAGCGGCACGCTGCTGCTGCGGATCGCCTCTCCGCGGACGATCGTCCGGACCGGCCTGCTCGTCCTGCTCGCCGCCACGCTCTGGCTGATCACCGCCATCGAGCCCGAGCTGCGCGGCGCCTCGTTCGCCGGCGCGATGGCCCTGCTCGGCCTCGGCCTCGGGATGCTCGCCTCCCAGCTGGGAAACACCGTGCAGTCGAGCGTCGCGACGAAGGACCGCAGCGAGGCGGGCGGCCTGCAGTACACCGCGCAGAACCTCGGCTCCTCACTCGGGACGGCCCTCATCGGCGCCATCCTGATCGGCGCGCTGGCCGGCGCGGCCGGCACCAGGATCGAGGACGACCCGCGCATCTCGGGCGCCGTCGCCGAACAGGCCGCCGTCCAACTGGAGGCGGGTGTGGCGTTCGTACCCGCCGACGACGTGGCGGCGGCCCTCGCCGCGCACCCCGAGGTGCCGCCCGACGAGGCGGCCGCGATCGTGGACGACTACCGGCAGGCGCAGCTCGACGGCCTCAAGACGGCCGTGCTCGCCTGTTCGGGGATCACCGCGGTGAGCCTCCTGTTCACCCGCCACCTCCCCCGGCGCAAGCCGAGCGAGGAGGGGCGCACCACCGAGGAGCCCACCGCCGGCGCACCGTGAGCGGTCCGGCGGGCCGGGCACGCCGGATGAGCGGACCGCCGGCTCCGCACGGGCACCAGCCGGCACTCGACGCCCCGTCGGCCACCCCTGACCGCCCTCCCGTCTCCGCGCGGCGCCGCCGACGACCTCGCCGACGTGAACGGCCGGTTCGGCGAGGTCGACGCCGGCCGGACGGCGGGACGGCCGGACCTGTGCCTCCGGCCGGACCTGCGAAGGCCCCTGGAAACCGCCGTGATCCCAGGGGCCGGACCGCACCGCCGTTCAGGGCCCCGCCCGCTCCCGGCGGGTGCGGTCGGACTCCGCGCGGACCATGAGGTAGAGCTCGCGCAGCCGGTCGGCCGGAGCCCCCAGGCCGTTGATCCGGAGCCGGGCCTGCTCGGTGCGCTCGTCCGGGTGGGACGTGAAGGCCAGGTCGGCGGAGTGCCGCAGCATCCACTCGTGGTAGAGCACCAGCCGGAGCGCGTGCTCCCGCAGCCCGGCGACGTCCCCGTCGGCGGGCAGGTCCCGGAGCCTGGTCGCGAGCCGGGACCAGCGCACGGCCTGCAGCCCGGTGGCCCGGGCCAGCGTGCCGGGCACCGGACCCGGCTCGCCGCAGCCGGCCACCACCAGGTCCGTCGGCACCTGCTCGGCGACCGCCTCGGCCAGGACGTCGGCCAGGCGGGTCAGCTGAGTGGTCGGGTCGGGACGCGGCGGCGGGCGGCGGCGCCCGGGCCAGTGCACGACGCGGGCGAGGCGCGGCAGCAGCACGCTGCCGTGGAGGACGGGGACGGTCGGCATGGGCACCTCCCGGTCGGCGACCGGACAGGGGTGCTCGGGCCGCGGGGCCGCCCCGCACACGCGGTGTCGGCGGCGGCCTCCCTTCCGGCACACCCTGGCACTGGCTCTCCATTGTCCGCCTGCGGGACGGCGGGCGCCCGGCACCGCCGGGGCGCCTCCTTCCCGGCGGTGCCGCGGCGCGGGAAGTCGGCCGGTCCGGCGTCCCGCGCCGGGGCCCGCGGCCGGGTGGCGGGGGCGGGACGTTCCGTGCAGCCGCACCAGGCGGCTGGTGAGGCGGCGCACGACGGCGGCCCCCTGACTTCCGGGCGCACGCGCTCGCCCGCCTCACTCCGGTGACCCGGCGGGTCCGTCTTACGGATTGCTGACGCCCCTCGGCGGCGACGGCCCACGGGTCAGCTCCGCCGGTAGCGTTCCGGCCATGAGGATTCTGGTCACCGGCGGCGCCGGGTTCATCGGTTCGGCGGTCGTACGTGCTCTCGCCGAGGCCGGCCGGGGAGTCCGGGTGCTGGACGCCCTGCTGCCCGCGGTCCACCCGTCGGGGTCGGCCCCCGACCTACCTCCCGGCGTCGAGTTCCGGCACGGTGACGTACGGGACGCGTCGACGGTGGAACGAGCCCTGGCCGGGGTGGACGCGGTCTGCCACCAGGCGGCGATGGTCGGTCTCGGTCTCGACCTCGACGACGCGCCCGAGTACGTCGGCTGCAACGACCTCGGCACGGCGGTGCTCCTGTCCGCCATGGCGCGCGCGGGGGTGCGGAACCTGGTTCTGGCCGGGTCGATGGTGATCTACGGCGAGGGCCGGTACGCGTGCCCGGAGCACGGGAGTGTGTCGCCCGGTCCGCGGCACCCGGACGATCTCGCCGCCGGCCGGTTCGAACCGCCCTGCCCGCAGTGCGGGACCCCGCTCCGGCCGGGCCTGGTGGCGGAGGACGCGCCCGGCGATCCCCGGAACGTGTACGCCGCGACCAAGCTCGCCCAGGAGCATCTGGCCGCCGCCTGGGCCCGCGCGTGCGGCGGGTCCGTCCTGGCGCTGCGCTACCACAACGTCTACGGCCCGGGCATGCCGCGCGACACCCCGTACGCCGGGGTGGCCTCCCTGTTCCGTTCGTCACTCGCCCGCGGCGAGGCCCCCCGGGTGTTCGAGGACGGCGGCCAGCGTCGGGACTTCGTCCACGTCGACGACGTCGCGGCGGCGAACCTGGCCGCCCTGGAGGACGTCGGCGGCCGCCTTCCGGGCAGCGTCCGCGCGTACAACGTGGGCAGCGGGGAGGTGCGCACGGTCGGCGAGATGGCCCGGGCGCTGGCCGACGCCTACGGCGGGCCGGCGCCGGAGGTGACCGGGCAGTACCGGCTCGGGGACGTCCGGCACATCACCGCGGATTCCTCCCGGCTGCGTGACGAGCTGGGTTGGCGGGCCCGGGTGCCGTTCCGTGCCGGGATGGCGGAGTTCGCCGCCGCGCCGCTGCGGGCCTGACTACCCGCGCGCCGCCGGCAGCGCGATCTCGAAGCAGCAGCCTCCGGCGACGTTGCGCACCCGGGCGCGGCCGGCGTGGGCCTCGACGATGCCGCGGACGATCGCCAGTCCGAGGCCGGCCCCGCTGTCCCCGCCCTCGCCGGGATCGCGTCGCGGCGTCCGGGCGGCGCTGCCGCGCCAGCCGGTCTCGAACACGCGGGAGAGGTCCTGTTCGGGGATGCCCCCGCAGCCGTCGGTGACCGCGAGGACGACCTCGTCCACCTCACGGCGGGCCGAGACCGCGACGACGCCGTCCTCGGGTGTCGAGCGGATCGCGTTGACGAGGAGGTTCCCCAGCACCCGGGTGATCTCCCGGCTGTCCACCTCGACCGGCTCGGCTGCGACCTGACCGCCCTCCAGACGGACCCCGCGCTGGCGGGCCAGGGGGTGGGCTCCGGCCAGTGCGTCGTCGACCAGGTCGTAGACGGACACCCGCGACACCGACAGGGACAGTGCACCGGCCTGGATGCGGGAGAGTTCGAAGAGGTCGTCGACCATCCCGGTGAGCCGCTCCACCTCGGTGCGGATCCGCTTGAGGTAGTGCTCCGGCTCGTCGACCACTCCGTCCTCCAGGGCCTCGGCCATGGCGCGCAGCCCGGCGAGCGGGGTGCGCAGGTCGTGGGAGATCCAGGCGATCAGCTCGCGCCGCGAGGCGTCCAGCGTCTGCTCCCGGGCACGCGACTCGGCGAGCCGGGCACTGGTGGCGGCGAGTTCCGCGCTGAGCTGGGCCAGTTCGAGCCCGAGGGGGTGCTCCGGCGCGGTGAAGCCGGCGTCGCTTCCGACGGTCCGGGCGGCGGCGGCCAGGGCGCGGCTGCCGGCCACGACCTGGCGTCCGAGCAGGGCGGCCGTGAGCAACGAGACCACGGACGCCATACCCAGGACCGTTATCACCACGCCGAGGTCGTGCCGGGACAGGAACATCGCCTGGGCGACCGCGAACGTCCCGGAGGTGACGGCGAGGACGGTGACGGCGGCGACGCAGAAGAGCGAGAGCGCCATCGAGCGGCGGCGGAGCAGCCGTACGGCGACCCATCCGAGCAGGCCGGCGCCCGTGGCGCCGAGCCCTGCGAACAGGGCGATGAGCAGCAGGTCCTTCACGCGGGGCCGTCCTTCTCGTCCGTGACCGGGTCGTAGCGGTAGCCGACGCCCCACACCGTGGTGATCAGCGTCGGCGCGGCGGGGTCGTCCTCGATCTTCTCGCGCAGGCGGCGGACGTGGACGGTGACGGTGGACAGGTCGCCGAAGTCCCAGCCCCAGACCCGCTGCATCAGCTCCTGCCGGGGGAAGACCGTCCGGGGGTGCCGGAGGAAGAATGCGAGCAGGTCGAACTCCCTTAGCGTGAGGAGGAGTTCGTTCCCGTACCGGTGGGCACGGCGGGCCTGCGGATCGAGGGTGATGTCCCCGGAAACCAGCGGTCCGGGGGCCGACGCCGCCGGCGCGGCGGCTCGGGAGCGGCGCAGGACGGACTGGACCCGCAGGACGAGTTCGCGCGGGCTGAAGGGCTTGGTGACGTAGTCGTCCGCGCCGAGTTCCAGGCCGAGGATGCGATCGGCCTCGTCCCCCTTGGCGGTGAGCAGGACCACCGGGAGGTCGGCGCCGTCCTCGGAGGCGCGCAGTCTGCGCAGGACCTCCAGGCCGTCGATCCCGGGGAGCATGAGGTCGAGCACCAGGAGGTCGGGGCGGTGCGCGCGGGCCAGGGCGAGGCCCTGGTCGCCGTCGCCGGCCCGGTCGACCAGGTGCCCGGCCCGGGTGAGGTAGCCGGCGACGACCTCGCCCACGGTGAGGTCGTCGTCGACCACCAGGATGCGGGCGGGGTCCGGTGGTCCGGCGGAAGGGGGGCTGTCGTTCACCTCGCCGAGGATACGAGTACCGGCCGCGGCCCGGGAGCCGCCCCGGGGTCGACGTTCGTCTTCCGTAAGGTCGGCTCCGGCGGGACGCGTCCCCACCGCCGGCGCCGGCGGCGGACACGCCGAGTGACGGCCCGGTGACACCGGCGGCGTCCGGCCCTCGGAGGCGGCCGGGCGCCCGGGGCCCCGGGCGCCCCGGAGCCCCGGTGCCCGCCGGCTCGCGTCATCCCCCGACCCGCCCGGCTTGGATGCTCTGGCCCGTGGTCGTGTCGACGACGATGGGGATGCCGTCGGGGACCTTCCCTTCGAGGTCGGCCAGCAGGTCCTCGACCGGTGGAATGCCTGCGGGGCTGCGGACGTAGACGTAGAAGGTCCGGGACTTCGCCTGCACGCTGGTGACGGACGCGCCCGGCCGCCCGGCGAGCCAGGCCTCGGCGGCGTTCTCCACCCGCGCGGTCCAGATGTTCAGCAGGACCACCGTCACGGTGTTCGCGGCGAGCGGCAGGAACACGGCGGTGAGCAGCAGCGCGACCATGACGTACACCCGGCGCAGGGGGCGAAGGGCGGCGCCTTCGGGTTCCGCGCTGCCGTAGCCCAGCGCGGCGAAGACCACCATGCCGGCGAAGACCAGCGCGAGGAGGTTGGACAGGAAGAGCACCAGGGCTCCGAGGGCGAGCCATCCGGCGGCCTGCCCGAGGCACACGCCCACCACCACCAGCGGCGGAACGAGCGAGATGGCGATCGCGACCCCCGGCAGGACGGCGGCGACGTCCTTGCGGGCGAGCGCGACGGCGCCCGCGAATCCGGTGGCCAGGGCGGCGACCAGGTCGAGCAGCCCCGGTGAGGTGCGGCCGGAGATCTGGCTGTTGGACAGCAGGTCGTAGGTGCGCGGCACGACGAGCGAGAACAGCACACCGACCGTCACCACGAGCAGGCAGCCGAGGACGACGAAGGTGACCGCCCCGTTGCGTCGGCGCTGAACGGCGCCCAGGGCGATGCCCATGATCGGCGTGGACAGCGGGGCAATGATCATCGCCCCGATGACGGTGGCCGTCGAGTCGGTCAGGATTCCGCCGGCGGCGATCACCGCCGACAGGGTCAGCATCGTCCAGAACGCGGACTGCTTCGCCCTGGTATCGCCCGAGGTCAGGTCGAGATCCTCCGCCAGGTCCCCGAGAAGACGTCTCTGGCGATCCGGCAGGACACGGTCCCTGACGCTCCTGAGCATGTGCACAAGTATCGGGACACACGCCACTCCCGCCCGGCAGGAACACGGCCTCCCTCCGGAGCCGGCCCCTATCGGCCGCCGACACTCCGCCACCGCCCCCCCTTCCGGCGCCGGCCGTGCGGGACGGCGCCGCCCGACCGCCGCTCCCCCGACGCCTCCCGAGGCTCCCCCCGTGCGGCTCCCCGGCGCACCGCGCGCACCGCTCCCGGCAACCCTCACGGCAACCCTCACGACGGCACGACCGAGGCGGATGCGGACCGGATTCACAGGCCTGCGAGCAGGCGGCGAGGAGGACCGTTCACAAACATTCTCCAGCGTAAAGGTTTGGCAATGGAGACCCCGGGCAGAAGACCGGGCCACGGCGGTTTCACGCCACCGCGCGGCCGGGCAGCGGCCCAGGCAGCTTCGGCCGCCCCGCTCGAAGCGACCCGGCCGGTCGCGCGAGCCGCGGCCCGGGTCGTCACGGCACGCCTTCCGGACCGCGCCGGACGCCCCCGGGAGGGCGGTCGGCCCACCCGGGGGGTGGGGAAAACCTTTGCACTGTGCAAAGATATGTCGGGTTCGACCGGCCTTACCCATCCACGCCCCGACCCGGGGCGCCCACCGCCCGGACCGGGCGCGGCCTGGGGCGGGGCCGGTCGACACCCCGGTGGCACGCCGCACCTGCCCGCGGACGCGGCCACCGCACCGGAGGGGTCCGACCGGATTCCTGGCGATTCGCTCGCCCGTCGACCACCGGCGCGCCGGGTCCCCGCCCGCGGCGGGCACGCCACCGGTGACGGCCGCCGGGAAAGCCGCAGCAGACGGAAGGCAACACCTGACGTGTCAGAACGACAGAGCATTCACATCGACGGAACCTGGCGGGAGGCGACGTCGGGAGCCACCCGCGGGATCACCGATCCTGCCGACGCCGAGCTTCTGGCCGTCGTCGCCGAGGCGGGCGCCGAGGAGGTCGATGCGGCGGTGGCCGCCGCCCGCAGGGCGTTCGACGAAGGGCCGTGGCCGGGCACCCCGGCGGCCGAACGGGCCGCACTGCTCCGCCGGGTGGCCGACCTCCTCCAGCGGGACCGCGTGGAGCTTGGCCTGCTGGAGAGCCGGGACGCCGGGAAGACCGCCGAGGAGGGGCGGACCGACGTCGACTGCGCGTCGGACGCCTTCCGCTACTTCGCCGGCCTGGTCGAAGGTGAGCACGGCGGGCGGGTCGTGGATGCCGGGTCGGCGGACGTGCGAAGCGAGGTGGTGCACGAACCGGTCGGGGTGTGCGCACTCATCACCCCGTGGAACTATCCCTTGCTGCAGGCCAGTTGGAAGGTCGCGCCGGCGCTCGCGGCCGGCAACACCTTCGTGCTGAAGCCGAGCGAGATCACGCCCCTCACCACCGTCGCCCTCGTCCGGCTCCTGGTCGAGGCCGGCCTGCCCCCCGGTGTCGCCAACGTCCTGACCGGCCCGGGCGACCCGGTGGGCGCCCGGCTGTCGGAGCACCCCGGTGTGGACCTCGTCTCGTTCACCGGCGGTCTGGCCAGTGGCACCGCGGTGATGCGCGCGGCGGCCGCGACGGTGAAGAAGGTCGCGCTGGAACTCGGCGGGAAGAACCCCAACGTCGTCTTCGCCGATTCCTGCGCCACCGAGGAGGGTTTCGACACGGCGGTGGACCAGGCGCTGAACGCCGCGTTCATCCACAGCGGCCAGGTCTGCTCCGCGGGCTCGCGCCTCATCGTCGAGGAGTCGGTGAGCGACCGCTTCGTCTCCGAGCTGGCTCGGCGCGCCTCCAGGATCAGGGTCGGACGCGGCACGGCCGACGGCGTGGAGTGCGGGCCCCTGGTCTCCGAGCAGCAGCGGGAGCGTGTGGAGGCGTACGTGGCGTCCGCGCTCGCGGAGGGTGCCGCACTGCGGTCCGGCGGGGCCCGCCCCGCCCCGTCGCAGGACCGCCCGGCCGGCGGCTACTTCTACCTCCCGACGGTGCTCGACCAGTGCCACCGGGGAATGCGGGTCGTCCGCGAGGAGGTCTTCGGACCGGTCCTGACCGTCGAGACGTTCCGCACCGAGGACGAGGCCGTCGCCCTGGCCAACGACACCGAGTACGGCCTCGCCGGAGCAGTGTGGACCGCGGACCAGGCTCGGGCCCGGAGGGTGGCCGCCCGACTGCGGCACGGCACGGTGTGGATCAACGACTTCCACCCGTACCTCCCGCAGGCCGAGTGGGGTGGGTTCGGCCGCTCCGGGATCGGCCGCGAACTCGGGCCCAGCGGCCTGGCCGAGTACCGGGAGACCAAGCACGTCTACGAGAACCTCGCCCCGGAGCCGGTGCGCTGGTTCGCGGGCTGACCGCCCCCCCCTTCACAACAGTCCGTCCCTCCGTACGAGGAGCACTCACGCATGCCCGAATTCGACTACGTCGTCGTCGGCGGCGGCACCGCGGGATCGGTGATCGCCTCCCGGCTCACCGAGGACCCCGAGGTCCGCGTCGCCCTGATCGAAGGCGGCCCGAGCGACGTCGACCGCCCTGAAGTCCTCACCCTGCGACGCTGGATGGACCTGCTCGGCGGCGAGCTCGACTACGACTACCCCACCACCGAGCAGCCCCGCGGCAACTCGCACATCCGGCACAGCCGCGCCCGGGTGCTCGGCGGCTGCTCCTCCCACAACACCCTGATCGCCTTCAAGCCACTGCCCTCGGACTGGGACGAATGGGCTGCGGCCGGAGCACAGGGCTGGGACGCCGCCGCGATGGAGCCGTACTTCGGCCGGCTGCGCAACAACATCGTCCCCGTCGACGAGAAGGACCGGAACGCCATCGCCCGCGACTTCGTCGACGCGGCGTCGACGACGCTCGGCGTGCCGAAGGTCGAGGGCTTCAACGAGAAGCCGTTCCACGAGGGCGCCGGGTTCTTCGACCTCGCCTACCACCCGGACGGCAACCGGCGCTCCAGCGCCTCGGTCGCCTACCTCCACCCGTTCCTCGACCGCCCCAACCTGCACCTGATGCTCGAAACCTGGGCGTACCGGATCGAGTTCGATGGCACCCGGGCGACCGGCGTACGGGTCCGCACCGAGGACGGCACGGAGCTGCTCGTCGAGGCGACCCGCGAAGTGGTGGTCTGCGCCGGAGCCGTGGACACCCCCCGGTTGCTGCTCCACTCGGGTGTCGGGCCGAAGGCGGACCTGGAGGCACTGGCGATACCCGTCGTCCACGACCTCCCGGGCGTCGGTGAGAACCTGCTCGACCATCCCGAGTCGGTCATCGTCTGGGAGACGCACGGCCCGATCCCGGATAACTCCGCGATGGACTCCGACGCGGGTCTGTTCGTCCGCCGCACCCCGGACGCCGAAGGACCCGATCTGATGTTCCACTTCTACCAGATCCCCTTCACCGACAACCCCGAGCGGCTCGGCTACCAGCGGCCCCGTTACGGCGTCTCGATGACCCCGAACATCCCCAAGCCACGCAGTCGCGGCAGGCTCTACCTGACCAGCGCCGACCCCGCCGTCAAGCCGGCCCTCGACTTCCGGTACTTCACCGACGAAGACGACTACGACGCACGGACCCTGGTGGACGGGATCAGGATCGCCCGTCGGGTAGCGGCCACCGAACCGCTGGCGGGCTGGCTCAAGCGGGAGGTCTGCCCCGGCCCGGAGGTGACCGGCGACGAGGACCTGAGCGAGTACGCCCGCAAGGTGGCGCACACCGTGTACCACCCCGCCGGCACCTGCCGGATGGGGGCGACGACCGACGAACTCGCCGTCGTGGGGCCTGACCTGAGGATCCGCGGCCTCCGCGGCATCCGCATCGCCGACGCCTCCGTCTTCCCGACGATGACCGCCGTCAACCCGATGATCGGCGTTCTGATGGTCGGAGAGAAGTGCGCCGACCTCCTCACCGGGTCCGTACCACGAACCGGTACCCACCCCGGAGGTGACGCGTGATGGCCTCCACCGAGCCGGTCTTCGCCGTGCGCGACCTGTGGAAGGTGTTCGGCCCCGGCGCGGACCGGATTCCGGCGGCAGCCGAGCACGCCCACCTGTCCGCCGCCGAACTCCACGCCCGGACCGGCTGCACCGCCGCCGTCCGCGACGTCTCGTTCGACGTGCACCGGGGCGAGGCGTTCGTCGTCATGGGGCTCTCCGGATCGGGCAAATCCACACTGGTCCGCTGCCTGACCCGGCTGATCGAACCCACGTCCGGCACGATCGCCATGGACGGCCGCCCGGTCCTCGACATGGACCGCGCGCAGCTGCGCGACCTCCGCCGTCACCGCGCCGCGATGGTGTTCCAGCACTTCGGCCTGCTGCCGCACCGCTCCGTCCTCGACAACGTCGCCTACGGTCTGGAGATCCAGGGCATGGGCAAGGCCGAGCGGCGGGAGAAGGCCGCCCTGATGGTGGCCAAGGTCGGGCTGGAGGGCCTGGAGCACCGCAGACCGGGTCAGCTCTCCGGCGGTCAACAACAGCGGGTGGGGCTGGCCCGGGCCCTGGCGGTCGACCCCGAAGTCCTGCTCTTCGACGAGCCGTTCAGCGCGCTGGACCCGCTGATACGCCGGGACATGCAGGACGAGGTGATCCGTCTCCACCGCGACGAGGGCCGGACCATGGTCTTCATCACCCACGACCTCAGCGAGGCGCTGAAGGTCGGAGACCGCATCGCCCTGATGCGCGACGGCCGGGTCGTCCAGGTCGGCACGCCCGAGGAGATCGTCGGTGCACCGGCCGACGACTACGTGCGGGACTTCGTCCGCGACGTGCCCCGCGAACACGTGATGACCGTGCGCTCCGCGATGCGGCCCGCCCGCGACGGCGAGAGCGAGTCCGGTCCGGTCGTCACCCCGGACACGACGGTCGTGGCGGCCATCGAGTCCGTCGTCCGCAGCGGTGTGCCCGCCCGGGTGATGGAGGACGGCCGCTGCCTGGGCGTCGTCGACCACTCCCGCCTGCTCGCGGTCGTCGCGAACGTCTCCGACGAGCAGGAGGCCGCCTGATGACGCACGTCCACCCCGTCCCCCCGCCGAGCCGGCACGGGCGACCGACCCTGTCCACCGGGGGGCCCGTGTGAGCGCCGTCGACAGCACCACCAAGCCGGCGTCCGGAACCGCCGGGGAAGGGTGGGTCCGGGCCACCGCACGGACCAGGCTCGGCGGACGCCTCCTGGTGTCCGGTCTGGCCACGGCCGTCCTCCTGCTGGCGGCGGTCGCCGGAGCCACCGGCGGCACCTGGCCGGACTCCCTCACCGTCGACGTGTCCGGTCCCCTCGACGACCTGAACTCATGGATCGTCGACAACCGCGACACCAGCCCGCTCTTCCTCTACTTCCTGCTCCACTTCTCCAACACCGCCACCGACGCGGTCGACGCGGTCCAGAGCGTGCTCGACTTCGTTGGCTGGCCGGGTCTGATCTCCGCGGCCACGCTCCTCGCCTGGCGGGCGGCCGGGGCGGGCCGGACCGGCCTGCGCACCGCGGGCACGACGCTCCTCGCCCTGAGCCTCTGCGGTGTCCTGGGCATGTGGGAGCCGACCGTCGCCACCATCGCCCTGATGCTCGTCTGCGTCGCGGTCTCCGCGTTCCTGGGCTTCCTGCTCGGCCTCGCCGCCGGACTCGTCGACCGCGTCGACCGTCTGCTGCGGCCCGTCCTGGACACCATGCAGGTCCTTCCCGCGTTCGCGTACCTGCTGCCGTTCGTCCTGGTCTTCGGGACCGGAACCCCCTCCGCCCTGTTCTGCACCGTGATCTACGCGGCGCCGCCGATGGCGCGCCTCACCGCGCTCGGTGTCCGCGGCGCCGACCGCGCCGCCCTGGAAGCCGCCCGCTCACTCGGCGCCGGTCCGTGGCAGCTGATCCGGACGGCCCGGCTTCCGCTGGCCCGACGCCGGATGCTGCTCGGTCTCAACCAGACGATCATGATGGCGCTCTCGATGGTCGTGATCGCCGCCCTCGTCGGTGCTGGCGGGCTCGGCGAGGAGGTGTACCGGGCGCTGGCCACCGTGGACGTGGGCGGGGCCCTCACCGCCGGAGTCCCGATCGTGCTGATCGCGGTGTGGCTGGACCGCACGACCGCGGCGGCCGGGGAACGGCTCGCCGACCCCGCGCCACCGGCCGGGACGCCCTGGTTCCACGGCGGCCGCGCCTGGACGCTGGTCGGCGTCGGCACCGCCGTCGCCGCCCTCGCCGCCCGGACGGCGGGCTCCCCGGAGTGGCCGGGCACCTGGACGTACGCGATCTCCACTCCCGTCAACCAGGCGCAGGAATGGCTCACCTCCCATCTCTCCTCCGGCGTTCCGGTTCTCGGGGGCACCGAGGTGTGGTCGGCGAACTTCACCGCCTGGGCGCTCAACCCCCTCCGGGACGCCCTCACGGGGCTGCCCTGGTGGTCGTTGCTCCTGCTCGTCGCCCTGCTCGCCAGGCTGGTGGGCACCTGGAGGACCGCAGTGACGGCCACCCTGGCCATGTCCGCCACCGGGGTCCTCGGTCTGTGGACGCGTTCGCTCGACACCCTCTCCCAGGTGATCGCCGCCGTCCTCGTCACCCTGGTCCTCGGGACCGGCCTCGGAGTGCTGGCCGCCCGGGTCGCGTGGGTCGAGCGCTGGCTGCGCCCGGTCCTCGACCTCCTCCAGACCCTGCCGCAGTTCGTGTACCTCATCCCCGTGGTGGCCCTCGTCGGTGTCACCCGCAGTTCGGCGATCGTCGCCGCGGTGCTCTACGCCCTGCCGGCCGTCGTGAGGATCACCACCGAGGGGCTCAAGGACGCCGACCCGGCGGTCATGGAGGCAACCCGGTCCCTGGGGGCCGGACGTTGGCAGCAGCTGGTGAAGGCACAGCTCCCCATGGCACGCCCGGCCCTGCTCCTCGCCGTCAACCAGGGCGTCGTCCTGGTCCTGGCCATGGTCATCATCGGCGGTCTCGTCGGTGGCGGCGCGCTCGGCTACGACGTGGTCAAGGGTCTCTCGCGGGGCGACCTCGCCCTCGGTCTGACCGCCGGCGCCGCGATCGTCTGCCTCGGGATCGTGCTCGACCGGGTGACGCAGCCCGCCGCGCGCCGCCCGCGCTGACGTTCCGCCCGGCCACTCGGCCACTCGGCCACCACACCCTCCGCCGGCACGACAGCCTGCCGGCACCCGACAGAAGGAACATCCTCACCCATGCGCAACACCAGCAGAATCCGCATCGCCGTCGCGTCCACCGCCGTCCTCGGCCTGCTCGCGCTCAACGCGTGCAGCGCGGCCGACACCGGGAAGAAGAGCGACGCCGCCGGCGCGAAGACCGTACGCCTGACCGTCCCCTCCTGGGTCGGGGCCGAGGCCAACGTGGCCGTCGCCGAGTACCTGCTGGAGAAGGAGCTCGGCTACCAGGTCAAGACCCAGCAGATGGGCGAGGTCCTCGCCTGGGACGCCCTCGGCAAGGGCGACATCGACGCGATCATGGAGGACTGGGGCCACCCGGAGCAGGAGAAGCAGTACGTCGGCAAGAGCGTCGTCAAGGGTGGCGATCTCGGCGTCACCGGCCACATCGGCTGGTTCGTGCCGAAGTACTTCGCCGACGCCCACCCGGACGTGACGGACTGGAAGAACCTCAACAAGTACGCCCAGGACCTGCGCACCGGCGAGAGCGACGGCAAGGGCCAGATCCTCGAAGGCTCGCCCGACTACGTCACCCACGACGACGCCCTCATCACGAACCTCCACCTCGACCTCAAGACGAAGTACGCCGGGTCGGAGGCGGCCCAGATCACCGAGATCAAGAAGAACGCCGACGCGGGGAAGCCGTTCCTCACCTACTGGTGGACCCCTCAGTGGCTGAACGCCCAGGTGGAGATGGTCGAGGTCAAGCTCCCCGACTACCAGCCCGGCTGCGACGCCGACGCCGAGAAGATCGCGTGCGCGTACCCGAACACCCCGCTCCAGAAGTACCTCAACGCGGACTTCGCCGGGAAGGGCGGCAAGGCGGCCGAGTTCCTCAAGAACTTCAAGTGGACCACCGAGCAGCAGAACGAGGTCGCGCTGATGATCGCGGGCGACAAGCTCTCCGCGGAGGCCGCCGCCGAGAAGTGGGTGAAGGCGAACGAGGCCACCTGGAAGGCCTGGCTTCCCACCAGCTGAGAAGGGCCTTCCGGGCGGCTGGGTGATCAGCCGCCCCTGAGGTCGCCGGCAGGCGGGCCGCACGGTCCCGATGGGATCGTGCGGCCCGCCCGCGTCGCCGGTTCGGGGCGCACACGGGCCGGCCCGGCGCCGCATCGCACCGACCCCTGTCCCGGGGTGCGCGACCCCGCCCGCACGCTCCCCCGACACCCGTCCGCACGCCGAGCCACCGGCCGGGGCACGTCCCCGGAACGCTATCGTTCGGATCCAGCCACCACGCACTCGGCGAGCGCCCTGCACGACATCGCGTCCACGACGGAGTGACGGCTCCGCAGGCGCCCGGGTGAGGACCGCACACCGTGCGCGAGGAGAGAGGGAAGACCGTATGACGCGCCGCGAACGCTGGGAACAGCGCACGCAGACCCCGCTGATCCTCCTGTCGGTCGTGTTCGCCGTGGCCTACGCCGTACCGGTCCTGGCCCCCCGTGCCGCCCCCTGGGTGCTCACGGGCGCGACCTGGGTCGAGTGGGGTGTCTGGGCGGCGTTCACCGTGGACTACGGGGCCCGGCTGCTCCTCGCGGAGCAGCGCTGGGCGTTCATCCGGAGCAGCCCGCTCGACCTCGCCTCGGTGCTCCTCCCGCTGGTCCAGCCGCTGCGGCTGCTGCGTCTGGTCTCCACCATGCTGCTGGCCGGCCGACGGGTCCGGATGGCCTCCCAGGTGCGATTCACGACCTATGTGGCAGGGGCCGTCCTCGGTCTGCTGGTGTTCGGATCACTGGCGGTCCTGGAGATCGAACGCTCCTCACCCACCGCGAGCATCCGCACACTCGGCGACGCGCTCTGGTGGTCGTTCACCACCATGACCACGGTCGGCTACGGAGACCTCACCCCGACCACCGGTCTCGGCCGGCTGCTCGCCGTGGCCCTGATGCTCTCCGGCATCGCGCTGCTCGGTGTGGTGACCGCGAACATCGCCGCCTGGTTCGTGGCCCGCTTCGAGGCCGAGGAACGGGACGACCACCTCAACCACGAGGCCATCCTGCTCCTCACGGCCGAGATCCGGGAGCTGCGCCGCCAGCTCGCGGACAGCGGCGTGATTCCCCGCGTCGTCCCGGACAGGGTCGAGGAACCCGCACCCTGAGCAGGCGGTGGCGCCTCCGCCGGAGGCGACCGGCCGTACTCGTACCGGCGTCGGCCCCGGCGGCATCGCACGCCCCGCCACCGCACCGCCCGCACCCGGCAGACGGCCACCACTGCTCAGGAGTCCCCCGACCGGGCTCCGGACCGGTCGGGGGAGCCGTGTCGTCAGCGATCGACGGCGTCGATCCTCAGGCGGAGCGTGGCGGCGAAGTCCTCGGCCCGGGAGAGCTGGACGCGCAGGTCGGTGATCCGGTCCTGTGCGTCGGACTCGTAGGCGCGGACCCGCTCGATCAGTTTGTGCCGCTCGTCGCCGTCGAGTCCCCCGTCCGTGTCCAGGCGATCGGTGGCATCGAGGAGGTCGCGCATCTGGTCGAGGGTGAACCCCAGCGGCTTCATGCGGCGGATGACCATCAGACGGGCGACGTCGTTCTCGGTGTAGAGACGGAAGCCGCCCTGGGAGCGGGCCGAGGGAACCACCAGACCGGTCTCCTCGTAGTGGCGGATGGTCCGCAGGGACAGCTCGGTCCGTGCGGCCACCTCGCCGATCTGCATGTGCTTGCCGTCCACGCCCGTGATCCTCTGACCTTCTCGTCGCCCCCGGCCGGCGCCCGCCCGGGCGCCCGCGACCCCTACCCTAACGTTAGGGTAGAGTTGCTCGCGGCGTGGGCGGCCGACCGCAGCCCGGCGGTTTACCGCACGTCACGGCCGGTGCCACCCCGGCGAAGATCCGATTCCCGCAGGAGAGAAGCGTGCGCGAGCCCATGACGCCCGGCGCCGCCGCCTGCCCGCCGTGACGCTCCGCCCTCGGACCTGAACCCCGGCCCGCGCTCACACGCACGCTCCGCGGCGTCCGATTCGACTTCCGGCTCCCCTGTTCGCGGAGTCGCCCGCAGGGTGCCGCCCCGGCCCTTCGCGTCCTCCCCCGCACCCCGGCCCGTCGCAGCGGTGCGCCCGAGCACGACAGGTGTCCCCTTGACCTCTCCTGCTGCTTCGCCGTCCGCGCGCCTTCGCGGCCTCAAGCCCGACTGGCTGTCCGACCCGAAGGTCTGGCGCACCGAGGTCCTCGCCGGCCTGGTCGTCGCGCTCGCCTTGATCCCCGAGGCGATCTCGTTCTCGGTCATCGCCGGGGTCGATCCCAGGATCGGCCTGTTCGCCTCGTTCACCATGGCCGTCACGATCGCGGTCGTCGGCGGCCGGCGCGCGATGATCTCCGCCGCCACCGGCGCCGTCGCCCTGGTGATCGGCCCGCTGAACCGCGAGCACGGCCTCGGGTACCTGGTCGCCGCGGTCATCCTCGCCGGAGTCTTCCAGATCGCCCTCGGAGCGCTCGGCGTCGCGAAGCTCATGCGCTTCGTGCCGCGCAGCGTGATGGTCGGCTTCGTCAACGCCCTGGCGATCCTGATCTTCCTCGCCCAGATCCCCGAGATGAGCGACGTCCCCTGGGCCGTGTACCCGCTGGTCGTCGGCGGCTTGGCCCTGATGGTGCTCTTCCCGAAGATCACCACCGCCGTGCCGGCGCCACTGGTGTCCATCGCGATCCTGACCACCATCACCGTAGCGGCCGGGATCGCGGTGCCCACGGTCGGCGACAAGGGCGCGCTGCCGTCCTCCCTGCCGGTACCGGGCCTGCCCGACGTGCCGCTCACCCTGGACACCCTGACCACCATCGCTCCCTACGCCCTCGCGATGGCGCTGGTCGGTCTGATGGAGTCGCTGATGACGGCCAAGCTCGTCGACGACATCACCGACACCCGGTCCGACAAGACCCGCGAGTCCATCGGCCAGGGCATCGCCAACATCGTCACCGGCTTCTTCGGCGGCATGGGCGGTTGCGCGATGATCGGCCAGACCATGATCAACGTGAAGGTGTCCGGAGCCCGCACCCGCCTCTCCACCTTCCTCGCCGGTGCGTTCCTGATGGTGCTGTGCATCGTCTTCGGCCCGGTCGTCTCCGACATTCCGATGGCAGCCCTGGTCGCCGTCATGGTGATGGTCTCCTTCGCGACCTTCGACTGGCACTCCATCGCCCCCACGACGCTCAGGCGGATGCCGACCGGCGAGATCGCCGTCATGGTGATCACCGTCGTCTGCGTCGTGGCCACTCACAACCTCGCCATCGGCGTCGTCGTCGGTTCGGTTACCGCCATGGTCGTCTTCGCCAAGCGGGTCGCCCACCTCGCCGACGTCACCTCCGTCACCGACCCCGACGGCGACCAGGTCGTCTACTCCGTGACCGGCGAGCTGTTCTTCGCCTCCAGCAACGACCTCGTCGGCCGGTTCGACTACGCGAACGACCCCTCCCACGTCGTCATCGACCTCAGCCGGTCGCACATCTGGGACGCATCCTCCGTCGCCACCCTCGACGCCATCGAGACCAAGTACGCCCGGCGCGGCAAGACCGTCGAGATCATCGGCCTCAACATCCCGAGCGCCCACCTCCACGGCCGCCTCAGCGGAGAGCTCGCGGCCGGCCACTGAGGGTCGGAGCACGCCGCCGGAGCGCCTCCGCCATCGGGCCGGAGGCGCTCCGGCGGCCTCGGGGGTCCGGCCCGGAGGAGCTGCTGGGCGGGGCCGGGCGGCACAGCACCGACCGCGCCGGGAGCGGACGGTCACCGATGGACAGGTCGCCGAGCCCAACTCCCCTCCCTCTCACGATCGAACACCCAGCCTCTAGTACGATCGGGCGGACAACGCGTCAGATGATCGACGACGCCTTCCACGGCGCCCCGCTCAGTGAGTGCCCGGGCGCCCGGTGGCCGCGCGACTGCGGGACCCTGTCAGGCCGTCGGTCAGACACGCGAGGCGAAAGTCGAACGGGGGCAGTTCAGACGTGAGTACACCTGCGGCAAACGACCAGTTCAGCGTCAACACCCAGGCCATGGGCGGGGCCCAGTCGGCACTCAACGGGATGGCGTTGGACAGCAAGACCATCGGCGCGACCGCGGACGAGTCGACCAACGCGGCGGCCGCCGCGCACAGGGGCTGGGACACCGCCGGCGCGCTGCGCGCCGCGCTGACCGAGTGGCACGAGCAGGTCGACCAGCTGACCGCGCGCCTGCACCGGAACAGCGCGGCCATGCAGCAGACCACGCTCAACTACCACACCACCAACCAGTCCATCGCCGACTCGCTCAAGGTGAGGTGACCCATGCTCGGATACGAGGACGTCCTCAACGCGAACCCCGGCACCCTGTCCACCGCCGCGACCAAGTGGCGGGAGATGGCCCAGAAGTTCCACACGATGGAGGGCAATTTCGACCGGGACGTGCTCTCGGTGACCCGCAACGGGCTCTGGACGGGCGGCACCGCCGGTCTGGCCAACTTCCAGCTCGTGCTCACCAAGGACCAGATCGCCGCCGCCCAGGTCGAGGCGAACGCGATGGCCTCCCTGCTCGACGACGCGCGCGCGGACTTCGAGGCCGCGCAGAAGCAGGTGCGCGAGGCAGCGGACGGCGCGGTCAAGGCCGGCTTCAAGGTGACCGGCACCGGGGTCGCCGTGCTCGACCCGAGCACGCTCGACAAGGGCACCCTGAACGACCTCCACCACGACCCCGACACCCAGCGGGCCTACCAGGAGGCCGCGGGCAAGTGGACGCAGGCCATCGAGGCCGGCATCCAGCGGGCCACCGACGCCGACCAGCGTGCCGCCCGCGCCCTGCGCAGCGCGTCGAAGGCCGGCAGCGCCGACAACACCTTCAACGGCCAGGCCCTGGGTGGCGGAGACGCGGCCGACGCGCAGCGCGCGGCCGACCTCGCCACCCGGATCGACAGCCTGAACGACGACGAGCGGGCGCAGCTGGCGAACCTGATGCGGGCCAACGCCGACAGCCCGCAGTTCTCGCAGACCCTGCTCGACCGGCTCGGCCCCGAGAAGACGCTCGACCTCGCCGAGAAGCTCAACAACCCCGGCAAGGACGGCGGGAAGAAGGCCGCCTACCCGGGCCTGCAGACCGACCTGACCCGCGTCATCGCCTCGGCCACCCAGGACCCGAACACCGAGTTCTACCGGAAGTGGCGCGAGGGGCTGAAGGAGAACGGGACGAAGAACTTCGGCTCCAACACGGAGCCGGTCTACGGCTACCAGATCCTCGGCACGCTGATGTCCAAGGGCGACGCGAAGTACTCCACGCCCTTCCTCACCGACCTCGCCGACGACATCATCGCGAGCGAGAAGAAGCACCCGGGGCTGTGGAGCTACAAGGCCTCCCACGACGGCACCTCGCTGGGCGCGGACCCGCTGGACGAGGTGCTCGGCGTGATGGGCCGCCAGCCCGAGGCCGCGACGTCCTACCTGGACCCGGGCGCCGACGGCGGCAACAAGCGACTGCACTTCCTGTTGAAGGAACGGGACTGGCCGCAGGGCTACATCACCGGCTACACCGGCGTGATCAAGATCGACGACCCGCTGTCGCAGAGCGGCCTGGCCGCCGCGATCGAGGCCGCCTCCACCGGCGAGCGGGCCGGCACCGCCCACGACGGCAAGCACTCCGAGGCCCAGGCCCGGGTCATGCACGACACCATCGTCACCCTGGACGAGGACCACGGCGGCGACAAGGTCACGGCCACCCTGCGCCAGCCGCTCGCCAACGCGCTCGCCGACTACGTCGGGGACACCCACGAGCTGCTCAACGGCCGCAACGACGTCTACAACGGCCACACCGGGCACGACTCGGTGTGGAAGGACGGCGACACGGTACGGATGGCGGTCGGCCAGGACAGCCTGGTCCGGTTCATGCGCGGCCTGTCGGACGACCCGGCCGCCTACGGCACCCTGCACCGCGCCGAGACGGGCCGGATCGACCAGGAGCTCGCCGCCATCGGGCCCCACCCCACCGAGGCCCAGATGAAGGACCCGATGGGCAAGGGCGCGGCCGCGCTCGGCGTCTTCGACGCCATCCGCGCCGACACCGCGATGGACCTGCGCGACGACAAGAACGCCGAGGCCGACTGGAAGGCCAAGGTGCTGTACCACACCATCGGCACGCCGATCACCCCGATCGCCCCGCTCGGCGACGCCGCCCAGCGCCTGGTCGACACCTGGACCTACGCCGTCAGCCTGGAGGAGAAGGACCAGAACAACTCCGAGGCCAACGCGAAGATCTCCGACACCTACCTCGGCGCCAACCGCCAGATGTCGGACATGGTCGGCATCTGGGCCCGGGACCGCGGCATGGACCCCGACAGCCCGGACATCAACTCCCTCCAGGACGACATGCTCAACAGCCGCAACCGCAGCAACGACACCGCGAGCCGCTACCTCGGCCGGGGCAACGCCTGATGCCGGCCACCCGGCCGTCCGCCCGCGTGGCCGCGGCCACCGTCCTCGTGGTGGTGGCCGCGGTCGGCGCGGGGCTCTGGTGGGCGCTCGGCCGAGACGACCCGGACCGGGACTGCGCCGGACTGCGCGGCGATGACCGGGTCCGCACGGTGCTCGGCGCCACCTGGCGCTCCGACCTGCCGTGCGGCGAACTGGCCGACGGCCTGCGCAAGGCCACGACCGGCGGTCAGCCCGGAACCCACACCCTCGAACAGGCCCGGGCCATGCGCACCGTCCTGCTGGCCGTCGCCGCGCGCCCGGACCACCGCGTCCATCCCGACGTACGCGGTCCGCTCGCCGCAGCCCTCGCCGACTACGCCGCCGACACCCACGCGGTGCTCACCGGCATCAACGACACCTACCTGACGCACGACGCCGCGGATGCCGACGCCTGGCAGGACGGCGGCGGCGTCCACGTCGCCGTCCCGAAGAACCAACTGATCGGCGTCCTGCGGGGCCTGTCGGAGGATCCTGCGGCGTACGCTGGCCTCCGCGCGGCCGACCTCCGGCAGGGCGCGGCCGGCTTCGCCGCGATCGGCGCCGACCCGGTCGGGGCGGTGATCACCGACCCGCTGAGCCGGGCGGCGGCTCCGGCCGGCGTCTACGACGGGATCGCCGACGACGCCCTGCGCGGACGCGACGGCAAGGCCCGCATCGCCTGGCAGGAAGCGGTCTTGCGTGGGCTCGCGCCCTCGGGTGACCGCCCGGCATTCACCGCCGACCCGACCGGAAGCCTCACCCAGGGCTGGCTGCAGCAGGTGGGCTCGGCTCCCGACCGCTTCGCCCGCCTCCGCGACCAGGCCTCCGACCTGGTCGGTCTGTGGGCCGAGGCCGCGCACCAGGACAAGGACCGGATCGGTCTGCCCGCACTCCAGGACCGGGCCCGCACCACCACCGACCGGGAGCGCGGCGAAGCGGCGAGCCAGCTCAAGCAGGCCGGCTCCTGACATCAGCGGGGCGGACGCCCAGGGCGTGGTGCGGCACCGGGTTCCCGGTGCCGCACCACGCCGCGTCGACCACCCCGGACGGCCGGGCAGCCCCCGCATCCCTTCGGACGCCCCGGCACACGATCGGCACACGCTCCCGGGAGCAGCGCGACCGCTACCAGCCGAGCAGGTCCGGCTGCCGATAGGGGCCGGCCTGTGGCTCGCTGGCGGCACGGGCGAAGGAGTGGAGGGCGACGACCAACCCGGCCCGGTCGTTGGGCGGCATCGCCGCGACGATCCGCGCGATCTCGGCCCGGCGGCGCTCGGTGACCTCGGTGACGGTCCGCGCGCCCTGCTCCGTCAGGGTGACGATCGCCTCCCGGCGGCCCCGGTCCAGCTCGGCCGCCTGACTCACCACCATCCCGTCCACCTCCAGACGTTCGATCATTCCCGCCAGCGTGGAGGGGCTGACCGCCACCTGTTCGGCCAGCGCGGAAGGAGTCATCGGCCCCCGCGTGTGCAGGACCACGAGCGTCCTGAACAGGGGAAGCGTGACGGAGTCGGCCACATCGCCGAGCGAGCGTGCCGAGATCGCGACCAGCACACGGGACGCGGTGAGCACAGCAGTGACCAGGTCTGCCTCCACCCAGTCCGAAACCGGAGGCAGGTCGTGTGACTCGGGCGGGCCGTCGCTCATACGTCCTTTCTACATCCCGGCATCGGACGTGCGCACAATCTGCGGATGCGGGTGGAGCCCGGAGCTTCCCCGCTTCAGCCACGGGCTCCGGAGCGAGGTATCCGGCGGGACGGGAGTCGAGGGCTGTCCGCAGACCTCCCCCGAGCGGACGCGCCGCCCCGGCGAAGGAACCTTTGCGCTGTGCAACAGTACGCGGGCGCGCCGCCACGCCGACGACACCATGCCCGAGTTCACCCGTTCGGCCGCCGGGCGCCGACGCCTGCACACGTGCCCGGATCGGGCCGATCCGAAGGATCGGACGATTCCACGCATCCGGGCGGAGGACGGCACCGCACAGCGCAGCCCGCGGCCGACCGCCACACCCGACGGAAGAGCGCCGGGTGCACCCGGCACCGTCCGCGCCGCCCAGCCGGACACCGCGGGCCGCACCGCGCGATCGAACGACGCGTCCACCGGGCTGGAGGCCTGGCCAACGGGGGAAATTCTTTGCATAATGCAAAGGTCATTCTCGGCCGGCCCGGCGGAGCCGCCTCCCACACGGGCGCCCCAGCCTGCCCCGACCGCGATGACTGGACGCCCCGACCGTGCACAATCCCCGCCACGGGACAGGGTCCGTTCAAGAGCGGCCGAGGCTGCCGGGACCTCGCAAGTCCCGGCGGCCACGGCCGCCCCGCACGACTCTCCCCCCTGCCCCACGAACCGCATGCCGAAACGAGCGGGCACAGAACGCCTCGTTCGGACCTGGCGGCGAAGACCGACGAAAGGCCCCAAGTGACCGCAGCACGCTTGACCTACGGTGAACGGCACGGCTGGATGACGGTGCACATCAGCGGCGACCTGGACACCCCGGCGGTCAACGCCTCGCGCGAGCGCCTGCTCCGGCTCATCTGGCAGGGCTGCCGCCACCTGGTGATCGACCTCGCAGGCCTGCACTCCTGCGACACCGGCGTGTTCGCCGTGTTGGCGGCCGCCCGCAGGCACATGGCCGCCCGCGGCGGCGAGCTGCGTCTGGTCCTTCCCGCCCCGGACACCCCGGCGAGGCACACACTCGGCGCCTGCGGCGCGGGCCGCGTGTTCGACATCCGCGAGACCGCAGCCGAAGCGGTCGCCGACGACCGGACGCTCAGCAGTGCGGTCATCGCCGCCCGCCGCGACGCGAACGCCGGTCCCGTGCTGACGGCCCCGATGGCGCAACAGCGCGGATGACCTCACCGCGCCGCCCGGGCCACGCGGCCGACCACGCCGGACGCGCCCGGGGCCGCCGACGCCCGCCCGGGCACGCCCGAACCCCCGCGGACACCGGCGGAGACCTCCAGGCCCGTCGACGGCGACCTGACGGCGGTCGCCGCAACCCGCGAGGGGCTCGGGATGTCGCCCCGCCCGGGCCCCGGACCACCGTCCAGGGGCGCCACCGACCGAGCAGGTCAAGCTGCCGCACATTCGCTTCACCCGCTCGTGCCGTTCACCTCCCGCCTACTGGCACTCCGGCGAACTTCTTTGCATAATGCAAAGGCAGTGTCGGTGCTCCGACGGTCACGAGGTGCTTCGCGCCGCGGGTGGACCCCCACCCGGAGACCGGACCGGCATGCCCGGACAGGCTCGACGCGGCATCCCCGCCACGTCGCACGGCCCTCCGGAGCGGGCGGGTGGTGGAGGCTTCGTCGTAGTCCCCTCCCCACCCGCCCGGCCATTCACCCGGCTCGCACTGCACGTGGCGCACGGGCGGGCCGGGCGAGGGCCCTCGACGCACGCAACGCCGCGGACCGATCCGGGACTCGTCCACCGGAACCGCAGCCGCCACGGAGGAACACACGCGCCCGGGTCGACCGCGCCGCCGCGACGGCGCCCGGCACCCACTCCGACCGGTGGGTGCTCCCGGGTGACCGGCTCAGCCCGACCACGTGGAACCCCGACCGCGGTGATCACCCACCGGCGTCGGGTGGCACCGCCCGCCCGGACGGCAGGAGAGTGCCGACCCGGTGGCGAGCCCCGGGGAAGCCCACGCGCTCGGCGGGTCACAGGTCGGACGGGTCACAGGTCGGACGGGTCAGCGGGTCGCGGGCCCGTCGTCGCGGTACCGCAGCAGCAGCATCGCCGCGTCGTCCTTCAACGGCCCCGCCGTGTGCCCCACCAGGTCACGGCGCAGCGCCTCCAGAGCGCTGTCCGGATCGTCGTCCTTGAGCAGGAAGGCCCTGCGTTCCAGCGGGTAGAAGCATCCGCGCGCGTCCCGGGCCTCGGTGACGCCGTCGGTGTAGAGCAGCATCTGGTCGCCGGGGGCGAGTTCCACCCGATAGGGCCTGGGGCCGTCCGGGCCGAGCGCCGCGAGGCCGAGGGGAGGTGCGGTGAGCGACGGTTCCGCGAACTGCACCGCGCCGTCGCCGCGCAGGAGCAGGGGCGGCGGATGACCGTAGTCGAGGAGGGTCACGGTGTGGTCGGTGTCGACCTCGGCGAGCACGGCGGTGACGAACTCCTCGCCCTCCAGGCGTCGGTTGAGAGCACGCTCCAACCGGGCGCCGACGGCTTCGAGGACGGGTTCGTCCGGTGCCGCCTCGCGGAAGGCGCCGAGGACGACGGCGGCGGTCTCCACCGCCTCCAGTCCCTTGCCCTGGACATCGCCCACGATCACCCTGGTGGAGCCTGACGGTGTGAGCACGACCTCGTACAGGTCCCCTCCGATGCGCGCCTCGGCCGCTGCCGACGTGTACGAGACCGCGACGCGCATCCGCCCGGCACGGCGCGGCACCGGACGCAGCAGCACGCGTTGTGCCGCTTCGGCGACGGAGCGGACGTCGGCGAGCTCGCGCTCGAACCGGCCGCGCAGCGTGGCCGCGAGGGCCGCAGCGCCGGTCACCCCGGCAACCGTGGCCAGGGCCACCGCCGCCCGGCGGGTGTCGAGCATGCCGTCGTACCAGGCGATGCAGAGGCACAGCAGGAAGCCGAGTGCGCCGACCACCAGGGCCCGGCGCACGGTGCCACTCACGCAGGCGAACGCCGGCCCGATCGAGAAGAGGGCCAGGAAGCCGATCTCGGGGCCCGCCAGGAGGTCGACGAGCGCGACCGCGGCCATCGCGCCGAACGGCAGCCCGGCGAGCTGCGCACGGCGGGCGGACTGCTGGTACTTCACGTTCCCCTCCTGACGACTCGGACGGCTCGGACTCCGGACGCTACTTTTGCACTGTGCAAACGCCGAGGCAAGACGCGCCGTCCCGGTCTGCGGCGGCCACAGGCCGGTCAGCGGCCTTCGCGGCCTTCACGAGCGCCGGGGCATCCGCGGTTCGGCGCCGTGGGGCCACGACGCGCTCGGCGAGGAGGAACGAGGAGGAGATTGCGCACGGCGTGGACGTCGTCGAACGGCGTGCCGTCGAACGGCGTGCCGTCGAACGGCGTGCCGTCGAACGGCGCACGCGCCGGCACTCCTCGACGAGATCGAGGCCTCGCCGGCCGGTGCGGAGCCGCTCCGGCCGGCGGGCGTGCGGTGTCACAGCGCTGACGGCTCCGCTTCGGCAGCACGCGATGCCGATGTCCCGTGGACATCCCCGAGTTTCGAGACCGGCGGATGCTCTCGGAGTGCACCGGTGGCCGCGGCCGGTCCGCACCGCACGGCCGCGGCTCCCTCAGGCGAGGAGGAAGTACCGCATCCAGAGGTAGAGCGCGGAGATGGCGACGGTCACGACGGTGACGGGGATGCCGTAGCGGGTGAAGGTCCAGAAACTGATCGGCTGGCGGTTGCGTTCGGCGATGCCGAGGACGACGACGTTGGCCGAGGCGCCGATGGCCGTGGCGTTGCCCCCCAGGTCCGCACCGAGGGCCAGGGCCCACCACAGCACCACACCGTGGGGCTCGCCGACGGTGTTCACGAGGTCTGCGGTGATCGGTGCCATGGTCGCGACGTAGGGGATGTTGTCGACGATCGCCGAGAGTACGGCGGAGGCGCCCAGCAGCGCCATCACCGAGGCCAGTGCCCTGCCGCCGGTGGCGTCGGCGAGGGCGCGCGAGACCTCTCCGATGACACCGGTCTCGATGAGGGCGCCGACCATGATGAACAGGCCCGCGAAGAAGGCGAGGGTGGGCCACTCGACCTCGCCGAGGACGTCCTTGATCTCGACCTTCGAAACCGCGACCAGCAGGCCCGCGCCCAGGAGGGCGACCACCGACGGGGCGTAGTGGACGACCGGGTGCAGGACGAACCCGGCGATGACCAGGGCGAGCACCACGAGGCCCTGCGTGAGCAGCCGGGGGTCGCTGATGGCCTCGCGCTCGTCGAGGGACATCACCTCCTCCGCGCGGTCCTCGTCGTAGACGAAGAAGCGGCGGAACATGAACCGGCACATCAGGACCAGCACCGCGGTCAGCACGACCGCCAGGGGGGCGAGGTGGACGAGGAAGTCGTTGAACGTGAGTCCGGCCCGGCTGGCGACGATGATGTTCGGCGGGTCGCCCACCAGGGTCGCTATGCCGCCGACGTTGGAGGCGAACACCTCGGCGATGAGGAACGGTGCGGCCTTCAGTGCGAGCCGGTCGCACACCAGCAGGGTGACCGGAGCCACCAGCAGCACCGTGGTGACGTTGTCCAGCAGCGCCGAGGCCACGGCCGTGATCACCATCAGCATGGCCATCACCCTGAAAGGGCGCCCCTTGCCGCGTTTGACCGCCCAGATCGCCAGGTACTCGAAGACGCCGGTTCTCCTCAGCACCCCGACGATCATCATCATGCCCATCAGCAGGAAGATGACGTTCCAGTCGATGCCGGAGTGCGTCGAGAAGAACGCGGCCTCGTCGTCCGTGGCGCCGATCGCGAGCATCAGGCCCGCGCCGCCGAGGGCGGCGGCGACCCGGTGCACCCACTCGGTGATGATCAGGACGTAGGCGGCGGCGAAGACGGCGAGCGAGGCCCAGGCCTGCCAGTTGTTCACGGGTTCCCCAGGAGTCGGTGCAGCAGGTGGGAGGCGGTGATGACGCCGAGCAACCGTCCGCCGCCCGTGGCGTGTCGGCCGGCGGGGTGGTCGACGACGGCCACGAGGGGGCTGTGGGCCCGGGCCATCAGCGCGGCGATCTCCATCGCGGTGTCGTCGGCACGTGCGACCGTCGGTGCGGGCGCGTCCGCCGGCAGGCAGTCCCGCACCCTCAGGTCGGTGAGGGCGGCGCACAGCCTGTCGGCGTGCGCCTCGTCGATCACGGCGGCCAACGTCGGGTCCTCCATCACGTAGCCCGGGACCAGCAGACGTACCAGTTGGGAGCCCGGCAGGACCGCCACCGGTACGTCTGCGGAGTCGACGACGAGGATGCCGGGCAACCGATGCTCGGCCAACAGGCTGGCCGCGTCCAGGGCCTGATCGTCCAAGCTCACCACGGGGTAGGGCTCGGCGAGGTCACGTGCGCGCATCGGGGTGCTCCTTCGCGAGGGTGTCGGCGGTCGCCTGGGTCGGGATCGCGGGCGTGGTCCGTGGTCCGCGCGCCGGGGCGCCCTCTCCATCGTCGACCGGCGCGGGCAGGACCGGCACGTCGACGTGGAAGAGCCTGGCGACGGGTACGTCCGAGCTGGAGTGCACCGCGATCGAGGCGGCGATGCACACGGCGATCAGGGTGTACGCCTGCTCGCCCTGTGGGATGCCGGCCTGGAGGACGAGCAGCCCGTAGACGACGGACGCGAAGCCCTTGGGCCCGAACCAGGCCGCGACCAGCTGCTCTCGCCGGTCGATGCGGGAGCGGACCAGGGAGATCAGCAGTGAGGCCGGGCGGATGAGCAGGATCGCCAGCGCCACCGCGACGTACCCCCCGAGCGACAGGTCTCCGAACAGGCGCGGGGTGAGCAGTGCGCCGAAGACCAGGAGGGCGGCGAACTTGGAGAGCTCGGCCAGTGCCTCGCCGAGCGGCTCGAAGGTCGCCTTGGACTCCGGGGACACGGAGGCGAGGACGGCGCCGGCCGAGAAGGCGGCGAGGTAGGGGTTGGCACCGGTGAGGTGGCAGGCCGCGTACAGGAGGACGCCGGTCGCCAGCGGCAGCAGCGGCTGCAGCTTCGCCTCCGCGCCCAGGACCGGCACTCGCACCAGAAGGTGGACCAGGACCGGCAGCGCGACGCCCAGGACCAGGCCGCCGGCCAGTTCCAGACCGATCGTCGGCAGGGAGGCCTCGAAGTGGGGCGAGGTGGGTCCCGCCGCGGCGATCAGCACCAGCACGACCGGCAGTGCCAGGCCGTCGTTCAGCCCCGACTCGACGTTCAGGAGCTGCCGCAACCGGGCCGGGACCTCCTTTCGGCCCACGATCGCCGACGCGAACACCGGGTCGGTCGGCGCCAGCACCGCGCCCACCAGGAACGACGTGGTCCAGTCGAGTCCGACCAGGAAGTGCGTCACGAGCGCCATGCCGACGAACGCCAGCGGCATCCCCAGGCCGAGCGCCCGCGCGGGGTTGCGCCACGCGCTGCGCAGCGACGAGAAGGCGACGTGCATGCCGTCCGTGAACAGCACCGTGAACAGCGCGAGGTCCGCGGTGGCGGCGACGATCGGGCTGTCCGGCGTGATGTGGATCAGGCCGAGAAAGCCGTCGCTGACCAGCGCACCTGCCACGAGAAACAGCAGCGAGGTGGAGAGCACGGACCGGGCTGCCAAGCCCGACAGAAGAACTGCGACAAGCAGTGCGGCTCCGAAGCACGCAACGAGCACCACGAGAGGTCACCCCCGGATCGACGAAGAGAACTGTCCCTTGATCGCCGACCAGGCTTCCCGGCACTCCGCCCCGAACTTTATACGACTTTTACCGCTCCCTGATAGTCCTTTAACGGCCAACGCATCCGACGCCCCGGGCCAGGAGCCGCCGCAACCCTGTCACCGGCCGTGACACGCCCGGGTGGGTCGGGCCCGCACGGACGCCCGCAGGCGAGCCGGGGCGGGAGCCCGTCGACGCTCGCGGCCGCGGTCCGCCTCCGCGCCGGCAGCGTGGTCGGCCGCCGGACGGGTGTGGTTTCATCCCTGCTGGCGGGTTTCGGGGGCTCATCGCCGTCTGCCGGCACGCCGGCGGGAGCGGTGCTCGCGCCGGGGGCTCGGAGCGGGCCGAGGGGCTTCGCGAACTGGCCTTCACACCGGCCATGCGGGTAGCGGAGTAGACACGTGCAAGACGAGACCATCCCGACCGAGTTGACAGCCCAGTACCTGGAACTGCTCGCCGACGTCTCGCGCTCCGGCCGGCATCTGCGGCGGTCGGAGCTGGAGACCCTTCGAGCCTTCGGGGAACGCAGCGCGGAGGCCGGGCACGGCCTGCGCGAGCTGGTCTCGCACTGCCTCGGTGCCGGCCGCCGGGCGTGGCAGTCCCTCCCCGGCGTCGCCGCCGCCACCACGCTCAGCGAACTGCGACAGGCCGGCGAGGCGGTGATCGCCACGGCGGACGCCGCCCTGGCCGCGCTCGGCGAGGGGCACGAGCGGGCGCAGCGGCTGGCGATGCGGCAGGAAGAGGCGGCACGCCGGGAGTTCATCGACGACCTGCTGTTCGGCCGGAGCGACCTCGGAGCGCTGGCGGAGCGGGCGGAGCGGTTCGGGTTGCGGCTGGCTCGTACGCATGCGGTGGCGGTGGCGGTCGGCGAAGAGCCGTACGACGACGTGCACCCGCTGGCGCGGAGGGTGGAGCGGGAGCTGGTGGGCCGCTTCGGCGAGCGGGATGTGCTGCTGGCCAGCAAGGACGGCCGGCTGGTGTGCGTCGCCCCGGAGAGCGAGCGGGCGGTGCTGGATGCGTTCGCCCAGCTGACGCTCCGCCCGGGAGCCGGGTACCGGCCCGCACGGCGGGTGGCGACCGGGCGGCGGCATTCGGGGGCGAGCGGCGTCGTTCGCAGCTACGAGGAAGCGCTGGACGCGCTCGACTTCGCGGACCGGCTGGACCTGCCCGCAGCGCTGCTGAAGGCGGAGGAGCTGCTCGTGTTCCCGGTGCTGATGCGCGACCGGGCCGCGATGGCGGACCTGGTGCGCAGTGTGCTCGGGCCCCTGAACAGTGCTCGCGGAGGCGCCCGGCCGTTGCTGGACACGATCGCCGCGCACGCCGAGGCGGGGTATGTGAACGCGGAGGCGGCGCGGCGCCTGGGGGTCAGCGTACGGACCCTCGCCTACCGGATCGAACGCATCAAGACCCTGACGGGTTACGACCCTTCGGACGCCCTGCACCGTTACACCCTGGAGACCGCGGCGATGGGCGCACGGCTGCTGGGATGGCCGCGGCTGCCGCTCTGACGACGGTCGGGCCCTGAGCGTTCCAGGCGTCAAAGTCGCATAAAGATTGCCGGATCCTGGCAATGTGCGGGCAGTGCGCCGACTGTCACGATCTCCATGGCGCCGAGCGGTTCGGCGCCGCGGCGCGAGGCATGGGGGGCGGGGCGGATGCACGGGTTCTTTGAAGCCGCGCTGGGTTTCCCAGCGGCCCTGTTCAGCTTCGCGCTGCTGGTGGTCATCGGGTACTGGGGGCTTGTGGTGCTCGGTGGCCTGGGTGTCGACGCCCTGGACGGGGGGCAGGGCGTCGACACCCACGGGGGTGCACTCGCGGGTCTGGGCCTGGGCGGGGTGCCGGTGACGGTGGCGGTTTCGCTGCTGGTCGCCATTGCCTGGTTCGTGAGCCTGTCCGGCTCGGCTCTGACCACCGGTCTGCCGGCCCGCACCGCCGTCCTGGTGGCGGCGCTCGGTTCGGCGTGGGCCGGGACGAGGGCGCTGCTGCGGCCGCTCACGCGGCTGTTCCCGCAGGAACGCGCGGCGCGGCGGCACGACTTCGTGGGGCGGATCTGCGTCGTGCGCACCGGTCGGGTCACCGAGGACTTCGGGCAGGCCGAGGTGGCCGCCGCCGACGGGTCGACCGCGGTGATCCAGGTCCGTTCCCACACCGAGGAAGCGGGCCTGTCCGTCGGCCGCACGGCACTGGTCTTCGACTACGACCCCGACGGCGAGTACTTCCTCGTCGCCCCGTTCGATCCGGTGCTGTTCGGACGGTGACCGCGCGCTCCGCGCGGCCGTGACTTCTCTTCATTCAAAGGACCCGTGATGGACGCCATCGCTGTGGGCCTCGGCGTACTCGTCGCCGTCGCCCTGCTCATCGTGCTCGCTCTGCTGCTGCTCACCAGCCGGCTATACCGGAAGGTCGAACAGGGCAAGGCGCTGATCGTCTCCAAGACGAAGAAGGTCGACGTGACCTTCACCGGCGCGGTCGTCCTGCCCGTCCTGCACAAAGCCGAGCTGATGGACATCTCGGTGAAGACCATCGAGATCTCCCGCACCGGCCGCGACGGCCTGATCTGCCGGGACAACATCCGGGCCGACATCCGGATCTCGTTCTTCGTCCGGGTCAACAAGACCGTCGAGGACGTCATCAAGGTCGCGCAGGCCATCGGTACCGCCCGGGCCAGCCAGCAGGCCGCCGTGCAGGACTTCTTCTCCGCCAAGTTCTCCGAGGCGCTGAAGACCGTCGGCAAGCAGATGGACTTCACCGACCTCTACACCCACCGGCACGAGTTCCGCGACCAGATCATCGCCGTGATCGGCACCGACCTCAACGGCTACAGCCTGGAGGACGCGGCGATCGACCACCTCGAACAGACCCCGATGAAGCAGCTGGACGCCGACAACATCCTCGATGCCCAGGGCATCCGCAAGATCACCGAGCTCACGGCGCTCGAACACGTCCGCACCAACGAGTACCAGCGCACCGAAGAGAAGGAGATCACGCGGCAGAACGTCGACGCCCGCGAGGCCGTCCTCGAACTGGAACGCCGGCAGGCTGACGCGGAGATCCGCCAGCACCGCGAGATCGAGACCTTGCGCGCCAAGGAGGAGGCGGCGATCGCCCGCGTCCAGGAGGAGGAGCGGCTCAGCGCCCAGGGAGCGTTCCTCAAGACCGAGGAGCAGCTCGGCATCCAGCGCGAGAACCAGGCCCGCGAGGTGGCCGTCGCGCAGAAGAACCGCGAGCGGGTCATCGCCGTGGAGACGGAGCGGATCGAGAAGGACCGCCTGTTGGAGGTGATCGGCCGCGACCGGGAGACCGAGCTCGCCCGCATCGCCAAGGACAAGGAGGTCGAGACGCAGAAGCGGGAGATCGCGGACGTGATCCGCGAGCGGGTCGCGGTGGACCGTACCGTCGCCGAGCAGGAGGAGTCCATCAAGACCCTCCGCACGGTCGAGGAGGCGGAACGGCTGCGGAAGTCGACGGTCATCCAGGCCGAGGCCGAGGCGCAGGAGAAGCTGGTCAAGGACATCAAGGCGGCCGAGGCCGCCGAGCAGGCCGCCGAGCACCGGGCCAAGGAGTCCCTGGTCCTCGCCGAGGCCCGCCGCCAGACCTCCGAGCTGGACGCCGCAGCGAAGATCCGCCTCGCCGAGGGCGTCCAGGCGGAGGCCGCCGCCGAGGGCCTCGCCCGGGTGCAGGTGCGCGAGCAGGAGGCCGCCGCGATCGAGAGGGTCGGCCGGGCGGAAGCCGCCGTCCTCGCCGAGAAGGCCCAGGCTGCGGCGCTGGAGATCGGCGCGAAGCTCAAGGCCGAGGCCGAGGGCCTGACCGAGAAGGCCGCCGCCATGGCCGCCCTCGACGACGCGACCCGCACGCACGAGGAGTACCGGCTGCGTCTGGCCGCCGAGAAGGACATCCGCCTCGCCGGCCTGGACGCCCAGCGGCAGATCGCCGAAGCCCAGGCCACCCTGGTCGCGGCCGGGCTGGAGAAGGCGAACATCGACATCGTCGGCGGTGACAGCGTCTTCTTCGACCGCCTGGTGCAGTCCGTGACGGCCGGCCGGAGCATGGACGCGTTCGTCGCCCACTCCGACACCGCCCGCACCCTGGCCGGGCCCTGGCTCGACGGCAGCGCGAACTTCACCGAGGACCTCACCCGGGTGCTGTCCTCGGTCTCCACCGCCGACGTGCAGAACCTCACCGTCTCGGCCCTGCTGATGAAGCTCATCGCCTCGGGGGGCGACCAGAGCGGTCCGCTGAAGCAGTTGCTCGCCTCCGCTCAGCAGCTGGGCATCGCGGAGACGCCGCTCGCGGCACTCAACGGCACGAAGAAGTAGAAGGAGCTGCAGGTGAGCGAGGACGTCGTCGACGCGGGCACGTACGAGGTGCTGCGGGCCCGTCTGGCCCGGGCGGCCGCGGACCTGACCGAGCGCGCCCAGGCGTTGAACGCCCGGCGGGTGGCGGAGTTCGGCGGCGGGGAGCTGGCCCTGTCCGGCACCGCGCGTCTGGCCACCCCGAACGCCGGCGTGCTGCGGGACGTGGTGGCGGTCGGCGGCCTGGTGCTGGCCGGACACCGGCCCGCCGCCGGAACCGCCGCCCGCCTCGGCGACGTCCTCACCCTCCACCACCCGGATCTGAGCGAGGCGCCCGCACAGGTGCTGCCGGGTCTGCTCGACGACCCGCGCCTCGGGCAGGACTTCGACGAGCTGCACCGGTACTACCGCGACGCCCGCCTCGAACAGCTCCGACTGGTCGGGGGCCAGCTGCTGGCCGTCTTCCGGACCGGACCGGCCGCCGGTGACCTGCGGGTGCTGCGCTGGCAGCTCACCGCCGACGGCACCCCGGTCTACGTCGACGCCCGGGGTGAGCGCGACCACGCGCTGCCCGACGGTCAGCAGCTCGACTGGACGGCGACCACCCGTGAGGACCGGCTTCCGGGCCGGCCTCCGCAGGTGTCCCTCGGCGGTGAGCTCCTGCTCGCCACCGAGGGCGGTACCCTTCGGCTCGCCACCCCCGCGGGCACCACGATCCACGAGGAGTCGCTGGACGAGGCGCTGCAGACGCTGGCCGATGCGCAGATCGCGTACGGCCGGCTCGGCACGCTGCTGCTGGTACGGATCCGGCCCTACCAGGAGCGGACGGTCCGGTACCTGGCCTGTCACCTGCCCACCGGGCGCGTGACCCGGCTCGACGCGCTCGGGCAGTCCTGTCTGCGGCTGCCCGGTGACCAGGGTGTGGCCTTCCCCGGCGGCTACGTCCTCGTCGACGGGACCGTCCGGGTCTTCGACCAGCCCGCCGACGGACTGCGCCACGAGCGGACGGTGGCCTCCCCCAACGGCGAGGACGTCCTGTTCGCCTTCCGCGACCCCGTGGACGGCCGCACCCTGCTGCTGCCGTACAACAGCGTCCGCCAGGAGGCCGCCGCACCACTGGTCGGCCAGGGCTGCGCGCTCCTGGAGGACGGCACCCTCATCCTGCCCCGGACGGTCGACGCGCAGGCCCGGCTGCACCCGGTGCAGATCTGGCGGACCCCGTTCACCGGCGAGCGGTACGCCGCCGAACAGCCGATCGGCCACGGCCCGCTGGCCCGGATCGGCAACACCGACCTCGTGGCCGGCCTCGCCGACTGCCTCGCCCTCACCCGGCTGGCCGCCGCCCGCACCGGCACCACCGAGGGATACCGGGCCGTCCTCGCCGCGTGCAACCGTACCGCCGACCGTCACCACTGGCTCACCGAGCCCGAACTCGGCGACCTGTACCGGCCTCTGGAGGCGATCCGCGAGGCCGCCCGGCAGGTCATCGCCGAGCACGAGACCGTCAGCCGGCTCACCGCCGACGCCGCACGATCGGTCGAGGCGACTCGCGAGCGGATCGAGGGCCTGCTGCGGCTCACCCGCGGCGAGACCCTCGCGTCGGCCGCCGACTGGGTGGCCAAGCTGACCGAACTCCACCGCGCCCAGGGCCAGGTGGAATCCCTGCGTGATGTCCCCCGCGCGGACACGGACCGGATCGACGAGCTCGCCGCCCACCTCGCCGGCGGCCTCGCCGAGGCCGCCGCCCGAGCCGCCGCGTTCCTCGCCGAACCGGACGCCTTCACCGGTCACCGCCGACAGGCCGAGGAGCTGGCCTCCCGCGCCGAGGCTCTGACCGCGACCGCCGAGGCCGACACGCTCGCCGAACAGCTCACGGCCCAGACCGAGGCGCTGCAGACCGTCGCCGACCTGGTCACCACCCTCGACGTGGCCGACACCACCGTCCGCACCGGAATCCTCGACCGCCTCGCCGACGTGCTCGGCCTGCTCAACCGCGCCCGGACCGCCCTCGTCACCCGCCGCCGCGAACTGCGTACCCGCGAGTCCGCCGCCGAGTTCGCCGCCGAGACCGCCCTGCTCGCCCAGGCCACCGCCGCCGCCCTCGCCGCGGCCGACACCCCGCAGGGCTGCGACGAACAGCTCGGCCGGCTCCTGCTGCGCATCGAACAGCTCGAAACCCGCTTCGCCGACGCCGACCCCACCCTCACCGAGCAGCTCACCACCCGCCGCACCGAGATCCACGACACCCTCACCACCCGCCGCCAGGCCCTGCTCGACGAACAAGCCCGACGCGCCGACCGGCTCGCCGCCTCGGCCGACCGCATCCTCGACGCACTGCGCCGCCACCTCGCAGCCCTCCAGTCCCCCGGTGAGATCGAGGCCGCCCTCGCTTCCGACCCCATGGCGGTCAAGACCCGCCAACTCGCCGACCAGCTCCGCGACCTCGACGACCCGATACGCGCCGAGGAACTGCTCGGCCGGCTGCGCGCAGCCGGCGAACAGGCCCGCCGTTCGCTGCGCGACCGCGCCGACCTCTCCGCCGACGGGCCCGGCACCGTACGACTGGGCCGCCACCTGTTCACCGCCGCCTCCCGGGAGCCCGAACTCAGCCTCGTCCCGTGGCACGGCCGCCCCGCCTTCGCCCTCACGGGCACCGACTACCGCTCCCCCGTCGCCGACCCGGCCTTCGATGCGACCAGCGGCTACTGGGACCAGCGGCTCGTCTCCGAAACCCCGGGCATGTACCGCGCCGAGTACCTCGCCGCCTCGCTGCTCCTCGAAGCCGAGCCGGACGGTCTCCACACCCTCCACGACGCCGCCGCGGACGGCCGGCTCCTCGAACTCGTCCGCCACGCCGCCGAGGCACGGCACGACGAGGGCTACCAGCGCGGCGTCCACGACCACGACGCCGCCGCGATCCTCACCGCGCTCCTCCAGCGGCACTCGGACGCCGGAACGCTCCGCCACCCGGCCACCGCCCGAACCGCCGCCCAGCTCTACTGGGTGCACGGCACCACCGAGGCGGCCAGAGCCGTGTGGAGCAGCCGCGCCCGTTCCCTCGGCCTGGCGCGCCGCGCCTTCGGCGCGATCCCGGCCCTCGACGACCTCGCCGCCGAACTCCAGCAGAGCATCGACGAGTTCGCGGCCCGAACCGGAACACCGGCGCACCAGGCCGGCCGGTACCTCGTCGAGGAACTCGCCGGCCCGGTGTTCGGCTTCGCCACCCGGCCCGCCACCACGGCGCTGCTCGACAAGTTCCACGCCCAGGCGGAGTCCGCCGGTCTCGGCGAGGCCCTCGCCGCCCTGCCCGACGAGCCCGCGCTGCTGCCCGCGCGCCGCCAACTCGCCCTCGCCTGGCTGAAGGCCTTCACCACCGCCACCGGCCACCGGGCCACCGCCGGCGACCTCGCCGAGGCCGCCGCCGTCCTCCTCGGCCCCGGTCTGCCCCGTTACCCCGCCGCCGCCACCACCGAGACCACCGTGACCGGCCTCATCGGCGACCACCCCCGCATCCACTCCGGCAACCTCACCGTGCGCCTGGACGAACTCCTCACCCGCACAGCCGACTTCTGCGCCACCCAGGTGCCCGGCTTCCGCGCGTACCAGCGACTGCGCACCAACCTGCTGGAGGCCGAACGCACCCGGCTGCGCCTGGACCAGTACCGACCGGCGACCCTCAACGGCTTCGTCCGCAACCGCCTCATCGACGAGGTCTACCTCCCCCTGGTCGGCGACAACCTCGCCAAACAGCTCGGTACCGCGGGCGGCACCGCCCGCACCGACCGCAGCGGGCTCCTGCTGCTCGTCTCCCCGCCCGGCTACGGCAAGACCACCCTCGTCGAGTACCTCGCCGAGCGGCTCGGACTGCTCCTCGTCCGGATCAGCGGCCCGGCGCTCGGCCACCGGGTCACCTCCCTCGACCCCGCCGAGGCGCCGAACGCCACCGCCCGCCGCGAGGTCGAGAAGCTCAACTTCGCGCTCCACGCGGGCAACAACGTGCTGCTCTACGTCGACGACGTCCAGCACACCTCGCCCGAATTCCTGCAGCGGTTCATCCCGCTGTGCGACGCCCAGCGCCGCATCGACGGTGTCTGGGAGGGCCAGGCCCGCGAGTGGGACCTGCGTGGCAAGCGGTTCGCCGTCGTCATGGCCGCCAACCCCTACACCGAGACGGGACGGCTCTTCCGCATCCCCGACATGCTGGCCAACCGCGCCGACGTGTGGAACCTCGGCGACGCGATCGCCGGCCGCCAGGACCTCTTCGCCCTCAGCTTCATCGAGAACGCCCTCACCTCCAACCCGCACCTCGCACCGCTCGCCGGCGCCGAACGTCCCCAGCTCGATGCCCTCCTCCATCGCGCGGCCGGCGGGACCGGCACCCCGTCCGTGTCCCTCCCGTGGCCGGCCGACCGGACCGAACGGATGATCGCGGTCCTCGCCAGACTTCTGCGCGTCCGCGAGACCGTCCTCGCCGTCAACCGCGCCTACATCGGCTCCGCCGCCCAGGCCGACCACACCCGCACCGAACCCCCCTTCCGCCTCCAGGGCTCCTACCGCAACATGGCCAAGCTCACCCAGCGCATCGTCCCGGTCATGGACGACGCCGAGGTCGAAGCCCTGATCACCGACCACTACCGGGCCGAAGCCCAGGCCCTCGGCCCCGAAGCCGAGGCCCAGCTCCTCAAACTCGCCGAGCTCCGCGGAGCGCTCACCCCGCTTCAGGCCGAGCGGTGGAGGGCCATCAAGGACGGCTTCTCGGCACAGCCTCCGACCGGTGAAGGCCGTGACCGGGAGCAGTGAGCGGCCCGGGCCGACCGGATCGTACGGCAGGTGGCAGTCGCCCGGTACCGGCTGGCACCCCGTCCTCACCCGGCGCCCCTCCACGGCCGGATCACGTGGGGAGGCACGAGGTCGGCGCGGTCGCGGACGTCGCGCTCGACGTGGGCGCGGAGGCGGCCTTCGCAACGGCGCCGGGGCCGTCCCCGCCGGCGCGTCCGCCTCGCCCTGTGCGCGTCGCCGGGCGCCGGCCCGCCCGGGCTGACCGCGCCCAGGGCCTTCCCGGGCGACCTCGCCGCCACCGCCGCCCGCACCGAGAGTCGTGGGACGGGGGCGGGGCGGACAGGCGGGGCGGCCGCGCGACGGGCGGCGGCTACGGCCGTGCCGGAGCGTCCGGGTCGGCCGGGCGGCGCTCGTCGACCGGTGCCGCGGAAGTGGCCGGCGGGTGGGGCGGCGACACGGACTCCGTACGCCGCGGCACGGGGCGCAGCGGGACTCCGTTGACGCGCAGGAGCTTCCGTACGTCGAGGATCAGGGGGAACACCTCGTGGTTCCAGTCCTCGCCCTGTTCCTCCCATGCCTTCTGCTCGGCTTCGACCGCCATCCGGTCCTGGGCGAACACACGCTCGGTGAAGCGCCGGATGACCGGCCAGGCGAGGTGGAGTGCGCCCGGGACGGGCGGTTTGGCGATCGTGAGCAGGCCGTAGGCGTGGCTGGTGCGCTGTTCGGCGTCCTTGGGCACGTAGGCGGCCCAGAGGGAGAAGGAGGGGGCCCGGGCGTCCTCCGGCACCAGTTCGAGGGTCTGGTACGGGTACTCGGTCCGGATCGTCATGACGTCCGCCGAGTCCTTGCCGCCGATCCCCTCGGCGGCGAGGAAGCCGGCTCCGCGGTTCCTCTTCCCTCCGGTGTGGGTGAAGAGGTAGCGGGCCTCCACCGAGACGGGGGTGCTGCGGTGTTCCAGGAGTTCGGGACGGATCCTGCCGAGGATGCGCCGGTGCAGGAACTGGTGGTTCATGTCGAGCAGGTTCTCGTGCATGAACGAGTAGTGGCAGCGCACGAGCCGGGAGAACGTCATGGTCCGGTGCCCGGCGGAGCCGAGGGCGGGCAGTTCGGGGAAGGGCGTGTCCGCGGCCTTGCCCGGGTCCCCCGGGAAGACGAACACCAGGCCGTACGCCTCCCGGACCGGGTAGGCCCGCACGCCTCTGGGCGGCCGCCCGGTCTCCTTGGACAGGTACGGGATCTGCGAGATGCGGCCGTTCCCGCGGTAGGCCCAGGCGTGGTAGCAGCAGCGGAGCGTCTCGCCTTCCACCACGCCCATGCTCAGCGGCACCTGGCGGTGGGCACAGCGGTCCTCCAGGGCGTGGACGGTGCCGCTCTCGCCGCGGAACAGGGCGATCCGCTCGCCGGCGAACACGGCGGCGAGCGTCCGGCCCTTGCGTACCTTGCGGGCCACGGCGACCGGGTACCAGAAGTCGGGGTTGATGCCGACGCGCCTGAGGTCGACGCCGGCTCGGAGGCTGCTGCCGCCGTCTTCGGTCTTCGGGGCGGGCGGCTCCGCCTCGTCCGCCGGCCGGTCGTCAGGCATGGGTTCTCCCAGTGGTTGCGGATCGTTCGGGCAGGAGCGGCGGGGCCGGTTCAGGCCGGCGGCGGGGTGGGGGGCCTGCGGTGCGCGGCGGGTGCGGCGTGCACGTAGAGCTCGCGCCGGCCCGCGGGTGCGGTGTGGACGGGCCGGGGCAGTTCGTGGTGCACGGGCCGGGCGTGGTCGGCGATCTGCCGCTCCGGGTTGTAGACGCTGTTGAACCTGAACAGCATCCGGGCGAAGTTGGTCCGTCCCCGCAGCAGGTTGCCGCCCAGGATGCGGGCCGCTCCCCATGCGTTGCTCAGGCCGAGGTGCTTGCGGTTGATGACGGCCTGGGTGCGGACCAGTTCGCGGTAGAACTCCTCCAGCGGCAGGGCGGTGGGGACGACGGCGTGCTGGATGTCGAAGAGCCGGTAGTCCAGGGTGGTCAGGCGCCGGGACTCGGTGTGCCAGATCTCCGTGCCGGGGTAGGGGGTCATCACGGTCAGGTGGACGATCTCGGGCACGGACAGGGCGAACTCCCGTACCGTTCGGAACCGTTCGGCGTCCCATGCGGGGTCGACGATGAGGTTGACGGCGACGTTGATGCCCAGGCTCCGGGCCACCTTCAGGGCGCGGAAGTTCTCGTCCGGGTCGACGCGCTTGCGGTAGAGCTCCAGGCCCTCCGCATCGAGGGCCTCCATGCCGAGGAACATGTAGCGCAGACCCAGCCGGGCCCAGCGTTCGAAGACCTCCCGGTTGCGCAGCAGGACGTCGGAGCGGGTCTCCAGGTAGTACTGCTTGCGGATACGGCGGCGTTCGAGTTCCGCGGCGATGGCGTCGCCGTGCTCGGGACGGATGAAGGCCACGTCGTCGACGATGAACACGTTCGGCTCACGGATCGAGGCGAGTTCGGCGGCGGCCGCCTCGGGGGTGGCCTTGCGGTAGCTGCGGCCGTAGAACGTCCAGGCGGAACAGAACGAGCAGTCCCACGGACAGCCGCGGGTGAACTCGATCGAGGCGCAGGGTTCGAGTTCCCCGATGAAGTAGCGGCGGCGGTGCGCGGTGAGGTCACGGGCCGGGCGGGGTTCGTCGAGGCCGTGCATCATCCGGGGCGCCGGGCCGCGCCCCTCACGGGTGACGATGCCCGGGACCTCGGCCAGGCCGCCGTCGCGCACCGCTTCCAGCAGGGGGCGCACCGCCGGTTCGCCCTCGCCGCGGACCACCGCGTCGAGCGCACCGCCGGCCTGGTCGAGGACGTGCTCCGCGACGAAGGAGACACTGTGGCCGCCGAAGAACACGAAACAGCCCGGCAGCACCCGCTTCACGTGTTGCGCGATCTCGATCGCTTCCGGAATGTTCGCCAGGTAGTTCAGCGAGACGCCCACCGCGTCCGGCGCGAACGACTCGACGACGGCCTCCAGGCGCGAGCGCCGGGTCACCTGCAGGTCGACGAGCCGGACCTGGTGCCCGGCCTCACGGGCCGCCGCCGCGACCCGCTCCAGGCCCAACGGCTCCAGCCGGAGGAAGATCTCCGAGTACATCAGCGCGCTCGGATGGATCAGGAGCAGTCTCACGGGCGCCTCCACGTCGGCAACGCAACCGAGCCTTCGCCCCCGACCACCCGACCGCCACCCCGACTGGGCCGGACGGCCCTACACCTCCCCGCCCCGGCCCTTCACCGCCCGGAACAGACGCAGCGCGCCCTCGGGGTTACCGGTGCCCGGCGACGGCGTCTCGTCCGGCGCCTCGTCCGGGGCATCGTGCGGGGTCGGCCCCTGAAGGACGGGCTCAGCGGTCCCGCCTCGCCGGACGGCGCCACCGGCGTGGCACCCCGCCGTCACGCAAGCGGACGCGCGTGGGTCGGCGTCCCGAGGGCGGGAAGGTCCTGACCGGACAGTGGGAGGACGAAGCCGTCCGCCGGGGCCCGGACCGGATCCGCCCCGCCGTGTCGATGTGCGGCGGCAGGAGCGTCGCCGCCCGGCGGCACCTGCGAGGTTGCGCGATCGCCAGACGCCTTTGCATTATGCAAATAATATGACTAGCAAGCCGGGGCCGCTCACGGGCGAGCAACGCCCCATCACGCACAGGAGGCAGCCGGACCATGGTCATCAGAACCCGGACCGCCGCCGCCCCCTCGGGCCTGCGCCGCCTGCTCCTGCGGGCCCCGATCCACCTGTACCGGTGGCGCCTCGGATGGCTCCTCGGGAGCCGATTCCTCCTGCTGACACACATCGGCCGCACGAGCGGTGCACACCGCCGAGTGGTCCTCGAAGTCACCGGCCGCGACCCGCTGAGCGGGGGCTACCTCGTGGCCTCCGGGTTCGGCCCGTCCTCGCAGTGGTACCGCAACATCGCGCACACGCCGGAGGTGACGGTCCAGATCGGCCGACACGCCTTCACCGCGACCGCCCACCCGCTGAACCCGACGGGGTCGGGGCTGGCCCTGGCCCGCTACGCGGAACAGCACCCGCGCGCGGCCCGGTCGCTGATGCGCTTCTGCGGCCTGCACGTCGACGGGACACAACGCGACTACTTCCTCGCCGGACGCGACCACATCCCCTTCGCGACCCTCGTACCGTCGGACGCCGACCGACCCCGGGGGTGAGGGCAGCCGGCACGGGCGCTCACCCGCCACCCACCCGCCCCCTCTCCGCGAGGCTGCGGAACGAACGCCGCACCGGCGGCGCCCCCTCGGGCCTCCGCGGCCGGTCCGACCGCGGCACACCCCGACCCGTGCGGCGATCCCGCCACGCGGACTACTCGTACAGCCGCGTGAGCCACTCGGCCAGGAGGTGCTGTTCGGCGGGGGTGAGGACACTCTGCTCAGGCAGTGACGCCCGCAGGGCGCGGGCCGCGCCGGCCGGCCCGCGTTCGCGGACTGCCGGCTCCGCACTGGTGACGGCGCCGACCATCGCCTCGCGCATCGCGGTCAGCAGGGCCGGATCGCGGTCGCCCTCGGGCAGGGACAGCCACGTCAGGACGGCGCCGCGCGCGGTGGCGTTGACGATCTGGGCCGCGAGGTCCTCCCCCACGCGCAGCAGGCCCGCGACGGCCAGGCGGCGGATGCGCGCCATGAGGATCTCGACACCCACCCGGTAGACGGCCGAAGCCCGGGTGGGCTCACCGTACATCAGCACGTAGAGCGCGGGATTGGCCAGACCGAACTCGACCGCCACGTCCCAGCCGGACCGCAGGGCGCGGACCGGGTCGGCATCCTCACCGACGTGGTCCTTCGCGGCCAGGAACTGCGCGAAGCCGTGCTCGGCCACGGCATCGAGCAGACCCTCCTTGTCGCCGAACAGCCGGTACAGCGCGGGCGGCTGGAGCCCGGCCGCGTCGGCGACGGCACGGGTGGTGACCGCATCACGCCCCCCGCGCTCCAGCAGGTCGATCGCCGCTTCGACGATCCTGCGGCGGGTTCGTTCGCGCGGCGAGGGGGCGGTCTCCGCGACGCGCCGCCCGGGCGTGGGGTCCATGGCCATGATCAATGTTAACCACCGGACGACACCGCCGCGATATCGGCGATACCCAGATAGCGATTCCATTGTTACTATCAATGGAACCACCAGGTCAGTTCCACTGAAAACACCTCAAGGGGGGCACCCGTGTCCGGTCGTCTCAAGATCATCGGCTTGGAGGAGACCGTCATCGTCCCTTCCGTCTTCGAGGCCTACCGGCGGGCCGGATCACCGCAGGTCCCGGCCCGCGGCTTCGGTGACGGCACCATCGCGAGGAACCTGCACGAGGTCGGCGAGCGGCGCCTGGCCCACATGGACGACCAGGGCATCGACGTGGCCGTACTGTCCCTGTCGTCGCCGGGCGTGCAGGACCTGCCCGAGGCGGACGCGATCGCCGTGGCCCGCGACGCCAACGACGAGCTCGCCGCGATCGTCGCCTCCCGCCCCGACCGCTTCCAGGCGTTCGCCGCTATTCCCACCCAGTCGCCGGCCGCGGCCGCGGCCGAGCTGGAACGCGCGGTGATCGAGTCGGGCTTCCCCGGCGCGATGCTCTACGGCCGCACGGGCGACAAGCTGGCCGACCATCCCGACAACGACGAGTTGTACGCCACGGCCGAGCGCCTCGGCGTGCCACTGCACTTCCACCCGCAGACACCGGTCGAACCCGTCGTCGACGCCTACTACTCCGGCCTCGGTGACATCGGCCCGATCCTGGCCGGAGCCGGGATCGGCTGGTACTACGACCTCGGCATCCAGTACCTGCGCATGATCTTCTCCGGCGTCTTCGACCGCTTCCCCGACCTCCAGGTCATCGCCGGACACTGGGGCGAGGTCACCATGTTCTACCTCGACCACATCGGCTTCTTCGCCGAGGCGGGCGGTCTGACGCAGCCTCTCGCCGACTACTGGAAGCGGAACTTCTGGGTGGCGGGAAGCGGCACCAACAGCCCCCGGTACCTGCGCTGGACGTCGGAGGTCATCGGAACCGACCGGATGCTGTACTCCACCGACTACCCCTTCACCTACGGCTTCCGCCCCGGCGGCTTCCCCTACGTCGACACCAGCAACGGCAGCGCCCGCTCCTTCCTGGAGGACTCGCCGTTCACCGACGACCAGAAGGCCGACATCGGTCACCGCAACTGGGAGCGCCTCACCTCCCGCGCCGCGCGACCGGCCGATTAGGGCACGCCGGCCGGGGCCGGCCCGTCGTCGACCTCCGCGGCCGGCCCCGCCACGGCGGACCACGACCTCACCAGGGCCGACGGCCGATCGACAGCAGAAGGCCCCGGAGCGCACCCGCCACCGCGGAGACCACGCCGCCGGCGAACAGCAGCGCGGCCACGAACAGGCAGGTACGGGCCGCCAACCAGGCTCCGACGGCGACACCCCGCAGGTAGGACCCGGCCAGTGATCCTCCGCACCCGGGGACCGGCGAGGGGTCGACCACTCCGCTCGCGAACCTCGACACCAGGGTGAGCGCCGTGAGCCACGACGCGGCGAGCGCCAGCTTCCGCAGTGCCGGCCTGCGCTTCAACCACGTGGTCACACCGCCCGCTCCCCGTCGGGCGCACGCCCGGCCGCTCCGATTCCGCCCCCGGCGGGCCGGCCCCGGCGGACACCACCGGCCGCCGTGCATCGCGGCCGGACGACCCGGCGTCCGGCACCCCCTCCGACGCCGATGAACGGTCCACCGGGGTTTCGGCGGCTCCCCGCCGCATCCCGCGAGTGGGCCGCTCACGCCCGGCCCCCCTCGAACTCCGGGGCCTCGGCCGCGAGTCGTTCCACGCGCGCCGCCGTACGGACTCCGAGAGCCCGCAGGGCGTCGAAGACATCGAGCATGGCCCGGGCGTCACCATCGGGAACACGCGCCAGTTCCATGGTGTGGATGAAGTCCAGCCGGTCGCGGTCATCCGCGCCGCCCAACCTGCCGCCGGCGGCCCGCTCCCGATCTGAACGGCCGGGCCGCCGGGGCGAATCCCCTGACACCTGGACATCCACCTCCGTCCGCCACTCGCCCGGCTGTCGCGCGCCGATCCCGCTGTGCGCCTTCGGTTGGCGGGCGGACGTCGGCCGATCGCGGACGCGGGGCGCCTGCGGCCGGCCGGAGCACCGGCGCACTCTTTGCATTATGCAAAGAAATCGGACGGGACGCCAGTTCCCTGCGGGTGAACTCGAAGCGGCACGAGGCCGCTGCGCGACGGCGGGAAGATCGAATGAACGTGTGCACGGACGCGTCGGGGAGGTAAAAAGGACACATGTCCGACGACCTCACCGTGCACGCCTCCCGCGACCGGCCCTCCGGCCCCGTCGAGGAGGACCTGGTCACCGCCGTGCTGACCGCCTCCCGGGTCCTGGTGGCGATCTCCGCGCGATCGCTGGGGGAGGTCGCCGAGGCGCTCACCCTGCCCCAGTTCCGGATGCTCGTCGTCCTGCACTCGCGGGGCCCGATGAGCATGTCACGCCTGGCCGAGCTCCTGGCCGTCAACCCGTCGACCGCCATGCGGATGATCGAACGGCTCGTCGCCGCCGGCGTCGTCGCCCGGGAGGTCAGCCCCGGGGACCGCCGCGAAGTACGCATCACCCTGACCGAGGCCGGGGTCCGGACCGTGGTCGACGCCACCGACCGCCGCCGCGAGGAGATCTCCCGGATCGTCGCCGCCATGCCCGCGAAACAGCGCACCGGCCTCGTCGACGCACTGCAGGCCTTCGCCGAGGCGGGCGGCGAGCCGTCGGCACCCGACCGGAACCCGGCCGACCTGCTCGGCTGGTGACGGCTCACCGCAGACCGCCGTCACGCCCCAGCAGCAGCCCCAGACCCTCCCGCGTGGCGGCGACCACCACCAGGTCGCCGCCCCCCAGCGCCCTCGGAAGTGACGGGCACGTCCCTTACCGCGACGGGCTTCCACGGCGGTGACGGGTGGAGTGGGGCAGGCAGAGCAGGTGGCGTCTGCGGACGATCGGACAGTGACGGACGTGCCCGGGCTGTTCCACCCGTGCCCGCGAGGCGGGCGGCTGACGCTGTGGAGTCGCGCCGGAGGCCAGGCCTGCGAGCGGTATCACGGCAAGGAGCAGCAGCGACACGACCGCGACCACGGCGGCGCCGTCCGGCACCAGAGCCCGTCGACGGGCGCGTGCCGCGCCTGCGCTCTCCGTCTGCAGTTCGTCCGATCCGTGCACAGGCGGCACGGTTCGCTCTTCGGTCATCGACATGGTCAGGGTTCCCCGGTGCGTGGGCGATCGGTGCAGGATGGTGCGGCGCGACTGCGGCGGCGCGGGAGGCGGATGCGGCCGGGCGGCCTGCTACGCACCGGCGGGCACGGGCTGCGGCTGCGCCGCGTCCGGCTGCGGGGCGACCTGGTCGAGGTCGATGCCGCGGCGGCGGAGCTTGGCGGTGTAGACCGTGTCGCGGGACAGCCTCCGGCTGGCGAGCTCGGCCAGCACGATGGCGGCCATGAGCGGCAGGATGATCGTGTACTCGCCGGTGAGCTCGAAGAGGATCATCACCGCGGTGATCGGCGCGCGCGCCGCACCGGCGAACACCGCGCCCATCCCGACCAGCCCGTACGCACCGACGAGACCCGCCACACCCGGCAGCAGGGCGTGGGCGCTCTGGCCGAAGGCGGATCCGAGCATCGCGCCGATGAACAGGCTCGGGGCGAACACACCGCCGGAGCCGCCGATGCCGATCGTCAGCGACGTGGCGAACATCTTGCCGACCAGCAGGAGCAGCAGGAACCCGACCGCGTAACCGCCGCCGACCGCGTGCTCCAGGACGGGGTAGCCGACGCCGTACATCTCCGGAAGGAGGAGCAGGACCACTCCGAGCAGCAGACCGCCCACTGCCGGCCGCAGCCACTCGGGGCCGCGCCACAGCGCGTCGCACGCGTCCTCGATCAGGTAGAGGACCTTGCTGAACACCACGCCGACCGCGCCGCCGAGCAGACCGAGCGCGGCGAACAGGGCGTACTGGGCGAGGTGGTCGACGTGGAAGGCGGGCAGCCGCAGGAAGGGGGTGTCGCCGAGCACCGACCGGCCGATGACGCTGGCGGTGACCGAGGCGAGCACGAGGGCTCCGAAGCTCTCGGCGGCGAAGTCGCGCAGGATGAGCTCCATCGCGAAGACCACGCCGGCCAGCGGGGCGTTGAACGTCGCGGCGATGCCGCCTGCCGCGCCGCACGCCACGAGCAGCCGCAGCCGCTCGACCGGCACCCGCAGGGCCGACCCCATCGAGGAGCCGAGCGCGGAGCCGATCTGCACGATCGGCCCCTCCCGGCCGACCGACCCGCCGCCGCCGATCGTCAGCGCCGAGGCCAGCGCCTTCACCACGGCGACCTGCGGCGCGATCCGCCCCTGCTTGCGGGCCACGGCGTACATCACCTCGGGCACCCCGTGCCCGCGCGCCTCCCGGGCGAACCGGTACACCAGTGGCCCGTACACCAGCGCCGACAGTACCGGCACCACCAGGACGAAGTACTGCCCCAGCCACGGGACGTACGGATTGGCGGCACGTCCGGCCGCGGCGTAGTCGGCGTGGCCGGACAGCAGGCGGGTGAACGTCATCACCATCCACCGGAAGACGATCGCCCCACCACCTGCACCCGCGCCCACCACCACCGCGAGCACCAGCAGACCCCGACGTGAGGTCCACACGGCTCGTAGCCGACCTGTCGACCTCAGACTTATTGCACTATGCAAAGACCGCATGCGAGTGATTGTAGGGTCATCACTCCGACTGCGACAGGAGGGCTCGCATGGCGGGCACCGACTCCGGCGCGGGCAGGGGCCGGAACCCGAGGCGGGCGGAAGGGCGGCCGGCCATCCGGTTTCACCTCAGGCGGGACAGGCAGGTCTGCGAGCACGGGCCGGGGCGGCGCAGCGGGTGACTCCCCTCCACGGACCGCGCACGCTGCGGGCGAGACTCTCCGCCCCGGCCCCCGAGAGCCGCCCGGCCCCGGCCGCAGGCCCCCGCACCGACCGCGAGCCGGACAGATCGCCGCGAATTCCGACACCATCGATCATCATCCGATTGTCATATGCCTGGATGTCCGAGTCTTGTGATCAATTCCGGTCTCGTCGATTGCGGATTCGACCCTGCGGCTAGAGTCCGAACCCGAAGTCGAAAGCTACTCGATCCGGGCGATTGCGGGGAACATGCCAGAAGTCGAATGGACGGCGAAACACCGCGACTCCCTGGTGTCCGTCACCTCCGAGATCCGGCGGAGGGCCCGGACCGGCGAGCTGTCCGGCTCCCTGCAGGTCGCCGGCGATCCCGGTGGCCGGTTCCACTTCCGGACGGGCGCCGTCGTCGAGGTCTCCTCACCGGGCGCCCCGGGCGTGGAGACCCTGCTGCTGCACTCCGGCCGGGTGAGCGAGTCCGACTGGTCGACCGCCCTGCGGGCCGGCGAGGCGGGCGACCGGGCCGGGGCCGAACTGGTCGCCCGCGGGCTGGTCGGCCAGGCCGAGCTCCAACTGGTCTGCCTGATGGCGGCGCTGGACGCAGCGCTGGCCATCGGCATGGGCCGGATCGACGGGTTCTCCTTCGATCCGGGCGCCCCTTTCCAGCACCTCCCGGCGCCCGAGGGCATCGACGCGGACTGGCTGCTCCAGGAGGCCGAACGCCGGATCGGCGTGCTCGCCTCGCTCGCCGCGCCCCACGCCCCCTTCCACAGCCGCCCCCTGCGGACGGTGACGGGCGCCGCCCTGCTGGAGGAGCCGGCGAACCCTGACGGGTCGCCGGTGAACGGCGACCGGCGCGAGATCCTGGTCCGCGTCAACGGGCGCCGCAGCGCCCGCGACATCGCCTTCCTCCTCGGGCGGAGCCTGTACGCGGTGACCGTCGAGATGGCGCGCATGCACGGTGAGGGCCTGGTCCGCTCGGTCGGAGCGCCCGGAGCACCCGGAACGCTCCGGCCGAGCGGAACGGCGGACGAGCACGGTCGCCCCTTCGGTTCGCCGGGCACCGGGGCGCCACCGCTCGCCGCCGGTCCGCGCCCCGACCGGCCGGCGCTTCCTCTGCGCCAGCGCGGGGCGAGCCGGATCACCGAACTGTTCCCGCTCCGGCCGATCTCCGAGCGGCTCCCCTGAGGGAAGCGCCGAAACGCGCCGAAAGCCCTTCGGAACCCGGGGAACAACCCCGGCGGACTCCGCACCGGACCTTGCGAAATCCGCGGCACAAGCCGGCATCGGCGCCCCGCGCAATCCCTCGCACGACTCCGCTCGAAGCCCGCCGCCCTCGCGCGGACCCCTCCCTCGTCGGAATCCCCCCGCGAGAACAATCGTGAACGAATGAACAGATACAGGAGCACCATGCCGATCAAAGGCGACGACCTGGCCACCGAGATGCGGCTACTCCGGGACCGGGTGATCGGGGTCACCGACGTGGTCGTGGCGTCCGCCGACGGACTGCTGATCACGGCCGAGACCGACGACGCCGCCGACCCCGAGGTCCTCGCCGCGCTCACCGCCGCCGCGGTCGGCATCGCCCGCCGGTCCGGCAGCGCGACCGGAAAGGGGCCGCTGCGCCACACGACGGTCAGATTCAGCGACGGCTACCTCTTCGCCCAGGCGATCGGCGAACTGGGGCTGATCGCCGTACTCGGCGACGCGGGGATGGACATGAAGCGCCTGCACGTCGAAACCCAGGGGGCGGCGGAACGCATCGGCTCCGTCCTCGCGCCCACGAAGCCGACGCCCCCGCCACGCGCGGCCGGGGCGGCCGAACCCGGGGAGCCGGTCAGGCCGACCGGTTGACCGCCGCGCCCCCGACGACCCGCCCCGTATCCAGCAAGTGAACGACGACACCAGGAGACCAAGCACCCCATGAACCTGCCGGAGACCCAGCCCCACAGCATGTCCGAACGCGTGGCCCGCATCGTGAAGAGCCTCCGCGCGGAGTCCCCCGACTGCGTGGCCGCCGGCATCATCGACATGTCGACCGGCATGCTGCTGGCGGTGGAGACGGTGGACACCCACCCACCGGAGGTCCTCGACATGCTGGCCGCCGCCACGCTCGACCTCTTCCAGGGCCGCAACGTGGTGATGATCGAGGGCATCTTCAAGGAGCGCCGCGGCGTGGTGAGCGACCGGCACTACTTCCAGGAGATCCTGGTCAACAGCGACAACCTGACGCACCTGTTCCTGCGGATGGAGAGCGCGGACGAGGTCGTCGCCGTGGTCGTCTGCCGCAAGACCGTGAACGTCGGCATGCTCTTCGCCCAGGCCAGGAGGGTCCTTCGCGAGCACGGTCCGCTCTGAGCCACCGGGGCTCCCACCGGGACCGCTATCATGCGTGGACGTTCGACCGGCCGTCACCGAGCCGCCCCCTGGCGGACATGCACATGACAGCCTATCAGTTCACCGGAGGGGACCGGATGTTCGACGACAGAGGCAACAGCGATGCGACGGACCTGCAGACCGACCGTCCGCATCCGGCCCGGATATACGACTACTGGCTCGGCGGGAAGGACAACTTCCCGCCGGACCGGGCCGCGGCCGAGCATGCCATCTCCATCGCGCCCGACATCCCGCAGGGCGCCCGTGAGAACCGCGCCTTCCTCCGCCGGGCCGTCCGCCTCTGCGCCGAGGCCGGCATCCGCCAGTTCATCGACATCGGCTCGGGCCTGCCCGCCCGGGGCAACGTGCACGAGGTCGCGCAGGAGGTCGCTCCGGACTCGCGGGTGGTCTACATCGACAACGACCCGATCGTACTCACCCACGGTCGGGCGCTGCTCGCGGACAACCGGACCACCACCGTCCTCACCGGAGACCTGCGCGACCTCGACGAGCTGCTGGACCGCCCGGAGCTCCGCGAGTTGATCGACCTCTCCCAGCCGGTCGCCGTGCTCCTGCTCGCCGTCCTCCACTTCGTCGGCGACGAGCACGCCGACGCGGCCGTCCGGGCGATCCACAAGCGGGTCGCCCCGGGCAGCTACCTGCTGGTCTCGCACAGCAGTTCCGAGGGGGACCCCGAGCGGGCCGCCGAGGTCGCGAAGACCTGGGACAACACCGCCTCGAAGATCCACGACCGTGGCCGCGCCGACGTGGTGCGGTACTTCGACGGCTGGGAGCTGCTGGAGCCCGGGGTCGACTTCGTCCCGCTCTGGCGCCCGGACGGCCCGACCGACGGCTCCACCCGCTGGATGTACGCGGGCGTCGGCCGCAAGGCCTGACCGCCGGCCGGTCCTTCCGCCGACTCCCCGACAGGACACGGCCCTCCACCCGCGGCCCGCCGCCGGCACGCCCGGCGGCGGGCCTCGGCGCGTCCGGACCGGCACCGCGCTCCGCCGCCCCGGTGCGGCGTCCGACCACCACCCGAGCGGACGCATCGGACCGGCGCCGTCCGGAGTCCGTCGCTAGCGTGGGCGGACGGCGGCGCGGAACGGTACGCGTCGCACGGCGACGACGGCAGCGGCGACGCCGACGGCAGCGGCGCGAAGCAGCGGAAGGCCGGGCGGGTGCAGATGGTCAGTGGCGAGCTCGATCTCACCGGGCTGCGGCGCGTCTACGGGCGCCCCGGCAGCCGCCTCTTCTACACGGCGGTCTGCCGCAACGCCCGGCACTGGGGCTGGACGGAGCCCGGCCAGTCGAAGTGGCGGTGCTGGCGGGCGCAGCGCCAGCTGGAGGGGGTGCTGGGGCGCAAGCTGTCCCTGCCGGCCGGCTCCCGGGTGCTCGACGCCGGCTGCGGTGCGGGCGTGGTGGCACGGGAGATGGCGAAGCGGTTCGGCCTGCGGATCACCGGGGTCGACGTGCTGGACTTCCACGTCCGGGAGGCCCGCCGACTGAGCGTGCGGGCCGCGCTGGAGGACCGGACCACCTTCTCCTGGGGCGACTACCACGACCTGGAGTTCGCCGACGGCTCGTTCGACGGCGCGTACTCGATGGAGACGCTGGTGCACTCGTACGACCCGGCGCGCGCCCTGGCCGAGCTCCACCGGGTGCTGCGGCCGGGCGGCCGGCTGGTGCTCCTGGGCCCGATCGGGGCGCCGCGGGAGGAACTGGGCGCCGAGGGCCGCGCGGTGCTGGATCCCTACCTGGACGCGATGGTCTTCCCGGGGGCGAAGCAGTACGACACCCGGAGTCTGAACGATCTGCTGGCCGGGGCGGGCTTCCGGGTCGAGGAGGCGCTGGACGCCACCGCGCGGTACCGCCCGACCTCGGACGCGCTCTACGCCTACTTCCGGGTGCCGTACGCGCTGCTGCGGCTGTTCGGCCCGGCCGAGCGGTGGCTCAACATGCGGTCGGTGGTGGAGATGTACAAGGTCCGGGACTACGTCTCCTGGTACGTCCACACCGCGGTCAAGCCGTAGGGCCCCGGCCGGCCGCACCGGCGCCCCCGCCGGCGCGCCCGACGGCGCCCCGCGCCGGAGCGTCAGAGGCGGGCGCCGAGCATCCGCAGGACCAGCTCGCCGTAACGGCGGCCGAGCTCCTCCGGGGTCTCGCTGCTGCGGTCGGTGTACCAGCGGGAGACGTCGATGCCGAGCGAGGTGACGGCCCGGGCGGCGGTGCGGACCTCGGGGACGACGAAGAGGCCGGCGCCGACGCCCTCCTCGATGAGGGCGGTGACCTCGCGCTCGATGTCCAGGCGCAGCGCGGCGACCACCGCGTAGGCGTCCTCGGGCAGGGCGTGGAGTTCGTAGTTGACCACCCGGCCGACGGTGCGGCCGCGGGCGTGCCAGACCGTGAACTCCTCGACCAGGCGGCGCATCCGGGCGGCCGCGTCGCCGTCGCCCGCCGCCGCGGCCCGGACCAGGGCGAGGGTGGCCGCGTGGCCGGTCCGGCTGATCTCGGCGAGCAGGGCGGCCTTGGACGGGTAGTGGATGTAGAGCGCCGCGGGGCTCATGCCGGCCCCGGTGGCGATGTCCCGGGTGGTGGTCGCGTGGAAGCCGCGCTCGGCGAAGGACTCCACGGCGGCCTGGAGCAGCCGGTACGCCGCCTCGGGGCGGGCGTCGGCGCCGCCGGGCTGGGCGGGCCAGAGGTCGGCGATGGGCGTGCTGGTCATGGCGCCATCCTCCCAGAAGGGTCGGGCGAGCGGTCCGGCGGCGGGGTCGGGCGGGCTGTTGACAGGGTCCCGCACCGACAGCATGCTAAGCAAGCGCTTAGTCACGAGCACTGAGGCAGAACGTGAGATCAGCCGGCCGGACCCTCCGGCCGGCTCCCCGGCCAGCCTCCGGCCCGCCCTCCGGCCGGACCGCGCGAAAGGACCCTCCGTGGTGCACTCCTTCAAGGGCCAAGTGGCCGTCGTCACCGGCGCCAGCCGGGGCATCGGCCTCGGGATCGCGCGGGAGCTGGTGGCCCGCGGCGCCCGGGTCTGCCTGACCGCCCGCAACGCCGAGCCGCTCGCCGAGGCCGTCCGCGACCTGGGCGGGCCCGAGGTCGCCATCGGCGTCGCCGGCAAGGCCGACGACCCGGCCCACCAGGACGACGCGGTCGCCCGCACGATGGAGGCCTTCGGCCGGCTCGACCACCTGGTCAACAACACCGGCATCAACCCGGTCTACGGCCCCGTGCTGGACACCGACGAGGCGGCCGCCGCCAAGATCCTCGCCGTCAACGTGCTCGCGCCGCTGGCCTGGACCCGCCGGGCGCACGCCGCCTGGATGGGCGAGCACGGCGGCTCGGTGGTCAACGTGGCCTCCGTCACGGGAATCCGGGCGTCGCTCGGGATCGGTCTGTACGGGGTGTCCAAGGCCGCCCTGATGCGGCTCACCACGGAGCTGGCCGCCGAGCTGGGCGGCCAGGGCATCCGGGTCAACGCCGTCGCGCCCGCCGTGGTGAAGACGAGGTTCGCCGAGGCCCTCTACGAGGGCCGCGAGGAGCAGGTGGCCGCCGCCTACCCGCTGGGCCGGCTCGGGGTGCCGGAGGACGTCGCGGGCGCGGTGGCCTTCCTGCTCTCCTCGGACGCCGCCTGGATCACCGGTCAGACCCTGGTGGTGGACGGCGGCGTGACCCTGGGCGGCGGGCTGTGAGCGCCGCCTCGGAGCCCGCCGGGGGCAGCGTCCGGGGCCACGGGGACTTCGCCGGCCAGGGCGTGGTGGTGACCGGCGCCGGTCGGGGCATCGGGGCCGCGCTGGCCCGCGCCTTCGCCGCGGCCGGTGCCCGCGTGGTGGTCAACGACCTGGACGCCGCGGCCGCCCGTGCGGTGGCCGCCGAGTGCGGCGGCACGGCCGCCCCCGGCGACGCCGCCTCCGCCGAGGGCGTGGCCGCGCTGGTCGACCAGGCCCGGGCCGCGCTCGGCGAGATCGACGTCTGGTGCGCCAACGCCGGGGTCGCGCCGGTCGGCGGGGCCGACGCGTCGGCCGGTGCCTGGGCGGCCGCCTGGGAGGTCAACGTGCTCGCGCACGTCCGCGCCGCCGACCTGCTGCTCCCCCGCTGGCTGGAGCGCGGTGAGGGCCGGTTCGTCTCCACCGTGTCGGCGGCCGGGCTGCTCACCATGCTCGGCTCGGCCCCGTACGCGGTCTCCAAGCACGGCGCGCTCGCCTTCGCCGAGTGGCTGGCCGCGACCTACCGCCACCGCGGCGTCCGGGTGCACGCCCTGTGCCCGCAGGGCGTGCGGACGGACATGCTCACCGCGGCCGGCGCGGTCGGCGAGGCGCTGCTGGCCCCGACCGCGATGGAGCCGGCGGACGTCGCCGCGGCCCTGTTCAAGGCACTGCGCGAGGACCGCTTCCTCGCCCTGCCGCACGCCGAGGTGGCCGAGTACTACGCCGTCCGGGCCACCGATCCGGACCGCTGGCTGGCCGGCGTCAACCGGCTCCAGCAGGGGCTGGAACGGAGCGCGGCGCTGTGAGGGCCTGGCAGGTGCACGCGTGGGGCGAGCCGCGCGAGGCGCTGCAGCTGGCCGAGGACGTTCCGGCGCCGGTGGCCGCGCCGGGGCAGCTGCTGGTCCGGGTGCGGGCCGCCGCCGTGAACTTCCCCGACGCGCTGATGGTGCGGGGGCAGTACCAGGTGCGCCCGCCGCTGCCGTTCACCCCCGGGGTCGAGCTGTGCGGCGAGGTGGTGGACGGCCCCCGGGCGGGCGAGCGGGTGATCGGCAACCCGGTGCTGCCCGCAGGAGCCTTCGCCGAGTACGCGCTGCTGGACGCCGCGGCCGTGTTCCCGGCGCCCGGGGCCCTCGACGACGCCGAGGCCGCCGCGCTGCACATCGGCCACCAGACGGCCTGGTTCGCGCTGCACCGGCGGGCCGGGCTGCGGCCGGGCGAGACGCTGCTGGTGCACGCGGCGGCCGGCGGGGTCGGCAGCGCGGCGGTCCAGCTCGGCCGGGCGGCCGGCGCGCGGGTGATCGCCGTGGTCGGAGGCCCCGCCAAGGCCGCCGTCGCCAAGGAGCTCGGCGCCGACCTGGTGGTGGACCGGAGCGCCGGGGACTTCGTCGCCGCGGTCAAGGAGGCGACCGGCGGGCGCGGCGCCGACGTGGTCTTCGACCCGGTCGGCGGCGCCGCGTTCACCGGCTCCACCAAGTGCGTCGCGTTCGAGGGCCGGATCGTGGTGGTCGGGTTCGCGGGCGGGGAGATCCCTGCCCCGCCGCTCAACCACGCCCTGGTGAAGAACTACAGCCTGCTCGGGCTGCACTGGGGCCTCTACAACACCCACGACCCGGAGGCGGTCCGGGCCGCGCACGAGCAGCTCACCGAGCTGGCCGCGGCCGGCGTGGTCCGTCCGCTGGTGAGCGCCCGCCTGCCGCTGACCGGGGCGGCGGACGCCGTCCAGCAGGTCGCGGACGGGACCACCACCGGCCGGGTGGTGGTACTGGGCACCTGAGCCCGGCTCAGCGGTGGGCCGCCACGTGGCGGGCTCCAGGCACCGACGGCGCCCGTCGCCGTCGTGACCGGCCCGCCGTCGTGGCAGCCCACCGTCCCCGCGGGGACGGCCCCGCGCGCGGACTAGCGGGTGAACTCCATCTCCGGGAAGCGCGGTGAGGGACCGTCCAGCAGGCGGTCGTCGTGCCCGCGCAGCCAGCGGTCGAAGAACGACGCGACGTACGCGCGGGTCGCCGCCACCGCGCGTTCGGGCCGGACGTCCCCGATGTCGGAACGCAGCTGATCCCCCGACACGGCGCCCTGGCGGGCGAGTTGCGGCAGCAGCGACTGCGCGTCGGTGTACGAGCCGTGCCGGGAGCCGGTGAGGGTGACGTCCGCCTTCCACCCGCTGCTGTGCTGCCAGAGCGCATCCCAGCCGGGCTGGTGGTGGTAGTCGCCGGAGTCCTCGCTCGCGGTGCCCATCAGCAGGAAGGGCCGGTCCAGGCCGTCCTCGGCGACGCTGCCGAGATGGACGCCGGTGCCGTCCGGCCCCGGGAAGTGCAGCTGACCGTCCATGTTGATACCGGCCGCGATCCGCGGGTCGTCGTGCATGGTCTGCACGGCGGTGAACCCGCCGGCCGATTGGCCGACCATGCCGATCCGGCCCAGGTCGAGCGAGGCCCCGAGGCCGGCCGGCAGCCGGCCGTCGGTGCGCAGCGCGGCCAGCTCGTCCAGGACGAAGCGCGTGTCGTCGACCCGGGTCCGCATCACCTTGCGCAGCAGGGCACCGACGTCCAGGTCGGGGCCGGCCATGCCGGGGAGGACGGAGTCGGCGCGGCTGCCGTCCGGAAGGACCACCTCGGACGCGTCGTAGGTGTGGTCGACGGTGACCACCACGTAGCCGCGGGAGGCCAGGTCCTCGACCAGGCCGGTGCCCCAGGTGCGCGGGTCGCCGAGCCCGGCCGAGTAGAGCACCACCGGGCGGGGGCCGCGGCCCGGCAGCGCGGGCGCGTCCTGGCGGGCGTGGGTGGGGATCTGCTGCCAGGCCGTCCGGCCCGGCTCGGTGTGGTAGTTGAAGACGGCGGCACCGTCCTCGCCGCCGAAGTGGTCGGCCGCGCGCGGGTCCATGTAACGGGCACGGTCGTCGCCGGTGGCGGGGCGCGCGGTCGGGTACCAGAGGCTGATCATCAGCTCGCGGACCCGGTCCGGCTTCCACGGATCCTGCCGCCCGGTGTCGGTGAGGTGCAGGGTCGTGGTGCCGACCGGGTAGGGTCCGGTGGGCTCGGGCAGCCAGGCGCGGGCCTGCCGCTCCGTCCCGGCCGGGGCCGGGGCCGGGGCCGCTGCCGTCGCCGGTACGGCGGCCGTGCCCAGCAGCGCCGTCGTCGCCAGCGCCACGGCGATCCCGGCCCGCGCCGCCCGGCTGCGGCCCGGGGCCGCCGTCCGTCCCTGTGGCCGTCCACGTCCCTGTGCCCGGTCGCGGCCCTGCTCCTGCCCCCACTTGCGCATGCTCGCCCGTTCCCCGTTCGTCTCCGCCCGCCGCCGACCGGCGGGCCCGTACCGTGACGGTACGGGCCGGAGTCGTGCGTGGACGTCATACCTCAGGACGGCCTCTCCCGGTTCCACCCTGATGTGACACCCGTTCTCGGGAGCCGTACGCTCCGGGCGCTCCCCTAGGGGTCGGCGGCGGGTCAGCGGTGGCGCTTCAGCTCACGCCGGGCGAGCGAGCGCTTGTGCACCTCGTCGGGCCCGTCGGCCAGGCGCAGCGTGCGGTTGCCGGCCCAGAGCTGGGCGAGCGGGGTGTCCTGCCCGACGCCCGCCGCACCGTGTGCCTGGACCGCCTTGTCCAGGATCCACTCGACGGTGCTCGGGGTGGCGATCTTGATGGCCTGGATCTCGGTGTGCGCGCCCCGGTTGCCGACGGTGTCCATCAGCCAGGCGGTCTTGAGCACCAGCAGCCGCAGCTGCTCGATCCGGACGCGGGACTCGGCGATCCAGTCCTGCACCACGCCCTGCTCGGCGAGCGGCCGGCCGAAGGCGACCCGGTCCAGCGTCCGCCGGCACATCAGCTCGACGGCCCGCTCGGCCATGCCGATGGCCCGCATGCAGTGGTGGATCCGGCCCGGGCCGAGCCGGGCCTGGGCGATCGCGAAGCCGGCGCCCTCCTCACCGATCAGGTTCGCCGCCGGGACGCGGGCGCCGTCGAAGTGGACCTCGGCGTGCCCGCCGTGGTCGGAGTCGTCGTAGCCGAAGACCTTCATCCCGCGCCGGACGGTGACCCCGGGGGTGTCGCGCGGGACGAGCACCATGCTCTGCTGCCGGTGCGGGTCGGCACCGGGGTCGGTCTTGCCCATCACGATGAAGATCCGGCACTGCGGGTTCATCGCGCCCGTGATGTACCACTTGCGGCCGGTGATCACGTAGTCGTCGCCGTCGCGCTCGATCCGGGTCCGGATGTTGGTGGCGTCGGAGGAGGCGACCTCCGGTTCGGTCATAGCGAAGGCGGAGCGGATCCCGGCGTCGAGGAGTGGCGCGAGCCACTGCCGCTTCTGCTCCGCGGAGCCGAACTGGGCGAGCAGCTCCATGTTGCCGGTGTCGGGCGCGGCGCAGTTGAGGGCGGGCGGCGCGAGCTGGGGGCTGCGGCCGGTGATCTCGGCGAGCGGCGCGTACTGGAGGTTGGTCAGCCCGGCGCCCGGCTCACCGGGCACACCGTGCCGACCGGTCAGGAAGAGGTTCCACAGACCCTGCTTGCGGGCCTCGGCCTGCAGTTCGGCGACGATCGGCGGCACGGCCCAGGCGGGGCGGTCCGGGTCGGCGAGCTGCGCCTCCAGAACGGGCTCGGCCGGGTACACGTGCGCGTCCATGAAGGCCAGCAGCCGTTCGCGCAGTTCGAGCGTGCGGGCGTCGTAGGCGAAGTCCATCGGGTCAGCGCTCCTTGAGGGTGGTCAGGCCGTGCTCGGCGAGGACGGGCGCGATCTCGCCGGCCCGTTCGAAGCCCGCGCCGAGGGTGCTGCCCTGCTGGAACCGGTAGTGGATGCCCTCGGCGACGACGGCGAGCTTGAAGGAGGCGAAGGCGACGTACCAGTCGAGGGCGGCGGCGTCGCGGCCGGTGAGCCCGGCGTACCGGGCGACCAGCTCGCCGGCCGAGGGGAAGCCCGGGGCGGTGGCGGCGGAGGGGATGATGCCGCCGCCGACCCCGGCCAGCTCGGTGTACATCACCAGCAGGCCGACGTCGGTGAGCGGGTCCCCGAGGGTGGACATCTCCCAGTCCAGGACGGCGGCTACGGCGTCGCGCCCGTCGACGAGCACGTTGTCGAGCCGGTAGTCACCGTGGACCAGGGCGGGTGCGGGGGACTCCGGCAGCCGGGCGGCGAGCAGGCCGTGCAGCCGGTCGACGCCGGGCAGTTCACGGCTGCGGGAGGCGGCGAGCTGGGTGGACCAGCGGCGCAGCTGGCGCTCCAGGTAGCCGTCCGGGCGGCCGAAGTCGGCGAGACCGACGGCGGCCGGGTCGATCCGGTGCAGGGCGGCGAGGGTGTCGACCAGCCGCTCGCCGATCGCGTGGACGCGCGGGGCGCCGAGGCCGGCGAGGGTGGCGGCCTCCCGGTGGGCCGTTCCGGGGACGAAGTCCATCAGGTACCAGGGCGCGCCGAGCGTGTCGGTGCCCGGGTCGAGCAGGAGGGTGCCGGGGACGGGAACGCCGGTGCCGCCGAGCGCGGTCATCACCCGGTGCTCGCGGCCCATGTCGTGGGCGGTGGCGAGCACGTGACCGAGCGGCGGACGGCGCAGCACCCAGCGGTCGGTGCCGTCGGTGAGCAGGTAGGTGAGGTTGGAGCGGCCGCCCTCGATCAGCTCGGCGCCCAGCGGGCCCCGCACCGTGCCGGGCAGCTCGCGGTCGAGGTGGGCGCGGAGCCGGGCGAGGTCGAGGCCGGGCGGGTCGACGGGGTTCTCTGGCACGGATCGCTCTCCTCACCTAGGACTGACTAAGCGCTTGCTTAGCATTCAGCGGTGGGCCGCACCCTGTCAATGCCGCCGGACCGCCAGAATGTCCTCCATGAGGTTGATCCACACGCTGGCCGGTGTGCTGCTCCTGGTCCTGACCGTCGCCAGCATCCTGCGGACCCTGGTGGTCCCGCGCGGGCTCTACTCCGCCCTGGTGCACCGGCTCTGGCGAGTCCTGCGGGCACTGCTGCGGCTGCTCGCCCGGCCGTTCGGCGGCTACCACACGCAGGACCGGGTACAGACCTGGCTCGCCCCGCTGGTCCTGCTCGGCATGCTCGGGGTCTGGCTGGGGACCATGCTGGTCGCCTACACCCTGCTGCTGCACGGCACTTCGCAGCTGGACTGGGCGGTCTCCTTCCGCGAGGCCGGATCCAGCCTCTTCACGCTCGGCTTCGCCAGCGGCGACCGCCTCCATCTCTCCGTCATCGACTTCATGGCCGCCGCCAGCGGTCCGCTGGTGATCGCCCTGCAGATCTCCTACCTGCCCACCCTCTACGGCGCCTACAACCGCCGCGAGGTCGAGGTGACGCTCCTCCAGTCCCGCGCCGGCGAGCCCGCCTGGGGCCCGGAGCTACTGGCCCGCCAGTCGCTCGTCGACACCGAGACGGCACTGCCCCAGCTCTACCGCGACTGGGAGCGGCTGGCCGCCGACATCGGTGAGAGCCACTCCAACTACCCCGTGCTGCTCTCCTTCCGCTCCCCGCAGCCGAACCGCAGCTGGGTGGTCGGCCTGACCGCCGTGATGGACGCCGCCGCCATCCACCTGGCCGTCAACCCGCGCTCCGCACCGCCCGAGGCCCGCCTGGTACTGCGCGCCGGGTTCACCGCACTGCGCGACATCGCCCGCTCGCTGCGCGTCGACTTCGACCCGGACCCCTCCCCCGACACCCCGATCCGGCTCACCTACACCGAGTTCGACGCCGCCGTCGCCATGATCACCGCCGCCGGCTTCCCCCGCGAGCGCGCCACCGCCGACGCCTGGCCGCACTTCCACGGCTGGCGCGTCAACTACGAGGCGCTCGCCTACGAGCTGGCCCGTCGCAGCGACGCCGTCCCCGCCCTCTGGACCGGCCCCCGCGACTTCCACGCCCCTCCCATCCCCCCGGCCCGCCCCGCCGACCGCCGCCCCGGCCTCCCGGGCTCCCTCTGACGCGGGGCGCGGCGCGGGCCCGGTTGCGGCGGCCGGCGGTGCAGGGCGGCGCGAGGATCCGCGCCCGGCGCCTGGAACCGCCGGCCACCACCGGGGAGGCCTCAGACGTCGACCGCGGTGCCCGTGGTGAGGGACTGCTCGGCGGCGGCCAGGATCTCGACCACGCGGAGGCCGAAGGCCGCGTCGCAGGGGTGCGGGACGCCGGTGCGGGCGGAGCCGGCCAGGGCCTCGAGGGCGCGGTGGAGGGCGGCGACCGGGCCCTCGCCGCGCTCGGGGAGGTGGACGACGCCGGCCTCGCCGCGCAGTTCCATGCCGGTCCCGCCGCCGGCCAGCGGGGTGGTCAGACTGAGCGCGAGGGTGCTGGACGCGCCGCTGGTGTGCCGCAGGACCAGGTGGACGGTGTCCAGCGGGCCGGCCACGGCGGTGACCTGCGCCGCATCGCCGAGCACCGGCAGCAGGACGGAGAGCGCGTGCGGGCCGACGTCCCAGAGCGCGCCCTTCTCGCGGCGCCAGGGCGACGCGGCGTACGGACTGGCGCTGTCGGGGGCGAAGACCGAGCCGAGCCAGTCGGAGCGGCCGGTGAACCAGCCTCCGACCGAGGCCTGCTTCTCGATCCACGGCATCTGTTCGCGGCCGAAGCGGACGGTGAAGAAGACCACCGAGGCGAGGCCGCCGGCGCCGGTCGCCCGGACCACGCGCCGGGCGTCCGGGACGGTCAGCGCGACCGGCTTGTCCAGCAGCAGGTGGCAGCCGGCCTCGGCGGCGCGCACCGCGAGGTCCGCCTGGACGGTCGGCGGGAGGGCGATGGAGACGGCGTCCACCTCGGCGAGCAGCCGGTCGAGGTCGGCGTAGCCGGGCACGCCGTGCGCCGCACCGAGCGCGGCGGCCGCTTCGGGCCGCCGGCCCCAGACGCCCGCGAACTCGTAGGCGGGGTGCTCCGCCAGCACGGGCGCGTGCACCCGCTCCGCCCAGGGGCCGGTGCCCAGCAGTCCGATCCGCATGCTGTCCTTCGTTCCCTCGTCCGTTCCCTCGTCCGTTCCCTCGTTCGCGTACCGGCTCGCCGGTCCGTTCGTGCCGCGCCGGCCGGTCCCGCCACGTCCGGCGGCGCAGTCCGGCTCGGCGGCGCGGTTCAGCTCCGCACGCGGGCCAGGGTGAAGCCGTCGTAGCCCTTGGTGCCCACCGTCTGCACCGAGGTCGCGGAGACCCGCGGCTCGGCTGCGATCACGTCGTGCAGGCGCCGGGTGGCGGTGACCGCCGGGTCGGTGCTCGCGGCGTCGGCCACGGCGCCGCCGCGGACCACGTTGTCCACGACGATGAGCGAACCGGGGCGGGTCAGCTCCAGTGCCCGGGCGAAGTACTCCGGGTTGCCCCGCTTGTCCGCGTCGATGAAGACCAGGTCGAACGGCTCGACGCCGTCCGCCACCAACTCGGCCAGCGTGTCCGCGGCCGGGCCGATCCGGATCTCGGCGACCCCCTCCAGCCCGGCCCGGGCGAGGTTGCCCCGGGCGACCTCGGCGTGGCGGGGGTCGATCTCCAGCGTGATCAGCCGCCCGTCGGCGGGCAGCGCCCGGGCCAGCCAGATCGCGCTGTAGCCGCCGAGCGTGCCGACCTCCAGGATCCGGCGGGCGCCCTGCGTGAGGGCCAGCAGGTGGAGCAGCTTGCCCTGGTTGGGTGCGACGGCGATGTGCGGCAATCCGGCCCGGTCGGCAGCGGCCGCCGCGGCCTCCAGCTCCGGATCGTGGCCGATCAGCCGATCGGTGAAGTACGCGTCCACCGCGTCCCACGTCTGCTGCGTCATCGGGCCCTCCACCTGCTGCTTCACATGCCACCGCCGGGGTAGCCCGATGCTACCCCGGCGGTGTGGCCGCTCCGCTGGAGCGACGAGCCGGACGATGTGCGGCGCGGCGGCGCGTCCGCATCCGTCCGCTGCGGAGGGTTCAGTCCACGGCGGGTGCGGCGGCCGTCGGCTCGGCGGAGGGGACGGAGGGGGCGGTGGCGGCCGCGTCCTCGGCCTCGCGCTGCCTCGCCGACTTGGCGGCCCTGCGCTTCATGATCCAGGCCGAGAGCGCGCCGATCAGTACGGCCAGCAGCAGGCCCACCCAGGAGAAGCGCGACAGCCACTGCTCGGCCACCTTGCCCACCTGGTACACCAGCAGCGTGGTGCCGCCGGCCCAGACCACGCCGCCGAGCACGTTGGCGATCAGGAACTTCCAGTACGGCATCTTCAGCGCGCCGGCGAGCGGGCCGGCGAAGATGCGCAGCAGGGCGATGAAGCGACCGAAGAAGACCGCCCACATGCCCCACTTCTGGAACGAGCGTTCGGCGGTGGCCAGGTGGTCCGGCCCGAAGTGCTTGGGGAACTTCCGTCCGAGCTTCTCGAACAGCTGCTTGCCGCCCTTGCGGCCGATCGAGTAGCCGATCGAGTCACCGATGATCGCGCCCGCGATCGCGCAGCCCGCCACCCAGACCGGGCTCACCACGCCCTTGGCGGACAGCAGCGCCGCCGACACCAGCGCGATCTCGCCGGGCAGCGGGATGCCCAGGGACTCCAGCCCGATGATCAGCGCGACCAGGGCGTACACCGCGGTCGGCGGTACGCTCTCGATCCAGGCGTCGATGTGCAAGGCCGGTTACCTCCGTGGCAGGACGAGCCGCGACGGCGCCACGCGTGCGGTGCGTGGCCGGCGGTCTCGACGTCGATCATGGCGGCACAGGCCGCTCCCCGAAAGTGCAGCCTAACGTGCCGAGGCGGCCTGTCCCCCCGGCCGATCACCCCTGATTACGACGTACGACGCGTTCTGGTGGTTCCGCCGAACGCACGGGACCGGTCGGCGCCGCCGGGCCGGCCCACGGGGGGCGGGGCTGCCGGCGGCCGGGCGCCACGCGCCGGCCGGCCTTCAGGTGATGCTGGTGTCGCCGAGCGCCTCCAGGACGCGACGCAGGACGTCGCCGGACTCCTCGACCAGGCCGCGGTCGACATCGGCGAGCAGCTTCGCGTAGTTCGCCAGATGGTCGGCGAAGGCGGCCCGGGTGACCTCGTGGCCGCGTTCGGTGAGCCGGATCTTGACCGTGTGCCGGTCCTCCCCGTCCCGCACGCGCTCGACCAGGCCCTTGGCCTCCATCCTGTCGACGCGGTTGGTGATCGTCCCGGAGGAGACCATGGACGCCTTGAGGAACGTTCCGGCCGTGAGGGCGTAGGGCGGCCCGGAGCGCTGCAGCGTGGCGAGGAGGTCGAACTCGCCGACGTCCAGGCCGTGCGCGGCCGCGGTGGCCTTGACCGACCGCTCGACCACCAGGGCGAGGCGCTGGACGCGCCCGAAGAGCTCGACCGGCCAGAGACCCTCCAGGGCGTCGGGGCGTTCCTCGGCCCACTGCCCGATGATCGCGTCCACGGCGTCGCTCATCGCCGTCACTCCTCTCGATCCCGACTCTCCCAAGGAGGACTCTATCAGTATCGATTCTCTTAGTTTCGAGATACTTGACACTAAGAGAGCCAGCTGCTGTTATCTCGACATTGAGAATGACGGTACTGAACGAGGGGGGCATCCGATGTCCGCGGTGACGCTGCGCGCCCACAGCCAGAACGACACCCCGAACGACACCCACGACGACGCTCACGACGACACCCGACCCGCCGTGCCGCAGTCGGCCGACGCGGGGGCGGCTGCGCGCCGCCCGGTGCCGGTCGTGTGGCTGGCGCTGCTGGCCACCCCGATCGCCGCGAGCGCCAACAGCCCGGTCCTGATCCTTCCCGAGATGGCCGGCTCGCTCGGCGTCCGCACGGCCACCGCGACCTGGCTCGTCACCGTCTTCGCCTGGGCCATGGCCGTCGGCACGCCCCTGATGGCGGGCCTCCTGCGGCGCCGTGGCCTGGGCAGCACGCTCCGGCTGAGCAGCGCCCTGATCGTGGCCGGCACCGCGGTCGTCGCCGCGGCGCCCTGGCTGCCGCTGGCGATGACCGGCCGGGCGGCGCAGGCCGCGGGTGGCGCAGGCCTGGTCACCGCGGCGATGAGCCTGGCGGGCTCGATCCGCCGGATGGGCGTGATCACGGCGGGCTTCGGGACGCTGGGCGCGGTCGGCCCGCTGCTCGGCTCGGCCGTCGCCGGGGCGGCCTCCTGGCGGTTGTCCCTCACGGTGGGGGGCGTCGCCCTCCTCGCCGTACCGGCGGTCATGCGCCGCGCCGATCTGTCCGCACCCCCACGGACCACCCCCTTCGACGGCCGGGGCGCCGCGCTGCTGGTCCTGCTGGCCACCGCCCTGGTGCTCGTCCCGCGCCACCCGCTCGCGGCGGTCACCGCCTCGTTGGCAGCGGCAGCACTGCTGGTCCTCCACGTCCGGTCCAACCCCACGGGCTTCGTCCCGCTGTCCCTGCTGCGCACCCGGACGTTCGTCCTCTCCGCCCTGCTCGCCTGCACCCTCTCGACCTCGTACTTCACGCTGCTCTTCACCGTCCCGCAGCTGCTGCGCGACCGGACCGACTGGTCCACCTCCACCATCGGCACCGGCCAACTGGTCGCCCTCCTCTCCGGTTCGGCGCTCGCCATGGCGCTGGCCGTGGCCTCGGCCCGGATGGGCCGTCGGCGGGTGCTGGCGATCGTGCTCACGGTCGGCGCACTGGCCCCGCTCACCGCGGCGCTGAGCCCCTGGGCTCCGCTGCTCCTGCCGGTCGCGACCCTGGCCGTGCTCGCGACGAGCGCGGGCCAGGCGACGCTGGCGGTCTCCGTCACCCAGGCCACGTCGGCCGCCCAGCGGCCCACGGCGATCGGTCTGTTCAACCTCTGCTACCAGCTGGGCGGCGCCTTCGGCCCGGCGATCGCAGCCCTGATCACGCTGGGAGGCTGACCGGCCTCCCGGGGCGGACCGCACCCGGGGGTTCCGGAGCGGGCCGACGCCGGCCGGCGGTCCTAGGCTGGTGGAGGCCGGCGGAGGCCGGCGGAGGAGGTGCGATGGACCAGGTGTCCGCTGGACGTGGCCGAGCGACGGCCGGGCCCGCGTCCACGCCCGCACGCGGCTCCCGGCGGCCCGCCCGGCTGCGGTTCGACGGCTGGATCGCCGGGATCGGGACGGCCTCCGGCACCCGTCTGGTGGTGGGCCACTGGCCGCGCTCGCCGTTCGGACCGTTCACCGACGTCATGGTCGAACGCGCGGACGGGGACCGGCTCCTGCTGGCCCCCACCGAGCGGACGGCCGACTTCGTCGCCGGGACGTACACCTTCGACCGGGTGCTGATCGCACCCGTCCGCGTCGAGCCGGGGCCGGTGGACTGGCGGATCGCGGCGGGCCCGCTCGACCTGCGCTTCACCGTCGGACGACGGGACGCCCTCGGACATCTGCTCCGGGCGGTCCCCGCTCCGGTCGCCGCCCGCCCGGCGTGGACCGCCGTGACCGACCCGCTCGCCCATCTCCTGCTGGGTGTGCGCACCCGGGGCACCGCCGGGCGGGGCCGGCGGGAGTGGTACGGCGTCCGTGACCTCCATCCGCTCACCACCGCGACCGCCGTCTTCGAGGACCGGGACCTCGGCCCGCTCGCGCCGGTCGTACCCGTGCGGTTCGGCTTCGGCTCCACGCCCCGCACCCCCTGCCTGGTCCGCGTCACGACCACGGTGGCGGCGCGCTGACGCCGACCGGCACCCGGGCACCCGCCGTGCCCGCCGCGCCCGACGTGCCCGACGCGCCTGCCGCGGTCCGGCACGCACCGGGCCGAACCTGACCGGCCGCCCGGTCAACGGCGGACCCGCGTCACCTCGCGGCGTCACCTCGCGGCGAACTCCAGTGCAACGACGGAGGGGCGGCGGGTGGAGAACGGCGGGACGGTGAGCGCGAGCGGCAGCAGGGCTCCCACCGGGCCACGCCCGCCGAGCGGCCGGACATCGCGCACCGCGGCCACCGCCGGGCTCGCGGTGCGGAGCTTGCCGCGCTCGTCCGCGTCCATCGCCCACGGCATCGGAGGGGCCTGGTAGGCGTGGCTGCGCATTCTGCCGGTCAGGGTGAGCCGGCTGAACCAGCGCGGCACGGCGTCCAGTACCAGCGAGCCACCCGGGAACCGCTCGGCACAGCCCGCGATCAGGGCCCGTACCCGCATCGGCGGGAGGTACATGAGCAGGCCCTGTGCAGTGACCAGGACGCCATGGTGGCGGTCCACCTCCTCGGCCCAGCCCAGTGCGGTGGCGTCAGCGGCGAGGTAGCGCTGGCGCGGGCCGGGTGGCAGCAGCTGTTCGCGCAGCGCCACCAGCTCGGGCAGGTCCACGGTCAGCCAGCGGGCCCGGCCGTTGTCGACGCGCCAGTACTGGGTCTCCAGGCCGTCGCCGAGGCAGACGACGGTGCCGCGCGGCTCGCGGGCCAGGAAGTCCGCCACCTCCCGGTCGAAGCACCCCACCCGCAGCGCCTGGAGCTGGGCCTGGAGGCCGCTGGTGCCGAAACGGTCGGCGAACGCGTGGTCGATCCGCTCGACCAGCTCGACGGCCTTCGGGTCGCGCAGCACCGCGTCGGGGCGGCGGGCCGCGACGGCCCGGTACCACAGCGTCCACAGCGCCGTCTCCGGCACCGCCCCCAGCTCCGGCCGCTCCCCGCTGCTCATCACGCGCTCCCTCGGACGTCTCGGACCTGTTCCCGGCGTGGACCCGCCGATTCTGACACCTGCGGGGACGGGAACCGGGCGCGGCCGCGGCGGCGCGCCGGTGGCGGTTGCGGTCGCGGTGCCCGCCGCGGCGCGCGCCCCGCCGCCGACCGCGGGCGGCTCAGCCGACGCTGAACGCGCCGTCCGGCGGCGGGGGCGAGTCGGTCGCCTCGGCGTCGGTCACCGCCGCCGTGCGGCCGGTGAACGCGGCCAGGTCGGCGCCGTCCGTCAGGCGGGCCGGGAAGATGTCGGCGGCCACCCGGCGGGAGAGGTCCGCCACCGGCAGCGGGGCGGCCGAGCCGACCAGCAGGATGTTGCCGTAGCGGCGGCCGCGCAGCACCGGGGCCTCCGCGACCAGGCAGACCTCGGGGAAGACGGCGCGCACCGTCGACGCCTGGGCGCGGGCGAAGGCGAGCGGCGGGCCGTCGGCGAGGTTGGCGGCGTAGCAGCCGCCGGGGCGCAGCGCGGCTGCCGCCAGGCGCAGGAACTCCACCGAGGTGAGGTGCGCGGGGGTGCGCGAGCCGTGGAAGACGTCCGCGACCACGAGGTCCAGCGTGCCGGCCGGGACGTCGGCCAGGGCGGCCCGCGCATCGCCGACCACCGCGGTGACGTCCACGCCCGGCCCCTGCCAGGGCAGCTGCTCCTCGACCAGGGCGAGCAGCGGGCCGTCCACCTCGACCACCCGCTGCCGGGAGCCGGGGCGGGTGGCGGCGAGGTAGCGGGGCAGGGTCAGGGCGCCGCCGCCGAGGTGGAGGGCGTCGAGCGGCTGCCCGGCCGGCGCGATCGCGTCGACCAGGTGACCGAGCCGCCGGGTGTATTCGAACTCCAGGTGGGTGGGGTCGTCGAGGTCGACGTAGGACTGCGGGGTGTCGTCCAGGGTGAGCAGCCAGCCGCCGTCGCGGTCGATGTCGGGCATCAGCCGGGCCTGCCCGAGGTCGGTCCTGCGCGCGACCGGCAGCCGCTCCGCACCGCTCACGCGGAGGTCCGGTCGGCCGTCGGAGCGTCGCCGGCGGGACCGTCGGCCCGAGCGTCGCCGACCTGCACGCCGTCGGCCGGAGCCTCCGGGGCGGGCAGGTAGGTGGCGAGCCAGCGGTCCAGCTCGGTGAAGGTCTGGGTGCGGGCGGCCTCGCCGGAGAGGACGAGGTCGTGCATGCCGCCCTTGATCCGGATGACGGTGACGTGCCGGCCCAGGCGCGGCCCCAGGGCGGCGATGTCGTCGGCGCGCAGCACCCCGTCGGCGTGGTGCAGCGCGGCGTGCCACTTGGTGGTGGCGATCGAGGCGGTGGACGCCATCAGCAGGACCGGTACGTCGATGCCGAGCCCGGCCCGGACTTCGCGCTGACCCCGGTTGATCGCCGCCAGCCAGCCCGCGAACAGCGGGAAGCCCTCGGCGGGCTTGAGGCGCAGGTCGAAGTCCCACTCGCCGCGGTGGTCGCGGTGCAGGCTGTGGGTGTAGTGGGGGTTGAGCGAGGAGGGCAGCACACGGGTCGGGGAGATCCGCGCGATCGCGGAGACCGCGGGCCCGCCGACGGTGCGCACCGCGGGGGCGGTCGGCAGCGCGAGGAACGGGCTGTTGAGGAACAGTGCGTCGACCAGCCCGCGGCCGGCCCGGCGGCCGGCCCACAGGGCGCCGACCAGACCGCCGGTGGAGTGGCCGTTGAGCAGCAGCTGGCGGTGGCCGTCCTCCTCACGGATGATGCGGACGGCGGCGTCCAGCTCCTCGTCGTACTCGGAGAGGTCGCGGACGAAGTTCGGCGAGTGGTGCGGGCGCAGCGACCGGCCGTACTTACGCAGGTCGAGGGCGTAGAAGGAGTAGCCGAGCTCGACGTAGTGGTCGGCGAGGTGGGTCTGGAAGAAGTAGTCGTTGTAGCCGTGCACGTAGAGCACGGCGCGGTCCGAGCCCTTCACCAGTCGCCGCACCAGGGTGGCGCTGACCGTGCCCTCCGCGTCGGCCGCGAGCGGGAGCTCGGCGGCCTCGTAGGGAGCGCCCAGGACGTCTTCTCGGAATTCCATGCCTGCCCGCACCCGGCTCTCTGCTCACACTGCCCCGACGCGCCGGCGCCGGACCGGCCGGTCCGGGAGCGGCGCTCCTGCTGGACCGACGATACCGGCCGGTAGCCCGCTCCGCGGTACCGGCCGCCCGGTCGGCCGCGGGGTCGCCCCGCCCGCTCCCCCACCCGCCGTGCGCCTGCTGTGCGCCGCCGCCGGAACGGTCGGCGCACGTCGCGGGGTTCGTCCGGTCGGCGCGGCGACCGGACACGCCGGTCACCGTCGACACCCTCCGGGGTCGCGGACCTGCGGACGGGTTCTCGATCCCGCCGGCGGCCGGAGCCGGGCGGCCAGCCGCACCGCTTCGGCTGGAACACCTGTTCCGGCGCGGCGGCGCACGCCTGCCACGGGACCCCGGTCGACGCCACCTGCTGCTGCCCGGGCTGCACTCCTCCGAGCTGAAGCCCCGCCGCCCCGCCGCCCCGGCTCAGCGGCCGAGCACCGGGTCGTGGTGGACCCGGGCGGACGGCAGGCCGGCGGCCACCAGGCAGCTGCGGACCTCGTCCACCATCCCGGCCGGGCCGCTGACGCAGGCCAGGTGGTCGCTCCAGTCGCCCCTGATCCCGATCGCCTCGGCCAGCCGGCGTCCGCCGACCGCGCCGGCCGCCGGGCTGCCCGCGGGACCGCCCGCCGGGCCGTCGTCGGCGACCGGGATCAGCTCCAACCAGGGCTTGCGCCCACCGAGTTCGGACAGCGCCGGCCAGTCGTAGAGGTCGGCCCGGTCCCGGGCACCGACGAAGAGGTGGACCCGCCGCCCGCGCGGGCGGTGCTCGGCCAGCTCCTCCACGATCGCCTTCATCGGCGCCAGTCCGGTGCCACCGGCGACCAGGAGCAGGTCCCTGGTGTCGTCCGCGGGCATCAGGGAGCCTCGCGGCGGGCCGAGCCGCAGCCGGTCCCCGACCGCGGTGCGCTCGACGAGCGCCTCGCTCACCCCGCCCGGCCCGGTGCGGCGGACGTGGAACTCCACCTCGTTGTCCGCGCGGGGCGCGCAGCCCATCGAGTACTGCCGCCAGGTGTGCGGCAGCAGCGGGTGCTCGACGGTCCCGTACTGGCCGGCCCGGTAGGGATAGGGCTCGCCGGTGCGCACCCGCAGCACGGCGACGTCCGGGCGGCGACGCTCGTGGCCGACCACCACGGCGTGCCAGTACGGCGGTTCGGTGAGCGCCGACTCGGCGCCGGCGACCATCGCCTCGACGGCGAAGCGCAGCATCCGCACCCACGCCGCCTCCAGCTCCTCGTTCCACTGCGAGCCGGCCCGGTGCCGGATCGCCGCGCAGAGCGCCTCCTCGAAAGCCTCGTAGTGGACCGGCCGGACGCCGAGCTTGCGGTGGTCGCGGCCGAGTCGGCCGAGGGTGTCGGCGAGTTCGGCGGGCCGGTCGAGGTGCTCGACGAGATAGGTGAACATCCGTTCCAGGTGGGCCTGTTGGAACTCCATGGAGGCAGGGAAGAGCGAGCGCAGGTAGGGGCGGCGCAGGAACATGAACCGGTAGAGGTGGTCGATCAGATCCGCGAACGGGGTGACCAGGCCGAGGGCGCGCAGGATCAGCCGCTGGTCGGCCGCACCGTCGTAGAGCTCACCGGTGCGGGCCGGCGCGCCACCGCGTCCGCCCGCCGGCCCCGGGTCGGCGGGCGCCGGGAACGCGGGTGCCGGCGCGAGGATCTGCCGGCGAAGGCGCATGGCGTGGTGGCGCGCGATCAACCGGTCGTACTCGGTGGATGCGGCGCTGCTGCTGATCTCCATGACCAACAGCCTAATCATCCGTCAGATGCATTGTGGACATGCCCAGTTCACCTTGCGGGCCGGCCCGGTCGGCGCACCGGGCCGGTTTCGGGCAGGGCGGGGCCCGGACGGTGCGCAGTTCCAGTGAACGTCCCGGCGGAGGGCTCCGGACAGGGCCGGTGGTCCCGACCGGCCCGGGACCACCGGACTAACGGGGCCGATCCGCCGAGGACTCCCGGCCCTCGGCGGGGGCGGTCGGCGTGTCGGATCCCACACCCTCGGCCGGCCCGGTCGCGGCCCAACTGGCCAGCAGTCGCAGCGACTCGGCCGAGGGCGAGCCGGGCTCGGCGTGGTAGGTGACCAGCACCTGGTCCGGATCGCCGGCCGGCCGCAGCGTCTCGTAGCGCAGGGTCAGCCGGCCGACCACGGGGTGGTGCAGGTCCTTGGTGCCGTGGCCCTTGTCCCGGATGTCGTGCGCGGCCCAGAGCCGACGGAAGTCAGCGCTCTTCAGGGAGAGTTCACCGATCAACGAGGCCAGCCGGGGATCGTCGAGGTCCCGGCCGGCCTCCAGCCGCAGGATTCCCACCACATCCGTGGCCTTGCCCTCCCAGTCGTCGTACAGCTCGCGCGCCGCCGGGTCGAGGAAGACGTGCCAGGCCATGTTCCGCTGCTCCGTCGGCATCGCGGAGAAGTCACCGAGGAGCGCGTTGCCGAGCCGGTTCCAGGCGACGATGTCCAGCCGCCGTCCGAGCGCGTACGCGGGGACGCCCTCCATCGCGTCGAGCAACTGCTGCAGGGCGGGCCGCACCTGCTGGGGGCGGGCCGCCACGGCGCGTCCGCTCCGGCGGCGGGGCGGCTTGGTGAGCCGCTGCAGGTGCTCGCGCTCGGCGGGGGTGAGCCGCAGGGCACGCGCGATCGAGTCCAGCACGGCCGTGGAGACGTTCTCGCCGTGGCCCTGTTCGAGCCTGATGTAGTACGCCGTGCTCACGCCGGCCAGCTGCGCCAGCTCCTCGCGGCGCAGTCCGGGCACCCGCCGGCGGGTGCCGTAGTCCGGCAGACCGACGTCCTCCGGCCGCAGCCTGGCCCGGCGGGAGCGGAGGAATTCGCTGAGTTCGGTGCGCGGGTCCATGCGGCCCAGTATGAGGGTGAGCCTGCCAGTCGTACGCTGGCCGGTCGTACGCTGCCCGCGCGTAGGTTCCGCGGTCGTACGCGGGGCCGTCGTACGACAACCGCTGACCTGGTTGCCCCTGTCGCGTCGGCGCAGGCTGAAGAACATGACGAACACGATCGACACCGCGAACACCACCACCGCCGCGCGCAGTGCCGACCCTGCGGCCGGGGCCGGGCCGCGCACGGTCGCCGCGTACGCCGCCCCGGCCCCGAAGGCCCCGCTGGAGCGGACCACCGTCCCGCGCCGGGCGCTGGGCGAGCACGACATCCTGATCGACATCCGCTTCGCAGGCATCTGCCACTCCGACATCCACCAGGTCGCCGAGGACTGGGGCGACGGCATCTTCCCGATGGTCCCGGGCCACGAGATCGCCGGCGTGGTCGCCGAGGTCGGTCCCGGGGTGACCCGCTGGACCGTCGGCGACCGCGTCGGGGTCGGGTGCTTCGTCGACTCCTGCCGCGAGTGCGCCAACTGCCTGGCCGGCCTGCAGCAGTACTGCACCGGCACCCCGGGCGCGGTCTACACCTACAACGGCGTCGGCCACGACGGCGAGCCGACCTACGGCGGCTACTCCACCCAACTGGTCGTGGACGAGGGGTACGCGCTGCGCATCCCCGACGCGCTGCCGCTGGACGTCGCCGCGCCGCTGCTCTGCGCCGGCATCACCCTCTACTCGCCGCTCAACCACTGGGGCGCCGCGCCGGGCAAGAAGGTCGCCGTCGTCGGCCTCGGCGGGCTCGGGCACATGGGCGTGAAGATCGCGCACGCCATGGGCGCCGAGGTCACCGTGCTCAGCCAGTCCCTGCGCAAGCGCGAGGACGGCCTGAGGCTCGGCGCGGACCACTACCGCGCGACCTCCGACCCGGCCACCTTCACCGAGCTGGCCGGCACCTTCGACCTGATCGTCAACACCGTCTCCGCCGATCTCGACCTCAGCGCCTACCTCGGCCTGCTGAGGACCGACGGCACCCTGGTCCAGGTGGGCGCACCGGAGAGGCCGGTCAGCATCAACGCCCACACCCTGCTGATCGGCCGCAGGTCCGTCTCCGGCTCGATGATCGGCGGCCTGCCGGAGACCCAGGAGATGCTGGACTTCTGCGCGGCCCACGGAATCGGCGCCGAGATCGAACTGATCAGCGCCGACCAGATCAACGACGCCTACGCCCGCGTCCTCACCAGCGACGTCCGCTACCGCTTCGTCATCGACACCGCCACCATCTGACCTGCACCGCATCAGGCGCCCTCGCCCCCAGCCACAGGCCGCGCCGGAGCCCCACCAAGGCCCCGACGCGGCTCTCCGGCGTGCGGTAGCGCTTCGCATTCGTCCGTGCACGCCAGCGAACGGATCCGGCTCCCGGACAGGGCTGTGAAAACCTCCCCGTCAGTGGGACGGTGGAGGGAGGAGATGTCCACCCATCGCCGGCCGGATTCCCGACCCGACAAGGCTGCGGTGCGTGATCCGGTCATCATCCACCATCACCTACCACTCCTCATCGACAGTTCCACGCCGAACCGGCAGATCGAGGGAGTCTGAATTCTCGGATCGAGGCGGTACGCCATGTCGGCACCAATTCAAAGAATCCATGATCGCCAACTCAAGCGACTCCCGCCGCAGCGCACAACACCTCCCGATGAGGCCACTCCGTTAACCCTGCTTGGATTCACCGATACACAACTGGAAGAGCGGGCCGAGGATCTCTTGTTTCATCTGCTCGATAACCCGCAGATATGGCGCGAGCGCGCGGTGGAGCAGATCGCAATCACTAGTGAAATCCTGTCTGACCGGGAACGCACAATCGACGTTCGATCGTTTGCCGAAGTGCGCTCATCTTCCAACGAAGAGGGATATATAAAGCCCGAGGCAATCGAGATTGGGAACCTTGTCAAGAGCCTTACGGTTTCCGATCCAAAGAATATCGTAACACCTCCGGACGGACGCTTTGCAGAGCTCCTCCTGCCTATCGCATCGCTCCCGAGGACGCCACTCCTCGCCTTTGAGATCAAGGTTGATGGGCGCACCTCCCAAAGACTCCCGCGGGACATCAATGGAGATCTCCAGGCCCGCTACTTCGCACACCTATCCAAACGCGCGGAGTGCGACATCAACATCAGCGAGTTGCTGCTTCGCCTACTGTCTTGCATCTTCAGCTTCTCTTCAAGCACGTGGACGGACTTCGAACGAAGGCATCGGCGCCTCAGGTCTCGGCTCATAAGGTTCTTCAAGGGAACCATCGAGGACTACGACCCCGTCTACGAATACATCCAGCTCAGGCAGGATGACCACAAGAAGATCGATGTCGCCACATATGCGCGGTGGCGAAAGGTGTCTGAAACGATTCGCGACCTCGTGGTGCGCCAGCACGTCACCGAGAACGCTCGAAGCGCCCCAGAGAATCCCCTTCTCGCCATCCCCAAACTGTGCCGAAGGATTCCAGACCTCCAGGATGACCAGATAACCGCAGCCCTTCTGGACCTTCGAGACCTTTTACTCTACGCTCAAGGAAGATTTCAAGCCGACCCCCGTGATCTTCAGAGCCCGGCCTACAAGCTCGTCTCCACCTACGCCTCGTACGGCCGCCGCTGGGAGGCCGTCGCCAAGTGCAGGATTCCGGTCGACAGGTCGTTCGAGATATCAGTTAAGGATCGGCGGATGATGGACTTCTGCTCCCCTGAGGGTCACTCCGCCTTCTCCGAGTGGATTCAGAAGAAGCGCTCAGTAGCTCACTACCACGTCTCATTCGCAGACGCTGCATCAAATCATCTGCACATCACCATTCCCGACCAGCACGTCCAGCTCAGACCGAAGAAGTGCCAAGCTCGGAACGACCTCTGGAAGCCTTTGTGTCCGAAAGTCTCCGGATCACCTGACGACGAGCAGAAGGAGGGCGAATCCTACTCGCGATACGACACGAAAAAGCGTGTCGACCAGATCTGGATCGAGCTCCACCTGCGTCAGATCTGGGCTCGATCCCTGGCCACGCTGGGCGTAACCGGCGCAACGCTCTCTGCTCTCATCCTGCTTATCCACTCAGGGCGCGAGCGTTCTCGGGTGACGAGACGTCACAGTTGTGACGAAGTGGGAGGGTTGTCCGCTTCGCCGGTGTGGTGAAACGGGACGCGGCTCCGGATGATCAAGGTGTCGAAGCCGTTGATCACAACCGAAGCCGCGTCTGCATGCCATCCTCCCTGATCTCCACCGTCACCCGCCACCAGGACCACATGCCGGGCGATCTGACCGGCGACGCCGAGCGCCTGATCACCCTGGCCGAGGTCCTGGACCGCCTGCCGGACCCGCGCCGCACGCGGGGGCGCCGCTACCGACTGGGCGCCCTGCTCGTGCTGTGCGCCACCGCGGTAATGGCCGGGGCGTCCACCTGGGCCGCCATCGTCCGCTTCGCCGCCGGCCTCGACCCGGTGCTGCGCGAGCGCATCGGCCTGGTCCGCGGCATCCCGCGCACCAGCACACTGGCCCGCCTCCTCGCCCGCCTCGACGGCGACGCGCTCGACGCGGCACTGGGCGCCTGGCTGCAACTGCAGCACACCGACCCACTCACCGGCCCAGTCCCGGCAGACGCACCGGTCAAACGGGACGCGGTCTCGGTCGACGGCAAGACCTTGCGCGGCTCGCGAACCCGCGAGCGCCGGGCCGTCCACCTGCTCGCCGCGTCGATCCACGGCACCCGCGCCGTCATCGCCCAGCGGCAGGTCGACTCCAAGAGCAACGAGATCACCGCGTTCCGCCCGCTCCTCGGACCCCTCGACCTGGCGGACAAGGTCGTCACCTTCGATGCCCTGCTCACCCAGCACGACCACGCCCGCTTCCTGGTCGAGGAGAAGAACGCGCACTACATCGCCCTGATCAAGGGCAACCACCCCACCCTGCACGCCCAGTTGAAGAAGCTCCCCTGGAGTGAGGTCCCGCTCATGGACAAGACCCGCGCCATCGCTCACGGCCGCGACGAGATCCGCCGCCTGAAGGCCGCCACCGTCCCCGACCTTCCCTTCCCCCACGCCGACCAGGTCCTGCAGATCGTGCGCCGCCGTCGCGTCCTGAGCACCGGCAAACTCACCGTCGAACGCATCTACGCGCTCACCGACCTGACGATGCACGAGGCCACGGCCGCCCACCTCGCCGAACACGTACGCGAACACTGGGGCGTCGAGGCCCTGCACCACCTGCGCGACGTCACCCTCCGCGAGGACGCCTCCAAGATCCGCACCGGCAGCGCACCCCGCATCATGGCCGGTCTGCGCAACACCGCCCTCGCGCTCGCCGAGCTCGCCGGCTGGCACAACCACGCCGCGGCAGTCGATCACTACAGGTCACGCCCCGACCACGCACTCGACCTGATCAAGCCCACAACCTGAGAAAGCTCATGCCCTGCTTATCCACTTCGCCTGGGGCTTCCTCTGGTGGCACTACGACCCTGAGCAAAGGCTCAACGGAGCAGACGTCGTGGCCATCCTCCTGCCGGTCACGGTAGCGGCATCCCTCGCGCTGGCCCGCGAATCATCGACTCTTGGCATGCGGGTCAAGCGAAACAAGCAATACCTCCTCATGGCGACCCTGGCCGGATTGTGGATCACCACGGTCATTGCCTACTTCCAGAACCGCATCGCCATCGACACAATGCACCAGGCACACACGCAGGTCTCGGCACAGTTCCACCTACTCTTCTCACCCAGACTCCTATGAGTCGCTGATGGCGTGCCACTCGGAGTGCACGCACACGGCCTTCCCTGTCCAGCGGTTCCCACGACGCCCCGCCTCCGGTGCTCTCCTATCGCCGGGGGCGGGGCGTCGTGGTGGGGCCGGACCGGGGTCAGGCTTGGGCCGGTCCGGGGGTCTTGCGGCGGATGCGGCGCCGGCGCGCGGGCTGGTCGGGGAGCCATCCGAAGGTGAGGCAGGCGCCCAGCACTCCGATGATCATGCCGATCAGGAAGCCGCCCAGGTTGGAGGTGATCCAGCTGGCCAGCGAGCTGAGCACGGCGAGGATCGAGTAGAAGAGCCGCTGGGCGGGGTTGACCAGGATCAGCACGCCGCAGATCACCATCACGACCGGCACCAGGTAGCCGGCCAGCCCCTGCATCCCGATGTGCAGGACGACGGGCAGCGGGGCCCGCAGGGTGAAGAGGATCTCCGCGCCGCCGAGCAGCACCAGCAGGCCGCCCCAGAACGGGCGCCGGCCCCGCCAGCCGCGCCAACCGGGGCGGGCCCGGGCCACCGGCGCGGCCTCGGGCTGCCCGGTCGGCGCGGCCTCGGCGGCGGAGACCTCGGCGGCCGCGCTGTCCGCGGTGGCGCCCTTCCCGGCCGGACCGGCCGCGTCGGGTACGGGGTCGGCCACCGTCAGCAGCCCTCCGAGCTGAAGCTCAGCCGCAGGTTGGGCAGCTTGAACGCCCCCGCGGTGGTGGCGTAGTTGTGCTGGCGCAGGTTGCGGATGTTGACGGTGTCGGCCTGCTGCCCGAACACGCCCGGCAGGCCCTTCACGCCGGCCTTGGTGAACGTGCTGGCGTCGCCGCCGATATCCAGGTTGGTGAACGACGCGTCGCCGGAGAGCAGGTCCGAGTCGGTGGTGAGGTCGGTGGCCGTGACGGGGGTACCCGCATCGCCGGCCTTGATCAGCAGGTTGATGCCGCCGAGGTCGACGCTCTGGCACAGCTTGGTGAGCGAGGCCTGCTTGATCGCGGAGACGGCGACCAGGACCTGCCCGCCGGTGTCGCCCTGGTTCGGGCTGTCCTCGATCATGTGGTCCAGGCTGCCGAACTGCTCGAAGCCGACGCCCTCCAGGTTGTCGGCGGTGACGGTGAACGGCATGCCGGAGATGGCGAACTGGGCTGCGAGCACGCCCTGTGCCGTGAGGGTCATCAGGACCGCCCCGACCGCGACGGCGGGGACGGCCATCAGCGCGGTGCGCCGCAGCCGGACCCGGCCTCTTCTCGCGACGGGTGCGTCGGTGCTCTCGGGTGTGGGGGCGGCGTCCTCGGACGTGGCCATGTGTGCTCCCTCGGGTGGTGGGAAGTGCAGGCACTGGCACGTTGCCCTGGCGCGGACAGCGTTCTGCGGCCCGACCGGTGGCCCGCCTCTCGGCAGCGGGGCGGGCCGGTCGGACCGCAGTGGGTCACTGGGAAGCTACTGCCCGGTATCCGGCGGGTCAATACGGGTGCACGAAGGATCATCGTCCGCATCCGGACCGGAGGCCGTGACCTGCGGCGGAGCAGGCGAGGCCGCTGAAGCCAGCGGCGCCGCGGGCACCGCCGCGAGCCGCCGGTGGGCTTCCGCCGGCCCGAGGAAGGGTGCCAGGCAGAACAGGCTCAACGTCGTGAGCAGATCCGGCAGTTGATCCGTCCGCCCGGCGTCGATCGCGCGGTGCAGGGTCCGGTAGACGCCGCCCACGACCGCGTCCACCAACGCCTCCGCCCGTACCCCGCCCGGCGGTTCGGGCACCTCCGCGAAGAACGCCCGGAAGCGGGTGAGGAGTTGGGCGATCTCCCGACGCCCGGACGGGCCGACGGCCTCGATCTCGATCACCGCCATGGTCGCGAACGCCGGGACTCCCGCGAGCAGGTTGAGCAGCGCGCGCAGTGACTCGCGGATCCCGGTGCACCAGTCCGGCGCCGCGGCGAACGCGGCCGCCATCCGCCGGATCACCACCCCCGTGCCGTGCCGGTGGGCGGCCAGGAAGGCGTCCTCCTTCCCGCTGAACAGCTCGTAGAAGACCGGCCTGGTCACGCCGGCCGCGCGGCAGATGTCGCTCACCGTGGCGCGCTGGTAGCCCTGTTGGGCCACGGTGTGGACCAGCCCGTCGAGCAGCCGCTCGCGCTGGGTGGCGGCGACCACGTCGGGCGGCAGCCGGCTCGGGCCGCGCTTGATCGAGCGGGCCGGGTCGCGGCCGGTGCGCGCACCCGGCAGCAGCAGCGCCTCGGCGGCTGGAACGGCATCCGAGCTCATCGCCAACTCCCGTGCTCTGTCTTGACATTGACGCAAGGGCGGGTTTACAACACTCGCAGGTTTCCAATCGGGCGGCGTCGAGCCGCCGGAGGCCTTCACGCGTTCCGACTGTTCAGTATGGCGAACGCATGCCCGGCGGTGGCAGCCGTCGACGTGCACCCACGCAATCCCTGCACCGACTCGCCGTACGGGCGGGCCCGTGGCGCCGGGTCCGCCGCAGCAGCGGACGCGCCTTCCCCCCCACATGCGCCGTCGCGCGCCGCACCACGGCACGGCAACACCCCGCAGCACCGTCCCGCGCACCACACCGCCGCGCACCCCCGTGCGGCCCGCGGGCTCCCCCACCGGCTCCGTACGGAGAGAGGCACCCTCATGCGCATCCGCCGCACCCTCGGCGTCGCGGCCCTGGCCGCCGCCGCCCTGACCACCGTCGCGATCACCCCGGCCCAGGCCGCCGGCTCGGCCGTGCTGACCCACACCGCCGTCGGCGGGCCCGACGTCGCCGTCGGGGACGTCCTGACCGCCGACCTGGTCGCCGGCTCCTACGCCACCTTCTACTCCAGCGCGACCGGGACGAGCGGCATCAAGTGCGCCACGTCCTCCTTCTCCGCCACCGTCACCGGCAACCCGGCCGCACCGGGCGTGGCCACCGAACAGCTGGACACCCAGACCTTCGGTTCCTGCACCGCCAACGTCATCGGCGTCACCGCGGTGCAGAGCATCACGGTCAACAACCTCCCGTACACCAACTCGGTCAGCGACGCCGCCGGCAACCCGGTCACGCTCGCCCCGACCGCCGCCGGGCCGCTGCAGACCACGGTGGTGCTGAAGACCCTCCTCGGCACCATCACCTGCGTGTACCGCGCACCCGGCAGCATCTCCGGCACCACCTCCAACACCGGTCAGACCATCGGCTTCGCCTCCCAGGCCTTCAACAAGGTCGCCGGCCCGAGCCTCTGCTTCGCGGCGGGCTACTTCACCGCGACGTACGGGCCGGTCCTCGACAGCTCGGTCGCGGGCAGCCCGCACGTGTTCGTCAACTGAGACCGCCGGGCCCGAACGGTCGGCGGCCGTCCTGCCGCGGAAGCGCAGCCGGGCGGCCGCACGGCTGCGGCGGGCAGCAGGCGGCGTGCGGCCGCCCCGGTGCCCGCACACCGCCCGGCGCGCCCCGGCCCGCGCCCGAGCCGGAGCAACCCGGGAACAACCCCGGACGGCCCGGGACAGCGAAGTGACCGGCGGGTAGGGTGCGGGTCACAGGCCACCCGGCGCGGGGCCCGGGGTGCGTGGGCCCGGGTGCCCGGCCACGGGCTCAGGGCACACCGACGGGAGTGGAGCGCATGCGCGGCGAGGGCACGGGGTTCTTCGAGTCGGCGGCGGACGCCGCCGCCAAGCTGGCCGAGACCGGCTACCTGGCTTCCACCGCGGTGGCCACCACCGTCTTCCTCGCCGACCGGCTGGGCAAGCCGCTGCTGGTCGAGGGCCCGGCCGGGGTCGGCAAGACGGAGCTGGCGAAGGCCCTGGCCGAGATCGGCCGGGCCCGGCTGGTGCGTCTCCAGTGCTACGAGGGCATCGACGAGGCCCGCGCGCTCTACGAGTGGAACCACGCCAAGCAGTTGCTGCGCATCACCGCCGGGCGGGACGAGGGCTGGGACCGTGCCCGTACCGACATCTTCGGCGAGGAGTTCCTGCTCCCCCGGCCGCTGCTGACCGCCATCCGCGGCGACGAGCCGACCGTGCTGCTGATCGACGAGATGGACAAGGCCGACGTCGAGGTGGAGGCGCTGCTGCTGGAGGTGCTCAGCGACTTCCAGGTCAGCGTCCCGGAGTTGGGCACCATCACGGCGACCCGGCGACCCTTCGTCCTGCTCACCTCCAACGCCACCCGCGAGCTCTCCGAGGCGCTCCGCCGCCGCTGCCTCTTCCTCCACCTCGACTACCCGGACGCCGAGTTGGAGCGCCGGATCGTCCGGCTGAAGGTCCCCGGCCTGGACGCGGTGCTGGCCGAGTCGCTGGTCCGGGTGGTCGGGGCGCTGCGGGCGATGGGACTGCGCAAGGCACCGTCGGTGGCGGAGACCATCGACTGGGCACGCACCCTGCTGGCGCTCGGCGCGGACACCCTGGACGGGGCGGTGGTCCGCGACACCCTCGGCGTGATCCTCAAGCACCAGGACGACGTGGTGAAGGCCGCCCAGAAGCTCACCCCCGCATGACCGCCCCCGCCGAGAGCACGACCACCAGCGACGGCGCCGACGTCGCCGTCCGGCTGACCGGGCTGGTACGCGCGCTGCGCGGCCACGGCCTGCGGATCGGTCCGGCCGAGACGGTGGACGCGGCCGCCGTGGTCGACGTCCTCGGCCTGGCCGACCGGGAGCAGCTGCGGGCCGGCCTGGCCGCCGCGCTGCTGCGTTCCGAGGGCCAGCGCGGCGCCTACGACGCCACGTTCGACCTCTTCTTCCCGCTCGGCGTCGGCGCGCCGGCGGCCGCCCGGGCCGGGGCCGCGGCCGACTCCGAGCGGCCGTCCCCCGACGCCCCGGGCGACCCCGTCGGCGACGCCGCACCCGAGGAGCTGCGCGAGCGGCTGCGCGAGCGCCTCGCCGCCGCGCTGGCCGCCGACGACCGGGCCGCGCAGGCTCGGCTCGCGGGCGAGGCGGTCGCCGCGTTCGGCCGCTACAACGGCGGCGCCACCCCGGGCACGGACGGCTGGTCCGCCTACCAGACGCTCGGCCGGCTCGCGCCCGAAACCCTGCTGGCCCGCGTCCTGGCGGCACTGCGCGCGGGCCCGGCCGCGGACGTCCCGAGCGCGGCGGCCGACGCGACCGACGTGGCCGACCGCGTGCTCGCCGACGAGATCCGCCGCCGGATCCAGGGCTTCCGGGCCATGGTCGGCACCGAGGCCCGGCGCCGCGTGGCCGAGCTGCGCGGCCCGGAGCGGATCGCCGAGCGAGCGGTCGCGCCCACCGTCGACCGGATCGACTTCCTGACCGCCGGCCGCGACCAGCTCGCAGAACTCCGGCGCACCGTGCACCCGTTGGCCCGGAAGCTGGCCACCCGGCTGGCCGCGCAGCGCCGCCGGGCGGCCCGGGGGCAGATCGACCTGCGCCGGACGCTGCGGCGCTCGCTCTCCACCGGTGGAGTGCCGCTGCGCCCGGCCTACCGGGTCCGCCGGCCCGCCCGGCCGGAGATCGTCCTGCTCTGCGACGTCTCCGGATCGGTGGCCGGGTTCGCCGACTTCACCATGCTGCTGGTCCAGGCGATGCGGGAGCAGTTCAGCAAGGTCCGGGTGTTCGCCTTCGTCAACCGCACCGCCGAGGTGACCGGCCTGCTGACCGTGGGCGGCACCGACCCGACCTCGCTGGCCCGGCGGATCCTCACCGAGACCGAGGTGATGGGATACCACGGCAACAGCGACTACGGCTCGGCGCTGGCCGAGTTCGCCGAACACCACCTGGACGCGGTCGGGCCGCGCACCAGCGTGCTGATCCTCGGGGACGCGCGGAACAACCGGCGCGACCCGCAGCCGGCCGCGCTGCGCCGGATCGCCGCCCGGGCGCGGCGGGTGTACTGGCTCAACCCGGAGCAACCCGCGCTCTGGGGCACCGGGGACTCCGCGGCGCCCGTCTACGCGGAGGTGGTGGAGATGCACTCCTGCCGCAACGCCCGCCGGCTCGGCGAGCTGATCGCCCGGCTGCTGCCGCTCTGACGCCCGACCAGACGGCACGCCAGAACCACGGCCGGGCGACCGTGTCGGGCAAGTCGGCGACCACGGGCCGGTTCAGCCGTCCAGGTGCTGCAGGAAGTCCAGCAGTGCGGCGTTGACCTCGGCCGGGCGCTCCTGCTGCGTCCAGTGACCCGCCCCGGCCAGCGTGACGTGCCGGTACAGCTCGGGCGTGAGGCCGTCGAGCAGAGACGCCGTGGCGTCCGGGCCGACCAGGGCCGTCACCATGTCCCGGTCCCCCGCCACGTACAGTGCGGGCACCTCGATGGCCCGCCCGGCGAAGGCGGCACCCAGCTCGTTGTTGCGGTCGATGTTCCGGTACCAGTTGAGCGGGCCGGTGAAGGCGTGCTCGCCGTGTCCGGCGTAGTCGGCGACGAAGGCCTCGACGTCGTCCTCGGTGAGCCAGTGCGGCAGCTTCTCCGGGTCGGGCACGGTGTCCAGCAGGGTCCGGCCCTCGGGGACGACCCAGGCGGCGGGACGCTCGGCCCCCGGCCGGTCGCCGGATCCGCTGAACAGGATGCGGCGGAAGGTCGAGCGAGGGTCCTGGGCGAGCTCGGCGTCGGCGACACCGGGCCGCTGGAAGTAGTTCTGGTAGAAGCCGTCGCCGAACCGCTCCCGGGTCTGCGCCAGCGGCGGCAGTCCGGTGACCGGCAGCGGCGGCACGCTGAGGCCCGCTACGCCGCGCACCAGGTCGGGCCGGAGCGCGGCGGCGGCCCAGGCGACGGGCGCGCCCCAGTCGTGGCCGACCACCACGGCCGGCTCACCGCCGCCGAGCGCGGCGATCAGACCGGCGACGTCGCCGACCAGGTGGAGGATGGTGTAGGCGTCCACGGCCGGCGGCTGCTCGCTGCGGGCGTAGCCGCGCTGGTCGGGGGCGACCACCCGGTAGCCGGCGGCGACGAGCGGGGCGAACTGGTGGCGCCAGGAGTACCAGCTCTCCGGGAAGCCGTGCAGCAGCAGGACCAGCGGGCCCTCGCCCTGGTCGGCGAGGTGCAGCCGGACGCCGTTCACTTCGATCTCGCGGTGCTGGATGTCGCCGTAGGCACTGTCGGTGTGCCTGGTCACGTTTCCCACTCCTGCTCCTCAGGTCGCGTCATGTCGTCACGGTCCGGAATCCGTCCGACCGTTCGCTATCCGTCCTGCCCAACCGGCCGGGCGGAGAACCCCGAACCGGCCCGAAAGCGCCCGCCCCGCGCGGCCCGGCCTGAAGCGCCCTCAGCCCTGGAGCCGGCGGCCGATCCGGTCCGCGCCGGCCTCCGGGGCTGCGCCTGCGGGGCCGCGGCGCCCGGACGGAGCAGCGGGCGGGGCGGGGCGGCGGCCGTGCGGGTACGTTCGCGGTGTGCAGCAGAGGTCACACCACGTCAGGAGGCCCGCGGCGGCCTCGGCCGTCGCCGCGCTGGTCCTCGTCTCCGGAGCGCCGACGGCCACCGCGCAGGACGCGGTCGGCGTGGTCGGCGGGGAGCGGCTGGGCCGCTCCGCCGTCCAGGTGGCGCCGCTGGCCGGCGCACCCGCCCTGCCGTCGGCGCTGACCGGGCGCTCCTGGCTGGTCGCTGACGCGGCCACCGGCGAGGTGCTGGCGGCGCAGAACGCCCATCTGCCGCTGCCGCCGGCCAGCACGCTGAAGATGCTGTTCGCGGACACCGTGCTGCCCAAGTTCGACCGCTCGCTGGAGCACCGGGTGGCACCGGCCGAGCTTTCCAACCTGGGCTCCGGCAGCAGCCTGGTCGGCATCAAGGAGAACCTGCCGTACCGGGTGGAGGACCTCTGGCGGGGCGTCTTCCTCAGCTCCGGCAACGACGCCGTCCACGTGCTGGCCCACATGAACGGCGGCCTACCGCAGACCGTGGCCCAGATGCAGGCCCGTGCGGCCTCCCTGCAGGCCCGGGACACCCACGTGGTCTCTCCGGACGGCTACGACATGGACGGCCAGGTCTCCTCGGCGTACGACCTGACGCTGTTCGCCCGGGCCGGGCTGCGCAACGCCGACTTCCGCGCGTACTGCTCCACGCGGACCGCCCGCTTCCCGGGCGGGGTCGACAAGACGACCGGGAGGCGGACCTCCTTCGACATCGCCAACACCGACCGGTTGCTCGGAAAGTACCCCGGGTTGATCGGGGTGAAGAACGGCTACACCACCAATGCCGGGTCCACCTTCACCGGTGCGGCCGAACGCAACGGCCGCACGCTGCTGGTGACGGTGATGCACCCGGAGGCGCAGGCCACGGTGTACGACGAGGCGGCGAGCCTGCTGGACTGGGGGTTCGCGGCGGTCGGCAAGGTCGAGCCGGTCGGGCACCTGGCGGAGGAGCTGGCCGATCCGTCCGCGGCCGGGTCGGCCGAGCCCGGCCCCGGTGTGCTGCCGCAGGCGATCCGGCAGGCCGACCGCGCGCTCGGCCCGGGCGGCTGGACGGCCGTCGCGCTGGGCGTCGCGCTGGTGCTGCTGGCCGCCGGCCGGTCGCTGATCCACCGGCGCCCCGACCCTGTGGCGGCCGCCGAGGCGCTACCCGCGCCGGTCGCGTACACCCGGACGGGCGCCACGGCGCTCGGCGGCTCGACCGCCGTGGGCGGGCGCCGCCGGCGCAGGTCCGTCCGCGCCGCCCGCGTCGTCCGCCGGACGGTCGACTCGGCCCGCCGACGGCTGCGCCGGCCGTGACCGGCGAGGGCGTCGGCGGACCCGGCGCGGGCCAGGACAGGGCCTAGACTTCCCGGCATGAACGCCGCAACGCCCGACCCCGCCCAGCAGGAACGGCTCGCACGCCTGGTCCGCCTCGCATCCGGGAGCTACCTGCTGGTGACCACCTACAAGAAGGACGGCACCGGCGTGCCGACCCCGGTCTGGGTGGTCCGCGACGGCGACGCACTCGGCATCTGGACGGTCTCGGACTCCTGGAAGGCCAAGCGGATCCGCAACCGCGCCGACGTCATGGTCGGTCCCTGCGACGTCAAGGGCCGGCCGACCGGCGATCAGTACCCGGCCACCGCCGAGATCCTCGGGCCCGAGCGGACCGCCGCCTACCGGACGCTGCTGCGGCAGAAGTACGGCCTCCTGGGCGTGCTCACCCTGCTCGGCAGCCGGCTGCGGCGCGGCGATCGCGGCACCGTCGGCATCCGGATCACGCTGACCGACTGACGCCCTCCGCCGGGCGGGCCGGGTGACCGACGGCTGCGGACCGCCGGAACCCCGGACCGCCCGGACCGCCCCGGCGCAGCCACGGCGGGCCCGCTACAGAGGCGCAGGCCCGTGCCCGGTGGCCGGACCGTACGCGGCGACCCGCCCGACCCGGGCGTCCCAGTGCTCGGCACGCTCGCAGGTGTCCAGGATCACCCGGGCGACCAGTGCGGGGTCGTCGCTCATCGGCACGTGCCCGCAGCCGGGCAGCCGCACCAGCCGGGCGTCGGGCAGTTCGTGCAGCGCGCGGACGCCCTGACGCCGCAGCAGGATGCGGTCCCGGGAACCCCAGGCGACGGTGACCGGCAGCGCGGCGAGGTCTCCGCTGAAGCGCAGGCCGCGGCCGGCCGACAGGGTGGGCTCGAACCCGGTCGCCTCCCGCAGTGCCCTGGTCTCGGCGGCCGCCGCGGCGGCATCGCGCCGGCCCGGGCGCGCGTAGATGGTGGAGACCAGCCCCGCCCGACCGACGCGGGTACGGGCCAACCGTTCGACGGCGGGCTGCGGCAGCAGCCGCGCGCCGACCCGCATCCCGCCGAGGACGGCGTAGGCGTAGCGGCGCTCGGCCTCCGTCCAGAAGCCGGCCGGGGCGAGCGCCGTCACCGACGCGGCCAGCCCGGCCCTGCCGAGCCCGAGCGCCAGCAGCCCGCCGAGCGAGTTCCCGGCGACGTGCGGGCGCTCGATCCCCAGCGCCGCGCAGAGCCGGCCGAGCAGCGGGACGACCGCCTCCAGCCCGTACGGCACGCCCGGCGGCAGGGCGGGCGAGGCGCCGAACCCCGGCAGGTCGACCGCGATCACCTCGTGCCGCTCGGTGAGCGCGGGCAGCACCGGCTCCCAGGCCTGCCAGTGGTGGCCGATGCCGTGCAGCAGAAGGAGCGGGCTGCCGGCGCCGAGCCGCTGGTAGCGGGCGGTCACCGTGCCCGGGCCGTACGGGGCGGGCAGTGGGAAGGTCACGTCGGCGGGCATGCGACTCCTCTGTGAGATCTGGAGTCAACAAGAATTACCGGCCGGTAGCCCGCGCCACAAGACTCCTGCGCCGGGCGGTCGCCCAAGCCGCCGGCGCAGACGGCCACCTCCCCCGCACCGACCACTCCGGTGCGTACATGACGACCAACTGTTCTCCTGCTGTACGTCTTGTCGTCGGCCCGCGCCCGCGGTACGGAGCGGTTGGTGCTGCTACAAACCTCAGCGCCCGAAGTTCCACCGACCGGTCAGAACGTCAGATCGTCCGCTCTTCAGAGTGCCCGCACTTCAGAGCGCAAGAGCGCAAGAGCGCAAGAGCACAGGAATGCAGGACCGTCAGATCCACAGACCTCCAGGCCCGGCGGGCCACCCGCCTGTCCGGCCGTCGGAAGGAGAGCCCATGCGGCGAACCGATCGAGTCCGGCTCCGCACGATGGCGGTGGTCTCCGCCGCCGTGGTGGGAGCGCTGCCGGCCCTTCCGGCCACCACCGCGCAGGCGGTGTCGCCGGACGTCGTGATCAGCCAGGTGTACGGCGGGGGCGGCAACTCCGGCGCCCCGTACGCCAACGACTTCGTCGAGCTGTACAACCGCGGCACCACCGCGGTGGACGTCTCCGGCTGGACCGTGCAGTACGCCTCGGCCGGCGGCTCCTCCTGGTCGCGGACCGCACTGACCGGGAGCATCGCGCCCGGGAAGTACTACCTGGTCCGGGAGGCCACCGGGTCCGGCTCGGGCACGGCGCTGCCGACCCCGGACGCCACCGGGACCCTCGCGCTCAGCGCCACCTCCGGCAAGGTCGCCCTGGTCACCGGCGGCACCGCGCTGACCTGCGCCTCGGGCTGCGCCACCCGGACCGGTGTGAAGGACTTCGTCGGCTACGGCTCCTCCGCCAGTTCGGCCGAGGGCTCACCGACCGGCAACCTCTCCAACACCACCGCCGCGCTACGGTCCGGCAGCGGCGCGACCGACACCGACAACAACGCCGCCGACTTCGCCACCGGTTCACCGACCCCTCGCAACTCCTCCTACACCGGCGGCGGTTCGGGCGGGGGCACCCGAATACACGACATCCAGGGCGCGGCCCGCACCTCCCCGCTGGCAGGGTCGTCGGTCAGCGCCGTGCCCGGTGTGGTCACCGCCGTCGGCGCGAGCGGCTTCTGGTACCAGGACCCGGTCCCGGACGCCGACCCGTCCACCAGCGAGGCCGTCTACGTGTACACGGCCGGCGCCCCCGGCGTCGCCGTCGGCGACTCGGTGAAGGTCGGTGCCACCGTGGCCGAGTACCGCCCAGGCGGCACCGGCGGGACCAACCTCACCATCACCGAACTCACCTCCCCCACCGTCACCGTGCTCGCCCACAACGCCCCGCTGCCGGCCGCGACGGTGGTCGGCGCCGGCGGGCGGGTGCCCCCGGCCGCGGTGATCTCCTCCGTCACCTCGGGCGACGTCGAGACGGCCGGCGACTTCCGGCCCGCCACCGACGGCCTCGACTTCTGGGAGTCCCTGGAGGGCATGCGGGTCGAGCTCGACAACGCGGCCGTGGTCGGCCCGCGCAGCCGCTTCGGCGAGATCCCCGTCGTCCCGCAGGGCAGCACCACCCGCACCAACCGCGGCGGCATCCTGCTGCAGGCGGCCGACGGCAACCCGGAGCGGGTGCTCCTCGACGACGTGCTCGCCCCCACCCCGACCGCCGACGTCGGCGACACGCTCAGCGGCGCGACCGTCGGCGTGCTCGACTACTCCTTCGGCAACTTCAAGCTCCTGGTCACCGCGACCCCCTCGGTCGCCTCCGGTGGCACCGTGCCCGAGAGCACCACCGCGGCCGCCGCCGGCGAGCTCGCCGCCGCGACGTTCAACGTGGAGAACCTGGCGCCGAGCGATCCGCAGAGCAAGTTCGACGGCCTCGCGGCCGGCATCGTCACCAACCTCCGCTCGCCCGACCTGGTCGCGCTGGAGGAGATCCAGGACGACAGCGGCGCCGACGACGACGGCACCGTCGCCGCCGACCTGACCCTCGCCAAGCTGACCGCCGCCATCACCGCGGCAGGCGGCCCCGCCTACTCCTACCGCCAGGTCAACCCGGTCAACGACCAGGACGGCGGCCAGCCCGGCGGCAACATCCGCCAGGTGTTCCTCTTCCGCACCGACCGCGGTCTGGCCTTCACCGACCGCCCCGGCGCAGGCTCCGCCACCGCCGACTCGGTCGTCGACAACGGCGGCACCCCGGCCCTCCTCCACTCCCCCGGCCGGATCGACCCCACCAACCCCGCCTTCAACGCCAGCCGCAAGCCGCTGGCCGGTGAGTTCCGCTGGAACGGCCGCCCGGTCTTCGTCATCGCCAACCACTTCAACTCCAAGGGCGGCGACCAGCCCCTCTTCGGCCGCTACCAGCAGCCCGCCCGCCCGTCCGAGACCCAGCGGCACGCCCAGGCGGCGGTGGTGAAGGGCTTCACCGACCAGATCCTCGCGGTCGACCCCAACGCGTCGGTCGTCGTCCTCGGCGACCTCAACGACTTCGAGTTCTCCCGGACCGCCGACCTGCTGACCGCCGGCGGCTCGTTGGTCGACCTCCCGCGCACCCTCCCGCCCGCCGAGCGCTACACCTACGTGTACGAGGGCAACTCCCAGGTGCTGGACCACATCCTGATCTCCCCGGCACTGGCTGCGAGGCCGTACGACTACGACATCGTCCACCTCAACAGCGAGTTCGCCACCCAGCTCAGCGACCACGACCCCCAGGTCGTCCGCATCCCCCTGCCGTAGCGCGCCCTCCGTGCGGTTCCGGCCCCGTGCGGTTCCGGCCTCGGCCGGTCGCCGGGGTCAGAACCGCACGGCCTTGACCACCACCGGGAGCAGCGTCTGGTCGGCGGGGGCCCTGCTGAAGGCGACCGGCTGGGCCTGATCGCCGGCCGGCAGGTGCTCGGCCCCGACCACCGAGCTGTCCACCGTCTTGCCGCTGGTGTCGGTGAAGTCGACCTGCACCGCGTACGACGCGGTGTCGAGGCCGCTGTTCGTGATGGTCACCACGACCGCGTGCAGACCCCCGGTCCGGGCCCGCGGCACCCCGGTGATCACGATGTCCCCGAGCGCGTTCCCGCCGGTGTCCAGCGTCGCCAGCACCTGCGACGCCCGGGCCCGCGCCTCCTCGCCCTGCGCCGCCACCGACGCCTCGAACGAGGCCGCCGCAGCGGCGGCGGACGCGGATGCGGCCGAAGCCGACGCCAGCGCCGACGCCGCGGCCGACGCCAGCGGGGACGGCGGCTCCCCCGAGAACTGCGACGGCTCGGGCGCCGCGGTCAGTGTCGTGGCCGGCGCCGTCGCGATCGACGGGTTGGTCGACGAGCTGCTGCACGCCGCCAGCACTCCGACCGTGCCCACCGCCACCACGAACGCCACCACTCGTACCCGCGCGCCGCACCGACGCGGCAGTCCCTGAACTTCGCGCACCGAGGTTCCCTCTCCCGACTCCACTGCCTCGGGCCCGACGGCCCGCACGCCCCATGCTTCGCAACAACCACCCCTCACCGCGAACCCTGCTCCCCCGTTCGAGTGGGCCCCCGCCCCCGGATCCCCCGACCGCGTGGAAGACCGCGTTCGGGCTGAATGCCCGCGATCATCGAGAAGCCGGGCCCGAGTCGCCGTCCCGGTCCTGGGGTGGGCGGCGGGGCCGGGGCCGCAGGGTAGGGCTGCGGCCGGCTGACGGCCGAGGACGCTCGGACCTGGAAGCGTGACCTGTCGCTCAAATGCCGCTCGGGCCAGCGGCCGAGCCAGAACGCAGCAGTGGACTCCAGTTGTCCTTCGGTTGACCCGTCGTGTGGGAGGTACTCGGTCGGGGCCACATGGCCCTCGCCGGACTCCGACCGGCTGACGGTGCGGTGCCAGACGTCCACTGCATCCTCGGAAGACGGGGTGGCACGCGCAGTGCTGACGCCCTCGGTTTCCTCGATGTTCAAGCCAACGGACTGGTATCCGGGCGAGGCGAAGAAGTCCAGCAGGTCCTCCGGTCGACCAATTGCTGTCCGCAGTGTCGGAGTTGCAGTCGACAGGGCCGTCGAGGCTCCCCCTACCTTCACTCGCGTTCAGAGAAGAATTCACACCACCGGTCATCGATCAGCGTGCCGTTGAGGGCTGTCCCGTAACCGACCTCCGAGATGGCCGCCCAGGTCCTGTCGATGGTCAGCCGCCGGGACGATCGAGGGGTAGCTCCCGTGGGGGATCCTGATCGTGCGTACAGGCGACGCACTGTCGTTGAGGTTCGACGATGGTGAGGATCATGCCGATCACACGTCTCGCCCTTCCGCTCGGCGACACCGAGCGCCCCGTCCCCGTCTGGGCCCTCCGACTCGCCAAGGCCCTCCCGTTCGTCGTGCTGCCGCACTGCCTGTGGCGGCTGCCGTTCGCCGTCGACTTCCGTATGGGCATGATCGACCCGGCGGCCCCGGCGGCCGCTCCCTGGTGGACTCCGTTCTACGTCGTCGGGCTCAGTGTGCTCACCGAGGCACTGGCTCTGCTCACCACCGGCTTGGTGAGCGGGTGGGGCGAGGTGGTGCCGCGCTGGGTGCCGTCTATCGGCGGTCGGCGGGTGGCGCCGCTCGCAGCGGTGATCCCGGCGGTCCTGGGTAGCCTTGCACTGGTGGCGATGTTCGACCTCTACCCGCTCGCCTGGGCGGGCGTCTTGCCCGAGGTGGGTTACAGCAACGGATGGTGGACGGCCCTGGCCCGGGTGTGCATCACCCCGGCGATGTTGTGGGGGCCGATCGTGCTGGCCCTGGCCTGGGCCTACTACCGGCGGCGCCGACCTGCCTGATGGGCTCGTTGGCCCGGACCGGCCGAGCCCGGATGGCTCCGTGCATGCGAGCGAACGCAGGGCCGGACAGCATGATTCGCCGCGGCACAGTGGCCGTGATCGTCCGGCTCCCGGCAAAAGAGGATGAGACCGTCTCGCGGCGGCGTGTGTGATCACGGCGTCGGAGCCGTCCTGGACAACCCCGTTCTCAGGGCTGAGCCCGTGCTCGGCGGTGTAGGCGCCATCTGGGACTACGAGGCGCACCTGCCGCCCGAGTGCCAGCTGTCGACCGACAGTCTCCGGGGCAGGGCGAGCATGCAGCAGCTCGCGCAGACGCCTGCCCTGGGCAGGTTCTTCTCGGTGCGGCACTGGACGAACAGCGCGACGTGGCGGGGGTGTCCTGCATCGCTGACGGCCCGGACTCCTGGTTCGCGGAGCTGGTCCTGGAGCGGGGCGGCACGCTGGAGGTAGTCATCCCCGCCGAGGAATACCGGGAGTCGCTCCCCGCCGACCACCAGCCTCTGTACGACCGGCTGCTGAGCCGTGCGGCCGCGGTCCACCGTACGGGGATGACCGCCTCGGACTCAGCCGCGCACATGGCGGGCAGCGAAGTCTTGGTGGGCCTCTCCGACCTGCTCCTGGCCGTCTGGGACGGGAAGCCCGCGTGGGGCTACGGGGGTACGGCGGACGTGGTCGGCTACGCGAGGGGCCGTGGGGTGCCGGTGCGGGTGGTGTGGCCGGAGGGGGCCGAGCGGTAGGGCGTCGTACGGGCCGTCACCAGACGAAGGTCGGTGGGTGGATCATCACTGCGACGGCCAGGATCATCGGGATGAGCAGCTGGGCGGTGAGGGCGCCGGTCATGGCGAAGCGCCAGCGGCGTTGGGGGGTCGAACGGCTCCCGGCGAGGGCCGCCCCCAGCAGCGAGCCGAACAGGGCGACGGCCAGCAGGGCCAGCGTCAGGTTGACGCCGGTCCGGTGCCGTTCGGGGGCGCCCGACGCCTCCCGCAGCAGGGCTGCCAGCGCGAGCCCGTCGATCACCGCCGTCATGGCGCCGAACACCCAGGCCCCGACCGTGTCCGCCGTTCGGCTGCCCGCGCCTCTGATCCCCGTCCCGGCCATTCCGCCGCCCCCTCAGCGCCCGAATCCGAATCCTCATGATGGTACGGCGCCGATCGCACCGCCCCGGGCGGTGTGATCGGCGCCATGTCGGCCGTACGGGAACCAACCGACGGGCTCGCCCGACTGCTGGGGGGTGAGTGCGATGTCGCCGGGTGGCCGGCCGTTCAGTGTGTTGGCGGGGTTCGCCCTGCTGTTGGTGGTGGTGTTCGGGGTGGCCTTCGCCGCGGGGCGCGCGGCCGGGCCGGTGGCGCCGGGGCTGACGCCCGGCAGCGGCGGCGGGGGCGCGCCCGGGATGAGCGGGCACGACATGGGGGCGGGCCGGTGAGTTCCCGCACGGACCGGGCGGCCGGCTCTCCGGTCAGCACCGACCTGGCCGTCGGCGGGATGACCTGCGCCGCCTGCGTGAGCCGGGTGGAGAAGCGGCTGGCGCGGATCGAGGGCGTCACGGCGGGCGTCAATCTGGCCACCGGACGGGCCCGCGTCCTGCACCCGCCCGGGGTAGGTGTCGACGAGCTGGTCGCGGCGGTCGAGCGGGCCGGGTACACGGCCGAGCCGGCCGCCGACTCGCCGCCCGCGGCGGACCTGCCGGAGGAGCCCGGCGAGCGCCGGCGGCTGCTGGTGACGGCGCTGCTGGCGGTGCCGGTCCTGGTGCTGTCGATGGTGCCGTCGATGCAGTTCCCGGCCTGGCAGTGGGTCTGCTTCGGGCTGGCGGTGCCGGTGGTGAGCTGGGGCTCCGCCGCCTTCCACCGGCGGGCCTGGCAGGGCCTCAAACACGCCGCGGCGACCATGGACACGCTGGTCAGCCTCGGCGTGGTGGCGTCCTTCGGCTGGTCGGCGTACGCACTCGTGTTCGGCGGCGCGGGGCAGGTCGGCATGCGGATGCCGTTCTCGCTGACCGCGGACGGCGGCGGCGCGGCCCACGTCTACCTGGAGGCCGCCGTCGGGGTGCCGCTGTTCGTCCTGGCCGGGCGGCTGCTGGAGGGCCGGGTGCGGCGGCGCAGCGGTTCGGCGCTGCGGGCGCTGGCGGAGCTGGGCGCGAAGCAGGTGTGCGTCCGCGAGCCCGGGTCCGGGCGGGAGCGGCTGCTGCCGATCGACCAGCTGCTGCCGGGGCAGGAGTTCGTGGTCCGGCCGGGCGAGCGGGTGGCCACCGACGGCGTGGTGGTGGACGGCGGCTCGGCGCTGGACCTCGGTCTGCTCACCGGCGAGAGCGTGCCGGTGGAGGTCGGCCCCGGGGACCGGGTCGCCGGGGCGACGGTGAACGTCGGCGGCGCCCTGGTGGTCAGGGCGACGGCGGTCGGCGCCGACACCCAGCTCGCCCGGATCAGCGCGCTGGTCGCGGACGCCCAGACCGGCAAGGCCCGGGCGCAGCGGCTGGCGGACGCCGTGGCCGGGGTGTTCGTGCCCTGCGTGCTGGCGGTCGCGGTGTGCGTGCTCGGCTTCTGGCTCGGCGCGGGCGCCGAGCCCCAGGCGGCGGTGACCGCGGCGGTCGCCGTCCTGGTGGTGGCGTGTCCGTGCGCGCTGGGTCTGGCCACGCCGACCGCCCTGCTGGCCGCGACCGGTCGCGGTGCGGAGCTGGGCGTGCTGGTGCGCGGCCCGGAGGTGCTGGAGAGCCTGCGCCGCATCGACACGGTGGTGCTGGACAAGACCGGCACGCTGACCACCGGGCGGATGGAGCTCGCAGAGCTGACCACCGCCCCGGAGGTGGACGAGGACCAGGTGCTGCGGCTGGTGGGAGCCGTCGAGCACCGTTCGGAGCACCCCGTCGGGAGGGCCGTCGTGGGGGCGGCCCGGGACCGGTGCGGCTCCGAGCCCCTTCCGGCGGTGGCCGGCTTCACGGCCACCGCCGGAGTCGGGGTCAGCGGCACGGTCGAGGGGCGGCTGGTCCGGGTGGTACGTCCCGACGACGCCGCGGGTCCGTTGCCGGCCGGGCTGGCCGCCGCGGTGGCCCGGGCCGGGGAGGCCGGACGGACGCCGGTGGTGGCCGAGCTCGACGGCCGTCCGGCCGCCGTCCTCGCGGTCGGCGACGCGCTGCGCGCCGGCAGCTGGCGGGCGCTCCACCGGCTGCGCGGGATGGGCCTGGAGGCGGTCCTGCTGACCGGGGACGGCCCCGGCGCGGCGCGGGCCGTCGCCCGCGAGCTGGGTATCACCCGGGTGCACAGCTCGGCGACGCCCGAGCGCAAGGCGGAGGTGGTCGCCGAGCTGAAGGCGGCCGGGCGGACCACGGCCGTGGTCGGCGACGGCGTCAACGACGCGGTCGCGCTGGCGTCCGCGGACCTCGGGGTGGCACTGGCCTCGGGCAGCGACGCCGCGATCGGCGCGGCCGGGCTGACGCTGGTGCGCGGCGACATCGAGGCGGTGGTGGACGCCGTCCGGCTGGCCCGGCGCACGCTGGCCACGATCCGGGCGAACCTGCTGTGGGCGTTCGGGTACAACGTGGTGCTGATCCCGCTGGCGGCGGTCGGGGTGCTCAACCCGATGCTGGCGGCGGTGGCGATGTCGCTCAGCTCGCTGCTCGTGGTGGGGAACAGCCTGCGGCTGCGGACGTGGCAGCCGGCGCGCGGCGGTTCGGGCGGCGGACGGCCGGGCGGACGGGGCCGGCGGGGTGGCCGTGGCGCCCTGATGGCCGGGAACGCCGGGGGTGCCCGGTGAGGACGCGGACAGGTCGGGCGGGCCGGCCCGGGCGGGCGGTGGAGCGGGTGGCGGGTGGTGGGCCGCCGGTGGCGGCGGCCGTGGTGGCCCTGGCCCTGCTCTGCGGTTGGACGGCCGCCGGCGGGGCCGGGCGGCAGCGCCCGGTGGAGGCCGGGCCCGGCTGGGTGTTGCTGCCCGCCTCCGGCGGGTCGACGGCGACATCGGCGGCGACGGCCTTCTTCACGGTCCGCAACCCCGGCGACGTACCCGACGAACTCATCGGAGCCGATTGGGAGCTCGGTGGCCGCATCACCCTGAAGCGGCACCTGCACCGGGGCGCGTCCGGCCGGTGGGAGCCGGCCGCGGGACTGCCGGTCCCTGCCCGCGGCGAGCTGGCGATGTCGCCCGAGGACACCGATCTGATGATCGTCGGCCCGCCGCCGCTGCGGGCCGGCCAGTGGGTGGAGTTCACACTCCGCTTCCGGCACAGTCCGGACCTCACCGTTCGGGCCGAGGTGGTCCCACCGGGCGGTCGGCGCGCCGACCGCCCGGAGTGAGCCACGGCGGCGGCTGACCCGGTTGGCAGGCGGAGTGGGAAGTCGGACCTGCCGACCTCCCACTCCGGACCGGCGCCCCGCAGCTTCCGGCCGGCGGCGCCCCGCGGCGCGACCGATCAGTGTGTGACCGGCGCGTCGAGCGTCTCCTCGACCGGGCGACGCGGCGTCGCGCTGCCCGGCGGGCCGTAACCGATCCGGAGCACCAGCTGGACGTGGCCTGGGCCGTCGGCCGGATCGCGCAGGCCCCAGCGGGTGTCGGGCCACTCCATGGCCTGGTGCCAGACCGTCAGGCGCACGCCGTGGACGGTCGCCAGCAGCCAGACGCGCTCCAGCGCCTGCCCCGTGCGCAGCCAGTCGGCGGGCCGGTCGGTGCGGGTGGCGAGCATGCAGAGCTGGGGCAGCGCCTCGAACCGCTCGGCCGGCCGCGCGGGCGCGTCCCGGTGCGGCGGGCGGCCGGCGAACTCGCGCATCGGGACGCGGGCGTCGCGGTCCTGCGAGCCGAGGGCCGCGAACGGGATGCCGTCGACGGCCTCGCCCGCCACGTCGTCGGAGCGGAGCCAGGCACGGGCCTCGGCCTGGCGGTCCGGATCCTGGGAGGTCCGGTCCTCCGCCTCGGCGGTGAGCGCTAGCACCCGCCGGACGCCGCTCTCCTCCAGTGCGGCGAGCATGGCGCCCTCGGCCTCGGCGGCGGCGACGAGTTCGCCGAGCACCGCCTCCGGGACGTCGCGGTTGCTGAACGGCTGGCGGCTGGAGTGACGTCGGGTGATCGCCGCGTGGAGGTCCCGGCCGAACGGTTCGGCGTCGCGGACGGCCGCCGAGAGGTCGAGTCGGGCGAGCAGCCCCGGGGCGTCCGGGTCCGGGAGCAGCTGGGCGGCCGGCTCCCGGCCGAGCCGGAGGGCGGCAACCCGCAGGTTGAACAGGGCCGCGCCGGCCGCGATGTGCAGTGCGGCGCCGGTGGGATCGGCGAGCGGCACGGTACGGGCGGGGTCGGCGAGCACGTCGATGCCGTGCCCGTCCTCGGTCGGGCGGAACCGCCAGGGCTGGCTGTTGTGCAGGGACGGCGCCGCGCCGCCGGCGGCGGCGAGCAACCGCAGGTCGGCCGGGGTGAGGGTGGGCTCGGTCATGGTGATCCTCTCCTTGCCTCTGGCCTTTCCTCTGGTCTCTTCCTTGGCCGGGTCGGGCCGGGTCGGGCCGGTCGGGTGGGTCGAGGCGGTCGGGTCGGACGGCCGGACGGGCCGGTCGACCGGGTGACGCCGAAGGAAGCCCGTTCGACCGGCTGCGCGGCCCGCCGCGTGCGCCGGGCGGGGCCGGCTCCGGTACTCCCGGGGGTGCGCCGGTACTCCCGAGGGTGCGCCCGGCGGCGGCCGGACGGCAGGGTCGAACGGCCCGGGTTCCGGCGCCCGCCGGACCGGCCGCCACCCACCTCCACCACCAGTCGACCACCAGCCGCCGCACGCCGCCCACCGCCCACCGCCGTCAGTCGTGCGGCACGACCGCCACCGGTGCCTGCGCGTGGTGGAGCACCGCGTGCGCCACCCGGCCCAGACGCGGGCCGAAGTCGTGCGGGCGGCGGCGCCGCCCGATCACCACCAGCTCGGCCGTCTCCGAGGCCTCGACCACCGCGCGGGCCGGGCCGAGCCGGACCTCCTCGACCACCTCCGTCCCGGGGTACCGCTCGCGCCAGTCCGCCAGGGCCTCCGTGAGCGCCTTGGCCTCAAGACCCTGCAGCTCCGCCGTCTCGGGCGGCGACGGGACGAAGCCCACGGCCGCGAACGCCGGCGGCAGGTCCCAGCCGTGGACGGCGCGGACGCGGGCACCGCGCAGCTGCGCCTCCTCGAAGGCGAAGGCGAGCACGGCCTCGTTCGGTGCCTGGACGTCGACCGCGACCAGGACCTCCGGAACGGCACCCGTCGCCGCCCCGGCCTGCGCCTCGGCCGGCCGGACCACGACCACCGGGGACGAGCTGCGCGCGACGGTCGCCCGGCTCACCGAGCCGAGCAGCAGGCCGGTGAAGCCGCCGAGGCCCCGCGAGCCGAGGACCAGCAGGCCGGCGGCCTCGGCCGCGGCCACCAGGCCGTCCACCGCGGCGTCGAGCACCACGTCGGTGTGCGCGTCCAGGCCGGGGTGGCCGGTCCGGAGCGTGCCGGCGATCTCGGCGAGCATCCGCAGAGCACCGGCGGGCAGCGAGTCGGCGTCGGCGAGGGCGGACCGGCCGTCGGTCAGCCAGGGCCAGACGTGCACCAGGCGCAGCGGCGCGCCCCGGCGCAGTGCCTCCTCGGCAGCCCAGTGGGCGGCGGCGGTGCTCTCGGGCGAGCCGTCGACTCCGACCAGAACAGGTGGGGTCATGGGAGGTTCCTTCCGCTGCGGGCCGGTGCTGGGCGGGCGGCACTCCCTGACGCGCCGTCCGACAACCCCACCCTCGCCGTCGGGCCGCACCCCGGCCCAGAGCCGCACGGCCCGCACCGCCGGGCCTTTGGTCCCACCCACCGGACCCGCCGGGGCAGTTCGCCCCGGCCCCGGCGTTTCGGACATGCTTCCCCGGGCACTACCGTGAATCCGACAGTCCTTCTGGTCGGGCGACCGGAGGGTGGTTCCGCATGCGTGCGGACCCGGCGGACAGAACGACGAGACGGACAGACCCACGAGGAGGACGCCGGTGGGCGGCGCGGACGGTACGCGGGCGGGCACCGGCGGTTCGGCGAACGGCCGACCTGCCCGCCCTGCGGGCGACCCTACGGGCACCATGACGGCCTGCCCGGCGGGCGCCGGGGCGGACGGCCCGGCGGCAGCCCGCCCGGGGGCGGGCGCAGGCGGTGGCGGTACCCCGGCAGAACACCAGGGATCCGGCGCACCTGCCGCCGCCCCCGGGCTCCACTCCGGCGCACCGATCGCCCGGAACGGCGCACCCGCCCGGATGCCGCAGCTGCGCCTGGACGAACTGCTGGAGGAGCTCCAGTGGCGGATCGACGCGGCCCGCGGCACCCGCGACCGAGTGCACAGCCTGCTGGAGGCGGTGCTCGCGGTCGGCCGCGAGCTGGACCTCTCACAGGCCCTGCACCGGATCGTCGAGGCCGCCGCCGACCTGGTCGACGCCCGCTACGGCGCGCTCGGCGTGATCGGGCCGGACGGGCACACCCTCTCGCAGTTCCTGACGGTCGGTCTGACCAAGGAGGAGATAGAGGCGATCGGGCCGCTGCCGGCCGGGCGCGGCATCCTCGGCGAGCTGATCCGCCACCCGCAGCCGCTGCGCTGCCCGGTGCTGTCCGAGCACCCGGCCTCCGTCGGGTTCCCGCCGAACCATCCGCCGATGCACACCTTCCTCGGGGTGCCGGTGCGGGTGCGCGGCGAGGCGTTCGGCAACCTGTACCTCACCGACAAGCGCGGCGGTCTGGACTTCGACGCCGACGACGAGGCGGTGATCGCCACCCTCGCGGTCGCGGCCGGGGTCGCCATCGACAACGCCCGGCTCTACGAGGAGGCGCAGCGGCGCCAGCGCTGGCTGCAGGCCAGTGCCGAGATCACCCGCAGCCTGCTCTCGGGCGCGCCCCGCCTGGAGGTGGTGGAGCTGATCGCCCGCCGTGCACGGGAGATCGCGGGCGCCGAGCTGGCGGACGTCTCGGTGGCGCTGGCCAGCCCGGAGGAGCGGGCGGCCGAGCTCACCGTGGAGGTGGCACTGGGCGCCGACCCGAGCGGCCGGATCGGGGTGACGGTGCCGGTGGACGGCACCCTCTCCGGGGCCGCGTACGCCTCGGGCTCGCCGGTGACCAGCGACGAGCTGGCGGGCGACGCCCGGTTCCCGGCCGGTCGGCCGAACCGTTTCGCCGGCCTCGGGCCGGCGGTGGCGGTGCCGCTGGGCACCGGGGCCGGGTTCGGGCGCGGTGTCCTGCTGCTGGCCCGGGCAAGCGGACGGGAGCCGTTCACGGCCGAGGAGACGGGCCCGCTGCTGGGCTTCGCCGACCAGGCCGCACTCGCTCTGGAACTGGCCGAACGGCGGCGAGACGCCGAGCAGTTGACGCTGCTGGAGGACCGCGACCGGATCGCCCGGGACCTGCACGACCTGGCCATCCAGCGGCTCTTCGCCACCGGGATGACGCTGCAGAGCGCGGGCCGGCTGATCGAGAGCCGCAGCGCCTCCGACCGGGTCAGCCGGGCGGTCGCCGACCTGGACGAGACGATCAAGATCATCCGGTCGACGATCTTCGGCCTGCGCGCCCACAGCGAGCCCGACCGCGGTCTGCGCGCCCGCGCCACCCGCACGGTCGGCGAGGCCCAGGCGACGCTGGGCTTCCCGCCCCGGCTCAGCATGGAGGGCCTGCTCGACACGGACGTGCCGCAGGAGCTGGCCGAGCACGTCATGGCCGTCCTCGGCGAGGCGCTCAGCAACGCGGCCCGGCACGCCCGGGCGAGCCGGGTGGAGGTCGTACTGCGGGCGCTGGCCGGTCGGGTGACGCTGACGGTCACGGACGACGGGGTCGGGGTGCCCGACGGCGGGCGGCGCAGCGGGCTGCGCAACCTCGCCGAGCGGGCCGAGCAGGTCGGCGGCAGCTTCGAGCTGCAGTCGGCCGAGGGCGGCGGCGCGAGGCTGGTGTGGGAGGCCCCGCTGGGGGTCTGAGTGCCCGCCGTCGACGGCGGGGCGCGGCACGGGCAGGGCGCGGCACGGCGGGAGGCGGCCTCCCACCCGGGAGGCCGCCGTCCCCGGTCAGGGTCCGGCCGCCAGCCGCCGGCCGACGACCAGCTCGGGGCCGATCCGGATCAGCACCTCGCTCCGGGCCGTGGGTCGGTCCTCGCACGCCGGGCCGGTCCGAGCGACCGCCGGGTCCGGCCCCGCGAACCCGTCACCACCGGCGACCTCGGCCGGCCGTACCTCGGCGCGGCCCAGGACGGTGACGAACCAGCCGGTGCCGTCGCCGTCGTCCACGTCGTCGGCCTCGAAGGCGGTCACCGCACCGTCCACCGCCCGGACCAGCTCCGACCCGGCGTCGACCGCGAACAGCACACCGCCGTGTTCGTCGACCCGGAACGGCACCGGCAGCACCGCCGGCAGGGCGCCGAGGGTGTAGACGACCCGCCCGACCGGCGTGCCGGCCAACAGCTCCAGCGCCCGCGTCTCGTCCAGCTCCGGGGCCGGACCGACGTCCGCGGAACGGTCCAGGACGACGTCCGCGGCCAGGCCCGCGGCGAGATCCCGGCTGGGGGCGCCGTACGGCCCGGCCTCACCGGGCGGCTCCTGCTGCGGGGACTGCGCTTCACGATCGGCATCCATGCCAGCGATGGTCGCCCGCCGGGCCCCGGGACGACGAGGGCCGATGGTCCTGCCGAGGGTCCCGTCCGGCGGCCCGCGCCGGATCCGGCGGGAGGCCCGCCACAGGGACCGGAGGCGCACGGATCTGTAGCACACGGATCGACCGGCAGTACGCCCCCAGGCCCGGGTACCCGGCGCAGTCCGGCCCCGGGTGCCCGCGCAGGCAGGCCCGGGTGCCCGACGCCGTACCGCTGCCCGGCTCGTACGCTGGCCGGCGGCAGCCCGCCACGATCCCGAGGAGCGCCGTGTCCACCAGTCCCCCGCCGGAGCAGCCCGTCGCGCCCGAGGCGAGCCGGGAGCGGTGGCGGCAGGTGCGCGACCACCTGAACCGCAGCCGGTTCGAGCTGACCCGCTCGGCCGCGGCCGGGCACGCCCCGCGCGAGTTCGCCCCCGGCGGCAGGCTACTGGCGCGCCGGCACTGGATTCCCGCGGCGCCGGTCCCCCTGGACCGGGTCCGGCTGCGCTGGCAGGAGCCGGCCCCGGCGGCTCCGATCGACGGCCGCCGCCCCGAGCTGGACGCCGTCCTCCCCCGGCGGGCCGACGGCACCCCGTACGAGACCTACGCCGACGCGGTCGGCGGCCTGGCCCGGCCCCGGCTCTTCGAGAACCGGGGCTGCTACCGGCTCCTGGAGGTGGCGGAGGACGCCGCCGTTCCGACGCTGACGTTCGGCCGTGGCCGCTACTTCGACGTCATCGACACCTGCGAGGCGGCGGCTCACGAGTACGCGGCCGCGGCCCTGTCCGCACCCGGCGGGCCGGGGCCGGAGGCCGGAGCCACCCCGTTCCGGGACGTCGTCGGCGATCCGACCGACCTCGCCCGGCGGCCGGTCCTGGCCGCCGTCAGCACGCTGGCCGTCCGCCACGACCGGCGGACCGGCACCGCCGAGTTCGTCCTGCACTGGCGCGACCCGGCCAAGGTCGCCAGCGGCGGCGGGCTGTTCCAGGTGATGCCGGCGGGCATGTTCCAGGCCTCCCACGACGCGCCGTGGAACGAGGCCAACGACTTCGACCTCTGGCGGTCGGTCGTCCGCGAGCTCAGCGAGGAACTGCTCGGCGGCGGCGAGGACTACGGGAGCGGCACCACCCCGATCGACTACGACGCCTGGCCGTTCCAGCGGACCCTGGCCTCGGCCCGGTCGGCCGGGACCCTGCGGATGTACTGGCTCGGCCTGGGCGTGGACCCGCTCACCTTCGTGACCGACCTGCTCACCGTCGCCGTGTTCGACGCCGAGCTGTTCGACGAGGTCTTCGCCCGGATGGTCGCCGACAATGACGAGGGACACCGCGTCCGGCTCGACGACGGCACCGGGCACGCCACGGGCATCCCGTTCACGGCCGAGCAGGTGGAGCGCCTCGCCGACCGCGAGCCGATGCAGCCGGCGGGCGCCGCGCTGCTGCAGCTCGCGTGGCACCACCGCGGGGTGCTCCTGAACCGGCGCTCGGAGCAGCGGTAGGGCCGTCGGCGCCGAAGACGTCGATCCGGGCTCTCTGCAGCGCTCTTCCTGCGGGGTGCTGCGGCCCCTGCGCGACCCGGCCGAGGCCGACGGGGAGGACGGGAGCGCCGAAGCCCGGCCGGGCCGCGCGGCCCGGTCGGGCGCATGCCGGAGGTGCGGCCAGGCGAGCGCCCAGGTTCTGCGATCAGTGCGGCGCCGAGCTGCCCGAGGACGGCCGGAAGTCGCGGCGGTACCGGTGATCGACCATCGCCCCTACGGGTGACTCGCTCCCTGAGCCGTGATCAAGAACAGGTAGAGGAGCAGCAGCGTGTCGATGGTGGTGCCTGCGATCAGCATGCGGCTGGCCGACCGGAGCAGGGCTGTGACGCCGAGGACGATCCCGGTGACGAGGAGTGCGGCGCCGAGCCTCAAGTGTCACTGTCACCCCGAACCTCTACCACTGCGTTCCGACGATCGGCCAGCGACTTCACAGCCGCCATCGCGCACGGAAGCAGGGCGGCGGACGAACGCGCTTCGCCCGTCCGGGGGTTCAGCCGCGTGGACGGGCGTGCTGGCCGGGGTGCGCGGGGGCGGGCGACTGGCGTCGCTCGGTGGCGATCAGCGCGGCCTGGACGCGGCGCTCGACGCCGAGCTTGGCCAGCAGCCGGGAGACGTGGTTCTTCACCGTCTTCTCGGCGAGGTAGAGGCGCTCGCCGATCTGGCGGTTCGTCAGCCCCTCGCCGATCAGCTCCAGCACCTCCTGCTCGCGCGCCGTGAGCTCGGGCCCGGCGGTGGCCGGCTGGGCCGGCTCGGCGTCGCTGCGCAGGCGGTTCAGCAGGCGGGTCGCGGCGCCCGCGTCCAGCATGGAACGGCCGGAGGCGACGGTGCGCACGGCGGACACCAGGTCGGTGCCGCTGATCTGCTTGAGGACGTATCCGGCGGCGCCCGCCATCACGGCGTCCAGCAGCGCCTCCTCGTCGTCGAACGAGGTGAGCATCAGACAGGCCAGGTCGGGCATGCGCGAGCGGAGTTCGCGGCAGACCGCCACACCGTCGCCGTCGGAGAGGCGGACGTCCAGCACGGCGACGTCGGGGCGCAGCGCGGGAACCCGGACGAGGGCCTGCTCGGCCGTGGCGGCCTCGCCGACCACCTCCAGGTCCGGCTCGCTGTCCAGCAGGTCGTGGACGCCGCGGCGCACCACTTCGTGGTCGTCCAGCAGGAACACCCTCACCGGCGCCGGCGTCTCGACGCCCCCCGATATGCTCGCCATCTCGCGGCTCCACCTTCCCGTGCCCCGGCACGCTGCCGCGGGTCCATCGCATCATGCCTGGTCGGTGGCCGGTTCCCCAGGGCCCAACGGCCCCATTTCGGCGCGGCTCCGCCCGCGCGGCAAAGCGCCCGCCCGCGGTCGGGGCGGGAGGCGGCCGCGCGGGGCCGGCGCCGCGGCCCTACGTGCAGGCGGCCCGGCGCGGGGGTGCCCCGCGCCGGGCCGCGGACGTCCGGTCAGGGGCGGTGGCGGCGGGCGTTGCCCAGGCCGACGAGGAGGAACGCCCCCGACACCGCCACCGCGCTGCCGGCCGCGGCGGCCAGGCGGGGGGCGAGCGCGCCGCCGCCGGCCAGCAGGATGGAGAGCGCGCCGAGCGAGGAGACCGCCAGGCCGACCAGCAGCCAGCCCACCAGGGCCACGGCCGCCGGGCGCGGGCCGCGCGGAACGGGCCCGGCTTCGAGCATCGCCCAGCGCAGCCGGTCCTCGCGCCGCTCGGCCCGGCTCTGTGCGAACGCCCGGATCCGCAGCAGGACGCCGGCGACCAGTCCGGCGAGGGCGACCTGCGCCGCGGGCTGCCAGGCGGGCACGGCCAGCAGCAGTCCGCCGGCCAGCGCCAGCGCGGCCCACCAGACGACGCAGGCCGCGGCCGCGGTCCGGACCGACCGGGGGCGGTCGTCGCCCGCCCGGAGGTCGGCGACGGCGGGCAGGTACCAGACGCAGCCGGAGGCGGTGATGGCGGCCGTGCCGATGGCCAGAACGGTGTGGGACATGCCGTGCGCTCCTCAGCCGATGGGGTTCGAGCGGTGGTGTGCGGGTGCGGACGGGCGATGGTCGGCGCCCGGGGTGGTGATCGGTGCGGCCGTCCCCGCCCGGCCGGGGGCATCGGGGAGGGGCGGGCGGGGACGGCATCTCGGGTGGCCGCCGGGGCCGGTGCCCCGGCGACCGTGTCAGCGCTCCTGCGACTCCGGCGCGGCCGGCCCGTTCGCCGCCCCCGGCGCCTGTGGCGGCGCCGCCTGCCGGGACCGCCCGGGCCCGCCGGGCGCGGCCTCGGCCGAACGGGCGAGGCCGCGCCGGACGGGGGTGTCGTACACGGCGGGGACGACCCCGGCGAGGTGCTTGGCCGGCTCGCCGGTGTTCTCCAGGTGGTCGATGGCGGCGATCTCCGGGTGGTGCAGGTCGAACGCCGGGGATTCGGAGCGGATCCGCGGCAGCGTCGCGAAGTTGTGCCGCGGCGGCGGGCAGGAGGTGGCCCACTCCAGCGAGCGGCCGTAGCCCCACGGATCGTCGACCGTGACCTTCTCGCCGTACTTGGCGGTCTTCCAGACGTTGTAGAGGAACGGCAGGATGGACAGGCCGAGCAGGAACGAGCCGATCGTGGAGACCGTGTTGAGCGTGGTGAAGCCGTCGGAGGCGAGGTAGTCGGCGTAGCGGCGGGGCATGCCCTCCGCGCCGAGCCAGTGCTGCACCAGGAAGGTGGCGTGGAAGCCGATGGTGAGCGTCCAGAAGGTGATCCGGCCGAGTCGCTCGTCGAGCATCTTGCCGGTCATCTTCGGCCACCAGAAGTGGAAGCCCGCCATCATCGCGTAGACGACGGTGCCGAACAGCGTGTAGTGGAAGTGCGCGACGACGAAGTACGAGTCGGAGACGTGGAAGTCGATCGGCGGGGCCGCGAGCAGCACGCCGGTGAGCCCGCCGAAGAGGAACGTCACCAGGAAGCCGACGGTCCAGAGCATCGGGGTCTCGAAGCTCAGCGAGCCCTTCCACATGGTGCCGACCCAGTTGAAGAACTTCACCCCGGTGGGCACGGCGATCAGGAAGGTCATGAACGAGAAGAAGGGCAGCAGCACCTGACCGGTGACGTACATGTGGTGTGCCCAGACCGTCACCGAGAGGCCGGCGATGGCGACGGTGGCCGCGATCAGGCCCGCGTAGCCGAACATCGGCTTGCGCGAGAAGACCGGGATCACCTCGGAGATGATCCCGAAGAACGGCAGGGCGAGGATGTACACCTCGGGGTGGCCGAAGAACCAGAAGAGGTGCTGCCAGAGCATCGCACCGCCGTTGGCGGGGTCGAAGACGTGCGAGCCGAACTTGCGGTCGCACTCCAGCGCCAGCAGTGCGGCGGCCAGGACCGGGAAGACCATCAGCACCAGGACCGAGGTGAGCAGCACGTTCCAGCAGAAGATGGACATCCGGAACATGGTCAGGCCGGGGGCGCGCATGCAGATGATGGTGGTGATGAAGTTGACCGCGCCGAGGATGCTGCCGAAGCCGGAGAGCGTGACGCCCATGATCCACATGTCGGCGCCGACGCCGGGCGAGTGGACCGCGTCGGACAGCGGGGCGTAGAGGAACCAGCCGAAGTCGGCCGCGCCCTGCGGGGTGGCGAATCCGCCGGCGGCTATCAGCGAGCCGAACATGAACAGCCAGTAGGCCAGCATGTTCAGCCGCGGGAAGGCCACATCGGGGGCGCCGATCTGGAGCGGCATGATCCAGTTGGCGAAGCCGGTGAACAGCGGCATGGCGAACAGCAGCAGCATCACCGAACCGTGCATGGTGAAGGCCTGGTTGAACTGCTCGTTGGAGAGGATCTGCGTCCCCGGCCGGGCGAGCTCGGCGCGCATGACCAGCGCGAGGATGCCGCCGATCAGGAAGAACCCGAACGCCGACACCAGGTACATGGAGCCGATCGTCTTGTGGTCGGTGGTCGTCAGCAGCCTGACCAGGGCCGAGCCGGGCCTTCGGACCCGGACCTCCCCCGGCCGGACGGCGGACGGCGGCGGCGCGCTGTCGCCCTGTGCCTCGATGGCGCTCAAGGACGCACTCCTTCGGAACTACTGCGGATGGATGGCGATCCATGATCAGAACTCGACACCCCTGCGCCCCAGGGTCCTTGGACCCAGCGCCCGGGGGTCGGTGGGCCTCGGTTCCGGGCCTGCGCCCGGGACCTCTGCCGACCGGCCCGGCCGGGACGCCACCCCGCAGGCGGGCCGCCGGACGGCCCCGTCGGACCGCTCCAGGCACGCCGAAGCGCCGGTACGGGGCGTGGAGTCGGGGCGAACTCCGACGGCCCGTACCGGCGCGTTCCAGGACCCCGTCCAGCGAGCTTGCGATGGAGGGGAGTTGCCACAGACCGGCGGCCCGTGGCGGACGGCGCTACCCGTCGGCCTCCGCGGTGAGGCGGAAGCCTGCGACGAGGTCCGGCCGGATGGCCACGGTGTGGTCCATGGAGGCCGCCACCCAGGGGTGCAACACCTCCCGGTAGCGCGCCAGTTGGTCCGGATCGGTGACCGGACGCGCGTAGCCGGTGACGACCACGCTCCACCCGAGCCTGGTCACCGGGTCGATGGCGTCGGCCTCATAGGCGACGACGACGCCCTCCTCCGCACCGACCGCCCCGCTGAGCGCGGCGCCGTCGTGGGTGCGGATCACCACGGTGTCGTCCAGCAGCAGGTGGTTGACCGGGCGGACGGCCGGCAGCGCCCGCGAGGTGAAGACGATCCGCCCGAACGGGACGCCGGCCAACAGCTTCAGCGCCTCGGCCCGTTCGAGCGGCACGAGGTGACGCGGCGGTACGCCCCCGTCCGGCGGGAGCGCACCGGCCGGCGGCGCTGCGCCGGGCGTCGGAACGCCCCCGAACGCCGGCACCGGCGGAGCGGACACCCCGGACGGCACGGCCACCCCCGCAGACCCCACCGACGCTGCCGACCCGGCCGGACGGCGCCGCGCCCGGACTCGCCTGCGCACGGCCTCGCCGCTCACGAGGCGGCCGCGATCAGCCCGAGCCGCCCGTCGAACCGGCGGTAGAGCACCCGGCCGCGGCGGGTCGCCGGGTGGGCGAAGAACAGGAAGGGCAGCTCTGCGGCGGAGAGCCGCGCGACCGCCTGCTCCTCGGTCAGCTCCGGTGCACCGCAGGGGCTCAGGGTGAACGGGACGGCCGGCCGGAGCGGCGGCCCGGCGGCAGCCGTCCGGGCCAGCCGGTACCCGGTGGGGCCCACCCGGTAGACGACGGCGTCGGTCTCGGTGACGGGGTCGGTGAACAGGTGGATGTCGAAGTCCATCGCGTCCATGGTCCGGGCGGCGGCATCCGGCGAGCACCGGACGAGGCCCACCCGCTTGCGCCGTACGATGCTCAACGACTCTCCTTCGCAAGGGACTTCCGCGAGCGGTCGGGGCGTGTCCGGTACGGGGGCGGCAGCGGGGCCCCGGCCGCGCACCCGCCGCGGCCACGGGCGGGGCGACCAGCCGGCGGCCACCGTGGCGATCCGGCCGCGCAGCCCCTCGGCCAGCCGGTCCAACGCCTCGCCGTGGTCCGCGGCGGTCTCCTGGACGCGGATCCGCCGGCCGTTCACCTCGGCATTCACCTGCGCCAGCACGGCCCCCGCGCCGATCCGGCCGACCCGCACCCGGACCGCCTCGACCAGGGCGTCCGCCCTGCCCGCGACGGCCGCGACCCGGGCCCGCGCATCGGCCGCCGCACCCCGTGCCAGCTGCCCGTCCATCTGCACTGTGACCAACCCGCCCACTTCGGACCCTCTCCTGTCCCTCCGTGCGCCGCCGGGCCTGCCCCGGGCCTGCGTCGCACACCCTGTTCGGCGCCCACCCTCCCTCCCTGCGCGACCACCGACAAGGGCCTAACGGCCCCACCCCACCTGCCCCTGGACCCCACCACGGCCCGCCGCGGCCCGACCGACGGCCCGTCGACGACCCGCCGGCCGACCCGGCCGTCGCCCCACCACGACCCGTCCGCCACTCCGTGGAATGATCGGGACATGCCTACTCTCGACAACCAGGCCGACTACTGGAACTCCGCCGGCACGGCGAAGACCTTCGGCCACCCGCTCCACCCCGCGTGGCTGGCCGGGCTCGACCGCGGCGCGGCGCTGCTCGACTACGGCTGCGGCTACGGCCGTCTCGCCGGCGATCTGGCCGCGCTGGGCTTCACGGACGTCGAGGGCGTCGACGTGGCACCCGCCCTGGTCGACCGGGCCCGGTCCGAGCAGCCCGCGGCACGGTTCACCGTGCTGACCGATCCGCCCAGGCTCGCGCACGCCGACGCCACGCTCGACGCGGCACTGCTCTTCGCCGTCCTCACCTGCGTGCCGGACGACGCGGCCCAGCGTGACCTGGTCGCGGAGCTGCACCGGGTACTGCGGCCCGGCGGCCTGCTCTATGTCAGCGACTACTGCCTGCAGCCGGACGAGCGCAACCGCGAGCGCTACGCCCGGTTCGCCGGGCGGTACGGCCGCCACGGCGTGTTCGAGACCAGCGACGGCGCGGTCTGCCGCCACCACACCCGGGAGTGGCTGGACGCGCTGCTCGGCGCCTTCGACCCGGTCGCCGAACGCACCCTGCCGGTGCGGACGATGAACGGGCGTCCGGCGGTCGCCACCCAGCTCCTGGTCACCCGGCGCTGACCGGCCGACCGCGCCCCACGGACGCGCGACGCGGCGCGCGCAGGCCAGAAGGCTCCAGGCCGGAGAGGGCGGAGGGGCCGGAGGGACCCGAGGGAGCGGAGGGCTCGACGAGGGCGGCGCCGGAGGTCGCGGGTGACGAGGGGAGCGGATCATGCGGGCCGGACGGCACAAAGATGGGGGCGAGTCCCCCATGCCCCGACGGCCCCGGCAGGACAAGGATTCAGCACCGAGGGCAGCGACTTCGACGGCAGCGCCGCCCTCTCCCGGCATCGGAGGTGCGGTGGTGGCAGAGGTGAGCGCCGTGCGCAGCGCGCGCCCCGACGGGGGCCGCGCACCGGATCAGGGCCCGGTCGCGCAGGTACCCACCGCGGCCACCGCGACCCCGCACGCTCCGATGCCCGGCGACGCCCCGGTCCAGGCCACCGTGCCGGCCCCGACCGGGGCCTCCGCCCCGGCCCCCGCCGCGGTATCGACCCCCGACGCGGCGGGGGGCGCCGGGCGGACGGGCCCGGCCCGGCTCCGTGTGGCCGGGCCGGCCCCGTCCGCCTGGTGGGAGCCGGCCCTGACACCGGGCCAGGCCCGTCCCGAGGGGCGCCCCGACTGGGCCGCCTTCACCGAGGCCGCGGTCGCCACGGCGCCGGTCCGGGCGGTCGTCCCCAAGACGTCGTACCCGGGCCTGACCGGCTTCGGCCTCGTCCTGGCGCCGTTCGCCGACCGCGCGCTCGTCCGGCTGTCCGCCGCCCTCTGCCCCGCCGCAACCCCGCCCGGCCGCACCGGCCCCGCCTCACCCGCCGACCGGAGCGCGGCGGCCAACCTCGCCGTCCACCTCGACCTGCCCGCCCTGCGGGCCGCCTTCGCCACCGGGCTCACCGAGCGCCTCGCCCGGATCGCCGCCCGCACGCTGGTGCTGGAGCTGCACACCGCCCGGGCCGCCGGCCGGCTCCGCGGCGGCACCCCGCAGGATCGGTTCCGCTCGTTCGTCGCCCTCACCGCCCGCCGCGAGGGCCTCGCCGCCCTGCTCCGGACGTACCCGGTTCTCGCCCGGCTGCTCGCCCGGACCAGTCTGGACGCCGCCGACGCCTACGCCGAACTGCTCCTGCGACTCCTCGCCGACCGACCGCTGCTGGTCTCCGACCTGCTGCGCGGCACCGACCCGGGGCCGCTGGTGGCCGTCGACACCGAGGCCGGCGACCGCCACCGCCACGGCCGGGCCGTCGCGGTGCTGCACTTCGCCGACGGCGCCTCCGTCGTCCACCGGCCGCGCCCGCCCGCGGCCCACCGCCACTTCAACGCCCTGCTGGGCTGGTACAACAGCCGACCCGGCGTGCCCCGGCTGCGCGCGCTCGGGCTGGTCGACCGGGGCGGCTACGGCTGGACGGAGTTCGCCGGGTTCCGGCCCTGCCGCACCGGGTTCGAGGTCGAGCGGTTCTACCGGCGCCAGGGCGCGCTGCTGGCGCTGCTGCACGTGCTGGACGGCACCGACATGCACGTCGAGAACGTGGTCGCCTGCGCGGACCAGCCGGTGCTGGTGGACGTGGAGACGCTGTTCCACCCGCCCTCCCCGGCCGGCCCGACGGCGGACCCGGCGGCCCGCGCACTGGAGGAGTCGGTCCACCGGGTCGGCCTGCTGCCGCAGCTGCTGCTGGGCGACGCCGGCGCGGTGGACGTCTCCGGCATCGGTGGCGGTCTGCATACCACCTCCCCGGTGGAGGGCGTCGACTGGGCCGGCGCCGGCACGGACGAGATGCGGCTCGTCCGGCGGCCCCGCCCGTTCCGCGAGGCCCGCAACCGCCCCCGGCTGGACGGCGCCGTCGTCGACCCCGCCGACCACACCGACGCCCTGGTGGCCGGGTTCCGGGCCGGGTACACGGCGCTCGCCGACGGCCGGGACGACCTCACCGGGCCCCGCGGCCTGCTGCGCACGTTCGCCGAGGACGAGGTCAGGGTGGTGCCCCGGGCCACCCGGGTCTACGCCCGGCTGCTGGACGAGTCGACCCACCCGAACCTGCTGCGCGAGGCCGCCGACCGCGGCGCCGTCCTGGACCTGCTGCGGACCGACGCCGTGGACGACCCCGGCCGCCCCGGGCTGGCCGACCACGAACTCGCCGACCTGTGGGCCGGCGACGTCCCGCTCTTCACCACCCGCCCCGGCGGCCGCGACCTCTGGACCGCCGACGGCCGCCGGCTGCCCGGCGAGCTGACCGAGACCGGGCTGGCCCGCGCCGAGGCCAAGCTCGCCGCGCTCGGCGGGGTGGACCGCAAGGACCAGGAGTGGATCGTGCGGGCCGCGATGGCCTGCGGCGCCGCCGTACCGGCGCACCGACCCGGCCGTCCGGCGCCGGAGAACCTGTGGGCCACCGCCCCCGAGCCGGAGCGGCTGCTGGCCGCCGCCCGCGGTGTCGGCGACCAGCTGGTGGCGGCCGCCTACGGCGGGCGCGGCCGGACCAACTGGCTGGGCCTCGAACTGCTCGCCGACCGGTACTGGCGGGTCCGGCCGCTCGGCGCCGACCTCGCCGGCGGCTACACCGGAACCGCGCTCTTCCTCGCCCAACTCGCCGCCCTCACCGGCTCGGACCGCTACGCCGAGGTGGCCCGCCGGGCGCTCGCGCCCGTCCCCGGGCTGCTGGACACGCTCGCCGCGCACCCCGACCGGCCGGCCGCCGTCGGCTCCGGCGGCTTCGCCGGGCTCGGCGGCATCGCCTACGCGCTCACCGAGATCGCCCGCACCCTGGACGACCCGCTGATCCGGCAGTGGTGCGAGCCGGCGGTGGCGCTCACCGCGGCAGCCGCCGAACGCGAGACCGACACCGGTGTGCACAGCGGCACCGCCGGCGGACTGGCCACGCTGCTCGCCGTGCACGCCGCCACCGGCCGACCCGAGCCGCTGAGCGCCGCCGCCGACTGCGCCGCGCTGCTGGCCGCCGCCCCGGCACCCGCCGGGACCGGCTTCGCACACGGCGCGGCCGGCACCGGCTGGGCGCTGCTGCGGTACGCGGAGGCCGTCGGGGAGCCCGCCGACGGCCCGCACCGCGCGGCCGGACTCGCCGCCCTGCACGCCGCCACCGCCGTCCGGGCCCGGGAGTCGTCCTGGTGCCGAGGCCGGCCGGGCATCGCCCTCGCCGTGGCCGACAGCCCCGCCGCCCTCGCCGAGCGGCCGCTCGCCGAGTGGCTGCAGCGCGCCGCCCGGAACACCGCCCGGGCCGCCGGCCTGCCCGACCACAGCCTCTGCCACGGCGAGCTGGGCGTCCTCGAACTGCTCGGCCACGGCCGCCCCGCGCCCGGCCGGACGCCCTGGGTACGGCGGGCGGGCGCGCTGCTGGCCGGTCTCGACCAGGACGGCCCGCGCTGCGGCAGCCCGGACCAGGTGCCGCACCCGGGTCTGCTCACCGGCCTCGCCGGGATCGGCCACGGCCTGCTGCGGCTGGGCTATCCCGAGCGCGTCCCGCCCGCGCTGCTGCTGCGCCCCGGTGCACCGGCCGACCCGCCGACCCGCCCGCCGACCCGTTGAACGCGCCGCGCCCGCCGTCCGTCAGGATGGCGGGCGGTGCGGCGGGCGGGCAGCCACCCGCCCGCTCCGACCGCCACCCACCCGACGACGAATGGGAGAACCCGTGAACGACACCGACCTGGCGCCGACCCGGCAGCACCCGGACACCCGGTCCGACGACTCCTTCGACCACCCGGCCGGCGAGATCCGCCTGCGGGCCGGCGGCGGCCTGGGCCTGCGCTCGCAGCTGCTCGCCTCCGGCGGCACGGCACCGGCCTTCGACTTCCCGACCATGACCGTCCCGGCCTAGGACCCGGATCCGGGCCGTCACACCGCCGCCACCGGGGACCGGGCAGCCTCCCGGTGGCGGCGCCCGGCAGGCCGAACCGGCCGCGTCCGGTCCGACGCCGCCGGGGCCCTCCCCGCCCTAACCGGACCCGATTCCCGCAGATGCGATCGTATGGTAACGATCCCGTGATGGCGGCGCGTTCGCCTTACGGCCGATGAGCTGCACTACAGATCCGACGAACCGTCAAGTAGCCTGCGCCCATGCGCACGACTTCGTCGATCACCGTCGGCCGGGACGCCGAGATCAGCCTGCTCGGCAGCGCGCTGGCCGCCTCCCGCCAGCGGGCCGGCCGGGCGGTCTTCCTGCTCGGCGACGCCGGCATGGGCAAGTCCCGGCTGGCCGGCGAGTGCGCCTACCAGGCCTACGGACTGGGCCTGCCGGTGCTGCGCGGCCGGGGCTCCTCGACCCTGACCGTGACGCCGTTCCGGCCACTGGTCGAAGCCCTCGCCTCGCGCTTCCGGGCCGCCGGCACGCCCACCGACGCCGAGCTCGACCCCTACCGCCCCGCACTCGCCCGGCTGGTGCCCGAGTGGCGCGCGACCGCCGGAACCGCGCCCGCCTACCCGGAGACGGTGGTCGAGCTCGCCGAGGCGCTGCTGCGCCTGCTCGCCGTCCTCGGCCGCGACACCGGTTGCGTCCTGCTGCTGGAGGACCTGCACGACACCGACGCCGAGACGGTCGCCGTGCTGGAGTACCTGGTCGACAACCTGGAGGGCCTGCCGGTGCTGCTGGTCGGGACGCTGCGCGGGGAGCCCGGACCGGCCCTGGACCTCGTCCGCGCCGCCGAACGCCGCCGCGCCGCCACCGTCACCGAGCTGCGGCCGCTGCCGCCCGCCGACGTCCGGACGATGGCCGCGGACATCCTGGAGAGCGAGGCCGCCGCAGTACCCGCGCCGGTCCTGGAACGGCTCGCCGAACGCGGCGACGGCTGCCCCTACCTCGTCGAGGAACTGCTCGCCGACATGATCGCCTCGGGTGCGCTGCGCCGGCCCGAGGCCCGCTGGGAGGTGGCCGGCGACCTCTGCACCGCCGTCCCCACCACGGTCGTCCGCAGCTGGGGCGGGCGCATCGACCAGCTCGACCCGCCGGTGCGCGACCTGCTGCTCACCGCCGCCACCCTGGGCAGCCGCTTCTCCGTCGCCACCGTCCAGTTGATCACCGGTCACGACGACCGGACGCTCTTCAGCCACCTGCGCTCCGCCTGCGAGGCCAACGTCATCGTGCCGGACGGCGCCGACCCGGACCGCTACGCCTTCCGGCACGCCCTCACCGCCGACGCCGTCATCGCGACCCTGGCCCCCGCCGAGCGCGCCGCCCTGGCCCGCCGCGCCGCCGGGGCGATCCTGCGGGCCGACCCCGAGCTCGGCGACGAGCGGCGCCAGCTGGTGGCCTCCCTGCTGGTGGCCGGGGGCGACCCGGCGGGCGCCGCCGCGCACCTCGCGGAGGCCGGCCGGCGGACCCTGGCGACCGGCGCCGCCGGTTCGGCCGTGGTGCTGCTGGAACGCGCCCACGATCTCGCCGGGTCGGCGGACCGCGCCGCCGTCGTCGAGCAGCTGCTGCTGGCGCTGGCCGAGGCCGGCCAGCTGGACCGGGCCTTCGAACTGGCCCGTGCACTGCCCCCGATACCCTCCGCCGCACCGGCGAACGCACTGCCGCCAATGCCCACCGACCACCCGCCCACCGACCACCCGCCCGCGGACCGCCCGCCCGCGGACCGCCCGCCCGCCCACGGCCGCCCCGCCGCCGACCGCCGGATCGACCTGCACACCCGGCTGGCCTTCGCCGCGGTGATGGCCGAGCGCGCCGGCGAGGCCGCCGCCCAGCTCGCCGCCGCCCGGGCACTGGCCGGCACCGAACTGCGCCCCGAACAGGACGCCGCCCTGGTGGTCGTGGAGGGCCACCTCGCCCTGCTGCCCGGCCACGGCCCCACCGCCGACGGCGCCGAACAGCCGGAACAGGCCGAGGCTGCCGGGGAGACCGGCACGGCCCGCACGGCCGGAGAGCCCGGGCGCACCGGAGGCACCGTCGCGACCGACACCCAGCCGGCCCGCGCCCGACTCGCCGAGACCGAGCGCCTGGCCCGCCGGGCCGCCGAGGTGGCCGAGGCCGCCGGTCTGCCGGTGGTCGCCTGCCAGGCGTGGCAGTTGCTCGCCCTGCTCGCGCGCGAGCGCGGCTTCGACGACGCCGACGCCTGCCTGGAGCGGATGCTCGCCGTCGCCGAGGCGCACTCCCTCCCGGTCTGGCGGGTCCAGGCGCTGCTCCGGCTCGGCGCCAACGCCTTCATGCGCACCGGCGACGGCGCCCGCCTCGAAGCCGCCCGGGAGGCCGCCGCCGCGCTCGGCGCGATCGTGCTCACCCAGACCCTGGACGGCCTGCTCGCCATGAACGCCGTGCTGCGCGGCGAGTGGGACACCGCCCGCGCCGTCATCGACGACCGCCTCGACGCCACCGCCCGGCTGCGCAACCTCGGCGCCCACCGCTATCTGCTGCTCGGCTCCGCCACCCTCGCCGCCCATCTCGGCCGCGACCGCGAGATGGAGCGCGAGCTGGCCCGGTTCCGGCAGGCCGGCGGCGAGGAGTCGTTCCTGATGCCGCTGCGCCACGGGCTCTGCCGGGCCGTCGGCGCCCTGCTCGCCGAGGACGTCGGCCGCGCCAGGGCCGAACTGGCCGCCGGGATCGCCTGGGAGGAGCAGCATCCCAGCGTCTTCTACCTGGCCGGCCGGCACGGACTGCACCCCCTGCTGGAGGTGCTGTCCGGCACCTGGCACCGCGCCGACCTGGTCCGGGCCGCCGCCACCCCGGCCGCCGAGCTCGCCTGGAACCGCCAGTTCCTGGGCTTCGCCGACGCCGTCCTGCTCGGCCGCGAGGGTCAGCCGGACGAGGCCGCCCGCGCCGTCGCCGAGGCCCGCGCGACCGCCGCGCCGTTCCCGCTCGCCCACCACCTCGCGCTGCGGCTCACCGCCGAGAGCGCGCTCGCCGACGCCTGGGGCGAGCCGGTGGCCTGGCTGCGCACGGCCGAGGAGTACTTCCACGCCACCGGCGTCCAGCCGGTCGCGTCCGCCTGCCGAGCCCTGCTGCGCCGCGCCGGCGCCAGCGTCGCCCAGCACCGCGGCGGCCGCGACGCCGTCCCGGCGGAGCTGCGCGGCTGCGGTGTGACGCTGCGCGAGTACGAGGTCTTCGTCCTGCTCGCGGAGCGGCCCGGCAACCAGCAGCTGGCCCGCCGGCTCTCCATCTCCCCGCGCACGGTGGAGAAGCACATCGCCGGCCTGCTCGCCAAGACCGGCCGCCCGGACCGTGCCGCCCTCTGCGACCTCGCCGCCGAACTCGCCGACGGCCCAATCGTGTAGGGCCGGTTCCGTGGACCGGGCCGGGCTGCCGCGGGTTCCGGGTGCCGCGGCTCAGGGCGTCAGGCGGACGATCTCACCGATCTCCAGTGCCACGTGGACGGCGCCGTCCGGGCCGACGGCGATGCCGTGCGGCTCGGCACCCGGGACGGGCAGCTCGTAGCCGCGGTAGGCGCCGTCCGGGGTCAGGCTGCCGATCCGGTTGCCGGCCCACTCGGTGAACCAGAGCCGGCCCTGGGGGTCGGCCGCGATCGCGTGCGGCCGGGCGGCCCGGTCGGGCAGCGGGTGCTCGACGACCGCGCCGTCCGGCGCGATCCGGGCGACCTGCCCGGCGCCGATCTCGACGCACCAGAGCGCACCGTCGCCGCCTTGGGCGATCCCGACCGGGGCCGCCCCCGCGGTGGGCAGCGGGTGCACGACGACCTCCCCGGCGACGGTGATCCGGCCGACGGCATGAGCCTGGTTGAGGGTGAACCAGAGCGCCCCGTCGGGCCCGGCGGTGATCATCGACGGGAGGCCTCCCCCCATCGGCAGCGGATGCTCCGTCACCTCGCCGTCCACGGTGATCCGCCCGATCCGGCCGGCGTTCAGCTCGGTGAACCAGAGGGCGCCGTCGGGGCCCGCGGTGATCCCGTACGGTCCGGCGCCCTCGGTCGGCAGCCCGAACGAGCATCCCCGGCCGTCGGTGCCGATCCGCCCGATCCGGTGGTCCCGCATCCGGGTGAACCAGAGCGCGCCGTCCGGGCCCGCCGTGATCACCGCCGGCCCGCTCCCCGGCGCGGCCGGGCCGAACCGCCGCACCGAGCCGTCGGCCGCCAGCCGCCCGACCTCCCCGGAGTGCACCAGCGTGAACCAGACGCCGCCGTCCGGGCCCACCGCCACTCCGTACGGCCCGGCCTGACCGTCCGACACCTGGAACCGCTCGAACGCCATCCGCAACCCACCCCTTCACTATTGCGACTTCCGTCGCATTAGTGATCCTGCCACGCCTCCGTCCGTACGGCAACTACCTGTCGGCCGCGGCCTCGCCCACGGCCGGCCCGGCACGGGCGCCGCGCCGGGTGCGGCCGGCGTCGCCGCGCAGGACCGAGATCACGCCGACCGCGGCGGCGCAGAGCGGGACGGCGAGCAGGGCGCCGAGGATCCCGGCGAGGCCGGCGCCGGCCACCACGGCGATCATGATGGTGGCCGGGTGCAGCTCGACGGTCCGGCTCTGGATCAGCGGCTGCAGGATGTTGCCCTCCACCGCCTGCACCCCGAGGACGATGCCGAGTGCCCAGAGCGCCGTGCCGATGCCGCCCTCGGCCAGGGCGACCAGCACCGCCACCGTCCCGGAGAGGAAGGCGCCGACGAACGGGATGTAGGCGCCCATGAAGACCAGGGCGCCGAGCCCGGCCGCACCGGGGACTCCGAGCAGCAGCAGGCCGACGGTGATGAAGAAGGCGTCGATCAGCGCGATCAGCGTCGTGCCCCGCATGAAGCCGGCCATCGCGTCGAAGGCCCGGCCGGCGCAGGCGACGACGGTCTCGGCGGTGCGGGGCGGGAGGTTGGCACGGATGGACTCGCCGGTGCGGTGGCCGTCGCGGAGGAAGAAGAAGACCAGCGCCAAGGCCAGCACGGCACCGGTCAGGACCTGCGTGGCGAGGCCGAGGCCGGAGAGCACGCCGTTGGTGACGGTGGAGACCAGCGCACTGCTCTCGCCCTGGGCGTTGTCCAGCGCGTGGCGGATCTTCTCGCCGAACGGCCCGAGCCACTCGGCGATCCGGTCGCCGGCCTCCTGGAGTGCCGAGGCGATCTGCGGGGCGCTGTGCACCAGGGAGTTGACCAGCAGGGCGACCACGCCGCCGACGGCGGCCACCAGCAGGGCGCAGGTGAGCCCGGCGGCGGTGCCGCGGCCGACCCCGCGCCGGACCATCCACGGCATCACGGGGTGGAGCAGCGCGGTGCCGAGCAGCGCGAGGGCGACCGGGATGGTGGCGGCGCGCAGCTCGACCAGGGCGAAGCCCACCAGGGAGGCGACGGCGATGAGGAGGATGCCCGCGGCCGACCAGGCGGCGGCCGCCCGGATCACGGGCGGGAGCATCAGGTACGGCCGCCGGTGGTCCTCCCGGCGCTCGGCGGGACCGCCTCCGGACGGGGACTCCCCCGACATCTCCACCTCCGCCTGGGTCGATCGCACCCTCCTCGCCCCATCTCAGCAGATGATGTGACGGATCGCCCGTTATGCGGAATCCGATGTGCCCCACGGCAGCGGCCCCGGGGCGATCACGCCCGGCCGGAGCACCTGGGAACAGCGCGGGAGGAGCGCCGGCAGGAGCGCGCCCGCCCTATCCCGCCTCCTCGAAGCGGACCGTCCCGCTCCCACCGGCGAAGGCGAGGACCCGCTCGGCCTCGGCCTCGGCCGCCTGCCGGTCGGCCCGCCCCAGCGCCGCGAACGGGCGGATCACCACGGTGCGCTCGCCGCTCTCGTCCTCCGTCAGCTCCCAGCTGCCGGCGACCAGGCCGTCGACCAGCAGGATCCCGAGCACGATGCCGTTCTGCGTCATCACCCGCGGCCGGTACTCCTCCGGCAGCACCCTGGTCCGGTCCGCGTGCGAGAGGACCAGGTTGTCGAAGGGCGCGACCAGCCGGACCGGCGCCGGCACGGACGGGTCCGGCCGGGGCGCGTCGGGCAGGTCGTACAGCGTCCGGCCGTGCTCGTCGCGGAACGTGAGCAGCTGCGGTTCGAGCCGCTTCAGGACCGGGCCGAGCCGGCTGAGGCCGCACCACTTCTGCAGGTCGGCGGCGGTGGCGGGGCCGAACGCGGCGAGGTGCCGCAGTGCCAGGTCGTCCGGCGAGGGCGCCGGGTCCAGCGGGCGGCCGAGCCAGTGCTCGGCGGTGGTGTGCGCGGCGGCACCGCTCCGGCCCCAGACGCCGCGCGGCGGCACCTGGACGAGCGGCAGCAGGCACCGCGCGGCCTGGGCGAGCGCGGCCGGATCCCGGTCGGGGCGGCCGGCGGCCAGGAGTGCGCCGAGCCGCCGGAAGGTGAGCGGCTCCTCCTCGACCAGCACCCGCGCCTCGGCGGCCAGCGCGTCGAGATCCAGGCCGGTCAGCCGCTTGCCGTAGGCGCTGCGCAGGCCCTGGTCGAGCACGGGCTGGACGAGCGGGCGCAGGGTGAGGCAGTCGTCGGCGGTGACCAGGTGGATGGTGCCGCGCTGGAGGGCGATCCGGACCACCTCGCGCCCCTCGATCAGCGCGGTCAGGTCCTCGTGGGCGAAGCCGTCCAGCCGGCTGAGCAGGCCGAGGTAGGGCGGCCGCGGCGCGGCCTGCGCCTGGAGGCCGCCGAGATGGCGCACCATCGCCCCGGCCGTCATGGTCGAGCGGGTGAGCAGGTGCTGACGGGCCAGCAGCGCGCGGCCGAGCGCCCGGGCGCCCAGGACGGGCGGGCCGGCCGCGGGTGACCGGCTCACCGCCGGCCGTCCAGGACGGAGCGCAGCAGGTCGATCCGGTTGGTGGTGATCGAGTCGACGCCGGCCGCGCACAGCCGGCGCATCGTGCGGCGCAGGTCGGCGGTCCAGGTGGAGACGGCGAGCCCGGCGTCGTGGGCGGCGGTGGTGAACTCGGCGGTGACCAGGCCGAACGGCGGGTTCAGGTAGGTCGGCCGCAGGTCGTCGAGCAGGGCGCGGACGGGCAGCCGGGGCTGCTTCCAGGTGAGCGCGATCTCGGCGTGCGGGGCGGCGGCGCGGACGGCGAGCATCGCGGTGGCGGGGCCGCAGAAGGCCACCCGGTGCTCCAGGCCGAGGCCGGTGACGACCTCCCAGGTGGCCGCGGCCGGATGCGGGTCGTCCAGGTCGATCAGCAGCCGGGCGGCGGGGGTCGCGGCCACCGCCTTGAGCGCCTCGGCGAGGGTGGGGACCGCGAGGTCGCCGTCGCGCAGCTCCTCCAGCTGGTCGAGCGGGACGCGGCGCAGCGGGCGCAGGTCGCCCCAGAGGCGTTCCAGGGTCTCGTCGTGGAGCAGCACGGGCACGCCGTCGCGGGTGAGGCGGACGTCGACCTCGACGGCGTCGGCTCCGGCGGCGAGCGCGGACTCGACGGATGGCAGGGTGTTCTCGCGGTACCGGTAGGGGTCGCCGCGGTGGGCGACGGCGAGCACCGGGCGGAGGTCGGCGGCGGGGCGGGCGGCGTTCGGACGGGCGGCGTTCATCGCGGCGGTGGGGTTCCTCGGGTCGGTCGCGCTTCGGGTCACCCGGCCCGGCTGGCGCCGGGCCGGACGGCGGGCGCTCAGCGGATCAGTCCGGCGAGCCACGGGGACAGCTGGAGGTGGGTGACGGCCTCGCGGTAGCTCGGTTCGCCGGGGACGGTGACGACCAGCGTGCAGGACGGCGGGAAGGCGCGCTGCTTGACGTGGACCAGGCCGGTCCAGACCGAGTGCAGGAAGGCGGGCACGCTGTCGCGCGGCACGTCGAAGGCGATGTCGTCGACGGTGACCACGGCCTCGTCGTGGACGAAGAGGCGGACGCTGATCGCGGGCCGTCCGGCGATCTCCAGCAGCGCCTCGTGGGGTATCGCGTCGACTCCGGAGCCGCCGGCGGCCGTGTCGGCGCCGACCAGCCCGGCGAACGTCCGGTCGCGGCCGATGTCGTGGCTCGCACGGACCTCGCGGCCGTGCCGGGCGGCCATCGCCTCGACGGCGAACACGGCGCTCTGGGTGGACGGCAGCGGCGGGTGGGGCATCGGGCGGTGGTCCTCTCGTCGGCGGGAGCGGAGCTTCAGCGTCGTTCGATCATCACATTGGTCGACTTGATGACCGCGGTCGCCGGGGCGCCGGGCACCAGGTCGAGCTCCTCGGCCGACTCCCGGCTGATCAGCGACACCACCCGGAACGGCCCGGCCTGGATCTCCACCTGAGCGGCGACGTCCCCGAGCACGACGTCGGTGACGATGCCGGGGAACCGGTTGCGCGCCGAGGAGGGCCGCCCCTCGCTCTCGGCGTTCTCGGGGCGGGCGAGCTCCCGGGCGAAGGCGGCCAGCCGGGCTCCGGGGATGATCCGGTGACCGTGCTCGTCGCGCTCGGCGGCGACCCGCCCCGCGTCCACCCAGCGTCGCATGGTGTCGGCGCTCACGCCGAGCATCGCCGCCGCCTCGCCGATCCGGTACGGGTTGACCGACGCCTCGGACTGGCCCATGGGTGACTCCTGACGGTGGTTCGGGGCGGGGACCGCGGGGCCGGGGCCGCCCTCGGGGGTCGCGGCGGCCGCGGAGGCGACCGCCGCCGCCATCCTGCCGTACCGGGCGCCCCCGGGGCCAAGCGGAGCGGGCCGGCACCGGTCCGACGGGCGGCGAGCAGGGCGGACGGTGGCCTCGGCGGCCCGCCCTACGGCTCACCGAAGAGGTCCCGCCGGACCGCGTCGCCGGCGGTGAGGACGGCGCCGGCGAGCACCGCGCCGCCGCCCGCCGTCCCGGCCCGGACCTCGGTGCGAAGCGGCGAGAGTCCGGCCAGCCGGTGCTCGACCCGACCGGCCAGCTCGGGGCCGCCGGCCCGGCCGATCTCGCCGCCGAGCACGACGCAGCCCGGGTCGAGCACGACGCAGACGGCGGCCGCGCCGACGGCGATCCGCGCGGCGAGCTCGTCCAGGAAGGCGGCTCCCGGCTCGCCCTCGCCGAGCGCGCCGAGCGCGGCGCGCACGGCGGCCTCGGCTGCGGCCGCGTCGTCGGCGGGGTCGGCGGGCAGGCCGTGGGCGCGGGCCAGACCGCAGACCGCGGCGCTGCCGACCAGACCGTGGAAGCCCTCCTCGCACCCGGCCGCGCTGGGCAGGCCGGAGGTACCGGGCACGGGCAGGAAGCAGATCTCGCCGGTGCCGCCGGAGGCCCCGCGGCGGAGCCTTCCGTCGAGGATCACGGCGGCGCCGACGCTGTGGCCGAGCCAGATCAGGACGAAGGTGTCCCGGCCCTGAGCGGCACCGATCCGGTACTCGGCGCGGCCGGCCAGGTTGACCTCGTTCTCCAGGATCACGTCGGTGCCGGGCAGTTCACGCAGTGCGGCGAGGAGTTCGGCGTGCCAGCCGGGCAGCGCGCCGGTGCTGTGCAGGCGCCCGGTGGCGGGGTCGACCAGGCCGGGGGCGCCGACGGCGACGGTGTGCAGGCGCTCGACCCCGGCCTGCCGGGCGGTCTCGTGCAGGGTGCGGACGATCCGCTCGGCGGTCCCGTCGCCGCCGCCGTCCCCGACGGCCAGCTCGGCGGTGGCCAGGGCCTGTCCGGCGAGGTCGGCGACGACCAGGCTGACGCCGCCGGAGCGGACGTCGACGGCGGCGAGGTGGGCCCGCGAGGCGACGAGCGCGTACAGCCGGGCGTTGGGGCCGCGCCGCTGCTCGCCGCGCTCGCCGACGACGGCGACCAGGCCGGTGCGCTGCAGGCGCTCCAGCAGGTCGGCGACGGTGGGCCGGGAGAGGCCGGTGAGGTCGCGCAGCTCGGTTGCGGTCAGTGGCCCCTGTTCGAGCAGCAGGTTGAGCGCCAGCCGGTCGTTGATCGCCCGGGCGGTGCTCGGCGTGGCCGTACGCGCGGTGGTCATGGACGTGCATCCTTCCAGAGTGTTTCTATCAGGATCCCTTCCTGATAATTTATCGAACCGCAGCCCGGTACGGACGGCCGTCCGCCGGGGCACACACCAGTAGGAACCCCCACACCCGGTGGGAGCGCCTACGGCAACCACCACCCACAGGGCATCGCCGCGCGCCGCGCGGCCGGGAGGGCAGACCTGATGACAGACGCACCGACCACAGGACCCCAGACGGGGCCGGCCGGGACCGGGCCGGCCGACGAGGCGCTGGAACGGCCGCGCCGGGCGAGGACCGCCATCGCCCTGGTGTTCGCCGTGCACGGCGCGGTGGGCGGCACCTTCGTCAGCCGCATCCCGTGGATCCAGGACCGGCTGGACCTCTCACCCGGCCAGCTCGGCCTCGCCCTGGTGATGCCGGCGGTCGGCTCGTTCGTGGCCATGCCACTGGCCGGCCGGGTGGTCCACCGTCACGGCGGGCGGGCGGCGGTGCGCGGGCTGCTCTCGGTCTGGTGCCTGGCGCTGGTCCTGCCCGCGCTCGCCCCCTCGCTGCCGGCCCTCTGCGCGGCCCTGCTGGTGTACGGCGCGACCGCCGGCATGGCGGACGTCGCGATGAACGCACAGGGCGTGGAGATCGAGCGTCGGCTCGGGCGCTCGATCATGTCCGGACTGCACGGGATGTGGAGCGCGGGCGGGCTGCTGGCCTCGGCTCTGGGCATCCTCGCCGCCCACCGGGACCTCGACGCCCGGCTCCAGCTGACCGTCACCGCCCTGGTGCTCTGCGCCCTGGCCCAGCCGGTCTGCCGCGGCCTGCCCGACTTCCGGGCGCCCGAGGAGGCCGAGGCGCCGCCGCGGTTCGCGCTGCCCCCGCGCAGCTCGCTGGTGATCGGCCTGGTCGGCTTCTGCGCGGTGTTCGCCGAGGGCGCGTCGATGGACTGGAGCGGCGTCTACCTCAAGGACGTCACCGGCGCCTCCGCCACCCTCGCGGCCGCCTCGTACACGGCGTTCTCGCTGACCATGGCGGTCAGCCGACTGGCCGGCGACGCGGTGATCCGCCGGATCGGCGCCGTCCGGGCGACCAGGCTCAGCGGCGCGGTCGCGGTCGCGGGCGGCGTGCTGGTGGTCTGCGCGGACAGCCCGCCGCCGGCGATCCTCGGGTTCGCCCTGATCGGGATCGGAATAGCGGTGGTCGTCCCGCTGGCCTTCGCGGCGGCCGGCCGGATCGGCGACAACCCGAGCCAGGCCATCGCGGGCGTCGCGACCGTGACCTACACCTCCGGCCTGATCGCGCCCGCCATCGTGGGCGGGCTCGCCCAGGCCACCTCGCTGACCGCCTCCTTCGCGGTGGTCACCGCCCTGGCGCTCGCCCTGCTGCCGAGCGCGGGCGCACTGCGCCGCGCCGAGCCCGACGCCGCGGACGCCGGCGCCCGGCCGCCTGCGGAAGCAGCGGCCGCGTCCTGCGGCCGGTAGCCGGGGGCCGGGCGGGCCGGCACGGAGGTTAGGCTCGGCCGGTGCCCGACACCATGCCGCTCGCACCGCCCGCACCGCCCACCGCCGAGCCGCCGGCCGGCGAACCACCGACCACCGGGGCGGCCACGCCGCCGACCGGTCCGGCCGCGCGCTCGGCGTGGCTGCGGTTCGCCCTGCTGGTGCTGATCCTCGGCGCGGCGGCCGGTTCGCTGCTGCTCTGGAGCCCGACGGCACTGCTCTCCGGCGGCCTCCCCGCCGGGGTCCCCGGGTACTGGCTGGCACCGGTCTTCGTCACGGTGTACGCGGTGGGCACGCTCGCCTTCGTCCCGCGGCCGGCGCTCAACGCGGCGGCCGGGCTGCTGCTCGGCATCCAGCAGGGCGTGGCGATGGCCGTGGTCGGCACCACGCTCGGCGCGGCGATGGCCTTCGCCCTGGGGCGGCTGCTCGGGCGCGAGGCGCTCCGCCCGTACCTGCGGGGACGAATGCTGCTCGCCCTGGACAAGCGGTTCACCGAACAGGGCTTCCGCAGCGTGCTGGTGCTCCGGCTGATGCCCGGACTGCCGTTCCAGGCCGGCAACTACGGTGCGGCCTTCTCCGGCGTGCGGTTCGTGCCGTTCCTGATCGCCACCGCGCTCGGCGTCACCCCGGCGACGGCCGTCTACGTCACGGCGGCCGCCAGTGCGGACCAGCCCGGCTCGGCCGCGTTCCTGCTCTCGGCCGGCACGATCGGCGTGCTGGTCGCGGGGAGCCTGGTGGGGCTCTGGCGGGCGGCCGCGCGACGGCGTTCGCGCGCGGCCTGAGCGCCCCCGGGCGGCGGCACGCCCCGCCCACACCGACTATTCGCTCGCATCCACGGCGCCGGGTGCGCCACGATGGCCGCCATGACGACGACCACCACCCGGATCGATCCCCCGATGGCGGCGGACGAGCCCGCGATGCTGATCGCCTGGCTCGACTACCACCGCGCCACCCTCGCCCTGAAGTGCGAGGGGCTGACCGACGAACAGCTGAAGCTGCGGTCCGTCCCGCCGTCCGCGCTCTCGCTGCTCGGGCTGGTCCGGCACATGGCCGAGGTCGAGCGGCACTGGTTCCGGACCATCCTGCTCGGGGAGGACACCGGCCCCGACGGCCTGTACTGGACCCGCGAGGACCCGGACGGCGACTTCGACAGCGTCGACGGCGCGGACGCCGCGGCGGACTTCGGCGCCTGGCAGGGCGAGGTGGCCGCCGCCCGGGCCGCATGCGCGGGCCTGCCGCTGGAGACGGTCGGCAAACGCGACCGCCGGGGCGAGCAGGTGACGCTCCGCTGGATCCTCCTCCACATGGTCGAGGAGTACGCGCGGCACAACGGGCACGCCGATCTGCTCCGGGAGCTGGTGGACGGCGCCACCGGCGAGTGAAGTATTTTCCGCATTGTTGACAAAGGGTCAATTGGGCGGTGACCGCGACCGATATGGTCTACGCGCGCAACCGTCCGCGCTTCCGTTGCGTCGCAACAGTTGCCCGGGTTCGCCCGGGTTTCCGGCGCGGCACGACTCGTACGGGGGTCGCGAGCGGGCACGGGACCGGTGATCAGTGCGATACTCGGACAGTTCCGACGAGTGGATGACGTGTCAAAAGGACACGCGCACCGGGGACCTGTACGGAACGAGGCAGGGAGGCGCGGCATGGGAGCACTTCGCGACGAGCACCACAACGGGTGGCTGATGCCCTCCGGGAACTACCCGGCCGCGGTGTACGACGACGAGTGGATCGAGCAGGAGACGGTACCGTCCTCCCCCGCCCCCACGAAGATCGTCTCCCTGCGGCCGACCGGCTTCGAGGCCGCCCGGACGGTCGGTGAGCACATCCGGGCGAGCACCCCGGTGGTCATGGACCTCACCGAGATGGAGGAGGCCGAGGCCAAGCGCATGGTCGACTTCGCCTCCGGACTGGTCTTCGGCACCTGCGGCGGCATCGAGCGGATCGCCCGCCGGGTGTTCCTGCTCACCCCTGCGGACGTCGAGGTGATGGTGATCGACCGACCGCTGGACGACACCGGGTTCTACAACCAGAGCTGAGCACCCGCGCGCGACCGGGCGCGCGCGACCGAAGAGACCGGGGACGGCCACCGCCGTCCCCGGTCTCTTGCTGTCAGCCCCCGGACCCCAGAGAGCGCTCGTCCAGACCCGCTTCACCGTCGACTCATCTGCATCGCCCCATCTTCGATTGAGACATGCATGTCTCAATCGATGTATGCTTGCATCATGGCCACCGATCGCGATGCCGTCCTCGAAGCCGCCGTGGGCGTGCTCTCCCGCCGCCCCACCGCGCACCTCGACGAGATCGCCCGCGCGGCGGGCATCAGCCGCGCCACCCTCCACCGGCTCTTCCCGGGCCGGGACGCCCTGATCCGCGAGGTCGGCCTGCTCGGCCTCCAGCGGTTCCGCGCCGCCCTGGACACCGCGGCCATCGAGGACGGCGACGCGCACGCGGCGCTGCGCCGCCTCGTCGACGCCGTCGTCCCGGACGCCGCGCTCTGCGCCTTCCTGGCCGGCGAGAACCAGCTCTACGACGACGAAGCCATCGACGAGCTCTGGGAGTCGCAGATCGTCCGGATGCACGCGCTCTTCCTGCGCGGTCAGCAGCAGGGCGTCTTCCGCGTCGAGCTCTCCGCCGCCTGGCTCAGCGAGGCCTTCTTCGACCTGGTCGCCGGAATCGGCTGGGCCATCCAGGACGGCCGGCTCGCCCCGCGCGACGCGGCGTTCTCGCTCGCCGAGCTCTTCCTCGGCGGCGCCCTGCGAACCCCGCCCCAGCCGCATCCGCAGTAAGCACGTCCCCCACCCACAGCACCTCGGACGCACAGGCCGCCGGAACCGGCGGTCGGAAACCGATACCCCATGAGCAGCACCCTCCGCACCAGCCCGCGCCAGCGCTGGACCGGCCTCGCCGTCCTCGTCCTGGCCGTCACCCTGGTCGCCGTCGACGCGACCGTCCTCTCCCTCGCCATACCCTCGATCAGCGAGACGCTCCGCCCCAGCGGCACCCAGCTGCTCTGGATCGGCGACGCCTACTCCTTCGTGCTGGCCGGCCTGCTGGTCAGCATGGGCGCGCTGAGCGACCGGATCGGCCGCAAGAAGCTGCTGCTGGCCGGCTCCACCGCCTTCGGCGCCGCGTCCCTGCTCGCCGCCTACGCCCCCGGCCCGGGCTGGCTGATCCTGGCCCGCGCGCTGCTCGGCGTGGCCGGGGCGACCATCATGCCGTCCACCCTCTCGCTGATCCGCGCGCTCTTCCCGGACGACCGCGAGCGCGCCACCGCGATCGGCATCTGGGGCGCCGGCGCCACCGCGGGCGCCGCCCTCGGCCCGGTCGTCGGAGGGGCACTGCTGGAGCACTTCTGGTGGGGCTCGGTCTTCCTGCTGAACATCCCGGTGCTGCTCCTGCTGCTGGTCCTCGGCATCTGGCTGCTGCCCGAGTCCCGGGATCCGCGGCCGGGTCGCTGGGACGTGCTCAGCGTGCTGCTCTCGCTCGCCGGCGTGATCGGCGTGGTCTACGCCGTCAAGGAGGCCGCCGCGCACGGCGTCGCCCGCTGGGACGTCCCCGTCGCCGCAGTGCTGGGCGCCGCCGCGCTGACCGTCTTCGTCCGGCGCCAGCTGCGCCTTCCGACTCCGCTGCTGGACGTGCGGCTCTTCGCCGACCGGCGGTTCACCGCGGCCGTGCTGGCCTCGCTCACCGCGCTGATCGGCCTCTCCGGCGTCGTCTTCGTGACCTCGCAGTACCTGCAGCTGGTCCGTGGCTACGAGCCGCTCCAGGCCGGCCTGGCCGAGCTGCCGGCCTTCGCCGGCGCGGTGGCAGGCGGCCTGCTGACCGCCCGGCTGGTGCGGCGCACCGGCGCCCGGGCCGCGCTGACCGCGGGCCTGCTGGCCATGGGCCTCGGCGTCGGGATGATCGGCTGGGTGCAGCAGGACACCGCGTACCTCGTGGTGGCCGCCGCCTTCCTGATCGTCGGCACCGCCGAGGGCGTGGTCTACACGCTCGGCGCCGACCTCGTGCTGGGCGCCGCGCCCGCCGACAAGGCCGGCGCCGCCTCCGCGGTCTCCGAGACGGCGTACGAGCTGGGCACCGCGCTCGGCATCGCTCTGGTCGGCTCGGTGGCGACCTCGCTCTACGCGAGCGGGCTGGCCGTCCCGGCCGGGGCCGGCCCGGAAGCTGCGGCCCGGGCGGGCGAGTCGCTGGGCGGTGCGGTGGAGGCCGCGGCCGGCCTGCCGGCCGCGCTGGCCGAGCCGCTGCTGGCGAGCGCCCGCGACGCCTTCGTGCACGGCATGAACGTCGCGGCGGTGCTGGCCGGGGCCTCGCTGCTGGCCGCCTCGGCACTGGCCTGGCGCCTGCTCCGCAGGCTGCCGCGGGCGGCGCAGCAGGACGACCGGCCGGAGCGGCGTGACCGGCCGGAGCAGCAGCCCGCGGAGCGGGTGAGGGCGGACGCGTAACCGAAGCCCGCGGTGCCTTCGCCGTCGCCCGTCGATCCCCGTGTCCCCCGCAGGGGCGCGGGGATCCGCGCGTTCCGGCCGGCGGCCCCGGGCCGGGCACTCCCAGCGTCGGTGGTCTCGGGCCCGGCGGTCTCAGACCGTCCCGAACGGGAGCTCCAGCTCTGCCCAGACCACCTTGCCGTCCCGCGTCAGCCGGCTGCCCCAGCGCTGGGCCAGCTCGCTGACCAGGAACATGCCGCGGCCGCCCTCGTCCTGCTCGGCGAACGGGCGCAGCTGGGGCGTCTGCCCGCCGGTGTCGGCGACCTCGACGGTGAGCACCCGGTCGCGGAAGAGCCGGAGCCGTCGCGGGGCGTCGGCGTGCAGCAGGGCGTTCGTGACCAGCTCGCTGACCAGCAGCTCGGCGTAGTCGGAGAGTGCGGACAGGCCCCAGGCGTCCAGGGTGGCGCGGGTGAAGCGGCGGGCCTTGCCGGGCAGGCGGCCGCCGCCGGTGAGCGGGAGGGTGGCGATCCGGTCGGCGGGCAGCGGCAGCACCCGGGCCATGATCATCGCGATGTCGTCGTCGGTGCCGTCGGTGACCAGCGCGCCGAGGACGGCGTCGCAGCTCTCCTCCAGGGTGCGGCCGGGCCCGGCCAGGGTGCGGGCGAGCAGGTCGATGCCGTCGTCGAGGTCCTGGCCGCGCCGCTCGACCAGGCCGTCGGTGTAGAGGGCGACCATGGCGCCCTCGGGGAGGGCGAACTCGATCGACTCGAAGGCCACGCCGCCGACGCCGAGCGGGACGCCGGGCGGCACGTCGACCCTGCGGGTGGTGCCGTCCGGGCCGACCCAGACCGGGGGCAGGTGGCCCGCCGAGGAGACCTGGACGGTGCGTTCCAGCGGGTCGTAGACGGCGCAGATACAGGTGGCGAACTGGCCCTCGCCGATGCCCGAGGCGGTCTCGTCGAGCCGGGTGAGCACCTGCTCCGGCGGCATGTCCAGGGTGGCGAGGGTGCGTGCCACGGTGCGGAGTTGGCCCATGGTGGCGGCGGCGCGGATGCCGTGGCCCATGACGTCGCCGACCACCAGGGCGACCCGGCCGCAGGAGAGCGGCACGACGTCGAACCAGTCGCCGCCGACCTCGCTGACCACGCTGCTGGGCAGGTAGCGGTAGGCGATCTCCAGCCCGAGGGTGCGGTGGATCTCCTGCGGCAGCAGGCTGCGCTGCAGGGTCAGCGCGGTCTCGCGCTCGCGCCGGTAGAGCCGGGCGTTGTCGACGGCGAGCGCGGTGCGGGCGACCAGTTCCTCGGCGAGGGCGACGTCGGCGTCGGTGAACGGCTCAGGGTTCCGCATCCGGATGAACTCGGCGCCGCCCAGCACCATGCCGCGCGCGGTCATCGGCACCATCAGGTACGAGTGAATGCCGGCCGCTATCCCGGGGGCGACGCGTTCCGGGGTGGCGACCAGGCCGCGCAGCACGTCCTCGTCGACGTGGGAGCGCAGCAGGGGCCGCCCGCTGCGCAGGCACTGGGTGTAGCTGCGGTCGGGGGCGTACTCGGAGACCTCGCCGACGGTGTCGACGGCGAGCGCGAGGCCGGACTCGTAGGACTCCCCGACGGCGACGGCGCGCAACTGGACGGAGCGGTCCAGCGGGATGGTGGTGGGCTCGGCGCCGCGCAGCACCGGTTCCAGCAGGTCGACGGTGGCGAAGTCGGCGAAGCGCGGCACGACGGCCTCGATCAGCTCCTCCGCGGTGCGCTTCAGGTCGAGGGTGGTGCCGATCCGGGCGGTGGCCTCGGCGATGGTGGCGAGACGTTCCTGCGCGCGGGAGGCACGGGCCTCGGCCTGGAACCGTTCGGTGACGTCGATGATGGACGAGCAGGCCCCGAAGACCCGACCGGTGGAGTCCTGCAGCCGGAAGTAGGAGGCGGACCAGGCCCGGTCGCGGCGCGGGTCGCCCGGGACGCGGCCGTGCGATCGGGCATCGACCACCGGGCGGCCGGTGGTGAGCACCTGTCGCATGGTCTGTTCTATCTCGGCGCTGTTGATGCCGGGCAGGACGGCGCTGATCCGCCGGCCCAGGTGCTCCTCGACGGGGACGCCGTTCATCCGGGCCAGCGCCTTGTTGAGCCGGACGTAGCGCAGGTCGGTGTCGTAGACGGCCATGCCGATCGGGGACTGGCCGAAGATGCCGTCCAGGACTGCGAGGTCGGCCTCGACCCGGTGGAGTGCCGCGGTGTCGGAGGCGGTGGCGAGGAGCAGCAGGGTGCCGGCCGGTCCGGCGATCGGGTAGGTGCGGAACTCCAGCTCGACCACGTGCCCGTCCCGGTGCCGGACGGGGAATATGCCGGACCAGCCCTTTCCGCTCATGATGCGCTCGAAGAGGGCGAGCACCTCGGGGCGGTCGTCGCCGGAGGTGAGGAGCTGGGCGGCGTAGCTGCCGACGGCCTCGTCGGCGGAGAAGCCGAGCAGGGCCTCGGCGTCCTCGCTCCAGTGCAGGATGAGACCGTCGTCCTGGAGCAGGGCGGTGGCGAGCGGGACCAGGCGGTGGCCGTCGAGGCGTGCGGGGGTTCCGTCCCGCGCGGGGCCGGCGGCATCGGTCGCGTCCCACTCTTGTCCGTGCATGATCAGGCAGCACCCCGGTTCGGCTCGTGCCCGGCCGGGCGGGGCCTCGCGGTCCGTGCCGGCCGGGGTTCTTCTCCAGACTGCACGGACATCGGCCGACCGGCGACCCCTTGGTCAGGGGTGTGCCGGACCCACCTGGTGTACGGGCATCATGGGCGTACCGGCCGCAGCGTACTCTCAAGAACGCCCGCCCACTGCCGGATCACTCCGGATCGCCTGGCGCTGTCGTCGGTGAGCAGATTGGCCAGGCCGAGGCCGCGCGCCATGTCGAGGGTGGCCTGCACGGTCTCGCGGACGCCGGGGGCGCTCTCGTCCGCCCCGAGGAACTCGACGGTGGCCCGGTGGGCCTCGCGGCCCACGTGGCCCTCCAGGGCGACGATCCGCTCGCGCAGCGGCTCCTCGGTGGCGGCGGCGACCCAGAGGTGGAGGGCGGCGCGGAACAGCGGGCCGGTGTAGAGGCGCACGATCATGTCGACGACGGCCTCGGTCCGGGCCGGGCCGACGGCGGGCAGCTCGTCCGCGTGGGCGCGGACGGCCGCCATCCGTTCGGCGGTGACGTGTTCGACGGCCGCGGTGAAGAGGTCCTCGCGGGTCGGGAAGTGGTGCTGGGCCGCGCCGCGGGAGACACCGGCGCGCTCGGCGACGACACTGACCGTGGAGCCGTTCCAGCCGACCTCGGCGAGGCAGTCGACGGCCGCCGCCAACAGCCGCTGCCGGGTGGCGCGGCTGCGGTCCTGCTGCGGGGTGCGGGCGGCGGGGTGGGTGGTCATCGGCGGCGACTGGTCCTGTCCGTGCGGCGGTGCTCAGGGGTCGATCCTCGCAGACCGCGGGAGCGGCCCGGCGGGCGGGCGCGGCGGCGGGCGGGCGGCGGCGGGCGCGGCGGGCGCGGCGGGCGCGCCCGGCGGCGTACCGGGCGCCCCGCCGCGCGGCGGGCCGACGGCTCAGCGGCCGGCCTCCCGTGCCCGCAGCTCCCGGCGGAGGATCTTGCCGGCCGCGGACTTGGGCACGGCGTCCAGGAACTCCACCGCCCGGACCTTCTTGTACGGCGCGACCTGGCCGGCCACGAAGGCGGTCACCTCCTCCTCGGTCAGCGTGGAACCGGGCGCACGGACCACGAACGCCTTGGGCCGCTCGGTGCCGTCCTCGTCCGCGACCCCGATCACCGCCGCGTCCGCGATCCCCGGATGGCCGAGCAGCAGCGCCTCCAGCTCGGCGGGCGCGACCTGGTAGCCCTTGTACTTGATCAGCTCCTTCACCCGGTCGACGATGAACAGGTAGCCGCGCTCGTCCACGTAGCCGACGTCACCGGTGTGCAGCCAGCCGTCGGCGTCGATGGTGGCCGCCGTGTCGGAGGGGCGGCCGAAGTAGCCCTTCATCACCTGCGGCCCGCGGATCAGCAGCTCGCCCCGCTCGCCCGGGCCGAGGTCGGTGCCGCTACCCGTGCCGGTGCCGTCGAGCGAGACGACCCGAAGCTCGGTGGAGGGCACCATCCGGCCGACCGAGCCCGGCGAGGGGTCGTGCTCGTCCGGCGAGACCACATGGGTGACCGGGGAGAGCTCGGTCATCCCGTAGCCCTGGAGGATCCGCGGCAGGCCCAGCCGGCGGGCGCACGCCTCCGCCAGCTCGTGGTCCAGCGGCGCGGCCGCGCAGAGCAGGTACTCCAGCGAGGAGAGGTCGAAGCGGTCGACGATCGGGTGCTTGGCCAGCGCCAGGGCGATCGGCGGCGCCACGATCAGCGCCTGGACGCGCTGCTCCTCGATGGTCCGGCAGAACTGCTCCAGGTCGAAGCGGGGCAGCACGACGACGGTGGCGCCGCAGCGCAGCGGCTGGTTCAGCAGTGCGGCGAGGCCGTAGATGTGGAAGAAGGGGAGGACGGCGAGCACCCGCTCACCCACCGCGGGACGGTAGAGGGCGTCGGTCTGGGCGAGGTTGGTGGCGATCGACCGGTGGGTGAGCATCACGCCCTTGGGCAGGCCGGTGGTTCCGCTGGAATAGGGCAGGACGGCGATGTCGGTGCCGGGGTCGAGGTCGGGCTCAGGCTCGGGGCCGGAGGCGGCGAGGAGGTCGGCCAGCGAGCGGTGGCCCTCGGCGCCGTCCAGCACGATGATCTCCGCCAGCGGGGTGCCCCCGGCCGCGAGCTTCTCCGCGGCCTGCCGGGCGGCGGCCAGGAACGGCGAGACGGTGACCAGCCAGCGGGCGCCGCTGTCGGCGAGCTGGCCGGCCAGCTCGCCCGCGGTGGCGAGGGAGGAGACCGTGGTCACCGTGGCTCCGGCCCGGGTGGCGCCGTAGAAGGCCATCGGATAGCCGACCGTGTTCGGGCTGAAGAGGGCCAGCACGTCGCCGCGCCGCACGCCCGCCTCGGCCAGGCCGGCCGCCACCCGGCGCACCGCCGCTCCGAGCCGCGCGTAGCTCACCGACTCCCCCGTGACCCCGTCCACCAGGGCCGGCCGGTCACCGAAGCGGTCGGCGCCGCCCAGGACCGCCTCATGGATCGGCAGGTCGACGACTGCGACATCCGGGAACTCGCTGTGGAACACCAAGGCGTGCCTCCTCGAAGGTAGTTGACGAAACCTCAAACTGGCGGCGGACGGTCACGGAGCACCACCGGCCGGGCGTGCGGGACAGGAGCATACGGACAGTGGCGCAGCGCTGCGCCATTGTGACGACGGTTCGCGGGCGCACGCGTGGCACGCTTGCCGCGCCCGGCGGGCGCGCCGACCGTTTCCTGCATGGCCGCCCGCCCCCGAGGGCGGCCCCCGACCAGGGAGCGCCCCACCGTGAGACGCACCACCCGACAGCTGCCCGCGCCCCGCCGGCTCCCGACCGCCACCGCCGCGGCCGCCACCGCCGCGGCCGCCGCGCTCGCCTTCGCTTCGGCGCCGCTCGCGGACGCCGCCCCCGGCGACAAGGGCGACGTCAAGATCCACGACGGCGCCACCGCGGTGGACAGTAGGACCGACGACCCCCAGGTCTGCCAGTTCTACCTGGACGCGTTCGACTTCGACACCATCACGCTGGTCAACTGGACGATCGAGCAGCAGCCGACCGGGAACGCCCTGGTGCTGGCCGGCGCGCTCGTGCTGACCAACGGCACCGGCAGTACCGGCAACTACAGTCTCCCGGACGGCCGCTACCGGCTCACCTGGACCTTCGTCGGCGAGAACGGCAGCGCCAGGCACGAGTCCTTCGCGGTCCGGTGCGCCACCGGCTCGCCGACGTCCACCGCCTCGCCCACCTCCACCGCCTCGCCGATCCCCGGCGCCCACGGCGGATCCCCCAGCCGATCCCCGGAGCCCCACCCCGTCGGCGGAGTCGGCACCGGCGGTGGCGGCGCCTCCGGCCCCGACACCCGCGAGGTGCTCGGCGGCGCCGCGCTGATCGCCACCGCGGGCTGGTTCGGCGTCCGCTCGCTGCGCCGGCGCCCGGGACGCAATGGCGAGTCCTGACCGGCACCGCCACCGCGCAGGCGCGGAGCCGACGGTTCCCACGCCCGGCGGGGATCGTCGGGCCCGCGCAGGAGCCCCGGCCGGCTCGGCGGCTTCCAGGGGCCGTCACCCTCGCGGCGGTCGCCGGCGCCTGGCTGGTGAACGAGGGCTCGGCCTCCCCCCGGCGGCCCGCCGCCTCCCCCGGCGGGTGCGGTCGGGGGAGGCGACCGGGGTCCGGGCGGGGGCTCAGTAGGACTTGGGCAGGCCGAGGGTGTGCTGGGCGACGTAGTTGAGGACCATCTCCCGGCTGACCGGGGCCACCCGGCCGACCCGGGTCGCCGCGATCAGCGCGGCCAGCCCGTACTCCTGGGTGAGCCCGTTGCCGCCGAGGGTCTGCACCGCCTGGTCCACGGTCCTGGCAGCGGCCTCGCCCGCCGCGTACTTGGCCATGTTGGCCGCCTCGCCGGCCGCCGGGTCGTCGCCGTCGTCGTAGAGCAGACCGGCCTTCTGGTTCATCAGCCGGGCCAGCTCGATCTCCACCGCGCACTGGGCCAGCGGGTGGGCCAGACCCTGGTGGGCACCGATCGGCGTCGACCAGACCGTACGGGTCTTCGCGTACTCGACGGCCTTGCCGAGCGCCTGACGGGCGAGCCCCAGCGAGAAGGCCGCGGTCATGATCCGCTCCGGGTTGAGTCCGGCGAAGAGCTGGAGCAGCCCCGCGTCCTCGTCGCCGACGAGGGCGTCGGCGGGCAGCCGGACGTCGTCCAGGAAGACCTGGAACTGCTTCTCGGGGGACACCAGCTCCATCGGGATCGCCCGGTATTCGAAGCCCGGCGCCCGGCGCGGCACGACGAACAGGGCCGGCTTGAGCCTGCCGGTCCGGGAGTCCTCGGTCCGGGCCACGAACAGCACGGCGTCGCAGTGGTCGATGCCGGAGACGAACACCTTCCGACCGGTCAGCAGCCAGTCCTCTCCGTCGCGGCGGGCGACGGTGGAGATCCGGTGGGAGTTGGAGCCGGCGTCCGGCTCGGTGATGCCGAAGGCCATCCGCCGGGTGCCGTCGGCGAGTCCGGGCAGCCACCGGCGCTTCTGCTCCTCGGTGCCGAAGCGGGCGATGACCGTGCCGCAGATCGCCGGGGAGACGACGAGCAGCAGCAACGGGCAACCCGCGGTGCCGAGCTCCTCCAGGACGATGGCGAGGTCGGTGATGCCCCCGCCCCCGCCGCCGTACTCGACGGGCAGGTTGGCCCCGAGGTAGCCGGCCTTGCCGGCCTCGGCCCAGAGCTCGTCGGCCGCCTCGCCGGCACGGGCCTTGCCGAGGAAGTACGCGGAGCCGTAGCGGTTGCCGAGTTCGGCGACGGCGCGGCGCAGGGCCTGCCGCTCGGGCGTCTCGATGAGTCGGCTGCCGACGGTGGGCGTGGTGGTGCGCGGTGCGGACATGGGCGGTACGTCCTTCCGGGCGGTACGGGATTCCGGGGGGTTCGGGTGTTGGCGGGCCTCGGGGTCCGGGGTGGTGCGGGTGCTTCGGGCAGTGCGTGCGCGCCTGGGGCGGTGCGGCCGGTGCGGCTAGCCCGGCCGGTGCGGCTAGCCCGGCTGGTGCGGCTGGTGCGGCTGGTGCGGCTGGTGCGGCTGGACGACGGCGAGCAGGGCGCCGAGTTCGACCTGCAGGCCCGGGGTGGCCCGGAGTTCGGTGAGGACGCCGTCGGCCGGGGCGGTCACGCGGTGCTCCATCTTCATCGCCTCCAGCCAGAGCAGCGGCTGCCCGGCCTCGACGGCGTCGCCGACGGCAGCGGCGGTCCGCACCACCGTGCCGGGCATCGGAGCCAGCAGGGCACCCGGGTCGGTGTGGTCGGCGGGGTCGGGGAACCGCCCCGAGGCGGTGAGCACGGTGCCGCCGGTCGGGCCGTCCACGTGGACGCGGTCGCCGTAGCGGGCCACGTCGTAGCCGCGCCGCAGGCCGTCCGTGGCGAGCACGACCCGGGTCGGCGTGGCCGAGACCAGCTCGGTGCCCGGGTGGCCGTCGGCGTCCAACCCGGCGCGGCCGAGCCGGTAGCGGACCTCGAACTCGGTGCCGTCTGCCGCCACGTACCGCTTGGTCTGCGGCGCGGAGGGCAGGTTGCGCCAGCCCGACGGCAGCGCATGTCCGGACCTGCGCTCGGCGGCGTCGGCCAGCGCGGCTGCGAGCGCGGCCAGTCGGCCTTCGGCTTCCTCCGCGTTCAGGTCGGCGAGGTGCAGACCGGCCGCGTGCTCGGTGAGGAACGCGGTGTGCACGTTCCCGGCCAGGAAGGCCGGGTGGCGCAGGGCCCGGACGAGCAGCTCCCGGTTGGTGGCCGGCCCGTGGATCCTGGCCCGGCTCAACGCGTCCGCGAGGCGCCGGGCGGCGGCCGCCCGGGTGGGCGCCCAGGCGACCAGCTTCGCCAGCATGGCGTCGTAGTGCACGGTGATCTCGCTGCCCGGCTCGACGCCGGAGTCCAGACGCAGCCCGCGACCGCCGAACTCCTCGTACGGAAGAGGGAGTTCGAAGCGGTGGATGGTTCCGGTCGAAGGCTGCCAGTCCCGAGCCGGGTCCTCCGCGTAGAGGCGGGCCTCGATCGCGCAGCCGACCGTCACCGGGGGGTGCTCGGCCAGTTCGTCACCTTCGGCGACGGCGAGTTGGAGCGCCACCAGGTCGAGCCCGGTCACCGCCTCGGTCACCGGGTGCTCGACCTGGAGGCGGGTGTTCATCTCCAGGAAGAAGAACCGGCCGTCGGCGGCGAGCAGGAACTCCGCCGTCCCGGCGCCGGTGTAGCCGATCGCCCGGGCGGCGTCGGCGGCGGCCCGGTGCAGGGCGGCGCGCACCTCGTCTTCGAGACCCGGGGCCGGCGCCTCCTCGACGACCTTCTGGTGCCGGCGCTGCAGCGAGCAGTCGCGGTCGCCGACGGCCCACACCGTTCCGTGCGCATCGGCCATCAGCTGGACCTCGACGTGCCGGGCGGTCGGCAGGTAGGGCTCGCAGAAGACCTCGTCGGAGCCGAAACTCTTCGCCGCCTCGGAGCGGGCGGCGGCGAGCCGGTCGGCCAGCTCGTCCAACCGCCGGACCACCCGCATGCCGCGTCCCCCACCGCCCGCGGCCGCCTTGACCAGCAGCGGCAGATCGGCCTCGACGGGCTCCGCGACCGCGTCCAGCACGGGGACGCCGGCGGCCGCCATCAGACGCTTGGCCTCGGTCTTCGACCCCATCGCGGCGATCGCGTCCGGCGGCGGGCCGATCCAGACCAGGCCCGCGTCGATCACCGCGCGGGCGAACTCGGCGTCCTCGGAGAGGAACCCGTAGCCGGGGTGGACGGCGTCGGCACCGGCCGCCAGGGCGGCCTTCACGATGAGGTCGCCGCGGAGGTAGGTGTCGGCGGGCGCGGCGCCGGGCAGCCGGACGGCCGCATCGGCATCACGGGTGTGCGGGGCGCCGGCGTCCGGGTCGGAGTGGACCGCCGTGGTGGCGATGCCCAGGCTCCGGCAGGTGCGGAAGACCCGGCGGGCGATCTCGCCGCGGTTGGCGACCAGCAGGTTGGTGATCACGTCAGGGTTCCTCGCATGTCGCGTGTCGCGTGTGGTTTCTCGGCGGTCGGCGCTCCGCGCGCGGCGTCCGGCCCGGGAGGGCGTCGCGCCGGACGCGGGTACGGGGCACGGACGCCGGGCGCGGGTGGCGTCACATCCGGAAGACGCCGTAGCCGCGGGCGCCCTCGACCGGGGCGTTGTGGATCGCCGAGAGGCAGAGGCCGAGCACCGTCCGGGTGTCGCGCGGGTCGATCACCCCGTCGTCGTAGAGCCGGCCGGAGAGGAAGACCGGCAGCGACTCCGCCTCGATCTGCTGCTCGACCACGGCCCGGATCGCGGCGTCCGCGTCCTCGTCGTACGGCTGCCCCTTCGCCGCGGCGGACTGCCGCGCCACGATCGACAGCACCCCGGCCAGCTGTTGCGGGCCCATCACCGCCGACTTGGCGCTCGGCCAGGCGAAGAGGAACCGCGGTTCGTACGCCCGCCCGCACATGCCGTAGTGGCCGGCCCCGTAGGAGGCGCCCATCAGTACCGACAGGTGCGGGACGCGGGAGTTGGCGACGGCGTTGATCATCATCGCGCCGTGCTTGATGATGCCGCCCTGCTCGTAGTCCTTGCCGACCATGTAGCCCGTGGTGTTGTGCAGGAACAGCAGCGGGATGTCCCGCTGGTTGGCGAGTTGGATGAACTGGGCGGCCTTCTGGGACTCCTCGCTGAACAGCACGCCCTGCGCGTTGGCCAGGATGCCGACCGGGTAGCCGTGCAGCCGGGCCCAGCCGGTCGCGAGGCTGGTCCCGTACAACGGCTTGAACTCGTCGAAGTCCGAGCCGTCGACGATCCTTGCGATCACCTCGCGCGGGTCGAACGGCACCTTGAGGTCACCCGGGACGATGCCCAGCAGGTCGTCCTCGTCGTACTTCGGCGGCTCGGCGTGGACGTCCGGATCGGCGCCCGGCTTACGGTGGTCGAGGCGCGCGACCACCCGGCGGGCCAGACGCAGTGCGTCGGGCTCGTCCACGGCGAAGTGGTCGGCGAGCCCGGAGGTGCGGGCGTGCATCTCGGCCCCGCCCAGCGACTCGTCGTCGGACTCCTCGCCGGTGGCCATCTTCACCAGCGGCGGTCCGCCGAGGAAGACCTTCGCCCGCTCCTTCACCATCACGGTGTGGTCGGACATCCCCGGCACGTAGGCACCGCCGGCCGTCGAGTTTCCGAACACCACGGCCACGGTGGGGATTCCGGCCGCGGAGAGGCGGGTGAGGTCGCGGAAGAGGGCCCCGCCGGGGATGAAGATCTCCTTCTGGCTGGGCAGGTCGGCCCCGCCGGACTCGACCAGGTTGACCAGCGGGAGGCGGTTGGTGAGGGCGATCTCGTTGGCGCGCAACGCCTTGCGGAGCGTCCAGGGGTTGCTGGCACCACCGCGCACGGTCGGGTCGTTGGCGGTGATCACGCACTCGACGCCCTCGATCACCCCGATGCCGGTCACCAGGGCGGCGCCCACCGGGTAGTCGCTGCCCCAGGCGGCGAGCGGGGAGAGTTCGAGGAACGGCGAGTCCTGGTCGATCAGCAGCTCGATCCGTTCGCGGGGCAGCAACTTGCCTCGACTGCGGTGCCGTTCGACGTACTTCGGTCCGCCGCCGGCCAGCGCCCCGGCGTGCTCGGCGTCGAGATCGGCGAGCTTGCCGAGCATCGCGGCGCGGTGCTCGGCGTGGTCGGCGCCGGCGGGGTCGAGGCGGGTGGGCAGGACGGTCACAGCAGCGCCTCCGGGATGTCGAGGTGGCGGGAGCGGAGCCACTCCCCCAGGGCCTTGGCCTGCGGGTCGAAGCGGTGTCGGGCGGCGACGCCCTCGCCGAGCAGGCCGGTGATGGTGAAGTTGACCGCGCGGAGGTTCGGGAGCAGGTGCCGCTCGATCGGCAGGTCCGCCGCTTCGGGGAGGAGTCGGCGCAGCAGACCGACGGTGAGGGTGTGTGCGAGCCAGCTCCAGCCGGCGTCGTCCCGGGCCCAGACACCGAGGTTGGCGTCGCCGCCCTTGTCCCCGCTGCGGGCACCGGCCACCAGGCCGAGCGGCGCCCTGCGGGTGGGGCCGGGCGGCACCGGGGCCGGCAGTCCTGCACCGGGGTCGTCCACGCCGGGCACGGACGAAGCGTCCTTCCGCGGTCCGGGCGCGATCCCGATCCGGCCGCCGTCGGGCAGCACGGCGGTGTGCGCCACCTCCGCGGCGTCGACGTACGCGGCGGTGAACACCCCGTACGGCGCGCCCGGCCCCGGCGGCGCGGTGAGGTGGAAGCCGGGGTAGCCGGCGAGGCCCAACTCCACTGCCGCCCTACCGAGTTCACGACCGACCTTGGCAGGGTCGCGGTCCCGGGCGGTGAGCCGCAGGAGCGCGGAGGCACCCTCCTCGGTGTCCGCGTCGTGGTGGTCGGTGCGGGCCAGGGTCCAGCACAGCTCGGCCGGCCGCGCCCCGGGCGGCAGCGCCGCGTCCAGCTGCCGCCGCACCAGCGCCGCCTTGGCCTCGATGTCGAGCCCGGTGAGGACGAACACCACCTCGTTGCGGTACCCGCCCAGGCTGTTCAGTCCCACCTTGAGCGTCGACGGCGGCGCTTCGCCGCGCACGCGGCCGATCCGCACCCGGTCGGGACCCTCCTGGGTGAGCCGGACGCTGTCCAGGCGGGCCGTGACGTCCGGCCCGAGGTAGCGTGCACCGCTCGTCTCGTACAGGAGTTGGGCCGTGACCGTGCCGGTGGTGACGGAGCCGCCGGTGCCCGGGTGCTTCGTGATGACGCTGGAGCCGTCGGCGTTCAGCTCGGCGACCGGGAAGCCCGGCCGGGTGACGTCGTGCTCACGGAAGAACGCGTAGTTGCCCCCGGTCGCCTGCGCACCGCACTCCAGCACGTGCCCGGCCACCACGGCCCCGGCGAGCGCGTCCAGCGCGTCCACCCCCCACCCGAAGTGGGCGATCGCCGGCCCGGCTACCAGCGCGGCGTCGGTCACCCGACCGGTGACCACCACGTCCGCCCCGGCCTTCAGGCACTCGGCGACGCCGAACGCCCCGAGGTAGGCGTTGGCCGCCAACAGACCGTCCGGCAGTCCGAGTTCGGACCGGCGCGGCAGGAGGTCGTCCCCCTCCACGTGGGCGACTGCCGGATGCAGCCCCTGACGCTCGGCCACTTCCCGCAGCGCCTCGGCCAGCCGGGCCGGCGCGAGCCCGCCCGCGTTGACCACGATCCGCACCCCGCGCTCCAACGCCAGCCCGAGGCACTCCTCCATCTGGCGCAGGAAGGTCTTCGCGTAGCCCGTCGCCGGATCCTTGATCCGGTCCCGGGCCAGGATCAGCATGGTCAGCTCGGCCAGGTAGTCCCCGGTGAGCACGTCCAGCGGACCGTCCGTCAGCATCTCCCGCACCGCCGAGAACCGGTCCCCGTAGAACCCGGACGCGTTCCCGACCCGCAGCACCGCCTCCGACGCCACAGCCCCACCTCCCCGCCGGCAGCCCACCACCCGCCACCCTCGTCGTCGCGCAGCAGCGTGGCACCGCGGGGAAGAAAAAGCAATCACGCCTGCTTGTTTTCCGTCGGCGAGCGGGAACAGCCCGCCCCCCGCGCGACGATCGGGCCGGGCGCCGACACAAGATCACCGAGTAGTAGGCTCGCTCCGCAACACGACGCGAAGGGGAGCCAGTGGCGCGGGTTGCAGTGATCGGCGGAGGTATCAGCGGGCTGGGGACGGCGCTCATGCTCGGCCGGCGTGGCCATACGGTCACCTTGTTCGAACAGGACGCACGGGACGCCGGCGAGGACCTCGACCGGGACTTCTTCGACTGGAACAGGCCCCGGGTCCCGCAGGCCGTCCAACCCCACTCGTTCCTCGCCCCCGTGCGCACGGTGCTGCGCGCCGAGGCCCCCGACGTCTACGCGGACCTGCTGGCGCGCGGAGCCCGGGAGTACCACGACTTCGACTGGTTCGGCGAGCACCCGCCGCAGCGGGCCGGCGACGAGGAGCTGGTGACCCTGCGCACCCGCCGCATCGTGCTGGAGGCCGCCCTGACCGCGGCCGTGCGACGGGAGCCGTCCGTCGACGTGCGGCGGGGCTGCCGGGTGCGCGCCCTCGCCTTCGGCGAGGGCCGACCCGTCCGGGTCACCGGCGTGCAGGCGGACGGGCAGACACACCGGGCGGACCTCGTCGTCGACGCGGCCGGCCGCCGCTCCCCCGTGCCCGCCTGGCTGGTCGCGGCCGGCTGCCGCCCGCCCGTGGTGCACAGCCATCGCGCCGGGATCGCCTACCTGTGCCGCTGGTACCGCCTGCGCGCCGAGGGCCCGCGCGACCCCGGACAGGTGAGGAACGGCTCGGCCGCACCGTTCGCGCTCGCCGGCGTCTTCCCGTCCGACAACGACACCTTCGCGGTGAACATCGTGCTCTCCACGGCCGACCCGACCCGCGGCGCGCTCACCGACCCCGCCGTGTTCGAGGCCGCCGCCCGCCGCTTCCCCGCCTGCGCCGCCTGGCTCGACCTGGCACACGAACCGCAGTCCGCCGTCCTGGCGATGGCCGGCCTGGACAACCGCTGGACCTCCCTGGCCGACGCCGACGGACCCGTCGTCACCGGGCTGGTCAACGCCGGGGACAGCCTCATCCACACCAACCCCACGCTGGGCCACGGCGTGGCCCTCGGACTCCGCGCCGCCGAGTACCTCGCCGGCCACGTCGACCGGATCGCCGCGGACCCGGCCGACTACCACGACTGGGCGGCGCAGGCCCTCCGCCCGTGGTTCGACGCACAGGTGACGGCCGACCGCGTCAACGAGCAGCGCCTCGCCGAGAGCGCTCCGCTCTCGGACCGGCGGGCCGCCGCCCTGGCCGCCTGCGCCTTCGACGAGCCCGTCGTCATGAGGGCGCGAGCCCGGGTGCGCCACCTCCTGCAACCGGCCGACGAGGCCTACGGCACGGAGGAGGTGGACCGGCACGTCACCGCCTGGCTGGCCGCCCGCCCGGACTTCGCGCCGACGCACGACGGCCCCACCCGGGAGCAGTGGGACGCACTCGTCCCGGCCTGAGTACGCTCGGGGCCGGGCGTCCCCCGGGGCCGCTCCGGAGGACGCCCCGAGCCAGGGCAGGGGCGCCCGGCTGCCCCGGGGCACGGCTGACGGGGTGACTACCGGCCGGTCACCGGGAGTCGGCGGGGCGGAGCGGGGACGACCCTCCGGACCGGTGCGCAGCCACGCACCCGCCGACAGCCCCACCCCGAGGAGCCGCCGTGCCGCCGTCCGCCCGCCGCCCCCCACCGGCCGTCGCGCCGGCGGCCAAGCGCTCGGCCCTGCGCACGCTGGGCGAGTGGTGCGCGCGCCACTCGGTGCTCGTCATCGTGCTGTGGGTCGTCGCCCTCGCCGGGGTGCAGGCGGCCAACAAGACGGTCGGCGGCTCGTACTCCGACAACTTCTCGCTGCCGGGGACCTCGGCGCAGCAGGGCAAGGAGCTGCTGCAGGCGCACGAGCCGGCCGCCGCGGGCACCAGCTCCCAGGTGGTGCTGAACGACGCGCAACCGCTCACCGGCTTCCAGGCGCAGATCGGCCAGTCCGTGGCCGCGCTCCAGCAACTGCCGCACGTCCTCTCGGTCCAGAGCCCGCTGCCGCCCGCGGGGCAGCCGGCGCCGCCGGGCGGGCCGCTCTCCGCGAACGGGCTCACCGGCTACATCACCGTCCGGTTCGACACCAACCCGGCCGAGTTCGGCAAGGAGTACCTGGACGGCGTGGACGCCGCCGTCGCGCCGATGCGGGCGGCCGGTGTGGAGGTGGAGTACGGCGGGCCGCTGGGCGAGCTGGCCCGGCCCACGCCGGACGACCGGCGCAGCGAGGCGATCGGCTTCGCGGTGGCGATCGTCGTCCTGCTGGTGGGCTTCGGCAGCGCGATCGCGGCGGGCCTGCCCCTGCTGACGGCCCTGTTCGCGGCGGTGGTGGGCCTCGGGGTGCTCGGCCTGATCGCCGCGCTGTCCACCTTCGCCACGGTCGCGCCCACCCTCGCCACGATGATCGGCATCGGTGTCGGCATCGACTACGCGCTGTTCCTGCTCACCCGCCATCGTCAGAACCTGATGGACGGGGCGGATCCGGTGGCCTCGGCCGGACAGGCGGTGGCCACCAGCGGGCGGGCGGTCCTGGTCTCGGGCTGCACGGTGATCATCGCGCTCTCCGGGCTCTCGGTGTCCGGCATCACGTTCATCGCCAAGCTCGGGGCCGCCGCCGCGGTCACCGTGGTGTCGGCCGTGCTCGGCGCGATCACCCTGCTACCGGCACTGATGGGCGTGATCGGCCGTCGGATGGACCGGTTCTCGGTACGCAAGCCGGTCGCGGAGACCGGCAGCGCGCCGGGCGAGGAGGCCACCGGGGTCTGGCACCGGTACGCCCGGCGGGTCGAGCGCAACCCGTGGCGGTACCTGGCGGCGGGCGTGGTGATCCTCGGGGTGCTCACGGTGCCGCTGTTCTCGATCCAGCTCGGCCACATCGACGACGGCGCCGACCCGACGACGTTCACCGACCGGCGCGCCTTCGACCTGATGTCCGACGCCTTCGGCCCGGGCTCCAACGGGCCGCTGACCGTGGTCGTGGACCAGAGCGCCGTCCCCGCCGACGCCAGGCCGGCGCTCCTGTCCGCCGTTCAGCAGGCCCTCACCGGCGTGCCGAACGCGGCGAGCGCCACCCCGCTGCAGACCAGCCCGGACGGCGCGGTGCTGTTCAACACGGTGATCCCGGCGGACCGGCCGCAGGACCGCAGCACCACCGATCTGGTCAACGACCTCACGGACACCGTGCTGCCGCAGGCGGTCGCGGGCACCGGGGCGCAGACCTACCTCACCGGCACCACCGCGGCCCAGGTGGAGTTCCTGGACATCGTGTCGAGCCGGCTGCTGCCCATCATCGCGGTCGTGGTGGGGCTCGCGTTCCTGATCATCCTGGCGGTCTTCCGCGGCCTGCTCATCGCGGTGAAGGCGGCGGTGCTCAACCTGCTGTCGATCGCGGCCTCGTACGGCGTGGTGGTCGCGGTGTTCCAGTGGGGCTGGGGCGGGCCGGCGCTCGGGGTGTCCGGGACGGTGCCGATCGAGAGCTACGTGCCGATGATGATGTTCGCGATCGTCTTCGGCCTGAGCATGGACTACGAGATCTTCCTGCTCTCCCGCGTCCACGAGGCGTGGCTGCGGACCGGGGACAGCCACGGCAGCGTCGCGCACGCCCTGGAGATCACCGCCCGGGTGATCTCCTGCGCCGCACTGATCATGGTGAGCGTCTTCGCCGCCTTCATCGTCAGCGACAACATCGTGATCAAGATGATGGGCCTCGGCCTGGCCGTCAGCGTGCTGATCGACGCCACCGTCGTCCGGCTGCTGCTGGTGCCGGCGGTGATGACGCTGCTGGGCGCCGCGGCCTGGTGGACGCCGCGCTTCCTCGACCGGGTGCTGCCGCACATCGACACCGAGGGTGAGGGCGAGGTTGCGGCGGTCGAGGAGAAACCGGGCTGAGCCGGCGCGGCGGCTCGGGTACGGGGGCCCGCCGGCCCGTCAGGCGAGCGGCAGGGCCATCTCGACCAGCAGGCTTCCCGGGTCCAGCCCGTAGGGCTCGGACTCACCGGTGAACTCGAAACCGCGCCGCCGGTAGAAGGCCGTCGCCCGCGGGTTGTCCTCGTGCACGGTCAGCACCAGCCGGCGCGCCCCGGCCTCGGTCCGCGCCCACCGGACGACGCCGTCCAGCAGGCGGTCCGTCACCCCGCGCTCGCGGCCGCGGTGCTCGGGATCCACCCAGACGCCGACCAGCACGGCACTCTCCGGCCCGGAGGCGAACGAGATCATCGTGCCGACCCACTCGCCGGCCTCGTCCACGGCCACCAGCCCGATGGCTCCCGGCTCATTGACCCGCGCCGCCCGCGAACGCCACTCGTCCTCGCCGAACGCGAGCGCCCTCGCGTGGGTCTCCATGAACGCCGTCGGGGTGTCCAGCAGCTGTGCCAGCCGCACCCGCCGCAGGCGCTCCCAGTCCTCGGTCCCGATCCGTTCGATCCGGTACGCCACGCCGTCCCCCCACTCGCCCGCCGCAACGGGGTCCACCGCACCTGCACCCCCGATGACCACCGGGACGCCTGAAGCCTTCAGCCTACGGCCCCGGCACACGCACCCGCCCAGCGGGCGGGGCCGCGTACCGCGGCGACGCAGGGGTGCGCCATCGTCACTTGTAGCGACCGGTGCACATCGCTACGCTGCTCGACGTGATCCTGCGCATCGACCGGGCCTGGCTGCTGGAGATCGCCCACGAGCACCTGCAGGCCGATCCGGACGTCACGGACTACGGGACCCTCGCCGCTGCGGTGGCCCGTCACGCCGACGAGGTCATGGGCGTGCCCGTGTACGGGGAACTGCACCAGCGGGCGGCCGCCCTGATGCACCAGCTCATCCGTGTCCCGGCGCTGGAGTTCGGCAACGAGCACTACGCCGCCGTCGTCGCCGCCTCCTACCTGAGCGCCTCGGGGGTGATCGTCACCGCGGAGCCCGGGGCTGCGGTCGACCTCGCCGCGCGGATCCGCGACGGGCGGGCCGACGTCCGCGAGACCGCCGCCGCCATCCGCACCTGGTACCGCTGACGCCCGCCCTTCGCCGAGGCCGTCGCCCCCGGGCCCGCCGGCCGGCACTGCGAGGCCCGAACCGGAGCCCGGCGGCGCCCCGCCCACGCGCCCACGCCGGCGGGCGGCGCCCCCGCTGAAGTCCCGCCCGCGCCAAGCCCATTGACGAACGCATGACACTGACGGACCATCATGCTGGCGCGCCGCACCTCCTCCCCGTTCCGTCCCTACGGACCCCCACAGGAGGACAGTCATGCGACTGCCCCGCCGAGGGAAGCCCGCCGCGGTCACCGCCGTCCTGCTGGCCCTCGCCCTCGCATCCCCGCTCAGCACCCAGGCCACCGCGCACCCCGCCGCCGCCGGCGCGGCCACCACGGCCACCGCCCAGGAGGAAACCGCCCGGCAGTACGTCGTCGACGGCCCCCGCACCGTCGCCGAGCGCACCGCCATCGCGGCGACCGGCGCCTCCGTCGACGCCGTCCGGCCCGATTCGGTGGTGATCACCGCCTCCCCCGCCGAGGCCGCCCGGCTGCGGGCGCTCGGCTGGTCCCCCACCCCGCTGCCCGCCCCGCCGCAGGCCGAGGACCCGGCCGCGGAGTCCGTCGGCGCGGCGATCGACGACTTCCCCTCGTCCGACTCCGGCTACCACAACTACGCGGAGGCCGCCGCCGACATCGACGCCGTCGTCGCGGCGCACCCCGACATCATGAGCAAGCGGGTCATCGGCACCTCGTACGAGGGCCGCCCGATCGTCGCCGTCAAGATCAGCGACAACGTCGGCACGGACGAGAACGAACCCGAGGTGCTGTTCACCGCCCACCAGCACGCCCGCGAACACCTCACCGTCGAGATGGCGCTCTACCTGCTGCACGAGTTCGGGGACAAGTACGCCACCGACAGCCGGATCGCGAACGCCGTCAACAGCCGGGAGATCTGGGTCGTCCCCGACCTCAACCCGGACGGCGGCGAGTACGACATCGCCACCGGGCGCTACCGAAGCTGGCGCAAGGACCGCCAGCCCAACAGCGGCAGCCGCCACATCGGCACCGACCTGAACCGCAACTGGGACTACCGGTGGGGCTGCTGCGGCGGCTCCTCCGGCTCCACCTCCAGCGAGACGTACCGGGGCGCCGCCCCCGAGTCCGCCCGGGAGACCAAGGTGGTCGCCGACTTCGTCCGCAGCCGGGTGGTCGGCGGCAGGCAGCAGATCACCGCGGCCATCGACTTCCACACCTACAGCGAACTGGTGCTCTGGCCGTTCGGCTGGACCACCGCGGACACGGCCACCGGGATGACCGCCGACGAGGCCGACACCTTCGCAACCTTCGGCCGGACCATGGCCGGCACCAACGGCTACACGCCGGAGCAGTCCAGCGACCTCTACATCACGGACGGCTCGATCGACGACTGGCTGTGGGGCGCGCACCGGATCTTCGCCTTCACCTTCGAGATGTACCCCGGGCCGAACGGCAGCAGCGGCTTCTACCCGCCGGACGAGGTGATCGGGCGCGAGACCAGCCGCAACCGCGAGGCCGTGCTGCGGCTGGTGGAGACGGCCGACTGCATGTACCGCGCGATCGGCAAGCAGCAGCAGTACTGCGGCATCACGAGCTGACGGCAGCACAAGCCGACGGCTGACGGGTCACACCGCCCCCGGCCACCCGGTCGGACGATCCCCCAGGAAGGGGCCCGGCCCGCGTCGTACGCTGAGGTGGTCCGGCCCCCCTCTGGTGCCGCCGCGCCCCGGACGCGCACTGGATCGGGAGGTGGGAACGATGAACGGCCCCCCTGGAGAACGTCCCTCGCCCCCGCCGTCCCCGCTGTCCGCGCCGACCGCGGCCAGCTCCGGGGCCGGTGAGAAGGGCCTCAAGACCGGCGCCCTGGGCCTGGTCTCGTCCGTCGCGATCGGCCTCGCCTCGACCGCGCCGGCGTACAGCCTCGCCGCCACGCTCGGCATCATCGTGGTCGGCGTCGGGCTGCAGGCACCGATCATCACCATCCTGGCCTTCATCCCGATGCTGCTGATCGCCTTCGCCTACAAGGAGCTCAACGCCTCGGACCCGGACTGCGGCACCACGTTCACGTGGGGCGCCCGCGCCTTCGGGCCGCGTACCGGGTGGCTGGGCGGCTGGGGGATCGTGGCGGCCGACATCATCGTGATGGCCAACCTGGCGCAGATCGCCGGTGTGTACGGCTTCCGGCTGTTCGGCTTCAACGGCCTCGCCGAGAGCACGGCCTGGACCACCGCGGCCGGGGTGGTCTGGATCGTCGTGATGACCGCCATCTGCTACATCGGCATCGAGATCTCCGCGGCCCTGCAGCGCTGGCTGCTCGCGATCGAGGTCGTGATGCTGGTGCTGCTGTCGGTGACGGCGCTGGTCAAGGTCTACGGCGAGAACCCGCCGCCCACCGCGATCGAGGTCGACGCCTCGTGGTTCAACCCCTTCGACGTCGCCTCGTCGACCGCCTTCACCGCCGGCATCCTGGCCGCCGTCTTCATCTACTGGGGCTGGGACACCGCGGTCTCGGTCAACGAGGAGACCGCCGACGCCGCCCGCACCCCCGGCCGCGCCGCCGTCATCTCGACGGTCCTGCTGCTGCTCATCTACGCGCTGGCGTCCACCTCCGCCCAGGCCTTCGCGGGCATCGGCACCGAGGGGATCGGGCTCGGCAACGAGGAGAACTCGGGGGACGTGCTCTCCGCACTGGGCGGCGCCGTCTTCGGCTCCACCGGCCTGGGCTGGTTCCTGACCAAGCTGCTGATCTTCATGGTGCTGACGTCGTCCGCCGCCTCCACCCAGACCACCATCCTGCCGACCGCCCGGACCACCTTCTCGATGGCCGCGCACAAGGCCATCCCCGACGAGTTCGCGCGGGTCCACCCGCGGCACCTCACCCCGACCTGGTCGACCGTCGGCATGGGCATCGCCTCGATCGCCTTCTACGTGCTGCTCACCGCGATCAGCGGCAACGTACTGGCCGACTCGATCGCCTCGGTCGGCCTGGCCATCGCCTTCTACTACGGCCTCACCGGCTTCGCCTGCGTCTGGTACTACCGCAAGGTCCTCACCCGCAGCGTGCGCGACTTCCTGTTCAAGGGCCTCGCGCCGCTGGCCGGCGGTCTGATGCTGCTGTACTTCTTCTGCTACGGCGCCTTCGACGTCTACGCCGACCCCGACTACGGCGCCACCTCCATCGACCTGCCGATCTTCGGCGAGACCGGCGGCGTCACCGTGATCGGCATCGGCGCCCTCGCCATCGGGGTCGTACTGATGATCGTCCAGTGGGCGGTGCAGGGCTCCTGGTTCCGGCACCCGGACGTGCCCGTCAGCGTCGCCGATCCGGCCGACGCGCCGTAGCCCCTAGCCGCTACCGGATCCGGCCGGGCCCGGGGGCGCGGGTGCCCCCGGGCCCGGCCGGGCCGCCGTGCGGTCACGGGGTGAGCAGGGCGTCCTGCTCGGTGAGCGGTGCGCCGCCGGTCCACGGCAGGACCTTGCCGAACTGAACCAACTCGCCGTAGTACGCAGGGTCCACGCCGTCGGCCAGGACCAGGTCGAGGACGGCACGGGCGGCCTCGGCCGGGGTCTGCGCCCCGCTGTAGTCGGTGAACCACGGCCGGGACGCCCGGGTGTCCACCATGCCCGGACAGACCGCAGCGACCAGCGTCCCCTCGGCGAGGTCGCGCTCGCGCCGCGCGTCCGCCACCGCCCGCACCGCGGCGACCTGGGCCACCTTGGACGGAATGTTGACCCAGAGCGGCCAGCCGGACTCCACCACCGTCCGCGCGTGCACGGCGCTGCGCCAGGACTCCACGGCGTACTCGATCTGCTCCAGGCTCGCCCCGTCGAACAGCGGCTGGAGCCGCGGCGGCAGGAATCCGAGCGTGCCCAGCCCGCTGGCGACGACGAGCAGCCGGCCGCCGGGGCGCAGCACCGGGCCGAAGGAGCGGAGCACGGCGTGGGTGCCGCCGTTGGCGACGTCGATGAACTCGTCGGCCTGCTCGGCCTGGGAGCGGTCGGGCAGCAACGGGGCGATCGCGTTGGAGACGACGACGTCCACGCCGCCGTGGCGTTCGGCCAGCCCGGCCGCGAGGGCGGCGACGGCGTCGGCATCGGCGACGTCGAGGATGCGCCCCTCGACGCGGGCGCGGGTGGCGGGGGCCCCGGCCACCTCGCGGGCGGCGTCGGCCACCCGCCCGGCGTGACGGCCGGTCAGCAGAACGAGGTCCTCGGGTGCCATCCGCGCGGCCAGGCCCTCGACCAGGGCGCGGCCCAGACCCTGGTTCGCCCCGGTGACGAGGGCGATCCGGGCGGGGCGCGCGGCTCCGGCGGCGGCCGCGGTGGTGGCGGTGCTGTCGGTTCCTGCGATGGCTTCGGTTCCTGCGGTGCCTACGGTTCCTGCGGTGCTCGCGGTGTTCGTCATGCCCTCCACGCTAGGAAGCGCCGTTGCATGAGTCCAACGAAAGTCAGGCACAGGTGGTATGCGTAGACGTCATGGACTTCACCGAGGTGTCACTGACCGCCCTGCGCGTCCTGCGGGCCGTCGCGGAGCAGGGGACGTTCACGGCCGCGGCCGCCGAGCTGGGGTACACCCAGTCCGCGGTCTCCCGGCAGATCGCCTCGATCGAACGGATGGCCGGCGCCCCGCTCCTGGAGCGGCGTCGCGGCGGCGTGCGGCTGACCCCGGCAGGCCGGATCGTGCTGCGCCGGGCGGCCGTCGTCCTGGACGAGATCGACGCCGCCGCCCGGGAGCTCTCCGGTCTGCCCGCCCGGGCCGGGACCGTCCACGTGGGGTGGTTCCCCAGCGCCGGCGCCGTCCTGCTGCCCCGCGCCCTGAGCGCCCTGCGCCGCACCGACCCCGCGATCACCGTCGTCACCCGTGAAGGCACCACCCCGGCCCTGGTGCGGGCGCTGCGGGCCGGCCGCGTCGACCTCGCGGTGCTCGCCTCCGCGCCGCCGTTCCGGCCCCTGGACGCCGAGACGCCCGCGCTCGCCGTGCGCACGCTCACCGAGCGCAGCCTGCGCCTGGCCGTCCCCGCCGGGCACCCGCTGGCCCACCGGGACTTCGTCGACGTGGCCGACCTGCGCGGCCAGCGCTGGATCACCGCGCCGAGCGCCGGCGAGGACCAGCTGATGGGCGTCTGGCCCGGCCTGGACGAGCGGCCCGAGATCGCCCACACCGCCCGCGACTGGCTGGCCAAGCTGCACCTGGTCGCCGCCGGCCTCGGGATCACCACCGTCCCGGGGGTGCTCGCCCCGGCCGCACCAGAGGGGGTGCGGATCCTCCCCGTGCGCGGCGGTCCGCAGGAGCTGCGCCGCGTGGTGCTCGCCCGCACCCCGGGCCCGCTCACCGAGCCCGCCGCACGGGTCGCCCGTGCGCTCCGGACCGCGGCGATCGACCTGGACGCGGCCCCGTGAGGGCGCTGCGCGCGAGGCGCACCACGGCCGGCGTGCCCGGCCGCCGGCCGGATGGAGAGGGCGACGAGGTGCCGATGCCGCCCGGGGCGCGCAGGCTGGAAGCGCGAGGAGTGTTCCCCGTGGATTGGAGCGTGCCGTGAAGGACCTCAAGTTCGAGCAGAAGCGTTCGCTGTCCCGCCTCGAAGCCGCCGATCAGCTCGAAGCACTCGCGGCGGCGCTGCGGCACGGCGGCAGCGCCGAGCTCGATCTCGGCCCCGGAACGATGACCCTGCGGGTCCCCGAGGAGCTGAAGACCGAGATCGAGGTCGAGGTCGGCGAGGGGGAGATCGAGCTGGAGATCGAGTTCAAGTGGCCCACCGCGTGGAGCGCGGCGGCCTCCGGCGGCCACAGCGGCTGACCGGTGGCGCGCTCGCCCCCACCCCCGGCCGAGGTGCCGCGGCCGGGGGTGGGGAGGTGATCCGGGGCATCGACGGAGGAGATCAGATGACCGGTGACGAGCAGCGGGACAGGCTGGATCACCTGTCCGAGGTGGACGAAGCGGCCCCCGACGACCTCTTCGCGGGGCGGTCGGGGGGCGAGGGCCACCGGACCCGTGCCGAGGCGACCCGCAGCGCGGACAGCGGCGTCTACGGCGCCGACGACGACCTCTACGGGGGCCCGGAGGCGGCGGCCCCGCGGCCGGTCCTGAACGACGACCAGGACGCCGGGACGGGCGAGGACGCGGACTTCTGGTAGGCGGCGCGGGGTGCGCCGGGAACGGTCCCGCACCCCGGGAGGGCTCCCCGGGCGTCGCCCTCGGCCCCGGCCGGGGATTGTCGTGGAAGTTGTCATGACTGAAACACCGTCAGAATGGGCATGACCTCGTTAGCCCACCGATGGGCCCGGCTGAAGCTCCCCCACGAGCGCAACCGGGCCCTGGCCGGCGACCGGGCCTGGACGTGACTCCCCCCACGGAGTGGCGACCAGGCCCGCCTTCTGTTCAACCAGCGACACGCAGCGTACATGACACCTCAACGTAACGCTACCGTGCTGCAGTCCGCGCTGGTCCGAAGCCTCGTCACGCCCCTCCGCACGGCGGGATCGGAGCGTCCCGGCCCGGGCCCGGGCCCGCCGGGCCGCGTGGTCGACGGTTCGACGTCCAGCGCGCCGACCGTCGGCTCACCCGTCCTCCGTCACGCCGGCCGGCCCGGATCCGATCGTTCCACCACGCCCGATACGTGGGAGAGTGGGAGGTGTCGGGAGATCGACCCGAGCGGTGGCCGGCCTCCCCACGGAGCCACTGGGGAGGTCTCCCATGGTGAAGCTGCGCGGCATCCTCTCCGTCAGCCCGGAGGCCCTGGCCGTCGCGGGTGTCGTGGACTGGCGGGGCCTGACCGGAGCCCCCACGCGGGACGGCCGCGTCACGGTCGACCTGCCCGCTCCGGGGCGGCCGTGGGAGTGGCGCTGGTCCCCCGACATTCCCGCACGGCTGCTCGACGACGCCGACCTGCAGGTGGACCTGAGCCGCACCTGGACCGAGTCCGCGAGCAGCGGGACCGAGCCCGTGCGGCTGGCACTGCACGGCGTGCCGCGCGCGGGCCGGCACGCGCTGATGACGCGGTTAGGCCAGGCGCGTCCCGCAGTCGGCGCCGTCTTCGTCGCGGACGACACGCTGCAGCCGGAGCCCCACTGGTCGTGGCCACTGCGGGTCTGCACCGTCACCGCCGGGGCGGCCGAGGGCCTGTTCGACGTCCTGACGCACGACGAGGGGATCGCCCCGCTGATCGACGCGTACACCCTCGGCGAACAGGACGGCGACTGCGACGTCCTGGCCGTCTCCAGCGCCGCCGAGCTCGACGTGCTGACCGCGGGCGGCGGCCTCAGCGCCGCCTGCCTCGCCTGGTGCGGCCCCCGACCGCCCGACCGCCGCGAGCTGACCCGGCTCGACGCGGCCGCGCGCAATCTGGGCGCCGCCGGCTGGGTCGTCGCCGACCTCTCGGCGACCGACGCCGTCGACTGGCTCGACCGGCTCATCCGCAACCTCGCCGACAACCTCCCGCTCGACGAGGCGGCGGGCCGCGCGGGCTCGTGGCTGACGGTCGCCCACCCGAGGATCGCCGAGCACGGCGCCGTGGCCGACGCCGTACGGGACGCGGACTCCGCGGCCCACGTGCGCATGCCCCAACACGGGGATCCGCTGACCATCGCGTTCGGCGCCGACACAGCGCGCGTCCTGAACCTTCCCGACGGCCCGGCACCGGTCACCGAGGTCACGCACGGGATCGCCGTGGAAGCCGCCACCGCCCGATTCCTCGGACGAAGACTCGACGGGGCGGTCACCGAGGCCTTCCGCGAGATCCACCGCGCCGGGGTGGCGCCGGGCCGGGCCAATGCCCGCTTCCTCCAGGCACTCGTCAGCGACCAGGAGTCCGGCGAGCGGCGTCTGCACGCCTTCCGCGCGTCCGCCGTCAACGACGTCCACATCCGGGTGGGACCGGTCAGCGCCGAGTGGCACGCGCTGGCGACGGGGTTCCCCGAGCAGAACCTGGACTTCCGGGACGGGGAGGCACGTCTCACGGTCGTCTTCGACGAGGAGCGGGACCAGGCGTTCCTCCACGAGCCGATGAACATCACCCTGCCCCGGCGGGGCGCCTCCAGCGAGGCCGTCTTCCCCGTCGAGGTCGGCGCGCAGGAACGGGAGATCCGCTGCACCGCCCGGGTCTTCCACCGGAACCGCCTGCTGCAGCGGCTGGAGATCAGCGGCCCGGCCGACGCGACCGACGCGGCCCTCGACGGACGGGAGATCTCGATCAACGGCGAGGCGTTCAGCTCCCTCGCCGAGCCGCCCGGCCAGGACCCCGGGAGCCCCGAGGCGATGATCCGGATCATCGACGGCGAGAATGCCGTGATCATGACCGGAGGGAACCGCATCCCGGTCAGGGTCCCGGATCTCGACCGGTTCCGGGCCAGGATCCGCGACCACCTCCTCTCGGCCGTGAACGCGGACGCCGCGGCCGACGCCGCCGACGACGGGTCCGGGTCGGTGCCCACCACCCCGGACTCGCTGCTCCGCGGTCTCGCCCAGCAGGGCAGCTTCCTCTTCGCCCAGCTGGAGCAGCAGCGGCACGGCGGCCTGGAGGACGCCACATCCCTCCAGGTGGTGTCGGCCGAGGCCGCCGAGCTCTGGCCGCTGGAGTTCGTCTACGACTACGGCTACCCCGCCGACAACGCCCGGCTCTGCGCCGGATGGCAGCGCGCCCTCGAAACCGGCACGTGCACCTGCCGCCGCTCGCGCCGTCCCACCGTCAACGGCCGCCGGACGATCTGCCCGCTCGGCTTCTGGGGCATCCGCATGGTCATCGAACGCCGGGTGGAACGCAGGCTCGACCACACCGTCGTCGAAGCGGCCCCACCGGACGCCGCCGGCTCCCTGCGCCCGGTGAACAGCGTCCTCTTCGCGGCCAGCGAGATCGTCCGGGGGGCCGACCGGGACGGCGCGGTCGGCAGCCTCCGCGGCTCGCTGGGCGGCGACCACGTGTACGTCGTCGAGAGCTGGCGGGACTGGCGGAGGGTGGTCCGGACTGAAGGCCCCGCCCTGCTGCTGGCCGTAGCCCACAACGCGCGCGACCAAGGGCTCACCCCCGTCCTGCAGATCGGCCGGATCAGCCGCCCGAGCAAGCTGGCGTCGCTCCAGATCGACCGCCGGGACATCGTCTCCGACCGGCACGACCGCGAGACCGGTCCGATCGTCATGCTGCTCGGCTGCAACACGATCCAGGAGGACATCAGCTGGCAGAACGTGGCGGCGAGGTTCCTGGAGAAGAGCGCTCCCGTCGTGGTCGGGACGCTGGTACCGACCCTCGGGCGGCAGGCGGCGGTGATGGCGGGCATCGCCGCCGTGATGCTCGCCGAGAACACCAGCACGGACAGAAGGATCGGCGAGCTGGTCCGCGACATCCGGCGGCGACTGCTCGCCCTCGGCTACACGCTCGCGATGGCGGTGGTGGCCTTCGGCGACGCCCGCTGGCTGGTCGGCAGTCGACAGGGAGGCACCCCGTGATCACTGTGGAGATGCTGCCCGCGGCGCACGGCGACGCGCTGTGGATCGAGTGGCCCGGCAGCGGAACGGACGTCCACCGCATGCTGGTCGACGCCGGCCCGAGCCCCACCTACCGGGCCGTCTTCGAGCGGGTGAAGGCACTGCCGCCGCGCAGCCGCCACCTGGACGTCCTGGTGGCGACCCACGTGGACGCCGACCACATCGAGGGCGTCGTCCGCCTCCTCCAGGACCGCGCCGCGCTGAAGCTCTCGATCGACGACCTGTGGTTCAACGGCTGGCCGCAGATCTCCGAGCGCGCCGGCCTGCTCGGGGCCGACCAGGGCGAGATGCTCCAGGCGCTCATCGACAGCCAACGGCTCTCCTGGAACGCCGCCTTCGGCTCTCCCGCCCGGGGGAGGCCGCCGCGCGCCGTCTGCCTTCCGGCCCAGGGCGCGCTCCCGTCCGCCGACCTGCCCGGAGGCGCCCGGGCGACCCTGGTCTCCCCTGGCCTGCCCGAACTGGACAAACTGCTCAAGGAATGGGGCAAGGTGCTGAGGAACCTCGGCGTGACCCCCGGGATGCCCGACGAGGCGCTCGACCGACTGGCTCACCGCAAGAGCCTGCGCGGCCTCGCCGCCGACCTCCTCGGCGGCGAACGGCTGGACACGTCCGTGCCGAACGGTTCGAGCATCGCCTTCCTGCTGGAGCACGACGGACACCGACTGCTGCTCACCGGCGACGGCCACGGGAAGGTCCTCGCCCGCGGCCTGGACCGCCTGCTGAGCCGGCTCGGCGGAACCAGGCTCGCGGTCGGCGCCGTCAAGGTCCCGCACCACGGCAGCGCCGCCAACGTCACGGACGACCTGCTGTCGCGGCTCGACACCCGCCGCTTCCTCATTTCGACCAACGGGGACAAGTTCAACCACCCCGACGCGGCGGCGATCGACCGCATGCTCGCCGCGGTGGGCCGCCTCGACGAGGCGGCCCGGCCCGTCGGCCCCGACGCCGACGCCGCGCAGGCCGAGCTCGTCTTCAACTACCGCAGCCGCACGACGGAGCCGTGGTCCGACCCCGCGCGACAGCGCGAGCGCCGCTACACCGCGGTCTATCCGGCAACGGCGGCAGCGGGCACGACCGTGGAGGTCTGACCATGGCCCGCATCGGTGTGGCCATCTCCGGTGGCGGCTACCGCGCCACCATGTGGGGCATCGGCGCCCTGCTCTACCTCGCCGAGACCGGTCGTCACCGGGACGTCGTGGCGATCTCCTCGGTGTCCGGCGGCTCGGTCGCCAACGGCGTGGTCGCCCATGAGACCGACTTCCGGCAGGACCCCGGCGGGGACTTCGCCGAACGCGTCCGCCCGCTGATCCGGCACTGCGCCCGGACCGGCCTGTTCTTCTGGGGGCCGTCCACCAACCGGTACGTGCGCTCGCTCTTCGCCCTCGCCGGCCTGGCGGTCGTGGCACTGCTGGCCGGGGTGGTCGCCACCGCCGTCGAAGGCCTCCGCCTCGTCTCCGGCACCCTCCTCGCCTCGGGGCTGCTGCTCCTGGCCGGCGCGCTGCTGTACTTCCAGCGGCGCAGCGTCGTCGTGGACAGGGCGCTCGCGCGCGAGTTCTTCCACCGCAGCGGCGCCCCGACCGCACTCGCCGACGTGCGGCGCTCCGTCGACCACGTCTTCTGCACGACCGAGCTGCAGAGCGGGGACCACTTCTACTTCTCCCCCTCGTTCGTCTACGGGTTCCGCTTCGGCACGGGCGAGCCGGGCGACCTCCCGCTCTCCACGGCGGTCCAGGCCTCGGCCTGCCTGCCGGGCGCGTTCGCCGTCCGGCGACTCCCCGCGGACCGCCACCGCTTCACGGCCGGGGGCGGGACCGCAGTGGCCGCTGCTACCGGCGCGTCCGCGCCCTCCGGACCGTCCGCACCGTCCGCGACGGACATGGTGGTCACGGACGGCGGGGTGTACGACAACATGGCGGACCAGTGGCTGGTGGGGCTCGGCGAACGGGCCCGCCGCCCCGTCCACCCGCCCGCCGACTACGGGGTCGACGAGATCGTCGTCGTCAACGCCTCGGCCGGGATGACGTGGGAACCGTTCCCCGCATCGCGCGTTCCCGTGCTCGGTGAACTGCTGGCGCTGGTCCGCATCAAGAGCGTGATGTACGACGTCAGCACCAACCAGCGGCGCAGCACGCTGGTGCGGGGGTCCCACCGTGCGGCCCTGGACGGCGGCCCGGTCGGCGCGCTGGTGCACATCGCGCAGTCTCCGTACCGCGTGGCGGACGCGTACGCGAACGCGGCCGGCACGGCCTACGCTGCCGACGGCGGGGGCGGCACCGGGCCTGAGCGCGCCGCCCGGGCCGCCCGGGCCAACGAGGTGCTCGACCTGCTCGGCCGCGACGAGGAGCAGCGCGCGGTGTGGCGGGAGCGGGCGGAGCGGAGCCGCACCACCAGGACCGTGCTGCGCAAGCTCGGCCCCGACGCCACTGCGGACCTGCTCCTACACGCCTACACCCTCGCCGCGTGCAACCTGCACGTCCTGCTCGACTACCCGCTGCCGGCCGCCCTTCCGAAGCGCGAGTACTTCCTCGACCTCACCGCCGACGCACCCTGACACCGCGCCCAGCGCGCCGAGCGCCTCGCAGGAGTGCTCTCCGTCCGGCCGATCCGCTTGTCCTCGGCGGCGCCCTCCGCGGTGTCGACGTACCTGCCGTCCGTGATGCCCTGCTTCTTCCGCAACCCGCCGAGGCTGCACCTCACGGCCCCCGGCGGCCCGCCTCCTCGCCGCTCACCGGCTCACCCGCGCACAGGATCACCGGGCCGGCTCAGCCCACCTCGATGCGCTCCACGATCAGCTCGCACAACTCGTGCGTCCGCAGCGCGTCGTGGGCGTCGAGCACCTTGCCCCCGCGCACCGCGTCCAGGAACGCGAGCACGATCTGCTCGATCCCGCGCTGCCGCGCCACCGAGACCCAGTCGCCGCGCCGCCGGACCGTCGGCTGGCCGCGGTGGTCGATCACCTCGGCGAGGTTGTGGACCTCGCGCTTGGAGTCGCCGCCGGAGACCTCCAGGACCTCCTCCGTCGACCCGGAGACCCGGTTCATGATCCCCAGCGCCGTGAAGCCCTCCCCGCCCAGCGTCAGCACCAGGTGCTCCACCAGGCCGTCCTGCACCCGGGAGCGCACGTCCACCTGCTCGATCTCCCCGGGGACGAGGAAGCGCAGCGTGTCGACCACGTGGATGAAGTCGTCGTAGACCAGGCTCCGGGCCGCCTCCGGCAGCCCCTCGCGGTTCTTCTGCAGCACGATCAGATCGCGCGGCCGTTCCTTGGCGAGCAGGTACCCGGGCGAGTGGCGCCGGTTGAACCCCACCATCAGCGAACGCCCGGTGCGATCGGCGAGGTCCACCAGCCGCCGGGCCCCGTCGATCGTGTAGTCCAGCGGCTTGTCGACGTACACGTCGACGCCGGCCGTCAGCAACTGCTCCACGATCGGCACGTGCTGCTCGGTCGCCGCGTGCACGAACGCCGCCCGGATCCCGCTGCCGATCAGCTCCCCGAGATCGGTGAACCGCCCGCCCGCCCCGATCCGGTAGGCGTCCCCGATCCGGTCGAGCTTCGCGCGGTCCCGCGTCATCAGCCGCAGGTCCAAGCCCGGCAGCGCGGCGACGACCGGCAGGTACGCCTTCTGCGCGATGTCACCGAGCCCGATCACCCCGACCGGCAGCAGGGCATCGGGGGCAGCGTTCTCACTCATGACATCTCCAGCCTCGCGAACGATCATCAGCCACCCCAACCCTATGCGCCGATCTCCACGGCCCGGGCCCGTGTGAGACTCCTCCGTCCCGGGCTCCCGACGAGGTCAGGCGGGCGGGCTTCTCCGGGCCGACCGCCGAGCCGGTGCCGACGGGGTCAGGCGGAGGCGGGGGCGCATTCGGGGTGGCCCCAGGAGCTGCCGACCTTGGTGATCTTGTCGCCCTTGGCGTAGGGGCGGCTGCACGGGCAGGTGCCGGGGTAGCGGGCGGCGAGGGTACGGGAGCCGCCGGAGCCCGCCTTCCGCTTCGCCGCAGCGGCGGAGGACGCCGCGCGGGCCGGGCGGGAGACGGCGGCCGGCACCGGGTCGGGGACGGGGAGGTCGGTGGCGGTCCCGGCGGCGCTCTCCTGGGTGCGGGCGGCGTCGCTGGCGGCCTTGTCGGCGATGGCGTTCAGCGGGTCGCCGTCGACCTGGTGGGCGGCGACGTAGACGAAGGTGACGTCGCGGCCCTCCAGGAGCGCGTCGATGCTCTGGATCAGCTCCTGGTTGGCCACCGGCTTGCCGGCGGCGGTCTTCCAGCCGTTGCGCTTCCAGCCGACCAGCCACTTCGTCACGGCGTCGCGGGTGTACGTGCTGTCGAGCCGGACCTCCAGCGGCACCGCCGGGTCCGTCGCGGTCAGCAGTTGTTGCAGCGCCGTCAGCTCGCCGATGTTGTTGGTGCTGCGCCCGAGCGCGCCGGACTCCCAGCGCTGCGGCACCCCGGCACTGTCCGCGACCACGTAGGCCCAGGCGGCCGGGCCCGGGTTGCCCTTGGCTGCTCCGTCACACGCTGCAATGACTCGTTCGACCATGCACCGATCATGCCAGGGAACAGGAGCCGCAGGCCAAAGCCCGTCGCGGGCTCACGGCGAGGCGGTGGTCGTCGGTGATCCGGCCGCGGACCCGTCGGCCGCCCCCGGAGCCGCGGTGCAGTCACCCGTGCGGCGGGACGGGTTCGCGGTCGCCGTGCCGCTGCGGCCCACCCCCGGCCCGGTGCTCAGGCGGTGGCCGCGGCCGCCTCGGCCAGGGCGTCCAGAACCGGACGGATCAGGGGGTGCCCGTCCGCTCCGGCACGCACCGCGGCGAACACGCGGCGGGTCGCGAGCGCGCTGTCCACCGGCCGGACGACGGCCCGGCCGAGGTCCACCCCGAGCAGGGCCGAGCGCGGCACCAGCGCGACGCCCGCCCCGGCGGAGGCGAGGGCGACCACGGCGCGGAAGTCGTCGGAGGAGTGCACCAGGCGCGGCTGGAAGCCGGCGTGCTCGCAGGCGAGCAGCACCACGTCGTGGCAGGGGTTGCCGGGGTACGGGCCGATCCACGGCTCGTCCGCGAGGTCGGCGACCGCGATCGGGCCCTCGGACTCGGCCAGCGGGTGGCCGAGCGGCAGGACCGCCTCGAACGGCTCCGCGTACAGCGGCACGCGGGTGAGGCGGGCGTCGTCCGCCCGGGGCGCGCCCCGGTACTCGACGGCCACCGCCAGGTCGGCGCGGCCGTCCAGGACCATCGGGAGGCTGGCGTCGCCCTCGGCGTCGAGCACCTTGAGGCGGACGCCGGGTGCCCGGTCTGCGAGGGTGCCGATGGCCGGGGCGAGGACGAGCGAGATGCCGGTGGCGAAGGACGCGACGGTGACCTCGCCCGAGACGCCCGCGGAGTAGGCGGCGAGATCGGCCTCGGCGCGTTCGAGCTGGGCGAGGACCACGTCGGCGTGGCCGAGCAGGATCTCTCCGGCGGCGGTGAGCCGGACGCCCCGGCCCTCGCGGGCGAGCAGGTGGTGGCCGGTCTCCAGTTCGAGCGCCGCCAACTGCTGGGACACCGCCGAGGGGGTGAGGTAGAGGGCGGCCGCGGCCGCGGTCACGGTCCGGTGGTCCGCCACGGCCCGCAGGGTCCGCAGCCGTCTTGCGTCGATCACACGCCAATTCTGCCAGCGTGGCGCGCTTGGCCGGGACGGGTGCCGGGACGGTGCGGAACCGCCGGTGAGGGCCGGTGGGCTGCGGGCGACGGGCGGGCCGGGGTCGGGCCCGTCAGCCGTCCCCGTGGTCCGGCCGGTCGGGCGGGCCGGACCGCCCGGGCCGACCTGCCCGGTCGGGTCGGCCGGGCAGGTCGGGCCGGTCCGGCCGGTCGGGCCTGTCACGGGCCGCGAACCCGTCCACCGAGGCGGCGGTGGGCACCGGCCGCGGCGCCGGGAGAGCCGCCTCCTGGTCCAGCAGCAGCCTGCCGGTCAGCACGTACTGGACCACGCAGCCCGCCAGCAGCACCGCCACCCCGCCGACCGCGTCCAGCACCCAGTGGTTGGCGGTGGCCACCACCACGACGAAGGTGACCACCGGATACAGCGGCGCCGCCGCCCGGAGCCAGTGGCGTCGCGTCGTGGTGGCGACCGCGAGCGCGCACCAGCAGGCCCAGCCGATGTGCAGGGACGGCATCGCCGCGTACTGGTTGGTGAGGGCGGTCAGCGCGCCGAGCGGGGCATCCTCCGGCGCACCGGCCGGGTACTCGCGCAGCCCCAGCTCCGGCACCAGGCGGGGCGGCGCCAGCGGGTAGCCCCAGAAGCCGAGCAGCGCGAGGCCGGTGGCGGCGAACAGGACGGTCCGGCCGGTGCGGTAGTGGGTCGGGTGCCGGGTGTAGAGCCAGACCAGGACCAGCAGCACCATCGTGAAGTGCATCGTCGTGTAGTACTGCTGTGCCGCGCGCATCAGGTCGTCACCGCTGCGCAGGTACCAGCCGTTCATCGCGGGCTCGATGTCCAGTCGCAGGGTCTGCTCCAGCCCGTAGAGGGAGCGGGCGTGGTCGGTGGCGGTGGCGAGGCGGTCGGGGGCGGCGTTGCGGATGTAGGAGTAGACGCCGTAGCCGACCTGGATGAGGACCAGTTCCAGTACGAGGTTCGGACGCGACACCGTTCGCAGCCGGGCGGGCAGGAGCGGCACGCCGCGCAGCAGGGGGCGACGGCGCGGAGGCGGTGCGGGGGTGCGGGCCAGGTGCCAGAGCGGGTCGTCTCGCCGGCGGAACGGGAGGGCGGTGGCGGCGGCGAGGGCCAGCAGGGTGGGGGCCTTGCGGAGCAGCAGGCCGCTGACCGGTTCGATGCCGGGGTCGAGCAGGGTGCTGGGCAGCAGGGCGACGGTGACGGCGACGACCGGCCAGAGGGCGCGGTCCTCCGGGCGGCGCCCGAGGCGGCCGGTGGCGGCGAGCAGCAGCCAGCAGAGGTCGGCCGGGCCGGCGACGGGGGCGACGATCAGGGTGGCGCAGCCGACGACGCCGGCGGCGAGCAGGTGCTGGCGGTCGCGGGCCAGCGCGTGGCCCCGGCGCAGCGCGAGCGCGGCCGCGGCGGCGGCGACGGCGGTCCAGAGGGCGATGAGCGGCGGGCCGTGCAGGCCGAGGCGGGTCAGCACGCCGAGTGCGGTCTCGTTGCCCGGGTCGGCGATGACGCCGTGGTCGGCCAGCCGGTGGCGGAACGCGCCGCCGGCGGCGGGGTCGGCGAGCTGCGCGACGGCGAGGAGCAGGACGGCCACGGCGACGGCGGTCAGGGCGGGGGCCGATCGGGCGGTGCGGGTGGTCCGCCGCCCGGCGGGCGGTGGCGGGAGGGCCGCGGCGAACAGCACCAGGGCGGGGTGCAGCGCGATGGCCACGCCGAGCGCCACGCCGCGCGGGAAGGCGTGCGGTGGGGCGGGGGGACGGCACCCCGGGCCGTCCGGCGGCGAGCCCCGGTGCGGCGGGGTCCTGCGGGGCGGGAGCCCGCGGGGCAGGAGGTCGAGCAGGACGAGGACGGCGGTGGTCACGCCGAGGACCGCGTCGGCGGGGTGGCCGCGCAGCTCGGCGCTGATCAGGAACGCCGCGGCGGCGAGCGGCCAGAGCCCGGCCGGGGCGCGGACGCCGGGCGGCGGGTTGCGGCCGATCAGGGCGCCGAGGCCGGTGACGGCGGCGAGGGCGGCGATCAGCAGGCCGACCCGGGTGGCGGTGGAGGGCCAGGTGCCGACCGGCAGCGGAAGTGCCGGTCGGTCGTCGGCGGCATCGCCCAGGGTCGTCCAGGTGGCGGTGGCGGTCGCGGCGAGTGCCACCACCCAGCAGGACGCGAGCACGGCGGGAGCCCTGCCCCGTCGCAGCCCGGGCGGGGATCCGGCCGTGGATCCCCGCACCGCCCTGCTCGGGGGCATCCTGCTCCTCTCGCCGCGCCCGCGGGCCCGATCCGGCGGACGGTGCCGGCGCGGGTGCCCGAAGCCGGGCCCGCACGCCGGCCCGCGGCCGCGGGGCTGGTCGTCGCCTCCTGCCGACTCTCGGCCGTCGGCGCCCACACCGCACCCCGAACGGCGCCGCACGGGTGGCCGCGGGAGGGACGCCGCGCGCCCGGCGGGCGGAGGTCGGCAGGCCGGGAAACCACAACGCCCACCGCCGCCGCCTTGGGAGTGGGAAGTCGGACGGGCCGACTTCCCACTCCCGGCGGGAGGGTGGGGCAGGTGGTCTGGTGTGCCGTGCGGCGGAGGCCGGACCGGCCGGCCTCCGCCGCACGGCGGCTCGGTCCCGTGGCACGTCCGGTTCCGGGCGGACGGGCCACGGGCGTCCGGAGGCGAGCCCCCGGGGGGACGCCCGGGGCTCGGGGGTGGCTACTCCCCCAGCGCGGCGCGCGCGTCGACGAAGGCCGCCACGGCGCGCTCGACGTCCTCGGTGGAGTGGGCCGCGGACAGCTGCACCCGGATCCGGGCCTGGCCGTGCGGGACGACCGGGAACGAGAAGCCGATCACGTACACGCCGCGCTCCAGCAGCAGCTCGGCGAGCCGGCCCGCCTTGGCGGCGTCACCGATCATCACCGGGGCGATCGGGTGGTCGCCGGGCAGGATCTCGAAGCCGGCCTCGGTCATCTTCGAGCGGAACAGCGCCGTGTTGGCGGCCAGCTTCTCGCGCAGCTCGGTCGAGCGCTCGACCAGGTCGAGCACCTTCAGGGAGGCCGCCGCGATCACCGGGGCGAGCGAGTTCGAGAACAGGTACGGCCGAGAGCGCTGGCGCAGCAGGGCGACGATCTCGCGGCGCGCCGCGACGTAGCCGCCGGAGGCGCCGCCGAGCGCCTTGCCCAGGGTGCCGGTGATGATGTCGACACGGTCCATCACGCCGTGCAGCTCGGGGGTGCCGCGCCCGTTGGGGCCGACGAAGCCGACGGCGTGCGAGTCGTCCACCATCACCATGGCGTCGTAGCGCTCGGCGAGGTCGCAGATCTCGCGCAGCGGGGCGACGTAGCCGTCCATGGAGAAGACGCCGTCGGTGACGACGAGCCGGCGCCGGGCGTCCTGGGTCTCCTTGAGCTGCTGCTCCAGGTCGGCCAGGTCGCGGTTGGCGTAGCGGTGGCGGCGGGCCTTGCTGAGGCGGATGCCGTCGATGATGCTCGCGTGGTTGAGGGCGTCGGAGATCACCGCGTCGCGGTCGTCGAGGAGGGTCTCGAAGACACCGCCGTTGGCGTCGAAGCAGGACGAGTAGAGGATGGTGTCCTCCTGGCCGAGGAACGCGGAGAGGCGGTCCTCCAGCTCCTTGTGCACGTCCTGGGTGCCGCAGATGAAGCGGACCGAGGCCATGCCGTAGCCCCAGCGGTCGAGGGCGTCCTTGGCGGCGGTGAGCACCTCGGGGTGGTCGGCCAGGCCGAGGTAGTTGTTGGCGCAGAAGTTCAGCACCTCGCCCGGGCGGCCGCCGCCGGTGACGGTCACGGCGGCGCTCTGCGGCGTGCCGATCACCCGCTCCGGCTTGAAGAGGCCGGCCTCGCGGATCTCGTCGAGGGTGGCGGCGATGTCGGCGCGCACGTTGTCGAACACGGTGTCTCCCTACAGGGTGTCAGACGGTCTCGGGCGGCCCGGAGGCCTGCTCAGGCGGTCCAGTCGAGGATGATCTTGCCGCAGCGGCCGCTGGCGGCGTCGTCGAAGGCGGCCTCGAAGTCGGAGGCGGCGTACCGGCCGGTGATCACCGGCGTGAGGTCGAGTCCGCCCTCCAGGAGCACCGACATCGCGTACCAGGTCTCGAACATCTCGCGGCCGTAGATGCCCTTGATGGTGATCATCGAGGTGACGACGGACGCCCAGTCGACCGGGAACTGCTCGGCGGGCAGGCCGAGCATGGCGATCTTCCCGCCGTGGGTCATGTTGGCGATCATCGACTGCATCGCCTCGGGGCGGCCGGACATCTCCAGGCCGACGTCGAAGCCCTCGCGCAGGCCGAGCTTCTGCTGGCCCTCCTCGATGGTGTGCTCGGCCACGTTCAGGGCGAGCGTGACGCCGACCTCGCGGGCCAGGTCGAGGCGGTACGGGGAGACGTCGGTGATCATCACGTTGCGCGCGCCGGCGTGCTTGGCGACGGCCGCGGCCATGATGCCGATCGGGCCCGCGCCGGTGATCAGCACGTCCTCGCCGACCAGCGGGAAGGAGAGCGCGGTGTGCACGGCGTTGCCGAACGGGTCGAAGATCGCGGCCACGTCGAGGTCGACCGGCACCCGGTGCACCCAGACGTTGGCGGCCGGCAGGGCCACGTACTCGGCGAAGGCGCCGTCCCGTCCGACGCCGAGGCCGACCGTGTTGCGGCAGAGGTGGCGGCGGCCGGCCAGGCAGTTGCGGCACTTGCCGCAGACCAGGTGGCCCTCGCCGCTGACCAGGTCGCCGACGGAGACGTCGGTGACGCCGGCGCCGAGCTCGGCGACCTCGCCGACGAACTCGTGGCCGAGCACGAGCGGGGTCTTGATGGTCTGCTGCGCCCAGCCGTCCCAGTTGCGGATGTGCAGGTCGGTGCCGCAGATACCGGTGCGCAGCACCTTGATCAGCACCTCGCCCGGGCCGATGACCGGCTTCGGGACGTCCACCAGCCAGAGCCCGGGCTCGGACTTCTGCTTGACGAGTGCCTTCACTGCGACGGCTCCTGACGCACGAGGGGGGCGGCCTGCGGTGGGCAGGCCGACGGGGCCCGGCGGGCGGCGGCTGCTGCCTGCCTCGCACCGGGCACGCAGCAATCTGCCTGGTGGGAGCGGGTGCGGTCCATCGAGGAATTCTTAAGGGCCGCCGCAGCTGGGCTAAACGATCGTGCCCGAGCAGGGGCGGGCGGGCCCTGCGGCGTGCCGGTGGCCACCCGTTCGGCCGAGCGCGCGAGGCGCGGCGGCGTACGGCAGGTGACGGGCCGGGCGCACGGCCCGACCAGGCGCGCAGTCACGGCGGGAGCGGCGGACGGGCGACCGGACCCCGCGCCGACTCGGCCGAGGCGGGCGTGGACGGCGCTGGGCGCCGCACCCCGCGCCCGACCCCGCGCCGGCCCCGTCCGGCACCCCACCGGGCTGCGGGGGGGGCAGCTGGACCGGGAGCCTGCTCATCGGCCCGTACGCACTCGGCGGCCGGGGGCGCCAGCGGGATTGGGGCGGGTGGCTGAGGGTTGGGTCCGTTCGGTCCAGCGGCGCGACGATCGGCGCGCGGCCGGTCGGCGGCGCGCATACGGTCGGGAGCGCTCCCCCACGGCCTCGTGGAGCGCCGCTCCGGGGCCGTCCGGCCCGGGCTCCGGGTCCGTCCGGCCCAGGAGGAAGCGCCCGGAGTGGCGGCCCGGGAGGTCCCGGCCCGAGAAGTCCCGGCCCCGAGAGATCCCGGCCCGGAGAATCCCCGGGCCCCAGAGAAGCCCAGAGAGGCGCCTCGACGATGACGAATCCACGACGACGGCCGTCCCCCGCGCTCCGCAGCCGTCCCGGGCGGGCGGCCGCGGCGGCGGTGGGCGTGGCCGGCCTGCTGGCCGGCGCCGGCTGCTCCGGCGGTGCCGCGCCCGGACCGGCGGCCGCGGGGGCGGCCACCGCCGTGCCCGCCGCGCTCAGCCCCTCCCCGACCGTCTCCCCGACCGGCTCGCCCACGTTCTCCCCGTCGTCCCCGGGCTCGGCCTCGGCCCCGGGCACCGTGGCCCGGCTGACCCCGGCCGTCACGGCCCGGCTGGACGCCGCGGTGCAGCGGGTGCTGAACCAGGCCTCCGTCCCCGGCGTGATGGTCGCGCTCACCACCCCCCAGGACAGCTACATCAAGGCCTTCGGAGTCTCGGACAAGATCGCGGGCATCCCGATGGTGACCGGGCTGAACATGCGGATCGGCAGCGAGACCAAGACCTTCACCGTCACCGGGGTGCTGCGGCTGGTCGACCAGGGCCGGGTCGGTCTGGACGACCCGATCTCCAGGTACGTCCCGGAGGTGCCCGGCGGGGACGCGATCACCCTGCGCCAGCTCGCGAACATGCGCAGCGGCCTCTTCCCCTACACCTCGGACCAGGGCTTCGTGCAGGCCCTGCTCGCCGACCCCCACCGGGAGTTCACGCCGCAGCAGCTGCTCTCCTACGCCTTCGCGCACCCGGCGGACTTCCCGCCGGGCACGGACTTCGAGTACTCCAACACCAACACCGTCCTGCTCGGCCTGGTGGTGGAGAAGGTCTCGGGCCAGCCGCTCGGCACCTTCCTGGAGCAGCAGGTGTTCAAGCCGGCCGATCTGGGCCGGACGGTCTTCCCGGTCGACGCGTCGTTCCCCCAGCCGCACGCCCGCGGCTACACCGACCAGACGCAGAGCGGCGCGATCGAGGACGCCACCGACTGGAACCCGTCCTGGGCCTGGGCGGCGGGAGCGATGATCTCGGACCTCCCCGACCTGCAGAAATGGGCGAAGGTGCTGGCGACCGGCACGCTGCTGAAGCCGGCGACCCAGGCCGAGCGGCTGCAGACGCCGCCGTCGGGCGATCCCGGCCTCGGCTACGGTCTGGGGCTGTTCGTGAACCACGGCTGGATCGGGCACAACGGTTCGCTGCCCGGCTACCAGAGCGTGGCGGTCTACCTGCCGTCGGCGCAGGCGACGCTGGTGGTGCTGCTGAACACCGACATCCCGTACCTGGGTTCGGCGCCCTCGACGCTGTTCGCGAAGGCGATCACCGAGATCGTCTCGCCGGGGAACGTGTACTCGCTGCCGGTCGCGCCGTCGAGCGGGTCGCCGTCCGGGCCGGGCTCCAGCCCGGCGCTCGCGGCGACCTGAGCACCTGAACCGACCCGGCCCGGGGCCCGCTGCGGGCTCCGGGCCGGTCACCGGCGCACCGGCGGCGGGCGGGCCGGGCCGTCAGCCGCCGAGGACGCGTGCCAGGTCGTAGGAGACAGGCTCCTCCAGCTGCGCGTACGTGCAGCTCGCCGGCGTCCGGTCGGGGCGCCAGCGGCGGAACTGCACGGTGTGCCGGAACCGGGTGCCCTCCATGTGGTCGTAGGCCACCTCGACCACCCGCTCCGGGCGCAGCGGCACCCAGGAGAGGTCCTTGCCGCCGGTCCACCGGCTGACCGCGCCGGGCAGCCGGGCGTCGGCGTGGGCGGCCTCGTCGGCCCAGCCGCCCCAGGGGTGGCCGGTGGCATCGTCCATCCGCAACGGGGCCAGCTCCTCGGCGAGTTCGCGGCGACGGGCCATCGAGAAGGCGGCGCAGACGCCGACGTGCTGGAGCCGGCCCTCGGCGTCGTTGATGCCGAGCAGCAGGGAGCCGACGACCGGGCCGCTCTTGTGCTCGCGGTAGCCGGCGACCACGCAGTCGGCGGTCCGCTCGTGCTTGATCTTGAACATGGTGCGCTCGCCCGGGCGGTAGGGCTGGTCGAGCGGTTTGGCGACCACGCCGTCGAGGCCGGCGCCCTCGTACTCGGCGAACCAGCTCTGTGCCAGGTCGCGGTCGGTGGAGGCGGGGGCCGTGAAGACCGGGTCGGCGGCGCCGGCCAGGGCCTCCTCCAGGGCGGCGCGGCGGGCCGAGAGCGGCTCGTCGAGCAGGGACCGGTCACGCAGGGCGAGCAGGTCGAAGGCGACGAAGGAGGCGGGGGTGCGTTCGGCGAGCATCCGCACCCGGCTCGCGGCGGGGTGGATCCGCTCCAGCAGTTCCTCGAAGCGCAGCCGGCCGTCCCGGGCGATGACCACCTCCCCGTCGAGGACGCAGCGGGGCGGCAGCTCGCGCTGCAGGGCCTCGACCAGCTCGGGGAAGTACCGGGTCAGCGGCTTGCCGGTACGGCTGCCGAGCTCCACCTCGGCGCCGTCGCGGAAGACGATGGTGCGGAAGCCGTCCCATTTGGCCTCGTACTGCATCCCGGGCGGGATCTCGGCGACCGACTTGGCGAGCATCGGTGCCACCGGCGGCATCACGGGCAGGTCCATGGTTCCGATCCTCGTGCCAACCGTTCCGGGGCGCGCGTCGGGCCGGGCGCGCTTAGCGTGAATGGCATGGGATCGGGATCGGCCGTGGAACTGGATGTCGCCGGGCGCAGCGTCCGGCTGTCGAATCCGGACAAGGTGTACTACCCGGAGCGCGGCTTCACGAAGATGGACGTGGCGCAGTACTACCTGGCGGTCGCGGACGGGGTGCTGCGCGGGCTTCGGGACCGTCCGACCACGCTGCAGCGGTTCCCGGACGGGGTGGAGGGCGAGTTCTTCTACCAGAAGCGTGCGCCGAAGGGCCTGCCGGAGTGGCTGCCGACGGCGCGGATCAGCTTCCCGAGCGGCCGCTCGGCCGACGAGATCTGCCCGGCCGAGCCGGCCGCGGTGCTCTGGGCCGCCAACCTGGGCTGCCTGACCTTCCACCCCTGGCCGGTACGGCGCTCGGACACCGACCACCTGGACGAGCTGCGGATCGACCTCGATCCGCAGCCGGGGACGGACTTCCGCGACGCGGTGCGGGCCGCGCACGAACTGCAGGCGCTGCTGGAGGAGTTCGGGCTGCGCGGCTGGCCGAAGACCTCGGGCGGGCGCGGCCTGCACGTGTACGTGCCGCTGGAGCCGCGGTGGACGTTCACCGACGGGCGGCACGCGGTGATCGCACTGGGCCGGGTGCTGGAGCAGCGGCTGCCGGGCCGGGTCACCACGGCGTGGTGGAAGGAGGAGCGCGGCGAGCGGATCTTCGTGGACTACAACCAGATGGCCCGGGACCGGACCATCGCGTCCGCGTACTCGCTTCGCGCCCGCCCGCGGGCGACGGCCTCGGCGCCGCTGCACTGGGAGGAGCTGGACGACGCCGCGCCGGAGGACTTCGACCTGCGGACGCTGCCCGCCCGCTTCGCCGAGGTCGGCGACCTGCAGGCGGAGATGGACGGGCAGGCCTTCAGGCTGGACGGGCTGCTGGAGCTGTACGAGCGGCAGCTGCGGGACGAGGGGCTGGGCGAGCTGCCGTACCCGCCGGACCATCCGAAGGCCGCGGGCGAGCCGAGGCGCGTGCAGCCCAGTCGGGCGCGGAAATCCTGATCGTTCGGGCCGGGCAGCCGCATAGGCTGGCCGCCGTCGGTCATCCGATCGGACGCACTGCGGTGCGACGGGGTGCCCGCACACGGCTGCGCGGGGCGTCGAGGTGTCGAGGTGCCCGTGCGGTGCGGGGCGGTTGTACGGGGCGGAGGGGTTCGAATGGGAGTACACGGGGCGTCGGCGGCGGAGACCGGGGCGTCGGCGGCGGTGGCTCCGGTGCCGGCGGACGTACGGGCGCGGCTGGCGGTGCGGTTCGGGGCGCCGGCGGAGGCGTGGTGCGATGCGCTGCCCGGCCTGGTGGCGGAGCTGGCCGGGCGCTGGGGTCTGACGGTCCGCGCGGCGGGCGGGGGCGGCACGGCCCGGGTGTTCCGCTGCACGAGCGGGGACGGACGCGAGGACGACCGGGACGGCGGCGAGAGCGTCTGGCTGAAGTTGACGCCCGACCCCGAGGTGGCCCGGCAGGAGGCGGTGGCACTGCGGGCGTGGGCCGGACTCCCGCCAGTGGTCAGGGTGTTGGCGGACGACCCGGCCGCGGGCGCCCTGCTGCTGGCCGACGTGCGACCCGGTACGACACTGCGGCAGCGGGCGTGGCGCCCGGAGGAGGTGGCGCCGCTGCTCGGCGCACTGCGGTCGGTGCCGGTGGACGGGCTCGCGCTGGGGACGCTGGCGGAGCGCGTGGAGTTCCTGTTCGACCTCACCGAGCGGCGGGCACCGGGAGCGGCGACGGCCGCGGCGATCGGCCGGGCCCGCGCGCTCGCCGCGGAGCTGGCCGACGGCGGCCCGACGGCGCTGGTCCACGGCGACCTGCACCCGGGCAACGTCCTGGACGGCCCGGCCGGGCCGGTCGCGATCGACCCCCGGCCGTCGCTCGGGGACCCGGACTTCGACCTGGTGGACTGGGCGATCGACGGAGTCACCGACCGGCCCGGTCTGGAGCGGCGGGTCGGCGCCCTCGCGGCGGGGGTTCCGGGCTCGGACCCTGAACGCGTGCTCGCCTGGTGCCGGGTGGGCGCGGTGGTGGTCGCCGCCCCGCGTGCCGCAGCCGGGCGGCGGGACGCGGGGACTGCGCTCCTGCTGGAGCTGGCCGGGCTCTGACCCGAATCCGCAGGTAGTGCGGCGTACGTCGGGCTGATACGGCGACAGGTGCCCGTGCTGGTTTGAGATGATCGAGGTTCTCTACGCCTAACCACTCAACCTGCAAGGACACCTGTCTGGTGAAGAAGATATCGCGTCGTCGTACCGCCTCCCGCACCTCCGGCGGGCGCTGGACCAGGTTGGACGCTCGGGTGGGTGGGGTGGACGGGTCGCTGACCGAGAACGGCGGCCTGGTGCTGGTGGCCGAGCTGGACCGGGTGCTGGGGGTCACGGCCGCTCTTGACGCCGGGATCGGGCCGGTCAAGGTACGTGATCGGGGCCTGTCGGGTGGGGAGTTTGCGCTGGCAACGGCGGTGGTTCAGCTGACCGGCGAGGACCACCTGGTCGGCTTCGACCGGCTGCGCGCGGACGTGGTGGGCGAGGGGCTGCTGCCCGCGCCACTCCCGGCCGCGACCACCGCCGCCACCTTGGCGGCACGCTTCGGCCAGGTGCAGCGCGAGGGCATCGAGACCGCGTGCGCCAAGGTCACCGCCCGCGCGCTCGCCGCGCTGCCGGCCAGGGATCGGGCCCCGATCCTGTCCGGGTCGGTCACTATCGACCTGGACGCCAAGGACGTCGAGGTGTTCTCCACCCGCAAGGAACGGGTCGTCCGCTCCTACAAGGGCGAGGTCTCGGGGCGGGTGCACGCCGCGCACTGGGCCCAGGCCGGCACCGTCCTGGCCGCCGATCTCCTCGACGGCCGCTCGGACGGCCGCACCGTCGCCCCTGCCCAGATCGACCGGGCCGTGGACGCCGTGCGCACGGCCGGAGCCACCGGGCAGATCCTGATCCAGGGCGATACGGGCTACTACGCGGGGAGGGTCGCCGAGAAGATCGTCGCCCGCCGGGCGCTGTTCAGGCTTGCCGTACCGCGAAGCCGACCGCTGTGGCGGGCGGTGGCCGCCGTGCACGTCGACGACTGGATCGACGCCCTGGACTACCCGGCCGCGCAGGTCGCACTGTTGGACTACGCGCCACCCGGCTGGCCCGAAGGCACCCGGGTGATCGCGCGACGGGTGCGCTACGACGCCGCCGAACTGTCCGCCGACCCGCGCTCGCGCCGCTCGCGCACCGTCGGCAAGGACCAGCTCGCCCTGGTCCTGGAAGGCCTGGAGGAACAGGCATACGCCTACTCGTTCATCGCCACCAACGAGCCGTTGGACCTGGACGAGGAGGTCGCGGTGGCGGAGTGGGAGTTCCGCCGCCGCACCAGGATCGAGGAACTGTTCCGCGACACCGCGCACGGAGCCGGACTCAACCACCTGCCGTCCGGCTCCCACGCCGTCAACAGCATGTGGATGTGGGGCGCGCTGCTGGCCTACAACCTCACCGCCTGGCTGCAGACGCTCGCCCCGATCGGCCGGGCCCGCCGCCGCATCGCCACCGTGCGACGGCTGCTGATCCGCCGCGCCGCCCGCTGGACCACGACCGCCCGCCGCCGTCGGCTCCGGTTCACCGCCGAAGCCCGCGAGCTGATCGCCAACACGCTGGCCCGGATTCGAGCCCACCGGCACCTGACGGCCACCTGACCTACCGCCCCTACCGGCCCGAACCACCCATCCCCGCCCTGGAAAGCCGTCCACCCGGCACGACAGCCGGACCGTCGGCCTACCCGGAAACCCTGAACCCGGGCCAACGGCCAGCACAGAGATCAACTGACGGACCGTCGGCCACTACCTGCGGATTCGGGTCTGAGCGGCCGGGGCGGCACCGGGAGCCGCCACCGCGGCGCCGCGCCCCGGACTCGGCTCAGGCCGTGTGCGCCGCGGCCGGGGCGAGCGCGGCGATCGTCCGTACGGCGTCCGCGATCTGGGCATCGGTCAGATCGCCGCGGGCGGTGAGGCGCAGGCGCGAGACGCCGTCCGGGACGGACGGCGGGCGGAAGCAGCCGACCGCGAGTCCGGCCCGGCGGCAGTCCGCGGCCCAGGCGACGGCGGCCTCGGGCCCGGGGGCGCGCACCGAGACGACCGCCGCGTCCGGGGTGGAGGCCCGCAGGCCGGCGGCGGTGAGCCGGTCGGCGAGGCTGCGGGCGACCTCGCGGGCGCGTTCGGCGCGGTGCGGCTCGGCGCGCAGCAGACGCAGCGCGCCGAGCGCGGCGCCGGCGGCGGCCGGAGCGAGGCCGGTGTCGAAGATGAACGTGCGGGCGGTCTCGACGAGGTGGCGGATGACCCGGTGCGGGCCGAGCACCGCGCCGCCCTGGGCTCCGAGCGACTTGGAGAGGGTGACGGTGGCGACGGTGTCCGGCTCGCCGGCGAGCCCGGCGGCGGCCAGGGCGCCGGAGCCGCCGGGGCCGAGGACGCCGAGCCCGTGCGCGTCGTCGACCAGGAGCGCGGCGCCGTGGGCGCGGACGGCGGCGGAGAGCTCCAGCAGCCGGGCGGCGTTGCCGTCGACGGAGAAGACGGAGTCGGTGACCACCAGGGCGCGCCGGTGGGTGCGTCCGGCGAGGGCGGCGCGGACGGCGTCGGGGTCGTCGTGGGGCGCGCGGTGGACTTCGCCACGGGCGAGCCGGCAGCCGTCGATCAGCGAGGCGTGGTTGTAGGCGTCGGAGACGATCAGGGTGTCGGGGTCGGTCAGCGCGGTGAGCGCGGCCAGATTGGCGGTGTAGCCGGAGGAGAACACCAGGGCCGCCTCCACTCCGCAGAACTCGGCGAGTTCGCCTTCGAGTTCGGTGTGCAGGGCGGTGGTGCCGGTGACCAGGCGGGAGCCGGTGGCGCCGCCGCCCCAGCGGAGGGCGGCGTCGGCGGCGGCCCGGGTGACGGCGGGGTGCCGGGTGAGCCCGAGGTAGTCGTTGCCGGCGAGGTCGATCACCGGGTCGTCGGCGGGGCGGCTGCGCAGAGCACGGGTGAGGCCGGCGCGGGCGCGCAGCTCGGCCGTCTCGTCGAGCCAGTCGAAGACGGCGCCCGGGGCCGGGGCCCCTTCCGGGGCGGCCGCGGGGACGAGGGCGGGCGGTTCGGGCGCGGTGCGGTGGGCCATGGTCGGCACTCTGGCACGTCGGGCGCGGCGCGGGCAATGTGCGTCGTGGCACAGGGCCGGCTCCCGATCCACCGCTCACGCGCACGGGATCAACAAGGACGACGTCCCCGGCTCTTCGACTGTCCGGGGACCTGACCGAGCAGGCTTCGAAACGGTTCCCGGACCAGGCCGCGGCGGCCGTCGGCAACACGGCACCCGTCACCCCGCCGCCGGCCGGCGGCGGGCGGAGGGCCCGGCGGCTCGCAGCGGCGGCGATCGCCGCCGAGGGCCGCCGGGGCTCCGCCGCGGTGGGTCCCCCGCCCGCAGTTCCGGCCCCGCGACCCGCCCCGGGCTTTGCCCGGGGCGGCGGCGAGCAGGCAAGATAGCCGGGTGACCCTCCTTGACCTGATGCCGAAGCCCGCCACTCCCGACGCTCTCTTCGAGACGTTCGCCGCCTGGGCGGAGGAGCGCGGGATCACGCTGTACCCGGCGCAGGAGGAGGCGCTGATCGAGCTGGTGTCGGGGAACAACGTGGTCCTCGCGACGCCGACCGGCTCGGGCAAGAGCCTGGTGGCGGCCGGTGCCCACTTCGCGGCGCTGGCCGAGGGCAAGCGGACGTTCTACACCGCCCCGATCAAGGCCCTGGTGTCGGAGAAGTTCTTCGACCTCTGCAAGGTGTTCGGCACCGAGCAGGTCGGCATGATGACCGGCGACGCCAGCGTCAACCCGACCGCGCCGATCATCTGCTGCACCGCCGAGGTGCTGGCGCAGATCGCCCTGCGGGACGGGCACCGGGCCGACATCGGCCAGGTGGTGATGGACGAGTTCCACTTCTACGCCGAGCCGGACCGCGGTTGGGCCTGGCAGATCCCGCTGCTCGAACTGCCGCAGGCGCAGTTCCTGCTGATGTCCGCCACGCTCGGCGACGTCCGCCGCTTCGAGGACGACCTCACCCGCCGCACCGGGCGCGCCACCACCGTGGTGCGCTCCGCGACCCGGCCGGTCCCGCTGTTCTACGAGTACCGGCGCACCACCCTGCACGACACTCTGGAAGAACTTCTGAAGACGGGTCAGGCGCCGGTCTACGTGGTGCACTTCACGCAGAAGGAGGCGGTCGAGCGGGCCCAGTCGCTGATGAGCATCAACATGTGCTCGAAGGCGGAGAAGGACGCCATCGCCGAGCTGATCGGCAACTTCCGCTTCACCACCAAGTTCGGCCGCAACCTCTCCCGGTTCGTGCGCCACGGCATCGGCGTGCACCACGCCGGCATGCTGCCCAAGTACCGGCGGCTGGTCGAACGGCTGGCCCAGGCGGGCCTGTTGAAGGTGATCTGCGGCACCGACACGCTCGGCGTGGGCGTCAACGTGCCGATCCGCACGGTGCTGTTCACGGCGCTGTCCAAGTACGACGGCACCCGCGTGCGCATCCTGCGGGCCCGGGAGTTCCATCAGATCGCCGGCCGGGCCGGGCGGGCCGGCTTCGACACCGTGGGGCAGGTCGTCGCGCAGGCGCCGGAGCACGTGATCGAGAACGACAAGGCGGTCGCCAAGGCCGGCGACGACCCGAAGAAGAAGCGCAAGATCGTCCGCAAGAAGGCGCCGGAGGGCTTCGTCGGCTGGTCCGAGGAGACCTTCGAGCGGCTGATCGCCGCCGACCCGGAGCCGCTGGTCTCCCGGTTCAAGGTCAGCCACGCGATGCTGCTCTCGGTGATCGGCCGGCCGGGCAACGCCTTCGAGGCGATGCGCAAGCTCCTGACCGACAACCACGAGGACCGCGCCGCCCAGCGCCGGCACATCCGCTCCGCGATCGCCATCTACCGCTCGCTGCTGGAGGGCGGCATCGTCGAGCGGCTGCCGGAGCCGGACGCCGAGGGCCGGATCGTCCGGCTCACCCTGGACCTGCAGGAGAACTTCGCGCTCAACCAGCCGCTCTCCACCTTCGCACTGGCCGCGTTCGAGCTGCTCGACCCGGCCTCGCCCTCGTACGCGATGGACGTGGTCTCGGTGGTCGAGGCGACGCTCGACGACCCGCGCCAGATCCTCGCCTCGCAGCAGAACAAGGCGCGCGGCGAGGCCATCGGCGAGATGAAGCGCGACGGCATCGAGTACGAGGAGCGGATGGAGCGGCTCCAGGAGATCACCTACCCGAAGCCGCTGGAGGAGCTGCTCACCCACGCCTACGAGGTGTACCGCCGGGCGCACCCGTGGATCGGCGACCACCAGCTGCAGCCGAAGTCCGTGGTCCGCGACCTGTACGAGCGGGCGATGACCTTCTCGGACTACGTCGGCTTCTACGAGCTGGCGCGCACCGAGGGCATCGTGCTGCGCTACCTGGCCGGCGCGTACAAGGCGCTGGAGCAGACCGTCCCCGACGACATCAAGACCGACGACCTCAAGGACGTCATCGCCTGGCTGGGCGAGCTGGTCCGCCAGGTCGACTCCAGCCTGCTGGACGAGTGGGAGCAGCTGGCCAACCCGACCGATCCGCAGGCCGCCGAGGTGGCGCTGGACGACAAGCCGGCACCGGTGACGGCCAACGCCCGGGCCTTCCGGGTGCTGGTGCGCAACGAGATGTTCCGCCGGGTGGAGCTCTGCGCGCTGGAGCACTACGAGGAGCTCGCGGAGCTGGACGGCGAGTACGGCTGGGACGCGGACCGCTGGGCGGACGCGATGGACGGGTACTGGGAGGAATACGACGACCTCGGTACCGGTCCGGACGCGCGCGGCCCGAAGATGCTGATCATCGAGGAGGAGGACTCCGCCTGGCGGGTCCGGCAGATCTTCGACGACCCGGAGGGCGACCACGACTGGGGCATCAGCGCCGAGGTCGACCTGTACGGCTCGGACGAGGAGGGCCGCGCGGTCCTGCGGGTCACGGCGGTGGACCGGCTGGGCGGCTGAGGCCCGTTCGCGGGCGGTGCCGGCGCGGCGGGGTGTCCGTCCGCCGGCGCGCTCGGACGGTGAGGGCGTGAGGGCGGCGGGGCCCACCGGGTGGTGGGCCCCGCCGTCTGCGTTCGAGAGGGCACCGGAGGTTCGGGCCGGCGGCACCGGCGGCGCTTCGGCGCCGCCCGGGGCGGGCTACATCCAGGCGAACGGCGAGCCGGCGGCGTAGGAGACCGCCCGGGTGGCCTCGTCGAGGATCTGCTCCGGGCTCGCCGCCGGGCCGGGCGGGACGGTGAGCGGCGCGGCGGAGCCCGTACCGGTGGCGGAGGCCGTTGCCGCGGGGGTGTGCGCCTCGGGCAGCCGGGAGCTGGTGACGGTCACGTGCCGGCCGACGGCCTCGATGCGCCCCTCCGTGCCGCGCTGGGCGGCGCCGGCGGCCGGCGGACGGGCCGTGGTGGCGTCGGGGAGGATGAAGGCGAGCGCGCCGGGCTTGGCCCGCAGCGCGTCGGCGGCCCTGGCGGCCCCGGCCTGGTCGGCGAATCGCAGCACGGTGACGCTGCTGAGCACCGGCTTCTCCTGGCCCGCGAAGCTGACGGTCAGGTAGCCCTGGCAACCGGTCTCGCGCAGCACGTCCTGGGTGCGGTCCTGGAGCGCCTCGGTGCAGTCCTCGCCCTGGCGGACGCCGGAACGCTTGCCCTTGTAGCCGCCGGCCTCCACCAGCCGCTGGGCGGGGAAGAGGGTGTCGACGTCGAGGCCCTCGGGGTCGGCGACGGTGCGCGGCGCCGGCGTGCCGACGACCGGCGGCGTCTTGCTGGCGTCGTTGCTGGAGGGACCGAGCCCGGGTATGTAGTCGCCGGGCGTCGGGCGGGTGATGATCCAGCCGCCGGCCGCCACCACTCCCACCACCACGACCCACCCCACCGCGCGGCGCGCGATGCTTCTCCTGGGCCGCCGGTACGTCCCGGACGGCAGGTGGTCGATTCCGTGGTCTCCCGATGACGGGGTGCGCTCCCCCTGCGTGGTCATGGCGGAGATTCTAAGCAGGTCACAGGTGTCGCAGATCACGGGGTGGGCGGTCTGCGGCCGAACCTGACTACCGGTCGGTAGCCGCAGCGGGCCGGGGAGTGACGTGCGCCACTACCGTGAGCGGCGACACTGTGACAACTCGCACATCCTCCCGGGGATCTTCTGGCGGGTTCCCTCTGGCGTCGTCCGTCGGCCACCAGGCAGGATCAGGCTCATGGATCTGCTCGATACCCTCACCGCCAAGGGCCTGCGCGGGGAAGCCCCCACCCGCGAGGAGGCGCTCGCCGTTCTCGCCACCACCGACGACGAGCTGCTGGACGTGGTCGCGGCCGCCGGTCGGGTGCGCCGGCGGTGGTTCGGCCGCCGGGTGAAGCTCAACTACCTGGTGAACCTGAAGAGCGGCCTCTGCCCGGAGGACTGCTCCTACTGTTCGCAGCGGCTGGGCTCGAAGGCCGAGATCCTCAAGTACACCTGGCTCAAGCCGGACCAGGCCGCCGAGGCGGCGAAGGCGGGCGTCGCGGGCGGCGCCAAGAGGGTCTGCCTGGTGGCCAGCGGCCGCGGGCCGACGGACCGTGACATCGACCGGGTGACCGACACCATCTCGGCGATCAAGGAGGCCGACCCGGCCGTCGAGATCTGCGCCTGCCTGGGCCTGCTCTCCGACAACCAGGCGGAGCGGCTGAAGGCGGCCGGCGCCGACGCGTACAACCACAACCTGAACACCTCCGAGGGCACCTACGGCGACATCGCCACCACCCACACCTACGCGGACCGGGTGGACACCGTGCAGAAGGCGCACGGCGCCGGCCTGTCGGCCTGCTCCGGCCTGATCGCGGGCATGGGCGAGAGCGACGAGGACCTGGTCGACGTGGTGTTCGCGCTGCGCGAGCTGGGCTCGGACTCGGTGCCGGTCAACTTCCTCATCCCGTTCGAGGGCACGCCGCTGGCCAAGGAGTGGAACCTCACCCCGCAGCGCTGCCTGCGCATCCTGGCGATGGTCCGCTTCGTGAACCCGGACACCGAGGTGCGCATCGCCGGTGGCCGCGAGGTCCACCTGCGCACCATGCAGCCGCTGGGTCTGCACCTCGCCAACTCGATCTTCCTGGGCGACTACCTGACCAGCGAGGGCCAGGCCGGTCAGGCCGACCTCGACATGATCAAGGACGCGGGCTTCGAGGTCGAGGGCGCCGGCGAGGCCACCCTGCCGCGCCACCGCGCCGACGTCGCGGCCGCTGCGGCGGCCGGCGGCGGCTGCGGGACGGCCGGCGGCGGCTGCGGCCCCTGCGGCGGGCACGGCGAGGAGCCGGCCGGCGGCCGGGCCGATGCTCCGGGCGACGCCCGGGACGGGCACGGCTGCGGTCCCTGCGGCGGCCACCGTGCCGCGCCGGTGCGCGACGAGGCGCCGGCCGAGGGCCCGTCGGGCGACGAGGCGGCGGGCGAGAACCCGAACGGCGAGCTGCGCAGCGGCCTGGTCCGGGTCCGCCGCCGTGGCGCCGGCACCGAGCTGGCGCCGAACGCCTGAGCGCCGTACCCCGGAACCGCAACCACAACCACAAGCACACGGGACCCCGAGGAACTCCACCGCCATGGCCCATCTGCCCACCGATGACCTGCTCGCCCTCGACCGGGCGCACGTCTGGCACCCGTACGGTCCGATGCCCGGCACCGTCACCCCGTACGTGGTCGAGTCCGCGTCCGGGGTGCGGTTGCGGCTCGCCCGACCGGTCGCGGGCAGAACGGAGCTGGTCGACGGCATGTCGTCCTGGTGGGCGGCGGTGCACGGCTACGGCCACCCCGTGCTGGACGCGGCCGTGCGCGACCAGCTCGGCCGGATGAGCCACGTGATGTTCGGCGGGCTCACCCACGAGCCCGCCGTCCGGCTGGCCGCCCGCCTGGTGGAGATCACCCCGGAGCCGCTGCAACACGTCTTCCTCGCCGACTCCGGCTCGGTGGCGGTCGAGGTCGCGATGAAGATGTGCCTGCAGTACTGGCAGTCCATCGGCCGCCCGGCCAAGCGCCGGCTGCTGACCTGGCGGGGCGGCTACCACGGGGACACCTTCCACCCGATGTCGGTCTGCGACCCCAAGGGCGGCATGCACCACCTCTGGGGCGGGGTGCTGCCCGGCCAGCTCTTCGCACCGGAGCCGCCGGCCGGCTTCGACGCGCCGCTGGACGAGGAGTACGCGGCGCAGTTCGACGCGCTGATGGCGCGCCACGCCGACGAGTTGGCGGCCGTGATCGTCGAACCCGTGGTCCAGGGCGCGGGCGGGATGCGCTTCCACTCGCCGGCCTACCTGCGGATGCTGCGCGAACTGTGCGACCGGCACGGCGTGCTGCTGGTGTTCGACGAGATCGCCACCGGGTTCGGCCGCAGCGGCGCGCTGTTCGCAGCCGACCACGCGGGCGTCTCGCCGGACGTGATGTGCCTGGGCAAGGCGCTGACCGGCGGCTACCTGACCATGGCGGCGGCGCTCTGCACGAGCGCGATCGCGGACGGGATCAGCAGCGGCGAGATGCCGGTGCTGGCGCACGGGCCGACGTTCATGGCTAACCCGCTGGCCGCGGCCGTCGCCAACGCCTCGATCGACCTGCTGCTCGGGCAGGACTGGCAGGTCGAGGTGAAGCGGATCGAGACCGGTCTGCGGACCGGTCTGGCCGGCGCGGCGGAGCTGCCGGGCGTGCGGGAGGTGCGCGTCCTGGGCGCCATCGGGGTGGTGCAGTTGGACCACCCGGTGGACATGGTGGCGGCGACCGAGGCGGCGGCCCGGGAGGGTGTCTGGCTGCGCCCGTTCCGGGACCTGATCTACACCATGCCCCCGTACGTGACCGAGGACGAGGACGTGTCGCGGATCGCGGCCGCGGTGACGGCGGCGGCGGTGGCCGGATGAGCGCCCGGATCCTCTTCGTGACCGGGACGGGCACCGAGGTCGGCAAGACGGTGGCGACCGCCGCCGCGGCCGCGGCCGCGGTCCGCGCGGGCCTGCGGGTCGCGGTGCTCAAGCCCGGGCAGACCGGCGTCGGACCGGACGAGCCGGGGGACGTCGACGAGGTGGCCCGCCTGGTCGGTGCGCCGCTGACGACGCGCGAACTCGTGCGCTACCCGGAGCCGTTGGCCCCGGACACGGCCGCGCGGCGGTCGGGGCGGCCATACCTGTCGCCGGACCGGGCCGCGGCGGCCGTCGCCGAACTCGCCGACGCGCACGACCTGGTGCTCGTCGAGGGCGCCGGCGGCCTGCTGGTCCGCTACGACGAGGAGGGCCGCACACTCGCCGACCAGGCGGCCGCCGTCCGGGAGCTCGGCCTCCCGGCGGAGGTCCTGCTGGTGGCGACGGCCGGCCTCGGGACCCTCAACACCACGGCGCTCACCGCTGAGGCGCTGGCCGCGCGCGGCCTGCCGCTGCTCGGCGTGGTCATCGGCGCCTGGCCCGACTCCCCCGGTCTCGCCGACCGCTGCAACCTGGCCGACCTGCCGACGGCGGCCGGCGCCCCACTGCTCGGCGCCCTGCCGGAACGGGCGGCCGGCGCAGGGGACTTCACGGCGCTGGCGTCCGCGGCGCTGGCTCCGGAGCTGCACGGCGGCTGGGACGCGGCGGAGTTCACCGCCGTGAACGCGCCCGCGTAGCGGCGGGGCCGGGCGGCCCGGGTCTCCGGAGGGGGCACGGTGGGACCGGGGCGCGGGAATCCGGGCCGGTGTCGCTCGAAGGAGTGAGAATCCACGCCCGGCCGTCGCCGGGCCCGGCCGGGCTCAATACCGTTCTCGGCATGACAGACGGCCTGACGGTAGACGAGGCCCTGCGGGCCCTCGCCGCGCTGGAAGCGGCGTGGAAGGACGACGACGAGGCACTGACCGCGCTGGCCGCCGGCGGCCCGGGCGAACGGGCGCTGCCGGCCCTGGTCGCGGCGTACGGCGAGCACGCCATCGACACCCTGATGGCGCTCGCCTTCGGGCTGCGATCCAGCATGACCGACGAGGAACTGGAGGAGCTCACCGACGCGGTGAGCTCGAACATCGGCGCCCGGATGAGCGCCCTGCTGGCCCAGACGCTGTGCGTCTGGGGGGAGACGGCCGCCGCCGACGACCTGGCGGTCACCAAGGTGATCGCCTGCACGGTCATCGACGCCATGCGCGCGGTGACGGAGGAGCCGAGCAAGACGGACGTGCTGCCGCTGCTGGCGACCTTCCGCACGTACGCGCTCAGCCATCCGTGAGCGCCCCCGGACCGTCCCCGAGCTTCCGTCAGGGCGTCAGGCCGCCCCACCGGAAGTCCCGGTGTGCGGACGGCCGCCCGCCGCGCCGCCGTACGGGGAGTCAGCCGCGCGGCGGGTCGAGGCGCCAGACCGTGGTGGTCTTGAGCGCCGCGTCCTCCAGATCGGCCACCACCGGAACCTCGTACGCCGCCAGGGAGGTGAACCGCTCGCGCGGCAGGTAGGCCCGTCCGGGGTCGCCGACGACGACCTCGGCGCCGCGGGCCAGCGCCCGCTCCAGGAACGGGAGGAACCGAGCGGCCATCGCCCGCTCGTAGAAGACGTCCCCGGCCAGCACCACCTCGGCCGGCGTGCCGTCCCCGTCCAGCAGATCCGCCACCACGGCATCGATGCGGACGCCGTTGGCCTCCGCATTGATCTCGATCGCCGCCACGGCGTAGGCGTCGATCTCGGCGGCCCGCACCGATCGGGCACCGCGCAGCGCGGCCGCGATCCCCACCAGCCCGGAGCCGGCCGCGAGGTCCAGCACCCTCCGCCCGGCCACCAGCCCCGGGTGGTCGAGCACGTACCGCGCCACCCCGACCCCGCCGGCCCAGGCGAACGCCCAGAACGGCGGTGGCATGCCGATCTCGCCACGCGCGTCCTCGGTGGTCTCCCAGAGCGCGATGGCGTCCTCCGCCATGTGCAGGGTCACCTCGGGCACGAAGGGGACGGGCGTGGGCCGGGTCTCTCTCCGCACAAAGCTTCGATCCGACACCGCAGTTGCTCCTGGATGGGCCGTGTGCGTCTCGTTCGGCATGCCCGCAGCATAGAGGCTCCCGGGCGGTCGCGCGGACCGCCCGGGACGCCGCCGCGTCCCTCCTCGCCGCGCCCCTCCCGCCTCGACGCGCCCCGATGCGAGGACCGTGTCGGGGGCGGTGGCGAGCCGGATCCCCCACCGCCACCCGGTGCGTACCATTTCGATACCGAAGCCGGGGTGAGCTGCGAAGATGCTCGCCCGTCCAGGTCACGCCCGGGTAGCATCCGGCACATGCCCTCCGGCCTGGCGCAGGCGGCCCGATGCTGCCGTGCCGGCGCGCCGGGCGGCGGACTCTCGCGGGACACTCGGCGGTCGGCCCTCGGTGGTCGGCATCCGGCGGTCACCGTGCACTCGGCACGCGCGCCAGGGCAGTCGCGCGTACGGCGAAGGGCAGCGTCTTGGCGGATCGACTCACCGGTGGGGACTCCTCGCTCCTGCGGCGGATCAATGCGGCGGTGACGCTGCGGGCGCTGCGGGCAGGCCATGCGGTGACCCTCACTCAGCTGGTCGGGGACACCGGGCTGTCCCGGCCGACGGTGGAGGGCGTGATCGAGGGCCTGGTCGAGACCGGCCTGGTCGCCGAGGTCGAGCAGCCGCAGAACGGCGGCCAGCCCGGCGGTGGACGGCGCGGTCGGCCGGCCCGCTGGTTCCGGTTCCGTGCCGAGGCCGGGCACATCCTCGGCATCGAGATCGGGGTCCACGACGTCCGGGTGATCCTCGCCGACCTCACCGGCGAGGTGGTGGGCCGTCACTACCGCCCGGTCGAGGAGGCCCTGGACGCCGAGGAGCGGCTGGCCGCCGTCCGCGCGGTGGTCACCGACGCGCTGCGGAAGGCCGGCGTCTCCCGCGACAACCTCTGGGCGGTCGGCGTCGGCACCCCCGGCATCGTCGACCGGGACGGCGCGGTGCAGCTCGGCACCGCGATGCCCGGCTGGACCGGCCTCGACCTGGGCGCTCGGCTGCGCCGCTCGTTCCGCTGCCCGGTCATGATCGAGAACGACGCCAACCTCGCCGCCATCGCCGAGCACTGGCAGGGCGCGGCGATCGGCGCGGACGACGTGGTGTTCGTGATGGCCGGCCTCAGCCCCGGCGCCGGCTCGCTGATCAACGGCCGGTTGCACCGCGGCTTCGGCGGTGCGGCCGGCGAGATCGGCGCGCTGCACCTGCTCGGCCAGGAGGTCACCCCCGAGCGACTGCTCTCCACCACCGGCAAGCCGCTCAACCCGCTGGACGAGGCCGCCGTCGCCCGGGTGCTGAAGCTGGCCCGCGAGGGCGACGAGGTGGCGCAGGTCGCGATGGACCGGTTCCTGACCCGGCTGGTGCAGGGGGTGGCGGCACTGGTGCTGGCGATCGACCCGCAGCTGGTGGTGGTCGGCGGCTGGGCGGCCGGCCTGGACGGCGTCCTGGAGCCGCTGCGCGAGCGCCTGGCCCAGCTCACGCTGCGCGCGCCCGAGGTGGCACTGGCCGCACTGGGCTCGGAGGTGGTCGCGACGGGTGCCCTGCGGGTGGCGCTGGACCAGGTCGAGGAGCAGTTGTTCGCCGTCGATCCCCCGACGGGCACCGGCGCCCGGGGTTGAGCGGCCCGGCACCGGGCCGGGCGATGGGCACCGCGGGCGTGTGCCGGCCCGGTCCCGCTCGTGCGTCTCGCCCTGCGGACGCCCGGACGGTCGCGGGCCCGGACGCCCGTGGTCGCGTCCGGGCCCGTGACCCGAGGGTTTCGGAGGGTGGCTCAGGAGGCGCTGCGCACCTCGGAGGAGGCAGCGACGGGGGTGACCTCGACCAGGCCGGTCTCACCGAAGGTGAGCTTGCAGGTGTCGGCGCGGTAGGTGGAGACGGCGATCGCGACCAGGCGGCCGGCCGCCGCGTACTGGGTGGTCATCACCAGGACCGGCGAGCCCGGCGGACGCTCCAGCAGGGCGGCCTCCCCGGCCTCCGCGACGCCCAGCTCGACCGAGCGGGACTCGCCGTCGACCTCCAGGCGCTCCAGCTGGCGCAGCACCGAGCGGGCCCGGTCGCTCTCCGCCCGGAAGCCGGGCAGGTGCGGCAGCACGGCGGCGGGGACGTGCAGCGACTCGGTGGCCATGTTCTGGCCCTGGACCATGCGGACCCTTCGCACGGTGTGCACGGTGGCGCCCTCGACGACGCCCAGCGCCTTGGCGAGCCGGGGGGTGGCCGGGGCGGTGGTGCAGTCGACGATGCGCCACGCCTGGCTCCGGGCGGTGCCCGGCCAGCCCTCCTCGTGCCGGTTGACCGGGACGCCGACGCGCGGGGCGGCGATCAGGGTGCCGATGCCGCGGCGGCGGACCAGCCGGCCCTCCAGCTCCAGCTGGTCGAGCGCCTGCCGGAGGGTGGCCCGGGCCACGCCGAAGCGGGCGGAGAGCTCACGCTCGTTCGGGAGGATCTGGCCGGTGGTGAACTCCGTCTCGATGGCGCGGAGCAGCACCGTGCGCAGGTGCCAGTACTTCGGCTCCGGAACCGTCGCGAGCTGCCCTGTCGTCCCCACCATGGCCTCCACCTGTGTCGTCCTCTGTCCGCCCTGCCGGAAGGAGGGCGGATGCCGACCCGCTGTCCGCTGTTGCGGCAGGTGGGAGAGCGGGCTTTATCCGTCCTTCTTTATTAAAGGTCTTTGCAGTAAGCGACCCTAGGGGCTGCCTCCGGAGATGGTCAAGACCAATGGCAGCGGTTGGTGCGGCTGCCACCGGGACTCGTGTCGCGTTCACGCCATATCGGCATTCCGGCGCGCAGGCCTGTCGACATGCGGACGCGTCGTCGCCGACCGGGCCCGCGGGCCCCGATAGGCTTCCCGGGTGATTGTGGTGACGAGTGTCAACGTGAACGGGATCCGGGCAGCCGCCAAGAAGGGCCTCATCGAGTGGCTGGCCGCCACCGAGGCGGACGTCATCTGCCTTCAGGAGGTCCGCTCCGAGCCGGAGCAGCTGCCGGTGGAGCTGCGCGACCTGGAGGGCTGGCACACGGTCTGGGCCCCGTCGGCCGCCAAGGGCCGGGCGGGTGTCGCGGTGCTGTCCCGGCAGGAACCGGCACGCACGGCGGTCGGCTTCGCATCCGCGGAATTCGACAATTCGGGCAGGTATGCGGAAATCGACCTTCCGGGCCTCACCGTGGCCAGCCTCTATCTCCCTTCCGGTGAAGTCGGCACCGAACGCCAGGACGAGAAGGAACGCTTCATGGCGGAGTTCCTGGTCCACCTCACCGAGCTCCGCGCCCGGGCCGCCACCGAGGGCCGCGAGGTCGTCGTCTGCGGCGACTGGAACATCGCCCACCGCCCGGAGGACCTCAAGAACTGGAAGGCCAACCAGAAGGCCGCCGGCTTCCTCCCCGAGGAGCGCGCGTGGCTCTCCCGCGTCTACGACGAGGCGGGCTACGTCGACGTCGTCCGCACCCTCCACCCCGACCGCACCGGCCCCTACACCTGGTGGTCCTACCGCGGCCGCGCCTTCGACAACGACTCCGGCTGGAGGATCGACCTCCAGGTCGCCTCCCCCGGGCTGGCCGCCAAGGCCGTCGAGGCCTACGTCGAGCGCGCCGCCACCCACACCGAGCGCTGGTCCGACCACGCCCCGGTCACCGTGGCGTACGACTTCGGCGACAACTGAAACAGAGCACACCGGTGCTTCACGACAGCCGGGCGGCACTCCCGGTCCGCCGGCGGCGAGGCCGAGCACGAGGTCCGCGGACGGATCGCGGGCACACCACCCGCCGGTGGCCGTCCGCGTACCCTGCGGAGCCGACGCCGGGGCCGGGACGCCCCGGCCGGACGAGCGCGATGGCGCTCCGTGCCCGAAGCACACCAGCCGGTACGCCGACGCGAGGAACGCTCCGGCCGTCAGGGCCGAGCGCCGTCGGCGGGGGAACCCGCCCGGGTGCGGCCGGGAGGGCCTGAACCGCGGCTCGCATCGGTGCCGAGCCGTCGACCCGTGGATAGACTGACCAGGTGTTCCGGGACCGGACCGACGCGGGCGACGGAGCACCCAGGCGCGTCGTCCTCGCACGTGCACGCCACACTCCGTGATCGCACGGCGGCGGCATGCCCGTCGCGGATGATCCGGCAGCGGGCCATCGATCGGACGGGAGCCCTGCCATGGCGAACACGTCCAGGTCTCCGGGCGGCCACGGCCCCGGAACCACCCGCCCCGTGTCCGCCCGCGCGTCTTCGCCGTCGCCACGCTCCTCCGGTGACACCGAGCCGACCGCGGCCAACGACCGGCTGGCGCTCAACGGCATGGGCAGCTTCGACTGGGACCTCGACAGCGGCACCTACCACCTCGACGACGTGGGCCTGGAGGTGTTCGACCTACGGGCCGACGAGTTCGACGGAGTGCCCGCGTCGCTGTCCGCCAGGGTGCTCCCGACGGACAGCGAGCGGCTCGACCAGGCCGTGTCCCTCGCGCTGCGGGAGGGGCACCTGACCTTCGCGTCGTACTTCCGCATCGTCTGCCGCGACGGGTCCCTGCGCTGGGCGCACACGCAGGGACGCATCCTGCGCGACCCGCAGGCGCACCCCTACCGCATCGTCGGCATCGTCCGCAACGCCGAGGAGGAGCTGGCCCACGCCGAGGGGATGCGGACGCTCGCCGCCGACCGCCGCCGCCAGACCGACTCCGTACGCGCCACCACCGAAGCCCTCGCCCGCGCCATCACCGTCCGCGACGTGACCAACGTGCTGACCGACAGCGAAGGGCTGCGACGCTTCGGCGCGGACGGGCTGGCCCTCGGGCTGGTGGACGGGGACGTCATGCGCCTCGTCGCCGTGACCGAGCAGCCGTCGGCGGAGCTCAGGGCCCAGGACGACCTCTCGCTGACCCACCTGGAGGACGGGCTGCCGCTGTCCGAGGCCGTGCTCACCCGGCACGCGCGCTTCGTCAGCACCCGGGAGGAGCTCACCACCCGCTACCCCCGCCTGCTGCCCTACGCCGAGGAGATGGGGATCGAGGCCGCGGCCTTCCTGCCCCTGGCCGCGCAGGCCCGCTCCATCGGCGCCATGGGCCTGTTCTACCGGGACAGGCACCACTTCAGCACCGAGGACCGCAACATCTGCATCGCGCTCAGCAGCGCCGTCGCGCAGTCCCTGCAACGCGCCATGCTCTTCGACCAGGAACGCGAATTCGCGACCACGCTGCAGACCACCATGCTGCCGCGCCGCATCCCCGAGATCGACGGCGGCGAGGTGGCCGTCCGCTACCGCGCCGGCCGCAGCGGACGCGAGGTGGGCGGAGACTGGTACGACGTCATCCCTCTGCCCGGTCGGCGGGTGGGTCTCGTGGTCGGCGACGTGGAGGGGCACGACAGCCACGCGGCCGCCGTCATGGGTCAGTTGAGGATAGCCCTGCGGGCCTACGCAACCGAGGGGCACGCTCCCGCGACGGTCATGGCCCGCGCTTCCGGGTTCCTCGCCGAGCTCGACACCGAGCGGTCCGCGACCTGTATCTACGTCGACGCCGACCTGGAGACCGGCACACTGCGCCTGGTCCGGGCCGGCCACCTCGAACCACTCGTGCGGCACAGCACCGGCCGCACCGGCTGGGCCAGCGTCCGCGGTGGTCTGCCGCTCGGCGTGGCCACGGTGTTCGGCCAGGACGGTTACCCCGAGACCCGCCTCGACCTCGCTCCCTCGGACACCCTGCTCCTGTGCACCGACGGCATGGTCGAGCACCCCGGCCGGGACATCGCGGACGGCATCGAGGACCTCGCCGCCGCCATGCGCGCCGGGCCGACCGACACCGAGGCGCTCGCCGACCACCTCTGCGGCGGCCACCCGAACCGCCTCGGCAGCAGCGACGACATGGCCCTCCTGCTGCTGCACCGCGCAGCCGTACCCGGCGCCCACGCCACCAGGCAGCTGACCCAGCACGTCCACCAGGCCGATCCGGAAGGGCTGGCTCAGACCAGGGCCGTGCTCCGCCAGGCCCTGGCCGCGTGGGGCGCGACGGACCTGCTGTCCGACGTCGAACTGACTGCGGACGAACTGATCACCAACGCCCTGGTGCACACCGACGGGGGCGCCCTGCTCACCATGGAACTGCGGACCGGGAGCACCCCCTGCATCCGGCTGGAGATCCAGGACCGCTCCAGCGCCCTGCCTCACCGTCGGGCCCCCGGCGAGACCGCCACCTCGGGCCGTGGCCTGCTGCTGGTGGACGCCCTCGCCGGGAACTGGGGTGTGGAGCCGCTCGGCAGCGGCAAGAACGTCTGGTGCGAATTCCCACTGGCGGGTTGAGCATCTGACGACCGTTCACCCGTGCGGCCACTCGTGAATCCGCTCGGCCGCCGACGGCTCGGCCCCGGCCGCCGCCCTGCGTCACCTCCGTCCGGCGCAGCCTCACGGTTCCCCGCCACGCGTCGGTGACGCGGGCCGACGGGCCGACGCGCACCGGGACCGCCCGCAGGCTCTCCCCGGCGCCCTCCGCCACCGGTCACCGGACCGACCCCTCGGGACCGAGAGGTCCCGGACCTCCCAAGTCTTTCGGTGCCGACCGTCATCCACTCCGCCCCCCGCAGCCCCTACGTTGGGCCACGGCCGGGGCACGGGATGCGCCCGGCCACCCCGGGCGGCAGTCGGCGCCCGATCGGTCACGGACAGGGCCGGCCCCGACGCCGGGCCGACCGGGACGGGAGGACGGACGGATGGCAGTGCGCAAGGACGCCACGATCAAGCAGGTCGAGCAGACGGTGCTTGAGATGGATCCGACCGATCCCCCGCTCACCGTCTTCGGCGTGTTCCTCGACGACAGCCCATGGCTCTCCTGCCTCGGCGGCGGCCTCGACGCCGACACCTACTTCGTCACCGCGACCGCGCGGTCCGTCCACTTCCACCAGGTCAAGACCAGGGGCATAGGGCAGCGGCCGGGCGACCTCGTCTACAGCTTCGACCGGGACGAAACGGCCCGCCGGATGGGCACGGTCCGCCGCCGACTGCTCTGGAGCTCCTTCCCGTTCGCCCTCCCCGGGCACGACGAACCCACCCGGATGAACGTTCGCCTCGCTTGGCGGAAGGAGTTCGCAAGGTTCACCGCCGACCTGGACAAGGCCGCCGCACGGCGCTGACCCCCGGCGGGCGGCTGACCCCGCCCTACGGGTCCCCGGCCGTTCAGGCCCGCCTCTGCCGGGGCGGGGCCGGTCCGTCGACTCCTGCTGACCACGCATGTGCCGACCACGCATTCCCGCCGCCGTCCGGCGTGCCCTGCACAGCCCCGTCCGGAGGACGACAGTCTCCTCGGCCGGTGAGCCCCTGTCAGTCCGGATGGTTCCGGGTTCTGTGCCGTGCGGTGCGTGGCTACCGTCCCAACCGCCCCACTCCCCGGCGGTCCGGACAGGTGGCCGTCACGCCCGCAGGAGGTCACGTTGACCGCGCACCACCCCACCCGCAGCAGCGTCCCGAACTCCCCCGGCGGGTTCGTCGCCGCACCGGAACCGGGCGCCGCGGGCCCGTCGGCGCCCGGCGGCACCGTCGGCCGTCCGTGCAAGGCGTGAGGGGCGGCCCGGTGTTCCCCTCCTTCACCCGTCGCACCTCCCGCCGGGCCGCGCGCCTGGCCATGGCCGCGGTCACCCTGCTGCTGCCGGTCACCCTGCCGGCCGCCCCCGCCTCGGCCACCCCTGCAGCGGCCGACGGATTCGCGGCGTCCTGCCCGGCGGCCGGCTACATCTCCCAGGGCTACACCCCGGAGCACAACGGCATCGACATCGCCAACGACTACGGCACCCCGATCTACGCGGTCGGCGACGGCCGGGTACTGGTCTCCGGCGCGGCGCAGGGCTACGGCCAGTGGATCCGCATCCTGCACCCGGACGGGACCATCACCGAGTACGGGCACATGCGCGAGCGGGACGTCGCCACCGGCGACCACGTGACGGCCGGTCAGCCGATCGCGCAGATGGGCAGCGAGGGCACCTCCAGCGGGCCGCACCTGCACCTGCGGGTCTGGGCCGACCCGGACGCGACCGTGCGTACCGACCCGATCCCCTACCTGGCGGAGCGCGGGATCACCATGCCCTGCACCCCGGGAACCGGTCCGCGCCCCGCCCCGTTGGTGTATCCGGCGCAGTCCGGGAAGGTGGTGTCGGCGCGTTCGGCGGACGGCCGGCTGGAGGTGTTCGCGGCCGGTGCCGACGGCGTCTCGCACGCCTGGCAGACCGCCGTGAGCGGTGCCTGGTCGGACTGGGAACCCCTGGGCGGCCCCGGCGGCGCCGAGTTGGCGATCGGCCCGAACCCCGACGGCCGCCTGGAGATGTTCGCCATCAACGGCACCACCTTCCAGCACCGCTACCAGCTCCAGCCCTCCGGCACCTGGTCCGACTGGGAGACCTTCGGCGGCGGCGGCCACTCCATCGCCGCCGGCTCCAACCAGGACGGCCGCCTCGAAGTCTTCGCCTCCGGACCCGCCGGCATCTTCCACAAGTACCAGACCGCACCCAACAGCGGCTGGTCCGACTGGGAACCCGCCGGCGGCGGCCCCGCCGACAGCCGCATCTCACTCGGCAAGGCCCCCGACGGCCGCCTCGAAGTCTTCGCCCTCAACACCACCACCTTCCAACACCAATGGCAGACCGCCGTCAACGGCGCCTGGTCCACCTGGGAGACCTTCGGCGGCGGCGGCCACGACCTCACCGTCGACCACAACCAGGACGGCCGCCTCGAAGTCCTCGCCTCCGGACCCGCAGGCGTCTTCCACAAGTACCAGACCAACCCCACCACCTGGTCCGACTGGGAACCCGCCGGCGGACCCGCCGACTCCCAACTCACCAGCCAGCCCACCGCGGACGGCCGCGTGGAGGTGTTCGCCATCAACGGCAGCACCGCGCAGCACACCTGGCAGACCAACCTGAACGCCCCCTACGGCCCGTGGGACACCTTCGGCGGCGCCGGCACCGAGATCATCGCCACCGCCAACGCCGACGGCCGGATCGAGGTCTTCGGCACCAGCAGCGCCGGCGTCCACCACAAGTGGCAGACCGGATTCTCCACCTGGTCCGACTGGACCTGGCTGAACACCACCGCCGGACCCGCCGTCAGTTGAGGAGCGACCACGTGACCAGCACACAACCTGCCCGCCGGGCGTCCCACCGGGTCCTGCTGTCCGCATGCGCCGCACTGGGCGTGGCGGCGGGCCTGGTGGTCGGCGCCACGCCCGCACCGGCCGCCACCGGCATCGACCTGTGCGCCGAGGTCGGCTACAACGCGGGGTTCCGGGGCGACGCCCTGGTGACCGCGATCGCCGTCGGCATGGCCGAGTCCAGCTGCAACCCGCTGGCGTCCAACGTCCAGAACAACACCCCGCCGTCCACCGACCGCGGCCTGTGGGAGATCAACGACTACTGGCATCCCGAGGTCACCGACGCCTGCGCCTACGACGCCCAGTGCAACGCCGACGAGACCTTCCGCATCTCCAACGGCGGCACCAACTGGCAGCCCTGGTCGACCTACAACGCGGGTGCCCACCTGCGGTACCTGGACGCGGCGCGCGCCGCCGCGGACCGGCACGGCCACCACGAGCCCGGACCGGCGCCGTTGGTGTATCCGGCGCAGTCCGGGAAGGTGGTGTCGGCGCGTTCGGCGGACGGCCGGCTGGAGGTGTTCGCAGCCGGTGCCGACGGCGTCTCGCACGCCTGGCAGACCGCCGTGAGCGGTGCCTGGTCGGACTGGGAACCCCTGGGCGGCCCCGGCGGCGCCGAGTTGGCGATCGGCCCGAACCCCGACGGCCGCCTGGAGATGTTCGCCATCAACGGCACCACCTTCCAGCACCGCTACCAGCTCCAGCCCTCCGGCACCTGGTCCGACTGGGAGACCTTCGGCGGCGGCGGCCACTCCATCGCCGCCGGCTCCAACCAGGACGGCCGCCTCGAAGTCTTCGCCTCCGGACCCGCCGGCATCTTCCACAAGTACCAGACCGCACCCAACAGCGGCTGGTCCGACTGGGAACCCGCCGGCGGCGGCCCCGCCGACAGCCGCATCTCACTCGGCAAGGCCCCCGACGGCCGCCTCGAAGTCTTCGCCCTCAACACCACCACCTTCCAACACCAATGGCAGACCGCCGTCAACGGCGCCTGGTCCACCTGGGAGACCTTCGGCGGCGGCGGCCACGACCTCACCGTCGACCACAACCAGGACGGCCGCCTCGAAGTCCTCGCCTCCGGACCCGCAGGCGTCTTCCACAAGTACCAGACCAACCCCACCACCTGGTCCGACTGGGAACCCGCCGGCGGACCCGCCGACTCCCAACTCACCAGTGAGCGTTCGCCCGACGGGCGGGTGGAGGTGTTCGCCATCAACGGCAGCACCGCGCAGCACACCTGGCAGACCGGCGTCAACGCGCCCTACGGCCCGTGGGACACCTTCGGCGGCGCCGGCACCGAGACCGTCGCCACCGCCAACGCCGACGGCCGGATCGAGGTCTTCGGCACCAGCAGCGCCGGCGTCCACCACAAGTGGCAGACCGGATTCTCCACCTGGTCCGACTGGACCTGGCTGAACACCACCGCCGGACCCGCCGTCCCCTGACCGCACCGGAACTCCTGGAGGGCGACGATGTCCCCGATCAGCGGGCACAGCCCGCTGCGGGCTGCCGGAGCGGGAGCACGCGTGCTCCCGCTCGCGGGCCGTACCGCCGTGGGCGGCGGCCGGCCGGCGCCGTTGCCGCACCCGAGGGCGCCGATGCGCTGACCCTCCGCACGCGCGTTCCCCTGCTTCACCGTCGCGTGGCCTGCGCCACCATACGGTTTATTGTCATGCCCAAGGAGGTAACGTTCCGTCCGTCCGACAACGATCGGCAGGCGAACGGGGAAGCGGTGCGCGGGACGGAGGAACGGTGAGCGGGATTCTCGTCCACCTGCCGGAGGGGAACGGCGAGGACGCGGTGACCTTGCGGCTCGGTCCGGGGGAGCGGGTGCGCTTCGGCCGCGGCTCCGCCGGCACGCCGGTGGAGCTCCGACTCGGCGACGAGACGGTCTCCCGCCTCGCCGGCGAGATCCACGCGACCGACGACCACTGGCAGTTGAGCAACCTCAGCAGCACCCACGCCTATCTGGTGGAGAACCCGGAGGGCGCCGGCGAGTACCTGCGGGTGCCGCCACGGCGCATCGGCGCGCCGATCCCGTTCGAGTTCTCCCGCGTGGTGCTGCCCTCACGGCGTGAGACGCCGCTGTCCTTCCAGGTGTTCGCGCCCGACCACGTCTACCTGGACCCGCAGGCCCGCGGTGGCGGCTCCTGGGAGAGCCGCACCATGACGGCGTACTCGCTGGACGAGACCGCCACCTACTTCCTGGTCCTGGTCGCGCTCTGCGAGCCGTGGCTGCGTGACCGCTCCCCCGCCGCCGTGCCCACCACCCCCCAGGTGGTCGCGCGGCTGCGCGACCACCCCGTCTGCGCCCGGCTCACCGCCCGCGCGGTCAGTTCGCACCTCGACTACCTCGCCGACGAGAAGCTCCGCATCGACCTGCCCGACGACGCGGGCCGCGCGGACCGCCGCAGCGGCAAGCGCGAGGCCGTCGTGGGACTCGCCCTGAAGTTCGGCATCGTTCGCGAGGAGCACCTGGCACTCCTGCCGCGCCCCGAAGCCGCCGGGCCCCGGGGGTAGGGGCCCGATGGTGCACGTTCCGGCCTTCCGCGGGTCCGGACAGGAACTGCTGCCCGCCGGCCACCGGATCGGCGACTGGATCGTCACCGAGCCGATCGGCGAAGGGGGATGGGCCACCGTCTACGCCGCCCGCCGGGCCGAGGACACCACTCGTGCCGACGGCTCGGACAACACGGCCGGCGTGGACGACACCGTGGCCCTCAAGGTGCTGCCGACCGCCGGACTCGCCCCCCGCCAGGCCCGCCAGGTCGCCGACGCCGCGCGCCGCGAGGCCGAGTTGGCCCGCACCGCCCCGCACCCTCGGCTGGTCCGCCTGCTCGACACCCTCGCCCTGGACTCCCCCGGCCACCCCGCGCTCGACGGCGCGACCGTCCTGGTGATGGAACGGGCCCGGGGCACGCTGCGCGACCTGCTCGCCACCGGCGTCGACGAGGACCGGGGCGCCCGGATCATCGCCGGCATCTGCGAGGGCCTGGCCCACCTGCACCGCTCCGGCTGGGTCCACACCGACCTCAAGCCAGAGAACGTCCTCATCGCCGAGGACGGCGAGGTCCGCCTCTCCGACTTCGGCCTCGCCATCGAACTCACCGGCACCCACGGCCACTCCGCCCCCATGGGCACCCCCGACTACCTCCCGCCGGAGCGCTGGAGGGAGCCGCTCGGCGAACACGGCGTCAAGATCCGTCCCACCGCCGACATCTGGGCGCTCGGCATCGTGATCCACGAGGTGTTCGCCGCCGGTGTCCCGCCCTTCCCCGGCGCCACCCCCACCGCCCGCAGCGCCGCCGCCCAGCAGTACGCCCAGGGCCGCGCCGCGCTGCGACTGGCCCCCGAGGTCCCCCCGTTCTGGCGCGCCCTCGCCGCCGACTGCCTCGCCCCCACCCACGCCGCCCGCGCCCCGTACACCGCCGAGAGCCTGCTCGCCCGGATCCGCGCCCACCGGTCCGGCCGCCGCACCCGTCACCCCCGACCGCGCACCGTCGTGCTCGCCCTCGCCGCCTGCGCCGCGGCCGCGGTCGCCGTCGCCGTGTTGCGGCCGCACTCCGGCCCGGCCGAACACCCCACCCGCATCAGGGTCTTCAACGCCGAACGCAGCTGCCAGGACCGCGCCGACCGCGACCCCCGGTGCAGCCTCGGCCTCGCCGTCGACCCCCTTCGCCCCTACACCGCCGAGAACGTCGTTCCCACCCGCGTCTGGCACGACGACCTCCTCGACGCCGACTGCCAACTCCCCACCGGCCTCCCCGTCATCGACGAAGAGGACCGCTCCTCCACCCTCTGGTACCGCGTCCACCTCCCCGGCCCCACCACCGCCTGGCTCCCCGCCGTCCGCACCAAGGACCACCCCGCCCTCGTCCACTGCCCCTGACCGGCTGCCCGCGGTCCTGACCGGGCGTCCACGGCGGGAACCGCCGTGCGCCCTCCTCCGGATCGTTCCGGATTACGGGCCCGGGGCGCCCGTCACTACCGTCGACGGCGTCCGCCGGACCGGCCGGCCCGGAGTCCAGGGAGCAGCGATGCCGACGACCGCCACCACCCGCCGGCCGAACGCCGCCGCGCTCGGTCCCCACGAGCGCGACGTGCTCCACGCGGTCGGCTGCGGCCTGCGGGACGACGAGATCGCCACCGCCCTCGCGATCTCCGAGGAGGCCGTGGCCGGGCACGTCGCGCGGATCCTCGGGAAGCTCGGGCTGCGCGACCGCGCCGCCGCCATCGTCCACGCCTTCGACTGCGGAGTGGTCTCCCCCGGCTGCGGCCCCCGCTCACAGGCGGCGGGCCCGGTTCCGCGCAGCACCGCCGGCCCGGCGGCCGGGCCGAAGGTGCAGATCTCCGTACTCGGACCGCTGCAGGCCCGGTGGGGCGGGCGGTCCCTGGACCTGGGGCACCTGCGCCAGCAAGCCGTGCTGGCAGCACTGGCGCTGCACGCGGGGCGGACCGTCAGCCAGCAGGAACTGCTGGACGGCGTCTGGGGGTCGGACCAGCCGGTCACGAACGTGGTACCGGTCCACATCTACCGCCTCCGCAAGACCCTGCGCATCGGGGACAGCCCGGACTCGGTGATCGAGCACGCCCGGTGCGGCTACCGGCTGGTACCGGGTGCGGTCGAGGTGGACCTGGCGCGCATGGAGCGCCTGGTCACCGAAGCCGGGGCCGCCCATCGGGCGGGCGACCCGACCGAGGCGGTCCGCCTCTGTGCCCGGGCCCTGGACCTGTTCCGCGGCGAGCTCCTCGCCGGGCTGCCCGGCCCGCTGGCCGAGTTGGAGCGGCTGCGGCTCGCCGAGCGCAGGATCGCCGTCACCCAGCGGAAGCTGGAGTGGCAGCTGCGACTGGGCCGGTGCGCCGAGGCGACCGCCGAGCTGTTCGCCCTGGCTGCGGAGCACCCCCTGAACGAGCCGGTGGCCGCGATGCTGATGCGTGCGCTGTACCGGAGTGGCCGACAGGCCGAGGCGCTGACCGTGTTCGACCGCGCCCGCCGCCGGCTGGCCGACGACCTGGGGGTCGCGCCGAGTCGGCTGCTGCGGCAGACGCACCGGCTGATCCTGAGCGGGGACGAGGTCGGCCCGGGCCTGACCGCAGCCACGCGGTGACGCCCGGGCCGGTCCACGGGACAGGCCCTGGGTCACGCTCAGGAAGCGAAGGCCCGTTCGAGCCGGGGGATCAGGTCCCGGAGGTCCTGTTCCCAGCAGCCGGCGTTGTGGCCGCCGTTGCACTGGGTGCCCCAGCCGGAGCCGTCGCCGTAGTCGACGTAGTGGTAGGACATGCCCAGGGCGTCCATCCGGTCCTTGACGTGCTTGGACGCGCCTTCGAGCCAGAACTCCAGGTCGGTCGGCACGCCGCGTCCGTTGCCCACGTAGATGGAGACCCCGACTCCGGCGAGTTTGTCCATGTGCTGGGACGGGTCGGCCGCGTTCCACCGCCAGTCCACGTTGAAGACCGGGTAGGGCGAGCCGAACAGGGCGTCGCTGTCCACGCCGGGCTTGTACGGGTCGTTCGCGGGGTCGCCGCAGAATCCGGAGGACGAGCCGCAGAGCGCGCCCTGTGCGTCGATGAGGGAGGCGACGACGGCCAGCCGCAGGTCCATGGAGTCGGCCGACAGATCGATGTCTCCCGACAGTGACGCGGTCTGGCTGAACAGCTCGGGGTGGTCCTGGGCGTAGTGGAGGGCCCCGAAGCCGCCCATCGAGACGCCCGCGACGGCCCTGGCCTTCTTGGCGGCGACGGTCCGCAGGTTCGCGTCGATGAACGGGACCACCTGCCGGAGGTGGAAGTTCTCCCAGTTCTGGGCTCCGAGCAGGGTGTTCTGGTCGAGCCAGTTGGCGTACCAGCCCCGGGCACCGCCGTCCGGGATGACGGTGATCATCGAGTCGGACATGGTCAGCGCCGGGTAGTTCTGCTGGACGGGGTCGTCGGGTGAGCCGTGCAGGAAGTACAGCACGGGGTAGCGCCTGGTCGGGTCGTCGTAGTACCCGCCCGGCAGGATGATCTTGATGTGGTGCCGGCCCGTGACCTCGGGAGTGGTCACGGTGAGGTAGAAGTTGGTCGGACCGCCCACGGCGGGTTCGACCTGGGTCAGGCCGAACCCGTTCGCCATCGGCGGCGGCGCCCCGGTGCCGCCGGCGGCCCGTGCCGTACCCGCCGTCGTGGCCGTCGCCAGGACGGCGGCCAGCAGGGCCACCACCATGCGCCACCGGCTCCATGTCCTCGTCACGGTGTTCCCTCTCGTCGGTGTCGTCGTTGCGCGGAGCGAGAGCATCAGTCCAGGACCTTGATCTCCAGCGCCGGTGAGGCCGCGATCTGCTCCTCGGTGTAGCGTTCGGTCACCCACTGGCCGGCCGAGAACAGCTTGGTCTGGTCCGAGTGGTGCGGCGAGTTCGGGTCGGCGGACTGGGAGTAGGCCAGCAGCGAGGCGGCCTGCGGCGGGCCGTCGGCGGTGAACCGCGTCTCCTGGACGAAGCTGGAGCCGAAGGTGATGTCCAGCCTTCCGTCGACCGTTCCGGGAGTGACCACGTTCAGCACGCCCATTTCGTGGATCGCCCCGTGGATCGGGATCTGCTCGGCGTTGCGGGTGATCTTCTGGACGTCCGACAGCGGCGCGTTCAGCGGAACGCCCGCGTTGCGCAGCGCGAGGACCGCCCGGCCGAGCGCGTCACGGACGGCGGAGCTCCCGGGGTCCAGCGAGTTGGGCGTGTGCACGGGGTCCTTGGGGTCGAAGGGAACCCGCCACGGCAGCTTCTCGATCGCCTGGCCGTTGGTCAGGAGGTACCAGAAGTTCTCGAACAGCCAGGACCCTCGGCTGTCCGCGGTGTACTTGTGGTTCCAGGCGGCCAGGATCGGGCAGGCCTCGCTCACGTTGACCAGGTTGCCGTCCACCAGGACGAGCCCGAAGGGCTGGCTGCGGCACATGCTCACCGTGGCGTTGAGGGCCAGGTCGGCCGCCCTGCTGTTGTCGGCGAACAGCAACTGCCGCATGGCCTCCGGGGTGAAACCCCGGCCAGGCAGGCCGTCGCTGCCGCTGATCCGGTTCTGCGCGGTCAGGATCAGCTCCTGGGTGCGCAGCGAGCGGGGCGCCGCGGTGTCGCCCATCACCCGGGGAAAGGACAGCGGCTGCTCGGGGTTGGCCAGCCAGGCGCTGTCGTTGGCGTTGCCCACGAAGTCGGACCGGATCAGGCGCGGCTGCTTGTGCGGGTCCAGCAGTCCCGGTGCGACGGCATTCGGGTCGTCCGGCCAGTCGCACTCGCTGCGCTTGCCGTCGAAGACGGAGACCGGCGGCACGTTGGGCAGCCGCAGTTGCTGGTTGAACAGCACCTGGCCGGTCAGGGTGAGGCAGGACTGCGCGTGCGCGTCGGTGATGTTCGGGGCGGCCTGGATGTCCGCGTACAGCGCGTTGCCCTTGCGGTCGGAGGCGACGGTGTTGAAGAACGGCACGCCCTGCGTGGTCTCCAGCGTGCTCACCACGTCGTCGACGTCCTTGGCCTGGTCGAGGTGGAACCAGGTGTTCAGGGCCCGCAGGTTGTCCATGTTCGCGTCGCGCACCGCGTGCGCACTCACCACCCAGGGCAGCGCGACGCCGAGCACGGAGGTGGTGACCGGACCGTAGCGGGTGGACCACAGCGTCCTGGTGACCCTGCCGAGGGAGCCGTCCGGATTCAGCACGTCGACGCCGACCTGCTGCGAGGTCATCTGCTGCCAGGCGCCGTCCACCAGGTAGTTGGTCGGGTGCAGCGGGTCCACCTGCACGTCGAACAGCCCGAACGGGGCGACCGTGGCGACGGTGTGACTCCAGGCGACGTCGTCGGTGTGCCCGATGTTCACCGCGGGGAGTCCGAGCAGGCTGGCCCCGGAGACGTTCATCTTCCCCGGGATCGTCAGCTGGCTCTGCCACATCCGGTTCTTGCCCTGCCACGGGAAGTGCGGGTTGGCCAGCAGCATGCTGGTGCCGGTGCCCGCGGCCAGGCCCTGCGACCCGACCGCCAGGGCGTTGCTGCCCATGCTGCCCTGTTGCCGGCTCGCGGCCATGGCCTCGCGGATCTTCGCCGCGGTCTCCTCCGGGGAGACCGCCGGCGCGGCGGCGGACGGCGCGGCGGCGGCTCCCGGGGGCGCGGCGTTCACCTCGCCGTCCAGCAGCGGATCGGCGCTGCCCATGATGATCTCGGCGTGCGCGTGCCGGTAGACGTCCAGCTCGGTGATCGGCCGCACCCAGGCCGCGCCCCGGCAGGCCGGGTCGGAGAGGTTGTTCACGCCGGTCTCGGCCAGGTACCTGTTGTACCCCCGGACATAGCCGCGGATGGCCTCCTTGACCTCCGGCTCCGGCCCGTTGGGGGCGGGCTGGTCGAGCAGTCGCTCCACCACCCGGTCGTCGTTCATCCGCTGGAAGTACAGGTCGCTGTTGAGATTGCTGGTGCTGTTCTGGTTCTGGCCGGGGCTCGCCCTGCCGTCGGCCCCCAGGTAGCGGGACCGCTGGGCGCTGACCATCAGGTAGGTGTCGGCCAGGGTGCAGATGTTGTCCTTGGCCGCCGCGTATCCGTACCCCTCGCCCAGGCCCTCCAGGGTCGAGGCGATGATGTGCGGGATCCCGTACTCGGTGTACCGGATCGTCGGCCGGTCCGGCGCCGGCCCCCGTACGGCGGCCGGGCCCCCGGCGGCCGGTGTCCCGGCCGCCGCCACCGTGCTCATCAGTGCCATCGCGGCCATGACCGCGATCGGCAGCCTCGCTTCGAGTCTGCTCCGTGCCATCGAGTCGTCCTTCCCCCTGCGGTCCGGTCGTTTGACTGAACACGGCCAGGCTAGGGAGGGCCGATGACATCCCGATGAAGCGTCGCACCCCGGGGCGGCAGAGCTGCACGGCGGCGGAAACGGCTCACCGCCTGTCGGCGGCCGGACGTTCCCGGCCGTCGACAGGCGGTGCAGGACTGCGGCCACGGGCCCGGCCGACGGGCGTTCACTGCCTACGCGGGGTACCAGGCGCCGTTGTACCAGACCTCGTTGGCACTGTCGTTGTGGTGGTCCATGTTGAAGTCTTCGGGGTAGTTGTGGACGTGGTTGTACGGGTAGGTCCAGATGCCGGCGGACTCGTCGCAGACGTAGTCCCAGTGGCAGATCGTCTTGACGGGCACGTTGCCGAAGAACCTGTCGGCACCGGCGAGCGGAGCCCCGATGATTCCGCCGAACGGCACGGCCCCGCCGTTGGCCCCGGGCGGGCCCTGGCGCTTGGGGTCCGAGACGAGGATGGCGTTGACGTTGTCGAAGGTCTGCCAGTTCTCGGTGACCCAGACGTGCACCACCCCGGCTCCCAGCGAGTACCCGGCCATCTTGACGTGCTGGCCCGGGCACGCGGCCCGCTGGTCGCGGACCAGCCGGTTCAGCTCGTTGACGCCGGCCCGCGTGCTGGCACCGTTGGGGATCTGGGTGGGATACCCGACGTGCTGCTGGATGTTGCCGGTGAACCCGTCGTTGTTCCACGAGCTGCCGGTGCCCCCGACGACGATCGTGTAGGTGCCCTCGCACGGAGCCGTCACGCGCGCGGTGGCCCCCTGTGCCGTGGCCCCCTGTGCCGCTGTCAGCCCGACCGTCAGCAGGATTCCGGCTGCCGCGGCCGCGATCCGTCGTGCTCGCATTCGTTCCTCCCAACGCAGTCGGCCCACGCGCCCGCTCTCCGGTGCGGCACGCGGTCGGCCGAGATCACCGGACGACGGTGACAGCGGCCGATGACAGCCCGATGAAGTCGCGGATCAGCGCATGCGCGCCGGCGGCCCGGCCGTGGCCGGACGGCCGTCAGGTCCGGTGGACCGTCCGGCCGCCGAGGACGGTGCGGAGCGGCCGCAGCTCGGCCAGCTCGTCGGGCGGGCAGGTCAGCGGGTCGGCGGGCCAGAGGGTGAGGTCCGCCAGCGCGCCGGGGCGCAGGCTCCCGCGGGTGCCGCTCTCGCCGAGCAGGCGGGCCGCGTCGACGGTGTGCAGCGCGATCGCCTCGGCCCGGGTGATCGCGTGCTCGGCGCCCTGTGCGCCCGCCACGGTCTGCCGGGTCGTCATACCCCAGACCGAGACCATCGCCCCGTACGGCCCGACGGGGAAGTCCGAGCCGGCCGCCAGCAGCGCGCCCTCGTCCAGCCACTCCCGCAGCGGGAAGATGCCGCGCACCCGCTCGGCGCCCCAGGCCCGGATCTGGGCCGTCGCCGCGTCGTGCAGCAGCGGGTGCTGGACGGTGACCGGGATGCCGAGCGCGATCGCACGCGCTCGCTGGTCGGGCCTGGCCAGGCCGCCGTGCTCGACCACCAGGGTGCCCGGGGCCAGGCCGGGGCGGTCCTTGAGCACCTGCTCGAAGACGTCCAGCAACGTGCGGAGGCCGCGGTCCCCCCAGGCGTGCACGCCGACCCGCCAGCCGCGCGCGACCACCCGGTCGACCGCGGCGGCCAGCTCCTCCGGCTCCCAGAGCAGGGTGCCGTGGTAGCACGGGCGGCCTTCGTACGGTTCGTCCAGGGCGCCCGCCTCGATGCCGCCGTCGATGCCGAACTTGACGCCCCACACGCTCAACCACGCGTCGCCCTCGGCGCGCCGGGGCTCCATCCGGTCGAGCAGTTCGTCCACCTGCGCGGGCGTGCGGGCCCCGAAGCCGGAGACCAGGGCGCGCACCCGCACGCTCAGCGCACCGGCCTGGCGGGCCGCACCGAGCACGTCGAGGTCCTCCACCGGGACGAGGCAGTCGCGGACGGTGCCGATCCCGGTCGCGGCGTAGTCGGCGGACGCGGCCCGCAGGCCGTCGATGCGATCGGCGAGCGCGGGGCGCGGCAGTACCCGTTCCGCCAGTGCGACCGCCTTGTCGACCAGCCGGCCGGTCAGCCGGCCCTGCTCGTCCCGCTCGATCACGCCGCCGGGCGGAGGCTCGGTCGCACCGGTGATGCCGGCCAGTCGCAGCGCGGGCGTGTTGAGGACCATGTTGTAGGCGCCGCGCCGCACCAGCACCGGGTGCCGGTCGGTGGCCGCGTCCAACTCCTCGGTGCGGGGCAGGCGCTGTTCGGCGAGGTTGACCTCCTGCCAGTTGATCGTGGTGCGGATCCACTGCCCGGGGGGTGTGTTCGCCGCCCGCTCACGGATCAGGCCGAGGAACTCGCCGAGGTCGCGGGCCCGGTGGACCGGTACGTCGTGGACGCTGTGTGCGGCGAGGATCAGGTGGGTGTGGGTGTCGTCGAAGGCGGGCAGCACGGAGGCGCCGGGCAGGTCCAGCACCTCCGTCCCCGGGCCGATCAGGTGGTCCAGGCCGTCGGCCGCGGCGGACAGCGCGGTGATCCGGTCGCCGGTGACGGCCAGCGCACGACGTGGAGCCTCGCCGGGGACGAGCGTGTGGACGGCGCGGGACCGGATCAGCAGGTCGGCGGGGGCGTGGTCGGTCACGGCGGTATCTCCTCGGTCACGGCGTCCGGTCGGGCGGCGGATGGGCCGACGGACGGGGATCCGGCGCCGGCTGGGGCTGGGCGTCGAGCGCCCGGCGGGACAGGCCGGTGAGCTGCTCGACGTGCCGGAGACCGGGTTCGGCGAGCAGACCGTGCAGTTCGGTGAAGACCGCGCGGGCCGCTACGGCGTTCCACTCCGGCGGCAGCAGCGGCGCCGGCAACCCCGGGTCCAGGTAGGGCAGCCGGCGCCACTGGGTGAGCATCGGAACGTACGCGCGGAACGCCTCGACCGGATCGATCGGCGCGTGCGCGTGCGGGCGCAGGCCGGCGGCCACCTGCCCCCAGACCTGGGTGAACTCGGCGTACTGCGCCTCGATCGCCGGGAAGTCCCACCAGGATCCGACCGCCGACCGCAGTTCGGCGAAACCCGCGTACTCGGACAGGAACAGGTGGACGTACGCGCTCAGCCCGAGTCGCTCCAGCAGCCGCCGGGCGTCCGGCAGCACCCGGGCGGGCGCCAGCCAGACCCCGGGGGCGGCGTTGCCGAAGCCGAGCCAGCCCAGCCGCGACCGCAGCTGGTGGCGGCTGGCCCGCTCCGACTCGGGGACCGAGAAGACCGCGACCACCCAGCCGTCGGCGAGCTCGGCGGGCGCCAGGCTGTGGAAGATCCGGCGGTCGCCCTCGTCGAAGACGGGGCCCATCGCCGGGCTCAGCCGGTAGCCGGTGCCCGCGCGCCGCTCCTGCAGCAGGGTGCCGGCCTTCTTCAGCCGCGAGATCGCCGACCGGACGGCGGGTGCGTCGACGTCCAGTTCGGCCATCAGCGCGATCAGGTCGGCTATCGAGATCCAGCCGCCGAGCCGCCGCACGAACTCGCCGTAGATCGTGTGGATCAGGGAGCTGGGGCGTGGCGCGTTCTCCGGCATGGCGACCCTCCTCCCGTCGTGGCCTCGCGGGCGCGCGGCGGCGCCGGCGTCCGCGGCCGTCCGGCGTGATCATACTGTCGGAGCGCAGCCAAGTGATCCCGACGGCGGGACGGCGGGCGGCTGCGGCACGGCCGCCGGCGGCCGGGACGGCGGTGTGCTGGGCGCCGGACCCGGGACCGGTGACTCGCTCCCCGCGTAGGCGCCGGAGAGCAGCGCCCCCGCCCCGGGGGCGAAGGCGGGCAGCCCGAGCGCGCGCAGCAGCTGGTGGACGGTGCAGATCGCGGCGGAGACCACCGGCTTGCCGAGCCGCTGCTCGGCCTCCTCGACGGCCGCCAGCGAGGGCATCTGCACGCAGGCGGAGAGCACCACGGCGTCCGCCCGGGCGTGCGCCAGGCGGGCGGCGATCCCGGGAAGCCGGGCCGGGTCGTGGGCGGCGACCGCCAGGTTGTCGGGGATCTCCAGGGCCGCGTGGTCGGTCACCGTGATGCCCTCGTGCGCCAGGTAGTCCACCACCGTCCGGGCGAGCGGCCGCAGGTAGGGAGCCACCAGCACGACCTTCTTCGCCCCGAGAACGTGCAGCCCCGCCACCAGGGCGCCGGCGCTGGTCACCACCGGGGCCGGTGCGCCGTTCTCGGCGGTGCGCCGGTGCAGCCGCCGCTCGGCCTCCCGGTGGTAGCCGGGCCCGTTGCTCATGACCGCCACCAGGCAGGCGTAGCCGAGCACGTCGACCCGGGCGTCGGAGAGTTCGAGCGCGCAGCGGTCCGAGTCGGCGTCCATCGCGCGCAGTTGCTCGGGCGTGACCCTGGTCATCCGCATCCGGCTGGAGTGGAAGGTGAAGCGCTCGGGGGCGACCCTCTCCCTCGCCCGCAGCAGGGCCGGCACCTCGGTCTCCATGGTGACGTTGGAGCTCGGGACGATCTGGCCGATCCGGTAGGCGGTCATGCGCCCGCCAGTTCGCCGTGGTCGCGGGCCTCGTGGCCGCGGGCGTCGACGACCGGGTTGGCGAGCGTGCCGATCCGCTCGACCGTGGCCTCCACCACGTCGCCGGGCTGCAGGAACTGCGGCGGGACGAGGCCGGCTCCGACGCCGGACGGCGAGCCGGTGGCGATGACGTCGCCGGGCTCCAGGGTCATGCCGGAGGAGATGTCGGCGATCAGCCGGGCGATGCCGAAGAGCATGTGGCGGGTGTTGGAGTCCTGTTTGGTCACACCGTTGACCTTGAGCGAGAGGTCGAGGTTCTGCGGGTCCGGGATCTCGTCGGCGGTGACCACGACCGGTCCGAACGGGCAGTAGGAGTCCTGGCCCTTGGAGAAGAACCACTGCCCGGAGCGGCGCTGGTCACGCGCGCTGATGTCGTTGACGATGCTGTAGCCGAAGACGTGCCGCAGCGCCTCGGCCTCGGTGACCCGGCGGGCGGCCTGGCCGATCACCACGGCCAGTTCGCACTCCCAGTCGAGCTGCTTGGTCAGGTCCGCGTTGTGCAGGATCGGCCCGCCGGGGCCGGTGACGGCGGTGGCCGGCTTGCCGAACAGCACCGGGCGGTCCGGCAGTTCGCGCTCGGTGTCGAGCGAGCGGTGCGACTCCTCGACGTGCTCGACGTAGTTGAGGCCGACTCCGACGATCTTGCCGGGGCGTAGCGGCGCACGGAGCGTGACCCGGGAGATCGGCAGCCAGGCGTCGGCCGGTGCACCGGCCAGCAGCGCTCGCGCGGTGGACAGGGCGGGTTCGCCGGCCCGGATCAACGCGGCCAGATCGCCGGGCAGCTCGGCACCGGCCGCGGCGGCGAGCGCCGCCAGGTCGGCCACGCGCTCGCCGCTCCGCGCGCCGAGACGGGGCGTGTCGCTGCCGCCGGTGTGGAAGCTGAGCAGGTGCATCGAAGGACTCCTTACGAGAGGACGGGCTGGTGGCCGCCGTTGTCCGGGTGGGCCTCCTCGCGGTACATGCCGAGTGAGCGCATCACCGGGAAGTCGTTGAACGAGAAGAGGCAGGCGTCCTCGCCCTGGTCGGGGTTCGCGTGCTCGTGCCAGGCCCAGGACGGAACCACGAAGACGTCGCCCTGCTGCCACTCGAAGCGCTGCCCGGCGATCACCGAGACGCCGCGGCCCTTGGCCGCGGTGTAGACGACCGAACCGGTGTGCCGGTGCGCCGACGTGGCCTGCCCCGGGCGCAGCAGTTGCAGGTGGGCGCTCATGGTCGGCATCACCGGACCGCCGGTGACCGGGTTGGCGTACTCCATGATCACGCCGTCGTACGGGGATCCTTCGCCCGCCCGGGCCAGCCGCCGGAGCGCCTCGTAGCTGGGCTCCCAGGGCCAGCCGAGCAGCGGGGAGTACGGCCGGCTCCACTTCTCGACGCCGTACGGCAGCAGGGTGCCGGCGTAGCTGAGCAGCGAGGAGTTCACGACCGTGCCGGGCTGCTGGTAGAGCTCGGGGTGGACCTCGTAGAAGCCCGCGTCGAGCGCGTTGACCAGCGGGATGTCGAGCCCGTCCTGCCAGATCACCGGCTGGTCCGAGGCCTCGTTGCCGTGCTCGTGCCAGGTGTTGTTGGGCGTGATCGCGAAGTCGCGCGGCCCGACCTTGAGCTTCTGGCCGTCCACGACCGTCCAGGCGCCGGTGCCCTCGTGGACGAAGCGCAGTGCGGCTGCCTGGTGGCGGTGCGCGGTCATCGCCTCGCCCGGACCCATGATCTGCAGGCCCGTGTACAACAGACCGACGGCCGCGCTCAGTTCACGCCGGCCGGGGTTGACCAGCATCACCACCCGGCGGCCGGCGTCGTCCGCCCGCACCAGCGGCAGCGCCTTGCGGACCAGTGGTGCCAGGTCGGCGTAGCGCCAGAGCACCGGGACGGACCTGGGCTGCGGGTACCAGGGCTCGATCTCGTTCGCCACCGTCCACAGAGCGCCGGCCTCCTGCTTGGCCAACTCCTCGTAGTAGGAGTCGAGTTCGGGGCTGCTCCCGACCCTGGCCCGGCCAGGCCGGGTGTCGTCGTAGTCGTTCACGCGTCCTCCTGGTGGTGGGTGCTCTCCTGCTCGGGGTGGAACCGGTTCGCGCCGGGCCGGTGGTCGTCGGGCCGGTGGCCGTCACGGAGGTGCACGGGCCGGTGCGGGCCGGTGTCGACGTGCAGCCGGAAGACGTCGAAGCGGTTGTAGTGGCCGACGATGTCGTGCATCTGCTTGGGCCGGACGCAGCGCGCGAGGTCGATCTCGGCGTAGACGATGCCCTCCTCGTCGACCAGCGGCTCCGTGACCGGGCGCCCGTCCGGGCCGAAGACTCCGGAGAGCGCGGCGCGCGGGCGGGCGAGCTGCTTGCGCACCTGCTGGTCCCCGCCGGCCACCAGGTCGACGATCTCGGCCGAGATCGTCGAGCAGGAGACCACGGTGAACACCTTGCCCTCGAAGCAGTGCGCGGCCGCGCGCAGGGCGATCGCCTCCGCCATGTCGTAGTCGTCGGGCGCGACCGGCAGTGCGATGTAGCTCGCGGCGTGCACCAGTTCGCCCTGGGCTAGCAGGGTGAAGCGGGCCAGCGGGTTGGTGTTCTCGCCGCAGGCGAGCGCTCCGAGCGGGCCGACCGGCGTGCGGTGCACCACCAGTGAACTGCCGTCGCCCGGTGCCCAGGTCAGCTTCTCGGCCCAGGTCGGTACGAGCTTGCGGTGCACGCCCAGCAGCCGGCCGTCCGGACCGATGGTGAGCAGCGTGTTGTACAGGGTTCCCAGTGCCGGCCCGCCGCGCTCGTTGACGCCGATCACCAGGACCACCCCGGCCCGGCGGGCGGCCGCGCACAGCAGGTCCACGTGCGGGCCGGGGACGTCGACCGAGGCCAGGTAGAGGCGTTCGAACCAGGGCGAGCCCTGGACGGGGTTCATCGTCCAGTTCCAGTAGGGGTAGCCGGGCACGAAGACCTCGGGGAAGACCACCAGTTCGGCGCCGTGCGCGGCCGCCTCGGCGATCAGGGCCGCGGCCTTGTCGACGGTGGCGTCCGCGTCGAGGTAGACGGGGGCGGCCTGGACGGCGGCGGCGGTGAAGCGGGGCAGATGGGGCATCCGGTCCTCCCTCAGTTCGGCACGGGTTCGGTCGGCTCCCGGCCGGCGTTCTGGTCCCGGCTTCCGGCGGCCGGAGCGTCCGCCGGAAGCCAGCGGCGGTGCACCGGCGCGGCCGCCTCCGGCAGCAGCCGCAGCCGGGGCGCGACCCGGTCCGTGCCGGGCCCGGGCGGCCGACGGCTGCCCGGCTGCCACGGCTGCGGCCAGCGCGCCCCGGGGCCCGCGTAGCCCTGCTCGGCCGCGGCGTGCAGCGTCCACAGCGGGTCGTACAGGTGGGCCCGGCCGATCGCGACCAGGTCCGCCCGGCCGGCCAGCAGCACCGAGTTGGCGTCGTCGTGACCGGAGATCGCGCCGACCGCGATGGTCGGGATCCCGGTCACGTTGCGGATCAGGTCGGCGAACGGCACCTGGTAGCCGCGCCCGTAGGGCACCTCCTGGTGCGCGACCACCTCGCCCGTGGAGACGTCCAGGGCGTCCGCGCCCGCTCCGGCCAGTGCCCGGCAGATCGCCACCGCCTCCGCCTCGGTGGTTCCGCCCGGCGCCCAGTCGGCGGCCGAGACCCGGACCACGATCGGCTTGCCGGCCGGCCAGGCGGCCCGCACCGCGGCGAGCACCTCCAGGGCCAGCCGGACCCGGTGCTCCAGCGGCCCGCCGTAGCGGTCGGTACGGTGGTTGGTCAGCGGCGAGAGGAAACCGGAGACCAGGTGCCCGTGGCCGAACTGCAGCCCCAGCACGTCGAATCCGGCCCGGTCGGCACGGGCCGCGGCGGCCGCGAAGTCGGCGACCACACCGGCCAGTTCCGCCGCGCCGGCCGGGTGCGGCGCCGGGCCCCCCGCCGCCCATGGCAGCGGCGAGGCCGCCAGCGTCGGCCAACCGTCCGCGAGGGGGCGCCCGATCCCGTCCGGGCCGGGGACGGTGCTCGCCGCGCGCCGGCCGGCGTGGGTCAGCTGGATGCCCACCGGGGTGTCACCGAGCTCCCGGGCCGCGCGCACCACCGAGCGCCAGGCGGCCTCCTGGGCGTCCGTCCACAGGCCCGGACACCGCTCGGTGGCCCGGCCCCGCGCGCTGACCGCGGTCATGCCGGTGAAGACCAGACCGGCGCCGCCGAGGACCTGCGCGCAGAGCTGGGCCCGGTCGAAGCCGCTGGGCATCCCGTCGACGGCGGTGAAGGTGGCCAGCGGCGGCACCACGATCCGGTTGCGCAGCCGCAGCCGGCCCAGCCGCAGCGGCCGGAACATCGGCGCAACCCCCGCCGGGCCGCCGCCGTCGGGGTCCCCGGCCGGGGAGGCCGCGCTGTCGGGGCTCGCCGCGCGGGCCGCCGCCGCGCCGTCCGCAGCACCGCCGAAGGCCGCGTCGACGGCGTCCACGAAGGCGGCGTCCCGGGCGCGCAGGTTGCCGTAGGTGACCCGGCGGCTGCGGGTGAGCAGGTTGAAGGCGAACTGATCGGCGCCCTGTCCGGTGTGCCGGCCGACGGTCTCGAACCACTCCAGGCTCGCCTGCGCGGCCCGCTGCGCGGACTCCACCACCGGCCGCCGCTCGCGCTCGTAGGCCACCAACGCAGCTTCGAGCAAAGGGTGTTCGTGCAGTGCGGCGGCCAGCGCCAGGCCGTCCTCCAGGGCCAGCTTGGTGCCCGATCCGATCGAGAAGTGGGCGGTGTGCGCGGCGTCCCCGAGCAGCACCACGTTGCGGTGGTGCCAGCTCGCGTTGCGCACGGTGGTGAAACGGATCCAGCGCGAGGCGTTGGGGATCAGCCGGTGCCCGTCCAGGTGCGGAGCGAGCAGCCGCTCGCACCGCAGCACGCTCGGCAGGTCGCTCTCCCCGCGCCCCGGCTCCCGGCCGGCCGGCTCCTCGAAGCCCGCCTTGCGCCACGCCTCCTCGGCCATCTCCACGATGAACGTCGAGCGCCGGCGGCTGTACGGATAGGCGTGCACCTGGAGCGCGCCGAAGTCGTGCTGCTCGACGATGAAGGTGAAGGCCTCGAAGACCTTGTCGGTGGCGAGCCAGATGTAGCGGCAGTGCCGCTCGTCCAGCTCGGGCCGGAAGGCCTCCGCGAACGCCGCCCGGGTGGCCGAGCGCACCCCGTCGGCGGCCACCACCAGGTCGTACCCCGCCGCCAGTCGGGCCACCGGCGGCGCGGGCGTGCGGTAGCGCACGTCCACCCCCAGAGCGGCGCAGCGCTGTTGCAGGATCGTGCGCAACCGGTTGCGGTCCAGCGCGGCGAAGCCGTGCCCGCCGCAGGTGCGGACCTGGCCGGCGTAGCGGACGTCGACGTCGCTCCAGCGGGCGAACTCGGCGGACAGCGCGGCGAGGACGGGCGGATCGGCCTGGGCGATGCCGTCCAGCGTCTCGTCCGAGAAGACCACGCCGAAGCCGTGGGCGTCGTCGCGGGCGTCGCGCTCCCACACGGTGATCTCCCGGTGCGGCGCCAACTTCTTGGCCAGCGCGGCGAAGTAGAGACCGCCGGGACCCGCGCCGATCACCGCGATCCGCCGCACCGCGGAGCCTGCCGGCACGCCCCCGCCGTTCACCGGCGGCACGCCGCCGGTCACCGGTAACCCTCCGGCCGTTGCGGCCCGGACTCGGCGAGCGCCCGGCGCACCTCGGCGGGCCAGGGTTCGGCGCCCTTGGCCTGCGCGGCGGCGTGCACCACCGACATCCGCCCGGTCGCGGCCAGGCCCAGCGGGCCGTGCACCTCGAAGGCGTAGTGCAGCGAGGAGCCTCCGACCCGCAGGACGCGCAGCTCGGTGCGGACCTGGTCGCCGAACCAGAGGCGTTCGCGGTAGTCGGCCTCGAAGTGCACCCGCGGGATCCGGCCGAACAGCCCGGCCAGACCGAGCCGGCGCAGCAGCACCGCCTCCGCCGCCTCGACCCAGCGCTGCACCGCCGAGAAGTGGTAGTGCCCGGCCGCGTCGGTGTCCGACCACTCCACCCGCCGCTCCACCGCCACGCTGGCCGGGTGCACCGCCGCCCGACGGCGCAGCTCGGCCCGGTGCAGCTTGCCGGTGGCGGTGCGCGGCAGTTCGGTGACGAACTCGATCTCACGCGGGTACTTGTACGGCGCTATCGTCCGCTTGACGTGCTCCTGGAGTGCCCGGACGGTCCCGGGCCCCGCCGGCACGCCCTCGCGCAGCACCACGTACGCCCGGACCACGCTGCCACGCCGCTCGTCGGGCACGCCGACCACCGCGCTGTCCAGCACGTCCGGGTGGTCGGCCAGCACCCGTTCGACCTCGGGTCCGGCGATGTTGTAGCCGGCCGAGACGATCATGTCGTCCGTGCGCGCCTGGTACCAGAAGTAGCCGTCGCGGTCACGCACGTAGGTGTCGCCGGTGAGGTTCCAGCCGTTGCGCACGTAGCTGAGCTGGCGCTCGTCGCGCAGGTAGCGGCATCCGGTGGGGCCCTTGACGGCGAGCAGTCCCGGGCTGCCGTCCGGCACCGGCACGCCGTCCGTGTCGAGCACGGCGGCCCGGTAGCCGGGGACCGGCCGGCCGGTCGCGCCGGGGCGGATGTCACCGTCGGCGGCGGAGATGAACACGTGCAGCAGCTCCGTGGCCCCGATCCCGTCGACCAGCCGCCGCCCCGTGGCCGCGTGGAAGGCCTCCCAGACGGAGGCCGGCAGGTGCTCGCCGGCCGAGACGCATCGCCGTACACCCGCCAGCCGGCCGGCCAGCCCGGCGGCCAGGATCGCCCGGTAGGCGGTGGGCGCGGTGAACAGCACGCTGACCCGGTGCCGGGCGACCTGCTCGGTCAGCTCCTCCGGGCCGGCCTGCTCCAGCAGCAGGGTGGCGGCGCCGGCCCGCAGCGGGAAGACCACGAGGCCGCCGAGGCCGAAGGTGAAGCCGAGCGGCGGAGTGCCGGCGAAGAGGTCATGCGGGGTGGGCCGAAGGACGTGCCGGGAGAACGTGTCGGCGTTGGCGAGGACGTCGCGGTGGAAGTGGAGGGTGGCCTTGGGCCGGCCGGTGGTACCGGAGGTGAAGGCGATCAGCGCCACGTCGTCGGCGGCGGTCGGCACGGCGGTGAAGCGGCCGCGCCGGGCGGCGCAGCGGGCGATCAGGTCGTCCGGTCCGGGACCGCCGTAGGCCAGGACGGTCAGGTCCCGCGGGGCGGCCCGTTCCAGCTCGGCCAGGCTGCGGTGGTCGCACAGCGCCGCCGCCGGCAGGCTGATCTCGTGCATCGCGGTCAGTTCGGGTGCCCGCAGCAGCGGCATGGTGGTGACCGCCACCATGCCGGCCTTCAGCACCCCGAGCCAGCACGCCACCAGCCAGGGGGTGTTGGGGCCGCGCAGCAGCACCCGGTTGCCGGTGGCGAGGCCCAGGTCCTCGGTCAGGACCCGGGCCACCGCGTCCGCGTTCTCGCGCAGTTCGCCGTAGCTCCACTGCTCCGTCGGAGTGAGCAGGCACCGCCGGTCGGGGCCGAGGCGCTCGATCGACTCGTCGAGCAGCACGTGCGCGCAGTTGAGCCGGTCCGGATAGGCCAGCTCGGGGAGTTCGAAGAGAAGTTCCGGCCACTGGTCGAGCGGCGGGAGGTTGTCGCGGCAGAACGTGTCCAGATGCGCTGAGGGTGTGAGCTCCATGCGGCGGCACCTCTTCGGCGAGCGGGGAGTGAGGCCAGTATGGCGCTCTGGTGACGCCAGTCAAGAGATCGCTACAAACACCCGGCCGCCTGCCGCCCGGCTGGCACGCCGGCGAAGGGCGGCGGCGCCGCCGGTCGGCACAGGAGCCGCCGGTGGGTACGGAGACAGCCCCCCGAGCGGGCCCTTCGCCCCCCGGCAACCGCCGGCGGTCCCACCTCGCGGCCGGCGGCGTCCGATCAGAGCCAGGCCGCCATGAGGGACTGCCAGGGGTCGTCCCCCTCACGAGCGAAGTACAGCGCCCGTGCGCTCACCCACAGGACGGTCCTGCCGAGCCGGTCGGGGTGACCCTCCAGCATCGCCGCGAAGAAGCCTTCCGCCGTCGCCTGCTCGGCCAGGACGGCCTCGGCGTCGTCGAGGTACCGGCGGGTCTCGGCGATGATCCGGCCGGCGTCGTCGTCGAGGTTCTTGTTCTGGTGGCCCGCGACGATCCGGCGCGGCTGCAGGGCCGCGACCGTGTCGATGGCCTTGCGCCACGGGCCGAACTCCCCATCGGCCGCATCGCCGAGATACAGGTGCACGCCGTTGTAGAGCGCGTCGCCGGCCACCACCAGACCGAGGTCCGGCACGTGCAGAACGGTGCAGTCGTCGCTGTCCGCGTGCCCGACCTCGACGAGGCGGAGGTCGTGCCCTTCGAGGGCGAGCCGGTTGCCGGGGACCGTCTCGGCCGTGACGGCGGTCACCGGGATCTGGTCCGGCCACATCACGTCCCAGAGCAGTTCCCGCGCCGACACGTTGTCGTGCATCCGATCGATGGTCCCGGCGGAGGCGATCACCTGGGCGCCGAAGCGCCCGGCGAGCATGTCGGCGGTGAACCAGTGGTCGCCGTGACCGTGGGTGGCGACGATGTGCGTCAGCCGCTTCCCGCTCGCCTCGACCCAGTCCCCGACCCTTTGCGCCTGCTCGGTGGTGAGCGGCGGATCGACGAGGACGGCGTCCTGCCGGCCGTGGACGAGGGTGACCGCGATGGGCTGGTAGCGCCGCGGTTCCCCGTTGGGCAGCGGTCCGGACCCGGTCAGCGGCGACGGGTCGAGGACGAACACGTCGTAGCCGAGGGCGGTGTCTGTGGTCACGATGCTCCTCCGATCATGCCTGCGAGCGCGCCCGCCGACGTCCTGGCGAGGCTCGACCACGCATGTCTCCACTCTCCCGGGCCCGCGCCCCGCCCGCACCACGTGGCGCACGCGGCCCTGCGCCGGGCCGCACGGTGCTGCGCGCGGAACGCTCCCCGGCGGTCCGCCGGGGAGCTGCCGACACGGCGGCGGAAGGCCGCGGCCCGGAGCTCGCGGCGACCGAACCGGCCGGCCAGGCGCCGCAGGAGACGCCCGGCCGTCCCGGCCCCGCCGCCGGGCCGGGAGGGCTCACGCCCCGGCCGGGCGGTCCGCGGCGGCGAGGAGGGCGTGGACGGTGGCCGCCATGGTGTGGCGGGCCTGCTCGGGACTCAACCCGGAGCTTCGCCAGTGGTGCCAGCTGCTCCACGTGGTGACCGCGTCGAGGCCGTTCAGCAGGTCGGTCCGGGCGGGTTCGGGGAGCGGATCGAGCTCCAGGGCGAAGATCTGGGTGAGCCGCAGCCGGGCGAAGTCCAGCATCTGCTGGACGCCCTCCTGGACGCGGGCGGACGGGTTCTCCAGCCGCATGATGGCGAGCCGGGCCGGGGTGATGCCCTCCAGGATGCGGCCGCGCTGCTCCGCGAGCGCCGAGACCCGGACCCCCCGTGGCCCCTCGGTGGGCAGCGGCCCGGCCTGCTCCAGCAGCTGGGAGAGGCGCCGGCCGACGGCGACCTCGGCCAGCTGCCCCATGTCCGCGAAGTGGTGGAACACCAACCGCCTTGAGACGCCCGCCCGTTCGGCGACCCTGTCGGCCGGGAAGTGCGCCTGGTTCTCGTCGAGCAGCGACAGCATCGCGTCGGCGATCTTCTCGCGGGTCTGACGTCCGCGTTCCGTGCGTCCGTCGGGTCCTGGCGTGGCGGCTTCGGTCCGTTTCACGGGTCACTCCGGCGTCTCGTCGGCGTCTCTTTGACATCTTTGCACCGTGAGTGCAAGTGTACGCGTTGCACGGTGAGTGCAATTAGTTCGGCCGGACGCCGCCGCGGTCCCGCCACCGCGAAGAAGGACGGTCCGCCGCAGATGTTCACCGGCACGGGGCGCTGGTGCGCCCGCAGGCCCAAGCGCGTGGTCGCGGCCTGGCTGCTGCTGCTCGCCATCGCGCTCACCGCTCTCGGGGCGTTCGGGCGCGTCACCAGCGAGGCCGTCTCCATTCCCGGCAGCGACAGCCAGGCCGCCCAGGACGTCACCGAACGGGCTTTCCCCGGCCCGGCGTCCGGCCGCCAGCCCGTACTGCTGCACACCGAGGCCTCCGCGGCCCCGCTCACCACCCCCGGGGCCGCCGCGGCGGTCCGGGCGGCGGCATCGGCCGTGGCCGCGGTGCCGCACGTGGTGGCCGTCACCACGCCGTACGAACCGGCCGGTGCCGCGGCGGTGAGCGCCGACGGCCACACCGCCTACCTCTCGGTCGAACTCGACCTCACCGGGCGGGAGGTGACAGCCGGCACCACCGAGGCCGTGCTGGCCGCGGCCGCACCGGCCACCGCCGCCGGCATCGAGGTGACGCCAGGCGGATTCCTCGCCGCCGCGGTCGACAAGGGGACCACCGGCCGCAGCGAGGCCATCGGCCTCGGGACGGCCCTGGTGATCCTCGTCCTCACCCTCGGCAGTCTCGTCGCCGCCGGGCTGCCGCTGCTCGCCGGGATCACCGGCCTCGGCATCGCCCTGCCGGCCGTCGGCCTGGCCGGCCACCTGATGGACGTCCCCGAGGCCGGCGAGACCATCGCCGCCATGATCGGCCTCGGCGTCGGGATCGACTACACCCTGTTCGGGCTCAGCCGCTTCCGCGAGCTGCGCGCCGCGGGGGTCGGCATCGAGGACGCCGCGGTGCGCACCACGACCGGTTCGGGCAAGTCCGTCGCCTTCGCGGGCAGCGCCGTCGTCGCCGCCCTCGCGGGGCTCGCGCTCGGCGGGCTCCCGTTGCTCTACGCCCTGGCCCTCGCCCCCGCGATCGCCGTGGTCACGGCGGTGGGCGTGAACCTCACCCTCCTGCCCGCGGTGCTCGTCCTGCTGGGGAAGCGCCTGACCCCCGCACGGTCCGCTCCCGCCCCGGACGCCCGCCCGCGCGGCTGGGGCCGGATCGCCGCGCTGGTCGCCGCCAGGCCCTGGCCCCTGCTGCTGGCCGGTCTCGCCCTGCTCGGCGTCCTCGCCGCCCCGGCGCTGAACCTCCACCTCGGCCAGCTGGACGCCGGCGGCAAGGCCTCCGGCACCATGAGCCGCACCGCCTACGACCGGATGGCGGCGGCCTTCGGCCCCGGGTCCAACGGCGTGCTCCAGGTCGTCGACGTCCTGCCCACCCCGGCCCAGGCCGGCGGGGCGGGTGCCGTCGATCCGCGCCTGGCCACCGTGACCGCCGCGCTGCGCGGCGCCGAGGGCGTCGCCGCCGTCGGCCAGCCCACGGTGGCCGCCGACGGCCGCACCGCCCGCTGGCAGGTCACCCCGGCCACCGCCCCCTCCGACGCCGCGACCACCGCGCTGGTCCACCGGCTGCGCTCCGACGTCCTGCCCTCCGCCACCGCCGGCAGCGGCCAGGTGCTGCACGTCGGCGGGGCGACCGCCGCCCAGGCCGACCTCAACACGCGGATCGCGCACCGGATGCCGCTCGTCGTCGGGTTCGTCCTGACGGTCGCGGGCCTGCTCCTGCTGCTCGCCTTCCGCTCGCCGGTCGTCGCCGTGAAGGCGGCCGTGATGAACCTGGTCTCGGTCGCCGCCGCGTACGGCGTGCTCAGCGCCGTCTTCCAGCACGGCTGGGGCGCCGAACTGATCGGCCTGGAAGGCCCTGTGGCGGTCCCCGGCTACGTTCCGCTGCTGATGTTCGCGGTGCTCTTCGGGCTCTCGATGGACTACGAGGTGTTCCTGCTCAGCGCCGTGCGCGAGGGCTACCTGCGGGAGGGCGACAGCCGTCGCGCGGTGGTGGCGGGCCTCGCAGGCACCGGACGGATCATCAGCTCGGCGGCCCTGATCATGGTCGCGGTCTTCCTGAGCTACCTGCTCTCCGACGATCCGGTGGTCAAGATGTTCGGCGTCGGCCTGGCCACCGCCGTCGCGCTCGACGCGACCGTGGTCCGCGGCCTGCTGGTGCCGTCCACCATGGTCCTGCTCGGCGACGGGAACTGGTGGCTGCCCGGCTGGCTCGACCGCCTGCTGCCGCACCTCGACATCGAGGGCGACGGACGAGCCGCAGACCTCGCCGCCCCCGGGGACGGCGCCTCCCCCCGGCCGACGGCCGAGCCCGCCCGATAGGGCGAACCTCATGAGACACAGCCACGGTTCAAGCTATGACATTGGGATGATGACCCCTTCTTCGCACTGCGGTGACCAGCCCCGCCCGGGCACCCGGCCCACCGCCGGACCCGCCGTCGCCGGCCCCGCCCCCACCGACACCGCGGCCGCCGACCTCCTCGCCCGCATCCAGGCCGGGCTGATCGGCGAGGGCGACCTCATCGACGGCCCGTACGGCCCGCGCAGGATCACCTACGCCGACCACACCGCCTCCGGCCGCCCCCTGGACTTCGTCGAGGACTTCGTCCGCGACGCCGTGCTCCCCCGCTACGCCAACACCCACACCGAGAGCTCCGGCAACGGCCTGCACACCGGCCGCCTCCGCGAGGAGGCACGCGCGCTGATCCACCGCGCCGTCGGGGCGGGGGACGACCACGCGGTGCTCTTCTGCGGCTCCGGCACCACCGCCGCCGTGGACCGCCTGGTGGCCCTGCTCGACCTGCGCAGCCCGTCCCGGCGCAGCCGCCGCTACGGTGCCGGGCTGCCGGAGCACGACCGCCCGGTGGTCTTCGTCGGCCCCTACGAGCACCACTCCAACGAACTGCCGTGGCGCGAGTCGGCCGCCGACGTCGTGGTGATCCGCGAGGGCGCCGACGGCCGGCTCGACGAGGACGACCTCCGCACCCAACTGCTCCTCCACGCCCACCGTCCGCTGCGGGTCGGCAGCTTCTCCGCCGCGTCCAACGTCACCGGCATCCTGGCCGACACGGATCGGATATCCGCCCTCCTGCACGCCTATGGCGCCCTGGCCTGCTGGGACTTCGCGACGGCCGGGCCCTACCTGCCGATCCGCGTCGCGGAGTCCGCCCCCGGCCGAGGCGACCACAAGGACGCGGTGTTCCTCTCGCCGCACAAGTTCGTCGGCGGTCCCCAGACTCCGGGCATCCTGGTCGCCCACCGGGACCTGCTGGTCGGGCCGGTGCCGACCGTGCCCGGCGGGGGCACCGTGTCCTACGTCGGCCCGCTCGACCACGACTACGTCACCGACCCGGTCGCCCGCGAGGAGGGCGGCACCCCGGCCGTCGTCGAGTCGATCCGCGCGGGCCTGGTCTTCGCCCTCAAGGAGGACGTCGGCACCCGGCTCATCCAGGAGCGGGAGGACGCCGCCTGGGCCCGGGTGCGGGACGGCTGGGGCCGCCACCCCGGCCTGCGGCTGCTGGGGCGTACCGACACGCCCCGGCTGCCCGTGGTGTCCTTCCTGGTCCGGGACCGGAACCGGCCCGACCGCTACCTGCACCACAACCTCGTCACGGCCGTGCTCAACGACCTCTTCGGCATCCAGGCGCGCGGCGGCTGTTCCTGCGCCGGCCCGTACGGCCACCGGCTGCTGGGCATCGACGCCGAACGGTCCGCCGGATTCCGGGAGGTGATCGTCGGTCAGGGGTTCGAGGGGATCAAGCCCGGGTGGACGCGGGTGAGCTTCCCGTACTTCACCACGGACGAGGCGCTGGAGTACGTCCTGGCCGCCGTCGAGCTGGTGGCCTCCGACGGTCACCGACTGCTGCCGGACTACGCGTTCGACCCCCGCACCGGACTGTGGCGCCATCGCGCGCGCCCGGCCGGGGAACCCGGCGTCCGGCTGGCCGACTTCCGCGGCCGGCGGTGGCAGCGGACCCGAACGGCGACCGCACCGGGATTCCCGCCCGGTGCGCTGCAGGAGCAGCTGGAGCAGGCCCGCGCGCTGCTCGCCGAGCGGCCCGAGCCCGCGGTCGAGGCCGTGCCGGACACCACGGCCGACGCCCCGGCCGACGCCGCCTCGGGGACCCCGAACGGGCTGCCCGCCGGCTTCGAGGCGCTGCGCTGGTTCCCCCTGCTGCCCGTGAACCTCCTTCCCCTGGACGCCTCCGCGCACCGAGGGCACGGCGCCTGAGCCCCCGGCGCCCTTCGTACCGGTCCACCGTTCTCCAACCCGTCGCACCAGGAGCACACCCTTGTCCAGCAACCTTCGCCGCGGCCTGGCGGCGATCACGGCCTTCGCCTTCACCGCCGGACCCGCGGTCCTCGCCGTGCCCGCCGCCCACGCCGAACCCGCCTGCGGGCGGCCGCCGGTCCAGTACTCCGTGGACGGCGGCGCCGACTGGACCGACGGCGCAGCGATCCCCTCCCCGTCGGGCACCGTCCAGGTCCGGCTGGCCGGCGAGCCCACCGCGGGTTGCGACTACCACGTCTCCCTGGGGTCGTACGAGACGCAGGGCGCGAGCTGGGCCACCTCGGGCCGACAGACCTTCCTCGGCTGGGCGACCACGACGCTCACCCGCGAGCACTACCGCGACACACTCGACGTCAGCGGCCACCTGCCGCACTGCTTCGGCGAGTTGGCGCTCTACGGGGTCGGCGGGAAGTACGACGGGAAGGACAGCGACCACCCGCTGCCGCACTACCCGGACGAGCCGTTCTCCGGCCTGCTGATCGCCTCGTGGAACGGCGGCACGGCCTGCCCGCCCAAGCCGACCGCCGGTCCGACGAGCCCGGCCGCCCCGACGACCACCGCCGCCCCGGCCTCCACCACTCCGACGGCCGCTCGGACGGCCGCGCCCACGGCGCCGGTAACCGCCTCGGCCGCGGCGGCCCCTTCCTCCGGAGCGCCGGCCCCGGCGCAGGCCTCGGCCACCGCCGCTCCGGTACTGGCCGCCACCGGAGCCGACGACGGCCTGCTGGCCGTCACGGCCGTCGGCGCGGCCGCACTGGTCGCCGCCGGCTGCGCGGCCGCACACCTCGGCCGCCGCCGCGCCGCCCGCCGCTGACCCACCCAGGGCCAGTTGGGAAACTTTCCTAACCAAATCTCTTGACCGTGCTCCCTCATGTCGGAATTCTGTACGTCACCCAGCCCACCCCCGTCGAGGAAGGCGCGGCGACGGCATGAACGAGTCCACCCGGAGCGTGACTTCGCGGCCCGCCACCACCACGGGCTGACGCCGAACCGCCTCCGCCGCCTCGACCACCCCGACCCGACGGCCGGTTCGACCCGCTGCAGGACCCCGCGGCGCCGACGCCGGCGGATCCGCTTCCGCCGGCGCCCGTCCGCACGGGCCGTGCAGCCGACACCGCCCACCGACCGCAAGGAGCCCCCGTGAACAGGCCCTCCCGCCGGACCGTCCTCGGTGCCGCCCTCACCGCGGCCGCGACCGCCGCGCTGCCGCGCACCGGCGCCTCGGCAGCCACCAACCTGACCGTCTCCAGCTGGCAGCAGCGCTGGGCACCCTCGGCCGCCACCGACGGCCTCGCCGCCTTCGAGACGATCGAGGACGACCGCGCCGGCTCCCACCCGGCCGGCCACCCCCACATCCGGGTCGAGAACGGCAACTACCGCTGGAACATGCACACGGTGGACCGGGACTCCGCCACCGACCGGCAGCGCCACGAGGTCACCGGCATGCGCAGCCCGGCGGGCGGCGCCCTCCTGGAGTGGCGGTCCGGCCAGACCTGGCGCACCACCTACTCGATGTACATCCCCTCCTCGTTGAAGGCGACCACCACCTTCACCCACATCATGCAGATGAAGCAGCCCGGCAACGGCACCTCGCCGATCGTCGTGCAGTCCCTGCGCCGGGTGAACGGCGCGCAGACGATCGAGCTCCGACTCCCCATCAGCGGGGTCCTGGTCGGACGTACCGGCCTGGACCCGCTGCACGACCGCTGGGTGGACGTGGACTTCCAGATCAAGGTGGGGGACGGCAGTTCGGGTTCGGTGCGGTGGATCCTGCGCAGCGCCGGCAGCACCCTGATCGACGTCTCGAAGACCGGCGTCGACACCTTCCTCGCCGACCGGGTGCGGCCCAAGTGGGGCATCTACCGCTCGCTCGGCGACACTTCGGGCTCACTCCAGAACTGCTACCTGCTCACCACCGCGATGCGCGGCTACCAGCTGGTCCCCGGAGGCTCGGGCGTCTACCGGGCCGAGGAGGCCCGGATCGCCCGCGGCACCATCGACACGAACCACGCCGGCTTCAGCGGCATCGGGTTCGTCAACCTGGCCAGGGCCGAGGGGAGCTACGCCGAGTGGACGGTACCGTCGGGCGCCGCGTCCGCGGCCGCCCTCGACCTGGCCTACGCCAACGGCACCGGCGCCGACCGGCCGATGGACGTCACCGTCAACGGGGTCCTGGCAGCCGTCGGACACGCCTTCCCGCCCACCGGAGGCTGGGACACCTGGTCGACCACGTCGCTGCCGATCTCGCTGAAGGCCGGCGCGAACACCGTCCGGGTCACCTCGACCACCGCCGACGGCGGCCCCAACCTCGACCGGATCACCGTCCGCTGACCACGGGACCACGGCGCCGTCGCCGAAGGGCCCGCGGATCCGGGAGCTCCGCAGCAGGCCGGCGCGATCTCGGCATCGGCCGGCAGGCTACCAGCGGCGGGGTGGCCACGGGCCGGGAGGGCGGGAGGTGACGCGGTCCCCGGCCCTGGGGACGTGGGGCCGGGGACCGCGGTTCGGGACGGGGCGGGTCAGGAGGCGGGCATCAGGACGGTGTCGACGATGTAGACGGTGGCGTTGGCGGTCTGCACGTTCCCGCACAGGACCTTCGCGGAGCCGTTGACGGTGAAGTCGGGAGTGGTCCCGGTGGCGGTGACCGTGTGGGTCTCCAGGGTCTTGTGAGCACCGGTCAGGTCGGCGGGGGCCAGACGCCGCGGCACGACGTGGTAGGTGAGGATCTTGGTGAGCCGGTCCTGGTCGGCGAGGACCGCGTCGAGGTCCTTCTTCGGCAGCTTGGCGAAGGCCTCGTTGGTGGGGGCGAAGACGGTGATGTCCTTCGCGGAGTTGAGGGTGTCCACGAGCCCGGCCTTCTGGACGGCGGTGACGAGGGTGGAGAGCAGGGGGTTGTTGGAGGCCGCGGTGGCGACCGGGTCGGCGGCCATGCCGGTGAAGGATCCGGCTCCCTCCTTGGGCACGGCGGTGCAGGCGGCACCGAACGGCTCTCCGGCCATGGCCTGGCCGACCGGGGAGTCCGCGGGCGGGGCCGGGGTGGAGGCCGATGCGGCCGCGGTGGCCGTCGTGGCGCCGCCGGCCGTGTCGGACGCCTCGCCCCCGTTGCCGCCGCAGGCGGTGAGGGCGGCGGCGAGGACGCCTCCGACGAGCAGGGCGGTGACGGGCTTGCGGCGCTGGATGGCGGTCATCAGTTCTTCTCTTCTCGGGTGGTGGTGTCGTGTCGCACGCGGCGGAGGGCCGCGGCGCGTCGGTTGGTTCAGTGGACGGTGACGACGGTGCTGTGCCAGCCGGTCGCCCCGGAGGGGAAGGGAGGTCTGCGGGTCTCGTCCTGCACGGCTCCGGTGGCGTCGGTGGCGCGGACCTCCAGCCGGTGCGTACCCGGGACGGCGGCGTGCCAGGTGTGGTGCCACTGGCGCCACATGTCGGGCCCCGCGTCGGCGGCGAGTTCCGCCTCCTGCCAGGGCCCGCCGTCGACGCGGAGCTCGACGGCGGCGACTCCGCGGTGGGTGGCCCAGGCCGTGCCTGCGACGGTGACGTCCCCGGCCCGGACGCGGGCGAAGGCGGCGGGCACGTCGATGCGGGAGGCGGTGCGCACCTCGCCGGTCCGGTCCCAGCCTCGCTGCACCCAGTAGGGGTCGCGGGCGGCGAAGGTGGTCACCTCCAGGTCGACCAGCCACTTGGTGGCCGAGGTGTAGCCGTAGAGGCCGGGGACCACGCTGCGGCACGGGAAACCGTGCGCGACCGGCAGGGGCGCACCGTCCATGGCCACCACGAGCAGCGCGGTGCGGCCGTCGAGGACGCACTCCAGAGGCGTGCCGATCGTCATGCCGTCCTTCGAACGGCCGAGCAGCTGGTCGGCACCCGCGCGCACCCCGGCCCGCCGCAGCAGCGCGGGCAGTGAGGCGCCAAGCCAGCGGGTCGTGCCCACGTAGGGTCCGCCGACCTCGCCGGACACGCACGACAGGGTGTGGTCCAGCTCCTCCAGCGGCAGCGCGAGCAGGTCGGCGAAGGACAGTTCGACGGGGCGGTCGACCATGCCGTGGATGCGCAGGGTCCAGTCACGGGGGTCGATGCGGGGCAGGGTGAGCGCGGTGTCGACACGGTAGAAGTCGCCGGCCGGGGTGTGGAGCGGCGCCAGTCCGGGGATCGGCAGTGCGGCCCGGGAGGGCGGTGGTGGCAGGGGGCGAGCCGGGCGCGGGAGGGTGAGGCCCGCGCGGGCCTCGGAGACGTCGTTGCGGCGGTCGGCCAGGTGGCGCCCGGCGGCGGCGAGGCCTGCGGAGAGGGCGATGACGGCGCCGGCGGTCAGCGCTGTGCGGCGCCCGGAGCGGGGGTGCGGCGTGGCGGGCGGGTCGTCGCGCGTGCTCGTGGCGCCGGTGCCGGGGTGGCGCTGCGGCTCGGGCCCGCTCGGCCGTACCGCCGGGCGGGGGCGACGGTGCGGCAGCAGCAGGAGCAGGACGGCGGTGGCGGCCAGGGCGGCCAGGGCCGAGGGCAGGGCGTCGGCGGGATGTGCGTCCGGGCGGGCGAGTGCCGCCCACGCACCGAGCAGGCCGAAGCCGGTCGGCAGCACGACGGTGGCGGCGCGGCGGCGGGCGGCCACCGGTCCCAGGGCTGCCGCGAGCACGCCCATGGTGGCGTGGATCCCGGCGAGGAGGACCGTCTTGTCGGACGTGCCGAAGGAGCGCACCGCCCACACCTTGACCGCGGTGGGTGCGAGGTCGATCGCGGCCGAGCCGATCGCGACCACCGGGGCCGCCTGCGGGCGCACGAACGCCGCCGCCGCCTCGCCCACGGCGACGGCCGCGCAGGCGGCGGTGATCCCGTACGCCATCCGGGCCGGCAGTGCTCCGGCCGGTACGCGACGCCGGGCGCGGACAGTGGTCACGTCATTGCTCACGTCTCGCATTCGGGTGGTCGGCTGCGGCGGATGGGTGAAGCGCCCGGCTTCACCTGATCGGGTGACTTGGCGCACCGGATCAGGCCGCAGGCAATCCGCCGGACCACCGCCGGCGAATACCGTGCGACCGATGAACCACAGCCTCGAAGTCCCGAGCAGTAACCGGGAGGCCGCCATGCGTGCCGCCCCCGGCCGACCGGCCGGCGCCCGCCCCCGGCACACCCGCCCTCCGGGCCGCGGGTGGCGGAGGCGGGGGCAGTGAGCTCCGTCGCCTTCCTGCGGCGCGGCGAAGCCGAGCCCCCGTCCGATCTGAGGACGGTGATGGAGCACGTGGCCCGAGGTGACCACGAGGCGTTCGCCCGTCTGTACGACGCGGTGGCCGGCCCGGTGTTCGGCCTGGTGCGCCGGGTCCTGCGGGACGAGGCCCAGTCGGAGGAGGTGATGCAGGACGTGATGCTGGAAGTGTGGCGTGGCGCGGCCCGCTACGACCCGGACCGCGGTGAGGTGATGTCGTGGGTGATGACCATCGCCCACCGGCGGGCCGTGGACCGGGTCCGTCACTGCCGCGCGGCGGCCGACCGCGACCAGAAGGCGGCCGCCGGCACCCGGGAGACCCCGTTCGACGAGGTCGCCGAGCGCGCCGAGGCCCACCTGGACCAACAGCAGGTCCGGCACTGCCTGCGCCGCCTCACCGATCTGCAGCGCGAGTCCGTCCTGCTCTCGTTCTACCAGGGCCTGACGTACCGGGAGGTCGCCGAACGGCTGCGCGCGCCGCTGGGAACCGTCAAGACCCGCATGCGTGACGCCCTGATCCGGCTGCGCGACTGCCTGGGAGCCGGATCATGACCACCCTCGACGACGGCAACCCCCACCTGCTCACCGGCGCCTACGCGCTGAACGCCCTCGACGACGACGAGCGCGACGCCTTCGAGGCCCACCTGCGCGGATGCGACACCTGCGGGGAGGAGGTGGCGGGCTTCTCCGCGGCCCTCACCCGCCTGGATGCGGCCCAGGCGGTCCCGCCCCCGCCCGGGATGCGCGCCAGGGTCCTGGCCCGGCTGGAGTACGAGCGCCAGTTGCCGCCGGGTCCCCTGCGCAGCGAGGTCGTCGCGGCTTCGGCAGCACCGAGGGCGGTCCGCCGCCGGGCCCGATGGCCGCGGTTCGCCCTCGCCGCCTCCCTCGCGGCGGCCACCGCGCTCGGCGTCCTCTCCGTACAGCAGCACGATCAGGCGCGACAGGAGCGTGCCGCGGCCGAGCGGTTGCGGGTGCAGCAGGCGGCCTTCGGCGAGTTGCTGACCGCTCCCGACGCCCGGGTGACGACCGCCACCGCAGCCGGTTCCGGGACCGGGTCCGTGGTCTGGTCGGCCAGCCGCAACCGGGCGGGGTTCCTCGCGGCCGGACTCCCCGCCCCCGGGCCCGGCCGCGTCTACGAACTCTGGCTCGACCACGCGGGCACCCTCAGCCCGGCCGGTCTGCTGCCGGCCGGCGACGGCGCCCTCGTCCTCACCGCACCCCTCGACGGCGCCCGCGCCGTCGGTGTCACCGAGGAGCCGGCAGGGGGCTCGGACCGGCCCACCACCCAGCCGATCATGGCCCTGCAGCTGACCCGGGCCCGCGCCGCCTAGAGGTCCCGTCCCTCGTGGTCATCGACACCCAGTCCGTGCGCGCGGCCGCGGGTGTCCCAAAGACCACGACGGGACTGGATGCGAACAAGAGGACGCCGGGCAGCAAGCGAGGGCTGGCCGTCGACGTGCTGGGGCTGATCATCGGTGTCGTGCTCCTGGCCGCATCGGCGCACGAGAACGCCGCCGGCACAGCCCTGCACGACCGGGCGTGCGAGCGATGCGGGATGCGGCTGGAGAAAACCCTGGTGGGCCACGGCTTCAAGGACGAGGTGAGTGCCGCCCGGCTGCGCCCGCGCGCTCTTGACGGTCAGTCAGCCGAGCGGAACCGTGGAGGCGCAAGGATCCGCAACCGGCTTGGCACAAGGAGCGGTCATGGCACTACGGTTCAGGGGCATCGACCCGGACACACCCAACGGCGGGTCTCCGACCGTGTGGTTGGAAGACGAGAAGGCGGAGATCGTCATCCAGGGCTGGTTGCCCGACATGGAGATGTACCGCGTGATCAGCGAGACCGAGTGGGTGGAAGGCCACCCCACCGGCGTCCCGGACCACGAAGGCGTCGTCCGGATCCCGGTCCGGATGATCCCGTTCCTGCGAAAGGTGTGCGATGAAGCCGAGCATGCCGGACTTTGGCGCCCTGCTGAGGAGCGCTGACCGCTCCGCCTGCCACCTGGAGATGCGCGACTCCTACATGGACGACCCCGTCTTCGCCGACTGGCGAGCCGGCCTTCCGGTGGACCGGCCCGAGGCGTACGACCTGCCGGAGGAGTACACCACCTGGGCGGCCCTGGTGCGGGAGACGGTCGGCCGCGGAGTGGTGATGCGCCGGGCGAGGATCGTCTCGGAGCCGGTGACCGCCTACATCCGGTGGGAACACGCGATCACCGAGCGGCACAACGTCGCACTCGGCGAGCAGGTCCGCTGGCTGCCCCGGTCGAAGGCCTCGGACCTCGCGCTGCCGGGCAACGACCTGTGGCTGGTCGACGAGCGACTGGTGCTCTTTCACTGGTTCACCGGGGACGGTGAGTGGGCCGGCCACGAGGTCACCGAGGATCCGGCCGTGGTGAAGATGGTGAACGGCGCCTTCGAAGCGGTCTGGGAACGGGCCGTCCCGCACGCCCGGTACACCGTCTGACCGATCCGTCCACCACCACCCGCCGGGCAGCCAGCACCATGTCGTCGTCCCCGTCGTCCAGCGTCATCGAGGCGCGCAAGGCACTCGCCAACCGCCTGGTCGGCCTGCGCAAGGACGCAGGCCTGACCGGCGACGAGCTGTCCGCCCGCTGCGGGTGGCACCCGGCGAAGACCTCCCGGATCCAGAGCGGCAAGTCCGCCCCCTCCGAGGACGACCTGCGTGCCTGGTGCACCGCCTGCGACGCCGCCGACCAGGTCCCCGACCTCATCGCCGCCGCCCGCACGGTGGACTCCATGTACACCGAGTGGCGCCGCATGGAGCGCAGCGGACTGCGCGCCGCCCAGGAGTCCGTAGCCGCCCTCTACCACCGCACCCACCTGTTCCGCGTCTACGCCAGCCGCGTCATGCCGGGCATGGTCCAGACCCCCGAGTACACCACCGCCGTCCTTCGCTCGATCCAGCGCGCCCGCGTCGAAGTCGACGACGTCGCCGACGCCGTCGAGGCCCGACTGGAACGCCAACGGATGCTCTTCTCCGGCCGGCACCGCTTCGGCCTGCTCATCGAGGAGTGGGTGCTGCGCGCCGCGGTGTGCGACCCGGAGACGATGGCCGCCCAGCTCGGCCACCTGCTCGCCGTCACTTCCAGCCCGTTCGTCAGCATCGGCGTTATCCCGACCCGGCCCGACCGGCCGCACCTGCCGGTCGAGGACTTCTATATGTTCGACGAGGCCGAAGTGGCCGTCGAGCTGACCTCCGGCTACCTGCGGATCACCCAGCCCCGCGAGATCGCCGACTACGTTCGCACCTTCACCGACCTGGCTTCGATGGCCGTCCGCGGGGCTGGGGCACGTCAGCTGATCACCGCGGCGATAGCCACTCTCGGGTGACTTCGCGCAAGATGGCGCAACCTCGTTGAGGACCCGGCCGCGCACTCCCTACCGTCGATTCGTCGCCCGCCGTGACGGACCGGACACCCGGCCCCGGCGGGCGTCCTGGGGCCGCTGCGCCCGCCCGCCTCCGTCGGGTGGGCGCAGCCGTCACCGCCGACGAGAGCGGAGAACCGCCGTGGCCGCGCAGCGCATACCCCGCCCACCGGCCACGGCCGCGCCCGGGGCGTGCCGGCGGGTGCGAGGTTCCCGGTGACCACGACCGTCGAGGCCCCGAAGCGGCCACCGGCGGCCAGCTCCGCCGGGGCTCTGCTGTCCTATGAACCGCAGTCAGCGTCGGCGGCCCGGCGCCTGGTGCGCACCACGCTGCGCACGTGAGGGTTGGACAACCTGGTCGGGACGGGCGAACTCGTCGTCAGCGAGCTGGCGGGCAAAGAGGCGAAGACAGGGTGTCAGCGGAAGGACGGTCACCATCGAGCGGAACACCGACCGGTGCGTGCGGATCAGCGTCCGCGACGGCTCCCGTGCCTTGCCCTGCCTGATCGACGCGGGCCCCGCCGCCGTGTCGGGCCGCGGCATGGCCCTGGTCCATCACCTCACCGGCGGGCACTGGGGAGTGACCCTGGAGCCGCTGGGCAAGACCGTCCACGCGGACCTGCGCACCCGCTCTCCCGCCCTGGCATAGCCACCGTGCCCCGGTGCGCCGGGGCCGGCCCTCTACTCCTCCCGGGCCACGGGAGGGCACCGTCACAGCGACGACAAGGAGCTCGGCATGGACATCGAGGCAGTCGACGGCGGCGGCTCGGGCGGCGACGGCGGGGGCGGGGGCGACGGACACCCGGGCACTCCGTGGACGCCGCCGTCCGACCCGCCGTCCCCTGACGGCAGCACCCCGCCCGGGGACGGGGGACACCGGAAGTGACGCTCGTACCTGAGCAGGAGGGCCGCCCCGCGCCGGGGCGGTCCTTCCCCGTCGCCGACACGTGGGCGCCGGCCTTCGACGCCGTCCCGCGCTCGCTGTTCCTGCCGGACCTGATCTGGGCGCACGACATGGCCACCGGGAAGAGCCGGCCCGTCGAGCGGACCGTCGACGAGGCCGGCTGGCTGGCGGCGGCCGCCGCGGACATCCCGATCGTCACCCAGTGGGACGACGGCCTGCACCAGGGCGCCGAGCCCGGCACTGTGCCCACCAGTTCCGCCTCGATGCCGTCGCTGGTGGCCTCCATGCTGGATGACCTCCAAGCCGAGCCGGGGATGCGGGTGCTGGAGCAGGGCACCGGCACCGGCTGGAACGCTGCCCTGCTCGCCCACCGGCTCGGCGACGCGAACGTGACCACCGTCGAGATCGACCCCGCCGTGTCCGCCCAGGCCTGTGCCGCACTCGAGCGGGCCGGCTACCGACCGCAGGCCGTCTGCGCGGACGGCACGCTCGGCCACCCGCCCGGCGCCCCGTACGACCGGATCACCGCGACCTACGGACTGCGCCAGATCCCGCGCGCGTGGATCGAGCAACTGCGCCCCGGCGGACTGATCCTGGCCCCGTTCGGCACCCACTACTCCAACGCCGACGCCCTGGTCCGCCTCACCGTGAGCGGCGACGGCACCGCGAGCGGCCCGTTCCTCCAGCCGGCGGAGTTCATGAAGATGCGCTCCCAGCGCCTCACATGGCCGCAGAACCCGCCGGACGGCGGCACCGTCGCCGAGTCCACCACCACCGCCGTCCTGCCGCCGCACGGCAAGTTCGACCCGTTCCCACTCGCCGCCGGCCTGCGCCTGCGCGACGTCGTCCACGCGATCCAGCCGCACGACGACGGCGCCCGCACCCTGTGGCTCTACTCCCTCACCACCCCGGCCTGGTCGGCGGCGACCTTCCGAGACGGCAAGGACGAGCACCAGGTCCGCCAGTACGGCGGCCGCCGCCTCTGGGACGACTTCGAGCAGGCCCTCACCTGGTGGCACGAGGCAGGCGAGCCCGGCATCGCCCGCCTCGGACTCACCGTCACCCGGGACGGCTGGCAGGCCTGGCTGGACGACCCCGCCCAGCTGATCTGACCGCCTGGCCCGGCGCCGTGAGCCCGCCTCGCGGCGCCGGGCCCGTCACCAACCACCGCCCGCCTCGGCGGGCCCACGCGGGACCGGATGACGGTGCACCGAGGGTAGTTGTCCGACTACTAGACCTTGCCGCAGGTGGCTTGTGGCAGCAGTGGACCGACGCTCCACCCCATAGGGACCGGGACCCGCAGCGCATTCGACAGCTCGTTGACCAACTGTGCTCCTTCGCCGGCGAGTGCGCTGAACTCTTCGCAGCACTGGAAGACGAGCATTGATTGCTCGTCTGCTCTGAACTTCCTGTCGCCCATCAGTCCGCCCGGAGGGCCTGGCCGTCGGCATGTCAGCGGGTTCTGACAGCATCACGGTCATGGCCGACATTGATGACCTCGTGCAACGCGTCGCTAGCCGGGCCGCATCGGACAACGAGAACCTTCCCGCGCCTGTCGGCGATGCCCAGATTGCGCAGGCCGAGGGGCAACTGGGCTTCGCGCTGCATCCGCTCCTTGCGCGCTTGTATCGCGAGGTCGCTGACGGCGGCTTCGGCCCCGACTACCGACTGCTGCCGCTGCTCGGTCCGGGCTCCAGCGTCGCCGGCGAATACCTGACGCGACGTGAGGCGTCCGTTGGCGTGGAGCACCCGGAGTGGCCCGAAGGCGTCGTACCGATCCTGACCTGGGGCTGTGCCATGTACGCAGGCGTTGATTGTCTCAGTGAGGACGGTCAGGTCCTGCTCTTCGAGCCGAACCCGTACAGCGGCGGACCGTGGGATCAGTGTTGGTTCCTCGACTCCGCCAGCCTCGCAGCGTGGCTGGAGACATGGCTCGCGGGGACGGGCTGGTTCGAGGAGGATGCCTTCGACAGGGACGACTTGGCCGAGCCTCGGCCATGGGACCAGGCCGCAAGCCGATTGCCCTCCGGCGCATAGTGAAACACCAACGCTCCGCCCCGTTGGCGCGGACGCCGTCGTCCTGGCCGTGCTCACGGCTCGCGGGCTCGCCGGGACCCGCGATGGCCGACGCGAACCACATGGTCAGGGCCTTCTCATCCTTCGTGGCAGATCCCCTGGGGTGCTTGTTGGACCGGTACTTGTCTTGCCGGCCCGGCAAGACCGACCGGACCGTGCCTGGCGCCAACGGGGCCGGCACCGCGGAGGAACGGGCACCGGTACCTCGCCGACTCCCCGGCCGGCCGCCCCGGCACCCCGAGGACGTCCCTGCCCGCCGTCACCGCCGGCCCCCTCGTCCTGCCGCCCGCCGCCCCTTGCCCCGGAGGGTGCCGCCCCTTTCGACGCGATGAACATAACGAAACGGCATCGGCGCAGGAGGAGCCGGCCGGGGTCGGCTCTCTCCGGGCACAACAGCCTTTCGAGCAACAGGAGCACAGGGCACCATGCACCACGGCATCGGCAAGTTCCTCGCGGCATCGGCGTCACTCGCGGTCGTGGCCGTCGGAGGGACCATCACCCCGGCGGCCGCCGACGACTCCTCCCACGACAACCGCGTCCTCGTGGTCGTGGCGAACTTCAAGGACAGGAAGCACCCGGACGCGAACGCGATGAGGGACAACGCCATCGCCAAGTACTTCGGCGCCGACGGGTCTCTGAGCAGTTACTACGGCCAGGTCTCCCGCGGCCGGTTCACCTTCGTGCCCGCCGTCAAGGAGAAGGTCGTAGGGCCGCTGACCCTGAACGAGAACGCCGGCTGCGGCGACCTCTGGAAGGTCCGGCAGGACGTCGAGGCACAGATGGCGGCCAAGGGCCTCGTCCGGAAGAGGGACTGGGACAACCTGTCCATCGTCCTGCCCCACCTCGGCTGCTACTGGCTCGGCATGGGCTCGATCGGCGGCCGCTTCACCTGGCTGAACACCGGCGACAACGACGTCAACGAGGGGACGATCCGCCACGAGTTCGGCCACAACATCGGCTTCGGCCACCAGATCCGGTACCTGTGCAACGACGGCAACCTCGTCGACTGCGGGGAGCGCGCCGCCGTTGCCGGCAGGTCGCCGATGGGCGGCAACGGGCAGGCCGGGCTGTCCGCCACGCAGCTGATCCGCCTCGGCTGGCTCAGCGCCGCCGAACACCAGAGGGCCACCGGTTCCGGCACCTTCACCCTCCGTCCCCTGTACGGCGCGAGGCAGGGAACCCGTGCCCTGGAGATCCCGATGGGCAAGGACAGCCTCGTGCTGGAGTACCGTCGCCCGTCCGGCTCCCTGGACACCAACCTCAACGGCGTCTACGCCTACCGCGTGACCGGCGGCGCCTACCACACGGCCAGCCCGATCGTCGTGTCCACCGCCGACCACAACGGGGCCGTCACCGAACTCCACGACAAGGCCGGCAAGGTGACGGTGAAGGTCACCGGCCAGAACACCGACGGTGCCACCGTCGCCGTCAGCCTCGGCGGCGCCGCCGCACCCGCCGGGACCGCCCCGAGCGTTCCCGTGACGCCCGCAGTGACGGCCGATGCCTCGACCGGGCCTGCCACCACCCCCCAGGACGTCGCGGACAACGCCGACCCCGCCGACCCGGACGGGCCCGCCGACGTCGAGGGCACCGACACCGGCACGGACACCGGCACCGGGACAGGCGGTGCGCCGGGCACCGCGCAGCCCACGGCCGGCGGCACGCCGGGCAGCCGAAGCACCGCCCCCGGCGCCACCGGACGCCCCGCCTCCGCCGGTCCCGCCACTGCGGGTGCCGCCGGCAACGGCGGCGGCACCGGAAGCCCCGCGCCCAACCTGGCCGAGACGGGAGGCGACGGTACGGCGATCACCCTGACCGCGCTCGCCGGTACCGGTCTCGTGCTCGGCGGCGTGTTCCTCGCCAGCCGCCGCGCTCGCTCCCGTCACCGGGCCGACCAGCGGCCCTGATCCCGAAACCCCCCGGCCACATCCCGGTCCACCCGGTTCGACCGGGGGACCTTCACCCCCATCGGGGCGGGCCCGTAAGGGCTTCGGGATCCCGACCCGTGTCCGCGCCGTCCGGCCGACACCACCCTGCCCGGGCTCCGCGCCGCCTCTCCGAGGCCGCGCGGGGTCCGCGGCATTTGGGTCCGGGTGGCCGCCTCCCGGACCCGACTGCCGGGACGCGCGGCGCCTGGCCCCGAACGGGCCGACCGCCGCCGCCCGTCCACCGCCGTCCCGGTGTTCCGCCGTGCCCGCAGAACCCCTGCCGGCCGAGGTCCGGCCACAGCCCGGGGCGGCGCCGCGGGCACGTGACCCGACGTCGCCGCCGCTCCCACACCAACACGATCACTGGAGGGAACCCCGATGCGACGACCGCCCGTGGCCTCGCTCGCGGACGCCGAACTGGCCGGGCTGCTCGACGTGGCGACGATGGCACCGCGTGCAGCCAGGGAGCTCATGCACCGTCACGGCGGGGCCGTCCTCGCCCACGCGCTCCGGTTGGGCGCCGACCCGGACCGGGCCGGCCAGTGGGCTGCCGCCGCGTTCAACCTCGTCCTCGACGCCGTCAGGTCCGGGCACGGCCCCGACGGTAGCTGGGCACCGCACCTGGGAGAGGCGATGCTCCAGGTCGCCCACGCCCGGGCCGTTGCGGTCACGGCACCCGAACCACGCGACGCACCCCCGCGTCCGCGTCCGCACCGCCGGAGGATTCCGGACGACGGTGCACGAACCGCGCCCTCGCTACTGCCCCGGGCCTTCCGGCAGTTGCCCGAACCCTGGCAGACCGAACTCCGGCACGAGCTGTCCGGAGGAGGCGGACCGTCGAAGCCCACCACGCAATCCACCGCCCTGAAGAAGCTCCGCAGCACCTACCTGCGAGTCCACACCGCACAACTGGACGACCGCTCCTGCCGTCACCTGACGGTGCGCCTGGACGACCTCACCCGCGGCCGCGGCCCCGTCCCCTCCGACCTCCGGCAACACCTGCGGCGTTGCCCGCACTGCCTGCGGGCAAGCGACGATCTGCGGCTCCTGCGCGGTCACCTCCCCGAGGCCCTGCTGCAGCGACTCGTCGGCGGCGAGACCCCACAGCTGCCGACCGGTCCCCCCGCAACCGACACAGGACCCGGCCCCGGCCCGGCCCCGAGGACCCACCGCTTCTCCGAGCACGCCGGACACCCCACCGGCACGACCCGCTGGCGCCCCCGGGCCGTGGCCGCCGGCGCCGGCCTGAGCCTCGCGGCCCTGTGCGCCGGGCTGGTCGCCCTCGCGGGCCCACCGACCGGGCGCACCGGCGGCGACGCGATGCGTCCCGGTCCGGTGACCACCGCGCCCGGTCCGAACCCGCCCTCCGAGCCCGCCACGCGACCGCCGTCCTCCGCCCCGGCCTCACCGAGCCCCGCCGTTCCCACGGCGCCCTCGGCCCCGAGCCGACGTCCCCGCCCGTCGCCGTCGAAGTCCTCGGGCACCGGTCGGCCGGAGGCGCCGAACGGGCCTGCGGCCCCTGTCGCGCCCGCCCCCGCGCCCACCGTTCCCGTCACGGGCCCGGCGCCGTCCTCCCCCGCCACGCCTTCGCCCGGCGTGCCCGTTCCCGGCACGCCCACCACCACGCCGTCCACCACCGCGCCGTCGCCGCGGAGCCTGCGCCTGGGCGATCACGGCCCCGAGATCCGGCGCCTGCAGGAACTCCTCGCCGCAGCGAGCTGTCGCCGTTTTCCGCCGGCGTTCTTCACCGGGATCTTCGACCTGCGCACGCAGGACGCGCTCACCGGCTTCCAGGACTCGACCCGGATCCGCGGCGAGGAGCGCGGCCTCTACGGTCCCAGGACCCGTGCGGCCCTGGAGGGCCGGGCACGAGCTGCGCACTGCTGACCGGCACGCCCTCACGGAGAGGCGACGCCCGCCACGGGACGTCGTCCGCAGCCGCACCCGGCATTCCGCGACCGTCGAGACCGGCGACCGGGCCCTGCCCGGCCAAGCCTCACGGACCGGGTCACGTCTGCCGCGCCCGGATCGACGCGGACGATCCGGAGCACGACTGCGACTACGACGACGGCTTCCACGACGCGTGCCGCGGCCGCCGGCCGCGGGGACGTGCGGGGCCGCGGCTCACCGGTCGACGCGGAAGCGCAGGGAGGGGGAGTTGTAGTAGTAGTGGGTCGTCGCGATGAGCGGGCCGTAGGACTTGCCCTGGACTGCGGGGGCCCAGTCCTTGAGGCCGAGACGTGTGTTGTTGCTCGTGACGAAGGAGACGAGACCGTCCTGGGGCCGCTTCAGGGTCCAGGCCTGGAGGGCGTTGGCGGGGTCGCACGGTTCCTGGCGGACGGGGGCCTTGTCGTCGGTGGTGTCGGTGTAGGTCAGGCACTGGCCGCTGGCGGCGTTGCGCACGGACACCTGCTGGCCGGCCGCTGGCAGGTCGATGACGTCCCAGTTCTGCCAGGTGCTGCCGGTGCACGCGGCCTCCTGCGGCTGGGCGCCGACGGCGGTGCTGCCACCGGGGATCTCCATGCACCGGTCGGTGGAATCGATGCGGAGTCTGGTACGGCCGGTCGGGGAGGACGCCGACGGCGACCCGGTGGGAGTGCGGTCCGAGGCTCCCGGTGAGGCCGGTGCCGATGCGGACGCGGACGCGTCGGTGGTGGACGGTGCGGGTCCGGCCGGCGGGGCGGCGATGTCGCGGGAGGCGGCCGTTGCGCTGGGAGCGGGCGCCGGATCCGCCGCCGTGCCGTCGCCGCCGCCGAGGTAGGCGAAGGCCCCGAGGACACCGACCGCGAGTGTGGCGCCCGCGATGCCGAGCCAGCCGGTCGCCGTAAGGGTGGTGCCGGTGCCCGCCGCCGTGCCCCCGGCGCTGCCGGCCGTCGTCAGTGCGCCGGTGTGCGGGGTGAGGGCGCCTGCCGCGCCGCCTCCCGCAACCGCCCCGGCTCCGCCGTGCCACAGCGGCATCACGAGTGGCAGGACGGCGCGGAGTCGGGCGTTGAGGTCGGCCAGGTCACCGAGGGCGCTGTGGCAGGCGCGGCATTCGGCGAGATGGGCGTCGAGTCGCCGGTTGCGGCGGTGCGTGTCGCGGCGGACGGCGGCGGCGAGTTGTGGGCGGTAGTGCCGGCATTCCTCGGAATCCGCCCGTCCGTCGATGTGGGCGGTCAGATAGGCCTCGCGCAGGCCTTCGCGGGCCCGCTCCGCGAGGGACCACACGCCGCTGGCGCTGAGCCCCAGTCTCCTCCCGACGTCCTGGGCCGGTTCCTCCTCCACGAGGGTGTACCACAGGACCTGCTGCCAGCGCTCCGGGAGGGTGCGGAAGCTGGTGGCGAGCAGGGCGTCGTTCTCGCGGCGCAGGGCGGACTCCTCGCCGCCGGCGACCTGCGGCAGGGCGGCCTGCAGGTGGTCGATGTCGTCCGTGGGCGCCGACCGCCGGCCGCCCTCCGCCCATGCCGCCGCGGTGTTGCGCACGACGGTCAGCAGGTAGGGACGCCAGGATTCGGCGGGTCCCGCGCCCGACCGCACGGCGTCCAGGGTGCGGGCGAACGCCTCGGAGGCCAGGTCCTCCGCCGTGTGCGGGTCACGGCAGCACGCGCGCGCGTGGGCCAGGACCGCCTCCCGGTGGCGGGCGTAGAGTTCGGAGACCTCGCCGCCGGTCGAGCCGCCCCTGATCAGGGAGGTCAGCTCGCCGTCCGTCAGATCCGCGAGAGAAGTGTCGGCGTGGTCCTTCATGGTGCTCCTGGACGGGATCGGACACCGCGCGGCGGTGGTTCGTCGGGTCGGCGCCTCGCACGCAGCGGCGTGGCCCGTCGGGCGGTGCGGCCGGTGGAACGCTCCCGTCGGCGGCTGCGGCACGAAGGACCGTTCGCGCCGGACCCCGGAGCGGGGTTCGCCCGGCACGGGTTCCGGTTTCGCGGATCCGCCGTGCGCCGGTTCCGGAGGTCGGAAGGCATCGTGCGGTGAGCGGCAGCGGGAGGGCCGGGGGCACGCCGGGCCACTGCTCACTCGGCCGGACAAGCCGCACCTCGCTTCTCGGGGGGATCGAGTACCCGGAATCCTGCCAGAATCCGATCACCCGTGGATCCACGATCCTGGGCGTGGAGAGGTGGCGGCTTCGACGGCGCCGCATCTGCGCGCTGACCGGGCGTCAAACGGCGACCCGGCGGGCCTGGTCGACCACGCCCGGACGGATTGGTCGATACCTGCATGCCATTGCATTCGCGGCCGACTTGACTGAAGCGTTATGGTTCGCCGCCGCACGGTCGTCCGCTGTTCGGCCGGGCGGCCCGGGGCACCACCGTGGCGCTCCCGCCTGCGACCGGCGCGTTCGTCGGAGGGTGCCGCGGTGCGCGGCCCGGGGGCGCCCGCGGCGGCGCCGGCCTTCGCCCCGGCCGTCGCACCGGCATCGCCACCGACCGGGCCGGGCCGGACGTGCGCACCCCCCGGCGGCGCGGGCCAGCGGGGAGCGGGGGCCGCGGCGCACGGTCGGCGGACGGACCCGAGAGGCACTCACGCCTCCGAGTTCGATTTCCCCCAGATTGTTCGGGTAAATCCCCTATGGGAGTCCTCCCGGCGGCACGAACCCGTCGCGCGGGGCGGAGCAGGTACCGGCCGGCCGTTCCCACCCACCGTCTGCGGCAGGAGGCGCCATGGACCCGTGGCTGATCTGGCTCGTCGCCGCCGCGGTACTGGCTGCGGCGGAGATCTTCACGCTCACCGCCGCACTGGGGCTGCTGGCCGGAGCCGCGCTGGTCACCGCGGGGTTCGCGGCGGCCGGGCTGCCGCTGCCGCTGCAGTTCCTGGTGTTCACGGCCGTCGCCGCGACCACCGTGGTCTTCGTCCGCCCCGTCGTCGTACGCCGGGCGTTGCGGCCCCCGGCGGAACGGTTCGGGGTGGACGCGTTGATCGGAAGGACCGCGTACGTGGTCTCGGAGGTGACGGGTGCCGGCGGCAGGGTCCGCATCGGCGGCGAGGAATGGACCGCCCGCGCCTACGACGAGGCACTCGTGATCCCACCCGGAACAACGGTCGACGTCATCGAGATCAGCGGCGCCACCGCGCTCGTCTATCCCCGGGAGTGAACCATGGACGTCTCAGCCGCCCTGATCGCCGGACTGGTCGTCGCGGCGTTCGCGGTCTTCACCGTGCTGCGGGCCGTGCGCATCGTGCCCCAGGCCCGGGCCCGCAACGTCGAACGGCTCGGCCGGTACCACCGCACCCTCACCCCCGGCCTCAACGTCGTGATCCCCTACATCGACCGGGTCTACCCGGTGATCGACCTGCGGGAACAGGTCGTCTCGTTCAAGCCCCAGCCGGTGATCACGGAGGACAACCTGGTCGTGGAGATCGACACGGTGCTGTACTTCCAGGTCACCGACCCCCGCGCGGCCGCCTACGAGATCGCGAGCTACCTCCAGGCGGTCGAGCAGCTCACCGTCACCACGCTGCGCAACGTCGTGGGGTCGATGGACCTGGAGAAGGCGCTGACCTCCAGGGACACCATCAACAACCAGCTGCGCGGCGTGCTGGACGAGGCCACCGGCAAGTGGGGGCTGCGGGTGAACCGGGTGGAGATCAAGGCCATCGACCCCCCGCAGTCGATCAAGGACGCGATGGAGAAGCAGATGCGGGCCGAGCGGGACAAGCGCGCGGCGATCCTGGGCGCGGAGGGGCAGCGCCAGTCGCAGATCCTCACCGCCGAGGGCGACAAGCAGGCCGCCGTCCTGCGCGCGGAGGGAAACCGCACGGCCGAGATCCTCAAGGCCGAAGGCGAGTCCCGCGCCATCGACGAGGTCTTCCAGGCCGTGCACCGCAACGACCCCGACCCGAAGCTCCTCGCCTACCAGTACCTGCAGATGCTGCCCCGGATCGCGCGCGGCCCGGGCAGCACCTTCTGGGTGATCCCCGGCGAGCTCACCACCGCACTGGAGAACGTCTCCCGCGCCTTCAGCGAAGTGCTGCCGCAGTCGCCGGCCACCCGGGAGAGGCCCGCGGACGACAGGGCCGCGCAGGCCGCGGACGACGACGCCGCACAGGCCGCGGAGGCGGCGGCCAAGGCCCTCGCCGACGCCGCCGAGGCCGACGGCGGCTCCCGTCCCGTCCCGCCCGCCCCGCCCGCCGACGGCGGCTGAACCGGCGGGGTCGGCGCGGTCGACACCGGTCCGCCGACGACCACGGGCGCACCGTGCAGCTGCCGGGGGCGCGGGGAAGGGGAGGACCCGATCGCCGCGCCATGTCAGCCGACGTGCCGTCAACCCCGTACAGGAGATCGACCCGTGACGCCTCGCGGCCTCCCGGCACGACCGTCTGAACACCGCCCGAGGGGGGGCTTCGGCATTCTGGAATCGCCACGGGGAGCCTGCGCGGGGCTCCGCTCCGGATGACCTACGTTTGTCCGGAAAGGGCCGTCGGCCCCACCCGCTTCCGACGGGAGGACAGATGATTCGACGTCGGTTCGTCGCGTGCCGGCTCATTCCGGCGCTCGCAGGAGTGAGCAGTCTCGCGCTTTCCGCGTGCGGCGTCGGGAACGGCTCCGGCATTCCGTCGGCCGTAGGCACCGACGTCAAGGCGCCGCGCCAGTACACGGCACCGCGCGAGTTCAGTGGCCTCGCCTGGCTCGCCACCGAGCGCAGGCCCGCCGCCGGGAGCGGCGACGAGCCCCAACAGGTCTTCCTGGTCTGCCACGACGCGAGGGACAACGACGCCGAGCGCGACCTGCCGCGCCTGGCGATCGTCCGGACCCCCGTGAACACCGACGGGATCAGGATCCAGGAGCTCGACGTCAGGTTCCCCAGCGTTCCCAACGACCTGGAGAGCATCGCCCGGGTACCCGGCCGCAACGAGGCCCTGCTGGTGGAGAGCAACGCCGACGGAAGCGATCCCGATCCCACCATCTACCTGGCCCGGTGGGACAAGGACCTCAACGTCGAGATCGCGGGGTCGGTTCCGTGGCCCGAGACGCCCGAGCCGCTCGTGAACGTCGAGGCGACGGCCGTCGCGACGGTCCACGGCAGGGACTACTTCGTCTACGCCGAGCGGCGGCAGGGAAGCGACACCACCAATATCAACATGACCTCCCTGACGATCGGCCGAAACGGCGAGATCACCTTCGGCACGACCTGGACGTCGATCCCCTTCACGGCCGCGGAGCCGCCGGGCGCACGCCCCGCCACCGGCCTCGACATCGACGCGAAGGGCAACCTCTACATCTCGTCGGCGTACGATCCCGGCAACCTCGGGCCTTTCGACAGCGCCGTGTACCGCGCGGCCACCGTGCGCCCGGGCGGGGCCATCGGCGCGAGCCTGCACCCCGTCGAACCGCCGCAGCAGATCGCGCGCAGCTCGGGGCTCAAGGTCGAGGGCGTCGCGCTGGTCGCCGGCTCCTATCCGATCTTCATCAGCGACGACGACGAGGACTACGGCGGCCTGTTGCGCCAGCTGCGGGTGGCGGACGCGGGTGGGGGGCCCTGGCGGCTCCCGGCCGATTGAGAGCCGCCCGGGGTCTCAGCCGTTCCGCCGGAGAGCCCCGCTGGTCACCCGTCCTGCCGCGCCCCCTCGCCGAGCGGGTCACCATGCCGACCGCCGCCCGGGAGGGTGGCCGCAGGTGCGGGCTCCGGCGCCCGCAGCGAGCTTCCGTCTCCGTCCGCCTGCGCGAGCACGGCGCCCTCGCGCGGATCGCGGCCGGTTCCCGGATCGGCGTGGGCATCGCCCACGCCGGCGTCCGTGCGGCCACCGGCCTCCTCGCCCGCCGCGCGCAGGAGGCCGTCGAGGACGAGGTCGAGGCCGAATGCGAACTCGTCGCCGTAGGCGTACCCGGGACGCGTGACGTGGGCGGTCGCGATCTCGGTCAGGTACGGGTACTCACCGTCGCCGAATCCGCTCATGATGGACTCCGCCAGTTCGGCGGTCGCCTCCGGGGAGTCGAACGGCAGGGCCTTCTCCTGTAGGGCGAACCCGTAGATGTAGCTGTCGAGGACCGAGACGGCGTGGGCGGTCAGGGTGAGGGAGAACCCGCCCCGGCGCAGGCACCCGAGGACTGCGTCATGGTGGCGCAGGGTCTCCGGGCCGGGCGTGGAGCGTGACTCCATCAGCCCGATCGCCCAGCGGTGGCGGGACAGCACGAAGCGCATGGAGATCGCCCGCTGCCGCATCGCCCGTCGCCAGTCGTCACCCGGCGCGGGGAGGGCGACCTCGCCGAAGACCAGGTCGACCATGCCGTCGAGCAGGTCCTCCTTGTTGGCCACGTGGTTGTAGAGGGACATCGCCTCGACTCCGACGGCCTCGCCGAGCTTGCGCATGCTGAGTGCCCCCAGGCCGCCGGCGTCGGCGAGTTCGACGGCGGCCTGCAGCACCCGCTGCCGGGTGAGCGTCTCGCGGGTCGGCTGCGGGGTGGTGCGTCGGGTCACGGTGGCCGGTCACTTTCTCTCGCGGGTCTCCGAACATTGACGAGCTTACGACGTAAGTGCTCTACTTACGGCGTAAGCCCCTTTGTATTCGCGCCGCAGGCGTGCGAGAGACGAAAACCGGGACAGTGACGATGCGGAACATGAGCGAGTCGATCGTGACCACGGGCGAGCCCGGAACGATGGCGGGCGTCGTGCAGGAGCGCTACGGCGCCGAACCGGAAGCCGTGCTGCGCGCGGCACGGCTCGCCCGGCCGGTTGCCGGGCCGGGCGAGGTGCTGGTGCGGGTGCGCGCCTCCAGCGTGGACCGGGGCACCTGGCACATGATGGCCGGCCTGCCGTACGCGGTCCGGCCCGTGAGCGGGCTGCGGAAGCCGAAGCTCCCCAATCCCGGCCGCAACGTCGCCGGTGTCGTCGAGGCGGTCGGCTCCGGAGTGACCGGTTTCGCACCCGGCGACGAGGTCTACGGCACGGCGCCCGCCGCGTTCGCCGAGTTCGCCGCCGCCCGCCCCGACAGGATCGCCCCGAAGCCGGCCGGACTCACCTTCGAGGAGGCGGCGACGGTCCCCGTCAGCGCGCTCACCGCACTCCGGGCGGTTCGCGACAAGGGCGGGGTCGGGGAAGGCCGGCAGGTACTGATCACGGGGGCCGCAGGCGGGGTGGGGAGCTTCGCCGTCCAACTCGCCCACGCCTTCGGTGCCCGGGTCACCGCCGTCGCGAGCACCCCCAAGCTCGACGCCGTACGGGCGCTCGGCGCCGACCACGTGATCGACTACACCCGCGAGGACTTCCTCGCCGGCCCGCGGCCCTACGACGTCATCATCGACATCGCGGGCAACCGCGGTCTGCGGGACCTGCGCCGCGCCCTGACGCCCCGCGGCAGGCTCGTCATCACCGGCGGCGAGACGAACGGCCGCTGGCTCGGCGGCACCGACCGCCAGCTCCGCGCACAGCTGCTGTCCCCCTTCACCGGCCAGCACCTGGGCACCTTCATCGCCTCCGAACACGCCGACGGGCTGCGCGACCTGACCGCTCTCATCGACGCGGGCACGCTCGGCCCCGTCGTGGACAGCGTCTACCCGCTCGCCGAGACCGCAGCAGCCGTCCGGCACCTTCTCGACGGCCGCGTCACGGGCAAGGTGGCGATCACCGTGCCAGGCCGGGGATGAGCGCAGCGGACGGAGCCACGGCGCAGTCGTCCCCGGAGGTCACAGGCGGGTGGTGAGCAACAGGGTGCCGTCGGCGGCATAGGCCTCGACGGTGGGCTTCTCGGCGCTGTTCCGGGGCAGCGCCGTCTCGGCGGAGTAGGCGACCCACCCCGGGGAGCCCGCCAGGGCGTACAGCCGGGCCGGGAGTGTCCGGCCGTCGACCGCAAGAGTGAGCTTGGCGGGCGTTCCGGGGCCGCGGTAGACGCCGGCCCACACCGTAGCCGAGCCGCTCCCCCGTGCCAGTCCTGTGAGTCGCCCGACCGGTGTGTCGGCGACCAGGACGGATTCCGCGGCGGAGCCGGGCTGACCGGCCGTCGTCAGGAACAGCCCCTGTTCGGTCAACCACAGCGACGTGCCCGACGGGTTCGTGACCTTCTCTCCGGACGTCACCACCTGCGGGCCGGTCTGCGTGGTGCCCGCCTGGGCGGTGCCGGCGGGAACGCTGGGAGGCGTTCCCGCCGACCGGACGGCCAGGAGGCAGGCGGGGGCGAGCACCGCCGCGGCCACGGCCAGGCCGGCGGCCCGGCGGCGGCGGCGAAGGGCTCGCCCCTGTCGGAACACCGCTTCCACGGGCGGCGGGCCGACGGGGACCCGGGAGGCGGTCTGACGCAGCGCGTCGGCCAGGGCGTCGGGGTTCAACGGCCGTCCTTTCCGGTCAGGGTGGGCACGGAGGGGGGGAGGTGATCGAGGACGCTGCGGCCGGTCAGCCCGGCCAGCAGCCCGTCCTCGCGCAGCTTGGCCAGGGCGCGGGACAGTTGACTGCGAACCGTGCCCTCCCGGGTCCCCAGTGCCGTTGCCACCTGGGCGTGACTCATGTCCTCGAAGAAGTACAGCACCACCGCCGCGCGTTGCCGGGCGGGCAGCCGTCTCAGCGCCTGCATCAGGGCCTCGCGCTGCTCCCTCGACGTCTCCTGGGACGGTGCCGCGACGTCGGGCAGATGCGTGGTGAGCCATTCCCGGACCCGGTTGCGGCGGAACTGGTCGGCATGGCAGCGGACCATGATCTGGCGCACGTAGGCGGCCGGATCGTCACTGCCGCGCACCCGGTGCCACTTCACGAACGCCCTGGTCAGCGCGGTCTGCGCGAGATCCTCGGCGCCGTGGTGGCTCCCCGTGAGCAGGTAGGCCGTGCGGACCAGGGCCGGCCAGCGGGCGGCCATGAAGTCCTGGAACTCGTCGTCGATGATGCTGGTCAAACTGATCCTCGCCCAAGAGCGGGAGGTGGCCGCCCGGAGGCGGCCACCTCTTTCGGCCGTCCGCTAGCTCTGCACGGTGACGGCCGGCTTGGCCGAAGCGTCCGTCTTCTGCGTGTCGAAGGCGTAGAAGGCACCCCAACCCGGCCTGCCGGCGAGCGTGACCACCTTGGCGTCCAGGGTGCGGTCGCCCAGCCTGATGGTGATCTTCGTGGAGTCCGAGACCGGGCCCCGGAAGATTCCCGCCCACAGGGTGCCGGAAGCGTCGCCCCACGCCGCGCTGGTCACCTTGCCCGGCCGCACATCGGCGACCCGGGTCACGTCCGGCTTGTCGGTGCCGGAGAACTTCGGCGCCACGACGGACAGACCCTGCGGCGTCAGCCACAGCGTGGCGCCGCCGGCGGTGAGCCGCTCACCCGGCGCGACCGTCTGCACGCCGCCGGCCTTCGCCGCGACGGGGGCCGCGACCGGGGCCGCGGCCGCCCGGGTGACCGCCGCCGCGGGTACCGGAGCCGCCTGGACGGACGCGTCCGCGCCCGCTGCCACCCCCGTACCCGCCGTCAGTACGGCAGCCCCGGCCACCGCCACCAGCGAGCCGAGCCGCCTCTTGTGGATAGCGAAGAACGTCATGGACAAACCCCCTACACGAAGCACAACTCCGTGCCCTAGAAGCCGGAGTGGACGAGCCACTTGCCCGTCCACCCTCCAGACGGGCGTCCGGCGGCCGAACGCTGCTCCGGCGGCGCCGAGGCCCACTGTGATCTGCCTCACTGCGCGGACGCGGTCCCCACGTCGCCCGGAGAGCGCCGGCCGGAGCCGACGCCCGCGGGCTCACCACCGCGGGGCCGGGCCGTTCGCCGGCCTCCTCAGCGGACGACGTCGAAGACGTTCAGCTGCAGGCCGTTGGGGTAGGCCCGGTGCTCGACCAGGTCCAGCTTCCGGACGTCGTTGTCCGCAGTGCTGAACAGGCGCTTGCCCGCGCCCAGCAGGAGCGGGAAGACGAGCAGGTGGTAGCGGTCGATCAGCCCGGCGTCCGAGAGGCTCCGGTTGAGCGAAGCGCTGCCGTGGACGATGATCGGGCCGCCCTCGGTCCGCTTCAGCGCGGCGACCTCGTCGAGCGAGCGCAGGATCGTCGTCTCGCCCCAGTTCGGCACCAGGTCGTCCTCGGTGAGGGTGGTGGAGACGACGTACTTCGGGATCGCCTTGTACTCGGCGAACTCCGCCATGTCCGGCCACACCGGGCTGAAGGCCTCGTAGCTGGTGCGGCCCGTCAGCATGGCGGTGGCCTCGCTCTGCTCCCGGCCCTTGATCTCGAACGCCTCGGGCAGGAACTCGGTGTGCTTGAAGGTCCACCCGGTGTTCCGGTAGCCGGGCTCGCCGCCCGGGGCCTCGACGACGCCGTCGAGCGAGATGAAGGCGGTACTGATCAGGGAACGCATCTGGGCTCCTCGGTGTGTCTCTTGTCTGGTTTCTCGGTGGGTCCGGTCGGCGCACGGCTGCGGCGCCGCACCCTGCCGGCGTGCGCGCCGGCCGCGGCCCTCCGACCGTGGATCAGAGAGGGCTCATCGGCTCATCGGCTCGTCGTCCGCCGTCCCGGCCCTCGCACGCCGTGCGAGAACGGTCATGACGCTACGGTCACGAAGATCACCCGGTCCAGGACACCACGCGCCGGCCACGGGACAGCTCGCGCCACAGGGGTCCCTCCCTCACTCCCGTGCGGGACGCCGGGCGTCGGGGCCCGAAGACGGTCCGGAACTTCGGGCTGGCCTATGCTGGGCCCCCGTGGCCTCGCATGCGCACCTGGGAACGACGTCCTCCGCCCTCACCCGCGTGAACGTCGAGGGCGCGCGCCGGCTCGGCATTCCCCCGGAGTCCTACACGCACTTCCTGGGGCTGGACCCCGACCACCTCCGGGGCGACCTCTACCGGACACCGGCGGCCACCACCGTCCGCCTCTGGGAACTGACGACCGTTCGTGCGCCCTGGACCGAGGTGTCCCTGCTGATGACGCAGCAGTCCGCCATCGGGGCCCTCGGGGTGTGGGACTACCTGATCACCTCCGCGCCCACCCCGCTCGAAGGCATTCACGACGCCGCGGCCCACCTCGCCTCCGTGGCCGACCTCAGCACGGAGGGCCTCCGAATCACCGAGGACGGTGATCTGATCACCATCAGTCACCTCAACGAGGCCGACCAGACGTACGAGGCCGCCTCCGCCGTCCGCGCCTACGCGCTCGGCCTGTACCAGCGGCGCCTGAGCGACGCCGCCGGGCGCCGGCTCGTTCCGCTGCGCGTGGCCCTGGCCACCGGGACACCCCGCCGGCACGGCGCCCTCACCGAGCTGTACGGGACCCAGGCCATCGACTTCGAGGCCCCGCTCAGCTCCATCACCTTCCGCGCCTGCGACCTGAGAACCCCCGCACCGCACGTCCAACCCGGTCTGTCCGCCGTGCTGCGACGACACGCCGAGCACACGCTCAACTCCGCCATCCCGCTTCACGACTGGCTGGACCTCTTCCGCGCCGTCCTGGCATCCACCTGCGACAGCGCCGCCCCGACACTGCCCGCGGTGGCGCAGCGCATGGCTGTCAGCGCGCGCACCCTCCAGCGACGCCTCGACGAACACGGCACCACCTGGACCGACGAGGTCGAGACCGTGCGCCGCACCCGGATCACGCACCTGATCCGGACCACCGATCTCAGCATCGAGACGATCGCCTCACGGAGCGGCTATGCCGACGCCCGTGCCCTGCGCCGCGCCGTCCAACGCTGGTACGGCCACACACCCGCGGCCATCCGCCGCGACCGCCGTCTGCGCGAAGAGCCGGGTCCGGCGCAGGAAGGCCACCGGTCCGTCCGGACGGCCGGGGCGGACACCCCGGCCGAGCGGTGCGTCAGCGGCGGCGGCCGCTCCTGAGCGCACGCGGTCGAGCCCGGTTCCGTGCAGGTCCGCCGGACCGGGCTCGACCGCGGGAGGGCTCAGCGACCGGCGGGCGCGCCCGCCGCGGTGAGTTCTCTCAGCGACCGGCGGGCGCGCCCGCCGCGGTGAGTTCGGCGAGCACCGCGAGCAGGACGTCGAGGGAGAGCAGCGAGGCCACGTGGGTGCGGTGGAACTCCCCATCGGCGTTCTCGAAGGCGACGGTCTCGCTCATCGGGTGGAAGCGGCAGGACAGGCCGCGGTCGAGGGAGTGACGCCGGCCGTCGACGGTCAGGGCGTCGGCCGACACGACGACGGCCGGGCGCGCGCCGTCCAGGTTGCGGGTGTTGGCCACCCACGACTTCAGGTGCTGCTTGCGCGCGTCGAACGACCAGAAGGCGGCGGACCCCGTGGTCCGGATCTCGTGGAGGACCCGCGGGACCCGGTGGTCGACCAGCGCCTGGGTGAGATCGGCCTCCAGCCGTCCGATGCGGGAGGTCGTGTGCGCCACGTAGACCCACGGATCGCCCTCCCCCGTCCGGTACGCCAGGTAGCGCAGCGGAGAGGCCCGGTAGTAGTCCCGGATGTCCTCGAAGCGGTGGACGCGGAGCTCGCCGCGGGCCCGGACCGCGATGCCGTGCTCGTACAGCTCGACCACCGGGCGCCGGACCGCGCGCACGACGGACACGGCGATCACGGCCGCACCGATCGCGGCGAGGCCGGCCCCGGCGGCCGCGAGCACCGACGGGTCGCCGGTGAACGTGGTCGTGCCGTCGGTCACCCGCCGCCACACGGACAGCACGTCGAGGCCGGCGGCGAGGAACAGCCCGCCCAGCACAAGCCAGACGGCGAGCGACATGAGGCTCGCCCCGTACTGGCGCACCCGGGGGCCCAGGTTCTGATCCATGACGTACTGCTCCTTGACGGTCTCGGGCCGGCCGCCCCGGGCGGGGCGGGATGGGAGGTGGGGTGCCGGGGTCAGCGGTGCGGGTACACGAGGATGACGCCGCCCGAGGCGGTGGTGCCGCCGATGACGGCGACGCCGCCGTCCGCACGGTCGGGGACGAGGGTGCCCGCCGCCTGGTCCGAGACCCGCCCGCCGGCGGCCAGGTCGATGCTCGCCGGCGACCGGTCGAAGGCCTTGCCGTCCCAGAGCGCCGCGCCCGACCGGGCACTGCCGTAGGCCGTGCCCTCCGGGTCGACCGTCCGCACGCGGGTACCGGTGCGGGAGGCGCTCGGCTCGAAGCAGAAGCCCTGCCCGGACCGGGTGTCGAACACCACGGCGCCGGCCACCAGGTACCGGCCGCCGCCGGTGAGGAACGGCTCCCCCGGGGTCCCGTCCACGGCGCACGTCACCGAGGCCAGCACCTTGCCGTCGGCCCCTCCGTGCAGCGCCCACACGGCCCTGTCCGGGGCGTCGTCCTTCGTCGGCCAGGCCGCCAGGACGTCCCCGGTCCCGGTGCCCCAGACCCGGACGCCGCGAACGCCGCCGGGGCCGGCGGCCTCGGGCGGGACCACGTCGTCGCTGATCCACGGCCCCGACCAGAAGGCCTGGTAGCCCTCCACGAGCGGGCCCGCGGACGTGGCGCCGACGATCCTGCTGATGGCGGCGTCGCAGTTCTCCAGCACCCGCGGACACGGTTTGGGGGCCTTGCGGGCCGGGCTCTGCCGGTCGTGGACGGTGACCTGCCCCGAGGTGACGTCGACCACCACCACACCGTCCTGGACGGGTACGGTCACCAGCCCGTTCTCCCAGGACGCCGTGAGCGCCCCGGTCCGGAGGCGTGACACGGTCACCTCGCGCAACGGGGCCGCCTGGTCGCCGGACGCGCCGGCGGGGTCGAACACCGCCAGCCGGGTGACCGTGGCCGCCCCCTCGACACCGCCCGAGGCGAGGACGACCAGCTCCCGGCCGTGGTCGTGGGTGAGCAGCAGGCTGGCGTCGGTCGACTCGAACCCGCCTGCGGAACCCGCCGACCGCTTGGCCGGCCGGCTGCTCCAGCGGGGCACGCCCGTCCGGGCGTCGCGGGCGACCACCCGCTCCGTACCGAGGTCCGCGGAGACCGAACGGAACAGGACGAGGCCGGCGCCGGGCGCGACGATCGGCGAGGAGAGGACGCTCCCGTCCTCGGGCTTGGCCGCCCAGCCCTTGCCGTTGTCGTAGGGCTCGGGAAGGGCGTGCCTCGGCGCCGCCGGGACGCCGGGGGCGGTGGCTCCGGCCGACGCCGTGACCGGGGCGGTGGCGCTGCCGGTGGCGGGGCCTCCCGAGCCGGCGCCGCACGCCGCGAGCGACACCACTGCCAGGGCGGTGACGGCAGCGGCGGCCGGTGCGGTGCGTGTCTTCATCGGTGTCCCCCATGACGGTCGTTCAGGTGGTGCGGGGGCGGGTGCGCCCCGTGCGGCTCGGGAGGACCGCGGTGCTCCGGTCACCGACCTGCCGAACGCCGTCGGCGCCGTTCCCGGTCCCTTCGCGGGTGTCGACACCGCGGGAGCGGGCAACGGGCAGCGGTCATGACGGCGTTCGCGGTGCGGTGCGCAACGGCCGTGCCGGTCACGGCCCCTCGCCGCCTCCGACCCTAGGAGCACGCGGACCGCGGTGTCGTCAGCCGTAACTCGCATCCGCGGGTATGACCTTCGTCGTACCCGCGCGACACGGCGGGGCGACCGACCCGCCAGGGCGTCCGCTGCGCACCCCCGCCCGCACCGCGGAACCCGCCGGGGCTACGCGAACCGCGGGGGCTCCCGGTGGAGGCCGTGGCGGTGCGCCAGCACGATGGCCTGTGCGCGGTCCCGCAGCCGGAGCTTGAGCAGGACCCGGGTCACGTGCGTCTTCACGGTGCCCTCGCTGATGAACAGCTCGCCACCGATCTCCGCGTTGGAGAGCCCCTGGGCGATCAGGTGCAGCACCTCGCGCTCCCGCCCGGTGAGGTCCTGGTAACCGTCCGGCGGCGCCGGGTCGGTGGCCGGGGCCGACGTGTAGCGCTCGATGAGCCGCCGGGTCATCCGCGGCGAGAGCACGGCCTCGCCGGCCGCGGCCGACCGCACGGCCTGCTGGATCAGCTCGGCCGGCGAGTCCTTGAGGACGAAGCCGTCCGCGCCCGCCTGCAGCGCCTGGTGCAGGTAGGCGTCCAGGCCGAAGGTGGTGACGATGACGATCCGGGGCGGAGCCGGCCGCTCGTGCAGGGTACGGGTGACGGCGATGCCGTCGAGCCCCGGCATCTGGACGTCCATCAGCACGACGTCCGGGGCGTGCCGCTCGACGGCGGCCAGGGCCTCGGGGCCGGAGGCGGCCTCGCCGACCACCGCCAGGTCGGCGGCGGCGTCGACCACCAACCGCAGGCCGGCGCGGACCAGGGGTTCGTCGTCCGCGACCAGCACGCGGACGGGGCCGTGGGAGCCGTCGGTCACCGCTGGCCCGTCCTCGGGATCGTGGCGGTGACGACGAACGCGTCACCGCGCTCGCCGTGGGTCCGGAGCGTGCCGCCGAGTGCCGTGACCCGCTCGCGCAAGCCGACCAGACCGGTGCCGGCACCCGCGGGCAGCGGCGGGCCCGCGTGGGGCGGGGCCTCGTTGCCGACCGTGACCGTCACCCGGTCGCGGCGGGCCATGACGGCGACGTGCACCCGGCTGCCCGGTGCGTGCCGGGCCGCGTTGGTCAGCCCCTCCTGCACCGTGCGGTACACGGCGGTGGCCTGGGCGCGCGGCAGCACCGGGTCGGCGTCGGGCAGGTCGAGCCGCACCTCCAGCCCCGCGCCCCGGGCGCCGTCGACCAGCCCCGGCAGGTCGTCCAGGCCGAGGCCCGGGGCCGGCGGGGCCTCCCCCTCCGGCCCCTCGTCCTCCCGGCGCAGGACGTGCAGCATCGTCCGCAGGTCGTCCATCGCCTGGCGGCCGACCGTCTCGACGGAGGCGAGCGCGGCCTCCGCGGCGGCGGGGTCCGTACGGGCCACCAGACGGGTGCCGGTGGCCTGCAACACCATCAGGGTCACCGCATGCGCGACGGTGTCGTGCAGGTCCCGGGCCACCGCCTGACGTTCGGCGGCGACGGCGGCCGCCACCTGCCCCTTTCGCGCCCGCTCCGCCTCGGCACGGGCGATCCGCTGGCGGGTCAGCTCCTCCCTCGCCCGGCGGTCCCGGCCCAGCAGCCAGCCGGCCCAGGCCGCCACCACGGCGAAGAGCCAGTCGCCGACCGGATCGTGGTTGACGGCCACCGGCCCCGCCCACTCCACACCGACGACCACGGCGAGCAGCACCAGCGCCGTACGGCGCCGCGGGGAGTTGCGCCCGGCGCTGTACGCGGCGACCACGGCGGCGACCAGCGGTGCCACCAGACCCGTCGAGGGGGTCAGCCGGACGGTCTGCACCAGCATGCCGGCCAGCGCGACCAGCACCGGCGAGACCACCAGGCGCCCACAGGTGGCCAGCGGCTGCGCCATGGCCACCAGGCACAGGGCGTTGGCCCACATCGGCCCGCGCAGGTCGGGGCTGGCCCACGTCTCCCGGACGCCGATCAGCACGAACAGCACCGAGAGCAGCGGTCCCCCGATCTCACGACCGCTCCGCGTCCACCTGCGCCGCTGCTCAGCGCGCTCCTCGTTCACCCACCCAGGGTAGGGAGACCCCGCCCCGCCCGGGCGACCAGGGTCACCGGAGTGGCCCGCTCGTCCCCGAGCTGACCGCCATGGTGGACCGCTACCCCGCCCGCGAGCGGCGGCCGCACCGTCGCCGGCGGGAGCGGGGCGGCGGCCGCACCGTGCCGGACGGCGCCGGAACGTCAGGGGCGGCGGGCCGTGGCCGGGCCCTGGAACAGGTAGGCGATGTCGTCCCACCGGACGATCACGGCACCCGCGCCGGCGCCCACCACCAGGGCGGCCGCGGCCAGGGCCGGGGCCACGGCGCCGCCGGGGGCCAGCGCCACGACGAGCGCGGCGGCGGCGAGCAGACAGTTGCGCAGCACGAAGCCCCGGGCGGTGCCCCGGGCGGCCGGCTTCGCCGCGCCGAAGCACCGGCAGTCCGCCGCCCGCCCGGCCTGCAGGGTCGCGGCGGTGAACCCGGTCAACAGCACCAGCACGGCCACCGCGCCGAGCTGTCGCGCGGTCGCCAGCAGCACCACGGCCGCCACCTCGGCGGCGATCACGCCGACGGCGGTCGGCCGCCGCAGCGCGGCGGGCAGCCAGCGGAAGTCGGCCAGGTCGGCGGCGAACGCGCCCAGCGCGGCACGGCTGCGCGCCTTGCCGACCAGGGCGGTACCGAAGACCACCACCAGCAGGGCGCGGGCGGCGAGTTGCAGCATCGTCATGCGGTCCTCCCCGAACGGTGGTTTGCTCCGCGGCCCGATCGGCTCAGGGGCTGCGCGGGCCGCCCGTCGCGGGACATCCGACGGACGGCCACACCGAGGGCGGTACGACTCGGAACGGTGCCGAAGGTCCGCGAGTCCAGGCTGCGCGGGTTGTCGCCGAGGACCGCGAGGTGCCCGAGCGGCACCGCGGGGCAGCCGTCCGCAGCCGGATCGCCCGCCACTCCGCTGACCCGCTTCACCAGCCAGGGCGCGTCCTCCGGGTCGCGCGGACCGTCCGGCACGGAGAAGACCACCACGTCACCGCGGCGGAACACCCGGGTGCGGCGCACCAGCACCCGGTCGCCGTCGCGCAGGGTGGGCTCCATGCTGCCGCCCTGGACGTCGACCAGCTCGAAGGAGCGGCGGACCAGCAGCACCGTCACCACGGCCCCGGCCAGCGCCCCGGCGGTGACGGCGGCGGTCAGGGGAAGGCCGTTCATCGCACTCCTTCGGCCCGGGCCGCGGCGACCCGCAGCGCAACGGCGTCCTCGCCGCCGATGCCGGGGCCGTCGCCGTCGGCACCCTCGGCGACGGTCTCCTCGGCCTCTCGGTAGCCCTCGGCCTGTGCGGCGAACAGCTCCGCGTACCGGCCGTCGAGGGCCGTCAGCTCCTCGTGGCTGCCGCGTTCCACGACCCGCCCCTCGAAGAGCACCACGATCAGGTCGGCCTCGCGCAGGGCGGCGAGCCGGTGCGAGATCAGCAGGCTGGTGCGCCCGGCCCGGTGGCGGCGCAGCGCCTGGTGCACCTCCCGCTCGGCGAGCGCGTCGAGGCCGGAGCTGGGCTCGTCCAGGACGAGCAGTTCGGCGTCCTCCCTCATCAGCGAGCGGGCGAGTGCGACGCGCTGCCACTGACCGCCGGAGAGCGAGACGCCGTTCTGCTCGTCCTCGTCGGTGAACGTCCGGCTGAGCAGGGTGCGGTAGCCGCGGGGCAGCAGTTCCAGGCTCCGGTCGATGCCGGCGCGGGCCGCGGCGGCGCGGATCCGGTCGAGGTCCTCCCGGTGCTCGGGCGCGCCCGGGCCGACGTTCTCGGCGGCGGTCAGGTCGTACGTCATGAAGTCCTGGAAGGTCGCGCCGATCCTGCGCCGCAGCTCGTCGACCGGCATCGTGCGGATGTCGGCGCCGTCCCACAGGATGCGCCCGCGCTCCGGGTCGTAGAACCGGCAGAGCAGTTTGACCAGGGTGCTCTTGCCTGCGCCGTTGACGCCGACCAGACCGACCGCGCGGCCCTGCGGGAGGTGCAGGTCGACGCCGCGCAGCGCCCAGGGGGCGTCGGGGGTGTAGCGGAACCAGACGTCCTCGAAGGTGATGCCCTCGTGCAGCGGGGCGGGGACGTGCGTGCCGTCGGCGAGGTCTGCGGGCGAGTCGAGCAACGCGCGGTAGTGCCCGAAGAGCCTCAACGCCTCCTCCGCGCGGCCGAGTTGCATCACGATCGAGGAGAGCGCGCCCTGCACCGCGGCCACCGCGGCGGTGAACAGCGTCATGTCGCCGAGGGTGATCCGGCCGGCGAGCACCTGCCGGGCCACGACGACCGCCGCGGTGCCGGCGGCTGCCGCGGTGAGCAGGGCGAGCCCCGACTGGACGAGAACGCTGCGGCGCAGCGCGGCCAGGCCGGCGCCGGTGGTCTCGCGGAGCCCGTCGAGCGCGCGCTGCCGGAACAGCGGACCGGTACCGAAGAGCCGGATCTCCTTGGCGGCCCGGGGGTCGGTGAGCAGCATCCGGTAGAAGTACTGCCGACGGGCGGCGGGGACGACGGCGGCGGCGGCGTCGGCCATGCCCCGGGAGGTGCGCAGGTGGCCGGCGACGGAGACGGCGACGCAGACCACCAGCAGTGCGCCCATCGGCGGCCAGAACACCAGCACGGTGCCGAGGAAGCCGGCGATCGTGGCGGTGCTGCGGACCGAGTCGAGCAGGAAGTCGAGGACGTCGTGCGGTGCGCCCTGGGCCGCGGTCTCGGCCAGCCGGATGCGGTCCTGGGTCGCCGGGTCCTCGAACGGACGCAGCCCGCGGTAGGCGTTGACCCGTTCGTAGAGCCGGTCCTGCACCTCGATGTTCACGGCCCGGCCGACGGTGGCGGCGACCAGCGCCGTGACGTGGTTGAGCGCGGCGGTCGCGCCGGCGAGGGCGGCGCCCGCGGCCGCGAGCCACGCCACCCGGGTGCCGTCGGCCGCGCCGGGCCCTCCAGCGCCGGCGAGGTCGTCGACGAGCAGTTTGGTGACGTAGGCCATCGCGGCCGGGAGCGCGCCGGTGAGCAGGGCGAGCAGGAGCTGGAGCAGGATCCCGCCGCGGGAGGCCCGCCAGCCGAGCCGCAGCGCGGCGGCCGCGGTCCGGATCCGCCCGAGGACGGTCATGGTCACACCCGTTCCCCGACCAGTGCCGGGCGGGCGGGCGCCGTGCGGTGGGCCGGGGCGGGCACGACGTCGCCCAGCTCGTGGCCGGCCGCGGCGATCACGCCGTCCTTGATCCGGAGCAGCGTGGGGAAGGCGCTGACCCGGCCGAACGCGTCGGTGGCCGCGGACCTCTCGGCGACGACGGCCACCCGGCCGACGGGGCCGAGGGCGGCGGTCATCCTGCGGGTCTCGGGATTCTCCGGGTCGCCGACGACGAAGAAGAGCGGGTCGGCGGCCCCGGTGGCGGCGCCGCCGGCCAGGGACTCGATCAGGGGTGCCGCAGGGCGTGCAGCCGACCATGACGAAGCCGGCGAAGGCGTCACCGGCGGCCACGTCGGCCGCGGTGACCTCCTCCCCGGAGGTCGTGACGGCGGTGAACTCGCCGACGGCGGTGCCGACCGCCGGCAGGGTGTCGGGGGCACCCGTGCCGCCGCCCTCCTCCAGCGTCCGCAGCCTGCGGATGACGGCGAAGGTGAGGACGAGGTTGGCCGCGGTGGCGATGCCGAGCACGACGGCGAGAACGATGAGGGCGGTGAGCATGTCGGTTCCTCTCTCTGGGCCGGGCGATGGCGACGGAGGGCGGGGGCCGCCGGGAACGGTCCCCCGCCCTCGGGATCGTCAGCAGCCGTACGCGACCTTCTTGTCGTACTGGAAGCCGCCGGTGCCCTTGCAGACGCCCTGGCAGTTGTAGTAGCCGTTGCACATCGGCTGCCACCACCAGCCGCCCGAGCAGAAGCCGCTCCGCGAGGTGCAGGCGACGACACCGCAGTAGTCCGGGGGCACGCAGGCGCCGGCCTTCTTCTGCTTCAGCAGCGCGCCCAGCATCCGGTCGCCGAGCGTCGTGAGGGTCCTGGTCATGTGACCTCCTTGCGGGTTCGACCCGCTGTTCGAGTCGCCCCACCGTGCTGTCCGGGCCCCCTCTCCATCGGCTCCTCATCGGCTCTGCGGTCCCCGGCCGGAGCCGCGGCCCTCGGCGCGGCCCTCGGCGATGCCGAAGGGGCTGTGCGACGCCCTGTCACGGTTGCCGAACGGTCGGGCTGGTGCGGGTTCCCGGACCGGTTGTGCGGGTACATCCCGCAGCGACCACCGTGCCTGGTGTGCGGCCCCGTCCGGCCGCGACCCACCCAGCCTCAGGCCGTCAAGGGGGCCGTCATGGCCGATCGATCTCCCCTCGTCAACTTCCAAGCCCAGGACGGGGCGACCGTGCGTCGCCTGCGCCGGGGCGTCGGCGTCATCGGGTTCCTCCTGCCGATCGTCCTTCCCGTGGGCAACATCCTCACCTCCTCCCACGTCGCCCTGCTCAGCTCGATGAGCGCCTCCTACTACACCCACATGCGCAACGTCTTCGTCGGCGGCCTCTGCGCCGTCGGCGTGTTCCTGATCTGCTACCGCCACGACCGACGGGAGGACCGGCTCAGTTCGGTGGCCGGCGTCCTCGCGGTCCTGGTGGCGCTCTTCCCCGCCGAGCCGCCGGTGTCGATCACACCGGACCCGACCACCACGCAGAAGGTCGTCGGGACGCTCCACCTCGGCTTCGCGGCAGGGCTGTTCGGGGTGCTCGCCTACTTCTGCCTCCGGCTGTTCGCCGACTCCCGGAGCGCGGGCGGGCACCGGACCGCCGCCGACCGGGTGTACCTGGTCTGCGGCTGGTCCATCGTGGCGTGCCTCGCCGTGGTCGCGGTCGGGGCCGTCGTCCACCTCACCTGGGACTCGCCGCTCACCCCGATGTACGCCGGCGAGGCGGTCTCCGTCTTCGCGTTCGGCGTGGCGTGGCTGGTCAAGAGCGAGGCCGTCTCCGCCGCCCTCGTGTCCCGCGGAGCACCCTCCGCGGCCGCGGAGGGCTGACCGTCCGCTGTGCTCCCCGCCCCGGTTCGACGACGCCACCGAAGGCCGCCGCCGAAGGCACCACACTCGAACGAGTGAATCCTCTCCGGCGACGTCCCTGCCGGCGCGCCGTACCGGGGCGCGGGGCCCGTCCCTCGGACGGCGCGCCCGGGTCATCCGATGCCTTGTCACCCGTACAGCTCGTCAGAGTCGTCCCGGCGGTGTCCGCCGCCGACGATCGCAGCAAGAGCTGGACACACATCGGAACGAGGACATTCGAGATGACCCGAGCGCTGCCCCACCGTCGGAACACGAGAGCCCACCGCGGCCTGGTCATCACGGCCATAGCCGTCGCGGGACTGATACCGGTGGCGGCGACCCCGGCGAACGCGGCGACGCCCGGGCTGGCCGCCGCCCACGGCCACGACCACCGGCACGGAGCCGACCACGAGCACGGGCGCGGCCACGCGCACCACCACAAGCGCGGGCACGGGCACGGACACCGCCACGACCACGCCCGCGGTCACGAGCAGCGCGAGGACCAGCGCCAGGACGCGGACGTCAGCGCCGACGCGGACGGGCTGTCGGCGGAGCTGAGCCCCGAGGTCGCGGCCAAGATCGACGCGGCGATCAAGGAGACGATGGCCAAGACGGGCGTGCCCGGCGTGACCGTCGGGCTCTGGCTGCCGGGCGAGGGCCACTACCTCCGCTCCTTCGGCGTCGCCGACAAGAAGACCGGCGCCCCCATGACCGACGACCTCTTCATGAGGATCGGCAGCGTCACCAAGACCTTCACCGCCACCGCCGTGCTGGAGCTGGTCGACGACGGGCTGGTGGGGCTCGACGACCCGATCTCGAAGTACATCGCCGGCGTCCCCGACGGCGACCACATCACCGTGCGCAACCTCGCCGAGATGCGCAGCGGCCTGTTCCCGTACTCCTCGGACCCGGACTTCATCAAGGCCCTGGAGTCGAACCCCACCAGGCCCTTCACCCCGGACGAGCTGCTCGCCTACGGCTACAAGCACCCCAACGTCGCCCAGCCGGGGACGCAGTTCCTGTACAACAACAGCAACTACATCCTGCTCGGCCTGCTCGTCGAGAAGGTCAGCGGCATCCCGCTGGAGGAGTTCATCCAGGACCGGGTGATCGACCCGAGCGGCCTGCGCCACACCGTGTTCCCCAAGGGGGCGGAGTTCCCCGACCCGCACGCGCACGGCTACACCAACCAGACCCTCGACGGCGCGACGGTGGACGCCACGGACTGGAACCCGAGCTGGGGCTGGGCGGCCGGGGCGATGATCTCCGACGTCCACGATCTCAGGCGCTGGGCCAAGGACGTCGCCACCGGCACACTGCTCTCGCCGGAGACCCAGGCGGAGCGCACCAAGTTCCTGGGCGGAGGCGTCCCCGGTGCGGGCTACGGCCTCGGCCTGTTCGACATCCAGGGGTGGATCGGCCACAACGGCTCGCTGCCCGGGTACGAGAGCCTGGTGCTGTACCTGCCCGAGCAGGACGCGACCCTGGTGGTGGTGCTCAACACCGACATCCTCACCGACGGCCAGGAGCCGACCACCCTCTTCGGCCAGGCCATCACCAGCATCGTGGCGCCGAACAACGTCTACTTCCTCCCCGTGCCGGCGAAGTAGTCCGAGCAGCCGGGGATTCGGCGGCCGCGTGCCGTCGGGCCCGCCGCCGGTGCCCCCGGGCCGGCGGCGGGCCTCCGTGCGCTCACGCGGGGACCGGCGGGCCCGGCCGCCCGCGCCGTTCCGTTGGCCCGGCCGGGCTCCGCGGTGGGAGCCTGGGAGCAGGGCCACCCACCGCCCACGCCGTGGAGCACGCGATGGCGACGAGGATTCTGTTGGAGGGGCGCCCCGGCAGCGGGAAGACGACCGCGATCCGCCGGCTGGCGGCACTGCTGCGCGCGGGCGAGGCCGTCGGGTTCACCACCGAGGAGATCCGCGAGGGCGGTGCCCGGGTCGGCTTCGCCCTGGAGACGCTGGCAGGCCGGCGGGGCGTGCTCGCCCACGTCGGGCTCCCGGGCCCGCCGCGGGTCGGACGGTACGGGGTCGACCTCGGGGTGATGGAGCGGCTGGCGGTGCCGTCCCTGGTGTGGGCGCCCACCGCCGCGTCGGGGCCGGCGAAGGGACTGGTGCTCGTCGACGAGCTCGGACGGATGGAGCTGGCGTACCCGCCGTTCCAGGAGGCCGTCCGCGAGCTGTTCGCCGGCGAGGTCGACGTGGTCGCCACCGTGCACGCGCAGCCCGGCCCGTTCACCGACGAGCTCAAGCACCGCACCGACGTGGAGCTCCTCCAGGTGAGCCGGGCGAACCGGGACGCCCTCCCCGAGTGGCTGGCGGCGCGGCTGGAGCGGTGGTGACCGGGCCCGCGACGCGGCGGCCGCGTGGTGACCGGCGCGCCCGGCTGCTGGACGCCGCGGCGAGCTGGGCCGGGCGGGCCGACCGGTGCGCGGACTGGACCGGCCGCGGTGTGGAGCGGTGCCGCCGGTGGGCGCGCGAGGGCGCGCAGCGGCCGGGCGAGGTGGCGCCGCCGTCGTGGTTCGCCATCGCCCTGCCGTTCGGCCTGGCCTGGTACCGGGTCCCCGGCGGGGTGGCGCGGGCCTGGTGCCGACTCGCCGCCCTGGCGTTCCGGGGCCTCGCCCGCGCCCTCGGAGGCGGGAGCGGCGGGCGGGTGGACCCGGGTGGGCGAACCGGGCGGAACGGCTGAAACCCCACGGAACCGTTCGGGTCGGCCGGTTCGTCCTCCCTGGTGGCGGGGTCCTGAGAGCCGGGGGCGCGGAGGTGGGCCCGGATGCGGTACGTGGAACGTGCGCGGGGCCGGTGGCGGGCGCTGTCGCTCCGGCAGCGGATCGCGGCCCTGGTCGTGGGCGGCGCCGCCGTTCTCCTCGCAACAGTGGTGGCAGCCGTCCTCACCCTCGGCGGCACAGGCTCCCCGGGGCACCCGGCGGACGGTCCGCCCGCCGGTCCGTCGACGACCGGTTCGGCCCCGCCGGCCGTCCCCCACCCGGCCCCCGGCGGCATGTCGCCGCTCACCGGGCTCGCCGGCGGGGCCGGCCGGATCGTCGCCGTCAAGATCGACAACGCTCCGGCCGCCCGACCGCAGACGGGCGTGAACGCCGCCGACGTGGTCTACGCGATCGAGGTCGAGGGCGGGCTCTCCCGCTTCCTGGCCGTGTACGACTCCGACCACCTGCCCCCGGGCGACCGGATCGGCCCGGTGCGCAGCGCCCGGGAGACCGACCTGCCGCTCCTGCAGCAGTACGGGCGGGTGGACTTCGCCTACTCAGGCGCGCAGTCCGCGCTCCTTCCCGTACTCGCCCGGGCCGATCTGTTCACCTGTTCACCGGAGCAGGACGACTCCTTCTTCCGCGGGCAGTGGAACGTACCGCCGTTCAACGAGTACGTGGTGCCGTCCGGGATCCTCGACCACTTCCCGGACGCGGCGACGGCCCGGGACGTCGGGTTCCGCTTCGGCGACGCACCGGCCGGCGGTGTCCCGACCGGCTCGTTCACCGCGCGGATGCCGGCCGCCTCGTTCACCTTCACCTGGTCCGCCGCTCAGGGCAGGTACCTGGTGGCGGCGGACGGCAGGCCGGCGATGACGACGGACGCCGGGCAGATGGGAGCACCGACGATCGTGGTGCAGAAGGTCGCCGAGACCACGTCGCCGCGGGGACTGGTCGACTCCTTCGGGCACCTGGTGCCGTTCGCCCCGACGGTCGGCAGCGGCGAGGCGGTCGTCCTGCGCGACGGCGCGGCGTACCGGGGCAGCTGGTCCCGGCCGGATCCGGCCGGCGGCACGGAGTTCAGCTACGCGGGGCAGCCGATGCCCTTCCACCCCGGGCAGGTCTGGATCGTCCTCGAACCCGCGTGAGGCCGGCTCCCGTCGCCGACCGGGCCGGGTCCGGACCCCGCCGCCGGTCAGCGACGGGACATGCGGCGCGCGGGCGGGGCTATCCGCACCCGCTGCTCGGTCGGCGCCTTCTCCAGGTCGTCGAGCTGCGCGGTGATCGTGGCGCGCAGCTCGTCGTCGTCCTCGAAGCAGTGGTCCTGGAACAAGGTGTAGCCGGTCCACATCAGGTTGGCGCAGACCCGCGCCGGCACCCGGCCGGTCCGGGCGCCCATGCCGACCAGCGCCACCGAGGTGATGCTGCCGGGCGTCCTCCGGTTCTGCTGGTGGACCGCCTGGAACGCGGCCGCGCACGCCAGCGCCACGTTCAGGGTCTCGCTCACGTTCTGCGAGGACGCCTCCATCGTCGGCGCCGAGATCAGGAACGCCGGGTCGGTCGCCCCGGACGGGACGCACACCGCGCTGCCCACCGGGAGCCGGCCGGCGAACCGGTCGCGGATCGCCCGCTGGACGCGCAACTGTATGCCCGCGCCGAGGTGTCGCTTGACCACCGCGTCGACGCCGCCGTCCATCCGGCCGCGGGAGTTGGTGGGGCTGACCCAGGCGTCGACCTGCTCGTCGAGGATCGAGCCCCGGCGGATCTCGATCCCCGGGGTGTCGGCGAACGCCGCCCGCCACGCCTCCACCACCGTCGCGTTGATGTCGGTCAACACGACCTTGAGCGGCGACTGCACGCGGTCCATGGCCATACTTCACTCCGATCGAGCTGTGGTTCGTCCGACACCACCGACGCTAGCGGGCGGCACCGACAAGGCGGTCGGGCACGGGAGGCCCGGGCGCCGCCCGACGCCCGGGAGGGGCGCAGGCGCCGGGCCCGGCTGTCGGACCCGGGCGGTAGGACTGTGAGTGGCGGTCAGCAGAGACTGGCGGCCCCTCACGAGCACGCCCCGCCCCGCGCACGCACGGTCCGACCCTCGGAGCCCGCCACCATGACCGACGCCACCATCCCCGCCCCCGCCGCGACGCCCGCCCCGAACGACCCGCTGGCGCTCACGGAGCTCTTCAAGGGCGGCGGCGAGCCCTGGCTCCCGCTGCTGAAGCCGGTCATCGAGGCGCAGCCGGACGCGGCCTCGTTCATCGGCACGGGCCGCAGCCCGGAGGTCGTCCCGGTCCGCGAGCTGACCTTCCAGGCGCTCAAGCCGAACGCGCCGAGCAAGTGGAAGGTCGTCGTGTTCGGGCAGAACCCCTACCCGAGGCCGGAGAGCGCCACCGGCATCGCCATGTTCGACAACACCTTCCACGACTGGAAGGACAGCCAGTTCGGCCGGGTCGTCAGCATCCGCTGCATCATCAAGGCGGCGGCGATGTGGAAGTACGGCATCGTCAAGAAGACGCCGATCGCGGACGTCCGCGCGCTTCTGAAGGAGCGGGAGACCGTCCAGCCTCCGGAGTGGTTCCAGGCGATGCTCACCCAGGGCGTGCTGCTGCTGAACGCGGCGCTCACCTCCAGCAGCGACGGCTCGACGGGAACCGACCGGCACACCGCGTTCTGGCGGCCGGTCGCCGAGCGGATCGTCGAGGAGATCCTCAAGGCCAAGCAGGACGCCGCCGAGGAGGACCGCGGCGTGGTCTTCGCGTGGTGGGGCGCGCACGCGCGCAGCCTGAAGAAGGTCGTGCTCAAACTCCAGGAGAAGTACCCCGCGGTCGAGGTCCGGCACATCGACCACGCCAACCCCGCGGCGCAGGGCGACGTCTTCTGCGACGGCGACCACTTCGGCGCGGTGAACGCGGCCCTCGCCTCGCTGGGCGCGGACGAGATCGACTGGCTGCCGAGCACGGGGTGGAACGAGCGCGCGGCGGAGAACGGCCGGGCGGACGCCGACACCGCCGAGCGCATGGGGGCCTTCATCACGTCCACCATGGAGCTGCACCAGCTCTACCTCGACCGCCTGGCGAGCGTGAAGGACGAGGGCCTGGTCCTCCCCGCGATCACCGGGGTGTTCGACACGCCGGTGATGGACTTCCGCGACGCCGTCGGCCCGGTCGCCGAGCTGCTGTCCGGGCTGGACCGGCACGTCACCCGGGCGCACGAGTTCGGCAAGCGACGGGCGGACGGGACCACGAGCGGGCTGTCCGCCGACGCGGTCGCCGCGCTCTACCTCTACACCTGCGAGTCCGCGTTCTACCGGGAGATCAACGCCATCCTGCGCTCCCCGGACCGGAGCCGGCTCCTCCCCTACCTCCCGTACCTGCGGCTGCTGTTCGCGGCCGTGTCACAGCTGCCCGCCCGCACGGCGCCGCTCTGGCGCGGGGTGCCGCTGGACTTGCGGGGCCAGTACCCGCTCGGCCGGACGGTGACCTGGTGGGGCGTGTCCTCGTGCACCTCCGAGCCGGGTGTGGCCCGGGCGTTCCTCGGCAGCCGCGGCAAGCGGACGCTCTTCGAGGTGGAGCCCGCCCGGGCCGTGGGCATCCGCGAGTTCTCCGCGTTCACCGGCGAGGAGGAGTTCATCCTGCTGCCCGGCACCCAGCTGAAGGTGACAGAGGTCAGGACCGAGCGCGGCGGCCTCTGCACCGTCCGGCTCACGGAGCTCGCGGAGCAGACCCTGGTGTCCTGACGTCGGGTCCCGGCGGCCGCGGCCGGCCCCGGGGGTCAGTGATCGGCCCGGACCAGCTCGTCGACGCCCTGGGCCGGCCGCAGCGGCTCGAAGTGCACGCCGCCCGCGGCGTCCACGGTGAAGCCGTGCACGGCCGGCCGGGGCAGGCTGTTGTACTCGAAGTGGGTCGTCGCGTAGTAGGCGCCGGTGTCGAGGAGGGCGACCAGGTCCCCGGGTTCCAGCAGCGGCAGCGGCCGGGCCCGGGCGACCACGTCGCCCGCGAAGCAGCACGGCCCGGCGACGTCCTGCTCCACCGGCTCCCCGGCCTTGGCGGCGCCCGACGGGTGGTGCGCGGTGATCCGCAGCGGCCAGGCGTCGGGCATGAAGACCGTCCGGGTGGCGACCTGGGCGCCGGCGTGGGTGAGCGCGATGTGCCGGCCCCCGGACACCTTGGTGTACTCGACGTAGGCGGCGGTGAAGCCGTTCTCGGCCAGCAGTGAGCGGCCGAACTCGGTCACCACCCGGTAGCCGCCCCCGAACAGGGCCGGCGCGTGGGCCCGCAGCCGCTCCACGTACGCGTCGAAGGTGGGATCCGTCTCCTCGCCGGCGAAGTTGACGGGGAGTCCGCCGCCGATGTCGATGCCCACCACCCGGCGGCGACCGGGCTCGGCGTTCAGCCGCTCGGCGAAGGCGACGGCCTCGCCGACACCCTGGGCCATGAGGTCCAACGGGCAGCCCTGGGAGCCGACGTGCACATGGAGCCAGCCGAGCCACGGGCGTTCCCGGAAGGCCTCGCGCAGGCGGTCCGCATTGCCCTCGTCGGCGAGCGGGATGCCGAACTTGGACGTCGCTGTGGCGGTGCTCACCGCCCCGATCGTCCCGGCGCCGACCTGCGGGTTGATCCGGACGCCGAGCCGGGAGCGGGTCGGGGAATCCCGGGCGTCCAGGAGCGCGTCGACCCGGGCGAGCTCCTGCCAGTTGTCGATGTTCACCGCGATGCCGAGGCCCAGTGCCCGGGCCAGCTCGCGGCGGGTCTTGGCCGGCGAGTCGAAGACGATCCGCCCAACGTCGAAACCGGCCGCCAACGCCTGGGCCAACTCACCGGGGCCGGCGACCTCGCAACCCATGCCGAGGCCGCGCAACCGGGCCAGCACCGGGACCAGGCAGTTCGCCTTGGCCGCGAAGGTGTGCAGCACGTCCAGGTCGGCGGGGAAGGCGCGGTGCAGAGCGGCCACGCTCGCGGCCACCCCGTCGAGGTCGACGAAGGCCGCCAGCAGCGCGTCCTCGGGGTCGAGCAGTCCCTGCCGCACGGCCGCGCGCAGGACCAGCTCGCGCCGCTGCGCCGCACCGGCGGGACCCCTCCCGGACCGGGTCGGCTCCGGACTCGAAGGCCCCGGACTCGAAGGCTCCGGACTCGAAGGCTCCGGGCTGTTCGGCTGATGGACGGTCATGGGGCCACGCTCCGCCGGCTCGTCGGTGAAGGCCCCGGGCGGTTCCACGGAGCACCCCACCAGGCTGCCGGTCGGCCGGTCCCCGTGTCCTCGTCCTCCGGACGGTTTCCCCGTACCGGACGATGCACTCGCCGGGGCGGTGCCCGGCCGGCTCCCCGGTCCCGCCCCCGGCCGCCCCCCCTGCGGCCGGCGACACCGCGCCACGGGTCGGCCGCAGGATGCTTGCCGCCCGGCCCCTGGTACCGGTAGACACGAGCCCAACACCGTGCGTGACAGCAGGAGGTCTCCGCCATGAGCGTGACGAGTCGGTACCGCGACGCATGGGAGGGCTTCTGGCGGGACGCGCCGGCGGAGCCGGGCGGGGTGATCTGGGACGCGGAGCCGGCCGTCACCGCGGAACGCCACCTCGCGCTGTTCGACCCCCAGCTGGCCGACCCGGAGCTGCCCCTCGTCGACCTGGGCTGCGGCAACGGCACCCAGACCCGCTTCCTCGCCGACCGCTTCGCGCGCGTGCTCGGGGTCGACCTGTCCACCGCGGCCGTCGACCTCGCCCGGCGCGGGGACCCGGCGCAGCGGGCCGAGTTCGCCCAGCTCGACGCCACCGACGCCAAGGCCGTCCGGGCGCTCCACGACCGCCTCGGCGACGCCAACGTGTACGTGCGCGGTGTGATCCACCAGAGCGAGTCCGCCGACCGCAGTGCGGTCGCCGAGGCCGTCGCCGCGCTCGTCGGCGAACGCGGCCGGGCCTTCGTCGTCGAGCCGGCCGCGGCGGCGAAACAGGTCCTGACGGACCTGGTGCGCGGCCCGGCCGGGCCGCCGCCGAAGCTGCGCCCGGTGTTCGACCACGGTCTCGCCCCCGCCGAGGTCACCGACGAGGCGTTCGCCGGGCTCTTCCACTCGGCCGGCCTCGCCGTCCTCGCGGTCGGCGAAATGCCCCTGTTGCTCACGGAGTTCGACCCGGCCGGCAGCCGGATCGCGCTGCCGGCCCACTGGCTGGTGGTCGGCGCGGACGGCGCGCAGCGCGCCTGAACGGCACCGCACCGCGGGTGGCGTCCGCCCGGACGCCACCCGCGGTGCGCGTTCCCGGTCAGCCGATCCGCAGCGCGGCCATCGCCTGGTCCGCCATCCGGGCCTCGCCCAGGGGGTTGGGGTGGACGAGGGCGAGGCCGGCGGCGACGGCGAGGGCGGACGTGCCGGCGGCGGTGGCGGACGGGTCCGGTCCGGCGGCGCGGGTGCGGATCCGGAGGTCCCACTGGGCGAGCGCCAGCAGCCGCCAGCCCTCCTCCCGCAGCGGGTCGGTGTGCACCAGCTCCGCGGCCGCCGGAAGGACCTCGGCCGGGAGTCCCGCCCGCAGCCCGGAGGCGACCGCCGACTCCCCCGCCACCGAGCGCAGTTCCCCGAGCCGGGCGACCTCCGTGACCGCCCATTCCTGGTCGGCCCACTCCTGGTAGGCCGGGCCGCGCCACCAGCCGAGCGCCTCGGTGAGCCGCCGGTGGGCGTCCGCCGGGGGCGCGTTCCGGGCCTCCAGCACCGCGGCTTCGAACCGCCAGGCGTCCACGGCCTGCACCGGCAGCCGGACGGCGTACCCGGGCGGCAGGCTGACCAGCAGTTCGGACGCCGATCGCGGCGGGCGCCCGGGCTCCAGCACCCGGCGCAGGTGGGAGAGGCAGGGGTGCAGGGAGGCGAGGGCGCGCCGGGTGGGGGTGTCCGGCCAGAGCACGTCGACCAGTCGGTCGACCGGGACGACCTGCCCCCGCCCCATCAGCAACAGCGCCAGCACGGCCCGTTGTCGCGGCCCTCCGAGGAAGACCGGCACCCCGCCGACCGTGGCCTCCGTCGGCCCCGGCACCCGCAAACCCAGCGTGACGGACCAACTTACCGAACGACGGTCCGACCCGCCGGGAGGCCGCCGCCCGACACGCCCCCGCGTGTCACGGGCGCCCGCGCGGGTCAGGCCGGGAGGACGGCCACCGCGCGGGTCCAGCCGGCGCCGGCGCCGGTGATCTTCACCGGGAAGCAGCTGACGGTGAAGCCGGTCGGGGCGGGCAGGTCCTCCAGGTGGGCGAGCCGCTCGATCTGGCAGTACTCGCGCTCCCGCCCGGCGAAGTGGGCCGGCCACAGCAGGCTGCGGTCGCCGGTCTCCCGGTACCCCTCGATCATGATCCGGAACGGTGCGTCCAGGCTGAACGCGTCGGTGCCGATCACCCGGACGCCCCGGTCGAGCAGGAAGTGGACGGCCGAGCCGTCGAGCCCGGTGAAACGGCTGAAGTACTCCGGGGTGCCGGCCAGCCGGGAGGCGCCGGTGCGCAGCAGCACGATGTCGCCGGGCGCCAGGGTGTGGCCGATCCGGTCCAGTTCGCGGCGCAGGTGGGCGGCGTCGACGGCGCCCGGCTCGGCACCGCCGAGGTCCAGGACGACGCCGGGGCCGTGGAACCACTCCAGCGGGAGCTCGTCGATGTGGCGGGGACGGCCGTCGCCGTAGCGGGCGGCCGAGCCGTAGTGGGAGGGCGCGTCGATGTGGGTGCCCGTGTGGGTGGTGAGCGTGAGGGTGTCGATGGTGAGGAGCTCGCCGTCCGGCAGGACGGACGGGTCGAACTCCAGGCCGAAGTGTTCGAGCATCTCCGCGCTCATGTGCTTGGCGCCCTCGGCCGCGGACATGATGCGGTGCTCGACGGGCTCCGGCTCCCAGCCCGCGGCGTCGATCGGGGTGGAGAGGTCGATGATGCGCACGGGTCTCCTCGGGGGGTGGGGCGCGGGCGGTGCGGACGGCCCGCGTGGTCGTGGGGGGCTGAAGGAGGGAGGGTCAGGCGCGCAGGCTCAGGCCGCCGTCGGCGGTGACCACCTGGCCGTGGATCCAGGACGCCTCGTCCGCACAGAGCAGGGCCACCGTCCGGGCGAGGTCGGCCGGGGTGGTGAGGCGGCCGCCGGGGGTGCGCTCCGCGAGGACGCGCAGGACGCCGCCGTCGGCGCCGCCGGGGCCCTTGTCGAGCTTGGCCGCGGCGACCGCGTTGACGGTGATGCCGAGCGGTGCCAGTTCGACGGCGAGGTAGCGGATCTGCGCCTCCAGGGCGGCCTTCGCCACGCCGGCCGCGAGGTAGCGCGGGACGACGCGCCGGGCGCCGTTGCTGGAGACGGCGACGATCCGGCCCGCTCCGCCGGCCATGGCCTCGACCAGCGGGCGGACGCCCAGGAGCAGCGGCGCGAGCGCGGTGGTGACGTCCTGCCGGAACAGCTCGGCGTCCGGCCGGGCGGCGTCCATCGGGTGGAACGAGGCCGCGCTGTGGACGAAGACGTCGAGGCGGCCGCGCTCCTCCCGGACACGCCGCAGCAGGCGCGGCAGGGTGTCGGGGCGGGTGACGTCACCCTTGAGGACGGTCGCCCGGCCGGGCAGGCCGGCGAGCGCGGCGAGCGCGTCCTTCGCAGCGGCGTCGTCGCGGGCGTGGTTGAGGTAGACGTGGCAGCCGCGGCCGGCGAGCTCGCGGGCGACGGCCAGGCCGACCCCGCGGGTGCCGCCGGCGATCAGGGCCGTCCGGTGCTCCCACTCGGCCATCAGGCCGCCTCGGCGGTGGCCCGGTTCACCACGGCCAGGAACTCGCCGGGGGTCCGGACGGCGCTGAGGGCGTCCTCGGGGATGCGGATGCCGTACTCGCGCTCGATCCGGCTGACCGTCTCCAGGACGGCGAGCGAGTCGTAGCCCAGGTCGCTGAAGAGCACGTCGGCGATGTCGCCGTCGAGGTCGATCCCCTCGGCCTGGCCGGCCCCCTCGCGCATGATCCGCTTGAGATCGGCTTCGGTGATCATGGTCGTTCGCTCCTCGGGTCGTGATGGAGGTGGTCCGCGTCGAGCCTGGCCGCCGGCGCCGGAGCCCCGCTCGAATCGGCGTCGAACGCCGCTCCAGCCCGCTTCGAGCCCGCCTCGACGCCCTCTCGATGCCGTCTCGACGCCGCCGCGGGACGGTGGGCCCCTCCACACCCGCGCTCGGAAGGGACCGTGATGGCCCGCGCAGCAGAGACCAGGACGGCGGACCGGCCCGCCCGTCACCCGTCGACGGAGGCGGCCGCCAGGCTGGCCCGCTCGGCGGCGGCCGTCGAGGGGGCCGAGGAGGTGCCCGGCTGGCTCTCCGAGCGGCGGCGGGCCGGCACCTTCCGGGTCGAGCGGATCCCGTTCGACCGCCTGGAGAAGTGGCACACCGAGGCCGGCACCGGGGACCTCGTGCACGAGACCGGCAGGTTCTTCGCGATCCGCGGCCTGGAGGTCCGGGAGGAGGACGGGCGGGCGTGGTCGCAGCCCATCATCTGCCAGCCGGAGACCGGCATCCTCGGCATCCTGGCCAAGGAGTTCGACGGCGTCCTGCACTTCCTGATGCAGGCCAAGATGGAGCCGGGCAACATCGGCACGATCCAGCTCGGCCCGACCGTCCAGGCCACCCGCAGCAACTACACCCGCGTCCACCAGGGCCTGGCCACCCCGTACATCGAGTACTTCCTGGCCGCGGGCCCTGGCATCGTGCTGACCGACGTGCTCCAGTCCGAGCAGGGCGACAGCTTCCTGCGCAAGCGCAACCGCAACCTGGTGGTCGAGGTCACCGGCGAGGTCGAGGTGCGCCCGGACTGGCGCTGGCTGACGCTGGGCCAGATCCACCGGCTGCTGGCCGTGGACAACCTGGTCAACATGGACGCCCGGACGGTGCTGTCCTCGCTCCCGCTGCGGCCGCCGCCGGCCGAGAGGGCCGAGCACGCCGAGGACGCCGAGGGAGTGCACTCCGACACCGAAGTACTCAGCTGGCTCAACGAGTTGAAGACCCGACAGGGGCGTGAGACGACGCTGGTGCCGCTGGACCGGGTGGACCGGTGGCGGCGGACGGAGACCGAGATCGCCCACACCGGACGGCGCCACCAGCGCGTCGTCGCGGTGTCCGTGGTCGCCGGCAACCGCGAGGTCACCCGGTGGACGCAGCCGCTGCTGGCCGCCGAACGGACCGGGCTGGCGGCCCTGGTGGTGCGCCCCTCCCCCGCCGGACCGCAACTTCTGCTGCAGGGCCTGTCCCAGCCCGGCACCTTCGACGCGGTCGAGCTCGCGCCGACGGTGCAGTGCGTCTCCGACGGGTTCTCCGACCTGCCGGAGCCGGTGCCCTTCCTCGACCTGGTGCTGGCCGCGCCGCCGGAGCGGGTGCTCTACTCGGCGGTGCTGTCGGAGGAGGGCGGCCGCTTCTTCCGGCGCGCCAACCGGTACCTGATCACGGCCGCCGGCGAGGACTTCCCCGCCGAGCTGCCCGACGCCTACCGCTGGGTGACGGCCGACCAGGTGCAGCGGTTCATCCAGTTCGGCAACCACTTCACGGTGGAGGCCCGCACCCTGGTCACCTGCCTCGGCTCGCTGCGCGATCGGGGGGCCCGGTGGAGCGCCTGAACGTCGGAGTGCTCGGCTGCGCGTCCATCGCCCGGCGCAAGATGCTGCCCGCACTGACGGCGAGCCCGCTGACCCGGGTCGCCGCCGTGGCCAGCCGCTCCGGCGAGCGGGCCGGGGAGTTCGCCGCGGAGTTCGGCACCGAACCGGTCGCCGGCTACCAGGCGCTGCTCGACCGCCCGGACGTGGACGCCGTCTACGTGCCGCTGCCCGCCGGGCTGCGCGCGGAGTGGATCGTCCGGGCGCTGGAGGCCGGCAAGCACGTCCTGGCGGAGAAGCCGCTCACCACCGACCCGGCGCCGGCGCGGGAGGTGGTCGAGCTCAGCCGGCGACACGGACTGCTGCTGATGGAGAGCTTCATGTTCCTCCACCACAGCGCCCACCGCCGGGTGCGGGACCTCGTGGAGTCCGGACGGATCGGCGAACCGCGCTCGTTCTCGGCCGAGTTCACCATCCCCCGGCTCCCCGAGGGCGACATCCGGCACCGCCCCGAGCTGGGCGGCGGCGCGCTGCTCGACCTCGGCGCCTACACCGTCCGCGCGGCGCAGCTCTTCTGCGGCCCCGGGCTGGAGGTGGCCGGCGCGGTGCTGCGGCACGACCCGGCCACCGGGGTGGACACCGCCGGCGCGGCCCTGCTGACCTCGCCGCGGCTGACCGCCGCGCTCTCGTTCGGCATGGAACACCACTACCGCTGCCGCTACAGCCTGACCGGCAGCGAGGGGACGGCCGTCCTCGACCGCGCGTTCACCCCGCCGCCGGACCACCGGCCGGTGCTGCGCGTCGAGCGTCGGGAGGGCACCGAGGAGCTGCTGCTCCCGGCCGACGACCACTTCGCCAACATCGTGGCCGCCTTCGCCCGGACCGCCCTCGCCGGGCGCGGCTTCGCCGGCCACGGCGACCGCATCCTCCGTCAGGCCGACCTGCTGGACCAGGTCCGCCGGGCCGCCGCCGCGGCCCCTCCCGCTGCCTAGGAGCGCTCGATGCAGATCGTCGGCCGCGGGTTCCTCGCCCAGAGCCTCCGGCCCCTCGTGGCCCGCCACCCCGACACCGTGGTCTTCGCGGCGGGCGTCTCCAGCGGCACCAGCCAGGCCGACGCCGGCTTCGCCCGGGAGGCCGGCCTGCTCTACGACGCCCTCGCCGGCTGCCGGCGAAGCGGGCGGCGGCTGGTGTACTTCTCCACCTCCTCGGCCGGCCTGTACGGCGTCCAGCACCGGCCCTGCCGGGAGGACGGGCCGGTCCGCCCGTCCTCCCCGTACGGGCGGCACAAGCTCGCCATGGAGGAGGTGATCCGCGGCTCCGGCGCGGAGCACGTGATCCTGCGCCTGGCCTACCCCGTGGGCCGGGCGCAGCGCCCCCACCAGTTCCTGCCGTCGCTGGTGCGCCAGGTCCGGCTCGGCCGGGTGCGGGTGCACCGCGGGGCACGGCGCGACCTGATCGACGTCGGGCACGCGGTGGCGCTGATCGACGCGCTGCTGGGCGTCGGGGCGCCGGGCGGGGTGGTCAACCTCGCCTCCGGCTGGTCCGTCCCGGTGGAGGACATCGTCGGGCACATCGAGCACCGGCTGGGCGTCCGGGCCGAGCGGCAGGTCGTCGAGGTGCCGCCGGAGGACCCGGTCTGCACCGAGCGGTTGCGACGGCTGGTGCCGGCCGCTGCCGGCCTGGGCTTCGGCCCGCACTACTACCGCCGGGTGATCGACGCATGTCTCGCCCGGACCCGACTCCCCGAGGAGCCCTGCGATGACCGCACCCCCTGAGACCGAGACCACCGCGGACGTCTGCGTCGTCGGCGGCGGACCGGCCGGCCTGACGCTCGCCCTGCTGCTGCTCCGCTCCGGCCTGCGGGTCGCGGTGGTGGAGCGGTCCGCCTCGCTCGACCGCGAGTACCGGGGCGAGATCCTTCAGCCGGGCGGTCTGGCGCTGCTCGACCAGCTGGGGGTGCTGGCCCCCGCGGAGGCCCGCGGCGGCCACCGGCTGGACCGGTTCCAGCTGGTGGAGCGGGGCCGGGCGCTGCTCGACATCGACTACACCCGGCTGCCCGGCCCGTACCCGCGGCTGCTGAGCCTGCCGCAGCAGCACGTGCTGGCCGAACTGCAGTCCCGCTGCGAGGAGTTCGACGGGTTCCGGCTGCTGACCGGGTGCCGGGTGACGGCGCTGGTCGAGGAGGGCGGGGCGGTGCGCGGCGCGGTGGCCGAGGGGCGGGGCGGGCGGCACACCGTCCGCGCCGCGGCCACCGTGGGTGCGGACGGCCGCTTCTCCAAGGTGCGCCGGCTGGCCGGGATCCCGGCCGACCGGGACGACGTGTTCGACTTCGACGTGCTCTGGTTCAAGCTGCCCGGCACCGGGGTGCCCGACCGGGCGGTCCGGGTGTTCCGGGACGGCGGCCGCCCGGTACTGGCGTACCCGTCGTACCCGGACACGGTGCAGCTCGGCTGGACGCTGCCGCACCGCGGCTACGCCGGGCTGGCACAGCGCGGGCTGGCGTACGTGCAGGAGGAGATCCGGCGGGCCGTGCCGGAGTACGCCGACGCGGTGGGCGAGCGGATCACCGCGCTGACCGACCTGACCCTGCTGGACGTCTTCGCCGGCCGCGCCCGGGAGTGGGTCCGCGACGGCCTGGTGCTGATCGGGGACGCCGCGCACACCCACAGCCCGCTCGGCGCGCAGGGCATCAACCTGGCGATCCAGGACGCCGCGCTGCTGCACCCGGTGCTGGTGGCGGCGGTGCGGGCCGGTGACGTCACGGCCGGGCGCCTGCGCGCCTACGCCGAGCCCCGGGGACGGGACATCGACCAGGTGATGCGGATCCAGACCATGCAGGCCCGGGCGATGCTCTCGCAGGGCCGGGTGGCCCGGGTGGTCCGGCCCCGGCTGGCCTCGCTGGTCCAGCACACCCCGGTCGGCGCCAAGCTCACCGCCCGGATCGCCTTCGGCAACCCGGCGGCGCAGGTCCGCTCCGAGCTGTTCGCCGCAGCCGGCGCCGTGGCCACCGATTCCACCGAGTTCCTTGAGAAGAAACGGAGTTGACCCGATGAACGAGACCACGTCGGTGCCGCTGGAGCGGCTGCGTGCCGACATCGAGCAGTTCTACGCCCGACACATGCAGCTGCTGGACGGCGGCCGGGCCGAGGAGTGGGCCGCCACGTTCACTGAGGACGGCACATTCCAGCTGCCCGGCCGGCCCGCGCCGAGCCGCGGCCGCGCCGAGCTGGCCGAGGGGGCCCGCCGGGCCCGGGCCGCCCAGGAGGCGGCGGGCGAGACCCACCGGCACTGGCACGGCATGCTGGACGTCGAGGAGCAGCCGGACGGCAGCGTCTCCGTGCGCTGCTACGCCCTGGTGTACCTGACGCCACGCGGCGGCGAGCCGCGGCTGCACCGCGCCTGTGTCTGCGAGGACGTGCTGGTCCGCGCGGACGGCGGCTGGCGGGTCCGCACCCGGGTGGTGACCCGGGACGGCCACTAGAAGACCTGTCCAGGCGATCACGCTCGCAGCCCGATGGTGCGGGCTGCTGCTGTGGCGGTGCCGAGGTGGACGTAGCCGCGTTTGCCGTAGCGAGTGGGTGCGCCACGAGGCGCCATGGAGTCGAGTGAGGTGAGAGACCGTCACCGCCGGGTCGTCGCAGCAACCTGGTTGAAGCTGCAGGCAGTTCGTCTCGGAGGATGCCGAGACGGGTGGTAGCAGCCCAGACAACGCCGGGACGGACTGACACTGCCGGACGGTTCGGGTCCGGCAAGCGAGACGGGAAGGTGTACGCGAGGAACCAGTGCTTGACGTCGAAGCCGCTCCCATTCGGCACCTGTCAGGTCACCCCGGCCCATGACCGCGTGAACGACTGGGCGATGGAGTGGTCACGTGATCAGCTGGACAGCGACGACCCTGGCCGGCCTCGGCCACCGGGGCCGCGTGGTCATCGTCCGGAACGGCTGACGGCACTTGGTGCGCGGCCCGCGAGCCAGACGGCGATTCGCTTCTGCAACTCCTTGTCGGCGCGGGGATGGTCCCAACGGGCATACCATTCCAACTCCCGCAGGACGTTCTCCGAGCGGTCCGGGTGGCCCACCGCGACGACGTCGACGCCGATCTCACCCGTCGAGCAGCTGATGTACACGCTGCTGTCGAGCGCCATCATGCCGAAGCCCGGATGGCCCGCTCGAACGCCGAGGAACGCCGATGCCGCACCCCGACCCATGATGTCCCAGCACTCCAGGAGCCGGACCCTGGTCCAGGCCGCCGGTGCGGCGCGGCGGCCCCAGCGCAAGTCCTGCAAGAAGGCGTCGTGCGTACGGGTGTCCTCCGGAAGCATGACGAGGAACTCGCGCCGCTGGTCGAGGAGACCAGAGGAAACAGCCAGGTCGTACCAGTCCTCGTTGAGACGCTCGACAAGCCGTGGGGTCTCGTAGGGGCGAGAGAAGCGACCGACGGAGTCCTCGGGACGGTATCCGAGGACGATCGGCATCGTGCCGTCGGGCACGGCGTTCGGGATCACCTCAAGGCCGGCCCGCCGCAGCGGCCGATACATCTTGCGTTCGCGCTCCTGAATACCCACAGGTCAGTGTTCTACCAGGCCCGGAACGCCGAAGTTCCCCCGGTCAGCGCTCCCGTTTCCCGACCTCCCGGACGGACTGGTGCTGGGATCAACCGGGTGATCGTCCGGACCGTCCGGGGCGCGGGAACCGGCAGTCGACTGCGGCGGTCGCATGCTCGTGGGCAAGTTCGACTACCGGGTTCCTCCTGCGGCATGAGCACCATGCGAGCGTGGAAGAACTCCCTTGCGGATCAGCCACGTTGGTCCGCCTGATCCATCGCGTACCGAACCGCACCGCACTCCCGGATCCCCTGGAAGGAATCCCATGAAGCACAAATTCGCCGCTGTCGCGGCCGCCGCCGCCCTCTCCCTCACCGGTACGGCCACGCTCGTCGCCAACCAGGCGTCCGCCGCGCAGCACCCGGACGCCGGCTCCCGGAACAGGCCCGACCACCTCCCTCCGTTCGCCGGTCACGCGTATCTGGTGACCGTGGACACCGGCGCCGTCTACCGCAACACCTTCTCGGCGGACGGCACGTCGGTGACCGGCCTCACCGTCAAGGGCTCCGCCCCGGGAAGAACCTTCACCGTCCCCGACCTGGCCGTGCAGACCGGCCCGAAGCAGTACTTCATCTCCTGGGTCGAGCCCGGCGACGTGACCGTCAGTCAGGTCGCCGACTTCGACAAGCACACGGTGGAGTTCTACGTCACCTCGACCGACAGCACCGGCACCCGTTCGGGGGCGGTCTACCACGCGGCCCTCACCCAGGTCTCCTAGCCCGGATCCGAGTCCGGACCACGTGTCCGGTGCCGGGGCCCCACCCGCGGGTGGGGCCCCGGCCCGTTCGGCGTGGCCGGCACCGCTCAGGCCGCCGGGGCCTCGACGGCCACCGCCGAGTTGAAGCCGCCGTGCCCGCGGGCGAGCACCAGCGCGCGCTGCAGCGGCTGCCGGCGCGGCGCGGTGACCAGGTCGAGCGCGTACCCGGCCGCCGGCCGGCGGACGTTGGCGGTCGGCGGGATCACCTGGTCGCGCAGGGCGAGCAGCGCGGTGGCGACGTCCAGCGGGCCGCTGCCGGCCGCGAGCCGGCCGGTCATGGTCTTGGGCGCGGTGACCGGCACTCCGTGCGGACCGAACAGGTCGGCCAGCGCTGACGCCTCGGCGCGGTCGGCGGCGGGCGTCCCGGCGGCGTCGGCGAAGACCACGTCGACGTCGGCGGGCCGCCAGCCGGCCTGGTCGAGCGCCTGGCGGGCGGCGCGGCCGAGCCCGGCGCCGCGGTCCGCGCCGCGCTCGGGTGCGGTGTGGCCGTCGAAGGAGGTGCCGTAGCCGGTGAGGCGGCCGTGGATCCGCGCGCCGCGGGACCGGGCGGCCCCGGCGTCCTCCAGGACCAGGATGGCACCGCCCTCGCCGACGACGTGGCCGCAGGCCCGGTCGTCGAAGGGCAGGTAGGCGGCGGCCGGGTCCTCCCGGGTGCTCAGCGTGCCGCTGGTGAGCTGGGCGGTCCAGCTCCAGGGGCAGAGCGAGCCGTCGACGGCGCCGCTGACCACGACCGGAGTGCCCTTGCGGATCAGCCGCCGGGCCTGCGCGATCGCGTCCAGGCCGCCGGCACCGTCGGCCACCACCACGCCGCTGGGGCCGCGCATGCCGTGCCGGATGGAGATCTGGCCGGTGTTGACGGCGTAGAACCAGGCGAAGGACTGGTAGGCGCTGACGTGGGCGCCGCCCTTGGACCAGAGGTTCTGCAGTTCGCGCTGGCCGAACTCGAAGCCGCCGGCGGTATTGGCGGTGACCACGCCGATGTCGTACTCGGACAGTTCTGCGGGGTCGAGGTCGGCGTCGGCCAGCGCCCACTCGGCGGCCACCAGGGAGAGCCGGGTGACCGGGTCGGTCTGCGGGAGGAGCCGGTTGGGCAGCAGGGCCGCCGGGTCGAACCCGGTGATCTCGCCGGCCAGGCGGGACGGGTAGGGCTCCGGGTCGAACCGGGTGAGCCGGTCGATGCCGCTCTCGCCGCGCAGCGTGGCGGCCCAGTAGGCCTCCAGTCCCACGCCGTTGGGGGCGAGGACGCCGAGGCCGGTGACGACGGCGGTCATGCGGCGCGCTCCTCGGGCCGGGCGAGCACCATGGCGCTCTGGAAGCCGCCGAAGCCGCTGCCGACGGTCAGGACGGTGTCGAGGTCCTGGCGCCGGGCGTGCAGCGGCACGTAGTCGAGGTCGCACTCCGGGTCGGGGGTGTGCAGGTTGGCGGTGGGCGGCACGACGCCGTGCCGCAGGGCGAGGGCGCAGGCGGCGATCTCGATCGCGCCGATGGCGCCGAGGGAGTGTCCGATCATCGACTTGATGGAGCTCATCGGCGTCTCGTAGGCGCGGGCGCCGAGGGCCAGCTTGACGGCGGCGGTCTCGTGCCGGTCGTTCTGCTTGGTGCCCGAGCCGTGCGCGTTGACGTAGTCGATGTCGGCGGGCCGGGCGCCGGCCTCGGCCAGGGCGAGCCGGATCGCCTCGGCCATCTCCCTGCCGTCGGGACGCAGTCCGGTCATGTGGAAGGCGTTGCAGCGGGAGGCGAAGCCGGTGATCTCGGCGTAGACGGGGGCACCGCGGCGCACCGCGTGCCCGTACTCCTCCAGGACGAAGATCGCCGAGCCCTCGCCGAGCACGAAGCCGTTGCGGGTGACGTCGAAGGGCCGGGAGGCGTGCTCCGGGTCGTCGTTGCGGGGCGTGGTGGCCCGGATGGCGTCGAAGCAGGCGAGGGTGATCGGGGAGATGGGGGCGTCGGTGGCGCCGGCCACCATGACGTCGGCGCTGCCCTCGGCGATCAGCTCGCGGGCGTGGGCGACCGAGTCGAGGCCTGAGGTGCAGCCGGTGGAGACCACGGCGGCCGGGCCCTCGGCGCCGACCCGCCGGGCGATCTCGGCCGCCATCGAGCTGGGCACCAGGTGGCCGTAGAGGTGCGGCACGGCGTAGCCGTGGTCGACGAGCCAGTTCCGCCCGCCGTCGCTGACGGCGACGTACTCGCGCTCCAGGCTGGTGGTGCAGCCGACGGCACTGCCGACGGTGACGCCGAGCCGGCCCGGGTCGACGACGTCGTACGCCAGGGCGGCGTCGGCGACCGCCTCGTCGGTGGCGACCGCCGCGAACTGGGTGGCCCGGTCCATCCGCCGGACCTCCTGCGGGGTCAGGCCGTGCAGTACCGGGTCGAAGTCGCACTCGGCCGCGACCCGGGAACGGAACGCGGTGGCGTCGAAGAGGGAGATGGGCCGGGTCGCCGTCCGGCCGGAGGTGATGAGCTCCCAGAAGGCCTTGGTGCCGGTTCCGCCGGGGGCCACCAGCCCGATGCCGGTGATGACGACGCGCCTGTTCATCGGTCTCCTTCCCCGGGGTTCGGGGTGGGGTGCGGGGCCGGCTGCCACCAGTCGCGGTGGTCGCGGTACCAGCGGACGGTGTCGGCCAGGCCCTGGTCGAGCGGGATGCCCGGTTCGAAGCCGAGCCGGGTTCGGATGCGGGTGTCGTCCACGGAGTAGCGCCGGTCGTGGCCCTTGCGGTCGGGCACCGTGCGGACGCGGTCCCAGCCGGCACCGCAGAGGTCGAGCAGCCGGCCGGTGAGCTCCCGGTTGGTGAGCTCGGCGCCGCCGACGTTGTACGCCTCCCCCGGCTCGCCCTTCTCCAGGACGAGTTGGACGGCCCGGCAGTGGTCGTCGACGTGCAGCCACTCGCGCACGTTGAGGCCGTCGCCGTAGAGCGGGACGTGCCCGCCGTCGAGCAGGGCGGTGACGAACCGCGGGATGACCTTCTCCGGGTGCTGGTGCGTGCCGTAGTTGTTGGAGCAGCGGGTGACCGAGACGTCGAGGCCGTGGGTGCGGAAGTAGGCGCGGGCCATCAGGTCGGCACCGGCCTTGGAGGCCGCGTACGGGGAGTTGGGCAGCAGGGGGCGGTCCTCGGTCCAGGAGCCCCGGGCGATGGAGCCGTACACCTCGTCGGTGGAGACGTGGACCATCCGCGGGACCCGGGCGCTCAGGCAGGCGTCCAGGACGGTCTGGGTGCCGACCACGTTGGTGTGGGCGAAGACCGAGGCCTCCGCGATGGAGCGGTCGACGTGCGACTCGGCGGCGAAGTGCACCACCGCGTCGTGCCCGGGCAGCACGTCGAGCAGCGCGGACCGGTCGCAGACGTCGGCACGGACCAGGGTCAGGCGGGGGTCGGCCAACGGGAGGTTGGCGGTGTTGCCTGCGTAGGTGAGCTTGTCGACCACGGTGACGTCGGCCCGTTCGTAGCCGGGGTAGGCCCCGGAGAGCAGGCTGCGCACGTAGTGGGAGCCGATGAACCCGGCACCGCCGGTGACCAGGATCCTCATGCGAGCACGCGGAGTTCGGTGTGGTCGCCGACGACGAGGCGGTGCCGTCCGTCGCCCGGCGGGGAGATCCCGACCCGGGCGGAGCGGCCGATGACCGAGCCGTGGATGCCGTTGACGTCGGTGACGGTGGCCCGGTCGAGCACGATGGTGTGCGAGAGGCCGGCGTCGGTGAGCACGCAGTCCGCGCCGATCGAGGTGTGCGGGCCGATGTAGCTGTCCTCGACCACCGTACCGGCGCCGATGACCAGGGGTCCGCGCAGGTGCGAGCGGACCACCCGGGCGCCGGGCTCGATCACGACGGCGCCGAGCACGGTGCTGGCCTCGTCGACGGTGCCCGTGACGGCCGTCTCCACCCGGTCGAGCAGCAGCCGGTTGCAGTCGAGGATGTCGTCGATCCTCCCGGTGTCCCGCCACCACCCGGTGATCTCCGCGGCCCGCACGTCGCGGCCCTCGGCGACCATCAGCTGGATGGCGTCGGTGATCTCCCACTCGCCGCGCAGACTCGGCTCGATCCGGGCGACCGCGTCGTGGACCAGGGGGGAGAAGAAGTACGCGCCGGCCACCGCGAGGTTGCCGCGCGGCGCCCGGGGCTTCTCCCGGAGCGCGGTGACCCGGCCGTCCGGACCGGCCTCGACGATGCCGTACTCCTCGGGGTTCGGCACCCGGACCACCGCCACCTGGGCGTCGGGGCGGGTGCGGCGGAAGGCGTCGGCCAGGTCGGCGATGCCGTCCGAGAAGACGTTGTCGCCGAGGTACATCACGAAGTCGTCGTCGGCGAGGAACTCCCGGGCCAGCAGTACGCAGTGCGCCAGGCCGAACGGCGCCTCCTGCTGGATCCAGGTGATCTCCAGGCCGAAACGGGAGCCGTCGCCGACCGCCTCCCGGATCTCGCGGTGCCAGTCGCCGACGATGACGGCGGCCTCGGTGACGCCGGCCCGCCCGATCTGCTCCAGACCGTGGAAGAGGACCGGTTTGTTGACGACGGGGACGAGTTGCTTGGGCATGGCATGGGTGAGCGGGCGCAGCCGGGTGCCCATGCCGCCGGCCAGGACCAGAGCCTTCAAGGCAGTTCCTCTCTCTGCGGGCCGGGATGCGTTCCTCCCCTTGGTATCCCGCCGCCCCCACAGGCCCGGTCGAGTCGCACTCGAAGCACCCCGGTCCGCAGGTGCCCCGGCTTTCGAGTGGAGTTCGAGTGCACGGCCGTACGTTTCTTGCCCCCGGTGATCGGCGCCCCGGTTCATCGGCCGCATTTCGGCTCTAGGAGGAGACGTGGTTCCACACGGTGGCGAGCTGTACCTGAACCTGATGAAGCGGGTGCTCGCGAACGTGATCTACGAGGACGCGCCGGTCGGCTGGTACGGCGACGTCGACGGCTACGACACGGACCTGCGCGCGTCGGGGAGGGACCTGCCCACGACCGCGCACACGATGGTGGGGCTGCAACGGCTGGACAACGTCCAGTCCTGTGTCGCCAGGGTGCTGGAGGACGGCGTTCCCGGCGATCTGATCGAGACGGGCGTGTGGCGCGGCGGGGTCTGCATCCTGATGCGGGCCGTGCTGGAGGCGTACGGCGTGCGGGACCGCCGGGTCTGGGTGGCGGATTCCTTCGAGGGCGTTCCGGTGGTGCACTCCGGGAGCCACCCCCTGGACCGCGAGATGGCGCTGCACCGGATCAACGGGGTGCTCAAGGTGACGCGCGAGGAGGTGGCGGAGAACTTCGCCCGCTACCAGCTGCTGGACGACCAGGTGGGTTTCCTGGAGGGGTGGTTCGAGCAGACGCTGCCGTCGGCACCGATCGACTCGCTGGCGGTGATGCGGCTGGACGGGGACCTCTACGAGTCGACCACGGACGCGCTGACCCACCTCTACCCGAAGCTGTCGGTCGGGGGCTTCGTGATCGTGGACGACTACAACATCGAGCCGTGCCGGCGGGCGGTCGCGGACTTCCGTGAACGGCACGGGGTGCGGGAGCCGATCGTGCCGATCGACGGCCACGGCGTCCACTGGCGCCGGGCGGCCTAGGGGTCTGCGGGATCGCCGGACAAGCGCTAGCTGGCGAGGCGGGACGCCCAGGGGCCGGGTGCCGCGGGCGCCCCGCCGAGCCGGTCGAGCAGCAGGTTGCCGTCGGCGCGGTCGGGGCCGTACTCCAGGGCGGGGTCGGCGGCCAGCATCGCGCGGTGCAGGCTCTGGATCCGCAGCGAGGGTTCGAGGCCGAGCTCGCCGACCATGTGGTCGCGCAGCCGGCGGAAGACCTCCAGCGCCTCGGGGCAGCGGCCGCAGCGGTAGAGCGCGAGCATGTACTGGGCGTGCAGGTTCTCGTTCATCGGGTACTGGCCGACGAGCGAGGCCAGTTCGCCGGGGAGTTCGTGGTGACGGCCGAGCCGCAGCCGCGCGTCGACCCGCTGCATCAGCGCGGTGAGGCGGTTCTCCTCCAGGCGGCGGATCTCGGCGTCCAGCAGCGGTCCGGGCTTGACGTCCACCAGTGGTGCACCGCACCAGAGTTCGAGGGCCTCGGTGAGCAGCCGGACGGCCGTCTCGTCGCTACCGTCGGCGAGCGCCTGCCGCCCCTCGGCGAGCAGCCGCTCGAACTCGTGGGCGTCGATGTTCCCGTGCCGGATGATCAGCTGGTAGCCGCCGAACTTGGTGACCAGCACGGTGCGGGCGACCTCGGCGGCGGAGATGCCGAGGGCGCGGCTGAGCATCCGGCGCACCTGGAGGACGTAGGTCTGGAGGGTGGTCTGGACGCTGGCGGGCGGGTTGTCGCCCCACAGCTCGCGGGCCATCGCGGCGGTCGGGACGACGCGGTTCGCCTGCATGACGAGCAGCGCGATGATCTTGCGCGGCTTGGGCGCGGTGAGGTCGTCCACCATGTTGGCCCCGCCGGCGGTGCGGAGCTTCAGGGCACCCAACACCTGGATCGTGAAGCACTCGGAACGGTCGCTCGTGATCATTTCAAGCCCCCGGGAATTCCGTCGGTGATCAAACTCTCGTGAGACTAGTGTCATGAGATTATTTGCCTACGTCAAGATTGTTCCTCGGGGGCCACCAGGCCCGTCCGGCGCGGCCGCCTCTATGGCCATTCCCGCAAAGCCGCTGGTCAACCACCATGAACGGACAATGCCGACGGCCCGACCGAGGCTCCGGCCGTGCGGGCACGGAGCGTATCCGCGAGGCTCAGGCAAACCCCGGGTCACAAATGTGTGGATTTGGCAAAGCCGCTGGCCCGACCCGGGACGACCCCTTGACGGCCCGCGCGCCCGATCACCCGGCGTACATCATGGCCATGTCAGTGTGATCTGCATCACACCCGCGGCCCGCTCCGGAGCGCCGACGGCCTCCACCGCGGCTCAAGCGGATCGCCAGCCCGCAGCCACACGATGCTCTGGCGAACCGTCAGTTCCCGCTCAAACCAGGGAGACCGGATGACCGACGACCGAGTACCGACCGTCACCAGGCAGGACCTCCTCACCATGATGTCCGCGGTCCGCAAGACCGGCGTCCTGCGCGCCGGCGTCGACCTCAAGGTCTTCGACGCCCTCGCCGACGGCCCGGCCGTGCCCAAGGAGGTCGCCGCCGCCTGCGGCGCGGACCCCCGCGCCGTCCACATCCTGCTGAACGCCCTCGCCGCGATCGGCCTGCTGGAGACGGAGGGCGACCGGTTCCGGCTCGCCCCGGGCGCGGACAGCATCCTCGTCAGCACCCACCCCGACTACTACGGCCACGCCGTCCGCCTCGCCGCCAGCGACTACGAGTGGGACGCCGTCAAGCGGCTCGGCGAAGCCGTCCGCAACGGCGGCACGGTGATGGAGCAGAACGCCGAGACGCCCTCCTACACCTTCTGGGAGGACTTCGCCGCGCTGGGCACGCTCAACACCCAGCCGATCGCCGACCTGGTCGCCGACGCGGTGCTCCCGGCGCCGAGCGCCCCGGGGCAGGACGCCCCCCGGGTGCTCGACGTCGCCTGCGGGCACGGCCTCTACGGCTACACCCTGGCCGCCCGCGACCCCCGCGCCCAGGTCTGGTCCCTGGACTGGCCCAACGTGCTCGCCGTCACCGAGGCCAATGCCGAGCGGCTCGGCGTCCGCGACCGCGCCCACTTCCTCCCCGGCGACATGTTCGAGGTCCCGCTCGGCGGACCGTACGACGTCGTGGTGGTCGCCAACGTCCTGCACCACTTCTCGACCGCCCGCGCGACCGAGCTGCTCGCCCGCGCCGGCAGCGCCCTGCGGCCCGGCGGCAAGCTGGTGGCCATCGCCATCAGCACCGACGACACCGCGCCGCACCGCGACCCGGTCCCCCACCTGTTCTCCGCGCTCATGCTCGCCTGGACCTCCGAGGGCCAGGTGCACCCCGTCTCCGCGTACGAGGAGATGGTCGTCGCGGCCGGCTTCACCCGGCCCACCCAGCACACCCTGCCGCACAACCCGCTGCGGGTGCTGATCGCCGAACGCCGCTGAGGGAGCGACATGGAGATCGTCGGACGCGGCTTCCTCGCCGGCAGCCTCAAGCCGCTGGCGTCGGCCCACCCCGGCACGGTGGTCTTCGCGGCCGGCGTGTCCAGCGGACACAGCACCGCCGACGCGGAGTTCGCCCGCGAGGCCGAGCTGCTCTACCGGGTCCTCGACCGCTGCCGACGGGACGGCCGACGGCTGGTCTACTTCTCCACCTGCGCCAGCGGCATGTACGGCGCCGGCAGCCACCGCAGCCGCGAGGACCGGCCGGTCTTCCCCAACTCCCCCTACGGGCGCCACAAGCTGGCGATGGAGGGGGTGCTGCGCGCCTCGGGCGTCGACACCCTCGTCCTGCGGCTCGCCTACACCGTCGGCCGGGCCCAGCGCAGCCACCAACTGCTGCCCTCACTGGTCGCGCAGATCCGCGCCGGCTCGGTGCGGGTGCACCGCGGGGCGCGGCGCGACGTGGTGCACGTCCTCGACGTGGTCGCGGTCATCGACGCGCTGCTCACCGCCGGCGTCTCCCGCGAGGTGGTGAACGTCGCCTCGGGGCACGCGGTGCCGATCGAGGAAATCATCGCCCATCTGGAGGCCCGGCTGGGCACCACCGCCGCGAAGCAGACCGTGGACGTCGCCGACGACCACTCGGTCTCCAACGAGAAGCTGCTCCGGCTGCTGCCCGCCGAGACCCGGCCCGCCTTCGGGCCCGACTACTTCCGGACGGTCATCGACCGCTACCTGGAAACCCCCGATCCCCCTTACCCCGCTGACTCGAAAGGCATGACATGACCGTCCTCGCCCAGACCTCCGGCCCGGCCTCGGTGGCCCGCGCGCTGCTGCGGCTGAACACCTCCTACTTCCAGGCGAAGGTGCTGCAGAGCGCCGTGGAGCTCGACCTCTTCGGGCTGCTCACCGAGGGCCCGGCCACCGCGGAGGAGCTGTTCGAGCGGCTCGGCCTGCGTGCCCGGCCGGGCGGCGACTTCCTGGACTCGCTGGTCGGCCTCGGCCTGCTGGAGCGCCACGACGGCCGGTACGCCAACCACCCGGAGGCCGCCGAGTTCCTCGTCCCCGGCAGCCCGCGCTACCTCGGCGGCTCGATCGCCCAGCACTCCCGGCTGCACTACCGTTCCTGGGCCTCGCTGACCGATGTGCTGCGCAACGAGCCGGCCAAGGTCCAACGGGACTTCCGCAAGGACTTCGAGAACCTCGACGGCGTGCGCGGCCTGATGGGCCACATGGACGCCTTCAACAGCTTCGTCGCCCACGAGCTGGACCGCTGCGTGGACTGGTCCCGCCACACCTCCTTCGTCGACGTCGGCGGGGCGCGCGGCAACGTGGCCGCCCACCTGGTCCGGGTCCACCCGCACCTGAGCGGGGCGGTGTTCGACCTGCCGCAGGTGGAGCCGCTGTTCGACGAGCACATGGACGCGCTCGGCACCGCCGGGAAGGTCCGCTTCGTCGGCGGCGACTTCTTCGCCGACACCGCCCCGGCCTCCGACGTCGCGATCATCGGCCACGTCCTGCACGACTGGCCGCCGGCCGCCCGGGCCGAGCTGCTGAAGCGGGTGTTCGAGGCCGTGAACCCCGGCGGGATCGTCGTCGTCTACGACGCGATGCTCGACGACGGGCGCACCGACGCCGTCTCGCTGCTGCAGAGCCTCAACTGCGGGATCATGCGCGACGGCGGCTCCGAGTACACCGTCGCGGAGTGCCGCCGCTACGCGGAGGACGCCGGATTCGCCTTCGTGTCGGCCGAACCGGTCGACTCCCTGACCGGGGACCGCGTCCTGATCGCGGCCAAGCCCTCCTGACCCCCGCGGAGTCGCTGTGCGCGTCCTGTTCACGACGGCGGCCTGGCCGTCGCACTACATGTTCATGGCCCCGCTCGCCTGGGCCTTCCGCGCCGCCGGCCACGAGGTGCGGGTCGCGGCCCAGCCGCACGTCGTGGAGACCGTCCTGGCCTCCGGGATGACGGCCGTGCCGGTCGGGCCGGACCTCGACTTCGCCCGGCTGCACCGCAAGTTCGTGGCGGAGACCGATCCCGCGCTGTACCGGACGCGGGACGCGATCATCACGATCTTCCACCGGGTGGCCGAGATGATGGCGCCCGATGTGGTCGCGCTCGCCGACGCCTGGCGGCCGGACCTCGTCGTCCGCGACCCGGTCGCGTTCGCCGCCTCGGTGGCCGGCCAGGTGGTGGGCGCCCCGGTGGTCCGGCACGCCTGGGGGCCGGACCTCTACGGCACCGACCCCGGCAAGTGGCTCGCCCACCACGTCCTGGAACGCCTCGGCCCGACGTACGCGCTGTACGGGGCCGAGGCCCCCGAGGCCTTCGACCGGCTCGCCGTCGACCCGACGCCGCCGAGTCTGCGGATCACCGCGCCCGGCCCGTCGCTGCCGATGGAGTACGTGCCCTACAACGGGCCGGGCACGGTGCCGTCCTGGGCGCTGGAGCGGCCGGAGCGGCCCCGGGTCTGCATCACCTGGGGCACCTTCACCTCCACCGCGACCGACCAGCCCGAGATGTTCCTCGTCCCGAAGATCCTCGACGCGCTCGCCGGGCTCGACGTGGAGCCGGTGCTGGCGGTCACCGCCGCCGAGCGGGAGCTGCTCGGCGAGCGGCCCGGAGTGCGGATCGTGCAGGACCTGCCGATCCACACCGTCCTGCCCGGCTGCTCGGCGGTGGTCCACCACGGCGGCGCCACCACCGTGCTCTCCGCGGCCCGCTTCGGCGTGCCGCAGCTGACCATGCCGCACCTGTTCGAACAGCGGCTCAACTCCGACCTGTTGGAGGCGGCGGGCGCCTGCGTCCAGCTGACCGCCGAGCACGCGGACGTCCCGGCGATCCGCTCGGCGGTGGCCGAGCTGGTCCGGCCCGGCGCGCCTCAGCTCGCCGCCTCGCGCGGGCTGCGCGAGGAGATCCTCGCCATGCCCCCGCTGGCGTCGGCGGTCGACCGGATCGAGGCGTGGCTGTGCGACGGTGCCGCCGGGGACATCACCGGCTGAGAGGAGGAACGATGGAGTACGACGTCGTCGTCGCGGGCAGCGGGCCGGTCGGCCTGATGCTCGCGGCGGAACTGCGCCTGGCCGGCGTCCGCGTCCTGGTGGTCGAGAAGCTCACCGAGCCGGCCGGCCACGACCGGGCGGGGGTGCTGCACACCCGCACGGTCGAGTACCTGGACATGCGCGGCCTGCTGGAGCGGTTCAAGGACGGCATGGCCACCGTCTCCGGCCTGCCCTTCGGCGGCATCTTCAGCCGCGGCCTGGACCACAGCCTGGTGGAGACCAGGCACCCGTACAGCCTCCTGGTGCCGCAGTCCCGGACGGAGGAACTGCTCGCCGAGCACGCCGCCGCCCTGGACACCGAGGTCCGGCGCGGCCACGAGCTCACCGGCCTGGCCCAGGACGCCGACGGGGTCACCGTCACCCTGGCCACCCCGGCGGGCGAGCGGCGCGTCCGGGCCCGCTACCTGGTGGGCTGCGACGGCGGCCGCAGCACGGTGCGCCGGCTCGCCGGCATCGGCTTCCCCGGGTTCGCGCCCTCGGTGAGCGCGCTGATCGGCTACGTGACGCTCACCGAGCGGGACGTGCCCAAGCGCTGGCAGCGCACCGAGAACGGCGTGGTGGTCCTCGCCTTCCCGCCGGAGGGCGGGATCGGACGGGTGGTCGTCATCGAGTACGGCCGCCCCCACCCTCCGGCCGACGAGCCGGTCACCCTGGAGGAGCTGCGGACCGCCGCGCACCGCGTGTACGGACGCGAACTCGACCTGGTGGAACCGGTGCTGTGGATGTCCCGGTTCAGCGACGCGACCCGGCTCGCCGAGAGCTACCGGTCCGGCCGGGTGCTGCTGGCCGGGGACGCCGCCCACATCCACTTCCCGATCGGCGGCCAGGGCCTGAACACCGGCGTCCACGACGCCGTGAACCTGGGCTGGAAGCTGGCCGCCGAGATCCACGGCTGGGCGCCGCCCGGCCTGCTCGACAGCTACCACCGGGAACGGCACCGCGCCGTCGAACGGGTGCTGCTGTACACCCGGGCGCAGCTGGCACTGATGAACCCGGACGAGCACCACGTCACCGCGCTGCGCGAGGTCTTCGAGGAGCTGCTGTTCCTGGAGGACACCAACCGGCACCTCACCGCCGCCCTCAACGGTATCGACCTGCGCTACGGCGACGAGGAGGGCCCGGACGACGGCGCGGCCGCGGACGGCGGCACCGGCGGGCGGCATCCGCTGGTGGGCCGCTTCGCCCCGGATCTCGAACTGGAGGCGGACGGCCTGGCCACCCGCCCCGCCGAACTGCTGCGCCGCGGCCGCGGCGTGCTGATCGACCTGACCGCCGGCGGCGGGCCGGCCCGGGCGGCCGCCCCCTGGCACGGGCGGATCGACGTCACCGCGGCCCGGCCCCCGCAGGGCGGCGCACCGGCGGCCCTGCTGGTCCGCCCGGACGGCCACGTCGCCTGGGCGGCGGCCGAGCCCGGGGCGGCCGCGACCGACGGGCTGACCGCGGCCCTGGCCCGCTGGTTCGGGCCACAGGACTGGAGGTAACGCACCATGGAACACCGGCACCTGGGCCGCAGCGGGCTGCGGATCAGCGAGGTCGTCTTCGGCAACCTGCTCTACCCGCAGGACAGCACGCCCGACGAGAGCGTGCTCGGCTGCCTGCGGGCCGCTCTGGACAGCGGGATCACCACCTTCGACACCGCGGACATCTACGGCATGGGGCGCTCCGAGCAACTGCTCGGGCGCGCCCTGGCCGGCGAGCCGCGGGACGGCGTGGTGATCTGCACCAAGGTCTTCTTCCCCACCGGCACCGGGCCCAACGGCTCGGGCCTGTCCCGCAAGCACGTCCGCGAGGCCCTGCACGCCTCGCTGCGCCGGCTCGGCACCGACTACGTCGACCTCTACACGGCGCACCGGTACGACCCGAACACGCCGCTGGAGGAGACCGTGTCCGCCTTCGCGGACCTGGTCCGGGCGGGCAAGGTGCTCTACATCGGCGTCTCCGAATGGACGGCGCCGCAGATCGCCGAGGCGGCCGCGCTGGCCCGCTCGATGAACGTCCAGCTGGTCTACAACATGCCGCAGTACTCGGCGCTGTGGCGCGAGCCGGAGGCCGAGGTGATCCCGGTCTGCGAACCGCTGGGGATCGGCCAGATCCCGTACTTCACGCTCGCCCAGGGAGTGCTCACCGGGAAGTACCGGCCGGGCGCCCCCGCGCCGGACGGCTCCCGCGGCGCGGCCGAACTGGTCGGCGGCCGGGCTAGGTTCATGCGCCGGCTGCTGACCGACGAGGTCCTGGAGCGGGTCGCCCGGCTGGAGCCGGTCGCCGCCGAGGCCGGTCTGACGCCGTCCCAGCTCGCGGTGGCCTGGGTGCTGCACCGGCCGAACGTGGCCGGTGCCGTGATCGGCGCCTCCCGGCCGGAGCAGGTCCGGGAGAACGCCGCCGCGTCCGGGGTCAAGCTCGAACCGGGGCTGATGGCGCGGATCGACGACGTCCTCGGCCCGGTGGTGTCCGGCGGGGGCTCCGATGGCTGAGCCGCGGCGGTCGCTGCTGACCGAGGAGCGCACCGGGCGCGGCGAGCCGTCCCGGTACGCGGCCGAGCTCTTCGAGGGCCTGCGCCGGTGGCCGGGCCGCACCGCTTTGCGGGACGGCGACCGGCTGGTGAGCTTCGGCGAGCTGGTGGAGCAGAGCAGCCGGATCGCGCGGGCCCTGGAGGACATGGGGATGACCCACCGCGAGGGTGTGGTCTGCCTGGCCGGCAACTCCCCCGAGCACGTCGCCGTGCGACTGGCCGCCCACCTGCTGGGCTGCCGGTTCGTTCCGCTGCACGCGGGCGACCCGGCGGACGTGGCGGCGTCCCGCGTGGTGGCCGCGGAGCAGCGGCCGGCGGTCTTCGTGGTCGACCGCCGGGGCGCCGCGGCGCTGGGCGCGCCGGAGCCCGGCGTGCTCTCCCTCGGCGTGCCCGGCTTCGGCACCGACCTGTCCGCCCTGGCGGCGCGGATGCCGGGCGGACCGATGCGCCCGCGCGCCCGGGAGCAGGACGTCGCCCTGGTGGCGTACTCCCGCGGCACCACCGGACCGCGCCGCGGCGCGGTCCACCGGTTCGCCGCGATGAACGTGACCTGGCGGCGCCCGCACGAGGGCGAACTCGGCGACTTCCCGGCCGGGGTGACCACGCTGGCGGTCAGCCCGCTGGCCGGCAACGGCGGCGAGGTCGCACTGATGCTGATGCGCGCGGGCTGCACGGTCATGCTGATGAACGGCTTCGACGCCGGCCGGGTGCTGGCCACCGTGGCGTCGGAGCGGATCACCAGCACCTACCTGCCCGCGCACCACTTCACCGAGCTGGTCGCCCACCCGGACCTCGACCGCACCGACCTGTCGAGCCTGCGCTACCTGCCGTACGGGAACGGGCCGGTGCCCGCGTCCGTGGTGCGGCGGGCGGTGGAAACGTTCGGGCCGATCCTCTCGCAGAACTACGTGAGCAGCGAGGTCCGCGCGATCAGCCTGCTGCGGCAGGAGGACCACCGGGCGGCGGCGGGCCCGCGGCCGGAGCTGCTCGGCTCGGTGGGGCAGCCGCTGCCCACCGTGGACGTGCGGGTCTGCGGCCCGGACGGCGAGCGGCGACCGGCCGGCCGCTCCGGCGAGCTCCGGCTGCGCGCGCCGCACATGATGAGCGGGTACTGGCGCGACCCCGCCGCCACCCGGCGGGCGCTGGACGGCGGCTGGCTGCGCACCGGGGACGTGGGCCGGGTCGACCGCGAGGGGTACGTCTACCTGGAGGGCCGCCTGCCGGAGTGAGAGCCGCCCCGGGTGCCGGCGCGACGGAGGAGCCCGAGGAGCCTGGACGGCTCCTCGGGCTCCTCCGCGGTACGGGTGCGACCGCTCCCGTCAGGCGTTCTCGCGGGCGAAGGTGCGGGTGCCGACGTAGACGCAGACGGCGGCCAGGAGAACGGAGACGAGCGTTCCCTCCAGCACGGCCGCGGTGGCGTAGTGGCCGGCGAACAGGTCGCGGATGGCCTCCACCACGTACCGCAGCGGGTTGAGCCGCGAGATGACGTCCAGCCAGGTCGGGGCGAGGCTCATCGGCAGCAGGATGCCGGCGAGCAGCATGATCGGCAGGGCGGCCGAGGTGAGCAGCGGGGCGAACTGGTCCTCGGACTTGAGGGCGACGCCGAGCGCGAGCGAGAGCGAGGCCAGCGCGATGCCCAGCAGGACGACGAGGACGACGGCGGCCAGGACGCCGAGCACGCCGGCCCGCAGGCCGAGCAGCACGCCGACCACGACGATGATCGCCGACTGGGTGAGCAGGATCGCGACCTCGCGGCCGACCCGCCCCATCAGCAGGGCGAAGCGGCTGACCGGGGTGACCCGCAGCCGCTCGATCACGCCGGAGCGGACGTCCGAGATGATGCCGAACCCGCAGAAGCCGGCGCCGAAGAGGGCGAGGTAGACCAGCACGCCGGGGACGAAGGTCTGCCAGGTGTCGCCGTCGCCGCCCATGCCGCCGACCTTCGTCAGCAGCGGGCCGAAGAGCAGGAGGTAGAGGACGGGCTGGACCAGACCGAGGACGATCGTGATCTTGTTGCGGAAGGTGAAGCGGACCTGGTTGTCGAAGACGAGCAGGGTGTCACGGAGGGTCTGCATGTCGGCCTCTGTTCAGACGGCGCCGGCGGTGGCGGCAGCGGCGGGTTCCTCGGAGCGGCCGGTGAGGGTGAGGAAGACGTCGTCCAGGGTCGGACGGTCGACCTGCACGGACACCGGTTCGACCTGACGTGCCTCCAGGGCGTGGAGCAGGTCGATCATGGTCCGGCTGCTGTGCTCGGTGCGGAACCGGAGGGTGTCGCCGGTGGTGGTCAGCCCGGAGGTGCCGTCCAGCCCCTCGACCACGGCGGCGGCCTCGCGCACGCCGCCGGGCGCGACCTCGATGGTGACGGCGTCGCCCGCGACCCGCCGCTTGAGTTCCTCCGGACGGTCCTCCACCAGGATGGTGCCGCGGTCCATGATGAGGATCCGGTCGCAGAGCGCGTCGGCCTCGTCCAGGTAGTGCGTGCTGAGGAAGACGGTGGCGCCGAGTTCGTCGCGCAGTCGGCGGATGTGCTCCCAGAGGTTGCTGCGGCTGGTCGGGTCGAGGCCGGTGCTGGGCTCGTCCAGGAAGATCAGCGGCGGCCGGTGGACCAGGCCGAGGGCGATGTCGAGCCGGCGCCGTTGGCCGCCGGAAAGGCTGCCGACGAGCCGTGTCGTCAGCTCCGCCAGGCCTAACTGGGCGGCCAGGGAGTCGATCTGGCTCTGTGCCTCGGCCTTGGACATGCCGTAGAGCCGGGCCTGCAGCATCAGCTCGTTGGCGACCAGTTCGGCCGGGTTGGCGCCGCCGCCCTGGGCGACGTAGCCGATCCGGCGGCGGACGCCGACCGGGTCGGCGAGCAGGTCGGCGCCGGCCACGGTGGCGGTGCCGGCGGTCGGTCGCAGCAGGGTGGTGAGCATCCGCAGGGTGGTGGTCTTCCCGGCGCCGTTCGGGCCGAGGAAGCCGACGATCTCGCCGGCGGCCACCGTGAAGTCGACGCCGCGCACCGCGTTCACCTCCCCGTGCGGTGCCTGGAACGTCCGGGCGAGCCCGTGGACTTCGATCATGTTCATGAGTGGACCTCCGTGGTCGGATCGTCGGTCTCGTCGGCCTGGTCGGCCGCTGTTGCCGGGTCGGCTGCACCGGATTCCTCGGCGCCGGCCGTCGGGCGGGCGCCGGAGGAGCCCGCGACGGCCTGCTCGATGACCCGGTCGAGGTCGTCCTGCCAGGCGAGCTCGGCGTCGAGCTGGATCACCCGGCGGCGGAACATCGCCGCGTCGAGCGGGCCGATCGTGCCGGCGCGGTGCAGGGCCTCGCCCTCCGCCGCGATGCCGTCGCGCATCGCCCGGATCGCGTCGCGGCGACGCTTGAGCAGGCCGAGCAGGGTCGGCAGGTCGTCGGTCCGGGTGAAGAGCAGCGCGACGCCGAACGGGTCGGTGCCGTGGTGGATCTCGGTGACGGCCTCTTCCCGCAACCCGCGCAGCTCGGCCTCGCCGAGGCCGGTGATGCGGTAGACGGTTCTCGCCGGCCGCCTGCCCACCTGCTCGGTTCGGACGGACTCGACGTGGCCGGTCTCGTCCATCGTCCGGAGCTCACGGTAGAGGGCGCCGACGCTGACGCCGCCCCAGCTGCTGACGCTCGTCACCTCGGCGATGCGGCGGATTTCGTGGCCGTGCAGCGGACCACTGTTCTGCAGCGTCCCGAGAACCATGAGTCGAGTTAGATTCACGGCTTTAGTATCGTGAGAGTAGTATCGCGAGTCAAGTTCATCGGACGGCATCGGAGGAGCAGCAGTGAGCCACACGGATCACGTCCCGGGCGGGGATGTCATCGAGATCGTCGGCGCCAGGACGCACAACCTGAAGGGCGTCAGCGTCACCTTCCCGAAGAACCGGATCGTCGCCTTCACCGGGGTGAGCGGCAGCGGCAAGACGTCGCTGGCCATCGACACCGTCCACGCGGAGGCGCAACTGCGGTACCTGAACGGCATCTCACCGTTCTTCCGGCAGTTCATCTCGCCCAAGGACCGGCCCCAGGTGGACCGGATCAGCGGGCTCGGCGTCACCCTCGCGGTCGACCAGCGCCGGCTCAACCGCAGCCCCCGCTCCACCCTCGGCAGCATCAGCGGGCTGAACGACTTCCTCGGGCTGCTCTTCGCCCGGATGCCCGCGCTCGGTCCGCTCGCCGTCGCCCACCCCGAGCTGCGCAACCTCACCAGCGCCTACTTCGACCGGTACAGCATGGAGGGCCGCTGCAAGCGGTGCGCCGGCATGGGCCACACCGACAGCGCCGAGGCGGACCGGATCATCACCCGGCCCGACCTCCCGCTGTTCGGCGGCGCGGGCGAGTGGTTCCAGCGCACCAACTCCGGCGAGCACCTGGCGCTGCCCACCCTGGCCGCGCAGCACGGCGCCGATCTCGACCGCCCCTGGCAGGAGCTGCCGGAGGCGTTCCGGCGCGCCGTCCTGCACGGCACGGACGGCGAGGCGGTCACCTTCAAGATCACCAGCAAGCACAAGAAGTCCGGCACCGAGACGGTGATCGAGCGCAGCGTGCCGCTGGTCGGCGCGGTCCGCGAGGTCACCCGGCTCTACGAGGCCTCCGGCACCGACACCGCGCGCGAGGCCTACGCCCGCTTCATGGTCCGGGTGCCCTGCCCCGCCTGCCACGGCACCGGCTTCGGCGAGACCGCCCGCACCCTCGAACTCGGCGGCCTCACCTACCCGGAGGTCATCAAGCTGCCGGTGGAGGAGCTGCGCACCTGGGTGGACGGCATCGACGCCACCCTCACCCCGATGCAGCGCGAGGTCGCCGTCAACGTGCTGCCGGACCTCGCCCGCCGGGTCCGGCTGATGGTCGAGCTCGGGCTCGGCCACCTCCAGGTGACCCGCACCGCGCCCTCGCTGTCCGGCGGGGAGCTCCAGCGCGCCCGGGTCACCGCGCAGCTGAACATGGACCTCAGCGGCATCATCTTCGTCCTGGACGAGCCGAGCGCGGGCCTGCACCCGGCCGACAAGCACCCGCTGCGCGAGATCCTGACCGACCTGCGCGACGCCGGGAACACCGTGCTCCTGGTCGAGCACGACCCCGAGCTCATCGCCCTCGCCGACTGGGTGGTGGACCTCGGTCCGGGCGCCGGCCGCCAGGGCGGCACCCTGGTCGCCTCGGTGCCGACCGCCGAGCTCAGCGGCCACCCGGAGTCGGTCACCGGCGCCTACCTCGCCGGGCGCGGCCCGCGGGTGCGGCGCGCCAAGCGGTTCGACGCGGGCGCGGCCGCGCGCCTGAGCCTGCTCGGTGTCGACGTCCACAACGTCCGGCTCGACCGGGTGGACATCCCGCTGAACACCCTGACCTGCATCACCGGGGTGAGCGGCAGCGGCAAGAGCAGCCTGCTGCACCAGGCGCTCGGTGCCGGGATGGACGCGGTGCTGCGCGGCGAGCGCCCGGCCGCCATGGCCGGCGTCGAGGGCGCCGGGCGCCTCGGCTGGGTGACCGTCGTGGACCAGGACCCGATCGGCCGCACCCCGCGATCCAATCCGGCCACCTACACCAAGGCCTTCGACACCGTCCGCAAGCTGTTCGCCGCCACCCCGCGGGCCAAGGCGCTCGGCCTCGGGCCCGGCGCGTTCTCCTTCAACTCCCCCGGCGGCCGCTGCGAGACCTGCACCGGCTACGGGCGGCGCCAGGTGGACCTGCACTTCATGCCCGACATGTGGGTGGAGTGCGACGTCTGCGAGGGCCGGCGGTTCACCCCTGAGGTGCTGAGCGTCACCTACCAGGGCAAGGCGGTCGACGAGATCCTCACGCTGACCGTGGACGAGGCCGCGGAGTTCCTCACCGCGCCCGCCGGGCTGGCCACCACGCTGCGCGCCGTCCAGCGGGCCGGCCTCGGCTACCTCCAGCTCGGCCAGAGCGGCACCGAGCTGTCCGGCGGCGAGGCGCAGCGGCTGAAGCTGGCCAACGCGATCCTGCTCGGCACCACCGGGCGCGGCCGTGGCCTGGTGCTGCTGGACGAACCGGTGACCGGGCTGCACCCCTCGGACGTGCAGAAGATGGTGGACGCCTTCGACACCCTGCTGGCCAGCGGAAACTCGGTGGTCATCGCCGAGCACGACCTGCACGTCGCCGCCTGCGCCGACTGGATCATCGACATGGGGCCGGGCGCCGGCGACCGCGGCGGCCGGGTGGTCAACCAGGGCACGCCGGCCGAGATCGCCGCCGGCCCGGGCGTCACCGGCGAGTACCTGCGCCGGGTGGTCCCGGCCTGACGGCGGCGGCCTCCCCGGGGCCGTCCTCGTCCAGCACACCTCAACCGTTTGTCGAGTCGTGTCCGGGACGATCCCGATCAAGGGATCGCCCCGGGCGCGGGCGGTCCGACCCGGGGCCACCGCCCGACCGGCCGGCGGGTCCGCGTCATCGACAGGAGTTGAGGAGCCACCATGTCTGCCACGTCCCAGTGCCGCATCTGCGGCGGCGCCGTCCACGAGTTCTTCGACTTCGGCCGACAACCGCTGGCCGACGCCTTCGTCGACCCGGCCGGCGGCGCCGAGGAGTTCTTCCACCGCCTGGCGGTCGCCCAGTGCGAGTCCTGCACGATGGTCCAGCTGCTGGAGGACGTCCCGCGCGAGCGGATGTTCCGGACCGACTACCCGTACCACTCGTCCGGCTCGACGGTGATGCAGCAGCACTTCCGGGCCACCGCACGGCACTTCCTGGACACCGAACTGCTCGACCCGGACGCGTTCGTGGTCGAGTTCGGCAGCAACGACGGCATCATGCTCGACACGGTCCACCGGGCCGGCCGGCGCCACCTCGGCGTCGAGCCGTGCAAGGGGGTGGCCGAGGCCGCCGCCGCCAAGGGCATCCGGGTGCGCAACGCCTTCTTCGAGGAGTCGACGGCCGCGGAGATCGCCGCCGCGGACGGGCCCGCCCAGGTCATCTACGCCGCCAACACCTTCTCGCACATCTCCTACGTCGACTCGGTCTTCCGCGGCGTCGACGCCCTGCTCGCCCCGAACGGGGTCTTCGTCTTCGAGGACCCGTACATGGCGGACATCGTCGAGCAGACCTCGTTCGACCAGATCTACGACGAGCACTTCTACTTCTTCACCGTGCGCTCCGTGCAGGCGATGGCCGCCCACTACGGCTTCGAGCTGGTCGACGTGGAGCACCTGGCCGTCCACGGCGGCGAGATCCGCTACACCGTCGCCCGCCGCGGCGCCCGCACCCCCGGTCCGGCGGTCGGCCTGTTCCTGGAGCGCGAGAAGGCCGCCCGGATCACCGAACGGGACACCCTGGCCCGGTTCGCGGCCGCCGTCGACCGGGTGCGCGACGACCTGCGCGCGGTGCTGGAGCGCTGCAAGGCCGAGGGCGCCACCGTCGCCGCGTACGGCGCCACCGCGAAGAGCGCCACCCTCACCAACTACTGCGGCATCGGCCCCGAGCTGGTGTCGTACGTCGCGGACAGCACGCCGGCCAAGCAGGGCCGGCTCAGCCCCGGCTCGCACATCCCGGTCCGCTCGCCGGAGGACTTCCGGGCCGACTACCCCGACTACGCGGTGCTGTTCGCCTGGAACCACGCCGAGGAGATCATGGCCAAGGAGGAGGGGTTCCGGCGAGCGGGCGGGCGGTGGATCGTCTACGTGCCCGAGGTGAAGGTGGTCTGAGGCGCTCCGGCGCCCACGGCAACGGGCCGGCCCCGCTCGATCGTCGAGCGGGGCCGGCCCGTCGTGCGGCGGGGCGTTGAGGGCGGTTCAGGGGCGGTCGGCCAGGGCCGCCGCCAGCTCGGCCAGGGCCTCGGGCAACTCCCGGCGGGGCCGCCAGCCGGTGGCGGACCGGAACGCCGAGGCGTCCACCACCGTGCCGGCGGCGTCCGCGGCCGTCGCCGCCGCGGGCGGCGCCACAGAGCCGACCGGGACGGCCGGGCGGCCGGTGCGGTCCGCGACGGCCCGCGCCAGCGCGGTGAACAGCTCCCGGACCGGGACGGGCCGTCCGGTGCCCACCGGCCAGTGCCGGCCCGCGAGTCGGGCGCCGTGGTCGAGGCAGGCGGTGAACGCGGCGGCCGCGTCGGTGACGTGCAGCAGGTCGCGCACGACGCTTCCGGTGCCCCAGACGGTGAGCGGCTCCCCCGCCAGGGCGCGCCGCGCCATCGCGGCGACCACTCCGTGGCCGTCCGGCCCGGGGCCGCTGCCGTAGACGGTGGGCAGGCGCAGCGACACCGCGCGGAGCACGCCCTCGGCTCCGGCGGCCAGCAGCTCCGTCTCGGCGGCCAGCTTCTGCCGGGCGTAGACCGTGAGGGGCCGGTCGGGGCCGGTGCCGTCGACCACGCCGCCGCGGCCGGCCTGGGAGGCCGAGCCGGCCAGCACCACCAACGGGGGCGGCGCGCCGGCCGGGCGGTGCCCGGCCCGCAGGGCACCGGCGATCTCGCGGACCAGGCCGGCGCCGAGCCGCTCGCCGAGCTCCGCGCCGCCGCCCTCCACGGCGCGCCAGCCGACCGCCGGGTCGAGGTGGGCCACCAGGTCGAGGACGGCGTCGGCACCGGCCACGGCCACGGCGGCCGCGCCGGGCACCGCGAGGTCGGCCACCACCTGCTCGACCACCGCGGCGCGGACCGCGGGCAGCACCGCGGGCCGCCGGGCCACCAGGCGCAGCCGGATCGGCCGCCGGGCGAGCTGTGCCACGACGGCCGATCCGATGTAGCCCGAGGCCCCGAGGACGACGACCAGCGGTGCGCGGCCGTCGCCGGGGGCCGCGCTCACGTCCCGGTGGCGGCGAGGTCGGCCAGGGTGGCGGCGACCTCGCGCGGGGTGGGCTGGTCCAGGATCTCCTGCCGCAGGCGTCGGGCGGCCTCGGCGTGGGAGTCGTCGCCGAGCAGCGCCGCGGCTGCGGCGCGGACGTCCCCGGCTCCGGTCCGCCCGGCGGGCAGCACCCGGGCGGCGCCGGAACCGGCCAGCACCTCGGCGTCGCTGATCTGGTTGGGGAGCTGTGGCAGCAGCAGCTGCGGCACACCGTGGTGGGCGGCGGTGAGCGCCGTCATGAAGCCGCCCTGGTGCACCAGGAGGGCGCAGCCGGGCAGCAGCACGTGCAGCGGCAGGTTCTCCAGCACCCGGACTCCGGGCGGCGGGGTGCCGAGCCGTTCGCGCTCCTCCGCGGTGACGGCGACGACGATCTCCGCGTCGAGTCCGGCCAGCCCGGCCACGACGTCGGCCAGACGGGTGCCGGCGCCGTCCAGGACCCCGGTGGTGGAGGTGCCCCAGGTGAGGGCGATCCGCGGGCGCCCGGCGGGCCGGTCGGCCCAGTCCGGCACCGTGCCGGGGCCGTTGTACGGCGGCCAGCGCAGCTGCAACCGGGTCGGCGCGGGCGGAGCCTGCAAGCTGGGCGGGCAGGGCGAGACGGTGCGGTGGGCCGGGTCCTGTCCTTGCAGGTCCAGGCCGTGACGCAGGTAGGGGTCCCAGTAGCCGGGGAGGATGTCCAGGATCTTCTCGCCGCCCTCGGAGCCGAGGATGTCGGGCCCCCAGAGGTGGCGGACGGCGGGCACGCCGAGGACGTGGGCGGCGACCAGGCCGGCCGGGGCCATGGTGTCGCCGATGACGAGATCGGGCCGCCAGGCGCGGGCGAAGGCGACGGTGTCGTCCAGGGCCGCGGTGGTCGCCTCGGCCCAGGCGCCGAAGAGCCCGCCGTCCTCGGCGGCGGCCGCCTCGCGGATCTCCTCGGCGGTGCCGGAGGTGCCGTCGGCCTTCTCCTGGGAGAGGGTCCGCCGGCGCACCGCCAGGTAGTCGACGTCGGGGCCGACCGGGACCATCGGCATGCCGGAGCGGACGATCGCCGGGCGCATGGACGGCTGGGCGGCGATCCGGACCTCGTGGCCGGCGGCGCGCAGCGCCCAGGCGAGCGGCACCATGGCCATGTAGTGGGTGGGCCAGCCGGAGGCGGCGACCAGGACTCGCAGCTCGGTCACTTCTCCACCAGCTGGGTCTCGTCGGTCCGCTCGGCGGCGGGCGGCTGCGGCGCGCCGAACGCTGCGGTGGTGATCGGCAGGGGCGGGACGCCGCGCGGACGCAGCAGCCGCACCATCGGCCGCTCGACCAGCCGGTAGAGCAGCCAGGCGGCGGCCAGCGCGATGAGGAACTGGGCGGCGAAGGAGAGGAGTCCGACCCACCAGGAGAGCACCGGCAGCGGGACCGGCAGCCAGTCCCGGTCGACGCCGAACTGCCAGAGCCGGCTGAAGAGTTCCTCCTGCACCAGCAGGTGGGTGAGGTAGAAGGAGAGCGAGATCTCGCCGAACCACACCAGCGGCCGCCAGCGCAGCGGGGACCAGCCGCCGGTGATGTCGGCGGTGCTGAGCGCCGCGATCAGCAGCGCGAACGGGATCACCATTCCGGCACCCAGCGACAGGTAGCTGGGCAGGTGGAGGTTGACGCCCCAGCCGACGGCGGTGAGCAGCAGGGCGACGGCGGTGTTCGGGCCGCGCCAGGCGCCGCGGCGCACCAGCAGGGCGAGCGCGATGCCGATGACGAACTCGGCCATCCGCATCGGCGGGAAGATGTAGGCGAACCAGTACCCCATCGGGCCGCCGTAGTCCTGCGTCGGGACCATCTCCATCGGATCGGGGCTGGTCAGCGTGAAGGTGTGCGAGACGACGTACGGCAGGACGAAGGCGAGCACGGTGCAGACCGCCGCGGCGGTGTAGAGCTGCCAGTTCCGCGCCCGCGCCAGCACGAAGACCAGGACCGGGAAGCAGAGGTAGAACAGCGCCTCGCAGCTGAGCGACCAGTCGAGGCCGGTCATGGTCAGGTAGTACCACTGGCTGGGCACCCAGTTCTGCACCAGGAAGACGTGCGAGAGGGTGACCTTCGTGCCGGGGACACCGTAGCGGACGGCGACCAGGGCGAAGGCGATCGCCGCGGTGACCAGGTGCACCGGGTAGACCTTGGCGATCCGGCGCCGGTAGAAGGAGCGCGCGGTGTCCCCCGGCCGCGCGATGTACGTCAGCACGAAGCCGCTGAGCAGGAAGAAGCAGGCGACGGCCGGCCCGCCGGAACGGGAGAACAGGGCGTGGAAGACGTCCTGCTGGAATTTGGAGTCGAAGGTGCCGCCGGCGAAGTGGAAGGAGAGGAAGAAATGCGCGCCGAATACCGTGAGGGCGAGGATTCCGCGCAGTCCGGTGAGCGACACGAGGTGGTCGGCTGCCGAACCGGGGGAAACCGCGGCGGCGGGCGGTGATTTTCTCATGAATGCCTCTCTCTGCTGGGGCGAAGTGCCTGGGGCGGGGTTCCGGCGGACTCTCCGAACGGCCGGACGGCCGGTCGCCGGGGAATTCAGACCAGCTTGTCGAGTTCGGTGACGACCTCCGCCGGGGCGGGCTGCTCCGCCATCTCCGCGGCGAGCCGCCGGGCGGCCTCGCGGTAGGGGCCGCCGGCCACGACGGCGGCCACCCGCTCGCGGATCGCCGCCACCGGGTCGGCCTCCCGGTCCAGCTCTCCGTAGGTGAGGTGGATGCCGGCACCGGTGGCGGCCTGGCGCTCGGCGTTGAGGGTGGGCTCGGGCCGGCGGGTGATGGTGACCTGGGGGACGCCGGCCCGGGCGGCGGTCAGGGTGGTCCCGGACCCGCCGTGGTGGACCACGGCGACGCAGCCGGGCACCAGCAGGTGCAGCGGCAGCGAGACGGCGGTGCGCACCGTGTCCGGCAGGTCGCCGAGCAGCTCGCGCTGGTCGGCGGTGGTGGCCAGGACGACCTCGACCGGCAGCGCGGCGACCGCCTCGACCGCCTTGCGCAGCAGGTCCGTCATGGCCGGGCCGAGCAGCTTGGCGGTGGTGGCGCCCCAGGTGACGCAGACCCGCGGGCGCCGCGGCGGTTCGAGCAGCCAGTCCGGCAGCGTCCCGGGCCCGTTGTAGGGGACGTAGCGCTCCTGGCGGACGTCCGGCGCGGGGCCGAAGCCCATGCTCGGCGGGCAGAGGTCGATCCAGGCGGCGGGCCGCAGCCGCACCTCGGCGCCGACCCGCTCGAAGAGCTCGACGTAGCCGTCCTGCGGCTCGTCGCCGAAGCCCTTCATCTCCAGCTTCTGCAGCCCGGGGCTGCCCCAGAGGTGGCTGACGTTCGGCACTCCGAGCGCGGCGGCGACCACCGGGCCGGCGTAGGAGACGGCGTCGTGGACGACCAGGTCGGGCCGCCAGTGCCGGGCGAAGGCGAGCAGGTCGTCCAGCATGCCGGCCGCCATGGCGAACTGCCGTTGCCCGAGCGCCTCCAGAAGCTGCTTGCGGGAGTCGTCCAGCAGGTCGGGCTCGACCGGCCAGCGGGCCGGCCAGCGGTCGTGGTCGTGCCAGGCGGACAGGTCGCGGTTGCGGGCGCTGCCGCCGAGGTCCACCGCGGAGCCGACCTCCACCATGGGGAGCCCGGAGCCGAGCACCGCGGCGGTGAGCGAGGGCGCACTGGCGACGCACACCTCGTGGCCGGCGGAGCGCACCGCCCATTCCAGCGGAACCATCGGGAAATGGTGGGACGGCGAGGGGAAAGTCGTGAACAGCACGCGCATTTTCGGGGCCCTCCGATTCCTGGGCCGGTACGGCCCGCCCGCAGTTTCCCGCGCGCGGACCTGAGAAGCGGTCGAGTCCGGCTCGACCCTGAATCGAGGAGCGGCTTCCGGTCTATTCCGGGCGGCCCCGCTCTGCCATCGTGGGGCGCATGAGGATTCTGCTCACGACGGCGCCCATGTACGGGCATGTCCTGCCGCTCGTGCCCCTTTCCTGGGCACTGCGGGCGGCGGGCCACGAAGTCCTGCTGGCGGCTCCCGGGGAATTCGCCGGGGTGGCGGGCGAAGCGGGCCTGCCCGCCGTCGCCAGCGCCGGCGCGGTGTCGATGGGCGGGATGATCGGCTTCGAGCGGGACGGCACGCCGGCCGCCCGCCCCGCCGACCCGCAGGGGCGGGTCAGGCGCAGCGGGCGCGGCTTCGGGCGGCTGGCCGCGCACGTCCTGGAGCGGACCCTGCGGATCGCCGAGCGGTGGCGCCCGGACCTGGTGGTCAGTGAACCGACCGAGTACGCAGGCCGGTTGGCCGCCGCGCGGCTCGGGCTGCCCTGGGTGGAACACGGCTGGGGCCTGCGGCTCTCCGGGCTGTACGCGGAGGCGGCGGAGCAGGAACTCGCGCCGGAACTGGCGGCGCTGGAACTGCCCGGGCTGCCGGCGCCGCGGCTGCGGCTGGACCCGTGCCCGGCGCGGCTGCAGCTCCCGGGCGGGCCGGCCGGACCGGTCCACCGGATCCGCTACGTCCCGTACAACGGGCCGGCCCGGGTGCCGTCCTGGCTCCGCGAGCCCCGCGAGCGCCCCCGGGTCTGCGTGACCCTGGGATCGATGGCGCCGGGCGCCAGGGCCGGGCTGCTGGCCGCGCTGCCGGCCGCCCTGGACGCGGCGGGCGTGGAGACGGTGCTGGCCACCGGTGACGCCGCGCCCACCGGAGCACTGCCCGCTTCGGTGCGCGCGGCGGGCTGGCTCCCACTGGACACGGTGCTGCCGGCCTGCGACCTGGTGGTCCACCACGGCGGCCCGGGCACCGCGATGACGGCCATGGTGCACGGCCTGCCGCAGCTGGTCCTGCCGTTCTACCTGTCCGACACCACCGCGTACGCGGAGCGGCTGTCGGGGCTCGGCGCGGGCCGCTGGCTGCCGCCCGAGCGGGCCGACGCGGCGGGTGTCGTGGCCGGCGTGCGGGCGTTGCTGGCGGATCCGGCGGTGCGGACGGCCGCGGCCGGGCTGGCCGGGGAGATCGCCGGCCTCCCCGCGCCCGCGGAGGTCGTCCCGGTCCTGGCGGAGCTGGTGCGGAAGGAGCGTGCGACATGCGTCCGTTAGCGGTGGAGGGGGCGTGGGAGGTCACCCTGAGGCCGCACCACGACGAGCGCGGCGCCTTCGCGGAGCTGTACTCGGTGGACCGGCCGGCCGGCCCCGACGGGCCGATGCCGGTGGCCCTGGCCGGCCTCTCGGTCTCCCGCCGGGGCGTGGTCCGCGGCATCCACTACGTCAGCACGCCGCCTGGGCAGGCCCGGTACGTCACCTGCGTGGCCGGTGAGGTGCTGGACGTCGTGGTCGACCTCCGGGTCGGCTCGCCCACCTTCGGCCGTTGGGACTCCGTCCGGCTCGGGCCCGGCCACTGGCGGGCCGTCCAGCTCGCCCCGGGGCTGGGCCACGGCTTCACCGCGCTCACCGAGGACGCCACGGTGCTCTACCTGTGCTCCGCGCCCTACCGGCCGGAGCTGGAGCGGGCGGTCCACCCGCTGGACCCGGAGCTGGCCCTGCCGTGGCCGGACACCCAGGACCGGCTGCTCTCCGACCGCGACCGCCTCGCCCCGACGCTCGCCGAGGCGCGCCGCGCCGGGCTGCTCCCGCTCGCCCCGGCCGCCCGCGCGGCCGGCTCCCCCGCCGGCCGCGTCACGGACCCCACCGGACCGGCCGGCCCCACCGAGACTGCCTGGAGGCGGACATGACCACGGCGGAGAAGGGCCCGGCGGCGCCGCCGGACGGGCCGCGGGTACTCATCGCGGGCGCCGGCCCGGTCGGCCTGGCGACGGCGCTCGAACTGGCCCGGCGCGGCGTGCCGGTGCGGCTGGTCGACGCGGCCGACGGCCCCGCCGCCACCAGCCGGGCGATGGCGACGCACGCCCGGTCGCTGGAGGTCTACGACCAGCAGGGCGTGCTGGCCGACATGATGCCGCGCGGCCGGGTCATCCAGCGCTTCACCATGCACCTCAACGGCCGCCGGCTGGCCGTGCTGGGCCCGGACTACTCGCAGGTGCCCACCCGGTTCCCGATGACCCTGATGATCGACCAGGCCGCCACCGAGGACGTGCTGCGCCAGGCCGTCGCCAAGCAGGGCGTGGAGATCGAGTGGGGGGTGCGGCTGGAGGGCTTCGAGCAGCACGAGGACGGCGTCACCGTCGAGCTGAGCGGTCCGGCCGGCCCCGAACGCGCCTCCGTCGGCTGGCTGGTGGGCTGCGACGGCGGGCACAGCACCGTCCGCCGGCTGCTCGGGCTGCCGCTGATCGGCGACTCCACCGAGACCTGGCTGATCGCCGACGCCGAGGTCGACATGGACCTGCCGCAGAACAGCATCCACTGGATCAAGGTCGGCAGCGGCACGGTCATGGCCATCCCCTTTCCGCAGGAGGGCAAGTGGCGGCTGCTGGACACCGCCGACACCTCGTACGCGGGCGATCCGCAGGACGTCGCCGAGCGGTTCGCCGGCAAGCTGCGCCGCGGGCTCGGCCGGCCCGTCACCGTGCACCGGCCCGGCTGGGTGTCGGTCTTCACCATCCAGCAGCGGATGATCCCGGCCATGCGCAGCGGCCGCTGCCTGCTCGCCGGGGACGCCGCCCACGTGCACAGCCCCGCTTCGGGCCAGGGCCTCAACACCGGCCTCCAGGACGCCTACAACCTCGCCTGGAAGCTCGCCCTGGTCGAACACGGCCACGCGGACCCCGCCTTGCTCGACAGCTACTCGGCCGAGCGGGTGCCGGTCGGCCGGGCTCTGCTCGGCTCCACCCGCAAGGCCACCCGCCTGGTGCAGCTGCGCAACTCCGCCGCCGGCGCGGCCCTGCCCGTGGTGTTCGCCCTGGTGCGCGCCTTCGCACCGCTGCGCGGCCGGATCGAGCGGAAGATCATCGGTTCGATGTCCGCCCTGGCGCTGGAGTACGCCGACAGCCCGCTCACCGTGCCCGACCGCCGTCCGGCCGAGGCCGCCGGGCCGCGCGCCGGCAGCCGGCTGAGCCAGGTCACCGCCGAGCGGGCCGACGGCCCCGGCTGGAGCGCCCTGCTCGACGAGCTGCGCGAGCTGCGGCCCAGCCTGCTGGTGGCCGCCGGCCCCGCGGGCGCGGCCGAGGCCGCCGCAGCGGCCCGCGCGGAGCACGGCGACTGGCTGTCGGTGCGCACCGTCGCCGGTGACGGCCCGGCCGCGCTGCCCGACCCCGGCGGCGCGCTCCGCGCCGACCTCGGCCTGCCGCCCGGCGGCTGGCTGCTGGTCAGGCCGGACGGCTACCTCTGCGCCCGCGGCGACCGGCTCACCCCGGCGGACCTCGCCGCCGCCCTCGACGTGCTGCGCGGCCGGCGCCGCGCGGCCCGGGAGGTGTGACCGTGGACCTCGGGCTCACCGGCCGGACGGTGCTGGTCACCGGCGCCTCCGCCGGCATCGGCCGGCAGACCGCGCGGGCGTTCGCCGCCGAGGGCGCCCGGGTGGCGGTCACCTACCGCACCGGCGAGGCCAAGGCCCGGGCCCTCGCCGAGGAGCTCGGCGCCGCGGCCGGCCGGGCCCTCGCCGTGCCGTACGACCTGGGCGACCCGGACTCCGTCGCCGCGGCCTTCGCCGAGGTGGAGCGGCGGTGGGGCGGGGTCGACGTCCTGGTGGCCAACGCGCTGCGGCGCGGCCGGCGGCGGCCGCCCGGCAGCCGCACCGAGGAGGTGCCGGCCGCGGAGTGGCAGCCGCTGCTGCGGGACAACCTGGAACAGACCCTGCGCACCGTCCAGCTGGTGCTCCCCGGGATGCGGGCCCGCGGCTGGGGCCGGGTGGCGCTGGTCTCCTCCCACCTCGCCCGGGACGGCGCTCCCGGCCAGGAGTTCTACGCCGCGGGCAAGGCCGCCCTGCACGGCTTCGCCCGCAGCCTCGCCTGGGACGCCGGGCCTGACGGCGTCCTGGTCAACGTGGTCAGCCCCGGCCTGACCCGGACCGAGGGCGTCCTCGCCGACCTGCCGGCCGAGGTCCGCGAGCGGGAGCGGCTGCGCACCCCGACCGGTCGGCTCAGCGCGCCCGAGGACGTGGCCCGCACCGTCGCCTTCCTCTGCTCGGAGGCGAACGGCAACATCACCGGCGCCGTCGTCGACGTCTCCGGCGGCCGCTGACCCGGCGCGCGCCCGACGGCCGCGCGACGACCACCCCCGTCTTCACCCCGATGCGCCTCCGGCGCTCCGTCAGCCCCGGGCTCCGGCCCACCGAGCTCCTCGTCGAGCTCCCCCGTTGAGAGAGGAAACGGCATGTCGACCACGCACACCGTCCGGCACAACGCGATCGTCCAGGCGCCGGCCGAGCTCTGCTTCGACCTGACGGCGGACCTCGCCGCCTGGGTGCAGCACTTCGGACCCGCCGTGCACGGCGAGATCGTCGAGGAGGACGCCGACGGCGTCCAGCTGGTCCGCCGCTGGGCCCTGACCGGCGGCACCGGCGTGCACGCCTGGGACGCCCGTCGCCGGCTCGACCGCGCCGGCCTGCGGATCACCCTGGAGCAGGTGGCCCCGCCGGCCCCGCTCGCGTCGGCCACCGCCGCCTGGACGTTCACCCCGCACGGCGAGGGCGCGACCGCGGTGGAGCTCGTCCACACCTTCACCACCGCCGGAGACGACCCCGAGGCGGCCGCCCGGATCACGGCCGAGCACGAGGAGCGCGCCCCCGCCCAGCTGGAGTCGCTGCGCGAGAGCGCCGAGCAGTGGGCCGATCTTGAGCCCCGGGTCATCTCCTTCGAGGACCCGCTGTTCATCGGCGGCCGGCTGGAGGACGTCTACGAGTTCCTGTACGCGGCGGACAAGTGGCCCGAGCGCGTCCCGCACGTCACCAAGCTCGACATGACCGAGGAGGTCCCGGGCGTGCAGTTCTTCGACATGCACACCCACACCCCGGACGGGAGCGAGCACACCACCCGGTCGGTCCGGGTCTGCCTGCCCGAGATCAACAAGATCGTCTACAAGCAGATCAACCTCCCCGCCCTGCTGGACGGCCACACCGGCCACTGGGTCTTCGAGGAGACCCCCGAGGGCGTCATCGCCCGGGCCCGGCACACCGCCACCATCAAGCCCTCCGCCCTCCACCTGCTCGGCGAGGGCACCACGGTCGCCGACGCCCGCGCCTACCTGCGCCGGGTGCTCAGCACCAACAGCCTGCAGACCCTGCGCTACGCGCAGCAGTTCGCCGAGGAGCGCCTCCGTGCGGCCCGTGACTGACACCGACACCGCCCCCGACGCCGGCACCGGGCCGGCGCCCGGCCTGGTGCCCGAGCTCCCGCTCGACGGCCTGCTGCGCCGGGCCGCCGCCGTGGCACCCGACCGGGTCGCCCTGCGCACCCCCCTCGGCGACACCACCTACGCCGACCTGGACGCCGAGGTGGACACCGCGGCCGGCGCCCTCACCGCCGCGGTCGGCGGGAGCGGGGCGGTGGTGGGCGTGGTGGCCGCCCTCGACGTGCCGTTCGTGGTCGCGTACTACGGCGCCGTCCGGGCCGGCCACACGGTGGCCGTCGTCAACCCGCTGATGGGCGACGACGCGATGGTGCACGCCCTGGGCACCGCGGAGGTGGCCGCGGTGGTCGCCCCGCGGCAGGTTGCCGAGCGTCTGGAGCGGCTGCGCCCGCGGCTGCCGAAGCTGGGCGGGGTGATCACCGCCGAGCGGCTGCCGACCGGGCTGCTGCCGCCGGGCGAGCGCGGCCCGGCGCCCGACCTCGACGCGGTGGCGTGCATCCAGTTCACCAGCGGCACCACCGGCGATCCGAAGGCCGTCCGGCTGACGCACCGCAACCTGGTCGCCAACGCGGCGCAGATCGCCGCCGTGCACGGCCTGGACGGCGACAGCGTCACCGTCAACCACCTGCCGCTGTTCCATCCGATGCACCTCAACTCGGCCGTCCACGCGGCGGCGACGCAGGTGCTCTGCCCCGACTCGGCGCCCACCGCGGCGGTCGCGGCGGCCAACCGGAACCGGGCCACCCACCTCTACAGCCTGCCGGTCCGCCTGGCGGCCCTGGCCGCCGACCCGGGCCTGGGCGAGCTCCGGCTGGACACCGTCCGGGCGGTGCTGTCCGGCGGCTCGGCGCTGCTGCCGGCCCAGGCCCGAGTGCTCGGCGAGCAGTTCGGCATCCCGGTGGTGCAGGGGTACGGGCTCGCCGAGACCTCGCCGCTCACCCACTGCGAACGACCCGGCGACCCCCGCCCGGGCTCGGTCGGCCGCCCCGTCCCGGGGACCGACTGCCGGGTGGTGGACGTGGAGACCCGGGCTCCGCTGCCCGCCGGGGAGCGCGGCGAGGTCCAGGTCCGCGGCCCCCAGCTGATGGCCGGCTACCTGAACGCCGACGTTCCGGCGACCGACGCCGACGGGTGGTTCTCCACCGGGGACATCGGCTACCAGGCGGAGGACGGCCACCTGTTCCTGGTCGACCGGCTCAAGGACGTCTTCAAGCACGAGAACTGGCTGGTATCCCCGACCGAGATCGAGGAGGTGCTGATCCGCCACCCGGCCGTCCTGGACTGCGCCGTCGTCGACCACCCGGAGCCGGTGACCGGAGCGGTGGCGCACGCCTTCGTCGTGCTCACCCCGGACCTCGGCAACGGCCCCTCGCTCGACGAGCTGGCCGCCTTCGTCAACGACCGACTGCCCTACTACCAGCACATCCGGTACCTGGACGCGGTCGACCGCATCCCCCGCTCGCCGAACGGCAAGATCCTCCGCCGCAACCTGCGCCGGGCCGCCGGAGCGGCCCGCCCGGACCGACCCACTGGAGACAGGACATGATCACCGTCATCAACCGGCTCACCGTGCACGGCGACGTCGAGGCCTTCCGCAAGGTCCTCACCGGCATCACCGAGCACATGAGCGCCCAGCCCGGCTTCCTCAGCCACACCCTCTACCGCTCGCTCCGCCGGCCGGAGGTGTTCATCGAGACGGCGCGCTGGACCGACGCGGAGTCCCACCGGGCGGCGATGAGCGCCGACGCGTTCCGCGAGAAGGTCCGCGACCTCGGCGGGCTCGCCACCCCCGAGCCCGACGCGTTCGAGACCGTCGAGGAGGACTAACCCCCGGCGCCGCCGCAACGCCGACTGCCGCGCCCCCGGAGGAGATCCGGGGGCGCGGCAGTCGGGCGGGCGGCGGGCGGTCCGGGGCTCGCACGGCCGGGCCGGCCCGGCCACGCGGGTCAACCGGTCAGCGGGTCAGCGGAGGTCGAACCGGTCGAGGTTCATCACCTTGTCCCAGGCCGCGACGAAGTCCGTCACGAACTTCTCCTTCGCGTCGTCGCTCGCGTAGACCTCGGCGACGGCCCGCAGCTCGGAGTTGGAACCGAAGACCAGGTCGACCCGGCTGCCGGTCCACTTCAGCTCGCCGGTGGCGGCGTCGCGGCCCTCGAACGCGGTGGCGTCCTCGGAGGTCGGCGTCCAGGTCGTGCCCAGGTCGAGCAGGTTGGCGAAGAAGTCGTTGGTCAGGGCCCCGGGGGTCCCGGTCAGCACGCCGACCGACGACTGCTGGTGGTTGGCGCCCAGCACCCGCAGGCCGCCGACCAGGACCGTCATCTCCGGGGCGCTCAGGGTCAGCAGGTTGGCCCGGTCGATCAGCAGGAACTCGGCCGGCAGCCGGGTGCCCTTCGCCAGGTAGTTGCGGAACCCGTCGGAACCCGGCTCCAGCGCGGCGAAGGACTCCACGTCGGTCTGCTCCTGTGAGGCGTCCGCGCGGCCGGGCGCGAACGGGACCTCGACGTCGAAGCCGGCGCCGCGCGCCGCCTGCTCGACCGCCGCGCAGCCCGCGAGGACGACCAGGTCGGCGAAGGAGATCTGCTTGCCGCCGGTCTGCTCCGCGTTGAAGGCCGTCCGGACGCCCTCCAGGGTGCGCAGCACGCCCGCCAGCCGGTCGGGGTCGTTGACCTCCCAGCCGCTCTGCGGCTGCAGGCGGATCCGCCCGCCGTTGGCACCGCCGCGCTTGTCGCTGCCGCGGAACGAGGAGGCCGCGGCCCACGCGGCGGAGACGAGGTCGGAGACCGCCGGGCCGGAGTCGAGCACCCGGGCCTTGAGCGCGGTGACGTCCGCGGCGTCGACCAGCGGGTGGGTCACCGGCGGCAGCGGGTCCTGCCAGAGCAGCCGCTCGGTCGGGACCTCGGGGCCGAGGTAGCGCACGACCGGGCCCATGTCGCGGTGGGTGAGCTTGAACCAGGCCCGGGCGAAGGCGTCCGCCAGTTCCTCGGGGTTCTCCAGGAAGCGCCGCGAGATCGGCTCGTAGACCGGGTCCAGGCGGAGCGAGAGGTCGGTCGTCAGCATCGTGGGGGCGTGGCTGACGGCCGGGTCGTGGGCGTCGGGCACGGTGCCGGCGCCGGCGCCGTCCTTCGGCTTCCACTGGTACGCCCCGGCGGGGCTCCTGGTCAGCTCCCACTCGTAGCCGAACAGCGTCTCGAAGAAGCTGTTGTCCCAGGTCACCGGGGTGGGCGTCCACGCGCCCTCCAGGCCGCTGGTGATCGCGTCGCCGCCCTTGCCGGTGCGGAAACCGCTCTTCCAGCCGAGGCCCTGCTGCTCCAGCGGCGCGGCCTCCGGCTCCGGGCCCACGTTCTCCGCCGGCCCCGCCCCGTGAGTCTTGCCGAAGGTGTGCCCACCGGCGATCAGGGCGACGGTCTCCTCGTCGTTCATCGCCATCCGGCGGAAGGTCTCGCGGATGTCGCGGGCCGCGGCCAGCGGGTCCGGGGTTCCGTTCGGGCCCTCCGGGTTGACGTAGATCAGGCCCATCTGGACCGCGCCCAGGGGGTTCTCCAGCTCGCGGTCGCCGGTGTAGCGCTCGTCGCCCAGCCAGGTGGTCTCCGGGCCCCAGTAGACGTCCTCCTCCGGCTCCCAGGTGTCCACCCGGCCACCGCCGAAGCCGAAGGTCCGCAAGCCCATCGACTCCAGGGCGACGTTGCCGGCCAGGATCATCAGGTCGGCCCAGGAGAGGCTGCGGCCGTACTTCTTCTTCACCGGCCAGAGCAGCCGGCGGGCCTTGTCGAGGTTGGCGTTGTCCGGCCAGCTGTCGATCGGTGCGAACCGCTGCTGGCCTGCCCCGGCGCCGCCGCGGCCGTCACTGATCCGGTAGGTGCCGGCGCTGTGCCACGCCATGCGGATGACGAACGGGCCGTAGTGGCCGTAGTCGGCGGGCCACCAGTCGTGGGAGGTGGTGAGCGCCTCCTCGATGTCCCGCTTCACGGTCGGCAGGTCGAGGCCGCGGAACGCCTCGGCGTAGTCGAACGACTCTCCGAGCGGATTGGCCACGGCCGGATTCTTCGCGAGGATCTTCAGATTGAGCCGCTCCGGCCACCACCGGGTGTTCCCACCGCCCTGGGTCGGGTGCGGGGCGCGCCCGTGCGCGACCGGGCAGCCGCCGGCCTCCTCCGCCGCTACGACCTTTGCATCGTGGTTCTCAGACATGGGAATCCTTCCGTACCAGGCGGATCACGGTGTGCTAGAACTCGAGCGGTGGAACCTCCGGGGCGCCGGGCCCCGGCCGTCCCCTGCCGTGCTGGGGGTGCTTCCGTCCCCAGGCTAGCGCTGCGACCGTCCGCAACACGCCGGATGCAGCCGTCCCGCCCGGCGGGTTCGCCGGGATTCCCACCGCGCCGCCGTACACGGCGGCGGCCGGGCGGTCCCGAGGGTCCGCCCGGCCGCCGCGCCGGCTCCCGGCTACTGCGGGGTGACGTACGCGCCGGAGATGCCGCCGTCCACCAGGAACGTGTTGGCGGTCATGAAGGAGGAGTCGTCGGAGGCGAGGAAGGCCACCGCGGCGGCGATCTCCTCCGGCTCGGCGAACCGGCCGAGCGGGATGTGCACCAGGCGGCGGGCGGCCCGCTCCGGGTCCTTGGCGAACAGCTCCTGGAGCAGCGGGGTGTTCACCGGGCCGGGGCAGAGCGCGTTGACCCGGATGCCCTCGCGGGCGAACTGCACGCCCAGCTCGCGCGACATCGCCAGCACTCCGCCCTTGGAGGCGCTGTAGGAGATCTGCGAGGTCGCCGCGCCCATCACGGCCACGAAGGACGCGGTGTTGATGATCGAGCCCTTGCCCTGGCGCTGCATGTGCGGGATCGCGTACTTGCAGCAGAGGTAGACGGAGGTGAGGTTGACCTCCTGGACGCGCTTCCAGGCCTCCAGGCCGGTGGTGAGGATGGAGTCGTCGTCGGGCGGGGAGATGCCGGCGTTGTTGAAGGCGATGTCCACCCGGCCGTAGGTGTCGACGGCCTTCTGGAAGAGGGCCTCCACCGCCGGCTCGTCGGTGACGTCGACCTCCACGAAGAGGCCGCCCACCTCGTTGGCGGCCTTGGCGCCGGTCTCCGGGTCGAGGTCGGCGCAGACCACCTTGGCTCCCTCCTGGGCGAACCGGCGGGCGGTGGCCAGGCCGATGCCGCTGCCCGCGCCGGTGATGACGGCCACCCGGCCGTCGAGTCGCTGAGTCATGCTGATCACTCCTCCGTGGAGATGAAGACGTTCTTGGTCTGGGTGAAGGCGTCGAGGGCGTCCGGGCCGAGCTCGCGGCCGAGGCCGGACTGCTTGAAACCGCCGAACGGGGTGGTGTAGCGCACCGAGGAGTGCGAGTTGACGGAGAGGTTGCCGGCCTCGACGGCACGGGAGACCCGCAGGGCGCGGCCCACGTCGCGGGTCCAGATCGAGCCGGAGAGGCCGTACTCGGTGGCGTTGGCGATGCGCACGGCGTCCTCCTCGTCGCGGAACGGGACGACGGCGACCACCGGGCCGAAGATCTCCTCGGTGAAGGCCGGGTCGTCGTGGCGCACCGGGGCCAGCACGGTCGGCGGGTACCAGAAGCCGGGCCCGTCCGGGGCGGTGCCGCGGAAGGCGACGGCCGCGGCGTCGGGGACGTACGAGGCGACCCTGGACCGGTGGGCGGCGGAGATCAGCGGGCCCATCTCGGTCTTCTCGTCGGCCGGGTCGCCGACCCGCACCCCGCGGACGGCGGGTTCCAGCAGTGCCATGAACTCGTCGTGGACGGAGGCCTCGACCAGGATCCGGGAGCGCGCGCAGCAGTCCTGGCCGGCGTTGTCGAAGACGGCGTAGGGGGCGGTGGCGGCGGCCTTGGCGAGGTCGGCGTCGGCGAAGACGATGTTGGCGCTCTTGCCGCCGAGTTCGAGGGTGACCGGCTTCACCCGGGCGGCGCAACCGGCCATGATCTCCTTGCCGACCCGGGTGGATCCGGTGAACACCACCTTGCGCACGTCCGGGTGGGTGACGAAGCGCTGTCCGACCACCGTCCCGCGGCCGGGCAGGACTTGCAGCACGCCCTCCGGGATGCCCGCCTGCAGGGCGAGTTCGCCGAGGCGCAGCGCGGTGAGCGGGGTGAGCTCGGCCGGCTTGACGATCACGGTGTTGCCGGCGGCGAGGGCGGGAGCGAGGGCCCAGGCGGCGATCGGCATGGGGAAGTTCCACGGCACGATGACGCCGACCACGCCGAGCGGTTCCTGGAAGGTGACGTCGAGGCCGCCGGCCACCGGGATCTGGCGGCCGAAGAGCCGTTCGGGGGCGGCGGCGTAGTACTCGATGACGTCTCGGGCGTTGCCGGCCTCCCAGCGGGCGTTGCCGATGGTGTGGCCGGCGTTGGCGACCTCCAGGGCGGCGAGGTGCTCGCGGTCGGCGTCGACGGCGGCGGCGAAGGCGCGCAGCAGCCGGGCCCGGTCGGCCGGGGCGACCCGGCGCCAGGTGTCGAAGGCGGCCCGGGCGCGGGCGACGGCGGCGTCCGTCTCGGCGGGTCCGGCCAGCTCGACGGTGGTGATCACCTCCTCGGTGGCGGGGTTGACGACCTCGTGGAGGTCCGGTTCGGTCATCGGGTGGTCTCCCTGGGCTGGCTGGCGGTCAGGAACGCGTGGAAGAGGCGGTCGTCGTCGGGGTCGGTCTCGGGGTGCCACTGGACGCCCAGCACGAAACGGTGGCCGGGCAGTTCGAGCGCCTCGACGGTTCCATCGGCACTCCGGGCGGTCACCTGGAGTCCGCGGCCGACCCGGTCGACCGCCTGGTGGTGGTAGCAGGAGACGTCGGTGACGGTGCCGAGGACGCCGGCGAGCCGGCTGCCGCCCTCGACCGCGACCGGGTGGCGGACGAAGCCGGCCGGGACGATCTGGTGGCTCCGCTCCGGCAGGTGCTGGAGCAGGGTGCCGCCGAGGGCGACGTTCAGCACCTGCATGCCGCGGCAGACGCCGAGCAGGGGCAGGTCGCGGGCGAGCGCGGCGTGCAGCAGCCGGCTCTCCCAGTCGTCGCGGGCGGGGTGGGGCGGGCCGGTGCGCGGGTCGGCGGCCGCGCCGTAGCGGGCCGGGTCGACGTCCGGTCCACCGGCCAGGACGAGCCCGTCCAGCGCCTCGGCCAGGTGCTCCGCGCCGCCGGGCTGGGGTGGCAGCAGGACGGGGGTGCCGCCGGCCCGGACGACGGCGTCGACGTAGGTCTGCGGGAGCAGGGAGGCGCGCTGGCGCCAGACGGACCAGGCGGCCTCGTCCTGGTAGCTGGTGATGCCGATCAGGGGGCGGCGGAGCGGTTCACGGGTCGGGTGCGGTTCACGGGTCACGGGTGGCGTCCCCCTCAGAGCCGCTCGAATCCGCGGCGCCGCTCCCAGTCGGTCACCGCCCTTTCGTAGGCCGCGAGTTCGGTGCGTCCGGCGTGGGCGTAGTGGCGGACCACGTCCTTGCCGAAGGCCTCGGTCGCGGCGGCGCTGCGTTCGAAGGCCTCGGCCGCGTCACGCAGCGTGGCGGGCACCCGGGGTGCGTCGGAGGCGTAGGCGTTGCCGGTGAACTCCGGTTCGAGTTCGAGCTGCTGCTCGACGCCGTGCAGGCCGGCCGCGATCAGCGCGGCGATCGCGAGGTAGGGGTTGACGTCGCCGCCGGGGACGCGGTTCTCGAAGCGCAGCGAGGGGCCGTGGCCGACCACCCGCAGGGCGCAGGTGCGGTTGTCGCGGCCCCAGGCGATGGCGGTGGGCGCGAAGCTGCCGGACACGTAGCGCTTGTAGGAGTTGACGGTGGGGGCGAGCAGCAGGGCGAAGTCGGCCAGGCAGGCGAGCTGGCCGGCCAGGAAGTGCTCCATGGTGCGGGAGAAGCCGTGCGGCCCGTCGCCGGCGAAGACCGGTGCGCCCTCGGCGTCGCGCAGGCTGAGGTGGACGTGGCAGGAGTTGCCCTCGCGCTCGTCGTACTTGGCCATGAAGGTGAGGCTGCAGCCCTCCTGGGCGGCGATCTCCTTGGCGCCGGTCTTGTAGACGGAGTGGTCGTCGCAGGTGGTGAGGGCTTCGGCGTACTTGAAGGCGATCTCGTGCTGGCCGAGGTTGCACTCGCCCTTGGCGGACTCGACGGTGAGGCCGGCGCCGGCCATGCCGTTGCGCAGCCGGCGCAGCAGCGGTTCGATCCGGCCGGTGCCGAGGATGGAGTAGTCGACGTTGTACTGGTTGGCCGGGGTGAGCCGGCTGTAGTCCTTGTCCCAGGCCTGTTCGTAGCTGTCCCGGAAGACGATGAACTCCAGCTCGGTGGCGGCGTAGGCGTGCCAGCCGCGGGCGGCGAGCCGCTCCAGCTGGCGCCGCAGGATCTGCCGCGGGGAGACGGCGACCGGGCGGCCGTCGTGGTGGGCGACGTCGCACTGGACCATCGCGGTGGCGGGGTGCCAGGGCACCGCGCGCAGGGTGTCGAGGTCGGGGCGGAGCACCAGGTCGCCGTAGCCGCGCTCCCAGGAGGAGATCTCGTAGCCGTCCACGGTGTTCATGTCGACGTCGACGGCGAGCAGGTAGCCGCAGCCCTCGGCGGCGTTGGCGACGACGTCGGTGAGGAAGTACTCGGCGGCGACGCGCTTGCCCTGGAGGCGGCCCTGCATGTCGGTCATGGCCAGGACGACGGTGTCGACGGAGCCGTCGGCCACGCGGGTGCGCAACTCGTCGAGGGTGAGCCGGGCGCTGTTCAACGGGTCTCCATCTCGGGGTCCGGTGCGGTGGGTCCCGGCGTCGCCGCGGCGGCGGGGGCGGGGGCGGTGAGGATCGGGCCGGTGAACCAGTGCCGGGCCGAGGCCAGCCACCAGAGGCCGGCGAAGCCGACCACCACCAGGACCGCGACGGGGGTGTAGTTGAAGGTCTCGGCGGTGATCGGGCTGACGGTGGGGAGCGTGAACACGACGCTGATGAACGCGGTCCAGCCGACGGCGATCGCACCGATCGGGCGGCTCCAGCGGCCCAGGTGCCAGGGGCCGCGCGGGAAGGCGTCGCCCTGCCGCAGCCGGAGGTAGACCGGGATGACGTAGGAGATGTACAGGCCGATCACGGAGATCGAGGTGACGGCGGTGTAGGCGGTGGTGTTCCAGAGCGCGGGCAGGCCGAGCAGCAGGGCGCCGCCGGTGGCCAGCCAGACCGCGTTCGTCGGGGTCTGGGTGCGCGGGTCGATGCGGTGCCAGAGGGCGGAGCCGGGCAGCGCGCCGTCCCGGGAGAAGGCGTAGATCATGCGGGAGTTGGCGGTGACGGAGGCCATCCCGCAGAAGAACTGGGCGCCGATCACGATCAGCAGCAGGAACTCCGCGCCGCCGGTGCCGACGGCGTCGATGAAGATCTGGGCGGGGGCGACGCCGGTGTCGCTGGCGAGGGCGCCGTCGTAGTCGCGGATCGCGAAGGTGAGGCCGAGCAGCAGGATCCAGCCGGCCCCCAGGGAGACGGTGATGGCGTTGACGATGCCGCGCGGGCCGGAGCGGGCGGCGTCGTGGGTCTCCTCGGTCATGTGCGCGGAGGCGTCGTAGCCGGTGAGGGTGTACTGGGCGAGCAGCAGGCCGAGCATGGCCACGTAGAGCTGGTTGTGGAAGCCGGTGTTGTCGACGAACTCGGTGAAGACGAAGGACGCGGAGGCGTGCCGGTCCGGAAGCAGGGCGAGCGCGCCGACGATGACGGCGACGCCGACCAGGTGCCACCAGACGGAGACGTTGTTGAGGAGGGCGACGAGCTTCACGCCCCGGGTGTTGAGCAGGCCGTGGATCAGCAGGATGGCGGCGAAGATCTCCACGGTGTGCGCGGGGGTCGCCTCGAAGCCGAACTGGAGCGAGAGGAAGGCGTTGGTGAAGAAGGCGGCGCCGTAGTCGACGCCGGCGGTGACGGCGACCTGGCCGAGGAAGTTGAACCAGCCGGTGAACCAGCTCCAGGCCGGCCCGCGGCTGCGGGCCAGTTTGGCGGACCAGTAGTAGAGCCCGCCGGCGGTGGGGTAGCTGGAGCAGATCTCGGCCATGGCCAGCCCCACGCAGAGCGTGAACAGGCCGACCACCGGCCAGCCCCAGATGATCATCGCGGGGCCGCCGTTGTTCATCCCCGTCCCGTACAGGGTCAGGCAGCCCGAAAGGATCGAGACGATGGAGAAGGAGACGGCGAAGTTGGAGAAGCCCGACATCGAGCGGGCCAGCTCCTGGGTGTAGCCCAGTTCGCGGAGCCGTTGTTCGTCGGCGGAAACGGTCGCGGTGTTCGCCGGAAACACCGACGGGGCAGGGTGGTCGGGTGAGCGTGCGTCAGTCATGGGCACCCCTGGGGGTTGAGGTGTGCCGAGGGGGCGCGCGGCCACGGCGGTGTGGCGCGCCGCTCCCGGCGGGGTCGACGGTCGGACGGCTCTTCAATGGACTGGAACCAGACCATTGGGGTGGTGGGCAGCATCGTTCACCCCGCGCTCGGCCCGCGTCAAGAGCTGAGCGGAGAACGGACGGGGCGGGTCCGCCCGCGTCGCCCGTGGGTACGATTCGGGCGTGGACGTCGACGAAGCACGCGCACGCGCGCGCCTGGACTGGCAGGCCGGGGCGATCTTCCGCCCGGTGCGGACCGGCAACGCCTTCGAGGAGACCGTCGAGCGGCTGCTCCAGGCGATCAAGCTCGGCGTCTTCGACTTCGGCGACCGGCTCCCGGCCGAGCGCGAGCTCGCCGCCCGGCTGGGCGTCAGCCGCGAGACCCTGCGCGAGGCGCTGCGCACCCTCCAGCAGGCCGAGTGCGTGGAGTCCCGCCGCGGCCGCTACGGCGGCACCTTCGTCACCTACCGGATGCCCGCACCCGACGTCGCCGAGCTGCGGCGGGCCGCCCGCGACCTCGGCAGCGAACTGGAGGACGCGCTGACGTACCGGCAGGTGCTGGAGACCGGAGCCGCCGAGGCCGCCGCGCGGCGCACCCTCTCCACCGAGCAGCAGGCCTACCTGGAGAGCCGCCTGACCGATCTGGAGGGCGCCCCGGCGGAGCAGTACCGGCAGCTGGACTCGCGCTTCCACCTCGCCATCGCCGAGCTCACCGGCTCCCCCACGCTGGCCGCCGGCATCGCCGAGGCCCGGATGCGCCTGAACGACCTGCTCAACGCGATCCCGATACTGGAACGGAACATCGAGCACGCCGCCGAGCAGCACCGCGCGATGGCCCGGGCCATCCTGGCCGGCGACGGCGAGGCCGCCCGCCGCGCCACCGACGAACACCTCGCCGCCACGGCCGCCCTCCTGCGGGGATTCCTGGCGTAGGCGTTCCGGACCCGTGCGGTCGGGGACGGCGACGGCCGGACCGCGCCGGCGCAGCTCAGGGGCCGCCGAGCCGAACCGTCCGCCGCCGCACCCGCCGCCGTCACACACGCCGCCGTGGTGGTGGGGTTCACCATGCGCAACTCCGTTCGCCCCGGATCCGTCCGCCCCGGACGGCTGATGCACGCATCCGGGCCCGGGCAACCGCGCCTCCGGGCAGATCACTCCGTACGGGTGATCACGGAGTCTCGGGTTGCCGCCGGAGAAGCGGCGAACGAAGGGGAACGCCGAGGAGCCGCCGGGTCCTGCGACCCGGCGGCTCCTCGGTTCCGTACTGGCGTCAGGCGGCCGTCCCGGCGGTCGCCTTCTCGGCGTGGTCCGCCTCGGCGGTCACCCGGGTGCCGGGGTGGAGCAGCGCGCAGAAGAACGCGACCGCGAGCGCCACCGCCATGCCGTACAGCACCGGCCCGTTGGCCGCGGCGAAGTCGTGGCGGATCGCGTCCATGAGCGCCGCCGGGGCGTCGGACGGGGCACTGCCCGCCTCCCCGTGACCGGTGATGCTCTTGGTGATCATCTCCGCGGTGCTGTGCGCGACGTCCATCGGGAGGCCCTGGCCCTGCAGGGTCTTCTCGATGTTGGCGGTGGTGCTGTTGAGCAGGACCGTGCCGAGGACGGCGAGACCCAGGCTGGCCGAGTAGTTGCGCACGGTCTGGGTGATGCCGGTGACCTCGCCGTAGGAGGCGCCGATGGCGCGGTTGACGGCGTCGGTCGAGGCGGCCGTGAGCAGCAGGCCGATGCCGGCGCCGGCCATCACGATGTACGGCCACTGCGCGCCGAGCGACAGGTCCGTGATCTTCCCGGCCCAGAGCGCGAAGCCGGCGGCGGAGAGCGCGGTGCCCAGCATCATCGGCAGCTTGGCGCCGCGGCGGTCCAGCAGCCGGCCGCCGATCTGCGACGCGGGGCCGAAGCCCGCGAAGAAGACCAGCAGGTACAGGCCGGCGTCGTTGGCCGACTGGTCGAGGGCCACCTGCGCGTAGACCGAGGCGAAGAAGAACACCGGGACGAAGGCGATCATCGCGAAGAAGAGCACCGCGTTGTCGGCCGCGAACGCGCGGTCGGCGAAGACCCGCAGCTTGATCAGCGGGTCCGCGCTGCGCAGTTCGACCAGGACGAAGACGACCAGCACGGCGAGACCGCCGCCGATGCAGAGCCACGTCGCCGGGCTGTCCCAGCCCCAGGTCGCGGCCTGCTGGAGGCCGCACACGCTCAGGCCCATGCCGAGCGCCGCCAGGGCCGCGCCGACCCAGTCGATCGGCTCGCTGCGCGGGGTGTTGCGGATCTTCGCCATCGCGGTCAGGACCAGCGCGACGACGGCGACCGGCACGTTGACCCAGAAGATCGCCCGCCAGGTCCAGCTGGTGAGCCAGCCGCCGAGGATCGGGCCGATCGCGGTCAGGCCGCCGGCCACCCCGAAGAAGAGCGCCAGCGCGCGGCCGCGCCGCGCCACCGGGAAGACCTCGACCACGACCGCGAGCGCGGCCGGGAACATGAACGCGGCGCCGACGCCCTGGAGCGCCCGGAAGGCGATCAGCCAGGTCTGCGCCGCGCCGCCCGAGGGCACCGCGCCGCAGAGGGCCGAGGCGATGACGAAGGTCAGCGTGCCGACGACCATCATCCGCTTGTGGCCGAGGACGTCCGCGAGCCGCCCGCCCAGGGCGAAGAAGGCCGCCAGCGCGAGCAGGTAGGCGTTGACCACCCACTGCATGCCCATGGAGGAGAGGTGCAGCTCACGGATGATGTCCGGGGCGGCGATGGAGATGATCGTCTGGTCGATGAACGTCATCGAGACGGCGAAGAGCATGCCCGCCAGCGTCAGTGACTGACTGGCGGCCACGGGTGCGGAGGTGGCCGAAGCCTTCTCGGACCGCACGGGTAACCATCCTTTGCTTGGTTCCGAGCGACCGGGCGACGACCTGCGGGAATCCCCCCGTTCGACCTTGCCCGTGCCGCGATCTGACGCGGCAGCACGCCGCGTCCGCGGGCCACTATGTCACCCGGACGGCCCAGGGCGCCTCCTCCGGATCGCATCAGCTGCGAACCGTCGAAGGCGCCCTGGGGTCGGGACGTGCTCGGCACGTCCGCCTTCCCGGCCCGCTCGGCGGTCGGTCGACCGCCGGCGGCCCGGTGCCCACTGCCCGGGCACCGAACCGCCGCGGATCAGGACCGGCGGGCGTGCGGCATCAGGTAGACGTCCACCGCGACCTGGCGCTCGGGGTGAGCGGACGGGAACGAGGAGAACTCCAAGTAATAAGGGAGAGGCGGACGTTCGGTGCGCTGCATGCCCTTGGTGGCGGCGCTGACCGCCAGGTGCATGTAGGTGAACGGAATCAGTTCGGGCGGGCCGACGTGACGCATCGCCAGCCCGGTCGAGGCGGGTACCACCTGGACCCCCATGCCGTCGCGGGCCTGCGGGTCGAAGCGGTCGGAGACCGGGACGCAGATGTCGTGCCTGGTCCGGGCCCCGATGAAGAAGTCCGGGTCGTCGTAGGAGACTCCCAGCGCTTTGGAGCGGGCGGGGCAGTGCCCCTGGGTGGTGAGCCAGCCGCGCAGTCGTTCCCACGCGGTGTTGGCGCTGTCGATCGGGCCGAGGTGGGAGTAGAAGGCGACCCGGCGCTGCGGGATGGCCGCCGGGCGGATGTCCGTGCCGGCCGCGCCGGCGGTGTTCCAGGTGGTGTTCTGCGGGTTGGTCCGCAGGTCGGTGGGACAGATCCCGTACGCGGACCGGAACGCGCGGGTGAAGGCCGCGTGCGAGTTGTACCCGGCGCTCACCGCGATGTCGATGATCGTGCGGTCGCCGTACACCAACCGGTAGGCCGCGAGGGAGAGTCTGAGTCTGCGCACGTACCGGTGGATGGGTTCGCCCACCTGGTGCCGGAACACCCGGCGCAGGTAGTCGGGAGAGGTGTTGGTGGCCATCGCGAGCTCCTCCAGGGAGACGGCCGCCTCACCGTCCCTGACCTGGGCCACGATGTGCGGGATGGCCCGGCGCAGTCGTTCGTCGTGGCTGCTGAGCGTGTCGATCTTCATAGCGGACTGAAGCCCTCCGGTTCTCGGGTCCGTCGCACGGGCCTGCCACCGGAGCCGAGTCCGGGCCTGCTGGGCCGACACCTGGCGACGGACGGGTCGCTGACACGCACGCCGATAGATCGCACATCACTGCAAACCTGCGCGATCACCCCCCGTGCGCGCCAGGGTCGGACGTCCCTAGTCGTCGGCCCGGGGCGGGTCCGTGCGGGACACCACCCCGGAGCAGGCCCGAAACCGGGCGAAGACGGACCCCCGGCGGGTCGTGGACCCGAGCGGGGATTCTCCCGATGCTAGGGGGGCCCTCCGGGGCTGTCCAGCAGGCCCACCGGTGCACCGGCGGTACTCGGGCGGTGCACGGGTGCGCGCCACGGCGGCCACGGGGGCACCGTCCGGGTCCGAACGTACCAGGGGCTCAGGACACCGGCTGCCGGAGGATGGTGCGCCGCCGCTCGGGCGCGGTCCTGGTGGGGTCGGAGAGGTAGATCTCGTGGTGCCGTCCGGCCTCGGCGAGCCGCTCGGTGTGCAGGTAGTCGTGCAGCAGCTTCACGGTGCGCGGCTCGGTCTCGTACGGCCCCTTGTGCAGCACCTGGACGCAGCGGCCCTCGGCGAAGGACTCCCGACGGACCCGGCCGACCGCCTCGGTGCCGGCCCTGCCCTCGGCCTTGGCCTCCGCCTTGGCGAGCGCACCGGCCAGCTGTGCGTCGGTGTACGGGACGGGCTGGCGGATCAGCAGGGTCCACTCCCAGCCGGCCCGGGCGCCGGGGCCGTAGGAGTCGGCCGAGACCGCGTCGAAGTGCGGGTCGTTGCTGTGCCAGAGCCCTTCGAGCGGCATCACCGCGTAGTCCAGGCCGGTCTCGGCCCGGACGGCGAACTTGAGGGCGTAGGAGGCGGCGTACAGCGCCGCGATGGCGGGCCCGAAGTCGGGGCTCTGCCGGGGGTCGCCGACGCCGTCGACGGCGAGGAAGGCGAACTCGGGGACGTCGACGACCTGGGGGACCGACTTCGCGCTGTACAGCGCGCCGCCGAGCTTGCGGTGGTCGGTCTTCTCTGCCCTGCCGGTGGTACTCATGGTTCCGAACTCCCGTACGGCTGATGGATCGAGGGGCGCGAGGCACCCGGGGGTCACTGCGGCCACAGGCCCCCGCAGGGGCGAACGAGGGCGCGCGGGATCGGTCACCGCGGCCGGCCGCGCGGTCCGGGCCGCGAAACCCGTGGATCCGGGACCGGGAACCGCTTTCCCACCGTTCCGGTCAAGCCCGACCCGGGCAACCGATCCGAAGCTTGACTGAGCCGGTCAACAACGCTCGATCCGCTTCTCACCCGGTCCGTCGGCTGCGGAGACTGACGTGCACGGTTCCCCCATCCGGATGACGAGAGGGATGCATCGTGACTCCAGCCGCCCCGTGGACCCCCGTACCGGTGCCGGCCGCGGCGGACCCCCGTTCGGTCCCGTCGCACTGGTACAACCTCGTCCCCAGCCTACCGGGCGCTGTGCCGCCGCCGCGCGAGCCCGAAGGCGCCGAGCAGGACGACTGGGGCTCGCGGATCGCCCTGCAGCAGCGGATCCGGCTCGACGCCGTCCGCGCCCAGGACGCCGCCACCGAGCCCTTCCTGGAGATCCCGGAGCGGGTGCGCGAGGAGCTCGCCTCGATCGGGCGGCCGACCCCGCTGCTGCGCGCCCGCGCCCTGGAGCGCTACCTGGACACCCCGGCCCGGATCTACCTCAAGCGCGAGGACGTCCTGCCGACCGGCAGCTTCAAGCTCAACTCGGCGATCGCGCAGGCCCACTACGCGGCCGAGCAGGGCGTCGGGACGCTGGTCACCGAGACCGGCGCCGGCCAGTGGGGCCACGCGGTGGCCTGGGCCGCCCGCCGCTTCGGTCTGAAGGCCGTCATCTACTGGGCCGGCGTGTCGGCCCGGCAGAAGCCCGGCCGGAACGCGCTGATCGAGATGCTCGGCGCCGAGGTGCACCCCTCCCCGAGCGAACAGACCCCGGTCGGCAAGGCGCTGCTGCGCGACGGCCGGCACCTGCTCGGCTCGCTCGGCACGGCGATCGGCGAGGCGATCAGCCACGCCGCACTGCACCCGGAGACCCGCTACATCTCCGGCAGCAACCTGGCGCACGTGCTGATCCACCAGACCGTCATCGGCCAGGAGACCAAGGCGCAGCTGGCCGCCCTCGGCGAGCAGCCGGACGCGCTGATCGCCTGCGTCGGCGGCGGCAGCAACCTCGGCGGCTTCATGGGCCCGTTCCTGGCCGAGAAGGCCGAGCGCGGGGACGGGCTGCTGCTGCTCGGCGCGGAGTCGGCGAGCGCCCCGCGGCTCACCCGGGGCACGCTGCGCTACGACCACGCCGACCCCGAGGGCGTCACCCCGCTCAGCAAGTCGTACACCCTGGGCCGGGACTACGAGCTCCCGGAGACGCACGTCGGCGGGCTGCGCCAGCACAGCGGCTCGCCGCTGATCGGCGTGCTGCGCGGCGAGGGACTGCTCGACGCGACCGCGTACGAGGAGGCGGACGCCTTCGAGACCGGGCGGCTGGTGCTCTCCACCGAGGGAATGCTGATCGCCCCGGAGTCCTGCCACGCCCTGCGCGCCGCGGTGGAGCGGGCCGTGCTGGCCCGCGAGACCGGGCGGTCCGAGGTGATCGTGGCCTGCGTCAGCGGCAACGGCCTGCTCGACCTTGACGGCTACCTCGCCCATCGCTGAGCGTCCGTGCCGCACCCGCACCGCGCACGGGACGGTGCTGCGCGGCCGGCCGTGCAGCACCGACCACCACCCACCCCACCGACCACACGCTCCGCGGCCCGCGCGCAGATCGCGCGCGGGCGCGCGGGGCCGCACCCGGAACCAGCCGCGTGCCCGCACCACCCGTTCCGACACCCCCGTTCCGACACCCTGCACGAAAGGACCGACGTGTCCGACGGAACCATCATCGAGCTGTCCAGCGGGACCAAGCCGAGCTGCCCCTTCTATCTCGGCGACGGGATCGGGGACCGCCTGCCCGAGTACCTGGGACACTACGACTTCGACGAGTTCTACCTGGTCACCAGCGAGCCGCTGTACGAGCGCTTCGGCCGGGACCTGGCCAACAAGCTCGGCCGGGCCGGCGTCGCGGTCAACCTGATCACCGTGGCCGAGGGCGAGCAGGTCAAGGGCTGGCCTCAGCTGACCGCCCTGTGCGAGCGCCTGGTCGCCGCCGGCGCCACCAAGGACTCGGTCGTCGGGGCCCTCGGCGGCGGCATGATCAGCAACCTCGCCGGGCTGGCGGCCGCCATGGTCTACCGGGGCCTGCGCTTCGTCGAGATCCCGACCACCATGCTCAACCTCACCGACGGCACCCTCAGCAACAAGCAGGCCATCAACGGCGCGCTCGGCAAGAACCAGTTCGGCGTCTACCACGCGCCGATCTTCATCTGGGCCGACGTGGCGATGCTTCGCACCGAGCCGGAGCGCCAGCACCGCAGCGCGCTGGTCGAGGCGCTGAAGAACGGCCTGGTCAACGACGCCGCCTGGTTCGGCAGGCTGGAGGGCCTGCTGGCCGACGGCGTCGGCGGGATCCGGGACGACCTGCTCGGGGTCTGCCACGAGGTGGTCCGCAGCAAGCTGGGCATCCTGGAGCTGGACCCGGGCGAGCGCGGCACCGGCATCATCCTGGAGTACGGCCACACGGTCGGCCACGCCGTGGAGTTCCTCTCCGGCGGCCGGCTGTTGCACGGCGAGGCGGTCGGCATCGGGATGTGTGCCGCGGCCCGGCTGGGCATCCGGCTGGGGGTCACCGACCCGGAGGTGCTGGAGCGCCAGGAGCACGTGCTCGGCACCCTGATGGGCAGCCCGACCTCGGTGCCGGAGGAGTTCACTCCCGAGCGGATCGTCGAGGTCATCCTGAGCGACAACAAGCGCCGGGCCGGCAGCGCGGTGCGGTTCGTGCTGGTGCCCGAGATCGGCCGGGTGCACACCGTCGACGGCGACCACGAGACGCCGGTGCCCGAGCCCCTGCTGAAGAGCGTCCTCGCCGACGCCTGAGCCTCGCGGACGCCCCGTACGCCCGACCGCGTCCGCGCGGACGCCCCGTGCACGCCCCGACCAGCAGACCAGCAGACCAGCCGAACCAGCAGGGCCGGACCGCCCGTTCGGCCCCCGAAGGAGTCATCCCGATGAACACCGCGCATTCCCCGGAGATCGCCGAGACGGTCTACCGGCTCGACGGTCCGCTGCGCTGGGCGCTCGGCGAGGTGCAGGACCTGCTGCGCGCCGTCGGCGCCGCGCCCGGCCAGCAGGTGATCGACGTCGGCGCGGGCACCGGCTACGCGGCCGTCCCGGCCGCCCGGGCGGTAGGGCCGCAGGGCTCGGTGCACTGCGTGGACGGCAGCCCGGAGCTGCTGGACGTGCTCGCCGCCAGGGCCGCCCGGGAGGGGGTGGCCGACCGGGTCACCCGCACCGTGGGCTCCGTGGTGCCGCTGCCCGCCGCCGACGACAGCGCCGACCTGGTCATCTCCACCTACGTCCTGCACGAGCTCGCCGACGACGCGCCGGCCGCCATCGCCGAGATGCACCGGGTGCTGCGCCCCGGCGGGCGGGTGGCGCTGGCCGACTACCGCAAGACCGCCGACAAGGAGCGCAACCGGGAGATCGAGGCCTGGTACGCCCGCCAGCCCGACGGCGCCGGCCCGGAAGAGGTGCACCTGCGCTTCTCCCTGGGCGAGTTGGAGGAGATGCTGCGCGCCGCCGGGTTCCACCGGATCGAGCTGCGGACCTGGCACGACTTCCACGTGCACGCCACCGCCGAGAAGTGACCCATCCGCCGGTGTGAGCCCACCGGACCCGACGGCCGGTCAGCACCGGCCGAGACAAGGAGAACTGCTGTGGTCAAGCTTGCCTACAACGCCAACGGCCTGCGGACGATCTCGGTGGAGCGGGCGATCGAGGCGGTCGCCGACGCCGGCTACGAAGGGATCGAGCTCTCGCTCCACCCGGCGCACCTGGACCCGTTCGCCTTCGGCCCCTCCGAGGCCGCACCGATCCGCAAGGCACTGGAGCGCTCCGGCCTGACCGCCTGCTGCCTGGCCGCCGGCGCGGACAACCTGCTGGGCGAGGAGCGGTTCGAGCCCTCGCTGATCCACCCCACCGCCGAGGGCCGGGCCCGCCGGGTCGACCTGGTGCGGCGGTCGGTCCGGATCGCCGACGAACTCGGCATCCCCTACGTCAACTTCGCCACCGGCAAGCGCAAGGCCGAGGTCTCCGAGGAGCAGGCCCGGCAGTGGCTGGCGGAGGGCATCCGGCAGGTGCTGGACGGCCCGGGCAGCGCGGTGCTGGCGATGGAGCCCGAGCCGGAGTTCTTCCTGGAGACCAACGACGGGGTGGCCCGGCTCGCCGACGAGCTGGCCTCCGACCGCTTCGCGCTCGCCCAGGACCTCGGCCACTGCCGAGTGGTGGAGGAGGACTACCTCGGCTCCGTCGAGCGGAACCTGCCGTACACCCGGATCATCCAGGTCGAGGACATCAAGGGCCGGGTGCACCACCACGAGATCCCCGGGGACGGCGACATCGACTTCGCCGGCTTCTTCGCGGTGCTCGGTCGCGGCGGCTACGACGGGTTCGTCAGCGTCGAGCTGTACAACCACGCCGACCAGTACGAGCACGCGCTGCGCCGCAGCCGCGAGGTGCTGACCGCCGCCGTCGCCGCCGCCGACGGTCTCCGGGGCTGAGGCCGCCGTGCCCGCCGGCCGCGCCCCCGGACCGCCGCCGCCCCCGCCGCCGCTCGCCCCGCGGGCCCTGGACGGGACCGGCCTGACGCCGCTGTTCGACCACCACATCCACAGCGACCTGCGCAACGCCGACGACTACGAGCTGATGGCCGTCAGCGGGGTGCTCACGGCGCTCGCCCCGTGCTCCGCCTCGCTGGAGGCCCGGGACACCGGCAGCGCCTTCGCCGCCCGGTTCGAACGGCTCGCGGTGGCCGAGACCTCGCGCGCCGCCGCGTACGGGATCGACCTGCACGTGGCGCTCGCGGTGCACGCGGCCGACATGGCGGGACTGTCCGGGGCGCTGGCCGGGATCGAGGCGCTGGAGGAGTACCTGGACCACCCGAGGGTCCGGGCGCTGGGCGAGCTGTCGCTGCGCAGCGGCGGCCCGGACGAGGTGGAGGTGCTGGAGCGGCAGCTGAAGCTGGCCTCGGCGCGCGGTGTGCCGGTGCTGGTCGAGTCGCCGCCCGCGCTCGCGCCGTTCCGGGAGATGCTGGCGCCACTGGCGGGCGCGGTGGAGCGGGCCGGCATCGACCCCGCCTCGGTCGCCCTGCTCGACCTCGACGAGCAGCGGATCGACCTGCTCGCCGAGCACCCGGCGCTGCGCGGGCTCGGCGGGTACGGGATCGCGGTCGCCCCGCGCCAGGACGCGCTGTTCCAGATCCGCGAGAAGCAGTCGCACCGCGAGGTGCTGCGGCTGCTCGAACGGTTCGGCCCGGAGCGGCTGATGCTCAACACCGGGCTGCACTTCGGCTCGGCCGACCCGCTGGGTCTGGCCAGGACGGTGCACCGGCTCCGACTCCATGGTGTCCCCGAGCAGATCGTGAGGGCTCTCGCTCATGGCAACGCTGCCCAGTTCTTCGCCGTCCCCCACCGGGTCCCCGCCGCCGGGTGAGCCCGCCGGCGGGCTGCCCGACCGGGGCACCCCCGTCGAGCAGGTGCTGGCCGAGGTCGCCGGGCTCTGTGCGGACGACCACGACTACCGGGACGGCACCGTCTTCAACTCGATCTGCTCGACCCCGCTCCCGGTGGCCGAGCAGGTGTTCGCCGCCCACCAGCAGGCCAACCTCGGCGACAACCGGATCTTCCCGTCGCTGGCCCGCGCCGAGCGCGAGGTGACGGCCATGCTGGCCGACCTGATGGACGGGCCCGGGGCGACCGGCGTGGCCACCTCGGGCGGCACCGAGGCCAACCTGCTGGCGGTACAGGCGGCCGTCCGGCGCCACCGGGCGCGCTTCGGGGCGGACGCGCCGGCCCGGATCCTGCTGGGCGACAGCGCGCACTTCTCCTTCGACAAGATCGCCGCGCTGCTCCCGGTGGAGGTCGTGCGCGTCCCCTCGGACGAGCGGCTGCGGGTCGACCTCGACCGGCTGCTGCCACTGGTCACCCCGGAGACCGCGCTGGTGGTGGCCACCGCCGGCAGCTCCGAGTCGGGTGCCGTGGACGACGTGCCGGCGATCGCGGCGCACGCCGCGCAGCTCGGCGTCCCGGTCCACGTGGACGCCGCCACCGGCGGGTTCCTGGTGCCGTTCGCCCGCGAGCTCGGCGAGCCGCTGCCGCCGATCGGGTTCTCCGTGCCCGGCGTCACCTCCGTCACCCTGGACCCGCACAAGTACGGCGGCGCGCCGATCCCCGCCGGGCACGTGCTGTTCCGCGATGCGGAGGACGGCGCGGCGCTGCGCACCTCCTCGCACTACCGGGGCACCTTCGACCACCAGGCCCTGCTCGGCACCCGGCCGGGCGGCGCGGTGCTGGCCACCTGGGCGGCCCTGCGCGCCCAGGGCCGCAGCGGCTACCGGGCCGCGGTGGCCGGGCTCTGGGAGCGCCGGGCGCTGCTGGTGCGGCTGCTGACCGGGGCCGGCTTCCAGGTCGCCCCCGAGCCCGAGCTCACCGTGGTGACGGTGCGCCACCCGAGCCCGGAGAAGCTGGTGGACGCCCTGGAGGAGCGCGGCCTGATCGCCTCGGTCGCGCGCCGGCTGGGCCTGCTGCGGCTGGTCGTGCACTGGCACCAGAGCGAGCAGCAGCTGCGCTGTCTGGTCGCCGTGCTCACCGAGGTCGACGGAGGCCGGCCGTGAAGGTGCTCTTCGTGTCGATCAACAAGCTCAAGTCCTTCCGGCCGGTACTGCCGATCGGCATGGTCACCATCGCCACCCAGGCCCGGGAGGCCGGGCACCAGGTCGAGACGCTGGACCTGATGTGGGAGGAGGAGGACGAGCCGGTGGTGCGGGCCGCGGTGCAGTCCTTCAAGCCGGACGTGGTGGGGATCTCGATCCGCAACGTCGACTCGCAGAGCATGCTGGAGCCGGTCGTCTACACCCCGCTCGCCCGCGAGGTCGCCGACTGGTCGCGCGACGAACTGCCGGGCGTCACCGTGCTCCTGGGCGGTCCCGGGTTCTCCACCGTGCCGGAGGACCTGATGGACTTCGTCCAGGCCGACTACGGGGTCACCGGCTTCGCCGAGGAGTCGGTCCAGCCGCTGCTGGAGCACCTGGCCCGCGGCGAGGAGCCGTTGGACGTGCCCGGGGTGATCCGCCCGCGGCCGGACGGCGGGTACCACCGGCGCGACCCGGTCTTCCGGATCGACTACCGCAAGGCCGCCCGCCCCGACCCGGCGCTCTACGACCAGCGCTACTTCAGCTACTCGTATGAGACGCACGACCGCAGCCTGAAGGTGCCGGCGACCATCCAGACCAAGAAGGGCTGCGTGCTGGAGTGCGTCTTCTGCAGCAACTTCCTGGTCGACGGGACGGGGGTGAAGTTCGACGAGGTCTCCCGGGTGGCCGACGAGGTGGAGCGGCTGCGCGACGAGGGCCTGGAGGTCCTGGAGATCGTCGACGGGGTGTTCAACCTGCCGCTGAACTACTCGCTGGAGGTGCTGCGCGAGTTCGTCCGGCGCGGCATCGAGATGCCGTGGTCCTGCATGGTCAACCCGGGCAACGTGACCGCCGAGCTGGTCGACCTGATGGCCCGGACCGGCTGCTACTACGTGGAGTTCGGCACCGACTCGGCCTGCGACCGGATCCTGCGCGGCCTGAAGAAGAACTTCCGGCAACGGCAGATCGTCGACTCCCACCGCCGCTTCGTGGAGGCGGGCATCCGGGTCGAGCACTGCCTGTTCATCGGCAGCCCCGGCGACGACCGGGACTCGGTCCGCGAGACCTTCGACGTGATGGAGCAGCTCGTGCCGCCGGCCACGCCCGACGTGCACGCCTTCTGGACCCTCGGACTGCGGGTGTGCCGCGGCACCGCCCTGCACGCCACCGCCGTCGCCGAGGGAATGATCACCGGAACGGAGCGATTCATCGTGCCCAAGTACTACGCGTCCCGCGCGGTCATCGAGGACGACGCGCTCCTGGACGAGATCCAGGCCCGCGTCCTCGCCAACGACAACTGGTACCTGTGGTGGGGCCTCAACTCGATCAGCCTGCGTGACCGCATCACCATGGCGCGGGCCGAGAGCGAGCGGATCGAGGCCGAGCTCAACGACCACCTGCCGCCGCGTCCGGCGCCGCCCGCCGGGGGTGCGCGATGAGCGCCGGACCGGACCTGCGGCTCACCGCCCCCGGGCGGATCACGGTCGACGAGGCCAAGCCGCCGACCGCGCCGCTCGGCCCGGACGAGGTGCTGGTCGAGGTCGACCGGGTCACCCTGTGCGGCAGCGACCAGGCCCTGTACGACGGCACCTACGGCGGACCGAGCAGCTATCCGCTGCGCTTCGGCCACGAGTGGGCCGGCCGGGTGGTCGACACCGGCCCGGGTGGCCGGGACCTGCTCGGCCAGTGGGTCACCGGCGACTGTTCGCGCTGGTGCGGCGACTGCCCGCGGTGCGGCACCGACCGCAACGTCTGCGCCCGGATCGAGAAGTTCGGCCTCACCGTGGACGGCTTCTCCACCCGGCTGCGGACGGTCGACCGCCGCTACCTCTACCCCGACCGGCACGGCCTGGGGCCCGGGTTGCTGGCGCTCTCCGAGTTCTTCGCGGTCGCCGCCCAGGGCCTGCACCGGGTCGCCCCGCGCCCCGACGAGCGGGTCCTGGTGATCGGGGCCGGCGCCCTCGGCCTCGCCTCCTACCTGCTGCTCACCGGCGCCCACGGGACCGGCGACGTCGAGCTGCTGGAGGCGGACCCGGTGAAGGCCGCGGCCGTCACCGAGCTGCTGCCGAGCGCCCGGGTGCGCACCGAGGCCCCCGAGCCGGACGCGGCCGCCCGGTCGGCCGGCGGCTACGCCGCCCTGACCGCCGCCGCCCGCTACGACCTCACGGTGGACTGCTCCAGCGGCGCCGACGGCCTCGCCACCGCGCTGGCCTGCGCCGTGCCGCGCGGCCGGGTGCTCTGCTTCGGGCTGCGGCGCAGCGCGGCGCTGCGCACCGACCTGCTGGTGGCCAACGCCCTGACCCTGGTCGGCTCGATCGGCGGCACCGGCGGCTTCGCCCGGGCGCAGGAGTTCCTGGCCGGGCACCGCGAGGAGGCCGGGCTGCTCGTCACCCACCGGCTGCCGGCCGAACGGGCGGAGGAGGCCTTCGGGCTCGACCCCCGCACCCGGATCAAGACCCAGCTGATGTTTGGAGAGGATGCCCGGTGACCACCGCCGACCGCCCGCCGCACCTGCGCTATCCGGAGATCCGCGAGGCCGCGCTGGCCGACCTGGCGGCGTTCGAGAAGCTCAGCCCGGACCAGGTGCCGGACCACCAGTTCGCGCTGCTGCGCCGCCAGCTGGACCACGCCTTCGCCAACTCGCCCTTCTACCGTGAGAAGTGGGCCGGGGAGCTCGGCTCGGTGCGGCCGACCGACGCCGCCGGGCTGCGGGCGCTGCCGTTCACCACCAAGGCGGAGCTGCGCGGCGCCTACCCGTTCGGCCTGCTCGCGGTGGGACGCGAGGAGCTGATCCGCTACGGCGAGTCCACCGGGACCACCGGCAGCCCGACCTCCTCGATGATCACCTACGAGGACTGGATCCGCGGCAACGTGGCGGTCGAGCAGTCCGTCGGCCACGTGCTCGGCCCCGGCGACCTCGCCTTCATCGCGATCCCGTACGAGCTGGCCTTCGCCTCCTACGACCTGGACCGGGCGCTAGAGCAGGTCGGCGCCGCGGTGGTCCCGGTGGGCACGCTCAGCCTGGTGTGCCCGTTCGAGCGGATGGTCGAGATGATGTGGACCGTCCGGCCGACCGCACTGATCTGCACGCCGAGCCGGGCGCTGCGGCTGTACGACATGCTCAAGGACACCGGCCGCGACCCGGCGGAGATCGGGCTCAGGACCTTCCTGTACGTGGGCGAGACCTGCTCGCCGGCCAAGCTGGAGAAGATCGCCGCGCTCTGGGGCGTGCAGCTGTCCAACGCCTACGGCTCGACCGAGACCAACTCGCTCGGGCTGGTCTGCGAGCGGGGCAGCCTGCACCTGACGGAGGACCGGCACCTGTTCGAGGTGATCGACCCGGAGACCACCGAGCCGGTGCCGGACGGCACCGCCGGGGAGCTGGTCATCACCTCGCTGGCCGGCCGGGCCATGCCGTTGCTGCGCTACCGCAGCGGGGACTTCGTCACCGTCTCCACCGAGCCGTGCGCCTGCGGCAGCCCGCGCCGGGTGCTCGCCCACCACGGGCGGGTCAGCGAGCAGCTGATCGTCGGCGGGCGGCGGATCAACAAGCTGGCGCTGGAGCAGACCGTGCTCTCCACCGAGGGCGCGGGTCTGTACTGGGCGGCCGGCCCGGCCGGGGACCGGGTGGAGATCCGGGTCGAGGCCGACGGCGGCGAACCGGAGGCGCTCTGCGCGGCCGTCGCCGAGCGGGTCACCGCGGAGTTCGGGGTGCCGGCGCACGTCGCCCCGATCGACCGGGCCCAGGTCCGGCGGGCGATGGACCGGATGCTCAAGCCCGGCAGTCTCACCATCGAGGACCTGGAGGCGGTTTCGTGACGCTCGGTCTGCGCCCCGGCAATCCGGCGGAGCCCCGGCACAACGACCCCGGCACGATCGCCGTCGTCGGCCTAGGCCGGCTCGGCGCGGTGCTGGCCGACCGGCTCGCCGAGCGCTTCCCGGTGCTGCTCAACGACAGCGACCCCGCGGTCGCCCGGCGGGTGGCCGCCGCCCTCTCGCTGCCCGACATGGACCAGCGCGAGATCCTGTCGGCCGCCGACACCGTGCTGATCTGCGTGCCGCCGCAGGAGACCGAGACCGCGCTGCGCCGGCTCGCCGCGCTGGCCGAGGAGATCGGCCGCCGGCCGCTGTTCGTCAACCTGGCGACCAGTGTGCCGACCGACCGGCTGCCGGAGCTGAACGTCGAGGTGGTCGGGCTCAAGCCGGTCTGCCAGTTCACCGCCGTGGCACTCGGTCTCAAGACCGTCCTGGTGACCTCCGCGCCGCGCCGGATCGGGCTGCTGCGGACCCTGGCGGCCGACCTCGGCGAGGTGGTGCTGGGGCCGGAGAAGGTCGTCGGCCCCGCCAACCGGGCCGCCACCAAGGTCGCCCTCAAGGCCTGCGCCGAGCTGGCCGCCGAGCTGGCCGGACGCGGGCTGCCCACCGACATCGTGCGGGCCGCGATCCGCAACGTCCTGGTCGGGACGGCGCTGGACTACCCGCCTTCGGACGCCAACCCCTACACCCGCTCGGTCCTGGACGAGATCGCCGCCGAGGCGAAGGCCACCGCGGCGGCACCGGCCGGCGCCGTCCCCCCGGAGGCGCTCGCCTGGGCCGCCTGGGCCGAGCGGCCCGTCTCCCCGGGAGGAGTCGCATGAGCACCACCGACCCGGAGCCGCTGTACGGCGGCGCGCACTGCGAGACCGCCTCGCTGCGCAAGCAGCTGGCCGCGCACGGCCTGCCGGTCAGCGAGGCGATGCTGTTCGGCCTGGCCGGCGGCATCAGCTTCATGCACCTGCCGCCGCCGCCCGGCGGACGCGGCTTCACCGGCGGCCGCAACGGCCCGTTCCCGGAGTTCACCCGGCGGATGGCCGCCGGCGTGGGCCTGGACGTGGACGTCGCGGTCGACGACGACCCGGACCGGGCCTGGGCGGAGCTGCGGGACGAGCTCGACCAGGGCCGTCCGGCCGTGGTCTACGTGGACCTCTTCCACCTGCCGTACTTCCAGGCCACCCGGCACTTCGGCGCCCACGCGATCGTGGTGCTCGGCCACGACCCGCAGGCCGGCACCGTCACGGTCTCGGACCGGCCCGCGCGGCCGCAGACCCTGACCACGGCGGAGCTGGCCACCGCCCGGGCCTCGGCCCACCAGCCGTTCCCGCCGCGGCACGCGCTGCTGCGGGCCGACTGGAAGTCGGCCCGGCAGCCCACCGAGGAGGACGTCCGCCAGGGCATCCGGTACTCCTGCCGGGCGATGCTGCACCCGCCGGTGCCCACCTTCGGCCTGCGCGGCCTCGACTCCTACGGGGCCGGGCTGCAGCACCTGCTGCGCAGCGACGCCCCCGCGCTCTCCGTGGTCGAGGAACTGGCCGGCGCCTTCGTCGACTTCGAGCTGGCCGGCACCGGCGGGAACGCCTTCCGCAACCTCTTCCGGGAGTTCCTGGCCGAGGCGGCGCAGCTCACCGGCGACCACCGGCTGGCCGACGCGGCTCTGCTCTGTTCCGACAGCGCCGGGCAGTGGGCGCGGGTGATCGCGCTGCTGCTGCCCGACTGGACCGACGACTTCGCCGAGCTCGGCGCGGCCTACCGGGCGCGGGAGGCGGAGCTGCTGGACGGCGGCGCCGCCGCCCTCGCCCGGGCCGCCCTGCTCGGCGAGCGGCTGCCCCGGCTGCGGGCCGCCGCGGCGGACGGGCTCGGCCCGGTCCGCGAACGCCTCGCCGGGGAGCTGCGGGAGGCCCTGCGGGCCGTCGCCGAGACCGAGCGGGAGCTGTACGCCCTGCTGAGGGAGGTGTGAGCAGCGTGTCCACCGGCCTGCTGCCGGACGTGCGGACGCCGACCCGCCATCGGCTCGCCGACGAGGCGGACCGGATCGCGTACGACCGGTACGTGGCCGCCCGCAACCAGTACAAGGAGGAGTTCCTCGACCTGCTGGAGGCCGCCTGCGCGAACGGCGGCCCGGTGCTGGAGGTCGGACCCGGCTACGGCGGGTTCGCCGCCCTCCTGCTGGCCCGCCGCCCGGTGGACCTGCGGGTGCTGTGCACCGACCCGAACGCCGTCGCCCCGCTGCGCGAGCGGCTCGGCGAGGCGGTGCCGGTCGGCCACTGGCGGCCCGGCGACCCGCTGCCGGACGGACTGGCCGGCAGGTTCGCGCTGGCCTACAGCGTCCACGCACTCGGCGAGTGCACCGAACCCGCCGACCTGCTCGGGGAATTCGCCCGGGCCCTGGCCCCCGGCGGCCGGCTGCTGGTCAACGACCTGCGCCGGGACCCCGACCCGTTCATCCTCGAGTACACCCTGCGCGAGATGGCCGCCGACGACTCGCCCGACGGCCAGTACCGCTTGCGCACCTACCTGGACTCCCTCCGCGGCGCCTGGACCTGCGCCGAGCTGCGCGCACGGCTCGACGCCGCGGAGATGGCCGCCTGGGTGGTCGACCCGGACGGCCCGATGGCACTCACCGTCGAGCACCACCGCGCCCCCTGACGACCGGAGAGGCAGATGACCCAAGAAGCGATCACCCGGAACTTCCTCGACACCCCGAGCTTCTGGCGGGACTACCCGGAGCGGGACATCGAGTTCGTCCGCTGGTACCCCTGCGACGTCAAGCCCCTGACGGCGGAGCAGATCTACGCCACGCGGGAGAAGTTCCCCAAGACCACGTCGTTCTACGTGCACATCCCGTTCTGCAACCAGGTCTGCACCAGCTGCCCGTACAACAAGTTCTCCACCCGCAACACCCTGGTGCAGCGCTACATCCAGGCGCTGAAGAACGAGATCGACCTGTACTCGCAGCTGCCGCACGTCCGGGACACCGTGTTCACCTCCGGCTACTTCGGGGGCGGCACGCCGACCACGCTGCGCGCCGAGGAGCTGGACGACCTGCTCGGCTTCATGAAGCAGCGGCTCAACTTCAGCCCGGACTGCTCGATCACCATCGAGTCCACCCCGGTCGACGTCGACCAGCAGAAGCTGGACGTGCTGCTCAAGCACGGCGTCAACCGGATGAGCCTGGGCGTGCAGACCTTCCACGACCCGCTGCTGCGCTACCTCGGCCGGGCCCGCGCACACACCGGCGAGTCGGCCACCAAGACGATCGAGCTGATCGACCGCAGCGGCCTGGAGAACCTCTGCATCGACTACATGATCGGGATCCCCGGCCAGACCGCCGACCTCTGGGCGCAGGACATCCGCACCCTGATGGACCTGCCGGTGACGTCGTTCTCGGTCTACAACTACGCGGTCATGCCGGGCTCGGAGGTGTTCTTCGCGCTGCAGAGCGGCGCCACCCCGCCGTGCCCGAGCACCCGCGAGGCCGACGAGATGTACCAGTACCTGCACACCACGCTGATGGACGCGGGCTACCTGGCGCTGACCTACAACGACTTCATCGAGCCGATGCGGCCCGAGTGGGAGGCGGCCGGCGTCAAGACCTACCCGGTGCTGAAGGACGGCAGCAAGCCGTACCGCGGCCTGGAGACGGACACCTTCTACCTGACCGACCACCTGTCCCAGATCTGGGGCCGGTGCGGGGACATGGTGGCCATCGGCTCCGGGGCCTACGGGTACCTGAACAACCACATGTACCTCAACGAGCCGGACATCGAGGGGTACATCAGCCGCTGCAACGAGGGCCGGCTCCCGGTCGTCATGGGCGCCTACACCGACGAGCACGAGCAGCGCTGCCGCAGCCTCGTCCTCGGCCTGAAGCTGCTGCGGGTCAAGCGCTCGGTCTACCGCGAGCGGCACGGCGTCGACCCGTACGAGTACTTCAAGGACAAGGTCGACGACCTGGTCGCCAAGGGACTCCTGGAGGTCGACGACGAGGCCATCCAGGTGACCTACCCGAAGGGCTGGTACTACATCGACAACATCTCCAAGAGCTTCTACTCGGACGCCAACTACCGGCTCCCGCAGCCGACCTCGGCGAGCACCGAGATCCTGAAGTGGCAGATCGACCGCACCGACGGCCGGAAGGGACTCCCCATTGTCCAGCTCTGAGACCACCCGCCGGGCCCGCCGGGGCCGGATCTTCGACCTCGCCGAGCGCACCCCGCAGGGCGACCCGTTCGAGGACACCGAGGAGTGCCGCGCGTACGACCGGAGCGTACGCACCTCCATGATCATCCCGATGCAGCACATGATGAAGCTGATCGGGCCGGACTGCGGTCCGGACAAGGAGGTGCTGGAGATCGGCTGCGCCAGCGGTCTGCTGTCGCTGCGCCTGGCCGCCCAGCACCCCGACTCCACCTTCACCGGGCTGGACAGCAACGACGCCTTCCTGGAGGTGGCCCGGGAGAACACCATCTTCGCCAACCTGGTCTCCTACGGCGGCGACTTCGCCTGCGACTGGGCCCGGTACACCCGGCTGCCGTTCGAGGACGACAGCTTCGACGTGGTGTTCAGCTTCTGCGCGATCAACCGGTGGGACAAGCCGGCCCGCATCCTGCCCGAGCTGAACCGGGTCTGCCGCCCCGGCGGCACCGTGCTGCTGTACGACCTGGCGCGTGACGCCGACGAGGGCATGGTCTCCTTCGTCCTGCAGTACGCGGGCGGCGACGCCAACCAGTTCATGCGCTCGCTGCGGGCCTCCTACTCCACCGACGAGATGCGCGAGCTGCTGGACCAGCTCGGCCTCGACGGCTGGAGCGTCAGCAAGGAGGGCATCAACCTGGTGGTCTCCTCCAAGCCCCGGGACACCGGTTACACGGTCGGCGAGCCCGGCATCTACGAGCGGATCTTCGACTGACGGTCCGCCGGCCACCGGCCGGGCGCGGTACCCGCCCCGTGCGGGCACCGCGCCCGGCCCGCCGCCCCGACCGCACCCGACACCGGAAGGAGCACGACCATGCCCACCGCAGACCTTCGCCGGTACCGGGTCGGCGTCGTCCAGCTGTCCGTCGCCACCAACCGCCGGGCGGAGAACCTGGAGCGGGCCGAGAAGCTGGTGCGCGCCGCGGCCGACGACGACTGCCGGCTCGTCGTCCTGCCCGAGGTGTTCGCCACCGCGCTGAACCTGCCGAAGAGCCACGAGATCGCCGAGCCGGTGCCCGGACCGCTCACCGAGTGGCTGGCCGGTCTGGCCCGCGAACTCGGCATCTGGATCGCCGCCGGCGTGCTGGAGCGCTCCGGCGGGCACGTGCACAGCACCGCCGTGCTGCTGGACGACACCGGGGAACTGGCCGGCACCGCGCGGCGCACCATGGTGTACGACCTGGAGGCGCACTTCATCACCGGCGTCACCGGCGCCCGCGTCCTCGACACCCCGCTCGGCCGGATCGGCTTCGCGCTCGGCTACGACGTGCAGTTCCCCGAGGTGCTGCGCGGCCTGTTCGCGGACTCGGCGGAGATCATCGTCGCGCCTTCGGTGCTGCTGCGGCCGTTCGCCGAACCGGTGCGCCAGATGCTGCTCGCCCGGGCGGCGGAGAACTGCGCGTACGTGCTGTTCGCCAGCGCCACCGGCGAGAACACCCTCGCCGGCCTCACCTACATGGGCCGCAGCGCGATCCTCCGCAGCCCGCTGGCGATCGGCGCCTACTCGCGGGACTTCCGCAAGCAGCAGCCGGTGCTCGCCGAGGCGGACCGCGAGGAGGTGCTGCTCACCGCCGACCTGGACCTGCACGAGCTGCGCCGGATGCGTGCGGCCGCGCCGTTCGCCGCCGACTTCCGCCGCTCGCCGCTGGGCCTGGCGCTGACGGCCGCCACCCACCCGGACGGGCCGCTGCCCGACTGGGCCGCGGCGGCCGGGCGGGACCCGCAGGACGCGTCGGCCCCGGAGAACACCCCGGACACCCCGGACACCCCGTAAGCCCCGGATGGAGCCTGACCGATGACCGACCGCACGCTCGCCACCAGCCGGCCCCGGGTCGCGCTGATCCAGACCCTCTGGGACCACGACCCCGAGGTCAACCTGGCCCGCACGCTCGCACTCCTGGACACCGTCCAGGACGTCGAGCTGATCATCCTGCCGGAGTTCTTCCTCGGCCCGCCGTTCTACTTCCCCGGCCGCGCCCACCTGAAGGGCGTCATCGACCAGCCGGTGCCGGGCCCGGTCTTCGACCGGCTCGGCGAGGTGGCCCGGGCCAAGGGCTGCTACCTGCTCTGCGGCACGGTCGTCGAACGCGAGGGCGACCGCTACTACAACACCTCGGTGCTGCTGGACGACCAGGGCCGGATCGCCGCCAAGGCCCGCAAGACCCACCGCTTCGCCGCCGAGATGGTCACCGTCTCGCCCAGCGACGAACTCGTCATCGTGGACACGCCGTTCGGACGGCTGGGCATCTGCGTCTGCTCCGACTTCTGGATCCCCGAGGTGCCGCGGACGCTCGCCATGCGCGGCGCCGAGATCATCGCGGTGCCCGGCGCGGCGCTGCGCGGCAACATCCAGATCACCCGGCCGTGCATCCAGGCCAACTCCTCCTTCAACGTCTGCTACACCCTGCTGGCCAGCGCCGTCGGCGAGGTCACCGGCGAACGGGCCGGCCGGCAGGTGTCCATCTCGGTGGCCGGCCACAGCACCGTCGCCGCCCCCGAGCAGCTGGTCGGCTCGCTGGACGAGGAGGAGGGCGTGCTGATCGCCGAGCTCGACCTCGACCGGGTGCGCGAACTGCGCGAGGTCGACCTCTCGTTCCGCAAGAGCCTCTACTTCTGCCTGCACGGCCGCCGCCCCGAGCTCTACCAGGACCTGCTGAAGCCCTACGCCGGCCACCAGGACCTGGAGACCCTGATCACGGACTACCTGACCGCCCGACGGAGCTGATTCGCCATGGCACCCAGCCTGTTGTTCCCCGCCTCCGAGTACCTGCCGACCGGGACCGACCGCGAGCCCGCGCTCAAGGAGGTCCTCGACTGGGCCGACCGGGCGGCCGCGACCACCACCGACGACGCGCTGCTCTCCTTCTTCGGCCAGCCGCTGGACGCCCGTACCCTCCGGCTGACCGGACTGCACCACGTGGCCGTCTACCTGGGCGACTACCGGCGCGAGGAGGACTTCGAGGCCTGGCTGGAGACCGTCCGGGAGCACCCGGGCCTCAGCCGCGTCTCCTCCGGCCCCTCGCACATCGCCCCGCGGGTGCACGGCACGCCCGGCCACTGGATCAACCTGACCACCGGGCGCGGCACCGAGGTCGAGTTCTTCACCTGCCGCGCCTACGGCGAGTGGGCCGGCCTGCCGGCCGACCGCAAGCGCTCGCTGATGTCCCACCTGGGGCTGAGCGTCGACACCGCGGACCAGGTCCGCCGGGTCCTCGACTACCTGGCCGGCTTCGACAGCGTCGAGCTGCTGGCGTACGCGCCGGAGGACGAGCTCGGCCACACCTACGGCCACCTGCTGCGCACCGACACCGAGCGGGTCCTGGAGCTGGTCCACGCCGGACGGAGTCACGCATGAGCGGGTTTCCGGTACCGGCTCGGCTGCCGGACAACGTGCCCGGACGGTTCTTCGTCAACGCCGAGTGCACCGACTGCGACACCTGCCGGTGCATCGCCCCCGACTCCTTCGTCCGCAACGACCAGGCCGGCTACACCTACGTGGCCCGCCAGCCGGTCGACGAGGACGAGGAGGAGCTGGTGTACGAGGCGATGGACTGCTGCCCGGCGGACGCCATCTGCGAGGAGGACGCGTGAGCGCCGCCGCGCCGCCCCGGATCCTCGGCCTGGGCGGCTCGATGCGCCCCGGCTCGACCAGCCAGCTGCTGCTGCGCCGCGCCGTCTCCCTGCTGGAGGCGGACGGCTGCCGGACGTCCCTGCTGGACCTGCGCGAGCTGGACCTGCCGTTCTGCAACGGCGACAAGCAGGACCCGTGGCCGAGCCGCCCGGACGTCAAGCTGCTGCGGGAGGAGTTCCGCGCCGCCGACGGCGTCATCCTGGCCGGCCCGGAGTACCACGGGACCATCGGCGGGGCCCTGAAGAACGCGCTCGACCTGCTGGACTTCGAGCACGTCGAGGGGAAGGTGTTCGGCGCCATCTGCGCGCTCGGCGGCCGCAGCAACTCCAACGCGCTCAACCACCTGCGCCTGGTGGTCCGCTGGTACCGGGCCTGGATGGTGCCCGAGCAGGTGGCCGTCCCGCAGGCCCGGAGCGCCGTGCCGGGCGGCGAGCCGGCCGATCCCGAGCTCGGGGCCCGGGTGGACGAGCTCGCCCGGAGCGTGGCCAGGGCGGCGGCGCTGCTGCGTCCGCGCACCGACGGGCCGGGAGCGGAGCCGCTCGGTCCGGAATCCGCCGTGAACGTGTCCAGGACAGTCAAACGCGGCGACTGACCCGTTGGTAGCGTCACCCCTGTGAATAGGCCGCAGACATTGGGCGGGCAATTCCAGGGGACCGGAGAATGGTTCCCGGTGCTCCCCCGACCACTTCTCGTGATCAGCCTCAGACATCCGGCGAACGGAGCCCCGCGGGAGGCGACCTGGCTTCGCCTCACCGCATTCCTCTTCAACCGCGGGATTTCCGACGACCGCACCGTCGGCATCGAAATCCTGTACGACGACCCGGAGTACACGGCGCCCGACCGCCGGCGTTTCGACGCCTGCCTGTCGGTGCCCCGGGACCGGGTCGCCGGGCTGTCCCTGCTCGATCCGCGCCGGGACAGCCTGGGCATCCGTGTGCTGCCCGTCCTGAGCGAGCGGCTGATGCTCTGGCAGGGCGGTTCGGCCCAGGCCGAACCGCCCGTCCGCCACCGCCACGTCACCCCGGCCGCCGGCCTCGAACTGCGCGCCGGCTGGCCGCGCTACGAGGTCTACCGGGGCTCGCCGGTGCTGACGCCCGGGCGCCCCGAGGTGATCGGCTGGTACGCCACCGCGACCCCCTCGGCCACCGCCCTCGGCGGCGGCATGGGCGGCCCTGGCGGCGGCCACCTCTCCCCGCGCACGCCGGCCGGCGTGCCCCGCCGACCGCACAGTGCGGTCCGGCGCGCCTCCGGAAGGGGTCTACGACCATGACCACCACGACCACCCTGGACTGGGACCGGGCCTACAAGGCCGGGGACCACCACCAGTACTGGGAGCTCAGCGCCCCCTCTCCCGACCTGGTCGGATTCCTCGCCGCCACCCCGCCCGCCCCCGGCGCCCGCGCCCTCGACCTCGGCTGCGGAACCGGCTGGGACACCGTCGCGCTGGCCCGCGCCGGCTACCGCACCACCGGTGTGGACATCAGCGCCGAGGCGGTCGCGCTGGCCGGCGAGCGGGTCGCCGGGCTCGGCCTGGAGGTCGAGCTCCGGATCGGTGACGTCCGCGAACTCGACCTTCCCGACGAGGAGTTCGACCTCCTGGTGGACCGCGGCTGCTTCCACCACCTCGGCCCGGAGGACCGCGACCGCTACGCGGCCGAGGTGGCCCGGCTGCTCCACCCGGGCGGCCTGCTGTACCTGCGCGGCAGCCGCCAGGAGATGTTCCCGTTCAAGCCGGTGGACGCGCCGTCGATCGAGCGTCACTTCCCGGCCGACCGGTTCAGCAGCGGCCCGCTGCTGCCGTTCCAGCTCCACACCGACGTGCTCAAGGTCGACGCCAACGCGGTGCTCCTGCGGCGCGCCGACTGACCCCTCCCGTCCATTCGCGGCCCCGCCGCCGCGACCGCTCCGTGCCGGCCCCTGCCGAGCCGGCGGACATTCCGCGCTTCCCCATTCCCGAAGCCCGGTGCCCGCATTCCGGCCGACGGCTTCCGGCGCTCCAAGAAATGAGCCACCTATGCCCGACCGGCAGACCCGGGACAAAAGTCCCTGGCTGATTCTCGGCGTGCTCAGCATGGGCTTCTTCATGACGCTGCTCGATATGACGATCGTCAATATCGCGCTGCCCCATGTGATGTCCGGCCTGCACGCGTCCCTCGACGAGGGCCTGTGGGTATTCAGCGCCTACATCCTCGGCTACGCCACCCTGCTCATCGTCGCCGGCCGCCTCGGCGACCTCTTCGGGCCCCGCCGGGTCTACCTCTACGGCCTCGCGTTGTTCGTGACGGCCTCCTGCCTGTGCGGGGTGGCGCCCAACGCCGGCGTCCTGATCGGCGCCCGCTTCGCCCAGGGCGTCGGCGGCGCGATGCTCGCCCCGCAGATCCTCCCGATCGTCACCATGGTCTTCCCGCCGTCCAAGTGGGGTGCGGCCTTCGGCTTCACCGGCGCGCTCTCCGGGCTCGCGGTGCTGACCGGCCCGACGCTGGGCGGGGTCATCGTGAGCTACCTGGACTGGCGCTGGATCTTCTACCTCAACCTGCCGATCGGCCTCGCCACCGCCTACCTGGTGCTGAAGCACGTCCACGACTACCGGCCCGGCAAGCGGCAACCGCTCGCCCTGGTGCCGACCGCCCTGCTCATCCTCGGCCTCAGCGCGCTGGCCTTCGGGCTGATCGAGGGCGAGCGGCTGGACTGGGACACCACCGCCTGGGCCTCGATCGCCACCGGCCTGCTGATCCTGGTCTACTTCGGCTTCGACCAGCGGCGGCACCAGCGCTCCGGCCCGCTGCTCCCCTTCGACCTGCTGAAGCTGCGCAACTTCGCCTCGGCCAACATCGTCGCCGCCGTCATGGGCTTCTCGATGCTCGGGGCCTTCCTGCCGATCTCGCTCTACCTGCAGACCGTGCTCGGGATGACCCCGCTGCGGGCCGGCTTCACCATCGCGGTGATGCCGCTCACCTCGGCGCTGGTCGCCGGCATCGGCGGCAAGCTCTCCGACCGCGGCTCGGGCAAGGCGGTCATCCTGACCGGGCTGGCCTGCTTCACCGCCGGCCTCGGCTCGTTCATCCTGGTCACCGGCACGGACACCGGCACCCTCGACCTGATCGGCCCGTTCCTGCTGGCCGGCCTCGGGATGGGCCTGGTCTTCTCCCCGCTGTTCAGCGTCGGGATGCGGCAGGTCCCGCCGCCGCAGGCCGGGGTGGCGTCCGGACTGGTCAACACCTCGCAGGAGATCGGCGGCCTGCTGGCCAGCGCGGCGATCGGCGCCGTCCTCTCGATGCGGCTCTCCAGCGGGCTGCGCAGCTGGGTGAACGAGCAGGCCGAGGCGCTGCCCGCGGAGGCGCGGGAGGGCTTCAAGCAGGCCTTCGCGCCGCTCACCGACGGCGCCGTGAAGATCGGCAGCGGCGGCCCGCCGCCCCCCGTGGCCGGTGCCGATCCGGCGCAGGCCGCCAAGGTGCAGGACGCCTTCGCGGACGCCTTCACCGGCGCCATGCACAGCGGGCTCCTGCTGCCCGTGGGCCTGCTGGCCCTCGGCTGGGTGACCGCGCTGCTGCTGATCCGCGACACGCCCGCACCGACCTTCGGGCCGCCGAAGCCTCCGCCCGCCAGGACCACGGGCAGCGCCCCGGCGGCCGAGAAGCCGGCACCGGCCAAGCAGCCCGAGAGCGCCGGGAAGGCCGAGACGGCCGGACCGGCCGGACCGGCCCAGCAGCCCGGAACGGCCTGACGGGCCGCCCACCGGCGGCACCACGCCGCCCCCGGAACCCACCTCCGCACCTGTAGTCACCAGAACCAAGGAGTCATCCGATGTCCCAGTCCCCCGTGGTGCTGTCCACCCACATGATGGCGACGTACATGGTCAAGCCCGGCTGCGCCGAGCAGGCCCGTGACATCATCGCCAAGCACTGGCCCACCCTGAAGGCCCACGGGCTGGTCACCGACGAGCCCGCGACCGTGTACCACAGCGAGAGTGAGCACGGCCCGGTGTTCTTCGAGATCGTCACCTGGGTGGACGAGAACGCGGTCAGCCGCGCCTTCAACACACCCGAGGTGAACGCGATCTGGCAGGAGATGGCCGCCATCACCGAGGCCCGCGAGGGCCGGCCGCCGGTCGACTACCCGATCGTCCACCGGATGGGCTACCACCAGGACGAGCCCGACCTCCCGGAGGAGGACGCCTACACCGGGCTCGCCCACTACCTGGTCCGCCCGGACAAGGTCGCCGAGTTCCACGAGCTGATGGCCCGCGACTGGCCGACCCTGCGGGACGAGAAGCTCACCACCGGCGACCGCGCGATCGTCTACTTCGGCGAGGACGCCACCGGCCCGTTCTTCCTGGAGATCGTCCGCTGGTACGACCAGCAGGGCCCCAGCATCGCCTACCGCAACGACAAGGTCAGCGCGATCTGGCAGGACGTCTTCCGCTACACCGAGGGCCGCAGCGGCCGCCCGGCCTCCGAGTACCTGTGGGCGGGCGAGCTCAGGTTCCCCTACCACGACGCCAGCTGACCCGGCCGAAGAGCAGGAGCGACGGTTACGTCCGAAGCCAATTGACGTAGCGTCAGAGAGACAGAACCACCCGCGTCCGGACGGGTCGGGCCCCGCGCCCGGCCCGTCCGGCCCCGTCCGACCCGGAGTACCATCGGTGACCCGCAAGCCCCCGCAGTCCCTCGAAGCCCCGCCCGCCCCCGTGCTCGCCGACCGGCTCCGGTCCGAGCTGGAGGACAGCGCCGTGCCCGGCCGGGCCGAAGGTGAGAAGGCCTATCTGAAGAGCGAGTTGGAGCACCTCGGGGTGCCCCTGCCCGCCATGCGCACCCTGGTGCGGAACTTCGTCCGCCGCCATCCCGGCCTCGACCGCGAGACCCTGCTGGAACTCACCGAGGAGCTCTGGGCCCCGCCCGTCCACGAGTCCCGCTCCTGTGCCGCCCTCCTCCTGGAGAACCGCGCCGACCTGCTCGTCCGCGAGGACGTCGTCTACCTGGAGCAGTTGCTGCGCGAGTGCGGAACGTGGGCGCACGTCGACCTCATCGCCCCGAAGGGCGCCGGCGCCCTGCTGCTGCGGCTCCCCGAGACGGGCGAGGACTTCCTGCGCTGGAGCCGGGACGAGCACCAGTGGGTGCGGCGCGGCGGAATCCTCTCCTACCTGCTGGCCCTGCGCGACCCGGGCGAGTTCCCGCACTACTTCCAGGACTTCGGCGAGCTCGCCGACCCGCTGCTGACCGACACCCGGTTCTTCGTGCGCAAGGCGCTCGGCTGGGCGCTGCGCGAGGGCGCCAAGCACCACCCGGAGGAGGTGGCCGGGTGGCTGCGCGAACGGCTGCCACGGGTCTCCGGGCTCACCCTGCGCGAGGCGATCCGGCCGGTCGACGACGAGACCTGCCGCGCACTGCTGGCGGACCACGCCTTCCACACCGGGCGGCGCCCGCGCGGCTGACCGGCCCCGCCCTCCCGCTCCTCGCGCCGACCCGTCCGCTTCCCGCCCCGACCACGGAGGACCGCATGACCACGCAGAGTGCCGCCGACCGGAACCACCGGCCGCTCCCGGTCGTCCAGGTGCTCGCCGAGGACGGCCGGCACCGGACGATCTGCCGGATGTGCCACGGCGGCTGCGGCGCCGTCGTGACCGTCGACGGGGGCCGGCTCACGGCGATCGAGGGCGACCCGGAGAACCCCAACAACCACGGGTTCCTCTGTGCCAAGGGGCGGGCTTCGCTGGAGCACCTCAAGCACCCCGACCGGCTGACCACGCCGCTGCTGCGCACCGGACCGCGCGGCAGCGGCGAGTTCCGCGAGATCGGCTGGGACGAGGCACTCGACCGGATCGCCGCCGCCCTCGACCGGGCCCGGATCGAGCACGGTCCCGAGTCGGTGGTGCTGGCCCAGGGCACCGACCGCAACTACCAGGAATGGGTCTTCCGGTTCGCCAACAGCTTCGGCACGCCCAACGTGCTCGGGCCGGCGCACGTCTGCTTCTACCCGCGGGTGATGGCCGGCATCCTCACCGCGGGCGGCTTCACCTTCTGCGACTACGAGGGCCGGCCCGACCTGGTGCTGCTCTGGGGCTCCAACAAGGCGCTCACCCACGGCGACGGCGTGATCGGCACCCGGCTGCTCGCCGCCGTCCGGGACGGCACCCGGATGATCGTGATCGACCCACGGCGCACCCAACTCGCCTCGCGCGCCGAGAGGTTCCTCCAGGTCCGGCCCGGCGGGGACGCCGCCCTGGCGCTCGCGATGATCTACACGGTGATCGAGGCCGACGCCTACGACCACGAGTTCGTCGAGAAGTTCACCGTCGGCTTCGAGGACCTCGCCGCCCACGTGGCCGACTACACCCCGGAGGCGGTCGCCGAGCGGACCGGCATACCCGCCGAGCAGATCCGGGCCACCGCCCTCGCGTACGCGGCCGCGCCGAGCGCCGCCATCGAGCTGGGCACCGGGCCGCAGCAGCACCGCGACTCCTTCCACACCTGCCGGGCCGTCCTGCTGCTCTCGGCGATCTGCGGCAACCTCGACCGGCCCGGCGGCGACGTCCTCTGGGACCCGCCCGGCATCGACGGCCGGCGCTCCTTCCCGCGCGCCGAGCTGCTGGCCCCCGAGCAGGCCGCCAAGCGGCTCGGCGGCGACCGGCACCGGATCCTCGCCATGTCGGGCTGGGCGCACCCCGGCTCGGTCTGGGACGCCGTGCTCGACCCGGCCGCCCCGCACCCCGTCACCACGATGCTGGTGCACGGCAGCAACCTGCTGCTCAACTACGCCGACTCCGACCGCGTCCGGAAGGCCCTGGAGCGGCTGGACTTCCTCGCCGCGGCGGACCTCCGGCTCACCCCGACCACGGCCATGGCCGACGTGGTGCTCCCGGTCGGCGGCTGGCTGGAGCGGGACCAGATCGTCGAGCACGCCCACTACGTCGCGGCCCGGCAGGCCTTCGCACGGGTCGGCGACAGCCGCTCGGACGAGTGGATCCTCACCGAACTCGCCCACCGGCTCGGCCTGTCCGCCGACTTCTGGCCGGACGCCCGGGACTCGCTGGACGCCCGGCTGGAGCCGATCGGGATGGACTGGCGGCAGCTGGCCGAGCTCCACTACCGGGCCACCCCGCTGGTCTACCACAAGTACCGCGAGCGCGGCTTCGGCACCCGCAGCGGCAAGGTCGGCCTGCGCTGCGACGCCCTCCGGGCCTTCGGCTACCCGCCGCTGCCGGTCGCCGGCCCACCGGTCGGCAGCCCCGAGGACGGCCCCTACCTGCTCACCTCCGCGCACTCTCCGTTCTACTTCAACTCCGAGTTCCGCGACCTGCCGTCGCTGCGCGGCAAGGAGCCCGAGCCCCTGCTCGACATGCACCCCGATGCCGCCGCCCGTGAGGGCCTGGCGGACGGCGACTGGGCCGAGCTCGCCACCCGCACCGGGCGGATCCGGCTGCGGGTGCGGGTCACCGACAAGATCGCCCCCGATGTGGTGGTGGCACCGGCCGCCTGGTGGTACCCGGAGCGCGGCGCCGACGGCGGCTGGCGCGAGGCGAACGTCAACCTGCTGACCAGCAACGAGGACGAGAACCCGGAGATGGGCTCGTCCACCTTCCGCGGCCTGCGCTGCACGGTGACCCGCTCCCCCTGAGCCGTCGCCGCCCGTCGGCCCCGGCGGGCCGGTCAGTGACCCGGGTGGCTGAGCAGGTGGCCCGTTCGGCCGAGGGCCAGCAGGCGGCCGGCGTGGCCGGTCAGGGCGGTGGCCGCGGGGAAGGGGACGGGCGGGGCGAACGGGGTGGCGTCCGGGACGGGCGGGCGGCTCCGCAGGCCGTCCGGGGTGAGGGCGTGGAGGCGCCCGTCGAGGACGGCGAGCGCGCGGGCGCCGGCGGCCGGACCGAGCGGGCGCCAGGGCGCGTCGGGCGCGAGGGCGGAGCGGTGGTGCAGGGTGTCGTCGTGGCCGGTGACGGCGAAGAGCCCGGCGTCGCAGAGTGCCAGCGCAGTGGTGCCGGGCGGCACCCGTCCGGCCGGGCTCCAGGGGGCGGGGCCGGGGACCGGGTCGCGGTGGAGCAGTTCGTCGTCCTCGGTCACGGCGAGCAGGGCCAGCGGCAGCGGGCCGGCCGCCTCGCGCGGGGCGGCCAGACAACGGATCCCGGGCGCCGGTCCGCAGGGCTGCCAGGGGAGGTTCTGGTCGGAGGGCTCGCGGTGCAGCAGGGCCGTCCCGTCGGCGGAGACCGCGAAGAGCAGCCCCTCGCAGGCGGCCAGCGCGCGCAGCCCGCGGGCCGGGCCGATCACGTGCCAGCGCTCGGCCGGGGCGGCGGCACCGAGCCGGTCCAGGACGTTGCGGGTGATCCGGTCGACCACCGGATCACCCAGCGCCCGGCCCCAGTTGATGGTGGCCGCGTTGAAGACGGTGCCCGCGCCGAGCCGGAACACCCCGAGGGTGGCCCAGCCGCCCTGACCGTGACGGCGCCAGTGCCGCAGGTCGGCGGTGGCGAGCACGGCGAAGGAGCGCGGAGTGCCGTCCCGGCCGGTGGCCCTGGGGACGCCGGCGGACCAGTCGAGTTCGGCCGCGTCGGTCTCGTAGCCGAGGGCGCCGCGGCCGAAGGTCTCGCCGTCGGCGAGCCCGGTGCCGGCGAAGACCCAGTGGTCGGCGAAGCGGACGGTGTAGGACTCGCGCCCGATCACGGCCATGCCGTCGCCCCAGGCGCCGGCGCCGGCCCGGAAGCTGACGCCGGTCAGGGTGTTCTCCGGGCGGTCGACGGGCGAGCTGGACCACTCGACGGTGGCCCGGCGCGGGTCGGTGGCGGTGACCGGGTCGGCGGCGGCGTCGCGGTGGCAGACCAGGGTCCGGCCGCCGTCCTCCAACCGGATCTGCCACCAGCAGGTATTGCCCGCGAAGAACGCCAGGTTGCCGCCTCGACGGGCGAACTCCTCGACGCTGTCGCGCATTTCGGCCGACCAGTACTCGTCGTGGCCGTTCACCACCAGCAGTCGGTAGCGGGCGAGCAGTCCACCGCCGCCGTGCAGGTCCAGACCGGAGCAGTACTCGACCCGGTAGCCGGCCGCGGGGAGCCAGCGCAGCAGCGGCTCCTCCCAGCGCTCGGGCGGCGGCCCGCCGCCGGGGGCGGCGAGGGGGACCCGGGCGGCGCGGTCGGGCTGCTCGGCGTAGTAGAGGCCGCGGCCCGGCTCGCCGGCCCGGTGGTAGGCGCGCCAGGTGGCGAAAGGGATCGAGACCAGGACGGCGCTGCCCGCGCCCGGCCGGGCGGCGCGGACCACGAACCAGACCTCGTGCTCGGCGTCGACGGCCGGCGCCGGTACCTCCCGCCGGTCGTCGTGGAAGGTCGCCCGGTAGAGCGAGCTGGGCCACTCGGCGGGCACGTCCAGCACCCAGCCGGTGCCGTCCACCGGGGCCTTGAGCCGGACCTCGTCGGTGACGGCGTCGGTCACCACGACCCGGCCGCGCAGCGGCCCACCGGTGTCGCCTGCGGCGAGGTGGAAGCGGAGCCGCCCGCCCTGCGGGCAGGAGGTGGCCCCGGCCCAGGCGAGCGGCTCGGCACCACGGGCTCGGCCGGGGCCGGAGCCGGAGACAGGACGGCGGGCGACGACGGGGAGGCGGGCGCGACGGGGGGCAGGGGCACGAGGTCACCGGTCATCAGGCCTCCCGGGCCCTGGCCAGCAGCCCCGGCAGCTCGGCCAGCCTGGGCGGCCGGCCGGCGGCCGAGGAGAGCACCAGCTCCTCCAGGGCCCGCAGGTGGCCCAGGATCGCGTCCGGCGGCAGGTAGGCGGTGTCGGCGGTGAGCGTGACGGTCAGGGTGTCGCGGGCGCCGGTGAGGTGGACGCATTGACTTCCGCTCCCCGCCCTAAAGGGCGGGGATTCCTACCACGGTCGTCTGACCGTCTCGGTGGGTTCCTGCTTCTTCGCGCTGTGCGGGGACGGGTCCCCGGCTTACCCGCGCTCGACAGGCTGACACCGCCAGTCCGGCGGCCGTGGCTATGTTGACGGCGGCGTTGACGTCCCGGTCCAGCCAGACGCCGCACGCCTGGCACTGCCAGACGCGGATGTTCAGCGGCTTGGGGCCGTCCTTGACGCCGCAGTGGGAGCAAACCTGGGAGGTCGGCTCGAAGCGGCCGATCTTGATCAGGTTCCGGCCGTACTTCGCGGCCTTGTACTCCAGCATGGTGACGAACGCCGACCATCCGGCGTCGTGCACGGACTTGGCGAGCCGTGTGCGGGCGAGTCCCTTGACCGCCAGGTCTTCCACCGCGATTGCTTGGTTCTCGCGAATCAGTCCGGTGGAGACCTGGTGGTGGAACTCGCGCCGGGCGTCGGCCACCCGTGCGTGGTTGCGAGCGACCTTGTGACGGGCCTTCTCGCGGTTCTTGCTGCCCTTGGCCTTACGGGACAGGGCTTGCTGTGCGCGTTTGAGCTTCTTCTCTGCGCGCCGGAGGAACTTCGGGGCGTCGATCTTCCGCCCGTCCGAGAGGACGGCGAAGTGTCCGAGGCCGAGATCGAGACCGGTGACCGGTTCGGTCTCGGGAAGGATCTCGGGGTCCGTCTCGACAACGAAGCCGGCGAAGTACCGGCCTGCGCTGTCCTTGATCACCGTCACCGAGGATGGCACGGACGGCAAGGCGCGGGACCACTTCACCCGCACGTCGCCGATCTTCGGCAGCGATAGGTCGCCGCCCGGTGTGATCTTCCATCGGGCGTTCGCGGTGAAGCGGATCGCCTGCCGGGTGTCCTTGCGGGACTTGAACCGGGGCGGTCCCATCTTCGGGCGCATGCCCTTGAGGCCGTCGAAGAAGTTCCGGTAGGCGGTGTCCAGGTCCCGGAGGGACTGTTGCAGCACCACGGCGGACACCTCGCCGAGCCATGCCCGTTCGGGGGTGTTCTTCGCGGCCGTGAGCTGCTTGGACAGCTCGCCGGACGGGATGAACGGCAGCCCGGCGGCGCGGGCGGTCTCACGTGCCCGGAGGGCATCATTGAAGGCCACCCGTGCACACCCGAACGCCCTGGCCAGCGCGGAACGCTGAGGCCCGTTCGGGTACACGCGGAAGCTGTACCTGAGCTGCACGGTCAGCACCGTACCATTTTGGTTTATGGCTGAGTATCAGAACATCCGCACTGGTCGGCACTGCGCTTTCGCCCTGCATGCGCACTTGGTTTTCGTGACGAAGTACCGTCACAAGGTGTTCGCCGAGCGGCATCTGACCCGGCTCGAAGAGATCATGCGGGACGTGTGCGCCGACTTCGAGGTGGAGTTGGTCGAGTTCAACGGCGAGAACAACCACGTCCACCTGCTGGTGAACTTCCCGCCGAAGGTCGCCCTGTCCAAGCTGGTCAACTCGCTCAAAGGCGTCAGCTCGCGCCGGCTGCGGCAGGAGTACCCCGAGCTGGTCAAGCACTACTGGCGGGCACAGCGTCTGTGGTCCGGTTCGTACTTCGCCGGATCAGTCGGCGGCGCGCCGCTGTCGATAGTCCGGCAGTACATCGAGCAGCAGAACCGTCCGGCTTGACGGTCTGCGGTGGGCACCGTCCACAGTGCGGGAGGGTGCCCACCGCACAGGTCAGAGCAGGGTTCAGAATCGCTTCACCACCGGGCTGAAGCCCGGTGCACTGCGATTAGTCCAGGTAGCGGCACGCCACCAGCTCCTGGGTGGCCGGGAAGTCCAGAGTGCTCTCGGTGCGGGCGGCGGCCAGCTCCTCGGCCGTGGCCGGCGGCCCGTCCGGGAGCGGCCGGTCCACCAGCCGCATGTCGTTGAAGCAGCAGTACGGGTGCACTTCGGTACCGCGCTCCCGGCCCACCCGCTCGCGCAGCTCCTCCCACGCGGACGGGTGGTAGGCGGCGGCCCGGTAGCCCGCCAGCGCGGCGCGCCAGGCGACCGGCAGCAGGTCGGGGAAGGTCGTCCGGGCGTCCGGGGGGAGGTCCAGCACGAACAGCGCGTCCTGGGAGAGGGTGCCGACCAGCTCCCGGTGGTCGCGGACGGCGCGGTTGCCGGCGATCGGCAGCACGGTCGCCAGCGGGTGACCCTGGTCGGCGGCCACCAGCACGGCGCAGCCGGCCAGCAGCACCGTGGAGCCGCTGACGCCGTGGGCGGCGGCGAGCGTGTCGGTGGCCCGCCCGAGGGCGCGGGAGACCAGCCGGCCGGTCCAGAACCGCGGGCTGCGCGGCTCGGCCACCGGCCGCGGGAACATCGTGGGCGGCATCCGCCGGAAGGCGGCCTCCCAGCGGGCCAGCGCGGCTTCGCCGCGCCGCCGCCCGGCCGGGCCGTGCTGCTCACGGGCGAGGTCGAGCGGGGTGTCGGTGCACGGGCGGCCGGCCGCGCCGCGTCGGATCAGCAGCCGCAGGTCGCGGACCAGCAGCTCGGCTCCGTGGCCGTCGGCGGCGAGGTGGCAGAGCGCCAGCACGGCGTGGGTGACCAGGCCGCCGCTTCGGACCGCGCCGATCCGCACCGGCCACTCACCCCGGTAGTCGAAGCGGGTGCCGGCCAGGCGGGCCAGCAGCTCCGCGGCGGCCCGCCCCGTGCGGTCGGAGTCGGGCTCGTCGGCCACGGCGACGTCCAGCCGGCCGGTGTCGTGGAGACGCTGGCGCGGCTCGCCGTCGGCGACGTCCAGCCGGGTGCGCAGCGCCTCGTGCCGGGCCACCAGCGCGGCGACCGCGGCCGTGAACCGTTCCTCGGGGACGCCGGCGCCGCGTTCGGCGAGCGGCAGCACCCGGGCCAGGTTGAAGTAGTGGTCGTTGGGCGCGGTGCGGCCGATGGCGTGCCAGATGGCGCGCTGGCCCCAGGTGAGCGGGCCTTCGCCGGTGCGGCTGCCGGCGAAGCGCACGGGCAGGACGGTCGGGGCGGGCCTGGTGGGCCGGGCCGGTGTGCTCATCCGCACCGCCCGCCGCCGCGCCGGGCGCCGCCGGACCGCGCGTCGCCGTGCCCCGCGCCGGGGCCGCTCACTCGGCCGCCCCGGCCGCCGGCCCGGCCGTCCGGCGGCGCAGGCTGAGCGGGCGGATGTCCGGCCAGACCTCGTCGACGTGGGCGCTGCACTCCTCCTCGCTGCCGGTGAAGCCCTCGGCCCGCCAGCCGGCGGGCAGCGGGGTGCCGACCGGCCAGAGCGCGTGCTGTTCCTCGTCGTTGACGACCACCTGGTAGTGGGCTGCCATGCTCACGGTGTACTCCTCGGTACGGGACGGGGCCCGGGGGGGGGGGGGCTGCGGACGGGGCCTCGAACGGGGCTGCGGGCGGGGTCAGCCGCCGGCCCGCGCCGACGGTGCGACCGGCTCCGGCCGCTCGGCCCGGCGGGCCGCCGCGGCGCGGGCGCGCTCGCGCAGGCCGACCAGGTCGTCCGGTTCGGCGTCGGGCACGTCACGGTCGAACCGGGCCAGGGCCGGCAGGCGCAGGCCCACCGCGACCAGGACCAGCATCGCGAGGCCGAACAGCAGGTACATCAGGGCGATGCCGCGGCCGGGCCCCGTGCCGAGCAGCGGGCCGAACACCCCGGCGAGCGCGCCGCCGTCGTCCATCAGCGGCCCGAACAGCGCGGAGCCGAGCGGGGCGATCACACCGTGGCCGAGCGGCAGGGTGGACCAGGCGACCAGGGTGTTGAGGGCGAAGACCCGGCCGTGGAACCGCTGCGGCACCTTGACCTGGACGATGGTCGAGTAGACGCCGTTGACGAGGGAGAGTGCGAAGGACATCCCGAACGCCCCGGCGGCGACCACCCAGAGGCCGGCGTGCAGGCCGGTGACGGCGCAGGCCGCGGAGAGCAGGCCGGCGAGCCCGAGCATGCCGCGCAGCCGGTGTCGGCGGGGGCCGCCCCAGAAGCCCATCGCGATGCCGCCGAGCAGCGCTCCCGCGCCGCCAGCCACGGCCACCCAGGCGGCGCCGGCGAGGTCCGAGAAGGCCAGCACCATCGGGGTGACCAGCAGGAACAGCGGGGAGAGGAAGACGTTCAGGCCGGCGAACCAGAGCAGCATGGAGCGGAAGCCCCGGTTGCGCCAGGAGTACTCGAAGCCGTGCTTGATCTCCTCCACCAGCGACTCACGGCGGGTCCAGGGCAGCGTCCGGGGGAAGCGGACCGCCAGCAGGATGCCGACGGCGAGCGCGTAGCTGGCCACGTCGATGATCAGGATGCCGCGCAGGCCGATCGCCGCCATGAGCGCCACCGCGACCAGCGGCACGACGAACTGTGCTGCCCCGAAGGCTAGTTGGACGACGCCGTTGGCGTGGCCGAGGTACTGCTTGGGCACGATCTGCGGCACCGCGGAGGCGTAGGCGAGCCGTTGGAAGGTGAGCGCCACGGAGAGCACGCCGAGCAGGGCGTAGACCTCCCAGGAGTGCAGCTGCCCGGCGAGCAGCAGCGCGAGCATCCCGGCCTGGGTGGCGCCGGCGGCGATGTCGCCGGCGAGCATGACCCTGCGCCGGTCCAGCCGGTCGACCAGGGCCCCGGCCACCGGGCCGGCCAGGATGCCGGGCAGCATGGCGACGACGGCGTAGAGCGCGTACCGGGCCATCGAGCCGGTCTCCAGCAGGATCCAGATCGGCAGCGCGAACTCGGTGAGCGCCGAGCCGGTGATCGAGACCAACTGCCCGGCGGCCACGGCCAGGAAGCGGCCCATGCTGGGCTGCGGCCCGTCGTCGACCGGCGCAGCCTGCGGGGCCTGGGCGGTCTGGACGGTCTCCGGGGCCTGCGGGGCCTGCGGGGCCGCAGCCCCGACCGCCGGCGGGGTGGGCGGACCCGTCTCGCCGTGGAACCACCACGAGGCCTCCGGCCCGTGCGCCGGCAGCCGGTCGGTCTCGCCGTCCAGGACGGCGCGGTGGACGGTGGTGACGGCCTCGGCGACCTCGTCCGCCCGGTACTTGACGAAGAAGTGGCCGCCCTGGTCGAGCACCGCGACGGCGGACCGCTCGGCGAGCAGCAGCCACTCGCGGTAGCGCTCCTGGTAGAAGTCGGCCGCCGGGTCGCGGTCGCCGACCAGCGAGACCAACGGGGCCCTGAGCCGCGGCGCGCCGGCGTCGACCTCGGCGATGGCCCGGGTGAAGTACTCCTCGGCCGCCTTGGAGTCGCGGCGCATGTTGCCGACGATGAACCGGATCTGTTCCCGGTCGAGTTCGGAGGTGTCGACGCCCATGCCGGTGAGCCAGTTGACGTAGACCCGGTCGCCGAGCAACGGCTCCAGCGAGGCCAGCTTGCTGAGCCCGGTCAGCACCTTGCTCCGCGGCCTGGCGAAGGGGAACTGCGCGCCGGCGTAGACGGCTTCGAGCTCGCGGCCGGAGGCCTCCAGCAGCCGGGCGACGGCGACCGCCAGGGCGGTACCGACGCCGCAGTGGCCGTACACCACCAGCGGGCCCTCGACCCGTTCGCGGATCTCCTCCGCGAGCTGCCCGGCGAGTTCGTCGAAGGGCAGGTGCTGTTCGGTGACGCCGACGTCGTGGCCCGGAATGGCGACCGCCCACAGCTCGGTGTCGGCCGGCAGCAGGTCGGCGACGGGCTGGTAGACCACCGCACTGCCGCCGCCGTACGGGACGCAGACCAGGGTGAGCCGACGGCGCCCGGCGGGCACCGCACGGGTGAGCCGGTGCAGCAGCCTGCGCGGGCCGCGGTCATGTTCGGACAGGTCGGCCAGGGCCGCGAGGTCGCGCACGGTGCGGCAGGTGAACAGGTCCATCACGCTGATCGGGCGGGCGCCGGCCTCGGTGAGGCGCTTGCGGGCCTTGGCGACCACCTGGGTGGCGAGCAGCGAGTGGCCGCCGAGGTCGAAGAAGTCCTCGTCGGTGCCGACCTCGGGCACGCCGAGCACCTCGGCCCAGATCCCGGCGAGCACCCGCTCGGCCTCGGTCTCGGGTCGGAGGATGCCGGCGCCTGCGCGGCGCACCCGGGGGGCGGGCAGCGCGCGGCGGTCGAGCTTGCCGTTGGGGGTCAGCGGCAGCGCGTCCAGCACCGGGTAGGCGGTGGGCACCTGGTGGTCGGGCAGCGACTGCTTGAGCGCGGCGCGCAGCGCGGCCGGGTCGGGCTCCTCCGCGCCGGGGTGCAGCACGAGGTAGCCGACCAGACGCTTGTCGCCGGGGGTGTCCTCGCGGACGACGACGGCGGCGTCGGCGATGCCGTCCCGGGCCCGCAGCAGGGCCTCGGTCTCGCCGGGTTCGATCCGCAGGCCGCGGATCTTCACCTGCTGGTCGATCCGGCCCAGGTGTTCCAGGGTGCCGTCGGGCCGGCGGCGGGCGAGGTCGCCGGTGCGGTAGAGCCGGGAGCCGGGCGGACCGTACGGGTCGGGGACGAAGCGGGCGGCGGTGAGGCCGGGCCGGCGGTGGTAGCCGAGGGCGACGGCCGTGCCGCCGATGTGCAGTTCGCCGGGGGCGCCGGGCGGGACGGGGCGAAGCGCCGGGTCCAGCACGTAGAGGCGGGTGTTGTCGATCGGCAGGCCGATCGGGACGGTCTCCAGCGGGCCCTCGCACTCCCAGGCGGAGACGTCGACGGCGGCCTCGGTGGGACCGTACAGGTTGGCCAAGGCGCAGTGCGGCAGCCGGGCGGTGAACTCCCGTGCGGTGTCGGGCGGGAGGGCCTCGCCGCTGCAGACGACGCGGCGCAGCGGGGCGCACTTCTCCAGGCCTTCCTCGGCGAGGAAGACGGTGAGCACCGAGGGCACGAAGTGGGCGGTGGTGACGCCGGCCCGGGCGATCAGGTCGCGCAGGTAGGCGGCGTCCTTCTGGCCGCCGGGCTTGGCCAGCACCAGGCGGGCACCGGTGGCGAGCGGCCAGAAGAACTCCCAGACGGAGACGTCGAAGCCGGCCGGGGTCTTCTGCAGGACGGCGTCACCGGGGCCGATCCGGTAGGCGTCCTGCATCCAGCGCAGCCGGTTGGCGATGCCGCGGTGGGTGTTGGGAACGCCCTTGGGACGGCCGGTGGAGCCGGAGGTGTAGATCAGGTAGGCGGTGTCACCGGGCGTCGGGCCGGCCGGGCGGTTCCTGGCCCGGGGCCACTCGGCGGGGTCGTCGAGCAGCAGGACGCGGGCGGTGCAGCCCCTGGGGATGGGCAGCCGCCGCTGGGTGAGCAGGACCGGCGCGGCGCTGTCCTCCAGCAGGAAGGCGAGCCGTTCGGCCGGGTACTCGGGCTCCAGCGGGGTGTAGCCGGCACCGGTGCGCAGCACGCCGAGCAGGCCGGCGACGAGTTCGGGCGAGCGCTCGGCGCTGATCGCGACCAGACTGCCGGGGCCGACGCCCTCGGCGACGAGGCGGGCGGCGATCCGGTCGGCGGCGGCGTCGAGTTGGCGGTAGGTGAGGACCGGGGCGTCCTCGAAGGAGACGGCGACGGCGTCCGGGGTGCGGGCGATCTGCTCGGCGATCATCGCGGTGAGCGTGGTGTCCGGGTGGTCGGTCGCGGTCCGGTTGAACTCCTCCAGTTCGAAGGCGCGTTCGTCCTCGGCGAGGCCGTCGAGGGTGGACAGCGGAACGTCGGGCCGGGTGGCGGCGGCCTCCAGCAGGCGGCCGAGGTGGCCGCCGAGGCGGGCGACGTCCTCCTCGGCGAACAGGTCGGTGTTGTAGTTGAAGGCGCCGGCCAGGCCGTCCGGCCACTCCTGGAGGAACAGCTCCAGGTCGAACCGGGTGCCGCTGGCCCGAACGCCGGACGGCTCGACGTCCAGCGGGAGCTCGCCGATCCCCTCACGGGTGGTGGCGTAGTTCTGGACGGCCAGGACGGCCTGGAAGACCGGCGGCCGGCTGACGTCCCGGGGCACCTTCAGTTCGGTGACCAGCTGGGCGAAGGGCAGCTCCTGGTGGGCGTAGGCCTCCAGGCAGGTCTCCCGGGTGCGCCGGAGCAGTTCGGCGAAGGAGGGGTCGCCGCCGAGCCGGGCGGGCAGCGCCAGCACGTTGACGAACATGCCGATCAGCGGCTCCAGTTCGGGCTCCGGTCGGCCGGCGATGGGTGAGCCGACGGCGAAGTCGGTCTGGCCGCTGTAGCGGGCCAGCAGGGCCTGGAAGGCGGCCAGCAGCACCATGTAGACGGTGGCGTCGTGCTGCTTGCCGAGGGCGGTGAGCCGGTCCAGCAGCTCGCGTTCGACGCGGAAGCCGTAGCCGGCGCCGTCGAAGGTCTGCCGGGGCGGGCGGGGCCGGGAGACCGCCAGCTGAAGCGGTTCGACGCCGGCCAGCTCACGGGCCCAGTGGGCGACTTCGGCGGCAAGCCGCTCGCCGCTCAGCCGCTCGCGCTGCCAGATGGCGAAGTCGCCGTACTGGACGGTGAGTTCCGGCAGCGGATCGGGCTTGCCGGCGGTGTACGCGGCGTAGCCGCGCAGCACCTCGCCGACCAGTACCTCGCTGGACCAGCCGTCGCTGACGCTGTGGTGGACCACCAGCAGCAGGAGATGGTCGTCGACGGCGGTCCGGACCAGCAGGGCGCGCAGCAACGGCCCGTTCTCGAGGTCGAAGGGGACGGCGGCGGCCCGGTCGACCAGCCGGCCGGCCTCCTCGTCGTCGGCCGCCTCGGCGGTGGCCAGCTCGACCGGGCCCGGCTCGACGATCTCCAGCACCGGGCGGCCGTCCTCGGTGGCCGGGTAGCGCGAGCGGAGCGTCTCGTGCCGGGCGGCCGAGGCGTCCAGCGCGCGGCGCAGCGCCGCGGTGTCGAGCGGTCCGCGCAGCCGGCGCACCACCGGGATGTTGTAGGCGGCGGTGCCGGGCGCGAACTGCTCCATGAACCAGAGGCGTTCCTGGGCGTAGGAGAGCGGCACCGGTGCACCCTCGGGGCGGCGCGGGACGGCCTGCTTCGGGGCGGTGCGCGCCTTGAGGCGGCGGCTGAGCAGCTCCCGCTTGGCGGCGGAGAGCCACGCCGCGGGGGGCTCGGCCCTGGGAGGCTCGGCCTCGGGGAACGCGCCCGCTCCGGCGACGGAGGTTCCGGCGACGGGGGTCTCGGTACTCATGACGGCGTGATGGTCCCTTCCGGGGAGTCCTGCGCGGCGAGCAGTTCCTCGGCGGCGTCCTCGGACAGCTCGGCGAGTTCGGCGACCAGGGCGGCCTCGACGGCGTCGGCGAAGGCGGTCACGGTCCGGTGGGTGAAGAGGGTGCGCAGCGGCACGGCGAGGTCGACGGCGGCACGGATCCGGGCGACGACCCGGGTGGCCAGCAGGGAGTGGCCGCCGAGGTCGAAGAAGTCGTCGAGGGCGCCGATCCGGTCGAGGCCGAGCACCTCCTGCCAGACCTCGGCGACCAGCTCCTCGGCCTCGGTGCGCGGCGCGAGGTAGGCGGCGCGCAGATCGGGCCGGGTGTCGGGGGCGGGCAGGGCGCCGCGGTCGAGCTTGCCGTTGGGCGTCAACGGCAGGGCGTCCAGCACCAGCAGGGCGTTGGGCACCAGGTGGCCGGGGAGGACGGCGGTGAGCGCGGTGCGCAGGGCGTCCGGCCCGGGGGTGGGCTCGCCGGCGGCGGGCACCACGTAGCCGAGAAGGGCGTCGCCGCGGACGGTCACCACGGCCTGGCCGACGCCGGGCAGGGCGAGCAGGGCGCTCTCGGTCTCGCCGGGCTCGATCCGGTAGCCGCGGAGCTTGACCTGGCTGTCGATCCGGCCGAGGAACTCCAGGGCGCCGTCGGCGCGGCGCCGGACCAGGTCGCCGGTGCGGTAGCGGCGGGCACCGGGCGGGCCGTCCGGGTCGGGCACGAAGGCCCGCGCGGTGGCGCCGGGCCGGCCGAGGTAGCCGAGGGCGACGCCCGCTCCGCCGATCACCAGCTCGCCGGGGGTGCCCGGCGGCACCGGGGTGCCGTGCCGGTCGAGGACGGCGGTGGTGGTGGCACCGATCGGGCGGCCGATCGGCGGCCGGGCGGCGGCGTCCGCGGCGCCGAGGTCGGCGGTGGTGGCGATGATCGTGGTCTCGGTGGGCCCGTAGGAGTTGACCACCCGGACCGTGTCCCCGAAGCGCACCCGCCAGGCGGCGACGGCCTCGGGCTGCACCTGGTCGGCGCCGAGCACCAGCAGCCGCAGGCCGGCCGGCCACGGGGTGGCGTCGAGGTCGGCGACGAGCCGGTGCCAGTACGGGGTGGGCAGGTCGAGCACGGTGAGCCCGGCGGCGGAGGGCTCGGCGAGCTGGTCGGGCAGCGCGGCGCCGGGTTCGGCGAGCACCAGGGCGGCGCCGGCGGCGAGCGCCGGGAAGACCTCCTCGGCGCAGGTGTCGAAGCTCAGCGAGGCGAACTGGAGGACCCGGTCGGCGGCGGTGACGCCGTAGCCCTCGCGCATCCAGGCGACCCGGGCGGCCAGCGCGCGCTGCGGCACCAGCACGCCCTTGGGGGTGCCGGTGGAGCCGGAGGTGTAGATCAGGTAGGCCGGGTCCTCGGGGCGCACGGCGGCGTCGGGGCGGATCGTGTCCTCGGGTGCGTCCTCCGCCGCCGGGGTGACCGCGACGGCTGCGCCGGCCGGGACGACGGGGACCACCGGGACGTCTGCGGGCAGGCCCTCGACCGGGCGGCCGTCGGTGGTGACCAGGACGGCGGCGCCGCTGTCGGCCAGCATGAAGGCCAGCCGGGCCGCCGGGTACTCCGGGTCCAGCGGGAGGTAGCCGGCGCCGGCCCGCCAGGCGGCCAGCATGGTGACCACCGCGTGCGGGCCCCGCGGCAGGCAGAATGCCACCAGGTCGCCGCGACGCACCCCGGCGGCGGCCAGCCGGGCCGCCAACCGGAGCGACTCCGCTGCCAGTCGGGCCCGGCTGAGGCGGCCTTCGCGGCTCTCCAGGGCGGTCGCGCCGGGCTGCTCGGCGGCGGCGAGGTCGATCGCGGCGAGCACCGTCCCCGGGTGCGGCGGCAGCGCCGGTCCGGCCTCCGCGGCGCCGGCCTCGGCGAGCTCCGCGGCGTCCAGCAGCGGCAGCAGGTGGACCGGGGTGTCCGGGTCGGCGAGGGCGGCGCGCAGCAGGGTGTCGAACCGGCGGCCGAGCCGGGTGACCCAGGCCTCGTCCAGCAGGTCGGTCCGGTACCCGAAGATCGCCTGAAGGTCCGCGCCGTCCTGCCGGACGTCCAGGGTGAGTTCGAACTTGGCGGCGGTGTAGCCGCCGTCGAGTTCGGTGCAGCGCAGGTCGGCGAAGGCGTGCTCGTCCAGCGCGCCGCCGCTCTGGGTGTGGACGGTCAGCAGGGTCTGGAAGACCGGGGTGCGGCCCGGGTCGCGCTCCACCCGGAGCTCCTCGGTGAGCTGCTCGAACGGCACCTGGCTGTGGCCGAGCGCGCCGAGCCAGCCGGAGCGGGTACGGCGCAGCAGGTCGGCGAAGGTCGGGGTGCCGGAGAGGTCGGCGCGCAGCACCAGGGCGCTGGAGAAGTAGCCGATCACCTGCTCGGCCTCGACGGTGGTGCGGGCGGCGGTGGGCACGCCGAGGCAGAAGTCGTCCTGGCCCGTGCAGCGGCCGAGCACCGCCTGATGGGCGGCGGCGAGCACCATGAACGGCGTCAGCCGGCGGGCACGGGCGAAGGCCTCCAGCTCAGGGCCGATACCGCGCAGGACGCGGGTGTGGAAGGCGCCCGCACTGCTGGGGCGGGCCGGCCGGGGCACGTCCAGCGGCAGCTCCAGGGCGGGCGCGTCGGCCAGCCGCTCGCGCCAGTAGGTGAGCGCGTCCACCGTCTCGGGGCCGGCCAGCCGGGCCCGCTCGGCGGCCGCGTGGGCCAGGAACGAGGGCGGCGGCGGCAGGTCGAGCGGGCGGCCGGCGCGCAGGGCGGCGTAGCGGTCGGCGAGTTCGGTGCGCAGCAGGCCGAGCGACCAGCCGTCGGCGGCGATGTGGTGGACGACCAGGCAGAGGACGTGCTCGTCCTCGCCGGTGCGCAGCAGGGCGGCGCGCAGCAGGGGGCCGCGGGCGAGGTCGAAGCCGCGGTTGGTGCGCTCGGCGAGCGCGGCGGGCAGGCCCTGCGGGCGGTCCCGCAGGTCGGCCTCCTCCAGCACGACCGGCGCCGGCGGCTCCACCACGACGGACGGAAGGCCGTCCTCGTTCGGGAAGCGGCTGCGCAGCGCCTCGTGCCGGGCGACCACGCCGTCGAGGGCGGTGCGCAGCGCCGCCGGGTCCAGCCGGCCGCTGAGCCGCAGCACCAGCGGGATGTTGTAGGAAGGATCGCCCGGGTCCAACTGGTCCAGGAACCAGAGGCGTTCCTGCCCGACGGTCAGGACGCCCCCCGGTGCGCCGCCCGGCCGGGACGCCTGCGCGGAGCCGCGGTCGGAGTCGTGGACGGAGTCGTGGTCGGAACCCTGGAGGGAACGCTGGACGGACGTGTGGGCAGACCCATGGTCGGACGCTTGGACGGACGTGCTCATCATGCTCCTCGTGGCCCGCCCCGCGGTCGGCGACGACGACAGGGCCAGGTCATAGCTCGGCCGCGTGCCCTGTCGGTGGGAGGGAGCTGCGCGCTCGGCGAGGCGGCGGGCCCCCGTATGGCCGCCGCAGTGCGGATCATGCTAGGGAGCCGGATCGGCGAGCGTCAATGGTCTGGACCAGCTAACCGCCGGGCGGCCGCCGGACCGTCGGCGGAACTGACGGAGGGTTGACTCGGGCAGATGTGAGTGATTGAGTACTCACATGAAGAACGAACGCCCCCGCCAGCTGTCCACGGCCGAGGAGCGCCGGGAGACGGTGCTCCGCACCGCGATCGGAGCCTTCGCCTCGCGGGGGTACTTCGGCACCACGACCACCGAGGTCGGCAAGGCCGCCGGCATCTCGCAGGCCTACGTCTACCGCCTCTTCCCGAACAAGGAGTCCCTGTTCGTCGCCGTCGTCGAACACTGCTTCACCCAGGTCCGGGGCAGCCTGGAGGAGGGCGCGGCGCAGGCCGCGAGCAGCGCACCGGAGGCCGTCCTGCACGCCATGGGGGACGCCTACGCCAAGCTGATCAGCGACAACGACCTGATGCTCGTCCAGCTGCACGCCCAGGCGGCGGCAGTCTCCGAGCCGGCGATCCGGGACGCCGTCCGGGCGGGCTACGCCCGCACGGTCGAGTACGTCCGCGGCGCCTCCGGGGGCGACGAACGGCAGATCCAGGAGTTCTTCGCCACCGGCATGCTCTGCCATCTGCTGGTGTCGATGGGCGCCGAGGAGGTCGACGCACCCTGGACGCGCACCCTGTCGGCCGGGATCACGCACTACTGACCCACCGCAACACCGGGCTCCGAGCCCCACAGCCACACCCCGCACGGCGGGGCGGCGGCCCGCACTCCCCCGGCGGGCCGCTGCCCCGCCCACCTTTTGACCATAAGAGTGAGTGGTCAACCACACATTCAACTCCGGGCGGTCGCACCCGTACGGAAATCGGTACGAACAGCGCTTTACGGCCCGGCGCCGCACTCGTCCGCCCGCCCATTCCCCTCGAAGGAGAGCCCGCCATGACCGTCCACACCATCGACGAGAACGCCCCCGCCATCGCCCGCGTGACCACCACCGTCCACGCGCCGCTCGCCGTCGTCTGGTCCCTGCACACCGACGTCGACTCCTGGGCCGCCTGGCTCCCGGACGTCGACCGGGCCCGCCTGGACGGCCCGCTCGCCCCCGGCGCCTCCTTCCGGTGGCTGACCCACGGACTGGACATCACCTCCACCGTCCTGGAGCTCGTCCCCGGCCGACGGATCGTCTGGGGCGGCCCCGCCAACGGCATCGACGGCGTCCACGTCTGGACGTTCGAGGAGACGGACGGCGCGGTGACCGTCCACACCGAGGAGTCCTGGGCCGGAGCGCCGGTCGAGGCGCAGCCGGCCGAGCTGGAGGCCGCGCTGCGGGCGTCTCTGGAGGCCTGGCTCGACCACCTCAAGGCCGAGGCCGAGCGCCGCTGACCCCACCGAGGGCTGTTGTCCTGAACCCCCCACCCCCCCGCACGCACCCGCGCACCGCCGACGATCTCGCCCCGAGCCCGAACCGACCACCGAGGACTGCGCCATGACCGCCACCGCCAAGCCGTACCTGACCGGCCACTACACCCCCGTGGCCGACGAGCTCACCGCCACCGGGCTCACCGTCGAGGGCACCCTGCCGCCCGAGCTGACCGGTCGGCTCGTCCGCAACAGCCACAACCCCAAGCCCGGCATCACCCCCACCCACTGGTTCAAGGGCAGCGGCATGGTGCACGGCATCCGACTCCGCGACGGCCGCGCCGAGTGGTACCGCAACCGCTGGGTGCACACCCCCGCCCTCGACGGCGCCCCCTACCTGACCGAGCACGGCCCCGACCTCACCGCCTCCACCGCCGGCACCCACGTCATCGAGCACGCCGGCCGCCTGCTCGCCCTCTGCGAGGCGAACCTGCCGTTCGAGCTCACCCGGGAGCTGGACACGGTCGGCGCCTTCGACTGGAACGGCCGCCTCACCTCGGCCATGACCGCCCACCCCAAGGAGGACCCGGCCACCTGCGAACTGCACTTCTTCGCCTCGTCACCGCTCCCGCCCTACCTCATCCACCACGTCTCCTCCCCCGACGGCACCGTGCTCACCAGCCAGGAGGTCCCCGGCGCCAGCGCCGCGCTGAAGCACGACTTCGCCGTCACCGAGAACCACGTGGTCTTCCTGGAAGGCTCGGTCACCTTCGACCCGTCCGAGCACTCGGGCATCCCCTACGCCTGGGACGACGCGCAGACCGCACGGATCGGCGTCATGCCGCGCGGCGCCGACGGCGCGGCGAAGATCCGCTGGTTCCCGCTCCTGCCCGGCTACGCCATGCACCTGGCCAACGCCTACGAGGACGGCGCCGGCCGGATCGTCGTCGAGGGTCCGAGCGTCGGGCGGGACGGCTGGCAGCGCTCCTGGAACTGGTGGGTCGGCGCGCCCGACCGCGGCGCCGAGCCCAACTCCGGCTCGCGCAGCCGCCGATGGACGGTCGACCTGGCCGCGGGCACCGTTCGGGAGGAGCAGACCGACGACCTGACCGTCGAGTTCCCGACCATCAACGACGCCTTCACCGGCCGCGAGCACCGCTACCAGTACGCGCTCTCCTTCCCGGACGACCGCGGTGTCGGCAACCACACCCTGGTCAAGTACGACCGCCGCACCGGCACCCGGCAGCTGCTGCCGGTGGGCACCGGGCAGTTGCCCAGCGAGGCCGTGTTCGTCCCGGCCGCGGGCGCCACCGACGAGGACGCCGGCTACCTGCTCACCGTCGTCAGCGACCTCAACCTGAACGCCTCGAAGCTGCTGGTACTCGACGCCTCCGACCTCTCCGTCCCGCCCGTCGCCACCGTCCACCTGCCGCGCCGCGTGCCGGCGATGATCCACGGCTCGTGGATCGCGGACGCCGACCTCGCCTGATCGCCCGCCCTGCACCGGCGCCCTCGCGAGCACATCGACACCGCCCCCTGCGACACCGCCCCCTGCGACACCGAGCCCGCCTTCGGCCCTGCCGCCGAGGCGGGCTCGGCGCATCGGCGGGTTCCGGCGCGCCCGTCCGGCGCCGGCACGTCAGGAAGCCGGCCCGGCCACCGCGTCCAGCGCCGGGGCGAGCACCGCGAAGGCCTCTTCCAGCAGGGCGGCCGGATCCTCGGCCCCGTCGCTCCCGCTCCACCGGCGCAGCACCGCGTCGAAGGCGGACAGCGCCATCCCGGCCGCGAGCGGCGGATACATCGCGGTGACCGGGTCGAGCCCGAGGCGGTGCGCCAGCTCGGCGGCCAGTTCGTCGCGCCACTGCGCCTGCCGCTCCAGGAAGCGGGCCAACAGGGCGGGCGTCCCGAGGATCAACTGCACCACCCGCAGGGCGCGTTCGGACGCCCCGCCGCGCTCCGCCCGGTCCGCGCAGGCCGCGACGGAGATCCAGACGGCGTTCCGCAGCGCGAGCGAGGGCCGCTCCCCGGCCGGGCGGGCCGCCAGCTCCGTCCGCATCACGGGGCCGAGGTCGGCCAACACCTGGACGACCACGTCCTCCTTGGAGGCGAAGTACCGGAAGAAGGTCCGCTTGGAGACGCCGGCGACGGCCGCGATCTCCTCGATGGTGACGGCGTCGAACCCCTTCTGCGCCAGCAGTTGCAGGGCCGCCGCGGCCAACTCGTCGGCGACGAGCCGGCGCTTGCGCTCGGCCATGGTCACGGTCGGTTCGGGGCGGGAGGTCACCTGGCTCACCGCGCCATGGTAGCGCGATGCCCCGAGCGGCATTCGGAGGCATGTTGACACCAAGTGCCATCCTCGTCAGCATGTGACTTATGACTGAGCCTCAGAAATGCACCGCCGAGCACATCCTCGTGCGGAGCGGCGAGTTCATCGGCCCGGACGGCGCGGGCGAGCTGCGCGGCGCCCCGACCCGGGTGGAGCTCGCGCCCGCCGCCACCGATGCCGACACCGGGCGCCGCCTCTGGGACCTCTCGGAGCGCCTGACCGGGGTGGAGTACGGGCTCCCGGCGGTCGACCCGGCAGGCGCAGTCGGCGGCTGAGCCGCGACACGCAAGGGCCGCCGGGAACCGCCTCCCCGCCCGGGAGCATCGGGGTAGCCGGAAGGGTACGGGGGTACCGTTCGGCACGGGGAGGCGCGATGTCCGGGGAATCGACGGTGTTCTGGCGCGGGCTCACGCTGGTGGCGGCGCTGATCGGCGCCGCCTCCGGCGCGCTGTTCTTCTGGTCCTGGGGCTCGCCCCTGGCCGTCCTGCCCGTCCTCCCGCTCTGGATCACGGGTGCCGCCGGCCTCGCCGTCGCGGTGGCCGCCTCCCTCGGCATCCGGGACGGCGACGGCACGCCGATGGCCACCGTCGGCACGGCGCTGCTCACCCTGACGCTCTGGATCGGCGCGGCCACCGCCGACCTCTCCGTCACCGGCATCCGCGACTGGGTCCGCACCCCGCAGGCGATCACCGCCACCCTCACCGAGTGCCGGCTCGACGGCTCCTTCCACGGGCCCGACACCCTCGGCTCCGAGCACCACAGCTGCGTCCACCACTGGACCTTCCGCGGCGAGCCGCGCAGCGAGCGCCGCGGGGTCGCCGACAGCCGACCCGACGGCCACCGGCAGGAGATGTGGATGAGCCCCAGCACCGGCGAGATCGCCGACCACCCGCTGCTCGCCCTGGTCGGCTACTCGGCGGCCACCCTGGCCGCCGGCGCGATCGTCGCCGCCGGCGGCTGGTCCCGCCTCCGGACGGAGGCGCGCCGCCTGCGCCGGGCCCGCTAGAGGGAACCCTGCCCGACGGGCTCCCGGGATTCCGGGCGAGCCGGATCGCCGGCCGGAGCGGCGGCACACAGCGCCGCCTCGACCCGGCGGTTGCTGGTCATGGTCGCCGTGACGGCGGTCATGGCGAGGAGGAGGCCGGCGGCGGTGTAGAGCGGGGTACGCACGCCGTAGGCGGTGGCCAGCCAGCCGCCGAGGAAGGCGCCGAAGGGTGCGGCGCACATGCCGAGCATGCGGGAGGTGGAGGCGACCCTGCCCATCAGGCGGGCGGGGACGATCGCCTGCCGGAGGGAGGGGCCGAGCACCGTCGTGGCGCCCATGGCCGCACCGCAGACGGCGAGCGCGAGGCCGGCGACGTACGGATCCGGGGCGACGGCGAGGCCCAGGATGGCGAGCCCCTCGACTGCGGCCGTGCAGGTGAGCGCGGCGCCGGTGCCGAGTCGTCGGCCGAGGAAGGAGGCGATGCCCGCGCCCAGCAGGCCGCCGGCGGCCTCCGCCGTGAGAAGCAGGCCGAAGCCGAGGGTGCCGGTGCCGAGCCGGTCGCGCGCGAAGAGGGCGAGAACGGTCTCCACCGCGCAGAAGGCGATGTTCCCGACCGCCGGACGCAGCGCGAGCCCGAGCAGCAAGCGGTCCCGGAACACGTACGAGGCACCGGCCCGTGCCTGCCGCAGCAGTGACTCACGGGCCTGCGGCACGGGCCGGGGAACGGCGGGCAGCGACCGTACGAGCAGCGCGGAGAGCGCGAACGACACCGCGTCGGCGAGCAGTGGGACCGACCGCCCGAGCGCGAGCAGCGCACTGCCCGCGGGCGGCCCCGCGAAGCCGGACGCGGCGGTCTGGGCGCCGCGCAGGCGGGAGTTGGCGCGCTCCAGGATCGCGGGGTCACGGCCGAGCAGATCCGGCAGGTAGGCCGTGGCGGCCGTGTCGAAGAACAGTCCACCGAGGCCGAGCAGGAAGGCGACGGCCGCGAGCAGGGGAATGCTCAGCACGTCGAGCGCGGCTGCCGCCGCCGGCATCGCGAGCAGCACCGCACGCGCCGCATCCGCGATCCACATCGTGCGCCGACGGTCCCAGCGGTCCACCAGCGCGCCGCCGAGCACCCCGAAGAGCAGCCACGGCAGCGTTCCGGCGGCCGTGACGACGGCGAGTGCCATCGGATCCCGCGTCAACGTCAACGCGAGCAGCGGCAGCGCGGCATGAGTCACCCCGTCACCGAGCGAGGACACCGTCTGCGCGGTCCACAGCCGTCCGAACCCGGTGGGCAGCTTCCGAACGTCCGAGGTCACTCGGCACCTCCTTCGGTCTGCTCGCGCCATGCCGGGTGGAACAGTGCGAAGACGAGCGACGCGTCCGGCAGCGCCGGATCGGACAGCTCCCGGTACTCGTCCGCCAGCGCCTGCAGCCGCGCCCCCAGCTCGGCGAACTGCTCCTCGGTGAGCCGCAGATGCGCCATCCGCACGTGCCGCTCGCCGTCCAGCGGCGCTGCCTCCAGGTCGGCCATCGCGTGCCGCATCAGCACGTCCGGCTCTCCCTCGCCCCGGTCCGGCAGCACGATCGACCGCGCGGCCATCGCGTAGTACCGCTCGGTGACCCCCCGGACCTTCCGCGTTCGTACCACCTTTACCAGGCCGGCTCGTTCGAGCAGCCGCACATGGTAGCTGGAACTCCCCTTCGCGAGGCCCACGCGCTCGGCGATCTGCGTGATCGTCGCGGGCTCGAAGCGGAGCACGGCCATGATCCGGTGGCGCGTGAGATTGGAGACGGCGCGCAGCTGCTCGTCGGTGGTGACGTGGAACGACGTCCCGGGAAGATCATCGGTAGGCATGCTCCAATGGTCAACACTTCTTGACCATTCGGCAAGGGGTTTCCTCCGCACTTCCGGAACCGAACCGACCCTCCGACACGTGAGGCCTCAACTGCCGCGCGGCGACACGCCCCGACCCCCCACCCTCACACCCGCGCCAGCCGTGGCAGTGCACCGCGACCAGGACGATGTCGGGCGCCGCGCCGACGGCGCCCTGCACGGTGGCGGGGAGAGCGAGCGCGAGCGTGAAGTGCGTGATCCCTTCCCGGGGAATGCACCCCTGGTGAGTCGACCGTTCCCCCGGGCCCCACGAGCAGCGGCGCGCATCGTCACACCGTGCTGGCAAGGTGGACGTCATGGACGACTTCATTGACATATCGTCAGCGCAGCACCGGATCAGAGAACCCGATGACCCGAAGGGCCTGGAGGACGAGGACGACGAGGAGGACGAGGAGGAGTGGGATGATGACGAGCTGCCGGTCGGCGCGCCGCGCGAGCCCCTCTTCCTGCACCTTCCGCGGTACATGCAGGTCTGGTCCTACCGGGCCACACAACAGAGGCTCCTGTTCCGCACTCGCTGGCGGGAGCGCGGCAGCACCATCACCGAGGCCGAGTTCGCCGGCGTGTTGGGCATGAAGACCCGATCGCACTACCACGGACTGACGATCCAGGAGGTGGAGGCCGACCCGGAGATCGACCAGCTGCTCGGCTCCACGGGGAAGCTGCACCCGGCCTACCGAAGGCTCCACCTCCTCAGCAATGGCGAGCCCGCCGGATTCGTCGTGTGCCGGAACGTCCTGGTTCGCGAACTGCAGACCGGCAACTGAGCCTCCCCCTGCGGGCGGGCCGCCGACCGCCCGTTCGCTGCCGCCCGGGTAGGACGCGCGCCGGGCGCGTCCTACCCGGCGACCACGGCCCTGAGCCACCTGAACGGCCTCGCGCCCCCGGGGGTCAACGGCCACCTGCCCGACCAACCGGCCGCCCCGGACGGGTTCTTCGAGGAGGCAACGGGAACGCCACACCCGTGCGGTCGTCCCGCGCCGGTTGACCGGGTCGCCTACCAGGTCGCATCCTCTCGACCGCCCTCACCCGGTTGCGCGGACGACCGAAGAGGCAGGCCCTACTCCCGGAACTGGAACAGCCAGGCCTGCGCCTGGTCGTACGCCTCCAGCGGGCGCAGCGCGGTGCGCTGCGGGAAGATGTCCAGCACGCTCAGGTCCAGCGCCAGTTCGCGGCCCTCCACCGGGCCGCCCGGGACGACGATGTGGAACGCGAACCGCTGGGCCGCCTGGCGCAGCTCCCATTCGAAGGGCTCGACCGTACCGCGGGCCTGCTGGTTCACCTCCGCCGGGCCGTCCAGCCCGATGTAGCTGTCGTGCCGGAGGTTCTTGATGACGACGTTCCCGTTGGCGACGCCACTCACCTCCCAGTCCTGCTCCCCGGGTTCGCCGGTCGGGGCCAGCAGGACCACGAACTCCTTGGCGGCCTGGAGGGTGAGCAACTGCTCATCGGGCTTGGCGATCGCGTAGACGCCATCGTGCACAGGGGTCACTGCCGGCTCCACTTCAGTGGTGAGAGCTGAGGTCGGGGGTGGTACCGCGGGCGGCACCGCCCGCCGACGAAGTGGGTCGATTCAAGCCAAGCAAATGATGCGTGTACAGACCACCCGCCGCCGAGCCACCCCAACGGGTGGGCGGCTGCGAACACCCAGACGAATGACGAACACCCGGACGAGGTGGCCCTGGCCGGATGGACGGCACGGCCGATGCGACCACCCACCCGGAACCCACGGCGTCGGCTACCCGTAGGTGGGCCGCTGCGGCCAGCCGTCCAGGGAGCCCCCCAGTCCTCCTGCCTGCCGTACGGGGTGAGGTCGAGGACGCTGCTGCGGAAGACCAGCCGGTCCACCCCGCTCGGCCTTGAGCAGCTCGTCGCGGGCGAGCTGCCACTCCTCCGCCGAGACGATCGCAGGTTTCTCCATGCGGGGATTGTGACGCGGGGGACTGACAGTCGGGGCGCCGCGGCCCGCCTGTCCCGGCCGCGGCGCCAGTGACAGAGGAAGTCAGTTGGTGCAGAAGGGGATTGAGCCACCCGCACCCGGGCGGGTACGGGATCGTCACGACCGTGTCCGGGGCATTGTCGGCGCACGGAGCGACGGCCATGCTGGCCCCACGAACCGGCTGTCGATGTGGGGTGGGGGAACCATGGAAAGCGCGGTGCTGGCGGCGTGGGTCACGGCGGTGCTCACCGGTCTTGCCAACGGGGTGGCAGGAGCGACGACTACCGCTGTGGCAGCCCAGGTAGGCCGTGTCGCACGCGAGCGGCTCGGCTTGGACGAGGACGGCCGACAGGCGCTGGAAAGGCTCGACGGCGATCCGGCCGCGCCCGGGACCGCCGACGACCTGCGGGCCCGGCTCCTGCTGCTGATAGAGGGCGACCCGGACTTCGCCGACCGGATCCGGCAGGCCGCCGGCCTGCCGGCTGCACCACCGGCGAGCAACAGCATCAACATCGGCGGCAACGTCCGCAACGGCGTGATCACCATCGGCCCGGTGACGATCCGCAAGAGCCCCGGCGTCGTGGCCGTCGCCGCGCTCGCGGCGGTGATCGTGCTGTCGTTCGCCCTCAACGGGGTGGTCCACACGGTGGAGGGCGACGACAGCCCCTGGTCCTCTGGCGGCAGCCGGAACAGAGTGGCCGCGGTGACCGACCCGACGCTGGCGAAGGGCATTGCCCCGGACCTGCGGTCCATGCCGTCCGGGTGGAACCTGGAGAGCTCGCCGGAACTGGACGGGTGCACCGAGGATTGCCAAGGGCGGCTGGCCAACGGCGAGGTGAAGGCCGCCGACTCCGCAGGCGCCACCAGGATCTCGTTCCAGTACGCGACCTTCGACGGCGCCGAGACCGCCGAGGCCGGGTACGGCAAGGTTGTCGACGGTGCGCAGCGGACCGTCGACAACAACCTGGCCCCCATGTCGCTCGGTACGGTGGGCGACGCCAGCTCCGCCTTCTCCGGGCGCACCTACACCGGCTCGGAATACCAGTACACGGCCGTCGTGTACCTGCGCGTGGGTACCGTCATCGGCCGGGTCTCGTACGACGGCGGCTACAAGAAGGTCGACGACGGCAAACTGCTCGCCTTCGCCCGCCTGCTCGCCGATCGAGCCCAGCAGGCCCAGAACGGCGAGCAGCCGTCGGCGAGTGCCGTGCCGTAGCGGACGCCTCCTGAGCGGGGGTTTCCGTGCCGATCGGCGAACACCTTCGCTCAGGCCGAGCGCTGCCCGTGGGTGAGGAGCGGGAGGGAACGGCCGACGTTGGCGAGGGCCTGCTGGACGCGGGCGTTCTGGGCCAGGCTCATCAGGGTGCCCAGGTGGGCGGGGTCGGCGAAGCGCGCACCCAGCAGGTTGCTGTGGTGCTGCGGCGGAACGGCGAGTCGTTGCGCGGCCGGACCGGTGATGACGCCCGCGTCGAAGACGAGGTTGAGGCGTTCGAGGTACCGGTCGGCGGGCGAGAAGTCGACGGCGAGCAGGTGCGTCATCCGGCGGACGATGCCGGTCTGGGCCTGGAGGTGTCGGGAGGCGGCGAGGTGCGGCGGCTCGTTGGTGTCGGCCGCACCGCCGGGGAGGATCAGGCCGTCCAGGAAGTCGGGGTCGACGACGAGGACGTGCCCGGCCTGGTCGCGCAGGAGCGCGAGGCAGCCGAGCCGGCAGACGGGCGGCTTGGCGAGGAGTCGGGGGTCACGGACGGTGCGCACGGTCGTGCTCTCTTTCGGTGGTGGGGGGTGGCGGCCTTGGAGGCGAGACGACGGAGCCCGCCGATGAGCGCGGCGGCGAAGAGCAACCACCAGAGCAGGCGCCCGGCGAGGTCGAAGGCGTGGGTGGAGCTCATGCCTGCTGCTCGAAGCGGAGACCCTTGCGGAGGAGGTCCGCGATGCGGGCGATGCGGTCGGGCGGTGCGCAGCCGAGGTCGATCAGATAGGAGCCGGTCAACCGGCCGTAGCTCCAGTCGATTTCGGCGTCCGGAAGGTCGGCTCCGGCGAGGGCGAGGACGGCGAGGAGGTCTTCGAGCGCGTACGCGGCAGCACGGCGCCGCTCCTCGGTGACGCGGGTGAGGACGGATCCCATCAGACGCTCCTGCGGTGGCATTCGAAGGCCCGCCAGGCCGAGGCGGCGGCCGAGAGGAGCGAGAAGCCGGCCAACTCCCCGCCCGGCCCCCGCAACCACTCCCCCGTGATCTCGTTCCGCACCCGGTAGAGCCGGGCAGTGTGGTCCCAGCGCACCCCGTACCCGTGGAGTCCGGGCGATGGCTGGATGCGAGCAGGCGGCGTCATGGACACCCTCCGGAGTCGGGTTTGCACGTTCTGTGCATCCATGCTTGCGCAGCGAACCCACACCGGGGAAGAATCTGAACTCGCCACTTGGGATCGGTTCAGTTGAGGAGCGCCGTGAACCGCAAGGACCTTGACCCCACGTCATCTCCCTATGCGGCCCTTGGGGTGCAGCTTCGCAGGTCGCGAGAGGCGCGCGGGCTGACCCAGACCGGTCTGGGCTCGGAGATGCGGTACTCCGGTGCATACATCTCCAGCGTCGAGCGCGGAGTACGGCCACCGAGCCGGAAGTTCGTGGAGCTCGCAGACAAGCTGCTTGCAACCGGCGGCACGCTTGCTCTGATGCTTGATCAGCTCGACCACAGCATCCTGATAGAGGGCTTCCCCGAGTACGCGGAGAAGGAGGCCGAGGCAGTCCACATTCGACTCTTCGAGATCGGCGTCATCTCAGGTCTCCTACAGACCGCCGAGTATGCGGCGGCCTACGAATCGGCTCCCGTACAGCGCGGCACTGCCACCCAACAGCAGGCGGACGAGCGAATCAGGTTCCTTCTTGTACGGCAAGCCCTCTTGGAACGTCCCTCACCGCCCCTCGTTCACGCGGTAATCGACGAGTGGAGCCTGCGTCGGCCGATCGGCGGCCCTGCGGTGATGGCTGCCCAGCTCCGGCATCTGGAACTGCTCACTAGCAAGCCCCACATGACCATCCAGGTGGCACCGATTCGCCTCGGCGAACATCGTCCGTTCGCCCATCCGGTAACCCTCCTCACCATGCCCAACCGGACCATGCTCGGGTATACGGAGAGTCATCAACGTGGCTTTCTGGAACGAGATCCTGAAACCGTAGCCAGCTGGGCCAGGGACTACGATCGGCTACAGGTTGAAGCGCTGCCACTGGCCGCGTCCCTTGAGCTGATCCGCATAGTGCGAAAGGAGTTTGAAAGTGCATGCTGACCTATCCGCCGCTCGCTGGCGCAAGAGTACGTTCAGTGGCCAAGGCGGCCAGTGCGTCGAGGTCGCCGATGGCTTCACCGATGTCGTCCCTGTCCGAGACTCCAAGGACCCCCACGGGCCGGCCCTCATCTTCCCCTCTGCCGCCTGGCAGTCATTCGTCGATGCCGTCCGCGCCGGGGGCTTCGACACGATCTGATCAGAATGCCCGGAGTGGGAAGTCGGAATGACCGACTTCCCACTCCCTCCGTCTCTCTTCCGCTCACACGTCGCGGCGCCGTACTGCGAGCACCGCCAGTACGACTGCCACCAGCGGCCAGAGGACGAACACTGCGACCGCGCCGGGCACCGTGGCCGTGTACTCCAGGTTGTCCGGCGAGTCGCCCCAGTTCTGGACCAGGCGCTTCCAGGCCGCGAAGAGCGTCACGTGGTTCACATCCGCGGACCACCGCGAGCTCGTCGAGAACAACAACGGGAACATCAGCAACAGGAACGCACTGCTCACCATCGTCATCGCGCTGTGCCGGATCAGTACCCCGAGCCCCACGCCGACCACTCCGCACACCGGGGCCAGCAACGCCGACGCGACCAGCGCCCGCGCCACCCCGGGGTGGGTGATCGCCACACCCATCCCTTCCCCGTCGAGGACGGCCTGCGAGACCAGGAACGACCCGGTCGAGATCACCGCCCCCGCCACCGTCCACACCACCCCCGTCACGACCGCCTTAGCCAGCACCACCGACCCCCGCGCGGGCACCGCCACGGTCGTCGTCCGGATCAGACCGGTGCCGTACTCGCTCACCACGGTCAACGCGCCCGCGCTCCCGGCCACCAGCATCAACGTCAGGTAGCCGGCCGGCGGGTAGGCGTCGAAGGGCACGAAGCCCTCGGGCCGCGCCCGGCCCGACGCGCCGCCCGCGAGGTTCCGGACGTCGGCCAGGGCCGCCACCGCCGCCGAGCCGACCACGAACAGCGTCGAGAGGGCGAGCGTCCACGCCGTCGAGCGCAGCGACCGCAGCTTGATCCACTCTGCGGCGAGCAGGTCGCCGAAGCGCGAAGGCGGCACAGCGGTGAGAGTGGTCATCGGCGTTCTCCTGCCAGGTATTCGACGCTGTCCGCGGTGAGTTCCATGAAGGCCTCCTCCAGTGACGCCGAGCGGCCGGTCAGTTCGGTCAGCGGGATCCCGTGCGCGAAGGCGAGCGCGCCGATCCGGTCCGCGGGCAGCCCCGTCACGGTGATCCGCTCCCCGCCCCCCGAGCCCTCCGGCTCGACCGACGCACCCTCGCCGGCCAGCACCGCCGACAGCTCGGCGACCCTCGGCGTACCCACCAGGACGCTGCGCCGCGCACTGCGGGCCGCGAAGTCCTGGACCGGCTCGGCCGCGATCAATCGACCTCGCCCGATGACGACGAGATCGTCGGCGGTGTTCTCCATCTCCGACATCAGGTGGCTGGAGAGGAAGACCGTCCGTCCCTCCCCGGCCAGCCGTCGGAACAGCCGGCGCACCCACAGCACGCCCTCCGGATCCATGCCGTTGACCGGCTCGTCGAACATGAGCACCGGAGGATCCCCGAGCAGCGCCGTGGCGATCCCGAGTCGCTGCTTCATCCCGAGCGAGAAGCCGCCGATCCGGCGGCCCGCCGCCTCCGCCAGGCCCACCTCCTCCAACACCGCGCCCACCCGGCGCAGCGGGATGCCGTTGCCTCGCGCCAGCGCCGCCAGGTGGGCTGCCGCGCTGCGGCCGCCGTGCACCTGGCCGGCGTCGAGGAGGGCCCCGGCGTGCCGGAGCCCGCGCGGGTGGCTGCGGAACGGCACGCCGTCGACCGTGGCCGTCCCGCCGGTGGGCGCGTCCAGGCCGAGGATCATCCGCAGGGTGGTGGTCTTGCCCGCGCCGTTGGGGCCGAGGAATCCGGTGACCCGACCCGGCCGCACGGTGAAGGACAGCCGGTCCACGGCCGTCTTACCGCCGTATCGCTTGGTGAGTTCGTTGACTTCGATCACGCAGACGACTCTGCCGCCGGGGCCCCGGCCCGGGCATCGGACCGGGGACGGCACCTCAGCCGCCGGCATTCACCCACGGGCGTACATCCCCGGGCCGATGCCGTGCGCATGACGGCTGGCTAGTCTCACCGCATGGACGACGCAACACCGACCGCCGAGCCCTCGCGCTCCTCCGACCGGCTCGGCGCAACCCCACCGACCGGCCGTGCCGCCGTGGCCTGGTCGGGAGGTGTGCTCTACGTCCTCGTGCTCCTCCTCCTCATCGGGGGCTCGTCGCGGGCGCCCGCGACGGTGCCGGCCGTCGGCTCGCTGCTGGCCGCGGCCATGCTGATCGGAGTGGTGCGCCGGCAGCCGCTGCCGGCGCTGGCCCTCACGCTGGTCGGGGCCACCGCCATGGTGCTGTCCACCTCCGGCGCCGCCCACAACCGACTGGCGGTGGGGTACCAGAGCGAATTCCTCTCCTACCTTGCGGTGGACGCCGTCGTCGGCTTCATCGTCGCCACCCGCACCCGGCGGGTGGCCGTCGTCGCCGGCACGGTGTCGTTCACCGTGCAACTCCTCGTCGTCGCCGCGTTCGCGCACGGGGACAACCTGACCGTCAACGTGGTGATCGTGCTGCTCGCGCTCGCCGCAGCCGGTGCGGTCGGCCTGCTGGGCCGCGAGCGCCGTGACCACGCGGTTGCGCTGCGGTCGCAGGAGGTGGCCGAGGCCGTGACGGCCGAACGGCTCCGGATCGCCAGGGAGTTGCACGACATGGTCGCGCACAGCATCGGTATCGTGGCCATCCAGGCCGGCGTGGGGAGCCGGGTCCTCGACACCCAGCCGGCGGCGGCCCGGGAGGCGCTGGAGGCGATCGAGGCCACCAGCCGGGAGACGCTCGCGGGCCTGCGCCGCACCCTGGTGGCACTCCGTCGGACCGATCCGGCCGAAGCCGGTCGGGGCTCGCTCGCCTCGAACACTCGGCGGGAACCGCCCGCACCCGCGCCGGGACTCGCCGACCTCGACCGGCTGGTGGCGGCGACCGCGGACGCGGGCGTGCGCGTCGAGCTCCGCCGCAGCGGGGACCAGCGTCCACTGCCACCCGAGCTCGACCTGTCGGCCTACCGTATCGTGCAGGAGGCGCTGACCAACGTCGTCCGGCACGCGGACGTCGGCCACTGCCGGGTGGCCGTCGAGTACGGGGACGAGGAGCTGTCCGTGGAGGTCGTCGACGACGGCCGCGGGGCGGCGCGCGCGCCCGGGAAGAACCCGGGCCAGGGTTTCGGCCTGGTCGGCATGCGCGAGCGGGTCGCCCTGCTGCACGGCCGGCTCAGCGTCGGTCCTCGGCCGGAGGGCGGCTTCCGGGTGGCGGCACGGCTTCCGCTGCCCGAGCCCGTCACGGCGCCGGCCGAGACCCCGGACAGGGCCACCGCGACGACGGCGGAGGCGGCCCGGTGACGCCCGTCCGCGTGCTGCTGGCCGACGACCAGCCGCTGGTCCGCTCCGGCCTGCGCGTGCTGATGGCCGACCACCCGGACCTGGAGGTCGTCGGGGAGGCCGCGACCGGCGCCGAGGCGGTCCGGCTGGCCGCCGAACTCGCCCCGGACGTCGTGGTGATGGACATCCGGATGCCCGGCATGGACGGGATCGAGGCCACCCGCCGGATCACGGCCGACGGCGGGTCGACCCGCGTCCTCGTCCTGACCACCTTCGACGAGGACGACCACGTCCACGGTGCGTTGCGGGCGGGCGCGAGCGGTTTCGTGGTCAAGGACATGGCGCTGGACGACATCCTCGCAGCCGTCCGCGTGGTCGCCGCGGGCGACGCGCTGATCGCGCCGGGGGTGACGCGCCGGCTGATCGCGGACTTCGTCCGGCAGCCGGCGGCCACGCGCGCGACCGTGCCGTCGGCGCAGCCCGTCGAGGGCATCACGGAGCGGGAGCGGGAGGTGCTGACGCTGGTCGGGCGCGGCCGGTCGAACGCCGAGATCGCGCAGGACCTGGTCATCTCGGTGGCCACCGCCAAGTCGCACGTGTCCCGGCTGTTCACCAAGCTGGGCGCGCGGGACCGGGTTCAGCTCGTGATCACCGCGTACGAGCTGGGGCTGGTCGCACCGCCCCGCTGAGCACGCTGTCCGGCCGCCGGGAACGGGGGCGGGCCCTCGTCCTGCAACGCCGCCGCGAGCTTCTCGGCGGTCCGGACCGTGCGGGCGGCGACGGTGGTGGTGGTCGGGTGGGCCGTTCCCCTGGCGCCCTCCAGGTGCTGCCGGATCCGGCGGCCCCCGCGGTGCCCGGCCGCTCGGGGCATTCAGACCGCGCGGAGGCCGCCGGGGCGCAGACCGGTGAGACGGTCGAGCGCGGCCGCGGCGGCCTCGTCGGCCGGGAGGTGGACGATGAGGCGCTGGTCGTCGTCGGTGGGCAGGTCCAGCGTCTCGTACGCGAGACGCAGCTCGCCCGCCTCCGGGTGGACCATCCTGGTGATCCCGCTGGCCTTCGGCAGGCCGGGCAGCGACTCCAGGCGGTCGGCGAACTCCGCGCCGCAGGAGACGGTCAGCTCGTCCATCAGGCCGTCCATGTGCGGGTTGGAGCGGCCCGGGCCCTGCTTGAGCGCGGCGACCTGCTCATCGGCGACGCGGACCCAGTCCGGGTAGGCGGTGCGGGCCCGCGGGTCGGTGAAGACGAAGCGGGCGAGGTTCGGCCGGGCGCCGTCGAGCAGGCCGATCGGCCCGACGAGCTGCCGGTAGCCGTCCGTGCAGGCCAGCACCTCGCTCAGCCGGTTCAACAGCACGGCCGGGGACGGTTCGAGACGGTCGAGCAGCGCCTGGACCGTGGGCCGCACCACCCGGTTGGGACCGGACGCGCCCGTGCAGCTGAAGCCGGGGTCGGCGCCCTTGGTGAGCCGGTACAGGTGCACGCGCTCGGCGGCGGTGAGACGCAGCGCGTCCGCCAGCGCGGAGAGCACCGGCGGCGACGGCCGGCGGTCCCGGCCCTGCTCCAGCCTGGTGAGGTACTCCACGCTGACCCCGGCGAGCGTCGCCAGTTCCGCGCGGCGCAGCCCGGGGGTGCGGCGGCGCGCCCCGGTGGGCAGGCCGACCTCGGCGGGGGTGACGGCCTCCCGGCGGAGGCGCAGGAACAGTCCCAGTTCGTTGTCGCTCACCCGGCGAACCTAACACCCCCGCCCCGGGCGGATCGTGGCCCTGCCACTACCACTCTCCGCCCGGCCTTCCTCCGGTTCCCCGGGGCCCGGCAGTCTGGTGGAGCCGGCCCCGATCGGGGCGGCCACACCGATGGCATCCCCTGTCCACTCGCGATTCCGAGGAGCACCGCCGTGTCCCAGTCCCCGTCCCAGACCCAGCTGCAGTCCCCGTCCCGACCGTTGAAGCTCGCCGTGCTCGTCGGCAGCGTCCGGGAGGGCCGCTTCGCCCCCGTCGTGACCCGCTGGTTCACCGAACAGGCCGAGCGGCACGGCCAGTTCGAGGTCGACGTGCTCGACCTGGCGGACTTCGACATCCCGCTCGAACTGCCCGCCATGCCGCCGGCGATGAACCCGGACCTGGTCCGACCGGCCGGAATGGCCGAGCTGACAGCGAAGTTGGCGGCCGCCGACGCGGTCGTCGTCGTGACGCCCGACTACAACCGCAGCTTCCCGGCCTCGCTGAAGGCCGCCATCGACTGGCACTACGCCGAGTGGCAGGCCAAGCCGATCGGCTTCGTCGGCTACAGCGGCGCCAGCGGCGGCCTGCTGGCGATCGAGCAGCTGCGTCAGGTGTTCAACGAGCTCCAGGCGCACACCGTGCGGAACTACGTGTCCTTCCCCCGCTACTACCAGCTGTTCGACGCCGACGGCACGCTCCGCGAGCCGGCCGGGCCGGAGGGCGAGGCCAAGGTGATGCTCGACCAGCTGCTCTGGTGGGGCTCCGTCCTCCACGACGCCCGCCGCGACCGCCCCTTCACCCCTGGCCGTTGAGGCTCCGGCCGGTGAGACTCCGGCCGGCGCGGCTTCTCTCCTCTCCCGGGGCCGCCCGTCGGCCGGGTGCCGGAGGGCGGGCGCGGGCGCGCGACGCTACTCATCGGGCGGGCACGGGAAGCCTTCGAGGGTTGCCGTGTAGCGCTGCTCGTCCGGGTCCCACCGAAAGGGGACGACGATGCTGCCGGGTGGAGGAACGTCCGACGAGCGGTCACGCCCGGCCGCTGCCTCCAGGTCCCGCTCGTCGCGACGTTTCTTGGCGGCACCTATCACCGCGAGGATCGCGAGCAGCAGGACGAGCACGCCGGGCACGGCGAACTGGATGCCGGCCGAGACCGGCAGCCCCAGCCACCACAGACCCGCACCGAGCGCGGGCGGCAGTACGACGGGCACGACGACGAGCGCGGGCCCCGGCTCCTTCGAGCGGGGCTGCCCACCCTTCGACCGCCGCCACTGGTCGAAGGCCGCGTTGACCACGTACCGAAGGGCCGCCCCGGTCTCCAGGACGAGCAGCAGCACACCGAGCAGGATGTCCACCGGCCAGGGGATCATGTCCTACATTGTCGCCCGGCCCGGCACGGTACCGCCTGAGTAGCAGTGCTCATTCGGTAGGCCGGAGGCGTCGCGGCACACTCGGAACCGCGGCCAGGTCGCGGCGACTCCCGGTCCCGCAGCGCAAAGGCATAGATGAGCGGCCGCTGGACTGCCATCAACGCCCTCGAAGCGAGGGGCGTCGTCGGCAGCTTCACGAATCAGACTGCCCTTGCACCGCTTCTCGCGGGTACCGGCTATACGGGCCGTGACGGGCTTTGCCACACCAGCAACCTCAACCCCGCCTACTTCCCCGACGGGTTCTGCTGGACCCCGGCCGACGACGTCTCCTCGGTGTGGACGCCGCAGGGGTCCACCGGGTCCCACGACGCCCAGCCCGGTGGTACCTGGTTCGGCAAGTACGTCTACATCGCGTCCTGGCACAACAAGACCAATACGATGTCTCGCATATCGGTTGTGGACAACAGCACCGGCGGTGCGCCGATCTACAACAACGTCCTGCTCGTCGACCCCTACGGCTCCGGTACCAGCGCCAACTTCAAAGCTTCCGCAGGCCACGCCGACGGCATCACGTGGTACGGGAACAAGCTCTTCCTGGCCACCGGCCACGTGATCCAGGTCTACGACCTGCGACACCTGTGGAAGCTGGGCGCGCACACCGACCAGGTCGGGGTCACCGGTAGCACGGCGTCCGCGGCCTACCACAACTACGCCCTGCCGATGATCGGAAGCTACTCCAACGGCAGCGGGGACTGCACCGCCACCGCCCCCTGCCCCACCTCGCTGAGCCCGGACCGTAACGGCACCGACAGCCTCGTCACCTCCCAGTTCATGCTCCACGGCGGGGGCCCCGTCGTCCGCTGGCCGCTCAACGCGGCCGACGCACTCCTTGAGACGAACGGCCCCAACAACTACACGGGCGCGGTGACAGCGAACGCCGCCTACCGGGTGCCGATCTGGAAGGTGCAGGGAGCGGCGACCGACGGAACCTACTACTACTTCAGCGGCCTGTGTCCTGAGTTCGCCGATTCGAAGATCGAGAACAGCGACGACCCCTATTGCATCCACCGGGCGAAGCCGGGCGAGGCACCGCACGTGTTGACCCGGGCCCCGCGCCTGACCCAGAACCTGTCCTGGTCGCCGTCGGCAGGCCGTCTGTGGGGAATCAACGAGCGTTTGAACTACTCGGATCCCTCGCGCATGGTGTTCTCCATCAACCCGCCGAATTGATCGCTGCCGCCCGGACCACACGTCACAGGACGAACCGGGCGTGCGGCTGAAGGGGGCGATGACGGTCAACGACCCGGGAGAGCACCTCGGGGCGGCCGTCGCCGAGCAACCCCAGCACGTGGAAGTGCGCTGGGGGCTGGCGCCATCGGCTGGAAGGTCCGTCACCTGGCTCGCCAGGTGACGGACCTTCCAGCGTTTCGGTGCAAGTCGTCCTCTTCGCCCCCCCGGCAGCTCGCGCCCGCCCGGCACCACCCGCGGGCGGCGTGATCGCCTCCGGCCGTCAGGATCCCGCCAGCCCGGCGGCGGCCAACCGGTCTTGCAGTCCGCGCAGTTCGTGCCGGACCAGCGCCGGCAGCGCGGCAGCATCCGCCAGCAGCGGTCCGACCAGCTCGGCGGCAGTGCGCGGGTCGTGGGCGCAGAGGTGGCAGTCGGCGATCCGGATGGTGAAGAGCAGCCGCGCGGTCGGGAGCTGGTCGGGCGCGAGGAGGCGCAGCGCGGTGCCGGCCGCATCGACGGCGCGCAGCGCCAGCCGGGGATCGTCGACGGCCACCGCGGCATCGCGCAGCGCGGCCGCGGCGCCGGCCTCGACCCGCAGGCGCATCGAGGCGATGGAGAGCCAGGGCGCGTCGGACTCGTCGTGCTCGCCGATGTGGTCCAGGTGGAGCCGGGCCCGGGCGATGTGCCGCACGGCGCCCCGGACGTCGCCGGCCAGGGCGTACGCGCGGGCCCGGCCGACCTGGGACATCGCACCGGCCCAGTGCCGGCCGGGCGCGGCGCGGCCGATCTCCACGGCGTAACCGAGGGCGGCGGCCGGGTCGCCGTCGAGCCGGGCGAGGGTGCTCATGTCGCTGAGCGCCGCGACCTGGGTGGCCGGGTCGTCGGCCAGTTCGGCCCAGGTGAGCGCGCGGTCGAAGCAGGCCATCGCGGTGGCGTTGCGCCCGTCCTGCATCCGCAGGCCGCCGGCGGCGTGCGCGTACTCGGCGGCGAGCCGGGCGAGCGGGCGCCGGGCGCGGGCGGATCGGGTGCGGGCGAGCCGGCGGAGGATGACCCGCAGGGTCTCCTCGACGGCGGCGGTGCCGGGCGCGACGGGCGTCTCGCCGGCACGGAGCCGGGCGGCGAGCAGGCCGGCCAGGGCGTGGGCGGTGTCGGCGTCCAGTGGCGGGGCGGTGTCGGGGTCGGCGGCGCAGAACGCGGCGTGCAGGGCGGCGGCGTCGGCGGGCGCGGGGACGGCGCAGCCGTCGGCACCGTGCAGCGGACAGAGCATGCCGTAGTCGGGGAGGCGGCTGGGCGGGTCGACGACCGGCGGCGGTACGAGCGGCGGGGCGGGCTGCGGCCGGGGGCCGGCGCCGGGGGTGCCTGGCAGCGGCGGTCGGGCCCAGTCGGCCGGTGCGGCGGGCGCCTCCCGGTCCCACTCCTCGGCCCGGAGGCAGGCGGCGCGCAGGTCGCCATCGGCGGCGAGCAGGTCGTCGAGCCGGGCGGCGAGCCGCGGGGCGGCCCGGCGGGTGCCGTGCTCCAACTTGCTGACGGCGGTGTGGTCGTAGCCGATCGCAGCGCCGAGCTGCGCCTGGGTGAGGCCGGCCCGGCGGCGCCAGTGCCGCAGCCGGGCGCCGAAGGCCCGCCAGAGCGGTTCGGCCGGCGGGACGGCGGCGGGCGGTGCGTCGACGAGCGGGACGGCGGCGGGCGGTGCGTCGGCCGTGTCCGGTGCAGTGGCGTGGTTCCGGTGCACGGGGCTGCCCTCCCGAGTCCGCTCCCGGTCGATCCTTCGCGCGCTCTCCCGGTCCGGTCCGGTCCTTCCGTTGCCGAGGACCTTGCCGAGGGCCTTGCTGAGGACGGTACTCGACCGGAGCCGCCGCGTACATCCGATGACCGCCAACTGGTCTCAACCTCTTGGTCTCAACCTCTTCACAGAACCCGCAGCTTGACAGAACTTGCCAACCGCACGAGTGCCGCGCTCCAGCCGTTGACGGTGGCATGACGGCGTGTGAGGGTTCCGGCACCCGAGCGCGGACCACCGCACGGCCGTCCCCCTGCGGCCCCGGTGAGTGCCAGTCAGGCGCGCGGTCCGCGGTCGAGCACCCCCACGTTCGAGGAGCCTCGGAAATGAAACGCAGACTGCTGACGGCGGGAACCACCCTGACCGTCCTGGCCGGCATGCTCACCGCCACCGCGGTCGGGCAGGCGGTCGCCGATCCGGGACCGGCCGCCGCCGCGCCGCCGAGCGCGCTGGCCGCCGCCGTCGGCGCCGCCGACCAGGCGGCCGCGGCGGGCCTGGACGCCCTGGCCAAGGGGCCTGGCGAGACGTACGAGCGCCAGTCCGTCACCCCGTGGCTGGGCGGCCTCTACTCGGTCGCGTACGAGCGCAGCTACCAGGGCCTGCCGGTGGTCGGTGGCGACGCCGTCGTGATAGCCGACGGCCAGGGCCGGGTCCGGGGCCTGCAGGCCGCCGCCACCGGGCCGGTCGGCGGCCCCACCACCCCGTTGGTGAGCGCCGCCCGGGCGGAGAAGACCGCCCGCACCAAGCTGGCCGCGGTCGACCGCGTCGAAGTGCGCCGCCTGGTCGTCCGGGTCAAGGACGGCACCGGCCGGCTCGCCTGGGAGACCGTGCTGGGCGGCCGCTCCGCCACCGCCCCGAGCCGGCTGCACGTCTTCGTCGACGCCCGCAGCGGCGAGGTCATCGACAGCTACGACGACGTCAAGGCCGGTACGGCGAACAGCAAGTGGAACGGCCCGGCCCCGGTCACCATCAGCACCACGGCCTCCGGCGGCTCGTACTCGCTGCGCGACCCGAGCCGGCCCGGCCTGAGCTGCGCGGACTACGGCACCGGCCAGGTGTTCAGCAAGTCGAGCGACTCCTGGGGCAACGGCAGCCCGACCAGCAAGGAGACCGGCTGCGCCGACGTGATGTTCGCGGCGCAGAAGGAGTGGGACATGCTCCGCGACTGGCTGGGCCGCAACGGGCACAACGGCAACGGCGGCAGCTGGCCGGTCAAGGTCGGCCTGAACGACGTCAACGCCTACTGGGACGGCAGCTCCGTCTCCATCGGCCACAACAACGCCAACGAGTGGATCGCCGCGATCGACGTGGTCGGCCACGAGTTCGGCCACGGCATCGACCAGTACACCCCGGGCGGCGCCAACAACGAGAACGGACTCGGCGAGGGCACCGGAGACATCTTCGGCGCACTCACCGAGGCCTACGCCAACGAGCCTTCGCCGTACGACAGTCCGGACTACACCGTCGGCGAGATGATCAACCTGGTCGGCCGCGGACCGATCCGGAACATGGCCAACCCCTCCCAGGTCAACAACGACCCCAACTGCTACTCCAGCTCGATCCCCAGCACCGAGGTGCACGCCGCGGCCGGCCCGCTGAACCACTGGTTCTACCTCCTGGCCGAGGGCTCGAACCCGGGCGGCGGCAAGCCCACCAGCCCGACCTGCAACAACTCCTCGGTGACCGGCATCGGCATCAAGGACGCCGGCCGGATCTTCTACGGCGGCATGCTGCTCAAGACCAGCGGCATGACCTACAAGCGGTACCGCACCGCCACGCTGACCGCGGCGAAGAGCCTCGACCCGAGCTGCAACCTCTTCACCCGCACCAAGGCGGCCTGGGACGCGGTCAGCGTGCCGGCCCAGAGCGGCGACCCGACCTGCACCAGCACCGGCTCCGAGTTCTCGATGACGCTGAACCCGGCCTCCGGCTCGGTCCAGCCCGGCTCCTCGGCCACCGCGACGGTCAACACCTCGGTCGTCTCCGGCTCCGCGCAGACGGTCGGCCTGACCGCCTCCGGCGCGCCCGCGGGCACCACGGTCTCGTTCAGCCCGTCCTCCGTCCAGGCCGGATCCTCCGCGACGATGACCGTCTCGACCTCGGCCGCCACCCCCGCGGGCAGCTACGTCGTCACCGTGACCGGCACGGGCTCCACCACCCACACCGCGCAGTACACGCTGACGGTCGGCGGCGGCAACCCCGGCGGCGACGCACCCGACGTCAGTGTGGCCAACGTCCAGGCGCACCTGTCCCAGCTCAACACCATCGCCTCGCAGAACGGCGGCAACCGCCGGGCCGGCACGGCCGGACACAGCCAGTCGCTCGCCTACGTCAAGGGCAGGCTGCAGGCCGCCGGCTACACCGTCAGCGAGCAGACCTGCACCTCCTGCACCTACCGGTCCAACAACCTGGTCGCCGACTGGCCGGGCGGCCCGTCCGACCAGGTGACCATGTTCGGCGCCCACCTGGACAGCGTCGGAGCCGGCCCCGGCATCAACGACAACGGCTCCGGCTCGGCGGTCCTGCTGGAGACCGCGCTGGTGCTCGCCCAGCAGAACCCGGGCCTGACCCGGCACGTCCGGTTCGCCTGGTGGACCGGCGAGGAGCAGGGCCTGCAGGGCTCGCAGTACTACGTCGGCCAGCTGAGCTCCGGCCAGCGCAGCGCGATCAAGGGCTACTACAACTTCGACATGGTCGGCTCGCCCAACGCCGGTTACTTCATCAACAACCTCAACTCCGCCGCCTCGGCGCCGATGAAGGCCTACTGGGACTCCCTGGGCGTGCAGCCCGAGGAGAACGTCGAGGGCCAGGGCCGCTCGGACGACTACTCGTTCCAGCAGGCCGGCATCCCCACCTCCGGCTACGCGGCCGGCGCCAGCGCCACCAAGACCTCGGCGCAGGCGGCCAAGTGGGGCGGCACCGCGGGCCGCGCGTACGACTCCTGCTACCACTCGGCGTGCGACACCACGGGCAACATCAACGCCACCGCGCTGGACCGCAGCGCCGACGGCGTCGCGTACACCCTGTGGAAGACCTCGGTGGGCGGCGGCCAGCCGACCAGCGACTTCTCGATCGCGGTGAACCCGGCCACCGGCACCACCGCCCCGGGCGGCTCGGTCAGCGCCACGGTGTCCACGGCCACCACCTCCGGCTCGGCGCAGACGGTGAACCTGGCCGTCTCCGGCGCGCCGAGCGGGGTCACGGCCTCGGTCAGCCCCTCCTCGGTGCAGTCCGGCGGGTCCGCGACGCTGAACATCGCGGTCGGCTCCGGCACCGCGGCCGGCACCTACACCCTCACCGTGACCGGCACCGGCTCGGCCACCCACAGCACCACCTACTCGCTGGTGGTCGGCACCGACCCCAACCCGGGCGGCACCTGGACGCCGGGCACCACCTACCGGGCGGGTGACGTCGTCACCTTCAACGGTGTGAGCTACCGCTGCATCCAGGGCCACACGGCCCAGCCCGACTGGGAGCCCCCGATCGTCCCGGCGCTCTGGCAGCAGATCTGAGCGGACGGATCCACTGCCGAACGGCGGGACAGGCTGTGCCGCGGAGTCGTCGAGGGGGACGGCCCGCGGCACAGCCGCGTCCGCACGTGCGGCGACACCGTGCGGACCCGTCAGCCCGGGTGGAAGACGATCCGGACATCGGCGTCGACCGGGAGGATCAGGACGTTGCCCGCCTCCCACGTCCAGTTGCGGGGGATCAGGAACATCCGGCCGTTGACCTGTGCCAGCAACCGAAGGCCGCGGTACCGGTAGCGGAACCGCTGCCCCGCTCCCCCGTCCGGCAGGGCCCGCTCGTCCACCCCGGACCACTGGAGGTAGAGCCGCTCGGTGGTGTCGACCACGACGGCCGGGCGCAGCGCCAGGTTGCCGGCGAGCCGCTCGGCGTCGCTCTCCCCCTTCTGATGGGCGAAGCCGCCGGCGGCCCAGAACGAGCACAGCACGATGAGCGCCAGGCTGATGCCGAGCGCCGCTCGCTCCCCGGTGAGCGGGTAAGGGGCGTCGGTGGTGCGGACGGCGAGCAGCCGGGCGAGCATGACCATCAGGAGCGCGCCGCCGAGCAGCAGTGGGGTCCCCATCGGCCCCGCGTCGATCACCTCGAACCCGGCCAGGAAGCCGAGCACCACCAGCGGGACGACCAGCACCACGACGGCCCAGCAGGCCCGGCCGACGACCCGGCGGCCGTCCGGTCCGGTCCGCACGGCCCGGGTCGCCAGGTGGTAGGCGAGCGCGGCCAGCAGGGCTCCGCAGAGCAGCACCCCGGCCGGAAGGTAGAGCGCGGGCGAGCTGCGGAGCAGGAGGTCCTGGGTGCCGAAGCCGAGCGTCGCGGCGTCCAGGCCGAAGTAGTTGTAGAGCGAGTCGGTGTAGGCGAAGCCGAAGAAGAACAGCAGCGCGGTGACGAGGGTGGTCGGCCCGATCCAGGAGGCGATCAGGCCGAGCCAGCTACTCCACGAGCGGCCGGTGGACGGCTCGGGGGCGGGCTCGGGCTCGGCGGCAGGCTCGGGCTCCCCGGCCTCGACGGGCTGTCCGGGGGCGGGCGGCTCCTCCGCGGCAGGGTTCAGGGGGTGCTCCCGCTGCCGGCGCTGCTTTGGGAGGTGGTGCTTTGGGTGGTGCCGGACGTGGTGCCGCCATTCTGGCCGCCATTCCCGCCGCCCCCGTTGGCGTTGGCATCATCCGGGACCTCCACCGTGGTGTCGGCCTTCACCGACTGGCTCTTCCCTCCGGCGACCACGGTGAGGCAGATCTGGAACTTGGGCTTGGGCTCCGGCGGCTTCATAACGACGCTGACCTGCGCCGAGCCCCCACTGAACGTCACGTCCTCGGAGGCGGGGGAGCTCGAACCACCCGCACAGTCGTGCACCTCCTTGACCGTGGCCGTGAAGTTGCTCGTCACCGTGCTCTTGAGGGTGATGTAGATGTTGTCGGGCCACACCCCGCTGGCGCTCGCCGATACGTTGCCCGCACCGGCGAACCCGCCCTGGTTCCCGCCCGCCTTCGTCCGCTGACCCTCGGGCTGCTGCCCCTCGGCCGGGGGCGTGTCCCCCAGCTCGGCGGCGCCGGCCGCCGAGCTCTGCGCCCCGGATCCGGAGCTGGATCCGCCACCGCCACCGCAGGCGGTCAGCACCGGCAGCAGCAGCGCCGCGGCCAGCCACCGGGCCGGTCTGCCGGCGGTCCTGCGGGGTGTGGTGAGCGCGGTCCCGGGCATGCGATCTCCCATCCGAAGGGGCGAACCGAGAAGACGGCCGGGCAGGCCACGTCGAAGGCTACCCATTCGCACACGATTCTCCTGTCCGCCGGCCGGGTGGAACGGCGTCGCGAAAGGTCGGGCGGTCTCCGCACATCGCCCGATCGGGGGACCGGTGACCGGCGAGGAGCCGGTGACGTACAGTCAGGCGCGACAGTCCCCCGCCCCTGCCGGCCGACCGAGGAGCACCCCCGTGGCCACGGAAGCCCACCCCGCTCACGTTCCGCCGCCCGCCACCGGGCCGGGCCGGCCCGTTCCCGAGCTGCCGGCCGGGGCCGTCGCGCGCTGGAAGGACGAGAAGGGCGACCTGGTCGAGCTGTTCGCGCAGGCGCAGCGCGAGCTCGGCGGGGTGGCCGCGATCCGGCTCGGACCGCGGCCGACCGTCCTGGTGACCGGACCGGAGGCCGTTCAGCACGTGCTCGGACGCCACCCCGAGCGGTACGTCAAGCGCTCGCACCGGGCCCGGATGCTGGCCGGCGAGGGGGTGCTCTCCGCCACCGGCGAGGCCTGGAAGCGCCAACGGCGGCTGCTGCAGTCCCAGTTCACCGGCACCGGGATGCGCCGCCACGAGCACCGGATCGCCGAGGCGGCGCGCCGCACCGCCGACCGCTGGGCGCAGTACGCCCGCACCGGTGAGCAGTTCGACGTCGCCGAGGAGATGCGCCACTTCGCGCTGGACACCATCTGGCGGGCCCTGACCGGGCGCCCGCTGGACGACCGCACCGACGGCGAACTGGCCGCGGTGGCACGGGTGGTGGCAGCGATGCCGACGCTGCCTGCGGACGGCACCGGCGTCCCGGCCGCGGTCGCCGCGGACCTCGCGCGGATCGACGCCGTCGCGCACGCCGCGATCGACGCCGCCCGGCGCGCCCCGGAGCGGGACGGCCTGTTGCGGGTGCTGGTCGACGCCGGGGAGGAGCACCCCGAGTACACCGACCGCCTGATCCGCGACGAGCTGGTCACCCTGCTGGTGGCCGGCCACGAGACCACCGCCACCACGCTGACCTGGCTCTTCCTCCTGCTCGACCGCTGCCCCGAGGCACGCGCGTGGGCTCTGGCGGCCGGCCCCGCAGGCTCCGCCGGGCGGCGGGAGGCGGTACAGGCGCTGGTCAGCGAGACGCTGCGGCTCTACCCGTCCGCGTGGATCCTGCCCCGGCACGCGGCCGAGGACGACACCCTGGTGGGCCACCGGATCGAGGCCGGCACGGACGTCATCGTCAGCCCCTACCTGACCCACCGCGACCCCGCCCTCTGGCCCGACCCGGAGCGCTTCGACCCTGCCCGCTTCACCGCGTCCGGCGCCCGGCCGGCGCACCTGGGCGCCTACTACCCGTTCGGCCTGGGCGCCCGGGCCTGCCTCGGCACCCAGTTCGCCGTCCGGGAGGCCACCGCGCTGCTCGAACTCCTGCTCCCCGCGCACCGGCCCCGGTTCCTGAGCACCCCGGCCGGTGCGGCGTACGGCATCACCGTCCGCCCGGACGGGCCCACGCCGGCGGTGCTGGCCGGGGAGTGAGCGGGGGCGCCACCGGCACCGCGCCCCCGCCGGGGGCGGGGGCGGGGGCGCGGTGCCGGATGCTCAGGCTCCGGCCGGCCGGTCCTCCTCAAGACCGTCGAGGACGAATCCGTTCACGAATCGCACCCGGTACGCGGTCCGGGGCCCGGCCCAGGCCCAGGCCCAGGTCCAGGCTCCGACGGCGAACGCTCCGTTCGGGATGACCTGCTGACGGAGGTTGTCGAGCAGGTGGGTCGTGAAGCCGTCGTACCGGGCGCCGCCGATCGGCCGGTCGAAGGGCGCGAGCGCGTCCCGGGCCACGCCGCCGGTTCCCTCCGCCACGCCCGTGACGACGCCCTCCAGGCCCCGGGCCGGGAACAGCGGACCGGGGAGGCCGGTCCCACCGGCCGTGCCGGCGCCGGTGACCCGGGCATCCCTGGTCAGCTTCACCTTCGCGCCGGGCTCGTACGGCATGGCCGGCCTCCTCGGTCGATCTCGGCCGTGATCACGGCCACCGTCGTCGAGTCGCCGTGGAGGGAACCGGTGTTCGACGGACCGGGGGGCCGTCGCGCCAGCGGGCCGTCAGGGGTAGGCCACCAACGTCGACGGGGTGGTGGACGTCCCCGAGGTCGCGGCGCCGGTGCCGTTGATCACGTGCTCGTACTGGCCGTTGCCGCCGAGCGAGACCACGAGCAGGTCGTGGAACCGCACACCCGGCCGGACCGGCGCCTCGAAACCGTGGTCCATCCGGATGGTCGGGTCCACGTTGAAGTAGCAGTAGCTGCCGAGGCCCCACCCCTCGTGGACGGTGACGCCGTCGTCGACCTTGTACGCGGCGAATCCCTTGGTCGGGCCGTTCTGCACCGCGGCCTGGTTCGGGGCGTCGTAGGCCTTCTCGTTCTGGAAGAAGACCGTCCGCCCGCGCTCGCCGGACCACTGCACGTCGTACTTCTTGAAGTGCTCCACGAACAGGCCGGTGGCCAGCACGTCGTCGCCGCGGACCAGCAGGCCGTAGTCGGCGGGGTTGGTGGTCCAGCCGACGCCGGCACCGTGGTCGGCGCGCCAGATCCAGGTGTGGTCGATGATCACGTCGTCGCTGTTGATCACGACCCCGGCGGTCGCCGAGCCGGGGCCCGCGCCGCCGACGCGGACGAACACGTCCTGAAGGGTGGTCGGATCGGCCGCGTGGTCGGCGGCGGAGCCGTCCGGGCCGATCTGAACCAGCGAGGGCGAGTTCACCGCCCCGGCGTCGATCAGCAGGCCGGCCAGCCGGACGCCGTCGACGTCCGCGACCCTGATCGCCGTCACCCCGTTGTCCGGGACGACCGTCGCCAGGCCGAGGCCGAGCACCACGGTGTCCGGCCGGGTGACCTCGATCGGCCGGTCGACGTGGTAGACGCCGGGGGTGAAGAGCAGGTCGAGCCCCTGGGCGAGCGCGGCGTTGATGGTGGCGGCGGTGGCACCGGGCTTGACCAGGTAGAAGTGGTCGAGCGGGCGCGAGGTGCCCTGCGGGGTGCCGTCCCAGGAGACGCCGCGGGCGTTGGTCCGCCTGGCCGGGACGAACACCTTGTACTGGCCGCCGTCCAGGTAGAGGAAGGGCTTCTCGCGGGAGACCGGGGTGGTGTCCAGCATGGTGTAGGGCGGGTCGGGGAAGGTCTGCGCGGGCGCGCCCTGGACGCCGGAGAACACCTGGTTCCAGACGCCGTTGGAGAAGCCGCCGATCGCGCTGTCCCGCGTGTACCACTGCTGCTGCGAGTAGTTGCCCACGCTGCCGTCGATCCGGCTGTCCGCGATGTACCCGCCACTGGCCCAACCGTAGCCGTCCGGCGACAGGTTGAGGCCGCCGCGGACGTGCATCCGGCGGAACGGCGCGGCCTGGGCGACGGCCCAGCGGTCGGTGCCGTTGACCGGGGTGAGCGCCAGGTTCTCCGCGGAGCGCCAGAAGTTCTGGGTGGCGTTGCCGTTGAACCAGCCTGCGTCCACGGTGACGTCACCGTGGACCGCGGTGTCGTCCGGCTTCAGGCCGAGGCCTGCGATCGTGGTGTAGAAGCCGAGTTGGACGTTGAGGCCGCTGTAGCTGCCCGGCTTGAAGAGCAGGGCGTAGCGCTCGGGGCCGAACTGGTTGGCCTCCTGCTTGCGGAACACCTCATCGACCTTGGCCTGGATCCCGGGCGTGGCCGGGTCGAAGACCAGTACGTTGGGGCCGAGGTCGCCGCCGCCCTGGACCGGAGGGACGCCGTCACCGGTGTTGACCTGCATGCTCCAGAGCGAGTAGCCCCAACCGGTTCCCCGGGTGAGGCCGTTCAGCCGGACGAAGCGGCCGCTGCCGGAGACGGTGAGCGTCTCGGTGCCGCCGGTCCCGCTGGCGGTGGCGTACAGCGTCCGCCAGGCGGTGCCGTCGTCGGAGGCCTGGATCTGGTACGAACGCCCGTAGGCGGTCTCCCAGTTGAGCACGACACGGCAGAGCTGCCGGACGGAGCCGAGGTCGACCCGGAGCCACTGCGGGTCGGAGAAGGCGGACGACCAGCGGGTGCCCGGGTCGCCGTCGACGGCGTTGCCGGCGGTCAGGGCGGCGTTCTCGGTGGAGGACGCGGTGGCGGGCCGGCCGCGGGCGGCGTCGTCCGTGCCGCAGTCGGCGGAGGCCGCGGCTCGGTCCCGGGCCGGCGGAGCGGCCTGAGCAGGCGGAGCGGGCAGGGCCAGGGCGGTGCCGGCCAGCAGGGCCGCCAGGCCGAGCAGGGCGGTCGGGCCCCGACGGGGGCGTGCTGAGGTCAGCCTCATGGGCTACTCCTGCGGTGGGGGTGGGTGGGTGCGGGGGCGGCACACCGGGACCGCACCCGGCGCAGCGCAGGCGCCGGGCGGTGGGGAACGGCAGGACGGGCCGGAGTCCGGGTGGGATCCGGGCGGTCGTGCGGGCAGCACGTACCGCCGCGGCGGCCGGTCACCGGGGTGTGCGACGGAGCACCACCGGCCCGCCGTCCGGGCCCGGGGAGCGCCCCCGATCGGGAGTCTCGGGGCTGCCGATCGGAGGTGTCAACCCCGTGCGCAGACTTTCCTCATGGCGTGAACTCGGCTTTGTGTCAACGGATTCAGCCGAATCCCCTGGTCACCGGCGATGCGACGGCCCCGCTTTCCGCGGCCCGGCGGCCGCACCGTCCGCGGCTCAGCGACTCAGCGGCTCAGCGGCTCAGCGGCTCAGCGGCTCAGCGGCTCAGCGGCTCAGCGGCCGCCCGACCGCACCGCGGTCGCACGCTCGGCGGCGCGGCTCGGGAACTCCCCTCCGGAGTCCAGGAAGTCCGAGAGTGGAAGCGTCGCGGCGCCGACGGTGACCGCCTCCGGGCCGAGCGTCCCGAGCACGATCGAGGTCTGCTCCCGCGGGAAGCGCAGCGCGTACTCGGTGGCCGCCGCCCGGATACCGGGCAGCAGCCGGGGGCCGAGCAGCAGCCCCGCCCACCCGCCGATCACGATCCGCTCGGGGTTGAACAGGTTGACCAGGTCGGCGATGCCCGCGCCGAGGTACTCGGCGGCCTCGGCCAGCAGGGCGGCCGCGGCCGGCTCACCCGCCTCGGCGGCTGCCAGCAGCGCCGCCAGCCCGGCCTTCTCACCCCCGGGCGGCGCCGCGCCCCAGCGCTCCAGCAAGGCCTCCGCCCCGACGTACGCCTCCAGGCAACCGCGCGCGCCGCACCGGCAGCGCCGGCCCCCGACGTGGACCTTGGTGTGGCCCCACTCCCCGGCACTGCTCGTGGCCCCGCGGAAGCGCGCACCGTCGGCGATCACGCAGGCGCCGACGCCGGAGCCGAACAGAGCGACCACCGCGTGCCGGACACCCCGCCCGGCACCGAACCACATCTCGGCCTGGCCGAGCGTCTTGGCGCCGTTGTCGACGAAGAGCGGCAGGTCGGTGCCGGCCCGCAGCAGCCGGCCCAGCGGCACGGCGTCCCAGCCGACGGTCTGGCCGTGCACGACGATGCCGAGACCGTCCCGGTCGCCGGCGCCCCGGTCGCCGGCACCCTGCTCGACGATGCCCGGCACGCCGATGCCCACGCCCAGCACGGCGGCCGGGTCGGTGCCGGTGCGCTCCAGCACCTCGGCGAGTCCGGCGAGGATCAGCTCGACCACGTGGTCCACGTCGTGGCCCTGGTCGGAGAGCGGCCGGTCACTGGCGGCCAGCTCCGTCCGGGCGAGGTCGAACAGCGCCACCCGGACCTGCGTCTCGCCGACGTCCACCCCGACCAGGAAGGCCCGCCGGGCCGCGACCCGGAGCAGGATCCGCGGCCGCCCGCCGTCGGACTCCACCGAGCCGCACTCCTCGATCAGCCCGTCGGCGATCAGCTCACCGGTGACGTTGCTGATCGATCCGGCGCTCAGGCCGGTGACCGCGCCCAGTTCCTGCCGGCTGAGCGGTCCGTCGAAGTAGAGCCGCCGCAGCAGTGCCGACCGGCTGCCTCTGCGCAGGTCACGCACCGTCTTCTTGCCCCGCACGGTCATGGGATCTCCCTCCTGAGCCGAATCTATCGCTGTCCGAACCCTTGACGGAAGCTTTTCTCACACGTTAAATCACGGCCTGAAGTAAGCCTTCCAGCAACGAACTTCACCACACCCGACCCCCACCGCGGATCACCCGTACGCCGCCCGGCGCCGGAGCGGGCAGGCTCCGACGCCCCCCAGCACCCCGTCCTCACCGCAATCTCACCCCAGACGCAGCCCACCAGCCCGAGAGGGGCACATCGGTCATGCCCACGAGCCGAGCCGCCGCAGCCACCGCCCTGGTCGCCACCCTGGTCCTCACCGCCACCGCCTGCGGAGGCGGTTCCACCGCCGGCGGCGGGGGCGGCGGCAGCCCGCGCACACTCACCTACTGGGCCTCCAACCAGGGCACCAGCCTGGAGAACGACCGCCAGGTCCTGGAGCCGGAGCTGAAGCGGTTCGAGCAGCAGACCGGCATCAAGGTGAAGCTGGAGGTCGTCCCCTGGTCCGACCTGCTCAACCGCATCCTCGCCGCCGCCACCTCCGGCCAGGGCCCGGACGTCCTCAACATCGGCAACACCTGGTCCGCCTCGCTGCAGGCCACCGGCGCGCTGCTGCCCTTCGACCAGGCGGCCTTCGGCCGGATCGGCGGCCGCGACCGCTTCCTGCCCGCCGCGCTCGCCTCCGCGGGCGCCCCCGGCAGGGACCCGGCCGCCGTCCCGCTCTACTCGATGGCCTACGGCCTGTACTGGAACCGGAAGCTCTTCGCCGGGGCCGGGATCGACAAGCCCCCGGCCACCTGGGAGGAACTGGTCGCCGACGGGAAGAAGCTCACCGCCGGCGGCCGGTACGGCCTGGTGGTGGAGGGCGGCAACGTCAACGAGAACGTCCACCACGCGTTCGTCCTCGCCAAGCAGCACGGCACGGACTTCTTCGACGCCGCCGGGAAGCCGGCCTTCGACGGCCCCGGCGCCGTCGCCGCCGTCAAGCAGTACGTCGACCTGCTCGGCACCGACAGGATCACCGCACCCGGCAACGCCGAGTACGCCAACAACCAGTCCGTCACCGACTTCGCCACCGGCAAGGCCGCCATGCTGATGTGGCAGACCGCGGGTGCCAACCTCGCCTCGCACGGCATGAAGCCCGAGGACTACGGCGTCGCGCCCGTCCCCGCCCCGGCCGGCGCCACCGGCGACCGCGCCACCACCTCGATGGTCGGCGGCATCAACCTCGCCGTCTTCCGCAGCACCCGCAACACCGACGGCGCACTGAAGTTCGTGGAGTTCATGACCGGGACGGAGGAGCAGACCCGGCTCAACAAGGCGTACGGCTCGATCCCCCCGGTCAAGGAGGCGCAGACCGACCCGGCCTTCGCCACGCCCGAACTCAAGGCCCTCACCGAAGTGCTCGCGGCCGGCGCCCGGCCGCTCCCGCAGGTGCCCGACGAGAGCCAGTTCGAGACGCTGGTCGGCACCGCGGTGAAGAACCTGCTCGCGGCGGCCGCCTCCGGCCGGCCCACCACCGACGACTCCGTGAGGGCCGAACTCACCAAGGCCCAGCAGCAGATGCCGGCCAGCTGACGTGATCCGCAAGCGCCTTCGGCCCCGCAACCGTCCCCGCATCCGCCTCCGCCCGAGCACCCTCCCGTACCTGCTGCTGCTCCCCGCCCTCGCCCTCGAACTGCTGATCCACCTGGTGCCGATGCTGGTCGGCATCGTGATGAGCCTCAAGCGGCTCACCCAGTTCTTCGTCCGGGACTGGTCCGCCGCGCCCTGGGCCGGACTCGCCAACTACCGCATGGCGGTGGACTTCCACGCCCCCGTCGGCCGGGCACTGCTGCACTCGTTCTGGGTCACCTGCGCCTTCACCGTGCTCGCCGTCGGCCTCGCCTGGCTGCTCGGCACCACGGCCGCGATCATGATGCAGGACGCCTTCCGCGGCCGCGGCGCACTGCGCGCGCTGTTCCTGCTGCCGTACGCCCTGCCGGTCTACGCCGCCGTCATCACCTGGTCGTTCATGTTCCAGCGGGACACCGGGCTGATCAACCACGTGCTCCACGACCAACTGCACCTCGTCGACGAGAAGCCGTTCTGGCTGCTGGGCGACAACAGCTTCGCCGCGCTGGTCACCGTCTCGGTCTGGCGCAGCTGGCCGTTCGCCTTCCTCACCCTCACCGCGGGCCTGCAGAACATCCCGCGCGAGCTCTACGAGGCCGCCGCGCTGGACGGCGCCGGCGTCTGGCAGCAGATCCGCCGGATCACCCTGCCGTCGCTGCGCCCGGTGAACACGGTGCTCGTCCTGGTGCTCTTCCTCTGGACGTTCAACGACTTCAACACCCCGTACGTGCTGTTCGGGCGGTCGGCCCCGGAGGCGGCGGACCTGATCTCCGTACACATCTACCAGTCCTCCTTCGTCACCTGGAACTTCGGCGCCGGCTCGGCGATGTCCGTCCTGCTGCTGCTCTTCCTGCTCCTGGTGACCGCCGCCCACCTGTTCGCCACCTCACGCCGAAGGGGTGCGGAATGATCGACCCGCCCGCGTCCTTCCGCCGGCTCCGCCGGATCTTCCTGACCGCGCTCGCCGTCTTCAGCGCCGTCCCCGTCCTGGTGATGCTCAGCAGCTCGCTCAAGCCGCTCCGGGACGTCCAGGGGCCGTTCCGCTGGCTCCCGAGCACCGTGACGCTCCGCCCCTACCTGGACATCTGGCGCACCGTCCCGCTCGGCCGGTACCTGGTCAACTCGCTGATCGTGGCCGGCGGCGCGACGGTCTGCTCGGTGCTGATCGCCGTCCTCGCGGCGTACGCGGTGAGCCGCTACCGCTTCCGCGGCCGGCGGCTGTTCACCGTGACGGTGCTCTCCACCCAGATGTTCCCCGGCATCCTGTTCCTGCTCCCGCTCTTCCTGATCTTCGTCAACGTGGGCAACGCCACCGGCGTCGCGCTGTACGGAAGCCGGGGCGGCCTGATCCTCACCTACCTGACCTTCTCGCTGCCGTTCTCGATCTGGATGCTGGTCGGTTACTTCGACTCGATCCCGCGGGACCTCGACGAGGCCGCCCTGGTCGACGGCTGCGGACCGCTCCGGGCACTGGTGCGGATCGTCGTCCCGGCCGCCGTGCCGGGCATCGTCGCGGTCGCCGTGTACGCCTTCATGACCGCCTGGGGGGAGGTGCTGTTCGCCTCCGTGCTGACGAACGACGAGACCCGCACCCTCGCGGTCGGCCTCCAGGGCTACGCCACGCTCAGCGACGTCTACTGGAACCAGGTGATGGCCGCCTCGCTGGTGGTGAGCGTGCCCGTCGTCGCGGGCTTCCTGCTGCTGCAGCGCTACCTGGTCGCCGGCCTCACCGCCGGGGCCGTCAAGTGACCGACTCCCCGGCGCCGAACCCGACCGAGACCGCAACCCCCGCCGTGACCGGAACACCCGCCGTGACCCGAAAGGCCCGCCGTGACCGACCTCAGCGCGCTGAGCTCCCTGCCCGACGACTTCCTCTGGGGCGCGGCCACCGCCGCCTACCAGATCGAGGGCGCGGCGGACGCCGACGGCCGTGCCCCGTCCATCTGGGACACCTTCGCCCGGACCCCGGGCCGGGTGGCCAACGGCGACACCGGAGACACCGCCTGCGACCACTACCACCGCTGGCCCGAGGACATCGCGCTGATGCGCCGGCTCGGCCTCGACGCCTACCGGTTCTCGATCGCCTGGCCCCGCGTCGTCCCGCACGCCGACGACCGGGTCAACCCCGCCGGCCTGGACTTCTACGACCGCCTGGTCGACGGCCTGCTGGCCGCCGGCATCCGGCCCTTCCCCACCCTCTACCACTGGGACCTCCCCCAGGCCCAGCAGGACCGCGGCGGCTGGCCGGAACGCGCGACCGCCGAGCGGTTCGCCGAGTACACCGCCGCCGTCGCCGCCCGCCTCGGCGACCGGGTCACCGACTGGGCCACCCTCAACGAGCCGCTCTGCTCCGCCTGGATCGGCCACCTCGACGGCGCGATGGCCCCCGGCCTCACCGACCTCACCGCCGCCGTCCGCGCCTCCTACCACCTCCACCTCGGCCACGGCCTCGCCGTCCGGGTGCTGCGCGAGACCGTCCGCGGCGCCCGGATCGGCCTGGTCAACAACCTCAGCCCGGTCGAGCCGGCCACCGGCTCCGAGGCCGACCGCGCCGCCGCCGTCCGGGCCGACGGGCACATCAACCGCTGGTGGCTCGATCCCGTCCTCGGCCGCGGCTACCCGCAGGACATGCGCGAGGTCTACGGCGTCGACCTGCCGGAGCGCGACGGCGACCTCGACCTGATCGCCGCGCCGCTCGACTGGCTCGGCCTCAACTACTACTTCCGCCAGATCGTCACCGCCGACCCGGCCGGCCCGGCCCCGTACTTCCGGCAGGTCGCCGGCCCCAACCCCGAGCACACCGCGATGCCCTGGGAGGTGCACGCCCCCGGCCTGGAGGAACTGCTGCTGCGGCTCACCCGCGAGTACGGCGCCCGGCGCATCTACGTCACCGAGAACGGCTCCGCCTACCGTGACACCGTCGCCCCCGACGGCACCGTCCACGACCCCGAGCGCACCGCCTACCTCGAACGGCACCTCGCCGCCTGCGCCCGAGCCACCGCCCAGGGCGCGCCGCTGGCCGGCTACTTCGCCTGGTCCCTGCTGGACAACTTCGAGTGGGCCTACGGCTACGACAAGCGCTTCGGCCTAGTCCACGTCGACTACCCCACCCAGCGCCGCACCATCAAGACCAGCGGCCACCGCTACGCCGCCCTCATCACCACCCACCGGGGGCGGTGAGGGCCTGCGCCGACGGCTCGTGCTCGCGCAGCAGCACCTGACGGATGGGGAACACCATCGGGGTGCCGCAGGCGAACAGAGCCTGCCGGTCCTCGGCTTCCAGCCGGACCACGAACGGCACCCTGTCCTCGAACTCCATCGACTGCCCTCTCCACCCGTTCCACGATCATCCACCTGGTCAACTATCCGACGCGATGGAGGTTTCGGTGTGTCCGAGAGCAGGGGCCGGCCACGGTCCCCCCGCGGGGACCGGGTCGCCCGGCTCCGCACCTGCGGGGCTCCGGCCGACCCGGGTTCTCCGTCACCACGGCGGTACGGGCGTGCCCCGCGCCGCGGACGACGGCCGGGACCCGCCCGGGGCGGCGGTCACTCGCAGGCGACGCCGTCGTTGTCGCGGTCGAGCCCGGCGCGGTACCCCGCGCCGCCCCGGTGCAGCGGAGCCACGCCGGCGGCGCGGGCGGCGGCGCAGTTGGCGTAGTACGGCGCCGCCCCGCCACCGCTGGAGCCGGAGGCGGCCGAACCGCCGGAGGACGAACCACCGCTCGTGGACGAGTCCGCGCCGGAGGAGGAACCACCAACGGAGGACGAACCGCCGCTCGTGGAGGAGGCCTCGCAGGCGACGCCGTCGCCGTCCGCGTCCAAGCCCGCGCGGTACCCCGCGTCGCCCCGGTGCAGCGGCGCGGCACCGGCCGCGCGGACGGCCGTGCAGTTCGCGTAGTACACGACCGACGAGGCGGTCGGCGTGGGTGTGACCGCCGGAGCCGCCTTCGGCGCCGACGTCGGGGTGGGCGCGTCCGCGGCGGTCGGCGCGGGGGTGTCCGCGGGAGTGTCCGTGGGCGTGGCGGTAGGTGTCGGGATCGGGGTCGGGATCGGGGCCGGCGTGACCGGGCTCGGGGCCGGGGCGGCCGCGGAGGACGACGTGGCCGCAGCCGGCTGGACGAGCTCGGTACGGCTGGGCTTCGGGTCCGCGAGCACCGCACCGAACCAGATCAGGCAGTAGATCCCGCCGATCACACTGGCGGCGATCTTCACCGGCCGCTGCCAGAGCGAGGTCCACACCAGCACCAGGCCGAGCGGCGGCACGAAGAGCAGGGACAGGACGATCGCCGCGGGTCGACGCCACCACGGGCGGGTCGGAGCGGCAGCCGGCGGTGGGTACGCGTAGGTCATTGGCCCATGAGATCACCATCCACTCATCACCCACACAGAAATAGATCACATTTCAACCACAACTGTCCCGGCCTCCCTCCGGACACGAGGCGTCGGCGTCGGGCCGGAACACCGCGCCCGCCAGGGGAAGGCCGGGTCGTCACCGATCCACCGTCAGGGAGACCGCCGGGGTGTACTGGCAGCGGCCGAACCACATCACCTTGGCGAGCGCCCAGTACGTGCCCGGGTCGGCGTCCTCGGGAGCGGCGAGGTCGAAGGACGCGGTCCGCACGGCCCCGGCGGGGACCGTGAAGCCGCGGACGGGAGTGCCGACGGCCTCCCAGGTGCCCCAGGGCGAGACCAGTTGCAGTTCGCCGCGGATCTCACCGCGGGTGCGGTTGGCGAGGCGGAGGTCGAGAACGGCCCGGCCGCCGGGGGTGAGGCGGACCGACTCGGCCAGGACGGTCGCGGTGAGGCCGGTGTCGCGGCCCACCGGGGAGGTGGTGCCCTGGGCCGCGGTCCAGTCCTCGGGAGGTGTGCCGGGTGCGGGGAGCAGCTCCGGCAGGTCACCCACCGCCACGGTGGCGACGTCCTCCACCTCCTGCCCGTCGTGCGCGATCCGGACGGCGGCGAAGTACAGGCCCGGCTCGACCCCCGCCGGCGGGGTGAGCTCGACCGGGAACCGCAGATGACCGCCGGCCTCCAGCCGGTAGGGCCGGGCCTCCTGGCTCGCCGTCCAGCCCTCGGGGGGCAGCACGGTGGCGGTGCCTTCGGCGGCGGCGTCCCGCAGCTGGGAGGCGAGGACCACCGAGAGCTCGACGGGCTCGCCCGCCGTCCGCAGCAGTCCCGGCGAGACGCCGACCGACACCGGCAGGTAGCCGAGCGGCGCCGGGCCCCGGTTGTGCAGCCAGTACCGGGCGTGCACCGGCTGGGCGGCCTCGGCGACGACGCCGAGGACCGGACCGCCCGGATCGGCGGTGACGCCCGGTCGGGCCAGCACGGTGACGATCTGCGAGCCCGCCAGGCTCAGGTCCTCTCGGCCGGTCGGCTGCTCCAGCAGGTCGGCCCGGTACAGGTCGGACAGGCCGAGCGCCCCGCCGAGGGAGACCGTGCGGCGGCCCAGGCCGGTGGCCTCCACCAGCCGGAGCGTGAGCCGCTCCCCCACGGGCGCCGCCGAGCCATGGGCGACGGGGTTGCCGGCCGGCTTGAGGGCGCCGACCAGCACCTCTCGCGCCGGTTCGACCCGCAGCCAGGAGAGGACGGGCGGCAGCGGACCGTTCCGGGCCGGGGCGAGCCGGGCGTACAGCGGGTGGTTGAACTCCTGGCCCCGGGCGGGCAGGGCCCCGGCCCGCCAGTCGCCCGCACCGCCCACCAGCGCATACTCGAACTCGTGCGTCCAGTGCTGGAGTTGGAAGGAGGAACCGTCGGGAACGGTGCGCCGGGGCGGGTCGATCCAGACGCCGGAGGGCCAGCCGGTGCAGGACCGCAGCAGCGAAAGGTGGAGGGCGCCGGTGGCGTCGACGGCGAAGCCGGGCAGGCCGAAGGTGAGCAACGCAACGGTGTGGTCCGCCAGTTGCTCCGTGGTCGGACCCGGGCAGACGGCGGTGATCCGGGCGTCCGCGAGGTCCGTGGCCAGCGCGTCCGGATCGGTGACGACCAGCGCCGGGAGCGCCCGCAGGTCGCGCAGGTCCGTGCCGGTTCCGCGCCCCGGCCCGGCCGGGACCCAGACGGCGCCGTGCGCCTTGAGCGCGGCCGCGTACTCCTCGCCCGCGCGCTCGATCAGCTCGCGCGCCGCCTCGTTGGCGTCCGGACCGCCCAGGACGATCCGGAAGTCCGGCAGGTTGGAGTCGACGTCCAGCCACCCGTACCGGGCCCAGTCGGCCGCGGAGGTGGTCGCGGTCACGCCGACCCGGGCGAGTGCCACCACCAGGGCGCGCGCGTCGGCGGCGGCGTCCAGCTCGGGGACGACCACCTCGGCCACGCCCAGTGCCCGTTCGCCGATCACCGCACCGGCCGGGTCGGTGAGCACCACGCGGGCGGTGGCGCCGAGGCCGAACCAGGTGTGGGCGGGGTTGTCCAGCGTCCACGGCGCCTCGGCGGAGTCGACCTCGGGCCGGGCGAAGCCGCGGCCGACGACCGCCCCGGCCACCTCGCTGACCGGGCGTGCGCCGGGGAGGTCGACCGGGAAGCACAGCCGCAGCAGGCGGTCGGCACCCGCGTGGTCGACCACCCTGGTCCGGCAGTCGACGCGGTCGAGGCCGTGCCACAGGGTCACCGTCTGCTCGTAGCGGATGCCGTCCACCGTCCCGGCGACCACCAGCCGCTCCCCCAGCGGGCCGGTCTCCCGCCGGACGCGAGCCGGCTGCTCGGCCGAGCCCCGGACCGGCCCCTTGGGGACGAGGTGCCACGGGCCCTCGCCGAAGTCGGGGTGCTGCGGGTACTCCTCGTGGACCCGCAGCTCGTTGCCGACCCGTCCCACCTGGATCAACTCTCTGTCGTGCAGGCGGTCGCGAACGGACGTCAGACCGCCGCCGCGGGCCGGATCGGCGGTGACCCGGTACCGGGCGTTGGCGATGGTGTGGCCGTCGACCGCCGACCAGCCGGTGTCCCGGTCCGCGCCAGTGGTGTTCCCGGCCGCGTCGGTGCCCCCGACGGGGCCGGACAGCAGCCGCCACGTCCGCCAGCCCAGCGCCGGCACGTCGGCGGCCAGGAACCGCAGCGTGCCCCGGTCGACCGAACTCGGCACGGTGGAGCCGGTGTCGTCCAGCACCCGCACCGACCGGAGCTCCGCCGGCAGCCGGACGGAGACCAGGTCGGTGCGGACGAAGGACAGCGTGTTGGCGACGACCACCGCCTCACCCACGCCCGTCGTGTCGATCCGCCCCGTGAGCGCCGCCAGCGACCGGTCCCGGACGTCGGTGGCCAGGTCGTACGCCTCCCGCCACCCGCCGAGCAGGTCGAGGTAGACCTGGTCGGACTCCGAACCGGTGATCGCGTCGTGGTGGGCGCCGCTCGCCAGGTGCCGCCAGGCCTTGTCCAACGCGGCCGAGGGGTACCGCCCGAGCCCGTGCACCATGGCCAGGGTCGCCAGCTTCTCGGCGTCGACGGCGGCCACCTCCGCGGCCCGCTGCGCCTGCTTGGTGTCGATGTAGGAGACGTCCTTGCCGGTGTAGACCGGGTTCATGTCCCGGGACTGCGGGCTCGGCCGCCGCCCGTTCGCCGCCTGCTCGGCCCGGACGGCGTCCAGGAAGTCGCGCGGGGTGCCGCAGACGAACCGCGGCCAGAGGTACTTCGAGGCCCAGGAGCGGTGGACCGCGGTGACCCAGCGGTTCGGCGGAGTGTAGTCCGTGCCCACCGGCAGCAGCAGGTTCTTCGTCGCACCGACCGGCTTGAGCTTGCGGTACAGCTCGTAGACGGCCTGCTCGGCGGCGGCCAGGTCGGGCGAGGAGTCCATCCACCAGCCGGCCGAGTAGTGGTGGGGCATGTAGTGGGTGAGCACGCCCTCACCGGAGGGCGAGATCCACTCGAACTCGCTCGGGAACTGCATCACCCGGGCGTCGTCCTTGGCGGCGCGGAAGTTCTTCTGGATCGGCCCCCACTGGTGGAACGGCCCGCGCGCCCAGGCGCTTCCGGTGAGCCCGGCGGCGGCCAGCAGGCCGGGGAACTGCGGGTCGTGGCCGAAGACGTCGAGCTGCCAGGCGGTCCGCGGGTCGCCGCCGAGGATGTCGCGCTGGTAGCCGATGCCGAGGACGATGTTGCGGATCGTGCTCTCGGCTCCGGTGAGGTTGGTGCTGGGCTCGTTGTAGGTGCCGCCGACGAGCTCCACCTGCCCGCGCTCCAGCAGCCGCCGCAGTGCCTCCCGGCGCTCCGGGTGCTGGTCGAAGTAGGGCTTCAGGTAGTCGACTTCGGCGAGGACGAAGCGGTACACCGGGTCGCGCAGCGCGAGGTCCAGGTGGGCGTCGACCAGGGCGAAGCCGTTGTGCTCCCAGAGCGGCCGGGTGGTGGCGTCGCCGGAGAGCAGCTCCCACGGCGCGGTGTAGGCGGCCTGGGTGTTCCACCAGACCGGGTCGTAGTGGAAGTGCGGGACGAGGTACATGCTCCAGCCGGGCTCGGCGACCTCGACCTCGGCCTCGGCGCGGGCGCCACCGGCCCGCACCTCGACCGGGAGCCGCTGCCCCGGCGCGGCGGCCGCGCCGATCTCCAGGGGGACTTCGACCGGCCCCGTGCCGACCGCCTCGCCGTACACCCCGGGGCCGGTGACGGTGATCCGGACGGGCGGACCGTCGAGGGTGACGCGCAGCAGCTGGCGCGGTGCGTCCTCGGTCCCGGTGAAGAGGTCCGTGCTGTCGACGGCGGTGATGGTGACCGACACGGGGTGGTCCTTCCTCCGGCGGGGCTACGCGCCCCAGGCCTCGAACTCGTAGATGCGGGCGGCGGGGTCGGCGGTCTGGGTGGGCCTGGTGACGACCAGGCGCACGTAGCGGGCGCCGGTGTTCACCGGGTGGGTGGTGGTACCGGCGGTGTTGCCGGTCACGGTCGCGACGGTGGTCCACGGGTCGGTGCTCGCCGAGCGGACCTGGACGGTGAAGTCGCGGGTGTTGTAGGAGGAGCTCTCCCCGCCCGCCGAGGCGTGCTTGACCACGAACTTGGACAGCGTCCGGGCCGAACCCAGGTCGACCTCCAGCCACTTGCTCGACGTCAGGGTGCACCACTTGTCACCGTTGCCGCCGTTCACGCTGCCGTTGACCGCCTTGGCGGCCGTCTCGTCGGCGTTGCACCGGCCGGACGCGGTGGCCGGTCGGCCGAGCGCCAGGTTGGTGGCGGTGGGCGGGGTGGCGCTCCAGGAGACCGTGGCGGCGGCCGCGGCGGAGCGGCCGTACTCGGTGGAGACCGCCTCGACCTCGACCGTCGTGCTGCTCTCGCCACCCGCCCGGTCCAGCCGGTTCACGAAGTACGCGTCGGAGGGCGTGGCCCCGAGGTACGTCCGGGAGCCGTCCGCGTTGCGGCGGTACACCTCGTAGTGGTGGACGGGGGCACCGCCCGCCGAGGCCGTCCAGGAGAGCCGAAGCGACTGGCTGCTGCCCGCCACCACGTCGCTCGCGCCGAGCACGGTGAGGCCGCTCGGGGCGGCGGGGGCGTCCACGGCACCGTCGTAGACGGCGAGCTGGCCGACCCGCAGGTCGTAGGCGGGATTCGATCCCTCGGCCTGCAGGCCGATCTGGGCGATGGTCCGGCCCGCGTAGGCGGAGAGGTCGAGGGTGTGCCGCTCCCACCCCGTCCCGGAGTTGGCGCCCAGGTCGAGGGTGGTGAAGGAGGTCGGCGCATCGGTGAAGGAGATCGCGGCCTTGAGCGAGGTCGGCCCGGCGGCAGGGGTCTTGAGCACCACCGAGAGCCTGGAGTCGGCGGCCACCGGCAGCCTGGTCTGGTAGAGCCGGATCGTGTTGACGGCGTCCAGTCTGCCGCTGAGGCGCAGCGAGGATCCCCCCTCGTAGGCGTCGGTGAAGTCGACGGACGGGGTGAGCCTGCTGCCGGTGGAGCTGACCAGCCAGCGGTAGGTGGGCGGGACGTCCTGGAGCGAGAGGTTGTTCCAGCCCCCGGTGGCGACCCTGGTGCCGGCCGCGTTGTGGAAGTCGCCCTGCCCGGTGGAGAAGTTGGTGACGAAGGGCTTGGCGGTGATCGGCGAGGACTCGGCGACGTAGGTCGACAGGCCCTTCCAGGCGGAGGACGTCGTGGTGTCGGAGGGGTCGTTGTTGGCTCCGACCCAGTAGCGGGCGTCCTTGGCGTAGAAGTCGGCGCGGTCGGCGGCGGACTTCCACGTCCACTCGGGGCGGTAGAGGCCGACCGAGGTGGTGTGCGGTTTGCCGGCGGGGAAGAGCGCGTTCCAGTCCACGCCGGTGTTGTAGCCGTTGGCCTCGGTGTCGATGCCGGAGTAGAGCTCGTACTCGCTGCGGCCGAGGCCGCGGGCCAGGCTGCGGGAGGAGTCGAGGCCGCCGGCGCTCCAGTTGAAGTTCAGGAACATCGAGTCGGCGGTCCGCTTGGTGCCGTCCTGCAGGAAGGAGTCGTTGGCGGAGGTCAGCGCGTTCTGCCAACTCACCGAGCCGGACTCGGTCATGGCGTCGTACCACATGAACTCGGTGCCGTTCTGCGCCTTGGTGTACTGCATCAGGTTGCGCAGCTCGGCGGCGAGGGACGAATCGCCGCCGCCGGTCTCCTGGTTGATGAACCAGCCGTCGAAGCCGTAGTACCGGGCCGCCTGGACGAGCTTGTCGGCGACGGGGTAGCGGCTGCCGGACTTCTGGACGAAGTCGCGGACCCACTGGAGCTGGCCGCCGTAGGCGGCGGGCGGGAAGAAGACGGTGCCGTAGACCTTGACGCCGTTGCGGTGGGCGGCGTCGATGACGGTCGGGTTGGGGGCGAGGATCAGGCCCTCGCCGGCCGAGCCGCCCCAGAAGACCAGCTTGTCGACGTACTGCCAGTAGCCGAAGGCGTAGTAGTCGGCATCGGCGGAGCCCTGGGAGGGGTTGTTGGAGGTCGGCCCGAAGGAGACCAGGGAGGCCACCTTCCCCTCGCCCGCGCGGGCGTCGGGGTTGGCCTTGAGGGCCGGGTCGCTGGTGCGGGGCTGGAGCGGGACGCGGGAGCGGTTGAAGCGCGCGTCGGGGTCGGTGGCCGGGTCCCAGCCCAGGATGGTGTTCGGGTACCAGTACGAGGCGTAGGGCTGGGTTCCGGGGGCTGTCGTGGCCGCCCGAGGGGCGGGGGCGGCCGGGGGTTGCGCGTGGGCGGCCGGGGCGGCGCCCAGGACGGCGGCCCCGAGGGCGGCGCTCAGCAACAGCGGGAGGCGTCGTGACATGCGTGGCTCCGATCGAGCGGAGGAGGGTGGGGGCGGGCCGGCGCGGTGCGGCGCGGCCCGGGTGCATGCGGCGTGGCGCTGTACGGGTGCAGGGGCGTCGGAGGGGTGGGCGCGGGGCAGGTCTGCGAGTGCCGGACGGCGCTCGGCAACCCGGTGCTCTGGAACGCGGTGCTGTTGCGCGGTGCTGTTGCGGTGCCGGCGCACGGATCCGGCGGGGCGGGGGGCACGGCGGGGCCCGCTCGGCGCTGCGAGGCTAAACCGGTTCAGACCCGCTGTCAACGGTCGGCGCAACGGTCGCCCGGACGGATGAGCCGGCGGCCGGCGGGGAGGTGGACTCGCGCACGGTCAGCCGCGGCGTGGGCATCTGCAGGTCGCGCGCGGGGCCGGTCTGGTCGACCACCGCCAGCAGGCTGCGGGCCACCTGCTCGCCCAGCGCGAAGGTGTCCCGGCTGAGCGCGGTCAGCGGCGGGTGGACGATCCGGGCGAGCACCGAGTCGTCGAACGACACGATGGAGAGCTCGCCCGGCACCGCGACGCCCATCTCCCCGGCCACCCCGAGCCCGGCCACGGCCATCACGTCGCTGTCGTAGACGATCGCGGTGGGCCGTCGGGGGCGGGAGAGCAGCGTCCGGGTGGCGGCGGCGCCCTCGGCGTCGCTGAAGTCGGTCGGCACCGAGACCGCCTCCTCCAGGCCGAGCCGGCGGGAGGCGTCGCGCAGCGCGCGGATCCGCCGCTGGGTGTGCTGGAAGTGCGGCAGGCCGGCCAGGTGGGCGATCCGGCGGTGACCGATCGCCGCCAGGTAGTCGACGATCGAGAGCATCGCCTCCCGGTCGTCGGCCCAGATCCGCAGCGGGCCCCCGCCCCGGCCGGGGCCGCCGAGGACGACGGCGGGCAGGGCGAGCTCCTCCAGCACCTCCGGCCGCGGGTCGCGGACCTGCAGGTCGACGACGATGAAGCCGTCCACCCGGTGCTCGGAGGCCCAGTTCCGGTAGACCTCGATCTCGGCGGCGGTGTCCTCGACGACCATCAGGTGCAGCGCGACGGAGTGCGCGGAGAGCACCGCCTGCAGGCCCGAGAGCAGCTGGCTGAAGAACGGCTCGACGCCGATGGTGCGGGCGGGGCGGGCGATCACCAGGCCGACGGCGTCGGCCCGGGCGCCGCCGAGGGCGCGGGCGGCACTGTGCGGCCGCCAGTTCATCTCGTCGGCGACCCGCAGGATCCGGGCCCTGGTCGCCTCGCTCACCCCGGGGCGTCCGTTGAGCGCGAAGGACACCGCACCCTTGGAGACCCCGGCCCGGCGCGCGATGTCGGCGATGGTCGGTCTGCCCACAGAACCCGACTCCTCTCTTGACAGCCAAGTTTAGGCCGGAGCATAGTCCCTGCCATAGCTAGACCGGTTTAGTACACCAGGTTGCGAAGGCCCGGCGGAACCCACCGCGTCCCCCAGCGCGGATCCCACGTCCCGACGCACGGCGAAACCCGACGGATCGACCCCGGCACGACCCCACGGCGACCGACCGCGACACCGACACCGACGGCAGTACCCACGACGGCACCCCAGCGGCACCCACGAGTTCCGGAACGCGCACCATCCCCCACCCACCCACCTGGACCGGGAGACCCTCATGCGAAGAATCTGGGCGGCACTGACGACGGCGGCCATCACCGCCACCGCACTCACCGGCTGCGGACTGAGCTCCGACACCAAGAGCGACGACACCGTGGCGAGCGCGGCCGCCACCGGCGAGGTCAAGGGCAAGGTCTCGCTGCAGACCTGGGCGCTGAAGCCGAAGTTCACCGACTACGTCCAGGGCGTGATCGACGGCTTCAAGCAGAAGTACCCGGGCGTCGATGTCGAGTGGCTGGACCAACCCGGCGAGGGCTACTCGGACAAGGTGCTCAGCCAGGCCGCCGCCGGCACCCTCCCGGACGTGGTCAACCTCCCGCCGGACTTCGCCCTCCCGCTGGCCAGGAAGAACCTCCTGCTGGACGTCGCCAAGGCCGACCCGAAGCTCGCCGACGAGTACGTGGCCGGCGGCGTCGACGCCTACCGCTTCACCGGCCAGGACGGCACCTTCGGCTACCCCTGGTACCTGAACACCGACGTCAACTACTGGAACGCGGACCTGCTGGCCAAGAACGGCCTGGACCCGAAGAAGCTCCCCACCACCCTGGACGAGCTGATCGCCCAGGCCCGGGTGTTCAAGGAGAAGGCCGGCGGCGACACCTACCTGATGAGTCGCAAACCCGGCCTCGGCGACCTCGTCGACGCCGGGGTCAAGGTGATGGCCGACGACGGCGGGTCCTTCACCTTCAACACCCCCGAGGCCGTCGCGCTGCTGGACAAGTACCGTGCGGCGTTCAAGGAGGGCCTGCTGCCGAAGGACGTCCTGACCGACACCTACGCCGGCAACTCCAAGCTCTTCAACGCCGGTACGGCGGCCTGGACGACCGGCGGCGCCAACTTCATCACCAGTGTCGGCACCGACAACCCCACCCTCGCCCCGAAGATCGTCCCCTCCCCCGCGATGGGCACCCCCCCGCTCTACGTGCAGGGCCTGTCCGTGCCGAAGAGCAGCAAGAACCCGGCCGCCGCGGTGGCCCTGGCCCGCTGGGTCACCAGCCCGGAGAACCAGGCCGGGTTCGCCCACCTGACCAGCATCTTCCCGTCCACCAAGGCGTCCGCGAACGACCCCTTCTTCAGCAAGAGCGACGGCAGCAACGCCGGCGACGCCAAGGTGGTCGCGTTCACCTCGCTGGCCAGGGCGAAGATCCTCCAGCCGGTCCAGGTCGACGACGCGATGAACACCGTCATCAAGCAGCAGATCGCCCTGGCGATCAGCGGCGACACCAGCTCGAAGCAGGCCCTGGACACCGCCGTCGAGCGCTGCAACCAGTTGCTCAAGGGCTGACGGCACCGGCCGCCCGTACCCGGTGGCGCGGCGGCACCCCCGCCCCCCGGGGGGGCGCCGCCCACCGGGAACGACCCGCACCGCCCCCAGGAAGGCACGGTATGACCCACCGGCGATGGTTCACCCCCTGGCTGCTGGCCGGGCCCGCGCTCCTCTGGCTGGCCGTCTTCAACCTCTGGCCGGCCGTCAACACGGTGATCCTCTCGTTCACCAGCGCCAAGCCCCTGGGCGGCGGGCAGTTCACCGGCCTGGCCAACTACCGGCGGATCCTCGACGACGACCAACTGGCCGACGCCCTCCTCAACTCCGTCGTCTACCTGCTGGTCTGCCTGCCCCTGCTGACACTGCTGCCGCTGCTGCTGGCCCTGCTGGTCCAGCGCAGGCTCCCCGGCATCGCCTTCTTCCGCACCGCCTTCTACACCCCGGTCGTCGCCTCCGCCGTGGTGGTCGCGCTGATCTGGGGCTGGGCACTGGACGACCGCGGCCTGGTCAACGGGGTGCTCCGGCAGAGCGGCCTCACCGACTCCCCAGTCTCCTTCCTCACCGACCGCTGGCTGCTGCTGCTCAGCGCCATCGCCCTGACCACCTGGAAGGGGCTCGGCTACTACATGGTGATCTACCTCTCCGCCCTGGCCAACGTCGGCCGTGACCTGCACGAGGCCGCCGCCGTGGACGGTGCGGGCGCCGTCCGCCGGTTCTGGCACGTCACCCTGCCCGGGGTGCGGCCCACCATGGTGCTGGTCTCGGTGCTGATCTCGGTCTCCTCGCTGCGCGTCTTCTCCGAGCTGTACGTGCTCTCCAACGGCACCGGCGGCCCCGGCGGCCGGGACATGTCGGTGGTGATGCTGATCCAGATGTACAGCCGCGGCTTCACCGGCCACCTCGGCTACGCCTCCGCGCTGAGCCTGCTGCTGTTCTTCCTCACCCTCGGTCCGATGCTGCTGCTGACGCGTCTGAACCGGAAGGCGGGCTGACCCGTGACCCCGACCACCGCCCCGCCCCGGACCACCGCGACCGACCGGGCCAGCGCGCCGCCGCGCCGCCGGTCCCGGACCTTCGGCTCCGCCACCCCCGCCCGGACCGCGCTGCGCTACCTGCTCCTGCTCGCCGTCCTGCTCCTGGTGATCGGCCCCTTCCTCTGGCAGCTCTCCACCTCGCTGAAGAGCGCGGACGAGGACGTCTACACCGCGACCCCGCACTTCCTCCCGGAGAGCCCGACCCTCGCCAACTACACGAAGGTCGCCGACACCATCCCGGTGTGGACCTACGCCGCCAACTCGCTGGTCGTGGCCGCGATCGCGATCCTCGGCAACGTGGTCGGCTGTACGCTGGCCGGCTACGCGCTCGCCAAACTGCGGTTCCGCGGCGCCCGGTTGGTCTTCGGTCTCTTCCTGGCCACCCTGATCCTGCCCGGCGAGGCCACCATCGTCTCCCAGTACGTGACGGTGCGCAGCCTCGGCCTGGCCGACTCGCTGGTCGGCGTCGCGCTGCCCGGCGCGCTCGCGATGCTCAACGTGCTGCTGATGCGCACCGCCTTCGCGGCCGTCCCGCCCGAGCTCGACCAGGCCGCCCTGGTGGACGGCGCCAACGTCTGGCAGCGGCTCTGGCACGTCGGCCTGCCGAACGTGCGCGGCATGCTCAGCGTGATCGTCATCTTCACCTTCATCGGCGCCTGGGACGACTTCCTCTGGCCGCTGATCGTGCTCAACGACCCGCAGAAGTACACGCTCACCGTCGGTCTCCAGTACCTCAACGGCACCTTCTCCGCCAATCCGCGGCTGATCGCGGCCGGCACCATGATCGCCTTCCTGCCGATCGTGCTGGTGTTCGCCGTCTGTCAGCGCTTCTTCTTCAAGGGCGTGGAGGAGGGGGCCGTCAAGGGGTGACGACCGCCGGACCCGACCGCCCCGCCGCCGCGACCGCGACGGCCGCACCGACCGAGGAGGCCACCGCCGCATGACCGCCGCCCCCGCCCGCCCGGCCGCCGCCGCCCCGCGCTTCGGCGTCAACTACACCCCGACCGCCGGGTGGTTCCACCACTGGCTCGACTTCGACCTCGACACCGTCCGCGCCGACCTCGACTCGATCGCCGGGCTCGGCCTGGACCACGTCCGGGTCTTCCCGCTCTGGCCGGTGTTCCAGCCCAACCGCACGCTGATCCGCCCGCGCGCCGTCGAACAGCTCGCCGCCCTGGTGGACGCGGCCGGCGAGCGCGGGCTGGACGTCGCCGTCGACGGCCTCCAGGGCCACCTGTCCAGCTTCGACTTCCAGCCTTCGTGGACGAGGACCTGGCACCGGCGGAACATGTTCACCGACCCCGACGTCGTGGCCGGCCAGGCCGCCTACCTGTACACCCTCGCCGAGGCGCTGCACGGCCGCGGCAACTTCCTCGGCATGACGGTCGGCAACGAGGTCAACCAGTTCTCCGGCGAGCCGCACCCCGATCCGGACCGGGCCACGCCCGAGCAGGTCGACGCCTGGCTGCGGCGGATGGTCGACGCCTGCGAGCGGGGCGCGCCCGGCCGGCTCCACCTGCACGCCTCCTACGACGCCGCCTGGTACCTGGACGAGCACCCGTTCACGCCCTGGCACTCGGCCCGGATCGGCGCCGCGACCGCCGTGCACTCCTGGGTGTTCAACGGCACCGCGCAGCGCTACGGAGCCCGTTCCACCGCCACCGCGCAGCACGCCGCCTACCTGGTCGAACTCTCCAAGGCCTGGGCGGACGACCCGCACCGCCCGGTCTGGCTCCAGGAGGTCGGCGCCCCGGCTCCGCACATCCCCGCCGAGGACGCCGCCCGGTTCACCGGCGACACGCTCGCGGCCGTCCTGGACTGCCCGGACCTCTGGGGCGTCACCTGGTGGTGCTCGCACGACGTGGACCGCTCGCTGGCCGACTTCCCCGAGCTGGAGTACGGCCTCGGCCTGCTCACCACCGACCGCCGGGTCAAGCCGGCCGGCGCCCGGCTCGCCGAGGCGGTCCGCGCCGCGCGGGGCGAGCAGCGCCCGCCGCGGCCGCGGGCCACCGCCGTGGTGGTCGCCACCGGAGACGCGGTCACCGCGCCGAAGCGGTCGGTCTGCGGGCCCGGCGGGCCCGTCTTCGAGGCGTTCATGCGCCTCGCCGCGGACGGCGCCCGCCCCACCGCCGTCCTGGCCGAACGCGCCGACGACCACGCCCACCTGGCCGCCCGCGGCATCACCGAGACCGTCCACCCCGACGACGTACGCTGACGACGTCCGACCCTCCCTGTGATCCACCCCTTCGGTAACGCAACGGAGCCCGCTGACATGCACGATGACCGCAGCCTGGTCGAATCCCGCCTCAAGCGCGTCCTGGACGAGCGCATCCGCCCGGCCGTGTACCCCGAGTCCGTCCCGCTGGAGGTCTCGATCTGGACCGCGCCCGGCGAGCCCGTGCCGGTCGCCGAGGGCCTGGCCGCGCCGCGCACCCCGATCGCCGTCGGCGACGCCTGGGGCGCACCGTGGGGCACCAGTTGGCTCACCGTCGCCGGCACCGTGCCCGAGGCGTGGGCCGGGCGGACCGTGGAGGCGCTGATCGACCTCGGCTTCGACGCCAACATGCCCGGTTTCCAGTGCGAGGGCCTGGTCTACCGGCCCGACGGCACCCCGGTGAAGGGCCTCAACCCGCGAAACCAGTGGGTTCGGATCGCCGCCCCGGCGGCCGGCGGGGAGCAGGTGCTGCTGCACGTCGAGGCCGCCTCCAATCCGGTCATCCTCGACTACCACCCCTTCCTGCCGACCGAGCTGGGCGACCGGGAGACCGCCGGGAGCGAGCCGCAGTACCGGCTGGAGCGGATGGACCTCGCGGTCTTCGACGGGACGGTGTGGCAGCTCGTCATGGACCTGGAGGTGCTCGGCGAGCTCATGGCCGAGCTGCCGGCCGACGGCGCCCGCCGCTGGGAGGTGCTGCGCGCAGTCGAGCGGGCACTCGACGCGATCGACCTCCAGGACGTCAACGGCACGGCCGCATCCGCCCGTTCGCAGCTGGCCGGGGTACTGGCCGCACCGGCCGCGCCGTCGGCGCACCGGATCAGTGCGGTCGGCCACGCCCACATCGACTCCGCCTGGCTCTGGCCGCTGCGCGAGACCGTCCGCAAGGTCGCCCGGACCACCGCCAACATGACCGCGCTGCTGGAGGACGAGCCCGACTTCGTCTACACCATGTCCCAGGCGCAGCAGTACGCCTGGATCAAGGAGCACCGCCCCGAGGTGTACGCGCGGGTCAAGAAGGCCGTCGCCGAGGGCCGGTTCGTGCCGGCCGGCGGCATGTGGGTGGAGTCCGACACCAACATGCCCTCCTCCGAGGCGATGGCCCGTCAGTTCGTCCACGGCAAGAGGTTCTTCCTGGAGGAGTTCGGGATCGAGAACCAGGAGGCGTGGCTGCCCGACACCTTCGGCTTCACCGGCGGCCTGCCGCAGATCATCCGCAACGCGGGTTCCAAGTGGCTGCTGACCCAGAAGATCTCGTGGAGCCAGGTCAACAGGTTCCCGCACCACACGTTCCTCTGGGAGGGCATCGACGGGACGCGGATCTTCACCCACTTCCCGCCCGTCGACACCTACAACTGTTCCATGAAGGGCAGCGAGATCGCCCACGCCGCCCGGAACTTCAAGGACAAGGGCGCGGCCCGGCACTCGATCGCCCCGACCGGCTGGGGCGACGGCGGCGGCGGCACCACCCGCGAGATGGTCGCCAAGGCGTCCCGGCTGCGGGACCTGGAGGGCTCGGCCACCGTGCGTTGGGAGCGCCCGGCCGCCTTCTTCGAGAAGGCCGAAGCCGAGTACGCGCACCCGCCGGTCTGGGTCGGCGAGCTCTACCTGGAGCTGCACCGGGCCACCCTGACCAGCCAGGCCAGGACCAAGCAGGGCAACCGGCGCAGCGAGAACCTGCTGCGGGAGGCCGAACTGTGGTCCGCCACCGCCGCACTGCGCACCGGGCTGCCCTACCCGTACCAGGAGTTGGACCGGATCTGGAAGACCGTGCTGCTGCACCAGTTCCACGACATCCTGCCCGGCTCGTCCATCGCCTGGGTGCACCGCGAGGCGGAGGCCACCTACGCGGGGCTGGCCGCGGAGCTGGAGGCCCTGATCACCCGGGCCCAGCGGGCACTGGCCGGGGAAGCGGCGGGCGGGCGCGAGCTGGTCTTCAACGCGGCGCCGCACGCCCGTTCCTCGGTGCCGGCCGGCGGGGCCACGGCGCCGACGGTCGCCGTCCCCGCCTCCGGCTGCACGGTGACGGCCCGGCCCGGGGGCGGGTTCGTGCTCGCCAACGGCCTGCTCTCGGTCACCGTGGACGCCGACGGCCTGGTGCCGTCGGTGGTGGACACCGCGAACGGCCGGGAGGCCGTCGCCCCCGGTACCTGCGCCAACCTGCTCCAGCTGCACCCGGACTTCCCCAACATGTGGGACGCCTGGGACGTGGACCAGTTCTACCGCAACACCGTCACCGACCTCACCGAGGCGGACGAGGTCGCGGTGGTCCACGAGTCGGACCAGGCCGTCACGGTCCGGGTGGCCCGCTCCTTCGGCTCGTCCACCGCGGTGCAGATGCTGACCCTGCGAGCGGGCGACCGGCGGCTGGACATCGACACCGAGGTCGACTGGCACGAGACCGAGAAGTTCCTCAAGGCGGCCTTCCCGCTCGACCTGCACACCGAGCGCTACGCCGCCGAGACCCAGTTCGGCCACCTCCACCGGCCGACGCACACCAACACCAGCTGGGAGGCGGCCAAGTTCGAGGCCTGCAACCACCGCTTCGTCCACCTGGAGGAACCCGGCTGGGGCGTGGCCCTGGTCACCGCCTCCACCTACGGCCACGACGTCACCCGCACGGTGCGCGACACCGACGGCGGCACCACCACGACGGTCCGGTTCTCGCTGCTGCGCGCACCGCGCTTCCCCGACCCGCGCACCGACCAGGGCCTGCACCGGTTCCGGCACGCCCTGGTGCCGGGCGCCGGCATCGCCGACGCGGTCCGCGAGGGCTACCGGATCAGCCTGCCCGAGCGGCGGGTGACCGGCTCGGCGGAGACGGTCCGGCCGCTGGTGGAGCCGGACCACGACGCCTTGGTGGTCAGCGCGGTCAAGCTGGCCGACGACGGCAGCGGAGACCTGGTCGTCCGCGTCTACGAGGCCCACGGCGGCCGCGTCCGGGGCCGGCTCGCCACCTCCTTCCCGCTCGCCGCGGCGGTGCCCTGCGACCTGCTGGAGCGCCCCTGGGACGGCACCCGCGGCGAGGTGGCGGCGGACGGTGACGGCGTGTCGCTGGCGCTGCGGCCGTTCGAGCTGGTCACGCTGCGCCTGACGCCGGCGGCCGGCTGAGGCCGTGAGGTTGCCCGGGTACCCCGGCCGTGGTGCCGGGACACCCGGGCGGCCGCTGATCACGTCCGGCGGACCGCCTCCCGGTGCCCCCGGCGCCGTCCTACCCCCGGTCGAGGGCCTCCCGGGCCGCGAGGACGGCGTCGCCGTGGGCGACGGCCCAGGCGCCGACCGCGCGGATCGGCCCGAGGAGGGCCGTGCCCGCCTCGGTGAGCGCGTAGTCGACCCGGGGCGGGGCCTCGGCGTACCGGTGGCGCTCGACCAGACCGTTGTACTCCAGCCGCCGCAGCGCCTCGTTGAGCACCTTCGGGCTGATCCCGCCGATCCGGGCCAGCATCGCCCGCGGCCGCATCGGGCCGCGCTCCCCGAGGACGTACACGACCACGCTGTCCCAGCGGTTGGCGAGCACCTCGAACCCGATCCGGGCCCGGCAATCGGCCACGAACACGTCCCCGCCCGTCACATCGCTCTCCTCCACGGGGACATCCTGCCCCCGCCGATGCCTACCGGGCGGTGTGCTTCGGCCCGCCTACCGTCCTGGGCACGGCAGTTCGCCGTCGATGACGTGAGGAGGAGCAGACGATGCGGATCGGCGTTATCGGTTCGGGGGCGATGGCCACCGCCCTCGGCGGGGCCTGGGCACGGGCCGGGCACGACGTCCTGGTGGGCGGCCGCGACCCCGGGGCCGCGTCCCGGGCGGCGGCGGCCGCCGGCGGCGGCACGCGCAACGGCACGCCGGCGGATGCGGCGGAGTCCGGCGAGGCCGTCCTGGTCGCGGTGCCGGCCGACGCGGCACGCCGGGTGGTCGGCGAACTGGCCGCCGAGCTCGCCGGACGGACCCTGCTGGACTGCACGGTCCCGATGGCTCCGGGCCCGGACGGGCCCGTGGTGACCACGGCGGGCGGCCCCGACTCCGTCGCGGCCCAGCTCGCCGCGGCGGCGCCCGGGGCTCGGGTGGCCAAGGTCTTCGGCATCTGCCACGAGAGCATCTGGACGCTCGACCGCCCGTCCTTCTGCGGAGCACCGCTCGCCGTCCCGTTCTGCACGGACGACCCGGCGGCCGCTGCTCTCGTGACCGGGCTCGTCTCCTCGATGGGCTGTACGCCGCTGCCTTGCGGCGGGCTCGCGCGGGCCGGCCTGCTGGAGTCGGCGGCCGTGCTCGCGATCGGCATCTGGCGGTCCGGCGGCGAGGCCCGGCACGTCTTCCCGGCTCCCGCACTGGCCCCCGGGGCGGTCGACGACGAGCAGCTCTGACCGGTGCCCGGCTGCGCCTGCGGGGGGCGCAGCCGGGGCGGGGAGGGCGGGGCCCGCCCCGTGGTCCGTGACCAGGGCAGGCCGTGCCGCTCCGGGTCCGCACCCGAGCGCCGTTGCTCACGTGCGGTCCTTCAGGGGGCCGGTCGGCCGGACCGGCCCGTCGGCGCGGTCAGCGGGACGAGGCGCGGCAGCGGCGGCGCCGGCGGTGCGCCGCGACCGCCGGAACGGCCGGGCCACCGACGCGCGCGGCCTTCACCGGCAGCCACTGCGGCGGGACGGCGGAGGTCTCCGCCGTGGGCCGCGAGTCGGCCGGGCGCTCGCCCGGCAGGAATGCCGAGAGAAACCGCCGCTCGTTCGGGCTGAGTTTGCGGGAACGGCCGGATTCGCGGTCCCGGGCGACCACCACGGTGCGCGCCCGCATATATGTGCGGGGATCGCGGCAGACATTCACCACGACATGCGCGGAACTCCTCCCGAGCCGCTCCACGGTGAGCCGCACCAGCAATGGGTCGGGGTGGTGGTGCAACTGCTCAAGGTAATCGATCTCGTGCCGTGCGATCAGGAATCCGGACGGGAAAAGGGATTCCTGCACGGCGGTCCGGTGGTGACAGAACAGGTCGTAGATGCCCTCCTGGACGTAGGAGACCAGCCGGGCGTTGTTGATGTGCCCGTTCTCGTCGACGTCGCTCCACCGGGTCGGGCAGGACAGGACGTGCGTGTTGGGGGGCGCCGCGCTCACCGCTTCTTCAGCCCGGCGTCGCCCTGGCCGCCGACGCCGGCGGGCAGCAGCGCCCGCTGCAACCGGGCGTAGTAGACGGCGTGTTCGGACGCCATCCGGGCGGCGGTCCAGCCCTCCTCGGCGGCCTCGGCGGCGGCCTGCACCACCAGGCTGTCGAGCACCCCGTCGACCGCCCGGCACAGCTCGGCCACGGCGGCCAGACGCTCGGGCACGGCGACGTCGGCGCCGTCGGCCCCGCCGCGGGCCGGGAACGACGCGAGCGAGTCCACCGCGAGCCGCAGCTCGTCAACGGCACCCGACCGGATTTCCGAAAGGCAATTGCGCACGGTTATCTCCCGAATCAGATACGGCATGGTCGTATGCGTTCGAATCCACCAGGGCGGTTCGGCCACGGTTCGCGCACCCCCGGCGGAAAGGACGCTATCCCAGCCGGGGCAGCGCGCGACAGGTTTGCGATGGCCGACGGAAAACTGCCCACCATTGGAGTAGTTTGGCGGTGCATAAAATCTGCCGCATCAGCCGAATGCGCACCGCGCGCCTCCGCCGCCGGTCACTCCGCGTGACGACCGGTCAGGTGTTCGGCGGCCCGTGGCGGTGGCCCGACGAGGGCGGACCGGACGCGCCGGCGCGCGCAGGCACCGGCCGGTCCGGAGGGCCGGTCACTCCCGAACGGCCGGCACGCCCTCCCCCGCAGGCTCAGTTCCGCCCGGCGACCGCGTCGGCCAGGCGGGCGAGCGGCGAGGTGGTGCCACGCCCCGTGGCCTCCTGCCGGTCGGCGCCGTGGTACGCGGCGTACAGCGCGTGAACGCCCAGCCAGCGGAACGGCTCCGGCTCCCAGCGGCGCACGGTGTGGCCGACCCAGGGCAGCCCGGTCAACGCGGTGTCGCGGCCGAGCACCAGGTCGCGCAGGGTGCGGCCGGCCAGGTTCGCCGTGGTGACGCCGCTGCCCACATAGCCGCCGGCCCAGCCGAGGCCGGTGCGGCGGTCGAGCTCCACCGTGGCGCACCAGTCCCGGGGCACCCCGAGGACACCCGCCCACGCGTGGTCGATCCGGGCCCCGGCGGCACCGGGGAAGAAGCTGTCGAGGATCGCGCGGAGCTGACGGACGGTGGCCGGCTGGGTGGTGCCGTCCGCGTCGGTGCGCGAGCCGAAGCGGTACGGGACACCGCGCCCGCCGAGGGCGATCCGGTCGTCGGCGGTGCGCTGCGCGTACATGTAGGCGTGCGCGAAGTCGCCCAGGACCTCGCGGCCCGCCCAGCCGGCCGAGGCCCAGAACGAGGCCGGCAACGGCTCGGTGGCGATCATCGCCGAGTTCATCGGCAGCCAGGTGCGCCGCTCCCCGTGCAGCGCGGCGGTGAAGCCCTCGGTGGCGCGCAGCACCACGTCGGCGGTGACCGTGCCGTGCGGGGTGACGGCCCGGGCGCGGCCGCCCGGCCCGGCCGGGTGGATCTCGGCGACGGCGGTCCGCTCGTGGATCCGGACCCCGAGCCCGGCCACCACCCGGGCCAGTCCGCGCGCCAGCCCGGCCGGCTGGATCCGCGCGCCGTACGGGCTCCAGGTGCCGCCGAGCGCGCCCGCGACACGGACCCGGTCGGCGGTCTCGGCCGCCGAGAGCAGGTGGACGCGGTCGGCGCCGTAGGCGGCCTCGGCCTCGGCGAAGGCCTGCAGCCGGGCCAGCTGGGCCGGCGTCCGGGCGACCTCCAGGACGCCGCCGCGCACGACGTCCGCCTCGATGCCCTCCGCGGCGGCCGTGTCGGCCACCTCGCCGACCGAGCGGTCCATCTCCCGCTGCATCGCGGCGGCACGCTCCGGCCCGTACCGGCGCGCGAAGGCGGACCGGCCGGCGAAGCCGTTGTACAGCCACCCGCCGTTGCGCCCGGACGCGCCGTAGCCGCAGAACCGCTGCTCCAGCACCGTGACGCGCAGCCCGGGGTCGGCCTTCTTCAGGTAGTACGCCGTCCAGAGGCCGGTGTAGCCGCCCCCGACGATGCAGACGTCCGCGTCGGCGTCGCCCGGCAGCGCGGGCCGGGGCTCCGGCAGCCCGCCCTTCGCGTACCAGAAGGAGACGCCGCCGTTGACGGCCGGGGACGCTTCGCCGTTGCGGTCCACGGGAACCTGCCTTCGCTCGGTGATCTCCCCGGACGCTACGCCGCACCCCCCGCCGGAACCACCCGCACGCTGCCAGGTTCCGCCGCCCGTCCGCTGCAGAGTGTCAGGCGTCGAGGGGGTGGTGCGGGCGGTGCGACTCCGGGACCGGCCGGGCGCGACTCCGCGGGGCGGGCCGGAGGCCCCGGAGGACCGAGGACGTGGCGCGGCTCACAGCCTCCGGGTGTCACGGGACGGCGGGCCGTCTCGTCCGACCTGCGTAGCCACGGATTCCGACCCGGGAGTGCACACCATGATCGTCCTGCTTGCCGGCGCCACCGGTGCGATCGGCCGACCGCTGACCCGTCTGCTGCTCGCCGCCGGCCACGAGGTGCTCGGACTCGCCCGCAGCGCGGAGGCCGAGCGCGTGGTCGCCGGTCTCGGCGCCCGGCCGGTCCGCGCGGACGCGATGGACCGCGCCGGGCTGCTCGCCGCCGTCCGCGGGCTGCGCGCCGACGCCGTCGTGCACCAGCTCACCGCACTGAAGAAGCCCCGGCGCACCGTCGACGAGACCGAGCCCAGCACCCGGCTGCGCACCGAGGGCACGGCGAACCTGCTGGCCGCCGCCCGCGCGCTCGGGGCCGGCCGGTTCGTGACCCAGTCACTGGTCTTCGGCTACGGCTACGCCGACCACGGCGCCCGGGTGCTCACCGAGGCCGACCTCTTCGGCGTCCGGCTCGGCAATCCCGGCGACCTCGTGGTCGACGGCCTCCGGTCGGCCGAGGAGCAGGTCTTCGCCGCCGAGGGGCTGGACGGCATCGCACTGCGGTTCGGCGTGTTCTACGGGCCCGGCACCTGGTTCGACCCGGCGCCCGCGACACGGCCGATGCCGATGCCGGTTCCGCGGAGCGGGGGCGGCCTGACACCGTGGGTGCACGTGGCCGACGCGGCGGACGCCACCGTGGCGGCGCTGGAGCGCGGCCGCGGCGGCGAGGCCTACAACATCGTGGACGGCCGGCCGTCGACCTGGGGCGAGCTCGCCGCCGCGACGGCCGCCGCCCGGGACCGCCGCCCGCTGCGCGTCCCGGGCCGACTGCTGCGGCTGGCGGTGCCCTACCTCGGCACGATGATGCTGGACACCAGCATGCGGGTCTCCGGCGCGAAGGCGGAGCGCGAGCTGGGCTGGACCCCGGCCCACGCCGACCACCGGGAGGGCCTGCGGGCGACGGTGGCGTGAACCGCCGCCGGGTGCCGCCCGCCGCCCGGACGGGGGTGACGGGCGGCGGGCGGCGGTTCCGGGGGCCGGGGGTGGCCCGGTGCCCGCGGTGGTCGAGGGGCCCGCGGTCACAGGGTGCCCGGGTGCCGGGTCAGCCGATCGTCGAGGCCTCGACCGGCTCGGACAGCGGAATGCTCCGGCCGGCCAGGCCGGTCTTGACGAACTGCCAGGTGATACCGGTGATCACGCCCTTGCCGAGCGGGGCGAGCCGGGCGAAGGCGGGCTGACTCAGGTCGATGTGGGTGGAGTCGCAGGACGGGCACTTGTCCTTCACGGGCACCGTGACGGTCTTTCCCTGGTACGTGACCTTCACCGAAATGCCCTTGCAGAGCGGGTCGTTGTTGGGGTTGGCGGCGGTCCACCAGGAGTGCGGGACGGCCACCAGCATCTGGTTGGCGGCGTTGATCCGGGTGCCGCAGGCGCCGTAGCCGGCGTCGTTGTAGTACGTCGCCTTCCCGCTCATCGGCTTGTTGATCGGGATCGCGGCACTCGCCGAGCCCGCGGTCAGGGCGATCAGCGCGGCGGCCGCGAGCGGCGCGCCGGCCAGGATCCTGAGGTTCTTGACGACTCGCATGGTTCCCTCCGGTTCGATAGACGGACGGCATGACCGAGCACGGGCGGACCGGAGCCCGGACCACGGCGCCACCCGGGAGGTCAAGTTGCCTTCCGTGAAGCGGAGTTCGAGCACGTCCGGTTCGCCTCGTGAGGGACGCTATGCCGGGCGCCGGAGTGAGGTCCAGACCTTTGATGTGTTGTCATGAACACAAGGCAACATGCTTTACGAACGCGTCCGAAAGCGGGACGATACGTGACCGCGGAGCACGATCGAGCGTTGTCAGCTCGCCCGATCCGCGCCACCAGGAGGCCCCGTGCGCACCGCACTCCGCACCGCCGTCACCGTCCTGACGACCGCCCTGACCAGCACCCTGCTCGCCGCCGCCGCGCTCACCGGCGCCGCCACCCCCGCCGCCGCCCAGCCCCGCGAGGTGAACCAGGGCCACAGCATCCCCGTCGGCGGCATCACCGACCTCGGCGCCCTCCCCGTCCTCGGCACCCTCGGCCTCGACTTCGCCCGCCTCCTCGGCCTGTGAACCGGCCTCGGCTTCCGGCCGGAGCGTCCGCGGCTTGATCCGGGCGCCCCGGCCGGATGCCCTGGACTACCGACCCACGTCGGCGAGCTGGGACCAGAGCTCGCGCTCGGCGGGAGTCGGGGGGATGTGCCCGGCGGGGCGCTCCGGATGGGCGCGGGGCAGCACGCGGGGCCGGGCGGGCCGCAGGGCGCGCGGGTGGGCGGCCGGGGCCGGGTCGGCGCCGCCCGCGGGTGGGCAGATCCCGTAGCCCCACCCGTAGGCGAGCGCGCTCAGCCCCGGGATCAGCTGCTCGAACCAGCCCGTCCAGTACCACCTCATCGCCGCCCACCCATCCCGGCCGCACCCGCGCCGTCCGACACACCGCCGATCCCCGGCCGGCCGAGTCTCCCCGGCCGCCCTCGAATCCGGCTCAAGCCCCGGCGGCCCGGCCCCGCCCCGGTTCCCGCCCTTCCCGGCGGGGCCGGGGCCGCTCGGGTTAGGCTCGGCCGGTCCGCACTCGCACCGAGCGCGCCTCGGTGCACCGAGACACACATCGACAGGGGGGAACCTGTGATCGGCGAACTGCTGCCCGCCGCAGTCATGGTGGAGGTCGCGTACGACGATCCGCCGGAGGCCCGGCTGGAGCCGGCCGAGGAGCCGGCCGTCGCCCGCGCCGTCGACGGCCGCCGCCGGGAGTACACCACCGTCCGCCACTGCGCCCGGCTGGCGCTCGGCCGGCTCGGCGTCCCCTACCGCCCGCTGGTCCCGGGCCTGCGCGGCGCCCCCAGCTGGCCGGACGGCGTGGTCGGCAGCCTGACCCACTGCGCGGGCTTCCGCGGCGCGGCCGTCGCCCGCGCCGGAGACGTCGTCTCGCTCGGCATCGACGCCGAGCCGGCCGACGCCCTGCCCGAGGGCGTGCTCGACACCATCGCCCTGCCCGGCGAGCGGAGGCGCGACGCCGAGCTGCTCGCCGAGCACCCGCAGACCCCGTGGGACCGGCTGCTCTTCAGCGCCAAGGAATCGGTCTACAAGACCTGGTTCCCGCTCACCGGGGTCTTCCTCGACTTCGACGGCGCCGACATCACCCTCGACCCGAACGGCACCTTCCACGCCGAGCTCCAGGTCCCCGGCCCGGTCGTCGACGGTCGTCCGCTCCAGTCGTTCACCGGCCGGTGGATCGTCCGCGACGGCCACCTGGCGACGGCCATCACCGTCCTTCCCTGACGGCCCGACCGGATCGGTGGCTCTCGCCTGCCGCGCTCCGGTCCGCGGCCGCTCCGGGGTCCTCGGACCGGCGGGCGTCGACGGGCGACGACGGGCGACGGTGCCGCACTCAGCGGAGGGCGTCGGAGAGACGCGTGAAGGTGTGGCCGGCGGCGAGGAGGGGTGGGAGGGCGGCGGCGAAGCCTGGGGCGGTGCCGGAGGCGGGGTGGTTCATGTGGGCGATGAGGATGGCGCCCCGCGGGGCGGCGGCGACCTCGGCCCGGACCTGGGCGGCGGTGAAGGTCGCTCCGCCGTCGGCGTTGACGGTGAACCCGGCCACACGGGTGTGCAGGTCGGCGGCGATGCGGGTGGCGACGTCGTCGTAGTGGGCGGTGCCCGAGCGGAAGAAGCGGGGCGGGCGGCCGAGGAGAGCGCTCAGCTTGGCGGTGTTGCCGGCGATCTCGTCGTAGACCTCGCCCGGGTCGCGGGTGCCCGCGATGCCGTAGGCGGACCGGCCGGTCACGGAGAGCGGGCGGTGGGCGGTACCGTGGTTGGCGATCTCGAAGAGGGGATCGGCGGCGAGCCGCTCGGACTCGGCCGGGTTGGCGTCGATCCAGCGGGCGTTGAGGAAGAGGGTCGCCGGTACGCCGTGGGTGCGCAGGAGCTCGATCAGCGCGGCGTCGTAGCCGGAGCCGCCCGGCCCGCCGCACGCGTCGAAGGTGAGGGCGGTGGCCCGGACGCCGTCCGGGAGCACGGTGATCACTCCCGGGACGTCCAGGCCCCATGTGGCGGGCTCCACACCGGCGTAGCGGGCGGCCACGGACCGGCCGGCCGGGGCGGCCTCCTGGGCGGCCGGCGCCACGGGCGAGGCCGCTGCCACCGGAACGGCCGGTTCGGGCGGTGACGCGGTCGGTGACCCGGACGCCCGGTCGGAGGGCATCGGGGACGGCACGGGGGAGGGCGTGACCGCCGGTTCACCGGCCGGGAGGGGGCGGGCGCCGCGTTGCGCCGCCGCCTGACAGCCCGCCAGCGCGCCTCCCGCGGCCACCAGCAGCAGCATTCGCCGACTCAGCGACACGCCCGCCTCCATGCTCGTCCGACCATCCGCCCTCACTTCTATGAACCCTGATCGGCCGCCGGCCGCAACTCCAGACCAGGGGAAGGCGGGAGCGGACGTCCCTACCGGGGCGCGCGCTCGTCGGCCGGGAAGGCCGGCCCGTGGCCGGGCACGATCAGGTCGGCGGCCTTGAGCACCCGCAGCCGCGACGCACGCAGCAGCTCGCGGTCCGGCGACACCGGGTCCTCCTCCGGGCCGTCCGGGCGCCACCACAGGTCGCCGACGAAGGCCGTCACACCGGTGGCGGTGCCGGCCAGCAGGGTGATGTCCTCGCGGCTGTGCCCCGGGGTGCGGATCAGCCGCAGGGACGGGGACAGCTCGTAGCCCTCGGCGTCCCGGCTCGTCCACTGGTCGTGCCGGTACTCGGCCTTGTGGTCGTGGACGACCGCCTCGCCGAAGAGCCCGACGTTCATGATGTTGTCCGGGTGGTGGTGGCTGAGGACCACGTCCGTGATGTCCTCCGGGCCGAAGCCCAGCTCCCGGAGCGGGCCGAGGATGCGGTCGCGGCCGGCCACCATACCCGGGTCGACGATCACCCGCCGGTCCCCGTCGGAGACGAAGGAGACGGTGGCGGCCACCCCGGGTCCGGTGGAGAGGGTGTAACCCGTGGTCAGGATCGTCCAGTCGGCGCTGCGGCCGTGCGGTGCGTCGTTCATGCCGATCATCCTCGCGAACCGGACCGCGGCCCACGAGTGGCCCTTCTGCCACCGATCGCGGGAATCGTGCCACAATGCCGCCATGCCGCCCTTCACGACCGTCGCCGCCTACGCCCCGCCCGGTGTCGGGATGCTCGCGGTCGGCGTGGTCGCCGAGGTGTTCAGCGGCGTCGCGCCCGGCCTGCCCCGCTTCGACTTCGCGCTCTGCACCGACCGGCCCGGCCGGGTACCCACCGATCTCGGCGTGCCGCTGACCGTCGACCACGGGCTGGACCGGCTGGCCGCCGCCGACCTCGTCCTCGCCCTGCCGTGGGCCGGCTTCCGGACGCCCCCGCCGGCCGCCGTGCTCGACGCGCTGGCGGCGGCCCACGAGCGCGGCGCGGTCGTCGCCGCGCACTGCGTCGGCGCGTTCGCGCTCGCCGCCGCCGGACTGCTCGCGGGGCGCCGGGCCACCACCCATTGGCGGTTCGCCGGGCTGCTCGCCGAGCGCCACCCGGACGTCGCCGTGGAGCCCGACGCCCTGTACGTCGACGAGGGCCGGGTCGTCACCGGCGCGGGCGCGGCGGCCGGCTTCGACCTCTGCCTGCACCTGCTGCGGCGCGAGTACGGGGCCGCGGCGGCCAACGCCGTCGCCCGGGACCTCGTGCTCCCCCCGCACCGCGACGGCGGCCAGGCCCAGTACCTGGCCGCGCCCGTTCCCGAGGACTGCGAGGACGAGCGCCTGGCCGGCGTGCTGGCCTGGGCCCGCGAGCACCTCGACCGGCCGCTGCCGGTCACCGAGCTCGCCCAGCGCGCCCTGATGAGCCGGCGCACCTTCGCCCGCCGGTTCTCGGCCGCGACCGGCACCACCCCGCACGCCTGGCTGCTCGGGCTGCGCCTCGGCCGGGCCGAGGAACTCCTGGAGACCACGGACCTGCCGATCGAGGAGGTCGCCCGGCTGGTCGGCTACGGCAGCGCCGCCGTCCTGCGCGAGCAGTTCGTCCGCCGCCGCGGGGTGCCGCCGCGCTCCTACCGTCGCGCCTTCACCCGCGTCCTTTGAGCCGCCTCCGGTGGGCCGCCTCCCGTGGGCTTCGGCCGGTGGGTGCGGCGTCCCCGGCCACCGGGCGTCCACTCCCCCGGGCGCCGATCACGGTCGCCCGGGCACCTTCACCGACCCGCCCCGCCCCGGTGGGGCCCGGCTCACCCCGGGTTCACCGCAGCGGGTAGGGAGGCCGCGAGCCGGCCGGGAGTCCGCCCCCCGCCGGCGTCCGCCGCCCTGGACCGGAGGACCCGATGAACGACCCCGCCCACGCGCTACCGGACCCGAACTCGGACCACCGGCCGGAACCGCCGCCGGACCCGCGGCCCGGACCGTCACCGCTGCCGGCCCGCCGCGACCTGCTCCGCACCGGCCTGGCGACCGGTACCGCCGCCGCGCTCGGTCTGACGCCCACCGGCACCGCCGCCGCCCAGGACGCACCCGCGCCTGCGCCCGAACCCGAGCGGCGGCTCACCCTCACCGGCCATCTCCCCGCCGGTTCACCCGACTTCGTCTACCTGCCGTTCGAAGTCCCCGACGGCGTCGGGGAGATCACCGTCTCCTACGGCTACGACAAGCCGCCCGTCCCGGCCGGCACCCCGGGCAACTCCTGCGACATCGGCCTCTTCGACGAGCGCGGCACCGACCTCGGCGGGCGCGGGTTCCGCGGTTGGTCCGGCGGGTTCCGCACCGAGTTCGCGGTGGCCCGCGACCGGGCGACCCCCGGCTACCTGCCGGGGCCGATCCGACCGGGCACCTGGCACGTCGTCCTCGGCCCCTACCAGGTCGTGCCGCAGGGCCTGGACTACCACGTCGAGATCGTCCTCCGATTCGGCGCGCCGGGGCCGGAGTTCACGCCGTCCTACCCGCCGGAGCGGGCCCGCGGGCGCGGGCGCGCCTGGTACCGGGGCGACTGCCACCTCCACACCGTGCACTCCGACGGCCGCCGGCTGCCCGCCGAGGTGGCGGCCGGCGCCCGGGCGGCCGGACTGGACTTCATCGTCTCGACCGACCACAACACCACCTCCTCGCACGCCGTCTGGGGTCCGCTGGCCGGCCCGGACCTGCTGATCCTGCTGGGCGAGGAGGTCACCACCCGGAACGGCCACTGGCTCGCCCTGGGCCTGCAGGCGGGCCGGATCGTCGACTGGCGCTACCGCGCCCGCGACGAGGCGATCCCGCGCTTCGCCCGGCAGGTCCGCCGGGAGGGCGGCCTGGTGGTGCCCGCTCACCCGTACTGCCCGTACGTGGCCTGCCAGTGGAAGTTCGGCTACGCGGACGCCGACGCGGTCGAGGTGTGGAACGGTCCGTGGACGTACGACGACGAGTCGGCGGTGGACACCTGGGACGCCCGGCTCGCCGTCGCCCTGCGGGAGGGGCGCTCCTGGCTGCCGGCCGTCGGCAACAGCGACGCGCACAGCGCCCCGCAGGTGATCGGCTCCCCGCACACCGTGGTCCTCGCCGAGGACCTCACCCGGGACGGGATCCTCGACGGCCTCCGCGCCGGACGCAGCTGGCTGGCCGAATCGGCGGGCGTTCAGCTGGAGTTCACCGCCACCGGCCGCGGCCGGCAGGCGGGCATCGGCGAGCGGCTGACCGTCCCGGCCGACGCACCGGTGGACGTCCGGCTCGCGGTCTCCGGCGTGCCCGGCGGGACGGTCCGGTTCCTGACCGACGAGGGCCAACTGCACCAGGAGTCGCTGCCCGCCGACGGCACGGGCACGGTGGTCTGGCGCACGACGGCCTCGCTGGCCGCCTTCGTCCGGGCCGAGGTCCGGCACCCGAGGGCGGACGGCTCGCCGGGCCGGGGCAACGCGATGGGGCCGGACCTCCCGTGGGGCCCGATGGCGGCGCTGACCAACCCGATCGTGCTGCGCACCGCGCAGCGGTCCGCGGCGGCCGGACCGGGGGACGGGCAGGAGGCGGGGCGGCTTGAGGGGCCCGGGGACGAACCGTGAAGGGGCGTCCGCCGCAGGTGGCCGCCCGGCCGCCCCGAAGGCCGCCACCAGGCCGCCACCAGGGCGACCCGCGGGGGCAGGAGCCGGGAACGGGTGGGGGGACGACTCGGAGTACCACCGTGGACTAGGTTGATCTCCGACAGCAGTCACTCGTCGGGACGAGGCGCTCGGCTGTCCGTACCCGGGTCCGGCCGTCCCCAGACGCCGGCCGGCCCCGCCCCGGCGCCCCGTCCGTCCCCGGCCCGCGAAGGGATCAGCAGCCGTGAACCGTACGACCGTAGGTGGGCCGGAGATCGGTGGCGGGAGGGGCGCCGGCGGCGTCATCCTCCTCTCCGACCCGGCCGGGGCCGGGAGCGGCACGGTCGCGCCCCTGCTGGCGGACGCGCTGCACCCGAGCGTCCACCTGCGGGCGGACGACTTCCAGCGGGCGGTGCGGCAGGGCTTCGTGCCGACACACCTGCCGGAGGCCCGGCGACAGAACACGACGGCCCTCGCGGCCGCGGCCCAGGCCGCCTTCGCCTTCGCGACGGGCGGCTACCAGGTGGTCGTCGAGGCGGCGGTCGCGCCGTCGGCCCTGGACGCCTTCCGTCGCGAGAGCCGGGCGACCGGCGCGGCCCTGCACTACGTGGTCCTGCGCGCACCGGGCGCGCCCGCCGACCTGGGGGCGCTGGAACGCCACGCGGTGGGCGCCCCCGCCGCTGCCGACGGTGCCGCTGCTGCCGACGGGGGCGCCGGAGCGGCCGACCCGGCCTCGACCGCCGCCACCGTGCTGACCGGCCTGGCCCGGGGGGCGTTCCTGCTCGGCTGGTGACGGCCGGCAGGCGGCGAGGGCCGGCGGGCGGCATCCGCCCCGCAGCCTGCCGCGAGGCGCCCCCGGTCGCTGCCCGGCACGGCGCCCCGGCGGTCGCGCGCCCACCCGGCAGGTCGGGGGCGTCGGCGCGCCGCGGCCGAACCGAGCGGCGCCGAGCCGCCGTGGAGCGGGGAGGGCGGACTCGCCGCGGCCCGTGCCAGAGGAGACGCCCGGTGACCGGCCCTCGCTGTCAGGCACGGCGGGCGTGGGACGTGAGGCGATCGGCGAGCGCGACGACGAGACCTCGCAGTTCATCGGGGCGCTCGATGACGAACGGCCGGTCGAGCGAGGCGAGCACCCGGGGCAACCAGTCGAGCCGCTGCACCCGCAGCTCGACGCGCAGCCAGTGCTCGGCCGCCGGGTCCTGGCCGGCCCCGGGCTCGGCCCCGGCCCCGGGCTCGGGCTCGGGCTCGGGCTCCTCCAGGCTCGCGACGGCGGCGGGGAGGTGCGCGCGGATCTGCTCGACCGTCCCGTGGATCCGCAGGGTCACCTCGTGCCGGTACCGGGCCGTGGCGAATCCCGACAACACGCGCTCCGCCGGAGCGGGACCCACGGGCGTGTCGAACGAGCCGGGCAGGGCCCTCGCGGCTTCGACGCGATCGAGCCGGAAGGTCCGCTCCTCGCCGGCCTGGGCGTCCTGGCCCGTCACGTACCACCGGCCCGCATGGGCGACGATCCCGTACGGGTGCAGGGTGCGTTCGCTGCGCCGCCCGTCGCGGTCGGTGTAGCGGATCGAGACCGGTCGGCGATGGCGCACCGCATCGGCGACGGTGAGCAGGAGCCCGGCGTCCGGGTGGTCCAACTCGCCGGGCTGATCCGTGAAGGCGAGGACTTCCAGGAGGGTGTCGAGCCGGCGGGCGATGTGCTTGGGCAGCACCCGCCGGATCTTCGCCGACGCCGTCTCGTTGGCCGTGCGCTCCGTCGTCGTCAGCCCTGCCCGGCGGCCGGCGACCAGGCCGAGCAGCACGGCCAGCGCCTCGTCGTCGCTGAGCATGAGCGGAGGCAGACGGTACCCGGGGGCCAGCCGGTACCCACCGTAGCGGCCGCGCACCGACTCGACGGGCACGTCCAGGTCGATCAGCTGGTCCACGTACCGCCGCACGGTGCGCCCTTCGACGCCGAGACGGTCGGCGAGCTCGGCCACGGTCCGGGTGCCGCCCGACTGCAGCAGCTCCAGGAGTGTCAGCACGCGGCCGGTGGGTCGTGACATGTTCGCAGCCTAACGCGCATACAGGACCGATTCCGTCCTCTATTCCTCCTAGTCTGCGACGTGCACGCCTCCAGCACAGCCAAGGAGATTCCCATGGACTTCGTCTCGATCCGCATCATCACCGGCGACGTGGCACGCCTCGTCGAGTTCTACGAGCGGGCAACCGGGATCCAGGCGGTACGGGCCACCGAGGACTTCGCCGAACTCAAGACCGCGGGCGCAACCCTCGCGATCGCCGGTACCCGCACCGTCCCGCTGTTCGCGCCGGGCTCTGCCCGCCCGGCGGACAACCACAGCGTGATCACCGAGTTCCTCGTCGACGACGTGGACCTCGTTCACCGGAACCTGGCCGGCTTCGTCACCGACTTCGTCACCGAGCCCACCACGATGCCCTGGGGAAACCGGTCGCTGTTGCTCCGCGACCCGGACGGCAACCTCGTCAACTTCTTCACCCCCGTCACCCCGGAGGCCGTCGAGAAGTTCGCACGCTGACTTGAGGTCCTGTCCGACCGGACAGGACCTAAGCACCCACCTCGCCGTCGATCGATTCGCGGAGGAAGTCGGCGTGGCCGTTGTGGCGGGCGTACTCGTGGATGAGGTGCAGCATCACCAGGCGCAGCGAGACCTCCGACTCCCACCTCGGCATGTAGCCCGTGACGTCGAGCGACTCCGCCTCCCGTTCGATCCGGCGGGCGTGCTCGACCTCGGCCTCCCAGGCGGCGAACGCCTCCGCCCGATCGGCCTCGCGGGCGTCGTAGGCGGCCTGGAAGTCACCCTCGGGGGACCAGACGAGGGGGACGTCCTCCTTGTTGATCACCCGACGGAACCAGGTCCGCTCCACTTCGGCCATGTGCCGCACCAGGCCGAGCAGGGAGAGCGTGGACGGCGGGCTGGACTGCAGCCGGAGCTCCTCGTCGGTCAGCCCGTCGCACTTCACGGCCAGGGTGGCCCGGTGGTAGTCCAGGAAGCCGCGCAGCATCTCGCGCTCGCCGCCGGTGAGCGGCGGCGCGATCCGTTCGGTGGCCGTCATGGTGGTGCGTCTCCCCGTGCTCCGTGGCGGCGCCCCCGTGGCGCCGTCCGTCCCCGTACCACTACTGCCTCTCACTCCTCGATGTCCACCCCGTATCCGCGGGCCAGCGCGTCGAGGCCGTGGTCGAAGCCCTGGCCCACCGCACGGAAGCGCCAGGAGCCGCCACGGCGGTAGACCTCGCCGAGCAGCAGGGTCCGCTCGGTGGTGGCGGCGTCCAGCGTGGCCTGGACGATCGGGCGGGCCCCGTCGCCGGCGGCGAGCGTGATCTCCACCGCTCCGACGTCGCCGAAGGTGGCCGAGCCGTCGATCGCGGCGGCGACGACGATCTTCCGGACCGCGCCGCCGAGCGGGCCGAGGTCGACGGCCACCGCCTGCTCCTGCGGTCCGTCGAAGGCGAGCCGGACGGTGCCGTCAGGGCTCTCGGGGGCGCCGTAGAAGACGAAGTCCTCGTCGCAGGAGACCTGTTCGTCCTCGTCGAGGCTGAAGGCCACCACGTCGACCTCGCAGGTGATCTGCTGGCCCCAGGACGCGTGGACGCTCCAGCGTGCACCGTCGGTGGCGATCGGCAGGTCGATCACGCCGCCGCGCGGGAGCACCGGGGTCGCGGGGTCCGCGGGGCGCTCGTCGGCCGCCGCGGTGGGCGCCTGCTCCAGGGTGCGCAGCCACCCGTCGTCGTGCACGGGCAGGCCCAGCCACTCGATCCGCCTCATCCGCCGGTCGCCGGCGGCGCCGGTGAGCGTGAGCACGTCGGTGACGTTGGCCGAGAGGTTGACCGCCGCGGCACCGCCCAGCCCGACGACCGCCGTGCGGGCCGCCACCGCCTCGACGTGCCGGCCGCCCAGGACCAGGACGCGCCGCCCGGTGAGCGCCCGGCGCTCCCGCACGGCACCGCGCCGGGCCGCCGGGCGCACCGCCACCGGGGCGGAAGGCGCGTCGGGGGCGGTGGGTGCGTCGGGGACACCCGGTGCGTCAGGGCCTGCGGTCGCCGGGGCCGGCGGCACGGCCGGCGGCACGGCCTCCGCGACCGCGGTGAGCGCGACCTCGACGGCCGGCACGGGAACGGCCGCCAGGACCGGGGCGCCGACCGCCTCGTGTCGCTCGCCCGGTCGCACGTCGGCGAGCAGCGCGAGGAACGCCGCCTCGTCGAGCACCGGCACGCCCTCCGCGGCCGCCCTCCGGGCCTTCGCCGAGGGCTGGCCCGACCCGTCCGCGTTCGTCACCAGCACGCTGGTGTGCCGGCTCACCGAGCCCATCACGTTCAGCCCGGCGGCCACCGACCGCGCGACCAGTTCCTCCCGCGCCGTCGCCGTCTCGCCCGTGACGGCCACCTTCATGCCCTGCACCAGCGGCCCGCCCGGCGCCGGCCGGCCCGGGTTCCGGTACGCGCACGGCGTCTTGGGGATCCGCGGACGGAACTCCGAGGTGCGCCGGGGCGGGCAGGCGACCAGCGGCAGCGGCACTCCGAGGCGCCGCGCCTCGGCCAGCGAGCCGCGCAGCACCCCGGACAGCACCCGGGTGTCGTCCAGCGCGTCGTGCGCGCGCCGCTGCACGACGCCGTAGTGCGCGGCGAGCGTGCCGAGCCGCAGGTCCTCGGTGGGGGTGTCGATCCGCCGGTTCAGCGCCAGCGTGCAGAGCCGCTGTGAGACCGGCAGCCAGGAACGGGCGAGCGCGAACTCGTGGCTGAGGAAGTCGTAGTCGAACTGGGCGTTGTGCGCGACCATCACCCGGCCGTCCAGCAGCTCCGCGATCCGACCGGCCACCCGTTCGAACGCCGGGGCGCCGCGCAGCCGTTCGGCCGTCAGACCGTGGACGTGCACCGGCCCGGGGTCGACGCCCGGGTCGAGCAGGGTGGAGAACTCCCCGGTCTGCCGGCCGTCGGCGTCGACGGTGATCACCGCGATCGAGAGCACCCGGTGCTGACCGGCTCTCAGCCCCGAGGTCTCGACGTCCACCAGGGCCCAGGGGTGGGCGTACCCGGCGGACGCCTCCTCCGCCGTGTCGAAACCGTGCGTGCGCTGTGCGGGGGCCGAAGTCATGACGACAAGGATGCTCGCGTTCCGGTACCCGCCACAACCGGAGTGACCTGCCCGTTACCGCACAATCCGTCCGGTCCCGGCCGGAGCGGTTCGCCGGCGGAGCCACGCACCGCGCTGCCCGCGCTGCGGAGCGTCACCGGCCGCACGGCCCCGGGGCCGTGCCGTTCAGCCCGACGGCTCGGCCTCGCCGCTCAACCCCGCGGGGCGAGCGAAGCGAGGTGGTCGGCGGCTCCTTCGGGGTCCGGGAACCACTGCCCGAAGTCGGCCGCGGCGTCGAATCCGTTGGCGAACCGGTCGGCCGCGGAGGGGAGTTCGGCCGCGGCGACGAGGAGGCCGAGGAGGTGCTCCGGCGCCGGTTCGAGCATCGCACTGGTCCACTGCACCACGGGCCGGGCGCCCTCCCGGACGCGGTCGGCCACGGCCTGCTGGAAGTCCCGGTCGAACGGCCGGTCCCCGTGCGCCAGGATCGACTCCAGGTGGACCGCGGCGGCCTTGGCGGCGCCGTTCGCGCCCTGCCCGGTGATCGGATCGTTGGCGACCACCGCGTCCACGACACAGCCGTGGCGGGACCTGCTGGGAGCGGCGGTCCGCTCGGCCGCCTCGTCCGCCGGCGCGGGCGACGACTACACCTACGGCCGGCCGTCCCGGCGTTCGGCCGCCGTACCCGGCACGGTGCTGCCGAGCCTGCGGCGGCGGCCGCCGCGGGTCTCGGTGGTCATCGACACCTCGGGTTCGGTCGGCGACGCCGAACTGGGCAGCGCGCTGCTCGAAGTGGCCGCGATCTCACGCGCGGTGGGCGGCCGCCGCGACCTGGTCACCGTGCTGTCCTGCGACGCCGCCACCCGGGTCGTCCACCCGCTGTGCCGGGCCGAGGGCATCCCGCTGCTCGGCGGCGGGGGCACCGACCTGCGCAGCGGCTTCGCCCGTGCGCTGCGCGAGCGGCCCCGGCCGGACGTCGTCGTGGTGCTGACCGACGGCCAGACGCCGTGGCCGAGCGCCCAGCCGCCGTGCCGGACGGTGATCGGCCTCTTCCCCCGCCTGCGGAGCCGGCACTCGTGGCGCGAGGAGGACCCTGACTACGTCCCGGCCGGGCCGCCCGCCTGGGCCCGCGTGGTCGACATCGGCTGACCCGGTGCCGGGGTCGCCGCCTCCGGGTGCCCCGCACGCCCGGGACACCCGCGCCGCACACGGCCGGTCCGCCGTTTGCGCAGGTCGGCCGGGCCGGGCGGCGTGCGAGGTCGGTGACGGCGCGCCGGTCGAGCGGCAGTCGCGAAGCGGTCGGGCGACCGCGGTCGCCGGAGGAAGCTTCGTGGACGATGCGGAGAGTCCGTGAACCTGCGGTGATCGACCGTTGATCGTCCGTAGAGCAGGGCCGTGGACCATCGGCGGCGGGGGGAACACGGTTCGACGGCCACAGCCGGTCCGCGCCGCCCCCGGCGTGCCGGCGGCCGCACGGACCCGATCCGGTCCCCGGTAGTTGGCCAACCCACGGAAGGCGGACGAGACATGGACAGCGGTCAGTCGCTGCAGACGGCGGTGGGCTTCGGAGAGCTGCTCAGGATCAGGCGCGAACGGGTCGGCCTGACCCAGCAGGTGCTCGCCGACCACGCGACCCTGAGCGTGCGGGCGATCCGGGACATGGAGAGCGGCCGGGTGCAGCGCCCCCGGCAGGAGACGGTCAGGCTGCTCGCCGACGCGCTCCGACTGGAGGGCCGCAACCGCTCGGCGTTCGAGGCGGCCGCGCGCCGGCAGGCGCTCGCCGACGAACCGCGCGACGAGCCCACCGCGCCGCCGGTGGCCCGCGGCGCGATCGTCGGCCGGGAGCTGGAGTCCGAGGTGCTGGCCGACGCGCTGGCCGTCCACGGCGACCGGCTGGTCACGGTGACCGGCCTCGGCGGGGTCGGCAAGACCCGGCTGGTGCTGGAGGTGGCCCGGCGGCTGCACCTGGCCGCGCGCTGGTCGGTGCGCTGGATCGACTGCGCCGGCTCGGTGGCCGTCGGCACCCAGTACCACCCCGAGCCGGTCCGCTCCGGTCCGACCCTCATCGACCTCGGCCGCGCCGACGGCGGCCGGAGCGACCTCGGCCGGAGCGACCTCGGCCGAGCCCGCGACGGCCGCGCCGACCTCGCCCGCGCCATCGGCGACCGGCCCACCCTGCTGGTGCTCGACGGCGCCGACGGCCGGGTGGACACCGCCCTGCTGGACGAACTGTTCCAGCGCTGTCCCGGCCTGCGGGTGCTGATCACCGCGCGGGTCGCACAACCGCTGCCCGGCGGCCAGGTGATCCCGCTGGCCCCGCTGCCCACCCCCGGGCCCGAACTCGACCACGACCCGGCCGCGCTGGCCGAGGTGGGCGCCGTCCGGCTGCTCCTGTCGCACCTGCGCCGGCTGCGCCCGGGCTACCGGCTGGAGCGCGACGAGGCGCCGGCCGTGGCCGCGCTCTGCCGCCAACTGGACGGCCTTCCGGGGGCCCTGGAGCTCGCGGCCGGCTGGTCCACGGTGCTGTCGCCGGGGCAGCTGGTGGCCCGGCTGGCGGACGGACCGTTCCACCTGACGCCGCCGGCCGGGTTCGGCGGGCGCGGGGACGTCGGCGCGGCGCTGGGCGCGGCGCTGGAGCGGCTGACGCTGAGCCAGCGCTACCTGCTGGAGCGGCTCGCCGCCGAGCCCGGCGACTGGTCGGGCGAGGATGCCGTGGCGCTGAGCGGCCGCCCGCCGCAGGAGTGCCTGCTCGCGCTGCACGAGCTGCTGGCAAGCGGGCTGATCCGCAGCGTCCCGGCCCGCGACGGGGTCCGGTTCTCCGTACTCAACCTGTGCCGCCGGCTCTGCGACGCCCAGCCGGTGCTGGCCGCGGCCGGCTGACCGCCGCCGTCCCGCCGACGCCCGGCCCGTCCTGGCCCGCACCGATACTGCCCGTCACTTGCCGGGCAAGCTGCCGGTCCGGCGAGCGGATCCTCCCTAGCGTTCTGTCCACGGCCGGGCGAGCCGGAGTCCCGAGACCCACTGCCCCGGACACCCACCACCACCGGCCGGGACTCCCCACCACCAACCGACACAGAGGGTTTGCGCCGTGGAGCAGCATGCCGTGGAGCAGCTGGAGCAGCATGGAAAGGCCGAGCCGGCCGGACTGGAGGTCGTGGTCACGACCATGGCCTCGGACTCGCACACCTGGAACCTGGTCTTCCTCCAGCTGCTGCTGGAGGAGCTCGGCCACCGGGTCACCAACCTGGGCGCCTGCGTGCCCGACGAACTCCTGGTCGCCGAGTGCCGCCGGATCGAGCCCGACCTGATCGTGCTGAGCAGCGTCAACGGGCACGGCCAGCAGGAGGGCCTGCGGGTGATCACCGCCCTGCGCACCTGCCCGGAGCTGCGCCGCACGCCGACCGTGATCGGCGGCAAGCTGGGCATCGCCGGCTCCGACGACCCGACCCGGCAGGAGGTGCTGCTGGCCGCCGGCTTCGACGGCGTCTTCGAGGACGCCGGCGCCGTGGCGGAGTTCCGCGCCTTCGTCACGTCGCTCTCCGCCGGGGTGCTGCTGTGACCGGCTTCGGCGCTTTCGTCGCCCAGGCCAGAGCCGCCGGCGCCCTGGTCGTCCAGCCCCGGATGGGCATGGCCGACCCGCTGCGCCAGCGCGACGGCCTGATCGCCACCCGGGACGCGACCGCCGTCACGGTGGGCACGATCACCCTGGACAGCTACACCCGGACCGGCGATCTGGCCGCCGCCCGGCGCGCGCTGGCCGACGGCGCCGGACTGAACGGCTACCCGATCGCCACCCACCCGGCCGACGTCACCCGCGCGGTGCTGCGCGGGGTCGCCGACGCGGGCTTCCCGGTGCAGGTCCGGCACGGCTCGGCGTCGCCGGAGCACATCGTCCGGGCGCTACTGGCGGTCGGCCTGGACGCCACCGAGGGCGGCCCGGTCTCGTACTGCCTGCCCTACAGCCGTACGCCGCTGCGCGAGGCGGTGGCCGCTTGGCAACGCAGCTGCGAAGTGCTGGCTTCGATCCAGGAGTTCGGCGCCGAACCGCACCTGGAGACGTTCGGCGGCTGCCTGATGGGGCAGCTCTGCCCGCCCAGCCTGCTGATCGCGGTCAGTGTCCTGGAGGCGCTGTTCTTCCGGCAGCACGGGCTGCGCAGCGTCTCGCTCAGCTACGCCCAGCAGCCGGACCTGCGGCAGGACGAGGAGGCGCTCACCGTCCTCGGCCGGCTGGCCGACGAGCTACTGCCGGACGTCGACCGGCACCTCGTCCTCTACGCCTACATGGGTGTCTACCCGCGGACTCCCGGCGGCGCCCGGCTGCTGCTGACCGAGGCGGCCCGGCTGGCGGTGCGGACCGGGGTGGCCCGGCTGATCGTCAAGACCACCGCCGAGGCGCACCGGATCCCGACCGTGGGCGAGAACGTCCGGGCGCTGGAGACGGCCGCCGCGGCGGCGGCCGACGAGCGCGACCGGCCACCGCTCAGCGCGGCGCCCGACACCGGCATCGAGGCGGAGGCACGAGCGCTGATCGGCGCGGTGCTGGAGCTGGACTCCGACGTGGGCCGGGCGCTGGTCCGGGCCTTCGCCGCCGGCTACCTGGACGTCCCGTACTGCCTGCACCCCGACAACGCCGGCCGGGCGCGCAGCTCGCTCGGGCCGGACGGCCGGCTGCACTGGTCGAGCGTCGGCTCGATGCCGATCGCCGGCCTGTCGGGGGGAGCGCGCCCGCCGATCCTCGGCTCGGCCGAGCTGCTCACCGCGCTGTCGCACGTCCAGCGGACGTACGACGCCCGCGCCGCCGCCCCCGTACCGCCCCGAACCCCCGCCCCGCGACGAGAGATGGGACTCAACGCATCATGACCGACGACGGGCTCACCGCACCGGCCGCCACCACCCCGGCCGCCGCCGAAGCCGCCGACACCGCCACCACCGCACCGGTGGACCCGGGGCGGCACCTGACCGCGCCGACCACCCGCAGCGCCCTCCGGATACAACACCAACTCCTTACCGCTGCGAGGGAGTTCCTACGCGGGCGGGGGTTCACCGAGCTGCTGCCGCCGATCATCGGCCCGGTCACCGACCCGGGTGCGCGCGGCTCCAAGCAGGTCGACGTCGACTTCTACGGCCACCGCTACAAGCTGATGACCAGCGCGATCCTCTACAAGCAGGCCTCGTTGCTGGCCTTCGACAAGATCTTCTGCATCGCGCCCAACGTCCGGCTGGAGCCGCTGGAGACCGCCGGGACCAGCCGCCACCTGGCCGAGTTCCACCAGCTCGACGTGGAGGTGGCCGGCGCGACCCGGGACGACGCCGTCCAGCTGGTCGAGGACCTGGTGGTGCACATGGTCGACAGCGCGGTCCGCGAGCTGCCCAAGGACTTCGCCGAACTCGGCAGGGACGTCGCCGCGTTCACCGAGCTGCTGAAGGGCTCGTTCGGCCGGATGCGGCACGCGGAGGCCGTCGCCGAGCTGCAGGGGCTCGGCCACCCGCAGAGCCCGGACGCCGAACTCGACTGGGCCGGTGAGGCGTTGCTCTCGGCCCAGCGGGACCGGCCGTTCTTCGTCACCGACTACCCGAAGGGCTCGCGCGGCTTCTACGACCGGGAGAACCCGGAGGACCCGGGCCTGCTGCGGAACTTCGACCTGATCGCGGCCGAGGGCTACGGCGAGCTGTGCAGCGGCAGTCAGCGCACCAACGACTACGCGGAGATCGTCACCCGGATGCGGGAGACCGGCGAGAACCCGCAGAAGTACCGCTGGTACCTGGACCTGGTCCGCGAGGGCGTGCCCGGCAGCGCCGGCTTCGGCATCGGGGTCGAGCGGCTGACCCGCTACGTCGCCGGGCTGGACGCGGTCTGGCAGGCCAGCGCGTTCCCGAAGCTGGCCGGGGTGGTGTCGCCGTGACCGGGCGGGACGAACGGGCCGTGTTCGGTGCAGCCGTCCGCCGGACCGCCCCCGGCGCGGGCACCTGCCGAAGCGGGGTGGCCGCATGAGCGACCTGTCCGCGCCGGGGTTCCCGGAGGAGGAGGTCCGTCGGCGGGCCCGGGCCGGCGTGGCCGCGGCCTTCCCGCCGCCGGGCGAGTACGGCCGGGTGCTGTTCGGCGCCGAACGCCCGGACGGCCCGGCCGACTTCCGGGACCCGCTGGACGCGCTGCGCCTGGTGCCGCCGGTCTTCATGCCGCAGCGGCTGGCCCGGTTGATCGACCTGGGCCGTGAGCCGGACTACCGGGACGTCGAACTCACCACCGGTATCGGCGGGTTCACTTCCGCCCTGCCGGTGTACGTGTCCGCGCTCGGCTCCACCCGGGCTGCCGGCGGCGACCTGGGGCAGGCGCTCTCCCGGCAGGCCGGGGCACTCGGCGTCCCGATGGTGATCGGCGAGAACGTCGTCCCGGTGAACGGCTACGGCCGGCTCGGCGAGGCCGCCGACCGGGCCCTGCTCGGCCGGCTGCGGGCCTACGCCGCGGAGCTGCCGGACGGACTCGGCGGGGTCGCCGTCCAGCAGTCCACCGAGGACGCGGACGCCGAGGTCTGGAACCTCGTGTACAGCGACCCGGCCGCCCTGCCGCTGCTCGAATCCGGGCGCCTGGCCTTCGAGCTGAAGGTCGGCCAGGGCGCCAAGCCCGGACTCGGCGGGATGACCGTGCTGGACGCCGAGGCGGCGGACCGGCTCGGCGACCGGTACGGGCTGGACCCGGTGTTCGGCGACGGCCGGGTGCTCCGCTCCAGCACGCCCGGCACCTTCACCGCGGAGATCCTGCGCCAGCAGGTCCGGCTGATGCGCAACAACTTCCCGCGGGCCCGGGTCTGGGTGAAGCTGCACCCCGGCCGGGACGTCGCCGAGGCCGCCCGGGTGGCGGCCGAGGCCGGGGCGGACGCCGTCACGGTGGACGGCGCGGAGGGTGGCACCGGCTGGGCGCCGGACGCCTTCCCCGCGCAGGTCGGCCTGCCGTTGGCGGAGTGCCTGCGCCGGCTGGCGGTCGCCGGGCCGCCGCCCTGCCTGCTGGCTTCGGGGCGGATCTGGGAGGGCGCCCGGGCGGTCAAGGCCCTGGCGCTCGGGGCCCGCGCGGTGGGCCTGGGCCGGGCGGCCGTGCTGGCCTCCGCCGAGGATCCGCAGGCCGGGCTGATCCGGTTCGCGCAGTGCCTCGCCCTGGAGCTGCGGCTCCTGATCAGCGCGCTCGGGAAGTACACGCCGGCCGCGCTGGACCTTTCCGACGTGTGGTCCGCGGACGGCCGGCTGGCCGTTCCGGAGGCCGCGCCGGCGGAATTGCCGTAGTCCTCCCCCCACCGTTCCACCGCTTTCCCACTCCAGCCCGCCGGGGCGCCGCCAGGCCTCCCGGCGGGCTGTCGCGCTTCAGTCAAGTCACTTGACCCAAGCGGCAGTTGAAACTGCCGATGGTCTTCCGGAAGTTCTGCCGATCGGGCCGGAGAGGCCGCCCTATCGTCGAAACCACTGCCACCAGCGTCGCTCATTCATCGGGGTTAAATGATGGAATCACGCGGTTTCCCCTTCATATCCGTCGCGCGCCGGTTCCCGGAGCGGCCGGCCGTCCGGCTGGGCGGGCGGACGGTCCGCTACCGGGAGCTGGACGAGCTGAGCGGCGCGCTCGCCGCCCGGCTCACCCCCGGGCGCACCGTGGCCGTCGCCGGCCGCGACCGGCTCGACCACGTGGTCGGCCTGCTCGCCGCCCTGCGGGCCGGCGCCACCTACCTGCCGCTGGACCGGGAGGCCCCCGAGGAGCGCAACCGCTGGATCCGCGAGGACGCCGGCGCCACCCTCGACTACGTCGACGGCGACCTCGTCGACCACGGCGCGCCCGACGGCACCGCGCCCGCCGGCACCGAAGCCGCCGCCGCTCCCGCCGACGCCCTGCCGGCCTCCGCCGGCTACCTCGTCTACACCTCCGGCACCACCGGCCGCCCCAAGGGCGTGCACGTCCCGCTGACCGCGCTGACCGGCCACCTGGCCGCCGCCGCCGAGGGCTTCGCCCTCACCCCCGAGGACGTGGTGCTGCACTTCGCCCGCCCGACCGTGGACGTGGCCGTCGAGCAGGTGCTCACCGCCCTCTCGGCCGGCGCCTGCCTGGTGATCCCGGAGCAGCAGCTGGTCGCGCCCACCGCCTTGCTCGACCTGTTGGACGCCGAGGGCGTCACCGTGGCCAACGTGGCCGCCGGGTACTTCCAGGAGGTGGTGGCGGCCGTCCGCGAGCGCGGCCGCGCCCCGCGCACCCTGCGCCTGATGATCTCCGGCAGCGACCGGCTCCACCCGGACGCCGCAGCCGGCTGGTGGGCCGCCACCGGGGTCCCGCTGCTCAACGCCTACGGGCCGACCGAGACGGTGGTCACCGCCACCGTCCACCGGGCCGAGCGGACCGCCGCGGACGCGGACGCGGTGCCGATCGGCAGCCCCCTCGGCGACCGCCGGGCCTACGTGCTGGACGACCGGCTGCGTCCGGTGGCGCCCGGCGAGCCCGGCGAGCTCTACCTGGGCGGGCCGCTGCTGGCCCTCGGCTACCACGGCCGGTCCGGCCTGACGGCGGGCCGGTTCGTGGCCGACCCCTTCGCGGCCGAGCCGGGCGCCCGGATGTACCGCACCGGTGACGTGGTCCGGGCGGGCGCCGGGGGCGGGGCACTGGAGTTCGTCGGCCGCACCGACCACCAGGTGAAGATCCGCGGCTTCCGGGTCGAGCCCGGCGAGATCGAGCAGGTGCTGGCCGGCCACCCGGATGTCGCCGGCGCGGTCGTCGTCGCGCACGAGGGCCGGCTGGCCGCCTACGTCACCGGCCCCGCGCCCGACTACGCCGAGCTGCGCGCCTTCCTGGCCGAGCGGCTGCCCGAGCACATGGTGCCGGCGACCGTCACCCCGCTGGCCGCCTTCCCGCTGACCGCCGGCGGCAAGGTAGACCGGACCGCGCTGCCCGAGCCGCAGGCCGCTCCCGCCGCCGCGCCGAGCGGCCGGCGCCCGCCGCGCACCCCGGCCGAGCAGCTGATCGCCGCCGTCTGGGCGGACGTGCTCGGCGTGCCCGAGGTCGGCGCCGACGACAACTTCTTCCACCTCGGCGGGGACTCGCTCACCGCCGTCCGGGTGGTCGGCCGGGTCTTCGACGTGTTCGGCATGATCTCCCCGTACACCATCTTCGACGCGCCCACGCTGGCCGAGTTCGCGGCCGCCGTCACCGCCTCCGCAGGCGGCGAGCGCCCGGAGCTGACCCGCACCGGCGCCACCGAGGCCCCGCCTGCCACCTTCCAGCGCGGGCTCTGGTTCCTCGACCAGTGGAACCCGGGCGCGCCGACGTACATCGTTCCGTGGGTGTTCCGCTTCGCCGGCGAGGTCGACCCGGAGCTGCTGCGGCGGGCGCTGGCCGGGGTGGTGGATCGGCACGGGAGCCTGCGCACCACCTTCGCGTTCGGCGAGGACGGCCCCCGGCAGGTGGTCCATCCGTCCGTCGAGCTGCCGTTCACGGTGGTGGAGACCGCTCCCGAGCAGGTCGACGGGCTGCTCGCGGAGGCCGCACTGGTCCCGTTCGACCTGGAGACCGGCCCGCTGCTGCGCGCGCACCTGTACCGGACCGGCGGGACGTCCACGCTGCTGCTGCTCTGCCACCACATCGTCTGGGACGAGGGCTCGCTGCCCGTCCTGGAGGCCGAGCTGGCCGAGCTGTACGAGGCGATGGCCGCGGGTCGGGCCCCCGCGCTGCCCGAACTGCCGGTGCAGTACGCCGACTACAGCGCCTGGCAGTACCGGGAGGACAACGCGGCCGCGGCCGCACGCCACCTCGACCACTGGCGCGAGCACCTGCGCGACGCGCCGACCGAGCCCGCCCTGCCCACCGACCGCCCCCGGCCCGAGGTGCAGGCCTTCCGCGGCGCGTTCCACCGCTTCGCCATGCCGCGCCCGGTCGCCGAGGCCGTCCGGGCGCTGGCCCGCAGCGAGGACGCCACGCCGTTCATGGTCCTGCTGGCCGGGCTGGCGCTCACCCTGCACCGGCGCACCGGGCAGCGCGACCTGGTGCTCGGCTCCCCGGTGAGTGTCCGCGGTCGGGCCGAACTCGACGCGCTGATCGGCTACTTCGTCAACCTGCTGCCGCTTCGGGTGCGCCTCGACGAGGGCGCGGACTTCCGCGAGCTCGTCCGGCACGTGCGCGAGGTGGCGATCGACGGCTACCGCCACCAGGAGGCGCCGTTCGACGACATCGCCACCGCGGTGCTGGAGGAGCGCCCGGACGACCGCGCGGAGAACCGCAACCCGCTCTGCCAGGTGCTGCTGGAGCTGCACCCACTGGACACCCGTCCGCTGACCGTCGGCGGCACCGAGGTCACCCGCGAGCTCCACTCCAACCCGGTCTCCCGCTTCGACCTGTCGATCTCCGTCGACGACCGCGGCACCGACTTCACCGGCCGCTTCGAGTACGACTCCGACCTGTTCGAGGCCGTCACCATGGCCGGCCTCTGCGAGGACTGGCTGGGCACCCTGGCCGCCGCGGTCGAGGTGCCGGTGCACGCCCTGGTCGAGGACCGGGCCCACCGGGAGCCGGCCGCGCCTGCCCTGTTGTCCGGTGAACAGAGCGTCACCTACGGCGAGTTGAACACCGCGGCGAACCGTCTCGCGCACCACCTGACCGACCGGGGCATCGGCCGGGGCGACACCGTGGCCGTCCTGGTCGAGCGCGGGCCGGACCTGGTCACCGCGTTGCTCGCCGCGCTCAAGGCCGGCGCCGCCTACACCCTGCTCGACCCCGACTTCCCGGCGGAGCGGCTGGCCGGCGCGGTCGCCGACAGCGGCGCCGCCCTGCTGGTCACGCACCGCCGCACCGGCCCGCCGTTCCCGGTCGCGGACCACCTGGACCTCCACGCGGAGGCCGCCGGCGTCGCCGCCCGGCCTGCGCACGACCCGGGGCTGCCGGTCACCGGCGCCGACCTCGCCTGCGTGATGTTCACCTCCGGCTCCACCGGCCGTCCCAAGGGCGTCGCCGTCCCGCACCGCGCCCTGACCACCACCTACCTCGGCCAGGACTACGCCCGGTTCGGCCCCGACGAGGTCTGGCTGCAGTGCTCCCCGGTCTCCTGGGACGCCTTCGCGTTGGAGCTCTACGGCGCGCTGGCCTTCGGCGGCTCCTGCGTCCTGCAGCCCGGCCAGCGGCCCGACCCGCAGGCCGTCGCGGAGCTCACCCGCCGCCACGGCGTCACCCAGCTCCAGCTCTCCGCCAGCCTGTTCAACTTCCTGCTGGAGGAGTTCCCGGACACCTACGACGACCTCAAGGTGGCGTTCACCGCAGGCGAGCGGGCCTCCGTCACCCACGTCGGCAAGGCGTTGGAGCAGTACCCGCAGCTGGTCGTCGCCAACGGCTACGGACCGGTCGAGAGCCTCGGACTCACCACCTGCCACCGCGCCACCCCCGAGGACGCCGCCGGCGCCTCCATCCCGATCGGCCACCCGCTGCACGGCAAGGCGGTCCACGTCCTGGACGAGCAGCTGCGTCCGGTCCCGGACGGCACCACCGGCGAGCTGTACGCGGCCGGCGGCGGGCTGGCGTACGGCTACGTCGGCCGGCCCGGGCTGACCTCCGAGCGCTTCGTCGCCTCGCCGTTCGGCGCTCCGGGCGAGCGCCTCTACCGCACCGGCGACCTCGGGCACCGCGGCGCCGGGGGCGTGCTGGAGATCACCGGCCGGATCGACGACCAGGTCAAGATCCGCGGCTTCCGGATCGAGCCCGGCGAGATCGAGGACGCGCTCACCCGCCACCCGGCCGTCCGGGAGGCCGCCGTCACCGTCCACGAACCCGCCCCGGGCGACCGGCGGCTGGCCGCCTACGTCACCACCGGGCCGGACGCGCCCGGACCGGACGCCCTGCTCGACCACCTGGCGGCGCTGCTGCCCGAGCACATGGTGCCCGCCACCCTCGACGTGCTGGACGCCCTGCCGCTCAACCCCAACGGCAAGGTCGACCGGCGCGCCCTGCCCGCACCGGCCGAGCGCCGGGCCACCACGCCGGCCGACCGGCTCACCCCGGACCAGCGGCTGGTCGCCGACGCCGTCCGCGCCGTGCTGGAGCTGACCGAGGACCTCGGCCCGGACGCCAACTTCTTCCGGGTCGGCGGAAATTCGCTGGCCGCCGTCCGGGTCGCCATGCGGCTCTCCCAGCAGACCGGCACCCGCGTCCCGCCGCACGTGGTGTTCCGCGGCAAGACCGTCGGCGCCATCGCGGAACGGCTGGGCGCACGATGACGGACCGTCAGACCGATCGCCCGAACGAAGGGAACATGGCCGTGAGCCCGTCCGCCGATCCGGCCCGCACCGCCCCCGTGTCGGGGCTCCAGCGCGGCCTGTGGTTCCTCGACCGGTTGAACCCGGAGGCCGCCACCTACACCACCCCCTGGACGTACGACGTCACCGGCCCGCTCGACCTCGACCTGCTGCAGCGAGCGCTGGACGGCGTGGTGGCCCGGCACGAGACGCTGCGCACCACCTTCGCGCTGCACCCCGACGGCCCCCGCCAGCAGGTCCACCGCGGCCTCGCCGTCCCGCTCGCCGTCACCGACCTGCGCGGCCTGCCCGATGCCGAACGGCCCGACCGCGCCGCCCGGTTGTTCGCCGAGCGCGCCACCGAGCCGTTCGACCTGGCCGCCGGCCCGCTGCTGCGCGCCGAGGCCGTCCGGCTCGCCGACGAGCGCACCACCCTGCTGCTGGTGGTCCACCACATCGTCTGGGACGGCTGGTCGGCCGACCTCTTCGAGCGCGAGCTCGTCGAGCTGTACGGAGCCCTGGCCGAGCAGCGGGAGCCCCGGCTGCCGGAACTCGCCGCCCAGTACGCCGACTGGGCGCTGGAGGAGCAGCACACCTCCTACGAGGAGCACCTGGCCTACTGGAAGGACCGTCTCGACGGTGCTCCCGCACTGCTGGAGCTGCCCACCGACCGGCCCCGCCCGGCCGAGCGCGGGCAGCGCGGCGCCACCGAGCCGTTCGACCTCTCCCCCGGTACCGCGGCCCGGGTCCGGGCGCTCGCCGAAGCGGAGGGCGTCACCCCGTTCACCGTCCAACTGGCCGCGTTCGCGCTGCTGGTCGGCCGCTGGAGCGGAGCCGACGACCTGCTCGTCGGCACCCCGGTGACCACCCGCAACCGGCCCGAACTCGCCGACCTGATCGGCTACTTCGTCAACCTGCTGCCACTGCGGATCCGGCTCTCGCCCGGCGCGAGCTTCCGCTCCCTGCTGGAGCACGTCCAGGACGCCGCCTTCGACGCCTTCGGCTACCTCGACGTTCCCTTCGACCAGCTGGTCGACCGGCTGGGCACCGCCCGCACCGCCCAGCACCCGCCGCTGGTCCAGGTGGTGTTCGGCGCCCACACCGAGGACCGCGCCCCACTCGTCCTCGGCGCGGCCACCGCCGAGCGGACCGTCCGATCCAACGGCACCAGCAAGTTCGACCTCACCTGGTCGCTCTTCGACGGCGGCGAGGGCGCCGAGCTGCGCGGCGAGGCCGAGTACAGCAGCGACCTCTTCGACCCCGGCACCGTCCGCCGGCTCGCCGCGGACTACGCCGGCCTGCTGGACGCCGCGCTCGCCGATCCGGACGCCACCGTGCTCCGGCTCACCTCCGCCCCTGCGCCGCACCGCCCGGCGCGCCTCGACCCGGGCCACTGCCTGCACCACCTCTTCGAGCAGGCCGCCGACGCGTACGGCGACCGGCCCGCCGTCAGCGACCCGGACGGCACCCTCGACTACGCCGAACTCGACCGCCGGGCCAACCGGTTGGCGCACGCGCTGCGCGCCCGCGGGGTCCGCCCCGGCGACCGGGTCGGTCTGCTCCTGGAGCGCACCGCGGCCGTACCCGCGGCGATCCTCGGGGTGCTCAAGACCGGCGCCGCCTACGTGCCGGTCGACCTGGCCGCCCCGGCCGACCGGGCCGCCCTGGTCTTCGGCGACACCGCCGTCTCCGTGGTGGTCACCGACCGGCCCGACCGCGCCCCGGACGGCCCCTGGCAGACCCTCGACCTGGCGGCTCGCGCCGAGGAGCTCGCCGCCCTGCCCGACACCAGGCTCCCGGCCACCGGGCGCCCCGGCGACGTCGCCTACCTCATCTTCACCTCCGGCTCCACCGGCCGCCCCAAGGGCGTGGCCGTCGCCCACGAGCACGTCAGCCGGCTGCTCGACTCCGGCCGCCCCCACTTCGGCTTCGGCTCCGACGCGGTCTGGACGCTCTTCCACAGCTACGCCTTCGACTGGACCGTCTGGGAACTCTGGGGCGCCCTGCTGCACGGCGCCCGCCTGGTCGTCGTGCCGTACTTGACCAGCCGCTCGCCCGACGAGTTCGCCGAACTCGTCGACCGGGAGCGGGTCACCCACCTCTGCCTCACCCCGTCCGCGCTGCGCCAGCTCGAACCGGCGCTGCGCCGCCACCCGCGCGCGCTGCCCGCGCTGCGCTGGATCATGCTCGGCGGCGAGGCGCTCGATCCCGGGGTGGTGCAGCGCTGGTCCGCCCTCGACCCGCTGCCGCCCGCCCGGCTCTGCAACCTCTACGGGATCACCGAGACCACCGTCCACGTCACCGTCCACGACGTCGCCGACGGCGGCGAGGGCTTCGAGCGGAGCCTGATCGGTGAGCCGATGCCGCACCTCACCGCGGCGGTCCTGGACGACTGGCTGCGCCCCTGCCCGGCCGGCGTGCCCGGCGAGCTGTACATCGGCGGCGGCAGCCTCGCCCACGGCTACTGGGGCCGACCCGGCCTCACCGCAGGCCGCTTCGTGGCCGACCCGTACGGCCCGCCCGGAGCCCGGCTCTACCGCACCGGCGACGTCGCCAAACGGCTGCCCGGCGGCGGGCTGGAGTACGTCGGCCGGGCGGACTTCCAGGTCAAGCTGCGCGGCTTCCGGATCGAGCTCGGCGAGATCGAGAACGCCGTCGCCGCCCACCCGGACGTGGACACCTGCGTGGTCACCGTGCACGACGACCGGCTCGCCGCGTACGTCACCGGGCGGGAGCCCGCCGACCTGCGGGCCTTCCTGGGCCGTGCGCTGCCCGAGTACATGATCCCGGCGAGCGTCACCGTGCTGGACGCGCTGCCGCTCACCGTCAACGGCAAGGTCGACCGGGCGGCGCTGCCCGCGCCCGGCCGGGCCGCGCCCGCCACCGGCCGGCACGCCGAGCCCCGCACCCCGGAGGAGGAGCTGTTCGCCGCCGTCTGGTCGGAGGTGCTCGGCCTGCCCGGGATCGGCGTGCACGACGACTTCTTCCACCTCGGCGGCGACTCCATCCGCGCCGTCCAGCTGGCCGGGGCGCTGCACGACCGCGGCTGGCAGGTCAGCCTGCGGGACGTCTTCAACGCCCCCACCGTCGCCGCGCTGCTGCCGGCGGCCCGCCCGGTGGCGGCGGACCCCGGGGCGGACCGGCCGTTCGCGCTGATCGCCGAGGAGGACCGGGCCGAGCTCCCGCCCGAGGTGGTCGACGCCTACCCGATGGTCTCGATGCAGCTGTCCATGGTCTTCCACATGGAGGTGGCCGGCGGCACCGACAGCTACCACAACGTCAACTCCTACCGGATCTCCGGTGATCTGGACGAGACCGCCTTCGTCCGGTCGGTCAACGAGGCGATGGCCCGGCACGCCGTGCTCCGCACCGGCCTCGACATCTCCGGGTACGGCGAACCGCTCCAGCTGGTGCACGGCACGCTGCCCGCCCCGGTCGAGTTCGCCGACCTGCGGGGCGCGGACGAGCAGGCCCAGGACGCGGCCGTCCGGGCCGTCTTCGCCGACCACCGGGACCGGCCGTTCGACCTCGCCGAGCCGCCGCTGTTCCGGATCACCGTACAGCGGCTCGGGGCGAGCGCGTTCCAGCTCACCATCTCCGAGCACCACGCGATCCTGGACGGCTGGAGCTTCACCTCGCTACTCACCGAGATCCTCGAACGGCACTCCGCGCTGGCCGCCGACCCGGCGTCCGCGCCGACCCCGCCGCCGCGCACCGCCTTCCGCGACTTCGTCGCCGTGGAGCGGGCGGCGGCCGGGGAGCCGGCCTCGCTGGCCTTCTGGCGCGAGCGGCTGGACGGCGCCACCGGCCAGCTCTGGCCGGGCAGCGAGGACGTCCACGACCTGCCGCGCACGGTCGAGCGGGTACTGCCGGACGCCCCCCGGCAGCTGCGCGGCGTGGCCGACGCGCTCGCCGTGCCGGTCAAGTCCGTGGCGCTCGCCGCCCACCTGCACGCCCTGGCCCGGATCACCGGGCGGGAGCGGGTCACCACCGGCCTGGCGATGAACGGCCGGCTGGAGCGGCTGGGCGGCACCGAGGTCTACGGGCTCTTCCTCAACACCGTCCCGCTGGTGGCCGAGCCGGGGGCGGACCTCGCCGCACTGGTCCGGCACGTGCACCGGGAGGAGCTGGACATGATGCCGCACCGCCGGGTGCCGTTCGCCCGGCTGGCCCGGCTGATGGCCGACACCGCGCTCGACAGCCAGTTCGGCTACCTGCGGTTCCACGCCCTGGGCCGGCTCAGCTCGGCGCGGATCGAGGACGGCCGGATCGGCTGTGAGCCCACCCTGCGGCACGAGCCCAACAGCTTCGCCTTCGGCGCCTCGCTGATCCAGGACCCGGTCTCGGACCGGGTGCTGCTGGCCGTGGACCACCAGCGCGCGGTGGTGGACGACGCCACCGCCGAGGAGTTCATCGACGCCTACGCGGCGGCCCTCGCGGCCCTGGCGGCGTCGGTCTGACGCCGCGCCGCCCCCCGCCGCGCACCGCGGCTCCCGTACGACCGCGTCGGCCCCGACGCGCCACCACCCGTCCCGACCGAGGAGCACCCCCGCATGACCACCACCACCGAACCGGCCGCCACCGCCCAGCCCACCGCCCCCGCCGACCTGCTCACCCGCTTGCGCGCCGCCGTCGCCGCCCACCCCGACCGGCCGGCCGTGCACGCCGTCGACGGCAGCCTCGACTTCGCCGCCCTGGACCGGCGGACCGCCGCCCTCGCCCGCGCCCTGCGCGCCCGGGGCGTGCGGCGCGGCGACCGGGTCGGCATCCACCTGGCCCGCACGGCCGACCTGCCGGTCGCGCTGCTCGCCGCCTGGCGGGCCGGTGCCGCGTACGTCCCGCTCGACCCGGCCTACCCGGCCGAGCGGATCGCCTTCATGGCCGCCGACGCCGGCCTCGCGGCCGTGATCAGCACCGACGCCGCGCCGCCCGTCCCGGCCGGCGTCCCGGTGCTCCGCCCGGACGCCGAGGCCGCAGGGGCGGCCGGGGCCGCGGACGCCGCGGCGGACTCCACCCCGGGCCCGCTCGACTCCGCCTACGTCATCTACACCTCCGGCTCCACCGGCCGCCCCAAGGGCGTCGAGGTGCCGCACGGCGCCGTCGCCCACCTGGCCGCCGCACTGGAGCGCAGCGGCGCCTACCGCCCCGAGCCGGCCGTCGTCGGCTGGAACGCCAGCGTCTCCTTCGACGCCTCCGTCCAGCAGTGGGTCCGGATCTGCCGGGGCGACACTCTGGTGCTGATCGACGACGCCCACCGGGCCGACCCGGCCCGCCTGGCCGTCCTGCTCGCCGAGCACGGCGTCACGGACCTCGACCTGACCCCCTCGCACTGGCAGCTGCTCCGCGAGCCGCTGGCCGGCGCCCGGGTGCCGCGCCTGTTCATGGGCGGCGAACCGGTCCCCGAACGGACCTGGCGCGAGCTGGCCGACGGCGGCATCGACGCGGTCAACCTGTACGGGCCCACCGAGTGCACCGTCGACGCGATCACCGCCCCGATCACCGGCCCCGGCCCGCACCTGGGCGAGCCGCTGCCCGGCGTCCGCGCCCACCTGCTGGACGACCGGCTGGCCCCGGTGACCGCGCCCGGGGCGGTCGGCGAGCTGTACCTGTCCGGGCCTGGCGTGGCACACGGCTACCCGGGCCACCCGGGGCTGACCGCCGGCCGGTTCGTGGCCGACCCGTTCACGCCGGGCGGCCGGATGTACCGCACCGGCGACCGGGCCCGCCGCACCGCGGACGGCCTGCTGGAGTACGTCGGCCGGGTCGACCGCCAGGTCAAGCTGCGCGGCTTCCGGATCGAGCCGGGCGAGGTGGAGCACGCCCTGGCCGCCCTCGACGGGGTGTCCGCAGCGGCGGTCACCGTGCACGAGGCCGCGCCCGGCGACCTCCGGCTGGCCGGATACGTCGTCACCACCGCCGGAGCCGGGGCCGAGGCCGCCGCGCTGCTGGCCGCGCTGCGCCGGACCCTGCCCGCCCATCTGGTGCCGGCCACCGTGACCGTGCTGGACGCGCTCCCGCTCACCCCCAACGGCAAGGTCGACCACCGCGCGCTGCCCGCCCCGGCCGTCGCCGCGGAGGCCGCGCCGGCCGGCGGCATCGACGAGCAGGTCGCCGAGGTCTGGCGGACCGTGCTGGGCGTCCCCGCGGTCGAGCCCACCGACGACTTCCTCTCGCTCGGCGGCCACTCGCTGGCCGCGCTGCGCGTGGTGCACCTGCTGCGCCGCAGGCTGAACGTCGAGCTCCAGCTGCGGCACCTGCTGGACGCCGCCGACCTGGCCGGGTTCACCGCCGCCGTCCGCCGGGCCGCCGAGGCCGGCCCGGCCGCGCCGCGACCCGCCCTGACCGCCCGCCGGGCCGCCCGATGAGCGCGACCGCCGCCCGGCCGCGGATCGAGGGCGACTGGTTCCTCGTCCCCGCGCCCCAACCCCACCGTCCGCTGCGGCTGTTCTGCTTCCCCCACGCCGGCGGCGACGCCACCGCCTTCACCCCGCTGGCCCGGGCGCTCGCACCCGCCGCCGAGGTCTGGGCGCTGCGCCCGCCGGCCCGTGGCGGCCGCAGCCGGGACCGGATGCCGCCGGACTTCGCCGCCCTGGTGGCGGCGGTCGTCGAGGCGATCACGCCGCACCTGGCCGGCGGCCGGTTCGGCTTCTACGGGCAGAGCTTCGGCGCCCTGCTGGCGTACGAGGTGGCCCGCGCGCTGCCCGCCGACCGGCGCCCCGACCTGGTGGTCGCCGCCGGCGCACCGTGCCCCGCGGAGTGGGCCGAGCGGGAGAGCAGGGACCTCGACGCCGGCGAACTCCTTCGCCTCACCGGCCTGGAGGAGCTGGTCCGGGCCGATCCGGACCTGGTCGAGCTGGCCCTGTCCGGCATCCGCACCGACCTCGCGGTCAGCGCCACCTTCCACCACCGCCCGCATCCGCCGATCGGCTCCGCGCTGTACGCGCTGGCCGGCGCCGACGACCCGATGCTCAGCACCACCGACCTCACCGGCTGGGCCGCCTTCACCGGCGGCGCCTTCGGCCACCACGTCCTGCCCGGCGGGCACCTGCTGGCCACCGTCGACCGGCCCGGCCCGGTGGCCCTGCTGTCCTCGCTGCTGGCCGCCGCCCCGGCCCGGCCCGCGACGGACCGGGTCCGCGCCCCGGCGCCGGCCCGGCCGCCGCTGCGGCCCGCCGTCCGGCCCCGCCCGTGAGGGCCGGACGCAGCCGGCCCCGTCCCGCCCCGCCCACTCCGACCCTCGGGCGCGGGCCCGAGGCCACCCCCAGGGAGCAGTCTTGACGACCACCACCACCTCCGTCGACCTCACCGACCCGGCCCTGTGGGCCCGCCCCGACACCCCGGCGCTGGTCGCCGAACTGCGCCGGACCGCCCCCGTCCACCGCACCGAGACGGTGGACGACGGGCCGGTCTGGTCGGTGCTGACCTACCGCGAGTCCGCGGACGTGCTGCGCAACGCCACCGTGTTCAGCTCGGAATCCGGCTCGCTGCTGGGCTCGGGCCAGGGCAAGGTACCGGTCGGCTCGGGCCGGATGATGGCCCTCACCGACCCGCCCCGGCACCGCGAACTGCGCGCCCCCGCCAACCCGTTCTTCTCCAAGGGCGGGGTGCGCGGCGCCGCCCGCTCGATCGCCGAACGGGCCGCCGAGCTCTTCGACCGGGCCGTCGAGCAGGGCGAGGTGGACCTCGTCGACGTGGTCTCCGCTCTGCCGCTGGCGGTCATGTGCGACCTGCTGGACGTCCCCGAGAAGGACCGCGACATGGTGGTCCGGGTCTGCGACGTGGCCTTCCTCGGCCGCACCCCCGAGGAGCGCCGGGCCGGCCACCAACAGCTCATCCCGTACCTGCTGCACCAGGTGATGCTGCGCCGCAGCGACCCGCGCGACGACCTGATCTCGATGATGGCGACCTACAAGGTCAACGGCCGGCTGCTGCCGGTCGAGGACGTCGTGCTGAACCTGGACAACATCGTAGTCGGCGGCGTCCAGACGGTCCGCCACACCGCCGCGATGGGCCTGCACACCCTCGTCCAGCGCCCGGACCTGTGGCGCGCGCTCCAGCAGGGCGAGGTCGACATGGACTCCGCCGTGGACGAGCTGCTGCGGTGGACCTCGGTCGGCCTGCACACGCTGCGCACCGCCAGCCGGGACGTCGAGCTGGCCGGGCGGCAGATCCGCCGCGGCGACCGGGTCGCGGTCTGGGTCTGGTCGGCCAACCGGGACCCGGAGGCCTTCGACCGGCCCGAGGAGATCCTGCTCGACCGCTCGCCCAACAAGCACCTGGCGCTCGGGCTCGGCGCCCACTACTGCATCGGCGCACCGCTGGCCAAGGCCGAGCTGAGCGCGCTGTACTCGGCGGCGCTGGAGAAGGCCGCCGCCATCGAGCCGGCCGGTCCGGTCGAGTACAACCGCTCGATCATCAACTTCGGCCTGGACCGCTTCCCGGTCCGCCTCGCCCCCCGCTGACCGCGCGCACCGGCAGGCGCTAACTGCCGCCCACCTGCCGGGCCTTGTGCCGCTCCGGCCGCCGCGCCGCCGATAGCTTCGAAGCACACCGGGGGCCGCGCCCCACCGGTCCACACCACACCGAGGAGAGCACCATGACCAACCCGTTCGAGGACGACAACGCCGGCTACCTGGTGCTGGTCAACGACGAGAACCAGCACTCGCTCTGGCCGGTCTGGATCGACGTGCCGGCCGGCTGGACCAGCGTCCACGGGGAGGCGTCCCGCCAGGAGTGCCTCGACTGGATCGAGACCAACTGGACCGACATCCGCCCGGCCGGCCTGCTGGCCACCCTGGACCGGTGAGCGCGCGATGCCGACCTGGGAGCTGACTCCCGGCCGCCCCGCCCTGACCCGGGTGCCGGCCGGCGCCGACCTCGCCGAGGGCTGCGCCTGGCTGCGCGAGAACGAGGCCGAGCTGACCGCCGCGCTGCACGAGCACGGCACGATCTTCCTGCGCGGCCTGCCGGTGGCCTCCACCGAGGACGTCGCCGCCGTCCGCGACGTGCTGATCCCCGAGCCCACGCCGTACCGGGAGAAGGCCACCCCGCGCAGCGACTTCGGCCACGGCGTCTTCTCGTCCACCGACCTGCCGCCGGCCCAGTCGATCCGGATGCACAACGAGAACAGCTACACGCTGACCTTCCCCGGCCGGCTGCTCTTCGCCTGCCTGACCGCCCCCGAGGAGGGCGGCGCCACCCCGACCGCCGACGTCCGCAAGGTCCTGGCCCACCTGCCGGAGCACCTGGCGGCCCGCGGCCGGGCGTCCGGCTGGACGCTCACCCGCACCTACTCGGACTACGTCTCGCTCGGCTGGCGGACCGCCTTCGGCACCGAGGACCGCGCCGAGGTGGAGCTGTACTGCAAGGAGAACGGCATCTCCTGGCAGTGGCAGCCGGACGGCAACCTGCGCACCGGCCAGCTGCGGCCGGCCACCGTCCACCACCCCCGGACCGGCGAGGAGGTCTGGTTCAACCACCTCGCCTTCTGGAACGAGTGGTCGCTGGACCCGGACATCCGGGAGGCCATGGTCGACGAGTTCGGCCCGGACGGCCTGCCGTTCAACACCGGCTTCGGGGACGGCGATCCGCTCTCCCGGGAGGACGTGGACGCGCTGAACGCCGCCTACGAGGCCGCCACCGTCCGCGAGACCTGGCAGGTCGGCGACGTGATGCTGGTCGACAACGTGCTCTGCGCGCACGGCCGCGACCCGTACCGCGGCGACCGGAGGATCGCCGTCGCGATGGGCCGTCCGGTCGACGTCCTGGACTGCCGCCCCACCGTGCTGCCCACGGCAGTGCCCGCCTGACGCCCCACCACCAACCGCGCCATGACGTGAGCAGAGGAAGCACCGTGATCCCGGTTTCGTACGCACAACAGCGTCTCTGGCTGATCGACCAGATCGAAGGACCGACCGCGCTCTACAACCTGCCGTTCGCGGTCCGCCTGCGCGGCCCGCTCGACACCGCCGCGCTGCGCGCCGCGACGGCGGACGTGGTCGACCGGCACGAGGCCCTGCGCACGGTGTTCCCGGTGGACGGGGGCGTCCCGGTGCAGCGGATCCTGCCGTCCGCGCAGGCGAAGCCCTCCTTCGAGACGGTGGACTGCGCGCCGGCGGACTACCCCGGCCTGCGGGACCGGGCCGCCGCCGCCACCTTCGACCTGAGCGCCGAACTGCCCATCCGGGTCACGGTCTTCTCGCTCGCACCGGCCGAGCACGTGCTGCTCGTCGTGCTCCACCACATCGCCGGCGACGGCTGGTCGCTCGGCCCGCTGCTGCGCGACCTCGCCACCGCCTACCGGGCCCGGCTGGCCGGCACCGCCCCCGACTGGGAGCCGCTGCCGGTCCAGTACGCCGACTACGCGCTCTGGCAGCGCGACCTGCTCGGCGACGAGACCGATCCGGACAGCCTGATGAGCCGCCAGCTCGACTACTGGAGAGGGGCCCTGGCAGGCCTGCCGGAGGAGCTGGAGCTGCCGACGGACCGCCCCCGGCCGGCCGACCCGAGCGGCGCCGCGGACGCCGTCGCCTTCGCGTACGGAGCGGAGCTGCACGCCGCCCTGCTCGGCCTGGCCCACCGGCACCGCTCCACCCTGTTCGCCGTCCTCCAGGCCGGCCTGGCCGCCCTGTTCACCCGGCTCGGCGCCGGCACCGACATCCCGCTCGGCACCGGCGTGGCGGGCCGCTCGGACGAGGCGCTGAACGACCTGGTCGGCTTCTTCGTCAACACCCTGGTGCTGCGCACCGACACCTCCGGCGACCCGACCTTCGCCGAACTCGTCGACCGGGTCCGGGAGGCGCAGCTGGACGCGTTCGCCCACCAGGACGTGCCGTTCGAGCGGCTGGTGGAGGAGGTCAACCCGGCCCGTGCGCTCGGCCGCCACCCGCTGTTCCAGACCCTGCTCGTGCTGCAGAACCACGAGGAGGGCGAACTCGGCCTGCCCGGGCTGGAGTCGGATTCCGAGCCGCTCGGCCTGCGGGTCGCCAAGTTCGACCTGAACATCGGCATCACCGAGCAGCGCGGCGCCGACGGCGCCCCGGCGGGCCTCACCGGCTCGGTCGAGTACGCGGCCGACCTGTACGACCGGGCCACCGTCACCACCCTGTTCGAGCGGCTCGGCCGGCTGCTGGCGGCCGCGGCCGCCGACCCGCAGGCCCCGATCGGCGCCCTGGAGGTGCTCGGCGCCGAGGAGCGGACCCGCATCCTGGACGAGTGGAACGCCACCGCGGCGCCCGTGCGCCCCGGCTCGTTGCCCGAGCTGTTCGAGGCACAGGCGGCCCGCACCCCGGACGCGGCCGCCCTGGTCCACGACGGCGGCACGGTCGGCTACGCCGAGCTCAACACCCGCGCCAACCGGCTCGCGCACCACCTGCTCGCCTGCGGCGTCGGCCCGGAGAGCCCGGTCGCGCTGCTGATGGAGCGCTCGGTCGAGCTGGTCGTCGCCACCCTCGCGGTGCTCAAGGCCGGCGGCTGCTACGTCCCGATGCACGCGAGCCTGCCACCCGAGCGGATGGCCGCACTGCTCGCCGACACCGGCGCCCCCGTCCTGCTCACCGACCGGGCGGACCCGGGCTTCCCGCACACCGCCGCCGTGGTCCGCCCCGGCGACGAGGCGGGCGCGCCCGAACACGACCCCGGCCTGCCCGTCCACCCGGACCGGCTCGCCTACGTGATGTTCACCTCCGGCTCCACCGGCACCCCCAAGGGCGTCGCCGTCCGGCACCGGGACGTGGTCGACCTGGCCGCCGACCGCCGCTGGCGGGACGGCCGGCACGAGCGGATCCTGCTGCACTCCCCGCACGCCTTCGACGCCGCCACCTACGAGCTGTGGACGCCGCTGCTCGCCGGCGACAGCGTGGTCGTCGCCCCGCCCGGCGGGCTGGACGCCGCCGCGCTGCACGCCGTCGCCACCCGGCACGGCGTCACCGCGGTCTTCCTCACCAAGGCGCTCTTCGACCTGGTCGCCGAGCAGGCGCCGGAGACCTTCCGCGCCCTGCGGGTGGTGCTGACCGGCGGCGAGGCCGCCTCCGGCACCCTGATGCAGCGGGTCCTCGACCGCTGCCCGGACCTGCTGCTCGCCCACGTCTACGGCCCCACCGAGGCCACCACCTTCGCCACTCACCACCACCTCGTCCCCGCCGACCTGGCCGGCCCCCGGGCCCCGATCGGCGGCCCGCTCGACAACATGCGTGCCTACGTCCTGGACGCCCGGCTGCGGCCGGTGCCGCCCGGCGTGCCCGGCGAGCTGTACATCGCCGGGGCGGGCCCGGCGCGCGGCTACTGGCGCCGGCCGGGGCTGACCGCCGAGCGCTTCGTCGCGGACCCGTACGCGCCCGGCGCTGAAACCCTCTCCCCCGGCCCGGAGGCCGGGACGAACCCCCGGCCCGGCGGCGGGCCAGGAGCGCGGATGTACCGCACCGGCGACCTGGTGCGCCGCCGCACGGACGGCGCGATCGAGTTCCTCGGCCGGATCGACGGCCAGGTCAAGGTGCGCGGCTTCCGGATCGAGCTGGGCGAGATCGAGGCCGTCCTCTCCGGCCACCCGGCCGTCCGCCAGGTCATCGTCGTCGCCCGCGAGGACCGGCCCGGCGACACCCGGCTGGTCGGCTACTGCGCGGCCGCGGACGACGACCCCGGACTCGCCGACGAGCTGCGGAGGTTCGCCGCCCGCACGCTCCCCGGCTACATGGTCCCCGCCGCCGTGCTGGTGCTGCCGGCGCTGCCGCTCAACGCCAACGGCAAGGTCGACCGCCGGGCGCTGCCCGCCCCCGACCTCGGCGGAGACTCGACCGGCCGCGCCCCGCGCGACGCGCGCGAGCGTGCCCTGTGCGAGCTGTTCGGGGAGATCCTCGGCATCGAGGGCGTCACCATCGACGACGACTTCTTCGAGCTGGGCGGCCACTCCCTGCTCGCCACCCGGCTGGTCGGCCGGGCCCGCGCCGAACTCGGCGCCGAACTGGCCATCGCCGACCTCTTCCAGGCCCCGACCGTCGCCGCCCTGGCCGCCCGGCTGTCCACCGGGCCGGCCCGCCCGGCGCTGCGTCCCGAGCCCCGGTCCGAGCGGCTGCCGCTGTCCTTCGCCCAGCGCCGGCTCTGGTTCCTCGGCCAGGCCGAGGGCCCCGCCGCGACCTACAACGTCACGCTCGCGCTGCGGCTGACCGGCCCGCTCGACGCCGGCGCCCTCGAACGCGCCCTCGGCGACGTGGCCGGGCGGCACGAGAGCCTGCGCACCGTGTTCGGCGCCCACGACGGCGTCCCCCACCAGCGGGTGCTGGCCGCCCCGCCCGCGCCGCTGCTGACCGTCACCGACCGCCCGGCCGAGGAGCTGGTCGGCCACACCTTCGACCTGGCGGTCGACGTCCCGCTGCACGCCTACCTGCGCCCGGACGGCCCGGACGAGCACGTCCTGCTCCTGGTGATGCACCACATCGCCAGCGACGGCTGGTCGCTGCGCCCGCTCTTCCGCGACCTCGCCGAGGCCTACACGGCCCGGCTGGGCGGCGAGCGGCCGGCGTGGCAGCCGCTGCCGGTGCAGTACGCCGACTACACCCTCTGGCAGCACCGGCTGCTCGGCGCGGACTCCGACCCGGAGAGCCTGATCGGCGGCCAGCTCGCCCACTGGCGCGAGGCCCTGGCCGGCCTGCCGGACGAGCTGGCGCTCCCGCTGGACCACCCTCGTCCGCCGGTCGCCTCGCACCGCGGCGATGTCGTCCCGCTGGAGCTGGACGAGGCCCTGCACGCCCGGCTGGCCGCGCTGGCCGCCGAGCACGGGGTGACGCTGTTCATGGTGCTCCAGGCCGCCTTCGCCACCCTGCTGCACCGTTTCGGCGCCGGCGAGGACCTGCCGATCGGCACCCCGTTGGCCGGCCGCCTGGACCAGGCCCTGGACGAGCTGGTCGGCTTCTTCGCCAACACCCTGGTGCTGCGCACCGACCTTTCCGGCCGGCCGGTCTTCGCCGAGCTGCTGGGCCGGGTCCGGGAGGCCGACCTGGCCGCCTACGCGCACCAGGACGTGCCGTTCGAGCGGCTGGTCGAGGAGCTCAACCCGGCCCGCACGCTGTCCCGGCACCCGCTCTTCCAGGTGATGATCGCCTTCGACAACACCTCGGGCGGCCACCCGGAGTTCCCCGGCACCCGCGCCGCGTACGAGCCGCTGGGCCTGCCCACCACCGCCTTCGACCTCACCCTCAACCTCTCCGAGCGGCACCACCCGGACGGCTCCCCGGCAGGCCTGGACGGCGGCCTGGAATTCGCCGCCGACCTGTTCGAGCGGAGCACCGCCGAGCGGCTCGCCGCCGCGCTCGCCCTGATCCTGCGCCAGGTCGCAGCGGACCCGTACCGCCCGGTCGCCGACCTGGAGGTGCTGGACGAGGACGGCCGGGCCGCCCTGGCCCGCTGGCACGACACCGACCGGCCGGGCGCCGGCGCCCTCGTCCCGGCGGCGTTCGCCGCCCAGGCCGCCGCCACGCCCGAGGCCGTCGCCCTGGTCTCCGGGGAGACCCGGCTGACCTACGCCGAGCTGGACGCCCGGGCCGACCGGCTGGCGCACGGCCTGAGGGCCGCCGGGGTCGGCCCGGACGCGGTGGTCGCCCTCGCGCTGCCCCGCTCCGCCGAGTCGGTGGTCGCGGTGCTCGCCGTGCTCAGGGCCGGCGCCGCCTTCCTCCCGCTGGACGCCGAGTACCCGCGGGACCGGATCGCCCACATGCTGGCCGACGCCCGCCCGGCCGCCGTCCTCACCGCCGACGGCTGGCCGCTGCCCGACGTCCTGGACGGACTGCCCGTGCTCGCCACCGACGACCTGGCCCGGGCCGACGGCCGGGCCGACCTGGCCGCCGGCGCCCCGCCGGTGCGGATCGGCCCCGACCACGCCGCCTACGTCATCTACACCTCCGGCTCCACCGGCCGCCCCAAGGGCGTCGTGGTCCGCCACGGCGGCCTGGCCAACCTGCTCGCCTTCCACCGCGAGGAGACCGTCGGCGCCGCCGAGCGGGCCCACCCGGGCCGCCGGTTCAGGTTCGCCCAGGTCGGCTCGCTGTCCTTCGACACCGCACTCGAATCGCTGCTCTGGATGGTCGCCGGGCACGAGCTGCACCTGCTCGACGACGAGCTGCGCCGCGACACCGCCGCCGTCGTGCGCCACGCCGAGCGGAACGGCCTCGACGTCTTCGACCTCACTCCCGGCCACGCCGAGCGGCTGGTCGAGGAGGGCCTGCTGACCCGCTGCCGGCCCGCGCTGGTGATGGTCGGCGGCGAGGCCGTCGGCCAGGCCCTGTGGACCGCCCTGGCGGCCGCACCGGACACCGTGGCGCTCAACATGTACGGCCCCACCGAGTGCACCGTCGACGCGCTGTTCCACCGGCTGGCCGGCGCCGGGCGCCCGCTGATCGGCCGCCCGCTGCCCAACCTGCGCGCACACGTCCTGGACGCGGCCCTGCGGCCGGTGCCCGCCGGTGTCCCCGGCGAGCTCTACCTGAGCGGCGCCGGCCTGGCCCGCGGCTACCTCGGACGCCCCGCACTGACCGCCGAGCGCTTCGTCGCGGACCCGTACGCGCCCGGCGCTGAAACCCTCTCCCCCGGCCCGGAGGCCGGAACGAACCCCCGGCCCGGCGGCGGGCCAGGAGCGCGGATGTACCGCACCGGCGACCTGGTGCGCCGCCGCCCCGACGGCACGATCGAGTTCCTCGGCCGCACCGACCACCAGGTCAAGGTACGCGGCTTCCGGATCGAGCTCGGTGAGATCGAGGCCGTCCTCACCGCCCACCCGGACGTCCTCCAGGCCGCCGTGGTGCCGTACGAGGACGGCACCACCGGTACCCGGCTGGTCGCCTACGCGGTCGGCACCACGGACCTCGACCCGGCCGCGGTGCGCGCCCACGCCGGCACCGCCCTGCCCGACTACATGGTGCCGGCCGCCGTGGTGACCCTGGCCGAGCTGCCGCTCACCGTGAACGGCAAGCTGGACCGCGCCGCCCTGCCGGCCCCCGACTTCGCCGCGGCCGCCGGCGGCCGGGCCCCCCGCTCGGCGCGCGAGGAGATCCTCTGCGGCCTCTTCGGCGAGCTCCTCGGCGTCGAGGGCGTCACCGTCGACGACGACTTCTTCGCCCTCGGCGGCCACTCGCTGCTCGCCACCAAGCTGCTGAGCCGGGTCCGCGCCGCCCTCGGCGCCGAGTTGGGCATCCGCGACGTCTTCGAGGCACCGACCGTGGCCGGCCTCGCCCAGCGCCTGGACGGCGCCGAGGCCCGCCTGCCGCTCACCGCCGGCCGGGCCCGGCCGGAGCGGGTACCGCTCTCCTTCGCCCAGCAGCGGCTCTGGCTGATCGACCGGATGGAGGGCCCCAGCGCGCTCTACAACATGCCGCTCGCCCTGCGTCTGACCGGGGCGCCGGACACCGACGCGCTGGCCGCCGCCCTCGGCGACCTGGCCGGCCGGCACGAGGTCCTGCGCACGGTGATCGCCGAGTACGACGGCGAGCCGCACCAGCGGATCCTGCCGCCCGCCGCGGCGCTGCCGGTCGACCTGCTCGACTGCGCACCGGAGTCGGTGGACGCCGAGGTCGCGCGGCTCGCCCGGCGCCCGTTCGACCTGGCCGCCGAGGCGCCGATCCGCGCCACCCTGCTGCGGATCGCGCCCGAGGACCACGTGCTGGTGATCGCCCTGCACCACATCGCCGGCGACGGCTGGTCGATGGGCCCGCTGCTCGCCGACCTCGCCGAGGCCTACACGCTCCGCCTCGGCGGCGAGCCGCCGGCCTGGCGGCCGCTGCCGGTCCAGTACGCCGACTACGCGCTCTGGCAGCGCGACCTGCTCGGCGACGAGGCCGACCCGGACAGCACGGTCTCCCGCCAGCTCGCCTACTGGCGCGAGACGCTGGCCGATCTCCCCGAGGAGCTCGCGCTCCCGGTGGACCGCCCGCGCGGCACCCGATCCGACCACCGGGGCGACCGGGTGGCCCTGCCGATCGACGCCGAACTGCACCGACGGCTCGTCGAGTTGTCACGCGAGCACCGGGTCACCCTGTTCATGACCCTCCAGGCCGCGCTGGCCGCACTGCTCACCCGGCTCGGCGCCGGCACCGACGTGCCGATCGGCTCGGTGGTCGCCGGCCGCTCCGACGAGGCACTGGACGACCTGGTCGGCTTCTTCATCAACACCCTGGTGCTGCGCACCGACACCTCCGGCGACCCGACCTTCGCCGAACTGCTCGGCCGGGTCCGGGAGACCGGCCTCGGCGCCTACGCCCACCAGGACGTGCCGTTCGAGCGGCTGGTCGAGGAGCTCAACCCGGCCCGCTCGCTCGCCCGGCACCCGCTCTTCCAGGTGGCGATGGTCCTGCAGTCCAACGCCGAGGCCGAGCTGGAGCTGGCCGGGCTGCGCGCCGAGGCGCTGCCGGCCGGCACCGGAGTCGCCAAGTTCGACCTCAACGTGACCCTGGAGGAGTTCTTCGGGGCGGACGGCGCCCCCGCCGGCCTGGACTGCGCGATCGACTTCGCCACCGACCTGTTCGACCGGGAGACCGCCGAGTCACTGGCGGCCCGCTTCGGGCGCCTGCTCACCGCCGTCGCCGCCGCGCCCGAGCGCCGGATCGGCCGGGTCGACCTGCTCGCCGAGGACGAGCGCGCCGACCTGCCGGGCGGCCACCGGCCGCTGCCGGCCGGCCTGCCGCTGGTCCCGGCGGCCTTCGCCGAGCGCGTCGCGCGGACCCCCGACCTGACCGCCCTGGTCTTCGAGGGCACCCGACTGACCTACGCCCAGCTCGACGCCCGGGCCAACCGCCTGGCGCACGGTCTGGCGGCCGCCGGGGTCGGCCCGGAGTCGGTGGTCGCGCTCGCCCTGCCCCGCTCGGTGGACACCGTGGTCGCGCAGCTGGCGGTGCTCAAGGCCGGCGCCGCCTTCCTCCCGCTGGACGCCGAGTACCCGCGCGAGCGCACCGCCCACATGCTCGCCGACGCCCGCCCGGTCGCCGTCCTCACCGCCGACGGCTGGCCGCTGCCCGACGTCCTGGACGGCCTGTCCGTGCTGCGCACCGACGAGGAGCTGTGGGCGGCGCAGCCCGCCGGCGCGCTCCCCGTCCGGGTCGGCCCGGCGCACGCCGCCTACGTGATCTACACCTCCGGCTCCACCGGCCTGCCCAAGGGCGTGGTGGTGAGCCACGGGTCGATCGCCGGGCTGCTGGCCGCGCACCAGGCCGAGACCTTCGGCGAGCCCGAGCGGATGCACGGGCGGCTCCGCGCCGCGCTGACCGCCTCGCTCTGCTTCGACGCCTCCTGGAACAGCCTGCTCTGGATGGTCGCCGGCCACGAGCTGCACCTGATCGGCAACGACCTGCGCCGGGATCCGGCGGCCCTGGTCCGGCACCTGCGGGAGGTCGGCGTCGACGCCCTCAACCTCACCCCGTCCTTCGCCGAACAGCTCATCGCCGAGGGCTTGTTGGACGCCCCCGCACCACGCGTGGTGCTGCTCGGCGGGGAGCCGATCGGGCAGGCGCTCTGGACCCGCCTGCGCGAGGCCCCGCACACCACCGGCCACAACCTGTACGGGCCCACCGAGTGCACCGTCGACACGCTGCTCCAGGCCTACGCCGAATCCGAGCGCCCGTCCCTGGGCCACACCGTGCTCGGCACCCGCGCCCACGTCCTGGACGAGCACCTGAACCCCGTCCCCGTCGGCGTACCCGGCGAGCTCTACCTGGCGGGGGACAGCCTGGCACGCGGCTACCTCGGCCGCCCCGGCCTGACCGCCGAGCGCTTCGTCGCGAACCCCTTCGCGGCCGGCACCCGGATGTACCGCACCGGCGACCTGGTCCGGCGCACCCGGGACGGCGGCCTCGACTACCTCGGCCGCACCGACCACCAGGTCAAGGTGCGCGGCTTCCGGATCGAGCCGGGCGAGATCGAGCAGGTGCTGACCCGCCACGAGGCCGTCCGCCAGACGGTGGTCGTACTGCACGAGGCCGACGGTGACCGACGGCTCGTCGGGTACTGCGCGACCTCCGCACCGAGTCCCGAACTCGCCCTCGAACTGAGGCGGTTCGCCGCCGAGGCGCTGCCCGGCCACATGGTCCCGGCCGCCGTGGTCACGCTCGCCGCGCTGCCGCTGACCGGCAGCGGCAAGGTCGACCGGCGGGCCCTGCCCGCCCCGGACTTCGGTCTCTTCGCCGGCGGCCGGGCCGCCCGCACCGCCCGCGAGGAGCTGCTCTGCGGCCTCTTCGCCGAGGTCCTCGGCCTGGCCGCGGTCGGCGTCGACGACGACTTCTTCACGCTCGGCGGCCACTCGCTGCTCGCCATCAAGCTGGTCAGCCGGGTCCGCACCGCCCTGGGCTCCGAGCTGGACATCCGGGACGTCTTCGAGGCGCCGACGGTGGCCGGCCTGGCCCAGCGGCTGGACGGCGCCGAGGCCCGCCCCCCGCTCACCGCGGCCGCCGAACGCCCCGAACGGGTGCCGCTCTCCTTCGCCCAACGGCGGCTCTGGCTGATCGACCGGATGGAGGGCCCGAGCGCCCTCTACAACCTCCCGCTCGCCCTGCGTCTGACCGGCGCCCTCGACGCCGACGCGCTGGCGGCCGCCCTGGACGATCTGGCCGCCCGGCACGAGAGCCTGCGCACCGTGATCACCGAGCACGACGGCGAGCCGCACCAGCGGATCGTCGAACCCGCCGCGGCCCGCATCCCGTTCGACCGCCGCACCGAGGCGCCGGCCGACCTCGCCGACGAGCTGGCCGCGTGTGCCGGCGTCCCGTTCGACCTGGCCGCCGACCTGCCGGTCCGGGCCCACCTGCTCCCGCTCGCCGCCGACGAGCACCTGCTGCTCCTGGTGCTGCACCACAGTGCCGGCGACGGCTGGTCGATGGGCCCGCTGCTCGCCGACCTCGCCGAGGCCTATGCCGCCCGCCTCGGCGGCGAGCCGCCGGCCTGGCGGCCGCTGCCGGTCCAGTACGCCGACTACGCGCTCTGGCAGCGCGACCTGCTCGGCGACGAGGCCGACCCGGACAGCACGGTCTCCCGCCAGCTCGCCTACTGGCGCGAGGCGCTGGCCGGTCTCCCCGAGGAGCTGGCGTTGCCGGTGGACCGGCCCCGGCGCGCCGACGGCGGACACCACGGGGACCGGGTTGTCGTCCCGCTCGGGGCCGAACTCCACCGGGCGCTGGTCGAGTTGTCACGCGAGCACCGGGTAACGATGTTCATGACGCTGCAGGCCGCGCTGGCCGCACTGCTCACCCGGCTCGGCGCCGGCACCGACGTGCCGATCGGCTCGGTGGTCGCCGGCCGCTCCGACGAGGCACTGGACGACCTGGTCGGCTTCTTCGTCAACACCCTGGTGCTGCGCACCGACACCTCCGGCGACCCGGACTTCGCCGAACTGCTCGGCCGGGTCCGGGAGACCCAGCTGAACGCCCACGCCCACCAGGACGTGCCGTTCGAGCGGCTGGTCGAGGAGCTCAACCCGGCCCGCTCGCTGGCCCGCCACCCGCTCTTCCAGGTGATGCTGCTGCTCCAGGGCGGCACCGGTGGTGAGCCGCTCGACCTGGCCGGCCTGCGGGCCGAGGTCGAACCGGTCGGCGGCTACGCGGCCAAGTTCGACCTCTCCATCGGCATGGGCGAGTCCTTCGACGCCGACGGCGCCCCCGCCGGCCTGGAGTGCGCCGTCGACTTCGCCACCGACCTGTTCGACCGGGAGACCGCCGAGTCCATCGCCGTCCGGTACGGCCGCCTGCTCGCCGCGGTGGCCGCCGACCCGGCGCGGCCGGTCGGCCGGGCCGACCTGCTCGCCGAGTCCGAGCGCGCCGAGTTGCTGGTCCCCGGGGCCGACCTGCCGGATCGGCTTCCGCTGCTGCCGGCCGCGTTCGAGGCGCAGGCCGCCCGTACCCCGGACGCCGTCGCCATGGTCTCCGGCGCGACAGCACTGACCTACGCCGAGCTGAACGCCCGCGCCAACCGCCTCGCCCACCGCCTGATCGAGGCGGGCGCCGGCCCGGACGCGGTGGTCGCCCTGGCGCTGCCGCGCTCCGCCGAGACCGTGGTCGCCCTGCTCGCGGTGCTCAAGGCGGGTGCCGCCTCGCTCGCGCTGGACGCCGAGTACCCGGCCGACCGGACCGCCGCCATGCTGGCTGACGCCGCGCCGGCCCTGGTCCTCACCGACGAGCGCTGGCCGTGGCCCGAGCTGCTGGACGGCCTGCCCGTCCAGCAGCTCGACCGGGCCGGCGCCGGCCACCCCGCCGGCAGCGGAACCGGTACGGCCGACCCCGCCCCGCGCGCCACCGCGGCCGACGCCGCCTACGTGATCTACACCTCCGGCTCGACCGGGCGGCCCAAGGGCGTGGTGGTGGGCCACGGTTCGATCGCCGCGCTGCTCGCCGCCCACCGGGCCGGCCCGATCGGGACGGCGGAACGCGCCCACGGCCGGCTCAGGGTCGCCCTCACCGCCTCGCTCTGCTTCGACGCCTCCTGGGACGGCCTGCTCTGGATGATCGCCGGCCACGAGCTGCACCTGGTCGCCGACGACGTCCGCCGCGACGCCGCCGCACTGGTCGGGCACGTCCGCGCGGAGCGCATCGGCGTCCTGGAGGTCACCCCCTCCTACGCCGAACTGCTGCTGGAGGAGGGACTGCTGGAAGCCCCGGCGCCGCGGCTGGTGCTGCTCGGCGGCGAGGCCGTGGGCCAGGCGCTCTGGACCCGTCTGCGCGAGGCCCCGCACACCGCGGGCCACAACCTCTACGGCCCCACCGAGTCCACCGTCGACGCACTCACCCAGCCGTTCGCGGACACCGAGCGGCCCGCGCTCGGCCGGACCGTGCCCGGCACCCGCGCCCTCGTCCTGGACGAGCACCTCGCCCCCGTCCCCGCCGGTGTCCCCGGCGAGCTCTACCTCGGCGGCGCCGGCCTGGCCCGCGGCTACCTCGGCCGCCCCGGCCTGACCGCCGAGCGCTTCGTCGCCGACCCGTACACGCCCGGCGCCCGGATGTACCGCACCGGAGACCTGGTCCGGCGCACCCGTGCGGGCGGGCTGGAGTACCTGGGCCGCACCGACCAGCAGGTCAAGATCCGCGGCTTCCGGATCGAACCCGGCGAGATCGAGCACGTGCTGACCGGCCACCAGCTGGTCAGAGCCGCGACCGTGGTGGCCCGCGAGGACGGCACGGCCGGCCCCCGACTGGTCGCCTACGTGGTCGCCGACGGGCCGCTCGACCCGGCCGACCTGCGCGCCTTCGCCGCCGAGTCGTTGCCCGGGTACATGCTCCCGGCCGCGTTCGTACCGCTCGCCGCCCTGCCGCTGACCGCCAGCGGCAAGGTCGACCACCGCGCCCTGCCCGCACCCGACTTCACCGCCGCGCCCGCCGGGCGGGCCCCGCGGACCGCGCGCGAGGAGCTGCTCTGCGGCCTCTTCTCCGACGTCCTCGGCCTGCCCGCGGTCTCCGTCGACGACGGCTTCTTCGACCTCGGCGGCCACTCGCTGCTGGCGATGAAGCTGCTCGGCCGGATCCGCACCGCGCTCGGCACCGACCTCGGGATGCGGGCGCTCTTCGAGGCCCCCACCGTGGCCGGCCTGGCCCGGCGCCTCGACGCCGCCGGTCCGGCGGCCGACGCCCTGGACGTCCTCCTGCCGCTGCGCACCGCCGCACCGCGCCGGGGTGACGGCACCGGCGGCAGGGCCCCGCTGTTCTGCGTCCACCCGGCCGCCGGCATCAGCTGGGTCTACTCCGGGCTGCTGCGCCACCTCGGCGCCGACCAGCCGGTCTACGGCCTCCAGGCCCGCGGCCTGCGCGGCGGCTCCCCCGCCGACGTCGCCGAGATCGCCGAGGACTACGTGCGGCAGATCCGGGCCGTCCAGCCGGACGGGACCTACCATCTGCTCGGCTGGTCCTTCGGCGCGGTGGTCGCCCAGGCGATGGCCGTCCGGCTCCAGGCCGAGGGCGGCGAGGTCGCCCTGCTGGCCCTGCTGGACGGCGCGCCGGCCGCCCGGCCCGCCCGCCCGGCCGCGCCCTCCGACGACCCGGTGGACACCCTCTCCGAACTGCTCGCCTCGCTCGGCTACGACCCGGCCGACGGACGCGGCCAGGCCGACCTCACCGCCCTGCTCGGCGAGGCCGCCGCCGTCCTGCCCGACGTCTTCGAGCACCACCGCAAGCTGATGGCCGAGCACGTGCCGGACCGCTACCGGGGGGACGCCGTCTTCTTCGGCGCCACCGTCGGCAAACCCGCGGACTGGCCCTACGAGGAGGCCTGGCGGCCGTACGTCGACGGCCGCATCGAGCACCACCGCGTCGCGTGCGAGCACGGCGCGATGACCCAGCCCGAGCCCGTCGCACGGATCGCCGCCGTGCTCGCCCAGAAGCTTGGAGAGTAGACCGTCATGACCACTGTCTCCGTCGAGCCGCCCCCGCAGGCGGACCGGCCGAAGAGCCGCTGGGGCCTCTGGGCGCACGGCGACTTCCGCAAGCTCTGGATCGGTGAGACCACCAGCGGCCTCGGCACCGCCGTCGGCAACGTCGCGCTCGCCCTCGTCGCCGTCGTCACCCTGGACGCCAGCCCGTTCATGGTCGGCGTGCTGACCGCCTCCGCCTGGGTGCCCTGGCTCTTCCTCGGCCTGCTGGCCGGCGCCTGGGTGGACCGCTGGCCCCGGCTGAAGGTGATGCTGGTCTGCGACCTTCTGCTGCTGGTGCTGTTCGGGAGCGTGCCGGTGGCCGGTTGGTTCGGCGCCCTGACGATGGCCCACCTGATCGCGGTGGCGCTGCTGGCCGGGTCGGTGAAGGTGTTCTTCTCCACCGCGTACAGCGCCGCCCTGCCCTCGCTGGTCGCCAAGCCCGACCTGCTGGAGGCCAACGTCAAGCTGCGCTCCGGGGAGTCCGCGGCCGAGATCGCCGGGCCCGGTGTGGCGGGCCTGCTCTCCCAGGCGTTCGGTGCGGCCAGCGGGCTGCTCGCGGACGCGGTCACCTACCTGGTCTCCGCGCTCTGCGTGGCCACCATCGAGACCGAGGAGAAGCCGCCGCCGGCCTCCGAGCGGCGCGGCATCCTGCGCGAGATCGGCGAGGGTGTCCGGTTCCTGGTCCGCGACCCGTACCTGCGCACGCTGGCCTCCTTCGCCGCGGTCGGCAACCTCGGCCTGAACGGCATCCAGGCGGTGCAGACCGTCTTCCTGGTCCGCAGCGTGGGCGTGACGCCCGGCGGCGTCGGCGCGGTCTTCGCGGTGGTGTCGATCGGCGGCCTGGCCGGGGCCGCGCTCGCCGGGCGGATCGCCCGCCGGCTGGGCACGGCGCGCGGACTGCTGCTCTGCGAGCTGGTGGTGGCGCCGTTCATCTTCCTGCTGCCGCTGGCCGGAGAGCGGCTGCCGCTGCCGGTCAGCGCGGTCGCCTGGTCGGTCGCGGTCTGCGGCGTGATCGCCGGGAACGTCATCGCCGGCAGCTTCTACCAGGCGTACTGCCCGCCCGCCATGATCGGCCGGATCCGGGCCAGCGCCTCGACCGTCAACTTCAGTGCGATCCCGCTGGGCGCCCTGCTCGGCGGCTGGCTGGGCGAGGTGCTCGGCGCCCGGACCACCATCTGGATCATGGCCGGCGTGCTCATGTCGGCCGGCGGGGTGCTGCTGGCCAGCCCGCTGCGCGGCCTGCGGAACTTCCCCGAGCGCCCCGCCTCCTCCTGACCCCTTCCCTCCCGCCCTCGTCCTCCGGAGTTTCCATGACCGCCACCACGCTGAGCCGTCCCGGCGCGAGCGCCGGCACCGCGTCCGCCCCGGCCGCCACGGCCCGCACCGCCCGCCCGCGGCGGTACCTGATGTGCCGTCCGACCCACTTCGAGGTCAGCTACGCGATCAACCCGTGGATGGACCCGGCCGAGCCGGTGGACACCGGCCTCGCGGTGGCCCAGTGGGAGCGGCTGTACCGGCTCTTCCGCGAGCTGGGTCACCGGGTCGACCTGATCGACCCGCTGCCCGGCCTGCCCGACATGGTCTACGCGGCGAACGGCGCCACCGTCGTCGACGGCCGGGTGCTCGGCGCCCGGTTCCGCAACGCCGAGCGGGCCGCCGAGGGGCCGGCGTACCTGGAGTGGTTCCGCGCCCGGGGCTTCGCCACCCACGATCCGGCGCACGTCAACGAGGGCGAGGGCGACATCCTGCTGACCGGCCGCTACCTGCTCGCCGGGCGCGGCTTCCGCAGCGTCTCCGCCGGGCACGCCGAGGCACAGGAGTTCCTCGGCCGGCCGGTGGTCGGCCTGGACCTCGTCGACCCGCGTTTCTACCACCTCGACACCGCGCTCAGTGTGCTGGACGGCGAGGAGATCATGTACTACCCGGGCGCGTTCTCCGCGGGCAGCCGGCGGGTGCTGCAGCAGCTCTTCCCGGACGCGGTGCTGGTCGACGAGGCGGACGCGGAGGCGTTCGGGCTCAACGTGGTCAGCGACGGCCTGCACGTCATCCACCCGGAGCCGGCCGCCGGGGTGGCCGCCCGGCTGCGCGAGCGGGGCTTCCGGCCGATCGCGATGGACCTCTCCGAGCTGCTCAAGGGAGGTGGCAGCGTGAAGTGCTGCACGCTGGAGATCCGCGAGTAGGCCGGTCCCCGACGGCGCGCGCGGGAGCCGCTCCGGGCACGCGGCCGGACACGGGGCCGGACACGGGGCCGGACGGTCGACCGGCCGATCAACGAGGCCGGTCGACGCACGGTGCTCGCGCGTCGATCGGCCGTTGAACGCCGCTTGCCATGCTGGTCCCACCAGCCCGGAAGACCCCTTCCCACCAGGGAAGACACCATAGGGAGACGTCATGGCGAAGCACTCGGTCCTCGGTAGCACCCGGATCCGCCTGGCCGCCGCCGGCCTCGGCCTGGTGATCGCCCTCGGCACCGCCGGAACCGCGGCGGCGGACGACACCGCCGGCACCGGCCAGACCACCACCACGACCACGACGACCGGCAGCACCGGTACCGGTTCGACGGGCACCGGGTCCACCGGCACCGGCACCGGCACCGGCACCACCGACCCGGGCAACGGCGGCGGCCACGGGGACTGGAACAGCACCGGCTCCTGAGCACCGGCGCCGTCCCGGCCCGTTCCGTTCCGTCCCGCTCCCCGGCCCGCCCGGCCGCTACGGATCGGCCAGCGCGAACGCCGGCTCCCGCAGCAGCCCGGCCACCTCGTCCGCCTCGGGCAGCCCCAGCCGGCGGAAGATCTCGAACGCCTGCCGCAGCCGTGCCCCCGCCTCGGCCCCGCGTCCGAGCTCGGCCAGCGAGCGGCCCAGCACCACCAGCGCCTGCGCCTGGTCCCGCTCCGCCCCCAGCTCCTCGCAGAGCTCCAGCGCCTGCCCCGCCTGCTCCAACGCCTCCCCCGCCCGCCCGAGCGAGCGCAGACTGTCCGCCAGCCGGTAGCGGGCGTGCGCGGCCCGGTCGCGCAGTCCGGCCGACACCGCCACCGCCAGGCACTCGCCGAACCAGGTGACCGCCTCCTCGTGCCGGCCCAGCCCGTGCAACGCCAGCCCCAGGACGTACAGCGTGTACGCCCGGCCCGGATCGTCCTGCCGGGTGCGCAGTTCGGCCAGCACCTCGTGACAGATCGCCACCGCCTCGTCCGCCCGGCCGCTGCGGACCCTGGCCAGCGCGGCGTTCACCGTCGTCACCAGCGCGCCCGACCGGTGCCCCAGCCGGTTGGCCAGCAGCAGCGCCTCGTCGTAGTGGTCCACGGCCTCGTCGAAGCGGCTGAGGAACTGGCAGATCAGGCCGAGGTCGTTGAGCGCCTGCCGCAGGATCACGGTGTCCCCCGCGGCCCGCGCCCGTTCGGCCGCCTGCCGGGAGGACGCCTCGGCGGCGTCCAGCCGGGTCGCAGCCAGCGCGACGTTGCCGCGCAGGAAGTGCGCCCGTCCCTCGGAGCGCGCATCCTGGTTCCGGGCCGCCGCCGCGGCCAGCGCCTCGGCCGTGGCGGACAGTTGACGGCTCGGCGGGGTGAGCACGAACGGTGTGAGTGCGATCAGCAGGTCGATCGCCGCCCGCAGTGCCCGCCCGTCGGCGCCTCCCGGCCCGGCCTGCTCCACCGCCGCTGCGCCGGCCTCCCCGGCGCCGGCCTGCGGAGCTCCCCCGGCCGGGCCGACGGCGAGCGCCGCGACCTGCGCGGCGAGCGCGACCGCACCCGCGCCCTCGGCCGCCGCCCACTCGCGTGCCGCCTCCCGACCGGCCAGCGGCACGCCGGCCGACCGGGCCGGACCGAGCGCGCCGGCCGCCGGGTCGCCCGGCACGGCGTGCTGGAACGCGGTGCAGGCGGTGGCCAGCAGGTGGTCCAGCAGCCGGTCCCGGGCGGCCGGCGCCTCCGCCTCGCCGTCCACCGGACCGGCCCCCTCGGCCGGGCGCCGCCGGGCGAACGCCCGCAGCAGGTCGTGGTATCGGTAGCGGCCGGGGAACGGCGACTCCACCATCGCCACGTCCACCAGCGTCTCCAGCAGGTCCTCCGCGTCGTACTCGTCGAGGTCGAGCAGCGCGGCGGCGGCCGGCAGGCCGATGTCCGGCCCGTCCACCGAGGCGACCAGCCGGAAGGCCCTGGCCTGGTCGGCGGTCAGCTGGCGGTAGCTCAGCTCGAAGGCCGCGGCCACCGCGAGGTCACCGATCCGCAGCTCGTCGATCCGCCGCCGCTCCACCTGCAGGCGGCGGCTGAGCGTCGCCACCGTCCAGCTCGGCCGGGCCGCCAGCCGGGCGGCCACGATCCGCACCGCCAGCGGCAGGTGCCCGCAGGCCACCACCAGCTCCAGCGCCGCCTCGGGCTCGGCGGCCAGCCGCTCCGCGCCGATGGTGCGGCCGAGCAGGTCCAGCGCCTCGTCGGGCTGGAAGACGTCCAGGTCGACCTGGACGGTGGCCGGCAGCCCGGCCGGCCGGATGCGGCCGGTGGTCAGCACCGCGCAGCCCACGGCTCCCGGCAGCAGCGGCCGGATCTGTGCGGCGTCCTTGGCGTTGTCGAGCACGATCAGCAGCCGCCGACCGTCCACCACCGAGCGGAACAGCGCGGAGCGGGCGTCCAGCCCGTCCGGCACCGCGTCCGCGGCCACGCCGAGCGCCACCAGGAACCCGCTCAGCACCGCCTCCGGATCCGCCGGGACGGGATCCGAGCCGCGCAGGTCCACGTACAGCTGGCCGTCCGGGTAGGCGTCCCGGACGCGGTGTGCGACGTGCAGGGCCAGTGCCGTCTTGCCGACGCCGCCCATGCCGACCACGGTGGCCACCACCAGGGCCTGCGCAGACGGCGTGCCGAGCGCCTCGTCCAGCACCCGGACGGTCGCCGTCCGGCCGGTGAAGTCGGCTGCGTCCGGCGGGAGCTGGGCGGGTCTCGGCACGGCGGCCGGCCGGTCCGCCCAGCCGGAACCCTCCGCTTCCGCCGCGGGCTCCGCCGGCCCCTCCGCCTCGGCGGCCGGTGCCTCCGGCCCCGTGTTCCCGGCCGCCGCGGACTCGGCGCGCACCCGCTCGGGCGCGGCCAGGGACGGGTCGCCCTCCAGGATCCGCCGGTGCAACAGCTCCAGTTCGGCGCCCGGCCCGACCCCCAGCTCGGCCAGGAACAACTGCCGCACGCCCCGGAAGACCGCCAGCGCGTCCGCCTGCCGCCCCGCCTGGTAGAGCGCGCGCATCAGCAGCCCGTACGCCCGCTCGTGCAACGGGTGCTCGGTGGTGAGCGCGGTCAGCTCGGGGATGCAGCGCGAGTACCGGCCGAGCCCGAGGTCCAGGCCGATCCGCTCCTCCAGCAGGGTCAGCCGCAGTTCCTCCAGCCGCTGCCGGTGCCGCTCCGCGAACGGCCCCGGAATACCCGCCAGCGGCTCGCCCTGCCAGAGGTCGAGGGCCTGGTTGAGCAGGTCGCGGGCGCGCAGCGGCTGCCCGGCCGCCGCGGTCCGCTCGGCCTCGGCGGCCAGCGACTCCGCCTCCGCCGCGTCCACCGCGAGCTTCGGCAGCAGCAGCCGGTAGCCGTCGCCCATCGAGACCAGCACGCTCGGCGCGGCCCGGCCCTCCCCGCCGGCGCCGGCCTCGGCCCCCTCGTCGAGGATCTTGCGCCAACGCCAGGCGTAGGTGCGCACGGTGGTCATCGCCGCGTTCGGCGGCTCCTCGCCCCACAGCGCCGCGATCAGGTCGGTGGCACTCGCGGCGTGCCCGGGCCGCAGCAGCAGCACGGCCAGCATGGCCTGCTGCTGCGGACTGCCCACCTTGAGCACCGCCGCGCCGCGGTGAGCGCGCATCAGACCGAGTAACGAAAAACGGAGATCGCCCAAATCCAGCCCCCAGCCACCCCGGACCGTGCCCGCCCCCGCCCGTGCACACGTCACATCTGTTTCACCTATTAATCACAGCGTCGCGCCCGGTGTCGAGACACCGTTGAGCGTGCGGTGACCGGACGTTGAACCCCACCCGGCAGAATCGAACCGTACCGGGGGCCGCCGGGGACGGTCCGGCCCGGCCCCGGCACCGCCCTGACCCCCGGCGCGGGGAGAACCTCCGTGCCCCGAACTCCCCCACCGCCCAAGGCCGCTGCGCCACGGGTCGGCACACCCCGCCCCGGCCGCCGCCCTGACGGCCGGGGGCCCGCGCCCCGGATCCGCCCGCCCCGCCGTCGGCCGCCGGTGGCATCGGGCCATGACGAGATCCTCGGAGGCGGACGTCCGTGAACACCGCACTGCTGTACCACCTGCTCGACGTCGACCCGGCCGACGGGCCGGCCGAACTGCTCCGCCGCGCCCGCGCCAGCCGCCGCCTGCCCTACCTGGTGCTCTCCTCCCTCGCCCGCGACGACGTCCGGATGGGCGAGCCCGCCCGTGCCGAGCTCCGCCGCGCCCGCGCCCGCGCGGACCACTACGTCCGGCTCGCCCGCGACCTCGCCCGCGCCACCGGCATCCGTGCCATCCGCGGGCTGCCGATCGCCGGGTACTACCCGCCCGGCCTGCTCCGGCCGCAGAACGACCTCGACCTCGTCGCCCCCGGCGAGGCGGCACTCTGGCAGGCGGTGATCCGGCTGGTCACCGAGCACCCCGTGGAGCGGATCGAGGTCACCCTGCTCGGCGACCGCCCGCACCACACCGCCGTCACCGTCCAGTGGCCCGCCGACGACCCGCTGGTCGATCCGTGGTACCGGGTCCGCCTGGTCACCGCCGCACTCGCCGGCGACGGCGCCGGGGTGCCCGTCCGCCCGTACCTGGTCGCCGACGACCACGTCGAGTGCCTGATCGCGCTCGCCGAGGAGGGCCTCACCCGGGCGTTCCGCCCGGACGACGTGGTCGACGTCGCGGCGCTCGCCGAGCAGCCCTTCGAACCGGACGAGACCGCCGCCGTCATCGCCGCCTACCGCGTCGCACCCGAGGCCGCCGCGCTCCTGGACCTCGCCGCCGCCCACACCCCGCTCGGCCGGCTCGGCCCGGTCCGCGCCGCCCTGGAGGCCGAGCTCGCGCCCGAGCACCGCCGCCGCACGGAGGTCGGCGTCGCCCCCCGCGTCCTCGCCCGGCACGGCAGCCTGCTGCGGCGCACGGTCATCCGCCACGACTGGGACGAGGCGCGGCTGCTGTCCACCCCCGACGCCACCGTGCTGCTCACCCCGGTCGCCGACTACCTGCTGACCGCCGCACCCGGAAGCGCCACGTCCGCCGAGCGCACCGCCGCCTTCGCCGCCCTCCACCACTGGGACGCCCTCTGCTGACCGCCCGGCCGGGGTGCGGCCCGCCGGCACCCGTGAGGCCCGTTGCGGAAAATCGATTTGCCGTCACGGCAAACTCTCTGGGCCCACGGCGCCGGACCGTCCGAGCATGGGGCGACACCCCGTCACGGACCGGAGGACCACCCTTGACCACGACGATCGCGGCTGCGCCACCTGCATCGGACGCGCGCCGGCGCTGGACGGTACTGGCCGTCTGCGCACTCAGCATGTTCCTGGTGGGCCTGGACACCACCATCGTCAACGTCGGACTGCCCGCGATCGGGTCGGGCCTGGGCACCGGCACCCGCGGCCTGGAGTGGGTCGTGGACGCCTACACGGTGGTCCTGGCCAGCCTCCTGATCGTCTCCGGCGCGCTCGCGGACCGCTTCGGACGGCGCCGGGTGTTCCGCTGCGGGCTGCTGGTCTTCGGCGCCGCGTCCCTGGCCTGCGCGGTCGCCCCGTCGCTCGGCGTCCTGGTCGCGGCCCGCGCCGTCCAGGGCATCGGGGCCTCGATGCTGAGCCCGGTGGCCCTGGCGATCGTGGTGGCCGCGCTGCCCGACCCCCGGGAGCGGGCCCGGGCGATCGGCATCTGGGCCTCGGTGTTCGGGCTGAGCCTGGCGGCCGGCCCGGTGACCGGCGGCGCGCTGATCGCGGCGCTCGGCTGGCGGTCGGTGTTCTGGATCAACGCCCCGGTCGTCGTCGTCGCCCTCGTGCTGGTCGCGCGGTACGTGCCGGAGTCCCACGGCGAGCGCGCCAGGCGGCTCGACCCGCCCGGCCAGGCGCTCCTCACCGTGGCCCTGTGCACCGTGGTCGGCCTGCTCATCGAGGGCCCGCGGCTCGGGTGGGCATCGCCCTGGGCGGTGGCCGGCTACGCCCTGGCCGCGCTGGCGACGGCCGGGTTCGTCCGGGTCGAACTGCACCGCGACGAACCCCTGATGGACCTCGGGCTGTTCCGCCGCCCGCCGTTCGCCGCGGCCGCGCTCGGCGCGGTGGCCGTGTTCACGGCGCTGAGCGCCGCCCTGCTCCTCAACACTCTCTACCTCCAGCACGCCCGCGGCTGGACGCCACTCGCCACCGGCCTGGCCACCCTGCCGATGGCCCTCGGGGCCACCGTCTGCGCCCCGTGGTCCGGCACCCTGGTGGGGCGGCACGGCCCCAGGCTGCCGCTGCTGCTCGCCGGCGCCTTCACCGCCGCGGGCGGCCTCGGCCTCGCCGTCCTCGGCCCGGACACCGTCACCCCGCTGCTGGTGCTCGCCCTCCTGCTGATCGGCATCGGTTTCGGCTTCGCCAACGCGCCGATCACCAACACCGCGGTCGGCGGCCTCCCGCCGTCCCGTGCGGGGGTGGCCGGGGCCATCACCTCCACCGCGCGCCAGCTCGGCTCGGCGGTCGGGATCGCCGTCGCCGGAGCGCTGGTCTCCGGCACCGACCCGGCCGACCTCGCCCGGGCCTCCCGCCCCGGCTGGCTGCTCGTGGCGGCCTGCGGCCTCCTCCTCCTCGGCGTGGCCCGCAGCTCGCGCACCCCCCGCACCACGACGCCGCCCGCCCGGTCGGACGGCTGACCCCGCCCCGCACCCCACCCGTCACAGGGCGCGTTCGGACGCACACCGGTTTGGGTACGTACGTCATCGCCCGGGGGCCGGGCACCGACCGACGAGGAAGCCGAGCAGCCCATGAACCAGGACCGCATTCCCGCAGCCGTGCGCCGCACCTACGGCGTGGACGACCTGTCCAAGGCGGCCAGCTTCGCCGGCGGCTTCATCAACTTCGGCGACTGGAGCGGCATCGACCTCACCGCCGTCGGCCCCGAGGACCGGGTGCACAGCCAGGAGCAGCTCTACCGGCGGGTGCTGCGGAGCTTCCCGGAGCCGCACGAACGGCGGCGGCTGGCCGAGGTCGGCTGCGGCCGCGGGCTCGGCTCCGCCCTGGCGCTGCGCGAGTTCCGCTTCGCCGCGGTGACCGGCGTGGACATCCACCCGGACCAGATCGAGCGCGCCCGGGCCGTCAACGCCAAGGCCCTCGCCACCTACCCCGACCGGCTCGCCTACGCCCTCGGCGCCGCCGACGAACTGCCCTTCCCCGACGCCGCCCTCGACGGCCTCTACTCCGTCGAGGCGGCCCAGCACTTCCGTGAACTCACCGGCTTCGCCCACGAAGCCGCCCGGGTCCTGCGCCCGGGCGGCCGGCTGGTCGTCACCACCTTCTTCACCGCCGAAGGCCCCGACGTCGCCGAGCGCCTGGCCATCCTGCTCGGCAGCTTCGCCGACGGCCTGGACGTCGCCCACCCGCTCGGCCCGTTCACCGCCGACCTCGCCGCGGCCGGGTTCACCGGCGTCACCGCCGACTCCATCGGCGCCCACGTCTGGCCCGGCCTCGACCGCTACCTGGAGGACACCGTCCCGCCCGGCCACTGGACCCGCCACTTCCTGACGGCCTGGAAGGACGGCCTGATCGACTACCACGTGGTCACGGCCGACCGGGCCTGAGGCCGCCGGCCGGCCGGCACCGCTCTCGACGCCGGGGCGGGCGGTGCGCCAGACTCTTCCCGGACGACACCTGCGCTCCCCACGCACCGGCACCGACCGCACCCAGAACCGCCCATCGGAGAGCACACGTGACCACGAGTCAGCAGCTGGAGATCACCTTCTCGTCCGGCCGGTCCGGCACCGGACCGGCGACCTGGGGCCAGCAGGCCGTCTGGGACGCCGTCAACCGGCTCGCGCCCGCCGACGCGCCGCGCTACAACATCACCACCGCCGCCCCGCTCGACCCGGGCCTACCGCTCCCGGTGGTGCTCGGCGCCCTGGAGCAACTGCTCCACCTGCACGACTCCCTGCACACCCGGCTCCACCCGGACGCGGACGGCAGGCTGCGGCAGACCGTCGACCCGGCGGGCCGGCTGGCGGTACACCTCCGCCGCGCCGACGGCGGCCCCGACGGCGCGGCCGCGGCCGGCGCCGCGCTGCACGACGAGCTGGCGGCGCTGCCGTTCGACTGCGCCCGGGAGTGGCCGATCCGGGTCGGCCTGGTCGAGCAGGGCGGCGACGTCCGGCACATCTCCCTCGTGCTCTCCCACACGGCGGTGGACGGCGCCGGGATGGGACTGCTGGTGGCGGACCTCACCGAACTGTCCCTGGGGGTGCCGCCGGCCGGGATCCGCGACCGCCGGCCCGCCCAGCAGCCGCTGGAGGAGGCCGAGTTCCAGACCTCCCCGCGCGGCCTGCGGCGCGACGCCAACGCCCGCGCGCACGCGGTGCGCAAGCTGCGCTCGGGCCCGCCGCGGCTCTTCCCCCCGGCCCTGGAGGATGCTGCGTCACCCTTCCCGAACGCCGTGCTCGACTCGCCCGCGCTGCTGCGCGCCGTCGACCTCGTCGCGGCCGGCCACCGGGCGAGCGGCTCCTCCGTCCTGCTCGCCGCGGTCGCGGCGATGACGGCGCGACTGTCCGGATCGCCGGACGCCGTCCTGCAGGTCGTCGTCAACAACCGCTTCCTGCCCGGTCTCGCCCACGCGGTGAGCGTGGTGGCCGGCGACGGCCTGCTCCACCTCCCCGACGTCGGGGACGAGTTCGGCGCACTGGTCCGGCGGACCCACGCCGCCGCCATCGCCACCTACCGGCACGCCTACTTCGACAAGCGCCTGCTGGACGAGGAGATCGCCCGGCTGACCGCCGAGCACGGCCCGCTCGCCGACCGCTCGTGCATCGTCAACGACACCCGCGACCTGCTCCCGGTGGTCCCCGCCGACGGCGGCGCCGCACCCGGCGCCGCGGAGTGCGCGGCCGGCGGCGAGACCCTCGCCGAGGCGCTCGCCCGGACCACCCTCGACTGGCCCCGGGTGTTCGAGCCGCGCCCCGGGCTCACCTACGCCCTGGACGCCCTCCGGACCGCGGACGCGCTGCGGCTGGCGCTCACGGCCGACGGCTCGGTGCTGCCCAGGGCCGGGATGGAGCGGTTCCTCTACGGGATCGAGGACCTCATCGTCACCGAGGCCCGCTCCTTCTAGATCCGCGGTGCGGGGCGCCTCCCGGCGGCGCCCCGCACCCGTCACCCGGTCAGTGCCGCTGCCCGTGAACCGAGTTGGTCTCCTGGATCTTCTTCCACGACTTCGGCTCCCGCGGCTGCTCCCCGGCGCCCGGCGCCAGGCCCGCCGCACCCGGCGCCCCGGCTGCGGCCGCCACGGCCGCCGGGACGCCCGCGGAGGAGGCGGCCGGCTTCGCGGACGTGAACAGCCAGGTCTGGAACAGGTCCGCGAGCGGCCTGCCGGAGATCCGCTCGGCGTACGCCTGGAACTGCTGGATGGTGGCGTTGCCGAAGCGGCGCTCGGCCGGCCAGCCCTTGAGGATCCGGAAGAACTTCTCGTCGCCGACGGCGTTGCGCAGCGCCTGCACCGCCGCCGCGCCCCGGTCGTAGACGGCGCCCGCGAACTGGTGGTCCGGTCCCGGGTCACCGGGCTTGACGGTCCAGAAGGCGTCGCCGGCCGGGTGGGAGGAGTAGACGTAGTCGGCGAGTTCCTGCGCCGTGCCCTCGTTCTCGTGCTCGGACCAGAGCCACTGCGAGTAGCGGGCGAAGCCCTCGTTGAGCCAGATGTCGCTCCAGCGCTGGACGGAGACGCTGTCGCCGTACCACTGGTGGGCGAGCTCGTGGACCACCACCGAGGTGTTGGAGCCGCGGGCGAACTGGGCCGGGCTGTAGAAGATCCGGGTCTGGGTCTCCAGCGCGTAGCCGGTGGGCACGTTGGGCACGTAGCCGCCGGCCGACTTGAACGGGTACGGGCCGAAGTACTCGCTGAGCCAGTCCACCAGCTCGCCGGTGCGCTCGACGCTGGCCCGCGCCGCACCGTCGTTGTCGCCGAGGTCCCTGCTGTACGCGGTGGTGACCGGCAGCCCGCCCGGGGTGGTGTCGGTGCGGATGTCGAACCTGCCGATCGCCAGGGTGGCCAGATAGGTCGCCTGCGGGTCGGTCTCGCGCCAGCTGTAGCGGGTCCAGCCGGCCTTGGAGCTCTGGCCGACCAGGCGGCCGTTGCTGATCGCCTGGGTGCCGTCGGGCACCAGCACGGAGACGTCGTAGGTGGCCTTGTCGGTGGGGTGGTCGTTGCTCGGGAACCACCAGGCCGAGCCCTCCGGCTCGTTCGCCGCGACGCCGCCGTCGGGGGTGCGCAGCCAGGCGGAGTAGCCGCCGCGCTCCACCTCCCCGGGCCTGCCGGCGTAGCGGACCACCACGGTGACCGTGCTGCCCCTGGCGAGCGTCCGGGCCGGGGTGATCTCCAGTTCCTGCTCGCCGGTGCTCGCGAACCCGGCGGTGCGCCCGTTGACCAGGACCTCCTTCACCCCGAGCACGAAGTCCAGGTTGAACCGGGTGAGGTCCTGGGTCGCGGTGGCCAGGATGGTCGCGGTGCCCTCCAGTTCGTCCGTGGCGGGCTGGTACTTCAGGCGCAGGTCGTAGTGCGAGACGTCGTACCCGCCGTTGCCGGCGTTCGGGTAGTAGGCGTCGCCGATGCCCGCGGCGCCCGGTCCGGCCTGGGCGGCGGAGGCGGGGACGGCGAGCAGCAGGGCGAGAGCGCTGGCGGCGGCAGAGACGATCAGCCTCTTGCGCACGGTGGTCCTCCGGGGTCACTGGGACAGTGGGTCGCAACGATCCCTGTCCCGGTGAGCCCGGGCGCACTCCTGTCTTCTGAAATGTTCATGCGAAGAAACAGGCCGAAATGGCGTAGCCGCCCGCGCGCCGCATCAGGCCCCGAGCGCCACCGGTGCACGCACCAGCGAGCCGTACTCCGTCCACGATCCGTCGTAGTTCTTGACGTGCGGGAACCCGAGCAGCTCGGTCAGGGCGAACCAGGTGTGCGCGGAGCGCTCCCCGATCCTGCAGTAGGCGATCACCTCGCGCTCGGACTCCACGCCCTGCGCGCCGTACAGCGCCCGCAGCTCGTCCGCCGAGCGGAACGTGCCGTCGTCGTTGGCCGCCCGCGACCAGGGGATGTTCACCGCGCCGGGGATGTGCCCCGGCACCTGCGCCTGCTCCTGCGGGAGGTGCGGGGGCGCCAGCGCCTCGCCCCGGAACTCGGCCGGCGAGCGGACGTCCACCAGCACCGCGTCGGATCCGGGCTTGGCGAACACCTCCGCCTTGGCCAGCACCTCGTCGCGCAGCGCCCGCACCTCGGGGTGCTCCGGCCCCTCCAGTCGGTAGCCGGTGCGCTGGTAGTCCATGACCTCCTCGGTGAGCTCCCGGCCCTCCAGCTCCCACTTCTTCCGCCCGCCGTCGAGCAGCTTCACCGGCTCGAAGCCGCGCAGCCGCAGCAGCCAGTAGGCGTAGGCCGCGAACCAGTTGTCGTTGCCGCCGTAGAGCACCACCGTGGTGTCGTCCTCCACGCCGGCCGCGCGCAGCAGGTGCTGCACGCCCTCGCGGTCGGTGTAGTCGCGTCCCACCCGGCTGTGCAGGTCGGTGGTCCAGTTCCAGCCGACCGCGCCGGGGACGTGCCCCCGCTCGTACGCGGCGGTGTCCTCGTCGACCTCGACGACGCGGATCGTCCCGTCGTCCAGGTGGTGGGCAAGCCACTCGGTGGGGACCAGGGCCTCGGGGTGTGCGTAGCCGCTGCCGGTCATCGCCGCCCTCCTTCGCGTGCGGAGCCCGGACACCTTCGAACCTACGTCCGACCGTCCGGCGGGGCCACCTGCGGGCGCGCCCCGACCGGCGCACCGCTCCGGTCACGCCGCCGAGCCGTTCAGCCGCGCCAGGTAGTACAGGTTGAGCACGTCCCCCTCCACCTGCTTGACGTCGACCGAGCCGAACCCGGCCTCGGCCAGCATCCGCCGGGCGGTCTGCTCGCCCCAGACCGTGCCCAGCCCCGCGCCGCCCTCGCCGAGCGAGACCGTCATGCAGTAGAACGTCGAGAAGGCGTAGAGCGCCGGTCCCAGCGGGTGGTCGACGTTCTCCTCCAGCCGGCTGCTGGCGGCGATGTCGCCCATCAGGAAGACGCCGTCGGGCCGCAGCGCCCCCGCGACCGCCGCCAGCGTCTCGGCCGGGCGGGCCAGGTCGTGGATGACGTCGAAGGCGGTCACCAGGTCGTAGGCGCCGGTCAGCTCGGCGGAGTCGACGACCTCGAAGCGGGCGTTGTCGATGCCGCGCCGGGCGGCCTCGGCCTTGGCGGTGCCGATGCCCTTCTCCGAGATGTCGACGCCGGTGAACCGGCTGGCCGGGAAGGCCCGTGCCAGGAGGTTGACGGCGTGCCCCTCACCGGTGCCGATGTCCAGCGCGTCGATGCCGGCGCGCATCCGGTCGGCCAGCCCGGGCACCAGCGGGACGATCCCGTCCACCAGCGCCAGGTCGTAGACCCGGGCGCTCTCCTCGGCCTGTAGCGCCTGGAACCGCGGGTACGCCGAGTACGGCAGGCCGCCGCCCCTGCGGAACGCCTCGACGATCTGCTGCTCCACCTCGCCCATCAGCGCGAGGTACTGCATCAGGCCGGCCATGTTCTCGGGGCCCGCGGCCCGGGTCAGCGAGGCCGCGTGCTCGGGCGGCAGCCGGTAGCGGGCCCCGTCGGGGTCGTACTCGACGAAGCCGCCGACGACCATCCCGCCCAGCCACTCGCGGACGTAGCGCTCGTTCAGCCCGGCGGCGTCGGCGATCTCGGTGCTCGTCGACGGTTCGAGCCCGGCCATGGTGTCGAAGAGCCCGGTCTGGTGGCCGAGGCTCGTCATGAATCCCAGGCAGGCGTCGTTCAGCACCTGCACCGTGCGACCCGCGAACTCCTCCTGTTTCGCCGGGTCCGGTTCCCGAACGGACATCGCGCCTCCTCCGCCGGCGGGACCTTCACGAACCCTCCCCCCGTCACGCTACGCCGCCGCCCCGCCCCGGGCACGCCGCCGGCCCGTGCCCGGCTTCCGCCCCGGCGGCCAGGGCACCTCGGAGCGCTTCCCGTAGGCGAGGCCGACCGCGCCCCAGCGCGCGCCTCCCCCGCCAGCCGCTGCCCGCACCGCCCCCGGCCGCGGATCCGCTTCGGAGACCGACCGGGCTCGGCGAGGGCGGGCAGCCGGGGCGGCGGCACCGGGTCCGGCTCGTGCGGGGTGTCCAGGGTCTCGGCCCGGAGCGCCGCCCCCGAGCACGCGGTGGGCGCCGGAGCCGGCCGCCGCGAGCACCGGCGCGGCCAGGGGGATCGGTGGTCCGCACACCCGGGCGGGCAGCCCGGCGATCGGCGGGGGCACGGCCGCTCCCGGTGTCGAGTCACCGGAACGGTCTCAACCGACCGACCGCCGAACCGTCCCGCCCATCGCCGGAACTGCTCCTGAGTTCGCCTCAGGAGAAGACGACGGACCGGAACTTCAGGCGGTCGCCGAGCCTCTTGCCCGGGTTCATGACGTAGAAGACGTCGCCGTCACATTGGAAGTCGAGGAAGACCGTGGCGGTCGAGGCCGTGAAGTTCTCGGGCGCGAACGCGGGGTGATCCTCGGTCGCACCGAACACGTCGATGCACTGGCCGCTGCGCGGGTCGGCCATGCCGGCGGGGACTCCGGGGCCGACCTTGTAGAGGAATTCACCGGTCGCCGCGTTCGCGGAGGTGGGCACGGCGAGGACGAGCGCGACCGCGCTGGCGGCGGCGATCGCGGTGTTGCGGAGACGCATGGGGAAGGGGCCTTTCGGGTGGCATTAAGCGGCACCGGGAGAATTGGTGCGAGATCACCCTAGATGTCCACAAACCGCAGAAACGGTTCTTCCGATCCACTCGTTCGAGTGGTTTAGCCATGGATCCCGCTACTCGCAGCGCTCTCCCCTCACCCGCCGTCAGTTGGGCGGCGCCGTGAAGTAGTACCCCGAGTCGATCAGCACCGGCAGGTACGTCTTCAGCGCCGCCACCGTCTGCGAACGGTCCCCGCCGCCGTCGTGGTTGAGCACGATCGCGCCCGGCCGTACGTCCTTGAGGACCCGGTCGGTGATCACGCTCGTGCCCGGCCGGGCCCAGTCGCGCGGGTCCACCGACCAGGCCATGTTGCGCATCCCGAGGTCGGCGGCCACCTTGAGCGACGCCGTGGACCAGTCCCCGCCCGGGGCCCGGAACCAGGTCGGCTGCCTCCCGGTGGTGCGGTGCAGCAGGTCCGAGGTGCGCTCCAGCTCGTCGCGGATCCCGCCCTCGGTGAGCTGCCGCAGGTCCGGGTGGGTCCAGGTGTGGTTCGCGATGTGATGGCCCCGGGCGGCGATCTCCCGCACCAGGTCGGGGTGCTGGGCGGCGTTCTCGCCGATCAGGAAGAAGGTGGCCCGGATCCCGTACTGCTCCAGCAGGGAGAGCACGGTCGGGGTGTGCCGCGGGTCCGGGCCGTCGTCGATGGTGAGCGCGACGACCCGCTTCTGGCCGTCGAGCTCGTACACCGGCTTGGACTCGGCCGCCGTCAGCACCCGCGGCGCCGCCACCGGCGCGCCCACCGCGGCGGGCGGCGCCGAGGCGGCGGACGGGACCGGGGCGGACGGGGGTGCGGACGCGGACGGCGAACCGGCCGACGGCGAACCGGCCGGCGACGGCGGCCCGGAGGCGGGGCCGGGAGCGGCACCGGGCGTCTCCGGAGCACCCGCGGCCCCGGCCTCCGGCGCTCCGACCCCGTCCTGGACCCCCCGGCAGCCGGCGACGCCCAACAGTGACATCCCGGCGGCGACCAGCAGCAACCTGCGCGAAGTAATATGACGATCAGACAGCATCTTCGATGCTTCCCCCGTCCGCCTCCGCGCCTCCCACGGGCAACCCCGACGGCCCCCAGCGTCACTCCGACGGCCCACACCGGGCGGCCGCGGGCGCCGGAGACCGTCCGGCCGGTGCGCGCGGTGACCGCGCTACGGCCCGGGCCGCTACGCTGACCATCCCCAGTGTGATGATCTGCGCCCAGAGGACGTGGCCATGACGACAAGTCAGGACTTCCCCGCCGGTCCCGCCGACCAGGAGGCCGAGCCGAGCCAGTGGGAGCGCTTCGGCGTCGACACCAGCACCCCCCACTCGGCCCGCGTGTACGACTTCTGGCTCGGCGGCAAGACCAACTTCCCTCCGGACCGCGCCATGGCCCTGGCCATCGAGGAGGCCGTCCCCAGCATCAAGGCGATGGCCCGGGAGAACCGGGCGTTCCAGAAGCGCGCCGTGCGCCGCCTGGCCCAGGAGTACGGCATCCGCCAGTTCCTCGACCTCGGCACCGGCATCCCCACCTCGCCGAACACCCACCAGATCGCCGAGTCGGTCAGCCCCGGCACCCGCGTGGTCTACGTCGACAACGACCCGATCGTGCTCGCCCACGCCCGGGCCCTGATGGTCTCCTCGCCAAACAGCCGCACCACCTACATCCACGCCGACCTGGGCAAACCCGCCGAGCTGCTCGGCGACCCGGCGCTCACCGCCACCCTGGACCTCGACCAGCCGGTCGGCCTGCTGATGATCGCCGTCCTGATGCTCATCGCCGACGAGGACGACCCGTGGGCCAAGGTCGCCGCCCTGCGCGACGCACTGCCCTCCGGCAGCTTCCTCGCGCTGACCCACCCCACCCAGGACTTCGACCCGCAGAGCGTCGCCAAGGTCACCGCGGCCGCCCGGGCCGGCGGGATGACCCTGGTGCCGCGCACCCGCGAGGAGGTCGAGCGGTTCTTCGACGGCTGGGAGTTCGTCGAGCCCGGTGTCGCCCCGGTGATGGCCTGGCACCCGGACGGCGAGCCGCCGGCCGACCCGCACGCCGCCTACTACTGGGGCGCGGTCGCCCGGAAGCCGTAGGGCCCGGACCGCGGGCCGGGCGGGGGCCGGTCCGCGGCCCGGCGCGCTACTTCAGCAGCCGGGAGAGCCGGCGGTCGGCCAGCGGCCTGCCGCCGGTCTGGCAGGTCGGGCAGTACTGCAGCGAGGAGTCCGCGAAGGACACCTCACGCACGGTGTCCCCGCAGAGCGGGCACGGCTGCCCGGTGCGACCGTGCACCCGCAGGCCGAGCTTCTTCTCGGTCTTCAGCTCCCCCGCCGCGAGCCCGCGGGAGCGCTCGACCGCCTCACGCAGCGTGCCGACCAGCGCCCCGTAGAGCCGGGCCGTCTCGTCCTCGCTCAGGCTCGACGCCTGCTTGTACGGGGACATCCGCGCCGCGTGCAGCACCTCGTCCGAGTAGGCGTTCCCGACCCCGGCCAGCACACTCTGGTCCCGCAGCACGCCCTTGAGGCGGCGCCGCTCGCCCTGCAGCAGGGCGGCGAAGTCCGCCTGCGTGAACCCCGGGTCCAGCGGGTCGGGACCGAGCCGGGCGACGCCGGGCACCTGCCCGGCGTCCTGAACCACGTACACGGCCAGGCCCTTCCTGGTCCCGGCCTCGGTGAGGTCGAATCCGTCGCCGGCCTCCCCGGCCAGCCGCACCCGCAGGGCGAGCGGGCTCTTCGCGCTCGGCCGCGGCGGCTCCTCGGGCAGGTGGTCCTTCCAGCGCAGCCAGCCGGCCCGGGCCAGGTGGACGACCAGGTGGAGGCCGCCGGCCTCGACGTCCAGGAACTTGCCGTGCCGGGTCACCGGGCCGACCACCCGGCCTTCGAGCGCCGTCACCGGCGGGTCGTAGGTCTTGAGCGCGCTGATCGCCACCGGCTGCACCCGGGCGATCTCCCGCCCGGACAGCCGCTCGGACAGGAAGGCGGCGAGAGCCTCGACCTCGGGCAGCTCCGGCATGCGCCCAGTCTCGCGCAGCCCGGCCGCTCCCGCCCACCGTCCGAACCGGGGCCGGAGCCGGGCGACGGGCCTGCGCGCCCGTTGCCCGGGCGCGCCCCGGGGGGCAGGCTGGAGGGAGCCGCGACACGTCAGGCTCCAGGCCGTCCGAGGAGGTCCGGCCCCGCCATGAGCACGCTTGAGGAACAGATCGACGTCGACGCCCCCGTGCTGGTGGCATGGGAGCAGTTGCACCGGGTCCACGACTACCCGTCCTTCGTCGACGGGGTGCGCAGCGCCCAGCCGCACGGCCGCAACCTCGCGCACCTCGCAGTGGAGGTGGACGGCGTCCGGTGGGACGTCGAGGCCGAGATCACCGACCGGGGGCGGGGCCGGGTGATGGCCTGGCGGACACTGGACGGCCCCCAGCTGCAGGGCGCGTTCGCGCTGCTGCCGCTCGACCGGGAGCACACCCGGGTGCAGATCCGGGTCGAGTACGACCCGGAGACGGTCCACGAGGCGCTCGGCGGACCGCGCGGCTTCGCGCTCGCCGGGGCCGTCGAGCGGACCGTGCGGGCGGATCTCGCGCACTTCCGGGAGCTGGTGGAGGCCCGGGTGCGGACCGCCGCCGAGCCGGCTCCGGAGGAGCCCGCGGAGGCCGGAGGCCAGGCCTGACCACGCCGGCCCGATCAGCCGGGCCGGCCGCGGTACGGCACCCGGGCGGGCCCTTCCCGGCCGCGTAAGCCGGGCATAAGTCCAGGTCAGAGCGGGTGGTGAGGATCTTCACAGCGGGCCGCCGGGCTGGTCGTCCACGATTCGGCCTGTGGCAGACTCGGATGCCGTGACCACCGATCCGGCCCCCAGGACGCTCCGCGCGGCGATCTTCGCCGCGCTGGTCGTGCTGCTCGCCGGGCTCGGCCAGGTGCTGGTCACCGGCCGTCCGCTACCGCTCGGCACGCTGGCCGTGGCCGGCGCCGCCGTCTTCGCGGTGGCCTTCGTCCTCGCCGGCTCCGAGCGCGGCTACCCCGCGATCGCGGCGGTCTTCCTGCCGCTGGAACTCGGGCTGAGCGCGCTGTTCGACCTCGCCCAGAGCACCTGCCCCACCCTCCCGCCGGGCTCCGCCCGCGGGTTCGAGCCGCTGCTCTGCGGCGGCGGCTCGCTCGGCGGCCTGCTGGCGGGCCACGGCCTCGCGCGCTCCACCGGGGTGCTCGTGCTGCTGGCCCTGCACACCGCGATCGCGCTGGCGGCGGCCTTCTGGCTGCGCCGGGCCGACGCCGCCCTGACCGGCCTGGCCCGGTCGGCGCGCATCCTCGCCGACTTCGCCCGGCGCCTCCCCGCCGCGGCCGGCCGCCGGCTGCTGCTCCTGCTCGCCTCGGCCGTCCCGGCCCGTCCGGTGGCCCGGGTGCCGTTCCCGCGCGCCAGTCGGATCCGCGTCCCGATCGAGGACGTCCTGCTCGGCCCCGCCGTCCGGCGCGGCCCGCCGGTGCACGCGCCGGCCTGCTGAGAACCGTCGCTCCCCACATCCGCGGCCTCTCCGCCGGTCGTCCCGCCGCGCGCCCCTGCGCGCCCGCCCCGCTCCGCGCCGACGGGCACCCCGCTGCCCCGCCCCGCGCCCCGAGCACCCGATCGAGAGCACAGGACGACACCCCGTGAGCAAGCAGCCCCACACCTCCCGCCCCACCAGGAACGCCTCCTCCCGCGCCGCCACCGAGCGGATGCGCGAGGAACGCGAGCGCACCGAGCGGTCGGCCCGGATCCGCCGCCGGACCGTCGTCGGCGCCGCGAGCGCCGCCGTCCTGGCCCTCGCCGCGGGCGTCGCCTTCGCGGTCGGCGGCGGGTCCGCCGCCGGCGGCCCCGGCGGACCGCTGGTCGTGCCCGCCAACGCGAGCGGCGCCGACGGCACCGTCATCACCTACGGCAAGGCCGACGCCCCGCACACGCTGGAGGTCTACGAGGACTTCCGCTGCCCGTACTGCGAGCGGCTGGAGACGACCACCGGCAAGACCGTCCAGCAGCTGGCGGACGCCGGCACCTACAAGGTCGAGTACCACCTGGCGACCTTCCTCGACCAGGGCCTCGGCGGCAAGGGCTCGCGCACCGCACTGGCCGCCGCGGGCGCGGCCCTCAACGAGGGCGTGGACAAGTTCAAGCAGTTCCACGACGTGCTCTACGCCAACCAGCCGGACGAGCGCGAGGACGGCTTCGCCGACGTCAACCACCTGCTCGACCTGGCCGGCCAGGTCCCCGGGCTGAAGACGGACGGCTTCGTCAAGGCCGTCCAGGAGGGCACTTACCTGCCCTGGGCCGACCAGGTGAACAAGGCCTTCGACAGGAGCGGCGTCACCGGCACCCCGACGGTGAAGCTGGACGGGCAGAAGCTCGACGTGTTCACCAACGGCGTTCCCGTCTCGCCGGAGCGGTTCACGGCGATGGTCGAGCAGGTGACCGGATGACCTCCGTCACCCCCGTCACCCCGGTCACCCCCGGGGCCTCCCGCACCCGGACCTACGGCGCGAGCCGGCCGTTCGCCCTGCTGCTGGTGATCGGCGGCGCGGTCGGGCTCTTCGCCTCGGTCGTCCTCACGCTGGACAAGATCCGGCTGCTGAAGGATCCCTCGTACGTCCCCAACTGCAACATCAACCCGATCATCAGCTGCGGCTCGATCATGCGCAGCGACCAGGCCGAGGCCTTCGGCTTCCCCAACCCGCTGCTCGGTCTGGTCGGGTTCGCCGTGGTGATCGCGGTCGGCGCCGGACTGCTGGCCGGGGCCTCCTACCGGCGCTGGTTCTGGCTCGGCCTGCAGGCCGGAACGGTCTTCGGGATCGGCTTCGTGACCTGGCTGATGTACCAGGCGCTGTACCGGATCGGCGCGCTCTGCCCGTACTGCATGGTGGTCTGGGCGGCCGTGATCCCGCTGTTCTGGTACACCGCGCTGCACAACCTGCGCTCCGGGGTGATCCCGGTGGGGCGCCGGCTGCGCCCGGTCGTCCGGGAGGCCGCCCGCTACCACTGGGCGGTTCCCGCGCTCTGGTACGCGGTGGTCGTGCTGCTGATCCTGGAACGGTTCTGGTACTACTGGAGCACGCTGATCTGACCGGCTCGCCGCCCCGCACCCCGGCGGCGCGGGGCGGCCACGCCCGACCCCCGGCGAGGCCCACCATGCGCAAGGTCGTCCTCTTCATGTCCGTGTCCCTCGACGGCTACTTCGAGGGCCCGGACCACGACATCGGCTGGCACCGCGTCGACGAGGAGCTGCACCTCCACCTCAACAGCGTGATCGCCCCGCTGGGCGGCCTGATCAGCGGCCGGGTCACCCATGAGCTGATGGCCGACTTCTGGCCGACCGCCGACCGGGCCCCGGACGCGAGCCCCGCGGTGGTCGAGTTCGCCCGGATCTGGCGCGAACTGCCGAAGACGGTGTTCTCCCGCACCCTCACCCACGCGGACTGGAACACCACCGTCCTCCCCGAGGTGACCCCGGCCGCCGTCGCCGCCCTCACCGCCGGCGAGGGCGGCGACCTCGCTCTCGGGGGTGCGGACCTCGCCGAGACCTTCCTCCGCCTCGGACTGGTCGACGAGTACCGGCTCTACGTCCACCCGGTCCGCCTGGGCCGCGGGCGCCTGCTCTTCCCCGCCACCCCGGAGTCCACCGACCTCACCCTTCTGGAGACCCGCTCCTTCCCCAACGGCGTGGTCCTCCTCCACTACGCCCGCACGCCCGTGAGCTCCGCGAACGCCGCAGTCCCCGAGTAGCCGACCAGGGCGGGGCGCCGGTCCGGGCTCCCCCGACGGCGCGTTCCGGTCGCGACGTGGGCGGGGTGCGCGTCGTACGATCCGATCACCGGTCGGCGGTCGGAAGGGCCGCCGGCGAGGACAGGTCCCCGTACTCGAACGGGTGTACCGGCGGCGGGGGCCGGGCACCGGGTAAGCGGGGGGACCGGCCGAGGAGGTAGTGGACATGCGGCACCCCACCGACGCTCCGCACATCAGGCCCGAGGGCATCTCGCCTCACGCCCTCGGCAACGACACACTGGTGCACGAGCTGGAGCAGCTGCACCGGACCCGGCACGAGACGTTCCTGTACGGGTCGGAGGAGGCGCTGAAGCGGCACACCCTGCGCACCGGGCAGCTGGAGGCGGAGTACCTGCACCGGTTCCCGAACCGGCTGGTCACGGCCGGGCGGACCAGGGCCGGCGCCCGTGCCCGGGAGGCGGCGGCCCGCGTGGAGTCGCTGCCGGAGTAGGTCGCGTCCCCCGTTTCGTCCACCGCCCGACGGGACACGCCGGGCGGTGGAGGCGTGCCCACGGCCGGGCCGTCGGCCAGGGTGGTCTCAGACCCCCGACCCGCGCTCCGCGGATCCGCCCGCGCGGCCCGAAGCCCGGCCCCGCGAAGCCCGACCCGACGCAGAGCCCCGACGCAGCAGGACCCCGGAAGCACCCCAGCAGGACCCGAGCAGGACCCCGAAGCCCCAACCCCGACCCCAACGGACACCCGGGAGGCCCGACCGTGCCCATCGCAAGCGTCAACCCCGCGACCGGCGAGACCCTGGAGACCTTCGAGGAGCTGGACGCCGCCGGCATCGAGCAGCGGCTGGCCCGCGCCGAGGCCGCGTTCCGCACCTACCGGACGACCTCCTTCGCCCACCGCGCCCAGCTGCTGCGCCGCGCCGCCGACCTGCTCGACGAGGACCGGGAGGCCGTCGCCCGGACGATGACCGAGGAGATGGGCAAGCCGCTGACGGCCGCCCGTGCCGAGGCCGCGAAGTGCGCGAAGGCGATGCGCTGGTACGCGGAGAACGCGGAGGCACTGCTCGCCGACGAGCACCCCGACCCCGCGGACGTCGCCGACGCCGGCGCCGCCCGCGCCTACGTCCGCTACCGCCCGATCGGGGCGGTGCTCGCCGTCATGCCGTGGAACTTCCCGTTCTGGCAGGTGATCCGGTTCGCGGCACCGGCCCTGATGGCGGGCAACGTGGGCCTGCTGAAGCACGCCTCGAACGTGCCGCGGACAGCGGTGGCGCTGGAGGAGCTGTTCGTGCGGGCCGGGTTCCCGGAGGGCTGCTTCCAGACCCTGCTGATCGGTTCGCGCGCGGTGGACGGCGTCATCCGCGACCGCCGGGTCGCCGCGGTGACCCTGACCGGCAGCGAGCCGGCCGGTCGCGTGGTGGCCGCCGCCGCGGCCGACGAGGTGAAGAAGGCGGTGCTGGAGCTCGGCGGGAGCGACCCCTTCGTGGTCCTGCCCAGCGCCGACCTGGACGCCGCCGTGCGCACCGCCGTCACGGCCCGGGCGCAGAACAACGGGCAGTCCTGCATCGCGGCCAAGCGGTTCATCGTGCACGCGGACGTCTACGAGCCGTTCACGGCCGCGTTCGCCGAGGCGATGCGGGCGTTGAAGGTCGGCGATCCGCTGGAGGAGGCCACCCAGGTCGGCCCGCTGGCCAGTCGGCAGGGCCGGGACGACCTGGAGGAGCTGGTCGAGGACGCGAAGAAGCACGGCGCCCGGGTGGAGTGCGGCGGGCGCCGCCCCGAGGGCCTCGACGCCGGCTGGTTCTACGAGCCGACGGTGCTGACCGGCATCACCCCGGCGATGCGGATCCACCAGGAGGAGACCTTCGGCCCGGTCGCCACCGTCTACCGGGTGGCCGACCTGGACGAGGCGGTGGCACTGGCCAACGACACGCCGTTCGGGCTCAGCTCCAACGTGTGGACCGACGACCCGGCCGAGCAGGAGCGCTTCGTCCGGGACATCGAGGCCGGCGGGGTCTTCTTCAACGGCATGACCGCCTCGCACCCTGCCCTGCCGTTCGGCGGGGTCAAGCGCTCCGGCTTCGGGCGGGAGCTGTCGGGGCACGGGATCAAGGAGTTCTGCAACGTGACCACGGTCTGGGTCGCCTAGCGCCGCGTTCCGGCGCCGCGCAGCGTTCCGGACCCTCCGCCCCGGCCGGGGGACGTGTCCCCCGGCCGGGGCGAACGGCCTCCGGGCCGGGGCGGAGGGCCTCCGGGCCGGGTCAGGTGGCCGTCCGCGGCCTGCCCTGGCCGTGCGTCATCCAGCGCACGACCATGCCCATCAGGACGATCAGGGTGATGCCCCAGACGATGCTGAAGACGATCAGCCACGGCAGCGACGTGATCTGGGCGCCGACCGCGCCGAGCCCGAGCGAGAGCCCGAGCAGGAAGACCACGGCCGTGGGTGTGATGCTGAGCAGGCCGTGCCAGGCCCGGTGCGCCAGGCCCGGGTGCTGCGGGGCACCGGGGCCGGTGTCGAGTTCCTTGTAGGTGAGCAGGTCCATCTGTGATCGCCTCCGGACGTCGTCGGGACTGCCGGTGAGCAGCTCACGAGGCCTCACGAGGCCTTGCGGGGAGCTGCGGACTTCCTGGTGCCGGTCTTGGCGCCGGCGGTGGCCTTCGCCGTGGCCTTCGCGGTGCCCTTCGCGGCGGTCTTCCCGGCGGCGGTCTTCCTGGCCGCGGTGTTCTCGGCGGCGGTCTTGCCCGCCGTGCTCTTCCCGGCCGCGGCGGCGGTCCGCGTGCCGCCGCCGGAACCCGCGCCGGCGGACGGCTTGCGGGGAGCGGCAGCCCGTTTGCGGGGCGCCGGCGCCGCCGGCTCCGGCCCGGTGTCCGCCTCCGGCCCGTCCGCTGCCGCCCCGGCGTCCTCCGCCGGTTCGCCCGGATGACCGCGCCGGGACCCCTTCGCCTCCCGGAGGCTGCTGCGCAGCGCCTCCATCAGGTCGATGACGTTGTCGGGCGCCTCGCCCGGCTCCTCCTCGTGCGGCAGTTCGACGCCCTGCAGCCGGGCTTCGATGACCTGCTGGAGCGCCTGCTGGTAGTCGTCGTGGAGCTGGGCGAGGTCGAAGTCCTCGGAGAGCGTCTCCATCAGCGAGCGCGCCATCTTCAGCTCCTGCGGCCGGACGACGACCTCCTCCTCGGGCGCGATCCCGGCCGCCGGCCGCACCTCGTCGGGCCAGATGCAGGTCTGCAGCACCAGCGTCCCGTCGTGCACCCGCAACACCGCAGGGGACTCCCTGGTCCGCAGGGCGATCTTGGTCACCGCGATCTGGCCGGACTCGGTGAGCGCGTCCCGCAGCAGCGCGTACGGCTTGGCCGCGGCCTTGTCGGCCACCCCGACGTAGTAGGCCTTGGAGAACATCAGCGGATCGATCTCGCCGGCGTCGACGAAGGCCAGCACGTCGATGATCTTCTTGCTGGGCAGCGGCAGGTCGGCGAGGTCCTCGTCGGTGAGGGTGACCGTGCGGCCGTCGGGCGACTCGTAACCCTTGGCGATCTCGGCGTACGGGACCTCCCGCTCCTCCCGTTCGCAGTACCGCTTCATCCGCACCCGGCCGCCGTCCTTGGCGTGCACCTGGTGCAGCGGTACGTCGTGCTCCTGGGTCGCGGAGTACAGGTGCACGGGGATGCTGACCAGCCCGAAGCTGATCGTCCCCTTCCAGGTGGTCTGCATGGGGGTCGCCCCTCTCCGGAGCCGTCCCGGGGTTCGCGCCGACCGGAGCCTCCCGCCCCGGGAACTCCCACTCTGCCCGCGTTTGCCCGGATCGGCCACAGGATCCGTTCCGGGCCCGGCCGGCGGAGAATGGGCGGCGGGAAGACCCGGGGGAAGGCGCGGACCCGAGGAGGAGCCGTGATGCCGAGGACCGAGGCAGCACCGCCGCCCGCCCCGCCGCCGGATCGGACGGTGTACCGGGTGGCGTACACCCTGGCAGGGGAGCGGGCCGTCCGCCGGGCCGAGGTGGCGGTGGTGCCCGGCTACTCGCAGGAGGGCGACATCCCGCGCATCCTGGCCGCCCGCCTCACCGGGAACCCCGCCGACGGGCGGCGGATCGTCCTGCTCGACGTGCGCGAGCGGTGAGGCGGGCCTGCGCGAGCGGTGAGGCCGACGCACGGACCGGACACGCCCGCGAGCGGCCGGCCTCGCGGCCTCCGGCCCGCCCGGCAGCGACCCTCAGGCCTGCAGCGAGGCCAGCGTGACGACGGTGATGTCGGACGGCGCCCCCACCCGGACGGGCGGACCCCAGGCACCTGCGCCGCGCGTCACGTAGAGCTGGGTGTCGCCGTAGCGCTCCAGCCCGGCCACGGTCGGGTTGGCCAGCTCGGCGAGGTAGTTGCCGGGCCAGAGCTGGCCGCCGTGGGTGTGGCCGGAGAGCTGGAGGTCGACGCCGTGCCGGACGGCGTCGTGGACGGTGACCGGCTGGTGGGAGAGCAGCACCGAGGTGCGGGCCCGGTCGCGGCCGCCGAGCGCCTTGGCGAAGTCCGGCCCGTCGCCCTCGTTCCTCCCGGCGAGGTCGTTCACCCCGGCCAGGTCGAAGCCGGCCAGCTCGACCCGTGCGTTCTGCAGCGGGTGGACGCCCAGCTCGCGGACGAAGTCCACCCAGGGCGCCGCGCCGGAGAAGTACTCGTGGTTGCCGGTGACGAAGAAGGCGCCGTCACGGGCTCGCAGCTGCGCCAACGGCTCCGCGGCCGCGCCGAGTTCGGGCACCGTCCCGTCCACCAGGTCACCCACCACGGCGATCAGGTCGGGCTGGGTGCGGTTGATGGTGTCCACGATGCGCTGGGTGTGGGCACGGCCGAGGATCGGCCCGAGGTGGATGTCGCTGACCACGGCGATCCGGTAGCCGTGCGCCTGGCGGGGCAACCTGGCCAGCGGCACGGTGACCTGCTTCAGCCGCGGTCCGCGCAGCACCCCGTAGGCTCCGTTGCCGACCACGGCCGCCGCCGCGCCGGCGGCGCCGATCGCGACCGTCCGGGCGACGAACAGCCGGCGCTCGGGCGACGGCACCGCCGGTACCGGCCGATCGTCGGCCTCCGCCGCTGCTGCGGGTGCCGCCGCCTTCCGGCGCGGCAGCCTCAACAGCAGCGGACGGACCGCCTCCCCGACCGCGAGCGCCAGCAGCAGGTAGAGCAGCACCGCGAGCCAGAGGAAGCCCGGCCAGGCGAACCAGCGCTCCACGGACAGCGGGAACTTCCGCCCGCCGAGCAGCGCCCCCAGCGAGAGCAGCGGCAGCGCCACCGCGAGCACGGTGCCGGTCCGGCGCCACCACCCGCCGGGCACGGACACGTCGCGCACCAGGCGCCGCCAGAGGTACCAGTGCGCGAGGGCCAGCACGGCGAGCACCACGAGGAGGCCGAGCAGGACGAGGACGATCATCACGCGGACAGTATGTCCGCCCGGCCGGGCCCGTCCGCCGCCGGGTCCGGGGCGGCCGCGAGATCGCCCGAGGCCCCCGAAACACCTGGCGATGTGTCAGATTTGAGCTTTCCACGACAGCTCTTCACCCGCGCTGACCTGGGCTTTCGTGTCCGCTCAGCGAACGGTTTCCGGGACGTTGTTCCGATACTCGTAGGTAGAAGTTAGGTTGCACCGCATTGCGCGGGTCCGTCCCCCACCCTCGGGCGAACGAGCCGAGGGGCAGGCCGCGCCGGAAAGGCAACAGGACACCCTCCATGAGTGCGGAAACCACCACATCGGCCGGTTCTCCCCCGGTCGACGCCGCCAAGCAGCAGCTCCAGCACGGAGCGCCCGGCCACGGCGGCGACGGCCACCTGAAGGCCGGGCTCAAGAACCGCCACCTGTCGATGATCGCGATCGGCGGCGTGATCGGCGCCGGCCTGTTCGTCGGCTCCGGTGCGGGCATCGCCTCCACGGGCCCCGGCATCCTGCTCTCCTACACGCTCGCCGGCGTGCTGGTCGTGCTGGTGATGCGGATGCTCGGCGAGATGGCGGCGGCCGATCCGCAGAGCGGCTCCTTCTCCGCGTACGCGGACCGGGCGCTCGGACGCTGGGCCGGCTTCACGATCGGCTGGCTGTACTGGTTCTTCTGGGTCGTGGTGCTGGCCGTCGAGGCCACCGCCGGCGCGAAGATCCTCAACAACTGGGTGCCCGGCGTACCGCAGTGGGGCTGGGCACTGATCGTGATGGCGGTGCTCACCGCGACCAACCTGTTCTCGGTGGCCTCCTACGGCGAGTTCGAGTTCTGGTTCGCCGGGATCAAGGTGGTGGCGATCGCCGCCTTCCTGGTGATCGGCACCCTGGCCGCGTTCGGCCTGCTGCCCGGCACCCACGCGGTGGGCACCGAGAACCTGGTCGGCCACGGCGGCTTCCTCCCGCACGGCATGGGCGCGGTCTTCACCGGCATGCTGACAGTCGTCTTCGCCTTCATGGGCAGTGAGATCGTCACCCTGGCCGCCGGCGAGTCGGAGGACCCGGAGAAGGCGGTCAGCAAGGCGACCAACAGCGTGATCTGGCGCATCGGCGTCTTCTACCTGGGCTCCATCCTGCTCGTGGTCACCCTGCTGCCGTGGGACTCCGCGGCCGTCAAGGGCAGCCCGTACGTCGCCGTGCTGGAGCACATCGGCATCCCCGGCGCCGGCCAGGTGATGGACGTCATCGTCCTGACCGCCGTGCTCTCCTGCCTCAACTCCGGGATGTACACCGCCTCCCGGATGGCCTTCTCGCTCGGCCAGCGAGGCGACGCCCCCAAGGTCTTCGCCTCGGTGACCGACCGCGGCGTGCCGCGGGTCGCGATCCTGTGCTCGGTGGTGTTCGGCTTCATCGCCGTCTTCTTCAACTACACCTCCCCCGACACCGTCTTCTCCTTCCTGCTCAACTCCTCCGGCGCCGTTGCGCTCTTCGTCTGGCTGGTGATCTGCTTCTCCCAGCTGCGGATGCGCAAGATCATCGAGCGTGAGATGCCGGAGCGGCTGACCGTCCGGATGTGGCTGTACCCCTACCTCACCTGGACCGCGATCGGCATGATCGGCTTCGTGGTGGCATACATGTTCACCGACGCCGACGGGCGGAAGCAGATGTACCTGTCGCTGGTCGCCGCAGCGATCGTGCTGGCGGCGTCGGCCGTGGTGGGCCGACGGCGGCGGCAGGCCGCGGCGGTGGAACCGGCTGCCTGATCCGGGGCACACCGGCCGCGAACGCCGGGCCCGGGAGCCGTTGCGGAGGCTCCCGGGCCCGGTGCGGCGTTTCCGGGCCCGGCGCACGTGCTTGCGCGTGCTGGCGCGCGGCCCGTCACCGGACCCCCACGGCACCGATATGACCCGGTGACGGCCACCCCCTACCCTTCCCCCTATGCGAGATCTTGTGGCGGGGACGGGGTACCTGGTCAAGGGCCAGAAGTGGGTGGCGCGGCACGGCCGCTGGTGGGCGTTCGGCATGATCCCGGCGCTGATCACCCTGATCGGATACGTGGTGGCGCTGGCGTTCCTCGGGGGCTGGTCGGAGGACCTCGCCACCTGGGTCACCCCGTTCGCCGACGACTGGGGCTCGCCCTGGCAGGGCATGCTGCGCACCGCGCTCGCCGCGATCGTCTTCGGCGGCGGCCTGCTGATCTCGCTGATCACCTTCACCGCGGTCACGCTGCTGGTCGGCCAGCCGTTCTACGAGTCGCTCTGCGAGAAGGTGGACGAGTCCGAGGGCGGCGCACCCACCCCGCCGGACGTCCCGCTCTGGCGGGAGCTGGTGGTCTCGGCCCGCGACAGCCTCTTCGTGCTGGTGCGGGTGGCCGGCTTCGGCATCCTGCTGTTCGCCTGCGGGTTCATCCCGGTGGTCGGGCAGACCCTGGTGCCGGTCGCGGGGTTCCTGGTGTCCGGCTTCTTCCTCGCGGTCGAGCTGACGGCCGTCGCGCTGCAGCGGCGCGAGGTGCCGCAGCGCGAGCGGATCCGCCTGCTGCGCGCCCGGCTCGGCCTCACGCTCGGTTTCGGCGTGCCGCTGGTCCTGGCCTTCCTGATCCCGTTCGTGACCGTCCTGGCCATGCCCGGCGCGGTCGCCGGGGCGACCCTACTGGCCCGCGAGCTGGTCCCGGTCGAAGAGGAGCCCGCCGACGGGGACGACGCGGCGGAGCCGGCGGAGGCGACCGCCGCCGCACCGGGCGCGGCCCCCTACCCGCCGCAGCCCAAGCACCCCTCGTACGGCGGCCCGCAGCCGGTGCCCGGCAACCCGTACGCACAGGGGCCCTCCGCCGAGGGCCGGCACCCCGGGGGCGGCTCCCCCGAAGGGCCGTACGTGCGGAACCCGTACGCGGACAACCCGTACCGCACCTGACGCGGAGCGTCGGGGGTGACCGTCCGCTCACCCTGCGTCCATCGACCGTCCGCCGGAATGTGAAGCCGCCCACACGGGATTCTCGTACTACTGCCGTCGATAGTGGACAGACCTCGGGCACCCCCGCGCGAACGCCCGCGACGAGGACCGGACCCGCGGCACGGCAGGCGCCCACGGCCCCGCCGGCCCGCAAGAACGCAGGCCGCCGGCGGGTTGCGCCCGATCGTTCGCCGACAGAACGGCCGATCCGGCCGACGATTGGACAAAGAGGACAAACCGGACGAAAGCGCCCGGCTCCGGCCGGGCGCTTCGCCGTTTCCGCCCGCCGACCCACTACCCCGCGTAGTACCGGGCGGCTTTGCCGCCCGTGCCGCGCCCTGCCAAGAATGGCCCGTCGCCAGGCAGCGCTGCGGACCTGTCCCCCGCCGCGCATCCCGCCCGCCCCGTCGTCACCGCCGGGGTGCCATGGCCGTCCCGGACGGCATTGCGGGCCTGCTCACCCGAGCCCGCGTGCCGGACGCCCCGCGCTCCCGACACGGCCCCGACGGAAAAGGATCGCCCGCTCCATGCAGCTCAGCCATGCCCGCCGCAACTCCCTGATCACCGGCATCACCACCCTCGTGGTGGCGAGCGCGGCCACCGCCGCCCTCGCCATCCCGCAGGGCGGCGGCGTCGCCGAGGCCGCCGCCCCGGCGGCCGGCGTCACCGGCGTCACCGGCGTCACCGGCGCCGCGGGGGTCTCCGTGGACGGGCAGCCGGTCGCCGACCAGGCGGCCCAGGCCGACGCGGAGGCCGCTGCGGCCGCCCAGGCCGAGGCTGCAGCGCAGGCCGCCCAGGCCCAGGCCGACGCGGAGGCTGCTGCGGCCGCCCAGGCCCAGGCCGCCCAGGAGCAGGCCGACGCCGCGGCGAAGGCCCAGGCCGAGGCCAAGGCGAAGGCCGACGCGAAGGCCGCCGCCTCCCGCTCCCAGCAGCGCTCCGCCCTCAACGCCAAGCCCAGCTACTCGGGCAGCCCGCGCGAGATCGCCGCCCAGATCGTCCCGGCCGGCCAGCTGCAGTGCTTCAGCAACATCGTCTCCCACGAGAGCAGCTGGAACCCGCGCGCCGTCAACGCCTCCTCCGGCGCCTACGGCCTGGTCCAGGCCCTCCCGGGCTCCAAGATGGCCTCGGCCGGCGCCGACTGGCGCACCAACCCGGCCACCCAGATCAAGTGGGGCCTCGACTACATGAACTCCCGCTACGGCAGCCCCTGCGCCGCCTGGTCCTTCTGGCAGTCGCACCACTGGTACTAGGCCGGCCCCGCAGCTCGTCCGAGGCCACCCGCGAAACCGCGCGGGTGGCCTCCGGCCGTTCCCGGCCCCCGAACCGGAGCCGGACCGCCGCGCCCGGCCGTACCGTGCGGCCGGCTACCTCCCCGGCCGGGGGGAGGCCGGGCGGGGCCGGAGGGCGAGGCGGAGCAGGGGGAGATGGGTGCGCGCGATTTCATCAGGCGGCAGCGAGGCGAGCGGTTCGAGGCGCAGCATGTAGCGGGCCATGATCAGGCCGGCCAGGTGGACGGCGAAGTCGCAGGCGCGGCGCCGGGCGTCCGCGCCGCCGATCCGGGCCGCGATGCGGTCGACGATCTCCCGCTGCAGGACCTCGCTCACCAGGGTGCCGACCGCCGGGTCCTGGACGGCGCTGCCGAGCATGGCACGCAGCGGGTCGGCGGCCACCGGGCTCCCCCACACGTCGAGGACCTCGGCCAGGATGCGGTCCGGCAGGGTCTCGACGTCGCCTTCCAGGACGAGGGCGAGGCGTTCGGCGGGGTTGGTGGCCAGGGCCAGCGCGGCGCCGAAGAGGCCCTTCTTCGAGCCGAAGAAGTAGCTGATCAGGGCGAGGTCGACGTCGGCCTCCGCGGCGATCGAGCGCATCGTCACGGCCTGGTAGCCCTCGGCGAGGAACCGGCGGCGGGCGACGTCGAGGATCTGGGCGCGGGTGTCCGGGCTTCCGGCGCGCCGGCCCCGGCGCGGCGCTTTATTCATCATGGTTGAAATACTAGGGGCGGCGCGCCCAGTCTGGCGGCATCGAGCCACCCCCGGACGACCGGACCGGTCCGCGGCGGGTGGGAGGACGCGAGGGAGAGAAGGCCTGCCATGACCGCCGCCGAGCCCAGAGCCGCCGCCGGACCCAGAGCCGCCACACCGGGAGCCGCCGGAGAGGAAGCCGCCACCGCGCCTGCGGGTGCCGGCGTTCCAGCCGGGCCCGCAGCGCCGGGCGGGCCGGCCGGCCGCCACCATCTGGTCCTCCTGGTGACCTGCCTCGCGCTGGCCACCGTGGTCGCCGCGATGGCCTCGCTGAACGTGGCCCTGCCGGAGATCGCCCGGGCGACCCACGGCAGCCAGACCGAGCTCTCCTGGATCATCGACGCCTACAGCCTGGTGTTCGCCGCCCTGCTGCTGCCCGCGGGCGCGCTCGGCGACCGGTTCGGCCGGCGCCGGGCACTGCTCGTCGGCCTGGCGCTGTTCGGCGGCGGGTCGGGGCTGGCCGCACTGACCACCGATGCCACCGCACTGATCGCGCTGCGGGGCCTGCTGGGCGTCGGGGCGGCGCTGGTCATGCCGGCCACCCTGTCGACCATCACCGGCACCTTCCCGCGGGCGCAACGGACCAGGGCGGTCAGCGTCTGGGCGGCCGTGGCGGGGGCCAGTGCGGTGGTCGGGCTGCTGGCCTCGGGGACGCTGCTGGAGCTGTGGTCCTGGCGCTCGGTGTTCCTGCTGAACGTGCTGCTCGCGGTGGTTGCGCTGGTCGGGACCCTGCTCGTGGTGCCCGAGTCCGCCGATCCGGACGCGCCGCGGCTGGACCTCGGCGGGGCGGTGCTGGCCGCGACGGGCCTGGGCGTGCTGGTGTACGCGGTGATCGAGGCCCCGACCCGCGGCTGGGGGGATCCGCTCACCCTCGGCGGGATCGCGGTCGGGCTCGCCGTGCTCGCCGGCTTCGTCGGCTGGGAGCTGCGGCGGCGTCACCCCCTGCTGGACCCGCGGCTGTTCCGCAACCGCCGGTTCGCGGCCGGCTCGCTCTCGATCACCTGTCAGTTCTTCGCCTTCTTCGGCTACATCTTCGTGATCATGCAGTACCTTCAGCTGGTGCGTGGGGACACCGCCCTGGTGGCAGCCGTGAGCGTGCTGCCGATGGCCCTGGCGATGGTGCCGATGGCCCGCCTCAGCCCCCGGCTGACCGACCGGTTCGGCGCCCGCGGCCCCTGGGTGACCGGCCTGGTGCTGATCGCCGCCGCGATGGCCGCCTTCAGCGGGCTCGACGCCGAGAGCCCGTACGCGCTGCTCGCCGGCGGACTGTTGCTGCTCGGCGCCGGGGCCGGGCTCGCGATGACGCCCGCGACCACCGCGATCACGGACGCGCTGCCGCAGTCCCTGCAGAACGTCGGCTCGGCGATGAACGACCTCTCCCGCGAGCTCGGCGGCGCCCTCGGCATCGCCGTCCTGGGCAGCGTCCTCGGCGCCGGCTACCGTGCCGGACTCGACGTCACCGGGCTGCCGCCGCAGGTGGCCGACGCGGCGCGGTCCTCCCTCGCCGCGGCCTCCCACTTCGGCGGGCCGGTGGCCGAGCACGCCCGCGCGGCGTTCGTGGACGGCATGCACGTCACGCTGCTGACCGGCGCGGGCGCCGCGCTGCTGGCGGCCGTCGCCGTGGCGGCCCTGCTGCGGCGGCCGGCGGGAAGGCCGGCCGAGCCGGCGGCCGACCTGCGGCTGGTGGCCGAGCCGCCGCAGCCCTCGGCCGGCGACCGCTGAGCCGACTGCGCCGGGAGCACCCCTCTTCGGACGTCCGCCGTCGCCCGGCCACCGCGCCGGGCGGCGGCGGGGCGACGTGGGGACTGTGCGTGAGCCGGCACCAACGTGGACGCGCCCGGAACGACACGTGAAGATATGGCGTACACCCGTACGATTTGACGGGTATTGCTCAGAATTACGGGCTGTCAAGGCTTTGCCACCTCCGACGAGCGCTCCTACGCTCCGGCCTCATGCCCTCACCCCTGCTCAGCGTCCTGGTCCCCGCCTATGACCAGCAGAAACAGCTCTCGGAGTGCCTGGACTCGCTGCTCGCCCAGTCCTTCCGCGACTTCGAGGTGATCGTCGTCGCGGACCGCTCCGCCGACGCCCCGGCCGGGATCGCGGACGCCTACGCGGCCCGCTACCCGCAGGTCTCGGCGCTCCACCTGGACGCGGCGGTCGGGGTCGGGGTCGCCCGCAACGCGGGCGCGGCACGGGCGGCGGGCGAGTACCTGCTGTTCCTGGACGCCGACCACCTGCTCGCCCGGGACGCCCTGCAGACGCTCGCCGACCGGCTCGCACAGACCGGACCGGTGGACGTGCTGGTGTTCGGGCACACCCGGCGGCACGGCGGACGGGACTGGCCGGGCGGCGCCGAGGCGCTGCTCGCCGAGGCCGGGCCGGAGCCGTTCGGTCCTCTGGAGCGGCCGGAGGTGTTCGGCGCGCCCCCGCTGATCTGGGACCGGCTGGTCCGCCGCGAGCACTGGCGTGCCCAGGGCCTGGCGTTCCCCGACGGCCGGTACGAGGAGGTCCCGGTGGTCCACGCGGCGATGCTGACAGCCCGGCGGATCGCCGTGCTGCCGCGCGCCTGCGTCCAGCTGCGCCGCCGGGAGACCGTCCACCCCACCGGCTCGCCCGGCAGCGGCGTGTTCGACATCTTCGACCAGTACGAGCGGAGCTTCGCCCTGCTGGAGGAGCTCCCCGACGCGGACGCCGTCCGGGACGCGCTGTTCACCCGGATGATCCGGCACTACCTCTTCGTCTTCGACCTCGCCGGGTGCGTGGCGCGCGCCGAGCGCCCGCAGTTCTTCCACCGCGCCGCGGAGCACCACCGCCGGTTCCTGCCGACCGGACACCGGCGGCCCGGAGGGCGCGAGGGTGTGAAGTTCTCGCTGCTGGCCGGCGGCGCCTACCCGGCGTTCGAGGTGGCCAAGCTCTCCCACATCGCCAAGGGCACGCTCACCGGTTCGTCCCGGCGCAAGGCCTCGGCCTGACGCAGGGGCACGGACGTCGGTCGCGGTGCGTCCCGAGCCGGGCGCGGTCGCCGGGCCCGGGCCCGGGGCCGTCCGCCGGCCCCGGGCCCGTCGGCCGCTCAGACGTGGGCCGTGCCGCCCTCGGCGGCCATCACGGCGGCGATCCGGCTCGCCGTCGCGGCCCACGCCTCGTCGGAGGGCTTCGGCAGGACGTCCATCCACAGCGGCAGGGTGGAACCGCGCAGCTGCGCCATGCCCTCGGGCCGGGCGATCAGCCACAGGTGCAGGTGGGCGGCGCCGTCGCCCCAGCGGTTCACGTGGACCCGGCCGATGCCGCCGAGCGCCAGCAGCGCCGCCTCCACCCTCTGCAGCATCGGGCCCAGCTCCGCGGAGCGCTCCGCCGGGAGGTCGAGCAGGTCGTGGTGGGCGCGCGGCTGGAGCAGCACGACGGCGGGCAGGCCGGCCGGCTCGTCCATGCTGCTCAGGCGCCAGTGCTCGTCCGTCCAGAGGAAGTCCGCGTCCGGGCGGGCGCACTGGGCGCAGGCCTCCGGTCCGTCCTCGCCCTCCCGCGGCGGCTCGGACAGCTCGGGCGCCCGAAGCACCCGGACCTTCAGGTCCCCCTCGTACGGGAAGATGTCCCAGGACGGCGCACCGCCGGCCGGGAACGGCGGGCGCTCGCCGATCGGCAGGCCGGCGACGTAGTCGGCTCCGGCGGAGCCGCCGGCCGGATTCGTGATCGTCATGTCGGCCGAGCGTGCCACATGACGCCTCGTCGGATGCACACCGGGGTGCCGGCACCGCGCGGACCCGCCCGGCTGGGATGATCGCGGGTGCACCGGCCGTGACTGCGGCGGTCCGCGGAACCGCGCCGTCCCGCTCGTCCCGCCCCGCCCCGCCCCGTACCGGGAGGACCCACGTGAGCCGACCGTCCGCCACACCCGGCGCCGACCTCGCCCGGGAGCTGGCCGCCACGCTGCGCGGCGACGTCCGCTTCGGCCCCGCCGAGCGCACCGTCTACAGCCACGACGCCTCCAACTACCGCCACCTGCCGCTCGGCGTGGTCAAACCCGCCGACCTCGACGACGTGCGCACCGCGCTCGCGCTCTGCCGCCGCTACCGGGTGCCGGTGGTGCCGCGCGGGGCCGGCACCAGCATCGGCGGGCAGGCGGTCGGGCCGGGCGCCGTCGTCCTGGACTTCCGGCGCCACCTGGGCGCGGTGCTCGACATCGACCCGCAGCGCCGCACCGCCCGGGTCGAACCGGGCACCGTGCTGGACGACCTCCAACGGGCGGCGCGCCCGTACGGGCTGCGGTTCGGACCGGACCCGTCCACGCACAGCCGGTGCACGCTCGGCGGGATGATCGGCAACGACGCCTGCGGCTCCCACTCGCTGGCCTGGGGGCGGACGGCCGACAACGTGGAGTCGCTCGACCTGCTGCTCGCCGACGGCACCGAACTGACCGTCGGCGGACCGCTCGGGTCGGCCGAACGCGCGGCCCTGCGCGCGCTCCCCGGGCGGACCGGTGCGCTCCACCGGGAGCTGCAGGACTTCACCGACCGCAACCTCGCCGCCATCCGCCGCGGCATGCCGGAGCTGCCCCGCCGCACCTCCGGGTACCCGCTGGACGCGCTGCTGCCCGAGCGCGGCCACCAGCTCGCCCGGGCGCTCACCGGTACCGAGGGCACCTGCGCGCTGCTGCTCGGCGCCACCGTCCGCCTGGTGCCGGAACCCGCCGCCCGCGTCCTGGTGGTGGCCGGCTACCCCGATGAGACCGCCGCCGCCGACGCCGTCCCGGCCCTGCTTCCGCTGCGCCCGCTCACCGCGGAGGGGATGGCCGCCGACCTGATCACGGCCCTGCTCGCCGCCGGGCCGCGCCCGCCCGCGCTGGACCGGCTGCCCGAGGGTGCCTGCTGGCTCTTCCTGGAGGCCGGCGGCGACACGGCCGCCGAGGCCCTGGACGCCGCCCGGGGGCTGGCGGACGCCGTCCGGCGCGAGCGCTCCGCCACCGTCGCCGTGGTCACCGACCCGGGCGAGCAGCGGCAGCTCTGGGCCGTGCGCGAGGCGGGGGCGGGGATCGTCACCCGCCTGCCGGCCGGGGCGGGCGACGCGGACGGCGGGTCCGGCTCCGGACCGGCCGCCGGCCTCGCCGACGCCGGGCCGGGCGGGCCTTCCGGCGCGGGCGACGTCGAGGCGTGGCCCGGCTGGGAGGACTCGGCCGTCCCACCCGAGCGGCTCGGCGACTACCTGCGCGACCTGCGGGCCCTGCTGCGCCGCCACAGCCTGCGCGGAGTCCCGTACGGGCACTTCGGCGAGGGCTGCGTCCACCTGCGGATCGACTTCCCTCTCGCCGAGCCCCAGGGCGTCCTGGTGTTCCGGGAGTTCATGGAGCAGGCCGCCGACCTGGCGGTCTCGCACGGTGGTTCGCTCTCCGGCGAGCACGGTGACGGGCAGGCCCGTGCCGAGCTGCTGCCCCGGATGTACCCGCCCGACATCATCGGCCTCTTCGCCGAGTTCAAGCGGATCTGGGACCCGGAGAACCTGCTCAACCCGGGCGCCCTGGTCGACCCGCGCCCGCTCGACGCCGACCTCCGCCAGGCCGGCCCGGTGCGCGAACTTCCCCTCGCCCTCCCCTACGAGCAGGACGGCGGCAGCCTGGCCAGGGCGGTGCGCCGCTGCATCGGCGTGGCCGCCTGCGTCGACACCACCACCGGGGTGATGTGCCCCAGCTACATGGCCACCGGCGAGGAACGGCACTCCACCCGCGGCCGGGCCCGGCTGCTCGCCGAGATGCTGCGCGGCGAGGCCGTCCCGGACGGCTGGCGCTCACCCGAGGTGCGCGAGGCGCTGGACCTCTGCCTCGGCTGCAAGGGCTGCGCGAGCGACTGCCCGGTCCACGTCGACATGGCCACCTACCGGACCGAGTTCCTGTACCAGCACTACCGGCGCCGGCCGCGGCCCGTCGCCCACTATTCGATGGGCTGGCTGCCGCTCTGGCTGCGGGCCGTGGCGCTCGCCCCCGCCGCGGCGAACCTGATCGCCCGCTCCCCGGCGGCCCGACCGCTGAAGCGGCTCGGCGGGATCGACCCGCGCCGGGTGGTGCCGGTCTTCCCGCCGGAGACCTTCACCCGCTGGTTCCGCCGCCACCGCACCGCGCGGCCCGCCCCGGCGGACGCCCGGCCGGTGCTGCTCTGGCCGGACACCTTCTCCGACCACCTCCAGCCGAGCGTGCTGCGCTCCGCCGTCGAGGTGCTGGAGCACCTGGGCTTCGACGTCCGGCTGCCGTCCGGGCCCGTCTGCTGCGGACTGACCTGGTACTCCACCGGCCAACTCGGCACCGCCCGGCGGGTGGTGCGGCGCAGCCTGGACGCGTTGGCCGATGCCGGTCTGCCCGCCGGCACCCCGGTGGTCGTCCTGGACCCGAGCTGCACCGCCACCCTGCGCGAGGACGTGCCGCGCCTGCTCGGCGCCGTCGGCCGACCGCTCGCCGAACGGACGCGCACCTTCGCCGAGTTCCTCGACGAGTACGCCCCCGGGGCCCCGCTCCCCCGGCTCTCGGCCGAAGCGATCACCCAGACCCACTGCCACCAGCACGCCGTCCTCGGCACCGCAGCGGACAGGCGGGTGGAGGCCCGGATCGGGCTGCGGAACCGGGTGCTGGACTCCGGCTGCTGCGGGCTGGCCGGCAGCTTCGGTTTCGAGCAGGGCCACTTCGAGGTGTCGGAGGCGATCGCCGAACGCGTCCTGCTCCCCGAGGTCCGGGCCGCGGCGCCGGACACCCTGATCCTGGCCGACGGCTTCAGCTGTCGGACCCAGATCTCCCAACTCGCCCAGGGACGCCGCGCCCTGCACCTCGCCGAACTGATCGCCCGCGCCCTCCGCGGACAACGGACGTGAACGGAGCCCCGAACGCGAGTTGGAGGCCCGGCCGATCCGAGTCCGCCGCGGCGGACGGGCCGGCAGGCGCGGCGGACGGGCCGGCAGGCGCGGCGGACGGGCGGCCGCCGCGGCTCCGGACTCGACACGCGTACGGAGTGAAGCCGCTGACAGCGGGTGCTCGCGGCGGCCACAATGGCGGGATGACCCTCACCACCGCCGAGGCGGACAAGATCCTGGCCGAGAACTTCGCCCCCTGGGTGCAGGCCCTCGGCCTCTCGGTGGCCGAGACCGGCCCGCAGCACGCGGTGCTCCGACTGCCCTGGTCCGACCAACTCGCCCGGGAGGGCGGCGGCCTGTCCGGTCAGGCCATGATGGCCGCCGCCGACACCGCGAGTGTGATCGCGGTGTCGGCGGCACGTGGCGGCTTCGGCCCGATGACCACCGTCCAGCAGTCCACGGGCTTCCAGCGGGCCGTCACCGGGCAGGACGTCCTGGTCCACGCCCGGGTCACCAAGCTCGGCCGGCGGATCGCCTTCCTGGACATCTCCCTGACCGCCGAGGGGCAGGACGAACCCGCCGCGCACGCCACCGCGGTGTACGCGCTGGCCTGAGCGGGGAACTCCTTCCGCCCGGCGGTCGGGCGGGTGCTCCGACGGGCGGGTGCCGCGGTGCGCGGGTACTACAGGGGAGTCGGGTACGGCTGCTCCATCTCCTTCGACTTCGGGTTGTCCTCCTCGCAGACCGCCGTGACGAACTCGGCCAGCCGCGCCTGCGGCAGGCCGCGCGCGATGTCGGCCTCGCTGATCATCCCGACGAGCTCGTGCTCGGGGTGGTTGATGACCGGCAGCCGACGCACCTTGTACTGCTCCATCACCCGCAGCACCTGCTCGGCGTCCTCGTCCGCCTCCACCGTCATCGGCCGCCCCTGGGCCAGTTCGCCCGCCGTCACGTGTTCGGGGTCGCGGCCCTCGGCGACGCACTTCAGCACGATGTCGCGGTCGGTCACGATACCCAGCAGCCGCTGCCGCTCACCACAGATGGGCAGGGCGCCGACGCCGCGGTCCCGCATGATCCGGGCTGCGGTGGCGAGGGTCTCGTGCTCGCGGATGCACTCCGCGCCCGGGTGCATGATGTCGCTGGCTCTGATCATGATCGGCCTCCTGACGTACCTGCCACTGGCGCTCACTCCATCCTGGTCCGGCCCCGCAGGCCTCGCCACCGGGCTCCGGCGCCTCGACCCTCACGCCTCCCCGGTGGGCCGCTCCTCCGGGCCCCGTTCACCCGAAGGCCGTTCACCCGAAGCCCGTTCGCCCGAGGCCCGTTCGCCACCGGACCCGCCGCCCGAGCGGTCCGGCACGCGGGCCGCGCCCGTCGTCCCGTTCACCGACCCGCCCGCCGAGCGCCCAGGAGGCCGCCCGGCCGCGGTCTCGGCGGCCCGACCGGACGGCGCGTCCAGTGGCGAACGGTCCAACAGTTCCTCCAGTGGCGGCAGTTCGAGCTGCTCGACACTCGGCAGCCGCCGCTCACCCGCGCCCGGCCCGGCCGTCGGCTCCCCTTTGCCGTCCGCCGGCGCCGACCGCCGCTGCTGCGCGTCGGCCGCGCTGTCCAGGAACCGCAGCAGCTCGACCGGGAACGGCAGCACCAGCGTCGAGTTCTTCTCCGCCGCCACCTCCACCACGGTCTGCAGCAGCCGCAGTTGCAGCGCCGCCGGGGTCTCGCTCATCACCGCCGCCGCCTCCGACAGCCGCGCGGACGCCTGGTACTCGCCGTCCGCCGTGATGATCCGCGCCCGGCGTTCCCGCTCGGCCTCCGCCTGCCGCGACATCGAGCGCTTCATCGACTCCGGAAGGGCAACGTCCTTGATCTCCACCCGGTCGATCTCGATGCCCCAGCCCAGTGCCGGGCTGTCGATCATCAACTCCAGGCCCTGGTTGATCGGTTCGCGGTTGGCCAGCAGGTCGTCCAGCTCGCTCTTGCCGATGATCGACCGCAGCGAGGTCTGCGCGACCTGGGAGATCGCGAACTTGTAGTCCTGCACGTTGACGGTCGCCTTCACCGGGTCGATCACCCGGAAGTAGACCACCGCGTCCACCCGCACGGTCACGTTGTCGCGGGTGATGCCCTCCTGTGCGGGGATCGGCAGCGTCACGATCTGCACGTTCACCTTGCGCAACCGGTCGGCCACCGGCATCAGTGTCACCAGGCCCGGCTGCCGGATCTCGTCCCGCACCCGGCCGAACCGGAACACCACGCCGCGCTGGAACTGCTGCACGACCCGGATGCTCAGACCGGCCACCACGGCACCGACCAGCAGCACTCCGACAATGACCCCCACCACGACATCGACGACCATCTCGGCCTCCTCGCGGGCACCGACGAGTCCCGGCCGTCGCTCTCCCGGCCCTGCCGGGGGCCGCCGGAGCAGCACCTTCCACGCTACGCCTGCGAGCACGGCACCGGGACGGGCCCGGCGAGGACGATCCGGGGCAGGCAGGCGCCGGACGGACCGCGCCCACCCCGCCACGACGACCGGAAGCCGACCGGAGAGGCCCTACGATCAAGCCATGCAGCCAGCCGCCCCCGGCCGCAGCCCCGGCCCCGCCACCGACCCGGACGACCCGCGCCACCCGGTCGCGGCCGCCGCCCGGGCCGACGGGCTCACCGCACTCGACCGCGTGGTCACCGGCTGCCGCGCCTGCCCCCGACTGGTCGCCTGGCGCGAGGAGACCGCCCGCACCAAACGCCGCGCCTACCTGGACTGGGACTACTGGGCCCGACCGATCCCCGGCTTCGGCCCGCCGGACGCCCCGCTCGTGCTGGTCGGCCTCGCCCCCGCCGCGCACGGCGCCAACCGTACCGGCCGGATCTTCACCGGCGACCCCTCCGGCGACCTGCTCTACGCCGCGCTGCACCGAATCGGGCTCACCAACCGCCCCGAGTCCGTCCGCCACGGCGACGGGCTGCAGCTGCACGGCGTCCGGATCACCGACCCGGTGCGCTGCGCGCCGCCCGACAACCGGCCGACCACCGCCGAACGCGACACCTGCCGCCCCTGGATCGTCCGCGAGCTGGAGCTGATGCGTCCCACCGTCCGGACGGTCGTAGCCCTCGGCGGGTTCGCCTGGCAGGCCCTCCTCCCGGTGATCACCGCGGCCGGCTGGGAGCTGCCGCGCCCCCGCCCGGTGTTCGGGCACGGCGCCCACCTCGTGCTGCCCGCCGGTGACGGCGGCCCACCCCTGGAGCTCTACGGCTGCTACCACGTCAGCCCGCGCAACACGAACACCGGCCGGCTGACCGCCGCCATGCTGCACGACCTGCTCCGCACGGCCGCCCGCTCGGCCGGACTGCAGCCGACCGGTCCCGGCCCGACCGGGGCGTGACGGCCGGGGCGCGACGGCCGGCGGGTCGGCAGGTCGGCAGGTCGGCCGCACCCGCGTTCCCGGTGTCGCCTCAGCCGAACCGCGCCAGCTTCCGGCCCGACGCCCCCGCCCAGACCGCCGGCAGCTCGCGCCGAGCCGCCTCGCCCGCCGCCAACTGCCACGCGTACAGCACGCCGTACCCGAACGCCTCGCCCGAGCGCTCCGCCTGCTCCCGCAGCGCGGCCTCCGCCACCACGGCGTCCTGATGCTCCCCGAGCACCTCCTGGACCGCCTTCATCCGTTCGACGTACCGCTCGGCCCTCCGGCCGACCGCCGGCACCGCCGTCTCCCCCGCGTACCGGGCCCGCTTCGCCGCCTTCCGGGCCTCGTGCAGTGCCCGGTCCTGCGCGGGCCCCTCCGCCGGCCCCTCCGCCAGTGCCGCCCGCACCCGCTTCGCCGTCCGGCGCTGCTCGCGAGCGGCGATCCGGGCCAGCTCGGGCCGGGCCGGGCGCCCGGCCCGGCCGCGCAGCGGCGGGTCGGCCAGCAGCGCGGCGAGGCCGTCCGCGAGGGCGCGCCGCCGCGGGCTGTCCAGCGCCGCGACCACCTCCGGCCACACCCGCCGGTACTCCTGCGCCGACCACCGCTCCAGTTCCCCCGCCACCCGGTCGGGTCCGCAGGGCGCCGGCAGCTCCCGCGCCCGCGCCACCAGCCGCTCGCCGAGCACCTCGCGGTCCCGCGCCCGCCCCAGGGCGGCCCCGAGCCACCGCAGCTCTGCCACCAGCTCGTCGGTGGCCCCGGCCGCGAACACGTACCGGAAGGTCCGCAGCGCGCTGCGCAGCCGCCGACACGCCACCCGCATCCGGTGCACGGCGTCCGGCTCGTCCGCACGTACCGCCTCGTCCAGTCCGTCCAGCACGGCGGCCTGCGTCCCGATCCGGTCGAGCACCGCCGCACCGACCGTGCGGCTGCGGTTCTGCGCACCCATGCGCTCACCCCTTCCTCGGGACCGCCGGGACTGCCTCGGGGCCGCCGGATCGCCTTCCAGGCTAGGTCCTCCCCCCGATCCGGGCACGAGACCGCCCCGACCGGCCCCGGCCGCAGCACGGCCACCCGGCGCGGAAGGCCGTGGCCTCCCCCGAGCGGGTGCTCGGGGGAGGCCACGGTGGAGCTGCGGGCGACGGCGGCCCGGGTTCACCCGAATCGGCGCCGACCGGTCAGGACGCCAGCTGCGCCCGGGCGAACCAGCGCTGGTTCGGGTTGCCACTGCACTGCCAGATCCCGAGGGCGGTGCCGTTCACGGTGTTCCACCCGGGAAGTTCCAGGCAGCTGTCGGCGCCCGGGTTGTACAGCGCCCCGTCGAAGCGCCGCACCCAGATCTGGCCCGGGTCACTGCCGTTGCAGGCCTGGACCTGGATCTTCGAGCCCCAGTGGGCGGGCTTGTCGGCGATGCCGAGACACCGGCTGTCGTCCCCGCGGACCTTGATCCTGCTGTCGGTCGTCAGCGTGAAGTGCTGCGGGTCTCCGTTCCAACAGTCGAAGACGGCCACCGACGCACCGACGGCGCCGCCCCAGTCGTCCATGCACTTGCCGGGGGCGTACGAGCTGTGGAGCTGGACCCGCGAGCCCGTGGTGGCGAGCGCGTTGGCCTGCGTCTCGGTGAACGCGTACGGGTAGACCCGGACGTCGCCGATCGCGCCGTTCAGCAGGCCCTCGGGGGTAGTGAAGCGGGAGGTGACCGCACCGCCGACGTTCAGGCTGCCGGTGGCCTTCCAGGTGTTGGGCACCCGTGCCGAGCCGGTGGCGCGCCCGTTGACGTAGAGGGTGATCGTCCCGGCCTGGGCGTTGTAGATGCCCACCAGGTGGGTCCAGACACCGAGGTCCGGCTCATGGTCGTCCACCGCGCTGTAGTACGCACCGGTGTTGAGGTAGTCCTCGTGCGGCAGGACGAGCGCCCACTTGCCGAACGCGGCCGAGTACTGCAGATAGAACGGGCTGCGCTCGGCCCCGGTCAGGGTGACGACGTTCTGGTAGCCATTCCGGTTGTTGAGCTTGACCCAGGCGGCGACGGTGTAGCTCTTGGTGGTGTCGATGTTGGCCTGGTTGGTGGAGCGGTAGAAGGTGGACGAACCGTCGAAGACGGTCGCCCGGTCGGCCGCGCCGTTGTGGTCGGCGGTGCGGGTGAACGCGCTCGGGTAGAGCGGGTTCTCCGGCTTCGCGCTCGGCCTGGTGGGATCGGCGTAGTTGGAGTCCGCCTTGTTCTGCGCGTCGAGCGAGTACCAGAGCGGGTTCACCGCGGTGTTGGCGACCGTCTCGGGCCCGACCTGCCAGGCGAAGCCGGGGGCGGCGGTGCCCGGGCCGGTGGTCTCGCCCCACCAGATGTCGACCGTTCCGTCCCCCCGCGTGCCCCACAGGGTCGGGAAGCCCTTGCCGGTGAGGTCGCCGTCGGAGCCCATGGTCGGCCAGACGTCGACCGGCACGCCGCCGATCCTGGACGTGGTGGCGATCCCGGTCAGGGTCGGAACCGTGACGGGCTGGCCGGTCGCGTCGACCATCGGACGCCCGTTGCCGTCGGTCGCGGGAACCGTGCCGGTGGTAAAGGTGTGGGCGAGGAGATCGCCCTTGGCCCCGTCCGCGGCCGCCTCCAGGTTGCGGCTCCAGAGGCCGGGGTGGCCCTGCTTGGCCCAGTCGCCGGGGGTGATGAGCTCCTTGTCCTTCCAGCCGGAGGCGGCCAGGCGGACGGGCTTGCCGAGGACGTTGCCGGCGGTCGCCGGGTAGTACCAGAGCGCGGCGTCGGTGCCGTTCTCGGTGCTCTCGACGGTGAGCAGGCCGCTCTTGTTCTTGAACTGCAGCTTGTAGTCGAGGTCGGTGGTGACCGGGTCGCCGAGGGCGGCCACGCGCAGGGTCTTCGACCAGTCGTTGGCGTTGTAGTCGGCCGCGGTCCGCCAGGAGCAGTCCTCGGTGGCCGTCGGGGCGCACTTCGGCTTGGCGAGCAGGGTCCTGGAGTCGACGCGGCCGTAGTAGCCGGTGTTACCGGGGTTGCCGTAAATCCAGAGGTTCTTGTCTCCAGGGGCGTGGGCGACGATGTCGTCGACGTTGTTGCCGCCGGTGAACGTGCCGCGGTGGGCGAACTGGATGTCGCCCCAGCCCTGGCCGGTCGGCGAGTCCTCACGCTTGGCGACCAGGGAGACGGCCGGGCTCTTCGCCTGCGGGTTGCCGGGCACGGTGTAGGCCCGCAGGTCGCCCGCCTGGTCGGGCGTCACGATGTCTGGTGCGCTGTCACCCGTCACATCGCCGAAGACCGGCGGCGGGCCGTCCGGGTTCCACGGCACGTAGAACGCGTACTGGGCCACCGGCGAGACGTTGCGAGCGTTGTCCATCACCTGGATGTAGCCGATGTTGGTGCCCCAGCGGCCCGGCAGGACGCTGATCCCGCCCTGCGGCAGGCTGCCGCCGCACTGCCACTCGACGCCGGCGAACTGGGGCTCCCAGGCGAAGCGGGCGCACATCACACCGGACGGGGTGCCGCCGTCGGGGGCGTTGTCGACCGCGGTGAACGGGACGATGCCCCACTCGCCGGAGCGCTTCTTGGTGACCTGGCCGTTGCCCGACGGCGGGAAGCGATCGGCCAGTTCGGCGTCGCTCAGCGTGCTGTGGACGTCCGGGACGGAGATGCTCGGCGGCGTCAGGTCGACGCCGAAGCGGCAGGTCGGGGTCGAGTTGGACATCCCGATCAGCTTGTCGGTGGCGTGCGTGCTCCAGCCGTAGACGTGACCGTCCTTGATCACGTCGCCGCGGACGCCGAAGGCCGCGTTCCCACCGTTGCCGACCTCGCCGGAGAAGCCGGAATCGACGTCGGGGATGCCCGGCAGGCTGTAGTCCCAGATGTGCGTCCAGGAGTAGAGGCTGTTCTGGACGGGGCTGTGCACGGTCGCGTTGAGCGTGACCGCGCCGTTGAAGTTGCTGCCTGCGCTCATCCAGGCCAGCGAGGAGCCGTCACAGCCCTGGTTCTCCGCCCACGGCACCGTCGTGGCCGGGGCCGGCCAGGCATACGGGTTGGTGGGGGTGTCGGGGGCGCGGTCGTACTCGACGGTGATCACCGGGCGGTAGTCGAGCCGCTTGAAGCCCAGCCGGTTGACCTCGTCCCGGGCGAACACCCCGAAGGTGAGGGTGTCACGGGACGGCGCGTAGTCCCGGAACGTTGAGGTGATGTCGTAGCTGAACGCCACGTTGTCGTGGCAGCCCTGGCCGCCGGAGCCGGCGACCTCCGCCTCGCCGATCCGCCCGCCGCCGACCACGCCTGGCGGGTTCCCCCAGGTGGTCTTGTCATCGATCGGGCCGGTCAGGTAGAGGTCCAGCCAGTACTTGTCGGTACAGGAGTAGTTCGAGGACTCGTACTCCCAGGCCGTCAGGGTGGCCTTGTTGACGACGGTCCCGCCGTAGCCGCGGGTGTCGAACTGGAAGTAGGAGCGCTCGACGCCCTTGTCGGTCAGGTAGCCCTGGTAGCCGACGCCCGGGCGGGCGTACTGCCCGTTGGTGGCGGTGGTCTGCCCGAAGCGGGATGTGCCCGGGTAGGCCGACTGGGTCCAGGTCCAGGCGTTGCCCTCTCGGCGGTCGGGGATCCAGCCCGGGTCGATGAACCAGGGGCCCTGGCCCTTGCCGAGCACGGAGTCGTCGGTGGTGAGTTCGATCGCGTCACCGGTGACGGTGGCCTGCACGGCGGTGACATTGGCACCCGCGGCGGGACCGTCGGCGGTGCTGACCTTCTCCGACTTGGCGGCGACGCCGACCAGGGCACCGCCACCTGGGGCGGCCTGCACGGCCTTGGCGCCGTTGGCCGCCAAGGCGGCGGGGGCCGACGGCGCCGGGGTGCCGGCGGAGCTGTCCCACATCTGCGGGGTCGGGGCGTGCCAGCGGGTGACGCCGTCCTTGGTGGTGGCGGTCAGGTTGCCGGCTGCGTCGGCCTTGACCGACACTCCCTTGCCGCTGGTGCCGAAGCGGACCTTCTTGAGCTTCGGATTCTTGGCCGCCTCGACCGTCTTGACGATCAGGACGGTACTGAGGCCGCCGAACTTGTCGGCGGTGACCTTCAGGTCGATACCGGGGGCGACCTCGGGATAGACCAGGCCGTCACCGTCCTCGTCGGTGGTCGGTTCGGTGAGCGGGAACGGTGAGTCAATCGAGAGGGTCTCGCCGTCGGCGCTCGTCAGGGTGCCGAGCGGCCCGCTGCGCCACCGGACAGGTGCACGCCGGAGGCGGCGTTGCGCGGCTGGAATCCGCCCGCGGGGTCGGCGACGAGCTTGGCGTCGAGCGCGGCCCAGCTGCCGTCCTGCTGCTTGGCACGCTGCTGGTCAGAGTGCTGGGTACGGGAAAGGTGCCCCTCGGGGGTGGCCACCGTCTCACTGAACTCGTCCGTCAGCTCCGGCACGGAGACCGGCTTCCCGGTCGCCCTCGCCTGGGCGATCGCCTTGTCGGCCGCGGTGACGGCGGGCTGCTCCTTGGCGCGTTCGGCATCGGCGGCGGCCATGGTGGCAGCGAGGCTCGGCGGAACGCCGGCGCCGGACTGGTTGGCGGCGGGCGCGGAGTCGGCGAACGCGACGGGCGCCACGGAGGTCAGGGCCAGGACGAGCCCGACGGCCGCGGCGGACCCTCGCGGCGACGGATTTCTCGAACGGAGGTGTGCGCCGGAGCGGGCCCCGGGCGAATCGGCAGACATCGGTGAAGTCCCCCCACGCAATGACGAATCGGCTGCTCTGGGCGATCCGTGAAGATCTAGAGCAGAGGTCGCCAGGCAAGCTGTCGAAGTTACCGACGGTTCGTCAAGCTCATTATGCTGCAGGGCTGTCCGCTTTGAACGCAGGCGAACCGCTTTGGCTCCGATGTGACGTCGATCACCATGGGGATAGGTCGACAATCTGCTCGACCTGACCGCCGTCGAAGTCCTACTGTCCGCCACAGTCGTGCACATGCGCGTCATTCGACGCCTCGTCACTACGTGGGGGTAGCGGTGTCCATTCGTCATGCCCGTTCAGTCTGGTCGGCGCGAAGGGGGGCACCTCCACAGAGTTCGAGGAGAACGCGTCTGGCCTTCATGACCTCACTGGCGCTGCTGGGTGCTCTGGTGGCGCCCGTTGCGCCGGCGTTGGCTGCGCCGGTGGCGGACAAGAACAAGGACAAGGTGTGGTCGCCGCCGAACACGCCGTTGCCGAAGACGCCGTCGGTGGCGGGTTCGGTGGAGAAGCCGAAGTCGGTTGCGGCGAAGAAGGGTTCGCCGGACTGGGTGCCGCCGAAGGCCGCGGCGAAGGTGGCGGCGGGTTCGGCGGTCGCGTTGCTGGACGCGGCGCCGGCGGTGGGCGCTCAGGCGGTCCGCAAGGGTGCGGACGGCGTCGAGGTGCGGGAGCCGGCGGCGGGGGCGTCGAAGCAGGCCGGTGAGCTGCCGGTGTGGCTGGCTCCGGTCGCGCCGGATGGCGGGGCGGCGAAGGCGGCGGGCGCATCGGCCGCCGATGCCGCGCCGGCCAATCCGCCGGTGAAGGTGGCCGTCGCGGATGCGAAGGCGGCTTCGGCGGCGGGTGTGCAGGGTGCGCTGGTGTCGCTGGCCCGCAACGAGCAGGCGGATGCGGCGAAGGTCCGGGTGGGCCTGGATCTGTCGGGTGTCGGCTTCGGTGGTGACTTCGCGCAGCGGGCGCGGCTCGTCTCGCTTCCCGCGTGTTCGCTGACCACGCCGGAGGTGGCGGGCTGTCTGGAGCGTACGCTCGTTGCGTCGCACTATGACGTGCAGGCGAAGCGGCTCGTCGCGGACGTCGATCTGCCCGCGGTCGAGGTGGCGTTGACGAAGGGCCAGCAGGCGGATGCCAAGTCGGCTGACCTGGCACCGTCCGGGGCGTTCACGTCCTCCGCTGCGCCGATGGTGCTGGCGGCCGAGGGTACCCCGTCCAGTGGTCTGGGTACGTACTCTGCGACGTCGTTGTCGCCGAGTCAGGCGTGGACGGCGGGCAGCTCGTCCGGGTCGTTCACCTACAGCTATCCGATCCAGGTGCCGCCGACGCTGGGCGGTTCCGCGCCGCAGGTGGCGCTGGGCTATGACTCGGCGTCGGTGGACGGGCGGACGTCGTCGACGAACGCGCAGGCCTCCTGGATCGGTGACGGCTGGGACCTGAGCTCCGGGTTCGTGGAGCGTTCCTACCAGGCGTGTGACAAGGCGGGGATCGCGGGTTCGGGTGACCAGTGCTGGGGCGGGGCGAACCTGACCCTGTCGCTGGGCGGCCACTCCGGCGAGCTGGTCCCGCACGACGCCTCCTGCGTGTCTGGAGACCCGAAGAACGAGCAGTCCACGTGCACGTGGCGGCTGAAGAACGACGACGGCACGAAGGTCGAGTTCCTGACCGGTGCCACGAACGGCACCTGGAACGGTTCGTACCTGAAGGTGACCGACACCGCCGGCACCGTGTACTACTTCGGTCTGAACCATCTGCCCTCCGCCACCGGCGCCCCGACCACGGTCGGCCCGGAGTCGAGGTCGGCGTGGACGGTGCCGGTGTACTCGCCGAACGCGGGTGACCCGTGCTACGACGCGGCCAAGGGCAAGGGCTCGTGGTGCCAGACCGCGTGGCGCTGGAACCTCGACTACGTCGTGGACGTCCACAACAACCTGACCACCTACACGTATGCGCCGGAGACCAACTGGTACGCGCGCGGCGGAGGCCAGAACCGCGGCTCGGGCACGAACACCGAGTACACCCGCGGCGGCACGCTCGCCTCGATCGCCTACGGCCAGCTGCTCTCCGACCAGCTCGGCGCCAACGGCGCCTACCAGGCGGCGTCCAGGATCGACTTCGGCATCGGTGAGCGCTGCGTGGCCGGCGAGGCGGCCTGCGCACCCACCCAGCGCACGGCGGCCAACGCCTCGAACTGGCCGGACGTTCCGCTGGACAAGCAGTGCGCCGAGCAGGGCACCTGCTCGAACTACGGGCCGAGTTACTGGTCGACGCAGTGGCTGAACACCATCACCACGTCGATCCGCTCGGGCGGCGCCTACCGTCCGGTGGACCGCTACGAGCTTGCGCACGTGTTCAAGTCGCCGTCCAACTCGGGTGAGAACACGCAGATCCCGTGGCTGCAGACGGTGAAGCGGTTCGGCAAGGACACCTTCAACGGGCAGAGTGAGCAGGAGCTGCCGGCGGTCACGTTCGCGGACCTGTTGCTGCCCAACCGGGTGGATGGCCTGGTGCCGGCCCGGCCGCGCTACAACCGGCCGCGCATGGAGCTGATCACCACCGAGACCGGCGGCACGATCGGCGTGGAGTACAAGCAGAACTCCTGCCAACGCACGACGGGGAAGATGCCGGCCTCGCCGGACAGCAACACCTTGGCCTGCTACAACGTGAAGTGGTACGACACGGGTGTGGCGGCGATGGTGGACGACTGGTTCCTGCGCTACCCGGTCGCCTCCGTCACGGTGGACCCGAACTCCAACCTCATCGCGGGCGCGCTGACGAAGACCACCGCCTACGAGTACGGTGACGCCGCCTGGCACCGCAACGACGGTGCGCTGGTCGATGACAAGTCCCGCACCTGGGACCAGTTCCGTGGGTTCACGAAGGTCACCGCGGTGACTGGCTCCGGCCAGGACGGCAAGAAGTCCAAGACCTCGACCAGCTACTACCAGGGCATGGACGGCGACCTGAAGGCCGACGGCACGGCCAAGTCCGTCTCGGTCGCCGGTCCGACCAGCGGTGCCAAGACCGACTCCGACTGGCTGTCCGGCCGGGTGCTGGAGTCCGACGTCTACGCCGACGCCGACGCCACGGCGCCGGAGTTGTGGACCGTCAACACCAGCAGCGGACCGTCCGACACGGCCACGCACAAGCGCACCGGCCTGCCGGACCTGGTGGCCCGCTACGCGGCGACCACCTCGACCAGCGTGAGCACGGCGAAGACTACCACCGGCACCCGCACCACCTCGACGGTGACCATCACCGACAAGGACCACAGCAACCGGGTCAAGACCAAGCTCAGCGCCGCCGACGGCACGCCGGACCTGTGCATACGCAACTCCTATGCCAACGGCGGTAACGCGCAGATGACCGGGCTGGTCTCCGAGGCCCTGACCGTCTCCGGTGCGAACGCCTGCACCGTGACGGCCACGTCCGCCAACACCGTCGCGGGCACCCGCACCCTCTACGACGGCCAGGCGTTCGGCAACGCCGCTGCCAAGGGCGAGGCGACCGGGACCCAGGTCCTCGACCGCTACGACGGCTCCGGCACTGCCCAGTATGTGACCACCAGCACCATGACCTACGACGCGTACGGCCGCACGACCAGTGCGACCGATGTGACCGCCACGGACAGCGCCAACCCGAACGGCGCCACGGTGGTCACGAGCTACAGTTCCGCGAACCCGGGTGAGCTGCCGAATCAGACCGTCACAGGCACGCCGGCCCCGGCGGGTGCGCCGGACGCCGGCGCGAAGCGCAACACCACCGTGACACTGAACCCGGCCCGCGCGCTGCCGCTCACCACCACCGACCCCAACGCCCGTACTGTCACCCAGTCCTACGACGGGCTGGGCCGGCTGAGGGCGGTCTGGACGCTGGGTCGGGCGACCAGTGAGAGTGCCAACTACACGTTCGACTACAGCGTGGACGGCACCGCAAGGCCCTCGGCGATCACCAGCCGCACGCTGCGCTCGGGTGGGAAGGACGCCGTGTCCACGCAGATCATGGACGGTCTGGGTCGGGTCGTGCAGACCCAGACGGATCCGGCGATCTCCGCCTACCACGGCCGGCTGGTCACCGACACGTTCTACGATTCGCAGGGCCGCACCAACCGCACGTTCAACACGTACTACGACGACACGTCCGGCCCGGGCACGGTGCGGTTCAAGGCGACCGCGGCGCAGGTCCCGGGTCAGACGTACACCGAGTTCGACGGCATGGGCCGTGCGGTGAGCTCGCAGTTCATCGCCCTGGGCGTGGCGCAGAACACCACGACCACCGCCTACCCGGGCGCGGACCGCATCGACGTGACCCCGCCGGCCGGGGCGACTGCGACCAGCACGGTGACCGACGCGCGTGGCCGCAGTGCCCAGTTGTGGCAGTACCGGACCCCGGGCGCGACCGGCCGGCAGACCGACGCGGACGTCACCACCTACACCTACACGCCGGGCGGCCAGGCCGCCACGCGCACGGATGCGGCCGGGAACTCCTGGAGCTACGGCTACGACCAGCGCGGCCGCCAGGTCCGCGCCGACGACCCCGACACCGGTGTCTCCACCCGCACCTACGACAGCGCCGGCCACCTGGCAACGACCACGGACGCACGGGGTCAGAGCGTGGCGATCACCTACGACCTGCTCGGCCGCAAGACCGGCACCTACAACGGCACCGTCAGCCCGGCCAACCAGCTCACCGGCTACACCTACGACACCGTCGCCAAGGGCCAGCCGGCGAGTTCGACCCGCTACGTCGGCGGCGCCACCGGCGCGGCCTACACCAAGGCCGTCACCACGATGGACCAGGCGTACCGGCCAACCAAGACCACCGTCTCCATCCCCGGCAGTGAGATCGGCCAGAGCGGGCAGAAGACCTTCGAGTACGAGGCCGTCTACGACCCGATCACCGGCGCCATGACCAACGAGTACCGGGCCGCCGCCGGCAACCTCGCCGACGAGTCCATCAACTACAAGTACGAGGCCTATGGGCTGCTGCACGACATCGGCGGGGCGGGTGACGTCTATCTGCGTCAGTCGGACTGGGACGCCTACGGGCGCAACATCCGCTCGACGGTGAACCCGTTCGGCTGGCAGATCGTCGCGACGAACACCTACGACGAGTCCACCGGGCGTCTGCTGACCCAGTACATCGACAAGCAGACCTCCACCACCGGCACCGTCCAGAACACCACCTACGCCTACAACCAGGCCGGCCAGATCACCGCGATCCGCACCATCCCGAACAACACCCCCGCGGCGACCGACCTGCAGTGCTTCACCTACGACCACCTCGGCCGCCTCACCACCGCGTGGAGCGACACCGGCCGCCTCGACCAGCCCACCCCCTCCCTCGCCGGACAGGGCGCCTGCGCCAACACCACCCCCACCAGCGGGGCCACCGCCCCGGCGAAGACCACGGTCGGCGGCAGCGCCGCCTACTGGCAGGACTACTCCTACGACCTGACCGGCAACCGCACCAAGCTGATCAACCACGACCCCGCCGGAGACGTGGCGAAGGACCTCAAGACCGAGCAGACCTTCCCCGCCCCCGGCACCCGCAACACCCCCACCACCGCGGCCGGAACCGGCGGCGGCACCGGCGGCCCCCACGCCCTCACCACGGCCAAGAACACCTTCGGCTGGAGCCCGGGCACCCAGGGCAGCGACCAGTACGACGCCGCCGGCAACACCACCAAGATCACCAACCCCGGCGGTAACAAGGAACTCAAGGCCGGCTTCACCCTCAAGTCCGGTGAGACCGTGCGCTCCAACGGCGCCCAGCTCACCATGCAGACCGACGGCAACCTCGTCCTGACCTCCCTGCGCTCCGGCCAGGCCGTGTGGGCCACCAACACCCAGGACCACCCGGGCGCCTGGGCGACCATGCAGGACGACGGCAACTTCGTCGTCTACGACCCCCAGCGCATCGCCCTCTGGTCGTCGAAGACCTACGTGGGTGCGGGCAGCGGCTACTTCGCGGTACTGCAGGACGACGGCAAGTTCATCGTCTACGCGCCGGGCTGGCAGTCCAAGTGGAGCACTCCCACGTGGAGTGCGGTCGACGCCGCGAACGGCGCGACCCTGACCTGGGACGTCGAGGGCAAGCTCGCCTCACTCACCCAGGGATCCGCCACCACCAGTTATGTCTACGACGCCGACGGCAACCAGCTGATCCGCCGCAACCCCGGCAAGGTCACCGTCAACCTCGGCGGCGGTGACGAACTCACCTACGACACCAACAGCAAGACCAGCACCGGAACCCGCTACTACACCATCCCCGGCGGCATCACCCTCGTCCGCCAGGGCCCGGACAAGCTCACCTACCAGTTCTCCGACCACCACGGCACCAACTCTCTTTCCCTCGACCGCGACTCCCTCGCCGAGACCCGCCGCACCACCGACCCCTTCGGCAACCTCCGCGGCCCCGGCTCCCTCACCACCCCCTGGGCCGGCGACAAGGGCTACGTCGGCGGCCTCAAGGACGACACCACCGGCTTCACCAACCTCGGCGCCCGCCAGTACCAGCCCACCACCGGCCGCTTCCTCAGCCCGGACCCGATCTTCGACGCCGGCGACCCACTCCAGTGGAACGCCTACGCCTACAGCAACAACAACCCCGTCAACCGCTCCGACCCCAACGGCCTCAAATCCGAAGAATGCGGCACCCTCTACAAGTGCGGCCCCGCCGGAACCATCACCATGGCCAACCATGCCGAAACCACGGCGAAGAGGGTCGACGACTCCGCGTACGACCGCCTCGTCTGGAGCGCTCCCGGCTTCAAGAAGGAGATTCCTGAACGGGTCCGCTTGCAGCAGACCCGGAAGGAGCACGAGCGGGCGAACCGCCCCAACTGCAGCAAGCTCTGCCAGACACTCGGATACACCAGCGACAACGATCCGGGGATGCAGAGGCTTCAGAAGTCCCTGACCGAGCAGGGCGCGAGCGTTCTCGGGTGACGAGACGTCACAGTTGTGACGAAGTAGGAGGGTTGTCCGCTTCGCCGGTGTGGTGAAACGGGACGCGGCTCCGGATGATCAAGGTGTCGAAGCCGTTGATCACAACCGAAGCCGCGTCTGCATGCCATCCTCCCTGATCTCCACCGTCACCCGCCACCAGGACCACATGCCGGGCGATCTGACCGGCGACGCCGAGCGCCTGATCACCCTGGCCGAGGTCCTGGACCGCCTGCCGGACCCGCGCCGCACGCGGGGGCGCCGCTACCGACTGGGCGCCCTGCTCGTGCTGTGCGCCACCGCGGTAATGGCCGGGGCGTCCACCTGGGCCGCCATCGTCCGCTTCGCCGCCGGCCTCGACCCGGTGCTGCGCGAGCGCATCGGCCTGGTCCGCGGCATCCCGCGCACCAGCACACTGGCCCGCCTCCTCGCCCGCCTCGACGGCGACGCGCTCGACGCGGCACTGGGCGCCTGGCTGCAACTGCAGCACACCGACCCACTCACCGGCCCAGTCCCGGCAGACGCACCGGTCAAACGGGACGCGGTCTCGGTCGACGGCAAGACCTTGCGCGGCTCGCGAACCCGCGAGCGCCGGGCCGTCCACCTGCTCGCCGCGTCGATCCACGGCACCCGCGCCGTCATCGCCCAGCGGCAGGTCGACTCCAAGAGCAACGAGATCACCGCGTTCCGCCCGCTCCTCGGACCCCTCGACCTGGCGGACAAGGTCGTCACCTTCGATGCCCTGCTCACCCAGCACGACCACGCCCGCTTCCTGGTCGAGGAGAAGAACGCGCACTACATCGCCCTGATCAAGGGCAACCACCCCACCCTGCACGCCCAGTTGAAGAAGCTCCCCTGGAGTGAGGTCCCGCTCATGGACAAGACCCGCGCCATCGCTCACGGCCGCGACGAGATCCGCCGCCTGAAGGCCGCCACCGTCCCCGACCTTCCCTTCCCCCACGCCGACCAGGTCCTGCAGATCGTGCGCCGCCGTCGCGTCCTGAGCACCGGCAAACTCACCGTCGAACGCATCTACGCGCTCACCGACCTGACGATGCACGAGGCCACGGCCGCCCACCTCGCCGAACACGTACGCGAACACTGGGGCGTCGAGGCCCTGCACCACCTGCGTGACGTCACCCTCCGCGAGGACGCCTCCAAGATCCGCACCGGCAGCGCACCCCGCATCATGGCCGGTCTGCGCAACACCGCCCTCGCGCTCGCCGAGCTCGCCGGCTGGCACAACCACGCCGCGGCAGTCGATCACTACAGGTCACGCCCCGACCACGCACTCGACCTGATCAAGCCCACAACCTGAGAAAGCTCATGCCCTGCCTGACCGAGAAGCCCAAGTACATCGACAAGTACAACGGCGACCCCGGAAACCAATTCCAGCCCGGACCTTTCCTTAAGAAGGTCTACCAGCACGTGTACGTCAGCGGAAGCTACTGCATGGTCCTTTGCGTGAACGCCAGTTTCCAGGGCGGAAAGGCCTCCGTCTCCTTGACGGGTGGCCTCACCTTCGACACGCTCAAGAGCGCAAGGAATCCATTCAGCTTCAAGGGTGGAGCATTCCTGGGAGTTTCGGCCGGATGGAACACCGCCACCCCGGACGACAACGCCACCACAATCAGCGGAGTCACAGTCGCGGACGGCTGGATCGGAGGGTCATATTCGTACGAGAGAGGCCCCGAGGGAAATTCATTCCACCAGTTCGGCTGGGCTGGAGGAGCCGGCGTGGCAGTACAGGGCCCACCATTGATCGGGTTTCACTTCGGCGCGGGAGGATCTGGATGGGACGTCAATGAGCCCCCGAAGTGATGCCCGCCTGCTAGGCTGTGCTCATTCGGCAGGCACTCGCGCCGACCGTCGACGCTTCTAAGGAACGACTGTGGGGGAGCACTCGTGGAGTTCCTGGTCTGTTTGATTCCCCTGCTCCTTGGCATCGCCGTCGTCACGGACTTCCGAGGGATCAGCAGGTTCTTCATGCAGCCGAGCGGTAGGTCCTCGACGAAAGGGCCTGCCCGTGTTCACCTCCTCGCGGGCTGGGTGTTCATCGCCATCTCGGCGTACGGCCTTGTCTATGGCGTGATCGACCTCGCCAAGGGCTGAACGAGGGCAAACGGGAGTGCCCCGTCCGGCTACCAGACGGGGCACTCCCGTTTGCTCACCCTGCGTAGCTGTTCACATGGAGTGGCTTGCGGGATCACCGTCTCGGTGACGGCTGGCGCCGTGGGTCGTTGAACATGCCGTGGACATCGAGCCGGAGTCGCTGAGCCGCAATGAATTGGTCGCCACGCTGGTGGCGGCCCTCGGCCGGATCGAGGAGCTGACCGCGCGGGTTGCCGAGCTGGAGGCCCGCGTGCGGCGGGACTCGTCGAACTCCTCCCGGCCGCCGTCGTCGGACGGCCCGTACCGCAAGCCGCAGCCCAAGGCGTCGGCGATGCGCAAGAAGTCCGGGCGTAAACCGGGCAAGCAGCACGGCGATCCCGGGACGACCCGCCGCCAGGTCGCCGACCCCGACGAAGTCATCGAGTGTGCTCCTGCAGAGTGTGCTGGGTGCGGAACCGATCTGGCCGACGCGGCAGTGTTCGGGATGTCCAAGCGGCAGGTGTTCGAGGTGGCCCCGCCTCCGCCGCCGATGGTCACCCCTCTCTGTCAGCCTTGGGTGAGACGTTCCGCTTTGTCGGGTTAGCCTGAGAGGGCCCGAGTAGGAGTTCCACCCCTGATGACCAGCACCAAGCCGTCCGCGTCCGCCCCGGCTCCCAGGCCGAAGCGCCGCACCTTCACGCCCGAGTACAAGCTGCGGATCGTCGCCGAGTACGACGCCGCGCCCGAGGGCGAGAAGGGCGCGGTCCTGCGCCGCGAGCGCCTCTACCACTCCCACGTCACCGAGTGGCGGGCCGCGCGCGACGCCGGGGCCCTGGAGAACCTGGTCGACCGCCGCACGAGCCCGGCCCGCCCGAAGAAGTCCGCCACCGAGGCGGAGAACGAGAAGCTGCGCCGCCAGGTGGAACGGCTGGAGAGGGAGCTCGCCCGGAACAAGGCCGCGCTGGAGGTCCTGGGAAAAGCGTCGGCGCTCTTGGAAATGATCTCCGAGAGCGCGGACTGACGCACGCCGCCGACCCCGTCGTGGACGAGGCGTTCACCGCCATCGAACACCAGTTGGGCACCACGGCCGCGTGCCGGCTGACCGGCCGCTCCCGGGCCACCCACTACCGCAGACTGAAACCGCCACCCCCGCGCAAGCCCAGGTCCCCGCAGGTCCAACCCTCCGCCCTGACGGCCGAAGAGCGTGACGCGGTCCTGAAGTTGATGAACAGCCCCGAGTACGCCGAACTGCCACCCGCGCAGATCTGGGCCCGCGAACTGGACACCGGGCGCTACCACTGCTCGGTCTCCACGATGTACCGGATCCTGCGCGAGCGCGGCCAGTCCGGTGAGCGCCGCCGCCAGGCCACCCACCCGGCCAAGACGGTGCCCGAACTGGTCGCCGACGGCCCCTCCCAGGTCTTCACCTGGGACATCACCAAAGCGGCCGGCCCCCGCAAGGGCATCTGGTACCACGCCTACGTCATCATCGACATCTTCAGCCGCTACATCGTCGGCCACACCGTCGAGGCGGCCGAATCAGCCGAACGAGCCGAGGAGCTGATCCGCGAGACCATCGCACGCAACGGCATCGTCCCCGAGACCGTGCACGCCGACCGGGGCACCTCGATGACCTCCAAGAAGGTCTCCCAGCTGCTGATCGACCTCGGCGTCACCCGGAGCCACTCGCGCCCCAAGGTCTCCAACGACAACCCCTACAGCGAGGCCCAGTTCAAGACCACCAAGTACATGTCCGACTACCCCGAGCGATTCGACTCCCTCGCCCACGCCCGCGAATGGTTCGACGCCTTCATCGCGTACTACAACCACGAGCACCGGCACTCGGGCATCGGACTTCACACGCCCGCCAGCGTCCACTTCGGCACCGCCGAGGAGATCCGCGACCAGCGGGCCGTCACCCTCGCCGAGGCCTACGCGCGCCACCCCGAACGCTTCGGCCGCCGCCCCAGACCACCCGAGATCCCGAAGACGGCATGGATCAACGACCCCGCCAAGCGCAGCCAACCCGCACCACAAACCTCGTAGCGTCACGACCGTCTCACTGGACTTGAAATCTTCCGCCTTCCGGCGCACGGACCCGCGAGACAGAGATGCCGTGCAGGCAAGCGCCGCACCACAAGAGCACGTATCCGATCCGAGTTTCAGGCTTGACGATGTATCTGACCTCAAGCCGGTCCCGGCCGCAGTCCGGACACGAGACCAGGCCCATCTCACCCTGCCGGTCGGCCACCTGGCCCAGTACCTGCAGCCACGCTGCACGATCAGCCATCAGCCCAACCTCCCGTTGAAGTAGTTCCAGAACTGGTCCTCCGAGGCGTAGGCGGCCCGTTCCCAAGCGGCCTCCTGCTCAAGCGAGGACGCGTGGCCGTACAGCTGACTCTGCATGACGTGCATTCGCTCGTGGCCAATCGTTCGGACAAGATCCTCTGTGGAGGAGAAGGCATCCGGATACAGCGTGATCGTCCCATCCGGCGATGTATGGCCATACAGGCCACGCCCGATCAAGTCCGTATCACGGTTGATCTTGACCTTGACGCCGTCGAGTCCCACTCCAGCGTCTCGGGCTACTTGATTGACCACGCGCTTCTGCATGGGAACCTGGAGATCAGCGAAGGCCCCTGTGTTCGAAGTTCGCCGTTCCAGCCCTGGTGAACTACTACCACCCTGCCCCGCCTACGGGTGGAATTGGATGGCCGACCGCCCGCCGACAAACCCGTCGCGGCGGGCGACTTTACACCTCCGGGCCGCGAACGGGCGGGCGCCGGCGGGGAGCCCTGTTCCGCCGTCAGGAACGCAAGGGCCGATGTGCCCTCGTGCGCGGTGTCACGCTCGTGACATACTCCGGGCGTGACGACTTCCACCCCTGCGACGAGGGCCCTGCGGGCCGCGGTGTTCACCGCGCTCGCCGTGCCGCTGTCCGCGCTGGGGCAGGTCGTCATCACCGGTCGCCCGCTGCCGCTGACCCTGGTGGTCGCCGCGACCGGCGTCGTCTTCCTGGTCGCGGCCGCGCTGGCCGGCGGGGAGCGGCGGTTGCTGCACATCTCGGCCGTGCTGGTGCCGGTCGAGCTGCTGCTGAACACGACCTTCAACCTCGGCCAGGCGGGCTGTGGTCCGGTCCTCGGGCCGGAGCACGTCTCCGCGCGCGGCATGAACCTGCTGGTGTGCGGCGGCGGTTCGGTGGACGGTTCGCTGTTCTCGGGGCAGTTGGGCCACGGCGGGCCGTTCCCGCCGGCGCTGACCCAACTGCTCGTCCTGGTGGTCCACCTGCTGGTCGCCTTCGCGGCCGCCGTCTGGCTGCGGCTGGGCGACTCCGCACTGTCCGGCCTGGCCCGGGCACTGCGGTTGCTGAGCGATTCGCTCGCGGCCCCGCTGCGGGCACTGTTCGCGCTGCTGACGCCGGTGCCGGTGCGCCCGGTGCTGCGGGTGCCGCTGCCGGTCTCGGACCTTCCGCGGCCGCGCCGCGAGGACGTGGTGGTCGCCCCGGCACCGCGTCGCGGGCCGCCCGCCTTCGCGCCTGCCTGCTGACGGACCGCCACCCCTGACGCGCCGCCCCTTCTCGGGGCCGCGCCCGGTCGGCCGGCTGCGGCCCACCGCCCCGGTGGAGCCCCGCGCAGGCAGTGCGCACGACTCCCGCGTTCACCGACCGAGCCTCCTCGTCCCTGCGCGGCCGCGAGCGCCCCGCGCCGCCGCCGCGCCGAGGCGGGCACCCCTGCGCGCACCCGCGCGCCACGTCACGGAGTTGACCCACCATGGCCCAGACCGACAGCACCCGTACGACCGCAGGCAAGCAGCCCGCCGACAAGAAGCCCAGCCGCAAGCACTCCGAGAAGATCAGTGCCCGGCAGCGGATCCAGGAGGCGCAGCGCCTGGAGCGGCTGGCCGCCGAGCGCCGGCGGCGGATCGTCGTCGCCGTGTCCGTCGTCGCCGTCCTCGCCCTGGCGGGCGGCACCACGCTGGCGATCAGCGCGGCGGGTGACGGCAAGTCGTCCGCCGATTCCGCCGCCGGCGAGCCGACCGCGCTGGTCGTCCCCGCCAACGCCACCGGCCCGGACGGGACGGTGATCACCTACGGCAAGGCGGACGCCCCGCACACGCTGCAGGTGTTCGAGGACTTCCGCTGCCCGGTGTGCAGGACCTTCGAGTCGACCAACGGCGAGACGGTCAAGACGCTCACCGACGACGGCACGGTCAAGGTGGACTACCATCTGGCCGCGTTCCTGGACAAGAACCTCGGCGGCAAGGGCTCGCGCACCGCGCTGGCCGCGGTCGGCGCCGCGCTCAACGAGGGCGTGGACAAGTTCAAGCAGTACCACGACGTGCTCTACGCCAACCAGCCGGAGGAGCACGAGGACGGCTTCGGCAGCGTCAACCACCTGCTGGACCTGGCCGAGCAGGTGCCGGGGCTGAAGACGGACGCCTTCGTCAAGGCGGTCACCGAGCGCACCTACGCGCCGTGGGCGGCGAAGGTCGCGGCGGCGTTCAACGACAGCGGGGTGACGGGCACGCCGACGGTGAAGCTGGACGGCAAGCCGATCACCCTGTTCAGCGCGAACCGCCCGGTGACGCCGGAGCAGTTCACCGCGCAGGTGAAGCAGGCCGCGGGCTTGCAGTGAGCACCACCGGCCCGGCCGAACTCCCGGCCGGGCCGGCCCTTCTCACCCACCGGAGTGTTCTGCCATGACCGCCCCGACCACTGTGAACCCCCGTCGCCCCGCGTCCGCCGGCGACCGTGCCGACGCCACTGCGGCGCCCGGCGCGACGATCGGCGCGAGCCGAGTGTTCTCGCTGCTGCTCCTCCTCGGTGCCCTGCTCGGGCTGGCCGCCTCGGCCGTCCTGACCTTCGACAAGCTCCGCATCCTGGAGAACCCCTCGTACATCCCCAGCTGCAACCTCAATCCGGTGATCAGCTGCGGTTCGGTGATGCGCACCGAGCAGGCCGAGGTCTTCGGCTTCCCGAACCCGCTGCTCGGCCTGGCCGCCTTCGGCGCACTGGCCGCGATCGGTGCGGGTCTGCTGGCGGGCGCGGCCTTCCGCCGCTGGTTCTGGTGGGGTCTGCAGGCCGGCACCGTGCTCGGCGTCGTCTTCGTGCACTGGCTGATCGACCAGGCGCTGTACGACATCGGCGCGCTCTGCCCGTACTGCATGGTGGTCTGGACGGCGGTGGTGGTGCTGTGCTGGTACACGACCCTGCACAACCTGCGATCCGGGGCGATCCCGGTCGGGCCGCGGGCGGCGGTGGTGGTCCGCGAGGCCGCGCGCTACCACTGGGCGCTGCCGGTGCTGTGGGCTGCGGTGATCGCGCTGCTCGTCCTCAACCGGTTCTGGTACTACTGGCAGACGCTCATCTGAACCGCGCTGACCTGCACAAACGAAGCGGGATGACCCTGAGAGGGCACATTCGGGGCACATTGACCCCGCTTGGCCTACACAGCCGGCAGGACTCCGCCCGGAGCGGGCCCATCGGCTGCAAGTAGAGCCCTGCTGATCGCGGAACGCGCCCGCTCGTCGCTCTTGGGCATGAGGTGGACGTAGGTCCGCAGGGTGAAGGCCTCGTCCGCATGCCCCAGGTATGCGGCGAGGTCCTTGATCGAGCACCCGCCGTCGATCAGCGCAGCAGCGAAGGCGTGCCGGAGGGCGTGCATACCGTCCTCCGGCGACGCCTCGAATTTCTGCGCCCTGATCGGCGGCGGAATCACTCCCGCACTGACAAGCGCTGGCTTCCAGACCGTCAGGTTGAACGTGGACCTCAGAAGCGCATTGCCATCGACGTCCGTGAACAGAAGGCGAAACGACTTCGGTTTTGCGGCCGGAGTGCCCCACGGTAGCGAAACGCGCACCGACGGGAAGTCGGAGAGGTGCTGGGCCAACTTCTCCGCGAGGAGATCGTCCATCGGCACCTCCCGGGTCTTTCCTCCCTTCGGAAGCGCGAACACCTTGACACCCGTCTTGAGGAGCTTCACCTGCTGCCGCACTCTGACTATCCGCCGGCGAAAGTCGATATCAGACTCCGCGATACCGAATATCTCCCCCTGGCGAAGCCCCGCGCCGAATCCGACCCATCCTGCAGCGCGCAATCTCTCAGGCAATCCGAGAATCACAGAATTGACCCTCTGAAATTCCCATGGGACCAGTGTCCTGGGAGGAATCTTCGGCTTGGTCACAGAGCGCGAATGGCAGGGGTTCCTCTTTATCAGGCGATCCTCGACTGCTGCCGCAAAGATCGACGAAAGAGCTATGAATACATTGTAGCGATAGCCGATCGATAGGCCTTTATCCTCCAGCCCCTTGAGGAAGTTCTGGACAATGGACGGGCGGCGCTCCACCTGTCCGAGCTCGTGATCCCCAATTCCCGGGACTATGTGAAGTCGCACATATCTCTCGCGGTTCTCGGCCGTCGACCCGTCGCCGCCCTGCGCCGAGAGCCAGTCAGCGGCCCACACTTTCACCGTGGTCCGCGAGTCCCGAGGGTCGATGTAGTCGCCCTCGGCCAGGTCGTTCGTGATCGCTGCCGCATGACGCTCCGCTTCACCCTTGTCAGCGAACCGCCTTTTCGGGAGCGGCGAGCCCGAGTTGTCCCACCCGCGCACCTCCCATCGGCTACCGTCTCCGTGAGCCGCGGTGGGCACCTTTCGATGCTCTCGACACACCTTCTCGCCAGGCTCCGGATGGCTCTTGTGATGACGGTCACTCACATGAGCTTTCCCCATCGGTACTCCCCCTCCGCTTCTCCTGCGCCCCGGGGCGACGCGAGCCAGAGGCCCTGCGAAGCCCCGGAACGACACCATTGGCCGCCCCGAGGGACAGAAAGGTTCCAACATCTGACAGTCGGTAACGCACACGGCCTCCAACGTGCCCAAGGCGGATCGGTCTGGGTCCCTTACCTTGCGAGCGCCAGTTCCGGAGCGTCTTCGGGCGTATGCCGATTAAGGCAGCTGCCTCCTCCGTTGTCAGGTAGCGATCGCCCTGACTGACGCGCTCCCCGACATTGCCAAACGCTGTCTCGCCGAGCTGTCGCGCCGCCTTCAGAGGTTCCCTACCGTGCAGTGTCATTCCTTTCCCTAGAGGCGTGATCGCCTGATCTAGGACGACAAGCTATGCCACGTCATATCCATGATCCAAGCGATCTCAGAGTCATTTTCAGGAATCTGCGAGTCTTCAGCGCCCTCCGTGGGCGGACCACGCCCGCCCGCGCCCACGGCCCCGCGTCGTCAGTGACGCCATCCAGGACGGCGATTCTTGAATCCGCCAGGATGGGCTGCCTGGTCGTCATGCCATCGCCGTCGGACTCCAGGTCCTCGTCATCACGGCCCTCGACGTCACCGCCGATCCCACCTCAGCAACCAGACCATCGCCAAGGCTCACCGCCAGAGACCTGGGCACGTAGGTATGCGGGCAGGGTCGCGCGCCTCAGCGTCGGGGCGTGGGATTTTAAGTGCGGGTTCGCGTCGACCGCCCTGGGCAGCCAGGTGTGGCGGTAGTCCAGGCGAGGCGGGTGGCTGTGGACGGTACGGCGATGGGGACCATCCGCTGGCGCGAACGGCTTTTGGCCGCGAGTGAGCGCTGGACGTCCAGGGGGCTGGGTGGCAACGGGACAATAGGGGTTACGGCGGCCAGGTGCTCTGCGAGGTGGGTGAGTTCGCCGCGGTAGCGGACAACCGGTCCGGTAGCGAGCATGGCAGCCGTGACTGCGTGGAGGACTCGAGCTGGGGTGGCGGAGCTGAGCCTCCCGTACCAGCCGGTTCGGGTCGTGGTTCCGATGTAGTAGCGGCCGTCCCCCTCTCTGTCAGCCTTGGGTGAGACGTCCCGCTTTGTCGGGTTAGCCTGAGAGGGCCCGAGTAGGAGTTCCACCCCTGATGACCAGCACCAAGCCGTCCGCGTCCGACCCGGCTCCCCGGCCGAAGCGCCGCACCTTCACGCCCGAGTACAAGCTGCGGATCGTCGCCGAGTACGACGCCGCGCCCGAGGGCGAGAAGGGCGCGGTCCTGCGCCGCGAGCGCCTCTACCACTCCCACGTCACCGAGTGGCGGGCCGCGCGCGACGCCGGGGCCCTGGAGAACCTGGTCGACCGCCGCACGAGCCCGGCCCGCCCGAAGAAGTCCGCCACCGAGGCGGAGAACGAGAAGCTGCGCCGCCAGGTGGAACGGCTGGAGAGGGAGCTCGCCCGGAACAAGGCCGCGCTGGAGGTCCTGGGAAAAGCGTCGGCGCTCTTGGAAATGATCTCCGAGAGCGCGGACTGACGCACGCCGCCGACCCCGTCGTGGACGAGGCGTTCACCGCCATCGAACACCAGTTGGGCACCACGGCCGCGTGCCGGCTGACCGGCCGCTCCCGGGCCACCCACTACCGCAGACTGAAACCGCCACCCCCGCGCAAGCCCAGGTCCCCGCAGGTCCAACCCTCCGCCCTGACGGCCGAAGAGCGTGACGCGGTCCTGAAGTTGATGAACAGCCCCGAGTACGCCGAACTGCCACCCGCGCAGATCTGGGCCCGCGAACTGGACACCGGGCGCTACCACTGCTCGGTCTCCACGATGTACCGGATCCTGCGCGAGCGCGGCCAGTCCGGTGAGCGCCGCCGCCAGGCCACCCACCCGGCCAAGACGGTGCCCGAACTGGTCGCCGACGGCCCCTCCCAGGTCTTCACCTGGGACATCACCAAAGCGGCCGGCCCCCGCAAGGGCATCTGGTACCACGCCTACGTCATCATCGACATCTTCAGCCGCTACATCGTCGGCCACACCGTCGAGGCGGCCGAATCAGCCGAACGAGCCGAGGAGCTGATCCGCGAGACCATCGCACGCAACGGCATCGTCCCCGAGACCGTGCACGCCGACCGGGGCACCTCGATGACCTCCAAGAAAGTCTCCCAGCTGCTGATCGACCTCGGCGTCACCAGGAGCCACTCGCGCCCCAAGGTCTCCAACGACAACCCCTACAGCGAGGCCCAGTTCAAGACCACCAAGTACATGTCCGACTACCCCGAGCGATTCGACTCCCTCGCCCACGCCCGCGAATGGTTCGACGCCTTCATCGCGTACTACAACCACGAACACCGGCACTCGGGCATCGGACTTCACACACCCGCCAGCGTCCACTTCGGCACCGCCGAGGAGATCCGCGACCAGCGGGCCATCACCCTCTCCGAGGCCTACGCGCGCCACCCCGAACGCTTCGGCCGCCGCCCCAGACCACCCGAGATCCCGAAGACGGCATGGATCAACGACCCCGCCAAGCGCAGCCAACCCGCACCACAAACCTCATAGCATCACGACCGTCTCACTGGACTTGAAATCTTCCGTCCTGGCCTGCCTGTTCGGCGTCTTCCGGGCCGAGCGGAAGAAGGTGGTGTGTGACGTTGGCGAGGCCGTCCGGCGAGTGAAGGGTCGTTGCTCCGCGGTCCGCCGGCTGCGGTGTCCAGCCCGCCATGGTGTAGGGAGCGAGCCACTCCGAGGCTCTTGCGGGCCGCCCCTCGAGCCAGACGTCGTCGTCCTCCCTGGACATCTGGGCGATCTCGGTAGTGACGGCGGTGACGATCTCGGCGGGGGTGTCTTCGGAGAAGTTTGCGACCCACTCCGGCGCAGAAAAGGCGTTCCGGTGGACGGCGATCTTCCAGAGGGTGTCCCACTCCTGCTCGGGAATGAAGCCCACACGGATGCGGCCGTCGGGCGCCGTGAGGTAGTAGTTGCCGAGGTCGTCGTGTCGGCCGTCGAACCCCTGGTCGGAGAGAGGCTTCAGTGCGAAGTCACCGGTGTAGCGGCTGCCGGCCAGGTACACCGGGCGGACGAAAACATCGCCGTCGAATTCGTCCGGGGTTGTCAGGAACGGGCGACTGGTCACGAGTGCCTCCGTGTCGCCGGGCCGGGAGGCACGGTTGGGGGTGTCACGGAAGGTGCTTCGGGCGGGCTTCCAAGAGCGGTGCTGGTCTTGGAAGTTCGGCGGCTTGCGGCAGAGGAACGGAGCGCTCTGGGGTCGGGCCGGGTCGTCACGTGCTCGCGGAGTGCCTGGGGCAGCTCGGTGCTGCGCCGCTTGGCGGGCATCGGCTCGATCAGCTCGTGCAGGACTGCGAGGACCGGATAGGCGGGTGCGAATGCGGAGAACTCGGCGTGCCAGTGGTGCTCTGATGTGCCAGGCGGTCCGACATGCAGGTCTGTCGCGGTGGCGAGGCTCCAGGCGGCCTCGCCACCAGGCTCGTCGAGGTAGGGGGCGAGGTCGTGCTGGCTGAGGACGGCGCTGCCGTCGAGACTCCTGAACGCCATGGCGTCACCGTGGTCAGCAATCGACCAGCCCTCGTTGCGGAGGTAATCCCCAACCGTCTGCTTGCTCGCGTGGCCGTCGGACGCGACGTGAAGGCGAGTCGGGTCGAAGCCGTGGAAGGTGGCAGTGAGCGCGCGTGCCACTGCCATCGGGATCTCGTGTGGGGTGGCGGCATCGAAGGTCGCCCGCCAGACCACGTCGCCGACCGGGTCGGCGTATTCGACGATCGTCCAGCGGATCTGGTCGTTGAGGTCCGGCTCGTGGTCGAGCTGGACGCGGAAGAGGAGGTCGTCGCTGACCAGGACGGTCGTGTCACCGCCGGCGGGCCGGTACCGGGACCAGGCGGCGTGATCGGACAGGAACTGTTCGAGGGCCGCGTCGGGATCGCCGGGGCCGGCGAGGTAGCCGGGGATGACGTGGACGCGGTCGTCCGGGTCCATGGGCGGTGCTGCGGTGCGGGAGGGATCAGCGGGCACGGGTGGTCTCCGGATGTGGACGGTGTAGGGGGCTGGTGAACAGGCGCGCCCGGTGTGCCATGGGGATCTGCGAGGACAGACGCCGGTAGGCAGCGGGCCGGGTGACGGTTCGTACGGCCTCGGTGATCAGGACGGTCGGGGTCCAGCGCGTGAACCGGGCGCGCCACCGTTCGTCCTCGCGGCCGGGGATGCCACCCCAGACGGTGAACACCGGGTCGAGGTCGAGCGGGCGGTTGGCGTGAAGGCCGTCGATGTCGATACCGGCCGTCGCGTGTGGGGAGGTGTACGTCAGGAGTCCGGTGAGATCCCCGCCGCGGCACCACTGGTCTCCGGTGAAGTCGACCTCGTGCTCGATCGCGTTCTCGGGGCCGGTATTGGTTGATCCCCACAGCTGCCGGTCTCGCTCGGCGTCGGTGGGCTGGGACAGCGCGTAGGCGAGGCGGCGAAGGACGGCTGTCGGGACTTCCGCCGGGGTGCGGGGGCAGAACGTCGCGGTCCAGTCGAGTCGGCCGTTGGGTGTGCGGTAGCCGGCGAGCGTCCAGCCCGGCCCTGCTGAGGAGGAGTGGTCGAGTTCGAGGAGGGTGGTGGCCTTCTCGTGGATCACGGCGGTGGAACCGGTCGAGTGGTGGATGTTCCAGTCGTTGCGGCCGGTGAGGAAGTCGCTCAGGCACTGGGCCGCACCTCCGGGGCCTGCCAGGTATCCCGGATACACCTCCATGGTCGGGTCGTGTGCCGTGTGCGAGGTCGTGTGGCTGGGGGCGATAGCAGAGCTCCTGGGACGTGGAGGGGCGTGCCCCGGGGCGTGCCCGCCCCGGGGCAGTGGCGTGTTACGGCTGGTCAGGGCTAATCGGCGGCGAGACTGCGCTGCGCGTCGGCGAGGCGCTGTTCGGCGATGTCGGCGTAGTGATCCGTCAGCTCGATGCCGAGGAACGACCGGCCCTCCAGCAGCGCGGCGACGCCGGTCGAGCCGGACCCGGCAGTGAAGTCGAGGACCGTGCCGCCCGGCGGGCAAATCTGCACCAGGTCGCGCATCACACCGATCGGCTTCTGCGTGATGTGCATCCGCTTGCTGCCCGAGGGCTGGCTGCCCTCCAACAGACCCTTGAGGTACACGGGGTGGCGGTCGCCGTCCATCGCTCCCCGACTACCCCAGACCACGAACTCGGCATTCTGTGTGAACCGGCCCTTCTGTGGCCTGGCTGCGGGCTTGTGCCAGGGCACGATGCCGCGCCAGGTCCAGCCGCCGGCCTGCAGGGCGTCCGTAGTGGTGGGCAGCTGCCTCCAGTCGGTGAAGATGCAGGCGGTGCCGCCGTCGACGGTCAGCCGGTAGGCCTCGGCGAGCAGCTGCGAGAGCCAGAAGCCGTACGACCTCTGGTCCTTGTTCTCGCCAGGAAAGTCCGGGAGCTGCTTCTTCGAGCCCGCGGTCGTGTACTTGTCCTTGGCGCTTCGCCCCACGCGCTCCTGGGTCGTACGCCCGCCGCTGTTGTACGGGGGGTCGCAGACCACGCAGTCGACGGTGCCGCTCGGCAGCTCGGTCAGGCGGGTCAGGGCATCGCCCCGGAGAAGGGTGTAGTCGGTCGTCAAATGTCCTCGCAGGAAGTGGGCGGCATTTTCGCGTGAAGCAACTGCGGCCGGGGGCGAGTCCGGTCGCGGCTGGCGCGCAGAAAGGCCCCGCAGCGCAGAGGTCTGCCGGGCCTTCAACGAACCTAGGATCGCAATATCTCCTACGCAAGGACTTCGGCAATTTTCGCGAATATTCGCGAAGTCCTTGCACGGGAGATATCCGGATCCCTAGGTTCGTAGTCGTCGCCGCAAGCGCCGTGACCTGGCTGGATGGAAGCGGGAACTTCCACCGAAAAGCCAGCTGGCCGCGACTCTCCTCATTTCCACCACCGCGCCGTGACGCCTTTCGACGAGCCGCCCGCGCACCCACACGATCGGAGATTCCCGTGACGGGACTTCACCTTCCCCTGCCCTTCGATGCCCCGCCGGGCCCGAGCCGTAAGGAGGGCTCGCTCCAGCGGCAGGCCATGTGAAGAAGGTCGCCGCCGGTCTCGGCGCCGCCATTCTTCTCACCCCTTTCGCCTTGATCCTTCCGGTCGCCATGGCCGCCCAGAAGGACGGCAAGTTCGACAACGGGAGCGGGGCCTGCTCCGGCAGCGGCGGCCCACAGCCTGTGGACACCGCTGCGATCCAGGCCGCGATCAAGCTGATCCTGTCCGGCGCCGCCGGACCGACCGCCCCCGTCGCCGGGATGGACCTTCCGACCGTGCAGATCCCCATGGCCCAGACGATCGTCGCCACCGGTATCGCCCTCCAGGTGCCGCCGCGCGGCCAGGTGATCGCGCTCGCCACCGCGATGCAGGAGTCGCAGCTGCGGAACCTGTCCAGCGGCGACCGGGACTCGCTCGGCCTGTTCCAGCAACGGCCCAGTCAGGGCTGGGGCAGTCCGGCGCAGTTGCAGGACCCGGTGTACGCGTCCACGGCGTTCTACAAGGCTCTGCTCGCGGTGGCCGGTTGGCAGAATCTCCCGCTCACCGTCGCGGCGCAGAAGGTCCAGAAGAGCGGCTATCCCGATGCGTACGCGCAGTGGGAGCCGCTTGCGACCGCTCTGCAGCAGGCGATCGGCACGGCGCTCAAGGCCCCGGTGGCCGGCACCGCGCCGCCATCCAGCGCCTCGCCGGGTTCGTGCACGCCACCGGGGACCGACTGGGGCATCATCCCGCCGGGCGTGCTGCCGGCCGGTTACCAGATCCCCACCGATGCCTCGCCGGCCGTGCAGGCCGCGATCCGCTGGGCTCTCGGGCAGCTGAACACCCCCTACCAGTGGGGCGGACTCTGCACGAACAGCCACGGGCCCGATCCGATGGGCCGCTGCGACTGCTCCAGCCTAATGCAGCAGTCCTACAAGGCGGCCGGGATCACGCTGGAGCGCGTCACCTACGACCAGGTCAAGCAGGGCAGCGCCGTCTCGCCCGACCAACTGCGCGCCGGTGACCTCCTGTTCACCGAGCCGGGCCCCAACGGGCCCGAACACGTGGGCATGTACATCGGCGACGGCCTCGTGGTGCACGCGCCGCACACGGGCGATGTCGTTCGCCTCGCCTCCTACAGCTCGTGGAAATCCGGCGTGATCGCGATCCGCCGGGTAGCCCCCTGAGCTTCTTCTCTCCCTTTCCTCCCTCCCGCGCGCCGGCGTGGCGCCGCATCGCGCCCCGGCACGTCCTCCCCCTCTCTCTGGAGAAGCGTTTGTCCTTGATCCTCGCCGCCGAGGCGGTCACCAACCTCGCGTTCGACCCGGGCGTCGCCCCGGCCGAGGGCGGCCTTCCCGGCCTGAGCGTCCTCAAGCAGGTCGTCTCCTCCATCAACCTGTTCGCGGTGATCGCGACCGTCGGCGCGCTCTGCGTCGCCGGCGTCGTCTGGGCCTGGGGCCATCACAGCGGCAGCCACGGAGCCGAGCAGAAGGGCAAGCAGGGCGCGATGGTGGCCTCCGGTGTCGCCCTGCTCCTGGGCGCCGCCAACGGGCTGGTCGCGTTCTTCAGTGCCCTGGGGACGCAGGTCAAGTAAGTGCCCAAGCCCAAGTCCCTTGTCTCCGGCGGTGATTCGACATTCCGCCGTCGGCTTCTGATCGGGCTGGGCGTGCTGCTGGTCGTCGGTCTGCTGGCCGGGCTCCTCGCCCGGCTGGCAGGCGGCGGCCACACCGACCACCCCGCGCCGAGTCCCAGCTCCTCCGTGCGCTCCACCCCTTCGGCCACCGCCTCGGCCCGCCCGAGCACGGCCGCCACCGCCGCGGGCGCCACCGTCGCCCGCCCCCCGCACACCAGCAGCCCCACCGACTTCGCCGCCGCCTTCGCCACCACCCTGTGGTCCTACGACTCGCGCCGGGTGACCCAGCAGAACTTCCTGTCCGGCCTGCGGCTGTGGTTCACCTCCGAGTCCCAGTACGCGGACGGCGACTCCGTCGCGGGCCAGGTGCCCGACCCGGTGCTGTGGTCGCGGATGCGCGACACCGGCCAGACCTCCACGGCCAGCGGTGCCACGGCTCACGTGCCCGACGCCTACACCAAGGCCATCGCGCAGAACCCCGGCGCCCTCACCCAGGCCTACATCTACGCCGTCACCGTCACCGCCAAGGTCAACATCGCCTGGGACGGCGGCGGCCGGGGCGCCGAGGACCGCGCCGTCACCCTCGCCATCCAGTGCCGTCCCGGCAGCGACTGCGCGCTCGCGGCTGTCGCCCCCACCGTCTACCCCTAACCGCCCCTGCCCGTCTCTTACTTGAGGAGGAGACCATCGGTTTCTGTGATCTTCCGGGTTCGGGGTTGCTCTGCGACGTCGTCGTCGGCGGAGTATCCGACTCCATCACCGAGAGCATCGGCAACTGGATCGCCAAGAGCTGCGGCGACCTCGCGAAGAGCGCCGTGGACCTGGCCAGCCGCGCCGTCGACAAGACCACCAACGTCGACCTGAGCGCCGACTGGTTCCGCAGCAACTACGCGCTCATCCTGCCGATCGCGCTGACGATGATCGTGATGACGTTCATCCTGCAGCTGATCAGAGCCGCCTGGCGGCGCGACGGCCAAGCCCTCGGCCAAGCCGTCACCGCCACCGTCAGCAGCATCTTCTTCGCCCTGACCGCGATCACCTTCACCGGCGTGGCCCTGGTCGTGGTCGACGCGCTGTCCCGCGGCCTGTTCACCGTGGCCAACGCCAGCATGGACGACGCGGTGCGCCGCCTCGTCAAGGTGTCGATGATCTCGATCACGTCGCCGCTGGGCTGGGCCATACCCGCCCTGGTCGCGCTCGGCTGCGCCGTCGGCGCGATTCTCTACTGGGGCATGATGATCTTCCGTAAGGTGTCGATCCTCGTGCTCGTGATCCTGGCCCCCTTCGCTGCGGCCGGCGGCCCGTGGGAGCCGACCCGCGACTGGCGGCGGCGATGGATCGAGGCGACCGCCACCGTGGTCTTCTCCAAGTTGGTCGTGACGATCATCATGCTCGTCGGCGTCTCCGCGATCGGCAACAGCGACACCAAGGACGGCATCCAGGCGCTGAGCGACATCATCGCCGGCCTCGTCGTCATGGCCCTGGTCCTTCTGGCCCCCTTCATGATCTACAAGTTCATCCACTGGGCTGGCGACGGCCAGTCGCACGACCTGCACCGCTCCACCGCTGCCGGACTCCAGACTGCCGGCGCCGCGGCCAAGAAGGGCGGGCAGATGGCCATGACCGCGGGCTCCGACGGAGCAGCGGCCGGGGCGGGCATGGCCGGCGGCAGTCCCGCCGGGCCCTCCCAGGTCCCTGGCATGCAGTCCATCGGCACGGGGCAGGGCGGCGGGGGAGGTGGCGGGCCCGAGGGTCCGAGCACCGACACCCTGGCCAAGGCGACGCCCACCTCGTTCCGCTACGGCGGGCCCCAGCGTTCCGGCGGCGGCGACGGCGGCGTGCCACTGGTCAGCCGACCCGCCACCGACCGGACCGACGGCGACCAGGGTCGTGCCCTCATCACTCGCGCTGGCGCACCCGGTACATCCTCGGGCGCCCCAGCGGCTTCCGGTGGGTTGGGTCCGGCCGCAGCCGCCCATGCCGCGTCGGGTTCGCCGGGATTGTCCACACCGGGTGCCTCGCCGGCTGGAGGCAGCGGCCCGGCCTTCGACCCGGTGATCGCCCAGTCCTCCGGCCCGACCGCAACCGGTTCCGGCCAGCGGTTCACCTTTCCCCAGCGCACGCCGTCCGCCTGACGGCCCGCCGGTCCACGCGCGGCCCCGCGCTTCCCTCCGCACCCCGCCGGCAGAGACAGTTCTGCCCCCTCCCGGCCACGCCGCCGGGAGGGCCCCGGGTCGCCCTCCCGCCCCCGCACCAAGAGAGCACTTCCTCCTGAGCACCAGCGAGACCCCCGCCACCATCAAGTTCCCCGCCAGAAGCCGCCGGGGCATCCTCCTCGGCCTGACCCTCCCGCAGCTTGTGCTCACCGCGATCGGTGGCGCCGTCCTGCTCGCCGTGCTGATGACGGCCGGCATCGTCGGGGCGCTCACCCTCACGCCCCTGTGGGTGCTGATGGCCATCGCCGTCGTCGTCCGAATACGCGGCCGGTCGCTGGCCGAGTGGGCGCCGATCGCCGTGCGCTACTGGCTGCGGCGCACCCGCGGCCAGCTGATCTGGCTGGCCCGCCCCTCGACCCGGCCCCGCGTCGAGGGCCTGCTCCACCTGCCCGGCACCGCCGCCTCGTTGCGCGCCGTCACCTCCCCCGACGGCCGGCTCGGCGCGGTCCACGACCAGCAGCAGGGCACCCTCACTGCCGTCACCCGCGTCAGCAGCCGCGCGTTCGCCCTGCTCGACCCCTCGACCCAGTCCAGCAACGTCACCGGCTGGGGAAGGGCGTTGGCCGCCCTGTCACGCTCGGGGCAGATCGCCCGCATCCAGGTGATGGAGCGCACCGTTCCCGACTCGGGCGACGCCCTCCAGCGGTACTGGCTCGAGCACGGCCAGCCCTCCACCCCGGTCGCAGGTCCGATCTACGAGGACCTCCTGGCCGCCTCCGGACCGGCCGCCGCCCCGCACGAGGCGTACATTGCCATCGCCCTGGACCTGCGCGAGGCACGCCGCCTGATCAACCAGGCCGGCGGCGGACTCACCGGCGCCTTCGCGGTCCTCGCCCAGCTCACTGCCTCCCTCGACCAGTCCATCAGAGGCGCCGGACTCACCCCCGGCGGCTGGCTCACCGCAGGCGAGATCGCCGCCACCGTGCGCACCGCCTACGACCCGGCCGTCCTCGGCGCACTGGAGCGCTGGTCCGACTCCGGCCGCCCCGAGGCCGACATCGCCGCCGCCGGCCCCGTCGTCCTCGTCGAGGAGCCGGAGAAGATCCGCACCGACAGCGCACACCACGCCGTCTTCTGGATCGAGCAGTGGCCCCGCACCGAGACCAGCGCGGGCTTCCTCCACCAGCTCCTGTACTCCTCCGGCGTGCGGCGCACCCTCTCGCTGCTCTACACCCCGCAGCACCTGGACGCCGCGCTCAAGGACGTCCAACGCAAGAAGGCCACGATCATCTCCGACGCCGCCGAGCGCGTACGCCGCGGCCAGGTCGACTCCGAGGCCGACACCGTCGAGTACCAGGACGTCAAGCAGCGCGAGCTGCAGCTGATCGCCGGCCACGCCGACGTAGCGATGACCGGCCTGCTCGTCGTCAGCGCCGACGACGCCGACCAGCTCAGCGCCGCCTGCGCCCAGGTCGAGACCGCCGCCGTAGCCGCCCTGATCGACCTGCGCCGCCTCAGCCTCCAGCAGGCCGAGGCCTTCACCGCCGCCGCCCTCCCGCTGGCCCGCCTTTGACCATCGAAGGGCTCCCCATGCACGACGCGCCGAACCTGATCGGGTTCGCCACCGCCTCCCTCTCCTGCCACCGCGACACCGAGCTCACCAGCACCCAGCCGCTGACCCGCGCGGAACTCGACGCGCTCCACGAGCACGCCGTCGCCATGCACCTGCTCCTCGACCAGGCCACCGTCCGCACGCGCGCCCACGTGGCCGCCGAGGGCAACGAGCTCCACAACGCCCGCATCAGGATGTGGCAGGTCAGCGAGCATCTGCACGCCGCGTACCACGCCGCCCCGCGTGCCGACGGACGCCTGCCCACCCGCGAGGCCTGCGCCACCCGGCTCCCCGAAGGGGCCCCGGATCTGACGATCTGCCAGCGCCACCTCAAGGCCTCCACCCGGGTCCGGCACTTCACCACACCCACCGACCTGCACGCACCCGCCCCCGGCATGATCCGCCGCTGACCGGCAGCCGAGAGAGGCCCACCAGCCCTTGCGAATTCGCACCAGCACCAGCGCCAGCGCGCTGTTCACCCCTGCCCGCGGCGACCGCAGCAAGCGCCGCCAGGCACGCCGCGACCTCGTCGCCGCCCAGCGCGAGGCCCGCCTCGCCGACCGGCCCGACGCCCGCACCGTCACCGCCGTCGACGAACTCGACGCCCGGCCTGTCTACCCGGGCGCCGGCCGCCCCGGCCCCGCCTCCGCCCGCGGCGGCAAGCTCCGCCTCCCCGCCCACCGCATGACCACCGCCGTCGCGGCCGGGGCATTCCCCTTCCTCGCGGAGGGCGGCCTCGGCTCCGGAGGCATGTACATCGGCCGAGACGTCCACGCAGAAGCCGGATTCTGCTTCGACCCGTTCGAGCTGTACGGGAAGGTCGAGGGCTTCACCAACCCCAACGTCCTGCTGGCCGGAGTCATCGGCATGGGCAAGAGCGCGCTCGCCAAGTCCCTTGCCCTGCGCAGCATCGCCCACGGCTACAAGGTCTACGTCCCCTGCGACCCCAAGGGCGAGTGGACGGGCGTGGCCGAGGCCCTCGGCGGGCGCACCATCGCGCTCGGCCCCGGGATGCGAGGCAGGCTCAACCCCCTGGATGCGCCGACCGCGCCGGTCGGCGCCGACCCGGCGGACTGGGCGACCGAGGTCCGCAAGCGCCGCCTGCTACTCCTGGCGAGCCTGGCCCGCACCGTGCTCCACCGCGACCTCGCTCCGATGGAGCACACCGCCCTCGACATCGCACTCGACGAGGTCGTCGCCGACGCCGAGCGCACCGGCCGCGTCCCTCTGCTCGGCGATGTCGCCTCGATGCTCGGCAAGGCCAGCCGCCTCGACGACGCCCTCGGCGACCCGGCCCGCCGCCTCGGCGCCGCCGCCGAGGACCTCGCCCACGCGCTGCGCCGTCTCGTCCAGGGCGACCTGGCCGGCATGTTCGACGCCCCTTCGACCGTCGAGTTCGACCCGCAGGCGCCGATGCTGAGCATCGACCTGTCCCAGCTCGGCTCGGCCGGCGACGACACCGGCCTGATCCTGGCCATGACCTGCGCCTCCGCCTGGATGGAAGCCGCACTGTCCGACCCAGGCGGCGGGCGACGCTGGGTCATCTACGACGAGGCATGGCGCCTCCTGCGCCACCTCCCACTGCTGGAACGCATGCAGGCCCAGTGGAAGCTCAGCCGCGGCCTCGGCATCGCCAACGTCCTGGTCATCCACCGCCTCTCCGACCTCCTGTCGGCCGGCGACGCCGGCTCCCGAGGCCGAGCCCTGGCCGAGGGCCTGCTCACCGACTGCGCGACCCGGATCATCTACCGCCAGGAACCAGACCAGCTCGCGGCAACCGCAAGCCTGCTGGGACTGACCGGAGTTGAGACCCAAGCCATCGCCGCGCTGACCCGCGGCCGAGGGCTCTACAAGATCGCCGGGCGGAGCTTCGTGGTGCAGCACCTGCTCCACCCCGCCGAGCGCCACCTCTACGACACCGACAGTCGCATGAAGGCCGGCCCCCGAGAACTGTCACCCACGACGTAGCGGTCGGTGTCCCACACCGGGCTGCGCTGCCACCCATCCCATCAACTCTTGGACACCATCATCGAGCTCCACCCCACCGCCGACACCTTCCCCATGCTCGACAACGACGAGCTACTGGCCCTCGCCGAGGACATCAAGAAGCACGGCCAGTACCACCCCATCATGCTGGACGACCACGGCCGCCTCCTCGACGGGCGCAACCGCCTTCGCGCATGTGAAATCGCCGGTGTCGAGCCGAAGTTCGCCACCTACGACGGCCCCGACCCGGACGCTTTCACGCTCTCGGTCAACATCCGTCGACGCAACCTGACCAAGGGCCAGATCGCCATGGTCGCCGCCAAGGCGTGTTCGGCGGCTGAACACGAGGGCCGTTCAGCGGGTGAACTCTCCGCTCGTTCAGTCAGTGAACAGGCCGGCGTCTCCCTCGGGAGGATCGGTCAGGCCCTGACCGTCGTCCGGCATGCCTCCGATCTCGTGGACCAGGTGATCAGCGGCGCCATGGGTCTGGACGAGGCGTACAAGACCGCCCGGGAGAACAAGGCCAAGGCCGAGTCCGTGGAGTCCCAGCTCGCCCGCCTTCGCGAAGAGGATCCGGAGTTGGCGGACAAGGTCGTCGAGGGCGAGCTGAGCCTTCCGGCTGCGTGGGCAGAGCGGAAGGAGCGGGCGGAGGAGGAGGTCCGGCAGCGCCGGGTGGCCACCCAGTTCCTGTGCGAGGTGGTGCCACCGCTCGCGCAAGCCCGCGGCACCGACACCGTGAAGCTCTACGACCAGCAGTTCATGCTGACCGGCCGGGCGATCACCAGCGAGGTGATCGAGCAGGCGATGGCGGCCCTGGCCGAGATGGCCGAGGCGTGGCGGGAGCGTGATGCCGCGTGAGCGCAATCGCCGAAGTGCGGCTGTGGGAGATCGTCGAGGAGGCCGCCCGTACTGTCACCGACGAGACCGGGCGCTTCCGCAAGGGCGATCTCGAATCGGAGGTCCGCAAGCGCCTCTCCGGCGCCGATCTTGAAGCCCACGTCCAGGCCGCTGCCCTCGACAAGTTGGCCCACGGCCTGGTGCGTGGCTTCGGCGAGCGCCGCAGCCCCAATCCTCGCCGTCGCTCGGGGATGTTCCACCCCCGCGGCATCCTCAAGCTGGGCTCGGGGATCTGGGTGTGGATGGAACTCGCGACGCCCACCGACCTCCTGGAATGGGGCCGGCTGTCCACGCGGAACCTCGCCCGGGTTGCGCGTGCCGAGGCCGACCGGCAGGACTACGTCGCCGAGCGCCTCGACGCCTTCCGGCTGCACAACGGCCTCCTGCTCGGCCAGCTGGAGCGGATCGTGTTCGGCTACATCCACGACGCGCAGTCCAGCCCGGACCTCGACGCCGACGAGGAGTAGCCGCGTCGCCCGTCTTCCCCGCACCGACTACTCCCGACCGGAGGACCGTGCCCTCACCCACCATCACCATTGCCGTCGACCCAACGCTCGACGCGGTCGCCGCCATGCCCGTCGACCGCTCCAGCCGCCAGCGGCTGGAGCAGGCCGGCTTCGTCCGCGACGACATGTCGGGGCTGCACAGGCTCCGACGAGACACCGCCGAGTCGACAGCGCCGAGGATCATCGCCGACGCCACCCGCCTGCTCACCACGGCTGGCTACAACGTGCTGCGCCTCTACTCGAAGGAAGAGCAGTTCCAGGCCGTCGACCCCGCCAAGGAGCCCGGTCCCATGCTGACCCGCGAGCCGGGAACGATCTGGAGGCACCACGTGGCCTCGGACATCGCGGCGGGCCACCTGGTTGTCCACGCGCGCCGCAGCGAAGCGGCCGGCACGACCAGCTTCCTGGCCAGCTACTCCGAACACGGCGACGCGGTGATCCTCGCGACCGAGGGCGCCGGCTTCTTCGGCGTCTCGCGGTACCCGGATCTCGACTCCGCGAAGGCCGCGCTCGAGTGGCCGACAACGCCGAGCCTGCCGCCGGCCCCGTCCCGACGCGCGGCAGCTTCCTCCCGCACCGCGACCGCCGCGATCTCGCCCGCGGCCCTCCCCGTCGACCACGCGGACCATTCGCCCGCCGCAGCGGGCACCAGCCGCTCGCGCTGACGGCCCGGCCGACCTCCCCCTTCTCCTCGCCCCTTGTGGAGGGCCCTCTGTCTACTCGCTCGGTCATCGCCCGTCCCACCGATTCCGGCGGCTACACCGGCATCTACTGCCACTACGACGGCTACCCCAGCCACCAGCTGCCCCTGCTGCTGACCGCCTACCAGCACCGCTTCTCCGGCGACGTCGAGGCCATGGCCGGTCACCTCATCGACGCTCCGGTCATCGGCTGGTCGGTCCTCGGCAACGACCTACTCGACGGCGCCCCCGAGAGGCTGCGTACCGCTTTGGCCGCCTGGGACGATCCCAGCAAGCAGCTGGACGCCCGCGGCATCATCACCCCGGACGGCTCCCCACCTGCCAAGGACATCGTCACCCACGACGACACCGGCTGGCTGGACTGGGGGTATGTCCTGCATCCGCACGGCATCGAGGTGATCAACCTGTACGCGTACGAGCGCGGGCCGGTAGTCCCCTGGGACACCGATCCGGGTTCCCGCTTCAGCGACGAGGCCCACCTCTGGTCACGGGACGGGCGGCTGCCGCTTCAGCCCCCGCCGCCCACTGCCGCCGCGGCGGCACGGGCCAGCTCGGGCGGGATTCGCTCCGCCTCCGCGCAGCCCGCCAGCACGGCCAACCTCGATCAGGCTCCCGCCACGGTCGTCGCCGCCACGTCGGCTGCCGCCAGCCGGGCGCGCTGATCACCCATCCCACCGCCGTTCCGGCTTCCCGCCCTTGCGGCTCCGCTGCAGCCGCGGCTCAGCACCTACGCCCGGCTCGCGCCCGGACGACCCGCCCCCTTCACGCCCCGCTCCCTGGAGTTGCCCCTTGCCCGCTTCGCTCACCCGCCTGGACTCCCGCGTCGAGGCGGCTCTCGGCACCAGCATCGCCGCCCTCAACGCCGAGGATGCCCGCCTGACCGCCCAGGCCGCGCGCGTGCTGGACGCCCACCGCGCGCTGACGAAGGCCGAGACCGCCGTCGCGTTCGAGCGTGTGCGCCTGCTGATCTGCGCCGACCGCCAGCGCAGGGTCGACGCCCAGCTGCTCGCCGACCTGTCCGACCAGCTGGAGATCCTGGAGGACGCCGCAGCCGCCCGCGACCAGGCCGAGGCCGACCTGCTGGCCCGCATCAAGGAGGCACAGCACCGCCTGCCGGCCACCACCGCGCCCGCCCCGGCAGCGGCCGTTCCCGCCCGGTGCCGGTGACCGTCCGCCGTCGCGAAGTCCTGAGCTTCGGCTGGGATTTCGACTGGGGCGAGTTCGTCATCGCCCCGCGCCACCTCGAGCCTGCCATCGAAGGGATCCTCGACGAGGCCGGCTTCTGGTACCGGGCCGAGCCTCTCGGGGCCTGGCACATGCACCGGTCGGTTCCGATGTTCGAGCAGGCCGATGCCGCGGCAGCCGCCGTCGGTCTGCTCGTAGCCGCCGGCGAGCAGGTGCGCAACTGGCACGCGCCGCACCAGCGTTCGGCCGACGTGGTCCGCCACTACGCCTGGCTCACCTCCGATGGCCCGTTCCCGGACGCCGCGGCGACCGCGCGGACGGCCCGTGCCGAGGCCGACAGCAGGTTGAGCCGGCTGCTCTCGCAGGACTCGCGAGTGGTCACCGAGATGATCGCGCGGGGGGAGCTGCTGGTGGAGGCGCGGCGGACGTTCGACGAGGACGAGTGGATGATCGCCTCCGAGCGCGGCCGGCCGGACCATTACCTGGAGCTGCGCCACCATCTCCCCACCGCGCAGACGTTCGTCACTGGCGACGCTCCCGAATCCTTCGCGGGTCACGTCCGGCGGACCTTCCGGCAGCTCATTCTGCGCGAGACCCGGCCGCCGACGTCCGCGCGTGTGCGCGCCGCCGCCCTGCCCCGACGGGCCTTCGCCCCGGGACAGTCGCGCGAGGCTGCCAGCCCGGCCCCGACGGCCGCGCCCGGCCGGCGGCGCTGACCACCTTCGTTTACCCACTTCACCAAGCGAGGACCCTCCTTGTCCGACATCTCCTTCGGGCCGGGCCCGGACGGTGCCATCAGCGCCCGGCTCGGGCCCGAGGCTCCCGACAGCGCTCACCGGCTCCTTCAGCAGAACGGCGCCAGCCGCGGCGTCGGCGCCGGGGAGTACCTGTTCAGCGGACCGGATGCCGTCGCCCGGGCCGCCCAGGCCGCGTATCTCCTCACGGCGGGCAAGCCGGACAGCACCACCGTGCCGGTTCCCTCCCGTCACCTGCCCGTAGACGGAGCCGACGTGGTCTTCGCGAGGCACCCAGCCGACGGGATCGTCGCGGCGACCGCGACCGACTCCACCGAAGGCCTGGTGCCCGACGTCCTGCGCCAGTGCGGCTTCCGCTACGACGGCTCGGCGCCCGACCGAGACATCTACCTGCCGCCCGACGGCGTGAACGAGCGGCAGGCTCTGGTGGCGGCGGCCCGGGCCAGCCTGGTCCTGCAGGGCCTGGGCCTTCAGGTCGCCACCGTCGGACTCGCCACGCCGCCGGCCTCCGCGGACCGGCTCGCCGAAGCCGCCGAGGACCTGGCCCTCGAAACGGTCAACCTGCGCAGCCTCACCGACAGCCGCGACGTGGCAGACGTACTGGACGTCGCCCTCGACCCGAAGACAGGGGCGCTGCCGAACCTCATCGAACTGCTCGACTCCACACAGGCGTTCATCGCCCAGCTGCCCCCGGATCAGGGCGAGATCCTCGGCGCCCAAGTGGGCATCGCCCGACTCCAGGCGACCGCCATGGTCGAAAACCTGGCCGCCGTCCAGTCCGGCCTGACCGACCTCGCTACCGCCGTCGCGGCGCCGATCGCCACGACGCGCAGCATTCGCGCCACCGCGGCGAGCGCCGTCAGCGCCCTCGGGGTGCCCGCCGGCCCGATCATCCAGGCCGCGCCCGCTGCCCACACGGTGTCCACCGCCCCCTCCACCGCCGTCACGCTCTAGGAGAGCCGCATCCCCGACAGCCCCACCATCCGCATCGTCCGCCACCCCCAGCACGGTGTCGCCGCCACCGGCCTGGAGCACACCACCTACCGGCAGCGGCGCCTGCTGGCCGACTACGGCTTCACCCCCATCCCCGGCACCGGCGACTACGCATTCACCGGCGAAACCGACAGCCTGATCCTCCACGCCCGCCAGACGGTGGCGGCCCTGCGCGCCACCGGTGCCGAGGTCCGCCCGGACCCGGGATTCGAGTACGACGCCCACCCGGGCTACCCCTCCCCCTCTTCGGTCGCCGCAGGACTCGGCACGAAGATCGTCACCCCCGGCACCCCGATGGCCCCGCCGGCCCCCGCGGCGGCCGGGCGCACCGACGTGGCCGTGGGCAGCCACCCCGACCACGGCATCACCGCCACCAACACCAGCAACAGCCCGGACGCCGCCCGGATCCTGGCGAAGGCCGGCTTCTACCGGATGCCCGACCATCCGACGCTCTTCGCCCTGACCAGGCAGGAGGCGGGCGGCATCGAGCGGGCCACGGACACCGTCGCGCGGCTTCGCGCGGCCGGGCTGAGTGTCGCGGCGGACGCCGCGTACGACCCGGAACACACCCCCGACAATCCCGGTGACCTGTTCAACACCCGTCTGATCAAGGTCGCCGCCGATCCGCCCGCCAAAGCCGAGGTGGTGGAGGATCCGTTCGCCACACGGATCTTCCCAGTGGTGAAGCAGGACCCGGAGCGCACCGATGCGCCGGCGGTCGGGCTGGATCCGTTCGCCACTCAGTTGCACCCGGCTCCCGCGCAGGCCTCGCAGGACAGCCGGATGGGCGCGTTGCTGAGCAACCGGCAGGACACCCTCGTCGCGGTCGAGGAGATCCTGGCCGGGCTCTCCCAGCAGTTGCGCGACGACCCCCAGGCGCTGGATCCCGAGCAGGTGTCGGCGGTGCTGGAGCAGACGCAGACCACCCTCGGTGGCGTCCGCCGCGACCTGGAGACGATCTCCGCCGCGGCCCCCGCCCGCGTGGGACAGCCCGTCCAGGCCTCCCGGCCAGCCGTCTCGCCCACGCTCGGCGCCCGCGCCCGGGCAGCCACCACCACGAGCCTGCGCCTTGGCCGGGTCACCGCCGCCCAGCCCGTCGAAGCCGCTGCCCAGCCGGTCGACCCCCGCCTGGCCTACAGCATCCACACCCGCTGACCACTCGAAGGACCACCTCTTGGCCGTCAATACCCGATGGACCGTCACCCACTCCTGTGGGCACGAGGTCGAGCACGACCTCACCAACCGCCCGGCCGACCGCCGCGCCGGCTACGCCCGCTGGCTCGCAGGGCGGGACTGCACAGACTGCTGGCGCACCCAGCGAGACGGCAACCGTGACGAGGAGCGTGCCGTGTGGATCGCCGCCCGCCGCGCCGAGGAGCAGGAGGCCGCCACGGAGTGGGCCGCGCAGTACGGCATGCCGCCGCTGTCCGGGCCCGCGACGATCCTCGCCTGGGGCGAGCGCTGCCGCCACCAGCTCGTGACCACCGCCTACCAGAAGCTCGTGACCGAGGGCGACGTCACCGAGGAGCAGTGGCAGGCGATCGAGGAGCGGGCTCGCACTGTCGACCGCGCCGGATGGTGGGTGGACCAGCGCGAGGCCGCACCGGGCGACCTGCCCGAGCTGCTCGACGCGGCCACCGACGCCGACCGCAGCACTGAGAACCCGTTCTAACGCGGAAGGCCCGCACCAGACTTGAGCCTGATCACCGCCCTCTCCCACAGCCAGCCCGACGACGGCGAAAGTTCCCGCGTCGCCGCCTGGGCGGTTCGCCGCCTGAGTGACTCCCTCGTCGCCAGCGCCCTGCCCAGCGACATCGCACGCCCGCTGGTCCTGCTGGAGCCCTTGCTCCACGAAGTCGAGGAGGCCCTGCGGCTGGCCGCCGAGACAACCAGCAGCGCCAGCACCAGTCCGGCCGCTCGCGGCGCGGCCGAGCAGCTGGGGCAGGCCAGCGCCACCGTCGTCCTGCTGCGGCTGCACCTGGAGCAGATCACCACCCGGCTGCATGGCTACGGCACGGATTTCCCTGCCGACAGCGTCGTGCGTTCTCCTCGGGCCGCCGCCGCCCAGCGCACCGTGCCCGAGGCCGGATTTGCTCCGCGCTCCGCACGACCCGCGGCGGCATCAGCAGGCGTGCCGACCGCCACGGCCGGCACCACGGTGCGGCGGTGACCGAGCCGGTCCGTATCAGCCCCGGGGCCTTCGGCTATGCCGAGGTGCACGGGGCGGACCAGGCCGCACTTGCCCTGCTGGCGCCGCTCGGTTTCGCTCCACCGCGCAACGCCCCGCATCCGGTCTCCCTCCACTCCCTCGAAGGCCCGCTCACCCGGCTGGCCCTGGTCGACGAGGGCGCCGGCCGCCTCGAGCGCGCCGGCTACGCCGTCGAGGTCGATCCGCAGCTGCGAATCTCCCCCTCGGGGGAACAGGCGCTGGAGATCCTCGGCGAACTGAGCACCCTGCTCGGTGAACTGGCAGACGTCATCGCCGAGATGGACGACTTCCAGGACGTCGCGGCTGTGGCCGGCCAGATGGTCGTCGGCCGGGACAACCTGGTGGATGCCGTCGGCGCCGTCTTCACGGCGGGAGCAGAAGCCGCCCGGCACGCGCACGGATTCCCGTACGAGCGCGGGGAGGTCGCCTCCTGGTTCCAGACCGGGGCCGACGCTGCCGTCCGCATGTCAGCGCTTGCCGCCTCCACGCCGCACCCCCCGCCGACCGACCCGCTCGCGGCCCGCGCCAGCGCCGCCCGCGCCCAGTCACCGGCTGCGCGCACCACCACTGGCCCGCCCGTCAGCGCCACCCCGACCACAGCCGTCCACAGCTCCGATCCCGTCACGCACCACACTGGCCCGCCCGTCAGCGCCACCCCGACCACAGCCGTCCACAGCTCCGATCCCGTCACGCACCACACTGGCCCGCCCGTCAGCGCCACCCCGACCACAGCCGTCCACAGCTCCGATCCCGTCACGCACCAGCCCGCGCTGCCGCCCCCAGTGCCCGGCCGGGCCCGGTAGCCACCCCGAAGGAGACCATGCCCCCGAAGCCCCTGCACGTTCAGGCCACCGAAGCCCTGCGCGAAGTCGCCGACCAGATCCGCAGCGCCTCCGGCCCCGCCGAGGTCGCCGCCCTGGTGGAGGAGATCGTCCGCGACGGCGGCACGTTGGAGGCGCTGTCCGACGCGGTCGCCACCGCAAGCCGGTGGGTCAAGGACCGGCCCGGCGGCGGATACCTGTGGCAGCCGCTCGGCCTGGCCGCGGATGAGATCTGGCAGGCCGGCGCCGACCTCACCGAACTGCCCCCGCAGCTTCGCGCCCTGGCCGGCCACCCGGCCCGAATCCGCTCGGCTGCGGTCCGAAGCATCGGCACCGCCTCCACCGCGCAGTCCCCGGCGCAGCCCCCACCCGCAACCTCCGCGCGCCACACGCGCTGAACCCCACACCACCAGGAGAAGCCCCATCAGCCTGAACCGCGAACACGTCTTCTGGGAGTCGAGCGCCGGCACCTGGTCCGTCGGCTTCTACGCCTTCGAGTACACCAAGGACTCCAGCCACCCGGACTTCGACCACGAGTGGGACGTCGAGTACCTCGACAGCTTCTGGTGGGTCTCCACCGGCCACCCGAGCGTGGACGACGCCGACGCGGCATACCTCCGCAGCGAGCCCAACCACGGTGGCGGCGGAGAAATCGTGGCATGGCTGCCCGAGAACGCGCAGCGCATCGCCGAACTCGACCAGCTCGCAGCCGAGTACGCCGCCACCCACGGGGCCGCGCGGTTCTCCGCGCAGCCCGCGTGGTCCCTGCCGTCCAGCCGCTCTACCGCGGCGGGCCGGACACCGCCGCGTCCCCCGTTCTCCCGACCCGCCTCCGCCGAGTCGGCGTACTGGAGCAGCGCGGCCGGTCGGGCACGCGGGCGCTGACGAAGGTCCTCCCCTGATTCCTTCCATCACGCGTTATGCGAGCACCCGCGACCTGCTCGTCTCCGCCCAGCACCACGTCCTGCGCCTGCCTGGCCACCCGCGCGTGAGCGTCATCGGCGCCTGGCGCGGGATCTCCGATCTCCCCGCCCCTGGCACCGGCGAACTCGACTCGCTGGTCGCCGAGTTGGACGGACTTCTGCGCCTCCACCGCTCTGACCCGAATCCGCAGGTAGTGGCGGAGGCTGGTAGCTGATACGACGACAGGTGCGCCTTCGGTTTGAGAAGATTGAGGTTCCTACGCCTAATCGACTCGAACGTGAAAGTGCACCTGTCTGGTGAAGACGATATCGCGTCGCCGTACCGCCTCCCGTACTCCCGGTGGTCGCTGGACCCGTCTGAACGCCCAGGTGGGCGGGGTGGACGGGTCGCTGACCGAGAACGGCGGCCTGCTGCTGGTTGCCGAGCTGGACCGGGTGCTGGGGGTCACCGCCGCGCTGGACGCGGGGATCGGCCCGGTCAAGGAGCGCGACCGGGGCCTGTCCGGGGGCGAGTTCGCGCTGGCCTGCGCGGTGGTGCAGCTGACCGGAGAGGACCACCTGGTCGGCTTCGACCGTCTGCGCGCGGATGCGGTCGGCGAAGGGCTGCTGCCCGCACCGGTCCCGGCTGCTACCACAGCCGCCACGCTCGCGGCCCGGTTCGGGCAGCCGCAGCGGGAGGGCGTGGAGACCGCGTGCGCGAAGCTGACCGGGCGGGCGCTGGCAGCGCTGCCGGTCACCGAGCGGGCCCGGATCCTGTCCGGGCGGGTGACCATCGACCTGGACGCGAAGGACGTCGAGGTGTTCTCCACCCGCAAGGAACAGGTGGTCCGCTCCTACAAGGGCGAGATCTCCGCACGGGTGCACGCCGCGCACTGGGCCCAGGCCGGCGTGGTACTGGTCGCGGACCTGCTGGACGGCCGCTCCGACGGCCGCACCCACGCCCTCGGCCAGATCGACCGGGCCGTGGACGCCGTCCGCGCGGCCAACGCCACAGGACAGGTCCTGTTCCAGGGGGACACCGGCTACTTCGCGGGCAGGGTCGCCGAGAAGATCGTGGCCCGTGGCGCGTTGTTCCGGCTCGGCGTCCCACGCAGCACGGCGCTGTGGCGAGCGGTCGCCCGCGTGCACGAGGACGACTGGATCGACGCCCTCGACTATCCCGACGCGCAGGCCGCCCTGCTGGACCACGCACCGGCCGGCTGGCCGGAAGGCACCCGGGTGATCGCCCGACGAGTCCGCTACGACGCGGCCGACCTCTCGGCCGACGCGCGCTCGCGTCGCTCGCGGACCGTCGGCAGGGACCAGCTCGCCCTGGTGCTGGACGGCATCGCCGATCAGGCGTTCGCCTACTCGTTCTTCACGACCAACGAGGTGCTGGACCTGGACGAGGAGATCGCGCTCGCGGAGTGGGAGTTCCGTCGCCGCACCGAGGTCGAGGAACTGTTCCGCGACACCGCCCACGGCGCCGGCCTGAACCACCTGCCCTCCGCGTCCCACGCCGTCAACGCCATGTGGATGTGGGGCGCGCTGCTGGCCTACAACCTCTCCGCCTGGCTGCAGATGCTCGCACCCATCGGCACCGCACGCCGTCGCATCGCCACCGTCCGTCGCCTGCTCATCGCCCGCGCCGCCCGGTTGACCAGCACCGGTCGCCGCCGTCGGCTCCGGTTCACCGCCGCAGCGGCCAGCCTGATCGGCCAGACACTGGCCCGCATCCGAGCCCACCGCCGCCTCCAGTCCGCCTGACCGACCGCCCCGACCGGTCCAGAATCACCCGCCACCGCCTTGGAAAGCCGCCCACCCGACGCGCCAGCCGGGCCATTGGCCTACCCACATACCCCACACTCCAGCCGACGACCAGCCAAAGAGATCAACTGACAGGCCGTCGGCCACTACCTGCGGATTCGGGTCTGACCCGAATCCGCAGGTAGTGGCCGACGGTCCGTCAGTTGATCTCTGTGCTGGCCGTTGGCCCGGGTTCAGGGTTTCCGGGTAGGCCGACGGTCCGGCTGTCGTGCCGGGTGGACGGCTTTCCAGGGCGGGGATGGGTGGTTCGGGCCGGTAGGGGCGGTAGGTCAGGTGGCCGTCAGGTGCCGGTGGGCTCGAATCCGGGCCAGCGTGTTGGCGATCAGCTCGCGGGCTTCGGCGGTGAAGTGGAGTTCGTGGCGGCGGGCGGTCGTGGTCCAGCGGGCGGCGCGGCGGATCAGCAGCCGTCGCACGGTGGCGATGCGGCGGCGGGCCCGGCCGATCGGGGCGAGCGTCTGCAGCCAGGCGGTGAGGTTGTAGGCCAGCAGCGCGCCCCACATCCACATGCTGTTGACGGCGTGGGAGCCGGACGGCAGGTGGTTGAGTCCGGCTCCGTGCGCGGTGTCGCGGAACAGTTCCTCGATCCTGGTGCGGCGGCGGAACTCCCACTCCGCCACCGCGACCTCCTCGTCCAGGTCCAACGGCTCGTTGGTGGCGATGAACGAGTAGGCGTATGCCTGTTCCTCCAGGCCTTCCAGGACCAGGGCGAGCTGGTCCTTGCCGACGGTGCGCGAGCGGCGCGAGCGCGGGTCGGCGGACAGTTCGGCGGCGTCGTAGCGCACCCGTCGCGCGATCACCCGGGTGCCTTCGGGCCAGCCGGGTGGCGCGTAGTCCAACAGTGCGACCTGCGCGGCCGGGTAGTCCAGGGCGTCGATCCAGTCGTCGACGTGCACGGCGGCCACCGCCCGCCACAGCGGTCGGCTTCGCGGTACGGCAAGCCTGAACAGCGCCCGGCGGGCGACGATCTTCTCGGCGACCCTCCCCGCGTAGTAGCCCGTATCGCCCTGGATCAGGATCTGCCCGGTGGCTCCGGCCGTGCGCACGGCGTCCACGGCCCGGTCGATCTGGGCAGGGGCGACGGTGCGGCCGTCCGAGCGGCCGTCGAGGAGATCGGCGGCCAGGACGGTGCCGGCCTGGGCCCAGTGCGCGGCGTGCACCCGCCCCGAGACCTCGCCCTTGTAGGAGCGGACGACCCGTTCCTTGCGGGTGGAGAACACCTCGACGTCCTTGGCGTCCAGGTCGATAGTGACCGACCCGGACAGGATCGGGGCCCGATCCCTGGCCGGCAGCGCGGCGAGCGCGCGGGCGGTGACCTTGGCGCACGCGGTCTCGATGCCCTCGCGCTGCACCTGGCCGAAGCGTGCCGCCAAGGTGGCGGCGGTGGTCGCGGCCGGGAGTGGCGCGGGCAGCAGCCCCTCGCCCACCACGTCCGCGCGCAGCCGGTCGAAGCCGACCAGGTGGTCCTCGCCGGTCAGCTGAACCACCGCCGTTGCCAGCGCAAACTCCCCACCCGACAGGCCCCGATCACGTACCTTGACCGGCCCGATCCCGGCGTCAAGAGCGGCCGTGACCCCCAGCACCCGGTCCAGCTCGGCCACCAGCACCAGGCCGCCGTTCTCGGTCAGCGACCCGTCCACCCCACCCACCCGAGCGTCCAACCTGGTCCAGCGCCCGCCGGAGGTGCGGGAGGCGGTACGACGACGCGATATCTTCTTCACCAGACAGGTGTCCTTGCAGGTTGAGTGGTTAGGCGTAGAGAACCTCGATCATCTCAAACCAGCACGGGCACCTGTCGCCGTATCAGCCCGACGTACGCCGCACTACCTGCGGATTCGGGTCTGAGCGGGATCGGCGGCCGGGCCGCAGCCGCGACGTGTGGCACTGCACGATCCGCGACCACCCCGACGCCCCGCCCCTGACCGACGCCCAGTGGGCGGCCACCGCCCGGCGGGTCCTGGCCGCCACCGGCATCGTCCCCGCCGCCGACCCGTCGGCCGGCTGCCGGTGGATCGCGCTGCGTCTCGACAGCCACGAGGTACGCATCATCGCCCCGCTGATGCGCCCCGATGGCACCGCACCACCGCTGCACCGCGACCACTCCCTGGCCCACGCCGCCTGCCAGCTGGCCGACCTCGACCACTCCAACGGCCGTCACCGCACCCTGGCCGCCTGCACCCGCCCCGCCCCGGTCCGCGCCATGCCAGCGTCCGTCGCCCGGTCCTGGACCCCGGCGAACAGCGCCGTCTCACCGCGTCGCTGACCGGCAGTTCTCCGGCCCAGGCCTCCAGCGCGTGACTGCGCCACGCCGCCGCCCGGCCGTCCCTAGGCCCTCACCAGTGGCCTTCCCCAACCCCGCGTGCCCCGCCCCGCGCCCGGGTCTTCCCCGCAAGGACTCTCTCTGCCCTCCCCCTCCTCTTCCCCCAAGGCCCCTTCGTCCTCTCCCGGTACCGACGCACTCCTCTACACCCTGATCGGTGCCGGATTTGCCCTCGCCGCCTACGGCTCCCTCGCCTGGGTCGGCGGCAACGTCACCAACTACCTGTTCGGCGCGGGCGCGTGGAAGCCCTACCAGCCCGTCGTCGCCGCCCTTCACCCCGGGCGGCTGTGGCCCGCGCTCGGCTCGGTGCAACTCATGGTCGGTGCCCGGATCGTCCCCGGCCTGCTCTTCGCCCTCCTGGCCGGCATCGGCGCTGGCTGGGTGCTCAAGCGCCGCCGGTCCAAGAGCGCCGGGCTGGCCACCGGCCGCGACCTGGCCGTCCTCCTACCGAAGGAGATCACCGCCAAGGCCCGGAGCCTGCGCCCCAGCCTCGCCGACGCGAAGCCCGGATCGATCAAGCCCGACGACACCGGCATCCTGCTCGGCAACCTCGGCGAGAACGGCCCCGAGGTCCGCACGTCCTGGGAGGACGTCGCGGTCGCCATCATGGCCCCGCGAAGCGGCAAGACGACCTCGCTGGCCGTCCCGTCGATCCTGCGGGCTCCCGGCCCCGTCCTGCTCACCTCCAACAAGGCCGCAGGCGACGCCTACACCGTCACCCTCGACACCCGTACCGCGGTCGGGCGGGTGTGGACGATGGACCCGCAGCAGATCGCCCACACCGAGCAGGCGATGTGGTGGGATCCGCTCGCCGATGCCAAGGACCTGCCCGGTGCCCGGCGCCTGGCCCAGCACTTCGTCACGGCCGCCGTCGACGAGGGCGAGCAGGGCGACTTCTGGTCCACCGCCGCCGCCAACACGCTCACCGCGCTCTTCCTGGCTGCCGGCGCGGACGGACGCCCGATCACCGATGTGCTCGGCTGGCTTGCCCAGCCCGCCGACCGCACGCCGATCGACATTCTCAAGGCCAACCAACTGACCGCCATCGCTGCCCAGTTGCAGGGAACGGTCTCCGGCGCGGTGGAGACGCGTGACGGCATCTTCGAAACGGCGAGGCAGTACGCCGCGTGCCTGCTCGATCCAAAGATCTCCGCCTGGGTCACCCCGAGCGACACGCTGCCGGAGTTCAAGCCGGCCGACTTCGTCACCCGCCGGGACACCCTTTACTTGCTGAGCAAGGACGGCGGCGGCAGTGCCTCGGCGCTGATCGCCGCCGCCGCGGACTCGGTGATGCGCACCGCGGTCATCCAGGCCGAGCGTGACGGCGGGCGCCTCGACCCGCCGCTGCTCGCGGTGCTCGACGAGGCCGCGAACGTGTGCAAGATCGGCGATCTCCCCGATCTGTACTCGCACTTGGGCTCGCGCGGGGTCATCCCGATCACGATCCTGCAGTCCTACCGGCAGGGCCAGCGGGTGTGGGGCGAGGTCGGCATGGACGCCATGTGGTCCGCCGCCACGATCAAGCTCGTCGGTAGCGGCATCGATGACGCGGACTTCGCCGACAAGCTGTCCCGCCTCGTCGGCGAGCACGACGTCGAGACGGTCTCGCACTCCACGTCCGAGTCCGGGCGCTCGACTTCCGTGTCGATGCGGCAGGAGCGGATCCTGCCGGCCGACCAGATCCGTGCCCTCAAGAAGGGCTCGGCCCTGCTCTTCGCGACCGGGATCAAGCCCGCGTTGCTGCAACTGCGGCCCTGGTACAAGGAGCCCGGCGCCGACGTGATCGGCAAGGCATCCTCCCGGCAGACTGCGGCGATCACCGAGCGGGCCAAGGCCAAGGCGGAGGCCGCCGCATGAGCCGTCGCCTCGCCCCCGTGGCCACGGCCGCCACCGCGCCGGCCGTGCGCACCCTCTCGCTGGGCGCCGGCGTGCAGTCCACCACCCTCCTGCTGCTCTCCGCACTCGGTGAACTCCCCCGCCTGGACTGCGCCATTTTCGCGGACACCGGCTGGGAACCGAAAAAGGTCTACGAGCACCTCGACCGCGTCGAGCGAGAAATAGCCAAGCCTGCCGGCATACCCATCCTTCGGGTTTCCTCGGGAAACATCAGAAACGATGCCCTCGACCCCTCACACCGGTTCGCCAGCATGCCGCTCTACATCCTCAACCAAGACGGCTCACCTGGGATGACACGACGCCAATGCACCGGCGAATATAAGATCAAACCCATTAAGCGGCAGGTTCGGGAAATTCTCGGATACCCATATCCGGAGCGAATACCGGCCGGCATCTTCGCTGAGCAGTGGATCGGCATCAGCACTGACGAATTCCATCGCGCGAAGGACGCCGACGTCAAGTACACGCGCAACCGGTTCCCGCTGATCGAGCTGGGCCTGTCGCGTGGCGACTGCCTCGGCCTGCTCGCCGAGCACGGCCTGGAGAGCACCCCGAAGAGCAGCTGCTTGGGGTGCCCGTACCACGGCAACGCCCAGTGGAGGGCGATACGCGACGGCGACCCCGAGGAGTGGGTGGACGTCGTCGACTTCGACGCGCAGATCCGTGCCGGAAACGCCCGGGCCAACGCGGATGGTAGGCCGCTGCTCGGCCAGGCCTACCTGCACCGGTCCCGCGTGCCGCTGTCCGCGGCGCCGATCGACCGTCTCACGCGCCGCGAACAGCTCGCCCTGGAGGAACGGCTCGCCGCCGACGAGGCCGAGTTCGGCCCGGCGGACGGCTGTTCACCGTACTCCTGCCGCTCCGGCGACCCCGCAGCCTGACCGACTTCCCCTTGGAGCTGGCCATCGTCTTCCACCACCCCGACTTCGAGCAGTACGAGCACGCGGGCCACCCGGCGCCCCCGGCCGAGGACGACCTGCTGCGGGAGGATCTCGCGTCTGTCCTGGCCCGTCAGGGCAGACCGTTCCCCACACCGTCCGGCGAGAGCATCAAGGCTTGGTCCACGCTGGTGACGCAGACCGACGGGCCGGTCGAGTTCGCCGGCGTCGTCTCCCGGATCGTCGACCACGACGACGGCGCCGTCGCGCAGTTGCACCAGTTCCTCCAGTACGCCGAGAACCGGCTGTGGGAGGGGCACGACAACGACCGTGCCCAGGCGTTCGCCGAGGCCAGGGAGCGGCTGGAGGAGATCAGCGGTGACCTGGCGCGGATAGCCGCCGAGATGGTGGCGCCGCCCTCTCGGCCACGGCAGGGAGCACTCGCCCGCTCGAGCCACCTGCCGGCCACTGCGGACGCCGGGAACCGGCTCGGCGAGAGCTGGACCGGCCCCTCCCCGGTCGGCCGGCCGGCCGCCGCAGGGGTCGGGCCGATGACCGTCCGGAGCTGTCGCCGTTGGTGTACCTGACCAACTCCCTCCCTCCGCACGGCTATCGGCCTCTGTCGAGCGCAGGTGAGCCGATGTGGTTCGGGCCGGATCACCGGATGGGGCCGTGGTCCTACGCTGAACTCGTCGCGCTCTCCCATCCGTGGCCGGTCCGTTGGCTGTTCCCGCCGCGACCTGGCGTGGACCCGCCGCGCATCGTCAACCTCTTTGCCGGTCCAGGAGGTTGGGAGCAGGGGCTGCACATTCTCGACCCCGGGCCCGAGGCGTTTGACGTCATCGGCGTCGAGTTAGGCGAGGACGCCGCAGCGACCGCCAGGGCTGCGGGCCACCGGCGCATTGTCTGCGACGTCCGCTCACTCGACCCGACCCATCCGGCACTGCGGTATGTGGAGGGCTTGATCGTCAGCGCCCCGTGCCAGGTCTGGACGCTGGCAGGAAAGCGCCAAGGGCACGAGGGCCGCAACATCGAGCTGCTGCTCGAGGTGTTCTCGCGGGCCGTCGAGGGCAGCTTCGGCCACTGGCATGACGAGGGCGAGTGCGACGAGGCCGATGTCTGCCGCATCTGCCCCGACCCGGAATGGGACGGCCACGGGGGCTGGACCGGCCCACTTCTGTCCCGGGCCGAAGTCCGGGAGCCGGTCGCCCGGATGACCGACGCGCGGATCGGCCTGATCGCCGAGACGCTGATCTGGTCGCTGACTCTGACCGCCCGGTTCGATTCCTTGCTCTGGCTGGCGATGGAGCAGTCCAGTGCCCTGCCGGCGATCGTCCTGGACTTCCTCGGTGACGCGCTGGACCTCGCGGACTGGTGCAGCAGCGGTTACCAGGCGTTGGATGCGGCCGACGTCGGCCTCGCCTCCCACCGCCGCCGCACCTACTTCGTGGCCGGCCGTCATCACTACGTGAAGCTGCAGGCCATGCAGCCGTCTCCGCCTCTGTCGGCCCGCACCGCGGCGCAGGCCCTGGGGTGGCCGGAGGGCGTGCGCGTCAACACGCGGGGGGTCCGTCGCACCAACGGCGGCAACGAGTGGTCGGCGGACCGCGAGGCGACCGCCATCACCGGGCGGGCCCGCAGTTGGTACTGGGCGGACTTCCCGGAGCGCCGACTTGCCTTGGGTGAGGCGGCGCTGCTGGTGGGGATGCCCGCCAACCACCCGTGGGAGGGCTCATCGTCCTCCGCGTTCCAGCAGATCGGCGACATCGTCGCTCCTACCGAGGCCGCCCGGGTGCTTGGCCCGCTGCTCAACCGGCCCTGGCGAGACAAGGTTCCCGGCTATCTCGACGAGTTGTACGGCCCGGACAGCCAGTCGCGCGCCGCCAAAGCCACGCCACGCCTAATCTCTCGCCGCGCCGCGGCAGCCGTCTCCTCCTCCCCGGTGCTGCCGGGCCTCGCCGACTGGGCGGCACCTGCCACGCCACCGCGATCCGCAGCATCGGGGCACCCGGCACCGCGCATCCGCTGACCGGGCGAGCGCCAGATGCTGGTGCCGTTCCTGTCCCCTTCCCTTACCCGAGGAGGCTCGTGGAGAGCATCGTTCAGGCCCTACGGGGCTGGCCCCCTCGCGACTGGCAGACCGCCGTCGCACTCGAAACCCTGTCGGCCGAACCCGAGTTGTTCGAGGTCGTCGGCTCGCACCGCACAGCCGACGGCGCCCAGCGGTTCGTCGTGGCGTTCGACAGCCGGGGACGGTGACGGTGTCCGGTGGCTCCTCCAGTCCTCTGTTGGAGGCCGAGCAGGCTCTGCTCGGCGCACTCCTGCTCTCGCCGGCACAACTGGCCGCGGTGGTGGAGTGGTTGGAGCCCGGCCACTTCTACCGCCACTCGCATGCCGCCCTCTACGAGGTCCTCCTCGCCCAGCGCGCGGCCGGTCACCCGGCCCAGGCCGAGGACGCAGACAAAGACCAGCTGCAGGACTGGGCGCTGGGGGCACTGGCCACAGCGGCCGGGGCCAGCCGAGGCCTCACCCCCGGGTACGGGGCGACGCTGATCGCCGCATGCCCCGACTCGCGCCACGCCGGCGCCTACGGCCGAATGGTTCTGGAGAGCGCGATCCGCCGCCAGGTCCACGAGCACGCCCACCGGCTCCACCACGCCGCCCGGACCGGCGCCTTGGAGGGCGTCCTGGAGCTGACCGGCGAACTGCGCAAGGCCATCCGCGGGCTCGCAGGCTTCTGGGGATCGTTGGACGAGCGGCCCCGCCCGCTGCCGGGACCGTGGCCGCTGGAACTCGCCGACAGTATCCGCGAGAAGACCCTCCGGCACGAGAGCGCGACGCTCTCCTCCGCCACCGCCTCCCCCACCGGCCTGGTCGAGATCACCCGGTGGCTGCAGCCGGTCGACTTCCTCGACACCGGGCACCGGGCCGTTTACCAGGCCCTGGCCGCTCTCGCTCACCGCTCGGAGCCGATCGACGTGCTCACCGTGCTGTGGGAGGTGCAGAACCGCGGCGCCATCGCTTCCGGCGCCATCACCGCCGACGGTGTGCGCGCGGTCACCCGGAGCGGTTTCACCGGCGACCCGCAGTACTGGGGTGAGCGCATCCTGCGGGCCTCCGTGCTACGGCAGAGCGCCAGTTCGGCCGGTGTGGTGCGGCTGCTGGCCCGGGACTCCTCGCTCCCGGCCGCCCGACTGCTCGGCTCCGCGCTGCACGCCCTCGGCAACGCCGAGGCCGTCCAGGACCGCTGGCGCACCGCCAACGGCATCCCACCCCGCCCCGACCCGCCGCCTGCCCCGGCCGCCCCGGCTGCCCCGGCTGCCGCGGTCGAGCGCCGCCAGGCCGCCCGCGCCCGAACTCCCGCCCCCGTCCCGAATCCCGGTGCCACCCCTTCACCCGCCGAGGCGGCGGCACCGCCCCGAGCCCCCATCAGAAGCACCCGCTGACCGAAACGATCAACGACCCCGGCACCATCCGTTCCCGCTAGATCCCGAGGAGTTCCCCTGTCCGAGACCCCGCTGCGACCGCCGAGTCGTCTGACCACCCGGTTGCGGGCCGAGGCCGACGCCATCGACGAACTGGCCACCGCTGTACCCGGCGCCTACCGCGAGCAGGGCCCGCCGACGCTGGGCGAGCTGCTCCCGCACGTCACCCGGCTCAGCTCGCACCACCAGAAGCTGCTGGCCTCGGCCGGTGCGCTGGCCGGCGCACCGCTGGCCGACACCGCCCAGCGGGCGTACGCCCGGGTGCTCACCGATGCCGGTTCCCAGGTCGGCCAGGCGCTGGGCACCATCAGCCGCGCCGTCACGATGGCCGCTCGCATCCACGAGGTCGACGGCCTGGGCAGCCTGCGCGCCGAAGACGTGCGCGAGCGGGCCGGACGCGAGCTGAACCTGGCCCTGTCCCGTACCCGCCTCGCCCTCACCGAGGCCAGAGACGCCCTTCGCCACCAGGCCCGGTCCGGCCGCGATGCCGCTGCGCTACCAGCCGCACGGCACGCCGCAGCCGTCGTCCGCAGCGCCGCTGCGCATCCGACGCCCACGCTCACCAGCCGCCCGAGCAGCGCTGCCCTACCGCCAGCCCCAGCGCCGACAGCCGCCGCACCCCGCCGATAGCGCCCCACCCCGACCAGGAGTCCACCATCACCCGAGGCATACCCAAAACATCAAGCTACACGGCAGAGTTGACCCAGCTCGCCGCCGTCTTCACGCTCATTGCGGAGAACCTCAACGCCTCCGCCACGTTGCCTGGGCGCCCCTCCATCCCCACCGCCGCGGCTGTGGCCAGCGAGTGCGAGAACGCCATGACCGTGCTGCGACACTGCTCGGCCCGGCGCGGCGATCTCACGGCCTCCGGGGCACCCGCCGACCCGCTCCGCCTTACGGCCGGGCGGGCCTTCGGCGCCGGACGCGCGCACGCCGCAACTGTCCACCGCCACCTCGCCCACGCACTCGACCTGGCCGTCACTCTCGAAGACACGCCCCTGCCCGCGGAGGACGACGCCGAGGGCTCGGAGCGCGAGCGGCGCCTCGGCTACCAAACGCTGTGCGCAGTGGCCGAGGCCCAGAACGCCTCAGTCGCCGGAGCTCGCGAGGTCCTGGAGCTGAGCGACCAACTGCCCGCCGCCGCACCAGCGACGGCGACGTCCCCACGGCGCTCCCGCGCCGTGTCCACGGCCACCGCAGGGAATGCCTCGCGACGGACCGAAGCCTCCAGGATCGCCTCCCAGACACCGGCTCCCGCAGCCTCCCGGGCCCCGGTCGCCGGCCGCCGCTGACCGGCCGTTGCCCCTCCTGATGATCGGAGCGCTTTGAACGACACCGACGACCCCGCAGCCGTGATGCGGTCTCTGGCCGACCGGCTGGAGGCCGTGCGCCGCACCCTTCCCGCCGTCGCCTCGGCCGGTCACCACTCCGAGACCGCCTGGCCGATGACGCACCTGGTGGGCATCGCCGCCGAGGCCTGCGATGAATACCTGTTCCGGGTGGCCGATGCTGACGCCGACCGAGCGGTCCTGGCCGCGTTCACCACCGCCGCGGGCCACGCCGGCCAGGCCCTGTCCGTCCTCGCCAACGCGACGACCCTGCTCCTCGCCCCGGAGCCCAGCCACACCGATGCCGCCCAGCACGCTGTCGCCCGGACGGAAGGCATCGCAAGTCTTGCGGCCCGCGAGCTGAACGCCGCCGCCGACCGCCTCTCCGCCACCGCCCTGGCCCCGGTGGTGGCGCTGCACACCGACGACCTGGGGAGGCGACGCGGGGCCCAGTCCTCGGCCGCGACGGCCCGGTCCCGGATCGTCAGCGCCCAGCCGACTGCCGGCGACCAGCCCGGGCCTTCCGTCCCAACCGCGCCCGTCATCCCGCTGCACCGCAGCCGCTGACCATCCGGCAATCGGAGCTTCCCCTGCCCGCGAACCACCCCACCGCCTGGGACCTCGCCGCCATGCTGGACGAAGTGGTCCGCTCGTGGCCCGCCGTACCCACAGCCGGGCCGCTGCCCTCACCCGGCCTGGTCGGTGCGCAGCTGTTCGCCCTACGCGTGCTCCACACCGGGCTGACCGACGCCGCCCTGCGGCCAGCCGACCCGTTCGCCGCGCCGGAGCAGGCCGCCGCCGCCCGGCGCGAGCGGCGGGCCACCACCCGGGCAGCCTCGCTGACGGCCATCGCCTTGCAGCGCGTCAGCGAGGTCCTCGAACTCGCCGACGCCCACGAGCTGTCGCCCACGCCGATCGTCCGCCAGCACGCCCAGTGGCTCTACCGCGACGCCGGCGAGCAGCTCTCCAGCGCGGCGCACCTCGTGCGCCAGAACTCCCCGGCGCCCAGAGCCGCCGCCAAGCCCAACCGCCCGGCCCCCGACGCCGAGCAGAGCCGCCTCCCGTCCCGCAGCGCCGCCGCCCGCCTGCGCTCCGCCCTTGCTCACCCCTTCCGCAAGAGCGACGGCGCCGACCGCACCGACCACGGCCCGGCCCCCACCGCCTCCCCGGCCAAGCGGCGCTAATCCCCTCTGGAGCCCCTCCCTGCCTTCGCCCGACAACCAGCCACCGGCGCCCCTCGGCCAGATCGCCGAACGAATACAGACCGCCCGCACCGACCTCGACGCCCTGCGCCGGCAGGACACCCTGCACAGCGCGCCCGAGCACATCGAGGCGGTGCGGCGGGCACACCTGGACACCGTCTCCCTCACCGCCGCCCGCACTCCCGGCATTCGTGCGACGCCCAACTCCCAGGCCGATGCCAGCGCCTGTAGCCGTCCGGAGCGCCGCCGCCGCACCGCCGCCCCTGGCAGGGGGCGGCGGTGACCGGCCCGCGCATCGGCTCTCTCTGCTCCGGATACGGAGGTCTGGACATCGGTGTGCAGTCCGTCCTCGGCGGGACGATCGCCTGGCACGCCGACCCGGCCCCCGGTGCCGCCGCCATCCTGGAGCACCACTGGCCCGGTGTCCCGAACCTGGGCGACATCACCGAGGTCGACTTCACCGCGGTCGAACCGGTCTGCGTCCTCGTCGCCGGCTTCCCGTGCACCGACGTGTCCGTCGCCGGCGCCCGCGCCGGGCTCGCCGAGGGCACCCGCTCCGGCCTGTGGCACACCATCGCCCGCGCCATCTCAACCCTCAAGCCCTGTTTGGTGATTCTTGAAAACGTCCGCGGCCTGCTCTCCACCCCCGCTCGCTCGACAGCCGCTGGCGACGTGGAACGCTGCCCGTGGTGCCTGGGAGACGCCGGAGATGAACATCATCTGCGGGCACTCGGTGCCGTACTCGCAGACCTGGCCGCCGCAGGGTTCGATGCGCGCTGGCAAGTGCTACGCGCATCCGATGTCGGAGCACCCCACCGACGCGAGCGGGTCTTCATCGCCGCCTGGCCTTCCGACGCCGAGGGCACGGGACTTCAAGGGCCCGGACGCCGGCCGGGAGAGCTTGGGCCATGTGGTCACCCTGCTGCTCACCCCGACATCGAACCTGGGTTCGATCGGCGGCTCGCAGCACCCGGATCAACGGCGAGCAGGCGGACACGGCCCGAACCTCTCGGACCTGGTGGAGCACCTGCTGCCGACGCCCAGGGCGAGCGACGGCACCAAGGGCGGCCCGAACCAGCGCGGGAGCCGCGGGGATCTGACCCTGCCGAGCGCCGCCGCCCGGCTGCTTCCGACCCCGAAAGCGAGCGACACCGGCACACCGGGTCGCCGGGCCGGCGACGGCTTCCGCCCCCCGCTGTCGCAGGTGGTGCTTCCGATGTGGTCGCCGCAGGCTCAGGAGAACGCCGCTGGGGCGAGTACGCCGCCGCCATCGACCGCTGGGAACGCGTAACCCGCCCCGCGCCCGATCCAGTGGATTCGCGCGGACGCCTCTCCCCGGCTTTCGTGGAATGGGTCATGGGCCTCGAAAAGGGATGGGTGACGCAGATCACAGGACTTTCTCGGTCGGCGCAGCTCACCGCTTTGGGAAACGGAGTCGTCCCCCAACAAGCAGCTCTGGCAACGAAGTTGCTGACCGGCGGAATTCCCCTCTGCGGAACTCACCTCGCGCCTTCCCGGTGAATTCCAGGCGGCCATACATCACCGGATATCTCCCGAGCAAGGACCTGGTCGGCGGGCAGAGTCGTGCTCGCCGACCGCACCACCGATTCCCCTGGAGCCGCCCTTGTCCACGCCTATACCCGCCGATCCGCCGGCCCGCCCGACGGTCACGCCGCAGACTGTCGCCGAGTGGAGCGCCACTCTCGCCCGCGTCCAGGCGGAGCGGGACTCGCTGGCCGTCGTCGCCGAGCGCCTCGCCGAGGAACGCGACCAGGCCGAGGCGGAAGTCCTCCCCGGCACCGGGGAATCCGAGGCCGAAGACGCGGAGAGCGAGTCCGGCGATCCCGTCTCGCTGACCATCCTCTCCTTCGATGACGACGCGCTCGCCGCCGAGGTGATGACGATGGTGCCGTGGGTGGACCACATCCTGCTCGGCGTCTACGGACAGGAGATCACCTCCGGGCGGCCGTGGTGCGCCAGTTGGCCCGAGCACGACGAGGCGCTCGCCCGGATCCATCACTGCTGGCTGGCCTGGCAGGAGCTGACCGACTCCCGCTCGGGCGCGACCGGGCCGAGCGTGTGGCAGCGCGACCACCTGGAGCCGCTGCTGCTCAAACTCCGCGCTCCTGACGGGCCGTTCGGGGCGTGCACCACCAACCCCGACCACCCGCACCACCGGCTGCTGCCGCACCCGCCGTTCACCGACCCCGCGTCCCTGCCCCGTCCCGGGATACCCCGCACCTCCGTCTAGATCAAGGACCGTCCGTGACCGCCGCGCTGCTCGACTTCGACGCCCACCCGGCGGCGCTCACCGATCTGGACCGGCTCCCGGAGGACGTGCGGGAGGCGGCCGTCCACCATCTGCGCCGCCTGGTGCGCTGTCAGCAGCGCGGGCCCGTGCTCGGCCGGCGCGGCCTGTGGGACCTGACCGGCTGCCGCCGGGTCTACCTCGACCGCGACCGGTGCTGGCGGCTGGTCTACCAGGAGCGCCCGCCCCTGCCGGTGTCCGAGTCCAGCGGCGAGATCTACCTGCTGGCCGCCGGTCCCCGCAGCGGCCACCAGGTCTACAACACCGCGGCCCGCCGCCTGCAGCTGCTCACCACCGGCAACCCGGCAGCCAGACCCACCCACTTTCCTACCACCCGTCCCCTCACCGTGAAGGACCAGCGCATGCCCACCGCCCCCTCCACCCTCGCCCAGGCCCAGCGGATCCAGAACGCCGTGTCGATCCTCGGCCCGCAGGACACCGTCTCGCTGCTTCGCCTTCTCAAGAGTGCCGACGGAGTCCTGCCGAAGGCCGAGCTTGAGGCGAAGTCGGTGTGGATGAGCGAGAGCCAGATCGACACCCGGCTCGACACGATGGAGGAGGGCGGGCTCATCGCCCGCAAGCGCGAGGCGGGCTCCACCCTCGTCTCGCTCACCCGCGCCGGCCGCGAGGCGCTGTTCATCCAGATCCCCGTCACCCGCTGGTCCTCCGCCCACCAGGGCGTCCCGGAGAACGGGACCGGGCTGGGCGCCTACACCGAGCAGGCGCTCGCCACGCTCAACAGGGCGAACACCGTCGCCACGGTCATGGCCCTGGCCGCCTACGGCGAGCCGGCCTACCCGAGCGAGATCCTCGACACTGCCCTGCCCGCCGACATGAACCCCGGCAACCTCTACCAGCGCCTCGCCCAGCTGGAGAAGGACGGGCTGGTCGAGCGCACCGGCGAACCCCGCCACTACATGTACGAGCTGACCACGGCCGGCAAGGCACTGGCCGAGCCGCTGCAGGCCATCGCCCGCTGGGCGCAGCGCCACCTGCCGGCGCCAGCGCGCGGCTCGGTGACCACCCGCTGGACGAGCGCGCACAGCGCCACGGTGGCCGATCCTGCCCCGCAGCGCGCCGCGGTGGCGCCCGCGCCCGCACTGTCGGCCCGGCTGACTACACCGTCGGCCGCGCCCAGGCTGGTCCCGGCCGCCGTCCGGTCGCCAGGTGGGCCCTCGCCGTCGGAGCAGGCCGCGGCTCGGGCCAAGGCCGCCACGCTCCGCTCCGCGACCACGGCGCTGGTCTTCAGCCACCGGAGCGCCCCGCAGCCCGCCCCGCTCGTCTCCAACTCCCCTGCCGCCCAGCGGCGCTGAGGAAACCCATGGACTCCACTACCTCGTCTGCCGCTTCCAACTACACCCGCAGGCCGCGCCGACCCGCTGGCAGCGAGCCCCGGAAGCGGGTCGCCCCGCCCCTGCCGAAGGCCACCTGGAACCGTGGCAACGCCGTCGGCGTCCGGCCCGCCTACCTCGCTCTGGGGACCTACACCTCGCTCGCTCGCGCTCGCCGCGTGCTGCAGGAGGCCTCCTGGACCCGCACCGGCCGGGACCAGGCTCAGGCCTTCACCCGCGGCGACATCGAGGTCCTCCTCCACGACGACACCGACCAGCCGTACCAGCGCGAGGCGCTCACGGCCCACGGCCCGGGCTGGCGAGCGGTCTTCAGCGCCCAGAGCCCCGACGAGGTCCTCGCCTCGGCCGCCGAGGCCCTGGCCGAGGTGGCCATGGTCGCCGAGGACGGCGCGCCCGATCGCGCCGATCTCGACCAGGCCCTCTTCTGCCTGGCCGAGGCCGGCTGGGAGGGGGCGGACACCCGAGGCGGGAGCATCGCTCGGATCACCTCCCCCGACCGTCTCGCCGAGATCCTGTGCCACCCGGGTAAGCGCGCCTGGCTGATCACCGCGGGCGTGGACGGCGAGGGTTGGGAAGCCGAGCTGGTCGGCGACTGCCCCGACCTGCTCGTCGAGGCCGTCGTCGGCTGTCTGGCCACCGAGTCCCCGGCCCGCCGCCGCACCGCCGACCTGCCGACAGCGCTGCGCCGCTACCTGGACATCGGGCCGGACCCCTACCGCGCCGACGTCGCCCGCCGCACTTCCCCGGCCGCCCGCGCCGCCGGTCCGGCCGCCCTCGTCATCACGCCCGCCCTGGGCGCATCCGCATCCGTCCGGAGGAGCCGTTGACCGTCACCGTCCACCACGAGGCGACCGTGCTGCTGACCGCCGACCTCCAGGAGGAGTCGGAGCAGATCCAGGCACTCGCCCGCAGCCTCGACCTGCCGCACCGCGCTCCCGACCCGGCGCGGCTGCTGAGCCGCAATCTGCTGCACACGCTGGTCCACCTCGCCACCGTCAGCGCCTCGGCCGCGGCCGTTGTCGACGCCGCCGACCCGCCCACCGTCGCCCACCTTCGCGCCTTGGCCCGGATCGAGTCGGCGCTGCAGTCGATGGTGTCGGCCAGCGGCTCGATGGCCACCGTCCTCGACCTGTTGTCCACCCCCGACAGCGGCATCACCGACACCTCCGGGCTCGTACAGGCAGGCCGCCTGCGCGCCTCCGCCCTGCTCGCCAGCGCCAGCGCCCACCTGGGCGCGGCCGCTGCCGCGCTGCGCGCCGCCCCGGCCGGCTGACCCGCCACCCGCACAACCGCCAGGAGACTCCAACCCCCGTATGCACCCTGCCTCCGCCCGCCCGCGCCGCCCGACGATGAGCGACGTCCTCGCCCGCCCGCACGTGCCCGCGCTGCTTACCGGCACCCTCATCGGCCGCCTGCCCACCGCCATGGCGCCACTCGCGCTGCTGCTCGCTGTGCGTTCGGCCGGCGGACCGGTCCTGCTCGGGGCCGTCCTCGCCGGCGTCTTCGGGCTGGCCAGTGCGATCAGCCAGCCGCTGCTCGGCCGTCTCGTCGACCGCACCCTGTTGGCACCGGTCGCCGCCATCGCGGCGTCCGTGGCGTTCGCGGCGTTCACCGTGCTCGCCGTGCTCGACCTGGCCGCGAAACCGATCGCGGCCGGGGCGCTCGCAGCGCTCGCCGGGGCCGCAACCCCTCCGCTCGAGGCGGGCCTTCGCGCGCTGTGGCCGCGTCTGGTCCCCGATCCGGCCGAACAGCGTGTGGCGTACGCCCTCGACAGCGTCAGCCAGGAGCTCGTCTTCGTCACCGGGCCGCTGGCGGCCACCGCCCTGTGCCAACTCGTCTCCCCCTCCGCGGCGTTGTGGGCGTGCGGCGTCATCGGAGGGTTCGGCACAGCCGTCGTCGTAACCCGCTCGCCGGCCCGCTGGGCACCCGTCGCCCGCGACGAGGTCCACTGGAGCGGACCGCTGCGCTCGCGCGGCCTGCTGCTCCTGCTGGCCGCGATGTTCTGCCTCGGCGTCAACCTCGGTGCGTTCAACGTCCTGGCGCTCTCGCTCGCCGATCGGAACGGGACGGGATGGCTGACCGGACTGCTCCCGGCGGCGCTGGCGACGGGCAGCCTGATCGGCGGGTTCGTCTACGCCCGCTCCCCATGGCCGCTCCCCTTGCGGCGGCAGCTGCTCGCCGCGGCAGGCGGGTACGCCGTCTGCTTCGCGCCGCTGCTCTTCGTCGCCGTGCCGCAGGCCGCGGTGGCCTTCAGCATCGGCCCCGGCCTGTACCTGGCTCCGCTGCTGACCTGCACCTTCCTGCTGTGCGACCGCCTGGCCCCCGAGGGCACCGCAACGGAGGCCGCCGCCTGGTTGATCGCGGTCATCGGCGTCGGCCAGGCCCTGGGCACCGCCGTCGCCGGCCGCCTGGCCGGTCACGGCACCACGGCCGTCGCCACCGTGGCGGTGCTGGCCGCCGTCCTGGCCGCCGCCATCCCCCTTGCCCGCACCGACCTGCTCACCACCCCCAACGCCCCTCTGGAGAAGAGCGCTTGACCCGCCGCACCACCACCGCCGTCCGGATCGTCTGGGACTGGAACGGCACCGTGCGCGACGACTTGGCCGATCACGTCGCCGCCCTCAACGCCACCCTGCCCGCCCTGGGCGGCGAACCGGTCAGCGAGGAGACCTACCGCTCCCAGCACCGGGTGCCGATCCGCTCCTTCTACGACCACCTGCTCGGGCGGAGCATCTCCGACGAGGAGTGGCAGTCCAACGACTCCGCGTTCCTGGCCGTGCTCGACAAGCGGCCGGTGCGGCTGCGCTCGGGCGCCCGCCAGCTGATGATGGGCCTGCGCGCCAGGGGCATCCGCCAGTCCCTGCTCTCCCTGGCCCCGCACGAGCGGCTGCGGCGCGAGGTGCAGCAGGTCGGCATCGCCGGGCTGATGGAGCGCATCGACGGCCGCATCGGACCGTCGGTCGCCAGCAAGGCACCGGCGCTCGCCGCCCACCTGCGGGCTCTCGGCCCCGGCGTCGACCCCGCCCGGGTCGTGGTGATCGGCGACAGCGTGGACGACGCGCTGGCCGCCCGAGCGGTCGGCGCCGTCCCCGTTCTGCACACCGGCGGACTGCACAGCACCGAGCGCCTGGCCACGGCCGGGGCCCCGCTGGTCGACAGCCTCCACGAGGCCGTCGAGGTCGGCCTCGCCACGATCAAGGCGAGCAGCCGCACGGCGGACGCGTGACCCCTCCCGCCGACAAGCCGTCAGCCCGCCCTGCCGCCCCCTCGCCCCGGGTCGGCACCGCGATGGTCCTGCAGGCGCTCGGTGTCGAGCGCCTCAGCGCCGTGGCGGGCTGGACGGACGGCGACGACACCCCGCTCGGCCGGCTCAACAGCGAGATCCGCACCGCCGTCCGGCGCCTGGACCACGTCCAGGAGCGCCTGGTGGCCCTCGCCGGCTCCATTCGCGACGACATGCAACTGGTCATCGACGGCCACGACGGCGCACTGCTGCAAGCCAACGGACTGCTCGCCTCCACCGCCCAGTCCCTGGACGCCCTCGCCCTGCGTCGCGCCGAGCTGTACGAGCGCCTGGACGCACTCACCGGACTGCACAAGGTCCTCGCCACCTCGCCCGTCCCGACGCCCAAGGCACCCATCAAGACGGCGGTCACGCTCAACAAGGCTCAGCGGCAAGCCCTCGACGCCGTCGCCCGCGGCCTGGTCACCGTCTCCGAGAGCAGCATCCGCCGAGGTCGGCGGATCTCCGCACCTGGGCTCCAACTCCACCCGGCCACGGTGAACTCGCTGATCGACCGGCGTCTCGTCGTCCAGGACGCCAGCACCAGCCTCTACCACGGGCGGCAGCTCCTCCTCACCCCCCTCGGCGCCCGCTTGCACGCTGCCCTGGCCGGCACGACGGCCACCGACCGGATGGCGGCACAGGCCGAGCAGGGCCAGCCGATCGTGGTCAGCGCCCACCCCGCACCGTCCACGACGAGGACCCGATGAGCACACGACCCCAAACCGGCCCCGGCCCAGCAGCCACTGTCGGCGGACGGCCCGCTTTCGCGGGCCGCCTGTTCGTCCTGGAGCGGCTCGGTATCGACACCTGGGACCTCCACCGCCTCCACCCTGTCCCCGGGGAACTGCGCACGCTCGGCCTGCACCTCGACAACATGGCCCGCGAACTCGACAACCTGGACCATGAACTGCGCCGGACCGCCGCCGGCGCCATCGAGCGCCTCACGAAGGTCCGTGCCGGAGAGCACCTGGACGTCCAGCCCCACGGCGTGCTTCGCGTCCTCGGCTCCGATCTCGAAACCCTCGGAGCCCGCTACCACCTCGCCGCCGAGCACTTGGGCCAAGCCGTGGTCCAGTACCGCGAGGCGGCCGAGCGCGCCGCCGCCCCGCCTAAGCCGCCCCGGGCCGTTGCCGCCCACTCCCGCGCCTCCACCACCACGCCGGTACCCGCCCTTGGAGGCACTGCCACGACGCCAGTGCCCGCCACGGGAGCGGCCCGGGAGCCGCGGCGGTGACCGCTCGACGCGGGCAGCCGGACGAACCCGACTTCGGCCTGGCCGGACTGGAGCCCGCTACCGCCGACGACGCGATCGGTGCCCGGCTCCTGCACCACTTCGGCCTCGACTTCGACGAGCAGCACAGTGCCGGCCTCGGGACGAGCACCTACCTCGGCGGCGACACCGACCAGTACCTCGCCGCGCGCATCACCCGCGACCAGCGCGCCGGCACCTACACCGTACGGCTGCACAGAGCAGCCACCGCCACCGAGGGCCGTACATGGCTGGCCTCCCAGACGGCCCGGCCACACCCAGGAACAACGGCCAGACGCGCCGCAGCCCTGGCCCGCGGCATCAACACCGCCCCGACCGCAACCACGCCCTCCGCAAACCCCGCCCCCGACCAACCCCGCAGCACGGCCCGGCGGCGCTGACACGACCGACGGAGACCCCACCATCCCCAATCAACCCGCAAGCAACGTCGCCGACTTTGGCATCGCCGCGCTCGAGGCGCGCGGCGCGTTCAGTGAGCACAACGCCGACCACCTCGGCGCCATCACGACGTACAGGTTGCCTACGCCCTCAGCCGAGCCAACGAACTGCCCACCGGGGCAGGCCCGCTGGACGACCGGATCCCCGCCTACATGGCCCACCTCGTCCAGCTCGAACCGATCACCCAGGCCGACACTCTCGCCATCGCCGTCCACGACTACACGTACTGCCATCCGGACCCCGGACTCGACCGGCCTGCTCCGGCCCGCACACTGGCCGCGCGCGCCACACCGGCCGCCCGGCCACCGCCCCACCTCCCGCAGATCCCGGCGCGATGGGGCACGGCCTGCCCGCGACGGGCAGGAAGGCAGTTCGATGACCGCCGACCGCCCCCGTTCCCGTCTGGTCGCCATCGCACAGCCCTACCTCGCTGGCGGGCCGCCGGACTACCAGGCCGTGCTCCACACGCTGCGCCGTAACTACGGCTGGCACGTCACCACCCACGCCCACGGCGTGCAGGCCGTCAGCCCCTGCAGCGGTGCGAAAGTCCACGAGGCTCGCTGGTCCACCACCCACCCGGCACCTCGGCGAGCGGGGCGCGTCCGAGCTGATGCTGATGGCCAAGTCCCGGCACAAGATGGCGGAGAACGTCCGCCAGTACTTCAAGCCCTCGGCGGAGGCCATGGCCGAGGTCACCAGTCTTCTGGCACCCGGCGACAGCCGGCGCTGAGCAACGGAGGTCTAGCGAGAGCGCCGACGTGCTTCCCACGCAAGGTGAGCCGCATGCCTATCTTGATAGGCACGTTCCGCTACGTCTTGCGGTGCGGGAATCACCCGTACCAGCGGATCCTCTTCGGCAGCGCGGCTCGCGATCTCATCAGCTTGGTACCGCGCTCCGCCCTTCATCGTGCTCTCGGCGACCTCGAACTCATGCCAGATTCCCGGCGGATTGTCGTCTTCGTCGTTTTCGAACTCTGTGCCGAGCCACTTGCAGCCTTCGAAGCTCCCGATGTATCGGCCGATGTCGAAGCCAAGGTGGTAGTACGTCCCGACCTTCAGCTGGCTCTCGTCCGTGATGGGGGTTCCCACGCGGCCCCAGAGTTGGAACCTCGCGCGCTGGTCGCCTCCGGCAGCGGCCTCTTCGAGCTGCTCTACGCTGGGTCGGGTGGCGTCGCTACGACGCTTGGCCTCGGCTCGGCCCTCCGGGGTCGTATGCGGGAAGGAGATCGGCAGACCTAGTTCGGCCTCGATGCGCGCCAGGTTCTCCTTAGCCAGGATCGTGATTGAGAGGTCATCAGCGTTTACTCCGGCATCGAACGACCAGGTGAAACGCGGGCCATGGGGGCCTTTGGTGATGCGGTAGGTGACGCCGCGACCGTCGCTCAGGAGCGGGACATGACGGCTGAAGCCTAGAAGCCGAGACGGCACTCCTGAGGAAGGCGTCTGAGGCGGTCCGCCCTCGCGCCAGGCCGCAGTCTGCTTGAGGGCAATGGCGGGGAGAGCGAAGAAGGCGATCAGGGCTGAGATGACACCCCAGCCCGATGTCTCCGGCATGAAGGGTATCGGCGCAAAGAACAGCAGCGCCCACGCAGCCCATGCACCCACGAGAACGAGAAGAGACCGTGCGGCCTTTCCTACTGACATGGCTGTTGACGCTCTCCCTCTGAGCTGGGACTCATTTCCACTAACGCTCACCAAGCACACTGCACCGATCGAGCTCTGCGGAAGCACCATTGAGTAACGAAGGTGGAGTTGATCGCCGGGTGGGCCGAAGCCAACCCGGCGGTCTTCACCGAGCTACGGCTAGTGTTGAGCCTTCTTGCGGTGGTTTCGGATGCTGGCCGGGGTGCCGAGGTAGTTGCAGTCCGCCCCGGGGCACGCCTCCCAGTGGCCGCTCTCGACCGCGGCCTCGCGGATGCCGTTGTGGGGGCCGAAGCCGTGCTGCGCGATGAGTCGAGCGACGGAGTTCTCGTACCGGGCCGCCAGGAGGGCGGCTTCTGCGATCTTGTCGTGGCCCTGGGAGAAGAAGGAGCCGAGGCCGACCTCGGTTCCGCATCCGCACCAGCAGGTACCCGTCGGCATCAGCCGATCTTCACTCTTAGTCATGCCCCCAAGGTACTCCTTCTAGAAAGTTGGTCAAGAAGATTGCCCTAGAAGGCTATCCAAGGATGGTTCACCCGGTCGGGCAGGCCGTCCTGATCGGCCAGGAGGTCGCCGAAGACGTGACCTTCCGCAAGGCCTTCTTCCGCGGCATCGTCACGGCCAGCGGCACGTTCGCGACCCTCGCTGCCGTGCTGCCGTTCCTCCTCTAAGCCTTCCTGGTGCGGGTGCCTGGGCACCCGCACCACCAGCCCCCCACCCTTCATCGGCGGCGTCGGGGTCGCGCAGCGGCCGGAGGCCGCCAGGCAGCTCGGGCAGGTGGAAGCTGTACCGGCCGGGCATGTTGACGTGGTGTCGGACGAACGGGGAGAGGCAGGCGACGTCCCCATCCCGGACGTCGAGGCCGCCGGTGCGCAGCTGGTCGAGGGCGGCGTCCATGTACCTGGTGGTGAACAGCACGAGGGCGTTGAGGACCAGGCCGAGGGCGCCGATCTGGTCCTCCATGTCGTCCTGGTAATTCTGGTACAGCTGGCCGGCGCGGCCGTGGAAGATCTTGCGGGCGAGCGCGTGGCGGCCCTCCTGCAGGTTCGCCTGGGTCCCCGGCGATGTCCTCCAGCGTCACCGACCGCCAGTCCAGTCCCCTCCCGGCGAGGTAGGCGAACCAGTCCTTCAGATCACGGGCGTACGCCTTGACCGTGTTCAGCGACTTCTCGACAGCGGCCAGATAGCGCTCGATCGGCACGACCGGTACGTGGTCGTCGCCCAACACCGGCCACGACTCGGTCTCCGAGTCCGGCATCAGCACGCGCTGCACCCGCATGGAACCTCCCGCTCATCCGTGGTGGATGACGGAAGGTAATCCCATCCAGAACAGGACGAAGGCGCCTCCACCCGTACGTGTTGGACGTGGTGGACAGAGACTCGCAGACTGCAGATAACAAACCCCAGCCGGTTGGGCGCCCGACGCTTCGCCTGCACCTTCTCCCGGTCCACGTCGTCCAGGAAGAAGAACCGCTCCAGCTCCACCCGCGCCGGCACCCCGTAGAACGACCCGTACCGCGCCGCCTGCTCATCCGTCAGAAACGCGACTGCCACCACGGCCCTCCGAAGATCGACAACATCGACCCGCGAAGGTTCAGCCGCACGATCAACCCTGATCAACGGCCTCCCGAGACCGGGGCGGGCTTAGCGCACGATCTGGCCCGGATGTTCCTCAGCCCCCGCTTCCTCCCCGAGATCGACGGCCCGCTGTGGAAGGCCGTGGCCACCGCCGACCCGTTCCACGGCGAGCCGACCTGGCTGGTCACCATGGACCACAACACCCCGGCCGAGATCGTCGGCGACTTCGCCGTCGAGCTCCTCGCCGCGCACGCCGAAGGCCCGCGGCACTACCTCACCGACACCTACCCGATCAGCCTCGACGAGACCCTCGTCGCGGCCGGCTGGCCCACCGTCGAGGACGAGCGGCTCCCCCACGCGTTGTGGCAGTCGCCAGACGGCTACGCCGAGGTCCACCACCTCCCGGGCTGCCTGGACCCGGCCGCCGAACTGGCGGGCTCCAAGGCCCGATGGGTCATCGACCCGCCTGGTGTCCGCGCTCTACGGCGCCGTCGTCAACCCACCCCGATCCGCCGCTACGGCAACGATCTGCGCGACCTGCCCGCACAGGCCACTGTCGCCCCGATCGCCCCGGTCCGCGGCAGCAGCCGCGCCCTGGCCGCCCACGCCGGATCCGCCCTCATCCGCTCCCTCCGGCCTGTAGCACCCACAGCCGCAGCGCGCCCGGCCACATCCGGCGCCGAACGCGCCACCACCTCCAGGTAACCGTCCAGCCACCCGCCAACTGCGCAACCGCACAACACCGTTACGTCCTCGGAACCGCGCCCCGGCTCGGCACTGATGACGTTCGTCGCGCCTGCTTCTTTGTTCGCCTCGGGCAGACATAATGCGCTACGCAAACCGCAGATAGCCAAGCAAACATGGACGTCTTCCCCACCTCGCCCACCAGGAAGGCGCCCGCCATGACCGTGGCCATCACCGCGCCCACCGTCCCCGGCCTCAAGCCGGGCGGCCCCATCGAGCACGGAACGTGGCTCATCGGCCCGGGAAGCCCCTACGCGATCAGCACCTTCTTGGCCGCGCACAGCTGGAGCTGGGTGTGCGATCCGCGCGGCAGCATCCACGCCGCTTCTCCCGACACCCACGTCTACCTCGGCTATGCGCCCGAGGACCCGCACGCCGACACCTGGACCATCGCGGTCACCGGCACGGCCCGCGAGCCCGGTTGGAAGGCGACCTTCGACCGCGACGCACCGGTCGAGCTGGTCCTCGACCTGCTCGCCGCGATGCACACCCGCACGACCCGCTGACACACCGCCGAAGGGCCGCCCGCTATCACCACCGACACCAGCACCTGGGATTCCGGCATCGCCAAGGCCTTCGCCTCGGCGCAGTACCTCGCCATCGCCGGAACCGTCTCACGGCCGCTGCCGCTGCTGTCAGCGCCAGCCTCCACGAGAACATGCTCGCCCTCGCGCTTGCCCTGACATGCAGCCAGCAGATCGGACTCCAGATGAAGCTCCAGCGCCTCCAGCGCTCCACGACGGCCGCCCTCACCATCGGCCGCATCCCCCGGCAGCGCGACAGCTCCAGCTGAACCACCTCCGGTTGGGCCGTCCCGGCCCGGTTCGCCTGAGCCTGCGCCGCCTACAGCTCGCCGCGGTCGGCACCGTCAACGGCGTCGACCGCTACGCCGCTCGCTGAGCAATCCGGCCACCTGGGAGCTGCCAGCGAGGGCCCGGAGTCGGATCAGATTCCCAAGCCAGCCGCGCGCATGGCCGCCCGCCCCGGCCGGCGTACGGGGTGTTCACGAGTACGGCTGACCAGGGCTGCTCAGCACCTGTTGAAGATCGCTTCCCGGAGAGCGCGTGAATTCCCGAATGGGTGTCGGCCTACAGGTAGCCGGGGTCCCCTGTGCTCACGAAGCTGGTGACCAACCTTCGCATGAGGTCGAGGAACTCGGACAGGCTGTGGGCGACCTTGTCGAGCTCACATGTGTCGAGGGACGCCGTTGTAGATCGGTGGATCGCGCCCTGCTGGTCGATGACGTACTGAATGCCTCCGCCGTCGGAGGCGAACACCAGGCCGCGCTCGCTCTCGGCAATGACGACGGGACCTTCTTCCACGAATCGCTGCAGCACATCATGCGCAGAGTGGACGAAGTAGCCGTTGCCAACGTCGCCAAGCACCACCTCACCGATCGACTCGTAGAAGGCCGCCAAGCCGTAGGTGGCCAGGGCCTCACCGTCGCGCCCGCTGCTGGGCTTGTCCACATCGGTGGCGATGCGAACCTCGTTGACACCAGGCGGATAACCATGGGTGGCTTCGAACGTTGAGGTCATCGATGTCACCGCGGCCGTGACATCGGCCCGCCACTGCGAGAGCCAGGTGCGGTGGTCCATGCCGCGAGTCACGGCTTCAGGCCTTCGGGTGAAGGACAGCCTCGGCGATCTGCTGCACGCGGTCCATGGTGATGCCCGTGCGTTGTTCGACCGCGAGCGGGTGATTGGTCGGCTCCAGTTCGATGAAGGGTCGCTCGCCCACGGGGCGTGTGTGAAGCATGGTCTTCAGGTTGATCGTCGACGGCGAGTACAGGGGCAGGTCCGTCGACAGCCAGCCGAAGTACGCAGGCTCCGACTCGCGGCCAGGGGTTTCCCACAGCTCACTCGCGCGCTCGAAGTTCTTCTCGCTGAGCGAGACCCACACGCCCCAGGAGAAGACGTCGTCGCGGCCGATGACGGGCAGCTCGATCAGGCCTCGTACGAAGAAGGCCTCGTCCTGGATCACGCACTGGTCAGACGAGAGGACACAGCCTGCTACCTGCTCCATTCCCGGCTGCCAGTAGGCAGGCGCCGGGCTGGAGAAGTTCATGGGAATCTCTTCGTGCCGTTCGCCGCAGCAGGTGCACGTGAATCCAAGATCGGCCGACATGAGGCAGAGACTACAGACCCGTTCCCCCGAGGCTGGTCGGCGCTGCTCGCAAATGGGCTGGGGCTGCCCTTCAACAGGTGGTGTAGGACGCGCGCAGCGGAGAGGCCGCGGATGGACAAGGTGCGAGAACGAGGAGGGGCCCGGGAGCGCCAGTCCATGTGCGACTCGCGCCAGAGCACCGACTGCACGGCGCCGACAACAAGTCAGTCGTGCTCTCATCCGCTGTCGCTCTACAGTCCCCTCATGGCGAGTGCATGGAGACGACTGACCGACCGTCTGGCTGGACGAACCGAGCCGGAGCCCCTGTGGACGGAGGGCGTGCCGGATCATCTCGACGTGCCCGTCCGCGACTGGCTTTTCGAGGTCCTGCAGCACTTCGGTCTCGCCAAGGCGGTGGCGGTCCGCATGAAGCTGCCAGCCGGAGTTCTGAGGAGCGAGAACCCGGACTGGGCCATCGCCACGTTCAACGAGCGGGCCAACCCAATGCTGCGGCTGGAGATTGTTGACGCGACGCTCAGCTGCATGGCGCAGGCGCTCGAAAGCGCTCCCCCGCATCACCGTCGGACCGCCTACGACTTCGCCAGCGAGCTGAGCGGCATTCTACGCGAGGGTGATTCCGCGTTCGCCGTCTCCCCGGGCGGGCATGGACTGGATCGTCGTGTCGACCCGGCTGTCAGTGCGACGCTCGACGCCGCGATCGCGAGCGCTGAGCGGCCCGATCGGGGCTCCGCCTCCAAGCACCTTCAGGCCGCGCGGGAAGCCGCGTACGCCCTCAAGCCGGACCCGGTCCGGGCCTACAGCGAGGCGATCAAGGCGGTGGAGGCCGCCGCCCACGCGACCCTGCAACCGAAGCACGCCACCGCGACCCTGGGCACGATGCTCGGTGAGCTTCGCCAGGTACGGAACAAGCTCGGCGTGCCGATCGCCGGGAAGGGCGGCACCGAGGGAGTCGACGCTGTGGAGAGCCTCATGAGTCTGCTCTGGGCCGGGCAGACCAGTCGGCACGGCAACCTGAACGTCACCCGGGAGGAGACGGTGGACGAGGCGGTGATGGCGGTGCATCTGGCCGCGCTCCTCGTCCAGCTGTTCGCCTCCGGCGCCGTGAAGCGGGGTTGACAGGCCAGGCCGGTTCTGCCTCCAGCGACTGGGCCGTCGACCGGCCGTCGCGTTGGTCGAGCAGGATGGCCCCGGTCGGGCGCCGGTGGAAAGCCTGCGGACAAGTGTCTCGGCGAGGAGTAGCCGCCCGGGGTGCTCCCGGCCGGAGCAACACCGGCCGGGAGCACCGCTCTTTGAGCAGCATCCTGACGATCCGGTTCGTTCTGCTGGAGCAGAAACCCCGGGGCCTTCACCAGCCGCCAACGGATCAGTGAAGGCTGGCCACACGCTGTGCTCGTTCAATCGTTGGCCAGCTCCAGCAGCAACTGCCTAAGTTGAGCTGCCCGATCGGCGTCGTTCAACATCTCCAGCGCCTCGCTCCGCTGACTGGCCTTGTTCTCCCCGCCCGGGCCATCGGCGGCCGCGTTGAGCAGTGCAAGCCCGGCCGTGTGCCCGCTGTCCGCGTAGTCCGACAGCGCAGCCAGGACCAGCGGTAGGTTGTCCCGCACCACCAACCCGATGTTTCGGGTTGTCGTACGTTCGTCCAGTGAGGTCTGGACCCCTTCGAGGAACCTGAGCGTGGCCTTCTGCAGCAGGGTTTCACTCCGGACGCTCTGCTGCTGCGCCTGCTCGTAGGCGGTGATGTCGGTCATGGACGGACTCTAGCCCCGCCGACTGCCCCCAGAACGAGGAATCCCGGGAAGTCCGGCACTGGCTGCACGAGCAGGAGCGGCACGGATTGTGGCTGTGCAGTCACGTTTTGGTGACTGCACAGCCACCGAACTCGGGAGTCAGGTCAGCCTAGGAGGGACCTTTCGCCTGCGGGCTCGCGCCGGTCCTAGGGTCTGCTCTTTGGTTCGGGGGGTCTGACCTTGCTTGCCCACCGCGCGGGAAGCTAGACCGACGGTTTCCCAGGTGCCAGCCCGCAAGCACCCCGCCGGGACCGGCCACGGTGTCTCGATGCCGGGGCTTAGGATCGGCGGCGGCGCGCGGAGTTCGCGGGCCAGGGGGAGGCGTTCAGCATGGTTCGTGACGAGCAGTACGGCGAGCTCGGGAAGAGGTTCGAGGAGCACCTCTTGGCCGGCATACCCGCCCTGCAGAGGGCAGGGTACAACCCGACCGACTTCCTCCGGATGATCAAGACACAGGGAGCGGTGCGCACCGCGAAAACTCTCCTGGCCTCCGCGAGGCACACGTCCTACGGCTTTGCCACGCTGTGGGAGAAGAACAGGCTCGACGCCAGCGTCGAGTTTGCGGTGTGCCTGCCTTGGTTCAGGGAGTTGTTCACCGGCGAGGAGCTCGACCGGGCCGAGTTCCGCCTGACGGAGCACCACTTCGACCTGAAGCGGATCAGCACCGTTGCAGCACCGGACTGGTACGCCGCTCCGGTGCCGGAGCAATGGGACCGAGCCCGCACCGGCGCTCGGACAGCGGAGCACCCCGGCGAGCAGCCACAACCGGCTCCAGGGCCGACATACCGGCAGCGCGTCGAGGCGGAAGAGGCCGCGCAGCGCCACCGCGCCGCCACCAACCCGGCGCTAAGGACCGAGGCTGCGCGCTCGAACGTGTTCCGGGCGCTCGTCCTGGAACGCGCCGGCGGCCGCTGCGAGAATCCCAGATGCGGCCACCCCGGCTTCCATGCGATCGGTCGCAACGAGCGGCCCATCGTCGAGGTCGACCACGTCCACGGTCTGAAGGACGGTGGGCCGGACCATCCGGTCAACATGGTGGTGCTCTGTCCCAATTGCCATGCGGTGAAGACCCGGGGACGCGACAGCGAGGTCGCTGACCTGCGGCTCCTGCTGGCAGGGATAGCCCGGGGAAAGCACGAGGCCGCCATGGGCGTCGCCTGACCAGTCGAGTTACTCATCCGGATCGAGCGCGACACTGCCGCGGGGCGTCCGGCCGTCAACGTGGTGCACGCCTACTCCCTCGCGCCACCGTGGCCGCCCACCGTCCGGATCGGCGTCACTCGAACGTGATCGCACAGCGGACGACGGCTGACGAACCGCAGTACACGAGCAACACAGCCAGCACCTGACCGGCTGTCCGACCCAGAGCGCTCGCGCTCAGGACTACAGGTCTGGGTCGGCGCGGGTCCTCGGGGACGACGGTCCATCAGGTGCTCTACTCGACATCGGGCTCGGGGCGCAGTGTCCCGCGGCACCGGCAGACAGCGGACCTCCGCAGTGAGGACGTTGCGGCCTAACCCTCCCAAGCGGCTCGGAGTCGGCCAAGGCCTTCAGCAGGTCGCTCAGTGGCGCCACGCTTACCACCAGGCAGGAGTAGGCGACCTTGGCCGCCGCCGCCGCAGGCGTACTCGCCCGCCTCGACGGCGCCACCTATCTCGCCGCCATCACCCGCGCCGCAACCACCTTCGCCGCCGTCCTCACTCTCGCCACCGTCATCTCCGGAGCGCTCACCCAGCTCCTTTCCTGAGCCACAGTCGGGCGTGCCGCGGGAATGGCGGGTGTTCTGCGCACGGGGCGGTTGTACCAGCCGCCCCTGCGCAGAGCGCTGGCCACGGCCGCGAGCGGCTGAAGCGCGCCAGGGCTAGCTGTCGCCGGTGACCTCCTGGTACAGGCGTTCGCTGGAGATGCGCAGATTCGAAGCGATCTTGCGAAGCACGTGCGGGGCGTACGCGGCGATGTCGAGGAAGGTGGCGCTGCTGTCTAGAGACGGGCCTTCGACCGCGCTCCCGTGGTAGTGGTTGAGGTAGCCGATGACTTCCTCCCTCTCGTCCTTCTCGAAGGCCCGGAACGGGTCGGCCCAGGCGTAGTCGTGCACGTTCGTCAGGTGTACGAGCCTGTTGCCGAAGTGGTAGACATTGCGCACCCACGGGTTGCCGGTCTCGGCGATGCGGACCATGTCCGCATCGGGGATGCGGGACCGGTGGTCCTTAAAGCCTTTGCCGGCAGCGCAGGACGCCAGGATTCGCTCCCGGGTGTCCGGGTTGCGAAGGAGGTAGTTCACCCGGATCAGGGAGTCGAGCTCCATTCGCAGCACGCTGCCGGCGATCGCCCACCAGCCCTCGGAGACTGCCACGTCCATCGCTTTGCGGTGCTCCTCCGAGCGTGCCTCGACCGCCCTGCAGAATGCGCTTACGTCCTCGGTTCCTGTCACGGGGTGAAGGTACCGCGCCACGCGGCCTTACCCGGCTGAACTCGGACCAATGATCGGGTGATCGGAAAGAGAGAGCCTGGCTAGAGGTCAGGGGACGGCGTACCAGCGCCTGCGGAGTCAGTTCCTTTTCGACGCGCAGCAGGTAGCCTGCGGGCAAGGACGCGACGAGGCTGTCGCGCTGGTGAGCGGCCGTCTGGCGGGCGGCAACGGTGGTGAAGGCAAGGGCGTGGGCGAAGGCCGCGGCGGTTCAGCATGTCGTCGGTCGTCGCATAGAGTGCTGTCGCGAGGGTGTCCACGTCGTTCGCCATAAGACGATCTTGGACACCCTCGTTCTCGTCTTCGCAGGCACCCCTTGGACCACACCACCAGGAGGAACCAGTGTCATACCCGCAACCGCTCACCCCCGAGGAGAAACTCGCCGACGCGAAGAAGCAGCTGGGCCTCCCGCGTATCGTCGCGATCTGCGGCTCCACCCGTTTCATGACCGAGATGACCGAGGCCGATCTGCGGGAGACCAAAGCCGGAAAGATTGTCGTCAAGCCGGGTTTCAACATGAAGTCGCCGCACGAACTTTGGTCCGATCCTGTCGAGGCCGAGGCGCTGAAGGTTCGACTCGACGATCTGCACCGAGCGAAGATCCGGCTCTCTGATGAGGTGCTCGTAGTCGGCGACTACATCGGAGAAAGCACCCGAGCCGAAATCGCCTACGCCCGGTCGCTGGGCAAGCCCGTGCGGTTCACGCACCCCGAAGTCGACCCCGACGCCTGACCGCCCACCCCCACACCCTCCGCAGGTACCCCTTGGAATTGATCATCTAGTGCGGGCTGCGGCAGCTGCTCGGCCTTCTTGGTCAGGGCGTCGAGGTTCTCGCCGAAGGTGATGGTGCCCAGGTCAAGGACGTAGGTGCCGTCGCGGAAGTGCTCGAAACCGAGCCGCTGCCAGGCCGCCCCGATGGCGTTGATGGCCTGCGACCGCTGCTGGCCCTTGGCGCCGTCAAGGGGTGCGGGGAAACAGACGGCGGTGCGGCAGCCGACTCCCAGCCGCTTGATGGCCCGCCCGGCCAGGATGACCCCGAGGCCGAAGCCTCGCCATTCCGGCTCGAGGACTGCGGTGTTGAGGATGAGCGTGGCCGAGCCGGCTCCGGGCTCGGCGAAGTTGTCGATCTCGTCACGATAGTCGTTGGTGGCTGGGTCGATGATGGCGCTGGCGACAACGCCGAGATCGCCGTCGAAGCCGTCGAGCAGGTCGAAGACGTCGTGCATCTCGTATGGGTCGATCCTCACGAAGTGGAAGCTACCGACGTGGGACACCCGTTCCTCCGCTTCGAGGTCCCAGACGTCGGCCGAAACGCTCCACGAGTCCAGCTCCGAGTTCTGGTCGTACCACCAGCTCTCGTCGCTCGTGTAGGTCAGCCGGATGTCCTCCACCGCCCTGGGCAGTGTGCGGCGGTGGGCCTTGCCGTCATGGCTACTCACAGATGCCTCCGTTCGCGGCCTGCGGACCGCCGGGGTCGAGGGCGGCCCCGTAGACCGTCGGCGGACACGCCAACTGGGTGTAAGGCCGGCGACCAGGATGGCACGCCAGCGGGGCGCTGTTCATCGCTTCCCCGATGGCGCCAAGTGTCGGAGCGGCGCAAGTCGGGTTGTTGCATCGGATGGAATTCGACCTATTACTGCAACGGTGCTTACGGTGATGAGGCTTCAGGTCTTGGGCTGTGCCTCGTCGTTTGTAGTGGCTGGTGCGGGCCTGCTGTTGGCGTCTGCGGCGCCATCGGGACCAGTGCAGGACGTGATCGATGCTGCGGCGGGCAGGTCGGGTGAGCTGGGTGACCAGCCGGCGGATCTCGGGGACGGTGAGTGGTATCAGGTCTGGCGTTCGAGGGGATCCGGCCGCTTTTCGAGCTGCTGGGCCCGCAGGACGGTGAGGTAGGCGTGGGCGGCCATGGCGAGGGTGATGTGCCGGTACCAGCCCTGGTGGCGGCGGACCTGGTAGTCGTCCAGGCCGCATTGGCCTTTCGCGCTCTGGAAGCACTCCTCGATGGCCCAGCGGGCGCCCGCGACGGAGATCAACTCGTTCAGGGTGGCCTCGGCGGGCGCGTAGGCGATGTAGTAGGCAAGCTTTGTGGGATCGCCGATGCTGCGGCGGGCCAGCACCCAGTGCTTGCGGTCGGGGCGGTGCCAGGGGCGGACCTCCACGCGGGCCCAGTCGTAGATCCAGGGGCCGTGTGCCCCGTCGCCGCAGGAGCGACGCTTCCACTTCTGCCGGGGCAGGTCTGCGATCAGGTCGTGGAGCCGGTGGTCCATGGCCCGCCGGGTGACGACGGTGTCATGGCTGGTGGTGGCCACGACATGGAAGACGTCGGCCTGCTCCAACTCGTAGCGCCAGCCCTTGCTGTAGCCGTAGCCGGCATCCGCGGTCACCCAGCGGAACGGAATCCCGTCGTCGATCGCGCGGCGGACCATCGCTCTCGCGAGCTGGACCTTGGTGGCGAACTCGACCTCGTCGCCGATACCTGCGGCCCGGCAGCGCTCGCGGTCGTCGGTCCAGGACTTCGGCAGGTAGAGCGCCCGGTCGATCAGGGTCCGGCCCAGCTTGCCGGAGTAGGCGAGGAAGACGCCGACCTGGCAGTTCTCGGTGCGGCCGGCGGTGCCGGAGTATTGCCTTTGGACGCCGGCCGACCGCACGCCCTTCTTCAGGAACCCGGTGTCGTCCACGATCAGCACGCCGCCGGGATCCCCCAGGTGCTCGACCACGTACTCACGCACATCGTCGAGCACCCCGTCGGCGTCCCAGTCGATGCGGTTCAGCAACCGCTGGATCCGGTCCGGACCGCCGTGACCGGCCTCCTCGGCCACCGTCCACCCGTTCTTGCGCTCCAACGGCGCCAGCAGACCCCGCATGTACGCCAGTGCCGACTCACGCGATTCGCTCCGCGCGAACCGGCGGGCAAACCGCTCATGCAACCCGGCAAGCCCGTCCGACCAGCGGCGAGCATCGACCTCGGATATGTCCCCACCCATGAACGGTCCAACGAGCGAACCCGACAACCGTCACGATAAGCACCGTTGCAGTACTAGCCGCGGCGGCGCTGAGCTGGGCGGTTCGCCGGGCGCGATTCGGCGGGGCATCGGTCGTTCAGCGCGAGCGCCGGAGCCGGGCCGCCTCCCTGGCGGCGGCCGCCGCCTCCGTGGGCCGCCCTGCCTCCGTCAGGAGCGTGCCGAGCCGGTCCAGCGCGCGTGCGAGTGGTGGCGCGTGCTCGGCGGGTTCGTCTGCCGCCAGCAGGCGGTAGGCGTCGACCGCCTCCCCGGCGGCGGCCAAGGCTTCTTCTCGCCGTCCCGCCTTCGACAGGTGGAGGGTGAGATCGTGCAAGAGGTGGGCGAGCCGGGGCCGGTGGGTGCCGGGGTCGTCCTCGGCCAGTTCGCGCCCGATCCCCACCGCCTCCCCAGCGACGGCCAGGGCGTCCTCGAACCGTCCCGCCCCGGACAGGTCGACGGCAAAGTCCGACAGCGCCTCGGCAAGACGGGGCGCGAAGGCGGCCAGGTTGTGTGCGGCCAGCAGGCGGTAGGCGTAGACCACCTCTTCGGCGGCGGCCAGGGCCTCTTCCCGCAGGCCGGCCCCGGACAGGTGGCGGGAGAGAGCGAGCAGCGTGTCGGCGAGGCGGGGTCCGTGGGCGAACAGCTGGTTCGCCGTCAGCCGCCGGTGGATGCCGACCGCCTCCTCGAAGGCGGCCAGGGACTCCGTGCGCCGTTCCGCCTTCGACAGGTGCGGGACGAGGTTGTAGAGGAGGAGGGCGAGCCGGGGCCGGTGGGTGCCGGGGTCGTCCTCGGCCAGTTCGCGCCCGATCCCCACCGCCTCCCCAGCGACGGCCAGGCCCTCCTCGAACCGTTCCGCGTCCAACAGGTCGATGGCCAGGTCGATCAGCGAGTCGCTGAGAGCGGGCGCGTAGGCGGCGGGGTCGGCCGCTGTCAGCCGGCGCTGGATCTCCACCGCCTCCCGGACGGCGGTCATCGACTCCTGCCGCAGTTCCGCCTCCGCGCGGAGGTCGCTGAGTTCGTGCAGCGCGATGGAGAGGCGGAACTGCCGAGCGGGGTCGTCCGCGGCCAGTTCGCGCCTGATCCGCACCGCCTCCTCGGCCGGGGCCAAGGCCTCCTCCCGCAGGCCGACCTTGGACAGGTGGTGGGCGAGATCGAGCAGTGAGGCGGCTAGGCCGGGTCGGTGGGTGGGGTCGTCCTTGGCCAGCCGGCGCCGGACCTCCACCGCCTCCCGGGCGGCGGCCAGGCACTCCTCCCGCCGCCCGGCCCGCCGCAGGTAGCGGGCCAGGTTGGCCAGTGAAGCGGCCAGGCCGGGCCCGTACACGGCCGGGTCGGCCCCGGCCAGCGGGCGCCGGATCCGCACCGACTCCTCGGCCGGGACCAGGGCCTCCTCCCGCAGCCCCGCCTCCCACATCAGGGCGCCGAAGTCGAACAGCGAGGCAGCCAGGTCGTCCCCGAACGCGGCCGGTTCGGCCATGGCCAGTAGGCGCCGGACCATCACCGCTTGCTCGGTGGCCATCAGCGCCTCCTGGTACCACCCCAGCTGCCCCAACCGGATCCCGAGGTCGGACAGCTCGGCGGCGAGCTCCGGCTCGGCGGCGGGCGGCTCGGCCCTGTTCAGCAGGCGGTAGACCTGGTGCGCCACGTCGATGACGGCGCCGGCGTCCACCTGCGGCTCGTCGAGGACCTCCTCGAAGACGAAGTTCAGCTTCTCCCCGTTCGGGAGGTCGACGGCGAACCTCTCCGTGTTCTCGCTGGTGCTGGCATCCTCCCCGATGCTGATCTCCAGGATCCCGTCCGGGAGTTCGACGGTGAACGTCTGCGCCTGTGGTTCGGTGATGGGGCTGGTGTCCTCCTGTCGGGTGTCGGGGTTTCCCGGGGCGGCGAGGTCCGTCCGCGGCCCGTCGGGGAGGTGGGTGGCGGGTGCTGGCGGCTTGTCGGAGAGGTGGGTGGCGGGCGTCCGGGGCTCCGGTCCGGTGGTGGCGACTCCCGGGGCAACGACGTCCAACTGTGTCCCGTCCGGGAGTTCGACGGCGAATGTCCGCGACTCCCGGGGTGTGCTCCGCCGCGGCTCCTCGCGGTGGGGCCGGAGCACCGTACGGGCCTGCCGCCCGATGCTCGACAGGAGGGCGCCGAGGCCCGACGGCGGGCTGGCGGGGCGGGGTACGCCGGCCTTGCGCAGCCGGCGCCGGAGCTCCGCGGCCTCCTGTGCGGCGGCCTGGGATTCCGCCCGCCGCCCCGCGTCGGACAGGAAGCCGGCGAAGCCGGACAGCGCGTTGGCGAGCTTGGGCCCGAAGGTCGCGGGGTCGTGCCGGGCCGGTCCGCGGTAGTGGCGGACCGCTTCGGCGGCGGCGGCCAGGCCCGGCCCGCGCCGTCCCGTCTTGGTGAGGCAAGAGGCGAAGTCGAACAGCGCGTCGGCGAGGTCGGGCTCGAACGACCCGGAGACCTCCATGACCAGGCGGTGCCGGATGTCGACCGCCTGGGCGAGGAGAGGGAGGGCGTGCTCCGCCCCTCCGGCCTTGATCAGCCCGGTGCCGAGGCGGGACAGCGCGCGGGCGAGGCCGGGTTCGTGGACGTCGGGGTCGGCCGCGGCCAGGCGGCGGTAGAGGCCGAGCGCCTCCTCCAGGGTGCTCAGGGCCTCCAGCAGCAGCTTCGTCCGCAACAGGCCGGCACCGACGTCGGACAGCGCGCGGGCGAACTTGGCGGCGAAGAGGGCGGGCTTCCGCTCGGCCAGCCAGCGGTAGAGGTGGGCCGTTTCCTCGGTGGCGGCCAGGCCCTCCTTCCACCGCCCGGTCGTCGTCAACCAGTTGCCGAGGTTGGTCAGGGAGTGGGCGAGGTCGGCGGCGAAGGCCTCCGGGTTCTCGGCGGCCAGGCGGCGCCGGATCTCCACCGCCTCCTGGATGGCCTTGAGGGCCTCCGCCGGGCGTCCCGCCTGCCACAGCTGGGCGCCGAAGTTGCCCAGGGAACGGGAGAGGTCGGATTCATGGGCCCTGGCGTTGCGGGCGGCCAGCCGCCGCCGGATCCCCAGCGCCTCTTCCTCGGAGGCCAGGCCCTCTGCCGGGCGCCCCAGCGCGGACAGGTAGCTGCCGAGGTTGGACAGCGAGGCGGCGAGGTCGGCTTCGTGGGCCTCGGGGTTCTTGGCGGCCAGGCGGCGCCGGATCCCCACCGCCTCCAGTTCGGCGGCCAGGGCCTCCTCTTCGCGCCCCGCCCCCGCCAGCCAGATGCCGAAATTGGTCAGGGAGTGGGCGAGGTCGGCGGTGAAGGCCTTCGGGTTCTTGGCGGCCAGGCGGCGCCGGATCTCCACTGCCCGCTCGATGGCCGCGAAGGCCTCCGCAGGGCGTCCCTCCTCCATGAGCGAGACGCTCAGATTGGTCAGGGTGAGGGCGTGGTCGGCTTCGTGGGCTTCGGGGTTCCCGGCCGCCAGGCCGCGCCGGATCTCGGCCGCCTCCTGTTCGGCGGCGAGGGCCTCCGCATGGCGCCCGACATCCTGCAGGTGGAGGGCGAGGTTGGTCAGTTCCCCGGCGAGGTCGGGTGCGTGGGCCGCGGGGTTGTCGGCGGCCAGGCGGCGGTAGACGGCGATCGTCGACTCGGTGGTGGCCAGCGCTTCCTCCCGTCGCCCCGCCTGCGACAGGTGGTGGCCGAGGCTGCTCAGCGCCTGGACGAAGACGAGCGGGTGGGCCGCCGGGTCGGACTGGGCCCGTCGGCCCAGGATGTCGACGGCCTCCTGGGCGGCGGCCAGGCCTTCGTCCCGCCGCCCCGAATTCGCCAGCAGGGCGCCGAGGTGGGACAGCGCGAGAGCGAGGTTCGGTTCGCGGGTGGCCGGCCTGCCCGCCGCAAGCCGGCGCTGGAGGCCCACCGCCTCCTGGGCGGCCGCCAGGGCCTCGTCCTGCAGCCCCACCGCCGACAGGTCGCCGCTGAGGTTGACCAGCGAGGTGGCGAGGTCGGCGTGGTAGCCGGGGCCAGCCCGGACCAGGTCGCGCCAGATCAGCACGGCCTGCTGGCCGTTGGCGACGGCCTCGTTGCGCAGGCCGGCCCAGGACTGGCGGAGCGCCAGGCTCCGGTGGATCCGGGCGCGGGAGGCGGGGTCGGTGATGGTGGTGGCCAGGCGGTGGGCGGCCAGGCGGGCGGCGACGGCTGCGATGCCGGCGTCGAGATCGGTGTGGCGCTCGGCGGGGAAGCGGGCCTCGACGGCTTCCAGGACGGCGGTGTCGAGGCTCTCCAGGGCGGCCAGCCGGATCAGGGCGGCGCTGCCGGCGCTCAGGGCGAGATCGGGCCGGTCGCGGAGGATCGGATCGAGGTGGCGGGTGGTCAGGTGGGGCCAGCGGTGGGCGGTCTCGATCAGGACGGTGAGGGCCTGGCGTGTATAGGCGGGCGGTGCGCCGCTCTCGTCCCCGGACGCGAGCAGGGCGGCGGGGGCGGTATCGCTCCAGGGATCGGTGGCGTGGTAGCCGAACTCCTCCTCGTGGCCGGGGAGGGTGAGGGCGAGGTAGTCCTCGCCGAGGCGGTCGGGGGCGAGCGGGTCCAGCAGCAGGCCGGGTTCGGCGGGCGGGTAGCAGCGGGCGTGGTCGGCGGCCAGCGCCGTTCCGGCGGTGGTGGTGCTGGCGGCACCGGTGCGGGTCAGGGCGGTGGCGGCCTCGGCGGGAGCCAGGGCGCCGGCGAGGGTGGCCACGTACACGGCGCGGCCCAGGGTGCGCGGGTCGCTGCGCAGCGGGCCGCGGCCGTGGTGGTGGAAGGAGCGCCAGTGGTCTTGTTCGCGGTCCAGGAGGTAGGAGGAGAGGGCGGCTTGTCCGTTGCCGGTGGGGGGTGTGTGACCGCGGGCGGCGGCGTCGACGTCGACCAGGGCGCGCATGTGGAGGGTGAGGGTGAGGGCGAAGGCGGGGTCGTCCAGGTCGCGGGGCGGGGAGATGTGGTGCGCGTTCGGGTGGCTGAAGGCCCGGGCGAAGCTGTCGCGGGCGGCGGTGTACATGGCGGTGCGGGTGCCGGGGTCGTCGGGCAGGCCCGCCAGGCGGACCGCTTCGCTGTCGTGGACGTCGAGTTTGGCGAGCTGGTGGGCGAGGTTCTGCCACCAGGGGCCGGCCTGGCGGGCCAGCAGCAGGACGCGCAGGCGGTCGCGGGCGGCGTCGCGGTGCTGGCGCAGCAGGGTGACCAGGTCTTCCAGGGGCCAACGTTCGGCGTAGTCGACGATCATGACCAGGCCGGGGGCGCGGACGGTCAGACTCTGGTCGCCGCCGCCGGCCGAGGCTGTCTCATTGCGGTGGCGGGCCACTGCGACCGTCCAGTCGGCCCGGGCGGAGCGGGCGGCGAACTCGGCGGCCAGCCGGGTCTTGCCCGAGCCGCCCTCGGCGTACAGCAGTCGCACCGACATCCCCAGTACGGGGCCGTCCCGCCATGCCTCCAGCGGCCCGGTCTCTGGCAGGGGCACGAACGGCACCACCCCGTGACGGGCCGTCAGCAGCCGGCTGGGCGTCCGCTCTAACCCGGCCGGCAGCCCACCCGCCTCGCCCGGCACGAAGGGCTCCACCCGGTAGGGCGGGGTGCCGCGGTAGATGTAGTTGTACTGGTCCCCGCCCTGCACGGCGTATACCAGGCCACCGTCGACGGCCGTGATGTTCTGCGTGTACACCACGCCCTCGCCCTCGCCCGGGCCCGTCGGCGTTCTCACCCTCGGTCCACCCACTCCGCGAACCCATCGGAATCGGGGTCGGGGGAATCCATGAAGTGGTCGTGCTGGGTGCCGTCCTGCACCACGAAGGCGCTGCCGCCGCCGTCGGCGGTGACGTCCTGCACCCACTCCCGCTGCACCGCTGCCGGCTCCCCAGCCGCCTCGGACTCATGTCGCGCCATGAGAGCCTCCCCGGTTCTCTCTAAGCTTCCGGACCAGCATGGGCTCACCAGCGAAGGCAGCCCGGCCGATCCCAGGCCCTGTGACAGATTCGTTGCAGTGCCCGGGACGGGCCCGTCGGGCGAGGGAGCCTGGGGCGGGCTGCTGCCGGGTGACGCAGTGGATGTCGCCGTCCGCGCCGCAGTAGTCGATGTTGAGCTGTCCGAACCACGGAGCAGAGGAAGAACCGCGCCGGGGTAGCCTTCGCAGCAACGGCGATGGTGTCGCCGAACTGGGCGGAGATCACCGCGCCATTGCAGACGCAGTAATTGGCCTATTACTGCAACGGTGCTTACCGTGATGAGGCTTCAGGTCTTGGGCTGTGGCCTCGTCGTTTGTAGTGGCTGGTGCGGGCCTGCTGTTGGCGTCTGCGGCGCCATCGGGACCAGTGCAGGACGTGATCGATGCTGCGGCGGGCAGGTCGGGTGAGCTGGGTGACCAGCCGGCGGATCTCGGGGACGGTGAGTGGTATCAGGTCTGGCGTTCGAGGGGATCCGGCCGCTTTTCGAGCTGCTGGGCCCGCAGGACGGTGAGGTAGGCGTGGGCGGCCATGGCGAGGGTGATGTGCCGGTACCAGCCCTGGTGGCGGCGGACCTGGTAGTCGTCCAGGCCGCATTGGCCTTTCGCGCTCTGGAAGCACTCCTCGATGGCCCAGCGGGCGCCCGCGACGGAGATCAACTCGTTCAGGGTGGCCTCGGCGGGCGCGTAGGCGATGTAGTAGGCAAGCTTTGTGGGATCGCCGATGCTGCGGCGGGCCAGCACCCAGTGCTTGCGGTCGGGGCGGTGCCAGGGGCGGACCTCCACGCGGGCCCAGTCGTAGATCCAGGGGCCGTGTGCCCCGTCGCCGCAGGAGCGACGCTTCCACTTCTGCCGGGGCAGGTCTGCGATCAGGTCGTGGAGCCGGTGGTCCATGGCCCGCCGGGTGACGACGGTGTCATGGCTGGTGGTGGCCACGACATGGAAGACGTCGGCCTGCTCCAACTCGTAGCGCCAGCCCTTGCTGTAGCCGTAGCCGGCATCCGCGGTCACCCAGCGGAACGGAATCCCGTCGTCGATCGCGCGGCGGACCATCGCTCTCGCGAGCTGGACCTTGGTGGCGAACTCGACCTCGTCGCCGATACCTGCGGCCCGGCAGCGCTCGCGGTCGTCGGTCCAGGACTTCGGCAGGTAGAGCGCCCGGTCGATCAGGGTCCGGCCCAGCTTGCCGGAGTAGGCGAGGAAGACGCCGACCTGGCAGTTCTCGGTGCGGCCGGCGGTGCCGGAGTATTGCCTTTGGACGCCGGCCGACCGCACGCCCTTCTTCAGGAACCCGGTGTCGTCCACGATCAGCACGCCGCCGGGATCCCCCAGGTGCTCGACCACGTACTCACGCACATCGTCGAGCACCCCGTCGGCGTCCCAGTCGATGCGGTTCAGCAACCGCTGGATCCGGTCCGGACCGCCGTGACCGGCCTCCTCGGCCACCGTCCACCCGTTCTTGCGCTCCAACGGCGCCAGCAGACCCCGCATGTACGCCAGTGCCGACTCACGCGATTCGCTCCGCGCGAACCGGCGGGCAAACCGCTCATGCAACCCGGCAAGCCCGTCCGACCAGCGGCGAGCATCGACCTCGGATATGTCCCCACCCATGAACGGTCCAACGAGCGAACCCGACAACCGTCACGATAAGCACCGTTGCAGTACTAGCCGCGGCGGCGCTGAGCAACCTGGTCCACGGCCTGCTGGAGGTCGGCCGTCTCACGGACGCCGCGGACGCCGCCCGGGAGGCAGTAGAGCTGTACACCCGGCTCGCCGGGATCGATCCGGCCGAGCACCGGCCCGGCCTCGCCCGCGCGCTGGTCAACTTCGGGATCGCGCTGTCCAAGCTGGGCCGCCGGGCCGACTCCGTCGACGCCGGCCACGCCGCAGTGCGGGTCTTCCGGGAACTGGCCGCCGCCGACCCCGACCAGTACGAACCCGAGCTGGCGACGTCGCTGGTCACCGTCGCCAACCACCTGTGGAGCCAGGGCGAGAGCGCGAAGGCCTGCACCCACGCCGCCATCGCGGCGGCCATCCGCCGCCGGCTGGCCCGGGCCAACCCGGACGCTTTCCGGCGCGCCCTCGCCAGTTCGCTGACCGGGCTGGGCGTCTACCTGTGGGCGGCGGGCCAACGCGCCGAGGCGCTGGAGGCCAGCCAGGAGGCGGTGGCCCACTGGCGCGAACTGGCGGCGGCCAACCCCGCCCTGTACGAGGACTTCCTCGCCCCCGCGCTGTCCAACCTCGGCAACCGGCTCGGCGCCCTCGAACGGCCGGGCGCGGCCCTGGCCGCCGCCGACGAAGCCGTAGACATCTGCCGCAGGCAGGCGGCGAGCGGCAAAGAAGTCAACCAGGACGGCCTCGGCACGGCGCTGAATAACCTCGGCAACCGGCTCGCCGCGGTGGGCCGCACCGAGGACGCCCTGCGGATGTCCGGAGCCGCCATGGACATCTACCGGACGCTGGCCGCAGAACACCCGTCGGCGTACCGCGCTGACCTGGCCCGCGCGCTCGCCAACCACGCCCTCCACCAGGCCCAGATCGGCTTCGTCCACAAGGGGTTGGAGCTGACCAGCGAAGCCATCGCGATCCAGCAGGAGCTGGCGGCGGCGAACCCCGCAGCGTTCACCGCCGACCTGCGGAAATTCGAGGACATCCGCGACGTGCTGCGCTCGGAGCTCCCCGGCTGAGCGGCCCGGACGTCAGCCGACGGGCCTCACCCCGTGGCCCCGACTGGGTCGCCGCCCGCTTCCTTCCCCTCGTGATAGATCAGGTTCCCGCCCTGGACGCCGAAGGCCCGCCCGTTGTCCTTGGCGACGATCGACTGCCGGTAGACGCGGCTGCTCGCCTCCTTGGGCAGGGCCGGTGTCAGCACCTCGTCCAGGATCCGCTGCAGTTCCTCCGCGAGATCCGGCTGCCGGCGGAGCAGCTCGGACAGCCGCCGCTGCCAGTCCGCGGCGAGCGCGTCCTGCAGGCCCTCGTCGCCCTCCGCCTGAGCCCCCAGCACCTCCTGCCGCAGCTCGACCAGGTCCTCGCTGAGCTGATCGGCGCGGTCCGGACGGAAGCGGCGCCACAGGGCGACCACCCCGTTGTGCACCTGCTGCCAGGCGTCGGTGGCCACCGCGCCGACGAGTGACGAGCCCGCGACGGCCGCGAGCGTAGCTGGATCCATGAACGTCCCTCTCCCGTCGCTCCGCCAGCCCGCCGACCTGCGGCCGAGCCCTCGGAGCACCCCCGGGTGCCGCGCACCCGCTCGGGGCGATCCTGCCCCTCCCCGCGCCACTGGCAAACCCGGCGGATCTGCCGTCCAACGCCGGAGCCCCACAGCCCGAAACCACCCGGGATCCCGCCCATCGGACTACCCCAATGGCCTAGCATGGCAGAGTTGTTGGGGGTATGACCGGACGGCCCGCCCCGAAGCGTTCGCAGAGTCGGAGGCGGTCCTGCCGGAGATCGGGAACCAGAAGCCGACGGCGCCCGGCGCCGGTGATCTCGGATGACCAAGCCGGAGCAGATACCGGAACCGGGGTCGATGCCGATGCCGGAGACCGTCCAGAACGTGTACGCCTTCGGCGGGTTCGCCTACGGCGCGGTCGCCGCCGACGTGCACGTCCACGGCGACGGACGCCCGGTGTACCTGCTGGAGGAGTACCGTCCGGCCCCCGCGATCCCGGACCCCGGCTGGGTAAGTCGGCCCAGCCGACTGCTCGACGCCCGCAGCGCGGTCGTGCCATTCACCGGCCGCGAGGCCGAACTGCGCGACCTGGAAGGCTGGCTCGATGGCGAAGGTGACGGCGACAACGACGGCCCGGTCCTGGGCGTGCGGTGGCTGTACGGGCCGGGCGGTCGGGGCAAGAGCCGGCTGGCCGACCACTTCGCCTCGGCGTCCACCGCGCGCGGCTGGAAGACCGTGGTGGCCAGGCACGGCAGCGGAGTGTCCTGGCAGTCGCAGGGCAGCCACGACGCGCGCCCCGGCGACCGTACGGGGTTGCTGGTGCTGGTCGACTACGCCGACCGTTGGCCGCTGCGCGACCTGACCTGGCTGTTTGCTAACAGCCTGTTCCCAAACAGCCTCGGCCAGGGCGTCCCGGTGCGAGTGCTGATGCTCGCCCGCTCCGTCGGCCCCTGGCCCGCGGTGCGGGGCGTGCTCGGTGACCGCGCCGTCGCCTCCGCGATGGAGCTGGAGGCAGTGCCGGACACGCCGGGCGCCCGCGAGCGGGTGTTCGCCGCAGCCCGAGCCCGTTTCGCCGAGCTGTACGGGCTGCGGCCGCCGCACCCGTTGCACCGGCCGCCGGAAGCCGACCCTGCCGCCCTGCCGCTGCCGCCCGACCACCCGGACTCGGGGCTCACCCTCACCCTGCACATGGCCGCCTTGGTTGCGGTCGACGCGCTGGCCCACGGTCGACGGCCGCCGGCCGATCCGGTCGCGCTGTCGTCTTACCTGCTGCACCGGGAGCGCGAGCACTGGCAGCGGCTGAGCGAGAACGGCGCGGGCGGCGCCGGTGCCACACCCGAGGCGCTGGCTGGCGCCGCGTTCGTCGCGGCGCTGACCGGCCCGACGGACTGGGACCGCGGCGCCGAGGCGCTGGCCAGGGCCCGGCTCGCCGACGGTCCGGCCGCCGCCCGCTCCCTACTGGGCGACCACGCGCGCTACTACCCACCGCTCGACCCCGCGACAGTGCTCGAACCCCTCTACCCCGACCGGCTCGCCGAGGACTTCGTCGCACTCAGCCTCCCCGGCCACGGCGTCGCCGGCTACCAGGCAGACCCGTGGGCGGCGGCCGTCCCGGCGGCGCTCCTGACCGACGATCAGGCCCCCGCCTACGCGCCGCGGGCGATGGCGTTCCTGGCAGCGGCAGCCGAGCGCTGGCCGCACGTCCGCACCACGGTCTTCCACCCACTGCTAGGGCCTGTTCCAAGTTCGGATCATTCGGGTTTGAGGCTGCGGAGCCAGATGACGGCACCGCGCAGGTGGAGTCCGGCGAGGTAGCTGGCGGGGGTCTTGTCATAGCGCGTGGCCAGGCCCCGCCACTCCTTGATCTTGTTGATGCAGCGTTCGACGGTGCTGCGCTCCTTGTAGAGCTCCTGATCGTGGGCAACGGGGCGACCGCCGCGTGAACCCCGCTTCTTACGATTGGCGGCCTGGTCGGCCTTCTCCGGGATGACCGCCCTGATCCGGCGGCGGCGCAGGTAGTTGCGGTTGGCGCGGGAGGAGTAGGCCTTGTCGCCGGCTATCGCGTCGGGTCGGGTGCGGGGTCGGCCGACCGGGACGCGGACCTTGATTCGCTCGACCACCTCGATGAAGCGCGGGCTGTCAGCAGACTGTCCGGGCGTGAGGACGAACGACAGTGGCCGGCAGCGGCGCTCGGCCGCGAGGTGGGTCTTGGTGGTCAGCCCACCGCGCGAGCGGCCCAGTTCGGCCGCCCGTAGCCGGGCTCTACGGCGCCGGCGGACACGGCGGCGTTCCTCACGTGCCGGGTCGTCGACAGGGGGTGCCGCCTCCGCTAACGAGGCATTTTGCCCCTTTCGCGAAGCCCCTTTTCCTCCGCGACGGCCTTCTCCAGCTCCTCCAGGAGCGCGGAGTCGACGACCATACCGGCCGCGTGGTGGTGTGCGCGGGCGACTGTGGAGTCCACGCTGACCAGGCTGAGATCGACCTGCCCCCGAGCGGCGGCCTCGGCGATCATCCCGTCCATCAGCGTCTGGAAGGTGCCCGACAGCGCCCAGAGCTGGAACCGGCCATAGACGGTCGACCAGGAGCCGTAGCGTTCAGGGATGTCACGCCACGGACTCCCGGTCCGAAACCGCCACATCACCGCGTTGAAGTGCCTGCGCAGGTCCGGGATCGGGCCGCGCTCGCCCAACGGCAGAAACGGCTCCACCAACTCCCACTCGGCATCAGTCAGATCACCACGCGTCACGCCGAACTTCTACCAGGACGCAACCGCCGAGCGTCCGGAAACGGCGAAACCGAAGATCTGAACTTGAAACAGGCCCTAGTGTCGGAGCCCAGGCTGGCCCTGCCGACCCACCACACGCCCCTCGCGGCGGACGACCTGTCCGACGTCCTCGGCACCCAGAGCACCGCGGACTTCATCACCGGCTCGCTGGACATCATGGACAGCCAGTCGATGGAGGGGATCCGGCCGGAGCGCGCCTGGGACTACGCCTACTACGCCGTTCACCTGCACAGCCGCCGCCTGGCCGAAGCCCCGGACGCACACACCCGGGCGCAGCTCCACCTCAGCCTCGCGACCCGCCTCGCCAGGATCGGCCGCCACCAGGAAGCGGTCGCCTTCAGCACCGAGGCCGTCGCCCGCCACCGCCACCTGGACCTGGACCCGGCCGACCTGTCCGGGACCATGGACCTCACCGACGCGCTGGCCGAGCTAGCCCGCAACCTGGCCGGCGCCGGCCGCGGCGTCGAGGCCGTCGTGGCCTCCGCCGAGGCGGTCGCGCGGTGGCGCGCCCACGCCGTGCCCCCACTCACCAACGGGCTGGTCGCACAGTCGCTGGCCGTCCACGGCGCCCTGCTCTGGGGGATCGGACACCGGGACGAGGCGGCGCGGACCGCCGAGGAGGCCACCGGCCTGTACCGCTCGCACGTCGACGGCGTCCTCGCGGACGCCAAACCCGGCAAGTGGGTTTCCCGGGTGCGTTTCGCCGCAGCCCTGAGCGCTCTGGCGACCATGCTGCACGCGAGCGGCCGGGAACAGCAGGCCCTCGAAGCGGCCGAGGAGGCCGTGGACGTCCTCCGCCGGCTGCCGCCGATGATCCTCGCCCAGCACCGGGACGACTACGCCCACGCGCTGGTCGTCCTCGGCCGCGGACTGCTGCACGCGCGGCGGGTCGCGGAGGCCCTGGCGCCGGCCCGGGAGGCCGTCGAGATCCACCGGCGACTGGCGGCGACCACCCCAGACGTCCACGAACCGCACCTCGCCGCCGCCCTGCTCGTCCTCACCGAGTGCCTGGACGACCCCCGGGAGGCCCTGGCCCCCGCCGAGGAGGCCCTCGGGATGTTCCGGCGGCTGGCCGCGGCGCGGCCCGCCGACTTCACATCCGCGCTGGCAGACGCACGGGACCTGGTACGGCTGCGCACAGAACAGGCCGAACAGGCCCGGACCCCCCAGCCTCCCGCGCCACCACCGCCGCTCGATGCCGAAGCGGTGCTCCTCGCGACTGGGGAGCACCCCGCCACCGGCCCGTTCGAACAGCGGGTCGCCCACCTGGTCGGACTCTGGGACGCTGATGGGAGAACCAATCAGTGGCTGGCCACCGGTACGGCGTTCTTCATCCTGAACTGCTGGTCGATGGCCCCCAGCCGGCGCCGCTCCCCGCAGCTGGCCTCCCTCGCCCTCCGAGACTACGTCGCGGCGTGCCGGACCGTCGCTGGCGGCGACCGTGGCTGGGACGCGGTGCTGCGCCAACATGCTGACTGCCCAGGGTGCGGCCAAAGTTGGCAGCTGGAGAACCTCCAGGTGTGCACCGGGTGCTCGCGCTACACCTGCTACGAATGCCAAGGGGTGGACCACCGCGGGGAGTTCTGCGAGGTCGTGGGCTGACTGACGCCTCCCGACCACCAGTCCGAGCGCCTCACAACCCGTTGGGGACGACGCCTTGAACTCCACGACCCGGTCGTCTCACTCGCCTGCGCCCTCAACTGCCAGAGACGGTCCGACAAACCGCCGCCGCGGTCGTGTGACGAGCTCTTACTGGGCGTTTCGTCCTTGGCTCCGGAGCCAAGGACGAAACGCCCAGTTAGTACTGCAACGGTGCTTATCGTGACGGTTGTCGGGTTCGCTCGTTGGACCGTTCATGGGTGGGGACATATCCGAGGTCGATGCTCGCCGCTGGTCGGACGGGCTTGCCGGGTTGCATGAGCGGTTTGCCCGCCGGTTCGCGCGGAGCGAATCGCGTGAGTCGGCACTGGCGTACATGCGGGGTCTGCTGGCGCCGTTGGAGCGCAAGAACGGGTGGACGGTGGCCGAGGAGGCCGGTCACGGCGGTCCGGACCGGATCCAGCGGTTGCTGAACCGCATCGACTGGGACGCCGACGGGGTGCTCGACGATGTGCGTGAGTACGTGGTCGAGCACCTGGGGGATCCCGGCGGCGTGCTGATCGTGGACGACACCGGGTTCCTGAAGAAGGGCGTGCGGTCGGCCGGCGTCCAAAGGCAATACTCCGGCACCGCCGGCCGCACCGAGAACTGCCAGGTCGGCGTCTTCCTCGCCTACTCCGGCAAGCTGGGCCGGACCCTGATCGACCGGGCGCTCTACCTGCCGAAGTCCTGGACCGACGACCGCGAGCGCTGCCGGGCCGCAGGTATCGGCGACGAGGTCGAGTTCGCCACCAAGGTCCAGCTCGCGAGAGCGATGGTCCGCCGCGCGATCGACGACGGGATTCCGTTCCGCTGGGTGACCGCGGATGCCGGCTACGGCTACAGCAAGGGCTGGCGCTACGAGTTGGAGCAGGCCGACGTCTTCCATGTCGTGGCCACCACCAGCCATGACACCGTCGTCACCCGGCGGGCCATGGACCACCGGCTCCACGACCTGATCGCAGACCTGCCCCGGCAGAAGTGGAAGCGTCGCTCCTGCGGCGACGGGGCACACGGCCCCTGGATCTACGACTGGGCCCGCGTGGAGGTCCGCCCCTGGCACCGCCCCGACCGCAAGCACTGGGTGCTGGCCCGCCGCAGCATCGGCGATCCCACAAAGCTTGCCTACTACATCGCCTACGCGCCCGCCGAGGCCACCCTGAACGAGTTGATCTCCGTCGCGGGCGCCCGCTGGGCCATCGAGGAGTGCTTCCAGAGCGCGAAAGGCCAATGCGGCCTGGACGACTACCAGGTCCGCCGCCACCAGGGCTGGTACCGGCACATCACCCTCGCCATGGCCGCCCACGCCTACCTCACCGTCCTGCGGGCCCAGCAGCTCGAAAAGCGGCCGGATCCCCTCGAACGCCAGACCTGATACCACTCACCGTCCCCGAGATCCGCCGGCTGGTCACCCAGCTCACCCGACCTGCCCGCCGCAGCATCGATCACGTCCTGCACTGGTCCCGATGGCGCCGCAGACGCCAACAGCAGGCCCGCACCAGCCACTACAAACGACGAGGCCACAGCCCAAGACCTGAAGCCTCATCACCGTAAGCACCGTTGCAGTACTATTCGGCGAAGTACACGCCTCGGAAGAGGCCGTCGAAGCCGAGGCCGCGGTACATCTCCTCGAAGGAGTCCCACTCGCGCTCCTCGAAGCTGTCGTCCCGGGTCTCGGTGACGTGGTGGGCTTCCAGGTCCGGCTCGCGCCATTCGTGGGCGCAGCGGCATCGCACGAACACCAGGTTGGGGTTCGTGTGGCTGCGGTTGGGGCGGACGTGGATGAGGAGCCAGTCACGGGTCGCCTGGCACTGGGCACAGGAGATGAGCATGCCGCGGGGGCTCAGCGGGCCGGGGTGCGGGATGGCCAGGGTGTCGGGGACGGGCTCGGCAGGCTGCGGCTCCTGGCCGTAGCGGAACTGGGTGAAGCGGGACATGTCGTCGTTGCCGTCGGACATGGTGAGGGAGCCCCCAACTCTCGTGATGTATGAGAGGAAAGGTCTATTATGTTGGTCTTTATTCCCGATTTGTCCGGATTTTGGGGTGACCTGCGTCACCGGACGGTGGGTCAGCGGCGTTGCACGAGGAGGGCCTCGGCGCTCACCAGGCGGTCGTGCAGATCGCGGGCCTGCGGGTGGGAGGTGGAGGCCAGGGCGAGGCCGGCTGCCGTGATCGCCGCGATGGTGCGCTCGGCCACGTCGTGACGCAGCTGCGCCTGGTCGCCGGGCAGGTTGAGCGACAGCCACACTCGTAGATCTGCGCCCGGTGAGAGGAGGACTTGGCCATCCGGTGGCGCGTGGGTGATCCCCGCCGCGGTCAGGGCCTGGTCGGCTTCGGCGCGCACGGCCAGGGCCCGGGCGAGGTCGACGGCCCGGGCTGCGGCGTAGATCGCGGTGTGGAGCTGCCGTGTCGCAGTTTCGGCGGCGGGCACCGAAATGGTGAACGGGCCCATGGTGACGGTGTCGGCGGCCGGGTCGTAGCCGAAGCTCCAGAAGTCGCGCGCCACTTCCCGCTCGGTGGATCCGTTCTTGCGTGCGGTGGCCTGGGCGCCTCTGCCGGTGCCTCGGGCCCAGTCCTCGAAGTGGGTCAGGCCGTCGCGGATTTCCTTGATGCCCGGCAGCGCCGTTTCGAATTGCTCCTGGGCCTTGGCGAGTTCGTCGCCGACCGCCGGGTCGATGCCGAGGTCGGCGAGGGCGATCTGCTCCAGCTTGACGGCCATCAGCATCTGGCGCAGCGCGACCACGAGCGTGCGGGCGTCGATCTGCGCGGAGTCGAAGAAGCCCACGTGGGATGCCTGTTCGCGCATGCGTCCGGTGGTCAGGGCGACGGTGGCCTTCCACCAGTTCGCCTCGGACAAGGCGATCGAGTACGGGTTGTCGGCCGGGGACCAGTCGTCGGCGGGCAGTTCGCTCATGCATGAATGGTCGCGCTGGTCGCGGTGCCCTCGCAGGTATTTTCCCAGCCGGGTTAATGCGTTTCCCGTTGTCGCAGTGGGTGGCGTAGAGTCATCTTCACCGACGCGGGGTGGAGCAGCTCGGTAGCTCGCTGGGCTCATAACCCAGAGGTCGCAGGTTCAAATCCTGTCCCCGCTACCACGAAGGCCCGGGTCCAGAACGCAGAGCGTTCCGGACCCGGGCCTTGTTCGTTAGGTCAGTTGACGGTGATGTCGAGGTGGCTGGCGGCGTCGGCGAGGTGCTGGAGGCAGCGCTCGGCGGTGGTGTCGCGGGCGACGATGTGGGCGATGCGGGCGATGCCGAGGTCGCCGGCCGGTGGCAGGGCGACACGGTCTCCGGTTTGCTTCTCCCAGACCAGGCGTTCCAGCCACGGCTGCTCGCGCAAGGCGGGGTCCGCCGCCGCGTGGGTGAGGCGTCCGTCGGCGGGGGCGTAGGCCATGTGGATGGCTGCGGCCCGGCGGCGGGTGGGGGCGAGGTCGGGCTGCAGGCCGAGGGCGATGTCGGCGGCGGCGAGCGGCAGGTCGATGCCGGTGGCCTCCCGGACCAGGTGCGGGATCAGGTCACCGCCGAGTCGGCCGTTGACCTCGATCAGGCGGGGGGTGCTGCCGCCGTCGGTCAGGCGCATCTCGACGTGGGAGACGCCGTTGGCGAAGCCGACGGCGTGCAGGGCCTGGATGGCGACCGGTCCGGCGAGGGCGAGAAGCGGATCGCCCGCTTCGACGCTGTGGCCGATCTCCTCGAAATGGGGCGGCGCTCCGAGCTGCTTGCGGGTGACGGCGACGGGGGTGGTGGTGCCGCGTACGGTGACGCACTCGACGGAGATCTCCGGGCCGTCGAGGTATTCCTCAACGAGGACGCCGAAGCGGTGGCCAGCGGCGCGGGCGGCGGCCTGGGTGTAGGCGTGGGCGAGGTCGGTGGCGGTGTCCGCCCGGCTCACCCCGATACTGCCGGCCGCCGCTGCCGGCTTCACGACGACGGGGTATCCGATGTTCTCGGCAGCGGCGCGGGCCTGGTCGAGGGAGTCGACGCGGATGCTGGCGGCAGAGGGGACGCCGAAGGCGGCGAACGCTTCCCGGCTCGCGGCCTTGTTGCGGCAGGCGTGAGCGGTGGCCACCGAGTTGCCGAAAGTGCCGAAGGCGTTGGCCAGGTACGCGGCGCTGTGCTGGGCGTACTCGTCCCAGGTCAGCACTCCGGCGATGTGATGGTCCTGGGCCAGGCGCTCGGCGGCGGGAAGGGCCTGGTCGGGGTCGCGGGTGTCGGTGATCTGATGGTCGGCGATGTAGGGCAGCTGCCAGGTCGGGTGCTCGGGCGTGAGGAGGACGACGCGGTGGCGGTCGGCAATCTGCTCGAGCGCGTAGCGGCGGTACTGCTCGTCGCCGGAGGAGACGAGCAGGAGGGTGGGGATCGTGCGGGTCAGGAGGTGGTCCTTCCAAGGGGTGCGGGTAGTGCCGGCGTGGTGCTACCAGGGCAGGTGGGGGTGATGGTGCAAGGCCTGTTCGCCGAGGCGGCGGGAGAGGTTGGTGAGGGCTTCGGCGGTGGTGCCGGCGTTGTTGGGCAGGTGGACGACGGTGCGCAGGACCTGCGGGTGGTAGCCGAGGCGCTTCTTGGCCTGGTAGTTGGCGCGGCCGGCGTCGATGCGGTGGGCGCCCTGCTCCATGGCCCAGCGGGGTGCCTCGGTCATCAGCCAGGTGTAGGCGTGGCGGCCGAGGGGGTGCTGGTAGTCGATGCCGCTGGCCCACAGGTAGAGGCAGCGGTTGTGGAGGAAGGCGTACATGCCGCCGACGAGGTGCCCATGGTGGCGGGCAGCGAGGAGGACGGCTCCGGGGACCTGGGCGAGGTGCTCGAACATGTCGGGCCCGTAGAGGGCGGTGCCGTGGCGCTCGGCGGTGCCGATGGCGAGCCTGGTGAACTCCGGCAGGTGGGGCAGCATCTGGTAGCTGGTCAGCGGGTCGAGGGTCAGGCCGGCCTGGGTGGCGCGGCGCCACTGGCGACGGATGTCGCGGCGGTGGCTGGCGGGGGTGTCGGCCCACCAGTGGTCGAGGCTCGGGTCTGTGGGGAGGTCGCGCAGGTGGGCGACGTCGGTGGCCAAGTTGAGGACGCGGGCGGCGCCCTGGTGGCGGCCGGCGGCGGTGAGTCGGTCGGCCTGGTCGGTGCTGAGGCCGGAGTAGACGACGGCGTGGGCACCGTACTCGTCGGCCAGGTCGAGGCCCGCGCGGGTGGCCAACTGGGCGAGCGGGGCAGTGGCGGCTCCGGCACCGCCGTACTGGCCGTGGGGGCTGCCGGAGTACAGGATCGGGCCGAGCCATATGGGCGGGACGCCCGCGTCGGTTTCCTGGCTGGCCCAGTAGGGGCAGCCGCGGGCCGGGATGAGGAAGTACGGCACCGTCTCGGAGCGGTCGGCGTCGAGGTCCGTGACGCGGACGTGTCGGCGGGCGTCGATCTGCTCGGTGGTGAGCTTCTCCCAGGCCGCGGTCCAGGCGCGGGTACGGGAGGGGTGGCGTGCGGGATGGCTGTCCTGGGGTGCGTCGGCGATGGTGTCGTACCAGGTGCCGACGGCGCGGGCGCGCTCGTGGTGGGGGTCGCTGGTGGTGGTGTGGGTGATGGGGTTCCTCCAGGATGGGGGCGGGTGTTGGCGGCCGGTCAGGCCGCCTTCAGCAGCTGCTCACTGTCGTCGGTGTTCGCCCAGGCGGCGCGGTGGGCGCGCAGGCCGCGGAAGCAGGCGAAGGTGCCGGCCGAGGCCGCCAGCCCGGTTACCGCGACCAGCAGCGGCAGGTGGCCTGCGGGCCATAGCGCGACGAGTAGCCCGGCGAGCGGTAGCGGGGCGAGGACGAGCAGCACGGTGGTGGCGAGGGTGGCGGCGAACGCCCGCTCGGGGATGAGGCGGGCGCGGGCGGTGCGCAGGACCACGGTTACCGCGCCTTCGCCTGCCATCAGTAGCCCGACGGCGGCGGCGTAGAGGGTGAGGGTGGGGGCGAGGGCGCTGGCGAGGGTGGCGGTGCACATGGCGGCGGCCGAGGCGGTACCGACGGTGAGCAGGCCCCAGCGGTCGATGGCGCGGTGGGCGAGGGCGACGGCGGCCAGCGAGAGGGCGGCGGCGATGCTCCAGACCGCGCCGACGGCGGCGCTGGAGTGGTGCAGGGTGCGGGTGACGGTGACGGGCGCGGAGACCTGCAGCAGGCCGCTGGCCAGGTTGACGCAGGCCAGCGCGCCGACCAGCCAGGCCAGGGCGGGGGTGCGGCGCAGGGTGCCCATGCCGGTGGCGAGGCTGGCCAGCGGGTGGCGGGCGATGGGGTCGGAGACGATGTGCAGGTGCGGGCGGTGGGTGCGCACGCTCGCGGCGACGGTGGCGGTGACCGTGGAGAGGATCGCGACGGCGGCCAGCAGCAGCGCGGGACCGGCAAGCAGTAGCAGGCCGCCGATCATGGGGCCGATCAGGAGCGCTGCCTGGTCGGTTCCGGTGAGGACGGACTGCACGCGGTGTGCGCGCTCGCCGGCACGGCGGCTGGCCTCGGCGCCCACCGCCTCGTTGGCGAGGAAGGCGGCCTCGCCGAGCATGCCAGCCGTGACGCCGAACAGCAGGACCAGCCACGGTCCGGCTCCCGCGGCCAGGCCCACCATGGTGGCGAGTGCGGCGCCGGCGCGCAGCAGGCTCGTGGCCAGGACGGCGACGCGGGGACTGTGCCGGTCGATGATCGGGCCGGCGCCCGCGATGGCGGCAAGGCGCGGCACCCACTCCAGCAGGAAGGCGAGTCCGGCCCAGCCTGGGGAGTGGGTGAGGGTGAGGACGAGCAGCGGGACGGCGTACATGACCACGGCGGCGGCCAGGGAATCGGTAGCGCGCAGGACGTAGCAGCGCAGCAGCCAGTCGCGCTCGGCCGCGCTGGGAACGTGGTGCCGTCGGCGTCCGGCGTCGGTCGGGCGGGGCATGCGGTATCTCCTGCTTGGGCGGGGATGGGCGGAAGGTTGGGTTGGTACGGCCGCCGACGGAGCCCTGGTGGCATCCGTCGGCGGCCGGGTCAGCGGCGCCGGCGCGGGTCGGCGGCAGCAGGTGTGGCCGGAGCCGTCGTGGCGGCGGTGCGGCCGGGGCGCCCGGTCCCGGCGGCGGGGTGGGGCAGTTTGGCGATGTGCCGAACGCGCCACGTCAGCACGGCGGTGACCGAGTCAGCGGTGTCCAGCTCTCGCCAGGAGCGGGCGCGCGCCAGGAGGGCCTGCGGGTCGTGCCCGGCAGCCTCGGCCTCCGCCAGAGCAGCGGCCAGAGCGTCGAACTCCGGCTCGGCGAGCAGCTGCCGCCCGGCATCGCCCGGCACCGCCCGGCGCAGGGCCTGCTCCTGACGCTCGCGCACCGACTTGGGCAGCTGTCGGCCGCGCTCGCGCAGAGCGGCCATCGGCTGGGCGGCGGCCTGCCGATAGGCGGCGCGCAGGTGGTCGGCCGCCACGCGGGCGGCGGCGGCCTGCTGGCGGTGGCCCTGCTCGACGTGCCAGCGGCTTGCCGCGATCACCAGCAGGATCAGCACAGACAGCACCGTCGCTGCGGCTTCACCGTCCGGGCCCCTGTTGCTCGAGTAGCCACCGGACAGCACCGCGCGGGCGGCGGCCCGCACGGTGCGGGAGTTGGCGTTCGCGGCGCGCACGTGCGAGCGCGAGGCGCGCTCGTACGCCCGGGCGGCGGCCAGTAGCTCCTGCTTCTGTGCGGGCAGGGCCGTGGCGACCAGCGCGTCGAGCACCTCCCCGGTCGACTGGAACACTCCGGCAGCGTGCTCGGGCTCGCCATCGAGCACGTCGATGGCGTCGACGACCGTGTCCGCTGCTTGGAGACGGGCCGTGGCGGCCGGCGAGCGGCGGCCAGCCGGTGTCCGCCCGCCGCCTGTGCCGGCAGCGGGGCGGGCGTCCGTCTCCCGGTCTGCGGCCGGCAGCGCGAGGCGCTTGCGGATCTTCGGCAAGGTCAGGTCGGGGGCGAGCTTGTAGCCGCCGAACCACACCGGCTCACCCGTGGCATCACGTTCTCCGACCAGGGCCACGCTGTAGCCGAGGGTGTCGCCCGAGGGGCCCACCTTGCGATTGACCAGGACACCTGCCGTCTCCAGCCGGGCAAAGAACTCGGCTTCGCTTGCCGCACCGGCCAGGGCCTGGCGGACCGCGTCGCGCAGCTGCTGCCTGCTCGTGTCCGGCTGGGACAGCCGCTGAGCCTTGTGCTTCTCACGGTTGGTCGGCTCCTTCGCCGCCGTGCCGTCGCCGGGGTTGAGCTGACGCAGCCCCCACTCCTTCTCGATCTTTCGGCACTCGGCCTGGGCCCGGTTGAAGTCGTTCTCGATGTCGGCCTTGAGCAGATCGCCGCGCACGATGGTGGCCACGACGTGGACATGGTCCGTGGCGTGCCGCACTGCGACCCACCGGCAACCGTCCAGATCACCATCCGGCGCGATACCGGCAGCGGCGACGACACGGCGCGCCGCCTCCGCCCATTCCTCGTCGCTGAGCAGCCGGTCGCCAGGAGCGGTCCGCAACGAGCAATGCCACACGTGCTTCTTCAGCCGCCGTTGGGAGCCGCGCTGATCGACCCTCAAATCCAGCACCGACTGGAGCTGCTTGAGGGACGCATTCGGATCACGGCCCGGGTCGGGGGCGAAGCCGTCCCAACTGGCCACGAGGTGCGGGTCGGTGTGCTCGTCCCGCCGTCCGGGGCCATAGAGGTAGGCCAGCAGGCCGTACGTCTTCGATCCGCGGGTGATGTTCGGGATCAGGGCTTCTTCCGATCGTTGAGAAGGCCGGCCGCCGCAATGTCGATGGTCGCGATGGTGCTGCGGACCGCCGTCAACGCCGCGACCAGGTCAGCCGGGTGCGGGAGTCCGCCGGAGTTGAGCTCCCGCGCGATCTGGTTGACGTTGTTGCCGACGCGAGCGGTCTGCCGTCGCGCAGCGGCGAGCTCGTCGATCGCACGGTCGAGCTGATCGTCGGGATCGCGAGCGGCGTCAGGTCGGGATGCGGCGTTGAGTGCAGCGCTCGCGATGAAGCGCGCTACGGTCTCGGCCCGCTCGGCAGCGGCGCGGCGGATCTGGGCTTCTTCGTCAACGCTCACACGGAGCGTCAACACGCGCTGGCGCTGCTGCGGCTCGTGGAAGCGGCGGCGCGGGCGGCGCGCGACGGTCGGCTCGTCGGCGTCGGCGGGCTCGGCGGTGGTCATCTTGGGCTGTTCCTGTTGGTTGTTGCCCGCCGATGCCCCCTGGCTGCGGCGAGCCGTGTGTCGAGGTCGAGCGCCCCCGCTCGACCTCGACACACGGGCTCCCCCGCCCCTTGGGCGGGGGCGAGCCCTTGGAGTGTCCGATAGGACACTCCAAGGGGATAGCTCGCTCCGCCGTAGGCGGCAACTCACCTGGGATCAGACGCGGTTGGCGGCTGGAGACGGGACCGAACGACCAGGGGCTGACGGGGATCGTGCGGTCAGAAGTCGTCGTCGCTGGCCAGACCCCGGGCGGCGAAGGCCGCGATCAGGTGGTCCATCACCAGCTCCTCCGTCTGCTCGCTGCTGAGGATCTCGAGCGCTCCGCCGACGGTCCGCCGCACCTTCCAGCGGCCGTCGCCCAGCGGTTCGGCGCTGTGGAGGTGGTGGTGGCGGGCGAGGACGGCTACGAAGTCGGCCACGATGTCGCGGTCAGCCAGCACGGTGGTGCTCATGAAGTGCTCCGTTGGGTGAAGGAGGGAGAGGTAAGGGGCATGCCGGGTTCACCGGCGCTGTGGCGGTGGCCTGTCGGTGCGCAGGGCTTGGAGGATCTCCGGGATCCGGTCGTTCGACACGGTGAGCCCCTGGGCGCGGATACCGTCGCCGACCACCTTGCGGGTGATCCGGCCGGCCTCTGCTGCGGCGCGTCGGCCGGCCGTCAGCAGGGCTGGGTCCAAAGGCTCCGGCTTCCGACCACCAGCGTCCACCGGGCCGCGCCCGCCGGACGGACTACCGGCATCCGCCGGACCGCCGGGCCGAGGATCCGGACCACTGCCGTCGACCGGACCGCCAGACCGACCACCCGCCTCGGACGGACCAACGGACCGAGGGCCCGGACCACCAGCGTCCACCGGACCGCGTCCGCCGGACGGACTACCGGCATCCGCCGGACCGCCGGGCCGAGGATCCGGACCACTGCCGTCGACCGGACCGCCAGACCGACCACCCGCCTCGGACGGACCAACGGACCGAGGATCCGGACCACTGCCGTCGACCGGACCGCCAGACCGACCACCCGCCTCGGACGGACCAACGGACCGAGGGCCCGGACCGTCCAGGTTGTGCTGAGTCCTGCGCAGAATCCGTGTGGCGATTCGGTCCCTCAAGCGGGAGCCCTGGCGGTGCGCGGCGAGCTTCTCGCCGGCGGTTCTGGGCCTGGCCTTCTCGGTGCCGGCCGTGAGTTCCGCCCGCCCGGAACGGGTTTCGCTGAGTGCGGGGACCGCCTGAGCAGTGTTTGTCGGTGTTTCGATGGCAAGCGGCTGGGCGGGCTCGTCCGAGCGACCGAGTGCCATGGACTGGGGTGTGGCGAGCGAGGGTTGGGAGGTACTGGTGTCGGCGTCCCTCTGAGCCGCCCCGTGGCGGGTGACGATAATGCCGAGGTGAACCGCGCCGGCGAGAGCGATGGGAGCGATGGTGCTCAGTGCTCCGACAGCCGCGTTCCCCAGGCGCAGTTCGCTGGCAAGGCCGACGGTCTGCTCGTTGAGACGGACCGCATGCAAAGCGTTGGCCCAGATGCTGGTGCCGGTGGCACCGGAGAAGAGGGTCCAGGCGTAGGCGCGGGCGGTCCAGGGGGCCTCGCGCAGAAGGACCAAGGCGCGGACGCCATAGGCGATGAAGCCATCGACGACAACCGGCCACGCGTAGGTGAGCTCGCCTCGGACGTGGATCGCCTGCGCCATCTGTTGCAACGCGTCGTACGAAAGCGAGAAGCCAAAGACCCCGAGCAGGCCGATCGCTGCAACGTCCCACCGGGAGACCTTTGGCCGGCGGGGGATCACGCGGCCACCGCCGGGGTGGTCGCGGCAGCCCGGCGCAGTTCCGCAGCAAGGGCGATCTCCTCGCTCCGCATAGACAGCGGGATGACATCGAGCTGGGTGGTCGCCTTGCGGCGCCTCTTCATGGCGGCCTTGTAGCCGATGCCCAGAGCCGCGGCCCAGATGTCGATCGGGATGCCGGCGTCGATGGCCACGCGGACCACGGCCCGCTTCTCGGATTCGGTCAGCCGTGGCCGGTGGGTGCCGACCAGGGCGGCGCGGACGCGGTCGACGTCGACACGGCCGCCCTCCAGGTACTCGACGATCTCGCACAGCTGATCCTCGGTCAGGCCGCCGCGGATGCCGTCCCGCACTCCGCTCTCGATGGCGTCGTTCAGGCACTGCCGTCGTACCGGGCATTGCCCGCACAGCGCGAGCGCCTGGCGGTGGTCGGCGCGGGGATCGCCGAAGAAGATCTCCGGATCCGGCGTGCCGGCGCAGGCGGCCTTGAGGCGCCAGCGCGGGGAGCCGCGCTCCAGCTGGATGTGGGCGTCTTGGAGTTCGTTGATGGCGTTGATGGCGGTGTTCATTCGGGGATGTCTCCGGGCGCGCCTGAGTGCGTGGGCGCGTGGGCAGGGCGGCTCCCGGGGGCGGCTGGGCCGGCCCCGTACGGGATCGCGGGAGATTAGAAGGAGGGGGCGCTGCGCCGGTCGGGGCCGGCGAGGACGGCCTTGTGGCACATCTGGCGCAGGCGGCTGGCGGTGCGGTCGCCGAGCAGGCCGGACAGTTCGGCCGGGGTGATGTTGCTGGTGAGGATGGTCGGCAGCTGCTGCTCGTAGCGCCAGTTGATCAACCTGTAGGTGGTCTCCTCGGTGAACTCGCTCGCGCGGCCGGCACCGAGGTCGTCGATCAGCAGCAGCGGCGTCCGCTCCAGCTCGCGCATCTCGCGCTCCGGGTCGGCACCGGGGCGCGGACGCATCGCGGCGTGCAGACTCACCGAGGTGACCGCCTGCCAGCGCAGCCGGACGCCAGCACCCAGGAGTGCCCGGATCGCGCCGTAGGCCTGGTACGTCTTCCCCGTGCCGGTTTCGCCGAGCAGAAGCAGGGAGTGCGCTCGGGCGATGCCGAGCTGCCCTTCCGGACCGCGGCGGGCGGCCTGCTTGACGTGCTCGACCCACGCGAGCACCTGCGGGTCGTCGGCCACCGCGTGCTGATACAGCGGCGGGATGCGGCTGGCTGCCAGCTCCAGGGCGTCCTGGTTGGGCTGCGGTGCGGTGGTCTGCTCGGGCACGCCGATCACCGACGGATCGACGCCGAGTCGGGCGAATCGGTCGACGATGCTCTGCAGGGTAGCGCTGGCACGTCGCGGGTCGCGGCTGGCCATCACAGATCCCCGGCGTAGGCGGCGGCCCCGGCGACCGGGTTGGTCCACGCCTGGTACGGCGCTCCCGACCGGGGACTGCGAGCGGTGAGCGCCTCCTGCACGAACGATTCCAGGGCGCTTGGCCCCTTCGGGTTCTGCGCGAGCAGCCGCAGGCCGACCCGCACCTGCTCCACGCTGTAGCCGGCGGCAAGCAGCTGGTGGATTTCCCGGCCGAGGTGCCCGCGGAACCGCTGGGTGGGCTGCTGCGGGCAGCTGCGCACGTACTCGGCGACGAGAGCGTTGGCTCCGGTGGTGTGCGGGTGCATCGCGGCGACCTGCTCGGTCGAGGGCTCTTCCGGCGAGAGAGGCTGGGCGGGCGCGGCGCAGCCGCCCCCCGGAGGGGTAGATCCAGGATCCGTGATCCTGGATCCGTTCTTGGAAGGTGTCGTGGAGGGTGTCGTGGAGTCCTCCGGGCACGGCTCCTGGTGGTCGAGGTCAGTGATGTCGGACCCGAGCTGGGCGGTGGTGTCGGCGGTCTGCGTGATGGTCGTGGGGTACTGCTCCGGGTGACTCTCCGCGGTCTTCCTGCGGCTCCGCTTGCCGGGGACCGACTTGTCGGCGTCGGCTTCCTGGGTCTGGTGCAGCGGGCAGGGTGCCAGACGGGACTGGCTGGGCTTGTCGATGCGCTGGTGCTTGTTGAAGTTCGTGACGTGGAGGAGCTCCTCGCCCTCGTCGGCCGGGTTGACGTACCGGCACACCAGCCCGGCCTCGGTGAGCTGCCGCAGGTCTTCCTCGACGCGTTCGGAGGTGTGGACACTGCCGTCCCAGCTCTTCTTGCGCTTCCAGATCAAGCCGCGGACGATGCCGGCATCGTCGATGTGCCGGCCCTTGTCGTCGACGAAGTTGAGCAGGTAGATGAAGGTCCGCTCGGCCGTCAGCGAGACCTCGGCGAGCTTGGGGTCGCGGGCCATCTCGGGCTTGTGGGTGCGGATGCGCCCGTCGTGGGTGGCCATCACGCCGCCTTCGCGATGTCGCTGGCCAGGGTGATGCGCCCGGTGGCGAGGTCAAGGTCGTGCTGGTGGCGCCAGTCGAGACCAGGCAGGTCGCAGGCCACCCAGCGGGCCAGGGCCTCGTCGAGTGCGGCGGGAAGCTCGACCGCCGCGCCGTCCGGGCCGTAGGCGCGGGCCAGCCACAGATTGTCGGGCTCGGACACGGTGATCCGCACGATCTCGGCCGCCGGGGCCGCGCCGCGGAGACTGTCCGTGACGATGCGGATGGTGCGCTCGGAGACGCCGACGGGCGTGCCAAGGCTCTGTGGTGCGGGCAGACTTCCTGCCGCTCCCTCTGTACGCCGAAGCGTAGGCATGATTCACTACTCCCAGTGTGGTAGCAGGTCGGCCAGGCTCGTCGAAAAGGCAGGCCACCTGCGGTTGTGTTGCACGACACACACGATTACGACCGGCGCTTGGAGTTCCCGCTCCAAGCGCCGTCGTGCTTCCGCCCTAGTGCTGACCACCGGGACGCGGGCGAAGGCCGAAGCCGACCGCTGCCCTGCGTTAAGGCCAGCCGTTGTCGAGCGCCGTCCGACCCTTCCCGGGGCGGGACGATGTCACCGTTCGTGCAGGGCAAGCTCGGCCGGTTCCTTCACCGGCCGTGACGGCTGCGGTCCCGCGACCGTCGGGGCGCTGCGCGATCCACGCTGGGACCGGCCAGAGCTCCTTGTTCGCCATCGAAATGTGACCCTCCATCAAATGGGCGGCACAGGTCTGCGCCGCGAGAAAGACAATAGGTATCCGGATGGATACCGGTCAACGAATTCAAGCAATCTACGCGCATAGCGTGGGCCATTCTTCAGAGGCTGGAAAACGATCATGCAAGGAGGGGTGATTCACCCTCAGCAGCGGCGATGGTAGTCAAAATCTTGACCACCACCTGCATCGTTCACAGTGAGCAACATCCCGATTTCGGCCACTCAGAGTAACGTGACAGAGAACACTCCGTAAGCGATCTTGAGGCTTCGCCCCCCGATACCCCTATATGCGCGATCGAAGGCGCAGGTTTCGCAACGGGTATATTCCTTGCCCGAAGCTCCCCGACCAGGGGACCCAAGAAACCGCCCAAGCAATAACCGGGGTTGAAACCAAATGCGCGCCATTGCAGTGAGAGAGTTCGGCGGACCCGAGGTCCTGGAACTGTGCGAGATGCCCGAGCCCGAGATCAAGCCCGGCCGACTTCGCCTGCGCACTCTCCTGGCCGGCGTGAACTACGCGGACATCCACCTGCGGGAAGGCACCTACCCCGCCCCGATGCCGGCCCCCTTCATCCCTGGCAACGAGGTCCTCGGCGAGGCCGAGGACGGACGCCGCTATGTGTCCCTCGGCCGCGGCGGCGGCTACGCGGAGATCAATGCCGCCCACCGCAAGCTCACCTTCGAGGTCCCGGACGGCGTCGACGACCACGCCGCGGTGGCGCTCATGCTCCAGGGCAACACGGCCTGGCACCTCCTGCACACCGACCTGCGGCTGACCGCCAAGGACACACTGTTGGTTCCCGCAGCCGCTGGCGGCGTCGGCTCCCTGGCTGTCCAACTGGCCAAGCGCGTCGGGGCGAAGGTCGTGGCCATGGCCAGCACCGAGGCCAAGCGTCAGACCGCCCTCGACCTTGGCGCCGATGCTGTCGTCGACTCCTCCACTGTCGAGGGCCTCACCGAGCGGATTCTGGAGGCCGCCGGCGGGTACGTCAGCGCGGCCATGGAGATGACCGGCGGTCAGGTGCTGCACGAGACCCTGGACGCCCTCACCCCGCGAGGCCGCATGTCCGTCTTCGGCGCGGTCACCGGCGTCGACGGGCTCGTCCCGATCACCCAGCTTGTCGCCGGCTCCAAGAGCATCACCGGGTTCTGGCTGCCCAGCCTCTACCCGTCGCGTACCCACCTCAACGACTCGATGACCGCCTTGTTCACCGCCGTGCAGGAAGGCTGGCTCAAGCCCCTCACCGGCCCGGTCTACAAGCTCGGCCAGGCCCGCCAGGCCCACCACGACCTCGCCGCCCGGCTCACCTCCGGCAAGGTCGTCCTCGACGTGCGCAACTGACCCCCGCAGTCACCAACCTCCCCGCCGGCCCGCATCAGGGCCGGGCCGGCGGCATCCGCAGTCGCGTCCCAGGAAAGCGCGACACACCCTCTGGGGGGCACACCGAAATGAAGATCAGCACCGCGCGCGAGGACGCCGTTCCCGCGCAGCGCCAGAGCAGCGAGCCGCCCGCCAAGTCCGCCTCGCTCGCCGCCCGCGCCTACGCCGTCCAGCAGGCGTTCACCCAGCTCCCCGACGACGTCCACGCCCTGCGGGACATCGCCCGCGTGGCTGGACTACCCGAAGCCACCGCCCACCGCATCCTGCAGACCGGGGTCGACACTGGCGTCTTCGAACAGGTGGGCCGGGGCACGTACCGGCTCGGCACCGGCACCGCTCGAGCCGGGGTCCAGGCAATGACCCGCACCCCGGGTGCCGCGAGCACACACACGTACCTCGTCCGTCTCCACCAGGCCACCGGCGGCCTCGCGCTCCTCTATGTGCTCAGCGCCTTCGGCGGCGCGAAGCGGCTGTGCACCGACTACGAGATCGGCGGCATGGACCCAGCCGAGGTCGGCATGACCGCGGAGGATGTCGTCTCGGTCTCCCGGTCGCTGCGCACGGGAGCATCCGGCCGCGCCATCCTCGCGTACCTGCGCCAGGACGTTCGGGACCAGGTCCTGGCCGAGGAGGTACCGCCGACCGCCGGTCCGGGCGTCATCCGCGACAACGACCAGTTGGCCGCCTCTCTCCTCGCCATCCGTGAACGCGGCTTCGCCATCGGCCGCCAGGAGTGCATGGCCGGGTGGGACTCCGTCGCCGCCCCGGTCTTCTGGCGCGACCAGGTCATGGGCTCCGTCCTGCTGCTCAAGCCGAGCAGCACGATGCCGGCCGACCTGCGCCCGCTCATCCACCACACCCTGCGGACCGCGAAGGACATCAGCGACCTGACCGCCACCCCGCTTGGTGCCCGGCTGTAGCCCACCAGCAATACCGAGCCCGGCCGTCCCGCAACACCCTGCGGGACGGCCGCCCGGCGTCTCCAGGCATCACGAGCGCGCTGCGGCAAGCGACTTCGGTCTGCGCATCGCCGCCCGCGCCCGCGCCGCCCCAGCCGCCGTGTACTGCTCCCCGCTGCCGATCGCGGACACCGGGCCTGGATTCCCCGAGCACGGTCCGCACAGGCCGGGCCTGCGCAGCGGTGCCCGGCACACGTCGCACTCGTGCCTTTGGCGTGCGGGCACGCTCGGGCACTGCGTCGGCGGCAGCTTGCGCAGCAGCCGGTCACGGATCATCCCCGCCGGAGAGTGGATCGTCGCCGGAAGCCCGGGCAGCAGCGCGGCGGCCAGCTCCGCCGGGCCGCAGCCCACCGCCAGCCAGCGCGCCACCAGGGGCGCCAGCTCGATGACCTCCGCCTCGCCCAGCCGCAGGCGCGGCTCGTCGTTCAGCGCCCGATACAGGGCAAGGGCCGCCGCGCGCAGGGGTCCGTCGTCCAGGTCTGCGAGCGAGACAACGGCCCGCCCGCCCTCCGGCCTCGACCGCCTGGTGGCCGCCGCAGGGCAGCGTACGTGGTCACCACGGGTAGGGAGGGAAGGTTCTTGGATCAGGTTCTTTACAACAGGGACGCCAGCGCCACCGGAGTCTGCTGCACCGGACGCCGGATGGGGTACACCCGGCTCCACCTGCGGCTTTACCGTGTCCAGCAGCTCCTTTGCTGCCTCCACGCCGGGTAGTTGCGGGGTGTCGAAGACGTGCGCCTCCGAGCGAATCGTGCCGTCAGGCAGCCGAACCTTCTCGACCCGGTAGTACCCCGCCTCGGTCAGCTCCTGCAGGGCCTTGCGCACCGCAGCACGGCTCTGCGTGCTCGAGTCGGCCATCTGCCGCGCGTCCTCGCGCCACTGGTCCGGCCGCGACAGCAGGTCGACGAGGAGGCCGCGAGCGGTGAAGGAAAGCCCCCGGTCCTGCAGGGCGGCGTTGGGTAGCACGGTGAAGTTGCGCGCGTGGGCGCTACGATGTACCTGCATCGGGAGTTGCGTCTCCTGGTGCCGGGCCCCGGGGTGTTAGCGCACCGCCGGGGTCACCTATGTTCGATTGGGACTACGGAACGTAGCACTGACAAGCCCCAAGACCAGCCCCTCAGCCTGAGCGACCTTGATCACGTCCTCCATCGCCCAGAGCAGGGCGACCTCCGCGTTCGGGGGCCGGCAGCGGTCGGTGGTGCTGATCGCGGTCGCCGCGCTTACGAGCGCGGCGGAGCGGCTGTGGTGGAAGGCATTGCGGGGCTAATGCAGCTGGTCTTCCACTACAACCACGACGTCTACTCCTGCGACCACCTGTTCCTGCCCGCCGAGCGCTTCCCGGCCTGGCGGACCAGGTGGCGCAGGGACGTGCAGGCCGCGTTTGCGGCTATGCCATGAGCACCGTGTGGAACAGGACGCCGGCGAGGCCGCCGCTACCGGCTCCATGCATGGGATGGTGCAACGCTCGCGACGGACGCATCGTCAACGTCACCAGCCACTTGGGCACTGCTGGCAACATGGGCTCCAGCAGCGTGAGCTTCCGAGTCTCGAAAGCCGCCCTTAGCGCCCTATCGCAAGTGCTGTCGACTTCCCGCCGTCCGCTACCTCATGGACCAGCTCGAACTCCAGGCGCACCACTTCACCGTGTACGGCAGGGAAGTGCTGGCCGACCGGCGTCAGCAGACCGACCAGCTATAGCACCGACCGGAACCGGAACCGAACAAGGGAGGGGTGGATGCTCCAGCACCTCATCACACAAAGCGATGACCTGCGCATGATCCCCGCCGACCGCGAGCAGTTGGCCAGCACCGTCGAGAAGATGCGCGAGGACCTGCGGGCGCTGCCCGCAGACGCGGACCCGAATCAGACGCGGGTCCTGGCCCGATGGATCGGCATCGGCCTGGTGAGCCTGGGCGATCCCCAGGACGCACACCCGTTCCTGCGGCAGGCGCTCGACCTGGCCACAGCCAGTGACAACAGCCGGGCCGTCATCGCCACCGAACTCAACCTCGGTGACGCGCACCGCTATACCGGCGAGGTGGACATCGCGGACGCGCTCTACCGCGGCGCCCTGGACGCAGCCCGAAGCCGCCACCCGGAACTCGTCGACTTCGCCCTCCAGCATTTCGGTAAACACCTCATGGAGAAGGGAGAATTGGTTCCCGCCCGCACCCACCTACAGGAGGCCCTGCGACTTCGGATCGCCAAGGGGGACACCGGGCTGATCGAATCCACCCAGGCCGCACTCGACCGCGTCGAGCTGCTGATCGGCCGTACAAGCGCTGGTACGGCCGCGTCGGTGGCTGGTGACGAAGGAGCGAGGCTGCACGCGGATCGAACTCAACTCCAGAAAGGCGGGTGAGGGCCTGTACGCCTCGCTCGGCTTCGTCCCCGAGACGATCTGGCGGCTCAAGACCGGCGGATTCTCCTGACGGTCACCGCGGTCTCCCGCGGTCAGATGAACACCAGGATGGCCTACGGTGAGACCGACCAGACTCCCGAGGATGCCACCGATACCGGTGTGGCTGGCCACACTCCCCGGCGACGGGCCGGCCGGCTGCCTGTTCTACATGCGCGAGCCGCTTGCCTGGTAGCGACCCCTCGGCGATTTGCACTATGGCCCGCCCGGGCGTTACCAGTTGTCGATCACCGCGGTGATCGCGGCGATGTTCTCGGCAATGAAGTCGGCGAGTTCGGGCGGCATGAGGTTGATGCCGCGGACAGCATCGGAAGCGAAAGGAACCAGTTCCACCTCGTAGGCACCGCGCTCGGGCTTGGTGAACTCCGAGCCGGTCCTGGCGCTCGGACGCATCGAGACGAGACGGGCGGCGAAGATGAGCTGCACTCCCAGCCCGCCGTCGAGCGAGTCGGTGATGAGGTGCACCAGCCGTGGAGTCTTAACAACCCCGGCGAGCTCCTCGAAGACCTCGCGGTGAAGTGCTGCTTCCACGTCGGCGTCCGTCGGTTCGACTCCGCCACCAACGGTTACCCAGTATGGATCCTGACCCGGTCTGGTGCGCTTGATGAGGACCAACTGATCGTCGCTGAGAAGGATTCCTCGGGCACTTCGTTTGATGATGCGTTGCATGTTGGTAGCCACCTATCCGTTGGAGCCAACAGGGAACTTCTAGGACCATTGACCAAGCGGGATCGAACTCGTGCATGCGCCCGCCCGGACCTTCGATAGGGAAGCTTCCGAGGTCCGGCCAGCACCGTTCCAGGCCATCCACCGGGGAGCCTCTCTCGAGGAAGCACGGGGCCACAGACTGCGCAGCCGTTCAGAAGGCTCCGGGGCCATCCGCAGCGTCGGCGGCCACCTGGGAGCTTCGGGTGTTGGCCACCCACATGCCCTTGTACTGGATCTCAGCGTGCCGGTGGTCTGCCCTGGCGGTGCCGGCCGGAATGTGGCCGCAGGATCGCAGCAGGTCCTGCATGGTGCTCCGGTCTCGCTCCTCGTTGTAGACACCGATGATCAGTCGGCCGCCCGGGGTGACGACGTGGTGCAGTAGATGGGCCACGTATGTGCCGTGCAGGTCCGCCGGTACGTAGTCCAGGCCCGTGCGGACGGCGTCGAAGCGGTGCGGGGGCTTCCAGCCCATCGCGTTGGCGGTCCAGATGCGGTCGGCCCACTGTGGGCAGCGGGTTCGGGCGAGGTCGGCGAGAGCGGTGGAGATCTCCACTCCGTAGGGTTCGATGGCGATTCTTGCTTCGGCGGCCCAGGCGGTCAGGCTCTCCATCAGGTGTCCGTTGGCGCATCCGATGTCGAGGAACGTGCCTCCGTCGGGCGGGAGGAGGTCGACGAGCAGGCTGCGGGCCTCTCGCCAGCGTGTCTCGTCGCCGCTGTGGCCGGACTGGGCCCTCGGGTTGTCGCCGTTGAGGTAGGCCGGTTCGATGACGTTCAGGACGGCGGCGTGCCATTCGGCAGCCGTGATCTCCCCTGCCTGGTAGGCGTCGTCGATGGGGGCCAGGTCGCGCCATCCCCGTTCCTTCGCGCTCGCGATGTCCTCCGCGCCGGGGGTTCCGGGAGGCCGTGGGGTGAGGTGCATGTGCGCTCCGTCTCTGGTCGTTCTTTGACGTCAGGGGTCGCGGTCGCGTGGCCGCGGGCTGGAGACCGCAGCTGACGCGGCGTCGATTGGGGTCAGACCCAGCCGGTTCGGTGCGCGATCCACCGCCGGGCGACCGCCGCCATCTCGGCCTGGTAGTCGCGCAGGTACGGAGCCCCGGGCGGAGCGGGAAGTCGGGAGCTGCGCTCCCAGTAGCCGCCCAGCGCGGCGGCGAACGAGGTGATGGCGGCCGGCGAGGCGTTCCTCCAGGAGGTCACCTCGGTCATCAGTGCCTCGGCCTCGGACGGGGTGTGGCCGGCCCGGATGAGCTGCGGGAGAAGGAAGGCTGGGTCGATCCAGGCCGCGCCCTGGTTCAGGTAGGCCCAGTCGATGGCCAGCGCGTTCCCGTTGTGCATGAGCATGTTGTCCGCGCGAAGGTCCGCGTGCAGCAGGCAGCTGCCGGCGGAGTTGGCGGGCCAGTCGTGTTCGATGGCCGCGAGCTGTTCCAGGTGGCGTGCGGACCAGGGGTCGAGGTGGGTCGGCTCGTTCGCGAGGCGACGCCATCCGTGGAGGCCGCCGTGCACCAGTCCGGCCAGGGGAGGCGCGTCCGGGATCGGCGACGGGTCGACCGTGTTAGGGAGTTGGTCGAGCAGGCGGATGACCTCGGGCAGGTCAGTCGAGCCGGGTCCGAGGTCGGGGTGCCCGCCGGGGATGTCGTCGAAGGCCATGAGGAGCCACCCGGCGGCCATCCAGGAGTCGAGCATCCTCGGGACGGGCGCCTGGGTGGGGAGGCTGCGGTTGATGGCTTCCTCGTTGGCGTACATCGGGTAGGCGGGGTGGTCGGTGACGATGCCCTTGAGGAAGACGGCCCGGCCGTCGGCGAGGGTGGCGCGGACCGCGAGGCCGGGGCTGAATCCGCCCGCCTGCGGGAGCGCCCGGACGACCGGTGAGCCCAGTGCAGCGGCCGCCGACTCCCGCACGGCAAGGGGAAGCTCCTCCCACGACGGGCGTGTGGAGGTTCGCGGGGAGGGATCGTTGGCGATCACGGCACCTTCCAGAGGTTGCTCGGTCGATCGAGCCTAGGGCGGCGGGTGAGATCAACTCCACTGAGTTCACTCAGAGGTGTCCCCGCCGGGCGAGCCGGCGGCCGCGGGCTTCCGGCGGATTCATCAGGTGTCCGGCATGATCGCCTGCGGCGCCATCCGCCCCTGGCGCTGGCTCTGCCCACACTGGCTCTGCGCACCGCCGCGGCCGGTTCGTGGCGGTCCAGGCACGCAAAAAGCCGTGGACCGAATCACGGTCGGTGCCTCTACGATTCCGGAAAGTTGGCGACGGACGCCCGTGCGCGCCGGAGAGGGAAAGCACCCGTGACCGAGGTACTTGCAGCGTTCAGCCCTGTCGAGCACGCCGTGTCGGCCGCCATGGCCCGGGTTCTGCCGCGTGAGCTGTCGAAGCGAGACCCTCTCGTCCGCTCCTCCGAGCACGCGGACTTCCAGTCGAACGTCGCTCTGTCGCTGGCCGGGGACGCCGGGATGCCGCCCCGGGAGCTGGCGCAGGCACTCCAGCGGGAGCTGGGCGGCAGTGCGGTGTCGTCGACCGTGTCCGGGCCTGGGTTCCTGAACCTGACGGTGGCCGACGCGCAGCTGTGGGGCCAGGTCGAGGCCCGGCTCGCGGACCATCGGCTCGGCCTCGGCCTGCCGCTGGCCGGCACGCGGACCGTCGTCGACTACTCGGCGCCGAACATCGCCAAGGAGATGCACGTCGGTCACCTGCGCACGACCGTGATCGGTGACTGCCTGGTCCGGGTGTTGACGTTCGTGGGTGGCGACGTTGTCCGGCAGAACCACCTGGGTGACTGGGGCACGCAGTTCGGCATGCTGATCCAGTACATCGACGAGCACCCCGAGGTGCAGTGGCGGGGCGGCACGGCGGAGCCCGGCGCGGGCGAGCAGGTCTCGGTGCTCGACAGCCTCTATCGGGCGGCGCGGCAGACGTTCGACGCCGACCCCGCGTTCGTCGAGCGGGCGCGGCTGCGGGTGGTGGCGCTCCAGTCCGGTGACGAGGTGACGCTGGGCGTGTGGCGCGAGTTGGTCGAGGTGTCAACGAGGGCCTTCCAGCAGCTGTACGACCGGCTCGGGGTGCTGCTCACTGAGCAGGACTGCGCTGGGGAGTCGACGTACAACCCGTTCCTCGACGAGGTCGTCGCGGAACTGGTCGAGGCCGGCATCGCGGTGGACAGCGATGGCGCGCTGTGCGTGTTCTTCGACGACCTCACGGGCCCGGAGGGCGAGCCGGTGCCGCTGATCGTCCGGAAGAAGGACGGTGGCTACGGGTACGCGGCCACCGACCTGGCCACCCTCCGGTACCGCATCCGGAAGCTCGAAGCGGACCGGATCCTGTACGTCGTCGACGCGCGGCAGGCGCTGCACTTCCAGATGGTCTTCGACACCGCTCGGCGGGCTGGGTGGCTCACCGACGACGTCGAGGCCGTCCACGTGCCGTTCGGGACCGTGATGGGCCCCGGCGGCACGCCGTTCAAGACCCGCTCCGGCGGCACCGTGCGGCTCTCCGAGCTGCTGGACGCCGCCGTCGAGGGCGCCCGCGAGGCGATGGCCGGCAAGCCGCACGACCTGACCGGCGAGGTGCTGGAGCAGGTGATCCAGGCGGCCGGGATCGGCGCGGTCAAGTACGCCGACCTGTCCACCTCGCGGGCGAAGAACTATGTCTTCGACACCGCCCAGATGGTCTCGCTCCAGGGCAACACCGGCGTCTACATGCAGTACGCCCACGCCCGGGTCCGCACCATCCTCGGCAAGGCCCCCAAGGAGGCCCTGGAACAGCCGATCGACACCACGCTGCCGCTGCACCCGGCGGAGCGGGCGTTGATCCTGCTGCTGGACGGCTTCGACGCGATCGTCCGCGAGGTCGCCCGGGAGCTGGAACCGCACCGGCTGTGCGGGTACCTGTTCGCGCTGGCGAAGGCCCTCACCGACTTCTACGGGGCCTGCCCGGTCCTGAAAGCGGAGACGCCGGCCCGCCGGGCGAACCGGTTGGCCCTGTGCCGGCTGACCGCGGAGACGCTGGCCCTCGGCCTGGACCTGCTCGGTATCCAGGCGCCGGACCGGATGTAGTGGCAACAACCGCCGCGCCAGCACAATGCCACCCAGACCCGCTGCCACCGATGGATGCTGACCAACTGCACGGCCGCATCCGTGTATTGCGATCCGGACAGGAGGTGCCCGATGTCCGAGTCCGATGAACCCGTTCACGCTGTCCTCGCAGAGCTGTCGCAGCTGCCCTCGGACGGGACGCTGGTCGATCTCGGCTGCGGCACCGGGCCGACGCTCGCCGCGACGTCCCGACGCCACCCGCGGGCACGACTCGTCGGTCTGGACCGCTCAGCGGCAGCACTCTCGACCGCGCGAACACAACTAACCGGCCACGGCGGAGGCTTACAGCTCGTCCAGGCAGACCTTCGGCGACCCCTCCCCCTGGCAGATGCCTGCGTTGACGCGGTCGTGTCCTACAACGTACTCGAGTGCCTCGGCGACCCTGCGGCGCTCGTTCGCGAGGCCATTCGGCTGCTCAAGCCCGAGGGCACCCTGGTGCTCGCGCACGTCGACTTCGACTCGATCATGGTCTCCGGTCCGCCGGCCGACCTGGACCGGCGGGTGTGCCACGCCTTCACCGACGACCGCCAACCGTGGATGGACCACGCGAACGGCCGCATCGGTCGCACACTGCCTGGCCTGATCGCGGGCGCCGGGCTGACCCTGCACCGCACCGAGACACTCACGGCCGCCTCGACGGTGCTGACGGGTCATGCCGAGCGTCGAGTGGCCGACATGCGCAGAGCACTACTGAGCTCGGCCGCACGCGGCACGACGACGGTCACCGCAATCGAGGTCACTGACTGGCACGCGGCCGTGCAAGCTGCAGCGCGCGATCGACGGTTCTTCTTCTCCGAGACGGTGGTGATCGCCGTGGGCCGGCGGACCTGAACTCTTCCGACCCACCGGCCCCGACGTTTCGTCCGCTGGTCGGGCACACCGGCGTCGCGCCCCTTCGACCGGGCAGCCGGCGGCCGCCTGTCCAGAAGAGGGCCGCCCGGCGGGCGCGGCGCCGGGCGGCGCGATGCACTTCCCGCGATTCGTCAGCTCGGAGGCACCAGGACGTCGGTCCTGACCCACGTACGGAGTACTTCGGGGACCGTCACGCTTCCATCCTCCTGCTGGTGCTGCTCAAGGATCGCCGGTAGCAGCCGACTGGTGGCCAGGCCCGAGGCGTTCAGGGTGTGGACGAAGGCCGGCCTTCCCTGGGCCGGACGGTAGCGGATGTTGCCGCGTCGGGCCTGGTAGTCGCGCGCGTTCGACACCGAGCTGACCTCGACGTAGGCGCCGATGCCGGGCAGGAACACCTCGACGTCGTACGTCTTGCACATCGCGGCGCTGGTGTCCTCGGCCGCCAGCCGGGTGATCCGGTAGTGAAGGCCCAGGTCGGCAACCAGCTGTTCGGCCTTGCCCAGCAGTTCCGCGTGCGCGGCCTCGGACTGCTCGGGGCGGGTGAACTGGAACATCTCGACCTTGTCGAACTGGTGGCCTCGCAGCGTTCCACGCTCGGTGGAGCGGTAGCCGCCGATCTCCTTGCGGTAGCACGGCGAGTAGGCGAAGTACTTCTTCGGCAACTCCTCTTCGCGAAGGGTCTCGTCCCGATGGAGGTTCACCAGCGCGGTCTCCGAGGTCGGCAGGAGGAACCGCCGCGGTCCCCGGGTTCCCTGCTCGAGTGCGAAGACGTCGTCGGCGAACTTGGGGAACTGGCCTGCCGTGTACCCGGCCTCGTAGGTCAGCAGGTGCGGGGGCAGGACGAACTCGTAGCCGTCCCGGAGGTGGGCGTCGACGAAGTGGTTGAGCAGGGCCCACTCCAGCAGCGCACCGTTGCCCCGGTACAGCCAGTGTCCGCTGCCCCCGAGCTTCACCCCGCGCTCGTAGTCGATCAACCCAAGGTGCTGGGCGAGGTCGATATGGTCCCGAGGCTGAAAGCCGAACTTGGGTGGTTCACCGACCGACCGGATGACCTCGTTGTTCTCCTTGCCTCCCGGCGCAATGTCATCGTCGGGCAGGTTCGGCAGACCGTCCAGGAAGTCCCGGCAAGCGGCTTCGAGTTCCGCGCGCCGGGCCTCCAGGCCGCTCAGGCGCTCACCGACGGTCTTCGACTCCGCGCGCAGCGCGGCGGCTTGCGCGCTTGCCGGCTCCAGCTGCGCCACCTCGCGGGAGAGGCGCTTCCGTTCGGCCCTCAGTTCCTGCGTCTGCGTTCGTACTCGGCGCAGATCTGTGTCCATGGCGAGAAAGTGCGCGAGGTCGGCGTCCACGGCGCGCTTTCGCAGCGCGCGATCGACGCGCTCGGGGTCTTGGCGGATCAGGGCGACGTCCAGCATGACGGCGCGGGCTCCGTTCGATCGGTCGAGGAACCTCGACATGATCCCTTGGGAGCGTGGGCGAGACGGGTACTCGCGGTGCCACCACGCCTTCGCCGTCATCTGGTGACGGCCTCGGGTGCTCGGTCACGGGAGCAAACCGGCGGGGCATTGGGCCATATGGGCCGTTCCTCCCCGCACTCGGGAGGGGATTCACCTCGGACGCGAGACTGCCTTTCCAGCTACCGGCAGCTCTCTCGGCTCGCGTGATCGCGGCTACTCGTCTCCGTCAGCGCGTTGCGTCGAGGATAGGACGAGCCCCCCATGCGAGCAACGGAGAAACGCGGACCGCGGCGTACCCTCAGCAGCCTGACGGGCTGCCAACGGTCGGTTCCTCTCCAGCGGTAAGGGAGTCGCAGTAGCGGTCAACAGCGGCAATGGAGCGTTCGCGCCTGACCAAGCCGTCCGTGTTCCGTCATCGGTCTCGCTTGTGCCAGAGCGCGCGAGTCCGACCCGGCCTCAAACTCCACAAAATGGAGCGAGCCAGACACGACTCCGCTATTAGAGTGCGTTCCCCGTCGTGATGTCGGCGTGAGCGCCGCCGCGACACTCCGCAGCTACACCGAGAGGACGGTCTCCGATCCCATGCGTTGGTCCCAGCTGTACGTGCCCACCCTCCGGGAGGACCCGGCGGACGCGGACGCGGTGAGCCACCGTCTGCTGGTGAGAGGAGGGTTCGTCCGGCAGCTCATGGCTGGCCACTACTCCCTGCTGCCGCTGGCCGTGCGCGTCCGCGCCAAGATCATGGACATCATCCGCGAGGAGATGGCCGCGATCGGCGCCCAGGAGTTCGTCCTGCCCGCCCTGCACCCGGCGGAGATCTGGCAGCGCAGTGGCCGCTGGGAGGTGATGGGCGAGGAGATGTTCCGGCTCAAGGACCGCAAGGGTGCGGACCTGGCGCTCGGCATGACGCACGAGGAGATCTTCACCGTCCTGTCGCAGGAGCTGCGGTCGTACCGGGACCTGCCGCAGATGTGGTACCAGTTCCAGACCAAGTTCCGCGACGAGGCCCGCCCGAAGAGCGGCCTGTTGCGGGTGCGCGAGTTCACGATGAAGGACTCGTACAGCTTCGACATCGAGGCCGGCGGACTCGATCGCTCCTTCGACCTGCACAAGGCCGCCTACGAGCGGATCTTCGCCCGCCTCGGGCTGCCCGCGATCCCGGTGCAGGCGTCCAGCGGCAGCATGGGCGGCAGCGCGTCGGTGGAGTTCATGAGCCCGTCGAACGCCGGCGAGGACCTGGTGGTCCGCTGCCCGGGCTGCGACTACGCGGCGAACACCGAGAAGGCGACCTCCGCCCTGCCCGCCGTGGTGGACGGCCCCGGCCTGGACGCCCCGGAGCGGTTCGACACCCCGAACGCGCGCACCATCGAGGAGCTGTCCCGCCAGCACGACGTGCCGGCCGAGCGGCAGATCAAGACGCTGGTGTACGTGGTCGACGACCAGCTGACGCTCGTCCTGGTCCGCGGCGACCACGCCTTGGTCGAGCAGAAGCTCATCGACACGCTCGCCGCCACGGCGGTACGGCCCGCGACCGCCGAGGAGATCCAGGCGGCACTCGGCGCCTCCCCCGGCAGCCTCGGCGCGGTCGGCGTCGCAGGACTGCCCATCCTCACGGACGAGGCCCTGCGCGGCCGTGCCGACATGAGCACCGGCGCCAACACCGACGGCGTCCACCTGCGCGGTGTGTCCGTCGAGCGGGACATCGCCGTACAGCAGTGGGCGGACCTGCGCGAGGTGACCGCCGGCGAGCCCTGCCCGCAGTGCAGTACGCCGCTGGAGGTGGTGGTCACCATCGAGGTGGGCCACATCTTCAAGCTCGGCCGCAAGTACACCGAGACCCTCGGCGTGACCGTCCTCGGACGGGACGGCGAGCGCATCGTCCCGATCATGGGCAGCTACGGCATCGGCGTGGAGCGGGCACTCGCCTCCATCGTGGAAACGCATCACGATGACAAGGGCATCATCTGGCCGGTCGCGGTCGCCCCCTTCGAGGTGGCCGTCGTCGTCCTCGGCACCAGCGACGAGAAGGTGGTCGAGGCCGCAGAGGGCCTGTACCGGCAGCTGAAGGGCGAGCGGGTCGACGTGCTGCTGGACGACCGCGACGAGCGGCCCGGCGTGAAGTTCCGCGACGTCGAGCTGATCGGCATCCCCTACCGGATCACGGTCGGCTCCCGCGGCCTGGCCGACGGCACGGTCGAGGTCACCACCCGGGCCACCGGCGAGACCCAGTCCGTGCCGGTGGCCGAGGCGGTGGAACACGTCCACAAGCTGCTGACCGCCGTGGTGTGAGGCGTCAGCTCGTCAGGCGGTCGCACAGCGGACCGGTCCCCTGTGTCCGAGCGGACCCCGACGCTGCCAGCGCCACACCTACCAGCTGGGCGTCTCACTCCTTGCTCGTGGCCAGTAGAACATCTCGGTGCTGCCAGGCCAGCCGCAGTAGTGCTGCTCCGGCCGGCTGCATCGGTTCAGCGCCGGTCAACCGGTCGATCTGCTCCTCTGAGAACGGGATACCGAGCGACCGACCGGTGCCGTCTTCCAGGCCGACCCGGTGGCCTTCCTCGTTGCCGGAGACGATGCGCTGGAAGGTCTCGTCGAACAGGTCGGCGTCGAAGACGGCCACGGTGAGCATGTCGGTGACGTACGTCAGTGGGTCCATGCCGAGGCCGAGCCAGTACAGCCGCAGGCTGCCCTGATCGCGGGCGGCGGTCAGTCTCTTGTTCAGCGGCCAGGCGTCGTAGTCGATCGGCTTCTGGCCGCTGCCGTAGTCTTCGCTGTCGCCGAGCAGTTCCTCGCTGAGTTCCCGCAGGATCGCTCGCCAGAGGTCGAAGTCGTTGGTCTCGTTCCACGGTGCGTCGTGGGAGGCCTGGAACATCCCGACCGGCATCACCTGGTAGAGGCCGCCGCCGCTGGCCACCTTTGCTGGGTCGCGCCAGTGCAGGATGAACTCAGCCTCGCCGGTCGAGCGGTCGTGCCGAATCACCAGGGTGCTGGTTGCCGCCATGACCGGGCGCCGGCCCAGGTCCGTCGGGTCAGCGATGACTTCACGGAAGGGTGTGGTGCTGGTGTCGATGGGCTGGTCGGGCGTCGCCAGTGCAGCCGCAGCGTACTCGTGGGCGGCCGCTTCGCAGATGTTGATCACGTCGAAGTACTGGCCTTGGCCGAAGGTCAACGTCGGCCTGTCAGCGTCGTCAGAGACGACCAGCAGTCGGTAGCAGGTGCGATTCTCGAACAGCCGCGGCTTTGCCAGGTCTCGCACGGCGTCGGCGTACAGGGCGTACGGCACACCGTCGTCGTGGCGCGGGCGCACGTGGTCCAGCTCGTCTTGGCTGCCGTCGACCAGGGCCGGCGCGGCTTCCGGCTGCCAGCGGAGCTGTACCTGCTCCAGCGGCACCGGTTCCTTGGGGATCCAGTGCTCGCGGGCAAGAAGCGGCGTCTCTGGCACCAGGTGATCCGGCGTGGCCTCGGCGAGCAGACGCTGAGTCAGCGCGAAGCGGTTCTCGTTGAGGAACTGGCGCACCCGGCGCCACTGCTCCTGGCTCTCGGCCGGGCTGGTGCGGTCTTCCGCAGGCACACTGGACACAGGGCTCCTTCAAACGCTCGGGGGGCGCCAACTGCCCCGGGCTGGTGCCAAGCAGCAGGTCGCGGTACCTCCAGGCCAGAGCCAAGCATGCCGCGCCCGGCGGCGCCATAGGTTCGGTTCTGATGAATTGCGAGACATTCTGTTCGGTGAACGGGATGCCTCGGCTTGTGTCCTGGTCGTTCCACCAGGTGACCGTGACGCCCTCGGCGTTCGTCCGGACGACCTCGCCGAACAACTCGTCGAAGACCTCGTCGTCGATCACCAGGACGCTGGGGATCGTGGCGGCCAGTGTAAGAGCGTCGCAGCCAACACCGAAGCAGTACGTCCGGATGCGGCCGACAGCGCGGGCCCGCTGAAGACTGCGATACAGCGGCCAGCGGTCGTAGTCGATGGGGCGGCTTCCTCGCCGTCCTCACCCCGGTCGAAGCGCGGGGATAAGCTGCTCAGCCTCCCGCCGAGCCGGCCCCACTCGGGGATCGCTCGGGTGTGCGTGCGGTCCGGCGATCTTCGCAAGCACGAACAGTCGCATGACCATCCCGTCCCGGCTCTCTAGCTCTGCCCGGCGCTCCCGCCGTACCCGGTCAGCGAGCAGCGGCACGGCTAGAGAGGCGGCGTACAGCGAGGCGGAGTCCAGTCCGCACGGCGCCATCCCCCAGTCCTCCCAGTCGAACATGCAGAACTCCGGGCCTGTAACGTTCGCCCAGTTGAGATCTGCGTGTGCCGGGCCCCAGCGGTCCACCCTGGTGTTCGCAGCCTCGGGGTAGGCGGCCCGGATGGTGCTGTCGACCAGCTCCTGAGTGATCTGTTCGGTGTCCGGAGTCGCTACCCGGGTCGTGCGCTGATCGGCCAGCGCTGCCAATGAGGCGTTCAGCGAACGCCACCACGTATCCGGCAGCCTTGGGTCGGCGACCACGATCGCCGACCCAACCGGGCAGCCCGGCAGCAGCGAGGTTTCGTCCGCCTGCCAGATCGCCGCGTCGTCCGGGTCCTGCCACGCTGCCGCCCTGAACCAGCGTGGCATCGCGACTCCGGCCAGCGCCGCTGCGGCTTCGAGACCGCTCGAGCCCTGTTCCAGGGCGCGCGCCCTGGGGCGCCGTTCCACCCGGATCCAACTGGAGCGGTCCGTACGGGCTCCGATCGTCCGGCGCTTGCGCACCAGGGTCGCCCGGTCCAAACGTGTGCCGAGGCTCTGCTCCGCCTGCTGCAGGACATTCTCAATGGGTTGCTGTCGCAGGTCCATGGCTACCTGACGGGTCCGCCTCCGACGCCTGGCTGTAAGGGAGTCACGGTCAGCATACGAGCCTGCTCGGCGAGGAGAGGCGCTAGCTCTGGGTAGTGCCCGCGGTCTACGGCCTGGAGCATCTCCGCGAGAGCGATCAGCTGACCGGCACGTCCGGCCGGGGTATCGAGGATGTCGGAGAACTCGACGCGAATACGGTTCGCGACCGCAGGGACGAGGAGGCTGCTGGCCCACAGGACGGCAGGGTCGTAGCCGACCGGCACAAGGCCCCAGCGCTCCCAGTCAACGATCACGAGTGGCCCAGAAGTCAGGTTGGCCCAGTGGAAATCACCGTGACCGGCGGTCCGATCGACCTCTGCCGGGGCCGGAATGCCGAGGTACTTCGGAAACACCTCGTCGATCCACGTCTGCCGCAGGGTGATCTTCGTACTGGGTGCGGCCGCGATGTCGACCAGAGCGCCCTTGAGATCGTTCCACCAGCCATCGTCCAGTCGGGGGTCGTCGCGGAGGTCTGGCGTCGAGGAGATCGCCGGACCCACGAAGTCGAAGACGTCAGCCTGGTAGAACCAGTCGGCCTCGGTCCAGTCCATGGTGTTGTGGAGCCGGGGCCGGGGAACGGCCTTGGGGACGAGCTGTTCCGCGCCGAGGGCGCCCTGGCCGGTCGGACGGGGCACCCTCCTTCGGCTGCTTCTGGAGACTCGGAGCCAGACGTCGTCGGCCCGGCAGCCGATGGTGGCACCGGAGGTGCCGAAGAGGGGGCGGCCGGCGCACACAAGGCCGAGAAACGCTGCGGCCTTGGCGTGCGCTGCCATCAGGTCGTGCCGGGTGTCGTCATCCGGCTGAAAGGACATCGAGCACCGTCCTGTGTTGGCTTGTCGGGGATCGGGCGGGCGAGAACTTCCCTGGCATCGTCCCAGGGCTGACGGGCGCTGGTCGAGGTGAGGACAACGTCCAGCCCGGGCAGCCCTCTCGGTGATCTGGAACGCGGCGTGCGGGGGCGATCCCGCCTGGATGAGGATCACCAGTTCGAGTGCCATCAGGCCGGGCGGCCCCCACCCAGGTGCTCCAGGCTCGCTCCTGGCACAACGCGGGACTACTGTGGAGAACCGCGAGCATTCGTCGCGAGCACCGGTATCGTCGACTGGCCGAATGAGTAACACAGTTGACCATCACTCATACGGTCCTACCCTGCCGTGACTCACTGCGCCCGCCCGAAGCTCAAGGGAACCCCATGGAATTTCTGCCGATCGAGCGCGCTGCTGAAGCGTTCCAGCAGCCGGTGACCGCCGACGAGATTCAGGCGGTCTGCCAACGGGTGTTCGGCGCCGACGTACAGTCCGCCAGAGAGCTGGGCTCGGGCATGTACAACAACACCTACCGCGTGGCCGTGATCGGACACGAACGCCCGGTGATTCTCCGGATCGCTCCGGAGCCGGGTAGGCAGTTCCGCTCCGAGCGGCAGTTGATGCGCAACGAGTACGCCAGCGCGCCATGGTTGACGGCGATTGCACCTCTGATGCCCCGCGTCCTTGCCGCGGATTGGTCGCACGAGGTGATCGGCCGGGACTACATGGTCCAGACCCATCTTGACGGCCTACCCGCCCCCGAGGGTCTCGGCAGGTACTCCCGCACGAGCTGGCCGAGCTTCTTCCGACAGATGGGAGCGATCGCGCGGAAGATCCACGGGGTGCGCGGTCCGCACTTCGGCCCAGTCGCCGGCCCGGCCTACTCCACATGGAGCGCGGCGGTAGCGGCTTCCTTGGAGGACATCGCTGCCGATCTCGAGGCCGTGGGCCTGGACTCCGCTGATCTACGCAAGGTAGCGGGAGTAGCAAGCCAGCACCGTGCAGTTCTCGACGAGATCACCGAGCCGCGCTTTCTCTCCGGTGATCTGTGGACGGTCAATGTGATGCTCGCCGAGAGCACACCCGAACCGGTGATCTCCGGAGTCCTCGACCTGGACCGCACATGGTGGGGTGATCCAGCTGCGGACTGGACGATCCGCATGGCGCTGGCGAAGGTAGACGAGCGGGAGTCATTCTGGGAAAGCTACGGCCCCCAGGACCGTTCCCCGGCCGCGGTGCTGCGCTCGCGAATCTACGAGGCTCGCCACATCGGTGCCATCCGCCTGGAGCGGCATCGGTTGGGAAACGTTGACACGGTGCCGCAGACGTACGAGTTGATGCGGAACGTGCTCGACCAGCTTCAGGCGTGACTCGCAAGGTCGCACTACCGAGATGTCTCGCGGCTCAGCATGTGTTTACCTCTGGTCTGTGCCTCTCGCAGCTCGGCCGTGAACTGGTCCTGTGGCTGGACGTAGGCCCGCAGGTCGACGTCGTGCAACAACACCGGTGGCCGGCCCAGCAGATGTGTACCGGCTGCGATGAGGAAGGTTCGGGTCGTGGCGTCACTGCCCCGCTTCGTGCGCGGTGCCTGATAGAGCAGGTACGCGGCCTCCAGCCAAGCGGTCAGCGCGGCGATCGGGCTAGTGTGGTCCTGGGCGAGCAGGATCATGGCGCTGCGAAAGATCGCCCTTCGGTCCGCTTCCGGGGAGCTGGCGCTGTAGACCAGCTGGCCATCGGTGACAATCCGCGAGGTGTCCCCGCCCCGTGCGGCGACTCGAGCGACCATTGCGGCCGCAGCACTGTGGGCGGCATTGCCGCGGAGTAGTCGCATCCCGTGTGCTGCCTGGCCGCTGGGCAACGTGACACGGTTGCACACGATGTCCACGCCGGGCGACTGGGTGAACCTCGCAGCGATCAGAGCGGCGATCCGTCGCATGGTCCGGCTGGCAGGGGTCTCGGCGCCGCCGAGGTAGGTCCGCGTGGCCGAATCCCAGGTGGCACCGTCCCGGAGCCGCTCGTGCTCCCCGATCCGGAAGAGGTTCGGGTTGTCGTCGGTGATCGGTATGCGGAACTGCTCCGTCGAGGCTGCGCCGTATCGACCGGCTGGGTGCGGGTTCGCCACCGCGGTCCGGTAGCGCCACTCCTCCGTGGCTTCGAACGCCGTGGTGAGCGCCACGGTCCGCGCGTTGATGTCGCAGGCCGTAGGCAGCACTTCGTTCAACGTCCGGAGGATTGAGAGCGCTGTCTCAGCCTGACGGTGCGCGAACTCACGCACTACCCGCTGGGCGGTCGGCTGGTTGCTACGCAGAACCACGTCCGGCGTCGGAAAGCATTCAGCTGTGATCAACGCGGGAGCTGGACGGGGCATCCTGGGTCTCCGTGATCGTGGAGTGGCTGCCCGGCCATTTTCCGGGCTCGACGTCAATGCGGACCTGGCCGAGCAGCTGCTCTGCATATAGATCGACAGACTGCTGGTTGGGGCCGACCACGACGAAGCTGCCGAGGCGGGCGGTGTTGTCCGTGACTCCGTTGACGGTCTGCCCGACAGCCTTACGCACACGGACCATCGGAACGCGGGGGCTGGGGTCGGGTAGTCCGGACACGGCTGCCAGGCGTCCGGAGTGCGGACTAGCCTCGATCTTTCGTGACGGTCCGTCGGTTCATCCGCCGGGCCGTTTCGGCTTCTCGGGCTGGTGATGGGCAGGGCGGTGGCCCGACTGTCGCGTCGGGTGGGCGCCGGGTTCCACGACTCCGGGGGTGTGGTTCTCGCTGGGACAGAGGCGTTGTCGCTGGTCAGCCCGGCTGCGGCAGAGCTTGGAGGCGGTCGAACGCGGTGGTGATCACGTCGGTCCAGGGCCAGTGGCGGGCGAGGCGGAGCCAGCGGCGGCGGCCGGTGGCGACGAGCTGGGCGGCGGCGGAGAACAGGCGAAGCCGCAGGCGCTTGGGCTCCCAGCGTCGGGTGTCGCCGGTCAGGGCGAGCATGGGCATCCAGGCGAGCAGGTCCAGGGCGATCTGAACGATCTCCAGCCAGACCTGGTTCTGGGCGGCGTCGTGCAGAGGCAGGTTGCGCAGGCCGGTGTCGCGGGCGGCGCGGATGCGGTCCTCGGCCCGGGCGCGCCGTCGGTGCCGCAGTTCCAGGACGGCGATCGGGGTGTGGGTGGTGTTGGTGGCGAAGCAGGTCAGCCGCATGCCGTCGGCGTCGGTGAAGCGCAACTGGGCGCCGGGGTGCGGGCGTTCTTTGCGGACGATCAGCCGCATGCCCTTCGGCCAGCCCTTGAGGACGTCGCCGGCGAGTTCGGCGACCCAGGCGCCGTCGCGGATCTTCCCGTCCGGCTCGACGGCCGCCGTCCAGGCAGAGGCGGGAACCAGCAGCACGGCCTGGTGGATCGCTTCCGTAATGGTCATCCCGATGGAGTAGGACAGCCATCGGCCGCGTGCGGTGAGCCAGTTGAGGAATTCGTGGGTGCCGCCGCCGGAGTCGGTGCGGATGAGGGTCCGCCGTCCGCGTCGGTGCTTCTTCGGCAACTGGGCCAGAGCCAGGCGGGTGGCGGCGATGTGGTCGGCTGCGGTGTTGCTGCCCGCGTTCCCCGGCCGCAGCAGGCCCGCGACCGGCTCGCCGGACCCTTCACAGCCGTGGTCGACGAACGCGAACAGCGGGTGGTGGCCGAAGGTCTTCTTCCAGGTCGCAGCCGCGTGCTCCTTCTCGGAGTGCGCCAGAACCAGCACTCCGTCGATGTCCACGATCACCTCGCTGCCGGTGTCCGGCGCGGCCTGACCGGCCAACTTCCATACCCGTTGCCGGACTTCGGACCGTGCCCGCCGGACGGCCGCGAGCGCGCGGGGACCGGCGGCGGCAAGGGCGTCGACCAGCCGGGACACCGTCGGATCCGAGGCCACCGGGCCGAACACGGCAGGCTCGGCCCGCAGCACGCCGATGTCGGACAGGCAGTCCCCGCCGAGTGCGACGGCCAGGGCGAGGTCGAGCAGGACCTTGCCGGGATCGTGTACCGCCCGGGGCTTGCGCCACGGCTCCAGCGCCGCCGACAACGCGGTGTCCAGGCCGATCCGGCGGGCGGTCTCCACCAGCAGAACCCCGCCGGCCTGTGAGACCGCCCCCTCACCGTCGCCCCGGACACGGACACGCGGATACAACCCACTACGCTTGTTCACCTGAGGAGTGCAGCTCTCTTGAGGATGATCAGGACCCTAGACAAGTCCCATCGTCCCAGGTCAGTGGCACTCCTCGTTCTCTTGATCAAGCCTCGGACAGCGCCGCTCGTGAAAGCGCGAGGCTAGTAAGGAAGCGCACGGTGGCGTAACCGCTGCGGGTTGGCGCCAGGTGGGCCGGGCGGCCCAAGGCTGTGTCGAGACAGGCCGCCCATGGGTCGATGCCGATCGCGTGCTGGATGAGGAAACCGATCTGCCCGGCGCCGATACGGGCTCCGATCTCGATCACGGTGCACCGACCGTCCGGCGCCAGCATCACCTCCGTGTGCGACGCCCCGTTGCGAATCCCGACCGCGGCGATGGCCAGGTCTACCTCCTTGAGGACGGTCTGCTCGGCCTCCGAAGAGAGAACGACGGGAAGGCCATGGCCGAGTTCGACCCGGTTGGCGCCGCCGGTGACGGTCTTGCGGGTCACGCACAGGTGTGTGCTTGTCCCGCTCTGGGTGATGGATTCGACGCTGTACTCGGTGCCCTCGATGAATTCCTGGACGAGGACTCGCGGATCGAGCTCCATCCCGTACATGCCGCGTGACACCTTCGCGGCCCGGAAGGCTGCCGCTGCCTCAGCCGGACTGGTCACTACGGTGACGCCAGCAGAGCTTGCCCCTGCTGCGGGTTTCATGACGCACGGGAAGGTGACCTGTCGGGCGGAGCACAGGGCGAGCAGTTCGTCCTCGGTGCCGACGGCCTGGCTGCGGGGCGCGGTGACGCCGTGGCGGGCGAACGCCTCGCTCATGGCGGCCTTGCTCCGTGCCGCAGCGGCCTGGGCCGGATCGTTGCCGGGCAGGCCGAGGGCCGCGCACACGTGCGCGAGCAGCTCGGTGAGGTACTCATTGGTGGTGAGCGCCGCGTCGATGCCGTAGCGGTGGGCGTAGTCGACGATATCCCGCAGTGCGCTGTCCGTACGTTGGAAATCTGTCAGCAGGCAGCCGGACAGGAGCGCTTGCAGGTCGGTCGCATAGGTGGCATGTGTCTCGGGATCAGTGGCGGCATATACCTGGTAGCCGGCTGCGACCGCAGTCGCGGCGAGGGCACCGGACTCGGGGCTGGCCGCTTCCAGGAGCAGGACGCGGGGCGTCGTCACGAGAGGTAGTCCTCGCATCCGCCGGAGCGGTGAGTGTCGAGGGTGAAGCAGTGGAAGCGTCCGCCGAACAGCCGCCGGTGCCGGTGGCGGACCGGCACGGTCGTGAAGCCAGCGGCGTCGAGCGTCTTGATCAAGCCCGTGCAGTCCTCGTTGACCAGCACCGTGTTCTCGTCGATCGACAGCACGTTGAGGTCGATGTAGGGGCTGGTCAGGAGCAGGTCGGCGTCGTCGTAGGCCGGGAACGCGCCGGGGTCGGGCTGCGGCGGCACGATGAACTGCCAGCGTTGCAGCGGTTCGGGCAGCAGGTCGCGGAGGCCGGCGTGCCGGGCGAGGAACACCCCAGGCTTGAGCGCCAGGAGCATGCTGTCGATGTGGTTGTCAGCCATCCGGTGGACACGGTGGATGCGGTAGTGACCCTGCAGGTGCCGTTCCAGCCACTCGACCGCCATTAGGTGGTTTGCATGGGCGATGTTGACCACCAGGTCGCGGCCAAGGCGCAGGACCTGGGCACCGTCGAGCATCATCTCGAAGCCGACGTCGTACGGGGACGGTTGGGGGTCAGCGATCGGTTCGGTGGGACCACCGAGAGTCGTGGTGGCGTCGCGCGCGTAGGAGAGGTCGAAGGAGTTGTCGGTGAGCAGGGGCCGAGGCATCGTCGTCCAGCGGGCGCCAGCCCCGTAGTAGGCGCGGAAGACTGGGGCGAGCAGGCGCGTCTCCAGGTAGCGGGAGCGGATCGCGGGTGGCGTCTCGATGATCTCATCGCCGAGGATGAGCGTGTTGTCACGGATGTTCAATGCCGGGGTCGGCGCGGCCTGCCAGCCGAGGCCGGCGATGGGGTCAGCGTTCGGCGGTAGCGGCAGGGGCCGGTGGACGATTACGCCGAGGTCAGCGAGAACGGCGGCGAGGTTCTCGACGTCCTCGTGGAGTTCCTCGGCGTAGCCGTGCTTGATGTGCCAGCTCTGCGGCGCGGTGCCGCGGGTGGTGGCGAGGCGAGGGTAGGCCCAGTCGGAGCGGAAGCCCGTCAGGTTCTCGTGGTGGAACAGCTCGAAGGTGACGTCGCGCTCGTGGGAGAGGTAGTTGGCGGCGGAGCCGACGATGATCTCGCGCAGTGGGGTGAAGTCGTCGTGGCTGTGCAGCTTCATGGCTGTTTTGTCCTCCGGGTCTAGTCAGTGGGTGGTGGTCGCGGCCGGCAGGTGACGGTTGCGGGTGGTGCGGCCGCGCCGCACTTGCAGCAGGACACCGTCGTCGGCGGGCGTGAGGGTGCGCTGCTCGCTCCAGCCGGCGAAGCGGTACTCGCCGTCTCCGGTCGGCGCGAGGGCGAGGAGGCGTCCGGCGGTGGTCAGCGTTAGCTGGCCGCCGGGCTGCTGGGTGATCTGAGCGGGCTCGAGTTGGCCCTCCAGCGGGTCGTCGTGGTCGAAGTCGGTGAAGCCGCTGGGCAGCAGCACCGAGTACGGGAGCGGGGAGGGGAAGGCAGTAGCTCGCAGGGCGGGGCGGTTGAACAGGACGTCGGCTTCAGCGAGGGCGGCCTGCCAAGCGGTAGGGAACAGGTCGACGAGTTCCTCGGTGAGAAGGGCGTCGATGACGGTGTGGACCCGCACCGTGCGGCCGGTGTTGCGCACCAGGTGCTCGCGGGAGAAGTCGCCGTAGCAGAACTCGCCGGGCTGCCAGCAATGCTCGGCGCCGTCCAGGACGAGCACCGCCTCGGGGTGGGTGACGATCGGGATGTGTAGGCGTACGAACCCGCGGTCGAGGCGGTACTTGGGGTCGCAGTGGGGCTGCGAGGCAGCGCCGGGGCCGAGCGCCATCAGCCGCACGGCATTCAGCGGCGCCGGGATGCCGGCGAGGATCTCGCGCAGGTAGGGCATGCGGTCGAGCCACGGGGTGGGGGCGAAGTCGACCGGGCCGGGTCCACCGGGATCGGTACGCTCCCCATCGCCACCGGGGCTGCGCAGCGGCAGGACCCGCCAGTCGATCGCGGTCGCCTCGCCGATGCTGCCGCCGGGGGCGTGGATGCGCTGGCGCTGCCAGCGGTGGCTGGTGACGGCAGCGAGCTCCCGGGCGAGCCTGTCGGCGTCGAACGCGGGGGTGAGGCGGGCTGCTTCGGCGAGTCGGACGGGTCCGGGGCGGGCGGGCGCGTTCATGAGGGAACCCCTTCGGGGTGGCGGTAGTCAGGACGCGAAGTGCACAGGGGTGCCGACGTGGTCGCTGGCGCTGTATGCGCTCGCGGGCACCGTCGCGAAGCGGGCGTCCAGGCGTTCCCATACCGTCTGGCGGTCTGCCTCAGTGGCATAGGCGAGGCAGAACACGAACTGCGCCAGACCCGGCTGGAGCGGGACGATCGGCATCGAGACGATGACGCCGGTGCGGTTGTTGGCATCCCAGGCGCAGCCAAGCTCGGTGAGGGCCGCGAAGAAGGTGTCGGCGTCGGGGACGGACCAGGTCGGGGGGACGTGGTACTCGACGACGGATCGCTCGGGCAGGGCGGATGTGTCGACGATGCGGTGAGCGATGACCTGGTAGATGTGCAGGGAGCCGGAGACTTGCGCGTTGACCTCCGTAAACAGCACGCGACCGTCCGGGGTTGCGATCGCGTCGGCACTGAGGTGACCGCGGTAGCCGAGCGCCCGCCAGGTTTCGGCCAGGCGGGTTCCGCCGTCCAGGAGCTGGGCGCGGACCTTGTCGTCCACGTCGCGCAGGGGGACGATCTGGTGGCTCAGCCGCCGGCAGACGTACAGCAGGGTGCCCATCTCGGTGGGACGGGTGCCGGTGTCGGCGGCGTAGTGCTCGGAGTAGAGGGAGGTCGCATTGGGCGTGAACTCCTCGACGACGACGGGGAAGCGGCCCTCACCACTGGCCCAGTCCCAGCGTTCCTGCCAATACACATCGATCGCGTCCGGGCCGGGGTCGAGGTGGTGGAGGTGGCGGGCACCGACGTGGTCCACGGCCAGCATCGAGTCGCGGACGAGGAGCTGGTTGCCGACGCCGGCTCCGTTGTGGGCCTGCTTGACCACGACCGCCCCAGCGGTGCTGAGCAGGGTAGATGTGGCGTCGATCGCTTCGCTCGCGCTGCGGCACACCGCGCCAGGGGCGATCGGCACTCCGGCCCCGGCGGCGAGTGCCCGGAAGGCGGCCTTGTTGTTGCCGAGTTCTCCACCGCTCTGGGCGACGAACGCGGCACCGGGGAACCGGTCGGCCAGGCCGAGGGCTGCGGCGAACAGGGCGACAGAAGCGGAAGGCCACAGCGCGAACACCTCCTCCACTTGCCGGGTGTCGGAGGCGGTGAGCGCCTCGCGTGCCGCGTCAAGGAACTGATGGCTGGTCAGGGAATCGGGGTCGAGCAGGCGGCCACCGAAGCGTCCGGGCGGGGTGATGAGCACGTGCAGGCTCGCCGGATCCACGCCGGTCAGCGCGGTGACGTAGGCCAGGAACCGCGGATCGGGGACATCGCAGAGCACGATCAGGTCGCCGTCCTGGGCGAACCACAGCAGACGCTGGGTCCAGGCTCGCAGGTCACCGCGGTCGCGGATGGCGGGGTCGATGTGGTTGCCGATCAGGACTCTCATCAGGCACTCCAGGTCACGAGTAACGTGCGGCTGCCCCCGGGTGGCGCGGAAGATCACGCTCCGAAGGCGACCGGAAGCTGGTCGAAGACGCGCATCGTCGCGGTGGGGGGGGGGGCAGGTGTTCCCGCTGCGCGCAGGCGGACCGGGTGGCCGAGGAGGGCGTGCAACAGAACACGCAGCGCCGCCTGGGCAGGGACCGTGCCGATGCAGGAATGGGTGCCCCAGCCGAAGCCGAGGTGCCGGTTGGGCGCGCGGTCCAGCACCAGCTGATCCGGATTGGGGAACTGCTCCGGGTCGTGGTTCGCGGCGGCGAACAGCGCCAGCACGGTCTCTCCCGCCCGGACCGCGGTGCCGCCTATCTCGCAGTCCTTGGTGGCGATCCTGCTGGTGCCCTGCACCGGTCCGTCGAACCGGACCAGCTCGTCCACTCCGCTGCGCAACAGGTTGGGGTCGCCCATCCGTTCCAGGGCGTCGGGGTGTCGCAGAAGGGTGTGCACGGCGTTGCCGAGCGCGGCGACCATGGTGCTGTAGCCGCCTTGGAACATGACCCGAGCGGTGTTACGGACGAACAAGTCAAGGTCGGCGCCACCGGCCGGATCGGCGTGCTGGCGGACGTGCGCGAGCAGCCCCGGTCGGCTGCTGACGGTGAACCAGGACTCCACCAGAGCCGTCAGCTGCTGCCGGGCGATTTGGGGCTCTTCTGCTGGATCCGTGGGTGTGATCAGGTGAGTTGGCGGCGGGGCAGGGTGGGTCGGTTGCCGTCGAGGGTGAGCATGACGAGGGCGATGACGGCGTCGGCGGTGCGGAAGCCGAAGCCTCGGCGGATGATCAGACGGGTCTTGGTGTTGGTCGACTCGATCAGCCCGTTGGACAATTGCTCGGCGATCGCGGCCGTGATGGCCTCGCGGTGCCGTTTGATCTTCCGGCGCAGGTCCAGGAAGGCGGGGATGCGGCAGCGCTGGGCCCAGGCCAGCCAGCGGTCCAGCGCGGCGACGGCAGCCGCCATGCCCTCGGCCTTCGCGATCCGGTAGACCATGCGCAGGCCCTCCTTCAAGAGGTAGGCGCGGTGCAGACGGGGGTCGTTGGCGGCGATCCAGGCCAGCTTCGCGCTCTGGCGCTCGGTCAGGTCTTCCGGGTTCTTCCACAGCGCGTGGCGCGAGTGCTTCAGCCGGCGGGCCAGGTCGGGGTCGGCGGCCTGGCGCCGGGCCCGGTTCCAGCTCGCGCGGCGTTCCTCGTCGAGGGCGTCGGTGGCCCAGGCGACGACGTGGAACGGGTCCATCGCCCGGATCGCGTTCGGGGCGCGCTCGGCCACGACGTCCGCGATCCACTCCGCGCCGTCCGCGCTGATATGCGTCAGCCGATGGGCCCGTTGCTCGCCGAGAGCGTCGAAGAAGCGGCGCAGGACCTCCTTGCCGTGGCCGTCGGCCATCCACACCACGTGCCGGGTGTCGTGGTCCACGACCACGGTCATGTACTTCTGCCCCTTGCGGTAGGAGATCTCGTCGACGCCGATCCGCCGCAGCCCGGCGAGGCGGTCGATCCCGACGTCGGCGTCGCGCCGGTAGCGGGTCAGGATCGCGCCGACAGTGCGCCAGGCGACCCGCATCAACTGCGCGGTTGCCGACTTGGAGCACTCGGTGGCCAGCCAGGCGACCTGCTGGTCGAAGTCACGGGTATGCCCGGCTCCGTGACGGGCCCAGGGCACCGCCGCGACCACCACACCGTGCCGCGTGCACGACACCCGCGGAGCGTCAGCCTCCAGGAAGAGTTTCAGGCCGGCCGCGTCCAGGTGCCGCCAGCGGCGCCGGCCGTCCCCGGCATCGAAGCGGGGGCAGCGCCTGCCGCAGACCCCGCAGCGGCGACGCGCCCGACCCCGCAGACGCACCGCGACCACGATGACCTGGGACTCTTCCTCGAACCAGGCGTCCTCCGGCGCTGCCTCCCCGCATCCGACCAGTGCCTTCAATACGGTGGTGAACCGCACGCCGTTCTCCCTGCGCGTCTGATCCTGAGCCTCGATACCTCAAGATCTGCACAGGGGACGGCGTGTGCCGTGTCAGGCACTCCGGACCGACCCACGGATGGAGCAGAAGAGCCCGATTTGGCCCGGCGCGGCGAGAGCCGGGGCGAGGCCCGCGTCCATGCTTCGCATGATCCGGTCGGAGATCTCGGCGAAGGAATGGAGGTCAGGCTGCTCGACTCCAAGGAGGTCCGAGATGACGGCGAGCGCGAGGGGCGCGGCGATCTCGGCCATCACATCGAAGGGGCCCTTATGGGCGAGCTCTTCGAAGCGCACGGCCAGTAGGCGGCGGCCACGCTCCTCGATCGCTCAAAGGTCCTGGGCGCGCAGAGCGTTCATGAACAACGAGCGCACCGTCCCCTGGTCGGGTGGATCCAGCGACTGCACACTCAGGCTCGGCTCCGGCACCGCGGCGCCCGTGCGGCGCCGATCGCGGGCGAAGCGCTGGTGATCGCGCAGCACAGCGACGCAGTCCGCGTAGCGGGTCAGCGTCCACGACCGCATGCCCTCGTGCCAGAACACCGGCGTTGCTTCGCGCAGCGCGGCAAGCACTGGGTACGGGTCCTCCAACGTCGCCGGGTCCAGCGGGTTGTACATCGTCAGGGACGGCATCAACTCTCCTCGCGGCTCCAGAGCGTTCGTGGCAGCTGGCGTCGGGCCGGGGCAGCTGTGGTCACCGCCCCAGCCCGACGATCAAGATCAGTGGTCGTAGGACATCGCAGGCCTCCTCTCGAGGTGCCGGGGCGGGCCGCTGGCAGCCGTGCCTTCGGCGAGACCCCAGGGAATCGCTGCGAACGAGCTTTGAACAGAGCAGAATTGATGCATCGATGAGGCATTCATGTGGCAAACCCGCGTCTGAGCTGGCAACTTCTGCAGCCGACAGAGTCCTGGCGCGGCAGGGGGTGGGTTATGGGGGCCAGGCGCGACCGGTTCATTGCGCAACGCGCGAGCGCGGGGTTCACGCAGGAGTCCCTGGCGACCGCGATGGGGGTCGACCGGACGACGGTCGGCCGGTGGGAGCGTGGTTCCGCTCTCCCACGCCCGTGGCAGATGGCGAAGCTCGCCAGAATGCTAGGGGTTAGTACGAGCGAACTCGCCGCACTGCTATCAGCTCTCGAGCAGGATGTACTCGCCGACAACACGACGTCGACGCGAGGAGCCTCGCTGCCCGGTGGAGGCATGCAGCGTGTCACGACGCCGGAATGGAACGCGCCCAACCTCGATGGGCACACAATCGGCGCCGCGTCGATGGCGCTCATGGACGGCGGCGTCCGGGTCGGTTGCCGGACCGCAGATGGGAGGATCATCTTCGTGGCCATGCCGCGTAGGGCCCTGCTGCGGGGCTTCACCGCCGCTGCGGGTGTCACAGCCCTGTCGGGTCTCGCGGCACCCGAGGTCAAGGCAACCCCGCCAGTCCTATCGCCGGATATCCACCCGGTCGAGAACATGAGATCCCTGCGCAGATCGCTGGTGGAGTGTGACAACGTCCTCGGGCCTCGCGAGGTCGTCTCCACGGCACAGGAGCACGTTCGCTTGATCCAGCACCTTCGCCGCGAGGCGTCTGGCCGGGACCGGCACGACCTGCTACAAGTGCAAGCCGAGTACGCCGAGTTCTGCAGCTGGCTGTACCAGGACAGCGGCGACCACCGTGCCGCCCAATACTGGGCGGACCGCGCCGTCGACTGGGCAAGCGCCTCCGGAGACCAGGACCTGACCGCCTACATCATGGCCCGGAAATCCCAGCTCGCCGGCGACATGCAGGACTCGATCGAGGCCATCGACCTCGCCGCCTCCGCCCAGCGCCTGGCCGGCTCGAGAAGCCGGCTGAGCGCCATGGGCGCGGTCTACGAGGCCCACGGACACGCGCTGCTCGGCGACGAGCGGACAGCCCAACACACCTTCGACCAGGCACTCTCATTGCTCACCCGCCCACCCGAGGCACCGGTCGGCCGTGGCCGCTGGCTGAACGAGGCGTACGTCGAGGCTCAACGCGCCCGGTCGTTGTCGTCATTGGGACGCCACCGCGATGCGGTAGCCGGCTTCGAGAAGGCGATCCGGTCCCTGCCCGCAACCTACCGTCGTGATCGCGGTGTCTACCTGGCCCGCTCGGCCATCGCCCAGCTGTCCATCGACGGCCCGGAGCAGGCAGCCGTCACCGCCTGCACGGCGCTGTCGATTGCGGCGACCACCGGATCGGCCCGGATCTTCAACGAGTTGGCCAATCTGGACGCGTTGCTGCGAGGGTGGCGGGGAGTGCCCGAGGTTGTGCAGTTCCAGCAGGCACTCAACAGCCTCCTGCTCCATGAAGTGTGATCACCACAGACCGATGCTGCGTACCTGAGAGAACGGACCTCATGATGCCCTCCCGCCCCTTCGTCCTGTTGAGCGTCGCCACCTCCGTCGACGGCCACATCGACGACGCCTCGCCCGAGCGTCTTCTGTTGTCGAACGCCGAGGACTTCGATCGCGTCGACCAGGTCCGGGCCGAATCCGACGCCATCCTCATCGGTGGCAACACCCTCCGCAGCGACAACCCCCGCTTGCTCGTGAACAGCGAGAAGCGCCGGGCTGACCGGATCGCGGCTGGCAAGACCGAGTACCCGCTCAAGGTCACCATCTCCGCCAGCGGCGACCTGAGCCGCGACCTCAAGTTCTGGCACTTCGGCGACCAGAAGGTCGTCTACACCACTGACGCTGCAGCACCGAAGCTTCGCGACACCCTCGACGGCCTGGCCGACGTCGTCAGCACCGGCTCCACCGTCGACTTCGGCGCGCTGCTCGACGACCTTGCTACCCGCAGCGTCGAGCGCCTCATGGTCGAGGGCGGCGGGCAGATCCACACCCAGTTCCTCTCCCAGGGGCTGGTGGACGAGATCCACCTCGCCATCGCTCCGCTGCTCGTCGGCGACGCCGCAGCACCCCGCTTCCTCCACCCGGCCGACTACCCGGGTGGCAGTGGTCGGCGGATGAAGCTTCTCGGGTCGGAGCAGCTCGGCGACGTGGTGGTGCTGCGATACGCGCCCAAGACCGAGGCCAGCTGATCCAGGTTGCCAGCCCGATGCCACCATGTGCTGTCCAGCCCCGGAGCGCTCATCGAGCGCGGGCACCGCTGTGGTCTGCAGGTTCGTCCAAGCCCCGGCCGACGGGTAGCCTACGGGCAGGCCAGCAGCGATGCCAGGAGGACTGCACCGCATGACCGACGACGGCACCGGGCTGGCGCCCGCTTGGGTGGCCCAGGCCGTGGTGACCTATGACGAACTCTGCTTCGCGCAGGGCGCGCTGTGGTGGCTGCAGTCCGATCCCGACCATGGTGGACGCCGGCGACTCATGCGCAGTTTCGCCGGCTCAACCCTGCCGGTGACTGCGCCGGAGTTCTCGGTCGGTGGTCAGCTTCACGCCTATGGCGGCGGTAGTTTCGTGGTGGCGCCGGACGGCGTGTGGTTCGTGGATAACGGCTCTCTCTTCCACCTTTCCACGGGCGGGACTCCGGTGTGCGTCGCGACTGGCGACGATCAGGTGCAGTACGGGGATCTCTCGCTGTCCTGGGACGGGCTTCCGCTGGCGGTCCGCGGTGGCGACTCGGCCGACGAGATCGTTTCCGTATCCAGGACGGGGCACGTCGAGGTCTTGGTCCGCTCCTCCGGGTTCCTGGCCGGCCCGCGGCTTGCGCCGGGCATGCTGGCCTACCTGGAGTGGGACCGCGATCAGATGCCGTGGGACAGCTCCCGGCTGTTGCTGGCAGCCGTCCGGCCGGGCGTGGTAGAGCCGGGCGTGGTCGTGGCTGGCGATGGACAGGAGTCCGTAACGCAGCCATCGTGGGGGCTGGGCGGCCGACTGCATTTCATGTCCGACCGGACGGGCTGGTGGAACCTGTACCGGTGGAACGGCGTGGCGGAGGCCATCGCCCCGGTCGACGCGGACTGCGCCCCTGCACCGTGGGAGGGTGGGTACCAGTCGTACGGTTTCACGCCGCGCGGTGAGGTCCTGCTGACCGCAACGGACGGGATCGCCACCGAGCTGCTGCTCGTCAATGGGCTCGACCGACGCCGCATAGCGTCGAACCTCACATCGATAAAGCCCTATGTCGCCGCCACGGAAACCGAGGTGGCAGTGATCGGGGCCACGGCAAGCAGTTCACCCTCGATCTGGTCGGTCAACCTCGCGGCCGGGTCGGACGGTCGTGCCCGCCTGGTGGTACCAGAGCCGCCGCCCTCATCACCCTGGACGGTTTCACCGCCCTCGGTGGAGACCGTCGAGACGGTCAACGGGCCACTGCGCTTCCTGCTCCACCGCCCGGACGACACCGGGGCGGTGCCGCTGATCGTCCGGGCTCATCCCGGGCCGACCGATGATGTCCCCCTGCGACTGGACTGGACGACGCAGTTCTTCATCAGTCACGGCTTTGCGGTCGCCGAAGTCCTGTACCGGGGCAGCACCGGACAGGGACGAGCCTTCCGGCAGTCGTTGCACGGCCATTGGGGTGAGCACGACGTCGACGACTGCGCCGCTGTCGGCGAGCATCTGCTCGCGGCCGGCGTTGCTCTGCCCGGAGCCTTGTTCATCAGCGGTGCCAGTGCCGGTGGGTACACCGCACTCCAGGCCGCGTGCCGCCCAGGTCCCTTCAGCGCGGCGACGGCCACGTCGGCGATCATCGACCCGGCCCGGTGGGAGAGGTCCGTGCCGCCCTTCCAGCGTCCGCATGCCGCGGTACTGCGCGGGCCTGCGGGCGCGGCGGTACCCGACCGTGTCCGGGTTCCTGTTCTGGTGATCCACGGCACGGCCGACACGATCACCTCGGCCGACGACGCGAGGCATTTCGCCGGCGCCCTGTCTGCTCGGGACCGGAACCACGAGAGCCTGTTCCTCGCAGGCGGCGACCACTACCTGTCGGATCCCGCGTCACGGCAGCATGCGCTCGGTGCCGAACTCGGTTTCTACCAGCGCATCATGCGCCGCGGGACAGGGTGATCGCGACGCGGTCGGCCTCGGGCAGCACTGCCCGTGTGAACTCCCGCAGGTCACGCACAGGCGCGTAGTCGGCGTGGGCCTGGAGGTCGGCGAGGACGCCGGCCACACGGTCGATACACCGGCCGGAGCCGGTTCTGGCAGCGTACGTGACGGCTTCCCGGCCGACCGCGCACGCCTGGTCGAGGTCTCCGGTGCGCAGCCAGGTGGAGGCGAGCAGGGCGGCGTCGATTGCGAGCCGGCGGACCTTGTCCTTGCCGACTCCTTGGAGGGCGTCCGTCAGCTGGGTTCTTGCGGCCGGTGCGCGGCCGAGGTCGTGAAGGGAGTGTGCGATTTCGTCGGCCAGGTATGCGTGGGTGAAGTACCGGATCCAGGTCGGTTCGTCCCCGTCGGCGGCGCCGAGCAGTTCCTCGGCCTGCCGGATCAGCTGGGTCGCCTCAGCTTCGCGTTGCATGCGGGCGTTCGCGCGGGCGAGAACGGCGGTGATGGCTGCCCGGGTAGCGGGGCTGGCTGCGGTGCCGGCCGTAGCGCGGGCTGAGGAGGCCCAGCGCAGGGCGACCTCCGGCTGGCCGCAGTGCAAGGCGAGGTGTCCGAGGTTCACGGCGACCAGGTAGGCGCCGTATGCCTGGTCGTTGGTGGCGGTGGTGAGGGTCAGGGCGCGTTGGTAGTACGCCTGAGCACGGACTGGGCTTCCGGTGTCGACGGCTTGGTATCCGGCGAGTTCGCAGAATCCGGCGGTGAGTCTGGCGCGGTTGCGGGCTACCTCGTCGTCGGCGGCGGGGCGGCGGAGCATGGCGTCGAGTTCGGTGTCGATGTAGTCGCGGACCTGTCGGGCATAGTGGCGGGCGCCGTGCGTGTGGTCGAGCTGGCGGAACATGGCGAGCATGCCCTCAGCGACACCGACCTCCTCTTCGGTGACCCACGGCGTCTTCCCGACCCCATGACCGGCCGAGTTTGCTGCGGCCCAGTCGCCGATCAGCGTGTCCACGTCGGCGAGTTGTACCGCATTACCGTTCGGCCGGCGATTGGGTCCTGGCTGTAGCTCTGCCTGGCCCGTGGGTCCGGGCGGGGACTCCGCTGCCGTCTGCTCACAGGTAAGCCGCAGCAGCCTGTCGAGTTCCGCAGCCCCGATGTTCAGCAGCTTCGCGAGCTTGGGGCGTTGCCAGGGCCGCGGCTCGGCCTTGCCCCGTTCCCAGCGCGCCACGGTGGTTCGCTCAACGTCCATCGCGGCGGCAAGTGTCTCCTGCGAGTGGCCCGCTGCCATTCGCTGCAGGGCAAGTGCGGTGCGCTTCTTGACCACCATTGGCTGATTCCCAAACTTCATCGACGCGACAAAGACCCAGCTCAGTAGGCACTTTGCCGCAGTAATGCGCCATCAGTGCGTCAAGTCTGCTCTGTTCTCCAGCGCTTCGTGCTGCTTCTGTATGACTCGCCGCCGAAAGTCGGACATCCGGGCACCAACCCCAGCCCTGACCTGTGCCCATTTACCGCTGCGTGGAACCCGGTTGGCCAACGTTCAATCTGCTTCCCGGCTTCGGTGAGCGACAGTCTGCCATGCCCATGAGAGGGAGGATTCGGCCACCATGAACACCGCACGTCCGGCGCGGCCGGCGTACCACCCTGCCGGGCTCGACAAGGAGCTGCGGACAGCGGTGGACGACCTTCAGGCGGGGCGCTGGCTATCGACGCAGCGTTTGCTGGCCACAACCGGGCAGGACTGGGCGCGCCGCACTTCCCGGACGCAGGTGCTCGCGCTGGTCGCTGCCAGATCGACCGTGCTTTCTCGGTGGAGGTGCGAGGAGCCGGAAGACCCGGGGCTCTTCATCCTGAAGACCCGCGTCATGGTCGAGCACGCCTTGATGGCGGCCGAGGCTCAATCACCGGAAGCAGTTCGTCTGGAGCAGGCCGCGCGGGAGTCGTGCTGGGAATCCGCGCGGGCGAATCCCTCAGACCCAGTGCCATGGGTTTGTCTCCTCGCGCTGGCTTCACTGGATCCACGCCAGCATCGCCCCGAGCACCGGCTTCGCTCATCAGATCCACTGCTGCCGACTGGACCGTGGGGCCTGCTCGACGAGGCGCTCAAGCGTGATCCCGGCAACAGGGAGTCTCACCACCGCATGCTGCGGTACTGGACCCGCATCTACCGTCCGGCGGCAGCCGACTTCGTCCACAGAGTCGTACCGGCCGCTCGGGACGGTTCTCCGCTTGCAGCGCTGCCGCTCTATCTGTCGGTCGATCAGTACCGCAACGAGAGACGCAAAGATGCGGTGCGTCGCCAATGGCTTCGGGAACCTCACTTCTCCCGGAGTGTACGGGCGTACGCAAGCTGGGTTGAGGCGCAGCCCGGTTCATGGCCGGTCATCGACCTCAGCTATCTCGCCCATGCGCTGTGGGCGTCGGCCCAGATGGACGCGGCCGTGCAGGTCTTCTCGGCCCTCGGACCCTTCGCCTCTCGCGCTCCCTGGACCCACGTCGCCGACTCGCCCGAGAAAGGGGAAGAGCTGCTGCTCACCGCCCAGCTCCAGGCGCACGCCGGCCGCGCGACCGCATCGGCCTGACCCGCCCGCTGCCTGCCCGTCCACGGCTCTCACGTCCCCTCGCCAACGGAGGTTCTCCCGATGTTCCCTACCCACACCGCCCCACCCGCCGACGAGGAACAGCTCCGCCGACTCGGCTACGAGCCCAGACTGACCCGCCGAATGGGCGAGTTCGGCAACTTCGCCATCAGCTTCTCCGTGATCAGCATCCTGTCCGGGTGCATGACACTCTTCGCCTTCGGTCTGAACACCGGGGGTCCGGCGGTGATGCTGTGGGGCTGGGTCGGTGTCGGGTTCATGGTGCTGCTGGTCGGCATGGCGCTGGCCGAGGTCACCTCGGCCTACCCGACGTCGGGCGCGCTGTACTTCATGGCGCACCGGCTGGGCGGTCCGCGGTGGGGCTGGTTCACCGGCTGGCTGAACCTGCTGGGCCTGGTCGGCGGGATCGCCGGGATCGACTACGGCGCCGCGTCGTTCGTGGGGGCGTTCCTCAACCTACAGTGGGGCTACACCCCGACCCCGGGCGGGCTGTTCGGGATCTTCATGCTGATCCTGCTGCTGCACGCCGTGCTGAACCTGCGGGCCGTGCGGGTGGTGTCACTGCTGAACGGCATCTCGGTGTGGTGGCACATCGGCGGCGTGGCGCTGATCGTCGGCGCACTGACGCTGGTTCCCTCTCACCACCAGGACACGACCTGGGTGTTCAGCCACTTCGTGAACAACACCGGCTGGTCCAACCCGATCTACGTCAGCGCCCTGGGGCTGCTGCTGGCGCAGTACACGTTCTCCGGGTACGACGCCTCGGCGCACATGTCGGAGGAGACGACGAAGGCGTCGGTGTCGGCGGCCCGGGGGATCGTGCGGTCGATCTGGGTGAGCTGGATCGCCGGGTTCGTGCTGCTGGCCGGGATGCTGTACGCGGTCCAGGACTACGACGGTGTCCTCGCCTCGGCGACCGGTGTCGCGCCGGCGCAGATCTTCCTGGATGCTCTCGGGCTGACGGGCGCCAAGGTGATGCTGGCCGTGGTGATCCTCGCCCAGCTGTTCTGCGGGAACGCCGAGACCGCGGCGGCGAGCCGGATGGTGTTCGCGTTCTCCCGGGACGGGGCGTTGCCGGGGTCGGGGTTGTGGAGCAGGGTGTCGGAGCGCACGGGGACGCCGGTGGCTGGGGTGTGGCTGTCGGTCTCGGTGGCGGCGGTGCTGGCGCTGCCGGCGCTGTGGAGCCCGGTGGCGTACGGGGCGGTGACGGCGATCAACGTGCTGGGCATGACGCCGGCGTACGCGGTGCCGGTCTACCTGCGGCTTCGGGCCGGGTCGCGGTTCCAGGCCGGTCCGTGGCACCTCGGGCGATGGAGCCGGCCGGTCGGTGTCGTGGCGGTGTGCTGGGTGGCGGTGGTCACGCTGCTGTTCTGCCTGCCGCAGGCGTACCCGGTCACCGGTGACACCTTCAACTACGCGCCCCTCGCGCTCGGCGTCGCGCTGCTGGGGGCGTGGGCGTGGTGGTGGAAGGCAGGAAGGACCTACAACCCGCCGGTCCAGTCGAACACTGAGCTGGCCGAGCTGACGATCGAGGTCGTGTGATGGCCCGCAAGCGATCGAAGCAGGCCCGGACGACGCAGGCCAACGCTCTGCCGACGCCGACCTCTGGCACCGGGGACACGCTGGAAGGGTGGGTGGCCGACGGCACGGTCGACACCGTGCTGCTCGGGGTGGTCGACGGCCAGGGCCGGCTGAAGGGCAAGGAGCTCGACGCGGAGTTCCTGCTTCCCCGGCTGTGCGATGGTTCGCTCACTCCGGAGGTGTGCGGCTACCTGTTCGACACGGACCTGGGGATGTCCGCCTCGTGGGGCGGCGGCCTCGGCGACCTGCTGCTGCTGCCCGACCGCTCGCGGGCGACGCGGCTTCCGTGGCTGCCGGCAACCGCGCTGCTGCCCGCCGAGCCGATCGCCCCCGGCGCCGTGCCGCTGCCGACCGGCCCGGTCGCGATCCTCCAGGAGCAGCTCGTCCAGCTGACCGGTCTCGGGTACCGCCTGAAGGTCGGCATCGAGACCGAGTTCACCATCTTCGAGGGGACCGCCGAGCACGCCGCCGACGATGCCTTCCGCCAACTGGTGCCAGTGACACGGGACAACCGCGACTACGCCCTCGACCAGCCGTCCCAGCTCACGGCCTACACGCGGCATCTTCGCCGGGTGCTGCGCGAGGCCGGCATGCCGGTGGAGGCGGTGAAGACCGAGTCCTCGCCGGGGCAGGTGGAGGTGACGTTCCCGTACGGGGAGGCGGAGGCGGCGTGCTGGCAGCACGTGCTGTTCAAGCACGCGGCGCGGGCGGTGGCGGACCAGCATCGAATGTCGGCGACGTTCATGGCAGCCCCGGTCACCGGCGTCGGGTCCGGGATGCACCTGCACGTGTCCCTGTGGCGCGGCGAGGAGCCGGTGATGTGCGCCGAGCGTACGGAGGCCGAGCTGTCCGCGGAGGGCCTGGCCGCGGTGGCGGGTGTGCTGGAGGTGCTGCCCGTGACGGGGCTGATGTGGGCACCGTACGTGAACTCCTACCGGCGTCTTCGGCCGCGGAGCTTCGCGCCGACCCGCGCTGTATGGGGCCGGGACAACCGCACCTGCGCGGTGCGGGTCGTCGGGCACGGGCGGGGGCTGCACCTGGAGGTGCGGGTGCCGGGAGCGGACGCGAACCCGTACGTGGCGCTGGCCGCGGTCGCGGCGGGCATCCGGCACGGCCTGGAGCGGGAGTTGAAGCCGCCGCAGGCGTGCGAGGGCGACGGCTACGAGGCGTGGGACGCGCCCGCCCTGCCCACCAGCCTGACCGCGGCCGTGGCGGCGATGGAGTCCAGTCCGCTGGCGCTGGAGCTTCTCGGCGCGGAGGTGGCCGGGCACCTGGTGGTGGCCGGGCGGCGCGAGGTCCTCGCCCTCGCGCACGCCGTCACCGACGCCGAGCTCGCCTGGGGTTTCGCCCAGGCGTAGCAGACCGGCCGGCCGCCCGTGCGAGTCCCCCGAGCCGCGCGGGCGGCCGGCCCACCAACTAGGAGGAGAGGAGAGAGCGTTGAGAACCGACACTACCCCCATCACCAGCGGGCCTGCGGTGTGCGGGCCATCGCTGACCGAGCGGCTGTCGCGCCCCCACCTGCTGGACGTCCACCTGCCCGGCATGACGGGCCTGGCCCTCTACCTGGCCGGCGCCGGAGCCCGGGTGGGCGCCTCCGCGCCGCTCGGCACGGATCACCAGCTGCTGGCCGAGATCGAGCGGTCCGGGGTACGGCTGCACCGTCCGGGCTCGGCGTTTCGGATGGTGGGCCGCTCGTGCGCGGTGTGGCAGGGCGCCGATCCGGGGCCCCGCGCGGTGTTGGATGCCGCCGGCGGGCTCGGCATCCCGGTGATCGGGCGCCTGGGCGCGCTCGGCGAGCTGGTCGACCATGCCCCGGTGAGCGTCGCGGTGACTGGCACCCACTCCACCTCTATGCCGGCCGCGATCCTGACCTCCGCGCTCGCCCACCGCAACCCCGGCTGGGTGCTGAACGAGCCGCCCGTCGGCGCCCCGGCCGGGCACGCCAGCGGCGGCGGCCTGCTGATCGCCGACCTCGGCGACGACAACACCACGCACGAGGCGTCGGTGCCCACCGCGCACTGCACTCCGAGCGTCCTGCTGGTCACAGGTATCGACGCCAACCCCCCGCACACCGAGGACTTCGCCTCCGCCCTGGCCGCGGCCGAGAGGGCCGCGCGCCGCGCGTCCGCGGTCGTGCTGTGCGTGTGGGACCAGGGCACGCGGCTGCTGTGGAGTCGACTCGCCCGCGACCCGGGTCCGCAGGTGTTCACCGTCGGCCGCGACCGCGATGCGGACGTGCGTCTGGTCCAGCAGGTGTGGTCCGGCACCGACACCCACATCACCGTCCAGGACAGCTCCAGCGGTGAGTTCCACCAGTTCACCCTCGCCGTGCCCGGCCGCCACCACGCCCTCGCCGCCGCAGCCGCGTTCGCCACCGGCCTCGTCCTCGGCACGCGCGGCGCCGACCTGGCGGCCGGCATCAGCGCGTTCCGCGGCATCGACGGGCACCTGACCCACACCGGCACCCAGCGCGGCGTCACCGTGATGGCCTCCCGCGCCCGCCACCCCGAGGAGATCACCGCCGACCTCGCCGCCGCCCGCCTCCTGACCGAGGGCCGCGTCCTGGCCGCGCTCGAGCCCGACGGCCACACCCGCACCGGCGCATTGGCGCATCGCGTCGGTGAAGCCGTCGCACTGGCGGACCACGCGGTGCTGCTGCCCGTCCACTCGCTGATGCCCGGCACCCGCCTGGACGACGAACGTAACGCCGTCCGCCACGCCGCCATCGGCGCCGGCATGCCCCCCGCACAGCTCGCCTTCCTCGGCCAAGGCCCCGATGCGCCGACCGCGGAACAGGTCCTCGCACGGCTCGCCGCGCCGGGCGACCTCGTCCTGACCATCGGCGCCCACACCGCCACCCGCCTCGGCGTCCGGCTGCTGCACCACCTCACCGCCCCCGACACCCCGATCCCCGCCGACCTCTAACCCCGCGAAGGAAGCCCCGCCATGAACCCGCCGCCGCTCCCACTGCCCGGCCCCGAACTCACCCCCGACGAGCGCACCCTCCTGCAGCTGCTCGCCTCCGCCGCCGGAGACCGGAGCATCTCCACCACCACCGGCCGACCGCTCAACTCCATCGCAGGCGCGGTCACCGCCCTGCTGGACAAGACCGGCTGCCGCACCCGCACCCAGGCCGCCGCCTGGGCCACCGCCCAACGGATCGTCACCAGCACCACCCAACCCTGCGCCGCCCAGACCGCCCTGCCGCACCTCCCGCCGCGCATGCTGCGCATCCTGCGGGCCTGGGCCGGCGGTGTCTCCCCCGAGGAGGTCCGGGCCGAGCTCGGTGTCGCCGTCGGGACCATGCGCGGCTACTCCGCCCGCATCCTGAACGCCCTCGGCGTCCACCGGCAGGAGCAGGCCGCCGTCGCCGGGGTCCTGTGCGGGCTGGTCGAGCCCACACACATCACACCCGCCTGGGCCGAGCTCCCGGCTGGAACGCCCCCCGTCAGCGCCGCAGCGTGACCCAGGCTGCCCCAGGTCCGAGCCCGCGCCGTCCAGCGGGCACGAACGGACCCGCCCTTCGCAGGGCGCTGAGCACGAGCTCCCACCCATGGCGGCCGTCCGGGTCAGGGCCGCACTCCAACAGCCACCCCCTCCGAGGAGCCACACCACCGTGACCGCGCACAGCCGCATACCCGGCACTCCACCTGGCACGGCGCGACGCTGGGCGCCGACGAGCAGGCCGCGGTCACCGAACTCGCGGCCGCCGTGGTCGACGCTCGGGTCGTCGCCGACCCGGTCACCGGCGCCTGCTTCGACCACCGGCCCCCGCTTCACCCGTTACAGCCACCAAGGATTGGCCCAGGTCCTGAACCGCCGGGTCCAGGTGATCCGCCACTGACGAATCGCGACCACGCGATGCTCTGCACTCGCAGCCGGCTGCTTCGGGTGCATGCCCAACGTCTCAACACCGGGAGAGGAGTAGTGAATTGTCGACCATGGCGCGGCTGAATCGCGTGTCAGGCCGCTATTTCAGCGCGGAGCTGGTCGAGTGCTCCGTTGGCCCGCTCCTGGACATCAGGGACATTGCCGCCTGCGCGGACGATGCGCTGGAGCTGGTGAGGGAGGCGGTGCATGGTGGCGCCGTCGATCGCGGCATTCAGTTGCTCTCCCGCACCTGCGACGTCTCCGCGGCGCAGCAGGACCTGTCCGGCGGTGATTGCCGCGATGATTCGCCACTGCGCGGTCGCCCCGAGGCCGGCGGCCGGCGCCCGGTCGAGTTGCCGCACTGCTTCCGCGATCCGTCCGGTACTCATGAGACCGCGAAGGCGCACTTCGTGGATGGTGAATTCGGAGAGCAGTGCAGTGGGTGCCGCCTGGTCCAGGAGTTCGCGGCTGGCTTCGACCGCTTCGTCGAAGACGGGGGCGTTTCCGGCGGCTCCGGCGGCGCGGGCGAGGAGGACGACGGCTTCGGCGCGTTCGGTAGTGGTGCGGGCGGTGTCGCGGGCTTGCTCGAGTCGGTCGAGCGCGCGGAGGTGCAGGCCGGATTTGCGCAGTTCGTTGCCGTGGTGGCGCAGGGCGTGGGCATGGAGGGCCGGGTCGTCCAGGCGTCGGGCGATGCTGAGGCCCTTGCCGGTCCAGCGGGCGGCTGTGGCCAGGCGTTCTTCCGGCAGTACGTGGCCGAGGGCGACTCCGAGGCCGACTCTGGCGCGGGCGAGCAGGCGCAGGGTGTCGAGGTCGGCGTGCCCGTCGGCGGTGCGGGCCTCCAGGCGGGCGACCAGCGGCCACAGTTCCGCGACAGCGGTGGTGGCATGGCCAGCCTGGCGGGCGATCTCGGCCAGGCGCAGGACGGAGTCGGCGAGCTGGATCACGAGTTGGTGGTCTCCGTCGGCGTCATCAGTGATGCCAAGACAGTGCGGCGGCAGGCCGAGTCGATCGGCGATGTGGCGCAGGGCACCGACGTCGGTGATGGTGCGCGAGCCGGTCTCGATGCGGGAGACGTAGCTGGTGGAGTAGCCGAGGAGGTCTGCGAGTTCCTGCTGCGGCAGGCTGTGGATCTCCCGGTACAGCTGCAGGATCTCGGGCAGAGCGCGGCGGCGCAGGATGTCCTGGGCCCTGGGGGTGGTCCAGTGCCAGCGGATTCCGCCGTTGAGGTCGATCCGGGCCACCGGTCAGGTCCGGTCCTGCAGTTCGTACCAGCGGGCGATGGAGTTCTTGTAGCCCTGCGGCATGACCAGGCCGGGCACCTCGTCGCGGTGGAAGAGGCCGGATTCCTTGTGCTCGTGGCTGACAACCGGGGGCCGGTCGGCGTCGGTGGCGGTGCAGCCATAGGTGACGATGAATACCTTGCGCCCGGGGATCGGCTCGTACATCCACACGTCCAGCAGCGGACCGGCGGTCGCCGTCCAGCCGCTCTCCTCCTGGATCTCCGTGACCACCCGTTCCTCGGGGGTCTCGGTCCCTTCCAGTTTTCCGCCGGGCAGCTCCCACTCCTGGCGCTCGTTCTTCAGCAGCAGCACCCGCTTCTGCGGGTCGAGCACGACGCCCTTGATGGAGATCGGGAAAGCCGTTGGCACGTAGGGCTGTTCTGTCTGTCCGGTCATCGCTTCTTCCGGGTCGCGCGGGCGGGCACGGGCCCATCGAAGGTAGCAGTCGCGCAGTGGCACGACGCCTCGCGAGCCGGTGATCGCGCTTTGACAATCTGTCACTTTCCATCGGGGCGGTCCGGCGTGGAGAGTGTGTCGCCTCCCATCCAATCGGTCCCACGAGGGAGATCCACCATGCCGTCTTCCGACACCAACGGCACCGCCGGCGAGGTCTTCACCGCGAGCGTGCTGGACGGAGCAGTGCGCGAGCGGGCCGGCGCGGTGCTGCGCGAGCACGGGCTGCTGAGGCTCTCCAGGCTGGGCGGGCGCGACGATGTGCTCCTCGCGGCCGGCCGGCTGATGTCCTCCCTGTGGCAGCACCGGGATGCCGACCCGGACGGGCTGACCGTCATCCGTGACACCGGCCGCCACACCGGACGGCCGGGCTTCGCCGGCCTGGGGCGTGGCCCGCTGGCCCTGCACACCGAGTGCGCGCAGCAGCCGGATCCGCCCCGTCTGATCCTGCTCGCGTGCGCGCGGGCCGGCGACGAGGGCGGGGCGAGCCTGCTCGTCGACGGCCAGGCCGTCCTCGCCGAACTGGCCGGGCACCACCCCACCGCCCTCGAGGCGCTCTCCGCCGACCGGGCCGCCTACTTCGGCGGATCGAGCGGCCACTTCGCCCCCGTCCTCCAGCAGCTGCCCGACGGCCGCTGGCGCCTGCGGCTGCGGCAGGACGACCTCGCCCGATTCTCACCCGACGCCGAAGCACACATGCCCGCGCTCCGCCAAGCCATCGACCGCAACACCCACCGGCTGCGCCTGGCCCCCGGCCAGGGCCTTGTGCTGGACAACCACCGCCTGCTGCACGGACGCACCGCATTCCTGGGCGAGCGGCTGATACTGCGCGCGCTGGGCGAACCGCACCCCGCACTCGGCCTCGGCCCCGGCTTCCCCGCGCCGTGGTCGCGGCCCGGCGCCGCCACCCCACCCGCGGAAGCCCACCTCGCGGACACCCCCGGCGAACCGCCATCCCTCGTACGGCAGCTGGCCGCCGACACGCGGCACTGCCGCCCCACCGTCTCCTGGTGATGCGGGGCGCATCCCGCGCCCCGGCTCCAGGTCCCGCAAGGGAAACCTCCGAAGGAGGAGCCAACCATGGCTCAGAAGATCGCGGCCGAGACGAAGGCCACCACGGTCGTCTACGACGAGTTCGACCTCGACGTCCGCACCGTCGAGACCACCGACGCGGCCAGCCTGCAGGTCCTCACCGACGACGGCTGCGGCGCCACCTGCGGCGCCTGCACCACCGGCGTGCACTGACCCTCCTGGCGGGTTCCCCGGGATGTGTTCCCGGGGAACCCGCCCCGCCCCCGCCCCTTCTCAGAAGACTGAGGTCCGCCGCCATGCGCCCACCCGCTACCACGGCCCCCTACCGCGCCGCCGGCGTGGCGCTCGTGCGCGCCGTCGCCAGCCCCCACCCGGCAGTTCCAAGCTGGCCGGACCTCGACGACAACAGCCCTGCTGTGGCCCAGCAGCAGACGCGATGGCTGCGCACGGTGTGGGCCGACGGACAACTCGCTCAAGCTCTCGAACTGGCCAACCCGGCTCTCACCAATGAGGTTGCCCAGCTGGTCGCCACCCCGCAGCCCGACCCGCGCGAGGTACGGCGCGCTGTCCACTCCACCGCCCGCTATGTCCTGCGCGCGGCCGGTCGGCCCACCCCGTTCGGGTACTTCGCCGGCGTGCAGGCCGCGTCGTTCGGGCCTACCAGCCGTCTGCGGTGGGGTGACGGCCACCGTGTTGTCAGCTGCATCTCGGCCGCCCGGCTCGCACGGGCGATCGAGCAGCTGGAACACTGCCCCGCCCTGCTGGCCCGCCTGGACGTGGTGGCGAACAACACCGTACACGTGCGCGACGACCGCCTCGTGGTCCCCCACCGACCGCTCGAACGGCCCGGCGGCGGTACGGCCGCAGCCGAGACGACCTTGCGCCACACCGGCCCCGTCGCCTTCGCCCTCGCAGCCGCCTGCCTTCCCCTCCGCTTCCAGGACCTGGCCGACAAGCTGCACGCCGAGTTTCCCACCGCGACCGCCAAGCAGGTCACCGGCATCCTGTCCGAGCTCGTCGCCCAGCGGGTACTCATCACGAACCTGCACGCCCCGGCGACCGACCCCAACCCTCTCGGACACCTCCTGACGGTCCTGGAGAGCGCCGATGCCGAGCAAATCGCCGAAGCGGCCGAGCCCCTGGCGGATCTCCGCAATGCCGAAGGCGGTCGTCCGGTGCCGGCCATCGACCTGCGGCTGGACGCCAACCTGGTCCTCCCACGCGGCGTGGCCGACGAGGCAGCCCGAGCCGCCCACCTGCTAGCCCGACTCAGCGCCGCTCCCAACGGCACGGCAGCATGGCGGTCCTACCACCAGCGGTTCTACGAGCGCTACGGCCGTGGCGCCCTGGTGCCGCTGCTCGACATGGTGGCGGACAGCGGGATCGGCTGGCCCGACGGCTACCCCGGCACCCGTCCGTCGAAGGCGCCGCGCTTCGACGAACGCGACGAACTGCTCGCCGCCGTCACCCAGCGGGCCGCACTCGACGGCGACCGCGAGGTCGTCCTCGACGACGCGCTACTGACCGCGCTCGACCTGGGACCGGCCGAGCCCCGCCTGCCCCCACACCTGGAAATCATCGCCCGCCTCCACGCCCGCAGCCAGCAAGCCCTCGACAGAGGCGACTTCCGGCTGGAGGTGGTGTCGGCGTCCCGCACAGCTGGCGTCTCCGTCGGACGCTTCCTCCACCTGCTCGAACCCGAGCACCAGGCAGCGTTCACCGACGTGCTGACGAACCTGCCGACGATGGACGAGCGCGCCGTGACCGCACAGCTCTCGTTCCCGCCACTGGACGCGGCGGCCGGGCACGTCGCCCGCAGTACGGCGACCGGCCAGCTGGTGATCAGCCTCGCCGAGCACCGCCCCGCCACCGAAGGCGTCCTCGGCCCCGAGGACCTCGCGGTGGGCTGCGACGGGCGGCGCATGTACCTGGCGGCACCGGCGCTCGGCGTGCGGGTCGAAGCCGCCGCCACCCACGCACTGAACCTGCGCACCCACACCCCGCCGCTCGCCCGGTTGATCACCGAGCTGTCCCGTGCCCAGACCGCACAGGTCACCCGCTTCGACTGGGGCTCGCTCCACGCGCTGCCCTTCCGGCCCCGACTGAGGCACCGGCGCATCATCCTCTCCCCGGCCGCATGGCGACTCACCACCGCCGAACTACCCTCCGATCACGCCCCGCAGCAGCAGTGGAACGAAGCCCTCACCTCGTGGTTGACGCGGCGCCGAGTGCCGCAGCACGTGATGCTGGCCGCCGACAGCCAGGGCCTGCCGCTCGACCTCGACCACCCCGGCCACCGGTCCCTGCTCCGCGATCACCTACGCTCCGTACCGCACGCGGTCCTCGTCGAGGAACCCGACCCGGCCGACCTCGGCTGGGCCGGCGGCCGGGCCCACGAAATCGCCATCCCCGTCACCGCCACCCGCGTCCCGGCCTGGCCCCGCCTACCCAAACCAACCCCGGCCCGGATCCTGCAGCGAGGCCACAGCGACGCCCCAGGTACCTCCCATGTGCTCCTCGCTTCCCTCTATGGCGACCTGGAACGCCAGGACACCGTCATCACCCGCCACCTGCCTGACCTCCTCGCGCGGCTCGGGCACCCGGCGTGGTGGTTCGTCCGCTTCCGCGACCCGCGCCAGCACCTGCGGCTGCGCATCGCCCTGCCCGAGCCGACCGCCTTCGGCCCCGCCGCCACCACGATCACCACCTGGACCGCGGAGCTCCACCAGGCCGGACTGCTGTCCGAGGTCGTGTATCCGACCTCCTACACGGAGACCGGACGCTGGGGAGACGGGCCGGCCTGGGCCGCAGCCGAAGAAGTCTTCCGCACGGACTCCGCCGCCGTCCTCGCCCAGCTCGCCCAGCTCTCCCAGCCCGAGCTGCCCGATCGGCAGGCGCTGCTCGCCGCCCACGCCGTCGCCATCGCGGCCGGGTTCACCGGCTCCACAAATGCTGGGCTGCGCTGGCTGGTCGACAACGTCCCCGCCCAAGCCCCGGCCCACGTTCCCAGGCCGGTCTTCCGCGAGGCCGTACGCCTCGCGGACCCGGCACGTGACTGGGCGGCGCTGCGCGCCCAGCCCGCGGGCGACACCGTCGTCGACGCCTGGGCGGCCCGCCACCAGGCCCTCGACTCCTACCGCCACTTCTTCCCCGGCCCGCACACCCAGGGCGTACAGGCGGACGACGTGCTCGGCTCCCTCCTCCACTGCTCGTATGTCCGTGCGCACCGCATCGACTTCGACGACGAGGCGCAGGTCCTCTACCTGGCCCGGGCCGCCGCCCTCGCCCGCCTGGCCCGGGACGGTGACCGGTGACCACTCTGCACCCCGCCCTTCGGCTGTCCGACCGGATCGCCGAGTTGCTCGCCGACCCGGCCGATGTGCCAGCGGCGTGGACGTCCCGCCCGCAGTGGCGCCAGTCCCTCGCCCATGGCGCCCCGGGCATCGCCCTGCTTCACATCGAACGCGCCGCCACCGGCAGGGGACCGTGGGCGACCGCCCGGGCCTGGCTGTCGGTCGCGGCCAACGGCCCAGTCACAAGCGGCTCGGACAGCTACCTGTATTACGGCGCTCCGGCGCTCGCGCACGCTCTCGACTGCGCAGCCCAGGCCAGCCCCGGCTCCTACCAACGCGCCCTCGCCCACCTCGACCAGACCGTAGCGGCCGACGCGGCAGGGCGCTGCGACGAAGCTCTTGCCAGAATCGACCGCGGCGATCTGCCGGCGCTGGCCGAGTTCGACGCCATCCGCGGCCTGGCAGGCGTCGGCGCCGTGCTCCTGCGCCGAGCCCCCGGCGGCAATGCGATCCGGCGGATCCTGGACTGCCTGGTCCGCCTGACCGAGGACATCAAGCACGACGGCGAGCTCCTCCCGGGTTGGTGGACCCTGGACGGACCGTCCGGCAAACCGGACAAGCGGTTCCCGGGCGGACACGCCAACACCGGTGTGGCGCACGGCATCGCGGGCCCGCTCGCGCTGCTCGCCCTCGCACTGCGGCGCGGAGTGGAGGTCGACGGCCAGCGCGAGGCGATCCGCGTCATCCTGGCCTGGCTGGAGCGCTGGCGCGACGGCCACGCCTGGCCGTACTGGATCACGCCCGCACACCTGACCGGCCCCGACCGCAGACCGCTGCCACCGCAACGGCCGAGCTGGTGCTACGGCACCGCCGGAGTTGCCCGTGCCCAGCAACTAGCCGCCCTTGCCCTTGGCGACCACCGTCTGCGCCACGAGGCCGAGAGCGCGCTCGCCAGTGCCCTGCTCGACCCGCCGGCGCTCGACGCGACCAGGGACCTGTCGGCCTGCCACGGCTACGCCGGGCTCGCCCACATCGCCCATCGCGCCGCCGCCGACGCCTCGCCGCGCACCGCCACCCGGCTCCGCTCGGTCGCCAACCTGCTGCTGGAGACCACCTATCCGCCCCTCGCCGACCCGGACGAGCAGGCCCGACGCCTTCTCGCCACGGCGGGCCCTGCGTTCTTGGAGGGTGCGGCCGGCACCGCCCTCGCCCTACTCGCTCCCGCCACCGGTGCCACCCCGGCGACCCACTGGGACGCCTGTCTCCTGACCGCCTGACCGAGGACCGATCCGATGACTACCGGCTGGATCCAGCACAACATCACGCTCACCGACCAGGACACGGCTGAGCGGCTCGCCGCCGACCGTCTCGCCCCCGTCCTCACCGCTGCCACGAACTCCGGTGCGCTCGACGGCTGGTGGTACATGCGCAAACAAGGCCTGCGGTTGCGCTACCGCGCCGCCGCCCCCGAACCCTCCGTCACCGCGCTGCTGGACGCGCTCGTCGAGAAGGGGCCAATCGCGGGCTGGGCCACCGTCATCTACGAGCCGGAGACCCACGCCTTCGGCGGTCCCGAGGCCATGGAAGTCGCCCACCGCCTCTTCCACGCCGACAGCCGCCACCTCCTGGCTCGGGCGGCCGAGCCCGGCCCGCCCGCGCTGGGCCGGTCCGAGACCGTGGTCGTCCTCATCTCCGCCATGCTCCGGGCAGCCGGACTCGACTGGTACGAACAGGGCCACGTCTGGGCCCAGTTCGCCATGCTCCGTGACACTCCCGCCCCCGTGGCCCCCGAACGGGCAGCCACGCTGACCGCCGCCATCCAGCACCTGATGCGCCTCGACACCTGGGCACTCACCCGCGACACCGCCCCACTCGCCCACCATGGCGACTGGGTCCACGCCTTCCAGCAGACCGGGCAAGACCTCGCCCGCCTCGCCCGAGACGGCGTTCTCACCCGCGGCCTGCGCGCCGTCCTCGCCCACCACCTCGTCTTCCACGCCAACCGCGCCGGCCTGCCGGTCGACCACCAATCCGCCATGGCCGCACGGGCCTTGGACGCCGTATTCCACTCCGACGAGGGCCCCGCGCCCTCGACCTCCACCATCCGACCAACCACTAGGGTCACCGATATGACTACTCTCAGCAACGAAACCGGATCCGCCGAGCAGCTTCGCGGAGCCCTCACCGCCCGCCTGATCGACCAGGGCGCCATCCGCACCGGCGCGGTCGAGGCCGCCTTCCGCGCGGTGTCCCGCGAGCCCTTCCTGCCCGGCTTCCCGCTGGAGGCCGCCTACGCGGACAACCCCACCTACACCAAGGCCGACGGCTCCGGCACCCAGATCAGCGCCGCCTCCCAGCCCGCGATCGTGGCCCTGATGCTCGAACAGCTCGACCCGCAGCCCGGCGAGAAGATCTTCGAAGCCGGAGCCGGTACCGGCGTCAACGCCGCCTACATGGGCCACATCGTCGGCGCCGACGGGCATTTGGTGACCGTGGACGTGGACGAGGACCTCGTCGACGGCGCCCGCAAGCACCTAGCCGACGCAGGCGTCACCAACGTCGAGGTCGTCCTCGGCGACGGCGCTCTCGGCCATCCGGACGGTGCCCCGTATGACCGGGTGATCGCCACGGTGAGCACCAGCGAGATGCCCAGCGCCTGGCTCCAGCAGGTCAAGCCCACGGGCCGGATCGTGCTGCCGCTGCGGTTGCGCGGCACCGCCAGCCGGGTCATCGCCTTCGAGCGCGCCGAGGGCGGCTGGGTGTCAGTCGACGACCAGCTCGCGGTCTTCATGCCGCTGCGCGGCAGCATGGACGACGCCCGCCGCACCGTAACCCTCACCGGCGAGGGCGACGTCACCCTCCAGGTCCACAAGGACCAGCACGACGCGGTCGACGCCGAGCTGCTGGCCGGCATCCTCGACAGCGGACGGCACGAGACATGGACCGGCGTGACCATCCCCGGCGGCACTACATACGAGTACCAGGACCTGTGGCTGGCCCTGACCCTCCCGAACTCGATCATGCGGATGAGCGTGACCGGCAACGCCCGCGAGCGCGGCGTGAACCCGATGTTCGGGTGGGGCGCCATGGCCACCGTGGACGCCGGCTCCCTCGCCTACCTCACCCTGCGCCCCGGCGAACCCACCGCCGACGGCCGCAAGACCTACGAGACCGGTGTCATCGGCCACGGCCCCGACGGCGCCGCGCTCGCCGACCTCGTCGCCGAACAGATCCGCGTCTGGAACACCGGCTTCCGCACCCGGAGCCTGCGCATCGAACTCCCCGACACCCCCGCCACCACGGACCCGGCCGCCGGCCGCTTCGTCCTGGACCGCCCCAACCACCCGATCACCGTCATCTGGGAGTGACCCGCGTGCACCCGACCGGTCCTGTCGCCCAGCGCTTCCCGCTGGTCGCACGACACCGGCCCGCGTGCCTGCCCCTCGACGCCCGTGTCGGCCGGCTCTGCGAGCTGGCCGACGCGGCCTCCCGGCAGGCCGACGCGGGCCAGGCATCCACCGTCTTCAACCAGGCGGCCCTCCTTGCCTCCGACCTCGCCCTGCCCGGCTACGCCCGCGAGCTCTGCCACCGCCACGCCGCCCTCTACCTCACCCGCGGCCCACTCCCGGCGATGAGTGCAATCCGGGGCCTCGAGCCGATCGTCAACCTCGCCCGCCTCCACATCCGCGCCGGCCACCACCAGCGCGGCCACCAACTCCTCCTCGACCTCTACCGATCCGTCACCACCGCGACCGAGACGACGCTGGACGGCATCACCGTCCCGGCCCGCCTCACCGAGACCGACCAGCAGCGCGGTGAGGTCCGTCAGTGGCTGTGGCGGGTCGTCATCGCCGACGGCACCCGCGCCCTCACCGCCGCCGGCCGCTGGAAGGAAGCCCTGCGCCACCTCGAGGAGCACCGCGGCATCGGCCAGCGCATCCTCGACGGCCGCCAGACCGCAGTCCTCGCCGCCGCCACCACCGGCGACCTGTCCGGCGCCCTCGCGCTGCTGGAGGACACCGAGCCGGGCGACCCCTGGGAGGACGCCGTCACCGCGGTGCTCACCGCGCTGTGCCGCCCCGGAGATCAGTACGCCGCCGCGCAGGCGATAGACCGCTGGCTTGCCCTGGACGTGGGCGAGGGGATGGCCGTCTTCACCACCCGGCTCGCGCTCACCACCCTCGACGCTTCGGCCCCGGACACGCCTGCCGCCCGAAACCTCGCACGGCGCCTGACCAGCCGAACGAGTGAATCCGGCGACGGCTACGCACTGCGTGACCTCCTCGCCCACCCGGGCCTCCGCGACCACCTCGAACCGGGCCCGACGGCCGCTCTCGAACAGGCTCTCGCCGCCTGCGCACTGGGCTCCGGCGTACTTCCCATCACCCTTCGCGAGCAACTGGAGGCGGCCCTGGGCATCGCCTCGGAGGTGCTCGAAAACTCCCCGTTCGACCCGGGCTCGCCCGGTGGTAATCCGCTTGAACGTCGCACTCGAACAGCACCATCATCAGACACTCCTCAGCCATAGAACCGGTCCAACTCCGCATCTGAGATGTCGAATTGGCGGTTTCTCACCTGCCGCATCGGCGGCTGCACATACCCCTTTCTGTCGGGAGGAGAGAGCGTTTGAGCACCGAGGTCCAGGCCGACGGCAAGGAGCTGCAGCCGCTTGACAACGGCCGGCGCCTCGAGGGGACCAGCGTCGGCGCGGCGGCCCTCGGCCGCGTGCTCGCACCCCGTCACCTTGACCTGGTCGACACGATCGAACTGCCCGTCACCGGCCCGTTCGACCGGCTCCATACCCTGTGGAAGCCGTCGCACTTCGCGACGGGCCTGGAAGCCCACACGACCACCGACAGCTGGCGCACCTTCCGCGTCGAGGAGCTGGTGTGCGGGGTCCACCTGCGCCAGGAGGCACCCGAAGTGCTGGTCGCCGCCCTGCACACCGACGGCGAGTGGAAGCCCGACCACCGCCAGGCGCTCGCCCGGCGCCTAACCACCGGCTACGGGCTGCAGGAGGACCCGAGCGAGTTCATCGACCTCGCCAGCCGCGTCCCTGCCATGCGCGGACCGCTCGCCGCGCTCGCCGGGATGCGGCAGAGCTGCCCCGAGGACCTGTTCGATATCGCCGTCGTCGCCCTGCTCCTGCAGAACACCACCATCGCCCGCACCACCCAGATGATGCGCAACCTCCTGATCCACTACGGCCACCTCGTAAGCTTCGCGGGCATCACCCTGCGCGCCTTCTTCACCCCACGCGAGATCGCTGACATCCCCGCCCAGACCTTCAAGGAGGCCGACCGGCTGGGCTACCGCGACAAGTACCTGCCCAGGTTCGCGGAATTCTTCACCGCCAACGACCTGGCCACCCTCGGCGACGACCCCGCGCTGACCACCCGGTTCCAGGAGATCAAGGGCGTCGGTCCGTACACCGCCGGCGTCATCGCCTCCCACGCCTCCCGCGACCCGTCCGCGGTCGGCCTGGACGTGTGGAACACCAAGCTCCTCGCCCGCCGCCTCCTCGACAAGGACAGCGCCACGCAGGAGGAGGTCCGCCACCAGCTGGGCGAGCTCTTCCCCGGCCACCAGGGCACCGCCGCCCTCTACCTCGTCGAACACGATTACCTCGCCACCCCGGTCGCCCCGCTCCTCGACGCCCGCCACCTGGCCGCGTGGAACCACGCCCTCGAAGATCCGGCCGCCTGACGCCCCGCCCGCCGGTAGCCCTGCCGATCCCATTCCCCCGGTCCTGAAGGAGCCCCGCTTGCCGCCGTCCGCCGACGCCATCGCAGCCGTCACCCGCGCCTACCTTGACCACCATCCCGCCGAGCGGGCGAAGCTCGAACCGCTGCTCGCCATGCTGGCCACCACACCGGAGCCGACCAACCGCAGCACCCTGCCCGCGCACGTCACCTGCAGCGCCGTCGTCATCAACCGCGACCGGCAGGTCCTGCACATCCACCACAAGGCCACCGGGCTGACGCTCTGCCCCGGCGGCCACGGTGAGGAGACTGACCCGAGCCTGCTGGCCACCGCGCTGCGGGAAGTCGCCGAGGAGGCCGGCATCCCGCCCGGCGCGCTGTGCCTGGTCCCGCAGCTCCTCGACCAGCCCGTCGACATCGACGTGAACGACATCGATACGAACCCCGACAAGGGCGAAGGCGCCCACCAGCACTACGATTTCCGATTTGCCTTCTACCTCGCCGACCCTGCGACGCCCGAGACCGCGCTGCAGGCGGAGGAGGTCACCGGCTGCGAGTGGCGCCCCATCGAGCGGGTTGCCTCCCCGTCGCTGCGCGCCAAGCTGCAGGCCGCGGGCCTGGACGGGCAGCCGGAGCCGGTGAACGCCTCCGTGCTAATCCACGACGGCGTCGGCCGCTACCTCCTGCATCTGCGCGACAACTTCGACCACATCTGGGCCCCGGGCGAGTTCAGCCTGCTCGGAGGCGGCGCTGAACCCGGCGACGGCACCCTGGAGGACACATTGCGCCGCGAGCTCGCCGAGGAGGCCCCGGGGCTGCGCCTCGGCCCGGTGGAGCCGCTGACCGTCGAGTGGACGATCGGGGCGGATGGGCTGGCCGTGCCCATCCAGATCTTCACCGCCCGCTGGCAGGGCGACCCGGAGGCGGCCGACCTCCGCGAGGGCGTCCTGCTGCATTGGTTCCGCCCCGAGGACCTGCACCGGCTGCGGCTGCGTGACTCCACCCAGCAGCTCATCCACCACCACGCCGCCACGTTGGTGCTCGGCCGCGCCTGGCCGGAGATCGCGGAACCCGCCGCCGGTACCGCCGGGACCGTGCTGCGCCGCGCCGTGCAGGATGACGCCGCCGAGCTGACACGGCTGCGGCTGGTCATGCTCGACTCCGCCGGCGTCACCCCGCCGGCCGGGTGGGCGGATCAGTGCACCGCCTGGTTCTCCGAACGCCTGACCGGTGACGGGCGGTTCGCAGCGTACGTCGTCGACGACGGCACCGGTCGGCTCGTCTCCTGCGCGGTCGGCCAGTACGACCACCGGATGCCCCGCCCCGGACAGGGCCCGCACGTCGGACACATCGCCTCCGTCGCCACCGACCCCGAGCACCGCCGCCAGGGCCACGCCCGCCGCGTGGTCACCGCCACGCGCGACTGGCTCGCCGCCAGCGGCTGCGGACAGATCCACCTGACCGCCTCCCCGCACGGCGAACAGCTCTACCGCGACCTCGGGTTCAGCGACTCCGCCGGCCCGATTCCACTGACCTGGAGCGAGCCGTGACCAGCGACCCCGACCTGAGCGGCCAGACCGTGGCGGCCGACCCCGCCCTGGCCCGGTATCTGGCCGCGCATGCCGCACCGGCCGCCTGCGCGGACGCCCTCATCCGCGACCACCAGGGGCGGATCCTTCTGGTGGACCCCGTCTACAAGGACGGCTGGGACCTGCCCGGCGGCATGCTGGAAGACGAGGAACCGGACCTGGCGCTGCGGCGGGAACTGCGCGAGGAGCTGGCCCTGGACGTCGAGGTCGGCAGACTGCTGGCCCTCGACACGATCCCCGCTCAGATCTGGGGGCGCACGATCCTCAGCCTCGTCTACGCCGCGCACCCGGTGGGCGCAGTGGACGCGCACGCATTGGTGGTGCAGGCCAGCGAGCTCCGCGAGGCTCGGTTCGTCACCGAGGAGGAGGCGTTCGAACTGCTCGCGCCCGCTGTCGCGCGCCGCCTGCGGGAGGCGGTCGGTGCGGAGCGCGGCTCGCACACCGCCGTGCTGCGCGACGGTCACCGGCAGCCGATGTCCAAGCGCGACTACCTCGTCCAGCTGCCCGCGCCGATGACGGCCGCCACCGTCCTGGTCCGCGACGCTGAGGGCCGGGTCCTGGTCGTGGAGCCCTCGTACAAGGATCACAACGAGCTGGTCGGCGGCATGGTGGAGGCGATGGAGTCCCCCGCCGAAGCCGCGGCCCGTGAACTCGCCGAGGAACTCGGGCTCACCGCCGAGGTCGGCCGGCTCCTCGTCGTGGACACCCCGCCCGCCGCCGCCAGCCCGTACGGGCGGGCCGTCATGTGCTTCGTCTTCGACACCGCCCCGCTCACCCGCGACCAGGCCGCGAGCCTGCGGTTCGCCGACGGCGAGGTGCGCGCCGCCCACTGGATGGAGCCCAAGCAGGCCGCCGCACACCTGCCCTGGCCTCTCGCCGACCGGCTCACCGCCGCGCTCCAGGCGCTGGCGGACGGCACCGTCATCCACCTCTCCAGCACCCCGCCCACCGCCGGGCATACGGCCTGACGACTACCCAGCCCACCCCCTTTCGGCTTCGGCCACGACGAGGAGCACCTTCGATGCACGAGACGAGCAGGCTGTCGGTCAGCGTCATCGTCCACGACAAGGCCACCGGCCGGATCGCCACCGTCCACTACGCCCAGCGCAGTTGGAGCCCCGGTCCGGCGTGGACGATCCCCGGTGGGAAGGTCGACCCGGGCGAGGAGATCTCGGCCGCCGCCGCGCGGGAGCTGCGCGAGGAGACCGGCCTCGTCGTCGCGCCCGCCGACCTGCGCCTGGTGCACACGATCCAGGTGAAGGAAGGCTGGGACGGGCGCGGCGGCTTCGTGCTGTTCGTCTTCGCGGCCGACGAGTTCACCGGCGAACTGGTCAACACCGAACCCACGAAGCACCTGGAAGTCCGCTGGGCACCGGCGAGCGCGCTGCCCGGTCCGATGTTCCCGACGTCGAAGACCGCGCTGGAGGCGTACCTGGCCGGCGGACCGGCGTTCTCCACGTACGGGTTCGACGACGCGCCCGACCACCACCAGCTGGTCGAGGCGTGATCGGCACCGGCCGGCACCGGCGCCCGGCCCAGCCGCCCGGCGGCTTGGTCGACCTCGACCAGCGGCTGCGCGCGGTCGCCGACAGGACGCCGGTGGTCGAGGAAGGCGTCGCCCGGCTCGGCGGTGACACCGTGTTCCTGTACCGGAACACCTACGAGCCCGACGGCAGCGTGTACCGGGAACTCACCCGTGCGGACGCGGTCGGCTGGCCGTTCCCACCACCGGCGGCATGACCCGCATCGCCTCCGGCCCCGGCGCAGCCGCGGCGCCGGGCCGAACCGACAACGAGGGGGACTCGATGGAGGACTTGAGCGATCCGAGCCCGTGGGATGCCGGCTACCGCGACGGCGCGCGCTACCGGACGGTCACCGACCAGGAGGTCGACCTGCTCGCCGGGCACCTCGGCCGCCCGCTCACCGGGCTGACGGTGCTGGACGTCTGCTGCGGCACCGGCGAGTTGGCCGCCGCGCTCGGCGAGCTGGGCGCCACCGTCACCGGGGTCGACTTCGCCCAAACAGCGATCACCACCGCCCGCGAACGGTGCGCCCACCTGCCCGACGCGGCCTTCCACGAACTCGACGCCAACCGCGGCCTGGACGAGCTGCCCGCCCACGGGTTCGATGTCGTCGCCTTCCGCCTATCGCTCGCGTTCCTCGACCAGCAGGCCGCCCTCGCTTCCGCCCGCCGCCGCCTCGCCCCGAACGGAGTGATCGCGGTGACCACCCCGCTCGCCGAACGGCAGACCGACGGCCGCCACCACATCGGCCTCGACCACACGGCTCTTCAGCAACTGCGCACCGGGTGGGACGAGGTGACCGAGTACCCGCTCGGCTCCCTGCAGTGCCTGCTCCTGCGCCCCTGACCGCCTGGCCCATCTGCCGCCCGCCACGGCACGGGGGCGGCCCCGAACGAAGGAGTGACGACGTGTCCGACACCGAACAGCCGGGGCGTGCCGTGTTCTCGGCCGCCGCCGGAGGACTGATCACCCGCGGCGACAAGGAGGTCCTCCTCGTCCACCACGGCCGCTCCCGCACGTGGGTCCTGCCCGGCGGCAAGGCGGAGTGGAACGAGCCGCCCGCCGCAACGTGCGCCCGCGAGCTCTCGGAAGAACTCGGCGTCGAAGTCACCGTCGGCCGCCTGCTCGTCTACAACTGGATGACCACCAAGGCCGAGCTGTTCCCCGGCGCCGCCGCGAACGAGGCGGCTTATCCCTGCCACATGTTCACCTTCCACGCCACCCTCGCCCCCGGGTCGGACGAGCGAATCGCCACGCCCGAGCGGGAGTTGCTGGGCTGGCGCTGGTGGGACGTCGACGAGGCGTGCGCGCCTGGCGTGATGGAGCCGTACAACGCCCGCAATCTGCGCGCCGCCCACACCGCGCTCACCGACGGCCAGGGCACCGCGTACCTCGAATCCTGACAGCCGGGCGGACCGCCCTCTCTGCACCCGGCGGAAGACAGGACGTGACGACCGGCGTGCCGTGCCCGCCCCAGAGACCAAGGAGCATTCTCGGTGATCGACTTCAATGTGCTGACCAGCCTCGCCCTCCGCGACGGCATCGAGCGAATCGGCGTCGGCGTGGTGGTGCGCGACACCTCGGGCCGGATCCTGATGATCCGCCGGGCCAAGCACGACGTCCTGCCCGGCCTGTGGGAGTACCCGGGCGGCGGCCGAGAAGACGGCGAGCCCGTACCGGAAGGCGCGGCGCGGGAACTGGCCGAGGAGACCGGGCTCACCGGCCTGCCGCTGGAGTACGTACGGCACGTTGACTTCACCAATCAGCGCGGAAGGCGCGTGCGGCAATTCGTCTTCACCACCGTCGTGCCGGACGGCACCCGGATCACCCTGTCGGCCGATCACGACGACTACCAGTGGGCTACCGCCAACCAGTTGCCGCTGACCGGCGACGGACAGCGCACGGTGATCGAGTGGCTCACCGGCCGCCTGGCCATTCCCGGATGGCGGCCGGTCGGCGGTTACCTCACCACCGTCGCCCGGCCCAGCGCCTACGGCTGCTTCCTGGTCACCGATCCACAGGGCCGCGTCCTCGGGATGCGCTCCACCACCAACCCGGACGTGTGGGACTTCCCCGGCGGCAACGTCGAGCACGGCGAGACACCGTTCACCGCCGCCCTGCGCGAAGCCGAGGAGGAGCTGGGCCTCGAGCTCGCCGCCGAGAATCCCGAGGTCCTCGCCCGGCGCCGCCTGGTCGCCGTCATCCACGAGCAGGCCGGCACCGAGTACCCCGTCCCCGTGTGCGGCTATGTCTTCGACGGCGGCGTCCTCACCCCCGAGCAGCGGGCCCGGATCCGTCTCGATCCGGCCGAGCACACCGAGTTCCGGTTCGAGACGGCCCACGACTGGCGCTCCCGGATGGCCCCCGTCCACTACCAGCGGCTTCGGCAGGTGCTGCGCGCCCACCGTGCCGGTGTCCCGCTCTACCTGGAGCGCCCCGCCCCGGACCGCGATGACTTCGAGGGCGTCCTGGTCTTCATCACCGACCCCGTGGGGCGACTGCTGATGCACCAGCGTGAAGACCGGCCGGGCATGGCCTGGCCCGGCTACTGGACTCCGATCGGCGGCTGGCGCGAGGCCGACGAAAGTGCTCAGGAGAGCGCGGTGCGCGAGGTCCGCGAGGAGGCCGGCATCGAGATCACCGGGCTGCGGCCTCTCCCCGGCCCGCCTCCCGACCTCGGTCTGCCGCTCACCCGCGTTCTGCACGCCGTCTGGGACGGACCCGAACGCGACCTTCGACTCGGCGACGAGGGCCTGGCCGTCCGCATGGTGCCCCTCGCAGAGGTGCTCGACCTCAAGGTCCCGCCTTACCTGCACCACTACCTGCCGCTGCTCACCGCCACGGCCGACCTGCCCACCGGGAGGACCTCGTGACCCAGCTCGACCACACCGACCACCCGGCCGACACGGAGCCCCGAACGCCGGGCACGGACCCGCTGACGCTGGTCGTCGGCGTCCACCTCGTCCTGGTCAACGACGGCGCGGTCCTCCTCGGCCGGCGCGCCAACACCAGCTACGCCAGCGGCCTGTGGCACCTGCCCGCCGGGCACATGGAGCGGGGCGAGCCGGTCACCCGCTCCATGACCCGCGAGGCCGAGGAGGAACTCGGCATCACCATCGCCGAGGACGAGCTCGCACTCGTCCACACGCTGCACCACCTCGACGCCGACGACGGCCGCAGCCGCCTCCAGCTCTTCTTCCGACCCGCCCGCTACGACGGTCGCGTGCGCAACGCCGAGCCGGACAAGTGCGAGGAGCTGCGCTGGTGGCCGCTCGACCGCCTGCCGGACCACATCGTCCCCTACACCGCGCACGCCCTCGGCGAGATCAGCCGCGGCAACCCGCTGTCCACCGTCGGCTGGCCGGCATGACCGCGCCCGCTCTGCCCGACGACGCCGACCAACTGCTGCGCCGGACGGCCGGTCCCTACGAGTTTCTGGGAGTGCGCTCGCGCGACCTTGCGGGTCGGCCGGCGGTGTGGGAGGTCCGCGCCGGCGACGGGCGCCGCCTGTTCGCCAAGCGGCACAAGAACCAACTCATGCACCGGCGCGAGACCACCGCCTACCAGCACCTCGCGCCCGCCCTCGGCCCCGGCAGGGCCCCACTACTGCTCGCCGAGGACACCACGTCGCTGCTCATCGTCACCACCGCCCTTCCCGGCACCCCCGCCATCACAACCGCCCTCACCCCGGCCGAGGAACGCGACGTGTACCGGCAGGCCGGCCTGCTCGCCGCCCGCACCCACGCCCACCCGGTCTCCGGCGGCGTGATCGGCGAGCAACTGCCCTGGAGCCAGGAACGGGAGCGGGCGCTCGTCCGCGCCCGCGAGGCCCAGCTGTCCGACGAGGACGTCGAGGTCCTGGCTGACGCCACCCGCACCGAGCCCCCGCACACCGCCCCCGCCACCTGCCACGGCGACTTCGGACCCCGGAACTGGCTCATCCGTCGCCAGGGCGACGACCTGATCGTCGGCGTGATCGACTTCGAGCGCAGCCAGGTCGAGGAGCCGGTGCGCCGCGACCTGATGCGGGTCACGCTCCAACTCACTCCTCACCGGCCCGACCTCCGCAGGGCGTTCCTCGCCGGCTACGGGCGCGACCTCACCGCAGACGAGTGGGCAGCGTGCCGGGCTTGGGCGGCGATCGACTGCCCCGCGGCCCTGCGCTGGGCGCTCGATCACCACCGCGACGAGGAGGTCCTCGGGTACGCCCGCACTGTCCTGGACCAGCTACGCCGTCCCGCGCCGACCACCTGAAATCCCCATCCTTTCTGCCTCGCACCCTGACCGCCTCACCTGGAGGAAACGCCGTGCCCGGTCTTCCCGTTCGCCCCGCCGGCCCGCAGGACGCCGACGAGCTGCTGCGCCTGCGCGTCGCGGTCCTCGACAATGCGCAGCTCACCGACGAGTGGCGCTCCACCTTCCGCGACGACATGCGCGAGCGCCTCGGCAGCGACCCGAGCCTGCTCGCCTACGTAGTCCCTGCCGACGCCCGCACACTCGCCTCGTGCGCCATCGGCATCGTGTACCGGGGCTACCGCGGTCCGACCCACCCGGGCGGGCTATGGGGCCGCGTCCACACCGTGGTCACCGACCCCTCCCAGCGGCGCCGCGGACATGCCCGCGCCGCCACTTCCGCCTTGATCGAGGCCCTCAAAGACGCCGGCTGCGGCTCGATCGAGCTGCGCGCCACCGAGGCCGGCGCACCGCTCTACCACTCCCTCGGCTTCGGGCCGCTCGACGGCTACATGACGCTGCGCCCCGGCCCGGAAGGCTGGGTACGGTGACCACCTTCGATCTCGACGCCTACAACGAGCGGGCCCGCAACGGGCCGTGCTTCATCTGCTCGATGCTCGTCGGCGTCCCCGGGTACGAGCACCGGATCGTCCTGGACGACGGCGTCCACGTCGCGTTCCTCGACCGCTACCCGACCCTGCCGGGCAAGCTGCTGGTGGCCCCGCGCGCCCACGTCGAGGACGCCATCGGCGGCTTCACCGAAGACCAGTACCTGGCCTTGCAGTTGGTGGTCCACCGTGTCGCCACCGCGCTCGCCGCGACCGTCCCGACCGAGCGCGTGTACGTCCTGAGCCTGGGCAGCCGGCAGGGCAACTCCCACGTCCACTGGCACATCGCCCCTCTGCCGCCCGGCGTCCCCTACGAGCAGCAGCAGTTCCACGCCCTGATGACCGAGGGCGCAGGCGTCCTGCCGCAGGACCCCCGACGCGACGAGCGCCTCGCCGCCGACCTGCGCACCCGACTCGGCAGCCCCGACCAGCGAGGAGTCCGACCGTGACCTTCGTCCCGCCCGAGCAGTTCGTCCTGACCCTGCCCCACGGTGTCTCCTACGCCGGGGTGTACTTCACCGACCGCCACGACCGGCCGCTGCTGCTCACGTCCGTCCACCACCCGGGCGAGTACCAGTACGCCGGCGGCCTCCTCGACCCGGGCGAGGACCCATGGGCGTGCGCCCTGCGGGAGACCGCCGAGGAGATCGGCTTCGTCCCCGCCTCCCTGGATGACGCGCCGCGCCTGCTGCTGCTCTCCTTCACCCCTCCCGAACCGCCGTGGCCGTGGAAGATCGGCGTCACCTTCGACGGCGGCCGGCTCACCGACCGGGAGATCGAGCGGATCACCCTCGACCCCGCCGAACACAGCGGCCACGCCGTGCGCACCGTCGACGACTGGTCGCCCATCGTCGGCCCGCGCCGCCTGCGCACCCTGCGGGCCTCGCTCACCGCCCGCCGCACCGGCCGCGCCGAGTACCTCGTCTCCGAGCCCCGGATCCCGGGCGAGAACGGATGACCAACCCAGCCCACAGCGTCCCCACGAAGGAGAGCGCTTGAAGACCCGCCCGCCCAAGACCGGGACCGCCACGGAGGAGAGCATCTCGGCCAGCGAGAAGTTCCTGTTCGGCGGCCCACTGCGCTACGACTACGGCTTCACCTCCCACGAGCAGACCATGCTCAAGATCAGCTTTCTCGCCGTCGCCCGCCAGATCCCCGGCATGCTCCGCACCGCCCTGCACCTGGCCTGGCGCGCCGACCGCACCGCGCTGATGGTGGTCGCCCTCGCCGAGATCGGCCGCGCCCTGGCCGCTGCGTTCGGTCTCCTCGCCACCAACCGGGCCCTGGCCTCCCTGTTCGCCTCCGGCAGCTCCGACCAGCTGCTGCGCGCCGCGCTGCCGGCCGCGCTCGCCGTCGGCGGCGCCTCCGCCCTCTCCGCGCTCCTGGGCATCGCCTCGTCCTGGGCCGGCGATCGCTTGGAGCCCAAGACCGAGCGCGCGGCCACCGTCGCCTTCCTCGCCCGGGCGGCCCGCGTCGAGCTGGCCTCCCTGGAGGACCCGGACTTCAGCCGGCTGCTGGAGTCCGCCCGCTTCGGCACCGCGGCGGTACGCCGCCTGATCAGCCAGAGCATCGCCGTCCTCACCGCCCTGCTCGGCCTCGTCGCCGCAGGCGGAGTCCTCCTCACCCTGGACCCGGTGCTGATGCCCATGCTGGTGCTGATCGCGGCCCCGAAGGGCTGGGGCGCGGTGCGCTCCGCCCGCCGCCGCTACGGCTCGACGATGGCCTGGCTCCAGCACCACCGGGCCGCCGCCATCCTCGCCCAGCTGATCACCCAGCCGCACTCAGCGCCCGAGGTCCGCGTCCACGCCATCGGCCCGTTCATCCTCGGCCACTACACCGCGATGGCCGAAGCGTCCGAGCAGGAGCAGAACCGGCTCGCGCGCGCCGTCGTCGGCACCTCCGTGCTCGCCTCCGCCCTGTCCGGGCTGGCCGCCGCCGCGACCTTCGCCGTCCTCGGCTGGCTCGTCCACGATGGGCAGATGGCCCTCGCCGTCGCAGGCACCGCGGTCGTCGGCATCCGCACCGGAGCCGCCGACATCACCTCCCTCGTCAACACCGCGAACCGCCTCTACGAGGAGGCCCTGTTCGTCGCCGACCTGGAGCGCCTCCAACGCGAGTCCGAACGCCGCGCCATCCCCACCGGCGGCACCGGCCTCCCGCACCGCCCCGATGTGATCACCCTGGACGGCGTCGGCTTCACCTACCCCGGCCGCGCCACCCCGGCCCTGACCGGCATCACCCTGACCATCCCGCGCGGTCAGGTCGTCGCCCTGGTCGGCGACAACGGTTCCGGCAAGTCCACCCTCGTCAAGCTCCTCTGCGGCCTCTACCTCCCCGACACCGGCCGCATCCTCTGGGACGGCACCGACACCGCCGGCGCCGACCGGGACCAGCTGTTCTCCTCCGTCTCCGTCCTCGAACAGGACTTCCAGCGCTGGCCGTTCACCCTGCGCGCCAACGTTCTCGTCGGCCGTCCCGAGCACGGCGACGACCCCGCCCTACTCAAGCGCGCTGCCGACTACGCGGACCTCCACCCGATCGTCGAGGCCCAGACCAACGGCTGGGACACCCTTGCCGCCCGCGGCTTCCAAGGCGGCGTACAGCTGTCCGGCGGGCAGTGGCAGCGCGTCGGCATGGCCCGCACCCATCACCGCGCCACCACCCACGGTCCCGGCGGACGCCCCACCCACCTGGTGATCGCCGACGAGCCGACCTCCGCCCTCGACGCCCAGTCCGAGGTGGCCGCCTTCGCCCGCATCCGCGAACTCGCCGACCGAGGGCTGACCGTCATCCTGATCACCCACCGCCTCGCCGCCACCGCCGACGCCGACCTCATCTACGTCCTCCACCAGGGCCGCCTCGCCGAACAGGGCACCCACGAAGAGCTCATGGCCGACCCCGCCGGCCGATACCGCGCCTCCTACCTCCTGCAAGCCGCCCAGTACGACACCGCCGTACCCCACCAGCGCGGCACCGAGCCGGCCGACGCCGAATTCTCCTGACCACGCACCCGATACGGAGCAGCCGATGCCCACTTGGGACGAGATGTGTGCCGCCGCTGACGAGGTGCGCGTCCTCTACGACGACATCAACCAGCGGAAGCTGGGCCGTACCTGGAACCTGTCGGACTTCGTCCTCGGCTTCACCGGCGACGTCGGCGACCTCGCGAAGCTGATCCTGGCTCACCAGGGTCACCGCGCCGACGTTGCCGCTGACACCGGGAAGATCGCCCACGAGCTCTCCGATTGCCTGTTCTCGCTCATGGTCATCGCCCAGGAGACCGGCATCGACCTCGGGGACCGGTTCACCGCCGACATGGCGGCCCTCGCCGCTCACCTGCGCCCCACCACCGCCGTGGACACCCAGCCGGTCCTCGAGGGACGCACCGGCACGGCGAGCAGGCACGGTCACGGCCCGGCGACGGTGTTCACTCCGCCCGGCGCGGCCGATGAGCGGCAGCGGATGCAGAGGGCACACGCCGCGGCGGCCCGGACGCTCAGGGTCGAGCCGACCGGGCCCGAAGTGTGGGGCTGGCAGGGCCGCACCCTCTCCCGGCGCGCTGGTCGATGGTGGCTTCGCCTGGTCTGCGCCTCGCAGGAACGCGGCGGCGGGCGCCTGTGGGAGGGAACGGCCACCGCCCAGGCGGCGCTTCCGCCGGCCGTCCCCCGTCCCCGCCTGCACGGCCTTGTCGACTGGTCGACCGGCCGCCACGCCTACCGCGCCGAGCTGTCCGAGTACGTGCCGCTCCCGGCGCTCCAGGCCGGCAGCCCGGTCCTCACCAGCGATCCGCATCTTCCCGACGCCTGGTGGACCGAGCTGCAGGCCGCACTCACCGCGACCGCCACCGTACCCACCGCCCGCCAGTCGGTCCGCCAGCAGTGGATCGACAAGCACTTCACCCGCCTCACCGGCCTTGCCCCGATCCAGATCACGGCCTGGACCACCGGGCACGCCGACCTCCACTGGGCCAACCTCACCGGCCCGCCACTGGTCATCCTCGACTGGGAGACCTGGGGCCAGGTACCCGTGGGCTACGACGCCGGACTCCTGCACGCCTACAGCCTCACCCGCCCCGCCACAGCAGCTCGCATCCGCCGCGAGTTCGGCCACGTCCTCGACACTCCCGCCGGCCGCACCGGGGAACTCGTCGCCATCGCGCAGCTCCTGCAGGTCACCGCCCGCGGCCAACATCCCGAACTCGCCCCGCTCCTGGCCCGGCACGCTGAACACCTCACCGGCAGACCTATCCCCGTCACCACCCCGTGACCCATTCCGTCCGATCCCGGGACGAGGAGAGCAACGAACGATCGCCCAGGACAGCACCGCGACCGTCCCGCACCAGAGCGCGACCAAGTCCACGCCCGCGGCCTCGGCTTGAACGCCGCCAGCCCCGACCCACTAGGAACCACTCTTCGTGATACGCATTGCGAACTTCAACGCCTTCAAACTCGGCCTCACCGAGCACCGCAGCGCGAGGTGGCAGGCCCGGATCACTGCGATCCGCGAGGTCACCCCCGACATCCTGTGTCTGCAGGAAGTCGTCGCCGACAACACCCACGAGCCGGATGAGAACCCCGCGGCTGCGGCCGTTCGGCGGGACCGTGAGGCCGCCGAGGCCATCGCCCGGCTCGCCGCCGACTGCGGGCTCACCGCCGCGACCCCCGACGGAATCGCCGGCACCGCCATGGCCCCCAACGCCGGCCACACCTGGTACACCGCCATCCTGCGGAACCCCACCACCGTCACCCCCGTGCCCGGCAGCTACCGGGCATTCGGGGCACCCGAGTTCCACCACGGCCTCACCACTCTGAGTTTCGACGTCGGCGCAGCCGATCCGCTGCTCGTCGCCAGCTACCACGGTGACCCGTTCCGCCCGGGCTTCCGCGCGAACGAGGGCATCCGCATCAAGGGCCATCTGCGGCGCACCGGCGGCGCTCGCCCCGCCGTCGTCCTGGGTGACTTCAACGCCATCTCCGCCGCCCAGGTCACCAACCCCAGCGGGGAGACGCTGCACTACGACGCCGAGCCCTACACACGCCAGGACCACGACGACCTGGAGTACCAATGCGTCCCGGAGACGATCGGCATCTCCAACCTGGCTGACCGGCGACAGACCGCTGTCCTGCTCCGCCGGGGCTTCGCGGTGGACGCCGCCGCGCACCTCGGAGCGCCGTGGCAGCCGACCGTCGGCTACTGGCCCGACGGCACGGGCGACCCCGACCCGTGGGGCGAGCGCCGCATCGACCTGATCCTCGCCACCCGGCCCGTCGCCCCGGCCCTCACCGCCTACCGCGTCCACGTCAGCAAGGCGAGTACGGAGGCGGCCGACCACCGGCCGGTGTACGTCGACCTCGATCCGAGCAGGATCCAACAGGCCAACAAGGGAGTGTGACGGCGCGGAAGTTCATGTCCATCAAGCGGTTGTGGGGCCGGCCGGGCGGCCCGGATGAGGACTGGGTGCGCCCGCACGTGCTTTGGCTGCCGCAGGACCAGCCGCAGGTCCTCGCGTGCTTCGCCCGGCTCAGGGAGATCACCTCCCGCTACCCGGACGTGATCACTGCGATGGCCGACGATGATCTCCACATGACGATCCAGTCGGTCCGGCCGGTCACCGCCGCCGGGGTCCGTGTGGATGCCGCGATGCTCAAGTCCGCAGCTGCCGCTGTCCAGCAGCGGCTGGCCCGCCTGGAGCCGTTCAGCGTCGAGATAGGCCCGGCGCGGGCGTCCGGTTCCGCCGGGATCGTGGAGGTCTGGCCCGAGAACGGCCTCGCGGAGCTGTACCGGCGCGTCCGCGAGGGCCTCACCGCCGCAGGACTCGCACTGCCTCCGGCCGAAGATCATTTCTGGTGCCACATGTCGTGCGGCTACGGCGTCCAGGACACCGACACCCCTGAGTTGGCAGCCCGGTCCGACCAGCTGGCCTCGGACCTCGGCCGAGGAATCCGCCCGGGCGTCCGCACCAACGCCACCGTCTCCAGCATATGGCTGGTGTGGGAACGCCAACGCCACCACCCCTTGCCCCGCTACACGTTTGACCGCGTCCACCAGCTGCACCTCGGCCAAGCCTGAGAGCACCCCGGGCTGCGATCGCCAGGTCGCGGCCCGCCCCTGCAGAAGGAGAAAGCCCTCGTGGAGAAGTTCACCCCGAAGTTCCAGGGATCACCGTGGCCCTATGGCGCCCGTGTCCTGCACGTCTACGCCGTCCCTGACCTGACGGTCGATCTGCCGCTGGCCCGGCTGGTCGCCGAGTGCCATGAGGCAATGCGCCCGTACCCGATCACCGCGATGGGTGCCGACACCCTGCACTGCACCCTCGAGATGGTCGCCGACACCACGTCCGACAAGATCGGCGAGAAGGAACGCGAGCAGCTCGTTGCGGCCCTGCGCACGCATCTGGCCGGGCTCGGCCCGCTGGAGGTCCTGGCCGGCTCCCCGATCGCCAATCGTGCCGGAGCTTTCCTCGATCTGTCCCCGGACGAGCACCTGGTCGAGTTGCAGTCGCGGGTCAGGGACGCGATCCGCGAGGTGCGAGGGGCGGGTGCGCTGCTCCACGACGGCGGCAGGGCGCACATGTCGCTCGGATACGCCTGGACCGAGGCGTCGTCCGACGCGCTGCAGACCGTGCTGCGGCGGATCTCCCCCAGCCACGCCAGCGTCCGTTTCACCTCCGTCCAGTTGCTCGATGTGCTGTTCCGGCAAGAGCCTCGCCCCGATGGCGCGATGGCCTGGGAGCTGTCGTGGGACCTGGTGGCGACGATCCCACTCACCGCCGGCACCACCGCTGTTCCGCCCGGCGACGCATCGAGCTGATCACCGGCCCCCGCCCTCGTGCCGGCGCCCGTAGCCCTGCACCTGCGCCAGCGCCAGGCACAGTGCGCCCGGCCGCTACGTTCACCAACCTCACGCCTGTCCCGAACAAGGAGCGCCCGATGACCGACCACACCGCTTCCGCCCCCGAACCCGCCGCCGCGCACGCGTCGGCCGCGCCTCAGCCGGACTGGCCCGCGCTGCTCCAGAGCGGCACCGGACCAGTCCAGGCCGCGTTCCGCCGGCTGGTCGAGAGCACCACCCACTACCTCGGCTACAGTCCGAACATCGTCTGGGGCAACCTGCAGACCCTTCCGTACGCCAAGGAGGTCCTCCGTTTAGTCGTCGACCTGCACGGCATCCCGCGGGACGTCGAAGCCGGTGCGGCCGAGCGCGTCGCCCGCGCCCAGTACATCGGGTCCGGTGGGCGCACCTACCACGTACTGCTCGGCGAGCAGACCCTGCTCACCGGTATTGGCGGGCCCGAGGTTATGCGCCCGCAGCTCGAACGCCTCCACGACACTCTGTCCTGGCCCGGTCTCACGCTCGGGATCATCCCCGCCCGCGCCCGCCTCGCCGTCTATCCCGGCGACGGATTCGGCATCCACGACGAGACCCGCGTCGAGGTCGAGGGCTTCCGCGGCGGCGAGACGATCACCGACCATCGCGTCGAACTTTTCCACCGCGCCTTCGAACTGCTCCAGCAGTCCGCGGTGTACGGTGACGAGGCGCGCGCCCTCATCACCCAAGCCCTCCAACACACGTGACCTCGGTACCGGGCACCGAGCAGCCCGGAATGATGACCGTCGTAGACCACGCGTGACCAGTCGTCCTCATCCCGCTCACCGGTGGCCCCACCCGTACTTCGGCCAGTAGCGGCCCACGGTGGCTACCGGACGCCCGCCCCCGGAGACTTCCGACCGGTAACGCACGGCGTTCCCGCGAGGCGTCCGGCCACACCCCGGTCGGCGATCGGTCCGTCGCCCCACGGGTCTAGGCATTCACCCGGAACGGGGCACCTCCGCACAATGGACCCTCCATAGTGGAAGCATCGGTTCACCGAGGGGAGAACGGCGTGGGTGAAGCACGCGAGGGTGAGAAGACGGCCTTGTGGCGGCGAGCCAACGAGCTTGCCCTGCGCAGCGACTCCGTCGCGTGGCAGTGGTGTGTCCGGCGAGCAGCGGAACTCGTCGAGCCGTACTACTCCCCGGACACGGGCCCGTACGACACCCACGGTGGCTACGGGCTGGAGAGCCTGGCGCTGCTGCTCTTCGTCCGGCAGCAGGGCGCCAGGCCGACCGCAGACGCACTCGCCGAAGTGCGGTCTCTGATCACCGACAAGGCTCAGGTGGAGCGACTTCTGACCGAGCAGATCGTGCCTGGGAACGACGAGGTGCTCTCGGATCTGGCGACTCGCCTGATGCGTAAGCACACCCCGCTGCCGGACGTGATCGAGGTGCCGGCCGCTCTGACCGACTACCCGGGCGTTCCGCTGCACTGGGGCCTGGACTGGCTGGCGGGGGCCTTCCGCGAGCCCACTCCCGTGCAACCCGGCTGAGGCTGCCGGCCGATCGATCGGGGCAGGCCGAATACCTGCCGCGTGCTACAGGTCGCCCGCATCGAGGTCCCACCGCAAGTCGTCACGGCGCTCGGGCAACTGCGGCCAGTCGGTCCGCCTCGGATTCCGGCGGGAACGGGATGGTCGGCCGAACCGACGGGTTTGAGGCTCGGCTTGAGGATCCACTCGTTGCGCTCGGCGCGGTCGAGCAGGTCGTTCATGTCATCGAGGTACGGGCCGAACCTGCGGTCGGCGGTGGTGAAGACGTGGCTCACGGTCCACGGGGTCCAGGCCGGCATCTCGGCCTCCCTCGATTCAGGTGCGTGGCGCTGCCCGTCCTGACCACCGAACAGGCGAGTCAATGGAACTCGCTGCTCGATCGTCACCTCACCGCCCACCCTCCAGCGTCGGCCCGTAAATCCAGCGGCGAGCCCTCGCAGAAGAGGCCGGTCTGCGCGCCCCTCCTCGAGGACAGCCGCATCACGAGCACTCTCCGCCAGACGTAGCCCGCGACATGCTCTATGGTCAGATTCGGCTGATGAGCAAAGCGTCTCGAGGCCGGAAAGGTGAACGAACCGATGCTGGGGCAACGGCGAATCGCGGTTTTCGGTGCAGGCTACATCGGCCTCGTGACGGGCGCTTGCTTCGCGAAGCTGGGGCATAAGGTCGTCGTTCGCGACATCCAGCGGGAGCGCGTCGAGCTCCTCCGGAGCGGTGGAGTTCCGATCCACGAGGACGGACTGGCGTCACTGATCGCGGAGAACGCCGACCGTCTGACGTTCACCTTGGACGCGGAAGAGGCTGTCCGCGACGCTGACGTCGTGTACGTGTGCGTGGACACGCCCCCGACGTCGTCTGGGGACGCCGACCTGTCCAGGATCTGGCAGGTGATCGAGACCCTGCCCGACGCTCGTCATCTGGCGGCGGTGGTGGTCAAGAGCACTGTGCCAGTGGGCACCGGCGCCAGGGTCAGGGCCGCGATGGACGAGGCCGGGCTCCAGGACGTGGGGTACGCGTCGAACCCCGAGTTCACCGCCGAGGGCCAGGCAGTGCGGGACTTCATGCACCCTGATCGGGTGGTGATCGGCGCAGACGATCCCGAGACGGCGAAGTTGGTCGCCCTTCTGCACGAGGGCGTGGACGGCCCGATCGCGGAGATGGACGTCCGCTCGGCGGAGATGGTGAAGCTGGCCGCCAACGCGCTGCTGGCTACAAAGATCAGTTTCACTAATGAGATCGCCACGATCTGCGAGGCGACCGGCGCCGACGTTGAACACGTGGTCCGCGCGGTAGGGCTCGACCACCGCCTCGGCCCGCACTTCATGCGGCCAGGCGTCGGATGGGGCGGCTCGTGCTTCCCCAAGGACTCCCGTGCGCTTCGTGCCATAGCCGGCAACGCCGGGTACTCCTTCCAGCTGCTCACCTCCGTCATCGAGGTGAACGACCTGCAGCCACGACGCGCGATCCAGCGGTTGAAGGACGAGCTGGGCGGTGCCTTCCACAACAGGACTGTCGCCCTGCTCGGCATGGCGTTCAAGCCCGGTACGGACGACATGCGAGAGGCACCCAGCACGATCATCGCCTCTCGGCTTCTCTCCGAGGGCGCCGCGGTCCGCTGCTGGGATCCGCTGGTGCGCGAGCTCGACACCGCGCCCTGGTCGTCGACCACACGCTGTGCCACCCCGCTGGAGGCGATGACCGGCGCGGACGCGGCGATCATCGTGACGGAATGGCCGGAGCTCAAGGACGTCGCCTGGGACCAGGCGGCGGCCGTCATGGCGCGTCCCCTGGTCTTCGACGGACGCAACCTCCTCGACCCGCAGCGGATGGCCGCGCTCGACCTGACCTACATGAGTGTGGGACGCACGACCGTCCGCGGTTCGGCCTGATTCAATGCTATGGCCGGGGCAGCGACTGTCGCTGCCCCGGCCATGGCGTTCGCCTCCGAGACATGCCATCTGGGTGATCGTCCTCCTTGGAGGGATGGAGCTGGCCGCCCGCAGCTGAGCCGTTCACTCACGCGCAGGATTTCCGACCGGCCGATCCCGTCCAGCCTGAACGCGGCAGGCCCAGTCGGCCATGAGGGTGGTGGGCTGCTATGCGCGGACGCTCGACAGCACCGCGTCGTACATCTGCGCGTATCGGTCGGTGATGGTGCGCCAGCTGTAGTGCTGGACGACGAAGTGGCGAGCGGGGCTTCCGCGCCGTTCGATCTCCCCGGGACGGCTGAGGGCGTCCAGCAGGGTAGCGTGCAGGTCATCGGCGTCACCCGGGACGGTGAGCCACCCGGTCGGCCGGGGCCCGTCGGGTCGGATGGTGGCGAGGGGGCCGCCACTGGCGGTCGCAACGACTGGAGTGGCGCGGAGGCCATCGCCTCCAGGCAGACCAGCCCGGCGAGTACATGTAGTTTCGTCGGGGGTTCGCAGACCCGACTGCGTGGAGCGATCGGAGGGTCCACGCCATTCCTGACGAGGAGCCAGCCTCGCTACTGAACTGCCTTGCCATGACCGCCGCCGCTGTGGCCCTGACGGCCTCGTCGAGGATTCTGGAGGCGTGCTGGTGGCTCCGCATCGCTCGGATGCGGAGCCACCAGCGGGGTCGGCCACGATGCCGGCATGAGGAAGGGCCCGCATCACTGCGTCGGCGCCGAACAGGTCCATCGCGGCTATGGACGAGTCGAGGTCGCGGGTGAGCGTCATGGTTCCCAGTGGCCCGGGGCAACGTGCCCTGGGCACGTCAGTCGGCGGGCCGGTCGTCGCGGTAGGACCACACGTGGCCGGCGGCTGAGCCGGCAAGGTACTCCAGCAGGGGCTCGATCTCGGGGCGGGAAGCTGACGAAGAGCCCAGGACCTTCCTGGCCTCCTCCAGCGGCAGAAGGACAGCGCCGGTGACCTTGCCGTCCGGGTCGTGGACGGCGATCTCCCCGTCCCAGTCGGTGCAGTCGAAGGCGAGGACCACCGTGGAGGGGTAGCGGGTGGTCGTGGTGTTGACGAGGTAGGCCAACGGGCCGACGGTCGCCAGGCGCAGGCCGGTCTCCTCGCGGACCTCGCGGATGAGCGCCTCGCCGAGGAGTTCGCCGCGTTCGACTCCGCCGCCGGGGATGGACCACATCTCCTGCCCGTCGTGCTGTTCCTGGACGAGGACGATCTGGTCGCCACGTCGCAGCAGGGCTGCGACGACCTGGACGCCAGGACCGGCGACCGGCGCGGGGGCGGGGGCCAGGGCGGTGGATTCGGTTGCGGTCATGGCTCACTCCAGTTTGTCTCGCAGGGCTTTGACGCCGCCGGGGATATGGGTGGGGTCGCGGCCGTGCCGGTGCAGGAAGTACGAGAGGCGGATTACCAGGCGGTGGAAGGCTAAGCGCTGCTCTAACTTCGGGTCCGCCGGCTGGGCGCGCTGCAGCCATTAGGCATCCAGTCGCTGTCTACGGTCCTCGGATGAGGTGAGGCACCAACGGTCGATCTTGATGAAGTCGCTAGCGTCCTTCGCCGCAGTGGCGTGGTCGAAGTCGAACAGGGCGATCTGGCCGCCGGGTCGGATGGGATGCTATCGGGCTGAATGTCCTGATGGGTACTCATCTGGAGGCCGCTGAGCCGTTCGCCTGACTGGATGCCGCATCGGACTGCGGCACCCGCGAGGCCGGCTGGCGCGGATGATCACCGCTGAGCTCCCCTCGAACTCGAACAGGCCAAGGCGGAACTCGGCTCCGCCGCCAGGGCGGCTCAGCTGACGACCCGACGAAGGCCCTGATATGAGCGGTGAGGGCGGGCGACTCCTCCACCGCCGTCGGCTGCAGCCGCCAGCGGTCGCATGGATGGCCTGTTCTCTCGTCGAGGAGCAGCCATGGCCGCGGCGAAACCGCTGTTCGCGAGGATGGACAGCAACGGAGGCCCAAGGCGCAGTCCCGCGGTGGGCTGGCCACCGGCGCTCCAGCCGGACGGAAATCCCTTTGCACACGCTCCCCGTCAACCGCTTCCATGGCCTGATGGAGACAACAACTCCCAATGCCATCAGTGCATTTCGGCGCGATGGCTACTGTGTCCTGACCGGTGTACTCACCGCGGCCGAGGTCCAGAGGTGGCGCGCACTCCTCGCCCGCCACATCGACGCAGCGCCGCCTGCCCCGGACCGCACGGGGCCGTACTTCCTGTGGCCGGCACTCGCCGAGGATGCCGAACTGCGCATGCTGTACGCGGACAGCGGCATCACCGATGCCTTCCGGCCGTTCGTGCGCGCCGATCTCGATCTTCCGGCGCCGGAGGTCGCCCAGTTCGCTTTCACGCTCCCACCGCATCCGCACCACCCCGGCGCACCGCACATCGACGGCCTGACTCCCCCGAGGACGACGGCCGTCCCGGAACGTTCACCGCGCTCGCCGGAATTCTGCTCACCGACCAACGGGAGCTGGACCGCGGGAACCTGTGGGTCTGGCCCGGCACCCACCTGAGCACGGGCGCCTGGCTATCCGAGCACGGGGCGGATGCCCTCCGCGATGCTGTGCCGTACCCGCCGATCGAGCTGCCCAAGCCCGTCCAGGTCGCCGGACCAGCCGGAAGCCTGGTCCTGGTCCACTACCTGCTCGCCCACAACATCGGCGGCCACTTCGGCACGGCCGACGACGAACGCCGCGAGACGGTGTATTTCCGGCTCCATGCAACGGGGCATCGGGAGCGCTGGCGAGAGGTTGTCGCCCAGCCGCTCATGGAGTTCGTCTCGGCGCCGTAGTTACGACCGAGGCGTCGACTACTGAAGGGGCTCTCACGGTGGCGCGCACGTCAAGCCCGATGCCCCAAAGTCGAGCGGCAAGCGCTATTCGGAGATCGAGATCAGAGCCCTACGCCGACTTCAGCTGCGCCATTACTACTTGGTGAGCTCGCCAGCCGTCCGGGAACTTGGGCTGGACATCCAGGTGCACGGGGCTGCTACGAGGATGCCGGTCGAGCAGGTCGGTGATGCCGGCCCGGGCGACCACGATGCAGGCGAACCGGTGTCGGGAGAGCAGGACACACAGGCGTCCGGTCTCCATGTGGAACGCGGAGGCGTCCGCCCGGCCAGAGAGCGGATGCCAGACAAGGGTGACGTCGAACTCCCGTCCCTGGAGTCGGTTGGCGGTGTCCACGGTGATCTGGGTGAGGCCGCGATCGGCCAGCCGGGCGCGTACCGCGTTCACCTGGATCGTCCGGGCCGCGCCAATCGCGATTCGGGACTCGGTCAGCGGCTCGCCGTTGACCAGCGCGCCGCGCTCGAGCAGGCGGGACGCCGTCGCGGCGAGTGCCTCGGCGGTCTGAGGGTCGTGGTCGAGGGTGTGTCGGCCGGGAAGTTCTAGGTAGCCCCAGCCAGTGGCGGCAGCTTGGGCTAGCACCGGGTCTTCCAACGTCGGCCGATGGGGCACGCTTCCGTAGGTCATCACGCGTTCGGCCGCTGTGGTGCCCGACTCGAATGGGTAGTACGGATAGAACGCCTGCGCCACCAAGGGCGCGGCCATCTCTGGGAGCCGCCATGAGATGGGTAGCTGATGCCGAAGCAGGCTCTTCTCGTGGGCGAGGGTGACGTCCACCGCGTTCCGCAGTGGATCCCAGCTGAGCCCGTGCCAGCGGTCGGTGTCAACGGTGGCGAAGGGGTCGAGCTGGCCCGGGTCGCCGACGAAGAGCACCTGGGATTCGGGCGCGTCGAAGAGGGGGCCGGTCGCGAGCAGGGCGTCGGAGCGCATCTGGTATGCCTCGTCGACGATGGCCCATCGCCAGGTTCCAGACTTTTCCACGTCGACGTATGCCCACTTGGCGGCTGTGGAGACCACGACGGGCAGGTCCCGCAAGGTTTCGATCTTGTCGCCCGCGCTGACGTTCAGGTGTCGGGCGACGCGCGGTGGCAGGGTGAAGTCGGACTTGTGGAGGCGGCCGATCGCCAGATCCGGGTATTCCCGGGCGATGTTGTCGACCAGGTCGTCGACCTGCTCGTTGGTCTGCGCCACGATCATTACTTGGTGGCCGGCCTCGGTGAGGTGGCCGGTGGCGCGCTTTACAAGAGTGGACTTGCCGGCGCCGGGCGGAGAGTCGACGACGACCCCGCGACCGGTGACGGTGTCGAGGTCCGACAGGATCGCGGCGACCGCGCGGTCCGCGCGGTCCGCCGGGTTCACGGCGTTGTCGGCAGGGGTGCGCTGGGCCGGGACCGGCGTCGTGGACGTGGTGCTGTTCACTCCCATTCCTCCTCGGCGTCCTCATCGGTCGGTTCGTACGGCTTGCGCGGGCCCCCGTGGGTCCACGGGGTGTCTTCCTCAGCGGGCAGCTTCGCCATGATGGTGCCGAGGTCGAGCACCGTGTAGGTCACCGTCTCGCCTACCGTGGCGATTGTGCCGGGTGGCGCGGGCGGCTTCTGTTTCCTCGCGAAGCCACCCTTGAGCTGGAGCACCACCAGGTCGGATCCGTCGTGTGGGGTCACCTCGATGATCTCGGCGGATTGGCCGGGCCGCGCCGGGGAGGTCACCTTGGCTCCTACGCTCAGACGCGCCGGGCGGTCGGCGTGGACGGTGATGGTCGGTCGCCAGAGGGGGGACCTGGCGCCGGGAACGAAGCGGTCTTCCTCGCGGGCGACGACCGTCCCACTGAAGGCCTCACCTGTCAGTTCGTACTCTGCCATCACCAGGGGGTCGTCATAGGCTCGTTCGGCTTCGTACCGGGCGACCGCGTTCTCGAGCCGTGCCAGACGCCGCGCCGCTCCCACGGCACGGTCGCGTCTGCCCTGCGGATGGCCGTGTTCGTCAAGGTAGACCGCATAGTCGGTAAATTGCTGGCGGTCCAAGGTCCATCGCGCGGCGACGTGCTCTCCCTCGGGCAGGTTTCGTGCCAGGCCGACACCGCGCCAGATCAGGTCCCAGGTCGGCCGCAGCTGCCCCAGCAGCGCTTGGTCGATCCGCTCGCCGACTCGCTCTCTGACTCTCCCTTCGGTCTCCGTGTAGCGGGCGAACAAGTCATGGAGGATGCCGTCGAAGCCCGGGTCTGTGGCGGGGCCGGCGGGCGGCCACACCAGCGGGTCCTCGGTCTCCCGAGCGGCGTCCGCACCGCTGCGGCCACCGGGCGGGTCGATCCAGGCCACCACAGCTGCCAAGTGAGAGTCCTCGGCGGAGCTCTGGCCAGTCGCCCAGTGGGCGGTGAGAACGCGGCTCACCGCGAGTGTGGTGCTGGATCCGGGGAATTCTGCCTGGTCGGCGAACCAGGTCAGCCATTTGCCGAGCGTTGGCACGTCGGGGTGAACAGCGTGCGGGCCGTCTGTTGCGCGCAGCCGCGTGAGTCGGCCGAGCAGGCGGAGGTAAGCGATGCCCTCGCCGTTCGGGACGAGGAGCTGGGGCGCGTGCAGAGCGCGTTCCCGTTCCTGTACCTCCTTGCCCCGGCCGGCTGTGTAGATTTCGGTCTCGGCACGGCAGTCCTTGATGTACGGCAGAAGTAGGGCGCCGAGCTCTTCGACGAAGCGGAACCTCATGGTTCTGTCGCGCGGCTGGCGGACCGTCAGCAGGATCGGGCGTTGCGGGTCGGTGCCGGCCAGGGCGGCAAGTGGTGCGCAGGCCTCTCCGGCGAGGGTGAGCGGCACCAGGACGAACGGCTTCGCGTCAAGGTGCTGGTGCCGGACGGTGGTCAGCGGATGGGCTCGGCCGGCCTGGGTCGCCCGTAGGGTGGCGACCGTGGTGAGCATGCTCATGCAACATCCCCTCGGCGCAGGCGGTGCAGGCGTTCGGCGGCAAGGAGCAGTTCGATGGTCTCGGCTGCCTCTTCGCCTTGCGGCAGGAGCCTGTCGAGGTAGGCGAGGGCCGTGCTGGTGGAGTCGATGCCGGGCAGGTCGTTCCGCACTGCGCTGCCCAGCCGGGCCGGGGACGCTTGGGTGTCCGCCTCGTCACGGCAATAGCGTGCCATCTCGCAGAACGAGAGGCAGTCGGGAACGTAGGAAGCGGGTAACCGCCCCACCGATTCCAGGAGTTCACCTGGGTCCCGGTCAATGTCCAGGGTGGCCGCGTGCGGCAGGTCTCGGACCAGGTTCTCGGCGCGGCTGAGCCGGGTCAGCTGGAAGGCGAGCGCGTCCAGCTCCTGGCGGAGGTCGATCTGGCGGAGGTACGGGCGGTTGGAAAAGTCCTTGGGGCAGATCAACAGGAAGGTGTTGGCGATCTGCTCCGCGTCGAGGCCAGCGGCGGCGAATGCGCGGCGCAGTGCGAGGACGTGCACGGCGGCCTGCTGCGCGGTCTGGGCGACCGCTGTCGGGTTGGCCTGGCCGTCGATCGCGGGGAAGGACCTGATCGCGACGACGTGGAACTTCCCGTCGATCCGGTGCGTCAGGGCATCGGGTTCCAGGTAAGCCAGCTGGCCGGCCACCTCCAAGGTCAGCACGGGATTCTGGAGGATCAGCCGGTCTTGGTCACCGGCGACGATGGCCCCGATGAGGCTGCGGGTCTCCCGCTCGCGCGCGGCGATCGTGGTGATGCCGCCGACATCGGTGAGGTCCTGTAGTTTGGCTTCCTCGACGGGGACGCCGAGCTCCTCACGGAGCAGCCTGATCAGTTCTGCGTACGCTCCCCACTTCACGAAGGCCTTGAACGCCTCCTCGCGGGCGATGGCGAACGGCGACTGGCCGAAGCGTGGCTCATAGCCCATCCGCTGAGCCAGCGCGGTTTTGTCGACCCCGGACGCGTCCAGAACGGCCCGCCTCGAGCAGGTCGGATTCGCGGTGAGTGCGGTGATCTTCCGGGCGCTGTAAGGCTGGGGCGGCCGGTCGCCGCGCAGCTGGGAGAGCCGGTCGGGAGGTTCGGGTTGCTGAGGGGGCATCGTCTCGTCTTCGGGGGGTCGGGGGCGTAGCTGATCTCCGGTGGTACCCGAGATCAGCTACAAGAAGCCCCCAGCGCTGCGAAGGGCATTGTGCAGTTCACGTGCGCCGAAAAGCTGTTGGACGTCGCTGAGTTGTTCGCGTGCGCGGCGAGCCGCCGCGGCCCGCTCCCTGTCACCCTCGGCCTGATGAACGGCGGCTTCGGTGTGCGCAGCGGAGAGGACACGGGCCGGGTCCGGCCGGGTGTCCTCGCTGTAGGCGCCGGGGATGGTGAGGGCGAAGCGGCGGAGCAGTCGCCAGGCCGCGTCGGTGGGCGGGTGCCCGGCGTCGCTGAGTCGTTGGATCTGTTCGGCGGTGCCGATCGCGTGTCGGAGGAAGTCCGCGCGGGGGCTGAGCGGGGTGATGAGGCGTCGCTCCAGCGGCCAGACCGACGCTGCGAGCAGGCCTCGCGCCACGGTGAGCCGGTCGTGGTTGAGCGCGGCACAGATGTAGTACGGGCGGGAGTAGCCCTGCGCGGTGAAGGAGCGCTCTTCGTCCCGGCGGAGCGAGGCGAGCTTGGTGGCGACCAGCGGCTCGGAAAAGAACGCCTCGTACACCGAGGAGATGAGCTTGGGTGAGGCGGGTGCGCCGAGGACGGTCAGCGACTGGTAGACCTGCTCGCGCACCGGGATCGCGCCGTGGCTCGGTTGTCCGACCGGTTGTAGCGGTTCCGCGTGCGGGCGCGGCGGGGCGGCTGCGGGCGCGCCCTCCTTCGTCTCCTCTTCGTCCAGCGCGGCTTCCCAGGCCTCCTCGACCTCGCGCAGTTCCTTGCGGATGCGTGCGCTCACTGTCTTGTCGCCGGCGCGGCGCGATTCCCGCCATTGGGCGCGCAGGGCGGTGAGGCGCTTCTCGAGTTCCTCGACTGTTGCGGCCATGGCGGCAGCGTAGTGCACCGTCCATCGATTTCCAAGATCAACCAAGCCATTCCAAGAAAACTCTCCAAAGTCTTCCAAGGATGTGCGCTATGGTCGTAGCCCGGCGCACCCCCTCGTCTCAGGGGGGCGAGGTGCGGTGCCGCCGTCTTGGAAGGGGAGGGCATGGGCGACAGTGCGCGCTGGCGTAGGCCGCAGTGGATGACTGGCGATGACCGCCATGTGCGGATCAGCCCGGGGACCGGGGGCGATGAGGACCACACGTGTCCTGCCCGGGACGCCGCCAAGGCCCGACCGGCGGTCACGACGCGGGTGCCGTCTCAGCTGCCCAAGGAGGTCCTGGAGGAATTCACTCTCGGGCCGGTGACCGAGGTGCTCGACCTGGTCGAGTTCGACGGGGTCTCACCCGACCGAGCGCTCGCCGCGTTGGCCGGCCGCAAGCGGGCGCTGCACTCCGGGCACCGCTCCTACACCGAGCACGCGGTGGGCCAGTATCTGGCCCGTGAGGCCGGGCGTGAGCTCGTTCCGGTCCGGGACTACTGGGTGGTACGCCGAGACAACGGACTCCGGTGGGAGTTGTACGCCTGGTGGCGCCGGTACCGGTCGGCGGACGGCACTCTCCGGGAGCTGCGGCGGCTTCGGCATGCCGGTGCCCGATCGTCAACGCCCGGCGAGGTCGCGATCGCCGCCTACGCCGCGGCATTTGGGGCCGCAGCGTCCTGGCCACGCCGGTGGAGGCAGCCGTTTGCCCTGACCGGGGTGCCCTCTTCACCCCGTCAGATCCGAATCCTCGAGGTCGGCCTCGACGACGGCTCGTCAACAGTCCAGTTCGAGGGCAGTCCGGAGGACGCCAAGGCGTACTACGACACATACGGTGCCCAGCAGGTCCAGACGGTGGTACGCGGCGGGCCAGCGCGGCCAGGGTCGGCATGCGTGGGCTGCAAGCAGTTAACCGGTTGCGCCGCGCTCCCCCGTGTTCCTGGTGTGCTTGGTCTCTCCGCGCGCTCGGCACCACTGCGCAAGGTATCGGTGAGCGACCTTCGCTATCACGCCGCCTGCCCGGCGCAGTCGTATCTGCGGTCCCTGCACCTGCCGAAGGAGGCCGAGTACGCCGACTCCGCCAAGCTGGGCCAGGCTGTTCACGACTGGCTCGACCGGCTCCACCGGCGCCACGGCCACCCGGCCTGTTCGGTCACCGACATGCCGCCGCTCGGCGTCAACTGGACCACCGGCCGGTGGCAGGTCTCCGACGGGGACGCCGCAGCCGGCCGCGCCATGCTGCTGCACCACGTCGACGCTTGTCCCTTCCACGACTCCGGGCTGATCGAGGAGGTCGACTCCGAGGCCCTGCGAGCGGTTCACGACACGGCGGCCCAGGCCTTGGTCATCAGCAAGCCGGACCTGCTGTACCGGGAGGACGGCTCCTGGATCTGGCGGGAGCTCAAGACCACCCGTCGGCGCCCGCGGCACGGCGAGGACCTCCTGGACCTCTACCCGCAGCTCGCCCTGGCCGTCACGTTGCTCGCCTCGGGGGCGCTCGGCGGCGACCCGTCCGGGTCACGCGTGGAGGTGGAAATCCTGCGGCCGGAAGGCTCGGACCCGCACATGATCGACCCCACCGATCCCGAGCGGCTGGCCAAGGCACGGTCCGTGCTGCATGGCTACGCCGGCCCGTGGCGAGACGACCATGTCTGGCCGGCGCAGCCTGGCGGCCATTGCCGGCAATGCCCGGTGTCCCAGTGGTGCGTCAGCGCCGCCACGAGCGACTCCAGCGAGGAGGAAGGCGCATGAACGCCAACAACACCACCGCCGGCACCGACGAGGCGCTGCTGCGGGAGATCGCCACGGCCCTGGTCGATCTGTCCCGTCTGCGCACCGTACCGAACCCGGTCTATCCCGCCAGGGTGCAGAACTCCTACAACCGCCTGGTCCTGCACTGTTTGCGCAACGGTGTCGAGCCCCCGGGCAGTGTCCCCGAACTGGCCCGGTGGGCACGCGTACGCCCGCTGTCCGACTGGCCGCTGAAACTGCCGGCAGATGCCCAGCATGCCAGCCACCGCCTCTCCGATCCGGAGACCAGACTCCCCAGCCAGCTCTGCCTCGAATGGGAGGTGAGCGCGGCCGATCCGGCCGCCGAACTGTTCGAGAACGAGGTGATCCACGAAGCCCTCGCCACGTGCCGGGCCGCATGCAATCCCGGCGCGTACACGGCCTTCCGAACCCTGCTCACCACCAGGCCGGTCCTCACTGGGGCCGAACTCGCGCTGCTGGGCGGCGACCCGGAGTGCGGCATGCTGCTGCTCTCCGTCCTGAAGCGCTGCTACGAGCCCGTACCTGCGTCCTACCTGATGGACGGCGCAGGATGGCAGTGCGGACGATGCCTTTGCCTCATGATCCCCCTGATCGACGGCGGACACAGGTGCGAGCTCGACCGCTGCCGCCGCGACGGCACCGGAGCAGATGGCAAGCCGATCCGTGCCGACAACGGCGGCCTGTTCCAGCTCTCTCGCCCGCTACGGATGTTCGTCACCAGCCCGGGCCTCGCCGAAACCGACCTCCAAGCCGCCCTTCACCGCCGCTTCGGTATCACGGCCGAAATGTGGCCCAACTTCGACGCTTACGACCTGCGCGTTCCGTTGCCTGACGGGCGGCACTGGGCCGTGGACGTCAAGGACCGCGTCAACCCAGCGCTTCTCGCCCGCACCCTCACGCCGTTCCGGAGCGACCCGCCGTACGACCGAGCCTTCCTCGTCGTCCCGCACTACCGCTTCCAGGAGAACGAGGCCTACGGACGACAGTTCCGGCGCCACGTTCCACTCGACCTCGCCGGGCGCATCGAGCTGTTGGACGGCGGGGCCTTCCTGCGCCTGGTGGGCAAGGAGATCGCCATCCGCCCCGAACGGGCGGCCACCCCCATCGAAGGAGACGACCATGCGTGACCGGCGTGGCTGGCACAACCGCTGCTCGCCACAGCAGCTCCGCGAGGTCTGGCCGGAGAGCCTCGGCCAGTTCCGGCCGGCCGACCTCCTCGATGTCGAGCTGGGCCTCTACCTCCTGCAAAGCGTGACCCCCAGCCGCACCGCCCTCGATGTCTGGCCGCTGCTCGGGGGCTATCCCTACAGCGACGTGTTCGGCGACGTGCGCACGGAATCTCAGCGGCTGCGCCTCCTGCGGGCCCGCCACCGGCTGTGGGACCTGCGTCGGCGGACCACTTGGCTGGAGGCGCTCACGTCTTACCTGGAGGTGCCCCAGCAGCTGCGCGGCTACGACCTGGACGCACCGGACTCGGTGCCGCGTCGCCGCGAGCCGACACGGTCGAGCCAGCGGTTCGAGGTGTTCGAGGAGGTCCTCAGCCAGGCGCCCGACTTCTCCACCCGATCGACCCCGATCGCCGAATCCGGCGAGTACACCTTCCGGGTGGACGACCGAATGCACTCAGTGGTGCTCACGGACGATCTGCTCACCGGCGTCCGGCCGCTCGCGCATGACCTCGACGCGCTCCCCAGCGGGCGCGGCGCGCCGATCGAGGTCAGCTGGACCGACCTGGCCAAGGCTGCCGACGCGATGGACGCTGCCGAGGTCACCACGACCGACGGCGCCCCGAACAGGTGGCGTGACCGACTCGAACGCGTCAGGCTGCTCGTCCGGGACGAGGAGCTCGGGCGGTTCACCGAACAAGGGCAGCTGCGGATCGACCGGCTGCTCCACCTGGTGGGGATGGTCGGCGCCGGCAAGTCCACTGTCCGCGACATCCTGACCTACCACGTGGTCACCGGAGAACCGGCCCGCCGGGTCACCATCGTGGTCAGCGACGTCGCTGAAACCCTTGCGGTGGTTGCGCAGTTCGAACGGCTCGGGGTTCGGGCCGCACCGGTCCTCGGCCAGTCGACCCGTGAGCGCAACATCAGCCGGCTGCACCGCCGTACTGCGACAGCGGGCGCCGAGACCATGCTCGGGCATGACCATCCGGGCTTCGCTTACCTCAGCAGTGCCTGTCCGGTGGATGTCCTGCGAGGTCTGGAGGCACGCCGACCGCTCGGCATCCGCCAGGCCCCCTGCACTGCGTTGTTCACTGTGGTCGACACACCGGTCGGCGACCCGTGGCTCGACGCGGAGGAGCCGGTCGCGCGCCCTGCCAAGCGGCCGAAGCCGCAGCGGCGGCTCTGCCCCTTCTGGGACCGCTGCCCTCGTCACCGCGGCGCGCGCGAATTGGTCGAGGCCCAGGTCTGGGTCTCCACCCCGGCGGGCCTGGTGCACAGTTCGGTTCCGCAGCATCAGCACGACGAGCAGCTGCGTTACCTCGAACTCGCCTGCAGGTTGAGCGACCTCGTCATTGTGGACGAGGCCGACCGGGTCCAGATGCAGCTCGACACTGCGTTCGCGCCGGCCAGCACCCTGGTCGGTCGCTCCCCCAACTCGTGGTTCGACGAGGTCGCCGTCCACAAGTTCCAGCAGATGGCCCGGGACGCGCGACTGCAGCTCTCGGCACGCGATGTCGACGACTGGAGCAACGCGGTCAACACGGTCAGTGCCGCCACTGACCGGCTCTACGCGCTCCTCGTCAAGGACGAGCGCCTGCGGAACTGGATCAGCGTCGACTACTTCAGTGCCTTCACCCTGCACAACCTGCTGCTCGACAGCTGGTTTCCCGGGCGGGAGAAGGGACAGCAACCACTTCCGGAGGCCCACGTCCTGGACCGCGCACTGCATGAGTTCCGGGACGACCCACTGCACGAGCACCCGGCCGACAGCGACGACGAGGTCACACCGATCGTCAACACTCTGGTGCACCTCACTCTGGAACTGCTGCACGCACCGCACGGTGCCCGAACCCGCGACCGGCTGCGCGACACCCTGGAGAACCTCGTCGGACGCGGATCGGGAGTACTCGACCGCATCGATGTCCAGGCCCGGCGCTTCGAGTTCACGCTGATTCTCGCGGCCCTGCACAGTCGGCTCGACTTCATGACCACGCTCTGGCCGCGCGTCGAGGCCGCGCTGCACCTGGAGAACGCCTCCAACGTGCTCTCCCGCAGGCCGCCCAAGGACTACGAGGCGGTCATTCCCGAATCTCCGATGGGCAACGTCCTCGGCTTCCAGTTCCGCCTTGACGACCGGGAGCGCGACGGCGACCGAAGCGGCGAGCTCCGCTTCTTCCACTGCAACGGGGTTGGCCGAGAACTGCTGGTACGTCTGGGTGACTTGTGCGCCGTGGACAACCGGCCCGGCCCCAACGTCCTGCTCATGTCCGCGACCAGCTGGGCCGGTACCTCCAGCCGCTACCACCTGCACACCGAGGTCGGCGCAGTCCTTCGGCCCCGGGACGAGGAGGTCGCAGCCGTGCTGGGCACGGAGTTCCGCAAGGAGTTCCTCTACTGGCCGGGCGGAGAACGCCCCAGGCCCCTGCGCCTCTCCGGATGTGACCCCGAGGAGCGTCCCCAGGCTCTGCTCGAAATGCTCCGACAACTCGCCGTCCCCGACCGCAGTCTGCCGGGTTCGCTCAGCATGCTGGACACCGAGCTGGCCGAGATCGAGGACCCTGAGCGACGTCGGGTCCTGCTTCTGGTCGGCAGTTACGACGAGGCGCGCCGCGCCGCGGAGTTCCTCAACCAGATCCCGGAGTGGAACGGCCGCGTCACCCAGCTCGTCTCCGACGACACCGATGCCGACCACGCCTGGACCAGGCTTCCGCAGGACACCACAGTCCGCACCCTCCCCCGGGGCGACGTCCGGACCTTCCCCCGGTTCGGTGGAGACCTCCTGGTCGCACCACTGCTCGCGGTGGAGCGCGGACACAACATCGTGCTCGGCTCGGGCAAGGCCGCGATCGGCAGCGTGTACTTCCTCGCTCGGCCGCACCCGCGACCGGACGACATCTCGCTCGCCGTCCAGTCCATCAACGACTGGGCCACGCGCCAACTCCGAGACCGTGACGGCACCTTCCGGCAGGCCGCGCTGGCCGCGGCCAGCCCCGATCGGGCCGCCGTCGCGTTCCGCAGCACCGCCTTCCGCCAGTGGACCCGCTACCTGACCCGACGGATGGCCTGGTCCAGCCTTCGCGAGGACGAGAAGACCGCCTTCACCTGGGACCAACTCGTGGTGATGTGGCAGGTCATCGGGCGACTGGTACGCGGCGGAGTGCCCGCCCGAGTCGTCTTCGTCGACGCCGCCTTCTCCCCCCGGGAAGCAGGCTTCCAGGCAGCGGACACCCCGGACACCAGCCTGTTGGCCAGCATGCGCGCCGTCCTCGCTCCCTACTTCGGTGAGGCCGCGGACGAGGACGCCGTCGAACCCGCGGAGCTCGACCAGTCCCTCGTCCAGGAGTTGTACGAACCGCTGTACCGCGCCCTCACCGGCATGGCCTGACCAGGCCTTCACACCTTCAATCCGCCCGCCGTCACCGTGGAGGACACCATGGAGTACCAGCGCATCAGGGCCGCCGCTTTTCTACCCGTTCCCGGCCGGGACCGCCTCACCGTGCCCATGCACTGCCTCACCCTGCCCGCCGCGTGGGAAGAACCGCTGCTCGCGCTCCGAGCCGGCGGGCGGCCCGAGCGGCGCGGCCCGCATCCCCGCCGGGTACCGACCAAGGAGATCAACCAACTCCTTCGGGCAACCGCGCCCGACATCGTGACGGTCGACGCCACCGCCACGTTCGGTGCCGACCGCCCATGGCTCTACTGCACGCAGGCCTATCCCCAGCCCGTAACCAACATGTTCGTCGCCGCCTGGCTGCGGAACCTCCAGCGAAACCCGGAGGACCCGGAGAGCGCCTCGCGACTGCTGGCCTGCTTCCGCGACCTCGACACCGATTCCCTTCACTGGCAGGCACGGAACGTCGACCTGCTCGAGCAGCAACCGTCCGTGAACGGCACCGCCAATCCCGCACCGCACGTCTACCGGCTGCTGGCCGATCATCTCGCCGCCCGCATCGCGGCCCAACCCCCGTACGAGCACGGCGGAAGACAGCTGGCGTTCCACCAGGTCGCGGGTCTCGGCGGGGCCCGGGGCGCTGGCAGCGGTGGCGCGGAGCTGATGTCGTGGCCGCCGATCGAGTACCGGACCAAGCGCGGCACCGGTACCCCCGCGTACTACTCAGCCACCCTTCGAGTCACCGTGCGCACCGTCCCGTTCTCCCCCGTCCCACGTGTCCACCTCAGTGCAGGGGTCCGCCGCTTCGTCAGCGGCAAAGTATGGCTCCCCTATCGCAAGGGCGCCTCGGTGTACCTGCTGCCGGACTCCTCCCTGGTACCGAACGGACCCTCATCCACGCGCTTCTCCGTCGCCACGCTCCAGTGGCGCAACGGCACCACGGAATGGCGCCAAGGCGGCGCCGGCGGCATGCTGGCTGCCGTCACGGCGCTCGACCACATTCCCTCCCCGGAGCGACTGGTGAAGGAAGCCGACCACTGGATCGGCGGCCGCGACGGGATCCAGCTCGCAGTCGGTCACCAAACGGCTATGGGATCCCACTCGGTCCACTCCGGCCTCATGCCGAGCGAGCGCCGCCGAGTCGTCGAGTGGGCCGAACAGGCACTCCTGCCCGACCTCATGCCAGCCCCATACCTCGAGCGCAGCCGGCTCGCCCGGCCGCCGAAGAAGCAGCTCCGTAAACTGCCGGCCATCCCGAAGAAGGAGACCTCCCCGGAGAAGCTCGCAGCCATCCTCGACACCCATGGCCAGATCTCGGCAGCCAACGCCGCGACCCGCCGTCGGGCGATGGCCGAGGCACTGCCCGACGCCGAGCTCGTCGGCGTACTGCTGTACCAGTCGGACGGTCAACGCGACCGGCTGGTCGCCGCCGCCGAGAAGGGACTCGGCCTGGCCGACGGCCGGGCCGAACATGGCCCGAACAGCTGGGCGTGGAAGTCGCCTGAGCTCACGGTGCGGCTCCACGCACACCCGCTGGGAGCGCTCGGCGAACCGCTCGGCCGTGACCGTGTCCCGCGGATCGGCATCGAGCACGACGAGGCGATCGCGGACCGGCGGCGGCTGGTCGCCGCCGAGGTGGCAGCGCTGCGCGAGCGGGTGCCCGGCGCCCAGATCGCTCTCGTCGAGCTGGAGGGCCTTGATGTGTACCGCGGCCCCCGGCGGCGTGCCGACCCGAAGCACGCGATCCGGCTGGGCTGCGCGGACGGCGGGTTGGTCACCCAGTTCATCCGGCCGCTGGACACGGAGGGCGATCCGGAAAAGGCGGCTGAGGAAGCCGCTCTTCGGGCCGAGGCCGCGTGGGCGGACGCGCTCCGTCAGCTCGGTCTGCGGCTCGTTCCCCAGCACACCTTGGGCGAGCTGATCCCGGAGGAGCTGAACCAGGTCGCCTTCCATCTGGTCGAACGCCGGAGCGACGGGCCGACCGGCAAGCCGCAGTTCACCCCAATCGCGGTGCTACTCCGTCCCGGCGCCACCTGCGTCCTCGGCCGAAGCGCCGACATGCAGGAGTGGGTGCCCTACCCGGTGCTGCTGAAGTCGCTCACCGGGCGGGTGCGGGCCGAGGAGCTGCGGAGCGAGCCCGCCCAGTCGGCCCTCACGGCAGCGTTCATCAAGAACACGCTGTCCCGGCTGCGCAGCACCCCCACCCTGGTCTTGGCCCACGCCCAGGACATCCGCAAGCGTTGGCCGTGGCTGCGGAACGACGGGTTGGAGCGAGACAGGCTCGGGCTCGACGGCGGTCCGACCCAGCGGATCGGCCTGTACGGCAAGGGGTTGCGGGTCGTCCGGATCGCTGACGCAACCCGGGACGAGACGGCGCAGTGGTGGGCTGAGCGGGAGGAACTCACCGCGGACCTCGCCGGCCAGCAGCGCGGCGGCATCGCCAAGGGGCTCTGGGTGCCGACGGAGCCCGACGCATCGGGCCGCGTCTTCTACAGCACAGCCGACAAGTCGAGCACGCAGACCGGTCTGACCAACGACGACGCCAAGCTGACCCCGCACGTCAACCCGAGTGGGCGGGATGCATACCGCCCCACCGCGAACGCCTGGAACCCGAGCCTCCTGGAGTTCACCGTCGCCTGCCTGCAGCCGGGAGACGACGCCGAGGCGTGGGCGGCCTTCGTCCACCAGCAGCGGTTCAGCGAGGAGTACCGCGACGCACTCGGGCTGCCACTGGTCCTGCACCTGGCGAGGCTGGCCGACCAGTACGCGCTCCCCCACGAAGACGAAGACGACGTGGTAGACCCGACTGACGCCGCAGACCTGCTCCCCGAAGCGGCTGTGCCCACGGAACAGCTGTTCTTCGACTTTGATACCGGCGAGTAACCTAGCAACGCCCCAGGCCCGGAACCGCACTCGACCGGACCGGCCCCGCCCACAATGTCACAAGACCGAAGGCGCACCCATCACTCTCTGAATGCGCGCCGTGTTCGGTGAGGGTGACCGGCTCGGTCCGGGTAACGGTGACCTCGAAGGTGAGCTGGCGAGTGAGGACACCGCTGCCGGAGGACGCAGTTCACGCGAAATAGTCCCCCAACCGTCCACCCAAGTCCCACCGTGCACGCTGTTCGTCTGCGGTGCGGCCTAGAATCGCGGGGACGCAGGGGGCAGGACGGGGAGTGGTGTGAAAGACGAGCGGTGGACGACTGTCACCGAGTCGCAGTTCGAGCATGAGCGGCGCGGCCTGGAGGCGATCCGGCGTGCCCTGCGGGATCAGGACGGGGAGCCCTGGCGCGCCTGGTCGAACTTCACCTTCACCGCGAACAGCGGCCATGTCCGCGAGGTCGACCTCTTCATGGTCGCCCCGGCCGGCGTCTTCCTGATCGAGTTGAAGGACTGGCACGGCTCGGTCGCGGGCGGTGGTCGCGACTGGATCCAGACGACCCCGGGCGGTACTAGTCGACGTCACTCCAATCCGCTGCACCTGTCCAACCAGAAGGCCAAGGAGTTGGCCGGTCTGATCCAGTCGACCGTCGGTCCGCGCCCGCGCATCTGGGTCGGCGAAGCGGTCTGCTTCACCGACGACAGGCTCCGTCTGCATCTGCCGGCCGCCGACCTGAACGGCGTGTTCACCGTAAGGCAGTTGGCCGAGATGCTGGCCACGCCGCCCGGTGACGCCCGTTACGCGGTCACCGCCGAAGTCTCCCGAAAGGTCGCACAAGGACTTCAGAGCCTGGGGATCGCGCCAATCCGGCGGCAGGAGGAGGTTGGGGGGTACCTTCTCGACTCCGCATCCTTCGACTCCGGCCAGACCTGGGCCGACTACAGGGGTGAGCACACCCAGCTCCACGACATCGCCCGGGTGAGGGTGTTCCTCAGCGAGCGCGGCGCCTCGAACGCCGAGCGTGCCTCGGTGGAGAAGGCCGCCGCGCGTGAAGCCGCAGTGCTGAACCGGTTCCGCCACCCCGGCGCGGTGTCGGTGAAGAACTATCTTCCGACCGGGCACCCGGCCGGGCCAGCGATCCTATTCGACTACCACCCGCACACGATGCGCCTGGACGACTACCTCGTCAGCCACGGCCAGGAGCTCGATCTGCAGGCCCGTCTCGCCCTGGTCCGGCAGCTCGCTGAGACGATCCGCTCAGCGCATTCGCGCCGCATCTACCACCGCGCCCTATCCGCCCACTGCGTGCACGTCATTCCGCGCAACCGCGGCGCGCGCGGGCATGAGCTCAGCGAGGCCGAGCAGTGGGCACGGCCCCGCCTGGAGATCGCGGACTGGCAGATCGCGGCCGGCGGGCCCGGGGCCGGTGCTTCCCGTGGCAGTGCTTCCGGTGGCGGGCGTCGTCTGACGCAGATGATGTCGCCGAGCTCGCTGTCCGCGCTGCACATCGCTGACCAGGCGGACCCGTACCTCGCGCCGGAGCTGACGGCGGCAAAGGCCGATCCGGTTCGCCTGGATGTGTACGGCCTGGGTGTACTCACCTATCTGCTGGTCACGGGGAAGGCGCCGGGGGCGAGCCAGGCGGACGTACTGCGCCGGCTGGAAAGCGGTGAGACGCTGCGGCCCAGTGCGCTGGTCGACGGCCTGGATCCGGATATCGACGACCTGGTGGAGGCGGCGACAGCATTCGACCCGGTCCGTCGGCTTGCCGCGCTCGACGACTTCATGGAGATGCTGGAGTTCGTCGAGTCGTCGTTCGCTGCAGTGGCGTCCACGGAGACGGATGCGGACGACGGCACCGGTGAGGGGGCCGGTCACGGTGACGCGTCCGGCCCTGCTCCTGAGCCCGAGCCGGAGCGCGATCCCCTGGAGTGTGTCGCGGGTGATGTACTCGCGGGTCGCTGGGAGGTCGAGCGGCGGCTCGGCACCGGGTCGACCGCGCGGGCCTTCCTCGTACGTGACCTGGCCGCCGAGCCTCGCCGTAACGGCTCTCGGCCGCCGGTCGTGCTGAAGGTCGCGCTCAGCGAGGCCAAGCATCCGGTCCTGGAGCGGGAGGCGGAGGTTCTCGGCCGGATCCACCAGGACTCGCGGATCATCGGGCTCGCCATGCCCGAGCCGCTGACGATCGGCGGCCGCCGGGTCCTCGCCCTTGAGTACGTGGGTGACGCACGCGAGCAGCGCGGCGAGGAGGCGGGACGCTCGGAGCGGCCGCAGCGCCGCGAGGACACCGTGGCACGGCAGCTCCGAGAGGTCGGCCGCCTCGGCATGGACCAGCTGGAGGCGTACGGGCAGTATCTCTTCGGTGCTGTCGAGCACTTGGAGGCCGAGGGGATCTGGCACCGTGACCTGAAGCCGGACAACATCGCGATCCGCATCCGGCCGAACGGCACCCGTCAGCTCGTCCTGATCGACTTCTCGCTGGCCGGCTATCCGGCAAAGGAGATCGAGGCAGGCACGGAGGGCTACCTCGACCCGTTTCTCGGCACGCTCCAGCGCGGCGCGTACGACGCGTATGCCGAGCGGTACGCGCTCGCCGTGACCCTGCACGAGATGGCCTCGCGCGAGCTGCCGCAGTGGGGCGACGGCTCGGTCACCGCGCGGCAGACGGTCGCGGAGGAGTGGCCGTACCCGAAGATCGCGGCGGATGCGTTCGAGACGCAGGTGCGCGACGGCCTGGTGGCGTTCTTCCGTAAGGCGCTCGCGCGGGACGTCAAGGACCGCTTTCCGGATCTGGTTCCGATGGAGCGGGCCTGGAAGCAGATCTTCATCGAGGCGCAGAAGGCGACGGCGCCGTCCACGGGGCACGGTTCCGGTGCGGAGCGGGGTGCAGGGGCCGGTGCCGGGGTCGGGGATGAGACTCCGCCCGGTGACGAGGGCGCCGCCGCGCTTCAGATCCGTGAGGAGCAGGCCGCGCGGGCGACGCTGAGCACGCATCTGTCGGTGGCGGGCCTGAGCCCGGCCGCGCTCTCCCAGCTGTATGCGATGGGCCTGAGCACGGTCGGCGATGTCGTCACCTACAAGGCACGCAAGTTCCTCACCGCCCCCGGCATGGGTTCGCGTACGCGTGAGGAGATCCAGGGTCGTCAGAAGGAGTGGAACGCGCGGCTGCGCCGACCAGTCGCGCCGACCAGCAGTGAGGCGCGAAGGGAGGCAGAGCAGGAACTCACCGACCTCGAAGCGAGTCTCGCGGAGGCGGTAGGAGGCGAAACGGCCGCGGAGGCGTACGCCCGGCTCAGCCTGGACGCGCTCGCGGCCCGGCTGGTGCCCAAGCCTGCGACAGGTCGTGGTGGTTCCAACGAGACGACCCGCGAGGGCATCCGACTGCTGCTCGGTCTGCCGAACGAGCAGGGCCGGTACCCCGAGGGTCCGGTGTGGGCGCGGCAGGCGGACGTGGCGAAGGCCCTTGAGGTCACCGCAGGCCGAATCCCGCAGATCGTGAGGAAGGCGCGCGAGCGGTGGCACGAAGACGCGGCGCTGTCGGCCCTGCGCGAGCAGGTGGTGGAGATCCTCGCCGAGCGCGGCCGGGTGGCGTCCGTGGTCGAGATCGCCGACGCGCTCATCGCCCGCCGCGGTACCGGGGTCGCCGACCGGCGCGGCCGTCGGGGACTCGCTCTGGCGCTGCTGCGGGCGCTGGTGGAGCGGGAGCAGTTCTACGACGCCGAAAAGAATCCGCAGCCGCCGCTGCTGCACTACTTTCACGCGCCGGCGCCGCGCGGCACGGAGCCTGTGCTCGGCCTACTCGTCATCGACGTACGGGAGGGCACAGACAGCCCGGACACTCCAACCAAGCCGGCGCTTCAGGAGTACGCGGTGAAGCTCGGCGCGAAGGCGGATCGACTCGCCGGCCTGGAGTCCTTGCCGACCGCCGCGACCGTGCTGACCGAACTGGGCTCCGTCGCACGGCCGCCGGGTGTGCTCGGCTGGAACGAACAGCGGATCGCGGAGATCGCCGTCGCCGCGTCCACGCGAGCCGCGCTCACGCCGCGCCTGGAGATCTATCCGCGGGATCTGGATCTAGTGCGCGCCCTGCGCATCACCCAGGCCGGCATGGTCGCCGTCCAGCCGGAATTGGAGGAGGCGCGGCAGCCGGGCCTGCGCGTGGAGGACGTGCACAAGCTGGTCCACACCCGCTTCCCCGGCCTCGGCGCCGACCCTCTCGTCACGGCCGAACTCCCCACGGGTGCAGAGTTGGTGACGGCGCTGCGCAAGGCCGGGTTCGACCTGAAGCTGGAGACTCGCTACGACCGCGTGCTGCGACTGCTTCCCAACCGCCCTTCGGGCGCTGGGGCTGGCGGCAGCCAGGTGACGACGTACGGGAGTTCGCGTACGGGGACCGTTCGGTCAGCGAGCCAGCAGGGAGCCGCGCGGTACGACGCCGACCAGGCGGTACGAGCCGCGGCCACCGCCGAGCAACGGCTGACGCATGACGCGGGCAAGGACGGGCTGCGGGTACTCACCGTGCCGTCGCGCGGTGCACACGCGGCGGCACGACTCCTGGCGCAGGCGCCGTACGGGGCGGAGGAGGTGTCACTGACTGAGCTGTTCCTCGACGAGCTGCATGCGATGGTCGACGGGCGCCCCCAGCCGACCTGGCAGACGGTCCTCGAGGCGGATGCAGCCGCACCCGGTTCGCGGAGTCGGCAGAACCTCGGCGTGGTCGCCGGGCGGGCGTGGCACCAGTTGGAGCCGAAGCTAGCGGCCCGGCTTGAGCGGGTACCGGGGGCGGACCGAGGGCCGCTGTTGCTCACCGAGGCGGCGGTGCTGGCCCGGTACGACGCCCTGGATGTCCTGGACCGGCTCGCGGAGCTGTCGCGGGAGGGGCGGCGGCCGCTGTGGCTGCTCGTCGCCCAGTCCGACCCGTCGGACACGCCACGCCTCGCGGGGAAGGCCGTGCCGTACCAGGCCGCGCGCGGCGAGTGGATCCACGTGCCGGAGGCATGGGTGAACGCGCGTGCCGATGCCTGACAATTGATCACTGATACCTGTGATACCTAGCGACGTCTAACCTCGCCCCAACTCCCCCACGACCACCTACCGCATGATCACCCGAACGGGAGCCATCCGTGATTGAGCGCAAGACTCTCCTCGCTGACCTGCAGCAGCAGGTCGAGGCGGCCGAAACTGACCTGGACGCCCAGGTCAAGGCCGTGCCCGAGGTGAGTGCACGGCTGCGCGGAGAGTACGACCAGGCTCGCAAGGCGGACCGGACAGCCGCCACGTGGAGCGCGTGGCTCGGGGAGCGGGTCACGCAGGTCGCCGTCGCGTGGGTGCTCGGCACGGTCATCGTGCGCTTCAGCGAGGACAACGGCCTGATCGCTGAGCCGTACATCACCGCGCCGACCGTGGCGGGGCGCGACGTCGCGCAGGCACGGTATGAGGAGTACGTCGACAAGGACGACGACCCGACGTACCGAGGCTGGCTGGAGACGGCCTTCGCGGAGCTGGGCGCAGGTCCGGCGGGGCGGCTTCTGTTCGACCGACGCCACAACCCGCTGTTCCAGATCCCGCTGTCGCACGAGGGCGCCGGCGCGCTGCTGGACTTCTGGCGGCGAGAGAACGGCGACGACGGGACGCTGGTCCACGACTTCACGGACCCACTGGAGGAAGGCGGCGACGGCACGAAGGGGTGGGACACCCGGTTCCTCGGCGACCTGTACCAGGACCTGAGCGAGGCGGCCCGAAAGACGTACGCGCTGCTGCAGACCCCGGAGTTCGTCGAGGAGTTCATCCTCGACCGGACGATGAAGCCGGCGGTGCGAGAGTTCGGGTTCGAGGGCTTGAAGATGATCGACCCGACCTGTGGGTCAGGCCACTTCGTGCTCGGCGCGTTCCGGCGGCTGGTGCGGCTGTGGGCGGAGGAGCGGCCGGCGGTGGGCCCGTACGAGCGGGTGCGGGCGGCGCTGGAATCGGTGCACGGCGTGGACCTCAACCCGTTCGCGGTCGCCATCGCCCGGTTCCGGCTGCTCCTCGCGGCGATGGCGGCCGGCGAAATGCGGACCTTCGCAGAGGCGTCGGCATACGAGTGGCCGATGGGGCTCGCCGTGGGCGACTCGCTCCTGCCGACGGAGTTCCGGCAGGAAGGGCTGTTCGAGGTTCCGGGTACTACGGAGGAAGGGGCTGAGGACCCGTACTACGCACTGAGCACGGAGGACGTATTCGAGCACCCGGAGATCCTGCGCAAGGGCCGCTACCACGTAGTGGTAGGGAACCCGCCGTACATCACCGTGAAGGACAAAACGCTCAACCAGCGGTACCGGGGGCTGTACGACGCGTGCGCGGGGACATACGCGCTGTCTGTGCCGTTCGCCCAGCGGTTCTTCGAGCTCGCGGTACAGGGCGACGATCCGAAGAGCGGGCGCGGGTACGGCATGGTCGGCCAGATCACAGCGAACTCCTTCATGAAGCGGGAGTTCGGCACGCGGCTGATCGAGGAGTTCTTCGCGCACAAGGTAGAGCTGACGGAGGTCATCGACACGTCGGGGGCGTACATCCCGGGACACGGGACGCCGACGGTGATCTTGGTCGGCAGGCCGAGGAAGGGCTCGGGGCGGCAGGCAACGATCTGTACAGTGCGGAGTGTGCAGGGGGAACCTGCGGCACCGGAGGACCCGGGCAAGGGACTCGTCTGGACGGCGATCACGGAACAGATTGACAGTCGCGAGTCCGAAAGCGCCTGGATCAGTGTCCGCCCTACCCCTCGCGACGATCTCGCGAAGCACCCTTGGAGCCTTACCGGTGGCGCTGCCCCGGATATCATGAAGGTCATCGAAAGTTCCTCCCCGCGACTGCGGTCTGTAACGCAGGAAATCGGCCTATCGATCGTCACCGGCGAGGACAACGCATTCAGTTCCACAGATACAGCGGCCGCCCGCGCGCGAGGTGCCAGACCAACCTTGGTCGCCAACGGCGATGAGGTTCGAGACTGGGCTCTTCTCGGTCCGACTTGGCTTTCCAGTCCGTATGACGGACAAATGAACCTCCATGCAAATGGCGACATTCGCGAGTTGCTGCAGTTCATGTGGCCTCTGCGACATGTCCTGGAACTTCGGAAGCGCTTCAGTGTCACCCTGCTGGAACGGGGGATCCCATGGATCGCATGGCGCGAGGTTTACGATTCCCGGGTCAAGTCTCAGAGGTTGATCGCGTACGCCAAAGTGACGACGCATAATCACTTCTACCTTCAGACCGCCCCTCTCCCGGTGAAGGACTCGGCACAGGTAATCAAACTGCGGGACGAGGCGACACAGGAAGAATATCTGGCGTTGCTTGGGGTGCTCAATAGCTCCACAGCTGGGTTTTGGCTCAAGATGGTGAGCCACGACAAGGGAATCCGCGGCGAGGGCGGTGGCTTCACCAGCGACGACTGGGAGCGCTTCTACGAGTTCACCGGCACCAAGCTCCAAGAGTTCCCCCTCCCCGCCACCTATCCCACTGCCCTAGCCACCGCCATCCACGCCCTCGCCCAGCAGCTCTCCGTTGTCTCCCCCTCCGCCCTCGCCACTCGCGAGACGCCGACCCACGCCGCCCTGCGCGAGGCCCGTGCCCGCTACGACGCGGTCCGAGCACGGATGATTACGTTGCAGGAGGAGTTGGACTGGCAGGTTTACGGGCTCTACCAACTGCACGCCGACGACCTGCGGCTCCCCGAGGTCGACGCGGACCCCGAAACCGCCGCCGTCCCGTCCCTCGCCCTCGGTGAGCGCGCCTTCGAGATCGTGCTCGCTCGCCGCGTCGCGGCCGGTGAAGCCAGCGACGAGTGGTTCAAGCGGCACGGATCGACGCCTATCACCGCCATCCCCGAGCACTGGCCCGCCCCCTACCGCGCCCTCGTCCAGAAGCGCATCGACGCCATCGAGATGAACCGCGCCCTGGCCATGATCGAGCGCCCCGAGTACAAGCGGCGTTGGGCGACCGACGGTTGGGACGCCATGCAGAACATGGCGCTCAAGGCGTGGCTGCTCGACCGGGTCGAGGATCGTCAGCACTGGTTCGACCAGGAGGGGAATCCGACCCTGATCTCCCTCTCTCGTCTCACCGAAGACCTCAGCACGGACGCCGAGTTCGTGTCCGTCGCCCAGATCTACGCGCCGCGCCAGGACTTCGCGAAGACGGTGCGCGAGCTGCTCGGCGACGAGCACGTGCCGTTCATCTCCGCTCTACGCTACAAGCCCTCCGGGCTGAAGAAGCGCGCCGACTGGGAGCACGTCTGGGACCTCCAGCGCGAGGAGGACGCCGCCAAGGACGAGCCCGCCAAGCGCAAGGTCCGCGAGCGCACACCTGTGCCTCCGAAGTACACCTCCGCCGACTTCCTCAAGCCCTCCTACTGGCGGGCGCGCGGCAAGCTTGACGTGCCCAAGGAGCGGTTCGTCTCGTACGGGTCGGCCAATGTCCAGCAGCCTGCCCTTTACGGCTGGGCGGGCTGGAACCACTTGCAGCAGGCGCTCGCACTCGCCTCGTACATCCAGGACTCCAGTGGTCGCATCGAGGGCACGGAACTTGTCCCGTACCTGGCCGGGCTGCTCGAACTGCAGCCGTGGCTCGACCAGTGGTACAGCGAGTATGACCCGGAATACGGGGCCGCTCCCGCCGCCGAGATCCAAGGATTCCGGCATCTCAAGCAGGGCGAACTCGGACTCACCGACGACGACTTGAAGAACTGGAAACCGGTCGCAGCCAAGCGCGGCGGGCGCACGGTGACCACGAAGTCGGACAGCTGAGCCGAGACCGGAAAGACGAGAAAGTCACACCATGGCGTTCATGAGCAAGAGCAAGCCCCGCCCCGAAGACCGGCCGCTGCTGCGCGAGCTGATCGACATCAAGGAGACGGTGTCGACGTCCGACTACGTGCTGCGGCTGAGTGAGGCCGTCACCCCCGAGGGTGCGGAGGCAGCGCTGCGCGACTACGTCGTCACGGACCGGCTGAAGAGGAACTTCGACGAGGCGCTGGGCTACATCAAGGCAGCTTTGGACGGGCACTCGTCCAAGGCTGTCTATCTGCACGGTTCGTTCGGTTCCGGTAAGTCTCACTTCATGGCGGTGCTGTACGCGCTGTTGTCCGGGCATCAGGCTGTCCGCTCCCGCGACGAGTTCGACGCCCTGCGCGCCAACCACTCGTGGCTGGACGAGGACGGACGCAAGTTCCTGCTCGTGCCCTACCACATGCTCTCGGCGAAGTCCCTTGAACAGCGCGTGCTCGGCCGCTACGTCGACCATGTACGCAAGCTGCACCCCACCGCTCCGCTGCCGCAGGTCTACCGCACTGACGGTCTCTTCCAGGACTTCGCGCAGCAGCGAAGGCTCAACAGCGATGCCAAGGTCATCGAGCAACTGTCCCAGGCGGCCTTGCCTGACCTTTCACCCGCCGGCACGCCTGTCGTCGCCGACAACGACGGCTGGGGCGACCTCGTCCCTTCCGGGGACTCCTCGTTCCAGTGGACGTCCGAGCTGCTCGACACCGCGATGTCCGCGCCCGAGGAGCACGAGAACACCAAGCGACTCGATCTCAAGAACCCCATCACCCCGCAGGAGCTGCGCGCCCGGCTCGTGCAGGACCTCTCGCACACCCTGTTTCCGGCTTTCGCACGCAACTCCTCTGAGGACGCGGACGCGTTCGTCTCCCTCGACAGGGGGCTCGGGATCATCGCCGAGCACGCCAAGTCGCTCGGGTACGACGGTCTGATCCTCTTCATGGACGAGCTGATCCTGTGGCTGGCCGGTCTGATCTCCGACCAGAAGGCGATGTCCCGCGAGGCCGACAAGATCACGAACCTGGTGGAGGGCGCCGACGAGCGACGTGCCATCCCGATCGTGTCGTTCATCGCGCGCCAGCGTGACCTGCGTGAACTCGTGGGCGAGGAGCTGTCGGGCGCTGCCGAGGTGGCCGTGCAGGAGGGGCTGAAGCTGAGCATCGGCCGCTTTGACAAGATCACGCTGGAGGACCGCAACCTCCCCCAGATCGCTCAGGCCCGACTCCTCAAGCCCCTCACTCCCCAGGCTGAGGCGCAGATCGACTCGGCCTTCGAGGAGGCGAAGCGGCTCAGGCCCGATGTGTGGCAAACACTGCTCGGGGACGACAAGTCCACGACCGGCGCCGACGAGGAGTCGTTCCGGCGGACGTACCCCTTCTCGCCGGCCTTCATGGACACCCTCGTCCACATCTCGGGTGCGCTGCAACGCTCCCGCACCGGTCTGAAGCTGATGGGGCAGCTGCTCTCCGACCACCGCGACGACTGGCGGCTCGGGCAGCTCGTCCCGCTCGGCGACCTGTACCCGGCGCTCGTGGGCGGCGGTGACCAGGCGTTCACGGGTGAGGAAGAGGTGCACTTCAAGGCGGCCGACCGGTTGTACCAGGAGAAGCTGCGGCCGTTCCTGCTGCGCACGCACAACCTCGACGAGGACACCGTCGCCGCGTACCAACGCGACCCTGAGTCCGTCACCGACCCCCATGTGGCGGCCCGCTGCCGCGACTTCACCGGCGACCTGCGGCTGATGCACACCGTGCTGTTGTCCGCTCTCGCGCCGACCGTGCCGGCTCTCGCCGATCTGACCCTGAAGCGGCTTGACGCGCTCAACTACGGGTCGATCATCACGATGATCCCGGGCACGGAGGTGTCGCGGCTGTACACGAAGGTCGGTGAGTGGGCGGCCGCCATTCCGGAGATCAAGCGGACGGGCACGGAAGCCAGTCCCGCCGTCCGGCTCGAACTCACCGGCATCGACCTGGAGGCGGTCCTCGCCAATGCCCGGGTCCACAACAATCAGGGCGCCCGCAAAACCAAGATGGAGGCCCTCCTGAAGGAGGCCCTAGCCATCACCGCGGGCCCGGACGGACTGGGCGGGTACGACCTACTCAACCTGGTGTGGAAGGGCACTCAGCGGCAGGTCGAGGTGGTGTTCGGCAATGTCGCCGATCCCGACTCCCTCGGCGAGCTCGATCTCCGTCCTGCCGACGACGACGCCTGGCGGCTCGTGATCGATCTGCCATACGACGAGGGTGAGTTCACGCCGGTCGACGATGTACAGCGGCTGCGCAAGGTTCGCGACAAGACCGGCGGCACGGTGCGCACCCTGGCCTGGCTTCCCAGCCACCTCACCCGAGCCGCGCGCGACGACTTCGAACTGCTCGTTGTCATCGACAAGCTCCTTGCCGACGACGACCGCTTCGACAACGAGTATGCGCGCCGCCTCAAGCCCGACGACAAGATCCGTGCCAAGACCATGTTCGCCTCACAGCGCGAGACCCTCAATGACGAACTCGGCAAGGTTCTGAAGCAGGCGTACGGGCTGGAGAAGAAGAAGGAGGGCAAGGTCGCCCTCGACTTCGACCAGCACCTCGTGTCCCTCCGGAGCGACCTGCCCGAGGACAAGCTGAAGCTGCCGTTCGGCGCTACTCTGCACGGCGCCGCCTGCGAACTCGCTGGCAAACTCCTTGGCGAGCAGTTCCCGGCCCACCCCAACCTCGACCCAGAGAATCGCGGGTTTACGGTGACCCCGGGTGACCTGCGGACCGTCTTCGGGTACGTGCGGGCGGCGGCGGAGAGCCCGGATGGGCGAGCCGAGGTCGCCGCCAAGGACCGCAAGGTGATGGCGCGGATCGCGGGTGGCCTGCAGCTGGGCACCCAGCAGGAGGCGTACTACAAGCAGTCCTCGTACTGGCCCGACCACTTCCAGCGGCTCGCCCGCCAGGACGACGCGGCTGAGCCGACCCTCGTGCGGCTCGGCGACTGGATGGACAAACCCGCACCGCGCGGCCTGCCCGAGGCGCTGCAGAAGCTAGTGGCCGCGGCGTACGCAGAGATGACCGACCGGGTGTGGGTACTCGGTGGATCGCTGATCGACCCCGCCCCTGCCGCACCTGCCGATCTCAGGCTCACGTACGGACTGCGTGAGCAGCCGCTGCCCGACGAGACGGACTGGGTGGAGGCGCAGGCCCGCTTCCAAGCAGTGTTCGGCGCTAAGCCGCCGCAGTTGCGGCGCGGGCGGATCGTCAATCAGTTCGCCGGGCAGATCCGGCAGCAGGCGCGCGGCTTCGTCGACGACGCGGACCGGCTGGTGGCTGCCCTTGAGCGGCACCGGTCGCAGCTCGGGCTGGACGATGCCGCACCGCGCCTGGATCTCGGGCGGCGGGCCTCCGCTCTGGTGCGGACACTTGGCGGGGACGGAACGGTGGCGGGGACCGCTGCCGCTTCAGGTGGGGCGAAGGGTGTCGTGGAGGCACTCGCGCGGTTTGACCTCGGCGGGTTCACGGCGCAGCGATTCGGTACGTCGCTGAAGACGGCCGGGAAGGTGGTAGACGCGCTGCACCGGACGGGCTGGGAGGAACTGAAGCTAGCGGATGGCTACGGCGTCGAGGGCTTGACGATCGTCACCCGCCTGCAGGAAGCCGCTTCGGGTGATCCCGTTGAATTCCCGGACTTCCCTGTGCTGTTGAGCACGGCTGGGAGCAAGGTCATCGCTCTGGTGCAACGGGAGCGGGCGGCCAAGCGACAGGCCGAACAGGAGGTCGACAGGTCGGAGCCGGTAGTCGTTGCGAAGCCCGACGACATCGACCTCAACGGCGGTTCCGCGCACCCACCAATCAGCAACGGGCAAGCGGCGGACGAGGAAGAGGCGGGCACCCAGCGCAAGCCCGGAGCGCGCCGCTCCGGCGGCGGCCGTACCACCGCCGCACAGGCTGTCGCCTCGCTTCGTGCGGAGATCGCCGGGCTGGCCGAGCTGGACCCGAACGCCACCGTCGAGATCATCTGGAAGGTCGTCGACTGATGTCCGAGACCGCCACGTCCGATACCGCCGTCGCGCCCGCAGGACCACCGCGGCTACCGGCGGCCACTGTCGCTCAGTACGTCGCCTCGCGCAGCGCCTTGAACGACGGGGGGCGCCACGTCCTTCTGCTGCGGGCCGCCCCGGTGTGGGACGGGCCCGCCGCATTGCGTGCCCCGAACGGGGTGCGCGTCTGGGTGACGGCCGTGCCTTCGGTGCTCGGGGTGCACGAGCAGATCCTGCGTCATCTGGGCGGCAACGACAAAACAGGCCCCGTCGACCCTCTCGTCCTTGTCGTGCTGACGGACCGTGAGGACACCGAGCTCGACCCCGCGCTCCTGGCACGTACGTACGGGCGGCGGATCCGCGAGGTCGACAACTGGGAGGTCGTTCGGGCCGCGTTCGGCGCTCAGGACATCGACGCGCGGCTGCGCGCCGAGAAGTGGGCAGCCGAGGCCCTGCTCGGCTCGGCCGGGAGGCTCGACCGAGCGGGGTTGGGCCGGCGGGTTCTCTCGCGCGATGAGGCGCTCGGGCTGCTCGCCCGGCGCATTCTCGGCCTCGACGAGGCCGCCGAGGCGGGCCTGATGGATCCGTCCGCAGGCGGGGAGCGGATCGACGCGGTACAGCTGCTGCGCTGGACACTGCTGCCTGGCGGACCACAGCGCCTCGCCGGCGCGCGGGCCGCCGAGCGGCGGGGTATCGGACGGTTTCTCGGCGAGCCCGACCAGGCGGGTTCGACGGGGCGTTGCGTCGCCGCGCTGTGCGAGGCGGGCAACGGCTCGGACGCACTGGCCTTCGCCGTGGTGTGCGCTGCACTGTGGGCACACGGGAGCGGCGGCGAGGCAGTGTTCCGGGCGCGCGGGCGCGCCGAGCGGTTCTTCGGTGAACGGCTGCCCGGCAAGGGCGAGGAACTGGACGAGCTCTTCGCCGTGTTCGGCCGGACTGGCGAGGGGTATGTGCGCTCCCTGCTCGAGCGCGGCGAGCACCGGCTCGCCGACCCAGTGCTCGCGCGGGCAGCGCAACTCACCGCGCGGTTCGGCGCAGAGTCGGTGGCCGGGGCGAGCCTGGTCCTTCAGAGCGGGCTCGACGCCCGGTTCACGGCGGCCGGCCACGCCCTGGCCGCGCAGGATCGCGCACAACTAACCCAGGTCCTGGGTGAGTTGTCCGCGCATGCGCTCGCCGGGGAGGCGCAGACTCTGGCCCGTGTCGAGCGGGTCCGAATGGCGGCGCGGCTGCGGCGGTGGCTCGCCTCCGCACCTTCCGCGGAGATCCCCACCGTGGCGGCGGGCATAGAGCGGCAGATGGCCGAGTTCGGCTGGGTAGACCGGGCGCTGGAGCACTTGGAGGCCGGCGGTGACGAGGATGCTGTCCTCGCGGCCGCGTACGACACCGTCGCCCGTGAGGTACGTAGTCGACGCCAGCACCTGGACCGCGAGTTCTCCGAGCGGCTCGCCGTGTGGACCGCAGGGGGCACACCGCCGAAGTCACTGCTGACAGTGGAGACGTTCCTGGAACGGGTCGTCGCGCCGATAACGTCGACGTCCGTAGGGCGGCGGGTTCTGCTACTCGTCGTCGACGGCATGAGCGCGGCGATCGCCGCAGAGCTAGGCGAGGAACTGCGGCGCGGCTGGGCCGAATTCGACCCCCTGGCAGGGACCGCGCCCGAGTCCGGGCCAGTCCGGCGAGCGATGGCGGCGGCGCTGCCGACACTGACGACCGTCAGCCGCACCAGCCTGTTCGCGGGCGCGCTGATGAAGGGCGACCAAGGCGACGAGAAGCGGATCTTCCCTCAGCACCGTTTCTGGAAGAACGCACCTGCCGCCGTGTTCCACAAGGAGGACCTGCGGTCCGAGGAGACCGGATCGCCGTTCTCGGGCGCCCTGAGTGCGGCCCTCGCCGACGAGCGCGGGCATGTCGCGGTCGTCCTCAACACCATTGACGACCGGCTCGCCAAGGAACAGAAGCTCGGCGACGGCTCCTGGGCGGTCGGCGAGGTCGGCGGGCTCGCCCCGCTGCTCCGCGCCGCCCGCGCGTCCGGCATGACCGTACTGATCACCTCCGACCACGGGCACATCGTGGACCGGCACGGCGAGCGCGTGGAGGCCGGTAGCGGGGTCATCGGCTCCGCGCGGCATCGTACGCCGGGTGGTCCTGTCGCCGAGTGCGAGGTCGAGCTGTCCGGCCCGCGGGTGGTGTGGCCCGAGCCCGATGCGGCGATCGTCGCCCTTCGCGACCATGACAGCCGCTACACCGCCCGCAAGGCCGGCTACCACGGCGGCGCCACCCTCGCTGAGGTCACCATCCCGGTGCTCGCACTGCTGCCGTTCGGCGCCGAACCTCCCAGGGGGTGGCGGGAGGTGAGCGATCCGACACCCGCGTGGTGGCACCTCGACACCGAAGCCGACGTCCGCGAACCTGCTTCACCCGCAGCCCCGCCCGCTTCTGCGAACAATGCGAAGAAGCCGAGTCGCCGACGTACGCAGCAGTCGGGAGAAGCGACCCTCGGCCTGTTCGACATCGACCAGGTCGCTGTCCCCGAGCCTCAGCCGGAACCACAGGCCGCAGCCAAGCCGGCGCGGCCCACACCGTCCGGGGGACCTGCTTCCGACCTCGTGCGACAGCTGACGGCGAGCGAGCTCTACCAGGCTCAGCTCGCTCTGCTCGCCCGCAAGCCACGCGGCGACGCCGTGCCGCGCGCACTGACCGCGTTGGTCGAAGCGGGCACGCTGTCGATGACCGCGCTCGCCGAGCGCGCCGGGCAGCCCGCCGCGCGTGCGGCGGGCTTCGCGGCGACCCTCGCGCAGCTCCTCAATCACGACGGCGCACCGATCCTGGAAATCCTCCCCGACAACCGCACGCTGAGGCTCAACCGGACGCTCCTGCGTACCCAGTTCGACCTGTAAGCCCCGTGCATCCCAACTGGAAGGGCAACGTAAGCACGTGAACAACCCTGGAGCGGCAAGCGGCGCTGTGGGCGCGGTACGGCGGCGGGCCGTCCTCGACGCGCTGCGCCGCGGCGCCGTCCCTGACAGCGGCCTAGACCTCCTAGCAACCGGTCTGGACCGGTTCGAGCAGGCCGTGGACGAGGAGCTACAGACGGCGGCGTCCGGCGGATCGGTGTTTAAGGCGGTACGCGGTGAGTACGGCTCCGGCAAGACCTTTTTCACCCGGTGGCTCGCAGAACGCGCCAAACGCCGTACGTTCGCCGTCGCCGAAGTCCAGATCTCCGAGACCGAGACGCCGCTGCACAAGTTGGAGACGGTGTACCGGCGACTCACCGAGCGTCTGACCACGGCGAGTTTCCCGCCCAGTGCGCTGCGGCCGGTCATCGACGCATGGTTCTACGCGCTGGAGGAAGACGCACTGGACGACGGGGTAAGCGAGGACGAGCTGCCCGCCGCCGTCGAACGGTTGCTCACCGCGCGGCTCGCCGAGGTGTCCCGGCACGCACCCGCCTTCGCGACCGCGCTGCGCGGCTACCGGCAGGCGGTCCAAGCCGGTGACGAGCCGACGGCCTCCGCCGTCCTGTCCTGGCTCGGCGGACAGCCGCACGTCGCCGCCTCCGCCCGGCGCGCCGCAGGGGTGCGCGGCGACCTGGACCACTTCGGCGCGTTCGGTTTCCTGCAGGGACTGCTCACCGTGCTGCGCGACAGCGGGCACGCGGGTCTGGTCCTGGTCCTCGACGAGGTCGAGACACTGCAGCGGGTACGGTCCGACGCCCGCGACAAAGCCCTCAACGCCCTGCGGCAGTTGATCGACGAGGTGCACTCCGGCCGCTTCCCCGGCCTGTACCTGATCATCACGGGCACCCCGGCCTTCTACGACGGCCAGCAGGGCGTGCAGCGCCTCGCACCGCTCGCGCAGCGCCTGGCCACCGATTTCACCACCGACCCGCGCTTCGATAACCCGCGTGCCGTGCAGGTGCGGCTGCCCGGCTTCACGACCGGCTCGCTCACCAGCCTCGGCGCCACCATCCGCGACCTGTACGCGCAGGGGGCCGACTCCCCGGAGCGGATCGGCATGCTCGCCGACGACACGTACATCGCCGACCTGGCGGGCGCGGTCGGCGGGGCACTGGGGGGAAAGGTGGGGGTGGCGCCGCGGGTGTTCCTGAAGAAGCTCGTGGGCGATGTCCTGGACCGTGTCGACCAGTTCCCCGACTTCGATCCGCGCGCCCACTACCGGCTCACCCTCCGCGGTGGTGACCTGACCGACGTAGAGCGCAACGCAGCTGCCCTCACTGGGTCGGCAGACGAGATCGAGCTGGAGCTGTAGCTGTGGGCTCAGAAGCGGTGGGTTCGGACCCGGTGGAGCGGCTTGATCCGGTGATCGTGCACCACATCGTCAATACCTTGGGCTGGCCCGATCTGCGCCCTCTTCAGAAGGCGGCCGTCGGGCCACTCCTTGACGGCGAGGATACGGTGCTGCTCGCCCCGACGGCGGGCGGCAAGACCGAAGCGGCCGTCTTCCCCGTGCTCTCCGCCATGGCCCACCAGGGGTGGACGGGAACGTCAGTGCTGTATCTGGCCCCACTGAAAGCCCTGCTGAACAACCTCGTCCACCGCGTCGACGGCTATGCGCAGTGGCTCGGGCGGCGTGCCGCCCTCTGGCACGGCGACACCTCGGAGGCCACGCGGCGTCGGATTCGAGTCGATGCCCCTGACGTGCTACTGACCACACCTGAGTCGCTCGAGGCCATGCTGATCAGCGTCAAGACAGACCATGCGCTGATGCTCGGTCAGGTGCGAGCCGTCGTCATCGACGAGGTGCACGCCTTCGCCGCCGACGATCGAGGCTGGCATCTGCTCGCCGTACTGGAACGCCTGGAGCGCCTGACCGGCAGGCCGATCCAGCGGATCGGCCTCTCCGCGACGGTCGGCAACCCTGACGCACTGCTCACCTGGCTGCAGGGGGCCCGGCCGAAGGAGCGGGTGGGGCGGGTCGTCGCACCGGACCTGACCCGCGCTTCCAAGGCATCCGATGTATCCGACAAGGCAGTTGCGCGTCCGTCAGGCGACGTGGAGCTGGACTACGTCGGCTCGCTCGCCAATGCCGCCAAGGTGATCGAGGCCCTACACCGTGGCGAGAAAAGGCTCGTGTTCTGCGACTCGCGCAAGCAGGTCGAGGAGCTGGGTGCCGCGCTGCGGGAGCGCGAGGTCACGGTCTTCCTCTCGCACGCGTCGTTGTCGGCCCAGGAGCGTGCCCGGTCCGAGGCTGCCTTCGCCGAGGCCCGCGACTGTGTGATCGTGTCCACGTCCACGCTGGAACTCGGCATCGACGTTGGCGACCTGGACCGTGTCATCCAGATCGATTCACCGTCGACCGTCGCCTCGTTCTTGCAGCGTATCGGCCGTACCGGGCGGCGTGCCGGCTCGTCGCGCAACTGCCTGTTCCTGGCGACCCGCGAGGACACGCTGCTCCAGGCCGCCGGCCTGCTCACGTTGTGGTCGCGCGGCTGGGTCGAGCCCATCACCCCGCCACCCTCGCCCCGCCACCTAGTCGCCCAGCAGCTCCTCGCGGTGATCCTGCAGCAGCATCAGCTCGGCGACCAGGTGTGGGCCGAGCAGTGGAACGGCCTCGCGCCATTCGACGCCTCCGCACAGCCCCTCGTCGACCATCTCGCTGCACAGGGCTTCCTGGACCGGGACGGCGGGATGCTGTTCATCGGGCCCGAGGCCGAGAAGGCCTTCAGGCGACGGCACTTCATGGAGCTCACTGCTTCCTTCACGGCTCCTCCCGAGTTCACCGTTCTCGCCGGGCGCGCGGAGATCGGCACCACCGACCCCTCCGTACTCACCGAGGAACGGCCAGGGCCACGGCGCCTATTGCTCGCCGGACGCAGCTGGCAAGTCACCTTCACCGACTGGGCGCGGCGGCGAGTCTTCGTCGAACCGGTCCAGGACGGCGGCGTGGCCAAGTGGCAGGGCAGCGAGTTCCGCGGCCTGTCCTTCGCCCTCACGCGTGCGATGCGCGACGTGCTCCTCGGCGAAGACCCCGGCGTCCGCCTCACCCGTCGTGCGGAGACCGCCCTCGCGGTGCTGCGTACCGATCGTGCGCCGCGCGAAGTCCATCCTGCCGGAACTCTCCTGGCGCGCGACGCCGACGCGGCCCGCTGGTGGACCTGGGCCGGCTACCGGGCCAACGCGACCCTCACCGCTTCCCTCGGCAACCTAGCCGACCCCGTCCAACGCCCCACCGACACCCACGTACGCCTCCGCCAGGATCTCTCGCCTGGCGACTGGAAGGCGGCCCGCGCGGAACTGCCCGACTCCCTCACCCTGCCCTCGGTCGACCCGCGCGCGGTCCGCGGCCTGAAGTTCTCCACCGCGCTCCCCGAACGCCTTGCCACAGCGACCCTCGCGGAGCGTCTGGCCGACCTTGATGGCGCCCTGGCCGCGGCCCGGGAACCGGTGCGCATCGAGTGGGGCGGCTGAAAGCCGCCAGCGTTCGTGCCGGGCCGTACCCGGTTCCCGAGGAGAGACGGAGTCCACGGCCGACGCCAAACCGAGCAGGCCGTTGTCCTGCAGGGCAAGTCCCATCGGTGTCCCGCTCGGCGGCGTAGGGCGCGGCCTGGGTGGCGATCATCCGAGGTAGGGGTAGGTGCCGGCGAGGTAGTCGCCGATTTGCTGGCGCATGCTGGGGTGGATGTCGTACTGGTCGAGGTCGGCGGGCCGGACGAAGCGGACGCCGTCGGCCTCGTCGTTGATGTCGGCTGGCCGCCGATAGGGCGGCCGATGTAGGTGTTCTCGTACTGCTGGCGGATCTCGCCGTCGGTGTAGGCGACGATGTGGTTCGGGTTGGTGTAGACGCCGAGGAACCCGGTGATCTCGGCGACGATGCCGGTCTCCTCCAGGCACTCGCGCACGGCGCACTGGGCGGCGGTATCGCCGATGTCCTGGGCCCCGCCAGGCAAGGCCCACTGGCTGGTGTCGCGGCGTCGCTGGAGCAGGATCGCTCCCTGGTCGTCGACGACGAGCAGGTTGCTGGCCGGGATGAGGGTGTTGGCCTTGGGGGCGTTCGGGTCGTTGTAGTACTCAGTCCTGCCCATGCGTGGCGGTCCCCTCCCGGTCGGGCATCCAGCGGCGTGCGCCGGCCCAGACGGCTTCGAAGCTCTGAGCGTAGTTGTCGGCGCGAAATGTCGCCTCGATCGGGCAGAATCCAGCCACTCGCCGCCGGATCATCGATCCGACCGCACGATTCATTTGCGCACAATTTGCCCTAGCCTACGACCTGTTAGGCGGATATGGTGATCTTTCTGCCCGCCCGGGTCAGCGGGTCTGCGAGATCGGGGGGATCGTGACTTTGAGGGTGTTCCGCCTGAACGGCGGCGAGGCGGTGGAGATCGCCAGCTCGGCGGTGGCCCTGGAGCGGCACCTTCAGACGTGCATCGAGCGCAACATGTCGTCGATGCTCGGTATCCGATTCCTGGACTCGGAGGTGTCCACGGGCCCGGTGCACGCGGGGCGGATCGACTCGCTGGGCCTGGACGAGGATGGCTCGCCCGTCGTGGTCGAGTACAAGCGCACCCGCGACGAGAACGTGATCAACCAGGGGCTGTACTACCTGGCGTGGCTCCGGGACCACCAGGGTGACTTCGAGGGCCTGGTGGCGCGTGTGCTTGGCCCCGAGGCGGTGGGGCAGGTTGACTGGACGAGTCCGAGGATCATCTGTGTCGCTGCCGACTACAGCAAGTTCGATCGACACGCGGTCGGCGAGATCGACCGGCGCATCGATCTGGTGCAGTACCGACGCTTCGGTGACGACTTGCTGTCGCTGGACCTCGTGACCTCGAGTGCCGGAATGTCTGCTCGAACTACTGACGGCGAGCCGGGGATTCCGGCCGCTGGCCGCAAGACGGTGGCGCAGCGGCTGGCCGGAGCGCCGGCCGCGGTGCGGGAGCTATACGAGGATCTGGACGGTCGGCTGCTCGCCCTCGGCGATGCGCACAGTGTGGAGTTGAAGCAGTACATCGCCTACCGGCGCGGCGGGAACTTCGCGACCGTGAAGGTGCTGACGACCGGTCTGCGGGTCTTCCTGCGGCTCGATCCTCGGTCGGTGGTGCTGGAGGAGGGCTTCACCCGAGACGTGAGCGAGGTAGGGCACCACGGCACCGGGGACCTGGAGGTGCGGATCTACTCCGCGGACGACCTCGATCGGGCGATGCCACTGCTCAAGGCGTCCTACGAGGCCGTCGGTTAGCGGCCTATCGGAGTGCCGCCCGCTGGCCGGGCGATCTGCGGCTTGAGCCTTCGCTTGACCACCGAGGCCTGGAAGGCCCTCTCGCAGGCCCGCAGCACCGAGGCCCGGCGGCCGGATGGGCATCCGCCAGCTGGAGCTGCGACCGGTCAGCCTCACCGAGACTCCTGGGGGTGGGCTGAGGAGGGCCCAGTATTTGGTCGACGCCTGCCCCCCGCCCGCGCGGGCGTTCGACTGGAACGAGCCAGGGGCGGTGATCTCCTCGCCCTCGCCCTCGCGGACGTCGAACCGCTCGTAGAAGTCGTCCAGCGCGCTGGCCGTCAGGTGGGCACTTTGGCCTCCTCGCGCTCGTTACGTTCGGCCAGGCATCGCAGCAGTTCGTCCTTCGGCACCGGGAAGTACAGCAGCCGCCACCCGCCTCGGTGACCAGCTTCTTCCACTCCTCGCGGCCCCCTGGAGCCACACCACAGCCCGTGGTTGAGCACCACGTCCGTCCCGCTGGCGACAAACTCGGCCAGGCGCTCGCGGACCTCTGCGACCACCAGGGCCTCCAGCTCGAAGTGCCGGTGCTCGGGTTAGTCCACGCCGCAGCGGCCGTGTTGGGCGTGCACCAACTCGTCCACCCACAGCCGGACCGCGCCAGCCGACTCAGCAGTCGAGTCGCGTAGCTGGTCTTTCCCCGACCCGGTAATCCCGACCAGCAGGTGGACCACCGGCCGTCGGCCGGACGACCGACTCTGCCGTGCGTCCCCAGGTGGATACCTATGGACTCCGCCGCCTGGCCCACAGACGGGCGCTGCCCATCATTCTCCTCACAGGTCCCGGGCACCGGCGGATCCGGGCAGGATCACCCCCAGCCTGTACCACCGGCGTACGCCGTCACTTCCCGCCATATCCATGACCAGTTGCCCTGCCCCATCGCTGAGTGGCATCCGGGCAGGCCAGCTCGCCCTCCCCCAGCCCAGACGTCCTCGTCCTCCCGCCTAGCCTCTATTCGTTCGGCCTATGAAGTCGTTCGATCACGCAAGGTCAGAGGCGCTTCGCAGGAGCGCACAGGTGAGCCGCCCGCTCCTGGGAGGTTGTCCGGAACGTGTCCAGAGAACTATCCGCTTGTTGGTGATCCATCAGTTCCTGTCATGGGCCGCTGGTACATCAATGCCAGACGGCCGCGCGGTGCGGTCCGCCGATGGGAGGGAACGAGTCCGATGCCGGTACCCGAGGGATATCACGTCGTCCGCAGCCACATCCGCCGCAACCCGCGGCCGAGCACGAAGAAGATGAGCGGCTGGACGATCGCCGGGATCTGCGCGCTGGTGTGGCTGTGGGGGCACTTCATCGGCTTCAGCCACACCGAAACGACCACGCCGAACAAGCCCGCTCCTGCGGTCTCCGCCCCTGCGGGGCGCTGATGGCACGCACGCGGCGCCGGCTCCGTCGGCCGCGCGGGACCACGGAAGTCCTCGCAGCCACGGCCGTCGTCCTTGCAGCGCTCGTCTGGCTCGCCCACGCGGTCGAGGCCGCCGTCCAGGCCGCCGCACGCAACTGGCCCGTCCTTGCCGTCCTCGCGGGCATGGCGGCCGTTGCCGCAATGGCGTGGTGGGCGCGGAGGCGGGACGCCGACCGGGTGCGTGCCGAGCGGCTGGCGACGATGAGGCTCAGCCTCGCCGGCATCGACGCCCTCGGAGACCAGGAGTTCGAGTTCGCGCTGCGAGATCTGCTGATCCGGGACGGTTGGAGCGCCCGGAAGGTTGGCCAGCAGGGCGACCAAGCCGCAGACGTGATCGGTCAGCACCGCACCCTGGGCCGCATCGTCCTCCAGGCCAAGCACACCAAGGTCGGTGCGAAGGTCGGCTCCCAGGTCATGTATCAGGTCAAGGGCACTGCCGGGCCCGCCCACGGCGCCGACATCGCGGTCGTGGTCACCAACGGCTCCTTCACCCGCGACGCAAAGGCGTGGGGTGACAAGCACGCCGTGCACTGGGTCGACCGGGATCGGCTCCGCCTGTGGGCCGAACACGGCCTCGCTCTGCACGACCTGCTACGGCTGCCGGCCCGTCCTCTTCGCCGCGGATCGGGCCGGCCTGCAGCCTGACTGTTCCACCCACCGATTCGACAAGGAGGCGTCCCGTGCGCGAGGACGGCACGTTCGATCCGCTGCTGAAATTCATCGCCGGGGCAGTGGTCGCCCTCGCCGCCGCCAAGATGCTCTGGCAGTGGCTGACCACCACGTTCTGGCACTGGCTCACCGTGGAGGCATGGGGCTGGATCACCGGCCACGCCTGGTGGTCGGCCCTCATCGCCAGCCCAGTCGTTCTTGTCGCCACCCTCCTGCTGCTCAGAACCTTCGCCCCGCGCAACTACACCCACTATGCGGACTACGAGGAGGAGGAAGAGGACGAGCTGGCCGGCCCGCTCTATCGGATGCGTCACCTCGACGCGATGCACCCGACCGACTTCGAGAAGGCGTGCGCCGCTCTGCTCGTCCGGGACGGCTTCACTCATGTCCAGCACTCCGGGCGCCGCGGTGACCTCGGGGCGGACGTCATCGCCTACGACCATCTCGGCCGCAAGGTGGTCGTGCAGTGCAAGCACTATGCCAAGCCGGTCGGCTCTCGGGACGTGCAGACCTTCAATGGCACCGCCCGGCCCGTGCACCGCGCCGACGTACCCGTAATGGTGGGCCTCAACGGCTTCACCGCGGACGCCAGGGCGCTTGGCGACGACCAGGACCTGGAGCTCGTAGGACGGCGGACCCTGAAGCGCTGGGCCCACGGTGCCCACCTGTACACCGCGATCGACGCCGAGCTGGACGAGGACCGCGCCGTCGCCTAAGCCCAGCCGTCTCCGCAGGCGCCTGCGGAGACGAACACGGACATGTCAGTCCTGGCAGAACAGCCATGCCCAGTCACTTGCACATGGTTGGTGCCGAGAAGCTAGCTGGCCCTACTCACCATGGAGGGCGGGGCCAACTCGGAACGCGGCCCGGGCAGCCGGAGCGGGACCCGGCTAGGTCACCGCACACGTCCTGGGCTCCGCCTCCACCGTCACGCTCCGTACCTGCGGGGCCGCTTCGTCAGGACGATCGTTCGTCGGCCTACGGGCGCAAGAACCGCAGATAGCGGCGGAGTCTGGACGGCGGTCCCGGCTCGGGGACCGTGGTCTCCAGGTCCAGCAGACGACGGTCCCGAGCCCGGTTCTGATCGATCTCCGCTGCCGAGTACCGGCGGCTCCAGCGGATGCGGCCCTCACGGATCCAGTAGTGCGATTGGCAGGGGAGCGACCAGTTGCCGATCGACGGGGAGAGGGACACGTTCTCGCCGTCGAAGGTGAGCGACCACTGAGCGGGGGAAAGCGGCGTGACGACCTCGTTCCCGCAGCCGCAGCAGCACAGGTGACCGCAGGTGCGGTAGGGGATGGAAACGTACAGCATCCCTGGTTCCATTCTCGGGGGGAACGTCTCGGTGAAGACCGGGCGCAGGGTGTCCTGGGTGGTCACGGCAGGTCCTCGTTGGCGATCTCGTTAGTGATCAGCGAATACGTGGAGTGGCCTTCGTCGGTGGCATCGGCGTAGATGCCGATGGAGCGCTTCCAGCGGATGACGGCCAGGACAGCGTTGAGCGCGTTCAGGTCCGCGGTCTGGATGTTCCGGGCGTAGGCGTCGCGTTCGGGTGCCGGCTGCGGGATACGGCGGCGGGCTGCGTCACGGCGGCCGGGAAGGCTAGTGGTGACGCGCAGCAGCCCGCTGAGGTGGCCGTCGATCTCCTCGACGCCCATGCCGACGTCGATGAACGGGACATCGTGTGCCTCGAGCCAGTCGATGATCGCCGGCTTGCCGGTGGCGTCGTCCGAGGCGAGGAAGACGAACGTCGCTCCGGTGAGCAGGTGGAGATTGTCCTCGTCGAGGTACTCCTCGCAGGCCTTCACGCCCCGGTGCATGTTCGCGTAGATCGAGGCGAGATAGGCGACCTTGGCCGGGCGGCCGCGCAGGGTCTCGAGGGTCGGGGCGCCCGGAGCGCGGAACGCGTTGTGGTTGTCGAAGGTGTCGCCGTCGACGAGGAGGATCGAGTCGACCTCGGTCTTGGCCACCTGGTCGAGGATGTAGCTCCCGCTGCCGCCGAGGCCGACGATCACGACGCGGTGGCCTCGGAAACGGCGGTTGATGGCAGCGATGCCGGCGCGGGAGGTTGCGGTGTCCCGGTAGACGAAGGGACTGTCGTCGTCGATCTCCTGCCACGCCGCGCCCGGGGTGGGCGTGGCCGAGGGGTCGAGTGTGTGCGCCTGGTCGGCGATGATCCGGGCGTACGCGGTGATCTTGGCGTACTCGTCCGGGTAGCCGTCGGGCCCGGGCTTGCTGGAGAGCATGAAGTCCGCCCGCACGCCCTCGGCGATCTCCCGGAGCTCGGGGCTCGCCAGGGCCAACGGCCGGCCGTGCTCGTCACACGGGACGGAGCCGCTGAACCAGATGCGGTGGTCGGTTCCGGAAACCAGGCGGTCTCCGCTGACGGTCACGGGGTAGGCGAGGAAGCCGTGCTCGACGCTGCGGTCTTCGGTGACGTACGGGATGTGCCGGACGATGATGTGGCCTCCGTGGACGACGACGTCATAGCCGTCGTCGAGAAGTCGGGCCAGGTCGGGGTCACGAGCGAGAAGTGCGGTAGACATCGAAGACCATCCCCTTCTTCACCGTGACGCTGTGGCCGGCCGTGAGGCTGCCCGCTCCGTGTCCGTCGTGGCCGCGGCTGTAGCGGACCGTGTAGGTGTCCTGGTCGGTCGGCACCTGGCCAGGGTAGGCGAGGTCGACGACCTGCTCGAAGGTGATCTCCTTCGCCTCCCAGGTGTGCGGGCGGGTGTTGACGACGATGGTGACGGGCGCGGGCCCGTGGCTGTCCTGGGACATGAGTCCTCCTGAAGGTGTGATGCACGGTCGGCCCCGGGTTCTCCCGGGAATTGGTGGGGCGGGCGGGTCGTTCGGCGTGCCGCCGGGAGCGGCGGCACGCCTGACGGTCCGTACCAAGCGCTGGGTCAGCGCCGGGGAAGGGCGAGGAGGTTATCGGTCCACACGCCGTCCGCGCGGGTCCGCAGGTACTTCTCGCCCTTGGCGGGCGTCACCACGAAGACTTCCGCGCGGCGCCCGGCCGCGTCGCTGGTGTAGGCCTTGCCAGACTGGTTCTCGATCCAGTCGACGAGCTGCGCCCGGGTACTGCTTCCGGTGCTGCCGGACGTCTGGTTGGTCCACCACAGGTGAGTGATGTGCTCGTGCGTGGTGCCGCCGGGGGACAGACGTACTGCGGTGATCTGAATGGCCATCGTTCTGTTCCTGCCGGCCGGGGTTCCGACGGCCCCGAGGCCGGCGCCCAGGATCCGTGAGCACCCGGTTCGGGTGCTTCGCCTGGGACAGACGACGTAACTCGCGAGTAGCGGTGAAGGCGGTGCGGATGGGACTTGCGGAGCGTCAGGAACAGTTCAGGCAGAGGTCGCTGCCCGGCGAGAACATTCTGGGAGGGTGCAGGGTGAAGCAGTTGGGGCACAGGCGTTCGGCCACGCGGGACGGGCAGGTACAGCGGCCGCACTCAGGGCAGCTGGGGACGTGGCAGCGCGGGCAGGCCGGTTCGAAGGAGTGGTACTCCTCGTCGCAGTTTGCGCAGATGTACTCGCGTGACCGGGGGCCGGTGTCGGGGGTTGGCGGGGTGAAGGCGCGCCAAGGGGCGGAGTCGGCGACGAGGACGGCGACGAGGTAGCCGTCCATCGGCGCGATGTCGGTGTGCAATTCACGCCCGAGGATGCCGTCGCGGTAGCGGACCCGGGTCCGCCCCTGGGCGCGGCCGGAGCCGGCCGCGGCGCGGTCGACGACGGGGATGTCGCTTTGGAGGCTGCCGCGCGGCAGGGGCGGAAGACCGTGGGAGGCGCCGAAGGCAAGGCGCCCCGCACGGTCGAGGAGAAGGACGTGTCCGGGCGCGGGCAGCCGCTGGGCGGCCCGGACACACACCGCCATCCGGGAGGCATTGCTCGCCCGCCACAGGTGGGTGATCGCCGACGCGTCGGGTCCCTTGGCGTCGAGGTGCCGGTCGACGAGGGAGGCGGGCAGCAGGATCTCCGCGGCAAACGCGTCACAGGCCGCGTCCTCGAGGAGGACACCACCATCAGGTTCCCTGCTGAAGGCATCCATGAGGGCGAAGTTGTTCTTCTGCAGATGGTGGCCCAGCTCGTGCAGGGCGGTGAAGTCCCGCCGTGCGTGGCTGGCCGAGGTGGCGACCGAGAGACGCGGTGGCGGCCCGAAGTCGTACGCCCCGGCGACACTGCATCCTTGCTCCGCCGTACTCTCCTCAACATCCACAACGATCAGCTCGGGCCAGCTCCTCAGCTCCGCGAGAGCGCCCTGCCCCAGGCGATCCACCGCACCGGGACGGGCCGCTTCGAGCTCCTCGACCATCGCCGAGGCCTGGGTCCGGGCCGCGCCGGCGAGCACGTAGTCGACCACGCGGCACTCCCCTACTCGCCTAGAACCAGTTCGAAATAGCGGTCCGTGCGTGCCGTCCAGTTCGGTCCGGCAGGTCCCCCTTGACGCGCCGCAAGCGCGAAGATGCCGTACGCGGCACGCAGCCGCGCATCGTGCTCCCCCTCGTCGTATCGCCCAGCAAGCACCTTCACCTGCGCGCGGCGCAAGGGGCGGTTCAGCTCGTGCACGACATCCGGCGGCAGGGCCGGGTTGGCTGCGATCAACTGGCCGGCCGGCTGACCGAGGCGCTCGGCCAGCGCGGCGGCCTGATCGGCGGTGAGGGGCTGCTGTCCCCTCCACACGGCCAATGCTTGCGGCGGCGGCAGCTTCAGCTCGGCTGCGAGATCCGCCGCGGTGACAGCCTTGGCTCGAAACAGCTGCGGCAAGCCTCCTGAGCCCTGCGGGGCCCACTGCCCCGAGCGCAGGACCGCGATCCGGTCGGCCAGGACCTCGCGGTACTCGTTGCCCGAAGCGGACACGGCTGCGGCACTGCCACGCTGCGAGTCGGCTAGGGCATCGGCGAGCGTGTGTGCGGTGAGGGTGGGAGGGCGGCTGGTCAGCTCGCTGACCTGCCGGTCCAGCACACACCACGGAAGGGTGGTCTCCAAGCCCCACCACAGTGCCAACGGCTCCTCCAAGGTGGATGTTGAAGCGGGTAGGAGCAAGGTGTCGGCGTCGGCGAACCGCTCGAAGGACGCCGGTACAGCCTGCACAGTGTCATCGTCGCCGACCGCTGTGACGAGCAGCAGTTGGACCACGTCCTCCCAGACCGCGCGCCAGATCTGGCCAGGTTGCGGGTCCGGGGGTGGTGCGGCGGTTACCCGGAGGACAGCGTCGGGTACCTTCAACTGCGCCGCGGCGGCCACCAGCCGCTGGTAGGCCGTGGTGTGGACAGAACTCATACCGTCTCCCCCGTGGCTGTGGTCCATCAGTGCATTCTCTCTTCACCGGATCCGGACGACATAACTCGAGGCCGTTCAGGACGGGGCACCGCCGCAGCGCCGCAGCAGCGCCGCCATCACCGACTGCTGGTCGCTTTCCGCCGACAAGGCCATAGCGAGCGTCGTCTTGAGGTTCGACAGAACAGCAGCCGCGTGGCCGCGCCGGATCTCCAACAGCTGCGCCGCGTGATGAGCGTCCTCGTCGAGGTAGGGAAGCAGCAGGCGCTCGTTGGGGGACAGACGCTGCCAGATGTCGTCGGCCACCCCCTCGCCCCCGACAGGATCGGCCGTATCAGCCGAGCGCTGTAGGACGAGTTCGGAGACAGTCCCCTCGTCTGCGTACAGCGTGATGAAACGAGCCGGCGCCAAGAGCTCGAACCGGGCCTGGAGCACCTTGGCGAGATCTTCCTCCCGCACCGCGCCCTGCGCATAATGCAGCACGTTCAGGAGAATGGTTTTGAGGGCATGGACCGTCTGCTTGGGTGTGGGGCCGGAATGGTTCCAGCGGGTGATGCCGACTCCTGTCACCCGTGCCGCTTGCGCAATCAGGCCGTCGAGGTCTCCCTGCCATATGGCGCCTTCGGCATGCTCGGCCAATGCCCATCGCGGTGGCGAACCCGGGCCCTTCCGGTAGACCGGGTCCTCGCTCATCAGACGGGCGATTCGGCGCCGGAGCTTGCCCCGCGGCGTCTTCTTCGCCTCATCGATGAGGAAGTTCTTGATCGCTGCGAGAAATAGGCGCTCCAGCGAGGCTTCGTCGACGGCGAGAACGGAGCAGCTGGTGACGAACTTACGCCCCTCTCCCTTTCGGGTCAGCATCGCCGTAATTACGTCGTAGGCTGCATCATCGCTCCACTCCGTGTACCCCTCAGGCGGCGGAAAGCCGTAGGTTCCGCGTACCTGATGAACCAGCCGCCGCAACAGATCGAGTGTGACAGGCCCCAGCTCGCCTGTCTGCGACAGCTCCTCGAAGGCGCTACTTCCCACGAGCCACCCCGATTCCCCGCTCCCCTTCCGGCGTCCGCAGCCAGAGGGCCTCGACCTGCATACACCAACATCTCCCCCCATGGCGGAGGACGCGCCGAGGATTCCCGAGAAACGAATCTTGGCTACGCCAATGTTGGACTACAGTAGGCCCAAGCAAATGGCAAAGCTCCCAGCTATGCTCCGTGGCTAAGGGCTGTCCCGTAATTGATCACCGGCGCGCTGGGGCGAACCGCGGGGTGGGGTTATCGTTCGGCTACGCGGTCTGGCTCAGGTTGTGCAGGCGGGCAATGCCGAGCATGGCGTGGTGGACTCCGTCGCCCTTGAGTCGGCAGTCGCGGAGGATCTTCCAGGTCTTCATCCGGGCGAAGACGTGCTCGACTCGGGCGCGGACCTGTTTGTGGGAACGGTTGTGCTCCTGCTTCCACTGGCAAAGCTCGCCGCCAGCTGGCCGGCGGTGCGGGATGACGAGGCCGGTGCCCGGGTAACCGCCGTCGGCGATCGTCGTAGTCCGGCCGACGGCGGCCTTCGCGCCGGACTCGACCCAGGCCTTGCAGTCGTTGCGGTTGCCGGGGACCGGGCGCCCGACGGCGACGACCAGTCGGGTGTCGGCGTCGATGACGACCTGGTGGTTGGTGGAGTACCGATAGTTCTTCGACTTCTCGGCGATGCTGTGGTCGCGGGTGGGGACCAGCGTGCCGTCCACGATGAGCACGGTGTCTTTCCGGAATCGCTGTCGCTGCTTGAGCGCGAGCAGGGGCCCGAGGTGGTCTACGACGCGGTCGGCCGTCGACTTCGAGATTCCGAAGAGGGGTGCGAGCTGCCGTAGCGTCAGGTTCGTGCGCCAGTAGGCTGCGACGAGGAGGGTGCGGTCCTCAAGTGAGAGTGACCAGGGGCGTCCTGGGCGGACCGCATCGGCACCTTCGCACCGCAGCATCGTGATCAGCTTGCCGAACGCGCGAGGGCTCAGCCCGGTGAACGGGGCTATCCAGGACTGCTCCGATGCAGTGATCACGCCTGTCACGTCAACCCGACTTCATCAGTAGGCGGGCACACGTGGTGGGCGGATTCGCGGGTTGACCTGCGGGAACGGCATGCGGGACTGCTGGAGGCGTGTGTCCACGGCTCTGGTGGATGTTTTCCCAGCTCAGGGGCTATTCGGTGGTCTGGATGCCGCTCATCTTTGGTGGCATCGGTACTCCACAGTCCTTGAAGAGCCGGGCTTGGGTGTCGGTGATGCGGGTGGTCTGCTGCAGGCGTCCGGCCGGCCCGGCGAGGGTGACCTGGTGGATCCGTCCGAGTTCGTTCCTGATGGTGCGCCAGGTGGTGCCGGTGCGGCGTTCGGCGACGCGGATCAGCAGCAGGGCCAGCCAGCACAGCAGCACATGGGCGCGTATCCGCTCGTCCAGGCGGTGGAAGACCGGCCGTAGGTAGAGCGTGGACTTCATCGTGCGGAAGGAACGTTCGGCTTCCAGCAGGTTCTTGTAGCCGAGCGCGACATCCTCGGCGGACAGGTCCGGGTCGGAGGTGGCCAGCAGGTACTTGCCGTCGAGTCGGGACTCGGCGGCGACCTTGGCCCGGTCGATCGACAGGCGTGCGGTGGTGGGGTGCTGCTTGAGCCACCGCCCGAGGCTGGGATGGTCGCGAAGCGCGCACTCGGCCTTGCGGTGGACGGCGTCGTTCGGCTTCACTGGGCGCTTGCCGGTCTTGGCCGCCTTGTCTTTGGCCTTCTTCGCGTCGGCGGTGCGGGCCTGGGCGATTCGCTCCAACTCATCGCTGATAGCGGTGAGTTGTTGCTCGCGTCGCTCGGCGTCGCGGGCGGCCTCGGCAGGGTTGTGGCAGACGACCCAGCGGCGGCCCGGGTCGCCGTCCAAGCGGACCTCCTTGACCCGCAGGTTGTCGCGGACCTCCTGGTAGCGGCCCTGGCGGGCGAGTGCGGCGTCGGCCTTCTTGCTGGTCTCGCGCATCTTGACGCCGGTGATGTAGTGGCCGCCGGCGCGGGTGAGGTAGGCCAGGTTGGCCTCGGAGGAGAATCCGGAGTCGGCGACGGTGACCACCCGGCCCAGCCGCCAGGTGCGCAGGTCGTCCTTGACCTGGGTGATCACGGTGGTGTCGGAGGTGTTGCCGGGCCAGACCCAGCAGCGGACCGGGATGCCCTCGCGGGTGACCGCGAGCCCGATGACGATCTGCGGCAGGTCCTTGCGGTGGTCCTTGGAGTGTCCGAACCGCCGCAGGGCCTCGTCGGATTCTTCGTCCTCGCCGTCGCGTTCGAAGTAGGTGCTGGTGGTGTCGAAGAAGATCAGGTCGACTTCGAGGTTGAGCAGGTGGGCGGCGGCGAAGAACACCGTCTCCTGCACGGCGCCGGTCGCGTCGCCCTCGATGAGCAGGTCCATCGCGCGCAGGGCCTGGTTGTTGCCGTCCAGTTCGGGCAGGCCCGGGATCACCACGTCGCGGGTGGCCCACTCGCCTGCGGCGAGCTTGGAGCCGGGGGCGACGGCGCGGTTGGCGACCAGGGCGAACAGCACCCGCTCGACGTCGGTGCGGAAACGGCGCCCGTCCAGGTGCCGGGCCAGGGCGGTGTCGATGCCGAGCAGCTTCCACAGCTGGTCCAGTAGCCAGATCGTGCCGATCGGGCGGGAGGATTCCACCTGCAGCGGACCGGCCTGGGTCCCGAGCGGGGCCGTGACGTCGTCGTCCTCGCCGAGGTAGCGGTTGATCGAGGCGACCAGGCGGCGCAGCGCGTCCAGGTCGAGCCTGTCCTCACGGCCCAGGTTGACCAGCACTTCGGCCTGCGTCTGCCCGTCCACCCGCCGGTTGTTGGCGAGCTGGACGTACCGCACGGCACTGCCGTCCTTGTTCCGGCGCTGGGTCTTCCGCAAGTACATGCCCGCATGATCACACGACAGGCCAGTACAGAGGAAGATCCTCCCTGAAATCGTGTGCCCACACTTTCGCGGCCCTTCGCCGAGTCACACCGCGCTGACCTGCTACGACACCAGCCCGACCTGGCTCATGTGCCCATCAACTGATGAACTCGGGGTCAAGATCATCGCATCGCTATCCCGGGACCTTCATGCCTGGTGCTGCACTTGCTCTTCCCCGTCTGACACCACCCGGCGCGACGCTCAGGTCGTGTCGGGCTTGGCGGCCGGCGGGGAGGGTGGGAGCTCGTCGCGACTCTCCGGGGTGAAGGCGTCGCGGCGGGCGAGGGTCACCGACAGAGGCAGGCCCAGCCGCTCGGCCGCGCGTCGGCGGACACGCACCTGTGATTGGGTCCGGGGGCGGAACGAAGGGAGCCGCGAGCAGCCGCAGCCGGGGCGGTGGTCGTAGGTCAGCCCCTCCGCGAGCACGGTGGCAACGACGGACCACGCCTTGGCGTCGCGTCGCCGGGGCGCGGCGAAGTCGTAGCCTGCGAAGACGAGCTCCTGACGACAACCAGGACAGATGCGCTTCCGGATCGGCCACGTGCTGCCCTTGAAGGAGAGCCGACACTCGAGGCACACGTAGTGCCGGAAGGCGCCGTTGAACGCGTGGTAACACATGGCCAAGAGGCTACGCGTCGCCCGCGGGCGGGCCCAAGCGGATTCGTGGCGCCCCGGTATGGCCAGTCAGCCGCCCGTCCACCGCCGTACCGCGAGTACTGGTGGGCTCGCGTATTCAACTGTCGCGGATTCGCCGACCGTCCGATGGCGCTCTTTACGGACAGTGACGGGTGAGTGCTCGGATCTGAGTGCTTCCCGGGACCTATCCACGGATCTTGAGCCTGCTTAGAATGATGCGCAGGTGCTCTGAGCCGGGCGGGCCTGTTTTGAGTACGCCCTGCCCAGCCTGGTAAACCTTTCGGCATGCCCGCCCAAGACAGCGACCGTATCGACAACTCCGTGGTCGCCCTCGCCCGCTTGGTGCCCCGCCGCGATGGCACCCTCGCGTACAAGGCTCACGCCGGGTCCGCCTTCATGCTTCAAGCCGGTGACGGATGCCTCGCCATGACGGCTGGCCACGTCGCCGACACTCTGGTGATCGGAGAACATGCCGCACTGCTCACCGGCGTCGATGGTCAGTGGAGGGCCGCAGCCATCGTCGGTATCCAGAAGCACCCCACACAGGACGTAGCAGTGCTGCGACTTGCGCCCGGCAACTACGCCTCACCCTTCACGTTCGGTCGCGCTCAGGAGCACGCCAGCCTCGGTTACACGCTTTGGGGCTATCCCGAAGCTGTTCTCTACGATTCGGGCGCCATGGATGGCTTCCGCCGTCTCCCACGTCCTGAGATGGTGTTCTCCCAGGGCCACATCCGACGTCGCATTAGCCGCCCTCTGGAGCGCAACGACATCCGTGGGAACCGCTTCTTCGAGCTCAGCACGCCCGCCGGTGGCGGGTGCTCCGGCGCGCCCGTCCTGTCTGTTCGTCCTGGCCGCCACTGGGAAGTGATCGGCGTGTACGTCGGTGAGTGGTACTCCATCAGAGGCGGCAGCGATGGCATCGTGGATATGGCCGTCGGATACGCCGTACGCACAGCAGACCTCGATCTCGATACACCGGACTGGACTCCACTTCTCGATAGCCCATGATGAGGGCGGCGCGGTTTACTGGTGAGCTCGCGTATTGAACTGTCGTGAGTTCCTCTGCGAGGCCAGCCGACTGATCACGGGCAGTAACCGCGAGCTGCTGCCTCCGTCTGGGCGCCCGAGGATGCCCGTCCAGAACCGCGAGTGACGGGACCGTCAGGGGCGGGCGCTAGCGTGTGCGGCTATGGCTGACATCTTTGAGCTCATGCTCACGCTGGACCTGCGCGACGAGCTGTCCGAGGAGGAGCTCGCCGAGCTCCGATGGCACCTCGGGCTCTGCCCCAAGCCGGAGATCCTCCGCATCGTGACCGAGTTTCCGTTCGTGAACGAGACCGACGACGGCGAACTCGTCGTCGAGGACCATCCTCAGCCCCTTCTGGGCCATCACGGCGAGGCGTTCAAGGTTGGCGGCGCGCTCGTCTCGATTCTCCTTCGCCGAGAGCGCACCTGGTGCGGTGTGTGGGCTCTGACCAGTCGGCAGGAGATTCACCCCGACCAGTTCGATCTCACCGGTGAACTGCTCAGCTGGCTTGCGACCAAGGCCGGCGACTGCCACCGACGCTTCGACGGCAGTGTGGACCTGGGGTGGACCCGGTTCTATGAATCACGCCAGGCGGAGCCGCTGGTTGTGCGTGATGGCGTCGTCATCTGGCCGTCGTAGCCAGCTCCAGGTCGCACTTGATGTCGGTACTGGGGGCTCTCGTGTTCAGCTTTCGCCAGCTCCCCGAGGGAGCCAACCCGCTGGTGACCGGTTGTGATTGCCTGCGGCGTATCGGCTCCAGGTCCCTCCGGTCTCTCTGAGGAGGCGGCTGGTGGTCTTGTCGTGGTAGCCGAGGGCGTCAGCGACGACGGGGGCGGGAAGTTCGAGGAGTTGTTGTCGGATGGCGGCGCCGCGGGCGGCTGCGACCGGGATGCCGATCTCGCGCAGTCGTGAGGACATGTGGTCGGGACGGGCCGGTCGGCCGGCCCGGCGGCCGGGGAAGAGCCAGCGGGATGCCTGGTTGGTGGCGGTGTTCATGTTGTCGCGGTCTGCGATGTATGCCAACAGCAGGGCTGCGACTGGTGGGGGGACGGGAGAGGCGGGCTCCCCGAGTCGCAGAAGCGTGGTCTCTCCGTCGTGGAGCACGTCGTCGACCGTGAGCTGGACGATCCGGGTCAGGGGTTGCGCGTAGAGGAGGACGATGACGCCGGCGACACGGAGGCGCATCGGTGTGTCTGTGTCGGTCAGCAGTCGGCCGAGTGCGGCCAGGCGCTCGTCCTCGCTCAGTGCGGGTCGTCTGGAGATCTTCATGGTGGGGATGGACAGGGAGCATGGGCAACGGCGGCTCTTCCTGGCCCAGTTGAGGAAGGGCCTCAGGCAGGTGCGGCTGTGTTCGGTGTTGTCCGCGAACCAGGCGTCGATGTCGAGTTGGCCGCAGGACGAGAGGGCGCTGTCCCGGGTGCTGAGCCACTGCAGGAAGGTGGTCGCGTGCTTGATCTGGTCGGCTGCGAAGCGGCGGATGCTCGGTGTGATGTGGCTCCGGTCGGCTCGTTCCCGCAGGTGGGGAAGGACGTGCCAGGTTGCGAAGAGCTTGATCGTCTTGACGTGCTCGGGATCGGTGATGTCCGCCAGGTGGCCGGGAAGCCATCGCTGGAAGGAGCAGATGTACTTGTCGACGGCGGGCAGGACGCCGCTGGCCATCAGGAGTTCTTCCAGGTGAGCTGCTGCCCGCCAGGGCTGGAGTTCGTGGAAGGCGTCGTGGGTCAGGGGTAGTTGTCCGAGTCCGAGTCGTCGCAGCATCTGGGAGGCGTTTCCGGGATGGTCGCGGCGCATCGCCAGCCAGGCCAGGCCGCTTCTGGGCTCGTCCATCGCCACCAGCATGTCGAGCAAGGGCGTGAGTGTCTGGCGGACGTGGCCCGTGCCGTCGTCCAGGAGGGCGGTCAGCCGGTCGGTGAGCGTGCAACGCTCGCAGAGTCGGCCGCCCAGGAGTTTGCCCTCGAAGTGGCAGCGCGAGCAGTCGAAGGTCTGGGAGAAGCCGGCGCAGGTCGTGCAGATCGCGGAGCCGTCGACGGGGTGGAGTCCGGGGAGGGCCCGGTCCTGGCCGCATCCCGGGCAGGTGCCTCGTGTTCGCACCGCGCGGTCCGAGCAGGTTCGGCAGACGTATCCGTCCGGCCAGGTGCCGGCCTTGTGTCTGCGCTGGCCGCAGCGGCAGCACTCGGCCATGAACCAGCGTTCGTACTGCTCGTCGGTGGCGTAGGGGCGGCTCATGCGTCGGGCAGGATGCGGGCCGCGCGGGGCCGGAGCTTCGCGACGTTGGAGGGCGGGGTGGGCAGGTCGCCGGTGGCGGTCTTGCGGACGCCGGCGTTCTCGGCGGTGGTGGTCACCAGGTCGGCCGGGGTGCAGGAGAGGATGTCGCAGAGTGCGGACAGGACCTGCAGCGACAGCCTCTCCGGTGTTCCGGAGACCAGGCGGTGGACCTGGGAGGCGGACAGGTCGATGCCGCGTTCGCGCAGCAGGGGGACCAGTTCGGTCGCGGTGAAGATGCGGTGCTGGGCCATCAGCTCACGCAGCCGCCAGGTGTAGCCGACCTTGCGCTTCATGCCTGCCTCCCGTTCTGGGCCTGGAGGGCGGCGGCGACGGTGGTGTCCAGGTGCCGGCGCAGGGTGCGGGTGCGGAAGTCCGAGGAGACGCAGGTGTAGATGGACGTGGTGCTGGCGTGCTCGTGGCCGACCTGTTCCTGGACGAAGCGGGGATCCCAGCCGTCCTCGATGAGGTGGGTGACGTAGGACCTTCGGAAGGAGTGGTAGTCCAGCCCGTCGTCCAGGCCCAGGGCCTTGCGGTAGGCGATGAAGCGGGAGTTGATGCGCTGGCAGCCGATCCGCAGTCCGCGTTCGGAGGGCCAGGCCGCCGGGTTGCCGTCGGTGCCCAGAAGCGGGCGGACCTCGGTGAACCACTCGTCCAGGACGTCGGGGGTCCAGCCGAACACAGTCAGCACGCCGCGGCGCTTGGGCGGGGAGCCCTTCTTGGCCTTGCCGAACCGGACCTGGCAGCGGCCGAACTCGCCGTACTCGGCACCGTGCGGGTTGCGGCCGAAGTCGGCGGCGTCGAGCATCCGCGTCTCGTTGCGCCTCAGCCCGTAGGCGTAGGCGGTCTTGAACAGGGTGGCGTCGCGGAACGCCGGCAGCCAGCCCTTGCGGCCGAAGGCCCGGATCCGGGCGACCTCGTCGTCGCAGTGCTCGAAGAACGCGTGCAGCTCGGCCTTGGTGAACGCCCGCTTCTTCGCGTCGGCCTCGTTGTCCTGGACGTGCACCGCGGTGTTCCACTCGTGCACGACCTGGACCGGGTGGGTGCCGAACCGCTCCTCGCACGTGGCCGCCCAGTCGTAGAGCGGGTCGGTGACGAAGTGGCAGAACGCCCGAACCGCCTCCGAGTAGGACCGGATCGTGGAACGGCGCAGGTCCCGTAGCGAGCGCAGGTCGCCGAGCCACTCGTCGACCATCGCCGGCGTCCAGTGCCATGGGTAGGTGTTCACGTAGGCGGCGAATGCCTTGACCGTGTTCTCCCGGCCTTCCACCGTCGTCCGGGCCAGGTTCCGCGCGAGCTGCTGGTTGGCGAACCCGGTCAGCATCGCGGTGAAGACCTGTTCCTCCGGCCGCAGCAGCGCGACTCCGTCCACCAGGTGCAGCCGCGCCGCACCTGGGATCGACCCGTTGAACCCCATCGGTCCACCACCCTCCGTCACTCGCGTCGTATGCGAGAAAACCGCATCTGATGCGAGTCGGCGGACAAACCGCAGGTAGGTCAGCCGGACGAGTGACACCGGCTGGCGTCATCATCACGTCCGTCGCTACCGTCGCCACCAGCAGGCTGGGCCAACTTCCATGGTCAGCACACTGGTGGGTGCCGTTGCTCGCAACGATTCGCGAACCGTCGCGAGTTCGCATCGGATGCAATTGGCGGCGCTTCGAATAGCGGGACAGCCCTTAGCGCCTACTACTCGGCCGGCCCTCTTCACCAGCCCCGGCCCGACTGACGGCCGCGTCCGGACTGGCAGTAGCGTTCGTCGCGCGGAGGCCGCCGTCCCCTCAAGCTGGACGTACGCGGCGCAGCACAGGGGCACATTTGAGGGCACATTCGAGCGGGTCGCCCCGGGACAGTCCAGGTCAGAGGCTTGTCCGATTTTCCGCTACTTGCCCGCATACAGGCACATTTGCGCAGGTCAGCGCGGTCCGCGTCCAGTCCTGGTACTACTGGAGCACCCTGCTCTGAGTCCCCTGCGGCTCCCACCCGCCCCTCCGCCTCCGCCCGTACCGTGCCTCCGCCGGGTCAGCCGAACACCGCCCGGCGGAAGGCGTTGCGCAGGTCGGTGAGCGGCTGCAGCTCGCGGCCGTAGTGGACCTTGTTGGTGAGCAGCAGCGCCCAGCGGCCGAGCCGCAGGGAGAGCCAGATCCCGGTGCCGGTGAAGCCGTAGTGGACGAAGGTGCCCTCGGCGGGATCGGTGCCGGGGGCGCAGAGCCAGGAGAGTCCGCGGGCCGGGGCCAGGCCACCGGTCTGCTCGCGCAGCGACTCGGCCGTCCACGGACCGACCCAGTCCAGTGCACCCGGCGGGTCCAGCAGGGCGGTGAGGAACCGTTCGAGGTCCCGGGCGGTGGAGAACGCGCCCGCGTTGCCGGAGACGCCGCCGAGCAGCCGGGCGGACGGGTCGTGGACGACGCCGCGCAGGTGGGAACCGGCCGCCCGGTCGTACTCGGTGGGCGCGGTGCGGGCGGTGTCGGCCGGGCCGAGCGGACCGAAGCGGGTGTCGGCCATGCCGAGCGGCCGCCAGACCTGCCGGCCGGCGAGTTCGTCGAGCGGCGCTCCGGCCAGCGACTCGACCAGGTGGCCGAGCAGGACGGCGGCCCGGTCGGTGTACTCGACGGCCGTCCCGGGCCGCCGGTACAGCGGCGCGGCGAGGACGCCGGCCAGCACGACGGCGCGGTCCCGGCCGTAGAGCGCCTCGAAGTTGGTGCGCAGCGGCATGCCTGCAGTGTGAGTAAGAAGTTGACGGACCGTCACTTCGCCGGCCGGGTGGCCGGCAGCGGCCGGCCAGTAGCTGCCGAGGGGACGGTCGAGCGGGAGCCGGCCGGCCTGCCGGAGGGCTCCGGCGCACGACCAGAGTGCGACGATCTTGGTGAGGCTGGCCAGGTCGAAGAGGGTGTCGGGGCCCATCGCCTGCCGGGCGCACGAGCCTTGGCCGAGGACCCCGGTGCACCCGCGGCCGAGGGTCCCGCCGGCGTCGCCGACGGCCCAGACCGCCCCGGTGCCGACGGTGCGCGCCCCGTGCGCGACCAGCCGCTCCAGCGGCCCGTCGGGCGCCGCGAGAACAGGCAGGGGAACGGGCCGAGGCGGCGGCGGCAGGGGCGGCGACACCGGCCGGGGCTCCCGCTCCGGACCGGGCACCGGGCCCGGTCGGGCGGAGGCGTCGGGTCGCGCCTGCTCGTCCATGCCCTGCCCCCGCCCGCTCGGCCGTCGGTCCGCCGGGGAGCCTACCCAGCGGGCGCCGGGTCAGACGGCGGACCCGCCGCCGAACTCCTTGCCCAGGCAGATGCTCTGCGGGTGCTCGCGGTAGATGCCGAACTTCCGGATCGGCCCGTACCCCTCGGAGGTGTAGAGCGCGACCGCCTCGGGCTGCTCGGTGCCGGTCTCCAGGACGATCCTGGTCCGCCCGGCGGCGGCCGCGGTCTCCTCCAGCCGGCTCAGCACCGCCCGGGCGAGGCCGCGACCCCGGGCGGAGGGCACCACGAACATCCGCTTCAGCTCGGCGTCGCCGTCCCGCAGGCCGTGCGCATCGGCCCGCTTGGCGCGCCAGCCGCCGCAGGCGACCGGCCGGCCCCCGAGGTAGGCGATCAGGAACAGCCCGGCCGGCGGCTCGAAGTCGTCCGGGTGCAGCACGGTGAGGTCCCCGTCGCCGTAGCGCCGGACGTACTCCTCCTGAACCTCCGCCGAGAGGCTCTGCGCGTCGGGGTGGCCGTAGCCGGTGACGCGGATCTCGATGGCGTCACCCTTGGCGTCGCGCAGGACGGTGGTGTCGGTGGTGCCGGTTTCCACGGCCGGGGTGCTCTCCATGGTCAAGAGCCTACGGCCTCCGGTCAGCGGGCCTCGAACCGGGCGATCAGCCCCTCCTTGCCGAACATCCGGGCGGTGTCGACGGCGGACGGGGTGCCGGCCCGCGGGTCGGCGCCGGCGGCCAGCAGGGCGTCGAGCACGTCGTCGGCCCCCTTGAAGACGGCGCCGGCGAGCGGCGTCTGCCCGCGGTCGTTGGCCCGGTCCGGATCGGCGCCGCGGTCCAGCAGGGCGGTGACCGCGGCCGTGTGGCCGTGGTAGGCGGCGAGCATCAGCAGGGTGTCGCCGCGGTCGTTGGTGAGGTCGGCGGGTGCGCCGGCGTCGACGTAGGCCTTGAGGGTCTCGGCGCCACCGGCCCGGGCGGCGTCGAACAGCTTGCCGGCGAGCGCGATCACCTCGGCGTCCGGGGCGTCGGCGGGCTGCTGGCTGGCGGTGTCGGTCATGGCTGGCCTCTCTTGCGCGTGCGGTCTCTGCGCCGTGCTGCGGTCTGTCCGCACCGTAACGGCCGGACCGGCGATGATCCAGCACTCGTCCGGATCGCGGATGTGCGGCGGGCGTACGGCGGGCGTACGGCGGGTGCGCCTTTCCCCGGCACGGCACGCGGGCGAAAGGGCCGGACAGCCATTCGAGCGAACTTCCGGTGCCCCCCGGACGCTTCCCACCCGCCCCGCGGGAATGCCTCGCCGCGCCGCAAGGAAGCGCAGGACCACCCCGACCGGGGCGGTTCGCATACCTCCGCCCGGCGCCCGGGCCGGTATTGCCCGAGAGAAACCACCCATTTGCACCGTTCCATCATCTATTACTTTTTGTCACGATTATGGCACTTTCCGTGACACCGCCCCTGTCCCCCTCACCGAGGAGCAGAACGTGATCCTCTCGATTTCCGGCATCGTCCTGTTCGGCACCATCGCCTTTCTCTTCTTCCGTCGGGACGGACTAAAGGTCTCCCACGCGATCGTCTGCGCCCTCTTCGGCTTCTACGTGGCCGGCTCCTCCATCGCCCCCAGCATCACCGCGGGCGGTGCCAGCCTGGCCAGCCTGCTCGGCGGCATCAAGTTCTAGCGCCGCCACCCCCCGTACGGGCCCGGGCGCGGATCCCACCGCCCCGGGCCCCGTCGTACCGCAGGACCGCAGGACCGCAGGACCGCAGGACCGCAGGACCGCAGGACCGCTGAAGGCCGTCCCCCGAAACCCGACCGTCCCACTCGCCCGGGGAGTCAAGGAATGCCGCTCAACCTCCACCTCAGCAAGGGCCGCGAACTCGCCCGCACGGCCGGCGACCACGCCTCCGACATGTTCGCGCCGCTCACCGTCATCGGACGCGGCCTGCGCCACCACTCCGCCTGGGCCAAGGCCCGCTGGGAGGCCACCCCGAAGGAGCGGCGCGGGCCGACGATCTTCCTCGTCGCCGCGATGGGCCTGGGCATCTACCTGCTGCCACACGGACTGCTGTTCGCGCTGATCGCCCTCATGGCGAGCGCCGCCTGGGTCGGCCGGGCGCCCAAGGCGGCGCCCGCGCCGCCCGAGCCGGACGTCGCGGACATCAAGCTCACCGCCCTCTACGCGGCCCTCACGCCGTACCTGACCGGGCCCGAGGACCTCAACCCGCTCTACCGCCACGAGGGCGGCTACAAGGACGTCTTCCGCTCCTGGGAGTTCGACGGCGAGGGCCGGCTCTCCCGGCTGGAGCTGGCCTACCCGGCGTACTTCACCGACACCGAGCCCGCCGCCCGGGCCCGGATCGAGCAGGTCGTCCAGGGCAAGGCGGGGCGGGCCCGGGAGTACCGCTTCGACTGGGACGAGGAGTCCAACAAGCTGCGGATCGCCGCCCTCGCCCCGCTGCCCACCGACATCGCGGTGCAGCGCTTCGTCGCCGCACCCGGCGAGATCGTGCTCGGCTTCACCGACGAGGACGGCAGCGCCCGCACCATCCCCGTCGGCCAGGGCGGGGCGGTCACCCAGCAGCCGCCGGTGGTCTGGCGCACCGGCCCGCGCTCGGCCGAACCGCACCTGCTGGCCCTCGGCACGGCCGGCTACGGCACCTCCAGCCTGATCCGCTCCATCGCGCTGCAGGCACTCCCCTTCGCCGACCTGGTGGTGATCGACGGCGCCGGCACCGGCGAGCACGCCTGCCTGGTGAACCGGCCCGGCGTGCACACCGTGGAGACCAGCCTGCACGGCGCGCTGGCCGCACTGGAGTGGGCCGCCCAGGAGACCGAACGCCGGCTGACCGCACTGAACGCCTCCCGACACGCCGGGATCGCGCCGCCCGAGGACGTCACCCGGCCGCTCTGGCTGCTGCTCGACCACCCCACCGAGCTGAGCGAGCTGGCCCACGCCGAGGGCCGGCCCGACCCGCAGGACCTCCTGGAGCTGCCGCTGCGGCACGGCCGCGCCGCCCGGGTCACCGTGGTGATCGCCGACGACGTCGAGGCCCGCGACCGGATCACCCCGACCGTCCGGGCCACCACCCGGGCCCGGGTACTGCTCGGCCCGACCGGCCCGGAGGAGGGGCACGCCGCGCTGGGCGCACCGCTGGACATCGTGCCCGCCGCGCACGCCCCCGCCGGACGGGGCTACGCCCGGATCGGCAACAGCGCACCGGTCCGGCTCCAGGTGCCGGCCACCGTCGACCCGCTGGACGAGGAGGCGCCGGCCCCGCTGCGCGACGCGGTGATCGCGCTGCTGCCGCACCGGGACACCCGGACCGAGGCGGCGGCACCGGCCGAGGTGCCGCCGCGTCCGGTCGTCCCGCCCGCGGTGGTGCCGGGGGTCCCGATCCCCCCGGTGGAGCCGTCGGCGGAGGCGGGCCCGGGTGTCGACCTGGGCAAGGAGCACCCCGCCCTGCGGTTCCGTCCGCTCGCCTGAGCCACGCCCGGGACCGGGGCGGCGCCCGCCGCCGGAACCCGCCCCGGTAGGCTCGTGAGGAGACCATCGACGGATCACCGGATGTGAAATAGGTGACACCTGGGGTGATATCACCGGCCAGATGTGACAAATCGGGCGCCGATGGGTACAAACAGGGGCGGCACGACAGACGACGCATGTCCCGGGACGGGAATCTTCGTCGGAAGCCGAGCGTTGACCGAACGACGAAGAACAGCGACCACTAGTCCTGTGGGCCATAAGCCCGGGAGGCACGATTCATGAGCGAGCGAGCTCTCCGCGGCACGCGACTCGGGGCCACTAGCTACGAGACCGACCGTGGTATCGATCTGGCTCCCCGCCAGACCGTCGAGTATGCATGTCAGAACGGACACCGATTCGAGGTTCCCTTCTCGGTCGAGGCGGAGATCCCCTCGGCCTGGGAATGCCGCTTCTGCGGGCAGGAAGCGGTGCTTCTCGACGGTGACGAGCCGGAGGAGAAGAAGACCAAGCCCACGCGCACCCATTGGGACATGCTGATGGAGCGCCGGACGCGCGAGGAGCTGGAGGAGGTTCTGGCCGAGCGCCTGGCCGTGCTCCGTTCCGGTGGGATGAACCTCGCGGTGCACCCGCGCGACACCCGCAAGAGCGCCTGACCCGCCCCCGCCACCCGGCGGGAGCACCCGAAAAGGGACCCTGGCCACCAGGGTCCCTTTCGCGTTGTCCGGAGCCGGTCGGATCCGGCCGAGGAACGGCGGTCGGCGCGCCGGGCGAAGCATCGGCGGTCGGCGTGCCGGGGCGAAGCGTCGGGGGAACGGCGGCGCCCGCCCGGCCGTGGGGACCGGGCGGGCGCCGCGGGACGCGTGCGGACAGGGGCGCCGGGGGCGGGGGACGGTCGGGGCGGGGCAGCCCGGGGCTCAGCCGGCCAGCGGCGGGCGGTAGGTGGTGTCCGGACCCTGCGGGGCACCCGGACCGGCGCCCGGCTCGACCACCTCGCCCTGGATCACCTTGCCGTCCGGACGGTGGATGCGCAGCTGCTCCTGCAGCCGCATCGCGTCCGCCAACGGGTCGGTGCCGGCGGCCGAGGTGCTCCGCAGCGCCTTGTCGACGAAGCGCCGCCCGGCGGCCCGCCAGAGCACCCGGGTCGGTGGGAGGAGCAGGGTCAGTGCCAGGACGTCGGAGAGGAAGCCCGGCACGATCAGCAGCAGGCCGGCCAGCACGGTCATGCTGGTGCCGGTCTGCGGCTGCTGCGACTTGGGGTCCCGGCTCTGGGCGACCGCCGCGGCCCACGCCTTCGCGCCGGCCCGCTTGATCAGCGAGCCGCCGATCAGTGCGCCGGCGAGCAGGAGCAGCACCACGGTCAGGCCGCCCAGCCACGAGCCCACCTGGACCAGCAGCCAGATCTCCAGGACCAGCCAGACGGTGATCAGCAGTGGCAGCACCCGCCGGAGCTTTCCGCGCTGGGCCGGACGGGCGGGGGTAGCTTGCTGGGTCACGGTTCGAACTCACTCCAAGAGGTGCTCTGCGCGCCGCCCGGGAGGTCCGGGCCGGCTACGGCACCACCTGGTCCAACGATCCCCGGTCGGCCGGTGTTCCGGGGGCGCCCGAGCGCCGGCGACGGCCCAGCACGGCGGCGCCGCAGGCCAGCAGGCCGCCGACGGCCAGCGTCCACTCCGGTACGGCGCCGACCTCGTCGGCCACCGTGGTGCCGTCGCGCAGCGGGACGGTCGCGGAGAGCTCGGCCGCGGTCAGCTCCTCGGTGCGCTGCTGCACGGTGCCGTCGGGCGCGATCACGGCGCTGATGCCGCTGGTGGCGGCGATCAGCACGGCCCGGCCGTGCTCCACCGCGCGCAGCCGGGACATCGCCAGCTGCTGCTCGGGCTGGCCGGTCTTGGCGTAGGTGGCGTTGTTGGTCTGGACGACCAGCACTCGGGCACCCTGGTCGACGGTGTCGCGGACGATCTCGTCGTACGCCACCTCGAAGCAGATCACGTCGCCGATCCTGGCCGGTCCGAGCTGCATGACGCCGTTGTGGTCACCGGGGTAGAAGTCCCGGGCGACGCGCTGGAGGCGGGTGATCACCTTCATCAGCTGGTCGCGGAACGGCACGTACTCGCCGAACGGCACCGGGTGCTGCTTGGTGTAGGAGGCACCGGGGCCGGTCTTCGGGTCCCAGACGATGCCCTCGTTCTGGACGTGCTGCTCGTCCGGACCGTCCACCAGGGTGCCGACCAGGGTGGGCACGCCGATCGCCTTCACCGCGTCGTCGATGCGCCGGTAGGCCTGCGGGTCGCTGAACGGGTCGAGGTCGGAGGAGTTCTCCGGCCAGATCACGATGTCCGGCTTCTCGACCCGGCCCGCCTTGATGTCGGCGGCGAGCTTCTCGGTCGCGGCGGCGTGGTTGTTGAGGACCATCATCGGGCGGCCGAGGAAGTCCATGCCGGGGTTGGGCACGTTGCCCTGGATCACCGCGACCTTGACGGTGTCGGCCGCGGCGGTCGGAACCGGGACGACGTAGCCGGCGAGCAGGGTGGCGACCGCGCCGAGGGCGGCCAGCGCGGCGGCCTTCGGCGCCCGGCGCGGGCCGCGCAGCCGCAGTGCGGCCCAGCCCAGCAGGGTGCCGGCGAGGGCGACGGCGAAGGTCACCAGCGGCGCGCCGCCGAGTGCGGCGAGCGGGGTGAACGGCGTGGCGGTGTTGGCGAAGGCCAGTCGGCCCCAGGGGAATCCGCCCAGTGGTAGCCGGTCGCGCGCCCACTCCTGGGTGACCCAGAGGCAGGCCGCCCAGAGCGGCCACCCGGGCAGCCGGGAGGTGAGCGCCAGGCCGGCGCCGAGGGCCGCCAGGAAGAGCGCCTCCACGACCGAGAGGCCGATGGTGGCGTCCCAGCCGACCACCCGCAGCCAGCTGAGCAGCAGCAGGAAGAACGGCAGGCCGAAGGCGAAGCCGGTCCAGGCGCCCTGCCGGGCCGTGCGGCCCAGGGTGAGCAGCGAGAGCGCGGCGACGCCGACCAGAGACAGCGGCCAGAGGTCGAACGGCGGGAAGGCGAGCGCCAGCAGCAGGCCGGCCAGGACGGCCAGCCCGGTGCGCGGCAGCCCGGCCCGGACCTTGGCGACGGCGCGGGCGGCACGGCCGGACGGGGCCGGAACCGCGACCGGCCGGGGTTCCGACCGCTCGGCCTGGAAGGGCAGTGCCACGGCGCACCATTTCTCTCGGCGCGGCGCCGCGAGTGCGGGGCCGACTGTTCGGACGCTGTCCGAAGAAGGTACCCCGGAATGACATCCGGCCGTGAGGTCAGGGTGCTCGGCCCCGGCCCGTCCGTCCGGGCCGGACGGACGGACGCCGGTCGAGCGGACGGGCCCGTCGGCGGCGGGGGCTGCACCGGGCCTCCCGGAGCGCCCGGCCCCGCACCCGGTCCTGTCCCCCCTGATCTCCCCTACGGCAGCCGCTACCAGGCCGCCCGGTGGACCGTCCGGCCGCGGACGACGGTGCGCAGGCAGGCCGGCAGCGGACGGCCGGGGGTCAGGTCGGGCAGACCCGGGGTGCCGGAGCGGGGGTCGGTGGACCAGCCGGCCACCCGGGAGTCGGGGGCCTGGACGACCAGCTCGTCGGCGGCCCAGATCGCGTAGCTGGCGATCGCGCCGGGGACGAGGACGCCGTCCTGGTCCCGGCCGATGGCGCGCCAGCCGCCGCGGGTGTGGGCGGTGAACGCGGCGCGGACCGAGATCCGGTGCTCCGGCGTCCGGTGGAATGCGGCCGCGCGGACGGTGCCCCACGGGTCGAGCGGGGTGACCGGGGCGTCCGAGCCGAAGGCGAGCGGGACGCCGGCCCGCAGCAGCGCGGCGAAGGGGTTGAGCGCCGCCGCCCGCTCGGTCCCGAGCCGCTGGGCGTACATGCCGTCCGGCCCGCCCCAGGCGGCGTCGAAGGCGGGCTGGACCGAGGCGGTCAGGCCGAGCTCGGCGAAGGCGGCGACGGACTTCTCGTCCAGCGCCTCGGCGTGCTCGACCCGGTGGCGCAGCGCCTTGACCCGGCCGGCACCGACCCGCTCCCCCGCGGCCCGCACGCCGTCCAGGACGGCGGTGATCGCGGCGTCGCCGATCGCGTGGAACCCGGCCTGCAGGCCGGCCTCGGTGCAGGCGGCGACGTGATCGGCGACCTGCCCCGCGGTCAGGTAGACGGCGCCGGTGTGATCGGCGTCGGCGTAGGGGGTGTGCAGGCAGGCGGTGTGCGAGCCGAGCGCACCGTCGACGAAGAGGTCGCCGCCGGCGCCCACCGCGCCGAGCCGGCGGGCGGTCTCGACGCCGCCCGACTCGCCCCAGTAGCCGAAGACCTCGGGCCCGTCGCCGGCCGCGGCGAGCTCCAGCAGGGCGGCCAGGTCCTGCTCGGAGGAGATCTCCGGGCCGGCGCACTCGTGCAGCGCGCCGATGCCGAGCTCGGCGGCGCGGGCCAGGGTGGCGCGCTGGGCGCGCCGGCGCTGCTCGGGAGTGAGGTGGGCGAGCGCGGTCCGCCGGACTGCGTGGTGGGCGTCGCGGGTGAGCGGGCCGTCGGCGCTGTGGCCGGGACGGTCGGCGAGGCCCTCGGTGAGGGTGCGCAGCGCGCTGGTGGCGAGCGCGGAGTGCACGTCGGTGCGGGAGAGGTAGACGGCGGCACCCCTCGCGGCCGCGTCCAGCTCCGCGAGGGTGGGCGGGCGGCCCTCGGGCCAGCCGGTCTCGTCCCAGCCGTGGCCGATCAGCACGCCGCCGGTCTCCTCCTGCGCCGCGACGAAGGCGGTGACGGCGGCCAGGGCGGCGGCCAGCGAGGGGCTGCCGGTCAGGTCGAGGCCGGTGAGCGCCAGTCCGGTGGACGTGGCGTGCACGTGGGCGTCGACGAAGGCGGGGGTGACCAGGGCTCCGTCCAGTTCGACGATCTCGTCCGCGAGATCGGCGTACGCCTCGGCGGCGCCGTCGCTGCCGACCCAGGCGACGTGCTCGCCCTCGACGAGCATCGCCGTGGCGAAGGGGTCGGCGGGGCTGTAGACGGCGCCGCCGCGCAGCAGGACGGTCCGGGAGGTGCGTTCGGTCATGGCCCCAAGTCTGCACCTCGTCGGACGTGCTCAGAGCTTCGGGGGCCGCGCCTCGTACGGGGTGGAGAGGACGACGGTGGTACGGGTGGAGACCCCGGCCGCGCTGCGGATGCGGGCGAGCAGGTCCTCCAGGTCGCCGGGGGCGCCGACGCGGACCTTGAGGATGTAGTTCTCGTCGCCGGCGACGCTGTGGCAGGCCTCGATCTCCGGCAGCCCGGCGAGGCGCTCGGGGGTGTCGTCGGGGGCGCTGGGGTCGAACGGTTTCACCGAGATGAAAGCGGTGAGCGCCAGGTCGACGGAGTCCGGGTCGACGATCGCGGTGTAGCCGCGGATGACGCCGCGCTGCTCCAGGCGGCGCACTCGCTGGTGCACCGCCGAGGTGGACAGGCCGGTGGCCTTGCCCAGGTCCGTGTAGCTCATCCGGCCGTCCTGGAGGAGCAGCCGGACGATGCGTTGGTCGAGATCCTCCACAAGGCGCAAACCTACCCGGTCGACGGCGCGTGCGGCGCCAGGGCGGGAGCGTGCGGTGGCACGCGCGGTCGTACGGGGTGCCGGGCGGCACATGCCCGGCGAATGTGGCGAAGGACACACCCGGTGCATCACGGTGCGACAGCCTGCAGGGTTATGAGTCCGCGTCGCAGGGAAGTGCTGGTTGTGGCCCCGGGCGACCACGCCGGGCCCGATCCGAGGGGGATCACCATGCGTGCCACTGACCAGCGTTCGTTGAGCGCAGACGACACCCACGATATGACCGACCGCGAGGACCTCGCGGTCCCGTCCGACCCCGCGCCGGGGATGGACCCGGGCGAGGGGGACACCTGGGAGATCATCCGGGTGCACTGCCCCGCGTGCCGGCGCCCGATCGCCCTCGTGGGCGACGAGGAGCGGCTGCCGCAGCACGCGGTGCTGCCGACCGCCTGGCACCCCTTCTCCCCCGCGCTCTGCCCTGGTTCGGGTGCGCCGACGGACGACCTGGCCGAGGTGGAGACCGCGGAGGACGCCGAACCCACGGGCCTGGAGGCCCTGTTGGCGCTCCCGTCCGAACTCGACTGGCGCACCCAGCCGTTCTCGCACGCGGTGGCGCACCGCCCGGTGCGGGTGGCGACGGCGCCGGGCATCCCGGTGCAGCGCTCGCGCGCGCGGCTGGCCCGTCGCTGACGTTCCCGGCCGCCCGCGCCAGAGCGGCCCCGACGACCGTTCGGCCTGCCGGAAGCACGACTTGAGCGGCCGATACGACCCGAGCGAGCAGAGAGCAGCCCGGACGACGGGCAGCGGAACGTGTCGGCCCGTCACCGGTCGCCGGTGGCGGGCCACTTGCACGGCCGGGCCCGGAACCGGCCGCGGCGCGCCGGGAGGCTGCCGCCGCCCCGCCCGCCCCGTACGGGACTGCGCGATTCCCGGCACCGGAATGCCGGTGGAATGCGCACGGAATGTCACGCCGCTCCGCAGCGCGGGAATCCCGCGCAAAACACGGGACCGCCCTGTGCGAATCCCGTCGAACCCCCGATAGTCACCCCCGTGAACGAACCGGGGGCCGCTTCCACGTGATGGCGAAAACCGGCCCCTCGATCGACCCGAGCCGGACTCTACGCGGCACGTGGCGACAGGCCGAGGGAACTGCGGGCGGTCAGGTGGTGGAAGTGCACCACCTGACCAGCTCGGCTCGCGCAGGGTGTGCTCGTCGACCGCCGGCCGGGCGGTGCGGGCGGGCCCGGCCATCAGTGCGCCTCGGCGGGGACGGCGCGCGCGCCCGCCTGGTAGGAGGCCGCCTGGATGCCGTACAGCTCGCTGTACTGGCCGCCGCGCGCCATCAGTTCGGCGTGCGAGCCGTACTCGGCGACCCGGGAGCCGTCCAGGACGACGATGACGTCCGCCATGCGCACGGTCGAGAAGCGGTGCGAGACCAGGACGGTGATCCGGCCGGAGCCGTCACCGGCAGCGGTCCGGGCGGCCTCGGCGTAGCGCTCGAACAGCGCGTGCTCCACCTCGGCGTCGAGCGCGGAGGTCGGCTCGTCCAGCACCAGCAGCAGCGGGTCCTCGCGCACGAAGCCGCGGGCCAGGGCGACCTTCTGCCACTGGCCGTGGGACAGGTCGACGCCCTTCTCCCAGGTCGGCCCGAGCTGGGTGTCCAGACCGTCGGGGAGCCCGTCGACGAGCTCCTCGGCCCCCGCGCGGGCGATGCCCGCCCGGGCGGCGGCGGGGTCGTCGAGCCGCGGGAGGTCACCGAGGCCGACCGACTGCCGGACCTGGTACTCGAACTTGAAGAAGTCCTGGAACGCGCCGCTGATCCGCTCGCGCCAGCCGGCCGGGGAGATCCGGGCGAGGTCGGTGCCGTCCACGGTGATCGTCCCCGAGGTCGGGGCGTAGAACCGGCAGAGCAGCTTGACCAGGGTCGTCTTTCCGGCGCCGTTCTCCCCGACCACCGCCACCACCTTGCCGGCGGGCAGGTCGAGGGTGACGTCCTCCAGGACGGCCTCTTCGGAGCCGGGGTAGCGGAAGCCGACGCGCTCCAGCCGGATGCCTCCGGTGAGGCGGGCGGGCAGCGGCAGGTCGGCCGAGGCCCGGTCGGCGGCGGCGAGGTCCTCCAGCCAGGTCAGCCGGCGCGACACGTCGAGCCAGATGGTCCGGTAGAACTGGGCCTGGGTGACGGTCTGTCCGACGTACTGGGCCAGTCGGCTGCCCGCGGTGAGCAGCAGCAGGCTGTCGGCGGCCGCCGAGCCGGAGCCGTTGGCGACGTGCGCGACGGCCAGGACGAAGGCGGCGCCGAACAGCGCGTGGGAGGCGGCCTGCCAGAGCGCGGTGATCCAGCGGGAGCGGGCCAGCGGCCGGTAGCGGCGGTCCCAGACGTCGTGCCGGGCGTCGCGCAGCCAGCGCTGGACGCCGGCGACCCGGATCTCCTTGCCCGCGCCCGCCGAGGTGGCGAGGGTGAACAGGTGGCGGGCGCGGCGCTCGTGCTGGGCTCCTGCCTCCTCGGCTTTCTTGTCGACGCCGGAGCGCCAGCCGGACACCAGCACGCCGGGGACGGCCAGCACGCCGAGCAGGCCGAGCAACGGGTCGACCGACATCAGCAGCAACAGGGTGATGGCCAGTCGGACGAGGACGCCGACGGTGCCGAAGAGCTCCTGGTAGAGGTAGCTCAGCGCGCCGGCGTGGTTGCGCAGCACGGAGATGCGGTCGGCGTGCTCGGGCCGCTCGTGGTGCTCCAGGGTGGTCACCGCCGACTGCAGCCGGGCGACGTGCGACTCGACGTAGACGGCGGCCCGGTCGGCGAAGCGGCGGTTGGCCCGGTCGCTGACGATGCCGAGCAGCCAGCTGCCGGTGGCGAGGGCACCGAGGAAGAGCGCGGCGGCGAGGATGCGTCCGCCGTCCTGGACGAGCACCCCGTGCAGCAGTGCGGCCAGGCCGACCGCGAACAACGCGTCGGGGGCGGCCGCGGCGACCGTGGTCCCGAAGGCCACCACGATCAGCAGCGGGCTGGCCTGGTAGCCGAGCCGCAGCGAGCGCGCCAGCGCCCGGACGGACGAGGGCAGCGGGTCGGCGGGCTTGGTCTTGTCAGCCGGCGATGCCATCGGCTTCCTCCTCGAATCGGGACGCCTGCAGGTCGAACATCTGCCGGTACCGGCCGTTCGCCGCCATCAGCTCGTCGTGGGTGCCCAGCTCGGCGACCCGTCCGTCGGCGACGACGCAGATCCGGTCGGCGTGCTGGACGGTGGAGAACCGGTGGGAGATGAGGACGGTGGTGCACCCCTTGGTGGCGGTGAGGATCCGGTCGAAGATCTCGGCCTCGCCCCGGACGTCCAGCTGGGCGGTGGGCTCGTCCAGGACGACGACCCCGGCGCCCTGACGCACCGCGCAGAGCGCGCGGGCCACGGCGACCCGCTGCCACTGGCCTCCGGAGAGGTCGCGGCCGCCGTCGTAGCCGGGGGCCAGGACGGTGTCGAGGTCGGCGAGGTCCGCTGCTCCGGCGTCGGCCAGCGCGGCCTCGATGACCTCGTCGGGGGCGCCGAGCGGTGCGACGTTGTCCCGCAGCGGCAGCTCGTAGCGGTTGAAGTCCTGGAAGACGGCGGTGAGCCGGCGGCGCCAGGAGGCCAGGTCGAGGTCGCCGAGCGCGGTGCCGTCCACCTCGATCGTGCCGCTGGTGGGTTCGTACAGTCCGCAGAGCAGCTTGACCAGGGTGGTCTTCCCGGCACCGTTGAGGCCGACGACGGCCAGCGACGTCCCGGCCTCGATGGTGAGGTCGAGGCCGTCGAGCACCGGCCGGTCGTCGTTCGAGTAGGAGAAGCCCACCTCGCGGAAGCGGATCCCGTCCCGCGGGGCCTCGCCGGCCGGGAGCTCGCCGGTGCCGCCGAGCCGGCCGGCCTCGGCCATGCTCTCGCGCAGGCCGAGGACCGCGGCGACCGAACCGGCGGCGGGCGGCAGGGCCCAGTTCAGACCGCCGAAGGCGATCGCACTGGCGCCGACCGCGGCCTGCGCGAAGACCACGACCTCGCCGGTCCCGACGGCGCCGGAGGCGGCGTCCCGGGCCAGCGACCAGAGGGTGACGCCGTTGGCCGCGACCAGGACGAGGATCGTCCAGCGCAGCGGCCGCTGCTGCAGCCTGGTGGTCTGCCAGCGCAGCTCCACCAGACGGCGGCGGGCGGCGGCGAACTGCGCCACCGTCCAGTCGCCGAGCCCGAAGATCCGCAGCTCCTTGGCAGCCGGGGCGTCGACGGCCAGCTTGTAGGTGTAGTCGGAGCGCCGCTGGGCGTCCAGCACCTCGCCGGTGTTGCGGTCCCAGAAGCTGCTCTCCTTCAGCAGCCAGTGGGTGGCCAGCCAGGCGCCGCCGACCAGCAGGGGCGCCCACCAGGTGTAGGCGGCGAGCACGATCACCTGGCCGGCACCGACGGCCGCCTCGACCAGGCCACCGGCGATCAGTCCGACCGAGATGGCCATCGGCGGGCCGACCGTGCCCTGGTCGAAGTCACGGGCGCCGGCCAGCTCGTCGGCCAGCTCGCGCGACTCCAGGTGGGCGATGCCGGCGGGCGCCGTGGTCGTCTCGACCAGCAGGTCGTGCAGCAGGCAGGAGAGGCGCTCGCCGAGGGCGACGCCGACCTGCGAGTGCAGCGGCACCAGCATGCGGAGCAGGACGAACACCGCGCCGGCGGCGCAGAGCGGGCCGGTCAGGGAGGCGCCGTCGCCGATCGCGTCCACCAGCAGGCCGGTGGCGACGGCGAACAGGGCGGGCAGGGCACCGCGCACCAGGATCAGCGCCCACCAGGCGACGGCCAGGCCCCGGTGGGCGCGGGGCAGGACGGCGAAGAACTTCCACTCGTCCCGGTCGCGCAGCCGGGCGGCCAGGGCCGCGATGCCGGAGCGCTGTTCAGCCCCGGCGGGGGTCTCGGGTGTCTCGGTCACGGGCGGATCGCCGTCTTGCCGTCTTGGCACGGGAAAGCACACTTCTCTCGGTGGTACGGAACTGCGGGTTGCGGAGTGTCGAGGGCACGGCGGTGCCGGGGCCCGGCCTGCGGCCGGTGCGCCCGCGGTGGTCCGGGCGCCGGAGCGGGGTCAGGCCTTGGTGGCCGACACCAGGTAACCGGTGGTGCCGCCGAGGTAGTGGCCGCCCTCGTGCAGCTGCTCCAGCCGGCCCTTCCAGGCGACCACCTGGCGGGCGGTCAGCACCCGGTCCTTGACGAGCTGGGCGAGCGGTCGCCGCATGGTGAACAGGAAGAACGCGAAGTCGTTGGGCACCGGGTGCGGGTGGACCGCGACCTCGGTGAAGCCGGCCTCCCGGTAGAGCCGGGGCAGCTGACGGCCGATCCAGCCCTGGAGCGCCGCATCGGCGACGTAGTCGAGGATCGTCCGGGTGACCGCCCGGTCGGGGTGGTCGAGCACGGTCGTGCCGAGGTCGAACTCGAAGGCGACCGCCCGGCCGCCGGGGCGCAGCACCCGGGCGATCTCGGCGATCGCGCGCGGCGCGTCGGGCACGTGCTGCAGCAGGGTCTGGGCCCGACAGCGATCGAACTCTCCTACTGGGAAGGGAAGTTCGAGTGCGCTGCCGACCTCGAAGGAGACCGCCGCACCGGCCCGGGCGGCGCGCAGCCGGGCCTCGGCGACCATGGTGCGGCTGAGGTCGATCCCGGTGACCCGGGCACCCTGCGGCACCCGTCCGGCCATCGCGATCGCGTCGGCGCCCAGCCCGCAGCCGACGTCCAGCACCGCCGCGGCACCCTCCAGCCGCAGCTCGGCCATGATGGCCTCCTCGGCGGTGCGCATGCCCGGGTAGGCCTTGCCCTCGTCCAGCGCCCGGATCAGCGGCAGCGGATCCTCGGCCTCGTCCACGGCCGCGAAGGCACGCAGGTCGGCTCCGATCGCCTCGACAGGCATTGGGACTCCCCCTCCGATGTGCAGGTCGACGGACCGGTGCGCCCGGTGACGGCGCTTCACTGGCGCTCGGACCCGCGGTCCCGGCTCGCGCACGGGCGTGCTGCGGCCCGGCCGACCTGGGGCGCGAAACTCCGGCACCCCGTCGGCGTCGACTGGATGATCTTCGCCAGACTCTACGTCATGACATGTACGCAGTCGAGAGTGACGATCACCGCAAACACTCCCGGCGTGTGACTCGCATCACGTTGCTGATGTGGACATGCAACGCGCTAGCGTCGCCCCGCAGTCGATCAAGGAAAGGGGGTGGAAATTCATGGCTACCCGTCCGGCTCCGACCGACGAGGAGATCGCGGCCTTCGAGGCCTGGGTCACCGAGTACGACATCAACTCGATGAAGATGCGCTGAATTCGAGCGTCGAGCTGATCCGGGGGACGCCCGCGGATGACCCGCCGGGCATTCCTGGGCGCTCCCTCCCGATGTACGGAACATATCGCACGAACGGGGGTGACAGACATGGCTACGCGCATCGCTCCGACCGACGAGGAGCTCGCGGCCTTCGAGGCCTGGGTGACCGAGTACGACATCGACTCGGTCAAGAGGCCCTGATCAGAGGCCTTCCAGCCCACAGCAGGAACTCAGGAAGAACGGGGGTGACATTTCCATGAGCACTGCCCTCATCGAGGCGGTCCGTCCGGCCCCGAGCCTGGAGGAGATCGCCGACTTCGAGGCTTGGGTGGCCGAGCTTCAGAGCGACGACGCCGCCGACCGTGAATTCCAGATGCGGAAGATCGCGGCCTGACCAGGCGCCGCTCAGCGGCACCCCGGCGGTCTCCGGGCGGATATCCCCCGCCCCGGAGACCGCCGCTTTCCGCTACCCCGGGCCGGGGATTCCCGGGGTGGCTCCGGGAACGCACCCCACGGCGTTCGCGGAATTCCCCGCGGACGCTCCGCCCCCCTCCGGGGCGCCCGCGAAGTCCCCGGAGAACGGCTGTGGCCCGTCCGGGGATCCCCGGACGGGCCACAGTCGTGCACGAAGGCCGGCCGCGGCCGAGCCGGCCGGCGACGGGATCAGCCCTTGGTCAGGTGACGGCCGATCACCAGGCGCTGGATCTGGTTGGTGCCCTCGACGATCTGCAGCACCTTGGCCTCGCGCATGTAGCGCTCGGCCGGGAAGTCCTGGGTGTAGCCGTAGCCGCCGAGGACCTGGACGGCGTCGGTGGTCACCCGCATCACGGTGTCGGTGCAGAACAGCTTGGCCATCGCCGCCTCCTTGGAGAACGGCCGGCCCGCGTCGCGCAGCCGCGCGGCGGACAGGTAGAGCGAGCGGCCGGCCTCGATCTGGGTGGCCATGTCGGCCAGCATGAAGGACAGGCCCTGGAAGTCGGCGATCGGGCGTCCGAACTGGCGGCGGGTGCGCGCGTAGTCGACGGCGAGGTCCAGCGCGGCCTGGGCCACGCCGATCGCGCAGGCGGCGATACCGAGACGGCCCGAGTCCAGTGCGGCGAGCGCGATCTGGAAGCCCTGCCCCTCCGTACCGATCAGCCGCTCGCGGGGCACCCGGGCGCCGTCGAAGTGCAGCTGGGCGGTCGGCGAGGAACGCATGCCCATCTTCTGCTCCGGCGGGGCCGCCGAGAGACCGGCCGCGCCGCCCGGCACCAGCAGGCAGCTGATGCCGCGCGCACCCGGCTCGCCGGTGCGCACCAGCGCGCTGTAGAAGTCGGCCTGCCCGCCGTGGGTGATCCACGCCTTGGTGCCGCTGACGACGTAGTCGTCGCCGTCCAGGTCGGCGCGGGTACGCAGCGCTGCGGCGTCCGAGCCGGACTGCGGCTCGGAGAGGCAGTACGCACCGAGCTGGTCGCCGGAGAGCATGCCCGGGAGCCACTCGGCGCGCTGCTCCTCGGTGCCGAAGGTGGCCAGGGCGTGGCAGGAGAGGGTGTGCACGCTGACGCCGAGGCCGACCGCCAGCCAGCCGGCCGACAGCTCCTCCAGCACCTGCAGGTAGACCTCGTACGGCTGGTCGCCGCCGCCGTACTTCTCGTCGTACGGGAGCGAGAGCAGGCCGGCCGCGCCGAGGGTGCGGAAGACCTCGCGCGGGAAGCGGCCGGTGGCCTCGTCCTCCGCCGCGCGCGGCAGCAGCTCGCGCTGGACCAGCTCCCGGGTCAGACCCAGCAGCTCGCGGGCCTCCTCGCTGGGGAGCTGACGGTCCACGGCTTTCACAGGGGAGGTGGTCATGGCGGCTGGTCGCCTCCTCGTTCGGGCACCGGGCCCCGGAGTGACGGGCCCGACGCGGGTGTGGCTGGTCGGACCGACCGGCACCGGATTGCGGTGAACGGCCGTTCACTAGCGTGGCGATGCGAGTATGCCCGATTCCCGGCACTGCCGTCACGACCTGCAGGGGATCACTGTCCGTATCGGCACGTGGGCGGCCGTAGGGTGGCCGTTGTGGCTGCTTCCCAAACCTTCGAACCCCCGTCCGCGGACCGACCCGGTGTCCGTACCGCCGGGCCGGCTGGCGCTGGTGCCTTCGGCCCCGGCCGGCCGGCAGGGGGCGGCTCCGGGGAGTCCGCCGCGGAGCTGACCGCGCTCGCGGCCGAGCTGCTCGGCCTCGCGCCGTCCTGCGGGCCGGTGCGGCTGGTCGCCGTGGACGGCCACGCCGGGTCCGGCAAGACCACCTTCGCCGGCCGGCTGGCCGCCGTGCTCGGCGGGGCCCCGGTGGTGCACCTGGACGACCTGGCCACCCACGCGGAGCCGTTCGGCTGGACCGGGCGGCTGACGGCGCAGGTGCTGGAGCCGCTGGCGGCCGGCCGGGACGCCGCGTACGAGGTGTACGACTGGACGCTGCGCCGCTTCGCCTCGACGGCGGCGGCGCCGAGCGCACCGGTGGTCCTGGTGGAGGGGGTCGGCGCCGGGCGGCGCGCGGTGCGGCCGTGGCTGGCGCGGGTGGTCTGGATGGAGCTGGCGGCCGAGGACGCCCGGCGGCGCGGCGAGGAGCGGGACGGCCCGGCACTGGCGGAGTTCTGGGAGGGCTGGGCGCGGGCCGAAACGGCGCATTTCGCCGTCGACCCGAGCCGCCCGTACGCCGCGACGCGGGTCGACGGAGTGACCGGGCGGATCATGTCGAGCACCGTCGGTGAACCTTCAACAAGCCCTTGACCTGCGGTATCGTCAGGAATTAGGTTTCCGGTGTCGCCGCGTCCACGGACCGCGCAACACCTCGACTCGGCACCCCCGGCTTGTTCCCCCGTGAGCCGGGGGTGCCGTCCCCCCGCCGGGCGCCCTGTGCGCCGTCCGCGCGCGCCGGTGCGCCCTCCCGGGCCCCCACGGCCCTGGCGGAAGCCCAACACCCGCGCCCTCGATCGTATTTGACCCGGCGCGGCACCCTTCCGGATCAGCCCTGCGCCGGTACGATTTCCGGGAGGCGCATATGCGTCCCGGGGGCGTTCGACCACCGGCCGGCTCCGCGCACGACGACTCCGACGCCGGCCGAGCCCCGAGGCACACCGCGGGGGGCGTGAGTGACGACGGTGGACAGTTCCGACGGCGACAATGCGGGCGGCCCGGCCCCGAACCGGCTCGCCGACCGCGCCTGGCTGCGCGCGATGGACGCCTACACGGCGGGAGCGTACGCCCGCGCGGAGGAGGAGTTCCGGACGGCCGTCCGGTTGGACCCGGGGATGGCCGACGCCTGGCTGGGCCTGCACGCGCTGCGCAGCGACACCTCCGGCGCCCTGCTGGCGATGTACCGGCACCAGAGACGGTTCGGCGAGCAGCGCCGCCGCCACAGCCGGCCGCTCAGCTCCTGGTACTGGCTGGGCTGGTGGGTCCAGCCGGTGCTGGAGGACTCCCGGGACCTCGCCCTGGCCCACGCCTCTCACTGGCTGGACGGCCGCCACCTCTCCGAGCTGGACCAGGCCCTGGAGGAGTGCCCGTCCCCCGTCGATGACCCGTCGGCCCGCTTCCTGCACGCCTGCCGCTCCTACCTGCTGAAGGACTGGGAACAGCTGATCCGCGACACCGACCGGCTGCTGGACGACCCGCTGCTCGGCATCGAGGCCGGGCTGTTCGCCGGCATGGCCAGGGTCCGGCTGGACATGTGCGCGCAGGCGCAGGCTCCGCTGGCGGCCTCGCTCGCCCGCTGCCGCTCCGAGCAGCCGCAGCGCAAGGAGCTGCGGTACTGGCTGGCGCGGTCGTACGAGGGGGCCGGGCGCAGCGCCGCCGCGTTACCGCTCTACCGGGCGGTGCACCGGGCCGACCCGGCGTTCATGGACACCGCGGCCCGGCTCGCGGCGATCGCGGCCGAGGACGGTCTGGGGGACGCGCTGCTGGACGCCGTGGGCGCGGCCGGTCGCGAGGCGGGTACGGCGGCCGGCGACATCGGGTTCGACACCGACGGACCGGGCTCCGTGGCCGACCTGGACGCGGTGGGGGCCGGGAGCCAGGACGCCGCCGGGTTCGAGCCCGGAGCCTTCGTCGGCGGGGCCGGACCGGCCGAGACCCCCTCCGCCGAGGCCTCCTCCGCCGACTCCTACCCTGCCGAGGCCTACTCCGGCGGGCCGCCGTCCGGGCCGCTCCCGGCCGAACAGGACGCCGTCGGCACCGATCCGGCGCCCAGACCCGCCACCCCCGGGGCGGCCGGCACCCCGCTGCCGCCGGGCCAGACCGCGCCTGCCGGTGAGCGCCCGGGCCCGGCCGTCCCGCCGCTCGCCCCGGTCACAGCGGGCGGCACCGGTCCGGCCCACGGCGGGGCACTCCCCCGGCCGGCAGCGAACAGGAGCTGGACGCCGCCCTGGCTGAGCTCTCCCGGATGGTCGGCCTGGAGCCGGTCAAGCGGCAGGTCCGGGCGCTCTCCGCCCAGCTGCGGATGTCCCGGCTGCGGGCCGCGCAGGGCCTGCCGGTCCAGCCCCCCAAGCGGCACTTCGTCTTCTCCGGCCCCTCCGGCACCGGCAAGACCACCGTCGCACGCATCCTCGGCCGGGTCTTCCACGCCCTCGGCCTGCTCTCCGGCGACCATCTGGTCGAGGCCCAACGAGCCGACCTGGTAGGCGAGTTCCTCGGCCAGACGGCGGTCAAGGCGAACGAGCTGATCGACTCCGCGCTGGACGGCGTGCTCTTCATCGACGAGGCCTACAGCCTCTCCAACTCCGGCTACAGCAAGGGAGACGCGTACGGCGACGAGGCGCTGCAGGTCCTGCTGAAGCGGGCCGAGGACAACCGTGACCGGCTGGTGGTGATCCTGGCCGGCTACCCGGAGGGGATGAACCGGCTGCTCGCCACCAACCCCGGCCTCAACTCCCGCTTCACCACCCGGGTGGACTTCCCCAGCTACCGCCCCGGCGAGCTGACCGCGATAGGTGCGGCACTCGCCGACCGGGACGGCGACGGCTGGGACGAGGACGCCGCCGAGGAGCTGGCCAGCATCTGCACCCACGTGGTCCGCGAGGGCTGGATCGACGAGCTCGGCAACGGCCGGTTCGTCCGCACCCTGTACGAGAAGTCCTGCGCCTACCGGGACCTGCGGCTCACCCTGCTGCGCGAACCGCCCGGCCGCGAGGACCTGGCCACCCTGCGGCTGCCGGACCTCGTCCAGGCCTACGGCGAGCTGATCGACGGCCGGGGCTGATCCGCCGCGCCCCGGCCGCCGTCGGACGCGCCCGGCGGCCGGGGTTCCGGCGGATCAGCGCCGCCGGGCACCGCGCTCAGAGCAGCTTCGCCTCGCGCTCCGGGTCCAGGCCGACCGCGGGCCGGTCCGGGCGCTGCGGCGCCGTGCCCCCGATCGCCTGCAGCCAGGCCCAGGTGTCGGCGACCGTCTCCGCGACCGGGCGGCAGCGCAGCCCCGCCGCCAGCGCCCGGCTGACGTCGGCGCCGTACATGGCGTCGTTGAGCTCGCCCGGCGGGAGCCAGAACGGCAGCTCCCACCAGGGCTCGACACCCGCCGCGAGCACGGCCTCCGGGTCCTTCCAGCGGAGCTCGGCGTCGGCACCGGTGACCCGGACGCACTCCTCCAGCAACTCGGCCATGGTGGCGTGCCCGGGCGGGCTCACCAGGTCGTAGGGCCCGGACCGGCCCGCTTCGAGCGCGTCCAGGGTCCAGGACGCGAGGTCGCGGACGTCGACGAACTGCAGCGCGAGGTCGCGCGGCCCCGGGGCGAGCACCGGGCCCCCGCGGGCGATCCGGTTGAGCCACCAGGGCAGTCGGCCGATGTTCTCGTACGGGCCGATGATCAGGCCTGCCCGCACCAGCAGCGCGCGCTCCCCGAACGCGTCCAGCACCGCCAGCTCCCCACCGCGCTTGGACTCCGCGTACGGGACCTCGCCGTCGTCGGGCGAGCCGTCCACCAACGGGGCGTCCTCGGCCTCGGCGGCCCCCGTCGGCACCGGGAAGGCGTAGACCGACCGGCTGGACACGTACACGTGGCGGCCGACCCGGTCGGCCAGCAGCCCGGCGCTGTCGCGCACCACCGACGGCGCGCCCGCCCAGGTGTCCACCACGGCGTCCCACTCCCCCTCGGCCAGCGCGGCCAGGCCGCCCTCGGCCGTGCGGTCCCCGTGCAGGGCGCGCACGCCGTCCGCCGGCGCGTGCGTCCCCCGGTGGAAGACCGTCACCTCCCATCCCCGTGCCAGTGCGTCCTCGGTGAGGGCGCGCCCGACGAACTCCGTTCCACCCAACAGCAGAAGCCTCATGCCGACCACCCTGCACCAGGGTGGTCGGCATGGGAACGCCTGCATGCTCAGGGCAGAATCGCCCGGAGCGAAAGGCGGCGGGCGGCCCCGCCGGGAACGGACCGCCGGGGGCGCTCCCCTGCGTCCGCCCCGCGGCGGAACGCCGGTCAGGCCACCGTGCGGTGGTCCGGGTCGTGCATCTCGCCGACCAGCTCCTCCAACACGTCCTCCAGCATCGCCACGCCGAGGGTCCGCCCGTCCTGGTCGAGCACCGCCGCCAGGTGACAGGTGGCCCGGCGCATCGCGCCGAGCGCGTCGTCCAGCGGGAGCGAGCCGCGCAGCACGGTGATCGGCCGCCAGAGGCGGGCCGGGACCGGCGCCGACCGGTCGTCGACGTCCAGGACGTCCTTGAGGTGCACGTACCCCAGGTAGCCGTGGCCGGCCGGGTCGCCGTCGGTGACCGGGAAGCGCGAGAAGCCGGTGCGCAACGCCAGCTCCTCCACCTGCGCCGCGGTGACCTTGGTGTCCACCGTGACCAGTTGCTCCGGCTTGAGCAGCACGTCGGTGACCGGGCGGCGGCCCAGCTCCAGGGCGTCCTCCAGACGCTCCTGGCGGTCCTCGTCGAGCAGTCCGGCGTCCCGGGAGTCGGCCAGCAGGTACATCAGCTGCTCGGTGGTGAACACCGACTCGACCTCGTCCTTGCCGTCGACCCGGAACAGCCCGAGCACGCCGTTGGCGAAGGCGTTCAGGGCGCGGATGACCGGCGCGAGCCAGCGGGCGAGCCGGTCCAGCGGCGGGCCGAGCCAGAGCGCAGCCTTCTCCGGTCCGGCCATCGCCATGTTCTTCGGCACCATCTCGCCCATCACCATGTGCAGGAAGACCACCACCGCCAGCGAGATGCCGTAGGAGAGCGGGTGCATCAGGCCGGACGGGACGCCGATCGCGTGGAACGGCCCCTCCAGCAGGTGGGCGATGGTCGGCTCGGCGAGGGCACCGAGGCCCAGCGAGCAGACGGTGATGCCGAGCTGGGCGGCGGCGAGCATCGCGGAGACGTTGGAGAGCGCGTGCAGCACGGTGCGGGCACGCCGGTTGCCGGCCTCGGCCAGCGGTTCGATCTGGCTGCGGCGGACCGAGACGACGGCGAACTCGGCGCCGACGAAGAAGGCGTTGCCGAGCAGCAGCAGGATGGCGACGGCCAGTTGGAGCGCGGTCATCGGATGCCGTCCTCGTCCTCGCCGGTGCGGTTCGGTTCGCCGGTGCGTTCGACCCGGACCCGGCTGGTGCGGTGGCGGTCCACCGCCTCCACGGTGAAGCGCCAACCGGGCAGTTCGGCGCACTCGCCGGGGGCGGGCAGCTTGCCGAGCAGGTCGGCGACCAGGCCGGCCAGCGTCTCGTACGGCCCGTCGGGGGCGTGCAGGCCGATGCCCTCCAGCTGGTCGATCCGGGCCCGGCCGTCGGCCGCCCAGACGGGCCGCCCGTCGACGGGCGGCAGCGGGACCAGGTCCGGGGTGTCGGCGGGGTCGTGCTCGTCCTGCACCGCGCCGACGATCTCCTCGACGATGTCCTCGACGGTGACGACGCCGGCGGTGCCGCCGTACTCGTCGACCACGATGGCCATCGGCTGGAGCCGGCGCAGCTGGTCGAGCAGCCGCTCGGCCGGGAGCGTCTCGGGCACCAGCAGCGGTGGCACGGCGAGGTCGGCGACCCGCACGGAGGCGCGGTCGGCGGGCGGCACGGCGAGGGCGTCCTTGAGCGTGACGGTCCCCGTGACCTCGTCCAGGCTGTCGGCGTAGACCGGGAAGCGGGAGAGGCCGGTGGCCCGGGTCAGGTTGACCACGTCGGCGGCGCTGGCGTCGCGCTGGAGGGCGGCGACGTCGACCCGCGGGGTCATCACGGACTCCGCGGTGAGCTCGCCGAGGCCGAGGGTCCGCACGAACAGCGTGGCCGACTCCTCGTCTATCGCGCCGGCCCTGGCCGAGTGCCGGGCCAGCGAGACCAGCTCGGCGGGCGTGCGGGCGTGGCCCAGCTCCTCCTGCGGCTCGATGCCGAAGGCGCGCACGGTGCGGTCGGCCGAGCCGTTCAGGAAGCTGATCAGCGGGCGGCAGACGTAGGAGAAGGCCATGTGCGGGGCGGCCACCGAGCGGGCCACCTGGAGCGGCCGGGAGATCGCCCAGTTCTTCGGGACCAGCTCGCCGATCACCATCTGCACGACGGTGGCCAGCACCATACCGACGATCACCGCGGCACCGCGGGCGGCGCCCTCGGAGAGGCCGATCCCGGTGAAGACCGGGCTCAGGATGACGGAGAGCGCCGGCTCGGCGAGCATGCCGACCACCAGCGAGGTGACGGTGATGCCCAGCTGGGCGCCGGAGAGCTCGAAGGAGAGGTGCCGCAGGGCCCTGGAGACCCGGGCGGACTTGGCGTCACCGGCCGCGGCGGCACGCTCGACGGCCCCGCGCTCGACGGTCACGAAGGCGAACTCGGCGGCCACGAAGAGGCCGTTGACGAGGATCAGCAGGAAGGCCGCCGACAACAGCAGCCAGGCGGTGATCATAGTGCCGCCTGCCTTCCGGTGGCCGGAAGTGGGGCGGCGTAGGTACTACCGGACGGATCGTCCATGGACGGGGGAAGTCACTCCTCAGGTCGTTCTCGGGCAGGGCTCAGCGCGGTCGGGCGTCTTTGCCCTGCTTTTACCAGCGTAGACGATACCCGTACGGCCGTCGGCCCGGTGTTCGGACCCACAGCGCGGGCCACCGGCAGGGGTCCACCGGCAGGGGTCCGGCGGCAGGGGTCCGGCGGCTCGGCCGCTCGGCGACGGGGACCCGGCGGCTCGGCCGCTCAGCGGCCGCGGCCCTCGACCAGGTCGCGCAGCGCCCGGGCGTCCGCGATCGCCTGGGCCTTGCCGACTCCGGACTGGATGCCCACGGCCGCGAGCGAGGTGCCGTCGGCGAGGTCGAGGGTCGCCCACGGGTCGCCCTGGCGGAAGTTGACCCGGACGATCTCGGCCCAGTCCAGCCGGCGGCTGCGGACGAAGTTCACCACGGTGACGCCCTCGGCGTCGGCGCTCACCCGCGGGCGGGCCAGCATGACGCCGGCGGCCGCGAACAGCAGCCCGCTGAGCACCATCATGATCCGGTCGTTGAGCTGCCAGTTCGCCGGGAGCGCCACGGCGATCACCGCGAACATCACCACCAGCAGGCCGCAGACCGGCAGCAGCACGGCACGGGTGCGGCGCGGGGCCCAGGTGACGGGGAGCTCGGCGGGGGTGGTCACGTGGTTCTCCGGGGGTCGTTCAGAGGATGGGGCGGGCCGCCGGAGTCGGCGGCCCGCCCCATTGAACCGGTGCTTACCTCCCGGCCTGCGCCCGCCCCTCCGGGATCGGCGGGCGGCCCCGGCGGGACGGCGGACGCGGCCCGAGGGCCGGTGGTGGACGGGATGATTCAGAGGCGGCAGGCGTGGATGTTGGTGACCAGGATGGCCCGGGCGCCGATGCCCCACAGGTCGTCCATGATCCGCTGGGCCTCCTTGCGGAGCACCATCGAGCGGACCGCCACCCAGCCCTCGGTGTGCAGCGGCGAGACGGTCGGCGACTCCAGGCCGGGGGTCAGCGCGACGGCGGCGCTGACGTTCTCGGCCCGGATGTCGTAGTCCATCAGCACGTAGCGGCGGGCCACCAGCACGCCCTGCAGGCGGCGCAGGAACTGGTCGACGGCCGGATCCTCGCCCGCGCCCTTGGGCCGGATCACCACGGCGTCGGAGACCAGGATCGGCTCGCCGAAGACCTCCAGGCCGGCGTTGCGCAGGCTGGTGCCGGTCTCCACCACGTCGGCGATCACGTCGGCGACGCCGAGCTGCACCGCGGTCTCCACCGCGCCGTCCAGCTTGGTGACGGTGGCCTTCACCCCGTGGTCGGCGAGGTGCTGCTCGACCAGACCGGTGTAGGAGGTGGCGATCCGCAGCCCCTCCAGGCCCTGCACGTCCTTGACGTCCACGCCCTCCGGGCGGGCGAACCGGAAGGTGGAGCCGCCGAAGCCGAGGGCCAGCACCTCCTCGGCGTTGGAGTGCGAGTCCAGCAGCAGGTCACGGCCGGTGATGCCGATGTCCAGCCGGCCGGAGCCGACGTAGACCGCGATGTCCCGCGGGCGCAGGAAGAAGAACTCGACCTGGTTGTCCGGGTCGACGAGGACGAGCTCCTTGGGGTCCTTGCGCTGGCGGTAGCCGGCCTCATGGAGCATCTCCGCCGCAGGACCCGAGAGCGAACCCTTGTTGGGAACGGCGATGCGCAGCATGGAGGTCAGTTCCTTACCTGGTTGGGGGGTGGTGTGCACGTGCCCTGGACGTGGTGCAGGGGGCCGGTGCTAGAGGTACTTGTAGACGTCGTCGAGCGTCAGCCCGCGGGCGACCATCATCACCTGAAGGTGGTAGAGGAGCTGGGAGATCTCCTCGGCGGTCTGCTCGTCCGACTGGAACTCGGCGGCCATCCAGACCTCGGCGGCCTCCTCGACGACCTTCTTGCCGATCGCATGGACGCCCTGCTGGACGAGCTGCGCGGTGCGGGAGGACGAGGGGTCGCCGGTGGCGGCCTTCTGCTGGAGCTCGGTGAAGAGCTCCTCGAATGTCTTCGAAGCCATGATGGACTCACCTTACGGCGTGCGGGCTGACAGGCGGTAAACGATTCCGGACCGTGGACAGTCCGGTGGACGTCCACGGTCCGGGGGTGTTCCGGGCCCGTGCGGGGCGGGTCGGTCAGAGCGTGCGGAGCACGGCGGCGGTGGCGACGGCCGCCGTCACCGCCTCGTGGCCCTTGTCCTCGGCGGAACCCGGCAGGCCCGCACGGTCCAGCGCCTGCTGCTCGTCGTCGCAGGTCAGGACACCGAAGCCGACCGGGACGCCGGTGTCGACGCTGACCTGGGTGAGGCCGGCCGTGGCGGCCTGGCAGACGTAGTCGAAGTGCGGGGTGCCGCCGCGGACGACCACGCCGAGGGCGATCACCGCGTCGTAGCCGCGCTCGGCGAGGCGCTTGGCGGCGACCGGCAGCTCGAAGGTGCCGGGCACCCGCAGCACGGTCGGCTCGGCGATGCCGAGCTCCTTGAGCGCGCGGTGGGCACCGTCCAGCAGGCCGTTCATCACCTGCTCGTGCCACTGCGCGGCGATCACGGCGACCTTGAGGTCGGCGGCGTTCTCGATGGTCAGCTCGGGGGCTCCGTGGCCGCTCATCTGCTGTTCCCTTTCGGTGCTGCGGTACGTGGAATCGTGCGTGGAGGGGAGGGCTCCGCCGGGCGGGCGGGGCCGGGGGTCAGGGCTCGGGCCTCAGGAGTCGAGGCCGGGCAGGTCGTGCCCCATCCGGTCGCGCTTGGTGCGCAGGTAGCGCAGGTTGTGCTCGCCGGCCGGGGTCTGGACCGCCTCGCGGCCCTTGACCTTCAGGCCGTGCTCGGTGAGCGCGGCGAGCTTCTCCGGGTTGTTGGTGAGGAGGGTCAGCGAGCGCACGCCGAGGTCGCCGAGCATCTGCGCGCCGATGCTGTAGTCGCGGGCGTCGGCGGGCAGCCCGAGGTCCAGGTTGGCGTCGACGGTGTCGCGCCCCTGCTCCTGCAGCTCGTAGGCGCGCAGCTTGTGGGCCAGGCCGATGCCCCGGCCCTCGTGCCCGCGCAAGTAGAGGACGACGCCGCGGCCGGCCTCGGCGACCCGGCGCAGCGAGGCCTCCAGCTGCGGGCCGCAGTCGCAGCGCAGCGAGCCGAACACGTCGCCGGTGAGGCACTCGGAGTGGACCCGGACCAGCACGTCCTCGCCGTCCGGCAGCCTGCCGTCGGCGTCCAGCCCGCCGGCGACCAGGGCGAGGTGCTCGACCCCGTCGATGCTGCCCCGGTAGCCGACCGCGGTGAACTCCCCGTACGCGGTGGGCAGCGCGGTGATCGCGGCCCGGTCCACGTGGAGCTCGGTACGGCGGCGGTAGGCGATGAGGTCCTCGATCGAGATGATCGCCAGGCCGTGCTCGCGGGCGAAGGCGACCAGCTCGGGCAGCCGGGCCATGGTGCCGTCGTCGTTGACCACCTCGGCGATGGCGCCGGCCGGGGGCAGCCCGGCCAGCCGGGCCAGGTCGACGGCGGCCTCGGTGTGGCCGGGGCGGACCAGCACGCCGCCCTCGACGGAGCGCAGCGGGAAGACGTGGCCGGGACGGGTGAGGTCGCCCGGCTCGGTGCCGGGCGAGGAGAGCAGCCGGACCGTGCGGGCGCGGTCGGCGGCCGAGATGCCGGTGTCGACGCCCTCACGGGCGTCCACCGAGACGGTGTAGGCGGTGCCCTTGCGGTCCTCGTTGACCTGGGTCATCGGGGGCAGCTTGAGCCGGTCCAGCTCCTCGCCGGTCATCGGGGCGCAGATCACGCCGGAGCTGTAGCGGATGGTGAAGGCCATCAGCTCGGGGGTGGCCGCGGAGGCGGCGAAGACGATGTCGCCCTCGTTCTCGCGGTCCTCGTCGTCGACGACGATCACGGCCCGGCCGAGCGCGATGTCGGCGACGGCCCGCTCGACCGGGTCGAGCACGAGGTCTTCTTCGGTGACGCGGTCGGTGCTCATGCGGAGGCTCCCTGGAGGACGGTGTCCTTCGCCGGGCGGACCGTGCGGCCGCGCTGCCACCAGGCGCGCAGGCCGAGGAGCACCAGGACGAAGTAGATGCTGTAGGTGAGGCCGGAGAAGACCAGGCCGTTGTTGAAGGCGAGCGGGACGCCGACCAGGTCGACCGCGACCCAGGCGAACCAGAACTCCACCCAGCCGCGCGCCTGGGCCACCATCGCGGCCAGCGTGCCGACGAAGATGTAGGCGTCCGGCCAGGCGTCCCAGGACAGCGGGTAGACGGTGAACAGGGTGCCGACCGCGAGGGTGCCCAGCGCGGTGCCGCCGATCAGCGCGGCGCGCTCACGGCCGGTCGCGAACCGCACCTGGACGTCCCCGTCGGTTGCTCGCCCGCCCGCCTCCGGGCCCTCTCGGCCCGGTGCCCCGGCCCGGGCCGGAGTGGCTCGCCGGCTCTCCTGCTTGCCGCGCTGCCACTGGGTCCAGCCCCAGACGGCGGCGAGGATGACGACGACCTGCTTGCCGACGCCGCCGCTCAGGTGGGCGCTCCAGTAGGCACCCACCAGGACGACGCCGGAGAGGAGCTGGACCGGCCAGGTGAGCCGGGAACGGCGCCAGCCGAAGGCCAGCGCGGTCAGGCCGAGCAGGTTGCCGATGATGTCGGACCGGTAGACGTCCTGGCCGACCAGGTGGACGGTGCCGTTGAGCCAGTTCACGAGGCGTCCTCGGCGGTCTCGGCGGGGGCGAGCCCGGCGGGCAGGGTACGCGACTCCAGCAGGCGCTCCACGTACTTGGCGAGGACGTCGACCTCCAGGTTGACGCTCTCGCCGACGGTCCTGGCGCCCAGCGTGGTCAGCGCCAGGGTCGCGGGGATGAGGCTGACGGTGAAGCTGTCCCGGGCGGCCTCGACCACGGTGAGGCTGACGCCGTCCACGGTGATCGAGCCCTTCTCCACCAGGTAGCGGGAGATGCTCGCCGGCAGCGAGAAGCGCAGCACCTCCCAACGGAGGTTCCCGTCGGCGTCGCGCTCGCCCGGCTCACGGCTCAACAGCGATCCGGTGGCGTCGACATGACCCTGCACCAGGTGGCCGCCGAGCCGGGCACCGAGCGCCATCGCCCGCTCCAGGTTGACCCGGGAGCCCGGCTTCAACTCGCCGAGGCTTGAGCGGTGCAGCGTCTCGGCCATCACGTCGGCGCTGAACTCACCGGTGCCGGCGGCCAGTTGCTCAGGGGTGTCGACGACGGTCAGGCAGACGCCGTTGACCGCGATGGAGTCGCCGTGGTGCGCGCCCTGACAGACCACCGGGCCGCGCAGGCGGATCCGCGAGGAGTCGCCGATCTCCTCGATCGACACGACCTCGCCGAGCTCTTCGATGATGCCGGTGAACACCCGGGTTCTCCTCGCGCTTGGGGCGCGGACTCCGGGGCGGCACGGGAGAGGATGCGGACGGGCGCAGCCGTACGGTGCGCGGCACGGCCGACGGCAGGACCCGTCGCCGGGCTGCCGGAACCGAGGGGAGAGGGCTCTCCCGTCGCACACCTCCCCGAGCCCCGTCAGGGGTGCCTCGGGTACTGCTCTTCGTCCGCCGCGCACGCCTCCCATCCGGACTTTAACCGTCGGTCCAGGAATTTCACCTGGTCAACCGGCCGCTGGCTGCGGACGGGTCGCGGACTGTAACCGCCGGTTCGGATTTTCACCGACCCCGGAGTGCGCTGAACGTCACTGCTACTGCTGACGTCATTGTGCCATGGCCCGCAGGGGCCGAGGGAGAGGCTTCCGCTGTGGCCTGTTTCACGCGCGGGCCGGGAATGGGCGCGGGTGTCCCGGGCGACCGGGGCCGGCGCGCGGGCGGGCCCGCCCCCGGTGGCGGGCCGAGGTGCGGCGGGCGCAGGCTGGTGGTAGCCGGTCGGCGACCGCCGGCCCGGACCCAGGAGGTGCGAGGGCGATGGCGAAGTTCATGGACGTCCACCACGGCATGACCGGGATCACCGAGGAGCAGCTGCGGATGGCCCACCAGGCCGATCTCGCCATCGAGGGCGACGAGGGCGTGCACTTCGAGCAGGCCTGGGCCGACCCGGCCTCGGGCACCGTCTACTGTCTCTCCGAGGCGCCGTCCAAGGAGGCCGTGCAGCGCATCCACGAGCGCACCGGCCACCCCGCGGACGAGATCCACCCGGTGCCGCTGATCGTCTGACGGCTGCCGGTCCGAGACGCCGGCCAGAACAGGAACCCCGTCCGGCCTGAGGCGCGTGCCGGCTCAGGCCGGACGGGCGGCCGCCACCGGCGTGAAGTGGGTGACCTCGGGCGGGTGCACGAGGTAGCGCAGCTCGCCCTCCGACCAGACCGGCCGGATCCGCCACATCGGCCCGGCGTACCCGCGTAGGGCCTCCTCGTCGCGCCACCGGCTCACCACGAGCACCCGGTGGCCGTCCTCGGAGACCGAGCGCAGCAGCTCACCGCCCAGGCAGCCGTCCGTCTCCCCGAGCTGCGGGATGACCTGCGAGAGCAGCACGCTGCAGAATTCCTCGATGTGCCCGGCAACGACCTGGCCGGCCCAGATCCTGACGATCACGGCTACCACCTCCCACGGGAGCCCTTGGCCCCATTATCGGCGCAAAGCCGCTGGTGGACAGGGGCATCCGGGGCATTCGTGAGCGGCGGTCGAAGCCGCCGGGCGGAGCTCCGCTAAATTCCCCGGCATGACCACAACACCGGGGACCGTCACACCGTCAACCACCGGGCCCGCGACGCCCGGCGGCACGCCGGCGAGCCTGTTCGAGTCGCTCCGCGCGGACGCCGTCCGCGAGGCCGCGCAGCTGCGCGAGATCTACGAGCAGCCGAGCGACCTCGCCCGCCGCAAGCAGGTGGACCGCGTCCACGACGTGGCCCGGCGGCTGATCGCCTGCTCCTCGCTGGTCTTCGTGGCGAGCGCCGACGCGGCCGGACGGTGCGACGTCTCGCCGCGCGGCGGGCCGGCCGGGCTGGTTTCGGTGCTGGACGAGCACACCCTGGCGATACCGGACGCCACCGGCAACAAGCGGCTCGACACCCTGCACAACGTCGTCGAGACCGGCCGGGTCGGCCTGATCTTCGTGGTACCGGGCCGGGAGACCACGCTCCGGGTGAACGGCCGCGCCTGCGTCTCCACCGACCCGCGCCTGCTGGAGCACCTGACGGCGGTCGGCAAGCCGCCGCGCAGCGCGATCGTGGTGGCGGTCGAGGAGGTCTACGCACACTGCCCGAAGGCGTTCCTGCGCAGTTCGGCGTGGAAACCGGAGGGCTGGCTCGCCGAGGACGAGCAGCCGCGCTCGGCCGAGGTCACCCTCTCCCACCTGCGGGACCCCTCGTTGACCGTCGAGGCGATCGAGCAGGCCGAGCGCGAGTCCCTGCTGTACCGCTACGAGTAGCCGCACGCGCCCACGGCCCGGCGGCCGGGCGGCGGCCGGGCGGGTGAATCCGCACGGGCCGGGGTTCGCGGACGCGCCGGGCGGGCGGGCGCTCGGTTGAATGGGCGGATGGACTGCGTCTTCTGCGCGGTGGTCGCGGGCACCGAGGCCGCCCACCGGGTGCTCGACGAGGAGGCGGCGGTGGCCTTCCTGGACCGGCGGCCGCTCTTCCCCGGCCACGTCCTGGTGGTGCCGCGCGCCCACCACCGGACCCTGACGGACCTGCCGGTGGCGCAGGTGGGCCCGTTCTTCCTCCAGGTCCAGCGGGTCGCGGCGGCCGTGGAGCACGGGCTCGGTGCGGCGGGCAGCTTCGTCGCGGCCAACAACCGGATCAGCCAGTCGGTGCCGCACCTCCACGTGCATGTGGTGCCGCGCAACCCGGAGGACGGGCTGCGCGGCTTCTTCTGGCCGCGTGCGAGGTACCCGGACGAGTCGGGTGCGGCGGAGGTCGCCGAGCGGCTGCGGGCCGCGCTGGCCGCCACCGGGTGAGCCCCCGGATCCCCCCGGGGCGCGGCCGCCCGTCGTCCGGGCCCCGCCCCGGGGCTGCCGGGCCCGGTCAGCCGACCCGGACGTTGTCCAGGACCCAGTACCAGTTGTTGCTGCCGGTGTACCGGAACCGCAGCCGAAGCCTTCTCGCGCTCGACGGAACGGTCAGCACCAGGCTCTGCCGGCCGTTGGTCTCGACGGTGTGGCTCTTGACCGGCACCGGCGTGCCGCCGTCCCAGACCGCCAGCACCTGCGCGGTCTGGGCGCCCTCCTGCTGGTAGTAGGCGGTGTAGGAGACCGGGACCTTGCTCAGCCCGGCCACCGGGTACTCCGGGCTGACCAGGGTGGTGTCGTAGTTGCCCTTGAACGCCTTGTCGGCCCACTCGTCCGAGTCGGCGACCGCGAAGACGTTGCGGGAGCGGACGTTCAGCTCGCGGTACTGGTCGCGCTGGGTCTTGGTCCAGAACTCGTCGGTCGTGAAGGACCAGCCTCGCCACTCGGTGACACCGCCGGTGCCCATCGCCGAGTTGTCGACCGACCAGCCGCTCGGCGGGGTGTGGGTGAAGCCGATCGTGCCGGCGGCGATGCCGGTCTCGTCCACCGGCCCGGTGAGCTGCGGGCGCAGCGAGTCGAAGGCGTCCGGCACGAGGGTCGGGATCGGGCTGCCGTCGAGCTGCCAGGCCGGGTCGATCGCCAGGCCGAGGTGGGCGATGGCGGTGGGCGCGATGTCGACGATACGCACGTCGTGGCGGACCGAACCGGCCGGGAAGGCGGAACCGTTGGCGATCACGAAGGTCTGCCGCTCGCTCCAGGCGGACCCGCCGTGACCGCCCGCGTCGGTGTGGCCGTGGTCGGCGGTGACCATGATCAGCCAGTCCTCCTGCCCGTACGTGGCACGGCCCCGGACGGCGGCGACGATCAGGCCGACCTGGGCGTCCACGCCGTGGATCGCGTCCAGGTAGGCCTGGCTCGCGGCGCCGCTGGAGTGGCCCGCGTGGTCGACGTTGTCCAGCTGGACGAAGACGGCGTCCGGATCGCCGTCGCGGAGCCTGGCCACGGCGCGGGCGGTGGTGCCGGTGTCGTACTCGGCGGACGGGGTGGCGACGCGGGTGTCGACCTTGCCGGAGTAGATGGTGTCGGCGATCGGCGCCCAGGAGGCGACGGCGTAGGTGGACAGCGCGGGGACGGCGTTCTCGATCCGGGTCAGGAAGTCCGGGTAGGCCGCGAAGGCGGGCGCGGTGAAGTTGTTGTCCTTGACCTTGTGCTTGTCCGGCCAGACACCGGTGGCGATGGTGGACCAGCCGGGGCCGGAGGCGGTGGCGGCCATCGGGTTGGCGTAGAGGCTGCTGGCGGCGGTGAGGCCGCCGGCCATCAGCGCGTCCAGGTTGGGCGCGTCGGCGTCCTTGATGCGGTCGAGCATCGTGCCGTCCAGGCCGATGACCAGGACCTTCGGGGTGCGGGCCGTGGCGGTCGCCGCCACGGCGGTACGGGCCAGCGGGCCGGCCGCGAGCACGGCGGCGGCGCCGAGGAGCAGGCTGCGGCGGGGGAATCCGGCGGTCACGTTCGTCTCCTGATGCTTCGTCACGGCGGGGAAGGGGGCGGAGGAGGAGCGGTGACAACGGTCGGAGCGGCGGATGGACGGCGGTCGCCGCGGTTTCGTCCCGGGCGTGAACAGTGCTCGAATTCGGTCCAGACCCGTTATCATTCGGTGATCGAAGAGGTGCCCCGCGCGACGGCCGAGATGGCCGGTGCGGCGACCCCGGCGGCGACGCCGCGCGAGGCGCTTCACGCGCGGGCCCGGCGGCGCCGGTCGGGCCCGCGCCGACGCGTCAGTCGACTTCGAGGCGGGTGGTGAAGCTGAACCGGTCGCCGCGGTAGAGCGAGCGCACCCGTTCCAGCGGGACGCCGGCGTCGTCCCGGGTGAGCCGGTGCAGCAGCAGCATCGGCAGCGCGGGCGGCGTCCCGATCAGCAGGGCCTCCCGAGGGGAGGCCAGCACCGTCTCGATCCGCTCGTCGGCGGCGCCGAACTCGACCCCGGCCTTCTCCCGCAGGAAGGCGTAGAACGACGAGCCCGGGTCGAACTCCCGGTCCAGCGCCGGGACCCGGGCCACCGCCAGGCAGGTGCTCTCCAGGCCGACCCGCTCGCCGTCGGCGAGCAGCACCCGCTCCAGGTGCCAGACCTCCTCCCCCGCTGCGAGGCCCAACTGCCCGGCGAGCACCGGGTCGGCGGCGAACCGCTCCAGGCCGATCAGGGTGCGGCCCGGGATCCGCCCCTGCCGCCGGACGCCCTCGGTGTAGCTGGCCAGCGAGAGCGGCTGCTCCAGCTTGGGCCCTGCCACCACCGTGCTGCGGCCGCGCCGGCGGATCCGGCCCTGGATCAGCAGGTCCCGCAGGGCCTGGCGGAGCGTCTCGCGGGCCACCTCGAAACGGGCGGCGAGGTCGCGCTCGGTGGGCAGCACGCCGCCCTCGCCCAGCTCGTCGAGGAGCCCCTCCAGCCGGCCCTTGACGGCGTAGTACTTGGGCACCCGGCCGTGCTCGGGGATGCCGGCCCGGATCGGCGCGCCGAGGCCGCCGGGCGGCGGGGCGGCGGGGCCGGGGGTCTGGTCCATCCGGACATCCTCCCAGACCCGCCCCGGCGCCCGGAGCCGGCGGGCCGCGACGACCCGCCAGGCGCCGCCGGCCACCTGCGCGCCCGGCCGCCCCCTCGATCCGGTCCGGTCCGCGCACCCCACCGCCCGATTCAGGCCGAATCCGCGGATGCGCCGGGCCAACCCCTTGACAGGTATAGACCATTCCGCTTGAGTCTCGGTCAGCCCCGCACCCGGCCCGCACCCCGGTCGGCCCGTCCCCCACGACGAGCCCTCACACCGCGGGGCCGCCCCGCCCCGACGCCCGTCCCTACCCCGCCCGGCACCACCACGTGCCTCGGCACCACTCCCTGCGCCGAACCTTCCCGCCTCCACGACCGTGCGGCCCCCACCGCACAAGGGGTGATCAAGTGTCCGTGAAACGCCTGCTCGCACTGCTCTCCGCCGTCATCACGGCGCTCGCGCTCGCACTGCTGCTGCCCACCGCCCCGGCCGGCGCCGCCACCTGCGCCGCGTCCTGGAACGCCGCCACCGCCTACACCGGCGGAGCCACCGTCTCCTACGGCGGCCACAACTGGTACGCCAAGTGGTGGACCCAGAACGAGGCCCCCAGCACCGCCGGCTCCGGCGTCTGGTCCGACCAGGGCGCCTGCGGCGGCAGCGGCCCCACGCCCACGCCCACCCCGGGCAGCTGCGACCACCCGGCCTGGGTGGCCGGCCGCACCTACACCACCGGGAGCATCGTCCGCTACACCAACGGCGGGCTCTACCGGGCCACCCACGACAACCCCGGCTACGACCCGGTGATCAGCACCTGGTACTGGGAGCCGTACTCCTGCGGCCCGACGCCCACCGGCACGCCGACCACGACCCCGAACCCCGGCGGATTCCCGGTCAGCCAGACGCAGTTCAACCAGATGTTCCCGAACCGGAACGCCTTCTACACCTACCAGGGCCTGCTCGACGCGCTCGGCGCCTACCCCGGTTTCGCCGCCACCGGCAGCGACACCGTCCGCCGCCAGGAGGCCGCCGCCTTCCTCGCCAACGTCAACCACGAGACCGGCGGCCTGGTGTACGTGGTCGAGCAGAACACCGCCAACTACCCGCACTACTGCGACACCTCGCAGCCGTACGGGTGCCCGGCCGGGCAGGCCGCGTACTACGGGCGCGGCCCGATCCAGCTGAGCTGGAACTTCAACTACAAGGCGGCCGGGGACGCCCTCGGCATCGACCTGCTGCACAACCCCAACCTGGTGCAGACCGATCCGGCCGTGGCCTGGAAGACCGCGCTCTGGTACTGGAACACCCAGACCGGGCCGGGCACCATGACCCCGCACAACGCCATGGTCAACGGCTACGGCTTCGGTGAGACGATCCGCAGCATCAACGGCAGCCTGGAGTGCAACGGCGGCAACCCGGCGCAGGTACAGAGCCGGATCGACGCGTACCAGAACTTCACCCGGATGCTCGGCACCGTCCCGGGCTCGAACCTGGGCTGCTGACGGCCCGACGGCTCCACGGCGGGGCACGCGGCACTGCCGCGCGCACCCGGAGACCGGGCTGCCCCCTGCTGGGGCGGGTCCGGGCAGTTCGCGCCGCAGCCCGGCGGGAACTGCCCGGACCCGCCCGGACCGCGGGGAGCGGCCCGGGCGGCAGACCGGCGGGGTGGGGAATCGTCGCCACGGCGGACGACGGCGCGAGCGGCGGCCCCTAGGCTCGCCGCCATGAACGACCTCGGCAGCCTCGTCCAGCAGACCGCCGACCGGCTCGCCGGCCAACACGTCGGCGCGGTGGTCGCCGGACTGGCCGGCGGCGCGGTGGAGATCCGCGGCGCCGGGCGCGCCGGAACCACCGGCGCCGATCCCGCCGGCGACGTGCCCGGCCCGCACACGCTGTTCGAGATCGGCTCGGTGACCAAGGTGTTCACCTCGCTCGTGCTGGCGCGACTGGTGCTCGCCGGCTCGACCGCACTCGACGAGCCGCTCGCCTCGGTGCTCGCGGACGCACGGCCGGACGGCGCCGCCGTACCCGCCAAGGGCGGCACCCCGATCACCCTCCGGCACCTCGCCACCCACACCTCCGGACTGCCCCGGCTGCCCGCCGGGATGCTGCTGCCCGCACTGCTCCGCCCGAACAAGCCCGACCCGTACCGCCACTGCACCCGTGACGTGCTGCTGGCCGGGCTCGCCCGGACCCGGCTCCGCACGACGCCCGGGCGCGGGTTCCGCTACTCCAATCTCGGGGCGGGGCTGCTCGGCCTGGCCCTCGCGCACCGGTCCGGCCTCGGGTACGAGGAGCTGATCGCGCGCGAGGTCTGCGCCCCCCTCGGCCTGACCGACACGGTCGTGGCGGTCGACGGCGAGCGGTCCGCCCGGCTCGCCCGGGGCCACACGCCCGGCGGCCGGCCGGTGCCCGCCTGGTACCTGGCGGACCTGGTCGGCGCGGGCGGCCTGCACTCGACCGTGAGCGACCTCGCGGTCCTCATCCGGGCCCAGCTGGCGTCCGGCCCGGACGACGACTCGCCCCTGGCGCCCGCGATCGCTCTCACCCGGGAGGTCCGCCACCGGGTCAACCCCTTCGCCTGGGCGCACCTCGGCTGGCTAGGCCACCGCCTGCACCAGCGCCAGGGCGGACACCTGCAGATCTGGCACAACGGCGGGACCGGCGGCTTCCGTTCGTTCGTCGCCTTCGACCCCGTGAAGCAGGTGGGGGTCGTCGCCCTGACGAACAGCCGGCGCTCGGTCGATCCGGCCGGCGTGGCCCTGCTCCGCTCGCTGCAGAACGGCCAGGACGGGGCCGGGCCGGCGGGCGGCACGCGGGCGGTCCGCCCTCCCGCAACTCCATAGCGTTGGATTCCCAAACTCACTACTCTCTAGTAAGTTTGGAAATCCAACCAGCCTCACAGGAAGGCGGTCGCCATGCGTGACGCCGTGATCGTCGAAGCCGTCCGCACCCCCATCGGCAAGGGCAAGCCGGGGGGCGCCCTCTCCGGCCTGCACCCGGTGGAGCTGCTGGCGCACACCCTCGGAACCCTGATCACCCGCAGCGGCGTCGACCCGGCGCTCGTCGACGACGTCATCGGCGGCTGCGTCGACCAGGTCGGCGAGCAGGCCATGAACACCACCCGGTACGCCTGGCTGGCCGCCGGACTCCCCGAGTCGGTGCCGGCCACCACGGTCGACCGGCAGTGCGGCTCCTCCCAGCAGGCCGTCCACTTCGCCGCCCAGGGGGTGATCGCCGGGGCGTACGACCTGGTGGTGGCCTGCGGGATCGAGTCGATGAGCAGGGTGCCGATGTGGTCCAACGTGCCGCCCGGTGCGGACCCGTTCAGCACGGCGGTCGCCGCCCGCTACCCCGGCGGGCTGGTGCCCCAGGGCGTGAGCGCGGAGCTGATCGCCGCCAAGTGGTCGATCACCCGCGAGGCGATGGACGAGTTCGCCACCGCGTCGCACGCCAAGGCCGCCCGGGCCCACGCTGCCGGGAGCTTCGCCGCGGAACTGGCCCCGGTGACCGTGCCGGACGGCACCGCGGTCACGACGGACGAATCGGTGCGGCCGAGCACCACGCCCGAGGTGCTGGCCGGCCTCCGACCGTCCTTCGCCGACCCGTCCTTCGCCGAGCGGTTCCCGCAGATCGACTGGTCGGTGACGGCGGGCAACAGCAGCCCGGTCAACGACGGCGCCTCGGCCGTCCTGATCACCAGCAGCGAGACGGCCGCCCGGCTCGGCCTGCGCCCGCTGGCCCGGCTGCACTCCTTCGCGGTGACCGGCTCGGACCCGCTGCTGATGCTCACCGGCGTCCTGCCCGCCACCGAGAAGGTGCTGCAGCGCGCCGGGCTCTCGCTCGCGGACATCGACCTGTTCGAGGTGAACGAGGCCTTCGCCAGCGTCGTGCTGGCCTGGCTGCAGGAGACCGGGGCCGACCCGGCGAAGGTGAACGTCAACGGCGGAGCGATCGCCCTCGGTCACCCCCTCGGCGCGAGCGGCACCCGGCTGATGACCACCCTGGTGCACGCGATGCGCGAGCGCGGCGCCCGCTACGCGTTGCAGACCATGTGCGAGGCGGGCGGCCTGGCCAACGCCGTCGTTCTGGAGGCGCTGGACTAGGCCGTCCCTTCCGGAGCCCGCCGGGCCGCCGACCGGGCCGCCGACCGGGCCGCCGACCGGGCCGCCGCCGGAACGAGCGGGCGGCCGGGCCTGCGTGGGAAGATGGCAGGGCTGGTGGAAACGATCTCCGGGCGGTTCTCTGGCCATGGTGAACGAGCAGCGGGATGCCGACGGGCCCGGCCGGTCGCGCCGGGGCGAGCCGGGCGGGGGGCCACGCCCGGACGCCCTGCTGATGGTGCCGATCGCGACCGCCCTGATCGAGGCCGACGGCCGGATCCTGCACTGGAGCGACGACGCCGAGGCGCTGCTCGGCTACACCGCCGACGAGGCGATCGGCGCCAAGGCCGCCCAGCTGCTGGTCTCCGACGACGAGCGGCCCGACGTGCTGGAGCTGTTCCAGGAGATCCTGGACGGCCGCGGCTGGTCGGGCGTGTTCCCGGTCCGGCACCGGGACGGCCACCACGTCAACCTGGAGTTCCGCACCCACCCGATCGCCGGGCCCGGCGGCAGCCCGCTGGTGCTCGCCGTGGCCTCCGACGTCACCACGCTTCGCCGGATCCAGGCAGACCTCGCCATTCTCGACGGATTCTTCACGCAGTCCCCCGTCGGCATGGCCGTGTACGACACCCGGCTCGCCTTCGTCCGGCTGAACGACGCACTCGCCCGGGTGAACGGCCTCTCCGTCGAGCAGCACCTCGGGCACCGGCTCACCGAGCTGCTTCCCGGGCTCAACGGCGCCGAGAGCGAGGCGGTGATGCGGCAGGTGCTGGAGAGCGGCGAGCCGGTCATGGACGCCCGCTCGCACGGCCGCACCCCCGGCGACCCGGCGCACGACCACGCCTGGTCGGCCTCGTACTTCCGGCTGGAGGACCAGGCCGGCGAGGTGCTCGGGGTCAGCTCGACCGTCGTCGACATCACCGAGCGGTTCCGCGCGGACGCCCGGGCCGCGCGGGCCCAGGAGCGCCTGGCCCTGCTCGTCGACGCCACCGCGTCCATCGGCACCACGCTCGACCTGCGGCAGACCGCCCGCGAGCTGGCCGACGCGATGGTCCCGCGGGTCGCCGACATCAGCGGTGTCTTCGCCCTGGAGGCACTGGTGGCGGGCCGCAACGTCGAGCCGCTCGACCCGGCCTCCCCGCACCTGGTGCGCAGGCTCGCCCTCGCCACCGCCGACCCCCTCTACCCGGCCGAGGCCCTGCCGGTGGACACCGTCTACGAGCTGGCGCCCGACTCGCCGTACTCGCGGGCGATGACGACCGGACGGACGGTGGTGGTGCCCTCCTGGGAGCTGCCGCTGCTGAGCGAGGGGATCGCCGAGAGCCGCCGCCAGGCCTACCTCGGCGACCGGCCGCGCTCGGTGCGGATCACCCCGCTGGTCGCGCGCGGCACCACGCTCGGCATGGTGGTGTACTCGCGGCGCGGCGAGCGGGAGTCCTTCGCCGAGGCGGACATCACCCTCGGCGACGAGCTGTCCTCACGGGCGGCCGTGGCCATCGACAACGCCCGGCTCTACCTGCGCCAGCACCAGACCGTGCTGGCCCGCCAGCAGGCGCTGCGCGAGGCGAAGGCCGCCCAGGAGCGGCTGGCGCTGGTCAACGCCGCCTCCGCCCGGATCGGCACCACGCTCGATCTCGTCCAGACCGCCCGGGAGTTGGCCGAGGTCGCGACGCCCCGGCTGGCCGACACCGTGGTGGTCGAGGTGCTGGACGACCTGGTCCGCGGCGAGCGCGAGGCCCGCACCATGCCGGACGGCTCGGCCGTGCTGCGCCGGATGGCGTTCCACTCGGTGCACGGCTCCACCCTGGAGCCGATCGACCGGACCGGCGGGATACACCGGTTCCGGCCCGGCTCGCCGTACGCGTGGAGCCTGCGGCACCGCAAACCGGTGCTGGTGCCGCGGATGGACGAGGCCGGCATGGCCTGGTTCGCCGACGACCCGGTGCGGACGGCGGCCGTGCGCGAGCAGAACGTCCTCTCCTTCATGGTGGTGCCGCTGATCGCGCGCGGCGCACCGGTCGGCGTCGCCGGCTTCTACCGGACCGTGGTGGAGCGCCCGTACGAGGACGACGACCTGGCGCTGGCCGGGGAGTTGGCGGTGCGGGCCGCGGTGTCGATCGACAACGCCCTGCTGTTCACCCGGGAGCGCGACGCCGCCGCCGCGCGCCAGCGCGCCCTGGACGAGGCCTGGGCGGCCCAGCAGCGCCTGTCACTGCTCAACGAGGCCAGCACCCGCATCGGCACCACGCTCGATCTGCACCGCACCGCCGAGGAGCTGGTGCAGGTGGTGATCCCGCGCTTCGCCGACTTCGTCACCGTCGACCTGCGCGACACGGTGCTCAGCGGCGACGAGCCGGGGCCCGTCCCGAACGACGGCTCGGTGCTGATGCGGGCGGTAGCGGTCGGCGAGGCGAGCGCCGACGGGACGCTGTCCGCGGCCGCCGACCAGGTCGGCGAGACCTCGCAGTCGGCGAAGGTCTACGCCGAGAGCCTGCGCACCGGGCGCTCGATCCTCGTCTCGGAGGTCGACGAGGAGGCACTGCGCCGGATCGTCGCCTCGCCCGACCGCGTCGAGCCCGGCGTGAACGCCGGGGTGCACTCCTATCTCATGGTGCCGCTGCTGGCACGCGGAATCGTGCTCGGCGGCGCGGAGTTCATCCGGATCCGCAATCCCGTCCCGTTCGGCCAGGCCGACCGGGCGCTGGCCGAGGAACTGGCCGCGCGCACCGCGCTCGCGATGGACAACGCCCGGCTCTACCGGCGCGAGCGGGACACCGCGCTGACCCTGCAGCGCAGCCTGCTGCCGCAGGAGATCCACCGCACCCTCGGGCTGGAGATCGCCTACCGCTACCTGCCCAGCAGCGTGGTCAGCGAGGTCGGCGGCGACTGGTTCGACGTCGTGCCGCTCTCCTCCGGCCGGGTCGCCCTGGTGGTCGGCGACGTCATGGGCCACGGCATCCGCGCCGCCGCCACCATGGGCCAACTCCGCACGGTGGCGAGGACGTTGATCACCCTTGAACTGGACCCGGCGCGGGTGCTGCACCGCCTGGACGAGGCCACCACGGCGCTCGGCGAAGGCCAGTTCGCCACCTGCGTCTGCGCCGTGTACGACCCGGTGGAGCGGCACTGCACCGCCGCCTGCGCCGGCCACCTGCCCCCGGTGATCGCCGAGGCCGACGGCCGGGCCCGGCTGCTGGAGCTGCCGGCCGGCGCCCCGCTCGGCGTCGGCGGAGTCCCTTTCGAGAGCGTCGAGTTCACCCTCCCGGAGGACGGCATCCTGGGCCTCTACACCGACGGGCTGGTCGAGCGGCGCGGTCGCGACCTCGACGAGGGCCTCGACCTGCTCTGCCGCACCGTCGCCGACCGGCGCCGCTCGCTCGAGCAGACCTGCGACGCCGTGCTGGCCGAGCTCACCGGCCGCACCAGTGAGGACGACATCGCGATCATCCTGGCCCAGGTCCGGCCGGCCGGCTCGGACCGGATCGCCACCCTGCCGCTCAGCGACGACCACGCGATGGTCGCGCACTCCCGCCGGTTCACCCGGGACACGCTCACCGAGTGGGGCCTCGGCCCGCTCGCCGACTGGGCCGAGCTGCTCACCAGCGAGCTGATCACCAACGCCCTGGTGCACGCCGGCTCCCCGGTCCAACTGCGCCTCTTCTACAACCGGGTGCTCACCGTGGAGGTCGCCGACCGGGACGCCGGCTCACCCCGGATGCGGCGTGCCCGGGAGGAGGACGAAGGCGGGCGCGGCATGCACCTGGTCAACGAGTTGGCGCACCGCTGGGGCAGCCGGCGCACCCGGGACGGCAAGGTGGTCTGGTTCGAGCTGGAGCTGCCGCCGGGGGCGTCGGGCCGGTAGGGCCGGGCTGCGGGCGCCCGCAGCCCGGCCCTCGGGCGCGCCGCACCCCGGCCGGCCTGGGCGGACAACGGGTAGTTGTCGTCGGACCGGTGCGGTTGTTCGCCCGCCCGGGGCCGGGGGCATTGGCTGGGTCCGTCAACCCAACGGCCCGACCGACCCGAGGAGCCCACCGTGGACCAGCTCGACCCCCGTGCCGTCGTGGAGCACTACGTGACCGCCGTCGCCGACGGCGACCTCCCCACCGCGGTGGCCTGCTTCGCCGAGCACGCCACCTGGGAGTACCCCGGCGACCTGCCCCTGTCGCGGGTCTGGCGGGGCCGCGCCGCCATCGTCGAGGACTTCCTCGGATCGGTGGGCACCCTGTTCGCCCCCGGCGGAGCCCCGCAGATCACCCTCACCGGCCTGATCGCCGACGGCCCGCAGGTCGTCGCCGAGTGGACGGCCCGCGGCACGGCCGCCAACGGCTCCGCCTACGACAACCGGTGCCTGGGGATCTTCACCGTCGAGAACGGGCTGATCACGGCGGTGCGCGAGTACCTGGACACCCGGCACGCGGCGCGGACGCTGTTCGCGGAGCCGGCCGCCTGAGCGGCGGAGGCCGGCACTGCGGTCGGCACACGTCCGGCATGCCCAACCCGCACCGGCCCGTCCGGCCCGCACCGGCCCGGGTCAGTCCGGCAGGAGCAGGTTGACGTCGCCGAACTCGTGCCAGAGTTGACTTCCGCTCCCCGCCCTAAAGGGCGGGGATTCCTACCACGGTCGTCTGACCGTCTCGGTGGGTTCCTGCTTCTTCGCGCTGTGCGGGGACGGGTCCCCGGCTTACCCGCGCTCGACAGGCTGACACCGCCAGTCCGGCGGCCGTGGCTATGTTGACGGCGGCGTTGACGTCCCGGTCCAGCCAGACGCCGCACGCCTGGCACTGCCAGACGCGGATGTTCAGCGGCTTGGGGCCGTCCTTGACGCCGCAGTGGGAGCAAACCTGGGAGGTCGGCTCGAAGCGGCCGATCTTGATCAGGTTCCGGCCGTACTTCGCGGCCTTGTACTCCAGCATGGTGACGAACGCCGACCATCCGGCGTCGTGCACGGACTTGGCGAGCCGTGTGCGGGCGAGTCCCTTGACCGCCAGGTCTTCCACCGCGATTGCTTGGTTCTCGCGAATCAGTCCGGTGGAGACCTGGTGGTGGAACTCGCGCCGGGCGTCGGCCACCCGTGCGTGGTTGCGAGCGACCTTGTGACGGGCCTTCTCGCGGTTCTTGCTGCCCTTGGCCTTACGGGACAGGGCTTGCTGTGCGCGTTTGAGCTTCTTCTCTGCGCGCCGGAGGAACTTCGGGGCGTCGATCTTCCGCCCGTCCGAGAGGACGGCGAAGTGTCCGAGGCCGAGATCGAGACCGGTGACCGGCTCGGTCTCGGGAAGGATCTCGGGGTCCGTCTCGACAACGAAGCTGGCGAAGTACCGGCCTGCGCTGTCCTTGATCACCGTCACCGAGGATGGCACGGACGGCAAGGCGCGGGACCACTTCACCCGCACGTCGCCGATCTTCGGCAGCGATAGGTCGCCGCCCGGTGTGATCTTCCATCGGGCGTTCGCGGTGAAGCGGATCGCCTGCCGGGTGTCCTTGCGGGACTTGAACCGGGGCGGTCCCATCTTCGGGCGCATGCCCTTGAGGCCGTCGAAGAAGTTCCGGTAGGCGGTGTCCAGGTCCCGGAGGGACTGTTGCAGCACCACGGCGGACACCTCGCCGAGCCATGCCCGTTCGGGGGTGTTCTTCGCGGCCGTGAGCTGCTTGGACAGCTCGCCGGACGGGATGAACGGCAGCCCGGCGGCGCGGGCGGTCTCACGTGCCCGGAGGGCATCATTGAAGGCCACCCGTGCACACCCGAACGCCCTGGCCAGCGCGGAACGCTGAGGCCCGTTCGGGTACACGCGGAAGCTGTACCTGAGCTGCACGGTCAGCACCGTACCATTTTGGTTTATGGCTGAGTATCAGAACATCCGCACTGGTCGGCACTGCGCTTTCGCCCTGCATGCGCACTTGGTTTTCGTGACGAAGTACCGTCACAAGGTGTTCGCCGAGCGGCATCTGACCCGGCTCGAAGAGATCATGCGGGACGTGTGCGCCGACTTCGAGGTGGAGTTGGTCGAGTTCAACGGCGAGAACAACCACGTCCACCTGCTGGTGAACTTCCCGCCGAAGGTCGCCCTGTCCAAGCTGGTCAACTCGCTCAAAGGCGTCAGCTCGCGCCGGCTGCGGCAGGAGTACCCCGAGCTGGTCAAGCACTACTGGCGGGCACAGCGTCTGTGGTCCGGTTCGTACTTCGCCGGATCAGTCGGCGGCGCGCCGCTGTCGATAGTCCGGCAGTACATCGAGCAGCAGAACCGTCCGGCTTGACGGTCTGCGGTGGGCACCGTCCACAGTGCGGGAGGGTGCCCACCGCACAGGTCAGACCCGAATCCGCAGGTAGTGGTGCGGTGTAGCGGCTGATACGACGACAGGTGTCCGTGCCGGTTTGAGATGATCGAGGTTCTCTACGCCTGATCGCTCTACCGGCAAGGACACCTGCCAGGTGAACAAGATATCGCGTCGCCGTACCGCCTTCCGTGCCCCCGGTAGGCGCTGGACCCGGCTGAACGCCCAGCTGGGCGGGGTGGACGGGTCGCTGACCGAGAACGGCGGCCTGGTGCTGGTGGCCGAGCTGGACCGGGCGCTGGGCGTCACGGCCGCGCTGGACGCGGCGGTCGGTCCGGTCAAGGAGCGTGACCGGGGCTTGTCCGGGGGTGAGTTCGCGCTGGCGCTGGCAGCGGTGCAGCTGACCGGCGAGGACCACCTGGTCGGCTTCGACCGGCTGCGGGCGGATGTCGTCGGTGAGGGGCTGCTGCCTGCGCCCGTCCCGCCGTCCACGACGGCCGCCACGCTCGCCGCGCGGTTCGACCAGGCCAGGCGGGAGGGTATCGAGCGGGCGTGTGCGCAGGTCACCGCCCGCGCGCTGGCCGGACTCCCGGTCGCCGAGCGGGCCCGGATCCTGGCCGGGCGGGTGACGGTCGACCTGGACGCCAAGGACATCGAGGTCTACTCGACCCGCAAGGAGCAGGTCGTCCGTTCCTACAAGGGCGAGGTCTCGGGCCGGGTGCACGCCGCGCACTGGGCCCAGGCCGGCACCGTCCTGGCCGCCGACCTCCTGGACGGCCGCTCGGACGGCCGCACCCACGCCCCCGGTCAGATCGACCGGGCGGTGGACGCCGTGCGCACGGCCGGAGCCACCGGTCCGGTCCTCATCCAGGGCGACACGGGTTACTACGCCGGGAAGGTCGCGGAGAAGATCGCGGCCCGCGGATGCCTGTTCCGACTCGGCGTCCCGCGCAGCCGGCCGCTGTGGCGGGCGGTCGCCGCCGTGCACGAGGACGACTGGATCGACGCTCTGGACTACCCGACCGCGCAGGTCGCCGTGCTGGCCTACGCTCCGCCCGGCTGACCCGAGGGCACCCGCGTGATCGCGCGCCGGGTGCGTTACGACGCCGCCGAGCTGTCCGCGGATCCGCGCTCGCGCCGCTCGCGCACCGTCGGCAAGGACCAGCTCGCCCTGGCCCTGGAGGGTCTGGAGGACCAGGCATACGCCTACTCGTTCTTCGTCACCAACGAGGAGCTGGACCTGGACGAGGAGATCGCGGCCGCGGAGTGGGAGTTCCGCCGCCGCACCCGGATCGAGGAACTGTTCCGCGACACCGCCCACGGCGCGGGACTCAACCACCTTCCCTCCGGCTCCCACGCGGTCAACGGCATGTGGACGTGGGGCGCGCTCCTGGCCTACAACCTCACCGCGTGGCTCCAGATGCTCGCCCCCATCGGCACCGCCCGCCGCCGCATCGCCACCGTGAGACGCCTGCTGATCCACCGCGCCGCCCGATGGACGGTCACCGCCCGCCGCCACGAACTGCGCTTCACCGCCGCGGCCCGTGCGCTGATCGCCAACACGCTGGCCCGGATCCGTGCCCACCGGCACCTTTCAGCAGCCTGACCGACTGCCCCGACCGGGCCCGAACCACCCGACACCGCCCTGGAAAGCCGCCCACCCGCGCGACAGCCGGGCCACCGGCCTACCCGGCCACGCCACAACGGCGCCGACGGCCAGCAAAGAGACCAACTGACAGGCCGTCGGCCACTACCTGCGGATTCGGGTCAGACCCGAATCCGCAGGTAGTGATCGGCGGCCAGCCAGTTGATCTCTGTGCTGGCCGTCGGCGCGGGTCCGGCGCGTGCGGGCAGGACGATGTCCCGGCTGGCGCGTCGGGTGGGCGGCTTTCCAGGGCTGGTGCGGGTGGTTCGGGCCCGGTCGGGCGGGCCGGTCAGACGGCTGGGAGGTGCCGGTGAGCGCGGATCCGGGCGAGCGTGTTGGCGATCAACTCACCTGCCGTGGCGGTGAAGTGGAGTTCGTGGCGACGGGCGGTGACCGTGCAGCGGGCGGCCCGGCGGATCAACAGGCGACGCACGGTCGCGATGCGGCGCCGGGCCGTGTCCAGCGGGCTGAGCATCTGCAGCCACGCGGTGAGGTTGTAGGCCAGCGCGCGCCCACATCCACATGCTGTTGACCGCGTGGGAGCCGGACGGCAGATGGTTCAGGCCGGCGCCGTGGGCAGTGTCGCGGAACAACTCCTCGATCCGGGTGCGGCGGCGAAACTCCCACTCCGCCACCGCGATCTCCTCGTCCAGGTCCAGGTTCTCGTTGGTGGCGATGAACGAGTAGGCATACGCGGTGTCGGCGATGCCGTCCAACACGAGGGCGAGCTGGTCCTTGCCGACGGTGCGCGAGCGGCGCGAGCGCGGGTCGGCGGACAGTACGGCGGCGTCGTAACGCACCCGGCGCGCGATCACCCGGGTGCCGTCGGGCCATCCGGTGGGCACGTAGTCCAGCAGTGCGACCTGCGCGCCCGGGTAGTCCAGAGCGTCGGTCCAGTCGTCCTCGTGCACGCGGGCCACCGCCCGCCACAGTGGCTGGCTGCGCGGGACGCCGAGTCGGAACAGGCATCCGCGGACGGCGATCTTCTCGGCGACCCTGCCCGCGTAGTAGCCCGAGTCGCCCTGGAACAGGACCGGGCCCGTCGCGCCGGCCGCGCGCACCGCGTCCACCGCCCGGTCGACCTGGCCCGGTGCGTGGGTGCGTCCGTCGGAGCGGCCGTCGAGCAGGTCGGCGGCCAGCACGGTGCCGGTCTGGGCCCAGTGCGCGGCGTGTACCCGCCCGGCGATCTCGCCCTTGTAGGAGCGTACGACCTGCTCCTTGCGCACCGAGTAGACCTCGACGTCCTTGGCGTCCATGTCGATCGTCACCCGCCCGGCTAGCACCCGGGCCCGCTCGCCGACCGGCAGCGCGGACAACGCGCTCGCGGTGACCTGCGCACACCCCGCCTCGATGCCCTCGCGCCGGGCCTGGTCGAACCGGGTGGCCAGCGTGGCGGCCGTCGTGGACGGCGGAACGGGCGCGGGCAGCAGAGCCTCACCGACCCGATCGGCCCGCAGCCGGTCGAAGCCGACCAGATGGTCCTCGCCGGTCAGCTGCACCACAGCCATGGCCAGCGCGAACTCCCCGCCCGAAAGTCCCCGATCACGTGCTTTGACCGGCCCGATCCCCGCGTCCAGCGCGGCGGTGACACCCAACGCCCGGTCCAGCTCGGCCACCAGCACCAAGCCGCCGTTCTCCGTCAGCGACCCGTCCGGCACACCCACCCGCGCCCGCAACCGGCTCCAGCGACGGCCGGGGGTGCGGGAGGTGGTACGGCGGCGCGATATCGTCTTCACTCGACAGGTGCACTTTCACGTTTGAGCTGGTCACGGCGTAGGAACCTTGATCTTCTCAAACCGGCAGTGCACCTGTCGTCGTATCAGCTACCAACCGCTTCCACTACCTGCGGATTCGGGTCAGAGCAGGGTTCAGAATCGCTTCACCACCGGGCTGAAGCCCGGTGCACTGCGATTAGTCCAGGTAGCGGTGCTGGACGGCCGCCGTGTAGCACCGCTCCAGCAGCGGGCGTCCGGCCACGGCCGCGAGCATCAGCAGGTGCGAGGCGCGGGGCTCGTGCCAGCCGGTGAGCAGGCCGTCCACCACTCGCACGCCGCGCTCGGGGGTGATCACCAACTCGGTCCAGCCGTCGGCCGGGTGGACGGTTCCGTCGGCTCCGGCCGCCGACTCCAGCGCCCGGACGACGGTGGTGCCGACCGCGATCACCCGGCCGCCGCCGGCCCGGACGTGGCCGACCAGTCGGGCGGTGGCGGCCGGCACGCCGAACCGTTCGGCGTAGGGCGGCTCGTGGGCCTCCGGGGAGGCGACGCCGGTGTGCAGCGTGACCGGCGCGACCAGCACCCCGCACCCGGCCAGCCGGGCCACCACCGCGGCGCTGAACGGCCTTGCCGCACTGGGCATCTCGCTGCTGCCGGGCACGGTCGCGAAGACCGTCCGGTACGCCTCGATCGGCCAGTCGCGGTCCACGTAGCCGTACCTGATGGCCTTGCCGTGGTGCTCCAGGTACGCCACCAGGGGCCCGGGCAGGTCGAGTCGGGCGTGCCAGAGGCGGGCGGTGAACGGCTCGGTCAACTCGGCCCGGGCCCCGCCCGGCAGTGCCACCCGCAGGCCCGGACGGGCCGGCGACTCGTCGGGCGGGTAGTAGGCGGGCGCGGCGCCCGGGACCACCCGGCGCAGCTCGACCAGGTACGCGCCGAGCCGGTCCGGCTGCGCGGAGGAGAGGTGCAGGGTGACCGGGGTGCCGTCGGTCAGGGTGCCGGCCAGGGCGGCGGGCAGGGTGGCCGAGTTGTTGACCACGAGGAGGTCCCCCGGGCGCAGCACCTCGGGCAGCTCGGTGAAGCGCCGGTGTTCGAGGGCGCCGCCGGAGCGGCGGCCTACCAGCATCCGCACGTCGTCGCGGGTGGTGCCGCGCGCCTCCGCGGGGGCGCGGGCGGAGAGTCCGGGCGGGACGGCGACGTCGATCCCGGGATCGGCGGCCGCGGTCACCGCCCGCCCCCGACCGGGGCCGGCTCGGCCGGTGCGGCGGTGGTCTCCGTGGCCACCGGGTCCCCCGTCGTCGCCGCCACCGTCGGCAGGAGGTCGGCGGCGCGGTAGCGGCCCGAGGCCGGGCGGCCGTGGACCAGGGCCAGCAGCGCGGGGACGACGGTCTCGGGGAGCGGCCGGTCGGAGATGTCCTCGCCGGGGAAGGCCTCCTGGTGCATCCTGGTCCGCATGTCGCCCGGGTCGACCGCCCAGACCCGCAGCTCCCGCTCCTCCTCCGCGAGCACTGCGGAGGCGTGGTCCAGCGCGGCCTTGCTGGCGCCGTAGCCGCCCCACCCCTCGTAGGCCTCGACGGCGGCGTCCGAGCTGACGTTGAGCACCGCCCCGGCCCGCTCGCGCAGTTGGGGCAGCAGGAGCTGGGTGAGCGCGATCGGCCCGAGCACGTTGACCTCGAACGTCTCCAGCAGGCCGGGCAGCGGGAAGTCCGCGAGCCGCGGCGGCGGAGCGCCCGCGAGGTCGTAGCCGGTGAGCGTGGAGGCGTTGTTGACGAGCAGGCTCGCGCCGCCGAGCCCGGCGGCGGCCTCGGCCAGGCGCTCGCGGTGGTCGTCGTCCACCACCGAGCCGGCCGCTGCGACGACCTCGGTGAGGGCGGCCAGTTCGGCCGCGGCGACGGAGAGTCCGGCCGCGTTGCGGGCGGTGACGACCAGTTGCCAGCCCTCGGCGGCGAGCGACCGGGCCAGCGCCAGTCCCAGCCCGCGCGAGGCGCCGGTCACCACCGCGACCGGCGCGGCGGACACGGCGCGGGCGGCACCGGCGGTGTGCGCGGCATCGGCGGTGTGCGCGGTTTCGGTGCCGTGCGCGGCAATGTCGGTGTTCTGCGGAACGTTCATGGCACCACGATCGCTCCGCCACGGGCCCGCCCGGATCGGCCACCGGCCCCGGGGCCCGGTCGTCCCTTCGCCCTAGACCGACCGCCCGACCGTTGCCGGACCGGCCGACCGGCCGTCGTCGGGCCGGGCGGAACGGCCGCACTCCGCGCCGGTCCGACGAACGGCTCCCCCGGGCGCGTCCGCCGGCTACCGCCGCGGCGCCGCGCCCCCGGCCCAGCCGGCCGGGTCCGACCAGGCTGCCAGGGTGCGGCGGCTTTCGAAGCGGCACGGTCGGCCGGTCAGCGGATCGGTGAACTCGATGCCGGAGGCGAGCAGTTGCAGCGGCCGGCGGAAGTCGTCCGGAGCCGGGTCCGGCAACAGTACCGGGTACACCGGGTCGCCGAGGATCGGTACACCGAGGCCGCTCATGTGCAGCCGCAGCTGGTGGGTGCGACCGCTCAGCGGCCGCAGCCGGTAGCGGGCGAGGCCGTCCCGGTGCTCGGCCAGCTCGATCCGGCTCTCGCTGTTGGGCGGGGCGTCCAGCTCCCGGGCGGCGATCACGCCGCGCTCCTTGACGATGTGGCTGCGCACCGTGCGGGGCAGCGCCAGCGCCGGGTCGTACGGCGCGACGGCCCGGTACTCCTTGCGGACCAGGCGGTCCCGGAAGAGCGTCTGGTAGGCGCCGCGGTCCTCCGGGCGCACCACGAACATCGCCAGGCCCGCGGTCAGCCGGTCCAGCCGGTGCGCGGGGCTGAGGGCGGGGAGGCCGAGGGTGTGCCGCAGCCGCGACAGCGCCGTCTCGACCACGTGACGGCCACGCGGGGTGGTGGCCAGGAAGTGCGGCTTGTCGACCACGACCAGGTGGTCGTCGTGGTACAGCACGTCCAGCTCGAAGGGGACGGGGACCTCGTCGGGCAGGTCCCGGTGGAGCCAGAGGTGCGCGCCGGGCCGGAAGGGCTCGTCCGGCCCGACCGGCCCGGCCTCGCCCACGATCTCGCGCCGGGACAGCAGCGCGGCGATCCGCTCCGGCGCGACGGTGGGAAGGCACTCCTCCAGGTAGGCGCGCAGCGTCGGCCACGCGCCCTCGACGGGCAGCCGCAGGTGCACCGGGTCGACCCCGAGGCGCTGCGGCAGGGGGGCGGGTGGCACCTTGCTCCTGCGTCTCATCTCGCCGCCAGCTTAGGGCGTGCCCCGCGGATCACGCCGGGCGGTGTCCCGACGTGCCGGGTGGTGCGGGAGCGGTGGAGAGTGGACGGTGAGGCCCGCTGACCGACCCACCCCCGGGAGGTGTGCGTGTGACCGCCGACGGCCCGCCGGACGCCCTGCCGCCGCTGCGCCTGCCGCGGGGGACCAGGTTGCTGCTGGCCGGCGCGGTGCTGCTGCTGGTCGCGGCGGTGGTGGTGGACCTGGTGACCGGTCCGGGGACGACTCTCTCCCCGGTGCTCGCGGTGGCGCCGATGCTGGCCGGGGCGACCACCCGGCGGGCCCTGCGACCGCTCGTGACCGGGGCGATCGCCACGGCGCTCGTCGCCGTGCTGGAGTCCGTCAACGGCCGGCTGCCCTCCTCCGTGCACTTGGCCGCGCTGGTCACCGTCGTGGCCGCCACGCTGGTCAGCGCGGGGACCGTCGTCCTGGTGGCGACCCGGGAGCGTGAGCTGTTCGAGGTCCGGACGGTGGCCGAGGCGGCGCAGCGGGCGCTGCTGAGGCCGCCGCCGGAGCACCTCGGCCCGCTGCGGGTCGCCGTGCGGTACGTCGCGGCCGCGGCCGAGGCCCGGATCGGCGGGGACCTGTACGAGGCGGCCGACGGCCCGCAGGGCGTCCGGGTGCTGCTGGGGGACGTGCAGGGGCACGGGCTGCCGGCGGTGGAGACGGCGGCGGACGTCCTGGGGGTGTTCCGCGAGGCGGCCCGGACGGAGCCGGACCTCGGCCGGCTGGCCGAGCGGCTGGACGCGGCGCTGGCGGGCCGACCGGAGAACGACCGGTTCGTGACGGCGGTGCTGCTGGAGGTGGACGGGCCGGGCGGGCGGCCCGGGTTCGTCAACTGCGGGCACCCGCACCCGCTGCTGCGCCGTGCGGGCCGCGTGACCGAGCTGGTGCCGGCGGAGCACGCCCCGCCGTTGGGCCTGCTCGACCTGCTCGGCGGGCACTACCGGGTGGGCTCCTTCGACCCCGGACCGGGCGATCTGCTGCTGCTCTACACCGACGGCGTCTCGGAGGCCCGGAACGCGGCCGGCCGGTTCTTCCCGGTGGCGGAGCGGCTGGCGGAGATCACGGCGGGCAGCCCGGAGGACGTGCTGGACGCCCTGCTGGCGGAGGTCCGCGCCTGGGTCGGGGGCTCCGGCCTGGCGGACGACGCCGCCCTGCTCGCCCTGTGCTGGGAGCGCTGACCGGGCGCCCGGGCCCCGGGGCCGTGCCCGGGCGACGCGCACACCGGCACGGCGCGGATGTCAGTGGCTCGTGCAAGCCTGTGCGCGGGTCGGCGGGGTGCCGAACCGTCCGTCGTCATGAACGGAGTGCGCCATGGGTGCGAGGTCGAGCGGGGCGTTCGAGGTGACGGCGTTCGAGCCGGAGGAGACGGACGAGGAGCCCGGTGCCACGCTCGGCCGGGTCCGGATCACCAAGGAGTTCACGGGCGGCCTGACCGGCCGGAGCACGGTGCGGATGCTCTCCGTGCTGGACGGCGGCGGCGGGCCGGCGGCGTACGTCGCGGTGGAGCGCTTCACCGGCGAGCTGGACGGGCGGAAGGGGTCGTTCGTCCTCCAGCACGCGGCACCCGGCAGCAGCGGCGAGCGGCTGGCGATCCGGGTGGTGTCGGGGACGGGCGCGGGCGATCTGGCCGGGATCACCGGGACCTTCGAGCTGACCGTGGACGACGAGGGCCGTCACACCTACACCCTGGAGTACGAGCTGGGCTGACGACACGGACCGCCCCGCCGCCCGCGCGGCACCGCCTCGGCCGATCAACGCACTGACACGATGATGCGATCAGTGCACGGTTGATCGCGGAGGGTGGCACATGCCCCGTACGGCGGAGGCGGCAGCAACAGCTGGGAGAGTGACGGCAACCGAGCACGGCCGGCGGCCGCATCCGCGTCTGCGGCCGCGTCTGCGTCGGGTGGACGCAGTGATCGGCCGACTGCGGGCGATCGGCGCAGGCCTGCCGGCGGGTGACGGCGTCGCGGTGTTCAACCGGATGTACCTCACCGTGACCGAGGTGGTGCGCGACCGGCTGACCCGGCCGTACTTCGCCGACCCCGCGGCGACGGCCGAGTTGGACGCGGTGTTCGCCGGGCGCTACCTCCTGGCCGTGGACGCCGTCGCGGCGGGTCGCCGGCCTCCGGCCTGCTGGCAGCCGCTGTTCGAGCGGCGGGCACACCCGGGGGTGCACCCGCTGCAGTTCGCACTGGCCGGGATGAACGCCCACATCCAGCACGACCTGCCGCTCGCGGTGGTGGACACCTGTCGTCGGCTCGGCTGCGCACCGGAGCACCTCGCCGGGGACTACCGGCGGATCGACGGCCTGCTGGCGGGCGTGGAGGCGGACGTCCGGGAGCGGTTGATGCCCGGGCCGGACCTGCTGGAGCGGGTCGAGCCGCTGACGCACCGGGTGGGCGCCTGGTCGGTGGGCACCGCCCGGGACGCGGCCTGGGTGAGCGCCCGCGCCCTCTGGGAGCTGCGCGGGGCGCCGCGCGCGGCCGCGGCGCTGGCCGACGCGCTGGACGGCTCGGTCGGCCTGCTCGGCCGCGCCCTGCTCACCCCGCTCGGGCCCACCGAGGAGCACGACGCCGAACGCGGCCGGGATCACGACGGGGAACCCGACGGAGGTCTCGGCCGGGAGCCCGCCGGGCGAGTGGACCGGGGCGATCAGGCCCAGCTGGAGTGCAGCGGCTTGCCTTCGGCGTAGCCGGCCGCGCTCTGGATGCCGACCACGGCCTTCTCGTGGAACTCCTCCAGGCTGGAGGCGCCCGCGTAGGTGCAGGAGCTGCGCACGCCGGCCACGATCGAGTCGATCAGGTCCTCGACGCCCGGGCGGGCCGGGTCGATGAACATCCGCGAGTGCGAGATGCCCTCCTCGAACAGCGCCTTGCGGGCCCGGTCGTACGAGGAGTCCTGGGCGGTGCGGTTGCTCACCGCGCGCGCCGAGGCCATGCCGAAGGACTCCTTGTACTGGCGGCCGTCGGCGGCGGTCTGCAGGTCGCCCGGCGACTCGTAGGTACCGGCGAACCAGGAGCCGATCATCACGTTGGACGCACCGGCGGCCAGCGCCATCGCGACGTCACGCGGGTGGCGGACGCCACCGTCGGCCCAGACGTGCTTGCCGAGCCGGCGCGCCTCTGCGGCGCACTCCAGGACGGCGGAGAACTGCGGGCGACCGACGCCGGTCATCATCCGCGTGGTGCACATGGCGCCGGGGCCGACGCCGACCTTCAGGATGTCGGCGCCCGCCTCGACCAGATCGCGGACACCGGCGGCGGAGACCACGTTGCCGGCCACGATCGGGATCCGCGGGTCCAGCCCGCGCACCGCCTGGAGTGCGCTGATCATGCTCTCCTGGTGGCCGTGCGCGGTGTCGACCACCAACACGTCGGCGCCGGCCTCGATCAGGGCCTTCGCCTTGCCCGCGACGTCGCCGTTGATACCCACGGTGGCGGCGATCCGCAGTCGGCCCCGGTCGTCGACGGCCGGGGTGTAGAGGGTGGCGCGCAGCGCGTTCTTGCGGGTCAGGATGCCGACCAGGCGGCCCTCGGGGTCGACGACCGGGGCGAGCTTGCGGTGCGCCTCGCTCAGCTTGTCGAACGCCGTGCGCGGGTCGATGCCCTCGTCGAGCAGCAGCAGGTCGCGCGACATGACGTCGGCGAGGCTGGTGAAGCGGTCGACGCCCTGGCAGTCGGAGTCGGTGACCACACCGACCGGCTTGCCGTCCTCGACCACCACCAGCGCGCCGTGCGCGCGCTTGTGCAGCAGCGAGAGCGCCTCGGCGACGGTGGCGCCGGGGGCCAGGGTGATCGCGGTGTCGTGCACCAGGTGCCGCTGCTTGACCCAGCCGACGACCTCGGCGATCACCTCGGTGGGAATGTCCTGCGGGATGGCGACCAGCCCGCCGCGGCGGGCGACGGTCTCGGCCATCCGGCGGCCGGCGATCGCGGTCATGTTGGCGACGACCAGCGGGATGGTGGTGCCGGTGCCGTCGTTCGAGGAGAGGTCGACGCTCTGGCGGGACCCCACCGCGGAGCGGCTGGGGACCATGAAGACGTCGTCGTACGTGAGGTCGTACGGTCCCGAATAACGGTCGTCAATAGTGCCGGTCTGGGGGTTCAAGAAACGCATGAAGAAGGCTCTCTGACTTCGGGAGGGTAGACCTCGGGTGCGGTTAGGGCCGGCCGGCCGAGCGCACTCGGGCGCCCCGCACCCAACCGTCAATACTTGCCGATACCCAGGTCGAAAGCGAGTTCACACGCGATCCTTGAAGATCCACACAACGCTGACCGACTGTCCGCCCGGCCACCTTGTAGGAACCTCTAAAACGGAAGCCTGCGACTCACCGAACGAGGGGACCGCGCAGGTCACCGAGCAGGTCCTCCAGCAGGATCTCCTCCTCGACCCGGATGCCGTGGCGCTCGATGGCCGCGCGCAGCGACGGGTCCCACGGAGTCGGCGACGGGCTGCCCGTGATCAGCGGCGTGCCGAGCCCGGCGCCGACGGCGGCGAGGTAGGCGGCGCGGTCATAGCGCCAGGAGAGCGCGCCCGGCAGGGCCAGGACGCCCGCGGCGATGCGGACGCCGCCCCAGTCGAAGTCCCCGTGGTAGGCGAGGCGGCTGCCCTCCGCGGAGAGCCGGGCGAGCAGGGTGCGGGCGGCCATCGAGACGCTCCCCTCCACGCAGACCAGCGGCGGGCAGTCGGCACCGAGTGAGGAGGCCGCGGCGGCGACCACCGCCGGATTCTCACAGACCCGCACCAGCGGGCCCGAATCCCCCAGATCGCAGTCAGAGCGGACGAGTTGGCGCAGTGTCAGGACGCACGGCTCGCCGTCCTCCCGGGCGGCAGCGAGGATCCGGCCGGTACCGGACCGGTTCGAGCCGGGCAGGCCCAGGGCCAGCACGCGTGAGGACAGGTCGTCGACGGCCACGCCGACGGCTGCCCAGAGGATGCGGCGGCCCTCGGCCCCGGTGGTTGCCCCGTCCGACAGGCCGGCGAGCGCCTTGACGGCGGACCGGACGAGTGCGGCCAGCGGCCGTCCCTCGTCGAGCGCGTGCGCGTCCGCCAGGCAGCGGGCGGCGAGCACGGGCACGGTCAGCGCGGCGGCCGGGTCGGCGGGCAGCTCCGCGAGAACCGACGCTGCCTGCACCGCCAGTTGCCGCGCGGTGACCGGATCTCCGGCGGAGAGCCGCTTGAGCAGGCCGGTGGACTCCATCCGCGCGCGCCACGCTGCCAGTTCGGCTCGGTCGCACACCGCGTCGAGCGGTGCGAAGGCGCTGCGCCACGCGTCGGCCGAGGCCGCCGCCTCGGCACGCCGGTCGGCGACCGGCCCGGTGAGCAGGACGACGGCGGCCGCCAGCCCGTCGGGACAGGCCAGCGATTCGCGCAGGATCCGGTCGACCTCCGCGAGCGGCACCGACAGCGAGCGGCCGGAGCGGAGGCGGCGGCCGAGCAGCAGCTCGACGGCGCGCCGCTGTTCAACGGTGCCGTCCTTGAGGGTGGCGGGGGTGTCCAGCGGGCGGCCGGTCGCCATCCGTTCGCGGGCGCGCTCCACCAGCCAGACGGTCTCGGCTCCGCCGAGCAGCCTGCGCAGGCGCGGCAGGTCGGCCGCCGATCCGCTGGTGCCGGAGTCCACCGGATCAACCGTCCCCGAGCAGCGCGAGCTGCTCGTCAAGCGGCGGCTCGGCCGCCGTGTTCGGCACGTACGGCACCGGCCGCTGTTCGCGGGAGCGCTCGCGGCCGTCCCAGCGCCAGGGCGTGACGAGGACCGCATCGATGCCCTCGCGCCGGGTCAGCTGGGCGATACCGATCCCGGGGACGGTCGGGTAGCAGGCCCACTCGCGCTCGCTGGTCATCACCACGTCGAGGTCGAAGGAGGCGAGCAGGCCGAGGCACTTGGCCCGGGAGTCGTCGTCCACTCCTGCGAAGGCCTCGTCGAGAGCGATCAGGCGGGGCGCGTGCGGGCTGCCGGAAGAGTAGTGCGAGGAGGCGGCGGCGAAGAGCGGGACGGAGGCGGCCAGCACCCGCTCACCACCGGAGGCCGGGCCCGTGGCGGGCTTCCACTGGCCGTCCTGCCGGCGCTGGATGGTGAACATGTGCCAGGTCCGGTAGTCGAGCGCGCGGGTGAGCTGGTCGGCCCAGGAGTCGCCGGGGTGCTCCTCACGGTCCTGCGCGATCCTGGCCTGCAGGAACTCCCCCACCAGGGCGCGATCGGCCGGGCGCCAGGCGTCGGAGGACTGGCGCAGCAGGCGGGTGCGAACGGCTTCGAGCCCCTGCGGTGCGTCCTTCGCGGGCTGCCACAGCAGGCGCAGTGTCATGCCGGTGGAGGTGGGCCGGTCCGCCAGGTCCCGGTTCATCGCCTGGACCTGCTCCTCGGCCCGGGCGATCAGTTCCTGGAGGACGCCCGCCACCTCGCCCACCAGGTGGTTCTCCAGCAGTTCGCGCTCCTTGGCGGACAGCAGGCGGCCGCGCTGCTCGACCTCGTCGCGCAGCGCGGAGGCGAGCGTCGGCACGTCGTGGGTGCGGCCCTGGAAGAGGACGTCGACGACCATGACGCCCTCGTGCAGGGTCATGCCCACCGAGTGGCCGTGGCGGGCGAGCGCGTCGGTGAGGATCTTGTGCTCGGCGGTGATCCGCTGCTGGACCAGTTCCCAGCGGCGGTCTGCGTCGTCAACGGTTTCGAGTTCCTGGTGGACGGCCCTTGCCAGCGTCACGGCCGGGGTCGGTGCCCACGGCCCGTCCGACGGTGGAACGACGAGCTCCGGCAGGGCGGTGGTGAGCAGGCCGGTGGCGGCGAAGGCCCGCAGTGCGGTGACCGCGCGGTCCCGCTCTGCGGTGGCCTCGGTGATCCGGGTGCGGATCTCGGACCGACGGCCTTCGGCACGGGCCCGGGCCGACAGGGCCGTGTCGCGCGCGGCGCGGGTGGCCTTCTCCGCAGCGGCGCGCCGCTCCAGGGCGGCGTCCGTCTCGGCGAGCCGGTGGAAGAGTTCGTCGACGCTCGCTCCGACGGTCTCGCCGAGCACTCGGTGCCGTTCGGCGGCCGCCTCGGCGGTCCGGCGGGCCTGTTCGGCGGCGTCGGCGGCGTCGGCCAGGGCATGTGCGGAGGTCTCCGCCTCGGCGGCGGCCTCGGTGGCGTCTGCGGCGGAGCGGGCTCGGGCCGTGGCCGCCGGCAGCAGGGTGGCAAGCGCAGCGCGGTAGCCCGACAGCGCCTCACGGACCTCGTCGAGGGCCTGCCGGGTTGCGGTCAGGCCGGTGTCCGCGGCGTACTCCTCGACCTGGGCCGCGATTTCGACCGCTTCCTCGTGACCGGCCACGGCCAGCCGTTCCGCGTCCTCCTGACGCTCCGCCAGGCGCCGTACCGCATCGGCCTCGTGGCTCTGGCGGGTGTGGGCCTCGCGCAGTGCCTGGTCGGCGGGCACGGTCCGCAACTCGGCGGCGAGCACGGCGGCGCGTTCGCGTACCGCCGCCCGCTGCTCGTCCAGTGCCGCGATGGCGGCGGCGAGCCCGGTGCGACGGTCGGCCAGTTCGGCGAGCCGGGTGCGGCGCGCGGCCTCGCGGGAGCCCTCGCCGATGTAGTGAGCGGCGGGCTTGCTCCAGGCCCCGGCCAGCGCACCGAGCCGGTAGGAGCCGTCCGTGGCAACCCGGCTGGGGTGCGGCGAGTCCGTCCCCAGACCGATCGACGCGAGTACGGCCGACACGGTCTCGTCGCCGAGTGCGGCGGCCATCGGGTCGGCCCGGTCGACGGCCGGGCGCAGCACGGCGGCGAGCGAAGCACCGCGGGCCACTCCGTCGGGCAGCAGCACGGCGTCATGGGTGTCCGCGGCGAGCAGGGCGCCGTCGGGTGTGAGCCAGGCGTCGAGCAGGCCGGCCGCCTCCAGGGCGGCTTCGATCCCGGCGCGGTCGGCGGGCGGAACGTGGTCGGCGAAATCGACGGCCCGCCACAGCGGTGCACCCGGCCGACCGGTGCGGCCGTGCCGGTCGCGGGTGTACGGGGCGGGCGGAGCGTCGTGCCCGCCCGACTCGAGGCGGGCTAGCTCCTCGTCCACCGCCTCCCGCTCGCGCCGGGCCGCGGCGCGCTCGGCGTCGAGTTCGGTCTCCCGGCGGGTGAGCCGGGCGGAGTGCTCGCGGTGGGCATGTGCGGCGGCTTCGGCCGCCGGGTTCGGGCCCGCCAGGGTCTCGGTCCAGTCCCCCAGGGCGGCCAGCGCCTGGTCCGGGTCGGTGAGTCGGAGTTCGGAGGTGCTCGCGGTCCAGGCCCGGTACTCCGCCACGAGTTCGGCGCCCCGGTCGGCGACGGCCTCGACGGCGAGTGCGGCACGCTCCCGCCCGGCCTCCAGGTCCGAGGCGCGGCGGCCCGCCTCCGCCTGGGCCTCCCGAGCCCGGTCGCGGGCCCGCTCGGCGGTGGTGAGCAGCTCGGTCAGACCCGTGACAGCCTGGCGGCGGCGCTCCACCGCCCGCTCGCCCGCCTGCCGAGTGTCCGAGTAGGGCGCATGGTCGCGGGCCAGGGCCTCGGCCACCGGGGCGTGGTCGAGCCCGGCCTCCTCGGCGCAGCCGCGGACGGCGCTCTCGGCCTGGTCGAGTGCGGCCTGGTCCGCCGCCGTCTGGGCCAGGGCGGCCGCACTTCGCCGGCTCCAGTCGGCGGCGGTGCGCTGTGCCGTCTCCCGCGCGGCCACCCGGTCGAGCGCGGCCCTGCCCAGGGTCTCGGCAGTACGAGCGGCCTGCTCCAACTCCCTGGCCGCGTCCATCTCGGGACTGCGGTTCAGCGCGTCACGGGCGGCCGTGAGCCGGACCCGGTCGTCCTCGAGCTCGACCATGCGCGCCTCGGTCTGCGCCAGCTCCTCCTCGGCGGTGGCGTGTTCCGCCTCCGCCTCGCCGAGGTCGCGGCCCAGGTGCTCGTAGCGGCTGTGTGCCACCCGCAGCACGCCGGCCTGGCGTTTGGCGGCGACCTGCGCGTACCGGCGGTAGTGGGTGAGGAAGCTCGCGGCAGCCCCGGACGCCTCGGACAGCGCCACCAGCGCCTGCCGCTCCTCGTCCAGACCGCGGAACGCCTCGGCGACCTCGCCGACCAGCGCCGGATCCAACGGGGGCAGGGACTCGGTCAGCGCCTTCGACAGCAGCTTCTCGTCCGGCTTCTTCGACAGCTGCGGCTGGCGCAACTGGATCAGCAGGGCGACCAGCGCCTCGTACCGCTCCTGGCCCAGGCCGAACAGCTGCTCGTCCACCGCGCGGCGGTACTCGGTGGCGGTGTCGTGCACCAGGCCGTGCCCCTGCAGGGCGTCCCGAAGCCGCTCACGGGTGTAGGGGACCCGGGTCGGGGACAGCAGCGGCAGGTCCGGACCGACGCGCAGGGCGGTGGTGAAGAACCAGTGCTTGGCGATACCGCGGCCCTTGACGGCCTTCAGCCCGCAACCGATGGTCCGGTACTGCGCGGTGCCGTCCTCGCCGATCCGGCCGAACTCCAGCCAGGTGTAGCCGGTGCGCTCGTCGTTGGGGTGCTTGCCGCCGAGCAGCAGGTTCCACTCCATCCGCTTGGCCCGGTCGCCGTCCGGCTCGACCCGGTTCGGCGCGAGTTCGCCGTCGAGCAGGAACGGCAGGGTGAGGGCGAGCACCTTGGACTTGCCGGTGCCGTTGTTGCCGCGCAGCAGCAGCCGGCCGTCGTGGAAGCGGAACTCCTCGGCGTCGTAGTAGAAGATGTCGACGAGCCCGGCGCGCAGCGGCTGCCAGCGGGTCTTGGTGGGCTGCGGCAGGGTCATGAGCGGGAGCGGGCCTTTCGGATGGTCGGTGCGGCCAGTGCGTAGCGGACCAGGGCGGGCTTGGCGCACACCGTTTCGCCGTCGACGGTGGCGAGGTCCAGCGCGGTGAGGCGGTCCACCGCCTGCGCCAGCAGGTCGGCCGCGGCGGCCGGTTCGGCAGCGGACTTGCGCCAGTACGCGGAGTGCAGGACGGCGAGTTCGCGAACCAGCTTCACCAACTGCGCCATCGTGCGCGGACCGTCGACGGTGGCGAGGTGGGCGGCCACCAGCAGCGTGACATGGCCCTCGGTCCCCTGCTCGGGCATCCGCACATCGGTCAGCTCGTCCTCCGGGTCCACCATGGCGATGCCCTCGGCCCTCGACTCGGCCACCAGCCCGGTGAATTCGGTGATCCGACGGGTGATCGCATGCCGCTGGGAGACCAGGTAGGCGCGTTCGTCCTCGGGGAGCTCGACGTAGTAGACCACGGGGTCGTCGAGCAGCCTCCTGGTCAACCGGTGGCGCAGCGAACGCAGCCGCAACTCGTCCGTGTCCGGGGCGACTTCCTCGGTCAGCGCGAGGAGCCGCCGGTCCGGGTCGGCGGTCGTGACGGTGGACGGCCCGCGCGTGGTCGCCAGCAGTCCTGCCAGCACCCGTCGGCGCACGTCGTACAACACGTCATTGGCGGAGGCGGACAGGTACGCCTCCTCGTCACCCGCCACCCGGTGCAGCACTCCCCACTCCAGCAGCAGCCGCACGGCCGCGACCAGGTCCGAGCGCTCCTCACGGCGCTCCATCCGGAACTCCACCCCGGCCGCCGCCAGGGCCGGATCGCCGGCCGCGGTGAGCACTCCTTCGGCGAGCCGTCCGAGCGTGATCTGCGCGTCCGCGCGCTCCAGCACCGCGAGCGCCAGGCAGAGCAGCACGTAGCGCCGGCGGGTGAACGGCACCCTGGTCCGCGGAGCACGGGCCGGCCGGCTCGCGTCGTCCAACCGCGCCGGCGACTTGAACAGCCGAGCGGTCTCCGCATCGACCACCAGCCGCCAGCCGGTCTCCTGGGTGAACCAGGCCGCGAGCTCGGCCGCGTGCTTGCGCACCAGCCTGAACTCCTCGTCCGCGATGGTCAGCAGCGGTGCGGCCAGCAGAGCCCGGGCGGCCCTGCGGCGCTCCGCCTGGACGTCGACCAACGGCGCGGCGCTCATGCCGAACCTCCCACTGGCGCCAGGTCGATGATCTCGACCACGTGCTCGGGGCCGGACAGAACGCCGTCCACCGTGGAAATCTCCACCACCTGCTCCGCGTCCACCAGCTTCAACCGGATCTCCATCGTGCCGTCACCGGTGATCGCCGAGGACTCGTTCTCCCCCGGTATACGGGCTGACAGCGCGTCGCCGAGAACGGCCAGGAACAGCCGGAACTCCTGGGCGTCCAACCCGTTCGGACCCGCGAGGGCGGAGAGCAGCACCGGCCCGGCGGTGGCCAGCCTGGCCCTGGCCGCGGCAGTCTGCTCCGCCTCCCGCTCGACCTGCTCGGCCAGCGCCTGCCGCGCCGAGCCCCGGTCGGTGACCCGGTTCGGCGCCCCGCGCCGCTCGTACGAGCCGGTCTCGCGCAACCGCGGGCTGATCTCCAACGGCGGCGCCTCGCCCCACGGAGTCGACGCCGGCAGGTCCGCATCCTGCCAGGCCGCCTCCGTCGCCGCGTCCACCGTCAGATGCCGAGCCGGGGTCAGCGCGAACGCCGCCCGCCACAACCGGTGCGCCGCCGCGTCGTCCGGCGCCTCGGCGAAGAACCGCGCCAGGGCCCGGAAGTCGGCCGAGCGGTCGGTGCGGCCACCGCGCCGCTCGTTGAGCGCCGCGACCGTGTTGACCAGGCCGGTGATCGCGCTGACGGCAGCACCACGCAGCAGCCTCGCCTGTGAGGGCTGACGGCTGGAACGGCTGAGGAACCAGTCGGTCAGGCCGCGCCAGCGGTTCTCCCACGCGGTAAGCGCGGAGGTCAGGGCCGCCTGCCTGGCCTGATCGGCCACGCCCTCCCCTTCATCCCCGCCGGGAACGGCGTCGCTGGCTTCACGCCGAGCGGCCGCCAGCAGGAGGCGAGCCACCCCGGCGCCTTCCACGCGGTCGATCAGATCCGCGATCTGCGCGCCGCGGTTGGCCAGGTCGGCGATGAACCGCTCGATGTACTCCACCAGCCGGTCCTTGTAGGCGATGAACGCATCCTCGTCGCCCTCCTGGAAGTCGATGGTCCGCCGGAGCGAGGCCATGAACGCCTGCGCGTTGTCAGCCAGGCTGCCGAACCGCTCGGCGAGCTGGAGCAGCAGCAGATGGGCCTTGACCGGATCCGGATGGTCCTGCTCGGCCAACGCCAGCAGGGAGCCGAGCTGCTCGGCGATGTCCGCGAGCGCCACGGACTGCAACTGACCGCGCTGGCCGAGCGCTTCCTCGTACAGCTCGACGGCCCGCAACGCCGCCTGACCGTGCCGGGTGAGCTGGTACAGGTACCGGGCACGGTGGAAGTCCTCGACCGAGGTGACCCGACCGGTGTCGGCGTCGGCCCGCAGGTTGCCCCACTCCACCAACTGCTCCAGCACCCCGCCGACCGCCTCCGGTGAGACCGTGTGAGCACCCGCGTCCGCGCTCCGGCGGAGTTCACCGGCCACGTCCTCCGGACGCAGGTGGACGATGAACCGCTCCCGAGCCTGCGCGAACACGCCCAGCACCTGTCCGTACAACTCGGCCTTCGGCGCGTTCAGGTGGGCGAAGGGCTGCGGCGGCGCGGTGGTCACCCGCCCGAGTATCCCAGACAGCTCGCCGGCCCTGGCCCGGATTCGGGAAACCTCCCGTACACGACCCGACGCGGAGGGCGAGCCCCCGGAGACGCGTCAGCGGTGGACGCGCTCCGAGGACCTCCAGCCGAAGACGCCCTCACCTTCGAGACGCACCACAGCAGCACCCGGCGCACAGAGCCCGATGACCGTCGATCAGTGCGCGATCGTGAGGTCGCACGAGGGCTGAAGATCGTTCAGGAAACGCATGGGGGGAACTCCGGCGTTCAGTGGATACACCTGGGGTGCGGACTGGGCCGGGAACGGGTGGACGCACATGGCTCCCTTGACCCGTGGACCAATCCTCGCCGAACCACCGGTGAGGACGCCAGTCCGCGAGCCATCGCCGGCACAGTGCACAAACCGTGATCACCGGTTCGCGAACCGGACTGGAGGTTCCTCCAAGCGATCGGGCTTTCGCCCCGCTCGGGCCCCCTCCCGTAGCATTCACGCGGTAGACGGCAAGGCGAACCAGGAAACGGCAGTGGGCATGACGGCGGGCACGGACATCGGGCAGGACAGCGGCATCGAGGGCACCGAGGGCACCGAGGAGGAGATCGACTACGGTCCCGGCCTCGACCCGCAGCGCCTGCGGCTCTGTCTCGACGTGCTCGCCGAGCTGGACACCCTGCACGTCGACCACCCGGACGCGATCACCGTCCGCCAGGCCGTCGGCGGCATATTCCGCACGCTCAAGCAGCGCCGCCGCCAGGAGACCCGGGCCCGGAAGACCGCCAACGACCGCGCCGTCACCGCCCGCACCGCCACCGGGGCGCCGACCCGGATCGACGACGAGACGGCCGGCGCGTTCGGCCTGACCACCGTCACCACCACCGAGATCGCCGGCGTCCTGGAGCGCCCCCGCTCCTGCTACACCTGCAAGACCCGGTACGTCGAGGTGGACGCCTTCTACCACAACCTCTGCCAGGCCTGCGCGGTCAAGAACCGGTCCCGCCGGGACGCCCGCGCCGACCTCACCGGCAAGCGGGCGCTGCTCACCGGCGGCCGCGCCAAGATCGGCATGTACATCGCGCTGATGCTGCTGCGCGACGGCGCCCACACCACCATCACCACGCGCTTCCCCAACGACGCGATCCGACGCTTCAAGGCCATGCCGGACAGCGCCGAGTGGATCCACCGCCTCAAGATCGTCGGCATCGACCTGCGCGACCCCGCCCAGGTGATGGCGCTCGCCGACGAGGTGGCCGCGGACGGCCCGCTGGACATCCTGATCAACAACGCCGCGCAGACCGTACGCCGCCCGCCGGAGTCCTACCGCGAGCTGGTCGCCGCCGAGTCCGCGCCGCTGCCGGCCGGCGAGCTTCCGCAGTCCACCACCATCGGCCGGTTCGGCAGCGGAAGCGTCGACCTGCCCGCATTGCCACACCAGGCGGGCGGCGAGGGCGAACGGATCTCAGCCGAGGACGTCACCTCGCTCGCCCTGGTCACCGGCTCCGCCACGCCCGCCCGGATCGAGGCCGGCACGGCCATCGACGCCGGCGGCCTCGTCCCGGACCTCGCGCCCACCAACAGCTGGGTGCAGACCGTGAGCGAGGTCGGCCCGGTGGAGCTGCTGGAGGTCCAGCTCTGCAACTCCACCGCGCCGTTCATCCTGATCAGCCAACTGCGTCCGGCGATGGCCGCCTCGACGTCCCGCCGCAAGTACGTCGTCAACGTCTCCGCCATGGAGGGCGTCTTCGCCCGCGGCTACAAGGGCGCCGGCCACCCGCACACCAACATGGCCAAGGCCGCGCTGAACATGCTCACCCGCACGAGCGCGGAGGAGATGTTCCAGGCCGACGGCATCCTGATGACCGCCGTCGACACCGGCTGGATCACCGACGAGCGCCCGCACCCGGACAAGATGCGGCTGCACGACGAGGGCTTCCACGCTCCCCTCGACCTCGTCGACGGGGCGGCCCGGGTCTACGACCCGATCGTCCGCGGCGAACGGGGCGAGGACCTCTACGGCTGCTTCCTGAAGGACTACGAGCGCGCCAACTGGTAGACCGCGCCAACCGGCAGGCGCCGACCCGAGGGAGAGACCGAGTTGACCACCGCACCACTGATCGGCGCCGGCGTGATCGTCCCCACCGGGGACGGCCGGGTCCTGATCGGCCGCCGGACCACGGCCGGCGAGCCGCCGACCTGGAGCCTGCCCGGCGGCAAGGTGGACGCCCCCGGGGAGTCCTTCGAGCAGGCCGCCGCACGGGAGCTGGCCGAGGAGACCGGCATCGTGCTGCCGGCCGGGGAGATGCGGGTGCTGGGCGTCCTGCTCGACCACGAGCTCGGCCGGCCCCGGCTGACCGCGGCCGTCCTCGCGCCGCCGAGCCTGGCCGTCGCCGAGGTCACCGAACCGCACGCCTGCGCCGGCTGGGAACGGTTCCCGCTGGACGCCCTGCCGGAGCCGATGTTCTACCCGTCCGCACTGGTGCTGGGCAGCTGGCTGACGGACCGTCCGCCCGCCCTGCGCCCGGGCACGTACGCGTACCCCGTCGCCCGCTGAGCGCGGACGACGGGGTAGGGCCCGGGGCGCAGGCTCGCCCCTCCCGGAGGCCGGGGTCAGCCGTTGCGGGCCGCCTCGGGGCCGGTGATCCGCTTCAGCAGCGGCAGCGTCGAGGCGACGATCCCGAGCGCGGCCGCCAGACCGAGTGCCACCAGGACGAAGTACACCGCGCCCGGTGACACCAGGTCGTAGTGCATCTGGGACTTGAGGAACATCGCGGACGCCGCGAAGCCCGTCCCGGTCGCGATCGCCGCCACCACCAGCAGCGGCAGCGCGCTCTCCAGCCCGATCACCCGCTGCAACAGGCGCAGCGGCGCCCCGGTGAGCCGGAGTATCGCGAACGGCCGCCTGCGGTCGGACAGGCCCGCGACCACGCTCACCGCCAGGCTGCAGCCGGCGATCGGCAGGGTGGTCAGCAGCACCACGTTGGCCAGCTGGCGCCACCCGGCCAGCTCCTTCTGCTGGGCGGAACCCCAGTCGCCGACCGTCCGGGGCCCGTATCCCGGGTGGGCCGTGGTGAGCAGCGTCCGGACCCGCTCCATGGCCGCGGTGGAACCGTCGGTGGTCACGTAGACGTTGCGCACGGGCAGCGCGGCCGCCTCCTCCGCGGAGACCGGTGCCGCCGGCCACTCCATCTGGGAGATCGACCGCAGGCTCAGGAAGCCCCACGACGGGACGCCGGCGACGCTCGCGCCGGCCGGGCAGCGGCCCACCACCGGGACCTGGGCGAGGTCGGTGCAGAGCACCAGGTTCGGCGCGAACCCGGGGCGCTCACCCGGCAGTGCGCCGACCGCCTTCGGATTGTCGTGGCCCACCAGGAGGCCGCGGAAGCCGGGCACCGCCCGGATGTCGGCCAGCAGCTTCGCCGACACGGCGTCCGTCATCGGGGGGTCGTCGACCAGGCCGCTCTGCTCGACCGCGACCCGGGTCTGCGGGTCCCCGCTGAGCGTGCCGCGGTTCTCGTTGATGGTGCCGATGATGCAGACCGTCGCCGTGGTGACGAAGAGGGCGAGCACGAGGCCGGCGACCGAGCGGAAGCCCGCCTTCGGGTCGTCGGCGAGTCGGCGGACGGCGACCAGGGTGGCCGGCCGGCTGGTGCGCCGGGCCACGCCGCGGGCGGCCGCCATGGTCAGCCAGGGTCCGGCGATCACCAGGCCCAGCATGATCACCAGGAAGCCGGTCAGGTAGGCCGCGGTCTGCCCGTCGGTGGTCTCCGGACGGCGGTCGGCGAAGTAGCCGAGCTCGGCGAGGCCGCCCAGCAGCGGAACCAGCCGCCAGGCGCTCGGCGGCTTCGGGGTCACCCGGCGGGTGACGCCCAGCGGCGAGACGACGACCCGCCGCAGGGCCAGCCGGGCCGCGGCCGCCGCCGCCAGCGGGACGCCCAGAGCGGTCGCCGCCGCCTGGAGCGGGGTGAGCGTCAGGTCCTCGACGAAGAACCGGTCGCCGGTGAAGGGGACGGTCGCCACCAGCGGGCGCAACAGGAGGAACAGGCCGAAGCCGAGGGCGGTGCCGGCCGACGCGGCCACCGTGGACTCCACCGCCGAGACCGTCGAGACCTGCCGTGGGGTGGCGCCGACCAGCCGCATCGCCGCGTAGCGCTGCTCGCGGGTGGCGGCGGAGAGCCGGGTCGCGGTGCCGATGAAGACGACCACCGGGAAGATCAGTGCGCCGGCCACCACCGAGAGGATCAGCGTCATGGCGTCGCCGCGCACACCCAGCCCCGGACAGTGGTCGTGCTCGCAGGAGGGCGGGAGGGCGGTGGCGATCGTGGTCACCTTGCTCGCCCCGGGCATGTGCTCGATCTCCGCCGGTGTGCGGCCCGCGATCAGGTACAGCGAGTCCGGGGAGGAGAGTGCCTCGTCGCCGATGACTCCGACCGGACGGCCGGGGAAGCGGTCGCCCAGTTCCACGGCCGGGGTCGTGCGCAGCAGTTCGGCGAGCGCCGGCGAGGTGTAGTACTCGCCGGGCGCCGGCAGCCTGTCGAGGCCCGGCGGTACCGGCGCGGTCGGCCCGGTGGCGGCGACGTCGACCCGGAAGATCGCCTTGCCGTCGAAGTAGTCACCGTGGTCCCACCACCAGAGCGGGTCCACCGGCGCGGTCTCGGTGCGGCTCACCGCGCCGGTGTTGGTCCACAGCAGCCGCTCGTTGGACCTGTCGACGGCGTTGATGCCGGCCAGCGCGGAGAGCAGCAGGCCGACGCCGACCGCCACGGCGGCGGCGATCATGAGCAGCCGGGCCAGGGCCTCCCGCCCACCGCTGACGGCGAGGCGGAGTGCGAAGGCGATCACGGGGCCACCTGCTCCGGCGCGAGCCGGGTCGTCCTGGCCCTGCCGTCCCGGACCATCGCCTCGCGGTCCGCGTAGGCGGCGACCCGGGGCTCATGGGTGACCAGGACCACGGCGGTGCCCTGCTCGCGGGCGGCGCCGACCATCAGCTCCATCACGTGCTCGCCGGTGAGCGAGTCCAGCGCGCCGGTCGGCTCGTCGGCGAAGAGCACCTGCGGACGGGCCACCAGCCCGCGGGCGAGGGCGACCCGCTGGGCCTGTCCGCCCGACAGCTCGCCGGAGCGGCGCCGTTCCATGCCGTCCAGGCCGAGCCGGGCGAACCACGGGCGGGCCTCGGCCAGTGCGGCCGCCCGCCTGGTGCCGCGTAGGAGTAACGGCAGGGCGACGTTCTCCTCGGCGGTCAACTCGGGGACGAGCTGGCCGAACTGGAAGACGAAGCCGAAGGTGTCGCGGCGCAGGGCGCTGCGCTCGGCCTCGGTCATGGTGTCGAGGCGGCGTCCGGCGAAGTGCACTTCGCCGGAGTTGGGGGTGAGGATGCCGGCCAGGCAGTGCAGCAGGGTGGACTTGCCGGAGCCGCTGGGCCCCATGACGGCGAGCACCTCGCCGGCGTCGACGGCCAGGCTCGCGCCGCGCAGGGCGGGGGTCTCGCCGAAGGAGAGGGTGAGGTCGCGGGCCTCGATCAGCGTGGTCACGGGCGCACCGCCTCGGCGAGCGCGTCCAGGCGGGCGGTGGTCAGGTCGATCCAGCGCAGGTCGGCCTCCAGGTGGAACAGTCCGTGGTCGGCGAGCAGGGAGTCCACCAGGGCGCCGCTGCGGCGGAGTTCCGTCAGTTCGCGCATCCGCCGCAGGTGGGCGGCGCGCTGGGTGTCGAGGTACACCTCGGCGTCGCGGCCGAGCATCAGGGCGAGCACGACCTTGGTGAACAGCACCGACTGCAGGTTCGGCTCGGGTTCGACGGGCTCGGTGAGCCAGTGCTCGAACTCGGTCACACCGGCCTCGGTGATGACGTACCGCTTGCGCTCCGGCCCGTCGCCGGGCTCGGCCTCGCCCGCCACCACCTTGCCGTCCCGGGCGAGCCGCCCGAGCGTGGCGTAGACCTGGCCGTACGGAAGGGGCTTGCCGCGTCCGAAGAAGGTGTCGTAGTCGCGCTTGAGGTCGTAGCCGTGGCTCGGCTCCCGCTCCAGCAGCCCGAGGAGGGTCAAAGGAACACTCATAGGAGGAACATACACCAGAGGTATACTCCGAGTGTATAGCTGGCGAGAATACGGCACTGACCTGCGAAGTCGATGGATCGGCGGAGGCACGAGGGGCCTGAGGGGGGCACTGGAGCGCCGGGCGGGCGCCGGACCGGCGCGGGCGCACGCGGGCACACGCGGGCACACGCGGTTCGGAGCGTGCACCGATCGCTCGACGCGCAGGGCCCTCGCGGCCGGAGCGGGGGCGGCCCCACGCCGCCGCCCGCTCCCGCACCGCGGCCCGACGAGCCCCCACAGCGGGCCGGGCCTGCCGCGTCCCGGCACGTGGAGGACGCGGCTGTCCCCCAGCCTGCCCCGCCGCCCCCTCCCCCGCCGAGGGCCGAACGTCCCTGCCGCAGCCGGTCGGACAGTGCCCAACGTCCCTTTCCGCCACGGGGGAGGCGACACCGGACGTCCCGGTGGCACGAGCGCGCACGGCTCTTGTGCCGGGCTTCCGGCAGGGGGAGATTGGGTGCCGGAGCCCGGCGGACGCCGCCGATCCCGTCCGGGCCCCGCCCGCCGTCGTGCCCGCGCCGACCCCGAGGAGCCAAGCCGTGTCCAGCACACCCCGCCCGCCCCGGCCCGGGTCGCCGCCGCGACGCGCCGCCCGGCAGCTGCGGCGGGCCTTCGACACCCGCCGCCACCGGCTCCGCGGGCCGCTCGCCCGCCCGCTGGACCGTTCCCGCAGCCGGGCCCGGGCCGCGGCGGCGCTCGCGCTGCTGCTCGCCCTCGCCGTCTCCGTCGGCGGCGCGCTGCTCGCCCACCGGGCGGCCGTGCGCACGGCCGCGGCCGACCGGGCCCGCCTGACGCCGGTCGAGGCCACCGTCCTCGCCACCGAGCGGCCCACCGCCACCCCCGGTGCCCACTGGTCCGGCGACTCCCGGGAGCGCGCCACCGTCCGGGCCGGCTGGACCGCACCCGACGGACAGCCGCACACCGGCACCGTCGAGGTGCGCCGCACCGTCGCGGCCGGATCCACCGTCACCCTCTTGGTCGACCCCGGCGGAAGGCCCCACGACGCCCCGCCGTCCGCGGTCGGCCTCGCCGTCGAGGCGGTCTGCTTCGGCCTCGCCGGCTTCGCGGCCCTCGGGACCGGCGTCTATGGCGCCCTGGCCCTGCGGCTGCGGGTTCTCGACCGCCGCGCCGACCGCGCCTGGGCGCAGTCGTGGGCCCGCCACGAACCGCTGTGGAGCGGACGGACCGCCAACAGCCCCGGCGGTCCGCAGGACGACTAGGTCCGGACGGGGCCGGGCCCTCCCTCCCGGATCCCGTCGGCCTGCGCGCCGGGTCCTCCCGGACTCAGGGCGCGCCGTCCGGGGCGGTCCAGGCCGGGGCGGGGGCGCCCGGGCCGGCGGCGCCCGCGGCGCGGGTGCGGAGGGCGACGGCGACCAGCAGGGCGAGGACCACGGCCAGGGCGCCGGTGATGCGGGCGTGGAGCACCAGCAGCGCGCCGAGCAGCGCGCCGCCGAGCATCCAGACGGCGGAGGCGAGGCGGCGGCGGCCCCGCCGGTCGGCGGCCAGGGCGGTGATGGTCATGGTCAGCACGGTGGTGGTGAGATCGGGCACTCTCAGGTGGCGGACCACCGCGTTCTGCCACCCCATCGCGAGACCGAGCAGCGTGATCAGGCCGTACCGGGCCGGGGTTGCGGTGTGGCCCGCCAGGGCCGCGAGCAGGGTGGCGCCGGCCAGCAGTACCACCTGGGCGGAGACCGCGACGACGAGCAGCCGGCCGCGGTGGCCGGGGAGGAGCTCGCCGAGCCGTCCGCCGGCCAGCGCGCCCAGCAGGAAGGCGGCCAGCGCGGTGAGCGAGGCGGTTGCGGAGAGGCCCGGGGCGCCGGCCAGGGCGAAGCCGAGGAAGACCACGTTCCCGGTCTGGTTGGCGACGAAGACGTGGCCCAGGGCGAGGTAGCTCACGGCGTCCACCATGCCGGTGACGACGGTCAGCGCCAACAGCATCGGCACCAGCGGGCCGTGGCGTGGGTCGCTCTTCATCGCGCTCCTCCTCCGGTCGTGCGTGCCCGGCGGTTCCGGCACCCCGTCCGTTCTACGCCCGACCGGCGCCCGGGAGCCGACGCCGCCCCGCGCCCGGGGAGGGGCGGGGGCGGGGCGGGAGGCTGCGCCGCCGGACGGGCCGTCGGCCGGCGCCGGAGGTCGCCTCGGCGGCCTCCGGCGGTCCTCAGCAGTCCTTGAGGGTGGTGCAGAGCGCCGAGTCCATAGCCTTGGCCACGTCCGCGTCGGCCGGGCCGACCCACGGGACCCTGGGCTGCGCACCGCTCTTGCCGGTCGTCCAGACGGCCAGCTCGTTCACCGTGCCGTCGGGGGCGGTCAGGTACTCGTGCAGGGTGACGGCGTTGCCGCCGGCCTGCGGGACGGTCACCGTCGCGGCGAAGTAGTCCGCGTTCTCGGGGCCGGTCACCTTGACCGTGGCGCCCGGGGCGGTCTTCGCGCAGGCCTTGACCTCCTCCCGGAGGTCGCTGAAGACCGCGTGGGCGCTCTGCGCGACGCCGCTGCTCGGGCGCGGGTCGCCCTCGTACAGCAGGGTCTGCTGGGCCTGCCACCGGTCGGGGCCGCCGGCGCCGGCCAGGGACTGCGCGGCCGCCCGGCCGGTGCCGAGGTCAGCGGTGTCCGGGGACAGCTTCGAGTGGCAGAGCTCCTGGAGTTTGAACGTGGGCGCGCCGGCGACGGACTTGGCGGCGCCGGCGGGAGCGGGCCAGTGGTAGGTCGCGTCCAGCGGGATGCTGCGCGGGTCGATCCAGGCCCCGGCCGGGATGTCCCGGGTGCCGGCGGCGGACGCGGAGCCGGCCGCGGACGGCTTGGCGGCGCCGGCCGACGGCTGCGGCGCGCCGGCGCCCGTTCCGCCGGCCGGGGAGGTCGCGGCCGGGCTCGCGGCCTTGCCCGGCGCGGCGTTCTGGTCGCCGCCGTTGTCCGGCCCGCAGGCGCTCAGCGTGCCGAGGCAGGCGATCGCGGCAGCGGCGGCCACCGCCGTTGCGACGGTGCGGTCGACCGGGGCAGTGCGGTCGGTGCGGGCAGTGCGGTCGGTACGCAAGGTGCTGCTTCCTTCCCCCGAGGTGGTGTCGTCCGCCGGCCCGGCCGGGGCCACCGGCCGCCTGACCCCTGATCAGCTCCACCGCGGCCCCCCGCGCCGACGGCGTCGAAACCTAGTGCGAACCGCGACGCCGCGCAAAACAGGCCCGCCTGCCGACCGGGGGTGCATCCCGGGACGACGACCGGTTTTGAACATGTTCACTTTTGCCCTACGCTCGGACCCACACCACGAGAGGGGGACTCGATGCGCATCGTCATACCCGGTGGGACCGGACAGATCGGCCGGATCCTGGACCGCGCGCTGACCACCGAGGGGCACGAGGTCCTGGTCCTGACCCGCCGGCCGCGCGCCGACCGCGAGCTCTATTGGGACGGCCGCACCCTCGGCCGCTGGGCCGAGGCCGTCGACGGCGCCGACGCCGTGGTCAACCTCGCCGGGCGCAGCGTCAACTGCCGCTACACCGAGGCCAACCAGCACGAGATGCTGCACTCCCGGGTGGACTCCGCCCGGGTCGTCGGCGAGGCGATCGCCGCCGCGAGGCGCCCACCGCGGGTCTGGCTGCAGATGAGCACCGCCACCATCTACGCCCACCACTTCGGTGCACCGCACGACGAGGAGAGCGGCGTCCTCGGCGGCGGCGAGCCGGACGTGCCGCGGTACTGGGACTTCAGCGTCGACATCGCCAAGGCCTGGGAGCGCGCGCAGGACATCTCCCCCACGCCGCAGACCCGCAAGGTCGCGCTGCGCTGCGCGATGGTGATGAGCCCCGACCGCGGCGGCGCCTTCGACATGATGCTGCGGCTCGCGCGCTGCGGGCTGGGCGGTCCGATCCACGGCGGCTCGCAGTACCTGTCCTGGATCCACGACCGGGACCTGGTGCGCGCCGTGCGGTTCCTGCTCGACCGGGAGGAGCTGTCCGGTCCGGTCAACCTCGCCTCGCCGCACCCGGCGACGCAGCGCGCGTTCATGCAGGCGATCAGGCGCGCCTGGGGGATTCCGGTGGGCCTGCCGGCCACCCGCTGGATGGCCGAGCTCGGCGCGTTCGCGCTGCGCTCGGACACCGAGCTGCTGCTGAAGAGCCGCACGGTGGTGCCCGGGCGGCTGCAGGAGGCCGGGTTCGGGTTCGAGCACCCGCAGTGGCCGGCCGCCGCCGTCGATCTGGCCCGGCGCCGCCGCCGGGCCTGACCCGAGCGGCTCGCCTCCGCCGGGCGGCTTCCCGGGCAGGGGTGCGTCACTGCACGCGGGCGGCAGTGCAACCGATTGCAGAGGGAGTGCAAGGTCACACCCTCCGCCTCTGCTGAACCCCCGCCGACGGGCGCTAACCTGCCGGACATGACGGTCCCGCCCGAAGGGCTCCCCCTGGCCGCCGAGTTCCCGGCCGCACATCGTGAGCAGTGGCAGCACCTCGTCGAGGGCGTGCTGCGCAAGTCGGGTGCGCAGCCCGCGGACGGCGAAGCGGCCGAGCACGCGCTCACCACCGCACTCCAGGACGGGCTGCACGCCCGCCCGCTGTACACCGCCGAGGACTCCGCCCCCGAGCCCGGCTACCCCGGCTTCCCGCCGTTCGTCCGCGGCGGCCGGGCGCAGGGCGCGGCGGTGTCCGGCTGGGACGTGCGCCAGCGCCACGCCGGCGCCGACGCGCGCCGCACCAACGAGGCGGCCCTCGCCGACCTGGAGAACGGCGGCAGCTCGCTCTGGCTGGAGCTGGGCGGTGACGCCCTGCCGATCGCGGCGCTGCCCGAGGCGCTCACCGGCGTGTACCTCGACCTGGCCGGCGTCACCCTCGACGCGGGCGCCGAATTCGTCGAGGCCGCGGAGCAGTTGTTCAGGCTCTACCAGGAGCGCGAGGTCTCGCCCGGGGCCGCCGCCGGCAGCCTCGGCGCAGACCCGCTCGGCCTGGAGGCCCGCACCGGCGAGGCCGGGCGCACCGAGGCACTGCTCGAAGAGGCCGCCGCGCTCGCCGCCCGCTGCGCCGACGGCTACCCGGGCCTGCGGGCGCTGACCGTCGACGCCCTGCCCTACCACGAGGCCGGCGCCTCCCCGGTGCAGGAGCTGGGCTGCTCGCTGGCCACCGGTGTCGCCTACCTGCGCGCGCTCACCGCCGCCGGGATCCCGGTGGACACCGCCCTGGGACAGCTGGAGTTCCGCTACGCGGCCGACGCCGACCAGTTCCTGACGATCGCGAAGTTCCGGGCCGCGCGCCGGCTCTGGGCCCGGGTGGCCGAGGTGTCGGGCGCGGCGCCGGAGGCCTCGGCACAGCGCCAGCACGCCGTCACCTCCCCGGTGATGATGACCGCCCGCGACCCCTGGGTGAACATGCTGCGCACCACGGTGGCCTGCCTGGCCGCCGGCGTGGGCGGCGCGGACGCGGTGACCGTCCTGCCGTTCGACGGCGAGCTGGGCCTGCCGGACGCCTTCGCCCGCCGGATCGCCCGCAACACCCAGGCGATCCTGCTGGAGGAGTCGCACCTGGCCCGCGTGGTCGACCCGGCCGGCGGCTCCTGGTACGTCGAGCAGCTGACCGACGAACTGGCGCACGCCGCCTGGGCCTGGTTCCAGGAGATCGAGCGGGCCGGCGGCCAGCGGGCCGCGCTGGGCTCCGGGCTGGTCGGCGAGCGGATCGCCGCCACCTGGGCGGAGCGCTCCACGAAGCTCGCCGAGCGGCGTGAGCCGATCACCGGCGTCAGCGAGTTCCCGAACCTGGACGAAAAGTCCCCGGTGCGTGAGCCGGCCCCGGCCGGGCCCACCGGCGGGCTGCCGCGGGTCCGGCGCGCCGAGGCCTACGAGGCGCTGCGCGCCCGCTCGGACGCCCACCTGGCGGCCACCGGCGAGCGGCCGAAGCTGTTCCTCGCCTCGGTCGGCAGCGCCGCCGCGCACACCGCACGGACCACCTTCGCCGCCAACCTGTTCCAGGCCGGCGGCATCGCCACCACCGCGCTGGAGGGCACCGACCCGGCCGCGTTCGCCGAGGCCTTCGCCGCCTCCGGCGCGCCGGTCGCCTGCCTCTGCTCCAGCGACCAGCTGTACGGCGAGCACGCCGGGGCCGTCGCGGCCGCCCTGAAGGCCGCCGGGGCCCGGCGGGTGCTGCTGGCCGGCCGGCCGGGCGACCGGCGCGAGGCCCTCCGGGCCGCCGGGGTGGACGCGTTCGTGTTCGCCGGCGGTGACGCCGTGGCGACCCTGACCGGCCTGCTCGACCTGATCACCGACGAAAGCGGAGTGGCACGATGATTCCCGACTTCACCGGAATCGGGCTGGACCGGGACGGCTCCGCGGACGTCACCGACGGCCAGTGGCGGGCCGCCTGGCGGCGGGCCACCGGCAAGGACGTCGACGAGCTGGTCTGGGACACCCCCGAGGGCATCGGCGTCAAGCCGCTGTACACCGCGGACGACCTGGCCGGCCTGGACTTCCTGGGCACCTACCCGGGCATCGCCCCGTACCTGCGCGGCCCGTACCCGACCATGTACGTGAACCAGCCGTGGACGGTCCGGCAGTACGCCGGCTTCTCCACCGCCGAGGAGTCCAACGCCTTCTACCGCCGCAACCTGGCGGCCGGCCAGAAGGGCCTCTCGGTCGCCTTCGACCTGCCGACCCACCGCGGGTACGACAGCGACCACCCGCGGGTGACCGGCGACGTCGGCATGGCCGGCGTGGCGATCGACTCCATCTACGACATGCGCCAGCTCTTCGACGGCATCCCGCTGGACCGGATGTCGGTGTCGATGACCATGAACGGCGCGGTGCTGCCGGTCCTGGCGCTCTACATCGTGGCCGCCGAGGAGCAGGGGGTGCCGCCGGAGAAGCTGGCGGGGACCATCCAGAACGACATCCTCAAGGAGTTCATGGTCCGCAACACCTACATCTACCCGCCGCAGCCGTCGATGCGGATCATCTCGGACATCTTCGCGTACACCTCGCAGAAGATGCCGCGGTACAACTCGATCTCCATCTCCGGCTACCACATCCAGGAGGCCGGGGCCACGGCCGACCTGGAGCTGGCCTACACGCTGGCCGACGGGGTGGAGTACCTGCGGGCGGGTCTGGACGTGGGGCTGGACGTGGACGCCTTCGCGCCGCGCCTGTCGTTCTTCTGGGCGATCGGGATGAACTTCTTCATGGAGGTCGCCAAGCTCCGCGCGGCCCGGCTGCTCTGGGCCAAGCTGGTCAAGCAGTTCGACCCGAAGAACGCCAAGTCGCTGTCGCTGCGCACCCATTCGCAGACCTCCGGCTGGTCGCTCACGGCGCAGGACGTGTTCAACAACGTCACCCGCACCTGCGTGGAGGCGATGGCGGCCACCCAGGGCCACACCCAGTCGCTGCACACCAACGCGCTGGACGAGGCGCTCGCGCTGCCGACCGACTTCTCGGCCCGGATCGCCCGCAACACCCAGCTGCTGCTCCAGCAGGAGTCCGGCACCTGCCGGGTCATCGACCCCTGGGGCGGCTCCGCGTACGTCGAGAAGCTCACCCACGACCTCGCCAACCGCGCCTGGCAGCACATCCAGGAGGTCGAGGCGGCCGGCGGCATGGCCAAGGCGATCGACGCCGGCATCCCCAAGCTGCGGGTCGAGGAGGCCGCCGCGCGGACCCAGGCCCGGATCGACTCCGGCCGGCAGCCGGTGATCGGCGTCAACAAGTACCGGGTGGAGAGCGACGAGCAGATCGACGTGCTCAAGGTCGACAACTCCTCGGTGCGGGCGCGCCAGATCGAGAAGCTGCGCCGCCTGCGCGAGGAGCGCGACGAGGCCGCCACCCGGGCCGCCCTGCACGCGCTGACCCGGGCCGCCGAGGCCGGCCCGCAGCGCGGCGGCGCGCTGGACGGCAACCTGCTGCACCTGGCCGTCAACGCGGCCCGGGCCAAGGCCACCGTCGGCGAGATCTCGGACGCGCTGGAGAAGGTGTACGGCCGGCACTCGGGCCAGATCCGTACGATCTCCGGTGTGTACCGAGACGAAGCGGGCCAGTCGGCCCCCCTCCAGCGCACCCGGGACCTGGTCGAGCGGTTCGAGCAGGCCGAGGGCCGCCGCCCGCGGATCCTGGTCGCCAAGATGGGCCAGGACGGCCACGACCGCGGCCAGAAGGTGATCGCCACCGCCTTCGCCGACCTCGGCTTCACGGTGGACGTCGGCCCGCTGTTCCAGACCCCGGCCGAGGTGGCCCGCCAGGCCGTCGAGGCGGACGTGCACATCGTCGGTGTCTCGTCGCTGGCCGCCGGGCACCTCACCCTGGTGCCGGCGCTGCGCGCCGAGCTGGCCGAGGCCGGCCGGGGCGACATCACCATCGTGGTCGGCGGGGTGATCCCCCCGCAGGACTTCGACGCGCTGTACGAGGCGGGCGCCGCGGCGGTCTTCCCGCCCGGCACGGTGATCCCGGACGCCGCCTACGACCTCCTGAAGTCGCTGGCGGCCGACCTCGGCCACGAGCTGTGAGCCGCTGACCGTCATGCCACCGCGGACGATCGACCTCGACAGCTACGCGACGGGCGTCCTGGACGGCTCGCGCGCCTGGATCGCGCGGGCCGTCACCCTCGTCGAGTCCACCAGGCCCGACCACCGCACGCTGGCGCAGCAGTTGCTCCGGCGACTGCTGCCGCACGCGGGCGGCGCGGTCCGGGTGGGCATCACCGGCGTTCCGGGCGTCGGCAAGTCGACCTTCATCGACTCCTTCGGCACGATGCTCACCGGGCTGGGCCACCGGGTGGCGGTACTGGCCGTCGACCCGACGTCCAGCCGCACCGGCGGCTCCATCCTGGGCGACAAGACGAGGATGGAGCGCCTGGCCGTCGACCAGAACGCCTTCGTCCGCCCCTCCCCCACCTCCGGCACGCTCGGCGGGGTCGCCAAGGCCACCCGGGAGTCCATGGTGGTGATGGAGGCGGCCGGCTACGACGTCGTCCTGATCGAGACGGTCGGCGTCGGGCAGTCGGAGACGACGGTGGCGGGGATGGTCGACACCTTCCTGCTGCTCAGCCTGGCGCGCACCGGCGACCAGCTGCAGGGCATCAAGAAGGGCGTGCTGGAGCTGGCGGACGTCATCGCCGTCAACAAGGCCGACGGCCCGCACGAGACCGACGCCAAGGCGGCCGCCCGCGAACTCGCCGGTGCCCTGCGGCTGTTGCAGGCGCCGGACGCGCCGTGGACGCCGCCGGTGCTGACCTGCAGCGGCCGCGACGGCGCCGGCCTCGACGTGCTGTGGGAGCGCGTCCAGCAGCACCGCAAGGTCCTCGACGCCACCGGCGCGCTCCAGGCCAAGCGCCGGGACCAGCAGGTCGAGTGGACCTGGGCCATGGTCCACGACCAGCTCTGGTCCAGGCTCCACGAGCACCCTGAAGTCCGGCGCCTCGCACCCGAGTTGGAACAGCAGGTGCGCGCCGGCTCGCTGCCTCCCGGCCTGGCCGCGCAGCGCATCCTGGAGGGCTTCTTCGGCTCCCCGGCCGGCTAGGACCTCTCCGGCCCGCGCCCGCGCCCGGGCGGAACGACCACGGGGACGACCCCGGACCGATGAGCGGTCCGGGGTCGTCGCGTCGCTACGGCCGGGCGGCCGCTCAGGCGGCCCTGACGGCCGCGAAGCGGTCCGAGACGTCCTGCCAGTTGACGACGTCCCAGAGGCGGGTGACGTAGTCGGGGCGGACGTTGCGGTACTGCAGGTAGTAGGCGTGCTCCCAGGCGTCGAAGGCGAGCAGCGGGGTGGTGTTCTGGCCCACGTTGCCGTGGTGGTCGTAGACCTGCTCGACGATCAGGCGCTGCCCCAGCGGCTCCCAGGAGAGGATGCCCCAGCCGGAACCCTGGACGCCGGTGGTGGCGTTGGTGAGCTGCTTCTTGAAGGCCTCGAAGCTGCCGAAGTGCTCGGCGACGGCGTCGGCCAGCTCGCCCTCGGGGCGGTCGCCGCCCTCGGGCGAGAGGTTCTGCCAGAACAGCGAGTGCAGCACGTGGCCCGACAGGTGGAAGGCGAAGGTCTTCTGCAGGCCGACCAGGCCGCCGAACTGTTCCTTGTCGCGCGCCTCGGCGAGCTGCTCCAGGGTGTCGTTGGCGCCCTTGACGTAGGCCGCGTGGTGCTTGGAGTGGTGCAGCTCCAGGATCTCGGCGGACATCGCCCGCTCCAGCGCGGAGTAGTCGTACGGCAGGTCGGGAAGCGAGTAGGTGCCCATGGTGGGACACAGCCCCTTTCGACGGGTTCAACGGTGGTGATCGTGCCGGCACCACACTATTGCGTATCACTTGCAAGAACGAAGCATGGGCTCCTGCTTATTCCTCACACACCGTCGAGCGGAGCGGCCGTCAGCATCCGCCACGGGCGGCAGGGGTGAGCGGCTGGCGCGCGAGGCGGACGCGGCGCACGGACGCCCGGCGCCCGAATCACCCCGCTTCGGGCGTTGCGGCGGGCGATCCCTGACAACGTTTCGGTTGCGGCGGGCCGCAATCCGCGCGCAGGGCTTCCCGACGTCATCCAGGTGTGACATTTTACATGTCACACATCGAGAGGCCGCGCCCCATTCCGCGGCCCCGAACGGCCCCGGAGGCCCCCACAGATGCGTCCCTTCCGGATATCCAAGGCCAACGCGCGCAGGCTCCCTGCGCTCGGCGCGGCCTTCTTCATCGCACTCGGCCTCTTCGCCCCGGCGAGCCAGGCCGCCCCCGCCGGCGCCGCGGCCCAGACGGGCACCAGCGCCACCGGCGCCGCGGCCCCGCGGTCGATCCCCGTCCCCAGGTCGCCCGACGCCAAGAGCAACAGCCCCTACAAGATCTCCGCGCAGGACAGCACCGAGGAGCACGCCCCGCCGGCCGCCCCGGTCACCGCCCCCGTCAAGGCCGCCAAGCAGCTCTCGGCCGCCGCCGGGGACCCGTGCCCGGACCTGTCCGGGGTGATCAACGCCACGGGCAGCGCGCTGGTCCAGCAGCTCAAGGCGCTGCCGCGGGTCGACTGCACCTACCCGCTGTTCAACATCGACGCGAACACCGCCGCGACCGCCTTCCGCGAGTCCAACATGGTGACCGTCGCCGACGCACTGCGCGACGCCTCGCCGGCCTACCCGGGCGACAACGGCACCGCCGTCGGTCAGCTGGTCCTCTTCCTGCGGGCCGGCTACTACCAGCAGTCGGTCAACCCCGGCACCATCGGCGGCTACGGCCCGACGCTGGCCGCCGCCACCCGCGGCGCGCTGGACGCCTTCTTCGCCAACGCGCACAGCAAGGACGCCACCACCGCCAACGGCGAGCTCCTGGTCGAGGTCGTCAAGGTGATCGGCCAGACCGACACCCTGGGCCGCTACGCCGGCTTCTTCAAGTGGCTGCTCAACAACTACACCGGCACCTGGCCCGAGCGGATGACGGCCACCGTCGCCGAGTTCGACTGGGTCCTCAAGGACGGCTTCGCGTCCACGAACGACAGCACCGGCTGGAAGGCCGCGCTCAAGGCCGACACCGGCATCCTCACCTCCTGGTCCGGCTTCATCACCCGCAACGACTCGCTGCTGAACCGCTGGGACGTCGTCAGCAACATCGGCCGTTACCTCGGCTACGGCCTCCAGGTCCCCGAGCTGCGGACCCAGCTGCGGCCGATGCTGAAGGACCTGATCAACCGCTACCCGAACACCGGTCCCACCGCCCCGATCACCATGAACCTGGGCTGGGCCACCCGCGAGTTCGACAAGGGCCACTGCGCGGACTACGGCATCTGCGACCTGGCCGCCCGCCTCATCCCGGTGGTCCTGCCGATCCAGCAGACCTGCAACGACGGCCTGAGGATCAAGGCGCAGGACATGTCCCCCGCGCAGCTCTCCACCACCTGCACCAGCCTGATCAACCAGGATGCCTACTTCCACAAGATCATCGGCGACAAGGGCGCCATCCCCGGCGACGTGAACACCAACCTGGAGGTCGTCGTCTTCGACGACTACGACCAGTACTCGCTGTACGCCTGGGCCTTCTACGACATCGACGTCGACAACGGCGGCATGTACGAGGAGGGCGACCCGTCCAAGCCGGGCAACCAGGCCCGCTTCATCGCCCACGAGGCGTCCTGGCTCCGGCCGTCGTTCTCGATCTGGAACCTGAACCACGAGTACACCCACTACCTCGACGGCCGCTACAACATGTACGGCGACTTCGAGGCCGGCATCGTCACCCCGACCATCTGGTGGGTCGAGGGCATCGCGGAGAACATCTCCTACGGCTACCGCAACGAGCGCAACGCCGACGCGATCGCCGAGGCGGCCAAGAAGACCTACAAGCTCAGCGAGCTGTTCGACACCGTCTACGACCAGACCGGCGACGCCACCGTCAACTCCGACCGCGTCTACCGCTGGGGCTGGCTGGCCACCCGCTACATGCTGCAGCAGCACCGCTCCGACATGGACGCCGTGCTCGCCAAGTACCGCACGGGTGACTGGAACGGCGCCCGCACCATCCTGAAGCAGACCATCGGCACCCGCTACGACGCCGGCTTCGACGCCTGGCTGAGCGCCTGCGCGAGCAACGACTGCGGCCCGCTGCCGGACGCCCCGGTCGTCCCGACCACCCCGGTCTGCACCATCGCCGACACCCGGCAGTTCGACAACAACTGCCGCCGGGACGACCTCTCGGCCACCGCCGGCAACTACAGCTACCACTTCCTGAACCTGCCGGCCGGGGTCAAGCAGCTGACCATCACCAGCAGCGGCGGCACCGGCAACGCCGACCTGTACTACGGCGGCGGCAACTGGGCCACCACCGGCAGCTACCTGGCGAAGTCCACCAACTCCGGGAACGACGAGACGCTGACCGTCAGCAACCCGCCGGCCGGCTGGGTCTACTTCAGCCTCGCCGCCGGACAGCAGGACTTCAGCGGCGTCACCGTCACCACGCAGTACCAGTAGCCGGGAGCGCCCCGCACCACGCGGCCCGCGCACCGGGCCGGGAGGTCCCCGCCGCACGGCGGGGACCTCCGTCGTCCCCGCGCCCCGCGCAGCGGGACCGGCCCGTCAGCCGGCCGGGGTCGCCGCCCAGGTGAGGAGCATCCGCAGGGCGTCGTCGGACGGGCTGCCCGGGTCTGCGGCGTAGGTGATCAGGGCCTGGTCCGGGTCGTCGGTCGGACGCAGGGTGTCGTAGGCCAGGTCGAGCCGGCCGACCAGCCGGTGGTGGAAGGACTTGCGGCCGGAGGTCTTGTCCCGCACCGGGTGCTCCGCCCACCAGCGGCGGAACTCCTCGCTGCGCATGGAGAGCTCACCGACCAGCGCGGCCAGCCGGCGGTCCTCGGGCCGACGGCCGGCCTCCAGGTGGAGGAAGGCCACGTTCTCCCGCGCGCAGGCGGCCCAGTCCGCGTAGAGCTCGCGCGAGGCGGGGTCGAGGAAGGTGATGCGGGCGATGTTCCGCTCGGCGGGGGCGAGCGCGGCGTAGTCGCCGAACAGCGCCGTGGCGGCCGGGTTCCAGGCCAGGACGTCCATCCGGCGGCCCATCACCATGGCGGGGGTGTCGTGGAGTTGCTCCAGCAGACGGGCGAGCATCGGTCGGACCGGCTGCGGGCCGCGCGGCGCCGGCGGTGCGGCGGCCCGGCCGGCCGGCCGGGGACGGGCCAGCCGGTGCAGGTGCCGGGCCTCGTCGGGGTCGAGCCGCAGGCTGCGGGCGACGGCGTCGAGGACGGCGTCGGAAGGGTTGCCGACCCGGCCCTGCTCCAGCCGGGTGTAGTAGTCGACGCTCACTCCGGCGAGCTGCGCGAGCTCCTCCCGGCGCAGGCCGGCCACCCGGCGGCGGCCGCCGAACTCCGGCAGGTCGACGTCCTCGGGGCGGAGCCGGGCGCGCCGGGTCCGGAGGAACTCGCTGAGGGTGTTCGAGGCGCTCACCCGGCCAGTCTCCCGGACGGCGCCCGCGGTTGCCTGGCCCTGTCAGGGCCAGGCAACCGCGGGCCCGGTCAGCCCGGTGCCGACACCGGCACCGGGCGCCCGTCCCGGCCGGACTCAGCGGACCCGGTGGGCGCCGCGGGACGGGGTGGCGGTGTGGATGTCCGGCGCGGTGTGGCCGGCGGCGGCGAAGGCCGCCGTGACCGCGTCGGCCACCCCGGCGGCGGCGCCCTGGTCGGCCAGGACGACCACCGAACCGCCGAAGCCCCCGCCGGTCATCCGGGCGCCGAGGGCGCCGGCCGCGACGGCCGTGGCGACGACCAGGTCGGTCTCGGGGCAGGAGACCCGGTAGTCGTCGCGCAGCGAGGCGTGGCCCGCGGTGAGGATCGGGCCGAGGGCGGCCGGGTCCTTCTCCAGCACGTCCACCGCCTGCCGGACGCGCTCGTCCTCGGTGACCACGTGTCGCACCAGCGGCCGCAGTTCGGCCGGCAGGCGGCCGAGGGCGGCGTCCAGGCCGACCGGGGCGAGGTCGCGCAGGGCGGGCAGGCCGAGCAGGGCGGCGGCCCGTTCACAGCCGGCCCGCAGCGCGGCGTAGGCGCCGTCCCCGAGGTCGTGGTGGACCCGGGTGTCGACGACCAGCAGCACCAGCCCGGCCGCGGCCGGGTCGAAGGGGATGTCGCGGGTGGCGAGGTCGCGGGCGTCGAGGTGGAGGGCACTGCCGGCCCGGCAGCACATCGAGGCCATCTGGTCCATCACCCCGCACGGGACGCCGACGAACTCGTTCTCGGCCCGCTGGGCGAGCAGCGCCAGTTCACCGGGTTCCAGGCCGAGGCCGTGCAGGTCCGCGTACGCGGTGGCGACGGCGCATTCGAGCGCGGCGGAGGAGGAGAGGCCGGCGCCGGCCGGCACGTCGCTGTCGATCAGCACGTCGGCGCCGCCGACGGCGTGGCCGGCCCGGCGCAGCGTCCAGACGACGCCGGCCGGGTAGGCGGCCCAGCCCTCGGCGCCGCCCGGTGCGAGGGCGGCGACGTCCAGTTCGACGACCCGGCCCGGCGTCCGGGTGCTGGCGAGCCGGAGCAGGCCGTCGCCACGGCGGCGCACCCGGGCCCGGACGGTCTGCTCCAGGGCGATCGGGAGCGAGAAGCCGTCGTTGTAGTCGGTGTGCTCACCGATCAGGTTGACCCTGCCGGGCGCGGCCCACTCCCCCTCGGGGGCGTGGCCGAACAGCCCGCGGAAGACGGCGGTGCTCATCCGGCCACCTCGCGCAGCCGCTCGGCGGCGTGCTCGGGGGCGACGTCGTTCATGAAGGCCTCCATGCCGGATTCCGTCCCGGCCAGGTACTTGAGCTTGTCGGCGGTGCGGCGGACCGTGAACAGCTCCAGGTGCAGCGCGAGTTCCTCGCCGCCGGTGGCGGGCGCCTGGTGCCAGGCCGCGATGTACGGGGCCCGGACGGGATCCTCGGCACTGCCGAAGAGCCGGTCGAAGCGGCGCAGCAGGTCGAGGAGGAGGCCGGGCAGCTCGGCGCGCTCGGCCTCGCTCAGGCGGGTGAGGTCGGGGACGCGGCGGTGCGGGTAGAGGTGCACCTCGTAGGGCCAGCGGGCGGCGAACGGGACGAAGGCGGTCCAGTGCTCGCCGGCGACCACCACCCGGGCGGGGTCGGCCCGTTCGGCGGCCAGCAGGTCCTCGAAGAGGTTGCGGCCGGTGGCGGCGCGGTGGCGGGCGGCCTGCTCGATCGTCCGGGCGGTGCGCGGGGTGGTGAACGGCAAGGCGTAGATCTGGCCGTGCGGGTGGGCCAGGGTGACGCCGATCTCGGCGCCGCGGTTCTCGAAGACGTAGACCTGCTCGACGTCGGGGCGGGCGGAGAGCTCGGCCGTGCGGTCGGTCCAGGCGTCCAGCACCAGCCGGGCGCGGCCCTCGTCGAGACCGGCGAAGGAGGCGCCGTGGTCGGCGGTGAAGCAGACCACCTCGCAGCGGCCGACGCCCGGGCGGGCCAGGTGCAGCGGATCGCCGCCCGGTGACGCCGTCTCGGTGCCGGCGGTGTCGCCGGCGAGGGAGGGGAAGCGGTTCTCGAAGACGGCCACCTGGTAGTCGTCGGCCGGGATCTCGCTCAGCCGGCCGTCGCGCGACGGGCAGAGCGGGCACTCGTCCGCGGGCGGGTGGTAGGTACGGACCTGGCGGTGCGCGGCGATGGTCACCCAGGCCCCGGTGAGCGGGTCACGGCGGACCTGCGAGGCCGAACGACCGGGCTCCAGCGGGCGTTTGTCGACGGCGTCGCGTCCCACCGCCGCCCCCCGGTCGAAGTAGATCAACTCCCGGCCGTCCGCCAGCGCGACCACCGTCCTGGTCGTCGGTCCGGCTTCTGTCGGCACCATCCGCGACTCCTCCTCCCACTGCCACATGAACGAACAATATCGAACATTAACCAACAGGACGGCATCTGAGGAAGGACCTTCCGACGGCCGGCACGGGAGGCGGCCGCCTCGGGGGCGAGCGTCCGCCCCGGCGGACGGAGGACGGGAGGAAACGCCGGGGGCGGCGTGGAACGGACTCCACCCGTCCCACACCGCCCCCGCCACGACCGCACCCCACCCGCGCGGCCGCGGCCCGGCCGGGCGCCCCACGCAGCCCGGCCGGTTCCCCGCCGCACCGGCGGGGTGCTTCCGGAGTGCCCGGCGGCTGCGCGCGGTGGTGCACCGCGCGGCCCCGGACACCGGTGCGTCCGTACCGGTCACCCCGAACTCGCTCGCACCACCAGCTCGGTCGACAGGACCAGCCCCTCCCCCCGCACGGACTCGCCGCGGATCTGGGCCAGCAGCAGCCCGACCAGCCCGGACGCGATCGCCCGCAGCGGCAGCCGCACCGAGCTCAGCGCCGGGTGCAGGTGCCGGCAGAGCGGTGTGTCGTGGAAGCCCACCACCGCGACGTCCCGGCCGACGACCAGACCCTCGGCGCGGACCGCCTCGTACACGGCGAGGGCGGTCAGGTCGCTGCCGGCGGCCACCGCCGTCGGCCGGTCCGGGCCCTGCAGCAACGCCCGGAGCTGCGCCACGCCGGACCCGGAGGCGGCAGCCGCCGGGGGAGACCCGGCCCCGGGCAGCGCGGCCGTGAGCCCGAGCCGCGCCGTCTCCGCGGCGAAGCCGGCCCGGCGGGCGGCCATCCACGGCAGCGCCTCCCCCGCCGGGCCGGCGAAGGCGATCCGGCGGTGGCCGCGGTCGGCCAGGTGCCGGACGACCCCGGCGGTCGCGGCGCCGTTGTCGATGTCCACCCAGTGCTGCGGCTCGCCGGGACCGGTCCGGCCGAAGGTGGCGAACGGGACGCCGGTCCGGGCGACGTGGGCGACCCGCGGGTCCTCGCGCAGCACGTCCGCGAGGACCAGACCGTCCACCTGCCGGGCTGCGATCAGCTCGTCGATGGCCGGCCGGGCGTCCGTCGTCCCCGGGGCCGGGCGGAACAGCAGCAGCCGGTACCCCGCGGCCGCGGCGGCGTCGACCAGCGCCTCCAGGAAGCCGGCCATCAGCGGGTTGGGGTCGTAGGGGTCGTCCACCGGGGCCAGGTAGCCGAGGGTGCGGCGGGCGCCGGTGCGCAGCGCGCGGGCCGACTGGTCCGGCCGGTAGCCGAGCCGCTCGATCGCCGCCCGGACCCTGGCCAGGGTGTCCGGCCGCACCCGCTGCGGAGCGTTGAGCGCGTTGGAGACGGTCTGCCGGGAGACCCCGGCCGCACGGGCGACCTCCTCGATGGTGGCGGCGGCTCGGCGCGGTCGGGGCGCTCCCTGGGGCATCGGTCCTCCGGTGCGGGACGGTCGGGCGGTCGGGCGGTCGGGCGGCCCGGCGGTCGGGCCGCCGAACCGGCTGGGCCGCCGGTCAGAGCCGGCGCAGGGTCAGCAGGCCACCGCGCGGAACCGCGACGGCGGCCCCGTCCCCGGCCAGGTCGACGGCGCCCTGCCGGACGATACGCCCCTGGGCGTCCTGGACGGTGGCCTCGGCCGGCCCCTCGCCGCCGACCAGCCGGACGGCCTGGTCCGGGTCGGCGTTGGCCACCAGCAGGGTCTGCCACGGCGCCCCGCCCAGTTGCACCGGCAGCGGCGCGTACCGGGCCACCACGACGGTCGACGGACCGGCCGCGGTCACCATCGGGTAGCCGAGGTCGGGCCGGGCCGGGCGCAGCTCGCCGAGCTGCAGGGTGGCGAGGTGCTCCCGGAAGACGCCGAGCCAGAAGGCGAGCGCCGCCCGCTGCCCGGCGGTCTGGACGGCGAGGTCCACCGAGATCTGCGGCACCGAGAAGAGCACGTTGATCAGGTGGCAGGCGACCTGCTCGGCCGACTCCTCCGGGTGCCACATCAGCATGTCGGCATGGACCGCGACCGGGCCGGCCACCAGCCGGGTGTCGACGGTGCGCTGCCGGTTCTCACCCGGGCTGAGCGGGCAGTCGGTGGCGCGGATCATGGTGGCGTACGGCCAGAGCCCGGGGCTGACGTAGGGCTGGCGGTGTTCCAGCATGGCGTCGGGCCGGACGGCGGTGATCCGGCGGCGCAGGTCGGCGAGGAGCTTCACCAGGCCCTCGTCCACGGTGGCGCTGTCCGCCCCGGGGCCGGGCTCCGGTGGGTCGGTGACGCCGAACCAGTCGATGAAGTCGATCTTCAGGCCGTCCGCGCCCCACTCCTCGACGGCGCGGGCGAGCCGGCCGACGAGGTGCTCGCGCACCTGCGGGTAGCGCGGGTCGGCGACGATCGCGCCCATGTGGCCGGCGTCGGCCAGCGCGTACCCGCCGAGCTCCTTGAACGCCGCGCTGTCCTTGCCGATGAACGGCAGGGCGTACCAGAGCAGGTACGCGACGCCGAGCTCGTGCACCCGCCGGACGTGCGCGGCGGTGTCCGGCAGCGAGAGGGGCTCCCAGTCGCCGCAGTGGCCGTAGCCGCGGGTGCGGTCCCGGGTCATCCAGCCGTCGTCGACGATGATCGTGTCGAGGCCGAGCTCCTTGCCGAGCGCGGCCTGGGTCTCCACCGCCTCGGGGCTGACGTTCTGGTGCAGGGAGTACCAGGTGGAGTACGCGGGCAGGCGGGCGGCGTCGGGGACGCGCACCTCGCGATCGGCCCACCACCAGCCGGCGATGCCGGCCAGACAGCGGGCGAAGTGGCGGCGGGAGGTGTCGATCCGGAGGGTGAGCCGGCCGGTGGCCTGCACCCAGAACCGGAACTCGCCGGTCTCCTCGACCACCCCGGCGCCGGCCAGCACGTCGTCGCGGTCGGCGGCGAAGGCGCAGATGGCGACGTCGCCGGTGCCGACCAGGGCGGCCACCGGGGCGCCGCGGGTGAGGGTGACCCGCCGCGGCGCGCTCCAGGCCGCGGGCAGCCAGCCGGTGGCCCTGGTTTCGGGCGTCCAGAAGGCGGTGGCGTCCACGCACGGGACGCGCCACTCGATCCGGACGTCGCCCTCGTGGTCGGCGGTCACCTCGACCACGCCCTCGCCGGTGGTCCGGGCCGTGGCGGCGCCGCTGACCGAGAGCGCGAGGCCGTCGGCGTCCAGGGGCCGGAGCTTGCCGCCGGCCGCGGGGCCGTGCGGTTCCCAGATGTCGGTCATGATCAGCCTTTCGTGGCGCCGGCCAGCAGGCCGGAGATGAACTGCCGCTGGAGGACCAGGAAGAGGACCATCATCGGCACGGTGGAGAGCGCGGTCCCGGCGAGGATCGCGCCGTAGTCGGTGGAGGCCTCCACGCCGTGGAGGGTGGCGAGGGCCACCGGCAGGGTGTGCATCTCGGGGCTTCGCAGCGCGATCAGCGGCCAGACGAACTGGTTCCACGCACCCAGGAAGAGGAAGATCGACAGCGCTGCCAGCACGGGGCGCATGACCGGGACGACCACGCTCCACAGGACCCGGAACTCACCGGCGCCGTCGACCCGGGCGGCGTCCAGCAGTTCGTCGGGCATCCCGGCGAGCGCCTGGCGCATCAGGAAGATCGCGAACGGGACGCAGAGGCCGGGCAGCACGATCGCCTGGTAGCTGTCGAGGAGGCCGAAGCTCCGCATCATCTTGAACAGCGGCACCAGCATGACCTGCTCCGGGACCACCAGGGTGGAGAGCAGCAGGACGAAGAGGAACGAGCGGCCGCGGAAGCGGAACTTGGCGAAGGCGTAGCCGGCCAGCAGCGCCACGATCAGTGCGCCGACCGTCTGCAGGCCCGACACCACCAGGGAGTTGAGCAGGACCCGGCCCACGCCGATCTTGGCCTGGAGGCGGTCCAGGTTGTCCCCGAGGCTGCCGCCGGGGAGCAGGCCGGGCGGCCAGGAGAAGATCTCCGAGTCCTTGTGGGTGGCGGCGACCAGCAGCCAGTAGAACGGGCCCACCGAGAGCCCGGCGACGGCCGCCAGCAGGAAGGTGAGCGGCCAGCCGCGCCACCGGCCTGGGCCGCGGCCCGCCCGGCCGCTGGGGGCGGGCGGGGCGGCGCCGTCGTCCGGCGTGCGGGGGCCCGGCGTGCGGGGGCGCGCCAAGGTGGGACCGGTGGTCATTCGCGTTCTCCCATCAGGCGCATCTGCACCGCGCCGAGCACCGACACGAGCAGCGTGAGCACGTAGGCGATGGCGGAGGCGTAGCCGAAGTCGAAGTAGCGGAAGCCGTTCTGGTACAGGTACATCGAGACGGTGAGGGTGGCGTTGTCCGGCCCGCCGTGCGTCAGCACGTAGGGCTCGTCGAACAGCTGCAGGGTGCCGATCGTCGAGAGCACCACGGTGAAGAGCAGCACCGGGCGCAGGGCCGGCACGGTGATGGACCGGAAGCGGCGCAGCGGGCCGGCACCGTCGACCATCGCGGCCTCGTACAGTTCCCTGGGGATGCCCTGGAGCCCGGCGAGGTAGATGACGGCGTTGTAGCCGGTGTAGTGCCAGGTCAGCACGAGGACGATGGCGATCCGCGACCAGAACGGGCTGCCGAGCCAGTCCACGGCGGGCAGGCCGACCAGGTCGAGCAGCCAGTTGACCGCGCCGTGGTCGGTGCGCAGCAGGAAGGCGAACAGGACGCCGGTCGCGACCAGGCCGGTGACGGCGGGCATGAAGACGCCGAGCCGCCAGACGGCGCGCCAGCGGACCAGCGCGGAGTTGATCCCGACGGCGAGCAGCAGGGCCAGGCCCAGCATCAGCGGGACCTGCAGCACCAGGATCTGCGCGGTGTTGCGCAGGGCCGTCCAGAACAGCGGATCGTCGAGCAGCCGGCGGTAGTTGGCCAGGCCGGCGTCGCGGGTGGCGGCACCGGAGCCGGTGGTCAGCGAGAGCAGCAGGGAGGAGACGATCGGGTAGGCCTTGAAGAACCCGAAGAGGATCAGCGCCGGGGCCAGCAGCAGGTACGGCAGGGCGCGCCGGCGCCGGCGGGCGGCCCGCCGACCGGCGGGGGCGGGCGCGGCGGGGGCGGCGAGGCGGGTGGCGGTGGTCATGCGATGCTGCGGCCGGTCTGCTGGGCGAGCTGCTTGGCGGCGTCCTGGAGGACGGTGGCCGGGTCACCGCCCTTGAGGAAGACCTTGACCTGGGCGTCGCTGGCGAGCTTGAGCGCGCGGGCGTAGTCGCCGGAGTAGTTGGTGGCGTCGGCGCCCTCGCCGAGCAGGTCGGTGAAGGTCTTCAGGACGGGCTGGTCGCCGTAGAAGGGGCTGGGCGCGGAGTACATCGGGTCGGCGTACGCGGCGGTGAGCGCGGGGAAGACGCCGCCGGCGTCGAACATGCTGTTGACCGAGGCCGGCCGGGTGAGGGCGTACTCGACGAACCGCCAGGCGGCGACGCGCCGCGGGCTGGAGGCGGCGACGGCCAGGTGGGTGGAGTTGACGATCGCCGTCCGCTTGCCGCCCGTCACCACGGCCGGGGGCTTGGCGAGCCGCCAGTTGCCCTTCTGGTCGGGGACCTTGGTCTCCAGGTAGTGCACGGCCCAGGCGGGGTTGGGGCAGACCGCGACCTTGCCGGCCTTCAGCAGGTTGACCCAGCCGTGGTCGCCGGCGGCGTCCCCGACCAGCCCGGCCTCGTCGAGGCGCTTGATGATGGTGAGCGCCCGGACCGCCTCGGGCGAGCCCATGGTGACCCTGCCCTTGAGGTCGAAGTAGAACGACCCCTGGAGCTGCATCAGCGACTGCAGGAAGTCGAGGTCCTCGGCGGGGGCGGCCGGCTTGTTGACGGCGATCAGCGAGACGCCGGGGTTGGCCGCCCTGAACTGCGGCGCGGCGGCGAGCACGTCGTCCCAGGTGCCGAAGGTGTTCGGGTCGAGGCCGGCCTTGTCGAAGTAGTCCTTGCGGTAGAAGAAGCCGAGCGAGTTGACCTCCCACGGCAGCGCGTAGGCCTTGCCGTCCTTGCCGGTGACGACGGGCCAGAGGCCCTTGGAGAACTTCTCCTTGTGGGCGTCGGCGCCGAGTGCGGAGAGGTCGGCCAGGCCGCCGGGGAACTTCTCCAGGTAGCCGGGGAGGTAGTCGCACCCGATGTGGAGAACGTCGGCGAGACCCTGGCCGCCGGCGGCCAGGCCGACGGTGATCTTGTCCCAGATCGCCGGGTTGCCGACGTCCTGGACGTCCACCTTGATCCCCGGGTTGTCCTTCTCGAAGGCGGGGACGACGCCGCGCAGGGCCTCGGCCGCGGTGGTCCAGGACCAGACGGTGACCGTGCCGGTGGCGGCGTCGCCGCCGGAACCGGAGTCGGAGCCCGAGCCGCAGGCGGCGAGGGAGCCGCCGGCGGCCAGGGCGAACAGGCCGGCTCCGGAGGCGCGCAGCAGGTCGCGGCGGGAAAGGTGTGACATGGCAGTCCTCTCTGAGGGGTTGGCGGCCCCGCCGCGGCCGTGGGGCGGACATCCCGGAACGGGCGGGGGTCGGGCGGCCGGCACGGGACGCCGGGCCGGGGGCGGTGCGGGGCTTCGGGGGTGCGGGACGTCGGGCCGTCAGGACTTCGGGGCGGCGGGACGGAACCGGACGAGTCGGGCGGCGTACGGGGCGGGGAGAGGCGTGGACGGCCCGGTGGGCCGGGCGGGGCCGCGGCCGGTCAGGCCACGGGGACGGAGCGCAGCGCCCCGGCGAGCCGGGCGGCCGCCTCCGGCCCGGTGGAGGCGTGCGGGGAGAGCCGGATCCAGCCGCCGCGCAGGGTGGTGGCCAGGCCGGAGTCGGTGAGCGTGCGGTGCACCGACCGGGGGTCGGCGCCGGGCATCCGCAGCCGCCCGATCCCGCTGCCGCCGACCGGCCGCGCCACCTCGGCGCCGGCCGACGTTGCGGCGTCGAGCAGGCTGTCGAGCGCCTCCGCCACCAGGGCGGCGATCCGGGCCGGGCCGACCGCCCGGACCAGGTCGAGTCCCGCGCCGAGCGCGGCGACGGCGGGCCCGTCCGGGTTGGTGAGGGTGTGGGCGACCGCGCCGGGCCGCGGCGGGCGCGGGTGGTACGGCGCGTCGATCGGATCGACCACCCCGGACCAGCCGGAGAGCCCGGGCCTGAGCCGGCCGGCGACCCGGTCGCGGACCAGGAGCAGCGCCGCACCCCAGCCGGCGCGCAGCCACTTCTGTCCGCCGCAGGCCAGCACGTCCGCCGGACCGGCGTCGAGGTCGACCGCGCCGAGCGCCTGCACGGCGTCCACGACCAGCACCCGGTCCGGGCCGATCACCTCCCGGATCTCGGCCAGCGGCGCCCGGAAGCCGGTCGCCGCGTCCACCGCGCAGACCGAGACGGCGCGCACGGCGCCGTCCAGGTGCTCCCGGACGGCGTCGGCGGTGACCGGGCCGTCGATCGGGCGGACCGCGAGGCCGCCGTGGTCGGCGGCACGCAGCCAGGGGTAGACGGCGCCGGGGAAGTCACGCCGGCCGACCAGGACGGTGCCGGCGGCGACTCCCGCGCCCGACGCCCCGCCTGCTCCCGGCGCCGCGCCCGGGCCCGGCGCCGTGCCGGCGAGGGCGTGGGCGGCGGCGAACAGGCCGTGCGAGGTGGAGCCGACGAAGGCGATCTCCTCCGGGCGGGCGCCGAGCAGGTCCGCCGCCGACCGGGCGGCGCCGAGCGTGGCGGCGTCCAGCTCGGACAGGGTGTCCCAGCCGTGCCCGCTGTGCATCCGCCGGGCCGCCCTGGTCAGCACCCGGCACACCCCGGCCGACACGGGGCCGAAGCGCGCGAAGTCCAGGTAGCCCGCAGGCTCGTCGAACTGCCGCAGGTAGTCGGTGACCTCGGTGACCGGCAGGGTCGTCCGCACCAGCATGCTGCACCGCACCCTTCGATTTGAACGTTCAAACTCACAGAACAGACCAGAACCAAACACGTTCCAACGCGTTGGCCCACAGGAAACGCCCGCACCACCGGCGGAGTCAAGCCCCCTGCAACAGAAGGGGCTCCACCGCACCTGCACCCTCCGGGGAGTGCGACGGGGGGCGCAGGGGCGGATGACGGACACTCAAGAGCGCGCAACCCGGGGCGCAGCACCTGTCGGGACACGAATCGATAACGACCCGCCACCCTCTTGTCAGTGCAATTTCACATTACTATGTTGCATTGCGTCATCCCTCCGGCCCCTCGACCGGACAGGAAGCTCCGCCGCCCGGGCCCCACTCCCGCGGCGGACCGCGGATATGACGCCCCCACACCTCACCGAGGAGATCCGGTGTCCCCGACTGCCATCGTGCGCAACACCCTGCTCGCCTCCGCCCTGGCGGCCGCCCTCGCGACGCCGCTGGTACAGACCGTCCAGGCCGCCGCCGGCTCCGGCCCGGGCGCCACCACCCGGGCCGCCGCGTCGTCGCCCGCCGCGCCCGCCGCGGACCGGGTCGGCCACCGCGCGGCCCCCGGCGGCGCGTCGGCGGTCGGTCCGCAGGGCTGGCCCGGCGCCGCGGCCCTCCAGCCGACCACCGGCACCCGGCCCGGCGCCCCGGTCGGCCCCGCGACCGTCGTAGAAGCCACCACCCCGGGGGCGGCCTGCACCCCCGAGGCCTTCACCGCCCTCGGCCCGACCGCGCTCGCCGATTTCCTGGCCGACCCGGCGCACACCTACCAGGACTGCCTGCGCCCGCTGCTGGTCAACTGGGACGTCCGCACCGCCAAGGTGATGACGCCCGCGCACGTGCAGGCCGTCGCCGCCCGGGTGAGCGCACTGGCACCCTCCTTCGACAGCAGCGACAACCACAACCAGCACGAGCTCTGGTACTTCCTGCACGTCGCCGTGTACTTCGACTTCTACCACCCCGAGGTCGACATCGGCGACGGCGCCACCGTCGCGGCGATCGACCGCGCGATCCGCGACCACACCGCCAACCCCCGCGTCTTCGAGCCCACCACGGCCAACGGCGACACCATGGGCGAGCTGCTGCAGGCCGGCACCGCGCCAGGCCTGCGCACCAACCGCCTCGGGCTGGTCAAGCAGGTGATGCGAATGTTCGCGCCCGGCAGCGCGGCCGTCGGGAACCCCGGGTGGAACTGGGCCGTCCAGGGCGCCCTCCAGCTCGACTTCCAGGGCATCTCGAACGTCGGCGAGGACCCGCAGGGCCTGTTCCGGGCCGCCGTCGCCGCCGACGCCGACTACCGTGAGGCCTTCCGCGCCTACGCCGGCTACACCCACCTCAAGGGCACGTCCAGCGAGTGGGCGGTCGCCGACGCGATGCTGGAGTACGGCCGCTTCGGCCAGATCGCCGTGCTCAGGCCCGAGCTCACCCAGCGGATCGGCGGCCAACTCCAGCAGGTCGAGGCCGGCTTCGGCCGGATGAGCCGTCCGTGGGCCAACCTGGTCGGCCCGGTCAACGACCTCGGCCTCTGCACCCGGTACGGGGTCTGCCGCGCCGACGTCGAGCGGGAGCTCTTCCCCCACGCCTACAGCTACGACAACGGCACCCTGGTCGTCCGCACGGCGCTCGACCGCGCCACCGCCGACCAGCTGTACTACGCCACCAAACAGGTCAAGGCCCAGTTCTTCCGGGTCGTCGGCACCGACCAGCCGCTGCCGGGCGACGAGCACCCCGTGCTCACCGTCCAGCTGTACGACACCAAGACGAACTACCAGGCGTTCCAGAGCCTGCTGTTCGGCATCGGCGACGTCAACAACGGCGGCATGTTCCTGGAGGACCGCTCCACCTTCTACACCTACCAGCGCACCGCCCAGGAGTCGTACTTCAGCCTGGAGGAGCTGTTCCGGCACGAGTACACCCACTACCTGAACGCCCGCTGGGCCATCCCCGAGTCCGGCTACACCACCCGCTGGCCGGGGGACGCCACCTTCGCCATGAACGAGGGCACCGCCGAGTACTTCGCCGGCGCCACCCGCGACGGCGGCGTCAAGGCGCGCAAGTACATGGTCCGCCAGGTCGGGTGGGACGACCAGGCCGGGACACCGCGCCTGACCGTCGACCAGATCCTGCACGCCACCTGGGACGGCCAGGGGTTCCGCGCCTACCCGTACGCGGCGACCTTCTTCAACCTGCTCGGCGAGAGGCACCCCGACCGGCTGGCCGAGATGTACCGGCTGCTGCGCGCCGACGACAGGGCCGGCTACGACGCCTGGCGCGACCGCCTCGGCCACGACGCCGGCCTCCAGGCCGAGTACACCGCCTACCTGGACGCACGCATCCCGCAGGCGGACGACCTCTACGTACCGGTGACCGCCTTCGCCCCGAACGGTGCGCTCGCCTACGCCTGGGCCTCGGAGGTGCAGTCCGCCTTCGCCGCCGCCACCCGGAACACCCCCGCCTGCAAGGACAACGCCGACTGGGACAACAAGATGCGCTTCAGCTGCAGCGGGCGCATCACCGCCAACCTCACCGACTCGGCCGACGCCGGCCGGATCCGCCAGGACATGGCCGCCACGGTCGACTACTACCTGCTGGCACGCGGCGGCGGCGCCGCCAACAACCTCGCCGACATGAACTGCTGGTTCGGCAAGGTCGACGTCTGGCCGGACGGCCGGGCCGGCACCGCCGACTACACCTGCGAAGGCCCCCTGCGCCGGTAGCGGAGCAGGGTGAGCCGGCCCGGCGCGCGCCCCACCGTGGCGCCGGGCCGGTCGGCACCGGTCGGAGGGGCCCGTCCGGGACGGGCGTGGGACGCGTTCCGGACGGGCCGCCCCGGCCTGCTGCGGCCGTTGCACCCGGGCCGCGACCCGGGCGGCGTGACTCGGGCGGCGCGGACCGGGCGACACGGCTCAGTCGTGCGGCGGCAGCCCGCCGAGCTGGTGGTCGGCCACGTTCAGCGCCTCGTCGACGAGACGGCGCAGGTGCCCGTGCCGCAGCGCGTAGACCACCCGCCGCCCGTCCTTGCGCGTGCTCACCAGGCCGGCCAGCCGGAGCTTGCCCAGGTGCTGGCTGACCGAGGGCCGGGCCGCGCCACAGGCCTCGGTCAGCGTGGTCACGTCGGCCTCGCCCTCGCTCAGCCGCTGCATCAGTGCCAGCCTGGTCCGGTCCGCCAGCAGCGCCAGGATGCCCGCGGCCGTCTCCAGCCGCTCGTCGTTCCCGGTCCGGCCCTCGCCGCCCGGCCGGTCGTGGACGTGCTGTTGCGACCTCTGCGCACCTGACAGCCGAAGGCTCCCGCTCATGGCGCCATCGTAAGGGCCCACCGTCGCCGGGCTCATCCGCGCGGCAAGCCCGGCCCGGCCCGGCCCGGCCCGCCCGTGCGGGCCGGACCGACCCCGGGCGCAGCCCTCAGGAGAAGTCCAGCGGGCCGGTCCGGGTGCGCTTGAGCTCGAAGAACTTCGGGTGGCCGGCCAGCAGCCGGACGCCGTCGAAGACCCGGACGGCGTCCTCGCCCCGTGGGATCGCGGTGAGCACCGGCCCGAAGAAGGCGGTGCCGTCGACGTGGATGGTCGGCGTGCCGACCTCCTCGCCGACCGGGTCCATCCCCTCGTGGTGGCTCTTGCGCAGCGCGATGTCGTACGCGGTGCCGGTGGCGGCCTCGGCCAGCTCCTCGGGGAGGCCGGCCTCGACCAGCGCCTCGCGCAGGACGGCGTCGTCGGCCTCCCGGTCCTGCTCGTGCAGGCGGGTGCCGAGCGCGGTGTAGAGGTCGCGCAGGACGTGCTCGCCGAACCGCTCGGCGGCGGCGATGCAGACCCGCACCGGCCCCCACCCCGTGTCGAGCAGCCGGCGGTACCGCTCGGGGAGGTCCTCGCGGCCCTCGTTCAGGACGGACAGGCTCATCACCCGGAAGGTGAGGTCGAGCTCGCGCCGGCGCTCCACCTCCAGGATCCAGCGGGAGGTGATCCAGGCGAACGGGCACACGGGATCGAAGTAGAAGTCGACTCTGGTGGTCACCCGACCGAGGCTACGGAGCGGGCGGACCGGCCGACAGGTCCGATCGAGCTCCCGGATCCTGGGCCACTCGGGGCCGCCCGGGGGTCTCCTCCGGCGTCCGGTCCGCGGGCTGCTCCGCGGCCCGCACCGGCTGCTCCGCCGCGCCGGTGCCCGCCTGCGCGCCCGCGTCGGGGTGGCGGGCCGCGACCGCGTCCAGCAGCAGCTCCAGGGCGAAGGGGTACCCGCTGCGCCGCATCTCCGCCTCCAGCAGCGGCGCGGTGGCCGCGATGTTCGGGTGGGTGTCGGCACCGAGCCTGCTGTAGCGCTGGCGCCAGACCTGGAGGTCCGCCGTCGCCGCGGCGGCCGGCAGCGCGAGGGCGGCCGCGTCGAGCGCAGCGAACGCCAGGCCCTGGTCGACGAAGGCGTGGTAGATCGGCACCGCCTCGTGGTCGGGGAAGCCTGCCCGGCGCAGCACCCCGAGGATCCGCTCCACCGCCAGCATCTCGTGGCCGCGCCCGGTGGTCCGGTGCGCGGCGAGCAGCGCGGCCTGCGGGTGGGCCTGGTAGGCGGCGTGGATCCGCAGGCCGATCGAGCGCAGGTCGGCCCGCCAGTCGCCGGTGGGCCGCCAGCCGTCCTGGGCCTGGCCGACCAGTTCGTCGGCCAGGGCCAGCAGCAGGTCGTCGGTGCTGTGGAAGTAGCGGTAGATCGCGCTCGGGTCGGCCCCCAGCGCGGCCCCGAGCCGGCGGACGGTCAGCGCCTCGGCGCCGTGCTGCCCGACCAGCCGCAGCGCGGTGCCGACGATCATCTCGGCCGAGAGCACGGTGCCCTGCTTGGTCGGCCGCCTGCGCCGCCGCTGCGGCTCCGGAACCACTCGTTCTGCCATGCCCCAAGCTTATGACAACAGCATTGACGTGTAACGGGGGCGGCGGTTTCATGGCCAGCCACCGGCCGTTCGGCCGCACCCCCACTCCTCCCCCACCACACGCAAGGCGGTGCTCCCTTGGCAGAAACCGTCCAGGACACGGGTTCCGGCACGAGATTCGGCTCGCCCGACTCCCCCGTCTCCATGCGCAAGTCCCTCGGCCTGCTCGACGGGGCGGCGATCGCCGCCTCCAGCACGGCCGCCACCAGCAGCATCGGCATCGGCCTCGGGCTGACGGCCGGCATCGTCGGCCTCCACCTCCCGGCGATCATGCTGCTCGCCTTCCTGCCCGTGCTCGCCATCGCCGGCGGCTACGGGCGGCTCAACCGCATCGACCCGGACGCCGGCAGCAGCTACCGCTGGGTCGGCCGCACCCTCAGCCCCTGGCTCGGCTTCCTCACCGGCTGGGTCAACACCGTCGGCACCGTGGTCTTCATGGCCTACACGACGACCGTGACCGGCTCCGCGATCGTCCAGTTGCTCGGCCAGGCCGCCGTCCACTCCGTCGCCGGTCTGCGCCTGGACCCGGACTCCACACTCCAGTGCACCCTGATCGGCCTGGCCGTGCTGATCGCCGCCTCGCTGGTCGCCGTCCGCGGCCTCGACCTCGCCGCCCGGCTGCAGAAGTACCTGCTGGTCTTCGAGTACGGGGTGCTGCTCGCGTTCTGCGGCTACGGCCTGTTCGCCGGGGACCAGCCCTTCTCGCTGCAGTGGTTCAACCCCTTCGACATCCCCTCGCTCGGCGCGCTCGCCCAGGGCATGGTGCTCGCGGTGTTCTGCTACTGGGGCTTCGAGTCGGTGTTCAGCGTGGGCGAGGAGGTCCGCGACCCGCGGGACGCCTCCCGCGCGGGCACGCTCGCCCTGGTGGTGATGATGCTGCTCTTCCTGCTCGCCGGCACCGCCTTCCAGCGGGTGCTGCCGCTGGACGAACTGGCCGACAACGGCGCGCAGGGGCTGGCCTACTTCGGCTCCAAGCTGGCCCACCAGCCGCTGGCCGCCCTGCCCCTGATCGCGCTGACGCTCTCCGCCGTCGCCTCGTTGCAGGCCTCGGTGATCCCCACCGCCCGCGGCCTGTACGCGATGGGACGCGACGGCGTGCTCGGCCCGGTCTGGACGAGGCTGCACGGAAAGCACCTGACCCCGGCGGTCGGCACCCTGCTGATCACCGGCATCGCCTGCGTGCTGGCGCTGCTCTCGATCGCCATCCCCACCGTCAGCGACCTCATCTCGGCCGCCGTCAACGCGATCGGCATCGTGGTGGCGCTCTACTACGCGCTCACCGCCGCCGCCGCGGCCGTGCGCTTCCGCCACCTGCTGCGCACCGCGCCGCTGGAGGGACTGCGCGCGGTCGTCGGCCCGCTGCTGGGCGCAGTGGCGCTGCTGCTGGTCGGCGGCTACCTCGCCTGGACCTTCTACGACTCCGCCGACCACTTCGAGCTCTCCGCCGACAACGGCTGGTTCGAGCTGCTGGTCCCGGTCCTGATGATCGGCACCGGCCTGGTGGCGGCGGCCTGGGCGCGCTGGCGGCGGCGCTCGGCGTACTTCCTCCGGCCCGCCGGGGACGACGCCGACCCCGCGGCCCTGGCGCCGGCCGTCTGATCACCGGCCGTCCGGCGCCGGCCGGACGGCGGGCCCGGCCGGACGGAGCGGGTACCACGGGAGCCTCCCGGGGTACCCGACTCCCGACCGGCCCGGACCCGACGACCGGCGCCGAGCCGGACCGCGCCACCTGCACCACCGACACCCGCACCCGCACCCGCACCCGCACCCGCACCGAGCGCCCTGCACCCGATCCGTCTGGAGCACCACCCATGAGCAAGGCCGACCTGGTCTTCACCCACGGCCCCGTCCACACCGGCGACCCCGCCCGCTCCCGGGCCACCGCCCTGGCCGTGACCGGCGAGCGGATCACCGCCGTCGGCCACGACGAGGTGCGGGAGCTGATCGGGCCGGGCACCGAGGTCGTCGACCTCACCGGCAGGCTGCTGATCCCCGGCTTCCAGGACGCCCACATCCACGCCGTCTACGGCGGCACCGAACTGGCCACCTGCGACCTCACCGGCACCGTCGGCGTGGACGACTACCTGGACCGGGTCCGCGCGTACGCCGAGGCCAACCCCGACCAGGCCTGGATCACCGGAAGCGGCTGGTCGATGGAGAGCTTCGAGGGCGGCCTGCCCACCCGGCAACTGCTCGACTCGGTGGTCCCGGACCGCCCGGTCTACCTGACCAACCGCGACCACCACGGCGCCTGGGCCAACACCCGGGCGCTCGAACTCGCCGGCCTCACCGGGGACACCCCGGACCCGGCCGACGGTCGGATCGAGCGCGAGGCGGACGGCTCCCCCAGCGGCGTCCTCCAGGAGGGCGCCACGGCCCTGGTCGCCCGGCTGGTGCCGCCTTCCACCGCCGCCGACCGGCTGGCCGGGCTGCTGCGGGCGCAGCGGCTGCTGCACTCGCTCGGCATCACCGGCTGGCAGGACGCGCTGCTCGGCGTGTTCAACGGTCAACCGGACCCCTCCGACGCCTACCTGGCCGCCGCCCGGGCCGGCACGCTGACCGCCCGGGTCACCGGTGCGCTCTGGTGGGAGCGCGACCGCGGCGCCGATCAGATCCCCGAACTCGTCGCCCGGCGCGACGAGTTGAGCCACGGCCGGTTCCGGGCCGGGTCGGTGAAGATCATGCAGGACGGCATCGCGGAGAACTTCACCGCCGCCATGACCAGCCCCTACCTGGACGGCTGCGGCTGCGCCACCGGCAACAGCGGCCTGAGCTTCGTCGACCCGGCGGCCCTGCGCGAGCACGTCACCGCGCTGGACGCGCTGGACTTCCAGGTGCACTTCCACGCGCTCGGCGACCGCGCCGTGCGCGAGGCGCTGGACGCCGTCGAGGCGGCCCGGGCCGCCAACGGCCGACGGGCCACCCGCCACCACCTGGCCCACCTGCAGGTCGTCCATCCGCAGGACGTCGCGCGGTTCGCCCGGATCGGCGCGATCGCCAACATCCAGCCGCTCTGGGCCGCGCACGAGCCGCAGATGGACGAGCTGACCATCCCGTTCCTCGGCCCCGAGCGCGCCGCCTGGCAGTACCCGTTCGGCGACCTGCTGCGGGCCGGCGCCACACTGGCCGCCGGCAGCGACTGGCCGGTCAGCAGCCCCGACCCGCTGGCCGGGCTGCACGTCGCGGTCAACCGGATGGAGCCGGCGGCCACCGACGGGCGGGTCTTCCTCCCCGAGCAGCGGCTCGACCTGGTCTCGGCCCTGGCCGCGTACACGGCGGGCTCCGCCCACGTCAACGGCCACGACGACGCCGGCAGCCTCCGGGCGGGCCACCTGGCCGACCTGGTGGTGCTGGACCGGGACATCCTCACCGCCCCCGCGGAGGAGATCGCCGAGGCCCGCGTCCTGCGGACGTACGTCGGCGGACAGCTGGTCCACGCGGCCGGCTGACCGCCGGGGTGACGGTCGCGGTCCGGGGGGGGGCGCCCCTCTCCGGACCGCGGAACCGGGGCGTCCGGCGGGCGGCTACCCGCCCTGCTCGCGCAGGTCGGCGATCCGCTTGATCTTGCCCACCGAGCGCTCCAGCGTGTACGGGTCGAGCACCTCGACCTCGACGGTGACGCCCACGCCGTCCTTGACCGCCCCGACGATCTCCGCCGCGGCGGCGGCGCGCTGCTCGGGCCCGGCGTCCGGGCGGGCCTCGACCCGGACCGTCATGTGGTCCAGCCGGCCGCGCCGGGTGAGCCGGAGCTGGAAGTGCGGTGCCACGGCCGGGACGCGGAGCAGGATCTCCTCGATCTGGGTGGGGAAGACGTTCACCCCGCGCAGGATGATCAGGTCGTCGCTGCGTCCGGTGACCTTCTCCATCCGCCGGAAGACCGGGCGGGCGGTGCCGGGAAGCAGCCGGGTCAGGTCACGGGTCCGGTAGCGGATGACCGGCAGCGCCTCCTTGGTCAGCGAGGTGAAGACGATCTCCCCGCGGTCCCCGTCGGGCAGCACCTCGTCCGTCAGCGGGTCCACCACCTCCGGGTAGAAGTGGTCCTCCCAGATGTGCAGGCCGTCCTTGGTCTCCACGCACTCCTGGGCGACGCCCGGACCCATCACCTCGGAGAGACCGTAGATGTCGACGGCGTGGATGCCCGTCCGCTCCTCGATCCCGCGACGCATCTCCTCCGTCCACGGCTCGGCGCCGAGGATGCCGACCTGCAGCGCGGTGGTGCGCGGGTCCACGCCCTGCTTCTCGAACTCGTCCAGCAGCGTGAGCAGGTAGGAGGGGGTGACCATGACGACCTCGGGCCCGAAGTCCCGGATGAGCTGCACCTGGCGGGCGGTCATGCCGCCCGAGGCGGGGATCACCGTGCAGCCGGCCCGCTCGGCGCCGGCGTGCGCGCCCAGGCCGCCGGTGAACAGCCCGTATCCGTAGGCGATGTGGACCTTGTGGCCGGGCCGGCCGCCGGCCGCCCGGATCGAGCGGGCGACCACGTCGGCCCAGACCGAGAGGTCGTGCTCGGTGTAGCCCACCACGGTCGGCCGCCCGGTGGTGCCGCTGGAGGCGTGGATCCGCCGGACGTCCGCCATCGGGACGGCGAACATGCCGAACGGGTAGGTGTCCCGCAGGTCGGCCTTGGTGGTGAACGGGAAGCGGGCGAGGTCCGCGAGGGTGCGGCAGTCCCCGGGGCCGACCCCGGCCGCGTCGAACTTCCGCCGGTAGAGCTCGACGTGGTCGTAGGCGTGGCGCAGGGTGGCCCGCAGGTGCTTGAGCTGGTGGGCGCGCAGTTCCTCGCCGGTCATCCGCTCCCCGGCGTCCAGCAGCTCCGCGGGCAGCGGCTCGCCCAGGCGCGCCGGGGCGGCAGCCGGGCCGGACGGTCTGCTGCTCATGGCGTCTCCTCCGTCGTGGCCGGCCCCCGAATCCCGACCGATCATTCGGTCAGCGCACGGGCACGCCCCAGTAATCCAGCAGCCGCACCGGCTGTCAAGGGACACCACGCGGGTCCGGCGCCCCGGAAGGCTCAGCCGGCGGCCGCCGTCCGGTCCGCGCCGTCGGGCCCTTCGGCGGCGAGGCGACCGCCGCCGAACTCGCGCACGGCGTCGGCCACGATGGCGTCCAGGCTGGCGTGGTGGGCCCCGCGCCAGTAGGCCTGGCCGCACGCGGTGCACTGCGCGAAGGCGTCGTAGGAGCGCTCGGTGCCGCCCCGGAGCTGGTCGCGCACCGAGGTCTTGGCGACGCTGCGCAGCGTCCCGTTGCAGGTGGTGCAGCGGCTCCAGGGGGCGAGCGGCGGCGCGAACCGGGAGAGCACGTCGCGCAGTTGTTCGTCGGGCCGGTGGCTGTAGACGTACGCGCCGGCCCAGAGCTCGCGGCGGTGCAACAGGCCGCGGTCGCGGGAGAGCATCACCCGCCGCTCGGAGGCCGAGCGGGCGGCGAGCGCGGCGTCGCCGATGTCCGGGTTCTCGTAGGCCGCGTCGATGCCGAGCAGGCGCAGCCGGCGGGCCAGCGTCCCGAGGTGGACGTCGAGCAGGAAGCGCAGCGGGGCGGCGGAGGGCTGCGGGCGGGTGACGCCGCGCACCGCGATCCGTTCGCCGTGGCCGGGGATGTGCGTGTCGCCCACGGGCCGCCCGTCCACCAGCAGGCCGCCGACCTCGGTCAGCGGGACGCCGAGCGACTCCACCACGTGGCCGAGGGTCGAGGCGCCGTCCGTCCGCACCGCCGTCGGCGCCACCCGCCGCCGCGAGGCGACGAAGAGGTGCAGCTCAGGGGCGAAGCTCAGCCAGATCTCCGGTCTGTCCACCTGGTCAGCATGCCAGCGACCGGTCGGCCCCGGCCAGCGAATTCGCCTCCGGGGCCGGGGCGCTGGCCGCGTCCGCCGCCGGGAGCGCCGGCGCCCGCCGCAGTGCCCGGGAGCGCGGACGACGTGCCCGCGGAGGTCGGGCCCGCGGCGCTGCCCGCGCTGGTCGGCACCGCGTCGTCGTCCACGTGGAGCACGCCGGCGTCCACGGTGCCGACCGGGTGGCGCCGGGCCGGGGCGGCGGTGTGCGACCAGTGCGCGGCGGCGGCCCGCCGCCGGTGCGGGATGTCGGCGGCCGAGGCGGGCGCACCGGGCGCACCGGGCGGGCCTGACCGCGCCGCACCGCGCCGGTCAGGCGTGCGGTGTCCAGAACGCGGCCAGCCTGGCGACTCCGTGCTCGACGCTCTTCCAGGAGCCGGTGAAGGTGAGCACGGCGACGGCGGCGGTCGGGAACCCGGAGCGGTGCATCCGGGCCGCCAGGTCGCCGTCGGCCTCGCCGGCGAGAGCGTCGGCCAGGGCGTGCATCCCGGGGTTGTGACCGACCAGCACCAGGTCGGCCACGTCGTCCGGGACCTCGTTGAGCAGCGCGATCAGCTCGCCGGGGGTCGCCTCGTAGACGCGCTCCTCGTAGACGGTCCGGGGCCGTGTGAGCAGTTCGGCGAAGATCAGCCCCCAGGTCTCCCGGGTGCGCACCGCAGTGGAGACCAGGGCGAGGTCCGGTGCGATGCCCGCGCCGGCCAGCCGGCGGCCGGCAGCCGGGGCGTCCTTGCGGCCCCGGTCCGCCAGCGGGCGGTCGTGGTCGTCACCGTCCGACCACTCGGCCTTGGCGTGCCGGACCAGGACGATCCTGCGGGTCTGTTCAGTGCTCACGACGGTGCGTCTCCTCGGTGCGGCTGCGGGGTCCCCGCCGACGCTAGCCACCGCACGGCCCGCCCCCGGACATGGCGGCCGCCCCTCACCCGAACGAGTGAGGGGCGGCGGGACGGGCCCCGCGGGCGTCAGCGGAAGGTGCGGAGGCGGAGGCTGTTGCCGACGACGAAGACGGAGGAGAAGGCCATGGCGGCGCCGGCGATCATCGGGTTGAGCAGGCCGGCGGCGGCGAGCGGGAGGGCGGCGACGTTGTAGCCGAAGGCCCAGAAGAGGTTGCCCTTGATGGTGGCGAGGGTGCGGCGGGAGAGGCGGATGGCGTCGGCGGCGGCGCGCAGGTCGCCGCGGACGAGGGTGAGGTCGGCGGCCTCGATGGCGGCGTCGGTGCCGGTGCCCATGGCCAGGCCGAGGTCGGCCTGGGCGAGTGCGGCCGCGTCGTTGACGCCGTCGCCGACCATGGCGACGACCTTGCCCTCGTCCTGGAGTCGCCGGACGACGGCCACCTTGTCCTGTGGCAGCACCTCGGCGATCACGTCCTCCGGGGCGATGCCGACCTCGGCGGCGACTGCCTCGGCGACGGTGATGTTGTCGCCGGTGAGCAGGACCGGCCGCAGGCCGAGGGCGCGCAGTTCGGCGATGGCCTCGGCGCTGGTGGGCTTGACGGCGTCGGCGACCTCCAGGACGGCGCGCGCCTCGCCGTCCCAGCCGACCGCGACGGCGGTACGCCCGGCGGCCTCGGCGGTGCGCTTGGCCTCGGCGAGCGACTCGGGCAGGTACTGCGCCCAGTCGGCGAGCAGCGCCTCGCGGCCGGCGACCACCGCGTGGCCGTCGACGATGCCCTGGACGCCGAGACCGGGGACGTTCTCGAAGCCCTCGACGGCCGGCAGGGTGGCGAGCCTCTCGGCGGCGGCGGTGGCGATGGCGGCGGCGATCGGGTGTTCGGAGGCGTGCTCCAGGGCGCCGGCCAGCCGCAGTGCCTCGTTCTCGTCGATGCCGTCGGCGGTGTGGACGGCGAGCAGGGTCATCCGGCCGGTGGTGACGGTGCCGGTCTTGTCGAGGACGACGGTGTCGACGCGGCGGGTGTTCTCGAGGACCTCGGGGCCCTTGATGAGGACGCCGAGTTGGGCGCCACGGCCGGTGCCGACCAGGAGGGCGGTGGGGGTGGCCAGGCCCAGGGCGCAGGGGCAGGCGATGATCAGCACGGCGACGGCAGCAGTGAAGGCCGCGGTCCAGCCCTCGCCGGTGCCGAGCCAGTAGCCTAGGGTGGCCACGGCCAGGGTGATGACGACGGGCACGAACACGGCGGAGATCTTGTCGGCGAGGCGCTGGGCGGCGGCCTTGCCGCTCTGGGCGTCCTCGACGAGCTTGGCCATCCGGGCGAGCTGGGTGTCCGCGCCGACCCGGGTGGCGCGGACGACGAGGCGACCGCCGGCGTTGACGGTGGCGCCCGTGACGGCGTCGCCGATGCCTACCTCGACCGGGACGGACTCGCCGGTCAGCATCGAGGCGTCCACGGCCGAGGCGCCCTCGACGACCACGCCGTCGGTGGCGATCTTCTGGCCGGGGCGGACCACGAACTGCTCACCGACGGCCAGCTCGGCGGTCGGGATGCGGACCTCCACTCCGCCGCGCAGGACGGTGACGTCCTTGGCTCCGAGTTCCAGAAGCGCCTTGAGAGCGGCACCGGCGGTGCGCTTGGAGCGGGCCTCGAAGTAGCGGCCGGCCAGGATGAACGCGGTGACGCCGGCGGCGGCCTCCAGGTAGATGTTGGAGGAGCCGTCGCTGCGGGCGATGGTGAGCTCGAAGCCGTGCCGCATGCCCGGCATGCCGGCGTGACCGAAGAACAGCGCCCACAGCGACCAGAGGAACGCGGCGCCGGTGCCGAGCGAGACGAGGGTGTCCATGGTGGCGGCGCCGTGCCGGGCGTTGGTCCAGGCGGCCCGGTGGAACGGCCAGGCGGCGTAGGTGACCACCGGGGCGGCGAGGGTCAGCGAGAGCCACTGCCAGTTGTCGAACTGCAGCGCCGGGACCATCGCCATCGCGACCACGGGGACGGCCAGCACGAGCGCGGTGGTCAGGCGCTGCCGCAACGGCGCCAGGTCGTCCGGCCGACCGCCGTCCGGTGCGCCGTCGGTCGGGCCCCCGGCCGGCTCCGCGCTCTCCGTGCGGGGGACGGCGGCGGTGTAGCCGGCGGCCTCGACGGCGGCGATCAGGTCGGCGGCCCCGACACCGCCATCGACGACTGCCTTCGCCTTCTCCGTGGCGTAGTTGACGGTGGCGGTCACACCGTCCATACGGTTGAGCCTCTTCTCGATCCGGGCGGCGCACGACGCGCAGGTCATGCCGCCGATCCGGAGTTCCACCTCGGTGGAGGCGGGGGCCTGCGTGGTCATCTGAACTCCTCGTGAGTGGTCGTGCGACGGGCCGGCAGGGGGAACGGGAGGGAGGGTGAGCGGGCGGGACCAGTGGGCGGTGAGAGCCGCCTCGCTCCGGCCCGCCGCGGCCCGGAAACCCCTGGGGGGTACCTGGGGTACGGGCCGGCGGGCCGGAGCGATCAGGCGCGGCCGGTCAGCGCGTAGCCGGCGTCGCCGATCGCGGCACGCAGGGTCGCGTCGTCGAGCTCCGCCTCCGCCGAGACGGTCACCAGGCCGCCCCGGACGTCGACCGAGACGGCGGTGACGCCCGGCAGCCCGGCGACGGCCTCGCCGACGGCCCGCTCGCAGTGACCGCAGGTCATCCCGGCCACCGCGTAGACGGCGGTGACGGCGACGGGGGCCGGCTCGACGGTGGTGGTGGTGGAGCAGGTGCCGTTGCTGGAGCAGCAGGACATGGTTTCCTCCGGTGCGGTGGATGGTTCCGATCTTCGGTCGATACCCTCTAGGGGTATCTGTTTGCGGCAAGTTCTTTATACCCCCAGGGGGTATATGCCGCAACCCCTTCGCCTTCGCCTTCGGATCCCCCTGCCCAGCAGTCCGCCACCCCTCGCCGCCCCGATATACCCCCGGGGGTGTCCGAGGGGGTCGGCCGTGCCCCTGGAACACGTGCGCGGGGGCCGACGGAGGGCCGGGCCGCCCGCTGCCCGGTCCGTTGAGGGGAGCCCGGCCGGCGAGACCGGCCGGGCTGTCGAAGGACTGTCGAAGGAGTGTCGGGAGGACGGCCAGAAGGGCGCTCAGCGGGGCGGGATGATCCCGGTCAGCCACTTGAAGGTCTGGACGACCAGCGGCTTCCACGTCGACGTCAGGTGCGCGCCGCTGGTCTCGAACGAGGTCACGGTGGTCGGACTCTTCGCCGCCTGCTGGAGGGCGGTCGCGTCCTCCAGCCCGTCACCCCGCCTGCCGGTCATGTAGAGCGCGACGTTCGGCGGCGTCGGGGCGTGGGTGAGGATGTGGAGCGGGTTGGCGGTCTCGCGCAGCTTCTGGTCCTTGGCGGTCAGCGAGGACGGCTCGCCGGCCGGGTCGTTGTATCCGGACATGCCGACCGCGGCACGGTACCGGTTCGGATGCGCGAGCGCCAGGCGCAGGGCGCAGTGGGCTCCGGCCGAGTAGCCCGACAGGGCCCAGCGGTCCGCGGTGGCGTCGGCCCGGAAGTTGTCCACGACCATCTGCGGGACGTCCCGGGAGAGCCAGGTCTCGGCGTTGACCTTGCCCGGAACGTCGGCGCAGCCGGTGTCGGTGCCGCCGAGCAGGGTGACCCGCGGTGCGACCAGGATGAACGGCGTCACCTGGCCGGACTTCATCGGCCCTTCGAGCTGCCCGGCCGCGTTCATGGTGTCACCGAACCAGGCGCTGGAGGATCCGGGGAACCCGGCGAGCAGTTCGACCACCGGGAAGGTCTTGTCCTTGTAGGCCGGGTCGTCGTACTGCGGCGGCGTCCAGACCAGCACCTCGCCGTCGACGCCGGAGAGCCGGCCCTTGAGGTCGGCCTGCTTCACACTCCTGGGAACCGCGTCCGAATCGGGCGCGTGGAAGGCCTGCGCCACCTTCGGCGAGGGAGGCGAGGGAGTGCCGGTCGGCGGCCCGCCGGGGGTGGCGCCGGCGGCGGAACCCCGGTCTCCGGCCAGGCCCTCGTCCTTCGGCGGCACCGGCACGGCCCGGACGTGGCTGGAGGTGCCCAGCAGGTCGCCCCAGTTGTCGTAGAGCTGGTTCTCGTTGTTGACGATCACGAAGACCAAGGCCACGGCGGTGAACTGGCAGAGCAGCACGGTGCCGAGGTACGAGAGCGCGCGCAGTGGCGCGCGCCGTCCTTCCGCTGTCCGCGCCGGCTCGAAGAGGGCCCCTCTGCCCAGCCACTGCGCCATGGCCAGCGCTATCGACGCCCCGAAGAGGACGACGATGAGGACGAGGAAGGGAGTGCCAGTCAGGTTCATTTCGTTCGCGCCCGGTTCCTGTGCCGTCCGGGCCCGCGTACCCGGTCTCACTGGATGACAGCGGGGAACGACTGTTCGGTTGCCCCTTCCTGGGAGCCTCCTGGGAACGGCGCGGCGGACGGGCCGGCGCCCCGGCCGGGGGTCGGCCGGGGGTCGGCCGGGGCACGTGCCACCGGCCCCCGGCGGACGCTACCGACCGGGGCGGCCCCGGCGCGCGCCCGGCTTGGCCGCCCCGGAGCGTCCGGTGCCGGTCCCGCCGGTCCTGCCGCCGCCGGACCGGGCGCCGCCGGTCTTCCCGCCGCCCGAGCGACCGCCCGTCGCCTTCACTCCGCCCGACCTGCCCGCCGCCTTCCCGGCCGCCGGCTTGCCGGTACCGCCGCGGGACTGCTGCTTCGGCTGCTCGGCGGAGGTCGACTGGCCGCGCCCGCGCGAGCTGTTCACCGTCCGGCCGCGGACGATACCGATGAACTCCTCCACCAGGTCGGTGGTCCGGTCCTGCCGCCAGGAGAGGGCCACCTGGGACTGCGGCGCATCCGGAACCGGGCGGTAGGTGAGGTCCCGGCGGTGGTGCAGCCGGGCCAGCGACTGCGGGACGAGCAGGACCCCGACGTTCGCCGCGACCAGCTCGACGGCGTCCGCGGTCGTCGCCGGGCGCTCGATCGCGGGGCGCCCGGGCAGGGCGGCCCCCCAGCCGAGGGTGTCGTCCTGCGGATGGAAGACGACCTCGTCGGCGAGGTCCGCCACCGGCACCTCCTCGGCCGCCGCCAGCCAGTGGTCCTTGGGGAAGACGACCACCGTGGTCTCGGTGTAGAGGGGGATCGCGCTGAGGCTGTCCCGGTCGACCGGGAGCCGGACCAGGCCCGCGTCCGCGCCACCGCCCAGCAGGGTCGGCTCGCCCTCCTCCACCGGCACCGCGACCAGGTCGAGCCGGACGTCGGGGAGCCGCTCCTCCCAGACCCGGACCCATTTACCGGGCGTCACGCCGGGCACGTACACCAGCCGGAACGAGGGGCTCGCCTGCATCTCTGTCACGCTCTCTGTCACGCAGCAAGGCTACCGACCGTGACCGGGTACGCCACGCGCTCGCTTACCCTGGTGACCATGACATCGCTCAAGCCGAAGACCACCCAGACCATGAAGCCGGCCACGGCGGCCAAGAAACTGGGCATCTACCTCAACGCCGCCCCCGCCGAGTTCCAGGAGGGCGTGGTCTCCCGCGAGGAGCTGAACGCCCTGCAGGCCGAGCCGCCGGCGTGGCTCGCCGACCTGCGCCGCAACGGCCCGCACCCGCGCCCGGTGGTCGCCGCCAAGCTCGGCGTCTCCGTCTCCGGCCTGGCCCGCGGCGGCGTCACCGAGGCCCTCACCACCGCGCAGATCGACGCGCTCAAGGAGGAGAACCCGTCCTGGCTGGAGCGGGAGCGCGGCGTCCAGGCCGAGGTCCGCAAGGAGACCGTGCGGATCAAGGAGAAGCAGGAGAAGCAGGCCGCCGAGCAGGCTGCCAAGGGCCGCTGACGCCGGCCGCCGGCCGGCGGTGAGCCGCCACCGGGCCGCCCGGGCCGCCCCGGCCCGGGCCGGCGGCGCACCCGGCTCACGCCTCCGGCGGGCCGGGCTCCAGCAGGCGGCACAGCAGCACGTCGAGGTCGACGAACTCGCGCTCGCGGCCGTACGGGACCACGCACTCGGTGTGGCCGAGGAAGGTCCGGACCTCTGCCGCCCGGGCACGCAGCACGACGGTGCTCTCGTCGCCGCCCAGCGCGATGAACACCGTCCCGGCCTCGCCGCCCACGCCGGGGTGCACCGACACGTCGCCGACCCCCGCCCGCCGCACCAGCCCCGCCGCCAGCAGCTCCCGGGCGAACATCCACGTGATCGGCTCCTCCCGGTCGACGTGGCTGTCCAGGTAGACCGCGTACGGCTCGGCCTGGTGGTACCGCAGCCGTGCCCTGACCAGGACGCTGAGGCCGGGGCAGACCACCGTACGCAGGTCGAGGTCCATCGCGACGGCCGCCGCGCCGGAGCGCTGCGGGGGCACCTGCGGGATCTCCCGGTCGGTCATTCCGGATCCCCCGGGGCTGCGGCGGCCGGCGTGAAGAACCGCGGTGGTTGGAGCAGGTCATGCCACTCGTCGTCGGCCCGGCCGGGGACCGTACGGCCGCACCGGGCCCAGACCGCGACGAGGTGGGCGAAGATCGGCACCTGCTCGTGCAGAATCGTTTCTTCGTTGGCGATGGCCAGGGCGGGGCGGTCGCTTCTCATGCCTTGGAGAACGACGGACCCCACCGGCGGTAACCCTCCACCGGCCGCGAACCGACCCCCGGAACTCCCGCACAACCACCCCGGTCCTGTCCCCGTCCCTGCCCTGCTGCCGCCCGATCCGATCCGATCCGGCCCGGCCGTCGGCCCGTCGGCCCGTCGGCCGGGATCAGTCGAGGTACTGCACGGCGATCCGGCAGTGGGCCGCCCGGGTGCGCGGCGCGAGCTCGCCGGCCGGTGCCGCGCCGGCCGCGGTCGCCCCGGACCCGTCCCCGACCCAGGCCTCGACCCGGTCCCGGCCGACGGTGCGGACGGCGCGGCCCGGAGCCGTCGCCGGAACGGGGGCGGCGACGCCGCGACGCAGCGGCAGGGCGTTCGGCCCGGCGAGGGCGACGACGACGGCGAGGACGGTCCGGTTCTCACTCATGGCGGGCGCTTCCTTCCGGATGGCTGCGGGCCGCAGGTCCGGGCCCGTGACTCCAGTGGAGCGCGCACCCGCCGCGGACGGGCCGCCCTTGACGCGGGCCGTACGCCCGCCGGCCGTTCCTTGACGACCTCCTGACGTCCGGGCGCCCGACCGGGCACTCCCCCGCCGCCCGAGCCGCGCCCGGGCCGGCCGCCTGCCTCACGCAGGTGCAGGACGACGACGGCTTCACCGCCTTCGTCCACCGCCGCTTCCCGGAGCTGAAAGAGGAGTTGATCCCCGGATCCCCGGATCGTCTTGGGAGACCTACGAGTTCGGGTGCAGCGTCCGCGGACCGGCGCCGCACGGTAGCCGACCGGGCGGCGCCACTTCGTTCAAATGCGAAATGGAGAACGATCCTTGACGTACCGTGTGGTACGTGGCCATCCGAGGTCGCTGAGGAACCGGGGACGACGCACCGCGCGTCCGAACCGTGCGACGGCGAATATAGGCGCCCGCAAGGAAGACCATATCGGTCAAGGGAATCCTGAGGGTGCGGGGGCACCATGGGAACGGCGCCACTTTCAGGAGGAAACATTGAGCGACGACCGGTTCGACTCCATCCAGATCCCGCACCCGCTTGCCGTCCTGGAACAGATCGAGCAGGACCACGACGCCGAGCAGGAAGCCGAGTTGCGAGCCGACGACGCGCCCTGGGGAGAGGTGCTGGCCAGGTACATCGACGTGCTCACCGAGCTGATCGCCTCGCAGCCGGCACAGCCGCCGGAGGTCGAGGAGGAGTGAGCCGCGGGCGGGGGAGAGCGTGAAAGCGGAGCGAAAGAGTCGTGAAACCGGGTGCCCATAGCATGCGGGGCATGACGTCGCAGGCACCGGGGACCCGCACGCGGGCGGGGCAGCGGTCGGTGGCCCGGCGGTGGGCCGCCGGGCCGGCCGCGCTACTCGCCGCCGCGGGTGGGCGCCCGCCCGTCCGGGCCGGACGGGGGCAGCAGGCCCAGCTCGGCCGCTCTCACCCCCGCCTGGAAGCGGGAGTTGGCCCCGAGCAGGGCCATGATCTCCGCCACGTAGCGCCGGTAGGTGCGCACCGAGACGGTCAGGTCGCGGGCGGCGACCTCGTCGGTGACACCGGCCCGCAGCGCGCCCAGGATCTGGCGGGCGAAGGCGGCCCGCGCGCGGTCGCCGAAGACGATCCGCTCGCTGGCCGGCACGGCGGTACGCCACACGTTGTCGAAGAGGATGTGCAGCGTGTGGATCACCTCGGGCACCCGGATCACCGAGGCACGTCGGGCGACGGCCGTACCGGTGACCACCAGCGCGGTGGTCCCGTCGGCGATGATCGCCTGCAGTGGTGGGACCCTCGCGACGCGCACCGCGACCGGGTGCTCCCGGCCCAGCTGCTCGCGGACGAACTCGTCGTCGAGCATCTCGGGCGAGCTGAGCAGCCGGACGCAGACGGCCTGGTCCGCGCTGTAGAGCAGTTGCCGCTCGGAGCGCCCCTGTCGGTCCTCGCCGGCGACGCGCCGGGCGTGCACGATGTCGATGCTGGTCGTGGCCCCGACGATGATCTCGTGCGCGGTGTCGAGAACGGCGTCGTAGTCGCCCTCCACGTTGCTGAGCATCCGGTCGGTGGAGTAGCGGTCCCGGTGCATGGCGACGGTCGACTCGATCATCGCGCTGACTTCGAGCAGGGCCTCCTCCAGCTCGTCCTCGGCCCGGTTCGGCACCATGCTCCTCGTCTCCCCGACGGCTGCGTCCGTCGTCTCTCCCGCGCCGCGGGCCTGTTCCCCGCCGTTTCGGTGGCCTGCTCCGGTCGTCTCAGCCATAGGTGGAGAGCAGCCCCAGTTCAACGGCCCGGACCCCCGCCTGGAAGCGGGAGTTGGCGCCCAGTTCGCGCATGATCTCGGCCACGTGGCGACGGTACGTGCGGAGCGAGACGTTCAGTTCCTGGGCGGCGGCCTCGTCGGTGTGGCCCTCGCTCAGCATCTCCAGGATGCGCCGGGCCGGCTCCTTGACCAGCCGGGGACTCAGGCCCAGGTGGTCGACCAGCGGGCGGGCGCGCGTCCAGGCGCTGGCGAAGAGCAGGTCGAGCGCGCGGACGACGGCCGGGTCGTTGACCGTGACGGCGTGGCCGCCGCTGTGCTCGGCCCCGGAGCGGACCAGCGCGCCGCGGCCGTCGACGATCAACGCCTCGCGCAGCTCGGTCTCCGACACCCGGATCTCCACCCGGGGGCCGCGCAGCCGGCGGGCGAGGGCGATGGCGGTGTCGATGCCGTTGCCCACGCAGAGCACCCGGACCACCAGCCCCTCCTGGACGGACGGGGTGGCGGGACCGCCGCCGGAGGCGCGAGCCTGGTCCGCGGACCACTGGGCGGCCAGCGCGGCCAGCGCGGGTGCCGCGCGGGCAGCGAACTCGCCGGTGGTGGGGAGCGCCAGGCTCACCGAACGCCGAGCGCCGCTCACCAGTTGGTCGAGCGCCTCGCCGAGCGTCTCCGCCTCCGTCCGCGCGACGGGCGGCGGACCGCCCGACCGTCGCCGGTGCAGCGATACCGTCGACTCGATCAGGGCACGGGCCTGGAGCAACGCCTGCTCCACCCGCTCCGCATGGACCTGCGAAATGGCCGCCTCCAAGGCAGCCGCGTTCTTCTGCTCCACCATTCCTCGCCCCCGTTGATCCACCCCGTACTACTCCCTGCGCACGACGCGGGCCGGCGGAACCGGCCGTGCGGTACACCGGCCACCGGATCGGCACTTGACAGTTCGTCACGAATGACAAGGGTCGCGCGACGGGACATAGATCATCGCTGACACTAGTTCGTCCGTCCCTGAGCGTCAACGAATGTACGCGGGCTGAAACCGGCCGCTACACCAGGCCCTTCGGGAGGCGCACAGTCCCGTTGCGCGGGAGGCAAGAAGATGCCACCGCCCGCCCGAACAGATGGTCGGTCACTCCGCTTCTGACACCCCGGGCGACGCCCCACTCACCATCCGTAGCACCCCGCGCCGTTTCAGGCCACCGCCCACTCCGACGCCGGAGAGTCGCCCTACGTTCTCACCGTGACCTCGGCGACCACCTTCAGTCCAACGGTCGCCGTTCCGCCCCTCGCCCCACTCGGTCCACCGCTGCGCCGGCATGCGCCGACGCGTGGCCTTCTCCCCGCTTGACCGCCCTGAGATCCACCGAGCCATGGAGAGAACGATGGACATCCCCACCCAGAGCATCGCCGACCTGCTTCTCAACGCCGCCGAACGACAACCCGCCCACGGAGTCCGCTACTGCTCCGGCGGTGCCGGAACCGGCCACCACGACCAGACCCACCCCGAACTGCTCGACGAGGCACGCCGCCTGCTGAGCGGCCTGCGCACCCGCGGCCTCCGCCCCGGGGACAAGGTCGTCCTGCTGCTGGAACAGCACCCCGACTTCCTGCCCGCCTTCTGGGCCGCCGTGCTCGGCGGCTTCGTTCCCTGCCCGATGGCGCCGCTGCGCGGCGACCAGGACCGCTGGTCCACCCAACTCGCCCACGTCAACGACTTGTTGGACGGTCCGCTGGTGGTGACCAGCGAGGCGCTCGCGGCGGAGCTGCCGCGGGTGGACGGCCTCGCCGTCGCCACGCTCACCGCCCTGTCCGAGGACGGCGGGCGCCCCACCGAGGAACTGCACCGGGCACAGCCGTCGGACGTCGCCGTCCTGGTGCTGACCTCCGGCTCGACCGGCAACTCCAAGGCCGTGGAGCTCAGCCACGCCAACCTGCTGGCGTCGATGGCCGCGAAGAACGGCTACCACCGGCTCACCGCCGCCGACACCAGCCTCAACTGGGTCTCCTTCGACCACGTGGCCGCCCTGCTGGAGTGCCACCTGCTGCCGCTGTCCGTCGGCTGCCGGCAGGTCCACGCACCGGCCCAGGTGGTGCTCGGCGAACCACTGGAGTTCCTGCGGCTGATCTCCGAGCACGGGGTGACCATGACCTTCACCCCGAACTTCCTGCTGGGCCTGCTCAACGCCGCCGCCGACGGCATGTCGCCGGCGGACCGGGAACGGCTGGACCTGTCCCGGCTGCGGCACATCGTCAGCGGCGGCGAGGCGGTGGTCTGCACCACCGGCACCGCCTTCCTCGACCGGTACGCGCCGTACGGGCTGCGCCGTGACGCGCTCTGGCCCGCGTTCGGCATGACGGAGACCTGCGCCGGCAGCATCTACTCGCTGGGCTTCCCGCACAGCGACGAGGGCCGGGAGTTCGCCAGCCTCGGCATGCCGGTGGCCGGACTGCGGATCAGGGTCGCCGACCCCGGGGACCGCGCGCTGCCCGAGGGCGAGGTCGGCGAACTCCAGCTGAGCGGACCGATGATCACCCGCGGCTACCACAACAACGAGGCCGCCACCCGCGCCGCGTTCACCGCCGACGGCTGGTTCCGCAGCGGCGACCTCGGCCGGATCGACGAGGGCAGACTCACCCTCGTCGGCCGCAGCAAGGACAGCGTGATCGTCAACGGGGTCAACTACTTCAGCCACGAGATCGAGGCCGCTCTGGAACAACTCGACGGCGTGGCAAGCTCGTTCGTCGCGGCCTTCCCCACCCGCCCGGCCGGTGCGGACACCGAGCAGCTGGTGGTGGCCTTCCACTGCGAGGTGCCCGAGGAGGACGAGGCCGGCCGCCACCGGGTGCTGGCCGCGGTGCGCAGCACGGTGGTGATGCACTGGGGCTTCCGCCCGGCGCTGATCCTGCCGCTTCCGAAGGACGCCTTCCCAAAGACCAGCCTCGGCAAGATCCAGCGGGCGCTGATGCGCCACCGCCTGGAGACCGGCTGTTATGCACAGGACATCAGATCCGTCGAAGAGTTGACGGACCGTCGGCTCGGCGGGTACAGCGCGCCGGAGGGCGATACGGAGCGCGTCCTCACCGAGATCTACGGCGAGCTGTTCGACCTCGACCCGGCCCGGATCAGCGCCACCGCCAGCTTCTTCGACCTGGGCGGCACGTCGCTGGACATCCTGCGGCTGCGCAGCAAGGTCGCGGAGCGGCTGGGTGCGGACGACCTGCAGATCATCACGGTGCTGACCGCGCCGACCGTACGCTCGCTCGCGGGCGCTCTCGCCGGGCTGCGGGGGCCCGGCGAGACCGCCTACGACCCGATCGTGCCGATGCAGCTGAGCGGCGACAAGACGCCGCTGTTCTGCGTCCACCCGGGGGTCGGCGAGGTGCTGGTCTTCGTCAACCTGGCCCAGTACTTCGTGGGGGACCGGCCGTTCTACGCGCTGCGCGCCCGCGGGTTCAACGAGGGCGAGAAGCCGTTCCGTACCTTCGAGGAGATGGTCGACACCTACGTCGCCGCGATCCGCGCCCGGCAGCCGCACGGCCCGTACGCCGTCGCCGGCTACTCCTACGGCGGCGCGGTCGCCTTCGAGATCGCCAAGGTGCTGGAGTCGGAGGGCGAGCGGGTCGACTTCGTCGGCAGCTTCAACCTGCCGCCGAACATCAAGTACCGGATGGACGAGCTCGACTTCGCCGAGACCGCCGTCAACCTGGCCTTCTTCCTGGCGCTCGTCGACAAGAAGCAGGCCCGGGAGCTGCCCGACCAGCTGCGCCGCCTCCCCCGGGAGCTGCAGTCGGCCCGCCTGCTGACCCTCGCGCCCGCCGAGAGGATCGCCGAACTCGACCTGGACGCCGCGAAGTTCGCGGCCTGGGCGGAGCTCGCCGACCGGCTCACCGACCTGGGCCGCAGCTACCGGCCGGAGGGCAGCGTCCGCCGGATGTCGGTCTTCCACGCGATCCCGCTGCGGGGCACCAAGGAGGACTGGCTGGAGAACGAGCTGCGCCGCTGGGACGACTTCACCGAGGAGCCGAACCGGTACGTCGAAGTACCCGGCGAGCACTACACGCTGATGAGCCCGCAGCACGTGGCGGCGTTCCAGGCGATTCTGCGCAAGGAGCTGGACCTGGCGATGGGAGAGGGCAAGTGAAGGGCAGCAAGATCCTGGTGACCGGCGGGACCGGTCAGGTCGCCCGGCCGGTGGCGGAGGCGCTCGCCGAACAGGGGAACGAGGTCTGGTGCCTCGGCCGCTTCGGCACCCCGGGAGTCGAGGACGAGCTGCGGGCGCGGGGCATCACCACCTGGCGCTGGGACATGGAGGACGACGGCGAGTACGCGCTCAAGGGCGTGCCGGAGGACTTCACCCACGTCATCCACTCGGCGGTCCGGCGCGGCGACGACGGTGACTTCAACCGGGCGATCGACGTCAACGTCTCGGCCACCGGCCGGCTGATGGCGCACTGCCGCACCGCGGAGTCCTTCCTCTACGTCTCGACCGGTGCGCTCTACGCCCGGCAGACGCTGGACCACGCCTACACCGAGGACGACCCGATCGACGGCGTCGCGGACTGGCTGCCGGCCTATCCGGTGGGCAAGATCGCCACCGAGGGGGCGGTCCGCGCGCTCGCCCGGGTGCTGGGCCTGCCGACCACCATCGCCCGGCTCAACATCGCCTACGGGCCCGGCGGTTACGGCGGCGTGCCGATGCTCTACTTCCAGCGGATGCTCGCCGGCCAGCCGATCCCGGTGCCGCTGGAGGGCCAGAACTGGTGCTCGCTGCTGTACACCAGCGACCTGGTCCGGCAGGTGCCGCACCTGTGGGCGGCGGCCTCGGTGCCGGCGACCCTGGTCAACTGGGGCGGCGACGAGGCGGTCGGGATCACCGACTGCCTGCGCTACATCGAGGAGCTCACCGGGGTGCCGGCCGAGCTGGTGCCGAGCGAAGTCACCCGGGAGACCTACCAGTTCGACCCGACCCGGCGCCGCGCGCTGACCGGTCCGTGCGAGGTCGACTGGCGCGACGGCATCCGCCTGACCCTCGAAGCCCTGTACCCCGACCACATCCGCCGCTGAGGAGAGCCACCCTGATGAGTGTCGACCACGCCGACCTTTCCTTCGTCGACGGCCTCGGCGGCGCCGACCGCCCCGGCGGCCACGACAACCTCGCCGTCGTCCACGCCGCGTACCGGGCCTTCCACGACCGGGACCTCGCCGCGCTGCTGGCGACCATGGACCCGGGCATCGAGTGGGTCCACCCGGACGGACTCGCCCCGTACGGGCTCGGCGGCACCAAGCTGGGCCACGCGGGCGTCCGGGAGTTCCTGGCCAAGGTGCCGACCGTCCTGGGCGGGATGCGGCTGGAGCCGCAGGAGTTCGTCCGCTCCGGCGACCGCGTGGTGGTCTTCGGCGTCCGCGCCGTCACCTCGCTGAGCGGGCGCACCGAGACCCTGTCGTTCGTCCACTCGTGGACGTTCCGCGACGGCCGGGCGGTGCGGATGGAGGACATCTTCGACACCGTCGTCTTCGCCCGGCTGATCGACGGCTGAGCGGCACGCCGGCCGGGGCGTGCCGGACGTCCCCGCCGGAACCCTGCCTCAAGTCTCCATAGAATTTCTATATTCGCGCTCTCATCGGATCCGCCGCGCGGCAGAGGCGATCCGCAGAGGATAGATAGGGGCGCCATAGCCGCCGGACCCATGCTCTCTCCACCGAGAAGCACGGAGTCCGGAGGCGACGATGGAGACCACCAGCACCGACACCGCTGTCGAAGAACGGCAGTGGCCGCAGTACCTCGACCTCGAACTGCTGCTCAGCGAGCCGGACCTGCTGGCCGTGGCGCTGCCGACCCGCAGTCTGGACGTCGGCCACGCCGGTGGCTGCGGGTAGGGCGGCACGCCCTGGCGTGCCGGCCCGCAGGGGGAGGCCGGGCCGTCCGGCACTCCTCCAGGGCGACGAGGCGCACCAGCGGGGCGAACCGGTACCGCAGCTCTGACCGGTCCTCGGCGGCGGTGAGCAGCCGGGCCCCGGTCAGCGACTCGAGGACCTCCTCGGCGTCCCGCTCGGACGAGCCGAGCAGGGCGGCGGCATCGGCGGGGGTCCAGCTGTCGGCGTCCGCCCGGGCGAGCACTCCCAGGGCGCCCCGGGCGACGGGGTCGAGACCGGGCAGACCGGAACCCAGCCGGGCCCGGACGTCGAGGTCGTCCAGGCGCAACTCGTCCAGCCGGTGCTCGGCCGGGGTGAGCCGGTCGGCGAGCCGGGCCGGTGACCAGTGCGGATGGGCGGCCAGCCGGGCGGCACAGACCCGCAGGGCGAGCGGCAGGCGCTCGCACAGCTCGACGATCCGCGCGGTCGCGGCCGGGTCGGCGGACACCCGCTCGCGACCGGCCGCGGCAAGCAGCTGGTAGGCGCCGGGGAAGTCCAGCGGACCGACCTGGAACCGCCGGGCGCCCTCCAGCACGCCGAGCGCGGCCCGGCTGGTGACCAGGGTCCGGCTGCGGCTCTCCGCGGTGAGCAGCGGGCGGACCTGGCGGTCGTCGGCGGCGTTGTCCAGCACCACCAGGACGTGCCGGCCGGCGAGCCGGCTGCGGTAGAGCCGGACCAGCTCGTCCAGGGCGTCGGGCAGCTCGGGCCGGTCGGCGCCGAGGGCGCGCAGGAAGCCGCCGAGCACCGCGCCGGGGTCGCGCGGGGTGCCGTCGGGGGTACTCAGGTCCGCGTAGAGGTGCCCGTCCGGGAAGTCGTCCCGGACCAAGTGTGCGGCGTGCACGGCGAGCGCGGACTTGCCGGTCCCGGCCCCGCCGGTCAGCACCACCGGGCCGACCGGGGCCGCCGGGTCCTCGACGGCGGCCCCGGTCGCCGGGCCGTCGACCCGGACGCCGCGCAGGGCGGCCGCCAGGGCCGTGAGGTGGCGCTCCCGGCCGATGAAGTCGGCGGTGGCGGGCGGCAGCATCGCCGGGACCAGTCCGCCGCGCTCCTCCCCACCGGGCGGTGCGGCGACGATCGGGCGGGTGGTGCCGGGTGGCTCGGCATCGGGCCGGGCGGCCAGCGTCAGCACCGCGACCGGCCGGTCGGGCACCCCGGGGTGGCTGAGGTCCCCGGTGAGCACCTGGTGGTGGAGCCGGCGCAGCGCCGGTCCCGGGTCCACGCCCAGGTCCTCGGCGAGCAGCCGCCGGCCGGCCTCGTACACCTCCAGCGCGTCGCCCTGCCGGTCACAGCGGTACAGGCCGATCATCAGCTGCCCGCGCAGCCGCTCCCGGGTGGGGTGTTCGGCGACCAGGCGGAGCAGTTCGGGCACGGCCGCCCGGTGGCCGCCGAGGGCGAGCTCCGCCTCGATGCGGTCCTCCAGCACGGCGAGCCGGCTCTCCTCCAGTGCCGGCAGCTCCTTCTCGGCAAGCTGCGGGGTGACGCCGGTGAGCGGTTCGCCCCGCCACTGCCCGAGCGCGGCGGAGAGCAGTTCGGCCGCGCGGGCGTAGGCGCCGTTCTCCAGGGCGCGGTGGCCGAGGTCGGCATCGCGCCGGAACTCGCGCAGGTCCAGCCGGGCCGGCCCGATGTCCAGCCGGTAGCCCGGGCCCCGCCGGACCAGATCGACGAGCGGGCCGAGCCGCCCGCGCAACCGGGAGGCGTAGGTGTGCAGTTGGGCGGTCCAGGTGGCCGGCGGGTCCCAGCCCCAGATCAGGGTGGAGAGCCGGTCGTCGGGGAGCAGCCGGCCGTCGGCCAGCAGCAGGGCGGCCAGGACCGAGCGCTGCTTGGCGCCGTCCAACGGGATCTCCCGCCCCCCGGCGGTCGCCTCCACCGGGCCGAGCAGGCGGAACTCCAACGCGGCCGTGGCCGGTGGGAGGAACTGCGGGGACCGGGCGGGCGGCACCTCGTCGGCCCGGGCGCCGCGGTCCCGGTCCGCCGCCCGGGTCCGGGCAGGCGGCGGCGAGGTCCGGGCAGGCCGGTGCTCTGCCGCCGGGCCGGCCGGCCGGGTGAGAGCGCGGCGCTGTGAAACGGGCTCGAAAGCGAAACGGAATCCCTGCCGTTCCGCATCCGGCTCCGCGGAGGCGGCGGCCCCGGCTCCGGGCTGCGGATCGCCCGCGTGTGGATCGCCGGGGTACGGCTCACCGGCGTACGGCTGACCGGGGTACGGGGTGGCGGGGCCGCCGGCCGGCGGCGCGGCCAGCCAGGCCTCGTCGGCGAGCACCGCGTCGTGCAGCTGCCGCAGCCGGGGGCCGGGCTCGATGCCGAGCTCCTCGGCGAAGAGCCGGCGGGCCTCCCGGTAGGTCTCCAGTGCCTCGGCCCGCAGACCGGACCGGTACTGGGCGAGCATCAGCTGGGCCCGGGCCTGTTCGCGCAGTCCGTGCTCGGCGAGGAACGAGGTCAGCTCGCCGATGAGTTCGCGGTGCCGGCCGAGGTCGAGCCGGAGGGCGGTGAACTCCTCGTGGACGGCGAGGCGCTGCTCGTCGAGCCGGGCCGCCTCGGCCGCCACCCGCCCGGCGGCCACGCCTTCGAGCGCACGGCCGCGCCAGAGGCCGAGTGCCTGCTCCAGCAGCCCGGCCGCCGCCGCGGTGCGCCCGCGCTGCCGCGCATCACGGGCCTCGGCCACGAGTTCCTCGAACTCGGCCGCGTCGATGCGGTGGGCGCCGGTGGCGAGCAGGTAGCCGGGGTGGGAGGTGACGATCAGGTCGTCCGCTCCGACCGCCGCCTTGAAGGCCTTGCGCAGCCCGGAGACGCAGATGGCGATCTGGTTCACGAACGTGGTCGGCGGCGAGCCGTGCCAGACGGCCTCGGCGAGGGCGTCGACCGAGACGACGTGGTTGGCGGAGAGCAGCAGCATGGCGAGGATGGTGCGCTGCCGGGCTCCGGAGAGCGGGACCGGTCGGCCGTCCACCTGGACGTCCAGGGGGCCGAGGATCCTGAAAACCACCTGGAGCATCAGCCGCCTCCCCTCGGCCGCAGCCGTGTGGTGAGCCGGCCGCATCCGTTGTTGATCTTCCAAGATTGGTCGTTCTTACCAGCCGCTTCTCGGCAGCGACAAGCGGACCTGCAGGAACGTGTCACGATCGGCGCACCGGCCGCGGCTCGGCACGTTCCCAGCGCACCGGCGGTGCCGGCCGGTCCGGCGGCCCGGTCGGCGCCCTGCGGGCGGCCGGTGCCAGCACCGCGGCCAGCACCGCGGTGAGGGCGGCCAGTTCGTCACCGGTGGGCCGGCCACGGAGCACCCGCAGCAGCGGCCCGCACGGGCCGGGACTGCACGGGCCGGGCCCGGCGGGGGCGTGGGTGGCGCTCACTGCGGCGGGTTCCCGTGCTTGCGGGCCGGCAGCAGCGCGTGCTTGGTCGCCAGCATGTCGAGCGCCGCGATCAGGGTGGCCCGGGTCTCGGCCGGGTCGATGACGTCGTCCACCAGGCCGCGCTCGGCCGCGTAGTACGGGTGCATCAGCTCGGCGGTGTACTCCTTGACCAGCTGGGCGCGCGTGGCGTCCGGCGTGTCGGAGGCGGCGATCTCCCGGCGGAAGACGACGTTGGCGGCGCCCTCGGCGCCCATGACGGCGATCTCGTTGGTCGGCCAGGCGAACGAGAGGTCCGCGCCGATCGAGCGGGAGTCCATCACGATGTACGCGCCGCCGTAGGCCTTGCGCAGGATCAACTGCACCCGGGGCACGGTGGCGTTGCAGTACGCGTACAGCAGCTTGGCGCCGTGCCGGATGATGCCGCCGTGCTCCTGGTCCACCCCGGGCAGGAAGCCGGGGACGTCGAGCATGGTGACCAGCGGGATGTTGAAGGCGTCGCACATCTGGACGAAGCGCGCGGCCTTCTCGGAGGCGTGGATGTCGAGCACGCCGGCCAGCGACTGCGGCTGACTGGCCACCACGCCCACCAGCCGGCCGCCGAGCCGGGCCAGCACGCAGAGCACGCTGGCCGCCCAGTGCTCGTGGACCTCCAGGTACTCGCCGTGGTCGACGATCTCCTCGATCACCTTGCGCATGTCGTACGGGCGGTTGCCGTCGACCGGCACCAGGTCGAGCAGCGTGTCGTTGCGGCGGTCCACCGGGTCGTCGTTGACGACGGCCGGCGGGGCCTCGCGGTTGTTCTGCGGCAGCAGCGAGAGGAGGTAGCGCACGTCCTCGATGCAGGACTGCTCGTCGTCGTAGGCGAAGTGCGAGACGCCGGAGACCCCGGAGTGGACGTCGGCGCCGCCGAGGCCGTTCTGGCTGATCTTCTCGCCGGTCACGGCCTGGACCACGTCCGGGCCGGTGATGAACATCTGCGAGGTCTCGCGGACCATGAAGACGAAGTCGGTCAGGGCCGGCGAGTACGCGGCGCCGCCGGCGCACGGGCCGAGCATCACCGAGATCTGCGGGATGACGCCGGAGGCCCGGGTGTTGCGCTGGAAGATGCCGCCGTAGCCGGCCAGGGCGGTGACGCCCTCCTGGATGCGGGCGCCGGCGCCGTCGTTCAGCGACACCAGCGGCGCACCGGCCGCGATGGCCATGTCCATGATCTTGTGGATCTTCTGCGCGTGGGCCTCGCCCAGCGCACCGCCGAAGATCCGGAAGTCATGGGCGTAGGTGAAGACCGTACGGCCGTGCACCGTGCCCCAGCCGACGACCACGCCGTCGGTGTGCGGCTTCTTCGCCTCCAGGCCGAAGCCGGTGGCGCGGTGCCGGCGCAGCGGCTCCACCTCGCGGAACGAACCCTCGTCGAAGAGCAGGTCGAGCCGCTCACGGACGGTCAGCTTGCCCTTTCCGCGCTGGGCCCCGGTGGCCCTCGGGTCTCCCGCGCGAATCCCGGCCCGCAGGCTCCGCAGCTCCTCGACCCGGTCACGCATGGTGGATGCGGCGGCCGCGGTCGTCATGGTGTCCGGCACCGGCCATCCCCTCCTTCTGCTCCTCGACGGTTCCCCGACGGTAGGCAGCGCCCGTGGCGGCGCGCCACGGTTCACCCGGCGCCGGTCCGCAAGCTGAACCGGCCGACCCGCTCCGCGCCCCCGCGCCGCCCGGAGTGGCCACAAGCTGCCACGGCGCAGGTGCGCGATCGGGTGACGGTGCGATGCTGCATCCCCACGCACTGCGATCGCGACATTTCGATCGCACACCACCCGCCAGTCCGAACCGTCCCCGCGGGCCCGTCCCGGGCGGGGCCGCCGGACCCCGCCGGACGCCAAGGAGTGTCATGTTCACACGGATCGGACGGTTCGTCGTCCGCCGCCCGTGGCTGGTCGTCATCGCCTGGCTGGTCGCGGCGGTCGCCCTGACCGTCCTCTCGCCCAAGCTGGAATCGACCACCGACCAGGCCGAGTTCCTGCCCTCGCACTACGAGTCCGTCCAGGTGGCCGACCTGGAGAAGCGCGCCTTCCCGGGACAGGACCAGCCCGCCGCGCTCGGCGTGTTCCAGCGCACGGACGGCGGTGCGCTGACCGACGGCGACAAGGCCGACGTGCAGAAGGTGGCCGCCGGCCTCCAGGCCAAGCAGTACCCCCACCTCAACAAGGTCCAGGCCGACCCGGGCAGCGTCTCCCCCGACGGCCGGATCGCGCTCGCGCAGATCTACGCCGACACCAAGAACGTCTACGAGCCGGCCGTCACCGACGACGTCAAGCAGCTGCGGGCTGACGCCAAGGAGCTGCTGAGCGCCACCGGCCTCAAGCTCGGCGTGACCGGGGCGGCGGCCAGCGCACTGGACGCCCAGGAGTCCGGCAGCAACACCGACGGCATGATCATGATGGCCACCCTGCTGCTGATCGTCGTCCTGCTGGGCGTCATCTTCCGCAGCCCGCTCATCGCCCTGCTGCCGGTGATCGTGATCGCCCTGGTCTACCTGACCGCCATCGGCCTGATCTCCACCGCCAGCGAGGTCTTCGGGCTCACCGCCGACGCCTCGGTCTCCACCATGCTGATCGTGGTGCTGTTCGGTGTCGGCACCGACTACCTGCTCTTCCTGCTCTTCCGCTACCGCGAGTTCCTGCGCGCCGGGCTGGAGCCGCGGCCCGCGATGGCCGAGGCCGTCGCCCGCGTCGGCGAGACCATCGCCTCCGCGGCCGGCGCCGTGGTGGTGGCCTTCCTGGCGCTCACCCTCTCCACCATGGGCATGCTGCGCGCCATGGGCCCCGCCCTCGCGATCGCCGTCGCGGTCAGCCTGGTGGCCGGCGTCACCCTGGTGCCGGCGGTGTTCGCGCTGCTCGGCCGGGCCGCCTTCTGGCCGTCGAAGGCCTGGAAGCGTGAACCGAAGAACGCCCTCGCCCAGCGGGTCGGCGGCCTGACGGCCCGTCGGCCGGGTCTGGTGGCCGGCGTCTCCGGCGGCCTGCTCGTGGTCCTCGCGCTCGGCGCCCTCGGTTTCAAGGCCGACTTCGACACCGGCGGGTCGATGCCGAAGAACCTGGAGTCGGTCCAGGCCATGGACGACTTGCAGGCCGGCTTCTCGGCCGGCCGGGCCGAGCCGACCCTGGTCTTCCTGGAGAACACCTCCGGCGGCAGGCTGCCCGAGGACCAGCTGGCCGCCTACCGCGACAAGCTCGCCGGTATCGAGGGCGTCGCCCAGGTCGCGCCCGCGGCACCGAACACCGACGGCTCGGTCGTCCAGTACAGCGTCTCGCTGAAGTACCGGCCGATGGAGGACAAGGCGATCGACCTGGTCGACGGAACGCTCCGGGACCAGGCGCACGCCGCCGCCCCGGCCGGCAGCCGGGCCCTGGTCGGCGGCACCACCGCCGTGATGGCCGACATCCGCACCGCCGTCGAGCGCGACTACACCGTGGTCTTCCCGGTCGCCGGGCTCGCCATCATGCTGATCCTCGGCCTGCTGCTGCGTAGCGTGGTCGCTCCCTGGTTCCTGATGCTCTCGGTCGGCCTCGGCTTCGCCGGCACGCTCGGCGCGACGGTCTGGCTGTTCCAGGGCATCAAGGGCAACGACGGCGTGCTGTTCAGCCTGCCGGTGCTGGTCTACCTCTTCGTGGTGGCCATCGGCACCGACTACAACATCCTGATGGTCGCCCGGCTCCGCGAGGAGATCCGCGGCGGTAGTGACCCGCGGGCGGCGATCAGGCACGCCGTCGCCCGGTCGGCCCCGACCATGGGCGCGGCGGCCGTCATCCTGGCCGGCACCTTCGGCGTGCTGATGCTCGCCGACAACTCGATGCTCCAGCAGATGGGCTTCGCCGTGGCGTTCGGCATCCTGCTGACCGCCTTCGTGATGGCGCTCTTCCTCGTCCCCGCCACCACCACGCTGCTGGGCCGCCGCGCCTGGTGGCCGGGGCTGGCGCAGCAGGAGCCCGCCTCGGCCGGCGAGGAGCCCGTCCTGGTCGGCAGCGGCCGCACCACGGGCTGAGCCCGCACGGGTACGGCGAAGGGGGCCACCTCACCGGTGGCCCCCTTCGCCGTTTCCCGCGTTCGGTTCGGGGAGCGTCAGGCGCTGCGGTGCTCGACCAGGCCGACCAGGGCGGCCAGGGCCGCGCGGGCCGGGACGTCCGGCAGGGCGGCCAGGGCGTCCCGGGCATCCGTCGCGCAGGCGTGCAGCAGCTCCCGGGCGCGCGCCTCGGCGCTGGAGTTGCGCATCAGCTCGGCCGCGCGCCGCCGGTCGCGGTCGGCGGCGAGCGGTCCGGCCTCCAGCAGGACGCGCAGCTCGGCGGCGCGCGGCCTGTCCTCGCTGAGCGCGAGCAGCACCGGCAGGGTCCGCACACCGACCGCGAGGTCGAGCGCGGCGTCCTTGCCGGAGTCCTGCGGCTCGGAGGCGAAGTCGAGCAGGTCGTCGGAGAGCTGGAAGACGATGCCGAGCTGCTCGCCGTACTCCGCCAGTGCCCGGACGGCCGGTTCGGGCGCGCCCGCCACCTCGGCGCCCAGGCGCACCGCGAGGGACAGCAGCGAGGCGGTCTTGTCGGCGATCACCGCGAAGTGGTGGGTGATCGGGGACTCCCCCGCCTCAGGTCCGGTCAACTCCCGCAGCTGCCCGCGGACCAGGCGTTCGGCGGCCTCGCCCTGCAGCCGGATCGCGCCTTCGCCGAGGTCTGCGGCGAGCTGCCCGGCCTTGACCAGCAGCCGGTCCCCGAGCAGGACGGCCGTCCGGTTGCCCCAGCGGGCCGGGGCGCTCGGGACGCCGTGCCGGCTGCGGGCGCCGTCCATCACGTCGTCGTGGTGCAGGGAGGCGACGTGCACCAGCTCGACCAGGGCGGCCGCGGCCGGTATCCGGCCGGCCGCCGTCCCGCGCGCCTCGGTGCCGAACTCGGCCGCGAGCAGCACCAACAGCGGCCGCAACCGCTTGCCGCCGGCCTCGATCAGGTACCGGGACCACTCGGCGACCAGCGCACTGGGGACGTCGGACGCCGTCTCGCGCAGCCGTGACTCGGCGGCGGCCAGGCCGAGGCGGAGCCGGGCGGTGAGCTTTGGGTCGGCGAGATCCAGGCGGCTCACGAGGGAGTCCGGCCGTGGCTCGGCGGTCAGCGTGGTCATGGTTCCTCCAGGCGGAGCGTCAGCACGGTCGTTCGAACCCGACCCTAGGAGTCCTGCCACCCGGATCGGGCCGTCTCACCGGCAGGGTGGCAACAAGCTGTCAACGGAGCGCCGACGAGAACGGCCGCCGGACCGCGGTCCGTGTGGGGACGGACCGGGGCCCGGCGGCCGTGGTACCGCGGGTGGCCGTGCGGGGGCGTCGACGACGGCCGGCGGCTGGGGCGGTGCTCGGTGCCGGGGGGTGGCGGGCGGTCAGGCGCCCATCGCCTCCACCAGGCTCTTCGGACGCATGTCCGTCCAGTGGGTGTTCACGTACTCGAGGCAGGACTCGCGGCTCTCCTGGCCGTGCACGACGGTCCAGCCGGCCGGCACCTCGGCGAAGGCCGGCCAGAGTGAGTGCTGGTTCTCCTCGTTGACGAGGACGTAGTAGGAGGCGCTGTCGTCCTCGAACGGGTTGGTCGCCATGATGCGGGGCTCCTGTCGGATGGTTGGGGATGGAACGTCGTCCTGTTGAACTGTCGTCAAAACCATGGGTTCACCGGGGTGGAGCGGCCTTCGGTGCGGTCAGTGCGCGCCCGCGGTGGCGGCCGCCATGCGGTGGCGCACCGCGGAGACGAAGCCCGGCAGCCGGTCGACGCCCCAGAACCGCTGGAAGCCGTCGATGAAGTACGGCACCCCGAAGACACCGTCCCGGTAAGGGGCGTTGAGCGCCTTCAGGCCGCGGCTTCGCACCTCCGGGTCCTGCCAGGCACCGCCCAGCAGCCCGGGGTCGAGGCCGAGACCGGCGCCGAGGCCGCCCACCACCTCGGGGTCGGAGATGTCCATCCCCTCCTCCCACCGGGCCCGGTAGGCCGCGTCGATGAACTGCCGCCCGTGACCGTGCTCCTCGGCCACCAGGTAGGCCAGGTGCGAGACCTCCCAGCGGGGCTCGCGGTCCACCGGCCAGACCATGCGCAGCTCCCGCTCCCGGGCCAGCCGGCGGACGTCCTGCAGGACGTAGAGGTACTTCTCCCGGGACATCGCCACGTAGGGCAGCTGGACGCCGGTGGCCTCCAGGTGGTCGTGGTGGGCGTCGTCCGGCTCCCAGAACGGCAGCCAGTCGATCGCCTCCGCGACATCGGGGTAGCGCGTGACCAGATCCCGGTAGGCCATCCAGGAATACGCGCTGCCGAAGGAGAAGTACCACCGCGGTGGCTTTCTCGCCATCACCGCCTCCAAGGAATTCGCGAGGAATTGCCGAACTGATTTCTATCGAGGCCCCGGAGGGCCGGACAAGCCGTACGGCAACTAACTGCCAGGACTCCCGGGAATTCCCGCACGGCCGGTCGGCCGGGCTCAGGTCAGCCCGGCGCCGAGCCGGGCCGCCGCGTCGATCAGCAGGCCGCCGTGCAGTCGGCCGGGGGCCCGCGAGAGCAGGGTCACCGGCCCGTCCAGCACCAGCGCCGCGACCACCCGGCCGGCCGCGCCGCGCACCGGCACGGCGACCGCGGCGAAGCCCAGCTCGCCGGCGCCCAGGCTCTGCGCCCAGCCCTGCCGGCGCACGTTGGTCAGGGTGACCGCACCGAACCCGGCGCCGCGCATGGCCCGGCCGAGTTCGTCCGGGTCCTCCCAGGCGAGCAGGGCCTGCGCGCCCGCACCGGCCTTCATCGGCAGCGCCACGCCGAGCGCCGAGCGGGCCTGCCGCCCGGTGCCCGGCCCCTCGGCGGTGGCCACGCAGATCCGCAGGTCCCCCTGGCGCCGGTAGAGGCGGGCGCTCGCCCCGGTCCGGACCCGCAGGTCGGCCAGCACGGCGTCGGCGCCCTGGAGCAGCCGGTCGCGCCCGGCCTCGTCGGCCAGCTCGCCGATCCGCGGGCCGATCAGGAAGCGCCCCTGGGCGTCCCTGGTCAGCAGCCGGATGCTCTCCAGGGCCAGCGCCAGCCGGTGCACGGTGGCCCGGGAGAGCCCGGTGACGTCGCTCAGCGTCCGCAGCGAGGCCGGTCCGCCGGCCAGGACGCCGAGCAGCAGCGAGGTCTTGTCCAGGACGCCGACGCCGCTGCTCGGCCGCCCGGTCGCGGTGCCGGTCACGTCAGACGAGCCGGGCGGCCAGGTCGCGCAGTAGCGCGTCCCGCTCGCCCAGCAGGTAGAAGTGGTCGCCGGGGAAGACGGTCAGGTCGAAGGAGGCGGCGGCGACGTCCGCCCAGGCCGCCATGTCGACCGGGCCGATCCCGCCGTCCCGGTCGCCGACGTAGCCGACCACCGGGCAGTGCACCGGGTGGCCGGGCTGCGCGCGGTAGGTGCCGACGATCCGGAAGTCGGCCCGCAGCGCGGGCATCACCAGCTCGAACAGGTCCGGGTCCCGGATCAGCTGCGCCTCGGTGCCGCCGAGGCCGAGGACCTCCTGGATCAGGGCCTCGTCCCCGCCGAGGTAGGTGGGCTCGGGGTTCACCCGGTGCGGGGCCTTGCGGGCCGAGACGAACAGACCGGCGAGCCGGACACCGTGGTCCCGCTCCAGCCTGAGCGCGACCTCGTAGCCGAGCGAGGCGCCCATGCTGTGGCCGAACAGGTGGACCGGCACGTCCAGGAGGGGCAGCAGCGCCTCGGTGACCGCGTCGGCGAGCTCCGGCATCCCGGTGATGCACTCCTCGGCGATCCGCTCCTGCCGGCCGGGGTAGCGGGTGGCCAGCACCTCGACCCCGGACGCGAAGTGGTCCGCCCAGCCGTGGAAGGCACTGGCGGCGCCACCCGCGTGGGGCAGGCAGACCAACCGCCTGGCCACGTCCCCGTCCGGCGGCGGGTAGCGCCGGAACCAGCGGCTGTCGACCGCGCTCTCGATCATCTCTCCCTCTCCTCTCGGTCCGTCAACCCCGGGCGGCCTGCAGGGCCGGAGCGGCCGCCGCGAGGGCCTCCGGGCTGTCGACGGAGAGCACTTCGGTCTCCGGTGTGATGCGGCGGACCATCCCGGCCAGGGTCCGGCCCGGGCCCAGCTCGATCAGCCGGCGGCAGCCCAGCGGGCCCACCAGCGTCCGGACCCCCGCCTCCCAGAGCACCGGGGAGACCAGCTGGCGGCCCATCAGGTCCGGCCAGTCGTCTCCCGAGGCGTGCGGGCGGGCGTCCACGTTGGCGACCACCGGCGTGTGCACCGGGGCGAACCCGACGCCCGTGAGGGCCGCGCGCAGCCGTCCGGCCGCGGGCGCCATGTACGGGCTGTGGAAGGCCCCGCCGACCGGGACGCTGATCAGCTTGGCGCCGATCCCCGGCGCCTCGGCGGCGGCCGCCGCCACCCCGTCGGCGGAGCCCGAGAGCACCACCTGGCCGGGTGCGTTCACATTGGCCACCCAGACCCGGTGGCCGGCCTGCCGGGCGTCCTCGACCAGCGTCTCGACCGCCGGCAGCGGCGCACCGACGAGCACCCCCATGGTGCCGTCGGACAGTTCGGCGGCCTCCCGCATGGCGCGGCCGCGGACCGCGACCAGCCCGGCGGCGTCCGCCAGGCCGAGCGCCCCGGCGGCCACCAGCGCGGCGTACTCGCCCAGGCTGTGGCCGGCACAGGCGGCCACCGACGCACCGGCCGTCAGGCCGGCGCGGTCCGCCTCCTCGAACGCCATGACGGCGACGGTGAAGACGGCCAGCTGCGCCAGGTCGGTCCGGCGCAGCCGTTCGGCGTCGGCGTGCAGGAGCAGTTCGGCGACGTCCTGGCCGGACTGCTCGGAGACCGTCTCGACGACGGCCCAGGCGCCGGTCTCCTGCCAGGGCTCGCCCATGCCCTGCTTCTGGGTCCCCTGCCCGGGGAACAGCAGCGCGATCGGTTCGGGGGTCATGGATGCACCTTCGGTCGGTGGGTCACCGGCGTCCCGGGGCTTCGCGGCGGAGCCGGACCCGCCGGGGGAACGGCCCCGGCTCCGCCGAGTGCCGCCGCCCGGCCCGTCTCCCACCGGGACGGGCCGTGTCTGACGGCGGCTCCGGCAGCCCGCCCGGGGAGGTGGCTGCCGGAGGCTCTGTGGTGCTGCGGACGCGGCCCGTGCGGGCCGGTCCCGGTCGGCGGCGGGCCGGGGCACGCGGTGCCCCTCCGCCGCCGCCGCGGTCGCGGTGGTGCTGCGGCCGCGGTGCGGTCGTGCCGCCCGCCGGAGCCCGGTCGGGCGCTCCGCCGGGCCGCCCCTCGGGTCCGCCCCTCCGGACCGGGCTCCGGCCGCCGCGCAGACCCGTCCGCGGCCCGTGGTGGTACGGCCGCGAACCGGCCGGTCGAGGTGGCCCCCGGCCTTCCGCCGCCATTTCTATCCGCCCCCCGGAGCCGGCGGCAACGCCCGCTTCAGGAAGCTGCCACCGGCGCGTCCGGCGGCCGGCGCGGCGGGCGACGGCGCAGGTCAGGCGGTGCGCCGGGCCGGTCGGGAGGCCGGGCCGAGGGGCAGCAGCCCGAGCTCGGCGGCCCGCGCGCCGGCCTGGAACCGGGAGTTCGCGCCGAGCATTTCCATGATCTCGGCGACGTAGCGCCGGTAGGTTCGGACCGACACCGAGAGCTCCCGCGCGGCCACCTCGTCCGTCACCCCGGCGTTCAGCCGGTCGAGGATCCGCCGGGCGAACTCCGCCCGGGCCCAGCCGCCGAAGTCGAGCTGCTGCTCCACCGGAATCGCCCGCCGCCAGACGCCGGCGAACAGGTTGTGCAGGGTGCGGATCACCGAGACGTCCCGGACCACGGCCGCCTGGCGGTTCCCGGTGACCAGGTCCGCGCAGGCCAGCACCACCTGGTTGTCCACCAGGACCGTTTCCATCCAGGGCAGTTGGGCTGTGCGCACCTCCAACTGGCGGCCCGCGTCCAGCTGCGTGCGGACGAACTCCCGGTCCAGGGTCTCCGGCACGCACAGCAGCCGCACCGTGACGGCGTCGCCGCAGGCGGCGAGCATCTCGCCGAGCGCCCGGTAGATCCCCTTGGCCCGGGGCACGTCCGAGGCCAGGACAACCTCCAGACCGCGTCTGGTCCGCCCGATCAGCCGGGCCGCCTCGGCCGAGAGCACCGCCTCGTCCGGTTTCACGGAGGTCACCACGGCGCCCCGGGACACGAAGTTCCGGTGCCGCACCACGGCGTCCTCGATCAGTGCCTGTACCTCCAAGAGCCCGCGCTCGACCTGGTCCCCCGGTCGGCGGCGGGTGAGCGGTGCCGGTCCCGGCACCGCCGACAGTTCCCTCATGGTTTCCCCCATGACATGCGACTCCGTCCATCGCCATCGAACAGCGCGGCGGCACGGCAGCCCTACCGCCCTGTCAGCAAGCTGCGTGGCCGACCCGCCGATCCGCGCCGGCACCCCCGGATCGGCCACGGTCCGCGCACGGTCGCCCACGCGCGGTGGCGATCCGCCGGAGCGGGCCCGGACACCTGACCGATTCCGGTCATGACAGCTACTGGCCAATTCCGAATTCCCGGACCCCGGCAGGCACTACGTTCGAGCCAGCCTTTCGAGGGAGGTAATTCCGTGAATAGCAGTCGGCTCACGGACCCGACCGAACACGGCATTTTCCACCGGCTCCTGACAATGATGTCGGAGACCGGGGTGCCGTTCCGTCTGATCCACCACCGGCCGGAAGGACGTACCGCCGAGGCGAGTGAGATGCGCGGGCACGCGCTGCGGCAGGCCGCGAAGTCCATCGTAATCCGGACCAGGACCGCCGGGAGCCCGCCCCGGCACAGTGTCGTCGTCGTCCCCGGTGACCGCCGGGTCGACCTGGAAGCCGTCGCCCACCACCTCGGCGGCGATCGAGCGGCCTTCGCCGACCGGCAGACCGCCGAGCGGCTCACCCTGTGCCGCAGCGGGTCCATCGTCCCGTTCACCTTCGACCGCGACCTCGGGCTACTGGCCGACCCCGGCCTGCTCGAACACGAAGAGATCTTCTTCAACGCGGCCCGGCTCGACCGTTCGCTGGCCGTGGCGCCGGCGGACTGGGCCACGCTCGCGCGACCGCTGATCAAGCCGGTCGCGCAGCGCGATCCGGTGGCCGCCGGCCACTGACCGTCCGGCCCACCGGACCCGGCGACCCGGCCGGGGCAGGCCGAGCCGGCCAGTGCGACGCGGCGGAGCTCCGGTAGTGCGGCGATCCCGCGCCACCGGAGCTCCGCCGCATCCGGGTCAGCCGACGGCCGCCATCACCGCGTGCTCCGCCACGGCGTTCTCCGCCACCGCCCAGCCACCCGCGTCCAGCAACCGCGACAGCGCCGGCGCGGACCTCTGCTGCACCAGCAGCTCGACCAGGCCGCGCGGGCAGTCCATCGAGTGCTCGATCCGGACGTCCTCGATGTTCACGCCGATCTCGCCCACGGCGGTGAACAGCCTTGCCAGGGCGCCGGGTTGGTCCGGCACCAGGACCGGCACGGCGGTCAGGTCGGTGAGCGGCGTTCCCGACTTGTGGGCGACCCGTGCCCGGCCCTCGTTGCCGGTGCGCAGCAGGCCGTCCAGGGTGGACGCGGCCGCCCTGCGCCGTACGGCGTCGGCACCGCCCAGGGCCCGCAGCGCGCCGATCGCCCGGCCGAGGTCGGCCGCGTAGGCGTCCAGGACGTCGGCGACGGCGGTGGCGTTGGCGTCCAGGATCTCGTTCCAGAGACCGGGGTCGCCGGCCGCGATCCTGGTGACGTCGCGCAGCCCCTGCCCCGAGATCCGGATGCTCTCCTCCCCCGCGCCCGCCAGCCGGGCCGCCAGCAGCGAGGAGACCAGGTGCGGGGCGTGCGAGACCAGGGCGACGGCGCGGTCGTGCGCCGCCGCGTCCATCACCACCGGCGTGCCCCCGCACAGCGAGGCCAGCTCCAGCGCGCGGTTCAGCGTCTCCTGCCCGGTGCACGGGGAGGGGGTGAGCACCCACGGCCGGCCCTCGAAGAGGTCGGCCCGGCCGGCCAGCGGCCCGGAGCGCTCGGTGCCCGCCATCGGGTGGCCGCCGATGTAGCTGGCCGGGTCGGCCCCGGCCCGGTCGATCTCGTCGTGCGGCTGGGCCTTGACGCTGGCGACGTCGGTGTAGGCGCGGGCCAGCCCGGCCCGCTGCGACCGGGCGAGGACGGTGCCGATGTGCGCGGGCGGCACCGCGAGGACGGCGAGGTCGACCGGCCCGTCGGGGGCGGCCAGCGAGCCGGCGCCCATGGCCTCCGCGGTCCGGGCGGCCGTCCGGTTCACGTCGTCCAGGTACACGGTGACGCCGTGCCTGGCCAGCGCGAGCGCGATGGAGGTGCCGATCGCCCCGGTTCCGATGACGGCGGCGCTCCTCATCGGTCGGCCGCCCGGGTCGTGCCGGCGGCCGCCGTGGCCTCGGCGTGGGCCGAGGCCCGGGCCCGGGCCTCGGCCTCCACGAAGCGGGCCAGCCGGGCCGTACCGTCCTCGACGTCGGCGCGGGTCAGGTAGCTGAAGGAGAGTCGCATGGCGTGCTCGCCGCCTCCCTGCGGGTAGAAGTACGACATCGGGGTCCAGATCACGCCGTACTCCTCGGCGGAACGCAGCAGGGCCGCGTTGTCGGCGGGGAACGGCACGTTGACGGTGAGGAAGAACCCGCCGCTCGGCACGTTCCAGGAGAGGCCGAGCGAGCGGCGCCGCTCCTCGGGGAAGTGCCGTTCCAGCTGCTCCAGCACGGCCGCCAGGACATCCCCGTAGTGCGCGGCGGGCCCGGCGTTGAGCTCCGAGAGCCGCCCGTCGGCGGCCAGCAGCAGGCCGGCCACGGCCGCCTGGCTGAGCGGCGGGGTGTTGACCGTCACCATGCTCTTGATCCGGGCCAGCTCGTCGGCGAGCAGGCCGGTGCCGCCCTGTGCGTCCTCGACGGTCTGGTCCGCGACCACGAAGCCGATCCGCGCCCCGGGGAAGGCCGTCTTGGAGTACGAGCCGAGGTGTACCACCCGGCGCCCGGTGTCGAGCGCCTTGAGCGTGGGCAGCCGGGTGCCGGTGCTCATCAGGCGGTAGGGGTTGTCCTCGATCAGCAGCAGGTCGAGCCGCGCCGCCAGCGCGAGCAGCTCCTCCCGGGCCTGTAGCGGCATGGTGTTTCCGGACGGGTTGGAGTGGTCGGGCACCAGGTAGAGCGCGCGCGGGCGCCGCCCCCTGGCCCGCTCGGCCAGGACCGCCGCCTCGACCGCCGCGGTGCCGATCCCGTCCGGCCCCTCCTCGACGGGGGTGACCGGGATGCCCAGCAGGGCGGCGGCGCCGGTGATCCCCACGTAGCAGGGGCTGGCGGCCAGGAGCACGTCCTGCGGGCCGGCGAACAGCGCGCGCAGGGTGAGGAACATCGCCTCCTGGCAGCCCACGGTGACCACGATCGAGCCGGGGGTGGCGTCGATGCCCTCGTCCGCACGCAACGAGTCGGCGATCAGGCCGTTGATCAGCCCGGCGGTGGGGCCGTACTGGAAGAGCTTGGTCCGGACGGCCTCGGGGGTGTCGCCCTCGGCCGCCAGGTGGTCGAGGTAGCGGCGGACGTGGCCGAAGAGCTGCTCGGTGTCGAAGAAGCCCTCGTAGGGGCGGCCCGGTGCGAAGGAGACGGCCCCGGGGTAGCGGGTGGTCACCTCGTTGAGGAAGTTCATGGTGTCCAGCACCGGGTCGCCGAGGCTGGCGTGCAGCTCCTCCTTGCGCAGCACGACCGGGGCGGCGGGATCCGCCGCCGGCCGGCCCGGAACCGCCGCCGGCGCCGCGGTCGGCGCGGGGCCGGCGCCGGCCGGGCGCAGCAGCGCGGGGCCCGCGGCCGCGGCCGACGGCGTGCCGGTGAGCAGCAGTGCGTCCGCCAACTCGCCGACCAGGATGTCGAACACGTCGGCGACGCCGTCCTGCCCTGCCACCGCCAGCCCGTGCAGCACCGGGCGGCCGAGCAGGACGGCGTCGGCGCCGAGCGCCAGCGCCGTCAGCACGTCCGTGCCGCGCCGCACCCCGCCGTCGAGCAGGACCGGGCAGCGGCCGGCCGTCGCGGCCGCGACCTCCGCCAGGACGTCCACGGTGGCGTGGGCGCCGTCGAGTTGGCGGCCGCCGTGGTTGGAGACGACGAGGCCGTCCGCGCCGGCGTCGAGCGCCCGGGCGGCGTCCTCACCGGTGGTGACGCCCTTGAGCAGGACCGGCAGCGGGCTGAGCGACTTCAGCCAGGAGACCACCGACCAGTCCAGTGCGGGGTCCAGCTCGGTGCGCGAGTGCCCGCTGGGCGAGGAGTAGTCGCCCGGCGGCAGGTTGGCGGGCACGATGCCCTCCGGCAGCCGGAATCCGTTGCGCAGGTCGCGCAGCCGGCGGCCGAGCCGGGGCGTGTCCACGGTGAGGACCAGCGCCTCGAAGCCCGCCTCGGCGGCCCGTTCCACCAGCCGGCGGGTCACCGACCGGTCGCGGAAGCAGTAGACCTGCAGCCAGAGCGGCGAGTTCGCGGCGGCGGCCAGCTTGTCGAAGGGCTGCCCGGCGAAGGTGCTCACCACGACCGGCAGGCCCGCCACCCCGGCCGCCTGCACGGTGGCCGTCTCGCCGCCGGGGTGGACCAGCGTGTGGTAGGCCATCGGGGCCACGCCCACCGGGGCGGCCCAGCGGCGGCCGAGCACCGTGACGGCGGTGTCGGCCTCGGCCACCCCGGTCAGCACCCGGGTGCGCAGCCGCCGCCGGTCGAAGGCGAGGAGGTTCTCGGAGAGCGTCCGCTCCTCCCCGGCGCCGCCCTGGAGGAAGTCCCAGACCTCCGGGTCCGTCCCCTCGCGCGCCAGGGCCGCGTAGTCGTCCAGGGTCAGCGCCTGCCGCGGCGCGGTGCGGGGGTCGGCGGCGCTCATGCGGCGACCGCCTTCGCGCCCGGGTGTCCTTCGGTTGTGACGTCGCGTTCGAACATCGTGCTTTCCCAATCGACGGGGGCAGAGCCGGTCTCCATTGGACGCGGTCGATCGCCCGCGGAGCGGCCCCGGCGGCCCGGATCGTCAGGTTGCTGACACGCGCCGGGCCCGCGCCGGGCCCGCGAGGGCGCCACGCGGGCCCGGCCGGCGGTCGCGACCGCCGTCAGCGGGCCACGGCCGCCTCACCGCGCCAGGCCTCGGCCGGCGCGGCGGCGGGGGTACCCGCCGGGATCGCAGCGGCCTCGGTGGCGGCGGTGGCCGCAGCGGCCTCGGTCGCGCGGCGGCGCCGGTAGTACTGCACCGTCAGGGCGCCGACCAGCGGCCCCCAGGCCGCCAGCGGGCCGTAGGCGACCCAGAAGACCACCGTCTGCCACCCGTGCGTCACGGTGCCGTCGGGGTTCCCGTTGATCATCAGGCCGAGGGCGGACATCAGCAGCCCGTACGGGAAGATCAGCAGGAGGGTGGCGCCGATGCCGGCCGGGACCACCGCGGCCTTGATCGGCACCCGGCGGCCGCGCAGCACGGGGACCCAGCGCGGCCACACCTCGCCCCAGCGGGCGATCAGCCCGAAGCTGAGGAAGGCCAGGACCTCGCTGAGCACGCTGAGCGCGACCACGTACTGCGGCCCCTCGAAGATCACCGGGCCGTGTCCCTCCGGGGGCGCCGCGCGGTGCTCCAGCAGCGGTGCGCCGCCGGCCACCCCGGCGATCCGCCAGATGCAGGAGGGCGTGGTGGTCAGCGGAACGGCGTAGGCCGCCCACAGCGCCCAGCGGGGCACGCCGGCCGCCGTCCGGCCGTGCAGCTTGCTCAGAATGGTGCGAGCGGTCATCGGGAGTCCCCCTGGGGTACGTGCGTCCGGCCGGTGGGCGGATCGGCCGAACTCCCCCGGCCCGACGGGCAGTTCATGCCTTCGTGTGATCAAGCCTGGCAGCCCGCCGGGCCGCTCGCGTCCATCGTGCGGAGGGACCGGCTCACCCGCACGGGGGAGCCGGAGCTGCGCCCCGCGGAGGACTGGGCCGCACCGGGGACGGCCCGGCGGGGCCGCGACGGGTCACCGGTCGCGCTGGGCCGGGATCGCGGCCGCCTCCGCGGCCGGAGCGGGGCTCCGCAGCGCGCCGAACCCCTCGATGGGGATGGTGTCCCAGCGGCGGTAGGCGATCGTCATCCGGCCGACGGAGAGCACCCGCTCGCCGTCCACCAGCGTCTCGCCCTCGAAGACCGTGGTGTCGTTCATGGCCAGGGCGACCCTGATCCGGTGCTCCAGCGCCACTCCCGGGTGGACCGGCCGGTGGAACCGGACGCCGCTGACCCCGCCGAGCAGCATCACGGCCTCGGGCGCGTCGCCGGCCGCCATGCTCGCCAGCAGGCCGGCGGTCTGGCCCCACGACTCGACGAGCAGCGCGGGCGGGTAGGCCAGCCGCTCGGCCGGGGTACCGAAGGGGAGCCCCAGGTAGCAGGGCTCGTTGCCGGTGACCGCCTTGACCGCGGTGATCCGCTCACCCGGTACGGCCTCGACGATCCGGTCCACCAGCAGCATCGGGCGCCGGCGCGGGAGCAGCCGGGCGATTCCGTCCAGCCCGATCACCGCGCGGCCTCCGCGCCGTAGCGCAGCCGCGCGGACGAGGCCGGGCCGCGCGGGGTGGCGACGGTGACCGCGCAGGTCCACTCGTCCGGGCCCTGCTGCGCCCAGGCGAGTTCGACGCTCAGCTCGTCGCCGGGGAACGCCGCACCGGTGAAACGGGCCCGGTCGACGGTCTGCAGGTGCAGGCCGGGCACGGGCAGGTTGGCGTCGGCGCTCGCCCAGGCGTAGTCCAGCAGGGAGACCCCGGGCAGGATCGGGAAGCCGTCGCAGGGGCCGGAGAACACCGGCTCCAGGCTCGCGACGTACCGGATCGGTGCGGGCACCGCCGGTCCGGCCGCGCCGGTCCGGGCGGCCGCGCCCGGGCCGCTCCCCGGGATCATGCCCGGCCTCTTGCCGGGCGGGTGCCGCGGCCGCGGCGGGTACGGCAGGTGGCGGCCGACCGGCCGCGGTCGGCGGCCGGGTGCGGGGCCGCGGGTGCGGCGGTCCGCCGCGTGGTGCCGGGGTATGCCGGGCAGCGTCTGGCCGACGGTGTGCGGGCCATCCCTGTCTCCTGTCATCGGAAGGTGGTCCGGCCGGTGCCGCCGCGCTCGCGCGGGTGCGCTGCGCAGCGGGCGGGGCCGTCGCGCGGTGCCGGTCGACCGCACCGCTCTCTCGGTGAATGGTTCACCGGAGCGCGGTGCGGCGGAACGCCACGTCGAACAATTCGAACCCCCCAGGTGAAGCCGCCGTGGAGGAGACGGGGAGGCGGCGGGGAGGCGGCGGGAAGGCGGCGGGCGGGTGTCCGCAGGGCGGCCGGACCGCACGACGGGGCGGCCGCCGGACCGGACCGGTGCGTCCGCGCGTCACCCGACCAGGGCGGCCTCCGGCTTCCGGCTCCGGCCGGCCGCCTCGGCGGCCCGGCGGCGCCGGTAGTAGTGCACCGTCAGGACGGCCAGCAGCGGCCCCCAGGCGGCCAGCGGCAGGTAGGAGACCCAGAACGCGACGGTCTGCCAGCCGTGGGTCATCGTGGTGTCCGGATTCCCGTTCACCATGCGGCCGTTGGCGAACATCACCATCGCGTACGGAAAGACCATCAGGAGCGCCGAGCCGACGCCCGCGGGGACGACCGCCGCCATGATCGGCACCCGGCGGCCGCCCAGCCCGGGGACCCACCGCGGCCACACCTCGCCCCACCGGGCGACCAGGCCCACGGCGAGGAAAGCCAGCGCCTCGCTGACCACGCTGAGCGCGATCACGTACCACCAGGAGCCCTCGCCGCTCACCAGGACGGCGCCGTGGCCTTCCGGTGGCGCGTCGTTGTGGTCGATCAGCGGCGCGTTGAGGTTCATCGCCGCGATGCGCCAGATGCACGAGGGCAGCGCCGTCAGGGTCGTCGCGTACGCGGTCCACACCGCCCAGCGGGGCACGCCCGCCGCCGTCGGGCCGTGCAGCTTGGTCAGGATGGTGCGAGCGGTCATCGGGAGCTCTCCTCGTTCGGATACCCGATCGGTGGCGGGGCGGCCAGGGCCTCCACCGATCCGGCGGGCGGTACCTGCCTCTTGCTGGTTCAACGGTGCCGGACGGAACAGGCCCCGCGCATCTGCCGCGAGAAGGGGCCGCCTCCCTCGCGCGGGGGAGGCGGCCCCTCCACCGCACGCAGGACGGACCCGGCCGGCCGGCGTCCGGACGCACGACGGCGCCCGGCCCGTGGGGGGCCGGACGCCGTGGCGGCCCGGGTCAGGGCGTGTCCGACCGTTCGCCTCGTGCCCGACGGGATTGGTCTCCCCGAGCACCTGCGGACGGTCCCGGGCTCAGCCGACGCGCAGCGGGAGCGCGTCGAGCAGCCGGGCCGGGAACACCTTGTGGGTGAGCTCGCCCGCCGGGACGGCCAGTTCGACCGTCTCGTAGCGGTCGAGCAGCGCCGCCACCACCGCCTCGGCCTGGACCTTGCCGAGCGCGGTGCCCAGGCAGTGGTGGATGCCGTGGCCGAAGCCGAGGTGGGCGGCGGTGCTGGCCCGGATGTCCAGCACGTCGGGGTTGGCCCGGTACTTCGGGTCGCGGTTGCCCGCACCGGTCGCGACCACCACGAAGTCGTTCTCCGCGATCAGCACCCCGCCGAGCTCGACCGGCTCCGCGGCCACCGAGAGCATCGCCAGGTGCACCGTGGTGTCGAAGCGGGCGAACTCGTCGACGGCGGCCGGGATCAGCGAGCGGTCGGCCCGCAGCAGCGCGAGCTGGTCCGGGTGCACCATCAGGGCCCGGACGCCGTTGGAGATCAGGTGGCTGGTCGGCCCGAAGCCGGCGCTCTGGATCTGGAACACCATCGAGACGAGCTCCTCCAGGCTGAGGATCCCGTCGACGTCGTGCGCCCGGACCAGCTCGCTGAGCAGGTTGTCCCCGGGTTCCCGGCGGCGCAGCTCCACCCAGGTCAGCACCAGATCGGCCAGCTCCCCGGCGATCTCGCGCATCCGCTCCGGCGGCTCGAAGTTGAGCGCGTTGGCCAGCCGGGTGAACTCCGCCTGGTCGCCCACCGGCACGCCCAGCAGCTCGCAGAGCACGGTGATCGGCAGCGGGTACGCGACGTCCGCGAGCAGCTCGATCTCGGGCTTGCCGGCCACCGCGTCGAACAGCTCGGCCACCACCTCGTTCACCCGCGCCCGCCGTGCCTGGACCTTGCGGTTGGTGAACGCCTTGCCGACCAGGCCGCGCAGCCGCCCGTGGTCCGGCGGGTCCATGGAGAGCAGGTGACTGGTCAGCACCCTCTCGCCGAAGGTCTGCTCCTCGGGCTCGGGCAGTGCCTCGACGCCCATCAGCGCGGCGGCGGCCCGGGCGATTCTGCCCTGGTCCTTGACCAGGCGTGGATCGGCCAGTGCGGAACGGCCCTCGGCGTACCCGACGACCAGCCACACCGGCGTCGGGCCGAAGCGGACCTGGACGACGGGGCCCTGCTCACGCAGCCGCGCGTAGACGGGGTACGGGTCCCGGTAGAAGTCCGGCCCCAGCTCCTCCAGGTCCGCCCCGGGTAGTTCCAGCGCTTCGACGGCGGTCTGCGTCATGGTGGTGTCTGCCTCTCGGGTACGACTCGCCAAACGTTCAGGCGACAGCTCTATCAGCGTCACGGGTGCCCGGTCCCCCCCGCATCGAAGAATCGAGAGCGGCTATTCCGACGGCGCCGGCCCGCACTGTCCCACGTCCGATACGGCCTCCAAGTCCCCTCCCCGGCGCGCTGTCAACAACCTGACAGTTCGGTGGACCACATTCCGGGCCGACGGAATACTCGTCGGAACTTGGTAGGAATGGGCGGCACTTCACGACATTCCCACGACGGCGAGGAAGGATTCCGGCGGCCGCGGACACGACTGTCGATGCAGCACTCCGCACCTTCCATTTATCGATAGGTGACTGAGAAATGTCGCGTGGATTCTCGATCGGCATCGTCGGAGGTGGCGCGGCCGCAGTCTGCCTGATCGACGCGCTGGCCCGGGCCCGCGGCGGACCGGGCAGCGTCACGGTGTTCGAACCGTCGCCCGATCTCTGGCGCGGCCGCGCGTACCAGGTCGACACCGAGACGCTCCGGGTGAACGCCACCCCCGACGACATGTCGGTGCGGGCCGGCGACCCCGGGCACTTCGAGCGCTGGCTGGCGGCCCGGGACCGCGCCACCGGCGGCCCGGCGGAGTTCGACCCCTGGTCCGGCGTCCGCTTCGCCCCGCGCACCGTCTACGGCGAGTACCTGGAGCAGACCGCCGCCGCGGCCCTGGCCGACCTGCGCAGACAGGGCTGGCAGGTGAACCTCATCGGGGAGCCGGTGACGGCCGCCGACCGCGGCCCGGACGAGGTCGTGCTGCGCTCCGGCCGGGGCGGCGTCCGGTCCTTCGACCACGTGGTCCTCTGCGTCGGCGGCGACCGTCCCCAGGACGGCTACGGCCTCGCCGGCGCGGCGGGCTTCGTGACCGACCCGTACCCGGTCCTGGGCCGGCTCCGGCAGATCGACGCGGACGACCACGTGGCCGTCCTCGGCAGCGGCCTGACCGCCGTCGACATCGTGCTCTCGCTCGCCGCCCAGGGCCACCGCGGCCCGATCAGCCTGCTCTCCCGGCGCGGCGTCCTGCCCGGGGTCCGGCAGCGCCCGATCCCCTTCGAGCTGCGGCACTTCACCACCGAGCGGCTGCGGTCGCTGGCCCGGCGGCGGCGCCACCTGTCGATCGACGACCTCGGCGCCCTGATGCGCGCGGAGTTCCGCGACGCCGGCGCCGACCTCGACGCGGCGATGGCCGACCTCGCGGCGCTCGGCCGGGAGGACCCGGTGGCGCGGCTGCGCCGCCAGCTCGGCGACGTCGACTCGCCCGCGATGGGGCAGCGCATCCTGCAGCGCGCCGTCCCGGAGACCGGGCCCGACGTGTGGCCGCTGCTGCGGCCGCGGGACCAGGCCGAGGTGCTCCGCAGCCACTACCGCACCACGATGAGCCTCTGCTGCCCGATGCCCCCGGGCAGCGCCGCCGCCCTGGTGCGGATGTTCGACAGCGGGCAGCTCGCCAACCGCTCCGGGCTGCGGAGCATCACCGTGCGCCCCGACGCGCGCTTCGACGCCCTGACCGGTACCGACGCCGCCGTCACCGCCGACACGGTGGTGAACGCGGTGAACGCCGCCGAGGACCGGATCCCGGCGGCGGCGCGTCCGCTGGTCGACTCGCTGGTGCACGGCCGGGCCGCGGACCGGCACCCGTACGGCGGACTGCACCTTGAGCGCGCCACCAGCCGGCTCACCGTGGACGGGCGGCCGGACCCGCGCCTGTACGGGCTCGGCAACATCGGGGCCGGCGCCCTCTTCTTCACCTGGGGCGTGCCGTCCCTGGTGGACCGCAGCGCGGACATCGTCGCCGCGATCCTCGACCACTCCGCGGAGCTGGACGCCGCCCGGGCCGCGGACGTCCTGGTCTCGACCTGAGCGGCCCGCACCGCCCCTCCCCGGGGCGTGTCCTTCGGGTCACGCCCCGCCCCCTGCGACCCGAGAGGAACGATCCGTCATGACCACCACGGCCCCGCGGCCGGAGGCCGAGTTCCTGGCCGACACCGCCACCGGCCTGCCGATCCCCGGCGAGCCCGAGTTCGCGACCCCCGAGGAGACCCGGCGCCACCGCAAGCAGCGGCTCGCCGCCGCCCTGCGGCTGTTCGGCAAGTACGGGTTCGGCGAGGGTATCTCCGGCCACATCTCGGTACGCGACCCCGAGCACGCCGACCGGTTCTGGGTGAACCCCTTCGGCGTCTCCTTCAAGCGGGTCAGGGTCGCCGACCTGATCTGCGTCGACTCCACCGGCCGGGTGGTGGAGGGCCGGCACCGGGTCAATCCCAGCGCCTTCGTGATCCACTCGCAGATCCACGAGCTCCAGCCCGGGGCCACCGCCGCCGCGCACGGCCACACCGCGCACTCCCGGGCGCTCGGTGCGCTCGGCCGGCTGCTGGAGCCCATCGACCAGGAGGCCTGCGCGTTCTACGGCCGCCAGGTGCTCTACGACGAGTACGAGGGACCCTCGGTCTCGCTGGCCCAGGGCCGGGACATCGCGGAGAAGCTCGGCGACAACCGCGCCATCCTGCTGCGCCACCACGGGCTCATCACGGTCGGCGGCTCGCTGGACGAGGCGGTGCACTGGTTCTTCACCTACGACAGCTGCGCGCAGGTCCAGCTGCTCGCCCACGCGGCCGGGACGCCGAAGGCGTTCAGCCACGAGCAGGCGCTGGCGGCCGGCGCCGGGTTCGGCGACGCCCAGCTCGGCTGGTTCAGCTTCCAGCTGCTCTGGGACGAGATCGTCGCCGAACAGCCGGACCTGCTGGACGAGTAGCCCCGGGTCGGTCCCCCCGCCGCGGTCGGCGGGGGGCCACCGCCGTCGGTCCGGCGGTCCGTCACGGGGCCGCCGGCGCCCGGCCCGCACAGTCGTAGAGCCGGCTCGGTGCCGCTCCCCCGGGCCCGGCCGCCGCGTCGGCCGTGGGCGCGCCCACGCCGTACTCGGCCGGATCGACCGGCGCGCAGTTCGCCGCCACCCACTCCAGGTTCGCGGTGGTCGCCGTCGACGGGCCCGGCTGGGTCGGCGGGACGGCCAGCACGTAGCGCAGCTCCCCCGCCCGCAATAGGGACAGGAAGTGCTCCCGGTCCGGGAACGGGACGCGCCCGGTGAACCCGCCCATGGGCAGGACCGAGGCGCCCGAGTCGGCGATGAGGTCCGCGGCCCGCACCGCGTCGGAGACCGCCAGCGCGTACCGGCGCCCGTCCGAGCGCTCGGCCGCGAACCGCAGCGCGGCCTGGTCCGCCGCGGCGGGCACCGTCGGGCCGAGCACCTGCCCGAGGTTCTCCGGCTTCAGGAACTCGGCGGCCGCCGCGGAGAGTTGTGCGCGCACCTCGTGCGGCGCGTCGACGAACTCCCAGTCGGCGAAGAGCGGACCGGCCTCCGGGCTGGTCGAGATCCCGGTGTACTCCCGGACCGCGGTCGAGACGGTCCAGGTGGCCGGGGCCGCCAGCGCCGCCGCCACCCCCAGCACCACCCCGGCGGCCGCGAGCCGCTCCCGCGACCGGCGCAGCAGCGGCCCGCCCGGGGCGGTGCCCGACAGGAGCGGGCCCCGGAACACGGCCAGGAGCAGGCCCAGGAGCAGCAGCACCGCGAGGACGGCCAGGGTGGTCACCAGGCCGGGAAGCCAGGGCCGGAAGCCGGGTGCCCGCCGGGTGAGGAGGACCGCCCAGGCGGCCGTGGCCGCGACCAGCACCGGCAGCGCCCAGGCCCGCCGGCCGCGCTCCCGGATCCCCTCCCGGAAGCCCTGCGCGCACCCGGCCAGGCCCACCCCGGCCAGCGCCGCCAGCGGCGGCCCGAGCACGACCGCGTAGGCGACGTGGTTGATCTGGGCGACGCTGAAGACCGTGGCGTAGGTGCCGAGCCAGCCGGCCCAGAGCAGCACCCCGGCGCGCGCGGCGTCGGTGCGGCCCGCGCGGCGGCGCCGGAGCAGCGTCCACACCACGGCCGCGGCCGCGGCCGGGAACAGCCACATGACCTGGGTGCCGAGCAGGCCGAAGACCGCGTCGAACAGGCCGCTGCGGTAGGGGTACGTCCCGGCGGACTGCGTCTGTGCGTTGAACCGGTCGAGCCCGTTGTAGTCGAACACCATGCTGAACGGGTCGTTGTCGGAGGTCGCGTCGACGTACGGGCGGTCCTCGGCCGGAACCGCCCACACCACCGCTATCCAGGCGCAGGAGGCCGCGGCCGTGACGACGCCGGCGAGGGCGAGGTCGCGCAGCCGGCGGGCCAGGGCGGTCGGTGCGGCGAGCAGGTGGACGGCGGCCAGCGCCGGCAGCACGCCCCACGCCTCCAGCATCTTGGCGTGCACCGCCAGCCCGACCCAGACGCCGGCCATCAGCAGAGGCCCCTGCCGCCCGCCGTCCACCGCCCGCAGGGTCGCGTCGGCGGCCAGCACCAGCAGGAGCGTCAGCAGGGTGTCCGGCCAGGCGAAGTGGGCGAGTGCCGCGGCCACCGGCGTGCAGGCCATCGCGGCCGCGGCGAGCAGGGCGGCGGGCGGGCCGGCGTGCCGGCGCACGGCCCGGTGCAGCACCAGCACGGTGAGCACGGCGAAGACTGCCTGCGGCAGGAAGACCGCCCAGGGGTGGAACCCGAACAGCCGCACCGACAGCGCCTGCGGCCAGAGCGCCCCGGGGACCTTGTCGACGGTCAGGGAGGAGGCCGGGTCCAGCGCGCCGAAGAGGAAGGCCTTCCAGGAGTGCGCCATGCTGCGCACCGCGGCTGGCGCGTACGGCGAGAGGGCCCGGCCGTCGAGGTCCCAGCAGGCCACCAGCGCGCAGGCCGCGGCGATCACCGCCAGGACCGGCCGCTCGTAGGGTGGACGCGCGGTCCGGGGCCGCACCGGACCGGGCGCGGCGGTGCTGCCGTCCGCACCGGGTCGCTCCGGTCGATTCTGCGTGATGGACATGCCAGCAGGATCGGCGACCCGAGTCGGATCGCCAACGATCCATCAAAAAGTTCGAACCATGGTTCGCACTCAGACAGTGGCCGGGTCCAGCGTCACCGGGCGCTGGAACGCGCGGTCGCAGTAGACCAGCGGGGCATCGGCGCCCACCGCGGCCGCCTCGACCCGGCCGATCAGGATGGAGTGGTCGCCGCCGTCGAGGACCTGGTGCATGGAGCAGGCCACCCGGACCGCCGCCTCCGGGATGCCGGGCAGCCCCAGCTCCAGCGGCAGGGTGTCGCCGGCCTCGAAGCGGTCCACGCCGGAGCGCGCGAACCGCAGGGCGATCCCGGACTGCTCCTGGGCGAGGACGTTGACCATGAAGGAGTCGGCGGTCACGAACGCCCGGTGCGTGCTGGCGGACTTGCCCAGGCAGACCAGCACCAGCGGCGGCGTCATCGACAGGGAGCTGAACGAGCTGGCGGTGAACCCCCAGCGGCGGCCGGCCCGGTCGACCGTGGTGGCCACCGCCACCGGGCCGGGCACCCGCGCCATCGTCCGGGTGAACTCCTCGGGTGCAAGGGACATCTGTGCCTCCGGTCTCGAAAAGGGGGCGGCGGTGGGCGGGTCCCACCGCCGCCGAACGGCGTACCGGCCGGGCCGGTCAGCCTGGGGCTACCACTCGCCCTCCAACAGCTCGATCTCCGCCTGCTCCAGGCCCGCGAGCGGCAGGTCGGACGCGGTGTGGCCGCCCGCGCCCGGGCCCGCCCCATGGGCGACCAGCGCCTCCAGGGCCCGCAGCCAGCCCGCGCCCAGCTCCCGCACGTCGGGCTCCGGGAGCGCGTCGGGCGCGAAGGTCAGCGTGGCGCGCAGCTCCGGTCCGCCCGCCCGGTCGACCGCGACGACGTCGAGCTCCAGGTCGTGGGCCGGGTCGGGCGCGGCCGCCCCGAGGTCCAGGTCCAGCGCCTCGGGCGCCACGTCCCAGAAGCCCGCGGGGTCGGAGCCCAGCGCGATCCGGCCAAGGTAGTTGAAGCCGATCCGCGGGACCGCCGGGCCGACCGGCTCCGCGCCGGGCCGGCTGCCGAGGTGGCGCAGCAGGCCGTAGCCGATGCCGGTGCCGGGCACCGCCCGCAACTGCTCCTTGACCCGCTTGACCACGCGCCCCACAGCGGGGCCGCCGGACCACACCTCGGCCCACGGGAGCGGCCCGAGGTCGAGCCGCACCGGGTGGAGACTGGTGAACCACCCCACCGTGCGGGAGAGATCGGCGCCGCCGACGCCCTCGTCGCGTCCGTGGCCCTCGACCGCCACCAGCAGCGAGGTCGCCGAGCCGCCCAGCCGGCGGCGCCGGTCGACGACCGCCAGCCCGAGCGCGGCCAGCAGGACGTCCTCCACTCCGCAGTGGAACTCCGCGGGCAGACGGGTCAGCAGTGCCTCGGCGGTGCCGACCGGCACGGTCAGCGCGACCCGTCCGGCCGGGGCCACGGCGGCGCCGGCGCGGTCCGGTGCCGTGCCCAGCGGGGCGTCCGCCGCGCCCAGCGGGGCGTCTGGGGTGCTCAGCACCTCGGCCCAGAAGCCGAGTTCGGCCTGCCGGTGGTCGGTGGCGGCCTCGGCGGCCAGCAGCTCGCTCCACCGCCGCACCGAGGTGCCCACGGCCGGCAGCGCCGCGTCCCGGCCGTCGGCGGCCGCGGCCCAGAGCTCGGCGAGGTCTTGTGCCAGGATCCGCCAGGAGACGCCGTCGACCACCAGGTGGTGGGCGACCAGCAGCAGCCGACCGGGGCGGTCGGGGCCGGCGTCGAACCAGACCGCGCGCAGCATCTCCCCGTCCCGCGGCGCCAACCGGGCGACCGCGCCGGCGAGGTGGTCCGCCACCAGCGGTGCGAGCTCGGCCGCGGCGGCGGTGTCGACCCGGTCGAGCCGGTCCGCCGCGCCCACCGTCCCGGCCGGCGGCACGCTCAGCCGCCACCCGCCGTGCTCGTCCTCGATCAGCCGTGCGCGGAGCATGTCGTGCCGCTCGTGCACCGCCTGCAGCAGCGCGGTGAGCGTCGGCAGGTCCAGGCCTGCGGGGGTGCGGAGCAGCATCGGCTGGCTGTAGCCGTCGATCCCGCCGCCCCGCTCGCGCAGCCGGTGCATGATCGGCGTCGGCGCGAACTCGCCCACCGCGACGTCGGGTTCGGCCGCCGCTGCGCCGTCGATCAGCGTCGCGGTACTGGCCAGACCGGCCACCGTCCGGTGCTCGAAGACGTCCTTGACCGCGACCGCCACGCCCGCCGCGCGGGCCCGGGCGACCAACTGGATCGAGACGATGCTATCCCCGCCCAGCTCGAAGAAGCTGTCGTCGATGCCCACCGACGGCAGGCCGAGCACCTCGGCGAAGGCCGTGCAGAGCACCTCCTCGACCGGGGTCCGCGGGGCCCGCGACCCCTCGGCGGCGCTGAACCCGGGGGCGGGCAGCGCCTTCCGGTCGAGCTTGCCGTTCGGGGTGAGCGGCAGCGCGTCCAGCGGAACGAAGGCGGCCGGCACCATGTACTCGGGCAACGACGCCAGCAGGTGTGCCCTCAGCTCCTCCGGCCCGGGGGCCGGCCGGCCGGCACGCGGCACCAGGTAGGCGACCAGGCGTACGGCGCCCTGCTCGGTGCGGCGGTCGACCACCACGGCCTGGCCCACGTCCCCGTGCGCGGCGAGCACCGCCTCGATCTCGCCGAGCTCGATCCGGAAGCCGCGGACCTTCACCTGGTGGTCCACCCGGCCGGAGAACTCCAGCCGGCCGTCGGCCGACCAGCGCACCACGTCGCCGGTGCGGTACATCCGGTCGCCGGCCGGGCCGAACGGGCACGCCACGAAGCGCTCCGCGGTGAGCGCCGGCCTGCGGTGGTAGCCGCGCACGACGCCGGCACCCGCGAGGTAGAGCTCGCCGGAGACCCCGGGCGGCACCGGGCGCAGACCCTCGTCGAGGACGTACACCCGGGTGTTGGCGATCGGGCCGCCGATCGACGGCGCCCCCGCCCCGTCCGCCGCGCCGAGCTCGGCGGCGGTCGACCAGATCGTGGTCTCGGTCGGCCCGTACAGGTTGGTCACCGGGCCGGCCAGCTCGCGCAGGCGGGCGGCCAGGGCCGCCGGCAGCGCCTCGCCGCCGACCAGGACCCGCAGCCCGCGCAGGCCCTCTGGCACCGCGGTCACCATGGCCTGCCAGAGCGACGGCGTCGCCTGGACGATCCCGGCGCCGGTGGAGGCGGCGGTGCGCAGCAGCGCGGCCGGGTCGCGGACGGTGTCGCGGTCGGCGATCACCACACCCGCGCCGCCGAGCAGCGGCAGGTACAGCTCCAGGGCGGCGATGTCGAAGGACACCGTGGTGACCGACAGCAGGCGGTCGCCGGCGCCGAGGGCGAAGCGGTCCGCCATGTCGGCCAGGAAGTTGGTCAGCCCGCCGTGCGGGACGACCACGCCCTTCGGCCGGCCGGTCGAGCCGGAGGTGTAGATGACGTACGCGGGGTGGTCCGGGGAGACCGCCACCCGGGGCGCGGGAGCGTCGGGGGCGGCCCGGTCGCCGTCCAGGGCCAGCAGCGGCACGTCCGTCCCGGTGAACAGGCCCGCCGTCGCGGCGGTGACCAGCGCCAGCGCCGGCCGGGCGTCGTCGACGATGTAGCCGATCCGGTCCCGCGGGTGGTCCGGGTCGAGCGGCAGGTACGCCGCTCCGCTCTTCAGGACCGCCAGCAGGGCGACCAGGAGCTCGGCCGAGCGCGGCAGCGCGACGGCCACCAGACGCTCCGGCCCCGCGCCGCGGGCGGCCAGCAGTGCAGCCAGCCGGTCGGCCCGGGCGTCGAGTTCGGCGTAGCTCAGCTCGACGCCCGCGGAGACCACGGCGGTCGCCTGCGGGGTGCGCGCGGCCTGTTCGGCGAAGAGCTCGTGCACCCGCCGGTCCGCCACCGGCCGGGCGGTGTCGTTCCATTCGGCCAGGACGCGTCCGCGCTCGGCCGGGGACAGCACCTCCAGCGCGCCGATCCGCAGCTCCGGGTCGTCGGCCACCGCCTCCAGCACCCGGACCAGCCGGCTCACCAGCACCTCGACGGTGCCGTCGTCGAAGAGGTCGGTGCTGTACTCGACCACCCCGAAGAGCGCGCCCGGCTCGCCGGGGCCGTCCGGGCGCTCGCCGAAGGCGAAGCTCAGGTCGACCTTGGCGACGCCGGTGTCCACCAGCTCGGGCCGGAGGGCGAGGCCGCCCAGGGCGGTCCCGGTGGCCGGCATGTTCTGGACCATCAGCATGACCTGGAACAGCGGGTGGCGGGCCAGCGAGCGCTCCGGGTCGACCGCGTCGACGATGCGCTCGAACGGCACGTCCTGGTGCGCGTAGGCGTCCAGGGTGGTCCGCCGCACCCGGTCCAGCAGTTCCGCGAAGGTCGGGTCGCCCGAGGTGTCGGTGCGCAGCACCAGGGTGTTGAGGAAGAGGCCGACCAGGTCCTCCAGGTCCGCGTCGGCGCGCCCGGCGATCGGGCTGCCGATCGGGATGTCCTCGCCCGCGCCGAGCCGGGTCAGCAGCACGGCCAGGGCGGACTGCAGCACCATGAACAGGGTGACCCCGCGCGAGCGGGCCAGCGCGGCCAGCCGCCGGTGCAGTTCGGGGCTCAGCGAGCACTCCGCGGTGCGCCCGCGGTAGCTCGCCGCGGCCGGCCGGGTGCGGTCGGTGGGCAGCGACAGCTCGTCGGGCAGGCCGGCCAGGGCGTCCCGCCAGTAGGCGAGCTGGCGGGCGATGCCGCTCTCCGGGTCGGACTCGTCGCCCAGGTGCGCGCGCTGCCAGAGCGTGTAGTCCGCGTACTGGACGGGCAACGGCGCCCAGTCGGGCGCGGCGCCGGCGCGGCGCGCCGTGTAGGCGGCCGACAGGTCGCGCACCAGCGGCGCCTCGGACCAGCCGTCGGTGGCGATGTGGTGCACCACCAGGGCGAGGACGTGCTCGGTCCCGCCGAGCGCGAACAGGGTGGCCCGCAGCGGGAGCCGCCCGCCCAGGTCGAAGCCCTGAGTCGCGACGGCCCGCAGCCGGTCGGGCAGGTCCTCCTCGGTGGTGTCCACGACGGCCAGCGGCAGCCGTGCCTCGGCGGCGTCCAGCACCCGCTGCCGCGGCGTGCCGCCGGTCTCGGGGAAGACCGTGCGCAGGCTCTCGTGGCGCTCGATCAGGTCCCCGAGCGCGAGCTCCAGCGCGGCCCGGTCGAGCTCGCCGGAGAGCCGCAGCACCACCGGCACGTTGTAGGTCGCGCTCAGCCCCTCCAGCCGGTTGAGGAACCAGAGGCGGCGCTGGGCGTAGGAGAGCGGGAGGGGGTCGGGCCGTTCCTGGACGGCGAGCGGCTGCCGGGCGGCCGCCGCGCCGTCCAGGGCGCGGGCGAGCGCGGCCACCGTGGGCGCCTCGAACAGGGTGCGGACGGAGAGTTCGACGGAGAGCGCGGTGCGGATCCGGTTGACCAGCCGGGCGGCCATTAGCGAATGCCCGCCGAGGTCGAAGAAGCCGTCGTCCACCCCGACCCCGGGCACGCCCAGCACTTCGGCGAAGAGCCCGGCGAGCACCTCCTCGCGCGGGGTGCGGGGCGCCCGGGCCGCGGTGGCCGCGCCGCGCTCCGGCGCCGGCAGGGCCTTCTGGTCGAGCTTGCCGTTGGCGGTCAGCGGCAGGGCGTCCAGCAGGACCACGGTGCTCGGCACCATGTACTCGGGCAGGCTCCGCCGCAGGGCGGCGCGGACGTCCGCCGGGTCCGGCGCGGCGCCGGGCTCGGGCACGGCGTAGCCGACGAGCCGCTGGTCGCCCGGGGTGTCCTCGCGGACCAGGGCCGCACCCCGCGCGACGCCGGGCAGCGTACCGAGGGCCGCCGCGATCTCGCCGAGCTCGACGCGGAAGCCGCGCACCTGGACCTGGTCGTCGACCCGGCCGAGGTAGACCAGATGGCCGTCGGCCTGCCGGCGCAAAACGTCGCCGGTGCGGTACATCCGGCTCCCGGCGGGGCCGAACGGGTCGGCGACGAACCGCTCGGCGGTCAGGCCCGGCCGCTGCCAGTACCCGCGGGCCAGGCCGGCGCCGGCCAGGTAGAGCTCGCCCGGGACGCCCGGGGGGACCGGCCGCAGGGCGCCGTCGAGCACATGGGCACGGGTGCCGCGGATCGGCCGGCCGATCACCGGCCGGTCGGCGGCGCCGAGCGGTGCGGAGAGCGCGTCGACGGTGAACTCGGTGGGGCCGTAGAAGTTGTGGCTCGCGGTGGCCGGCGATCCGGCCAACCGCTCCCAGAGGTCCCGGCCGAGCGCCTCGCCGCCGAGCATAAGCACCGCCGGGGCGGTGTCGGTGCGGTCGAGCAGGCCGGCCTCGACCAGCTCGGCCGCATACGAGGGGGTGATGTCGAGGAAGTCGACGCGGTGCTCGGCCAGGTAGGCCACCAGGGCCTGCGGGTCGCGGCGCACGTCGTCGTCGACGATGTGCACCTCGTGGCCGGCCAGCGCCCAGAGCAGGCCCTCGACGGAGGTGTCGAAGGAGAGCGAGGCCGTCACTCCGGCGCGGAACCGGCGGCCGCCGGCCGCCGCGACCGCGGGCTCGAACAGGTCGCGCCGGTGCGCCGTGAAGAGGTTCACCAGGCTGCGGTGCTCGACGGTGACGCCCTTGGGCAGGCCGGTCGAACCGGAGGTGTAGATGGCGTAGGCGAGGTTGTCCGGGCGCACCGCGCCGTTCAGCTCGCCGGGCTCCGGGGTGTACCCGGGCAGGGCCGCGAGCGTGGCCCCGGTGGCCGGGTCGTCCAGGAGCAGCAGGGCGGTCCCCTCCGGCAGCGGCGGCAGCGCGGCGGCCAGCCGGCGGGTCGTCAGCACGGCCGCCGGGCGGGTGTCCTCGACGACGAACCGGATCCGCTCGGCGGGCAGGCCGGGGTCGATCGGCAGGTAGGCGCCGCCGGCCGCGGTGACCGCGAGCGGGGCGACCGCCATATCGAGGCTGCGCGGCAGCAGCAGGGCGGCGAAGCGCTCCGGGCCGACGCCGTGGCCGGCCAGCAGCCGGGCCAGCCGGTTCACCCGGGCTGCCAGCTCGGCGTAGCCGAGCCGTTCGGTGGCGGTGCTGACCGCGACGGCGTCGGGCGTCCGCTCGGCCCAGTGGGCGAGCTGATCGGCCAGGGTGGTCGGGCCCTCGATCGCCTCGGCGCCCTGCCACGGGCCGGCCAGACCGGCCCGCTCCTCGTCGGCCAGCAGGTCCGCCGCGGAGACCGGCAGCGCCGGGTTGGCCGCCACCGCCTCCAGGAGCCGGACGAACCGGGCGGCCAGCGCCTCGGCGCCGGTGCGGTCGTAGAGGTCGGTGTTGAAGGACAGCGTGCCGGTGATCCCGGCCGGGGCGCCGGCGGCGTCGAAGGTCTCGCCGAGCGAGAAGTCCAGGTCGAACTTGGCGGCGCGGGCGTTGGCCGGGTGGAGCCTGGTCTGCAGCCCGGGGAAGCGCAGCGTCAGCTCGGGCATGTTCTCGAAGGTGAGCATGGTCTGGAAGAGCGGGTGCCGGGCCAGCGACCGGTGCGGACTGAGGGCCTCCACCAGCAGGTCGAAGGGCACCTCCTGGTTGGCGAAGGCGGCCAGGTCGGCCTCGCGCACCCGGTCGAGCAGCTGGCGGAAGGTCGGGTCCCCGGACACGTCGTTGCGCAGCACCAGCGTGTTGACGAAGAACCCGATGCTCTCCATCAGGGCCTCGTCGTTGCGCCCGGCGACGGCGGTGCCGAGCGGGATGTCGGTGCCCCCGCCGAGCCGGGACAGCAGCGCGGCGAGCCCGGCCTGGACCACCATGAACAGGCTGGCGCCACTGGTGCGGGCGACACCGGCGAGCGCCGCGTGCAGCTCGGGGCCGAGGGCCAGCGGGACGATGTCGCCGCGGTTGCTCAGCACCGCCGGCCGCGGCCGGTCGGTGGGCAGGTCGAGCTGCTCGGGCAGGCCGGCCAGGGCCTGCCGCCAGTGGTCGAGCTGGTGGCCGAGCCGGCTCTCCGGGTCGGTCTCGCTCCCGAGCGACCGCGCCTGCCACAGGGTGTAATCGGCGTACTGGACGGTCGGCGGCTCCCGGTCGGGCGCGCCGCCGGCCCTCCGCTCGGCGTAGGCCGCGGCGAGGTCGGAGACCAGCGGGGTCATCGACCAGCCGTCGGAGACGATGTGGTGCACGAGGACCAGGAAGACGTGCTCGGTCGGGCTGATCACCAGCAGGTCGGCCCGGATCGGCAGGTCGCGGGCGAGGTCGAAGCCCTGCCGGGCGGCCCGGGTCAGCGCCTCGTCCAGCTCCTCCTCGGCGATCTCGGTGACCCCGATCGTTGCCCGGGCCTCGGCGGCGGGCACCACGTGCTGGCGGGGCACGCCGTCCTCGGCGGGGAAGACCGTGCGCAGGCTCTCGTGCCGGGCGATGACGTCGTGCAGGGCCGCGTACAGGGCCTCGCGGTCGAGCTGCCCGGTGAAGCGCAGCGAGACGCCGAGGTTGTAGGTGGGGCTCGGGCCCTCCATCTGGTTGAGGAACCAGAGGCCGCGCTGCGGGAAGGCCAGCGGCACCGCGGCGGGCCGCTCCACCGGCGCGAGCGGCGTCCGGGTCGCCCCGGCGGCGCCGGCGATCAGCCCGGCGAGCTCGGCGACGGTGGAGGCGTTGAACAGGTCGCGGACCGCCACCTCGACGCCGAGGACGGCCTGGATGCGCAGCACCAGGCGGGTGGCGAGCAGCGAGTGCCCGCCGAGGTCGAAGAAGCCGTCGTCGATCGAGACCGAGGAGGTCTCCAGGATCTCGGCGAACAGGCCGCAGAGCACCTGCTCCTCGGGGGTGCGCGGGGCACGGCCGCCGGAGCCCCCGCCCGGCGTCCCGGGCTCGGGCAGCGCCCTGCGGTCGAGCTTGCCGTTCGGGGTGAGCGGCAGCGCCTCCAGGGCCACCACGGCGGCGGGCACCATGTAGTCGGGCAGCGTCCGGGCGAGGCCGGCCTGCAGGGCGTCGAGGTCGAGCTGGTGCCCGGCCGCGGGCACGGCGTAGGCGACCAGCCGCTTGTCGCCGGGCCGGTCCTCGCGGACCACCACGGCCGCCGAGCCGACGCCCGGGTGGCGGGCGACGGCCGCCTCCACCTCGGCCGGCTCGATCCGGAAGCCGCGGATCTTCACCTGGTCGTCGGCCCGGCCGGCGAACTCCAGCCGGCCGTCGCCGTTCCAGCGGGCGAGGTCGCCCACCCGGTACATCCGGCTGCCCGCGGGGCCGAAGGGGTCGGCGAGAAAACGCTCGGCGGTGAGTCCCGGCGCCTGCCAGTAGCCGCGCGCCAGGCCCTCGCCGGCAAGGTACAGCTCGCCGACCACGCCCGGCGGGACGCGGCGCAGGCCGGCGTCCAGCACGTAGGCGCGCATGTTGTCCAGCGGACGCCCGATCGGCACCGCGTCGGGCACGGCGCCCGGGTCGGTGACGCGGTGGTGGGTCGCGAAGGAGGTGGTCTCGGTGGGGCCGTAGGTGTCCTTGAAGACCAGGCCGGGGAAGCGCTCCAGCAGTTCGCGCACGGCGGTGCCCGGGACGACGTCGCCGCCGGCCAGCAGCTCGCGCACGCCGGCGAGGCAGTCGAGGTCGTTCTCGGCGACCACGCGGAACAGCCCGGCGGTCAGGTGCAGGCCGGTGATGCCGTGCTCGGCGACGGCGCGCCGCAGGGTGGCGACGTCCATGTCGTGCGCCGGGGCGACGACCACCATGCCGCCGCTCAGCAGCGGGACCCAGATCTCGTAGTTGGCGGCGTCGAAGGCGTGCGGCGCGTGCCAGAGGACCCGGCGGTGCGCATCGGCGGCGAAGCAGCCGTCGAGCGCGAAGGCCAGCAGGTCGCGGTGGGTGACGGCGACGCCCTTGGGCCGGCCGGTGGAGCCGGAGGTGAACATCACGTACGCGAGCTGCTCGGGGTGGCCCGCGACGGCGGGCGCGGTCGCCGGGAAGGCGTCCAGGCCCTCGTCGGCCAGGAGCTCCACCGCGCCGTGGGTGAACTCCCGGGCGGGCTGGGCCCGGTCGAGCAGCAACACCGAGGCCTCGGTCTGCTCGACGACCAGCTGCCAGCGGGTCTGCGGGGCACGGGCGTCGAGCGGCACGTAGCTGCCGCCCGCCTTGAGCACGGCGAGCAGCGAGACGACGAGGTCCACCGAGCGCTGCTGCAGGACGGCCACCCGGGACTCCGGGCCGACGCCGACGGCGAGCAGCCGGTGCGCCAGCCGGTTGGCCCGCTCGTCCAGCTCGCGGTAGGAGACCTCGGTGCCGTCGGCGGCCACCAGGGCGGTCGCCGTCGGGATCTCGGCTGCCCGGGCGGCGAAGAGCCCGCCGACGGTGCCGGTGAGCGCGGGGACGTCGCGGACGGCGCCCGCCCAGCCGACGTCCAGCCGCTCGGCCTCGGCCGGCCGGAGGAGGTCGATCCCGGCGATGCTCGCGGTCGGCCGCGCGGTGGCCTGTTCCAGGACCCGGACCAGCCGCCACACCATCAGCCGGACCGTTTCGGCGTCGTACAGGTCGGTGCTGTACAGCACCTGGCCGGCGATGCCGGCGGGGGCGCCGTCCGCGTCGAACCGCTCGCTGAAGTCGAACTGCAGGTCGAACTTGGCGATCGCCAGGTCGCCCGGGGCCACCGAGGCCTCGACGCCGGGCAGGTCGAGCGCGCGGTCGGGGTGGTCCTGCATGCTCAGCAGGATCTGGAACAGCGGGTGCCGGGCCAGCGAGCGGTCCGGGTTGAGCACCTCGACCAGCCGCTCGAACGGCACGTCCTGGTGGGCGTAGGCGGCGAGCGAGCTCTGCCGCACCCGCTCGACCAGCTCGGTGAAGGCCGGGCGGCCGGAGGTGTCGGTGCGCAGCACCAGGGTGTTGACGAAGAAGCCGACCAGGTCGTCCAGCGCCTCGTCGGTGCGGCCGGCGATCGGGCTGCCGACCGGGATGTCGTCCCCGGCGCCGAGCGCGGACAGCAGGGTGGCGAGGGCGGCCTGGAGGACCATGAAGACGCTCGCGCCGCCGGAGCGCGCGACGGCGACGACGGCCCGGTGCAGCTCGGCGTCGAAGTCGCAGGCCAGCACCGCGCCGCGGTGTCCCGCCACGGCCGGCCGGGGGCGGTCGGCGGGCAGCTCCAGCTCCTCCGGCAGTCCGGCCAGGGCCTGCTTCCAGTAGGCGAGTTGCTGCTCCAGCGGGCTGCGGTCGTGCGACTCGTCGCCGAGCAGCGCGCGCTGCCAGAGGGTGTAGTCGGCGTACTGGACCGGCAGCGGCGCCCAGTCGGGCGCGGCGCCGCCGTGGCGGGCGGTGTAGGCGGTGGCGAGGTCCCGCACGAGCGGGGCCAGGGACCAGCCGTCGCCGGCGATGTGGTGGACCACCACGGAGAGCGCGTACTCGCCCTCGCCGGTACTGAACAGCTCGGCACGCAGCGGGAGTTCGGATTCGAGCGCGAAGGTGTGCGCGGCCGCGGCGGCGAGCGCGGCCGGCAGCCGGCCGGCGTCGGTGCGGGTCACCGTGAGCAGTGGGGGCAGTTCGTCGGCGGTGAGGACGCGCTGGCGCGGGACGCCGGCGGCGGCCGGGAACACCGTGCGCAGGCTCTCGTGGCGCAGCAGTACGTCGCGCAGGGCGGCGTGCAGGGCCGCGGTGTCGAGCTCCCCGGTCAGCCGCAGCACGAACGGGATGTTGTAGGTCGGGCTCGGGCCGTCGAGGCGGTCGAGGAACCAGAGCCGCTGCTGGGCGAAGGAGAGCGGCATCGGGTCGGGCCGCGGGCCGGGGACGAGCGCGGTGCGGGCCGCCGCGGCGGTGTCCAGCAGCGTGGCGAGCGCGGCCACGGTGGGCCGCTCGAACACGTCGCGGACGGCCAGCTCGACGCCGAGCACGGCGCGGGCCCGGCCGGCCAGCCGGGTGGCGGACAGCGAGTGCCCGCCGAGGGTGAAGAAGTTGTCGTCCGCGCCGACCGACGGGGTGTCCAGGACCTCGGCGAACAGGGCGGCGAGCACCTGCTCGTTGGGGGTCCGGGCGGCGCGCCCACCGGTGGCCGCGGCCGCCTCGGGCTCCGGCAGGGCCCGCTCGTCGAGCTTGCCGCTGGGCGTCAGCGGCAGTGTCTCCAGGGCGACGAAGACGGCGGGGAGCATGTAGTCCGGCAGGGTCTCGCCGAGCTTCTTGCGCAGCAGCGCCGGGTCGGGGGCGTCGGCGGCGTCCTGCGGCACGACGTAGGCGACCAGCCGCTTCTCGCCCTGCCGGTCGTCGCGGGCCACCACCGCGCAGTTGGCGACACCGGGGCAGGCGACGAGCGCGGCGGCGATCTCGCCGGTCTCGATCCGGAAGCCGCGGATCTTCACCTGGTGGTCGGCCCGGGTGAGGTACTCCAGCCGGCCCTCCGGGGTCCAGCGTGCGAGGTCGCCGGTGCGGTACATCCGGGTGCCGTCGCCCGCGAACGGGTCGGCGACGAAGCGGGTGGAGGTGAGCTCGGGGCGCCTGAGGTAGCCCTGGGCAACGCCGCCGCCGGCCACGTACAGCTCGCCGCCGACGCCCGGCGGCACCGGGCGCAGCGCGCCGTCCAGGAGGTAGGTCCGCAGGTCGGGGATGGCCCGGCCGATCAGGCTGCCGGTGCCCGCGGCGGCGAGCTCGCGGTCGAGCGGCAGGTGGCTGACGTGGACGGTGGTCTCGGTGATGCCGTACATGTTGACGAGCAGCGGGGAGCCGTCGGGGTGGCGGTCGTACCAGGCGGCGAGCCGGCCCAGGTCCAGCGCCTCGCCGCCGAAGACGACGTGGCGCAGCGCCAGCCGGTCGCCGGTCTCCGGATCGGCCCGGTCGGCGTGCACCAGCTGGTAGAAGGCCGAGGGCGTCTGGTTGAGGACGGTGACCCGCTCGTCGGCCAGCAGCCGCAGGAAGGCCTCCGGGGAGCGCGAGACGTCGTGCGGGACGACGACCAGCCGGCCGCCGTGCAGCAGCGGCCCCCAGAGCTCCCAGACGGAGAAGTCGAAGGCGTAGGAGTGGAAGAGCGTCCACACGTCGTCGGGGCCGAAGCCGAACCAGTGGTCGGTCGCGGAGAACAGCCGCACCACGTTGCGGTGCGAGACCACGACGCCCTTGGGGCGCCCGGTGGAGCCCGAGGTGTAGATGACGTAGGCGGGTGCGTCCGGGACGAGCGGGCCGAGCCGGTCGGTGTCGGCGAGGTCGGTGCCGGGCCGGGCCCGGAGGTCGGCGGCGGTCTCCGCGTCTCCGAGGGCGATCCGCCGCACGCCTTCCGGCAGCACCACTCCCCCGCCGGTGTGCGTGACGGCCACCGAGAGCTCGACGTCCGCCACGGTGTAGGCGATCCGGTCCGCCGGGTAGGTGGGGTCGATGGGCACGTAGGCGGCACCGGTCTTCACCACCGCGAGCAGGGCGACGACCAGGTCGACCGAGCGGGGCAGCACCAACCCGACGAACCGCCCCGGGCCGGCGCCGTGCGCGACGAGCAGCCGGGCCAGGGCGTTGGCCCGGGCGTTCAGCTCCCGGTAGGTCAGCGCCTCGGCGCCGAGGGTGACGGCGGTCGCGTCCGGGCAGGCCCGGACGCGCGCCTCGAACCGCTCGGGCAGGGTGGCGGCGCCACCGGGAGCGGCGGAGCCGTTCCACTCCGTCAGCACCTGCCGCAGTTCCCGGTCGGTGGCGGTGTCGAGGCGCCCGACGATCTGCTCCGGGCCGCCCGCGGCGAGGGCGCCGACCAGCGCGACCAGCCGCTCGCAGTGCCGCTCGACGTCCTCGGCGGTGTAGAGGTCGGGGTTGGCGTTGAGTTCGAGGCGCAGGGCGCCGCCGCCGGCGCGGGCGTCGACGACGACGGTGAGGTCGTCGTCCTGGCCGATGGTCAGGTTCCGCACGGTACCCGGGGCGCCGGCGAAGTCCAGGTTGTACTCGAACATGACGAGGTTGACGCGCGGGCCGACCAGGCGCCGGCCGTCGACCAGCGCACCGGCGTCGCGGCGCATCGCCTCGTACCGGTAGCGCTGGTGGCGGACCACGGCGCGCATCCGCCGGGAGACGTCCCGGAGCAGCTCACCGACGGTGGCCCCGGGGTGGACGGAGAGCCGCAGCGGCACGACGTTCGACACCATGCCGGGCACCCCGCCGGCCGGCCCGGTGGGGCGGGCCGCGACCGGGAGGGCCAGCACCACGTCGGTGCGGCCGGTGGCCCGGTGGACGTAGAGGGCCTGCGCGGCGGCGAACACGGCCGGCCAGGCCAGACCGGTCTCGCGGGCCAGGGAGCGGACCGACTCGACGGTCCCGGCGCCGAGTTCGGCGACGGCCCGCAGCAGCGGGCGGTCCGGGTAGCCGGCGGGCTGCTCGGCGAGACCGGACACCTCGGTGCGGTCGGCCAGCTGCTCGGCCCAGAAGCGGCGGTCCGCCGCGAAGGCGTCCGAGTCCTGGTAGGCGGCGTCGGCCTCGACGAGGTCACCCAGGCTGCCGGCGGCGGCCGGCGGGCACGGCTGCCCGGCCGCGGCGGCGGAGTAGACGGCGGCCACCCGGCGCGCGACCACGGCGATGCTCAGGCCGTCCAGCACGATGTGGTGGTGCCGCTGGTACCAGACGTGCCGGTGCTCGGCGAGCCGGAACAGTGCGAAGGTGAACAGCGGCCCGGAGCCGAGGTCGACCGGCCGCTCGTGGTCGGCCGCCACCCAGCGCAGCAGCGCGGCCTCCGGGTCGTCCTCGGCGGAGAGGTCGACCACCGGGAAGGTCCAGGCGGGTGCGGGGCCGACCACCTGGTACGGGCCCTCGGCGTCCTCGCCGAAGTGCGCCCGCAGGGCCTCGGTCTCGTCGACCACCTGCCGGACGGCCGCCTCCAACAGCTCCGCGTCGACCGGGCCGTCGATGTCCACTCGCTCCGCCAGGCAGAACACCGGATTCGCCGGATCGTTCTGCGCCGCGTACCAGATCCCCCGCTGCCCTTCGGTCAAGCGGTAACGAACACCCTGCGGGTCAGACATTCACTCACTCCACATTCGATCGATCAACCCGGGTGCCCCGGACAGTGCGGCCCGCGTGAATTCGGTTGGTCGGGGAAGGAAATGCGGCACCGTCGGCCAGGCAGAAATCTCACGTGCCAGCCTTCCGGCCGCGCGACGACACCGACAACGGCACTGCAAGTAATTGAGTACGCCGCACGGAATCCGGCCCGGCGCCTCCCCAGGGGCGGCGCCGGGCCGGTGCGGTGCGGCGGGGTCAGGAGCCGGCGGTGGCCAGCCCCGCCTCGTCCGCGGTGAAGCCCACCGGCAGGTAGGACATACCGGTCATCAGATTGGAGTGGATCCGGCGCGGCTCGCCGGTCAGCTCGAAGCCGGTGGTGAAGGTGCGCAGCGCGTCGAGCATCTCCTTCACCTCGACCCGGGCCAGATAGGCGCCCAGGCAGAAGTGCGGGCCGTAGCCGAAGGTGATGTGCTTGTTCGGGGTGCGCCCGAGGTCCAGCGTGAACGGGTCGTCGAAGACGGCGTCGTCCCGGTTGGCCGAGATGTTCCAGAGCGTGACCACGTCGCCGGCCTTGATCGTCTCGCCGTGCAACTCGATGTCGACCAGGGCGCGGCGGCCGAAGTTCATCGCCGGGGAGGCCCAGCGCAGGATCTCCTCGACGGCCGAATCCAGGGTGACCTCGCCCTGCTTGAGCCGCCGCCACTGCTCCGGCTCGCGGCTGAGGGCGTGGACGGCCTCGATCATGCTGAGCCGGCTGGTCTCGTCGCCGCCCAGGATCAGGCTGTAGCAGTTGAAGACGATGTCCTGGTCGGTGAGCGGCACCCCGTCGATGTCGCTCTGCGTCAGGGTGGTGATGACGTCGTCCTGCGGGTCGGCCCGCCGCTCGGCGACCAGGTCGCTGAAGTAGAGCAGGATCTCGTTGCGGGCCAGGAAGGCCTCCTCGGGGGCCTGGTCGGCCTCGTCGGAGCTGAGCGACGACTTGGTCAGGCCGAGCAGGTAGGGGTGGTCCCGCTGCGGGACGCCGAGCAGCCCGCCCACCGTGGTCATCGGGATCACCGAGGCGACTTCGGCGGCGAAGTCGCCCGAGCCGCGGCGCACGAAGTCGGAGACCAGCGCCCGGGTGTTGGTGCGCACCAGGTCGGTCACGTGGGCCAGCGCCCGCGGCGAGAACGCCCGCAGCATCACGTTGCGCAGGTCCTTGTGGCGCCGGCCGTCGGTCACCGCCAGCATCTGGCCGGCCGCCGAGTCGCCGCCGGCCAGCAGCGTCACCAGGACGTTGCCCTTCTCCGAGGTGAGCCGCCGGTCGTCCCGGTACAGGGCCATGACGTCGGCGTAGCGGCTGACCACCCAGAACTCGGGATACTCACCGTCCCGGCCGTGCCGGTACGCGGGGTGGTCGGCGCGCAGCCGCCGCCAGTACGCGTCCATGTCGTTCTCGAGGAAGGACTTCGGGTCCGCCAGGTTCACCGCCGAGATCCCCTCGGGCACCGCGGTCCTGCTTCCGGTCGTCTGCACGGTCATTTCTCCACCATTTCTCGCGCGCCTTCGCGGCGGCCTTCTCACGAGCCTTCTCGCGCACCCCGGCCGGCCGGCGGACCGGCCGGGGGGTGCGCGTCACCTGAGTTCCCGGAGCCTCTCGTTGACCACCCGGCCGACCTCCGCGGCCCATTCCGGCTGCAGCAGGTACGGGTGGTCGCAGCCGATCACCCGGAATTCGATCCGGCCGCCGACGAATTCCTTCCAGGCGCCGACCCGGTCGGCGAGGTCGGAGCCGGGGCGGGAGCGGTCCGGCTCGGCGACCAGCACCAGCAGGTCGCCGTCGTACCTGGGCGGCCGGTAGGTCAGGAACAGCCGTCGGTTGTTGGCGTACACCCGCGCCAGCGCGGCCACGGCGGCCTCGTCCAGGCTGGCGAGCACGCTCTGCCGCTCCTGCAGCACGGCCACCACCTGGGCGTGCTCCAGCCGGGCGTCCCCGAGGGTGTCCACGTCGTGGCCCGCGAAGTCGAGCATCGTCCGCAGCGCGTCCTGCTCGTCCGGCACCCGGTCGGGCAGCGGCTGCGAGCGGTCCAGCGGGTACTCGTCGAGGTTGGCCAGCAGCGCCACCTCCTCGCCGGCGGCGCGGAGCTGGGCGGCCATCTCGTGGATCACGGTGCCACCGAGCGACCAGCCCAGCAGGTGGTACGGACCGGCCGGCTGGACCTTGCGGACCTGCTCGACGTAGTCCGCCGCCATCTCCTCGATCGACTCCGGCAGCGGGTCGCCGCCGACCAGCCCGCGGGCCTGCAGGCCGTAGACCGGGTGCTCGGCGTCCACGTGCCGGAGCAGGGCCGCGTACGACCAGCTCAGCCCGCCCGCGGGGTGCACGCAGAACAGCGGCGCGCGGCTGCCGTTCTCGCGCAGCGGGAGCAGGACGTCGAGCGCGTTCTGGTCGGCCTCGCCGCCGAGCCGGCCGGCCAGCTCCGCGACAGTCGGCGCGGCGAGCACGGTACGGATGCTCGGCTTGACGCCGAAGGCCGAGCGGATCCGGTTGACCAGGCCCATCGCCAGGATGCTGTCGCCGCCGAGGTCGAAGAAGCTGTCGTGGACGCCGACCACCTCGGCCCCCAGCACCTCCCGGAACAGCCCACACAGGATCTCCTCCTGCGGGGTGCTCGGGCCGCTCCACTGCGCGGCGCGGTACTCGGGCGCCGGCAGCGCCCGGCGGTCCACCTTGCCGTTGGCGTTCAGCGGCAGCTCGTCGAGCACGACGAAGGCCGCCGGGACCATGTACTCGGGCACCCGGGCCGCCAGCCGCTCGCGCACGGCGGCGACCTCCGGCCCGCCCGCGGCGGGGACCAGGTAGCCGACCAGCCGCGGGCTCCGGCCCGCGTCCTCCCGCAGCACCACCACGGCCTGGCCGACCTCCGGGTCGGCGGTCAACGCGGCCTCGATCTCGCCGAGTTCGACCCGGTAGCCGCGGACCTTGACCTGGTCGTCGATCCGGCCCAGGTACTCCAGCCGCCCGGCCGCGTCCCACCGGGCGAGGTCGCCGGTGCGGTAGAGCCGCCCGCCGGGCGCGCCGAACGGGTCGGCCACGAAGCGGGCCGCGGTGAGGTCCGGCCGGCCCAGGTAGCCGCGGGCCAACTGCGCTCCGCCGATGTACAGTTCGCCCGCGCTGCCGTGCGGCACCGGGCGCAGCCCGGCGTCCAGGACGTACAGCCGGGTGTTCGGCGTCGGCCGGCCGATCGGCACGGCACCGGCGGCCACCGGGTCGCCCGGCTCCAGCCTCAGCACGGCGCAGCCGACGGTCGCCTCGGTGGGCCCGTACTCGTTGACCACGGCCACGCCCGGGTGGGCGGCGCGCCACTCCTGCAGCGGTTCGCCGAGCAACTGCTCACCGCCGACCACCAGTTCGGCCGCCGGGGAGCACTCCCGGTCCAGGCCAGCGAGCAGCGCCAGGTGCGAGGGGGTGGCCTTGAGGAAGGCCGGCTGCCGCCGCTCGCCCTCGGCCTGCTCCAGCTCCGCCACGTGGACGCAGCCGCCGCTCACCAGCGGGGCGAACAGGGTGGTCACCGCCATGTCGAAGGAGGCCGGCGAGTGCAGCAGCGCCCGCTCCCGCACCGAGGGGTAGGCCTCGGTCGCGTAGTCCAGGTACTGGGCGAACGAGCGGTGCTCGATGACCACGCCCTTCGGGCGCCCGGTGGAGCCGGAGGTGTAGATCACGTAGGCCGGGGCCTGCTCGCGCCACCGCGGGTCGACGCCAGCGGCCCGTGCCGTCCGGTCGCCCGGGCTCCGCCGGTCCAGCAGCCGGACCGGGGCGTCCACCGCCGGCAGTCCGGCGGCGACGTCCGACCGGCTCAGCACCAGCACCGGCCGCGCGTCGGAGAGCACGTACGCCAGCCGGTCGGCCGGGTCGCCCGGGTCGACGGGCAGGTAGCCGCCGCCCGCCTTGAGCACCGCGAGCGCGGCGACCAGCAGCTCCGCCGAGCGGGGCAGCGCCAGCGCGACCAGCCGCTCCGGCCCGACGCCCGCCTCGACCAGCTCCGCGGCCAGGTCGTCGGCCGCCGCGTCCAGCTCGGCGTAGCTCAGCCCGGAGCCGTCCGCGAGCAGCACCGCCGGTGCGTCCGGGGTGCGGGCGGCCTGCGCCTCGAAGCGCTCCGGCACCAGGGCCGGGGCGGGCCGCGCGGTGTCGTTGAACTCCTCCAGCAGGGTGCGGCGTTCGTCGTCGGCGAGCAGGTCGGTGCGGTCCACCGGCTGCTCCGGCGCAGCCGTCATGGCGCCGATCGCCCGGACCAGGCGGGCGCCGACCGCCTCCACGGCCTCGCGGGCGAGCGCGTCCGGCCGGTAGCCCAGGCGCAGCCGCAGCCGGCGGCCGGGCATCGCGACCAGGCTCACCGGGTAGTGGTTGCCGTCCGACCCGTAGCCGCCGACGATCCGCAGGCCCTCACCGTCGTCCGGGGCGCCGTCGCCGTCGCCCTCGAACGGGAAGTTCTCGGTGACCACGATGGTGTCGAACAGCCGGTCGGAGTCGACCAGCCGCAGGATGTCCTGCAGGCCCAGGTGGTGGTGGTCCATCACCGCCGTCTGCCCGCGCTGGACGTCGTCCAGCAGGCCGGCCCACGTCCGGCCGGCCGGGAGCGCGATCCGCACCGGCACGGTGTTGATGAACAGGCCGACCATGTGCTCCACGCCCGGCAGCTCGGCGGGCCGCCCGGAGACGGTGCTGCCGAACACCACGTCGGAGCGGCCGGTCAACCGGCCCAACACCACCGCCCAGGCCGTCTGCACCACCGTGTTCAGGGTGACCCCGAAGCGTCGGGAGAGCGCCGTCACCGCGGCCGTGGCGGCCTCGTCCAGCTCGACCAGGACGTCGCCCGGCACGGCGTCCGCGGCGTCGCCGGCCTCGGGTGCGATCAGCGTCGCACCGTCCACCCCGGCGAGCACCTCGCCCCAGGCGGCGCGGGCCGCCTGCTTGTCCTGCCGCCCGAGCCAGGCCAGGTAGTCCCGGTAGGGGGTGACCTCGGGCAGCACGGACTCGTCGCCGCCCGACTCGTAGAGCGCGAAGAGCTCGCGCACCAGCAGCGGGCCCGACCAGCCGTCCAGCAGCAGGTGGTGGTTGGTCATCAGGAAGCGCGAGATCCGCTCGCCCATCCGGATCAGGGTGAACCGCAGCAAGGGGGGGCGCTCGGGGTCGAACCGGCGCAGCCGGTCCTCGTCCATCAGCGCGTCCAGCCGGGCCGCCCGGCCGTCCTCCGGAAGGTCGGTGAAGTCCAGCTCGGTCCACGGCAGTTCGAGGTCGCCGAGGACCACCTGGACCGGCCGGCTCAGCCCCTGCTGGCGGAAGCCCGCCCGCAGGTTCGGGTGCCGGCGCAGCAGGGCGGCCGCCGCCTCGTGGAGCCGGCCGGCGTCCAGCGGTCCGGCGATGTCGATGCCGAGCTGGATGGTGTAGATGTCCGGCCCCTCCTCGGCCAGCTGGCTGTGGAAGAGCAGGCCCTCCTGCATCGGGGTGAGCGGAAGGACGTCCTCCAGCCGCTCGTGGCCGGCCGACTCCACCGCGTCGATCTCCTCCTGGGAGAGCGGGACGAGGGTGAGGTCGGACGGGCTGTAGCCGCCCGCCTCGGACCGCTCGGCGTGGCGCACCAGGGCGGTCAGGGCACGGATCCAGTTCTCGCCCAGCGCGCGGGCGTCCTCCTCGCTCAGCAGCTCGCCCGCCCACGCGAGGTCGGCGACCAGGCGCGGCCCGTCCGGCAGGTCCTGGGTCAGGGCGTTGATGTCGACGACGTGCGCCAGCGGACGGTCCGGGTCGCTGCCCCCGTCGGCGTCGAAGCCCTCCGGGGCGGTCGCCCAGTCGGTCAGCACCTCGTCGCCGGCGGCGCCGGCCCCGCCGAAGCGCCCGAGGTAGTTGAAGCTGATCCGGGGTTCCGGCAGTCGCGACAGCACCGGCGCGGTCTGCGGGTTGAGGTAGCGCAGCAGGCCGTACCCGATGCCGTTGTCCGGCAGGGCGCGCAGCTGCTCCTTGATCCGCTTCAGCACCCGGCCGGCTGAGCCGCCGCCGGCGGTGAAGTCCGCCCAGTCGTGCGGGCCCGGGTCCAGCCGGACCGGGAAGAGGCTGGTGAACCAGCCGACCGTGCGGGAGAGCTCGACCTGCTCGGCGATCTCCTCGCGGCCGTGGCCCTCCAGGTTGACCAGGATCGGGCCCTCGCCGCGGTCCCGGGTACGGCGCCACTCGGCGACCGCGGCGGCGAAGGCGGAGAGCAGCACGTCGTTGACCCGGGCGTGGAAGGCCGCGGGCACGGTGGTGAGCAGGGCGGCGGTCTCCGCGACCGGCAGCTCCAGGACCATCCGGCGGGTGGTCGAGGTGACGTCCCGCCGCGGGTCCAGCGGCCGGTCGGCCAGTTCCGGCTCCGGCTCGGCGAGGGTCTCCAGCCAGTGCGGCAGCTCCTCGACCCGCTCCGGCGCCTGGGCCGCGTCGGTGAGCAGCTGCGCCCACTCGCGGAAGGACGTGCCGACCGGGTCGAGCTCGGCGGACGCGCCGCCGGCCGCCGCCGACCAGGCCTGGGCCAGGTCGGGCAGCAGGATGCGCCAGGAGACGCCGTCGACGGCGAGGTGGTGGACGGTCAGCAGCAGCCGGCCCGGGGCGTGCGCGCCGGCGTCGAACCAGACGGCCTGGAGCATCACCCCGGCCTCCGGGTCGAGACGGTCCCAGGCGGCCTTGGCCTCGTCGAGGATGCGGGCCTGGGTCTGCTCGGCGGAGAGGCCGGCGACGTCGGTCCGGCGCAGCAGGTCGGCGGCGCGGACGGTGCCGCGCTCGGGCACCTCCAGGTTCCACACCACCCCGCCGGTGCGGCCGAGGCGCATCCGCAGCGCGTCGTGGTGGTCGAGCACGGACTGCAGGGCGGTCTCCAGCCGCTGCTGCCCGAGGTCGGCCGGGACGACCAGCAGGTTGGTCTGGCTGAACCGGTCCGGGCGCCCGCCGCGCTCGCGCATCCAGTGGATGATCGGCGTCAGCGGCACCGGGCCGACGCCGGCACCGGCCGGGACGGGGGCCGCGGCGGCCGGCTGCGCGGCCTCCCCGGCCGGGGCCTGGGCCGCGACCGCCCGGGCGAGGGCGGCGACCGTCTTGTGCTCGAAGACGTCCCGCGGGCTCAGCGTGAGGCCCGCGTTGCGGGCGCGGCGCACCAGCTGGATCGACATGATGCTGTCGCCGCCGGTGTCGAAGAAGTTGTCGTGGACCCCGACCTCCGCCACCCCGAGGATCTCGGCGAACAGCGAGGCGAGCAGCTCCTCCTCGGGTGTGCGGGCGGCCACGGCCCCCGCGGCCGGGGCGAAGTCGGGGGCCGGAAGGGCCTTCCGGTCGGTCTTGCCGTTCGGCGTCAGCGGCAGGGCGTCGAGCACCACGACCGCCGCGGGCACCATGTACTCGGGCAGCTCGGCGGCGACGGCGGTGCGCAGCGCGGCGCCGTCGAGCGGCGCGGCGCCGCTCTCCGCGACGGCGTAGGCGACCAGTCGCTGCTCGCCCGGCCGGTCGGTGCGGACCAGCACCTCGGCCTGGGCGACCGACTCCCGGCGCAGCAGCGCCGAGCGGATCTCGCCGAGCTCGATCCGGAAGCCGTGCAGCTTGACCTGCTCGTCGGCGCGGCCGAGGAACATCAGCACGCCGTCCCTGGTCCACCTGGCGAGGTCGCCGGTGCGGTACATCCGACTGCCGGCCGGGCCGAACGGGTCGGCCAGGAAGCGCTCGGCGCTCTGGCCGGGCCGGCCGAGGTAGCCGCGGGCGAGCCCGGCGCCGGCGATGTAGACCTCGCCGGGCACGCCCGGCGGGACCTGCCGCAGGGCGCGGTCCAGCACGTGCACCCGGGTGTTCGGGACGGGCGTGCCGATGGGCGGTTCGACGGCGCCCGCGAGCGGGGCGCTGATGGTGGCGCAGACGGTGGTCTCGGTCGGGCCGTAGGCGTTGACCATCCGGCGGCCCGCCGACCAGCGGCCGGCCAGCTCCGGCGGCGTCGCCTCGCCGGCGACCAGCAGGGTGAGACCGGCCGGGATCTCGTCGTCGGCCATCACGCCGAGCGCGGCGGGCGGGATGGTCGCCTGGGTGACCCGCTGCTCGGCCAGCAGGCCGGCCAGCGGGGCGCCCGGGTCCAGCCGCGCGGGCGGCGCCAGGACGAGCGTCGAGCCGGAGAGCAGGGCCTTGCACAGCTCGGCGAAGGCCGCGTCGAAGCTCGGCGAGGCGAACTGCAGGACCCGGCTGCCCGGGCCGAGGCCGAGCGCCTCGACGTAGCCGGCGAGCAGGCTGGCGAAGCCCGCGTGCGGGACGACCACGCCCTTGGGCCGGCCGGTGGAGCCGGAGGTGTAGATGACGTACGCCGGGTGCTGGACCGTCAGCCGCACCTCGGGCGCGGTGTCCGGGGCGGCGTCGACCTGGGCGGCGGTCGCCTCGTCGTCGAGCAGGAGCACCGCCGTCCCGGCGGAGAGCGGCAGGCCCGCCGCGATCTCGCGGGTGGTGACGACGACCTCCGGGCGGGCGTCGCCGAGCATGTGGGCGAGCCGGTCGGCCGGGTAGGCCGGGTCGAGCGGCAGGTAGGCCGCGCCGGCCTTGTGCGCCGCGAGCACCGCAGTCGGCCAGAGCGGCGAGCGGGGCAGGGCCAGGCCGACGAACCGCTCGGGTGCGGCGCCCTCGGCGCGGAGCACGTGGGCCAGGCGGTTGGCGCGGCGGTCGAGTTCGGCGAAGGTCAGCTCCTCACCCTCGAAGGCCACCGCGACGTCGTCGGGGGCCGCCGCGACCCGGCGGGCGTACAGCTCGGGGAAGGTCGCCGGCGGGAGGTCGCGCGCCGTGTCGTTTGCGGTCGCGAGTACCGCCTGCTCGGTGTCGGTCAGCAGCGGGAGGTCGGCGACCCGCAGTTCCGGGTCGGCGGCGACCCGCTCCAGCAGCCGTACCAGCCGGCGGAAGAGGTCCTCCACGGTGGCGCGGTCGAAGAGGTCGAGCCGGAAGTCGATCAGCGCCTGCATGCCGGCCGGGGTGCCGTCGGGCGCGGTGCTCTCGTTGAAGGTGAACGCCAGGTCGAACTGGGTCGCGTTGACCGGCACCGGGTGGGCCGCGGCCTCGACGCCGGGCAGGCCGACCGGTGTGCTGGAGGCGGCCTCCAGGTTCTGGACGTTGAGCCAGATCTGGAAGAGCGGGTGCCAGGCGAGCGAGCGCTCCGGATTGAGCAGTTCCACCAGGCGCTCGAACGGCACGTCCTGGTTGGCGTACGCGGCGAGGTCGTACTCCCGGACCCGGTCCAGCAGTTCGCGGAAGGTCGGGGCGCCGGAGGTGTCGGTGCGCAGCACCAGTGTGTTGACGAAGAAGCCGATCATCCCTTCGAGCGCCTTGTCGTTGCGCCCGGCGATCGGCGAGCCGATCGGGATGTCCTCGCCGGCGCCGAGGGCGGTGAAGAGCGAGGAGAGGCCGGCCTGGAGCACCATGAAGAGGCTGCTCTGGGTCTTGCGGGCGACGCCGGCCAGGGCGCGGTGCAGCTCCGGGGAGACCTCCAGCTCGACGGTCTCGGCGGTGTAGTCGGCCTCCGGCGGGCGGGGCCGGTCGGTCGGCAGGGCCAGCACGTCGGGGGCGCCGGCGAGGCGGCCGCGCCAGAAGTCGAGCTGGCGCCCGACCACGCTCCGCGGGTCGCCCTCGTCGCCCAGGACCTCGTGGCTCCACATGGTGAAGTCCGCGTACTGGACGGGCAGCGGCTCCCACGCGGGGGCGTCGCCGGCGGCCCGGGCCAGGTAGGCCGAGGTGAGGTCGTGGGCGAACGGGCCGACCGACCAGCCGTCACCGGCGATGTGGTGGATGATGATCAGCAGCACGTGGTCGGCCGGGGCGAGGCGCAGCAGCGTGACCCGCAGCGGGGTCTCGGTCGCCAGGTCGAAGTCGCGGGCCGCCTGCTCGGCGATCGCCGCCTCCAGCTCCTCCTCGGCGAGGTCGCGGACGACCAGCTCGGCCGCGCCCTGCTCCGGGGAGAGGATCAGCTGCCGGGCGGCGCCGTCGGTCTCGGGGAAGAGGGTGCGCAGGATCTCGTGCCGGGCCGTGACGTCCCGGACGGCCGCCCGCAGTGCCTCGTGGTCGAGCTCGCCGGTCATCCGCAGGCCGATGCTGATGTTGTGCGCGGCGGCGCCGTTCTCGAACCGGTTGAGGAACCAGAGCCGGCGCTGCGCGTAGGACAGCGGGATGCGCTCGGGGCGCTCCACGGCCACCACCGGCGGCCGGGCGCTGTCGGCCTCGCGCAGCCGGGCGGCGAGCTCGGCGACGGTCGGCGCCTCCCAGAGCACCCGCAGCGGCAGCTCGACCGAGAAGGCGGTGCGGGTGCGGCTGACCACCCTGGTCGCGTGCAGCGAGTGGCCGCCGAGGTCGAAGAAGTTGTCGTGGACGCCGACCGACGGCAGGTCCAGGGTCTCCATGAAGAGGCCGCAGAGGATCTCCTCCTGCGGCGTCCGCGGCGCGACGGCCGCCGCGGCGGCGGTGAAGTCGGGCGCGGGCAGCGCCTTGCGGTCGGTCTTGCCGTTCGGGGTCAGCGGCAGGGCGTCCAGGACGGTGAAGGCCGCGGGCACCATGTACTCGGGCAGCCGCTCGGCGAGGCCACGGCGCAGGGCGGGGACGGCCACGGCCGCCCCCGGGGCGGGCACCACGTAGGCCGCCAGACGCTTCTCGCCCGAGGCGTCCTCGCGGGCGACCACGGCGGCCCGGGCGACCTCCGGCAGCGCGCAGAGAGCCGTCTCGATCTCGCCGAGCTCGATCCGGAACCCGCGCACCTTCACCTGGTCGTCGGTGCGGCCGGCGAACTCCAGCTGCCCGTCGGCGGTCCAGCGGGCCACGTCGCCGGTGCGGTACATCCGGCTGCCGGCCGGGCCGTACGGGCTGGCGACGAAGCGCTCGGCGGTCAGGTCGGGGCGGCCGAGGTAGCCGCGGACCACGCCCTCGCCGGCGATGTAGAGGTCGCCGGGAACGCCGGGCGGCAGCAGCGACAGGCCTGCGTCGAGCACGTAGACCTGGGTGTTGGCGATCGGGCGGCCGATCACCGGGGTTCGGCCGGAGGCGTCGAGCTCGGCGGCGGTCGACCAGACGGTGGTCTCGGTCGGGCCGTACAGGTTGGTCACCCCGGCGGACAGCTCGACCAGCCGGTCGGCCAGCCCGGCGGGCAGCGCCTCTCCGCCGGCCAGCACGCGCAGCCCGGCCAGGGCCTCCGGCCGCTGCGCGACCAGCGCCTGCCAGAGGGTGGGGGTGGCCTGCATGACGGAGGCTCCGGACTCCCGCAACAGCTCGGCCAGCCGGTCGACGTCGCGCACCTCGTCGCGGTCGGCCAGGACCACCGTGGCGCCGGAGACCAGCGGGACGTACAGCTCCAGGCCGGCGATGTCGAACGAGATCGTCGTCACCGCGGCCAGCCGGTCCCCCGGCCGCAGGGCGAAGCGCTCCCGCATGTCGACCACGAAGTTGGCCAGGTTGTCGCGGGTGACGACGACGCCCTTGGGGCGGCCGGTGGAGCCCGAGGTGTAGATGGCGTACGCCGGGTTGGCCCCGGTGGCCGGGGTGGCGGTGGCGAAGGCGTCGCCCGGCAGGGCGGCCAGCCGCTCGCGGACCGCGGGGTCGTCCAGCAGGACGCGCTCGACGCCCGCCCGCTCGGGCACCGACGCCACCGTCGAGTCGGTCAGCACGACCGCGGGCGCGGCGTCGGCCAGGATGTGGTCGATCCGCTCCGCCGGGTACTCCGGGTCGAGCGGGATGTAGGCGCCGCCGCTCTTCTGGACGGCGAGCAGGGTGGCCACCAGGTCCGCGCCGCGCGGCAGGGCCACCGCGACCGGCGTCTCCGGGCCGACCCCGAGGCCGGCCAGCAGGTGGGCGATCCGGTCGGCGCGCGCGTCCAGCTCGCGGTAGGAGAGCTCGGCACCGCCGGCGACTAGCGCGACCGCCGCGGGGTCGGCGGCGACCGCGGCCTCGAACAGCTCGTGCACCGACGTCGCCGGCGGCGGTCCGCCGGCCTCGTTCCAATCCTCCAGAACGCGGCGGCGCTGTTCGGGGGCGAGCACCTCGGCGCGGCTCACCGGCAGTGCCGGGTCCGCCTCGATCTGCTCCAGCAGGCGGTGGACGGCGTCCAGCACCTGCTGGGCGCCGGCCCGGTCGTACAGGTCCGGCCGGTACCCGAGGCGCATCCGCAGCGTGGGGCCGGGCGTCGGGAAGAGCGTGAGCGGGTAGTGGGTGGCGTCCTGGCCGGTGAGGTCGGTGATCCGGGGCCCCTCGGCGGCGGGCTCCTCCCCGGCGCCCTCGGTGAGCGGGTAGTTCTCGAAGACGACGAGGGTGTCGAAGAGTTCGCCGGTGACCGGGGTCAGCGCCTGGATCGCCGAGAGCGGGAGGTGGTGGTGGTCCAGCAGCGCGGTCTGCCGCCGCTGGACCTCGGTCAGGAGCTCGGTCCAGGAGCTGGTGGGGTCGATCTCCACCCGCACCGGCAGGGTGTTGATGAACAGGCCGACCATGGACTCCACCCCGGGCAGGTCCGCGGGGCGGCCGGAGACGGTCGCGCCGAAGACCACGTCGGTGCGGCCGGTCAGCCGGCCCAGCAGGACGGCCCAGGCGCTCTGCACCACCGTGTTGAGCGTGACGCCGGTACGCCGGGCCAGCTCGGTGAGCCGGCGGGTGAGGTCCTCGGGCAGCTCGCCGACCAGGTCCTCGGGCGGGACGGAGGTGCTGCGGTCGCCCTCCGGGACCAGGAGGGTCGGCGCGTCGACGCCGGCCAGCGCGCCGCGCCAGGCCTCCTCGGCCGCGCCCCGGTCCTGCTTGGCGAGCCAGGCCAGGTAGCTGCGGTACGGGGTGACCGGCGGCAGGGTGGTGTCCTCCCCGCCCGCGCGGTAGTGCTGGAAGAGCTCCTGGACGACCAGCGGCGAGGACCACCCGTCCAGCAGGATGTGGTGCGAGGTGAGGATCAGCCAGAAGGCGTCCTCGGCGACCCGGACCATGGTCAGACGCAGCAGCGGCGGACGCTCCATGTCGAAGCCCCGGGTACGGTCCTCGGCCGCGAACGCGCGGACCCGCGCCGGCTGCTCGTCCGCCGGCACGTCACGGAAGTCCACGACGTCCAGCGGGAGTTCGACTCCGCGCTGGATCACCTGCATCGGCTCGCCGCTCTTGCGGCGGCGGAACGAGGCGCGCAGGCCGGCATGGCGGCGGACCAGGCTGTTCGCGGCCGCGCGCATGGCCGGCACGTCGACCGGGCCCTCGATCCGGACGGCCAACTGGGAGAGGTAGACATCGAGGCCGTCCTCGGCGAATTGCGCGTGAAACAGCAGCCCCTCCTGAAGCGGGGACAAAGGCAGAAGGTCCTCGATGCGTGACTGCTTCACGACACGTGCTCCCTGGCGTCTTCGTGGTTCGGAGAATGTGGGGTCCGCTTCGGCGGACGGGGAATTCCGCGTCGGCGAACGGGAATTGAGGAACTGCGACGTGGATCTCGACCGTACCGGCGAAACTCCGCCGCGCCGGATGTGCATCAACAACTCGGATATGGCCCTGCCGCCGGCGCGCGGACCGGAGCCGGGACGGGCCCGTGCGGAGGGCTCGCCCCGGCTCCGGCGACTAGGCCCTGTCCGGCCTAGCGGGCGGCGACGGTCATCAGTCGTCCAACTCGGCGAGCAGGTCGTCCAGTTCGTCCTGGCTGACCTCGATCAGATCCATGTCGGACGGGGTGTGGCGGACCGCCTGGGGGCTCTCGGCGTGCCGGGCCAGCGCCTGCAGCATCCGCGCCCAGGCGTCGGCGAGCTCCTCCACCACCTCCTGGTCGAGCAGCGCCGCCGGCCACTGCCAGACCACCGACAGCTCCGGGCCGTCCGCCCGGTCCTGGGTGGCGGCGGTCACCTCCAGCGCGTGGGCGACCGGCATCCCCGGGTCCTCGCCGCCGATCGCGCCGGCCTCGGGGGCCAGCGCCCAGTCGGCGGCCTCGGGCGCGGCCGTGGTGTCGAAGCGGCCCAGGTAGTTGAAGCCGATCTGCGGCTCGGCCAGGCCGCGCAGGGACGGCGCGGTGTCCGGGTTGAGGTGGCGCAGCAGGCCGTAGCCGATCCCGTGGTCGGGGATCGCCCGCAGCTGCTCCTTGACCCGGGCGAGGATGTCGCCCAGGGCCGGCCCCCCGGCCCCGACCTCGGCCCAGTCGACCCGGCCCGGATCGAGCACCACCGGGTACATGCTGGTGAACCAGCCGACCGTGCGGGAGAGTTCGGCGTGCTCGACGATCTCCTCCCGGCCGTGGCCCTCCAGCGCCACCAGGAGCCCCTGGGTGGCACCGCCGAAGCGGCGCCGGCGCCAGTCGGCGACGGCGAGCGCCAGCCCGGTCAGCAGCACGTCGTTGACGCTCGCGTTGAACATCGCCGGCAGCCGGGTGAGCAGGGCCGAGGTGACGTCCGCGGGCACCGAGCGGCTGATCGTCCGGACGGTCGCGGTGAGGTCCCGGGCCGGGTCCACGGCCAGCTCGGCCAGCGGGGCGGGCGCCCCGGCGAGCCGGTGCCGCCAGCCGGACAGCTCGGCGATCCGCTCCGGCCGGGCCGCCTCCGCACCGAGCGCCCGCGCCCAGTGCCGCAGCGGGGTGCCGACCGGCTGGAGTTCCGGTTCCCGTCCGGCGCTCACCGCCGCCCAGGCCTGGGCGAGATCGGGCAGCAGGATCCGCCAGGACACGCCGTCGACCACGAGGTGGTGCGCCGCGAACAGCAGCCGGCCGCGCTCCCCGGGCCCGGCGTCGAACCAGACGAACTGGAGCAGCACGCCGTCGTCCGGGGCGAGCCGGCCCAGCGCCGCGTCCCCGTGCTCGGCCAGGGCGGCCAGGCGGGCGGCCTCGTCCAGCCCGGCGATGTCGACCCGGCGGATCAGCTCGTCCGCGCGGACCGCCCCGGCGGGCGGCACCTCCAGCGCCCACTGCGGCGCGGTCCGCCGCAGCCGGGCGCGGAGGGCGTCGTGGTGGTCCAGCAGCGCCTGGAGCGTGTCGGCGAGCCGCCGCTCGTCCAGGGCGGCCGGGGTCTGGAGCACCATCGACTGGTGGAACCGGTCGATCGGCCCGCCCCGGTCGCGCAGCCAGTGCATGATCGGCGTGGCCGGCAGCTCGCCGACGCCGTCGTCCTGCGCCACCGGTGCGGCCGCCGCCGTGCCGGCGACCGCCGCGAGGGCGGCCACCGTCTGGTGCCGGAACACGTCGCGCGGCGTCAGCACCAGGCCGGCCCGGTGCGCCTTGGTGACGAGCTGGATCGAGACGATGCTGTCGCCGCCGATGTGGAAGAAGTTGTCCTCCAGCCCGACCTCGGCGAGCCCGAGGACCTCGGCGAACAGCCCGGCCAGGATCCGCTCCGCCTCGGTGCGCGGCTCGGGGCCCTTCGCCGCCTCGCCGAACTCGGGCGCGGGCAGAGCCCGTTCGTCCAGCTTGCTGTTGGCGGTGAGCGGCAGCGCCGGGAGCGCCACGAAGGCCGCCGGCACCATGTAGTCGGGGAGCGACTGGCCGAGGTGCTTGCGCAGCGCCCCGGGCTCGGCCTCGGCGCCGGCCGCCGGGACCACGTAGGCCACCAGCTGCCGGCGGCCCGGCCGGTCCTCGCGGACCCGCACCACGGCCTGGGCGACCTCGGGCAGGGCCAGCAGGCCGGCCTCGATCTCGCCCAGCTCGATCCGGAAGCCGCGGATCTTCACCTGGGCGTCGGCGCGGCCGTCGTAGTGGACGTCGCCGTCCGGGCCCAGGTGGGCGAGGTCGCCGGTGCGGTAGAGCCGGGAGCCGGCCGGGCCGAACGGGTCCGCGACGAAGCGCTCGGCGGTCAGGCCCGGACGGTTCAGGTAGCCGCGGGCCAGGCCCGCGCCGCCGATGTACAGCTCGCCGACCACGCCCGCCGGCACCGGCCGCAGCGCGGCGTCCAGCACGTACACCCGGGTGCCGGCGACCGGGCGGCCGATCGGCGGCACCGTGCCGTCGGCGGTCAGCGGCGTGCTCAGCGTCGCGGCGACGGTGCTCTCGGTCGGCCCGTAGGCGTTGACCATCCGCCGCCCCGGCGCGAACCGTGCCACCAGCTCGGGCGAGGTCGCCTCGCCGCCGACCACCAGTGTCATGCCCGCCGGGATGCCGTCGTCGGGCAGCGCGGCCACGGCCACCGGCGGGATCAGCGCGTGCGTGATCCGCTCCCGGGCCAGCAGCTCGACCAGGCCGGGACCGGGCGCCAGCCGCTCGGCCGGGGCGAGCACCAGGGTGGCGCCGGTGAGCAGACCCATCGAGAGGTCCCAGAACGCGGCGTCGAAGCTCGGCGAGGCGAACTGCAGCACCCGGCTCCCCGGTGCGACCGCGCACCGCTCCAGCTGGCTCGCCAGCAGGCCGGCGACCCCGCGGTGGGTGACCACGACGCCCTTCGGGCGGCCCGTGGAGCCGGAGGTGTAGATGACGTACGCCGGGTGGTCCAGGGCCGGCCGGGCGGCCGCATCCTCGACGGCGTCCGCCCCGACGTCCGCCCCGGCCTCCGCCCCGGTGTCGAGCAGCAGCCGGGGCACGTCCGTGGCGGGCAGCCGGTCCGCGACCTCGCCGTCCGTCAGCAGCAGGGCCGGCCGGCTGTCCTGGAGCAGGTAGGCGATCCGCTCGGCCGGGTACTCCGGGTCGACCGGCAGGTAGGCGGCCCCCGCACGCAGCACCGCGAGCAGGGCCACCACCAGCTCGGGCGAGCGGGGCAGCGCCACGGCCACGATCGCCTCGGTGCCGATGCCCCGCGCGGCCAGCCGGGCGGCCAGCCGGGCCGCCCGTGCGTCCAGCTCGGCGTAGGAGAGCTCGCGGCCCTCGAACCGCAGCGCCGGGGCGTCCGGGGTCTGCTGCACCCAGCGGGCGAACAGCTCCGGCACGGTGGCCGCGGTCACCACCCGGGTCGAGTCGTTCCACTCCTCCAGCAGCCGCTCGCGCTCGCCGGGGAGCAGCAGGTCGATCCGGTCGACCGGCTGCTCGGGGTCGGCGACGGCCGCCGCCAGCACGGTGGTGAACCGCTCGACCAGCCGCTCGACGCTCTCCCGGTCGAACAGGTCCGTGTTGTAGAGGACCCGCCCGCCGATGCCCGCCGGAGCGCCGTCGGCGTCGTGGTCCTCGGCGAGGTCGAAGGTCAGGTCGACCCGGGCCGCGTTGATGCCGAACGACGGGTTGGTGGCGGTCAGTCCGGGCAGGTCGAGCGCGGGGGCGCTGTTCAGCAGGTTGAGCGCGACCTGGAACAGCGGGTTGTGGGCGAGCGAGCGCTCCGGGTTGAGCAGCTCGACCAGCCGCTCGAACGGCAGGTCCTGGTGCGCGTACGCGGCGAGGTCGGTCGCCCGCACCCGCTCCAGCAGGTGACGGAAGCTCGGCGAGCCGGAGACGTCGGTCCGCAGTACGAGGGTGTTGACGAAGTAGCCGACCAGCTCCTCCAGGGCGTGGTCGGTACGCCCGGCCACGGCGGTGCCGATCGGGATGTCGGTGCCCGCGCCGAGGCCCGAGAGCAGCGTGGCCAGGCCGGCCTGGACGGTCATGAAGAGGCTGGCGCGGTTGGCCCGGGCGAGCTCGGCCAGGCCGCGGTGGACCGCGGCGTCCAGCCGGAAGTCCACCACCTCGCCCCGGTTGCTAGGCACCGGCGGACGGCGGCGGTCCACCGGCAGCACCAGCTCCTTGGGCGCGCCGTCCAGCGCCCCGCGCCAGAACGCGGCCTGCCGGGTGATCACGCTGTCCGGGTCGTCCTCGCGGCCCAGCACGTCGTGCTGCCAGAGCGTGTAGTCGGTGTACTGCACCGGCAGCGGCGTGAACGCCGGTGCGCGGCCCTCACGGCGGGCCGCGTAGGCGGCCGAGAGGTCCCGGCTGAGCGGCGCCATCGACCAGCCGTCACCCGCGATGTGGTGCACCACCACGAGCAGGACGTGGTCCTCCTCGCCGAGGGCGAAGAGCGTGCCCCGGACCGGGATCTCGGTGCCGAGGTCGAAGCCCTCGCCGGCGGCCGCGGTGAGCGCCGCCTCCAGCCCGTCCTCGGCCGCCTCGACCACCGGCAGGCCGGGGACAAGGTCGAGCACCACCTGCCGGGGGCGGCCCTCGACCTCGGGGAAGACCGTCCGCAGGCTCTCGTGCCGGGCGACCAGGTCGGCGAAGGCCGCCGCCATCGCGCCGCGGTCCAGCGGCCCGGCCAGCCGGACGGCGACCGGGAGGTTGTAGACGGAGCTGCGCCCGACCAGCCGTTCGAGGAACCACTGGCGGCGCTGGGCGAAGGAGAGCGGCACCTCCTCCGGCCGCTCGCGCACGGTCACCGCACGCCGCGCCCGCTCGGCCGCGCCCGCCGCGGCGGCCAGGCCGGCCGGCGTCGGCGACTCGAAGAGGTCGCGGACGCTCAGCTCGACGGCCAGGGCGGTGCGGATCCGGCTGACCAGCCGGGTGGCCAGCAGCGAGTGGCCGCCGAGGTCGAAGAAGCTGTCGTCGACGCCCACCTCGGGCAAGCCGAGCACCTCGGCGAACAGCCCGCACAGCGCCGCCTCCTGCGGCGTGGCCGGAGCCCGCCGGGCGGCGGCGTCCGGCGCGGGGGAGGGCAGCGCCCGGCGGTCGAGCTTGCCGTTCGGCGTCAGCGGCAGCGCGTCCAGCGGGACGACCGCCGAGGGCACCATGTAGTCGGGCAGCGACGCACCGACGTGCCGGCGCAGCTCCGCCGCGTCCGGGGCCGCCGGCCCGGCGGGGACGACGTAGGCGACCAGCTGCTGCACCCCGGGGCGGTCCGCCCGGGCGAGCACCGCCGCCGAGGCGACGCCGGGGTGGGCGAGCAGGACCGACTCGATCTCGGCCAGCTCGATCCGGAAGCCGCGGACCTTGACCTGGTGGTCGATCCGGCCGACGTACTCCAGCCGCCCGTCCCTGGTCCGGCGGACCAGGTCACCGGTCCGGTACAGGCGCGAGCCCACCGGGCCGAACGGGTCGGCGACGAAGCGCTCGGCGGTCAGCCCCGGGCGGTTCAGGTAGCCGCGGGCGAGGCCCGCGCCGGCCAGGTACAGCTCGCCGACCACGCCCTCCGGAACTGGCGACAGCCGCTCGTCGAGCAGGTGGACCCGGTCGTTCCAGACCGGCCGGCCGATCGGCGCGGTGGCGGGCCACTGCCCGGGGTCGGCGGCCAGGGTGGTGGCGGTGACCACGTGGGTCTCGGTCGGGCCGTAGTGGTTGTGCAGCCGCAGCCGGGGCCGGGCCGCGCAGAACGCGCGCAGCCGCGGGGTGAGCACCAGTGCCTCGCCGGCCTGGGCGACGGTGTGCAGCTCCGCGAGGGCGGTCCCGCCCTCCAGCGCGGCCTCCACGACGGCGTCCACCACCAGGTTCGGGGCGTAGAGCTCGTTGATCCGCTGCTCGTCCAGCCAGCGGGCGAGGGCGGCCGCGTCCCGCCGCACGTCCTCGTCGGGGACGACCAGGGTCTTGCCGGTGAGCAGGGTGGCGAGGATCTCCTGCGCGGAGACGTCGAAGCTGATCGCGGTGAACTGGGCGACCCGGTCCCCGGGGGCTCCGCCGATCTCGGCGTGGTGCCAGGCGGTCAGGTTGGCCATCGCCCCGGCCGGCATCAGCACGCCCTTGGGGCGGCCGGTGGAGCCGGAGGTGTAGATGACGTAGACCGGGTGGTCCGGGCGCAGCGGCGCGGTCCGCCCGGTGTCCGTCAGGTCGGTGTCCGCGGTGGCGGCCAGGGCTTCGGCGGTCGCCGGATCGGCCAGGTCGAGCACGGGCGCCGACGGCCGCCCGGTCAGGACGCCGCCCCGGGTCAGCACCGCGGCGGGGGCGGCGTCGGCGAGCATGAAGTCGATCCGGTCGGCCGGGTAGGCCGGGTCGACCGGCAGGTAGGCCGCGCCGGCCTTGAGCACGGCGACGACGGCGACCAGCAGGTCCACCGACCGGGGCAGGGCGACGGCGACGGTGGACTCGGGCCCGATCCCCCGTCCGGCCAGCAGCCGGGCCAGCCGGTTGGCCCGCGCGTTGAGCTCCGCGTAGGAGAGCTCGGTGCCGCCGTGGACCACGGCCGGGGCGGCCGGCCGGGCCTGCACCTGGCGCTCGAACAGCTCGGGCAGCGAGGCGCCGTCGACGTCGTGCCCGGTCTCGTTGTCCCGGGTCAGCAGGCGGTGGCGCTCGATCGGGTCGAGGACGTCGACCGCACCGATGGGCAGCTTCGGGTCGTCGGCCACGGCCGCCAGCACCCGGACGAAGCGGTCGGCGAGCGCCTGGGCGGTCTCCCGGTCGAACAGGTCGGTGCTGTACTCGATCCAGCCGGCGAGGCCGTCGCCGGCGCCGTCCGCGGCGCGCTGCTCGATCAGCCCGACGAACAGGTCGAACTTCGCCGAGCCCGCGGCGTGGTCGTACGGCGCCACCCGCAGGCCGGACAGGGCGAGTTCGGCCGGCCGGCCGTTCTGCAGGGTGAACATCACCTGGAACAGCGGGTGCCGGGCGAGCGAGCGCCCGGGGTTGAGCTCCTCGACCAGCCGCTCGAACGGCACGTCCTGGTTGGTGTAGGCGGCCAGGTCGGTCTCCCGCACCCGCTGCACGAGGTCGCGGAAGGACGGGTTGCCGGAGGTGTCGGTGCGCAGCACCAGCGTGTTCAGGAAGAAGCCCACCAGCCCGTCGACGGCGTCGTCGTTGCGCCCGGCGATCGGGGTGCCGATCGGGAGGTCGTCGCCGGCGCCGGAGCGGTTGAGCAGGACGGCCAGGCCGGCCTGGAGCACCATGAAGAGGCTGGCCTGGGAGGTGCGGGCGAGGGCCTGCAGCCTGCGGTGCAGCTCCTCGTCGAGGTGGAAGCGGACGGTGTCGCCGGCGTAGCTCGCCACCGCCGGACGGGGGCGGTCCACCGGCAGGTTGAGCTCGTCGGGGATCCCTTCCAGGGCGGCCGACCAGTGGGCCAGCTGCCGGGCGACGGCGCTGTTCTCGTCGCTCTCCTCGCCCATCGCGCGCTGCTGCCAGAGCGTGTAGTCGGCGTACTGCACCGGCAGCGGCTCCCACTGCGGCGCGGCGCCGCCGAGCCGGGCCGCGTAGGCGGCCGAGAGGTCGTGGCCGAAGACGCCGAGCGACCAGGCGTCGCCCGCGATGTGGTGGAGCACCACGAGCAGTACGGCGGTGTCGGGGCCGGTGCGGAAGAGCCGGACGCGCAGCGGGAGTTCCTCGGCGAGGCGGAAGCCGACCGCGGACTCCTCGGCCACCGCCGCCTCCAGCCGCTCGTCCGGGGCGCCGGAGAGGTCGACGACGGCCAGGTCGAGCACGGCCTCCTCCGGCGTCAGCACGTGCTGGTAGGGGTCGCCGGCGGTGTCGGGGAAGACCGTGCGCAGGCTCTCGTGCCGACCCAGGACGTCCTGGAAGGCCTGCCGGAGCGCGTCCAGGTCCAGGGCGCCGGTCAGCCGGGCGGTGAGCGGCACGTTGTAGATCGACCGGGCGCCCTCGAAGCGGTCCAGGAACCAGAGCCGGCGCTGGGCGAAGGAGAGCGGCACCCGGGCGGGGCGCTCACCGGCCGTCAGGGCGGGCCGGCCGTCGGCGGCGCGGCCCAGCTGGGCGGCGATCGCGGCGGGGGTCGGGGTCTCGAACACCGCGCGCAGCGAGAGGTCGACGCCGAAGACGGCGCGGATCCGGGTGACCAGCCGGGTGGCCAGCAGCGAGTGGCCGCCGAGGTCGAAGAAGGCGTCGTCGACGCCGACCGCGGCCACGCCGAGGAGTTCGGCGAAGAGCGCGCAGAGGATCTCCTCCTGCGGGGTGCGCGGGGCACGACCGGCGAGGTCGGCGGCGCCGTCCGGCTCGGGCAGGGCCTTGCGGTCGAGCTTTCCGTTGGGGGTGAGCGGGAGCTCGTCCAGGGCGACGAAGGCCGAGGGGACCATGTACTCGGGCAGCGCGCCGCCCGCGAACTCGCGCAGCACGGCGGGCCGGGGCACCTCCGCCCCGGCGGCCGGGACGAGGTAGGCGACCAGCCGCTTGTCGCCGGGGGCGGGCTCGCGCACCACGACCACGGCGCGGTCGACCTGCTCGTGCGCCGCGAGCGCGGACTCGATCTCGCCGAGCTCGATCCGGAAACCGCGGATCTTCACCTGGTCGTCGGCACGACCGGCGAACTCCAGGACGGCGCGGTCGCCGTCGGCGGCCCAGCGCACGAGATCCCCGGTGCGGTACATCCGCCGCCCGTCGCCGGCGAAGGGGTCGGCGACGAAGCGCTCGGCGCTCAGCCCGGGCCGGTTCAGGTAGCCGCGGGCGACGCTGGGGCCGGAGACGTACAGCTCGCCGGTGACCCCGACCGGCACCGGCCGCAGCGCGCCGTCCAGGACCCGCAGCTCGGCGGTGGCGATTGCGGTGCCGATCGGCGGCGCCACCGCGCCGGAGAGCGGCTCGCTCATCGAGGCGCAGACCGTGGTCTCGGTCGGACCGTAGGCGTTGATCATGCGCCGGCCGGTGGACCAGGCCTCGACCAGCTCGGGCGAGGAGGCCTCGCCGGCGACCACCAGCAGCCGCACGGTGGGCAGGTCGCCACGGTCGAGCACGGCGAGTGCGGCGGGCGGGATGGTCGCGTGCGTGACGCGCTGCTCGGCGGCCAGCTCCTTCAGGGCGGCACCGGGCTGCAGCCGCTCCGCCGGGGCGATCACCAGGGTCGCCCCGGTGAGCAGCCCCATGTAGGTCTCCCAGACCGCGGCGTCGAAGCTGGGCGAGGCGAACTGCAGGACCCGGCTCCCGGGGCCGACGTCGAAGCGCTCGATGTGGGTGGCGACCAGGCCGGCCAGGCCGGTGTGGCTGACCACGACGCCCTTGGGGCGCCCGGTCGAGCCGGAGGTGTAGATGACGTACGCGGGGTGGGCGGGGCGCAGCGCGGCGGTGCGTTCGGCGTCCTCGACCTCGGTGTCCGGCCGGTCCGCGACCTCGCGCAGGACGGCCGGGTCGTCCAGCAGCAGCCTCGGCGCCCGGCAGTCGGCGGGCACCACGGCGGCCGCGTCCCGGTCGGTCAGCACCAGGGCCGGGTCGGAGTCGGTCAGCAGGTAGGCGATCCGATCGGCGGGGTAGCCGATGTCCACCGGCAGGTACGCGGCGCCGGCCTTGAGCACGGCCAGCATGGCGACGACCAGCTCCGGCGAGCGGGGCAGGGCCAGCGCGACCACCCGCTCGGGGCCCGCGCCGCGCTCGATCAGTGCCCGGGCCAGCCGGTTGGCCCGGCGGTCCAGCTCGGCGTAGGAGAGCTCGGTGCCCTCGTGGGCGAGCGCGGCGGTCTCCGGGTGGCGGCGGACCTGCTCGGCGAAGAGCGCGGGGATCGAGTCGCCGGCCGGCCGCGGCCGCTCGGGCCGGCCGAGGGCGAGCAGCCGTTCGCGCTCGGCGGCGGTGGCCATCGGCAGACGGCCGACCAGCTGGGCGGGGTCGTCGGCGAAGGCCGCCAGCAGCAGCCGGAACTGCTGGCCGATCGCCTCGATGTCCGACCGGTCGAAGAGCTCCGGGCGATAGCCGAAGCTCAGCCGCAGCGCGTCGCCGGGCATCGCCGCGATGCTCAGCGGGTAGTGGTTGGCGTCGGTTCCGACGGCGCCGGCGAGGCGGAGGTCCCCGGGCAGCTCCCGCAGGTCCTCGCCGCCCAGCGGGTAGTTCTCGGTGACGGTTAGGGTGTCGAAGAGCGTGGACAGCCCGGCGGCCCGCTGGACGTCCGGCAGACTGAGGTGGTGGTGCGGCATCATCCCGCCGACCTGGCGCTGCACCTCGGCCAGGGTGGCCAGCAGGCTCTGCTCCGGGCGCACCCGCAGGCGCAGCGGCACGGTGTTGATGAACAGGCCGACCATGGTCTCCATGCCGGGCAGCTCGGCCGGCCGGCCGGAGACGGTGGTGCCGAACACCACGTCGTCGCGGCCGGTCAGCCGGGCCAGCAGCAGGCCCCAGCAGCCCTGGACCACGCTGTTGAGCGTCAGTTCGCTGCGCCGGGCGGTCTCCCGGACCCGCGCGGTCAGCTCTTCGGGCATGGTGACCAGCAGGCTGCCCGGCACGGTCGACGCACCGGGGTCGTCGGGGGCGAGCAGCGTCGGCTCCTCGACGTCCCCGAGCTGCTCGCGCCAGGCGGCCTCGGCGGCCGCGCGGTCGCGCCCGGCCAGCCAGCCCAGGTAGTCGCGGTACGGGGTGACGGGCGGCAGCGCGGACGCGTCGCCGCCGCGCTCGTAGATCTCGAACAGCTCGTGCATCAGCTGGGCGGTGGACCAGCCGTCCAGGAGGATGTGGTGGGAGTTGAACATCAGCCGGGTCAGCCGCTCGCCCCGCCGGATCAGCGTGAAGCGCAGCAGCGGACCGGCGGTCAGGTCGAAGCGGTGGGCGGCGTCCTCGGCGGCGAGCCGCTCCAACTCCCGCTCCTGGGCCGGACCGTCCAGCCCGGTGAGGTCGAACTCGCGCCAGGGGAGGTCCACTTCGCGCGGGATCACCTGCACCGGGCGGCTCAGCTTCTCGTAGCGGAAGCTGGCGCGCAGGTTGGCGTGCCGGCGCAGCAGCGCGGAGACCGCCTCGCGCATCGCCCCGGCGTTCAGCACCCCGTCGAGGTCGACGACGAGCTGGGCGACGTAGACGTCGAGATCCTGTTCCCCGTAGAGGACATGGAACAGCATCCCCTCCTGCAGCGGCGACAGCGGGAGGACATCGTCGATGGCTGCACGCGTCATTGAGGAACTCTCCACTCGTCATTCCGGAACCGAACCAGGGCGTGCCGGCGGGGCCTTCGGGCCCGCCACCGGCCGCGAGCGGTCAGTCTGGTTCCGGCCCGGAGAGCCGGACAACGGCGCTGCAAAATCTTCGTTCTGCGGGTCGGCCGGGCACGCGGCACGGGCTGGCCGACGTATCGAAGTCTTCGCACTGGTGCTGCCCCGGCCCCGCGGCCCGTGGTTGCCTCGGGTTCCCGTGCGCGCCGACGAGCACGCGCGGACCCGCTGTCGGCACATGGTGAAAGGGGAGCACGGTGACGGGCTCCGGACTGCTGAGCCGCTACTGGATGTTCAGCGACGAGTACACGCAGGACCCATATCCCTTCCTCGCCGAGCTGCGCAAGGAGCAGCCGGTGTGCAAGGTCGAAACCCCGGACGGTGTACGGGCCTGGGTGGTGAGCCGGTACGAGGACGTGCGTGCCGCGCTCTCGGACCCGCGGCTCGGCCGGGACATCGGCAAGCTGTACCAGGCCCTGGGCCGGCAGCTCGGCCAGGAGATCAAACCGGCCGACGAGATCAGCAACCACCTCGCCAACTCCGACCCGCCCCGGCACACGCCGCTGCGCAAGGCGCTGACCTTCGCCTTCACTCCGAAGCGGGTGCGCGACCTGCGGACGGGCTGGGTGAAGGTGGTCGACGACCTGCTCGACGAGATGGTCCGCACCGGCAACCGGGACCTCGTCTCCGGCCTCAACGAGCCGCTGCCGATCATTACCATCGCGCAGCTGATGGGCGTGCCGGACGCCGACTGGCCCCGGTTCCTGGTGTGGACCAACACCCTGCGCCGGGTGGACGCCGCCGACCCGACCGGCATCATCGCCGAGCACACCCGGCAGCTGTCGGACTACCTGAAGGAGCTCATCGCGCACAAGCAGGAGAGCCCGCAGGACGACCTGCTCTCCGCCCTCGTCCACGCGGACGAGGACAAGCGGCTGGACGCCAAGGAGGCGCTGTCCACCGCGTTCGCCCTGATGACCGGCGGCAACGACACCACCACCAGCCTGCTGAACGGCTCGTTCGCGGCCCTCCTCACCCACACCGACCAGGCCCGGCTGATCACCGAGGACCCGGCTCTGCTGCCCGCCGCGGTGGAGGAACTGCTGCGCTACACCAGCCCGTTGATCAACTCCCTGCAGCGGGTGACCCTGGAGCCGGTGGAGCTGTGCGGGGTGACGATCCCGGCGGACGAGATCATCATCATCTCGCTCGCCGCGGCCAACCGCGACCCCGAGGCCTTCCCCGACCGCCCGGACCGGCTGGACGTCACCCGGGCCCGCCCGGCCCACGTCAGCTTCGGCCACGGCATCCATTACTGCCTCGGCAGCCACATGTCCAAGGCCCTCACCGAGATCGCCGTCCAGCGGGTGTACGAGCGCTTCCCCGACGTGAAGCTGGCCGTCCACCCGTCGGAGGTCCGCTACCGACCGGGCCTGATGGTCCGTCCGATGATCGACCTGCCGGTGGTGTTCACCCCGGGCGCGTGAGCCCGCCACAGGGCCCGGAACCCGTCACGGCGGGTTCCGGGCCCTCCGCCCGCGCCCCAGCCCGCCTCCCCTTCCCAGATTCCGGAGACCCGATGGACTTCAGTCTCTTCTACTTCGCCAACAACGACACCGAGGAGCGGGACCGCTACCGGCTGCTGCTCGACGGCGCGCGCTTCGCCGACCGGAACGGCTTCACCGCCGTCTGGACCCCGGAGCGGCACTTCCACCCCTTCGGGGGCCTCTACCCCAACCCGTCGGTGACCGGCGCCGCGGTGGCCGCCGTCACCGAGCACGTGGCCGTCCGGGCGGGCAGCGTGGTGGCGCCCCTGCACCACCCGATGCGCGTCGCCGAGGAGTGGTCGGTCGTCGACAACCTCTCCAACGGCCGGGCCGGCGTGGCGTTCGCCTCCGGCTGGCACGCCGCCGACTTCGCGCTGCGGCCGGAGAACTACGAGACCCGCAAGAGCGCGCTGATCGACACCGTGGACACCATCCGCCGGCTCTGGCGCCGCGAGGCGGTCGAACTCGTCGACGGCGCGGGCGAGTCGGTCTCGCTGACGATGTTCCCGCCGCCGGTCCAGCCCGAGCTGCCGGTCTGGCTGACCACCGGCGGCACCCCGGCGACCTTCGAGCTGGCCGGCCGGCACGGCATGGGCGTCCTCACCCACCTGCTCGGCCAGGAGGTGGAGGTGCTCGCCCAGCGGATCGCCGAGTACCGGGCCGCCCACCGCGAGCACCGGGACGGCCCCGGGCACGTGGCGCTGATGCTGCACACCTTCGTCGGCACCGACCGCGAGACCGTCCGGGAGACCGTTCGCGAGCCGTTCTCCCGCTACCTGGCCAGCTCCTTCGACCTCCTGGTGAAGGCGGCCGAGGCGGCCGGCGCCGACGGCGCCGCGATGTCGCGCGAGCTGCGCAGCATGGACGAGGAGGACCGCCGGTTCCTGGTGGCCCAGGCCTTCGACCGGTACTTCGAGACCAGCGGGATGTTCGGCACCGTCGACGAGTGCATGGTGATGCTGAAGCAGCTGGCGGACGCCGGGGTCGACGAGGTCGCCTGCCTGGTCGACTTCGGGGTGGCGACCGACCAGGTGGTCGCCGGCTTCGACCACCTCGCCCGGCTGCACGACGCCTGGCGGGCGCACGAGGGCCGCTGACCGCAGCCGTCCCGGGTCGGACCGCCCCGGGACCGACCGTTCGAACCGCGACCCGGCGGGCCCCGCGCCCGCCGGGTCGCGGCGTCTGCGGCACCGGGCGGCACCGGTTTGCCGCACGCCGGAGGGCCGGCGCTCCGGGGGACCACGGGGGTCCGCCCGGGGCACCGGCCCCGGCCACGCTGTGTCTTCGCCCGCCCGCCTCCGGGCGGCACCGCTCGACGCCGCGGTCAGCCCTTCCGTGCGGCGCGGTCGTAGGCCCGGGTGGTCAGCGGGATCAGCACCACCAGGAGCAGGCTCAGCATGATCAGCGAGGACGCCACCGGGTACCGCAGCGGGAACGCCAGATCGGTCCCGTTGGCGGTCGGGTTCCCCCACAGCTCGCGCAGGGCGGTGGCCATCGTGGTCATCGGGTTCCACTGGGCGATGGTCTGCAGCCAGCCCGGCAGGTTGTCGAGCGGGTAGAAGGTCGCGGACAGGAACGAGGACGGCATGGTGACGAACATCGCCACCGCGTTGACGCCCTGCGGCTCGCGCACGATCAGGCCGATCAGCGAGCCCAGCCAGGTCATCACGAAGCCGAGCAGGAAGATCAGGAGGAAGCCCTCCAGCAGCTCGAACACGTTGGTGTGGGTGCGCCAGCCGATCAGCAGGCCCACCGAGGCCATCGCGATGCAGGAGGTCGCGTTCAGCAGCACGTCGGCGAAGGTCCGGCCGAGCAGCACCGAGACCTGCGCCATCGGCATCGAGCGGAACCGGTCCACCAGGCCGTTCTTGAGGTCTTCCGCCACGCCGACGCCGGTGGTGACGACGCTCGCGAGCATGATCTGGATGAAGATGCCCGCCATGATGTACTCGTGGTAGTCGCCGTCGGGGACCGACATCGAGCTGCCGAACAGGTACCCGAAGAGGATCACGAACATGATCGGCATCAGGGTGACGTGCAGGATCTTCTGCGGCGTCCGCCGCAGGTGCGTCATGTGCCGGCCGAACAGGGCGATGGAGTCACCCAGGATGTAGGACTTCATCGGTGCGAGGCCTCCAGCTTCTTCGCCCGGGTGGTCTCCTCGACCGGCTCCGGACCGTTCCCGGTCAGCTCCAGGAACACGTCGTCCAACGAGGGCCGGCGGACCAGGAAGTCGACCACCTCGACCGAGGCGTGCTGCAGCTCCGTCGCCGCCGACGAGACGCCGGCGATGCCGGTCTCCAGGGCCACCGACACCCGCAGGCCGTCCGGGTCGATCACCGGCGGCGCGCACTCCGCCGAGGAGATCCTGGCCAGGGCCGCCTGGGCGGCCTGGGCCATCCCGGGCGAGCGCACCGTGATCTCCAACCGCTCCCCGCCGACCCGGCGCTTCAGCTCCTCGGGTGCGCCCTCCGCGGCCAGCTCGCCCTTGTTGATCACCGCGATGCGGCCGGCCAGCTGGTCCGCCTCCTCCAGGTACTGCGTGGTCAGCAGCACGGTCACGCCCTCGGCCACCTGCTTGCGCACCAGCTCCCAGAGCGCGATCCGGCTGGCCGGGTCCAGCCCGGTGGTCGGCTCGTCCAGGAAGATCACCGGCGGGCTGGCGATCAGGCTCGCGCCGAGGTCCAGCCGGCGGCGCATGCCGCCCGAGTAGGTCCGCACCGGCCGGTCGGCGGCGTGGGTGAGGCCGAACATCTCCAGTACCTCGACCGCCCGGGCGCGCGCCTGCCGGCGTCCCATGTGCAACAGCGTGCCGATCAGCACCAGGTTCTCCCGGCCGGTCAGCTCCGCGTCCAGCGCGGCGTACTGGCCGGTCAGACCGATGTTGCGACGCACCTCGTCGGCCTGGCGCACCACGTCGTAGCCCGCGACAGTGGCGGTGCCGCCGTCCGGCTTGAGCAGGGTCGCCAAGGTGCGCACGATGGTCGTCTTGCCGGCCCCGTTGGGGCCGAGCAGGCCGAAGACCGTACCCGCCTCCACGGAGAGGTCGACGCCCTTGAGCACCTCGGTGTCGCCGTAGCGCTTCCGCAGACCCGCTACGGAGATTGCGATATCCATCTGACTCCTCATCACGGCGGCGGCGGACCCGTCCGGTCAGCGCCGGACCGGCGGGGCCCGCGGGGGACGGGCTCCGACCGGCTTCCTGTTCCTTCGGTTTCGACCTGCCGCGGATCAGCCGAGCCGCAGCGGCAGCGACTCCAGTCCGCGGGTCAGGTTCATCTCGTAGCGCAGCTCCTCCGGCGCCACGGCGAGCTCGATCCGGTCGAAGCGGTCGAGCAGCGCGCCGACCGCGAGCTCGGTCTGCATCCGGGACAGCGGCGCGCCCATGCAGTGGTGGATGCCGTGGCCGAACGCCAGGTGCCCGCCCGGCCGGCGGCGGATGTCGAAGCGGTCCGGGTCGGTGAAGCGCCCCGGGTCGCGGTTGGCCGCGCCGAGCGCCACCAGGACGAACTCGTCGGCCGGGATCACCGCCCCGCCCACCTCGACCGGCTCGGCGGTGACCGAGAGCGTCGACAGGTGCAGGGAGTTGTCGTACCGGCTGAACTCCTCGACCGCGCCGGCCAGCAGGGAGCGGTCGGCCCGGAGGGCGGCCAGCTGCTCGGGGTGGCGGAGCAGGGCCAGCAGGCCGTTGCCGATGAGGTGCGCCGTCGTCTCGTAGCCGGCGACCAGCAGCTGGAAGACCATCGACACCAGCTCGTGCTCGGTGAGCCGGTCCTCCTCGTCCCGGGCCTGGATCAGGCCGGTGATCAGGTCGTCGGCCGGCTCGGCCCGCTTCCGCGCGATCAGGCCGGTGAGGTACGCGGCCATCTCCTCGGCGATCCGGTGCATCTCCTCCGGCTGCACCGCGACGGTCAGCGCGTTCGACCAGCCGCCGAACTCCGCCTGGTCGGCCTCGGGGACACCGATCATCTCGGAGATCACCGTGAGCGGCAGCGGGAACGCGAACGCCTTGAGCACGTCCACCTCACCCTGGTCGGCGAGGTCGTCGAGCAGCCGGGTGACCGTCCGCTCGATCCGCGGCCGCAGCGCCTGGATCTGACGGACCGTGAAGGCCTTGGTGACCAGCTTGCGCAGCCGGGTGTGGTGCGGCGGGTCCGTGTTCAGCATGTGCTCCACGAGCATCCGCTGACCGAGCGTCTTCTCGGCCGGCTCCTCGGGCGCCTCGACGCCGGCCCGGGCGGCGGCGACCCGGGTGGCCCGGTCCGGGTCCTTCACCAGCCGCGCGTCGGTCAGCGCCGCGCGCGCCTCCTCGTGGCCGAGGACCAGCCACATCGGCGTGCCTGCGAGTGCGACATGGGCGACCGGGCCGCGCTCGCGCAGCCGCGCGTACACGGGGTACGGGTCTCGGACGAACTCCTCGCCGAGCTGCTCCAGCTCCTGCGCCGTCTCCTCGGACATGCCGTCGGTTCCTCCCGGTCGGTCCGTCCCCGCAGTGCACGGACGTGACGATGTCATCGCCCCCGTTGATATCAGCACCGGGCGGTCCCGCAGATCCGCACATCAAGAATTTCCATGTGCCCCCGCGGGGTGACCGCGTCTGTTTTCAACTATTTGACCCGGAGTATCGCCGCGGCGGCCGTCCGGGGCATCCTCCGTTCCATGGTTGGCAGTGGCCGGGACCGCATCGGCGGCAAACCGCTGTGCCCGGCCGAGGAATCGTCGGATGGGGAACAAGAACGTGACCGCACATGACGTCGACTACATCGAGATCTACACCAACGACTGGCACCGGACCACCGATTACTTCGTGTCCAAGTGGGGATTCCGCAAGCAGGCGACGTCCCGGACCGACGAGCTCCGCTCGGTCCTGCTCCGCCACAACGGCATCCGGCTCGTGGTCACCTCCGGCCCCGCCACCGCGGAGCACCTCGCGGTGCACGGCGACGGCATCGCCGACATCGCGTTCTCCTGCACCGACCCGGAGGCCGTGCTGGCCGGCGCGGTCGCGGCCGGCGGGCGCGACCTCACCGCCCCGGGAGCGGCCGACCCCGTGGTCTCCGGCTTCGGGGCCGTCCGGCACACCCTGGTGCACCGCGCCCCCGGCGCGGAGCACCGGCTGCCGGCCGGCCGGGCCTGGACGCCGGCCCCGGCAGCCGCGGACGCAGCCGCCGACGCGGTCGCGGACGACGCCGACGGGGCCGCCGAGCTGCGCCTGCTCGACCACATCGCGGTCTGCCTGGAGGCCGGCACGCTGCACGGCACCGTCGACTACTACCTCGACGGGTTCGGCTTCGAGCGCTTCTACAGCGAGTACGTCGCGGTCGGCGACCAGGCAATGGACTCGATCGTGGTCCGCAGCCCCTCCACCGGCATCACCTTCACCATCCTGGAGCCCGACCCGGCCAAGAAGCCCGGCCAGATCAACGAGTTCCTGCAGCGCAACGGCGGTGCGGGCGTGCAGCACCTGGCCTTCCTGGTCGACGAGATCGTGCCGGCGGTGCTGGACTTCGAGTCCCGCGGTATCGAGTTCCTGCAGACCCCGGGCACCTACTACGACGCCCTGGCCGAGCGGATCGCCGACCTCGACGAGACCATCCCCGACCTGCGCAAGACCAACGTGCTGGCCGACCGCGACGAGTGGGGCTTCCTGCTCCAGCTGTTCTCCCGCTCGCCGTTCGAGCGCCGGACGCTCTTCTTCGAGCTCATCCAGCGCCACGGCGCCCAGGGCTTCGGCAGCTCCAACATCCGCGCGCTCTACGAGGCCGTCGAGCGCGCCCGGGAGCAGGCCGCCTGAGGCGCCCGTCCGGGCGGGCGCGACGGGCTCCGGACCGGTTCCGCACAGCCGGTCCCGAGCCCGTCGCGCTCACACCGCGCAGACCCCTTTCATACTGTCGATCAGGGTCAGCACCGCCTTCGCCGACGGCAGGATCATGCGGCCCTCCCGGGTGAGGTGGGCCCCGGTGGAATCGCGGGTGAAGAGTTTGGTCCCGAGCATCTGCTCCAGGCACTTGATCTGGTAGCTGATGGCCGGCTGGGAATATCCCAGCTCTTTCGCCGCGTGATCCATGCGGCCGATCTCGGCGACCGATACGAAGGCGCGAAACTCCCGCTCGTGCATTGTTCCCCCTGTCATTTCGGCGACCGGCCGAACTCCTGCGCCGAAGCAGCTGTTCCCGTTGATTTCGACTCCATGACAGCTCATTCGAATCAGCGGGGCAATGGCCGTTACAGGAAGCTGCAAGCCCCGCCGGGCCGCGCCCGGCTTCACGGCGAGGGCCGGCGGATCGCCGTGTAGAGCGCCCGGAGCATCAGGATGCCGCTGACCGCGATCGACTGGTAGCCGAGCAGCGGAAACAGCTCCAGGTGCGCCGTCACGTGAGGCCCGCGGCCGGTGCCGAACACCATCAGCAGCACGCCCATCAGCCCGGTGCAGGCCGCCAGCAGGGTGACCGTCATCTGGTGGATGAGCCCCGAGACGAACCGCCGCTCGCGCTCGTCCGCGAAGACGCGGACCCGCACGGCGAGCCGGCCCTCCTCCAATGAGGCGCTGATCCGGTCGGCCCGCCGCGGCAGCCGGCGCAGCATCGGCAGGACGGACAGCACCTCCTGGACGGCGCCGCGCGCCATCGAGGAGAGCTCGGCGCCCAGCCCCTCCTCCCGGGGCGGTCCTCCGTGGTTGCGGAACCTCAGCTGGTCGGCGACCAGCTCCCCGGCGATCGCCCGCCCCTCGTCCAGGAGGTTGAAGTCCGCCGAGAGGGCGCCCAGCGTGCCCTCCAGGGTGGCCAGGGCCCGGAAGGCGGCGGCCACCTGCGGCGGCACGGAGAGGCCGAAACGGGCCAGGATCTGGAACAGCGCGGCGAACATGTCGGTGTCCGGCCGGGCCGTGACGCCCAGGTGGTGCGCCATGAACTGGGCGAGCTCGCGCTCCAGGACGAGCGTGTCGGGTATCAGGTCCTCGCTGTTGGTGGCCCGGGTGCCGAGCAGGGCGAGCAGCGCGTCGTGCATGGCCGACGGGTCCCCGCGGTTGACGGCGAGCAGCAGCTCGCCGATGGCAAGCTGGGTGGCCGGGTCCAGCCGGCCGACCGACCCGAAGTCCAGCAGGCCGATCCGCCCGTCCTCCAGCAGCAGGATGTTGCCGGGGTGGGGGTCGGCGTGGAACACGCCGGCGCGCAGGATCTGGTGGATGACCGCGGTGAAGGTGGTGCGGGCGAGCGCCCGGCGGTCCAGGCCCTTCGCGTCGGCGACCGGGCCGGCCTTGTCCAGGGTGACCCCGTCCAACTGCTCCTGGACCAGGACCCGGGCCGAGGAGTACTCGTAGTGGATGTCCGGGATGCGCACCGGGGCGTCCGGCTCCAGCCCGCCGCAGGACGCCGCAACCGCGGTCGCGTTGCGGGCCTCGATACGGAAGTCCAACTCCTCGCGCACCGACCGGGCGAAGCCCTCGCCGAGGTCCTTCAGCCCGAGCGCCGGCGCGAACCGGGCCCGCTCCTGCAGGCTCCGGGTCACGGCGACGACGATCCCGAGGTCACGCTCGACCAGCGCGCCCACCCCGGGGCGCTGCACCTTGACCACCACCGTGGGCCCGTCCCGCAGCTTCGCCCGGTGCACCTGCGCGATGGACGCGGCCGCCATCGGCGCGTGCTCGATCCACTCGAAGACGTCCGCGACCGGCCGGCCCAGCTCGGCCCTGAGCACGGCCTCGACCTCCGGCCACGGCGCGGCCGGCACGGCGCTCTGCAGCCGGCTCAACTCGTCGATGAAGTGCGGGGGCAGGAGGTCGCGCCGGGTGGACAGCACCTGTCCCAGCTTGATGAACGCCCCGCCGCACTCCTGCAGCGCCAGCCGCAGGGAGGCGGCCGAGCGCTCACCGAACTCGCCCGGCTGGAGGGCTCGTTCGAGCCTCCCCCGGCCGCTGAACAGCCGGCCGAGACCGTGTCGGATGAAGATCCGGCTGATCTGCGAGTAGCGGCGGGTGCGGCTGAGCCGGCTGCCGACCGCACGCCACAGCTGCAGCGGCAGGGTCCAACTGCCGTACGGCAGGAAGACCTCGGTGAGCACCAGGGTCACCATCGCGGCGAGCACGGCGAGCGCGAACTTGACGCCGAACACCGCCCCGATACTGCCGTGCTCCCGGGAGAGGGGTTCGAGGCTCACCATGATGCCGAGCGCGACCAGCCCGGCGGCGAGGGCGCGCAGCGGCCCCACCCGGATCCCGAGCAGCCGCCGGGAGATCGCCGACACACCGAGGACGAGGACGGCCAGGGACGCCGCCGCTACCAGTAACACCGTCAGGGCCATCACCGGAGCCACGTTAGACCGCGGACGACCGGGACCGGCATGGGATTGTCAGCTTCATGCCGCATCCCGCGGCGGGCGGGCCCGGCCGGCCGTCACGCCGCCGCGCGCACTCCCGCGAGGAAGCCGTTCAGGCGGTCCGAGCCCCAGTAGCGGTCCGGGCCGTGGACGAAGAACGGCACGCCGAAGACGCCGTCCCGGCCGATCGTGCGCAGCGCCTCGACGCCGCGGGCCAGGACCGCCGGGTCGTCGGCGGCGTTGCCGAGGGTGTCCGGGTCGAGGCCGAGCTCCGCGCCGATCGCGGCGACCACGGCCCGCTCGGAGAGGTCGAGGCCGCGCTCGAAGCGGGCCCGGTAGGCCAGACCGATGAACTCGCGGCCCAGCCCGGCGTCCTCGGCCACCAGGTAGCCGAGATGGGAGACGTCCCAGTCGGGTTCGGTGTCCACCGGCCAGGCGACGGCGAGGCCGCGCTCGGCGGCGAGCCGCTTGACGTCCTGCAGGATGTAGAGGTGCTTCTCCTTCGACATCGGGACGTAGGGCAGCCGGATGTCCGTCCCGGCCAGGAGCCGGGCGCTCGCCGCGCCCGGCTCCCAGTAGGGGCGCCACTCGATCCGTTCCGCCACGTCGGGGGCGTTCTCGGTCAGCTCCCGGTAGGCGAGCCACGAGTACGGGCTGCGCAGGGAGAAGTACCAGCGCGTCGGTTCGACCGCCAACTTCGGCTCCAGGGGCTCTAGATGGTGATTCCGCCGTCGATCTGCAGGACGGCGCCGGTGATGTAGCCCGCGCGCGGCGAGACCAGGTAGGCGACCAGGTCGGCGACTTCGTCCGCGGTGCCGAGTCGACCCAGTGGCACCGACTCCAGGGCCTTGTCCTTGACCTTGCCGCTGAGCACGGAGGTCATGTCGGTGTCGATGAAGCCGGGGGCCACCACGTTGGCGCGGATGCCGTAGCGGCCGACCTCCTTGGCCAGCGCCCGGGAGAAGCCGATGATGCCGGCCTTGGAGGCCGAGTAGTTGCTCTGGGTGGCGTTGCCGTAGACGCCCGCCACCGAGGAGATGTTGACGATCGACCCGCCCTTGCGCTTCATCATGCCGAAGGCGACCGAGCGGCAGGTGTTGTAGACGCCGTCGAGGTTGGTGTCTAGCACGTCGTGCCACTCCTCGTCCTTCATCAGGACGAGCGGGTTGTCGCGGGTGATGCCGGCGGCGGTCACGGCCACGTCGATCGGGCCCAGCTCCCGCTCGGTCTCCTCGACCAGGGTGCGCACCGAGGCGAGCTCGCGCACGTCGGTCCGGCGGCTGAGCACCCGCACGCCGAACTCCTGGACCTCCTTCTCCAGTTCGAGCGCGGCCTGCTCGTTGGACTGGTAGCAGAAGGCGACGTCGAAGCCGTCCTGGGCCAGTCGCAGCACGGTGGCGCGGCCGATGCCGCGCGAGCCGCCGGTGACCAGCGCCACCCGGGATTCGTTGTCAGCCATGGGTCTCCCCCAAGAGTGCTTCGGTGTGCGCCGCCGGCCGGTCGGCCGGTGGCTCGGATGCCCCGCGTCAGGCGGTGGCGGTGGCGGCGGCCGGCCGCAGCTCCTCGGCGGGCCGGAAGGCCAGCACGGCGCTCTCCACGGTGAGGACGGGTTCGCCGTCCACCAGGCTCTCGCCAGCGATGATCAGCGTGTCGCCCAGAGTCCGGGTGATGGTCGCCCGGTGCTCCAGGACGTCGCCGGGCAGGACCGGTCCGTGGTACGCGAGCCCGGTGACGGCGCCGAACAGCATGACCCGGCCGGTGAGGACGTCCGGGTTGGGGTCCTCCCAGGTGGCCAGCAGGCCGGCCGCCTGGCACCAGGACTCCATCAGCAGGACCTGCGGATAGGCGAAGTCCTCGACGCCCTCGGGGACGTCCTGGTACCAGGGCTCATTGCAGCTCACGGCCTTCACGGCGGTGATGCGCTCGCCGGGGACGACGTCGAGCACCCGGTCCACCAGCAACATCGGGAAGCGGTGCGGCAGGGCCCGGCGGATCGCCGCCTGGCCGGCGGTGGTCCTCCGCTCGGCGGTCATCGGGCTCCCTCCCCTTCGGTGACGTGCGGCTCGGCGGCCTGCACTTCGGCGGCCGGCGGTCGGGCGTCGGTGAAGCGGAGCCTGGTCCGGGCCGCGACCGCGCGGCCGGTGGCCACCTCGGCCGTGCACCGCCAGCCCTCGGCGACCTCGCGCCACTCCAGCTCCACGGCCAGTTCGTCGCCGGGGAAGACCGGGCTGAGGAACCGTGCCGTCTCCACCCCGGCCAGGGCCAGGGCCCCGACGCCGGGCGGCGGGGCCGCCAGGGCGCTGAGGCGGACCGACTCGATCACGCAGACCCCGGGGAAGATCGGGAACCCCGGGTAGTGGCCGGGCAGGACCGGCTCGTCCGCCGTGACGGCGACCGCCGTCGCGGCGGACGTCCGGCCCTCGGCACCGGTCGCCGGGGGCCGGACCACCTCGACCCCCGCGACGACCGGGCTGATCGGACCCGGCCGGCTCATGCCGACCGAAGCTTCTCGCCGAGCACCTCGTAGGTGCCGGCCAGCGACGTGATCCGGGGGAACTGGTTCTCCTCCAGCCGGACGCCGTACTTCTTCTCCAGCACGACCACCACCTCCAGGGCCAGCAGGGAGTCGACGCCGAGGTCGGCGATGAAGCCGGTGTCGTCGGCCAGCTCGTCGACGTCCACGTCCAGGACCTGGGCGATCGTCGCGCGCAGGTCCTCCTTGTCCAGCACGGCCACGGCAGAGACCTCCTGGGTCGTCACGGCGGTGTCCTTTCGTCAGGGTCGGGGGGGTCAGCGCAGGCGCAGCAGGGCGCAGCCGACCGCGCCGTCGCGGTCGACCGAGGTGACCAGGGCGACCCGGCCGGCGGCCGAGGGGTCGTCCTCGGCGTGCACCAGGACGCCGGCCACCTGGAAGGCGGCCGAGGCGGCCACGGTGTCGCCGAGCAGCGCGGTCTGGGTCAGGTGGCGGGGGCTCCCGCCGGCCGTGGCGGCCTCGATCACGGCCCGCTCCTGCTCGCCCATCGGGCCGGGCACCTCGCTGGTGGAGACCGCCCACAGCTCCTCCGGCCGCACCTCTGCGCGGCGCAGGGCGCGCTCCACGCAGGAGGCCAGGGCGGTGCGGACGTCGCCGCCGAGGGCGATGCCCATCTGGACGGCGAGGACCTCGGCCAGCACCGGCTGGTCCGGGTCGTCCGGGTCGGCGCGCTCGATCAGCAGCAGGCCGCAGCCCTCGCCGGCCGGCTGCGCCGCGCCGTCGGCCTGCGGGTCGTGGGAGTGCCGGTCCAGCCAGGAGCGGGCGTGCGAGAACTCCTCGACCGCGCCGCAGAGGACGGTCCGGGCGCGGCCGAAGTTGAGCAGCCGGCGCGCGTAGTTGAGGGCGTAGAGCCCGGCCGCGTGGCCGCCGGCGATGGTCGTGTTGGGGCCCTTGAGCTGGTGCCAGATGGCGCTCTGCCCGGCGGCGCAGTTCATCACGGCGTTCGGGAACCGCGCCGGGTCGACGAAGTAGGGCTTCTCGCCGGTGAACGAGTCCCGGGTGAAGTCCATCTGGCTCTGCACGCTGCCGGTGGTCGTGCCGAGCACGAGGGCGGAGTTCTCGCCGGTGGCGACCCGCCGGTTGCGCGGCGCGTCGTCGAGCAGCCGGCCCACGGTGGTGACGGCGAGGCCGGTGGCCCGGTCCATCGACCGGGTGCCCTTCTTGCCGAGTACCGCGCGGATGTCGAAGTCCGGTACCAGGCAGGCCGTTTCGGCCGCCGCCTGCCAGGGCTCGCGGGCCAGCGGCGCCTCGGCCGACCGGCGCTCGCGCAGCCCCTCGGCGAACGCCTCGCGGCCGGTGCCGAACGGCGACACCGCCGACCAGGCCGTGATGACCATGCGATTCACAGGGGTTGAGGTGGTACTCATATCTGCTCCGTTGCTCTCCGCGGTTTCGCCTGCCGGATCCGGCACGGCCCTCAGGCCTCGCCCCGGAGCGCCTTGGCGACGCGCTCGTCGAAGGTGACCAGGTTCCACTCGCGCCGGTTGTCGACGACGGCGTAGCCGTGGGTGACCTTGCCGGTGGCGGTCTGGACGAGCTTGCCGTCGCGGACCACGTAGCAGTCCATCCGCGAGGTGTAGGTGAAGTCCTTGAAGATGTCCTCCACCGTGTAGACGGTGTAGAGCTCCTCCTCCATCAGCGCCTCGTCGACGATCTGGATCTTCGAGTGCGGGCAGGCGGGGATCCAGCGGCGCTCGTCCATCAGGGTCCGCACCGAGATGCCCCGGTCGGCCAGGAACAGGTCGACGACCTCCTCCATCTGGCGCAGGTAGCTGGACATCTGCAGGCGCTCGGAGAAGTGGCAGTACGGGTACGGGATGCGCCACTTCCAGCCGAAGGAGTTGGTGCCGGCGGTGAGCAGGTCGAGCACCGGGTCGGGACCGGTGGTGCCGCGGCCGGCGGACAGCGAGGTGGTGGCCGCGGCGAGGTCGAGCCCGGAGATGTCGGGCGGCGTCTGCAGGCCGCGCACCGGCGTGCCGAGGCGGTCCGTGACGAAGCGGGCGATCGGGGCCGGCGGCTCGCTCGCCTCCTCGATGTAGCTCTCGCGCCGCAGCACGGCCTTGGCCCGGGCGGCGACCAGCTTGGTGTCCTCGCCGTCGCGATCGCCGTTCAGGGTGACGGTGAAGGAGACGGCGGTGTCCTCGTCCCCGGCCTTGGGGACGACCCGGGCCTCGACCGTCTCGTCCATGAAGAGGGCGCTCAGGATGCGGGTGTCGAGCTCGACGAGGTCCACGCCCAGGCCGTGCTCCGTGTAGAGCGCGCGGGCCTCCAGGCCGGCTTCGGCGAAGTGGAGCAGGATGGCTTCCTCGACGAGGTAGTTGATGTGCTTGAATCCGATCCAGGTGCAGATGTTGGCGCCCTCGAAGCGTGTGCGCAGCGGCACCGTCGTCTCGCTGGTGAGGAGCGCCTTGACTGCGCTGTCGGTCACGGTGGTCATCGGAGGTGCTCCCCTGAAGGTGTGGGTCCGGGGCCGCCTGTCGGTCACGCGGCCGGCAAGGTGCTGACGAAGCGATCGACCGCGGCGGCGAGGTCGCCCGCCTGCTCGATCATCAGGAAGTGCCCGCTGCCGGGCAGCAGGTGGAACCGCCCCTGCGGCAGGTCGGCCGCCAGCAGGCGGCCCTCCTCCGGGAGCGCGATGGAGTCGTGCTCGCCCGCGATCACGAGGCAGGGCACGGGGAAGCGTTCGGTGCGCAGCCACGGGGTGGCCAGGTATGTCTCGAAGAACCGGATCCAGCCGTAGGCGCCGACCCGGTCGCGGACCCGGCTGCCGAGCTCCTCGACCAGGTCGTCCGGGACCCGGCCGGCGGCGTGCACCCGCACCCCCTCGGTCATGGTCCGGACGAAGTTCTGGACGGCGGTCTCCACCGACTGCCAGCCGAAGTCCTCGGCCGCGCGGCGGTAGAACGGCGACACCAGGACGAGGGCGCGGATGCCGTACTCGGTGAACGGGTCGGCGCCGCACTCCAGTTGCCGGTGGAGGAACTCCAGCAGGCTGTTGGCCCCCATCGAGTGGCCGACCACCACGCCGGCGCCGCCGGGCACCCCGCGCAGCGCCTCGGCCACGTACGGCACGACGTCGCCCCGCGAGCTCCAGTGGGCCACGCAGTCACCGCGCCAGGGCAGGTCGGCGGCCCAGACCTCGGGGCCGTCACCGTGCCCGCGGTGGGCGAGGAAGGCGTCCCAGACGCTCGCGCTGTTGGCCAGACCGTGGAGCAGCAGCATCCGGCCCCCTCCGGCGGCGCCGGCCGCGCGGCGGTGCACGGCCACCGGCGGCAGTGCGCCGGGCCGGTCCGTCTGCGCCGCGCCCTCGACGACCACGGTGCCGCCGCCGGACATCAGACGGCCGCCGGCCGGAGCAGGACGAGACCGGCGCTGGCGTCGTCGGCGTCGGTACCGGCGCTGGCGACCACCGGCCCGGCGCCGCCGCGGCCGAACCAGCCGACGGCCGCGGCGCACTGGAGCACGCCGAGCGCGCCGGAGGCGGTGCCGAAGCGCTCGCCGAGGTCGTCCCGGGGCACACCGTCGAGCAGGTCCGCGGGCAGGGCGTCCGCCCCCGCGTCCGTCTCGGGCACCTGCCAGAGGGCCGGCCGCTCCCCGGCCGGGCCCGCCAGCCGCGCCAGCGAGGCCGCCAGGCCGGCGCCGCGCACCTCGGCGCCGAGGACCGCCAGACCGGGCACGCCGCGCCCGGCCGCCGACTCCTCGCTCTCCAGCACCACGCCCACCGCGCCGTCGAGCAGCCGGTCGGCGCCGGTGAAGGCGCGCACCGCCGCGTTGTCCGGCTCGACGCCGAGGACCAGCGCGCGGGAGACCCGGCCGGCCCGGATCAGGCCGGCGCCCCAACGGAGCGCGTCCAGCCCGGAGGTGGCACCGTTGCAGAGCATCAGGTTCGGGCCGCGCAGGCCGAAGCGGATGGCCACCGAGGAGGCGACCACGTTGCTGGAGGCGTTCGGCAGGTCCATCGGGCTGCCGGCGGCCGCGGTCTCCCGGGTGATGGTGTCCATCGCCCGGGTGACGGTGTCGAGGTTGCCGTAGTTGGAGCTGACCACCACCGCCACGCTGCCGGCGGCGACCGTCGGGCCCTCCTCGTCCACCAGCGCGGCGTCCTGCAGGGCCGCCCGGGCCGCGCAGTAGGCCAGCTGGGTCGCGCGGTCCTTGTAGCGCAGGCCCTTCTTGCCGACCAGGTCCTTCGGCTCGACCGGCGGGGCGTCGGCGGGCCCCGGCTCGATCAGCTCGGCGGCCGAGGCCGCCCGCGGCAGCACCACGCCGACGCCGCTCACCAGCACGTTCATCGGGCCGCCTCCACGATCGCCACGGCGTTCACGCCGCCGAAGCCGAATGCGTTCAACTGGGCCACTGACATCGGTAGTTCGGCGGCCTCTTCGGTGACGATCCGGAAGCCGGAGGCCTCCTTCACCGGGTCGTCCAGGCCGATGGTCGGGGGCACTCGGCCCTCCGCCAGGGCGATCAGCGTCACCACCAGGTTCAGCAGGCCGGACGCCCCGGAGGTGTGGCCCGTCATGGACTTGATGGCCGTCATGACCGGCCCGCCCGCGGCGTCGCCGAAGGCCTCGCCGAGCGCGATCGCCTCGGTCTCGTCGTTGAGCAGCGTCCCGGTGCCGTGCACCATCACCAGGTCGATGTCGGCGGGCCCGAGGCCGGCCCGGGCGTGGGCCTCCCGGATCGCCTCGGCGATGCCGACCGGGTCGGGCGCGGTGACGTGGTGCGCGTCGCAGTTGACGGCGACGCCGCGCACCAGGCCGTGCACCTTCCGGCCGGCGGCCGGGGTGCGGGTCAGCACGACCGCCGCCGCGCCCTCGCCCATCAGGACGCCCGCGCGGTTGCGGTCGAACGGGCGCACGCGCTCCGGCGGGACCGGCTGGACGCGCTCCAGCAGGCCGTACATGGTCTCGGTGAGCACGTCGACGCCGGCCACGATCACGGTCTCCGCCGTGCCGGCCGCCAGTAGGTCGGTGGCCAGGCCGAGCGCGTAGAGCCCGGCCGAGCACGCGTTGGAGAAGGTGTGGGTGTCGTCGGCGTTGCATTCCCGGCGCAGCGCGGTGCCGAAGTGCAGGTCCTGCGGGGGGAACTCGATGCCGTCGCGCTGCCAGAGCTCGACCGAGCGCAGCTCGCGCAGACCGGTGCCGATCAGGATCGGCACACCGCTCAGGTCGTGCTCGTCGAGGCCCGCGTCGCGGGCGGCCTGGCGGACGGCGTCCAGCAGGAGGGCGGTCGCCCGGCGCGGGACGTCGGCCCCGGGCTCGGGGCGGTCGTCCACCTCGTAGGCGAAGCGGGCGTCGTGGCGGGTGAGGTCGAAGCCCTTGAGCTCGCCCACCCCGGAGACGCCGGCGCACAGGTTGGCGAACAGCTCGGCCGGGTCGCGGCCGACACTGGCCACCGCGCCCATGCCGGTCATGGCCCAGTTCACGCGGCCACCTCGCCGTATTTCCCGAGCAGCACCACGGCATTGTTCCCGCCGAATGCCAGGCCGTTGTTCTGGACGATCCGCAAATCGGCTTCCACGGCCGTGTTCGGCACGCAGTCGACGTCGCATTCGGGGTCGGTGGTGGTGTGGTTGATGGTCGGCGGAATGAAATTGTTGGTGATGGCCAGGGCGCAGCCGATCGCGGAAAGCGCACTCGCCGCGCCCATGGTGTGGCCGATCATCGACTTCATCGAGATGACCTTCGGCGGCTGCGTTCCGAACACCTCGCGGATCGCCCGCGCCTCGGTGACGTCGTTGGCCTTGGTGCCGGTGCCGTGCGCGGAGATCAGGTCCACCTGCTCCGGCTTGATCCCGGCGTTCTCCAGCGCGAGCTCCATGCAGCGGCCCACGCTGTCCTGGTTCGGCGCCACCTGGTGGTAGGCGTCGCAGTTGAGGCCGTAGCCGAGCACCTCGGCGTAGATCCGGGCGCCGCGGGCGAGCGCCGAGTCCAGGCTCTCCAGCACCAGGATGCCGGCGCCCTCACCGGTCAGGATGCCCTTGCGGTCCACGTCGAAGGGCCGGCAGCGGTCGGGGGCGATGGTGCCCAGGCGGTAGAAGCCGGAGAAGGTCTTGCGGCACATCGCGTCCGCGCCGCCGCACAGGGCGAACTCGGCCTCGCCGGAGCGGACCGCGTCGAAACCGTAGCCGATCGCGTAGTTGCCGGCGGCGCAGGCGGTCGGGATCGTCACCGCCTCGACGTCGGCCAGCTCCAGTTCCTGGGCGATGGCCGCGGAGAGCCGGCCGGCCGCGACCCGGCGCGCGGACTCGGGCGCCATGTGCTCGGGGCCGTGCAGGACCTCGGCCTCGACCATGTGGTCGAGGTCGCGGGACTCGCCGTCGGTGGTACCGACGGTGACGACGCCGGGGCGCGAGCGCCAGACCTCCAGGTCCAGCCCGGCGTCGTCGATCGCCATCCGGGCGGCCGCGACGGAGTACTGGGTGGCACGGCCGAGGGTCTCGACCGGCAGGTGGCGGATCCACCGCCCGGGTTCGAACCCGACCACCTCGCACCCGTTGGCGTGGTCGAACCCCTCGACGTCGAACACGGTGATCGGCTTGGCGCCGCTGCTCCCGCTGCGCAGGCCGCGCAGGAACTCACCGGCTCCCATCCCGATGCTGGAGACCACCCCCAGCCCGGTGATCACGACCCTGCGCGGGCCAGCCTGCCCCGACTCTGCCATCCCGACCTCTCCGTCCACTGTTCCGGCCCGTGCCCTGTCCGAACGAACCCGCCGACTACCAGCCGGCGGCCTCCGCGACCACCTCGTAGACGCCCTTGAGGTTCACCATGCGGGCGAGCTCGGACTGGTCGATGGTCACGCTGAATTCCTTCTCAAGACCCGCGAGAATCTCGATGGAACGCAGCGAGTCCGCCTGGTGGTCCTCCTTGAAGAGGCTGGTCTCGGTGACCTCGTCCTCCTCGATCTCCAGAATGTCGCAGACGATCTCCTTGATCTTCTGCACGTTCTCGTCGTACGAAGCCATAATGGGGACCCTTCCTATTCGGTGCGGCTCCTCGCGGCCACTGCCCGGTTTTCTTCCGGAGATCTTTCTAGGGCACCCCCGAGCGGCCCGGCAACGGCCGCTGCAGAAACCTGCCAACTCGCCTCGGGGAAATGGCGATGACCTGCCCGGACGGCTATGACAGCCAGTGGACACGCGCGCGGGGCGGGTCCGGCCGTCCCGACGGGGGCCCGGCCGCCCGACGACACGGAGATCATCACGCTATTCACACCCCCGGGTGATTTCGGCCGATCCGTGTATCTACCGGTGGCTATGATCCACTTCTCGTGACGGAACGTCAGAACAATCGACCGGCCGACGAAGCGGCCGACGTGGTCATCCTCGGTGCCGGGCCGGCCGGGCTGGTCCTCGGCAACCTCCTGCGCGACAGCGGCATCGACTGCGTCGTCCTCGAACGCGCCGACCGCGAACACCTCCGGAGCAGGGCCCGCGCCGGCTACCTCGCCGCCGACACCGTGCGGATCCTGGAGCGCCACGGCCTCGCCGACGGCCTGCACCGGGCCGGCCGGACCCACGGCACCTGCGAGTTCCGCACCGAGGACGGCCGCTTCCGGCTGGACTACGGCCGCCTCGGCCGCGGCGAGCGGCACACCGTCTACCCCCAGCAGGAGCTGGTCACCGACCTGCTGAACCGGTTCGTCGACGCCGGCGGGCGGATCCGGTTCGAGACCGAGGCCCTGGCCGTGCACGACGCGGACGGCCCGCACCCGACCGTCACGGCGCGCGAGCCGGACGGGCGCCCCACCCGCTGGCGGGGCCGGTACGTCGCCGGCTGCGACGGCCGCCACGGCGCCGCGCGGCGGTCGCTGCCCCCGGGCGCCCTGCGCCACCACCACGACCACGGCGCCACCTGGCTCGGCCTGCTGGTCCAGGCCCCGCCCAGCCTCGACGCCGTCGGTTACGCCGTGCACCGGCGCGGCTTCGCCGGCCACATGGCCCGCACCGCCGAGGTCACCCGCTACTACCTGCAGTGCGACCGCGGCACCCCGGCCGACGCCTGGCCCGAGGAGCGCATCTGGCACGAGCTGGACCTGCGGATGCGCGCCGCCGACCACGGCCCGCTGCACCGGGGCCCGGTCATCCACCGCACCGTCGTCGACCTCGACTCCGACGTCGTCGAGCCGCTGCGCCACGGCGCCCTCCTGCTCGCCGGCGACGCCGCGAGCGTGCTCAGCCCCTCCGCCGCCAAGGGCGCCAACCTCGCGGTGCTGGAGGCGGAGCTCCTCGCCGAGGCCCTCGTCGACGACCTCGCGCACGGCTACCCGCGGGCCCTGGACCAGTACTCGCGCCGCTGCCTGGCCCACATCTGGCGCGCCCAGGAGTTCTCGCACTGGATGGTCCGCCTGCTGCACGCCGTGCCCGGCCCGTACGGCCGGTCGCCGTTCGAGGACTCCCTGCGCCGCGCGCGCCTGGAGTCGCTGCGCACCTCGCGCACCCACCAGGACTGGTTCGCCGAGAACTACGTCGGCGTCTGAGCGCCACCCCCGAGCACCGGAACGAGGACGCCCCGCCATGACCACGACCGCCACCACTCCCCCGGCCGCGCCCGCCCCTGCGGAGCCCGCCGCCGCGACCTCCCCGGACGACGCGACCCGGCTGCGCACGACGGCCGACTTCGTCCGGCGCCAGGACACCGCCGCCCTGCTCCCGCTCCTGCTGCCCGGCCTCGACGGCCCCGAACTGCGGGCCCTGGCACGCCACACCCGGTTCGCGCACGCCGCGCTGCTCGTCTTCCCGCCGGGGCCGCAGGCCCTGCGCGCGGACCTGGCCGCCTGCGGGCTGGCCGCCGACACGCCGGCCCACCCGAGCGTCATCGTCCGGCAGCGGCTCGCCCTGCGGCACCGGCGCGACCCGGGCGAGCTGGACGTCGGGATCCTGCGCCCCGCCGTCCGCGGCAGCGACGGGACGCACCGCACGGTCGAGGTGTTCGCCCTGACCGTGCCGCCGGGCTCGGACCTGGACGGCCTCGCCGAGCACGAGCGGGCCCACCAGCACGAGGCGCACCTCGCCTTCGAGGTGGCCGACCCGGACCCGCTGGTGCTGCGCGGCCTGTGCGCGATCCTCACGCGCCACGGCGCGACCGCCGACGGCGGCGGGTACAACCCCCACGAGGACGGCACGGTCCTCTACTTCACCGCGCCCGCCGGCTCCCGGACGGGCTACCGGCGGGTGGAGCTCTACGCGCACGGCGACCATCGCGACGTGCTCGCCGCCCACCTGGACGAGCAGCGCGCACAGCGGCCCGCCGAGGCCCTCCTGCGCCGGCTCACCGGCGCGTGGACGACCCAGGCCCTCGCGGCCTGCGCCCAGCTCGGCGTGCCCGACGCCATGGACACCGAGGTGGCCACCGACGGAGAGGCGCTGGCCCGGCGGCTCGGCGCCCACCCGGGCAGCCTCGCCACGCTGCTGCGCTACCTCGCGATGCTCGGCGTGGTGGCCCGGGAGGGCGAGGCCGCCTTCCGGCTCACCGGCCTCGGCGCCCTGCTGCGCACCGACACCCCGGGGTCGCTGCGCCCGTTGGCCCTGCTGTACGGAGGCCCGTTCTACCGCTCCTTCGCCGGCCTCGCGCACACCGTGCGGACCGGGGAGACCGCCTTCGACCACCTCTTCGGCGAGAACCACTTCGACCACTTCGCCCGCGACCCCGAGCTCGCCGAGCTGTTCGACCGGTCCATGGCCGCGAGCTCCCACATGTTCGAGCAGTTGCCCGCCCACCCCGTCCTCACGGCCGCGGGCCGGGCACCGGCCCCCGCGACCGTCGTCGACGTCGCCGGAGGCAACGGCGAGCTGCTCGGCCGCATCCTCGACGCGCACCCCCGCCTGCGCGGCGTCCTCCTCGAACGCCCGCACGTCGTCGAGGCCGCCCGCCGCCGGCTCGACGCGGCCGGCTGCGGCGACCGATGCGGCTACCGGGCGGGTGACTTCGCGGACGTCCCCGCGGGCGGCGACGTCTACCTCCTCTCCCGGGTGCTGCACGACTGGGACGACGAACGCTGCCGCGAGATCCTGCGCCACTGTGCCCGCGCGATGCCCGCCCACGCCGACCTGCTCGTCGTCGAGCGCATCCTGCCCGCCGACGGCTCGGCCTCCCTGGCCACCGCCTGGGACCTGCACATGATGTGCAACGTCGGCGGCCGGGAACGCCGCGAGGACCACTACGCCCGGCTCCTCGCCGACGCGGGGCTCACCCTCGTGGACCGCTCGCCGCTGCCCCTGGACGCCAGCGTCCTGCACGCCCGCAAGGCCGCCGCGCCCCGCCTGGTCCCCCGCCCCGCGCCGTGAGCGGCGCGGCGCGGCGCTCGGACCCCACAGGCAGCGGACCCCACCCCCTGGGCACCCCGGCCGGTGGGCGGAGGGGGTGGCGCGGCGATGCCTAGCCGCGGTCCGGAGGTGGGGGGGCGGTGGGGGACGCGGTCGGTTCGGCTCGGGTGTAGAGGACTTCGCGGGCCTGCTCCGCGGCGCGCACGATGCCCTCGGAGACGAAGTCGAGGAAGCGGGCGACGTTCTCCAGGCGGGTGGCGGCCGGGGTGCCGGGGCCGAGGATGGTGACGCCCTGCCGTGCGGCCTCGACGAACTTGGCGTTGTCCCGGGCGCTGCGGATCATCGACTGGTACCAGAGGTCGTCATCGACGATGTAGCGCTCCCGGCGGCGCTCGTCGCGTTCCCTCCGGACGAGGTCCAGGCTCTCCAGGAACGTGATCGCCTTGGAGACGGACGCCGGGCTGACCTGGAGGTGCTGGGCGAGTTCGGACGCGGTGAGGCTGCCGGCGTCGGTGGCGTAGAGGCTGGCCATCACCCGCGCCGTCATCCTGGGCAGGCCCGACTGCATGAGGATGGTGGTGAGCATCTCCTCGAAGTCGCGCACGGCGTCGGCGTCGCGCCCGTTCAGCTGGGGGGCCGACTCCGGCCCCCGTGAGGAGGCGGGCCTGCGCCGGTGGGCACGGCGTTCGGTGGCGCGGTGGGCCAGGTCGGCGCGGTAGGCGGTGGGTCCGCCGTTGCGCATCACCTCACGCGTGATCGTCGAGGTCGGACGCTCGAGGCGACGCCCGATCTCGGCGTAGGGGAGGCTGTCGGCCAGCCCCAGCGCGATCTGCTGGCGTTCCTGCTGGGTGAGCCTGCCTCCCGGCATCGCGATCTCCTCGGTGGGTCGTCCATCGGTGGTCCCTGCTCGCAGAGCATAGCGTTCACTCCTCACTCATTGCAATGATTCAGACTCCCGCCATTGCGTTACCTTCCCACCAGTTGCAACGATTTACCGTCAACGAACTGGAGTTATGTGGATTACTCGCAACGAGCTTGTTGCCACAACACAGAAAGCAACGTAGCGTTTCCGGCACAAGAAAGAGCGAGCCCAGGAGGGCACGATGCAGAAGTTCGACACCCCCGCACCGATCGCGGCCGTCCTGGACGTCCCGGCCGGGCGCATTCAGCTGATCGCCGCCGATCGCGCCGACACCGTCGTCGAGGTCCTGCCCGCCGACCCCGCCAAGCGGCGCGACGTCCGCGCGGCCGAGCAGACCACCGCCGCCTACGCCGACGGCGTCCTGCGGATCCACACGTCCGGCTCCGGGAACCAGTTGTTCGGGCCTTCAGGATCCGTGGAGATCACCGTCAGGCTGCCCTCCGACTCCCGCGTCGAGGCCAGGAGCGCCGCCTCCGAACTCCGCGGCGTCGGCCGCCTCGGCGACGTCGTCTTCGAGAGCGCGTACCGCCAGATCAAGATCGACGAAGCCGCGAGCGTCCGCCTCACCGCGACCGACGGCGACGTCGCGATCGGCCGGCTCAACGGCCCCGCCGAGATCAGCACCCAGCGGGGCGACATCCGGATCGCCGAGGCCGTCCGCGGCACGGTCGTCCTCACCACCCGGTCCGGCGACATCACCGTCGGCGCCGCCGCCGGCGTCTCCGCCACCCTGGACGCCGGCACCGGCCACGGCCGCATCAGCAACGCCCTCAAGAACAACGGCAGCACCGAACTCGGTATCCGCGCCACCACCTCTCACGGCGACATCACCGCTCACAGCCTCTGAGCCGCACCCACCACGGTCCGCGCCCGGCCCGGCACCCGCGCCCACGGCCACAGCCACAGCCACAGCCGGACCCGAACCCAGGCCCGGACCCGCGGATCGACCGCTCCCGCACCGCCGCCCCCGCCACCCCCGCCACTTCAGCCTTCGAACCGGAGGGTTCCATGGCCCCACCTGTCATGCCCACGCCCAGGAAGCCCGGCGAGGCGCGGTCGCCCGCCGCCGTCTCCGCCGTCGGCCTGCGCAAGTCGTACGGGGAGAAGACCGTCCTCGACGGGATCGACCTGCGCATCCCCGCCGGCTCGGTGTTCGCACTGCTCGGGCCGAACGGCGCCGGCAAGACCACCACGGTGCAGATCCTCTCCACCCTCATCACCGCCGACGGCGGGCACGCCCAGGTCGCGGGCCACGACCTCACCGCCGCCCCCCAGGCCGTGCGCGCCGCGATCGGCGTCACCGGGCAGTTCTCCGCCGTCGACGGCCTGATCACCGGCGAGGAGAACATGCTCCTCATGGCGGACCTGCACCACCTGCCCCGGCGCGAGGGGCGCCGGGCGGCCGCCGAACTGCTGGAGCGCTTCGACCTCACCGACGCCGCGAAGAAGCCCGCCTCGACTTACTCCGGCGGCATGAAACGCCGCCTGGACATCGCCATGACCCTGATCGGCGACCCGCGGATCATCTACCTCGACGAGCCGACCACCGGCCTCGACCCCCGCTCCCGGCACAACATGTGGCGGATCATCCGAGAGCTGGTCGCCGGTGGCGTCACCGTCCTCCTCACCACCCAGTACCTGGAGGAGGCCGACGAGCTCGCCGACCGCATCGCCGTCCTCAACGACGGCAGGATCGTCGCCGAGGGCACCGCCGACGAGCTGAAGCGACTGGTCCCGGGCGGGCACGTCCGCCTCCGCTTCACCGATCCGGCCGCCTACCGGTCGGCCGCCACCGCCCTGCCGGAGGCCACCGCCGACGACGAGGCGCTGGCGCTGCAGATCCCCAGCGACGGCAGCCAGCGCGAACTGCGCGCCGTCCTCGACCGGTTGGACTCCGCCGGGATCGAGGCGGACGAGCTCACCGTGCACACGCCAGACCTCGACGACGTGTTCTTCGCCCTGACCGGCGGCTCCACCCCTCCGGACCAGCCCAAGGAGAACGTCCGATGAGCTCGCTCCCCCTCGCCGTCCGGGACTCGTCCACGATGCTGCGGCGCAACCTGCTGCACGCGCGGCGCTACCCGTCCCTGACCCTGAACCTGCTGCTGACCCCGGTCATGCTGCTGCTGCTCTTCGTCTACGTCTTCGGCGACACGATGAGCGCGGGCATCGGCGGCGGCGCCGACCGCTCCCGGTACATCGCCTACCTCGTCCCCGGCCTCCTGCTGATGACCATCGGCAGCACCACGATCGGGACGGCGGTCTCCGTCTCCAACGACATGACCGAGGGCATCATCGCCCGCTTCCGCACGATGGCGATCCACCGCGGCTCCGTGCTCGTCGGACACGTCGTCGGCAGCGTGCTGCAGGCGGTCGTGAGCGTGCTCCTCGTCGGCGCCGTCGGCGTGGCCATCGGCTTCCGCACCACGGACGCCACGCCGTTGGAGTGGCTCGCGGCCTTCGGCCTGCTGGTGCTGTTCGCCCTGGCGCTCACCTGGATCGCGGTCGGCATGGGCCTGGTCAGCCCGAACGCCGAGGCGGCGAGCAACAACGCGATGCCGCTGATCTTCCTGCCGCTGATCTCCAGCGCCTTCGTCCCGGTCGACGCGATGCCGGGGTGGTTCCAGCCGATCGCCGAGTACCAGCCGTTCACCCCCGCCATCGAGACCCTGCGCGGACTGCTGCTCGGCACCGGGATCGGCGACAACTGGTGGATCGCCCTGGCCTGGTGCCTCGGCCTCATCGTCCTCGGCCGTCACTGGTCGAAGACCGTCTTCGACCGCGGCCCGAAGTGACCTCGCGGACTGCGGCCCGACCCGTAGTCCGCCCGTCCCCACCCGCGGGGCGGCGCGCACCGGCACCCCGCCGGTGCGCGCCGCCCCGCGCGCGGTCAGGACGGTCGCGACGGTGGTCGGCCGCGCGTTGCAGGACTGTTGCACGGGAAGTGGCGCCCCTCACAGCCGTTCGGCGCGTCGCGTGGTCGCATCGGAGGATGCGTCGACTCCCAGAGATCACCGGCATGCTGACGATCCACCGGCCCGTGGCGGCCGCAGCGGCCGCGGTCGCCGTCGCCCTGGTCGCGGGCTGCGGGTCCGTGGCGGCGACGACCGCGGCACCGGGGGCTTCCGGGAGCGCCGGGCCGTGCGGGACTCGGTCGGCGTCGGCGGCGCCCGCCGGGCGGAGCGACGTGCGGATCACCGCCGCCGGCCCGAGCTGCGCGGAGTACGAGGTGACCAATCCGGGCAGCGAGCCGTCCGACGTCACGGTGGTCTTCAGCCTGCTCTCCGCGGACGGCGGCGCGCTGGACAGCGTGACGCGGACCGTGCCGGCGATCGCTCCCGGCGCCACCGTGCCGGCACGGGTCGACCTGGGCGGGTGGGCGGCCCCGCAGGCCGGCGCCGGGCCGCGGGTGAGGATCCTCCAGGTCCGCCGGGTGCCCAGCGCCGAGGCGCCGCAGCCCGCCGGCCCGTGCCCGGCGTCAGGTCTTCGCCTGTACGCCGACAGAGGCGACGCCGCCATGGGGCTGCGCGTGGTCGGCCTCCACCTGCGCAACTGCGGCAGCACCACGGTGACCGTCAACGGCTACCCGGAACTGCAACTGCTCGACCTGGAGCACCGGCCGATCGACGGCGTGCGCATCCTGCCGGGTGGCGCCGAGATCGCCACCGGCACCGGCGCGGACGACCTGCCGCAGGAGATCGCGCTGCGTCCGGGAGAGGGCGCCCGTTCCGCCATCGTGTGGCGCAACACCACGCAGGACGGCACCCCGGTGAACGCCCCCTACGTACGGATCCGGGCCTTCCCGGACGCGGCCCCCGTCATGGTCACTCCGGAACTCGACCTCGGCACCACCGGACGCCTCGGCGTCGGCGCCTGGAAGAGGGAGGACGTTCCGGCCTGACCCGCTCGTCACGCCGGACCCTCCGGAAGGCCTGACCCGGGCCGGCTCCCGGTACCGCCCGCCCGGTCGGTGCGGCCGCACCGGCCGGCCGCGTTCTCGTCACTCCCCGGCGGATCGGCGGTTGCGGTCCGGGTGGTGGACGCTGAGGTCGCCGTAGGCCGGCAGCACGCCGGCCGGGTCGCCGGGCTCGTCGCGCAGCACCGCGTCCGGGAAGGCCAGGGTGGCTGCGGCCACGATGCGCGGGCTCTCGGTGTGCCCCGGGGAGCCGACCGCGAAGTCGCCCGACGGGGTGGGGAACACGGGTACGGGAAAGGCCCAGGCCTCCACCGGGCCCACGCAGGCCCGCGCCGGGCCCGGGTCGGGGCCGGAGGTCGGAAGCGGTGCGGGAACGAGCGCCGGACGCTCCAGCTCCCGGAGGCTCCCCTCCCGGGAATGCTCCGGTACGACCGTGCTCGGGTCCGGCGCGCCCCGGCCGCGGATGCGGCGGCGACCGCACCACGACGGATACGTTTGGCACCCGAACCGTTCCGTTCAGTGAGGTGCCGTGATGCCGTACTCGCCGCTGCTGATCAAGCCCATGAAGGAAGAACTGACGTCGATCGGGTTCAAGGACCTGCTGACCGCCGCCGAGGTCGACGCCGCCATGAGGGAGGCGGACACCGGCGTGACCCTGGTGGCCGTCAACAGCGTGACCGGCGCCGCGGCGGGCATGGCCCGCCCCGGCGTCCGAATCGCCCTGGAGGGCGACGGGAAGCACCCGGACCGGCTGCTCACCGTCTTCGACGACCAGGACCTGGAGGCCACCTCGCAGATGCGCAGCTACTTCCCCGACATCCCGCCGTCCCACCCGTCGTTCGCCCTGTTCAAGGACGGCGAGATCGTCTACTTCATCCCGCGCCACCGGATCGAGGGCCGCGACGCCCTCCAGGTGGCCGCCGAGCTCACCGCCGCCTTCGAGGAGCACTGCCCGTAGGCGCAGGTCCGCCCGTCACGACGGTCACCCCGACGCTCCCGGCACCCGCCGGGAGCGTCGGCCGGGAAACGGCGCGGAAAGCAGCCGGAGAGCACGGTCCCAGGGCCGTCCGGAAGGTCACGCTCGGGACCGCCTACCGGAGATGCCCCGTCACCCGCTGGAGCGGATCGGCCACGAGACCGAACACCGCTGGATCCGGTCCGGTGCGCCCCGGCCCGGGCCGTACCGGGCGAACGAGCCGCGCCGCCGTTCGCGGTGACGGATCACGCAGCCCTCCGGACCTCACCCGTCCTGATCGGTCGTCAGCGAACCTCCTATGATGGGTGCGTGGACGGATGGACTGGGGGGCTGGTGGGGCGGGGCGCCGGGGCGGACGCCTGCCTCGGTCTTCCGGCCTCGGCCGAGGCCGCGGACCAGCCGGTCGCGGTCTGGGCCGCACTGCGGGACCGACCGCTGCGCTTCCCGTTCACCCGCCATCCGCTGAACTGCTGGGCCTACCTGGTGAGCGGCGCCGCGCTCGGCCTGCTGGTGACGGTCCTGCTGGTCGCGCTCGCCTTCGTCGGCCTCGGACTCTGCGTGGTCGGTGTCGGGCTGCCCATGCTGCTCGCGGCCGCTCTCGCCGGAGTGCCGGCCGGCGCCCTGGAGCGCCGTCGGCTGCGCCTGGTCGAGCCCGGTCCCGTACCCGACCCGCACCGCGCGCTGCCCGGGGCAGGCCGCCGGGCCTGGCTGCGGACCCGGTTGCGCGAACGTGCGACCTGGCGCGAGCTCGCCCACACCGCTCTGGTCGTCCCCGCGCTCACGGCCGCCGGGCTCGGCCTCACCGCCCTGCTGCTGTTCTCGGGCGCCCTGGTGGTCAGCCCGGTGATCGTCTGGTTGCTCGCCCCCGAGACCGTGATGCTGATCCCCGGCCACGCGGTCCCCGGGCCGTTCCACGCGCTCCCGGCCACCGCCGTCGGCCTGGCCGGGCTCCTGCTCGCCTGCTACGCGGGCGCGTTGCTCAGCACGTTGCACGTACGGGCTGCCCGGCTGCTGCTCGGTCCCCGCGAGCAGGACCTCGGTCGGCAGGTCCTTGAGCTGACCCGCTCCCGTGCCCGGTTGGCCGACGCCTTCGAGGCCGAGCGCCGCCGGATCGAACGCGACCTGCACGACGGCGCCCAGCAGCAGCTCGTCGCGCTCACCATGACCCTCGGCCTCGCCGCCCACGAGCTGCGCGAGTCCACCACCGCCCCGGCCGGCGCCGGCCGGGGCGGGACCGCGGCGGACGGAATCCCCGCGGCCGGCACGGTCGGCGTCCCGGCCGCGGCGGCACTGGTGGAGCGCGCACGCGCGGAAGCCCGACACGCACTGGAGCAGCTGCGCGACCTGGTCCGCGGGATCCATCCCCAGGTGCTCACCGACCACGGACTGGCCGCTGCCGTTGCCGAGGTCGCGTTGCGCCATCCCATCCCGGTCGAGGTCGACCTCGACCTGCCCGGCCGGCTGCCCGGTCCGGTCGAGACCACCGCCTACTTCACCGTCACCGAGGCGCTCACCAACACCGCCAAGCACAGCGGCGCCGGCACTGTCACCGTCCACGGCCGGGTCGTGGGCGGCCGGCTGGAGCTCCAGGTGACCGACGACGGCCGCGGCGGGGCCGACCCGGCTGCCGGGGCCGGGCTGCAGGGACTGGCCGACCGGGCGGCGATCCTGAGAGGACGACTGATGCTGACCAGCCCGATCGGCGGGCCGACCAAGCTCCGGCTGGAGGTGCCGTGCTCCGGCTAGTCATCGCCGAGGACGCCGTGCTCCTGCGGGCCGGGTTGGTCGAACTCCTCACCCGCGGCGGCCACCAGGTGGTCGCCGCCGTCGGTGACGCAACCGCGCTCACCGCCGCCGTCGACGCTCACCGGCCGGACGTCGTCGTCACCGACGTGAGGATGCCGCCCGGCTTCCGCGACGAGGGCCTGCACGCCGCCCTCGACCTCCGCGAGCGCCACACCGGCCTCCCCGTGCTCGTCCTCTCCCAGTACGTGGCCACCCCCTATGCGACGAGGCTGCTCGGTGCGGCCGGGGCGCAGCGGGCCGGTCTCGGCTACCTGCTGAAGGACCGGGTCGGCGAGGTGGGCGATTTCCTGGACGCACTGCGCAGGGTGGCGGCCGGGGAGACCGTGATCGACCCGCAGGTCGTCCGGGTCCTGCTCCATCAGCAGGCCCCCGATCGCCCGCTCGCCCGTCTCACCCCGCGCGAGCGGGAGGTGCTGGGGCTGATGGCGGAGGGTCTCAACAACCAGGCCATCGGTGCCCGCCTGAGCATCACCGAGGCCTCGGTGGTCAAGCATTGCGGGAACATCTTCATGAAGCTGGACCTCGACCCGGCCGAGGGCAATCGGCGGGTTCTCGCCGTCCTCGCCCACCTGCGTGGCGAGTAGCCGCTCCCGGAGGCGCCCGGTCCGCCGGGAGGCCGTCGAGACGGCGGCCCGGTCCCGGTTCCTGCGGGCTGGGCGTCGTCAGGATGCCGTCTTCCGTGGTCGCGCCGTTCAGGTGCGAGGGCCGGGCGGCCGGGTGGCCGCCGGCTCCGCGGAGGCGGGGTCGAGGAAGCGGGCGAGGCGGTCCGCGGTGGCGTCCCACGACCACCGGTCGCGTACCCACCGGCGGCCGGCCGCTCCCATCCGTGCCCGCTCGGCCGCGGGGAGCCGGAGTATGCGGGTGATCGCCGCGGCGACGGCGGCCGGGTCGCGGCCGTCGACGACGGAACCGTTCACGGTGTCGAGGACGGCGTCCGGCGCGCCGCCGGAGCGGCCGGCGACAACGGGCAGGCCGGCGGCCGCGGCTTCCAGGAAGACGATGCCGAGGCCTTCCGCTTCCAGGCCGGCCCGCCGGGTGCGGCAGGGCATCGCGAAGACGTCGGCCGCGGCGTAGGCGGCGGGCGTCTGCAGGTGCTCGTGTCCGCCGGCGAACACCACTGTGTCAGGCTCCGTGTGCCGTCGGGCCAGCGCGCGCAGCCGGCCTTCGTCCGGTCCCCGGCCGATCAGGACGAGCACCGCGTCGGGCACCGATCGCCGGACCAGGGGGAGCGCGCGGATCAGGATGTCCTGGCCCTTGCGCGGAACCAGTCGCGCGACGCAGAGGATCACCGGACTGGTGGCGCAGGACCCGCCGCTGCGGGGGCTGTCGTGCGGCCCGGGCCGGAAGAGTTCGGCGTCGACGCCGGGGACCAACCGTTCCAGCCGGGCCGAGGGCCCGAGTGCGGGAGCGATCCGGTCGCGGGTGTAGGGGCCCAGGTACGTGACGACGTCGACGCTGTCGCCGATCCTCCGCAGCAGCCGGCGGGCACCGGGGGTGCGGGCCCACCAGATCTCGTGGCCGTGCGTGGTGGCGACGGTCCGCCGGACGCCGGGGGCGAGGCGGCGCAGCCGGGGAGTCATCGCGGCGAGCGGCGCGGCGGCACCGAACCAGACCCGGTCCAAGCCGTGCGCCTCGGCGAGTTCGGCGGCCCGGCGGGTGACCCTTCCGGCGGGCAGCAGCATCCGGGCCGGGTCGCGGACCACACGGAAGGGTTGGGCGGCGTCGTGGCGGGCGGCGTCCGGCTCGTGGGAGGTGTAGACGACGACCTCTGCACCGGTCAGGAGCGGCAGCCGGGCGGCCACGGCCTGGACGAAGGTCTCGATTCCGCCCTGTCGGGGCGGGAAGTCGTTGGTGATGATGAGCGTGCCGGTCATGGGGCGGGTACGACCTCGAATCGGTGGGCGTGTGCAGGCTCGGGCGGGGCGGCGGGCGGTGGCGGCGGTGGCGGTGACTCGGTTGCCGAGGAACGGCTGGCAGGTGGCTCCGCTGTGCCGGGCTCCGTGGGCGGGACGCACGGGCGGTGGTGGTCGCCGACGGGGCGGTCCTGCTCCGGGACCGGAGGCGCGGGCCGGGAGACCGGGGCCCTGAGCCGGGCGAGGACGGCGAGGAGAACGGGCAGCGCGAGGTAGCCGAACCGTGAGGCCGGCGCGAGGAGGAAGGCCAGGGAGAGTCCGAGCGCGAGGCGATCGGCGGCGGCGACCGCGTGGCGGGGCGGGCGAAGGCGGAGCGAGGCTCCGACGGCGAGCCCTGCGAGGAGCAGCAGGGCGGACGCGAGGTGCCAGCCCGTCGGGCCGAGTTCCGCCAGCAGCCGCCCGGGCAACGGACTTCGCGCCGGGCTCGGGAGTTCTGCGCGGCCGGCGGGGAAGGCGAACACCTGCTGGAACACCGCCTCCGGTGACCGCAGCGCGGCGGGCAGGACGAGCAGGGCCGCACCGGCCGCGGCGGTGACGGAGGCACGCACCGCGGCCCGTCGTCCCGAGGTGGCCCCCAGCAGCGCGGCGGTCACCGCGACCGCGGGCCAGGCCGTCCACTTGAACGCGCAGGCCAGCGCGAGGGCCAGCCCGGCGCTGAACGGCCGGCCCCGGTCGGCCCGGACGAGCGCCAGGCAGCACAGACCGGTCATCGGCAGGTCGACCCCGCTGACGCACAGCGGCAGCGCAACAGCGGCGAGGCGACCAGTGCGGCCATCAGCAGTGGTGCACCGGGCCGCGACCCGCTGCTGAGGGGCCGGGTCGTGCGGGCGGCCGCCGCGCGGAGACAGCCGAGGAACACGGCCGCACACCACAGCCGCGAGTCGCCCAGCAGCCGGGCCGGCCAGCCGTCCGTCCCGAGGAGTGCGTGCGGCAGGCCGAACAGCGCCATGCCCGGAAGGTAGGGGTTGTACTCGGCAACGCTCTGCGGATCGGCAAGGTAGGGGGTGCCGTGCCGGAGCAGCAGGTCACCGGACCGTTCGATGACGTCGACCTCGCTCTGCCCCTGTCCCGCCGCGATCAGGACGAACAGCGGCAGGACGACCGCTCCGCCCAGGGCCACGGCTGCCGCCCGCGCGCTCGCCCGGCGCTCCGGCAGGACGAGCGCGACCGCCGCCGCCAGGTAGGCCGCACACGCGATCGATCCCCAGCTCCGGTGCGGCCCGAGCGAGGAGAACAGCGCCGACGCCCCCGCCCAAGCGGCCGCGGCCAGCCACCCGCCGGCCCACCACAGGCGCGGTCCGCCGGGAAGGCCCCGGCCGCGACGGCCGTGGAAGTGGCGACGGCCCGGGAGACGGCGGCGATCGAAGGAGCGGGGCAGGCCCTGACGGGGGTGGGGAATCAGCACCTGTCCATTGCAGCGGCGCAGGTCGGCGAGGTCATGACGGCCAAGTCGAGTCCTCCGGTCGGGTTTCCCCTACCACGGAGGGCCCCGGCCGCGGCCCCGAGCGGGCGCCACGTGCCCGGACCGCCCGTGCCACACGGCCGGAGAAGTCCACGCCGCGCCACCGATTGCCGGTCGGCGCCATGGCCGGCGACTTGGTGACCGACCAGGTGCAGACACAACAGGCCGAACCGACGGAGGAGGTTCTGCGCAGACTGCGCGAACTGTCCCGGCCCCGACACCGCCGCCGGGCGAAGCTCGGCAGCTTCCGTCTGCCAGGCGATTTCAGTCAGCGCTACGACTCAAAGGGCTCATGCGGTACCGAAGCTTTCCCGCGATGGCTGCCGACGAGCAGCGATCACGGCCCCGGGTCCGATAGACGGGGCGCCGGGCATCGACCCGTGACTTCCGCGCCTTCCAGTGTCGTGAACGCCAACTGTCCCAGAGACAGATGGGCCTTGGGCCGGTCGACGTTCGGAGCTCATGGCCTCAGCCACCGCCTCGACGTCCTTGATCAGCACCCATGTCGGCAGCGGCTGGATTTGGTTCAGACCCGAATCCGCAGGTAGTGCGGCGTACGTCGGGCTGATACGGCGACAGGTGCCCGTGCTGGTTTGAGATGATCGAGGTTCTCTACGCCTAACCACTCAACCTGCAAGGACACCTGTCTGGTGAAGAAGATATCGCGTCGTCGTACCGCCTCCCGCACCTCCGGCGGGCGCTGGACCAGGTTGGACGCTCGGGTGGGTGGGGTGGACGGGTCGCTGACCGAGAACGGCGGCCTGGTGCTGGTGGCCGAGCTGGACCGGGTGCTGGGGGTCACGGCCGCTCTTGACGCCGGGATCGGGCCGGTCAAGGTACGTGATCGGGGCCTGTCGGGTGGGGAGTTTGCGCTGGCAACGGCGGTGGTTCAGCTGACCGGCGAGGACCACCTGGTCGGCTTCGACCGGCTGCGCGCGGACGTGGTGGGCGAGGGGCTGCTGCCCGCGCCACTCCCGGCCGCGACCACCGCCGCCACCTTGGCGGCACGCTTCGGCCAGGTGCAGCGCGAGGGCATCGAGACCGCGTGCGCCAAGGTCACCGCCCGCGCGCTCGCCGCGCTGCCGGCCAGGGATCGGGCCCCGATCCTGTCCGGGTCGGTCACTATCGACCTGGACGCCAAGGACGTCGAGGTGTTCTCCACCCGCAAGGAACGGGTCGTCCGCTCCTACAAGGGCGAGGTCTCGGGGCGGGTGCACGCCGCGCACTGGGCCCAGGCCGGCACCGTCCTGGCCGCCGATCTCCTCGACGGCCGCTCGGACGGCCGCACCGTCGCCCCTGCCCAGATCGACCGGGCCGTGGACGCCGTGCGCACGGCCGGAGCCACCGGGCAGATCCTGATCCAGGGCGATACGGGCTACTACGCGGGGAGGGTCGCCGAGAAGATCGTCGCCCGCCGGGCGCTGTTCAGGCTTGCCGTACCGCGAAGCCGACCGCTGTGGCGGGCGGTGGCCGCCGTGCACGTCGACGACTGGATCGACGCCCTGGACTACCCGGCCGCGCAGGTCGCACTGTTGGACTACGCGCCACCCGGCTGGCCCGAAGGCACCCGGGTGATCGCGCGACGGGTGCGCTACGACGCCGCCGAACTGTCCGCCGACCCGCGCTCGCGCCGCTCGCGCACCGTCGGCAAGGACCAGCTCGCCCTGGTCCTGGAAGGCCTGGAGGAACAGGCATACGCCTACTCGTTCATCGCCACCAACGAGCCGTTGGACCTGGACGAGGAGGTCGCGGTGGCGGAGTGGGAGTTCCGCCGCCGCACCAGGATCGAGGAACTGTTCCGCGACACCGCGCACGGAGCCGGACTCAACCACCTGCCGTCCGGCTCCCACGCCGTCAACAGCATGTGGATGTGGGGCGCGCTGCTGGCCTACAACCTCACCGCCTGGCTGCAGACGCTCGCCCCGATCGGCCGGGCCCGCCGCCGCATCGCCACCGTGCGACGGCTGCTGATCCGCCGCGCCGCCCGCTGGACCACGACCGCCCGCCGCCACGAACTCCACTTCACCGCCGAAGCCCGCGAGCTGATCGCCAACACGCTGGCCCGGATTCGAGCCCACCGGCACCTGACGGCCACCTGACCTACCGCCCCTACCGGCCCGAACCACCCATCCCCGCCCTGGAAAGCCGTCCACCCGGCACGACAGCCGGACCGTCGGCCTACCCGGAAACCCTGAACCCGGGCCAACGGCCAGCACAGAGATCAACTGACGGACCGTCGGCCACTACCTGCGGATTCGGGTCAGACACGGATTTCGTGAGGACGATCGTGCTACCGCGCGCCGGGTGACGATCTGTCAACTTCGTTTGGATACTGACCGCGTGTGGCCCACTTTCCTTCTGCTTCCGCATCTCGCACGGGTACGGGTCGAGTGCATAGTGGTACGGAACGGCCTCGTGGTGATCGAAGCCTCCACGCCGGAGGACGGGTTCGTGCCGTGTCCTGACTGCGGGGTGCCGTCCGAGCGGGTCACAGCCGACGCGGCCGGCACCTGGCGGACGCACCGTGCGGTGGGCGGGGCGTGGTGATCGAGCTGTCAGTGGCGCCGGTGGTTCTGCGACAACACGGGCTGCCGCCGGGTGACCTTCGCCGAGCAGGTTGAGGGACTGACCTGCCGCTACGGTCGGCGCACGCCGGTCCTGCAGCGGATGCTCGCGGCGCTGGGCGTGGTCCTGGCGACCCGTGCGATGGCGCGTCTGATGCTCCTGCTCGGTGTCGTCGTCAGCCGGATGACGGTCCTACGCCTGGCCATGGCACTGCCGGACCCGATCTGGGAGGCCCCTCGGGTGCTGGGCGTCGACGAGTTCGCGACCAGGAAGGGCCGCCGCTACGGCACCATCCTGGTCGACTGCGAGACGCACCAGCTGCTTGACCTGCTGCCCGACCGGGATGCCGACAGTGTCGCCGCATGGCTGCGCGAGCACCCCGGCATCGAGATCATCTGCAGAGGCCGCGCGACGGTCTTCGCCGACGGCGCCCGCGAAGGCGCCCCGAACGCCCAGCACTGCGCGGACAAATGGCACGCCTGGCGCAACCTCGCCAAGGCCGTCGAACGCCTCGTCTCGCGCCATCGCGCCCTGCTGCGCGACCTGGTCGAACCCCAATCGCCGGGACCGGAACCCGAGCCCGAGCCACCGAGTCCAATACCCGCGGCCGCCGAGACAGCCACGGACAGCGTTGTGAACGTCCCTAGTGTCCTGAGTCTTAGAAAAGCTATAGAAGTATGCTGGGCTCATGGCACGCATGGGTCGACCGACGGTCGACGTGGTTCTGACGGATGACGAGCGTGAGACGTTGCTGCGCTGGTCGCGGCGGGCGACGTCCGCGCAGGCTCTGGCGCTGCGTTGTCGGATCGTCCTGGCGTGTGCTGACGGGCTGTCGAACACGCAGGTGGGTAAGGAACTTGGGATTCATCCGACCACGGTGGCCACTTGGCGCAAGCGGTTCGCGGCCCAGCGGCTGGAGGGCCTGGCCGACGAGAAGCGGCCGGGTCCTGCCCGCACGGTGACGGACGAGCAGGTCGAGGACGTGATCGTGCGGACTCTGGAGACAACGCCGAAGGGCGCCACGCACTGGTCCACTCGTGAGATGGCAAAGCAGAGCGGGCTGAGCCAGTCGACGGTCTCGCGGATCTGGCGCACCTTCGGCCTCAAGCCGCACCAGGTCGACACCTTCAAGCTGAGCAAGGACCCGCAGTTCGTCGAGAAGGTCCGCGACGTGGTGGGTCTTTACCTTGATCCGCCCGAGCGCGCCATTGTGCTCTGCGTCGATGAGAAGTCGCAGATTCAGGCGCTGGACCGATCGGCCCCGGTGCTGCCGATGATGCCCGGTATGCCCGAGCGCCGCACCCACGATTACCTGCGTGGAGGCGTCACCACCTTGTTCGCGGCGCTCAACACTGCCACCGGCGAGGTCATCGGCTCCCTGCACCGCCGCCACCGCGCCGCCGAGTTCAAGAAGTTCCTCGCGAAGCTGGACAAGGAAGTCCCCGCCGAGCTCGACGTCCACCTGATCTGCGACAACTACGCCACCCACAAGACTCCTGCCATCCAGAAGTGGCTGCTCGCGCACCCGCGCTTCCATATGCACTTCACGCCGACCAGCTCGTCCTGGCTCAATCAGGTCGAGCGCTGGTTCGGCCTGCTGACGGACAAGCAGATACGGCGTGGGGTCCACAAGAACGTCCAGGCACTCGAGAAGGACATCCGCGACTGGATCGCCCACTGGAACGAGGACCCCAAGCCGTTCACCTGGACCAAGTCCGCCGACGAGATCTTCGAACGCCTCGCCGGCTACCTGAACCGCCTGCCGAACCCCAAACCCTAGATATGCACCTCTTCCGAGACTCAGGACACTAGGACGCCAACGATCAGCCCCCGACGCGATCAGCTCCAGTCGGACCCGACTGGATGGACAGGCCGGCGCTGTCGGCCGCCGTCATGGCGTCGCTGGATTGTCCATTGGACAGTGCGACGAACGGCGTGAAGCGCCCAGCCATGCCGCCAACAGTTGTCCTTGGCAAGGTGGCAGTGGAAGCAGACGGAACCGAGTCCGATGTAGCCGAGGGCCGCGGCCCTCGGCTGCGGAGACCGGGCAGGCCCGCCGCCAAACAAGGTGGCGCGTCAGCTCCTCGGCCCACCTGTCAGCGGATCGAGCCTCTCGCGAGACCTCTGCCGCCGGAGCCGCCAGTGGACAAAGCGGGGAGACTCGCAGCCCCAAGCAAGGGTGATGCCGACAGGACATGGGCTGATCTCGGCAGTGAGCATGCCGTGGAGGAACTCAGCCATGCCCATGCCGTAGACCTGGGGCGCGCCGCCATTCCTGCTCAGAACGAGGACTGGCCATGCATCAGGATTGTCACCCACCGTCAGCCAGGCGAGGGTGTCAGCAGTGGAGGAGCCGCCCCATGCGACGATCTGATCGGCGGAGCGCACCTCGTCGGTCGGCTCGCCGTCCTCCTCGAACAGCCAGCGCGCTTCCTCTGTCAGATCGCGCAATCCCGGCTTCGGGGCGTCCGGCGGCATCAGCTCGTCGGGGGCCCCCACGAAGATGCACGCCTCGATACTTCCTTCCCCGTATCGCGTGATGAACTCAACGTAGTCGCGCGGGAACCGGAACCCCCACGCCGACTCTACAGCCGCCCAGTCACCGGACTCACCGGCCCCCACATGCGGAGGCATGAGTTCCAGGAGTCTTCCGATCTCAAACTCGCGCACAATCGACCCCCCTCACTGAAGCCTAACCTCGATCTTGCATGACGGTTCGTCAGCTTGGCTGGCGGGCCGTTCTTGCTTTGCGGGGTCTGTGTTTGCGCCATGCGGGTATGGCGAGGGCCCGGCTGTCGCGTCGGGTGGGCGCCGGGTTCCACGGTTCCGGTGGTGAAGTGCTCGTCGGGACAGGGGTGTTGTTGCTGGTCAGCCTGGGTTTGGCAGGGCGTGGAGGCGTTCGAGTGCGCTGGTGATCACGTCTGTCCAGGGCCAGTGGCCGGCGAGGCGGAGGTAGCGGCGGCGGCCAGTGGTGACGAGCTGGGCGGCGGCGGAGAACAGCCGCAGCCGCATGCGCTTGGGCTCCCACCGGCGAGCGGTACCGGTCAGGGCGAGCATCGGCATCCAGGCCAGTAGGTCGAGCGCGATCTGGACGATCTCCAGCCAGACCTGGTTCTGGGCGGCGTCGCGCAGGGGCAGGTTGCGCAGGCCGGTGTCGCGGGCGGCGCGGATGCGGTCCTCGGCGCGGGCCCGCCGGCGGTGCCGCAGCTCCAGGGCCGCGATCGGAACGTCGGTGGTGTTGGTGGCGAAGCAGGTCAGCCGCATCCCGTCGGCGTCGGTGAAGCGCAACTGGGCTCCGGGGTGGGGCCGTTCCTTGCAGACGATCAGCCGCATCCCCTTCGGCCAGCCGGTGAGGACATCGCCGGCGAGTTCGGCGACCCAGGCTCCGTCACGGATCTCTCCGCCGGGTTCGACGGCCGGCGTCCAGGCCCAGGCCGGGATCTTCAGCACAGCCTGGTGGATGGCGTCGGTGATGGTCATCCCCACCGAATACGAGAGCCACCGGCCGCGTGCGGCGAGCCAGTTGAGGAAGTCGTGGGTGCCACCGGCGGAGTCGGTGCGGATCAGGGTGCGCCGTCCGCGCCGGTACTTCTTCGGCAGCTGGGCCAGGGCCACATGGGCGGCGGCGATGTGGTCGGCGGCGGTGTTGCTGCCCGCGTTGCCCGGCCGCAGCAGGCCCGCGACCGGCTCACCGGAGCCCTCCTGACCGTGGTCGACGAACGCGAACAGCGGGTGGTGGCCGAAGGTCTTCTTCCAGGTCGAGGCCGCGTCCTGCTTCTCGGAGTGGGCCAGGACCAGTACGCCGTCGATGTCCACGACCACGTCGCCGTTCGCATCCGGTGCGGCCTGGCCGGCCAGCCGCCAGACTCGCTCGCGGACGTCGGCCCGTGCCCGCCGGACGGCTGCCAGTGCCCGTGGTCCGGCTGCGGCGAGGGTGTCGACCAGCCGGGAGACCGTCGGGTCCGAGGCCACCGCCCCGAACACGCCGGGCTCCGACCGCAGCATCGCCACGTCCGCCAGGCAGTCACCGCCCAGCGCCACCGTCAGTGCGAGATCCAGCAGGATCTTGCCGGGGTCGTGCACTGCCCTGGGCTTGCGCCATGGCGCGAGCGCCGCCGACAGTGCATCGGCCAGCCCTGCCCTTCGGGCCGTCTCGACCAGCAGGACCCCGCCGGCCTGCGAGACGACCCCGCTGCCGCCACCCGATACCCGCACACGTGGGTAGGACCCGATACGCTTACTCACCTGGGAAGTGCCTCCGACGGGCGTGGGAACAAGGGCCTAGACAATCCTCATTCTCGCAGGTCAGAGCAATGCCGGTGAGTTAGTCCGTTTCCGCAGGTAGGTGGCATGTTGATGCCCGTTCCGGGCGGATAAGTCCCTCGGCGTGGTCGGGTGTTCTGCCACGATCTGATGATTCGCCAGTTGATCTCGGGACGTGACAACGGAGCTCCCGGTAGGACATGAGATCGACCAAGATCCGAGTGTCCGCTTGGGAGCTCCGTTGGGTGCTCAGTCTGCCATTGCCTGCACCACGCCTGCCACGACGACGGCGCGTCCGGATCCCGGGCAAGGTCCCGAGAGGCGGGCGGAACCACTGTTCGCGGACAGGATCCGGCTCGGGGTGCTGACCGAGGAGATCACTCCTGAGGTAGTGGATGAAGTACTGGAGTTGACCGGACGCGCCGAGCGTCGGCGCCGACTGCTGCCGGCCCGGGCGGTGGTGTACTTCGTTCTGGCTCTGTGCTTGTTCAGCAGCTCGGACAGCACCGGCCCGCCGGGCTATCGGCTGGTCTTGCGAGCCTTGACCGAGAAGCTGCGGCACCTGCCGGGCGGACGTGTGCAGCACCTGCCAACCAGCTCGGCGCTCACCAGGGCCCGCCAGCGGCTGGGCGCCAAGCCCCTCCAGGCACTGTTCGAGCGCCGGTGCGGCGTGCTGGCGACGGCTGCCTGCCCGGGCGCGTTCGCCTTCGGCCTGCGGCTCGTGGCCTGGGACGGCAGTGCCCTCGACGTGCCGGACACGCCCGAGAACGCCGCAGAGTTCGGATTCACAGGCCGAGAGGGCACCAACAAGAGCGGGAATCCCCAGGTCCGGCTGATGTCCTTGATCGAGTGCGGCACTCACGCCGTCATCGACGCGGCCTTCGACTCCGTGGCCAGGTTCAGCGAGCACAAGCTCGCCCGCCGCCTGCTCGCCTCCCTGCGGCCGGGCATGCTGCTGCTGGCGGACCGCAACTTCGCGGGACACGAGCTGTGGGGCCTGGTCGAGGCCACCGGCTGCCACCTCCTCTGGCGGATCAAGAAGAACCTCGTCCTCCCGCCGCTGTGGGTCCTGCCCGACGGCTCCTACGTGTCCGTCATGCCCACCCCGGCCGAGGGCCAGCGCCTGGGCAACGCCCGCTTCCACGGCCGAACCCTGAAGGGAGTGCCCGAAGGACACCTCGTGCGCGTCATCGACTACACCGTCACCGTCCGGCCCGCCGGCGGCCCGGCCCAGGTCGAGAAGTTCCGCCTGACGACCAGCCTGCTGGACCACCGGCTCGCTCCCGCACGGCAGTTGGCCGAGCTCTACCATCAGCGCTGGGAGATCGAGAACGGCTTCGCCGAGTTCAAGAACCGCCTGCGGGGAGCCGGCTTCATCCTCCGCTCCAAGACCCCCGAGCTCATCTGCCAGGAAGTCTACGCACTCCTCACCGTCTACCAGTCCCTGTGCGCGCTCAAGGCTCACGCGGCAGAACAGGGCGAGATCGACCCCGACCGCATCTCGTTCACCGCCACCGTGCAGCTCGCCCGGCTCAAGGCCACCGGACAGGCAGCGGCGAGCCCAACCGAACTGCGCACGGCCCGGGCTGAGGTGGTCCAGGAACTCCTGCACGACCTCCTGCCCTCCCGGCGGGACCGCCGCTGCCAACGAATGAAGAAGCCGCCGAGGAACACCTTCGAGGCCAAACGACGAGATCAGCCCCGCCCGCCGAGCAACGTCAGCTACTTACTCAGGGTCACATGGAAACCCCGACACCCGCCCTCACCTGCGGAAACGGACTAACCTCGCGCTTTCACGAGCGGCGCTGTCCGAGGCTTGATCAAGAGAACGAGGAGTGCCACTGACCTGGGACGATGGGACTTGTCTAGCCTCGCGCTTTCACGAGCGGCGCTGTCCGAGGCTTGATCAAGAGAACGAGGAGTGCCACTGACCTGGGACGATGGGACTTGTCTAGGGTCCTGATCATCCTCAAGAGAGCTGCACTCCTCAGGTGAACAAGCGTAGTGGGTTGTATCCGCGTGTCCGTGTCCGGGGCGACGGTGAGGGGGCGGTCTCACAGGCCGGCGGGGTTCTGCTGGTGGAGACCGCCCGCCGGATCGGCCTGGACACCGCGTTGTCGGCGGCGCTGGAGCCGTGGCGCAAGCCCCGGGCGGTACACGATCCCGGCAAGGTCCTGCTCGACCTCGCCCTGGCCGTCGCACTCGGCGGGGACTGCCTGTCCGACATCGGCGTGCTGCGGGCCGAGCCTGCCGTGTTCGGCCCGGTGGCCTCGGATCCGACGGTGTCCCGGCTGGTCGACGCCCTTGCCGCCGCCGGTCCCCGCGCGCTCGCGGCCGTCCGGCGGGCACGGTCCGAAGTCCGGCAACGGGTATGGAAGTTGGCCGGTCAGGCCGCGCCGGACACCGGCAGCGAGGTGATCGTGGACATCGACGGAGTGCTGGTTCTGGCGCACTCCGAGAAGGAGCACGCGGCTGCGACCTGGAAGAAGACCTTCGGCCACCACCCGCTGTTCGCGTTCGTCGACCACGGCTGTGAAGGGTCCGGCGAGCCGGTCGCGGGCCTGCTGCGGCCGGGGAACGCGGGCAGCAACACCGCAGCCGACCACATCGCCGCCACCCGCCTGGCTCTGGCCCAGTTGCCGAAGAAGCACCGACGCGGACGGCGGACCCTCATCCGCACCGACTCCGGCGGCGGCACCCACGAATTCCTCAACTGGCTCACCGCACGCGGCCGATGGCTGTCCTACTCCATCGGGATGACCATTACGGAAGCGATCCACCAGGCCGTGCTGCTGGTTCCCGCCTCTGCCTGGACGGCGGCCGTCGAGCCGGACGGGAAGATCCGCGACGGCGCCTGGGTCGCCGAACTCGCCGGCGACGTCCTCAAGGGCTGGCCGAAGGGCATGCGGCTGATCGTCCGCAAAGAACGCCCGCACCCCGGCGCCCAGTTGCGCTTCACCGACGCCGACGGCATGCGGCTGACCTGCTTCGCCACCAACACCACCCACACCCCGATCGCCGTCCTGGAACTGCGGCACCGACGGCGCGCCCGGGCCGAGGACCGCATCCGCGCCGCCCGCGACACCGGCCTGCGCAACCTGCCTCTGCACGACGCCGCCCAGAACCAGGTCTGGCTGGAGATCGTTCAGATCGCCCTGGACCTGCTCGCCTGGATGCCCATGCTCGCCCTGACCGGCGACACCCGACGCTGGGAGCCCAAGCGCCTGCGGCTTCGCCTGTTCTCCGCCGCCGCCCAGCTCGTCGCCACCGGCCGCCGCCGCTGGCTCCGCCTCGCCCGCCACTGGCCCTGGACCGACGTGATCACCACCGCGTTCGACCGCCTCCAAGCTCTGCCGCAGCCGGGCTGACCAGCGACAACGCCTCTGTCCCAGCGAGAACCACACCCCCGGAGTCGTGGAACCCGGCGCCCACCCGACGCGACAGTCGGGCCACCGCCCTGCCCATCACCAGCCCGAGAAGCCGAAACGGCCCGGCGGATGAACCGACGGACCGTCACGAAAGATCGAGGCTAACTCACCGGCATTGCAGGTCAGAGGCACTTTCTGCTTTGCCGATCACCTGCCGGACAGCCCACCTCATGAAAGCGCGAGGCTAGATCCTCCAGGACGGTCGGCAGAGGGGCGACGGCCTGCACCACGCGATGCAGGCCGTCGCCCACATGCGCACCTTGCCCGAACCGCATGAACCAGCAGGTCGCGACACACACCGACCTACCTGAAGCCGACCTTCAGTAAAACTTAGGACCGCCGCGCTCCGGCAGAAATCATCAGTCCTACCTGCCCGGCCGCCTGCCAACGGCTCTGGTGGGGGCGCCGGTTAAGCCCCAGTGGTGGAGGGTCTCAGCGCCCCGGCAGCGCAGCTATTCCACCCAGGTCCAGTCGCCCTGGTACCGACACAGCGGCTCGTCGGGATTGGCCGGCGCCACTTCATCGGCATACGCGTACGTGCCGTCGAGGACGGCAAGAAGGAAGGCAGCGAACCCGCCGTCGAACCGGTCCCACTCCTCCAGGCTCCGATAGAACGCGACCACCGGCCAAGCGTCAGGATCCTTGCCCTCAGTCAACCAAAAGAACTGGTCCGCATTGAGATTGGAGCCCCAGGAGAGGAGCCCACCAGGCTCAGGGTGTACGGGATACGGGCAGTCCGAGTCGGAAGCCAGCTCGGCGGCGATGCCGCCTGTGGTCGCGCGCACGAACCCTGGGAACCCGGCGATTACCCCACCTCCGTCTGGTCGCAGGGTCGGCACCCAGACAGATAGTTCTCCGTTGACCCGGATCGACCCGTACCGATCAACGAACTCCCTGTAGTCCGCAGGGAAGACAAACCCGACCTCCGCGAGGGAGTGCTCCCAGGGTGTAGCCGTGGGCCACCGCAAGGGCTCGCCGAGGATTCGAACCAGGCGCTCGAGCTCCATACTCATCCTTAATCCAGTGATCTAAACCTATCAGTTGCCGAGAGATATCGCCTGATTCGCATCATTCAGGCGCGCATTGTCCACATAGGTGTACTCCATCATGTCAGGTACTCCGTTCCGATGCTGACTGTAGGCCGCCAAGGAGAAGCCGAAGGGGATGGTACTGGTGGGAGCGTTATAGAGCGGGATGACCGTGTAGTCAACGATTTGCCCCTCCCTCATGACGTCGCCCACGTGCTTCTCGAACTCCCGGAAGCTATCCATTTCGCCCGTGTTCGTACCTTGCTGGAAGCAAGGCGCAAGGTTCTTCCTGTTCGTCCCGCTTCCGCCCAACTCCCGAGCAATGAAATGGCAGCGGGCCAATGGGTCCTTATTCAGCGAAAAACCACCGTTGGCCGCGATGGTCTGAGCCTCCCGCCAGCCAGTAATGATATTGGTGGTCGCACGGGTTCCCCGCCGGCCGTTCGGAGCCCCCGCCAGGCATGCATGAGCGCCAGTCGGGCGCTTCGTGACTGGTGCACCCGGAGTCGCGTTGGGGTCGGCCACATCCTCCAGGTCCCAGTAGTCGATCCAGCCGCCCTTGCCACCGTTGTCGGTCTCCGCACCTGCCGGGCGACGGTCCAGGCAGCTGGGAGCCTTGTCGGGTCCGCTCTGGTCCGGCTGAGGACCAGAGGTGGCCGCGGTGGGAGTGACGTTCGGGACGAGCAGCACCATGGCCAACAGGTCGACGCTGTTGTAGGAGGCGGAGATGACGTTGAGGATGTCGTGGGGGTTCCTGGGAGACCAATCGAGCTGGGGAACCGGGCGCTCGACCGAGGTCTTGGTCGGATCCCACAGGGGCTTGGGGGGCTCGGCCTTGGGAGCAGCCGGGCGCGCGGGTGCCTTGCCCTTGGGCGGGGCAGGGCGGGGCGATGTCTTGGCCCGGTAGCAGGACTTGCAGGCCTGAGGCTGCTGGGGTCCGGAGCCTCGGTTGGGAGTTCCGGTGGGGCTCCCAGCGGGCAGGCCTGTCGGGCTCTGGGGCGCGGAAGTGGGGGAGTTGGACCTCCACCGGTCCCGGGCTTCCCTCTTCTCCTGGTAGATGTCGCTGCCTGCGTAGTCGCTCGGCACGGAGCCGTAGCCGTATCCGCCCCAGCCCACGGCGTTTGCACCGCCGAGGGAGAAGCCCGGCCTAGTGAAGCCGCTCGACGAACCCGGCGCGCGGTAGCCCTGGACATTGGGGACGTACGGTTCGGCGGGTGCGGCGGGCTTGGCTGCCGGCGCCGGATTGGCTCCTGGCTTAATCGTGATGGAGCCACTGAACCTGCCGCCGCCACCACCGAACGAGATGCCGCCACCGGGCCCACCTTGCGGCTGCACGACAACCGGGCCGTTGGCAGGGTTGTCATTGCCGATGATGGCATGGTGTCCAGTCGGGTCCGTGCCGCCCAGCGGGTTGCCGTTGGCGTAGGTGTAGCGGTTGGCCTGGATGGACGGGGACGGGGTGAGCTGCCAGCTGTCGCGGCTCGTGAAGCCGCCGGTGCCGGGGCGGTACCAGCGGGCGTGCATGTTGACGTCGCCCGTGGTGGGGTCGGTCCAGCCGCTCTGGTAGCCGAGGCTGGCGCGGGTGCCGCTGGTGGCGGTGGGGTTGCCGAAGGGGTCGTAGGTGGTGGCACCGACCAGGGCGGTGCCATTGGTGTCGAGGGTTGCGGTGGCGTCGGTGTGCTGGTCCGTGCGGATGCGCACGTTGGACGCACCGTTGGTGGCTCCGAGGAGGTTGCCGGCGGCGTCGCGGGCGTAGCTCCAGGTGCCGTCGCTGGTGAGGTTGTTGGAGCCTCCGTCGTAGCTGAACTTGGCCGCGTTACGGGTGGTGACCCGGTCCAGGCCGTCGTAGGTGTAGGCGGTGGTGCCTTCGCCGATCAGGCGGCCGAAGGCGTCGTACTTGAGGGTGTCCTCGGTGCCCCCCGTGGTGACCCCTGCCAGGGTTCCGCGGGCGGTGTAGCGGTAGCTGCTGGTGCCGTCGGAGAGCAGGCGGTTGCGCTCGTCGTAGGCGGCGGTGGCGGTGCCGTTGCCCGTGCGGTTGCCGGCCGCGTCCCAGGTGTAGGGGGTGGTGACGCCGCCGGCGGTCCAGGAGGTCAGGCGTCCGGCCTGGTCGTAGCCGTAGGTGTTGTCCTTGACCGGGTCGGTGGCACCGCCGCTGACGGTCTTGCGGGTCAGCTGGTCGTCGAGGTCGTACTCGTAAGAGGTGCCGGTGAGCTGGTTGCTCGTGTTGCCGCCGACAAGGACCTGGTCGCTCGCGAGCCGACCGAGCGGGTCGTAGCCGAGGCGGCGCTCGGACATCGACTTGAACGTGGTGGGGTCGGCCGGGTCGGGCGCGGCGTACCACTGCCGGCTGAGGCGGCCGTCGCCGTCGTAGCCGTACCAGTTCTGGGTCTGGGTCTGGGGGTTGTGTGCCCAGTCCAGCTGGCCGTCGGCCTTGTAGCCCATGACGGTCAGGCCGGTGTCCTTGTCTTGGCGCTTGGTGAGGCGGCCGTCGCCGTCGTACTCCCAGGTCTGGCTCGGGACTGCCAGGTCACTGCCGGCCGCTATCAGCTGGCCACGGTCGTTGTAGGCGTACGACTGACCGTTGAGGCCGGTCGAGTTGTGCTTGACCAGGCGGCCGGCCTTGTCGTACGTCAGCTCGCGGTCGGTGGTGGCCGCTTCGGCCCCTGCGCCGGTCTCGCGGACCAGGCGACCGGCCGGGTCGAAGGACCGGGTACGGGTGACGCCACCCGGCTCGGTGACCTTCACGGCCTGGCCGGCCACGTCGTACACGGTGGTCCACGTGCGATCGGCGGCTGCGGGGTGTGCCGCGGTGGCCGGCTCGACGGTGGACTCGGGCAGGCCCCACGGGGTGAAGGTGTAGGTGGTGCGGTTGCCCTTGCCGTCGGTCAGCCTGGTCCGGTTGCCGGCGGCGTCGTAGCCGAACGTGGTGGTGATCGACTGCCCGGAAGCCACCGGCTCGGTCAGCTTCGCGGCACGGCCGAGCGGGTCGTACTCGGTGCTGGTGACGGCTCCGGTGGTGGGGCTGGTGCTGGTGAGCAGTCGCCCTTCGAGGTCGTAGCCGGCCGTGACGGTGCGCAGCACGGTGCCGGCCGGGTCGAGGTCGTCAGTCGCGGTGGCGTTGCCGAGGCCGTCGTAGCGGGTGCGGGTGGACTCGCCGAGCGGGGCGACGGCCCGCACGGTACGCCCGATGCCGTCGTACTCGACCTTGCTGACCCGGCCGAGCGGGTCAGTGGCGGTGACGGGCTGCCCGGCGACGTTGAACGTGGCCGTGCTGGTGCTGCCGGCCGGGGTGGTGACGGCGGTACGGTTGCCGGCATCGTCCCAGGTGAACTTGGTGGTCAGGTTCTGCGCGCTCGGCTGGCGTTCCACCAGGGTGGCGGTGAGGGTGCGGCCGAGTTGGTCGTAGGTGGCCTCGGTGCGGGCACCGATCGGGTCGGTGGCCGAGAGTTGCAGGCCGGTGGGCGTCCAGGTGGCCGTCCAGGTGGGCGGGTTGTCGTCGACCGGGGGCTGGAGGCCGCCGAGCGAGTTCGGCTCGACGCGCAGGATCTGGTGGTCGAGGCGGTCGTAGCCGAAGGTGGTCCTGCGGCCGGCCGGGTCGGTGCTGGCGACGATGCGGGAGAGCTTGTCGTATTCGGCCCGGCTGACAGGGGTGAGCGGTGTGGTGGCGCCCGGCGGGGTGTAGTCGGGCAGGCGGACCTCGGTGGTCCGGCCGAGCTTGTCGACTGTGGTGCGGATGGTGTTGCCGAGCGGATCCTTCGCCGAAACGGTCTCGCCGAAGGCGTTGTACCCGAGGGTGCTGGTCGGTCGGGTCGTGGTGGCCGTACCGCCCGCGCTCTCCACGGCGACCTGCGGCGCTGCGGTGGCGGTGCTCCGGCCGAGCGCGTCGTACTGGTAGGTGGTGGTGTAGGCAGCGGGGTCGGCACCGGACGCGTTGCCGTTGGGCGGGGTGCTGCTGATGAGCAGGCCGCGCTGATCGTAGCCGAACGTGCTCACGGCGGTCGGACCGCCGGTGGAGGAGGAGAGCTGGCTGCGGGTGAGGCGGCCGGCGGTGTCGTAGGTGTTGGTCTGGACGCTGTTCTCGGTGTCGCTGATCTTCAGTGTCGTGGAGGTGACACGGTCGTCGGCGTCGTAAGTGGTGCTGGCGGTGCGCTTGAGCCCCGCCGGGTCGACGACGCTGCCGGTGACCCGGCCCGAGGCGTCGATGGTGCTGACGACGGTGGTGCGGCCGCCGCCCGTTGTCTGCTTGACGAGGTAGCCGGCGCCGTCGTACTCGCTGGCCGAGAGGACGATCGAGTGGCTGGTGCCGTCGGCCTGCGTGACGTTCTCGGCCTTCGTCGTGGCGGGGAGGCCGTCGTCGAAGTAGGTGTAGCTGGTCACGGAACCCATGGCGTCAGCGATCGAGGCCAGTCGACCGGCCGGGTCGTAGGCGCGGGAATCGAGGGTGAGGTCGCGGGTGCCCTTACCGTCCCCGTTCCAGCCCTCGGCCACAGTCGTCGCGAGCTGACTGCGGGGGGTGTACGTGTAGCGGGTGACCTGGCCGAGCGGGTCGGTGACGCTGGTGCGCCGACTCAGGGCGTCGTAGCCGTAGCGGGTGACTCCGCCGAGCGCATCGGTGTCGGTCTCCACGCGGCCTGCGTCGTCGTAGGTGGTGGAGGCCGTACGGGACCCGTCGGTGCCGACGATGTCGGCAGTGGTCGAGCTGGTGAGGCGGCCGTCTGCGTCGAAGACCACGGTGGTCTTCGTCTGGTGCTCGGCCCCGGAGACGGCGTCCGCCACCTTCGGGCCCGTCTGTGCCACCAGATGGCCGAAATCGTCGTACTCGTACGTGGTGGTCACCCCAGCCGGCTGGGAGTCCGAGGTCTCGGTCGCCGAGGTCTTGCGGCCGGCGTTGTCGTAGCCGTAGGTGAACGTGAGACCGCTGGGCATGGTCGAGGCCGCGAGGTCACCGGAGGCTCGGTAGGCGTAGGTGGTGACGGCGCCCCCGGCCGTGGTTTCGCTGGCGAGCAGCCCCGCCGGCACGGTGCCGCCGCCGACGGCCGCTTCGCTGCCGGTGGTGTAGCTGGTGCGCGTGGTGCGGCCGTCGGGCCGGGTCGTGGACTCCGGCAGGCCGAGCGCGTTGTAGGAGACGGTGGTGCGGTAGGTGTTGTCGGACGGTCCCGAGGAACGCGCGTCGCGGGTCTCGACCGGCTTGTCGTTGCGCGGATCGCGCGGGTTGTCCTTGTCGTAGAAGTAGCTGGTGTAGGACGTCCAGCAGGAGTTGACGTCACGGCAGGTGGTGAGCGAGACCGTGTTGCCGCGCCCGTCCTGGCCGCTGACGGTGGAGTGACCGTTGGGGTCGGTGACGGTGTGGACGAAGCCGCCCGTGTCGTAGGAGTAGCTGGTGGTGCCGCCCGCCTCGTCGGTGCGGGAGATCAGGCGGTTGGCCCGGGTCGCGTCGTGGATGTCCGTGGAGACGTTCCCGGCCGGGTCGGTGAGCGTGACCCGGGAGGCCAGCTCCGTGGCCGAAGAGGTCGACCGGGCCTGGTAGTGCGCGGCGACGCGTTCGGCGCTGAGCGGATGCTGATAGAACGCGACCTCGTCGAGCTGCCCGTTCAGCCAGGACCAGCCACCGGTGCCACCGGGCCAGTTGCCGAGCCAGCCGCCACCGAGCGTGATGCGGTTCATGTCGAGGTGGTTGACGGTGCCGGCGGCGGAGCCGACGAGCGTCCCGTCCAGGTAGAGCGACTGCGTGCCGTGGTCCGCGCTGACCACGGCGTGGTGCCAGGAGCCGTCGGTGACGGCGCCGCCTGAGGTGACGGGGGCACCGCTGATGCCCGAGAACACTCCGCGCAGGCGTCCGTCGGTGCCGACGTAGAGCACCGGCACAGTGTTGCCGCTCGTCGCGTTGCTCTCGTTCAGAAGCACGCCCGGCCCGGTGGTACGGAACCACGATTCGGCTGCGAGGTCCGTCTGGGCCTGGAGGATCTGCGCGGGCAGGTCGACGTAGGAGCTGTTGGTGCCGTTGAACTCGACGGCGCGACCGTCACCCGGGCCGAACACGCCGGTGGTGCCGGGCTTGGCTCCGGAGGTGTAGGTGCCGTTGCCCTTGATCGCGCCGACCTCGCTGGCGGCGGTGGTGCCGCTGGTCTCGTCCAGGCGCCAGTAGCCCCCGGGCGAGTCGGCCACGACGGCACCGCGGTAGCCGACGCCTTGGCCGGCCACCTGGGCGCTGCGGGCGCGGTAGTGGGCGACGACGTCGGTGTCGGTGAGCGGATGCTGATAGAGGGCGACCTCGTCGACGGTGCCGTCGAAGTGGCTGATGTCGCCGGGTCCGGCAGGCCACATCTTGGCGAAGCCCGCGCCGATGTAGGTGTGGCTGTTCGACTGGAAGTCGATGGCGCCCGTCTGGGTGCCGAGGACCTTGCCGTCGAGGTAGAGGGTCTGCGCGGTGCCCTGGACCGAGAGCACCGCGTGGTGCCAGGCGCCGTCCGTCACGCTCGTCGGGGAGGTGACGCCTTCCGGTGCGGTGCAGCAGAAGCGCCCGCGCAGCTTGCCGTCCGTGCCGACGTACATGACCGGGGTCCAGGTGCCGCCGACGCCGGCGGGGTCGTCGATCTTCCGGCTCTGGTCGCCGACCAGCACGCCGGGCTTGGTGGTGTTGAACCAGAGTTCCACGGCCAGGTCGGTCTTGGCGTGGAGCACGTCCTGCGGGACCTCCATCTGGGCGGAGGAGCCGCCGTCGTAACGGGCGGCGGTGTCGTCGGTCGGTGCGAAGACGCCCGGTGCCTTCTTGGTGACGCCGTCACCGTAGGTGCCGGCCAGCCCGGTGCCCACCTCGCTGGCAGCCAGCGCGCCGTCGCGCTCGCCGAGGCGCCAGTAGCCGGCCGGGTCGGAGGCCTTGACGGCATTGCTGTAGAGGAACGAGCCACCGGTGAAGGTCGGTTCGGAGATCTTCCAGTCGCTGCCGGCGGAGTCCGTCACCGTGGTGACCCGCTCCGTGGTCTGGTCGTAGGCGACCCGGGCGCTGGTGCGTCCGGTGGGCAGCACCGTCTTGGTGAGCTGCGAGCTGCCGTTGCGCAGGGCGTAGTGGTCTGCGACGGTCTGGTCGGTGAGCGGGTAGTCGTAGACCGCGACCTCGTCGAGCTGGCCGTTGAACCACGACCAGCCCCCGTTACTGCCGGGCCAGTTGCCCTGCCAGTTGCCGGTGTAGCCGCCGCCGAGGTAGGCGCGGTCCATGTTCAGGTGGTCGATGTCCCCCGCGGTGGTACCCACCTTCACGCCGTCCAGGAAGAGCGCCGTGTTGTCCCTGGCTGCGGAGAGGACCACGTGGTGCCAGGCGTTGTCCGCAACCGAGCCGCTCGTGGTGACCGGCGCGCCGGGGCTGTTGAACTTGCCGCGCAGCTTGCCGTCCTCGCCGACGTAGAGCGCCGGGACGACGTTGTACGGGTCCTCGTTCATGGCACGGTTCTGGTACGTGAGGATCACACCGGCCGTGCTGGTGCGGAACCACAGTTCGACCGTGCGGTTGGTCGAGGCGCTGATGGTCCGGTTCGGCAGCTCGATGTAGGAGCTGGACTGGCCCTTGAAGGTCATCGCATGGTCCGCGCTGCCTCCCAGTGCCCCCGGAGCGCTCCGTACGACGTCCTTGCCGTCACCCGGCGCCCGGTCGCTCACCCGGGCGTCGTTGGCGACGGTGCTGCCGTCGGAGTCGCCCAAGCGCCAGTAGCCGCTCGCACCGGCGTCCTGGACGGCCGTGCGGTAACGCGAGCCGGTGCCGTACTCGTACACGGTGCAGCCCTGGTCCGCCGCAGGCGTCACGCCGGGCGGGCACACCTTCGTGAGCTGGTCTCCGCTGTACTGGTACGACCAGCCGCCGGTGGAGCCCGAGCCTGTGACCGTGGTGACGTGACGGCCGGTCCACCCCAGGTTGAGGTAGCGGCCGGAAGCGGTGTCCTTGACCTGGACCAGGATGCCACCGGAGTAGACCAGTTCCTGGGAGTGGCCCGCGACGTCCGTGATCCTCGTCAGCCTCCCGTCGGGTCCGAAGGTGTGCACCTTGCCGCCCCGCTCGGTCAGCGTCCAGCCGCCGTCATCCGTCTTGCGCAGGTCGGCCGCCATACCGCTGCCGGCCACGTAGGCGTTCTTCCCCGCGTCCCAGCCGAACCGGGCCCGCGAGCCGTTGCCCGCGGTGAGCAGCACATTGCCGGGCAGGGAGAGCCAACTGCTCGTCTCGACCTGGATGCGCATGTCCCACGGCGTCGTCCAGCCGGCGCCGAACGCGCCGTCGGTGCGGGGGTCGAGCGAGTTGTAGCTGCGGGTCACGGACAGCTCGGGGCCCACCGTCGGCATGGCGGCGTCGGTGGCCGCGGTGGTGTAGTTGCCCACGGCGGTGTTGAAGCTGCGCCCGGCGTCCGGGCCCGCCGTGTACTGGTTGGGCTGCGGCAACACCGTCCTGATGTACGAGGGCGCCGACTTCGGACTGGGGAGGTCTCCGTCGCCGACCTCGGCGTACCAGGCGTACTGCTCGTTCCAGGTCAGCCATCCGGCGGGCACGACGAAGCGCGAAGGCTGGTGCCAGGAGCTCTGCTTGCAGTCCACGCGGGCATCCCCGCCCACCACCCGGCAGACCTCGAACCGGTAGTCCACGTTGCTCGCCGGAGCGCGGTCAGGGTCCTGGCCCTCGGCGGTCAGCGTCGGCTGGAGCTGATAGACCACGGTCCCCGAGGGCGGGGCGAGGCGGGTGAGGTGCGGCGGCACGTTGACGGACGAGATCTCGATCGCGACCGGCTGAACGCCCGCGTCGGCCCAGAAGTTGCTGGTCTGGAAGTCGTCCATGGTGAACGCGACGGTGTACCGCCCCTGCGGGAGGGTGCGGATGTGCGCGTCGATCACCACTCCGCCGCCGGGAGGAACGTCGTTCGGCATCGACGTCCACGCGATGTTGGTGCCGTAATTGGTGATGTTGTTGCCCCACTGGTCGAACAGCAGGTACGACATCTTGTAGTTGCTGCCCGGGGTCCAGGTGTCCATCCCCCGGTTCCAGGCCCGCAGGCGGACGATGCCTTCCTGGGTCATCGTCACCGGCTGCTGGAGACCCCAGAGCTCGTAGTCCGCACCGTACTTGGACCAGGTGACGTCCAGCACCGGCTGGCCGCCGTTGTTGTCATCGCTGCCGAACTGCTTCCAGCCGTCGGAGTCCCACATGTCGGCCTTGACCGCCAGACCGTAGTTGGGCGTCCAGTGGTGTGTCCAGGAGTTGACCAGGTTCCGCCCCTCGGCGCCCAGGTCGATCGCCTCCCAGGCCTGGCCGCAGACCCAATCGCTCGACGCGCTCGGCCGCCAGCCGTGCGCGAAGGCAGGAGCCGCGAGGGCCGGGCCGGTGGAGGGGCCGGGGAACGACCGAAGCGACCCCTCCCACCAGTCGGACGTGATCTGGTGGATGCTCACCGTTCGCGACCGGCAGCTATTGGACCAGCCGTTGAACAGGGAGAGGCTCACACCGAGCACATTGGCGTTGCTGAGCGTGTTCTCGATGCCGTTGAAGCGGACGTAGGACTCGGCCTGGTGACCGCCGCCGTCATACGTGCCGACCTTGAGCACGGTGTCACCGGAGAAGTCCTGGTTGTACGGGGACTCGATGTAGGTGCCGTCGACGGCCTTGATCGACGAGAGCGACGGGTCCACCTTGATCGGGTAGACGCGCTCGGGTGCGTGCAACCAAGCCTCGTCCAGCTTGACCTTGAGTGCCTGACCACCGTCGAGCTGGACCAGCTCGTAGCCGACACCGCCGGAGATCACACCCTCCTCGGTGTTCGGCGCGAAGGCCGAGTCCTGCATCCACCCGGCCGGCATCCGGCCACGCACCCCGCCTACGGAATCGGTGAACAGCACTGCGCCGTTGGCGTCCAGCGATGCCGTCACGCCCTGCAGGCGGAGCGGGAACACCCACTCGGTCGGCGCGGTCGCAGCCTTGAGAACGAGGGTTTCCTTGAACGAGGAACTGCCCGCGAGGAACGTGACGTCAGCCTGGGGGCGCGCGTCCCAGTACGTGATCGTGGAGCCCTGGGCCGTGCCCTGCGAAGAGCTGGCGCCCTGGAGCGCGTAGCCGACCGACACGCCGTCACCGAGCTGGAGTCGGACCAGCGGGTCGGCATTCGCGGCGAGTGCGAGCCTGAGCTCGCGTTCTCCCGAGGTGGTGGTCCATCCGTCCTGTACAGGTGCCGCGCGCCCGGCCGTGGCCTTGCCGGAGGGAATCAGGGTGGTGTCAACGGCCGCCCACGATCCGTCAGCGTGACGGAAGTTCACCGGCGTGGGGTAATTGCGAGAGGTGAAGGTGCCGTCGGGGTTCTGGAAGGTCCGCTGCTGCGCAGTACGCTGCTGCGGCAACTCCTTGCTCTTCTGCGGATCGAAGCCCTTGGCATGGCCGGGGGTTTCGGCCGCCTTGCCTTGCGGCTTTGCCGGGGCATCGACCGTTTTGGCATCCGTCGCGGGGAGCGTGGCCGGCGGCGGTATGACGCCCGAACTCGGTACGGGAGCCGACGGCTTCGCCTCCGGCAGCTCGCCGGGCGCAGGCTCGGCACCCGGCTTCCCGCCATCCGCCTCGGCACTGGTCGAGTCCGCGGTGGCGTCGTGGCCATGACCGTCCGCGCTTCCCTGCCGCTGCTTGGGAAGCGGCCCGGGGTCGGTAGGCGCGGTGTCGGAGGCCTGACGGGCAAGCTCTTCGGCAGCCGTCGCCCCCTCCGCCGCCCCGAGGACGACCATGGCCATGGACAAGACGATTGCCAGCAAACGGCGGAGCACGCGGGAAACCACCAGACAGTCAGGACCCAGCAAAGAAAGTGTGGGTAGGTATATCTGACTGTCGGTAGGTCGACAAAGATCTATTGATCAATGAGTGATCCACCTCACGGCATAAATCAGCAGAAATGCGAATGAGCGGGCCATGGAAAGCCCCGCCCCGATAGTGCGTCCCAGCAGAGTCCGCCCAGGCAATGGCCGACCGACCGGATCGGCCCGCAGCTCCAGCGCTCGCCGACGCGCCTTCGCGGCTACTCGTTCACGAATCGCAAGAACGGCCCCCGTCTGGCGCCGACCTAACCAGCCTGACGACGGATCGCAGACGCGCCGCCATCCAGAACCTCCCGGACCGGCAGGCCGCGAACGAGCGGCACGGAGGACCTTCCATGCGGCGCTCGGACTCGACTGCTCAAGGGGCTTTCGCCTGATCACGCTATCTGACTTTCCATCAGGAAGGTCAGCAAAAGGTCAGCATCGAGTCGACTGAACCCTGCTACAGACACCCAGACCTGAGAATCAGGAGGAGCGGGGACCTCGCCTCCGTCAGGCGTCGAAACCTAGGAGCGCGCGTCCTCCAGTAAGGCCCCCAGACTCGCCAGCAGTCCGGTGAGCAGCGGAGTGTGCAGGCATGACTTCGAGGACATCTGCGCAGGTCAGCGCACCCGACCCCGCGCCTTCAGTGGCGTCGCCGGCATCTCCGGAGCCCGCAGGCGGGCACCGTCGTAGCCGTGAACTTCGCCGAACCGTGTGCCCTGTTCCCAGTCGTTTCGTGCCTGTGCGATCTCAGCACCGGATCGGCCGATGAAGTTCCACCACATGACGAGACGCTCCTCGAAGGGCCGGCCGCCGAGGAGGAGGACGGCGGCGTCGGTGCGGGCGAGGAGCGGGAGTTCGCGGCGGTCGGTGCCGAGGTAGAGCATGGAGCCCGGCTCTACCCGGACGCCGTCGACGTCGACGCTGCCGGTCATCGAGAGGACGGCGTACTCGAAGCCGGGTTCGACGGGGAGCTTGAGGTCGGCGCCCGCGGTGAGGGCGAGGTCGGCGCCGACCAGAGGGGTGTAGGTGGTACCGGGTGAGGCCGCCGAGTCGAGGGTGCCGAGGATGACGGTCGCGCGCAGGCCGGGGGCGGTGACGACGGGCAGGTCGGCGTGGTGCTCGAAGGCCGGGTCCGTGTGCCGGTGGGCGTCCGGGAGGGCCACCCAGAGCTGGGCGCCGTGCAGGTAGCGGACATGCGGGCGCGGGGACTCCTCGGAGTGCGAGATCGCCCGGCCGGAGGTCATCAGGCCCAGCTCGTAGGGGCGGACGGTCTGCAGACTGCCGAGGCTGTCGCGGTGCAGGACCTCGCCCTGGTGGAGCCAGCTCACGGTCTGCAGGCCCATGTGCGGGTGCGGCGGGACCTGCATACCGGGTTCGTCGGAGATGTCGTCCGGGCCGTAGTGGTCGACGAAGCACCAGGCGCCGACCATCCGGCGCCCGAGGTTGGGCAGCAGGCGGCGCACCACCGTGCTCTCGCCGAGCGGCACCTGACGGCCAGTCAGCAATTCCGTCACCGGGCCTGCGCCGGCCTCGCCGCCGCAGCTGGTCGGCGCGGGCTTGAGGTCGAGGTTGCTCATGTCGCGGGTCCTCCACCGTACGGTCGGGACCGGCCGGGGCCGGGGTGTCGAGCACGATCATCCAGCACCCCGGCGGGTTCCTCCACCCGGCGAACCGGGCGCCGTCCGCTCACCCTCCGCTCGCCGCGCGCTCGCCGACCGATCGCGACCGGTCGGCGCGCAGAACGCTGAGCGGACGCGGCGCGACCGGCGCCCGAGCCTCTCGGCCTCAGTGCCCGCAGGCCCACCAGGCGTCGGCCGTCGCCGCGTCCGCGAGCGCGCGCAGCTTGGCGACCGCCTCGGCCGGGTCCTCCGCACCGTAGACGGCGGAGCCGGCCACGAAGACGTCCGCGCCCGCCTCGGCGCAGCGCTCGATGGTGCCGGCCGAGACCCCGCCGTCGACCTGCAGCCACAGCTCCAGGCCGTGCTTGTCGATCAGCTCCCGGGTGCGGCGGATCTTGGGCAGCATGATGTCGAGGAACGCCTGGCCTCCGAAGCCGGGCTCGACGGTCATGATCAGCAGCATGTCCAGCTCGGGCAGCAGATCCTCGAACGGCTCGATCGGCGTGCCGGGCTTGAGCGCCATGGACGCGCGGGCGCCCTTGGCCCGGATCTCGCGGGCGAGGCGGACGGGCGCGGCCGCGGCCTCGACGTGGAAGGTGACCGATCCTGCGCCGGCCTCGACGTACTGCGGGGCCCAGCGGTCCGGGTCCTCGATCATCAGGTGGCAGTCGAGCGGAGTGTCGGTGGCCCGGGCCAGCGACTCCACGATCGGGACGCCCAGCGTCAGGTTGGGCACGAAGTGGTTGTCCATCACGTCGACGTGCAGCCAGTCCGAGCCCCTGACGGCCTCGGCCTCCTCGGCGAGCCGCGCGAAGTCCGCGGACAGGATGCTGGGGTTGATCTGCGCCATTACCGAATGCCTTCGTGCGAGGGTTCCGGTGCCGGGAGTGGACACCTCGGCCCATCATCTCTCGGCGGGCCGGAGGGACCGAAAGGGGGCGGGTTCCGAGGCGCGAGACCTCGCCGTGACCCTCGTCACACCGCGCGCGGGGTTATCGCGGCCACCGCCACGGTCATCAGCCTTGTGCGGCCGGCCATCAGCCCTGTGCGGCACCTCCCCCCGTCCGCGCGCCCCGGCGCTCCCCGCAGAGGAAGGCCCTCCGTTGACCGGTCCCGTCCACCCCGCCCGCGCTCTCTGGTGGCTCTTCGAGCCGGTGCACGCCATCACCTACTTCGCGCCCGAGGCGCGCGCCGCCTTCGAGGCCGCCGGACTGCGCGGCGGCTGGCGCGGCTACTTCGCCGGCCGCGCGGCGCCGCTGGGCCCGGTGGACGCCCCGCCGGTGGTGGCCGCGTTCTTCGGCTTCGCACCGGGGATGGTGGAGCGGGCGCTCCCGGACGTCTGGAAGCGCGCCGATCCGGCGACCACGCTGGCGGCCCGGGTCGAGGGGGCCTCGGCGACGCTCGAACGGCTGCTGGAGCACGTCGAGCGGGAGCGGATCGAGCTGGTCACCGACCGGCTGGAGCAGGCCGCCTCCCGGCTGGACTGCGCGGGCCGGGTGCTGGCCGCCGCGAACGCCGCCCTACCCCGCCCGACGGGCCTGCACGGGCGGCTCTGGCAGGCGGCCACGGTGCTGCGCGAGCACCGGGGCGACGGGCACGTCGGCGCCCTGGTCGCGGCCGGGCTGGACGGCTGCGAGGCGCTGGTGGTGCGCTGCGCCCTGGACGCCCGGCGCGAGGCGATCCAGCCGATGCGCGGCTGGGCGGACGAGGAATGGGACGCGGCCACCGCCCGGCTGGCGGAACGCGGCTGGCTCACCGAGCGCGGGACGATCACCGAGTCCGGGCGGCTCCGCCACCAGGCGCTGGAGGCGGCCACCGACCTGGCCGCCGCCCGGGTCTGGCAGGACCAGCCGAGCGCCGAGCCGGACCGGCTCGCCGCCGCGCTCAAGCCGATCGCGGCGCTCTGCCGCGCCGCCCTGCCCCCGGTCAATCCGATAGGCCTGCCGAAGACCACGGCCTGACCCGCGTCCGAGCCGGTGCCCTGCGCCGCGCGCGACCGCCGCCGAGGCGGGCCACGCCCGGCGCGGGTCACCCGAACGGGTCACGCCCAGCTCGGCCGGACGTCCACCGGCCGCCCACCCGCGCCCCGCCCACCCGCACGCCGCCCCGGAGACCGTCGACGGCTGAGGACCCCGCCCGCACCCGTCCGCACTCCCGCACGCCCGCACGCCCGCCTCAGCCGTCGACGGTCTCCGGCGGGCCGAGGACGATCCCCCGACCGGAGTAGAAGCGCTCGAAGTGCCGCCACGGGACGTGTGCGTACGCCTGCGACTCGCCCGCGAACCCGGACGGGTTGTGGATCACCAGCGCCGTCCCCGTCGTACCCACGGCGAGCACCAGGTGCCCGCCGCGCCGCTGCGGCTCGGGGCCGTCCGGGTGGCGGACCGCCGGGTGCACCGACAGCATGACCAGCCGCCCGGCGGCCACCTCCGCCGACACCTCCTCGGGCGTCAACTCCCTTGCCTGCGCTGTCAGTCCCCAGCGCTCGTGGACGTAGGCGGCGAACGGCGTGTGGATCAGCCCGCGCAGCCGGTCGCCGTCACGCTCGTAGGCGCCGGCCGTCAGGCACTCGCCGGCCAGTGTCATCGCCGACGGCGCGACGCCCCACCAGTGGTCGAGCGCCATCCGCAGGCAGGCGACGCCGCAGAGCCGCCAGGACCAGTACTCGTACTCCTCCGGCGTGGCGGCCCCCGACGCGCCCCAGCGCGGGTCGTCCGCCGCGCTCACCGAGCCGGCGATGATCCCCCGCACCAGCTCGGGCGACTCCCACTGTGCGTAGTACGGCACCTCGTGCACCACGGCCGCCCCGCGTCCGCCTTCCTCCGCCACCACCATGCACCGACGCTCTCACGGCGGACGGGCTCCGCCGCCGTACGACACCCGCGAGCCGCGCCACCGACCGCACCCGCCACCGCCCACCGGCCACCGGCCACCCACCGCGGAACGCCGTGGGCCGCCCTGGCCGCGGCGCTGTCGGTGAGGCCCGCTAGGGTCGGCAGTGATCAACGATCATCAACCCGGGGGTGGCCAGGCGTGGGCATCGAGCAGGATTGGGGCGGGCGCCTGCGGCTGGAGTCCGCGGAGCTTCCGGACGGGCTCGCGCACCAGCCCAGCCGGGACTTCCTGACCACGGAGGGCCTGCCGGAGACGGCCGCCTTCCTGGACTTCCACCCCCTCGGCGGGCCACCGCTGGAGGCCTTCGGCGACACGGCGGACGAGGGCGACAAGGAGCACCTCTTCGTCCTCGGCGAGACCACCTACACCGCCCACACCGCCCACGAGGGCGACGCCGTCCTCCTCGACGGCGTGACCGGCGAGGTCTTCCTGGCCGGCCGGCGCGGCGGCGCGCTCCGCCGCGACCTGCTCGCGACCGGCCTGCCGCAGCTGGTCGAGCTGCTGCGCGAGGTCGACGCAGCGGCCCTCGCCGCCGAGGAGCCCGAGGCGATCGACGGCCAGCGCGGACCGGCGGTCGTCGCCGGGGTGGTCGACGTCGTCCGGCAGCGGATGCGGACGGTCGACCCGGCGCTCTTCCGGGACGACGGAGCCCCGCCCGCGCACTGGGACACGGCCCTGCTGGTCCGCTCCCTCGCCTGGGGTGCCCTGTCCGGCGCGCCGGACGGGACCGGCTCCCTCGCGTACGGGATAACCCCCGAGCTCGTCGCGGACCTCGCCGAGCTCAGCGCCCGCACCGACACCGCCACGACCGACACCGCCGCTACCGGCACGTCCGCTACAGATACGACCGCTACCGGCACCGCCGTCGCGGGCATCCGCCGCTTCCACCCCGACGAGCTGCCGGACGTGCTCACCCACGGCCCCACCCGCCGGCTGCTCACCGAGCTCGGTCTGCCGGTCGGCGGCACCGTGCTCGACGTCGCCGCCACCGGGCCGCTGCGCACGATGGCCGAGGCGCACCCGGAGGACTTCGCCTCCGCCGGCGAGGCGGAACCGGCCGCCGAGCGCGAGTACCAGCGTGACCACCTCGCCCTCGCGCACTGGCCGCACGACCTCGTGATCGCCCTCGACGGCGCCACCGGCCGGCTGGAGCTGCCCGCCTGGCACGACCCCGGCGTTCCCGCGGCCTACCTCAACCGGGACCTCTCCGCACTTCTGTTCGCACTCTGGACGCGCGAGCGGCTGCGCGCAGAGTGGCGGCGCTGGGAGGACGGACGGGCCGGCGCGGCCTGGGCGGTCTTCGACCCGCAGGCGCTGCTGGGCCACGTGGCCGAGCACGTGGTGGCCGCCGTCGACCCCGAGGCCTTCGCGACCCCGGTCCACTCCTGGCAGCTCCTCGCCGACGACGACCACATGGGCGGCCTGCTCTACTGAGCCGCAGCACCCCCGCGCGCCTCGCCGGCACCCCCGGCGACGGCGGTGCCGTCCTCCACCCTGCCGGTGTCCGCCACGCCGCTGGCCGCCCGACCACCGTCCGCCGCGGCCCGTTCAGCGGCACGGCCCCCGGCGGGCGGCTTCTCCGCCTCCCCCGTCACCTCCGCGCCCACCCCGGCCTCCGCGCCCTCCGCGGCCTTGTTCCGGTACGCGAGGCGATCCGCCGCCCGGCGCCCGCGCCGCTCCACCGGCAGCACGCCGTGGGCCGCCGCCAGGCCGAACGGCGGCATGTCGAAGTAGATCGCCTCGTAGGACCCCTCCGGCACGATGTAGGTCTCGTGCCAGAGCCCGACGTGCTGCCGGGTCCTCCCCGCCTTCACCTTGCGGTTGGCGATGCCCCAGGCCTTCCGGTGGAAGGCGTCCGGAGCGGCGGCGTACCGGTAGAGCTTCTCCTTCGACTCCCAGTACTGGACGACGTAGTACGTCCGCGGCGAGGCCGTCAGCAGGATCCGTCCGCGCAGCCCGCGCTCGGGGGCCCTGGCCAGCTCGTACAGCATCCGGAACATCGCCGTCATCACCGGCACCCAGTGGTGGACGGCCCAGAAGCGGTTGATGCGCATGCCGATCAGCAGCACGACCGTGTCCCCGGTGGCGCCTGCGGTGGTGTATCCGGGATTCGGTTTGGCGGACACATCGGCCTCCAGCTGTCTCCATCCACCCATGTAAGCGGTGATTACATCAGCGGCCGACCACCCGGTCAAGGCTTCGCGCAAGCCCAAATCCCCTCCCCTCACCGGGGATTGGCGATCCCTTGGCCGAAGGTGTCCAGCACCTGCGCGGCCCGCTCCTCCGCCTCCCCGATCGGCAGGTACCCGTCGATGATCAGTTGCGCCAGCCCGCAGACCAGCGCCTGGGCGGCCAGCCCCACCAGCGCCGGGTCCCCCGGCCGGAGCCGGCCCGACTCCTGGTCCGCGACGATGAGTTCGGTGTAGGCCTCGTCGATCCCCTCCAGCCGGCGCTCCAGTTCCGGCTGCCGGGATGGCGCGAACACCCGCGACCGCACCAGCTCGAACCGGTGCGGGTACCGGATCGCGTACCGGACGAAGCCCAGCCCGGTCGCGCGCAGCGCGGACCCCTCGTCGCCCGCGACCGCGTCCCGCTGCCACGCCTCGAAGTCCGCCAGCACCCGGTCCGCCAGCGCCGTCAACAGCGCCTGCCGGTCGGCGAAGTGGCGGAACGGCGCCCCGGCCGACACACCGGCCCGCCGCGCCACCTCCCGGACGCTGACCCCGGCCTGCCCCTGCTCGTCCAACAGCTCGAACGCCGCCGTCACCAGCGCCTCTGCCAGGTCCCCATGGTGATAACTGCCACGCCGGGCAGGCCTCTCCGTCATGGCAGCAGTGCTACCACAGCGGACCCCGGTCACCGGCGGGTATGCAGCCCCCGGCACCGGCTACCAGGCGTAGTCCTCCGGGGCGGGCCGGTGACCGGGGAAGATCTCGTCGAGACGGTCGAGGGTCTTCTGGTCGAGCTTCAGGTCGAGCGCGGCGATCGCGGCGTCGAGGTGGTCCGGGGTGCGCGGGCCGATGATCGGGGCGGTGACGGCCGGACGGGCGAGGAGCCAGGCGAGCGCGAGGTGGGCGGGGTCGGCGCCAAGCCCGGCGGCGAACTCCTCGTAGGCCTGGATGCGGTCGCGGTTGGCGGCGAGGATCTCGGCGGCGTGGCCCGTGACGCCGCGGACGGCGGCACCCTCCCGCTCCTTGCGCAGGACGCCGCCGAGCAGGCCGCTGCGGAGCGGGGACCACGGCAGCAGCCCGAGGCCGTAGTGCTGGAGCGCGGGGATCACCTCCAGCTCGATGGCGCGGTCGAGCAGGTTGTAGAGGGACTGCTCACTGACCAGGCCGAGGAAGTGCCGAGCGCGGGCGGACTCCTGCGCCTGGGCGAGGTGCCAGCCGGCGAAGTTGCTGGAGCCGACGTAGATGATCTTTCCCTGGGCGACCAGGACCTCCATCGCCTGCCAGATCTCCTCCCAGGGCGTGTCCCGGTCGATGTGGTGCATCTGGTAGAGGTCGATGTGGTCGGTGTTCAGCCGGCGCAGGCTGTCCTCCACGGCGCGGCGGATCGCGAGTGCGGAGAGGCGCCCCTGGTTGGGCCACTCCCCCATCGGCGCGTACGCCTTGGTGGCCAGCACGGTCCGCTCGCGGCGGCCGCCGCCCCGGGCGAACCATCTGCCGATGATCTCCTCGGTGCGGCCTTTGAGGTTACCCTCGCCGTCCCGCCCGTACGCGTTCGCGGTGTCGAAGAAGTTGATGCCCCGCTCGTGGGCGGTGTCCATGATCAGGTGGGCGTCGGACTCCTCGGTGTGCGGGCCGAAGTTCATGGTGCCCAGGCAGAGCCGGGAGACGGTCAGGCCGGTGCGGCCGAGATGGGTGAACTCCATGCCGCCCACCATCGGACGCATCGGCTCCGCTGTCCAGCACATTCCGCCGGCGGTCCAGCAGGCGGACCAAGTCGCCCGTGGGGCAGCGCGAACCACCCTGCCCGACGGCGAACTTCCCGTCATCTCAGAAGCGTTGGCGACTGCCTGGGACGACCATCCAGAGCAGCCAGGCGCCGGTGCCCAGGATCAGCATGTTCACCACGATCTGCCACGGCAGCTCGCCGAAGCCGATCTTCCGCGCACCGAGCCAGGCGAGGAGCACGGCCTTGGTGAGGAAGAACAGGCCCACGTCGGCCGCGACCGTGGCCGCCCACACCGCGGCGGGGTGCCACCGGGGCCGGGGCAGGGCGTGCAGGAGGGCGAGCACCGCGGTGACCGTGAGGGCGATGAAGACGTAGCCGTCCGGCACGTCCCCCAGGTTGTTCCAGGGCATCAGGGAGCCGATGGCCCAGAGCAGGCCCAGGCAGCCGAGGAACCGCACCACCGCAGCCCCGACCGCGGTCGGCCCGGGACGAGCCCCGGGCACGGACGTGGCGGGGACGGGCGCCCCGGGCACGGACGCGGCGGGGACGGGCGCGATGGGCCACGTCACGGGGGGCGCCGTCGACGGGGACGCCACCCCCGGGTACGGCGGCACGGGGGGCGCGGCGTTCACGGCGTCCGCCGAGGGGGCGCCCGGTCCGGCGAAGCCCGGGCTCCCGACCGTCGGCCCGGCCTGCACCCGCCCCGTCCGGAACGGCTCGGCCGCCCCGGCCCCACCCGGCACCGCACCGCCCCGAGCCGCGCCACCCGACGCCGCGCCACCGTGAACCGCTCCGCCCGGCACCGGCCCGGTCCCCGGCGCCGTGGGCGTCGGCACCGGCCCGACCGGCAGACCGTCGGGCAGCGCACCCGTCCGCGTCACCGTCTCCAGCGCCGCTCGCACCTGCTCCGCCGTGGCCCGGCGAGCCGGGTCCTTGGCGAGCAGCGCGGCCAGCACCGGCGCCAGGACACCCGCCCGGACCGCCGGCCGCGGCTCCTTGGTCACCACGGCGACGCAGAGGGCGCCGAAGGTCGTGCCGCTGAACAGCGCCTCCCCCTCGACCGCCGCGTAGAGCGTCGCGCCCAGCGACCACAGGTCGTTGGCCGGGGTGGGCGGCCGCCCCTCCAACTGCTCGGGGGCCATGAAGGCGGGCGTGCCGATGACCGCACCGGTGCGGGTGAGCGCCGTGGTCGCGTCGGCCACGTGCGCGATGCCGAAGTCCGTGATGACGACCCGATCGTCCGTCAGCAGGACGTTGTCCGGCTTGAGGTCGCGGTGGACGATCCCGGCCGCGTGGGCGCGCTGGAGGGCCTTCACCATCGCCACGCCGAGCTCGGCGACCCGCTCCACCGGCAGTGCACCGCCCCGGGCGAGCTCGGCGGCGAGCGACCTGCCGGTGACGTACTCCATCACGATCACCGGGGCACCCTCGTACTCGACGACGTCGTGCACGGTGACGATGCCGGGATGGTTGAGCCGTGCCGCCGCCCTGGCCTCGCGCAGCACGCGCTGGACCGACTCGTCCCGCTCGCGCTCGCCGACGCCGGGCGGAAGCATTACCTCCTTGACCGCGACGTCCCGTCCGAGCCTCGTGTCCCGCCCCCGCCACACACGACCCATGCCGCCCCGGCCGATCAGCTCCAGAAGCTGGTACCGGCCCCCGATCAGTGCCCCGCTCACTGCTGTCACGCCTGGCACCTTAGCGTCACCTCCCGTGCGGTTCCCACACGGTGGAGTCGACGCCCCTCCACCGACGGGCCGGACGCGCAGCCCTGCGGCGCCGCGGGCACACCGCCGCCCCGCCGGAAATCGGTTCCGTCCGCCTGGCCCGTTCCCGTACCGTGTCCCGGTCCTCGATCGTGGTCGCACCGTCGGACTCGTCACCTCCGAGTCCCACCGCGACCACCTCGGACGACGCAGGAGAGGCTGCCGATCGGCAGCGACCGGACCAACGGGAACAGGACGGCAGCAATGGAACGGCAGCAGCACGGTTGGGCCGACGAGGGTTACGGCGGGGTGGCCGACGCCTTCGCCCGCAACTGGGCCGACTTCCCCGAACTCGGCTCCGCGGTCACGGTGTTCGCCGGCGGTCGCAAGGTGGTCGAGCTCTGGGCCGGCACCGCCGACGAGCGGGCCGGGCGCCCGTGGACGGCGGACACGCTCGTCCCCGTGTTCTCCTGCGCCAAGGGCCTGGTCGCCGTCACCGCCCACCTGCTCGCCCAGCAGGGCCGGCTCGACCTCGACGCCCCGGTGGCCCGCTACTGGCCCGAGTTCGCGCAGGGCGGCAAGGAGGCGATCACCTGCCGGACGGTCCTCGGCCACCGGGCCGGCCTGCCCGCGCTGGACGCCTCCCCCGCCTTCGACGAGATCGCCGCCTGGACGCCGGTCGTCCGCGCCATCGAGGAGCAGCGACCGCTCTGGGAGCCCGGCACCGCCTACGAGTACCACGGCCACGTGCTCGGCTTCCTGATCGGTGAGGTGGTCCGCCGGATCACCGGGCAGACGCCGGGCGCGTACTTCCGCACCGCGATCGGCGAGCCGCTCGGCCTGGATGCCTGGATCGGCCTACCGGAGGTCGAACTCGGCCGCCTGGCAAGGCTGGTGGAGGCCGATGGGCGCCGCCCGATGCCCGGCCCCGAGCACCTGCTCACCCGGATCGTGACGATGAACGGCGCGTTGGCCTTCCCCGGCCTGGACCAGCCGCACGGCTGGAACGATCCGGCGCTGCACGCGATCGAGCTGCCGGGCGCGGGTGCCGTCGCATCCGCCACCGGTCTGGCCGGCGTGTACGCGGCGGCGGTCACCGGGGTCGACGGCCGGGAGCGCCTGCTCTCAGCCGAGACGGTGACCGACGCGCTGCGCGAACTCTCCTCCGGCGCAGGCTTCCTGGGCTTCGACATGGGCGCCCGCTGGGGCTCCGGCGTGCTGCTCGGCTCCCCGTCCTTCCGCCCTATGCTCGGCGCGCGCAGCTTCGGCAACGACGGCGCGGGCGGCCAGTTCGCCTTCGGGGACGACGAGTTCGGCGTCGGCTTCGCCTACGTCGCCAACCGCATGATCGGCCACGGCGACGCCCGCGCCGACCGTCTGGTCGACGCGGTGCGGAAGGCCCTGGGCGCCTGACGGCCGCTGCCGCGGCAGCGCCGGATTGACCCACGAACCTCTACCGGGAGTGCACCATGGTGAGGGCCACTGACCCGCCTAGGCTCGTTCACATGACAACGGTTCAGATCCCTCAGCGCATGAACTTCGCCACCGCCGCCCCCGAGGTCTTCCGCGCCGTCCTGGCCCTGGACGCGGCCGCCCGGCAGGGCCTCGACCCCGTGCTCGTCGAGCTGGTGCAGATCCGCGTCGCGCAGATCAACCGCTGCGCCTACTGCATCGACTACCACGTCGCCGACGCCCGCAAGGCCGGCGAGAGCGAGGAGCGCGTCCACCAGCTGAGCGCCTGGGAGGAGTCCTCCCTCTACACCGCCCGGGAGCGCGCGGCGCTCGCGCTGGCCGAGGCGGTGACGCTGCTGCCGCAGGGCGTCTCGGACGCGGTGTACGCGGAGGCGGCGCAGCACTTCGACGACCAGCAGCTGGCCAGGCTGATCGCGCTCGTGTTCACCGCCAACGCCTGGAACCGGATGAACGTGACCACCCGCAAGACCCCTGGCACCGCCTGACCCCGGGCACCGCCCGAGCACGGCAACCGCCCGAGCACGGCAACCGCGGTACCCGCGGACACCGGCGGGCGCCTGACGGGCCCCACGGAGCCGGGGCGCGCGTACCCCGGCGCGCGCCCCGGCTCCCGCCTCACCCCAGGATGCGCGGCAGGGTGACCCGCACCCACTCCTCCGGCTGCGACAGGTGCGGAGCGTGACCGGCGGCCTCGTACAGGTGCCGCTCGGGCTTCGGCAGTGCGAGGTCGATCAGGTCCAGCACCTCCCCGTACATCGGCGCGCTGTCGTCGCTCTGCGTGAGCAGCGCGGGCTCCGGGTAGCGGGCCAGCGCGGCGAGGTCGAGGTCCAGCGCGTCCGGGTCGCGCAGCTCGTCCAGGTAGGTCGGCGCGTTGCGAACGTACGTGTGCCGGATCGGAGCGGGCAGCTGGGCCCACGCGCCCGGGCCGAAGGCCAATGTCTCCACGAACAGCTCGGCCGCCGCGGCGGACTCGGCCTGCTCCAACAGCTCCCGCACGGCGGCGATCCGGCCGGCGAAGGCGGTACCGATCGGCCGCAGGTCCGGGTCGGCGAGCAGCATGGACGTCCCGGGCGGCTCGTGAACGGCGATCCCCCGCAGCAGGTCGGGCCGGGCGGCGGCCAGCCGGAGCGTGATCAGCGAGCCGTAGGAGTCCCCGCAGACGAAGGCGGGCGCGAGGCCCAGCCCCTCGATCAGCCCGGCCAGGTCGGCGGCGTCCTCGTGCACCGACCCCTGGGTGAGCAGGTCCTCGCTGCGACTGTGCCCGCGCCGGTCGTAGGCGACGACACCGGCCTGTTCGGCCAGCCCGGGCACCACCCGGGCCCAGCTGTCGGCGTCGCTCCAGGACCCGTGGACCAGCACCACGCCCGGCCCGGAACCCCGGGCCTCGTAGTACAGCGACACCCCGTTCACCCTGATCTCGGCCATCGCGAGCCTCCCGACCTCGGTCGCGCTCCAGCCCACCCCCACCAGCCTGACACACCCGCTCGGCGCCGGTCGGATCGGCGGACCGGGGCCGGAGACGCGCCGGTGGCGGACGAACGGCCCCCGCGGGGCGCGGCCACCCGCCGACCAGGACCCGTCCGGCCGCCCGGCACCGGCCTGACCTGCGGGGCAGCCGGCGATCCGATCAGATGTTCCGGAAATCCCGACCGGGCACCGCGTCGCGGGCTAGCATCGTCCGCGGCCGCCACGATCTTGCGGCGAGCACGTCAATCTCCACGGGGGGATCTTCAGCATGCGCAAGTCCGTCTCGGCGCGCGTCGGCGCCCTGGCCGTCGCCGCCATGGCCACCGCCACCCTGGTCGCGACCGCAACCCCGGCCTCGGCCCGCACCACCGGCACCAACGGGCAGCAGATCGCCTGGCACAACAACTCGAACATCGCCCGGTCGTTCAAGATCTCCGGGTACAACAACGACAACGAGTGGAACGAGGGCTGCTTCCGCCTCTACTACTTCAACGAGACCAGCAAGGCGGCTGCCGGCTGGTGGTGGAAGTACGACGTCAACCTGCAGTCCTACTCCTCGACCGACTGCTCGTCCAACACTCGGCTCTGGTACACCACCGTGAACGTGCCCAGGTCCCAGTCCGGCGACTGGGTGACCGTCCAGGGCTACTGAGCCACCGCCCCGCCGGATCCACCGGATCCACCTGGGGCGCCGAAGGACCGCACACCGGGCGCCCCGGGCCGGCCGAATCCACGGCCGACCCGGGGCGCCCGCGTGTTCACCCTCCCGCACACCACAGGAGCCGCACACCGCACCCCCGCCGAGCCCGAAGGGGCACCGCGCGGTGCCCCTTCGGGCAATCCGCCCGCCGCCCGGCCGGCCGATCCCGCACCACCGGACCGCCGCAGGTCACCGCCGGTGCGGGCGGCGGAGCCACCGTCATCCGGCCGCCTCCGGACAAGGGTTGACACCGCAAGTTGGTCTAGTCCAACGTAGGGGCAAGAACGTTCGACACGGCGCAGAGCCCCGGCGGGACGCCATGCCGGACATGCGAGTTGGCCGACCCCGCCGCATGTCCGCCGAGGCGTCGACGCCCCGTGGCGAGCACGCCGATCGGTGCAGACCGGAGCAGTGCAGAAGGAGGAAGGAACCCCGGCCCGGCCCCGTCCGCACGGACGGCCGCGCCGACCGCACCCGCCGCGCCCTCGACCGACGGCACCGGCCCACACCCCGAGCCGTCCGCCGCGGCGGACCCGCCCCTTCACGCACCACCTTCACGCACCACCTTCAGCACCATCTTCACCCGCCCACCGCTTCACGCCGGCCCCCGGCGCGCACGCGGCACCGCCGTGCCCGTCGCCGCACGCCGCCGCCCCGACGCCGCCACGCCCGCACGCGGGCGGATCCCGCACGCCCTTGGAGTGATCGCATGCCCGCCCCCGACGGATACCTCTATCGCGCCGCGTCGGACCGCCCGTACTTCAGCAACGACGGCGAGTCCTACCTCGCCCGCACCCAGCTGAAGGACATCGCGAAGACGCACCCGCTGCGCGTCCTCTCCGCGGAGGACTACGCGTTCTGGCAGACCTTCGGCTACGTCGTGGTGAAGGAGGCGATCCCGGCCGAGGCGGCCCGCAAACTCCTCGACTTCGCCTGGGAGTTCCAGGGACTCGACCGGCACGATCCGGAAACCTGGTACGAGGAGAAGGAGTTCCGCGACGAGCTGGACCTCCACCTGCACGTGTACGGCTTCGTCGAGGCCTACCAGCACCAACTGCTCTGGGACAGCCGGCAGTCGCAGCGCGTCTACGACGCGTTCGTCGACGTCTGGGACTGCGAGGAGCTGTGGGTGACGCTGGACCGGCTCAACCTCAACCCGCCGAACGTCCGCACCCGCGACCGCGCGCTGATCGAGCCGACCGACACGGGCTTCGACATCGAGCTGCACTGGGACGTCGACACCACCCAGGGCATGCTGCCGCAGCGCGTCCAGGGCATCATCGCGCTCGACGACACCCGCCCGGACCAGGGCGGCTTCCAGTGCAACCCCGAGCTGTTCCGGCGCTTCAACCAATGGCAGGCCACCCAGCCGACCGACCGCGACCCGATCAGGCCGGCCATCGACCGGTCCGAATTCCCGGTCGTCCGGCCGGAGTTGCAGGCCGGTGACCTGCTGATCTGGAACGGCATGCTGGCCCACGGGGTCGCCCGCAACACCTCGGCGGACGGCGTCCGCGCCGTGCAGTACCTCTCGATGATGCCGGCGCTGGAGGAGCACGAGGAGCTCCGGCGCTCGCGGGTCGCGTCCTGGCGCGACCTCTCCACCCCGACCTGGAACCGGACGCTGGTCGGCGACGCGCGCCGCCACGAGTCGCTGCGGTACGGCCGCGCGGAGCTGGACGAGCTGGGCGAGAGGCTGCTCGGCCTCCGCTCCTGGCACGGCCCGGACCCGAAGGTCGCCGCCGAACCGGCCCCGGCCCCGGCCGCCACCGCGATCCCGGCCGTGAGCTCCACCGTGCCCCGTACCGAGCCCCGTACCGAGCCCGCCACCGCACCGCAGGACGCCGACCAGTGACCACCAGCCCCACCGCCGGACCGCGGATCTGCCTCACCCTGCCCACCAACCGACCCTGCGCCGACACCGTCGCGGCGATCGGCGAGGAGGCCGCGCACGCCGCCGGACACTTCGGCGCCGAGGTGCACCTGCTGATCCTCGACTCCTCCGACGAGCCGACGTACGCCGTGCACGCCAAGGCCGTTGCCGCGCTGCCCGACGTACCGGGCGTGGTCGTGCACCACTTCGACGAGGCCCGCCAACGCGCCTTCCTGCGCGAGGTGGTCCACCGCGCGGCCGCCGCCGAGCCGGACGCGCTGCTGGACCTCATGCTCCCGGACGCCGTCTCCTACGGGGCCTGCACCAACCGGGCGTTCCTGTTCGCCGCCGCCCTCGGCTGCACCTCCGTGCACCGCCGCGACTCCGACAGCGCCTACCAGCTCCTCGGCCACCGGCCGGTGTTCCCGATCCACCACGAGCTGCTCTCGATCGGCCGGCGCGCCGCCGACGCCGCCGGCGCGGTCACCGAGACCACCCTGGCCCGGGTGCACGCCGACAAGCCTGTCGCCATGGTCGGCAGCTCCTTCGTGGGTGAACTCTCGGTCGACATCGGCGAGATCCGCGACCTGGACGAGGCCGCCTACTACGAGGTGGTGGGCCTCTGGGCCCCGGCGGGCGCGACGGACGACGAGCGGCGGGAGCTGGTGGAGGACTCCTTCGTCGGTGCCGGCACCGAGCCCTTCCGCGCGGACCGGTCGGTCCTGGACCTGCCGGACATCTGGCGGGTGGACATGTGCAACATCGCCCTCGACCACCAGGTGTACGAGCGCGTCCCGCTGCCGCCGGCGACCGACACCATCGGCAGCGACTACTTCCTGCTCCACGTGGTCCGCGACGCGACGCTGCCCGGCGTGGTGCACAACCGCAACATCGTGAACTACTACACTCCCGAGCGCCGCACCGGGCCCGGGTTCACCGCCTACCAGCTGCGGTTCACCAAGTTCCTGCTGTCGATGCTCTACCTCCACCCCGTCTACTCCTTCATGGAGGACGCGGCGGAGGCCCTCCTCGACGAGGAGCACCGCGTCCGCGCGCACGCCGTCGCGGACGCGGTGCGGCGCAGCACCGGCGCCGACCGCGCCGAGAACGTCCGCCGGCTGGCCGTCCTCGACCGGCGCTACCGCCGGCTGGGCGGCAAGTACGCCGAGTTCGCCGACCACCTGGCGCCGCGGCGGCAGCGCCTGCTGGACGAGGCGCAGGCGGACACCGAGGACTTCGCGCGGCTGATCGAGTCCTGGGCCCCCTTGGTGGCGGCCGCCCGGGCCACCGGACTCGACCGGACGGCCCGATGAGCGGGACGAGAACGGGCCGCGCGGGGACGGCACTGCGCACCTGTCGGCAGACGGCCGACCGGCCGCCCCGGCAGGGACCCGACCAGACGGCCGACCAGACGCCCGACCAGGTAGCCGACGAGACACCCCGACAGCCGCCGGCGCCGACGACGCGGCCGCCGACGTCTCCTCAGGACAGCACCCTGCGCGCCGCCCTGGCGGCCGCCACCGACGACCGGATCATCTACGACCTGGACGGCATCGAGGCCCAGTACGCGGCCCTGCGCCGCGAACTTCCCGAGGTCGGCGTGCGCTTCGCCCTGAAGGCGTGCCCGGTGGACGAGGTGCTCGCCTGCCTGGCACAGCTCGGCGCCGGCTGCGACGCGGCCAGCCCGCACGAGATCGAGCAGGCCCTGCGGGCCGGCGTCCCGGTCGGGCGGATCCACTACGGCAACACCGTCAAGTCCGACCGGAACATCGCCGAGGCGTACCGGCTCGGCGTGCGGGACTTCGCCACCGACAGTCTGGCGGACGTGGCGGCGATCGCCGTCCACGCCCCGGGCTCCCGGGTCTTCTGCCGGCTCGCCACCAGCGGCGAGGGCGCGCTCTGGGGGCTCAGCCGGAAGTTCGGCTGCTCGCCCGAGGACGCCGTCCTGGTCCTGGAGGCGGCGCGGACCGCGGGGCTGACCCCGGCCGGGCTCTCGGTCCACGTCGGCTCGCAGCAGATGACCTCCGAGGCCTGGCGGAGCGCGCTGGAACTGCTGGCCGCCGTGGTCGGGACGCTGAACGGGCGCGGCATCCTGCTGGACCACGTCAACCTCGGCGGCGGTCTGCCGGCGCTCGGGGTCCTCGACAAGCGGGGCCGGCCGCTCGACCCGCCGGTGGACAAGATGTTCGCGGTGATCCGGGAGGGCGTGCAGCGGCTCCGCGAGGTGTCGTCGTCCCCGCTGGACTTCCTGCTGGAGCCGGGGCGCCACCTCGTCGCCGACCACGGGGCCATCCGCGCCCACGTGTCCCGGCTGACGGCGCGCCGGGAACCGTCCGGGGAGCACCGGCACTGGCTCTACCTGAGCTGCGGGAAGTTCAACGGCCTGTACGAGATGGACGAACTGCAGTACCGGCTGGAGTTCCCCACCCACACCGACGCCCGACCGTCCGGCACGCCCACCGCGACCGTCCCGGCGGTGGTCGCCGGCCCCACCTGCGACAGCGACGACGCCTACGCCCACGAGGACGGACTGGTCCGGGTGCCGGCCGCCGCCGCCTCGGGCGACCCGGTCTGGGTCTTCTCCTGCGGCGCGTACGCCACTGCGTACACGACCCAGGGCTTCAACGGCTTCCAGCCGCTCCCGTACACCTGCGTCCGTGCCGGCGCCGCTTCCCCCGGAGGTTCCTCCTAGATGGCCGAGACACCCGACGGCATCCGCATCCGCCCGCTGGCCCCCGGCGACTGGGACGGCGTGGTGGCGCTGGAGGAGCGCGCCTACGCCGCGAGCGGCCTCTCCGAAGGCCGGGCCGCGCTGGAGTCCCGCGGCCGGGCCTCGCCCGACACCTGCTTCGCGCTGGAGTACCGGGGGCGGTTCGGCGGCTACCTGCTGGCGCTGCCCTACCGGCTGCACCGGTGCCCGGACCTGAGCCGGGCCGAGGCCACCGGCCCCGGCGACCCCGCGGCTCCGCCGAGCAACATGCACGCGCACGACCTGGTCGTCGCCGAGGAGCTGCGCGGCCGCGGTCTGGCCCCCCTGATGCTCGACCACCTCGCCGCGACGGCGCGGGCGCGCGGCTTCGCCACCGTCTCCCTGGTCGCGGTCCGGGGCAGCGACGTCCTCTGGGCGCCGCTGGGCTACCGGGCCGACCCCTCGGTGGCGCTGCCGGCGAGCTACGGCGACCGCGCCGTCTACATGTCGATGTCCCTGGCCACCGGTCCGGCGCTCCCGGCCGGTCCGGCGGTCCCCGCCTCCTCGGCGCTCCCGACCGCCACCCCGCGCACCTCCGGCCTGCTGGCCGGGTCGGCGCCCAGAGTCGAGGTGGGCTGATGCAGATGTTCCGCGTTCGCGACGACTACCGCCGGGCCCACCTGGCCATCGCGGCACTCTTCCTCTTCCTGGGCTTCCAGTACGCGACCTGGGTCTCGCGCCTGCCCGCGCTGCGGACGAGGCTCGACCTGGGCGAGGCCGAGATCGGCGTGCTGCTGATGGTCTGCGGGATCGGGGCCGCGGTCTCCTTCCCGTTGGTCGCCGTACTGATGAAACGGCTGGGCTCGCGGCTGCTGTCGGTGCTCTCCGCGCTCGCCCTGGCCGCAGTGCTGGTGGCGCTCTCGGTGGCGCCCTCCTACCCCGTCACCCTGCTGGTGGTCTTCTGCGACGGCGTCGCGGTCGGTTGCCTCAACGTCGCGATGAACGCGCAGGGCGCCGCGCTGGAGGTCGCCCACGGGCGGACCGCGATGTCCAGACTCCACGCCACGTTCAGCGGCGGCTCGCTGCTGGCCGCGCTGCTCGCCTCGGTCGTCAACGCGTTCACCACGTCCCTGCCGGTCCACTTCGGGGCGGCGGCCGCGCTGCTCCTGCTGGTCCTCGGCCTCGCCCGGCCGGGGCTGCTGACGGACGACCGGCAGCCGGCGGCCGCGGACACTCCGGCGGACGCCCCCGCGGACGGCCCCGCCGGGCAGAAGCGGCGAGGCCTCACCCTGCCGTCCCGGGTGACCGTCTGGATGGGCCTCGCCATGGTGTTCGGCACCGTGACCGAGGGTGCGATGAACGACTGGTCGGCGCTCTACCTCAAGGACGTCGTCCACGCGGCGCCTTCGCTCGCACCACTGGGCATCGCGGTCGTCTCGGTCATGATGGTGCTGGCCCGGCTCTTCGCCGACGGCTGGCGCACCCGCTTCGGCGACGGCCGGATCGTCCGGGCCGGAAGCCTGCTGGCCGGGGCTGGGCTGGCGCTGGCCCTGCTGGCCGGCGGCCTGGTGCCGACGCTGCTCGGGTTCGCCTGCGTCGGCGTGGGCGTGGCGGCCGTGACCCCGTGCGTCTACGTGGCGGCGGCCCGGCAGGGGGCCGAGGCGCTCTCGCTGGTCGCGGCGACGGGCACCACGGGTCTGCTGGCCGGCCCGGCGGTGATCGGGTTCATCGCCAACGGCAGCGGCCTGACCTGGGGCATGGGTGCGGTGGCGGCCTCGGCGGCGATCGTCTCACTCTGCGCGACGCGGATCCGCTGGCCGTCCCTGACGGACGGGCCCACGGCCCCGGCCCCCGCGGCCGATGCCGTCCCCACCGACGCCTGAGCACGGCCGGACACGGCCGGGCCCCCACCGAACCACACCGGCGGCGGGGGCCCGTGGGGCCGCGCCGGCCCCACGAAACCCGGTGGAACCGCCCCGAACCCCCGGCTAGGGTCGAAGGATGTCCACCCGTACCTTCCGCATCATGGTCCGCGGCGTCTTCGACGGCCTCACCGACGAGCAGCGCGCCGAGCTCCTCGCCCGCGCCGGCGAACACGACATCCTGAGCGCCGCGTTCACCCCCGAGGGCCACCTCAGCTACGACCTCGCCGCGCGCGCCGCCTTCACCTTCCGCTACCTCGACTCGGGCGAGGCGGAGGAGGACCTCCTGGAGGCGACCGAACGCGCCGAGACGGCCGCCTCCGCGTGGCTGACCGAGCGCGGTTACGGCTACCGCAACCTCCGGTCCCAGGCCGAGGACCTCTCCCAGGCCGCCCTCGGCAAGCGCCGGCGGCGCGCAGCCGCCGCCGGCACCGGCTGACCACCGGTCCCGGCACCGCCCACGGCACAGACCCCGCGGACCGCCGCTACGCCGTCCGGCGAAGCAGGGCCAGGTACATCGCGTCCGTGCCGTGCAGGTGCGGCCAGAGCTGCACGTCCGGACCGTCGCCGAGGGCCGGGACGCCCGGCAGCAGCGGGCGGGCGTCGATCCACTCGACCCGGCCGCCCTCGGCGCGCAGGACGTCGTCCACGACGGCGCGCGTCTCGGCCAGGTGCGGCGAGCAGGTCGCGTAGCCGACGACGCCGCCGACCCGGGTGGCCTCGACGGCCGAGCGCAGCAGGTCCCGCTGAAGCGGGCCGAACGCCGCGATGTCCGCCGGCCGGCGCCGCCACCGCGCCTCCGGGCGGCGGCGCAGCGCGCCGAGGCCGGAGCAGGGGACGTCCACCAGCACCCGGTCGAAGCCGCCGGAGCGCCATGCCGGTCGGGTGCCGTCGGCGGCGATCACGGTGTAGGGGCCGGGGTTGCCCTGCAGTGCGCGGGCGACGAGCCGGGCCCGGTGCGGCTGCCTCTCACTGGCGACCAGTGCGGCGCCGCGCTCGGCGGCCAGGGCGCCGAGCAGGGCGGCCTTGCCGCCCGGTCCGGCGCAGCCGTCCAGCCAGAGCCGGTCCGGCCCGTCCAGCGGCGCCGCGGCGAGGGCGAGCGCGACCAGCTGGCTGCCCTCGTCCTGGACGCCGGCCCGGTTCTCCCGCACCGCCTCCACCCCGGCCGGGTCGCCGCCCTCGGCGAGCCGGAGCGCGTACGGGGACCAGCGGCCGGGCTCGGCCTCGGGCAGCGCGTCGGCCAGCTCGCCGACGGTGGCCCGGCCGGGGCGGGCGACGAGGGTGACCTCGGGCCGCTCGTTGTCGGCGCGCAGCAGCTCCTCCATCGCGGTGCGGCCGGAGGCGTCGGGCTGCCAGCGGCCGAGCGAGTCCCAGAGCGCGGAGACGACCCAGCGGGGGTGGGAGTGGACGACGGCGAGGTGGTCCTCGGCATCCCGGTCGTACGGCGGGGCGACCCGCTCGATCCACTCGTCCAGGTCGTGGGCGCTGATCCGGCGCAGCACGGCGTTGACGAACTTGGCCTTGCCGTCGCCGAGCACCACCCGGGCCAGCTCGACGGTGGCCGAGACGGCGGCGTGGCTGGGGATGCGGGTGGTGAGCAGCTGGTGGGCGCCGAGCGAGAGCACGTCGAGCACCGGCGGGTCGACCTTGCCGAGCGGGCGGTCGATGCAGGCCGCGATGATCGCGTCGTAGGTGCCCTGGAGGCGCAGGGTGCCGTAGACCAGCTCGGTGGCGAGGGCCGCGTCGCGCCGGTCCATGCCCTTCTGCTCGGCCTCACGCAGCAGCGAGGGGAGGATGAGGTTGGCGTAGGCGTCGCGCTCGTCGACGGCGCGCAGGGCGCGGAACGCGACGATCCGGGCCGGGTCCTTCTTCGGACGGCGGTGCGGCCGGGGTGCGCGCTTGGCGCCGGTGGTGCTGCCGGACGTGCTCATACCTGTGTGCCTCAAAGTGCTGCGGTGGTTATCAAGGGAACAGTAACGCGAAACCCGGCCCCCGGCCGGTCGCCCCTGGCGTCCCGGGCCCGGGTCGGCCCGGGGATGCCGCAGCCGGCCCGGCCGGGCCGACTGCCCGTGGCCGGTCAGCCCTCGCCGAACAGCTCGCCGGACTCGATCCGCGCCCCGCGCGCCCAGTCCGCGGCACGCATCGCCTTCTTGCCCTGCGGTCGCACCTCACCCAGCTCGACCTCGTGGCTGCCGGTGCCGACGCGGACGCTGTTCTTGCCGACGGCCAGCTCCCCGGGGGCGAGCTCGGCCGCGTCCGGCAGCAGCTTCACCGGGCCGGTGACCTTCAGCCGCTCACCGCGGAACACCGTCCACGCGCCGGGCGCCGGGGCGCAGCCGCGCACCACGCGGTCGACCCGCAGGGCCGGGTGGGTCCAGTCGATCCGGGCGTCCTCGACGGCGATCTTCGGCGCGAGGGTGACGCCCTCGGCGGGCTGCGGCACGGCGTGAAGGGAGCCGTCGGCGATGCCGTCCATGGTGGCGGCGAGCAGGCGGGCGCCGGAGTGCGCGAGACGGTCCAGGAGCTCGCCGCTGGTGTCAGCGGGGCGGACCTCCTCGGTGATGACGCCGTAGACCGGGCCGGAGTCCAGCCCCTGCTCGATCAGGAAGGTGGACGCCCCGGTGACCTCGTCGCCGGCCAGCACCGCGTGCTGCACCGGGGCGGCGCCGCGCCAGGCGGGGAGCAGCGAGAAGTGCAGGTTGACCCAGCCGTGCTTGGGGATCTCCAGGGTGCCGGGGCGCAGCAGCGCGCCGTAGGCGACCACGGGGCAGCAGTCGGGGGCGAGTTCGGTGAGGCGGGCGACGAAGTCCGGGTCGCTGGGCTTCGCCGGCTTGAGGACCTCGATCCCGGCCTCCTCGGCGCGCTGGGCGACGGGGCTGGCGACCAGCTTGCGGCCGCGGCCGGCGGGGGCGTCGGGGCGGGTGACCACCGCGACGACCTCGTGCCGGTCGGAGGCGAGCAGGGCGTCCAGGGCGGGAACGGCGACCTCGGGGGTGCCGGCGAACACGAGGCGCATCAAGTACCTTTCAGGTTACGGGACTTCGGAGAACAGCCAGCGAACTGGCGTGGAATCAGCGGGCGGAGCCGAAGGTGCTGTGCGGCGACACCTTGACCACGGGCGCGGGCCCGCCGCCCCAGTCGGTCTCCCGGATCGCCCTCAGTGCGGCCTTGCGCTGCTCGCGGTCGAGGCGGTCGATGAAGATGATGCCGTCGAGGTGGTCGGTCTCGTGCTGGATGCAGCGGGCCAGCAGTCGGGTGCCCTCGACGGTGACCGGGTCGCCGTACACGTTGAAGCCCTTGGCGACCACGCCGTGGGCCCGCTTGGTGTCGTAGCGCAGCCCGGGCAGTGAGAGGCAGCCCTCGGGGCCGTCCTGCTCCTCCTCGGTGAGCGACAGGTCGGGGTTGATCAGGTGCCCGGTGACGCCGTCCACGTGGTAGGTGAACACCCTGAGGGAGACGCCGAGTTGGGGCGCAGCCAGGCCGGCACCAGGGGCGTCGAGCATGGTGTCGGTGAGGTCCCGGACGAGGTTGCGCAGCTCCTTGTCGAACGTGGTCACCGGTCGGGCGGTGGCCCGCAGGACCGGGTCTCCGAAGATGCGGATCGGCTGGATCGCCACGGGGGTCGGGCTCCTGTCCGTCGGGGTCGTCGGGGGGGGTCGGTCGGCCGGGTGGCTGCGCCGGTCGTCGGGTCGGCCACCGGCAAGTCTATGCAATCGTGCCCGGCCCGCTGCGGCCGTGCCCGGGCAGTTGGCGAATCCCGACCGCCCCGGCTGCGTGACCCCGGCCCCCGGTCCGGCGTTGGTCAAGTGGGATTGACCGGGGCCGGGGCGCGCGGGACACCGCGTTCCGGCCGAGCTGACCGTACGGAAGGTGGCACGTAGGCCATGGCCGAGCAGATCAATCACGACGCCCGGGCGCGGGCGAGCCTGCACCTGCTGGTGCGGGACATCGAGCGGGTGAGGCGGCAGGTCGACGCGCTGCGGACGCTCACCGCCCAACTGGGCAACGTCTACCGACCGCGCCGGCCGAGTACCTCGGCCGGGTTCGTGGTGTACGGACGGGCGCCGGCGCCGACCGTGCGCCTGGCGCAGGAGCTGCGCGAGAGCGTGGAGACGCTGGTGGCGGCGGCGGTCGAGTTCGACCGGGCGCTGGGCTTCTCCTGGGACTCGGTGGGCTCGGCGCTCGGCGTCACCAAGCAGGCGGTGCACCGCCGGTACGGGATGCGCCGGCCGACCAGCGAGCTGCTGGCGGCGGGCGGGGTTCCGGCCTCGGCCGGCACGGCCGTCCCGGGGGTTCCGGGGCCGAGCCGGCCGGACCGCTCCGAGGAGCTGGAAGCCGCACCGCCCGCCCCGACCGGGCTGGCCGCGACCGTCCCGGCGGCCCGGCAGGGCGGCCTGAACCGTGCCGCCTTGGAGCGCGCCCCCCACGACCGCGCTCCCCACGACCGCCCCAGCGTCCCGCTGCGCGGGTGAGGGCGGGCTCCCAGCTGCGGCGGACGGCGGGTGAGGAGCGGGGCAGCCGACCGCTCCTCACCCGCCGTCCGCCCTCCTCGCTCCGGCCCGCCGCACCGATCCGCCCCGAGGTCCGCAGTCGGCTCACCCGATGTCCGTGGGGTCGATCCGCACCCGGACGGTCTCGGGCGTCCGCAGTGCGATCCGCGCGATCTGCGCCGCCTTGAGCGCCGCTGCCAGCGCGGCGCCCTGCCCGGGCGGCACCCGCAGCAGCGCCCGCTCCTGCTCCTCCCCGCGCAGCGCCGGAGCCGGCACCGGCCCCAGCACGTCCGCGTCCGAGGGCAGCCGGATCAGCCCGAGCAGGTCCGCCACCGCCGCCGGACTGCCGGTGACCGAGGCCATCCGCGACACCGGCGGGAAGTGCAGCTGCGCCCGTTCGTCCAGCTCCAGCCCGGCGTGGCCGAGCGGGTCCCACCGCACCAGCGCCTGCACCGGGCGCGCGGTGGGCTCGGCGACCACCACCACGGTGCCGCCCTCGGTCGCCGGCTTCACCAGCGCGGCGGCGGCCAGCCACAGCCGCAGCGTCTCCTCCCCGGCCCGCAGGTCGGGGCGGCTCAGCAGCGCCCAGCCGTCCAGCAGCAGGGCGGCCGCGTACCCGCCGCCGCCCTCGACGACCGGCTCCGCGCCCGGCGTGGAGATCACCAGCGCCGGTTCCGCGGGTACGGTCGCCAGCACCGCGTCCCGCCCCGAGGTACGGACCGGCACGCGCGGGAACGCCTTGCCCAGCTCCTCCGCCGTCCGCCGGGCGCCGATCACCTGGGCCCGCAGCCGGAACGAGCCGCACTCCGGGCAGTGCCAGTCCGGCTCCGCCGCGCCGCACCACCCGCAGTGCAGCGGCGCGTCCGCGGCGGCCGCCTCCAGCGGGCCCTCGCACCGCCGGCAGCGGGCCGGCGTACGGCAGCGCCCGCAGGCCAGCCTGGGCACGTAGCCGCGCCGCGGCACCTGGATCAGCACCGGGCCGCCGCCCGCCAGGGCCTCCCGAGCCGCCTCCCAGGCCACCGAGGGCAGCCGGGCGGCCTGCGCCGCGGCGTCCCGGTGCTGGTCCTGGTCGGTCACGGTGCGAACCCGCGGCGCCACCTGCCGCACGGTCTCCCGGTCGGCGGCCAGCGGCCGCGCCCACCCGGTGCGGATCAGCTGCGCGCCCTCGACCGTCACCGCGTGCCCGCCCAGCAGGACGCCGGCGCCCTCCTCGGCGGCACGCAGCAGCGCCACCTCGCGCACGTGCGGGTGCGGGGCGCGCGGATCGCTGTGGCTGCCGTCGCCGTCGGACCAGACCACCACCAGGCCGAGGTCGCGCACCGGCGCGAACATCGCCGCCCGGGTGCCGACGGCGGCGTGCACCGAGCCTCGACTGACCGCCAGCCAGCGCCGGTAGCGCTCCCGCGGTCCGAGGTCCGCCGCCAGGGTGGCGTGCATGCCCTCCCCCAGCAGCTCGGTCAGCGCCCGGTCGACCCGGGCCACCGACCGGCCGTCCGGCAGGACCACCAGCGCGCCGCGCCCGCCCGCCAGGGCGGCCGCGACGGCACGTGCGATCTCGTACGGCCAGCCGGGCCCGGGCAGCGCCGTCCAGACCGCACGCGGAGAGCCGCCGCCGGCGAGCGAGGCGAGGAAGTCCGGGCCGGCCGGGTAGCGCGACCAGCCGCCGGGCGCCGGCTCCGGCGGCCGGGGCCGGGGCGGCGGAGAGGGCTCGGCCTCGGCCTTGGCGTGCCGGGGCGGGACGGCGAGCTGCAGCACGTCCGCGAGGGTGCCGGCGTACCGGTCGGCGACGGTGCGGCAGAGCCGCAGCAGCGGCGGGGTGAGCACCGGCTCGGGCGAGAGCACCTGGGCCAGCGGCGCCAGCGGGCCGGGGAAGTCGCTCTTCTCCAGCCTCGCGACGATGAAGCCGTCGTGCAGCTCACCGCCCTCGCGCTGGCCCTTCACCACGCGGGCGCCGAATCGGACCCGGACCCGGGCGCCGGGCTGCGCCTCCTCCGCCATCGCGGCGGGCACCTCGTAGTCGAAGAACTTGTCGATGGTCAGCACGCCCTTGTCGACCACGACCCGGGCGACCGGCAGGTACTCGGCCCGCTTGGCCCCGCGCCACGTCCGCGGCTTGGCGCGCTTGACCGTCTCCCGGATGAACGCGAGCTGCTCCGGCTCGGCCGCCCCGTTCTCCCCTGTGCTGCTCATCGTTCCCAAGTACTACCAGGTCGGACCGACACCGTGCGCAGACGCCGCAGGCGGCGGCCACCGGGTGCGGTGGCCGCCGCCTGCGGACGGGCGGACCGGGTGATCAGTCCTGCGCAGCCTTCTTCAGCTGCTCGACGCGGTCGGTCCGCTCCCAGGTGAAGTCCGGCAGCTCACGACCGAAGTGGCCGTACGCGGCGGTCTGGGCGTAGATCGGCCGCAGCAGGTCGAGGTCGCGGATGATCGCGGCCGGGCGGAGGTCGAACACCTCGGAGACGGCCTTCTGGATCGCGAGGACCGGCACGGTCTCGGTGCCGAAGGTCTCCACGAAGAGGCCGACCGGCTCGGCCTTGCCGATCGCGTACGCGACCTGGACCTCGGCGCGGCGGGCGAGGCCGGCGGCGACGATGTTCTTCGCCACCCAGCGCATCGCGTACGCGGCCGAGCGGTCCACCTTGGACGGGTCCTTGCCGGAGAAGGCGCCGCCGCCGTGGCGGGCCATGCCGCCGTAGGTGTCGATGATGATCTTGCGGCCGGTGAGGCCGGCGTCGCCCATCGGGCCGCCGATCTCGAAGCGGCCGGTCGGGTTGACCAGCAGGCGGTAGCCCTCGGTCACCAGCTTGATGCCCTGGTCGGCGAGCGCCTTCAGCTCCGGCTCCACGACGAACTCGCGGATGTCCGGGGTGAGCAGCGAGTCCAGGTCGATGTCACTGGCGTGCTGCGAGGACACGACCACGGTGTCGAGACGGACGGCCTTGTCGCCGTCGTACTCGATGGTGACCTGGGTCTTGCCGTCGGGGCGCAGGTACGGGATGGTCCCGTTCTTGCGGACCTCGGAGAGGCGGTGCGAGAGCCGGTGCGCCAGGGTGATCGGCAGCGGCATTAGCTCGGGGGTCTCGTCCGAGGCGTAGCCGAACATCAGGCCCTGGTCGCCGGCGCCCTGCTTATCCAGGTGGTCCTCGTCGCCCTCGACGCGCGCCTCGTACGCGGTGTCGACGCCCTGGGCGATGTCGGGCGACTGCGCGCCGATGGACACCGAAACGCCGCAGGAGGCGCCGTCGAAGCCCTTCTTGGAGCTGTCGTAGCCGATCTCCAGGATCTTGTCCCGGACGAGCTGGGCGATCGGCGCGTACGCCTTGGTGGTCACCTCGCCGGCCACGTGCACCTGGCCGGTGGTGATGAGCGTCTCCACGGCGACCCGGGAGGTCGGGTCCTCACGCAGAAGCGCGTCAAGGATGGTGTCGCTGATCTGGTCAGCGATCTTGTCGGGGTGTCCCTCGGTCACGGACTCCGAGGTGAACAGGCGGCGAGACACAGCGCTCCCTGGGGTTGCAGCGGCTGCTGACTGAAGGCCCCCGGCGAACCGGGGACATCCGGAAAGACTTGATTCCTGGAGTGTAACGGTCAGCTACCGACAATCGGCACGCGATTCCGGAATTGGAGACCGAACATCCACCCTACGAGATCAGTCCGCGACCGGATTCAGCCGTTCGGCGACCAGGTCCCAGACGACGTCCGCGAGGGCCTCCTTGGGCCCCACCGGAACGGGCGTCTCACTGCCGTCCGCACCCAGCACGACGGCCTCGTTGACGTCCCGGCCGAACGCCTTGCCGTTGCCGACCTCGTTGACGACCAGCAGGTCGCAGCCCTTGCGGGCGAGCTTGGCGCGGCCGTTGGCGAGCACGTCGTCGGTCTCCGCCGCGAAACCGACGACGAGTTGGGCCGAACGGGGGCGGTGGGCGGAGATCTCGGCCAGGACGTCGGGGTTGCGCACCAGCGCGACCGGCGCCGGCTCGACCCCCTCGACCTTCTTGATCTTGCCGGTGGCGTACTCGGCAGGCCGGAAGTCGGCGACCGCCGCGGCCATGACCACGGCGTCCGCGCCCGCGGCGGCCTCCAGCGCCGCCTCGCGCAGCTCCAGCGCGGTCGAGACGTGCACCACGTCGACCCCGGCCGGGTCGGGCAGCTCGGCGTTGGCCGAGATCAACGTCACGCGGGCGCCGCGCGCGGCGGCGGTCGTGGCGAGCGCGTAGCCCTGCTTTCCGGAGGAGCGGTTGCCGAGGAAGCGCACCGGGTCCAGCGGCTCCCGGGTGCCGCCCGCCGAGACGACGACGTTCCGGCCGGCCAGGTCGGTGGGCACCGGCCCGCCGCGGCGCAGCACCGCCCGGCAGGCGTCGAAGATCGCGGACGGCTCGGGCAGCCGTCCCTTGCCGGTGTCCTTGCCGGTCAGCCGGCCGACGGCGGGCTCCAGCACGATCACGCCCCGGCGGCGCAGGGTGGCGACGTTCTCCCGGGTGGCCGGGTGCTCCCACATCTCGGTGTGCATCGCGGGCGCGAGGACGACCGGGCAGCGCGCGGTGAGCAGGGTGTTGGTGAGCAGGTCGTCGGCGAGCCCGTGGGCGGCCTTGGCCATCAGGTCGGCGGTGGCGGGGGCGACCACGACCAGGTCGGCGTTCTGCCCGATCCGCACGTGCGGCACCTCGTGCACCCGGTCCCAGGTCTCGGTGGCGGCCGGGCGGCCGGACAGCGCGGCCCAGGTGGCCTCGCCGACGAAGTGCAGCGCGGCATCGGTGGGCACCACGGTGACCTGGTGGCCGGACTCGGTGAAGCGCCGCAGCACCTCGCACGCCTTGTACGCGGCGATGCCGCCGCTGACGCCGAGGACGACGCGCGGGGCGTCCGCCCGGTCAGGGCTCGAGTCCGTGCTCGCGCTCATGCTCCCCATCTCTCCTCGCTCGGGACGTGCTCACCCTACGGCCCCCCGGCGAGCGCCCGCACCGTGGTGCCCCGCACACCCGCCGGAGCCCCCGCGCGAACGGGCCCGGGAACGCCGAAGGGCCCGTCGGAACACGTCCGACGGGCCCTTCGCAGAAGGCACCGGCTCAGGCCGCCTCGATCGCCTCGGCGGTCAGCATGCCCGCGTTGATCTCGCGCAGCGCGATCGACAGCGGCTTCTCGTGCACGTGGGTGTCGACCAGCGGGCCGACGTACTCCAGCAGACCCTCACCGAGCTGCGAGTAGTAGGCGTTGATCTGACGCGCGCGCTTGGCGGCGTAGATCACGAGGCTGTACTTGGAGTCGGTGGCCTCCAGCAGCTCGTCGATCGGCGGGTTGATGATGCCCTCGGGCGCGGTCATGGAAGAGGACACGCGAAAACCTTCCGAAAGGGTGGAAAACACAGACAGGTCAGCCTACACCGAGCAAGGCTAGCAGTTCGGCCGCCACCTGCTCGACGGAGGTGTTGACCAGGGTCGTGTCGAACTCCGGCTCGGCGGCCAGCTCGACCTTGGCCGCCTCCAGCCGCTTCTCGATCACGTCCTGCGGCTCGGTGCCGCGGCCGGTCAGCCGGCGGACCAGCTCGTCCCAGCTCGGCGGGGCCAGGAAGACCAGCTGGGCGTCGGGCATCGACTCGCGCACCTGGCGGGCACCCTGCAGGTCGATCTCCAGCAGGACCGGCTCGCCGCGCTCCAGCTTCTCCAGCACGGCCGAGCGGGGGGTTCCGTAGCGGTTGCCGGCGAATACGGCCCACTCCAGCAGTTCGCCGTTGGCGATCAGCTTGTCGAACTCGTCGTTGTCGACGAAGTGGTACTGGACCCCGTTCTGCTCGCCGGGCCTCGGGTGGCGGGTCGTCGCCGACACCGAGAGCCAGACTTCGGGGTGCTTCTTCCTCATATGAGCGACGACCGTGCTCTTGCCGACCCCCGAGGGGCCGGAGAGCACGGTCAGCCGCGGACGCTCACTCATGCACCGATTATCCCGGATCGCGGACGATCCCGGGACCACGGGGGCACGGTCAGGCGGCACCGCCGCCGAACTCCCGCTCCAGGGAGGCGATCTGGTTCGTGCCGAGACCACGGACGCGGCGGCTCTCGCTGATGCCGAGGCGCTCCATGATCTGCTTGGCCCGGACCTTGCCGACGCCGGGCAGGGACTCCAGCAGGGCCGAGACCTTCATCTTGCCGATGACGTCGTTGTCGGCCTTGCCGGCCTTGATCACCTCGTGCAGGGAGGCGCCGGAGTGCTTGAGCCGGTTCTTGACCTCGGCGCGCTCCCGGCGAGCCTCGGCGGCCTTGGCCAGCGCGGCGGTGCGCTGTTCAGGGGTAAGGGGCGGAAGAGCCACGCCGTTCACCTCAGGGTGTGGAAGGAAGGGATTGAGCTATGACTGGTTTGGTTCCTCGGCCACCGGTCGCAGGGGATGCCGACGGCTCTGACCTGCGAGAGCAGCGGGAATCGCCGCTCTTCGATGACCTATCGCCGGACACTACCCGGATTGCGGCGCCACGTCAGGAAAAGAACACGAAAAGTCCTGGTCAGCCAAGGCCGACCAGGACTTTACCGGGCAAAACGACCCCGTTTCGGGGCCTTTCGCGGGGGTGGTGTGACGGCGCTCACGTCGGGCTTCCCGACCTGCGCCGCCCCGTCACGCCACTCCGGAGGGTCACCGGCTCACTTCACCGCGTCCGCGTACTCCTGGACGAACCGGTCGGCCGCCGCCCGCAGGGCCGGCACCGAGGGGCCGTGCTTGAGCACGTCCCGGCTGACGCTCGGCACCACGTTGCGCACCGAGGCGCCGAAGACCCGCGGCAGGTCCGCCATCGTGGCGCCCTGGGCGCCGATCCCGGGGGCCAGCAGCGGGCCGTTGATGGCCAGGTCCACCCCGGCGTCCGCCAGGGTCGCGCCGACCACCGCGCCGAACGAGCCGAGCGGCTCGGCGCCGGCGTTCTCGGCCGCCAGCTGGCGCAGCACCGAGGCCGCCACCGGCTCGCCGTCCGCACCGACGGCGCGCTGCACCTCGGCGCCCTCCGGGTTGGAGGTGAGCGCAAGCGCGAAGACCCCCGCGCCGTTGGCCGTGGCAAGGTCGAGCGCCGGGCGCAGCGAGCCGAAGCCGAGGTAGGGGCTCACGGTGACGGCGTCGGAGAACAGCGGGCTGCCCTGGGCCAGGAAGGCCTCGGCGTAGGCGGCCATGGTGGAGCCGATGTCGCCGCGCTTGGCGTCCATCAGGACCAGCGCGCCGGCCGCACGGGCCTCCTCGACGGACCTCTCCAGCACCGCGACGCCCTTGGAGCCGAAGCGCTCGAAGAAGGCGGCCTGCGGCTTGAGCACGGCCACCCGGTCGGCCAGCGCCTCGACCACGGTGCGGCTGAAGGACTCCAGGCCCGCGACGGAGTCCTCCAGACCCCAGGCGGCGAGCAGGGAGGCGTGCGGGTCGATGCCGACGCAGAGCTGGCCGCGGGTGTCGAGGGCCTGGCGCAGCCTGGCGCCGAAGGGGGCGAGGGTCATGACGTCCTTTCCGGGGGTCGGGCGGGGGTTCAGGAGGAGGCCTTGGCGCTGCCGACGGCGGCCGCCAGGTCGCGGAAGCCGCCGGCCCGGACCTTCGCGGAGAGGCCCTTGTGGATGCGGCGGCACCAGAACGGGCCCTGGTAGATGAAGGCGCTGTAGCCCTGGACCAGGTCGGCGCCGTGGATGATCCGCTGCCAGGCGTCCTCGGCCGTCTCGATGCCGCCGACCGAGACCAGCACCAGCCGGCCCTCGGTGCGGGCGCGCAGGCGCTGCAGCACCTCCAGGGCGCGGGCCTTGAGCGGGGCGCCCGAGAGACCGCCCATGCCGATCTCCTCGATCCGGGCGGCGGAGGTGCGCAGGCCTTCGCGGCCGATCGTGGTGTTGGTGGCGATGATGCCGTCCAGGCCCAGCTCCAGGGCGAGGTCGGCGACCGCGTCGACGTCCTCGTCGGCCAGGTCGGGAGCGATCTTGACCAGCAGCGGCACGTGGTGCGCGGTGGAGCGGTCGGCGGCCTCGCGGACGGCGCCCAGCAGCGGGCCCAGGTGCGAGACGGCCTGGAGGTTGCGCAGGCCGGGGGTGTTCGGCGAGCTGACGTTGACCACCAGGTAGTCGGCGTACTTGGCCAGCCGCTCGGTGGACTTCACGTAGTCGCCGATCGCGTCGGCCTCCTCGACCACCTTGGTCTTGCCGATGTTGACGCCGACCACCGGGGTGGAGCTGGTGTGCGGGCGCTGGGCGAGACGGGCGGCCACCCGGGCCGAGCCCTGGTTGTTGAAGCCCATCCGGTTGACCAGGGCGCGGTCCTCGACCAGCCGGAAGAGGCGCGGGGCCGGGTTGCCCGGCTGGGGCTCGCCGGTGATGGTGCCGATCTCGACGTAGTCGAAACCGATCATCGCCAGGCCGTCGATGCCGACGCCGTTCTTGTCGAAGCCGGCCGCCAGGCCGAACGGGCCGGGCAGGTCGAGGCCGAGCGCGCTGGTGCGCAGCGCGCGGTCGCGCGGGGCGAGCACCAGCCGGACCAGGGTGCGCAGGCCGGGCACCGAGGAGGCCAGCCGGATCCAGAAGAAGGCCAGGTGGTGGGCCTTCTCGGGGTCCATCTTCTTGAAGACGAGGTCGAACAGCAGCTTGTACAAGGCTTTGCTCCCTGGGCATGGAAGTGGGGGGCACCCGGCGGTTCGGTGCCCCCCACTGCGGCGGTCCTACTTGCGGCCGGCGTTGATCAGCTCGGCGTGCTCCTGGAGCGACATCACCCCGACCTCGTCGCGCAGCAGCGCGTCGATGCCCTGGACGGCGGCGCCCATGGCCTGGACGGTGGTCAGGCAGGGCACGGCGCGCGCGACGGCGGCGGTGCGGATCTCGTAGCCGTCGAGACGGCCGCCGGTGCCGTACGGCGTGTTGATGATCAGGTCGACCTCGCCGTCGTGGATCAGCTGGACGATGGTCCGCTCGCCGTTCGGGCCCTCGCCCTCGCTGTGCTTGCGCACCACGGTGGCGGGGATGCCGCCGCGCTGCAGCACCTCGGCGGTGCCGGCGGTGGCGAGCAGCTCGAAGCCGAGGCTGACCAGCGCACGGGCCGGGAACACCAGGTTGCGCTTGTCCCGGTTGGCGACCGAGACGAAGACCTTGCCCTTGGTCGGCAGCGCACCGTAGGCACCGGACTGCGACTTGGCGTACGCCGTGCCGAAGACCTTGTCGATGCCCATGACCTCGCCGGTGGAGCGCATCTCCGGGCCGAGCACGGTGTCCACACCGCGGCCGTGGACGTCGCGGAAGCGGCTCCACGGCATCACGGCCTCCTTGACGGAGATCGGGCAGTCCGCGGGCAGCGTGCCGCCGTCGCCCTCGGCCGGGAGCAGGCCCTCGGCGCGCAGCTCGGCGATGGTGGTACCGAGCGAGACCCGGGCCGCCGCCTTGGCCAGCGGCACCGCGGTGGCCTTGGAGGTGAACGGCACGGTGCGGGAGGCGCGCGGGTTGGCCTCCAGCACGTAGAGGATGTCGCCGGAGAGGGCGAACTGGATGTTGATCAGGCCGCGGACGCCGACGCCGCGGGCGATCGCCTCGGTGGAGGCGCGCAGCCGCTTGATGTCGTAGCCGCCGAGGGTGATCGGGGGCAGGGCGCAGGCGGAGTCGCCGGAGTGGATGCCGGCCTCCTCGATGTGCTCCATGACGCCGCCGAGGTAGAGCTCGGTGCCGTCGTAGAGCGCGTCGACGTCGATCTCCACCGCGTCGTCGAGGAAGCGGTCGATCAGCACCGGGTGCTCGGAGATCAGACCGGCGTGCCGCTCCAGGTAGGAGGCGAGCGAGGCCTCGTCGTAGACGATCTCCATGCCGCGGCCGCCCAGTACGTACGACGGGCGGGCCAGGACGGGGTAGCCGATCTCGTCGGCGATCGACTTGGCCTCCTCGAAGGAGAAGGCGGTGCCGTGCTTGGGGGCGGGCAGGCCGGCCTCGCGCAGCACGCGGCCGAAGGCGCCGCGCTCCTCGGCGAGGTCGATCGCCTCGGGCTGGGTGCCGACGATCGGCACTCCGTTGTCCTTGAGCGCCTGGGCCAGGCCGAGCGGGGTCTGGCCGCCGAGCTGGACGATGACGCCGGCCAGCGGTCCGGCCTGCTGCTCGGCGTGGACGACCTCCAGCACGTCCTCCAGGGTGAGCGGCTCGAAGTAGAGCCGGTCGGAGGTGTCGTAGTCGGTGGAGACGGTCTCGGGGTTGCAGTTGACCATCACCGTCTCGTACCCGGCGTCGGCCAGCGCGAAGGAGGCGTGCACGCAGGAGTAGTCGAACTCGATGCCCTGGCCGATGCGGTTCGGGCCGGAGCCGAGGATGATCACCGCGGGCTTGGTGCGCGGGGCGACCTCGCTCTCCTCGTCGTAGGACGAGTAGAAGTACGGGGTCTTGGCGGCGAACTCGGCGGCGCAGGTGTCGACGGTCTTGAAGACCGGGCGGATGCCGAGAGCGTGCCGGACCTCGCGGACCACGTCGGGCCGCAGGCCGCGGATCTCGCCGATCTGCTGGTCGGAGAAGCCGTGCCGCTTGGCGTGGCGCAGCAGCTCGGGGGTGAGCTCGGAGGCGACGGCCAGCTCGCCGGCGATCTCGTCCAGCAGGAAGAGCTGGTCGACGAACCACGGGTCGATCTTGGTGGCCTCGAACACCTCCTCCGGGGTGGCGCCGGCCCGGATGGCCTCCATGACGGTGTTGATCCGGCCGTCGGTCGGGACGACGGCCTTCTCCAGCAGTGCGGCCTTGTCGCCGACCGGGCCGGTCCAGGTGAACTGGGAGCCCTTCTTCTCCAGCGAGCGCAGCGCCTTGTTGAGCGCCTCGGGGAAGTTGCGGCCGAGCGCCATGGCCTCGCCGACCGACTTCATGGTGGTGGTCAGCGTCGCGTCGGCGCTCGGGAACTTCTCGAACGCGAACCGCGGCACCTTCACCACGACGTAGTCGAGGGTCGGCTCGAAGGAGGCCGGGGTCTCCTCGGTGATGTCGTTGGGGATCTCGTCCAGGGTGTAGCCGACGGCGAGCTTCGCGGCGATCTTGGCGATCGGGAAGCCGGTCGCCTTGGACGCCAGCGCCGAGGAGCGGGAGACGCGCGGGTTCATCTCGATGACGATGACCCGGCCGTCCGCCGGGTTGACGGCGAACTGGATGTTGCAGCCGCCGGTGTCGACGCCGACCTCGCGGATGACGGCGATGCCGATGTCGCGCAGGATCTGGTACTCGCGGTCGGTGAGCGTCATCGCCGGGGCGACGGTGATCGAGTCACCGGTGTGCACGCCCATCGGGTCGAAGTTCTCGATGGAGCAGACGACCACGACGTTGTCGTTCTTGTCGCGCATCAGCTCCAGCTCGTACTCCTTCCAGCCGAGGATGGACTCCTCCAGGAGCACCTCGGTGGTCGGCGAGAGGGTCAGGCCCTGGCCGGCGATCCGGCGCAGGTCCTCCTCGTTGTGGGCGAAGCCGGAGCCGGCACCGCCCATGGTGAAGGAGGGGCGGACCACGACCGGGTAGCCGCCGAGGGTGTCGACGCCGGCCAGCACCTCGTCCATGGTGTGGCAGATCACCGAGCGGGCGGACTCGCCGTGGCCGATCTTGTCGTTCACGGCCTCGACGACGCCCTTGAAGAGGTCGCGGTCCTCGCCCTTGTTGATCGCCACGACGTCGGCGCCGATCAGCTCGACGCCGTACTTCTCCAGCGTCCCGGCCTTGTGCAGGGAGATCGCGGTGTTGAGCGCGGTCTGCCCGCCGAGGGTCGGCAGCAGGGCGTCCGGGCGCTCCTTGGCGATGATCTTCTCGACGAACTCCGGGGTGATCGGCTCGACGTAGGTGGCGTCGGCGATCTCCGGGTCGGTCATGATCGTGGCCGGGTTGGAGTTCACCAGGATGACCCGCAGGCCCTCGGCCTTGAGCACCCGGCAGGCCTGCGTGCCCGAGTAGTCGAACTCGGCGGCCTGGCCGATGACGATCGGGCCCGAGCCGATCACCAGGACGGACTTGATGTCAGTGCGCTTAGGCACGCTGGCCCTCCATGAGCTTCACGAAGCGGTCGAACAGGTACGCGGCGTCGTGCGGGCCGGCGGCCGCTTCGGGGTGGTATTGCACGCTGAAGGCGGGGACGTCGAGCGCCTGCAGGCCCTCGACCACGTCGTCGTTGAGGCAGACGTGGGAGACCTCGACGCGCCCGAACGGGGTGTCGCTCACCTTGTCCAGCGGTGCGTTCACGGCGAAGCCGTGATTGTGCGCGGTGACCTCGACCTTGCCGGTGGTGCGGTCCTGCACCGGCTGGTTGATGCCGCGGTGGCCGTACTTGAGCTTGTAGGTGCCGAAGCCCAGCGCACGGCCGAGGATCTGGTTGCCGAAGCAGATGCCGAAGAACGGGGTCCCGCGCCCCAGGACGCCCTTCGCCACCTCGACCTGGTGGTCGGCGGTGGCCGGGTCGCCCGGGCCGTTCGAGAAGAAGACGCCGTCCGGGTTGACCGCGTAGACGTCCTCGACGGTGGCGTCGGCCGGCAGCACGTGCACCTCGATGCCGCGCTCGGCCATCCGCTGCGGGGTCATCGCCTTGATGCCGAGGTCGAGGGCGGCGACGGTGAACCTCTTCTCACCGATCGCGGGCACGACGTAGGGCTCGGTGGTGGCGACCTCGGCGCAGAGGTCGGCGCCCTTCATCTCCGGCGACTGCTGCACCCGGGCCAGCAGCGCGGCGTCGTCCGCCACCGCCCCGCCCGAGAAGATGCCGCAGCGCATGGCGCCGCGCTCACGCAGGTGCCGGGTGAGCGCGCGGGTGTCGATGCCGCTGATGCCGACGATGCCCTGGTTGGCCAGCTCCTCGTCCAGCGACCGGCGCGAGCGCCAGTTGGACGGGACGCGGGCGGGGTCGCGGACGACGTAGCCGGCGACCCAGATCTGCTTGGACTCGTCGTCCTCGTCGTTCCAGCCGGTGTTGCCGATCTGCGGGGCGGTCATCACGACCACCTGGCGGTGGTACGACGGGTCGGTGAGGGTCTCCTGGTAGCCGGACATCCCGGTGTTGAAGACCGCCTCGCCGAAGGTCTCGCCGGTCGCGCCGTAGGCCTGGCCGCGGAAGGTCCGGCCGTCCTCCAGGACGAGCACGGCAGGCACGCGCTCCCGCCTCAAGCGCTGCGTGGTGGGGGCAGGTGCGGTCATCGAGTGGCCTCTTCCGTCTTCGTCTTCGTACGTGTTGCGAGCTGAGCGACCGCCTCGACCCAGGCGGCGTGCTCATCGGGGTGGTCGGCCCGGAAACCGGAGTCCAGCGCGGTGCCCTCGTGCGTCCAGGTGACGACGAGCAGTCCGGACGGGACGACCTTGCCGGCGATCCCGGAGTCCGTCCGGGCACCGGTCAGGTGATCCGCCGGGATCCAGAAGTCGACGTCACCGGGGCGCCGCACCAGCAGGCCGTCCTCGCCGAGGGTCAGGTCGGCGCGGCTGCGGGTGCCCAGGCCGTGCGCGACGACCCGGTCCAGCCAGTTCCCGGCCGTGGTGCTGCCGTGGTACCGCCCGCTGGTCTCCAGGATGGTCCGGCCTGCGCGCTCCGGCACGGCGGGCAGCGGCGGAATGCCGGACTGCAGCGTGCGCCGCCAGTTCCAGCCCTGCCGCATCAGCCAGTAGACGAGGCCGATCACGATCAGCAGGCCGACGGCCCAGCCGATGTACCCGGGCCAGTTGGTGACCCTGGCCTGTTCCTGGGCGAGCCGGGCGAGCCCGGTCACGCCAGCCCGCCCTGCTCGACCAGCTCGCCGGCGAGCACGGTGGCGGTGCCGCGGAGGAAGGTGGCGTGCACCCGTCCGGGCAGGTCGAGACCCTTGTAGGGGGTGTTGCGGCTGCGGGTGGCGAAGCTCTCGGGGTTCACGGCACCACGGTACGCGGGATCGAAGAGCACCAGGTTCGCCGGCTCACCCACCGAGATCGGCCGTCCGTGGCCGGCGAGACGGCCGATCCGCGCCGGGCGGTGCGACATCCGGTCGGCGACGCCCTCCCAGTTCAGCAGGCCGGTCTCGACCATGGTCTGCTGGACCACCGACAGCGCGGTCTCCAGTCCGACCATGCCCATCGCGGCCACGGCCCACTCGCAGTCCTTGTCCTCGGCCGGGTGCGGCGCGTGGTCGGTGGCGACGGCGTCGATCGTGCCGTCGGCCAGCGCCTTGCGCAGCGCCTGGACGTCCTCGGCGGTGCGCAGCGGCGGGTTCACCTTGTACACCGGGTCGTAGCTGCGGACCAGCTCGTCGGTGAGCAGCAGGTGGTGCGGGGTCACCTCGGCGGTGACGTCCCAGCCCTTGGCCTTGGCCCAGCGGATGATCTCCACCGAGCCGGCCGTGGAGACGTGGCAGACGTGCAGGCGGGAGCCGACGTGCGCGGCGAGCAGGACGTCACGGGCGATGATCGCCTCCTCCGCGACGGCCGGCCAGCCACCGAGGCCGAGCTCGCCGGAGACCTGGCCCTCGTTCATCTGGGCGGACTCGGTGAGCCGCGGCTCCTGCGCGTGCTGGGCGACGACGCCGTCGAAGGCCTTCACGTACTCCAGCGCGCGGCGCATGATGACGGCGTCGTCGACGCACTTGCCGTCGTCGGAGAAGACCCGGACGCCGGCCGCGGACTCGTGCATGGCGCCCAGTTCGGCGAGCTTCTTGCCCTCCAGGCCGACCGTGACGGCGCCGACCGGCTGCACGTCGCAGTAGCCGGACTCCTGGCCGAGCCGCCAGACCTGCTCGACCACGCCGGCGGTGTCGGCCACCGGGAAGGTGTTGGCCATCGCGTGGACGGCGGTGAAGCCGCCCTTGGCGGCGGCCTGGGTGCCGGTCAGCACGGTCTCGGCGTCCTCGCGGCCGGGCTCGCGCAGGTGGGTGTGCAGGTCGACCAGGCCGGGCAGCACCACCAGGCCGGTGGCGTCGATGTCGATGTCCGCCTCGGCCTGCAGGCCGGTGCCGATCTCCTTGATGACGCCGTCGGCGATGTGGAGGTCCTGCGGGTCGCCGCCGAGGATCTGGGCGTTGCGGATCAGGTAGGTGGTCACTGGGCGGTCTCCACGGATTCGGTGCGGGCGTCGGCGAGGGTGGCTCCGCCGAGCAGGAGGTAGAGGACGGCCATCCGGATGGAGACGCCGTTGGCGACCTGCTCGACCACGGTGCAGCGCGGCGAGTCGGCGACCTCGGCGGTGATCTCCATGCCGCGGACCATCGGGCCGGGGTGCATCACGATGGCGTGCTCGGGCAGTTGCGCCATCCGCTTGCCGTCCAGTCCGTAGCGGCGGCTGTACTCGCGCTCGGTCGGGAAGAAGGCGGCGTTCATCCGCTCGCGCTGCACCCGGAGCATCATCAGCGCGTCGGTCTTGGGGAGCACGCGCTCCAGGTCGTAGCTGACCTCGCAGGGCCAGTTCTCGATGCCGATGGGCAGCAGCGTCGGCGGGGCGACGAAGGTGACCTGGGCGCCGAGGGTGGTGAGCAGGTGCACGTTGGAACGGGCGACACGGCTGTGCAGGATGTCGCCGACGATGGCCACCCGGCGGCCGGCCAGGTCGTGCCCTGCACCGGGATTGAGGTGGCGGCGCATGGTGAAGGCGTCGAGCAGGGCCTGGGTGGGGTGCTCGTGGGTGCCGTCACCGGCGTTGATGACGCTGCCGTGCAGCCAGTCGGACTGGGCCAGCCGGGCCGGCGCGCCGGAGGCGTGGTGCCGGATGACGACCGCGTCGGCCCCCATGGCCTGCAGGGTGAGGGCGGTGTCCTTGAGGCTCTCGCCCTTGGAGACCGAGGAGCCCTTGGCGGAGAAGTTGATGACGTCGGCGGAGAGCCGCTTCTCGGCGACCTCGAAGGAGGTCTTGGTGCGGGTGGAGTCCTCGAAGAAGAGGTTGACGACCGTTCGCCCACGGAGCGTGGGCAGCTTCTTGACGGCCCGTCCGGAGAGCTGGGCCAGCTCCTCGGCGGTGTCCAGGATCAGCAGCGCATCGTCGCGGGTGAGGTCGGCGGCGGAGACGAGGTGGCGCTTCACGCGGGTTACTCCGGGAGGTGCGGTTCGGAAGGCTTCGTGGCCAGGGCCTGCGACGAGCGCGCGGTGTAGTCGCGGTCGCCGACCAGGACGGCGTCCACGCCGTCGGTGTCGGAGAGGCGCACCTGCACGGCCTCACGCAGGGAGGTGGGGAGGTTCTTGCCCACGTAGTCCGCGCGGATCGGCAGCTCGCGGTGGCCGCGGTCGACCAGGACGGCCAGCTGGACGGCGCGCGGGCGGCCGATGTCGCTGAGGGCGTCCAGCGCGGCCCGGATGGTGCGGCCGGAGAACAGCACGTCGTCGACGAGGATCACCAGGCGGCCGTCGACGCCGTCGGCCGGGATCTCGGTGTGCTCCAGGGCGCGGGCGGGCTTCAGCCGCAGGTCGTCCCGGTACATGGTGATGTCCAGGGTGCCGAGCGGGATCTCGCGGCCGGTGATCTGGCCCAGTCGGGCCTGCAGCCGGCGGGCGAGGTGGACGCCCCTGGTGTGGATGCCGAGCAGCACGACGTCCTCCGCGCCCTTGGCGCGCTCGACGATCTCGTGCGCTATCCGGGTGACGACCCGGGCGATGTCCGCGCCGTCCAGCACCTGGTGCGGCGGCCGCGGCGTGGTTTCGAGGTGTGCGGTCATGCCGAAGCGGACCTCCTTCCCCGCCTCACTGGACGGGCCTTAAAGGATGTCTGAATTGACGGCCCCGCCGACGGGGCGCGGGCTTGCGGTCATCGTACCAGCGCGGGTTCACGCAAATGGACCGCCACCGTTCCGCTTCGCCGGGTTCACGCCTTCGACGCGTCACCGATGCGGACCATTCGCACGAGTGCCCCATTCGGCTTGACGCAACTACCTCACTCTACGTAACCTCACAGTGAGTTACGAGACGGACGTCGAACCCACCGGTAACGGCGTCGGCAATCGCCCGTGACCCACCACTGAACGCGAAGCAATCTCGTCCGGGGAGATCAATGTCCAGCGACTACGCGAAGCAACTCGGAGGCAAGCTCCGAGCGATCCGCACTCAGCAGGGGCTCTCCCTGCACGGTGTCGAGGAGAAGTCCCAGGGGCGCTGGAAGGCAGTCGTCGTCGGCTCGTACGAGCGCGGCGACCGTGCGGTCACCGTGCAGCGGCTGGCCGAGCTGGCGGAGTTCTACGGCGTCCCGGTGCAGGAGCTGCTGCCCGGCGGTACGCCCGGTGGTGCGGCCGAGCCGCCGCCGCGCCTGGTACTGGACCTGGAGAGACTGACCCAGGTGCCGTCCGAGAAGGCCGGTCCGCTGCAGCGCTACGCGGCCACCATCCAGAGCCAGCGCGGCGACTACAACGGCAAGGTGCTCTCGATCCGCCAGGACGACCTGCGCACGCTGGCCGTGATCTACGACCAGTCGCCGTCGATCCTCACCGAGCAGCTGATCTCCTGGGGCGTGCTGAACCCCGACGCGCGCCGCGCGGTGCGCGAGGAGGAGGCGAGCTGACCGCTCGCTCCAGCGGCTCCCACCTGCGTCGACTGCAGGTTCGAGCAGAAACGTCACGGCGCGGCATCCCGACCGGGGGCCGCGCCGCGGCGCTTCCGCGGGCTGCGGGCGCGCCCACGGCCGAGCAGGCCGGAGACCCGGCACACCGGGCGCGGCCGAACGGCGGCGTCCCGGCCCCCGGCCGGCCCTGGGCTCAGGACGCCGTGCCCAGCGGGTAGCCCGGCTGCGCCGCCACACCGTCCAGCCGCACCGGCCCCGCGGCCGGCGCCCAGTCCTGACCGGCGCTGGCCCAGGCCCACGCCGCCTGCCGGAAGGCGCCGTCGGCGCCCCCGCCGCGGGCCTCGCGGTCCTCGGCCGCCCCCTGGGCCCCGTGCAGCACGGCCAGGCCCGGCAGCTCCCGGGCGAGCCCGGCACACAGCACCGCGCAGACGAGTTCGAGGTCCTCGTCGTTGATCCGGACGACTCCGTCCTCCCACTGCAGCACACGGGCCGCCGCCGTCAGCCGCCCGCCCGGCGCGTCGACCGCGAGCCGCAGCTCGTACACCCCCGCACCGGCCCCGACCAGCATCCGGCTGAACACCTCGGCCCCGCGCCGGTAGGCCCCTCGGACTTCCCGGCCCCCCTCCTCGGTGAGCCCCCCGTCCAGCAGCAGGTCGGCGTGGCGCAGCGTCAGGCCGTTGTCCCGGGCCCGGACCAGCCGGGGCGCGAAGTCGCCGGCCAGCTCCTCGCCCTGGTAGGCGAGCAGCTGGGTCTGCAGCGGCGGGTTGACCAGGTAACGGTCGCGGGCGGCGGGCTCGGCCGGGTCGAGGCCGTGCAGCAGGCAGAACTCCTCGAAGTCCTGCGGGTGGAACATCCGGGCCCGGACGGTGTCGAAGCGGCGCCGCGCCTCGGTGAGCAGCTCGGCGGTCTCCCGCAGGTAGGTCTCGTGGTCGGGGGCGTCGGAAAGGTGCCAGGCGCGGGCCCGCTCGAAGTCGGCCTCGCTGGTCAGCACGCCGATGACGAAGGCCTGCCCGCCGTCGGGCCGGCGCCGCTCGTGCCGCGTGCGCACCCGGGGGCGGAAGCCGGCGGCGGTGCAGTCGGGGGTCCGGCGGGCGCGGCCGTTGCGGGTCATCGGGGGCTCCTGGGGCGGGTCGCGGTCAGCGGCGGGGGTGCCGCTGACCGTTCTCCTCCCCAGCCCCGCGCGGCGCACACGTACGGCGTGTCACAGGAATGTAACCGAACGTGAGGCGCCCGGTCGTGCGGCGGCGCCGCCGGCGGGCGCCGTCACGCCCGGCGCGGCACCCGGGCCAGCTGGCGGGACTGCGCGACCAGGCGGCCGGCCTCGTCCCAGACCTCGGCGTCCTCCTCGAAGTAGCCGCCCGCCACGTTGCGGGTGGCATGGGTGACGCGCAACCAGCCGGGCACCGGCCGGGCCCGCAGGTGGACGGTCAGCTCGATGGTGGGCGCCCAGCCGGGCATGCCGAGGTCGAAGGTGACCGGCGGCAGGGCGTCGGCGACCAGCAGGAGCAGCAGCGGGTCGGGCTCGCGACCGTCGGCGAGCCGGAACCAGCCCTGGATCCGGCCGTTGCCGGAGGGCTGCCCGAGCGCCCAGCCGATGGTGGCCGGGTCGAGCCGCAGGTCGAACCGCTCCAGCAGGGCGGCCTGCGCGATCAGCTCCTTGGGGGCGTGCTCGACACCGATGCACTGGTCCGGCGGGGGCAGCTGCGGAGCCTGCGCGGTGGTGCGGACCTCCCCGTCGTCGGCGGCGAGGTCGCCGTGGCTCGCCACCACGCGCAGCCGCTCGACGCCGTCCTGACTGAGCGAGGCGGTGCCGGTGGAGAGCGAGCGGCCGGCCCTGAGCACCTCGGTGCGGACGGTGGCCGGGCCGGGCGCGGAGGCCGAGAGGTAGTAGCCGCTGATCGAGACCGGGTCGGCGTGGCCGCCGCCGGCCACGCCGTGCTCCAGCGAGAGCGCGTGGCCGGCCATCGCGAGCAGCAGCCCGCCGTTGACGCCGCCGCCGATCTGCCAGCCGGCACCGAGCTCGCCGTCGTAGCGGCCGGGCTCGTCGAGGTGGCGGGTCAGGGCGATGCCCTGGTCGAACTCGCTGCGGATCGCCGTGGTCATGGGGGGTGGCCTGCCCTTCGCTGCGGGATCGCCGACGGGCTGGGCCGTCGGCGCGCCGGGTTACTGGCGAGTAGGGACCACCTTAATCCACCCGGGTGAACGCGCGACGGCCGCCGGACCCCTGACGGGATCCGGCGGCCGTGGCCGGCGGAGCGGCTACCGGCGGATGCTCGGCTTCAGCTCCAGGAAACGGGCGAGCAGGCCGTTCACGAAGGCCGGCGAGTCGTCCGTGGAGAACTCCTTGGCGATCTCGACGGCCTCGTCCAGGACGACCGCGTCCGGGACGCCGTCCTCCCAGATCAGCTCGTACGCACCGAGCCGCAGGACGTTGCGGTCCACGATCGGCATCCGGTCGAGGGTCCAGCCCACCGCGTACTGCGAGATCAGGTCGTCGATCCGGCGGGCGTGCTCGACGTAGCCCTCGACGAGCTCCATCGTGTACTCACCCACCTGCGGCGTACCCTCGTCCGGCTTGGGCTCCCGCGCGCGGGCCACCCAGTCGGCGAGCACCGTCAGCGGGTCGACGTTGCGGTGGTCGGCCTCGAAGAGAATCTGGAAGGCCCGGGTACGGGCCTTGCTGCGTGCGGCCGACACTGACTTACTTCACCCGGCCGAGGTAGCCGCCGTCGCGGGTGTCGACCTTGACCTTCTCACCGGTGGTGATGAAGAGCGGCACCTGGATCTCGGCGCCGGTCTCCAGGGTGGCCGGCTTGGTGCCACCGGTCGAGCGGTCGCCCTGGACGCCCGGCTCGGTCTCGGCGATGACCAGCTCGACCGCGGCCGGGAGCTCGATGTACAGGACCGCGCCCTCGTTGGTGGCGACCAGGGCCTCGAAGCCCTCCAGGAGGTACTTGGCCGCGTCACCCACGACGGCCGGCTCGATGGTCAGCTGGTCGTAGGTGTCCATGTCCATGAACACGAAGTTCTCGCCGTCCTTGTACGAGAACTGCATGCCGCGCTTGTCGACGTTGGCGGTCTCGACCTTGGTGCCCGCGTTGAAGGTCTTGTCGACGACCTTGCCGGTCAGGACCTCCTTGAGCTTGGTACGCACGAAGGCCGGGCCCTTGCCGGGCTTCACGTGCTGGAACTCGACGACGGACCAGAGCTTGCCGCCCTCCAGCTTGAGGACCATGCCGTTCTTGAGATCGTTCGTGGAAGCCACGGGCGCACTTACTCCTGGATATAGCTGTCAAGGAACCAAGGGGTGCGTCCTGCCGCCTGCGGCAGCCTCCCGGGCTGCCGCGGGTCACAGGGCGAGGAGCTCCTTGGTGGTGATGGTGAGCAGCTCGGGCCCGCCCTCTTCGAGGGGACGGACGACGAGCGTGTCCTCGATCCGGACGCCGCCCCTGCCTGGGAGATGGACCCCCGGGCCGACGGTGACCGGTACGCGGCTGTCCAGTTTACCCATGTCCGAGGGACCGAGGCGCGGCGCCTCCCGGATCTCCAGCCCGATGCCGTGGCCGACGGGGTGCGGCGAGCCCTCGGTGTGCCCGGCGGCCTGCAGGATCTCCCGTGCGGCCTGGTCGGGTACGTACTGCTCGACGCCCGGCCCGAGCGCCTCCCGCCCGGCCCGCTGGGCGCGGAACACCAGCCGGTGCAGCTCCACCTGCCAGGGTGCGGGGGCGGCGCCGATCACGAAGGTCCGGGCGGTGGAGACACCGTACCCGCGGTACCGCGCGCCCAGCACCACGGTCAGGAAGTCACCCTCCTCCACCCGCCGGTCGGTGGGCTGGTGGGCCTGCTGCCCGGAGTGGCTGCCGGTGCCGACCGACACCGGGAAGGCCGCGCGGTCCGCACCGTGGTCGATCATCCGGCGCTCCAGCTCCATCGCCAGGTGCCGCTCGGTGCGGCCGACCAGGATCGACTCCAGCAGCTCGCCGAGCGCCTGGTCGGCGATCTCGGCCGCGATCCGCAGGTCGGCGATCTCGTGCTCGTCCTTCACCACCCGCAGCCGTTCGACCGCCTGCGCGAGGTCGGCCAGCCGGACCCCCTCGGCCAGTCCGGCCACCGCGCGGTGCCGGCTGACGGTGAGGTCGTGCTCCTCCACCGCGAGGTCCGTCACCCGCAGCTTCGCCGCGGCGGCGGCGGCCGCCAGCACGGTGTCCGCCCCGGCCGCCACCGGCATCCGGGTCACGTCCTCCACGATCAGGTGCTCACCGGCGTCGTCGGGCGGCAGGTCGTCCGGCAGCGCCAGCAGCGCCCGCTCCCGGGTGAGCAGCAGCGTCGCGCCGCACGGCGGGCACCCGGTCAGGTACCGCACGTTCGCCGCGCGGGTGATCAGCGCCGCGTCGGCCCCGGTCGCACTGCAGTGCTCCCTCAGCCGCTCCCGCCGGCCCGCGTACGCATCAGACATGGGTCGAGCCTACGGAGGCCCACCCCGATCCGCCCGCCGAGCGCCCCCACCCGAGGCCCGGCCCGCGGCGCTCCCCCACCGCGCTCCCACCTCGCTCCCGGGAATGGGCGGGCCGGAGCTCGCGTTGTGATGCGACGCATGAAAACGACTCCCATTTCGGTGTGCGGCCTCCGGCCGGCGCCGAAGCGGCCACCCCGGAGCGGCGACCCGCCGAACCGGCCGACCCCAGGAGGACCACCCATGGCCCGCAGCGAACTGCGCCCGATCATCAAGCTCAGGTCCACGGCCGGGACCGGCTACACCTACGTGGCCCGCAAGAGCAGCCGCAACGACCCGGACCGGCTGGTGCTGCGCAAGTACGACCCCGTCGTGCGCCGGCACGTCGACTTCCGCGAGGAGCGCTGACCCGCTGAGCGTGACGGAGCCTCCCCGGGGTCCCGGGGAGGCTCCGTCACATTCGGGCGCCGGCCGCCTACCGCGCCGCCTCCGGGGCGGCGGGGGCGTCCTCGGCCGGCCCGGCACCCGGCTTCACCGGCTGCGGGCTCCACTTCTGCTCGACCCCGGCGATCCGCCAGTACCCGATCGCCGCCGCCCAGACCACCACGAACAGCCCGACGATCGCGTAGCCGACGTTGTCCAGCGAGATGTCCGCGATCCAGCCGCTCACCGGGTCTGTGAGGTCCAGCTTCTCGTGGAGCACCCCGACCAGCTCGATGGTGCCGATGATGAAGGCGACCGCGATCGACAGGCCGGTGATGGTCAGGTTGTAGTACACCTTGCGCACCGGGTTGGAGAACGCCCACTGGTACGCGAAGTTCATGAACGTCCCGTCCAGCGTGTCGAACAGGCTCATCCCCGCCGCGAAGAGCAGTGGCAGACAGGCGATCGCGTACCAGGGAAGCCCGGAGGCCGCACCCGAGCCGGCCATCACCATCAGGGTCACCTCGGTCGCGGTGTCGAAGCCGAGACCGAGCACCATGCCGACCGGGAACATCTGGCCCGGCCGGGTGATCGAGCGGGTCGCGCGGTTCAGGATGCGGGCCAGGAAGCCACGCGCGTTGAGGTGCTCCTCCAGCTCCGCCTCGTCGAACCGACCGGCCCGCATCGAGCGGAACACCTTGAGGATGCCGAACAGCGCGACCAGGTTGAGCGCACCGATCAGGTAGAGGAAGGCGCCGGAGGCGGAGGTGCCGACCATGCCCAGCCACTGGTGGGTGGTGGAATCGTCGTCCATCAGCGTGTCGGCCAGCTGCGCGCCGCCCGCCACCAGGGCGGCCATCAGGACCACCATCGAGGAGTGCCCGAGGGCGAACCAGAAGCCGACCGAGACCGGCCGCTTGCCGTCCGCCATCAGCTTGCGGGTGGTGTTGTCGATGACCGCGATGTGGTCGGCGTCGAAGGCGTGCCGCATGCCGAGGGTGTAGGCGGTGATGCCCAGGCCCACCCCGAAGACCTGGGTGCCGACCTCGTACTTCTCGGGGGCGACCAGGAAGACGAGCGTCCCGAAGGCCACCACGTGCATGGCCAGGATCACCCCCATCAGCCCGGCCGTGCGGACGGTGTCCTCGCGGCGCCACCGGAAGGTCGGCAGGACGGACGGCGCCGCCGGAGCAGCGGCGGTTTCGGGCAGGGTCATCCTGGGATCACGCTCCAGCACCTCGTGGAATGACGTTCGTGAGATGCCGTGGCCGGTCTCCTGGCTGACGGGGCTTCCGTACCCGCCTTCCCAGGCGCGCGAGGCACCCAGTGGCGTCATGGGGTACGGACGATTCCCCCCGATCACAGTGGCGAGGGCCGCTCCGGACTCCGGACCCCTGAGGGTCCGTCACCGGTCTTCCCGAGCACCACGGCGGGCAACACCGTAGGGGGCCCGCGCACATCCTTGCAAGGCTGCGCACCTGCGCAGGTGTCAAGGATCACAGGGCCGGGGCTGCAAGAATGTCCGTATGCATCTCGTACCGGCCGACCGCGCGGGCCACCGCACCATCGACGGACACCGGGTCTGCGAGGCCATCGCCGCGATCGGCGACACCGGGCACGTCCGGTCCTGGGCCGAGCGGTTCTCGCTGCTCGCCGACCCCGGACGGCTCGCCCTGCTGCTCGCTCTCCACCGCGCCGGGCCACTCGCCGTCACCGACCTCGCGGTTGCCACCGGCATGCGCGACCCCGCCGTCTCCCAGGCACTGCGGCTCCTGAGGACGGCCGGCGTCGTCACCGGAGACAAGGACGGACGCGTCGTGCGCTACCGGCTCGTGGACGACGCCATGCGCCCCCTCCTCAACACCTGCGCCGCCGCCCACGACACCCCCACCGCCACCGCAGCCGGCTGAGGGTTTCCCCGGGCGCCGTCGCGCGCCCGTGAGCTCGGCGACCCGCTACCGCGCCGACCAGGTCGACCAGCGAACTGAGCGCAGACCCACCGAGGGCGTCGTGCGGTCGGCCTCAGCGCACACTCCCCCGTCCGCACCGGCGAACACCACCCTCATCACGTTCCGCCCCTCCCGATATGCGCTTCCTCGTCTCCGAGCTCGCCGAGTCGGGAGCGGCTGCGCTCGGCCAGGCCGCTGTCGCCCGATTCCTCGGCCAGGGTCACGAGCAGCCTCAACGCCTCGGCCTCCTTCAGTCGCTGGCCGAGGGCAAGCGCCCGCCGACCGGCCTCCGCCGCCAGGGCGGCGGCCTCGTCCAGCAGCCCCAGCGCCCGGCGGGCACACGCCCCCACCAGCGCGAGCCGCATCAGCATCGGGCCGTCGTCCTCCGCCTCGGCCAGCTCGGTCGCCTCGTCCAGGACGGCCACCGCCTGCTCAGGGCGGCCGACCGCGATCAACGCCTGTGCGAGGTTGTAGCCCTGTACGACCACACCGTGCGCGTCGCCCTCGTTCTCCGCCCGGGCCAGGGTGAACAGCTCGACGGCCCGCTCCGGGCGCCCGTCGGCCAGGCAGAGCAGGCCCTCCGTCTCGTGAAGCACGCCCACCAGGCGGGGGTCGACCACCAGCGGCACCAGCTCCGACGCGGCCACCAGCTGCTCGATCGCCCGCGGGAAGTCCCGAAGCTCGTAGTGGGCCCGAGCGAGCTGGTTGCGCATCCGGACCACGGCGTCCGGACGTTCGTCCCGCTGGGCCGAGTCGACGCCGAGCCGGTGGGTCTCGACCCAGTCGTCGTAGTGCTTACCACCGTGGTAGAGCGGCCAGAGCGACTCGCAGAGCCGCCAGACGTCGCCGTGCCTGCCCTGCTCACCGGCCGCCCGGACCACCTCACGCAGGTTGGCCCGCTCGGTTCGCAGCCAGTCCAGCGCCGCCGCGCCGGACGTGAACGCCGGCAGCCCTTCCCCGGCCGGCTCCTGCAGCCGCAGCCGCGATCCGAGTACCGCGACGTCCGCCAGGAACGCCCGGCCCCGGTAGTACTCGACCACGCGGGCGAACAACCCGGAACGCTCCGGAAGCTCTCGGACCCGCTCATACGCGTGGCGCCGGACCAGGTCGTGGGCGCGGTAGTGCTCGTCCGGGCCCTCGTCCACCACATCGTCCAGGAGGTGCGCGGAGCGCAGCTCGGCCAGGCCTTGGTCCACCTGCTCGATCCCCGCGGCTGCGGCAAGTTCGGCCGAGACCAGCGGGCCGGGATTCACCCCGATCAGGTGGTAGAGCTCCCGGGTGGTCCGGGGCAGCCGCCGGTAGACCGAGTCCAGGACGCCGTCGACACCGCCCTCCTCATTACTGAACGATGACAACCCACGCTCCCGGTCGGACAGTTCGGCCAACACCTGGCCCACACCCAGACGGCCGCGGTCGAGTAGCTGGAACCCGACCGCGTTAAGCGCCAGCGGCAGACCGCCGCACTGCTCGACCAGTTCCCTGAGCTCCTGCTCGCTGCCCCGCTCAGGCCCGAGCCAGCGCCGAACCAACGCGGCGCCGGCCGTGGTACCCAGCGGCGCCAGATCCAGCACCTCGGCCCCGTCCAGGCGCAGACCCGGGAGGCGCCGGCGGCCGGCGACCACCACCAACCCGGCGGACGGGAAGAGGGTCCGTACCTCGGCGGCCCGCTCGACGTTGTCCAGGAAGAGCAGGACGTGACGCTCGGCCGTGACCGTCCGGTACAGCGCGGCCCGCTCCTCAAGGGTGTCCGGCACCCGCTCCACCGCGAACGCCCGCAGGAACCCGCCCAGCACAGCCCCGAGATCGACCTCGCCGTCGTGGCGGTGGGCCGCGAGGTCGGCGTAGAGGTCACCGTCCGGGAAGTGCACGCCGTACCGATGGACGAACTGGGCGATCAGCTCCGTCTTCCCGACGCCGCCGAGCCCGGTGAAGGCCACCACGGCCGGCCCGCCGTCCGCGGCCCTGCCCAGCGCCGCCACGAGCGCGGAAAGCTCGCCTTCCCGGTTGACGAAGACCGGGCGTGGCTTGCGCACCTGGTGCGGCGTCGCGGGCTGCGCGCCGGACGGCACGTGCAGCTCGACGTTGTGCCCCTGCACCACGTATCCGTGCACCGTGCCTGACATGGTGTTGGCCGTCTCGTACGCGTCCATCCGCCCCGCTGCTCCCTCCACGCCGTCCCCCAGCGTACGGCGGATCCTGGGCCGGCATCATGACAACGGGGAACGCCCTGCTACGTCTGCTGGCAGCGGGGGCACCAGAAGAGGTTGCGGGACGCGTGTTCCTCGGTGCGGACGTCGGTGCCGCAGATCAGGCAGGGCATGGCGGCCCGGCGGTAGACGTAGACCTCGCCGCCGTGGTCGTCCACCCGCGGGGGGCGGCCCATCGCCTCGGGGGTGTGCTCGGGGCGGACGGTGTCGATCCGGCCCGCACCGACGCCCTCGTGCATCAGGGCGACCAGGTCGGCCCAGACCGCGTCCCACTCGGCGCGGGTGAGGTCGCGGCCGGCCCGGTGCGGGTTGATGCCGTGGCGGAACAGCACCTCGGCCCGGTAGACGTTGCCGACACCGGCCAGCACCTTCTGGTCCATCAGCAGCGCCGCGACCGTCGTCCGGCTACCCGATATCCGCCGCCAGGCGGCGTCCGGGTCCGCGTCGGTGCGCAGCGGGTCCGGCCCGAGCCGGGCGGCGACGGCGGCCTTCTCGGCGCCGGTGATCAACGCGCAGGTGTTGGGGCCGCGCAGGTCGGCGTAGGCGTCGCCGTTCGCCAGCCGCAGCCGGACCAGGCCGACCGGCTCGGGCGCGGCGCCCTCGCCGAAGGTGAGGCCGCCGTAGAGGCCGAGGTGGATGTGCACCCAGGCACCGCCCTCGAAGCCGAGGAAGAGGTGCTTGCCGGTGGCCTCGGCCCCGGTCAGCACCTGCCCGTCGACCAGCGCGGCGCCGTCGGCGAACCGACCCTGGGGGCTGGAGGCGCGGACAGGGCGGCCGCCGAAGGCCGTGCTGCTCTCGGCGGCGAGGCGGTGGATGATGTGGCCTTCCGGCACGGGCGTCAGCTCCCCGGGGTGGTCGATGAGGACGCGTCCATCATCGCAGCCGGCACCGACACCGCCGCGGCCCCGGGACGGCCCCGGCGCCGAGACAGCCCCGCACAGGAGGCCTCAGCGGACCGGGATGCCCATCAGTCGGGCCAGGATCGCCCGGTCCAGCTCGGCCGCGGTGGCGGCGACGTCCAGGTGGGAGTTGTCGATGATCGGCAGCCCGGAGTTGTACCAGCCGGCCATCCGCCCGTGGATCCGGGCCACCTCCTCGTCGCCGAGCCGGCGGTTGCCGCTGCGCCGGGCGTTGCGGCTGAGCACCGAGTCCAGGCTGGGCAGCAGCACGACCGGGATCATGCCGGGCCCGATGTGGCGCTTCCAGCCGCCGAGGCCGATGGCCGGGCGGTCGGGGAAGACGGCGTCGTCGATGATGCAGGAGATGCCGTTGGCGAGGTAGTTGCGGCAGGCGAAGCCGCAGGTGCGGCGGGCCAGCCGGTACTGCGCCTCGGAGGCGCTGTTCCAGCCGGACTGCGGGTTGGCGAAACCCGACTGCACCCACTCCCGGACGTCGTCCAGGCTGATGTGCGCGGTGGGCGTCCGGCGCCGCTCGGCCCAGTGCCGGGCGACCGTGGTCTTGCCCGCGCCGGCCGGGCCGATCAGCAGCACGGCCAGTGGTCCGGTCGGCGCGTGCGGCTGCGGCGGGTGGGCGGGGAGCTGCACGGGCGCGCCGGAGGGCAGCAGGAAGTGCCCGGTGCCACCGGCCGGCACGGATGCCGCGGTGGCGTGCGAGTGCCCGGGAGCGGAGGCCGACGTGGGCGCGGGCACCGGCCGGGGTCCGGCCGGGTGGCCGCCGTACGGGGACTGCCCGGACGAGGACTGGCCCGACGGGGACTGCCCGGACGAGGACTGCCCGGACTGGGACTGTGCGGACGAGGACTGCCCGGACTGGGACTGTGCGGACCGGACCGCGACCGGTCCGGTCTGCGGCACCCCGGCCGCCGACGAGGGCGGAGGCGGAGGCGGAGGCGGAGGAGCGGCGGTCGCGCTGCCCGGATACGGCGGGGCCGGCGGAGCGACGGGACGAGGGGGGACCTGTCCACCCTCGGTGTACTGCGCCACGGTCACCTCCCGACTTCTTTCAGCGGGGACACTACACGCCGGCCCGGCGGCGGGCACAGTCCGCCGCCGGGCCGTCCGAGCAGGCGTCAGCGCGTGGTGAGCTGCTCGGCGAGGGCGCGCAGGGCCAGTTCGTACGAACCGAGCCCGAATCCGGCGATCGTGCCGGAGGCCACCGCGGCGATCACCGAGGTGTGCCGGAAGGTCTCCCGGGCGTACGGGTTGGAGATGTGCACCTCGATCAGCGGGGCGGTCCGCTGGGCCGCGGCGTCCCGCATCGCGTACGAGTAGTGGGTGAAGGCTCCCGGGTTGATCACCACGGGCACCCGGCCGTCGGCCGCCTCGTGCAGCCACTCCACCATCCGCTGCTCGGAGTTGGTCTCGTGGACCTCGACCTCGAAGCCGAACTCCTTGCCGAGTGCGGTGCAGCGCTCGACCAGCCCGGCGTACGAGGTGGCGCCGTAGACGTCCGGCTCCCGGCTGCCGAGCCGGCCGAGGTTGGGGCCGTTGAGCACCATCACCCGGGTCATGCGGAGACCTCCGCGTAGGCGGCGACCAGCAGCGACGGGTCCGGGCCCTCCAGCACGGAGGTCTTGCCGAGACCGTCCAGCACGATGAAGCGGATCAGGTCGCCGCGCGACTTCTTGTCGATCTTCATGGCGTCCATCAGCTTCGGCCAGGCGTCCGCACGGTAGGTCAGCGGCAGGCCGACCGAGGCCAGCACGCTGCGGTGCCGGTCGGCCGTCTCGTCGTCCAGCCGGCCGGCCAGCCGGCCCAGCTCTGCGGCGAAGACCATGCCGATCGAGATCGCGGCGCCGTGCCGCCACTTGTACCGCTCGTTGCGCTCGATGGCGTGGCCGAGGGTGTGGCCGTAGTTGAGGATCTCGCGCTGTCCGGACTCCTTGAGGTCCCCGGAGACCACGTCGGCCTTGACCTGGACGGCCCGCCGGATCAGCTCCACGGTGTGCGGGCCGGCCGGGGTCTTGGCGCCCTCCGGGTCGGTCTCGATCAGGTCGAGAATGACCGGGTCGGCGATGAAGCCGCACTTGATCACCTCGGCGAGTCCGGACACGTAGTCGTGCCTGGGCACGGTCTCCAGGGTGCCGAGGTCCGCCAGCACGCCCACCGGCGGGTGGAAGGCGCCGACCATGTTCTTGCCCTCGGCGATGTTGATGCCGGTCTTGCCGCCGACGGCCGCGTCGACCATGCCGAGCAGCGTGGTGGGCATCGAGATCCAGCGGACCCCGCGCAGCCAGGTCGCGGCGACGAAGCCGGCCAGGTCGGTGGTGGCGCCGCCTCCGATGCCGACGATCACGTCGCTGCGGGTGAAGCCGGTCTGGCCGAGCACCGACCAGCAGTACGCGGCGACCTCGGCGCTCTTCGCGTCCTCGGCGTTGGGCACCTGGAGGGCGATCGCCTCGTAGCCCTCGCCGAGCAGGTCCTCGCGGACGGCGTCGGCGGTGGCGGCCAGCGCCTCCGGGTGGATCAGGGCGACCCGCTTGGCCCGGGTGCCGATCATCGGCGCCAGCTCGCCGAGCAGCTGGTGCCCGATCAGCACGTCGTACGGGTCGTGGCCGGCGCTGCCGCCGACGTGAATCCTGACGATGTCAGTCATGGGGGGTCTTCAGCTCCAGTGCTTCCAGTACGGCGTCCGCCACCTGCTCGGGGGTGCGGCCGGCGGTGTCGACGACGGCGGTGGCCACCTCCAGGTAGAGGGGGCGGCGGGCCTCCATCAGCTCGCGCCAGCGGGCCCGGGGGTTGACGGCCAGCAGCGGGCGCGGCGCGTCCAGACCGACCCGCTTGACGGCGTCGGCCAGCGGGACCTCCAGGAAGACCACCGGCAGCTCGCGCAGCAGTTCCCGGGTGGCCTCGGCCATCACCGCGCCGCCGCCGAGGGCGAGCACCCCGGCGTGGCCCGCGGCGGCGGCGCTGACGGCCCGCACCTCCAGCTCGCGGAAGTGCGGTTCGCCCTCGTCCACGAAGATGTCGGGGATGGGCTTGCCCGCCGTCTCCTCGATGTCCGCGTCGGTGTCCCGGAAGCCGACGCCCAGGCGGTCGGCCAGCGCCCGCCCGACGGTGGACTTGCCACTGCCGGGCGGGCCGACCAGGACGACCAGGGGTGCGGTCATCGGACGATCAGGTTGTCCAGGTAGCCCTGGACGTTGCGGCGGGTCTCGGAGACGTGGTCGCCGCCGAACTTCTCGCTCACCGCGTCGGCCAGCACCAGGGCCACCATCGCCTCCGCGACGATGCCCGCCGCCGGCACCGCGCAGACGTCGGAGCGCTGGTGGTGGGCCTTGGCGGGCTCGCCGGTGCGCACGTCCAGGGTCTGCAGGGCGCGCGGGACGGTCGCGATCGGCTTCATCGCGGCGCGCACGCGCAGCAGCTCGCCGGTGGACAGGCCGCCCTCGGTGCCGCCGGAGCGGCCGGAGGTGCGCTTGACGCCCTCGGGGGTCGGGACGATCTCGTCGTGGGCCTTGGAACCGGGGACGCGGGCCAGCTCGAAGCCGTCGCCGACCTCGACGCCCTTGATCGCCTGGATGCCCATCAGCGCCGCGGCGAGGCGGGCGTCAAGCCGGCGGTCCCAGTGGACGTGCGAGCCGAGGCCCACCGGCACGTTGTAGGCGAGCACCTCGACCACGCCGCCGAGGGTGTCGCCGTCCTTGTGCGCCTGGTCGATCTCGGCGACCATCGCCTTCGAGGCGTCGGCGTCCAGGCAGCGCACCGGGTCCTCGTCCAGCCGGGCCTCGTCGGAGGGCAGCGGGAGCACGCCGGCCGGGGCCTTGGCCGCGGCCAGCTCGACCACGTGGCTGACGATCTCGATGCCGCAGGTCTCCTTGAGGTACGCGCGGGCGACGGCGCCGAGCGCCACCCGGGCGGCCGTCTCGCGGGCGCTGGCGCGCTCCAGGATCGGGCGGGCCTCGTCGATCGAGTACTTCTGCATGCCGGCCAGGTCGGCGTGGCCGGGGCGCGGACGGGTCAGCGCCTCGTTGCGGGCCAGGCCGGCCAGCACCTCGGGGTCGACCGGGTCGGCCGACATGACCTGCTCCCACTTCGGCCACTCGGTGTTGCCGACCATGATCGCCACCGGGCTGCCCATGGTCTCACCGTGCCGGACACCGCCGAGGAAGGTGACCTCGTCCTGTTCGAACTTCATCCGCGCGCCGCGACCGTAGCCGAGCCGACGGCGCGCCAGGGCGTCCGCCACCGCGGCGGTGGTGACCGGGACACCGGCCGGCAGGCCCTCCAGCGTCGCGACGAGTGCGGGGCCGTGCGACTCCCCCGCCGTCAGCCAGCGCAACGTACCCAACGGAGCTCCTTCATCAGCGGACCGGCGCGGCCGGAGCCGCGACCCGCCCGGGCGTGCCATGTCGTCCCCCGAATCCTTTCATGCTCCGGGCGCCCCGGGCCGCCCAGTCCGGGTGACGGACAGCAACCTGCCGACCTGCGGACACCGCCGCCGGGCGGTCCGGGCCGCCCGGGCGCGCACCGGGGCGGTCACGACAAGCCGCCGCGGCGCGCCGGGGCGCCCCACGGGCCGCCCGGGGAACGGGTCAGCGCGCGGCCAGTGCGGCCTCACCGGCGGCCCGGATCGCCGCCAGCGGGCCCGGCGTCCGGCCGGTGAAGAGCTCGTTCTGCAACACGGCCTGGTGCACCAGCAGGTCGAGCCCGCCCAGCACGGTGGCGCCGCGCTCCGAGCAGGCGGTGGCCAGCGCCGTCGGCCACGGGTGGTACAGCACGTCGAACAGCGCGCCGGGGGCGGCCGGCAGCCGCTCGGCGAAGGCGTCGGTCGCGCCGGCCGGCGTGGTGGAGACGGTGAGCGGCCGGCCGAGCGCCTCGGCGCCGCGCTCCCAGTCGGCGGTACGGACGGCCACGCCCAGCCGTTCGCCCAGCTCGACCATCTCGCGGGCCCGCTCCGGGCTGCGGACGTAGACGGTCACCTCGCCGGTGCAGACCTGGGCCAGCGCCGCCAGCGCCGAGGAGGCGGTGGCCCCGGCCCCGAGCACCGCCGCGCCCCCGACCTCGGTGATCCCGCGCTCGCGCAGCGCGTTCACCAGCCCGGGGACGTCGGTGTTGTCGCCGACCCGCCGCCCGTCGGCGGTGAACACCACCGTGTTCACCGCCTCGACCGCGCGCGCGGTGGAGCTCACCTCGTCGAGCAGCGGGATCACCGCCCGCTTGAGCGGCATGGTGAGCGAGAGCCCGGCCCACTGTGCCTCGTCCAGCCCGGCGACGAAGCCGGGCAGCCCGGCCTCGTCCACCTCGAAGCGGTCGTAGCGCCAGCCGTCCAGCCCGAGCGCCGCGAAGGCGGCCCGGTGCAGGTCCGGCGAGAGCGAGTGGGTGATCGGCGAGCCGAGGACGGCCGCGCGGTGCTTGCTGGTCAACGCTGGTTCTCCGTGAACGACTCGCCGCGAGGGCTACTTGGCGCTGGTGCAGTGACCGCGTGCCTTGTCGTAGGCCTGGCCCGCCGCCTTGCAGTACTCCTCGACGTTGGCCGCGTGCTCCTTGTCCGTCTCCGCGAAACGGGTCTCGGTCGGGGACATGGCGATGAAGTACAGCCACTTGCCGTCCGCGGGGTTGAGCACCGCCTTGAGGGCGTCCTCGCCCGGGTTGGAGATCGGCCCGGGCGGCAGGCCCTGGTTGATGTAGGTGTTGTACTTGTTCGACCCGTCGTCGATGTCCTTCTTGTCCAGCTGCTTGCGGCCGAGCGAGTACTGCAGCGTGGTGTCCATGCCGAGCCGGTGCTTGACGATGCCGTCGTCCGCCAGACGGTTCTGGATGGTCCGGGCCATCTTGGCGAAGTCCGCCGAGTTGTTGCCCTCGGCCTGCAGGATGCTGGCCTCGATGACCACCTCGTAGCCGTTCTTCAGGCCGATCTTCGAGGCCTCGCCGTCCAGGTTCGCGTAGCGCTCGGTGGCGTTCTTGACCATCTCCTTGAGCAGCTCCTCGGGCTTCATGCCCTCCGAGATGGAGTAGCGGGTCGGCCAGAGGAAGCCCTCGATGTTGCCGTTGGCGTACGCGGGCAGGCCGAGGCTGCCGACCTGGGCCTTGGCGACGCCCGCCGTGGTGCCCTTCTGCAGCTTCAGCTTGTCGTCGATCTTGGCGTAGGTCGCGGCGGCGGTCAGCCCCTCCTGGAGGATCAGCTTGTCGCCGCCGTTGGCCTCCACCAGGTTCTGCACGGCGGCCTCGGCCGACATCTCCCGGGGCATGGTGTAGGTGCCCCACTGGATGGTGATGCACTTCGGGTTCTTGTCGCACGCCTGGGTGAAGGCCTCGACGCTCTTGACCACGCCGGCCTGCTTGAGCGTCGCACCCATCTGGCTGCCCACGGCGCCCTGCTTGATCTCGACCTTGACCGTGCCGCTGCCCTGGCCGACGAAGTCCGGCGGCGGGCCGAAGTGGTCCTGGTAGAAGCCGTAGCCCCACCAGCCGGCGCCGGCCACAGCGCCCGTCAGGACCAGCGCGACCAGCAGGCAGGCGCCGCCGTTGCGGCGGCCGGCCTTCTTGCCCTTCTCCTTGCGCTTCTTCTTGCCCTCGCGGGACTCGTCCTCCTCGCCGAGGAAGCCGCCCCGCTCGTCCTCGCCGTAGCCGTCCTCCTGGCCGTCCCAGTCGTCCTCGGCCTCGGCGGCCGCCTCGGCCGGGGCGGCCCCGGCCTCCAGTGCCGCGGCCTCGGCCTCCCAGTCGATCCCGTCCGAACCGGGCCCGGCCGCAGGCTCGGACGCGGCCCGCCGCCCGCGCGGCTGCGGCGCACCGGCCGGCGGCGCCTCCTGCGGCGCCTGCTGCTGGAAGCCCTGCTGGCCCGGCTGGGCCTGGGGCTGCCCTTGCTGGACCTGCCCCTGCTGCTGGAAGCCCTGCTGGCCCGGCTGCTGGTAGCCCGGCTGCTGGAACCCCTGCTGACCGTAGCCCTGCTGCTGGCCCTGGTACCCCTGCTGGCCGGGGAAGCCCTGATCCTGCTGCGGGTAGCCCTGCTGGCCGGCGCCGTACGGCTGCTGGCCCTGCGGGAACTGCTGCCCGCCGTACTGCTGCGGCTGCTGAGGCTGGCCGCCCGGGTACCCCTGCTGCTGGTAGCCCTGCTGGGGATAGCCCTGCGGCTGCTGGTAGCCCTGCTGCGCGTACCCCTGCTGACCGCCGCCGTACTGCTGCGGCTGCTGGGACTGCTGCTGCCACTGCCCGTCCTGCTGTCCGGGGACCGGCTGCTGGCCGCCGTACCCGGGATCACCGGGGTGCCACGGCTCGGAGCCCTGGGGGCCGTAGCCCCGACCCAGATCGGTCATTGATCCCCTTACACCGACGGAGACGGCCGGAGGATCGGACCGGCCGTCCCGGGACGGCGTCCCGGTTGTTTCTCGAACCGGCGTGCTACTGCCACGCCTGGAGGGAGACGTTACCGTACCGCAGACCCGCCGCCGGGCCGAGCCGACGGCCGTCAGTGCCCGCCCGACCCCGACGGCGTCCCGGCCGACGCCCCGGCCGAAGCGCTCGGCTGCGCCGATGCCGACCGGTTGGCGTTGAACTCCGCCACGTTGCGCTGCTGCACCTCGAAGCTGTCGGTGAAGCGGGTGTCCCCCGGCTTCACGGTGACGAAGTAGAGCCAGTCCCCCTGCGCCGGGTCCACGGCCGCCATGATCGCCTGGCGCCCCGGGTTGGAGATCGGCGTGGGCGGCAGCCCCGCGTGCAGGTAGGTGTTGTAGGGGGAGTCCAGCCTGGTGTCGGTCACCGTGGTGTTCAGGGTCGAGCGCCCGAGCGCGTAGTTGATGGTGGAGTCCAGTTGCAGCGGCATGTTCTTCGCCAGCCGGTTGTAGATGACCCGGGCCACCTTGGCCATGTCCTCGGTGTTGTCGGCCTCGCCCTGGACCATGCTCGCGATGGTCACCAGCCCGTAGAGGTTCTGGCCGAGGTTCTGCGCGACCACGTCCGCGTCGTCCCGGGCGAACTCCTTGCCCGCCCGTTCCACCATCTGCTTCAGCAGGTCCACCGCCGTGGTGCCGTCGGTGACGCTGTACGTCGCGGGGAAGAGGTACCCCTCCGCGCTGCCCTTGGCGAACTCCGGCAGACCCAGCTCCGCGGCCTGCTCCTGCGCGGTGCGCTGCGCGGTGCCCTCGGGAAGGTTCAGCTTCTTGTCGATCGCGGCGAAGATCTGGCTGCCGCGCCACCCCTCGGGGATGGTCAGGCCGTTGGCGTTGGCCGGGTCGACCAGGATCGCCAGCGCCGCCGCGGCCGACATCCGCCGCTTGAGCGTGTAGGTGCCTGGCTGGATGCGCCCGGCTGCGGCCGCGCTGCCCTTGGCCGCCCGGGTGAACGCCAGCGAACTGGCCACCACGCCGTTGCGCACCAGCGCCGAGGCGATCTGGGTGAGGCCCGCGCCCTCGGGCACCGAGACCTGCACCTCCCCGTTTCCGGGCCCCGCGTAGTCGGCGGCCGCCGGGGGCCTGCGCTGGCCGTCCAGCCAGCTGTACCCGGCCAGGCCGATCCCTCCGAAGACGGCGATCAGGGCCAGCGCGGTCAGACCGCAGGCCAGGCTGTTGCGCCGTCGGTGCGGATCCGGCGGGTCGTGGTGCGGACGGGGCACGCCCGGAGGCCTGCCCTCCGGTTCCAGCACCGGCGCACCGAGGTGGCCGGGGGTCAGTCCGGGCGTGAAGTCCTGGTCGGTCACTGCGCCCCCTCGGCGGTCCCGGAAGCGGAAAGCGAGGGGCCCGTGCGGACGCGTCCGCACGGGCCCCTCACCGGGACGTTAGAGCAGGCCGGTCAGCCGGCCGCCTCGACGCTCTCACCGGGGGGCCGTCCGCTCACCCGTTCGGCTTCAAGTGCCGACTGGAGGATCACCACCGCGGCGGCCTGGTCGACCACCGAGCGGCCCTTCTTCGCCTTGACCCCGGAGGCCCGCAGGCCGTGGGTCGCGGTGACGGTGGACATCCGCTCGTCCACCAGCCGCACCGGCACCGGGTAGACCCGGTTGGCGAGCCGGGCCGCGTAGGCGCGGACCTTCTCCGCCGCCGGCCCCTCCTTGCCGCTGAGCGAGCGCGGCAGGCCGACGATCACCTCGATCGCGCCGTACTCGTCGACGATCGCGCCGATCCTGGCCTGGGACTTCACCCCGGCGGGGACGGTCTCCACCGGCGTGGCGAGCACCCCGTCGGGGTCGCAGGACGCGACCCCGATCCGGGCGTCACCGACGTCGACGGCGATCCGGCGCCCACGCCGGAAGGGCCGCTCCTCGACCTGGGGCTCGTCCATCAGGAGGCGCGCTCCGCGACCAGGCCGCGCACCGCGGCGATGGCCTCACCGACCGCGGCCGGGTTGGAGCCGCCGCCCTGGGCGACGTCGTCCTTGCCGCCACCTCCGCCGCCGAGGGTCTTGGCGGCGACCCGGACCAGCTCGCCGGCCTTGATGCCACGGCCGCGGGCGTCCTCGGTGGTGGCGATCACGGTCAGCGGGCGGTCGTTGGCCACGGTGAAGGCGGCGACCACGGCCGCGCGCGAGCCGAGGCGGCCGCGCACGTCCAGGACCAGCTTGCGCAGCTCGTCCGCGCCGGTGCCGTCGGCGACCTGGGCGGCGACCACGGCGATGCCGTGGACGTCCTCGGCCGAGTCGGCCAGGCCCGCCGCAGCGGCCAGCACCTTCTCGGCGCGGAAGCGCTCGATCTCCTTCTCGGCGTCCTTGAGCTTGGCGAGCATGCCCGAGATCTTCTCCGGCAGCTCCTCCGGGCGGCCCTTGACCAGCTCGGTGAGCTGGGAGACCACGGTGTGCTCGCGGGCCAGGAACTTGTACGCGTCGACGCCGACCAGCGCTTCGACGCGGCGCACGCCGGAGCCGATCGAGGACTCGCCGAGCAGCTTCACCAGGCCCAGCTGGGCGGTGTTGCCGACGTGGGTGCCACCGCAGAGCTCCTTGGAGAAGTCGCCGATGGTGACGACCCGCACCTCGTCGCCGTACTTCTCGCCGAACATCGCGATGGCGCCGGCCTTGCGAGCCTGATCCATCGTCATGACCTCGGCGGTGACGTCGAGTTCGCGGCCCAGCACATCGTTGATCTTCTGCTCGACGTCGACCAGCACGGTGCCCGGCACCGCGGCGGGCGAGCCGAAGTCGAAGCGGAAGCGGCCGGGGGCGTTCTCGGAGCCGGCCTGGGCGGCCGTCGGGCCGAGCGCGTCGCGCAGCGCCTGGTGGGTCAGGTGGGTGGCCGAGTGCGCGCGGGCGATCGCCCGCCGGCGGTCGGTGTCGATCGTGGCGTACGCCGAAGCGCCGAGCACGACCTCACCGAAGAGCACGCCGCCGGAGTGCACGATGACACCCGGGACGGGCTGCTGCACGTCGCGGATCTCGACGACCGCGCCGGACTCCAGCCGGATCCGGCCGTGGTCGGCGAGCTGGCCGCCGCCCTCGGCGTAGAACGGGGTGCGGTCGAGGATGATCTCGACCTCGTCGCCCTCGGAGGCGGCCGGCGCCGGGACGCCGTCCACCAGCAGGCCGACCACGGTGGCCTCGCCCTCGGTGAGGGAGTAGCCGGTGAAGACGCTGGCGCCGGACTTGTCGGCGACCTCGCGGTACGCGGCGACGTCGGCGTGGCCCATCTTCTTGGCCTTCGCGTCCGCCTTGGCGCGGTCGCGCTGCTCCTGCATCAGGCGGCGGAAGCCGGCCTCGTCCACCTGGAGGCCCTGCTCCTCGGCCATCTCCAGGGTGAGGTCGATCGGGAAGCCGTAGGTGTCGTGCAGCTTGAACGCCTGCTCGCCCGAGAGCACCGCGCCGCCGGCCTGCTTGGTCTCGGTGACCGCGGTGTCCAGCAGATTGGTGCCGGCCTTCAGCGTCTGCAGGAAGGTGTTCTCCTCGCCGACGACGACCGTCTCGATGCGCTTGCGGTCGGTCTCCAGCTCGGGGTACTGCGGGGCCATCGCCTTGACGGCGATGTCGATGAGCTCCTTGGCCACCGGCTCGGTGGCGCCCAGCAGGCGCATGTTGCGGATCGCGCGGCGCAGGATGCGGCGCAGCACGTAGCCGCGGCCCTCGTTGCCGGGGGTGACGCCGTCGCCGACCAGCATCAGGGCGGTGCGGATGTGGTCGGTGACCACGCGCAGCGAGACGTCCGACTTGTGGTCGGCGCCGTAGGTGTGGCCGGTCAGCTCGGCGGCGCGGTCGAGGATCATCCGACTGGTGTCGATCTCGAAGAGGTTGTCGACGCCCTGCAGGATGGCGGCGAGGCGCTCCAGGCCGAGGCCGGTGTCGATGTTCTTGCTCGGCAGGTCGCCGAGGATCTCGAACCCGTCCTTGCCGTCGCCGTGGCCGCGCTCGTACTGCATGAAGACCAGGTTCCAGATCTCCAGGTAGCGCTCGCCGTTGACGGCCGGGCCGCCCTCCTCGCCGTACGCGGGGCCGCGGTCGTAGTTGATCTCCGAGCACGGGCCGCACGGGCCGGGGACGCCCATCGACCAGAAGTTGTCCTTCATACCGAGGCGCTGGATGCGCTCGGCGGGCACGCCGATGACGTCCCGCCAGATCTGCTCGGCCTCGTCGTCGTCCTTGTAGACGGTGATCCAGAGCTTCTCCGGCTCCAGGCCGTAGCCGCCGTCCGCGACGGGAGTGGTGAGCAGCTCCCAGGCGAACTTGATGGCGCCTTCCTTGAAGTAGTCGCCGAAGGAGAAGTTGCCGCACATCTGGAAGAAGGAGCCGTGCCGGGTGGTCTTCCCGACCTCCTCGATGTCCAGGGTGCGCACGCACTTCTGGACGCTGGTGGCGCGCGAGAACTGCGGCTTGACCTCGCCCAGGAAGTACGGCTTGAAGGGCACCATGCCGGCGTTGACGAGCAGCAGGGTGGGGTCGTCGGCGACCAGGGACGCCGACGGAACGACGGTGTGGCCGCGCTCCTCGAAGAAGCGCAGCCAGCGGCGGCGGATCTCTGCCGACTCCATTAGTGGTCCTTCCGGTTCGGGGTACCGCCCTGCTGCGGCAGCGCGCGGCGGGGCGTCTTTTCGATGGCTGGGGTGGGGCGGGCACCGTTCGACGATGCGCGGGCACTGCTGGACGGAGGCAGGGCGGCGGCCGGGCTACCGGGCGCCGCCGAGATAGCTCGGTACTGCGGCTCGCCGCGCAGCACCCGCCGGCGGCGGGGCTCGACGACGGCGGTGCCGTCCAGTCCGAGGTCCTCGCGCAGCTGGTCCTCGCGCTCGGCCATGCCGGCCTTCACGTCCTGGGCGAACTGCTTGGCGAGGTCGCCCAGGTGCAGCGCACCGCGCGCGGCGGTGCCGGAGAGGCTGTCCGGGGTGAGCCGGTGGACGGCCTCGTTGGCCTTGTTCATGGCCCAGACGGTGGCGCCGGCGCCGACCGCCATCCAGAAGATGCGTCGAACCATGCCGTCAGCCCCTCACCGCGCGCCGGACCCGGGCGAGCAGACCGCTCCTGGGCGCGGTCGCCGCACGCACCTCGGCCCGGATCAGCCGGGCCAGCTCCTCGCGCTCGCCCGGCTGGGAGGGCAGCGTCAGGGTGCCGTTCTGCTTGGCGACCGCCTTGCGGACGCCGTAGCTGAAGGCCGCGACCTTGACCAGCGGCCCGCCCAGGGTGGCCGCGACGGTGGAGGAGAGCGCGTTGGCGTTGGCAGCCGCGTCCTGGACGTTGGCGGTGATCTCGTCCACCCGCTCCAGCTGCTGGTTCGCGCTGCGCACCGCGGCGCCCGCCTCGGTCAGCAGCGGCACGGCCTGCTCGGTGACGGCGGAGACCAGGACGGTGGCCTCCTTGAGCACCCGCGAGAGGCGGACCAGCACCACGGCGAGCAGGGTGACCAGGACCGCCCAGAAGACGGCTACGAGCAAGCCGGCCAGCTCTCCCACGGACACCTTGTGCGCTCCCTCGCCTTGCTGTTCTCCGGAAGGAACCCTATCGCGACCATGACCGGTTTCCGGACCGGGTTGTGCCGCCCGCGCCGCCCGGGTCCGCCCCGGTCCTTCCCCGGTCCGCGCGGCCCGTCCGGTCGGATGTGCGATCGGCGCGCGTAACCCACCGCTCGGTCACCTCGTTCCACCGGGCGGACCGCCGCCGATGCGGTCCGCCGCGCGCCCGGACCAGCGGGGTCCGGGCCCTGACCCGGGGAGCAGCGCTTGGCCGGCGACTCGACAGCGGATCCGAGAAGGGCGTCGGCACAGGGGCCGGCGCCGGCCGGCCTCCCGGCGGAGGTGACCAGCTTCGTCGGGCGGCACCGGGAGCTGACCGAGCTGGCCGGGCTGCTCGCCGCGGCCCGGCTGGTGACGGTGACCGGCCCGGGCGGGGTCGGCAAGAGCCGGCTGGCGCTGCGCGCCGCGGCCCGCGCGGCGGGCGCCTTCCCGGACGGCACCCGGCTGGTCGAGCTCTCCGCGGTGCAGGACCCGCTGCTGCTCGGGCACGCCGTGCTGGAGGCACTGCGACTGACCGACGGCACCGCCCGGCCGCCACTGGACGTGCTCACCGAGCAGTTGGCCGGGCAGCGGCTGCTGATCGTGCTGGACGGTTGCGAGCACCTGGTGCCGGCCTGCGCGGAGCTGACCGAGGCGCTGCTGCGGGCGCTGCCGGGCCTGCGGGTGCTGGCCACCAGCCGGGCGGAGCTGCGGGCGGCGGGCGAGCACCTGTACACCCTGGCACCGCTGCCGGTCGGCCCGGTGCTGCCGGGCCCGCTGCCGGACGCGGTGCGGCTGTTCGCCGACCGGGCGCGCGCGGCGGTGCCGGGCTTCGAGGTCACCCCTGCGAACGCAGGGGGGATCGCCCAGCTCTGCCGCCGGCTCGACGGCATCCCGCTGGCGGTGGAACTGGCGGCCGGGCGGCTGCGCGCGCTCTCGGTGGAGCAGATCACCGCCCGGCTGGACGACCGGTTCCGGCTTCTCACCGGTGGCAGCAGAACGGCGCTGCCGCGCCACCAGACGCTTCGAACGACGATCGGCTGGAGTCACGAGCTCTGCACGGTGCAGGAACGTTTACTCTGGGCGCGCCTCTCGGTCTTCGCAGGCGTCTTCGACCTGGAGGCCGCCGAGTACGTCTGCGCCGGCGGGGGCCTGGAGCCGGACGACCTGCTCGACCTGGTGTCCGAACTCGTCGGCAAGTCCGTCGTGCTGCGCGAGGAGAGCCCCTTCGGCGTCCGCTTCCGGCTGCTCGACACGCTGCGCGAGTACGGCCTGCACTGGCTGCGCGCCGCCGGCGAGGAGCGGCAGCTGCTGCGCCGCCACCGGGACTGGTACCTCGGGGTGGCCACCTGGGGCGAGGTCGAGTGGTTCGGGCCCCGGCAGGCGGAGACCGCCGAGCGCACCGGTCTGGCCCACGCCAACCTCCGGGCGGCGCTGGAGTTCTGCCTCGCCGAACCGGGCGAGGAGCAGCTGGCCCTGCTGCTGGCCGGCACGCTCTGGTTCTACTGGGTCGGCTGCGGCCACCTCGGGGAGGGCCGGCACTGGCTCGACCGCGCGCTGGCGCTCGCCCCCGAGCCGACCGAGGCGCGGGCCAAGGCGCTCTGGGTCACCGGGTACATGGCCACCCTCCAGGGCGACCTGCCGGCCGCCCGCCCGGCACTGGAGGAGTGCCGCCGTCAGGCGCTGGACACCGGGGACGACCGGGCCCTCGCCTACGCCGTCCACCGACAGGGCTGTGCGGCGCTGATCGGTGACGAGCCGGTCCGGGCCGCCGAACTGTTCGAGGAGGCGCTCTGGCACTACCGGACCATCGGCGAGCTCAACAGCAACGTCCTGATGGCCATGTTCGAGCTGGGCATCGCCTACCTCTTCCAGGGCGACCGGGAGAGCGGCGAGCTCTGGCTGGCCCGGGTCCGCGAGCTCTGCGAGGAACACGGCGAGCAGTGGGCGTACGCGTACGGGCTCTACGCACTGGCGTACTCGCACTGGATGAACGGCGAGGTCCGGCTGGCGCGGGCGCAGGCCCGGGAGAGCGTGCGGCTGAACCACCTCTTCCACGACCTGCTCGGCATCGTGCTGGCGATCGACCTGCTCGCCCTGCTGGAGACCGAGCCGACCGGACCGGGCACGCCGGGCGACCTGCGTGAGGCCCGGGTCCTGCAGGGCGCGGCGCACCGGATCTGGCAGGCGGTGGGCAAGCCGTTCTTCGGCTCGCGCACCTTCAACGGGCCGCACCGGGACTGCGAGGAGCGGGCCCGGATCGGGCTGACCGAGCAGGAGTTCGCCGACTGCTTCGCCCTCGGCACCCGGCTCGACCTGGATGCGGCCGTGCACCGCGCGCTGGGCGGCGACGGCCGTCCGGACGGGCCGGGGCCGCTGCCCGGGCCCCGGGCCGCCCCGCCGGCGCCGCAGCCGGCCCCGGTCGGGAATAGTTGAATCTTGTCCGTTGCTGGAGCGGGCAGCACCACCCGGCGCCACCCCTCCCCCTCGGCGCCGGGCCGATCCGGAAGGAGCAGCCGTGGCCGTCCACACCACCGCCGACGAGTACCGCCTCGCGAAGTTCCACTTCGAGTCCAAGGCCTTCGCCGACGCGGCCCGCATGCTGGAGGGCGTCCTCGCCGAGGAGCCTGCCAACCTCTCGGTCCGGATGCTCCTGGCGCGCAGCTACTACCACTCGGCCCAGCTCTCCCGGGCCGAGGCCGAGTTGCGCCGGATCCTGGACGCCGACCCGGCGGAGGACTACGCCCGCCTGATGCTGGGGCGGACGCTCGAGCGCCAGGGCCGCGCCGAGGAGGCCCGCCCCCACCTGCGGCTCGCCGCCGCGATGACCGGCGGGGAGCTCTGACCACGAGCGGGGCGGACCCCCGTCCGCGGCCGGAAAGGCGTGAGCCCCGTCGCCGGGAAGGCGACGGGGCTCACTGGGTACGGCAGGCGTACCGCTCGCGGGTCAGCGCGAGTAGTACTCGACGACGAGCTGCTCGTCGCAGATCACCGGGACCTCCTTGCGCTGCGGCGCGCGGTCCAGGCGGAAGGCCAGGGCCTTCAGGTTGACCTCAAGGTACTTCGGGGTCTGGCCCTCGCCCGCGTAGCCACCCTCACGGGCGACCTGGAACGGGACCTTCTCCTTGCTGCGGTCGCGAACGGTCACGACGTAGCCCGGCTTCATCTGGAACGACGGCTTGTTGACCTTGCCACCGTTGACCTCGATGTGGCCGTGGACGACCATCTGGCGGGCCTGGTAGATGGTGCGGGCGATGCCCGAACGCAGCACCAGCGAGTCCAGACGGGTCTCCAGCTCGGCGACGAGCGCCTCACCGGTCTTGCCCTCGGCCTTCTTCGCGCGGTCGAACGCACGCGACAGCTGCTTCTCGCTCAGGTCGTACTGGGCGCGAAGACGCTGCTTCTCCAGCAGACGGACCTTGTAGTCCGAGTTCTGCTTGCGGCCACGGCCGTGCTGGCCGGGCGGGTACGGGCGGGCCTCGAAGTACTTGACGGACTTCGGGGTCAGCGGCACGCCGAGCGCACGCGCGATCTTGACCTTGGGACGCTTCTGGTTCGCCATGAACCAAACCTTCCTTGCTTACGAATACGGCTTCACCAGGTGTTGACGGAGGTCGCTCGTCGCGACCCGGAGAAAACCACGTCGCCTGCGCGATGCGGTCAGCCGCTCTCCGGAGCCGGGCACATGAGTGCTTGCACACGAGTGGCCCACCGAGCCTGGGCTGGTGGGCTGCACGCGACACCGAACCGGTGCGCGACGCTCCTGGGCCCCCGAGGGGGCCGACGCCGGTGCCCCGCTGGTGCGGCCGGTCGGTCAGGGTCACCCCTGCCGCCGTCCCGGGACACGGCACTTCCCGCCAGTGTACCTGCTCCTGCTCGCCCGCTCGGACCGCCCGCCTTGCACCGGCCCGGGCGGTCACTCCCCCTTCAGCCGGCCCCTGGTCCACTCGACGACGTCCGCGTAACGGGCCTCCCCGCCGCGCCGGGTCGGCCGGTAGTACTCCTTGCCGTGCACCGCGTCCGGCGCGTACTGCTGCGCCGCGATGCCCTCCGGCAGGTCGTGCGGGTACTGGTAGCCCTGCCCGTGCCCCAGCTTGCCCGCGCCGCCGTAGTGCGCGTCCCGCAGGTGCGGCGGGACCGCGCCCGCCAGACCCTGCCGGACGTCCGCCAGCGCCGCGTCGATCGCCAGGTAGGCGGCGTTGGACTTGGGTGCGAGGGCCAGCGCGATCGCCGCCTGGGAGAGGATGATCCGCGCCTCCGGGAAGCCGATCAGCGCCACCGCCTGGGCCGCCGCCACCGCCGTGGGCAGCGCGGTCGGATCGGCCAGGCCGACGTCCTCACTGGCCGAGATCATCAGCCGGCGCGCGATGAACCGCGGGTCCTCCCCCGCCTCGATCATCCGGGCCAGGTAGTGCAGCGTGGCGTCCACGTCGCTGCCCCGGATCGACTTGATCAACGCGCTGGCGACGTCGTAGTGCTGGTCCCCGTCCTTGTCGTAGCGCACCGCCGCGTGGTTCACCGCCGTCTCGGTGGTGGCCAGCGTGATGCTCTCCTCGCCCTTCTCCAGCGCCGCTCCGGCCGCCGCCTCCAGCGTGGTGAGCGCCCGCCGGGCGTCCCCGCCGGCCAGCCGGACCAGGTGGTCCTCGGCGTCCACGGACAGCTCCAGCGCGCCCTCCAGACCGCGTTCGTCGGCCACCGCACGGCGCAGCAGCGCGCGGACGTCCTCGTCGGTCAGCGACTCCAGGGTGAGCAGCAGGGAGCGCGACAGCAGCGGGGAGATCACCGAGAAGTACGGGTTCTCGGTGGTCGCGGCGATCAGGGTGACCCAGCGGTTCTCCACGGCGGGCAGCAGCGAGTCCTGCTGGGCCTTGGAGAAGCGATGGATCTCGTCCAGGAAGAGCACCGTCTCCTTGCCGCTCATGCCGACCGCGCGGCGGGCCCCGTCGATCACCGCGCGGACCTCCTTGACGCCCGCGGTGATGGCCGACAGCTCGACGAACCGGCCCTCGACCGCCTGGCTGATCACGTGGGCCAGCGTGGTCTTCCCGGTGCCGGGCGGGCCCCAGAGGATCACCGAACTGGTCGCCGCAGGGCCCCGAGAGCCGCCGACCAGGCGGCGCAGCGGGGATCCCGGCTTCAGCAGCTGCCGCTGCCCGGCCACCTCGTCGAGGGTCCGCGGGCGCATCCGCACGGCGAGTGGGGCCCGGCCGGGCTCCCTGGCCTGGCGTTCCTCGGCGGCGGCGGTGAAGAGGTCCGGTTCGTCCACACCGGAAGCCTATGCGAGGGCGCCGACAGCCCCCGCGCGGTCCGACGGGGGCCCGGTCCTGCCGCGCTCGCCGGACGGCGGCTACGAGCGCTCCAGCCGGACCACCTCGAACTCCTCCAGCGACCGGACGATCGCCCCGGTCGCGGCGGTCACCTTCGCCCGGGCCGCGGCCTGCGGCGCCCGGGAGGCCGCGAGCGCCGCCCGGTCGGCGAAGACCGCACCCACCGAGCCCCGCGCCACCGCCCGGTTGAGCAGCAGGGCGGCGCTGACGAAGCCGTCCATCTGCTGCAGGGCGGGCAGCGCACCGGCGCGGAAGCCCTCGACCAGCTCGTCACCGCGCTCGGGGTCGAAGTCGAACCGGACCAGCCGGAAGCCGCCCCCCGGGGCGACCGGGGCCGGCGGGGAGACGGCCGCGGCCTCCAGCACCTCGATGGCCGCAGAGCCCGCGAACTGCGCCAGCAGTTCGTCGCGGCGCTGCCGCAGCCGCTCGGCGCTGTCCCGCTCGTGCTGCGCACTGTCCCACCAGGAGCCCATCATGATCACGCCGAGCTCACGGTTGGCGAACAGCCCGTACCCGCGGTAGCCGGGCTGGGCGGAGAGCAGCCCGACGGACTCGGTGTCCAGCGCCCCCAGTGTCCGGTCGATGCGGCCGGGGTCGCCTGTGAAGTAGCCGGTGCGCACGTACATGGGGCGGGTCTCCTGACGTCGTCCGGGCGCCGCGGCGCCGCTGCCTTCGGGGCCACGTCCATCCGACGGCCTGGCACCGGCCGCGGCAACGCCACGGAGCCGTTCGGAGGAGCCGCAGCCGGGCCGCCGGCGCCGGCGGCGCCCCTCCTCCGACTCGCCGTCAGCCCAACCGCGCCGCATGGTCCGGCACGTACGTCTGCGCCTCCCGCGGCGGGCGCCGGTAGCCCCGGGAGGGCGGGCGCTCCGGCAGCTCGATCCGTGGCGGGTCCACCTCACGGTGCGGCAGGCCGGACAGCAGGTGGGCGATCATGTTGATCCGGGCCCGCCGCTTGTCGTCGCTCTCCACCACGTACCAGGGCGACTCCGGCGTGTCGGTGCGGGCGAACATCTCGTCCTTGGCGCGCGAGTAGTCCTCCCAACGGGTGATCGACTCCAGGTCCATCGGCGAGAGCTTCCACCGGCGCATCGGGTCCTCCAACCGGTCACGGAACCGCCGCTGCTGCTCGGTGTCGCTGACCGAGAACCAGTACTTGCGCAGCAGGATGCCCGACTCGATCAGCATCCGCTCGAACGTCGGGCACTGGTCCAGGAACTGCCGGTGCTCCTCGTCGGTGCAGAAGCCCATCACCTTCTCGACCCCGGCCCGGTTGTACCAGCTGCGGTCGAACAGCACGATCTCCCCGGCGGCCGGCAACTGCTCCACGTACCGCTGGAAGTACCACTGGGTGCGCTGGCGTTCGGTGGGCTTGGGGAGCGCGACGACCCGGGCGATGCGCGGGTTCAGAAACTCCGTCACCCGCTTGATCGCCCCGCCCTTGCCGGCCGCGTCGCGCCCCTCGAAGACGACCACCAGCCGGGCGCCCTCGGCACGCACCCACTCCTGGAGCTCCACGAGCTCGCGCTGGAGCCGCAGCAGCTCGCGCTCGTACGGCTTCCGCGCCAGCCGATCCGACGCACCGTCGGGCTCGCGCCTGTGCTGACGGCCGCGCTCACGGCTCTCCTTGGCTGCCACCGGGTGCCTCCGTTCGGCGGGGAACTGACGAACCCTCACCGTAGGCGCCGCACCGGGCCCGCGCGGGCAGCGGACGTCCGGCGCGGCAGCGGCGGCCCCCTGAACCGCCGCTGCCGGGCTCCCCCGTGGACCGGCCCGCAGGCCGAGTGATCAACCTTGGCCCAGACCTGCCGGGCCGGTCCAATATCCCGTTCCATAACCTTGGGGCATGGATGTCGACACCCGGCTGCTGCGCAGCTTCGCCGCGGTCTGCGAGGAGGGGCAGCTGACGGCCGCCGCCGCGCGGCTGTTCGTCTCCCAGCCGACCCTGACCAAGCAGATCCGGCAGCTGGAGGCGCTGCTCGGGGTGGAGCTGTTCGAACGCTCGCGCAAGGGCATGTCGCCCACTCCGGCCGGGCGGGCGCTGGCCGAGCACACCGGGGCGCTGCTGACCGGCTGGGAGGACGCGCTGCGGGCCACCAGGGCGGCGGCGGCCGAGCAGGTCTCGACGCTGCGGGTGGGATTCGAGGGCGGCATCATCAACGTGATGAGCCGCCGCACCGTGGCGGACTTCACCCGGCGGATGCCCGGCTGGCAGGTGGAGCTGCGGCAGAACAACTGGTTCGACCCGACCTCGGGCCTGGCCACCGGCGAGATCGACCTGACGCTCTGGCACGCCCCGCCGTCGCTGTCCGAGCAGTACAACGTCGCGGTGCTGGGCGAGGAGCCGCGCTGCGCGGCGCTGCCCGCGGGGCACCGGCTGGCCCGGCGGTCGGTGATCGACTTCGCGGACGTTCTCGACGAGCCGTTCGTGGCGATACCGCACGAGGCCGGGCACTGGCGGGACTACTGGTTGGCGGTCCGCGAGCGGGGCGGGCGGCCGGTGCGGATCGGCGCGGTGGCGCACAACGCCGACGAGTGGCTGACCGCGGTGGTGTGCGGCCAGGGCATCGGCTTCGCCCCGGAGACGATGAGCCGGCTGGCGCCGCGGGAGGACGTGGCGTACCGGCCGGTGCGGGGGCTGAGCCCGAGCCAGGTCGGGCTGTACTGGCTGAAGGGACGGGAGTTGACGCCGGCCATGGCCGCGTTCGTGCGCAGCTGCCGGGCGACGATCGCCGGCCGGGCCGAGCCGGAGGTCACGGCCCGGGAGAGCGCCCCCGCGGCCCGGGCCCTCCCACCGGTCCGGGCGGTCTAGGGTGGATCGAGCGGTGGGGCCGGGGCAGGCTCGGAACTGGCCCGGGACGGGTTCGGAGCGGGTTCGGAGCGGGTCGGCCGTCGCGAGGACCCGGGCGTCCCCGCGGGGTCTCAGACGGCCTCGAAGGGCTCCGGGTAGCGGCAGACCCCGCGGGGGGCGCCGTCGTAGCCCGGCAGGGCCAGGCTCTGGAAGTACGCGTCCGGCACCTCGAACGGTCCGGTGATCTCGTGCCGCTGGGCCGGGAGGAAACCGAACCGGCCGTAGTACCCCGGGTCGCCGAGGACCACGACGAGCTTCTCCCCCGCGTCCTCGGCCGCGGACAGCGCGGCCCGGACGACGAGCTCGCCGACGCCCTTGCGCTGCCACTCGGGGGCGACCGCCACCGGAGCGAGCGCGAGGCCCTCGCCGTCGCCGATCCGCAGCCTGGTGAGCAGCGCGTGGCCGACCACCAGGCCGGACTCGTCCACGGCGACCACCGACAGGCCCGGCAGCCAGGCCGGGTCGCGGCGCAGCGCGTCCACCAGGTCGGCCTCGTCGGGGCCGGGGAAGGCCGCCATGTGGACCCGTCTGGTGGCGGGGGCGTCCTGTGGAGACTCGACTCTGGTGGTCACCTTCATGGGGAACCCTCTCCTCTGTCACACACCGTTGTGGACGGGCCCCGGACGGCGGTGGGCCGTCCGGGGCCGTGAAAGGCTAGCCGATGGGAGATCAGCCCTTGGGCTGACCCTCGGGCTTCGCGTCCTCGCGGACCTTCGGCTGGGCGTCGACGCCGGCCTCACGTCGCTGCGCCGGGGTGATCGGGGTGGGGGCGCCGGTCAGCGGGTCGCCGCCGGTGGACGTCTTCGGGAAGGCGATGACGTCCCGGATGGTGTCGTATCCGCCGAGCAGGGTGACGATCCGGTCCAGGCCGAAGGCGACGCCACCGTGCGGCGGCGGGCCGTAGTTGAAGGCGTCCAGCAGGAAGCCGAACTGCGAGGCGGCCTCCTCCTCGGAGAGGCCGATCGCGTCGAACGCCCGCTTCTGCACGTCCCGCTGGTGGATACGGATCGAACCGCCGCCCAGCTCCGAGCCGTTGAGCACCAGGTCGTACGCGTTGGAGAGCGCGCTGCCGGGGTCGGTGTCGAAGGTGGCGAGCGACTCGGCGGTCGGGGCGGTGAAGGGGTGGTGCACCGCGTGCCAGCCCTGGAACTCGCCCTTGTCGTCCTCGATCGGCTCGAACATCGGGAAGTCGACGACCCAGAGGAAGGCCCACTGGGACTCGTCGATCAGCTCGCAGCGGCGGCCGATCTCCAGACGGGCGGCGCCGAGCAGCTCCTGCGAGGGGCGCTCCTTGCCGGCCGCGAAGAAGATCGCGTCGCCGTTCTTGGCGCCCGCGGCGGCGGCGAGGCCGGCCAGGTGCTCCTCGGAGAGGTTCTTGGCGACCGGGCCGCGCAGCTCGCCGGTCTCGGCGTCGATGAGGACGTAGGCGAGGCCCTTGGCGCCGCGGGCCTTGGCCCAGTCCTGCCAGGCGTCGAGCTGCTTGCGCGGCTGCGAGGCGCCGCCCGGCATCACGACGGCGCCGACGTACGGGGCCTGGAAGACGCGGAACGAGGTGCCCTTGAAGTACTCGGTGAGGTCGGTGAGTTCCTGACCGAAGCGGACGTCCGGCTTGTCGGAGCCGTAGCGGCCCATGGCGTCCGCGTAGCTCATCCGCGGCAGCGGGCTGGGGATCTCGTAGCCGTGCACGTCGCGCCAGACGGCACCGATGATCTTCTCGCCGAGGGCCAGGACGTCCTCCTGGTCGACGAAGGAGGCCTCGATGTCCAGCTGGGTGAACTCCGGCTGGCGGTCGGCGCGGAAGTCCTCGTCGCGGAAGCAGCGGGCGATCTGGTAGTAGCGCTCCATGCCGGCCACCATCAGCAGCTGCTTGAACAGCTGGGGCGACTGCGGCAGCGCGTACCAGTGGCCGGGCTGCAGGCGGACCGGGACGAGGAAGTCGCGGGCACCCTCGGGGGTGGAGCGGGTGAGGTACGGCGTCTCGATGTCGAGGTAGTCGTTCTCCTCCATCACCCGGCGGATGATGTTGTTGACCTTGGAGCGCAGGCGCAGGCCCTTGGCCGGGCCCTCGCGGCGCAGGTCCAGGTAGCGGTAGCGGAGGCGGACCTCCTCGTTGACCGTGCCGGGCTCGTACTCGGCGACCGGGAACGGCAGCGGGGCGGCCTCGGAGAGCACCTCGATCTCGCTGACCACGACCTCGACGGCGCCGGTCGGGATCTCCGGGTTCTCGTTGCCCTCGGGGCGCACGCGGACGTCACCGACGACCTTGACGCAGTACTCGGCGCGCAGGCCGTGCACCGAGTCCAGGTCGCGGACCACGATCTGCACGGTGCCGGAGGCGTCGCGCAGGTCGATGAAGGCGACGCCGCCGTGGTCGCGGCGGCGGGCGACCCAGCCGGCCAGGGTGACGGTGGTGCCTGCGTGCTCCGGGCGGAGCGTGCCCGCGTCGTGCGTGCGGATCACAGCTGCTTCTCCTTCAGGGTGGTGACGAGTGCGTCGAGGGCGACGGGGTTCTGCTCGCCGGTGGTCATGTCCTTGAGCTGGACGACGCCGTCGGCGAGGTCCCGGTCCCCGGCGATCAGGGCGAAGCGGGCGCCGGACCGGTCCGCGGACTTCATGGCGTTCTTGATGGTCTTGACGCCGAACGTGAGGTCGGTGGCGACGCCGGCCCGGCGCAGCTCGACGACCTTGGCGAACAGGACGTTCTTGGCCTCCTCGCCGAGCGCGACGGCGAACACGGAGGTGGCGGCCGGCAGGTCCAGGACGACGCCCTCGGCCTCCAGCGCCAGGTAGGTGCGGTCCACGCCGAGGGCCCAGCCGACGGACGGCAGCGCCGGGCCGCCGATCATCTCGGAGAGGCCGTCGTAGCGGCCGCCGCCGCCGATCGCGGACTGCGCGCCGAGGCCGTTGTGCACGAACTCGAAGGTGGTGCGGGTGTAGTAGTCGAGGCCGCGGACGAGCTTCGGGTCGTCGGTGAAGGCCACGCCGTTGGCGGTGAGCAGCTCGCGGACCTTCTCGTCGTACTCCTTGCACGCCTCGCACAGGAAGTCGCGCAGCATCGGGGCGCCGGTGAGCTGGGCCTGCACCGAATCGCGCTTGTCGTCGAGGACGCGCAGCGGGTTGATCTCGGCGCGGCGGCGGGTGTCCTCGTCCAGGTCCAGGCCGGCGAGGAACTCGATCAGCGCGGCGCGGTAGACCGGGCGGCACTGCTTGTCACCGAGGCTGTTGAGGAGCAGCGTGTAATCGCTCAGGCCCAGCGAGCGGAAGGCGTCGTCGGCCAGGATGATCAGCTCGGCGTCCAGCGCCGGGTCCTCGGCGCCGATCGCCTCGGCGCCGACCTGGGAGAACTGGCGGTAGCGGCCGGCCTGCGGACGCTCGTAGCGGTAGTAGGAGCCCGAGTACCAGAGCTTGACCGGCAGGTTGCCCAGCTTGTGCAGGTTGGCCTGGAGGGCGGCGCGCAGCACCGAGGCGGTGCCCTCGGGGCGCAGCGCGAGCTCCTCCTTGCCCCGCTGGGTGAGCGAGAACATCTCCTTGGTGACGATGTCGGTGGACTCGCCGACACCGCGGGAGAACAGCTTCACGTCCTCGAAGACCGGGGTCTCGATGTAGCCGTAGCCGGCCCTGCGGGCGGGCGCGGCGATGCGCTCGCGGATCGCCAGGAAGGTCGCGGAGCTGGGGGGCAGCAGGTCGTAGGTGCCCTTGGGGGCGGTGAAGGTGCTCAACTTCTCTTCCGTCACATTCCTCGTCGCGGGACGGCCGGAGCGCCGAGCGCTCCCGCCGCCTGCCGGAGGTAGGGGTTGGTGGCGCGCTCACGGCCGATGGTGGTCTGTCCGCCGTGGCCGGAGAGGACCACGGTCGCGTCGTCGAGGGGCAGGCACACCCGGGCCAGCGAGTTCATGATCGCCTCGCTGTCGCCGCCCGGGAGGTCCGTGCGCCCGATGGAGCCGGCGAAGAGCAGGTCGCCCGAGAAGAGCACCGGGGGAAGGTCCTCGGCACCGGGCGTCCGGAACGTCACCGACCCCTTGGTATGGCCGGGCGCGTGGTCGACGGTGAGCCGGAGGCCGGCCAGCTCCAGCACGCTGCCGTCGGTGAGCTCGCGCACGTCGTCGGGTTCGCCGACGGTCAGTTCGCCCATCAGCTGGGTGCCGAGCGAGCGGCCGAGCGCCTTCTCCGGGTCCGCCATCATGTAGCGGTCCTCGGGGTGGATCCAGGCCGGGATCCCCGTGGCGCCGCAGACCGGCACGACCGAGGCGACGTGGTCGATGTGGCCGTGGGTGAGCACGACGGCGACGGGCTTCAGCCGGTGCTCGCGGACCAGTTCCTCGACGCCGCGGGCGGCCTGGTGGCCGGGGTCGACGATCACGCACTCCTCGCCCGGCCCCGGCGCGACCAGGTAGCAGTTGGTGCCCCAGGCTCCAGCGGGGAATCCGGCGATGAACACGCGCGTCCTTCGTGGTTCGGTCGGCACTGACGGCTACGAGATGCGGCTACGAGACGTGATGTAAGGGCAGCCTACCGGCGGTCCGGGTCCGGTTGCGAACCAGATAGGGGGCACGGGCCGACTTCGCCCTGACAGGTTCACCGCGTTCTTACGGCGGCGGTACCTACACTTGACCGCCGATGGATGCGATGATCCGCTCCAGCATCCGCACACATTTCCAGTACATCCTCAGGAGACACGGCCGGTGGTCAGCAGCGAACAGCGGCGGCGGCAGCTCGCCCGCGAGAAGTACGAGCGCCAGGCGCAGCGCCGGGCCGAGGCCGCGATCGCCCGCAAGCGGCGCAACACGATCCTCGGCGCGTCGCTCGCCGTCGTGGTGCTGGCCGGCGGCGGCGTCCTGGTCGGCACCGGCGCCTTCGCCTCCGACGACAAGAAGGACTCCTCGTCGAGCGCGCAGGCCGCGCCCACCCAGCCGTCCGCCGAGCCGACGGCCGAGCCGACCGCCCCGACCCGCAAGCCGGTCGAGGGCTGCGGCGACCCGGCGCCGGGCTCGCCCAACGGCAAGCAGTGGCAGGCCGAGCCGGCCATGAGCGTCGACACCTCGGCCGCCTACACGGCGACCCTGGAGACCAACTGCGGCAAGGTGACGCTGTCGCTGGACGCCGCCAAGGCTCCGCACACGGTGAACTCCTTCGCCTTCCTCGCCGGCGAGAACTACTTCGACCACACCAAGTGCCACCGGCTGACCACGGGCGGCATCTACGTGCTGCAGTGCGGTGACCCGACCGCCAGTGCGACCGCCCCCGGCGGCACCGGCGGCCCGGGCTACAAGTTCGCGGACGAGAACCTCACCGGCGCCACCTACCCGGCCGGCACCGTGGCGATGGCCAACGCCGGTCCGGGCACCAACGGAAGCCAGTTCTTCCTGGTCTACAAGGACACCCAGCTCCCCCCGAACTACACCCCGTTCGGGAAGATCACCGGCGGTCTGGACGTGGTTCAGAAGATCGCCGCCGCGGGCACCCTGGAAGGCGGTACGGACGGCCACCCGATGGCCGACGTCACCTTCAACTCGGTGACCACCGCGAAGAGTTGATCCGAGCCGGGGCCGGGTCGGGCCGCCGCGCGAGCGGGCCCGGCCCGGCCCCGGAGCGAAATCGCCCGGCCCGGATGCGGACAGCACCGGGCCTGGTCGCCTATGTTGGCGTTGTATAGGGTGCCCGGATCCGCCAAGCCGTCACCCTCGGCAAGCACCAGTACGGCGGACGGGGACGGCGGACTCATCGGTCCGCCGCACATCAACTGTGGACGACGGACGCGTGCCGCCCCGGCGCGGGCGCGACGTCATGTGGAGGACGCGCTATGAGCAGCGACCCGTGGGGCCGTGTCGACGAACAGGGCACGGTCTACGTCAGGACGGCCGACGGCGAACGCGTCGTGGGTTCCTGGCAGGCCGGCTCGCCCGAGGAGGCCCTCGCCTACTTCGAGCGCAAGTACCAGGGCATCGAGGTGGAGATCGGCCTGCTGGAGAAGCGGGTGCGCACCACCGACCTGGCCGCCAAGGACGCCCTGACCGCGCTGGAGCACCTGCGCGCGCAGGTCACCGAGGGGCACGCGGTCGGCGACCTGGACGCACTGGCCAAGCGGCTGGACACGCTCGCCGGTGAGATCGAGAGCCGGCGCGAGGAGCGCAAGGCGGCTCGTGCCAAGGCCCAGAACGAGACCCGGGCCGCCAAGGAGGCGCTGGTCACCGAGGCCGAGCAGCTCGCCGAGTCGACCCAGTGGCGGGAGGCCGGCGACCGGCTGCGCGCCCTGGTGGACACCTGGAAGGGCCTGCCGCGGCTGGACCGCAAGAGCGACGACGAGCTGTGGCACCGCTTCTCGCACGCCCGCTCGGTCTTCTCCAAGCACCGCAAGGCGCACTTCGCGACCCTGGACGCCGAGCGCGAGCAGGCCCGCCAGACCAAGGAGCGCCTGGTCTCCGAGGCGGAGGCGCTCTCCTCCTCCACGGAGTGGGGCGACACCGCGGCCCGCTACCGCGACCTCATGGCCCGCTGGAAGGCCGCGGGCCGCGCGCAGCGGGACGTCGAGGACGAGCTGTGGGCGCGGTTCCGCGGCGCCCAGGACGTCTTCTTCCAGGCCCGGTCCGCGGTGTTCAGCGAGCGGGACGCCGAGCAGGTGGCGAACCAGAAGCTGAAGGAGGCACTGGCGGCCGAGGCCGAGGCGATCCTGCCGATCACCGACCTGAAGGCCGCCAAGGCCGCGCTGCGCGACGTGAACGAGCGCTGGGAGGCGATCGGGCACGTGCCGCGGGACGCCCGTCCGAAGCTGGACGGCCGGCTGAACGCGGTCGAGCGGGCGATCCGCGAGGCCGAGGACGCCGAGTGGAAGCGCTCGAACCCGGAGGCGAAGGCCCGCGCCGCCGGCATGGTCGGCCTCTTCCAGGCCAAGGCGGACAAGCTCCAGGCCGACCTGGACAAGGCCCGTGCGGCCGGCAACGCCGGCAAGGTGGCCAAGCTGGAGTCCGAGCTGGCCGGCGTGCAGACCCTGCTGGAGCAGGCACACAAGAGCCAGGACGAGTTCAGCGGCTGATCCGCCGCCGAGCCTGAGCGGGAAACCGCACCAGAACGGCGAAAGGGCCCCGGGGATCTCCCCGGGGCCCTTTCGCCGTCGCCGTTACTTGCGGGCCGAGGTGACGCGGTAGACGTCGTAGACGCCCTCGACGCCGCGGACCGCCTTGAGCACGTGGCCGAGGTGCTTCGGGTCGCCCATCTCGAAGGTGAACCGGCTCATCGCCACCCGGTCGCGCGAGGTCTGCACCGCCGCCGACAGGATGTTGACGTGCTGGTCGGAGAGGACCCGGGTGACGTCCGAGAGCAGCCGGGAGCGGTCCAGCGCCTCGACCTGGATGGCCACCAGGAAGACCGAGGACTGGGTGGCCGCCCACTCGACGTCGATCATCCGCTCGGGCTGCTGGCTGAGCGCCTCGACATTGACGCAGTCGGCGCGGTGCACCGACACGCCGTTGCCGCGGGTGATGAAACCGACGATCGGGTCGCCCGGCACCGGGGTGCAGCAGCGGGACAGCTTGACCCAGACGTCCTCGACGCCCTTGACGATGACGCCGGGATCGCCCTTGGCCCGGCGGCGGACCGCCCGGCGGGTGTCGTGGGTCGGCGTTGCGGTCTCGGCGAGGTCCTCGGTGGCGCCCTCCTCGCCGCCGAGCGCCTGGACCAGCTTCTGCACGATGTTCTGCGCGGCGACGTGGCCCTCGCCGATCGCGGCGTACAGCGAGGAGATGTCCGGGTAGCGCATCTCGTGGGCCAGGGTGACCAGCGAGTCGCCGGTGAGGATCCGCTGGATCGGCAGGCCCTGCTTGCGCATCGCCCGCGCGATGGCCTCCTTGCCGTGCTCGATGGCCTCCTCGCGGCGCTCCTTGGAGAACCAGGCGCGGATCTTGTTGCGGGCGCGCGGCGACTTGACGAAGCCCAGCCAGTCCCGGGACGGGCCGGCGTTCTCCGCCTTGGAGGTGAAGACCTCGACGCTGTCGCCGTTCTCCAGGGTCGACTCCAGCGGCACCAGCCGCCCGTTGACCCGGGCCCCTATGCAGCGGTAGCCGACCTCGGTGTGGACGGCGAAGGCGAAGTCCACCGGGGTGGCGCCGGCCGGCAGCGCTATGACGTCACCCTTGGGGGTGAAGACGAAGACCTCGTTGTTGGAGAGGTCGAAGCGCAGCGACTCCAAGAACTCGCTCGGGTCCTCGGTCTCCTTCTGCCAGTCCAGCAGTTGCCGCAGCCAGGCCATCTCGTTGACGGCGCCGGCCTTGTCGTCCTTGCGGGTCTGGGTCGGGGTGTCGGTGCGGACCTTGGAGGCGCCGGCGACGGCGCGCTGCTTGTACTTCCAGTGCGCGGCGATGCCGTACTCGGCACGGCGGTGCATGTCGAAGGTGCGGATCTGCAGCTCGACGGGCTTGCCCCCGGGACCGATCACCGTGGTGTGCAGCGACTGGTACATGTTGAACTTGGGCATCGCGATGTAGTCCTTGAACCGCCCCGGCACCGGGTTCCACCGCGCGTGGATGGTGCCCAGCGCCGCGTAGCAGTCGCGGACGGTGTCGACCAGGACCCGGATGCCCACCAGGTCGTAGATCTCGGCGAAGTCCCGGCCCCGGACGATCATCTTCTGGTAGACCGAGTAGTAGTGCTTCGGCCGGCCGGTGACGGAGGCCGTGATCCGGGCGCCGCGCAGGTCGCCCTGGACCTGGTCGATGACGGTCGCCAGGTACTCGTCCCGCTTCGGGGCGCGCTCGGCGACCAGCCGGACGATCTCGTCGTACATCTTGGGGTAGAGGATCGCGAAGGCGAGGTCCTCCAGCTCCCACTTGATGGTGTTCATGCCCAGCCGGTGCGCCAGCGGAGCGTAGATCTCCAGCGTCTCGCGGGCCTTCTTCTCCTGCTTCTCCCGCTTCAGGTAGCGCATGGTGCGCATGTTGTGCAGGCGGTCGGCCAGCTTGATCACCAGGACCCGCGGGTCCTTGGCCATCGCGACGACCATCTTGCGGACGGTCTCGGCCTGCGCGGCCTCGCCGAACTTGACCCGGTCCAGCTTGGTGACGCCGTCCACCAGGAGGGCCACCGAGTCGCCGAAGTCCCGGCGCAGGGTCTCCAGGCCGTAGTCGGTGTCCTCGACGGTGTCGTGCAGCAGCCCGGCCATCAGGGTCGGCGCGTCCATGCCCAGCTCGGCCAGGATGGTCGCGACCGCCAGCGGGTGGGTGATGTACGGGTCGCCGCTCTTGCGCTTCTGGCCGCGGTGCCACTTCTCGGCCACCGCGTACGCCCGCTCGATGTCCCGCAGCAGGGCCGGGTCGGCCTTGGGGTCGTTGGCCCGGATGGAGCGGAACAGCGGCTCCAGCACCGGATTGAGCACGCTGGAGCGCTGGCCGCCGAGGCGGGCCAGCCGGGCGCGCATACCGCCGGAGGAGGACGGCCGGCTCGCGGGAGCCGCCGGACGCGAGGAGGTCGGCGCCGGGCGTGCCGGGGTGGCCCCCGAGGGCGTGGAACGGTTGTCGGGGGCGGCCGCTGCGGCCGTGGGCACAACCTCGTCGGGCAAGGACACTCCTCGGGGCACCTGGGCCGGGCCCCTCGCACGGCCGGCTCTGCCTCGCACGACCGGGAGGGGATGAATCTTCATGGTACCGAGCCCGGCGCTCCGGTGTTCAGCCGCCCGGCCCCGGACACGCTGAGGGCGGCGGTCGGATGATCCGACCGCCGCCCTCGACCCTGGTCCTGCGCGGACCTCAGAGGGTGACCAGCGTCTCCAGCGGAGCGCCGCCCAGGTGCTCGGAGAGCCGCGTGCGCCCGTCCAGGAAGCCCAGCTCCATCAGCACCACGACGCCCGCCAGCTCGGCGCCGGCCTCCTTCACCAGGTCCAGCGAGGCCCCGATGGTCCCGCCGGTGGCCAGCACGTCGTCCACCACCAGCACCCGCTCACCGGGCGCGAAGGCGTCGCACTGCACCTCCAGCACGGCCTCGCCGTACTCCAGCTCGTACGAGCGGCGGAACACCTCGCCGGGAAGCTTGCCCTGCTTGCGGATCGGCACGAAGCCGAGTCCGGCCGCGAAGGCCGCCGGGGCCGCCAGCACGAAGCCGCGCGCCTCCAGGCCGACCACCTTGGTCGCCCCGAGGGCCGTCGCCCGCTCGGCGAGCGCCCGGGTGAGCGCCGCGAAGGCCTCGGCGTCGGCGAGCAGCGGCGCGATGTCCTTGAACAGCACACCCGGCTTCGGGTAGTCCGGGACGTCCCGGATGCGGCTGTTCAACAGCTCGGCCAGTGCGATGTCGGCGGTGGTCACGAGGAGTCCTTAGGGTCGGTCGCGCTTCAGCGCTTGGTGGACGGACGGCCCTTGGCGCGGGCGCCGGACGCCCGGCCGCGCTGACCGACCATACCCGCCGGCAGGTCCTCGTCGGCGAACTCCTCGCCCGCCGGAGCCCCGGAGCCGCCCTCGGCGGCCGCCTTGGCGTCCGCGGCGCGCCGCTGGGCGACCCGCTTGGCCAGGGCCTTCATGTCCGGCTGCTCCTCCTTGAGCTGCGCCAGCAGAGGGGTGGCGACGCAGATCGAGGAGTAGGCACCGGCCGCGAGGCCGATGAACAGCGCCAGCGAGATGTCGTTCAGGGTGCCGGCACCCAGGATGCCGCCACCGATGAACAGCAGCGCCGCCACCGGGAGCAGGGCGACCACCGTGGTGTTGAGCGAGCGCACCAGGGTCTGGTTGAGGCCCGCGTTGGCCGCCTCGCTGTAGGTGAGCTTGTTCTGCTTGGTGAGCCCCTTGGTGTTCTCCTTCACGGTGTCGAAGACGACGACCGTGTCGTAGAGCGAGTACCCGAGGATGGTCAGGAAGCCGATCACCGTACCGGGGGTGACCTCGAATCCGACCAGGGCGTAGACCCCGATGGTGATCAGGAGGTCGTGGATGAGGGCGACCAGGGCGGCCACCGCCATCCGCCACTCGAAGGCGATCGCCAGGTAGGCCGTCACCAGGACCATGAAGATGATCAGGCCGGTGAGTGCCTTCTTGGAGATCTGCTCACCCCAGCTGGGACCGATCACCTGGGTGTCGATCTCGGCGACCGGGACGCCGATCTCCTTGGACAGCTTGTCGGTGAAGGTCGAGGAGGAGACCTGCTCCTCGGAGCTGACCTGGATGCGGATCTTCTTGCCGTCGTCCACCGACTGCACCAGCGGGTGCGAGGAGACGATCTTGTCGGCCGCGTCCTGTGCCTGGGAGACGGACAGCCCCGGCTTGGAGACGGTGTAGACCTGCCCGCCCTTGAACTCGATGCCCAGGTGCAGGCCCATGGCCAGGCCGATCGCCGCGACCAGCACGATCACGCCGGAGATGCTGTACCAGAGCTTGCGGCGCCCGACGAAGTCGAAGCTGACCTCGCCCTGGTAGAGCCGGTGGCCCAGATTGGAGAAGCGCGACACGGTGTCAGGCCCCCTTCGCGGCGGCGGACGAGGTGGGACGGCGACGGCTGCTGCGCAGCGGCGGGCGGGCGCCCAGGCGCTTCGGGTCCAGGCCGGACCACGGGTGGCCGTCGGCGAAGAACTTCCGCCGGGCCAGCAGCGTGATCAGCGGCTTGGTGAACAGGAAGATCACGACGACGTCGAGCGCGGTGGTCAGACCGAGCGTGAACGCGAAGCCCTGCACCTTGCCGACCGAGACCAGGTAGAGCACCGCGGCACAGAGGAAGGACACGAAGTCCGACACCAGGATGGTGCGCCGGGCCCGCGGCCAGGCCCGCTGGACCGCCGGGCGCAGCGGAGCGCCCTCGCGGACCTCGTCGCGGATGCGCTCGAAGTACACGATGAAGGAGTCCGCGGTGATACCGATCGCAACGATGGCGCCGCAGACGGCCGGCAGGTTCAGCGCGAAGCCGATGCCGGCGCCGAGCAGGCTCATGATCGAGTAGGTCAGGATCGCCGAAACGATCAGACCGGCGATCGAGACCAGGCCGAGGCCGCGGTAGTAGACCAGCGAGTAGAGGACCACCAGCAGCATGCCGATGGCGCCCGCGATCAGACCGGCCTCCAGCTGGTCGCCGCCGAGCTGCGGGGAGACCGTGGTGACGTCGTCGGTGGTGAACTCCAGCGGCAGGGCGCCGAAGCTCAGCACGTTGGCGAGGTCCTGCGCCTCGGTCTGGGTGAAGCTGCCGGAGATCACGGCCGAGCCGCCGGGGATGGCACTGCGCACGTACGGGTGCGAGACGACCTTGCCGTCCAGCACGATGGCGAACTGGTTGGTCGGGTCCGCCTGGGTGGCCAGCTGGCCGGTGACCTTGGTGAAGTCGTCGGTGCCCTTGCCGTTGAACTGGAGCTGGACCTGCCAGCCGGCGCCCTGCTGGGTGTCGATGCTGGCCTGCGCCTTGGAGACGTCGGCGCCCTTCACCGCGACCGGGCCGAGGGCGAGCTTGTAGTAGACGCCGCGCTCGTCCTTCTGGGTGCAGGCGACGGTCGGCTGCTCCTCGGCCTTCTGGTAGTTCTGGTTGCGCTGCTCGGGCTTGGAGCAGTCCAGACCGGCGAAGGCGGCGGCCAGCTCCGGCGGCACGGTGCCGGAGGTCATCGCGGCGCTCACGTCCGGCGCGGTCGGCGCGGTGGCGCCGTCGCCCGGGGTGGCGGCCGCACTCGGGGTGGCGGCGGCCGAGCCGGAGGCGGTGGCGGACGGGGTGGCGGCGGCCGAGCCCGCGGCGGTGGCGGTGGCGGACGGGGTGGCGGCGAGGGCCTCGCCGACCGCGCGGCCCTGCTTGGTGGCGCTCGCGCTGGGCGTACCGGCCGGGGCCGAGGCGCTCGCGGAGGCCGAGCCGGTGGCACCCGCGGAGGGGCTCGCGTCCGGGGTGGCGCTGCCGCTCGCCGAGGGGGCCGGGGCCTGCGCCTGGATGCCACTCGGGGCGAGGGCGAGGACGGGGCGGAAGTACAGCTTCGCGGTGGTGCCGACCTGGTCGACCGCGCTCTGCTTGTCACCACCCTTGGGGATGTTGACGATGATGTTCCGGTCGCCCTGGGTCTGGACCTCCGCCTCGGAGACACCCATCCCGTTGACGCGCTGCTCGATGATCCCGGTGGCGATGTCCATGTTGGACTTGTTGATCGCCTTGGGGTCGGTCGACTTCGCACTCAGCGTGATACTGGTGCCGCCTGCGAGGTCGATCCCGAGGCGGGGCTTGGTGTTGCCCGTCCCGAACATGAGGGCGACCAGTCCGACGGTGATCACCAGGATGAGGGCCAGCGCCCGCCCTGGGTAACCGTCGCGCGGGCGCGACTTGGGTGTTGCCACCTTGCTCGTTTCTCCCTGTCCATGCCACCTCCCCTACCGGACCCCCGTCCGGCTCGTGGCTGGACGGGGGCATGGTGGATCTGGGGCCCATGAGATCCTGTGGGCTCGCGGCACTGCGCCGCGCAGCCGGGCGAGTGCCCGGCCGGTAACTACTTGCTCGTGGGAGCGCCGCCCTCGGCCTCGCCCTTCTCGGCGCCTTCCTTGGCGAGCGAGAGCGGCTTCTCGTCGGCCGGCTCGGCCTCGACGTCGGCCTCCGGCTCGGGCAGCTCGTCGTCGGCCGGGCGGCCGTTGATGATCGCGTCGTACTCCTGCGGGTCCAGCACCGCCGCGATCGCGCTCTTGGTGAAGTGGGAGACCACGCCCGGCGCGATCTCCAGCTCGACGGTCTCCTCGTTGACCGCCTTCACCTGGGCGTACAGGCCGCCGATGGTGCGCACCCCCGCCCCGGGCTCCAGCGCCGTCTGCATCTGCTGCATCTGCTGCTGGCGCTTCTTCTGCGACCGGAACATGAGCACGATCGCGATGATCGGGAGGAGAAGGATGATGAGGTTCACTGCAGCCAGGGTCCTTTACGGGCCGCCGGGCCGGCGGCCTGTGTGGTATTGGTCGGCCCGTCAGGTGAGAGGGGCGGTCCGGCGGAGTCTAGGCGACCCCGAACTGATCGGACAACGCCAAGCATCGCATCCTGCCGCCGAAAGTGGCGACCCTCCGCCTGCACGGTTTTCCCGGACTTCTCCACGGACTTCTCCACGGACTTCTCCCCCGGCTTCTCCGCGAGGGCTCCACGGGGGCGGGCGGGTGCCCGGTTCACCCCCGGCTCACCCGTTCAGCCCTCACCGCCCTGGAAGAGGTCGGGCTGGGCCGGCACCGCACCGCGCGTGGTCTGGACCGGAGCGGTCTGCACCGGCGGAGTGAGCCCGAGGTGCCGCCACGCCGCCGCGGTGGCGATCCGGCCGCGCGGGGTACGGGCGAGCAGGCCCTCGCGGACCAGGAACGGCTCGGCGACCTCCTCCACGGTCTCGGCCTCCTCCCCCACCGCGACCGCCAGTGTCGACAAGCCGACCGGGCCGCCGCCGAACAGCCGCAGCAGCGCGTCCAGCACCGCGCGGTCCAGCCGGTCCAGCCCGCGCGCGTCCACCTCGTAGACGTCCAGCGCCTGGGCGGCGATCTCCGGAGTGACCACGCCGTCGTGCCGGACCTGCGCGAAGTCGCGAACCCGGCGCAGCAGCCGGTTGGCGATGCGCGGGGTGCCCCGGGAGCGGCCGGCGATCTCCGCGGCCCCGGCCGGGTCGATCTCGACGTCCAGCAGCGCGGCCGAGCGGTGGACGACCCGCTTCAGCTCGGCGGGGGCGTAGAACTCCATGTGGCCGGTGAAGCCGAAGCGGTCGCGCAGCGGCGGCGGCAGCAGGCCGGCCCGCGTGGTCGCGCCGACCAGGGTGAACGGCGGCAGCTCCAGCGGGATGGCGGTGGCACCCGGGCCCTTGCCGACGATCACGTCGACCCGGAAGTCCTCCATCGCCATGTAGAGCATCTCCTCGGCGGGCCGGGACATCCGGTGGATCTCGTCGAGGAAGAGCACCTCGCCCTCGGTGAGCGAGGAGAGGATCGCCGCGAGGTCGCCCGCGTGCTGGATCGCCGGGCCGGAGGTGATCCGGATCGGCGCGTTCAGCTCGGCCGCGATGATCATCGAGAGGGTGGTCTTGCCGAGCCCCGGCGGGCCGCTCAGCAGCACGTGGTCGGGGGCTGTGCCGCGCTTGCGGGCCGCCTGGAGCACCAGGGACAGCTGCTCGCGGACCCGCTCCTGGCCGATGAACTCGTCCAGCAGCTTGGGGCGCAGCGCGGCTTCGACCGCCTGGTCCTCGCCGTCGGCGGCGGCCGTCACCAGCCGGTCGGCCGGGTCGGAGTCGTACGGGCTCATCGGTTCGGGCTCCAATATCGGCAGAGTGACAGGTCGCCAGACGGCTTCAGCGGGAACGGTTGAGGCTGCGCAGGGCGAGCCGCAGCAGCGCGCCCACGTCGGTCGTGGTCTGCGCCTCGGCCTCCGGCGTCACCGCCGCGACGGCGTCGTCCGCCTCGCGCGGCGCGTAGCCGAGGCCCACCAGCGCGGAGTGCAGCTGCTCGCTCCACGGCGCGGGCCCGGCGGCGATCGGCTTCTGCGCGGGGACGCCGCCGTGCGGCGCGCCCAGCTTGTCCTTGTACTCCAGCAGCAGCTTGGCGGCCTTCGCCTTGCCGATGCCGGGGACGGCGATCAGGGCCTTCTCGTTCCCCGCGGCCACGGCCGCCCGCAGCTCGTCCGGGCTGTGCACGCCGAGCATCGCCTGGGCGAGCCGGGGGCCGACCCCGGGCGCGGCCTGCAGGATCTCGAAGACGGCCCGCTCGTCGTCGTCCGCGAAGCCGTACAGGGTGAGCGAGTCCTCCCGGACGACCAGCGAGGTCGCCAGCCGGGCGGGCTCGCCGAGCCGCAGGCCGGCCGCGGTGGTCGGGGTGCACTGGACGGCCATGCCGACGCCGCCGACCTCGACGACGACGGTGCCGGCGGCGATGGCGGCCACCGGGCCCTGGACGAAGGCGATCATCGGGCGGCTCCTCGGGGGGCTCGGGCGGAGTACGGGGCGCGGGCCGGGGCCCGGCCGGGTCCGGCGGCGGGGGCGGCCTTCGCGACCGCGGCGGCGATCCGGCCGGCCGCACCCCCGCGCCAGATGTGGCAGATGGCCAGCGCCAGCGCGTCGGCGGCGTCGGCCGGCTTGGGCGGCGCGTCCAGCCGCAGCAGCCGCTGCACCATGGCGGTGACCTGGGCCTTGTCGGCCCGGCCCGAGCCGGTGACGGCGGCCTTGACCTCGCTGGGGGTGTGCAGGGTGACCGGGATACCGCGCCGGGTGGCGCAGAGCATCGCCACCGCGCTGGCCTGGGCGGTGCCCATCACGGTGCGGACGTTGTGCTGGGCGAACACCCGCTCGACGGCGACCAGGTCCGGCCGGTGCTCGTCGAGCCAGCTCTCCATGCCCTGCTCGACGAGGAGCAGCCGCTGCCCGATCTCCGCCCCGGCGGGGGTGCGCACCACGCCGACGCCGACCATCCGCAGCGGCCGGCCCGGCGCACCGTCGACGACGCCGACCCCGCACCTGGTCAGCCCCGGGTCCACGCCCAGTACCCGCACGTCACGCCCCGCCTCTCTGTCACTCGCACTCGCCCCCGGGCCGCTCCCGGCGCCTTCGGCTCGCGGCGGGTCGCCGCACGCCCGGCGACCTGCGAAGGCTACCCCCCGGGTACGACACGGCCGCCGACGACACCGGCCCGGCGGTCCAGGGGACCACCGGGCCGGGGAGTGCGAACGGTCACTCGGCGTCGAGCTGGGCACCGACCTCGTCGCTGATGTCGAAGTTGGCGAAGACGTTCTGCACGTCGTCGCTGTCCTCCAGGGCGTCGATCAGCTTCAGGATCTTGCGGGCGCCGTCGACGTCCAGCTCGACCTGCATGCTCGGGAGGAAGTTGGCCTCGGCCGAGTCGTAGTCGACGCCGGCGTCCACCAGGGCGGTGCGCACGGCGACCATCTTGGAGGCCTCGGAGACGATCTCGAACGACTCGCCGAGGTCGTTGATCTCCTCGGGCTCCTGGTCGAGGACGACCTCGAAGAGCTTGTCCTCGTCCACGCCGTCGGCCTTGGGGACGATCACGACACCCTTGCGGGTGAACAGGTACGACACCGAGCCCGGGTCGGCCATCGAGCCGCCGTTGCGGGTCATCGCGACGCGCACGTCGGAGGCGGCGCGGTTGCGGTTGTCGGTGAGGCACTCGATGAGCACCGCGACGCCGTTCGGGCCGTAGCCCTCGTACATGATGGTCTGGTAGTCGGCGCCGCCGGCCTCCAGACCGCCACCGCGCTTGACGGCGCGGTTGATGTTGTCGATCGGGACCGAGCTCTTCTTGGCCTTCTGGATGGCGTCGTAGAGCGTCGGGTTGCCGGCCGGGTCGGGTCCGCCGGTCCGCGCCGCCACCTCGATGTTCTTGATCATCTTGGCGAAGAGCTTGCCGCGCTTGGCGTCGATCACGGCCTTCTTGTGCTTGGTGGTAGCCCACTTAGAGTGGCCGGACATCGCCAGCTCCTTTACGTCGCCAAAGGGAAATGAACAGATGAGATCTTACCGGTGTCGCCACCGGTGAGCGCACACGGTCAGCGTGCGGCGGCGAGGCGCTACCGCGCGGCGGCCGCGAGGTGCTCCTCCACCATCCGCACGAAGTAGCCGTGCACCCGGTGGTCGCCGGTCAGCTCGGGGTGGAACGAGGTCGCCAGCAGGTTGCCCTGGCGGACCGCGACGATCCGGCTCTCGGGACCGTCGGCGGCCGGCAGCTCGGCCAGCACCTCGACGCCGGCGCCGACCGCCTCGACCCACGGCGCACGGATGAACACGCCGTGCACCGGCGCGTCGTCCATGCCCTTGAAGGCGATCCCGGACTCGAAGGACTCGTTCTGGCGGCCGAACGCGTTGCGGCGCACGGTCATGTCGATGCCGCCGACGGTCTCCTGGTCGTCACGGCCGTCCAGGATCTTGTCGGCCAGCATGATCATGCCCGCACAGGTGCCGTACACCGGCATGCCGGCGGCGACCCGCTCGCGCAGCGGGTCCATCACGCCGAACAGCAGCGCCAGCTTGGACATGGTGGTGGACTCCCCGCCGGGGATCACCAGCGCGTCGACCTCGGCCAGTTCCTCGGCGCGGCGCACCGGGCGGGCGAGCGCGTCGGCCTCGGCCAGCGCGACCAGGTGCTCGCGGACGTCGCCCTGCAGGGCCAGAACGCCGATGACGGGAGTGCTCACGGTCTCAAACCTTCTTCGATCGGTACGTCGTGTGATCGTTGCCGCGGGCGGCGCACCGCCGCCCGGGGGCGTACGCGGCGCGGCCCGCCGAGCGCCGAGGCGCTACGGCGGGCCGACGCCGGACGCGGGCCGGGGCTACCAGCCGCGGTTGGCGTAGCGCTCGGTCTCCGGCAGGGTGTCGCAGTTGATGCCGACCATGGCCTCGCCCAGGTTGCGGGAGGCGTCCGCGATGATCTTCGGGTCGTCGAAGAAGGTGGTGGCCTTCACGATCGCGGCGGCGCGCTTGGCCGGGTCGCCCGACTTGAAGATGCCGGAGCCGACGAAGACGCCCTCGGCACCCAGCTGGCGCATCAGCGCGGCGTCGGCCGGGGTGGCCACGCCACCGGCGGAGAACAGCACGACCGGCAGCTTGCCGAGCTCGGCTACCTCCTTGACCAGCTCGTACGGGGCACGCAGCTCCTTGGCGGCGGCGTACAGCTCGTTGTGGTCCAGCGCGCGCAGGTGGCCGATCTCGTTCTTGATCTGGCGCAGGTGGCGGACGGCCTCGACGACGTTGCCGGTGCCGGCCTCACCCTTGGAGCGGATCATGGCCGCGCCCTCGGCGATGCGGCGCAGGGCCTCGCCCAGGTTGGTGGCGCCGCAGACGAAGGGGGTGGTGAACGCCCACTTGTCGGAGTGGTTGACCTCGTCGGCCGGGGTCAGCACCTCGGACTCGTCGATGTAGTCGACACCCAGCGACTGGAGGACCTGGGCCTCGACGAAGTGGCCGATCCGGGACTTGGCCATGACCGGGATCGAGACCGCGGCGATGATCTCCTCGATCATGTTCGGGTCGGACATGCGAGCGACACCGCCGTCCTTGCGGATGTCGGCCGGAACCCGCTCCAGGGCCATGACGGCCACAGCGCCGGCGTCCTCGGCGATCTTGGCCTGCTCGGCGTTGACCACGTCCATGATCACACCGCCCTTGAGCTGCTCGGCCATGCCGCGCTTCACCCGGGCGGTACCGATCTGCGGCTGGTCTGCGGTGGTGGGGGTGGTGGACACGTGAGACCTCACTCGAAGATGAACCAGTGCTATCGCCCTATGGTAGGCGGAAGAAAGGGCCGTTCCATGCGCCACCAAGTCCAGGCTGACCGACGGGATACGACAAACAGGCCGGATACGGACGCACTTTCCCGACTCGCGCCGCGACACGTCCCGGCGCATCCGGAAGCCCGCCTCAGGCCGGGGCGCCCTCGGGCGTGAGCGCCGGCGGCGGGGCGTCGTCCATCTCGAACGCCAGCGGGAACGGCGCCCGCCCCGCCAGCCGGAAGTACCGCACCAGCCGGTGCTCGCGCACCGCCCGGGCCGCGCGCACCGCGTCGTTGTGGAACCGGCGTGCCATCGGCACCCGCCGCACCGCGGCCGTGAGGTCCCGCACCGCCTCCTCGCCACCCGGCTCGGCCGTCAGCACGGCCACCTGCTCCGGCTCGGCGAAGACCGCCCGCAGCGCCATGCTCAGCTGGCTCTCCGCCACCTCGCGCTGGTCGTCCTCGGCCTGACGGGCCGCGTGCGCCGCGTCCAGCAGCAGCAGCGAGGCCGCCGGGTCCAGCAGCGAGGAGGTCGCCAGCTCCATCGCCACCGAGGCCCGACGGACCAGCTGCGCGTCCAGCGCCGCGCGGGCGGCGTCGATCCGGGCGTGCAACCGGTCCAGCCGGCCGGCCGTCCAACTCAGGTACATGCCGAACAGCACCACGGCCACGCCGGCCCAGATCCAGGTAGTCACGGGGCGCTACGCTACCGGGTGCCCGCCGGTCAGCCGCCGAGGGTCGCGCTGCGGTAGCTGTCCCGGTCGATGTCCTGGACGTTCACCGCGGTGAACAGCCGGGTGCCGGGCGCGGGGACGACCCGCTCCGCCAGCAGCGCCATGACCGCCTCGGTGAGCGCCGCCTTCGCCTCCGCGGTGCGGCCGGGGAAGATCTGGAACTCCACGTACACCTGGGAGTCCGGGCCCGCGCTCTCGCCCACCACGAAGTCCTGCACCTCGCGGAAGACGGTCTTGCACGCCTCGGGGCTCGCGTTGATCGTCTTCACCGCGAGCCGGTTGATCGCCAGGCCCAGCTCACGGCGGTCGAACGAGCCGGCCAGCTCGGGCGAGTAGTCGACGGAGATCTGCGGCATCGGGGCCTCCAGCACTCGGGAACGGGTCCGGGAGACCCTAACCGCCGCGGGCCGCCGGTCAATCCCGGGCCAGCCCGAACCGGCCGCGCCGGCTGCCCCGCTCGTCCTCCTCGACCACCGCCGCCGCACCCGCCGTCACCGTCTCGTAGACCGCCAGGATGTCCGCTCCGACCGTCGACCAGTCGAACCGCCGCACGTGCCGGGACGCCGCCTTGCGCAGCTCCTCCAGCCGCCCCGGATCCCCCAGCAACCGCAGCGCCGACCGCGCCAGTGCGTCCGCGTCCTCCACCGGGAACAGCTCCCCGGCGTCGCCGCCGTCCAGCACCTGCTTGAACGCGTCGAGGTCGCTCGCCAGCACCGGCGCGCCCGCCGACATCGCCTCGACCAGGATGATGCCGAAGCTCTCCCCGCCGGTGTTCGGCGCCACGTAGAGGTCGACGCTGCGCAGCAGCCGCGCCTTGTCCCGGTCGCTGACCATGCCGAGGAACTCCACCTGCCGGCGCACCTCCGGCGCCAGCCCGGCGACCGCCTCCTCCTCGTCGCCCTTGCCGGCCACCAGCAGCCGCACGCCCGGCCGCTCAGCCAGGATCCTCGGCAGCGCCGCCAGGAGCGTCGGCAGGCCCTTGCGAGGCTCGTTGATCCGCCCGATGAAGCCGATCGTGCCGGGCTCGCCCGCGGCCGCGCCGCCGGTCCAGCGCGCGTCCGGCTCCGCCTCGGCGAAGAAGCCCACGTCCACGCCGTTGGGGATCACCACCGCGTCCCCGCCCAGGTGCTCCACCAAGGTCCGCCGCGCGTACTCGCTCACCGCGATCCGCGCACGCATCTTCTCCAGGCCGGGCTGGAGGATCGGCGAGGCCGCGATCATCGCCCGCGAGCGCGGGTTGGACGTGTGGAAGGTGCCGACCATCGGTCCCGACGCCGACCACGCCGCCAGCATCGACAGGCTCGGCGAGGCCGGCTCGTGCACGTGCAGGATGTCGAACCGCCCGTCGTTCAGCCACCGCCGCACCCGGGCCGCCGACAGGATGCCGAAGCTCAGCCGCGCCACCGAGCCGTTGTACGGCACCGCCACCGCCCGCCCGGCCGAGACCACGTACGGCGGCAGCGCCTCGTCGTCCTCGGCGGGGGCCAGCACCGACACCTCGTGGCCGAGGCCGATCAGGTGCTCGGCGAGGTCCCGGATGTGGAACTGCACCCCGCCGGGGACGTCCCAGTCGTACGGGCAGACGATGCCGATCTTCACGGGTTCCTCGTGTTCCTCTCGGACAGGTCGGGGGCGGGGTCGGGCGGGGATCAGGAGCCGGACGCCTCGGCGGCGGGCTCCACCGCGGGCCCGCCCGCCGTCTCCGCGGCCGGCCGGCCGGCCGGGGGCGCGGCCGGTGCCTCCACCGTCGCACGGGCCGGCAGGTCGGCGAGCCAGAACCGCTGCAGCATGTGCCAGTCCTCGGGGTGCTCGCGGATCCCGGCCTGCCAGACCTCCGCCATCGCCTGCACCATCGTCCGCGTCTTCTCCGCGCGGTCGCCCTCCGCCGGTACCGGCACCTCCGGGTGGATCCGCGCCCGCATCACCGGGCCGTCGTACCAGAGCGTCACCGGCAGCAGCGCCGCCCCGGTCCGCTGGCAGAGCGCCGCCGGACCGGCCGGCATCCTGGTCGCCTCACCGAAGAACGACACCTCGACGCCGGCCTCGGAGAGGTCCCGGTCGCCGACCAGGCAGACCAGCCGCCCCTCCCGCAGCCGCCGCGCCAGGGTGCCGACCACGTTGACGCCGCCGCCCGTGAGCGCCAGCACCTCCATGCCCAGGCCCTCCCGGAACGCCACGAACCGGTCGAACAGCTCCTCCGGCTTCAGCCGCTCAGCGACCGTGGTGAACGGGTACCCCTCCAGCGCCACCCAGGCGCCCGCGAGGTCCCAGTTCCCCATGTGCGGAAGCGCTATCACCGCGCCACGGCCCGACTCCATCGCCGCCCGCAGCTCCTCGAAGCCCTCCACCCGGACGTCCCGGGCCACCCGCTTCCGGCTCCACACCGGCAGCCGGAAGGACTCCATCCAGTACCGCATGTACGAGCGCATCCCGGCCCGCGACAGCTCCCGCAGCGCGGCCTCGTCCGCCTCCGGGCGCACCCGCCGCAGATTGGCCTCCAGCTGCAGCACCCGCTTGCCGCGCTTGCGCCACGCGAAGTCGGCGATCGCGTCGAACAGGCCCCGCGCGGCCGCCTCGGGCAGGTGCTTCAGCACCGCCCAGCCCAGCGCGTACGCCGAGTACACCAATCGGTCCTTCACCGCAGGCCCGCCCCCTTCAGCTCCCGGCCGCCACGCGATCGGCCTCGAACGCCTCCCGGCGCACCGTCAGCATCCGCTGGAACACCGTCACCAGACTGCCCGCGGCCACCAGCCACAGCGCGACCGGCAGCAGCCACTCCACGTACGGAACCCCGAACTGGTGCAGACCCGCGACGCCGGCCGCCACCAGACTGATCACCAGCCGCTCGGCCCGCTCGACCAGCCCCGACACGTCGCACGGCAGACCCTGGCTCTCCGCCCGCGCCTTGGTGTAGGACACCACCAGGCCGCTCGCCAGGCAGAAGATCGCCACCGCGCAGAGCAGGTTGTTGTCGCCCTTGCCCGCGTACCACATGGCCAGGCCGCCGAAGATCGCCGCGTCCGCCACCCGGTCGAGCGTGGAGTCCAGGAACGCGCCCCACTTCGTGGACCGGCCCAGCTGCCGCGCCATGTTCCCGTCCACCAGGTCCGAGAAGATGAACAGCGTGATCGTGACGGTGCCCCAGAAGAACTCCCCGCGCGGGAAGAACACCAGCGCGCCGGCCACCGAACCGGCCGTACCGACCAGCGTCACGGCGTCCGGGCTCACACCCAGCCGGATCAGGAACGCGGCGAACGGGGTCAGGACACGTGTGAAGAAGGCACGCGCGTATTTGTTCAGCATGGCCTTCCCGACCGCTCCGATCTCCCTGGTACCCGCCTGCGGCGGCGTACGCGGCAGACGGCCGAACGGATCAGCCCGTCCGGCGCACCCATCGTAGCCACGCCGACGACACGCTCCTGCGCACCGCACCGCCCCACCGCCCCCGCACCCCGCCGCCCCGCACCCCCGGCACACGTCCGCACACCCACCGTCACCGCCCGCGCGTACGGGACGCCGTGCCGCAGGCATCACCCCTAGACTTTTCACGACAGCCTCGGCGCGACGGGAGGAGACCCCGATGCCCGACCGCAGCACCGCACGAGCCGGCCAGGCGGCGCCCACCGTCACCGACCCTGCCCACCTGCGCAACGTCGTCCTCATCGGCTGCAGCGGCGCGGGGAAGACCACCCTCGCCGAGTCCCTCGCCCTCGCCGCCGGCGCCATCGGCCGCACCGGCCGCGTCTCCGACGGCACCACCGTCTCCGACCACGAGGAGATCGAGCACCAGCAGCAGCGCTCCGTCCAGCTCTCGCTGCTCCCGCTCGAATGGAACGGTGTCAAGGTCAACCTGCTCGACCCGCCCGGCCACCCCGACTTCTCCGCCGACCTGCGCGCCGCCCTGCACGCCGCCGACGCCGCCGTCTTCGTGGTCTCCGCCACCGACCCGGTCACCGCCCCCACCCGCGCGCTCTGGCGCGAGTGCGCCGCCGAAGGCATCCCGCGCGCCATCGCCGTCGCCAAGCTCGACATCGCCCGCAGCAGCTTCGACGACATCCTCACCGCCTGCCACGACGCCTTCAACCTCGGCCCGGACACCCTGCGCCCGCTCTTCCTCCCCGTGCAGCACGACGGCCACCCCGACGGCAGCGTCGACCTGCTCACCGGCCACACCTACGGGCAGACCGAACCGCTCCCCGACACCGCCCCCGCCCGCGACAGCCTCGTCGAGGCCATCTCCGGCCAGGACGACACCCTCATGGAGCGCTACCTCGCCGGCGACACCCTCGACACCGAATCGCTGGAAGACGGCATGCGCCGCGAGGTGCTCGCCTGCACCCTCCACCCCGCCATCCCCACCACCGACGCCGGTCTCGGCGCCGCCGAACTCCTCGACCTCATCACCACCGCCTTCCCCGACCCCACCCGACGCACCCGCCCCGCCCCCGAGTGCGACCCCGACGCACCCCTCGCCGCCCAGGTCGTCCGCGTCACCGGCGACGCCTACGTCGGCCGGATCAGCCTGCTGCGCATCTACGCCGGCACACTGCGCCCCGACACCCGCATCCACCTCACCGGCCCCGAACACCCCGGGGACCAGGACGGCGACGAACGCGTCACCGGCCTCACCAGCCCGTTCGGCAAGCTCCAGCGGAGCGTCCCGCACGCCGTCGCCGGCGACCTCGTCTGCGCCGCCAAGCTCACCGGCGCCCGCTCCGGCGACACCGCCCACGAACCCGGCCACCCGGTCAAACTCGACACCTGGACCCTGCCCGAGCCGCTCCTGCCGATCGCCATCGAGGCCCACAGCAAGGCCGACGACGACAAGCTCTCCCAGGCCCTGGCCCGGCTCGCCGCCGAGGACCCGGCGCTGCGCCTCGAACAGAACCCCGACACCCACCAGCTCGTCCTCTGGTGCACCGGCGAGGCCCACGCCGACGTCGTCCTCGACCGGCTCCGCAGCCGCCACGGCGTCCACGTCGACACCGTCGAACCCCGGGTCGCCCTCCGCGAGACCTTCGGCACCGCGGCCGCCGGCCACGGACGCCTGGTCAAGCAGTCCGGCGGGCACGGCCAGTACGCCATCTGCGACCTGGAGGTCGAACCCCTCCCCGCCGGCGCCGGCTTCGAATTCGACGAGCACGTCGTCGGCGGCGCCGTCCCCAAGCACTTCATCCCCTCCGTCGAGAAGGGCGTGCGCGCCCAACTCGCCAAGGGCGTCTCCACCGGATACCCGCTCGTCGACGTCCGCGTCACCCTCACCGACGGCAAGGCGCACTCGGTCGACTCCTCCGACTCCTCGTTCCAGACCGCCGCCGCCCTCGCCCTGCGCGACGCCGCCGAGCACGCGGTCATCCGGCTCCTCGAACCCGTCGCCGCGGTCAGCGTGCTGCTGCCCGACGACTACCTCGGCGCCGTCCTGACCGACCTCTCCGCCCGCCGCGGCCGCGTCCTCGGCACCGAGACCGGCGGCCCCGCCCTCACCCTGCTGCGCGCCGAGGTCCCCGAACTCGAACTCGTCCGGTACCCCGTCGACCTGCGCTCGATCACACACGGCACCGCCGAGTTCTCCCGCGCCTACCTGCGCCACGAACCCATGCCCGCCGCCCTCGCCAACCGCTACACCGCCGAGGACCGCACCTAGGACCAGGACCCGCCTAGGGCCGGTCCGGACCCGTCCGCGGGCGCAGCGCACAGGCCGGCGTCCCGCCCGGCATCCGGTGCCGGTTCTTCGCCACCCACCGGTACACGACGCCCGCCACCGGCCGCACCGGCGGCAGCGCCAGCACCCCGCCCAGGTACGCCCAGGCACCGCCGGAGCGCATCAGCAGCCGCGCCACCGCCTGCGCCCCTCCGTACACCCGGCCGGCCGGCGTCACCCAGAGCACCTCGTGCTCGGCCCGCTCCCACGACACCTCGCCGCGGCCCCCGGCCAGCGCGTCCAGCCCGGCCAGGTCCGCGAACTGGAACGGCACCGCCGCCCAGCCCGCCGAGGCGAGCGTCTGCCGCGGGTACCGCTCCGCCCACACCACGCAGGTCGAGCAGAACGCACAGTCCCCGTCGAAGACCAGCACCGGATCCTTCACCGCGACTCCCTCGCTCCGACTCCTCGGCACGACCCCATTGCGCCCATCGTGCACCATTGCGCCCCCACGCCCGTCACCAGGTGCGTCACGGCCCCCGAAGGTGGGCATCATGCCTCACAGGCCCCGGGTGGCCCGATCGTGACGGTACTTCAGACGATCATCCGCGCAGCGGTGCCGGGGCACGGTAACCTGCCGCTGACAAGGGGAGGAGGGGACGCGACCGTGACCACACTCGACATGACCCCGGGTGCGCAGATACCCCGGACCGACGCCGGCCCGCAGACCGCCGTCACCCAGGCGCTCTCCTCGACCGCCTACCGCGACAGCGAGGTCCACGACTTCGTCGCGGCCGTCACCGCCGCCACCGCCAGGAAGGGCCGCTTCGCCCTCTTCCGCCCCAACCTCGGCGAGGCGTTCAGCCGCGCCGTGATCTCCCGTGCGCTCGGCGGCGACCGCAAACCGCTGGTGCCCTCCTTCGGCGTCGACACCCGCCAGATCGTCGAGCACTGCCTCGCCGCCGAGGACCTCCGCACCGCCCGCGACCGCCGGCTCACCACCGTCACGGTCGTCACCGGCGTGCTCTTCCTCCCCGGCACCCTGCTCTGGCTCGGCGCCTTCCAGCTCCGCGCCTGGCTCAAGCGCGACAACCCCAAGAACGCCGCGTTCTACGGTGCCCTCGTGCTGGCCGCCGCGGCCGCCGTCGCCCTGCTCCTGGCGATCAAGCCCCCCTCCGGCGGCCTGCTCGGCATCTACCTCCGCCTGGTGATGCTCGCCCCGGTCGTCGGCTGGTACCTCGCCAAGCGCATCGTGCTCGGCTCCGCCCTCGACCTGCGCGCCCGCTGGCAGGACCTCGTCGAGGGCAACGCCGTCGCCGCGACCGTCCCCAAGGCCGTCCCCCGCGACGACCTGGACAAGAAGGCCTCCGACCTGCGGGCCAAACTCGGCCGGCTGGAGTCCGAGCAGGAGACCAACGTCCAGCACTACGCCGGCGCCAAGGGCATCCTCGGCGCCGGGAGGCGCTGGGGCGAGTGGAAGATGGCGGACGTGCTGCTCCCGGCCGAGGGCCACGGCGACTTCCGCGCCTTCCACCCCTGGGACCTCGTCCGCCGGATCGCGAGCCAGCTCAAGTCGCTCGGCATCAGCGAGGTCGCCAACAGCGGCATCCCGAACGTCGCCGTCAAGCAGTGGGTCGTCTTCGAGGTCGGCGAGGGCGCCGACGAGATCAGCCGCCCGCCCGCCGGCGACGCCAACATGGACGGCGACCGGATGCGCGACTTCGCCGTCCAGGCCATCGCCGACAAGCAGACCTTCTCCGGCGGCCCCCGGCACTACCTCGCCACCCAGTTCATCACGCACGACGGCAAGCTGGTCCTGACCTTCACCGTCACCGTGACCCTGCTGGCCAACACGCTCAACGTCACGGTGGCCGCCTTCGCCCTCGGACCGGTCAACGGCCTCTTCTTCGACAAGCCGAAGGACAAGGAGAAGACGGTCGCGAAGACGGTGAAGTTCTGGGAGGAACAGACCCTCAAGCTCCCCCTCATCGACAACGACGAGGTGGTGCGTCAGGCCGTCCGCGCGCCCTTCTACCGCGCCCCCGGCCTGCTCGGCTGGCTCGGCGGCGGGCTCGGCCTGCCCGAGCCGTTCGGACTGCGCCACGCCTGGGCCGCACCGCCCTGGAACACCCGCTCCATGGCGGACAACGCGCTGAACGTCTCCCACCCGGTGACCCAGGCCGTTCTCAAGGCCACGCTGGAGTTCCTGGCCGAGCACGACGTCGACGCCGAGCGCTTCTTCAAGAACCGCGCGTCGATCATCAAGTCCGAGGCTCAGGGCACCCGGCCGTACAGGGTCGACCAGTACGACGCCGGCTGAGCCCGGCACCGACACAACGGAAGGGCCCGCCGCCGAGACCGCCCTCTCGGCGGCGGGCCCTTCCGCCCGCCCGGCACTCAGTCCTGCGGCCAGGCCTCGGCCAGCATCTTGCGGGTGTCCGCCAGCAGCTGCGGCAGCACCTTGGTGTGGCCGACCACCGGCATGAAGTTGGTGTCCCCGCCCCAGCGCGGCACCACGTGCTGGTGCAGGTGGGCCGCGATCCCGGCACCGGCCGCTGCGCCCTGGTTCATCCCGATGTTGAACCCGTGCGCCCCCGAGGCCGCCCGCAGTGCCGTCATCGCCTTCTTGGTGAAATCGGCCAGCTCGGCGGTCTCCGCCTCGTCCAGCTCGGTGTAGTCGGCGACGTGCCGGTACGGGACGACCATCAGGTGCCCGCCGTTGTACGGGTACAGGTTGAGCACCGCGAACACGGCACTCCCCCGCGCGACGACCAGCCCGTCCTCGTCGCTCAGCGACGGGATCGAGCAGAACGGGCAACCGTCGTCCGGAGCCGGGCCGGTGGGCTTGTTCTCGCCCTGGATGTACGCCATCCGATGGGGGGTCCAGAGGCGGCGGAAGCCGTCCGGCTCGCCGACGCCCCGCTGCAGTTCCGGCTCAGTCGTCATGCTGATCAGCATATTCGCCCGGCGGTGCTTGCAGAGCAGAGTGGGGCAGACTCCCTGCGGAGCCTGCCCCACACCGCACACCGTGCTACCGCGTCACACCTGGATGCGGCGCTCCACGGCGTCGACGATCTCGGCGATCGCGTCGGCCACCGGCACGCCGTTCTTCTGCTCGCCGTTGCGGTAGCGGAAGGAGACCGCGCCCGCCTCGACGTCGTCGTTGCCCGCGATCAGCATGAACGGGGTCTTCGACTTCTGGGCGTTGCGGATCTTCTTCTGCATCCGGTCGTCCGAGCTGTCCACCTCGACCCGGATCCCGCGCTTCTTCAGCTCGGCCGCGACCTCCAGCAGGTAGGGCACGTGCTCGTCAGTGATCGGGATGCCGGTCACGGTGACCGGGGCCAGCCACGGCGGCATGGCGCCGGCGTAGTGCTCCAGCAGCACCGCGAAGAACCGCTCGATCGAGCCGAACAGCGCGCGGTGGATCATGACCGGCCGCTGCCGCGAGCCGTCCGCCCCGGTGTACTCCAGGTCGAACCGCTCGGGCAGGTTGAAGTCGAGCTGGATGGTGCTCATCTGCCAGGTACGGCCGATGGCGTCCTTCGCCTGCACCGAGATCTTCGGGCCGTAGAAGGCCGCGCCGCCCGGGTCCGGGACCAGCGGCAGGCCCTGCTTCTCGGCCACCTTGGCGAGGACCGCGGTGGCCTCCTCCCAGGTCTCGTCGCTGCCGACGTACTTCTCCGGGTCCTTGGTGGAGAGCTCCAGGTAGAAGTCGGTCAGGCCGTAGTCCCGCAGCAGGCCGAGCACGAAGGTCAGCGTCGAGTCGAGCTCGTCCGCCATCTGCTCACGGGTGCAGTAGATGTGCGCGTCGTCCTGGGTGAAGCCGCGGGCGCGGGTCAGACCGTGCACCACACCCGACTTCTCGTACCGGTACACCGTCCCGAACTCGAAGAGGCGCAGCGGCAGTTCACGGTACGAGCGGCCGCGCGCGTCGAAGATCAGGTTGTGCATCGGGCAGTTCATGGGCTTCAGGTAGTAGTCCACACCCTCGTCGAGCTGCATGGGCGGGTACATGCCGTCGGCGTACCAGTCCAGGTGGCCGCTCTTCTCGAAGAGCTTCCCCTTGGTGGCGTGCGGGGTGTAGACGAACTCGTAGCCCTCCTCCTCGTGCCGGCGGCGCGAGTAGTCCTCCATGGCGCGACGGATGATGCCGCCCTTGGGGTGGAAGACGGCGAGGCCGGAGCCGATCTCCTCCGGGATGGAGAAGAGGTCGAGCTCGTTGCCCAGCTTGCGGTGGTCGCGCTTCTCGGCCTCGACCAGGAAGTCGAGGTGCGCCTTGAGCTCGTCCTTGCTCGGCCAGGCGGTGCCGTAGATGCGCTGCAGCATGGGGTTCTTCTCGCTGCCGCGCCAGTAGGCGGCCGCGTTGCGCATCAGCTTGAACGCCGGGATGTGCCGGGTGGAGGGCAGGTGCGGGCCACGGCAGAGGTCGCCCCAGCACTGCTCGCCGGTCTTGGCGTCCAGGTTGTCGTAGATGGTCAGCTCGCCGGCGCCGACCTCGACGTCCGCGCCCTCGCCTGCGGTGGCGGCGGAGCCCTTGAGACCGATCAGCTCCAGCTTGAACGGCTCGGCGGCCAGCTCCTCGCGGGCGGACTCGTCGGTGACCACCCGGCGGGAGAACTTCTGCCCGCGCTTGATGATCTCCTGCATCTTCTTCTCGATGGCCTTGAGGTCATCGGGGTGGAACGGCTTCTCGACGTCGAAGTCGTAGTAGAAGCCGTCCTTGACCGGCGGGCCGATGCCGAGCTTGGCCTCCGGGAAGAGCTGCTGCACGGCCTGCGCCATGACGTGCGCGGTGGAGTGGCGCAGGATGTCCAGGCCGTCCTTGCTGCCGATCGCGACCGGCTCGACCTCGTCGCCGTCCTGAACGGCGTACGCGAGGTCCTTGAGCTGGCCGCCGACGCGGGCGGCGATGATCGAGCGGTCGTCGGCGAAGAGCTCGGCGGCCGTAGTGCCCGTGGTCACCACGCGCTCTTCCCGATCGGGTTCGCGGTTGATGATTACCCGGACGTCCGTCACCGGTCTCTCCTGACGTGCTGGATTCAGAGGACGCAACACTGCGCTGCGTCTGACCGATGGTACCGAGACCGGTGGCCCCACCGTCACCTAGATCCGTTCGGCCTCCCGGCCGGATCCGCTCGGCCGCCCGCCTAGATCGGCTCGGTCCGCTCGCCCAGGCTCTTCAGCAGCCGCTCGTGCTCCCCGTCCTCCACTCCGCACAGCTCCAGGCCGCGGGGGTGGGTGAGCCGGCGGAAGCCGCCGCGCCGCTCCAGCCTGCCGCTGACCCGTACCGGCGTGCCGGCCAGGTGGGCCTCGGCGGCCAGCCGGTAGGCCGGGTCGGCGAGCCGCAGCTTCACCTCGCCGACCTCGGCACCGCCGAGCACCCGCAGCCGGACGGTGCCGGGCCCGGAGGGGTCGGTGCGCTTGAGCCGGACGACCACACCGACCACGGTGACGGCGACGGCCGGCTCGATCCGCTCCAGCAGCGCGGCGGCCTCCGCCAGCGCCGGGAGGTCCCCCGGGGAGAACTCCAGCACGATCCGCCGGTCGCCGAAGCCGCCCGGGGTCCCGACGGCGGCGGACCAGGCGACCGAGAGCTGCGCCGCCGTCGCGCCGCGCACCAGCTCGGCGACGGACTCCACCAGCTCGCGGCTGACCCCGGCCTGGACGGCGTTCTCGAAGGCCTCCGGCCCGCCGCTGACCCGCCGGTAGTCCACCGCGTCGCGCAGCGCCTCCAGGGCACGGACCAGGGTGGTGACCGCCGCCCGGCCCTCGGGCGCCGGGGTGTGGGCGGTGAGCCCGGCACCGCCCTGAGCGGCCGGGCCGTGCTCGACCACCAGGACGCGCTCCAGGAAGTCACCGGCCCAGGCGTCCAGCCGGGCGCCGAAGTAGGCCGCCCTCGTCCGGCCGGCCTTGGCACCGGCCGCGAGCATCCCCCGGGCCGAGCGGCGGAGCCGCTCGGCGTCCTCCCACGGCGCGGTGCCGGCCGGACCGGGGAGCTCGCGCCGCCACTGCAGCTCGTCGCCGGGGACGGTGAGGGCCAGCAGGATGGCGCGGGCGGAGGGGCTGCGCGATTGCGACAGCGCGGTGACGGCGTCGGCGAGGAGTTCGACCGCGTCGTCGAAGCCGTCGTCGGCCGGGACGAGCAGGCTGGTGCCGGAGCCTGCGTCGTCCGGGGGCGTCCACCGCCCGTAGCGGGCGGTCGGTCCGCCGCGGCGGGTCCAGCCGTGCCGGGCGAGGAGGGTGGCGAGCACGGCGGGGTCGACGGCGGCCGGATCGGGCAGGGGCCGGGTGCCGTCGTGGTGCCCGGGTGGCAGCGTCATGGTCCTGTTCCTCCCGCCGGGGGCGGCGCCGTCACGGGCTGCCGCCCGCGCCGACCCGCGCCATGATGTCGCACAGTGCACGGTCGTCGAAGACCTTCGCGGTGGGCACCCGGACGTTGGTCCGACGCTGCCCGGTGACCGGGTGGCCGGCCAGGTTGACCCAGTAGCAGCAGTGCCGCAGCTCCAGCGCGTCGGGCCGGGCCTCCAGCCAGCGGTCGACCCGGCTGGGCAGCAGCATCACGACCAGGATCCGCGGGACCGCGACCCGTTCCCGGGCCAGCTTGCGCAGGTGGTCGTTGTCCAGGGTGAAGCTGAAGTGGGCACCGCGCGGCCGGGGGGCGATCTGCTGGGTGGCCTTGAGCTGGATCTTGACGGTGACCTCGTCGTCCACCTCGTGCGCCCGGGAGCCGTGGCTGACCTGCCAGTCGATGCCGTTGTCAGGGAACGGCTGGGAGAGCGAGCAGCCGGCGGCGGCCGCGACCGCGTGCAGGTAGCCGACCTGCAGCGTCTCCATGCAGGCCGTCACCGCCAGGTCGCCCCGCAGGACCTCCGCCGCCTCCTCGGGCTGCGGCTGTGTCACCACCATCGCCCCGTTGCCTCCCCCGGCCCCGGGCCCGTCCGGATTCGAACAGGACACCTGACCGCAGGGTTCCCGACCCGGCCGGGGCCAAACGGTTGAGCGGACGTCAGGAGCGGTATCACCTCCGGTGAACGCAGGACCTGAGGGGCAGTCATGCAGCAGCACTGGTACACCGGCCCGCTTGCCTCCTTCGACACCGAGACCACCGGCGTGGACGTCGAGACCGACCGGATCGTCTCCGCCGCCCTGGTGGTCCAGCTCACCCCGGGTGCACCCGCGCGGACCGCGACCTGGCTGGCCGATCCGGGCGTGCCGATACCGGAGGGCGCCCGTGCGATCCACGGCATCTCCGACGAGCGGGTGCGCACGCACGGCCGCCCGGCCCGCACGGTGGTGGCGGAGCTGGCCCGCGCGCTGGCCGAGCAGGCCCGGGCCGGGCGCCCGGTGGTGGTGATGAACGCCCCGTACGACCTGACGCTGCTGGACCGGGAGCTGCGCCGGCACCGGACGGTGTCGCTGACGGAGGCACTCGGCCCGCAGGAGCTGCTGGTACTCGACCCGCGGGTGCTGGACAAGCACGTGGACCGCTACCGGAAGGGCCGGCGCACGCTGACTGACCTCTGTGCGCACTACGGGGTGGAGCTGGCCGGGGCGCACGACGCCACGGCGGACGCGACGGCCTCGCTGGAGCTGGTCCGGGCGATCGGTTCGCGCTACCCGGCGGCGCTGGGCGGGCTGTCGGTCGCGGAGCTGCACCTGCGGCAGGCGGTCTGGCACGCGGCGCAGGCGCGGGGGCTGCAGAACTGGTTCGACCGCTCGGGGACTCCGGAGCGGGTGGACGTCTCCTGGCCGCTGCGGCCGGCCCGGTGCGGCTGCGGGCGGCGGCTCTCGCCGGAGCACAGCTGCGAGGTCGCGGCGTAGCCGTCGGCCCGCGAACGCCACAGGCCCTGACCGGTCTTCCGATCAGGGCCTGCGTGCTGTCCGGTGGGCGATACTGGGATCGAACCAGTGACCCCTTCGGTGTGAACGAAGTGCTCTCCCGCTGAGCTAATCGCCCGGGCAACGAGAAGAACAGTAGCACCGTTCGGGGGGTGTCGTACAACCCGGACCGGCCGGGACCGCCTGGCGCACCTGCAGAACTCGCGCCCCGCGCGGAAGGTGACTGATCCTCAGCCGATTCCCCGGGAACTTCCGGACGGCCGTTCAGCACATTGCGGAAATACATGTGAGGCCCAGCCGATAATCGGCTGGGCCTCACATATCACAATGCATTCCGGTGGGCGATACTGGGATCGAACCAGTGACCCCTTCGGTGTGAACGAAGTGCTCTCCCGCTGAGCTAATCGCCCGGGTGCAGGGAAAACATTACCGCATCCGTCGGGGTGGTCCGAACACCCCCCGTTCGGGCCCCCCGCACCCGGCACCCGCCCCCCGCCGGTCCGCCCTCGTTCGTCTTCCCACGGACGGGCCGCCACCGGTTGCGGCCGGGCGGGTCAGCGCTCGCCGATCTTCCACGGCACGACCAGTCCGTACCTCGCCAGGTACCAGGCGCCGATGCCGGCGATCACCACCAGGCCGATCACGGTGAGGGTGATGTTGCGGCGCCGCACCTTCGGGTCCAGCGCCTTCTGGGCCGCCTCGGCCACCTTGCGGCGGGTCCACCGCAGGGCCAGCTGGGCCCAGACGAACTCGGTGGCCCAGATGCCCATGCCCAGGAAGATGACCACCCAGCCGGGCCCCGGCAACGGCAGCATGATCACGCCGGCCCCGACCACCGCCAGGCCGACCAGGAAGACCGCCACCTGCCAGCTCAGGTGCAGGGGCCGGGAGCGGCGGATGAAGTGCGGTGCCCGCGAGCCGAGCCCCCGCCCGCCGTCCGCGGTCACCTCGTCGGACCGCCCCTGCCCGGCGGCCCCGCCGCCGTTCCCGTCGCCCGGTCTGGCCCCCGATTCGTCCGGCACGGCCGCATCACCCGTTCTCGTGTTCCCGCCCGCGTTCCCGCGCGCCTTGTCGCTTCGTACAGTCATGCCGGGAAACTAACCGAGAAGTGGCCCGGTAATGCGGCACCGGGCACTCCGTGCCGAATCCGCAATGCGCCGTAAGGGGTACGACTCGGCCCCGAATCCGGACAGAGGGGTTTACATCGGTCGCGGAGGTGGGATGGTCCGTTCGCCGACGTGCGATTCCCCGAGCGCACACTGAGCGAAAGGCCATGGCGCTTATGAACACCACGGTCAGCTGCGAGCTGCACCTGCGCCTCATCGTGTCCAGCGAGTCCTCACTGCCCGTCCCCGCGGGCCTGCGCTACGACACCGCCGACCCCTATGCCGTGCACGCGACGTTCCACACGGGCGCCGACGAGACCGTGGAGTGGGTGTTCGCCCGAGATCTCCTTGCGGAGGGGCTGCACCGACCCACGGGCACCGGCGACGTCCGGGTGTGGCCCTCGCGCAGCCACGGGCAAGGGGTGGTCTGCATCGCGCTGAGCTCTCCGGAAGGAGAAGCCCTGCTGGAGGCCCCGGCCCGCGCGCTTGAGTCTTTCCTCAAGCGGACGGACGCCGCCGTGCCACCCGGCACCGAACACCGTCACTTCGACCTCGACCGGGAGCTGTCCCACATCCTCGCCGAAAGCTGACCCCGTCCGGGAGGTGGTCGCACCCCGCAGTCGGCGGGGCCGAACCCCCTGCCGTCACCGCAGCCGTCCTACTCGGGGGCACGGCAGCAAGACTCAGCCGCGCACGACGCGGTCTCGGGGCCGGTGACACGGTCCGCTCCCACCGGAGCGGGCCCCAGCACCGCAGGCGCCCGGCATCGGAGCCGGCCACCCACACGGGTGGCCGGCCTCGGTGCCGGGCGCCGTCGTCTTTCCGCGCGCCGCGGAGCGCCGCCACCTTCCGGCGCCGGGCTCCCGCACAACCCTTCGGGCGAAGCGACCGCCGTGCGCCACGGGGCCCGGTAAGGTCTGAGGTTGACCGTAGACGCGGGGTGCCGACGGCCCCCTCCGGGCGAGGAGCCCCCACCGTGCTGATCACCCACGACACCGAGTGCGCACTGAGCATCCTCGTCGAGCTGCTCAACACCGCACCCGAGGTGTGCGGCACCGAGCTGCTGCCCGACGTGGCCGCACTCGACGCCTTCGTGGTCCGCCAGGAGATCAGCGAGGTCGACTCGCTGACCGAGGACGACCTGCGCAACGTGCACCGGCTGCGCACCCGGCTCCGGGAGGTGTTCGTCACCGAGGGCACCGAGGAGGCCTCGGAGCTGATCAACGCCCTGGTCGCGGACGCCGGCACCACGCCGCGCCTGACCAACCACGACCACCACGGGTGGCACATCCACTACTTCGCCCCGCACGCCGCCCTGCACGACCACCTGGCGGCGGAACTGGGCATGGCGCTGGCCTTCATCCTGACCGCCGCGGAGCGGGACCGGCTGCGCCGGTGCGAGGCGCCCGACTGCGCGCGGGTCTTCGTGGACCTCTCCCGCAACCGCTCCCGGCGCTACTGCGACAGCCGAACCTGCGGCAACCGGCTGCACGTGGCCGCCTACCGGGCGCGGCAGCGTTCGGCGGAGGCCGTGCCCTCCGTCTGAGCGACGGCCGGCGCTTCTCCGCTCGGCGCCGCCTCCGCTTCGTCCGCGGTCCGCTTCCCGCCCGCCTCGGGTCAGATGCCGCGGCGGCGGAGGATCTCCTCGATGTCGTCGAACTCGTCGCCGAGGCCGTCGTCCCGCTTGCCCGCCTTGCCGCGCTTCGGGGAGGCCGCCTTCGGGGCGGCCGCCTCGGGGGCGGCGGCGTTCGTCAGGCCGGCCGGTGCCGCCTGCGAGCCCGCCACCGCGGGCCTGACCGGGGCCGCACCCGCTGCGGCCGGGCCTGACCCGGACCCGCCCACGGCCCGGCGCCGACCCACCACGCGGGTGGTGACCAGCAGCGCGGCGGAGACGGCGAGCAGCGCGAGGCCCGTCCAGATCCGGGGGCTGAAGACGAGGTCGGTCGCCCAGCCGGCCAGCTCGTCGCCGATGGTCCGCGCGACCGGGAACAGGCCGGACAGGTAGAGCCCGGCCGGGAGCAGCGCAGCGGCGAACCAGCGGGTCGCGGAGCGGAACCGCCGACGGTACGCGCGCAGACCGGCCACGGCCACTCCGGCCGCGGTGAGCGCGAAGGCGACCGCCGCCGTCAGCACGGCCGCTCCCCGGCCGGCCCGGCGGGCCGCGGCGTACCGCGCCCGGTGCTCGTGCTCACTCTGGTCATCGGACCTCCCGTGGCTGCGGCCGTCGGTCGGGCGCACCACCGGGACGGGGCGGCGCCCACTAGTGGAACACTGGGGGCATGATCGAAGGTTCCCTCCCCCGCCTGGAGTTCTGGTGCGAGCTCCAGTGCCCGGACTGCCGCACGGCACTCGACGACGTCCGGGCGCTGCGCGCCGAGTACGGCGATGCGCTCCCGATCGAGCTGCGGCACTTCCCGCTGGAGAAGCACAAGCACGCGTACGCCGCGGCGCAGGCCACCGAGGAGGCGTTCGCGCAGGGCCTCGGGTGGCCGTACGTCGAGGCGCTGCTGGGCCGGGTCGGGGACCTGGAGGCGCGCGGTGAGGCGGTGCTGCTGGAGGTCGCCCGCGAGGTCGGCGTGGACGCCGAGGAGGTCGACACCGCACTGGTCGACGGCCGGCACACGCTGATCGTGGACGCCGACCAGGCGGAGGGCAAGGCGATCGGGGTCACCGGCACTCCGACGTACGTGATCGCCGGGCAGCGGCTGGACGGCGGGCAGAGCCAGGACGGGCTGCGGGAGCGGATCACCGCGCTGATCGAGGCCGCCAAGACCCCCTGACGCAGCATCAGCATGCTTGTCAGATCAACGGCTTGCCGTAGACCCGGTTGGTGATGCGGTAGCCGAGAGAGTCGTAGAGCCGGATCGCGACCTCGTTGCCGGTGAAGACGTTCAGGCCGAGGTCGCGCACCCCGGCGTCCAGGCACTCGCGCTCGGCGAGCAGCATCAGGGTGCGGCCGTGGCCGCGGCCGCGGTGGGCCTCGGCCACCTCCACGACCATCACCCAGGCGAGCGGGGAGCCGTCGGGCAGGTCCCGGACCCGCAGGGCCAGCCAGAGGGCGCCCAGCGGGTCCGGCCCGTCCCCGTAGAGCCGGCGCAGGGCGACGCCGGGGGTGTCCGCGCCCTGCGGCAGCAGGTGCACGTGGTCCGCGTCGGACTTGGCGCGGGCCTGCTGCTCGCTCAGGCCCGAGGCGCAGAGGTCCCGCAGGTAGCCCTGCTTCGCCTGGGCGAGCCAGCCGGGGAAGTCCTCCGGGCCGATCCGGCGGGCGGCCACGTCGGCGGGCAGCCCGGGCGGGGCCGTGAGGTGCTTGGCCATGTTCCGCATCCGCTCGGTGTAGCCGAGGGCGGCGGCGAGGCCGCGGGCGGCCTGCGCCGTTTCGGGGATGTCCACGTCCACCCGGGAGCATCCCCAGCCGCGCAGCACCTCCTCGGCGGCCAGCGCGCCGATCGTCCCGCGGCCCCTTCCGCGCCCCTCGTGGACCTCCAACTCGGCGATCTCTCCCCAGACTTGGCTTCCTCGCGGGACACTGGTGGTACGCAGGGCGCCCACCGGCCGGCCGTTGGCGCGAATCTGCCAGCGTCTGGTGCGGCCGCCGGCGGTGGTGGGTGTCTCCGGGCCCTCGGGCCGCAGCGTGGTGGTCATGTCGAGGTCCCTTCCCCTCCGTGCGGGCGTTCTATCCGCCGGTGCACCGGTGCGGACGGTCCACCGGCCTGGTTCGGCCACCGGCGCCCCCGGCCGGAGGGGTCACGGGTCCAGGTCGTCCCCGCTGCGCTCGGCGAAGACGGCCATCGCCTTGGCGGTGACCGGGCCGGGGCCGGGCAGTTCGCGGTCGTCGACACGGGTGACGGCCTGGACGTCCCGCAGGGTGGAGGTCAGGAAGAGCTCGTCGGCCTCCTCGAGCACGTCCAGCGGCAGGTCGGCCTCCTCGGCGTCGCACCAGTCGAGGACCAGTCGGCGGGTGATGCCGGCCAGGCAGCCGGAAGCAAGGGTGGGGGTGAGCAGGCGGCCGCCGAGGACGACGAAGACGTTGGATCCGGTGCCCTCGCAGAGCCGTCCGGCGGTGTTGGCGAGCAGGGCCTCGGACGCGCCGACGCGGTGCGCGGCGGCGAGGGCGACCACGTTCTCGGCGTACGAGGTGGTCTTGAGGCCGGCGACGGCGCTGTGCTCGTTGCGGCGCCACGGGACGGTGGCGACGGCGGTGGTGTCGGGGCGGCGGGCCACGGCGCCGATGGAGGCGACCAGGGTGGGGGAGCCGTCGCCGCGCTCGGAGCCGAGCGGGGCGGTGCCGCCGGTGTAGGTGAGACGCAGCCGGCCGAGCGGCATGGGGTTGGCGGCGAGGACCTGGGCGCAGGCCTCGCGGACCAGGTCGTGGTCGGGGTCCGGCAGGCCGAGGCCACGGGCGGAGCGGGTGAGCCGGTCGAGGTGGCGGGTGACGGCGAAGGCCCTGCCGTCGACGGCCTTCAGGGTCTCGAAGACGCCGTCGCCGGTGGTGAGTCCGTGGTCGAGGACGGAGAGCGCGGCGTCGGCGGAGTCGACGAGTGCGCCGTTGACCCAGCTCTTGGTCGGGTGCTGCATCGAGGGCTGCTCCTCTGGGCGTTGGGGCGGGGACGGTCGGACGGTGAGAAGGTGCGGGTGGCCGGCCGGGCCGGCGGCCGGGCTCTCGGGCGTACGGCCGCGAGGTCGTGGTGCGGGTGGCCCGCCGGGCCGGCCTCGCGCCGGTGCCGGTGCCGGTGCCGGTGCCGGTGCCGGCCGTCAGTCGGTCTCGGCGCCCGACGCTATCGCGACCAGGCGGGCGGCCTTCAGTTCGGTTTCCGCCCATTCGCCTTCGGGGTCGGAGCCCCAGGTGATGCCGGCGCCGGTGCCGAAGCGCAGCACGGGCGCACCGGGCGCCGTCCGGTCGATCCAGAAGCTGCGGATGCCGACGGCGAGTTCGCCCTCGCCGCGGTCGGCGTCGACCCAGCCGACGGCGCCGCAGTAGGGGCCGCGCGGGGCGGTCTCCAGGGCGTCGATGATCCGCAGGGCACTGGACTTGGGGGCGCCGGTGACCGAGCCCGGCGGGAAGGTGGCGTCCAGCAGCTCGGGCCAGCCGGCCCCGGCGCGCAGGGTGCCCTGGACGGTGGAGACGAGGTGGACCAGGCCGGGGTGCTTCTCGACGGCGCAGAGGTCGGGCACGGTGACCGTCCCGGTCTCGCAGACCCGACCGAGGTCGTTGCGGACCAGGTCGACGATCATCACGTTCTCCGCGTAGTCCTTCTCCAGCAGGTCGGCCTCGGTGCGGCCGGTGCCCTTGATCGGGCCGGAGGAGACGGTGCGGCCGTGGCGGCGCAGGTAGAGCTCGGGCGAGGCGGTGGCGATCTCGACGCCGTGCTCGGGCAGGCGGATGGTGCCGGCGTAGGGGGCGGGGTTGCCGTGGGCGAGCAGGCCGGTGAGGGCGTCGACGTCGGCGCGGTCCGGGTCGGGCAGCCGCGCGCTGAGGACGCGGCAGAGGTTGGCCTGGTAGACGTCGCCGGCTGCGATGTGCTCGCGGATCCGCCGGACCCCGGCGGTGTAGGCGGCGTGGTCGAGGGAGCTGTGCCAGCTGTCGGGGGACGGTCCGAGCCAGCCGGCACCGGAGGGGGCGGCCGGGGCGGGGCGGACGTCGTCGAAGCGGGCGCAGGTGAGCCGGCCCTCGAAGTCGTGGGCGACGGCCCAGAAGCCGGAGGAGTCGAGTGCGGCCGGGTCCGATGTGACGTCGCGCAGCCCGGTGGCGACGCGGCCGCCGAAGCGGGCGAGCGGGCTGAGGGGGTCGGGGTGGCCGGACACGGTTCTCCTGCACGGGGTGGGGCTGGGCTGCGGTGCCTGAAGTGTAGGTCGGGGGCGCGAAGGGGGCTCGGCGGTGGCGTGCGGGGCGCGCGGGTAGCGGTCCACAGGTGGTGGCCTGGCGGCGCCGGAGCGTCGGGCGGGTGCGCACGGGGCGGCCCGCGGATGATCATCCGGAGACGCCGCTGGTGGGGGGCCGGTGGGCCCGCGGAACCGCTGACGGGACGGCACTCCGGGGCCATCCCCTCGGCACGCTGCGGGAACGGATTTTTAGCTGGCCCAGGAATCCGCTAGAGTTCAACACGTCGCCAGGGAGCGCAGCCGAAGAAAAGCGGTGAAGATCCCGGGAGACAGGCGGACGTGGCTCAGTTGGTAGAGCATCACCTTGCCAAGGTGAGGGTCGCGAGTTCGAATCTCGTCGTCCGCTCGATGGAGAACAGTGTAAGATCGTTCTTCGAGTGTTGCCTGGTGGAGTGGCCGAGAGGCGAGGCAACGGCCTGCAAAGCCGTGTACACGGGTTCAAATCCCGTCTCCACCTCCAAGAGGATCACCCGGTTCCACCGGGAGACCTCCCCGCGCGATTAGCTCAGCGGGAGAGCACTACCTTGACACGGTAGGGGTCACTGGTTCAATCCCAGTATCGCGCACGTCGGGCCCTTCGGGGTCTGCTGCAGGAACGCCACACCAGGCGCGATTAGCTCAGCGGGAGAGCACTACCTTGACACGGTAGGGGTCACTGGTTCAATCCCAGTATCGCGCACGTCGGGCCCTTCGGGGTCTGCTGCAGGAACGCCACGCCAGGCGCGATTAGCTCAGCGGGAGAGCACTACCTTGACACGGTAGGGGTCACTGGTTCAATCCCAGTATCGCGCACAGTGACGGCCGGGGCCGTGATCCGCGAGGGTCACGTCCCCGGCCTTTTGCGCTGTCCTGCGGAGCGGCTCGGACTGCGCGGGAAGGTCGTGGGGTCGTACGGAGGATGAAGAGCCGCGTACGGTCGCCCTCACCGACGTCCGCACGCGGCGTCTCCGCCTGCCGGGGTGCCCTGCGCACCGCTCCTCGCCCGTCCGCGTGTCATCGCGGGCGCGGCTTCCCCGGCGGCACCGGCTCCCCGTCCCCAGGGGATCAGTGCCCGTTCAGTGGCCGGCTCTGTCAGCCGGAACGCTCCCCGCGCCGGAGACCGGAGGACCGGGCCCGGCGTTCGGGTCAGTGGTTGATCAGTTCGGCGAGGGCCTGGGCCTGGTTCGCCATCTGCTCCCAGCCGCCGAACAGCACCACCAGCAGCACGGCGCACGGCAGCGCCATGGCCAGTGCGACCGCCGGGTGCCTGGTCGGCTCGGCGGCGTGGCGCTGGGTGAAGGCCGGCCGACGGCGGCGGGGTGATCCCGTGAGCTGCGGTGCCATGCCCCTACTCCTGATTCGTGTACTGCCGGTGCCTGCTGGTCGGTCGACGCGGACGCGGTGGACGGATTACCTCGGGGGACGAGCTCCCCGTCCACCGCCGAGGACAACGCTATGGCGGGAGGGGGTGGACGGACGTCATGCCGTCGTACTGTTCTGCGGGCCTCCGCGAGGATGAGCCTCCGACTTGCGGTGTACTACCGGAGGGGGAGGCGGATTCCGCCGCGTCCCCGGGGGAACCCTGAGAGCCGACCCCGAGAATCGCTTCGGCACCCCCCGTGACCTGCAGGTCAGCGCAAGATCGGACAATCGCACGGAGGGTTCGGGTGTTGCGTATCAGCACACCGCAGCGGCCAGTCCGTAAGCTGTGCCGGACAGGAACTGACGATGCCCCAAACCGACGGGGCCTCACCCACAGGCTGACGGGGAAACGGACATGGCGATGATGCGGCTGAGGCGTGAGGACCCCCGCATCGTCGGGCCGTACCGACTGCACCGGCGGCTGGGGGCGGGCGGCATGGGCGTGGTCTACCTCGGTTCCGACCGCCGCGGGCAGCGGGTGGCGCTCAAGCTGATCCGCGCCGAGCTGGCCGAGGACGTGGAGTTCCGCACCCGGTTCGCCCGCGAGATCGCCGCCGCCTCCCGGATCCGCGGCGGCTGCACGGCCCGAGTGGTGGGCTCCGACATCGAGGCGGACCGTCCCTGGCTGGCCACCGCGTACGTCCCCGGGCCCTCGCTGTACAAGCGGGTCGGCGACGAGGGGCCGCTGGCATGGACGGAGGTCGCCCGGATCGGTGCCGCGCTGGCCGACGGTCTGGTCAAGGTGCACGAGGCGGGCGTCGTCCACCGGGACCTCAAGCCCTCCAACATCCTGTTGTCGCCGCGCGGGCCGCGCATCATCGACTTCGGCATCGCGTGGTCGCGCGGCGCCAGCACGCTCACCCACGTCGGCACCGCCGTCGGCTCGCCCGGGTTCCTGGCGCCGGAGCAGGTGCGCGGCGTGGCCGTGACGCCCGCGACGGACGTGTTCGCCTTCGGGGCGACGCTGGCGTACGCGCTCACCGGGGACACGCCGTTCGGCTCGGGGGCCTCCTCCGAGGTGATGCTGTACCGGGTCGTGCACGAGGAGCCCGACCTCTCGGAGGTGCCCCAGCAGCTGGCACCGCTGATCCGGGCCTGCCTGGCGAAGGAACCCGCCGAACGGCCCGGCGCGGCCGCCCTGCACGAGCGGCTCAGCGAGCTCGCGGCGCGCGGTGCGGGCGGGGCGGTGGCCGGCGGTCCCGCGTCCGGTCAGGCAGTACCGGGCGGCGCCGTCGCCGGCGGGGTCGGGTTCGACGATGCGGCCGCGGAGCGCGCGGCCCGTCCCGCGGGCCGACGACCGGCCGGCGGGGCGCGCCCGGGCGTTCCCGGGCGCGGTGCGGCGGCAGCGCCGGTGCCACCGGCCGCCGGCCGCGGGGTCCCGGCGCCCGGGCGGGCGCCGGATCCGGCGGGCGTGGCACGGGCCCGGGCGGCCGCGGGCCGAGCAGGTGGGCACGCCGGCACGGCCGGTTCCGGCGCAGGGCAGCACAGCGGTCCTCCCGTGGGGCACGGCGCCCCCGGCAGTGGTGCTGCGGGCAGGGTCCCGGGCGGCCCTGCGGACGGCCCCGGGAACGGGACGGCGGGCGGTCGCGCGGCCGTCCACCCGGCGGGACACCCCGGAGCCCGAGCCGGTGCGGCTCAGCGGCGCGGGCACCAGGGTGCCCAAGCGACCACCAGACCGATGCCCCGGGCCGAGGCCGCCCAGGCCACCCGGCCGATGCGCGAGCGGCAGCAGACGCCGGCCCCCGGCCGGGGCGGCGCGCCGGGGACCCAGCCCGGTCCGCGCGAGGGCGGGCAGCGGCCCGTCCGCCCGCGCGGGCGGAGCCGGGACCGGCAGCACACGCCCGCACCCGGCGGCCGTCCCGGCAGCGCCCGGCAGCGGCTGCTGCGGCAGCGCCTGATCGTCTTCGTCACCGTCACGGTCGGCGTCGCCCTGGCGATCGCGGCCGCGCAGGGGTGCGAGAACCGGAGCAGCCAGGGCCTCGGCCCGGTGAGCGCCACGACGGTCACCACCACGTCCGCGGACCGGCCGGGCACGGACGGCTCGGCCGTGCCGCCCCGCGCGGACGGGCAGTCGGCGGACGGCGCACCGCCGTCCGCCGTGCCACAGTCCCCGGCACCCCCCGCGGCGGCGGCCCGGGCGGGCGGCCCGGCCGGCGAGGGCGCGCTGGCGCCCGCCCAGGGTGCGAACCCGGCGGTCGACTGGCCCAACCGCAGCTACCCCGACCCGGCCGGCGGCCCCCCGATCGCCCTGCGGGACGGCCGCTCGGCCGGGGCGGGACCGCAGGTCGCACTGAGCACCGTCCTCCCGGCCCGCTACAAGGGTGCACCGGCCGGCCTGGTGGTGCTGCGCCGCACGGAGGGCTCGGTGCCGACCGACCTGGTCCAGCTCTTCGGCTTCAACGGGGACACGCCCGTGCCGCTCGCGTCGCGGTCCTCGGCCGCGGACCCGCAGGCGGCGGCCGCCTGGCGGCTGGACAACGGCGCGTTGGTCCGCGAGGAGCGCAGCAGCCGGACGGGCGCGATCGCGTCCACCCGCTACACGGTGCGACCGGACGGGACCATCGAGGAGTCCTGGCCCGGCGCCCCCACGGTGATCGTGACCCCGCCCGCCGCCGCGGCCCCCGCCCCACCCGCGGCACCGGCAGGCTGATCCCCCCGGAGTCGCCGGACGCCGCGCCGTGCAGAACGTCGGACCGGCCGACTCCGCACGCCCCCACCTCGCCCGGAGGCCCCGGCACACGCCGCCGGCAGCCCTCACCGGCCCGCGCGGGAAGTCGGACCGGCCGACCTCCTGCCCCCTCGGGGCGGCTCAGGTGGCGGCGGTGACGGCGTAGAAGGCCACGGCCGCGGCGGCGCCGACGTTCAGGGAGTCGATGCCGTGGGCCATGGGGATGCGCACGGGGTGATCGGCGGCGTCGATGGCGCGCCGGGTGAGGCCGTCCCCCTCGGCGCCGAGCATGAGCGCGGCCTTGGGCAGCCGGTGCGGGGCCAGGGCGGCCAGGTCGACGGCGTCCTCGGACGGGGTGAGCGCGAGCAGTCCGAAACCCGCCTCGCGGACCGTGTCCAGGGCGGCCGGCCACGGGTCCAGCCGGGCGTAGGGGACGGCGAAGACGGCGCCCATCGAGACCTTCACCGCACGCCGGTACAGCGGGTCCGCGCAGTCCGGCGAGAGCAGGACGGCGTCCATCCCGAGCGCGGCGGCACTGCGGAAGATGGCACCCAGGTTCGTGTGGTCGACCAGGCCCTCCAGCACGGCCACCCGGCGGGCGCCGGCCAGCACCTCGGCGGCGTCCGGCAGCGGCTTGCGCTCCATCGAGGCCAGCGCGCCCCGGTGGACGTGGTAGCCGGTGACGGCCTCGGCCAGCGCGGGCTCCACGACGTGGACGGGGGCTTCGGCCCCGGCGATCACGTCGGCCATCACATCGAGCCACTTGGCCGTCAGCAGCATCGACCGCATGCGGTAGCCGGCCGCGAGGGCGCGGCGGATCACCTTCTCGCCCTCGGCGATGAACAGGCCCTCCGCGGGCTCGCGTCGGCGGCGCAGTTCCACGTCGGTCAGGCCGGTGTAGTCGGCGAGGCGCGGGTCGGCGGGATCGGTGATGATGCTGGGCTCGGACACCCTGCGATCTTGCCAAGTCGGGGTGGAGAAGACCAAACGGCCGAACTGTCGGGTGCGGCTGGTCTTGGCCCCTCGGCACGCAGAGTGCAAATATGGCGTATGGCCCGTTTTCCGGGCCGATCCTGGGCTCCGTCGGGCTCTGGTGCTTCTGGCTCCACCGCCTCCTCCATCGCCACTGGAACCGCCGGCTCCTCCGTTGGGCGCCCACGCGGTCGGCTACAGCAGCCGCGGGCGGCGTGGCCGAAATCGGTGAAGCGCCGCTCGGTGGCTGGTCAGTTCTTCGCGCTCCAGGTCCTGGTGGTGCTGCTCCTGGTCGCCGCGGCCGTGGTGGCCCTGGTGGTGCAGTCCCGCAACGACGCCCGGCAGGAGGCGACCAACCGGTCGGTGGCGGTGGCGCAGACCTTCGCCAACTCGCCCGGCATCGTCGCCGCCATGCAGTCCCCCGACCCGACCGCGATCCTGCAGCCCAAGGCTCAGGCGGCACGGATCAACGCGGGCGTGGACTTCATCGTGGTCCTGAACACCGACGGCATCCGCTACACCCACCCCAATCCGGACCGGATCGGCCAGAAGTTCGTAGGGAACTACGAGCCCGCCCTCGACGGGCAGGTGGTGACCGAGCAGATCAACGGCACAATCGGGCCGTTGGTCCAGGCGACCGTGCCGGTGCGCGCGCCGGACGGCCAGGTGGTCGGCGCGGTGTCGTCCGGCATCACGATCAAGAACGTGAGCAGCGCCAGCGAGCGGCAGCTGCCCGTGGTGCTCGGCGCCGCGGCGGTGGCGCTGGGGCTGGCCACCTGCGGGACGGCGCTGATCAGCCGCCGGCTGCGGCGGCAGACGCACGGGCTCGGGCCGGCCGAGATGACGCGGATGTACGAACACCACGCGGCCGTGCTGCACGCCGTGCGCGAGGGCGTGCTGATCGTCGAGGGCGACGGTCGGCTGCTGCTCTGCAACGACGAGGCCCGCCGGCTGCTGGACCTGCCGGCCGACGCCGAGGGCCGGCTGGTGACGGAGCTGGGCCTGGACCAGGCGCCCGAGGAACTGCTGACGGCCGACCGGCCGGTCACGGACGAGGTGGTGCTGTCCGGGGAGCGGCTGCTGGCGGTGAACATCCGGCTCACCGACCGCGACGGCGGCCCACCCGGCCTGGTCGCCACGCTGCGTGACTCCACCGAGCTGCTGGCGCTCTCCGGCCGGGCCGAGGTGGCGCAGCGGCGGCTGCGGCTGCTCTACGACGCGGGACTCGCGGTGGGCAGCACCCTGGACGTGACGCGCACGGCGGAGGAGCTGGCCCAGGTGGCGGTGCCGCGGTTCGCGGACTTCGTCACCGTCGACCTGGCCGAGCAGGTGCTGGACGGCGACGAGCCGCCGGCGGGCGTGGCGCTGGTCCGGGTGCGCCGGGCGGCGTTCGCCGGGGTGCGGGACGACTCACCGTTCTATCCGGTCGGCACGGTGCTGGACGTGGTGCCGTCGACGCCGCTGGCGGGAGCGCTCGACACCGGGCTGCCCGGGGTGGAGCCGCGGCTGGCGGAGAGCACGGCGTGGCGGGCCCAGGATCCGGAGGGGGCGGCGCAGGCGCTGGAGTACGGGGTGCACTCGCTGGTGCGGGTACCGCTGAAGGCGCGCGGGGTGCTGCTGGGGGTGGCGCGGTTCTGGCGGGCGGGCCGGGCGGAGCCGTTCGAGGACGAGGACCTGGCGCTGGCCGAGGAACTGGTCTCGCACGCGGCCGTCTGCATCGACAACGCGCGCCGGTACACCCGGGAGCACGCGATGGCGGTGACGCTGCAGCACAGCCTGCTGCCGCGGAACCTGCCGGCGCAGAACGCGCTGGACGTGGCGCACCGGTACCTGCCGGCGCAGGCGGGGGTCGGCGGGGACTGGTTCGACGTGATCCCGCTGCCGGGTGCCCGGGTGGCCCTGGTGGTCGGGGACGTGGTCGGTCACGGGCTGCACGCGGCGGCGACCATGGGACGGCTGCGGACGGCGATCCACAACTTCTCGACGCTGGACCTGCCACCGGACGAGCTGCTCGGGCACCTGGACGACCTGGTGAACCGGATCGACCAGGAGGAGTCCGCGACCGGCGGCTCGGGGGCGGTGACCGGGGCGACCTGCCTGTACGCGATCTACGACCCGGTGTCGCGGCGCTGCACCCTGGCGAGTGCGGGGCATCCGCCGCCGGCGCTGGTCTCGCCGGACGGGCAGGTGGTGTTCCCGGAGCTGCCGACGGGGCCGCCGCTGGGCCTGGCGGTGCTGCCGTTCGAGACGGTGGAGCTCGAGGTGGCGGAGGACAGCCAGCTGGTGCTCTACACGGACGGGCTGGTGGAGGACCGCGAGCGGGACATCGACGAGGGGCTGGAGCGGCTGCGGGCGGCGCTGACCGGCCCGCCGCGGACGCCGGAGCAGACCTGCGCGGACGTCCTGGGCGCGATGCTGCCGGCGCATCCGCAGGACGACATCGCGCTGCTGGTGGCGCGCACCCGGGTGCTCGCGCCGGACCGGGTGGCGGAATGGGCCGTGCCGTCCGACCCGGCCGAGGTGGGTTCGGTGCGGGCGGCGGTGGCGCAGCGGCTGGCGCAGTGGGGGCTGGACGAGACGGCGTTCGTCACCGAGCTGATCCTGAGCGAGCTGGTGACCAACGCGATCCGGTACGGGTCGGAGCCGATCCGGGTCCGGCTGCTCCGCGACCGGGCGCTGATCTGTGAGGTGTCCGATGCCAGCAGTACCTCGCCGCACCTGAGGTACGCGGCCACCACGGACGAGGGCGGACGCGGGCTCTTCCTGGTCGCGCAGTTCGCGGACCGCTGGGGGACGCGGTACACGGCGACCGGGAAGGTGATCTGGACGGAGCAGCCGCTGGAGTGAGCGCGGCAGCGGGCAGCGGGAGTGGGAAGCCGGCCGGGCCGACCTCCCACTCCCGGGCCTTCGGGGCCCGGGCCGGTCAGGAGCCGCTGAAGGCCGGGGCCAGCACGTTGACGACGTCGCCGATGACGATCACGGCCGGGGGCTTGATCCGCTCGGCCTCGACGGTGGCCGCGACGGTCGCCAGGGTGGCGTCCACCCGGCGCTGGGCCGCGGTGGTGCCCTCCTGGACCACCGCCACCGGGGTGTCGGCCGGGCGACCGCACTCCACCAGCTTCGCCGCGATCGCGCCGATCTTGTCGACGGCCATGAGCAGCACCAGGGTGCCGCTCATCCGGGCGGCGGCCTCCCAGTTGGTCAGCGAGCGCTCGTCGTCCGGCCCGACGTGGCCGGAGATCACGGTGAACTCGTGCGTCATGCCCCGGTGGGTGACCGGCACGCCGACCGCCGCCGGCACGCTGATCGAGCTGGAGATCCCCGGAACCACGGTCACCGGCAGGCCGGCCTCGGCACAGGCCAGCAGCTCCTCTCCGCCGCGCCCGAACACGTACGGGTCGCCGCCCTTGAGCCGGACCACGAACTTGCCGGCCTTGGCGTGCTCGATCAGCGTCCGGTTGATCGCCTCCTGCGCCATGAACCGCCCGTACGGGATCTTCGACGCGTCGATCACCTCGACGTGCTCGGGCAGCTCGGCCAGCAGCTCCCGCGGGGCAAGCCGGTCCGCGACCACGACGTCCGCGTCGGCGAGCAGCCGGCGGCCCCGCACGGTGATCAGGTCCGGATCCCCCGGACCGCCGCCGACCAGCGCGACGCTCCCCGGGCCCGCCGCCCCGGAGGCGTCTCCGGCTCGGTGCCGGCGGGCCGCCACCGAGCCTTCCCGCAGGCCGTTCACGATGGCGTCGCGCAGCGCGGCCGAGTACCGCGGGTCGCCGGTGAGCACCGCCACGGTGGCGCCGGCGTCGCGCCCGCTGGCCGGGGTCCAGGCGGTGGCGGCGGCCGCGTCGTCGCTGCGGGCGCAGAACACCCGCTCGCGCTCGGCCTCCTCGCTGACCGCGGTGTTGACCGCCGGGTCGTCGGTGGCGACCAGGGCGTACCAGGTCTCGGCGAGGTCGCCGTCCCGGTACCGGCGCTCGTGCCAGGTCAGCTCGCCGGCGTCGGCCATGGCCTGGACGGCGGGGGTGGTGGCCGGCGATATCAGGTGCAGGTCGGCACCGGTGGCGATCAGGGCGGGCAGCCGGCGCTGGGCGACCTGGCCGCCGCCGACCACCACCACCCGGCGGCCGGCGAGCAGCAGCCCGACCGGGTAGGGCGTGCGGCCCTCGGTGCCGGGGTGCGGGTGGGGACCGTCCGGCCGGTCGGCGGGCACGGAGGGCGGGTTGGGCGCGGTCATGGGCGGTGCTCCTGGGTCGGGTGAGGGTGGTGGGGTGCGCGGCACCGCTCCGCGTGCCGGCGCGCCCTCGGGCCGGTACACGGAGCGGTGCGGGCGGGCGTCAGGCCTTCTCGGTGACCCCGGCGGAGTCGAACGTGGCTACATCGTGCATCGCGCGGGCCGCACTCTGCACCAGCGGCAGGGCCAGCAGGGCACCGGTGCCCTCGCCGAGCCGCAGGTCGAGGTCGATCAGCGGACGCAGGCCGAGCTTGGCGAGCGCGGCCTGGTGGCCGGGCTCGGCGGAGCGGTGGCCGGCGATGCAGGCTGCCAGCACCTCGGGGGCGATGGCCTTGGCGGCCAGGGCCGCCGAGCCGGCGATGACGCCGTCCAGGATGACCGGGGTGCGCAGCGAGGCGGCGCCGAGCAGGAAGCCGGCGATGGCGGCGTGCTCCAGGCCGCCGACGGCGGCGAGGACGCCGATCGGGTCGGCCGGGTCCGGCTGGTGCAGCGCGAGCGCGGCGCGGATCACCTCGATCTTGCGGGCGTGCGTCTCGTCGTCGATGCCGGTGCCGCGGCCGGTGACCTCGGCCGGGTCCAGGCCGGTGAAGACGGAGATCAGCGCGGCGGAGGCGGTGGTGTTGGCGATGCCCATGTCGCCGGTGACCAGGGCCTTGTTGCCGGCGGCGACCAGGTCGCGGGCGGTCTCGATGCCGACCTCGATGGCCTTGAGGGCCTCCTCGCGGGTCATCGCCGGACCCTGGGTCATGTCACCGGTGCCGGGGCGGACCTTGCGGGGCAGCAGGCCGGTGGTGCGGCCCTGCTGGATCGCGTCGGGCAGCTCGGCGGCCACGCCGACGTCGACGACGCAGACCTCGGTGCCGATCTGCTTGGCGAAGGAGTTGACCACCGCTCCCCCGGCCAGGAAGTTGCCGACCATCTGGGCGGTGACCTCCTGCGGCCAGGACGTGACGCCCTGGGCGTGCACGCCGTGGTCGCCGGCGAAGATCGCGACGCAGGCGGGCTCCGGGATCGGCGGCGGGCACTTGCGGGAGAGGCCGGACAGCTGGGCGGAGATGATCTCCAGCATGCCGAGCGAGCCGGCCGGCTTGGTCATCCGCTTCTGGCGGTCCCAGGCCTCGCCGAGCGCCTTGGCGTCCAGCGGACGGATGCCCCGCAGGGTCTCGGCGAGCAGGCTGTGCGGCTCCTCGCCGGGCAGCGCGCGGTTGCCGTACTGCTCCTCGTGGACGACCCAGGAGAGCGGGCGCTTCTTGGCCCAGCCCTGCTGCTGGAGCTCGGGCTCGTCCGGGAAGGCGTCGACGTAGCCGACGCACAGGTAGGCGACGACCTCCAGGTGCTCGGGCAGGCCGAGCTCGCGGACCATCTCGTCCTCGTCGAAGAAGCTCACCCAGCCGACGCCGAGGCCCTCGGCGCGGGCGGCCAGCCAGAGGTTCTCGACCGCGAGGGCGGCCGAGTACGGGGCCATCTGGGGCTGGGTGTGGCGGCCCAGCGTGTGGCGGCCGCCGCGGGTGCGGTCGGCGGTCACCACGATGTTGACCGGGGTCTCAAGGATGGCCTCGATCTTGATTTCCTTGAACTGCTTGGCCCGGCCCTTGGGGAGCGTGTCCGCGTACGCCTCGCGCTGGCGCTCGGCCAGTTCGTGCATCTTGCGGCGGGTCTTGGCCGAGCGGATCACCACGAAGTCCCACGGCTGGGAGAAGCCGACGCTGGGCGCGGTGTGGGCGGCCTCCAGGACGCGGATCAGCACCTCGTGCGGGATCGGGTCCGGGCGGAAGCCGTTGCGGATGTCGCGGCGCTCGCGGATGACCTGGTGGACGGCCTCGCGGCCGGCCTCGTCGAAGCCGACGGCGGCGGGACCGCGCGGCTCGGCGGGCTCCTCGGCCGCGGCGTCCCCGGCCAGGGCCTCCTCGGCGGCGGGCTCCCCGGCGGGCGCGTCGGAGCCGGCCTCGGCTCCGGTGGCCTCGGCTGCGGTGGCCTCGGCTGCGGTGGCCTCCTCGACGGTGGTCGCGGGTTCGCCTGCGGCGGCCCCAGTCGCGGACGGCTCGACGGGGGCGGCGGTGTCAGGGGCCTGGTCCGCCGGGACGGCCTCGGGCCGCGCCTCGGCCCCGGTCTCGGCGGCGGGCTCGGCCCCGGTCTCGGCGGCGGACGCGGGCTCGGGCGCGACGGCCGGATCGCCGGCTGCTGCCTCGGGCTGCCCCGCGGGCTCGGTGGTCTCGACGGTCTCCGCGGTCACCGGGGCCGGGACGGCGGCGTCGGCCGGAGCCGGCTGCGCCTGCTCCGCCTCCGCGCCGGCGACGACCTGGCCGGACGGCATCTCGCCGGTGCCGACGGCCGTCGCGGCGGCGGCCTCGGGAAGGGCCTCGGGCTGCCCCGCGGGCTGCTCCACGACCGCGGCGTCCACCGGCTCGGCGCCGGGTGCCGGGTGCGCGGACGGATCGTCCGGTGCGGCCTCGGCCGGCTGGGCCGCCTCGGCGGTCACGCCCTCGGGCTGGGCGACGGGCGCTATGGGGACGGACTGCTCCACCACCGCGTCCTCACCGGACCTGACCTGATCGGTCGCCTCGACCTGCGGGAGGCCGTGCGGGGTGGGCGCGGCCAGGAAGGCGGCGATCCGACGGGGCTGGCCGGCCTGGGCGGCGGCCTCGGCCGGCGCCTCCTGCGCGGCGGCGGGGGCGCCCTGGACGTCGACGGGCACGGCCTCGACCGGCACGGCCTCGACGGGGGCGGCCTCGACGGGGGCGGCGGACACGTCGACGGCGACCGGCTCGGTCTGCATGGCGACGGCCTCCGCGGCCACCGCGACCTGCTCGACGTCGACGGGCTGGGCGACCGGGACCGGCTGGGCCTGCATGGCGACGGCCTCCGCGGTTACCGGCGCCTCGGCGACGGGCACGGCCTCGGTGGCCACGGACTGCACACCCTGCACGCCCTCGACAGGCTGGGGGGCCTGCGGAACGTCCTGGACCGGCTGCTCGACGGCGACGGGCTGGGCGACCGGGACCGGCTGGGCCTGGACGGGCACAGCGGCCTGCTGCTCCGGCTGGCCGACGACGACCGGGATGCCGTGCGCCGGCGTGCCGCCCAGCGAGGGACCGCGGTCGGCGAGCGAGCGGACCGGGACCTGGCCGGTCATCAGCGACGGGTCGGGGACCGGCGGACCGGCGTGCAGCGGGCGACGCTGCGGCTGAGCCGCCGTCAGCGGGTCCTGGCCCTGCGGCTGGACCGGGACCTGGATGCCGTGGCCCTGGGTCTGGAGGGGCTGGACCATCGGCTGGCCCGGCACCGGCTGGCCGGGCATCGGCTGGCCCGGCACCGGCTGGGCGGCCTGGTCGGCGCCGAGCGCCGACGGGTCCAGCGGCGGCCAGGACGGCTCGACCGGGGTGCCGGGCAGGCCCTGCTCGGCGCTCTGGTCGGCGGGGGCTCCGGCGGGCTCGCCCCAGGAGCCCTGCGGGCCGGGCATCAGCAGGACGTCGTCCTCGTCGTCCAGCGGGTCCGGCTGGTCGTCGTCGGGCTGGTCGAGGAAGTGGAAGGCGGGACGAGACGCACCCGGGTCGACGGCCCAGCCCTCGCCGGGAACGCCGGCCACTCCCGCGCCGGGCAGGCCGGGGGCCGGGGCGAACTGGCCGGGCACGCCGATCGGCTGGCCGTGGCTCTGGAAGTCCTGCGGCGGCACCCCGCCGATCAGGCCGCCGCCCGGCACACCCGGGTTCTGCATCACGGGGTTCTGCATCACGGGGTTCTGCATCGCCGGATCGGGCATCGCCGGGTTCGGGACCACGCCGCCGTCCACCGCGGCACCCTGTACGGGTACGACGCCCTGCGCGGGGGCGACGGCCGCGAGGCCCCCGGGGCCGCCGAGCGGGTCGGGCCCGGCGAGCAGGTGCTCCGGGAGTCCCTCGTTCGGGACGTGGCCGCCATCGGTCATGTCAAAGCTCCTTCCAGGCCGCTGCCGCGCCCTCGGCGACGCGATCACCGACCGCAGCGCCCATCCGCACGGGCCGGGCCTGCACCGGCCCGCCCCTCAACCACACGCGGCCGCCGCGCCGAGGCGCTGCGGCCGAAGTCCTTCCGGCGCGCTGCGGCACCCCGGCCCGCACACCGCCCGACGGGGGCGGCGCGTCAACTGAAACAACGACAGGCCGGGGCAACCGGCACGACCGCACCGGACCCTACGGCATTCTCCCGGTCCGGCGGGCGGCCCGTCGAATCGCCCACACTCCGAGCCGGACCGGTGTTGCGTCGCGTCAGGAAAGGCGACAAACCGACCGGATCGGGCGGGCTGCCGGACGCCGCCTGCGTCCCGGACGCCACACTACCGGCCCGGCGGCGCCGTCTCTCGAATCGGTGTCCGGATGCGACCTGGATCACCGCTTCGCGGCGGCGCGTGCCCGCGGCCCGACGGGGCCCAGCGCCTCGCCGCCCCCGGGTCCGGCGGCGGAACCCTCACCGGATTCGCCAGCGGGCCACCGCCTGCGGCACCGTGCCTTCACACGATCTGCTCACCCCAGAGCAGCAGCACGCCTCCTGCGCCCGCCCCGAGCCGCAGGCCCGCGCCCGTGCCCGCGCCGCCCGCCTGCTCGGGCGGCACGGGCTCCAGCGGCGTGGACTGCAGCAGCGCGCCGTCCGCCCGGTAGCCGGCCTCGGCGATGGCGCGGCGGACGTCCTCCGCCTCGGCGAACGTCCGGGCCACCGCCACGAAGCACTCGGGGCGGCGGGCGAGGACGGCACGCACCACGGCCGGGCCGCCCGCCTCGACGACGACGCCGTCCGGCTCCGGCAGGCCGCCGAGCACCTCGGGGCCGCCGCCGTGGACGGTCTCCACCTCGACGCCGTAGCGGCGGGCGTTGACGGCCAGCCGGGCGCAGGCCGAGCGGTCGGCCTCGACGGCGACCACGGCCGCGCCGAACCGGGCCGCCTCGACCGCGAGGGCCCCGTTACCGGCGCCGACCGACCAGACCAGGTCGCCGGGCCGGACACCCAGACGGGCCAGCACCAGGGCGCGGACGTGCGCCGGGAGCGTGTCGGATGCGCCCGGCGCGTCCGCCGTGCTCCCGGCGCCCGCGTATGCCTCCGCCGGAAGCGCCCAACCGCGCTCCGGACCGGGGTACCCGACCGGGCGCCCGGCCAGCCAGCCGGCCGCCTCGGAGACCACGCCGTTCTGCGGGCCGCCGCTGTTGCCGCCGATCACCAGCACCACGTTGGGGTCGCGCCAGTCGTGGTCGGCGACCCGGTCGGAGGTGAGGACGGTGACGTCCTCGTCGTCGGTGCCGAGCGCCTCGCAGACCACGAACGTGCGGTGCACCCCGCGGAGCATCAGCGCCAGCTCGCTCGGGCCGGCGCCGGGCGCGGTGAGCACGGCGACCTTCTGGTGGGCCCGGCAGATGTTGGCCGCGCGGCGCAGCCGGCCGCCGTGCGCGCTGACCACCTGGGCGTCCTCCCAGGGCATGCCCGCACGGGCGAAGGCGGCGGCGACCGAGGAGACCGCGGGCAGGACCTCCAGTTCGAGGCCGTACTCGGGGCGGCGCAGGGTGCGGACGACGCCGAAGAAGCCGGGGTCGCCCTCGGCGACGACGACGGCGGCGCCGCGGTGTTCGGCGATCCGCCGGGCGGCGAGCTGGACGTTCCCGAGGACGAGCCGTTCGGCGGCCGCGGGGACCGGCAGGGCGTTGAGCTGGTAGGGAGCGCCGGCCACCAGGGTCGCGGCGGCGAGGGCCGCGCCGGCGGCCTCGGTCAGCGGGGTGCCGTCCCACCCGATGACCGTGATCCGGTCAGCCATCTGCGGCCGTTCTCCCTCGCCTCGGTGCGCCGACATGCTGCGCCCGCGTTCGGCGCCGGTGGAGAGGTTACCGGGTGTGATCCCCGCTGCGCCGACATCTCGCACACATGTCCGGCGCACGCCGGCGTGCGGGCGGCTCCGCAGGGCCGGCGACCCGGGTGTGGCGCGGTGGACCGGCGGCCCGTCGGGCGCAGCCGCGCGGGGGCGGGCGGGTCAGTCGCGCAGGACGTAGCGGTGGTGGTCGCCGCGCCAGCCGACCGCCCGGTCGGCCGGCTGCTCCAGGTCCTCCGGCAGGAGGCTCCACAGGATGAGGTCGCTGCGGCTCTCTCCGACGGCCCGGCGGTCGGCCGGTGCGCCCATCGCCTCCCCGGCCTCGCCGCGCACTATCCAGGCGCTGCGCAGCACGCCCTCGCTGATGCCGCCGATCTTCTGGGCGACCTGCTGGGCCGCGGTGTTGCCGGCGGCGGTGCGCATCTCCAGACGCAGGAAGCCGCGGTCCTCGAAGAGCCACTGCGCGACACCGAGGACGGCCTCCGGTGCGTAGCCCTCGCCACGCGCCCAGGCTGCGGTGACGTAGGCGATCTCGGTGGAGCGCAGCCGCCAGTCGGTGTTCCGCAGTTCGACGAGGCCGACCAGACGCTGGGTCAGGTGCTCGACGACGGCGAAGACGATGCCGCGGCCGGCCGCGCGGTGGTCGGGGGCGAGGGTGCGGGCGAGCTCGCGCGCGTGCGCCTCGGTGAAGGGCTCCGGCTGGTCGGTCCAGGCCAGGACGAGGTCGTCGGCCATCATCGCGACCAGGCCGGGGGCGTCGTGCTCCGCAAGGGGGCGCAGCAGCAGCCGCTCGGTGCTGATGGCGGTCTCGGGGAAGCTCGCTGCCATGCCGTCTCTCCTCGCCGGGTCGTGGACACACCGTACGCCTCGCCGGTGCCCCCGGTGTCACGCGGTGCGCGGACCGGACGACGGTACGTCAGAACGCGGTCTGTCAGGGCGTCACTCGTGCATACTGCCCGACCGGGCCCCCGCCGAGGTGCGGCGGGGGGCCCGGTCGAGGGGTGCGGCTGAGCGGTTCGGGGCCGCGGGTCCGGTCAGAAGGCCGGGATGACGGAGCCCTGGAAGGTGTCGTCGATGTACTTCTTGACCTCGGCGGAGTGCAGCAGCTCGGCGAGCTTCTTGACCCGCGGATCGTTCTCCTTGCCCTTCTTGACGGCGAGGATGTTCGCGTACGGGTTGCCCTCGGCCTTCTCCAGGACGATCGCGTCGGTGGCCGGCTTGAGGCCGGAGTCGAGCGCGTAGTTGCCGTTGACGACCGCGGCGTCGAGGTCGGAGACGGAGCGGGGCAGCTGGGCGGCCTCCAGCTCCTTCCACTTGAGGTTCTTCGGGTTGGCGGTGATGTCGGCCGGGGTGGCCGCGGTGCCGGCGCCGTCCTTGAGGGTGATCAGGTTGTTGTCGGCGAGCAGCTTGAGCGCGCGGCCCTCGTTGGTGGCGTCGTTGGGCAGGCCGATGGTGGCGCCGTCGGGGATCTCGGTGACGGACTTGACCTTCTTGGAGTAGACGCCCAGCGGCTCCAGGTGCACCGGCGCGACGGAGACGATGTCGGTGCCGTGCTTCTTGTTGAAGTCCTCCAGGTACGGGACGTGCTGGAAGTAGTTGGCGTCGGCCGAGCCGTCCTGCACCGCGGTGTTGGGGGTCACGTAGTCGGTGACCTCCTTGATGTCGAGCTTGAGGCCGGCCTTCTCCGCCAGGTTGTCCTTGACGTACTTGAGGATCTGGCCGTGCGGGGTGGGGCTGGCGGCGACGGTGAGCGGCGCGTTCGGGTCGGAGGAGCCGGACGAGCCGGAGCTGCCGCAGGCGGCCAGGGAGAGGGCGATGCCGGCGGTGGCGAGGACGCTGGTGAACTTCAGGGCGTTGCGCACGAAAAGTGCCTTTCTGCGTGGTGCGGGGAGCCGCGGCCCGGGTCGGGCGCGGGAGGTCTGGGGTGCCGAGGCCTAGGGGGTGACCAGGTCCTCGGCGGGCGCCGTCGCGCGGGTGCGGCGCCCGCGGAGCAGGCGGGTGCGGCCGCCGCCGCGGCCGCGGTGGGAGAGGCGGCGGACGGCGTAGTCGCCGATCAGCTGGACGGCGGTGACGATGATCGCCAGCTCGGCGACGATGACCCACATGAAGGTGGTCTCGAAGCGCAGGTAGCCGTAGGTGATGGCGAGGTTGCCGAGGCCGCCGCCGCCGACGGTGCCGGCCATGGCGGAGTAGCTGACCAGCGTGATGACGGTGGTGGTCAGCGAGGCGGTGAGGCCGGGCAGGGCCTCCGGGATCATCGTCTTGCGGACGATGGTCCAGGTGTTGCCGCCCATGGCGCGGACCGCTTCGACCAGGCCGCCGTCCACCTCGCGCACGGAGGTCTCGACCAGGCGGGCGAAGAACGGGATGGCGCCGATGGTGAGCGGGACGGTGGCGGCCTGCCAGCCCAGCGAGGTGCCGACGATCAGCTTGGTGAAGGAGAACAGCGCGACCATCAGGACCAGGAACGGCAGCGAGCGCGCGATGTTCACGACGGCGCCGATCACCCGGTTGACCAGGACGTTCTCCAGTGCGCCGCCCTTCGCGGTGAGCACCAGCAGGATGCCGAGCGGGAGGCCGAACAGCACGCTGCCGAGGGTGGAGACGCCGACCATCCGGAAGGTCTCCCCGGTGGCGGGCCACAACAGTGCCTGCATCTGGTCCCAGGTCATGCCGCCGCTCCGCTCGCCTTGTCGTTTCCGTTCGCCTCGATCACGTCCACCTGAAGGCCCTGCTCTCGCAGGAAGCCGATCGGCACCACGTTGTCCGCGCGGCTGCCGGGCAGTTCGACCCGCATCCGGCCGACCGTCCGGCCGGCGATGGTCTCGACGGCTGCGCCGAGGATGTTGATGTCGATCTGGTAGGTGCGGGCGAGCTGGGAGACGAAGGGCCGGGCGGAGGTGTCGCCCTGGAAGGTGATCTCCAGCACGGTGGCGCCCGGGTGGCCGGTGCCGAACTCGCCGAGCGGGAAGAGCTCGCGGGCCAGTTCGGAGTCGGTCCTGGTGAGCAGGTCGGTGAGCCCGCCGGACTCGACCACCCTGCCGCCGCGCATCAGTGCGGCGGAGTCGCAGACGGACTTGATGACGTCCATCTCGTGGGTGATCAGCAGGACGGTGAGGCCGAGCTGGCGGTTGAGGTCGCGCAGCAGCTTCAGGACGGAGCGGGTGGTCTCGGGGTCGAGCGCGGAGGTGGCCTCGTCGGAGAGCAGCACCTTGGGGTCGCCGGCGAGGGCGCGGGCGATGCCGACGCGCTGCTTCTGGCCACCGGAGAGCTGGCTCGGGTAGCTGCGCGCCTTGTCGGCGAGGCCGACCAGGTCGAGCAGTTCGGCTGCCTTGCGGCGGCGCTCGGTGCGGTCGAGGCCGATGATCTCCAGCGGGAGCTCGACGTTGTCCTGCACGGTGCGGGAGGACAGCAGGTTGAAGTGCTGGAAGACCATGCCGATGCGGCGGCGGGCCTCGCGCAGTTCGCGGCCGGCACGGTTCTCGCCGCCGGAGAGCGCGGTGAGTTCGACGCCGTCCACCGTGACGGTGCCGGAGCTGGGGCGCTCCAGCATGTTGACGCAGCGGATGAGGGTGGACTTGCCGGCACCGCTGGTGCCGACGACTCCGTAGACCTCGCCGGGTCGGACGTGGAGGTCGACGCCGGCGAGGGCGGTCACCTCGCGGCCGCGGGAGCGGTAGACCTTGGTGAGGTCCTTGGTGGTGATCACAGCTGTTTCCGTTGGTCGGGGGCGGGCGGCGTGCCGTCGCCGGACCGGGTCGCGGTCGACGGCGGGGACGGCGTTGTGCCGGAGGACGGCGTTGTACCGGGGGGATCCGGACCTGCCACCCCTCGTTCGCCACCGCCGGACGGGCGGGCCGCGCGACGGCGCGGCCCCGACGGGTCGTCAGGGAGCGCCACCGGCCCGTGGGCGGGCAGGCGGGGGGAGGGGGGTCGCGCTGCTGGCAGGCGCGGCGCTCACGCGGGGCGCGGGCGGCGGGGTCTCGCTTCGGGGCGCGAGGAGGGAGGCGGTGGCCCTCAGCAGTGACACATTCGACGACACATGGCACGCTCACCTGCCGGCATGGTGCCGGTGGGGGTGCAGTTCGTCGTCGCAGTCATGTGAGCCAGTAAATCAGATGGGCGGATTTGCGCCCAATTCTTGGCATCCGATGTCCGAAATGCGGACACACGGTGCCACCACCTGCAACGATATGGCCCGGCACCGCCTCCGGAGCGTCCGGATGGTGGCGGTGCCGGGCCGGGTGGGACGGCCGCGCGGGGGTCAGGCGGTGGCGGCGAGCGGGGCCGCGGCGGGCTTCTCCAGGTGGACCAGGGTGAGCCGCCCGCTGATCTGCTCGACAGTGGTCTGGCGGTAGCCCTGGCGGGCGTAGAGACGCAGGTTGCCGAGGCTGCGGTGGCCGGTGAAGAGGTGGAAGGCGGTCACCGGGCGGCCGTCCTCGGCGAGACGGCGCTCCAGCGCCTCCAGCAGGCGGCCGCCGAGGCCGTGCCGCTGCATCCGGGGGTGGACCACCAGGCGCCCTATCCGGGCGACGCCGTCGGCGCCGATCCGGCCGCGGACGGTGCCGACCACCTCGTCGCCGAGCCGGGCGACGAGGAACTGCTGGTCGGCCAGTTCGGCGCGCAGGCTCTCCAGCGTCTGCGTCAGCGGGTCCAGGGTCCAGTCGCCGTACAGCTCGGCCTCGCCCTGGTAGCCGAGGTACTGGAGCTTGAGGATCTGCTCGGCGTCCTCGGCGGCGGCCGCCGAGATGATCACGCTCATGCCCATGTGCTGGGGCCTCCCCATCGTCGTGCCCGGCGCGCGGATGTGAGGGTGTCGCACCGGATGCCCTACCGGAGGTGTCCCGGCCGGGGATCGGCCCTGGCCGGGGGTGGCGCACGAACGTACCAGCCGGGGGCCCGGGTGGGGCCGGCGGCGCCGACAGCGCGTTCACGCTCGGTATCCGAGTGCTCGCCCCGCCGTCAAGAGCTACGTTCGCCAGCGCTCTACCCGCGTGTCAGCTGCTCTCAACCTTCCGGCCGCCGGACGTGGCGAGGGTCACGTCGCCCCGCCGGACGGGAGTCACGTCGCCTCGCCGGGCGGGCCGGAGGGGGGCGCGGCGGGGGCGCGGCCCTGCCGGCCGGAAGCCGGCGGGGCCTTCGGTGCAGCGGATCAGGCGTAGCGCTCGGCGTGGAGGAGGACCCTCAGACAGGCGAGGCAACGGGCGCGGGTGGGTCCGATGGAGCCGCGGGGCATGCCCAGGCGTTCGGCGATCTCCCGGTAGGTGGGCGGCGGATCCTCGGTGAGGGCCGTGACGAGTTCGGGGCAGCGGCCGGGCAGCGCGGCCACCGCCTCGCGGACGAGGCGGCGCCGGAGCTCGGCGAACACCTCGTCCTCGGCGGAGCGGACGGAGGGAACGTTGGTGCACATACCGTGGATGACCGGGCGCGGACCGGACCGGTTACGGACGAGCGGTGGCGTGCACGCGGGAGGGGCGCGGCGGTCGGCCTGCCGCGCCCCTCCGCGGGTGCCGCCGGCGGGTCAGCCCCGGACCCACTCCTGCTGGACGGCCAGGTCGGCCTTGACCTCGGCGAGCTGGACGGCGACCGCCGAGGGCGCGGTGCCGCCGCGGCCGTTGCGCGAGGCGATCGCGCCGTGGACGCTGAGCACCGAGCGCACCTCGGGCGTGAGGTGCTCGGAGATGGCGGCGAACTGCTCGTCCGTCAGGTCGCCCAGCTCGATGCCCTGCTGTTCGCAGACCTTGACGCAGGCGCCGGCCACCTCGTGCGCGACGCGGAACGGGACGCCCTGCTTGACCAGCCACTCGGCGATGTCGGTGGCGAGCGAGAAGCCGGCCGGGGCGAGCTCCTCCAGCCGCTCCCGGTGCACGGTGAGGGTGGCCATCATGCCGGTGAAGGCGGGCAGCAGCACCTCCAGCGTGTCGCAGGAGTCGAAGACCGGCTCCTTGTCCTCCTGGAGGTCCCGGTTGTAGGCGAGCGGCAGCGCCTTGAGGGTGGCGAGCAGACCGGTCAGGTTGCCGATCAGCCGGCCCGACTTGCCCCGGGCCAGCTCGGCGATGTCCGGGTTCTTCTTCTGCGGCATGATCGAGGAGCCGGTGGAGAAGGCGTCGTGCAGCGTGATGAAGCCGAACTCCTTGGTGTTCCAGATGATCACCTCCTCCGCGATCCGGGAGAGGTTGATCCCGATCATCGCGGTGACGAAGGCGAACTCGGCGACGAAGTCGCGCGAGGCCGTGCCGTCGATCGAGTTGCCGACCGAACCGCCCTCGAAGCCGAGGTCGGCGGCGACGGCCTGCGGGTCGAGGCCGAGCGAGGAGCCGGCCAGGGCCCCGGAGCCGTACGGCGAGACGGCGGTGCGGGCGTCCCACTGGCGCAGCCGCTCGGCGTCCCGGCCGAGGGCCTGCACGTGCGCGAGGACGTGGTGGGCGAACAGGACCGGCTGGGCGTGCTGGAGGTGGGTGCGACCCGGCATGGCGGTGTCGGGGTGCGCCTCGGCCAGGCCGACCAGGGCGTGCTGGAGGTCGAGCACCAGGGCGCCGATGATCCTGGCGTGGTCCCGCAGGTACATCCGGAACAGGGTGGCGATCTGGTCGTTGCGCGAGCGGCCGGCCCGGAGCTTGCCGCCGAGGTCGGCGCCGAGCCGCTCCAGCAGGCCGCGCTCCAACGCGGTGTGGACGTCCTCGTCGGCGACGGTGCCGGTGAAGGTGCCGGCCTCGACGTCGGCGAGCAGCTGGTCCAGCCCGGCGAGCATGGCGTCGAGCTCGGCGTCACCGAGCAGGCCGGCCCGGTGCAGGACGCGGGCGTGGGCCTTGGAGCCGGCGATGTCGTACGGCGCCAGGCGCCAGTCGAAGTGCACCGACGCGGAGAGCCTGGCCAGCGCCTCGGACGGGCCGTCGGCGAAGCGTGCGCCCCAGAGGCGCAGCTCAGGACTGTTACTGGCGGCGGTCCGGTCGGCAGGCATCGCTGGGGCTCCTTGCACGTGAGGGGGTTGGTTGGGGGCGGGCCCCGGCCGTTCGGTGGTTCGGCCGGGGCCCGGGACGGACCGATCAGGCCAGGTCGCGCCGGGCGGCGATCTTCGAGGAGAGGCCGAAGATCTCGATGAAGCCCTTGGACATCGACTGGTCGAAGGTGTCGCCCGTGTCGTAGGTGGCGAGGTTGAAGTCGTACAGCGACCGGTCCGACTTGCGGCCGTTGACGACGGCCCGGCCGCCGTGCAGGACCATCCGGATGTCGCCGGAGACGTGCTGGTTGGCCTCGTCGACGAAGCCGTCCAGGGCGCGCTTGAGCGGGGAGAACCAGAGGCCGTCGTAGACCAGCTCGGCCCAGCGCTGCTCCACCTGCCGCTTGTAACGGGCGAGTTCGCGCTCGACGGTGACGTTCTCCAGGGCCTGGTGGGCGGTGATCAGGGCGATCGCGCCGGGGGCCTCGTAGATCTCCCGGGACTTGATGCCGACCAGCCGGTCCTCGACCATGTCGAGGCGGCCGACGCCCTGGGCACCGGCCCGCCGGTTCAGCTCCTCGATGGCCTGCAGGACGGTGACCTTGCGGCCGTCGACGGCGACCGGGACGCCGGCCTCGAAGGTGATGACCACCTCGTCGGCCTCGCGGGGGACGGCCGGGTCCTGGGTGTACTCGTAGACGTCCTCGATCGGGGCGTTCCAGATGTCCTCCAGGAAGCCGGTCTCGACGGCGCGTCCGAAGACGTTCTGGTCGATCGAGTACGGCGACTTCTTGGTGGTGGCGATCGGCAGGCCCTTGGCCTCGGCGAAGGCGATCGCCTTGTCCCGGGTCATCGCGTAGTCGCGGACCGGGGCGATGCACTTCAGGCCGGGGGCGAGGGAGTTGATGCCGACCTCGAAGCGGACCTGGTCGTTGCCCTTGCCGGTGCAGCCGTGGGCGACCGTGGTGGCACCGTGCTTCTGCGCGGCGGCGACCAGGTGCTTCACGATGACCGGCCGGGACAGGGCGGACACCAGGGGGTACTCGCCCTGGTAGAGGGCGTTGGCCTTGAGGGCCGGGAGGCAGTACTCGTCGGCGAACTCCTCGCGGGCGTCCGCGACCTCCGCCTCGACGGCACCGCAGTCCAGCGCACGCTGACGGATGACGTCCAGGTCCTCGCCGCCCTGGCCGACGTCGACGGCGACGGCGATGACCTCGGCGCCCGTCTCCTCGGCGATCCAGCCGATGCAGACGGACGTGTCCAGACCGCCCGAGTAGGCGAGTACGACGCGCTCGGTCACGGCTTTCTCCTTCACAACTGTGCGAACAGGCTTACGGCGATAGGCATAAGTATGCACTACTCCGTATGAATCTCAAAACCCGAACCGCGGCGGCCGCGGGAACGGGTCCGCCGCGGCCGCGGGAACGGCCGTGGGCCCGGCTCCGGCCCCCGAGGGGACCGGTTCCGGGCCCACGCGGGGACGGACTGTTCGGTCTGCTGCTCCTTGTGCCTCGGCCGGGGCTGACCCTTCGGCCCCGGCGCCACGAGCGTCCGGGACGAAGGCGCTACTGCGCCTTCGCCTGGGCGAGTTGCATCAGGTGGTCGGCGAGCGCCTGACCGCCGACCGGGTCGCGGCTGATCAGCAGCACGGTGTCGTCGCCGGCGATGGTGCCGATGATCTCGAAGACCTCGGCCTGGTCGATCGCCGAGGCGAGGAACTGCGCCGCGCCCGGCGGGGTGCGCAGCACCACGAGGTTGCCGGACGCGGTGGCGGAGACCATGAGCTCGCCGGCCAGCCGGGCCATCCGGCCCTCGGTGGCCGACTCCCCCATCGGTGCCCGCGGCGTGCGGTCGCCGCCCTCGGCGGGGACGGCGTAGATCAGTGCGCCGTCCCGGTTGCGGATCTTCACCGCGCCCAGCTCGTCCAGGTCCCGGGAGAGGGTGGCCTGGGTGACCACCAGTCCGTCATCGGCGAGCAGCTTGGCGAGCTGGCTCTGCGAACGCACGGGCTGGCGGGTGAGCAGGTCCACGATCCGCCGGTGGCGCGCGGTGCGGGTCTGCGGGACCTGCGGCGTCGGGCCGGCGGAGGACTGGCCGGAGTTGGGAACGGTCATGTGATTATTCTCCCGGACTACGCTCGAATCGCATCGGCCGGGGCGTTCTCCCGCACCGTCCGGAGGATCTCCGGCAGTGCGGCCAGGAAGGCGTCCGCCTCCTGCTCGGTGAGCACCAGCGGCGGGGCCAGCCGCACGGCGTCCGGAACGGCGGCGTTCACCAGGAAGCCGGCCTGCTGGGCGACGGCCTGCACCTCGGCCGAGACCGGCTCGGTGAGCACGATGCCGAGCAGCAGCCCGGCGCCGCGCACGTGCGAGACCAGCGGGTCGCCGATCGACTCGATGCCCTCGCGCAGCCGCTCGCCGAGCTTGCGGGTGTGCTCCAGCAGACCCTCGGACTCGATGGTGTCGAGCACCGCCAGGGCCGCCGCGGCGACGACCGGGTTGCCGCCGAAGGTGGTGCCGTGCTGACCCGGGGTGAGCAGGTCGGCCGCCTCGCCGAAGGCGAGGACGGCGCCGATCGGCAGCCCGCCGCCGAGCGCCTTGGCGAGGGTGACCACGTCCGGGTCGACGCCCTCGACGGCCTGGTGGGCGTACCAGTGGCCGGTGCGGCCGATGCCGGTCTGGATCTCGTCCAGGATCAGCAGGGTGCCGGTGGCCCGGGTGATCTCGCGGGCGGCCCGGAGGTACCCGTCCGGCAGCGGGACCGCGCCGTTCTCGCCCTGGATCGGCTCCAGGAAGACGGCCGCGGTCTCGGTGGTGACCGCGGCGCGCAGCGCCTCGACGTCGCCGAAGGGGACGTGCGTGACGTCGCCGGGCAGCGGCAGGAACGGGGCCTGCTTGGCGGGCTGGCCGGTGAGCGCGAGGGCGCCCATGGTCCTGCCGTGGAAGCTGCCCTCCAGCGCCACGAGGTGGGTGCGGCCGGTCCGCCGGCTGATCTTGAACGCGGCTTCGTTGGCCTCGGCGCCGGAGTTGCAGAAGAACACCCGGCCGGGGCGGCCGGAGAGCGCGATCAACCGCTCGGCCAGCGCGATGGTCGGCTCGGCCATGAAGAGGTTGGAGACGTGGCCGAGGCTGGCGATCTGCCGGGTGACGGCCTCGACGACGGCCGGGTGGGCCGTGCCGAGGGCGTTGACGGCGATCCCGCCGAGTAGGTCGGTGTACTCCCTGCCGTCGGCGTCCCAGAGCTTCGCGCCCTCACCACGGACCAGCGGGATCCGCGGGGTGCCGTAGTTGTCGGTGAAGGCGTGCTGCCACCGGTCGGTGAGCTGGTCGTTCGACGTCATGCGAGTCCCCCGGTCACGGTCGGTTCGTCGTCCGGCACGACCATCGTGCCGATGCCCTCGTCGGTGAAGATCTCCAGCAAGAGGCTGTGCTGCACCCGGCCGTCCAGGACGCGGGCGGTGCCGACGCCGGAGCGGACGGCGCGCAGGCAGCCCTCCATCTTCGGGAGCATGCCGCTGGCGAGGCTCGGCAGCAGTTCGTCCAGCTCGCCTGCGTTGAGCTGGCTGATCACGTCGTCGGAGGTCGGCCAGTCCTTGTAGAGGCCCTCGACGTCGGTGAGGATCACGAGCATCTCGGCGCCGAGCGCGACCGCGAGGGCGGAGGCGGCGGTGTCGGCGTTGATGTTGTAGACGTGGCCGTCGGCGCCGCGGGCGATCGAGGAGATCACCGGGATGCGGCCGTCGGCGATGAGCGCCTTCACCGCGCCGGCCTCGATGTTGACGATGTCGCCGACCAGGCCGATGTCGACCTGTTCGCCGTCGACGACTGCGTAGCGCTTGACCGCGGTCATGGTGTGGGCGTCCTCGCCGGTCATGCCGACGGCGAACGGGCCGTGCTCGTTGAGCAGGCCGACCAGCTCGCGCTGGACCTGGCCGGCCAGCACCATCCGGACCACGTCCATGGTCTCGGGCGTGGTGACCCGCAGGCCGTTGGTGAAGTTGGACTCCAGGCCCAGCTTGTCCAGTTGGGCGCTGATCTGCGGGCCGCCGCCGTGCACGACGACGGGGTGCAGGCCGGCGTAGCGCAGGAAGACCACGTCCTGGGCGAAGGCCGCCTTGAGGCTGTCGTCGACCATGGCGTTGCCGCCGAACTTGATCACGACGGTCTTGCCGTGGAAGCGCTCCAGCCAGGGCAGCGCCTCGATGAGGGTCAGGGCCTTGGGCAACGCGGTGTTGTTGCGGGCCTGTTCGCCCTTGGGTGCGATCTGCACGGGTGTCCCTTGTCGGATCCGGCTCGGTGGAGTGAACGGTCGGGTGGAGTGGGCGCTCAGGTGGAGTAGGCGCTGTTCTCGTGCACGTAGTCGGCGGTGAGGTCGTTGGTCCACAGCGTGGCGGTGGCCTCGCCGGCGTTGAGCCGGGCGGTGATGACGATCTCGCGGCCGGTCATGTCCACCAGGTCGCGGTCCTCCCCCACGCCGCCGTCCCGGCAGACCCAGACGCCGTTGATGGCCACGTCGAGGCGGTTCGGGTCGAACGCGGCGGCGGTGGTGCCGATGGCGGCCAGCACCCGGCCCCAGTTCGGGTCCTCGCCGTGGAGGGCGCACTTGAGCAGGTTGTTGCGGCCGATGACGCGGGCGACGTCGACGGCCTCCTCCTCGGTCGCGGCGTCGGTGACGTCGATCCGGATCTCCTTGCTCGCACCCTCGGCGTCGCCGATCAGCTGACGGGCGAGGTCGGCGCAGACGGTGCGGACGGCCTCGTCGAACTCCGCCCGGTCGGGGGCGATCCCGGAGGCGGCGGAGGCGAGCAGCAGCACCGTGTCGTTGGTGGACATGCAGCCGTCGGAGTCGATCCGGTCGAAGGTGGTGCGGGTGGCGCCGCGCAGCGCCTCGTCCAGCGCCGCGGCGTCGAGGTCGGCGTCGGTGGTGAGGACGACCAGCATGGTGGCGAGACTCGGCGCCAGCATGCCGGCGCCCTTGGCCATGCCGCCGACCGTCCAGCCGCCCGGGCTGGTGACCTGGGCGGTCTTGTGGACGGTGTCGGTGGTCTTGATGGCGATCGCGGCGGCCTCGCCGCCGGTGCTGCTGAGCTCGGCGGCGGCGGTGGCGACGCCGGGCAGGAGGACGTCCATCGGCAGGCGGACGCCGATCAGGCCGGTGGAGGCGACGGCGACCTCGCCGGCGTTGAGCTTCAGCTCCTCGGCGACCTTCTCGGCGGTGGCGTGGGTGTCCTGGAACCCGAGCGGGCCGGTGCAGGCGTTGGCGCCACCGGAGTTGAGGACGACGGCGGAGACCAGACCGCCCTTGAGGACCTGCTCGGACCAGAGGACGGGGGCGGCCTTGACCCGGTTGGCGGTGAAGACGCCGGCCGCGGCGAGCGAGGGGCCGTCGTTGACGACCAGCGCGAGGTCCGGGGTGCCGGAGGCCTTGATCCCTGCGGTGATCCCGGCGGCGCGGAAGCCCTTGGCGGCCGTCACTCCGAGGTTCTGATCGTCGGTCACGGTGCGACTCCGTTCACGGGAAGGCCGATCTCCTCGGGGAGGCCGAGGGCGATGTTCATGCTCTGCACCGCGCCGCCGGCGGTGCCCTTGACCAGGTTGTCGATCGCGCTGATCGCGACGATCCGCCCGGCGGTCTCGTCCAGGGCGACCTGGACGAGGGCGGCGTTGGAGCCGTAGACACTGCTGGTCTGCGGCCAGTGCCCCTCGGGCAGCAGGTGGACGAAGGGCTCGTTGGCGAACGCCTCGGTGTAGGCGGCGCGCAGGCTCTCGCCGGTCACGCCGGGCCGGGCCCTGGCGGAGCACGTGGCGAGGATGCCGCGCGGCATCGGGACGAGGGTCGGCGTGAAGGAGACGGTGACCGGCTCCCCGGCGAGCGGGGTGAGGTTCTGCGACATCTCCGGGGTGTGCCGGTGGACGCCGCCGACGCCGTACGCGCTGACGCTGCCCATGACCTCGCTGCCGAGCAGGTGGGTCTTGGCGGCCTTGCCGGCGCCGGAGGTGCCGGAGGCGGCGACGATCACGGCCTCGGGCTCGGCGAGCTGCGCGGCGTAGGCCGGGAAGAGGGCGAGCGAGACGGCGGTCGGGTAGCAGCCGGGGACGGCGATCCGGTTGACGCCCTTGAGCGCGTTGCGGTGTCCGGGCAGTTCGGGCAGACCGTAGGGCCAGGTGCCGGCGTGCGCCGAGCCGTAGAACTGCTCCCAGTCGGCGGCGGCCCTGAGCCGGAAGTCCGCACCGCAGTCGACGATCAGCACGTTCTGGCCGAGGGCTTCGGCCACTGCGGCGGACTGGCCGTGCGGCAGGGCGAGGAACACCACGTCGTGGTCGGCCAGCACCTCGGGGGTGGTCGGCTCCAGGACGCGGTCGGCCAGCGGGATCAGGTGCGGCTGCAGGGCACCGAGCCTGGTGCCCGCGTTCGAGCCGCCCGTGAGCGCCCCGATCTCCACCTCCGGGTGGCCGAGCAGCAGACGCAGCACCTCGCCGCCCGCGTAACCGCTCGCACCGGCGACGGCGACTCGCAATGCCATGGCATTCCTCCTTGGTCGTGGCATGAATATACGCAGTACGGAACATTCATGCAAGGAGTATGCGGCGAACCCACGGGCCCGGGCCGGACGGGATCCGGCGCCCGAGCGGGGGCGCCGGAGGAGGCCTCAGCGCTTGACGGCCTTGAGGACGACGAACTTGGGGTTGCCCGCCACGAGTTGGCAGTTGCCGAAGAGCCGGCGCAGCTTGACGTGGTAGCCGAGGTGCCGGTTGCCGACCACCCAGAGCTCTCCGCCGGGGCGCAGGGCGCGGCGGGCGCCGGTGAACATCCGCCACGACGTGGCGTCGGTGGTCGCCTGGTGGGAGTGGAACGGCGGGTTGTTGAGCACCAGGTCCACCGAGCCGGGGGCGACGGTGCCCTCGGCGAGCGCGTCGGCGGTGCGGAACTCGGCCGGGGCGTCCGGGCCGAGGTTGGCCCGGAAGGTGGCCTCGGCCGAGGCCACCGCCTGGTGGGACTCGTCGACGAAGACCAGCTCCGCGCCGGGGCTCGCCAGCGCCGTGGCGGTGCCGACCACGCCGTTGCCGCAGCCGAGGTCGACCACGCGGGCGCCGGGGGCGGCGGTCGGCAGGTGGCCGAGGAAGAAGCGGGTGCCGATGTCGAGGCGCTCGGCACAGAAGGTGCCGGCGTGGTTGACCACGGTGCGCCCGGAGGCCGGGCCGATGTCGCCGGGCAGGGCGTAGGTGTGCGGCCAGGGGTTGGGGCCGGGGTCGAGCGCCGGGTCGGGCGTGCAGAAGATCAGCCGGGCCTTGCGGACCGCGAGTGAGGTGCGGGTCGGTCCGAGGATGCGCTCGAAGAGCCGGAGCGTGGAGGTGTGGATCTCGGTGACCATGCCGGTGCCGACCACCACGGCGCCCGGGTGGAGCGCCGGGGCCAGCCGGTGCAACTGGTCCTCCAGCAGGGCAAGGCTCTTGGGCACCCGGACCAGCAGGACGTCGATGCGCTCCGGCGGGGTGTCCCGGGTGGTGAGCAGCCGCGCCTCGTCGGGGGCGGCGCCGGCCCGGGCCAGGTTGGCCAGCGTGGCCCGGCGGCCGAGGTGCGAGTCGCCGATCTGGATCGGCGCGTGGGCGGCGAGTGCCGTGGTGAGGGCGCCCCAGCGGTCGCCGAGGACGGCGACGGTACGGCCGGTGAGATCGGTGGCGGACCCCGCGGCGCTGTCGGCCTCGCCGGCGAGGTGGCGCAGCAGGTACTCGTCTGCGGCGTCCCAGGCGCGCAGCCGCTCGCGCGGGTCCTCCGGGTAGCGGGTGAGGTCGAAGACGCCCCACGGGGTCGTGAAGGGGGTGGCGTCGGCGGGCGTGCTGAGGCGGTTCATCGTGGTCTCAGGCTAGCCGACCACCGGGCGGTGGCCGCCCGGGCGGCCGATACTGGAGGGGCCCGACCGGAAGGGACCGACCGGAAGGGGCTTGGGCATGGACTGGAAGCTCGAAGTCGTGGTGGTGCCGGTTTCGGACGTGGAGCGGGCCAAGTTGTTCTACGAGGAACAGGCCGGTTTCACGGTGGACCACGACACCCGGATCCGTGACGGGGTCCGGGTGGTGCAGCTGACGCCGCCGGGCTCGGGGTGCTCGATCGTGGTGGGGACCGGGGTCACGGAGGCGCCGCCGGGCTCCCTGAAGGGGCTGCAGCTGGTGGTGCCGGACATCGACAAGGCACACGGCGAACTGGTCGCGCGGGGCGTGGAGGTGAGCCCGGTGCAGCACTTCGAGGCCGGCGCCCGGGTGGACGGGCGCGGCGGGGACTGGAACTCGTTCGTGTTCTTCAACGATCCGGACGGCAACGGCTGGGCGGTCCAGGAGTCGCCGCCCGGCTAGGGGGCCGGGGTCGCACGCGCGCCCGGGTGGCCCGTACGCGCCGGGCTCGGTGGGCCGGGCACCGCCTCGGTAGGCTCGGAGGATGGTCGAAGACGAGGGAAGCGTCCGGGTCGACAGCTGGATCTGGTCGGTCCGGCTGACCAAGACGCGCGCACTGGCCGCGGCCGCCTGCCGGGCCGGGCACGTTCGGGTGAACGGGGAGCGGGCCAAGCCCGCGCAGGCGTTGAAGCCCGGGGACGAGGTCCGGGTCCGCGAGGAGGGCTACGAGCGGGTCGTCGTGGTGAAGCGGCTGATCCGCAAGCGGGTCGGGGCCGGGGTCGCCGCCGAGTGCCTGGTGGACAACAGCCCGCCGAGGCCGCCGCGCGAGCTGACGCCGGCCGCCGGCGTGCGGGACCGGGGCGCCGGGCGCCCCACCAAACGGGACCGCCGCGAACTGGACCAGCTGCGGCGGTCGTAGCGCGCGGCCGGGTGCGCCCTGGCCCACCGGCCCCGGCCGACGGGGCCGAGCCCACCCACCCCGGGGGAGTCGGTCGCATCCCCGGGACAGGTCGGGCCGACGGGCCTCGCCCTCGGAGCGGTTGACGAAGGAGCCGCGGAGCCCGCTCTCGCCCGGGGTCTCATGCTTCGCACGCCGGCACCGGCCCGCGCCGGCCCGTCGCGGCGGCTTCCGCCCGGCGCACCGACGTCCGCTCCCTGCCGCGCCCCCGTCGCTGACCGGTTGTCAGTCGCGGGGGCTAACGTCACGGATGGACGGGGGACGGCCCGGTCCCGGCGCTCGGAGGGAGGCGCCGGGGCCGGTTCACCGTGCCCCGGCGACCCTCACCGACCGAGCGGGCCACGACCGGGACGAGCGCGCCGCGAGGTGGTCAGCGCTTGACGGCGACGCCGGCGTAGGCGGAGACGTCCTGCCAGCCCTCGGGCAGGTCGGTGGTGGGGACGTGGCCGGCTTCCGGTCGCCAGAGCGGGAGTTGGACCAGGCCGGGGCCGGCGAACTCGAAGTCGCCGAAGAACGGCTCCACCGCGGCGCGCGGGCGCAGTACCAGCGGGGCGCTCGCGCTCTTGTAGATCCGGGCGCCCTCGGCCGCGCTCTCGCGCGAGGCGAAGTCGGGGCTGCCGTGGGAAAGGATCAGCGCGCTTCCGGGCGCGAGCGCGTCGCGCAGGGTCCGGACGATCGCCTCGGCGCCGTCCTCGTCCCGGACGAAGTGCAGCACGGCGACGAGCATCAGGGCGACCGGCTGGTCCAGGTCGACGGCGGCGCGCAGGCCGGGGTGGTCGAGGATCGAGGCCGGGTCACGCAGGTCGGCCTCGACCACCGAGGTGTGGCCGGCCTTGTGGCTCGCCAGCAGGGCGCGGGCGTGGGTGGCGACGATCGGGTCGTTGTCGACGTAGACGACCCGGGCGTCCGGGACGACCCGCCGGGCCACCTCGCTGGTGGAACCGACGGAGGGGATGCCGGTGCCGATGTCGACGTACTGGCGGATGCCCCGGCCGGCCGCGTACTCGACGGCGCGGCCGAGGAACTCACGGTTGGTGCGGGCCAGCAGCGGCAGCGCGGGGTAGGCGGCGATGGCGGCCTCGGCCGCCTTGCGGTCGGCCTCGAAGTTGTCCTTGCCGCCGAGGTAGTAGTCGTACATCCGGGCGGTGTGCGGAACGCCGGTGTCGAGCTCGGTCGGCGGCTCCCAGTCGTCGGCCCTGGCCCACTCCCAGTCGCTGCCGATGCCGGTACCTGTACCGGCGGCCGCCGAAGCGGTGCTGTCCTCGTGCATCCTGGTCCGTCCCCCTGTACTCGCTTCCGGAATCCGCTGCCGGATCGGCCGCCGCGGCGCAACTCCCCCGGAACACGCGGCGCGCCGTGATCGTATCCGACGGCCTGGCCCGGAAACAGCGGGAGTTCGGGTTTATCCGGTGCCGTACGGCGCGCGTGTGTGCACGATGTGTGTGCACGCCGGCGTCCGGCCGGGGGCCAGGCCCTCGAATCGCCCGCGGACCTGAGCCGTCTCTATGCTGGCTGCCGATGACTGCCGACCGGATGATCTCCGACCGCCGCACCCTGCTGCGCACCACCGCCAGACTCGCCGTGCTGGCCGCCGGGGGCGGGCTGCTCGCCGCGTGCGGCGGCACCGGCCCGCGCCGGGCCGACCCGGGGGCGCTCGCCGTGCACCCCGGCACCGTCGACCCGGCGGGCGGGGACCCGGCCGCGGTGGACCCGGCCTGGTCGGGCGGTGAGGGGCCGGCCTCCCCCGCACCGGCCGTCTCCCCCTCCGCGGACCCGCAGCCGAGCGCCGCGGCGGCGACCGCCACGACGGCCACGCCGCCGAGCCCGCCGGTGCTGCCGCCGCTGCCCCCGGGCACCCCGCTGGAGGTCGTGTACGGCCCGCGCACCGGCAAGAACGTCGCGCTCACCGTCCACGGCAGCGGCGACCCGAAGCTGGCCACCGCCCTGCTGGAGATCGCCGAGCAGCGCGGAGCCGGGCTGACGGTGATGGCCGTCGGCAGCTGGCTGGACCAGCAGCCGCAGATGGCCCGGCGCATCCTGGACGGCGGCCACGAGCTGGGCAACCACACCCAGAACCACCAGAACATCTCGGCGATGAGCCCCGACCAGGCACGCGCCGAGATCGCCCAGTGCGCGGAGCGGCTGCAGCGCCTGACCGGCTCGATCGGCCGCTGGTTCCGCCCCTCCGCCGCCCAGTACGCCACCCCGATGGTGCGCGAGCAGGCCAAGGCGGTCGGCTACGCGCACGTGCTCTCCTTCGACGTCGACCCGCGCGACTACGGCGACCCGAGCGCGGCGGAGCTGCAGCGCCGGGTGCTGACGTCGGCCAAGGGCGGCTCGGTGGTCGCCCTGCACATGGGCCACCAGTGCACGGTGGACGCGCTGCCCGGCATCCTGGACGGCCTCGCCAGGGCCGGGCTGAAGCCGGTCACGGCCAGCCGGCTCTTCACGCCGGCCTAGGACCCACGCCGGCCCGAGGGCGGTCCGGGGCGGGGCGCCGGGCGTCCCGGGGGTGCCTGCCCCCGGCCCCGTCGCCGTGCCATGCTTCCGCCATGCGCTACATCATCGTCGGGGCGGGTGCGGTGGGCGGCACGATCGGTGCCCGGCTGCACGAGGGCGGGCACGAGGTGGTCCTGGTGGCACGCGGGGCGCAGCTCGCCGCGCTGCGTGAGGACGGTCTGCGATTCGGAACGCCGGAGGGCCTTCGGACGCTGCGCATACCGGTGGCGGACGGCCCCGAGGACGTGGCGCTGCGCGAGGACGACGCCCTGGTGCTGGCCGTGAAGACGCAGGACAGCGCCGCCGCACTGGCGGCGTGGGCACCGCGTCCGGTGGCCGGCGGCGGCACGGCCGGCGAGCGGCTGCCGGTGCTCTGCGCGCAGAACGGGGTGGAGAACGAACGGCTCGCGCTGCGGCTCTTCCGCCGGGTGCTGGCGGTGTGCGTCTGGTTGCCGTCGGGGTTCGTGGAGCCGGGCCTGGTCACCGCCGCCGGGACGCCGGTGAGCGGGGTGCTGCGGATCGGCGGCTACCCCGCGGGCCTCGGCGGCGCGACGGCCGCGGCGGTGGCGGCCGACCTGGCGGCGTCCGGGTTCGGCGCGCCCGTCGACGCCGCCACGATGGACTGGAAGTACACCAAGCTGCTGGGCAACCTCGGCAACGCGCTGGACGCGGTGGCCGGCCCGGTCGAGGGCGATCCGCTCGACGGCCTGCGCCGCCGGGTGATGGCGGAGGGGGCGACGGTGCTGGCCGCGGCGGGCATCGCGCACCACGACCCGCAGGAGCAGGCCGCGCTGGCCGGGGAGGCGATGACGATGGGGCGGGTGCCGGGGGTCGGGCGCAGCGGCAGCTCGTCCTGGCAGAGCCTGGCGCGCGGCACCGGCTCGATCGAGGCGGACCACCTCAACGGCGAGATCGTGCTGCTCGGCCGGCTGCACGGGGTGCCGACGCCGCTCAACGGGGCGCTGCAGCGGCTGGCGAACGCCTTCGCGCGGGCCGGGCGCGAGCCCGGTTCGCTCACCGCCGGGGAGCGGCGGGCGCTGCTGGAGCTCTGACGCCCGCCGGCGCGACGCCCGGCCGCCGCGGGGCGACCGTCCCGCTTCCTGTCCGGCAGGGGACGGGGCGGGGCCCGGGCGCACGGGCGGGATCGGCCGTCTCACCCGTCCGGCCCATCCGGGGAGGGGATGACCTACCGGCCGGTACGGAGTAGTAACGTCGTCGAGGCGGTTCACGGGTGCCCGGATTCCGGTGCTCCCCACCGCTGAACAGCAGCTTGCTGGGCCACCTGTCGCTGGGGCCGCACACCCCAGCACCATCGAAGGGCAACTGAGTGAGTGACATCGCGCGCGTCGGAGTGATCGGCTGCGGTCTGATGGGGTCGGGCATCGCGGAGGTGTTCGCCCGGGCCGGGCTGGACGTCCTGGTGTCGGAGGCCAGCGGGGAGGCCCTGGAGTTCGGCCGCACCCGGGTGACCAACTCCCTGGAGACGGCCGTCAAGCGGGGCAAGCTGACGGTGGGGCAGCGCGACGAGGCGCTGGCCCGGCTGACCTTCACCACCGACCTCGCCGACTTCGCCGACCGCGACCTGGTGGTCGAGGCCGTCGCCGAGCGCGAGGACATCAAGGTCCAGATCTTCCAGACGCTGGACCAGGTGATCGAGCGCAGGGACGCGATCCTCGCCTCCAACACCTCGTCGATCCCGATCGTGAAGCTGGCCGCCGCCACCACGCGCCCGGAGCAGGTCATCGGCCTGCACTTCTTCAACCCGGCGCCGGTGCAGAAGCTGGTCGAGGTGATCCCCACCCTGACCACCTCGGCCACCACCACCGAGCGGGTCGAGACGTTCGCCACCGAGGTCCTCGGCAAGGAGCCGATCCGCGCCCGCGACCGCGCCGGGTTCGTGGTGAACGCCCTGCTGGTGCCGTACCTGCTCTCGGCGGTGCGGATGTTCGAGTCGGGCGTGGCCACCGCCTCCGACATCGACAAGGGCATGGAGGCCGGTTGCGCCCACCCGATGGGCCCGCTGCGCCTGTGCGACCTGATCGGCCTGGACACCATCGTGTCGATCGCCGAGTCGATGTACGACGAGTACAAGGAGCCGCTGTACGCCGCTCCCCCGCTGCTGTCCCGGATGGTCGACGCGGGCCTGCTGGGCCGCAAGTCCGGCCGCGGCTTCTACGACTACACCGCGAGCGCCTGACCGGCTGCGGTGCCCCTCCCCGATCGGCCGGGAGGGGCACCGGCCACGGCCGCTCGGCGCCGGCCGCCGCTACTTGACGCCGGCCGCCGCGCAGGCGTCCGCGTACTCCGGGGTGCAGATGTCGGCCGCCTTGTAGAGGCCGCCGCCGACCACGGTCACCTGGACCTTCGGCTTGGTCACCACGATCGGCGTGAGCAGCAGCGAGGGGATGTGCTCCCCTCCGCTCTCGGTGAGCGAGCTCGCGGAGGAGCTGATGTCCATGCCCTCCAGCAGCTGGACGGCGATGCTGCCCGCCGCCTCGGCCTCGGGCTTGTACGGCTTGTAGATGGTGTAGGTCTGCTCGCCGATGAGCACCCGGCGCACCGCGTCGATGGACGCGTCCTGGCCGCCGACCGGCACGTTCTTGAGGCCGGCCGCCTTGAGGGCGTCGACGACCGCCGCGGCCATGCCGTCGTTGGCCGCGTAGACGGCCTGGATGCCGTCCTTGCCGAGGGCCTTGATGGCCTCGTTCATCTTCGCGGTGGCCACCTCCGGCTTCCACTCGCCGGACTGCTCATAGGCGATCTTCTTGACCCGCCCGTCCAGCGCGCGGTGCGCGCCGGCCTTGAACATCGCGGCGTTGGGGTCCGTCTCGGCACCGTTGATCATCACCACGTTCGCGGCGGCCGCCTTCGGCCCGAGGGCGTCCAGCAGGGCCTGGCCCTGCAGCTCGCCGGTGCGCTGGTTGTCGAAGGAGACGTACGCGGCGACCTTGCCCTCGGCGAGCCGGTCGTAGGCGACGACCTGCACGCCCTTGGCGGCGGCGGCCTCGACCCACGGGGCGGTGACCTTGGCGTTGACCGGGTCGAGCAGGATCACCTTGACGCCCTTGGCCAGCAGCTGGTCGAACTGGCTCTTCTGGGCGGTCTCGCTGCCGTTCGCGTTGGCGTAGTCGACCGTGCACCTGGGGCAGAGGCCGGTGACCGTGGACTCGATCAGCGGCCGGTCGAAGGCCTCGTACCGGGTGGAGGAGGCGTTCTCCGGCAGCAGCAGGCCGATGGTCTTGTTGCCGCCGGCGGACGGCTTCTGCGCTCCGTCGTCCTGGCCGCAGGCCGCGAGGGTGAGCGCCAGCGACAGCGCGACCGCCGTGCCGGCGGCCGCTCGACGGGTTGGTCTGTTCATGGTGGGTGATGCCTCCTGTACTGCGCCGCGTCATACGGCAGAGGACGGAGTCTCCGTGCCACTACACCGTGCCGTCAATAAGTGAAGGCTTCTTCGAGATGTGTTCTGCTCGATTCGTTATGGAGTGAAGGAAGCGTGCACATCCTCCCAGCTCGGCTTGCAGCCCCCGCCGCCCCGTTCTCCACATGCCGAAGGGGTGGGAGCGCGCACCCTCCCACCCCTTCGCCGACCGTCCGGTCTCAGCTGTTGATGGCGTAGCTGTCGCCGTAGACCTTCCACTTCAGCGGCGGGTTGAGGTCGAAGTTCTTCGCGTTCAGGAAGACCGCCTGCTCGGTGTCGACCCGGCTGGTGTCGGCGTGGGCCTCCTCCTGCTTCATGACCACCTTGCGGGCCGCCAGGAACGCCTTCAGGTACGTGGCCTCGTCGCCGCCCTGGGCCGGGGTCTTGGCCTTCTTCATGGCCGCCTTGCGGATGCCTCCGAAGCTGTCCGAGCTGCTGCCGGGGCCGTGCATCACGATGGCGTCGTAGTAGGCGAACTGGCCGAGCGCGCGCAGGCCGTCGGCCTTGGCCTGGCTGACCGCCGGGTTGAAGTAGACCCGGTCGCGCTCGTCGTCCTGCGCCTTCCGGAAGACGCCGTCCTTGGCGGCGGTGGCCCAGTCGCGCTCGAAGGCGGAGCCGAGGCCGGAGTGCGAGTCGCTGCCGTTGACCTTGCGCAGCGCCGGGAGGTACTTGGCCAGGACGTTGCCGGGCTTGAGGTCGGTGTAGTGCTCGACCAGCTCCAGCATGTCGCCGGTGCCGGAGCAGAAGCCTATGATGCCGGCGGTGTAGCCGCGGCCGTCCTTGATGTCCTCGATGTACTTGTACTGGGCCTTCCAGTCCAGCGAGGAGTTCTCGGCGCTGGACACCAGCTGCATCGCGATGTCCTTCTTGTGCGGGTCGTCGAGGCCGACGGCCTTGACCTGGACGGCGGCCGGGGCGGGGGCGGCGGCTGCGACGTCGGCCGCCGCCACGGCGGCGGGGGCGGCGATCAGCAGCGCCGCGAGGGCGACGCGGACGGTGCGGTGCTTGGGTTGCATCTGACGCTCCGTGGTTTCCGTGGGCACGCGGGCAGGGGGCACCCGGCGCCGAGGTGTTAGGAAACTTTCCTAACGAGATTGAAGCGAACACGCCCAGCCCGGCGCAAGGGGTCTGCCCCTTCAGGCACGCGAGGGGCCCCGACCGGACTTCCCGGTCGGGGCCCCTCGACCCTGCGTCAGGCGCCGCGCAGCACCGCGCCCGTACGGGCCACGGCCTCGGCGACGGCGGCCTCGCGCGCACCGCTGGCCTCGTCGGCGGTCAGCGTCCGGTCGGCGGCGCGGAAGCGCAGCGCGTACGCCAGCGACTTCTTGCCCTCGCCGACCTGCTCACCGGTGAAGACGTCGAACAGCCGGATGTCCTCCAGCAGCTCGCCGGCACCGGCCTTCAGCGCGGCCTCCACCTGGGCGGCCGGGACGGCGGTGTCCACGATCAGCGCGACGTCCTGGGTGGCCACCGGGAAGGCCGAGACCGACGGGCCGGAGACCCGCTCGGCGCCGTCCTCGGTGAGCAGGTCCAGGTCGATCTCCATCGCACCGGTGCGCTCCGGCAGACCCAGCGCCTTGACCACGCGCGGGTGCAGCTCACCGGCGTGACCGACCACGCGGTCGGTGCCGGCCACGACCAGCTCGGCGCAGCGGCCCGGGTGCCACGGGGCCAGCTGGCCCTGGCGCACGGTCAGCTCCACGCCGGCCGCGCGGGCGACCGTCCGGCCGGCCTCGACGGCGTCGGCCCAGCTCGCCTGACCGCCCTTGCCCCACCAGCCGGACGGCAGTCGCTCGCCCGCGAGGGCGACGGCGACCCGGCGCGGCTGGTGCGGCAGCGCGGCGTCCAGCGCGGCCAGCTCCTCGGCGCTCGGCCGCCGGTCGACCGCCGGGCGCGGCGCGACCGACAGCTCGTCCTTCGGCAGGAAGACCGTGCCGGTCTCGAAGACCGCCAGGTCGGTGTTGCCGCGGCCGATGTTGCGGCGCAACGCCCCGAGCAGACCCGGCAGCAGCGTGGTGCGCAGCGCCGGCTCCTCGTCGTTGAGCGGGTTGACCAGCTTGACCGTGCGGCGGCGGCGGTCGTCGGCCTCCAGGCCCAGCCCGTCGAAGGCGGCCCCGCCGACGAACGGGTAGTTGTTGACCTCGACGTAGCCGGCGCCGGCCAGCGCCACGCCCACCCGGCGGTGGGTGCGCTGGGCGTCGGTCAGGCCCTTGCCCGGCGGAACGGTGGGCATCCGGGCGGGGACGTTGTCGTAGCCCTCCAGCCGGATGACCTCCTCGGCGAGGTCGTACGGGTCGGTGAGGTCGGGGCGCCAGGTCGGCGGGGTGACCTCCAGGACGTCGGCGCCCGCGACCGAGCAGCCGATCTCCTGCAGGCGCCGGGTGACGGTCTCGCGGCCGTACTCGGTGCCGGCCACCCGGTCGGGCAGGTCGGCGGCGATGGTGATGGTGCGCACCGGGTGCGGGGCGGCGATGTCGGTCACACCCGCCTCGGCGGTGCCACCGGCGATCAGCACCAGCAGGTCGACGGCGCGCTGCGCGGCGGCGCGGGCGGCCTCCGGGTCTACGCCGCGCTCGAAGCGCTTGGACGCCTCGGACGGCAGCTTGTGCCGCTTGGCGCCGCGGGCGATGGCGACCGGGTCGAAGTGCGCCGCCTCGATGATCACCTCGGTGGTGCCCGGGCCTGCGGCCGGGTCGAGGATCTCGGTGGAGGCGCCGCCCATGACGCCGGCCAGGCCGATCGGGCCGCTGTTGTCGCAGATCAGCAGGTCCTCGGGGGACAGCTTGCGCTGCACGCCGTCGAGGGTGGTGAGGGTCTCGCCCTGCTCCGCCCGGCGGACGGTGATCGGGCCGTCGACGCGCTGCTTGTCGTACGCGTGCAGCGGCTGGCCGACCTCCAGCATCACGTAGTTGGTGATGTCGACGGCCAGCGAGATGGGGCGGATGCCCGCCTTCTGGAGGCGGCGCTGCAGCCAGATCGGCGACTTGGCGTTCGGGTCCAGGCCGACCACGGTGCGGGCGACGAAGCGGTCGCAGCCGGCCGGGTCGTTGACCTTGACCAGGTAGCCGAAGGAGTTGGCCGGCGGCACGTCGAGCAGCGCCGGGTCGGCCAGCGGCAGCCCGTACGCGGCGGCGGCCTCGCGGGCGACGCCGCGCATCGAGAGGCAGTAGCCGCGGTCCGGGGTGACGGCGATGTCCAGCACCTCGTCGACCAGCTGGAGCAGCTCGATCGCGTCGGTGCCGGGCTCGTACTCGGGCGGCAGCACGATGATGCCGTTGTGGTCGTCGCCCATGCCCAGCTCGCGCGCCGAGCAGATCATGCCGGCCGAGGTCTGGCCGTAGGTCTTCCGCGCGGAGATCGGGAACGGGCCGGGCAGCACGGCGCCGGGGAGCACCACGACGACCTTGTCGCCGACGGCGAAGTTGGTCGCGCCGCAGACGATCTCCTGCGGCTCGCCGGTGCCGTTGGCGTCGCCGACGTTGACGAAGCAGTGCCGGATGGGCTTCTTGAAGCCGCTCAGCTCCTCGATCGAGAGCACCTCGCCGACCACCAGCGGACCCTTGAGGTCTCCGCCGAGCTGCTCGACCGTCTCGACCTCCAGGCCGGCGCGCACCAGGCGCTCGGCCACGTCGCGACCGGTCTCGCCGGCCGGCAGGTCGACGTACTCGCGCAGCCAGGAAAGCGGGACGCGCATCAGATCTCCATCCCGAACGGGAGGGTGAAGCGGACGTCACCCTCGACCATGTCGCGCATGTCGGCGACGTTGTGGCGGTTCATCAGGATTCGCTCCAGGCCCAGGCCGAAGGCGAACCCGCTGTAGCGGTTCGGATCGACACCGCAGGCGACCAGCACCCGCGGGTTGACCACGCCGCAGCCGCCGAGCTCGATCCAGCCCTCCGAGGAGCAGGTGCGGCAGGGCTTGTCCGGGTTGCCGACGGACTCGCCGCGGCAGACGAAGCACTGCAGGTCGATCTCGGCGCTCGGCTCGGTGAACGGGAAGTACGAGGGCCGCCAGCGCAGCTCCAGGCCGTCGCCGATCAGCTTGGAGACCAGCAGCTCGATGGTGCCCTTGAGGTCGGCGAAGGTGATGCCCTCGTCCACGGCCAGGCCCTCGACCTGCCGGAAGACCGGGGTGTGGGTGGCGTCCAGCTCGTCGGTCCGGTAGACCCGGCCGGGGCAGACGACGTAGATGGGAGGCTCGCGGTCGAGCATGGTGCGGGCCTGGACCGGGGAGGTCTGGGTCCGCAGCACGACGCCGGAGTCGGCGCTGCCGTCCGGGGCCTGGACGAAGAAGGTGTCCTGCATCGAGCGGGCCGGGTGGTCCGGGCCCAGGTTGAGGGCGTCGAAGTTCAGCCACTCGGCCTCGACCTCGGGGCCCTCGGCGACCTGGTAGCCCATCGCGACGAAGGTGTCCTCGATGCGCTCGGCCAGCGTGGTCAGCGGGTGGCGGGCGCCGCGCGGCGCGCGGTCGTAGGGCAGCGTGACGTCCACCGCCTCCTCGACCAGCACGCGGGCGTCCCGCTCCGCCTCCAGCTCGGCCTGGCGCTTGGCGAGGGCCTGGTTGACGGCGCCGCGGGCCTGGCCGATCAGCTTGCCGGCGGCGGCCTTGGCGTGCGGGGGCAGGGCGCCGATCTCGCGGTTGGCGAGGGAGAGCGCGGAACGGTCGCCGGTGTGGGCGACCTTGGCCTGCTTCAGCTCGTCGAGGGAGCCGGCGGCGGCGAACGCGGCGATCGCCTCGTCCCGGGCCTGCTCCACCGCCTCGGGCTTGAGGGCCTCGACCTCGACCGGGTCGTACGACTTGTTGGGTGCCGACATCTCTATCTTTCCCGTGCTCCTGCTCGTCCGTGCTCAGGTGAAGGGGGGCCAACGCCTTTCGCGTCACACCCTGCGTGGCCGGGGCACGGGCAGCCCCCGCCTCGACGGCCAGGGGGGTTGTCCGCGGCACGGCCGCGCAGGGCGTTGCGCAACGCCAAAGGTCGAGTGTAGTCGCAGCGCGTAGCGCGACCGTCGTCAAGCCCCGTCGGGCGACGACTCCGGAAGACCGCACGACGGCGGTCGGGCGGTGCTCCGCCCGCCGGTCCCGGGCTCGGCAGCGTGCGCTGCCGGCCGTTCCTGCTCGCTCAGAGCATGAAGTCGGGCACCCCGGCGGGCAGGATAAATCGGAAGCGGGCGCCGCCGCCGGGCGCGCGGTCGACGCGGATCGATCCACCGTGGGCCTCGACGATGCCCTTGACGATGTAGAGACCCAGGCCGGTGCCGCCGCGCTTGGAGCCCCGCCAGAAGCGGGTGAAGACGCGCGGCATCGACTCCTCGGGGATGCCGCTTCCTTCGTCGCTCACGGTGACCGCTGTGCCTTCCACGATGCGGGGTGGGGTGCCGGAACGCTCCCAGACGGGTGCCTCGACGACCTCCTTGGCCGGTGCCACCTCGATCGTGACAGTTCCCTCCCCGTGGCGCACGGCATTTTCCATCAGGTTGGCCAGCACCTGGTCGACCTTGTCCGGGTCGGCCCAGAGCACCGTGAGCGGCTCACCGACCCGGATGTCGAAGCGCTCCTCGGGGATGCCGGTGGCGACCGTGCGCTCCACGTGCCGGCGCACCGCCGCCGCGACGTCGACCACCTGCTTGCGCAGTTCCAGCCGGCCTGCGTCGATCCTGGAGATGTCCAGCAGCTCGGCGATCAGCCGGGTGACCCGGTCGGCGTCCGCGTCGACGGTCTCCAGCATCAGCCGCTTCTGACCGTCGGTGAACCGCTCCCACTTGGCCAGCAGGGTCGCCGTGAACCCCTTGACGCTGGTGAGCGGCGAGCGCAGCTCGTGCGCGACGGTGGCGATCAGCTCGGCGTGGCTGCGCTCGGTGCGCCGCCGCGCCTCGGTGCCGCGCAGCGCGATCACCAGCCGCTCCAGCGGCCCCTGCGGGTACGGGCGGACGTACCGGGCCGACACCAGCACCTCACGGCCGCCCGGCAGCAGCAGGTTGCGCTCCGGCTGGCTGGTGCGGATCGCCAGACCGCCGTACGGGTCGGTCAGCTGCCACCAGCGGCGGCCGTCGAGGTCCTCCAGCGGCAGCGCGTCCGCTAACCGGCTGCCCAGGACGGCCGCCGGGCGGATGCCGGTCAGCCGCGCGGCCGCGCGGTTGAAGCAGACCACCCGGCCCAGCTCGTCGGCGACCACCAGGCCGTCCGGCAGGTCGTCCGGGTCGAGCTCTGGCCCGCTGCCGACCATGGGTGTCCTCCCCGATTACCCACCGTGTCTTTCCCCCCACCGAGGCAGACCCTAGCGTCTCGCAGCCCCCCGCAGTAGGGCCCACGGCGTGGCGAACGCGACTTCCGGGGGCGTCCGGGGCGTGTCCGGCCGCCCCCTTCGGGCCTGCGGCGCGAACGCCCGGACCGGCGCGGGACCGGTCCTACGGCCGCGCCGCGCGGCACCCGCCGGACGAACGCTGCGCCCGGGCGGAGGCGTAGAGGCAGACCGCGGCGGCCGTGGCCAGGTTGAGGCTCTCGGCGTGTCCGTGGATCGGCACGCGCACCACCTCGTCGGCGAGTGCGCGGGTCTCCTCCGGAAGCCCCCACGCCTCGTTGCCGAACACCCAGGCGCCGGGTGCGCCGAGGGTTCCCTCGTCCAGCTCCTGGTCGAGGTCGCGCTCGCCAGCTCCGTCCGCGGCCAGCACCCGTACCCCGGCCTCGCGCAGCCGGGCGACGGCATCCTCGACCGGGACCCCGACGGCGACCGGGAGGTGGAACAGGCTGCCGACCGAGGCCCGGACCGCCTTCGGGTTGTAGAGGTCCACCGAGGCGTCGGTGAGCACCACGGCGTCCGCGCCGGCCGCGTCGGCGGTGCGCAGCACGGTGCCGGCGTTGCCGGGGTCACGGACGTGCGCCAGCACGGCGACCAGCTTGGGCCGGGCCTTCAGCACCTCGTCGAACGGGGTGTCGATGAAGCGGCAGAGCGCCACGATGCCCTGCGGGGTCACGGTGTCGCAGATCTCCGCGATGACCTCGTCGGTGGCGGTGAGCACCGCGATCCCCTCGGCCCGGGCGGCGGCCACGATGCCGGCGTGCCGCTCGGCGGCCTCCGGGGTGGCGTACACCTCGACCACGGCGTGGTCGGCCGAGCCCGGCAGCTTCCCGAACGCGACGGCCTCGCGGACGGCCTGCGGGCCCTCGGCGAGGAAGCGGCGCTCCTTGGTGCGCTGGTTCCGCTTCGCGAGCCGGCGGGCGGCGACGACGCGCGGCGAGCGCAGGGAGGTGAGCAGGGGGGTGTCGGTGCTCTGCATGGTCTCGTCTCTGGGCGGGGTGCCGGGCAACGGGGTGCCGGGGGCGGGAGCCGGGTGCCGGGCGGTTGCCGGGGAAACACACGGACCCGCAGGCAATCCTGCGGGTCCGTGTCAGATCAACTGATCCAGGGAGTGGATCAGGCGGCGTCGGCGGCGGCCTTCGGGGCGTTCACGTCGGCCGGCAGCGCCTTCTGCGCCACCTCGACCAGGGAGGCGAAGGCACCCGGGTCGTTGACGGCGAGGTCGGCCAGCATCTTGCGGTCGATCTCGACGCTCGCGGCCTTCAGACCCTGCACGAAGCGGTTGTAGGTGATGCCGTTGGCACGGGCCGCAGCGTTGATGCGCTGGATCCACAGCTGACGGAAGTCGCCCTTGCGCTTCTTGCGGTCGTTGAAGTTGTAGACCAGCGAGTGGGTGACCTGCTCCTTGGCCTTGCGGTACAGGCGCGAGCGCTGGCCGCGGTAGCCGCTGGCGCGCTCCAGGATGACCCGGCGCTTCTTGTGGGCGTTGACTGCCCGCTTGACGCGTGCCACTTGATTACTCCTTGGGTAGGACCACGGACTACTTCACGCGGTCCGTCATTCGAATGGGTCGGGAAGGATCAGCTGCCCCGCCACGGCTCGCACCGGGCGGGAGGGCGATCACTTGCCGAGAAGCTTCTTGATCTTCTTGGCGTCGGCGGGGGCCATCTCGACGGTGCCGGCCAGCTTGCGGGTCAGCGTCGAGGGCTTGTGCTCCAGGAGGTGGCGGCGGCCGGCGCGCTCGCGCAGCACCTTGCCAGAGCCACTGATCTTGAAGCGCTTGCTGGCGCCACTGTGCGTCTTCTGCTTCGGCATTTCGCCGTATCTCCTCGTCGGTCCGTCCACGCCCGCGCGGTGTTCGCCGCGCGGGCGTGAAGGATGGATCTGCGATGACCGGGCAGGACGCCCCGTCACCTTGGTGGCCGGTCCCCCGGACCGCCCGGGCCCTTACGGGCTCAGGCGTCCTGGGAGGCCTCGGCCGGCTGCTCGACCTCGGCGGCCTCGGCGGCCGGCGCCTCGGGGGCCTCCGTCGCCTCGACGGCCTGCTCGGCCGCGGGCTCCTCGGCGGCGTCCGGGCCGGCGGTCCGGCCCTGGCGCTCCGCCTTGCGGGCGTCGGCGGCGGCGCGGGCCTCGGCCATCGCCTCGGTCTTCTTCTTGTGCGGGCCGAGAACCATGATCATGTTCCGGCCGTCCTGCTTGGCCGAGGACTCCACGAAGCCCAGGTCCTGGACGTCGTTCGCCAGCCGCTGCAGCAGTCGGAAGCCCAGCTCGGGACGGGACTGCTCACGACCGCGGAACATGATCGTGATCTTGACCTTGTCGCCCTGCTTGAGGAACCGGACGACGTGACCCTTCTTGGTGTCATAGTCGTGCGGGTCGATCTTCGGCCGGAGCTTCATCTCCTTGATGACCGTGTGCGCCTGGTTCTTGCGCGCCTCACGGGCCTTCATGGCCGACTCGTACTTGAACTTGCCGTAGTCCATGAGCTTGCACACCGGCGGCCGGGCGGTCGCCGCGACCTCGACCAGGTCGAGGTCGTACTCCTGCGCGAGCTCCAGCGCCTTGGCAAGCGGCACGATGCCGACCTGCTCGCCGCTGGGACCGACGAGTCGCACCTCGGGGACGCGAATCCGGTCGTTGATGCGGGGCTCGGTGCTGATGGGGCCTCCTCGGTTGCACCTTCTGCGATGCGGCCGTCGGACGGCGGTCGCACGTAGTGGACTCGACCACTGGGCGGGGCTTCATTCGTGCTGCGCTGCCTGGCACGGCGGCCTGCACCGCGACACGAAAAAAGCCCCGCTCGGTACAAGCGGGGCTCCACACAACCGGGGGCGGCACCCGGTGAGGGGTGCTGCGGGCGACTCGGCGCTGGGCGCCCGTCGCGGACCGGACCCGTCGACCGCGAAGCCGATCAGGTGGGAGACTTTCGCGGTTGCCCTCTCGGGCCTCCTGGGTGGAGCCTCCACTTGCTGGCCGGGCACCCTCGCAGGCACCTGGCCGGTCAGTCTCGAAGCATACAGGCTCCCCGGGGTCGAACGCCATTCCGCCCCGCCGCGCGCCCCCCTTGTACGCTCCCTGTGTACGGACACCGGCACGACGGAACGAGCCCCCCTTGAGCAGCGAGCCCACCCAGAACCCCGCCGCGGACGACGAGGCCATCGGTTTCGACGACCTCACCCGGGACATCGCCGAGGTCCCGGCCGTCGAGGTGATCACCACCGTCGCGGTGCACCTGATGAGCGCCGCCGCCGTGAAGTGCGGCCTGGCCGAGGGCGGCGAGGCGGACAAGGACCTGGACGAGGCGCGCAAGCTGATCACCGCGCTGGCCGGGCTGGTCACCGCCGGCGCCCCGGAGATCAGCAACTTCCACGCCGCCCCGCTGCGGGACGGCCTGCGCTCGCTCCAGCTGGCCTTCCGCGAGGCCTCCGTCGTCCCGGACGCACCGGGCGCCGGCCCGGGCGAGAAGTTCACCGGCCCGGTCTACGCCTGAGGCCCGCACGTCGGCCGCCCTGGCGCGACCGGCGGCCGCACGGGTGCCCCCGCGGATCACTGATCCGCGGGGGCACCCGTGCGTTCAGCGCCGGTAGAGCGGCTCGCCGGGCAGCTGCGCACCGGCCGGCAGCACGGCCAGGCTCAGACCCCGGTCGAGCCGGACCCGCAGCACCGGATCGGCGGCGACCGCCTGCCCGACCCGCTGGACGGCCGCCTGCAGGCCCGCCTGGTCCAGCTCCGGTTCCAGCACCACCGCGAGCAGCCCGTCGCCGTCCTGGTACGGCGCCAGCAGGCCCGCCACCACCTGCGGCTCGGCCGCCAGCAACGCCCGGACGGCCTCCTGCACGTCGGGGTCGGCCAACGGCGGCAGGTACGGCCGGTTCTCCGCCAGCGCGCGCAGCCTGGCACCGGACAGCTGGTAGGCGACCGGGCCGGCCGGGTCGATCAGCAGGGTGTCGGCACGCTCGGAGAAGGCGACCATCGCGGCCTGCGGCGCGGCCACCGGCGCCGGACGGGCGTCGGCGCGCCAGCGGGCCAGCGTCTCCATCGAGGTGAAGGCCGGCAGGGCGCGGCGGCCGTCGGCGGCCTCGACCACCGGGACGGCCATGTCGCTGGTCTTCTCGTGCTTGTGCCCGTGCTCGTCCACCTCGACCTCCCCGAGGACGGCGACGATCGGGACCATCAGCCGGGTCGGCCTCAGCGCCGCCAGCACCTCCGGTTCGGCGCTTCGGTCCTGCGACCAGCGGTCGAGTGCCGCGGCGAGTGCCGGGTCGGCGGTGCCGTCGTCGCCGGCGAATCCTGGGTCGGGAATGTTCTTGCGCTCCACCCCGCCGACCCTATGCCACGCCCGGCGGCCGCCACACGGACCGAAGGTCCCCAGAAGGTCGCCGCCGACACCTTACCGACCGGTAGTGCGGTGTGGCAGTCTGCGCCCATGGCCATGCTCGAAGCTGCTGCCCGTACCGCCGCCGCCCCCTCGCCGACGGCCGACCGCGCCCGGTACGACCGGGCCACCGCCCACCTGGACGGTCCGGTGGCCGTCGTGGACCTCGCCGCCTTCGACGCCAACGCCGCGGACCTGGTGCGCCGGGCGGCCGGCAAGCCCGTCCGGGTGGCGAGCAAGTCGGTGCGCTGCCGGGCGCTGCTGGAGCGGGCGCTGGCGACGGACGGCTTCGCCGGCGTGATGAGCTTCACCCTGGACGAGTCGATCTGGCTGGCCCGTGCGGGCCTGCGCGACATCCTGCTCGCCTACCCCTCGGCCGACCGGCCCGGCTTCGCGGAACTCACCGCCGACCCCGAGCTCGCGGCCGGCGTCACCGTCCTGCTGGACGACCCGGCCCAGCTCGACCTGATCGACGCGGCCAGGGCCGGCTCCGCAGAGGTCCGGGTCTGCCTGGAGCTGGACACCTCGCTGCACCTGCTCGGCGGGCGGGTGCGGGTCGGAGCCCGGCGCTCGCCGCTGCGCACCCCCGAGGACCTCGCCGCCTTCGCCGAACTGGTCCAGCACCGCCGGGGGTTCCGGGTGGTCGGGCTGATGGCGTACGAGGGCCACGTCGCCGGGGTGGGCGACGACGTGCCCGGCCGGCCGGTCCGCTCGCGGATGATCCGGCTGATGCAGGCGAGGGCCCGGGCCGAGCTGGCCGAGCGGCGCGCCGCCGTGGTGCGCCGGCTGCGACAGGTGGCCGAGCTGGAGTTCGTCAACGGCGGGGGCACCGGCAGCGTCGAGTCCACCGCGGCGGAGCGGGTGGTCACCGAGGTGGCGGCCGGCTCCGGGCTGTACCAGCCCCGGCTGTTCGACAACTACCGGGCGTTCCGGGGCCGCCCGGCCGCGCTCTTCGGGCAGCCGGTGGTGCGCCGCCCCGGGGTCGGCGTGGTCACGGTGCTGGGCGGCGGCTACCCCGCCTCGGGCGCCGCCGGGCAGGACCGCTCGCCGGTGCCGTACCTGCCGCCGGGCCTGCGCTACGACCCGATGGAGGGCGCCGGCGAGGTGCAGACACCGCTGCTCGGCCCGGCCGCCGACGACCTGCTGATCGGCGACCGCGTCTGGTTCCGGCACGCCAAGGCCGGCGAGCTGTGCGAGCGCTTCGCCGAGCTGCACCTGATCGAGGGCGACACGGTGGTGCGCACCGTCCCGACCTACCGGGGCGAGCGGAAGACCTTCCTGTGAGGGCCTCGGGAGCTGCGGCTCGGGCGGCCTGACGGTTCGGCACCTGTGCCGCTTCCGCCCACCACCGCGCCCAGGTGCTCTAGCGTGGTGGGCGAAAGGCTTCGCAACGACCCCGAGGGGGCGCCGTGGAAGGCGAGATCGTGCAGCAGGTGATGGCGTCGGGCGCCACCACGGTGGTCGGACTGATGGCGACCGACGCCTGGACGCAGGTCCGGACGCGGCTGGCGGCGCTGTTCGGAAGGGGTCGCAACACCGAGGAGGTGTCCGCCGAGCTGGAGGAGATCCGGGTCGAGGTGGTGCGGGCCGGCGACGACGCCGAGCTGATCGAGGACAGCACCGCCGAGGTGCGCGGCCGGATCCGCCGGCTGGTCCGGCAGGACCCCGCCACGGCGGCCGAACTCCAGGCGATCCTGGACGAGTTCAGGCCCCACCTGCCCGAGCAGCCGCGGGCCGTGGTGAACAACGCCATCCACGGCGGTTCGTTCGGCGGGGGCATCGTCATCCAGGCGCACACCTCCACGGTGAACGGCGTGCTCCCGCAGGAGCCGAAGCCGCGCTGACCCGCCCGCCGGACGGTCCGGGGGAACCTTAAGCAGGCCCGATGGGAAGCCTAACTCCGGCTTCCCATCGGGCCTTTGTGCTGCGCGTACGACTACTGTCCGTCAGAAAGTACGCCGGTAACGGCTATTGCCAGTTGGTCTAGTCCAATCATACGCTCTGGCCGGGGTCCGCGCGCCGGGTCGGCGGCCCCCGGGCAGGCGTGCCCGTCCCCCCACGTTCTCGGCCCGGCACACGGCCAAGGAGTCCCCACCCCATGTCCATCAAGCGCAATGCCCTGTCCGTCGGCGTGATCGGCGCCGCGGTCCTCGCCGTGGCGGCCACCACCGCCGGCACCGCCGCCGCCCACGGCACCATGACCAACCCGGTCAGCCGGGTCGCCGCCTGCTACGCCGAGGGGCCGGAGAACCCCAAGTCCCAGATCTGCAAGGACCTGGTGGCGATGAGCGGCACCCAGCCGCTGTACGACTGGAACGAGGTCAACATCGCCAACGCGGACGGCCACCACCAGGCGCTGATCCCGGACGGCAAGCTCTGCTCCGCCAACCGCGACAAGTACAAGGCGCTCGACCTCCCCCGCGCCGACTGGCCGGCCACCCCGGTGAGCGCCGGCGCGTTCGACTTCAAGTTCCGTACCACCGCGCCGCACCTCGGCACCCAGACCGTCTACATCACCAAGCAGAGCTGGGACCCGACCCAGCCGCTGAAGTGGTCGGACCTGGACCCGACCCCGGTCGCCCAGGTGCCGGTCACCCGGACCGCCACGGACGGCTACTACAACTACGCCGGCACGTTGCCGCAGCGCACCGGCCGCCAGCTGCTCTACACGATCTGGCAGCGCAGCGACAGCCCCGAGGCCTTCTACAGCTGCTCCGACATCGACTTCGGGAAGACCGCCGTCGCTCAGCCCGCCGGCGCGCTCGCCGCACAGGCGCCGGCCGCGCCGAGCGAGGAGCAGATCACCGCCGGCCTGTCCAAGTCGACCGTGGCCCACCACGGGCACGGCGGCAACGCCAACGAGCCGGCCGGCGCCGTGGTGCCGACCGCCAGCGCCGCCGTCGGCGGCGGCTCGCCCACCGGCCCGCTGCTCCTGGCCGGCGCCGCCGCGATCGGCGTGGGCTGGGCCGGCATGGTGCTCCGGCGCCGTCGCGTCGAGGCTGTTCGACGCGACTCCTGACCGCCGGAGGCCGGGGCCGGACCGAGCACCCACCCCCGTTCGGTCCGGCCCCGGAACGCCCTGCACGACGGCACGACGGCACGACGGCACGCCCCACGGGCCCCACGCGCCCCGCCGGGACCGCGACCGACACCTACGGCGGGCCGCCCGGAGCGCCTCCGGTCGGCCCGCCGTACGTGGGCGGAGCAGCGCGTCAGGTGTTCGACGTCCCGCCGTCCGGGCCGTCGGGAGCGCCAGGGATCGGCGGCAGCTTCCCCTTGTAGTCGGCGACGCCCTTGACGATGGTGTCCATCACGGCGACGTCGGGCGCCTTGTCGGCGATGTCGAAGCCCAGGTGCAGGGAGATCAGCGACTTGCCGTCGGCGGAGGGGAACACGACGGTCTGCACGTAGCCGTCGTTGCCCTTGGCCGCGTCGACCTTCCAGCGGACCAGGTAGCCGTCCCGGCCGTCGACCTTGACGGCCTCCGACTTCAGCTCCTCGTGGGAGTTGATGTCGTTGTAGGAGGCCTTGGCCGCCTTCTCGATGTCGGCCTTGGCGGCCGCCTGGACGTCGGTGCCGGCACCGGTGATCCGGCCGGTGTTGGCCCCGCCGAGTGAGCAGTCGCCGCCGCCCTCGCACTCGTACGAGCCCACCGTCAGCCCGGCGAAGCCGTCCTGCGTGGTACCGCCCTTCCAGCCGGCCGGGACCGGCAGGGTGATCCGGTTCACCAGGTCGGCCGCGGTGCTGCTGTTCCTGCCGTTGCCCCGGCCGCCGTTCCCGTTCCCGTTGCCGCCGTTCCCGTTGCCGCCGTTCCTGCCGTCGCCGTTCCTGCCGTCGCCGTCCGGGCCGCCGAGGTCGGGCAGGCCGCCCCAGGGGCCGTTCCCGCCGTACGGCGGGGCCTTGGGGGCGGCGCGGTGCGTAGCCCGCTTCTCCCCGTGGCCGTCCATGGCGAGGTAGGTGATGCCGGAGCCGACGAGCAGCCCGGCCAGGGCGGCCACGGTGGCCGCGACCACCAGCCGGGACGGCCGGCGCCGCTGCTTCGGCGCCGGCGGCACGGGCGATCCGTAGGCGGTGCCGAACGGGGGCGGCTCTGGGTAGCGGACCGTCGGCCCGCTCTCCAGCACCTCCCCCTCCAGCACCCGGGTGTCGTCGGTCGCGTCCGGCCCCGGAGCCTGCGCCGCCGGGGGCTCCGGCGGCGGGGCGTCCAGGGGTGCGGGCCGGGTGCTGGCCGTCCAGCCCTTGCCGTCCCACCAGCGCTGCGGTCTCGGTTCGCTGGTGTCCTTGGGGTCCGGGTACCACCCGGCGGGAATCTGCTCACTCACACCAGTGAATCTAAAGGCACTCGGATAAACGCGATATCAGCGGAGCACACAATTCCCGGCATTCTCCATGAGATTACGGTGAGAAGCCGCGGGTGCCCCCGTCAGTGCCCTTCTCGGACCGGTGTCACGTACGCTCCCGAGATACCGCCGTCGACCAGGAATTCACTCGCCGTGATGTAGGAGGAGTCGTCGCTGGCCAGGAAGGCGACCGCAGCGGCGACCTCCTCGGGCCGGGCGAAGCGGCCGAGCGGGATGTGCACCAGGCCGCGGGCGGCCCGCTCCGGGTCCGCGGCGATCAGCTCCCGCAGCAGCGGGGTGTCCACCGGCCCGGGCGAGAGCGCGTTGACCCGGATGCCCTCGCGGGCGAACTGCACGCCCAGCTCACGCGACATCGCCAGCACCCCGCCCTTGGAGGCGGTGCAGGAGATCTGCGAGGTGGCCGCGCCCATCCGGGCCACGAGGCCGGCGGTGTTGATGATCGACCCCCGCCCGTGCCGGCGCATGTACGGCAGCGCCGCCTTGCAGCAGAGGTAGACCGAGGTCAGGTCGGCCTCCTGGACCCGCTTCCAGACCTCCAGCCCGGTGGTCAGGATGGAGCCGTCCTCCGGCGGGGAGATGCCAGCGTTGTTGAAGGCGACGTCCACGCTGCCGTACGTCTCGTAGGCCTCGTCGAACAGCGCCTCGACCATGTACGGGTCGGTGACGTCGGTGTGCACGAAGAGCCCGCCGACCTCCTTGGCGGCCGCCGTGCCGGTGGTCTCGTCGAGGTCGGCGCAGACCACCTTGGCGCCCTCGGACGCCAGCCGCCGGGCGGCGGCGAGGCCGATGCCGCTGCCCGCACCGGTGACCACGGCGGTGCGGCCGACCAGGCGGCGGCAGACCGGGCCGCCCCGGTCCCGGGCCGGGGCCTTCTCCCGGGCCGAGGGCTTCACCCGGGCCGGGGGCGTCTCTGTCATGGCCGGCTCCTGCTCCTCGCTCTGCGTGTGACGGCGGGTGACGACGGTCCCGGTCGCGGACCGCGCGCCGGGCTCACATCCGCTCGAAGGAGCGGTAGCGCTCCCAGTCGGTGACGGCGCCGTCGTACGCGGCCTGCTCGACCCGGGCGGTGTGCAGGTAGTGCTCGACCACGTCGGCGCCGAAGGCCTCCCGCGCCAGCTCGCTCCCGGCCCAGAGGTCGGCGGCCTCGCGCAGCGAGCCGGGCACCCGGGCGTACTCGTCGGCCGCGTAGGCGTTGCCGAGACAGGGCGCGGGCAGCTCAAGCTTCTGCTGGAGGCCGTGCAGCCCGGCCGCGATCATGCCGACCACGGCCAGGTACGGGTTGACGTCGCCACCGGGCATCCGGTTCTCCATCCGCAGCCCGGGGCCTCGGCCGACCACGCGGTAGGCGCAGGTGCGGTTGTCCCGGCCCCAGGCGACGGCCGTCGGCGCGAAGGAGCCGGGGCGGAAGCGCTTGTAGGAGTTGATGTTCGGCGCGTAGAGCAGGCTGAACTCGCGCAGCGCGACCAGCTGGCCGGCCAGGAAGTGCCGCATGGTGTCGGTCATCCGGCCGCCGTGGTCGGCGAACGCAGGGGTGCCGCCGGGGCCGGCCGAGCGGTCCCGCAGGTCGCGCAGCGACAGGTGGATGTGGCAGCTGTTGCCCTCGCGCTCGTTGTACTTGGCCATGAAGGTGAGCGCGCAGCCCTGCTGCGCGGCGATCTCCTTCGCCCCGGTCTTGTAGAGGCTGTGCTGGTCGCAGGTGGTGAGCGCGTCGGCGTAGCGGAAGGCGATCTCGTGCTGGCCGAGGTTGCACTCGCCCTTGGCCGACTCGACGACCAGGCCGGCGCCGGCCATCTCCAGGCGGATCCGGGAGAGCAGCGGCTCGACCCGGGCGGTGCCGAGCATGGAGTAGTCGACGTTGTACTGGTTGGCCGGGGTGAGCCCGCGGTAGCCGCCCGACCAGGCCTGCTCGTAGGTGTCGCGGAAGACCAGGAACTCCAGCTCGGTGCCGACGTCGGCGGCGAAGCCGTACTCGGCGAGGCGCTCGATCTGGCGGCGCAGCAGCTGCCGCGGCGCGGCGTCCACCGGGCGGCCGCCGTGCCGGGTCAGGTCGGCGGTGACCTGGGCGGTGCCGGGCTGCCAAGGGGTGAGCCGGAGGGTGGCGAGGTCGGGGCGCATGGCGAAGTCGCCGTACCCGGTCTGCCAGGAGGAGAGGGCGTAGCCGTCCACGGTGTGGAGGTCCACGTCGACGGCGAGCAGGTAGTCGCACGCCTCGGCGCCGTGCTCGGCCACCTCGTCGAGGAAGAACCGGGCGGCGAAGCGCTTGCCCTGGAGCCGCCCCTGCATGTCCGTGAAGGCCAGCGCGACGGTGTGGATCTCGCCGGCGTCGACCAGGGCGCGGAGCTCGTCCAGGGTGAGCGGTGCGCGCCGGGGCGTGCCCGCGGCGTCGCCGGGCACGGTGTCGCCGGGCACGGAGTCGCCGGGCGCAGCGGCACCGGGCACCGTGGCGTCGGGCATGGCGGAACCCCCTCCTCGATCACGCAGCGAGATCAATCGGTCACAGCGAACCGTACGGCCTGCCACCGACAGCACGGAAGAGGGCGGGCGGGTGTGGCGCGCCGAGAGATCTGATTGACGGTGTATCAGGTGGGACGGGAGGAGAATGCCCGCCATGGATCGCAGGCCTTTCATCGGCGTCAGCACCTACCAGGTGGACGCGAGTTGGAGCGACTGGCGTGCCCGCCCGGTGGCACTGGTGCCCGAGCGGTACACCGCCTACGTGCGGGACTCGGGCGGGATCGCGGTGCTGCTGCCGCCGGACGCCCCGGAGCGCGCCCCCGAGGTGCTGGCCCGGCTGGACGCGCTGGTCATCGCGGGCGGGCCGGACATCGACCCGGCGTACTACGGGCAGCCGCCGCACCCGCTGACCGAGGCGAGCTGCCCGGAGCGGGACCACTGGGAGTCGGCGCTCATCCGGGCGGCGCTGGCCGCGGGCATTCCGCTGCTGGGGATCTGCCGCGGCATGCAGGTCCTGAACGTGGTCTGCGGCGGCACGCTGATCCAGCACCTGCCGGACGTGGTCGACCCGGACGTGCACGCCGGCACCCCCGGGACGTACGGCCGGCACGTGGTGCGGCCGGTGCCCGGGACGCTGCTCGGCGGGCTGCTGCCGGAGAGCGAGCTGACGGTGCCGACCTTCCACCACCAGGCGGTGGACCGGCTCGGCGCGGGCCTGCGGGTGAGCGCACACGCACCGGACGGAACGGTGGAGGCGGTGGAGGGGCCCGGCTTCACCCTCGGGGTGCAGTGGCACCCGGAGCAGGGCGACGACCTGCGGGTCATGCAGGCCCTGGTGCGCGCGGCCACGGCGGCCCGCACCGTCCCGCTGGAGGCGGTCGAGTCGGCCCTGGGCTGATCCCGGCCCCCGGGGGCCGCGCCCGCGGGCCGTCCACCGGGACGCCCCCTCCGCGGGCGGGCCGGACCGGCCCTCGGTCCCGGCCGGTCTCAGGAGACCGGCAGCCCGGCGGCCGCGGCGATCACGCCGGCCGCACCGGCCGCGAGCAGGGTGAGCACGACACCCCGGCGGGCCGCGACCAGCCAGAGCAGGGCGGCGGCCAGCACGCCCCACTGCCAGCCCTCCCCCAGGGAGGCGGCCAGCGGCACGGCCGAGCCGGCGACGGCTCCGACCACCGCCGGACCGGCGCCGGTGAGGAAGTCCTGCACCCGCTGGTTCGCCCGCAGCCGGTCGAAGTGACGGGCGCCGAGGACGACGAACAGGAAGGACGGCGCGAAGGCGACCGCCGCCGCCAGCAGTCCGCCGCCGAGCCCCGCCGCCGCGTAGCCGACCGCGGCGACGGTGTGCACCACCGGGCCGGGGGTGACCTGGCCGAGGGCGACGGCGTTGAGGAACTGTCCGTCGGTCATCCAGTGGTAGCGGTGCACCGCGTCGTCCTGCATCAGCGGGATGATCACGAAGCCGCCCCCGTACGAGAGCGCCCCCACCTTGAACGCCACCCAGGCCACCGCACCCAGCCCGCCGAGGACGGGCAGAGCGGGCAGCGCGGCGGCCGCCGGCAGTGCGGCCGACCGGCCGCGGGCCCGGACGGCGGTCTCGGCCAGCCCGGCCGCGACCAGGACCAGGACCAGCCACGGCCCGGTGAGGATCGCGGCGGCCGCGCCGGCCAGCGCGTACCCGGCCCAGCGGGCCCGGGCGATGCGCTCCCTCCCCACCCGGGCGAAGCTGCCGGGGACCAGTGAGGTCGCGGCCTGCACGGCGACCGCCGGGACGGCCGCGCCTGCGCCAGCCGCCGCGCCCAGTACCCAGAGCGGCGGGTCGCCGGCCAGGAACAGCGCCGACAGGGCGAGGATCAGCACCAGTCCGGGCGAGATGAAGCAGGCGCCGCCGACCAGCGCACCGGCGGTGCCGCGCAGCCGCCAGGCGGTGAAGATCGCCAGTTGGGTGGAGGCGGGGCCGGGCAGCAGGTTGGTCGCGGCGATGCCGTCCTCGAACTCGCCGGGCTCCATCCACTTGCGCCGTTCCACGCAGAGCCGGCGCAGCAGCAGGATGTGCGCGGGCGGGCCGCCGAAGCCGAGCAGCCCGATCCGGCCCCACTCCCGGGCGATCTCACCCAGTCCGACCCGCTGTTCCACCACGGCTGCTCCCCAGTTCTACGGCGGCGCGACGATACCGGAGCCAGGTGTCGCGCCGGCAATGACAACGGTCTCCAATGCAGTCTTTGGATCTTCGTTCGATCTGAGGTTCACTTCGGGTGCAGGGCAGTTGCGCCCCTTCCGCGATCCCCGCACGTCCAGACCCCCGCGCGTCCAGGAGAGGACTTCGATGGCCGGGCACGAGCACTCGCACGATGATCATGCGCATGACCAGCAGCACGGGCGCAGCGGCCACGGTCGCGGCGGCCACGGGCATGGTGGCCATGGCGGGCACGGCCACGGGCACGGCGGGCACAGCCACGGCGTCGCCGCCGACGCCGACCGCCGGTGGCTGCTGAGCGCGCTCGCGCTGATCGTGGCGTTCATGGCCGGCGAGGTCGTGGTCGGCTTCGCCGCCCAGTCGCTGGCCCTGATCTCCGACGCCGCGCACATGCTCACCGACGCCGCCTCGATCGTGCTGGCGCTGGTCGCCATGCGGCTCGCCGCGCGCCCGGCCCGCGGCGGCTACACCTACGGCCTCAAGCGCGCCGAGATCCTCTCCGCCCAGGCCAACGGGGTGACGCTGCTGGTGCTCTCGGCCTGGCTCGCCTACGAGGCGGTCACCCGGCTGATCGAGCCGCCGGACGTGACCGGCTCACTGGTGCTGGTCACCGCGCTGGTCGGGATCGCGGTCAACCTGGCCGCCGCCTGGTGCATGTCCAGGGCCAACCGCAGCTCGCTGAACGTCGAGGGCGCCTTCCAGCACGTCGTGACCGACCTCTACGCGTTCATCGCCACCGCCGTGGCCGGCCTGATCATCCTGGTCACCGGCTTCGCCCGGGCCGACGCGATCGCCTCGCTGATCGTGGTGGTGCTGATGCTCAGGGCAGGCGTCGGCCTGGTCCGCGACTCCGGGCGGATCTTCCTGGAGGCGGCGCCGGCCGGCATCGACCCGGACGAGGTGGCGGACCGGCTGGTCTCCCAGCCACTGGTGGAGGAGATCCACGACCTGCACATCTGGGAGATCACCTCGAACCAGCCGGCGCTCTCGGCGCACATCCTGGTGACCCCGGGCGGCGACTGCCACGCCGTCCGGCGCGAGCTCCAGCGCAAGCTGGCCGGCGAGTACGGGATCACCCACAGCACCCTGCAGGTCGACCACGTCGGCGAGGACTCGGCGGGCACCCTGCTGCAGATCACCGCCCCGGAGTTCGCCGCCCCCGCCGGCAAGGGCCCCGACCACTGCGCCGACTCCCACGGCCCCGTCCACCGCGCCGGCCCCCACGAGCACTGAGAACCGGGTGTCCGTCGGCGCGGTGCGGCATGATCTGACTCGTGACCGCACCGCGACTGATGCTGCTCGACTCCGCCAGCCTCTACTTCCGGGCCTACTTCGGCGTGCCGGACACCCTGCGCTCCCCGCAGGGTGAGCCGGTCAACGCCGTCCGGGGCCTGCTCGACTTCATCGCCCGGCTGGTCCACGACCACCGGCCCGACCACCTGGTCGCCTGCATGGACGCCGACTGGCGCCCGCAGTGGCGGGTCGACCTCATCCCCACCTACAAGACGCACCGGGTCGCCGAGGCGGCCGTCGACGGCGAGGAGGAGGTGCCGGACACGCTGGCTCCGCAGGTGCCGGTGATCGAGCAGGTGCTCGACGCGCTCGGCATCGCCCGGGTGGGCTCCCCCGGGTACGAGGCCGACGACGTCATCGGCACCCTCACCGCCCGGGCGACCGGCCCGGTGCAGATCGTCACCGGGGACCGCGACCTCTTCCAGCTGGTGGACGACGCCCGGGCGGTCACCGTGCTCTACCCGGTCAAGGGCATGGGCAACCTGCAGGTCACCGACGACGCGCTGCTGCTGGAGAAGTACGGCGTGCGCGGCACCCAGTACGCCGACATGGCCGCCCTGCGCGGAGACCCGAGCGACGGCCTCCCCGGTGTCAGGGGCATCGGCGAGAAGACGGCCGCCCAGCTGATCAACGAGTACGGCGACCTGCCCGCCATCCGCGCCGCCGCACTGGACATCGGCTCGAAGCTCACCCCGGCCCGCCGCCGCAACATCGTCGAGGGCGCCGCCTACCTGGACGTGGCACCGAAGGTCGTCCGGGTCGCCGACGACGCGCCCCTGCCGCGCTTCGACCCCGCCCTCCCCGCCGAGCCCGCCGACCCGATGCTCCTGGAGGACCTCTCCACCCGCTGGGGCCTCGGTACCTCCCTGGACCGGGTCGTCGAAGCCCTCGCCACCCGCTGAGCCGCGAGCCCGGGCCGGCCGCCCCTCGGATCACCGGCGGCCGGCCCAGACACGTCAGCCGCCGCAGCGCGCACCACTGAGGTGCCCCCCCCCCGGAGTGTGGACACAGGGGTTTCATACCGCGAGGGAGAGTTTAGCCGGAGCGTGGTGCCGCTGTTCGAACTCGATCGGTGGGACGTAGCCGAGCGCGCTGTGACGGCGACGGGTGTTGTAGTAGATGAGCCAGCGGAAGACCTCGAGCCTGGTCCGGGCCACCGTCGTGAGCGGCATCCCGTGCAGCGCCTCGCGCTTGAGGCTCTGCCACAGGCTCTCGGCCAGGGCATTGTCATAGGACGAGCCGACCCGTCCCATCGAGCGGCGGGTCCCGTACCCGTCACAGACCTCGGCGAAGGCCGCCGACGTGTACTGGGCCCCGCGGTCCGCGTGGAAGACCACCCCGGTGACGTCACCGCCCCGGGCCGCGACCGCGGCCTCGAGCGCGTCGATGACCAGCGAGGCTCGCATGTGGGTGGCCATCGACCAGCCCACCACCCGACGCGAGCGGATGTCGATCACGCAGACCAGGAACAGCCACGCGCCGCCGGCCCGGATGTACGTGATGTCGCCGCACCAGCGCTCGTCCAGCCGCTCGGCGGTGAAGTCCCGCTCGATCAAGGTCCGGCACCGGCGGCGCGACCGGATCCGGGACCGTGGTGCGCTTGCGGCGCTGCAGGTGCCGACCGACGATCCGCCGCTCGCGCATCAGCCGGGCCAGCTCCGCCTGCACGTCCTCCGCGTTCCGCCCGGGTCCGCCCGTCGTCTCGGCGTCCGCGGCCCGCACCCACGTGCGCAGTGTTTCCGGGTTGACGTTCCGATCGGCCGCGACGTCCTTGAACGTCCGCCGTCCCGCCGAGGCCCGCCACAACGCCACCGCGTCCGATCGGAACTCCGCACTGTACTTCGATGGCCGTGCCATGTGGATCTTCACCTTCCTGGACCAACAAGATCCATTGTCAGGCGTGTCCACACCGCAGGGGTCACCCAGGCTGGTGCGGCCGACTTCCTGCGCAGCACCCTCGCCGCTTCGTTGGGAACCGAAGCGGCAAGGCGAAGCCGAAGCCGCGCACGGATGGGGGGTGGATGCCGCCAAGGCCGCAGGCCTGGCGGCATCCACCGGGCTGGGCCGGGCGTGGCGGAGGGCCCGTCCTCGGTGAGGACGGGCCCTTCACCGTGTGGGATCAGCCGACGGAGGAGTAGGCGATGATGCCGCGGCGCATGCCGTCGATCGCCTTGCGGGCGGTCTTGCGCAGTTCGGCGTCCTCGCCGGCCGCGTCCTGGATCTGGCCGAGGACGTCGATCAGTTGCTTGGTCCAGCGGACGAAGTCGCCGGCCGGCATGTCGGCGTCGCGCAGCACCTGGTCCAGGTTGTGGCCGAGTGCCCAGCGGTAGGCGACCCAGGCGAAGCCGAGGTCGGGCTCGCGCTGGCCGACGCCCTCGGCGGTGTTGATCCGGTGCTGCTCCTCCAGGGCGTCGAGGTGGCCCCAGATCCGGACCATCTGGCCGAGCGCCTCCTTGGCCCTGCCCTCGGGCACCCGGGGGGCGGCCGCGTCGTCCGACTGCCGGGCCTCGTAGACCAGCGCCGAGGCGCAGGCGGCCAGTTCGGCCGCGGCCAGGCCGTTCCAGACGCCCTCGCGAATGCACTCCGAGGCGAGCAGGTCGAGCTCGCCGTAGAGGCGGCCGAGGCGCTTGCCGTCGTCGGTGACGGTGTCGCCGCGCAGATAGCCGAGGTCGGCGAGCAGGGCGCAGACCCGGTCGAAGGTGCGGGCGATGGTGTGGGTCCGGGAGCGCATCCGGCGCTCCAGCAGCTCGGTGTCGCGGTGCAGCCGGTGGTAGCGCTCGGCCCAGCGGGCGTGGTCCTCGCGCTCGTCGCAGCCGTGGCACGGGTGCTGGCGCAGCTCGACGCGGAGCCGGGTGATCTCCGGGTCGTCGGCCGCGGCCGCGCGGCCGCGCCGGAACCGCTCGGGCTCCAGGTGTCCGGCCTTGGTGCGCAGCGCCGAGGCGAGGTCGCGCCGGGACTGCGGGCTGCGCGGGTTGAAGGACTTCGGGATACGCACCCGCTCGATGGCGGCGACCGGGTGCGGGAAGTCGATCATGGCGAGCCGCTTGACCTGCCGCTCGGCGGTGAGCACCACCGGGCGCGGCCCGTCCTGGTAGTCCGGGTGGCGCGTGCCGACCCGGCCGTTGCGGCTGACCGGCGGCAGGCCCGGGTCGAGGACGAGGGCGAGGCCGGCGAACTTGCCGGTGGGGACGTGGATGACGTCGCCCGGCTTGAGCTGCTCGATGGACTCGACGGCGGCGGCCCGGCGCTGGCTGGTGCCCTCACGGGCGAGCTCGTTCTCGCGGTCCTTGAGCCGGCGCCGCAGCTCCATGTACTCGTCGAAGTCGCCGAGGTGGCAGGTCATCGACGCGCGGTAGCCCTCCAGCCCCTCCTCGTTGCGCTGGACCTGGCGGGCGATGCCGACCACCGAGCGGTCGGCCTGGAACTGCGCGAACGACGTCTCCAGCAGCTCGCGGGAGCGGTGCCGGCCGAACTGCGAGACCAGGTTGACGGCCATGTTGTACGAGGGCCGGAACGAGGACCGCAGCGGGTAGGTACGGGTTCCGGCCAGGCCGGCCAGCGCCTCCGGGTCGAGGCCCCGCTGCCAGAGCACCACGGCGTGGCCCTCGACGTCGATGCCGCGCCGACCGGCCCGGCCGGTGAGCTGGGTGTACTCGCCGGGGGTGATGTCGGCGTGGGTCTCGCCGTTCCACTTGACCAGCTTCTCCATGACCACCGAGCGGGCGGGCATGTTGATCCCGAGCGCGAGGGTCTCGGTCGCGAAGACGGCCTTGACCAGCCCCTTCACGAAGAGCTCCTCGACCACCTCCTTGAAGCGCGGCAGCATGCCGGCGTGGTGGGCGGCGATGCCGCGCTCCAGCCCGTCCAACCACTCGAAGTAGCCGAGGACGTGCAGGTCCTCGTCCGGGATGTCGGCGCAGCGCTCCTCGACGATCGCGCGCACCTTGGCGCGGTCCTCCTCCTTGTTGAGCCTCAGGCCGGAGGAGAGGCACTGCTGGACGGCGGCCTCGCAGCCGGCCCGGCTGAAGATGAAGGTGATCGCGGGCAGCAGGCCCTCGGCGTCCAGGCGGTCGATGACGTCGACCCGGCCCGGCGTCCAGACCCGGCCGGGGCGGCCGTTGGGCATGGAGCGGCCGCGGCCGCGGCCGAACCTGTCGCGCGGGTTGCGGTCCAGCTCGGAGCGGGCCAGCCGGACCAGCTCGGGGTTCACCAGCTTGGCCGGGTTGCGCGGGGCGTCCTTGGGGCGGCCGTCGCGGTCGGGGTTGGCGAACAGGTCGTACATCCGGTTGCCGGCCATCACGTGCTGCCAGAGCGGCACCGGCCGGTGCTCGGAGACGATCACCTTGGTGCCGCCGCGCACGGTGTCCAGCCAGTCGCCGAACTCCTCGGCGTTGGAGACGGTGGCGGAGAGCGAGACCAGGGTGACGGACTCGGGGAGGTGGATGATGACCTCCTCCCAGACGGCGCCGCGGAAGCGGTCGGCGAGGTAGTGCACCTCGTCCATGACCACGTAGCCGAGGCCGTTCAGGGTGCTGGAGCCCGCGTAGAGCATGTTGCGCAGCACCTCGGTGGTCATCACCACCACGGGCGCGTCGCCGTTGACCGTGTTGTCACCGGTCAGCAGGCCGACCTTGGCGGCGCCGTAGCGCTTGACCAGGTCGCCGTACTTCTGGTTGGAGAGCGCCTTGATCGGCGTGGTGTAGAAGCACTTCCGCCCGGCCTGCAGGGCCAGGTGGACGGCGAACTCGCCGACGATGGTCTTGCCGGAGCCGGTCGGGGCGGCGACCAGGACGCCCTCGCCCGCCTCCAGCGCCTGGCAGGCCTCGATCTGGAACTCGTCCAGTGGGAAGTCGTAGAGCTGCTGGAAGCCGTAGAGGGCGGTGGCCTGCTCCTTGGCCCGGCGGCGGAAAGCCGCGTACGCCTCGGCGGGGTTGAGCTCCCGCTCCTCGGGGTGCTCGGGCAGAGGGGTGTTCATCGCCGTCCGGGTGTGGTTGGTGTGATCTCGCATCTCAGCGAGAGGTTACCCGGGAGGACCGACATCGATAGCACCGTTTTCCGCGCCAACGGATCGGTTCTCTCTCATATCCATAGTTGCAAATATCTTCAACCAGTCGCGAAACGGCCAGATTTGATCAACTCCGGTCAAGCTCAGTGGATCGCCGTGCGTTCTCCCTACATTCGGTGCCGAAGCCACCACCCACGGCAGCCGCCGACCTGCGGCGGCCACGACAGGAGGAGAAGACGATGGCGAACCTGGAGACCTCGCTCAAGGAGGCCATGGCGATCGACGGCGCGATCGGCGTCGCGCTGGTCGACTACGGCAGCGGCATGGCGCTCGGCACCCTCGGTGACGGGGGGGAGCTCGACCTGAACGTGGCGGCGGCCGGCAATACCGACGTGGTGCGGGCCAAGATGCGGGCGATGGAACTGCTCAGCCTCCACGACAACGAGATCGAGGACATCCTGGTCACCCTGACCAGCCAGTACCACCTGGTCCGGCCTCTCACCATGCCGAACGGCCGCGGGCTCTTCCTCTTCCTGGCGCTCAACCGCACCCGTTCCAACCTCGCGATGGCCCGGCACCACCTGAAGCGGATCGAGCTCAAGTTGGAGATCTGAACGGACCGGGCACCAGGGAAGGGGACGTCGTGGGGGTCGCGCTGTACCAGGCCAAGGCCGAGTTCTTCCGGATGCTCGGCCACCCGATCCGGATCCGCGTACTGGAGCTGTTACAGGCCGGACCGACGCCGGTCCGCGAACTGCTGGCCGAGCTGGAGATCGAGCCGTCCAGCCTCTCCCAGCAGCTCGCCGTCCTGCGCCGGTCCGGCATCGTCACCGCCACCCGGGAAGGCAGCACGGTGGTGTACGCACTCGCCGGCGGCGAGGTCGCCGACCTGCTCCGGGCCGCCCGGCGGATCCTCACCGAGCTGATCGACGACCGGAACACCCTGCTCGCCGAGCTGCGCGCCGACGCCGACGCCGCCGACCAGCCGTGACGCCGCCGACGGTGCCCCGGCGCTCGCCGGGTACCGGCAGGCGGGTCGGTCAGGTCGGGTCGGCGACCAGGTCCGGTCGCCGATCAGGTCCAGTCCAGGGCCGCCTTCCCGCCGGTCCGGGCGGCCGGACTCAGGGACGGCGGGGACGGCGGGGACGGCGGAGCCCCCGCGGGGCCGCCGGCCAGTCGGACGACGAGCGCGTCGATCACCGGGCGGGGGCTCTCACCGGCGAAGTTGTTGAACAGCACGGTGAAGGCCAGGGTCCGCCCGTCGCCCTCGACGTACCCTGTCAGGGCGTCGACCCCGGTCATCGAGCCGGTCTTCGCGTGCACCCTGCCCTCGGCGGCGGTGCCGACCATCCGACGGGTGAGCGTCCCGCCCACCATCCGGCGCGGGTCGCCGGCCACCGGCAGGGCGTCGTACCAGGTCCGGAACCACGGGCGACCGCGGGCGAATCCCAGCAGGGCCGCGTACCGGCGTGCGGTCATCAGGTTGTGCCGGGACAGGCCCGAGCCGTCGCTCTGCCGGGCGGCGGTCACGTCCAGGCCGTTGCGCGAGAGGAACGCGACGACCTCGGCGAGACCGGCGGACCAGCTGCCGGAGCCGGCCCGGACGAGGCCGATCTCCTTCACCAGGTGTTCGGCGATGCCGTTGTTGCTCAGTTTGAGGAAGGGCACCATCAGCTCGCCGACCGGCGCCGACTCGTGCCGGGCCAGCGTGACGGCATCCGCCGTGGCCGGGCCGGCCGCCACGCCCCCGGCCACCGTGACGCCGTGCCGCTGCAGGGCCGCCGCGAACACCGCGGCGGCCACCGCGGCCGGATCGTCGACGGTGACCCACTCGTCGGCGGGAGCGGCGCCCGCCGGAAGGCTTCCGGCCAGCACGATCTCGTTGCCGCCGAGCCGGCGGGTGACGTCCAGGGCCGGTGCGCCGCCGAGCGGCCCGGTGTCGATCCGGCCCGTCAGCCGGACCGGGGCGTCGGCGGGGGTGAGCCGGACCGCCGCCGGGCGGCCCGGCTCGGCGGCCGGTGTGACGGTCAGCCGGACGGTGCCGGGGTCGTAGTCGGTGTCGGTGGTGAGGGTCAGCGCCGAGATCTGCGGGCTGTAGTAGTACGGCTGGTCGTCCCAGGCCCAGTTCGGGCCGAGCCGGACGTCGTCCCAGCGGGTGGCGTCGGCCCGGACGGCACCGTCGACCTCGCTGACGCCGGCCGCGGCGACCTGGCCGGCCAGCTCGTCCAGGTCGGACGGCAGCAGGCTCGGGTCCCCGCCGCCGCGCAGCACCAGGTCTCCGTCCAGGACGCCGCCGCCGCGTCGGCCGTCGGCCAGCACCTCGGTGGCGAAGCGGTGGTCCGGGCCGAGCAGTTCCAGGGCGGCGGCCGCCGTCACGGTCTTGAGGGTGGAGGCCGGCAGCAGCAGCGCATCGCTCGCGTGCTGGTAGACCACCTCACCGGTGGCGGCGTCGGTGACCTGCACCGACGCCTGGGCACCGGCCAACCGCGGGTCGGTGAGCAGCCGGTCCAGGTCGGCGGCGAGCTGCGTGCCGGCCCGCGCCTCGGCGTTCGGGCGGCCCGACACGGGGCCGGCGACGCACAGCACGGTGAGGAGCGCGGCCAGCGGCACGCACCACCGCCGGACGGGAAGGGAACGCACGGGGCCTCCGTGGGGTGCGGCGACGGACACGGTGCTGTGACGGACACGGCGCGGCGACGGACGTGCGCGCCACGACGGACGTGCGCGCCACGACGGCCGTGAGGCCGTGCGACGGACCGCCTCGAACGGCCGGACGCCGCGGCGGCGGGACCACTCTGGGGCACCCGGCCCGCCGCCACCGCGGCGACACGCACCCGGCCCGCCCGGTCGGCGGAGCGTGCGGCGCGTGCGGCGCGCCGTCAACGCTCCTTCAGCAGCTCCGCGAGCCCCGTCGCGAGCCGGTCGTAGTCCCGCGGCCGGTTGTAGAGCTGCGCGCTGAGCCGCAGTACCCCGCCGCCCGGCCAGGGCCGCACCACCGTCCGGACGGCGTGCCGCCGCCACACGTCCGCCATCAGGGCCGGGGCCGCCGCCTCCTCCTCGCCCCATCCGCGGGGCAGCCGCAGCGCGCGCATCGAGACGCCCGGCGTCGCAGGCAGCGGCTCCAGGCCGAGCCGCTCGGCGAGCAGCGCCTGCCCGTACCCGGCGAGCCGCTCGTTGTGCTGCCGCACCCGGTCGGCGCCGAGCGACCGCAGCACCGCGAAGCCCGCCGGGGCCGCCAGCCACGGCGTGTAGTCGCAGGTGCCGCGCCACTCGACGCAGGCCGGGTAGCCGCGACGGTGCTCCCAGGAGAGCGCCAGCGGGCGGACCCGGGCGGCCCACTCGGGGCGGACGGCGAGCACCCCGGTGGCGCGCGGGGCGAAGGCCCACTTGTGCAGGTTGCCGAACCAGAAGTCGGCGGCCGGCTCGACCGGCTCGGCCAGCATGCCCGGGGCGTGGGCGCCGTCCACCACGGTGGTCACGCCGCACTCGCGCAGGGCCCCGAGCAGAGCCGGACCGGCGATCCGGCGCGCGGTGGGCGAGGTGATCTGGTCGAGCACGGCGAGCACCGTGCGGCCGCGGACCGCGGCCAGGACGACCTCGGTGACGGCTGCCCCGTCCGGCAGGCCGAGCGGCAGGCGGACGGTGTCCACCTCGGCGCCGGCCTCCCCCGCGCGCCGGCGCACGGCCTCGGTGACGGCGCCGTAGCCGTGGTCGGTGACCAGGATCCGGTCACCGGGGGCGAGCGGGACACTGTCCAGGGCGACCGCGACCGCCTCGGTGACGTTGGCGACCAGGGCGAGCCCGGTCGGGTCGGTGCCCAGCTCGGCCGCGAGCGCCGTCCGGGCGGCGCCGACCCGGGCCGGCAGGTCGGCGAAGAAGCCGTCCGGGTCGCGCTCCTGCTCGGCCCGGAGCCGCTCCTGCAGCCTCTGGACGGGCACCGGCACCGCGCCGTAGGAGCCGTGGTTGAGGTGGACCGACTCCCGGTCCAGGGTGAACAGTTCCGCCGTCCCGGGCAGCGGCGCCGGCGGCTCGACGGTGGAGTGCGCCGCCGGTTCGACGGCGGGGTTCGGGGCTTCGGTCACTGCTGCCTCCGGGGTCGGCTTCATGTGGTGTGTGACATTTCACATGTCCTACTACTGGTCCGGCCATGGTCCCACCGGGAACATCGGGCCGTGACCATCACCGACCCCTTCCTGTCCCTCAGCGCCCGTACGGGCCGCTTCGGCTTCGGAGCCCCACGCGCGATCACCCTCGGCGAGGACGGTACCCGGCTGCTGCTGCTGCGCTCCACCGGCGCGGAGGACCCGGTCGACCGCCTCATCCTGGTCGACGCGGCCACCGGCGAGGAGCGTCTGGTCGCCGATCCGGCCGCGCTCGCCCCCGGCCGCACCGGCGACCCGGCGGCGCTGCCCGCCGTCGAGCGCCGGCTGCGCGAGCGCATCCGGCTCACCGCCGCCGGCATCGGCTCCTTCGCGGCCACCGGCGACCTCGCGGTCGCCGTGTTCGCCCTCGACGGGCGGCTCTTCCGCGCCGACACCGCCACCGGAAGCTGCACCGAACTCCCGGTCGCCGGGCCGGCCTTCGACCCCCGCCCGGCGCCGGCCGGCGACCGGGTCGCCTACGTCGCCGACGACACCCTGTACGTCACCCCGGACCGGACGCCGCTCAGCCCCGCCGACGGCGCCCGCTGGGGCGTGGCCGAGTTCGCCGCCGCCGAGGAGCTCGGCCGCTCCCGCGGGCACTGGTGGCGGCCGGACGGCGGCGCGCTGCTGGCCGCCCGGGTGGACGAGTCCGCGCTGCCCCTGCGCCACTTCGCCGACCCCGCCCACCCCGGCGAGGAGCCCGAGTCCTTCGCCTACCCGCTGGTCGGCGGGCCCAACGCCGACGTCCAGCTCTGGGTGCTCGGCCTGGACGGCGGCAAGGTCCGGCTGTGCTGGGACGACGCCGAGTTCCCCTACGTCTGCGCCGCCGAGTGGTCCGGCGCGGACGAGTTGCTGCTCACCGTCGCCGACCGGCTGCAGCAGCGCGTCCTGCTGCTCTCGGCCGACCCGGCCACCGGCGCGACCACCGAACTCTCCCGCACCACCGACGACTTCTGGGTGGACGATCTGCCCGGCACGCCCGCCCGGCTGGCCGACGGCCGGCTGCTCACCGCCCACGACACCCCGGACGCTCGCGGCCTGGCCCTCGACGGGAAGCCGCTGGGCACCGCCGGCCTGCAGATCCGCCGGGTCGTGGGCCGACTGGACGGCCGGCTGCTCTGCGAGACCGGCGAGGGCGACCCCGTCGACCAGCACGTCCACCTGATCGACCCGGACGGCGGCGAACCCGAGCGGCTGAGCCCCGGGCCCGGGTTCCACAGCGCACTCGCCGCCGGCGGGACGCTGCTGCTCACCTCCGCCGGCCCGGACGGCGTCCGCCGCCGGATCACCGGCCCGCACGGCGAGGCCGAGTTGACCGACCTCGCGGCCGAACTGCCCCTCGCGGTCAGGCCGCAGTTCGCCCGGGTCACCGAACTCGCCCTGCCCACCGCCGTGGTGTACCCGCGCGACCACGTGGCCGGCCGGCGGCTGCCGGTGCTGCTGGACGTCTACGGCGGGCCCGGCTACCAGGCGGTGGCCGCCGAGCCGCGCCGCTGGCAGCTCCGCCAGTGGTGGGCCGACCAGGGCTTCGCCGTGGTCACCACCGACAACCGGGGCACCCCGTTCGTCTCCCCCGCGTTCACCCGGGCGATCTTCCGGCGGTTCTCCCAGGTCGCACTGGACGACCAGGTGGCCGCGCTGCACGCGCTCGCCGCGGACCACCCCGACCTCGACCTCCGCCGGGTCGGCGTTCGCGGCTGGTCGTACGGCGGCTACTTCGCCGCCCTGGCCGTGCTGCGCCGCCCGGACGTCTTCCACGCCGCCTGCGCGGGTGCGCCGCCCACCGACTTCCGCCACTACGACACCGCGTACACCGAGCGCTACCTCGGCCTGCCCCAGGAGAACCCCGAGGGCTACGCGGCGGACTGCCTGGTGGACGACGCGCCCGGTCTGACCCGCCCGCTGCTCCTGGTCCACGGCCTGGCCGACGACAACGTGCACCCCTCGCACACCCTGCTGCTCTCCCGGGCGCTCACCCGGGCCGGCCGGCCGCACGGCGTGCTGCCGCTTCCCGGCGTCACCCACATGACGCCGGGAGGCGTCCAGGAGCAGGTCGCCGCGGCCGAACTCGCCTTCCTCCGGGGCGCCCTGGGCTGATCCGTTGAGTTCGCGGCCACCGGCTGCGACACTCCCGCCGTGATCGCCGCCCACCCGGGCGGCGACCCGACGGGGAGGAATCGAGGATGAAGATCGCCAGACCCGGGCCGGTCGCCGGACGCCACTGGACACCGCTGACCGTCGTCAACGGCGGGGTCGCCTTCGCCCTGGAGCTGGGGCTGCTGGCGGCGCTCTGCTACTGGGGCTTCAGGACCGGTTCCGGGCCGCTCACCCGCGTGCTGCTCGGCATCGGCGCACCGGCCGCGGCGGCCGTCACCTGGGGGCTGTTCCTGGCCGCGGGCGGGCCGACCGTACGGCTGCCGCTGGCCGCGGAGGTCGCGGTCAAACTGGCGGTCCTCGCGGTCGGCGCACTGGCCCTGAACGCCGCGGGCCGCTCCACCCTGGCGCTGGTGTTCGGCGCCGTGGCCCTGGTCAGCGTGGCCGTCGAGTACACCGCGGGCTGACCGACCGCCAACCCGGGGGCGCCGCAGGGACCGTGCGGCGCCCCTTCGGCTGCCGGAGGGGCCCCGTCAGCCCCCCGGGACGGCCCCTGGCGGCCCGTCGCAGCGCCCGCTGCACGACCCTTCCGCATGAACCATGACATGTGAAATATTACCTGCGCTTCCCCCGACCGTCGGTCGCCCCTCCGTACCACCAACCCACCGTCCGGAAAGGACCGGTCAGTTGCGCAGACTGTCCGCGGCACTCGCGGCCGCGCTCACCACGAGCGCGATAGCGGCCACCCTCCTCGGCACCCCCGCCCAGGCCGCTCCCCCGTCCCCCGTCACCGTGTCGAGCATCGCCGCCCAGGCGGCCGAGGAGGGCGGCGCCGAAGCCCCGCCCGGCCCGCTCGCCCCGCAGGAACGCGAGCGCCAGTCGCTCCGCTCCAAGGCCCTCGAACAGCTCAACAAGGGCGCCGTGGCCAAGACCGCCGGCAAGCGGGCGCCCGGCAAGGTGAAGATCGGCAACGACTACGTCCAGCTCGCGCAGCAGCGCAAGGACAAGGTCTTCGTCATCCTCGCCCAGTTCGGCGACGAGGTGGACAACACCACGCTGTACAACGGCCAGCCCCGCTACGGCGGCACGCCCGGCCCGCGGCACGACACCATCCCCAAGCCCGACCGGAGCGACAACCACACGCTGTGGAGCGCCGACTTCGACCGCGGCTACTACCAGCAGATGTTCTTCGACGACACCCCCGGCGCGATCTCGCTGCGCAACTACTACCGCACCCAGTCCTCCGGGCGGTACGACCTCGACGGCACCGTCAGCGACTGGGTCACCGTGCCGTACAACGAGGCGCGGTACGGCAGCAACAAGGGCCCGCAGGGCTCCGGCGCCTGGACGCAGGCCCAGGAGTTCGTCCGGGACGCCGTCAAGGCCTGGTACGACGGCGAGATCGCCAAGGGCCGCACGGCCGCCGACGTCAAGGCCGAGCTGGCCCAGTACGACGTCTACGACCGCTACGACCACGACAAGGACGGCGAGTTCGACCAGCCCGACGGCTACCTCGACAACGTGGTCGTGGTGCACGCCGGCGTCGACGAGACCTGGGGCGGCGGCGCGCAGGGCGCCGACGCCCTGTGGGCGCACCGCAGTTGGACCTTCCCGGACCCGACCGGCACGACCGGCCCCGAGGGCAACCGGATCGGCGGCGCACCGGTCGGCGACACCGGCCTGTACGTCTACGACTACGTGCAGGCCGGCGAGAACAGCGGAGTCGGCCTGTTCGCCCACGAGTTCGGCCACAACCTCGGCCTGCCGGACCTCTACAGCACCACCGGCGGCGACAACAGCGTCAACTTCTGGTCACTGATGTCCTCCGGTTCCTACCTGGGCAAGGGCAGGAACACCACCGGCGGCTACCCCGGCGACCTCGACGCCTGGAGCAAGCTGCAGTTCGGCTGGCTCGACTACGACGAGGCGCAGGCCGCCACCCGCTCCAGCCACGCCCTCGGCGTCAGCGGTTACAACACCGACCAGGCCCAGGCCGTGCTGGTGCATCTGCCCGACGGCACCACCACCACCGAGCTCGCCGACCCCTACCAGGGCGGCCGGCACTGGTGGAGCGACACCGGCGACAACCTGGACAACTCCCTGACCCGCGCGGTGGACCTGCGCGCGGTCGGCGGCCCGGTCACGCTGACCGCCGCCGCCTGGTACGACATCGAGCAGGACTACGACTTCCTGACCGTCGAGGCCTCCACCGACGAGGGCCGGACCTGGAAGGCGCTCCCCGGCACCGTCGACGGCGCGCCGATCGGCAACACCACCGCCAACGTACCGGGCCTGAGCGGCATTTCGGGCGCCTACCGGCAGCTGTCGATCCCGCTGGACGGCTACGCCGGGCAGCAGGTCCGGGTGCGCTTCCACGTCACCTCGGACGGCAACACCCACGGCCGGGGCGTCCTGGTCGACGCCGTCCGGATCGCCGCAGGCGGCACCGAGCTGTTCACCGACGGCGCCGAGGACGGTGCCAACGGCTGGACCTCGACCGGCTTCACGGTCGTCACCGGCCGCAACGCGGTCAAGCAGCACCCGCGCGCCTACCTGGTGGAGAACCGCCGGTACGCCGGCTACGGCGCCTTCCTGAAGACCGGCCCGTACAACTTCGGCTACACGGGGGTCGACGGCAAGAAGGACGTCGTCGACAACTACCCGTACCAGGAGGGCGTGCTCGTCTGGCTCTGGGACACCGGCTACGGCGACAACAACACCAAGGACCACCCGGGCAGCGGCCTCATCCTGCCGATCGACGCCCACCCGGCGCCGATCCGGTTCGCCGACGGCTCGCTGGTCAACGGCCGCGCGCAGACCTTCGACGCGGTCTTCTCGCTGAAGCCCACCACCGCCTTCACCCTGCACAAGGGCGGCGTCCCGGTGCGGATCGGCAGCGAGCCGGCCGTCCCGGTCTTCAACGACCGCACCGGCGTCTACAGCGACCCGGCCACCCCGCAGCTCGGCGTGAAGGTGCCGGACACCAACACGAAGATCGAGGTGGTCCGCGAGACCCACGGCGGGCGGATCACCACCGTCCGCGTCGGCCCGGCCTCCTGAGGCCGGCCCCCGATCAGGCCGTCCCGGCCCGCGCTGCGGCGCGCGCCGGGACGGCCGCATTCACGGGCTCCACCACGCTCACCCTGATCGGCGGGCGGCGAGGACCACGGCCCCCGACCCCGGTGGGGTGGCCGCGGCGGCCCCGGCGGCCGGGTACCGCGCCGAGGCGGCCGACGCGTCGCCGCCCGGGCCGACCAGGGTGCCGGCCGGCACCGAGGTCGCCGCGAAGGCGATCGGCTGGACGGAGTCGAGCCCGGCGGCGACCCGGCAGCCCTCCGCCCCGTCCCGGCCGCGGCGCACCGCGGTCACGCTCAGGCGGGGAAGGCCGCGCCGCTCCCGGGAAACCCGGGAGCGGCGCGGGCGTGGTAGCGGCGCGGGCGTCGTAGCGGCGCGGCGGCTGTCGGCCACGATCGAGGGCGGCGGGACTGCCGTGAGGTGGCGGTTCGTCTCTTACGGCGCGACGACGCCGGCGAGGATCGACGCCGCGGCGGCGTAGCGGCGCGAAACCGGTTCGCGCCGACCGCCGGCGGGCTCCCGCGGGCCCTCCTCGGGACGGCGGACGCCGGGCTTGGCGCAGGCGGGAGGGGCTGCGACGGGTGAAGTCCCGGTCGCACTTCGACGCGCTGGAACTTCGGGTGAGCTTGAGATCAAGGAGCGGCCGAGGAACGGCGTCCGGACGACCCTCCGGGGGAGGCACTCACCTCGGACGGCCCCGGCGAGCCGCCTGCCCGGCGGCCGACCCGCCGCAGCGGCACCCGGGGGAGGACGGGACGCCCCGGCCGCACGCGGCACCTGGGCCGAACGAGTGGAACCCGGTCGGGCGCGGCCCTCAAGAGGCTCCCCGCCGCGCCCGACCGGGGGTCGGAGGGGGAGCCGCCGCAGGGGCGGCCCCCGGTGTGGAGCCGTACCGCCCGGCGTGGGGGATGCGAGCGGTTACGGCGGCCGGAGGTCGGAGGTCAGGTCGCGTCCTGGCCGGCCTCGGGGAAGTGGCAGGCAGCCTCCCGGGCCCCGGGCCCGGTGATCCGCAGCAGTGGCCGCTCCCTCCGGCAGAGCTCCTGCGCCTTCGGGCAGCGCGGGTGGAAGGTGCAGCCGGACGGCGGGTTGGCCGGGCTCGGCGGGTCGCCGATCAGCACGATCCGCTCGCGGGCCCGCTCGGCCGCCGGGTCCGGCAGCGGCACGGCGGAGAGCAGCGCCCGGGTGTACGGGTGGGCCGGGTCGCCGTACACCTCCTCCTTGGCGCCGATCTCGACGATCCGGCCGAGGTACATCACCGCGACCCGGTCGCAGACCCGCTTGACCACCGAGAGGTCGTGCGCGATGAACACGTAGGCCAGGCCCAGCTCCTGCTGCAGCCGCTCCATCAGGTTGACCACCTGGGCCTGGATGGAGACGTCCAGCGCGGAGACCGGCTCGTCGGCGATCACCAGCCGGGGCGAGGTGGCCAGCGAGCGGGCGATGCCGATGCGCTGTGCCTGTCCGCCGGAGAACTCGTGCGGGTAGCGGTCGATGTGCTCGGGGATCAGCCCGACGAGCTCCATCAGCTCGGCGGCCCGCCTGCGTGCGTCGGCCGCGCTCGCCCCCTGGATCAGCAGCGGCTCCGAGATGATCCGGGCCACCGTCTGCCGGGGGTTGAGCGAGGAGTACGGGTCCTGGAAGACCATCTGCAGGTGCCGTCGGTGCGGCCGCAGCTCGGCCTGCGAGAGGCCGCCGATCTCGGTGCCGTCGAAGGTGACGGTGCCCGAGGTCGGGTCGAGCAGCCGGACGATCATCCGCCCGGTGGTGGACTTGCCGCAGCCGGACTCGCCGACCAGGCCGAGCGTCTCGCCCGTGCCGACGTCGAAGCTCACCCCGTCCACCGCGCGGATCGGTGCGCCGGCCCGGCCGGCGCGCCCGCGCTTGCCGGGGAAGGTCTTGACCAGGTCCCGGACGGACAGCAGCGGTTCGGCCCGGGCCGGGCGGGCGGCCGGAGGCGTGGGGGCGGTCATGAACGGGCTCCTTGCGGCACCAGCGGCAGGTGGCAGGCGGCCTGGTGGCCGGGGACGAGCGGGCCGAGCACCGGACGCTCGGACAGGCATCGGGCGTGGTCCTCGGCACTGGCGGCGGTGGTGCGGGCGCAGCGCGGGGCGAAGGAGCAGCCGGGGGCGGGGGAGATCAGCGACGGCGGGCTGCCCGGGATGGCGCGCAGCGGGGCGTCGTCGGTGTCGTCGAGGCGGGGCAGCGAGTCCAGCAGCCCGCGGGTGTACGGGTGTGCGGGGGCGCCGAACAGCCGGTCGACGGGGGCCTGTTCGGCCGCCCGGCCGCCGTACATCACCAGCACCTCGTGGGCGACCCGGGCGACCACGCCGAGGTCGTGGGTGATCATGACGACGCCGAGGCCGCGTTCCTGCTGGATACGGGCGATCAGGTCCAGGATCTGGGCCTGGACGGTGACGTCGAGGGCGGTGGTGGGCTCGTCGGCGATCAGCAGGTCGGGCTCGCAGGCGAGCGCCATGGCGATCATGACGCGCTGGCGCATGCCGCCGGAGAACTGGTGCGGGTACTCGTCGACGCGGCGGGCGGGTTCGGGGATGCCGACCTCTCCGAGCATCTGGATCGCACGCTCGCGCCCGGCCTTGCGGGAGGCCTTGAAGTGCACCCGGTAGTGCTCGGCGATCTGCTCCCCGACGGTGTAGAAGGGGTGCAGGCTTGAGAGCGGGTCCTGGAAGATCATGGCGATCCGCCGGCCGCGGACGGTGCCGAGCGCGCGCTCGCCGAGCCCGACGAGCTCCTGCCCGGCCAGCCGGATCGATCCGGTGACGGCGGCGCCGCGGTGCAGGCCCATGACGGCCAGCGACGTGACGGACTTCCCGCTGCCGGACTCGCCGACCAGGCCGAGGGTCCGCCCGGCCTCGACGGCGAAGGAGATGCCGTCGACGGCCCGGACGGTACCGCGCGGGGTGTCGAACGCGACCCTGAGGTCGTCGACCTCCAGCAGAGCCATCAGTACCTCACTCTCGGGTCGACCACCGCGTAGAGCAGGTCGACCAGCAGGTTCGCCACGACGATGAAGAAGGCCGCGAGCAGGGTGACGCCGAGGATGACGGGCTGGTCGGAGCGGAGCAGCCCGTCGTAGAAGAGCCGGCCGACGCCGGGCAGGCCGAAGATGGACTCGGTGATGACCGCGCCCGCCAGCAGGCCGCCGAGGTCGATGCCGAAGATGGTGAGGATGGGCGTCATGCCGGAGCGCAGCCCGTGCTTGACCGTGACGGTGCGGCCGGGCAGGCCCTTGGCCCGCGCGGTCCGGACGTACGGCTCGGCCATCGTCTCGATCATCGAGTTGCGGCTCTGCCGGGCGTACTGGGCCGCGTACAGCAGGGCCAGCGCGATCCAGGGCAGCAGCAGGTTGGACGCCCAGTCGAACGGGTCGTCGGTGAACTTGTGGTACGCCGGGTAGGGCAGCCAGCCCAGCGTCCGCACCACGCCCCAGATCAGCATGATCGACGTGAAGTAGACCGGCAGCGAGGCGGTGCCGACGGAGAGCACCATCAGCGCCTTGTCGGTGAGGCTGCCCTTGCGCAGCGCGGAGGCGACGCCGGCGCCGATGCCGAGGGCCAGCCAGAGCACGGCCGCGCCGAGGGCGAGCGAGACGGAGACCGGCAGGCGGTCCACGAGCAGGTCCCAGACCGGCAGCGAGTACTCGTAGGAGAATCCGAGGCAGGGGAAGCCGCAGTGGGTGGCGCTGGGCCCGGAGCCGTAGTCGCGGCCGGCGAATATGCCGGCCAGATAGGTGCCGAACTGCTCCCAGACCGGCTTGTCCAGGCCCATCGCCGCCTTGACGTCGGCGAGCCGTTCGGGGCTGCAGGTCTTGCCGCAGGCCGCCCCGGCCGGGTCGTTCGGCAGCAGGTAGAAGATGGTGAAGGTGATGGCGCAGATGGCCAGCAGGATGCCCAGCACCCCGAGCAGCCGGCGGCCCAGGTAGAGAATCACGACCGGCCTCCCCGCGGGTCGAGGATGTCGCGCAGCGCGTCACCGAGCAGGGTGAAGGCGAGCACGGCGGTGAACAGGAAGACCGTCGGGATGAGGAAGTACGTCGGGTCCACCTCGTAGTGGACGATGCTCTCGGCGATCATCTGCCCCCAGGACGCCGTGGGCGGGCGGACGCCGACGCCGAGGTAGGAGAGCGCCGCCTCGGTCGCGATCATTCCGGGGATGAGCAGCGTGGTGTAGGCGATGATCGGGCCGGACACGTTCGGCAGGATCTCCCGGGTGAGGATCCGCCAGGACCGGGCGCCGCCCACCTTGGCGGCCTCGACGTACTCGCGGTGCTTGAGCGAGAGGGTCTGGCCGCGGACCACCCGGGCGATGCCGGGCCAGCCGAACAGGCCGATCACCGAGGTCATCAGCAGGATCCGGTTGACGTCCTTGGCCACCGACATCATCGCGATCATGAAGATCAGCGAGGGGAAGGACATCGTGAGGTCCATCAGCCGGGACAGCACGGTGTCGACCCGGCCGCCGAAGTAGCCGGCCGCGATGCCGGCCAGGGTGCCGACGACGACGACCACCGCGGTGGCGGCGAAGGCGATCAGCAGCGACACCTGGCCGCCGTGCAGCACCCGGGCGAACAGGTCGCGTCCGGTGATGGGTTCGACGCCCAGCCAGTGCCGGGCCCCGATGCCGCCGAAGTCGCCCCGGGGCAGGCCGCCCAGGTACGGGTCGACGGCCCGCTTGTCGAACTCCTCGGGGGACCATCCGCCGAGTGCGCTCAGCGGGCCGGCCAGGACGGCGGCGAGGATCAGCACGGCCACGGTGATCAGGCCGAACCGGGCGGAGCCCCTGGCCCACAGCTGGTCCCAGACCAGCCGCCAGGGCCCGCGCCCGGCGGCCTTCGCGGGGCCCGCCGCCGTGGTGTCCACGGCGGCGGGCTCAGTCGTTGTACTCATGACGGACGGTTCCTCAGCCCTGGCTCTTCGCGGGGTCCTTGAGGCCGACCACGGCCATGTCGATCATGCCGGCGTAGCCGGAGTTGCCGAACGCGCCGGCCACGTTGGTGCCGGTCAGCAGCGGGCGGCGCTGCCACATCAGCGGGACGGCCGGGGCCTTCTTGAGCAGTTCCTCGTCCAACTGCTGCCAGGCCTTGTTCGCCGCGTCGATGTCCGTCATGGCCGCGATCTGGTCCATCCGGTCCATGGTCGCCTGGTCGCGGAACTGGCTGTAGTTGCCCTGGTTGCCCTTCTCCTTGATGGTCCGTCCGTCGAAGAGGAACGGGAGGAAGGTGGCACCGGACGGGTAGTCCGGGCACCAGCCCTGGATCACCAGGTCGGGCGCGTTCTTGGTGTCGCCGACGGTGTCGGCGAAGGCGGACGGGTCGACGGTGTTGACCGTGACCTGGACGCCGGACTGGGCCAGCGACTGCTGGATCGCCTCGGCACGGGTCTTGTCGCCGAGCGAGACGGTGAGCGAGACCTTGAGGTCGGACTTCCCGGCCGCCTTGAGCAGCTCCTTGGCCTTCGCCGGGTCACCGGTGGCGGGGATCTTCAGCGGGTCGGCCTTGGCCCCGCCGGTCAGCGACGGCGGCAGGTAGGAGGTGGCCACGTCGGCCATCGCCGGCCCGCCGAAGGCGGTGACCTGGGCCTCGCGGTCGACGGCCCACATCATCGCCTCGCGCACCTTCGGGTCGTCGAAGGGGGCCTTGGCGGTGTTCAGGTACAGCATGTCGGTGCAGCCGGTCCGCTCGGCCGCCATCCGGGCCTTGACGTCCGGCTTGGGCAGCACCTTGGAGACGGACTCGTGCTGCATCCAGGGCATCTCGATGGCCGAGGCGTCGACACCGCTGCTGGCGATGATCCGGTCGTCGGCCTGGCCGCCCTTGAGGCCCTGGGTCACCACGATCTTGTCCGGGTAGGCCTTGCGGACCGGGTCGGTCGCGGCGTCCCAGTTGGTGTTCCGGACCAGCACCAGCTGCTTGCCGCGGTCGTAGGTCTCGATCTTGTACGGGCCCGAGGAGAAGACCTGGGAGTCGTACTGGGTGCCCTTCTCACGGGACTGCGGCACCGGCGAGAAGGTCGGCAGCGTGACGGTGTAGGAGAACTCGGCGACCGGGCGCTTCAGGTGGAAGACGATGGTCCTGTCGTCCGGGGTCTCGATGGAGGCCAGGTGCTCACCGCCCAACGGTCCCTTGTAGTTCTCGCCGCCGGCCAGGTACTGGACCGCGTAGTCGGGGCCGCCGGTGAGGTCCGGCGAGAAGGAGCGCTCGACGTTGTACTTCACGTCGGCGGCCTTGATCGGCGTGCCGTCCTCGTACTTCAGCCCGTCCTTGAGGGTGAAGGTCCACACCTTGCCACCCTCGGAGGACTTGCCGAGGTCGGTCGCGAGGTCCGGGACGATCTCGCTGCCCGCCGGGCCCGGCTCGGCCTTGAAGGTGGTCAGGGTGCGGTAGAGCAGCCGGGTGCCGAAGTCCATGTGCGGCACGACCCAGTTGCGGGCGGGGTCGAGGTGGGCGAAGTCCTGGTTGGTCAGGACGGTCAGGGTGCCGCCCTTGACCGGGGTGCCGCCGATGATCGTGCCGGTGTCGGCGCCCGGCCCCTTGGTGGACGCCGCCGCGCTGCTGTCGGCGCTGTCGTCCTTGTCCTTGTCCTTCGCGCAGGCCCCGAGGCCGAGGGTGAGTGTCGCTGCGATGGCCGCCGCGAGGGCGGCCTGGGTGCGCCTGGTCATGTGCAACTCCGCAGTGGGGGCCCGAAGTGAGGGCCGAGGTCCCGCCCCGGGGCTGGTCCGGGGCCCGACCGGGAGGCGACCTCAGGGGGTCCGACGCTCCACGGTGTGACCCGTAACATAGTAATGTGAAATTGCACTGCACAAGAGGTGACGCGACCCGTTACCGAGCTGTGTCCGTGCGGACCCCGCCCGAACCGCCGGAGCCATCCGGTGACGTGACCCTCCGTCGGCCCGCACCGGGCCGGCCCGCACGACAACCGTGCGGGAGCGCCGGGAACGCCGGGACCGCCGCGACCGGACGGGAAGGCCGTCAGCCCCCGCGGCGGATCAGCCCCCGGCCGCGGGCCTCCCGCACCGCCGCCGTGCGCGAGTCCACCCCCAACTTGGCGTAGATGTGCACCAGGTGGGACTTCACCGTGGCCTGGCTGAGGTGCAGCCGCTGGCTGATCTGCTGGTTGGTGAGCCCGTCCGCGACCAGCCCCAGCACCTCGGTCTCGCGCGCGCTCAGCGCCGCCGCCGGTGTGCGCATCCGCTCCAGGAGCCGGTCCGCCACGGTGGCCGCGAGCGCGGTGCGCCCCGCCGCCGCCGAGCGGACGGCCCTGGCCAGCTCCTCCGGCGGCGCGTCCTTCAGCAGGTACCCGGTGGCGCCGGCCTCCAGCGCGGGCAGGATGTCCGCGTCGGTGTCGTAGGTGGTGACGATCAGCACCCGCGGTGCGCCCGGCCGGGCGGTGACGGCCGCGGTGGCCTGCGCGCCGTTCATCGCCGAGCCCGGCCCGAACTGCAGGTCCATCAGCACCACGTCGACCTCGACCTCCGCGACCAGCTCCACCGCCCGCTCGGCGGTCGCGGCCTCGGCGACGACGGCGAAGTCCCGCTCGCTCTCCAGGACGGCCCGCAGCCCGGCCCGGACCACCGGGTGGTCGTCGGCCAGCAGCAGGCGGATCACTCGCTCACTCACGTGCATCCCCGTTCACGGGCGCTCCTTGCTCACGGACGTTCCTGGACCCCGGACGGTCCCGGACCCCGGACGCCGCCCGCCCCCGCCCGCTCTGCGTCCGCCGGGGCGAGGGGCAGCAGGACGGCGAGCGCCGTCCCCTCCCCGGGCGCGGACTCCACGGTGAAGGTACCGCCCAGCGCCCGGGCCCTGGCCCGCATCGACGGCAGTCCGAAACCGCCGTCGCCGCCCGCCGACCCGGCGCCCGCGGCCACCGCCGCCGGGTCGAACCCCCTCCCGTCGTCGAACACGTCCAGCGCCACCTCGCCCTCCATGTAGCTGAGCGTGACCTCGGCGTGCGAGGCGTCGGCGTGCCGGACGGCGTTGCCGAGCGCCGACTGCGCGATCCGCAGCAGTGCCACCTCCTGCGGCACCGGCAGCCCGACCGGGTCGCCGGAGACGTGGAGCCGCACCGGCAGGCCGCTGTGCGCCGTGGTCGTGGCGCAGAGCCGCTCCAGCGCCACCGGCAGCGAGTCGCTCTCCAGGTCCGGCGGCGTGAGCGCGCGGACGAACCGCCGGGCCTCGGCGAGGTTGTCCTGCGCGGCCTGCCGGGCCTGCTCGACGTAGTCCGCGGCGGCCTCGGTCCGATCCGGCAGGGCCCGCTGGGCGGCCCGCAGCAGCAGCTGGATGCTGGAGAGGCTCTGCGCGAGGGTGTCGTGGATCTCCCGGGCGAGGCGCTCGCGCTCGGCGAGGACGCCGGCGGTGTGGTGCGCGGCGGCGAGGTCGGCGCGGGCGGCGGTCAGCTCGTCGATGAGCCGGCGCCGCTGCTCGCTCTCCCGGTAGAGCGCCTGGTAGCCCAGCACGGTGGCGGTGGCGACGGCCGCGCCGAGCGCCGGGCCGATGGCCGCGGCGACGCTGACGGCGTGCTGGTGCCAGGAGTACGCGGCGATCGCCGCGGCGGCGGTCAGGGCGACGGCCACCGGCCCGCCCCGGCGGCCGAGCAGGTGCAGCTCCAGGAAGTACAGCGGGAAGGCCAGCCAGACGCCGTCCGGGGTGGCGATCAGCACGCCCACCCAGGTGGCGCCGAGCAGCGCCAGCCAGAGTGCGGCCGCCCGGGGCGAGCGCCGTACCGCGCCGACCAGCGGGCCCGCGGCGTAGACGGCGGCCATCGCGGTGGCGGCCGCGGCCACGGCGGCGAGGTCTCCGCCCCGGCCGACGGCGGCCCGGGCGACGGCGAGTGCGAGCAGGCCCGCCACCAGCAGGTGCAGGCAGACCTGGAGCACGCGGGCGACGGGAGTGGTGCGGGATCGTTCGGTCGCCATCCCCCCAGCCTAGGGTCCGGGCCACGCCCCCGGCATCAATCAAAAGGTTGAACTCCACTTCTCCCCTTCGATGCCGGGGATCCAATCCCCCGGGCGATGCCCGGCGGGCCCCCGTTCGGCGACCGTGGTGAGTGTCGGAGCAAAGGCCCGACAGAGGAGCGGGAACGGAAAGGGAGAGGGCTCATCGTGTTCGTCGCCTGGAGGGACCTGGGGTTCGCCAAGGGGCGGTTCGCCCTGATGGGGACCGTCATCGTACTGATCACCGTGCTGGTAGGCCTGCTGTCCGGCTTGACGGCCGGGCTGGGCCGGCAGAACGTCTCGGCGATCACCGGGCTGCCCGCCGACCACCTGGTCTTCTCGAAGCCCGCCGACGGCCAGCAGCTCTCGTTCACCGACTCGCAGGTCACGCCAGACCAGTGGCAGGCCTGGGCGCAGGTCCCGGGGGTGTCGGCCGCGCAGCCGCTCGGGATCACCACCACCAAGGCGGCCGCCGGGCAGCGCACCGCGGCGCTCTCCGCCTTCGGCGTACCGGACGGATCCGGGCTCGCCCCGAAGGGCGCGCCCGTCGCCCCCGGCCGGGCGGTGCTCTCGGCGACCGCCGCCGAGCACCTGGGCGGCCTGCAGCCCGGCGCGTCGTTCACCCTCGCCGGACACCCGCTCCAGGTCGCGGGCGTGGCGGACGACGCCTGGTACAGCCACACCCCGGTCGTCTGGACCAGCCTCGCCGACTGGCAGCGCTTCGCCCCGGGCGGCACCGGGCACGCGACCGTGATCGCGCTGACCGGCACCTCCGGCGCGGACCTCGGCGCCGCCGACGCCCGGCTGGGCACCGAGACCCGGACGCGTGCGGACGCCCTCGCCGCGATCGGCTCCTACACCTCGGAGAACGGCTCGCTGCAGCTGATGCGCGGCTTCCTCTTCGCCATCTCGGCGCTCGTCATCGGCGCCTTCTTCACCGTCTGGACGATCCAGCGCAGCGGCGACGTCGCCGTCCTCAAGGCGCTCGGCGCCTCCACCCGCTACCTGCTGCGGGACGCCCTCGGCCAGGCCGTGCTGCTGCTGGTCCTGGGCACCGCCCTCGGCACCGCGATCGCGGCCGGCGCCGGCGCCGTGATCGGCTCCGCGGTGCCGTTCGTCCTGGACGCCCCGACCGTCCTCCTCCCGGCCGCCGTGATGATCGCGCTCGGCGCGGTCGGCGCCGCCCTGTCCATCCGACGGATCACCGCCGTCGACCCGCTGACCGCCCTGGGGAGCGCCCGATGACTCTGGAACTCGACCGCATCACCCTCACCTACCCGGACGGCGACGGCCGGCTGACCGCGCTGGACGAGGTCTCGCTGAACGTCCCCAAGGGCTCGATCACCGCGGTGGTCGGCCCGTCCGGCTCCGGCAAGTCGAGCCTGCTCGCGGTCGCCGCGACGCTGATCACCCCGGACTCCGGCCGGGTCGTGGTGGACGGCGTCGACACCGCCGGCCTCGGCCGCGCCGAACTGACCGCCCTGCGGCGGCACCGGATCGGCATCGTGTTCCAGCAGGCCAACCTGCTGCCCTCGCTGACCGCCGCCGAGCAGCTCCAGGTGATGGCCCACCTGGACGGCCGCTCACCGCGCGCCGCCCTCCCCCGGGCCCTGGAGCTGCTGGACGCCGTCGGCCTGCGCGACCGGGCCGGCCGCCGGCCGAACCAGCTCTCCGGCGGTCAGCGCCAGCGCGTCAACATCGCCCGGGCCCTCATGAACGACCCCACCGTGCTCCTGGTCGACGAGCCCACCAGCGCCCTCGACCACGAACGCGGCGCCGCCGTCCTGGAGCTCATCACCGAGCTCACCCACCGGCGCGCCACCGCGACCGTCCTGGTCACCCACGACCGCACCCACTTGACGGCCGTCGACCAGGTGGCCGAGGTCCACGACGGCAGGCTGACGGTCCCGACGCCGGCGTGAGCCACGTCGACGTGAGCCACTCACGTCGACGTGAGCTACCTCTTCACCGCGAGCACGTCGTCCACCGAGAGCGTCACCGCCCCGATCGACCCGGGCAGGGCGAAGGACTGCCCCGGGTGGTGGACGGCGTGCACGCGGTGCTCACCGTCCTGCGGGTCGGTGAGCACCATGACGCGCGGGTTCGTCCGGTCCACGATCACGTAGACCGGGACGCCGGCGGAGGCATAGGCGAACGGCTTCTTCTTCAGGTCGTCGCTGAGATCGGAAGACGTCACCTCCAGCACGAGGAGGAAGACCACCGGGTCGTAACAGTTGTACTCGACAAGGTGGTCGTCGATGTCGGTGTCGACGATCGACAGGTCGGGCACGGCGTAGTCCGACGGCCCGTCCGGCAGCCAGATGCCGACGTTCTGCAGAACCTCCGCCTCGTCCCCGTCGAGGCCCGCCGCGAACAGTACGCGCATGAGCCGGCTGAGCGAGTTGCCGTACGGAGCGTTCGGCGGCGGCGTCACGACCTGGCTCCCGACGATCTCGACCCGGTGCCCGGCGAACTGGTTGGAGATCAGCTCGGCGGCTTCGAGCAGCGTCGGCTGCTCCACTGGCTCGTCCATGGCGCGGCGGACATGGAATTCCCCCTTGCTGCCGATGTCGAGAGCATCGTCGTAGGGAGCGGGCGCCTCCCGGCGCCCGATCGTCACCCCTCACCCGAACGAGTGGTTGACGCCTTACCGGGAGCCCCTACCGGGAGCGGAGGCGGAGCGACGGGCGCTCCTCCTCGGCCTCCTGGTCGGCGGCCCAGAGCGAGCGGACGTGGCCGAGGTGGCGGGACATGCAGGCCTCGGCGGCCTCGGCGTCGCCACGGACCATCAGGTCCAGCAGCTCCAGGTGCTCCTCGGCGGAGGAGACCAGCTCGCCGCGCTGGTCCAGGCGGTTGAGGCCGTACAGGCGGGAGCGCTTGCGCAGGTCGCCGACCACCTCGACGAGGCGGGCGTTGCCGGCCAGGCCGAGCAGGTCGAGGTGGAACTGGCGGTCGGCCTCCAGGTAGCCGATCAGGTCGTGCTTGCGGGCGGCCGCGACGATCGCCTCGGCCTGCGGGCGCAGCGCCTCCAGTTCCTCGGCCGTGGCGGTCCGGGCGACCCGGCCGACGGTGGGCACCTCGATCAGCGCGCGGATCTCGGTGAAGTCGTCGAGGTCGCGCTCGGTCAGCTCGGTGACCCGGAAGCCCTTGTTGCGGACGGCCTCGACCAGGCCCTCTCGGGCGAGGTCGAGCATGGCCTCCCGGACGGGGGTGGCGGAGACGCCGAAGTCGGCGGCGAGGGCGGGAGCGGAGTAGACCACGCCGGGCCGGAGCTCACCGGAGATCAGGGCCGCGCGGAGCGCGTGGGCGACCTGGTCGCGCAGCCGCTCCTGGACGGAGATCAGGGTGCGGGGTTTCAGGTCGGCCATGGTGTTCCTCCGGAGGTTTGCAGGACACCAGCGTACAATGTCACGTTACGTTGAGTGTGCAACATTCCGCGACTCGGACGACCGCCAGCCGTCACAGGGGCCCCGTGGGAGCCCCTGCGTTCACGAGATCCCGCCAGGGCCCGGTTCAGGCCTTCCGGAACAGCCCCACCAGGCTGGTAGCACTGGAGTCGCCGTGCCCGGCGGCCACCGCGCGGCCGAACGCGTCGGCCAGCAGCGCCGGCAGCGAGGCGTCCACGCCGGAGGCCTCCACCGTGTGCCGGACGTGCTCGACGCTGGCCAGCCCCATCGCCACCCGGTCGACGTCGCCCTCGTGGAACCCGGCCGTGATCCGCGGCGCGTAGAACGCCAGGAAGTCCGGCATCGAGGCGGCCGTGGAGCCGGCGTACGGCAGGAACTCCTCCGCCGAGATGCCGTTGGCCTCGGCCACCGCGGTGGCGTGCAGGTAGCCGACCAACGAGGTCCAGAAGAGGTCCATCTGGATCTGGTAGTACAGCTGGGCCAGTCCCGGGTCGTCACCCCGGTAGTCGGCGCCGGTCAGCACCTCCAGCGTCTCCCGGTGGCGCTGGAACGCCTCGACCGGGCCGCTGTAGAAGGTGGACGACTCCGGCTTGCCGATGCCCGAGGGCGGCGACTGCACCCCGCCGGTGAGGTGGACGGCACCCAGCTCGGCCAGCCGGCGGGCGGCCTCCCGGGCCCGCTCCGGAGTGTCCGAGCTCAGGTTGACGACGACCCTCCCGGCGAGCGCGGCCCCGGCGGCGTCGAGGACGGCGAAGACCGCGTCGTAGTCGGTGAGGCTGAGCACGACCAGCTCGTTGGCGGCGACGGCGGCCGCGACATCGGGTGCGAGCACCGCGCCGCGGGCGACCAGGCCGCCGGCGCGGGCGGCGGTGCGGTTCCAGACCGTGACGGCGTGGCCGGCGTCCAGGTAGGCACCGGCCATCGCGCGGCCCATCGGGCCGAGTCCGATCACGGTGACGGGCTGCTTGGCGGGCACGACGACAGAAGGCACGGGGATCCCCCTCCACTAGAACGAACGCTCTATCCAGAAGCACGCTAACACGAATTCTGGAACGAACGCTCTATTCAGTTCGTGGAGGGCAGGCTCTAGACTCGGCGGGTGAAGACGACGACCACCGGCACCCGGGAGCGGATCGTCCGGGCCACCTCCCGGCTGTTGCAGCGCCAGGGGTACGAGGGCACCGGGATCAAGCAGATCTCGCGCGAGGCGGAGGCCACGCTCGGCTCCGTCTACCACTTCTTCCCGGGCGGCAAGCAGGAGTTGGCCGCCGAGGCGATCCGCCACGGCGACCAGGAGTTCGCCGGACTGCTCCGCGCGGGGCTCGGCGCGGCGGACGACCCGGCCGAGGCGATCACCGCCTGCACCCGGCTCCTGGCCGAGGCGCTGCGCGCCTCCGACTGGCAGGACGGCTGCCCGATCACCAGCACCGCCCTGGAGACGGTGGGCCGCGCGCCCGTCATCGAAGAGGCCGTCCGCGAGGCGTTCACGCACTGGCGCGCCATCGTCGAGGACCGGCTGCGGACCTCCGGCCTGAGCGCGGAGGACTCCCGCGAGCTGGCCGTCACCGTGGTCAACACCCTGGAGGGCGCGGAACTCACCGCGCAGATCACCCGCAGCGAGGAACCGCTGCACCTGGCCGGCAAGCACCTGGCCCGCCTGATCGCCGGCTGCCGCTGACCGCCCGCGACTGCCTGCGGCCGACCGCTGCCAGGGGACCCCGGCCCCGGAAACGCCGAAGCGGCCGGCGTGGCGGGGGATCCCTTCCCACCACGCCGACCGCAGCCACGGCCCCGCACGCACGTCGGCGCCCCGGGCCCGTGCCTCGACGGCCGGGCGACCGCGGCCGGGCCCACACCAGGGCCGCGGCCGCCCCGCCGCCTTTCCCAACGGCCGGGCCCGGTGACGTACCCACCGCCACCGGACCCGACCCGTCGCGGCCCACCCGCCGCGACCGCCCGGCCGCGGCCCACCTAGCCGCGACCGGGAGTCTTCCGACGTTCCCGGGCCCACGGCACCGGATCCGTCCGGCGCCGAAGCACCCCGCGTGCCGGGATCCGCCCGGCGCCGGGCGCCACCCGGCACCGGAGGTCCGGCCCGAAACCGGGCTCAGGCGAGACCGCGCCGGTGCGTCTCGGCCGCCACCGCGAGGTCCTCCCAGGCCATGCCGACGCTCTTGAACAAGCGCGGCCGGTCGGTCGGCACCGGCGCTTCGCCGCGCACCAGCTCGGCCAGGTTCCAGAGCTCGTGGCCCTCTCCCACGCCGGCCATCAGCAGGTCACCGGCCTCCCGCAGCGCCGCCCCGCGCGCCTCGACGTACAGCGCGGCCCGGCCGACCAGCGCCGCGTCCACCTCCCGGGCGTCCGGCTCGTGCGAGCCGACCGCCGCCACGGCGGCGCGGTCGGGCACCAGCGCGCCGTCGAACAGCGGGGTCCGGGCGGTGGAGCAGCAGACCACGAGGTCGGCCTCGGCCACCGCGGCCGGCCCGCCCGCCACGGCCTCCAGCCCGCGGGCCCGGGCGTACTCGGCCAGCGCCTCGGCGGGCGCCGCGCTCCGGGCCACCACGGTGACCCGGGTCAGCGGCCGGACGGCGAGCAGCGCGTCCAGGTGCCCGTACGCCTGCGGACCGGCCCCGAACAGCACCAGGTGCGCGGCGTCGGGCGCGGCCAGCCGGCGCATGGCGACGGCGGTGACGGCGGGCGTGCGCAGCGCGGTGAGCGCGGCACCGTCGAGCAGCGCGACCGGCTGCAGGGTCGGCCCGTCCAGCAGCAGGTAGCTACCGGTGATCCGGGGCAGGCCGGCGGCCGGGTTCGCCGGGGCCACGCCGGCGATCTTCACGCCGACGTGGTCGGCCGAGGCGGCCGGCATCAGCAGCAGCTCCCCGGCCGGTACCGGCACCGCCGAGCGGGCCGGTCCCGCCTCCGGGTCAAGCCCGTCCAGCAGCACCCGCTCGATCGCGTCGGCGGCCTCCCCCGGGGTCAGTCCGGCGGCGCCCGGCGCGGCGTGCTGGAGCGGCTCAGCGGCCGCGCCGGGCAGTGTGAGGGTGCCGACGAGCGGGCCGGCCACGGCGTCCGCAGTCACGGCGTCCGCCGCGGTCACAGCAGGAACCCCGTTCCCAGCGCGTCGTCCGGATCCAGCACGAAGCTGTGCTCGCCGGTGCGGTGGGCGGTGCCGGTCACCTCGGTGACCACCCCGCCGGCGAGCGGGTCGCCGCCGGGCAGCACCCGGCCGGTGAAGACCGTGCCGACCACCGACTCGTGCCGCAGCTCCCCGCCCGGCACGATCCGCCCCTCGGCGGCGAGCACGGCGAGCCGGGCCGAGGTGCCCGAACCGCAGGGCGAGCGGTCGATCTGCCCGTCCGCGAAGACGGTGACGTTGCGCTGGTTCGGCGCGCCGTCGGCGGAGGGAAGCTCGTCGTACAGGATGACGCCGTAGACGCCGGAGAGCAGCGGGTCCTGCGGGTGCCGGACGGCCGGCGAGTCCTCCAGCGCGGCGCGGATCTCCCGGCCTGCGGCGGTGAGCTCGGCCAGCCGGCCGGACTCGACGGACAGGCCGAGCGCCGCCGCGGGCACCGAGGCGTAGCAGGCGCCCGCGTGCGCGACGGCGACCCCGACGGTGCCGCGCGAGGTCTCCACCGGCAGGTCGAGCGCGCTGACGACGGCCGGCACGTTGCGGAAGGTCACCCCGGTGGTGCGGCCGGCGGTCCGGTGCACCAGCGCGGTCACCCGCCCGGACGGGACGTCGATCCGCACGCCGGCGACGCCGTCGTCCGGAGCCGCGACGACGCCGGAGTCCACCGCCCACGCGCCGAGTGCGATGGTGCCGTGGCCGCAGGCGGTCGAGTAGCCGTCCTTGTGCCAGAACAGCACGCCGAGGTGCGCCTCGTCGTCGTCCGGGGGCACCAGGAACCCGCCGTACATCCCGGCGTGCCCGCGCGGCTCGCGGGTGAGCAGCTGCCGCACCCGGTCCAGCGCGCTCGGCCGGGGCGCGGTGGCGCTGCCCCCGGCGCCGATCGCGATCGCCCGTCGCTCGGCGACGGTGTCACCGGGGATCACCGGCGTGCCGTCGAGGACGATCCGGAACGGCTCTCCCGCGGTGTGGTAGTCCACGGTCCGGACCTGCATCAGGCACCGCCGGCCGGGAGCAGGGTGACGGTGCGGCTCTGGGTGTAGAAGTCCAGGGCGGCCGGGCCCTGCTCGCGCTCGCCGTGGCTGGCGCCCTTGGCCCCGCCGAACGGCAGGTGGAAGTCGACGCCGCTGGAGGGCGCGTTGACCCGGACCATGCCCGCGTCCAGCCGGTCGGCGGCGATGAGCGCCGCGTCGAGGTCCCGGGTGTGGATCGAGGCGGAGAGGGTGTACGGGGTGTCGTTGGCGAGCGCGACGGCCTCGTCCAGGTCGGCGGCGGCGTGCAGCACGGCGATCGGGCCGAAGAACTCCTCGCGCCGCAGCGGGTGGTCGTCCGGGACGCCGGCGACCAGGGTCGGGTCGAGGTACCAGCCGGCCCGGTCCGGCGTGCCGCCACCGGTCAGCACCTCCGCGCCGGCCTCCCGGGCCGAGGCCACCGCCGCGGTGATCCCGTCCCGGGTGGCGGCGCTGATGACCGGCCCGCAGGCCGTGTCGTCGACCTGCCCGAGGGCCTTGACCAGCGCGGCCCGCAGCGGCTCGTACGCCTCGCCGACGGCGACCACCCGGCTGGTGGCGGTGCACTTCTGCCCGGCGTAGCCGGCGATCGCGGCGGCCAGGTGGGCGGCGGCCTGGTCGATGTCGGCGTCCGGCAGGACGATCGCGGCGTTGAGGCCGCCCAGCTCGGCCTGGACCGGGGTGCCGTGCTCGGTGGCGGTGCGCACGACCTGCCGGCCGACCCCGGTGGAGCCGGTGAAGGAGACCACGTCCACGCTGGAGACCAGCTCCCCGCCCTCCGCGCCGCCGCCCGGCAGCACGGTGAACACGTCCTCCGGCAGCCCGGCCGCGGCGACCAGCTCGGCCAGCCGCAGCGCGCAGCCGATCGCCTCCGAGGACGGCTTGAGCACCACGGCGTTGCCGACGGCCAGCGCCGGGGCGGCCTTCCAGGTGGGGATCGCCAGCGGGAAGTTCCACGGCGTGATCAGCCCGGCCACCCCGTACGGGCGGCGGCGGGTGAGCAGCAGCCCGGGTCCGCCCGCGGTCTCGTGCACGGCGCCGGACGCCGCGAACGGGGCCTGCGCGTAGTAGCGCCAGATCGCGGCCGTCCGGGCCACCTCGCCGCGCGCCTCGGCGAGCGGCTTGCCGACCTCGCGGACGACCAGGGCGGCGAGCTCGTCCGCGTGCGCCTCGACGGCGTCGGCGATCCGGGTGAGCGCGGCCGAGCGGGCGCCGGCCCCGGAGGCGAGCCATCCGGGCTGCGCGGCCCGGGCCCGGCCCACGGCGGCGCGGACGGCGCCGACGCCGGGGGCGGGCGCCTCGGCGACGAGGTCCGTGGGGTCGGCGGGGTTGTACGAACGGATCGTCACAGCAGGGCTGCCCTTCGGTGGGTTTCGAACGGGGGTGGTGGGTGTCAGAGCAGGAAGCCGGCCGGGAACGGGTCGCTCGGGTCGAGGAAGTACTGGGCGGTGCCGGTGATCCACGCCCGTCCGGTGACGGTGGGGACGACGGCCGGCCGGCCGGCGACCTCGGTCTCCTCGACCAGGCGGCCGACGAAGGTGGTCCCGATGAAGGAGTCGTTGCGGAAGTCCCGCCCGATCGGGAGCTCGCCGCGCGCGTGCAGCTGGGCCATCCGGGCGGAGGTGCCGGTGCCGCAGGGCGAGCGGTCGAACCAGCCGGGGTGGATGGCCATCGCGTGCCGGGAGTGCTCGGCGGTGGAGCCGGGGGCGAGCAGCTGGACGTGGTGGCAGCCGTGGATGGAGGGGTTCTCCGGGTGCACCGGCCGGTCCGGGCCGGCGTTGACGGCGTCCATCAGGGCCAGGCCGGCGTCGAGGATCTCCTGCTTGCGCCCGCGCTCGAAGGGCAGGCCGAACTCGGCGAGCGGCAGGATGGCGTAGAAGTTGCCGCCGTAGGCGAGGTCGTAGCCGACCGTGCCGTAACCGGGCACCTCGATCGTGTTCTCCAGCGAGACCGCGTACGACGGCACGTTGCGGATGGTCACCGCGGTGGCGGCACCGTCCTCGACCCGGACGTCGGCGATCACCAGGCCGGCGGGCGTGTCCAGCCGGACGGTGGTGACCGGCTCGACCACCGGCACCATGCCGGTCTCGACCAGCACGGTGGCGACGCCGATCGTGCCGTGGCCGCACATCGGCAGCAGGCCGGACACCTCGATGTAGAGCACGCCGAAGTCGGCGTCCGGGCGGGTCGGCGGCTGGAGGATCGCGCCGCTCATCGCCGCGTGGCCGCGCGGCTCGTACATCAGCAGGGTGCGGAAGTGGTCCAGGTGCTGCTGGAAGTGCACCCGGCGCTCGGCCATGGTGGCGCCCGGGACGACTCCGAACCCGCCGGTCACGACCCGGGTCGGCATGCCCTCGGTGTGCGAGTCGACGGCATGGAACACATGGCGGCTGCGCATGCGGCTACTGCTCCCATCGGGGTGGGTGGTGGTGGGCCGGGCCGGCTGCCCCCGCAGCCGGCCTTACCTCGGTGACGTCGGGCGGGACTACGCGAGCGGGACTACGCGAGACCCTCGGCGAGCGCCTTCTCGGTGGCGGCGCGGACGGCCGCCTCGATCTCCGGGGTGAGCGGCAGGCGCGGCGCCCGGGTCGGACCGCCGCGGCGGCCGGCGATGTCCATGGAGAGCTTGATGGCCTGGACGAACTCGGTCTTGGAGTCCCAGCGCAGCAGCGAGTGGAGCGCCTTGTAGAGCGGCAGCGCGGTCTCCAGCTCGTGCGCGACGGCGGCACGGTAGAGGGCGACGCTCGCCTCGGGCAGCGCGTTCGGGTAGCCGGCGATCCAACCGACCGCGCCGGCCAGCGCCAGCTCCAGCAGCACGTCGTCGGCGCCGATCAGCAGGTCGAGGCCGGGGGCCAGCTCGGCGATCTCGTAGGCCCGGCGGACGTCGCCGCTGAACTCCTTGACCGCGACGATCGAGCCCTCGCCGTGCAGCTGGGCGAGCAGCGCGGGGACGAGGTCGACCTTGGTGTCGATCGGGTTGTTGTAGGCGACGATCGGCACGCCGGCCTTGGCCACCTCGGCGTAGTGGGCGCGGACGGCGTCGTGGTCGGCGCGGTAGGCGTTCGGCGGCAGCAGCAGGACGGAGCCGGCGCCGGCCTCGGCGGCCTGCTCGGCCCAGCGGCGGGACTCGGCGCTGCCGTAGGCGGCGACGCCGGGCATGACGCGCGAGCCGTCGCCCGCGGCCTCGACCGCGACCTCGACGATCCGGGCACGCTCCTCGGCGGTGAGGGTCTGGTACTCGCCGAGCGAGCCGTTCGGGACGACGCCGTCGCAGCCCGAGTCGATCAGCCAGCGGACGTGCTCGGCGTAGGCGTCGTAGTCGACGGAGAGGTCGTCGCGCAGCGGGATCGTGGTGGCGACCATGATCCCGCGCCAGGGCCGGGTGGTGTCGTGCGGGGTGTGGGACACAGGTGACTCCTTGGTGAGGTGTGACATTTTATTAGACCGCGCGAACGGAGACAAGAGTCCCCGCCGCGCGGTCTCGGAACCGCGGGTTCACGGCCGGTCCGGGCTCACGCGCCGTCGCCGGCCGGCCCGGCGGTTTCCGCCGCCAGCTGCGCCAGCGGGACCGGGCAGGACAGGGGACGGCTGTCCGCCCGGGGCTCTCCCGACGCACCGGAGAGGCAGGCCACCGCCGGACCGCACATCCGGCCCTGGCACCAGCCCATCCCGGCCCGGGTGAGCAGCTTGACGGTCCGCGCGTCGCCGGCGCCGAGCTCCTCGACCGCCTCCGTGATCGCGGCGGCCGGGACCTCCTCGCAGCGACAGACGTCGGTGTCCGGCCGCAGCCACCCGGTCCAGCCGGGGCCGGGCCGGTGGGCCGCCGCCATCAGGTCGGCGAAGGCGCGCAGCCGGGCACGGCGCCGGCGCGCCGGGCCGCGCGGAGCGGCCCCGGCCACCGCGTACGCGGCCAGCTCACCCTCCGCGATCGCCAGGTCGGCGCCGCCGACCCCGCAGGTCTCGCCGGCCGCCCAGAGCCCGGGGACGGTCGTGCGCAGCCCGGCGTCCACCTTCAGCGCGACCGCGCCGTCGGGGCCCGCCACCGTCTCGGCGCCGGCCTCCGTGGCGAGCTCGATCTGCGGCAGCAGGCCGTGGCCGACCGCGACCGCGTCGCACTCGATCCGCTTCTCGGTGCCGGGCACCGGCCGCCACCGGGCGTCCAGCCCGGCGACGGTGACCGCGGTGACCCGGTCGGTCCCGTGGGCCTCGACGACCGCGGCACGGCGGCGCAGCCGGACGCGGTGGCGCAGGAACGCGGTGCCGTGCACGACGCCCTCGGCGAGTTTGGCCGGAACGGCGGCCAGCACGTGCGGGCGCCGGGCGTAGCCGAGGTAGTCGGTGGCCTCGACCACGGCGGGCACCACGGCCCCGGCGGCGACCAGCGAGGAGGCCGCCGCGAGCAGCAGGGGACCGCTGCCGGCCACCACGATCCGGCGGCCGGGCAGGACCAGCCCGGACTTGAGCATGGCCTGGGCGCCGCCGGCGGTGACCACCCCGGGCAGCGTCCAGCCGGGGAACGGCAGCTGCCGCTCGTACGCGCCGGTGGCGAGCAGCACGCCGCCGGCCCGGACGGTCGCCCGGTCGTCGGCGCCGGGGCCGAGGGTGGCGTGCACGGCCCACGCGGTCTCGCCCACGCGCTCCAGCGCCCAGACCTGGTGGCTGCCGAGCAGGTCGACCCGGCCGGCCCCGCGGTGCGCGGTGAGCCGGTCCGCGAGGCCGGTGTAGGCGGACCACCCGTGGTGCAGCCGCCCCGGACGGGCGGCGCCGAGGCCGGGCGCGGGGTGGCGGTAGAACTGGCCGCCGGTGTGCGCGGCCGCGTCGAGCAGGGCGCAGCGCAGGCCGAGGTCGGCGGCGGTCACGGCCGCGGCGAGGCCGGCCGGGCCGGCACCGATCACGGCGAGGTCGTACCCGGGGCCGCCACCGGGGCGGGGGGCGTCAGACGGCGAGGTCGGCACGGCCGTTGCCCTCCTGGGTGGTGACGGTGGTGCCGGGCTCGGCCGGCACCAGGCAGGTGCGCTGGTTGGGGCGCCCGTCGACGGTGGCCAGGCAGTCGAAGCAGACGCCGATCCCGCAGAACGCCCCGCGCGGCCTGCCGCCGACCCGGGTGGTGCGCCAGGCCAGCACGCCGTCGGCCCAGAGCGCGGCGGCGATCGTCTGCCCGGGCAGCGCGGGGACGGGTCGGCCGTCGAACTCGATGGTGTGGGCGGGGCCGGGCTCCGCCCCGACCAGGGCAGCCGGGGTCCGGCGCCGATTGGGCGGGTTCATCCGCGCGTTCTCCATTCCGAAGGTCCACTGTTCGATCGTTCCGGCCACGCCGGCCCCCGCCGGAGCCGGGCTCCCCGCCGGCCGGACGCTGCCTGCCCGGCCGCCCGGGCGGCGCAGGGGCCACCCGAGCCCGGTCGCCCCCACCGGCCTGCACCTTGCAGGGCGTTCTCCGCACGCTGCGGAGCTCAGGCCGGGGCCGGCACCGGGAAGCGGTCGGCCCGGAAGGGGGCGAGGTCCAGCTCCGGCTGCCTGCCGGTGAGCTGCTCGGCGATCAGCAGCCCCGTCGCCGGGGCGAGCCCGATGCCCGCGCCCTCGTGGCCGCAGGCGTGGTACAGCCCGGGCACCCGCGGGTCCGCGCCGATCGCTGGCAGGTGGTCCGGCAGGTAGGGCCGGAAGCCCCGGTAGGCGCGCAGCACGGAGACCTCGGCGAGCACCGGGAACAGTGCCGCCGCCTGGGCGGCGAGCCGGTGCAGCACCTCCACCGACATCGTCCGGTCGAAGCCGACCCGCTCCCGGCTGGCGCCGATCAGCACCGGCCCGCCCGGCGTCCCCTCCACCACCGCCGAGGTCTGCAGCGCGGCCGAGCCGCTGGCGACGTCCGCGACGTAGTCCGCGGCGTAGACCTTGCGCCGGACGATCCGCGGCAGCGGCTCGGTGACCAGGACGAACCCGCGCCGCGGCAGCACCGGCAGGTGCACCCCGGCCAGCGCGGCCAGCTCGCCGCCCCAGGTGCCGGCGGCGTTGACCACGGCCGGCGCGGCCAGCCGCAGCCGGTCGGTCACCACGCCCCGCACGGCGCCGTCCGGGCCGGTCACCAGCTCGCGGACGGTCTCGCCGGTGTGGAGCACGGCGCCGGCCCGGCGGGCGGCCCGGAGCAGGTGGGCGGCGGCCAGCGCGGGCTGGACCTGGGCGTCCTGCGGGTAGTGGAAGCCGCCGGCCAGCCCGGGCGCGAGGTGCGGCTCCAGCTCGTGCAGCCGGTCGCCGGGGATCTCCTCGGCCACCACCCCGACCTGCGCCTGCTCGGCGGCGAAAGCACGCAGGGCGTCCTGCCGCGCGGGCGTGGCGGCCACGACGAGGCCACCCTTGGGCTCGTACTCCACCGCCTCGCCGAGCTCCTCGGCGAGGTCCCGCCAGAGCCGGGTGGAGAGCAGCGCGAGGTCGAGCTCGGGCCCGGGCTCCTTGTCGGAGACCAGCAGGTTGCCCTCGCCGGCACCGGTGGTGCCGCCGGCCACCGGACCGCGGTCGACCACGGCGACGGCGAGCCCGGCGCGGGCGGCGTAGTGGGCGCAGGCGGCGCCGACCACTCCGGCGCCGACCACGACGACATCCAGGGAAGGTCTCTGAGGCTTGGACACGGCAGTAATATGTCACATGCCATCCCGGCTGCCAAGAGCGCCCCGCCGGACGGGCGCGCCCGTGCAAAGGCCCCGGCCCGCCGGGGTGCGGCGGGCCGGGGCCTCAGGACGGTTCAGCTCCTCGGACGGCGGCTCAGGTGATGTCGTCCATCTGCTCGTGCCGCGCGGCCGGGACCGGTGCGCTCGCCACCGGGGCGGACGACGCCTCCACGGCCTCGGGCCCGCTCACCGGCTGCACCGAGAGGTCCAGGTGCGAAGCCTCCTCGTCCTCCAGCGCGAGGTCGGGGTTGCGGCTGGCCCGCCGCTTGTCGTTGAACAGTGCGATGACGACGGCGAGGAAGTACAGCGCCCAGATCGGCGCCGCCAGCACCAGCATGCTGACCGGGTCGGCACTCGGTGTGGCGAAGGCCGCGAACACGGTGATGGCCATCACCATGCCGCGCCACCAGCCGAGCAGCCGCTTCCCGGTGACGATGCCGACGATGTTCAGCATCACCAGCAGCAGCGGGAACTCGAAGGCGAGGCCGAAGACCAACACCATCCGGGTGGCGATGTCGAAGTAGTCGTCGGGCGGCAGGATCGGGGTCGTGGCGGTCGGGCTGAACGAGATCAGCACCTCGACCGTGGTCGGCATCACCAGGAACGCGCAGCCCACGCCGGCCAGGAACAGCGGCGCACCGCAGGCCATGAAGATCATCGTGTACTTGCGCTCGTGCTTGTGCAGACCGGGTGCCACGAAGGCCCAGAGCTGGTAGAGCCAGACCGGCACGGCGGCGACCACGCCGGCCGTCAGCGCGACCTTGAGCATCCAGTTGAAACCGGCGGTGAGGCCGACGGTGGAGACCTGCGCGCAGCGGCCCTCGTACTTCGTGGGGTCGGTGGGGTCGCACTGCGGAATCGGCTTCAGCAGCAGCGACTCGATCTGCTTGTGGAAGATCAGCGCGACGATCGTGAACACCACGATCACCAGGACCGACTTGACCACGCGGTTCCGCAGTTCCCGCAGGTGGTCGGCGAGGGCCATCCGCCCCTCAGGATCCTTGGGCGCCTTCGACGCCTTGGAGAGCTTGCTCAACCCCGGTCCTCAACTCGTGCGTCGGGGCCCGCCGGTCGACGGGCCTCCATGGTCGCGCGCGGCACCCGTTCCCGGGCACGGCGGGTACCGCTCAATGCGGTCGGCCGGCGTCCCCGGCGGCCTGCTCGTTCACCGGCCGGGCGGTCGCGGACGCTCCCGGCGCGGCCTGGATGGTCTTCGCCGGCGCGGCGTCGGTGACCGCGGGCGCCCCCTTGGCCGGCGCGGCCTCTTCGGCGGCGCCGTCGGACTTCATCGCCTTGGCCTCGCTCTTGAGGATCCGCATCGACTGGCCGAGCGAGCGCGCCAGATCGGGCAGTCGCTTCGCACCGAAGAGCACAATGGCAAAAACCACGATCACCAGGATCGCGGTCCCCGAGACCCGCATACTCGACCACCTTCAGTCACGGCGGCACCGGCCGGCCGCCCGCTGCGGGGATGGTAACCGCAGCGGGTAACGCCCTGACGACGGCCGCCCGAACAGGACAGCGGCCCCGGTCGCAAGCTGCAGGAGCCATCTGAGAGCGTAACGCGCCCGACGCCGCCCGCAGCAGCCCCCGGGACCCCCGGGCTCCCGATGTGCCGGGCGCCACGTCGAGCGCCGCCGGGCCCGGGGCGGCACCGTTCCTAGCGCTGGGGCACCGCCGCGGCGAGGTCGCCGGCCGCCTCGGCCAGCGCGCGCGAGGCGGTGTCCACCCCCTTCGCCAGTGCCCGCACGTCCAGCCAGAGCCGGATCGCGAGGACGCCGAGGACCATCAGACCGGCGGTGACGAGCAGAACGGCGGCGACGAGCATCCAGGACATGCCCACCACCCTATCGACCCGGCCCCCGCCGCCAGGCCCCCGCGGCGGGCGTCAGCCCTCGGCCGGCACCAGCCGCATCGTCCGCACCCCGGCCCCGGTCAACGCCGTGACGATCTTCTCCCCCGCCGGCTTGCGTACCGAGGCCCCGCAGAGCGGGCAGCCGAAGCTGTAGTGCGCCTGTGCCGGGGTGCGGCCGAGCGTGAGACGGAACTCCTCCGCGGGCAGCTCGACCTTCTCCCTGCACTCGGAGCAGTACACCTTGAATCTGGTCCCCGGCTCCACGGGGCCCATCCTCGGCTCCACGGGGCTCAGACCAGCCCGGCCACGACGGCCGGCGGCTCGCCGTAGGCCGCCAGTGCCTCCCGCGCCGCCGCGCGCGCCTGCTCCGCGAGCTCCGGCGGCGAGACGATCCGCCCGTCGCGCCCCAGCCGCAGTGCCAGCGGGCGCAGCTGGGAGGGGTCGGCGCTGCGCAGGGTGATCCGCAGGCCGCCGTCGGGCAGTTCCTCGGCGCGGTCGTGGGTGTAGTACTCGGCGACCCAGCGCCCGCCGGAGGAGACCTCGACGACCACCTCGGGGTCGTCGGCGGACGGGTTGACCAGTCCGCCGGAGAGGTCGCGCGGCTCGCGCTTCGGCGGGTCGGAGGGGACGTCCAGGACCTTGATCTCGGCGACCCGGTCGAGCCGGAACATCCGGTGGTCCTCGGAGGTCCGGCACCAGGCCTCCAGGTAGGTGTGCCCCTCGGTGAGCAGCCGGATCGGGTCCACCTCGCGCTCGGTCATGCCGCCACGGCCGTGCGAGTAGTAGCGCAGCCAGAGCCGGCGGCCCTCGCTGAGCGCGCGGTCGATGTCGGCGAAGACGTGGCTCTCGGCCTCGAAGGTGACGCCGACCCGGGCGCTGCCCTCGGCGCTGTCCCCGGCCGCGTTCTCGATCTTCGCGACGGCGCGGGTGAGCGCCTCGCGGTCGCCGGCGCGCAGGCCGGGCAGGCCCGCCACCGCACGGGCGGCGACCAGCAGCGCGGTCGCCTCGTCGGCGGCCAGCCGCAGCGGCTGCGCGACGTCGTCGACGTTGTGCCACCAGATCCGCTCACCGTCGGTGTCGATGTCGAGCAGGTCGCCGCCGCGGAAGCTGGTGCCGCACATCGGCAGCACGTTGAGGTCGCCGATCAGCTCGCGCTCGGTGATGCCGAAGGCGCGGGCCACCTCGGCCACCTCGGCTCCGGGGCGCTCACGCAGGTAGGTGACCAGCGACAGCATCCGCCGGGTCTGGTCGATCGCGTTGCTCATGCCCGTACTCCTTCGACACCGTCAACCGCAGCAACCCCGTCACCGGCAGCGGCCCCGTCGGCCGCGGCCGCCCCGTCCGCCGGCGCCACGCCGGCGACCGCGCGCAGCCGCTCGATCACGTCGGCGCGCAGTTCCTCCGGGCCGAGCACCAGCACGTCCGGGCCGAACTCGGCGAGGTCGGCACCGAGCCCGTTGCCGTAGGGGATCTCCAGCTCGTCCCAGGTCCCGTCGACCCGCCGGGAGCTCAGCGCCTTGGTGCGCAGCGGGAAGCCGGCGTCCCGGCGTACCCGTACCGCCGCGGTGGCGGTGGCGCCCTCGCCGGCGAACTTGGCCACGGTGGCGCGGACGTCGACGTGCTCGGGGACGGTGCCGAGGAAGGCGCCGGAGCGGGCGCGGACCTTCCCGGTGATCCGGCTGAGCCGGAAGACCCGGGCGTCGCCGCGGTCGCGGTCCCAGCCGGCCAGGTACCAGTGGCCGCGCCAGCACTCCAGCGCCCAGGGCTCGACGGCGCGCTGCTCGACCGCGGCGGCTCCGGCCTTGCGGTACTCGAAGGTGACCGGGCGGCGGTCGCGGGCGGCGGTGAGCAACGGCTCGAAGGCGGCCTCGCGGGCGGGGATGCGCGGCTCCAGGGCGGTGCGGCCCTCGGTCTCGGTGAAGGGCACGCCGGCGGCGCGCAGCTTCTGCAGGGCACCGCTGGCCGCCCCGGACATCTTGGCCTGCTGCCAGACCCGGGCCGCCAGGGTGAGCGCGGCGGCCTCCTCGGCGTCCAGGGCGATCTCGGGCAGGCGGTTGCGGTCCGCGCGGGCGAGGTAGCCGAGCTCGCCGTCCAGGGCGTTCTCGTCGACGTCGATGACCAGGCCGAGCTCGCGCAGGTCGTCCTTGTCCCGCTCGAACATCCGGTTGAAGGCGTCCTCGCTGCTGCTCTGCCAGGCTTCGCGGTAGGCCTCGATGGACTCCCGCAGCTCCTTCTTGGAGAGCGGCCGTCTGGTGTTCATCAGGCACAGGGCGAGATTCATCAGCCGCTCTGCCTTGGCGATCGCCATCGCTGACCCTTCCGGTGTGCCGCGCCGCGCGCGGGGTGCGCCCGCCGGGTGGTCCTCGACCCGGCGGGACCGACCGTACCGGTAGCGGTACGCACTGCAAAAGCCGAGTCCGCAAACGCGTGGGGCCGCACCCCCGGCAGGGGGGTGCGGCCCGCGCTCGCGACCGGTCGGGACCGGGTCAGACGGCGATCAGGTCGACGACGAAGATCAGCGTCGAGTTCGGCGGGATGGCCGGGGTCGGCGACTGCGCGCCGTAGCCCAGCTTCGCCGGGATGACCAGCTCGCGGCGGCCGCCGACCTTCATGCCGACGACGCCCTGGTCCCAGCCCTTGATGACGCGGCCGGCGCCGAGCGGGAACTTGAAGGTGCTGTTGCGGTTCCAGCTGGCGTCGAACTCCTCGCCGGTCTCGAAGGTGACACCGACGTAGTGCACCTCGACGACCTGACCCGGCTTGGCCTCCTCGCCGCTGCCGACCTCGATGTCGCGGATCTGGAGCTCGGTCGGGGCGTCGCCGCCCGGGAAGTCGATCTCCGGCTTCGTCTTGTTGCTCACAACTGCCTCTTCTCGGTTTCGGTTCCATCCATGACCAAGCGGCGGGCGCCCGCACCCCGGTCCGTTCCCGGACCACGGTACGGGCGCCCCCGTCCGGACTCAGGCCACGCGGCCGAGCCCGAAGGTCACACGCGCACCATTGTCCCTCGAAAGTGGATCAGCCCTGACCCGCATCCAGGATGTCGACCACGAACACCAGGGTGGAGTTGGCCGGGATGTCGCCCTGGCCCTTGTCGCCGTACGCCAGCGCGGCGGGGATGACCAGCTCGACGCGGCTGCCGACGGTCTGGCCCTCCAGGCCCTGGTCCCAGCCCGCGATGACCTGGCCGCCGCCCACCGGGAAGGAGAACGCCTGGCCCTTGCTCAGCGAGGAGTCGAAGACCTTGCCGTCCTTGAAGAGCGCGCCGGTGTACTGGACGACGACCTTCTCACCCTTCTCGACCTTGGGGCCGGTGCCCTTGATCAGGACGTGGCTCTTGAGCTCGGTCGGCTCGGCGGCGCCCGCCACCGGGGTGATCTCGGCCGGCTTCTTGCCGTTGTCCTTCACCTGCGGGAAGTCCGCGGGCGGCGGGGTGACGGTGCCGCTGACCACCGCGTCGGGCGCGTTGGCGTTGCGGACGTCGATGACGAAGACCAGGTTGTCCTTGGCTCCGATCGACATGCTCGGGTTGCCCTGGGCGCCGAACGCGGCGGCCGGCGGGGCCACCACGAGCAGCCGGCTGCCGGCCTTCTTGCCGAGCACGGCCTGGTCGAGCGCCGGGATCAGCGCGTCGGTGCCGGCCTGGAAGATCTGCGGCTTGCCCTTCTCGTCGTACGAGCTGGGGATGTCCTTGCCGGTGGTCCAGTCCTTGGCGGTGTAGTCGACCGAGGCCCAGGAGTTCTTCTCGACCTTGGGACCGGTGCCCTCGGAGAGGACCTTCACCACGAAGCTGCCGTCGGCCTGCTCGCCGGGCACCTCGATGCCGGCCTTCTTGCCGAACTCGCCGGTGATGGTCGGCAGCACCTTGGCGCTGTCCTTGATCGGCGGGACCGGGTCGGCGGTGGGCGTGGCCGGCGCGGTCTTCACCGCGTCGGGCTTGGCCGCGTTGTCGGACTTCGAGTCGCCGCCGTCCTTGTTCACCAGGTACAGGGTGACGCCGCTGCCGACCAGCAGCAGGGTGAGCACGGTGCCGAGGATCACACCCAGCTTGCCGACGCCGGGCGGGTTCTCGTCGTACCCGGCCTCCGAGGCGTCCTGGCGGCGCACGTTGGACGCGAAGATCTGCGGGGTGTCCTCGGTCTTCGTCGCGCCCGCCGACGGCTGGCTCTCGCCGGGCTGCGCCCAGCCGGCCTGCTGCTTCAGGATCGACGGCGGCACGACGATCGACTCGCCGTGGCCGGGCAGCGGGCCGCCGGGGCGCGAGTCGGCCGGGTCCCCGGAGGAGTTCCCGTTCGCGGTGCCGGCCCCGCCCGGGCTCGACGCATTCTCAGACATGACTCCCCATCCATCTCGCCACGAGGTCTTCGAGGTCTACGGCCGGCGTGGTGAGCGCCGGGGTGCTGTCGCACTGCCGCCCGGGACCCGGACGCCGGCGGCGCCTACCACAGTGCGAGGGCAGTATGACAGGTCAGGATGAGGGCGGACGCTTCCATGTGCGAGCGCCCGCCCAAGCGTACGGAATCCCACCCGCCGCTCCTAGAGCGTGCGGGGTCACAACCCTGCGGGTCCCGGACCGCGCGGTGATCCCGACCGCACCGGAATCCCGAACCGCACGGATCCCGGACCGTCCTAGCTAGACCGCCTCAAGGATGTCGATCACGAACACCAGCGTCGAGTTGGCCGGCACCGCGCCCTGTGCCTGGTCCTTGTAGCCGAGGGCCGGCGGCACCACCAGCTCCACCCGGCTGCCGACGCTCTGGCCCACCAGGCCCTTGTCCCAGCCCTCGATCACACTGCCCGTGCCGATCTGCAGCGCCTGCGCGCCGCCGTGGCTCCAGGACGAGTCGAACTGCTGTCCGTTGCTCCAGAGCACCCCGGTGTACTGCACGACCAGGGTCTGCCCGGCCTTCACCTGCTTGCCCTCGCCCTTGATCAGCACGGCCTGCTGGAGCTCGGTCGGCGCGGGCTGGTCGGGCGGGATGGTGATGGTCACGGGTGCCTTGCCGTTGTCCTTCACCTGGGGCATGGTCGGCGGCGGCTGCGTCATCGTCCCGGAGAGAGTGGAGTCCGGCGGCAGGCTCTCCATGATGTCCAGCACGAACACCACGGTGTCCCCCGGGCCGACGCCGAGCTGGGTGTTGCCCTGTTCGCCGAAGGCGGCGGCCGGCGGGGCCACCACCAGCAGCCGGCTGCCGACCTTCTTGCCGATCACGCTCTGGTCGAACGCCGGCACCAGCTGGCCGCTGCCCGCCTGGTAGAGCTGCGGTTTGCCGCCGGCGTCGTAGGAGCTCGGCAGCTCCTTGCCGGTCGTCCAGTCCGTGGCGGTGTAGTTCACCGTCACCCAGTCGCCCTTGTTCACCGTGGAGCGGTCACCCTCGCTCACGACGTTGACGACGAACTGCCCGCTCGGCGGTGCGTCCGGGATGGTGATCGTGGCCTTGCTCCCGAACCCGCCGCCCGACACGGTCGGCATCGGCGACGCCTCGGACACCGGCGAGGGCACGGTGGGGGCCGCGGTGGGCGAAGTGGGTGTCGCCGGGCTGGTCGCCTTGGTGGAGCTGCTGCAGGCGACCGCCAGGAGCAGGGGCAGGGTGAGAAGCAAACCGGCGGTGCGGCGCACGGCGTTCCTAACTGTCGGTCGAAGTCGACTCTCCGGACTCGACCGACAGCGTATGCCCAGGCAGTGCCGGGCCCCGGTAGACACCACCGGGGCCCGGCACCGACGAAGATCGCAGTCCGCGGGCACCACGGCCCGCGGGGGTCACATCCCGGCGATCAGCTTCTCCACCCGCTCGTCCACCGAGCGGAACGGGTCCTTGCAGAGCACCGTCCGCTGGGCCTGGTCGTTCAGCTTCAGGTGGACCCAGTCCACCGTGAAGTCCCGGCGCTGCTCCTGCGCCCGGCGGATGAAGTCCCCGCGCAGCCGGGCCCGGGTGGTCTGCGGCGGGATCGACTTGGCCTCGAAGGTCTTGAGGTCCGTGGTCACCCGCTGCGCCTGGCCCTTGCCCTGGAGCAGGTAGAACAGCCCGCGCCGGCGGTGGATGTCGTGGTACGCGAGGTCGATCTGGGCGATCCGCGGGTTGGACATGCTCATCTGGTGCTTCTCGCGGTAGCGCTCGATGAGCTTGTACTTCATGATCCAGTCGATCTCGCCGGCCACGCCGTCGAGCCGCTCGGTGCGGACCGCCTCCAGGGTGCGGCCCCAGAGGTCCAGCACCCAGGCGATGGTCCCGGTGTTGATGCCCTTGCGGTCGGCGAACTCCAGCGCCTTGGTGAAGTACTCCTCCTGGATGTCCAGCGCGCTGGCCTCCCGGCCGTTGGCGAGCCGGACCTGGTGGGTACCGGTGAGGTCGTGGCTGACCTCGCGGATCGCCCGGATCGGGTTCTCCAGCGTGAGGTCGCGCATCACCACCCCGGCCTCGATCAGCCGCAGCACCAGGTCGGTGGCGCCCACCTTGAGCAGCGTGGTGGTCTCCGACATGTTGGAGTCGCCGACGATGACGTGCAGCCGGCGGTAGCGCTCGGCGTCGGCGTGGGGCTCGTCGCGGGTGTTGATGATCGGGCGGGAGCGGGTGGTCGCCGAGCTCACGCCCTCCCAGATGTGCTCGGCGCGCTGGCTGACGCAGTAGACCGCACCGCGCGGGGTCTGCAGCACCTTGCCGGCGCCGCAGATCAGCTGCCTGGTCACCAGGAACGGGATCAGGACGTCCGCCAGCCGGGAGAACTCGCCGTGCCGGGCCACCAGGTAGTTCTCGTGGCAGCCGTAGGAGTTGCCGGCAGAGTCGGTGTTGTTCTTGAAGAGGTAGACGTCCCCCGCGATGCCCTCCTCGTGCAGCCGCCGCTCGGCGTCCACCAGGAGGCCTTCGAGGATGCGCTCGCCGGCCTTGTCGTGCGTCACCAGCTCGACGACGTCGTCGCACTCGGGGGTGGCGTACTCGGGGTGGGAGCCGACGTCGAGGTAGAGCCGGGCACCGTTGCGCAGGAACACGTTGCTGCTGCGGCCCCAGGAGACAACACGGCGGAAGAGGTACCGTGCCACCTCGTCCGGCGACAGCCGCCGCTGCCCGCGGAACGTGCAGGTGACGCCGTACTCGTTCTCCAGCCCGAAGATCCGGCGGTCCATGAGGCGTCCTCCTAGATGGGAGCTGTCCGAAACCGCCTCCACGGCGCCGTGCCGGCCGCCGCAGGGGCACCGGAGTCCCGTAACGGCGGCGGACCGCCGCCGTTACGGGACTCGCCGGGTACTGCTAGTCCGACGGCCCTCCGGCCGCCGGCTTCTCCTCGTCGTCCGTCTCGGCGGACTGGTCGCCGTCGAGCAGCCGGGCGAGCTGGCCGCCCAGGATCCGCTTGAACTTGCGCTGCTGGAAGCGCTGGCGGTCCAGCACCGCCACCTCCAGCTGTTCGGGGGTGAGGGTGCGCGGGGTGCCGCCGTTCGGGTCCCTGGCGAGGGAGTCCACGGCGACCTTGACGGCCTCGGTGAGCGAGAGGCCGCTGCGGTGGCGCTGCCCCAGGTAGTTGCCGATCGAGTCGGCGTTGCCGCCCACCACGACGTGGTTCTTCTCGTCGACGACCGAGCCGTCCGGCGTGAGCCGGTAGATCTGGTCCTCGTCGGGGGTGCGGCCGACCTCGGCCACGATCAGCTCCACCTCGTACGGCTTCTCGCCGACCGAGGAGAAGATGGTGCCGAGCGTCTGGGCGTAGACGTTGGCCAGGCCCCGGGCGGTGACGTCGGCCCGGTCGTAGGAGTAGCCGCGCAGGTCGGCGTAGCGGACGCCGCCGATGCGCAGGTTCTCGAACTCGTTGTACCGGCCGACCGCCGCGAAGGCGATCTTGTCGTAGATCTCGGAGACCTTGTGGAGCGCCCGGGAGGTGTTCTCGGCGACGAAGACGATGCCGTCGGCGTAGGTGAGCACGACCACGCTGCGACCGCGCGCGATGCCCTTGCGGGCGTACTCCGCGCGGTCCGCCATGGCCTGCTGGGGCGAGACGTAGAACGGTGTCGACACCGGCGGTCGTCCCTTCCTTGGTAGGTGTGGCTAGAGCAGCGGGGCCTGCGGGCCGTTGGGGTGGGTGAGACGCTGGTCGGTGATGGAGACCGCGATCTCCGAGACCTCGGCCTCGGTGAGGCGGCGGAAGCCGTCCTCGGTGATCAGCGAGACGATCGGGAAGATCTTGCGGGCGAGGTCCGGCCCGCCGGTGGCGGAGTCGTCGTCGGCCGCGTCGTAGAGCGCCTGGACGACCAGGGTGGCGGCCTGCTGGGCCGTCAGGTCGTCGCGGTAGAGCTTCTTCATCGAGCCGCGGGCGAAGACCGAGCCCGAGCCGGTGGCGGCGAACCCGCGCTCCTCGGAGCGGCCGCCCGTGACGTCGTAGGTGAAGATCCGGCCGCGCCCCTGGTCCAGGTCGTAGCCGGCGAAGAGCGGGACGACCGCCAGGCCCTGCATCGCCATGCCGAGGTTGCCCCGGATCATGGTGGTGAGGCGGTTGGCCTTGCCCTCCAGGGAGAGCACGGTGCCCTCGATCTTCTCGTAGTGCTCCAGCTCCAGCTGGAACAGCCGGACCATCTCGACCGCGAGGCCGGCGGTGCCGGCGATGCCGACGGCGCTGTACTCGTCCGCCGGGAAGACCTTCTCGATGTCGCGCTGGGCGATCACGTTGCCCATGGTGGCGCGGCGGTCACCCGCGAGGACCACGCCGCCGTCGAACACCGCGGAGACGATCGTCGTCCCGTGCGGGGCCTCGACCACGACGCCCTCGGGCAGCCCGCGCCGACCCGGGATCAGCTCCGGCTGGTGCTCGGCCAGGAAGTCGAGGAACGACGAGGATCCCGGGGTCAGGAAGGCAGCCGGTAGACGCCCGGTGCCACGAGTGTTGGCTTCCACACGATTCCTTCCAGGTAGCTTGAAGCGCGTTCTGCCCGCACCCTACCCGCCCGACGATCAACGTCCGTGCGGGTAGGGGCCGGACCCGGGCGGGCGGACGGCCCCTGCCGCCCGCCCGCTCCCGGCGGTCTCTTCCGCGAATTCCCGAATGCCCCGGACGAGGTTACTCGCCGCCCTTCTGGACAAACTGCCGCACGAAATCCTCGGCATTCGACTCAAGCACCTCGTCGATTTCGTCCAGAACCGCGTCGACGTCGTCGCTCAGCTTTTCCTGGCGCTCCTTGAGGTCGTCGGAATTCTGCGCTTCCGCGGCCTGCTCCTCGACCTCCTCGGAGGAGCGGTTCGCCCGCTGCTGGCCGCCGCCGGTGTCCTTGCTCGCCATTTCCCTCACCCCGCTCGATCGGTCTGGCACGGTTTGGTCGCTGCTTGCTGCACCGACCCTATACACAAGGTGCGACTACCCGCTTCCGGTTTGCCGGTGGCGCTTCCTGTCCAACACCCGCTGACACCCCGGATGATTCCCATTCGGCGGACGTTCACCCATGGTGATCGAAAAGTTACCCGCCGGACAGCACCCGGAGCAGGTCCTCGGCCGTGCGGCAGCGGTCCAGCAGCTCCTTGACGTGGTTGCGGGTGCCGCGCAGCGGCTCCAGGGTCGGCACCCGCTGGAGCGAGTCCCGGCCCGGCAGGTCGAAGATCACCGAGTCCCAGGAGGCCGCGGCCACGTGCTCGGCGTACTGCTCCAGGCAGCGCCCGCGGAAGTAGGCCCTGGTGTCCTCCGGAGGCTTGGTGACGGCCCGCTCCACCTCTTCCTCGGTGAGCAGCCGCTCGAACCTGCCACGGGCCACCAGGCGGTTGTAGAGGCCCTTCTCGGGCCGCACGTCGCTGTACTGGAGGTCGACCAGGTGCAGCCGGGAGTTGTCCCACTCCAGGGCGTCCCGGCTGCGGTAGCCCTCCAGGATCTCCCGTTTGGCGAGCCAGTCCAGCTGCCTGGAGAGCGACATCGGGTCACGCTCCAGCTTGCCCAGGACGTCCTCCCAGCGGGCCAGCACGTCGACGGTCTGCTCGTCGGCGTCGTTGCCGAAGCGGTCCTCGACGTACTTGCGGGCCAGCTCGAAGTACTCCAGCTGCAGCTGGACGGCGGTGAGTTTGCGGCCGTTGCGCAGCGTGACCAGGTGCTTCAGGGTCGGGTCGTGGGAGACCCGGTGCAGGGTGCGCACCGGCTGGTCGACGGCGAGGTCGGAGGCGATGAAGGCGTCCTCGATCATCGCCAGGACCAGCGAGGTGGTCCCCAGCTTGAGGTAGGTGGAGATCTCGGAGAGGTTCGCGTCCCCGATGATCACGTGCAGCCGGCGGTACTTCTCGGCGTCGGCGTGCGGCTCGTCGCGGGTGTTGATGATCGGCCGCTTGAGGGTGGTCTCCAGGCCGACCTCGACCTCGAAGTAGTCGGCCCGCTGACTGATCTGGAAGCCGTTGGCGGAGCCGTCCTGGCCGATGCCGACCCGGCCGGCGCCGGTGACCACCTGGCGCGAGACGAAGAACGGGGTGAGGTGGCGGACGATGTCGGCGAACGGCGTCGCCCGCTTCATCAGATAGTTCTCGTGGGTGCCGTAGGAGGCGCCCTTGTTGTCGGTGTTGTTCTTGTACAGGTGGATGGTCTGCCCGTTGGGCAGTTCCAGGGCGCGCTGGGCGGCGGCCGCCATGATCCGCTCGCCGGCCTTGTCCCAGAGCACGGCGTCGCGCGGGTTGGTCACCTCGGGCGAGCTGTACTCGGGGTGCGCGTGGTCGACGTAGAACCGCGCACCGTTGGTCAGGATGACGTTGGCGAGGCCGATGTCCTCGTCGGTCAGCTGGCTGGCGTCCGCGACGTCGCGCGCGAGGTCGAAGCCCCGGGCGTCGCGCAGCGGATTCTCCTCCTCGAAGTCCCAGCGGGCCCGCCGCGCCCGGTGCATCGCCGCCGCGTAGGCGTTGACGATCTGGGACGAGGTGAGCATGGCGTTGGCGTTGGGGTGCCCGGGCACGGAGATCCCGTACTCGGTCTCGATGCCCATCACGCGCCGTACGGTCATGCGGCCCTCCTTGCCCGGTGCACCGCCCCCGCGGACGGAACACGCTGACGTACCGCTGAACAACACCGACGCCGGCGGTCTGCCCGCGCACGGTGGGTCGAGCCTAGAACGCGGCACCGACACGCGGGCCCCGAGACGCGCCGTCCGGCTGCGGGGCCGCGAGGCGCCACAGCCGGACGGGTGCGTACTGCTCCGGGGACCGCTGCCGGCCCGGGGCGCTGCGGCGTGCGCAGCGCGTCGTTACAGGTACTGCCCGGTGTTGGCGACAGTGTCGATGGAGCGGCCGGACTCGGCGCCCTGCTTCCCGGTGACCAGCGTGCGGATGAAGACGATCCGCTCGCCCTTCTTGCCGGAGATGCGGGCCCAGTCGTCCGGGTTGGTGGTGTTCGGCAGGTCCTCGTTCTCCTTGAACTCGTCCACGCAGGCGGCGAGCAGGTGGGAGACGCGCAGACCGCGCTGGCCGTGGTCGAGGAAGTCCTTGATGGCCATCTTCTTGGCGCGGTCGACGATGTTCTGGATCATCGCGCCGGAGTTGAAGTCCTTGAAGTACAGGACCTCCTTGTCACCGTTGGCGTAGGTGACCTCCAGGAAGCGGTTCTCCTCGGTCTCGGAGTACATCCGCTCCACGACCGACTGGATCATCGCCGCCACCGTGGTCTCGACGGAGCCGTCGTGCTCCTTGAGGTCGTCCGGGTGGAACGGCAGCGTGCCCTTGAGGTACTTGGAGAAGATGTCCTTCGCGGCCTCGGCGTCCGGGCGCTCGATCTTGATCTTGACGTCCAGGCGGCCGGGCCGCAGGATCGCCGGGTCGATCATGTCCTCGCGATTGGAGGCGCCGATCACGATGACGTTCTCCAGGCCCTCCACGCCGTCGATCTCGGCGAGCAGCTGCGGGACGATGGTGTTCTCCACGTCCGAGCTGACACCCGAGCCTCGGGTGCGGAAGAGCGACTCCATCTCGTCGAAGAAGACGATGACGGGAGTGCCCTCGCCGGCCTTCTCCCGGGCCCGCTGGAAGACCAGCCGGATCTGCCGCTCGGTCTCGCCCACGTACTTGTTGAGCAGCTCCGGGCCCTTGATGTTGAGGAAGTAGCTCTTGCCCTGGGGACGGCCGGTGACCTCGGCGACCTTCTTGGCCAGCGAGTTGGCCACCGCCTTGGCGATCAGCGTCTTGCCGCAACCGGGCGGGCCGTACAGCAGCACGCCCTTGGGCGGGCGCAGCTCGAACTCCTTGAAGAGGTCGGCGTGCAGGTAGGGCAGCTCGACCGCGTCGCGGATCTGCTCGATCTGGTTGCTCAGACCGCCGATCTGGCGGTAGTCGATGTCCGGGACCTCTTCGAGGACCAGCTCCTCGACCTCGGCCTTCGGCACGACCTCGTACACGTAGCCGGAGCGGGGCTCCAGCAGCAGGGCGTCCCCCGCCCGGATCGTGGCCTCGCGCAGCGGTTCGGCGAGCCGCACCACCCGCTCCTCGTCGGTGTGCCCGATGACCAGGGCGCGCTCGCCGTCCTCCAGGATCTCCTTGAGGGTGACGATGTCGCCGATGCGCTCGAAGGCCATCGCGTCCACGATGTTGAGGGCCTCGTTGAGCATCACCTCCTGGCCGCGCCGCAGCTCGTCGAGGTCGACGTTGGGGCTGACGTTGACGCGGAGCTTGCGCCCCCCGGTGAAGATGTCGGCGGTGCCGTCCTCGTTCTGGTCGAGGAAGGTGCCGAAACCGGCCGGGGGCTGTGCCAGCCGGTCCACTTCCTCCTTGAGGGCCACGATCTGGTCGCGGGCCTCGCGCAGGGTGGAGGCGAGCCGTTCGTTCTGGGCGGTCACGCCGGCCAGGTTGGTCTGGAGCTCGACGATCCGCTCTTCGAGGATTCTCGAATTGCGCGGCGAGTCGGCGAGCTTGCGGCGCAGCACGGCGATTTCCTGCTCAAGGTACGAGACCTGAGCGGCCTCGTCGGAACCACGAGCGGGCCTGCCGGTGCTGCGGTTGTAGTCGTCATCGTGGGCTGCCACGGTCCTCACCTCCTCCGGGGAGCTGGACGCTTCCAGACCCTACCTGGGACCAGGGGTCCGTAAACCCCTAGATCAAGAAAGATGGAACGGGCGTGTCCGATCTTCGCCCTCGCGTGCTTCCCCTCTGTTAGGGGGATACCCACCGCGCACCGGCCAATGCGGACCAGATGTATCGTCGAGCGAGTCGATATCCGATCGGAACCGGGTCGCCGGATCCGATCGTTGTACGAATGGCGGGATTGCGCCCAAGAAGGGGCGTCCCGGGACAGAAACGGCAGGGGACCATGTCGGTGACCGAGGAAGCGGCGGCGGGCGAGCCGCTTGAGGTGTGGATCGACCAGGACCTGTGCACCGGTGACGGCATCTGCGTGCAGTACGCGCCCGAGGTCTTCGAGCTCGACATCGACGGCCTGGCCTACGTGAAGGGGCCGGAGGACGAGCTGCGTCAGCAGCCCGGCGAGACCGCGCCGGTACCGCTGACGCTGCTTCAGGACGTGGTGGACTCCGCGAAGGAGTGCCCCGGCGACTGCATCCACGTGCGCCGGGTGGCGGACCGGGTCGAGGTGTACGGGCCCGACGCCGAGTAGCCCGCGCCGCCCGGCCGGGGGAACGCGCCGGAGCGCCCGGCGGCGGGCCGGCGCCCGCCGCGGGCGGCTCAGGTGAGCGTCACCGGGGCGGCGGTCTGGGAACGGTCCCAGCCGCCGCCCCTGCGCGTCCAGGTGAGGTCCAGTGAGATGTCGGGACTGAACCGCGGCACGTCGTCGCTGGAATACCCCTGCGCGTGGCCGGTGATGACGCCGTCACTGCGCAGGCCGAGCCGGGTGACGGTGAGGTTCTCGCGCTCGGAGACCAGGGTGGCCAGCACCACGGGCCGGTCGGCGGGGCCGGGGCCGAGCAGGTAGACCGCGTCCGGCGGGGTGCCGTTCTCGGCCGCGCAGTGCGCGGCGGCGACGGTGCCGGGGCGCCCGTCACCGAGGTCGGCGGCGAAGCTGACGGATATCTTCACCGGGAACGGACCGCAGTCCAGCGGGAGTTCGGCCTTGGCCGGATCGGGGGCAACGGCGGCCGGGAGTGCCTTGACGGTGCGGCGGGCGGGCACCGGGGTGCCGGTGGCCGGATCGGCGGCGAGCGTGGTGGCGACCACGGCGGCGGTGCCGGCGATCGTGAGGACCCAGTGCCACGGCGCGGTGCGGACGTGTCCGGGCCCGCTGCGCTCCTGCGGTGTCTGCTGCTCGGCCGTCGCCTTGACCGCGGTCTCCACCAGGCGTCCCCTCCAGCGGGTCGGTGTGCGCATGGGTCGGTGTGAGCGAGCATCGTCCCACACGGGGGCGGCCGCGGGGTGGTGCGGATGCGGGGGTAGCGCGAAGGGGTGGTACCGGGGCCGTAAGCCCGCGGTACCACCCCTGTCCGGGTGTGCGGTCAGCCGAGGTCGGGTTCCTCGGAGGTGCGGGCGGCGGTCCGGGCCGCGGCGCGCTCCTGCAGCGAGGGCGCGGGCGCCCCGTTGTCGTAGTCCTCGCCGTACGCGCCCTTGGCCGGGCGGCGGCGGCGCAGCGGCGGCTCGACGCCGTCGGCGAGGCGGCGGGCCGTGAGCAGGAAGCCGGTGTGGCCGATCATCCGGTGGTCCGGGCGGACGGCCAGGCCCTCCAGGTGCCAGGTGCGGACCATGGTCTCCCAGGCCTGCGGCTCGGTGAAGGTGCCGTGCTCGCGCAGCGCCTCGACGGTCTTCGACATCTGCGTCGTGGTGGCCACGTAGCAGCAGATCAGGCCGCCGGGGACGAGCGCCTTGGAGGCGACGTCCAGGCACTCCCACGGGGCGAGCATGTCGAGGATGACGCGGTCGACGTCGGTCTCCACCAGGTTGTCCTGGAGGTCGCCGACGGTGAGCTTCCACGCCGGGTGCGGCCCGCCGAAGTAGCGCTCGACGTTGCCCTTGGCGATGTCGGCGAAGTCCTGCCGGCGCTCGTAGGAGGCCAGCATGCCGGTGTCGCCGACGGCGCGCAGCAGGTAGCTGGAGAGCGCGCCGGAGCCGACGCCGGCCTCGACGACGCGGGCACCCGCGAAGATGTCGGCCATCGCCAGGATCTGCCCCGCGTCCTTGGGGTAGATCACGGCGGCGCCGCGCGGCATGGACAGGACGTAGTCGGGGAGCAGGGGGCGCAGCGCGAGGTACGGGACGTTCCCCGTGGTGCGCACGACCGTGCCCTCCGGGGCGCCGATCAGCTCGTCGTGCGGGAACGCACCCTTGTGGGTGTGGAACTGGTTCCCGGCCTGGAGCGTGAACGTGTAGTGGCGGCCCTTCGGGTCGGTCAGCTGGACCTGGTCCCCGACCTGGAAGGGCCCGCGTCGGCGGGTGGCACCGGTCGGTTCGGACATGCGGACAATCCTAAGGGAAGCGTGCGCTCCGCCCGACCACGGTGATCACCGGCCGGTGACGGCGGCGGTCAGCCGCTGCTCGATGTCGGTGAGCGCGGCGACGCCGTAGACCCGCCCGTCGTCCTCGACGACCAGGTACTCACCGGCCGGGGTGGCCCGGACGGCGCGCAGCAGGTCCTCGCCGGCCAGGTCGGCGGAGAGCCGCAGGCCCGGTTCGAGGTCGCGGGCCAGGGCGCCGACGGCGATCCAGGGACGGCGGTGCTCGGGGACGCCGCGGACGGCGGACTCGCGGACGATGCCGGTCGGCTCGCCCCGGCCGTCGACCACGACCAGGGCGCCGGCCTCCGCCTCGCGGGCACGGCGCATCGCCTCGCCGAGCGGGGTGTCGCCGGTGACCTCGACCGCGCGCCGGGCGAGCTCGCGCAGCCGCAGGCCGGGCAGCACCTCCTTGAGCCGGGCGTTGCGCAGGCTGCCGCCGGCTCCGTTCCAGATGATCGCGGCGAGGACGGCGGCGAGCACCGCGTCCACCAGGGTGTCGGTGTCGCTTCGCTCGGTCCCGCGGGCGGCGCTGACCAGCGGCAGGCCGATCAGGACGGCGACGGCCAGCGCCCGGCCCACCCAGACGGCGGCCACCGTGCCGGCCATCGGCCGCCCGGTGACGGCCCAGACGACGGCGCGCAGCATCCGGCCGCCGTCCAGCGGCAGGCCGGGCAGCAGGTTGAAGGCGGCGACGACGAGGTTGGAGACCATCAGGCCGGTCAGCAGCACCCCGGGCACGGAGGAGAGCTCGACGGCCTGGACGGCGAGGTAGAACACGCCACCGAGCACCAGGGAGAGCAGCGGGCCGACGAAGGCCAGCCAGAACTCGCGCCAGGGGCTCTCGGCCTCGTTCTCGATCTCCGAGACGCCCCCGAAGAACTGCAGCTGGATGCGGCGCACGCCGAGCTTGTAGCGCAGGGCCACCAGGGTGTGGGCGAGCTCGTGGACCAGCACGGAGCCGTAGAAGGCGACCGCGAAGGAGAACGCGACCAGGTAGCGGGTGGCACCGAGCTCGGGCAGGACGCGGTCGAGCCGGCCCCCGAACACCCAGGTGATCAGCGCGGCGATGACGAACCACGAGGGCGTGACGTAGATCGGGACGCCGAACGGGCGGCCCATCAGGATGCCGCCGCGGCGCTCCGGCTCCTCGGGCGGCCGGGGCCCCGGCCGGGCGCCACCGCCGTGCGGTGGCTGGTCGGAGGTCTGCCGCCCCCTGCTGTCGCTCACCGTGATCCCTTCCGTCGGTTCCCCGTCGCGCCCCGGTTCGCCCACGCTACGTGATCGGGGCGGTCCGGCGGCGCGCGCCCCTCTCGCAGAGTTCATACCCAACTGGAAAGGACGTGTGGCAGCACCGTGTCAGCGGGATGGCAGCCGGGGGCAATAGGGTCGGGGTATGCAGCAGACCGACACCAGCAGCACCGCGGCCCCGGCCCGGCCGCCGGCGCCCCCGACCGGCCTGTCCCCGTCCCGTGCGGGGGACTTCCTGACCTGCCCGCTGCTGTACCGGCTGCGGGTGATCGACCGGCTGCCGGAGCCGCCGAGCGCGGCGGCGACCCGGGGCACCCTGGTGCACGCGGTGCTGGAGCGGCTGTTCGACAGCCCGGCGGCGGAGCGGACCCCGGAGCGGGCGCTGGGCCTGCTGCGCCCGCAGTGGGAGCGCCTGCTGGGCGAGCGCCCGGAGCTGGGCTCGCTCTTCCCGGAGGATCCGGACGGCGCGGCGCTCACCCGCTGGCTGGCCGACGCCGAGAAGCTGGTCGCCCAGTGGTTCCGGCTGGAGGACCCGAGCCGGCTGCACCCGGTGGAGCGGGAGCTCTACGTGGAGACGGCCCTGCAGTCGGGCCTGCTGCTGCGCGGCTACATCGACCGGGTCGACGTCGCCCCGACCGGCGAGGTCCGGCTGGTGGACTACAAGACCGGCCGGGCGCCCTCGCGGGACTTCGAGGGCAAGGCGATGTTCCAGATGAAGTTCTACGCGCTGGTGGTGTGGCGGTGGAAGGGTGTGATCCCGAAGCGGCTGCAGCTGGTCTACCTCGGCGGCGGCGGGGACGTGGTCAGCTACGACCCGGACGAGGCCGACCTGCTGGCGGTGGAACGCAAGCTGCAGGCGCTCTGGGAGCGGATCGCCCTGGCGGTGGCCACAGGCGACTTCCCGGCCACCCGCAACCGGCTCTGCGACTGGTGCGACCACCGGGCCAGCTGCCCGGAGTTCGGCGGCACTCCCCCGCCGTACCCGCTGCCGCTGGCGCGTACGTCTGACGAGGACGATCCCACGGGGGATCCGATGAGCAAGGAGTCCTAGGTGACGATCCGAGTGCTGCTGGTCGACGACCAGCCGCTGCTGCGCACCGGTTTCCGGATGATCCTGGAGGCCGAGTCCGACCTGGTGGTGGTCGGCGAGGCCGGCGACGGCCAGCAGGCGCTGGACCAGGTCCGCGCGCTGCAGCCCGACGTGGTGCTGATGGACATCCGGATGCCCAGGATGGACGGGGTCGAGGCGACCCGCCGGATCGCCGGACCGGGGCGGGACGGCCCGGCCAAGGTGCTGGTGCTCACCACCTTCGACCTGGACGAGTACGTGGTCGAGGCGCTGCGTGCGGGGGCCAGCGGCTTCCTGCTGAAGGACGTCCCGGCCGAGGAGCTGGTGCAGGCGATCCGGGTGGTCGCCGACGGCGCGGCGATGCTGGCGCCGAGCATCACCCGCCGACTGCTGGACATGTACGCCACCAAGCTGCCCTCCGGAGAGGAGGCGCCGCCGCAGGCGCTGAACGCGCTGACCGAGCGCGAGCTGGAGGTGCTGAAGCTGGTAGCGCGCGGGCTGTCGAACGCGGAGATCGCGGCGGAGCTGTTCGTCAGCGAGACCACGGTCAAGACGCACGTCGGGCACGTGCTGACCAAGCTCCAGCTGCGCGACCGGGTGCAGGCGGCGGTCTACGCGTACGAGAGCGGCCTGGTCCGCCCCGGGACGCTCTGACCGGGCGACCGGCCCCGGACGTGACGGTGGCCCGTCCGCTCCCCCTGCACCCTGGGGGAAGCGGACGGGCCACCGTGCCGAGGGTCCCGGCTACTTGCCGCCGGAGCGGCCGATCTCCCAGAAGCGGAAGACGCCGGTGGTGTCGACGGTCGACTCGACGCCGGTGATGTAGGACTTCGCCGCGTAGAACGCCTTGTTCTGGAACAGCGGGATCAGCGGCACGTTCTCGGCCACGATCGCCTGGATCTGGTTGTAGGACGAGGTGGCGGCACCGCGGTCGGCCTGCTTGAGGGCCTCCGGCACCAGCCTCTGGCTGATCCGCTGGTCGTCCCAGCCGTGGTGGTAGGCGCCGCCCTCGACGATCAGCGGCGCGATGTAGTTGTCCGCGTCCGGGTAGTCGGCGAACCAGCCGACGACGTAGGCCTGGTACTTGCCCTCGGTCCAGCCCTTCTTGAAGGCCTCCCAGTCCGCCTCGTGCTGGACGGTGACCTGGAAGAGACCGCCGGCCTCCAGCTGCTTCTTGAGCATCTCGCTCTCGGCGCCCTCGGCGCGCGAGCGGGACCAGGTGAGGCTCAGCTTGACCGGGGTCTGGACCTTGGCCGCGGCCAGGATCGCCTTGGCCTTGGCGACGTCCTGGTCGCCGTACTTGTCGAAGAAGGACGTGGTGTGGCCGGTGACGCCGGCCGGGACCATCGAGTACACCGGCTGGACGGTGCGGGCGAAGACGTCGCGGGCGAGCGTCTTGCGGTCGACCAGCTGGGCGGCGGCCTGCCGCACGGCGACGTTGCCGGTGGTCGCGTCCTTGGTGTTGAAGACGATGCTGCGGGTGTCGTTGCTGTCGCCCTCGACGACCTGCAGGTCGGTCTTGCCGCCCTGCTGGTCGGAGCGGACCTGGGCCGCGGTGTTGGGCTCCAGGCTGTCGTCGGTGAGGTCGACCTCGCCCTTGTCGAGGGCGTCCTTCAGCGCGTCGGCCTTGTCGAAGTAGCGGACGGTGAACTTCTTGTTCCGCAGCTTGGCGTCGCCGGTGTAGTCGCCGTTGGCCGAGAGGGCGATCTTGCTGGGGACCTTGCCGCCGCTCGCGGTCTCGACCGTGTCGATCTTGTACGGGCCGGAGCCGACCAGCTTGTCGTTGCCGAGCAGCTTGTCGGCCGGGAAGACCTGGCGGTCGACGATGGCGCCGGCCGGGGTGGCCAGCTTGGCCGGGAGGGTGGCGTCGGGCTGGGCGAGGTGGAAGACCACCTCGGTGTCGCCCTTGGCCTCGACCGACTGGATCGTGTCGAGCAGGCCGACCGGACCGTTGTCGTCCTTGATCTTCTTGGTGCGCTCGATCGAGAACACCACGTCGGCGGCGGTCAGCGGGTGGCCGTTGGAGAACTTCAGGCCGGACTTGAGCGTGCAGTGGTAGAGCGTGGCCTCGCCGCCGGTGAACTCACAGGACTGCGCGGCGTCCGGAACGGGCGAGCTGGAGGCGGCCGGGTAGGTCAGCAGCGACTGGAAGGTGTTGCGCAGCACCAGCCAGGCGCCGGAGTCGTAGGCGCCGGCCGGGTCGAGCACACCGGTGGTCGCGGTGGTGCCCATGGTGATCGCCTTGCCGCCGTCCCCCTTGACGGCGTCGGTGACCGAGCCGCAGCCCGTCACCGAGGCGGCCACCAGGCCGGCGCAGCCGAGCGCTGCCAGTCGTCCAGCTGAAGTCTTCACGGGCGCGTCCTTCTGGGTGCGGTCCGGCATGGGCCGGGTGGTCCGCACACGAAAGTGCCTCCGGGGTGCGGAGGGCGCGCGCGGACCGGTCGCCGTGCGACCGCAGTCAGGACGGGGTTGCCCGTTCGGGCGGCGGCGGCAGGGCTCGGGGTGGGGAACGAACTGGAGTAGCGTGCCATATCGAACACGCACCACCGCCACCCGCGCAGGTGACAGTTGGGACACGGGAGGCCGAATTGATGGCGGCCATCCGACGAGTTGTCAGGCAATGCCCGATTTCTCCCCGGGCGTCCAGGCACGACGGGCGGCCGCGGTCACCTACCGGCCGGTAGCACTCGCATGCAATGAGACGACAATCACACTCGCGAAGTGACCAGCGAGCGGAGCAGTTCAAGATCCACCTGCTCCAGCGAAGGCAGCACCAGCCGCCCGGGCGCCGGCTCGATCACCGCCACCGACGGCACCGCGATCACCGGGCAGCCGGCCGCCTCGGCCGAGCGGACCCCGGTCGGGGCGTCCTCCACCACCACGCAGCGGCCCGGCTCGGCGCCCAGCCGGCGCGCCGCCTCCAGGTACGGGTCCGGGTGCGGCTTGGTCCGCGCGACCTCGTCCCCGGCGACGCTGAAGGCGAAGTGGTGGGCCCCCAGCGACTGCAGCACGATGTCGATGATCTGACGGTGCGACGCCGACACCAGCGCGGCCGGGACGCCGTGCGCCGCAAGGGTGTTGAGCAGCCGCTCGGCGCCCGGCATGAGCGGTACGCCGCCGGCCAGCAGGTCCACGAAGCGCTGGTTGATCAGCACGGTGAGGTCGGCCGCCGAGAGGTCGACCCCGGTGGTGGCGAGCAGGTAGTCGATCACCCGGCTCATCGGCCCGCCGACCACCTGGGCACGGTCCTTCTCGTCCAGCTCGTAGCCCAGCTCTGCGAAGAGCGAGGCCTCGGCCTGCCACCAGAAGTCCTCGGTGTCCACCAGGGTCCCGTCCATGTCCAGCAGCACCGCCTGCAGGCCCCGGCCGTCGCCGCGGTCGAGGACGCGGGTGGCGGTGGAGCTGGTGGTCATGGCGGGATCCTTCCGTCGGTTCCCCCGGGGCGGCGCGGCCGGGGCACCGCCCCCGGGGATGGCACAGGCCGGCCCGCTGGTGAGCGGACCGGCCCGTTCAGGATGATCCAGGATACGCCCCGTACGTCCGAAAAGAGCGAACGGAACGCGACGTGCGGGCTACCGCGCGTTGAAGTACTTGGCCTCCGGGTGGTGGATCACGATCGCGTCGGTGGACTGCTCCGGGTGCAGCTGGAACTCCTCGGACAGCACCACGCCGATCCGCTCGGGCCGCAGCAGCTCGGCGATCTTGGCGCGGTCCTCCAGCTCCGGGCAGGCCCCGTAGCCGAGCGAGAACCGGGCGCCCCGGTACTTCAGCGCGAACATGTCCTTGACGTCCTGCGGGTCCTCGCCGGAGAAGCCCAGCTCGAACCGGACCCGGGCGTGCCAGAACTCGGCCAGCGCCTCGGCCAGCTGCACCGAGAGACCGTGCAGCTCCAGGTAGTCGCGGTAGGAGTTGTTCGCGAACAGCTCGTTGGCCGCCTCGGAGATCCGGTTGCCCATGGTGACCACCTGCAGGCCGACCACGTCCCGCACGCCCGACTCCTCCGGGCGGAAGAAGTCCGCCAGGCAGAGCCGGCGCCCGCGGCGCTGGCGCGGGAAGGTGAACCGGGTCCGCTCGGTGCCGTCCTCGTGGAAGACGATCAGGTCGTCGCCCTTGGAGTTGGCCGGGTAGTAGCCGTAGACGACGGCCGCCTCCAGCCAGCCCTCGGTCTGCAGCCGGTCCAGCCACATCCGCAGCCGCGGCCGGCCCTCCGACTCCACCAGCTCCTCGTAGGACGGCCCGTCGCCGTTGCGGGCCGCCTTCAGCCCCCACTGGCCCTTGAACAGCGCGTCCTCGTCCAGCCAGGAGGCGTAGTCGGCGAACGGCACCCCCTTGACGATCCGGTCGCCCCAGAACGGCGGGGCCGGCACGGTGTTGTCGACCGCCACGTCGGAGCGGATCTGGCCGAGGTTGACCTCCTCCGCCTCCTCGACCTCCACCCGGGCGTGCCGGCGCTGCTTGAGCTCCGGCAGCGCCGCACCGGGCACCCCTCGCTTGACCGCGATCAGCGCGTCCATCAGCCGCAGGCCCTCGAAGGCGTCCCGGGCGTAGCGGACCTCGCCCTCGTAGATCTCGTGCAGGTCCTGCTCGACGTAGGCCCGGGTGAGCGCGGCGCCGCCGAGGATCACCGGGTAGTCCGCCGCCAGCTTGCGCTGGTTCAGCTCCTCCAGGTTCTCCTTCATGATCACCGTGGACTTCACCAGCAGGCCCGACATCCCGATCACGTCCGCGTTGTGCTCCTGCGCGGCGTCCAGGATCGCCGAGACCGGCTGCTTGATGCCCAGGTTGACGACGTTGTAGCCGTTGTTGGACAGGATGATGTCGACCAGGTTCTTGCCGATGTCGTGGACGTCGCCCTTGACCGTGGCCAGCACGATGGTGCCCTTGCCCTCCGCGTCGGACTTCTCCATGTGCGGCTCCAGGTGGGCCACCGCGGTCTTCATCACCTCGGCGGACTGCAGCACGAACGGCAGCTGCATCTGGCCGGAGCCGAACAGCTCGCCGACCACCTTCATGCCGGACAGCAGGGTGTCGTTGATGATCTCCAGCGCCGGGCGCGCGGTGAGCGCCTCCTCCAGATCGGCCTCCAGGCCGTTCCGCTCGCCGTCGATGATCCGGCGCTGCAGCCGCTCCTCCAGCGGCAGCGCGGCCAGCTCCTCCGCCTTGGACGCCTTGACCGAGGCCGAGGAGACGCCCTCGAACAGCTGCAGCAGGCGCTGCAGCGGGTCGTAGTCGTCCCGGCGGCGGTCGTAGACCAGGTCGAGCGCCGCCTCGCGCTGGTCCTCGGGGATGCGCGAGATCGGCAGGATCTTCGAGGCGTGCACGATCGCCGAGTCCAGGCCGGCCTCCACGCACTCGTGCAGGAAGACCGAGTTCAGCACCACGCGGGCGGCCGGGTTGAGGCCGAAGGAGATGTTGGAGAGGCCGAGTGTGGTCTGCACGTCCGGGTGGCGGCGCTTGAGCTCGCGGATCGCCTCGATGGTCTCGATGCCGTCCCGGCGGGACTCCTCCTGGCCGGTGGCCAGGGTGAAGGTGAGGCAGTCGACCAGGATCGAGCCCTCGTCGATCCCGTAGTCCGCGGTCAGCTCCCCGATCAGCCGCTCGGCGATCTCGACCTTCTTGTCGGCGGTGCGGGCCTGGCCCTCCTCGTCGATGGTCAGCGCGATCAGGCCGGCGCCGTGCTCGCGGGCCAGCGAGGCGATCCGGCCGAAGCGGGAGTCCGGGGCGTTGCCGTCCTCGTAGTTGACCGAGTTGAGGACCGCGCGGCCGCCCAGCGCCTCCAGTCCGGCCCGCAGCACGTCCGGCTCGGTGGAGTCCAGCACGATCGGCAGGGTGGAGGCGGTGGCCAGCCGGCCGGCGACCTCCTTCATGTCGGCGACGCCGTCGCGGCCGACGTAGTCCACGCAGAGGTCCAGCAGGTGGGAGCCGTCCCGGATCTGCTCGCGGGCGATCTCCACGCAGGCCTGCCAGTCGCCGGCGAGCATCGACTCGCGGAACTTCTTCGAGCCGTTGGCGTTGGTGCGCTCGCCGATCGCCAGGTAAGAGGTGTCCTGACGGAACGGCACCGCCTGGTAGAGCGAGGCGGCCGCCGGCTCCGGGCGCGGGTCGCGGACGGCGATCGGGCGGCCCTGGACCCGCTCGACCACGTGGCGCAGGTGCTCGGGGGTGGTGCCGCAGCAGCCGCCGACCAGCGAGAGACCGTACTCGCGGGTGAAGACGTCGTGCGCGTCCGCCAGTTCGGCGGGGGTCAGCGGGTAGTGCGCGCCGTCCTTGCCCAGCACCGGCAGGCCCGCGTTCGGCATGCAGGAGAGGCCGATCCTGGCGTTCTTCGCCAGGTAGCGCAGGTGCTCGCTCATCTCGGCCGGGCCGGTGGCGCAGTTCAGGCCGATGTAGTCGACGCCGAGCGGCTCCAGCGCCGTCAGCGCGGCGCCGATCTCGGAGCCGAGCAGCATGGTGCCGGTGGTCTCCACGGTCACCTGGACCAGGACCGGCAGGTCCAGGCCTGCCTCGGCGAGCGCGCGCTTGCAGCCCAGGATCGCGGCCTTGGTCTGCAGCAGGTCCTGGCTGGTCTCGACCAGCAGCGCGTCCGCGCCGCCGGCGATCAGGCCGGCCGCGTTCTGCTGGAAGCCGTCGCGCAGCGTGTCGTACGGGGCGTGGCCGAGGGTCGGCAGCTTGGTGCCCGGGCCGATCGAGCCGAGGACCCACCGGGTGCGGCCGTCGGCGGCGTGCCGGTCGGCCGCCTCGCGGGCGATCCGGGCGCCGGCCTCGGAGAGTTCGAAGATGCGGTCGGCGATCTCGTACTCGCCGAGCGCCGAGTGGTTGGCGCCGAAGGTGTTGGTCTCCACGCAGTCCACGCCCACCGCGAAGTACGCGTCGTGGACGGAGCGGACGATGTCGGGCCGGGTGAGGTTGAGGACCTCGTTGCAGCCCTCCAGGTTCTGGAAGTCCTCCAGGGTCGGGTCCTGTGCCTGGAGCATGGTGCCCATCGCCCCGTCGGCCACCACCACGCGGGTGGCGAGCGCCTCACGCAGCGCGTTCGCGCGGCTCTGCTGGGTGATGGACGGATCGGCTGCAGTGGCCATGGGGCTTCTCCCTGGGTGCGACGGCTGTCGGCTTTGCGAACCCGCTGAGTCGGGGACGCACGTGGCCAGGGTATCCGGCCGAGGCCTGGGGCCGGTGGGGCATTCCGTATCCTGAGCGTTCGGCCACGAGGGGGGAGCCACGGGCATGGCGGAGTCCGGGATGCGCGTACGGCGGGTCACGACCGCGGCGGGTCGACCGCTGCGGGCGGCGCGCAGCCGCTGGCGACGGTGGTCGCGATGGCGGAAGTGCCTGGTGGCGGCCCTGGCGGCGGTCGCCGTACTGGTCACGCCGGTGGGCGCGGCGGCGCTCGCACTCCGGCTGCAGTACGTCGGCGAGCCCTCCCCGGAGGCCCGCACGCGGGGGCGCGACGCGCTCTGGCTGGGTCATGCCTGGGTGGACGGCCGGAAGGGTGACGCCGACCTCGCCGCGCTCGCCCAGCGGCTCGCCGCCACCGGCGTCCGCGACCTCTACGTCCACACCGGGCCGCTGGAGCACGACGGCTCGCTGCCGGCGTCCGTCCACCCCCGGGCCCGGTGGTTCACCGAGGCCGCGCACCGGGCGCTGCCCGGCATCCGGGTGCAGGGCTGGCTGGGCGACGAGGTCAAGCCCGAGAAGGACGCACTGGACCTGGAGGACCCGCCCACCCGGGATCGGGTCACCGCCTCGGCCCGCCAGGTGCTGGACCTCGGTTTCGACGGCGTGCACTTCGACATGGAGCCGATCCGGCCGGGTTCGAAGGGGTGGCTCGCGCTGCTGGACCAGGTCCGCCCGGTGACGGCCGCCCGCGGCGCCCGGCTGTCCGTCGCCGCCCCGCAGATCGATCCGCTTCCCTGGCAGCACGACATCGCGATCGCGCTCACCGACCACGGAAAGTGGTGGGACCAGGCCTACTTCGCACAGACCGCCCGCCGGGTCGACCAGATCGCGCTGATGACCTACGACTCCAGCATGCCGACGGCCGGCTTCTACGGCGCCTACAACGCCTACCAGACCGAGCTGGCGCTGGAGGCCACGCCCGACGACGTCGACCTGCTGATGGGCCTGCCGTTCTACTGGGACGACAAGTGGGGCCACTGGGGGCACGCCGAGACCGTGGAGGACGGGATCCGCGGCATCCGGCTCGGCCTGGGCCGGCGGGACCTCGGGCGGCAGCACTTCGGCGTCGGGCTGTACGTGGACTTCGCCGCGACCGAGCAGAACTGGGAGGACTACCGGCGCGGCTGGGTGCGCTGAGCCTTCCGTGGCGGGGGGCCGGACTCAGGCGAGGCGGTGGGCGAGCGCGTCCAGGTAGCGGTGGATCGAGGCGTCCTCGCCGGTGACGTAGTGGCCGACCGCCCGGTGGATCGGCTTGTGGACCTCGCCGCGCTCGGTGACGGTGAGCGTGCACCCCTCGCCCGCCGGCGTCAGCACGTACGTCCAGGTGCCGCCGTAGGGCAGGTCCGGGTCGGCGATGCCGGTCACCAGGCGGTGCGGGGCCTGGCTCTCCACCACCTCGTAGGTGGTGTGGCCGTGCCGGTCGTACTCGCGCCAGCGGGACCGGCCGGCGGCGGTCGCGGGCAGCCGTTCGACGTGCGACAGACCCGGACGCCAGGCCGGGTAGAGGTCGATGTCGGTCAGCACGTCCCAGACCGCACCCGGCGGCTGGGTCAGGTCCAGGCCGCCCTCGGTGACGTGCTCCACCGGCAGGCGCCGCCCGAGCGCCGAGGCCGCCAGCACCGCGGTGCCGAAGGCCGCCGCGACCGCGCCGGCACCGATCCACAGCCGTCCGTTCATCCGCCCGGCTCCTCACACCCGCCGCCCGGCCCCGTCTCCATCATCACGCCGCCCCGGCGGGCGGGCACGATGTGACCGGGGCCCCGGCCGGGGCGGGACGGGACGGGACCGGCCGTCGCGCAGCACGTCCGGATAACCGCTGGATCGCCGGGCCACGCTCCCCCAGACTGTCCCGGTGCCCGGCCGCCGGGCGCTTCAAAGCCCGTAGGCTGGGCAGGTAGGGACCATGGGGCGAGCCGTTCCATGGGAGACGAGAGGTTCGACAGTCGGCAGCCGGACCGCCGGCGCCCGGGCAGGCCAGCCGGGGCGGGGTGCGGTCCGCCGCCGACCGGAGGGAGACGCTGGGTGATCGAGCTGGAAGATGTTCCCGAGTTGATCGACCCGGTCATGGTCTGCGCCTTCGAAGGCTGGAACGACGCGGGCGACGCCGCCTCCGCGGCCCTGGCGCATCTGGACGACACCTGGGGCGGCAAGGTGTTCGCCGCCCTGGACGCGGAGGACTACTACGACTTCCAGGTCAACCGGCCCACGGTGTGGCTCGACGGCGGTGTCCGCCGGATCACCTGGCCCACCACCCGGCTGTCGGTGATCCGGGTGACCGAGCCGAAGACCCGGGACGTCGTCCTGGTCCGCGGCATCGAGCCGAGCATGCGCTGGCGCTCGTTCTGCAACGAGCTGCTCGGCTTCGCCCACGAGCTGGGCGTCGAGCTGGTGGTGATCCTCGGCGCGCTGCTCGGCGACACCCCGCACAGCCGCCCGGTGCCGGTCAGCGGGGTCACCTCCGACCCGGACCTCGCCCGGCGGCTGGACCTGGAGGAGAGCCGCTACGAGGGCCCGACCGGCATCGTCGGGGTGCTGCAGGAGGCCTGCACCCACGCCGGGGTGCCGGCCGTGACGCTCTGGGCCGCGGTGCCGCACTACGTCGCGCAGCCGCCGAACCCGAAGGCGACGCTCGCGCTGGTCAACAAGCTGGAGGACCTGCTGGACCTGCGGATCCCGCCGGGCGAGCTGGGCGAGGACGCGCGCGCCTGGCAGCTGGGCGTGGACCAGCTGGCCGCCGAGGACAGCGAGGTGGCCGAGTACGTCCAGCAGCTGGAGGAGGCGCAGGACACGGCGGAGCTGCCGGAGGCCTCGGGCGACGCGATCGCCCGGGAGTTCGAGCGGTACCTGCGGCGGCGGGAGAACGTCGGCCCGACCGGCGAGAAGCCGGTGGCCGGGCACGCCACTGCCGAGCGGCCGAGCGAGCCGGAGCCGCCGACCGCGCGGGAGAGCCAGGAGGGCGCCGAGGAGGAGTGATCCTCCGCCCGGTGTCCCGGCGCAGGACGCGCGCCGGACCGGTACGCCGAAGGGGCGTCAGGACCGCGCTGGTCCTGACGCCCCTTCGGCGTCGTGTACGGGTGTTCGTGGATGCCGACCCGGTGTCAGAGCGCTACGCCGAGGAGCGCGTCGACCGTGCGCGAGACCAGGCCGGGCGCGCCGGCGTCCTCGCCGCCCCCGGCCTCCTGCCGCGCGGCCCAGGCGTCCACCGCGGCCAGCGCGGCGGGCGCGTTCAGGTCCTCGGCGAGCGCGGCGCGGACCTCGGCGAGCATCGCCTCGGCCGGCGGGCCGTCCGGGCGGGAGACCGCGGCACGCCAGCGGGCGAGCCGCTCGACCGCCTCGTCGAGGGTGGCCTTGGTCCACTCCCAGTCCTCGCGGTAGTGGTGCGAGAGCAGGGCCAGGCGGATCGCCGCCGGGTCGACGCCCTCGCGGCGCAGCGCCGAGACGAAGACCAGGTTGCCGCGGGACTTGGACATCTTGTGACCGTCCAGAGCGACCATGCCGGCGTGCACGTAGGCCTTGGCGTACGGGTGGTCGCCGGTGGCCACCTGGGCGTGCGCGGCACCCATCTCGTGGTGCGGGAACGAGAGGTCGCTGCCGCCGCCCTGGATGTCGAAGGACATGCCGAGGTACTTCAGCGCGATCGCGACGCACTCGATGTGCCAGCCGGGGCGGCCGTGGCCGAGCTCGGTGTCCCAGGCGGGCTCGCCCGGACGGGCGGAGAGCCAGAGCAGGGCGTCCAGCGGGTTGCGCTTGCCGGGGCGGTCCGGATCGCCGCCGCGCTCGGCGAAGACCGGACGCATGGCCTCGCGGGTGAGGCCGGAGACCGCGCCGAACCGCGGGTCGGCGTCGACCGAGAAGTAGATGTCGCCGTCCAGCTCGTAGGCGGCCCCGTCGGCCAGCAGCTTCTGGACCAGCGGCACGATCCACGGGATCGACTCGACGGCGCCGATGTAGTGGGCCGGCGGGAGCAGCCGCAGGGCGGTCATGTCCTCGCGGAAGAGCGCGGTCTCCCGCTCGGCCAGCGCCGTCCAGTCCTGGCCGGTGGCCACGGCCCGCTCCAGCAGCGGGTCGTCCACGTCGGTGACGTTCTGGACGTACAGGACGTCGTGGCCGGCGTCCTTCCACACCCGCTGTACGAGGTCGAAGGCGTTGTAGGTGGCGGCGTGGCCCATGTGGGTCGCGTCGTAGGGGGTGATGCCGCAGACGTAGATCCGGGCGGTGCCGTCCTGCGGCACGACCTCCCGGACACCGCCCGCTGCGGTGTCGAAGATACGAAGGGGGAGCCCCTGACCAGGCAGGGCGGGAACCTCGGAGGCGGGCCAGGCATGCATGGAACCGACTTTAACCTTGCGAACATTTGAAAGCCTAACCAGTGCGCAAGATCGACCGGATTCGTTGTCCGAACGGTTCCCGACAGATGATGACCGGCCATTGACGGATTTCTTCCGGTTCTCGGGAATAACCCGACGGTGTGCCAGATGCACGGACGAGCGCCCGGCCGGCCCTGCCGCCGACCGGGCACCCGCCCCCCCCGGGGGGCGCAGCTGGAGCCGCTACAGCCGCTGCCAGAGGGCCGGCACGTTCGGCGGCTCCCAGCCGGTGATGGCGGTGTGCCCCTGGAGGCACCGGTAGGAGACGCCCGCGTAGGCGACGCGGTCGCCCGTGGTGTAGGGCGTGCCCGCCGCCCAGGTGCCGCCCGGCTGGCCGGTCGGCGTGACGGTGGGCGTGGAGGTGGGCGTGGAGGTCGGGGTGGGGCTGCCGGTCGGGCCGGGCGTCTGGGCCACGTTCAGTACGAAGTCGTACGTGCCCTCCTTCCCCGAGCCGATCTGGCGGACGTTCATCAGCAGCCGCGCGTCGTAGATGGTGTCGGTGCCGTTGCGCGGCTCGCCCGGGAAGTAGAGCTGGGTGGTGAGCACCGGACGGCCGGGCGCCTGGAGCTTGACGTGGATGTGGCGGGTGCGGCCCGGGTAGAGCCCGGGGACGATCGTGGTGAGGCCGAAGGCGCCCCGGGCGTCGGTGAACTGGTGCCCGCGGAAGCCGAAGCCGGTGTTGTCGTACGCGCCGTTCACGTCGGCCTGCCAGAAGTCCAGCAGCACACCGGGGAGCGGCAGGCAGGCCCGGCCGAAGACGTAGCCGCTGACGGTGAGCCGGGTGCCCGGGGTGCTGTCGGTGATCAGTGAGGTCCGCAGCGGGGAGTTCGGCTTGAAGTAGGGGCCCTCGGTCTGCTCGACGGTGGGGCCGTCGCCGTCGTGGCAGGCAGGGGTGGGACCGGGCGCCTCACCGGTGCCGGCCCGGTCGCGGGCCAGGGCGACACCGCCGCCGATCAGCAGCGGGGCGGTACCGAGCACCGCGGCGGCCTTCAGCACGGACTTGCGGCTGATCCGGCGGTCGATCAGGCCGTCCCGCCCGGTGGCGGGCTCTTCGGACGCGGGCATGCGCCGACTCCTTCGGTGTGGGTGCGGGGGACTGTGTGCGGAACGCCGCGCGGCGCGCGGATGGTGCGGTGCGCGGATGGTGCGGTGCCCGGGGGCGGCCCTTGCCATGGTGGGGGCATGACAAGGGCCGGGCCGGCGGGTCGCCCGCGCGGAGCGGGCCGCTCGCCGGCGGCCACCAGCCAACCTACGGGGCGTCCGGGCCCGCCGCGATGGACGCGATCCGGGGATCGTGGTGATTTCCTCCGACGCCCGCCCGGAACTCCCCCGGCGTCATCCCGGTCTCCCGCCGGAAGAAGCGGCAGAAGTACGCCGGGTCGCCGAAGCCGGCCTCCCCGGCCACCTGGCGGACGGTCAGGTCCGTGCAGGCGAGTAGCCGTTTGGCCTCCAAGGTCTGCTGCTGGCGGATCAGCCGGCCGGGCGTACTGCCGGTCGCCTGCCTGACCAGGGCCTGCAGGTGCCCGGGTGATACGCCCAACTCCTGGGCGCAGGAGGCCACCGAGCGCCACCCCCAGCCCGGCTCGGCGATCAACCGGGTGAAGGCCGAGGCCAGTTCGGTCGACCGGCCGGGCGTCGCGCCGTCCAGTCCGGGAAGGGCTGCGCGCACCGCCCGGACGATCAGGATGTGCAGGCTGGCCCGCAGCACACCCGGGTAACCGGGCGCGCGGCCGCGGTACTCGTGCTCCATGTCGGCCAGGAGCGCACCGATCGGCCCGGCCCGGTCGCCGAGCGGCAGCGCCGGCCGGACGGCCAGCGAACGCAGGGCGGGGAGGTCCTGCGGGTGCCCGAGCAGGAAGTCCTCGTTGAAGAGGACCACCCGGCCGGTCAGCCCCTCGGCGTCGGCCCAGTAGTGCACCTGGCCGGGTGCGATGACGCACAACTGCGGCGGGCGCAGCGGGCGGTGGACCAGGTCCAGCACATGGGCGCCGCGGCCGCCGGTGACGTGGACGATCTCGAAGAAGGAGTGCCGGTGGGGGAAGCCCGCACGGGAGAGCGGGCCGATGGAGTCGAAGCTGCCGATCGCGAAGGGCAGCAGGTGCGGCAGGGGGACCTGCAGGCGGTGCAGCGGCAGGTCCAGGTGGGGGGTGGTCCGTCGCTCGTCCATCGGAGCAGTGTGCGGCCGGAGCGCCGCACAGGTCCAGACCAATGCCGGTCGAGTCGGACCGCGGCGGCGGGTACCGCCCTCCGGCGGGCTGCGCGACCGCCGGGGTCAGATCGGCGGCCAGGGGATGGCCGGCCAGTCCTCGGAGGGCAGCGGATGGCGTCCGGTGCCGCGCAGCTCGGCCACCCGCTCGCGGGCGGCGGCGAGTTCGGCCGCGGTCAGGTGCGGGGCGAGCCGCTCGCCGAGGTCGGCCGCCAGCCGCTCGGCCAGCCCGGCCAGCATCTCCAGGGCCTCCGCCGGCAGCGGCTGCCCGGCCCAGCCCCAGAGCAGGGTGCGCAGCTTGCCCTCGGTGTTGAAGGTGACCCCGTGGTCGATGCCGTAGATCCGCCCGTCGGCGGCACAGATCAGGTGGCCGCCCTTGCGGTCGGCGTTGTTGAGGACGGCGTCCAGCACGGCCAGCCGCCGCAGCCGCCGGTCGTCGGGGTGCACCAGCAGGGCGGTGCGTCCGCCGCCGACATCCGCGCGGGTGATCGGCAGCCAGCCCTCCTCCGGCCCCTGCGGGTCCTGGAGGGCGAGCAGCGGGGCGGCACCCGGGTCGGGCTCGACCCAGAGCTGGACCATGCCGGGCCCGTGCGGGCCGTCCCGCAGCACGGTCGGCGGGACCAGCGCCCAGCCCGTGGCGGCGGCGAGCTCGTACGCGGCGACCTCGCGGCCGGCCAGGGTGCCGTCCGGGAAGTCCCACAGCGGGCGCTCGCCGGCCACCGGTTTGTAGACCGCCTGCGCGGTCCGGCCGTCCAGCGCGACGCTGCAGTACAGGGCGGCGTTGGAGGCGTCGGCCAGCCGGCCGTGCACCGTCAGCCCGCCCTCGCGCAGCAGGCGCAGCGCGGCGGGTGCGTCGGCCGCCAGCGCGGCGGCCGCCGCAGGGTCCGCCTGCGGCGGGGTCTCGGTGTTCAGCGCCGGTAGCCGTTCGCGCGCGGGCACAGGTGGCCCTCCGGGTCGAGCGGCAGGTTGCAGAACGGGCAGGGCTTGCGGCCCGCGGCGACCAGGTCCAGCGCCCGCTTGGCGAACACCCGGGCCATGGCTCCGGTCAGCCGCACCCGCAGCATGTCGGGGCCGTCCTCGGTGTCCTCGAAGACGGACTCGGTGTCCTCCTCGTCCTCGTCCTCGATCACCGCCTGGGCCTCGACCACCAGGCAGCTGTCGATGCTGTCCCACGCCAGCGCCATGGTGCCGACCCGGAACTCCTGCTCCAGGGGCAGGTCCAGCGGTGCGGTGTCCAGCAGGTCGGCCGGCGCGGTGGCGGGGATGGACGTGTCGCCGCCGCTGCGCCGCAGCGCCTCGTCCAGCACCTCCTCGATCCGCTCGGCGAGCGCGGCGACCTGGGTCTTCTCCAGCAGCACGCTGGTGATCCGCCCCCGGGCGCTGGCCTGCAGGTAGAACGCCCGGGCGCCGGGCTGGCCGACGGTGCCGGCCACGAACCGTTCGGGCTGGTCGTAGAAGAAGACCTGACGGGGCACGCTTCTCGCTCCGGATCGTGTCGATCGTGGTGGTCGATCGGGGTAGGAATCGGACGGGTCGGGCATCGATGGGGCTCGTAAGTCACCCTACGACCTTCGGGCCCGGCCCGGGGAGCCGAAGTCGGGGAGCCGGGCGGGCGAGCCGGGCCGGTCAGGCCGCGCCGGTCGCGCCGCCGACCACCGCGTCCCCGGCCGGAGCACCGCTGCCGCCGGCGGACCGGCCGCCCGGCTTCGGGGCGAGCGGGGAGAGGTCGCCGGTGTCGCCCATCCTCAGCACGAAGGGCCGCTGCGGGGTGTAGCGGACGGCGGTGACCGAGCAGGGCTCGACGCTGATCCGCTGGAAGTGGTCGAGGTGCAGGCCCAGCGCATCGGCGACCACGGCCTTGATCACGTCGCCGTGCGAGCAGGCGATCCAGACCGCGTCCTCGCCGTGCTCGGCGGCGATCTTCGCGTTCCACTCGCGGACCGCGCCCACCGTGCGGTGGCTGAGCTCGCGCAGCGACTCGCCGCCGGGGAAGGCCGCGGCCGCGGCGTGGTCCTGGACGGTGCGCCAGAGCGGTTCCTTGGCCAGCTCCGCCAGCGGCCGGCCGGTCCAGTCGCCGTAGCGGCACTCGCCGAGGCGCTCGTCCTCGGCGGGCGGGCCGAGTTCGGGCCGGGCGGCGAGCAGCGGTTCCAGGGTCTGCCGGCAGCGCTCCAGCGGGCTGCTCACGGCCTGCACCAGCGGGATCCCGGCGAGCCGGTCGGCCAGCGCGGCGGCCTGGGCGCGACCGGTGTCGTCGAGGTCCACCCCGGGCGTCCAACCGGCCAGGATTCCGGCGGTGTTCGCGGTCGAGCGGCCGTGGCGGACGAGCAGCAGGGTGGGCATGGGGCCCAGCCTACGGCCTCCCGGGCGGCGACGTCCGGCTCCCGGGCCTCCGGGCTCCGGTCCCCGGCCTCCTGGGTGGCGGACCAGGGCCTGCGGGGCGGCGGCTTCCGGCCCCGGGCCGGGACGACGTCCTGCCGTCCCGGCCGTGGAGGCGCCACAATGGCCCGCGTGATCGTCCATTGCGCAATCTACCGCGACGGCCGCCGGACCGAGTGCTCCGGGGGCCACACCGGCGCCCTCGCCGCCGCGCGTGCGGCCGGCCGGGGCTCCTTCGTGTGGATAGGCCTCTTCGAGCCGAGCGCCGGGGAACTGGAGCAGGTCGGCCGGGAGTTCGGCCTGCACCCGCTGGCGATGGAGGACGCGGTCCGCGCGCACCAGCGCCCGAAGGTGGAGGCCTACCAGGGCTCGCTGTTCGTGGCGCTCAAGACGCTCGGCTACCACCCGGGCGGCCACGCGGTGACCGGCGGCGAGGTGATGGTCTTCGTCGGCGAGGACTTCGTGATGACGGTCCGCCACGGCGCCGACAGCCCGCTCGACGAACTTCGGACCGGGCTGGAGCAGCAGCCGGAGGTGCTGAAGTACGGGCCGAGCGCAGTCCTGCACGCGGTCTGCGACTCGGTGGTGGACGGGTACGTGGACGTGGCGGTCGCCCTCCAGGCGGACCTGGACGAGCTGGAGGCGGACGTGTTCGCCCCCGGCCGGATCGGCCGTGACACGGCCGGCCGGATCTACGGCTACAAGCGCCAGCTGGTGGCCGTCCGCCGGGCGACCGGCCCGCTGCTGGAGCCGATGCTGCGGCTGGGAGGCGGCGGCGTGCCGTTCGTCCGCCCCGAGGCGCTGCCGTACCTGCGGGCCGTCGCCGACCACCTGGCCCGGGCCAACGACCAGGTGGACGCCATGGACCGGCTGCTGTCGGACATCCTGAGCGCCAACCTGGCTCAGGTCAGCGTTCAGCAGAACAACGACATGCGGAAGATCTCGGCGTGGGCGGCGCTGGCCGCGGTGCCGACCATGATCGCCGGCGTGTACGGCATGAACTTCGAGCACATGCCGGAGCTGCACCAGCCCTGGGGGTACCCGGCCGCGGTGGCGCTGATGGTGCTGGTCTGCGTGGCGCTGCACCGGGTGTTCAAGCGGCACGACTGGCTGTAGGGCCCGGGGCCGGCCGGGGGCCGCCCCCGCCGGGGCCCGGACCGTTCGCGTCCGTTCGCGCGGCCCGGGCCCCGGCGGGGCGGTCCGCCCGGTCAGGCGAGTCCGGCACGCTCCAGGGCCTCGACGCCGGTGCGCAGCGCGAGCACCCGCTCCTCCAGGGTGAAGCCGGCCGGCGCGAGGGTGAGCGTGGTGACGCCCGCGTCGGCGTAGGCCTGCATCCGGTCGGCGATCCGGGTGGTGTCGCCGAGCAGCGAGGTGGCGTCGATCAGGTCGTGCGGGACCGCGGCCGCGGCACCCGCGTAGTCCTTGGCGAGGTACTTCTCCTGGATCTCGTCCGCCGCCTGCTCGTAGCCCATCCGCCGGGTGAGCTGGTTGTAGAAGTTCTTCTCCCGGCTGCCCATGCCGCCGATGTAGAGCGCCGCGTAGGAGCGCAGCGCGTCGGCGCCCGCCTTGGTGTCCTCGCCGACGGCGATGTTCACGGTCGGGCAGAGGTCGAAGCCCTCCAGGCCCTGCCCGGCCTTGGCCCGGCCGGCCTTCAGCGGGTCGAGCGAGAGTGCGGCGTGCTCGGGCGAGAAGAAGATGCCCAGCCAGCCGTCGGCGATCTCGCCGGTCTGCTCCAGGTTCTTCGGGCCGATCGCCGCGATGTACAGCGGGATGTGCTCGCGCACCGGGTGCACGGTCAGCTTGATCGGCTTGCCCGGACCGCCCGGCAGCGGAAGGGTCCAGTGCTCGCCCTCGTGGACCAGCCGCTCGCGCGACATCGCCTTGCGGATGATCTCCACGTACTCGCGGGTGCGGGCCAGCGGCTTGTCGAACTTCACGCCGTACCAGCCCTCGGAGACCTGCGGGCCGGAGACGCCGAGACCGAGCCGGAACCGACCGCCGGAGAGGGTGTCCAGGGTGGCGGCGGTCATCGCGGTCATGGCCGGCGTCCGGGCGGGGATCTGGAAGATCGCCGAGCCCACGTCGATCCGCTCGGTCCGGGCTGCGACGAAGGAGAGCACGGTGGCGGCGTCCGAGCCGTAGGCCTCGGCGGCCCAGCAGACCGAGTAGCCGAGCCGGTCGGCCTCCTGCGCGACGGCGACGTTGTCGGCGTCCATGCCGAGTCCCCAGTAACCGAGGTTGATACCGAGTCGCATCTGCCATGCCTTCCAGTCGGGTTGCTCGCGAGGGTAGCCGTGCTCTCGGCGGCCATGCTACTGGCCGGTAGGTGTGGCCTGGGCCACATCGCGGCCGACCCGGCGCGCAGTGATCGTCCTGCGGGTCTGCACACCAGCCCGGGCACCGGCCGCTACGCTCAGCCGACGTGGGGACACCTCTCCCCACCTGCGCGTTCGCCGGGCGGGTCGGTCCCCCCGACAGCCCGCCGTCCCGGCCAGTGAAGGGGCCCGTCCGATGGAAAAGCGTCACCTCGGCCGTACCGGGCTGCAGGTCTCCCGGCTCGGCCTCGGCACCATGACCTGGGGCCGGGACACCGACGAGCACGAGGCCGCGGAGCAGCTCAAGGAGTTCGTCGACGCCGGCGGCAACCTGGTCGACACCGCCGACGTGTACGCGGACGGCGGCGCCGAGTACCTGCTCTCCAGGCTCACCGACAACCTGATCCCCCGCTCCGAGCTGGTGATCGCCACCAAGGCGGGCAGCGTCCCGGAGTCCGGCCGCCGCTTCGACGGCTCGCGCGGCCACCTGCTCGCGGCGCTGGACGCCTCGCTGCGACGGCTCGGCACCGACTACGTCGACCTCTGGCAGGTGCACGCCTTCGACCCGGCCACCCCGGCCGAGGAGACCCTCAGCGCCCTGGACATCGCCGTCGTCTCCGGGCGCGCCCGGTACGTCGGGGTCTGCGACTACAGCGGCTGGCAGCTCGCCAAGGCCGCCACCTGGCAGCGCGCCCACCACGGGCGGGTGCCGCTGGCCGGCGCACAGCTGGAGTACTCGCTGCTCCAGCGCGGCATCGAGCGTGAGGCCGTGCCGGCCGCCCGGGACGCCGGGGTCGGGCTGCTCGCCTCCTCGCCGCTCGGGCGCGGCGTGCTCACCGGGAAGTACCGCCACGGCGTCCCGCAGGACTCGCGCGGCGCCTCGCCGTACCTCTCCGGCTTCGTCCAGCCGTACCTCGGGGAGCGCTCGCGCCGGATCGTGGACGCGGTCGCCACCGCCGCCGACGGGCTGGCCAGCAGCCCGCTGGCGGTGGCACTCGCCTGGGTCCGGGACCGGCCCGGGGTCGCCTCGGCGCTGGTCGGGTCGCGGACGGTCGGGCAGTTGCAGGCGGCGTTGTCAGTGGAGGCGCTTACTCTTCCGGGTGAGATCCGCGGTGCGCTCGACGACATCTCGGCGCCGGTCCACCGCTACCCGGACCAGGGGTGGAGCGAGCTGTAGACGCACGCCGGCCCCCGGTGCGGGCAACCGATCCGCCCCGCACGACCGACCGACCCGTACCGACCTGTGCCGACCTGTACCGACCTGTGCAGAACGACCGGACACGACGTGACCCGACCGATCCGATCCGGTCCGACCGGCCCCGCCCGGCCCGACCGACCGGTGCCGCCGCCCACGGTGGCCGGACCGACCCGACCATGCCGACCGCACCCCGGCGCACCGGCAGCCGACGGCTGCCCCGCGACCGGCGCCGGCCGGCGCCCCGCAGTGGAGTGACCTTTCTTGGAGCGAACGATGAGTGCCACGGAGAACAGCGCTTCGGAGGAGGCCTCGACTGCCTCCGAAGCGACCGAGGCCGCCGGCGGCGGATCCGGCGGCGCTCTCTCCGGCGCCGAGAAGGCCGCTGCGGTGGCGGCCCTCGCCGAGCGGATCCGGACCATCGGACAGCAGGACGGCGGCCAGGCTCCGCGGACCCCGCGGAACCCGCAGCCGAGCGCCGAGGGCGGACGCCCGTCCGAGGCCGAGGCTCCGGACGCGCAGGCCGGCCGTCGGGCCCAGGGCGGCCAGGAGGCTCCGGCCGGGGACGCGGGCGCGTCGGCACCGGCTCCCGCCGCCCGGCGGCCGGCCCCGGTCCGGGCCGAGACCGACGAGCAGCGCGCGCTGGCGCTCAAGGACACCGCCGAGGTGCTGGCCGCCGGCGGCGCGCCCGCGGACCTCACGCCCGCCGCCGTGGCGGCGTTCGGCGACGGCGCCGCCGAGCAGCTGCGCGCGGACCCGTGGGCCGTGCTGGTCCTGCCCGGCGTCCGCCCCGAGCACGCGGACGGCTTCGCGCGTGGCCTGCTCGGGCCCGCCGCCGGGCCGGGCGATCAGCGCCGGGCCCGGGCGCTGGTGCCATGGCTCCTGGAGCAGTCCGCCCTGCGCGGCCACTCCGCCGTCGAGATCGGCGAAGTGACGGCCGGTCTCGACCGCCTCGGTCTGCCCGACGCCGGCGCAGCCCTGCAGGCCGCCGTGCTCGACGGCCGGGCGATGCCGTTCCAGGAGGAGCTCACCGGTCCCGAGGCCCACGCGGCGGGCGGCGACAAGGACGAACCGCAGACCCGTACCGTCCTCGCGCTGGAGCGGCTCGCCCTGGCGGAGGAGAGCCTGGCGGACGGCCTGGTCCGGCTGATGTCGACCTTCGTCCCCGGTGCGGACCCGGACGAGGGCGAGGACGCGGGCGAAGGCGGAGGCGGAGGCGAGGACGCGAGCGAGGACGCGGGCGAGTCCGAGACCACCGAGGCCGACGCGGACACCGGCACCACCGAGGCCGACGCCACCACCGACAGCGCCGAACCCACCGCGCCCACCGACCCCGGGCCCACCGCCTGGGAGGCGGCGGCCACCGCGGCGCCCTCCACCTCCGCCACCGCCCTGATCCGGGCCGCCGCCGAGCACGCCCTGATCACCCACACCGGCGGCGAGGCCGCCCGGGCCGAGCCGGCCGCGCTGGTCCGTGCCGCCGCCGGCCTCGGGCTCCGCGCCTGGGCCGCCACCTGGACCGATCAGGGCCGGGACAGCCTCGCCACGCTCGCCGACGGCCCGTTGCAGGTCGTCACCATCGCCGAGCTGCTGGCCGGCACGGCCGGCCCCGGCCGCTCCCCCGACGGCACGCTCGCGCTGGACCTGCTGGTCGTCCTGGACGCCCCGCTGCTGGACGTCGAGCTGGCCGCGACCCTGCTGGAATCACTTGCCGACGGCACCCGGCTGGTCCTCAGCGGCGACCCGGGCCAGCTCTGGTCCGCCGGCCCCGGCCGGTTCTTCGCCGACCTGCTGACCGCCAAGGCCTGCCCCGCGGTCGCCTCCCGGACCCCGGACTTCGGCCCGATCGGCGAGCTGGTCTCGGGCGTCGGCATCGGCGAGCTGCAGCCGGTCGAGGCACCGGACAAGGAGGTGGTCATCCTGACCGCCAGGGACGGCGCCGAGGCCGTCCACCGGGCGATCCAGCTGCTCACCGACTCGATCCCGCGCGCGCTCGGCATCCCCGCCGAGCAGGTGGTGCTGCTCACCGCCGGCCACGGCGGCGCCGCCGGCACCCGGGCGCTCAACGCCGCCGCCAAGGCCCGGCTCAACCCCGGCCCGGGCCGCTTCGGCGGCTTCGACCCGGGCGACCGGGTGGTGGACTCGCCGGCCCCGGGCACCGCCCGCCCGGCCCGCGTCCTCGACGGCGACGCCGACGGCCTGCACCTGGAGTACGCCGACGGCACCCGTCGCACCGTCCCGCCCGCCGAGGCGGCCCGGCTGCGACACGGCTGGGCGCTGACCGTCCACCAGGCGGTCGGCCGCCGCTGGCCGGGCGCCGTCGTCGTGGTGCCGGGCGACGCGGGCGCGGCGCTGACCCGGCAGTGGGTCTACACCGCGTTCGGCCGCGGCGAGCGCCACCTCTCGGTGGTCCACGCCGCCGGGCCGGCCCTCCTCCAGGCCGTCGCCGAGCGCCCGGCCCGGCCCCGCACCACCCGACTGCGCGCCATCCTGGCCGAGAACGCCGCGCAGGCCTACTGACGGCGCCCCACCCGACCCGGGCCCGACGGCGAGGCAGTCACCTGACCCGCCGTCGGGCCCGGGTCTAGGCTGCGGTCCGGGTGCCCGGGTCCCGGACCGCCCGACGTACGAAGCGACGACCGGCGAAGACCAGGCAACAGGACAGCGAAGACCAGGCAAGGGGAGAGCATGACCACTCTGGAGAACCGGCCCCGCACGGCCCTGCTCGTCATCGACGTGCAGAACGACGTCGTCGCGGCGGCGTACGAGCGCGACACCGTCGTCGCCAACATCGCCGCGCTGGTGGACCGGGCCCGGCAGGAGCAGGTGCCGATCGTTTGGGTCCGGCACTCCGACGACGAGCTGGTCCTCGGCAGCGACGGCTGGCAGATCGTCCCCGAGCTGGTGCCCGCGGCGGGCGAGGCGATCGTGGAGAAGCTCTTCCGCGACTCCTTCGAGGCCACCACGCTGGAGGCCGAGCTCGCGGGCCTCGGGGCCGGGCGCCTCGTCGTCTGCGGCGCGCAGACCGACTTCTGCGTCCGCTCGACCCTCCACGGCGCGCTCGCCCGTGGCTACGACGCGCTGCTGGTCAGCGACGCCCACACGACGGAGGACCTGACCGCATGGGGCGCACCGGCGCCGGCGGAGGTCGTCGCGCACACCAACATGTACTGGTCCACCCAGCGGGCGCCCGGCCGTAGCGCCGGGACGGCCGAGACCAAGAGCGTGGACTTCGCCGCGGCGCCCTGACCTCCGCCGCCGGGCGCCGGGGCCCAGGGCTCCCGGCGCCGCCGCGTGCGCCCCGCTCGCGGGGAGCGGAACGGCCGAAACCATGCGCCTGCAGAAGCGATTCGGCGGGCGGTGCGCACGCCGGGCGCACCGCCCGCCGGGCGCTTCTGAGGCTGCCGCGAACAGCGCGGGGCGGCGGCGGTACGGGTGTCCCGCCGCCGCCCCGGGCGGCGCTCAGTCGTCGAGGTCCTCGTCGTCGTAGACCTCGCTGACGTCGAACCGGCAGATCAGCAGCCGCGGATCGGCGTGCTCGAACGGCTCCGGCAGCCACTCCCCCGGCTCGCTCGGCTCGGCCGCCGCGACCCAGAGCGTCGAGTCAGCCTCCTCCAGGCCGAACTCCTCGCTCCGGGCGGCGATCTCGTCCGGCTCGTACTCGCCGAACAGCACGCCGATCGCCGCGTTCACACCGCCGGTCTCGCCGCCACCGGGGGTCAGCGAGTCGTCAAGCCGCTCGGCCTGGGCACGCAGCCGCTTCGGGTCCACCACGTGGTAGTCGCGACGGATCAGCACGCTGATCGCCTCGGGCTGCTCGGGGCCGTGGAACCCGCCCGGGCCCTCGTCTCCGGGCACCTCGAAGGGGGTGACCTCGTCGTAGGCCTCGTAGAGGAGTTGGTCGTACGCGATGGCCGCCGTCGCGAGCTGCTCGTAGGCGGCGAACACGGCGGGATCATCCGCCGTGCTGGGGCTTGACACCGCTTCCAGATGACGGTCGATGGCGGCCTTGACCGCCTCGGCGGCGGCGCGTACCTCGGCAATGGTGGGCTGCGCGGCATCAGACATGGTGCAGACGCTATCTCCCCGCGGTGTCGGTACGCACAGCGGTTGTCACCTACACCCGCGATTTCACCGCAACTTCCGCCCCGATGTCCGATCCGAGTGGTTCTGTGCCCGCGCACGCCCCGCGCACGGCCTCCTCGGCCCCCCTCGCCACCCCTTGGCACGCGCGACCCCCTCGCCGCCGCACGGTGGCACGGCCGGGTCGGCCGAGTGCCGCTTGGCGTACCGCGATCGGGGTATTCCGTCAGCAGAAGAGGCGGATCTGATGCCGCGTCATCACTCCGGTCGGGGTGCGGGTGGAACCGCGCCGCGGCCGGCGCGCGAGCCCGGCCGAAAATACCCGGGCCCGTTGTCGGAGGCAGGCCGTAGGCTTGCCTCCAGGTGTCCTTCAGGAGGAGCGTCTTGACCCCAGCGAAGCCGGTCCGGCAGCCGGAGTACGAGTACCAGTCGCTGCGCATGCCGCGCGGCACCTCACGCAACGCGGCACGCCAACTGCTCACCGACCATGCCGAGTACGGGCATTGGGAGCTGGACCGGCTGAGACTGCTCCCGGACGGCAGCCGGACGGTGCTGCTGCGCCGCCGGATCATCCGCCAGGTGCGGAGCTGGTGACGGCGTCGCCCGCACCTCCCGGGCCGCGCGCCGCAGGCGTCGCAGCCGGCCCGGGCACCTCGACGGCCGAGCAGCCGTTGGGCGCCCGCTGAACCCACACGCGCGCCCGCGGCCGTCGGATCCGGACGACGACCGCGGGCGCGCGGCGTTGGCCGCCGCCCGGGCCGGCTCCTCCGGCCGGCCCGGGCGGCCTCAGCGGCTCAGCGCACGCCGGCGCGGGCCCGCCGGTACAGGACACCGCCACCGACGAGCAGGGCGACGCCGGCGGCACCGAGCACCTCGGTGCCGCCCGCACCGGTCGAGGCCAGCTCGCTCCCGACGACCTCCGGCGCGGCGGCCGGCGGGCTCACGGTGTGGGCCGCGGCCGGGACGGCCTGGCTGCTCGGGCTGCCCGCGGGGACGACCGCCGGGGTGGCCGGCGCGGTGGACGGGCCACCCGTCCGCGGGTTGCCCGGCGTGGTCTCACCGCCGGGGGGCTGCGACGGCGGCGTGGTCGGGGTCGAGTGGGTGGGCGGCGGCGGGCTGGGCGTGCCGTTCTCCTCGGGGCAGTCGTCATCGGGCTTGCCGGGCGGGTTGGGGACCGGGGCGCCCTCGTTCGCGCAGGTGTTCCCGAAGGCCGGATTGCCGACGCCGACCACGTTCACCGAGTTGCCGCAGGCGTTCACCGGCACGTGGACCGGCGCCTGGACGCTGTTGCCGGAGGCCACACCAGGCGAACCGGCCGCCGTCCCGGAGGCGGAGGAACCGGAGGCGGCGCTCTCGCCGCCTCCGTGCCCGCCACCGGCCCGGCCGTCGACGTTGGCGCAGCGGTTGCCGTAGGCCGGGTTGAGCACCCCGACCACGTCGGCGGTGTTGCCGCAGGCGTTGATCGGCACCTCGACCGGCACCTGCACCGAGTTCCCGGAGGCCACACCCGGCGACCCGGCCGCCCCGCCCTGCGCCTCGGCACCCGCGTGGGCGTAGCCGGCGGTCGAGGCCAGGACACTGCCGGTGGCCACGACCGTGAGGAGCCCCTTCTTGGCTACATTCCTCATATATTCCCCTGACATATCGAGACGAGGTAAGACCTACCGAAAGTCGGAATTTCCGAATAACTGGTCCGGCCTTTGAGTGCACAGGCTTAACGAGGCGTCGGCGGCGCGGTTGAGCCGAACGAACCAGCTTCACCCGATCGAGCGATGCCGGCGACCGGTCCCGAACAGACAAGCGCCCCCGGTGCGGCGCGTCCGCCACCCGGGGGCCAGGAGAGTCGACCCGGCAGCCGGCCGGTCAGCCGGCCCGGAGCTCAACCCCGCGCTCGACGGCGCCCGGCGGGATTCCGCCGGCGCCCGTCGAGCGGCGCGTGTCGTACGCGGCTCAGAAGTTGGCGCAGTGATTGCCGAACGCCGGGTTCAGCAGGCCGATCACGCTGACGGTGTTGCCGCAGACGTTGACGGGGATGTGCACGGGGATCTGCACCTGGTTGCCCGCGACGACTCCCGGGGAGCCCGCGGCCACACCCTCGGCGGCGGCACCGCCGTGAGCGGACGCGACACCGGCGGCGGCCAGCACCAGACCACCGGTGACGGCGGTAACGGCGGCGATCTTCTTGACCTTCATCATTCCTCCTGTATGGACAACGCAACCCGTTCGGCGGGCTGCACAGGGATGAACGAGGGTGTGGCAAACGGGGTACGGAGCGGACTGCCCATTCACTCGCAGCGGTGATGCTGCGCACAGATGATCGAACCGGAGATTCAAGAAGAATCGTTTCTCCCGATCTTCGTTCCGCCGTCCCAAATCATTAGCTCGGACAATGCGGACGGCCCGCCCCCGGCACTCCGGGAGCGGGCCGCGGCAAGCGTCTCAGCAGGCGTCGATGAACCGGTCCAGCACCCGGACGCCGAACTCCAGCCCGGCCACCGGCACCCGCTCGTCCACGCCGTGGAACATCCCGGCGAAGTCCAGCTCCGGCGGGAGCTGCAGCGGCGCGAACCCGAAGCAGCGGATGCCGAGGTCCTGGAAGGACTTGGCGTCCGTTCCGCCGGAGAGGCAGTACGGCACCGCGCGCGCGATCGGGTCCTCGGCCCGCAGCGCGGTCTGCATCGCCTCGACCAGGGCGCCGTCGAAGCTGGTCTCGATCGCCTTGTCCGAGTGCACGCTCTCCCGCTTCACCCGCGGGCCGAGCACGCTGTCCAGCTCGGCCAGGAACTCCTCCTCGTAGCCGGGCAGGAAGCGCCCGTCCACGTGCGCGGTCGCCTGGCCGGGAATCACGTTGACCTTGTAGCCGGCGCCGAGCATGGTCGGCTGGGCGGTGTTGCGCAGCGTGGTGCCGATCATCTTGGCGATGCCGCCGAGGACGCGCAGGGTCTCGTCCATGTTCTCCGGGTCGAGCTCGACGCCGAGGGCGTCGGACAGCTCGTCCAGGAACGCCCGGACCGTCTTGGTGATCCGCAGCGGGAACTGGTGGCGCCCGAGCCGGGCGACCGCCTCGCACAGTTCGGTGATGGCGTTGTCGTCGTTCTCCATCGACCCGTGCCCGGCCCGGCCCTCGACCGTGAGCCGCATCCAGTGCATGCCCTTCTCGGCCGTCTCGATGAGGTAGAGCCGGGCCCGGTCGTTCACGGTGAAGGAGAAGCCGCCGACCTCGCCGATCGCCTCGGTCACCCCCTCGAACAGCCCGGGGTGCCTGTCCACCAGGAAGCGCGCGCCGTACGTCCCGCCGGCCTCCTCGTCCGCCAGGAAGGCGAGCACCAGGTCGCGCGGGGGCTTGCGCCCGGTGCGCAGCCGGTCGCGGACGACGGCCAGCGTCATCGCGTCCATGTCCTTCATGTCGACCGCGCCGCGCCCCCAGACGCAGCCGTCGGCGATCTCCCCGGCGAACGGGTCGTACGTCCAGTCCGCCGCGTTGGCCGGCACCACGTCGGTGTGCCCGTGGATCAGCAGACCCGGACGCGACCGGTCCTCGCCCTCGATCCGGACCACGGTCGAGGCACGCCCCTTGGCCGACTCGAAGATCTGCGGTTCGAGGCCGAACTCCGCGAGCTGCTCGGCCACGTACTCGGCGGCCTTCCGCTCCCCCGGACCGGAACCGTCGCCGTAGTTGCTGGTGTCGATCCGGATCAGATCGCGGCAGATCTCGACGACCTCCGACTCGGCCGTCGCCTTCGGCGCCGCAGCCCGCCCCGTCGTCGACTCGCTCCGCTCGCTCACGGTCACTCCTCGTCTCTGGCCCGCACCGACGCACCAGCGCGCCACCCCCGGGACCTGCACCCGGGCCGTACGAGCACGTCCGCCCATCCTCCCCCAGCCCCGTGGCCGGATCCACCCCGCGCATCCTGCGGAAGCCGGGGAAAGCCGCTGGTCACACCGGCCCCGCGGATCGCCCCCCGCCCCGGCCGCCGGCCCGGCTCCCCGCTCGGAGGCGTTTTGGGACCACAAGCCGATCTTTGCTACAGTTACATCTGTCAGCGCGGCCGACGAGGCCGAAGAGACAACACCCGGTCCGGGTGGCGGAATGGCAGACGCGCTAGCTTGAGGTGCTAGTGCCCTTTATCGGGCGTGGGGGTTCAAGTCCCCCCTCGGACACAGATGGAATCCCCTCGGGGCTCGTGAGAGCTCCGAGGGGATTCTTCGTTTTCGCGGCCGTGCCGGCTGCTCGGGGCGGGTCCCGTCAGGGGGAGGCGGTGGGGCGTCAGCGGGCTGCCCAGACCGGGCAGGTCGGGCGGTGGTGGCGGGTGCGGATGACGGTGCCGCCGAAGGCGCGGTGCTCGGTGGTGGTGGCGTCGCAGCAGCGGGGCGGCCGGGCGGCCGACTGCTGGGAGGGCAAGGGCGGCGCGGCGGCCGCGCGGGGGGCGGCCGCCTGGGCCGGGGTGGGCGGGCGGCGGCGCCGACGGCGGCGGGGGGCAGAGGTGGTCACGGGGCGAGGTTGCCCCGGCCGCGGCGGGTGAATCCGGGTGTCACCCGGACGGGGGACACCCGCGGCGGCCGTGCCCCGCGACCGCAGGGCCGGGGCGGGCCCTCAGAAGGTGATCGTCCGCCCCTCGGCGGCCGCCTGGCGGGCGGTGTACGCGACGCCGTGGACCTTGAGACCGCTGGGGTCGAGGAGGGTGATCGACCCGCCGTGGTTGCCGAGTTGGAAGCCGTTGCCGCCGTGCACGACGAGCGTGGCACCGGCCGCCAGCGGGCCGGCCGGCAGCGCGAGCCGGTGCTTGGCCCGGTCGGCGAGGTGCCAGCCGGTCAGGTCGACCGGGGCCGCCGAGGTGTTGAGCAGAGTGACGGTCTCGTCCTCGGGCGCCGGGCCGACCGGGTTGACCACGGCGGCGACGATGCGCAGCACGGCCTCCTGGCCGGTCGGGTCGGTCGGGCGGGGCGGAGTGCCGGGCAGTGCGTGGCCGGTGACGTCGTCGGTGTGCCACGCCTGGGACTGGAAGGCGAGGAAGACCGCGACCCAGCGGTCGTCGGCGGGCAGGTGGATCAGCAGGCCGCCGTCCTGGAAGACGCCGTCGTCGGAGCGGAAGCGGCCGCTGTTGCCCTGGTTCATGTGGATGTCGTGGACGCCGTTGCCGGGCAGGAAGCCGAAGACCTTGTCGGGGACGGTCGGCTCGGGACCGAAGCGCTGGCCGATCAGGTACACGGCGGCGGCGGGATCGGCGACGGCGCGCTGCACGTAGTGGTCGAGCAGGTCGGCCAGGTCGTTGTCGGCGCCGGGCAGGTCCGGGGGCAGGGTGCGCAGGGCGGCCGGGTCGAAGAGGTTGCCCCGGATGAAGTCCAGACTGGCCGTGCCCGGCTTCGAGTCGAGGTCGGTCCAGCCGCTGCCGGCGTCCGGGAGCTGCGCGGTGAGCGGGTGTCTGAAGTCGTCGACGACGACGTAGAGCAGGTCCGAGGGGGCCTGCTGCGACTGGACGTTGACCGCCGCCCGGTAGTCGGTGCCGTGCGCGTCACGCAGGTGGATCTGGTAGTGCGGGGTGTCGGTGGCGCCTTCGCGGCGGCGGTCGACGGCGGTGGCGGCGAGCACGCCGTAGTTCTTCAGGGGCATGGGTGAGGTCCTTCGGTCGGTCCGGTGGGCCCCGGTGGCCGGGAGCCCGTCCGTGGTGCGGGAAACCCCTCCGTTATGCCGTACCGGCGGGCAAGACCGCGCGGGAATCGACGGGTGTTCACCGTCCGTCCTCCGAACGGGTCTACCGGGCCGCAGGCGCTGACGGCGGGGCGACGGCCGCGTCCGTGCTCCGCCGTCGGGCGAGGGCGCGGACCAGCGCGCCGACCACGCTGGCGGTCACGGCCGCCACGATGAGCAGCGGCATCGCGTTCCGCGCGTCCTGGCCGATCAGCTCCGCCGCGAGGATGACGCTGGTGACCGGCAGCCGGGTGACCGCCGCCGCGGCGGCGGCGATGCCGGCGGCCAGCCCCGACGCCACCCCGAAGCCGGGCAGCGGGCCGCAGGCCACCCCCAGGGCGGCGCCGATCAGGGCGGCCGGGAAGATCGGACCGCCGCGCATGCTGCCCAGGGCGATGCCCCAGCCGGCCGCCTTGCAGAGCGTCAGCGCCAGCAGGGCGCCGATCGGCCAGGCCCCCGGGTCCGCGGCCAGGCTGCCTAGGGTGAGTTGCCCGGAGAGCGCGGCCTCCTCCGGGGAACGCCCGGTGAGCAGTGCGTACGCGGTGATGCACGCCCCGACGGCGACCGAGCAGACCACCGTCCGCACGGCGGTCTGACGGGTGGCCGGCCGGGACGCGGGCCCCTGCGGGTCCCCCGTGACGTAGGCCTTGACCCGTCGTCCGAGCAGCTGGCCGCAGACGCAGACCACGGTCACCGCGGCCGCGAACGGGAGGCCCCAGAGGAAGTCGCCGGAGTCGGGGACGCCCTCGGGCGGTACGGAGGGCAGCGAGAGCGCGCCGATCGACAGGCCGGTCCAGTGACCGAAGCCGGTGAACACCAGCGCGCCGATGCCGCTCGCCACCAGACTGGGCAGGATCAGCGCCATCAGCCGCGGGCCGCCGAGGCCGGCCGCCTCGATCATCATCACACCGGCGACCAGCGGGCTGCCGAAGATGGTCGAGATCGCCGCCGCCGAGCCGGCCGCGCCGAGCACCGGCGCCAGCCGGGGCCGCTCGGCTTGCCGGAAGGAGCGGACGGCGAGCAGGGCCAGGCCGCTGCCCATCGCCATCAGCGGGCCCTCGGGGCCGAGCACCGCACCGAGCGGCAGGCAGGCGAGGGCGGCCAGCACCACTCCCGGCAGCGCGACCGGCGGGGTGGGCGGGCCGCCGAGGCCGTCGACCGGGATGTGGCCGCCGTGCCCCGGCACCCGGGTGACGATCGGGGCGAGCAGCAGACCGGCGAGCAGCAGCGCGGGCAGCCCCCACCACCAGGGCGCGCGGTCGAAGCCTGCGGTCACCGGGAGGCTCTCCCAGACCCAGTGCTGGAGTTCGTGCTCCAGGCTGACGAAGGCGAAGGCGATCAGCGAGACCGGGATGCCGAGCGCGGCCGAGAGCAGCAGGAGGCGAAGGTACCCCTTCGCCAGCAGGACGTCCCGCACGGTGGGGCCGCCCGCCGGCACGGCCTGCTGGGGCATGCCCGCTCCTTCACGCTCGCCGGGGCAGGCAGCCCGGCCCCGTCCTGCGACCGAGTCTCACCCGGGGCACGCCGCCCCGCACGGCGGCCCGCGCCCTCCACCCGGTGCGGAGCGGACCGGGTTGCGCCGCACGGGTGAGCGGGCCCCGTGCACCCGGGTGACGGACGGGGCGTCAGCCCTGCGGGGGGTGCTGGGCGCCCTGCGTCGCCTCGGGCAGCCGGTGGGCGTCGCCCAGGGCGCTCTCGATGCCCTGCACCATCCGCCAGAGCGGGGCCCGCCGACTGGCGACCAGCACCACGACGTCGTCCGCCTCACCGGTCTCCGGCGCGGCCTCGGCGGGCCGGTCGCTCCAGGTTCCGGTGACGAAGGCCATCGCGGTGTCCACCTCGGCGACCCAGTCGCTCTCGCCGCCCGAGCGCAGCCAGGTTCGCAGCGCGTGGTTGTGCGCGGAGACCACCGCGGCGGCGATCACGTCGGCGCGCAGCGCGCCGTCCGGCCGGTCGGCGAACCGGCCGCGCAGGTAGTGCGCGAGCGTGTGCTCGTAGCGCCAGACCACCGACAGCTCGTAAGCGCGCAGGCCGGGCACCTTGCGGGTGAGGCGGTAGCGCTGCACCGAGAAGGACGGCTGCTCGGCGTACATCCGCAGGACGAGCCGGGCGGCACCGCAGGCGTGCCGCACCGGGTCCTCCTCGCCGCTGCCGGACTCCAGGAACTCCGTCATCTCGGCCAGGCTGCGCTCGTGGTCGGGGAAGACCACGTCCTCCTTCGCCGGGAAGTACCGGAAGAAGGAGCGCCGACCTACCCCGGCCAGGGAGACGATGTCGTCGACGGTGGTCTGTTCGAAGCCGCGTTCCAGGAAGAGCTCGAAGGCTGCGGCGACCAGCGCCTCACGCATCGCCGGCTTCGGCGGCCCGTCGTTCATGGGCTGGTCCTGCTCTTCCTTCTCGCTCATTCCCGGAACATAGCACCGGCCTCGAACAGCCGGACTGGCGTGCGGTACCGCCCTACGGCAGGTTGCGGGCCATGACGATGCGCTGGATCTGGTTGGTGCCCTCGTAGATCTGCGTGATCTTCGCGTCCCGCATCATCCGCTCCAGCGGGTAGTCCCGGGTGTACCCGTACCCACCCAGCAACTGCACCGCGTCCGTCGTGATCTCCATCGCCGCGTCCGACGCGAAGCACTTCGCCGCCGCCCCGAAGAACGTCAGGTCCCCGTCCGAACGCTGCGACTTCGCCGCCGCCGCGTACGTCAGCTGCCGCGCCGCCTCCAGCTTCATCGCCATGTCCGCCAGCATGAACTGAACCCCCTGGAAGTCCCCGATCGGCTTCCCGAACTGCTTGCGCTCCCGCACATAGCCCTTCGCGTAGTCCAGCGCCCCCTGCGCGATCCCCAGCGCCTGCGCCGCGATCGTCACCCGCGTGTGGTCCAGCGTCCGCATCGCCGTCGCGAACCCCGTCCCCTCCGCACCGATCATCCGGTCCGCCGGAATCCGCACATTGTCGAAGTACACCTCACGCGTCGGCGACCCCTTGATCCCCAGCTTCTTCTCCGGCGCCCCGAACGACACCCCCGCATCGCCCTTCTCCACCACGAACGCCGAGATCCCCCGCGACCGGGCCTGCGGATCCGTCACCGCCATCACCGTGTAGAACTCCGAGACCCCGGCGTTGGTGATCCAGCGCTTCACCCCGTTCAGCACCCAGAAGTCCCCGTCCCGCACCGCCCGGGTCTTCATCCCCGCCGCGTCCGAACCCGCCTCCGGCTCCGACAGGCAGTACGAGAACATCCCCTCACCCCGGGCCAACGCCCCCAGGTACTTCGCCTTCAACTCCTCCGACCCCGACAACTGCACCGGCAACGACCCCAGCTTGTTCACCGCCGGGATCAGCGACGACGAGGCGCACACCCGCGCCACCTCCTCGATCACGATCACCGTCGCCAGCGCGTCCGCCCCCGCACCACCGAACTCCTCCGGCACGTGCACCGCGTGCAGATCATTGCCCTGCAGCGCGTCCAACGCCTCCTGCGGGAACCGGCCCTGCTCGTCCACCTCCGCCGCGAACGGAGCGATCTTCGCCTCGGCCAGCGAACGCACCGCCTCACGGAGCATCTCGTGCTCCTCGGAGATCCGGAAGAGATCGAAGTCCTGGCTCATGATCGGCACTCCTGTTTCACGACGGTACTCAGTACCCTTCATTATGCATGGGTAGAGCAAAAAGGGAACTCAGTGCCTTCACATGACGGCACTGAGTTCCCTATCCTCTTTCTGCCGAAGCCGGTCCGAGCGCAGGGAGATGACACCGTGGTCCACTCAGCCATCGACGCCGCCACCGAGGGCACTCCGCTGTACTTCCAGCGCTGCGCCTGGTGCAGCAACCCGACCTTCCAGCGGCTGCTCTGCCCCACCTGCGGCTCCACCGACCTGCGCCTGGAGCGCAGCGAGGGCACCGGCGTGGTGCGCCGGTGCGCCGTGGAGCAGGCCCGCACGCCGCTGGCGCGGCAGAAGTCGCTGATCCGGATGGCCGAGGGGTTCGACGTCTGGTGCATCGTCAACGGGCTGCGCAGCACCGTTCCGGTGGGCACCAGGGTCCGGCTCACGCCCTCCGCCGACACCGACCAGCCCGAGCTGACGCTGCTGCCGCAGGACGAGCCGGAGCAGGTCCAGCCTTCCGAGCCCCGCCCGCTGCCGCCGAACCAGGGCGGCTTCACCCAGCACCTGGCGGCCTTCGCCGAGTAGGCCCCGGGCCGCGGGAACGCCGGAGGGCGTGGCACCGGGTACCCGGTGCCACGCCCTCCGGCGTTCGTCCCCGCGGGGACCGCGCGCGCGTGGGGATCAGGCCTTGCGGGCCTTCACCTCGGTGGTCAGCTGCGGCAGGACCTCGAAGAGGTCGCCGACCACCCCGTAGTCGGCCAGCTCGAAGATCGGGGCCTCGGGGTCCTTGTTGACGGCCACGATGGTCTTCGAGGTCTGCATGCCGGCCCGGTGCTGGATGGCGCCGGAGATGCCGTTTGCCACGTACAGCTGCGGGGAGACCTGCTTGCCGGTCTGGCCGACCTGGTTGGTGTGCGGGTACCAGCCGGCGTCAACGGCGGCACGCGAGGCACCGACGGCCGCGCCGAGCGCGTCCGCGAGTTCCTCGACCACGCCGAAGCCGGCCGCCTCGCCGACGCCGCGGCCGCCGGAGACCACGATGGCGGCCTCGGTCAGCTCGGGGCGGCCGGTGGAGACGCGCGGGGTGCGCGAGGTGACCTTGGCGGCGTTGCCGGTGAACGCGACGGTGACGTTCTCGACCGCGCCCGCCGCCGGGGCGGCCTCGGGGGCCACGGCGTTCGGCTTGACCGTGATCACCGGCACGCCGTTGCTGACGCGCGAGTCGACGGTGTAGGAGGCGGCGAACACCGACTGGGTGGCGACCGGGCCCTGGTCGCCAGCGCGGACGTCGACGGCGTCGGTGATGATGCCGGAGCCGAGGCGCAGGGCGACGCGGGCGGCGACCTCCTTGCCCTCGCCGGAGGAGGTGACCAGCACCGCGGCCGCCTCGGCGGCCTTCGCGATCTGGGCCAGCGCGTCGACCTTGGGGACGACCAGCTGGTCGGCGAACTCGGCGCCGTCGGCGACGTACACCTTCGCGGCGCCGAACTCGGCGGCCTTGGCGGCGATGTCCGCGGCGGCCGCACCGGCGCCCAGGACGACGGCCGACGGCTCGCCGATCCGGCGGGCCAGGGTCAGCAGCTCCAGGGCCGGCTTGCGGACCGCGCCGTCGGCGTGGTCCACCAGGACAGAATCTCAGCCATTGCTCAATGTCTCCGTACTTCGCTGTGGGCTGGGGGTGGGGGGCTCGGGGCGAGCGGCTCAGATGAACTTCTGGTCGGCGAGGAACGCGGCGAGCTGCCTGCCGCCCTCGCCCTCGTCCTTGACGACCGTGCCCGCGGTGCGCGCCGGACGCGCCGCCACCGACTCCACCGCCGTCCACGCACCCGCCAGACCGACCTCGTCCGCCTCGATGCCCAGGTCGTCCAGGTCCAGGGACTGCACCGGCTTCTTCTTCGCCGCCATGATCCCCTTGAACGACGGGTAACGGGCCTCGCCCGACTGGTCCGTCACCGAGACCACCGCCGGCAGCGCCGCCTCCACCAGCTCCGTCGCCGCGTCACCGTCGCGACGGCCCCTGACCACACCGCCCTCGACCGACACCTCCGACAGCAGCGTCACCTGCGGCACGCCCAGCCGCTCCGCCAGCAGCGCCGGCAGCACACCCATCGACCCGTCCGTCGACGCCATACCACCGACCACCAGGTCGAACCCGGTCTTCTCCAGCGCCTTCGCCACGATCGCCGACGTCCCGATCACGTCCGTGCCGTGGATGTCGTCGTCGTTCACGTGCACGGCCTTGTCCGCACCCATCGACAGCGCCTTGCGCAGCGCGTCCTTCGCGTCGTCCGGCCCGACCGTCAGCACCGTCACCTCGGCGTCGCCGTGCGCCTCCGCGATCCGCAGCGCCTGCTCCACGCCGTACTCGTCCAGCTCCGACAGAAGGCCGTCCACGCCCTCCCGGTCGGTGGTGTGGTCGTCCGCGAACCGACGGTCACCCGTCGCGTCCGGCACGTACTTCACACAGACAACGATCCTCAAGCTCATGAGCGGTTCTCCTGATACGGGTGCGCTGGTCCATGGGCCTCGGGTCATGCCGAGGGTACTGAGTGCCAAACCCGGTCCGGTCGCTGCCCGCGCGCCCGGGGCGCCACCTGGACCGGCATGCCGTGTCGGCGCTCTTCGACTGGCGTCAGAGGCCTACCGGAGACAATACGGCACTCAGTACCCCGCGTAAAGGAACTCAGTACCCTTCGGTCGTTCGCTCACCGATCACCGAGCGCGACGGCGGCCTCGGCGGTGCAGAGGCGGAAGGTCAGCGACTCCTGGAGGTACAGGGAGACCGACTCGGCGTCGTGCGAGAGGTAGCCGACCGAGACGTCCTGGCCGAGGAGGAGCTCGAAGTCGCCGCCCCGGGCGGAGAGCAGGTAGGCGCCCTCGATCGCCGGGGCCCAGATGATCTCGCCGTCGAGTAGGCGGGCGATGTGGGCGGCGACGGGATAGCCGTGGTCACTGGTCTCGCTGACCGCGGTGAAGGTGTCGGCACCCAGCAGCAGCGAGTACGGGCCGCCGACGCCGGCCAGGCGCAGCGCGGTGAGGGCCTGGCTGACCGCGGTCGGGTAGGCGCGGACGTCGTCGGGCAGCGGGATCGGCGGGTTGCTCGCGCCGGCCCGGATGCCCTCGATGGCGGCGGCCGGGTAGCCCTCGAAGATCGCGCGGTCCTCGGCGAGGGCGAGCGTCCGCGCGGCGTCCTTCACCGGCTGCCAGTCGGAGTCCCGGGAGCCTCGCTCCACGTCGTCGACGGCCGCGCGGCTCACGGTGAACGGCACCCGTAGCTCGACCACCGGCCGGGCGTCGCGGGCGTGCGCGAGGACGCCCGCGGCGGGCGGGTCGATCCGGGTCAGGTGGCCGGTGCCGACGGCGGCGAGGGCGGCGCCCTCGGGGCCGCTCAGGTCGACCACCCGACGGCCCGCGACGTGGAGGGTGAAGGTCTGCCGGGCCTCGTCCTCGATCGCCGCCCAGGCGGCGGCGGACACGGGGGCGAGGTCGCGGTGGAGGTTGTTCATCGTGCGGGGGTCCTCTTCAGACTGCCGACGCCGAGCGAGCCGTCGGGGGCGGTGGCGGGGATCTCGACGGGAGCGCCCGTCGGCGCGGCCGCGGCGGGCGGTGCCGGCGGAGGGTCGGCCAGGAAGTCGGCGGTCGGCACGTGGAAGAGCGAGCCGGTGACGGCCGTGGAGAAGTCGAGCAACCGGTCGTGCCGGCCCGGCGGGCGGCCGAGGAACATGTTGCGCAGCATCTCCTCGGTCACCGCGGGGGTGGCGGCGTAGCCGATGAAGTACGTCCCGAACTCGCCTCCCCCGGCGAAGGAGCCGAACGGCATGTTGAAGCGCATGATCTGCAGCTCCTCGCCGTCCGGGCCGGTCACGCCGGTGAGCGCGACGTGCGAGTCCGGCGGCTTCACCGCGTCGGGCAGCTCCACGTCGGTCAGCTTGGTGCGGCCGACGGCCAGCTCCTGCTGCTCCACCGTGAGGGCGTTCCAGGCGTCCAGGTCGTGCAGGTACTTCTGCACGATGACGTAGCTGCCGCCGGCGAAGGCCGGATCCTCCGCGCCCACGGTCACGGCGGCCGCGGCCGCCGGGCCCTCGGGGTTCTCGGTGCCGTCGACGAAGCCGAGCAGGTCGCGGTTGTCGAAGTAGCGGAAGCCCTCGGCCGAGTCCACCACGGTGGCGGCGCCGGCCAGCCGCCCGGTGAGCAGGCCGGCCAGTTCGAAGCAGAGGTCCATCCGGGCGGCCCGGAGGTGGATCAGCAGGTCGCCGGGGGTGGCGGGGGCCCGGTGGCGGGGGCCGACCAGCTCGCGGAAGGGGTGCAGCCCGGCGGGCCTGGGGCCGGCGAAGAGCCGGTCCCAGGCGTCCGAGCCGATCCCGGCGACGCAGGCCAGTCCGCCGTCCGGGGCCCGGAAGCCGACCGAGCGGCGCAGGCCGGCCAGGTCGGGGAGCAGGTCGCGGACCGCCTGTTCGCCGCCGGGGTCGATGGTCAGCACCAGGAAGACGGCGGCGCCGGTGAGCGGGGTGAGGACGTCCTGCGGCTGCGGGGGCGGTGCGGGCGCGGACCCGGCGGGCGCGGCGGGCGGTGGGGCGAGCTCGGGCGGCAGGGGGGACGCGGACGGCAGGACGGGCTCGGACTCCACCTCAGGACTCCCGGAGGACAGGGCGCAGCGAAGCAGCGGAGATCTGATCATCCGTACGATTACACCGCAGAGCGGACATCCGGGCGCGCCGAGCGGCCGCGGGTCGCCCCCCCCCCCCCGGACGGACCGGACGCCCCGGACGGAGTGCGGTCCGTCCGGGGCGTCCGGGTGGTGGGCGTCCGGGCGGCGGGTCCCCCGACCCGTTCCGCCCGCAGGCTCTCAGGCCCGCAGGGCCGCCAGCTGCTCGGCGAACGGCACCACGGCCTCCGGCCGCTCCGCGGCGGCCGGGCCGCGCCCGGCCAGCAGCGCCGCCAGCTCCTCCGCCGCCCGGTCGATCCGGCCGGCCAGTCCGCCGGTGTGCCGGTCCCCCGTCGCGCCGAAGTCGTCGGTGGCCGCGTAGACCGCGGTGGGGACGACGACCGACCGCAGGTAGGCGAAGAGCGGCCGGACGGCGTGCTCCAGGGCGAGCGAGTGCCGGGGGGTGCCTCCGGTGGCGGCGATCAGCACCGGTTTGCCCGCGAGCGCGTCGTGGTCGATCACGTCGAAGAAGGACTTGAACAGGCCGCTGTACGAGGCGGTGAAGATCGGTGTCACGGCGATCACGCCGTCCGCGTGCGTCACCGCCTCGACCGCCCTGCGCAGCGCCGCGCCGGGGAACCCGGTCACGAGGTTGTGCGCGATGTCGGTGGCGAGGTCGCGCAGCTCGATCACCGTCACCTCGGCGGCGCCGCCGAGCCGGCGCACCGTCGCGCCGGCGAGCCGGTCCGCCAGCAGACGGGTCGACGACGGCTTGCCGAGCCCGGCGCTGACCACGACCAGCTTGAACCCGCTCATTCGGACACCTCCACGAGCTCCTGGCCCTCGGCCGCGGCCACCCGTGCCGCGTGCGTCGGCCCGTCCGGGACGTCGGCCGGCCGCCCCTTGGCGAACTCCTCGCGCAGCACCGGCACGACCTCCTCGCCGAGCAGGTCCAGCTGCTCCAGCACCGTCTTCAGCGGCAGGCCGGCGTGGTCCATCAGGAACAGCTGGCGCTGGTAGTCGCCGAAGGACTCGCGGAAGGTCAGCGTCTTCTCGACGACCTCCTGCGGGCTGCCGACGGTGAGCGGCGTCTGCTCGGTGAACTCCTCCAACGACGGCCCGTGCCCGTAGACCGGCGCGTTGTCGAAGTACGGCCGGAACTCGCGCACCGCGTCCTGCGAGTTCTTCCGCATGAACACCTGCCCGCCGAGGCCGACATACGCCTGCTCGGGCGTGCCGTGACCGTAGTGGGCGTAGCGCGCGCGGTAGAGCTCGATCAGCTTCTGGAAGTGCTCCTTGGGCCAGAAGATGTTGTTCGCGAAGAAGCCGTCACCGTAGTAGGCGGCCTGCTCGGCGATCTCCGGGCTGCGGATCGAACCGTGCCAGACGAACGGCGGGACGCCGTCCAGCGGACGCGGGGTGGAGGTGAAGGACTGCAGCGGGGTCCGGAAGCGGCCCGACCAGTCCACGACCTCCTCGCGCCACAGCTGGTGCAGCAGCGCGTAGTTCTCCACCGCGAGCGGGATGCCCTGGCGGATGTCCTTGCCGAACCACGGGTAGACCGGGCCGGTGTTGCCGCGGCCCATCATGACGTCCACCCGGCCCTCGGCGAGGTGCTGGAGCATCGCGAAGTCCTCGGCGATCTTCACCGGGTCGTTGGTGGTGATCAGCGTGGTCGAGGTGGAGAGGATGATGCGCTCGGTCCGCGCGGCGATGTAGCCGAGCATGGTCGTCGGCGAGGACGGCACGAACGGCGGGTTGTGGTGCTCGCCGGTCGCGAAGACGTCCAGGCCGACCTCCTCGGCCTTGCGCGCGATGGCCACCATCGCCTTGATCCGCTCGTGCTCGGTCGGGGTGCGGCCGGTGGTGGGGTCGGGGGTCACGTCGCCGACGGTGAAGATTCCGAACTGCATGCTGCTCACCACACTCCTGGTGAATCCCGGGATCAGGATCCGATCGTCAAAGTTTCAACCACATTAGCACCGGGTGGTCCGGGGCTATTCCGGGAGCGTGCACAGCCGCTGTCCCCTGGGTGCACGGGCGCACCGGCGCGCAGTCGGACGGTGCTCAGCGCACCGCGGTGGCGGCGGTGACCCGCCCGGCCGCGTCCACGGTGATCTCCACCCCCGGGGCCTGCGGCGCGCCGTCCGGGCCGGTGCGGTGGTAGCCGAGCGTGCGCGAGGCCCCGTCGGCCCCGCTCGGGGTGACCGTGGGCGCCACCGAGGCGGTCAGGTCGGCGAACCACTCGGCCGCGAACCGCGCGCCCGCCGCCGCCTGTTCCTCGGGCCCGACCGGCACCGCGCCGTCGCGCCCGGGGGCGACGACGGCGCCCCCGGGCACGACCGTGAAGGAGAGCAGGCGCCCGGCCGGCCAGTCCGTCCGGAAGCTGCCCGCGTCGGTGGTGACCGCGAAGCGCGGCGCCGGGAGCGCGGACGTGGTCAGGACCCGGGCCTGCGGGCCGTACAGCCGGGCGGTCAGCGCGTTCGCCAGCGCGAGACCGCCGTCCCCGGCCGGCGCCGACCACGCACCGGCGGCGGGGGTCCGGACGCCGAGGTCCCGGTGGAGCGGCACGGCGATCTGCAGCACCGCCGCCACCGCCGCCAGCCCGGCCGCCCCGAGACCGAGGCCACCGAGGGCGTCCCGCAGCAGCGGGGCCCGCAGCCGGGTCCGGCGCAGCACCAGCCAGCCGGCCGCCAGTACGGCGCCCAGCAGCGCCCCTGCCGCGTTGGCCAGCAGGTCGGCCACGTCGCAGGCCCGTCCGGTGCGGAGCAGGGCCTGCGCGGTCTCCAGCGCGGCGGAGGTCACCACCGCGCCCGCGGCCACCGCGAAGGGGCGGCGCAGGGCCAGGACGGCGAAGAAGGCGGGCGCCCCGAACAGCGCGGCGTTCATCAGCCCCTGCGGGCCGAGTGCGTCCTGCCAGGCACCCGGGCCGTACGCGCAGCTCGGCGCCGGATGGGCACCGGCGATCGGGGTCAGGGTGACGGCCAGCACGCCCGCCCCGCCCAGGGCCCAGAGCACCGTGGCCGCGGGCGGGAGCTCCCGGCGGCCGGCCTGCCACCGGGCGAGCGGCACGAGCAGCAGGGCGAACACGAGGAAGAACGGGAGCAGGTCCGGCACGGCGGACAGGCTGGCTTCGAGCATCGGGGGCGCGGCTTCCGGGCGGGGCGGGAACGGGCGGGCGTCGCTCACGGCTCCGCGCACAAGCTTGCCGCCCGCCGCCTGCGGCCCGCGTGAGCGGTCGGCGGCTCCCCCGGGAACGGCGGCCAGCGTACGGGTCGGCCCGGCCCGGCATCAAGGTCCGCGCGCCGCAAGGGAGAAGGGCCGCCCGCCGGCCGCTGCGGCGGTGCCCGCGCCGGCCGCCGGAAACGGGTCCGGACACGTTCCCCGCGGCCGGCGGAGGGCGGCCGGACGGCGGGCCGCCGCCGAGGCTGCGGCGCGCGACAATGGGAGGGCAAGGACGGCCGGCCCGGACCTCCGGAAGGGCGGCGAGGCGATGGCGGCCTACATCGCGGTGAGCGCGCTGAGCCACGAGGGCCTGGTGCGGGAGCGCAACGAGGACAGCCTCACGGTCGGGCCGTGGACGCTCTGCGCGACCGTGACCACCAATCCGCAGACCCTGCTGTTCCCGCTCGGCGTGCCGTGCGTGGTCGCGGTGGCGGACGGCCTCGGCGGACACCCTGGCGGCGAGGTGGCGAGCGCGCTGGTGGCACGGGAACTGGCCGCGGTCGGACCGGTCATGGACGGCGAGGAGGCCGTCCGGGACGCCCTGCAGTCCTGCAACCGCGCTGTGTTCGCGGCGGCGGCCGGCGATCCGGGGCTGGCCGCGATGGGGACGACGGTGGCCGGCCTCGTACTGCTCGCCGACCATGCGGTGGTCTTCAACGTCGGCGACAGCCGCGTCTACCGGGTCACCGACGACGGGCTGCGCCGGGTCAGCGTGGACGACAGCCCGCCCCCGTCGCCCGGGCGCCGTACCACCGCGATGGTCACCCAGTCCCTGGGCGGGTCGTTCGGCCTGACCTTCGTCGAACCGCACGTGCGCAGCGCCCCGCTGGCGGCCGGCGACCGGTTCCTGGTCTGCAGCGACGGCCTCACCGACCCGGTGCCGGAGCAGGAGCTGGCCGAGTTGCTGGCCCGCCACCGCACGGACGTCGAACGGGGCGACGGGCGGGCGGCGTTCGAGCTCTGGAAGGCGGCGATCGAGGCGGGCGGACCGGACAACATCACGCTGGCGCTGGTGCGGATCGGCGCCTGACGGCCGGACTCGTGGGGCCTGCCCGGCGCGCCGGGGCCCCGGCGGGCGCGGGTGCGCTCCGCCGGGGCCGCGGGTGCGTGCGGGTGGCCGGGGATCAGTACTCGGCCTTGATGTCCACCCCGCTGAAGCCCTGCTGGGCGTAGAGGCTGAAGTACACGTAGCCGGTGGGCGGGTTGGTGACGGTGAGGGTCTCGGTGTTGTTGGCCAGGTTGGTGGACCTGGCGGTGTAGGCGTTGGTGTACGCCCAGCCGGCGGAGTTGTAGTAGAGGTCGGCGTTGCCGGTGCCGCCGGTGCTGCTGACCTTGAGCTGCTTCGTCCCGGCCGGGACGTACAGGTAGAAGTGGGCGTAGTTGCCGGTGGTCGCCGCCGCGTTGCTGCGCCGGCAGTTGCGGTCCAGCTGCCGGGTGTCGGCGCCGGAGCACTCGGGCAGGCGGGCGACCGTGACGGACTGGCTGGTGCGGGCGGTGGCGCCCTTGTCGTCGGTCACGGTGAGGGTGACGGTGTAGGTGCCGGCCGCGGAGTACCACTTGGTCGGGTTGGCGGCGGTGGACGTGGTGCCGTCACCGAAGTCCCAGGCGCGGGAGGCGATCTTGCCGTCCGGGTCGGTGGACCGGTCGACGAAGGTGACGGCCAGCTCGCCGACCGCGGTGGTGAAGGCCGCCGTGGGCGCCTGGTTGCCGGGCGGGGTGGTGCCGGAGCAGGTGCCGGCGGCGCACGTGGTCAGCCAGGCGTCGAACTCGCCGTCGTACCGGGTGCCGACGGTCTGGGTGAGGTAGCTGCGGGCACCGTTCCAGTCGCCGGCACGGTACTTGGCGAGCACCGCGTCCATGTCCGCGCGGTGCTTCTCCAGCATGAAGCGCACGGCGAGGTAGCCCCAGCGGTAGATCCGCTCGGAGTCGGCGTTGTCGTAGGTGGTGTCGAACAGGGTCCGGAGGGTGTAGGTGTGGCGGCCGGCCGCGGTCATCGCCGCGTCGTACGGCACCTTGCGGTACGAGTAGGAGACGTACTCGGCGAAGCCCTCGACCCACCAGACGGTCGGCGTCACCATGCCGGCGTTGAAGTCGCCGTACATGTCGAAGCGGCCGTCGAGGTAGTGGGTGTACTCGTGGTTGAGGTTCCAGACCTGGAAGTCCGGGCGCACCCACTCGGCCTCGTAGGCGAGGAAGCGCGGCTGGTTGCCGGCCGCGGCCGGGTTGCCCTCCAGGTACATGCCGCCGTTGTTGGTGTCGATGCCGTAGATCATCGCGGCGAACACGCCGTAGTCGAAGCGGCCGTGGAAGACCACCACCTCGATGGTGGTGTTGCGGTCGTCGGCGACCGGGCCGCCGTCCCGGGCCACCGTGTGGAAGTAGGCGTCCTGGCCGTTCAGGCTGGTGCAGGCGGAGTTGAGCTGGGTGGCGTCCAGCGCCTGGGCGATGATCCGGATGCTCGGGCTACAGGTGTGACTGACGGTCAGGTTGGCCGCCTTGAGCCGGTTCGCGGCGTCACAGGTGCCGTAGTACGAGCAGTTTCCGCCGTCGTACTCGTTCGTCATCTCGGCGGCGGCGGCCCACTGGTAGGCGGTGCGGCCACCCACCGAGGACTGGTCGGCCAGGCCCTTGACCAGCGGGCGGGCCTTGGCCTGCAGCGGGGCGTACTGCAGGAAGCGGCCCAGCTCACGGGCGCCGTTGTAGACCAGGAACGTGTAGTCGCCGCCGAGTTGGGCGTTGTTGGCGGCAGCGAAGCCGTACAGCGAGTCGAGCACGCTCGGGTCAGCCTGGACGGCACTGACGAACGCGGGCAGCTGGTGCCCGCGCCACAGCACGGTGAAGACGCCGTTGAGCGCGTTCCCCATGCCGACCGGGTTGTGGGTGGCGGCGTTGTAGTCGGCCAGCATCCGCTTCACGACGTAGAGGTAGCGGGCGTTCTCCTGCGCGCTGTCGATCAGGGTGACGGCCTCGCCCAGCGTGCCGGCGTTCTCCGAACTGACGTCGCGGGAGTGCGGGTTGGCGAAGAAGGCGTCCAGCGCGGCGCGGATCGAGGTCTGCAGCGCGGTACCGTACGGGCCCACGTCGGCCGAGTGGTACCACTGCACGAAGTAGCCGGCGCGCAGGTAGAGCACCAACTGCTCGGCGGACGTGGTGTTGTCGCCCGGGTAGCTCGCGGCCGTGTCGCGCAGGGCGTCGGCCACGGTGACCATCTGGGCCTCGCGGAAGGCCTTGTTCGCGTCGGTGCCGGTGAGCGAGAAGAGCTCGTTCACACAGCCCACCTCGGCGGACTTGATCTGCTGGACGAGGGCGGAGCCGGTGCGGCTGGTGAAGTCGCCGACGTTGCAGGTCACGGCGGCCGACCCGCCCGCCGGGGAGGCGCTGCTGCCCAGGGACTTGACGGCGGTGCGGCCGCCTTCCTCGGTCGGCGCGGCGGCCGAGAGCGGTGCGCGGTCGCTGGCCGGCACCGGCCGGTTCCTGCGGCCGTCCTCGGCTGCGGCGCCGATGGCGGGCTGCGGCGCCGGGCCTGCGGGGACGACGGACGCCGTGCCACCCGGCTGCGCCGGGGCGGGGGCGGCCTGGCCGCGGGGCGCGAACAAGCCGATCGCCAGCAGCATCGCCACGGCGATCGTCAGCAACCGGACCGTTCCTACCGGTTGCGGAAAGGGTCGTGCGGTTCTCACGTGGGGGGCCTCCGAACCTTGGCGGCCGCGTTGGGGGCGCGGCCGTACGGGGAGTGAGGACCGTTGCGCCGAGGCCGTGGGGCGGCCCCGTCGAGCACACGGTGGGGAGTGTGACATGTACCATTACACACATCACACGGCGCCGGGAAGCCCTCGGACGTGAGTTGCCCTCAGACGCCCGAGATCTCTTCGGGCGCGCAGCGAAAGGCCGTTGTGTTCACGGCGGCAGCCGCGTGGCGGCTGCGTCAGGGGCGCACTCCCCCGCCGCAGCCGCCACGCGGTGCACTTCCGACGTGCCGGCGGGCCGGCCCGACCCCGCCGACGGGCGGGACGGCCGGGCGCGGCATCCGCCCGCTACCTGGACTAATCGCAGTGCACCGGGCTTCAGCCCGGTGGTGAAGCGATTCTGAACCCTGCTCTGACCTGTGCGGTGGGCACCCTCCCGCACTGTGGACGGTGCCCACCGCAGACCGTCAAGCCGGACGGTTCTGCTGCTCGATGTACTGCCGGACTATCGACAGCGGCGCGCCGCCGACTGATCCGGCGAAGTACGAACCGGACCACAGACGCTGTGCCCGCCAGTAGTGCTTGACCAGCTCGGGGTACTCCTGCCGCAGCCGGCGCGAGCTGACGCCTTTGAGCGAGTTGACCAGCTTGGACAGGGCGACCTTCGGCGGGAAGTTCACCAGCAGGTGGACGTGGTTGTTCTCGCCGTTGAACTCGACCAACTCCACCTCGAAGTCGGCGCACACGTCCCGCATGATCTCTTCGAGCCGGGTCAGATGCCGCTCGGCGAACACCTTGTGACGGTACTTCGTCACGAAAACCAAGTGCGCATGCAGGGCGAAAGCGCAGTGCCGACCAGTGCGGATGTTCTGATACTCAGCCATAAACCAAAATGGTACGGTGCTGACCGTGCAGCTCAGGTACAGCTTCCGCGTGTACCCGAACGGGCCTCAGCGTTCCGCGCTGGCCAGGGCGTTCGGGTGTGCACGGGTGGCCTTCAATGATGCCCTCCGGGCACGTGAGACCGCCCGCGCCGCCGGGCTGCCGTTCATCCCGTCCGGCGAGCTGTCCAAGCAGCTCACGGCCGCGAAGAACACCCCCGAACGGGCATGGCTCGGCGAGGTGTCCGCCGTGGTGCTGCAACAGTCCCTCCGGGACCTGGACACCGCCTACCGGAACTTCTTCGACGGCCTCAAGGGCATGCGCCCGAAGATGGGACCGCCCCGGTTCAAGTCCCGCAAGGACACCCGGCAGGCGATCCGCTTCACCGCGAACGCCCGATGGAAGATCACACCGGGCGGCGACCTATCGCTGCCGAAGATCGGCGACGTGCGGGTGAAGTGGTCCCGCGCCTTGCCGTCCGTGCCATCCTCGGTGACGGTGATCAAGGACAGCGCAGGCCGGTACTTCGCCGGCTTCGTTGTCGAGACGGACCCCGAGATCCTTCCCGAGACCGAGCCGGTCACCGGTCTCGATCTCGGCCTCGGACACTTCGCCGTCCTCTCGGACGGGCGGAAGATCGACGCCCCGAAGTTCCTCCGGCGCGCAGAGAAGAAGCTCAAACGCGCACAGCAAGCCCTGTCCCGTAAGGCCAAGGGCAGCAAGAACCGCGAGAAGGCCCGTCACAAGGTCGCTCGCAACCACGCACGGGTGGCCGACGCCCGGCGCGAGTTCCACCACCAGGTCTCCACCGGACTGATTCGCGAGAACCAAGCAATCGCGGTGGAAGACCTGGCGGTCAAGGGACTCGCCCGCACACGGCTCGCCAAGTCCGTGCACGACGCCGGATGGTCGGCGTTCGTCACCATGCTGGAGTACAAGGCCGCGAAGTACGGCCGGAACCTGATCAAGATCGGCCGCTTCGAGCCGACCTCCCAGGTGTGCTCCCACTGCGGCGTCAAGGACGGCCCCAAGCCGCTGAACATCCGCGTCTGGCAGTGCCAGGCGTGCGGCGTCTGGCTGGACCGGGACGTCAACGCCGCCGTCAACATAGCCACGGCCGCCGGACTGGCGGTGTCAGCCTGTCGAGCGCGGGTAAGCCGGGGACCCGTCCCCGCACAGCGCGAAGAAGCAGGAACCCACCGAGACGGTCAGACGACCGTGGTAGGAATCCCCGCCCTTTAGGGCGGGGAGCGGAAGTCAATTGCGCAGCAGCAGGACGACGCCCGCGACCACCAGGCCGACGGCGACGGCGGCCGCGCCGTACGCGAGCCGGTGCGCGCGCAGCACGGGCAGGTACCGGTCCACCGCGTAACGGCCGGGCCCGGTCAGCGCGAGCGCGGCGGCACCCGCGGTCAGCAGCCACTCGTACTCGCTGCCCTCGGGCGCGAAGAACCCGCCGCCCCAGGTGACGGCGAGCGCGTTGACCATGGTGCCGAGGATGGCGGCGGCGGCCAGCGGGGTGAGCGCGCCGGCGGCGAGGGCGAGCCCGCCGAAGGTCTCGGTGAGGCCGGCCACGACGGCCATCGCGTCGCCGGCCGGGTAGCCGCTCGCGGTGAAGAACTGACCGGTGCCGTCGATGCCGCCGCCGCCGAACCAGCCGAACAGCTTCTGACTGCCGTGCGCGGCCATGGTGAGGCCGAGGACGAGGCGCAGCAGGAGGAGGCCGGCGTCGTAGGCGTGCGGCGAGGTCGCGGCAGGCCCGGGGGCCGCCCGGCCGGGGAGGCCGGCGGCGGTGGTGGGGGCGGTCGTGCTCGGGCCGGTGCTCGGCATGCGCGTCTCCATCGGTCGAGGTCGGTCGAGGGGGTGAGGGCGGCGCGGCGAACCACCCGGGAGGATTTTGTTCAAATTCGAACGGCCACAGCTCGACCGTACCCGCCGGTTCGAATTTGAACAACTTCGTCCCCGGGTGACGCGCCCGGGTGGGCGTGGGGCCACCGGCCGGGGCCGCGGTCGCGGCGGGCCGGGAGTCGGGGGCAGGGTGGAGGTATGGCTCACCGCACGGAACACCGACGGTCCGCACGGCCCGGGACGCCGTACGCCGAGGCGCTGCGCGCATTCGGCGAACGCGTCCGACTCGTCGCACCCGACCAGTGGGACGCACCCACGCCGTGCGCCGACTGGTCGGTCCGGGACCTGGTCAACCACCTCACGTCCGAGCAGCTCTGGGTGCCCGAACTGCTCATGGGCGCGACGATCCCCGAGGTCGGCAGCCGCTTCGACGGTGACGTGCTCGGATCCGACCCGGTCGGCGCCTGGACGGCCGCCGCCGAGGCCTCCCGAACGGCGTTCGAAGTGCCCGGCGCGACCGAGCTGACCGTCCACCTCTCGTTCGCCGACGTCTCCGGCCAGTACTACCTGGACCAGCTCACCGCCGACGCCGTCGTGCACACCTGGGACCTCGCCGAGGGGATCCGCCGCCGCACGCGGCTTCCGGCCGGTCTGGTGGAGTACGCGCTGGGCGAGTACGCCGGCTACGGGGACCTTTCCGGCAGCGGGCTGTTCGCCCCGCCCGTCCCGGTGCCGGCGGACGCGAGCCCGCAGACCCGGCTGCTCGCCCTCACCGGGCGCCGCGACCGGCCATGAACAGGCACGGAGCAGGGCCGGGGGTAACGGCCGCGTCCGGGGCCGTGACGTGCGGACCGGTCGCGCTGTGCCGCGGAACGGGGCCTGACCAGGGGTGATTCCCCGCCGCCCGCCGGTTCGGCGCAGTGACGCCGGATACTGGAGGTGTCGGGGGGCCACCGGACGAGAGGCGGGCGTGCCATGAGCCGCAGGCCGGACATCCTCGGCGAGTTCACCGCCGACCACCGGGCGGTGACGGAGCTGCTCGCCCGGATCGAGGCCGTGCCCCCGGACGGCCAGGAGCGCAAGGAGCTGGTCGATCAGCTGACCGACCTGCTGTTCAGCCACTGCGCCGCCGAGGAGGAACACCTCTTCCCGGTGGTCCAGCACGACGTGCCGGACGGCGGGGCCCTGGTCTTCGCGTGCATCCACGACCACCTCACGATCGGCCAGTACCTCTCCGACCTGCAGAGTCTCGGCACCGACGAGCCCGCGTCCGGCACCCTCCTCCAGGGCCTGGCCGACACCGTCCGCCGGCACCTGGCGGTGGAGGAGAAGGGGCTGTTCCCGGCCGCGCGCAAGGCGCTGCCGGCCGGCTCCCGGGCGGCGCTCGGCGAGCACCTGCGGAACGAGCGGGCGGCTGTCCCGGAGGCCGGCCGGCCGGCCGGAACAGAGGCCGGAACAGAAGCCGGCGGCTGAGGCGGGCCGGGCCCGGGCACTCAGCCCTTGGGACTGATCACCGCGAAGCGCCCGCCCTCCGGGTCCTGGAGGCGCGCCACCCGGCCGTACGGGGAGTCGAAGGCCGGTCCGAGCGCCGACCCGCCGAGCTCCTCCGCCCGCGCCAGGGCCGCATCGGTGTCCGGCACCGCGAACGACACCTCCCAGTGCGGGGGCATACCGGCCGGGCCGGCCGACTGCTCCCGGGCGAGGGCCGCCACGCTGTGACCCTCGGTGCGCAGCACCACTCGGTCGTGCTCCCAGCGCACCTCGAACCGCTCCGGGTCCCGCCCGTCCCAGCGGAACACCTCGCCGTAGAAGAGCGCCGCCGCGAACGGGTCCGGCGTGCGCAGCTCGATCCAGACCGGCGCGCCCGGCAGGTCGAGGCGCCGGGCCCGGCCCAGCGGGCCCTCCCAGATGCCGAAGACCGCCCCCGCCGGGTCCGCGGCGAACGCCACCCGGCCGGCGTCGAAGGCGAGCGGGCCCACGGCGAGGGTCGCGCCGCGCTCGCGGACGGCGTCGGCGGCGGCGTCGGCGCTCTCGGTGCCGAAGTAGCTGGTCCACGCGACCGGCATGGCCCAGCCGCTGCCGGCCACGCCCAGCCCGGCCACGGCCTCGCCGCCGACCACCGCGTGCACGTAGGGGCCGAACCGGTCCGGCCCCGGCTCGAACTCCCAGCCCAGCAGCGGGCCGTAGAACGCCTTCGCGGCGTCGAGATCGTGCGCCATCAGGCTCACCCAGCACGGAACGGCCGCCACACAGCGCACCGTGGCACCCTCGCCGCTGCCCATCGCGCACCTCCTCGAACCCGGCCGCCGGGCCCCTCCCGACTCCCGCGGCCGACCGGCCGCCCGGGCGAGTTCAGCGTAGGCCCTGTCCTGGGGAACGGCCCGGGGCCGCGCCGCCGCGGCCCGCACTCCACCGGCCCTCGACCGGGGGCACCCCGATGCCGCCTCCGCTCCGACGGAGCGTCGGTGCCCGTTCGAAGCAGTCGCGCCTGCGCCGGGGGACGTCCGGGGGCGCCCGGCCGTGACCGGCGCCGGCGTGTCGGCCTACGAGGTGCTCCGGGGTGGGTGTCCCCGCCGGACGGTCGGGAGGAGAGGCCGGCGCGCACGGTGACGGGCGTCCGGTCAGGCCTCCTCGTCCACCGCCCCGGCGGCGAGCGGCGCGGTGACGGGCACCGTGGACCGGCCGGTGCGGGTGGGCCCGGCGGCGGTGCCGAGCCGTGCGACCAGGTGGAGGCGGTCGTCCTCGGCGGTGTCGGCGGGCTCGGCGCCGTCGGTCCACGGCGGCTCGGTCCGCGGGCCGGGCCGGTCGTAGAGGGCGAGGACGGTGAAGCCGTTGGCGGCGAGCAGGTGGCGCAGCTCCTGCGGGAAGAGCAGCCGCCAGGCGGAGTGCTGTTCGACCGGCGGGGCGCCGTCGCCGGTGGTCCAGGTCCGGATGCGGCGCAGGAGCTGGGCGGCATGGTCGATCCGGAGGGTGGTGTGCGAGGTGAAGGTGGTGCCGTCGCGGGTCACGGTGTCGGTGCGCGGGGCGTCGAGGAGTTCGGTGCGGCCCAGGAAGAAGGCGCCGTTGCGCATCTCGGCGACCAGCAGGCCACCGGGGCGCAGGTGGCGGCGGAGCCGGCCGAGCACGGCGTCGAGGTCGTCGTTGGTGTGGCAGTGGAGCAACGCGCTGTCCAGACAGAGGGCGGCGTCGAAGCGGCCGGGGAGGTGGAAGTCCCGCATGTCGCCGACGTGGTAGTCCGGCCCGGGGTGGTGGGCGCGGGCGTGGGCGATCATCGCCGGGGAGCTGTCCAGGCCGGTGACGCTCCGCCCGGCGACGCGGTGCAGCCAGCCGGCGTCCCGGCCGGTGCCGCAGCCGAGGTCGAGCACGGTGGGCCCGGCACGGTGCTCGACGAGCACCGACTCGGCCCACCGAGCGGCGGTGAACCCGGGGTCGGGGAAACGCAGTTCGTACAGCTCGGGGGTGTCGGTGAGCAGGTTGCGGCCGTTCATCGGGCCTCGCTGGGGAGTGGGCCGGCGGGGGTGGGGAGCCGCCCGGTGCGGTGCAGCCGGGCGACGGCGGTGGCGGAGCCGAGACCGAGGGCCGCGCAGAGCAGCCAGGGCGCGGCGGCGGTGCCGTCCATGGCGCGGCCGACCGCCGTGTTGCCGAGGGCGGCGGCGACACCGGAGACCGCGTAGTACAGGCCGTAGTAGGTGCCGGTGAGGCCGCCGCCGGCGAAGGCCGGGATCAGCGCCAGGACGAAGGGCTGGGCGGTCATCAGGCCGAGCTGGAGCAGCAGCACGCCGCCGAGGACGCCCGGCAGGCCGGGGGCGGCGAGCGGCAGCAGGAAGCCGGTTCCGGCCACGGCGAGGCCCGGCGCGATCCACCGGGCGGGCGGGCCCTGCCGCTGGAGCCGGGTGGTGATGCGCAGTTGGAGCGCGAGGTTGGCCAGGGTGCTGGTGAGGAAGACCAGGCCGACCGCGCCCGCCCAGCCGGTGGCGCGCCGGGCCGCGTCGGGCAGCAGCAGGTAGAGCTGGCTCTCCATGCCGAACTGGCCCACCATGGCGCACGCGAAGGCCAGGAACCGGCGGTCGGCGGCCGCCTCGCGCCAGTCGGCGAACACGCCGCGCGGCGGCGGCGGGACGGCCCGCTCCGGCAGGGCGAGCGCCTGGGCCGCGGTCAGCACGGCGAACACGCCGGCGGCGGTCAGCGCGGCGGTCCGGAAGTCGACCAGCAGCAGGAGGGCGCCGAGCAGCGGGCCGGCCAGCGCCCCGGTGGTGGCGAACACCGCGAACAGCGCGAAGGCGTCGGCCTTGCGGTCGGCGGCCTCGTGCGCGACGTAGGTGCGGACGGCCGGGTTGAACAGGGCGCCGGCCAGTCCGCTGAGCGCCGAGGCGGCGAGCAGCACGGTGAGTGAGTCGCCGAGCGCGAACAGCCCGAAGCCGACGGTACGCAGCGCGCAGCCGGCGATGATGACCCGGCGGGCACCGAGCCGGTCGGCGGCCGAGCCGCCGAGGATGAACAGGCCCTGCTGGCTGAGGTTGCGCAGACCGAGCACGGCGCCCACGGCGAGGGCGGAGAGCCCGAGGTCGTCGGTGAGGTGTCCGGCGAGGTACGGGACGAGCAGGTAGAAGCCGGTGTTGACGCCGAGTTGGTTGACCAGCAGCAGCCGCACGGGCAGCGGGAAGCTCCGTACGACGTGCAGCGTCCTCACCGGCGGGCCGCCGCCGCGGCCCGGGCGCGGGCCACGGCGGCCGGATCGGGCACCGGCAGGACGCCCAGGCCGGCCCGGTCGGGTGTGCGGACGGTGCCGCCGGTGCCACCGATGCCCTGCCAGGGGTCGTGGGCGAGCAGCAGGTGCCCGTCCAGGTCGATCCAGCGGGCCCGGTCGGCCAGGTGGACGGCCGGGGCGATCCCGAGCGAGCTCGCGGCGAGGCAGCCGAGCATCAACTCGGTGCCGCTGCCCCGGAGGGCGGCGTGGATGCGCAGCACCTGGTGCACGCCACCGCACTTGGCCAGTTTGAGGTTGACGCCGTGGACCCGACCGGCGAGCCGGCAGGCGTCCTCGTGGTCGACGGCGTCCTCGTCGGCGATCACCGGGACCGGGGAGCGCTCGGCGACGGCGGCGAGCGCTTCGGGGGTGCCGGGCGGGATGGGCTGCTCGACCGCCTCGACGCCGGCGGCCGCGAAGGCGGGGATCAGCCGGTGCGCCTGGTCGGCGGTCCAGGCGCCGTTCGGGTCGAGCAGCAGCCGGGCGCCGGGAGCATGCTCCCGGACGGCCCGCACCCGGGCGAGGTCGTCCGCGGGGTCGGCCGAACCGGCCTTGACCTTGAGCACGGTGAACCCGGCGGCGGCCAGCCGGGCGGCCAGTACGGCGGCCCGGTCGGGCGGCTCGATGCCGATCGTGCGGGCGGTGGCGGCGACCACCGGGGCGATCCGGCCGAGGAGTCGGTGGACGGGGGCGCCGGCCCGCTTGCCGACCAGGTCGAGCAGGGCGGCCTCCACGGCGGCCAGCACGCCGGCCGGCAGCGCCTCGAACGGCACGGCACCGTGCTGGAGTTCGGCCAGGGCGGTCTCCGGGTCCGGGTAGCGCGCCAGGTCCGGGCGGAGCGCGCCGGCCTCGCGCCGGATCAGGTCGGCGGGAAGCCGCAGGTAGGCGCTGGCGACGGCCTCGCCGTGGCCGGTCAACCCGCCGTGGCGGACGGCGAGGTGGACGGCGTCGCGTTCGGTGGTCACCGAGCGGGAGATCCGCAGCGGCTCGGCGAGCCGGAGCCGCACGGTGCGCACGTCGAGCCTCATCGCTCCCCCTCGGGTCGGTCGGTGCTCCGGCCGGTGTGCTCGGTACGCGCGGTGCGACCGGCGCGCTCGGTCCGGTCCGCACGGGCGCTGCAGCTCGCGGGCTGCGCCGGGCCGGTGCGGCCGGTGCGACAGCGGGCCCAGCCGGTGACCTCGACCGCGGCCGGGTGCGGGATCTCGATCGGCCGCAGCGCGGCCCGGTCCGGCTCCAGGCCGTGCCGCCGGCAGAACCCGTCGTCGTACACGGTGCCCAGGTAGCGGTGCGGACCGTCCGGGAAGACCGTGGCCACGGCCGCGTCCGGCTGGACCCGGGCCGCCCAGGCCGCGACCAGGGCGACCGCGCCGGTGCTCCAGCCACCGCTGACGAACGCCCCGCGGGCCAGCCGCCGGCAGGCGTCGACCGCCTCTGCGGGGCCGACCCAGTGGATCTCGTCGAAGGCCTGGTGGGCGACGTTGCGCGGGTGGATCGAGCTGCCCAGCCCGCGCATCAGCCGGGGCCGCGCGGGCTGGCCGAAGATGGCGGAGCCGACCGAGTCGACGCCGATGACCCGCAGGGCCGGCCACCGCCGCCGCAGCGGCTCGGCGAGCCCGGCGCTGTGGCCGCCGGTGCCGACGCTGCACACCAGCACGTCCAGGTGATCGAGTTCGGCGCCGATCTCCTGGGCCATCGCCAGGTAGCCGGCCGCGTTGTCGGGGTTGTTGTACTGGTCGGGCCAGTAGGCGTCCGGGAGTTGGTCGAGCACCGCGCGCAGCCGGGCCAACCGGGCGGCCTGCCAGCCGCCGTGCCCGGCCGGCCGGTCGACCAGCTCCAGCCGGGCGCCGTGGGCGTGCAGCAACTGCCGCATGGACGGTTCGAGTTCCTGGTCCCCGATCAGTACCACCGGATGGCCGAGGGCCTGTCCGGCGAAGGCCAGGCCGATGCCCAGCGTGCCCGAGGTGGACTCGACCACCGTGGCGCCGGGCCGTAGTTCACCCCGGGCCCGGGCGCCGCGGAGCATCGCGACGGCGGAACGGGCCTTCATGCCGCCGGCACCGAGCCCCTCCAGCTTGGCCCAGAATCCGGGGTGCGGGTGCGGCAGCGGGGTGGTGATCCGCGCCAGTGGGGTGCGGCCGAGCAGCGACAGCAGGTCGGGGTTGCCGAGAGTGGCCGAGGCGAGCAGTGCGGTCACCGGCCCTCACCGCCCACCGGGGCGGCGTCGCCGCCGTGGCCGTCGCCGCCGTACAGGTGGATCGTGCTGGGGCCGCCGTCGAGCCAGAAGAAGGGGTAGGGCTCGGCGCTCACGGCGCTCACCCCAAGGCCGAGCAGCCGGGGCAGCACGGCGCTGCCGGTCTGGGCGAACAGCACCAGCGGCTTGCCGGTGGCGCGGGCGTGGGCGAGCAGCGGATCGAGTGTGCCGTTGCCGAGCGTCATACCGGAGGCCAGGATCGCGTCGCAGGCGTCGAGCAGGCCCGGGGCGTCCGGGTGGACGGCTTCGCCCCACTCGGTGGTGCCGCCCTTGAGGTCACAGGGCAGGTAGCCGACACCGTGCGAACGGAGCTGCTCCAGGAGCGAGTTGACCACGCCTACCACCAGCACCCGGCGGACCCGGGCGAGCGGGAGCAGGCCGACCACGGCACCGGCCCGGGCCCGGGACTTCTCCAGCGAGCCGCCGGCCGGGACGGTGACCCGGCGGGCGGCGGGCGCCCAGCCGTGCGGCAGGCAGTGCGCCAGGTAGGCGTCCAGGACGGCGACCCGGACGGGGGTGAGCGGGTGGTCGAGCAGTTCGGTCACGGTCGCACCGACGCAGTCGGCGAGGGTGCCGGCGGACAGGTCGCCGGGCTCGACGGCGCAGGAGCCGACCGCTCCGCCGAGGCGCAGGCTGAGCACCTCGTTGCGGTACCCGCGGGCGCGCCCGGGATGCCGGACGGCCTGGGTGGTGCTGAAGGCGACGGCGATCCGCTCCCCGGCCGGATCGGGCCCGTACGCCCCGGCGCGGGCCCGGGCGACGATCAGGCCCAGCGCGGTCCCGGCAGCATCGGCGGTCCCGGCAGCGCCCGGAGCCCCGGCCGCTCCCCCGGTCCGCGGATCGGCGGCGGCCCCCGACGGGGCCGAGGTCCCCGGAACGGCCGCGGTCATGCGGGCACCGCCGCGGCCCGGTCCGGACGGTCCGCAGCGGGGCCGGCCGCCGTACCGGCCGCGGCAGTCGGGTCGGATCCGCCGTCGCCCCCGGGAGCGGCCTCGAAGCGCGCCGCCAGTCCGCCCAGCAGCCGCTCGGCCGCCCGGCGCGCCCCGGCCCCGGAGGTGTCCGCCGTCATCACGTGCCCGAGGTACTCGTTGTTGCTGGTGGCGGGCCGCACCTCACGGCCCGGCTCGGCCAGCGTCAGCTCGACCACCGCGGGATCGCGCCGGACGGCGGCCTCGCCGTCGAAGCCCGCCAGCGGGCCGGCCCCCTCGCCGTCCGGGACGAGGAAGGCGATCGCGGCGCTGGCGACCCCGGTGGCGTGGACGGCGATGTCGGGCCGGCGGCCGAGGGCGACGTCGACCGCGGCGGCGGCGAGGTCGACCCCGGTCACCCGCCGGACCAGCTCGGTGATCCGGTTGCCGGCCGGACGGGGGTTGACCTCGACCACCCGGGGTCCGGCGGGGGTCAGCTTGATCTCGGTGTGCGCGACCACCTGGTCGAGGCCGAGCGCCGTGAGCGCCGCCACGGCGGTGTCGGCCGCCTTCGCCGCGTCGACCGGATCGAGCGCGGCCGGGAACATGTGGCCGGTCTCGATGAAGGCGGGTGCGCCCCCGACGCTCTTGTCGGTGATCCCGACGACGTGGACGGAGCCGCCGGCGGAGACGGTCTCGACGCTGACCTCCGGCCCGGTCAGCAGCTCCTCCAGCAGCGCCGCGGACGCCCGCCGCTGGCCCCGGGCGTTGACCGGGAACTCCTCCAGCGCCGTGAGCGCGGCGGCCAGTTCGCGCTCGTCGGCGACGGCGCGGACCAGCATCCCGGCGCACAGGTCGACCGGCTTGACCACCAGTGGGAAGCCGATCGCCCGCGCGGCGGCGACCGCCTGCCCGCGGTCGGTGCAGAGCGCGTACGCGGGGCCGGGGACCCCGGCCCCGGCGAGGACCTGCCGGGTGAGGTCCTTGCGGCAGGCGGCCGTGACGGCCTCCGGCGCCGGCCCGGGCAGGCCGAGCCGCCGGGCCACCCGGGCGACGGTCGGCAGGTAGTAGTCGCACGAGGAGAGCACGCCGTCGAAGCCGAGCACCGTGTGCATCCGTTCGGCGTACGGGAGCAGGGCGTCCGGATCGTTGGTGTCGGCGGTCAGGACGTTCTCGGCGGCGAGCAGCGGGTGCGGGCCGCCGGCGGGGGCGGACCGCAGGTAGTGGTGCAGGTCGCGGGTGAGGAAGGTGAACCGGTGGCCGCCCTCCCTGAGCGCCCTCGGCAGCAGTCTGCTCATGGAGCCGACCCAGCTCTCGATCACCAGCAGATGCGCCACGGCTCTCCCTCTCGACGGCTACGGCAGCCCGGCCCGGCGTGCCGAGGGAGAAGGTAACGGCATTCGTTTTCATTTTCAACGCGCCCCGACCAGCCGCCCGACGAAGCATCAGATGAAAGTCGTTTTCATGTAGGGTGCCGAGCAGCCGCCCGCGCCCCGCCCCGGGAGTTCACCGATGAACCGTCAATCCCTCTACGAGATCAGGCACGCAAGGCCCGGCGACGTGCCGGGTGCGCGCCGACTGATCCTGGACACGTTCTACCGCGAGTTCGGCTACGGGTACGTCCCCGACTGGCACGCCGACGTGGTCGACCTCCAGGGCCACTACCTCGACCACCCCCGCCACGCCCTGCTCGTCGCCGCACACGGGGGCGAGGTGGTCGCCACCACCGCACTGCACTCGACCGGGCCGGCCCACCCGCCGCATCCGCGCGAGCTCACCGAGCGCTACCCGTCCGGCACCACCGCACAGCTGGTCCGGGTGTACGTCCGGGCCGGGCACCGACGGAACGGGCTGGCCCGCGAGCTGGTGCACCGGGCCCGCGACTTCGCCGCCGCCGAGGGCGGCTACCGGCGGCTCTACCTGCACACCAACACCGCCATTCCGGGCGCCGAGGCGTTCTGGCGCAGCCTCGCGGAGGAGGTCCACGACGCCCGCCCGACCGGAGAACACGGGCCCGGTGTCGCGACCGTCCACTTCGAGATCCCGCTGCGACACCCGGCCGACCTGCGACCGGCCGGGCCGCCGACGCCCGGCACCAGAGCCCCGGCCCCGGCCCTGGCTCCGGCTCCGGCTCCGGCTCTGAGGCAGGGCGCATTCCCGACCCTCCCGAGAATGTGATGCAGGTCACATCCTCGGTCGAAATTTCCGGGGACGGATTCCCCGTTTGCCCTTATCGAAGACCTAAGCGGGGACGGCGTCCCCGGTACGCTGGTAAACGGGGAGAATCTCCCCGGTATGCTGGAAGGAGTACGCAGTGAGCAGCACCGCCGCGACCACGCCGGTCCGCACCGCGGAGCCCGCCCGCACGCCCAAGCTGCGCGCGGACGCGACCCGCAACCGCGAGCGGATCATCATGGCGGCGCGGGACGCTTTCGTCGAGCACGGCGCGGACGCGCCGCTGGACGAGATCGCCAGGCGGGCCGGGGTCGGCAACGCGACGCTGTACCGGAACTTCCCGGACCGCACCGCACTGATCCGCGAGGTGGCGCTGCTCGTCAAGAACCGCGTGCTGGCCGGCGCCGAGGCGGCGCAGGCCGAGGGCGGCAGCCCGTTCGACGCCCTCCAGCGGTTCGTGCACGCGACGGTCGAGGAGAAGGTCGGCGCCCTGTGCCCGGTCCTCACCAGCCGGGTCGACGTGCACGATCCGGACCTGGTCGGCATCCGCGAGCGGATGACGACCGCGGTGGTGGAACTGATGGACCGCGCCAAGGCGGCCGGCGAGCTCCGCGCGGACGTCGACCACGGCGACCTGTTCATCGCGATCAGCCAGCTCACCCGCCCCCTTCCGGGCACCTCCTGCCAGCTCCTGGACGAGTTCGTCCACCGCCACCTGCAGCTGTTCCTGGACGGACTGCGGGCACCGGCACCCTCGGTCCTGCCCGGCCGGGCCGCGACCTTCGAGGACTTCCACTCCGACCACTGACCTCCGGCCGCTCCGGCGACCGGCCCCGATGACCCGACCGCCGCCGCGCACCGCGCGGCCGGTCCTCCGCACACCGACTGCCCCTACCGCGCACGCACCGCACCGTGAAGTGAGTACCCCCATGCCAAAAACCGACGCCCTGTCCGCCACGCAGCCTGATCCGCGGCGCTGGAAGGCACTGATATTCATCGGCCTCGCGCAGCTGATGGTCGTCCTCGACGCCACCATCGTGAACATCGCGCTGCCCTCGGCCCAGAAGGATCTCGGCATCACCGACGGCAACCGCCAGTGGGTGATCACCGCCTACGCCCTGGCCTTCGGCGGTCTGCTGCTGTTCGGCGGCCGGGTGGCGGACCTCTGGGGCCGCAAGCGGACCTTCGTGGTCGGACTGACCGGCTTCGCGCTGGCCTCCGCGCTGGGCGGCGCCGCCGCCAACACCGCCATGCTGCTCGGCGCCCGCGCCCTCCAGGGCGTCTTCGGCGCCCTGCTCGCGCCGGCCGCGCTCTCGCTGCTGGCCGTGATGTTCACCGAGGCCAAGGAGCGCGCCAAGGCGTTCGGCATCTACGGCGCCATCGCCGGCGGTGGCGGTGCGATCGGCCTGATCCTCGGCGGCCTGCTGACCGAGTACATGAACTGGCGCTGGACCTTCTTCGTCAACATCCCGTTCGCCGTCGCCGCCGCGGTCGGTGCCGTGCTGGTGATCCGCGAGCCCGCCGAGGGCCGCAACCGCAACCGTCTGGACGTCCCCGGCGTGCTGCTGGTCACCACCGGCCTGGTCGCCCTGGTCTACGGCTTCACCCGCGCCGAGTCCGACGGCTGGTCCGCCGGCATCACGATCGGCCTGTTCGTCGCCGCCGCGGTGCTGCTGGCCGCGTTCGTCCTGGTCGAGCGGAAGGTCAAGGCGCCGCTGCTGCCGCTGCGCGTCGTCCTGGACCGCAACCGCGGCGGGGTCTACCTGTCGCTGGGTCTGGCCGTGATCGGCATGTTCGGTCTCTTCCTGTTCCTGACCTACTACCTGCAGATCGTGCTCGGCTACAGCCCGGTGCTGACCGGAGTCGCCTTCCTGCCCATGGTGGCCGGCATGATCACCGGCTCCACCCAGATCGGCGCCCGGCTGATGACCCGCGTTCCCGCGCGGTTCCTGATGGCCCCCGGGTTCCTGGTCGCCTCGATCGGCATGCTGCTGCTCACCCAGATCGGCCTGGACACCTCGTACCCCGCGCTGATCCTGCCCGGCCTGGTCCTGATGGGCCTCGGCATGGGTACCGCGTTCATGCCGGCGATGAGCCTGGCCACGCACGGCGTCCAGCCGCGTGACGCGGGCGTGGCGTCCGCCATGGTCAACACCTCCCAGCAGGTCGGCGGCGCCATCGGCACCGCGCTGCTGAACACCATCGCCGCCAGCGCCACCACCACCTGGCTGGCCGCCCACGCGGGCGCTGCGACCAGCCCGGCCGCCGCCAAGGCGGTGCAGTTCCAGGGCATGGTGCACGGCTTCTCGACCGCGATCTGGTGGTCGTTCGGCATCCTGGTGACGGCCTCGGCGATCGCCTTCGTCCTGGTCAACGCCGGTCGCCCGGGCAGCACCGTGGCCGCCTCCGGCGACGGCGCCACGGAGAGCAACGACATCCCGGTGCTGGTGCACTGACGGCGGGGGTCCACTCGGGTGCGAAGCGGCCCGTCCGGTGTTCCGACACCGGACGGGCCGCTCGCCGTTTCCCGGCGCGGGACCGGCCCCACGTCCCACGGGCAGCCGCATCCCCCTCGAACCGGCGGCCCAGCTGGACGAGAATGGAGTGACCCACCCGGCCGGTGCACTCACGGGCACCCGGGCGACGCCGTCCCGCGTGCACTGCGGTGCACTGCGACGGCGGCTGGCGGCCGCACCGCGACCGCCCCGACGTGGAACGGGAGGACAATCGTGCACCACCGCACCGACGATCTCGCCGACAGCAGATACCTCCTGCTCACCACCTTCGGCGACGACGGCAGCCGGGCGGAGTCGCAGAGCTGGGTGGTCGCCGACGGCGCGGCCCTCGGCATCTGGACCAGGACCCACTCCGACGAGGCCGAGCGCATCCGGCGCCACCCCCGGGTCCTGGTCGGCCCCTGCGACTCCCACGGGCGCCCGACCGGCCGCCGGTTCCCGGCCCGCGCAGCGGTCTGCGACGCGGACGCGACCGCGCGCTACCGCATCTCGCTGCTCAACAAGTACGGCATGTCGGCGCTGATCGCGCTGGCCCGCAGCCGGCTGCGGCTCGGCCTGGCGGGGACCGTCGGCATCCGGATCACGATCAACGAGCCGGAACCGCGGCCGATCGGACCGGAGTGGCCGCTGCCGACGACGTACTACCCGAACTGAACGGCGTACCGCCCGGACACGGCCCTGCGACCGAACCGGGCCCGTGCGCCGTGTGGCCGCGGGCCCGCGGCGGGGCGGACCGGTTGACCGGTGCCCCGCCCCGCGTCAGGTTCCGTCCTCCGGGGCCCTGGCGAGGTCGCCCGGCTCGCACGCCTCCCGGCCGGTGCCGACGTGCACCACTCGCACCGCGCGATCCGGACCGCCCGGCACCACCCGCTGCTCGTGCCCGCAGCGCGGGCAGAGCAGCGGCGCCCGCGACTTCCGGGGCTGCGGGTCGGGTGGTCCGAGCGGCCCGGAGCTCGTGGCGCCGCCGCGTTCCGCCGCCGTCACGTCAGCGGGTGGGTCGGGATCGGGCTGACCTCCTGGATCTCACCGTGGGCCTTGGTGAGCAGTTGCGAGGCGAGGTCGTTGAGCGCCCGGGCCGCCGCGATCTCCTCGCCGACCCGCAGCTGTTCCGGGTCGGACGGGTGGCGGCTGGTGTACCCGTGGGCGCGCAGCTCCGTCCCGTCACCCAGCCGGAGCAGGGCGGCGGCGGCTGTCCGCGCCCCCTCCTCCCGGAACTCCATCTCGATGTGCCAACCGACAAGAGTCTGCATGGCGGATCACCTCCAGCGGTTACTCCTCCAGGGTGCGCCGCACCCCGCGGGAACACCAGAGCAGAGCCCCGGGGGCGGCGGCCCGGAGGGCTCGTCCGGTCGACGGGACGGCGCCTGCCGGCCGTGAATCCGGCCCGGTCCGGGCGCGTCGCCGCCGGCCCTTCCGGCCCGCGCAGGCGGCTGGGCCGCAAGGCGCCGCCGATCGGGTGAGGCCGGCGGGGCCGCAGCGTCAGACCGCCCGGTCAGGCCCGGTGCGCGGGGACGGTGACCAGCACGGTGGCGCCGTCCAGGGTGCGGACCTCGAAGCGGTCGATCTCGCCCGGCTGCAGACCGGTGCCGCCGGTGGTGTGAAGCACGGCGCCCGGGGCGGCCGCGGTGCCGTAGCCGGCGGCCGGGACGCTCCAGGTGGTGACGGTCTGGCGCGCGCCGGTGTCCGAGACGGCCACCAGTTCACAGCTCAACGGGCCTGGCACATGGGAGAGTTCGAGACTGACCTGACTCCCCCACGCCGCGCCGTCGAGCCCGACCGTGGCGCTGGCGCCGGTGGTCGGGTCGGTGGCGCTGAACCTCTGCTCGGCGACGGCGACCACTCCGGGCGTGGAATCCGCGCCGACCACGACGGCGGTGACGGCAGGTCCGGCCACCACCATGACCGCCGCCGCCGCGACCAGCACCAGCCGGCGGACCCGGCCCCGCCGGCGGACGACCGTGACCTCGGCGACCAGCCGGTCCAGCAGCAGCGGGTCAGGCTGCGGCGCGGGGTCGGCGAGGTCGAGCCCGGCGGCCTCGGCGGATGCCGCGTACTCGGCCAGCAGCGGCTCGACGGGGCCGAGTTCGGCGACCTGCGCGGTGCACTCGGGGCAGCTCCCCAGGTGGGCGGCGAACGCGGCCCGCTCCTCCGGTTCGAGCAGGCCGAGGACGTAGGCGCCGGCATCCACGTGGCCGACGCCGTGGCCTGCGGGTTGGTCGGGGAACCCGGAGCCCTCGGCCCGCGCCGGGCCGCCGGGCTTCCGCTCGGGGCCGCCGGGACCGGGCTCGGACGCTGTCACGATGTCACTCCCCGTTCCTCCAGCGCCAGCCTGAGCGAGCGCAACGCGTAGAACACCCGCGACCGGACGGTACCGGCCGGGATGCCGAGTTCGGCCGCCGCCTCGTTGGCCGTGCGGCCCATCAGATAGGTCTCGACGATCACCTGCCGATGCGCCTCCGAGAGGTCGCCGAGCGCCTCGGAGATCGTCATCAGCTTCAGGGCACGGTCGAGTTCGTCCTCGGCCGGCAGCATCTCCAGCGGCGCCGGGTCCACCTCGTCCGGTCTGGCCAGGCGGCTGCGGTGGCCGTCGATGACGATCCGCCGGGCCACCGTCACCAGCCAGGGCCGCAGCGAGCGCGCCTCCGGGTCGAGTCGGTGGATGTTGCGCCAGGCGCGGACCAACGTCTCCTGCACGACGTCCTCGGCCCGCTGGCGGTCCCCCGCGACCAGGTGCAGCACGAAGCCGAAGAGCGGCCCTGCGTGGTCCCGGTAGAGGGCGCGCATGAGGTCCTCGTCCGGGGCACCGCCGCCTCCTGCGGCCGCACCGCCGTGCGGGTGCTCCTCGGTCACGACGCCATCCTCGCGCACCCGTACCTCCGGGTCGAGATCTCCGCGTCCGGTCCGGACCACCGCCGGGCCCCTCAGTGCGCGCCGTAGCCGCCGCCCGGGGTGCTGGACATCGAGCCGCCCGACGGGGAGCTCGCGGGCGCACCCGCCTTGGCGCCGGCCGGGGTCAGCACGAACCAGGTGCCCTGGACGCCCTGGCCCTTGGTGTCGCCGGGCTTGGTGTCCGGGGCGTAGCGGTAGACCGGCCAGCCGTTCAGGGTGAGCTGCTTGCTGCCGTCGGCCCGGGTGACGGTGCCGACCAGCTTGCTGTCGATGCCCTTGACCGTGGCCCCGCCGGAGGCCGGGACGGGCGGCCAGGTCGAGGCGCAGGTGCCGTTGCAGTCGGACATCGACGGGTCGGCGGTGTCCCGGTCGAAGCGGTAGACGGTGAAGCCCGCGCCGTCGGTGACCACGGCGCCGAGCTCGGGGTCGGTGGCGGCCTGCAGGGCGACGGTGCCGGTGCCGCTCCGGGCGCCCGGGTCGCCGGGGCCGCTCGGCGCGGCGGGGGCGGTGGCGGCCGCCCCCGAACCGGAGCCGGACGGCGACGAGTAGCCGGACGACCCGCAGCCGGCGGCCAGGGCGCCCGCGGCGATCCCGGCCGCGGCGACGACGGCGATCCGGCCGGGGCGGCCGATCCGGGCGGTGCGATGCGTACGGCTGGTTCTGCTGGTACTGCCGGTGCTGTGCATGGTGTGCTCCCCGTCGGACAGGGCCCCGGCGGGCAGGGCCCCCGGCGGACTCGCCTCCGGAGGCCGCGCGGGGTACGGACACCCACCTGTACGGACGGGATCGGCGGAGTGCTCAACCGGGCGCCGGAAGGCTTCGGAATAGCCCGCGGGCGGCGGCGGTTGTCGCGGGCACATGGCCTGGACCGCCGCCTCCGGAAGGGCAGGAATCGCGAGATGAGCAACACGGTCGAGCTGACCAAGGAGAACTTCGACGAGATCGTCCCCGGCCCCGACGGGAAGGACTTCGTCTTCATCGACTTCTGGGCGGCGTGGTGCGGCCCGTGCCGGCAGTTCGCCCCGGTGTTCGAGAAGGCTGCGGAGCGCCACCCCGACCTCGTCTTCGCCAAGGTGGACACCGAGGCGCAGCAGGAGCTGGCCGCGGCGTTCGGCATCCAGTCGATCCCCACGCTGGCGATCATCCGCGAGGGCGTGCTCGTCTTCTCGCAGCCCGGCGCCCTGCCGGAGGCCACGTTCGAGGACCTGATCGGCCAGGCGCGGAAGCTGGACATGGCCGAGGTGAAGCGCAAGGTCGAGGCGGAGCAGAAGGGTGCTCCGCAGGCCTGACGGCACTCTGAGACGGCGGTAGGCCCGGACGCACAGCGCGTCCGGGCCCGTCGGCACGCCCGGACCCGTCCGTCGGGCGGGGTTCGGCGGCGGTCCGGCGGCGGGCCCGGGAGGCCGGGCCGGGTGGGACGGGCCGGACGCGGCGCTCCCGCACCGGTGGGCCTCAGGACGGACGGGCGGCCAGGCCGTCGAGGAGGAGCCGCAGGGCGAGCTCGAAGCCGCGCTCGTCCAGCCCGGGCGCGTCCCCGCCCGGCCCCCCGCTGCGCTCGGCGGATGCCTCCAGGGCACCGGCCAGGGCCGGGTAGCCGGGGCGGTATTCGGCGGCGGGCCGGGCGAAGCCGGCGGTGAAGGTCTCCAGCGCCGATCCGAGCACCAGGTAGTCGAGCGCCGCGGCCGCCTCGGCGGCGTCGCCGGGGGTGAGACCGGCCCGGCCGAGCGCGGCGAGCAGCGTGTCGTAACCGAGCAGCTGACGCTCGGCCCCGACCCGGCGGCGGGCGAGCAGCGCGATGGTGTGCGGGTGGCGCAGGAACGCGGCGCGGTAGCCGCGGGCGTAGGCGGCGACGCCGGCCCGCCAGTCGTTCCCCCGGTCCGCCGCACCGCCGGCCGGATCGGCCGCGGGCGCGAGCGGGCCCAGGTCGATCTCCGCGTTGACGAGCTCGGCCAGGGCGTCGATCAGCTCGTCCTTGCCGCTCACGTGGTTGTAGAGCGAGGCCGCCTTCACCCCCAGCCGGTCCGCGACGGCCCGCATGGTCAGGCCGTCCGCCCCCTGCTCGTCGACCGCGTCGAGAGCGGCCCGGGCGATGCTCTCCCTGCTCAGCAGCGGCCTGCTCGGTCGTCCCATGCTGTTCGCCCCTCCCTGCCGGCTGCGGTCGCCCCACGTTATTACAGACCGGTTTCGGCCCTTCCGATGCCCCGGGCCGACGGGCTACCGTCCCGGACTAACAAAGTTAGTTTTCCACGTCGGGCCCGGTTCGGGCTCGCCCGGACGACGGCAAGGTGGACGCCCCGTGACCGAGAACCCCTCCAGAGCCCGGATCTCCCCGGCTCCCCCGGCTCCCCCGGCCTCCCCGGCCTCCCCGGCCGCTCTCCCCGCGGCGGCCGCGGACGCCGACCGGCTGGCCGCCCTCGGCTACCGCCAGGAGCTGCGCCGGAGCCTCGGCGTCCTCGGCAACATCTCGATGGGCTTCGCCGTCGTCTCCCCCGTCGTCGGCCTCTACGCCGTGAGCCAGGTCGGCCTCGGCGTGGCGGGCGGCGCCTGGGTCTGGGCGCTCCCGGTCTGCCTGCTCGGCCAGCTGCTGGTGGTGGCCGTCTACTCCGAGCTCGCCTCCCAGTGGCCGCTGGCCGGCGGCGCCTACCAGTGGAGCCGGCGCCTGGCCGGGCCGGCCTTCGCCTGGCTGACCGGCTGGATGTGGCAGTTCGCGGTGATGTTCGCCAACACCACCGTGGCCTACCTGGCCTCGCCCTGGTTCTTCGCCCTGTTCGGCCTGACGCCCACGCCGGGGCGGCTGGTGCTGGTCTCGGCGGTGTTCATGCTGTTCTGCGCGCTGGTCAACGCCTACGGGATCAACCTGCTGCGGTGGTTCGTCTCGCTGGGCATCGCCGCCGAGGCGGTGGCCTCGGTCCTGGTCGGCTTCGCGCTGCTGCTCTTCTTCCGTGCACACGGCTTCGGCCTGCTCACCGACCTGCTGGACGCGCCCGCCGCCGCCGGGGTCTCGACCGGCGGCGCCTTCCTGGCCGTGGTCGCCGTCGGCGGCTGGGCCTTCATCGGCTTCGACGCCTGCGTCTCCACCGCCGAGGAGACCAAGGACGCCGGCCGCCAGGTGCCCCGCGCCATGTGGTGGGCGCTGCTCAGCGTGGGTGCGGTGGTCGTGCTGAACGCGGTCGCCGTCGAGCTGGCCCACCCGGACCCGGCCGCCGTGGTCCGCGGGGAGGACCTCGACCCGGTCACCACCGCCGTCACCGCCGGCTTCGGCGACTGGGCCGCCAAGCCGTTCGTGGTGGTCGTCCTGATCTCCTTCACCGCTTGCCTGATGGCCTCGCAGGGTGGCGCCGCCCGCGGCCTGTACTCGCTCGCCCGCGACGGCGTCTTCCCGTTCGCCGCCCAGGTCCGCAAGGTCAACCGGCACCAGGCGCCGATCGGCGGGCTGGTCGCGGCCACCCTGGTCAGCGCGGCGGCGCTGCCGCTCGGCCTGGAGTCCACCGCGATGGGCAGCCTGATCACCTTCGGCACGGCCGCCACCTTCCTGCCGTTCTTCCTGCTCTGCCTGGCCGCCCTGCTCGCCCGGCTGCGCACCGGCTGGCGCCCCTGCGGCCCGGTCTCCTACGGGCGGGTCGGGACGGTGGTCAACGCGCTGGCGGTGGCGTGGACCGGCCTGGAGGTGGTCAACATCTGCTGGCCGCGCACCGTCCTCGCGCCTCCCGGCGCACCGTGGTACCAGGTGTGGGCGGCGCTGCTCGGCACCGGGCTGGTGACCCTGGCGGGCCTCGGCTACCTGCTGGTCCGGCGGCCGCAGCGGATGATGCGCGACGACGCCTTCGGTGAGCGGCCGGCGGGGTCGGACGAGCCGACGCCGGCGGTGCACTGACGCGGGCGGAGCGCGGCGGAGGAGTGGCCCGACCCGAGCCGGCCGCGCTGGAGGCGTTGCCGATCCTCCTGCTCACGGGGCCGCTGGCGGGCGTCTTCGCCCGTCGGCTGCGGGCGACCGCCCGGGCTTCGGCCACGACGGCCGAGGCGGCGCAGCCGGAAGGAGAGCGCCGGGACGCCCCGGCTCGCGCCGCCACCGCTCCTGCCGTCGGGGACGCGCGTCGTAACGATCTGGGCACCGGCGGCCCCGCGTTCAACGATCGGAGCGGGTCCGGCGGCGGTCGGGTGAGTGCGTCGCGCGTCAGGCTGCCGCGAAGAGCGTCATCGCGGTCCGGACGGCCCGCTCGAAGGGCTCCGTGTTGCCGCTCGCCCGACACAGGACCTGGGCGCCTTCGAGGAGGGCGATCAGCAGAGCGGCCTTATCCTCCGCGTCGGCCGCCGGGAGTCCCGCCTCGCGCAGGTTCCGGGCGAGCTGTTCGGTCCACGAGGCGAAGGTCTCGGCGGCGGCCCGGCACAGGTCGCCGCCGTCCTCGTTCGCGGGGACGGTCACGGCGGCCACGGCGCATCCCGCGCCGCGGGCCGCGGCCAGGGCGACCGGCCGCGCGAAGTCGACGAAGGCCAGGGCGACGCCCTTCGGGTCGGCGGCGCGGAGCTCCGCGAGCCGGTCGCGCACCTCGCGGCCGTGCTGCAGGGCGGCCTCCGCGGCGAGCTGGTTCTTGCCGCGGGGGAAGTGGTGGTAGATGGCGCCCCGGGCCGCCCCGCTCTGCGCGAGCACGTCGGTGAACGACATGCCCTGCAGGCCGCGTTCGCGCAACGCGTCCACCGCGGCGTCCACCATCCGGCTCCGGGTCTCCCTGGCCATCCCGTCCCACCCTTCCTGTCGCTTCCCGCTTGACTAGGACGCCCATCCTACTCCAGGGTGGATCTCGCTAGGACGTGCGTACTAGTCACTTGCATTCGAGGAGCACACTCATGCCCATCGCCGTCATCGCATCCACCGGCGCCCTCACCCCGGCCGGAGAGCGGGAGATCATTCCGCAGCTCAGCGGGGCTCTCATCGACGTGAGCGGTCTGACCGGCAACACCTTCTTCACGCCGATGGTCGCCGGCGTACTGCACCTGCTCGACCCTCAGCACGTGTACGCGGGCGGGGCCAACCGCTCCCTCGTGCTGATCGAACTCAAGCTGCCCGACATCGGTCTGGCGTCCGTCGAGGCACGAGCGGCTTTCATCGAGAGGGCCACCGACATCGCGTACGGGCTCATGACTCCCGGCCACGATCGCGACGACATCCGGATCAACATCGTCAACGCCCCGGACGGAGGCTGGGGCATGGGCGGCCACGCCTACACCGGGGAGCGTCTGGGTGAAGCCATCACCCGGGCGGCCGCCGGGACCGCGGCGCACGCGTGACCCACCGGCAGCACCCCGGCGACCCGGGACGTCCGCCCGCGGCGCCTCGGGTCGCCGCCCTGGTCGCCGCCGGGCTGGTCGGCCGCGGCCCGCGCGCGCTTCACGCGGCCTAGTGACCCTCCGTGCTCCACGCGGTGAGCCGGGCGGCGAGGGCGCGCACCTCGTCGCGCAGGGCGTCCGGCCGGAGCACGGTGAACGGATGGCCGAGGCCGGCCAGCATCATCGCCACCCCGTCGAGGTTCTGTGCCCGGGCCCGGAGCAGGACGCGGCCGTCGCCGGTCGCGGTGAGCCGCCCCGCCGCGGGCGGGATGCGGTGGCGGGCCTCGGCCAGCGTCGTGGTGAGCACGACCTCCACCTCGTGCGTCCAAGGCACCGAGGCCAGCGACTCCACCACCCGCTGGACCGGGTCGAAGTCCTCCGGCGGCTCGAACGCCGCCTCGCGCAGCTCGGCCGACCCGATCCGGTCCAGCCGGAACGTGCGCTGCTCGCCGCTGCGGTGGTCCAGCCCGGTGGCGTACCAGCGGCCCGAGTGGAAGACCAGCCCGTACGGGTCGAACTCGCGCTCGGTCGGCACGCCGTGCCGGTCCCGGTAGGCGAGGCGGACGCGGCGCCGACGACGGGCGGCCTCGGCGAGCGTGAACAGCGCAGCCGCCGCCGGGGGCGGACCGGTCGCCGGCGCCGAGGTCAGGCCGAGGGTCTGCTCCACCGCCTCGACCTGCTCGCGCAGTTGACGTGGCAGTACCCGCTGGATCTTGGCGAGTGCCGACTCCGCGGCCTGCTCCCCCACCGCCAGGCCGGACCGCCGCCCGGCCAGCAGCCCGAGCACGACCGAGGCGGCCTCGTCCCCGGTGAGCATCAGCGGCGGCAGTCGGAACCCGGGCAGCAGCCGGTACCCGCCGTAGCGGCCGCGGCCGGCCCGGACCGGGATGCCCAGGTCCACCAGCCGGGCGACGTAGCGGCGGACGGTCCGCTCGTCGACCCCCAACCGGTCGGCGAGCTCGGCGCCGGTGAGACCGGGCCGGGCCTGGAGCAGCTCCAGCAGGGCGAGGACGCGGCTGACCGGGTGGTCCAAGGTTCCCCCAGCTAATCCGGGCGGCATCTGTCCGGATCCGATTCTAGGGTCGGAGACGTCAGCACCACCGTCCCCGGTGGGCGGCCCGGGGTGAGGGCTGCCCGGAGAAGGAGCTACCCGCCATGAGCACGTTCGTACTGGTCCCCGGACTCTGGCTCGGCGCATGGGCCTGGGACGAGGTCGCCGAGCCGCTGCGCGCCGCCGGGCACACCGTCCACGCCGTGAGCCTCACCGGCGTCGCGGAGCGGTCCGGCGAGGCCGGGCCCGAGGTCGGCGTGGAACGGCACATCACCGATCTGACCGACCTGATGACCCGCGAGGACCTCTGGGACGTCGTCCTGGTCGCGCACAGCGGCGGGGCCGTCCCGGTGACCGGCGCCGCCGACCGGATGCCCGAGCGGATCCGGCGCGTCGTCTACGTCGACAGCGGCCCGATCCCCGACGGCGTCGCGCTGGCCGACCTCTGGGAGCCCGGGTACCGGGCGCAGATGGAGGCGTCGGTGGTGGACGGCCACAGGCTGCCGCTGCCCTCGTTCGAGGACTTCGTCGCAGCCGGCACCAGCATCGACGGCATGGACGGGGCCGCACGGGCCCGGTTCCGCGAGCGGGCGACCGCGCACCCGCTGGCGGCCGTGACCGAACCGCTGCGGCTGACCGGCGCCGGGCAGACGCTGCCGAAGGCCCTGGTCTCGTGCTCCTTCCCGCTGGAGCAGGTGCGGGCCATGATCGCCGCCGGGCACCCGTACTTCGCCGCGCTGGGCGGCCCGGAGTGGGAGCTGCGCGAGCTGGCCACCGGGCACTGGCCGATGTTCTCCCGACCGGGCGACACCGCGGCGGTGCTGGCGGAGATCGGGGAGCTGCCGCAGCGGTGAGGCCGTTCCGTCCGTGCTCCGGCGGTTGACCGTCCGTGCACTCGTCCGCGTGTTCGGCTGCGCGGACGGGCACGGACGGCGCAGGATGGGCACGGCGCCGGCCGGCCTCCCCGGCGGCGCCGAACCCGTGCCGATCCCGACCGACTGCGAGGGCGAGTCCGCCATGAGCCAGACCCCGACCGGCCCGGACGCCGACGAGGCGCCCACCGGAGCCGCGGCTGCGCCGGCGTTCCGACGGGTCACCACCGCTGTCGTGACCGGCAGTTGCGCCGACGCCCCGTACCACGTGGAGGTGAAGGCGGGCACCCACCCGCTGACCGCCGACGAACCGGTGCGGCGCGGCGGTTCGGACGGCGGACCGGAACCGTTCGCGCTGCTGTTCGCCTCGCTCGGCTCCTGCACGGCGATCACCCTGCGGATGTACGCGGAGCGCAAGGAGTGGCCGCTGGAATCCGTCCGGGTCAGGCTCGGCTACGAGTCGGACGGACGCAACGGCCGCATCGCCCGCCGGGTCGCCCTCACCGGTGTGCTCGACGACGGCCAGCGCGCCCGGCTGCTCGACATCTGCGAACGCACGCCCGTCACCCTCGCGCTGCGTGCCGGGGTGGCCATCGACACGACGGAGGACCGCGCATGACGACCGCGCCCGAGGAGTACGACGTCATCGTGGTGGGCGCCGGGCCCACCGGGGAGAACGTGGCCGACCGGACCGCCGCCGCAGGGCTGCGGACGGTGATCGTGGAGAGCGAACTGGTCGGCGGCGAGTGCTCGTACTGGGCCTGCATGCCGAGCAAGGCGCTGCTCCGCCCGGCGGCCGCACTCGCCGGTGCCCGCGGGGTGGCCGGCTCCCGTGAGGCCGTCGGCGGCGCCCTCGACCCGGCCGCCGTGCTGGCCCGGCGCGACTCCTTCACCTCGCACTGGCGGGACGACGGCCAGGTGAAGTGGCTGCGCGACACCGGCATCGAACTGGTCCGCGGCCACGGCCGGCTGGCGGGCGAGCGGAAGGTCACGGTCGAGGGCGAGGACGGCGGCGAGCGGCTGCTCACCGCCCGGTACGCGGTCGCGGTCTGCACCGGCAGCCGCCCGGTGCTGCCGCCGGACGTGCCCGGCCTCGCCGAGGCCCGCCCGTGGACCAACCGGGAGGCGACCGGCTCGCCCGCCGTCCCCGGCCGGCTGGCCGTCGTCGGCGGCGGGGTGGTCGGGGTCGAGATGGCCACCGCCTGGCGGGCGCTCGGCAGCGAGGTCGTGCTGCTGGTGCGCGGCGAGGGCCTGCTCCCCCGGATGGAGCCGTTCGCGGGCGAGCTGGTGACCGAGGGGCTGCGGGCGGCCGGCGTGGACGTGCGGTTCGGCGTCGCGGTCACCGCGGTCGAGCGGGTGGACGGCGGCGGTGAAGTCACCCTGGTGCTGGCGGACGGCGAGCGGCTGGCCGCCGACGAGGTGCTGTACGCGACCGGCCGGGCCCCGCGCACCGCGGACGTCGGGCTGGAGCAGGTCGGGCTGAAGCCCGGCGGCTGGCTGGACGTGGACGACAGCTGCACCGTGCTCGGCGTCGACGGCGAGTGGCTGTACGCCGCCGGGGACGTCAACCACCGGGCGCTGCTCACCCACCAGGGGAAGTACCAGGCTCGGATCACCGGCGCCGCGATCGTGGCGCGCGCCCAGCGGCGCCTGCTGGACACCGCGCGCTGGGGCGCGCACGCCGCGTCCGCCGACAGCGCCGGGGCACCGCAGGTGGTCTTCACCGAGCCGGAGGTGGCGGCCGTCGGCCTGACGCTGGACGCCGCCGAGCGGGCCGGGCTGCGGGTCAGGGCGGTCGACCACGACCTGGGCGCCGTCGCCGGTGCCTCGCTCTACGGCGACGACTACCGGGGGAAGGCCCGGGTGGTCCTCGACCTGGACCGGCAGGTGCTGGTCGGCGCATCGTTCGTCGGCCCCGGGGTCGCCGAACTGCTGCACTCCGCCACCGTCGCGGTGGTCGGCGAGGTGCCGATCGACCGCCTCTGGCACGCGGTGCCCGCCTACCCGACGATCAGCGAGGTCTGGCTGCGGCTGCTGGAGGGCTGCCGGGGCTGAGCGGGCGGGCCGGGCCGGGCACGTGGCGCGGAGACAATCCGCCGTAGCCGGCCCGGCGGCCGGTCCCGCGGACACCGGCGCGGCGAGATGTGCCCTCCGTGGGACGGCGGGAGACTGTCCGGTGGAGGGGGGTGTCCCGGGGGGCCGTCTTCGCCGACCAGGTGGTGTGTCGCATGACCGAGGTGCTGTTGGCCGTCGGAACCGAGAAGGGCCTCTTTCTCGGCCGCAGTCGCGACCGACTGAGCTGGGAGTTCAGCGGGCCGCACTTCCCGATGAACGCGATCTACTCCCTTTCCGTCGACCGCCGGGAGGGCAGGGTCCGGCTGCTGGTCGGCGCGGACAGCAGCCACTGGGGGCCGTCGGTATGGCGCTCCGACGACCTCGGGGCGACCTGGTTCGAGCCGCCCGAGCCGGCCGTCCGCTTCCCGGAGCACACCGGCGCCTCGCTCACCCGGGTCTGGCAGCTGCAGCCCGCCGGGCCCGAGGCTCCCGGTGTGGTCTACGCCGGCACTGAGCCGGCCGCGCTCTTCCGCTCGACGGACGGCGGCGAGACCTTCGAGCTGGTCGAATCCCTCTGGAACCACCCGCAGCGCTCGGAGTGGGGTGCCGGCTACGGCGGCCAGGGCCTGCACACCGTCCTCACCGACGTCCGCGATCCCGAGCGGCTGGTGGTCGCGGTCTCCAGCGGCGGCGTCTACCGCAGCAAGGACGGCGGGGCCAGCTGGGAGCCATCCAACCGAGGACTGCGGGCGGAGTTCCTCCCCGAGGAGGGCCAGTACCCCGAGTTCGGCCAGTGCGTGCACAAGATCGCCCGTGACGCCGTCAACCTCGACCGGCTCTACCTGCAGAACCACGGCGGCGTAAGTGGTGCGGTTTTCTTATGTCTTGCTGTCTCGCATCTGATCCAGCCAATCTATCCATAAGGAAGTGCACCTGACCTTGTCTCAGCTAGGGTCAGGGAGTGCTCCTCTTCTCTTTCTCCCGCCGCGGCTGGGAGTCCTGGGGTCTGCCCTCACCACCCCACATCCCCGAAGGTATGCCGGTCCTCATTGATGAAGACCTCCACTTCGAGGACGCCAACGGCCCCCGCCCCACCACCGTCATCAACCGGTGGCTCCGCGACCTTCCCAGCAACGGCGCGCACAGCCCCGAGACCTGGAACAACTACGCCTCCATGGTCAAGGCATGGGCCGAACACCTCACGGCGCTGGGCATCCGTCTGTTCGCCGACCGTGACTCGCTCAAGGACGGCCTTGCCCTGTACGCCCAGCACCGGCTATCGGGCCCCCTCGACGCCCGACTCGCTCCCGGAAGCTGGAACTTGCACGTCAAGACGGTCGCCGCGTTCTACAACTGGGCTGCTGCTAACGGGCATTGCGACGCGATCCCGTTCAACTACGCAGCCCGCACCGTGCTGCGCCCGGACGGGACGTTGATGGAGGCCCATCGCAACCTCGCCACTGTGCGCGGGGCACTTCCGCACGCCTCCCGCAAGTACCTGGAGACGGACTACCGGGAGCTCCTGGTGAACGCCCTCGCCGGCCTCACCCCGGACGGAGAGGTGGACACCCGGTACCGGGGCCGCCAGACCGGCCGCAACGCCGCCGGCGTCCGACTCGCCCTCTCGACGGGGCTTCGCCGCAAGGAATGGCGGTACCTGACGGTGTGGGAGATCCCCGCGCTGCCGAAGCGGCCGACACGAGTTCCCGTCCCGGTGCCGCTCGCACCACCCACCACCAAGGGCGGTCGGGGGCGCCAGACCTGGATCGACTACGACGACCTGGTGGCGGTTCGGGACTACATCGAACTGGAACGGGCCGCGTACACCGACGGATCGCGATGGAGGCCCGAGGAGCCGCTGTGGGTGGAGAACCCCAACCATGTCGGCGCGCACATCAACGGGAGGTTCCGCCGCTGGCACCTCCTCACCCCGGCTGAACGGCTCCGCCTCGTCGCGCCCGAAGGTGGATGCGCACTGTTCGCCGTCCAGCAGGACGGCAGCCCCTTCCTCGACTGGGCAACAGTCCTACGCCGAGCGTCCGAGCGCATCCGGGAGAGCTGGGAGCCGGCGTTTCCGCACGTCCATCCCCACATGACCAGGCATACCTTTGCCATGGCGACCCTCGAACGGCTCGTCAGGGGCTACTACCAGCAGGCCGCACGGCTGGTCATCGACACCAACTCCGACGATGCCATGGCCCTGTACCTGACCAAGGCCGATCCTCTGCTGGTCCTACGCGACCTGTTGGGCCACGCCAGCGTCGCGGTCACTCAGGTGTACCTGCACATGATCGACACCCTTCGGGTCTTCCACGAGGCGTACGAGAACGCCACCCCCGATCCGGCCGTCCACCGGGCCGCCGCCGCTGAGTTCGAGGATGACACCGACTGATGCCCGCTCATCTGGACACCGCTCCGCTGGCGGTGCACTTCACTCTTCCGCGGGGCCAGACATTCACTGCCGACCTGTCCGGTCTCCCCAGGCCACGACTGGCAACGGACCTGGCTCAAGCACTCGTTGCGGCAACACACCCCGTAGGGCCTATCGCCACGAAGGACACCGCTCGGGCAGCCTCTACCGTGCTGCGTCGGATGGCACGCGACCTCGCCGACCACGAGGAGGTAGCCGCTCTGCCCCCGGCCGCCGTCCTCCAGTTCTGGCTGTCCAGCGACTACTACACCGAGCGGTACTCCCGGATCATCCTCAACGGCTGGCGGGAGTCCGGCGGGCATCTCCACCCCTCCATCGTTGATCACCTCGACGGCCGGAACGTCAACCAGAAGCCTCGCCAGTCCAACAGCCTGCGGCCCTACAGCGACCAAGAGTGGCGGCAGCTCGTCCGCTCCTGCACCACCACTATCGCCGCAGCACGGAAGACCCATCGGGAGACACTGGAGGCCGCCACTCAGGGCCAGGCGCCCATCGCGTCCTGGCTCCTGGACAACGGCCCGGCCAGCAACCGCGTCATACAGGAGAACATCAGCGGAATCTGGCGCGAAGGGCCACGCCTGACGGCCATCAGGTCCGCGCTCTACCCGGACAACGACGTTGTGTTCGCCTACACCATGCTTCTGGCTCTGCGGAGCGGCATCGTCTCGGACGGCATCAAGACCCTCACCGTCGGCAACTACACCCGCACCGGCCCTCATACGGCCATGCTGCGGTACTACAAGGGCCGCACCGCCGAAGAAGCTCTGAACCTGCCCCGTGCCGCGGTCCGGGTGCTCGATCAGTGGTTGGAGCATTCCCGGCCCCTGCGGGAGCACGCCGGCACCCTGACCGAGAGCATGTGGATCTACGCCTCTCAACAGGAGGGAATCCGAACCACCAGCCTCAACGGCCACCAGCGCACGCGCTGGGCGAACCTTCATGACCTACGGGCCGACGACGGCACGCCCCTGACGGTGGACTTCCGGCGCATCCGGGCCACCTACCACAACCGGCGAGACCGCTCCGCCTGGACGGGACGGGCGACCATCGACCCCAACCACAGCGCCCGCATCGAAGGCGACCACTACCTGTCCCATCACACTCCAGCGGAACAGGCGGCCCTGGAGACAGTCATCCTCGATGCCCAGAGCGACATCCGGCGCAAGGCCGAACCGCCCGTCATCGTCACGCACGATGATGCAAAGCAATTCGCGGCGGAATTCCCGCGCCTCGCCCAGGAAGCCGAGCTGAACGTTGATGTCATCAGGCGCATCCTGACCGGTGAACAGGACGTCTTCGTCGCCGCCTGCGCATCCCCTCTGAACAGCCCTTACGCGCCAGCGGGAACGCTGTGCCCGGCCCGCCCGTGGGTGTGTCTGCTGTGTCCGCTCGCCACGTTCACCCCGCGCCACCTCACCGCGCTTCTTCGGCTCAAGGAATTCTTCTCCCGGCAGGCGGCTCAAATGACGATGCAGCAATTCATCACCGTCTTCGGACCATACGCTGATCGGCTGGACAACGACGTTCTGCCGAAATTCGACGTCCGCCTGATCGACGCCGCCGGCCGGCTCCTCGCGACCACGCCCATGACCATCGAGGAGTCCCAGTGACCACCCTGGCCGTCGGCACCAGCGGACCAGCCACCAGCCCGTTCATCGGCTTGGACCTGGCCGAAGCCCTCGGTCTACGGATGGCTTCAGGCTCAGCCCGGCCCAGGTTCGACCAGGACGTGTGGGACTTCTCCGGCATGATCGACGCCCCCGCCTACATGACGCCGGGCGACAAGATCGCCGACTTCCGGCCCATCACCAATCCTCTGTGGCGGACAGTCGCCCGCACCTACCTGGCTGCCCGGCTGCTGCCACGTCACCCCTCCGTCGCCACTCTCCCGCACGCCTACCGCACGCCGCTGTCGGTGAAGTCGATCAGCACGGCCCTTGGCTACGTCATCCGCTGGTTGAACTACCTCACCGACCAGGGTGTCACCAGCCTGACCCAGGTCCACCAGCACCACTGCGACACGTTCCTGAGCGAGGTCTCCACCAGTCGGCTCAGCCCCGGAACACCGGTCCACTTGCTGACCGTCACCGCCAACGTCGCCGCCGCTCAGGCCCTCGTCCCGTACTCCGCGATCCTGCCCGACGCCTACCCGAAAGGCTTCCAGCCCTGGGGGCAGCAGTCCGCCACCAGTATCGCCGGCTACCGCAAACCCGATGCCAACAGCACACCGGTCGTCCCGGACGAGATGTTGCGGCCGCTCCTCGCGAACTGCCTCTATCTGATCGACACCATCGGCCCCCACCTGGCAACCGAGGCGACCAAGGCCCGCGCAGCCAAGGGAAGCATCAAGCTCGCCGGGGGATATCACCTCAACCAGGCCCAGCTGCGGCACCTCGTCGCCGATATCGAGGATCGCCGGGCTGGCGGCCAGCCCGCACCGGAGGCATACCTCACCTCCGTCAACCGCCGCCGGAATCAGGGCTGGAGCGAGGACGACCTGCTGTTGCACGTCTCCCTGATCCAGGTCCTTGTCAACGCAGGGCTGAAACGGAACCTTTCCCCGGCCCAGCGCGACCAGCTCCGCCCGCTTCTGGAGGACTGGGTCCGGGAGTGCGGCATCGAGAAGCCCTGGTGCCGTGATTCGCCCCTGGTGCCGTGTATGACCGGCGAGGGCCGAATCCCGTGGTCGGAGCCGGTGGGGATCTTCGCCCTGAAAACCATGATCCGGGTCGTCATCGGGGCCGCCTACGTCCTGACCTCCGCCTTGTCCGGGATGCGGCACAGTGAGTTGGTGGAGATCGCCGCCGGGAGCCGCGTCCGGGAGGAGCCCACGGCCTCCCTCGTCCGGTACCGGGTCAACTCTCGCCTGATCAAGCACCGGGACCTGGGCGGAGTCCCGGAATCCTGGGTCGTCATCGAGGACGTCTACCGTGCCCTCGGCATCGCCGAACAGGTCGCGGGGGCTAAGCTCGGCCAACTTCTCTTCACAGGAGCCCACTTCACCAGCGGCGATGAAACCGACATTCGCCGTTGGATGAACGGCCCCGCCGGTCAGCGCCTCGGTCTGGAGCCCGTCCCCGATGGCCCACTCCACGCCACAGCTCTCCGGCGCACACTGTCCCGGGCCATCGCCCAGCGCCCCCATGGGCTCCTCGCCGGCAAGTGGCACCTCAAGCACGTCTCCGTGACGACCACCGAGGGCTACGCTGCCCGCCCCGGCGGCCACCAGGCACGCTTCCTGACCGAGGTCCGGGCGGAGGAGGAAACCGAGCACCTTCGGCTCACCGCGGCCGCGTACGAGGACTACCGGCGCGGTGTCAGGCCGTCCGGCAACGGGGCCAGAGAACTCCTCGCGGTGTTCCAGCACGCCGACGCGGCGTTGGACGGCCACCGCCCCGGGGACGCCCGCGTGATCGACGACCGCCGAGTGGAAGCCCTGCTCAAGGCCCGCGCGAAGACCCTCCACATCGGCGTCGCGAACTACTGCTGGTTCACCGACCCCGCCAAAGCCCTGTGCCTGTCCATGGCCGGAACCCCCGACGCGCGAGAGCCGCTGATCGGCATGTGCGACTCCGCTCGCTGCGGACAGGCCACCCACCACCCCCACCACCGGGCGATGTGGGCCGACCACGTCGAACAGACCCGGGCGGTGTTCCTCGGCAACCCCCGTATCTCCCCGATCGAACGCGCCCGTGCCCAGGAGATCCACGACCGCGCCATGCGCATCGTCCAGGCCATCGACAGCGCCCAGGAGACCACCAGTGACCAGTGACCGTGTTGCGAAGGCCGAGAAGGCCCTGCGGGAAGCAATGGACCGTCTCCTGGCCGGGGACGTTCCCGACGGATTGAAATGCGACGTGAAGTCCCTCGCCCTCCTGTCCGGGGTGCCGCGACCGACGCTGTACCGGACGTACCCCCACGTCAAGGAGGAGTTTGAGCAGCGACTGGCCAGGACCCGCGAGACCACCGGGGAGCCCGACCCGCGCGAGGCCCGCATCGAACGGCTCAAGGCTGAGCAGATCCGGCTGAAGACGCAGAACAGCAGCCTCCGGCAGCAGGTTGCCGAGCACGCCGAGTTCAAGACCGCCGCGCTGTCCCAGATCGCCGCTCTCTACGACGCCCTCCAACAACACCGGGCCGATGCCAGCACTGTCCCGCTGCTGAGGCCGGTGCGGTAGCTGATGCAGTTAGGCCGAGCCACCATCGACAGGCCGGAGGACGGGGCGGTGCCCCTTTCCGCCCGACTCCAAAAACGGCGACGGCTCGTCTCTCGGTCTGCAAGAGACGAGCCGCGCCGCAGAGCCTGGCGGAGAGCCGTTCAGGTGGTAATCAACTTCCTTACGGAGTCGGTCACTTCGGGCAGCTCGTCAGCCGCTGCCCACTGGTGGGCGTCGTGCTCGGTGAGGATCACCGGCTCCGCCTTCTCCACGGTCGCGGAGAAGTTGAACTGCCGAGTGGTGGTACCGCGGCTGTTCTGGTAGTCGAAGTGGCCGATGTAGCCGGTGATCTCGCTGATGGTGAGTCCGGTCTCCTCGGCGGTCTCGCGGTACACGGCGTCGAGGATGCTCTCGCCGGCCTCGACGGTGCCGGAGGGGATCTCCCAGAGGCCACCCATGTAGTCATCCGGGTTGCGGCGGACGAACAGGGTGCGGCCATCGTGGTTGATCACGGCGGCGGCGACGAAGCCGGTGATGCCGGCGGCTTCGGCGTCGGCCGCCAGGCCGGCCACGAACTCGGGGGAGGTGATGGTCACAGCAGCTCCTTGTGATGGTCGCTGATCTTGGTGGCCGCGCGGACGTACTGCTCGGACACTTCCAGATCCTGCTCACGATGCCAGACCGGGAGCTTGATCGTGTGGGCGTGTGCGTGTTCGGCGACGGGGAAGTCCCCCGGCCTGTACCGGCGGTGGGAGTGTGGGTGGCCGGGGAACAGCATGCTGGGCTGCTGATACAGCGGCAGCTGGTTCATGGGGCAGGTGGAGCCGGGACGGTCGAACTCGGTGGCGCCCTCCGCGATCAGCGCCTGGTGGAACCGCTCGATCGGCAGGCCGCCGATCTCGTCCGGCCGGTAGGTGACCGTCAACCCGTACCAGGACGGGATCACCCCATCGGGCATCTCGGTGACCTCCAGGCCGGGTATCCGCGCCAGCTGGCCGGTGAGGTACCGGGCGATCTCCGCCCTGCCGGCGAGGTAGCTGTCGAGGCGGGCGAGCTGGTCGTGGGCGATGGCGGCGGCGAGGGGGTGGATGCGGAGCTTGAGGCCGGCCCCGGTGACCGCGTACCGCGCGAGCGGATGGCCTTCCGGGATCTCGGTCTTGGCCCGCTTGTTGTAGTGCGCGAGTGTGATGACCCGGTGGTAGATGTCGTCGTCGTCCGTGAGGACGAAGCCGCCCTCGCCGCCGGACAGCGGCTTGGGGCCGTTGAGGGAGAAGGCCGAGGCGAGGCCGAACGTCCCGACCTTCCGCCCGGCGATGCTGGCGCCGTGGGCGTGGGAGCCGTCCTCCAGCACCGCCAGGTCGTGGGCGTTCGCCACAGCGACGAGGTCGGCCATGTCGGCGGGCTTACCCCACAGGTGGGTGACCATGACCGCCCGGGTGCGGGGGGTGATCAGCTCCTTGATCCGGTTCGGGTCGATGTTGCCGTCCGGCCTGGTCTCGCACAGCACCGGCACGGCGCGGAGGTGGAACAGCGGGGAGGCGGTGGCGTGGAAGGTCCAGGCCGGGACGATGACCTCGTCGCCGGGCTTGATCCGCGCGGCCCAGTAGGTGGCGTGCAGGGCGGCGGTGCCGGAGCTGGTGGTGATCGCGCGCCGGACGCCGAAGTAGTCCTGCAGGCCGTCCTCCAGCTCGGCGACGATGCCGGACCGGCCGGGGATGGAGATGGACTTCTCCAGCTGGGCGGCGACCTTGGCGCGGGTGGTGTCGTCGATCGGCGGCCAGCTGAAGTGCGGGCCAGCGGCGGTGACGGCGGGCTTGCCGCCGAGCAGGGCGAGCGTGCTGGTCACAGCATCTCCTTCGGGTCGATGTAGCGCCCCGCTGCCTTGGACTGGTAGCAGGAGGCGATGAACGCGGCGTGCGCGAGGTGCTGGTCGGGCCCGGAGGTGTTGGGCCGCTCGCCATCCAGGACCCGGCAGAAGTAGTCGATCTGCGCGGTCGCCGCCGAGGCCGGGGCGTGGGGGCGAGTCAGCTCCTCCACCACGACGCCGCGCAGGTCGAGGCGCTGGACCGTGCCCTTGGTCAGCAGCACCGAGCCGCGGGTGCCGACCACGTGCAGGCGCTCGGTCTTCGGAGCCACCCACCTCGACAGCAGCACCGAGCCGTACAGGTCGCTGTCGTAGCCGAGCTGGATGACGGCGGTGTCCTCCGCGTCGTAGCCGCCGCCGGGGACGGCGGTGGTGGAGAACTCGGCGATGACCCGGCTGGGCAGGCCGAAGTACCACAGCAGCAGGTCGATGAGGTGGTAGCCCATGTCGATGATGCAGCCGCCGCCGGCCTGCCGGATGTCCCCACGCCAGCCGCCGCCGGGGTCGTCGGTGTGGAAGGTGTACTGGCCGTCGATCAGGAACGGGGTGCCGATCTGATCCAGCAGCCCGGCGACGCTCGCGTGGATCGGGTTGAAGCGCCGCTGGAGGGTGACCATCAGCTCGACCTGCCCGGCCTGGCAGACCTGGGCGAGATCCCGGGCCTCCCACACGGAGGTGGCGAACGGCTTCTCCTTGAGGACGTGGACGCCCCGGGTGGCGCACTCCTGGACGACCTCCCGGCCGGCGTGGTGCGGGACGGCGACGACCACGAAGTCCGGGGCCACGGCGTCCAGCAGCTCACCGGCGCGGGTGAATCCCGGGACCTGGAGCTGTTCCTGCCGCTGCCGCAGGGTGTCGGGGTTGCTGTCGCAGATCGCGACGAGCTCGGCCCTGCTGGAGCCGAGCAGACCGGGCAGGTGGTCCTCAACCGCCTGGTGTCCGAGGCCGATGATCGCAGCACGTCGTTTCATGCGCGGACTCCTTCCGCTTCGCGAAGGAACTTGTCGGTGCACGACGAGTAGAGCCCAACTCACGGTCACCAGCCAGGCGTTGTCTGTAGTCCCGGGGTTGTCCCGCCATCGCGGGCAGTAGGCTCACCGTCACCGTCGATGATGGGATTGGCCCCGTGGACGACCAGATCCGGCACCCCCTCGCGTACGCCCGCGCGCTTCGCGGCTGGTCGCAGAACGACCTGGTGGCACGCATCCACCACGCCGCCCGGCACCGCCCTGAGGGCCTTCGCTCCGGCACCGACAAGGCCGCCGTCAGCAAGTGGGAGAACTGGAAGAAGACACCGAGCTTCGAGTCCCAACTGCTGATCGCCGATGCCTTCGGCATACCGATCGCCGACCTGGAGGCATGCGAGTGGCCACACTGGCTTCCCGGCCAGGAACAGCCGGTGCAACTTGGATCGACATTCACCGTTCAAGCACTTCGAGATGCACAGAGAGCCGCCATGGACCAGCGCCGCCGCACCTTCATGACCTTCAGCGCGCTCGCGCTGGCCGGGCTCTCCGTCCAGTGGGCCACCCTCGAACCCGACCGGCTCACCACCGCCCTGAACGGCAAGCGCGTCGACGCCGACCTGGTCGACTGGCTGGAGGACACCAGCGCCAGGCTGAGCGCTCTGCCCACAGACCAGCTCCAGCACACCGCGAAGCTGATGGACACCCAGCTGGACACGGTGACCGACCTGCTGGAGCACGGCCGCTACACCGAAGCCGTCGGCCGGCGGCTCCACCTGCTGGCCGCCTCCCTGGCCAGCGCCTGCGGCTGGCGCCGCTTCGACCAGGGCCACCACTTCGCGGCGGGCAAGCTCTGGAGCGCGGCCCTTGCCAACGCGCACGCCGCCCGCGACCGCGACCTCGGCGCTGGCATTCTCTCCGACTTCGCCTACCAGTCGATCTGGCTTACCCACCCCGACGCCGCCGTCGAACCACTTAGCCAGGCCCTTATCCACACCCGGCACCCCACCGCCAGGTCCCTGCTCCACCTCCGCCGGGCCCGCGCACACGCCGCCCTCGGCGCCGCGGCTGACTGTCACCGGGACCTCGCCGCCGCCGAGACCGCCCTACTGACCGACACCCCCGGTCCGGCACCGGCCTGGTGCCGGTGGATGAGTACGGCGGACCTGGCCGTCGACTCCGGCCAGTGCATGCTCGATCTCGGCCGCACCGACGAAGCCCACGCCCGGATCGACGAGGGCATGAGCCTGCTGCCGCGCTCCCGCGACAAGACCCGCGGGATCTTCCTGACCTACGAGGCCCGCAGCCTTCTGCAGGCCCGTGAGGTCGAACAGGCCCTCGCTGTCACGAACCAGTCCCTCGACCTCGCCACCCGGATCGGCGCCGAACGGTGCATCACCCTGGTCCGCGAACTCGCCCCAGCGTTCAAGCCCTACCGGCAGATCGACGGCGTCGCCGACCTCATGGACCGCCTCAGGACCACTCCACTCCCCCCGTAGCCCTTCGATCCGCTCGTCCTTCAGCGGATCAGGCTGAAGGACGAATGAGACACGAACGTGCCGAGATACCGGTTCCGGGTTGGCATGGGGGTTGTGGTGATCACCCGATCCGACATCACAGACATGTCTCACGCAAGCCTTTGCGGCGTCTACCGCAGCGACGACGCCGGCGCGAGCTGGCAGTTCGTCGCCGACGGCCTGCCCGCCGACTTCGGTTTCGCCGTGGCCACCCACCCGCGGCAGGCCGACACCGCCTACCTCTTCCCGCTCGGCGGCGCCGGCGACAGGATCCCGCCGGACCGCCGCTGCCGGATCTACCGCACCGAGGACGGCGGCGGGAGCTGGACCCCGCTCGCCAAGGGGCTCCCCGGCGGGGACCACTACGGCGTGGTGCTGCGCGACGCCCTGCGCACCGACGACGCCGCCCCGGCCGGCATCTACTTCGGCAACCGCAACGGCGAGGTCTACGGCAGTCCGGACGAGGGCGAGAGCTGGTCGCTGCTGGCCTCCCACCTGCCGGACGTCCTCTGCGTCCGGGCCGCGGTGATCGCCTGACGGTACGCTGCACCTCCTCCTGACCGGGCGGCTGCCGGTCGGGCCGGCCCTCGTCGCCGGCGGGCAGGGCCTCGTCCTCGGCCCGGGAGACCACCGCCGGCCACGCTGCCGGCGACCGGGGCGCGGAGGCGGCGCGGGCCCGGGAGCGGGGCGGTCGGCGCCGGCGCTCCGGTCCCGCGCCGCGACCCCTTCCCGGGAAAGCGGACCGGCTGGTCAGAGCCGGTGTGTAGGCTCGCTGACATGGTGAGGGTGACGCGGGACGACGTGGCACGGGCGGCGGGGACGTCGACCGCCGTGGTGAGCTATGTGATCAACAACGGGCCGCGCCCGGTCGCGGCCGCCACGCGGGCACGCGTCCTGGCCGCGGTCGAGGAGCTCGGCTACCGCCCGAACCGGGTCGCCCAGGCGATGGCGCGCCGCCGCACCAACCTGATCGGCATGGTCGTGCCGGACGCGCGACAGCCGTTCTTCGCCGGCCTGGCGCACATGGTCGAGCAGGCGGCCGCCGAACGCGGGCGGCTGCTCCTGATCGGCAACTCCGACTACGCCGACGAACGGGAGGCGCACTACATCCGGGCGTTCCTCGGCATGCAGGTGGACGGCCTGATCCTGGTCACCCAGGACCCGTCCGTCCCCGGGGTGGCCGGCGTCGAGGCCGCGGACGGCACGCCCGTCGTCCTGCTGCACCACCGGGCGGAGACCGAGTCGGGGGTGGCCGTCGTCGCGGACGACGAGGGCGGGGCGCGCGAGGCCGTGCGCCACCTGCTGGAGCACGGGCACGCCGAGGTGCACTGCTTCGGCGGCACCGCCGCGCTCAGCCCCAACGACCCGGTCACCGGCCGCACGGCGGGGTGGGCCGCCGCCCTCGCCGACGCCGGCATCCCCACCGAGGGCCGGCTGACGCACGCGCCCTTCGACCGTGTCCACGCCCACGCCGAGGCGCTCAGGCTGCTGGCCCGCCCGGACCGGCCGTCGGCCGTGTTCTGCGCGACGGACGACCAGGCGATCGGCCTGCTCCGGGCCGCCGACGACCTCGGGATCCGCGTCCCGCAGGACCTCGCGGTGGCCGCGTTCGACGACATCGCGGAGGCCGTCATCGCCGGGCCGCCGCTGACCACCGTCGCCACTGCGCAGGTCGAGATGGCCCGGGCCGCCGTCGACCTGGTCCTCAAGGCCAGGGACGAGGAGGGCCCCGTACCGGTGGGCGCCCGCACCTTCCCCGCCCACCTCGTGGTCCGCCGTTCCTGCGGCTGCGGCTGACGACTCCTGCGGCTGCGGCCGACGACGCACCTCGGCACCGTCCGACGGCCTGGACGCCGCCCTCGGCCCCCGGCCGCCGCCCGGGGGGCGGCCTCGACGCCCCCCTACCGGCCGCCCGGTCAGCGGAGTTCGTCGGCGAGGAGATCCATCAGGAGGTTGTCGTGCCCCGAGCGGCCGGGGGCCACCGGCGGGCGAGCCCCCGCCCGCCCGGCGGGGTGCGGGTCAGGCGGTCTCGACGGGCAGTCCGGCGCCGGTCCAGTCCTCGATGCCCTCGCGGTACTTGCGGACATCGGTGTAGCCGAGCGCGACGAGCCGGTCGGCGACCTGGCCGCTGTTGGGGCAGGCCGGGTTGGAGCAGTAGGTGACGATCGCGGCGTCGCGGTCCGGGAGCAGGGCGGGTGCCAGCCGGTCGACGTCGGCCCGCACCAGCGCGACGGCGCCGGGCAGGTGCTGCTGGGCGTAGTACTCGCCCCCGAGCGCGTCGACGACGGTCACGGAACCCGCCTCGATCGCCGCCGCCAGTTCGTCCCGGGTGATGAGCGTGGTCATGACGCTGCCTCCTGAGGCATTGATTCGGACTATAGTCCGGTTATGGCTCAGGACAATAACGGACCGCGGTCCGCTTATGCAATCCCCCCGGCGGGCGGCGAGGCGGTGCCGCTGGAACTGCTGCGCACCCCGCCGCCCAGCGAACGGGCGGATGCCGCGCGCAACCGGGCGGCCGTGCTGGAGGCCGCCGCCCGACTGTTCGCCGAGCACGGGGTGGAGGCGGTCTCGATGGACCAGGTGGCGGCCGCGGCCGGAGTCGGCAAGGGCACGCTCTTCCGCCGCTTCGGCGACAAGGCGGGCCTGGGCGTGGCGCTGCTCGACGCCCGCGAGCGCACGCTCCAGGAGGCGGTCCTGCGCGGGCCCGCCCCTCTCGGGCCGGGTGGGGACGCGAGCGGTGCGGCGGGCCGGCCGGCGGACCGGGCCACGCCGCCCGAGCGGCTGGCCGCGTTCGTGAACGCCTACCTGGACTACCTGCTGGAGCACCTGGACCTGGTGCGGATGTCCGAGACGGCCAGCCGGGGTGCGCGCTACCGGGTGGGCGCGTACCGGTTCTGGCACCGACACACGGCGATCCTGCTCGCCGCGGCCGGCGCGGCCGACCCCGATCACGACGCCCACGCACTGCTGGCGGCGCTCGCGGCCGAGCACGTGGCGGCCCTGCTGCCGGAGCTGGGCGAGGAGCGGATCCGGGCGGGGGCGATCGCGCTCGCCGGCCGGCTCGCACGGTAGGGCCCGTCGGGCCGCGCGTACTGCACAGGCCGGGGAGCGGCCCGGCCCGCGTAGCACGCCGGCCCCGGGAGTCGCGCTCCCGGGGCCGCAGCAGGGACGGTGCCGGCCCGTCAGGCGTGCACCGGCCGCACGCACCGGACCCCGCCGGGCGGCTCCAGGCCGGACGCCGCGGCCGGTTCCACAGCCGGCTCCAGCTGGAACGTCGCGTGCGCGATGCCGAAGTGGTCGGCGGCGCAGCCGCGGAGGCGGGCGAGCAGGCCGGCCGGATCTCCGTCCGCGACCACATGGGCGGTGAGGACGGGCATACCGGAAGTGATCGTCCAGGCGTGCAGGTCGTGGACGTCGCGGACGCCGCCCTCGGCGACGAGGTGACTCCGCAGTTCGGCGAGGTCGACGCCCTCGGGAGCGGCCTCCAGCAGGACGCGCAGGGCGTCCCGGCCGAGCAGGTAGGCACGGGGCAGGATCATCACGCCGATCAGGAGCGAGGCGATCGGGTCCGCGTACTGCCAGCCGGTGAGCTGGATGACGATCGCGGCCGCGATCGCCGCGACCGAGCCGAGGGCGTCGCCGAGCACCTCCAGGTAGGCACCGCGCAGGTTGAGGCTGTGGTCCTTGCCGCCGCGCAGCAGGGCGACGCCGACGAGGTTGGCGGCGAGGCCGATCAGGGCGACGGCCAGCATCAACCCGCCCTGCACCTCGACCGGCCGGCCGAAACGCTGGACCGCCCGGGAGGCCACCCAGGCGAAGACGCCGACCAGCAGGACCGCGTTGACCAGCGCGGCCAGGATCTCCAGCCGGTAATGGCCGAAGGTGCGGCGCAGAGTGGGCGGGCGCTGCGCGACCTGCACCGCGAGCAGGGCGAGGGTGACGCCGGAGAGGTCGGTCAGCATGTGCCCGGAGTCGGCGAGCAGGGCGAGGCTGCCGGAGAGCAGGCCGCCGATCACCTGGAGGACGAGGACGCCGCCGGTGACGGCGACGGTCAGCAGCATCCGGCGACGGTAGGCGCCGCTGACCGTGGCGGCGGCCGGGGCGGCACGGTCGGCGCCCATGTCAGTACTCCTCCCGGGCGGGGTCTTCGGGGGCGGGGGCGGCCACCGGATCGGGCGGCAGCACCGCGGCGAGCAGGGTCCGCAGGGCGTGGGCGAGGCGGTCGTCCATCAGGTGGTAGCGCGTCCGGCGCCCCTCGGGCACGGTGCGGACCAGGCCGCAGTCGCGCAGACAGGCGAGGTGGTTGGAGACGTTCGCCCTGGTCAGGCCGAGCTCCTCGGCCAGGTCGGCCGGGTAGTGCGGGGCGTCGAGCAGGGCGAGCAGGATGCGGCGCCGGCTGGTGTCGGCGAGGGCCCTGCCGACCCGTTCCATGGCCGCCTCCCGCGCCTCGGCGGGGAGGTGCGGGTTCCGGGTGGTCTCGGCGGTCGGTTCCATGGGTCAATAGTACAGCTGAAGCTGAATTCAGCATGGAGTGAACAGGCGACCGGGGAAGTCGCGAGCCCGGCCCCACGGGTCGGGCGCAGTCGGGCGGGCCGGCCCGCTCCGGTGGCCTGCCGGGAAGTCCGCCGGAAGAATTTCGGCGCGGCTGTCGATCCGGCCGCCACCCGTTCGACGCAGGGGTGAGAGGCGGGGAGAGGCCCCGCCTCCGGACCGAGGAGTCACCATGCCGCGCTTCATGTCGCTGATCCGCATCGACGAGCAGAACGCCCCCGACATCCGGGCGGCGGACCCGGGGTTCGAGCAGCGGATGGGCGCACTGTTCGAGGAGATCACCAAGGCGGGGGTCATGCTGGACACCGCCGGCCTGCTGCCCACCTCCGAGGGCACCCGGATCACCTGGGAGGGCGGGAAGCTGAGCTTCACCGACGGCCCGTTCACCGAGACCAAGGAGGTCGTCGGCGGCTACGCCATCATGCAGTGCAAGGACATGGCCGAGGCGGTGGAGTGGACCAAGCGGTTCCTGCAGACCCACCCGGAGAGCTGGAAGGTCGGCGCCGAGCTGCGCCAGATCGACGGGGCCGCCACCCCGCCGGAGGCCTGAGCGGCCCGGCCCGCGGAACGCCGCCGCACGGGCCGAACCGTCCCGGCCGTTCCCGAACCGCCCGAAACCGCCTGAAGCCGTCGGACCCCGTTGACCGCCGCCGCCCCCACCCCGACCGCCGCGTCCGCGTTTGCCTCGCCTCCGGGCAGCTGCTCTGATGAGTGGCCGTGAGCGAGAGCGATACGGCCGCGGCGGTCGAGGCGGTGTTCAGGATCGAGTCCGCCCGGATCATCGCCGGTGTCACCCGCATCGTGCGGGACGTGGGCATCGCCGAGGAGCTGGCCCAGGACGCCCTGGTCGCCGCCCTGGAGCAGTGGCCGGAGCAGGGCGTCCCGGACCGGCCGGGCGCCTGGCTGATGACGACGGCCAAGCACCGCGCGATCGACCTCGTCCGCCGGCGCGAGACGTACGCGCGCAAGCTCGCCGAGGTCGGGCGGTCGCTGGAGGACGTGCCGCCGCCGGAGCCGGCCGAGCCGGACGACATCGACGACGACCTGCTGCGGCTGATCTTCACCGCCTGCCACCCGGTGCTGGCGGCCGACGCCCGGATCGCCCTGACCCTGCGACTGCTGGGCGGTCTGACCACCCAGGAGATCGCACGCGCCTTCCTCGCCGCCGAGCCGACCGTCGCCCAGCGGATCGTCCGGGCGAAGCGCGCGCTCGCCAGGGCGAACGTCCCGTTCGAGGTCCCGTACGGGGAGGACCGGGAGGCCCGGCTCTCCTCCGTGCTGGAGGTCGTCTACCTGATCTTCAACGAGGGCTACTCGGCCACCGCCGGCGACGATCTGCTCCGGCCCGCGCTCAGCGAGGACGCGCTGCGGCTGGCCCGGGTGCTCGCCGGACTGGTGCCGCAAGAGCCCGAGGCGCACGGGCTGGCGGCCCTGCTGGAGTTCCAGGCCTCCCGGACCGCCGCCCGGACCGGTCCGGACGGGCAGCCGGTGCTGCTGGCCGACCAGAACCGCGCCCGCTGGGACCGGCTGCTGATCCGGCGCGGATTCGCCGCGCTGCAGCGCGCGGGCACCGGGCCGTACTCGGTGCAGGCCGCGATCGCCGCCTGCCACGCCCGGGCGGCGCGCTACGAGGACACCGACTGGGCCGCCATCGCCGCGCTGTACGCGCGGCTGGTGACGCTGACGCCGTCCCCGGTGGTGGAGCTGAACCGGGCGGTGGCCGTCTCGATGGCCCAGGGCCCGGCGGCCGCACTGGAGCTGGTGGACGCCCTGGCCTCGGCGCCAGCCCTGAAGGAGTACCACCTGCTGCCGAGCGTCCGCGGCGACCTGCTGGCCCGGCTCGGACGGACCGACGAGGCGCGGGCGGAGTTCGAGCGGGCGGCGGCACTGACCCGCAACGTCCGGGAGCGGGAGCTGCTGCTCGTCCGGGCCGCGGAGGCGGGCGCCCCCGTACCCCGGAGACCGTCCGACGCCTCGAACGGCCCAGCCGACCCGGACGGCGCGGACGACCCGGACGGCGCCGCCCACGCGGACGGCGCGGCGTGACGGGCCCCCCGGGCCCGGCTACGCCCCGTCGTCCAGCCGCAGACGGGCGCTGACCTCGCCGAGTCCTTCCGCCAGGACGGCCAGCTGCTCCCGGCTGAGCACGTCGATCAGGAGCTCGCGCACCAGGGCGACGTGGCCCGGGGCGGCCTGCCGCAGGGCCTCGCGCCCCTCGTCGGTGAGCTCGGCGAAGACACCGCGCACGTCACTCGGGCACGAACGGCGGCCGACCAGGCCCGTCCGCTCCAGCTGGGTGACCTGGTAGGTGAGACCGCTCTTGGAGGTGACCAGCTTCTCCGCCAGTTCGGTCATCCGGAGCGAGCCGGCCGGCGCGGCGGAGAGGTGGACCAGGATCTCGTACTGGGTGTGCGAGAGGCCGGAGTCCTCCTTGAGCTGGCGCTCCAGCCGGCGGTTCAGCAGGTTGCTCGCGGTGACGAAGCCCCGCCAGGCGGCCATCTCGTCGTGGTCGAGCCAGCGCGGTTCGCTTCCGGGGGGCGTGGAGGGCATGGAGAGAGCCTACTCCTGTTGTTCAAATTCGAACGAAGGTGTACGGTCGACGCGTCAAGGTTCAAAGTTGAACTACCTGCCCCGGAGCGGCCGGTCCGGCCGGGGTCGGGACGCCCGCGGAAGGAAGCCGAGGAAGCCGCCATGAGCACCGCCGCCACCGAGCGCATGCCCGCCCTCTACCTCTCGCACGGCGCGCCGCCGCTCGCCGACGACCCGGTCTGGCCGGGCCAGCTGGCCGCCTGGTCCGCCGACCTGCCACGGCCCGAGGCGATCCTGGTGGTCTCCGCGCACTGGGAGGAGGCTCCGCTCGCCCTCGGCGCGGTCGCTCCCGTGCCGCTGGTCTACGACTTCTGGGGCTTTCCCGAGCACTACTACCGGGTGCAGTACGCCGCCCCCGGAGCGCCCCGACTCGCCGATCGGGTGCGGAAGCTGCTGCGCGCCCCCGGCACCCCGGTGCAGGACGTCCCGGACCGCGGCCTGGACCACGGCGCGTACGTCCCGCTGGTGGAGATGTTCCCGGAGGCGGACGTCCCGGTCCTCCAGGTCTCCATGCCCACGCTCGACCCGCAGCGGCTGCTGGAGATCGGCCGCCGGCTCGCGCCGCTGCGCGACGAGGGCGTGCTGATCGTCGGCAGCGGCTTCTTCACCCACAACCTGCGGGCGCTCAGCTCCGACGGCCGGGTCGGCTCGGTGATGGCCGAGTTCGACGACTGGGGCCGGCGCGCCCTGGAGGCCGCGGACCTCGACGCACTGCTCGACTTCGAACGCAAGGCCCCGGCCGGGCGGCTCGCGCACCCGCGCACCGAGCACTTCGCCCCGCTGTTCGTCGCCCTCGGCGCCGGCGAGGCCGACCTGGGCAGCCAGCGGAGCGTGATCGACGGCTTCTGGATGGGACTGGCCAAGCGCTCGATCCAACTCGGCTGAGCGCCGGACGAACGTGGCCGGCGGCTCGGGCACGGCCATCGCTCAGACGGCGCAGCAGGTGAAGCGCTCGCCGATGTGCTCGGGCTGCTCGACCTCGTCGACCAGTGCCGCCGCGTAGTCCGGCACCGAGATCCAGCTGCGGCCGGCGGCGTCGCCGAGCAACTGGTCCAGGCCGGTTCGGTAGCGACCGGTCCGCTCCCCCGGCACCAGTTCGGCCGGCGGGGAGAGCACCGTCCAGCGGACGTCCACGACGGTGTGCAGGTGGGCGAGGGCTGCACCGTGCGCGCGCATCGTCTCCAGCACCCGCTCGGGCAGGCCGGGCGTATCCCAGACCCGGACACCCGGTGCCGTCTCCAGGCTGCCCGCACCGCCGACCACGATCAGCCGGGGCGCCTCGTCGCCGAGCGACCGCAGGCCCTCGACCAGCGAGCGGGCGGCCGGCTCGATGAGCGCGCGGTGGCCCGCACCGTCGCCGCCGCCGACGGCGCTCACCAACACGTCCTGGCCGGCCGCGACGCGCGCCACGTCCCCGGGCCGCAGGACGTCGCCGGGAAGGACCGCGGCCGCTGCGCCCCGGTGGCGGGCGGGGTCGCGGACCACGGCGGTCACCCGGTGCCCCCGCGCCACGGCCTCCGCGACGACGGCGGCGCCGATCCTGCCGTTGGCTCCGATCACGGCGATGCCGGCCATGGGGTACCTGCCTTCCGGTGCGCTGCTGGGGCGCGTCACAGCGTCCCACGTCCGGCATTCGGCCTGCGGGCGGCCGGACCTGACACGCTGTCGGGTGCACCCCTTGGCGCCGGGTGGAAGGCTGGCACCATGAATGCCGACACCCGGGGAGCCGCCCCGAAGCCGGAACCGGCCGCCACGACCGTCACCCGCGCCACGGCGGTCACGGCCGCTGCGGGCGGTGGTCCGACGGGCGGTGACCACGTCCGGGCCGCGCTCGACGAGGTGCTGCGCGCCCTCGGACCGCACGCCGCCGACCGCGACTGGTCGGTACCGGCCGGACCGCTGGAGTGGAGCTGCCGGGAGACGGCCGTCCACATCGCGCACGACCTGCTCGCCTACGCCGGCCAGCTCGCGGCCCGCCCGGCCGACCGCTACCTGCCGCTCGACCTCACCGTCCCGCCCGAGGCCGGACCCGCGGAGGTGCTCACCGTCGTGGCCGCCTGCGCCCGGCTGCTGGCCATCGCCCTGGACGCCGCGCCGTCCGACCTGCGGGCCTGGCACTTCGGGCCGTTCGACCCGCCCGGCTTCGCCGCCATGGGGGTGTCCGAGCTGCTGCTCCACACCCACGACATCGCCCTCAGCCTCGGCCTGCCCTGGCGGCCGCCGGCCGGTCTCAGCGCGGCGGTGCTGGACCGGCTCACCACGGACGCCCCGCCCGGCGATCCGGGTGACGTCCTGCTCTGGCACACCGGTCGCGGAGAGCTGGACGGCCGCCCGCGCAAGTCCTCGTGGACCTGGCGGACGGCCGTGGCCGAGAGCTGACGGCTGTGCCTCAGGCGGTGGCGGCCCGCTCGGCCTCGCTCCGCTCGACGCAGAACTCGTTGCCCTCGATGTCGAGCAGGGTCACCCACCCCTTGCCGTCCGGGGTGCGGTGGTCTCCCTGGAGCGTGGCACCGAGCGCCAGCAGGCGTTCGACCTCCTCGTCACGGGTGCGGTCCTGCGGCTGGAGGTCCAGGTGGGCCCGGTTCTTCACCGCCTTGCCCTCGGGCACCTGGATGAAGAGCAGCCCGGCGCCGGCCGTCTGCACCAGCGCCTCCGGGTCACCCGGGTTGTCGTCGTCACTGACCTTCGCGTCCAGCACCTCGGCCCAGAACTGCGCCAGGCGGTAGGCGTCGGCGCAGTCGATCGTCATGTGTCGCACAAGAGAAGCCATGCCGGCCACTCTGGCCCGGTGCCTCCTCCCGGTCCAGTGGTTATGCGGAGCGGCTGTGGAGGTGCCCGTCCAGCGGGAACTCCGGTGGCAGGGCCGGGAGCACGGACCGGAGGCCGTACCCGGTCTTCTCCGCGACCCGGCAGGACGCCGCGTTGTCCACCTGGTGCAGCAGGTCGAGCCGGACCAGGCCGTCGGCGGCGAAGGCGGCGAACGCCCAGCCGGTCAGCACCTCCAGCGCGCGCGGGGCCACGCCCCGGCCGCGGGCGGCGGCGGCCGTCCAGTACCCGACCTCGGCCGCCGGGCCGCCGGGCTCGGCGCGCTTGAGCACCACATTGGCGACCAGCTCGGCCGGGGCGTCGGTCCGGCCGTCGCGGGGCTCCAGGACGGCGAAGCTGTACCGGTGGCCCTCCGCCCAGCCGCGGCGCTGCAGTTCGAGCCAGCGGGCGGCCTCGGCCGGGTCGTTGACCGGGGTCCGGGTGAAGCGGCGCAGGGTCTCGTCGCGGTAGACGGCGATCAAGGCGGGCGCGTCCTCCTCCCGGAAGGGCCGCAGCACCAGGCCGCCACCGGACAGGGACAGGTCGGCGGCGACAGCCGCCCCCGCGGCGGACGCCCGGGCCGGGTGGTCCCCGGCCGGGGGCAGGTCCGCGGTGGGCAGATCCGCGGTGGACGTCACTTCAGCCCCTCCCAGCCCCAGCGCGGGGTCGGGCCCGGGTCGCCGAGGTCCGCACCGGCCGGCGCCGCCGAGACGTCCTTGGCGATCTTCGTACCCCAGTCGAAGTACTCCAGCACCCGCCGGCGCAGCAGCTCGTCGTCGGGCAGCTCCTTCCGGACCGCCTCGCCCATCAGCTCCATCCAGCGGCCGCGCTGCTCCTCGGTGATCGCGAGGCCCAGGTGCGAGCGGAGCAGCGACTGGTGGCCGCCGAGCTCCCCGGTGAAGCGGGCCGGGCCGCCGAAGATCTCGCCGAGCCAGACGGCGACGTGCTCGATGTGGGTGGTGGTGAAGTTCGCGAAGACGGGCGCCAGCACCGGGTCGGCCAGCACGCCCTCGTAGAAGGTGTTGCTCAGGCGGCGCAACGCGTCGATGCCGCCGATCGCGTCGTACAGGTTTCCGGACCGTTCGTCGCTCATGCGTGTTCTCTCCCCGTGGTGGGTGCGTCGGCACCTTCTGTCCGACACCTTCCTAACAGCCCGGCGGGGGTACCGAGTCCCCCTGCGGGCCCCTGTTCGCCGCGGGCTCAGCAAGTGGAGGCGCGCGTTCCCGCTCCGGGCCGGCCGCGCCGCCGGGACGGGCCGGGCCGGTGGCCCCCGTCTGCCGCTTGACCTTGACGCTGGAGGCAGGGTTGGAGGCTTCCGGGCATGGACGAGAGCACGGAACACGAAGCAGTCTCCCGGGTGGTCGTGGTCACGGGGGCCGGCACCGGGATCGGCCGGGCCACCGCGCACGCCTTCGCCGCGCAGGGACCGGAGGTGCGGGTGGTGGCGGTCGGCCGGCGCGCCGAGCCGCTGGCGCAGACGGCGGACGCCCACCCCGACCGGATCCACCCGCTGGCCGCGGACATCACCGCGCCCGGCGCCCCCGAGGCGGTGGTGCGGGCGGCGGTGGAGCGGTACGGACGGCTGGACGTCCTGGTCAACAACGCCGGGATCGTCCGCAGCGGCGCCGTCGGCGGCCTGGACCGGACGGGGATCGACGCCCAGCTCGCCACCAACCTGACCGCCGCCCTGCTGCTCGGACAGGCCGCGCTGACACCGTTGGAGGCGAGCCGGGGCGTCATCGTCAACGTCACCACCTCGGTCGGGCAGCGCGGTTGGCCGGGCAACTCGGTCTACGCCGCGAGCAAGGCGGCGCTGGAGTCGGTCACCCGCAGCTGGGCGGTGGAGCTCGCGCCACGCGGCGTCCGGGTGGTGGCGGTGGCGCCCGGGGCGATCGACACGCCGATCGGCGGGCACTCCGGCCTCGGCGCGGAGCAGCAGGCGGCCGTCCGGCGGTGGCAGATCGCCCACACCCCGCTCGGCCGGATCGGCCGGCCCGCCGAGGTCGCCTGGGCCGTCACCCGGCTCGCCGCCCCGGCGGCCTCGTTCGTCACCGGAGTAGTGTTGCCCGTCGACGGCGGCGCCGTCGTGGGGTGACGGGGTGGAAGGACGGGGCGGGGTGCTGATCGGCGAGCTGGCGCGGGCGACGGGGAGTACGGCCCGGGCGCTGCGCCACTACGAGCAGGCCGGGCTGATCAGCTCCTCGCGCGCGGCCAACGGCTACCGGGAGTACGGCGAGTCGGCGGCGGTGCGGGTGCGCAACATCCGCGCGCTGCTGGCCGCCGGGTTCACCCTGGAGGACGTCCGGCCGTTCCTGGGCTGCCTGGACCACGACGTCCTGTCCGCCCCGCCGTCCGCCGCCGCGCTGCGGATCGCGCGGGAGCGGCTGGCCGTCCTGGAGCGCCGGATCGAGGCGCAGACCGCGGCCCGGGACCGGCTCCTCGCCGCCCTGGCGACGGCGGAGACGGCCCGGGCCGGCGCCGCGACAGGCCCGGCCGGCGCCGGGAGTTGACGCGGACGGACCGAACGGGTGACACCCCCGATCGGGGGTGTGCAGCGCGGCACGGGCGGAGGACAGTGGGCGCATGCAGATTCCCCTCTCCGTGATGGACTTCCTCGACCGGGCCGAGCTCGTCTACGGCGACCGGGTCGGCATCGTCGACGAACCGGTCCAGCCTGCCCCGACCTGGGGCGAACTGACCTACCGCCGGGTCGCCGAGCTGGCCCGGGCCCAGGCCGCCGGGCTGGACCGGCTGGGCGTCGGGCCGGGTGAACGGGTCGCGATCGTCTCGCACAACTCGGCCCGGCTGATGACCTCGCTGTACGGCGTGAGCGGGCACGGCCGGGTGCTGGTCCCGGTGAACTTCCGGCTCAAGGCCGAGGAGGTGTCGTACATCGTCGAGCAGAGCGGCGCGTCCGTGCTGCTGGTCGACCCCGAGGTCGCCGACGCGCTGGACGGCGTGACGGCCGAGCACAAGTTCGTGCTCGGTGCCGAGAGCGACGCGCTGCTGTACGACTTCGACCACGCGCCGCGCCGGTACGAGTGCGGTGAGGACGACACCGCGACGATCAACTACACCAGCGGAACCACCGCGCGCCCCAAGGGTGTTCAGCTCACCCACCGGAACATCTGGCTGAACGCCGTGCTGATGGGCCTGCACTTCGGCACCACCGACCGGGACGTCTACCTGCACACCCTGCCGATGTTCCACGCCAACGGCTGGGGACTGCCGTTCGTCCTCACCGGGCTGGGCGCGCAGCACATCGTGCTGCGCAAGGTGGACGGCGCCGAGATCCTGCGCCGGGTCGAGCGGCACGGGGTGACCTTTCTGTGCGGCGCCCCCGCAGTGGTCCAGATGGTGCTGGACGCGGCCGCCGACTGGGAGGGGCCCGTCCCCGGCCGGGACCGGGTGCGGATGATCGTGGCCGGCGCCCCGCCGCCGACCTCGGTGGTGCAGCGCGTCGAGGCCGAACTCGGCTGGGAGTTCATGCAGATCTACGGCCTGACCGAGACCTCGCCGGTGGTGACGGTCAACCGCGGCCGCTCCGAGTGGGACCTCCTGGAGCCCGGCGAGCGGGCCGAGAAGCTGGTGCAGGCCGGCTCCCCGGCGATCGGCAACAAGGTGGCGGTGGACGGCCAGGGCGAGGTGCTGGTCCGCTCCAACGTCGTGCTGTCCGGCTACTGGAACCAGCCGCAGGAGACCGCGGAGGCGATCCGGGACGGCTGGTTCCACACCGGTGACGGCGGCACCCTGGTCGACGGCTACCTGACCATCTCGGACCGGAAGAAGGACGTGATCATCAGCGGCGGGGAGAACGTCTCCTCGATCGAGGTGGAGGACTGCCTGTACGACCACCCCGCGGTCGCCGAGGCCGCGGTGATCGGCGTCCCGGACGAGAAGTGGGGCGAGACGGTCAAGGCCCTGGTGGTGCTCAAGCCGGGCCCGGAGGCCGCCGGTGTCTCCGCGGCGGACCTCATCGCGCACTGCAAGCAGCGACTGGCGGGCTACAAGTCGCCCACCTCGGTGGAGCTCCGGGACGCACTGCCGCGGACCACCACCGGCAAGCTGCAGAAGTTCCGGCTCCGCGAGCCCTACTGGGCGGGGCGGGAGCGGAAGGTCAACTGACGCCGGCGCCCGGCGCCAGCAGACCGGACTCGCGGGCCGCCAGGGCGAGCTCGGTGCGGTTGCGGACGCCGAGCTTGTGCATGGCGTTCTTCAGGTAGCCGGTCACCGTGTTGCAGGTGAGGCCCAGTTGGGCGGCGATCTCCGGGTTGGTCCGGCCGGTCGCCGCCCAGCGCAGCACCTCGTGCTCGCGCCTGGTCAGTACGGCCGGCCGGGCCGGCGGGGCCGGGGCCGCGGCTCTCGGCGACCGCCCGCCGTCCGGCGCGCCGCTCCAGGCCGCCGCCCCGGCCAGTGCTCGGGTGGCGGCCGCGGCGAGCCGGGTGACGGCGGCGATCCGCACGTCCCCGAACGGGACGACCGCGCGCAGCGAGGCGTACACCACGCCGTGCACCGTGCCGCCGTGCAGCAGCGGAACGGTGAGCATCGCGTACAGGTCCTCGGCGGTGACGGCGGCGTCGTAGTGGTGCGAGATCGTGGTGGCGGCCCGGTAGTCGGGCACCCAGGTGGGGGCGCGCTCGGCCAGCGCGCGGCCGCCCAGCCCGGTCCCGGCGGGGACGGCGAGGTCGTGCAACAGGTCGGCCCGGGTGCCGGCCCAGTGCCGCAGCACCATGCCCTCCGGGCCCCGGGTGCGGCGGCCAGGCTCGGGCACGCCGACCAGGCCGACGTCGGCGCCGCAGTCGGCGACCACCCGGCGGGCGAGGTCACCGAGCACCGCGTCCCGGACCAGATCGGCGGCCCGGCGCGCGAGGTCGTCGGCGTCGGGGCCGTCGGCGGCACGGCCACCGGTGTCGCGGCCGCCGGCCGCACGGGTGGGGGTGTCCGCAGCCCTGGTCATCGCGCGATTCTCACACGCGGTGCGGCCGGTGGCGAGGGTCGCGACAGGCGTCTTATGCCGAGTTCCGGGCGGGTGCACCGGATGGGGCGTAGGGTGCGGGCTTGGGTTACCCGCGAGTCACCTCACCCCGCGGCGGGTTCCGGCCGACCGGCCACCGCCGGCGCGGACCACCACGGGCACGAACCACGACGGACACGGACGTGAAGGGGATGTCGTTGACGACGGATCCGAAGGACCCGGGACCCCGGGACGTGCTGACCGGCCTGCTCGACGACCTGCGGGCCGAGAGCGCGGTGCTGGACGGCCTGGTGGCGGGGTTGGAGCCGGCCGGATGGGCCGCGGACACCCCCGCCCGCGGGTGGACGGTCGCGCACCAGATCGCCCACCTGGCCTGGACCGACGACTGGGCGGAGCTCTCCGCCCGCGACCCCGAGGCCTTCACGGCGGAGTCCGGCCGCGTCTTCGGGGAGCTGGTGGCCGCGGGCGCCGACCCGGTGGAGGACGGGGCGGCGCGCGGCGCGGCCGAGGAGCCGGCGAAGCTGCTGGACCGGTGGCGGGCCGGACGGGAACGGCTGGCGGCCGCGCTGGCCGCGGCCCCGGGCGACGCCCGGCTGCCCTGGTTCGGGCCACCGATGAAGGCCCCGTCGATGGCCACCGCGCGGCTGATGGAGACGTGGGCGCACGGGCAGGACGTCGCGGACGCGCTGGGCGTGGTCCGCGAGCCGACGGCGCGGCTCCGGCACGTCGCGCACCTGGGGGTGCGGACGGCGGGGTTCGCCTTCTCGCTGCACGGCCTCCCGGCCCCGACGGACCCGATCCGGGTGGAACTGACCGCTCCGGACGGTGAACTGTGGACCTGGGGGCCGGCCGACGCCGCGGACCGGGTGAGCGGCCCGGCGCTGGACTTCTGTCTGCTCGTGACGCAGCGCCGGCACCGGGACGACCTCGCCCTGACCGCCACCGGCACGACGGCGACGGCCTGGCTGCCGATCGCGCAGGCCTTCGCGGGTGCGCCCGGCCAGGGGAGGAAGGCGGGCGGCGGGCAGTGACCGGAGTGGGGCCCACCGGCCCCCGCCCGTCAGGGCCGGACCCACTCGTCCGATCGACCGATCATCCGTCATATCTGCACGCCGGCCGGTCAAACCACCCCTTTCGGCGATGTACGGGTGCGGGCGCGCATGATGCAATATCCGAGAGGCCCGGCGCGGCGCAGGCACCCCCACGACTGCACCGCGCCGGCCCCCCTCGGCCACCTCGGCCGCCCGTCGGTGCCGCCGGATCGCCGGGCGCCGCCACGGCGCCGCCCTCAGATCCCCAGCCGCAGCGGGCTGAGCCGGGTGGCGACCAGGTTGGTGGCACCGCGGTCGCGCTCGATATGGCCGTGGACCAGCAGGCCGGCCCGGTCGAGCGCGGTGCGTCGCTGGGACTCCCAGACCGGGCGGCTGCAGATCACGTTGATCAGGCCGGTCTCGTCCTCCAGGCTGAGGAAGAGCACCCCGCCCGCCGTCGGCGGCCGCTGGCGGTGCGTCACCAGTCCGCCGATCACCACGGCGGTGCCGGGCGCCACGTCCGGCAGCTGGGCGGCGGTCAGCGCGCCGCCGCGCTCCAGGTGCGGACGCAGGTACTGGACGGGGTGCCCGCTGGCGGAGCTGCCGGTGGCCCAGAGGTCGGCGATGGTCTCCTCCACCGGGGTCATCTCTGGCAGCTCCGGGGCCTCGGTACCCGGCGTGGTGCCGGGCAGCAGCGCCGCCGAGACGCCCGCGTACGCCCCCGCCGCCCAGAGCGCCTGCCGCCGGCCCAGCCCGAAGCAGCCAAACGCACCCGCCGTGGCGAGGGCTTCCAGCACCGGTGCGGGCAGACCGGTCCGGCGGGCGAAGTCCTCCAGGTCCGCGTACGGCTGCCCGGCCGCGATCGCCTCGGCCTGCGGGGCGCCGATCCCCCGGACCGTGTCCAGACCGAGCCGGATGGCCGGCTGCGGCTTCCCCGCGGTGAGCGGCGGCTTCGGGGTCGGCCCCCGGTACGGCTCCAGGGTCGGCCGCGGCCCGCTCGCGTTGACGTCCACCCCGCGCACCCGGACGCCGTGCCGGCGGGCGTCCGCGATCAGGCTCAGCGGCGAGTAGAAGCCCATCGGCTGGTTGGCCAGCAGGGCGCAGGTGAAGGCCGCCGGATAGTGGTACTTGAGCCAGGCGCTGGCGTACACCAGGTAGGCGAAGCTGATCGCATGGCTCTCCGGGAAGCCGTAGCTGGAGAAGGCCTCGATCTTGGTGTAGACGTCCTCGGCCACCTCCTCCGGGATGCCGCGTTCGGCCATGCCCTCCAGCAGCCGGTCGCGCAGCCGGGCGACCCGCTCGTGCGAGCGCTTGGAACCCATCGCCTGGCGCAGCCGGTCGGCCTCGGCGGGTGTGAACCCGGCGCAGTCGATGGCCAGTTGCATCATCTGCTCCTGGAACAGCGGCACCCCGAGGGTCTTGCCGAGGGCGTTCTCCATCAGCGGGTGCGGGCAGCCGGCCGGCTCCACCCCGGCCCGGCGCCGCAGGTACGGGTGGACCGAGCCGCCCTGGATCGGGCCCGGGCGGATCAGCGCGACCTCCACCACCAGGTCGTAGAAGTGGTCCGGCTTGAGCCGCGGCAGGGTGGCCATCTGGGCGCGCGACTCGACCTGGAACACGCCGACCGTGTCGGCCCGCCGCAGCATCGCGTAGACGCCCGGGTCGTCGTCCGGGACGGTGGCCAGGGTGTGCCGCACGCCGTGGTGTTCGGCGATCAGGTCGCAGGTGTCGTGCAGTGCGGCGAGCATGCCGAGGCCGAGCAGGTCGATCTTGACCAGCCCGGCGCCGGCCACCGAGTCCTTGTCCCACTGCAGCACGGACCGGCCCGGCATCCGAGCCCACTCGGTCGGGCACATCTCGCCGATCGGCTCCCGGGTGAGCACCATGCCGCCCGAGTGGATTCCCAAGTGACGCGGCAGGCCGTGGAGTTGGCCGGCCAGGGCGAGGACGTCGGCGGGGATGACGGCGTCCGCACCGGGCGTGGAGCGGAAGTCGGCCTGCCGGCTGAACGCGTCCACCTGCCCCTGCGGGTAGCCGAGCACCCGGGCCGCGTCGCGCAGCGCCAGCCGGGGCCGGTAGGTGATCACGTTGGCGACCTGGGCGGCGTGCTCGCGCCCGTAGCGGCGGTAGACGTACTGGATGACCTCCTCACGGCGGCGGTTCTCGATGTCCAGGTCGATGTCGGGCGGTCCGTCGCGGGCGGTGGAGAGGAAGCGCTCGAACAGCAGCTTGTAGTGGATCGGGTCGACGGCGGTGATCCCTAGCGCGTAGCAGACCGCCGAGTTGGCCGCCGAGCCGCGGCCCTGGCACCAGATGTCCTCCTGCCGGCAGAAGTCGACGATGTCGTGGACGATCAGGAAGTAGCCGGCCAGATCGAGCTGCTCGATGACGTCCAGCTCCCGGGCGAGCTGCCGGCGGGCGGGGACGTTGCCGGACCCGAAGCGGGCCGGGCCGCGCTCGGCGACCAGGGCGCGCAGGTGGCTGATCTCGGTGTGCCCGGGCGGGACGGGGTAGCCCGGCAGCTCCGGGTCCAGCCGGGTGAAGTCGAAGGCACAGGCGCGGGCCAGGTCGACGGTCGCCTCCCGCACGCCGGGGAAGCGCGCCAGCCGGCCGGCCATCTCGCGCCCCGAGCGCAGGTGCGCGGTGCCGGCCGCGTGCGTCCAGCCCGCCGCCTCCCGGAGCGTACGGCGCTCGTGCAGCGCGGCGAGGCTCTGCGCGAGCCGGCCCTGGGCGGGACCGGCGTGATGGGCGTTGGTGGAAGCGACGACGGGCAGGCCGAGCCGGGCGGCGGAGGCGGCGAGGGCGTCGTTGCGCAGGTCGTCGCCGGGCAGCCACCGGTCGATCAGCTCGACGTACACGTTGTCCCGGCCGAACGCCTCGACGAGGCTCTGCAGCCGGTCCTCGGCCGTCCGCCGGCCGGCGGGGCCGCCCTCGGCGAGGGCGGCCGGCACCCGGCCGAGGCGGCAACCGGTGAGCACCGCCCAGTGGCCGCCGTGCGCAGCCGCCAGTGCCGCGAAGTCGTATGCCGGGCGGCCCTTGGCCCCGCCGGCCAGCTGGGCGGCGCTGATCGCCGCGGAGAGGCTGCGGTAGCCGGCCGGGTCGCGGGCCAGGACGAGCAGGTGCTCGGTCTCCCGGCCGGGGGACCGGGCGGGGTCCGGCTCTGGGCGGAGGGTCAGTTCGGCGCCGAACACCGTGCCGATGCCGGCCTCGCGGGCCGCCTCGGCGAAGCGCACCGCGCCGTAGAGGCCGTCGTGGTCGGTGAGGGCGAGCGCCTCGACGCCCAGCCGGGCGGCCTCCGCGACGAGTTCCTCGGGGTCGCTGGCTCCGTCGAGGAAGCTGAAGGCGGAGTGGACGTGCAGCTCTGCCCAGGCCGGGGCACCGCTCGGCTCGGCGGGGCGGGGGGCGCGCTCCTCCGTGCGGCGGCGGAGCGGGACGACCTCGCCGCCGGCCGGGTCCGGCCGGACGCCGGCCAGACGCCGGTGCAGTTCGCTCCAGGGGAGTGCGGGGTGGCTGGTGAAGCCCATCGGGGGTCGTGCCTTCGGTCGTGCTCTGCTGTTGACTCCCCCCGCCGTTGCCTCCGGCCGGTGTTGCCCCCCGGGCCGATGGTCCCCCACCGCTGTCGCATCCGGCCGGATCAGTCGTAGCCCGCCTCCACGAACCACGCACCGCCCTCCACCGTGAGCAGCAGCGCCCGGCCGTCCGCCACCGTGACCTGGAAGCGCGCCCGGCGGCGGGCGAGCGCCTGGTCCCACCAGTACTCGACCGCAGGCCAGGGCCCGGTCCAGCCCTCCACCGCCAGCTCCCGCCCGCACAGCGCGACCCGGTCGGGCCGGGCCGACACCCCCGCCCGGCCGTCCACCACCACCGGCCGCCCCTCCGCGTCCAGTACGGCGGCCGGCACCGGGGTGCGGTGCACCACGGCCGGCCAGACGTCCGGCAGGCGGCCCGGCCAGGGCGCGTCGGCCGGTGCCGCCGGGTCGTACGGCTCACCCCACGGCACCCGGACCGCCTGCTCGGCCGGGCCCCGCCCGCCGGCCGGCTCGATCCGCCGCAGCCCGGCGTGACCGAGCACCGCCTGGACCCGGGCCACCGCGCGCTCCACCCGGTCGTCCGCGACCGCCTGCCCCCAGAGCGCCAGCTGCCGCCCCTGGTCCGGGGAGAGGTCGTCGGGGACGAGACGCAGCGCGGTGAAGCCCGCGCCGTGGGGGGCGGGGCGCGCGCCGTGCTCGTCCCCCGCCCCGGCCGGGGTGTCGAACGTGCCCGCGCCCTGCCAGGCCTGGAGCTGCCAGCGGACGCGTTCGGCGAGCGCCGTCGCCGACAGCCGGCCCTCGTGGCGCCAGAGCCGTGAGACGGTCCGCCCGTCGGCGCAGGACACCTCGACGGCGACCCGCTGGCAGGTCAGGCCCGCGCCGGCGAGCCGCCGGTGCAGCTGCTCGGCCAGGGCGCGGGCGACGAACACCAGCGGCTCGGCGAGCGGCTCGGGCGGGTCGAAGCGCTGTTCGACGGAGAGGTCCGGCCCCTCGGCGCGCGGGACCAGCGGGCGCGGCTGGAGCCCGCGGGCCAGCCGGTGGGCGACCGTGCCGGTCGGGCCGAAGCGGTCCGCGACCGCCTCGGCGGGCAGCGCGGCGAACGCCCCGACGGTGGACAGGCCGAGCCGGTCCAGCAGCTCCGCCAGCTCCTCGTCACCGAGCGCGGCCACCGGGTAGGGCGCGAGGAACTCCGCCGTCCGCCCGGCCGGCACCAGCACCCCGGCGCGGGCGGCCAGCACGGCGGCGAACAGACCGTCCGCGACGCCGACCCGGCCGTGCGAGGCGGAGGTCGGGGTGGTCGGGGGTGCCGCCGGACCGGCGGCCGGGGGCGGGTACTCGGCGGGACGCTCCTGCGGCGGGTACCCGGCGGGGCGGGCGAACCCGCCGCGCGCGCCGTCCCGGGCCGCCGGCGCGGCGGCGAACAGCTCGTCCACGGCCGCCGCCCGGCGGCGGACCCCGGCCCGGTCGGCGTCCGCCGGGTGCAGCGGGGTGACCGCCGCCGGGCCGCGCACGCGCCGGGCGGCGCCGGTGGTGGCGGCCGGGTCGGTGCCACGGTCGGCGCCGGGCGTCGTGGGGGTCGGCCCGGCCGGGTGTCCGGCGCCCGCCTCGGCGTCGGCGGGGTGGGTCTGCGGACCCGCGTCCGGCCCGGTTCCCCCGGCCGGGCCGCTCCCGGACCGCTCGGCCGGCGGGCGGGCCAGCGCGGCCGCCACCGCCGCCTGCACCCCGGCCGCCAACGCCGCCTCGCCGCCGAAGTACCGGCCCGGCCCCTTCACCGGGATCGCGCACAGCCCCGGGCGCAGCACCTCCACCCGGGGGGTGAACGCCTCCACCGCGGCGACCACCGGCTCGAACCGGCGGGTCTCCGCCTCCGGGTCCCGGTCGCGCAGCTCCAGCGCCGGGCAGAGCCGCTGGGCCAGCTTCAGCCGCTGGCCCTGCCGCACCCCGGCTGCCCGGGCCGCGTCCGAGCAGGCCAGGATCCGGCCCCCGGCGACCACCGCCACCGGGGTGCCGGCGTCCCCGCCGACCGCCGTCACCGGCCAGTCCGGGCACCAGACCACCAGCACCCGCGGGGTCACGGCCGCGCCGCCGGCCCCGGGCGCCGTTCCGCCCTCGGTCATCTCACACCACCGCCATACGTTCGAGGCCCGTCCCGGCGGCCTCCGACGCCACGTCCTCCTCCGTCTCCCCCGTGCCGACCACGCCGGCCGTCCCGGCCGCGGCGGCAGGCTCGGCCACCGCCCGTACCGCGCCGTGCTCGTCCGGCAGCCAGAGCCGGGCGGTGTGCCCGCGCACCGCGGACCCGCGTCCCTCGGCAACCACCTCCACCTGCCGCCCGGTGAGCCGCCCGTGCCCGTCCCCCAACCCGAACCACCGCGCGGACCGCACGCCCAGCCGCAGCCCCGCCCCCGGCCACGGCCCGGCCACCAGCAGCACGCAGCCGCTGCGCCGCAGCACGGCCGCCAGCCGGCCCGCCAGCTTCGGCGCCACCGGCCCGTCCGGGCGCAGCATGATCAGCTCGACCGCTCCGGCCAGCACCGACACCACCTCGGCCCAGTGCGACCCGGGGTCGTCCGCCACCAGCAGCCGCCGCAGGTCCAGCCCGTACCCGGCGGCCGCGGCCAGCCCCAGCTCCGGCAACCCGACGGCCGCCGCCCACCCGCCGTCCGACTCCCGCACCCCGGCGGCCAGCGCCAGCAGCAGCCCGAGGTCCCCTCCCCCGACGGACACCGCCGTCCCGCGCCGCAGCCCGCCCTCCGGCAGCACCTCCCCCAGCGCCGGCAGCACCGGCAGCAGCCCGCGGCCGCCGGCCCCCTCCCCGCCGCCGAGCGCAGCCGCCGACACCACCGGGCGGAGCGGCTGCCGCTCGGCGGTGGATTCGAAAACAGATTCGAAAACGGGCACACCCCCAGGATCGAACATCCGTTCGCAAAGATTCAAGTCCGACACGTCCACCCCATCCGTCACGCTCCGTGTGCCGTGCCGGGCGGTCGTCACGAGACGAGGCGCCTCGACGGGGCGCGGAGCCGGGCGGGAGCCGGGCGGGAAATGCATGGAGCCGGCCGGCGGGGGGCCGTACGATCGGCCGCGAGCGCGCGAAAACACGGTCCGGTCGGTAGTCCGGGCGCCATCGGCCCCGAGCCGGCGGTCAGTAACCTCCCTCCCAGGGTGTCCGGCGTGCTCCTCCCGGCGCGCGACCGCGCGCGGGGCGTGGCACGACCATGGGAGGACGCACCATGCCGAGCACGTTCAGCGTGTTCTTCGACGACCCGTTCTGGGTCGGGGTGCTGGAGGTCTCAGCACCCGGCGGAGTACGCGCGGCACGCCATGTCTTCGGCGCCGAACCCGGCAACGCGGAGTTGCTGGAGTTCGTCCGACGGGACTTCGGCAGGCTGCTGGACGCCGCGTTCGCCGCACCCGAGGTGGCCGTCGAGCGGCGGGCCCGGCAGCGGGCGGTGAACCCCAAGCGGCTCGCCCGGCAGGCCGCGAAGGAGCAGGCGGCCCGGCCGCTGAGCAGCGCGGCGGAGGAGGCGCTGGCACGGGCGCACGAGGAGGCCGGGCACCTGAACCGCGCGGCCGCCAAGCGGCGTACCGCCGAAAACGCTCGCGAGCAGCGGGAACTGTCCCGGCGTCAGGCCCGCGAGCGGCACCGGGGCCGGTAGCCTCCGGCGGCGGGGCCGTGGCCCCGCCGCCGTCAGGCGGGCGGCGGGCCGCTGTCGGCGGAGGCCGTCAGCCGGGCGGCGCGCAGGCTGAGGTGGTGGCGCTCGGGCAGGCTGGCGGTGCGGCGGGCGGCGGCCCGGTAGTCGGCGACGGCGGCCTCCCGCTCCCCCGCCAGCTCGTGCAGGTGGGCGCGGACCGCGTACAGCCGGTGGTGGTCGGCCAGGCCCGGCGGGACGTCTGCGAGCAGCGCCAGCCCGGCGGCCGGACCGTCCACCATGGCGGTCGCCACTGCCCGGTTCAGGGTGATCAGCGGATTGTCGGAGATCCGGGCCAGCACCCCGTACAGGGCGAGGATCTGCGGCCAGTCGGTCGCCTCCGCGGCCGGGGCCTCGTCGTGGACGGCCGCGATGGCCGCCTGCACCTGGTACGGCCCGACCGGTCCGCGCGGCAGGGCGGCCGTGATCAGCGCGACGCCCTCGGCGATCGCGGCGGCGTCCCAGCGGCTGCGGTCCTGCTCGGCGAGCGGGACGAGCTCGCCGTCCGGGCCGGTCCGGGCCGGTCCGCGGGCCTCGTTGAGCAGCATCAGCGCGAGCAGCCCGGCCACTTCGCTGTCGTCCGGGAGCTGGGCGCGGACGGCGCGGGTGAGCCGGATCGCCTCCCGGGAGAGCTCGACGCGCCGCAGCTCCGGTCCCGCGCTGCCGGCGTAGCCCTCGTTGAAGATCAGGTAGAGGACGTGCAGCACCGCGTCCAGCCGGGCCGGCCACTCGGCGGCGTCGGGCATGCGGAACGGCACGCCGGAGGACTTGATCCGCTGCTTGGCCCGGCTGATCCGCTGGCCCATGGTCGCCTCCGGAACCATGAACGCCCTGGCGATCTCCCCGGTGGTCAGCCCGCCCACCGAGCGGAGGGTGAGCGCGATCGCCGAGGCGGGCGAGAGGGCGGGGTGGCAGCAGAGGAAGAGCAGGGCGAGGGTGTCGTCACGCCCCGCGGGATCGCCCTCGTCGGCGGGCGCCGCGGTGCGCCGGTCGGCCGGCAGCTGCCCGGCCACGAGGTCCTCGCGCCGGCGGCGGGCCTGCTCGCTGCGGACCTGCTCGGTCATCCGGCGCACCGCGACCTGGATCAGCCACCCGCGCGGGTTGAGCGGAAGCCCCTCCTCCGGCCACTGCCGGGCGGCGTCCAGCAGCGCCTCCTGGACGGCGTCCTCGGCGGTGTCGAAGTCCCCGTAGCGGCGGGTGAGCACGCCGACGACCTGCGGCGCGAGGGCGCGCAGCAGGTCGTCGATCCGCTCGGCGGGTGCGGTCACTGCTCGGTGGGCGGCGCCGACATCACCTGGCGCACCTCGATCGGCATGTTCAGCGGCGCCCCGCCCGGGCCGGGGGCGGCGGAGACGGCCGCGGCGATCTCGACCGCGCGCTCGTCCCGGTCGCAGTCCACGATCCACCAGCCGGCCACCCACTCCTTGGTCTCCGGGAACGGCCCCTCGGTGACCACCGGCGCGCCGCCGCTGTGCGACCGGACGATCCGGGCGGTCTCCGGCATCGCCAGCCCCTGGGCGTCCACCAGCTCCCCGGCGGCGGCGAGCTCGGTGTTGGTGTCCTTCATGAAGCGGATGTGCGCCTCGATCTCCTCGGGCTTCCACTCGTCGATCCGGGGGAAGTCGGTACCGGCCTCGCTGAACTGCATCAGCAGCATGTACTTCATGGTCCTGCGCCTCTTCTCGTCTCGTCGGGGCACCCGGTGGGGCGCCTCTCACCTGTAGGTAGAAGCACGCCCCGCGATTTCGACGTCCTCGGCGGGGAATCTTCGAGAAAGTTAGCGGGATCCCGGCGGCGCCCGCGCACCGACGCCCCGGCCCGACCGCCCTCACGCGGCTCCGGCCGCCCCCGGCCGTGCCCTCCGGACCACGTTGACCGGCCCCTGACCTGCCCCTAAGGTCGGCCTGTGCAGCGATACGACTGGCTGAAGCGGATTCAGCGCCTGGATCCGGAGACCGAGTTCACCGAGATCTACCGGATCAGCAGCTGGTACGAGTTCCCCTGGGACACCACCCAGTCGCTCGGCTTCGCGCTCTACCGCACCTACGCGGTGCCCAGCATCGGTCGGCTGCTCGCGCGGACCGGCGAGTTCACGCTGCGCGCGCAGAAGCGGTACGACGACACGGTGCTGATCCTGGAGGCCGTGGTCGAGCACGGCTTCGCCTCCGAGCAGGGTCGGGAGGCGATCCGGCGGATGAACCAGATGCACCGCCGGTACGACATCTCCAACGACGACTTCCTGTACGTGCTGGCCACCTTCGTCGTGATCCCCAAGCGCTGGCTGGACGACTACGGCTGGCGCCCCTACTCGCCGCACGAGGTCCGGGCGGCCACCAACTACTACCGGGAGCTCGGCCGCCACATGGGCCTGAGCGGCATCCCGGAGACCTTCGAGGAGTTCGAGCGGCTGCTCGACGACTACGAGCGCGCCCACTTCGGCTTCGACGAGGGCGGCCGCGACGTCTCGGACGCCACCCTCGGCCTGATGTCCTCCTGGTACCCCGCCCCGGCGCGCCCCGCGATGCGCACCTCCTCCCTCTGCCTGCTCGACGACCCGCTGCGCGAGGCCTTCGGCTACCCGGCGCCACCGGCCGCGCTCCGGCGGGCCGTCCGCGCCGGCATGCGGCTGCGCGGGCGCCTCGTCCGCCTGCTGCCGCCGCGCCGCAGGCCGCACCTGGCGCGGGACGGCCGGCAGGTGCGCAGCTACCCCGGTTACCCGTACGGCTACCGGATCGGCGAGCTGGGCACCTTCGAGGAGGGCGGTGCGCCGAAGCCGTCCGGCTGCCCCTTCCCGCACGCCGCGGCCCGGCCGGAGGCCCGCTCCGAGACGCCCGCGGAGGACTGACACCCCTGCCGGGACACCCCTGCCGGTCGGGCGGCCGCGCGCCCGAGCGGTGCCCCGCCGTCCACCGGGCCGGTGTCGGTGGACGGCGGGACGCCGGGGGCCGGGCGTCAGCGGGAGCCGGAGTCGACCAGCTCGGGGTGGTGGCGGCGGGTGACCTCGGGGTGGGCCCGGGTGTAGCCCTTCCACTCGTTCAAACCGAATTCCGCGAAGAGCGGGTTGGCCGGGTCCTCGGTGGCGCCGGGGGCGTGGTGGGCGGAGGGGAAGTCCAGCGGCTCGATGTGGGCGTCGAGCCGCGGGTTGTAGAAGAACGGGACGGAGAAGCGCTCGCGGGCACCGGGCGGGCTGACCACGCGGTGGCTGGTGGCCTTGAGGTAGCCGTCGGTGGCGACCTCCAGCAGTTCGCCGAGGTTGACCACGAAGGCCCCCTCCATCGGCGGCACCTCCAGGAAGCCGCCGTCCGGGCGCTCCACCTGGAGGCCGCCGACGGTGTCCTGGAGCAGGAGGGTGATGAACCCGTAGTCCTTGTGCGCGCCGACGCCCTGGCCGGCGCCGTCCGGGGCGGTGCCCGGGTAACGGACCAGCTTCAGCCGCAGGTGCGGGTGGCCGGCGAAGGCGTAGTCGTAGAAGTCGGGACGGGCGCCGATCGCGGTCAGGAGCTCGTGCAGCAGCCGCGCGGCGACGCCGCCGAGGCGGTCGATCCAGCGGAGCGCGGCGGTCCGCAGCTCCGGGAGCGCCGCGGGCCACTGGTTCGGGCCCTCCAGCCACCAGTACGGCGGCTCGCCCCCGGCCGGGACGTGCGGGGGCAGCTCGGCACCGATGTCGAGCTGGTCGCGCCAGTCCTGGCTGCCGCCGGTGCGCTCGTCGCCGGTGCGGGTGTAGCCGCGGTAGTGCGGGGAGTTGAGGTTGCTCACGGCGAGCCGGTCGGCCTCCGGGAGGGCGAAGAAGGCCCGCATCGCGCCAATGAGCGCGGCCGTCTCGGCCGGGGTGACGCCGTGGCCGACGAGCTGGAAGAAGCCGACGCCGGTGGCCGCGGCCCGCAGGTCGTCGTGCAGGCGGCGCCGGTCTCCGGGGCTGCCGTCGGCGAGCGAGAGGTCGATCACCGGCAGGGTGCCCGGGGAGGCGGTCGGCGCGGCGGAGGGGGTGCTGGAGGTGGACTGCTGCTGCGTCATGGGTGACATCCGCTGGGTCTCGTCCCGACCGCTTCCGGTGGTCGACCGGTGGCTCCGGGGCGGCCGCGCCTGGTGCGGCGGGTGCCCGGGGTCGGGAGGGGGAACGCGGCCTGGTGGGGCCGCGCATGAGGGTGAGGGCGCGAGGTTCAGCCAGAGCGTCGACAGGACATGCTCGTCACGCGGAGCAGGTCCACGTGGCGGCGGCGAACAAGGATGAGCACGTCACCAGCCTAGATGACGGTCGGACCGGCGCGGACCCCCGGCGCGGGGTGAATTGTCGTGAGCAGGTCATACGAGTGGGCCGTCGACGCCCCACCCTCCGCCGCGGCCCCGGACAGGCCGCCCGTGCCAGTGGACCGGCACCCCCGGGCACTGTCACACTTCTGCTGTCACAGCACGAGTGCGACGGAGGCGGAGGGCGGCACGGATGTCGGAAGTGGCGGCGGAGGTCCGGCTCACCGTGGACGAGCTGGCCGCCCGGGCCGGGGTGACCGTCCGGACGGTGCGCTTCTACGGAACGAAGGGGCTGCTGCCGCCGCCGGAGCTGGGTCCGCGCCGGGTCGGCCTCTACGGGGCCGCCCACCTGGACCGGCTCGGACTGATCGAGGAGCTGCAGCGCCAGGGGCTCACCCTGGCGGCCATCGAGCGCTACCTGGCCCGCCTCCCGCAGGACAGCACCCCGATGGACCTGGCGATCCACCGGGCACTGGTCGCGTCGTGGACGCCGGAGGCACCGGAGGCGGTGGGCCGCGCCCAGCTGGAGCGGCGGGTCGGCCGGGCGCTGTCCGAGGAGCAACTGGACCGGCTGGCCGCGATGGGGGCACTGGAACGCACCGCGGACCCGGAGGCGTTCCGGGTGGACCCGGGCCTGCTGCCGCTCGGGGCGCGGATCCTGGACGTGCCGATCCCGCTGGAGACACTGCTGGCGGCGCGGGCCGTACTGCTGGAGCACAGCCGGGCGACGGCGCACGAGCTGCACCGGCTGTTCCGCGAGACGGTGTGGAAGCCCTACCGGGAGAGCGAGCCGGAGCCGGCCGAGCTGGCCCGGATGAAGGACCTGGCCGGCCACATCCAGCCGATGGTGGCGCAGGCGCTGGTGACGGCGTTCCAGCGCTCGCTCCGGGAGGAGCTGGGCGAGGCCGCGCGCGGCACGGACCCACCCAGCCCCCAGGAGGGCTGACGTACCGTCAGTCCTTGAAAGTCCGCCCCTCGGCGGCGATCCGCTCCAGCATCGCGGGCGGCGCGAACCGCTCGCCGTAGGCGGCGGCGAGCTCGCGGGCGCGGGCCGCGAAGCCGGCCGGGCCGCCCGGGTAGCCGTCGATGTACTGGAAGACGCCGCCGGTCCAGGCCGGGAAGCCGATGCCGAGGACGGAGCCGACGTTGCCGTCGGCGACCGAGGTCAGCACACCCTCCTCCAGGCAGCGGACCGAGTCCAGCGCCTCGCTGAACAGCATCCGATCCTTGAGGTCCTCGAACGGGACCGCCGCGTCGGACCGCGTGAAGTGCTCGCGCAGGCCCGGCCAGAGCCGGCCGCGCCGGCCGTCCTCGCCGTACTCGTAGAAGCCGGCGCCGCCGCTGCGGCCAGGGCGGCCGAACTCGGTGACCATCCGGTCCACCACCGCGTCGGCCGGGTGGGCGGTCCAGGTCTCGCCGGCCGACTCGGCCGCGCGCCGGTACTCGTTGCGGATCTTGCGCGGCAGGGTGAGCGTCAGCTCGTCGAGCAGCGAGAGCACCTTGGCCGGGTAGCCGGCCTGGGCGGCGGCCTGCTCGACGCTGGCCGGATCGACGCCCTCGCCGACCATCGCCACGCCCTCGTTGATGAACTGGCCGATCACCCGGGAGGTGAAGAAGCCCCGGGAGTCGTTCACCACGATCGGGGTGCGGTCGATCTGGCGGACCAGGTCGAAGGCGCGGGCCAGCGCCTCGTCACCGGTCTGCGGGCCGCGGATGATCTCCACCAGCCGCATCTTGTCCACCGGCGAGAAGAAGTGCAGGCCGATGAAGTCGCCGGTGCGCTCGACGCCCTCGGCGAGCAGCCCGATCGGCAGGGTGGAGGTGTTGGAGCAGAGCAGCGCGTCCGGCGCCACCACGCCCTGGACCTCCTGGAACACCTTCTGCTTGAGCTCGGGGTTCTCGAAGACGGCCTCGATCACCGCGTCGCAGCCGGCCAGGTCGGCGGCCTCGGCGGTGGGGGTGATCCGGGCCAGCAGCTCGTCGCGCTGCGCCTCGGTGCAGCGGCCGCGCGCCACCGCCTTGTCCAGCAGCCCGGCGGAGTAGGCCTTGCCGCGCTCGGCGGCCTCGACGGTGACGTCCTTGAGCATCACCTCGATGCCCGCCCTGGCGCAGGTGTAGGCGATGCCCGCGCCCATCATGCCGGCGCCGAGCACGGCGACCCGGCGGACCGTCCGCCTCTCGACGCCCTTCGGTCGCCCGGCACCGGAGTTGACGGCCTGCATGTCGAAGAAGAGCGCCTGGATCATGTTCTTGCTGGTCTGCCCGCAGGCCAGCTCGGTGAAGTAGCGGGCCTCGATCACCATCGCGGTGTCGACGTCGACCTGGGCGCTCTCCACCGCGGCCGCGAGCACGTTGCGCGGTGCCGGGTAGGGGGCGCCGGCCAGCTGCTTGCGCAGGTTGGCAGGGAAGGCGGGCAGGTTGGCCGCGAACGCCGGGGTGGACGGGGTGCCGCCCGGGATCCGGTAGCCCTTGACGTCCCAGGGCTGGACGGCGGTCGGGTTGGCCCCGATCCAGGCCCGGGCCCGGGCGGTCAGCTCCTCGGGGGTGTCCACCAGCTCGTGCACCAGGCCGTGTTCGAACGCCTGGGCCGGCCGGTACTGGCGGCCCTGGAGGAGCACCTTCAGCAGGGCGTCGGTGATGCCGAAGAGCCGGACGGTACGGACCACGCCGCCGCCGCCCGGCAGCAGGCCGAGGGTGACCTCGGGCAGGCCGATCCGGCTGGCCGGGGTGTCCAGGGCGATCCGGTGGTGGCAGGCGAGCGCGATCTCCAGGCCTCCGCCGAGCGCGCTGCCGTTGAGGGCGGCGACCACGGGCTTGCCGAGCGTCTCCAGCGTGCGCAGGGCGCGCTTGATCCGCATCGACTTCTCGAAGACGGCGGCGGCGTCCTCGGGCCGGGCGGCCGAGAGCATCCGCAGGTCGCCGCCGGCGAAGAAGGTCTTCTTCGCCGAGGTGACGACCACGCCGCGCAGCTCGTCACCGAGGCCGGCCAGCCGCTCCACGGCGGCCTCGAAGTCGGCCGTGAAGGCCTCGTTCATGGTGTTGACCGACTGGGTGGGGTCGTCGAGGACGAGGGTGACCACGCCGTCCTGGTCCTGCTCCCAGCGGATGGTGGTGGTGTCGCTCATGAGGTTCGGGTCTCCAGAAGGGGCCGGGGAGGGAGGTGCCGGGGCGGGATCAGATGCGTTCGACGATGGTGGCGATGCCCATGCCGCCGCCGACGCAGAGGGTGGCCAGGCCGTACCGCAGGTCGCGCCGCTCCAGCTCGTCGATCAGGGTGCCGAGGATCATCGCGCCGGTCGCGCCGAGCGGGTGGCCGAGGGCGATCGCACCACCGTTGACGTTGACCTGGTCGGGCCGGAATCCCATCTCGCGGACGAAGCGGAGGACGACGGCGGCGAAGGCCTCGTTGATCTCGACCAGGTCGATGTCGGCGGCGGTCAGCCCGGCCTTGGCGAGCGCCTTGCGGGTGGCGGGGGCCGGGCCGGTCAGCATGATGGTGGGCTCGGAGCCGGACACCGCCGCGGAGACGATCCGGGCGCGCGGGCGCAGGCCGTAGCGCTCGCCGGTCTCGCGGTTGCCGATGGCGACCAGCGCGGCGCCGTCCACGATCCCGGAGGAGTTGCCGGCGTGGTGGACGTGGTCGATCTCCTCGACCCAGTGGTACTTCTGCAGGGCGACGGCGTCGAAGCCGCCGGCGTCGCCGATCGCGGCGAAGGAGGGCTTGAGGCCGGCCAGGCTCTCCACGGTCGTGCCGGGCCGGATGAACTCGTCGCGGTCCAGCACGACCAGGCCGTTGCGGTCGAGGACCGGCACGACCGAGCGGTCGAAGAGGCCGTCGGCCTGGGCCTTCGCGGCGCGGGCCTGGGACTCGGCGGCGAAGGCGTCCACGTCGGTGCGGCTGAAGCCCTCGACGGTGGCGATCAGGTCGGCGCCGACGCCCTGCGGGATGAAGTGGGTCTCGTAGGCGGTCATCGGGTCGGCGAACCAGGCGCCGCCGTCGGAGCCCATCTTCACCCGGGACATCGACTCGACGCCGCCGGCCAGGATGAGGTCCTCCCAGCCCGAACGGACCTTGGCGGCGGCCAGGTTGACGGCCTCCAGGCCGGAGGCGCAGAACCGGTTCTCCTGGACGCCGGCCACCGTGTCGGGCAGGCCGGCCGCGATGGCGGCGACCCGGGCGATGTCGGAACCCTGGTCGCCGATCGGGCTGACCACGCCGAGCACGATGTCGTCCACCGCGGCCGGGTCGAGGCCCGGGAAGCGGCGGCGCAGTTCGTGGATCAGGCCGACGACCAGGTCGATCGGCTTGGTGCCGTGCAGCGAGCCGGTGGCCTTGCCCCGGCCGCGCGGGGTGCGGATCGCGTCGTAGACGTACGCTTCGGTGGTCACGGTGGAGAGCCTTTCGGGGTCCGGCCCGGTGGTTCGGGGGCCTGGCCTGGTGGGGGGCGCCGGCGGGGCCGGTCGGGGAGCGGTCAGTCGAGGAGGGAACGGCCGACGATCTCCTTCATGATCTCGGTGGTCCCGCCGTAGATGGTCTGGATGCGGCCGTCGGTGAACGCCCGGGCGACCGGGTACTCGGCCATGTACCCGTAGCCGCCGTGGAGCTGGAGGCAGCGGTCGGCGGTGCGCTTCTGCAGTTCGGTGGCCCACCACTTGGCCATCGAGGCGTCCGCCGGGGTGAGTGCGTAGCGGTTGTGCTCGGTGATGCAGCGGTCCACGAAGGCACGGGTGACGGCGCACTCGGTGGCGAGCTCGGCGATCTCGAAGCGGACGTGCTGGAGCTTGGCGAGCGGCCGCCCGAACGCCTCCCGCTGCTTGACGTACTCGGTGGTGATCTCCACCAGGTACTCGGCGCCGGCGATCGCGGAGGCCGCGATGGTGAGCCGCTCCTGGGCGAGGTTCTGCATCAGGTACACGAAGCCCTGGTGCTCCTCGCCGAGCAGGTTCTCCTTGGGGACGCGGACGTCCTCGAAGAAGAGCTCGGCGGTGTCCTGGGCCTTCTGGCCGATCTTGTCGAGGTTTCGGCCGCGCTCGAAGCCGGTCATGCCACGCTCGACCACCAGCAGGCTGAGCCCGCGCGCGCCGCCCTCGGGGGTGGTGCGGGCGACGACGACCACCAGGTCGGAGAGGATGCCGTTGGAGATGAAGGTCTTGGCCCCGTTCAGCAGGTAGTGGTCGCCCCGGTCGACGGCGTGGGTGCGGATGCCCTGGAGGTCGGAGCCGGTGCCGGGCTCGGTCATCGCGATGGCGGTGACCAGCTCCCCACTGCAGAAGCCGGGCAGCCAGCGGCGCTTCTGCTCCTCGGTGGCGAGCGAGGTGAGGTACGGGCCGATGATGTCGTTGTGCAGGCCGAGCGCCAGACCGGAGGCACCGGCCCGGGCGAACTCCTCGGCCAGTACGGCCGCGTAGCGGAAGTCGGCGCTGCCACCGCCGCCGTACTCCTGCGGGACGGCGATCCCGAGAAGTCCCTGGCGGCCGGCCGCGAGCCAGGCCGAGCGGTCCGCGATGCCGGCCCGCTCCCAGCGGTCGTAGTGCGGCAGCACCTCCTTGGCGAGGAAGGCCCGGACGGTCGCCCGGAAGTCCTCGTGCTCCTCGGTGTAGATGTCGCGTTGCACGGCGCTCTCCTTATCGGGCCGCGGCGTCCGGGGACGGCCGGGCGGGCGGGGTGTTCCGGACCGGCTCGGCGGCGGACGGCGCGGCAGCCGGTGCGGCAGCGGGCGGGCCCGGCGGGCGGGCCAGGGCCGGCAGGCCCCAGTCCCGGGCGACCTCGGCGGTGTCGGCGCCCGGCCGGGACGGCGGGCGGCGCAGCGTCCCGGGGGTGGCGGAGAACCGGGGGGCCGGGGCGGGCTGGGTGTAGCCGTCCGCCTCGACGTACGTGCCGCGGGCCGCCAGGTGTTCGGACGCGGCGGCCTCGCGCATGGTCAGCACCGGCTCGACGCAGGCGTCGGAGCCGGCGAACACCTCCTCCCACTCGGCCCGGGTGCGGGTGGCGAAGCGGGCGGCGATCAGCGCGCGCAGCTCGGGCCAGCGGGCGGTGTCCCACTGGCCGGGCGCGTCCGCGCCGAGCCCCAGCAGCCGGGCGAACTCGGCGTAGAACTGCGGCTCCAGCGCGCCGACGGCGAGGTGACCGCCGTCCTTGGCCGGGTAGACGGCGTAGCAGGGTGCGCCGCCGTCGAGCAGGTTGGCGCCCCGCCGGTCCTGCCACTGCCCGGCCGCCAGCAGGCCCCAGAGCACCGCGGTGAGGTGGGCGGCGCCGTCCACGATCGCGGCGTCGACCACCTGGCCGGTGCCGGTCGCGCGGGCGTGGTGGAGGGCCGCGAGCAGGCCGACGACCAGGTAGAGCGAGCCGCCGGCGTAGTCGCCGAGCAGGTTGGCCGGGATCGCGGGCGGGCGTTCCGGGTCGCCGATCATGCCGAGCACGCCGGCCGCGGCGGCGTACCCGATGTCGTGGCCGGCCCGGTCGGCGCGCGGCCCGTGCTGGCCCCAGCCGGTCATCCGACCGTAGACCAGGGCCGGGTTGCGGGCCAGACAGTCCTCCGGGCCGACGCCGAGGCGCTCGGCGACACCGGGGCGGTAGCCCTCGATCATCAGGTGGGCCCGCTCGGCGAGGTCCAGGACCAGGCCGGGCCCGTCGGGGGCCTTGAGGTCCACCAGGACGGAGCGCTTGTTGCGGTTGGCCACGTCGTGGGCGGGATCGATGCCGAGCGGCGAGGGGGTGGGCCGGTCCACCCGGACCACGTCGGCGCCGAGGTCTGCCAGCAGCATCGCGGCGAACGGGCCGGGCCCGATCCCCGCGAGCTCGACCACCCGGACGCCGGCCAGCGGGCCGGGACTGCTCGTGTCGCGCACTGGCCGCCGCCCCTCGGGTTTGACAGTAAAGCTGTAACACTCGCGATGATAGGGAAGCGACCCGCGGGTAACAAGACCTCCGCGCCGGCCGCCGGGACCGGGCTCCGGCCGGGTACCGGAACGGTGCCGGCCGGGGCGTCGACCGGGCCCCGGGGCCGGGCGCCACGGCCGGCCCGGCAGGGACGGGCGGCCGCCGGACCGCCGGCCGGAATCTTGACAAGTACGTGACGCGAATGCCGGAACCACCGGCCCTGGCGGCACGTCAGTACACCGACGGGCGGACCTTCCGGCCGTCCCGTGGCCCGAGGGGTGCTGACCCCTCGTCGAGGATGAGGAGAGCGGACGTACATGGTCTTCCCAGGTTTCACCACCGGGCCGGTCTCACCGGCGTCACCGCCTGGCGCCCCCCGCAACCCGGCGCCGGACACCGTCGTTCCGATCTCCGCCCCAGGCACCTCCCCGTTCGCGGCCGGCGCGACGCCGAACCCCTCACCCGGACCGGCACCGACGGCGCCCACCACCCGGCTGGACCGCCCCTACGAGCTCGGCGCCTCGGCCGGCATCGCCCGTCAGATCGCCACCGACCTGGACAGCGCCAACGGCAAGGGCGGCAACAACCTCGCCGAGCACGCGAGCGGCGCGGCCGCGAAGATCCGCGGCTTCGCGTTCGGCGGCGCCCTCACCGGATGCACCGAGCGCTGGCTGCAGCAGTGCAAGTCGCTGCACGACAAGCTCACCGGCACGGCCGACAAGCTGGACGCCACCCAGCGCAACTACCAGGCCAACGAGCACTCCACGGCGGGCCAGTTCGGCCACTGAGCGCGCGGGCGCCGGGAGCGCCGGACGCAGCAGCACCGAGGACTAGCGAAGCGCGAGAGGAATCCAGGGACATGGTGTCCTTCCAGGAACTGCACGAGGCCGACTTCTCCGGCGTCACCGAGACCGCCGAGGCCTGGGCCAACATGGCCAAGGCCCTCGACGGGCTCGACGGCCGGGTGGGCCGGGACCTCACCAACACACCGCAACGGGCCGGTTGGCAGGGCGGGGCAGCGGACGACGCGGGCCGGGCCCTCCAGACCATCGACACCGACTTCACCCAGGCCGCCGGGGTCGCCCGGGCCCTCGCGGCGATCATCAAGGACGCAGCCGAGGACTTCACCGCAGCCCGTCGGGACCTCGACACGGCGCTCCACGACGCGGCCGAACAGAAGCTCACCGTCGCCGCCGACGGAACGGTCAGCTGGCCGCCGATGTCCTCCGAGGGGCACAACGACCCCGACTACCAGGAGGTCCAGCGCAAGTACCAGCAGGACATGAAGGGCAAGGCGGAGGCGATCTCCAACCGGCTGACCAAGGCCGTCGAGAAGGCCGCCGCGGCCGACCAGCGCGCCTCCTCCGCCCTGCAGACCGATGTCGGCACCAGCACCACCTCCTTCAACTCCCACACGTACGGAGGCGGCGACGTCGCCGACGCCAAGCGCGCCACCGACCTGCTGGCCAAGGGCGGCAGCCTCTCCGACGAGGAACGCAAGCGGCTGCAGGACCTGATGGCCGCCAACTCCGGCTCCAAGGACTTCTCCACCACGCTGCTCAACGGCCTCAAGGCGGGCGACAAGACCGGCCCGGACGCGCTGCTGGTGTACGCGAAGGTCTACGGCGACCTGTCCCACGGGGACCGCAACGCCAAGGACTACCAGGACATCTACGGCAACCTCTCCCAGGTCCTCGCCACCGCCACCAAGGACGGCGGGATGGGCAAGGAGTGGGAGGACAACCTCCTCAAGGCCGCCCGCAAGCCCGGCGGTTCGGCCGCCGGCTTCAACGACAGCTACCCGGTGCTGACCGAGCTGATGGGCGCCAAGGGCACCTACGACAAGGGGTTCCTGGAGAAGGTCGGCAACGACCTGGTCGACTACGAGCGCAACAGCAATCGCAAGGGCGAGGATCTCTGGGGCCCGCTCTACAGCGGCGTCATGGACAAGCAGGGCGACCCGATGGGCGGCCTGATGCGGGCGATGAGCCGCAACCCGGAGGCCTCCAAGGAATTCCTCGACCCCGCCGCCAACAAGAACCTCGACTACCTGCTCAAGGACCGGAAGTGGCCCAACCAGGGCTACGAGGACAAGCAGTTCGACAGCATCGCACGCAACACCTCGCGCGGCGCCTTCGGCGACGCCCTGGAGGCCGCCGCCACCGGCCGCGACCCGCACGGCAACCAGCCGCCCCGCCAGCACGACGCGGCGATGTCCCGGATCATGAACGAGACCGTCGCCACCCTGGGCGGCGACAAGGCCGGCGCCGAGAACAGCCTGCCCGCCGGCCTGCGCCGTCCGCTCGGCAACATGATCGCCGACTACGCCCCGGACGTGCACGAGATCCTCGGCAAGGAGATGCGCGGCAGTTCCGAGCCCGACGGTCTCACCTTCAGCCGCGAGCAGCTGCTGCGCACCATCCGCGGTGCCGCCGAGGACCCGGAGGCCTTCCGGGTCATCCACACCGCGGAGAGCCAGGAGATCGCCCGCCGGATGGACACCTACGGAGCGGAGGACTTCAAGCCCGACGCGACCGGCCGGGTGAACCCGAAGTTCGCCGGTTTCACCCAGGAGGCCGGCCAGGCGCTCGGCGCCCTCGACGGGGTGCGCGGCGACGTCCTGATCGACCACCGCGAGGACCAGAAGTTCAAGAACAACTGGCAGTCGAAGATCGACTACCACATCTACGGCACGCCGGTGAACTACTTCCTCCCCGCCCCGCTCGGCGACATCGCCCAGCGCCTGGTCGACGTCGGCACCGCCGACTACGCCAACAAGGCCAACGCCGAGCTCGACACCAAGGCCCAGGGCGACCTCAGCAAGAACTACTCCGCGGGCGAGGAGCAGCTCAAGGCCATGATCGAGTACAAGGCCGCGCTGTCGGGCGTCTCCCAGAAGGACATAGACGCGACCGGCGGCGTGACGCAGCAGCTCATGGAGGATGTCACCCAGAACTACTCGACTTCGATCGACCGCACCTACAACGGCGCACTCGGCAGGGGATGACGACAGCGTGACTGCAGAACGGAACCGCGTGGACGAGCCGAACGGGGAGGCCGACACGGACGGCGGACCCCTTCAGCGGGCCGACGACGCCCTGACCCGACGCGGGTTCACCACCCGGCGGCTGCGGCTGCGGGCGGCGGGCGTGATCGTGGCGATCGCGGCCGGCGTCTCGGGGGTGCTGCTGTACAACCTGACCAACGCGTTCGGGCCGGACACGGTCTGCGGCGGCGCCGCGACCGCGGACCGGCTGCACGCGGCGCTGGGGCCGGGACGGATCAGCGAGGAGAAGAGCGACGGCTGGTCCCCGGGCGCCTACGACCGGGGGGCCAGCTGCGTGGCGAAGGTCTCGTCCGGGCTGTTCGGGACGTCGGAGCGGACCGCGTCGTTCGCCCTGGAGGTCAACCCGGACGGGATCGCACCGCCGACCGCACCGGAGGCCCGGCTGTTCGCCGGGGGCTCGGCCGGGGCCGTCCTGCCGTCCCGGGCGTGGGCCCTGCTCCCGGAGGGCTGCCCCCGGGGGATGCGCGCCGAGATCGGCCTCGGCGGGGACACCGCGGACGACGACCGCGGCCAGGGCCTGGCCGAGCTGGCGGTGGCCTACGCCGGCACCGCCGCCGGGGCGAAGGGGTGCGGCGCCGGGACGCTGCCGGCGCCGACCGGGCTCTCCGCGGCGGCCGCACCGCAACCGGTCGACTTCGGCAAGGTCTGCGGCCTGCCGGGGCTGGCCCCGACCCGCGGCGCCGGCGCCGACGGCGGCGGGTACCGGCAGCAGGCCACCACCGCGTTCGCGCCGGTGTGGTCCTGCGAGATCGGCTACGCGACCGCGGGCAGCCCGCTCGTCTCCTTCGCGATCGCCACCGACCCGCGGGCCACCGGCCTCGACCCGAAGGACGCGCGCACCGCGGCCTACGGGCGCGCGCAGTGGATCGGGGCGTCCGGCCAGAACGTGGTCGCCGACTGCCAGGGCAAGCCGACGTACTTCCACCTGGAATGGCGGGGCGGCGCCGGCGTCGGCGACAGCGGGGTCTTCACGGACGGGACCGAGCTCTGGCGCCAGTTCCTCACCGCCGGCGGCAAGGCCGTCGGCTGCGAGCCGATCGTCCCGTAGCCGGGGCGGCGAGCCGCGTCCGGTCGAGCACACCCGGTACCAGGCCGGTCGTCGAGCAGGCGGCGGCGCCGGCCCGGGCCTCGGGGAGGAGGCCCGGGCCGGCGGATCCCCCGGCAGGGGGACGCGGATCGGGAGTCAGGGGGAGGCCGGGCCGGGCCCCGCACGGGAGGGTGGGCCCATGACCACGCACAGTCCCCTCGCCCGGGTACGCGCGGTGGCGGCCGGTACGGGCGTCGCCGCGACGGTGCCGTATCTGACGCTCAAGCTGCTCTGGCTGACCGGCCACCCGGTGGGGGTCGGCGACGGCGCCGCGATGGACGACCTCTGGCTGATCAACCTGCTGACCTTCGGCATGGACGCCGTCGCCGTGCTGCTCGCCCTCGCCTTCGTCCGGCCCTGGGGCCGGCGGGCCCCGGCCGGACTGCTGGCCTTCCCGATGTGGGTCGCGACCGGCCTGCTCGGGACCATCCTGGTGGCGCTGCCCCTGATCCTGCTGAGCACGCTGGTGCTCGGCCCCGACGCGTCCGCCGCCGACGACGGCCCGGACGGCCTCGGCGACTGGGTCTTCACGGTGGTGTACGGCGGGTTCGCCGTCCAGGGCGTCGCGCTGATCGTCGGCTTCCTGCTCCACACCCGGGAGCGCTGGGGCGGCCTGCTGCGCGAGCGGATCGGCGACCTGCCCGACTCGCCCACGCTCACCGTGCAGCGGACCTTCGCCGGCGTGGCCGGGCTGCTCGCCTTCGGGGTCGCCGCGGCCCGGCTCTACTGGTCCGCCGGCGGGACCGCCGGGCTGCCCGCGGCCTGGGTGGCGGAGCACAGCCGGAGCCTGGCGGTGATGGACCTGGTGACCGCCCTCATGGCGGTGGCCGGCACCGCGGCGCTGCTGGTGCTGGTGTTCCGGATCCGGCCGGAGCGGCGGCTGCGGGTGCCGCTCGCCGTGACGTGGACCGCGGCCGGGTCACTGTTCGGCTGGGGCGCCTGGCAGTTGGTGGTGTTCGGGACCGTCACCGACGTGTCCGATCCGCAGAAGGCGGTGCCCGGGCTGCTCCCCCTGGTGGAGGCGGCGCAGGTGATCACCGGGCTGCTGGTGTTGGCGGCGGGCGCGATCGCCCTGGTCGAGCGGGCCGCCGCGCGGGCGGCGGTGGCGCCGCCCGGGGCGGGCTCGGCGGTGGCACCGGCCGCCCCCGCGGCCGTCGCTGACGTAGAGTCGGCCGGGTGAGCACGGGGGCGGACGCAGCGGGAACGGGAGCGGCGGCGACGGGCGCCGGAACCGGCCCGGGGCCCGGACCGGGCCTGCGGTGGCACGGGCTCCTCCGGCGGCTGCGGCGGCCGGCGAGTGCGCTGCTCGGTCGGCGGGCCCGGCTGCGCTGGGTGCACCTGGTGCTCGGCGGCGCGCTGCTGATGCCGTACTGGATGCTCTCCGTCGTCCTGCTCGGGGCGCTCGATCCGGAGAACGGCCCGCTGCACCAGGTCCTCCTCCAACTCGCCTCGCTCGCCCTCTCCCTGCCGATGGCCGCCCTCACCGCGCTGGTGCCCATCGTCCGGGCGCTGGAGGGCGCGGCCGCCCGGGCGCTCGGCGCCCCGGAGCGGGCCGAGGAGGTCTCCACCGGCCCGGCCCGGTCCTGGGCGGCCCGGCGCCGCACCTCCGCCTGGTACGTGCTCCACCTGCTGTTCGGCGGAGTGGTCAGCGGGATGACGCTGGCCGGCGTGCCGTTCGCCGTGGTGCTGACCTACTCGCCGCTGGGCGGCACACCGGTCGACGAGGCGCTGCGGTACTGGCAGGACCGCGGCGTCCCGTTCGTCCTGCCCGGCCCCGCGTTCGGTCTGGCCCTGCTGCTGCTGATCACCGCCATTAGCGCGGGGCTCGGGGCACTGCTGGCGCGCTGGGCGCCGGTGCTGCTCGGTCCGACCCCGGAGGAGCGGCTGGCCGCCGCCGAGCGGCGGGCCGCGGTGCTCGCCCAGCGCAACCGGCTGGCGCGCGAGCTGCACGACTCGGTCGGCCACGCGCTCAGCGCCGTCGGCATCCAGGCCTCGGCGGCCGCGCGGGTGCTGCGCGCCGACCCCGACTTCGCCGAGGAGGCGCTACGGGCGATCGGCGAGACGGCGCGGGCCGCCGTCGCCGAGCTCGACGCCGTACTCGGCCTGCTGCGCGAGGAGGACCGGGCCGACACCGAGACCGCCGGGCCCACGCTGGCCGGGCTCGACGACCTGCTGCGCCAGCTCTCCGGGACCGGCCTGCGAATCGACGCCGACCTCGCGCCCGGCCTCGACCGGCTGCCCGCCGCCTTCTCCCGCGAGGCGTACCGGATCGTGCAGGAGGGCCTGACCAACGTGCTGCGGCACGCCGGGCCGACGGCGCCCGCCGGGCTCCGGGTGGGGCTGACCGCGGGCCTGCTGGAGATCGAGCTGACCAACCCGCTCGGCACCGCACGGCCCAGCCGGCCCGGCGGCGGACGCGGGCTGCGCGGGATCGGCGAGCGCGCGGCCGTGCTGCGCGGCGCGTGCGCGGCCGGGCCGACCGAGGACGGGGCGGGCTGGCGGCTGGCCGTCCGGCTGCCGGTGGGAGGAGCGGGTTGAGCGGGGAGGCGGCGGCGCACGACGGGGCCGCTGCAGGCGGCACGGGCGGAGCGGAAGCAGTGCGGGCGGGAGCAGTACAGGCGGGAGCAGTGGGGGCCGGACCGGTGGAGGCGGAAGCGATGGAGCCGAGAGTGGTGGAGGCAGGAGTGGTGGAGGCGGAAGCGGCCGCACTGGGTGGCGCGGGGGAGGCGGCCGGGTCCGTGCGGGTGGTGATCGCGGACGACGAGCGGCTCGTGCGGATGGGTCTGCGGGTGGTGATCGACGCCGAGCCCGATCTGACCGTGGTCGGCGAGGCCGCGGACGGCGCCGAGGTCGTGCCGCTGGTGCGCTCGCTGCAGCCGGACGTGGTGCTGATGGACGTCAGGATGCCCGGCATCGACGGCATCCGCGCCACCGAGCAGTTGGTCGGCGCAATGGAGTCCCCGCCGAAGATCCTGGTGGTGACCACCTTCGAGCACGACGACCACGTGTACGACGCGCTGCGCGCGGGTGCCACGGGGTTCCTGCTCAAGCGGTCCAGCGTGGAGGAGATGGTCCAGGCGGTGCGGCTGGTCGCGCACGGGGACTCGCTGCTCTTCCCGGCCGCGGTGCGCGAGCTCGCACTGCGGCAGGTCCCGGCCGGGCGGCGCGCCGCCGCCCCGGAGAAGGGCCCGATCGGCCGGCTCACCGAGCGGGAGGGCCAGGTGCTGCGGCTGATGGCCTCCGGGCTGAACAACGGCGAGATCGCCGGGCGACTGGTGGTCAGCCAGGAGACGGTGAAGACCCATGTCGCCAGTGTGCTGGCCAAGCTGGGCGCCCGGGACCGCACCCAGGCGGTGATCGCCGCGTACGAGTCGGGCTTCGTGCTGCCGGGGTAGCGGGTGGCGGGGGTTCCGGCAGACCGGGGCCCGCGGTCGCAGGGGGCGGTCGCGGGCCCCGGTCTGCCGGAACGTTTCTTCCTTCCCGGACCTACCAGCGAGTAGAGTGCGGGCCTTCCCCCGTCTACCGCCCGATAGCTCCCGTATCGGCCCGAAACGAACCGGTGGCCGCATGTCAGTCCGGACCAGTCCCGCGCTCTGGTGGCGCATGGGCATCGTTCTCTCGGCGGGCCTCGGCCTGACCCTCGGCACGTCGAGCCTGGTCTACTTCACCGTCCAGAGCAACGTGATCGTGCTCGGTTACTTCATCGGCGCGGTGTACTGGATGATCGAGCGCGGCACGGTCGACGCGCCCGCGCCCCGGCTGCGCGGGGCCGCCACGCTGTACATCCTGATAACCGGCCTGGTCTCGCACATCCTGCTGGAGCACGGCGCCAACCCGCTGCCGGGGCTGTTCGACGGGCCGGACAAGCTGCAGCACTGGTCGTCGTTCTTCCTGCACTACGTCACACCAGTGCTGGTGATCGCCGACTGGCTGGCGCTGAAGCCGCGCAACGCCTCGGCCTGGCGGGACGTCCCGCTCTGGCTGGCCTTCCCGCTCGGGTACGCGGCGATCGTGCTGACCCGCAACGCACTGTTCTCGAACTACCCGCTGCCCTACCCGTACTTCTTCTTCGACCCGACCGCCAGGGGCTACGGCTACGTCTGGGGCCAGATCGCGCTGCTGACCGTGGAGTTCATCGTGCTCGCCGCCGCCGTGGTGGGTCTGGACCGGCTGGGCACCCTGGTCTCCGGCCGGCTCCGCCCGGCCGCCGCGAAGCCCGGCACGGAGCCGACGGCCTGACCCTCCGTCGCTCCCGTGCCGTCCGAGGGTCCGCCGCGCGGCGGCCGCCTCAGATCCGCCAGCAGCGGATGCGGTCGGCCGCCCCGTACACGTCCGCCCGCCCCTCCGCGATGTCCCGGGCCAGCTCCACCAGGGCTCCGTACGGCGGGTCGATGCCCTCCTTCGCGGCGTGCATGTACGCCGCGGTGGTCATGCAGGCGTAGAGGTTGTTGCGCACCGGCAGCGGCCGCAGCAGCACGATCGTGTGCATCAGCGTGGCCGCGCACCAGGCCGGATCGGCGTCGTGGCCGAGCTGCGCGGTGTTGACCCGGTGCCGCGCCACCGCCGCCTGCAGCGCCGAGTAGTCCCGGACGCTCAGGTCCTCCGGCGAGGCCTGCTCCTGCACGTCGAGCAGCCAGCGCAGGTCGACGTGGAGCAGCGTCACTCCGGCACCCCTCCGCCGCCGCACATCCTTGCGCCCGCCCGGCTCACGCCGCCGGCGCGTCCTCCGGGAACGCCGCGTCGAACTCCGCCCGGTGCGCCGTCCAGAACGCCACGGCGTGCGCGACGAAGTCCCGCCGCTGCTGCTCCCGCACGCTCAGGTCGTGGACGTACGCCTTGACACTCTTCCCGTCGGCGGCGGCCGCCGCACGGATCGCGGCGAGTTCGTGCTCCGTGTACTCGATGTTGAGTGCAGGCATGGCGCCGATGGTACTGGAACGGTACCGCCCGGGGAACCGGAACGACGCCAACCGACCGGCGCCCCGGGCGGGTTGTGCGCCCCGGGCGGGAGCGGCGATCCCTCCGGGGCCGCAGACGCGCGCCTGCGGCCCCGGGCCCCGGACCGAACCGGACCGGACCGGCCCGCCGGCTCCCCCCGGCGACCGCACGTCCTACATCGGATCCACCGCCCGCAGTTCGCCGTCCAGCTCCAGCCAGCGGGTGATCCCCAGGCCGCGCAGGAACGGCAGGTCGTGGCTGGCGACGATCAGCGTGCCCCGGTAGGCCGCCAGTGCCTGGGTGAGCTGACGGACGCTGGCCAGGTCGAGGTTGTTGGTCGGCTCGTCGAGCAGCAGCAGCTGCGGCGGCGGGTCGGCCAGCAGCAGCGCGGCCAGGGTGGCACGGAACCGCTCGCCGCCGGAGAGCGTGGCGGCGCTCTGGTCCGCCCGGCCGCCTCGGAACAGGAAGCGGGCCAGCCGGGCCCGGATCGCGTTGTCCCCGGCGTTCGGCGCGAACAGCTTGACGTTCCCCGCCACGGTCAGCCGGTCGTCCAGCAGGTCGAGCCGCTGCGGCAGGTGGCGCAGCGGCACCGGGGTGGTCACCTCGCCCTCCAACGGGGCGAGTTCGCCGGCGATGGTGCGCAGCAGGGTGGTCTTGCCGGCCCCGTTGCGGCCGACCAGGGCGATCCGCTCGGGGCCGCACAGGTCGAGGTCGGCGGTGGTGCCGTAGGGCAGCCGGACCTTCTGCAGGGTGAGCACCGTGCGGCCGGCCGGAACGGCCGTACGGGGCAGGTCGATCCGGATCTCGGCGTCGTCGCGGACGGCCTCCTCGGCCTCGGTGAGCCGCTGCCTGGCCTCGTCCAGCCGCTCGGTGTGCATGCCCTGGAGACGGCCGGCCGTCTCCTGGCCCTGGCGTTTGAGCTTGCCGGCGAAGATGTGCGGGTCGTTGCGGGTGACCGAGCGCTTCCTGCCGTAGCTGGCGCTGCGCTCCAGCCGGATCCGGGCCTCGGCCAGGTCCCGCTTCTGGCGCTGGACGTCGGCCTCGGCGTTGCGCAGCAGCCGCTCGGCCGTCTCCTGCTGGGCGGCGAGGGTGCGCTCGTACTCGGCGAAGTTCCCCCCGTACCAGGTGACCTGGCCGTCCCTCAGGTCGGCGATCTGGTCGACGTACTGGAGCAGCTCGCGGTCGTGGCTGACGATCAGCATCACGCCGTGCCAGCCCGCCACCGTCTCGTAGAGCCGCTCGCGGGCGGCCCGGTCGAGGTTGTTGGTGGGCTCGTCGAGCAGCAGCACGTCGGGGCGGCGCATCAGCAGGGCGGCCAGGCGCAGCAGGACGGCCTCGCCTCCGGAGAGCTCGGCGGTGGTCCGGTCGAGGCCGAGCCGCTGGAGCCCGAGCCGGTCGAGGGTGGCACGGGCGCGCTCCTCGACGTCCCAGTCGTCGCCGACGGCGTCGAGGTGCTCCTGGCGGGTGTCGCCGGACTCGATGGCGTGCAGGGCCTCGCGGGCGGCCCGGATGCCGAGTGCCTCGTCGACCCGCAGCCGGGTGTCGAGGGTGAGGCCCTGCGGCAGATGGCCGAGCTCGCCGCCGACCTTGACGGTGCCGGCGGTGGGGGTGAGCTCGCCCGCGATCAGCCGCAGCAGGGTGGACTTGCCGGCGCCGTTGAGCCCGATCAGGCCGGTGCGGCCGGGGCCGACGGCGAGGTGGAAGCCGTCCAGGACGGTCCTTCCGTCGGGCCAGTCGAAGGCGAGGTCGGTGCAGAGGACGGAGGTGCTGGGTTGTGCCATGAGTGGCCTCCCGGGTGGTTGCCTGCGGTCTGGGGAGCAACACGGGAGACACCGCGGGAGTGCGGGGAGCCTGGGGGGGGACGGCCGGGGCCGCCACGGGGACGGGTGCCGGGCGGGCTCACCACTGAGGTCGCGCACTCGCACACACGCACACCGCGCGCAGCGGGGCTGCGTCAGGACGACGGGCTGCATCGGGACAGCAGGGCTGCACGGGCAGCGCTGTCGCAGCACCGCGGCCTCGGCAGGCCTGCGTCAGCAGGGCTGCATCGCGGCGGGGGCGGTGTCTCGGGACCTCAGTAGAGCAACGGCCTTCTCCTGTTCCGGCGGGTGGCAGGGATCACGCTACGAAGGCCGGCCGGTCTCCGCAACGGGTTATTCCGGCGCGCTTCGCGTGCCGATCACGTGCCGATCCGGTGACGGCCGCGTTCCGGTCCGGTCCGGGGGTAAGGACGCCTTTATCCGCATGGCAGACTCCTCCTGCCGTACCTGCGGGCCCGGGCGGTCCCGGCCCGTACGGCGTTCATCCACAGGGGGAATTGAACTCATGTCACCGATATCCCGGACGACGCGTGCCGCGCTGGGCGCCTCGGTCGTCGCACTGACGATGGTGGTCGCGACGGCGTGCGGGCCGGACAACGACCCGGCCGGGGCCCAGACCGCGGCTCCCACCGCCGCCGTCACCAGCACCGACAAGCCGGGCGCCGCCCCGATCAAGCTGCCCAGCCTCGACGAGCTGAAGAAGTGGAAGTTCGAGGACTGGGAGAAGTTCGCCCAGCAGAACGTGATCACTCCGGCCGTGAAGGGCTACTGGGACCTCCAGAAGATCCTGAAGGCCAAGCCGTCCAAGCCCGGCCCCGGCAACCGGCCCCCGGCCCAGCCCACCGCCCAGCCGACCGGTTCGGCGCCCGCGCAGCCCACCGCCCAGCCGCCGGCGGACAACGGCAACGACCCGCTGCCGAAGCTGGTCGAGATGAAGCCGCTGCCGCACCCGTTCGCCAGGAACCTCCACGTGAACGGCAAGCTGTTCTTCCAGGACGGCAACCAGGAGTACGTCTGCTCCGGCACCGTGGTCTCCGACCCGGCCAACCCCGGCAGGAGCAACCTGGTCTGGACCGCCAGCCACTGCCTGCACGGCGGCAAGGGCGGCAAGTCCCACACCAACATCGTCTTCGCCCCGGCGTTCAACAGCAGCGGTGCGCTGAGCGGCGGCAAGCAGGCCTCGCTGGCGCAGGCCGAGCCGTACGGCGAGTGGGGCGCGGTGGCCGGCATCATCTCCCCGACCTGGGCGGGCGAGGCCGACGCGGAGTACGGCGGCGCCTGGAGCCAGTACGACTTCGGCATCATCAAGGTGGCCAACCCGGACGGCAGCAACAAGTCGCTGGAGGAGGTCGTCGGCGGCTCGGTGCCGGTCTGGTTCAACGCCCCGCGCGACCAGATCACCGCCGTGAGCAGCTACGGCTACCCGGCCGGCAAGCCCTTCGACGGCATGGAGCTGGACCGCTGCGAGGCCGGCAAGCCGGTCCGCCACACCATCGACCCGAGCCGTCCGGCGATGCTCACCATCGGCTGCAACGGCACCGGCGGCGACAGCGGCGGCGGCTGGTTCGCGATGAAGGACGGCAAGCAGGTGCTGGTCTCGGACACCTCCATCGGGGGCGACGACAACACCTGGGAGGCCGGCCCGTACCTGGACGACGTCGCCCAGCACGCGCTGGAGTACATCTCCAAGAAGGCCAAGTGATCCCGGGCACGTCCTGAGGACGCGGGGGCCGCAGCCGACCGGCTGCGGCCCCCGCGCCGTTCCCCCGTGCTCCCGCCCCCGTCCCCGCGCTCCCGGCGACGCGCCCCGCTCTCCTAGAATCGGGGCATCATGAGCGCCACACTCGTAGTCAAGGACCTCAGCGCCGGCCACGGCGACCGCACCCTCTTCTCCGGCCTGGACCTGGTCGTCGCGCCCGGCGACGTGATCGGGCTGGTCGGGGTGAACGGCGCCGGCAAGTCGACCCTGCTGCGGCTGCTGGCCGGGCTGGACACCCCCGAGGGCGGCTCGCTGCGGCTCAGCCCGGCGAGCGCCAACATCGGTCACCTGCCGCAGGAGCCGGAACGCCGCGCGGGCGAGTCGGTCCGGCAGTTCCTGGCCCGCCGGACCGGTGTGGCCGCCGCACAGGCGGCGCTGGACGAGGCCACCGAGGGCCTGGTCGAGGGCCGGCCCGGCGCCGACGACGCCTACGCGGCGAGCCTGGACCGCTGGCTGGACCTGGGCGGCGCCGACCTGGAGGAGCGCGCCGAGGAGGTCGCCGACTCGCTCGGGCTGAAGGTCTCGCTGGACCTTCCGATGACTGCGCTCTCCGGCGGCCAGGCCGCCCGGGCCGGCCTCGCCTCGCTGCTGCTCTCCCGCTACGACGTCTTCCTGCTCGACGAGCCGACCAACGACCTCGACCTGGACGGCCTGGAGCGGCTGGAGGCCTTCGTCAAGGGCCTGCGCGCCGGCACGGTGCTGATCAGCCACGACCGCGAGTTCCTGGCCCGCACCGTCACCCGGGTGCTGGAGCTGGACCTCGCCCAGCAGCAGGTCAACCTGTACGGCGGCGGCTACGAGGCGTACCTGGAGGAGCGCGCGGTGTCCCGCCGGCACGCCCGCGAGGAGTACGAGGAGTACGCCGACACCAAGGCCTCGCTGGAGGCCCGGGCCCGGATGCAGCGCGGCTGGATGGAGCACGGCGTGCGCAACGCCCGCCGCAAGTCCGGTGACAACGACAAGATCGGGCGCGCGATGCGCGCCGAGTCCACCGAGAAGCAGGCGTCCAAGGCCCGGCAGACCCAGCGGATGATCGAGCGGCTGGAGGTGGTCGAGGAGCCCCGCAAGGAGTGGGAGCTGCGGATGGAGATCGCCACCGCGCCGCGCTCCGGCGCCGTGGTCGCGACCCTGCGCGGGGCCACCGCCAGGCGCGGGGACTTCGCCTTCGGCCCGGTGGACCTGCAGATCGACTGGGCCGACCGGGTCGCGATCACCGGCGGCAACGGCGCGGGCAAGTCCACCCTGTTGGCCGCGCTGCTCGGGCGGCTCGGACTCGACGCCGGCAGCGCCGTGCTGGGCTCCGGCGTGGTGGTCGGCGAGGTCGACCAGGCGCGGGGCCTCTTCCTGGGTGGCGAGCCGCTGGTGGAGGCCTTCGCCGCCGCGGTCCCGGAGCTCACGCCGGAGGAGGTGCGCACCCTGCTGGCCAAGTTCGGACTGAAGGCGGCGCACGTGCTGCGCCCGGCCGACACCCTCTCGCCCGGCGAGCGCACCCGGGCGGCGCTGGCGCTGCTCCAGGCCCGCGGGGTGAACCTGCTGGTGCTGGACGAGCCCACCAACCACCTGGACCTGCCCGCCATCGAGCAGTTGGAGTCCGCGCTCTCCTCGTACACCGGCACGCTGCTGCTGGTCACGCACGACCGGCGGATGCTGGACACGGTGGCCGTGAACCGGCGGATCGAGGTCCGGGACGGGCGCGTCCACGAGAACTGAACCGCCGCGGCGGACGCCGTCCGGCCGCCGGCCCCGACCGCCGAGCGGTCCGGAAATTGGTCTCAACCTCTTCCCGGACCGCCCGTCATGTGCTGTGCTGTCGGCCATGGTTGACAGCACAGCGGCGGCCGGCACCTCGTACCCGAGCGTCCCGCACCGCCCGATGACGGTGCCCTCCCACGAGGCGGAGGCCCGCAGCAGGTCCTTCCACGACGTGATGGCGCGGCGCCGGACCGTCCGCGACTACTCGACCGCGCCGATCCCGGACGGCGTGCTGGAGTGGGCGGTCCGCACCGCCGCCACCGCGCCCAGCGGCGCGCACGTCCAGCCCTGGCGGTTCGTGGTGATCACCGACCCGGAGCGCAAGCGACGGCTGCGCGAAGCCGCCGAGGCGGAGGAACGCGAGTTCTACGCGCACCGGGCGTCCGAGGAGTGGCTGGCGGCGCTGGCGCCGATCGGCACCGACTGGCAGAAGCCCTTCCTGGAGGACGCGCCCGCGGTGATCGTCGTCTTCGAGGTGCACAAGGGCCCGAACTCGCCGCGCCCGTACTACACCAAGGAGTCGGTCGGCATCGCGGTCGGCCTGCTGCTCGCGTCGCTGCACCAGGCCGGGCTGGCGACACTCACCCACACGCCGAGCCCGATGAGGTTCCTCAACGAGGTGTGCGACCGGCCCGCCGAGGAGCGGGCCGCCTACGTCATCCCGGTCGGCTACCCGGCGGACGGCGCGCGCGTCCCCGATCTACGGCGCAAGGAGCTCGGCGACGTCCTGGTTCACCTCTGACGCGCCCCGGGGCGGCGCCCGCGCTCCGGCGGTTCGCAGGTGGTCGCTTGACCGGACCACGACGATAATCGCCGCCATGAGCCGACCCACGCCACGGTCCTGCGAGAACGTCCCCGGCCGCACCGCCCGGACCGGCGCCGGCGGTTTCCCGGCGCGGACGCGCAGACCGGGCGAGGCCTCCCCCGGCCGTCCGCCGGAGCTGCTGCAGCTGGCCGGGGGCGTCTCCCTGCAACGGCGCTCGGTCGCACACGCGGCCGCGCTCAACGCCGCCGTCCGGGCCAACCTGGAGCACCTGCGCCCCTGGCTGGAGTGGGCCGCCGCGGCGCCCAGCCCGGCCCAGACCGAGGAGCTGGCGCGAGCCGGCTCGGCCGCCTGGGACGCCGGCACCGACTTCATCTACCTGGTCGGCCTGGACGCCCGGCCCGGCAGCGTGATCGGCTCGTTCGGCCTGCACGGGCGGATCGGCCCTGGCGCGCTGGAGATCGGTTACTGGGTGAGCGCCGAACACGTCGGCCGCGGCATCGCGACCACCGCAGCCGAGGCGCTGACCGCGGCCGCCCTCGCCCTGCCGGGCATCGAACGGGTGGAGATCCACTGCGACCAGGCCAACGGCGCCAGCGCGGCGGTGCCGCGCAAGCTCGGCTTCCGGCTCGACCGGACCGCCGACGCGGCCGTGCGGGCGCCGGGCGAGACCGGGCGCCAGCAGATCTGGGTCAAGGAGCGCTGAGGGGGCGGCGCGGGCCGGCACCGGCAGTTCGCCGGTGCCGGCCCGCGGCTCAGTACCGTTCGCCGGTCGGAGCCGGCAGCGCGTCCAGCTCGGCCAGGTCGGCCGCCGACAGCACCACGTCCACCGCGGCCGCGTTGTCGACGAGGTAGCGCGGCGTCCTGGTGCCGGGGATCGGCAGGACGTACCGGCCCTGCGCCAGCACCCAGGCCAGCGCCACCTGCGCGGGCGTCGCCCCGGCCCGGGCGGCGACCTCCTTCACCTTGGCCACCAGCGCCAGGTTGGCCTTCAGCGCGTCCTGCTGGAAGCGCGGCAGCGAGCGCCGGAAGTCGTCCTCGGGCAGCTCGTCGAAGGAGGAGATGCCACCGGTCAGGAAGCCCCGGCCGAGCGGCGAGAACGGCAGGAAGGCGATCCCCCGCGCCTCGGTGTACGGCAGCACCTCGGCCAGCGAGTCCCGGGTCCAGAGCGACAGCTCGTTCTGGACCGAGGCCACCGGGTGCACCTCCTGCGCCCGCTCGATCTGCTCGACCGTCACCTCGGAGAGCCCGATCCGGCGCGCCTTGCCGGCCCGGACGGCCTCGGCCAGCGCGCCCCAGGTCTCCTCGATCGGCACCTCCGGGTCCACCCGGTGCAGCTGGTAGAGGTCCACGTGGTCGGTACCGAGGCGGCGCAGGCTCTCGTCGATCGCACGCCGGACGTGCTCCGGCCGGCCGTCGTTGGCCACCCGCTTGCCCTCGGTGCCCGGAACCAGGCCGACCTTGGTGGCCAGGAACGCCCGCTCCCGGTACGGGCCGGCCAGCGCCGCGCCGACGACCTCCTCGTTGTCGTACGGGCCGTAGATGTCGGCGGTGTCGATCAGGGTGACGCCGAGGTCCAGCGCCTGCCGGATCACCCGCACCGAGGCCTCGTCGTCACGGTTGCGGAGGTCGTAGGCCCAGGTCATCCCCATGCAGCCGAGACCGACGGCGCCGACCTCGGGGCCCTGGCTGCCGAACGTGGTGGTGCGCATGACGGTTCTCCGTTCGTGTGGCGGAACGCGCGGAACGCGCGGAAGGCGCGGGAAAGGTGCGACCGGTGCGCCGGTCCGCGCTGTCGATCAACGGGATCCACCCTCCACCTTCGAGTGCACTCAAGGTCAAGTCCGTGCCGACGGAGCCCTTTCGAGCCACTCCCGCCAGCCGCCGTCCAGCACCAGCCCGGCCAGCCGCCGGTACCCGCCCGCACCCGGGTGCGCGCCGTCGTCGGCCATGGCCTCGGCCGACCACTCGGCGTCCTCGGCCAGCGCCCGGGTCACGTCGACGAACGGCACGCCGCGGGCGGCACAGAGCTCGGCCTGCCCCCTCGCCAGCTCCAGCAGCCGGTCGAGGTGCCCCGCGTCCCAGCCGACCACCGGCGGCGGCCCGACCAGCAGCACCCCGACGCCGCGTTCGCGGGCGCCGTCCAGCAGGGCGGCGACGTTCGCCAGGCTCCGCTCGGACGCCACCCGCGGCCGGCCGTCCTCCAGCGTGGCGTCGTTGCTGCCGACCGAGAGCACCAGCCGGTTGTCGGCCCCGGGCAGGAAGCGGGAGAAGGTCTCGGTCCAGATCCGGGCCAGCACGTCGGCCGAGGTGTTGCGCCGGATCCCCAGGTTGAAGCCGGTGAGGTCGGACGGGGCCGCCGCCGGTGCGCAGGTGGCCTGGAGCACCCGCCCGACCCAGCCCCGGAACTCCGGGTCGCCCACTCCCTGGGTGAAGGAGTCCCCGGCGAAGCAGATACGCAGATCGCTGATCATCGCGTCACCGTAGCGTCGGAGTCCCCCGCCCCGCCGAGGTGTCCACGGGCGCGGCCGCCCAGCCGCCGCGCGGGCCGCCCCGGAGCCGGAACCCCGAGCGGCGCCCACAGCCTGTCGCCGGCCGCCGCTGATGCCCCGTCGACGCTTGACGTGCACGCCTGGTCTAGTCCAGTTTGATGCTCAGTACCGCGCACCTCCCCGCACCGGACACCACCCCGCAGCCCACCGCCGCCCGCCCACGCCTCCCCTCGGCAGGGCGGCGGGGCACCGTCCCGAGAGGCACCCCCATGCCACGCGCGCCCCACGACACCCCCGCGCCCCGCGCCCGGCACCGCCGCCCGGCCGGCCTGGTCGAACTCCTCGGCCTCGCCGCCGCCACCGCACTCGCCGCGGGCGGGCTGGCCGCCGTCGCCGGGAACGCCGGCGCCGCCGACGGGAACCTGCTCGCCGACCCCGGCTTCGAGAGCGGCGGCCTCGGGCCGTGGAGCTGCTCCGGCGCCACCGGTTCCGTCGTCGGCTCCGGTGCGCACGGCGGCTCGTACGCCCTCAAGGGGGCCGCCGGGAACGGCGACACCGCGCAGTGCGGCCAGACCGTCGCGGTGAGGCCCGGCACCACGTACTCGCTCAGCGCGTGGGTCCAGGGCCAGTACGTCTACCTGGGCGCCACCGGCAGCGGGGTCACCGACCCGGCCGTCTGGACGCCCGGCGGCGCCGACTGGCAGCAGTTGTCCACCACCTTCACCACCGGCCCGGCCACCACCAGCGTCACCGTCCACCTGCACGGCTGGTACGGGCAGGGCGCCTACCTCGCGGACGACGTCGTGCTCACCGGCCCGGGCGGCGGCCCGTCCCCGACCACCGCGCCGCCGACCCCGACCGGCTCGCCGACCGCGGCCCCGACCCCCACCGGCACCCCCACCACCCCGGCCCCGGGCACCGCCGTCCCGGTGGCCCCGTACATCGACATGGGCGCCTGGCCGACCCCGTCCATGCCCGCGGCGGCCGCGGCCGGGAACCTGAAGTCCTTCACCATGGGCTTCGTCACCGGCGTGGGCTGCAAGGCCAGTTGGTTCAACGCCTACGACCCGCGCACCGGCTGGGCCAAGGACCAGGTGGACGCGCTGCGGGCCCGCGGCGGCGACGTCAAGGTCTCCTTCGGCGGTGCCGGTGGCACCGAACTCGCCGCCGCCTGCACCACCGTGGACGCGCTGTTCGCCGAGTACGACGCCGTCGTCAAGGCGTACGGCCTGCGCCACGTCGACTTCGACATCGAGGGCGCCGCGATCGCCGACACCGCCGCCAACGAACGCCGCTCGGCCGCCCTCGCCAAGCTGCAGCGGGCCGACCCGGGCCTGAAGGTGTCGTTCACACTTCCGGTGCTTCCCGAGGGCCTGACCGCCGAGGGCGTCGCCGTCGTGAAGTCCGCCCGCGACGCGGGCGTGACCGTCGACCTGGTCAACGCCATGGCGATGGACTACTACCGCAGCGGCGCCGACTACGGCGACGCCGCCGTCCAGGCCGCCCAGGCCCTCCACGGCCAACTCAGGGCACTCCACCCGGCGAAGACCGACGCCCAGCTCTGGGCCATGGTCGGCGCCACCCCGATGATCGGCGAGAACGACGACCACCAGGTCTACGACCAGGCGGACGCCCGGCAACTGGTCGCCTTCGCCCAGCAGCACCACCTGGGCGAGCTGGCCTTCTGGGACGCCACCCGGGACGCCAACGCCTGCACGGGCGCGCTGTTCAAGTGCACCAACATCCCTCAGCAGCCCTACGAGTTCGCCAGGGTCTTCGCCCAGTACACGGGCTGACCGCGCCCGGTGCCGCCGGGTTCCGCACCCCGCCCGACGTCGTCGACGGCGCGGCCCGCGGCTACGACCCGATCGTCCGCGGCGAGGCCGACGCGCCGGTCGCCTCGGCCCCCTTGAGGACTGCCGGGAGGCGGCCGGTGGCGGCCGCCCTTCCGAGCCGGGGCCGCTAGGAGCACCAGAACAGGAACTGCGTGCAGGTGGGCGTGGGCGTGGGCTTGGGGGGCGGGGTGGTCGAGGGCGGCGGGGTGGTTGGCGGGGCCGTGCTCGGCGCGGGCCGGGAGGGCGGTGCCGAGCCCTGGGCGCCCGGCTCCGGTGCCCGGGCGGTCTCCGGCCCGGCCGGTGCTGGGCTCTTGGACGAGGCGGCGGCGGACGCCGGGGCCGAGGTCGAGGCCGATCGGGACGCCGTGGCCGGGCGGGGGCCGGGGCGCTGGGTGGCCGGCGCCGCCGAGGTCGCGCCCGGACTCGCCACGCCGGTGGGCGTGGTCGGCCCCGGGGCCGGGCCGCTTTGCGGCTCCGCCGCGGCCGGGCGGCCGGCACCCGGCTCGGACGGCGCCGCCTCCGAGCCGTTCGCGGCCAGGGCCGCCGCCCCGAGCCCCACCACGGCCAGGCCCACCACGGAGACCACCAGCCGCCCCGGTCTGCGCCCGGCCCGGCGCCCGCCGCGCCGGGCGGCCGGCCGCCCGCCGGACCTCTCGGCTGCCGGGGGCACCGGCCGCGGCTCGGCGGGCGCCGGACGCGAGCCTGCCGCCGGGCCCTCCGGCGCCGGGGACACCGCCTGCTCCGGGCCGGTCGCGAGAGCCCCGCAGCCGGGGCAGGCCAGCGCGCCGTTGAGGTGGCGGCGGCAGGGTGCGCAGTAGTCCATGTGATCTTCCCGTGCTGCCGGAGTGCCGGGCCCTCGCCGGCCCTCGCCGGTCGTCGTCCTTCGCCGCCGGCGCCGCGCACGCCGTCGTGCGCATGCGGAGCCTAGGCAGCGCGCCTGTGGGGATTCCACACCTCGCGGTGAGGCTTCTGGAGAGATGCCGTGTCCCCGCGGACCGCCCGGGCCGGGGCCGTCGTACGGGTCAGCCCGGGGCGAGCGCCTCGGGCCGGAAGTCCGGTCGACTCGCCGCACAACTGGCCCTACAGCAAGACCAGTTGGCCGCGCTGATGACAAGAGCGCAGTCGATCGGTCACGGGCCGGTCGCAGTTCCGGCCCCTACGGTTCCGCAGGACGGCGGCCCGGGTACCCGGGGGAGGGAACCGGGCCCAGCGGGCGACCGGGGTCGAGGGGGGAAGGTCATGCCGTTCTTCTGCCGCCTGTGCGGCACCCGTACCGACGGCGTCGAGCGGCTCGGTGTCTACTGCCCCGGCGAGCGGTGCGGGACCGACCTGCGGGCAGGCCTGGGCGCCGCCGTGCAGGCGTGGTGCGAGCCGGCCCGGCGGCTCGGCGAGGCGGGCCGGACGGTCGCGGTACACCTGATCGTCCGCAACGCCGGCACCGTGAGCACCGGCTTCCGGGTCGAACCGGTCGAGCCCGTCGAGGGCCGGCTGGACTACGACCGGTCGGCGGTCGCGGCCCCGCTGGCGCCCGGGCAGACCCGGCAGGTGGAACTGCGCTACACCCTCCCGTTCGACCGGATCGGCACGGGGCTCGACGTCGCCTCGCTCTTCGGCGTGCCCGGCGCCGACCTGGCGGGCCGGGTGCAGGGGGCCCGGAGCGAGCGCTTCGGGGTCGCGCTGCGGGTGGTCGCCACCCCGGGCGGCCCGGGTGCCGCCTGCGCCGCCTTCGCGGTGGACGTCCCGGGCCGCATCGACCTCGATCTCGACCTCGACAACGCGCCCGACGGCGACCACCGCAACCGCCAGGACCGCCCGGACGGCTCCGGCGGGCCGAGCGGGCCGGGTTCGGCCACCCGCCCGGGTACCGGGGGCGGCCGGCCCCGGTACCCCGACCACTCCCACCCCCAGCAGCCGACCCGCCCCTCCGGCGGCTGCGGGCCGCTGGCCGTCGCGCTGATCGTCCTCCTGGCCCTGGCCGTTCTGGCCGCCGTCCTGCTCGGAGTCGGCCGCAGGGGCGACGGCAACAGCGACGACGGTGTGCCCGCCCCCACCACGTCCGCGGCACCGTCTCCCACCGCGGAGCCCAGCACGGTCCGACCCTCCACCGGCTCCACCCGGCCCGCACCGTCCCCGACGCGCGCCCGACCACGTCGCCGACGACCAGCCCGGCGAGAAGAGTCACCGTTCCCGACCTGGTCGGCCTCGACCAGGAGGCCGCCGCGCGGAAGCTGCAGGCGCTCGGCCTCGCCGTCGACGGGGACTACACGGCAAGCAACGGGGTCCCGGAGCTCCAGATCATCAGCACGGAGCCCAGGGCGGGCGCCGAGGTGGCTCCCGGCAGCAAGGTGTTCCTCCACATCTCGGACGGCAAGGCAACGGTCCCCGACGTCGCCGGCAAGACCCAGGACAAGGCCGAACAGGCCCTCAGGGATGCCCACTTCACCAACATCACGGTCTCCACCGAGCCGAGCACCAGCACGGCCGCCGGCCTGGCCACCCGCACCGACCCGGTGGAGGGGCGGTCGGTCGGCCTCAAGACCCCCATCACGCTCTGGATCGCCTACTTGCCGAAGCCTCGCTGAACCGCCCTGGGTCCTGCCGGGCGACCCGGCACCGGGCAATCACCGTCGTAAGCACCCTGCTGCACCCCTGGGCAAACCCGCACGGCATGCCGACAATGAGCATGCCACTCGGCCCTCTCGTCCACCCAAGCCCAACGGGGGTACCAAGCCGTGCCTTTGACCACGCCTCCGGCAACGATGAGCCGCCGCGCCTTCACCCGCGCCGCGCTGGTGGGCGCCCTCGCCGCCGGGACGGGCCTGACCGCCCGCCCCGCCGCGGCCGCCGCCGTCCCGGCGGGGAGCGACTGGCTGGCCGCGGTCGACCCGCAGGCCTCCCTCGCCCGGCTCACCCTCCCCGGCACCCACGACACCTGCTCGCTCTACGGCGGCCCTCTGACACAGACCCAGGACCTCTCCCTCCCCGACCAACTGGCCTCGGGAGTGCGCTTCCTCGACATCCGCTGCCGGGCGATCGACGGGGTGCTGGCGATCCACCACGGACCGGTCTTCCAGAAGACTTTCTTCGGCGACGTGCTCAACCGGTGCCTGGCCTTCCTCACCGACCACCCCGGCGAGACCCTGGTGATGCGGGTCAGGCAGGAGTACTCCACCGTCTCCGACGCGGAGTTCGGCGCGCTCTTCGCCGGGTACCAGCAGCGCTGGCCGGGCCTGTTCTGGACCGGCGGCGAAGTCCCCCGCCTCGGCGGGGTCCGCGGGCGGGTGGTCCTGCTCGCCGACAACCCCGGACTGCCCGGCCTGAGATGGGGCGGCTCCCGCACCGACATCGAGGACGACTACGACATCGGCACCGTCTTCGAGCTCAACTCCCGCAAGTGGCCGGAGGTCTCCGCGCACCTGGACGCCGCCCGCGCCGCCACCGATCCGCAGCGGCTCTTCCTCACCTTCACCTCCAGCTCCGGCTGGGGGCTCTGGCCGCGCCAGGCCGCCGACGCGATCACCCCGAGGCTGCGCGGCTACCTCGACCGCCTGGACCGGTCCGCCCGACCGGTGCTGGGCACCGTCCCGATGGACTTCGTCACCGCGGACCTGGTGCGTTCGCTCTACGCGCTCAACTTCGGCGGCTGACCGGGCGGACCGAGGAACGGGCGGGGCCCGGAACGGACCGCACTGCGCAGGCTCAGGCACCGCTCAGGCCCCGTTCAGGCCCCGCTCTGCCGGAGCATGTCCTCGCGCTCCACCACCTTGACCCGTTCACGGCCCTCCGCCGCGCCGAGCGCCCGCTCGTGCTCGTCGAGCCGGTGCCAGCCCTCCCAGGTGGTGTGGCGGACGCCCTGCTCGCGCAGGTGGGCGACGACCGCCCCGGGGTCCGGATCGACGGCGCCCGGCAGACGGCCGTCGGCGTGGTCGGCGAGCAGGCGGGCCACGGTCTCGTTGGCGTCGCCCTTGGTGTGACCGATCAGGCCGACCGGGCCGCGCTTGATCCAGCCCGTGACGTAGGTGGCGCTCTGGTGCGAGCCGTCGGCGGCGAGGACGCGGCCGGCCTCGTTGGGGACGGTGCCGGAGACCGGGTCGAAGGGCAGCTTGGGCAGCTCGTCGGAGTAGTAGCCCACGGCCCGGTAGACGGCCTGCACGTCCCAGTCGGTGAAGCGGCCCGTCCCCCGGACGTTCCCGGTGCCGTCGAGCTCGGTGCGCTCGGTGCGCAGCCCGACCACCCGGCCGTCCTCGCCGAGCACCTCGACCGGGGACTCGAAGAAGTGCAGGTGGATCCGGTGGGGACGGTCGCCCACGTCGCGGATCGCCCAGTTCTCCAGGGTGGCGGCGACCATGTCGACGTGCTTGGCGGCCCGGCGCTCGGCGATCGAGCCCGCGTCGTACTCGATGTCCTCGGGGGAGACGACGACCTCGATGGTCGGGGAGTGGTCGAGCTCGCGCAGCTCCATCGGGCTGAACTTGGCCTGGGCGGGGCCGCGGCGGCCGAAGACGTGCACCTCGCGGGCCCGGTTGCGGGCCAGGCCGGCGTGGACGTTGGGCGGGATCTCGGTGGACAGCAGTTCGTCGGCGGTCTTGGCCAGGATGCGGGCCACGTCCAGGGCGACGTTGCCCACGCCCAGCACCGCCACCTTCTCCGCGTCCAGCGGCCAGCTCCGGGCGACGTCGGGGTGCCCGTCGTACCAGGCGACGAAGTCCGCGGCGCCGTGGGAGCCGGCCAGCCCGGTGCCGGGCAGGTCCAGCGCCCGGTCGGCCGTGGCGCCGGTGGCGAAGACGACGGCGTCGTAGAACCGGTGCAGGTCGTCCAGGGTGAGGTCGCCCGGGTAGTCGACGTTGCCGAAGAGGCGGATCTGCGGCTTGTCCAGAACCTGGTGCAGCGCGGTGACGATGCCCTTGATCCGCGGGTGGTCGGGAGCCACTCCGTAGCGGATCAGCCCGAAGGGGGCGGGCATCCGCTCGAAGAGGTCGACGGAGACCCCGGGGGCCTCGGCGGCGTCGGACTTCAGCAGGGCGTCTGCGGCGTAGATGCCGGCGGGACCGGCGCCGACGATCGCCACGCGGATCGGGCGGGACATGGTGGAGCGCTCCTCCGGAGTGGCGTTGGCTGCGGACGGTTGAAGCAAATCCCGGCCCGGCGGGAGGCAGTAGGGGCGGCGGCCCTATGACCCCATAGAGCAGCCCTATGGGTGCGGCGGGAACTCCCCCGCCCGCAGCGAGCGCACCCCGGCCCGGGCGGCCGGCCCGGCCAGCAGACCGGCCGCCGCACCGAGGGCGAGGCCGAGCAGGCTGTCCAGCACGTCCTGCGCGGTGCAGGCGTGGCCGATGCCGGGCAGCGCGTACTGGACGGCCTCGACCGCGAAGGGCAGCACCGTCGCGCCCAGCAGGACCGCGGCGGCCCGGGCCCGGGTGCCGGCGAGCGCCGCCGCCAGGCCGATCGGGACGAACGGCGCCGCGTCCAGGCCGGCGGGTTCGACCATGGTGAACCCGCTCAGCGGCCGGAGGCCGAAGCCGGTCAGGTCGCAGTGGCGCGCGGCACGGCCGGGGTGGGCCCAGAACGGTCCCCAGGCGTCGGGCAGCAGGGTCAGCGTCACCAGCCCGCCGAGGGCGAGCAGCAGGACGAACGCCACCGCCCAGTGCGCGCGCAGCCACCGCCCGACCACCCGGTTCAGCAGCGCGGCCGGCACCAGCGAGCAGAGCAGCCCGGGCCAGAACATCGGCATCGTGCCGAGGACAGCTTTGATCACGCCAGGACGGACGCGCTCGAACGCCTGCCGGTTCTGACCCGCTCCGCAGCCGGCACCGGCCCCGCCCCGACCGCACCACGCCCCCGGCGGGTCCCGCGCCGATCCCGCTCCGGCCCCGGGCCCGCCGCCCGATCGCCGCCAACTCCCGCCCGACACAGGGAATATCGGCAGAAAATCAGCTATCTCGCTCGATCGAGCGAAGTATCCCCACGATCGGGATTTCCGCCGCCGGAGGGGGGAACATCGCCTCGTCCGCGCCCGTACGAACCACGTCCGGGCGGCACCCGACTCCGGCCACCTGGATCAGCCCGTGACTTCCTCCGCCCCCGTGTGGGACTGCCCCTTCGACCACACCGAAGGCCTGGAGTTCGACCCCCTCCTCCAGCGGCTGCTGACCGAGGAGCGGATCGCCAGGATCCGGCTGCCGCACGGCGAGGGCGAGGCCTGGCTGGCCACCCGGTACGAGGACGTCCGCGTCGTCACCACGGACCGGCGGTTCAGCCGGGCCGCCGGCATCGGCCGCGACCTGCCCCGGATGACGCCCGCACCGATCGCCCAGGCCGAGGCGATCAACCTGATGGACCCGCCCGCCCACAACCGGCTGCGCCGGCTCGTCGCCAAGGGCTTCACCAACCGGCAGGTCGAGCAGCTGCGCCCGCGGACGCAGCGCACCGTCGACGCGTACCTGGACGCCATGGAGGAGCACGGCGCCCCGGCCGACCTGGTGCACCACCTCTCCAGCAGGCTCCCGATGACCACCATCTGCGAGCTGCTCGACATCCCCGCAAAGGACCGCGCCGAACTCCGCGGCCACGCCGTCGCGATGATGGCGATGGGCCCGGGCAGCGGCGACGGCCAGGTGCGCGCCAAGGCCGCCCTGCGCGCCTACTTCACCGAGCTGACCGCCGCCCGGCGCCGCGAGCCCGGCGAGGACCTGATCAGCGCCCTCGCCACCGCCCGGGACGAGGAGGAGCTGCTGGACGACCAGGAGCTCGCCGTCATGGCCATGGTGCTGCTGGTCACCGGCCACGACACCAGCACCTACCAGATCGGCAACATCGCCTACACCCTGCTCACCCACCCCGAGCAGCTGGCCGGACTCCGGGCCCGGCCCGAAGAGCTGCCGCGCGCGATCGAGGAGCTGCTCCGCTTCATCCCGTTCCGGCAGGGCGTCGGCATCGCCCGGGTCGCCACCGAGGACGTCGAGCTGGGCGGGGTGTCGATCCGGGCGGGCGACGCCGTGCACGTCTCCTACCTGGCCGCCAACCGCGATCCGGCGGCGTTCGAGCGGCCCGACGAGCTGGACCTCGACCGCGGCACGGCCACCCACATGGCCTTCGGCTACGGCACCCACCACTGCGCCGGCGCCCACCTGGCCCGGATGGAGCTCCAGGTCGCCGTCGGCACACTGCTGCGGCGCTTCCCCGGGCTGCGACTCGCCGTGCCGCCTGCGGATCTGGACTGGCGGACGGGCTCGATCTGGCGCTACCCGCGAACCCTGCCGGTCGCCTGGTGACCGCCGTCCCGCCGCGCCGTCCCGGCGCCCGCCCGACACACCCGTAGGCCACCGCCCGCGCCGCCCACCCCACCGGCGCGGGCCACCAGGGGAGACCTCCGCCCATGGCAACACTCTGCCGACCCGCCATCGCCGTACCCGAACACGTCATCACCCTCGACCAGACCCTCGACCTGGCCCGCACCCTGCACGCGGACCACCCGCAACTCCCTCTGGCGCTGCGGCTGATCGAGAACACCGGGGTGCTCACCCGGCACCTGGTCCAGCCGATCGACGAGACGCTGCGGCACCCCGGCTTCACCACCCGCAACGCGGTCTACGAGCGGGAGGCCAAGCGACGTGTCCCCGAGGTGGTCGGGCGCGCCCTCGGGTACGCGGAGCTGTCCGCCCGGGAGATCGACCTGATCGTCTACGTCTCCTGCACCGGCTTCATGATGCCCTCGCTGACGGCGTGGCTGATCAACACCATGGGCTTCCGCCCCGACACCCGCCAGGTGCCGATCGCCCAGCTCGGCTGTGCGGCCGGCGGCGCCGCGGTCAACCGGGCGCACGACTTCTGCCGCGCCTACCCCGGCGCCAACGTGCTGATCGTGGCCTGCGAGTTCTGCTCGCTCTGCTACCAGCCGACCGACCTCGGCGTCGGCTCGCTGCTCTCCAACGGCCTGTTCGGGGACGCGGTCGCCGCCGCCGTGGTGCGCGGCCGCGGCGGCACCGGCGTGCGGATCGAGCGCAACGGCTCGCACCTGGTGCCGGACACCGAGGACTGGATCTCCTACGGCGTCAAGGACACCGGCTTCCACTTCCAGCTCGACAAGCGCGTCCCCGGCACCATGGAGATGCTCGCCCCCGCCCTGCGCACGCTGGCCGCCGAGCACGGCTGGAGCGCCTCCGGGCTGGGCTTCTACATCGTGCACGCCGGCGGTCCGCGCATCCTGGACGACCTCTGCCGCTTCCTGGAGTTGGCACCGGCCGCCTTCCGGTTCAGCCGGGCCACCCTCACCGAGCGCGGCAACATCGCCAGTGCGGTGGTCTTCGACGCGCTGGCCCGGCTGTTCGAGGAGGGCTCGGTCGCCGACGGCACCCAGGGCCTGATCGCCGGCTTCGGTCCGGGCATCACCGCCGAGATCGCGCTGGGCAGTTGGGTCGACGCCCCGCTGCGGACCGCGATTCCGCACCGTCTGCGCAGCCACGACGACGACGGTCTCACCCTCGCCGGCCCGGACGCCCCCGCGCGCCGCCGGGCCGGCACTACGATCACGGGATGACGGACACCACCGACCGACCGGACACCACCGCCAGAGCGGCCGAACTGGCCGCGCGGTTCCCCGCGTTGCACGCGCCGCAGTACTGGTCCTGGGGCCGCTACGACGCGCGCTTCTCGCTCGCACTGCCGCCGGACGGACTGATCACCAACATCCACCTGGTGGGGTTCTCCGAGGGGCACGTCGTGCTCTGCCGGGACGAGCGCGACCACTGGTTCCTGCCGGGCGGCACCCGGGAGCACGGCGAGTCGATCGAGTCCTGCCTGGTCCGGGAGCTGCGCGAGGAGGCCGGCGCCCGGCTGCTCGGCGAGCCGGCCTGGCTGGGCGCGCACCGCTGCGTCACCGACCTGCCGGAGCCGTACCGGCCGTGGCAGCCGCACCCCGAGAAGGCCTGGCTCTGGGGCTGGGCGGAAGTGGCGGTGGAGTCCGCCCCGACCAACCCGGAGGACGGCGAGCAGGTCGTCGAGGTGCGGGCGGTCGAGCCGGCCGAGGCGCAGCGCCTGCTCGTGGGCGGCCGCGACGCGTGGTGGGGCGAGCTGATCGGGCTGGCGGTCGAGCTGCGGCAGCGGGCCGCGGCGGGCTGATCCCGACGGGCCGGCCGACACGGGCCGCGGCGGGCCGGCCGCGCAACCGCCCGGTGGGCCGCCCGCGCGGTATTCCCAGCGGTGCCGAAGACCACCGGGATGGCCGAACAGCAGAGCGCATTGTCCGATATGCGGTGGTAAGACTCATGTGAACTCGGTTCGAATTCGAGTCCGCACCGACAGGAGCGTCATGGACAACTACCCGCTGCTGAACATCTTCTGGACGATGCTGGAGCTCTTCCTCTGGATCCTCTGGTTCTTCCTGCTGTTCAAGATCATCACGGACATCTTCCGCAGCCACGACCTCAGCGGCTGGGGCAAGGCGGGCTGGCTGATCCTGGTGATCCTGATCCCGCTGATCGGTGTGCTCGCCTACGTCATCGCACGCGGCAGATCGATGGGCGAGCGGGACGTCGCCCAGGCCCAGCGCAACGAGGCCGCCTTCAAGGCCTACATCCGCGACGCGGCCACCGAGACGCCCGCGCAGGGCGCGGGCACCGGGGGTGGCGGTGGCGGGCGCAGCCACGTCGAGGACCTGGCCAAGCTGGCCGACCTCAAAGCCAGCGGCGCCATCAGCGAGGAGGAGTACCAGAAGGCCAAGGACAAGCTCCTGACCTGACCTGGCCCGCGCCCGGGCCGCAACGGCGGCGGGCCGGTGGACAGCACGTCCACCGGCCCGCCGCGCCGCCTCGGCCGGTCAGCGCCGTCCGGAGCGGCGGCCGCCCTCGGAGCCGGAGCCCGCACCGCCGCCGGCCAGGCCGGCCCGGCGCAGGGCGTCCGCCATGGCGCTGTTGGCCGGAGCGGCCTGACCGCCCGGGCCCGAGCCGCCGCCGGAACCGCGCCGGTCCTGCCGCGGCGGGCGCGCCTGCCGCCCGCCCCGGTCGCCCCCGCGCTCACCGGAGCGGTCGCGGCCGCCGCCCGGGCGCCCGACCTCGTCGTCCAGTCGCAGCGTCAGCCCGATCCGCTTGCGCGGCACGTCCACCTGCGTCACCCGCACGGTGACGATGTCGCCGGGCTTGACCACCTCGCGCGGATCCTTGACGAAGTTCCTCGACAGCGCCGAGACGTGCACCAGGCCGTCCTGGTGGACGCCCACGTCGACGAAGGCCCCGAAGGCCGCGACGTTGGTGACCACGCCCTCCAGGACCATGCCGACCTCCAGGTCGCCGATCTTGTCGACACCCTCCTTGAAGGTCGCGGTGCGGAACGCCGGGCGCGGGTCGCGGCCCGGCTTGTCCAGCTCGCCGAGGATGTCGGTGACGGTCGGGATGCCGAAGGTGTCATCGGCGAAGTCCCCGGGCTTCAGCGCCCGCAGCGCGCCGCTGTTGCCGATCAGCTGCCGCAGTTCCCCGCCGGTGGTGGCGAGGATCCGGCGCACCACCGGGTACGCCTCCGGGTGCACGCTGGAGGCGTCCAGCGGGTCGTCCCCGTCCGGGATGCGCAGGAAGCCGGCGCACTGCTCGAAGGCCTTCGGACCGAGCCGGGCCACGCCCTTGAGCTCCTTGCGGGTGCGGAACGGGCCGTTGGCGTCGCGGTGCGCGACGATGTTGTCGGCCAGTGTCCCGGTGATGCCGGAGACCCGGGTGAGCAGCGGCGCGGAGGCGGTGTTGACGTCCACCCCGACCGCGTTCACGCAGTCCTCGACCACCGCGTCGAGCGAGCGGGAGAGCTTCACCTCGCTCAGGTCGTGCTGGTACTGGCCGACGCCGATCGACTTGGGATCGATCTTGACCAGCTCGGCCAGCGGGTCCTGCAGCCGACGGGCGATCGAGACCGCGCCGCGGATCGACACGTCCAGGTCGGGCAGCTCCTGGGAGGCGAACGCGGAGGCCGAGTAGACCGAGGCGCCGGCCTCGCTGACCATCGCCTTGGTGAGCTTCAGCTCCGGGTGGCGCTTGATGAGGTCCTCGGCCAGCTTGTCCGTCTCCCGGGAGGCGGTGCCGTTGCCGATCGCGACCAGGTCGACGGCGTGCCGCTTCGCCAGCGCGGCCAGGGTGGCCAGTGCGGCGTCCCACTTGTTGGCGGGCTGGTGCGGGTAGATCGTGTCGTGGGCCACCACCTTGCCGGTGGCGTCGACGACCGCGACCTTCACGCCGGTGCGGAAGCCCGGGTCGAGGCCCATGGTGGCGCGGGTGCCGGCGGGCGCGGCGAGCAGCAGGTCGCGCAGGTTGGCGGCGAAGACGCGCACCGCCTCGTCCTCGGCCTCCTGGCGCAGCCGGCCGCGCAGGTCGATGCCGAGCCGGACCAGGACGCGGGTGCGCCAGGCCCAGCGGACGGTGTCGCCGAGCCACTTGTCGGCCGGGCGGCCGTGGTCGGCGATGCCGAAGCGGGCGGCGATCCGCTGCTCGTAGTCGTTCTCCCCGGGGAGGTCACCGGCCTCCTCACCGTCGTACGGGGAGAGTTCGAGGTCGAGCACCTCCTCCTTCTCGCCGCGCAGCATCGCCAGGATCCGGTGCGAGGGGAGCTTGGTGTACGGCTCGGCGAAGTCGAAGTAGTCGGCGAACTTGGCGCCGTCCTGCTCCTTGCCGTCACGGACGGTGGCGACCAGCCGGCCGCGCGTCCACATCCGCTCGCGCAGCGAACCGACCAGGTCCGCGTCCTCGCCGAAGCGCTCGACCAGGATGGCCCGCGCGCCCTCCAGCGCGGCGGCCTGGTCGGCCACCGCCTCGTTGAGGTAACCGGCGGCCAGCGCGGCCGGGTCCTGCGTCGGGTCGCCGAGCAGCGTGTCGGCCAGCGGCTCCAGGCCGGCCTCCCGGGCGATCTGCGCCTTGGTGCGCCGCTTCGGCTTGTACGGGAGGTAGATGTCCTCCAGCCGGGCCTTGGAGTCGGCCGCGAGGATCTGCTGCCGCAGCGCGTCGTCCAGCTTGCCCTGCGCCTCGATCGACTCCAGGACGGCGGTGCGGCGCTCCTCCAACTCGCGCAGGTAGCGCAGCCGCTCCTCCAGGGTGCGCAGCTGCGCGTCGTCGAGCGAGCCGGTGACCTCCTTACGGTAGCGGGCCACGAACGGCACGGTCGCGCCGCCGTCCAGCAGCTCGACGGCCGCCTTCACCTGGCCCGTGCGGACGCCCAGCTCCTCGGCGATCTTCCGCTCGATCGCCTGCTGCGCCTGCTGGGCCACCTGTTCGACTGGCGTGGTCACGAAGCCGGTCACCTTCTCCACAGTTGCTGTTCCCCTACCCCGGCATTCTGGCAGGTGCCGACGACGCCCCCGCCCCGCCACGGCGGGGCGGGGCGTGCGCGGTCGGCTCAGTGCCGGTCCTCGACCGTGCGGTCCGGCCTGCCGTTCCCGGCGATGCGGATCAGATGGGTCCCCTGCTCAGTCACCAGGCGGAGCTGGTCCGGAGCGGCCCAGCCGAGCTCCTTGATGCCGTTGGCGTCGCCGTCGACGTACGCGACGTCCCACCGGCGCGTGCCGAGGCCCGTGCCCTCGTCGAGGTAGACCCAGAAGAGCGGGTCCGGTCCGAATCCCGCCGTGTCCTCCTGCACCACCAGTCTGCGGTCCGGCCGGCCGGGTGCCGCCTCGTTGCGGGTCGTCCGGTGGTCGTCCGAGAGGGCGCCGGACAGGAACCAGAGCGGCACCGCGCCCACCGCCAGCGTCACCGCCACGGCGCCGAGCACGCTGCGCGCCCAGACCTTCCCGCGCGAGGAGACCAGCGCCACGAGGAACAAAGCCAGCGCCAGCGTCCCGAACAGCAACGGCCGGTCCAGCCACTCCCGCAGGATCAGCAGCCCACCCGACCGGCTGTTCACCCGGCCGGTGACGGCGGCGACCATCAGCGCCCCCGCACCACCGAGCGCCCCCCACATGACCCAACGGTCCCACTTGGCCGCCACGGCATCCTCCCCAGTGTTCGAAATCCGGCCGATCGGCGCGATCCCGGCGGTACAGTGCCGGGCATGTGCGCTGCCGTCAGGATGCATGACGACGAACCGGACATCGACGCGACCCTGGTACGACGGCTGGTGGCCGCCCAGTTCCCGCAGTGGCGGAACCTGCCGCTCTCGCCGGTCGCCGCCTCCGGGGCGGACCACGCCATGTTCCGGCTCGGCACCGAACTCGCCGTCCGGCTGCCCCGGGTGGCGTGGGCCTCGGCGGGCGTCGAACGCGAACGGCACTGGCTGCCACGGCTCGCACCGCGCCTGCCGCGGCCCATACCCGTGCCGCTGGCGGCCGGGCGGCCCTCCGCCGGCTACCCGTGGGAGTGGTCGGTGCTGCGCTGGCTCAACGGCGCCAACCCGGTCGTCGACGCGCTCGCCGCGCCCCTCCGACTCGCCCACGACCTGGCCGGGTTCGTCAACGCCCTGCGCGCGGTCGACCCTTCCGACGGCCCGCCGGCCGCACGCGGGGTGCCGCTGGCCGCGCGGGACGCGCCCACCCGGGCGGCGATCGGCCGGCTGCACGGGACGATCGACACCGCGGCGGCAACGGCGCTGTGGGAGAAGGCACTCCGCCTCCCGGAACACCGCGGCGGACCGGCCTGGATGCACGGCGAGCTCTCCCCCGGCAACCTGCTGCTGGCGGGCCAACGGCTCAGCGCCGTCCTGGACTTCGGCGCGATGGGGGTCGGCGACCCGACCGTGGACCTGATCGCCGCGTGGAACCTGCTCCCGGCCGGGGCCCGCCCGGCCTTCCGCGCCGCCCTCGCCGCCGACGACGCCGCCTGGGAGCGCGGACGGGCCTGGGCGCTGTCCATAGCGCTGATCCAGCTCCCCTACTACCGCTCGACCGACCCGGCGCTCGCCGCCAACGCGCGCCACGTGATCCGCGAGGTGCTGGCCGACCGGAGCGTCTGAGCACCGCCACGGGCGGGGCCCGCCCGCCACACGACCGCCCCGGGCGTCAGTGGTCCACGGTGACCACGATCTTGCCGACCTGCTCGCCGGCCTCCATGTACCGGTGGGCCTCGGCGATCTCCGCCAGCCCGAACACCCGGTCCACGACGGGTGCGAACGCCCCGCTCCGCAGGCCGGAGGCGACGAACGCCTCCGCCCGGGCCAGGCTCTCGCGGTCGCGGGTGACCTCGTGCAGGGTGTAGCCGCGGATGCTGCGCCCGGCCAGCAGGGCCAGCGGCGGCAGCAGCCCCTCCCGCCCGCTCAGCTCGCCGTACACGAAGAGCGTGCCCCCCGGGGCCAGCGCGCCCAGCAGCTCCGACACCCCCGGGCCGGAGACCGCGTCGAAGACGAACTCCGCGCCGCGCCCGCCGGTCAGGGCCGCCACCCGCCCGGCGACGTCCTCCTCGGCCGTGACCACCACCTCGGCCGCGCCGGCCTTCAGCAGCGCGTCCCGCTTGGCCGCCGTACGGGTCGTCGCGATCGGCACCGCGCCGACCCGGTTGGCGATCTGGATGGCCGCCAGGCCCACGCTGCTGGAGGCGGCGGTGACCACCACGGCGTCCCCGGCGCGCAGCCGGCCGGCGTCCACCAGCGCGCCGTACGCGGTCACGTACGGCATCCAGACCGCCGCGCCGCCGACCGCGTCGAGCCCCTCGGGCCGGTGCAGGACGGCCCGCGCGGGGACGATCGCACGCTCGGCGTAGACGGCGTAGTCGTTCATCGAGAAGGCCGGCACCACGCTGACCGCGTCACCGACGGCGAACCCCGCGACACCCTCGCCGACCGCCTCGACCGCCCCCGCGGCCTCGGCGCCGAGCCGTGCAGGGAACTCCCGTACCGGTTCGATGTACCGGCCGCTGCGGAAGAGCACCTCGGCCCGGTTGAGGCCGATCGCGTCGACCCGGATCAGCAGCTCGCCCGGGCCGGGCTCGCCGATCCCGGCCTCCTCCAGCCGCAACACCTCGGGCCCGCCCAGTCCGTGGAACCGCACCGTCCTGACCATCGTTCAACTCCCCTTCCCCAACGGTGAAATCGGCCCGGAGGGCCGCGCCGACGGAACCGACTCAACCCCAAAGTACGGATGCTGTCAAACTTCGACGCCCGGCATACTTCGACCATCGCCATACTTCGGCCCGCGCCGTACGATGGCCACGGGAAGACGGCACTCAGGGAGGACGACGGGACGATGACGGCGACATCAGGAACGGCAACACCCGTGGCGACGAAGGCGAACCCGACGGCGGCACCACCGCGGCGGACCGGCCGGGACCGCGTCCCTCCGCACCCCGACGTCCGGACGGTCGGACTCCAGCAGGCCATGGAGGCCCTGGTGGACCCGGTCCGCCGGCTGATCGTCCGTGAACTGCACGCCGCACCCCGCGACCTCGCCTGCGGCGCGATCGACCTGCCGGTCAGCAAGTCCACGGCCACCCACCACTTCCACGTGCTGCGCGAGGCCGGGCTGATCCGGCAGTACTACGTCGGCACCTCCCGGATGAACGCGCTGCGCGCGGAGGAGTTCGACGAGGCCTTCCCGGGCCTGCTCGGGGCCGTCGTGGGCGCACCCGAACAGCGCTGAGTCCCCCGGAGCGGGAGGTCCGCAGGCCCGACTTCCCGCTCCCGGCCCGGCGACTGGACGCAGCCTCTAGGGTGCGGATATGACACGTCATCCGATCTTCGACGGCCCGTTCAACTTCCGCGACCTCGGCGGGTACCGGGGCGCCGGCGAGCGGGCGGTCCGCCGGGGCCTGCTGTACCGGTCGGACTCGCTCGGCAAGCTCGCCACGCCCGCCGACCTGGAGCGGTTCCGGGCGCTCGGCATCGGGACCGTGATCGACCTGCGCTACCCGTGGGAGATCGCCCGCAGGGGCCGGATCCCCGAGCTGGCGGGCGTGGCCTACCACAACCTGTCCATCGAGCACCGGCCCTACAACCAGGCGGAGATCGACCCGGACGTCGACCCCTGGCGCTACCTCGCGGACCGGTTCGCGGAGGTGGCCGCGGACGGTGTCACGGAGATCCGGCAGGTCCTGGAGCTGATCGCCGCGGCCGACCGGCCGGTGGTGTTCCACTGCGCCTCGGGCAAGGACCGCACCGGGCTGATCGCCGCCCTGGTGCTCACCCTGCTCGGGGTCGCGGAGGACGACGTCGCGGCCGACTTCGCGCTCACCGAGCTGGTCACCGCACGCCTGGTCGCCGACTGGCACGCCGCCAACCCGGGGCGGACGCTGCGCTGGCCGTCGTACGGCCGGGCACCCGAGCAGGTGATCCGGCTCACGCTCGCCGACCTGGCGGCCGCCCACGGATCGGTCCGCGCCTACGCCACCGACGCTCTGGGGTTCGACGAGGAGCTGATCGGCCGGCTGCACGCCCGCCTGCTCTCGGCATAGGCCCTGCGCGGGAGTCGGCCGGGCCGACTCCCGCGCGGCAGGCTCCCGCCGAGAGCCGGGTCAGCCCCGGCCGGGCCTGCGCGGACGGCCCCCGCCGCGCCCGTCCCGGGCCTGCCCGCGGCCGCTCGCGGACCCGCTCTGCCCCCGGCCGGCCCGGCGGCCGCCCCCGGACGCACCACCGCCGGAACGCCGATCAGCGGACCGGCCCGCGCCCGTACCGCCGACCGATCCCGCCGCCGGGCCGGCCGGGGCCGCTTCCGGCCAGTGCGCGGGGCGGGTCAGCCCGGCCGGTAGGCGCGTGGTCGCATCGCCGCGGGCCGCGTCGAGCTGCGCCTGGGTGAGGAAGAGCGCGTCGGTGAGGTCGGCCCCGGCCACGTTCGCGTCCCGGAGGTCGGCGCCGATCAGGTCGGCGAGGCGCAGGTCCGCACCGGCGAGGTCGGCCGCCACCAGCAGGGCCCCGCGCAGGTTGGCCCCGCGCAGGTCCGCACCGCGCAGGCGGGCGCCGAACAGGTCGGCGCCCCGGTGCTCACGACGGCGCGGGACGCCGGCCCGGACCAGCTCGCTCGCCTTCAGCAGCAGCTCGGCGACGGCCTGCCGGTGCGCGGGCACGTCCACCGCGAGGACCTCCTCCGGGGTGCCTGCGGCGAGCCGGTCGGTCTCGGCCAGCGCACGGCGCAGCTCGGCGTGGACCGGGCGGGCGGGCGTGAGGGAGAGCGCCTCGGTGAGGTGCCGGAGCAGTTCGTGCAGCTGCCGGACCACCGGGAACACCTCGAAGATCCGGGACGTGCCCGGCGGCTCCTCTCGCCAGCTCCGGCCGCCGTAGGTGACCTGGGACACCCGCTGGCCGGCGCCGAAGCAGTCGTACACCGTGCAGCCCTGGAACCCGCTGTCGCGCAGCCGGGCGTGGATGCCGCAGCTGAAGTCGGTCTGCAGGTTGCGGCAGGGGGTGCCGGCCGACTTGTCGACGGCGAAGTCGGCGCCCGCGGCGAACGGCAGCGCGACGCAGCAGAGCCCGAAGCAGCTCCCGCAGTCGGACACCAGGCTGACGGGCGTGGGATCGGGCGCGGTCACTGTGTTCCTGTCCTCCGTACGACGCGATGGTGCGTGGTAGAGCGTACCGAGACGGACGCCCGGCCGGGGCCGGGCCCGGGCGGCCGCGGGAACCGGAGGGCCGGTCGCGGCAGTCGGTTAGTGTGGTCGGCCGGTGCCGTCCGGGTCCGCACGGGATCGGGAGCACCGGAGCGACCCGATCGACCGAACCGCTGGAGGAGAGCAGGCATGTCCCGGCACGACGTGACGCCGTACCCGGACATCGAGGACCCGACCGGAGCCCCGGGCACCGGGTACCCCCCTGCCACACCCGCCACCGCGACCACCGCGGGCACCGCGGGCACACCCGCCGAGACCCTGCGGCTCTCCCCCCGTGCCCGCACCGCCGTCCTCACCCTGCTCTGCTTCGCGGTCTGCCTCGGCATCGCCTTCCAGCAGTGGACCGCCCTCCAGCTCGGCGGCTTCGACCTCGGCATCTTCGACCAGGGCGTGCGCGGCTACGCGCACTTCGGCCTGCCGGTCTCCTCGCTGAAGAGCTTCCACCACGAGTTCCCGGCGGACTTCTCGCTCCTCGGCGACCACTTCTCCCCGGTGATCGCGCTGATGGCGCCGCTCTACTGGCTCTGGGACGACCCGCGCTCCCTGCTCATCGGACAGGCGCTCTGCTTCGCGGCCGGCGTGCCGCTGATCCGCCGGGTGGCGGCCCGCTGCTTCGCCGACGCCGAGCCGCGCACCGCCCGCCGCGCCGCCGACCTGGCGGGGCTCGCGTACGGGCTGGGCTGGCCGCTGCTGGTGGCCTCGCGCGGCGGGTTCCACGAGGTGGCCTTCGCCGTCCCGCTCACCCTGCTGATGCTGGAGCGCGGCATGGCCCGCCGCCACGGCACGGCGGCGCTGGCCGGGCTGCTGCTCTGCTGCACCAAGGAGGACCTGGGGCTGGCGGTCGGGGCGTACGGGCTGGTGCTGATCCTGCGGGGCCGCCGGGACGGCGACCCGGGCCGGCGCCGGCAGACCGTTCGCTGGGGCCTCGGCCTGCTGCTCGGCGGGCCGCTCGCCTCGGCCCTCGCGATCGGCCTGCTGATCCCGGCGATGGGCGGTGCGCCGGGCTACTACTGGAACTACCAGTCGCTCGGCACGGACGGCGGCGACGCCCTCGCCCACATCCTCCGGGACCCGACCGTCCTCGTCTCCACCCTCGTCGACGCCCCGTTGAAGCCGCTGCTGCTGCTCTGGATCTTCGGCACCCTGTTCGCCCTCCCGCTCCGCTCGGCGACGGTGCTCTGCGCCGTGCCGCTGCTGGCCGAGCGGGTGCTCTCCAGCAATCCGAACCACTGGTCGATCGCCCGCCACTACGACGCGTTCCTCTGGCCGATCCTGCTGGTCGCGGCGGTGGAGGTGCTGGGCCGCCGGCACACGAGCGGACGCACCCTGCGGCTCGGGGTGGCGGCGGCCGCCGTGACGGTCGCGGCCGCGCTGCCGCTCGGAGCGGCCAACCTGTTCGTCCCGGCCTACTGGCAGCCGAAGCCGAGTGAGGCGGCGCTGCTCCGCGGCGCCGAACGGATCCCGGACGGCGCGAGCGTCGAGGCGGACAACCAGGCCGCGCCCCGGCTCTCCGCGCGGACCGACGTCGTCCTGGTGGACGAGAAGCCGCGCGGGCGCGAGTACGTCCTGATCCGCTCCGACAAGCGGGCGTTCCCGTTCAAGACCGACCGCGAGCAGGCGGCCCGGATCGAGCTGCTGCTGGCGCACGGCTACCGGCAGGTCTGGTCCGAGGACGGTGTGGTGCTGCTGCACCGCGAGGGCTCCGAGCCGGTCCCCGGCGAACACGTACCCGGCCCGGACGGCACCCCGTACCAGGACGAGGTGCCGAGCGACGTGGGACACAACCTCTTCCGCGGCTGACGGACCCCGTCACCCGGACCAGCCCGCGCTCGGGCTCGGGCCGAGAGGGGTCGCCGGGCCCGTGGATCCCGCTGCTCCGGCCGGGCCGGACCGTCAGGCACGGCGAGGGCCGGGCGAGGCACACGGACCGCCCGCTCCTTCGACGCCGCCGCCCGACCGCGCCGACGGCGGAGCCCCCGCATCCCGACGACGTCCCGTCAGGTGCCCACCACAGGGAACCCGGACCGGGTCCGAAGGGCTCACGCACCCGGGTACGGGGCGAGCTCCGGGCGCTTCGGCGGGCGGCCGTCACCGGAGGAACGGCCGGTGACGCGGCGGCCGATCCACGGGCCGAGGTGGGTGCGGACCCAGCGGGCGTCGGCGGCCAGCTTCCCGCCGCGGCTCGGCGGGGCGGCGGTCGGCAGCGGGGCGCGCCAGTCGAAGCCGGCCGGGCGGCCGAGCGCCTCCAGCACCGCCTCGGCGACCCGGCGGTGGCCCTCGGGCGAGAGGTGCAGGCGGTCGTCGGCCCAGAGCCGGCGGTCGTCGAAGCAGGGCGCGGAGAACAGGTCGACCACCGCGATGCCCGGGTCCTGGCCGAGCTCGTGCACGAAGGCCTTCATCCGCAGGATGGCCGGGAGCAGCCGGGCGCTGCCCGCCATCCGGCGGGTCGGGTCGGTGCTGGTGAACATCACCACGGTGGCACCGGTGGCGCGCAGCGCGGCCGCCGAGCGGCCGAGCAGCTCCTCGACGCGGGCGATGTCGCAGCGCGGCCGCAGGACGTCGTTGAGCCCGCCGGCCAGGGTGACCAGCTCGGCGCCCATGGCGACGGCGGGCGTGAGCTGCTCGTCGTGGATCTGGCCGATGAGCTTGCCGCGGACGGCGAGGTTCGCGTAGCGGAAGCCGCCGCCGGGCTGCTCGGCGGCGAGTCTCCCGGCGACCCGGTCGGCCCAGCCGCGGAACTGGCCGTCGGGCAGGACGTCGTCGCACATGCCCTCGGTGAAGGAGTCCCCGAGGGCGACGTAACTGGCGTAGCCGGTGTACCTGGTGGGCGCGGTGCGCGCGCTGTTCTCCGCAGTGTTCTCCATGGCCCGACGATCGTACGCGCAGGGCCCGGCGGGCCCGCGGCCACCCGGCGGCGCGTCCCGCCACACGCCTAGCCGGCCCCGCCCGCCGCCGGCGCGGCCGGCGCGGTCACCCAGTGGGCCCGGACGGCGTCGGTGGGCCGCTGCTCGCCGAGCGACGGCAGGCCCCACGCGCCGAGGGCCTCGATCACCTGACGGAGCGCCGCCCCGCGCTCGGTGAGCTCGTAGACCGTGGCGTTGGCCGGCCGTTCGAGCCGCCGGCGCAGCACCAGGCCCTCGCCCTCCAACTGCTTGAGCCGCGCCGCGAGGATGTCGGTGGACACGCCGGGCAGGTCGGCGTGCAGATCGGTGTAGCGGCGCGGACCGGCCAGGAGTTCACGGACGATCAGGAGGCTCCAGCGCTCCCCCACCGCGTCCAGGGCGCGGGCGACGGCGCAGTACTGCTCGTAGCTTCGGCGTGACATGTGGATCAGCATAGCCAAAAGGTTGGACTTTCCAAGTGGTTACTTGGTAGAACAAAGCAACCAGGACGGCGTGCCGGTCGGCGCGCAGCAGCGACGGCGGGCGACGGTCGGGAGGCCACAGATGGAGTTTCGGCAGTCCAACAAGCTGAAGGACGTGTGCTACGAGATCCGCGGCCCGGTGGTCGACCGCGCCAACGCGCTGGAGGAGGCCGGGCACAGCGTGCTCCGGCTGAACACCGGCAATCCGGCCACGTTCGGCTTCGAGGCGCCGGAGGAGATCGTCCAGGACATCATCCGCAACCTCCCCAACGCACACGGCTACAGCGACTCCCGCGGCATCCTGCCGGCCCGCCGCGCAGTCGTGCAGTACTACCAGCAGCGCGGCGTCCCCGGGGTCGCCGTCAACGACGTCTTCCTCGGCAACGGCGTCTCCGAGCTGATCCAGATGGCCGTCACCGCGCTGGTGGACGACGGCGACGAGGTACTCGTCCCGATGCCGGACTACCCGCTCTGGACGGCCGTGGTCCGGCTGGCCGGCGGCAAGGCGGTGCACTACGTGTGCGACGAGGAGGCGGAGTGGTACCCCGACCTCGACGACATCGCCGCCAAGATCACCGCCCGGACCAAGGCCATCGTCGTCATCAATCCCAACAACCCCACCGGCGCGGTCTATCCGAAGGAGCTGCTGGAGGGCATCCTCGACCTCGCCCGCCGACACGGGCTGATGGTCCTGGCCGACGAGATCTACGACAAGATCCTCTACGACGGCACCGAGCACCACTGCCTCGCCGCGCTCGCCGACGACGTGCTCACCCTCACCTTCAACGGCCTCTCCAAGTCCTACCGGGTGGCCGGCTTCCGCAGCGGCTGGCTGGTCGTCTCCGGGCCGAAGCAGCACGCCGCCGACTACCTGGAGGGCCTCACCATGCTCTCCGGCATGCGGCTCTGCCCCAACGTCCCGGCCCAGTACGCGGTGCAGGCCGCGCTCGGCGGCCACCAGTCCATCCAGGACCTGGTGCTGCCCGGCGGCCGGCTCACCGAGCAGCGCGACGTGGCCTACAAGGCGCTGAACGAGATCCCGGGCGTCAGCTGCGTCAGGCCCAAGGGCGCGCTGTACGCGTTCGCCAAGCTCGACCCGGCGGTGCACCGGATCGTCGACGACGAGCAGTTCGTGCTGGACCTGCTCCTCCGGGAGAAGATCCACGTCGTCCAGGGCACCGGCTTCAACTGGCCCCGCCCGGACCACTTCCGCTTCGTCACCCTCCCCCGGGCCGACGACCTGGAGACGGCGATCAACCGGATCGGGCGCTTCCTCGCCACCTACCGCCAGGTCTGACCCGGTCCCGGAGGATCGCGGGCCGAACCGCGGGGACGGCCCGTACGTCCCGGAGGCACGGCCCGTGGTCGGCCGTCCGTAGGCTTGGCGACCATGACCGTCCTGCGCTCCGCCGTCCTGTTCGCCCTCGCCGCCCTCGCCGAGATCGGCGGCTGCTGGCTGATCTGGCAGAGCGTGCGCGAGTCCCGGCCGTGGTGGCTGGCCGGGCTGGGGGTGGTCGCCCTCGGCGGGTACGGCTTCGCCGCGGCCCACCAACCGGACAGCCAGTTCGGCCGGGTGCTGGCCGCCTACGGCGGCGTCTTCGTGGCGGGATCGCTGCTCTGGGGCGTGCTGGTGGACGGCTTCCGTCCGACCCGCTACGACGTCCTCGGGGCACTGGTCTGCCTCGCCGGGGTCTCGGTGATCATGTACGGACCCCGGCGCTGAACCACTGCTCGGCGTTGAGCACCGGGGTCCGCGGGGATCGCCGCGCGGGGCGGGCTACCAGCCCCAGCCGCCGCCCTCGCCGTCGTCGTCGCGGTCGCCCTCCCAGCCCTCGCCGACCGTGCGCAGGATCGTGTAGTGGTCCACCTGCGTGCCGTCCTCGGCGAGCGCGGTCACCTTCATGGCCGACTTCGCCCCCACGTGGGCGGGGGTCACGTCGACCTTGATGAACGAGTAGCCGGTGTAGCGGACCCGCGACCACTCGACCTTCTCGGCCACCTTGCCGCCGCCCTTGGCGAAGTAGTAGGTGTCCACCGAGTCGAGACGGTTCTCGTGGCCCTCGTAGGTGTCCGGGGCGTCGAAGCGGTACAGGCTGCGGCCGGCCGCGCCCGCCGTCACGTACACCACGCCGTCCGTGGCCGGCTCGACGGTGGCGCCGCTGGGCACCGCCTTGGCGACCTTGTTGCCGAGGATCGCGTCGGTGCGCTCGTAGACGTGGTTGTGACCGTTGATCACCAGGTCGACCCGGTACTTCTCGAACAGCGGGACCCAGGCCTCGCGGACACCGCCCTCGGAGGCGTGCTGGTGCGTGGTGGAGAAGGCGCAGTGGTGGAAGAAGACCACGACGAAGTCGATGGTCTCGTCGCTGCGCAGGTCCTTGAGCGTGCGCTGCAGCCACCTGGTCTGCCTGCCCGCCGAGATGCCCAGGTTGGCCGGGATCTCGTAGGAGACGTCGTTGGCGTCCAGGGAGACGACGCCGACGTTCTTGTACCGGAAGCTGTAGACGCCCGGGACGGTCCGCGGGTCGGGGCCGTTGTCGGGCAGGTAGAAGCGGGTGTTCTCACCGCCGTAGCCGTTGTGCGAGTACCAGGCCTCCATGTCGTGGTTGCCGTAGGAGACCATCCACGGCACCTTCGCGGCCACCGTCTCGGTCTGCACCAGGAAGGCGTCCCACGTGCGGGCGTCGTAGACCGACCTGTCGGAGTCCTGGCCGGAGCCGGCCGGGTCGGCGTAGCAGATGTCGCCGGCGTGCAGGTGGAACGCCGGGTCCTGGGCCAGGATGACGTGGTCGTTGCCGGCCGCGTGGGAGCTGACGCCCTGGTCGCCGAAGGCGGTGAAGGTGAACGGCTCGTAGACCTTGCCCCAGCGGTGGTCGCGCGAGGGGGCGGTGCGGAAGGTGCTCAGGGTGGAGATCGCCTGCTGCGAGGCGGGGTCGAAGCCCTGGTGGCCGACGCCGTAGTAGTACGTGGTGTCGGGCTGGAGGTCCTCCAGCGCCACGTGCAGGTAGTACTGGTCGACCGGTCGGCCGGTCGGGGTCAGCGCCGGGGTGTGCAGGGCGCGCACCTCGGCCTGGACCTTGTGGCCGAGGTCCCACGGGTGCCTGCCGAAGCGCAGGAACGGCCTCTTGACCTGGGCCGGCACCTGCCAGGAGACCCGGAACTGGGTGTCCGGCTCGGGGCCGAAGGCGAGGTGACGGCCGATCGGGGCGACCAGGGCGCCGTCGACGCCGTCGGCGGTGCCGCCGGTCAGCAGCCGGGGGGACGCCGGGACGGCGGTCGCGGTGCCGCTGCCCGGCGCACCGCCCACCGCGAGGGCGCCGACGCCGACGGCACCGGCCCGCAGCATCCGGCGGCGGGAGAAGCGGGCCCGCAGGTACTCGTGCTGCTCGGCCATGCCCATGCGGTCGGCGAGCTTCGCGGGCACGCCCATGTTGGGGATATCCATGGACGGGACTCTTCCACCGGCGAGTTGACCGGACACGGACGTACGGTGAACGAGCCCCGGCGCGCCGGTCGGTCGAGCACCAATGTTCGACCATGCCCCGGCAAAGCCGCCCGCCCGGGACCGGTCGCGGCCCGATCGTCCGCCGCGACCGGGAACCTGAGGCACCGTCGGGCGGCGGGAACGGCGGGCGGCGAGCGGGCGGCAGGCGGCCAGCGGGCGGCGGGAACCGCACGGACGCCGGGTCAGGCGATCTCGTCCCAGGTGGAGGCCGCACGGTTGCCGGTGCCGTCGCAGGTGCGGCAGATCTCGTCGCGGTAGGCGTGCTTGGCGCCGGCCGCGTCGACCCGGTAGCGGACGTAGACGCCGGTGCCGTCGCAGAGGAAGCAGTTGCCGCCCCCGCCGCCGACCTCGGTGGTTCCGGTGCCCTGGCAGGTGCGGCAGCTGAGGCCGGCGGTGCGGCCGGTGCCCGCGCAGATGCGGCAGACCGTGGTCACCTGATCCTCCGAATGACGCCCCGACCCTCAGATCGGGGAGGAATGTGGACTCCGAGAACGTGATTCATCGACATGCCGTCAGACGTCCTGCACATGATTGCAGTTCCTGTAAGGTGACCACCGCGAGAATGGCGTACAAGTACCGGGCCCACCCGGACTCCGGGCAGGCGGCCGTGCTGCGTCGCACGGTCGGGTGTGTGCGCCTGGTGTGGAACGGGACTCTCTCCGACCGCCGTGCCCGGCACGTCGGCACGAGGGGATCCGCCTCGTACGAGGAGCCCGAGGCGGTGCGCTGACCCCCTGGAGCACTCGGGCGATGTCCGTGTGGAGCTGATGTCAGCCATTCCGAGTCCTCTCGGGTGCGGTCGGCGAGGAATCAGGAACATCCGCGTCGCGAGGCGCGCCGCGCAAGCGGCGGTCGGCCGTGGGCCGATGGGAGTCCCCTCGTGGACGAGGGGAGGGAAGTCAAGTCGTGATTCCCCCCGAGCCGGGGCGCCCCAGGAAATGGTAGTGCCCCGGCCCGCCGGCCGGGCCGGGTCGGACGGCGGCCGCCGGTGGTCCGCGAGGCGGCCCCGGTCAGCCGGGGAGGCCGTCCCGGACCCGCCGGGAGACGCTGATCAGCTGGAGGTCGAGCAGGCCCGGCGGGTCGGCGAGGCCGGGGCCGCCGGCGTGCACCCATTCGGCTATCTCCCCGACCATGTCGTCCTCCAGCACCCAGCCGAGCCAGACCGGGCGGCCGCCGGCCGCGCGGCCCTCGCTGGAGGGGCCGACCACCACCACGTTGGAGTGCGCGCACGCGTCCAGGCACTTCACCGCCCGGACGGTGCCCGCCGAACCGACCGCCTCGCGCAGCCGCTCGAACTGCCCGGCGTGGTCCACGCCCGGGTGCTTCTCCTGGGTGCCGCAGCAGCAGCCCCGGCAGACGGTGACGGTCACCGGGGCTCCGGCCCGTCCACGCGTCTGGTCCCGCTCACGGTCCCGGTCCCGACGGCTCATCGGTTCAGCTCTCCTCCCGGCCCAGGGCCTCGTGCGGCAGGGCCCGCCGCCACGCCCTTTCGCGCAGCAGCCGCAGGCCGTTGAGGCCGACGATCACGGTGGAACCCTCGTGCCCGGCGACGCCGAGCGGCAACGGCAGCGTACCGGCCAGGTCCCAGACCACCAGCACCGCGATGCAGGTCCCGGCGATCACCAGGTTCTGCACGACCAGGCGCCGCGCCCGCCGGGAGAGCGACACCGCGGCCGGGACGGCGACCGGTTCGTCCCGCACGACGACGGCGTCGGCGGTCTCCAGTGCGAGGTCAGCGCCGACCCGGCCCATCGCGACGCCGCTGTGCGCGGCGGCCAACGCGGGCGCGTCGTTGACCCCGTCACCGACCATCAGCACCCGGTGGCCGCCGGCGGCGAGGTCGCGCACCGCGGCCAGCTTGTGGTGCGGCAGCAGTCCGCCCCGGACGTCGGTCAGGCCGACCTCGCGGGCCAGCCTGGCGGCGGCGCGCGGGTTGTCGCCGGTGAGCAGCACCGGCGGACGCCGGGTCAGCGCCGCCAGTGCGCGCACCGCCGCGGCGGCCTGCGCGCGCGGCCGGTCGGCGAGCCCCAGCACCCCGACCGGCTCGCCGTCGCACAGCACCACGACCACCGTCCGGCCGGCCTCCTCCAGCTCGGCGACCGGGGCGGCGGCCGGCCCCCGGGAGCGGTGCGGGCCGGGCGCGCCCACCGCGACCACCGATCCGCCCACCAGCGCCCGCACCCCGACGCCGGGGGTGGCGGTGAAGCCCTCGGCCGCCGGGAGCGGCAGGCCGCGGCGGCGGGCGGCGGCGACCACGGCCCGGCCCAGCGGATGCTCGGAGGCGTACTCGGCGGCGGCCGCATGGGCGAGCAGGTGCTCCTCCGTCACCCCGTCGAGCGGGCGCAGCTCGGTGACCTCGGGCGTGCCCTCGGTGAGGGTGCCGGTCTTGTCCAGGGCGACGGCGTCGACCTGCCCGAGACGCTCCATCACCACCGCCGACTTGACCAGCACGCCGTGCCTGCCGGCGTTGGCGATGGCGCAGAGCAGGGGCGGCATGGTGGCCAGCACCACCGCGCACGGCGAAGCGACGATCATGAAGGTCATGGCGCGCAGCAGGGCGCCGTCCGGTTCGGCGCCGAGCGCGAGCGGGACGGCGAAGAGCAGCAGGGTGGCCGTCACCAGCCCGGCGGCGTAGCGCTGCTCGATCCGCTCGACGAAGAGCTGGGTGGGCGCCTTGGTTTCGGAGGCCTCCGCCACCAGGGCGACGATCCGGGCGATCACCGTGTCGGCGGCGTCCCGGCCGACCCGTACCCGCAGCGCGCCGGAGCCGTTGAGCGTTCCGGCGTACACCTCGTCGCCGACCGCCTTGGCGGCGGGCAGCGGCTCGCCGGTGACGGTGGACTGGTCGACCTCGCTCGCACCGTCCAGGACCGTCCCGTCGGCGCCGACCCGCTCGCCGGGTCGGATCAGCACGACGTCGCCGACGGCCAGCTCCGCGGTGGGGACGGTCTCCTCGCCGCCCTCCTCGCGCAGCCGGGTCGCGGTGGCGGGGGCGAGGTCGAGCAGGCCGCGGACGGAGTCGGCGGTGCGGGCCGTGGCGAGCGCCTCCAGGGCGCCGCTGGTCGCGAAGATCACGATCAGCAGGGCGCCGTCCACCACCTCGCCGATCGCCGCGGCGCCCAGCGCGGCGACCACCATCAGCAGATCGACGTCGAGGGTCCGCGTGCGCAGGGCAGCCACCCCGGCGAGGGCCGGCTCCCAGCCGCCCGCCAGGTAGGCGGCGGCGTACAGCGCGCCGGCGGCCCAGCCCGGGCCGCCGAGCAGCTGGACCGCGAGCGCGGCCAGGAAGGCGGCGGTGGCCACGGCCGCCCAGCGCGCCTCCGGCAGGGCCAGCACCCGGGTGCGGCGCGGTCGCGGTGGCGCGGGGACCGCGGGTGCGGGGGGCCGGGTGAGCAGGGCACTGGACGCAGGGGTGGCGGGCATGGACGCCACCATACAGGAACATATGAACAAGCTTTCATATGTTGATCGCACTGCGACCTTCGTCCGGAGCGGCCGCGGACCGGCCCCGTAGGATTCCCCCATGGGACACGCAGCCCCCGAGAACGCCGTGCCGCAGATGCGCCTGGACGCCTCCAACGCGGCCAAGGTGGCGAACACCCTCCAGGCCCTCGCCACCCCCTCCCGCCTGCTGATACTCGCCCAGCTCCGGGAGGGGCCGCGGGCCGCCACCGAACTCGCCGACGCCGTCGGCATGGAGCAGTCCGCCTGCTCCCACCAGCTGCGCCTGCTGCGCAACCTCGGCCTGGTCGTCGGCGAGCGCCACGGCCGCTCGGTGGTCTACTCCCTGCACGACGACCACGTCGCCGCGCTGCTGGACCACGCGGTCTACCACGTCGACCACCTGCGCCTCGGCCTGACCGACGAACGCTGACCGACGCCCGCTGACCGACCGGCCCCGGGCGACGGGTCCTGACCCGCGGGCACCCGCCGGACGCTACGCCGTCGCGGCCGCCGCCGCCCGGCCCGCCGTCCGCCCGGAGAACAGGCAGCCGCCGAGGAACGTCCCCTCCAACGAGCGGTAGCCGTGCACCCCGCCGCCACCGAAGCCCGCCGCCTCGCCCGCCGCGTAGACGCCCTCCAGCACCTCGCCACCGGGCCGCAGGACGCGGGCCGAGAGATCGGTCTCCAGCCCACCGAGCGACTTGCGGGTGAGGATGCCCAGCCGGACGGCGATCAGCGGGGCCGCGGCCGGGTCGAGGATCCGGTGCGGCGCCGCGGTCCGGATCAGCCTGTCGCCGAGGTAGCGGCGGGCGCCGTGGATCGCGGTGACCTGGAGGTCCTTGGCGAAGGGGTTGGCCAGCTGCCGGTCCCGGGCCTCGACGGTGCGGCGCAGGTCGTCCGGATCGATCAGCGGCTCGCGGGTCTTGGCGTTCATCCCCCGGACGAGGTCCCCGAGGTTGCTCGCGACCACGAAGTCCGGCCCGTGTCGCAGGTGGGCCCGGACCGGACCGGGGGCGCCGGGCAGCGCCCGGCCGAGGACGCCGCGCACCGAGCGGCCGGTGAGGTCGGGGTTCTGCTCGGAGCCGGAGAGGGTGAACTCCTTCTCGATGATCTTCTGGCTCAGCACGAACCAGGTGTGGTCGTACCCGGTGGAGCGGATGTGCTCCAGGGTGCCGAGGGTGTCGAAGCCGGGGAAGAGGGGGACGGGCAGCCGGCGGCCGCGGGCGTCGAGCCAGAGCGAGGAGGGGCCGGGCAGGATGCGGATGCCGTGCCGGGCCCAGATCGGGTCCCAGTTCCCTATGCCCTCGGTGTAGTGCCACATCCGGTCGCCGTTGATCAGGCTGGCCCCGGCTTCGCCGGCGATGCCCAGCATCAGTCCGTCCACGTGCGCGGGAACGCCGGAGAGCAGCCGCTCCGGCGGGGTGCCGAGCCGGGCCGGCCAGGACTTGCGGACGAGGTCGTGGTTGCCGCCGATGCCGCCGGAGGTGATGACCACGGCCTGGGCACGCAGCTCGAAGTGGCCGGCCACCTCGCGCGAGCTGGCCTCGCCGCGCCCCGCCGGGCTGGGCACCAGCACCTCGCCGCTCACCGTGTCGGTGACCCCGGCCGTGGCGGACAGCCCGGTGACGCGGTGGCGGAAGCGCAGGTCGACCAGGCCACGCCGGACGGCGTCGCGGACCCGGCGGACGAAGGGTTCGAGCAGTCCGGGGCCGGTGCCCCAGGTGATGTGGAAGCGCGGCACGGAGTTGCCGGGACCGTCGGCATGCAGGCCGCCGCGCTCGGCCCAGCCGACGACCGGAAAGAACCGGACGCCCATATCCCGCAGCCAGGCCCGCTTCTCGCCGGCCGCGAAGGCGACGTACGCCTCGGCCCAGCGGCGGGGCCAGGCGTCCTCGGTGCGGTCGAAGCCGGCCGTTCCGAGCCAGTCCTGCCAGGCGAGCGCGTGCGAGTCGCGGATGCGCATCCGGCGCTGCTCGGGGGAGTCGACCAGGAAGAGGCCGCCGAAGGACCAGTGCGCCTGGCCGCCGAACGAGGCCGCCGGCTCCTGGTCGAGCAGGACCACCTTCCGTCCGGCGTCGGCGAGTTCGGCGGTCGCGGCGAGTCCCGCGAGTCCGGCTCCGATGACGATGACGTCGGCGTCCAGGGCCATGCGGGATCCTCCATCGGTGCTCCGGCAGTGCGGTGTGCGCCCGATACTGCGGCGTGCGCCCGATACTGCGGCCTGTGCCGACGGCCAGTCAACCGGCCGGTAACCGGACCCGGCGGCAATTTCGCTCCACTGCGTACCGGAAATACCTCCGATACACCGTGGAGCGAAATCCGAAATACCGCCTGACGGAATTTCGGAAATTTCGGCAGAAGGCATGGACGCCCGCGAAACCTGGAAGTAACTTACCTGTGAGTAGCTGTGGCCGCGGCTGGCACGACCCCCCACCCACCGTCGTTTCTCTCCCCCAGGAGGAACCGTGCTCCGCCCTGCCCGGAAACTCCGCACCGCCCCAGGCCCCCACCCCGCCCGGAACTCCGCGCCGGACTCCCGGACCCCCCGGAAGTCCCGGAAGTCCGTCCTGCTCGGCGCCGCCGCGCTGGGCGCCGCGCTCGCGCTGACCTCCACCAGCGCACAGGCCGCCACCCCCGCGCCCCGGCACTACGTCGCGCTCGGCGACTCCTACGCCGCCGGCGCCGGTGTACCCGGCCAGTCGGCCGGCCTCTGCCTGCGCTCGGACCGCAACTACGGCCACCTGGTGGCCGCTGCGCTCAAGGCCGCGAACTACACGGACGTCACCTGTGCGGCCGCCAAGGTGAAGGCGATGACGCACGCCCAGTACGACGCGTTCATCCGGGTCAACGACCCGCAGCTGGACGCCGTCACCCCCGACACCGACCTGGTGACCCTGGGCATCGGCGGCAACGACCTCGGCGTCACCGACCTCGGGCTCGGCGACCTCGTCGCCACCTGCATCGCCGGCGCAGTGGTCAACCCGTTCGGCACCCCCTGCAAGGACGTCTTCCACCACGGCTACTGGGACTGGTCCAGCTGGTCCTGGCAGTACGGCAACGACGACCTGGCCGACCGGATCGAGGCGGCCCGCCCGCAGGTCGACGACGTGCTGAAGCGGATCCACGCCAAGGCCCCGAACGCCAGGGTGCTGCTGGTCGGCTACCCGTCCGTCCTGCCGGCCGACGGCGCGTCCTGCGTCTTCCGCCAGCCGATCGCCCCGGGCGACGTCCCGTACCTGCACGGCGTGCTGGGCAAGCTCAACGCGATGCTGAAGTCCACCGCCGCCGCCAACGGCGCCACTTTCGTGGACACCGCGACCCCGACCGCCGGGCACGACGTCTGCTCGGGCGACCGGTGGATCGAGGGCGCGCTGCCCGGCTCCCCCGCCGTCCCGTTCCACCCGAACGCCACCGGCGAGAAGGTGATGGCGGACGCGGTGCTCGCCGCGCTGCGGTAGCCGGCCGTCACCGACGGCCCTGCGGCGGCCGGGCGGTGCCCGCCGCCCGCCTCCGAAGACCCCGAGGGGGCGGTGACCGGACCCCGGTCACCGCCCCCTCGGTCACGCCCCGAAGGGCGTCACGGCTTGATGCGGACCACCTGCGGGTCGTGGTCGCTCGCCTGCCGGGCGAACTCGCTGTTGATGTGCACCACGTCGTACTTGGCGTACCCGACCTCGGGGCTGACCAGGATGTGGTCCAGCACCTGCGAGTTGCCCTGGTAGACGTACGAGTACTGCTCCTTCTCCGGCAGCTCGTTCACCAGGTCGCGCAGGACGCCGTCCTTGGTGAGCGTGGCCAGCGCGGGCGAGAACTGGTAGTCGTTGAAGTCGCCGAGCGAGACCACCTTGGCCTCCTTGTCGGCGGCCAGCAGCTTGGCCACGAAGGCCTGCTCGACCGTCGCCTGCTTGATCCGCTGCACCTCGGAGCTGCGGGTCGGCGCCTGGAACCGGCTGTCGATGCTCTGGTCGCCACCCTTGCTGTTGAAGTGGTTGGCGATGACGAAGACCTTCTTGCCGCGGAAGGAGAACTGGCCCACCAGCGGCTTGCGGCTGTCGGCCCAGGCCTCGTCGGCCGGGGAGATCCGGCCGGGCGAGGCGGTCAGCGCGGCGGCCGCGCCGGTGCCGGCCACGTCCACCGCGGTGGTGGCGTCGCCGCCGGGAATGTCGGTGAAGGAGACCCGCTGCGGGTTGAACAGGAACACCTGGCGGATGTTGCCGCCGGGCTGGCCGCCGTCCTTGCCGTTCTCCGGGTCGATCCCGCGCCACTCGTACGCCGGGCCGCCGGCCGCCTTGATCGCGGCGATGAACTTGGCCACGGTCTGGCTCGCGTCCACGGTGCCGTCGTTCTTGGCACCGTTGTTGTCCTGGATCTCCTCCAGGGCGACGACGTCGGGCGAGCGCAGGTTGGTGACGACGGCCTGGGCCAGCTCGGCGAACTTGCCGTCCGGGTTGCCCGGGGCCAGGTTCTCGACGTTGTAGGTGGCGATGGTCAGCTCGCGGTCGGTGGCCGCGGCGGTCACCTCGCGCTGCAGGTGGTTGTCCTGGACCGCGCCGAGAGTGCCGGCCACCAGGGTGTAGCCGCCGAACTGGTTGTAGTCGAGCGGGCCGCTGGTGGTACCGGTCAGCACGTCGCCGACGTTCGCGACCGGGAACGGCTGCTGCGCGACCGGCGCCTGCTGCTGCACCATCAGGCGGCCGACGTTGGGCTCGGCGTAGGACTCGTAGAGCACGCCGCCGCGCTTGCTCTTCTGGTCCTGCTTGTCGGCGGCGACCCAGAGCTCGTTGTACTTGTCGGTCGCCTGGATCACCCGGACGTCCTTGACCTCGACGAGCATGCCCTCCAGCGACTCGTAGAAGTCCAGGGTGTACTTCTCCGGGTTCAGCGCGAGGCCCTCGATGGTGGTGGCGCCGGCCGGGGTCCGCGGGGTGTAGGTGCCCGGGATGTTGCGGGTGTCCACCACGACCGGCGCGGGCAGCGGGTTGCCCGAGGAGAGCACCGTGACGGCCGGGGAGCTGATCTCGGTGAGCGACTGCGAGCCGCCGCCGAAGTTCGGGTAGTACTCCGTCACCTTGCCGCTGACCAGCACCGAGTCGCCCACCTTGACGGTCGGCGCGCCGCCGGTGTAGACGAAGACGCCCTCGCTGGTGGCCGGGTCCGCGTCCGGGTTCGGGTCCTGGATCCAGAAGCCCTTGGAGCCGTACGCGCGAACGCCGGTGACGATGCCGGGCACGCCGGTGACGGTCTTGCCGGCCTGCGGCGATATCCGGGTGCCGCCCTGGATGTCGTGGATGCGCAGGCTGCCGGGCTCGGTCGGCCCGGCGGCGGTCTCGGCGGAGGCCGTCGGCAGCGGGACGAGCACCAGCGAGGCAGCCAGGCCGGCCGGGACGAGGGTCGCGCGCAGCAGCGCACGACGCGGGCGGCGGGAGGCGGAGGGCGTGGTCACCGGGAAGGACTCCTTCGTTCTGCCGGCCGGCGTGGCCGTGGCAGGCGGTGGGGGTGGCACATGACGTCCGTCCGGCGTGGGGCCGGGGGACCGTGAGGGTGGGTCAGGTAGGCGCAAATGGTGCGCTACCCGCGTAGAAGGCAGCACGGGAGCCGGAACGCCCCCCGCAGCGCTAGAAGATACGCGCGTAGAAAATGGCGCGACAAGACCTCGGCGGTGAACTTTTGATTCCGCCGCAGGAGTGAAAGACCACACTGTGAGGTTGGCTACAGCCCCATTGCCCGGTTACAGCCCATTTCCGCAGATCAGGCCCTACAGCCAGCCACGCTGAGCCACCTTCAGGCCGGCCTCGAAACGACTGGCCGCGTCGAGACGCCCCATCAGCGCGGCCATCTGCCGGCGCACCGTCCGGACCGAGATGCCGAGCCGCTTGGCCGCCGCGTCGTCGGTGAGGCCGGTGGAGAGCAGCCGCAGCAGCTCGCGCTCGCCGGCGCTCAGGCCGGTCCCGGCGCCCTCGTCCAGCGGCCGGGAGGAGGCCGGGCTCGCGGCGGACTGCGCACCGCCGGGCAGCACGGCCAGGCGCTCGTCGGCGAGCCGGGCGGTCAGCGCCTCCAGCTTGGCCTGGATCGCGTCCAGGCCGACCAGCCGCTCGCCACCGTCCACCAGACTGCCGGTGCGCAGCGTCGCGTACTCGGCGACGGCACGCGCGACGGCCGCCTTGGAGGCGGCCAACTCCTGCTGTCTTCGGGCGAGTTCCTCCTCCTGCCTGCGCAGCAGCAGCCTCAGCCCGCGCTCCGGGCTGACCGGCCGAAGCGCGCCGGGGCGCGCCCGGGAGGCGCGCAGCAGGGTGAGGTCGGCGAGCCGGTCCAGGGCCTCGCGCACGGCGAACTCGGGGAGCCGCAGGCGTGCACAGAGTTCGGGGACGCCGCCTTCGGGGTCGGTCAGCATCCCCCGGTAGACGGCTTCGGCGACGGAGTCCAGCCCCAGCAGTTCCAGCACGTTCAACGACCCCTGAATCGTCGTGGAGGGATGTGAGGGAATGTCCGGTCGGTCCGCCGGTCCCGATCATGCCGCCGGGGGGGCGGCACGACAAGGCATGATCCGGTCACGCGGTTTGACGCGGGGTCGGCGCTCGAAGCGGGCGCGTGATCCAGCCACTCGCGCATCCCGCGCCGCCGTGCTCCCGGGGCGCAACGCCGTGCTCCCGGGACGCAACGCCGTGCTCCCGGGGCGCAACGCCGCGCTCCCGGCGTCGCCGAACCGGCCCCTCGGGGGGTGCGGCAAGCCGCCTGTCCTGCCGCTGCCCGCAGCCTCCCCTCCCGCCGGCGCGTCGGTACCGGAAGGATCTCCCGGCACCGGCTCTCCCGGCACCGGCCGGGACACCCCACGCGCCGGCACCGCCGCCCCGGGACCGATCGGCCGGGACGTCGAGGGGCGGCCGGGACTCCGGGCGGCCGCCGGGACCGGCCCCGCCCGCCCCCGGACCCTCCACCGACCCGCCCCCGGCCGCCTGCCCCGCCCCGGTCACCCCCTCCGCGCCGACGGGCGGAGGGGGCGGTCTTCCGTGCGGGTTTCCACCGATCCCGCCCGTTCGCAAACGTGGCCGATTCACGTCGGCCGCCCGCCCCGAACCCGCCCGGCACATCCACGACGGGACCCCGCGCGAGCCGCCCCGCCTTGCCCGCCTTGCCCGCCTTGCCCGCCCGGTCGGGCTACTCGGCCTTCTCGGCCCCCGCGGCCAGTCCGGCGGACCACTTCTCCTCGACGTTGCCGAGCTTCCAGTAGGCGATCGCCGCAGCCCAGGTGAGCACGAAGAGGCCGACGATGGTGTAGCCGACGAAGTTGAGGTCCAGCTCGCCGATCCAGGCGACCGGGCCGCTGGTGACGTCCAGCTTCTCGCCGAGCAGCCCGATCAGCTCGATCGAGCCGATGACGAGGGCGACCACCACGGAGAGCCCGGTCACGGTCAGGTTGTAGTAGATCTTGCGGACCGGCTTGGAGAACGCCCACTCGTAGGCGAAGTTCATGAACGAGCCGTCGATGGTGTCCAGCAGGCTCATCCCCGCCGCGAACAGGACCGGCAGCACGAGCAGCGCGTACCAGGGCAGCTGGAAGGCCGCCGCGCCGCCCGCCAGTACCAGCAGCGAGACCTCGGTGGCGGTGTCGAAGCCGAGCCCGAAGAGCAGGCCTACCGGGTACATGTGCCAGGACTTGGTGACGGCCTTGGTCACCCGCCCGAGGATGCGGTTCATCAGGCCTCGCTTCTCCAGCTGCTCCTCCAGCTCGGCCTCGTCGAACTCGCCCTCGCGCATCTTGCGGAACACCTTGAGGATGCCGTTGAAGGCCCCCAGGTTGATCAGGCCGAGCGCGAGCAGGAACGTCCCGGAGACGGTGACGCCGATCAGACCGGTCGCCTCGTGCAGGGTGGAGTCGTCGGCCTCCAGCTGCCCGGCGAGCGACTTGATGCCGAAGGCGAGCAGGGCGCAGAGGCCGAAGACGATGGAGGAGTGGCCGAGCGAGAACCAGAAGCCGACCGACAGCGGCCGCTTGCCCTGGCCCATCAGTTTGCGGGTGGTGTTGTCGATGGCGGCGATGTGGTCCGCGTCGAAGGCGTGCCGCATGCCGAGGGTGTAGGCGGTGAGCCCCATGCCCGCACCGAAGACCTGGCCGCCCACGTCGTAGTGCTCGGGCGCGATGACCGCGAGCAGCGTGAACCAGCCGATCACGTGCAGCGCGAGGATGAAGCCGCCCATGCCGGCCAGGCGGATCCATTCCTCACGGGTGAGCCGGTCGCGCCAGCGGGGGCCGGTCATCGTTTCGTCCTTTCCTGGGCCTTTCGAGCTGGGCCATCTTTGCCCCAGGATGGAAGTACTTGCAAGTCATGCGCAATTACGAGCCGGTCACCTTCACCACTCGACCACACCGCCACACTCGTCATGAACCGTACAAACGCCCGTAACCTCCGGAGCCTTTCGGCGGTCCGTCTACGCGCGGATACTCGACTTCTACGCGCGAATAATCGGCGCCGCACCCCTCAACTCCCCACGGAGGAACGGCACATGAACCGCATTCGAACGGCTGCCGCACTGGCCTCGTCGGCCCTGCTCGCGGCCGGCCTGACCACGCTGGCCCCCACCGCGTCCGCCGCCCCGACCGCCGGCGGCGCCCCCACCGCAGCCACCTCCGCCGCCCTGAGCGCCACCCCCCACCGGGTGCTGTTCGACAACAGCAAGGGCGAGACCGCCGGCAACGCCGACTGGATCATCTCCACCGCCCAGCCCGACCCCCTCGCCCAGAACGCCAACCCCACCACCGAGAAGAGCTGGACCGGCGCGCTCTCCGCGTGGGGCGTCGCCCTGCAGAAGACCGGCCAGTACAGCCTCAAGACCCTCCCGGCCGGCTCCACCATCAGCTACGGCACCGGCGCCGCGCTGGACCTCGCCAAGTTCGACACCTTCGTGATCCCCGAGCCGAACATCCGGTTCAGCGCCGCCGAGAAGGCCGCGCTGATCCGCTTCGTGCAGAACGGCGGCGGGCTCTTCCTGATCTCGGACCACACCCGGAGCGACCGCAACAACGACGGCTGGGACTCCCCCGCGATCATCAACGACCTGTTCACCAACAACGGCGTCAACAACAACGACCCGTTCGGGATCTCGGTCGACGTCAAGAACATCTCCACCGACAACCCGCGCGCGATCAACGACGCCGCCAACCCGGTGCTGCACGGCCCGTTCGGCACCGTCACCGGCTCGATCCTGCGCTCCGGCACCACCTTCACCCTCAAGCCGGCCGACAACCCGAACGTCAAGGGCCTCGTCTACCGGACCGGCTACAGCGGCACCAACGGCGCCTTCTTCGCCACCAGCGCCTACGGCTCCGGCCGGGTCGCGGTCTGGGGCGACAGCTCCCCGGCCGACGACGGCACCGGGCAGCCGGGCAACAACCTGTTCAACGGCTGGAACGACCCGGCCGGCACCAACGCCGCCCTGGCGCTGAACGCCACGGCGTGGCTCAGCAAGGCCTGACGGCGGGCCCCGCCGTCCTGGCGGGCCCGGTCCGGACCGGGCTCGCCAGGACAGCATCGGCCTCCTCCCCTAGGGTCGGAATGCTGACGCCCGCGGCGCGGGGCCGCTCCCGCCACCCCGCCCCACGGGCCCGCCGACCGGGACCGCTGGGAGCCGCCATGTCGCACCCGACCCCCTCGTACCCCTTCCGCACCACCCGCGAGGACCTGCGCATCCCCCTCTCCGACGGCACCGGGCTCCGCGCCCGGCTCTGGCGCCCGGCGGCCGACGGACCGGTGCCCGCCGTGCTGGAGTACTCCGCCGGCCGCCTCACCGACTGGACCGCCACCGACGACGCCCGCCGCCACCCCTGGTACGCCGGCCACGGCTACGCCTGCCTCCGGGTCGACGCCCGCGGTCACGGCAACTCCGGCGGCCGGCCCGCCCACACCGGCGAGCCGTCCTCGGCGGGCGAGTCGGCGGACGGCGAGGCGGCGGACGGCGCCGAGGTCCTCACCTGGCTGGCCGCCCAGCCCTGGTGCAGTGGCCGGATCGGCCTGCTCGGCACCGGCGCCGCCGGGCGCACCGCCCTGCGACTGGCCGCCCGCGCCCCGGACGCCGTCCACGCCGTGGTCGCCGCCTGCCCGGAGGTCGGCGACCTTCTCGGCGGCGCCGTCCCGGCCGCCGACCTGCACGTCCGCGCCACCGCCGGGCTCGCCGACGCGGCCCGCCCACCGGACCCCCAGTACGTCGGCGACGACTGGGAGCGGATGTGGCGGGAGCGACTGGAGTCGCTGGAGCCCTCCTTCGCGCAGCGGCTCGCCGCCGCAGCCGGGGAGCCGGCGCCCGCGGAGCCGCCCGGCACCGCCGCCGTCCCCACCTTCGCCGTCGCCGGCTGGGGCGACCCGTCCTGCTCCGCCGTCCTCGGGCTGCTCTCCTCCGGCCCCGTCCCGGTCCGCGCCGTGCTCGGCCCCTGGCCGCACGGGCTGCCCGACGAGGTCCTGCCGGAGACGCTGCGGTGGTGGGACCACTGGCTCCGGGACGTCGACGGCGGCGCCCTCAAGACCCCCGTCCTGCGCAGCTGGATCAGCGGCCGCTGGACCGGTGAGGAGGCCTGGCCCTCCCCCGACGTCCGCGACATCCACTACGGCCTCGACGGCCCGCTGCGCACCGCGGGCACCGCCTCCGACGACCGCTACGTCCAGGTCCGCTCACCGCAGCACACCGGCCTCAACGCCGGCGCGTACGTCCCGCTCGGCCGCCCCGCCGACCTGCCGCCGGACCAGCGCGAGGAGGACGGGCGCTCGGTCTGCTTCGACTCCCTGCCGCTGCCGGAGCCGCTCGAACTGCTCGGCGTGCCGTCCCTGCAGCTGCGGCTGCGCCCCGGGGCGGGCGCCGGCCTGATCGTCGCCCGGCTCTGCGACGTCGCCCCGGACGGCACGTCCACACTGGTCACGCGCGGCGCACTGGCCGCGCCCCCGGCCGGGGAGCCGACGCCGGACGCCGCCGTCGAGCTCGCCGCCGCCGGCCACACCGTACCGGCCGGCCACCGCCTGCGGCTCGCGCTCTCGTCCACCTACTGGCCGTGGCTCTGGCCCGACCCCGAGCCCGCCGGCTTCGGCCTCGACCCCTCGCACAGCACCCTCACGCTCCCGGTGCGCCACCTGGCCGCGGACTCCGGCGCCGAGCCCGTCGCCTTCGCCTCCCCCACCCTCCCGCTGCCCCCGCCGCTCCACACCACCGAACCCCTCACCGCCCGCCCGGAGCGCCTCACCGTCCACGACATCGGCCGGCACGAGTGGCGCACCGAGCTCTCGCCCGCCAGCGACGGCACCCGCACCCACCCCGACGGCCTGGTCCGCGACGAGCACACCGTCACCGCCTACCGCGTCCTCACCGGCGCCCCGCTCAGCGCCCAGGCCCGCACCGACCACAGCGTCCGGCTCGAACGCCCGGCCATCGGCTGGGACGTCACCATCCACACCCGCACCGAACTCCGCTGCACCGCCACCCACTTCCTCGCCCACACCCACCTGACCGCCCTCGAAGCCGGCAACACCGTCTTCACCCGCGACTGGCAGCACCGCATCCCGCGGAAGGGCGCGTAGCGGGACTCCCCGGCGAGCCGCGATCTCTCCGCCATCGTGGTGCTCCGCGAGGTGCTGCGCGGATCCGGGCAACACCTGGCAGGGCGCTACCCACCGACAGCCGTCTCGGACGGGCGCCTCGCTGTGGATCTCCCGCGGCGGCCAGACCGTCGGAGCTGTGGGCGCCTTCGCCGGGAAACGCACCGGGTTGCTGCAGGGATAGCCGACGGCGGCGGCCTTCGCCAACTTCAGGGCGATGTCGATGAGGGCCTGGCGGGCCTGCGGCGATTGCGGGTCGGTCGACCGGTCGTCCGCCCCCGTGGCGATCTCCAGGTAGGGGCGGCCGGGCCACCGCTCTCGCGATCGCGTCGGCCACGTTCGACGCCCGCTGTCGGTAGCTGTTGGCGTAGTCCGGGTCGTTCCTGTCCGCCTCACTCGTCGCTGGTGGCCAGTTGACAGCGCCAGCGTCGTCCACCGCCATCCCCTGATCGGTGGCGGACTTGATAGCCGCCTTCAAATCCGCCTGGGCGCCAGCGAGTTCAGTATGCGCGTCACGCAGGACCTTGGCGAGGCCGGTCGCCTCCTCGAATGCTGCTTCGATCTCGGTACGGACCTTCGCAATTGCTCCGGCCGCCTGCTCCGCAGCCGGGCCTCGCCATCCCGATCCCTGCAGGGGAACGATCACATCGCCCGTGAGTTCGGAGGAGAACTCCCAGCTACGGACCAGCGCCTCGAAGGCACTCGCTCTCGACTCGACACCTGCGAGCGCCGCGTACCTCAACTCCCTGAACCCGACCATGGCGAAACCTCAGTTCTTCCCGAAGTTCTGCGCGTTCAGCTGCTCGGCACGCGCATGGGAGTCCGCGGTGGCGGTCAGGTTCTCCCCGACGCGCCCCAACAACTCCCCCAACGATTTGACCTGGGCGTCCCAGACCTCGCGGGCGGTGTTCAGCGCCCCCACCACCGCCCAGTCCTGCGGCACGTCCTGCGTCGTCTCGTACAGACGGTCGAACGGCTTACCGCAGGCCTGGGAGAACTTCTCCCGCAAGGTTCCGACGTTGCCCGCCGCCCGCCGCAGGGCCTCGGGGCTGACCTTCACGGTCACACCCACCGGACCCGGCGTGCCTGGAGCGGCCGGTGCCCAGCCGGGAGCCGGGGCCCCGGACACGGCGGCCGCCAGATCGGGGAACTGCTTCCTTGCCGCCTCCGTCAGGTTCCCGGAGCTGTCGAAGAGCCACGGATTCATCTGCCGCTCGACGTCCAGATCGACCATCCACCCGCCCCGCAAACGTGAATTCAAGGCCGGCACGGATCGCGCGCGAGGTTCCCCCCGAGTCGGACGCGAAATCTCCGGTACGCGGATCCGAACGGACTCCACCACCGGCGAGGATTTGACCGTGACCTGTCGCCGGTACACGACCCTTCCGCAGGCCCGCGCCGCCCGTACGGTAGTTGAGCGACTCTTGAGGCGATGCGCCCACCGGAGCCCCTACGGTGCATCGGGCACGCGCCGTCCGCGCGGCCTCGGCCCCGGCGGCTTCACGGGACGGGTAGGACGGCGGCGAGGGCGGGTGGCGCGGCGCCGTCGGGGCCCGCACCGCCGTCCCCTGTGCGGCAGTGCGGGCGCCCGGGTCAGTGCCGCCAGGCCGGGGCGGTGGCGATGGCCTTGAGCTGGTCGAGGCTGAGCGCCGGGGTGCCCGGGCGGAAGGTGTAGCCGTTCTCCCCGTTCCACTCGTCGATCGCGACGGCCCGACCGTCGGCGTAGTGGACCGCCGCCGACCAGCGCAGGATCGGGTCGACCGCCGTCTTGCCGTTCCCGCCCATGTCGGTGACGACGGTGCTGCCGTCCGGCCGGCGTTCCCGGACCGCCAGCGGGCCCCCCGAGCCCTCCGTCTCGGCGTACTCCTTGTCCTCGATGCCCCGCACACCCGGAGCGGTGACGCACACCGAGAGCATGCTGGTGCGCCCCTCGTACGTCACCGTGAGGTGCGGTCCGTTCCGGCCGTCCTGACCGGACGGCACGGCGCCCGGAGGGAGCAGCGGGACGAGCGCCGCCAGCAGTTCCTCCGCCTTCGGACCGGGCTCGGGTGTCAACGGCTTGGGCGCGTTCTCCCGCGCCGGCAGGGCGTCGAAGAGCCGCTCCCAGGCCGGCGCGGTCACCAGGGCGCGCAGCTGCTCGGCGTCGAGCGGCGGGCTCTCCCGGTTGGGCGTGGCCGGCTGCCCGTTGTGCTCGGTGATCGCCACCTGTCGGCCGTCCGGCGCCGCCCAGGTCGCGCGCCACTCGCGGTGGCTGTCGGAGTTCCGGTCCTTCAGCTTGTCGACCACCAGTGCGGAGCCGTCGGTGGCGACGGTGCGTTCACAGGACTCCTGGGGTTCGCTGAAACCGTCCATGCAGACGGCGCCCGCCTCCGGAGTGAGCTCGGTGCGGCTGACGGCGTAGGAGATGAGGCTCTCCCCCTTGCCGTCGTCGAACAGGAGCGTGCCGCCGGTCTGGTACCGATCGCCGTTCGTTGCGCCCTCGCCGGGCGTCCCCGCGGCCAGCACCCGGGCCTTCCCCGGCGGCAGCAGCGAGGTGAACAGGTCGATCGACTCCTCGGCGGTCATCGGCCGTACCGGCTCGGTGGCCGGATGGACCGCGTGCGAGCCTCCGACGAGGGTGGTGAGGCTCACGGCGACCACCAGCACGGCGGCCAGCCCGCCGACCGCCAGGGCACGCCGCTGGCTGCGCCGCCGCCGGCCGCGGCGCTCCGCGGCGCCTGCGAGGGTGTGCAGCGCCGGTTCGGGCGCGAGCGCCACGGCGCCGCGCAGGGCCTGGGCGAATTCGTCCTCAAAGGACACGGCCGAGCACCGCCTTCCTGTCAGTGGGATCCGTTGTCGCGCGGCCGCCGGTGCCGCCGCTACTGCCGCCGGCGGCCTCCCCGCCGTCGCCGAGGCTCTCGCCGAGGGTGGCGCGCATCCGGGCCAGCGCGCGGCTGCTGCGCGAGCGCACGGCCGTACTGCTCAGCCGCAGCGCCGCGGCGGTCTCCTCGACGCTGCGGTCCTCCCAGAACCGCAGCACGAGTACCGCGCGGTCCTGCGCCGGGAGCTCACCGAGGGCGCGCAGCAGGGTCAGCCGCAGCGCCGGGTCCGGGCCGTCCACCGCGATGTCCGGGAGGGTGTCGGTCACCCGCTCCGAGCTGCTGCGCCGCCGCCGGTACGACAGGAACGTGTTCACCAGCACGGTCTGGGCGTAGCCGCTCGGGTTGTCCAGGCGGGATATCCGGCGCCACTTCACGAAGATGCGCCCGAGCGCCTCCTGGACGAGGTCCTCGGCCAGGTGGGCGTCGCCGCCGGTGAGCAGGAAGGCGGTGCGCAACAGGTGTCGGCCCCGCGAGACGGCGAAGGCCGGGAAGTCGGGCGGCACCGGCTCGGCCAGCTGTTCCGCGCTCGTTGAGTGGTCCATGCCCTTTTAACGCAGTCGACCCGCCGTCATGTGGCTGCGGTGGAAGAGGATCTTTCCACGGGGCGCGCGTCGGCGACCCGGCGGCCGCCGCACGGCGGCCCGAACGCACACCGCGTGTGCGTCAGCTGGTGGTGATCGAGGTGTCGTCGATCACGAAGCTCGTCTGCAGCGAGTAGTCCTCGGTGCCGTTGAACTTCAGCGTGACCGACTGGCCGGCGTAGGCCGACAGGTCGAAGGTGCGCAGCTGGTAGCCGGCGGCGGCGTCCACGTTGGAGTAGGTCTTCAGCGCGGTGCCGTTGACGGTCACGGTCAGCTTGTCGTACGCGGTCGAGCCGGACTCACCGGTGTCGATGTGCAGGTAGAAGCTGAGGGTGGCCTTGCAGCCGGACGGGATGGTCACCGTCTGGGAGAGGCTGTCCGTGTGGGTCGAGCCGTAGCCGTTCAGCCACGCCTTCCACGAACCGCTGTGCGGGGCCTGCGAGGAGCCGCCGTCGACGACGCCGCTGGTGGCCGTCCACGGCGTGGCCGCGCCCGACTCGAAGCCCGCGTTGCCGAGCAGCTGCGCCGGCGTGCAGGTGCTGCTGGTGTCGGTGACCGTCCAGGTGAAGCTGGTGGTCCCGGTCTTGTTCGCGGCGTCCTTCGCGGTCACGGTGACGTTGGAGGTGCCGACGGTGGTCGGCGTGCCGGTGATCACGCCGGTGGAGGCGTTGATCGACAGGCCGGTGGGCAGGCCGGTGGCCGAGTAGCTGAGCGGGGCGGTGCCCCCGCTGGCCGAGATCTGGAGGTTGGCCGAGCCGTTCACCGCAGTGGTCTGGTTGCCCGGGTTGGTCACCGAGACCGCGCCGCTGCCGGCCGGCTTGGTGAGCAGGCAGCCGCTGACGTTGAGGTCGATCACGCGGCCGTTGCCGAGGCAGGTGGTGAACCAGTAGGTCTGCTGACCGTAGCTCTGGCCCTTGACGACCTTGGTGGTACCGTCGGCGGCCACCTCGCACGGGTTGTTGAGGGTGCACATCGCGCCGTCGTCGTTACCGGTGTTGTTGATGCCGACGATCTTCTTGGTGGCGGCGTCGACGATCGGCGAACCGGACGTGCCGTGCGTGGTGTTGCAGCCCGAGCTGTAGCGGATCGAGTCGTGCCAGGTCCACTCGTCCTCGCGCAGCGTGGGGACGAAGCCGTTGATCGAGCAGTTCCACACCTGCTTCCAGTACGAGGACGGTATGAACATCGCCGAGCCGTCGACCGGGTGGGTGTCACTGATCGTCAGCGCCGTCGCGCCGTACTTCGAACCGATCGACCCGAAGGTGTCGGTCAGTTGGTACAGGGCGACGTCGGTGCCGGTCATCGTCGCGTACAGCACCTTGTCGGCCTGGACGGTGCCGAGCGAGCCGCCGGAGGCGTTCAGCAGCGTGCCGCTGCGGCTGGCGGTCTGGTTCTGGATGACCACGCCGGACGCCGGCATGGTCGGCAGGCAGTGGCCGTTGGTGAGCATCATCGCCCGGTCGGTGTCGACCGAGGAGGGGTAGCGCACCAGCGAGGCCGAGCAGTTGCTCAGCGCGATGGTGGACGTCAGGTCGCCGGCCTGGACCGCCTGGGCGGGGGTCGCGGCCAGGGTCAGGCCACCTGCGACGACCGCTCCGGCGCCGGCCAGGGCGGCAAGTCTCTTCAACATGGCTCTCCTTGTGGGGGATTGCAGGCGTACGACCGTTCGCGGACGCCCGCGCCGCATGAAAGTGCCATGACCACTTCAATGCGTCAACCATGCCGACAGAACTCGCGCCCTTGATTCCGCCCCGCGCACCACCGTCACGACGGCGGCCGACCATCTCCGCCATCACGAATATCCCTACCTGACAAGGGAGATGGCGAAACCCGTCACCCGTGCAGGAACCTGCCGGATCCACCTCGCCATCAGCTCCGCGGTCCGCGCCGCACCGACCGCCCGGGCCCCCGGGCGCCCGTCCGCCGACCCCTCGGGACGCGAGCGGCACACAACGGCTCGCTGGGCACTGCCTAGTTGATGACGCGTCAGCCCGACTGCGCGAGGGCCCGGCTACGGCTCCGGGAAGGTGTCCTCGTCCACGTCGCTGGTCTTGGCGTTGCCGCCGACCGCCGGCTGCAGCGTGATCGACCACGAGGTGTAGGTGCGGCCGGTCTCGAAGGCCATGGTGTCGTCGAACTTGCTGAAGTCGCAGCTCTGGGTGAACGTCTTGAGCGACGGGTCCCAGTCGATGCCGCCGGAGAAGTAGACGTCGTAGGTGCCGTCCTCGACGCCCTCGATGGACGCCTTCCTGCCCTTGCCGACGTAGACCGAGTGAATCGACCTGCCGTTCTGCGCGAGCGAGACCACGGCGTCGGAGCTGCCGCCGTTGTCGACGTTGAGCACGCCCTCGCCCTTGAGCCGACCCGCACGGACCATCGTCCCGTTGCCCAGCGAGCGGGCCTGCAACTGGCCGGTCTCCGGGGCGTTGTACGTCGTCGGGTACCCGGCGGCGGCCATCTGCTGGAGGACCGGCGGAATGCCCTTCAGGCCGGCGGACTGGCCGATCTTCGCGAGCGCCGCGCCGGGGGTGCAGTAGCTCTTGCGCTTGATCCCGCTCTTGGCCGAGTCCAGGTCGGTGGCCAACTGGTTGAGCGCGATCACCAGCTGGCGCCGGGCGGTGGTGACGGTGGCGGGCTCATCGGCGTAGTCCAGGCCGGTGGCGGCCGACCGGACGGCGGTGGCGGCCTCCCCCACGGAGGTGGAGAAGGCGTCGAGACTGGCGGACGGGTTGAGCTTGCCGAGGGCGGCGTTCACCTTGTCGATCTGGCCGGTCAGGACCGGGCCGTACGGCGGCCTGGTCGGCGTCGGCGTCGGTGTGGGCGTCCGGGTGGCGGTCGGGGTCGCGACCGTGGTCGCCGCGTCGCTCTTCCCCTGGCCCAGGCCGAAGGCGTCCGAGCCCCCGGACCCGCCACTGGAGCACGCCGCCAACAGCAGCGCAGCTCCGGCCGCCAGGCCGGCCTTGGTGAAGGACCTCATCCGCTTCCCCCGGTGATCTCTCCTGCACGCTCCGTGCATTCCCCGCCGCCATGATCCCGAGCCGGTGGGACGCGGTCAACAGGGCGTACAGGCGGCGCACGGAGGCGTATGCGGGGCACATGACGGGGCGCATGGGACGTCATCCACCGTCAACTACGATCGGCTCGTGCTCAGGCTTACGGGACTCCCCCTCCAGATCATCGCCTCCGTCGTCGCGATCGGCGTCTTCGCCGCCACGATGTGGCTCTGGCCGAGATTCGGCGGGCGGAGCTGGAAGGCGTGGCTCGGCAGGATCGGCGCCTTCCTCGCCACCCAGATCTCGGTGCTGGTCGCAATGGGCCTGATCGCCAACGGCTACTTCGGCTTCTACAGTTCCTGGACCGACCTGCTCGGCACCAACGGCGGGCCGGGCACGGTGGTCGACCACCAGCCGAACGCCGCCGTCGCCATCATCGGCGAGCAGAGGTTCTACGCGCAGCAGGGCTCCAACCCGGAGCGCGTCGGCCTGATCCACAAGGTCGACGTCAAAGGGGCCACCACCGGCCTGAGCACCGACGGCTTCGTCTACCTGCCGCCGCAGTACTTCCAGCCGGAGTACGCCAAGCAGAGGTTCCCGATGGCACTGGTGCTGGCCGGCTACCCGGGCACGCCGGAGAAGCTGATCTCGCTGATGCAGTACCCGGCCTCCGCCCTGGAGGCGATCGAGCAGAAGAAGCTGCCGCCCACCGTCCTGGTGATGATGCGTCCGACCCTCGTCGGCAACCGGGACACCGAGTGCGTCGACGTCCCCAACGGCCCCCAGGTGGAGACGTTCTTCACCAGCGACCTGCCCAAGGCGCTCGCCGGCGAGTACCGCATCGGCACCGACGCCGCCTCGCGCGCCGTGATCGGCAACTCCACCGGCGGCTACTGCGCGCTCAAGTTCGCGCTGCGCAAGCCGGACGCCTACCGGGCCGCCGTCTCGCTCTCCGGCTACTACACCGCGCCGACCGACGAGACCACCGGCGACCTGTTCGGCGGCAGCCCGCAGCTGAAGCAGGAGAACGACCTGCTCTGGCGACTGCAGAACAAGCCGGCCGCGCCCGTCTCGCTGCTGCTGGCCACCGCGTACGACGAGAACAACTACGCGGCCACCCAGGACATGGTGAAGGCGTTCAAGGCGCCGACCAAGCTGTCCACCATCACCCTGGACACCGGCGGCCACAACTTCCACACCTGGACCAGGGAGATCCCGCCCGCGCTGGAGTGGCTGGGCAGGCACCTGACGATGCCGCAGGCCGCCTGAGCCTGGAGCGGCCGGGCCCGCGGCCGCGGCCCTGAGCCCGTCTCCGGGCCGGTCCGGGCCTCGGGAGATCACAGGCGGCTCATACCCGCGTCTCACGCTCCTCTCAGCCGGGAGGCCGAGCGTAGCGCCCATGACCACGACCAGCTTCACCCCGCCGGCCGGGGACCCGTGGCCCGAGGCGTCGAACTACCCGCCGCCCGAGGTGCCGCAGCCCGCGCCCGAACGTCGGGAGCCGGCCGCCGGGCCGCTCTTCCCGGAGTACCCGCTGCCGCCCGCCGGCCCCGGCGGCCCGTCCTCCTGGGCCGGCCGGCTGCGCACCCTCCCGGCCCGCGCGTGGCGGGGCCGGGCCGACGACCCGCGCTGGGTCCGGCCCGCCCTGCTGGCCCTGCTCGCCGCGACCGCCGTCCTCTACCTCTGGGGCCTGAGCGCATCCGGCTGGGCCAACTCCTTCTACTCCGCCGCCGCCCAGGCCGGCAGCCAGAGCTGGAAGGCCTTCTTCTACGGCTCCTCCGACGCCGGGAACTTCATCACCGTCGACAAGCCCCCGCTCTCGCTCTGGCCGATGGCGCTCGCCGCCCGGATCTTCGGCCTCTCCTCCTGGTCGGTGCTGGCCCCGCAGGCGCTGATGGCGGTCGCCACCGTGGCCACCCTGTACGCGACGGTGCGCCGCCGTTTCTCCCCGCTCGGCGGGCTGCTGGCGGGCGCCGCGCTGGCGCTGACCCCGGTGGCGGCGCTGATGTTCCGCTTCAACAACCCGGACGCACTGCTCGTCCTGCTGCTGACCCTGGCCGCGTACGGGCTGGTGCGGGCGATCGAGGCGGCGGGCACCCGCTGGCTGGTGTTCACCGGCGTGATGTTCGGGCTGGCCTTCCTCACCAAGACCCTCCAGGCCTTCCTGGTGCTGCCGGCCTTCGCGCTGGTCTACCTGGTGGCCGCACCGACCGGCCTCTGGCGCCGGGTGCGCCAACTGCTCGTCGCCGGACTGGCCATGGTGGTCGCGGGCGGCTGGTGGGTGGCGATCGTCGAGCTGGTGCCGGCCTCGGCCCGACCCTACGTCGGCGGCTCGCAGGACAACAGCTTCCTCTCGCTCACCTTCGGCTACAACGGGATCGGGCGCCTCAACGGCGACGAGACCGGCAGCGTGGGCGGCGGCGGCCACCTGCCGACCGGGGCGGAGGCGCCGGCCGGCGCCGGCCGGGGCATGGGCGGCTGGGGCGAGACCGGGATCACCCGGCTGTTCGACGGCGACATCGGCGGGCAGATCGCCTGGCTGATGCCGGCCGCGCTGATCCTCCTGCTGGTCGGTCTCTGGGCCACCCGGCGTCACAGCCGGACGGACACCGCACGGGCGGCCTTCCTGGTCTGGGGCGGCTGGCTCGTCTGCACCGCGCTCACGTTCAGCTTCATGTCCGGCATCTTCCACCAGTACTACACGGTGGCGCTGGCCCCCGCCGTCGCGGCGCTGGTCGGCATGGGCGTCGACGGGCTCTGGCGGGCCCGGCGCCGGCTCCCGTACGCCGCGGTGCTGGCGGTCACGCTCGCCGTCACGGCGGTCTGGTCCTACGTGCTGCTCGGGCGCAGCGCCGACTTCCTGCCCTGGCTGCGCTGGGCGGTGCTGGTCGGCGGGCTGACCGCGGCCGCGGCGCTGCTGCTGGCCGGGCGGCTGGCGGCCAGGCTCGCCACCGTGGTCGGCCTGGTCGGTCTGGCGGCGGCGCTCGGCGGCCCGGCGGCGTACGCGCTGGACACCGTCAACACGCCGCACACCGGCTCGATCGTGACGGCCGGTCCGGCGGTGCAGGGCGGTTCCTTCGGCCCGGGCGGCCGCGGTCCGGGCGGACCGGGCGGACCGGGCGGACCGGGCGGACCGGGCGGACCGGGCGGGGGGCCGGCGTTCTCCGTCAACGGCCGGGCCTTCGTTCCCGGCCAGGGCGCTCCGAACGGCCAGGGCTTCCCCAACGGCCAGGGCGCTCCGAACGGCCAGGACGGCCAGGGGACCCAGGACGGCCAGGGCCGGCCGGACGGTCGCGGTGGCGGCATGCCGCAGGACGGCCGGAACGGCCGTGCCCCCGGCGGCGCCCCCGGCACCGGCCAGAGCGGCGGGGTCTTCGAAGGGACGGGCGGCCCCGGCGGCTTCGGCGGGCTGCTGAACGGCGCCAAGGTGAGCGACGAGGCCGCCGCCGCCCTGCGGCAGGACGCCGACCGCTACACCTGGGCCGCCGCCACCAGCGGCTCGCAGAACGCCGCCAGCTACCAGCTCGCCTCCGGCGAACCGGTGATGGCCCTCGGCGGCTTCAACAGCAGCGACCCGTCGCTGAGTCTGAGCGCCTTCCAGCAGTACGTGAAGGAGGGCAAGGTGCACTGGTTCATCGGCGGCGGCTCTCGCCGTGGGGGCGGCGGCGCCGGCGCCGACGGCGGGTCCCAGGAGACGCAGACCGCCCAGATCGAGGCGTGGGTGACGAGCCACTACACCGCGGAGACGGTCGGCGGCTCGACCTTCTACGACCTGAGCCGGCCGCCGTCCTCCTGACCGGTCGCACTCCGAAGGGGCGCACCCCGGCCACCGGCCGCGGTGCGCCCCTCGCGCGTCACGGTGCCCGGACGCCCGTGGCGCGAAGACGCGCCCTGACGCGCGCCGTCACCGGGCCGGGCCGGGCCGGGCCGGGCCGGGCCGACCACGACGATGGTGACGTCGCCCCTGTCAGGGCAGCCGGGCAGGGCGGACGCGGCGGACCCTGGACACGACGGGCAGCGGTCGAGCGGCAGCGGTGAAACGATTCATCAACCGAGTCGTCAACCGTCGCACTGCTGCAGCATGGCCTTCTTGTCGGCCTCGGTGACCGGGAGCCGGTACTTCAGGGAGACCTGGGCGAAGCGGACCGCGTAGGCGCAACGGACGGCGGTGTCGGCCGGCAGCCAGGTGGCCGGGCCGGAGTCGCCCTTGGCGGCGTTCTGCGATCCGTCGGCCGGGATGAGGTTGAGCGGGTCGTTGGCGATCTGGACGCGCTTGGCCTTGTCCCACCGGGAGGCGCCCATCTGCCAGTCGTAGGAGAGCGGCATCACGTGATCGATCTGGATCTTCGACGCCTGCTGCTTGGTCCACTGGACGGTCTTGCCGGTGTACGGGTCGTCGATGGTCATCGCGGTCACCACGCAGGCCGAGCCGTCCTTGCGCTCGACCGCACGGCCGTCCCGGGCCAGCAGGTCGTTGCGGGTGTCGCAGTTGTTGTGGCCGCCAGGCACGCCGTCCACGTTGTCGGTCCAGGCCGGGCCGAACTCGTTGCGGTCGTAGCCGTCCTTGGAGCCGACGGCGGCGGTGGCGACCTTGGCGATGAGGTCCCGGCCGGCCTTCCGGTCGTCCGGCGAAGTCAGTGGCGCCAGACCGGGCTTGGTGCCGTCGGGGTTCTGCAGCGGGCTGGTGCCGACGCTCCCGCCGGCTGCCGCGGCGCCCGCGGCGGACTTCTTGGCGCCACCGGAGCAACCGGCCAGCGCCACGGTGGATATGAGGAGGACGGCGGCGGCGGACACCGCGGTTCGGCGGGCGGGCACGGAGGACTCCCGGAGTGGGGGGTGGCTGACGGCAGACCAGCAGACCAGCCGCCCCACACCGCGTCAAGGCGGCGCAGCGCGGTGCGTTCGAGCATGTCGAAGCTCACACCCGGCGCCCCGCCACGCAATGTCGCGCGGCGTCGCGGGCCGCCCCGCGGAGCGGCCCTGCACCCGCCGCCGACCGACGTGGCGGGTCGTGGCGTCCCCGGGACCTACCCTCCGATCGCCGACATGGGCCGGTCCGGCTGGACGAAGTCGGCCGAGTTGATGTCGTGGCCGGGGCCCTTGCGGGCGATGGTCGCGCGCCAGGCCTGCTCGATCCGGTCGTCGTCGGCACCGCCGCGCAGCAGCGCTCGCAGATCGGATTCCTCCGTCGCGAACAGGCAGTTGCGCAGCTGGCCGTCGGCGGTGAGCCGGACGCGGTCGCAGCCGCCGCAGAACGGGCGGGTGACTGAGGCGATCACACCGATCACGGTGTCGGTGCCGGCGATCCGCCACTCCTCGGCGGGGGCGTTCCCGTGCCGGCCGACCGGGACGAGGTCCCAGCGGGCGCCGAGCACGGCGAGGATCTCGTCGGCGGTGATCATCCGGCCCCGGTCCCAGGCACCCTGGGCGTCCAGCGGCATGGACTCGATGAACCGCATCCGGTAGCCGCGCTCGGCGGCGAACTCGACGAGGGGGACGAGCTCGTCGTCGTTGACCCCGCGCACCGGCACCGCGTTCACCTTCACCGGCGCGAGGCCGGCGGTCTGCGCGGCGGCCAGGCCGGCGAAGACGTCGGCGATCCGGTCCCGGCGGGTGATCTCCGCGTACCGCTCGGGGCGCAGGGTGTCGAGGCTGACGTTCACCCGGTGCAGCCCGGCCGCCTTGAGCGCCGTGGCCGTCCGGGCCAGCCCGATGCCGTTGGTGGTCAGCGAGACCTCGGGGCCGAGCGCGGTGATCCGGCCGACCAGATCCGGCAGGCCGCGCCGCAGCAGCGGTTCGCCGCCGGTCAGCCGGACCGCGGCGATGCCCAGCCGCTGGACGGCGATCCGCACCAGCCGGACCACCTCGTCGTCGCCGAGCACCTCGGCCTTGGGGAGCCAGTCGAGGCCCTCCGCCGGCATGCAGTAGGTGCAGCGCAGGTTGCAGCGGTCGGTGAGCGAGACCCGCAGGTCGGTGTGGACCCTGCCGAAGCGGTCCAGCAGCGGGCGCGGTGCGGTGTTCATCGCCTCAGTACAGGGGCAGTCGGCCCGGAGATCCAGCGGCCGAACCACCGGGGGACCGCCGCCACCTGCGGGTCTGACTTGTGTGTTCGTCCAACTGTGGCTTCGTACGGCTGCGCCGGGCCCGCCGGCCGGGCAGGCTGGGCCCATGCAGAGCAGTGACCGGCCCGTCCCCGACCGGCCCGCCCCCGCCGCCGAGGCCGCCCCGGTGGCCGCCCTCGTGCTCGCCGCCGGCGGCGGACGCAGGCTCGGCGGGCGTCCCAAGGCGCTGGTGCGGTACGGGGGCCGGCCGCTGGTGGAGCACGCCGCGGCGGTGGTCCGGGCCGGCGGCTGCGCGACGGTGACGGTGGTCCTGGGCGCCGCCCGCGAGCAGGTCCGCTCCACCGCGCACCTGCCGGGCTGCCGGCTGGTCGCCAACCCGGACTGGGCCGGCGGCATGGGCTCCTCGCTGCGCTCCGGGCTGGCCGCGCTGCCGCCGGAGGCCTCCGCCGCGCTGGTGATGCTGGTGGACACGCCCGGCGTCACCCCGGCCGCGGTGACCCGGCTGCTGGCCGCGCACCGGGCGGGCGCCGAGCTGGCCGCGGCCGCGTACGGCGGGCGGCGGGGGCACCCGGTGCTGATCGGCGCCCGGTACTTCGCCGAGGCGGCGGCGGGCGCCACCGGTGACTCCGGCGCGCGGGTGCTCCTCGCGGCGCACGCCGACGAGATCGCGCTGGTGGAGTGCGCCGATGTCGCCGTCCCGGACGACCTCGACACCCCCGCCGACCTGGCGCGCTGGTCGGCGGGCTGAACCGGGCGGCGGGCCGACCGGCGCCCGCTCCCCCGTTCGATGTGCCCCGGTCTCCTCCTCCCCGGCGAGGAATCGGCCGCACACCCCTGATCTGTCCCTGAGGATTGCCCCATTCCGCGCCGCTACTCCCCGGTTTCGGGGAGCATGGGTCACGTCCTTCCACCCCGACTCGAACGGACGGTGCTCGCGATGTCCGGACTGCCCGACGACTTCACCGGCCGCGACTCCGCACCGTACGGGCCCGGGCCGGCCGCCGGCGCCCGGGCGATCCGCTGTCCCGCCTGCCGCCGCGAGCACCTGTACGAGCCGCCGTCGCTGCCGTGCCCGTGCGGTGCCTCGCTCAAGGTGCCGCTGCTGCGCGGCGGTGTGCCGGTGCAGGTGCGGTTCCGCTCCTGGGAGGATTCCTGGCTGAACATGCGCTGCCCGCACTGCGGTCGGTCCGATCAGTGGCCGCAGCCCGAGTTCACCTGCAACTGCGGCGCCACCGTCCGGCTACCGGTCGACCGCACCACCCGCCTCGGCGGCGGCACCACCGGACAACTCGGCGCCGCCGCCCCGCTCGGCAGCGCGGGACCGCAGCCCTCCCGGCCGCACCCCGCCCACCCGCTGAACGCGCCCGTCCCCGCCCCGCCCGGCGGGTCCGGCGCCGCGGCCACGCCGTGGCGCCGGCGGGCGCCCTTCCGCCCGCACCCGGTGCGCACCTCGCAGGACGCGGTGTTCACCGCCGCCCGCTACCTGGAGTGGCTCGGCTTCGACGACCTGGAGCTGACGGAGGCCCAGGAGCGGGACGGCGTCACCCTGTTGGGTGGTCGCATGGTCGCCCAGGTGGACACCTGGACCGAGCCGGCCGACGTGAAGTCGGTGGAGTGCCTCTGGCTGCAGACGCTGCACGCCGAGGAGATGGCGGCCGCGATGTTCACCCTGGCCGGCTACTCCCACCAGGCCACGGTCCGCGGCGAGCAACTGCTGGTCGCCCTGTTCAGCCTGGACCTGGCCGGTGTGCCGCAGCCCGCCAACGGCGCCGCCGAGGCCCTGATGGAGACCGGCTGGACGTCCTGACCTCAGGGGGTCCGTGCCCCGCCGCCCGATAGATCATTCCGCCGCCGGGCGCAACAACCTGCGCTCGTGATCTGGTGCACAAGCTCACCCCCGTGTTGAATTGCCGCCACGGCGCGGTCCTTGGGTCCGCGTCCTGCTGGATGGCGCGCACAAGGAGGTGGCGTTGTCGGAGCACGGTTGGGACCCGGACGGCCGGACCGGACAGGACGGGCGCGGGCAGGACGGATTCGGACCGGACGGGCGCGGGCGGGCGGCACCCCAGGGGCCGGGGGACACCGTGTGGCGGCTGCGGTCCCGGGCGTGCTGGCAGGAGGCCGCCGAGCTGTTACGGCCGGCCGCCGAGGTCGATCCGGCCACCGCCCTCGGCCGGGCCGAACTCCTCATCGAACAGTGCCTGTTCACTGCCGCCCACTGGACCGCCGCGGAGCAGGCGCTGCGCCTCGCGGAGGCCCTGGCCACCGGGCCGGAGGAGCGCGCGGCCGCCGCCTGCGCCCGCGGGTTCCTGGCGTACGTCGCCAGCGTGCTCGGCTCACGCGACCGGCTCGACGAGGCCCAGGCCGCGCTCGGCCGGACCTCCGCGCTGCTGCCGCCGGACGCACCCGGCCGGCCGCTGCTGGACTTCCGCCGCGGCCTGGTCGCGGAGAACCTGCTGCGCGACCGGACGGCGGCCTGGATCGCCTACCGCCGGGCCCACGAGGGCGCCGGCGAACGCGGGGACGAGCTGCTGCGCTCCTACACCTGGCGGCACCTGGCCGCGCTGGCCCAGGCGGCCGGGGACCGCGACCGGGCCAGGGAGGGGTTCGACGCCTCGCTCCGGTTGCGCGAACAGCTCGGCTTCACGGTCGGGGTGGCCCCCGCGCTGGCGGCCCTGGCCGAGGTCTCCGCTCCGGAGGAGGCCGCCCGGATGCGGGCGGAGGCGGCGCGGCTGGTGCAGGCGCTCGGAGGCGTTCCGGTCTGGCTCGCACGCCAGCTGGGCGCGGCGCGCGCGCCGGGCGCTCCCCCGGACGGGCGCATCGGACGGGAGGCGCAGGGGACCATCAGCTAAGGTGAGCCTAACCTGGCCGAGGAGAGCAGTGCCTCGGCCGGGTTCGCCTTGCCGTTCCCGGGCTCCGCCAGGCCCCGCCCGGCCGGGCCCGGCCACGGGTGCCCGCCACCCGCACCCGGGACGGGCCGGACGGACCGGTACGGGCTCCGGTCGACCCGATGGGGCCCGCACCATGACCGTGAGCAGCGCCCGACCCGGCCGCACACCGCGGGACCCGGCACCCGACGCGCCCGACGCGGCGCCTGCACCTGCACCTGCCGCGGCCGCCGTACCCGCCGCGGCCGGCCTCCCGCAGCCCTGTGCCGCGAGCTACCGCCGGCTCGGCGAACTGCTCCCCGCCCTCCGGGTGCACCGCGGGCCCCCGCGCACCGGCAACGGCTGGCTCACCGGCACCGACCTGGTCGCCCGCCCGGAGGCGCTGCGCGAACTGATCGACCACGACGCCCGCCAGGCCGTGGCCCGGTACGGGCGGCCACTACGCCCCGACGTGGCGGCCGGCTTCGGCCTGCACCGGCTCACCTGGGCCGTCGCGCTGCTGTTCACCCTGCCGTGGTTCCTGGAGCGCCGGGTGCCGCTGCTGACGCCGGGGGACGTCTCGGCCCGCCGCCGCACCGGTGAACTGACGGCCCGCCCGGGCGCCTTCCGCTGCCTGTCCGACGACCCGGCGGCCGGCCTGCCCGGCGCCCGCCCGGCGACCGACGGGCCCGCGCTGGCCGCCGGGCTGCGCACGGCGCTGGCCGACTTCCTGACCCCGGTGCTGGCCGCCTTCCGCCCGGAGGTGCGGCGCAGCCCCCGCACGCTCTGGGCGATGGCGACGGACGCGACCGTGGAGGGCCTCTGGTACGTCGGGAGGCTGCTCGGGGAGGAGGAGCGGGCCCGCAGCGAGCTCACCGCACTGCTCACCCCGGAGCCTGCGGCGTGCCCCGGGGGCGCGCCGTCCACGCCGCGCCCGTCGGTCGCGCCGTTCACGCCCGGCGTGGGCTTCTGCCCGGCGCGGCCGGACGCACCCGCGCGTCCGGGCGCTCCCACCCGTCCGGGCGCCCCGGCGTGTCCGGACACCGCGGTGCCGGAGCGCGCCCGGGCCAGCTGCTGCCTCGTTTACACCGTCCGGCCCGGGGCGATGTGCGGCGGCTGCCCCCGCGTCACGCGAGGTTGACCGGATTCCGCTCTCGGGCGGACCCGTCGGGCCCGGAATTCCGGCGAATTCCCGCCCCGAAATTGTCAGACAATGCGACTTCTCCCACATCAGAAATCCCCCTCCTCAGCGCATTGACGGCGAATCAGCCATTCGGGAGCCGAGCATCCGCCATGATGGTCCCCGCCATCACGACGCAGGAAAGCGAGGCTGGTGCAGGCGATGAAATTGTCCGACATACCGCTCGGTTGGGCCGTCACCGGCGTTGCCGTGCTGCTGGTCACCGCCCTCCTGGTCGCCCTGGCCCGGGGCCGGGGAGGCACCACCGGATCGGGCGGCACGGATTCCTGGGAGCGCTCCGAGGAGCGCCGCCGCCACAAGGAGTCCCTGTACGGTGCGGCCTCGTACACGCTGCTGTTCTGCTGCGCCGCGGTCGCGGCCGCGCTCTCGTTCCACGGCCTGGTCGGCTTCGGGGTGCAGAACCTCGGCCTCTCCGGGGGCTGGGAGTACCTCGTCCCGTTCGGCCTCGACGGTGCGGCGATGTTCTGCTCCGTGCTCGCCGTCCGGGAGGCCAGCCACGGCGACGCCGCGCTCGGCTCGCGCCTGCTGGTCTGGCTGTTCGCGGGCGCGTCGGCCTGGTTCAACTGGGTGCACGCGCCGCGCGGCTTCGGCCACGCCGGCGCCCCGCAGTTCTTCGCGGGGATGTCGCTCTCGGCGGCCGTGCTGTTCGACCGCGCGCTCAAGCAGACCCGCCGGGCCGCGCTGCGGGAGCAGGGGCTGGTCCCCCGCCCGCTGCCGCAGATCCGGATCGTCCGCTGGCTGCGCGCCCCGCGCGAGACCTACGCGGCCTGGTCGCTGATGCTCCTGGAGGGCGTCCGCAGCCTGGACGAGGCGGTCGACGAGGTCCGCGAGGACAAGCGGGAGCAGGCCCGGGAGAAGGAGCGCCGCAGGCTGGCCGGGCGCCGCGAGCGGGCCGAGATCCGCGCCATCAACCGCACGAACAGCGTCTGGCGCCAGCGCGGCGCGACCCGGCAGCTGGAGTCCGGCCAGGAGCCCGCGATAGCCGGCGGCCCGGCGGCGGACCGGCCCGCCGCCGAGCCGCCGGGCCCCGCCGAGGGCACCGTGGCGCAGCCCGGGCTGCCGGCCCGTCCGGAGCGGCGCACCATCGACCTCACCATGGAGGAGGACACCGTGACGCTGCCCCGGCTCGACTCGCTGGAGCGCAAGCTGAAGGACCTGGAGCAGCAGTTCGGCTGAGCCGGCCGCCGGGGCCGGTCAGGCGGCGGGCGCGGCCGTGAGCTCGAACCACATCCGCTTGCCCGAGCCGCGCGGCTCCACGCCCCAGCCGTCCGCCAGTGCCTCGACCAGCATCAGCCCGCGGCCGGAGGAGGCCTGCTCCCCCGGCGTCCGGCGGGTCGGCCAGAGGTCGGACTCGTCCTCCACCTCGACCCGCAGCCGGGCCCGGCCGCCGTCGCCGTCCACCTCCCGGTAGAGCCGGGCGGTGAACATGGCGTCCCGGTCGGTGTGCCGGATCGCGTTGGTGACCAGCTCGGAGGAGAGCAGCTCGGCGGTGTCGATCAGCTCGGCCACGCCCCAGCGGCGCAGCGCGTCGCGCAGCTCGGCCCGTACCTCGGCGATCCGGGCCAGATCGGCCTGACCGATCCGGCGGCGCAGCTGCTGGGCGGCCAGGCCGCCCTCCGGCCCGTCCCAGCGGAGCAGCAGCAGCGCTATGTCGTCCTCGCGCTCGCTGGAGTCGGCGGCCTGCGAGGCGATCCGGTCGGCGAGGTCCTCCAGCGGGTCGTGGCCACCCTCGTCACGCGCGGCGAGCGGGTGGGAGAGCACCGCGGTGAGGCGGGCGACGCCCTCGTCGAGGTCCATGCCGCGGGCCTCGACCAGGCCGTCGGTGCAGAGCACCACCGTCTCGCCCGGGTCCAGGCTGAACCGGGTGACGCGGTACTCCTCGTCCGGGGCGATGCCCAGCGGCAGCCCTCCGGCGACCGGCACCACGGTGGTGGAGCCGTCTGCGCGGCGGACCACCGGGTCCAGGTGGCCGGCCCGGACGGCGTAGACCACGCCGTAGTCGACGTTCACCTCGGCGTAGGTGCAGGTGGCGAAGTGGTCGGTGTCCAGGTCGGCGAGGAAGCGCGAGGCCCGGGCCATCACGGCGGCCGGCGGGTGGCCCTCGGCGGCGTAGGCGCGCAGCGCGATCCGCAGCTGGCCCATGATCCCGGCGGCGTGCACGTCGTGCCCCTGGACGTCGCCGATCACCAGCCCGACGTGCCCGCCGGGCAGCGGCACCACGTCGTACCAGTCGCCGCCGATCTGCAGGCCGGAGCCGGCCGCGAGGTAGCGGACGGCGGTGGTGACGCCCGGCACCGAGGGGACGGTGCGCGGCAGCATCACCCGCTGCAGACCGGCCGCCAGCTCGTGCTCGGCGTCGTGCAGGCGGGCTCGGGCCAGCGACTGCGCGACCAGGCCGCCCAGGGTGGAGAGCAGGGTGCGCTCGTCGGCGTCGAGCTCGCGGTCGTCGTCGAAGCTGACCAGGCAGACGCCGATCGCCCGCCCGCTGGCCACCAGGGGCAGGAAGGCCCAGGAGGAACGGCCGGTGCGGCTGTTCGGCGTCCACACCTCGGGGAGGCGCTCGTGGTACTCCTCACGGCTGGCGATGAAGACGGGGGCACGGTTGCGCAGCGCCTCGGCCGCCGGGTGGGCGGGGGGCAGTACCGATCGGTCCCAGAAGGCGAGCTCCTCCGGCCGGTAGCCGGTGGCGCCGAGGATCTGCACCCGGCCGGCCTCGAAGGAGGCCAGCACCAGGCCGTCCGGGGGCAGGCCGGGCAGCGGCAGCTCGGTGAAGACCCGGGCGACGTCACGCACGGTGACGGCCTCGGAGAGGGCTCGGGCGGCCTCCTTGATGAACCGCGAGCGCTCCTCGCGCAGCAGGGCCATCCGGTCGGCGCGGTCGCGCTTGTGCAGTTCGACGGTGGCGTCCCAGACGAAGCCGACCATCCGGGAGGCGCGGCCGAAGGCGTCCGCGAGGACCCGGCCGCGGAAGCGGACCGCGCGCGTCGTCCCGTTCGGCCCGACCGTTCGGTAGTAGGCGCCGCACTGGCCGAGCTCGGCCACCGCGCGCTCGACCCGGCGGCGCACCACGGGCGCGTCCTCGGGGTGCAGCAGGGCCAGGAAGGAGGCCGAGGTCCGGTCGAAGTCGGTCTTGTCCGCACCGTCCAGGCCGACGATCGTGCAGGCCCGCTGGTCGCCCTCCAGGACGTCGCGGCGGATGTCCCAGTCGAAGGAGCCGATGCCGTTGGCGGCCATCGCCGGCTCCAGCCAGTCCGGCGTGGAGTCGCCCGAGGCGACCGGCAGGCCGCCCGAGAGCATCGGTGCCAGCCGCCCGGCCGCCAGACTCGGCGCCGACCGCAGCGCGTGCCGGCGCACCGCCTGGGCAGGGGGTCTCACCCGCCCCGACCCGGCCGTGGACGAGCCGGGAGGAAGCGCCGGCCCCGGGGACTCGGGCTCTGTGGGCATACTGCTCCTGCCGCTGCCGTGGCGGGTCCGCTCCGGTCGTCCGGCCGGACCGCGTGGCGGTGTGATGGGTGTGCTGGATCGGACGGTGCCGACCTGCGGTGGTCAGTCGAGGTGGGCTTTCCCCGCTGCTTCGCGCACGTGGGCACACATTCCCACCATCCTGGCCAATGTTCGGCCGAGCGGCAATGGCAACGGGCCGGAAATCTTCCGTCCGGGCGGCCCTTCGACCCCAGGTTCGTCGGCGAACCAGCCGAAATCCCGGGCCTTCCGGACACTCCGCCCCGGAGCCGGGGGTCGGGGACCCGGGGACCGGTGCGAAGGACTACGGCGTGGCCAGCTCGAACCAGGTGACCTTGCCGTCGCCGCGCAGCTGGACCCCCCAGTCGTCGGCCAGCGCCTCGACCAGCATCAGCCCGCGCCCCGACGTGGCGTACTCCGCGTCCGGGTCGCGGCGGCGGCCCGGCAGCCTGGCGGCGCTGTCCTGCACCTCGATCCGCAGTCGCAGGTCGGCCCCGAGCACCGCCTCGAAGACCGCGCCCCGGCCGGTGTGCAACAGGGCGTTGGTGACCAGCTCGGAGGAGAGCAGCTCGGCCGTGTCGGCCAGCTCCGGCACCCCCCAGCGGCTGAGCGCGGAGCGCAGCCGGTGGCGGACCGCGCCGACCGCGACCAGGTCGGCCGGGTCGAGTGCCAGGTGGAGCCGGCGGTGCAGGGCGCAGCCCGGGGCCGGGGTGCCGGCCGCCTGGGCCTGACCCCCCGCGCCGGTCGTACCGGCCGCACCGAACTGGCCGGCCTGGCCGGCGGCACCGGTCGCACCGGTCGCACCGGTCGTACCGGTCGCGCCGGGGAGACCCGACGCACCCCCTTGGGCCCGCGGACGGAAAACGTCCCCCGAACCCGTCCGCTGCCGCGGGAATCGCGACTGACCGTCCATCAATACATGCCCCCGCCCTCAATCCGGGACCTACAAATCCGGTCCCCCCGCCGACCGGGTGGCCCCCTCGTTCTGACCATCATCCTCATGCCCAGCTTTCGGCGTTTGCAACAGTGTGCGTGCGATCACCCGAGGTGAAGGGGGCACGGGACGGCTCCCGTGATCCAACTGGCGATGCCGGACAGGTTTGCGAAGCGTACCGGCCGATTTTCGAGGTCTTCCGGCCACCCGGGAGCACCCGGCCGGCCCGCTCCCGCCGGGCCCCCGGCCGCCGTTCCGGGCGCCCCGCGCATTCCCCCCGGGGGCCCGCGCCACCAGGCACGCCGGGCGCGCGCCGAACCGTTACCGGCGCCGGGAACCCGATGGCGGCGCCCGGCGAGCCGAACACTCCGGGACGGGCAACGCTGGACAGGGCGGCCGGGTCCGGGTTCAATGACCCGAGACATTTGAACGCCGTTCTAACTTGATCCACCTCCCACCCTCCCCCGGCGACCGCGAGCGAGGAACCGTGCGACTGACCCCCACCGAGCGGGACCGGCTGCTGATCTTCACGGCAGCCGAGCTGGCCCGCGCCCGCCGCGCCCGAGGCGTCCGCCTGAACATCCCCGAGGCGCACGCCCTGATCGCGGACACCGTCTGCGAAGCCGCCCGCGACGGCCGGCGCCTCGCCGAGGCCATCGAGGCCGGCCGCTCCGTCCTGACCGCCGACGACGTCCTCCCCGGCGTCCCCGACGTGGTGACCGTCGTCCAGGTCGAGGCGGTCTTCGAGGACGGCACCCGGCTGGCCGTGGTCAACGACCCGTTCAAGGGCGCCGGCTCGCTCGGCGACGAGGCCCCCGGCGGCGCGCTGATCGGCGAGGGCGCCGGTTACGACCCGGTGGAGGAGACGGTCGTCCTGCCCGTCCACAACACCTCCGAGGTGCCGATCTCGGTCACCTCGCACTTCCACTTCTTCGAGGCCAACCCGCGGCTGGCCTTCGACCGCGCCGCCGCCTACGGCACCCACCTCGCGGTGCCGGCCGGCTCCTCGGTGCGCTTCGACCCGGGCGCCACCGTCGAGGTCGGCCTGGTGCCGATCGGCGGTGCGCGGGTCGCGATCGGCTTCGCCGGCCTGGTGGACGGCCCGCTGGACGCGCCCGGCGCCAAGGAGGCCGCGCTGGCGAAGGCCCGCGCGACCGGCTACCTGACCGGCTTCGACGACGCGGAGGTCCCGTCATGACCGCGATCACCCCCCACGACTACATCTCCGTGCACGGGCCGCGGGCCGGGGACCGGATCCGGCTGGGCGACTCCGGGCTGATCGTCCGGGTGGAGTCGGACTCCCAGGCGCCGGGCGACGAGTTCCTGGCCGGCTTCGGCAAGACCGCCCGCGACGGCCTGCACCTCAAGCCCGCCGCCGTCCGCGACACCTGCGACGTGGTGATCAGCAACGTGCTGGTGATCGACGCGGTCCAGGGCGTCCGCAAGACCTCGATCGGTCTCGTCGACGGCCGGATCGCCTCCATCGGCCGGGCCGGCAACCCCGACACCCTCGACGGCGTCGACGTGGTCGTCGGCACCGGCACCACGATCGTCTCGGGCGAGGGGCTGATCGCCACCGCCGGCGCCATCGACACCCACGTCCACCTGCTCTCGCCGCGGATCATGGAGGCCTCGCTCGCCTCCGGCGTCACCACGATCATCGGCCAGGAGTTCGGCCCGGTCTGGGGCGTCGGCGTCAACTCCCCCTGGGCCCTGCGCCACGCCTTCAACGCCTTCGACGCCTGGCCGGTCAACATCGGCTTCCTCGGCCGCGGCTCGTCCTCCGACGCGGCACCGCTGGTCGAGGCCCTCGCCGATGGCGGCGCCTCCGGCTTCAAGGTCCACGAGGACATGGGCGCCCACACCCGGGCGCTGGACACCGCCCTGCGGGTCGCGGAGGAGTACGACGTCCAGGTCGCGCTGCACACCGACGGCCTCAACGAGTGCCTCTCCGTCGAGGACACCCTCAAGGTCCTCGACGGCCGCACCATCCACGCCTTCCACATCGAGGGCTGCGGCGGCGGACACGTCCCCAACGTCCTCAAGATGGCCGGCGTCCCCAACGTCATCGGCTCCTCCACCAACCCGACGCTGCCGTTCGGCCGCGACGCCCTCGGCGAGCACTTCGGCATGATCGTCTCCGCGCACGACCTCAAGGTCGACCTGCCCGGTGACGCCGCCATGGCCCGCGACCGGATCCGCGCCGGCACCATGGGCGCCGAGGACGTCCTGCACGACCTCGGGGCCATCGGCATCACCTCCTCCGACGCCCAGGGCATGGGCCGCGCCGGCGAGACCGTGCGGCGCACCTTCGCCATGGCCGGGAAGATGAAGGCCGAACTCGGCCCGCTGGACGGCACCGGCTCCTACGGCACCACCGAGGCCGGCGACGACAACGAACGCGTCCTGCGCTACATCGCCAAGCTCACCATCAACCCCGCCATCGCCCACGGTCTGGCCCACGAGGTGGGTTCCATCGAGATCGGCAAGCTCGCCGACATCGTGCTCTGGCGCCCGGACCACTTCGGCGCCAAGCCGCAGCTGGTACTGAAGGCCGGCTTCCCCGCCTACGGCGTCGTCGGGGACCCCAACGCCTCCACCGACCGCTGCGAACCCCTCGTCCTCGGGCCCCAGTTCGGCGCCCACGGCGCCACCGCCGCCGACATCTCGGTGGCCTTCGTCGCCCAGGCCGCCGCCGACGGCGCCTACCTGGACCGGCCGGCCGACGGCATGCCGACCCGGCGCCGCCGCGTCGGCGTCCGCAACACCCGCGGCATCGGCCCGCGCGACATGGTGCGCAACGCCCGGATCGGCAACGTCGAGGTCACCGAGACCGGCCTGGTCTCGCTGGACGGCGAACCGCTGCGCTCCGAGCCGGCCGACAGCGTCTCGCTCAGCCGCCTCTACTTCCTCTGACCCGCCCTCACCTCCCCGCTAGGAAGCCACGATGACCACCCCCACCCCCGCCTCGCTCGGCTACCGGATGCCCGCCGAGTGGCACCCGCACGACCGCACCTGGATGGCCTTCCCGACCGCCAACCCGACCTTCGACAGCGCCGAGCACCTGCACGCCGGCCGCGAGGCCTGGGCCGCGGTCGCCAACACGATCGTCCGGTACGAGCCGGTCACCCTGGTGGTCAACACCGGCGAGACCGAGGAGGCCCGGAAGTACGTCGCCGAGCAGGTCGAGATCGTCGAGCGCCCGCTGGACGACGCGTGGATGCGCGACATCGGCCCGTCGTTCCTGATCGACGGCAAGGGCGGCCTGGCCGCCGCCGACTGGATCTTCAACGGGTGGGGCGCCCAGGGCTGGGCCCGCTGGGACAACGACCAGCACATCGCCGAGCACATCACCGAGCTGACCGGCGTCCGGCGCTTCGCCTCCCGGCTGATCAACGAGGGCGGCGGCATCCACGTCGACGGCGAGGGCACCGTGCTCGTCACCGACACCGTCCAGCTCGGCGAGGGCCGGAACTCCGACTGGACCCGCGAGGAGGTCGAGGCCGAGCTGCACGCCTTCCTCGGCACCACCAAGGCGATCTGGCTGCCGCGCGGACTCACCCGCGACTACGACGAGTTCGGCACCCGCGGCCACATCGACATCGTCGCCTCCTTCGTCCGCCCGGGCGTCGTGGTCGCCCACGTCCAGCCGGACCCGGCCCACCCGGACCACGAGGTGTGCAAGGAACTGGTGGCGATCCTGCGCGCCTCGACCGACGCCCGGGGCCGCGCCCTGGAGGTGATCGAACTGCCCGCCCCCACCGTCCTGCTGGACGAGGAGGACGAGCCGGTCGACTACTCCTACATCAACCACTACGTGGCCAACGGCGCCGTGATCCTCTGCGCCTTCGCCGACCCGCGCGACCAGGAGGCCAAGGCCATCCTGGAGAAGGCCTACCCGGGCCGGACCGTCGAGCTGGTCGACGCCCGCGAGATCTTCGCCAACGGGGGCGGCATCCACTGCATCACCCAGCAGCAGCCGCAGGCCTGACCCGTACCGGCCCGACCGGCCGGGGCTCGGCCGGCCGCCGCCTCCGTGGGCGGCCGGCCGGGCCACGGCCGCTACGGTGTGGGCCCCAGCGGCACAGAGGAGAACAGCAGATGGCGGACCCCCGCCCGCGCCGCCCGGCGCGCCCCCGCGAGGAGGTCTTCGCCACCGCGCGTGCCGCGATCGCCGAACACGGGCTCGCGAAGCTCACCATGGCCGGCCTCGGCAAGCAGCTCCAGATGAGCGCCGGGCACCTGCTGTACTACTTCGGCAGCAAGGACCAGTTGCTGCTGGAGACGCTGCGTTGGAGCGAGGACCAGCTCGGCAGCCGCCGCCGCGCCGCCCTGGCCGACGGCGGCCGCGACGTCTGGGACCGGCTCTCCGAGTACACCCGGCTCTACCTGCCCGAGGGCCCCGGCGACCCGCGCTGGATCCTCTGGGTCGAGGTATGGGGCCGCTCCCCCGCCAGCGAGGAGCTCCGACAGGGGCAGCTGGAGATCGAGGCCCCGTGGGACGCCGACCTCGTCGCCCTGCTCGACGAGGGCGCCGCGTCCGGCCGCTTCACCCCCGGCATCGCCGCCGAGCGCGCCGCCCAGATCCGCGCCCTGCTCGACGGCCTCGCCGTCCCGCTGGCCCTCGGTCTCCCGGGCGCCCGGCGCACCCGGGCCCTCGCACTGGCCGAGTCGGCCTGCGGCGCGCTGCTCGGCGCCGAGGGCTGACGGCCTCACGCCACCGGGCCCTGGGGCCCGGCCCTCACTCGGTCCAGACGGCGGCCGCGGTGCGGTCGTCGGCGTAGCCCTTGGCGCGGACCTGCACCTGGCGGAGGAAGTCCACGGTGCCCGGCGGGTGCGGGTGCGCCCAGTGGGTGGACAGGAAGTGGGCGACAGCCGGCTCCTCCGCGATCGGCCGGGCCAGGCCCGGAGCGCAGAGCAGCAGGATGTCGCCCGGCGTCGCGGGGACCATCCGGAACCGGAACGGCCGCGGGGCCTCCGGGACCGGCGGCTGGCCGTCCGGGTGGTGCAGCAGCCGCGCCGCGTACGCGTCGATCCAGTGGCCGGAGCGCAGCAGGTAGAGCCCGCCCGGACCGACTCCGAAGGCCACCCGGTAGGAGGCCGACGGATCGAGCGAGACCAGCAGGCAGTGCAGCGCGGCGGGGGACGGCACGCCCTCCTCCTCCGGCCGGGGCGCGAGCGCCCGCAGCGGGGCGACGGCGCTGGTGGCGAGGCGCTGCAGGCCGTACCGGAGCCGGTCGCGCGCACCGGACCGCAGGTCGGCGGCCAGCCCGGCCCGGCTCCGTCCGATCGCGCCGGCGAGCTGACGGCAGGCCTCGGCCGTGGCGGTGGCGACCGCCTCGGGAGCCGCCTCGTCACCGCCGGTCCGGTCGAAGCCCCCGATCGCGGCCAGCAGCAGTCCGTCGGGGGCCTCGCCGAACCTGGTCACCAGCAGCGTGTCCCGCCGGGGCTCCCCCCGGTAGCGGGCGGAGTCACCTCGGACGGAGACGGCGCGCAGGATCGCGCTGCCGTACTGCGCGCCCTCCAGCACGGTGTCCGGCACGACGGCGCCGAGCGCGCCGGGGTCCGCCTCCGGCACGGCGGTGGGCTCGGGCCCGTACGTGGGCGGGCGCTCACCGACGTGCGGCATCGCGGGCCCGCCCGCGGCGAGCGGGGAACGCCCGGCGGTGGGGCGGGGCGCGGACGGCACGGCGGGGGCGGTTTCGGGTGCCGGCTCCGCTTCGTCCGCCGGCTCGGGGGCGGGCTCCGACACTGCCTCGGGCTCCGGCTCGGGCTCCGGCTCCGGCTCCGGCGTCTTCTGCAGGACGGGACCGGGACCGGGCACGGCTTCGGCAACCGGCTCCGGCTCCGGCTCCGGCTCCGGCTCCGGCTCCGGCTGAGGCTCGACCGCCATCGGCTCCGGCTCGCGGGTGGCGTCGGCCCAGGCGGGTGCCGGGAACTTGTGCGTCCCGGCATGCTCACCCGCATACTCGGGTCCGATCACGCCGACCGCGGTGTCGAACCAGTCGTCGATGCTGTCCCGCTCCAGCAGCGCGTCACCGGCCGGACCGTCCCCGCCCGGCGAGGCCACCGCCTCCGCCCGAACCTCCGCCGACGCCACTACCGCCGCGTCCGCCGACGCACCCGTGCGCTGCGGTCCGATCAGCCCGGCGGCCGTCTCGAACCAGTCGTCGACGCTGCCCTCCCCCGCCGCCGCGCCCGGAGTGTCCGGGAGGGTGCCCGCCGGCCCTTCGTAGACCGCGTCCCACCAGCTGTCGTCCGGCCGGTGGGGCTGTGCGGGTGCACCCGTCGTGGTCATCTGGCGGCTCCTGGTCGGTCCGTGGTCGCGCCGCCCCCGGCGGGGCCGGACTCGCGTCATTGTCTCCAAGTGCAAACGGCCCTGTCCGGCTTTCGGCGACAAACCGTGCACTGATCGGATGATCCGGGTCACCGGATTCGCCCCGCGTTCCGGTTCCGTTCCGTCCGTGCTTGCCGGAACTGCCCCGGCCAGGGCGTTTACGGGGGTGTTCGCCCCCGTCGAGTGCCGAAAATGGGGTCTGAGGAGGGGCATCGCTTCACTCGTTCGGCTGATTAAATGTGCGCATGACCGCGTCGGCCCCCAGCTCGCCCCGACCGGGGAGGGCCGCGCTCGCGGGCCGCCCGGTGGGTGCGCTGTTGGTCCTGCTGCTGGTCGCGCTGCTGACGGCGCTGCCGTGCGCGGGCCAGGCCTCGGCCGTCCCGGCCGACCGTTCCGCCCCGGTTCCGGCGGCCCCGACGACCCCCGTGGGCGGTCCCACCGCGGACGGCCCGGACGGCGCACCGCCGCACCACGCGGGCCCGCGCACCGACCGATCCCGCGCCGACGGCCGGCACGCCGAGGGTCCGCGGCACCGGACGCTGTGCTCCGCCGACGGCGAGCCGCCGCGCCGCGACAACGGCTGCTCCGGCCACCCGTACTGCGGGCAGGACGCCCAGCTCCCCAACCCGCCGCCGCAGCCCCAGCCCGCCGTGACGCCCGGCACCGAGCTGCCCGAGGCCCTGCCCCGGGTGGTGCCGACCGGGCTGCTGGACGGTCCGCATCCGGCGCCCGACCTGCACGAACTCCAAGTACACCGGTCCTGAGCGGAACCCACCGCCGGTCCTCCCCCCTGCCCGCCCGAGCGGCCGGCACGACGGGCACCACCGACGGATCCGCCCCTCCGCCCCCTCTTCAGACCGCCGCGCCACGAGCGCGCGGCGGGGACAAGGACACCGCATGGGTTCCGCCTCCAAGCAGTCGAACAAGCCCGGCGGCAAGGCCGCCGGCGACCGCCGCGCCAGAATCGCCGAGCTCCGCGCCGCCGAGCAGCGCCGTGACCGCCGCAACAAGATCATCGCCTCGGTCGTCGTCGGCGTCCTGGTGATCGGTGCGATCGCCACCGGCACCTGGATCGTGATGGACGCCAACAAGGACAAGAAGGCCAAGGAGGCCGCCGCCAGCGCGCCGATCGACGGCGTGCAGACCTTCGGCGACCTGAGCCGCAACCACGTCAAGGAGAAGGTCACCTACCCGCAGACGCCGCCGGTCGGCGGCGACCACAACGCGGTCTGGCTGGACTGCATGGGCCACGTCTACGACCAGCCGGTCGAGAACGAGCGCGCCGTCCACTCGCTGGAGCACGGAGCGGTCTGGGTGACCTACAACGACAAGGCCACCCCCGACGACATCAAGGCCCTCTCCGACAAGGTGCAGGCCACCCCGTACTCGCTGATGAGCCCGTACCCGGACGAGAAGGGCACCATCACCCTCAGCGCCTGGAGCACCCAGCTGGTCGTGGACAGCGCCAGTGACCCCCGGGTGAACGCCTTCTTCACCAAGTACGTGCAGGGCCAGCAGACCCAGGAGCCGGGCGCGTCCTGCACCATGGGGTCGATGTGACCGCGGACTCGGTGATCCCCGTGGAGGAGGACGGCGAGGCGCCCCGGGCGTCCTCCCGTCGGCGACTGTGGTGGCCGGCCGTGCTGGCCGCCTCGCTCGCCCTCGCCCTCGGCATACCTGCCCTGGTGGCCGGTGGGACGTCCGCCTCGGGTTCGTCGGCGCTCAGCGTGCCGGCGGACGACTCCCCCGAGGCCGGGTTCGCCCGCGACATGGCGACCCACCACCAGCAGGCCGTCGACCTGTCGTTCATCGTCCGGGACCGGACGAGCGACGAGCCGGTCCGCACCCTCGCCTTCGACATCATCAACACCCAGGCCAACCAGCGCGGGATGATGATGGGCTGGCTCGACCAGTGGGGGCTCTCGCAGCACTCCGCGGCCAAGCCGATGGTGTGGATGAACATGCACCACACCTACGAGGCGCACGACGGCTCGCTGATGCCCGGCATGGCCACCAACACCCAGCTCGGCAAGCTGCGCTCGCTCAGCGGCCGCGAGGCCGAGGTGTACTACCTGCAGCTGATGCTGGAGCACCACAAGGGCGGGGTCGAGATGGCCCAGGGCTACGTCGACATGGCGAAGAACGAGACCGAGAAGCGGCTCGCGCAGTCGATGGTGAACGGGCAGATCTCGGAGATCCAGCTGATCACCGACATGCTCAAGGAGCGCGGCGCCGCCCCGGGCGTCCCCGCCTCCTGACGGCTCGGCCGGGGGCGGCGGACGGCTCGACCGTCCGCCGCACCCCGGTTCGGTTTCCCGCTCGGTCCGTCCGCGGCCGCGGACGGACCGAGCGGCACCGCAGCCGGGCTCAGCGGCGCCGGGCCGGGCGGGCCACCGCCACCGCGAGGCCCGCGACCGCGGCCAGCGCGAGCAGCACGGCCCGCCCACCGGTCGCCGCGCCCGCCAGGTGGACGCCGAGCACGGGCAGCGCGGTACCGAGGGCCGTGCCGAGGCTCCGGGCCATGTTGACCATGCCGCCGCCGACCGCCGAGCACTCCGCCGGGATCGCCCCCATCACCAGCGCGTTGTTGGCGGGCAGCAGCAGGCCCAGCCCCCAGCCGGCGATCGCCAGCGCGACGGCGACCGGCAGAAGACCGCCCACCCCCGCGGCACCCGCCCCCGCACCGCCGGCCGGCAGCAGGGCGAAGAGCAGGAGCCCCGCGCCCGCGACGGCCGCGCCCAGCCGGCAGCGGGCCAGGTCCGACCAGACCCGGGGCAGCATCGCGCCGCCGGCGGTGGCCGCGACCGCGAACGCGGCGGGCAGCAGCGTCACCACCAGGCCGACCCGGGACGTCGGCACACCGGCCCCGGCGAGCAGGACGGGGGCCAGCACCAGCGGGCAGAACAGCAGCAGGTAGCCGATCAGCGAGACCACCAGGCCGGACCGCACCCCGGGGGTGTTCACCAGGCCCGGTGCCAGGATCGGCCGGGCCGCGCGCCGCTCCTGCCGGACCAGCCCGAGCGCGCACACCACCGCGGCGAGCAGCAGCACGGCCACCGCCCAGCCGGGCAGCGGCAGGCCGGAGGAGGCGGAGAGGGCCAGCAGCAGCGCGCTGGTCGCCCCGGTGAGCAGGAGCAGTCCGGCCAGGTCGAAGTGGCCGCCGCCGTGCGCCCTCGCCCGGACCCGGGGGCCCGGCACGCCCTCGGGGCGGGTGCAGGGCAGCAGGAACCAGCCCGCCAGGATGCCCAGCACGCCGATCGGCACGTTGATCCAGAACACCCAGCGCCAGGAGGCGTGCTCCACCAGCAGGCCGCCCAGGCTCGGCCCGAGCGCCAGGCCGAGGCCCTGCGCGGCCGCCTGCACGCCCAGTGCCCTCCGCATCGCGTGCCCGGGAACCCCGCGCGCCACCAGCGCTACGCTGTTGGCCTGCATCATCGCGCCGCCGACGGCCTGGACCGCCCGGAAGGCCACCAGCGCCCAGAGGCCCCCGGCCAACCCGGCGCCGAGCGAGGCCAGCGCGAAGACGGCGAAGCCGCCGAGGTACACGGTCTTTCGCCCGACCAGGTCGGAGAGCCGGCCGATCGGGGCCAACAGGGCCACCAGCACCAGCAGGTAGGCGAGCGCGACCCACTCGACGGAGGCGAAGCCCGCGTCGAAGTGCCGCCCGAGGGCGGGGAAGACGAGCGCCGTGATGCTCGCCGTCAGCTGCCCCAGGAACGCCCCGAGGCAGACCGTGCCGACCGCCAGCCAGTGGGCGTACCGCCACCGGGCCACGCGGTGCGGCCGGGGACGCTCGGTGAGCAGCCGGGAGGCGAGGGCGGCGGTGTCCATACGAGAAATATATCGGATACAGATATGTTCTCTCTACGATCTGATCGGCGCCAGACCGGCTCGCGGGGCGGCCGCCACCAGGCGATACGCTGTCCGCCATGTCGCCGTCGCCGTCCGTACCCGACCCCGCCGCCGACCCCGCCGCCGAAACCGCCGAGGACCGGGCGGGCGAGGAGGCCCCGGCGGACCTCGCGCCCACGGCGCTGGAGCGCGCCCGGCGGCTGACCGACGTGGTCACCCGGCTGCGCCGCGCCCTGCGCAGCAGCATCCGCACCGACTACCCGTGGGAGTCCCTGCCGATGGCGCAGGTCGAACTCCTCCAGACGCTCGCCGCCGCCCCGCTGCGGGTCGGCGAGCTCGCGGACCGCCAGCGGCTCGCCCCGAACACCGTCAGCGGCCTGGTCGGCAAACTGCTGGAGGCCGGCTTCGTCGACCGCCAGGCCGACCCCGGCGACCGCCGCACCGCCCGGATCGCCCTCACCCCGGCCGGACGGCGCCAGCTGGACGACTGGCAGCACGCCCACGAGCGCCGCATCGCGACCGCGCTCGGCACCCTCTCCCCCGCCGACCGCGAGGCCGTCATGCAGGCGCTGCCCGCACTGGACAGCCTGGCCCGCGCCCTGGCCCGCCCGACCGGCCCCGAGTAGTCCGCCGCCGGGCGGCGAAATTCGGTGTCCGCCGGGCGACGGCTCCGACTAGCGTCCCGGCATGACCGCCGCACAGATCCACATCGAGCCCTGGACGGACGCCGACCTCGCGCTGCTGCGCCGGGTGAACACCCCGGGGATGAAGAAGCACGTCGGCGGCCCGGAGACCGAGGAGCAGTTGCTCGTACGCCACCAGCGCTACCTGGACTTCGTCCCGTCCGGCCTGGGGTGCATGTTCCGCATCGTCCTCGCCGGGGAGGCCGAACCGGTCGGCACGGTCGGCTACGGCACCCGCACCTGGCAGGGCGAGCGCGTCCACGAGATGGGGTGGAACGTCCTCCCCGAGCACCAGGGCCGGGGCATCGCGGTCGCCGCCGCCCGCGCCGCGGTGGCCGAGGCACGTACGGCGGCCCGGTTCCGGCACCTGCACGCCTTCCCGTCGGTGGACAACCCCGCCTCCAACACGGTCTGCCGCAAGGCCGGCTTCACCCTGGTCGGCGAGACCGACTTCGAGTTCCCCTCCGGCCGGTGGATGCGCAGCCACGACTGGCGCGTCGATCTCACGCCGAGCACTTAGGAGGCGCCCCGGGCCCGTCCGGCCGTCCGGGGCCGGCCCGCCCGGGGCCGCGGAAGGCCGGCGGCTCAGAACAGCGCGCCGCTCTCCAGGTCCAGCAGCCAGCGCTTGCGGTCGACCCCGGCCGCGAAGCCGGTCAGCGCGCCGTTGGCGCCGACCACGCGGTGGCAGGGCCGGACGATGAGCAGCGGGTTGGCGCCCACCGCGCCGCCGACGGCGCGGACGGCCTGCGGTGCGGCGCCGGCGAGGGCTGCCAGCCGACCGTAGGTGACCGTCTCGCCGTACGGGATGTCGTCCAGGGCTGCCCAGATCCTCTGCCGGAAGTCGGTGCCGGCCGGCGCCAGCGGGAGGTCGAAGGTGGTGCGCTTGCCGGCGAAGTACTCGGTGAGCTGCGCGACGGGCTCGGCGAGTGCGTCCGGATCGTGGACCCAGTCGTCCGCGGGCTCGGCCAGCGCGTACTTCTGGCCCGGGGCGGTGACCGTGGCCAGGGCGGCCGGTCCGCCCTCCGCCGGCCGGACGCCGCTCAGCAGCAGGCGGCCGAAGGGGCTCTCCATGAAGGTGAAGACGGTGGTGCTCATGCTCGGATGTTCTCCGTTCCGGTGCTGATGTCAGTGGTGGCGCCCGCCCAGAGCCGGTGCACGGCGTAGGAACGCCAGGGTGCCCAGGCCTCGGCGACGCGGGCGGCGGACTTCGGGTCGCCCGGGGCGCCGAGTGCGGTGAGGCCGTGGCGGACGCCGACGTCACTCGGCAGGAAGACGTCCGGGTCGGCGAGCGCCCGCATCCGCAGGTAGCCGACGGTCCACGGGCCGATGCCGGGCAGGGCCAGCAGCTGGGCCGCCGCCTCCTCCCGGTCGACGCCGCCGTCCAGGCGGACGATGCCCTCGGCGAGAGCTGCGCAGAGGCCGGTGAGCGCCTTCCGGCGGGCGGCCGGCATGGCGAAGTCCTCGGGGTCGGCCACCGCCAGGGCGGCGGCGGTCGGGAAGAGCAGCCGCAGCCCGCCGTCGGGCTCGGGCAGCGCGGTGCCGTACTTCTCGGCGAGCCGGCCGGCCAGGGTGCGGGCGGCGCCGACGCTGATCTGCTGGCCGAGCACGGCGCGGACGGCCAGCTCGTGCGGGTCGACGTGGCCGGGCGAGCGAAGGCCCGGCCGGCCGCCCACCAGCGCGCCGAGCAGCGGGTCGGCGCCGAGCTGCTCGTCCACCGCGTCCGGGTCGGCGTCCAGGTCGAACAGGATGCGCAGCCGCTGGACGGCGGTCGGGAGGTCGCGCAGGTCGGCGAGGAACAGGCGGCAGTCCAGCCAGCCGCGGGTGCACGGGTCCCCCGGCGCGAGTCCGTCGACCTCGGCGATGCCGTGCCCGTACGGCAGCGCGAGGGTCCGCCGGTAGGTGCGGACGCCGGGGCGCGTGCCGGGGACGATCTCCTCGACGCCGGGGACGGCCCGCAGCGCCAGGAAGCCGATCAGGTGGTCGCTGTCCAGGGCGCCCCGGTAGGCGAGGCGCAGCGTGAGGCCGCCGGCCGGGGTGGCGCTGCGCCGGCCGGCGGCGACCTCGGCGCGCAGCCCGCTCGGGGTGCGGTCGTAGACCTCGCGGACGGTGTCGTTGAACTGCCGGACGGAGGCGAAGCCGGCCGCGAAGGCGATCTCGGTGATCGGCAGTTCGGTGGTCTGCAGCAGCAGCCTGGCGGTCTGGGCCCGGCGGGCGCGGGCCAGTGCGATCGGCCCGGCACCGAGTTCGGCGGTGAGCTGGCGCTGGAGCTGCCGGGCGCTGTAGCCGAGGCGCTGGGCGAGCCCGGCGACGCCCTCGCGGTCGACCAGGCCGTCGCCGATCAGCCGCATGGCGCGGCCGACCAGGTCGGCGCGGTGGTTCCACTCCGGTGAGCCGGGCACCGAGTCCGGGCGGCAGCGGCGGCAGGCGCGGAATCCGGCGCCCTGGGCGGCGGCCGCGCTGGGGTAGAAGGTGCAGTTGGCACGTTTGGGGGTCACGGCGGGGCAGCTCGGTCGGCAGTAGATGCCGGTCGAGGTGACGGCCGTGAAGAAGACGCCGTCGAAGCGGGCGTCGCGGCTGTCCACTGCTCGGTACCGGATGTCGTCGTCGATCACGCTGTCCAGTCTGCGGCACCCGCGACCGGCCGACTGGCGGAAATCGGACGTGGGCGTGAGCGGCGGAAGGCGGCCCCGCGGGTCGTGCGGCCGCCCGGGGAGCGGGGCGGAAAACCGCGCGCCGTCGGCCCGGGCCGGCGGATACGCTGGCCGGCGTCCACCTCCCGGTGGCGCCCCACCACCAGCGGCGCCCCCTTCGCGGCAGACCGGCCGCCGTCCGGACAGGAGCCTCATGAGCGAGCAGCTGAACGTGCAGCCGTACACCGGTCCGGACGACCCCCGGGTGTCCGCGATGCGGATCGAGGAGTTCGCCTTCCCCGGACCGCTGCGCGATCAGCTGGTCGCGGCGGTGCTGAGCGGTGCGAAGACCAGCACCACCGGCCTGGTCGCCGACTACGAGCACGAGAACGAGCCGCTGCCGCAGGTCGGGGTACCCTCCGCGGTGGTCGACTCGGACGGCACGGTGGTGGCCGTGACCGAGACGACGGAGGTCCGGGTCGTGGCACTGGCCGAGGTCGACCTGCAGCACGCGCTCGACGAGGGCGAGGGCTACACGACGGTGGCCGAGTGGCGGAGGGTCCACGAGGGGTTCTGGCACGGTCCGCAGATGCGGTCCGCGCTGGGCGACCCGGACTTCACGGTGCACGACGGGACGCCGGTCGTCCTGGAGCGGTTCCGGCTGGTGGCCGACCTGCGCCGGGAGCCGGCCGGCGACCAGCGGTGATGCACGCCCGGACCGCTCCGGCCCGGACGGCGTCCGGGGCGGAGCGGTCCGGGCGTCAGCAGGACGGCCGGCCGGGCGTCACCACTTCACGGTGCCGCCCGCGGCGCGCATCGACTTGGTGACGGCCTTCCACTTCTTCACCCGGGCCGTGGCGAGCCGGGCGTCCGAGCGGGAGGCGATCCAGTCGTTCTCGCGCTGGAGCTTGCGGTAGCTCTCCATCCGACGCTCCGGCAGCGTGCCGTCGGCCAGCGCCTCCTGCACCGCGCAGCCGGGCTCGCTCGCGTGCCCGCAGTCGTGGAAGCGGCAGGACTCGGCCAGCTCCGCGATGTCGGCGAAGGCCAGGGCCACCCCCTCGCCGCCGTAGAGGCCCACCTCGCGCAGGCCGGGCGTGTCGATCAGCACCCCGCCGCCGGGCAGCGCGGTCAGCTCGCGGGCGGTCGTGGTGTGGCGGCCCTTCTGGTCCACCGCGCGGGCCTGCTGGACGGCCATCACCTCGGCACCGGCGAGGACGTTGGTGAGGGTCGACTTTCCGACGCCGGACTGGCCGATGAACGCGGTGGTGCCGGGGATGCAGGCGCGCAGCGCGTCCACCCCCTCGCCGGTCTCGGCGCTGACCACGAGCACGGTGACACCGGGGGCGGCGGCCTCGACGTCGGCGCGGATGAACTCCGCGTCGTGGACCAGGTCGGCCTTGGTGAGGACGACCACCGGTTCGGCGCCGGACTCCCACGCCAGCGCCAGGAAGCGCTCGATCCGGCCGAGGTCCGGCTCGGCGGCGAGCGAGGCGGCGATCAGCACGGTGTCGACGTTGGCGGCCAGGATCTGGCCGTCGGACCGCTTGCCGGCCACCTTGCGGATGATCGCGGTGGAGCGCGGCAGCAGCGCGGCGACGGCCGTCATCGGCCGGGCCGCGAGGTCGACGGCCGCCCAGTCGCCGGTGCACGCGCAGTTGATCATGTCGGCGTCCGCGACCGGGCGGGTGTCGGCGCGGACGGTGCACAGCTCACCGGTCCCCGGGTCGACCAGGACGGCGTCGCACTGGCCGCGGTCCACCCGGACGACGCGGGCCGGCGTCAGCCCGGCCTCGGCGAACGGGGCGAACTGCTCCGCGAGCTCGTCCGTCCAGCCGTAGGCGGCCAGCGGGGAACCCGGAGTGTCGAGCAGGGAGGAAGAAGAAGAGGAGACGGGGGAGGACGGAACGGAGGCAGCGTCGAACAACGCAGTGGGCCCTTCGGGAGGAATGTGATCCCGCCGGGCTGCGGCTGCGCGCGCCAGAGGAGCGGCGTCAGCCTGCGGCCGGGAGGGAGAGGTGGGTGCGAGCGCTGCCCAGGGCAGCCGTGAGGACCGTGACAGTCATCGGGCCCACCTCCTGCTTCTCTCCACGGGCCGCGAGAACGGCGGCCCTTCGAACCGGACTGATCAGACCGTAGCGAGCCGCTCCGGCCCTGCCAACCGGTTTTTCACCCGCGGGTTCCCCCGGCCAAGGCCCGAAGCGGGGCCACGGGCCCCGTCACCGCGAGCCGGCCGTCCACGGACCGGACACCCCCGCGGACGCGGACCCCCGCCTCAGCGCCGCTGGTCCCACGGCGGCCGGGGCGGGGGTCCGGGCAGCGGACGCTCCGGCGGCGGCGCGGTCGGCCGGTCGCTGTCGGGCGGCGGCGGGGTCGGCCGGTGGTGCGGGCCGCCGCGCGTGGTGAGCCGGGCCCGCACGTTGTCGGCGGCCAGCACGTCGGCCCAGCGCTCCGGGTACTCCGAGGGTGCGTCGACGTCCTCGCCCTCGTCCTCCCAGTACTCCTCCTCGGCGCCCTCCGCGAGACCCAGCTCGCGCGCCCGGCGGGCCCGCTCGACGGCGCGCCGGGCGGCCACCTCACGGACCACGGCGGCGGCCGCCTCCTCGTGGGCGCGCTCGTTCTCGGCGCGCGCGTCGGCGGTCTCCAGCGTGGGCCAGCGGCGGTCTATGGCGGCGTTCATCGCGGCGCCGATCAGCACCGCGAGCGCGACCACGAAGATCCACAGCAGCACGGCCACCGGCGCGGCCAGCGAGCCGTACGCCGAGCGGCCCTCGACCGAGCTCACCAGGTAGAACCGGAGCCCCACGCTGCAGAAGACCAGGACGACCAGGGCCACCAGGGCGCCGGGGATGTCCTCGCGCCACGGGGTGGAGACCGGCACGGCCAGGTGGTAGAGCGTGGTGAGGGAGACGATCAGCAGCAGGATCGCGACCGGCCAGTAGAAGGCGTTGACCACGGACGCGAGGCCGACGCCCACCGCGTTCTGCACCAGTCCGGGGCCGGCCAGCAGCAGCGGCAGCACCAGCGAGCCGATCACCAGCGCGCCGAGGTAGAGGCCGAGCGACATCGTCCGGGTCTTGACGATGCCGCGCTTGCCGTCGAGCCCGTACATCACCGTGATGGTGTCGATGAAGATGTAGAGCGCGCGCGAGCCCGACCAGAGCGAGAGCAGGAAGCCGAGCGAGACGAGGTCCGGCCGCCGGTGGTTGAAGACGTCGTCCAGCAGCGGGACCACGACCGCCTTGACCGACGAGTCGGTGAGGACGGTCCCGGAGGCCTTGAGGATGTCCTGCCGCAGCGAGTCGATGGTGCCGGCGCCGACGAAGTCGTCCAGATAGCCGAGCGTTCCGGCCAGGCAGAGCAGCAGCGGGGGGATGGAGAGCAGGGTGAAGAACGCCGCCTCGGCGGCGAGCCCGGTGACCCGGTACTCGACGCAGGTGTTGGTGGTGTCCTTGACCAGGGCCCAGGCGGTACTGCGCCAGGTGACCTGCTTGGCCGCCCGCCGGGAGCCCCTGCCCCGACGACGGGAGGGCCGCTCGGGGTTCGGTCTCGTCGTCTCGCCTGCTGCTTGCACAGGCCCAACGTTATCGGGCCGGGGCCGGTCCCTTGATCTCCGGACCGCCGAGCGGCGACAGTGGGGCGGAAGCGGGGAGCGGCGGGAACGCTCGATCGTCTCGGGATGCGAAACCAGTGCGTCCACAATACGGACGTTAGTGGACCGCGAGTCATGCGCCGTGCGAATCTCTTGCCATGCCAAGCGCCGGAACCACCCTGGTAGGTCGACTCCACGTCGATCTCCTTCGCGTGTCCAGCGCCATCTGTCCGGTGACCTGAGCCCACCCCGCGACACCCACCGCACCCGGCGCCCACCCCCCTCGCCGCAACCGCCGAAGCGGATGCGCAGGCGCCCGCCCGGCCTCGGTCACTGCTCTCCCGGCCCTGAGAAACCAGCAGGTCACAGCAGCACCGCACCGCCGAGCACGCACCGCGACCAACCCGGCGTCAGAGCCACCTGCCCCGAAGGACTTCACCATGGCCACCACTCCCGAGACCGCCGAGCCCACGGCCGACGGCACCGCCGCGCGCCGCCCCGCCGCGGCCCGCAAGGCGACCCGCCACCGCGGTGAGGGCCAGTGGGGCATGGGCCACTTCACTCCGCTGAACGCCAACGAGCAGTTCAAGAAGGACGACGACGGTCTCAATGTGCGGACACGCATTGAGACGATCTACGCGCACCGCGGCTTCGACTCGATCGACCCGGCGGACCTGCGCGGCCGGATGCGCTGGTGGGGTCTCTACACCCAGCGCAAGGAGGGCATCGACGGCGGCAAGACCGCGATCCTGGAGCCGCACGAGCTGGACGCCGAGTTCTTCATGCTCCGCGTCCGCGTCGACGGCGGCCGGCTGACCGTCGCCCAGCTCCGGGCGATCGCCGAGGTCTCCGAGCTGTACGGCCGCGGCACCGCCGACCTGACCGACCGCCAGAACGTCCAGTACCACTGGATCCGGATCGAGGACGTCCCGGCGATCTGGCAGAAGCTGGAGGCCGTCGGCCTCTCCACCACCGAGGCCTGCGGCGACACCCCGCGCGTCATCCTGGGCTCCCCGGTGGCCGGTATCGCCGAGGACGAGATCGTCGACGGCACCCCCGCCATCGAGGAGATCTACCGCCGCTTCATCGGCAACCCCGAGTTCTCCAACCTGCCGCGCAAGTTCAAGTCCGCCGTCTCCGGCTCCCCGCTGCTGGACGTCGCGCACGAGATCAACGACGTCGCCTTCGTCGGCGTGAACCACCCGGAGCACGGCCCCGGCTTCGACCTCTGGGTCGGCGGCGGCCTCTCGACCAACCCGAAGCTCGGGGTGCGCCTGGGCGCCTGGGTCCCGCTGGACGAGGTCGCGGACGTCTACGGCGGCGTGATCGGCATCTTCCGCGACTACGGCTACCGCCGCCTGCGCAACCGCGCCCGGCTGAAGTTCCTGGTCGCCGACTGGGGCCCGGAGAAGTTCCGTCAGGTACTGGAGGACGAGTACCTCAAGTACCCGCTGGTCGACGGCCCCGCGCCGGAGGAGCCCAGCGGCCGCTGGCGCGACCACGTCGGCGTGCACCGGCAGAAGGACGGCCGGTACTACGTCGGCTTCGCCCCGCGGGTGGGCCGGGTCAACGGCAAGCTGCTCGGGCAGATCGCCGACCTCGCCGCCGAGCACGGCAGCGACCGCCTGCGCACCACCGCCGAGCAGAAGATGCTCGTCCTCGACATCGCCGAGGACCGGGTCGAGTCGCTGGTGGCCGGCCTGGAGGCGCTGGACCTGCGGGTCAACCCGTCACCGTTCCGCCGCGGCACCATGGCCTGCACCGGCATCGAGTACTGCAAGCTCGCCATCGTCGAGACCAAGGAGCGCGGCCGCACGCTCATCGACGAGCTGGAGGAACGCCTCCCGGACTTCGACGAGCCGCTCACCATCAACATCAACGGCTGCCCGAACGCCTGCGCCCGGATCCAGGTCGCCGACATCGGTCTCAAGGGCCAGCTGGTCACCGACGAGAACGGCGACCAGGTCGAGGGTTACCAGGTCCACCTGGGCGGCGCGCTCGGGCTGGAGGCCGGCTTCGGCCGCAAGGTCCGCGGCCTCAAGGTCACCAAGGACGGCCTGCCCGACTACGTCGAGCGCGTGCTGACCCGCTACCGGGCCGGCCGCGCCGAGGGCGAGCGCTTCGCCCAGTGGGCGGCCCGGGCCGACGAGGAGCAGCTGTCATGAGCGAAAGAGCGGCACCGTTCTTCTGCCCGTACTGCGGGGACGAGGACCTGCGCCCGTCCGAGGCCGGGCACGGCGCCTGGGAGTGCCACGGCTGCCGCCGCGCCTTCCAGCTGAAGTTCCTCGGCCTGCTGTCACCGACCAACGGGGGTACGCCACGTGACCGGCACGACGACTGACCACCGTGCGGCGGCGGAGAAGGCCGGCCGCGAGCTGGAGGAGGCGACCCCGCAGGAGATCCTGCAGTGGGCCGCCGACACGTTCGGCAGGCGGTTCTGCGTCACCTCCTCGATGGAGGACGCCGTCGTCGCCCACCTCGCCTCCTCGGTGCTGCCCGGCGTGGACGTGGTGTTCCTGGACACCGGCTACCACTTCGCGGAAACCATCGGCACCCGGGACGCGGTGGCGGCGACCATGCCGGTCAACGTCATCACCCTCACGCCGCGGCTGACCGTGGCCGAGCAGGACGCCGAGTACGGGCCGAACCTGCACGACCGCGACCCGGACCTCTGCTGCTCGCTGCGGAAGGTCGAGCCGCTGAACCGCGGACTCGGCGGCTACGACGCCTGGGCCACCGGGCTGCGCCGCGACGAGTCCCCCACCCGGGCGAACACCCCGGTGGTTTCCTGGGACCCGAAGCGCCGCAAGGTCAAGATCGCCCCGATCGCCCGGTGGACGCAGGAGGACGTCGACGCCTACGTCGCCGCCCACGGGGTGCTGCTCAACCCGCTGCTGTGGGAGGGCTACACCTCCATCGGCTGCTCGCCGCTGTCCTGCACCCGCAAGCCGGCCGAGGGCGAGGACGCCCGGGCCGGCCGCTGGTCCGGCTCCGGCAAGACCGAGTGCGGCATCCACCTCTGATCCCCCGCCGATCCCCCCACCCCCTCCTGGAGACCCCACCGTGACGACAGTCCACACCCCGGCCGCCGACGGAGCCGCAGAGGCGGCCCCCGCGGCCGCCCCCTGCGAGCGCGGTGCCACCGTGTGGCTGACCGGGCTGCCCAGCGCGGGCAAGACCACCCTGGCCTTCGCGCTGGCCGGGCGGCTGCGCGCCGAGGGCCACAAGGTCGAGGTCCTGGACGGCGACGAGATCCGCGAGTTCCTCTCCAAGGGCCTCGGCTTCACCCGCGAGGACCGGCACACCAACGTCACCCGGATCGGCTTCGTCGCGGAGAAGCTGGCCGCCCACGGGGTCAAGGTGCTCGCCCCGGTGATCGCCCCCTACGCCGACTCCCGTGCCGCGGTCCGCGCCCGGCACGCCGCCAACGACACCGCGTTCCTGGAGATCCACGTCGCCACCCCCGTCGGGCTCTGCGCCGAACGCGACGTCAAGGGCCTGTACGCGAAGCAGGCGGCCGGCGAGATCTCCGGCCTGACCGGCGTGGACGACCCGTACGAGGCCCCCGCCGACCCGGAGCTGCGGATCCAGACCCAGGACCGCGACGTGGCCGACTCCGCCGCCGAGCTGCACGCCTTCCTGACCGAGAGGGGACTCGCATGACCACCGCGACCAACCGTCCCGTGCGCACCGACGACAGCCCCTTCACGCTGTCCCACCTGGACGCGCTGGAGGCCGAGTCGGTACACGTCTTCCGCGAGGTCGCGGGGGAGTTCGAGCGCCCCGTGATCCTCTTCTCCGGCGGCAAGGACTCCATCGTCATGCTGCACCTGGCGCTCAAGGCCTTCGCCCCCGCGTCGATCCCGTTCTCCCTGCTGCACGTCGACACCGGCCACAACTTCCCCGAGGTCATCGCCTACCGCGACCGCGTCGTGGCCGAGCACGGCCTGCGCCTGCACGTCGCCCACGTCCAGGACTTCATCGACGACGGCCGGCTGCGCGAACGCCCCGACGGCACCCGCAACCCCCTGCAGACCGTCCCACTGCTCGACGCCATCGAGAACAACCGCTTCGACGCCGTCTTCGGCGGCGGCCGCCGCGACGAGGAGAAGGCCCGCGCCAAGGAGCGCGTCTTCTCCCTGCGCGACGAGTTCGGCGCCTGGGACCCGCGCCGCCAGCGCCCCGAGCTCTGGTCCCTCTACAACGGCCGCCACGCCGCCGGCGAACACGTCCGGGTCTTCCCGCTCTCCAACTGGACCGAGCTCGACGTCTGGCAGTACATCGAACGCGAAGGCATCGCACTCCCGGAGATCTACTACGCGCACGAGCGCGACGTCTTCTCCCGGGCCGGCATGTGGCTGACCGCCGGCGAGTGGGGCGGCCCCAAGGACGACGAGCCGGTCCAGCGCCGCATGATCCGCTACCGCACCGTCGGCGACATGTCCTGCACCGGCGCCGTCGACTCCCACGCCACCACCATCCAGGCCGTCATCACCGAGATCGCCGCCAGCCGCCTCACCGAGCGCGGCGCCACCCGCGCCGACGACAAACTGTCCGAGGCCGCGATGGAAGACCGCAAGCGCGAGGGGTACTTCTAAATGAGCACCACCACCGAGACCAGCGCCACCTCCCTGCTGCGCTTCGCCACCGCCGGATCCGTCGACGACGGCAAGTCCACCCTGGTCGGCCGCCTGCTCCACGACTCCAAGTCCGTCCTCGCCGACCAACTGGAGGCCGTCGAACGCGCCTCCCTGGGCCGCGGCCAGCAGACACCCGACCTCGCGCTGCTCACCGACGGCCTGCGCGCCGAGCGCGAGCAGGGCATCACCATCGACGTCGCCTACCGCTACTTCGCCACCCCCCGACGCCGGTTCATCCTCGCCGACACCCCCGGCCACGTGCAGTACACCCGCAACATGGTGACCGGCGCCTCCACCGCCGAACTCGCCGTCGTCCTGATCGACGCCCGCAACGGCGTCGTCGAGCAGACCCGCCGGCACGCCGCCGTCGCCGCCCTGCTACGCGTGCCCCACGTCGTCCTCGCCGTCAACAAGATGGACCTCGTCGACTACGCCGAGCCCGTCTTCGCCGCCATCGCCGCCGAGTTCACCGCCTACGCCGCCTCCCTCGGCATCAACGACGTGGTAGCGGTGCCGATCTCCGCCCTCGCCGGCGACAACGTCGTCGAACCCTCCGCCCACATGGACTGGTACGGCGGCCCGACCCTGCTGGAACACCTGGAGACCGTCCCGGTCGGCAGCGACCCCACCGCCGAACCGGCCCGCTTCCCCGTCCAGTACGTCATCCGCCCGCAGACCGAGGAACACCCCGACTACCGCGGCTACGCCGGCCAGCTGGCCTCCGGCGTCCTGCGCGTCGGCGACACCGTCACCGTCCTGCCCTCCGGCCACACCACCACCGTCACCGACATCGACGCCCTCGGCCAGAAGACGGACATCGCCTGGGCCCCCCAGTCCGTCACCATCCGCCTCGCCGACGACATCGACATCTCCCGCGGCGACCTCATCGCCGCCGACCCCGCCCCCCGACCGACCAAGGACATCGAAGCCACCGTCAGCCACCTCAACGAGCGCCCCCTGCGCACCGGCGACAAAGTGCTCCTCAAGCACACCACCCGCACGGTGCGCGCCCTCGTCAAGGACATCTCCTACCGCATCGACATCGACACCCTCGAACAACGCCCCGGCACCCACGGACTGAACGTCAACGACATCGGCCACGTCGTGCTGCGCACCGCCGAACCGCTGGCCCTCGACGCCTACTCCGACAACCGCCGCACCGGCTCCTTCCTCCTGATCGACCCGGCCGACGGCACCACCCTCACCGCCGGCATGGCGGGCGAGGCCTTCGACACCGTACGCACCGGCGCTCCGGAGGCACCCGACGAGGAGGACTGGGTCTGATGCCCATCGAGGCGTTCTCGGGCATGGACAAGGAAGGCGGCCGCATCGGATGGGGGCACCCCCGGACGAAGTCCGGGGGAGGCGTCCTCGGCAGCGGCCAGGGCGGTCTGGTCCGATGTGTGGGCCGGCAGGGCTGAGAACGCCCTGTCACCGGGCCGGCCGCTGTCCGTCCCCACCGGAACAGCAGCGCCGACCCGGCTTGCCCGGCGTCCCCCGATGCCGCAAGCGCCACCTTGACCGACTTCCCTCCCGAGACCGCCTTCTGACGGTCCGTCCGTGAACAGGACCCCTGCCATGGCACCGAACCGGCCCCTCCCGCACGCCTCCGCCCCACCCGCCCCGGCACGCCCGGCCGCCGGCCGGATCGGACGCACCACCGCGGCCGCCCTGGCCGGCCTGACCGCCGTGACACTGCTCTCCGCCTGCGGCTACGGCTCGAAGAGCGCGGACAAGACGTCCGACTCCGCCGCCGGGGGTTCGCCTCCGGGGGCGTCCGGCGCGAAGCTCTCCGCCGACACCGTGAAGATCGGCTACTTCGCCAACCTGACCCACGGCACGGCGCTGGTCGGGCTGCAGGAGGGTCTCTTCCAGAAGGAGCTCGGCGGCACCCGGCTCAAGACCCAGGTCTTCAACGCGGGCCCGGCCGAGATCGAGGCGCTGAACGCCGGTTCCATCGACATCGGCTGGATCGGCCCCTCCCCCGCGATCAACGGCTACACCAGGTCCGAGGGCAAGTCGCTGAAGATCATCGGCGGCTCGGCCTCCGGCGGGGTCAAGCTGGTGGCCGACCCGGACAAGGTCGCCTCCCCGGACGACCTCAGGGGCAAGAAGATCGCCACCCCGCAGCTGGGCAACACGCAGGACGTGGCGCTGCTCGACTACCTGGCCGGCAAGGGCTACAAGGTCGACGCCCAGTCCGGCGCCGGCGACGTCTCCGTGGTCCGCTCGGACAACAAGGTCACCCCGGACGCCTACAAGCAGGGATCGATCGACGGCGCCTGGGTGCCCGAGCCGACCGCCTCCAAGCTGGTCGCCCTCGGCGCGAAGGTCCTGCTCGACGAGAAGGACCTCTGGCCGGACGAGAAGTTCGTGATCACCAACATCGTCGTCTCGCAGAGGTTCCTCAGCGAGCACCCGGACGTGGTGGAGGCGGTGCTGCGCGGCTCGGTGGCCGCCAACGCCTTCATCGAGGCCAACCCGGAGAAGGCCAAGGCCGACGCCAACGAGGCCATCAGGAAGGAGGCCGGCAACGCCCTGGAACCGGCCGTCCTCGACCCGGCCTGGGCCGACATCGACTTCCTGGACGACCCGCTGGCCGGCACGCTCCAGGCCGAGGCCGACCATGCCGTCGCCGTCGGCCTGCTCAAGAAGCCGAACCTGAACGGGATCTACGACCTGACCCTGCTCAACAAGGTGCTCGCGGCCACGGGCCGGAGCCCGGTGGCGGACGCCGGACTCGGCCGCAGGTAGCCCCGCCCGCGGCGGCCCCGCGCCACCGCGGCCAAGCCCCGCGGTCCGGCACCCCGCCCGCCCGGTCGATGCCCGATCGATGCCCCAACTACGGGACGGGCGGGGGCCGGACCCCGGTACCCGACTTCGCCACCCTCCCTCCGGCCCCGCCGACCGGCCGGAGGGGGCCCTGACCACTCCTGCAGGAGGTGCCCATGACCCCGGCACTGACCACCACGGAAGACGCCCCGCGCACCGAGGCCCTGGACGGCCCGCCCGCCGTCCGGATCTCGCACGTGCACAAGTCCTTCGGGCGCGCCGGCGCGCAGACCCACGTGCTGGACGACATCACCCTGGACGTCGCGCCCGGCGAGTTCGTCACGCTGCTCGGAGCCTCGGGCTGCGGCAAGTCCACCCTGCTCAACCTGGTCGCCGGCCTCGACCGGCCCACCGCGGGCACGATCGAGGTGCCCGGGGGGCGCCCCGCGCTGATGTTCCAGGAGCACGCACTGTTCCCCTGGCTCACGGCCGGCAAGAACATCGAACTCGCCCTCAAGCTCGCCGGCGTCCCGCGCACGGAGCGCCGGGCCGAGGCCGAGCGCCTGCTCGAACTGGTCCGCCTCGCCGGCTCCTACGGCAAGCGCGTGCACGAGCTCTCCGGCGGCATGCGCCAGCGCGTGGCGATGGCCCGCGCTCTCGCCCAGGGCGGCTCGGTGCTGCTGATGGACGAGCCCTTCGCGGCCCTCGACGCCATCACCCGGGACGTCCTGCACGACGAGATCACCCGGATCTGGGCCGAGCGCAGGCTCTCCGTCCTGTTCGTCACCCACAACGTGCGGGAGGCCGTCCGGCTCGCCCAGCGCGTGGTGCTGCTCTCCTCCCGCCCCGGCCGGGTCGCCAGGGAGTGGCGGATCGACCTGCCGCAGCCGCGCCGGATCGAGTCCGCCGGCGTCGCCGACCTGTCCATCGAGATCACCGAAGAACTGCGTGGGGAGATCCGCCGCCATGGCCAGCACTGACACCGTCCCCGCCGCGCCGACGTCGGCGGCCGCCGGTGCGGACACCGCCGACGTCGGCGCCGGCCTGGACGCGCTGGACGCCGTCTCCGCACCGCGCCGCTCGCTCGCCGAGGCACTGCGGCAGAAGGCCCTGCCGCCGCTGCTCGGCGCCGTCCTGGTGCTCGCCCTCTGGCAGGGCGCCTACAGCCTGCACCTGACCAGCGACTACAAGCTGCCCAGCCCGCTCGACGTCTGGCACGCCGCCGAGGACCTCTGGACCGCGGGCACGCTGTTCTCGATCATCTGGACCAGTGTCTGGCGCGGCCTGTCCGGCTTCCTGGTCGCGCTCGCCATCGGCACCCCGATCGGCCTGCTGGTCGCCCGGGTCCGGCCGGTCCGGGCCGCGCTCGGGCCGGTGCTCTCCGGCCTCCAGTCACTGCCCTCGGTCGCCTGGGTGCCGGCCGCCGTCATCTGGCTCGGCATCAACGACTCGATGATGTACGCGGTGATCCTGCTCGGCGCCGTCCCGTCCATCGCCAACGGCCTGGTGGCCGGCATCGACCAGGTGCCGCCGCTGTTCCTGCGGGCCGGCCGCACCATCGGCGCCACCGGCCTGAACGGCGCCCGGCACGTCCTGCTGCCGGCCGCGCTGCCCGGCTACCTGGCCGGCCTCAAGCAGGGCTGGGCCTTCTCCTGGCGCTCGCTGATGGCCGCCGAGCTGGTCGCCTCCTCCCCCGACCTGGGCCTCGGTCTCGGCCGCTACCTGGAGAACCAGCGCGAGTTCTCCGACATGGCGGGGGTGCTGCTCGGCATCCTGCTCATCCTCTTCGTCGGCATCGCCATCGAGCTGCTGGTGTTCACCCCGGTCGAGCGCCGGGTCCTGCGCAACCGCGGCCTGCTGGCCGCCGTCAAGTGAGGCGGCTCCCGTGTCCGAAGGCCACCGGCTGACCGCCGCCCCCGCCACCCCCGAGGCGGCGGGCAGCCCCGCCCTGCTGCTGATCGCCCACGGCAGCCGCGACGCCCGGCACGCCGCGACGGTCGCCGCCCTGGTCGAGCGGGTCCGCGCGCTGCGCCCCGGGCTGGAGGTGGCCACCGCCTACCTCGACCACTGCGCACCGCGGATCCCCCGGGTGGCCGCCCGGCTCGCGGAGGCCGACGCCTCAGCCGTCGCCGTGCCGCTCCTGCTCAACCGGGCCTTCCACGCCAAGCACGACATCCCCGCGGCGCTGCGGGCCTGCGGTTCGGCCCTCCCGGTCGCCGACGTGCTCGGGCCCTCGCCGCTGCTGCTCGCCGCGCTGGACCGGCGGCTCGCCGAGGCCGGGCTCGACCTCGGCTCACCCGCCGTCCGGGCCCGCACCGGGGTCGTCCTCGCCGCGGCCGGCTCCTCCGACCCGGCCGCCGACGCCGCCACCCGCGCGGCCGCCGCCGAGTGGCGCCGCACCCGCGGCTGGGCCGGCGTCGAGGTCGCCTACGCCTCCGCCGCCGGCCCCCGCGTCCCGGACGCCGTCGCAGCCCTGCGCCGCGCCGGCGCCGCCGAGGTGGCCGTCTCCCCCTACCTGCTCGCCCCGGGCCGCCTCCCCGACCGCATCGCCGAGGCCGCCGCCGACTCCGCCGACCTCCTCGCCGACGTCCTCGGTTCCGCCCCCGAGGTCGCCACCCTCCTCCTCGCCCGCTACGACCGGGCCCGGCGGGCGGTAACAGCGGCCCCCGCCCTGACCGCCTGATCATCCCGGCGGGCCGTCCGGCGTCCCGGGGTACCGCACGGGCCCGGTCTCCGCTCGGGCGAGGGGGACCGGGCGTTGCCGCGCCGTCGGGTCCGGGCGGTCGGATCCGCATCAGACGGGCAGGTGCCAGATCTGGTTCGCGGTGCCGTTGCAGTCCCAGATCTGCACGATGTTGCCGTTGGTGCTGTCGAAGGCCCGGACGTCCAGGCAGCGGCCGGACTTGGTGTTGACGATCGCGCCGTCGCCCCGGACCCACCACTGCTGGGCGATGTTGCCGTTGCAGGGGCCGGTGTGCACCTGGGTGCCGTTGCCGGTGCGGCCGTCCCAGATGTCCAGGCAGACGCCGACGGCGCGGATCGTGCCGTCGGTGCCGATCTTCCACCGCTGGTTGACGTTGCCGAGGCAGTCCCAGATCTGGGTGGGCGTCTTGTTGGCCATGCTGCCGCCGCGCACGTCCAGGCACTTGCCCGCGAAGCCGGTGACCTGCCCGACCGGGCCGGCCGGGACGGCAGGTCCGAAGGAGACGCCGCCGCCCCACCACATGCCCATGCCGAAGCAGGTCGCGGAGGCGGTGCCGTCACCCCTGACCGTGCCGCTCCACGCCTGCGAGAAGGTGTACATGTTGGTGTTGAAGTCCCAGGTCGCGCAGGTGCCCCCGACGCTCCAGGTCTGCATGGGGTCGAGGCCGGTGCAGGTGGCGGAGGGACCGGACTGGGAGCAGCTCCCGACGCCGCCCGGACCCGGGACGGTCACGGCGGACAGCGCGGACGGTGCGGCCGCGGGGGCGGGGGCCTCGGCGGCACCGGCGGCGGGCGCGGTGAGCGCGGCGGCCCCCGCGAGCAGGGCGGTGGCGAACAGGGCGGCGGTACGGCGCATGGGGAGGCTCCTGGGGGAAGACGTGAGGTGGCCCGGACGGCTCGTCCGCCGGTCCGGTCGGGACTGGGCAGGCCCGGGGACCGGGCGAGCCGGTCAGGAGGGGACTTGCCAGACCTGGTTGGCGGCGCCGTTGCAGTCCCAGATGCCGAGCTGGTTGCCGTTGGCGGTGGAGAAGCCCAGGTCGTCCAGGCAACGGCCGGACTGCGGGTTGAGGATCGAACCGTCGGCCCGGACCCGCCACTGCTGGGCGCCGGTCCCGTTGCAGGAGTACAGCTGGACCTTGGTCCCGTTGGCGGTGTTGCCGCCGGCGACGTCCAGGCACTTGTTGAGGGCACGGATCGTGCCGTCGGTGGCGATCTTCCACTGCTGGGCGTTGGTGCCGTTGCAGTCGTAGATCTGGACCGGCGTGCGGTCGGAGCTGCTGGCGCCCTTCACGTCGACGCACTTGTCCGCGTAGCCGGTGATCTGGCCGACCGGGCCGGCGGGCTGGGTGGGCAGCCGGCCGGCGTAGACGACGCGCGGGAAGAGCACGGTGTCGTTGATCCCGCAGGAGGCGACCGACGTGCCGTCCCCGGCCACCACGAAGCCGTTGACGGGCCGGGAGAACTGCACCGTGTGGTCGGCGTTCCAGTACTGGCAGGTGGCGGTGACGTACCAGGTCTGCAGCGGGTCGATGCCGGAGCAGGCGCCGTAGGCGTTCCAGCCGCCGGTGTAGGCGTAACACCCCCCGGCGGCCTGGGCGTCGGCGGCTGGTGCGGCGAAGACGGCGGCCGCGCCGAGCAGGGCGGCGCCGGAGAACAGGGCAGCGGTGCGACGCATCGGGAAGGTCCTTCCGGAGACGGTGAACCGGTCGACCCGCCTGTCCGTGAACCGTGATGACGGTGCGACAGTTGTGCAGGCCGCGTGAAAGTCTCGGGTGTGGCGTGTTCACGGTCAACGGGGCGGGGTGGAGATCACGCCACCGGTGCGTCCACGGACGGAAGGCGCAGGACGCGGCGCGGCGCACAGCCGGGCAGGCCGGACAGGCAGCCGATCCGGCCGGAATGCACACGGCCCGGCTCCCCGCAGCGGGGGGAGCCGGGCCGTGGTCGGACCTCGGGCAGGACCTAGTCGGCCTTGCGGCGCTGGCGGCCGGTGCCGTAGTTGGAGCCGGACTTGGAGCCGCTGCCGGGCTTGGCGCGGCCCGAGGAGCGGCCGATGAAGCCGGCCGCCTGGTGCCGCTCGCCCTGGGCACCGCCGGTGCGCGACTTGGGACGGGGGCGGCGCGGGTTGCCGCTCATGTCGACGTCGGCGGGCAGCCCGGAGCGCTTGCCGGGGCGGCGGCGCGGGGCGCCGGCCTTGGCCTCGGGCTTGGCCTCGGCGGCCGAAGCCTGCACCGGCGCGGCCAGCGTGACGGGCACGCCGCTCGGGGTGCGGGCACCCGTGATCCGGGCGAGCTCGGCGTCACCCGGGCGGATCTTGGTGGTGGTGGGGCGGATGCCGGCCACCGTCATCAGGCGGTTGACCTCACGCCGCTGCTCGGGCAGGACCAGGGTGACGACGGTGCCGGACTCCCCCGCCCGGGCGGTGCGGCCGCCGCGGTGGAGGTAGTCCTTGTGGTCGATCGGCGGGTCGACGTTGACGACCAGGTCGAGGCCGTCGATGTGGATGCCGCGGGCGGCGACGTTGGTGGCGATCAGCGCGGTGACGTGGCCGTCGCGGAACTGGTCGAGCACCCGGTTGCGCTGCGGCTGGGACTTGCCGCCGTGCAGGGCGGCGGCCTTCACGCCGTTGGCGAGCAGCTGTTTGGCGAGACGGTCGGCGCCGTGCTTGGTGTGCACGAACATGATCAGCCGGCCTTCGCGGGAGGCGATGTGCGCGGTGGCGGACGCCTTGTCGGCGGGCTCCAGCTGGAGCAGGTGGTGGTCCATCGTGGTCACCGCGCCGGCCGACGGGTCCACCGAGTGGGTGACCGGGTCGGTCAGGAAGCGCTTGACCAGGCGGTCGACGTTGCGGTCCAGGGTGGCGGAGAAGAGCATCCGCTGCCCGCCCTCGGCGACCTGCTCCAGCAGCTTGGTGACCTGCGGCAGGAAGCCCATGTCGGCCATCTGGTCGGCCTCGTCCAGGACGGTGATCGCCACGTCGGAGAGCCGCACGTCGCCGCGGTTGATCAGGTCGTCCAGTCGGCCCGGGGTGGCCACCAGCACCTCGGCGCCGCGGCGCACCGCGTTGGCCTGCCGGGTGATGGACATGCCGCCGACGACGGTGGCGATCCGCAGGTTGACGGCGGTCGCGTACGGGGTGAGCGCCTCGGTGACCTGCTGGGCCAGCTCGCGGGTCGGGGTGAGGACGAGCGCCAGCGGGTGCCGGGCGTCGGCACGCCGGCCCGCGGTGCGGGCGAGCAGCGGCAGGCCGAAGGCGAGGGTCTTGCCGGAGCCCGTGCGGCCGCGGCCGAGAACGTCACGGCCCGCGATGGAGTCCGGCAGCGTGGCGGCCTGGATCGGGAACGGCTCGGTGACGCCCTCACGGGTCAGCGCTCCGAGGATGCCCTTGGGGAGGTCGAGCTCGGCGAAGCTCGCGGCCGGCGGGCGGGCCGGGGTGCCCTCGACGACGGTGAAGTCGGCGGGCGCCTGGGAGGCGGCACGCGGGGTGCTGCGCCGGGGGGTGCGGGGGCCGTCGGTACGGGCGCCCCCGGCGGTGCGGGCGGCGCCGCCGCGGCTACGGGGCTTGCGGGTGCGGTCGCCGTCGCGCGACGGGCGGGCAGGGGTGGTCACGGAGTCTCCGTCCGGTGGTGGGCACAGCCCGGTGCGGGCTGGTCGGCCGTCGGAGTGGAGTGCGCCGCCCCGGCCGTTCGGCGGCATGGGCGAGGGCCCGCACCGTGCGGTGCGGGCCCTCGCCGCGCGAGTCAGCTGGGAGGCTGACGTCAGCCGATGATGGTGATGTTCTCGGCCTGCGGGCCCTTCTGGCCCTGGGTGACGTCGAACTCGACCTTCTGGCCCTCGACCAGCTCACGGAAGCCCTGAGCCTGGATGTTCGAGTAGTGGGCGAACACGTCGGCGCCGCCACCGTCCTGCTCGATGAAGCCGAAGCCCTTTTCGCTGTTGAACCACTTCACGGTGCCGGTAGCCATAACCGTCTCCTCAAAAACTGGGGCATCAGGGCCCACACCTCGTGGACCCCAAGTAGCCGCGATCCCCATCCGGAGACTGAAACACCGGACAAAACAAATGCGCCTGTTGGTTGGAACCAGCAGGCGCACACAAACGTTCATGGGAACCAAAACTGCAACTGCTTCGACTGTAGCACGCCACCACCCCGGTTGACCGGGGGATTTCCACCGAGCACGTCACGTTTGCAGGATCCAGGAACGGGGCAGGCGGCGTCCGCCGAAGCGAACGCCGCCTGCCTGCCTGCGGCGCACGGGGACGGTCAGCGCCGTCCGGCCGGCTCCGGGACGCCGTGCGAGCCGGCCAGCGGCGCCGGGCCGCTGTCGTGGCCGCCGGTGTCGCCGTGGCCGGGCCACCAGGCGGCACGGCCGACCAGCGCGGTGAGCGCCGGGGTGAAGAACATCGCCATCACGAAGGCCGCCAGGAAGATGCCGAAGGCCATGGCGAAGCCGAACTCCAGCATGAAGATGTTGCCCGCGAGCATGAAGGTCGCGAACGACACCGCCAGGATGAAGCCGGCCGCCGCGACGGTCGGACCGCCGTGGCGCACGGCCTCGCGGGCCGCCTCGCGCGGGTTGCGGCCCTCGCGGGCCTCCTCGCGCAGACGGGCGATGATCAGGATGTTGTAGTCGGTGCCGATCGCCACCACGAAGAGGTAGATGAGGATCGGCAGCATGAACATCATGCCGTGCTCGCCCTTGATGTTCTGGAACAGCAGGGTCGAGGAGCCGAGGGTGGCGGTGAAGCCGAGGCCGACCGAGGCCATGAGGTACCACGGGGCGACCACGCTGCGCAGCTGGAGGCCCAGGATGAGCAGGATCAGCAGGCCTGCGACCGGGAACACCAGCTTGTAGTCGTGGCTCATCGCCAGGTTGATGTCCTTGTAGATCGCGGTGATGCCGCCGACCTTGGCCTCGGTGCCGGCCGGAGCCTGTGCGTGGGCGACCTCGCGCAGCTCGGTGACGGTGTCGATCGCGTCGTTGCTGGACGGCTCGTTCTTGAGCAGGACGGTGAAGTCCGCGGTCGAGCCGTCCTGGCTGACCTGCGGCTTCGGCGCCGCGCTGGCCACTCCGGGGACGGCGCCGAGCTTGGCGACGTAGCCGTCGAACTTGCTCTCGTCGAGCTTGCCCCCACCGGAGGTGGAGAGGTAGATGTGCGTCGGGTCGGCGGCGCCCGCGGAGAAGCCGTTGACCAGCTTGTCCTGGACGACCATCGACTCCTTCTCCTTGGGCATGGAGCTGCCCGCGAGGTCGAAGGTGCCGTTGTAGTTAACGGCGCCGGCGGTCAGGGCCACCAGCACGCCGCCGGAGGCGATGGCGACCATGGCGGGGCGCTTCTGGACCATGCGGCCCAGCGCGGCGAAGCGGGCGTTGCCCGGCTCCGTCATCCACTTCTTGCCGGGCCAGAAGACGCCGCGCGCCGGGATGACCGCGAGGACGGCCGGGGCCAGGGTGACCGAGGCGAACGCGGTGACGACGACCGCGATGGCCAGCGCCGGGCCGAGGGCCTTGAACATGCCGAGGCTGGAGAGGATCAGCGCCGCGAAGGCGACGGTGACCGCACCGGCGGCCGAGGCGATCGCCTCGCCGACCCGGCCGACCGCGTTGGCCACGGCCTCCTTGCGGTCGTCACCGGCCCGCAGCCGCTCGCGGTAGCGGAACGCCAGGAAGAGGAAGTAGTCCGTCCCGACACCGAGCACGACGACGATCAGGATGGCCGACAGGATCGGCGTGCTCTCCAGGTCGAAGGCCTTGGTGGCGTAGGCGATCAGGCCGTTGGACGTCGGCATGGCGACGGCCAGCGAGAGCAGGACCGGCAGGATGCCGGCGAGGATGCTCCGGAAGATGATGCCGACGATGATCGCGACCAGGACCACGCTGCTCAGCGCGATGATCGCGTCGGCCGCACCGGAGGCCTCCTTCTGGTCCAGCTGCTGGGCGGCGGCGCCACCGAGCTGGAACTTCAGGTCGGTGCCCGAGGTGAGCGCCTTGCCCTCCTCGCGCAGCTTCTTGGCGGTCTCGCCGAAGGCCTCGGACTGCTGGGTCGTCTTGTCGATGGCGATCGGCGCCAGCGCGTACTTGCCGTCCTTGGAGGTCGACTGCTCGCTGACCGGGACGATCTTCTCGACGTGCTCGATGCTCTTGTCGGTGAGGCCCTGGACGATCTTGGCCATCGCGGCCTTGTCCGCGTCGCCCATCGGGGCGCCGTCGTTGCGCTCGAACAGAGCGAGCGCCGAGGGTGTGAAGCTGGCAGGGAAGGCCTTCTCCTGCACCTGCGCAGCCTGGATCGACTCGTAGTGCTTCGGGAGGAAGGCGGCCTCGTCGGTCTGCGCGGTGATCTTCGGCGCGCTCGCGGCGATCGCGATCATCGCGACCACCCACGCGGCGATCACCCACCAGGCGCGACGGACGACGAAGTGTCCTAGTCGGTGGAACATGCTCGTGATGCCTCCTGGGCATGGTTCACCGCAGCCCTCGGGGGACGGGGTCGGGCGACGGATGGACCGGCATGACGGCACGGCGACGGCGCCCCCGCCCCTAGCCGGTCGGCAGGTAAGTGTTGTTGGGGCATCATCCTACGAGAACTTGCTAGCCGCCCGGCAAGTCATTAACCCCGCAGGCCGAATCCCCCCGGGGACGCCGAGCGGCGGCCCCGCATCATCTTCGCCCGCCGACCAGCCTTCTCACCTCGTGCTGTGGGTGGAGACATCTCCCCCTCAGGGTGGAGTCAGGCCCCGGACCGGCGGAGGAGAAAGTCAGGGTCGCCGGGTAGGGGAAACCCCACCCCGCGCCCCTGGGCAGGCGCCGGGTGGGGCGGTGTTCGCGGTCGTCGGCCCCCTCTCCGCACAGGCGATGGACCGGATGGGCTGCGGCCCGGCGGCGGCCGTGCCGATCGACGCGACCGTCGTCCGCGCGGTGCCGCCGCCCTCGGCGACGCCCCTGCCCGGCGAGCGCGACCGCCGCCTGCCGGCCCGGCTGCACCGGCCGCCCGACCTCTCCCACGGCAGGCCCTCCCCGCCGGTCGGCGCCGCCACGGCCCTGCACCGCCGTCCGGCGCCACCGGGTGTCACCGGGTATCAACGGCACGGTATATGACGCTACGGCAGTCCGTCCCGCACACCCGGCGGGGCCCGCTTCACGCGGGTCCCGGACCGCGTTTGCCACAATGATCACCGGTCGACACCCCCGGTCGACGCCCCGGCCGCCACCACGAACGGACTCCCCCATGCTCCCCTTCGACGAGGGCCGGGCCCGGCTGCTGCTCGCCCACGCCTGCGAGTCCGCCGGCCTGCCCGGCCCCGGTGACGCCAGGCTGCTCGCCCTCGGCGAGAACGCCGTCTTCGACCTCGGCGACCCGGCCGTGGTGGCCAAGGTCGGCCGCGGCCCGGAGCTGTACGACCGGGCCCACCACGAACTCACCGTCGCCCACTGGCTGGCCGGCCGGGGCATCCCGGCGGTCCGCCCGTACGAAGCCGTCGCGTCCGAGCCGCAGCTCGCCCACGGACACCCCGTCACCTTCTGGCACCGGCTGGCGCCGGCCGTCCGGCCCGCCCGGCCCGCCGACCTCGCGCCGCTGCTGCGCGCCCTGCACCGGTTGCCGCTGCCGCCCTTCCCGCTGGAGCGGCGCGACCTGCTCGCCCCGGTCGAGCGCTGGCTGGCCTCCGCCGAGGGCCACGTCGACCCTGCCGACGCCGCCTTCCTGCGCCACCGCCGGGACGCCTTCGCCGCCGCGCTGCCCGACCTCGTCCCGCAGCTGCCGGCCGGGGTGATCCACGGCGACGCGCTGCCGCGCAACGTCCACGTCGGCCCGGAGGGGCCCGTCCTGCTGGACGTGGAGAACGCGGCGCACGACCTGCGCGAGCACGACCTGGTGGTGCTCGCGCTCAGCCACGACCGGTACGGCGTCCCGGCCGAGGAGTACCGGGCGTTCACCGAAAGCTACGGCTGGGACGTCCGCGAGTGGCCCGGCTTCGCGGTGCTGCGGGGCGCCCGTGAGACGGCGAGCGCCTCCTGGGTGGCGCAGCAGGCGCCGGGCAACCCGGCCGCGCTGGCCGAGTTCCGCCGCCGGGTGGAGTCGCTGCGCGCGGGCGCGACGGACGTGCGCTGGTACCCCTTCTGACCCCGGGCGGGGACCGCGGACCAGGGACCCGGGGTGCCGGCGGGAACGACGGGGCCGCGCGGTGAGCCACGCCCTTGTGGACCGCAACCGGGCGTGATCCGATCGGCGTCCTGTCTGACAGTCAGCCTGAAACCGGGCCTGACCGAGGGATCGGACCCACCGCCGCATCCGGGAGCCGCCGCCATGCCGTCGCACGCCACCTCCCCCCGCACCTCACCGCCCGCCCGGCGCCGTCGGCGCACCCTGACCGCGAGCTGCGCCGTCGTGGCCGCCGCCCTCGGCCTGGCTGCCTGCGGCACCGCCAACGGGGCGCTGCAGCCGCAGCCCCGCGTCACCGCCGTGTCGAGGCCCACCGGTCCGACACCCACCGGTCCGACGCCCACCGGTCCGTCCGCCGCACCCACCGGCAGGCCTTCGTCCCCGGACCCGGCCGGCTCCGGGCCGGGCACACCGGCCCCGCCCACCGCACCCACCGCACCCACCGCACCCACCACTTCGGCCGCGGCTGCGCCGAAGCCCACCACGCCCAAGCCGCCGGCCCCGAGCGCCGCCAAGCCGCCGGCCCACTCACCGACCCCGACCACGGGGCCGGCCACCCGGCCGCCCACGGCGACCCCGGCCCCGTCACCACCGCCCGCGAACGGCGGCGCCACCTCGGTGGTCCGCTCCACCGCGTCCGGCGGCCGCACGGTCGCGCTCACCTTCGACGACGGCCCCGGCCCGGCCACCGGCCAGGTGCTGGACCTGCTCGCCCAGTACGGCGCCAGGGCGACCTTCTGCCAGATCGGCCAGCAGGCCGCCGCCAACCCCGCCCTGGTCAGGCGGATCATCGCGGCGGGGCACCGGCTCTGCGACCACAGCGTGGACCACCCGCAGCCGTTCGCCGCGCTCTCGCACGACCGGGCCGGCTACGAGATCGCCCACGCCGAGGAGCAGATCGTCCGGGCCGGCGGGCCGGGCACCCGGGTCTCCTGGTTCCGCGCCCCCGGCGGCGGGTTCACCGCCGACAACCAGCGGATCGCCGCCGGTCTCGGCCTGCGCCCGCTCGGCTGGTCGGTGGACCCGCGTGACTGGTCCCGCCCGGGCGCGGCGTCGATCGTCGCCTCGGTGCAGAGCCAGCTCCGCCCCGGCGGCGTGGTCCTGCTGCACGACGGCGGCGGAGACCGCAGCCAGACCGTCGCCGCGCTGAAGCAACTGCTCCCCTGGCTGGTCGCCCAGGGGTACCGGTTCGACTTCCCGGCCGGGTGATCCGCCCGGCGCCGCCGGTCCCCTCGCCCCTCCCCCGCCGCTTCCTCGCCCCGGCGGCGGAGCACCGCCGGAGCACCGCCGGGCGCCCGCCCGCGCGGTCGGTCAGCGCAGCGGCCAGCGCGGGTCGACGACGGCCTGCGGATCCTTGCCGCGGCGCAGCCAGGACTCCAGGCCCTGGGCCCAGTCCCGGTACCAGTCGATCTGCCGGGCGTGCAGTTCGGCGAGCGGGACGGCGCCGACCCGGTCCGGATAGCGCTCGGCGAGCGCGACGGCGACCCGGACGGCGGCGAGGGCGTCACTGCCGGCCTCGTGGGCGTCGGTCAGTTCGACGCCGTAGACCTCGCAGACCCGTTGCAGGGTGCGCGAGCCCTTGCGGTACTTGTCGACGGCCCGGTCGATGACCAAGGCGTCGAGCACCGGCGCGACCGGCCCGCCGAGCCGCTCGGCGAGCGGGGCGAGCCCGTGGCGGTGCAGCTCGGCGTCGAGCAGCGAGAGGTCGAAGGGGGCGTTGAAGGCGACCACCGGGCGGCCGGCGGCCAGCCGCTCGCAGAGCGCGGCGGCTATCTCGTCCACCGCCTCCTTGGCCGGGCGGCCCTTGCTGCGGGCGGTGTCGTCGCCGATGCCGTGGATCGCCGCGGCCTCGGCGGGGATCGGGACGCCCGGGTCGAGCAGCCATCCGGTGGCACTCAGCCGGCGGGCTCCGAGGGTGTCCACGAGGGCGGCCGTGACGATGCGGTCCACGGCCGGGTCGGTGCCCGTGGTCTCCAGGTCGAAGCCGACCAGTGGCTGCTGCCACCAGCTCATGGGGGTGTGTCCTTCCGTCCTGCTGGTCGAAACAGCCCCTATCATCGCCCGGCCCACCGACAATGCCGCCGCTGGGGCGGGCCGGGGCCGACCCCGGTGGGCCACGGCCGGGCCGGCCGGGGGCGTCAGGACACCGGCCGGGAGTCCCCCCAGACCCCTTCGAACTCCTCCCGGTAGACCTCCAGCAGCCCGGCGTCGGTGCCGCCCGGCTCCTGGCCGGCGCCGCCGCGCAGGACGAGCGCGGGCGACTCCATGCCGCGGGCGCGGCGCAGGTAGGGCTGGACGACGCCGAGGTCGCGGCTCTGGCGGCGGAGGCCGCCGGCAGGGCCGGCCGGGCGGGCGCCCTCGACCAGGTAGGCGGTGAAGCGCGGGGTCTCGTCGAAGACCCGGATCTCGAAGCCGCCCTGGTCCCGCAGCCGGGCCCGGACCCGGCGGACGTGCATGATGTTCATCTCGATCGAGCGGGCCAGTTCGCCGCGCCCGAGGCCGAGTTCGCGCTCGCGGCGGCGGACGGCGCTGCTGGCCGGGTTGAGGAAGAGCAGCCGGACCCGGCACCCGTCGCCGGCCAGCCGGACCAGCCGCTTGCCGGTGTAGTTCTGGCAGAGCATGCCGAGGCCGATGCCGAGCGCGTCCAGCCGGCGGGCGCCGTCCAGCAGGTCCTCCACGGGAAGGTCGCGCTGGAGCCGGACCCGGTCGGGGTGCACCGCGACGACGTCCGCGTACCGGCCCGCGACCAGGGACTCGACCACATCGGCGGGCACGCCGCCGGCGCCGCCGTCCAGGACGGCGAGCAGCCGGGCCGCGGCGCGCTCGGTCTGGGCGAGGACCGTCGGGGTGAGGACGCGGTTGCGGGAGACGACCTGCCGGGCGACCTCCAGTTCGTCGAGCGCCAGCTCGATCTCGCGGCGGTCGGCCAGGTAGGGCTCGAAGCAGGGCCAGTGCTGGACCATCAGCTCGCGCAGCTGGGGCAAGGTGAGGAAGACCAGCGGGTCGTCGTCGGCCGGGTCGAGCAGGTAGCCCTTGCGGCGGCTGACCTCGCGGACGGCGCCGGCCCGGTGGGCCCACTCCTCGCCGGCGGGGCCGGCCGCGGCGGTGACCCAGTCCTCGCCGTGGGCGGGTGCGTAGATGGGGTACAGCACCTCGTCGACGAGCGAGCGCAGCCGCTGCTCCACCAGGTTGAGCCAGACGTAGGCCCGCCCGGAGAGGCGGACGCGCTGGTAGGCGTCCTCCCACTCGGTGCCGGACCAGGCCAGGGCGGGTATCTCGACCGGACCGCCCTGGGCGGGCACCACCGCGCGGCCGGTCAGGGCGGGGCGCATGACGACGGTCGGCGCCTCGCTGCGGCCGCTGCCCCGGTCGGGGCCGCCCGGCCCACCGCCACGGCCGCCGGCGGGGTACACCATGCGCCACCTCACCTGGTTCCTGCTGGAGCTACTGCTGTCGGTCTTGGGTCTCGGTCTTCTGATGGATCGCCACGAGCGCGGGGGCGGCCTGACGATCAAGGGTACTGCCCGCCGCGAGCCGCCCGCAGCCGGTTGGCCGAGGGACGTCCGCGGGCCCCGGCCGTCCCGTCCGCCCCGCAGGCCCCGCCGGGCCTGCCAGACCGCCGCGGACCGCCGCCGGACCGGGCGCAGGAGCAGGTGTCGGCCGCCGCCGGACCGGGCGCCCGACCGCTGCCGGACACCCGTTCGGGCGAACACGCGCCGAATGGCCCCGCCACCGGGGAAAGCGTCGGGGAGTATGCGGACTGTGCCGTGCGTCACGGCGCGCGACCGCCGCACATGCCCGGCCGCCCGGCCGGGAAGAGAGCGTCGGGGTCCGGGCTGATTGTCGGACTACATGTCAGTTTTCCTTCTACACAAGGAAGTTGGGGACAGATGCAGGTCTGGCCTGGGAAGCCCTATCCCCTCGGTGCCACCTACGACGGGGCCGGAACCAACTTCGCGGTGTTCTCGGAGAGCGCCGACCGGATCGAGCTCTGCCTGCTCGCCGAGGACGGCTCGGAGACGGCCGTCGAACTGCGCGAGACGGACGCCTTCGTCCGGCACGCCTACCTGCCCGGTGTCCAGCCCGGGCAGCGCTACGGCTTCCGGGTCCACGGCCCCTACAACCCGGGCCTGGGCCAGCGGCACAACAGCGCCAAGCTGCTGCTGGACCCGTACGCCAAGGCGATGAGCGGCCACATCGACTGGGACGAGTCCGTCTACGGCTACCACTTCGGCGCCCCCGAGCGCCGCAACGACCTCGACTCCGCCCCGCACACCATGCACTCGGTGGTGATCAACCCCTACTTCGACTGGGGCACCGACCGGCCGCCGCGCACCGACTACCACCGCACGGTCGTCTACGAGGCGCACGTGAAGGGCCTCACCAGACTCCACCCGGGCATCCCCGAGGAGATCCGCGGCACCTACGCCGGCCTGGCCCACCCCGCGGTCATCGAGCACCTGGCCAAACTCGGCGTCACCGCGATCGAGCTGATGCCGGTGCACCAGTTCGTCCGCGACCACCGGCTGCGCGACCTCGGCCTGGCCAACTACTGGGGCTACAACACGATCGGCTTCTTCGCCCCGCACTCGTCCTACTCCTCCACCGGCGACCGGGGCCAGCAGGTCCAGGAGTTCAAGTCGATGGTCAAGGCGCTGCACGCGGCCGGCATCGAGGTGATCCTGGACGTCGTCTACAACCACACCGCCGAGGGCAACCACCTCGGCCCCACACTCTCGCTGCGCGGCCTCGACAACGTCTCGTACTACCGGCTCGCCCAGGACCAGCGGTTCTACGAGGACACCACCGGCACCGGCAACAGCCTGCTGATGCGCAGCCCGCACGTGCTCCAGCTGATCATGGACTCGCTGCGCTACTGGGTCACCGAGATGCACGTCGACGGCTTCCGCTTCGACCTCGCGGCCACCCTGGCCCGGCAGTTCCACGAGGTCGACCGGCTCTCCTCGTTCTTCGACCTGGTCCAGCAGGACCCGGTGGTCTCCCAGGCCAAGCTGATCGCCGAGCCCTGGGACCTCGGCGAGGGCGGCTACCAGGTGGGCAACTTCCCTCCGCTGTGGACGGAGTGGAACGGCATGTACCGGGACACCGTCCGCGACCTGTGGCGCGGAGAGAACGCCACCCTGGCCGAGTTCGGCTCCCGGCTCACCGGCTCCTCCGACCTCTACCAGGACGACGGCCGCCGGCCGATCGCCTCGATCAACTTCGTCACCTGCCACGACGGCTTCACCCTGCGCGACCTGGTCTCCTACAACGAGAAGCGCAACGCGGCCAACGGCGAGGACAACCGCGACGGCGAGTCCTTCAACCGCTCCTGGAACTGCGGCGCCGAGGGCCCGAGCGCCGACCCGGCCGTCGAGGAGCTGCGCGCCCGCCAGCAGCGGAACCTGATCGCCACCCTGATGCTCTCCCAGGGCGTGCCGATGCTCTCGCACGGCGACGAGCTCGGCCGCACCCAGCTCGGCAACAACAACGCCTACTGCCAGGACAACGAACTCACCTGGGTGCACTGGCCGGAGGGCGACGGCCCGGAGGCCCGGCTGCTGGAGTTCACCCAGGGGATGATCTGGCTCCGCCGCGACCACCCCGTGTTCCGGCGCCGCCGCTTCTTCCACGGCCGCCCGGTCTCCGGCCGCCCCGCCGCCGCCGGTGGCTCCGAGGACCTCACCGACATCGCCTGGTTCACCCCGGGCGGGGAGGAGATGACCAAGCGCAACTGGGGCGCCAGCTACGCCAAGTCGCTCACCGTCTTCCTCAACGGCTACGCCATCTCCGAGCCGGACCGGCGCGGCGGGCGGATCGTCGACGACTCCTTCCTGCTGATGTTCAACGCCCACTTCGAGCCGCTGGAGTTCACCGCCCCCACCGACCACGGCCAGGAGTGGCAGGTGGTGGTCGACACCACCCTGCCCCGGCTGCCCGCCCCGGGGACCGGCGCCCGGGTGAAGGCCGGGGACACGCTCTGGCTCGCCGACCGCTCGCTCATGGTGCTGCAGCGGCCCGCGTGACCGCACCCCGGTCACCTGTTCGGATCAGCAACGGGTCTTGGCCGCGGGCTCGCGCGGGTACTCATGGACACATGACCTCCGCCGCCGAGCCCGCGCAGCCCCGCCCGGCCGCTGTCCCCTCCGCCACCTACCGCCTCCAGCTCCAGCCCGGCTTCACCCTCCGCGACGCCACCGCCGCCGTGCCCTACCTGGCCGCCCTCGGGGTCTCGCACCTGCACCTCTCCCCGCTGCTGGAGGCCGCCCCCGGCTCCACCCACGGCTACGACACCGTCGACCACGGCCGGATCAGCGAGCAGCTCGGCGGCGAGCCGGCGCTGCGCGAGCTGGCCGACGCGGCCCACCGGCGCGGCCTGCGGCTGATCGCCGACGTGGTGCCCAACCACATGGCCGTCCCCGTCCCCGAACAGCTCAACCGGCCGCTCTGGAACGTCCTGCGGGACGGTCCGGACTCGCCCTACGCGCGCTGGTTCGACATCGACTGGACGGCCCAGCCCGGCCCGACCGACGCCCCCGACCGCGGGCGGGTGCTGCTGCCGCTGCTCGGCGACCGGCTCGGCGCCGTCCTCGGCGACCTCGTCGTCGACGGCGAGCGGCTCCGCTACCACGACCACGTCCTCCCGTTGCGGCCCGGCACCACCGGCCTCCCGCTGCCCGAGCTGCTCGCCCGCCAGTGGTACCGGCTCGCCTGGTGGCGGCTGGCCCGCACCGAGCTGAACTACCGGCGGTTCTTCACCGTCAACGAGCTGATCGCCGTCCGGGTGGAGCTCCCCGAGGTCTTCGAGGCCACGCACGGCGTACTGCTGCGCCTGCACGCGGACGGCGTCCTTGACGGCTTCCGGATCGACCACCCCGACGGCCTCGCCGACCCCCGCGGCTACCTCACCCGGCTCGCCGACGCCACCGGCGGCGCCTACACCGTGGTCGAGAAGATCCTCACCGGCGACGAGCGGCTGCCCACCGACTGGCCCTGCGCCGGGACCACCGGGTACGACGCGCTGCACCGGATCGACGGCGTCCTCACCGATCACTCGGGCGCCTGCCGGCTGGCCGGCCACTACGAACGCTTCGTCTCCGGCGCGGCCGCCGGCGAGCCCTGCGCCGACCCGCACCCGGCCGTGGCCGCGGCCCGGCGCGGGCGGGCCGACATGACCGCGCCGCTCGGCGAGCTGGCCGCCGAGGTGGACCGGCTGGTCCGGCTCGCGGTGCGGATCGGCGCCGCCGACCCCGCGCACGCCGACCACGCGCCCTGGCAGCTGCGCGCGGCCCTGCAGCGGGTGCTCACCGGGTACCCGGCGTACCGCCCCTACGTCCGGCCGGGCGAGCCGGCGCCAGCGGCCTCGCAGGAGCAGCTCCGGGCGGCCCTGGACGGCTCCGGCGACCCCACCGACCGGCTGGTGGCCGGACTCGCCCTCGGCCGGCTCGGGCGCGGCGCGGAGAAGGACGAGTTCTGCGTGCGGTTCGCCCAGACCGCCGCCGCCGTCGCCGCCAAGGGCGTCGAGGACACCGCCTTCTACCGGTGGAACGCCCTCATCGGCCTGAACGAGGTCGGCGGCGACCCCGCCCGCCCGGGCCTGCCCCCGGAGGACTTCCACGCCTGGTGCCACTACGTCGAGCGGCACTGGCCAGCCACCATGACCGTGCTCTCCACCCACGACACCAAGCGCAGCGCCGACGCCCGGGCCCGGCTGGCCGTGCTCGCCGAACAGCCGGACCCCTGGGCCGCCGAGGCCACCGCCTGGTCCACCGCCGCCGGCCCCGGCGGCGACCGGGAGGGCGACTGGCTGCTCTGGCAGACCATGGTCGCGGCCTGGCCGATCACCCCGGACCGGCTGGTCCGGGCCCTGCTCAAGGCCGCCCGCGAGGCCAAGCTGCGCACCTCGTGGACGACCCCCGACGACCGCTACGAGCAGGCGCTCGCCGAGCGGGCCCGCGCTGTCTACGGGAACCCGGGCCTGCTGCCCCGGATCGAGGGGTACGTCCGGGCGATCGCCCCGCACGCCCGTGCCAACACGCTGGCCGCCGCCCTGCTGCACCTCACCGTGCCGGGGGTGCCGGACCTCTACCAGGGCAGCGAGGAGCCGCTGCACACCCTGGTCGACCCGGACAACCGGGGCGTGGTGGACCTCGGCGCGCTCGCCGTCCGGCTGACCGACTCGGCGACGCCCCGGCCGGACGACCCGGCCCGCGAGAAGCTGCACCTCACCACCACCGCGCTGCACCTGCGCCGGTCCCGGCCGCTGGGCGCCTACCGCCCGCTCACCGCCGCCGGCCCGGCCGCCGGCCACCTGCTCGCCTTCGCCCGCGGCCAGGACGTGGTCACCGCGGTCACCCGGCTCCCGTACGGCCTGGAGCGGGCCGGCGGCTGGCGGGACACCGCCCTGACGCTGCCGGCCGGCAGCATGTGGACGGACACGCTGACCCGGCGGCGCTTCGCCGCCGGCGAGGTGCCGGTGGCCGAGCTGCTGGCGGTGCACCCGGTGGCACTGCTGACCAGGAGGGGCGGGGCATGACGGGCCACGAGGAACGCGCGGCCGGGCCGCGGCAGGCACGGCCCCCGGCCGGCGCACCGCGCCACTACGAGGTGTGGGCCCCGGCGGCCGCCGAGCAGGTCGAGGTGGAGGTCGACGGCAACCGGCACCCGCTGGCCCGGGACACCGCACGGGCCGGCTGGTGGCGGGGCGAGGCCCCGGCCGGGGACTACGCGTTCCGGCTGGACGGCGGCCCGCCGCTGCCCGACCCGCGCTCGCCCCGCCAGCCGCACGGGCCGGACGGTCCCAGCCGCCCGGTGGACCACGCCGCGTTCCGCTGGTCCCGCACCGGCTGGCGCGGCCGGCCGCTGCCCGGGGCCGTCCTCTACGAGCTGCACATCGGCACCTTCACCGCCGCCGGCACCTTCGACGCCGCCACCGAACACCTCGACCACCTGGTCGAGTTGGGGGTGGACCTGGTCGAGCTGATGCCGGTCTGCCCGTTCCCCGGCAAGCACGGCTGGGGGTACGACGGGGTCTCGCTCTGGGCCGTGCACGAGCCGTACGGCGGGCCCGACGGCCTGAAGCGCTTCGTCGACGCCGCGCACCGCAAGGGCCTCGGCGTCGTCCTGGACGTGGTGCACAACCACCTCGGCCCCTCCGGCAACTACCTCCCCGCGTACGGGCCGTACTTCACCGACCGGTACCACACCCCGTGGGGCTCGGCGGTCAACCTGGACGCCCCCGGCTCCGACGAGGTGCGCGCCTACCTGCTCGGCAGCGCGCTCTCCTGGCTGCGCGACTACCGGATCGACGGCCTGCGCCTCGACGCCGTGCACGCCCTCGCCGACGACCGCGCCGTCCACTTCCTGGAGGAACTCTCGACCGAGGTCGAGCGGTTGGCCGTGGCCACCAACCGGCCACTGTTCCTGATCGCCGAGTCCGACCTCAACACGCCCCGCACCACCGCCCCGCGCGGGGCCGGCGGCCAGGGGATCACCGCGCAGTGGAGCGACGACTTCCACCACGCCCTGCACGCCGCGCTGACCGGCGAATCCCAGGGCTACTACGGCGACTTCGCGCGCGCCCCGCTGGCCGCCGTGGCCAAGACGCTCACCCGCGGCTTCTTCCACGACGACACCTGGTCCTCCTTCCGCGGCCGCCGCCACGGGCGGCCCTTCCCGCCGGGCAGCGGCCACCGGCTGCTGGGCTACCTGCAGACCCACGACCAGGTCGGCAACCGGGCGCTCGGGGACCGGATCTCCGCCGTGCTGTCGGCCGGACAACTCGCCTGCGGCGCGGCCCTGGTGCTCACCTCTCCGTTCACCCCGATGCTCTTCATGGGCGAGGAGTGGGGCGCGGCCACTCCCTGGCAGTACTTCACCGACCACACCGACCCGGCCCTCGCCGAGGCCGTCCGCCGGGGCCGGCGGCGGGAGTTCGCGGAGCACGGCTGGCAGGCGGAGACCGTGCCGGACCCGCAGGAGCCGGCCACCGTGCTGCGCTCGGTCCTCGACTGGACCGAGCCGTGGCGCGCCCCGCACTCCGCACTGCTCGACTGGTACCGGAGGTTGATCCGGCTGCGGCGCGAGCGGGCGGCGCTGGCCGATCCCGACCTGGCGGCCGTCCGGGTGGAGTTCGACGAGGCGGCGCGGTGGCTGGTGGTGCACCGGGGGCCGTACCGGGTGGCGGTCAACCTGGGCGACGGGCCGGCGGCGCTCCCGCTGGGGGCGCCGGGCCGGGAGGTGGCGGCCTCGTTCGGGGAGTGCGCGCTCGACGGCTCGTCGGTGCGGCTGGCGGCGGAGTCGGTGGCGGTCGTCACGGTGTGAGGCGCGCGGCGCCGGCGCCCGCGCCTCGCCGGGTTCCGTCCCCCGCCGGGGCGGTCCCTCACCGGGCTCCCGGGCCGCACCGGGCTCCCGGGCCGCGCCGGGCTCCCGGGCCTCACCAGAAGAAGGTGCCGATCCGCTCCCGCAGCGAGACGGCGTCCAGCCCGTAGGCGGCCAGGTGCTCGGGGATCGAGCCGTAGTGCCGGTGCTCCTCGCGCGGCACGCCGAGGGCGAGCACCCGGTGCGGCCGGTCGTTCAGCGCGGCGTGCGCCTCGTTGGCGGACGTCCCGGCCAGGTAGGGCTCGACCAGCACCACGTCCGCCCGGCCGCCGACGGCCGCGCGCAGGCCGGCCCGGTCGAACGGCCGCACGGTGGCCGCGTACAGTACGGTCACGTTCAGCCCCTCGGTGGCCGCCAGCACGGCGTCCAGCATCGGGCCGACGGCGAGCACCACACCCCCGACGCCCTCGCGCACGATGGTGAACCGCCCGGCTTCGACCGGCACGGCGGCGGTGTTCTGGTGCGCGGAGAGCCGCACGTAGACGTTGCGGTCGCCGTCGGCCACGGCGTGGCGCAGCAGCAGCTCCGCCTCGTCCGGGTGGCCGGGCACGTGGACCGTCCAGTCCGGCAGGGTGTCCAGCAAGGCGACGTCGCCCGGCGCCATGTGGGTCCGGCCGCCGGCCGGCCAGTCGTAGGAGCCGGCTGCGCTCACCAGGACGGCGCCGACGCCCTGGTGGACCAGGTCCAGCTTGATCTGCTCGAAGGGCCGTTCGACCAGGAAGCTGGCGAAGGTGTGGGCGAGCGGGCGCATCCCGCTGAGCGCCAGGCCGCCGGCCGCGCCGATCAGCAGTTGCTCGCGGATGCCGACGTTGACCACCCGGTCGGGGTGCCGCGCGGCGGCGGTGGTGAAGCCGGCCGCACTGATGTCGGCGAGCACCACGGCCAGCCGGGGGTCGTCGTCGAGCAGGCGGGTGGTGACGTCGAGGAAGCGCTCGCGCATGGTGTCCATCGGTGAAGTCCGTTGCCTTTCAGTGGCGTTCGGTGGTCGGTGCCGGCCCTGATGCGGGCAGCGGGGGGCGGACGGCCGGTGCTCAGGCGTTCTTGGGCTCGACCCGGGCCACCACGGCGTGCGGGCGGCCCGGGTGGGCGACGGTGAACGCCGCGTGGAGCGCCTCGTGGTCGCGGCCGTCCACCGTGGCGGTCGACCAGCCCTCGGCGGCGAAGCGCGCCGCGATCCCGCCCCGCCAGCCGTGCGTGGCCGAGGAGTTGTCGATGACGACGACGTGCAGCCGCTCCAGGCCGGCGGCTCCGGCGAAGGCGACCGCCTCGTGGTTGGAGCCCTCGTCGAACTCCGCGTCCCCGAGCAGCACCCAGACCGCCGGCTCGCTCAGTCCCTGGGCCCGCAGCCCGAGCGCGGTGCCGACCGCCAGCGGCAGCCCGTGCCCCAGCGAGCCGGAGCCGATCTCCACCCCGCGGACGAGCGTCCGGTCGGGGTGGTGGCCGAGCGGCGAGTCGTAGGCGCCGAAGCCGGTCAGCGCCTCCCGGTCGATGAAACCCTTGGCGGCCAGGACTGCGTAGTACGCCATCGGACCGTGGCCCTTGGAGAGCAGGAACCGGTCCCGGCCCTGGTCCTCGGCGGTGTCCGGGGTGACGCGGAGCACGCGGTCGTAGAGCACCCAGAGGGCGTCCAGCGTGGAGGTGGCGGCGGGGCCGTGCTTCTCGTCGCCGGTCATCAGGCCCATCAGGGCGGGGAGGTCGCTGAAGCCGGTTCCGCCGGGGATCGTCGTCGTCATGCCGTCGATGGTGCAACTTGAAGTCGACTTTAAGTCAAGCGGCTACAGTGGCCTCCATGACCGCGCCCACCGCCCCCGAGCAGCCGGCCGGCCCCAGCCGCCACGATCTGCTCACCATCGGCCAACTCGCCGACCGCAGCGGCCTCGCCGCCTCGGCCCTGCGCTACTACGAGAAGCTCGGCCTGATCCACGCCACCCGCACCACCGGCGGCCAGCGCCGCTACACCCGCGGCACGCTGCGCCGGGTCGCCTTCGTCCGGGCCGCCCAGCGCGTCGGCCTCTCACTCGACGAGGCCAGGGTCGCCCTGGACCGGCTGCCCGAGCACCGCGCCCCCAGCGGGACCGAGTGGGACGGCGTCGCGGCGTCCTGGCAGAACCGGATCGACGAGCAGATCGCCGAACTGGAGCGACTGAAGGCCAAGCTCACCGGCTGCATCGGCTGCGGCTGCCTGTCGCTCAACCGCTGCGCCCTCTACAACGCCGGCGACCGCGCCGGCGAAGCCGGCCCCGGCGCGCGGTACCTGCTCGCCCCCGGGTCGACCTCCGGCCCCGAGCAGGCGCCGGCGGAGGCCGGCGACGTCGGCGGGCGCTGAACGCCGGGCGGCGCCGACGCCGACCCCCGCCGGCGGCTACCCCGTTCGGCGGACTACGCCCGAGGTCGCAGTCCACCCACCTCCCCGGACCGGTCCGGGGGCTTCGCCGGCGGCATAGCCTGCCGGGACGGAGCCGGAACCGCCGGCGCCGGGACGGCAGGAGGAGAACGCCTTGAGCACCGACGCACCGGTATCGCTGGTCACGGGCGCCAACCGGGGGATCGGCCGGGAGACCGCCCGCCGGCTGGCCGGCCTCGGCCACACCGTGCTGCTCTGCGCCCGGCGACGGGAGGACGCCGAGCGCACCGCCGCCGAACTCTCCGGGCCCGCCGGGCCTGCGGGCGCCGTCCTGCCCCGCCGGCTGGACGTGACCGACGGAGACGGACTCCACGCCCTCGCCCGCTCCGTCGAGGCGGAGTTCGGCCGGCTCGACACCCTCGTCAACAACGCCGCGATCAACTACGACACCGCCGCCCGCGCCATCGACGTCGATCTCGACGAGGTGCGCCACACCCTGGAGACCAACCTCTTCGGCGCCTGGCGCACCACCCAGGTGTTCCTCCCGCTGCTGCGCCGCTCCGCCCGCGCGCGGGTGGTCAACGTCTCCAGTGAGTCCGGCTCACTGGCGAGCATGGGCGGCGGGACACCCGCGTACGGCGTCTCGAAGGCCGCCCTCAACGCACTCACCCGCAAGCTCGCCGACGAACTGCGGGCGGAGCGGATCCTGGTCAACGCGGTCTGTCCGGGCTGGATCGCCACCGACATGGGCGGCGCCGGCGGCGCACCGGTGGAGGAAGGCGGCGCCGGTGTCGTCTGGGCGGCCACGCTGCCCGACTCGGGCCCCACCGGCGGCTTCTTCCGCCACGGGCGGCCGCTGCCCTGGTAGCGCCGGGGCTGACGGGCCGGGGCGGGCGCCGCTCCGGCGTTCGGGTGACCCTCGGTCCCGGTTGCCCGGCGGACGGCCCGGGACGGTCTAGCGTGGGCGCGTCGCCGCAGGCAGCAAGGCTGGAGCAGCATGTTCACCGTCCGTCCTCCCGGCCCCCGCCGGACCGCACTCGCCGTCGGCGCCGCGGCCCTGTTCCTGCTCGGCGCCGCCGGGTGCTCCTCCGACGGGGGCGGCGAGCCGAAGAACCCGGCCGGCACCGCGAGCGCCGGCCCGTCGTCGGCCTCGTCGCCGTCGCCGGCCTCCACTCCGTCGTCCTCGCCGTCGCCGACCGCGGCGGCATCCCCGACGGCCACGGGGACGGCCACCGGCGCCCCCACCGCGGGGCAGGTCACCGTGACGATCAAGAACTTCCTCTTCCACCCCGCCACCTTCACGGTGGCGCCGGGAGCGAAGATCACCGTCACCAACCAGGACAGCACCGGGCACACGCTCACGGCCATCGACAAGGAGTTCGACACCGGGCTGCTGGAGCAGGGGCAGTCGGCGACGATCACCGCGCCCTCCGCCCCCGGCTCGTACGCCTACCACTGCGACATCCACCCGACCATGACGGGCACGCTGGTCGTCCAGTAGGGCGGCGGGCCGCCGGCGCCCGGCCCGAGCCGGATCAGGCCGGGCGCGGGTCCGAGCGGAGCAGACTGTAGCGGACGATGTCGCGCCACTCGCCGTCGCGGAACACCAGACTGCGCTGCACGCCCTCGCGGGTGAAGCCGCACTTCTCCAGGGCACGCTGCTCGGCCGGGTTGGTGGTCTCGGTGTCGGCCTCCAGGCGCACCGCCGGCGAGTGTGCGAACAGGTAGTCCACCAGCAGCCGTTGGGCTGCCGTGCCGATGCCCCGGCCACGCGCATCGGGGGTCAGCTGGATGCCGATGCTCCAGTACGGCGCGGCCGGCACCACGGCCCGGCGCCGCCAGGCGACGAAGCCGCGGAACACGCCGTCGTCGGCCACCGCCAGGTGGGACTGCTCCGCCCCCAGCAGCCCGTTCTCCGCCCACTTGCGCCGCAGCCGCCCGGGGTCCGACCAGCCGTACCACTGCAGTGGCCCGACGGCCTCCGGGTCCTGGACGAGGGCTTCGAGTAGCGCCAAGTCGGCTTCGGAGACGGGACGGAGGGATACCTGATGATCAGTCATCGAGTCACCCTAGCGGTCGACGCCCGAAGCCCTTCAGGGGTTGATCACGCGGCCGGACGGGCGAGGGATTCCTCCTGCCGCCGGATTGCGCGTCGGTCGAACCGGGCCAGCAGTTCGTCCGGCTCGGAGGCGGTGAACCTCCGCCGGAACGGCTGTGCCGTGGCGTCGTGGCGGTCCCCGAATGCTCGGAGCCGATCCCGGACCTCGCCGAGGCCCGTGAAGTCGCCGGGCGAGACGACCTTGCGCTGGACGATCGAGGAGAAGATCTCGATCCGGTTCGCCCGGGAGTCGCGTGCGGGGTGCAGACCATGACAGCGTTCGGAAACGCCCTGGTGAGGCGATCTGCCGGGTGGGAGCGGATCCGAGGTCAGGGCAGGGTGAGGATGCGGGGGCCGTCCTCGGTGACGGCGATGGTGTGTTCGATGTGGGCGGCTCGGCTGCCGTCGATCGTGCGCAGGGTCCATCCGTCGGGGTCGGTGTAGTAGTCGTTGCGCCCCCCGGCCATGAGCATGGGTTCGATGGCGAGGGTGAGGCCGTGGCGCAGGGGAAAGCCGCGGCCCGGTCGTCCGCGGTTGGGGAGGTGGGGGTCCTCGTGCATCTGGCGGCCGATGCCGTGGCCGCCGAAGTCGGCCGGCATGCCGCAGTCGGCCCTGCGGGCGACCGCGCCGATGGCGTGGGAGATGTCGCCGATCCGGTGGCCGACGGTGGCGGCGGCGATGCCCGCGTCCAGGGCCCGCTGGGTGGCGGCGATGAGTTCGAGGTCGGCGGGGCGAGGGGTGCCGACGGTGAAGCTGATCGCGGCGTCGCCGGTCCAGCCGTCGAGTTCGGCTCCGCAGTCGATGCCGACCAGGTCGCCGTCGCGCAGGCGGTAGCCGTCGGGGATGCCGTGCGCGATTGCGTCGTTCACGGACGCGCAGATCACAGCGGGGAAGGGGATCGGGGCGAAGGAGGGCTGATAGCCCAGGAACGGAGAACGTGCTCCGGCCTTGGTGAGAACGGCGCGGGCCGCTTCGTCGAGCTCTCGCAGGCGAACCCCCACGGCTGCCGCCGCGCGGGCGGCTGCGAGTGCGTGGGCCACGACGCGTCCGGCTTCTCGCATCGCCTCCAGTGCCGTGTCGGTCTTGATCTCCACCATGTGCGCGACCCCCTGCGATGCGACGCTACCCAATACTTATACCGGTATTAGTATCACAGGCATGGTGAGAGTTCCTTTGAGTCCGCAAGAGCGGCAACGCGGACAGCGCTTCGGGATCCTGCTCCGCCAGGCCCGCGGCGACCGCAGCATGGTCGACGTGGCAGCCGCCGCCGGGGTGTCCGCCGAAACGCTCCGCAAGATCGAAACCGGCCGGGCCCCGACCCCGGCCTTCTTCACCGTGGCAGCCCTGGCCCACGCACTGAACCTGTCTCTGGACGACCTCGCCGCCGCCTGTGCGGAAGACGCCGAAGGCGGCGACCAGGCCATGTCGGCGTGACCGTCGAGCGGGCGGCATCCGGCTGAGAACCGGATGTCCCTGGCGCGGGACGATGTGGACTTCTCAGGCCAACCCCCCGAAGGACTTCGAGAGCCGACCGCGTGGCCGGCACCGGGGGTCCGGGCGCAGGAAGTCGATCCGGTCGACTTCCTACGCCCGGACCCGGCGCTGCTCAGCGGAGGTCGTCGGCGAGGGCCGCCAGGACGCGGCGGCGGATGCGGGCCGACGCCCCGGGGAGGGCCTCGGCCGACTCGGCTTCGAGACGGCGGCGTTCGGCCCGCAGGAGGCGGACCACGACGACCCATCGGAGGCGGGGCGGGCGCATCACCGGTCGGCCTCCGGGGCGGTCCAGCGGAGGCGCAGGTGGTGGACGGCCCCGGGGAGGACGACGGGGAGGTCGAGCGGGCCGGTGCGGTCGAGGTACCCGGCGACGAACCGGTCGGCGGAGGGGCCGGTGAGGTAGCGCTCGAACCACTGCCACTGCGGTCTGCCGATGGGGCGGAACCGGAGGGCACCCCAGAGGGAGTCAAGGGCCTCGGGGAGGAGCGCGTAGGTCGTCGGGGGCAGGATGCCGCCGGTGATCTCGGCGGTGACGAGGCGGTCCTCCCTCATGCGGCACGCTCCGCGGGGGTGGCGCTGGAGCCGACTTCGGCCCAGACGATCTTCCCGATGCCGAGGCGAGGGCAGCAACCCCAGCGGTGCGCGAGGGACTTGACGAGGACCAGCCCGCGGCCGGATTCGTCGTCCTTGCCGGCGGTTCGGAGGACGGGCTCCCGGTCACCCCGGGCGTCGTGCACCTCGATCCGGAGGCGGGCGGGCGCGAGGTCGACCACGAGGAGCACCTTGTTGCCGATGGGCGTGCCGTGCACGACGGCGTTGGTGACGAGCTCGGAGACGAGCAGGAGTCCGATGTCGGCGAACTGCTGAGCGGCCGGGGCGCCCGCGAGGAGTGCTCCGAGGTGTCGGCGGGCCTCACCGGGCGATCTCCGGCTACGCAACAGCCAGTGTTCGACCCGGACGACGGGGATGGGATCGGGGGCCGAGTCGGCGATTTCGGGCACGGGGGAGCCACCTTCCAGGCGCAGTGAGGAGAAGGCGAGTTGGCGGGGGATGACGGCCGGGCAGAGGCATGGGAGTGCCCAGCGAGTGGCCATCGCGATCACTCAGACGATCCGTCGAGCTACTGCGAGTAGCATGCCCTCATCGGGCAATTGCATGCAACCGCTTCCGTCAAGCAATTGCATGATCTCTAGCGGGGGTTGACCCCCAGAGGGGGTGGCACACTATGCAAGGAACCAACCAGCAAGGGGGTGTGACGCGTGGGCAGTCCGACCGTGCTGCGGCGTAGGCTCGGCGGCGAGCTCGGCAAGTTGCGCACCTCGCGCGAGCTGAACGCCAAGGATGTGGCAGCTGCGCTCGGTTGGTCCGCTTCCAAGCTGAGCCGGATTGAGAGCGGCCAGGTCCCGCTTCAGGAGCGGGACGCGGCCAAACTGCTGGCTCACTACGGCGTCAGTTCACCCGAAGAGGTGAAGCACTTCCTCAGCCTGACCAGGCAGAGCCGCCAGCAAGGCTGGTGGCACGCATACGGCGATGCCATTCCGGAGCGATTCCGTGCCTACGTGGGCTTCGAGGCGGACGCCACGAGGATCGCAACCTTCCAATGTGAGCTGGTGCCAGGACTCCTTCAGACCGAGAACTACGCGCGCAACGTCATCCGCGCCATGAAGCCAACGGAGTCCTCGGAGGAGGTAGAGCTCAGATTGGCGCTCCGCATGGAGCGACAGCGCATCCTCGATCGCCCTGACGCGCCGCAGATCTGGGCGATCATCGGCGAGGCAGTCGCGCGTCGGCCGGTAGGAGATCAGTCCGGCATGGCCGAGCAGTTGCATCACATCGCAGCGGTTGCCGAGTCTCGCCCGAACGTCACGGTCCAAGTCCTACCGTTCTCGGCCGGCGCGCATGCCGCCATGGGGTCGTCATTCTCGATCCTGTCGTTCAGTGACATCCCAGGCAGCGTGGTCTACTCCGAGTCGACGACCAGCAAGACCTACATCGAGCAGCAGTCCGAGATTTCCCGCCATGAGGACATATTCCATCGACTCATGGCGTCATCAGCTCAACCGGAGAGGTCGATCTCATGGTTGAGGAAGGTCGCGGAGGAGTACAGCAAATGAAGCAGGACTTCCATGGTGCCCACTGGCGGAAGAGCACCCACAGCAATGGCGACGGCGACTGCATCGAAGTGGCCGATGGATACACCGAGATAGTCCCCGTCCGAGACAGCAAGGACCCCAACGGGCCCGCGCTCACCTTCACCGCGGATGCCTGGCGCTCCTTCGTCGCTTCCATCCGCGCGGGGGAGCTCACGGGCTGACCTCTTGGCCCCGTCAGGCGATCGCCCGACGGGGCCAAGCCCACCCCGAGCTCGGCCCGTTGCCGAGAACCACGCACCGATGACCACAACCGGGACCACCCTCTCCCCGGCGAACACGACACCCTGCTCGCGGCCGGCCGACTGGTCGACCCCTCCGGTGAAGTCCCGCGGCCTTCGTAGTGGAAGCGTTATCCGGAACGCCCGGGACCAGGACCCCGCCGCCACCCGCAAGGGGCCCGGACCGGGCCTGCACGGGGGCCGGGCGGCTCCCCCGTACACCCCTCGGAGGGGCGGCTCCCGCACCCCACACAGGGGGCTCCACGGCCCCCCGTCGCGATACTCAGCACCGCCGCTGACCAGCGCTTTCCCCGCTCCCGATCACTAGCATTGAGATCAGCGGACACCCCGACCGTCCGCCGTACAGGGGGCTGTGAATGCATCGCGACATCCGTACCACCGAGGACGTCCTCGACCTCCTCGACCGGCTCTTCCTCCCCGAAGCCGACCGCTGGACGGAGAACGCCGCCGGCTGGTGGGACACCTTCTACGCCGACCGGTCCTCCGACCGCCCGTTCTTCGTCCCCAAGCCCGACGAGAACCTCGTCTCCTACCTCGACCGCGGCCTTCTCCCCTCCCCCGGCCGTGCCCTGGACCTCGGGGCCGGGCCCGGCCGCAACGCGATCCACCTCGCCTCGCTCGGCTTCGACGTCGACGCCGTCGACCTCTCCCCCACCGCCGTCGCCTGGGCCGAGGAACGGGCCCGGGAGGCCGGCGCCACCGTCCGCTTCCACTGCGGGAACATCTTCGACGTCGAACTCCCGCACGCCCACTACGACCTGGTCTACGACTCGGGCTGCCTCCACCACCTCCCGCCCCACCGCCGGATCAGCTACCTCGCCCTGCTGAACCGCGTCCTGGCGCCCGGCGGCCACCTCGTCGTCAACACCTTCGCCACCGGGGCGATGGGCAGCGAACTCCCCGACGAAGAGCTCTACCGCAACGGCCGGCTGGACGGCGGCCTCGCCTACTCGCCCGACGAACTGCGCCACCTCTTCTCGGACTTCACCGAGATCGAGATCCGCCCGATGGAGCCGCAGCCGGCCGACTCGCCGCTCTTCGGCATCCCGGTGCTGCTCACCGCGCTGTTCCGACGCCCTCGCGCTCACACCCGTAGGGGCACGGGAGCTGCCGGGCCCGCCTCCGGCCGGGCGGGGAACCTCGGCCTGCCCCGCAGCCCGAACAGCACCGAGGCAACCGCCGCGAGTTGCAGCACCTCGCACACCAGCAGCACGAACAGTAGGCCGGTCTTCGGCTCGGCCCTCCGCCGGCCGCACCTCGTTCGACGCTCGACGGTCCTCACGGAGTCCCTCCCGTCTCCGTGGCGGACCACGGCACGTCCCACATCGAGAGATCACCGGCGTGTTCGCCGAGGGGGTCGCCGAGCGCGTCGGCACCGGCGGACAGCATGGCGTAGCGCGCGTCCCAGTCGTCGAGCACGTCGATCCCCTCCTTCCCCCACTGGTCCTGCGGCCGCATCCCCCGCGACGGCCGCTCGAAGTCCTGCATGAATCAGTCCTTTCCCATGAATGTGCCGGCGTTCGAGAACCTCCCACGCTCGCCCGTTGCAGCGGACGAACGCACATCACTCCGCCGGCATTCGAGGCTGTGGCCCCGACCTGGGTCCGCGGGCCGGCCACCCGGCCGGACCGCGGACCCTAGACACGGACCAGCCAGTCAGCGCTCTCTGCGGGGGAACGGAATCGGAGCCGCCCGGGCCTTCTCGTCCGCCCGCTTCAGCTCGCGGGAGACCGTGGAGGGGGAGATCCGGAGGGCCTCGGCGATCTCGGAGCCCTTCCACAGCCAGATGTGGTGGAGCTCCCAGATCCGCGCCTGGCGCTCGTCGTCGATGGCCTTGCGGACGATCCGCATCAGCTCCTCGAACTCCAGCCGCGCACCGGGGTTCGCGGCGTCGGGATCGGGGTCGCGGGCCGTCGCGTGCCGGCTCCCCTCGGGGACCTCGGCGACGGGCTCCTCCCGGCGGACGGCCGCCGACCGCCAGTGGTCGATGGCCATCCGACGCGCCACGGTGGTGGCGTAGGCGATCACCGGCCGGTGGAACACCGTCCCCTTGCGGACCTCGTTGATCACGACCATGCAGGCCCTGGCCGCGACGTTCTCGGCCACCTGCTCATCGGGCGTCATCTCGCGGAGACTGGTCACCAAGCGCGGCAGGAGCTGACGGATCAGCTCCTTGAGCTGCGCCTCGCTCATCGGCGCCGACGGGGACGAGCCGGGTGCGCCCGTCCCTTCCGACTTCGCCATGGGCGTCCTTCCGTTGGACTTCGCGAGGGTGGTCCATCGCCACCCCTCACTCATCCGACGAACCAGAACTCCCATTCCTTGCAGCGGACATCGCGTACCCCTTCGAGGGCTGGCCTTGCAAGACCGACCAGCCCGACCACGTCGAGCCGACATGGACCACTCCACGTTTCCGCTCGTGACGCCCGACCGGCCGGCGCACACCGTCGTCGTCCTCGGCGAGGACCTGACGGGCTGGCGCACCGCGCTGCTGGCCGCCCTGGTGGCGGCCGTCGTCCTCGAACTCGCCACCGCGGTGGTCCGGAAGGCGCTACTGCGTGTTCCCGGGCTCCTGCTGACCGCGCTCGTCCGCCCGCAGCTGACACGGGCCACCCGGCTCCGGCTGCTGCCCGACTGGCGGGCCGAACTGTCGAAGCGGCTGGCCGAGGGGCCGGGCCGACACCGCCGCTACGGCGCCCTGTTGTTCGTGCTGGGCCTCGCCTGCGGAGGGGCGCGCCGACGGGCCACCGCCCTCGGCCCGGAGCGCCGGCGGCGGGGTAGGACGGGCTGAGGCGAGCCGGGACGGCCTCCGTCGATCGACGCCACCCACCGGCGACCCACCGGACCCCGCCGAACGCCGGGGTCCGGTGGGTCGCCGCCCGTCCGGCGTGGCCTACCGTGGGCGCGGAAAGGAGGCCACTTTGACCGACGATCAGATCATCGACCTTGCCTCGGGGGACGGGAACTCCCTCCTCCTCGACCCCGCCCTCCCGTTCCCCGAACGGGTCGGCGCGGCGGTCCGGAGCTGGGAGGCCGATGACCGCGGCGCGGCCGGACTGGTGGACGGGAAGGCCTTCTTCGCCCTCTACTGCTGGGAGTTCGCCGCCGCCCGCCGGGGCGAGGAGCTGGACGGGCCGACCACCTCCTACGTCCGGCGGTCCTACGAGGCCATCGGCGGCCGGGCCGGCTGGGACGCCCTGCTCCGTCTGCGGACCACCTGCGCCTGCCACGGCGACACCTGGCGGCTGGAGAACGTCGAGCTCTGCCTCGGCTGCCTCCGCTACCTCTGCTACCAGCTCGACGGGCCCTGCTGCGAGGGCGCGGAGATCGTCGGCTGAGCCGACCGGACCGCTCAGCCGCCCAACAGCCGGGCCAGCAGGGCCGCCGGCCCCTCCGGCATGCTGCCGTGCACCAGCTCGGTGCGGTGCACCAGCCGCGGCTCCCGCACCGGAGCGCCCGCGACGCCCGCAGCGCCGTCCAGCGCGGCCGCCGGCAGCACGGCCAGCCCGTGCCCGGCCGCGACCAGCGCGAGCAGACCGCGGACGTCCCCGCCCAGGTAGCGGGCGGCCGGCCGGAAGCCGTCCACCGCGGTGGCGGCGCGCAGCCGGTCGGCCGTCGGCGCGATCTCGGGGGCGTCGAGCCAACGGGCCGCCGACAGGTCGGCCAGCGCCACGCCCCGGTGGCCGGCCAGCGGGTGCCCGGCGGGCAGGGCGACGGCGAGCGGCCGCTCGTCCACCGCGACGGTGCTGAGCGGGCCGACGTCCGGGAGCGGCAGCGGGTCGCTGGGCGCGGCCAGGCCGTCGGCCAGGGCGAGGTCCACCTCGCCGGTGGCCACCAGGGTGGGCAGCGCCTCCCGGGCCACCACCCGGACGGTGAGGTCCACCCGCGGGTACGCCCGGCGCACCTCGGCGAGCGCACTCCCCAGCGCCGCGCCGACCGCCAGCGGCGTGGTGCCGAGCACCAGCCGGGCGCTCGGCGCTCCCACCAGGCGGGCGACGTCGGCGCGCGCTGCGTCCAGCCGCAGCAGCAGGGGGCCGGCGTGCTCCAGCAGCCGCGCGCCGGCCTCGGTCGGGCCGACCGGACGCCGGGTGAGCAGGCTCGCGCCGACGTCCGACTCCAGCGCGGCGATCTGCTGGGAGACGGCGGACTGGGTGTAGCCGAGTTCCCGGGCCGCCTCGGAGAAGGAGCCGAGCCGGACCACGGTGACGAAGGTGCGCAACTGGTGCGGGTCCACCGCTATCAGATCTCCTGATGGAAGGGTCAGAAATCATCGTTGGCGCTGATCCACAACGCGGGGTCAGGATAGCCGCATGACCTACCTGACCCCGCGCATCGCCCTGGTCGCCGACCGCTCGCCCGCCGTCCGCTCGCACGCCCGCATCCCCGGGCTGCTCGACGCGCTCGCCACCCACGACCAGCTCGTCCTGGACGCCTACTGGATCCCCAGCGAGGACGCCGCGGCACCGGGCGCGCTCGACGGCTTCGACGCCGTCTGGCTGCTGCCCGGCGGCCCGTACCGCAGCGAGGCGGGCGCACTGGCCGCCGTCCGCACGGCGCGCGAGCGCGGCATCCCCTTCCTCGGCACCTGCGCCGGCTTCCAGCACGCCGTGCTGGAGTACGCGCGCAACGTCTGCGGCATCGGCGGTGCCGTGCACGGCGAGTCCCACCCGGACGGGGAGGACCTGGTGATCGCGCCGCTCACCTGTTCGCTGGTCGGGCACGAGGGCGCCGTGCGGATCGCCCCGGGCACGCTCGCCGAGCGCGTTCTCGGCACCACCCGCACGCTGGAGCGCTACCACTGCGCGTACGGGCTGAACGACGCCTACCTCGACCGGCTGCGCGAGCGCGGGCTCCGGTTCAGCGGCACGGACGACGCCGGCGACCAGCGGATCCTCGAACTGCCCGACCACCCCTTCTTCCTGGCCTCCCTCTTCCAGCCCGAGCTGGCCGGGGACGGCACCCGCGCCCACCCGATCGTCCGCGCACTCGCCGCGGCCGCCGTCGAGCACGCGGCGGCGGGCGACGGGACCACGGCCACCGCCCCCGGAGGAGCAGCCGCATGACCACCGGGATCACCGGTGTGAGGGTCCCCGACGGCGGCGGACCGGCTTCACGGCGGTCTTCGAGGGCTCCGCCCGGCCGGACACCGACCGGCGCACGGCCGGCCGTCCCGCCCGGGCGCCACGGGGCTGCGCCCGGGCCGGGACGGCGAGCACCACCACCGCCCCGCCCCGGCCTACATCGGCAGCGACCGCAGCCGCACCGGGCCCTCGGGCCACCGCGCGCCCTCGTGCAGCGGCAGCCACATCGTCCGCAGCGGCATCACGACCACCCGCCCGCCGGGCTGCTCCACGTGGACGTCCTCCAGCAACTCGCGCCAGCCGAGCCGACGGTAGAGCGCCACCAGCGGCGGCCGGCAGAACAGCAGCGCGTACCGCGGGCCGAGCGTGCGGGCGTGCGCCACGGCCGCACCGACCACCGTCCGGGCCAGACCGCGCCCCCTGATGTCGGGGGCGACGGCCACCCCGCCGACGCCGACGGCCGTCAGGTCCACCCCGCCGACCGTCAGCGGCAGCGGCAGCAGGCCGGCATGCGCGGCCAGGCGGCCGTCCGGCCGGCGGACGCCGAAGTGGATCTCCTTGGGCAACCAGCTCAGACCGGTGTGCGCGACGCCGAACGGGTCGTCGCCGGAGCCCAGGATCTCCTGCAGGCCGGCCCCGTCGTACTCGGCCAGACGGACCGCCTCGGGCGGCTCGGGGGCAGCGTGTTCGCTCATCCCCCCATGATCCATACCGAGGCGGCCGGGCACCAGATCAGGTCTGACGGGACTTCAGCTCGTTCCAGACCTCGGCGACCCTCGGCGCCAGCGCCGCCAGTGCGCCGCTGTTGTCGATCACCACGTCCGCGATCGCCAGCCGCTCGGCCCGGGTGGCCTGCGCGGCCATCCGGGCCCGGGCCTCCTCCTCGGCCATCCCGCGCAGCCGCACCAGCCGGTCGATCCGGACGTCGTCGGCGGCGTCGACCACGACGACCAGGTCGTACAGCGGCGCCAGGCCGTTCTCGGCGAGCAGCGGCACGTCGTGCACCACCACCGCGTCCGCGGACGCGGCGGCCTCCAGCTCGGCCGAGCGGGCCCGGACGAGCGGGTGGACGATCGCGTTCAGCGCCTGGAGCCGCCCGGGGTCGGCGAAGACGATCGCGCCGAGCGCGGGGCGGTCCAGCGAGCCGTCCGCCGCCAGCACACCGGGGCCGAACTCCTCGGCCACGGCCTTGAGGCCCTCCGTCCCGGGGGCGACCACCTCACGGGCGATCACGTCCGAGTCCACGAGCACCGCGCCGTGGGCGGCGAGCAGCCGCGACACCTCGCTCTTGCCCGCACCGATCCCGCCCGTCAGTCCGATCTTCAGCATGGCGCCAGGCTACCGGCGGACCCGGGCGCGGTCAGCCCACCCGGGGGGCCGGTCAGCCCAGGTCGAGGCTCTCGCCCTCGGCCAGCGTCCGCAGCTCGGCGCCGGTCCCCGGGCCGCCGGGGCCGACCAGACGGGTGTGCACGGCCAACCCGACCGGGCTGAGCACCGCATCGTGGACCGGCACCGCCTGCCGCGGAGCGGCCTCGCGGACGTAGTCGATCAGCTCGGCGACCTTGGTCCAAGGCCCGGCGATCGGCAGCAGCAGCGTGTCGACGGGGTGCGGCGGCACGGTGAGCGCATCGCCGGGGTGGAAGAGCCGGCCGTCGACGAGGAAGCCGACGTTGCGCACCTGCGGGATCTCGGGGTGGATCACCGCGTGCCACTCGCCGTGCACGCTCACCGCGATCCCGCCCACCTCGAAGGCGTCGCCCTCGCCGACCACGGTCACCCGCTGGGCCACGCCGTCGAGGTGGGCGGCCACCGACGCGTTGGTCCACACCCGCAGGGCCGGGTCGGCCTCCAGCGCCTCGCGCAGCCGGGCCTCCTCGAAGTGGTCGACGTGCTCGTGGGTGATCAGCACCGCGTCCGCCCCGGCGAGGGCGGCGGGGTCGGTGAACGCCCCCGGGTCGAGGACGACGGTGGTGCCGCCGTGTTCCAGGCGGACGCAGGCATGGCCGAACTTGGTGATTCTCATGCCACAGAACATACAGCAAGACTGTACAGTTTTGCTGCACAGAAGCGCGGTACGCTTCTCCCATGAACAGCCCGGCCTCCGAGACCCTCGACCTCGCCGCCGACCTGCGCTCCGCCGTCGGCGAGCTCGTCCGGGCCCTGCGCCCCGACGACGAGCTCCCCCAGAACCAGGCCGCCGTGCTCGGCCTGCTGGTCCGGGACGGTCGCGCCTGCACCGTCGCCGAACTGGCCGCCCACCAGCGCGTCCGGCACCAGTCGATGGCCCGCACGGTCGCGCTGCTGGTCGAGGCCGGGCTGGTCGTCCAGCAGCCGCACGCCACCGACGGCCGCAAGCTGCTGGTCACCCCGACCGAGGCCGGCCGCACCGCGCTGTTCGAGCAGCGAGCCCGCCGCGAGGCGCGGATCGCCGCCGCCATCGAGGCCCGTCTCGACCCTGCGGAACGGGAGACCCTGCGCGCCGCCGTCGAGCTGCTCCGCCGCCTGGCCTGACCGGGGCCCGACGACACGGCCGCGTGAACTCGGCAGCCGCCCGCCCCCGGAAGGGGCGAGCGGCTCGAACGGGGCCGACGGGAGGCCTACGGCGTGGTGGGGACCAGCGTCTCCGCGGCCGGGCGCGGGATGGGCAGCACGGCGGGCGCGATGGCCGGCAGCTCGACGTGCTCGCTCAGCCCGATGCGGTCGTGCAGTCGGCGCAGCGGGCCCGGGGCCCACCAGTTGAAGTCGCCGAAGAAGCTCATCGTGGCCGGCACCAGCAGGCAGCGGACCAGCGTCGCGTCGACCGCCACGGCGACGGCGAGGGCGATGCCCATCTGCTTGACCATCAACATGTCGCCGAGCGCGAAGCCGGCGAAGACGATCACCATCAGCAGGGCCGCGGAGGTGATGATCCGGCCGCTGCGCTGCACACCCAGCTCCACCGATTCGGCGTTGCTGTGGCCGCGGTCGCGCAGTTCCTTGATCCGGGCGAGCAGGAAGACCTCGTAGTCCATCGACAGCCCGAAGGCGAACGCGAAGACCAGCACCGGGATGAAGGTCTCCAGCCCGCCGGTGGAGCCGACGCCGAGCAGGCCGCTGAACCAGCCGTCCTGGAACACCAGGGTGAGCGCGCCGAGCGAGGCGCCCAGCGAGAGCAGGTTCATCAGCAGGGCCTTGACCGGCATCACCACCGATCCGGTCATCAGGAAGAGCAGGACCAGTGTGCCGAGCGCCACCAGGCCGAGGGCGATCGGGCCGCGGGTGAGCAGCTCGTGCTGGAAGTCGACCACCGAGGCCGCTCCGCCGGTGACCTGGGTGCTGAGCCCGCCGCGGTCGGCGCGCAGCTCCTTGACCACCTGCTTGGCCTCCCCGCCCTGCGGGTCGCCGGGCACCAGCACGTCGATGGTCGAGACGGTGTCGCTCACCGGGGTGACCGCCCGGACGCCGCTGACGCCGGGCAGCTTGCTCACCACGTCGTCGGCGTAGGCCTGGGCGACCGTCGCGCTGCTCTCGACGACGACGGTGATCGGGGCCGCCGAAGCGCCCGGGAAGCGCTGGTCGATCGTCTCGGCGACCTGCCGGCCGGCCGAGGAGGAGGGCAGGACGGCGGCACCGGTGTTGCGCATGTCGGCGTGGAGGAAGGGCGCGCCGGCGGCCATCAGCAGGGCCGTGCAGGCGAGGGCGACGGGCAACGCGCGCTTGCGCACCCGGCGGACGGTGCGGCTGAAGAAGCCCTCGTCGGGCACCGGGGCGGTGGGCGTCTTGATCCGGCTGCCGGCGAAGCCGAGCAGGGCGGGGACGAGGGTGATAGCGGCGGCGACCGCGATCACCACCACGCTGACGCCGGCGGCGGCGACCGCGCCGAGGACGGGGCTGGTGAAGACGAACAGGCCGGCGAGGGCGACGGCGACGGTGAGCCCGGAGAAGGCGACGGTGCGGCCGGCGGTGGCGGCTGTCCGCTCGACGGCGGCGGCGATGCCCGCGCCGTGGCCGCGTTCCTCGCGGAAACGATTCACCATGAGCAGCGCGTAGTCGATCGAGAGGCCGAGCCCCAGCACGGTGGCGATCGGCAGCACGCTGGTGTCGATGTCCATGATCCTGCTGAACCCGAACATGGCCAGCAGCGCACCGCCCACCGAGGCGACGGCGCCGATCACCGGCAGGCTGGCGGCGGACAGGCCGCCGAAGACCAGCACCATGACGATCAGGGTGAGCGGAAGGGTGACGATCTCGCCGAAGCGGGTGTCCTTCTCGGTCTGCTTCTTGACCTCGTCCTGGAGCACGAGGTCCCCGCCGACCGTGACCTTGGCGCCGTCGGCCGTGATGTCGGCCAGACGGTGGGTGACGGCGTCGGTCTGCGCGGTGGTGCTGTCGTCGGCCATCCGGACCGAGAGCAGGCTCGCGTTGCCGTCGGCGGAGCGCAGCGCGGCCGCGGACGGGTCGGAGCCGTAGGCGTCGGTGGCCGAGGAGACCCCGGGCATCGCGGCGATCTCGGCGGTGGCCCGGGTGACGGCGTCCCGGACGGCCTGGTCGTCGACGGGGCGGCCGTCCACCACGGCGGTGAGGGTGCCCTTGGCCGGGTCGGCCGCGGTGACGACCGCGCTGCCGCGGTCGGCCTCGGAGGCGGTGGAGGAGGCGCCGGCCACCGAACCCTCGAAGACCCGCCCGCCGATCAGCACGCCTATGACCAGGATGACCGCCCAGAAGCCGAGCACCCAGCGGCGGTGCCGGAAGCAGAACCGGCCGATGGCGGCGAGGCGCCCGTCGACCTCGGGGTCGGCGGACGTCGGGGCGGAGGGGGTCACAGCGGTGCTACGGCGCATGTGCAGGGGGTGCCTAGCGTTTGGGGCCGGGTGAGCGACCCATCGGGCAACTCCTCCCAAGGTAGGCGCTCGGGGTGGAATCGCCCACAGAAATCCAATGAGCCCCTAATCACATAAATCCTTCACATAAAGGACGGATATGCCAAGGGAAAGAACAATGGACCCCACCCGGAAACCGGGTGGGGTCCATCGGTGACGCTAAGCGCCTAACGCCAGGTGCCGGGCACCAGCGGGGTCAGAGCCTCAGCTCTGGCCGCCGGCCAGCTTCTCGCGCAGGGCGGCCAGGGCCTCGTCCGAAGCGAGAGCGCCGGAGCCCTCGTCGCTGCTGGAGGAGTACGAACCGCCGGCGGCGGCGGCAACCGCGTCGCCACCCTCGGCAGCGGCCTCGGCGTCGGCCTCGCGGCTCTTGATGACCTGGGCCTGGTGCTGCTCGAAGCGGGCCTGGGCCTCGGCGTACTGCCGCTCCCACTCCTCGCGCTGCTTCTCGAAGCCGGGCAGCCAGTCGTTCGCCTCGGGGTCGAAGCCCTCCGGGTAGATGTAGTTGCCCTGGTCGTCGTACGAGGCGGCCATGCCGTACAGGGTCGGGTCGAACTCGACCTCGGCCGGGTTGGCACCCAGGGCCTCGTTGGCCTGCTTCAGCGAGAGGCTGATGCGGCGACGCTCCAGGTCGATGTCGATGACCTTGACGAAGATCTCGTCGCCGACCTGGACGACCTGCTCCGGGATCTCGACGTGGCGCTCGGCCAGCTCGGAGATGTGGACCAGACCCTCGATGCCCTCGTCCACGCGGACGAACGCACCGAACGGAACCAGCTTGGTGACCTTACCCGGAACGACCTGGCCGATCTGGTGGGTACGGGCGAACTGCTGCCACGGGTCCTCCTGGGTCGCCTTCAGCGACAGGGAGACGCGCTCGCGGTCCATGTCGACGTCAAGGACCTCGACGGTGACCTCCTGGCCGACCTCGACGACCTCGGACGGGTGGTCGATGTGCTTCCAGGACAGCTCGGAGACGTGAACCAGACCGTCGACGCCGCCGAGGTCCACGAACGCACCGAAGTTGACGATCGAGGAGACGACGCCGGAGCGGACCTGGCCCTTCTGCAGGGTGGTGAGGAAGGTCTGGCGGACCTCGCTCTGGGTCTGCTCCAGCCAGGCACGGCGGGACAGGACCACGTTGTTGCGGTTCTTGTCCAGCTCGATGATCTTGGCCTCGAGCTCCTTGCCCACGTAGGGCTGGAGGTCGCGGACGCGGCGCATCTCGACGAGCGAGGCCGGCAGGAAGCCACGGAGGCCGATGTCGAGGATGAGACCACCCTTGACGACCTCGATGACGGTACCGGTGACGATGCCGTCCTCTTCCTTGATCTTCTCGATCGTGCCCCAGGCACGCTCGTACTGAGCGCGCTTCTTGGACAGGATGAGACGACCCTCCTTGTCCTCCTTCTGGAGAACCAGGGCCTCGATGTTGTCACCGACGGCGACGACCTCGTGCGGGTCAACGTCGTGCTTGATCGAGAGCTCGCGGGAGGGGATGACGCCCTCGGTCTTGTAACCGATGTCGAGGAGCACCTCGTCACGGTCGACCTTCACGATGACGCCCTCGACGATGTCGCCATCGTTGAAGTACTTGATGGTCTCGTCGATCGCGGCGAGGAACGCGTCCGCGTCGCCGATGTCGTTGACCGCGACCTGCGGGGTGGTGCTGAGGGAGGAGTCGGTGGGGCTCGTCATTAGGAAAAGGGCTCCGGTACGGACATGAAGTCGTAGGTAATGCCACGCGGAGGGCCCGTATCGCTCCCACCGAAAGCCGGACAGCCAAGAACACGGCGCACCGAAACTTCCCGGGTACCGGGAATCGGCGTCCGTCTTGCGACCGTGGGGTCTTCGACAGATGCGAGCGCGACCTGCTCCGTCCGAGGCGCGCAGGCCCGCAGCGCAACTTGTAGCATACGGGGACGGCCAGGCACGGTCAACGCCAAGGGCGGCAAGACGGTGGAGGCCGGTATGGATCAGGCCATATCCTCCGATTGCGCACCTCACGGGTGGCGGCCGCAGGGAGCCCTTCCCCGGATGCCACCGCCAGGATCCGGGCCCTTGTGGGACCGGTTCGCGGCAGCGGCGCTTCCGCAGACCACACCCTACGCGATGGGCATTATCACCGTGGCCACCACCCCCCCACCGGATCTGCACGATCTTGACGACGACGGCGACGACGCGGTAAGGCGGCACGCCGAGGCCGACGAGAGCAGCCGCGCCAGCCGGCACTGGTGGGACCGGAACGCGGACGAGTACCAGGACGAGCACGGCGAGTTCCTCGGCGACGACCGGTTCACCTGGTGCCCCGAGGGCCTGGACGAGGCGGACGCCCGTCTGCTCGGCGAGGTCGCGGGCCGGACCGTGCTGGAGATCGGCGCCGGTGCCGCCCAGTGCTCCCGCTGGCTGCTCCACCGGGACGCCCGCCCGGTGGCCGTGGACATCTCGTACCGGCAGCTCCAGCACTCCCGGCGGATCGACCTCGCGCGCGGCACCCCGCCCGTCCCGGTGGTCCAGGCGGACGCGGCGGTGCTGCCCTTCGCCGACGGCTCCTTCGACCTGGCCTGCTCCGCCTACGGCGCGGTGCCGTTCAGCGCCGACACCGCCGGACTGATGCGCGAGGTGCACCGGGTGCTCCGGCCGGGCGGGCGCTGGGTGTTCTCGGTGACCCACCCGATCCGCTGGGCCTTCCCGGACGAGCCGGGCGTGGAGGGGCTGACGGCGGTGGCGTCGTACTTCGACCGCACCCCGTACGTCGAGCAGGACGAGCAGGGACGGGCCACCTACGTCGAGCACCACCGCACCCTCGGGGACCGGGTGCGCGAGCTGGTCGGCGCGGGGTTCCGGCTGCTGGACCTGGTCGAGCCGGAATGGCCGGAGGGGCACGAGCAGGAGTGGGGCGGCTGGTCGCCGCTGCGCGGGCGGCTGATCCCCGGGACGGCGATCTTCGTGAGCGAGCGGGACTGAGCAGGGGCCGGCGGGACGACCGCGGCCCGGCGGCTGGAGCCCGGCGGTCCTGAGCCCGGCGGCGGCCCGGCTCAAGCAGCCGGGCCCCGGCGGACCGGCGGCGTCGGGGAGACTGTCGGGGTGAACCCCGCCTGGCGCGATCTGCCCGTCCGCACCGCACTTCCCGAGCTGCACCGCGCGCTCGACGAGCACGGCACCGCCGTCCTGGCCGCCCCGCCCGGCACCGGCAAGACCACGCTGGTGCCGCTCGCCCTCGCGGGCCTGCTCGGCGACGGCCGCCCGCCGCGCCGGGTGCTGGTCGCCGAGCCGCGCCGGCTCGCCGTCCGCGCGGCCGCCCGGCGGATGGCATGGCTGCTCGGCTCCGCCGTCGGAGGCGACGTCGGCTTCACCGTCCGCGGCGAGCGGCGCGCCGGGCCGGACACCGCGGTCGAGGTGGTCACCACCGGCGTGCTGCTCCAGCGGCTCCAGCGCGACCAGGAACTGCCCGGCGTCGACGTCGTCGTCCTGGACGAGTGCCACGAGCGCCACCTCGACGCCGACACCGCCCTCGCCTTCCTGCTCGACGTCCGGGCCGCGCTGCGGCCGGAGCTCGGCATCGTCTGCGCGTCGGCCACCTCCGACACCGAGGCCTGGGCCGACCTGCTCGGCGGCGCCGAGGTGGTCGAGGCCCACGGCACCGCGCACCCGGTGGAGACCGTCTGGGCGCCGCCGCCACGCGCCGTCCGGCCCGCCCACGGGACCAGGGTCGACCCGGCCCTGCTGGAACACGTCGCCGCGACCGTGCGGCGGGCGCTCGCCGAGCGGACGGGCGACGTGCTCTGCTTCCTCCCCGGCGTCGGCGAGATCACCCGGGTCGCCGGGCTGCTCGCGGACGCCCCCGCCGAGGTGCTGCAGCTGCACGGCCGGGCCCCACAGGCCGTCCAGGACGCGGCGCTCACCGCAGGCGTGCACCGGCGGATCGTGCTCGCCACCTCCGTCGCCGAGTCCTCGCTGACCGTGCCGGGCGTGCGGGTCGTGGTGGACGCCGGGCTGGCCAGGGAGCCGCGAACCGACCACGCCCGCGGCCTCGCCGGCCTGGTCACCGTCCGGGCCTCGCTGGCCGCCGCCCGGCAGCGCGCCGGGCGGGCCGGGCGCGAGGCCCCCGGCGCCGTCTACCGCTGCTGGGCGGAGGCCGAGGACGCCCTCGCCGCCCGCTACCCCACCCCCGAGATCGCGCTCGCCGACCTCACCCCGTTCGCCCTCCAGACCGCCTGCTGGGGCGACCCGGACGCGACCGGCCTCGCCCTGCCGGACCGGCCCCCGGCCGGGGCGATGGCCGCCGCCCGGCAGACTCTGCGGGCGCTCGGCGCGGTCGACGCCGACGGGCGGGCCACCCCGCGCGGCGCCCGGCTGGCCCGCACCGGACTCCACCCCCGGCTGGCCCGCGCCCTGGTCGACGGCGCCCCCGCCGTCGGCGAGCGGCGGGCCGCCGAGGTGGTCGCGCTGCTCTCGGAGGAGCCGCCGCGGGCCCTCGGCGACGACCTGGGCGCCGCGCTGCGCACCGTCCGGGACGGTCGCGACCCCTATGCCGGCCGCTGGCGCGAGGAGGTCCGGCGCCTCCGGCGCGGCACCGGCTCCGAGCCCGCCACCGACCTGCCCGAGGCCGCGGCCGTCGGCCTCGTCGTCGCGCTGGCCTTCCCCGAGCGGATCGCCCGGGCCCGGGTCGAGAAACCCGAGCCGGGAGCGCGCAGCCCGTACCTGATGGCCTCGGGCACGGCCGCCGAGCTCGCGCCCGGCACCGCGCTGGGCGCCGTGCCGTGGCTGGCCGTCGCGGTGGCCGACCGGCCGGCCGGCTCGCCGTCGGCCCGGGTGCTGCACGCCGCCGCGCTGGACGAGGAGACCGCCCGGCTGGCCGGCGCGCCGCTGCTGGCCGCCCGGGAGGAGGTGCACTGGGACGCACGGCGCGGCGAGGTGGTCTCCCGCAAGGTGGAGTCCCTGGGCGCCGTCGAGCTGGCCTCGGCCAGGCTGGACCGGCCCGCACCGGCGCTGGTGCGCGCCGCGTTGCTGGAGGGCCTCGCCCGGGAGGGCGTGAGCAGCCTGCTGACCTGGCCCTCACCCGGCCTGCGGGAGCGGCTCGCCTTCCTGCACTCCGCGATCGGCGAGCCCTGGCCGGACGTCAGCGACGCCGCGCTCCTGGAACGCGCCGACGAATGGCTGGAGCCCGAGCTCTCCCGCGCCCGCCGCCGTGCCGACCTCGCCAGGATCAATACGACCGACGCCCTGCAACGGCTGCTCCCCTGGGCGAGCGGACAAGCCGGCCGCCTCGACGAACTGGCCCCCGAACGCATCACCGTGCCGTCCGGTTCGAGGATCCGGGTCGACTACGGCACCGAACGCCCGGTCCTCGCCGTCAAGTTGCAGGAACTCTTCGGCTGGAAGGCCGCCCCCGCCCTGGCCGGCGGCCGAGTACCGCTCACCGTCCAGCTGCTCTCCCCCGCCGGCCGCCCCGCCGCCATCACCGGCGACCTGGAGAACTTCTGGCACAACGGCTACCACGCCGTCCGAGCAGACCTGAGAGGCCGCTATCCCCGCCACCCCTGGCCCGAGGACCCGACGACGGCGGAGCCGACCCGCCGCACCAACGCCAGGAAGTGACCGAGATCCGGCGCGGGTCCGGCCCTGACGAGGGAACCGGTGACCGGTGACCAGACGGGCGCGGACGTGGAGGCGTTCGGACGCCGCTGCCCTGGCGTACGCCGCCCACCTCGACGGCGAGTTGGCCTCGCACCTCCGTGTCCGCCTCTTCCGGCTCGGGGAGCGACGCCCTCCCGTTGCCGCGGACCGGCTGCCGCGGCTCTGACGGCCGGGCAGCACCGGTCACGGGAGCCGGAGACGGATCACGGGGCGACGGCCACCGGTAGCGGTTCCGCGGACGACGTGGACGCGTGTCATGGCGCGTCGCCACGGTGTGGACGCCGTTCAGCGCACGACGGTGGTCACTCCACCGTCCCCGGGAAGGGAGGGTCCGGGCGCTCGGGCGTCGGCTCCGGCGGCTTACTGGAGGGAGGCCCACCAGGTCGAGGGGGACGCGACCGTGTAGCCCAGCGATTCGTAGAGCGGGCGGCCCAACTTCGAGGCGGTGAGGGTGGCCGGGAGGTCCGCCAGGTGGGCGAGGGCGCCGAGCATGACGGCGCGGCCCACGCCGCGGGAGCGGAAGGCCGAGGAGGTGGCGATCCAGTAGTGGCTGCCGACGCCGTCGGCCAGGACGCTCACGCCGGCTCCCGCGGGCACGCCGTCGATCGAGGCGATGAACACGTCCACGCACGGATGTTCGACCAGCGTCGCCGGAAAGAGCTCGCCGGGGCGGTAGGGCTCGAAGCCGTCCAGCTCGAAGCCCTCGATCACGACCTGCTCGGCCGCCCGCAGGTCCTCGGGCCGCCGCGCCCGGGTCACATCCAGCGCCGGGGCGTCGACGGATCCGGGCAGCCGGAGCATGATCGGCATCTGCCAGGTGCGCATGGCCAGGTGGCCCAGGTCCGTCGAGCTGAACGGATCCTCGACGATCACCGGACCTGCGGCCCGGCGGACCAGCTCGCCGACCTCGGCCACTTCGCCCGGGTCGAGGTCGGGCTCCTGGATCAGGATCCGCTGGCCCGCGCGCTTGTCGCCGTCGACGGCGACGAATCCGCGGCGCCGGATCACCTCGTGGCCCCGGGATACGCCGGTCGCGGTCCAGAAGGCGGCGGAGTTGCGGGCCTGAAGCGTCGGCGCCTCGGCGAGCGGGGTGGGCCGGTCGGTCGACCTGGGTTCCGTAGTCATCGGGCCCACGGTAGTACGAAACTGACTCCGTCACACGGGTTGATCGGCTGCGGGGGCCGACCGGGCCGAGGCCGCGCGGCAACGCGCGACGCCGGCCCGGCGGCGGGGACCGTCGGAGCCGGCTGACCCGGCACGGCTCGACCGTCGTCCGGCCGTTGCCGCGGGGAGCCCGTGCGCCGTCGGGATGCAGGCGGGGATCCGCCACACCTGCCGGGCGACCCCGGCCGTGGGCCGCGCGGGAGCGGACGATCCACCAGGCGGGCAGCCGCCGTCCGCCGCCCGGACGGACCGTCAGCACCGTTGAGTGCCCGGCGCCGTGCAGGCCCGGACCCGGCTGCTTCACGGCCTTCACCGGCATCACCAACCCGCCGCCTCGGCGCAGGGGCGGGCGGTGCGTCCGGGAGGACTACCCGCTCCGGCTCACCCGCTCCGGCTCACCCGCCGCCGGAGAAGCCCCCGCCGGAATTGGCCGAGCCGGAGCCGCCGTAGACCCATCCGCCGGAGGGGGGCCGGGGCTTGGGGCGGACGCGACGTTCGGTGCGCCGCAGAACGGGGATGCCGGCCGGGCCGAGCAGGTCCTCCAGGGAGCGCTGGAGCGCGTCGACATCGGTGCCGTCCGGCGCCCGGTGAGGGCTGCCGTCGTCGTCGGTCAGGGTCACCACCGTGATGGCGAGGGTGCGGACGGCCGGCTCGGGGTCGCCCTCGTAGGGATCCTCCACGGTCTCGTCCAGTTGGATGCGCCGCAGGCCGGAGATCGGGGCCCAGGCCTCGGCGCGGGCACCCCGGACGAAACGCAGTTCGGTCGGGGCCCGGGCCGGGGCGAACTGCACCCTGCGGACCGACCGCAGCTCGACGACCGCGGCGAACGGCCACAGGAGCAGCACGGCGGCCGCCCACAGCACCCCGCAGACGGTCACCGCGCCCACGAAGGTGGCACCGACGATCACCACGACCACGACGATCAGGATGCCGGCGGGGAGGAAGGCGAGGCCGACGCCGAGCAGGACGGCGAGCGTGCGCAGCACCAGGAACGCGGCGGCGGGCCAGGACCCCCCACCCGACTCGAACACGAGGTCGACGGTGGTGCCGTCACGGCCGCGGCGGAGCAGCTCATCGGCAGGCATACCCGCCAGGGTAGGACCGCTCCCCGCTGCCGGAAAGACCCCGGGCACAGCCTCGACGAAGCTGCACCCGGGACCTGTTGACGGCCGTCAGTGTGCGGCGGCCTCCCAGTCGGGGCCGACGCCGACGGAGACGTCGAGCGGGGCGCGCAGCGGGTAGGCGCCGGCCATCTGCTCGCGGACGATCGCCTCGACCTGTGCGCGCTCGCCCGGGGCCAGCTCCAGCACGATTTCGTCGTGGACCTGGAGCAGCATCCGGGACGCCAGGCCGGCCGCACGCAGCGCGTCGTCCACCCGGAGCATGGCGATCTTGACGATGTCGGCGGCCGAGCCCTGGATCGGGGCGTTGAGGGCCATCCGCTCGGCCATCTCGCGGCGCTGGCGGTTGTCGCTGTTGAGGTCCGGCAGGTAGCGGCGGCGGCCGAGCAGGGTCTCGGTGTAGCCGGTGGCGCGGGCCTCGTCGACGACCCGGCGCAGGTAGTCGCGGACGCCGCCGAAGCGCTCGAAGTAGGTGTCCATCAGGCCCTGCGCCTCGGCCGGCTTGATGCCGAGCTGCTGGGAGAGCCCGTACGCGGAGAGCCCGTACGCCAGTCCGTAGGACATCGCCTTGATCTTGCGGCGCATCTCGGCGTCGACCGCGTCGCGGGGGACCTCGAAGACCTGGGAGGCGACGGTGGTGTGCAGGTCCTCGCCGGAGGCGAAGGCCTCGATCAGGGCCTCGTCCTCGGAGAGGTGGGCCATGATCCGCAGCTCGATCTGCGAGTAGTCGGCGGTGAGCAGCGCCTCGTAGCCCTCGCCGACGACGAAGGCACGGCGGATCATCCGGCCCTCCTCGGTGCGGACCGGGATGTTCTGCAGGTTCGGGTCCTGCGAGGAGAGCCGGCCGGTGGCGGCGACCATCTGGTTGAAGGTGGTGTGGATGCGCCCGGCCGGGGAGACCGTCTTGAGCAGGCCCTCGACGGTGGTGCGCAGCTTGGCCTGGTCGCGGTGGCGCAGCAGGATGACCGGCAGCTCGTTGTCGGTCTGGGTGGCCAGCCAGGTGAGCGCGTCGGCGTCGGTGGTGTAGCCGGTCTTGATCTTCTTGGTCTTGGGCAGGGCCAGCTCGCCGAAGAGGATCTCCTGGAGCTGCTTGGGCGAGCCGAGGTTGAACTCGTGGCCGGCGGCTGCGTGCGCCTCCTCGACCACGCGCTGGATCTCGGCCGCGAACTGCGCCTCCAGACCGGTGAGCCAGGCCCGGTCGGCGGCGATGCCGGTGCGTTCCATCCGGGCCAGCAGGGCGGCGATCGGCAGCTCCATGTCACGCAGCAGACCGGTGGCGCCGACCTCGGCGAGGCGGGCGTCGAAGTGCGCGGAGAGGTCGAGCACGGCGCGGGCCTGGAGCATCAGTGCCCGGGCGCCGGCGGACGCGTCCTCCTCCGGGGCGTCGAAGGCGAGCTGGCCGCTCTCGGCGGCGGGCGCCGGGGCGAGCGAGCGGGCCAGGTACTCCTCGGCGAGCACCTCCAGGGTGAAGGTGCGGCGGCCGGGCTTGTCCAGGTAGGCGGCGAGGGCGGTGTCGGCCACGACGCCCGCGATGGTCCAGCCGCGCTCGGCGAAGGCCCGCATGACCTGCTTGGCGATGTGCAGCGCCTTGGGGGCGGCCGGGTCGGCCAGCCAGGCGGCGAGGGCGCGCTCGTCCTCCTCGGCGAGCAGCGCCGGGTCGAACCAGGCGGCCGTCTCCCCCGTCGCGAGCGCGATCTCGGTGACCTCGCCGCTGCCGAGGGCCCACTGGTAGACGGCGGCGAGGGCGACCGGGGCCTTGTCGGCGGCGTGCTCGGCGAGCCAGGCGGCGAGCGTGCCGGGGTCGGTGAGCAGTTCACCGTCGACCTCGATGCCGGGGGCGGGCTCGGCCGCGGCCTCGGGCTCGGCGGCGGCCGGGTCGATGCCGAAGACGCGGTCCCGGAAGTTGGCGTTGCGGAACTCCAGCGACTCCATCAGCGTGCCGACGGCCGCCCGGTCGAACGCGGAGCGGCCCAGGTCGTCGACGCCGAGCGGGAGTTCGACGTCGCGGACCAGCTCGGTGAGGACGCGGTTGCGCTTGACGGAATCGAGGTGCTCGCGCAGCTTCTCACCGATCTTGCCCTTCACCTCGTCGGCGCGGGAGACGAGTTCGTCGAAGGAGCCGAACTGGTTGACCCACTTGGCGGCGGTCTTCTCGCCGACGCCGGGAATGCCGGGCAGGTTGTCGGACGGGTCGCCGCGCAGCGCGGCGAGGTCGGGGTACTGGCGCGGGGTGACGCCGTACTTCTCGGCGACCTTCTCCGGGGTGTAGCGGGTGAGTTCGGAGACGCCCTTGGTCGGGTAGAGGACGGTGACGTGCTCGGTGACCAGCTGGAGGGAGTCGCGGTCGCCGGTGACGATGTCGACGTCGAAGCCGGCCGCCTCGGCGGCGGTGGCCAGGGTGGCGATGATGTCGTCGGCCTCGAAGCCCTCGACGCTCAGCCGCTGGACGTTCATCGCGTCCAGCAGGTCGTGGATCAGGCCGACCTGGCTGCGGAACTCGTCCGGCGTCTTGGCCCGGTTGGCCTTGTAGTCGGGGAACTCGGCGGAGCGGAAGGTCTGGCGGGAGAGGTCGAAGGCCACCGCGAGGTGGGTGGGCCGCTCGTCGCGGACGGTGTTGGCGAGCATCGAGGCGAACCCGTACACCGCGTTGGTCGGCTGGCCGGTGGAGGTGTTGAAGTTCTCCACGGGCAGCGCGTAGAACGCCCGGTAGGCCATCGAGTGCCCGTCGAGCAGCATCAGCCGGGGCCGGGCCGCCCCGCCGCCACCCGCCGCGCCCTTGTCCGTACTCTGCGTAGCCACGTCAACGTCCGTTCCTGCCGATTCCACTACCGGCCACCGATCCTATGGCCCGGCACCGACAAAAGGGGCGCGACCGCCGGAGGGCCCGCGCCGGCACCGGCCGGTGCCGGCGCGGGGCGCGCCGAGCGCGGGGCCCCGCCGCGCCGACCCGCCGCGCCAGCCCGCACCCGGCGCCCGCTACCGCCGAGTAGGGCGGTCGTACGATCACTGGCAGCACGACGACGTGACCCCGAGCGGCAGGAGCTCCCCCATGACCGACGCGTCCGACGCGGCCCCCGTCCTCAAGGTCCCGCAGGAGGTGCTGGACCACTTCGCCAAGCTCGGCGTGGACCCGGCCACCTTCTCCGGCGGCCACCTCGGCGAGAAGCTCGGCATCCGAATCGTCGAGGCCTCGGGCGACCGGGTGGTCGGCACCATGCCGGTCGAGGGCAACCAGCAGCCGTACGGGCTGCTGCACGGCGGCGCCTCGGCGGCGCTGGCCGAGACCCTCGGCTCGGTCGGCGCGATGCTGCACGCCGGGCCCGGCCGGTACGCCGTGGGCGTGGACCTGAACGCCACCCACCACCGCTCGGCCACCTCCGGCCTGGTCACCGGGGTGGCGACCGCCGCGTTCAAGGGGCGCACCGCCGCCACCTACGAGATCGCGATCACCGACGACACCGGCCGGCGGATCACCAGCTGCCGGCTGACCTGCATGCTGCGCGACCTCTGACGCGACCTCCGGGCCGACCGGCGCGCCCACGGGGGCGCGCCTGACGCAGCGTCAGCCCGGCCGACCCCCCGACGACGGGTCAGCCGGACTTACTGACCATCAGATCCCTTACGGGCCCCCTTGTTTGACCTTCGACCGCCCTGGGCAGGCGTTGGTCTATACAAGGGGGCCCCTGCGTGTTCACAGAATTTCAACCGTGTAACGCTGAGTGACATCGAGGGAATTCACCCGACGAGGGACCCCGACGCCCCGAGTGACACGGAAGTCCGTTCGTCAACCCCACGAACGTCCGATATTCGGACGAGCAGGCCCGACACGAGCACATCGGACGGTCTCGTCCGGTTATCGGAGAGGCCAGGAGTAACCCCCATTTCCGGGCCTTACACCTTTCTACCGGCCGGTAGAACCCCAGCAGCAACGGATCGATCGAGCCAAAACGACCACATAGTGAGACGCCGGCTCCTTGTGCTCATAACAAGAGAATCACAGCCTCGCCGCACCCCTGCCCGAGCCCGCCCGACGGCATCTAGAGTCACGGCCAGTCACCGCGCCACCGGATTGGGCCAGGCAGCCCATCGCGCATCCCGGCTCCCGCCATTCAGGCGCGGCGCCCTCCTGAACCGAAGGGGACCCCTGTGCGTCATCGTTCAGCAGTTGTCGTGAGCATTGCCGTGATCGGCGCCCTCAGCCTGAGCGCCTGCGGCTCCCGCGGCGAGAAGAAGTCCGGGGACGGCAACAACGCCGGGTCCAGCACCACCGTCACCATCGGTGTCGACGCCCCGCTCACCGGCGACCTCTCCGCCCTCGGCCTCGGCATCCGCAACTCCGTCGAGCTCGCGGCCAAGCAGGCCAACGAGAAGAACGAGGTCCCCGGGATCAAGTTCCAGATCAAGGCCCTCGACGACACCGCCAAGCCCGCCCCGGGCCAGCAGAACGCCACCCAGCTGGTCGCCGACAAGGACGTCCTCGGCGTCGTCGGCCCGCTCAACTCCAGCGTCGCCCAGTCGATGCAGCAGATCTTCAACGACGCCAACCTCGTCCAGATCTCCCCCGCCAACACCGGCGTCGCCCTCAGCCAGGGCGAGAAGTGGGCCAGCGGCGAGAAGGCCCGCCCGTTCAAGTCCTACTTCCGCACCGCCACCACCGACGCCGTCCAGGGCCCGTTCGCCGCCCAGTTCCTGGTCAAGGACGCCAAGAAGACCAAGGTCTTCCTCATCGACGACCAGAAGACCTACGGCGCCGGCCTCGCCGCCACCTTCAAGGGCGAGTTCACCAAGCAGGGCGGCCAGATCGTCGGCGAGGAGCACGTCAACCCCGACGACCGCGACTTCGCCGCCGTCGTCACCAAGGTCAAGTCCTCCGGCGCCGAGGCCGTCTACTACGGCGGCGAGTACCCCGCCGCCGGCCCGCTCTCCCTCCAGCTGAAGGAGGCCGGCGTCAACATCCCGCTGATGGGCGGCGACGGCATCCAGAGCGGCGACTTCATCAAGCTCAACCCCAAGAGCCAGGGCGACTACGCCACCGCCGTCGGCCTGCCCGTCGAGGAGCTCCCGACCGCCGCCAAGTTCATCGCCGACTACAAGAGCGCCGGTTACAAGGACGCCTACGAGACCTACGGCGGCTACTCCTACGACAGCGCCTGGGCCATCATCCAGGGCGTCAAGGCCGTCGTCACCGCCAACGGCGGCAAGCTCCCCACCGACGCCCGCGCCAAGATCGTCGAAGCCGTCCAGAAGGTCTCCTTCGAGGGCGTCACCGGCAAGGTCTCCTTCGACGAGTTCGGCGACACCACCAACAAGCAGCTCACCGTCTACGCCGTCAAGGACGGCAAGTGGGCCGTGGAGAAGTCCGGCACCTTCAACGGCTGACCCGACCCGCACGTCGAACAGCCACAGCACACCGGAACACACGCGCGGGGGGCGCCACGAGTGCCCCCCGCGCGCCCCACATCCACCACCCACGCGGACCCACCCCACGCACAACGGAGGCCCAGCGGTGCACGACCTACCGCAGCAGCTGGCCAACGGCCTGATCCTCGGCGCCCTCTACGGGCTCGTCGCGATCGGCTACACGATGGTCTACGGCATCGTCCAGCTCATCAACTTCGCCCACGGCGAGATCGTCATGGTCGGCGGCTTCGGCGCCCTGACCGCCTACCTCGCCCTCCCCGGCGGCACCACACTCTGGCTGGCCCTACCGCTGATGCTGATCGCCGGCATCCTGGTCTCCACCCTCACCGCCGTCGCCGCCGAGCGCTTCGCCTACCGGCCCCTGCGCACAGCCCCCCGGCTCGCACCGCTGATCACCGCGATCGGCCTGTCGATCCTGCTCCAGCAGCTCGTCTTCTCCTTCTACCCGGACGCCAAGAAGGCCCGCGTCTTCCCCAAGATCCCGGGTGACCCCTTCGAGCTCGGCTCCATCACCATCCAGCGCAGCGACCTCTTCCTCCTGATCGCCGCCCCGATCTGCATGATCGCCCTGGGCTGGTTCGTCACCCGCACCCGCTCCGGCCGCGCCATGCAGGCCACCAGCCAGGACCCCGACACCGCCAAGCTGATGGGCATCGACACCGACCGCATCATCGTCATGGCCTTCGCCATCGGTGCCGCGTTCGCCGCCGTCGCCGCCGTCGCCTACGGCCTGCGCAGCGGCCAGGTCGACTTCCGGATGGGCTTCATCCTCGGCCTCAAGGCCTTCACCGCAGCCGTCCTCGGCGGCATCGGCAACATCTACGGCGCCATGCTCGGCGGCGTCGCCCTGGGCCTCGCCGAAGCCCTCGCCACCGGCTACATCCAGCACCTCCCCGGCATGCACCTCTTCGGAGGCGGCGCCTGGAAGGACGTCTGGGCCTTCGTACTCCTCATCGTCGTCCTGCTCGTCCGACCCCAGGGCCTGCTCGGCGAACGCGTCGCGGACAGGGCGTGAGCACCATGACGACCACCTCCACCACCGCCGGCACCGAGACCACCCCGGTCCTCTCCCTGCCGACCCGCGCCGCCGTCCTGCTCACCGGCCTCGGCGCCGCCGCCACCGTCGCCTCCGCCCTGATGTCCTGGACCTGGACCGACGAGTTCCCCGGCGACCTCACCTACTACGGCTCCCCCGCCGGCCTGCAGTGGCTCGCCCTCACCGGCGGCCTCCTCACCCTCGTCCTGCTGCTCGCCGCCCAGGGCGTCCCCGGACTGCGCTGGGCCGCCCCCACCCGCAGCAACAACGCCGTCCTCCTCGCCGCCACCGGCGCCTTCGCCGTCGCCTGGTTCTCGATCGCGGCCATCGCCGTCGACCTCGGCGGCCTCGCCAACCTCGAACCCGGCGGCTGGGTCCTCGGCGCCGGATCCCTGCTCGCCCTCGCCGGCACGCTCGGCCTCCCGCTCGACCGCCGCACCGGCGTCACCCTGCGCGTCCTCGACCGGCGGCTCTTCCTGCTCGTCCCGATCGCCGCCGTCGTCTGGTTCGCCACCCACGCGATCCCCGAGGACAAGCCCGTCGCACCGGTGCTCACCGCCCTCGCCGGCGGCATCGCCATCGCCGCCGCGGCCGTCCTCCTCCTCCAGCTCGGCCACCTCGTCAACCACTGGCTGAGGCTCTCCAACACCACCCGCCCGCTCCCCGCGGCCCGCGAGCTCCCCTCCTACCTGGAGATCCTGCTCATCGTCGTCGCCTTCGGCATCGGCCTGTTCGCCATCACCTTCGGCATCGACACCGAGTACGGCGAGCTCTTCATCGCCTACCTGCTGCTGGCCGCCTCCGTCGGCGCCTCCCTCGGCAAGTCCGGCCTGCTGCCCCGGCTGCGCGCGCTGACCGTCAAGTACCGCTCGGTCACCACCGGCGCCGCGTTCGCCGCCGCCGCCAGCTTCCCGTTCACCCAGACCAGCGACCAGTACACCTCGGTCGCCACCAACATCCTGATCTTCGCCACCGTCGCCCTCGGCCTCAACATCGTCGTCGGCCTCGCCGGCCTGCTCGACCTCGGCTACGTCGCCTTCCTCGGCGTCGGCGCCTACGCCGCCGCCCTGGTCTCCGGCTCCCCCGCCTCCCCCATCCACGTCCAGTTCCCCTTCTGGGCCGCGATGCTCACCGGCGCCGCCGTCTCGATGGTCTTCGGCGTCCTGATCGGCGCCCCCACCCTCCGGCTGCGCGGCGACTACCTCGCCATCGTCACCCTCGGGTTCGGCGAGATCTTCCGCATCACCATGCTCAACCTCAACGGGACCACCGGCCCCAAGATCACCAACGGCTCCAACGGCATCCCCCGGATCCCCGACCTCAACATCCTCGGCTGGAACCTCGGCAAGCCCACCAACCTGTTCGGCATCGAGCTCGGCCGGTTCTCCAACTACTACCTGCTGATGCTCCTGGTCACCGCCCTCGTGGTGCTGGTCTTCGCCCGCGTCGGCAACTCCCGCATCGGCCGCGCCTGGGTTGCCATCCGCGAGGACGAGACCGCCGCCGAGGCCATGGGCATCAACGGCTTCCGCCTCAAGCTCCTCGCCTTCGCCCTCGGCGCCTGCCTCGCCGGCCTCGCCGGCACCGTCCAGGCCCACGTCAGCTACACCGTCACCCCCGACCAGTACACCTTCGCCGAGGCCCTCCCGCCCAACTCCGCCTTCCTCCTCGCCGCCGTCATCCTCGGCGGCATGGGGACCATCAGCGGCCCGCTCGCCGGCGCCACCCTGCTGTTCCTCGTCCCCAAGAAGCTCGAATTCCTCTCCGACTACCAGTTGCTCGCCTTCGGCATCGCCCTCATCGTGCTGATGCGGGTCCGCCCCGAGGGCCTCATCCCCAACCGGCGCAGCCAGCTGGAGTTCCACGAGGCCTCGATCCCGGCCCAGTCGACCGGCGACACCGCCACCCTCACCAAGGCAGGGGCGTGACCACCCAGATGACCACCAGCAACGCCCCCACGGCCGTCTCCGACCGGTCCGCCCCGGCCCGCCCGCTGCTCGAAGTCGCCGGCGTCACCATGCGGTTCGGCGGCCTCACCGCTGTCAACAACGTCTCCCTCACCGTCGGCGAGGGCGAGATCATCGGCCTCATCGGCCCCAACGGCGCCGGCAAGACCACCTTCTTCAACTGCCTCACCGGCCTCTACGTCCCCACCGAGGGCAAGGTCGCCTACAAGGGCACCGTCCTGCCGCCCAAGCCCCACCTCGTCACCCAGGCCGGCATCGCCCGTACCTTCCAGAACATCCGGCTCTTCGCCAACATGACCGTCCTGGAGAACGTCCTCGTCGGCCGGCACAGCCGCACCCGCGAAGGCCTCTTCGCCGCCATCCTGCGCGGCCCCTCCTACCACCGCGCCGAGGCCGAGAGCCGCGAACGCGCCATGGAGCTCCTGGCCTTCACCGGTCTCGCCGAGAAGGCCGACCACCTCGCCCGCAACCTCCCCTACGGCGAACAGCGGAAGCTGGAGATCGCCCGCGCCCTCGCCTCCGACCCCGGCCTGCTGCTCCTCGACGAGCCCACCGCCGGCATGAACCCGCAGGAGACCCGCGCCGCCGAGGAGCTCGTGTTCGCCATCCGCGACCGCGGCGTCTCCATCCTCGTCATCGAGCACGACATGCGGTTCATCTTCAACCTCTGCGACCGCACCGCCGTGCTCGTCCAGGGCCAGAAGATCGTCGAAGGCGACCGCGAGACCGTCCAGAACGACGAGCGCGTCATCACCGCCTACCTCGGCGCCCCGCTCGAAGGAGCCGCCGAGGGCACCACCGCAGCACCGGAGGACACCCAGTGACCGCACTCCTTGAGGTCGAGGACCTCCGCGTCGCCTACGGCAAGATCGAAGCCGTCAAGGGCATCAGCTTCACCGTCAACCAGGGCGAGGTCACCACCCTGATCGGCACCAACGGCGCCGGCAAGACCACCACCCTGCGCACCCTCTCCGGGCTGCTCAAGCCGACCCACGGGAAGATCACCTTCGACGGGCAGCCGCTCAACGCGATCCCCGCCCACAAGATCGTCTCGCTCGGCCTGGCCCACTCCCCCGAGGGCCGGCACATCTTCCCCCGCATGACCATCGAGGAGAACCTCCTCCTCGGCGCCTTCCTGCGCAGCGACACCGCCGGCATCGCCGCGGACGTGGAACGCGCCTACGGCCTCTTCCCGATCCTCGGCGAACGCCGCAAGCAGGCCGCCGGCACCCTCTCCGGCGGCGAGCAGCAGATGCTCGCCATGGGCCGGGCCCTGATGTCCCAGCCCAAGCTGCTCATGCTCGACGAGCCCTCGATGGGCCTCTCGCCGCTCATGATGCAGAAGATCATGGCGACCATCGTCGAGCTCAAGGCGAGCGGGACGACCATCCTGCTGGTCGAGCAGAACGCCCAGGCGGCGCTCTCGCTGTCCGACCAGGGCTACGTCATGGAGACCGGCCGCATCGTCCTCCAGGGCACCGGCGCGGACCTGCTGCACGACGAGTCCGTGCGCAAGGCCTACCTCGGCGAGGACTGACCTCCGCGCCGCCGCGCAGGCAAGAGCGAAGGGCCCGGCTCACCGCCGGGCCCTTCGCCGTTTCCCGTTCCCCCCGCAGTCGTCCGCCCCCTCGGCCGCTACTCGCCCTTGGCCTCCTCGGCCTTCTTGCGGTCCTGGGCCTCGCCCTCCTCGATGACCGCCTCGGCCACCGCGGCCATCGTCATCCGGCGGTCCATCGAGGTCTTCTGGATCCACCGGAACGCCGCCGGCTCGCTCAGCCCGAACTTGGTCTGCAGCACGCTCTTCGCCCGGTCCACCAGCTTCCGGGTCTCCAGCCGCTGCGACAGGTCGGCGATCTCCTGTTCCAGCGTCCGCATCTCGGTGTACCGGGAGACGGCCATCTCGATCGCGGGCACCAGGTCGCTCTTGCTGAACGGCTTCACGATGTACGCCATCGCGCCCGCGTCCCGGGCCCGGTCCACCAGCTCCCGCTGCGAGAACGCGGTCAGCATCAGGACCGGCGCGAGGTGCTTCTCGTGGATCCGCTCGGCGGCGGACAGGCCGTCCAGGACCGGCATCTTCACGTCCAGGATGGCGAGGTCCGGCCGGAGCTCCTCGACCAGCTTCACCGCCGTCTCCCCGTCCCCGGCCTCGCCGACGACGGTGTACCCCTCTTCTTCGAGCATCTCCTTCAGGTCGAGGCGGATCAACGCCTCGTCCTCGGCGATCACGATCCGGGTGATCTGGGGCGAATCGGTCTCAAGCGGCTGCGCCTGCTCGTCGGCGGTGCTCACGGGGCTCCTCGTTCCGGCGGGGTACTGCATGCATGAGGGTACCTAGACACGGTATGTTTGTTGTCGCAGGGTCGGGGTCAACCTTCGAATCTGCGGATGCCCCGGTAGCCCAGCGGTAGAGGCAATGGTCTCAAACACCATCCAGCGTGGGTTCGAATCCCACCCGGGGTACTTTCCTTCACTTTGAAGGTCGAGTCGGATTTCATGAATCTTCACCGATTCGAGTGAACATTCGAGCAGGCGCCGGATCGCACCGGACGCTTCGCACACGCTCGTCCACATGTGCGACATGGCGACCCGCAGGCGCGCCCTGGAACTCCACGCTACCGGACTGACCTTCAGCCAAGTCAGCCGGGCGACCGGAATATCCCGGTCTGCGATCCGCGGCTGGGCATCGGGAGCCCTGCCCAGCCCACGCATGGCTGCCGAGCGCCCGGTCCGTCATGGTCGCCTCGATCCGTCCCGCCCCCGCGCCAACCATGCCTACCCGCTCGGGCTGTACCTGGGTGACGGATGCATCAGCGAAGGCCGCCGCAGGGTTCACGCCCTCCGCATCGCCTGTGGTGACACCTGGCCCGGCCTCATCGAGGAGTGCGCGCAGGCCATCAGCGCCGTCATGCCGAACAACAAGGTCCGGCGCGTCCGTGCACCCGGCTGCACGAGTGTCGTGAGCACCAGCAAGCACCGGCCGCGCCTCTTCCCCCAGCACGGCCACGGCCCGAAGCATCTGCGAACGATTGCCCTTGCTCCGTGGCAGCAGGAGATCGCCGGCACCCATCCCTGGGAGCTTCTCCGCGGGCCGATCCACTCCGACGGCTGCCGCATCACCAACTGGACCGTCCGCACGGTCGGCGGCATCCGGAAGCGCTACGAGTACCCGCGGTACTTCTTCACCAACACCTCGACCGACATCGCCCGACTCTTCACCGACACCCTCGACGCCGTGGGCGTGCGGTGGAAGGCGTCGAAGCCCCGTGCCACCGGCCGGGTCGACATCTCCGTCGCCCGCAAGGAGTCCGTCGCCCTCATGGACGCCCACATCGGGGCGAAGTACTGACGGCGACGCGGCCCCTCACCAGGGCCGCGTCGCCTCGGGTCAGTTGTCCAGCGTCCCCACGTGGTGGACTCGAACGAGGTTGGTGGATCCGGCGAGGCCGGGCGGGGAGCCGGCGGTGATGACGACGATGTCGCCCTTCCGGCAGCGGCCGAGGGACAGCAGGGCCGCGTCGACCTGCTCGACCATCTCGTCGGTGGTGGGGGCGAACGGACCGAGGAAGGTCTCGACGCCCCAGGTGAGGGCGAGTCGGCTCCGCACGGCGGGTTCGTAGGTGAACGCGAGGACGGGGATCGGCGATCGGTAGCGGGTGAGGCGGCGGGCCGTGTCGCCGGACTGGGTGAAGGCGACGAGGTACTTGGCGCCGAGGAAGTCACCGATCTCGGCGGCCGCGCGGGCGACGGCACCGCCCTGGGTACGCGGCTTGCTGGAGGGCGTGAGCGGGGGAAGGCCTGCGGCCAGGATGTCGGACTCGGCGGCCTCGATGATGCGGCCCATGGTGCGGACCGTCTCGACCGGGAACTTGCCGACGGAGGTCTCGCCGGAGAGCATCACCGCGTCGGTGCCGTCGAGGACGGCGTTCGCGACGTCGGAGGCCTCGGCGCGGGTGGGCCGCGAGGTATTGATCATCGAGTCGAGCATCTGCGTGGCGACGATGACCGGCTTGGCGTTGCGCTTGGCCAGCTTGACGGCGCGCTTCTGGACCATCGGGACCTGTTCGAGGGGCATCTCCACGCCCAGGTCGCCGCGGGCCACCATGATGCCGTCGAAGGCGTCGACGATGGCGTCCAGATTCTCGACCGCCTGCGGCTTCTCCACCTTGGCGATGACGGGGACGAAGCGCCCCTCCTCGGCCATGATCCGGTGGACGTCCTCGATGTCCCGGCCACTGCGGACGAAGGAGAGCGCGACGAGGTCGGCGCCGGTCCGCAGGGCCCAGCGCAGGTCGGCGACGTCCTTGTCGCTGAGCGCGGGCACGGAGACGGCGACACCGGGGAGGTTGAGGCCCTTGTGGTCGGAGACCAGGCCGCCTTCGACGACCAGGCAGCGGACCCGCGGGCCGTCCACCTCGACGACGTCCAGGCAGACCCGGCCGTCGTCGACGAGGATCCGCTCGCCGGGGGTGACGTCGGCGGCGAGGCCGGCGTAGGTGGTGCCGCAGCCGTTCTGGTCCCCCACGACACCCTTGTCGGTGGAGATGGTGAACTCGTCGCCGCGTTCGAGAAGTACCGGCCCTTCGGCGAAGGTCTCCAGTCGGATCTTCGGGCCTTGAAGGTCGACGAGGACACCGACGCTACGGCCGGTCTCGTCGGCGGCCTTGCGGACCCGGCGGTAGCGCTCCTCGTGCTCGATGTGGGAGCCGTGGCTGAGATTGAGTCGGGCGATGTCCATCCCGGCGTCGACCAGGGCCTTGATCTGGTCGTACGAGTCGGTGGCGGGCCCGAGGGTACAGACGATTTTTGCTCGGCGCATACCCTGAGCGTAGGCATTACCGGCGCGTAACATCGCCGTAGGTCCGAACAGCAGGATGACCTTTGCAGGAAGGCGAGTTGAACAATCTGACGCATCGCCGCCCGGACGCCCACGATCGGGCGACGGCCACGATCGGCGGGTTGACGCGGCGGCCGGCGGAGCAGCGCCGGGGCGCCCCTCGGACGCACAGGTGGAACGAGCGTTCGACGATGCGATTCCGTGAAGGGGTGTTCACCTTTCGTTCACCACGGCTTCCGCCGTAGCTCGCGGGCCAGGGGGACGCTCGTCACCCGGGTGGGAGCCCGGAGACGGATCGGACGAGGGGGAACGTTCGGCATGAAGCGCGCGGTCGGAGTGCTCGCGGCACTGGCACTGCTCGGTGGGGTGGCGCTCGCGCTGCTGCGGCCGGCCGGGCCCGGCGGCGGCGAGGAGCCGAAGGTCGTCACCGTCACCGGGGTGATCGGCTCGGAGAAGCGAGACTTCTTCGAAGACCCGGACGTCAAGGCCGAGTTGGCCAAGCAGGGGATCAAGGTCAGCGCCCAGACCACCGGTTCGTGGCTGATGGGCGACAGCAAGCTCGACCAGCTCGACTTCGCGTTCCCGGCGAGCCTCTCCCCGGCCGAGGAGATCCGCAGGCAGCTGCAGCTCAAGGACGCACCGATCCGCCCGTTCTACTCGCCGCTCGTGGTGCTGGCCCACCAGCCGACCGCCGAGGTGCTGAAGCAGAACGGAGTGGCGAGCCAGGACAAGGCCACCGGGGTGTGGACGCTCAAGATGGACGCGTACCTCGATCTGGTGAAGGCCGGCAGGAAGTGGGAGGAGCTCACCGGGGCCGCGGGCAACTCGGATCTCAGGGGCGCGGTCTTCATGACCACCACCGACCCCGCCGAGTCCTCCTCCGGAGCGCTCTACCTCGCCGTCACCTCCTACGTCCTCAACGGCCACCAGGTGGTGTCGAGCGGCCCCGAGGTGGAGCAGGTCAAGCCCGTCCTGCGCGCACTGACCGCGAAGCAGGGCATCCAGGGCAGCAGCAGCGACCAGCCGTTCAAGGACTTCCTCACCAACGTCGGCAACCCGCTGGTGCTCGCCTACGAGTCGCAGGCCGCCCAGCTGGCCGTGGAGGGCAAGTCCACCGGCGACATGACGGTGCTCTACCCGGACACCACCGTCTCCTCCGACCACACGGTGGTCGGGCGCACCGAGGCCGGCCGGAAGCTGGCCGGCCTGCTGCGCGACGACGAGGTGCTGCGCCGGCTGGAGGCGAGGTACGGGTTCCGGCCGCAGGCCGACCCGTCCGCCTTCGCCAAGCAGGTGGGCGACCGCAAGGGGCCGCCGGCCTTCGCACCGGACCTGTCGGCCGCGCAGGTGAAGCAGGCTCCGGTGCCGGCGCCCGACCTGCTGGCGAAGCTGATCGACGCCGCGAAGGGGAAGTGACGGGGGATGACGACCAGGACGGGTGGGGCGATGAGGGCGATGGCGGGGGCGGCGGCCGCGGCGCGGCGCGGCGGCCGGATGCTGGCGGCGGGGCTGGCCGTACTGGTGGCGGTGACGGCGTGCACGTCGTCACCGTCGCCGTCGCCGGGCCCGCGGCAGAGCGACGCGCCGGCACCGACCGCCCGGGCGGGCGTGCTGCGGGTGCTGGCCGGCAGTGAACTACAGGACATGGCACCGGTGTTGGAGGAGGCCCAGAAGGCCACCGGGGTGACCGTCCAGTTCGCCTGGACCGGTTCGCTGGACGGCGCGGAGGCGGTCTCCTCGGGCCGGGCGGACGGCAAGTACGACGCGATCTGGTTCCCGTCCAACCACTACCTGCGGCTGGACGAGGGTGCCAAAGCCAAGCTGCTGTCGGAGACGCCGGTGATGGTGTCCCCGGTGGCGGTGGGCGTGCGGGCGTCCGCGCTCGGGGAGCTGGGGTGGGGCGACGGATCCGGGGTCACCTGGGCGCAGCTGGCGGAGGCGGCCTCGAACGGGCGGCTGGCGTACGGGATGTCGGACCCGTCCCGGTCCAACTCCGGCTTCTCGGCGCTGGTCGCGGTGGCGTCGGCGCTCTCGGGCGCGGACGCGGCGCTGACGGAGGCGGACGTGCAGAAGGCGACGCCGGCGCTGAAGCAGTTCTTCACCGGGCAGAAGCTGACCTCGGGCTCGTCCGGGTGGCTGGCGCAGGCGTACACCCGGGCGGAGCGGGGTCGGGTCGGCGCGCTGGTGAACTACGAGTCGGTGCTGCTGTCGTTGAACAAGACCCTGCCGGCGGACCAGCAGCTGACCGTGGTGCGCCCGGTGGACGGCGTGGTGTCGGCGAACTATCCGCTGACGCTGCTCGGTTCGTCGGCGCAGCGGGAACGGGAGGCGTTCCAGAAGCTGACCGCGTACCTGCTGAAGGACGACGTGCAGAAGCGGATCTCGGAGCTGACGCTGCGCCGCCCGGTGGCGGCGGGTGCGGCGGCGGCGCCGTCGCTGCCCGGTGACCGGAGGCGCGAGCTGCCGTTCCCGGGGAGCCGGGCGGTGGCGGACGGTCTGCTGGCCTCGTACCAGAACGAGCTGCGCCGGCCGTCCCGGACGGTGTACGTCCTGGACACCTCGGGGTCGATGGCGGGTGACCGGCTGGCCTCGCTGAAGCGGGCGCTGGGCGGGCTCACCGGGTCGGACGACACCCGGGGGGTGCGGCGGTTCCGGGACCGCGAGGAGGTCACGCTGATCTCGTTCGCCTCCAGGGTGAAGTCGACCAGGACGCACACGGTGCCGCCGAGCGGCAGCCAGCCGGGGCCGCAGCAGGAACTGTCGGCGATCAACGCGGACGTGCAGCAGCTGTCGGCGGACGGCGGCACGGCGGTGTACAGCTCGCTGCAGGAGGCGTACCGGGTGATCGAGCGGCAGCAGTCCGCGGCGGGGGACGACCGGTTCACCTCGATCGTGCTGATGACGGACGGCGAGAGCAACGAGGGCGCGACGGACAAGGACTTCCGGGCGTTCTACGACGGGCTGTCGTCGGCACAGAAGGCGGTGCCGGTGTTCCCGATCCTGTTCGGTGACGCGGCCAAGGGGCAGTTGCAGGGGATCGCGGAGCTGACCGGCGGGAAGCTGTTCGACGGCACGGGGTCGCTGGACGGGGCGTTCGAGGAGATCCGTGGCTACCAGTAGCGGTGGTGGCGGGCCGGCGACCGGGGGCCCGGGCGGCGGGGAGTCGTTCGGCCGGCGGGCCTGGGGCTACCTGGAGTCGACCCGCAACCTGGTCGGCTGCGCGGCGGGCGTGGGCGGGCTGGGGCTGCACTTCGCCGGGTTGGGCGGTGCGCTGTGGCCGGGGATCGTGGCCGCGCTGTACGGCGCCGGGGTGCTGCTCTGGCCGTCCGGGAAGGGGGCCGACCCGGCCGGGGGCGGGCTCCCGGCCGGAGGCGGGCCCGACGCTGCGGGCGGGACCGATGCCGCGGGCGCGAGCGGGTCCCCGAGCGCGAGCGGGTTCCCGGCCAGGCCGGGCGGCCGGGAGACCCCGGCGGGCCGCCGCACGACCCCGCCCCCGGCATCGACCGGCCGCCCGGCCTGGCCGGAGCTGGAGGAGCTGGCCACCTACCTGGGCGGCGTTCCGTTCCCCTCGTCCGCCCGCCTGGACGGACTGCTGGACGGACTGCTGACGCGGCTGCGCGAGGCGGGTCCGGGGCCGGCCGCCGAGCTGATCGTCGCCCGGCGGCTGCCGGTGGCGGTGGACGGCTACCTGCGGGCCCGGACCTGGGACCGCTGGACGGCCGCCGGCGCCGCCCCGGAGGCCGGACTGGCGCTGGAGGTCGAGCTGATGGCGGCGTCGTTGGGCGCCTGACCGCCGTGCCGGCCGGGCCCCGGAACCGTGCGGGCCGCCGGGCCCGGCGGCCCGGCCGGCGGTCAGCCCTCCAGCACCCCCGCCAGCTCCACCCGGCGGCGCACACCGAGCTTGCGGAAGCTGTTGGTCAGGTGCGTCTCCACCGTCCGCAACGCCAGGTGGAGCATCGCGGCGATCTCGCCGTTGGAGTGGCCGGCCACCGCCAGCCGGCAGATCCGCAGCTCACTGTCGGTCAGTGCTTCGGCGCCCGCGTGCTCGCCACGGCCGAGCCGGGCGCCCGAGGCGCGCAGCGAGTCCACCGCGACCCCGCGCAGCCGTACCGCGCCGAGCCGCTCGGCGCGGCTCGCGGCCTCGCGCAGCGCCCGGCGGGCGGCGCCGCGGCGGCCGCCCTCGGCGAGCAGCCGGCCGTAGGTGATCAGAGCGGGGATCAGCTCGATCTCCACCTCCGCACCGCGGAGCAGGTCGACGGACTCGGCGGCGAGGTCGAGCCCGTGCCGGCCGCCGGTGGCGGCGGCCAGGGCGCGTAAGGCGCGGGCGACGGTGCGCGGGGTGTCCCAGGTGCGGGCGAGCGCCAACTCCTCCTCGGCGAGGGCGACGGCCGGGCCGGGTTCGCCGAGCAGCGTGTGGCAGTCGGCGGCGGTCGAGCGCCAGGGGGTGACGATCGGGCTGAGGACCTGCCGTTCGGTCTGCCGGCGCCCGCACTCCAGGAGGTCGGCGAGCGCCGCGGCCGGCTCACCCGTGGCCAGCCGGAGCAGGCCGCGGGCGTACAGGTACTCGTTCCACTCCCAGGAGTCCTGGGCGTGGTCGGCGGCGATGGCCCGGGCGAGGCCGTGGGCCTGCCAGTACCGGCCGGTCTCGGTGAGGGCGATCACGGCCTGGGCGCCCAGGTGGGCGTTCTGCTGGCCGAGCAGGCCGGCGTAGCGGGTGCGGGCGGCCTCGGGGCCGTCGGTGTGGTCCGTCCGGTCGTCGCGGCCGGTGCCGGTGGCGTCCCCGGCCGGGTCGCCGCCGCACCACCAGGAGAGCGGCGGTTCCGCCCGGTCGGGCCGCCCGGTCCATTCCCCCGGCACCCGCGCACCGGCTCCCGTACCCGTACCCGTACCCGTTCCGGCACCCGGGCCCGCTGCGCCGCCCGGACCCGCGCGGCGCGCGGCCGGGGCGGGCCCGGTGAGCGCGAAGTCCTCCAGCAGGGCCTGGTACTCACCGCGCATCACCCGGGTCTCGGCCCGGACGCTCAGCAGGCACTGGTAGCCGGGGTCCAGCGACGGCCCGCGGTACGCGGCCAGGCCGCGGTCCACCAGCCGGTCCGCCTCGCCCAGCCGGTCGGCCCACTGGGCCAGGGTGGCGGCGGACACCAGGACGTAGGGGCGGCAGACCGGGTCCACCGGGGCCGCGAGCAGTTCCCGGACCCGGCCGGCGACCTCCTCCGCCGAGAGCAGGCCGCTGGTCGAGTCGAACTCGGTGAGCAGCGCGTAGGCGGGCGGTGCGAGTCGCTGGGCGCCGCGGGCGGCGAGCCGCCGGACGCCCTCGACCACCTGGAGCCAGCTGTGCCCGTCGTGGGCCGCGATCAGCGCGGCGGCGGCCTGGACGGCGTGCACCAGGTCGTCGCGGTCGCCGAAGCGCTCGGCGAGCTCCTCCATCAGTTCCAGGGCGGCGGGGGCGTCGCCGCGGGCGGCGAGGACGGCGCCGAGCGTGTTGGCGGTCTGGAAGACGCCCTCGTCGGAGCGCTGGAGGTCGACGGCCTCGGCGAGGTGGCGGACGCCGGCGAGGCGCTCGTCCGGGCCGAGGGTGGCCTCCAGGCTGCCGAGTTCGGTGAGGACGAGGCCGCGTCGGCGGTCGCCGAGCGGCTCGTCCAGGGCGCGGCGCAGCAGGGCGACGGCCTCGGCCGGGCGGTCGGCGCGGGCGGCTCTGCGGGCGGCGGCGCGCAGGGTGTCGGCGGCCCAGCGCGGGCCGGGGGCGGGGGTGAGGAGCAGGTGCCCGGCGATGCGTTCGTCGGGGGCGCCGCTGCGGTGCAGGTACTCGGCGGCGGCGCGGTGGACCCGGGCGCGGTGGCCGGGTTCGTGGCCGGCGAGGACGGCGTCGGCCAGCAGGGGGTGGGTGAAGCGGGGCCACTGGCCGGGGCCGGGGTCGTCGAGCAGGCCTTGTGCGGTGAGGTCGGCGAGCCAGGCCGTGGTGAGGTCGGGGTCGGTGCCGGCGAGTTCGGCGAGCATGACCGCCGGGGCGCAGGGGTCGGCGCCGGGCGGCGGGGGGGTGCGCGCGGCGGGGTGCTCCTGCATCCGGGCCAGGGCGCGTGCGGTGGTGAGGGCGCGGTCGCCGCCGCCGCGCAGCCACTCCTCGACGGCTTCGGGGAAGGCGCCGTCGGCCGGGCGGGGGCAGCTGTCGGGGAGTGCGCTCGGGGCGGTCGCGTCGGGGTGGGCACCGGGACCGGGACCTGGGCCGCACGGGTCGGCGCCGAGGTCGGCGAGGTCGGCGAGGTCGGCGAGGTCGGCGAGGAGGGCGGTGAGCAGTAGCGGGTTGCCGCCGGTGGCACGGACGCAGTCGGCGGCGAAGGCGGCCGGGGTCCGGGGGCCCAGCCGGCGGGCGGCCAGCAGGGCGGCCGTGCGGGCGTCGAGGGGGTCGAGCCGGAGGCTGTCGACCAGGCCCGGGGGCAGGCCGCGGGCGAAGCGTTCGGGCGGGGTGGCGACGGTGGCCTGCCGGCGCTCGGTGGCGAGGAGGAGGACGGGCAGCCGGTCGACCCGGCGGGCGAGGCCGCGCAACCAGTCCCGGGAGGGCCGGTCGGCGAGGTGGATGTCGTCGACGGCGAGCAGGACGGGGTGGTGGGCGGCGTGGATCCGCAGGAGCGCCCAGAGCGACTCCTCGGCGGCCGCCGCGGCGGCGCTCCGGTCGTCGCCGCCGCGCCCGTCGTCGTCCGGCCGAGCGGCACCGGGCCCGAGCGCATGCGGTCCGAAGCCGCCCGACCCACCCGCCGGGGTGCCGCGGCCGGGGACCGGGGGGAGTCCGGGGCCGGGGAAGGACTCGAAGAGCTGGCGGGCGGCGGCGTAGGGGGTGTCGGACTCGTCTGCGGAACAGCGGGCCCAGAGGACGGTGGTGCCCCCTGCGGCGGCCCGGCGGGCGGCCTCGGCGAGCAGGGCGCTGCGGCCGGTGCCGGCCGCGCCGGTGAGCAGCAGGGCGCCGCCGGCGCCGCCCCGGGCGCGGTCGGTGAGTTCGGTGATCCGCTCCAGGTGGGGGGTGCGGGCGGCGAGCGGTGACGGTGGCGGGGCGGCCTGGTCCGGCCGCGGTCCGCGGGTACTGACGGTGCTCATCCTGCTTCCCTCCCCGGTCTTCCCGCCGGTGGCCGGTCGGGATCTCTTCGCCGTCGTCGGGGAAGTCGGCCTGACGGCCGGTCGACGGTCCGGTGCCGACGGCACGCCGCCGCCCTGCCCCGCTGTCGTCCCGCCCCGCCCCGAGCGCGTGGGCTCTCCCCCGCCACGACCGACCGGAGCGACCGGGTCCGTTCGGGCGGCCTCGTCGCCGGGCGGCACCGGGCCGGCCGGATGCCCGCTCGTGCACGCACCGATGCGGCCCCGTCCCCGGACGGAACCCTACCCCCGTCCGCGCGGCGGCCGGGAGCGGCACTGCTGCGCTGCGACGATGCCGGGCCGGCGGCGCGATCTCGTGGTGGACCACGATGGCCGCGGCCGGTCCCGGAGGGAAGCATGGAGGTCCTCGGGGGCACCGTCGCTCCCGGGCCGCACGACCGCACGGCCCCCGCCTCGCCCGTCCGCCGGGCGGCGCCCCCCTCGGCGCAGCGGGCGGCCGTCCGGCGGGCGGGCCGCGATTCTCCCGGAGGGGGCCAGATTGACTGTCCTGCACAGCGAGCACGACCGCCGCGGGGCGGCCCGGCGTGTTCCCGGGGCGGCGGCGCTGCCGCGGACCTCGGGGGCCCCGCGACCGCTGCCCGCCCACCATGTCGGACGGCCGGGCGCCGCTCCGGCCTCCGTCGGCCGGACCGCCGTGGTGGTGCGGGCCGCGGACCCGATCTCGCGGGCCGGCGCGGAGGCGCAGCTGCGCCGCGACCCGGGACTGGAGCTGGTGGAGGAGGCGGCGGCCGGTCCGGGCGCGGTCTCCGTCCTGCTCGTCGAGCAGGCGGACGCCGCGGTGGTGGCGACGCTCCGCAGGCTGGTGCGCGGCGCCGAGCAGCGGGTGGTGCTGGTGGTCGAGCGGATGCGTGAGAGCGAGCTGCTGGAGGCGGTGGAGTGCGGGGTGGCCGCGATCCTCTGGCGCCGTGAGGCGACCGCCGAACGGCTGGGCCGGGCGGTGCAGGCGGCGGCGCGTGGTGACGGCGACCTGCCGGCCGATCTGCTGGGCCGGCTGATCGCCCAGGTGGGCCGCTTGCAGCGGAGCGTCCAGGGGATGCCGGGCGGCGCCCCGGCCGGGCTGACCGAGCGCGAGGCCGATGTGCTGCGGCTGGTGGCCGAGGGCTGGGACACCGGGGAGATCGCGGCCCGGCTGTCGTACTCCGAGCGCACCGTCAAGAACGTGCTGCACGGCCTGACGACCCGGCTGCAGCTGCGCAACCGGGCGCACGCCGTCGCCCACGCCGTCCGCGAGGGCTACATCTAGGTCGGCGGCCGGCACCGGGCACCCGCCCGGCCACGTCCCGCCGGGTCCCGCCACGTCCCGCCCGTCCGCACCCCGAGCGCGGACGGGCGGGCGTCGCGCATTCCGGAGCGGGCGCACCGGGCGTACCGGGCGCCCGGGGGCTGACGATCGCTCAGCACCCACCCGTCCGCGTCACGAAGGAGTCGCCAAGATCTCACCCCTCGGAAAGGTCCGGGGGCTGTCAATCCGTCTGGTCGCACGGCACACTTCTACGCGCGTACCTCTACGCGCGTCACCACACCATCGTTGACGGTCCGTCGCAGCCCCCCCGGGAGAGTCGTCCATGTCCCTGAACCGCCGTGACTTCGTCACCCGGTCCGCCGCCACCGCCGCCGGTGCCGCCCTCGTCGGGGGCGCCGGCCTCGCCGCCGCCTCCCCCGCCGCGGCGGCCGGCCCGGACGGGGCCGTGGCCAAGGGCAAGCCGAACAAGAAGCAGGCCTTCACCGTGATGGGCACCACCGACCTGCACGGCCGGGTGCTCAACTGGGACTACTTCACCGACGCGGTCTACGCCGACAAGGCGCACAACGAGGTCGGCCTCGCCAAGATCTCCACGCTCGCCAAGCAGGTCCGCGAGGAGAAGGGCTGGGACCGCTGCCTGCTGATCGACGCCGGCGACACCATCCAGGGCACCCAGCTGACGTACTACTACGCCCGTGTGGAGCCGATCGCCACCGAGGCCGACACGGCGCCCGAGCACCCGATGGCGCTCGCCATGAACACCATGGAGTACACCGCCGCCGCGCTCGGCAACCACGAGTTCAACTACGGCATCGACACCCTGCGCGCCTACGAGGAGCAGCTGGACTTCCCGCTGCTCGGCGCCAACGCGCTGAACGCCCGCAACGACAAGCCGGCGTTCCCGCCCTACGTCATCCGCAAGCTGAAGCTCGGCTCCGGCCCGGCCCTCAAGGTCGGCATCCTCGGCCTGACCAACCCGGGCATCGCGATCTGGGACAAGGCCAACGTGGCCGGCAGGATGACCTTCCCCGGCATCGTCGAGACGGCCAAGGTCTGGGTGCCGAAGGTCCGGGCGGCCGGTGCCGACGTCGTCGTGGTCGCCTGCCACTCCGGCATGGACGAGGCCACCTCCTACGGCGACCAGCTGCCCTGGGCCGAGAACGCCTCGGTCGCGCTGGCCGAGCAGGTGCCCGGGATCGACGCCGTGCTGGTGGGCCACGCGCACAAGGAGATCCCGCAGCGGCTGGTCGTCAACAAGGAGACCGGCAGGACGGTCGTGCTCTCCGAGCCGCTCTGCTGGGGCCAGCGGCTGACCTGCTTCGACTTCGAGGTGGAGTTCGACCGCGGCGCCTGGAAGGTCGTCTCGCTCTCCTCCCGGGTGCTGAACTCCAACACCGTCCCGGAGGACCCGGAGATCGTCGGCCTGATGTCCGACCAGCACAAGAAGGTGGTCACGTACGTCAACCAGGTCATCGGCACCGCCAAGATCGAGCTGTCGATCGCCGAGGCGCCGTACAAGGACACCCCGATCATCGACCTGATCGGCCGGGTCCAGGTCGACGTGGTGAAGGAGGCGCTGGCCGGCGGCCAGTACGCCGAGCTGCCGGTGCTCGCCCAGGCCGCGCCGTTCAACCGCACCGCGCGGATCCCGGCCGGCCAGGTCAAGCTGCGTGACGCGGCGGGCCTGTACATCTACGAGAACACCCTGGAGGCCCGCATCCTCACGGGCGCCCAGCTGAAGGACTACCTGGAGTTCTCCGCCAGGTACTTCAACCAGCTCGCCCCGGGCGCGCCGGTGGACAAGGCCGCGCTGACCAACGCCCAGAACACGCCGGACTACAACTACGACTCGGTGTACGGCCTGGGCTACGACATCGACATCGCCCAGCCGGTCGGCTCGCGCATCGTCAACCTCACCTTCGAGGGCGCGCCGCTCGACCCCTCGGCCCAGTTCGTCCTGGCCGTCAACAACTACCGCGCCAACGGCGGCGGCAACTTCCCGCACGTCGCGGCCGCCCAGAAGGTGTGGGCCAACTCGGACGAGATCCGCAACGCGATGATCGCGTGGGTGAAGGCCAGGGGAGTCATCGACCCGGCCGACTTCGCCGGCGAGTCCTGGCGCCTGGTCCGGGCCGGCCAGCCGGTCTTCTGATCCCGCCGGACCGCCTGCCGTCCACGCCCCGCCACCCACTTCCCCGGGTGGCGGGGCTCCGCCGTCACGAAGCGGTCCGCGGCGGCGACGGCCACCGCGCCGGTCAGAACGGGAAGCGGCTGCGCCCGTGCTGGACGGAGATCCACTTCACGGTGGTGAAGGCGTCCACGGTGGACTCGCCGTTCAGGCGTCCCACGCCGGAGTTCTTCTCGCCGCCGAACGGGACCACGGGCTCGTCGGCGATGGTGCCGTCGTTGACGTGGATCATGCCGGTCTCGATCCGCTGCGCCACCCGCACCCCGCGCTCGACGTCGGCGGTGTGGACGGCGCCGCTGAGGCCGAACGGGGTGTCGTTGGCCAGCCGGACGGCCTCGTCCTCACCGTCGAAGGGCACCACCAGCACGACCGGGCCGAAGAGCTCGCGCTGCAGGATGGGCGCGTCGGCGGGCAGGTCGCCGAGGACCACCGGGTCCATCAGGCAGCCGTTGGTCTCGCCGCGCAGCAGCACGGTGGCGCCGGCCGCCACCGCCTGGTCGACCTGGGCGGTGATGGCGTCGGCCTGGACGGGGTTGATCAGCGGGCCGATCTGGGTGGCCGGGTCCCGCGGGTCGCCGACCGTGAGCGAGGCGGTCTTGGCCACGAACTTCTCGGTGAACTCGGCCTGGACGCTGCGGTCCACCAGTACCCGGTTGGCCGCCATGCAGACCTGGCCCTGGTGGGCGAAGCGGCTGAACACCGCCGCGTCCACGGCGTAGTCGAGGTCGGCGTCGTCCAGCACGATCAGGGCGCTGTTACCGCCGAGTTCGAGCACCGTCCGCTTGAAGTGCGAGGCCGCGACCGTGGCGACGTGCCGGCCGACCTTGTCGGAGCCGGTGAAGGCGATCACCTTGGGCACCGGGTGCTCGATGAACGCGTCACCGATCTCGGCGATGTCGGTGACCACGACGTTGAGCAGGCCGGACGGCAGGCCCGCCTCCTCGAAGATCCTGGCGAGCAGGGTGCCGCCGACCACCGGGGTCTCCTGGTGCGGCTTGAGCACCACGCCGTTGCCGAGCGCGAGCGCCGGGGCGACCACCTTCATCGACAGGAACAGCGGGAAGTTGAACGGGCTGACCACGCCGACCACACCGACCGGCAGGCGGTAGAGGCGGTTCTCCTTGCCCTCCACCGGCGAGGGCAGCAGCCGGCCCTCGGCGCGCAGCGAGAGCTGCATCGACTCCCGGAGCATGTCCTTGGTGAGGGCGAGCTCGAACCCGGCCTTGAGCGCGGTGCCGCCCAGCTCGGCCGTGATCGCCTCGGTGATCTCCTGCTCGCGCTCCTCGACGATCCGCAGTGCGCGCTCGAAGACCAGTCGGCGGGTGTACGGGTTGGTGGCGGCCCACTCCTTCTGCGCCCGCTCGGCGGCCCGGTAGGCCTGGTCCACCTCCTCGACGGTGGCGACGGTCACGGTGGCGAGCTTGTCACCCGTGAAGGGGTCGACGTCGACGATGTCCCAGGAGCCGCTGCCGTCGCGCCACTGGCCGTCGATGTACTGCAGCGCCAACTCGGAGAAGTACGACATCTGATCCCTCTCGTGCCGATTCGGGAAGGCGTCAGGGCCCTCTCGATCAGATCTGATCGAGACTCATCGTACTTACGGACTACAGCTCTTGGCGGACGGAGCGCAGAAGTTCCCGGCTCCGCTCGGCGGAGAGCCCGTCCGCCACCAGGCCGTCCATCGCGGCCACGTACTCGGCCACCTCGGCCGGCTTGTCGAGGTAGAGCGCGGTGGTGAACTGCTCCAGGTACACCACGTCGGAGAGGTCCGGCTCGGCGAAGCCCAGCACGGTGAACGCGCCGCCCTCGGCGCGCAACCCGCCGAACCCCAGCGGCATCACCTGGATCGACACGTGGGGCAGGTCGGTGAGCCCCAGCAGCCGGTCGATCTGCGCCCGCATCAGCTCCGGCCCGCCCCAGGGACGGCGCAGCGCCGCCTCGTCCAGGACGGCCACCACGCGGGGCGGCTGCTCGGCGGTGAGCACCCGCTGGCGCCGCAGCCGGACCTCCACCCGCCGCTCGACCTCCGCGGGCTCGGTGACGTGCCCGCCGGCGGTGATCACGGCGCGGGCGTAGTCGGCGGTCTGCAGCAGCCCGTGGACGAACTGGACCTCGTAACTGCGGATCTCGGCGGCGGCCTCCTCCAGACCCAGGAAGGTCTGGAACCAGCCCGGCAGCACGTCTCCGTAGGTGTGCCACCAGGAGGTGGCGTTGGCGGCGCGGACCAGGCCGAGCACGGAGGCCCGCTCCTGCTCGGCCTCGACGCCGTACAGGGTGAGCAGGTCGGCGACGTCGCGCTCCTTGAAACCGACCCGGCCGAGCTCCATCCGGCTGATCTTCGACTCGGACGCGCGGATCGAGTAGCCGGCCTCCTCGCGACTGACACCCCGGGCCTCCCTGAGCCTGCGCAGCTGGGAACCCAGCAGCAGGCGCCGTACCGTGGCACCCCCGCCAGCCTGAGTCGTGCTCATCGCGTCACCCTCCGCACCTCGCGCAGCCCCCCGGCCGTCGGCCGCAGTCTGCCACTTGGCACCGACAAACAACAGTCCGTCAGCGCACCCGCTCCAGGCGCAGGAGGCCGGGCACCGCGGCGAGGCTGACCACGAGGAGGAAGAGCCAGGGCCAGGCGGCGCCGCGGCCGAGGAGCAGGGTGAGCAGTGCGGGCGCGACGGCCTGGCCGAGGTTCCAGGAGAGCTGGTAGACCGCGAGGTAGCGGCCTCGCCGCTCGGGGTCGGCGAGCGCGACGCTGAGCTCCTCGGAGTAGGGGGTGGAGACGGTCTCGGCGAGGTTGTAGAGGAACATCGCGGCGAACAGGCCGGCCGTGACGATCCGTCCGGGGGCGGCGGCGAGCAGCCCGAACAGGGCGAAGGAGAGGGCGTTGAGCACCGCGCCGGCGGCGACCACCCGGGTGGGCCGGAACCGCTCCAGCCGCCGGGCCACCGCGCTCTGGGTGAGCACCACCTGGACGCCGTTCAGGACGAGCAGCGTGCCGGCCACCCATGCCTCGCGGTGCAGGCCCTCGGTGAGGTAGACGGCGAGCAGCATGCTGATGATCATCGAGCCGAAGACGAAGGCCAGGTTGACGGCCACCAGCAGCAGGTAGCGCCGGTCGCGCAACACCGCGCGGTAGCCCCCGGTTCCCCGCCCGGCGGGCGCGGCGGGAGCTCCGGCGGACTCGGCGGACTCGGCGGCGGGCACGGCGGCGGGCACGGCGGCGGACTCGGCGCCGACCGGGCGCCAGGAGGCGAGCAGGCCCGCCGCCAGCAGGTAGCTGGCCGCGTTGAGCACCACCAGCGTCCGCAGCCCGCCGGTCCCGCCGCCGGCGACCAGCACGGCGCCCAGCGCCCCGCCCAGCCCCATCCCGGTGTTGCGCAGCGTCTGCACCAGGGCGAACCAGCGGGTGCGCTCCCCCTCGGCGGAGGCGAGGACCACCAGGCCGGTGCTGGAGGTCCAGTAGGAGACGTGCCCGATCTGGGCGAGCAGGCACACCGCCACGATCTGCCAGGCCTGTCCGGCCAGCAGGAAGCCTCCGTAGGCGAGCGCCGAGAGGGCGTTGCCGCCCGTGGCCACCACCCGGGCGCCGAACCGGTCGATCAGCGGGCCGACGGCGATCGCGGTGGGCAGGGCGAGCAGCCGGGCGGTGGAGACGGCGGCGCCGATGGCCGTCACCGTGAGGCTGGTGGTGCGGGCGAAGTAGACGAGCGTGAAGGCGAGGATCAGGCCCGTGCCGAGGCTGTCCACGAGGTGGGCGCCGATCAGGCGGTGGCGGCCGGCGGTCGCCGGGAGGCCGAGGCGGTCGCGGAAAGCGGGGAGGACTGCAGTGGTCATGGACCGAGCCTGGCTGCGATGATCGCTGCTGCCCATGGATTCCATCCCGATCGAATCCGCGGCCGCGACGCGACGCCAGGGGGAACGCCGTGATCATCTGGACCTTCTCACCTCAGGACCTCGCCCGGACCAGGTTCGCCTGCTCGCCGCTGTGCGAGGTCACGCTCAGCGTCGAGGTGTTCAAGGACCCCGGCCGGCACGGCGTCCACCTGCCCTGGGTGCGCGAGGCCCGGCGGCGCCTGGCGGGCGTGGGCTGGGAGCTGCTCGCCCAGCTGGTAAGGCTCCCCACCCTCTACGTGCCGGACTTCCTCACGCCCGTCCCCCGGGGTTCGACCCTGACGATCGAACAGGAGCTGGCCGCCCTCGCCGCCGCCGATCCGGCCGCGGTCCGCCGCGACCTGGACCGGCTGGACGGCGACCTCCCCCCGCTGGTCGCCGCGATGCGGGAGGACCCGGAGGCCGGCACGGCACGCCTGGTCGCCGAGATGCGGGCGTACTGGGACGCGGCGATCGCCCCGCACTGGCCGCGGATGCAGCGCCTTGCCGAGGGCGAGATCCTGCGCCGGGCCCGCCAGATGTCCACCGGCGGCCCGGCCGCGCTCTTCGCCGACCTGCACCCGCGGGTGGGCTGGGAGCGCGACACCCTGCGGATCGGCCACCGGTCGACGGACGTGCTGCGCCGGCTCGACGGCGAGCTCGGCCTCGTGCTGGTGCCCACGGTGTTCGCCTGGCCCGGGGTGTTCTCCCAGGTGAACGCGCCCTGGCAGCCCGGCCTGATCTACCCGCCGCGCGGGGTGGCCACGCTCTGGGAGACCTCCGGCGCCGCCGTCCCCGACGGGCTGGCCCGGGTGATCGGCCGGACCAGGGCCCGCCTGCTCGCCGAACTCGACGACCCGGCCTCCACCACCGAGCTCGCCTCCCGCACCGGCGGCTCCCCGGCCAACGTCTCCCACCACCTCACCGCGCTGCGCGAGGCCGGCCTGCTGGCCCGGCACCGGACCGGCCGCACGGTGCTCTACGCCCGCACCACGGCAGCCGAACTCCTCCTCCATCGCGCATAGTTGACGCAACCGAACACCTCGCCGGAGCGTCCCACCCGGTGTGCTGAGACGACTGCTCATCGCCGCGCTGGCACTGGCCGTCCTCGCGTACGGCGGCTACCTCCTCGCCCGGCCGAAGGACGAACCGGAGTTCACCGCCTCCCCCGCTCCCACCGGCGCCGCGCTCGCCCGCGCCCAGGAGGTGGCCGGGGCCTGGCCGGGCTCCGACCTCCAGCAGGTCTGGCGGACCGGCTACTACCCGGGCAGCGCCGACCCCGTCTGGTACCCCCCGCACGGCCTGCGCACCCAGGCGGAACGGGACGCCATGTTCGACGGCCGGTTCGACCTGCAGGCCGAACCCGAGTCGGTGCCCGCCACCGAGGACGTGGTCTTCGAGGACGACGGCCGGCAACGCCTGACGCTCCCGCTGCTCGACCCGGCGGCCGCCCTGCGGCGGGTGGCCGGGCAACGCCGCTGCTCCCGGCCCCCCTGCGAGAGCCGCCTCGCCCTCACCGGCGTCCGCCCCGGCGAACGCCGGCTGCTGACCAGCCGGGGCGAAGCCACCGTCCCGGTCTGGGAGTTCACCCCCGCCGGCTACGAGGAGCCGCTGGCCGTCGCCGCGGTGGAGCCGCAGCAGCCGCGCCCGCCCGAGCACCGGACGGAGCCGCCGTCCGCGGGCGGCACCGAGGTGGCAGGCCTGTGGGAAGTCCAGTCGCTCGGTCGGTCGCTGCACGGGGACCTCCTGCACAGCCACTGCGTGCAGCCGCTGCCGGGCGAGGTGTACGAGACCGACGACGCGGTGGTGCTGATCAGCCGGTCCGGCCCGCCGAAGGGAGCCGACTGCGAGGTGCGCGACCGCAGCACCTCGACGGAGTTCCGTCTCGCCCGCCCGCTCGACGGGCGGGCGGTCCTCGATCTCTCCGGGGCGCCCGTCTCCCTCTGCTGCGCGCCGGACTCGCTGCCCCGGCGCACGTGAAGGCGCCCGCCCTCCACTGGTCGGGGAGAGGGCGGGCGCCGAGGCACCGTGCAGGCCCGGCAACGCTGGCGGGGGCAGCGGCTCGAACTCCCGGTGATGCGGCACCGGGCGACAGGAGGTCCGGACCCGCCGACGGTGGGGCCAGCGGCGGGCTCGGGCGTGCGTCAGACCACCAGCGGGCGGTCCGTCGGGCGGATCGGGGCGGGCAGCGGGGTCTTGCCGCCCAGGTACTTGTCCACCGCCGCGGCGGCCGAGCGGCCCTCCGCGATGGCCCAGACGATCAGCGACTGGCCGCGGCCGGCGTCGCCGCAGACGTAGACGCCGTCGACGTTGGTGGCGAACCTGCCGTCCCGGGCCACGTTGCCGCGGGCGTCCAGCTCGACACCGAGCTGCTCGACCAGGCCGTTCTTCACGTCCGTGCCGGTGAAGCCCATGGCCAGGGTGACCAGCTGCGCCGGGATGGACCGCTCGGTGCCGGGCACCGGCTCGAACCTCCCGTCCTTGAACTCCACCTCGACCAGGTGCAGCTCCTGGACGTTGCCGTCCTCGTCGCCCGTGAAGTGGGTGGTGTTGACGGCGTAGACCCGTCCCTCCGTGCCCCCCTCCGCCGGGGAGGCTCCCTCTGCCTGGTTGCCGACCGTCTTCGTCTCCCGGACGTAGATGGCCTCTTCGTGGGCCGAGGTGACCTTGTACGTCATCGGCATGGTCGGCCAGGGCTGGTGGCCCGGGCGGGAGTCGCTCGGGCGCGGCATGATCTCCAGCTGGGTGACAGAGGCCGCCCCCTGGCGAAGCGCGGTGCCGAGGCAGTCCGCGCCGGTGTCGCCGCCGCCGATGACGATGACGTGCTTGCCCTTGGCGCTGATCGGGGACTCGACGAAGTCGCCCTCCTGCACCTTGTTGGCCAGCGGAAGGTACTCCATGGCCTGGTGGATGCCCTTGAGCTCGCGCCCGGGCACCGGCAGGTCGCGCGCGGTGGTGGCGCCGGCGGCGACGACGACCGCGTCGAAGCGCTCGCGCAGCTGCTGGCCGGTGATGTCCTCGCCGACGTGGACGCCGGTGCGGAACCGGGTGCCCTCCGCGCGCATCTGCTCGATGCGGCGGTTGATGTGGCGCTTCTCCATCTTGAACTCGGGGATGCCGTAGCGCAGCAGGCCGCCGATGCGGTCGGCGCGCTCGTACACCACCACGGTGTGCCCGGCCCGGGTGAGCTGCTGGGCGACGGCCAGCCCGGCCGGTCCGGAGCCGACGACGGCCACGGTCTTGCCGGACAGGCGCTCGGGGACCTGCGGCGTGACGCCGCCCCCGTCCCAGGCCTTGTCGATGATGGTGACCTCGACGTTCTTGATGGTCACCGCGTCCTGGTTGATCCCGAGCACGCAGGCCGACTCGCAGGGAGCCGGGCAGAGGCGGCCGGTGAACTCCGGGAAGTTGTTGGTCGCGTGCAGCCGCTCGATGGCGCCGGTCCAGTCGTCCCGGTAGGCCAGGTCGTTCCATTCGGGGATGAGGTTCCCGAGCGGGCAGCCGTTGTGGCAGAACGGGATGCCGCAGTCCATGCAGCGGCCGGCCTGCTTGGTGATGATCGGCAGGAGGCTGCGCTCGACGTAGACCTCGTTCCAGTCCCGCAGACGGACGTCCACGGGCCGGCGCTCGGCCAGCTGCTTGCCGGTGGTCAGGAAGCCCTTGGGGTCAGCCACGTGCCGCCTCCATCATCTTGCGAGTGGTCTCGGCCTCGGAGAGGCCATCGCGCTCAGCGGCGTCCTTGGCGGCGAGCACAGCCTTGTAGTCGGTCGGCATGATCTTGGAGAAGCGGGAGACCCCGCTGCCCCAGTCGGCCAGGAGCTCGGCGGCGACGGTGGAGCCGGTCTCCTCGTAGTGCTGCTGCACGGTCTCGCGCAGCCAGTCGCGGTCGTCGGCGGTCGGGGCCTCGATGCCCACCATGCCGTCGTTGACGTTCGCGGGGCGCAGGTCCAGCACGTAGGCGATGCCGCCGGACATGCCCGCCGCGAGGTTGCGGCCGGTCTCGCCGAGGACGACCACCCGGCCGCCGGTCATGTACTCCAGGCCGTGGTCGCCCACGCCCTCGACCACCAGGGTGGCACCGGAGTTGCGGACGGCGAAGCGCTCGCCGGCCTTGCCGCGCAGGTGCACGCGCCCGCTGGTGGCGCCGTAGCCGATGGTGTTGCCGGCGATGACGTGGTTCTGCGCGTCGGCGCCGATCGCGGCGGCGTCGCGCGCCGGGCGGACGACCACCACACCGCCGGAGAGGCCCTTGGCGACGTAGTCGTTGGCGTCGCCCTCCAGGCGCAGGGTGACGCCCTTCGGCACGAAGGCGCCGAACGACTGGCCGGCCGAACCGGTGAAGGTGACGTCGACGGTGCCCTCGGGCAGGCCCTCGCCGCGGTACCGCTTGGTCACCTCGTGGCCGAGCATGGTGCCGACCGTGCGGTTGACGTTGCGGATCGGCAGCTGGATGCGGACGGCCTCGCCGCGCTCCAGCGCATCCTCGGCCAGCTCGATCAGCTGGTTGTCGAGGGCCTTGTCCAGCGCGTGGTCCTGCGCGGTGGTGCAGTGCAGGGCCGAGCCCTCGGGCAGCTCGGGGACGTGGAAGAGCGGGGCCAGGTCGAGGCCGGCGGCCTTCCAGTGCGAGATCGCGGCCTGCGCGTTGATGTGCTCGGCGTGGCCGACGGCCTCCTCGATCGAGCGGAAGCCCAGCGAGGCCAGGATCTCCCGGACCTCCTCGGCGATGAACTCGAAGAAGTTGACCACGAACTCGGGCTTGCCGGAGAAGCGCTCGCGCAGCACCGGGTTCTGGGTGGCGACGCCGACCGGGCAGGTGTCCAGGTGGCAGACGCGCATCATGATGCAGCCGGAGACCACCAGCGGGGCGGTCGCGAAGCCGAACTCCTCGGCGCCGAGCAGGGCGGCGATCACGACGTCGCGGCCGGTCTTCAGCTGGCCGTCGGTCTGCACCACGATGCGGTCGCGCAGGCCGTTGAGCAGCAGGGTCTGCTGGGTCTCGGCGAGGCCGAGCTCCCAGGGGCCGCCCGCGTGCTTGAGCGAGGTCAGCGGCGAGGCGCCGGTACCGCCGTCGTGGCCGGAGACCAGCACCACGTCCGCGTGCGCCTTGGAGACGCCGGCCGCGACCGTGCCGACGCCGACCTCGGAGACCAGCTTCACGTGGATGCGGGCCGCCGGGTTGGCGTTCTTGAGGTCGTGGATCAGCTGTGCCAGGTCCTCGATGGAGTAGATGTCGTGGTGCGGCGGCGGGGAGATCAGGCCGACGCCCGGGGTCGAGTGCCGGGTCTTGGCCACCCACGGGTAGACCTTGTGGCCGGGCAGCTGGCCGCCCTCGCCGGGCTTGGCGCCCTGGGCCATCTTGATCTGGATGTCGTCCGCGTTGACCAGGTACTCGGAGGTGACGCCGAAGCGGCCGGAGGCGACCTGCTTGATCGCCGAGCGGCGCTCCGGGTCGTACAGGCGGTCCGGGTCCTCGCCGCCCTCACCGGTGTTGGACTTGCCGCCGAGGCGGTTCATCGCGATGGCGAGGGTCTCGTGCGCCTCGCGGGAGATCGAGCCGTACGACATGGCGCCGGTGGAGAAGCGCTTGACGATCTCCGAGACCGGCTCGACCTCCTCGACCGGCACCGGGGTGCGGCCGAGGGCGTCCAGCTGGAACAGGCCGCGCAGCGTCATCAGCCGCTCGGACTGCTCGTTCACCCGGTCCGTGTACTGCTTGAAGATGTCGTACCGGCGGTTGCGGGTGGAGTGCTGCAGCCGGAAGACGGTGTCCGGGTCGAACAGGTGCGGCTCGCCCTCGCGGCGCCACTGGTACTCGCCGCCGATCTCCAGCGCGCGGTGCGCGGCCGGGATGCCGGATGCCGGGTAGGCCTTGGCGTGGCGGGCGGCCACCTCCTTGGCGATCTCGTCCAGGCCGATGCCGCCGAGCTTGGTGGTGGTGCCGGCGAAGTAGGCGCCGACCAGCTCCTCGGAGAGGCCGATCGCCTCGAAGACCTGTGCACCGCGGTAGGAGGCGACGGTGGAGATGCCCATCTTGGACATGACCTTGAGCACGCCCTTGCCGAGCGCCTTGATCAGGTTCTTGATGGCCTTCTCGGGCTCGACTCCCTGGATGAAGACGCCCTGGGCGACGAGGTCCTCGACGGACTCCATCGCCAGGTAGGGGTTGACCGCGCCGGCGCCGTAGCCGATCAGCAGCGCGACGTGGTGCACCTCGCGGACGTCGCCGGCCTCGACCAGCAGCGACACCTGGGTGCGCTGCTTGGTGCGGATGAGGTGGTGATGGATCGCGGAGGTGAGCAGCAGCGAGGGGATCGGGGCGTGCTCGGCGTCCGAGTGCCGGTCGGAGAGCACGATGATCCGGGCGCCGTCGGCGATCGCGGCGTCGGCCTCGGCGGCGATCGCGGACAGGCGCGCGGCCAGGCCCTCGCCGCCGGAGGCGACCTTGTAGAGGCCGGAGAGCGTGACGGCCTTGAGACCGGGCTGGTCGCCGTCGTGGTTGATGTGGACCAGCTTGGCCAGCTCGTCGTTGTCGATCACCGGGAAGGTGATGCCGACCGAGCGGCAGGAGGCGGCCTCGGCGCCCAGCAGGTTGCCCTCGGGGCCGAGGTTGGACAGCAGCGAGGTGACGAGCTCCTCGCGGATCGCGTCCAGCGGCGGGTTGGTGACCTGCGCGAAGAGCTGCACGAAGTAGTCGAACAGCAGGCGCGGCTTCTCGGACAGCGCGGCGATCGGGCTGTCGGTGCCCATCGAGCCGAGCGCCTCGCCGGCGGTCTTGGCCATCGGCGCGAGGACGACCCGCAGCTCCTCCTCGGTGTAGCCGAAGGTCTGCTGGCGGCGGGTCACCGAGGCGTGGGTGTGCGCGATGTGCTCGCGCTCCGGGAGCTTGGCGAGCTGGATCTGGCCGGCCGCGACCCACTCCTCGTAGGGGTGCTCGGCGGCCAGTGCGGACTTGATCTCCTCGTCCTCAACGATGCGGTGCTCCGCGGTGTCGACGAGGAACATCCGGCCGGGCTGCAGGCGGCCCTTCCTGACCACCTTGTCCTGCTCGATGTCGAGCACGCCGACCTCGGAGGAGAGGACGACCAGGCCGTCCTCGGTGATCCAGTAGCGGGCCGGGCGCAGGCCGTTGCGGTCGAGGACGGCGCCGATCTGGGTGCCGTCGGTGAAGGTGACGCAGGCCGGGCCGTCCCAGGGCTCCATCAGGTTGGAGTGGTACTGGTAGAACGCGCGGCGGGCCGGGTCCATGGTGGCGTGGTTCTCCCACGCCTCGGGGATCATCATCAGCACCGAGTGCGGCAGCGAGCGGCCGCCGAGGTGGAGCAGCTCCAGGACCTCGTCGAAGGAGGCCGAGTCGGAGTGGTCCGGGGTGCAGATCGGGAAGATCCGCTCCAGACCCTGCCCGTTCCTGTTGGCGGGGATCAGGTCGGTGGCGAGCTGGGACTCCCGGGCGGTCATCCAGTTCCGGTTGCCCTTGACCGTGTTGATCTCGCCGTTGTGGGCGACGAAGCGGTACGGGTGGGCGAGCGGCCAGCTCGGGAAGGTGTTGGTCGAGAAGCGCGAGTGCACCAGGCCGAGCGTGGAGGCGTAGAGCCGGTCCGAGAGGTCGGGGAAGAAGGGCTCCAGCTGCCCGGTGGTCAGCATGCCCTTGTAGACGATGGTGCGGGCGGAGAGCGAGGGGAAGTACACCCCGGCCTCGCGCTCGGAGCGCTTGCGGACGACGAAGGCGATCCGGTCGAGGGCGAGACCCTCGACGCCGTCCTTGCTCAGGAAGACCTGCCGGAAGCGCGGCATGACGCCGCGGGCGGTGGCGCCCAGCAGGTCGGGGGTGACCGGGACGTCGCGCCAGCCGAGGACGGTCAGGCCCTCCTCGGCCGCGACGGCCTCGATCTTCGCGACGGCGGCGGCGTCGGCCGCGTCCTCGTCGGGCAGGAAGGCGATGCCGACCGCGTAGGCACCGGCGGCGGGGAGCTCGAAGGCGACCTTGGTACGCAGGAACGCGTCCGGGATCTGGGTCAGGATTCCGGCGCCGTCGCCGGAGTCCGGCTCGGCACCGGTGGCACCCCGGTGCTCCAGGTTCCGCAGGACGGTCAGCGCCTGCTCGACGATCTTGTGGTCGGCGATGCCGGTCAGCGTGGCGACGAAGCCGACGCCGCAGGCGTCGTGCTCGTTCCGCGGGTCGTACAGGCCCTGAGCAGCAGGTCGCGCATCCGGAACGAGCGCGTACGGCGGGCGGGCTGCGCCGGCCTGGAGCTCGTTGGCGGAGTGCATGGATGCAGACAGCATCGGCTCTCCCGTCGTCGTCTTCTTCGAGTGCAGGTGCAGTAGGGACGACGTTGGCCCTGATGCGATTTCGTGCAAGTTACATGATGCCCAAGATCCCGGAAAGCGGAATATCCGGTCCACATCGCGGACGGACCCGCAGGTCAAGGGAGGAGGGGGGACATGCCACGGTGCACGTCCCGACGATTGTGCCCGGCGGTCGGCGGCCTGAAACAGGGGCGAAATCCCCCGGCTACGGAAGCCGATCAAGGCCACCTGCGAATCCACTCCCGGAGCCGGTCCCCGGGATGCGAATCAGCGGCCCCCAGGCCCGGATGATGAGACTAGGCCAGGTGACGCGGGTACTCCATGTGCGGAACGTCACGCGCTGCGCAGCATAGTCATGCAGACCTCTGTACCATCCCACGAGCCGGGGCCGGGGGCCGCCGGCCCGGTCAGCCCACCGCCCGCCACGCAGGTCAGCCCACGTGCCCGCCGATCAGCCAGCCGAGCAGGTACGTCACCCCGGCCGCCGTCCCGCCCAGCACCAGTTGCCGCAGCCCGCTGAACCACCAGCTACGGGCCGTCACCCGGGCCACCACCGCGCCGCAGGCGAACAGGCCGACCACCGCGAGCAGCAGGGCCGGCACCAGCGTGGTCGCCCCCAGCAGGTACGGCAGCAGCGGCAGCAGCGCGCCCACCGCGAAGCAGACGAACGACGAGCCGGCCGCCACCCACGGCGACGGCAGGTCGTTGGGGTCGATCCCCAGCTCTTCCCGGGCGTGGATCTCCAGCGTCTGGGCCGGGTCGGCGGACAGCTGCCGGGCCACCTCGTGGGCGAGCTCCGGTTCCACGCCGCGGGCGATGTACAGCTGGGCCAGCTCGGCCAGCTCGCCGTGCGGGTTGCGGCTCAGCTCCAGCCGCTCGGCCTCGATCTCCGCCTGCACCAGCTCGCGCTGCGAGGCGACCGACGTGTACTCCCCCGCCGCCATCGAGCAGGCCCCGGCCGCCAGACCGGCCAGCCCGGTCAGCACGACGGTGCCGCTGGACACCGCGCCTCCCACCACGCCGGTCATCAGTGCGAAGTTGGAGACCAGCCCGTCCATCGCCCCGAAGACGGCCGGCCGCAGCCAGCCGCCGTTCACGTCGCGGTGGTGCCCCGCGGCGGGGATGCGGGGGTGGTGCCCGGCCTCGGGTTCCAGGGTGGTCACACTCACGGTCTTTCCCTCCCGTTCGATTTCTTCTGCGTCGAACGTAGACCGTCTGACCTGGGCATTTCTAGCAAAGTAAGGCTGTCCGAACAGCGCTCCGGCCGCCCTCCGCGAGCATCGCGGGGGCGGCCGGAAGGCGCGATCGTCCCTGGTCAGGTGAGGTTCTTGGCGTTCTTGTCGGCGGGGTCGGCCGCCGCGTCGGTGGGCTCGGAGGCGGACCTCCCGGCCGCCGGGGCGGACGGCTTCGCCGGCTCCTCGTCGGCCGGGCCGTCGGCGGGCGCCGTTCCGGTCCCCTCCGGTCCGTGCGCCGAGGGGTCGATGGTGGCCGGGTCCTCCCGGCCGGGGCGCTTCCTGCCGACGATCACGAGGTAGGCGACGGCGGCGGCGAAGACCGCGATCGCCACCCAGTCGTTGAGCCGCAGGCCGAGGATGTGGTGCGCCTCGTCGATCCGCAGCCACTCGGTCCAGAACCGGCCGACCGTGTAGGCGGCCACGTACAGCGCGAAGGCCCGGCCGTGACCGAGGGTGAAGCGGCGGTCCGCCCAGATCACCAGCAGCGCCACTGCGACGCACCAGAGCGACTCGTAGAGGAAGGTCGGCTGGTAGATCCCGGTGACGACCTCGCCGGTCGGCAGCGTCTTGTTGATCTCCAGACCCCACGGCAGGGTGGTCTCCCGGCCGTACAGCTCCTGGTTGAACCAGTTGCCCCAGCGGCCGAGCGCCTGGGCCAGCGCGATGCCCGGGGCGATCGCGTCGGCGTAGGCGGGCAGCGGCACGCCGTGGCGGCGGCAGCCGATCCAGGCGCCGACCGCACCGAACGCGATCGCGCCCCAGATGCCGAGGCCGCCCTCCCAGATCTTGAAGGCGTTCCAAGGGTTCTTGCCCTCGGCGAAGTAGAGCTGGTGGTCGGTGATCACGTGGTAGAGCCGGCCGCCGACCAGGCCGAACGGCACGGCCCACACGGCGATGTCGCCGACCGTGTGCTTGCCACCGCCCCGGGCGACCCAGCGCTTGCTGCCGAGCCAGACGGCCACGACGACACCGAGGATGATGCAGAAGGCGTAGGCGCGCAGCGGGATCGGTCCGAGGTACAGGACGCCCCGAGACGGGCTGGGAATGTAGGCGATATCCATGGCAGCTCCGACGCTACAGGGTCGGCGGCCCCGCCCGGACACCCCGCGGGTCACAGATCGGCTCACAGATCCCGGACAACGGGGTGGCCGGCAGGCCGCCGCCCCCTCCGGACGGGGAGGGGGCGGCGGCCCGCCGGTGCGGCGGCCCGGGCTCAGCCGGCCTTCGGCGAGGGGTTGTTGGTCTCCGAGGCGGTGCTGGTCGGCGCCGGGGACTGGCCGTGCGATCCGGTGCTGCCCAGCGACTTGCCCTGGTTCGCGGCGTCCACCGCCTCGACCAGGTTCTGCGGGGTGATCTCCTGGCTGCCGTTCTTCGGGTAGACCGGCTGCCCGTTGAGCAGCACCGTCGGGGTGGACTTGAAGGTGGACTTGTCGAAGTCCTGCTGGACCGCGGAGACCCAGCCGCCGTACCTGTTCTCGTTGACGCAGGCCTCGAAGGCGGGCGTGACCAGCCCGTCGACCTGCCTGGCGAGGTTGATCAGGACGGCCTTGTCACCGAAGGCGTCGTTGGTCTCGTCCGGCTGGTTGCGGTAGAGCACGTCGTGGTAGTCGCGGAAGTGCCCGGCGTCCTGGGCACAGGCCAGTGCGTTGGCGGCGGCCTTCGAGCCCTTGCCCGGCACGGCCCGGTCGATGAACGAGACGATGTGGTACTGGGTGCCGATCTTGCCCGCGTCCTCCAGCTGGTCGATCGTCGGGGAGAACTCGCGCTCGAAGCTGCCGCAGGCGGGACAGCGCGGGTCCTCGTAGACGGTGAGCACGGAGGGCGCGTCGGCCGCGCCGACCGGGATGACCAGGTTCTTGTCGCCGATCGTGCCGGCGGGCGCGGCGGTGGGGGTCTCGGGCTTGGAGCGCTCGTTCTGCACCACGACGCCGGTGACCACGGCGGCGGCGATCACGGCCAGCACCACCCCGCCGACCACCAGCTTCTTCTTGCGCTTGGCTCGGGCCTCATCGGCCGCCCGTTCCGCCAGCATCCGCTCGCGGGCGGTGCGCTTGCCTTCTCGGTTCTTCTCGCTCATTGCGTTGACATTCACAATCGGGGCCTGGTCCGGGTCGGGGTCGGGTGTGGTGTGCGGTGGTGCGCCGGCCGGTCAGCTCGCCAGCCATTCGTCCACCGAGAACCTGGTGCGGGGGTGGCGGATCAGCCACCCGGCGAGCAGCAGGAACCCGGTGTCGCGCAGGATCTCCTGCAGGTACTCGGTCTTCGAGGCGTCCACCGCCCCGCCGCCGCCGAAACAGCCGCAGTCGATCGAGATGCCGCGCGCCCAGGCGGAGGCGATCCCGGCGATGAAGGCGAGCAGCAGCACCGCCGAGACGATCGCGACCAGCCGGACGCCGAGGCCGATCAGCAGCAGCAGCGCGAGCGCCAGCTCCAGGAACGGCAGGGCGTAACCGACCGGCTTGACCAGGGACTCGGGCAGGATCTCGTACGCGCGGACGGCCTGCGCGGCCTCGGCCGGGTCGGCGACCTTGGCCAGGCCGGCCCACCCCCACACGACCGCCAGGCCGAGCCGGACGGCCGTGCTGACCCACGCCGTTCCGCTCCACTGCGCCAGCCGGCCGGCCGCCATCGGGAAACCCTCCTCGGGAAACACGTTCACTTCCTGATGAACCGTAAGGGCTGAAGGGTGGTTCCTCCATATTCAGGAATTAAGCCGGATGGGTGACGTCTGATGACGTTCTGTCCGAATCCGTTCTAGCGGGCGTTCGGGTCGCAGCCCGCCTGCCACCCCGGGTCGAGGAGGTCCCGCCGCCCGTCGTGTCCCGCGCGCGCGGCCCGGGCCACCGCACCCTCCCGGGCCGCCTCGGCGCAGACGTAGGCGTCCCGCTCGGCCCGCTCCGCACCCCGTCTGGCCAGTGCCTGACCGACCGCGGCGTCCGCCCCCACGGCGGCGCTCAGGGCCAGGACGGCCGCGGCCGCCCGCAGCAGCACGGCTCGCTGGAGACCCGCCACCGGCCGACCCCTTCCGCTCGTTCCCGCCCTCGCACGCGTCGTTCGTGCACTCGTCCCTCCACTCAACGCCGGTCAACCGCCGCTGATGCGTCTACCCGCCGCTGTTCACTCGTTCGGGTTCCGTTCGGCCCGGAACGCCCCCGCAACGCCGACGGCCCGCCGCCCCGCGAGGGGGCGACGGGCCGTCGGGCGGGTCCGGTCAGCGGCGGCGGACGCCCTCCGCCAGCTCGCCGGCCAGTGTCCGCACCGCGGCGAGCGCGGCCTGCTCGTCGCCGTCGGCGTCCAGGATCCGCTGGACGAAGGCCGAGCCGACGATCACACCGTCGGCGAAGCCGGCCACCTGGGCCGCCTGGTCCGCCGTCGAGACGCCGAGGCCGACGCAGACCGGCAGGTCGGTGGTGGCCCGGGTACGGGCGACCAGGTCCTCGGCGAGGTCGCCGACCTGGGCCCGGGAGCCGGTCACGCCCATCACCGCCGCCGCGTAGACGAAGCCGGAGCCGGCCGCGGTGACCTCGGCGAGCCGCCCGTCCTTGCTGCTCGGGGCGACCACGAACACGGTGTCCAGCCCGTGCTCGTCCGCGGCCTTGCGCCACTCCTCGGACTCCTCCACCGGCAGGTCCGGCAGGATGCAGCCCGCACCGCCGGCCGCGGCCAGGTCGGCGGCGAAGCGCGCGGTGCCGTAGCGCTCGACCGGGTTCCAGTAGGTCATCACCAGTACGGCGGCGGCCGGGTGGGCCGCGGCGACCTCCTGGACGGTGCGCAGCACGTCCTTGATCCGGACGCCGCCGCGCAGCGCGATGTCGTCGGCGGTCTGGATGGTCGGGCCGTCCAGGACCGGGTCGGAGTGCGGCAGGCCGACCTCGACGACGTCGCAGCCGCCCTCGATCAGGGCGTTGACCGCCCGCACACCGCCGTCCACGCTCGGGAAGCCGGCCGGCAGGTAGCCGATCAGCGCGGCGCGGCCCTCCGCCCTGGCGGCGGCGAGGATGTCACTGAGCTTCGATGCCATGGTCACTTACCCCCGCGGGCCGCGTCGCCGGCCGGCTCGTCGTACAGGCCGAAGTACTCGGCCGCGGTGTGCATGTCCTTGTCGCCGCGCCCGGAGAGCGAGACCAGGATGGTGGCCTCCGGGCCGAGCTCGCGGCCCAGCTCCAGGGCGCCGGCCAGCGCGTGCGCGCTCTCGATGGCCGGGATGATGCCCTCGGTGCGGGACAGCAGCCGCAGTGCCTGCATCGCGGCGTCGTCGGTGACCGGGCGGTACTCGGCCCGCCCGGTGTCCTTCAGCCAGGCGTGCTCCGGGCCGACGCCCGGGTAGTCGAGGCCGGCCGAGATGGAGTGCGACTCGATGGTCTGGCCGTCCTCGTCCTGGAGGACGTAGGTGCGCGAGCCGTGCAGCACGCCCGGGTCGCCCTTGGTGAGGGTGGCGGCGTGCCTGGGGGTCTCGGCGCCCTCGCCGGCCGCCTCGCAGCCGATCAGGCGCACTCCGGCGTCCGGGATGAACTCGTGGAAGATGCCCATCGCGTTGGAACCGCCGCCGACGCAGGCGACGACGGCGTCGGGCAGCCGGCCGGTGCGGTCCAGCACCTGCTGCCGGGCCTCGACGCCGATCACCCGGTGGAAGTCGCGCACCATCATCGGGAACGGGTGCGGGCCGGCCACGGTGCCGAACAGGTAGTGGGTGGAGTCCACGTTGGCGACCCAGTCGCGGAACGCCTCGTTGATGGCGTCCTTGAGGGTGCGGCTGCCGGACTTGACCGCCACCACCTCGGCGCCGAGCATCCGCATCCGGGCGACGTTCAGCGCCTGGCGCTGGGTGTCGACCTCGCCCATGTAGATGGTGCAGTCGAAGCCGAACAGCGCGCAGGCGGTGGCGGTGGCCACGCCGTGCTGGCCGGCACCGGTCTCGGCGATGATCCGGGTCTTGCCCATCCGCCGGGTCAGCAGCGCCTGACCCAGCACGTTGTTGATCTTGTGCGAGCCGGTGTGGTTGAGGTCCTCGCGCTTGAGCAGGACGCGCGCGCCGCCCGCCTCGGCGGAGAACCGGTGCACGTCGGTCAGCGGGCTGGGGCGGCCGGTGTAGTCGCGCAGCAGCCCGTCCAGTTCGGCGGCGAAGGCCGGGTCGGCTTTCGCCTTCTCGTACTCCTCGGCGACCTGCTCCACGGCGGCGACCAGCGCCTCCGGGATGAAGCGGCCCCCGTAGGCGCCGAAGTAGCCGCGGGCGTCCGGCACGTCGGCGCCGGACAGGTGGTCCTTCTCGGACATGATGGGTCCTTCTCGAAGATGACGACAGTGGACGTCGGAACGGCTGGATCAGCCGTACGCCCTTCGCCATCGACGGCCCGGCACCTGCCCGGGCTCGCAGCCGATCACGTAGCGCACCCGCCTGCCCAGCACACGGCGTGCGGGCGCGCGGCAGCCGCGCGGGCGGCAGCCGGGGGCGAGACGGGAGGCGAGTTTCACGGCGGCGGGATCAGTCCTTGTGGCGGATGGCGGGGTGGACGCCGGCCGCGACCAGGTCGGCCACCGCGGCGCGCGGGTCGCTGCCGGTCACCAGGGACTCGCCGACCAGTACCGCGTCGGCCCCCAGGTTGGCGTAGGAGATCACGTCCAGCGGGCCGCGCACGCCGGACTCGGCGACCTTGACGATGCCGTCCGGGATCGCGTGGACGACGTTGCCGAAGGTGTTCCGGTCGACCTCCAGGGTCTTGAGGTTGCGGGCGTTGACGCCGATGATCTTCGCGCCGGCGTCCACCGCGCGCTTGATCTCCTCCTCGTCGTGCACCTCGACCAGCGGGGTGAGGCCGATCGACTCGGCGCGCTCGATCAGCGACACCAGGGCCGGCTGGTCGAGGGCCGCGACGATCAGCAGTGCGAGGTCGGCGCCGTGGGCGCGGGCCTCCCAGAGCTGGTACGCGGTGACGATGAAGTCCTTGCGCAGCAGCGGGGTGTCCACGGCGGCCCGGACGGCGTCCAGGTCGGCCAGCGACCCGCCGAAGCGGCGCTGCTCGGTCAGGACGCTGATCGCGGCGGCACCGCCGGCCGCGTAGTCGACCGCCAGGGCGGCCGGATCGGCGATCGCGGCCAGCGCGCCCTTGGACGGGCTGGAACGCTTGACCTCGCAGATCACCCGGACCCCGTCGCCCTTCAGGGCCGCGACGCCGTCCCTGGCGTCCGGGGCCTTGGCGGCGAGCTCCTTGAGCTCGTCCAGGGAGACCCGGGCCTGCCGCTCGGCGAGGTCCTCACGGACTCCCTCGATGATCGTGTCGAGGACACTCATGCACCCACCTCGCTCCGCTCGGCGGGCGCTGGACGCGACGCGCCCCTGTGGTCGGTTCTCCCCCGGCCTCCGGCCGAGGGGATCCCCAGGCTCCGCTTGCACACGAGAGCGCCCCCATCGTTGGTCTGCTAGTCGTTCTAGCGGAAAGCCGGACAGCCAGTCCGGCCTCCGGCCCTTCGATGGTATCGGCACCAGGGGCGCGGGGCGCATCCGCCCGGCGCGCGTCTCGCGGTTCGGACGCCTCCTCCGAACGGCCGCAAGGCGCCTCCCAACTTGGCCTTCACCGTCCCTCCACCGGCGGATTCAGACCAGCGGGGGTGCCAGACCGGCCCCGATCGGCAGATTCCGGACCACCGTGAAGACCAGCAGCAGGAGCGCGACCAGCACCCAGCGCCGGGCGCCGAGCACGAGCCGGGGCGCCGGTCCGCCGGTCGCCGCGGCCCAGACCCAGCGCACCCAGAGCACGGCCAGCACCACGAACAGCAGCACCGCGGGGGCGTTGTCGTGCAGCGCACCGCTGAGGTCCCCGTGGACCAGCGCGTGGACGCAGCGCAGTCCGCCGCAACCGGGGCACCACCAGCCGGTGGCGGCCAGGAACGGACAGGTCGGGTAGTGGCCGGGGGCGTTCGGGTCCACCAGGGCGATGAAGGTGGTGGGGACGGCCACCGCGGCGAGGGCGGCCAGCGGGACGCCCAGCCGGCGCAGGACCGGTGGCCGGGCGGAGGCGGTGGAGGCGGCGTTCACGCCCCTGATTCTGCCCGCCCGGCGCGGCGCCGGACACCGTGACACAGCGGGCGGGGCCCAGCGGGCCCTCGGGAAAGCGAAACGGCGGGCGTGGCGCCCGCCGTCGTGCCTCGTACCCGAAGACCCGTTCGGATCAGGCGGCGGCGAGCGCGGCCTGGTGCTCCTCGACGGTCATCACGTGCTGGCTCGGCTGCTTGCCCATGCCCGCCATCGCCATGGCCTTGCCGACCACGCCGCCGAGCAGGACGACCGCCAGGCCGGCGCAGACCAGCAGCACCGACGGGAGGATCATGGCGACGCCCGCGATCGCGAAACCGATGAAGGTGATGGTCACGCCGGTCCAGGCGGCGGGGGTGTGACCGTGTGCTGCTGCTGCCATCTGAATGGTGCTCCTAGGCTCTCGGGGCCCGGCCGGGCCTGCGGGCCCCTGGCGGGTTGACGCGTTCCATTGTGCCGGGCCACACACCGGCGCCCCAAGGCGGGTGCTCGTCTATCGGGTCACATCGGGCCCGGTCACCGGCGGTGGGCGGCGGACGACGGCCGTCCGGGTGCGGACCGGATCCGGCGCCGGCCGGATCAGACCGCGGTGGGGTCCTCGCCGCGGTCCAGGGCCTTCCACAGGTCGGCCGGGGACTCGGCCGCCTTCGCCGGGGCCTTGCGGGTCGGCGCCTCGTACCGGCTGCCCATGGCCGGCCAGCCCCGCCCGTACCGTGCGGTGAGCAGCCCGGCCAGCGCCAGCAGCAGCCCGCCGACCAGCGCCGCCCACGGCCAGGCGGTGTGGGCGACGTCGGTGGCGGTGGTACCCGACAGGGCCAGCTTGCGGGCCGCCTCGGAGTCCAGCGCGGCACTGTCGCCCGCCCCGGCCGCGGCCGCCGCGGCGGCTCCGAGGCCGGCCAGCAGCGTCAGCGTGCCGACCGCGATCCGGCCGGCGCCGCGGACCGCGAAGACCGCGACCGCCGCCGCGAGTGCCACCAGCGCCAGCCCGCCCGGCAGCTCGGAGATCCGGCTCCCGGTGACGGAGACCTCCAGCGTCCCGGCGGCCGCCCCGGCCACCCGGCCCTCGGCCCAGACCCGGCCGACGGCCGTCAGCACCAGCACCACGCCCAGCAGGGTCAGCAGCAGCATCAGGCCGAGCGTGCGTCGCCCGGCCTTCGCGGGGGCGGCGGGGGCGGCTTCGGTACGGGACTGCTCAGGAGCGCTCACCCGTCCACTATCCCCGACCACACGCCCCGTCCCTACCCCGGGTCGGGCGCGAAGCCGTCGGTCGACAGCACGAGGGTGCGTTCCGCCAGCGGCAGGAACACGTCGTTGCCGAAGGGCACCCGCTCGGCCTCCCGGTAGGCGCCGGGCGGCTCCGGGTGACTGTGCACGGTGCAGGCCGCCTCCTCCGGGTCCACCACCACGTACAGCGGCACGCCGCACCCGGCGAGGTAGCGCTGTTTGCGGACGAAGTCACCGTCCTGCTGGGCCCGGGGGACGACCTCCAGCACCGCCCGGAGGTCGTCCGAGCGGTACCGCCCGCGGGCGCCCCGCCGCGCCCCCGGCGCGATCACCGCGAGGTCGGGCGCGTACCCGTACCGCGGGGACGGGAAGTCCACGACCTCACCGGTCAGCACGGTGCCGTGCCCCGCGAGCTGCCGCTCGACCTGGGTCGCCGCCCCGAGGGCGACCTCCCAGTGCCCCTCCCCGCGCGGGGTCATGGTGATCTTCCCCGCGGTGATCTCCACCCGGTACCCGCGCGGGAGGCGCACATCCGCGAGGGCGTCCCAGGCCGATCCGGCGTCCTGCTGGTCCGACATGCCCGCCTCCTCGCCGCCGCACCGCACCGGCGCGGCTCACACCTCCGGCGTGCGCAGCGTATTCGCGGTGGCCACCGCCCGCAGGACGGCCGCCGCCTTGTTGCGGCACTCGGTGTCCTCGCCGTGCGGGTCCGAGTCGGCGACCACTCCCGCGCCCGCCTGGACGTAGGCGGTGCCGTCGCGCAGCACGGCGGTGCGGATGGCGATCGCGGTGTCGGAGTCCCCGGCGAAGTCCAGGTAGCCGACGCAGCCGCCGTACAGGCCCCGGCGGGTGGGCTCCAGCTCCTCGATGATGCGCATCGCGCGCGGCTTCGGCGCGCCGGAGAGGGTGCCGGCCGGGAAGCAGGCGGTCAGTACGTCGAAGGCGGTCCTGCCGGGCGCCACCCGGCCGGTGACGGTCGAGACGATGTGCATGACGTGGCTGTACCGCTCGATCTGCATGAAGTCGACCACCTCCACGCTGCCCGGCGCGCAGACCCGGCCGAGGTCGTTGCGGCCGAGGTCGACCAGCATCAGGTGCTCGGCCCGCTCCTTCGGGTCGGCGAGCAGTTCGGCGGCCAGCTCGGCGTCCTCGTGCGGGGTGGCGCCGCGGTGCCGGGTGCCGGCGATCGGGTGCAGCATCGCCTCGCCCTCGGTGACCTTGACCAGCGCCTCCGGGCTGGAGCCGACCACGTCGAAGCCGCCCTCGGCGCCGCCGTCCGCCCCGGGGAAGCGGAACAGGTACATGTACGGGCTGGGGTTGGTGGTGCGCAGCACCCGGTAGACGTCCAGCGCCGAGGCCGGGCAGGGCGCCTCGAACCGCTGCGAGGGCACCACCTGGAAGGCCTCGCCGGCCCGGATCCGCTCCTTGACCTCCTCCACGGCCGCCCGGTAGGGCGCCCCGCCGAACGGCGAGCGCACCTCGCCGGGGCCGGCGGGGGTGAAGGTGGCCAGGCCCGGGTCGACCGGCTTCAGCAGGTCGGTCTCCATGGCGTCCAACCGGGCCACGGCGTCCGCGTAGGCCTCGTCCACGCCGCTCGCCAGGTCGTTGTGGTTGACGGCGTTGGCGATCAGCAGCACCGTGCCGTCGGCGTGGTCCAGCACGGCGAGGTCGGTGGCCAGCAGCATGGTGAGCTCGGGGAGCCCGAGGTCGTCCGGGTTGAGGTCGGGCAGCCTCTCCAGCCGGCGGACGACGTCGTAGCCGAGGTAGCCGACCAGGCCGCCGGTGAGCGGGGGCAGGCCGTCGTCGGTGTGGCGCGGGGTGTGCAGCGCCTCCAGCGCGGCCCGCAGCACCTGGAGCGGGTCGCCCGTGGTGGGGATGCCCACCGGCGGGGTGCCGAGCCACCGGGCGTTCCCCTCCGGGTCGGCGGTGAGCACCGCGGCGCTGCGGACGCCGACGAAGGAGTACCGGGACCAGCTGCGGCCCTGCTCCGCGGACTCCAGCAGGAAGGTGCCGGGGCGCTCGGCGGCGAGGCTGCGGTAGAGGCCGATCGGGGTGAGCCCGTCCGCGAGGAGCCTGCGGGTGACCGGGATGACCCGGGTGTCGGCGGCGAGCTTGCGGAAGGCTTCGAGGTCCATGACGGGCGGCACCTTCTGGTCGTGGTCGGCTTCTGGCGGCGTTCGGCGGTGGAGCGGGCGGCGCGGCGGCCGGCGGGATCAGCCGAGCGGGAGCAGGTCGGCGTCGAAGCAGGTGCGGTCGCCGGTGTGGCAGGCGGCCCCGGTCTGGTCCACCTTGACCAGCAGGGTGTCGCCGTCGCAGTCCAGCGCGACCGACACGACCCGCTGGGCGTGGCCCGAGGTGTCGCCCTTGACCCAGTACTCCCGGCGGCTGCGGCTCCAGTAGGTGCAGCGGCCGGTGGTGAGGGTGCGGTGCAGCGCCTCGTCGTCCATCCAGCCGAGCATCAGCACCTCGCCGGTGTCGTGCTGCTGTGCGATGGCCGGGAGCAGTCCGTCCGGAGTGCGCTTGAGCCGGGCGGCGATCTCGGGGGCCAGCGCGGTGGAGCCGGGGACGGCGGGCGTGGCGGGGGTGGTGGACATGCGCCCATTGTGTCAGCCCGGCCCCGCGCACACGTGCGCCGTCCGGCGACCGGGCGCCCCGCCCCGGGCCGGAGGGGCGCGGCGGCGCGAAGGGCCCTCGGCTCAGTCCGGCCGCTCGCAGCCTTCGGGCCAGACGCGGTGGACGAACAGCCCCGCCTGCTGTGCCAGTTCGGCGACGCGGGCCGGCTCGCTGCCGGGCTCGCCGTCCCAGACCGCGATCAGCTCGTCGATCATGCCGACCAGGGCCCGGCCGGTGTCGTCGCCGAGGCCCCCGTGCTCGACCGGGGCCAGCCGGTGGACGGCGTTGGCCTCGTTCATCAGCTGCAGCCGGGTGCCGCGGTGCCGGTCGTCGGCGCGGCCCACGACGGGCGCGCCGGCGGGGACGACGACCTCCACCTTGCCGCCGTGCTCCAGCACCGACCGGGCGAACCAGCTCTCCGGGCCCTCGTCGGCGCAGGTGACACCGACCAGCTCGTACGGGCCGAAGGTGGTGACGAGCCGCCAGAGGTCCCCGCGGACCAGCATCTCGGTGATGCCCCCCGACAGGCCCCGGTGACCGGTGATTCCGACGCGCATCCGCATACTCCAGGGATCGTGTCGTGCCGGGGCGAGCCTATCCGACCGCGCCGGCCCCTCCGGTCCGTGCCGGTCTGCTCGTACGAGTTGTGCCAACCGCCTGCCGGGAGGAGCCGCGGTGGGCCATCCTCGTGGCCATGACCTCCGAGCAGCCGACCCCCGCGCAGCCCGAACCCGCCGCGCGCCCGCCGCGGGGCCTGGTCCTCGCCGTCGCCGCGGTACTGGCCGCGCTGCTCGCGGTGGTGGCCACGGTGCTGCTCTGGCCGGAGCAGGAGCAGACCCCGCTCCCGCCGCCGCCTTCCCCCACCACGGCCGCTCCGTCCGCAACGCCCACCCCGACCCTCACGCCGACTCCGACGCCGAGCAGGGTGGTGCCGTACACCTTCTTCCCGGTCGGGACGTGCTTCGACCACCCGCAGCAGACCAAGACCGTCACCAAGCCGGAGGCACGCCCCTGCGAGGGCGAACACGACGGCGAGGTCGTCGCCGACCTCCTGCTCCCGGACGGACTGACCGAGACCCAGCTGAACAAGGCCGTCCGGGACGGCTGCAAGGAGCCGCTGGCCGCGGCCGAGGCCCGGCAGGGCGGCGGGACGTTCTACCCCCTGCCGATCGGGCCGCCGATGGCGCAGTACCGGCAGGGCTGGCGGGACTACACCTGCTCGCTCACCTCCGGCACCCGCCCGGGCACCCCCAAACTCACCGGGCACCTCAGTTGACGCGGTGAGGACGCCCTACGCTGACACCATGTCGAACCACGCCCTCGCCGAGCGCCACCGGTTGGCCGAACTGCTGGCCGCCGCCGGGCCGGACGCGCCCACCCTCTGTGCCGGGTGGTCCACCCGGGACCTCGCCGCCCACCTCGTCGTCCGGGAGCGGCGGCCGGACGCCGCGGCGGGGATCCGGGTCGGCGCCCTCGCCGGCCACACGCACCGGGTGCAGTCCGGGTACGCCGGGCGCCCGTACGAGGAACTGCTGCGGCTGTTCCGCTCCGGCCCGCCGATGCTCTCGCCGTTCGCCCTGCCCGGCGCCGACGAGGCCGCCAACACCGTCGAGTACTTCGTGCACGCGGAGGACGTCCGCCGGGCCGGCGAGGAGTGGACGCCGCAGCCGGTGCCGCCCGGACGGGCCGACGCGCTGTGGCGCCGGCTCCCGCTGCTGGCCCGGATGGAGGCGGGCCGCCGCTCCCCGGTCCGTTTGGAGCTGGGCCGCCCGGACGGGCGGAGCCTGACGGTCGGCCCGGCCGGGGCGCCGATGGTGCGGATCACCGGCGAGCCGGGCGAGCTGGTGCTGTTCGTCTACGGCCGCGGCGAGCGCACCGAGCTGGCCGTGGACGGTCCGCCGGACGCGGTCACCGCGCTGCGGCACGTCCTGCCGCTGCCTTAGGGCGGAGGCGACGGCCCGGCCGGCGCGTGTCCGGCTGCGGATGTCGGTGGCGGGGTGCAGACTCGCTAGGGGCCGCCTCGCCGACCCGTCCGGGGTCGGCCGGCCGTCGTTTCCGTCGAAGGAGCACCACCCCATGCTCACCACCGACTTTCCCGCCGGCTCGCCCTGCTGGATCGACCTCGGCAGCCCGGACCCGGGCGCGGCCGCGAACTTCTACGGCGCGGTCTTCGGTTGGACCTTCCAGGACCTCGGCCCGGAGGCCGGCGGCTACGGCTTCCTGCAGGCCGCCGGGAAGACCGTGGCCGCCGTCGGTCCGCTGACCGAGGAGGGCGCACGGTCCGCCTGGACGACCTACTTCCGCACGCCCGACGCGGACGCCACCGCCGCCGCCGTGGAGAAGGCCGGCGGCGCCGTGCGGGTCGCCCCGTTCGACGTCATGGAAGCCGGCCGGATGGCCCAGCTGACCGACCCGCAGGGCGCGCAGTTCGCGATCTGGCAGGCCGGCACCACCACCGGCCTGGACGCGGTGTCCACCGACAACGCGCTGGTCTGGGCCGAGCTGCACACCTCGAACCAGGAGGCCGGCTTCGCCTTCTACCAGCAGGTGTTCGGGTGGCGGGCGGAGAAGTTCCCCGCACCGGGGATGACCTACCTGGTGGTCTCCCCCGCCGAGGGCGACCAACAGGCCACCACCTTCGGCGGCATCGCCCCGATCATGGCCGAGGGGCAGCCGCCGTCCTGGACGCCGTACTTCGCCACCGCGGTGGTGGACGAGCTGGTCGGCCGGGCGCAGGCGGCCGGCGGCCAGGTGCTGATGGCCGCCGAGGACGTCCCGAACGTCGGCCGGATCGCCTGGCTGGCGGACCCGTTCGGCGCGCCGTTCGCGCTGATCAAGGGCGAGCCGCAGGACTCCTGAACCCGCAGGAGCCCCGAACGGCGGCAGGGCCCGCCCACCGTGCGGTGGGCGGGCCCTGGTGCGCTCTGCCGGACGCAGCTCAGCGGACCGGGTGGCCGGCCTCGCGCAGCGCGTTCTTGACCTCGCGGATCCGCAGGTCGCCGAAGTGGAAGACGCTGGCGGCCAGCACCGCGTCCGCGCCGGCGTCCACCGCCGGGGCGAAGTCGGCCGTCCGGCCGGCACCGCCGGAGGCGATCACCGGGACGGACACGGTCTTGCGGACCGCCCGGATGAGCTCCAGGTCGTAGCCGTCCTTGGTGCCGTCCGCATCCATCGAGTTGAGCAGGATCTCGCCCGCGCCCAGCTCGGCCGCCCGGCCGGCCCACTCGACGGCGTCCAGGCCGGTGCCCCGGCGCCCGCCGTGCGTGGTGACCTCGAAGCCGGACGGCGTGTCGGTGCCCTCCGGGCAGCGCCGGGCGTCCACCGACAGGACCAGCACCTGGCGGCCGAACCGCTGGGCGATCTCCCGGATCAGCTCCGGACGGGCGATCGCCGCGGTGTTGACGCCGACCTTGTCGGCACCGGCCCGCAGCAGCTTGTCGACGTCGTCGGGGGTGCGGATGCCGCCGCCGACGGTCAGCGGGATGAAGACCTGCTCGGCGGTGCGGCGGACCACGTCGTAGGTGGTCTCGCGGTCGCCCGAGGAGGCGGTGATGTCGAGGAAGGTCAGCTCGTCGGCGCCCTCGGCGTCGTAGAGCTTGGCCATCTCGACCGGGTCACCCGCGTCGCGCAGGTTCTGGAAGTTGACGCCCTTGACCACCCGGCCGGCGTCGACGTCCAGGCAGGGGATGACTCGTACGGCGAGGGTCACGGCTGTCCGCCTTCCACAGTGCTTGCCAGCCCGGGCCGGTGGGCGGCGAGTTCCACCTCGACCAGCATCCGGGGGTCGATCAGGCCCTGGACCACCACCATGGCGGCCACCGGGCGTACGGTCTCGAAGAGTTCGCGGTGGGCACGGCCCACCGCGTCCACGTCACGGGCGTGGGTCAGGTACATCCGGGTGCGGACCACGTCGTCCGCCGTCAGGCCGTACGCGGCCAGGGCGTCCAGACCGACCCGGAAGGAGGCGATCGCCTGCTCGTACGGGTCGCCCTCGCCGACGAGGGCCCGGCCCTGGAAGGGCCGGGCGCCGGCCACGTACACGTGGTCGCCCGCGGCTACCGCCTGCGCCGAGCCGAACACCTCCTCCCAGGGGGAGACTCCGCCGACCCGACCGCGCACGACCTGACGTTCCGTCATCCTGAAACCGCCTCCAGGGCCTCTTCGAGCGTGAACTTCTGCTCGTAGAGTGCCTTGCCGACGATGGCGCCCTCGACTCCCTCGCCGACCAGCGTGGCGATGGCACGCAGGTCGTCCAGCGAGGAGACGCCGCCGGAGGCGACCACCGGCTTGGCGGTGGCGGCGCAGACGTCGCGCAGCAGCCGGAGGTTGGGGCCGGTCAGGGTGCCGTCCCGGTTGACGTCGGTGACGACGTAGCGGGCGCATCCCTCGGCGTCGAGGCGGGCCAGCACGTCGAAGAGCTGGCCGCCGTCGCGGGTCCAGCCGCGGCCGCGCAGGGTGGTGCCGACCACGTCCAGGCCGACGGCGATCTTGTCGCCGTGCTCGGCGATGACCTTGGCGACCCACTCGGGGCTCTCCAGGGCGGCGGTGCCGAGGTTGACCCGGGTGCAGCCGGTGGCGAGGGCGGCGGCCAGCGACGCGTCGTCGCGGATGCCGCCGGAGAGCTCGACCTTGATGTCCAGCGCGCCGGTGACCTCGCGGAGCAGCTCGCGGTTGCTGCCGGTGCCGAAGGCGGCGTCCAGGTCGACCAGGTGGAGCCACTCGGCGCCGGCGTTCTGCCAGGCGAGGGCGGCGGCGAGCGGCTCGCCGAAGGAGGTCTCGGTGCCGGAGGCGCCCTTGACCAGGCGGACGGCCTGGCCGTCCCGGACGTCGACGGCGGGGAGCAGTTCGAGGCGGCTCATGGTGTCAGCTCTCAGATCGTCAGAGGGTGTTGACCCAGTTGGTCAGCAGGGCGGCGCCGGCGTCGCCGGACTTCTCGGGGTGGAACTGGGTCGCCCAGAGCGGGCCGTTCTCCACGGCCGCGACGAACGGCTGCCCGTGGGTGGCCCAGGTGACCAGCGGGGGGTCGATCCGCGCGCTGTGGACCTCCATGTCCCACTGCCGCACCCCGTAGGAGTGCACGAAGTAGAAGCGGGTGTCGGCGTCGAGGCCGGCGAACATGCGGCTGCCCTCGGGGGCGTCGACGGTGTTCCACCCCATGTGCGGGACGACCGGCGCGTCCAGCGGTTCGACCGTTCCGGGCCACTCGTCGCAGCCCGGGGTCTCCACCCCGTGCTCGACGCCCTTCTCGAAGAGGATCTGCATGCCGACGCAGATCCCCAGCACGGGGCGGCCCCCGGAGAGCCGGCGGTCGATGATCCAGTCGCCCCGGACGCCCTTGAGCCCGCGCATGCAGGCCTCGAAGGCGCCGACGCCGGGGACGAGCAGGCCGTCCGCGTCCATCGCCGCCCGGTAGTCGGAGGTGACGGTGACGTTCGCGCCCGTGCGCTCGACGGCGCGCTGGGCCGAGCGGAGGTTGCCCGAGCCGTAGTCGAGCACGACGACGTTCTTGCCCATGTTCAGGTTTCCCGGTCTTTCGTTCGCTCGACGGTTACAGGCGCATCAGGCCGGAGACCAGGCACATCGCCGAGCCCAGCGCGAGGACGAGGATGACGCCCTTCGACTGCTTCTGCTTCCAGAACGAGATCACCCCGCCGGCCAGGAAGAGGCCGGCGAAGAGGAGGACAACAGCGGACTTGCTCACAGCGCACCCTTGGTCGACGGGAGGATGCCGGCCGCGCGCGGGTCGCGCTCGGCGGCGTAGCGCAGCGCCCGGGCCAGCGCCTTGAACTGACACTCCACGATGTGGTGCGCGTTGCGCCCGTACGGCACGTGGACGTGCAGGGCTATCTGGGCCTGCGCCACGAAGGACTCCAGGATGTGCCGTGTCATCGTGGTGTCGTAGCTGCCGATCATCGGCGCCATGTTCTCCGGCTCGGTGTGCACCAGGTAGGGGCGGCCGGAGAGGTCCACGGTGACCTGGGCGAGGGACTCGTCCAGCGGCACCGTGCAGTTGCCGAAGCGGTAGATGCCGACCTTGTCTCCGAGCGCCTGCTTGAAGGCGGCGCCGAGCGCGAGGGCGGTGTCCTCGATCGTGTGGTGGGTGTCGATGTGCAGGTCGCCGTCGGTCTTCACGGTGAGGTCGAAGAGGCCGTGGCGGCCGAGCTGGTCGAGCATGTGGTCGTAGAACCCGACGCCCGTGGAGATGTCGGTCCTGCCGGTGCCGTCGAGGTCGATCTCGACCAGGACCGAGGTCTCCTTGGTGGTGCGCTCGATGCGTCCGATGCGGGTCATACGGGGTTACAGCTCCTTGATCACAGTCGCGACGGCGTCCAGGAAGGCGTCGTTCTCGGCGGGGGTGCCGGCGGTGACGCGCAGCCACCCGGGAACGCCGTTGTCCCGGACCAGGACGCCGCGGTCGAGGATGGCCTGCCAGACGGCGTGGGTGTCGTCGAAGCGGCCGAACTGGACGAAGTTGGCGTCCGAGTCGGTCACCTCCAGGCCGAGCCCGCGCAGCGCGTCGACCAGCCGGTCGCGCTCCGCCTTGAGCCGGCCGACGTAGCCGAGCAGGGTGTCGGTGTGCTCCAGACAGGCCAGTGCGGTGGCCTGGGTGACGGCCGACAGGTGGTACGGCAGCCGGACCAGCTGCACCGCGTCCACCACCGCCGGGTCGGCGGCGAGGTAGCCCAGCCGCAGGCCGGCCGCGCCGAAGGCCTTGGACATGGTGCGGGTGACCACCAGGTTGGGGCGGCCCGCCAGCAGCGGCAGCAGCGAGTCGCGGTGCGAGAACTCGACGTACGCCTCGTCCACGATCACCAGGCTGGGCCGGGCGGCCTGCGCGGCGTCGTACAGGCGCAGCACCGTCTCGGCGGCGACCGCGGTGCCGGTCGGGTTGTTCGGCGAGCAGACGAAGACGACGTCCGGCCGGTGCTCGGCGATCGCCGCCTCGGCGGCGGCCACGTCGATGGTGAAGTCCGCGCTGCGCGGGCCGGAGATCCAGCCGGTGCCGGTGCCCCGGGAGATCAGGGCGTGCATCGAGTACGAGGGCTCGAAGCCGATCGCCGTGCGGCCGGGGCCGCCGAAGGTCTGCAGCAGCTGCTGGATGATCTCGTTGGAGCCGTTGGCGGCCCAGACCTGCTCCCGGGCCACCGGGTGCCCGGTGGTGCGGGTCAGGTACGCGGCCAGGGCCTCGCGCAGCTCGACCGCGTCCCGGTCGGGATAGCGGTTGAGGTTGCGGGCGGTCTCGGCGACGCGCTCGGCGATCCGGGCCACCAGCTCCTCGGGCAGCTGGTACGGGTTCTCGTTGGTGTTCAGCTGGACGGGCACGTCGAGCTGGGGTGCGCCGTACGGGGACTGTCCGCGCAGTTCGTCGCGGATCGGGAGGTCGTCGATCTTCGTCACGAGCCGGGGACACTCCAGTCGAATCGGGCCTTGATCGCGTCGCCGTGCCCGGGGAGGTCCTCGGCGTCCGCCAGGTTCACGACGTGCGCGGCGATGCCGGCCAGGGCCTCGCGGTCGTACTCGACGACCTGGACGCCGCGCAGGAAGGTCTGGACGGAGAGCCCGGAGGAGTGGCAGGCGCAGCCGCCGGTGGGCAGCACGTGGTTGGAGCCGGCCGCGTAGTCGCCGAGCGACACGGGGGTGTACCGGCCGATGAAGACCGCGCCGGCGTTGCGCACCCCGGCGGCGACGGCGTGGGCGTCCCGGGTCTGGATCTCCAGGTGCTCGGCCGCGTACGCGTTGGCCACCTTCAGGCCCTGCTCCAGGTCGTCGACCAGGATGAGGCCGGACTGCGGGCCGCCGAGCGCCTCGGCCACCCGCTCGCTGTGCCTGGTCCGGGCGACCTGCTCCTTGAGCTCGGCCTCCACCGCGTCGGCGAGCGCCGGCGAGTCGGTGACCAGCACCGAGCCGGAGGTCGGGCCGTGCTCGGCCTGGCTGATCAGGTCGGCGGCCACCTCGGTGGCGTCCGCGCTGTCGTCGGCGAGCACCATGATCTCGGTCGGGCCGGCCTCGGAGTCGATGCCGATCCGGCCGGAGAAGTAGCGCTTGGCGGCGGCCACGTAGATGTTGCCGGGACCGGTGACCATGTTCACCGGCTCGCACTCCTCGGTGCCGAGGGCGAACATGGCGACCGCCTGGGCGCCGCCCACCGCGTACACCTCGGTGACGCCGAGCAGCGCGCAGGCCGCCAGGATGGTCGGGTGCACCCGGCCGCCGAAGGCCTTCTGCGGCGGCGAGGTGACCGCGATGCCGGTGACGCCGGCCTCCTGCGCGGGCACCACGTTCATCACCACGGAGGACGGGTAGACGGCCAGGCCGCCCGGCACGTAGAGGCCGACCCGGTCGACCGGCACCCAGCGCTGCGAAACCGTGCCGCCGGGCACCACCTGGGTGGTGTGCCCGGTGCGGCGTTGGTCGGCGTGGACGGTGCGGGCGCGGCGGATCGACTCCTCCAGGGCGGCCCGCACCTTCGGGTCCAGCCCCTCCAGGGCCTCGGCGATCTGCTCGGCGGGCACCCGGGTGGACTCCAGCCGCACGCCGTCGAACCGCTCGGTGATCTCGATCAGCGCCGTGACCCCGCGATGGTGCACGTCCTCGGCGATCGGCCGCACCTTCTCCAGGGCGGCCGCGACGTCGAAGTCGGCACGGGGCAGCAGGTCGCGCGGGTCGTCGAGCGAGCCGCGCAGATCGATTCGAGAGATCACGCCAACCAGTGTAAGGAGTGGCCGGAACCGACGGTCCCGCATTTCAGTCCGTGATACGAAGGGCGAGACGACCGGGGGGACGGGGGAACGATGGCGGAACGGGCACCGGACGGCTGGACCCAGGTGGAGCAGGGGCTCTGGGAGGCGTTCCGGCACGGCCGGATCCACGACCTGCGGGCCGGCGACGCGGATCGGGACGACCCCTTCGGAGAGGCCGAATGGGGCCCCGAGCGGACCGTCCGCGCCGAGGTGCTCTCCCGGCTGCTGCTGGACGGCCCGACCGCCGTCCCCGGGCGGGTCGCCTCGCTCAAGCTGACCGGGGCCCGGATCACCGGCCCGCTGCGGCTGGCCGGCGGCACCATCGGGCACTACGTCGAGCTGCACGACTGCCGGTTCGAGCAGAAGGTCCTGATGTCCGAGGCCGAGGCCGGCACGCTGCGCTTCGTCGGCTGCCTGGTCCCGCGGCTGGAGGCCTCCCGCCTCGTCACCTCCGGCGACCTCCACCTGGCCCGCTGCCGGATACCCGAGGGCCTGCGGCTCACCGACGCCCGGATCGGCACCGACCTGCTGCTCAACCAGAGCGTGCTCGGCGCCGACCGGTACGGCCGGGCGGTGTCCGCCGACGGTCTCGGCGTCAACCAGGACGTCGAGGCCGAACGGATCGAGGTCCGCGGCGAGCTGTCGCTGCGCACCTGCCGGATCGGCGGCCGGCTGTCGCTGCGCGGCGCCCAGCTGCACGCCGTCCCCGGCAACCGCACCTGCCTCAACGCCGTCCGGATGACCGTCGGCCACACGCTCTACCTGACCAGCTCCGCCGACTTCGGCTGGGTCGGCTCCCAGGCCTACTACGGCTCCGGCTACGGCGAGAGCCCGGCGCCGGACGCGCCGAGCACGCCGTTCCGCGCCCACGGCAGGGTCCGGCTCTCGGACAGCCGGTTCGAGGGCGCCTGCCTGATCTCCGGCGAGTTCCACCTGGAGGGGGACGACGAGCTCTCCCTGCGCCGCATCCAGACGCCCGAGCTCCGCTTCAGCTGCAAGGTCCCGCCCACCGGCACCGTCTCGCTCTCCCGGGCCCGGATCGGCAACCTGGTCGACGACCCCGACGCCTGGCCGCGGGGCGGGCGGCTCGGGCTGACCGGCTTCACCTACGAGTGCCTGCGCCCGATCGCCCCGTTCACCGTCCAGCAGCGGATCGTCTGGCTGGAGGGCTCCTCGGTGGAGTTCCAGCCCGAGTCCTACGAGCAGCTGGCCGCCGCGCTGCGCCGGGACGGCGCCGACGACGACGCCCGCGAGGTGCTCTACGCCAAGCAGCGCCGGCGCCGGCAGACCCTGCCGCTGCCGGCCCGGATCTGGGGCCTGATGCAGGACGTCACCGTCGGCTACGGCTTCCGCCCCGGCCGGGCCGCGCTCTGGCTGCTGCTCGCCTGGGCGCTCGGCAGCCTCTACTTCGCCACCCACGAGCTGCAGCCCCTCAAGGCCGACGAGAGGCCGCACTGGGACCCGGTGCTGTACGCGCTGGGCCAGCTGCTCCCGGTCGTGGACCTCGGCCAGCAGGGCTGGAACCCGGGCGGCGCCGACCAGTGGGTCGTCTCCGGCCTGGTGATCGTCGGCTGGGTGCTGGCCACCACCGTCGCCGCCGGCGCCACCCGGATGCTCCAGCGCGGTTAGGTCCGCTCCTCGGGACGTTAACCCTCGGGCGGACCGGGGCCCGGGGGAACTACGCTGTGCGCCGTGACAGAACGGCTGCCGCTCTTCCCCCTGAACACCGTGCTCTACCCGGGCCTGGTGCTGCCCCTGAACGTCTTCGAGGAGCGCTACCGCCGTCTCGTCGCCGACCTGCTCGCGATGCCCGAGGACCAGCCCCGCCGGTTCGGCGTCCTCGCCATCCGGGACGGCCGCGAGGTCGCGCCGGTCCGGGCGGACGACGGCCCGGCCGGTCCGCTCGACGGCCTCGGCACCGTCACCGGCGACCCGCTCGAAGCGATGTACCACATCGGCTGCGTGGCCGACATCGCCTCCACCCAGGAACAGCCCGACGGCCGGTACGAACTGCTGGTCACCGGCACCACCCGGTTCCGGCTGCGCTCGGTCGACACCGGCGGCCCCTACCTGGTCGGCGAGGTCGAGCCGATCGAGGAGCAGCCCGGCGAGGGTGCCGGGGCGCTGGCCGCCGGCGTGGAGCGGGCCTTCCGGACGTACCAGAAGCGGCTGGCCGGGGCCCGCGAGGCCAGCACCGTCGGCCACCAGCAGCTGCCGGACGATCCGCAGGTGCTCTCCTACCTGGTGGCCGCCGCCTCGGTGGTCGGCACGCCGGTCAAGCAGGAGCTGCTCGCCTGCCCGGACACCGCGCAGCGGCTGCGCACCGAGCTGGAGCTGCTGCGCCGCGAGACGTCCGTGCTGAGCTGGCTGCCCTCGCTCCCGGCGGTCGACCTGACCCGCCAGTCGTTCAGCCCCAACTGACAGCCCACCGGCAGCCCCCGCCGACAGCCCCGACCGACTCCCGCCCCGGAGGTCCCGCAGATGGCCAGGAAGCCGAAGAAGGGCGGCCAGGGCACACCGGCCACGGTCGCCCTGGAGAACGCCGCCGTCGCGTTCACCGTGCACGCCTACGAGCACGACCCGGGGGCCGCCTCGTACGGCGGTGAGGCCGCCGAGGCGCTCGGGGTCGCCGCCGAGCGGGTGTACAAGACGCTGGTCGCCGACGTGGACGGCGTCCTCACCGTGGGCGTCGTCCCGGTGGCCGGACAGCTGGATCTGAAGGCGCTCGCCGCAGCCGTCGGCGGCAAGCGGGCCGCGATGGCCGACCCGGCCGCCGCCGAGCGCAGCAGCGGCTACGTCCGCGGCGGCATCTCCCCGCTCGGGCAGCGCCGGCCGCTGCGCACCGTGGTGGACGACAGCGCGCTCGCCCACCCCACGGTCTACGTCTCGGCCGGCCGCCGCGGTCTGGAGGTCGAGCTGGCCCCCGCCGACCTGGTCACGCTCACCGGAGCCAGCACCGCGCCGATCGGGCGCTGACCCACCGCCCCGCTCGGGCGCCGATCCGCCCCCGCCCCGAACTCAGCCCAGCCGGTCGTCCGGCGGCCGCGGCCCGTCCTGCGGCCGCCCCGCCGGGCCGGGAGCGGCGCCGGCCTGGCCCGGAGCGGCGTCCGTGGGACCGGACGGGAGACCGTCCAGCGGCTGCTGCCCGGCGTAGGGACCGGCCCAGTACGGCGGCGGGTCCTCCTCGCGCTTGCCGAACGCCGCCGAGAGCGCCAGCAGCACCACCATGGCGGCCATCGGCCAGGCCAGCAGCGCGCCGTACGCCCCGAGGTCGATGTCGGCGTTGAAGTGGCCGCCGTCGCCGACCCGCTTCGCCTCGGCGACCAGGTCGTCGGCCGGGCCGAGCCGGCGGCCCAGGCCCCAGGCTCCGGCCGAGGCCAGCAGGCCGCCGACCGCAAGGCCGACCGCCACCGCGATCCCGCCGCCGCGCCGCCGGGTGGCCAGGAAGGCCCCGAGTGCGGTCAGGACGCCCATGCCCAGACCGATCAGGACGAACATGCTGTCGGCCCCGGCCCGCTGCTCGCCCTCCGGGTCGCCGTAGAGGATCTTGTTGCCGTCGACCACCAGCGGCACCTTCGGCGCCAGCCACGCCCAGAGGGCCGCCATCGCCACCCCCAGCACCAGGCAGACCAGCACCGTGACCGCCCCGACCTTCAGCTCGGGCAGCAGCCGGTGGAGCGCGGGTCCGTCCGCCTTCCGTTCGAAGGCCCGGGCCGGCGCCGCCGGCGGCGCGAACGGGTTCGGGGCGGAGGTGTCCGCGTCGGCACCCGCAGCCGCGTGCAGGGGATCCGGAGGTGTGTTCGGTACGGTCACCCGCCCATCGTTTCACGAGCGCCGCCGGAACGGACCCGCCACCCGCACCGTGGACGCCCGGGCCGAGCGGCCACGACACCAGCTACCGGGTGGTGGCCCGCCGGTAGGCCCAGGTGGCGACGGCCAGCGACACCACGCCTACACCGGCGCAGACCGCGAGGTCGCCCGCCACCTCCGCCCAGTCCGGATCGGCGGCGAAGGTCCGGGCGAAGGCCTCGACCCCGTACGTGGAGGGCAGCAGGTCGCGCAGCCAGAGCACCGGCTGCGGCAGGTGGTCCACCGGGAGCACCCCGAGCAGCAGCGCCGCCGACATGCCGAGCTGCCCCAGCATCGTGGCGATCTCCTGCCGGGGCGCGAGCAGCCCGCAGGCCGCGCCCAGCCCGGAGAGCGCCGCCCCGGCCAGCGGGACCACCGCGAGCAGCACCCAGAGCTGCCCCAGCGGCAGCCCGAACATCACGGCCCCCGCGGCGGCGGTCACCACCGCGCCGGGCAGCGTGAACGAGGCGTACGCGGCGGCCGCGCCGAGCACCACCGAGGCGGCGGGGACCGGCAGCGTCGCGTAGTGGTCGAGGCCGCCGGTCGCCCGCAGCCGTCCGAAGTACTGGGCCAGCAGGTTGAGCGCCACGAACGCCACCACCAGCACGCTGGACCCGGCCACCACCGAGCGCGCGGCCGCCGTCTCCCCCGGGTCCACCACGCCGCGCATCATCACCAGGATGCCGAGCGACTGGAAGGTCGCGACGAACAGCAGCGGGATCCGGGCCACCTTGGCGCGGGCCAGCTGCGCCCGGTACACGGCGGCCAGCGCGGGCAGCAGCCGGGCGGCCGGGGCCAGCGGGGCGGGCCCGGGGTCCGTCGTCCCGCTGGTCTGCGGCGGCGCGGAGAGCAGCGTCACTTGACCAGTCCTCCATGGCGGCCGCCCAGCTTGAGGTAGGCGTCCTCAAGGCTCGGGGTGGCCAGGGTGAAATCGTCCAGGGCGGCGAAGGCCGGGCCGGTGGTGACGGCTGCGACCAGCTCGCGGGCCTCCTCGGGGGTGGTGCGCACGGTCCAGCGGCGGCCGGTGCGCTCGGCGCGCCCGGCCAGCTCCGCGACGGCGGGCACGTCGAGCGGTGCCTCGTCCCGCCAGACCAGGTCCAGCCGGACGTCGCCGTCGACCAGGGCCTTGAGTCCGCCGGGCGTGTCACAGGCGATCACCCGGCCGTCGTCCAGCACGGCGACCCGGTCCAGCACGGTCTCCGCCTCGATCACGTTGTGGGTGACCAGCAGCACGGTGGTCCGCCGCTCGGTCCGGCGCCGCTCGACGGCGCTCCAGACCGCGCGGCGGGCGACCGGGTCCATGCCGGTGGTCGGCTCGTCGAGGACGAGCAGCGGCCGCTCCCCGACCAGCGTGGCGGCGAAGCAGGCGAGCCGGCGCTGGCCGCCGGAGAGCTTGGCGAGCGGGCGGTGGGCGAGCGGTTCGAGGGCGAGCTCGGTGAGCACGTCGGCCGCCTCCGCCCGGGCCTGCGCCCGGCTCAGGCCGCGCAGCCGGCCGGTGGTCTCGGCGGCGAGCGCCACGGTCAGCTCGTCCAGCGCGGTGGACTCCTGGCCGAGGTAGCCGAGCAGCCGGGCGGCCCGCTCGGGGTGGCGGACCACGTCGTGGCCGAGGATCTCGACGGAGCCGGAGTCGGGCCGCAGCAGCCCGGTGAGCTGGCGGACCAGGGTCGACTTGCCGGCGCCGTTGGGTCCGAGCAGGCCGAAGATCTCACCCTGCCGCACGGTCAGGGTGACGCCGTCGTTGGCCCGGACGTCGGCGGCCGCGGCACCGCGCCCGGAGCGGTACGTCTTGACCAGGTCGCGTACGGCACAGCACGGCGAGGTCGCCTCTGGACGGTTCACGCGGTGCCCTCACTCACGAGCGAAGACTCTACGCCGTGCGGCCCGCGAACCGGACAAGGGGGCCTGATCACCCGGAAGGGACGGCCGCTGCGGTCAGTCGTCCACGACGATGTCCCCACCGGGCACCCGCCCGGACAGCTCCTTCCAGAAGCCGGCCCGGATCGCGTACCGGTCGTGCTCGTCGATCTGGTCGTCCTTGTGTGCGAGCAGCCCGAACCGGGCGGCGTAGCGCAGGAGCTCGCCGTCGACCCGGTGCGGGATGCGCGGGTAGTCGGGCCAGAGCACGGTGAGCCGCTCGGCGTTGCCGATCCGCTCGCACCAGCGGCGGGCGAACACCTGGCCGACCTCGTGGGCGTCGCCGCCGATCGAGGTGATGTCCTCCTCGCGGTCGGCCCAGCGCTGCTCGGCGGTGGTCAGCTGGGCCAGGGTGGGCAGGCAGTCGCCGGCGGTGGCGGCCTGCTCGGCGGCGGGCCGCTCCACCCAGCCGCGGTCGGAGGACCAGCGCAGCACCGGGCCGGCCGGGTGGCCCGCGGCGGCGGGCGGCGCGGCGGCGGGCGGCGCGGCGGCGCTGCGGCCCGCTATGTCCTTGGGCGTCGGGACCACCTTGAGCGCGGTGGCGGCCGCCGGGGCCGCGCGCCCGTTGGCCGCCGGCACCGCGGCCGGGGCCGACCCGGGGCGGACCGCCGGCGCCGGCACCACACCGGGCGGGCCGGCCGGCGGCGCGGCCAGGATCTTGGCGATCTCGTGCCGCGGCCCGGGCGCGGGGAAGACGGCGGCGTTGTCGCGCAGGCTGAACGATCCCTCGATCCACTCCCGGTCGAGCACCCGCCGCTCGTCGGCCTCGCCCACCAGGTCCTCGGACTGGTTGAAGTCGCCGTCGGCCGCCTGCAGCGCCCAGAGGTGGACGACCACGCCGTGCTCCTTGGCGGACATCATGCCGGGCAGCAGGTCGCCGTCGCCGGTGATCAGCACGACGTCGGCGCAGGCCCGGTTGCGGGCGAGTTCGGAGAGCTCGGCGTGCATCGCGGCGTCCACGCCCTTCTGCACCCAGCGGCCCTCGGCCCGGGTCAGCGCGCCGAGCCGGACGGTCACCCGGGGCAGCACCCGCAGCCGGCGGTGCTCGGGCATCGGGCGGCGGTCGGGGGCGGCGTCGAACCAGTAGATCCGCAGCAGCGGCAGGCCGGTCTCGGCCTCGGCCCGCTCGCGCAGGGCGGTGATCAGCGCGGTGTGGTCGACGGTGACCCGGGAGCGCGCAGGGTCCCCCGCGAGCAGGCTGGCGGCGGCGCCCAGCAGGTATCCCGCGTCCACCAGGACGACACAGCGGTCCATCGCGCACCTCTTTCCGCTCGCCCTCGGGGTCAGGCGCCGCCGGTCGCTGTGCCGGGTGGGCGCGGTCCGCCCGGCGGCCGGGCCCGGACGGGGCGAGGGAGGCCCGCAGCCGCCCGATCGTTGGGTCACCTTTACCCCTCGTTCGCGCGCCGAACCTCGGCGGACGTCGCGGTCCGGCAACGGCCCGGAACGCGAGGGAGCACGAGAAGACGCGACGGCCCCCGTCCCGGAGGACGGGGGCCCGCTCGGCGCCCGGCTGCGGCCGGGCGCGCGGCACGTGCGGCCGGGTGCTCAGCCCCGGAGCTCGGCGGCGACCAGTTCGGCCAGCTGGACGGCGTTGAGCGCGGCGCCCTTGCGCAGGTTGTCGTTGGAGACGAACAGCGACAGGCCGTGCTCCACGGTCTCGTCGGCCCGGATGCGGCCGACGTAGCTCGGGTCGCGGCCGGCCGCCTGCAGCGGAGTGGGGATCTCGCTCAGCTCGACGCCGGGGGCGCCGGTGAGCAGCTCGACCGCGCGCTCGGGGCTGATCGGGCGCTCGAAGCGGGCGTTGATCTGCAGGGAGTGGCCGGAGAAGACCGGCACGCGCACGCAGGTGCCGGCCACCTTCAGCTCGGGGATGCCGAGGATCTTGCGGCTCTCGTGGCGGAGCTTCTGCTCCTCGTCGGTCTCGTTGGAGCCGTCGTCGACGATCGAGCCGGCCAGCGGCACCACGTTGAAGGCGATCGGCCGCTGGTAGACCTTCGGCTCGGGGAACTCGACCGCACCGCCGTCGTGGGCGAGCGCCGAGGCACCGTCGACCACCTTGGCGGCCTGGTCCTGCAGCTCGGCCACACCGGCCACGCCGCTGCCGGAGACCGCCTGGTAGGTGGAGACGACGAGCGCGGCGAGGCCGGCCTCCTCGTGCAGCGGGCGCAGCACCGGCATGGCGGCCATGGTGGTGCAGTTCGGGTTGGCGATGATGCCCTTGGGGCGGTCGGCGATCGCCTCCGGGTTGACCTCGGAGACGACCAGCGGGACCTCGGGGTCACGGCGCCAGGCGGAGGAGTTGTCGATCACGACCGCGCCGGCCGCGGCGACCTCGGGGGCGAGCGCCTTGGAGGTGGCACCGCCGGCCGAGAAGATCACGATGTCCAGGCCGGTGTAGTCGGCCGTGGCCGCGTCCTCGACGGTGATCTCGGTGCCCTGCCACGGCAGGGTGCGCCCGGCCGAGCGGGCGGAGGCGAACAGCCGCAGCTGCTCCACCGGGCCCAGGCCGCCCTCGCGACCCGCGCGCTCCGCCAGGATCTCGCGGACCACGCCGCCGACCTGGCCGGTGGCCCCGACAATGCCGATCTTCATTCCGACAACTCCTCTTGATGTTGCTGTTCACAGCCGCACTCCGCCCATCATGCCTTGCCACGGGCGGGGCGCGACCTGGCATTCCACGGTGTGAGAGGCCCGAACCCGCTCAGTGGTCCAGACCGATGGCGAGCTCCAGCGCCCGCGCGGTCTCCGCCGGGCCGGCCGGCAGCAGCGGCAGCCGCACCGCCGGGGTGGGAATCAGACCCTGGGCGTGCAGCACCGCCTTGACCACGCTCGGGTTGGGCGCGGCGAACGCGGCGGCTGACAGCGCGGTCAGCCGGCGGCCCAGCGCGCGGGCCCGCGGGACGTCCCCGCGCTCCCAGGCGGCGGCCAGCTCGACGAACCGGGCGGTGGCCAGGTGGGCGGAGGCCAGGATGCCGCCGGCCGCGCCCAGGGCCAGCATCGGCGCGAGGAAGGTGTCGTCCCCGGCCAGCACCGCGAAGCCGGCCGGTCCGGCGGCGAGCAGCTGCACGGCGTCGTGGTCCATCGCGCCGGTCGCGTACTTGACGCCCGCCACGCCCGGCAGGAGCGCGAGTTCGCCCAGCGCGGCGGCCGAGAGCGCCTGCCCGGTGCGGTACGGGATGTGGTAGACGACCAGCGGCACCGAGCTCGCCGCGGCCAGCGCCCGGACGTGCGCCAGCGTCCCGGCCTCACCCGGGCGGACGAAGGACGGGACGGTGACCAGCGCGGCCGCCGCGCCCGGCACCCGCTCGCGCAGGCCCGCCAGTTCCTCGGCGGCCGCCCGGGTGTCCGGACCGCCGGCGCCGACCACCAGCTGCCCGCCGAGCTCGGCGCAGACGGCGGCACAGACCTCGACCACCGCCCGCTTCTCCGCCGCGTCCAGGGTGGCCGGCTCGCCGGTGGTGCCGAGCGCGACCAGCCCGGCCGCGCCGCCGGCGAGCACCGAGCGGGCCAGCTTGTCCAGCGCGTCCAGGGCGACCGAGCCGTCGGCGGCGAAAGGGGTGACCAGGGGGACGTAGATGCCCTTGAGTTCCATGGCCACGATCCTGCGATCCCGCCGCCCCGCAGGTCCAGTTCACATTTCCGAGGCTTCTCGTAAGCTGAGCCGATGCTCGACGTCCGACGCCTGCGCCTGCTGCGCGAACTGGCCCATCTCGGCACCATCGCCGCCGTCGCCGAGGCGCTGTCTTTCAGCCCTTCGGCCGTCTCCCAGCAGCTGTCCGTCCTGGAGAAGGAGGCCGGCGTCCCGCTGCTGGAACGCACCGGGCGGCGGGTGGCGCTCACCCCGGCCGGGCGGAACCTGGTGCGGCACGCCGAGGCGGTACTGGAGCGGCTGGAGCAGGCGGACGCCGAACTCGCCCACGCCCGTGAGGGGCTGGCCGGTCCGCTGCGGATCGGCACCTACCCGTCGGCGGCCAAGGCGATCATCCCGGCGGTCCTCGCCGAGCTGGCCGGCTGGCACCCGTTGCTGGAGCCGATGGTGAACGAGGTGGACCCGGCGGCCGTCGCGGCGGCACTGCGCGCGGGCGAGCTGGACGTGGCGCTGGTGCACGAGTACGACCTCGTCCCGGCCGAGCCGGAGCCCGGCCTCGCGGTGACCCGCCCGGTGTTCACCGAACCGATGTACCTGGCGGCCCGCGCCCCCGGCACGGTCGCCGAGCACCGCGCCGCGCCGTGGATCATGGCGCCGCCGGGGACGCTCTGCCACACGATGGCCGTCCGGGCCTGCGAGAGCGCCGGCTTCGCTCCCCGGATCCGGCACCAGATCGACGACTTCGCCACCGTGCTGGCCCTGGTGGCGGCCGGTCAGGGGGTGGCGCTCGTCCCCCACCTGGGCATCGCACAGCCCCCGCCGGGGGTGGTGCTCACCCGGCTGCCGATGTACCGGCGCACCCGCGCCGCCTTCCGCGCGGGCGCCGGCTCCCATCCGGCGGTCTCGGCCTTCGTCTCGGCCCTGCACACCGCCGTGCCCGCGGGACTCGGCGGCGGGTCCTGATCCTGCGGGATCAGCGCCGACCCGCCGCCGGTGGCGGGATCACCCCGCCAGGCAGCTCGGCCCGAGCAGCTGCTTGAGGTCCCCGAACAGCGCCGGGTCCGACTTCACCCGGTGCCGGTCCAGCCGCAGCACGGTGGTCTTGTTCCGCGCCTCCAGCCGGACCCGCACCTCCGTCGTCCCCCGGTGGCTGCTCAGCACCTCGCCGAGCCGGGCCACCAGCGGGGGCGTCACCTTGCCGCTCGGGATGTTGATGACGATCGGCGCCTCGGCGTGCGCGTTCGACAGGTCGGGGACGGACAGCTCCATGCCCATCAGCCGGGGCACGTCCTCCCGCTTGTCCAGCTTCCCTCGGACGAACACCACGGCGTCCTCGACCAGCTGCGAGGAGACCAGCTGGTAGCTGGCCGGGAAGAACATGCAGTCGATCGAGCCGGCGAGGTCCTCGACGGTGGCGATCGCCCAGGCGTTGCCCTGCTTGGTCATCTTCCGCTGCAGGCCCGAGATGATGCCGCCGATGGTGACGATGGTGCCGTCCGGCCGCTCCGCGAGGTCCGCCACCGCGCAGTCCGCCTTGTCGGCGAGGACGTGCTCGATGCCGTGCAGCGGGTGGGAGGAGACGTACAGGCCGAGCATCTCCCGCTCCTGGGTGAGCAGGAAGGACTTCTCCCACTCCTCCTCGGAGAAGACCACGTCCAGCCCGAAGCTCGGCTCGTCGCTGGTCGCGTCGCCGCCGAACAGGTCGAACTGGCCCTCGGCCTCCTTGCGCTTGACCCCGACGACGTTGTCGATCATCGGCTCGAACTGCGCGGTCAGGCCCTTGCGGGTGTGCCCGAGCGAGTCGAAGGAGCCCGCCTTGATCAGCGATTCGACGGTCCGCTTGTTGCAGACCACCGACTCCACCTTCTCCAGGAAGTCCGGGAAGGAGGCGAACTTCCCCTTCGCCTTCCTGGTCCGGATCATCGACTCGACGACCGGCCCGCCGACGTTGCGGATGGCCGTGAGTCCGAACCGGACGGTGTCGTTGCCGTGCGGGGTGAAGTCCGCGTCCGACTCGTTGACGTCCGGCGGGAGCACGTTGATGCCCATCTTGCGGCACTCGTTGAGGTAGACCGCGGACTTGTCCTTGTCGTCCTTGACCGAGGTGAGCAGACCGGACATGTACTCGGCCGGGTAGTTGGCCTTGAGGTACGCGGTCCAGTAGGAGACCAGTCCGTACCCGGCGGTGTGGGCTTTGTTGAACGCGTAGCCGGAGAACGGGACCAGGACGTCCCAGACCGCCTGGATCGCCGCGTCCGAGTAGCCGCGCTCCCGGCAGCCCTTCTGGAACGGGACGAACTCCGCCTCCAGGATCTCCTTCTTCTTCTTGCCCATCGCGCGGCGCAGCAGGTCGGCCTGGCCGAGCGAGTAGCCGGCCAGGATCTGAGCGGCCTTCTGCACCTGCTCCTGGTAGACGATCAGGCCGTAGGTGGGCCGGAGCACCTCCTCCAGGGGCTGCTCCAGCTCCGGGTGGATCGGGGTGATCTCCTGCTGGCCGTTCTTGCGCAGCGCGTAGTTGGTGTGCGAGTTGACGCCCATCGGGCCGGGCCGGTACAGCGCGAGGACGGCGGAGATGTCCTCGAAGTTGTCCGGCTTCATCAGGCGCAGCAGCGAGCGCATCGGCCCGCCGTCGAGCTGGAAGACGCCGAGCGTGTCGCCGCGGGCCAGCAGCTCGTAGGTGGGCTTGTCGTCCAGGGGCAGATCAAGCAGGTTGATCTTGATGCCCTTGTTCTTCTCGATCGCCTTGACGGCGTCGTCCATGATCGTCAGGTTGCGCAGGCCGAGGAAGTCCATCTTGAGAAGGCCGAGGCCCTCACAGGTGGGGTAGTCGAACTGCGTGATGGTGACGCCGTCGGTGTGCCGGGTCCACACCGGGATGTGGTCGGTCAGCGGCTCGGCGGACATGATGACGCCGGCCGCGTGGACGCCGGGCTGGCGGATCAGGCCCTCGATGCCGCGCGCGGTGTCGATCACCTTGCGGACGTCGGGGTCGGTCTCGTACAGCCCGCGGATCTCGCCGGCCTCGCCGTAGCGCGGGTGCGAGGAGTCGGTGATGCCGGAGAGCGGGATGCCCTTGCCCATGACGTCCGGCGGCATCGCCTTGGTGATCCGGTCGCCCATCGCGTACGGGTAGCCGAGGACGCGCGAGGAGTCCTTGATGGCGGCCTTCGCCTTGATGGTGCCGTACGTGACGATCATGGCGACCTTGTCGGATCCCCACTTCTCCGTCACGTACCGGATCACGTCACCGCGCCGGCGCTCGTCGAAGTCGATGTCGACGTCGGGCATGGAGATGCGCTCGGGGTTGAGGAAGCGCTCGAAGATCAGGCCGTGCGGGATCGGGTCGAGGTCGGTGATGCCCATGGCGTAGGCGACCAGCGAGCCGGCCGCCGAACCACGGCCGGGACCCACCGCGATGCCCTGGCCCTTCGCCCACATGATGAAGTCGGCGACGACGAGGAAGTACGCCGGGAACCCCATCTGGATGATGGTGTCCATCTCGTACTCGGCGAGCTTCTTGTGCTCCTCGTCGTACCCGTCCGGGAAGCGCCAGTCCATGCCCTCCCACACCTTGGACTTGAAGAAGTCCGCCTCGGACTCGAAGCCCTCCGGGATCGGGAAGCGCGGCATGAGGTTGCGGAACTCGAACATGCCGCTGGTGTCGACCCGCTCGGCCACCAGCAGCTGGCTGTTGCGGCAGCCCTCCTGCCAGGCGTCCGAGGAGTCCAGCGCGTACATCTCGGCGGCCGACTTGATGTAGTAGCCGGTGCCGTCGAAGCGGAAGCGGTCCGGGTCGGAGAGGTTCTTGCCGGTCTGCACGCAGAGCAGCAGGTCGTGGGCGCCGGCGTCGGCCTCGGTGGTGTAGTGCGAGTCGTTGGTGACCACCGGCGGGATGCCGAGCTTCCTGCCGATCTCGACCAGCCCGTCGCGGACCCGCTTCTCGATGTCGAGACCGTGGTCCATCAGCTCCAGGAAGTAGTTCTCCTTGCCGAAGATCTCCTGGTACTCGCCGGCCGACCCGAGCGCCTCGTCGAACTGCCCGAGCCGGAGCCTGGTCTGCAGCTCGCCCGAGGGGCAGCCGGTGGTGGCCATCAGGCCGCCGGACAGCTCGGCGATCAGCTCCTTGTCCATCCGGGGCCACTTCACCAGCCAGCCCTCGGAGTACGAGCGCGAGGTCAGCTTGAAGAGGTTGTGCAGGCCCTCCTTGTTCCGGGCCCAGATGGTCTTGTGGGTGTAGGCACCGGACGCCGAGACGTCGTCCTTCTTCTGGTGCGGCTGGCCCCAGAGGACGCGCTTGGTGTTCGAGCGGGACTCCGGCGCGACGTACGCCTCGATGCCGATCACCGGGGTGATGCCCGCACCGGTGGCCTGCTTGTGGAACTCGGCCGCGCCGTACATGTTGCCGTGGTCGGTCATCGCGACGTGGGTCTGGCCCAGCCGCTCGACCTCCTTGAACATCTGCTTCAGCCGGGCGGCTCCGTCCAGCATCGAGTACTCGGTGTGGACGTGCAGGTGCGCGAACGGCTGATCGCTCAAGGCGGGGCCTCCGGAGGCTCGTGCTTGTCTGGTTGGCCGGCGAACGTGCAGGTCACAGAGGGTGCCTGGAAACAGATACGGTCCGAGCCACTCCCGGGGCCCGGACCAGCACTCACACGTTCACGCCCCTACTCTAGCCCCCGGGCGCACCCGTCTCCGGCCATGCGCCGCGCCTCGGAGGACGGCCCACGCCTCATCCGCTGCCCGCCGACACCGACCACGCCGAGGCGATCGCGGTGACGGGACCGGCCTCACCCGGATGCCGGTCGACCTCGCGCACGCCCGCGGCGCCCGGGCCCGCGCCGGACACCTGCTGTCCGCGGCCCCTACCGCAGCGGCCGCGTCCCCGGCCCGTGGGCCCGCTCGGGGGTCAGCGACGCTTCAGGGCCGCCAGCCGTTCCCCGGCGGCGGCCCTGACCCCGGGCTCCTCCATCGGGTCGTCCCGCAGGTACGCCAGCCGCTCCCGCACCTCCGGCCGGTCCGGCGCCTGCGCCACGGCCGACAACCGCTCGTTCCCCTCGCAGCCCCACAGGCACTCGACGTGGATCTCCTCCAGTCCGGCCGGATCGATCGCCGCCAGCGCCTCCAGGTAGCCCGCCCGTTCGTACGAGTGCGGCGTCCAGAGCCAGAACCGCCGCAGCAGCGACACCGCATCGCGGGCCCCGGCCCCGAACCGCGCCAGTCCCCGGGCCACGCCGTCCGGACCGCACCACTCCCGCTCCACCCAGGCCCGCTCCAGCTCGGCGACCAGCGCCGGAACGTCCTGCACCCCGCCGCGCTCGACCGGCCCCCGGTGGGCGGCGCCGTCCGCGCCCTCCGGCGCGCGGCCGCCCAGCGCCCGCCGTGCCTGCACCGATCCGCTCGCCGCGAGCAGCCCCAGCACGCGGGCCGCCTGTCCGCCCGCCGCCTCCCCCCGGCCGAGCCCGTCCGCCACCGGTTCCAGCGGCAGCTCCAGGTCCCTCACGAGCCGCGCCAGGTACACCGCGCGCTGGTCGGCCTCCCCCCACCGCCAGTCCCGGCGGATGCATCCGTACACCAGCTCGGCGGCGGCCGCCGGGTCCTCGGCGGCCATCCGCGCGCCCAGCCCCCGGCCCCGCTGCACCAGCCCGATCAGCGTCCCCGCCGGGGCGTACCGGCCGTCGCTCATCCTCATGTCCTCGTCCTCCCCGCCCGAGCGGACGGCCCGGCGGGCCGTCAGCCCGTCGGCTCGGCCTGCCCGTCCAGCTCCGCCAGGAAGTCCAGTGCCACCGCCCAGGCCTGCTCCGCCGCCTCGGCGTCGTGGTCCGGCAGGTCCGGGTCGGTGAAGACGTGCCCGGCGCCGTGGTAGCGGTGCACCTCGACGTCGGCGCCGGCCTTGCGCATGTTCAGGTACCAGGCGTTCAGCCAGTCCTCCGACTCGAACGGGTCCGGCTCGGCCACGTGCAGCTGGACGGGGATGGTCGTGGCCGCGTCCTCGCGGATGTCCGAGGTGCCGTGCAGGAGCAGCAGCCCGCGCGCGTTCTCGTCCGCGAGTGCGAGGTTCTGGGCGAGCGAGCCGCCGAGCGAGAAGCCGGCGTAGACCAGAGCGGCGTCCGCGCCCAGCAGCGGGGCTGCGGCGCCCACCGCCCGGCGCAGCAGCTCGTCGTTGCCGACCTCCTCCTTGTACGCCATGGCCTCCTCGACGTCCTCGAAGGTCCGCCCCTCGAAGAGGTCGGGGGTGTGGACGGTGTGCCCGGCGGCGCGCAGCCGGTCGGCGGCGGCGTGGACGGCGGGGCGCAGGCCGTACACGGAGTGCAGGAGCAGGATCTGGGCCACGGGCGGGACTTCCTCGGAGCAGCAGGGACAGGCGGGGGACGAACCGTCCCCATCATCGCTCATGTCCGCCGGGTGTCGGCGCTCCCGACCGCCGGTGGCCGGACGTACCCGGCGGTGAATCGACGACAAACAGTCAGTTCAACGTATGGAAGGCGCCGTTACCGCCGGGTAGCCTGTGCGCCGTGACTGACCTTGTCGATGACATGACTGCCGCCCGCCCGCACCGCCGCCAGGTGCTGAAGGCCACCGCCATCGCAGCCGGCGCCGCCGCCCTGCCGCTCACCCTCGGCACCGCGGCCCACGCCGCGACCGCCCCGCAGTTCCTGCACGGCGTCGCCTCCGGCGACCCGCTGCCCGACGGCATCCTGCTCTGGACCCGGGTGACCCCGACCCCCGAGGCCGTCCCCGGCTCCGCCGTCGGCCCCGACACCGAGGTCCGTTGGGAGCTCGCCACCGACAAGGCCTTCACCAGGATCGCCGCGAGCGGCACGGTGACCGCCACCTCCGCCGCCGACCACACCGTCAAGGTGGACGTCCGCGGCCTGACCCCGGGCTCCGCCTACTGGTACCGCTTCACCGCCGGCGGCACCGTCTCCCCCGTCGGCCGCACCCACACCACCCCGGCCGCCGACGCCGCGCTCGACCGCCTCCGCTTCGGCGTCGCGTCCTGCGCCAACTGGGAGGCCGGCTACTTCTCCGCCTACCGCCACCTCGCGGCCCGCGGCGACATCGACGCCTTCCTCTTCCTCGGCGACTACATCTACGAGTACAAGACCGGCGAGTTCTGCGCGCGCGGCACCGTGGTCCGCCCGCATGCGCCGGCCCACGAGATCCTGACCCTCGCCGACTACCGGACCCGGCACGGCCGCTACAAGACCGACGAGGACCTCCGGGCGCTGCACGCGCAGGTCCCGACCATCGCGATCTGGGACGACCACGAGTTCGCGAACGACGCCTGGGCCGGCGGCGCCGAGAACCACACCCCCGGCGCCGAGGGCGACTGGGCGGACCGGGTCGCCGCCGCCAAGCAGGCCTACTTCGAGTGGATGCCGGTCCGCCCGTCCATCGCCGGCACCACCTACCGCCGACTGCGCTACGGCAAGCTCGCCGACCTGCACCTGATGGACCAGCGGTCGTTCCGCTCCCAGCCGGTCAAGGTCGGCAACGGCGAGATCGACTCGCCCGACCGCACCATCACCGGCCGCGCCCAGATGGACTGGCTGAAGTCCGGCCTCAGCAGCTCGGACACCACCTGGCGCCTGATCGGCAACGAGGTGATGATCTCCCCGGTCGCGTTCTTCTCGCTGCCCGACTACATCCTGCGCCCGCTGGCCAAGCTGCTCGGCCTGCCCGGCGAGGGCCTGGCGGTCAACACCGACCAGTGGGACGGCTACACCCACGACCGCCGCGAGCTGCTCGGCCACCTCAAGTCGAACGGCATCGCCAACACCGTCTTCCTCACCGGCGACATCCACTCCGCCTGGGCGTCGGACGTCCCGTACGAGGCCGCCACCTACCCGTTCTCCGGCAGCGCCGCGACCGAGTTCGTGGTCACCTCGGTGACCTCGGACAACATCGACGACGTCCTCAAGGTCCTGCCGCAGACCGTCTCGCTGGCCGCCGTCGCCGCGATCAAGGCCGCCAACCGCCACATCAAGTGGGTGGACCTGGACTCGCACGGCTACGGCGTCCTGGAGGTCACGCCGGAGCAGACGCAGATGGACTACTACATCCTCTCCGACCGCACCCGCAAGGACGCCACCGCCAAGTGGACGCGCTCCTACCGCACCCTCTCCGGTACCCAGCAGGTCGAGCGGGTCTACTCGCCGATCAGGTGACCCGGCCCCGAGGGGTGCCCGTCCGACCGGGCGCCCCTCAGGACACCACGTCTTTGCGGGCGAAGCCGCGGAAGGCCAGCGCGAGCAGCACCACCGCGTAGGACAGCGACAGCGAGACGCCCTGCAGCATGCCGCCCCACTCCGGCTGCGGCTGCAGGGCGTCCGCCCAGGCGTACTGCCAGTGCGCCGGCAGCCACTCCCGCAGGTCGCCGAGCGCGGTGACGGCGTCCAGCACCCCGGTGACGATCGAGGCGAAGACCGCCCCGCCCACCGCGCCCAGCGGCGCGTCGGTGGCGGTGGACAGCCAGAACGCCAGGGCCGCGATCACCACCTCGCTCAGGAGGACGAACGCCACCGCGATCGCCAGCCGCGGCAGGGCCTCGCCCGCCGGCAGGCTCACCCCGGCCGGCAGCCGCAGATCCCCCCAGCCGTACGCGGCCGTGCCGACCGCCAGGCCGATCAGCGGCAGCAGCACCACGGCCGCCGCCGAGAAGGCCAGCCCCACCACCAGCTTGCGGGCCAGCAACCGGGCCCGGGGCACCGGCGCGGCCAGCAGGTAGCGCAGCGAGGACCAGCTCGCCTCGGAGGCCACGGTGTCCCCGCAGAACAACGCGACCGGGATCACCAGCAGGAAGCCGGTGCCCATGAAGAGCATCGTCGTCGCGAAGTTGAGCCCCGAAGCGGTGGCCAGCTCGATGAAGGTGGTCCGGTCGGCCCGGCCCGGCGTGCCGCCGATCTGGAACGCGGCCAGGATGACGAACGGCATCGCCGCCAGCACCCCGCCGATCACCAGGGTGCGCCGGCGCCGCAGCTGGCGCACCGCCTCGACCCGCAGCGGCAGCGTCCGGCCCGCCCGGTAGCCCGCGGCGTGGTCCGGCGAGACGGCCTCCGGCGGAACAACGGCCGTCATGCGGCACCTCCGATCAGCGACAGGAACGCGTCCTCCAGCCGGCGGTGCGGTCCGGCCCGCTCCACCGGCACCTCCAGCCGTACCAGCTCGGCCACCAGCTGACTGGCCGCCATGCCGTCCAGCCGGACCAGCAGTCCGCCCTCGACCGCCTCCGCCGAGCCGACCCCGGCCAGCGCGGCCGCCTTGTCGGCCGCCGCCGCCAGCTCCTCCGGCCCGAACGAGACGGGCGTGCCGACCAGCAGCAGCTCGCCCGCGCCGACGATCTCGGCGACGTCGCCGGTGGTCACCAGCCGGCCGCGGTCCATCACCACCAGGGCGGTGCAGGACTGCTCGACCTCGGAGAGCAGGTGGCTGGAGACGATCACCGTCCGGCCGGCGGCCGCGTACCGGATCATCACCTCGCGCATCTCGCGGATCTGCGGCGGGTCCAGCCCGTTGGTCGGCTCGTCCAGGATCAGCAGGTCCGGCAGGCCCAGCATGGCCTGGGCGATGGCCAGGCGCTGGCGCATGCCCTGGGAGTAGGTGCGCACCGCACGGTCCAGCGCCTCGCCGAGCCCCGCGATGGCCAGCGCCTCGTCCAGGTGCGCGTCGGCTTCGGGGCGCCCGGTGGCCTCCCAGTAGAGCCGCAGGTTCGCCCGCCCGCTGAGGTGCGGCAGGAAGCCGGCGCCCTCGACGAAGGCACCGACCCGGGAGAGCACCGGTGCGCCCGGGCGCACCAGGTGCCCGAAGATCCGGATCTCGCCCGCGTCGGGCCGGATCAGGCCCATCAGCATCCGCAGCGTGGTGGTCTTGCCCGCACCGTTGGGCCCGAGCAGCCCGAGCACCTGGCCCTGCTCCACCCGGAAGCCCAGGTCCCGCACCGCGTACCGGTCCGCGGAGCCCTTGTACCTCTTGCTCAGACCGGTGATCTGCAGCGGCACGCCGGCCAGCGCCGGGTCGAACGCCGGGCCGCGGGCACCCCGCCGCCGGCGCAGCCGGGGCACCAGCAGCAGGACGGCCGCCAGCGCGACGGCGGCCACCGGCAGCAGCCAGGTCCGCGCGGGCAGCGGCGCGGCCTCGGTCACCAGGCCGTCGACGGTCGGCAGGGTGAGCGCCCCGGCCGCGGCCACCCGGTAGGTGGCCGGCTCGGCGGGCGAGGCGTACGCCAGGTCGGTGGCGGCCAGCACCAGCCGCAGCCGGTGCCCGGCGGCGAAGGCGTGGTCCACGGCGGGCAGCGCCACGGTGACGGTCCGGCCGTCGGCCGCATCCGCCCCGGTCACCCGCAGCGGCGCGGACAGCTGTTGCGGCAGGGTCTGCTTGCCGTCCGGCCCGACGTCGTAGAGCTTGGCGAAGAGCACCGCGTCCGGCCGGTCGGCCCGGACCCGCAGCGCGACGGTCGGCTGCCCGGTCAGGTGCAGCGGACCGTCCAGCGGCGCGGTGTCGAAGCGGGCCGACTGGCCGGGGAAGTCCAGGGAGAGCCCGGCGCCCAGCGAGGCGGCCTGGCTGAGCGCGCCGACCCCGGGCAGCGCGGAGATGTTGGGCGGCGCACCGCCGGGCGGGTTGGCGAAGGCCTGTTCGGCGCCGGTCAGCTCCAGCTGCCGCGAGCCGGTGCCGCCGAGGCCCGGGTAGGCGTCGGCGGTGGCGCCGCGCAGCACGGCCTGGAAACCGGTGGAGTCGACGCCGCCGGTGCGGGTGACCCGGAACGCCGGGCCGGTGTCGCCCCCCGCGCCCTTCGAGCCGGGATTCCTCAGGAAGCGGTCGAACCAGCCGCTCACCCGGGCGTCCACCCGCTCGCTGGTGTCGGTGCCGCCGTCGTGTCCGCCGGCGAACCAGTCCACCGCCACCGGCGCGCCGTTGGCCGCAACGGCCCGGGCGATCGCGTCGCCCTGGTCGAGCGGGAACAGCGAGTCCTGCTGGCCCTGGACGACCAGGGTGGGCGCCTTGAGCCGGTCGGCGACCGAGGACGGGCTGGAGCGCTCCAGGAGCGCGACGGCCTCCGGGTCGGCGTGTCCGGCGGTCGCCACCCGGTCGTACATCCGGCAGAGCTCGTCCGTGAAGCGCCCGCAGCCGACCTCGCCGGCCCTGCTCCCGCCGCCGGCCTCACCGCCCCTGCCCGGCGCCGATCCGCCGCCGCGCGGCGCGCCCCCGGACGGACCGAGGTCGCCCGCCGAGCCCGTGGTGAAGAAGATCCCGGCCCAGAGCCTCTTGAACACGCCGTCCACCGCGCCCGAGCCCCGGACGCCCTGCGGGAACAGCGCGTCCGCCAGGTTCCACCAGGTGATCTGGCTCGCCACCGCATCGATCCTGCGGTCGTACGCGGAGCCGAGCAGCGCCACCGCGCCGCCGTAGGAGGCACCGGTGATGCCGACCCGTGGGTCGCCGGGCCCGTCCAGCTGCACCTCGGACCGCTGCGCCAGCCAGTCGACCAGGTGCCGGACGTCCTCGACCTCGCGGTCCGGCGCGTTGAGGCCGATCTTCCCGCCGGACTCCCCGAAGCCGCGGGCCGACCAGGTCAGCACGGCGTAGCCCTGCCGGGCGAGCTGCTCGGCCCGCTCGCGCTCGCCCTCCTTGGAACCCCCGAAGCCGTGGCCGAGCAGGATCGCCGGGCGCGGGCTCGTCCCGGTCGTGAAGAAGGAGGTGTCGAGGTCGATCCGCTGCTCGCTGCCCGGTGTCTCGGGCATCGGGAGGAACCGGTTCTCCTCACGGACCGGCTGCTGGCTGCCTGCGGCGGCCACCGTCCAGGTGCCGGCTCCGGCGAGCACCGCCAGAGCGAGGACGGCCGCCGGCAGTCTCCGGGTCGTCAGCCTCTCGCGCCAGCGGCGCCCTGCTCCTGCGAGCCTCATGGGCAGTGATCGTATCCGCCCCTCGGGTAGGGGCCTGATAAGGCACCCGGCACGACGGGCACCCTCCCATGCCTGCGTACCGGCGGGGACCGGGCGGGCTCCGACCGCTCGGCAAGATCCGAAAGCGAGGACCTAGAGCCGGTGCAGAGAGTGCCGGCCCTCGTCCGTGTTCTTCACCTCCAGCCCGGGAGCGTCCAGCAGCTGGGAGAGTCCGGGTGCCGGCAGCTCCGAGTGGATCCTGTGTTCGAGGGGCCGGGTCATGACCTGGCCCGGGTTGTCCGGGTCGGGCATGGTCGGAGCGTCGTGCAGGCCGACGTGCGCCTTGCCGACCAGCAGGACGAACTTCCCGTCGGATCCGGCCTGACCCAGTTCGACGGCGTCGGCCACGTACGTGTTGAACCGCGCGGCACGGTCGTAGAGCGTCCAGTCTCCCTCGCCCTCGCGGCGGGCGGGGTGCCCGTCGACCGCCCGGATTCCGACTCCTTCGGCCTTGGCGCTCTCGATCGTCGCCCGCAGGCCCTGGCCGTGGCTGCCTTCGTAGCGCGAGACCATCGCATCCAGCAGCGGCGGCATCTCCGCGTTCGCCGGAGCACGCAGATGAGCGTCCACGTGGGACTGGAACGAGTCGCCGCGCAGCGCTTCCAGGTAGACGGTCCGGACCCCCGCCTCCCGGAGGGCAGCCATGTTGTTCTTCAGGAAGTCGAAGCTCTGCGGCTCCCCGTGCTTCTCACCCAGGACGATTCCCGGGTGCTCCTTGAGGATCCAGCCGGCGGCGGTGACGGCGTCCGGAGCGTCCCGCAGCACCGAGTCCACGCGGGCCACGGCCTCCGCGGGCAGCCCGGGGGGCCTGCGCAGGGTGTTGGCCACCACCATGTCGTCGAGCCGGTCGCGACGGGCGTCCTGGGCCGCCCAGTAGTCGGCGGTCCGGTAGTCCATGCGGGCCATCGCCTCGACCCGTTCGTGAGTCTTCGCGAGCATCTTCTCGGGGGCCCAGCGCCTGACGGGCTCCGCGGCCAGCTCCCTGATCGAACCGAACGCCGACGGTGAGAGGTCGTTGAGTGTCGCCGGGTCGAGACGGGTCTTCAGCGTGTTCGTCCGCTTGTTGAAGTGGATATCCGTGACCGGGACATGAGTGGTGGTCTCAGGGTGCACGTACTTGCCGCCGGGGCTCGAGTGCGGCAGGGAGTACGTCACCATGTTCTTGAGGCCCTCCGGCACGGCGGTCGGCCTGAACAGCGTCTGCACCTTGTGAAGCGCCTTCTGCACCGGAGACGACTGAAGCGGGAAGGCCAGCGCAGTCATCCCCACCGGATGCTCGTGCAGTGAGCGTCCCGGCCTTACCGCCTCTCCACGACCGGGCACCGGCTCGGTACGGACCCCTGGGAGGTGCGGCGACCCCTCCGGACGGACCGGACCGGTACGGAAGTCCGCTGGAATCGGCGAGCGGCCCGGCTGCGCGGCGGGATGTGCCGGGGCCAGGGAACCGGCGACGGGCGTGGTGGCGCTGCCGTGCAGGACCGGCGTCCCGTGGATGTCCGGAACACCGCTCACCGGCCGGCCGGCACCGGAGGACGTCCCTTCGGCCGGGCCCCCCGCGAGCCGGATCTCGTCCCCGGACCCGAGCGGACGGACCAGCGCCTCCGGCGAGGTGTGGGCCGCCGTGGCCTCGGTGTGCGAGAGGTGCAGCTCGGGCACCTCCGGCGCATGCCGCATCGACAGAGAACCCTCCCCCACCGGATGCGCCGGCCCGGGCGCCCCCTCCGGCGGCAGGTGCAACTGCGACACCTCCGGCACATGCCGCATCGACAGAGAACCCTCCCCCACCGGATGCGCCGGCCCGGGCGCCCCCTCCGGCGGCAGGTGCAACTGCGACACCTCCGGCCCGTGGTGGCCGCCACCGGCCGGCAGCAGGGGCTCGTGCGCCGCCGTGGTCGGCGCGCCGACCGCGCCCCCCTCGTGCAGCGGTGGCAGGGAAGGGGCGTGGCTCGCCGTGGGCGTCGCCGCGCCCTCGTGGGGAACGGTGGCCGTCGCGGGCGCCGGCTCGTGCGTCGAGGCGGGGCCGACGTGCTGAGCCGGCGTCCCCTCGGACACCGATGGGTGCGAGCCGGTACCCGTCGGCGCCGCCGCCTCCGTGACCGGGGTGTGCGTGCCGCCGCCATGGGCGGGCGAAGCCTCGGCGTGACCCGGAGCTCCGCCCTCCGCCGGAGCCGCCGGACCGTGCCCGGGCGTGCCGCCCTCGCCGCCGTGGCCCGCAGCCTGCACCGGCGAACCGCCGCCCGCGGTGCCGTGCTCCGACGGCGGAGCCGCCGGATGGGGCTGGGCCTGCACGGTGCCCCCACCGTCCGCCGCCGGGTGCTGCGCCGGATGCGCCCCGCCGGCCGGCTCTGCCGCCGGGTGCTGGCCGCCCGCCGGCACGCCCTCGTGCGTACCACCCGCCGGTGCGTTGTGGGCGGCCGCCGCAGGAGACTCCGCCCCGGCCCCGGCCCCGGCCCCGGCCCCGGCCCCGTGCTCGGACGCGGCGGGCAGGCTGCGGCTGCCGTCGGTGCCCGCCGGTCGCTCCGCCCCGGCCGATCCGCCCGGAGCCTCCGTCGGCGCGTGCTCCGGAACGTGCGCCGCGGCCGGGATCTCCGACCCCCCGGCACCCGGGAGCCCGCCGTGCGGCACGTCCACCGCCGGTGCCTTGAAGTGCTCGTTGACCGCCGCGCCCGCGGCATGCAGACCGGCGGCGCTCGCTCCGCTCAGACCGGAGCCGAGCAGGCTGTGGCTGTCCACCGTCCCGGTGGTCGCGGCCTGGGTGATGACGTCCGCCCCGACGCCGACCGCGCCCGCCGTCACCATCCTGCCGGGGACCGTCCCCATGACCTTGCCGAGCCCCAGCTTCGAGCCGGCCGCGCCGATCCCCTTGCCCAGCAGGTTGCCCGAGGCGCCCGCCACCGCGCCGCCCACGGCGTTGTCGCCCAGCTCCTTCAGGTCGAGGCCCTTGCGGTGCCCCTCCAGGACCTGGATGCTCTGGGCGAGCAGGTTGATGGCCGCCATCTGGACGGCCTGCTTGGCGGCGAACTTCATCGCCTCCATGGCCAGCTTCTTCAGGATCTGCTGGACGGCCGTCCGGCTGATGCCGACCATGACCGGGATCTGGGCCAGCGACAGGCCCGCGGTGAACGGTGCCTCCACCTCGGCCGTGGCGATCTCGACCGCGAGGATCCCCAGCTGGGCGATGATCTGGATCTTCGCGGTCTCGGCGGAGTTGGCCATCGACTCCAGCATGTCGCCCATGCCCTCGCAGGCCTGGGCCAGGCCGGGGAGAACCCCGGGCTGGGCCTCGCCCGAGCCGACGGTGAACTTGTCCCAGTACTGGGACAGTCCGGTGGCCGCCACGCCGACCTGACCGACCAGCGCGCGCTTGACGGCGGCGTCGGCGGACTCCTCGACGTCCTTGAGCATCTGGGCCATGTCGCGCCAGTGCCCGGCCATGTTCCGCAGGTTGTCCTCGTCGGCCTCCGGCCAACGCGTACCGGACAGCAGCAGCAGGACCCACTGGAGGGGTTCGGGAAGCTCGGTGGCCATGGTCAGCGCCTCCCGCCGGTGTGCACCATCGGACCGACGTGGGGTCCGGGCAGGGTCGGTGCCACGGGTGCAGGCGCCTGTGGCAGGTCGGCCGACGCCGGGATCGGGTTCGCGGGGCCGTACGTGCCGGGACCCTCCGTGCGGCCCTTGAAGGCGTCCACGACGCGCCGCTCGGTGTTCTCGTAGTTGTCCGCCATCCGCTGCAGGCCCTCCGCGACCCGGCGCAGCGCGGCCGGGAGGCCCTTGAGGCCCTTGAGGGTGCCGGCGCTGTACGCGAGGTAGCCCTTCTCGCCCTCGGCGAACTGGTGCCCCGCGTGGTCGTTGCCCCAGGGGTTGGTGGCGTTCATGCTGGTCAGGAAGCTGTCCAGGGCGAGGTACGCGGTGGAGACCCGGTCCGAGGCGACGAGCATCGGGGAGACCGCCGCCCGGTACTGCGCGGGGTGGGCCTCGAAGCCCGTCCCCGCGTTCTTCGCGGGCACCGCCGGTGCGGCGGCGGCTGCGGCCGCCGGACCGGCGCCGGGTGCACCGGCCGCCCTCGCCGCCGTCACCAGCCCCATCACGGGGGCCGGCTCCGGCGCCCCCGACTCGCCGGGTCCGTGCACCTTCGTACCGAACTGATCTTCCATGACGCTCTCTCCCCGATGTGCCACTGGCGGTCTGGCGACCTGTCAGCGGTGTTGCTGCGGGCGGCGGCCGACGGCCGACAGCACCCGTGACTACTCGTCGTTCCCGGGCCGGCCACCGCCGGGGCTCTCCCCCCGGGCCGCCGACTGCCGTGCCGCTCCACCGGGAGCGGGCTTGTCGAACTCCCCGGCGGCCGCCAGCTTCGCCAAGGCGGCCCGGAGCTGAGGGCTCGGCACCTGATAGCCCCCCTCCTCCCGGAGCGGTGCGGGCCTGCCGCCGGCGTCCGGCCCGGCCTGCACCGCCCCTCCCACGGTGCCCGCGGGGCCGAGTCCGACCCCGCCCCGCGGGCGAGCGGCCGGGGCCGCCGACCGTCCCTCCGTCCGCCCCGCGCCGGACTCGGCACCACCCGCGCCCGGAGCACCGCCGGTCGTACCGGTCATCCGCTCCTCCGGGCGGCCCCCGCTCCCCGCGTCGGGTCCCAGCACCACGCTGGTCAGCTGGGTGAGGAGATCGGCTGCGGGCGCCGGCGGTGACTCCGCTCCGGCGGCTGCGGCCTGCGGAGCCTGCGCCCGACGCGGTTCGACGGCCTCGGTGCGGGCGCCGTCCAGCCACCGCCGGTGCGCCCGCTGTTCCTGCCGGTCGCCGAGCCGGACCTCGGCGGCCGGGCCGTGTACGTCGGCGTCGGAGATCACCTCGTCCTCCGGCGTCTGCCCGACGACCAGGTCGGGCCTGCGCCTGCCGCGGGCCCCCTTCTTGCCCCCGCCGCGGCCCGGACCGTGCACGCCGCCCGGGCCGGGGCCGCGTCCGGCGGCACCGGCTCCGGCGGCGGACGCGCCCGCACCCGCTCGCGCGCCGGTCCCGGCCGCGCCCGAGCCCGACGGCTGCCGCGTCGTACCGCTCGGGCCGCGTCCGAGCGTTCCTGCCCGGCTGCCCGCCGCGGCGGCGGCCGCCGTACCGGAGGGGAACCCGAAGCCCGCGCCCGCGAAGGAGGGCAGGGCACCCGCCCGTGCCCGGCCCGCCGATCCGCCGGCGCCGGCCCTGCGCCCGCCGACGCCGCCGGCACCCGCAGCCCCGCCCGGGCCGAGCACGCCCGAGGACACGCCCCCCGCACCCGCCGGATCGGCGGCCCCGCCGGAGGGCGACCCGCCCTGCGCACCGGCGCCCGCGACCGCGCCGGTGAACCCGGCCAGGTTCAGCCCCGGCACGGCCGCACCGCCCGGCCGGCAAACCGCTCCGCTCTCCCGGTCGGGCACCTCGGCCCGGGCGGACCCGGCCCGCGACGTCTCCGGTCCACCGAGACCGGCGAGCACCGGCCGCGCGTCACCGCCCACTCCTCCTCCGGTACCCGCCCCGGGACCACCGGCATCGGCGCCCCCGGCGCCGGCACCCGGACCTCCTGCGGGCCCGAGCGCGCAGGCCTGTCCGGCGCTGTCCATGCGGTCGACCGAACCGGCGTTCTGCCGGAGCATCGACTCGACGTCCGCGCTCGCCTGCCCGACGTGGTGCCTGCACGAGTCGACCGCCAGTCCGACGCCCTCGGACTGCGCGGCGGCTGCGGACACGGCTCCCGGCGCGGCTCCGGGCATGCCGCCTTCGAGGTACTCCTTGGTCGACCTGAGCTGCTGCACCATGGCCGCCTTGGTACGGCCGACGGTGCCGGAGGCCTCGTGGAGGCAGCGCGCCATCGCGAGCCCGCTCTCCAGCACGGTGACGGCGTGGGTGTCGTCGCGGCCGGCGTACTTCTCCAGGTACTGCCGGAAGCCGTCCGCGGCGGGCCCCGACATGTGCGCCGCGGCCTGCTGCGCGCTCGCCACGATGGCGCGCACCCGGGGCTCGGCCGCGGTGTTCCAGGCGTCCCACGCCCGGGCGAGCTCCGCGAGCCGGTCCTCGTCGGCGTCGGGGAAGGCGATCCCCGCCCCGTTCTCGTGGCTCTTGACGGTCGTGAGCACCGCAACCAGGTCGGCGGGCAACTCGATCATGAAGCTGGTCACTTTCTCGGGCGGACCGGCAGGGCCGGAGAACCGGCCGAACCGGCCGAACCGGCCGACGCGGGCGTGCGCGCGTGCCCGGCGGACACCCGGCGGACGAACCGGGCGGTCGGGTGGAGGAACCGGCGCGTGGGCCGGGGACGATCAGACGGCGGCGGGCCGAGTCGGCGCGGACGGACCACGACCATCAGGCACGGTTCCCGCCTCCGCGGGGAGGCCCGGCACCCCGGAGCTCCCGATCAGCTCCTTCAGAGCGGCCACGTGACCGCCGTCGGCCTCGCGGTACTGCCGGCACATCAGCAGCAGGTTCTCGGCCATCCGGCCGGAGTTCCCCAGGAAGCGGTGCACGCCCTGGAGCGTTTGCGCCTGCTGCCCGATCAGCCCGACGGTGCCCGGCCCGCCGCCCAGGAGCGCCGTCCCCACCGGGCCGGTGCCGTACGAGGCGGGGGCGACCTGCCGGACGGCGGCCTCGACCTCGGCGGCGAGCGGCTCCAGCTCCCGGACGAGGGACCGGATCCTGCTGGCCGCCGCCTCGACCTCCTCAAGCTCGATCCGGAACGAACCGCTGCTCATCCGACTCACGCTCACCATCTCGGCTGGACCACTGACGCTGGTGACCGACCATTCACCATGCGCGTAACCGACCGATAAGCGGTTCGTGAGCGGATCACGCCCGGGTGGGCCGCGCGCCGGCCGCAGGCGACGCCGCGGCCGGCGCACCGCGTCCGCGCGGGGGCCGGAACTCCCCGGCCTGCGGACGCGCGAACGGCGGCCCGCCTCCGACCGAGGCGCGCCGCCGTCGACACCGTTCCGTTCCCGGCCGTCCGAACCGGGGATCCGCCGGACCGGACCTAGTGAGCTGGTCTTGAGATCTGCGGTCGCCACGTGAGGCTCTTTGCGTCACAGTTCCGGTGTTCTCCGCGCTCCACGTGGTGACGTGGTGTCAGCTCTGCAGTCTGCTGTCCGTATGGGTGACAGCAGACTGCAGCCGCTGGTCCTGTCGGATTCGGAGCGGCTGACCTTGCAGGGATGGGCGACCCGACGCAGGACCGCCCAAGGGCTCGCGATGCGGGCGCGGATCGTGCTGGCTTGCGCAGAGGGCGGCAGCAACATCGCGGTGGCCGCCCGACTGGGGGTCAACCGGGGCACGGTCAACCGGTGGCGGGCCAGGTTCCTGCGCGAGCGCCTGGACGGCCTGACCGACGAACCGCGGCCCGGGGTCCCGCGCACCATCACCGACGCCCAGGTGGAGGAGGTAGTGGTGCGCACGCTGGAGGAGACGCCGGAGGGCTCCACCCACTGGTCCAAGCGGGAGCTGGCCGCGAAGGTCGGCATCTCGCCGTCGAGCGTGCTGCGGATCTGGCGGGCCTTCGGGCTGCAGCCCTGGCGGACGGAGACCTTCAAGATCTCTCCGGACCCGCTGCTGATCGACAAGATTCGGGACGTGGTCGGCCTCTACCTGGCCCCGCCGGCGAACGCGGTGGTCTTCGCGGTGGACGAGAAGCCGCAGATCCAGGCCCTGGAGCGGACCGCGCCGGTGCTGGCGATGCTTCCCGGGGTCCCCGAACGCCGCAGCTTCGACTACGTCCGCCACGGCACCGTGGACCTGTTCGCCGCGCTGAACGTCGCCACCGGCAAGGTCATCAGCCGAGTGTCCGCCCAGCACCGCGCCGTCGACTTCCGGGACTTCCTCGGCGAGATCGACCGCCAGACCGAGCCGGGCCTGGCGGTCCACGTGATCTGCGACAACCTGTCCACCCACAAGTCACCCGTGGTGCACCGCTGGCTGATCGCGCATCCCCGCGTCCAGCTGCACTTCACGCCGACGTACTCGTCCTGGATCAACCAGGTCGAGCGGTGGTTCGCGGAGCTGCAACGGCGCTGCCTCGAGCGTGGAGTGTTCTGCTCGCTCGACGACCTGACGACCACGCTCGAGGACTGGATCAAGAACTGGAACGACAGTGCCCGTCCCTTCAGGTGGACCAAGACCGCCGACCAGATCATCGACCGAATCTGCCGCTACTGCTCAAGAATCTCCGGACCAGCTCACTAGAGAACCCGCGTCATCGTCCGGTGCGGGATCCCGGCATCCGGGTACTCCGGGCCCTCGGCCGTGTAACCGAGCCGCTCGTAGAAGCCCAGCGCCCGGACCTGCGCGTGCAGCTCGACCTCACGCGCCCCGCGCCGGAGCCCGGCCGCCTCGACGGCCCGCACCAGTTCGGCGCCGAGGCCGGTACCGCGCGCGGCCCGCACCACCGCGAGCCGGCCGAGCAGTACCCGCCCCTCGGTCCCGCCGGTCAGCTTGAGCGCCGGCTCGCCGTGGATCAGTCGGGCCGTGCCCAGCGCCGCACCGTCCGGGCCGATCGCCAGCAGGTGCTCCGAGGTGCCGTCGAGGTCGTCCCACTCCTCGTCCTCGGGGATCTCCTGCTCGACGACGAACACCTCGCGCCGCACCGCGTGCACCAGCGCGAGGTCCGCCTCCCCCTCGGCCACCCTGATGGTCGTGCTCATCCCGGCCTCCCCGTGTCCCGGTCCCGTCGGCCCGCGGCCGCGGTCAGCTCTCCGCCGCGATGGTGTCCAGCGCCTTGCGCAGGTCCGCCGGGTACTCGCTGGAGAACTGCACCCACTCGCCGTCGGCGGGGTGCTCGAAGCCCAGCGAGACCGCGTGCAGCCACTGCCGGGTCAGCCCGAGCCGCTTGGCCAGCGTCGGGTCGGCGCCGTAGGTGAGGTCGCCCACGCAGGGGTGGCGCAGCGCCGACATGTGCACCCGGATCTGGTGGGTGCGGCCGGTCTCCAGCTTGACGTCGAGCAGCGAGGCGGCCCGGTAGGCCTCGATCAGGTCGTAGTGGGTGACGGACGGCTTGCCGTCGCGGGTGACCGCCCACTTCCAGTCCGAGCTGGGGTGGCGGCCGATGGGCGCGTCCACGGTGCCGCTGAGCGGGTCCGGGTGGCCCTGGACCAGCGTGTGGTACTTCTTCTCGGTCACCCGGTCGTGGAACTGCCGCTTGAGATCGGTGTAGGCGCGCTCGGACTTGGCGACCACCATCAGACCCGAGGTGCCGACGTCGAGCCGGTGCACGATGCCCTGGCGCTCGGCGGCGCCCGAGGTGGAGATCCGGTAGCCCGCCGCGGCGAGCCCGCCGATCACGGTCGGGCCGGTCCACCCCGGGCTGGGGTGCGCGGCGACCCCGATCGGCTTGTCGACGAGCACGATGTCCTCGTCGTCGTGGACGATGCGCATGCCCTCGACGTGCTCGGCGACGATCCGCACGGGCGCGGCGGGGGCGGGGATCTCGACCTCCAGCCAGGAGCCGGCGGTCACCCGGTCCGACTTGCCGGCCACGGTGCCGTCGAGCGTCACCTTGCCGTCGGCGGCCAGCTCGGCGGCCTTGGTCCGGGAGAAGCCGAACATCCGGGCGAGGGCGGCGTCGAGACGCTCGCCCTCCAGACCGTCGGGAACGGGGAGGCTGCGGATCTGCGCTGCGGTACTCACCCGTACGAGTATGCCGGACGCGCGGCCCCGCTCCTTGCGCGCCCGGTCCCGGCTACTCGCCCTTGGCGTCCGGGCCGCCCCGGCCGGCCCCGTCCTTCGCGGCCGGCTGGTGGACGGTGCCGTCCGGGTTGCTGCCGCGGAAGGAGAGCAGGACGACCAGGATGCCGCCGCAGACGATCGCCGAGTCGGCGAGGTTGAAGACGGCGAAGTGCTGGACGGAGATGAAGTCGACCACGTGCCCGCGGAAGACGCCCGGCGAACGGAACAGCCGGTCGGTGAGGTTGCCCAGCGCGCCGCCGAGCAGCAGGCCGAGCGCGATCGCCCACGGCAGGCTGTACAGCCGGCGGGCGATCCGCCAGATCACCACGATGACGGCCGCAGCGATCATCGTGAAGACCACGGTCAGCGCCTGGCCCATGCCGAAGGCTGCGCCGGAGTTGCGGATGACCTGGAAGGTGACGACGTCGCCGACCACCTTGATGGCCGCGTGGTTCTCCAGCCTGGCCACCACGAGCAGCTTGCTGCCCAGGTCGATCAGGAAGGCGAGCAGCGCGACGACGAGCAGGACGCCGATCCGCCGGCGGCCCTTCGGCGCCTCCTGCTCCGCCGGGGCGGCGGTCACCTCGCCGGGCTCGGCCACGGCCTCCTCCACAGCTTCGGCGGGGGTGGGGACGGCTTCGTCCCGCGTCTGGGGGGAACCTTGCGTACTGATGATCCGCTCCGCTGCCGATGGGGGTCCCCCCGCTCGTCGTCGGGGGGCGGGGGCCTCCGGTCGCCTGCCCAAGCCGGTCGGGCGACGTTACGGGGTCGAGCGTACGGCAAGCCCGACCCCCCGCGTCGCCCCGGTCAGCGGCGTTCCTGCTTGGCCTTGCACTGGACGCAGAGCGTCGCCCGGGGGAAGGCCTGCATCCGGGCCTTGCCGATGGCCTGGCCGCAGGACTCGCAGATGCCGAACCCGACGCCCTCCAGCCGGGCCAGCGCGTGCTCGGTCTGGGCGAGGCTGTCCCGGGCGTTGTTGGCGAGGGCCAGCTCGCTCTCCCGCGAGATGTTCTTCGTACCGGCGTCCACCTGGTCGTCACCGGCTCCGTCGTTGGAGTCGCGCATCAGGCCCGTGATGGCCGCCTCGGCGGCGTCGATCTCCCCCCGCAGCCGGTCGAGCTCGCTGATCAGCTCGGCGTGCAGCTCGTGCACCTCCTCCGAGGTCCACGGGTCCTCGCCCGGACGGACCGGGAGCTCGGCCGGGTCCACCGACTCGGCGCCGCGGGCCGCCGTGGCGGCCGCGGTGCGGGCGCGGCCGGGGGCCACGAGCGTGGCGTCGTTGCTGGTCTTGTGCCGTGCGGTAGTGGTCACGGTCCCCTCCCCTGGTTCTGCTGCCACGGCCTTGCGTGCCCGCTTGGTGGCGGTACCCGCGCCGGTTGCCTTATCAGCCATGGCTTCGACCCCATCTACGAACGAATCGAGCCGCCGGTTCCCGGCGGCTTCCAGTGCCGGAACGATAATCCCCATCAAAACCGGTCACAACATGACATACCGACGCCCCACCATGATCCCACCCGGGCAGCCGCCACAGCCGCCCCACCTGCGCGCTGACCAGAGTTGTGCCCAGATCACCCCCGCCTAACCACCCCGGCGCAGCGCACCGGAAGCGGGCCGCGCGCCGCCGCGGCGACCCGGCAAACCGACTTGCGGCGGCCGATACACTGGGCCTGCAAGGCGCAGATGGGACGAGTACCGACGTACGCAGCCACCAGCGACCCGGGGACGGTGCGAGCCCGGGGGTGTGCACGGCGGGAAGATCACCCCGGAGCCGCCGGAAGAACGGCCACCGGCCTACTAGACCCGGCAGCAAGCCCAAACAAGAGGGCCGCACGCAGGACCGCGGCCAAGGAGGGTGGTACCGCGGGGCGGCATGCCGTCTCGTCCCTCCGTCGGATCCAGCCCACATCCGCCGGAGGTAGACGCCCGCGATGAGCACCTACAACCCCGTCCCCGCGCAGGTCGACCTGCCCGCCCTGGAACACCAGATCCTCTCCTTCTGGCAGGACAACAAGGTGTTCCGGCGCAGCCTGGAGCAGTCCGAGGGCCGCCCGGAGTGGGTCTTCTACGAAGGCCCGCCCACCGCCAACGGCATGCCCGGCGCCCACCACATCGAGGCCCGCGTCTTCAAGGACGTCTTCCCCCGCTACCGGACGATGAAGGGCTACCACGTCGCCCGCAAGGCCGGCTGGGACTGCCACGGCCTCCCGGTGGAGCTGGCCGTCGAGAAGGAGCTCGGCTTCTCCGGCAAGCAGGACATCGAGGCCTACGGCATCGCCGAGTTCAACGCCAAGTGCCGCGACTCGGTGACCCGGCACACCGACGCCTTCGCCGAGCTGACCACCCGCATGGGGTACTGGGTCGACCTCGACGAGGCCTACCGGACGATGGACCCGTCGTACGTCCAGTCCGTCTGGTGGTCGCTCAAGCAGATCTTCGACAAGGGCCTGCTGGTCCAGGACCACCGCGTCGCCCCCTGGTGCCCGCGCTGCGGCACCGGCCTGTCCGACCACGAGCTCGCGCAGGGCTACGAGACCGTCGTCGACCCCTCGGTCTTCGTCCGCTTCCCGCTCACCGGCGGCCCGCTGGCCGGCGAGGCGGCCCTGCTGGTCTGGACGACCACCCCCTGGACCCTGGTCTCCAACACCGCCGCCGCGGTCCACCCCGAGGTGGTCTACGTGGTGGCCACCGACGGCAACGAGAAGCTGGTCGTCGCCGAGCCGCTGCTGGCCAAGGCCCTCGGCGAGGGCTGGGAGGCCACCAGCCAGCGCTTCACCGGCGCCGAGATGGAGCGCTGGACCTACCGCCGCCCCTTCGACCTGGTCGAGATCGAGGACGCGCACTACGTCCTCAACGCCGACTACGTCACCACCGAGGACGGCACCGGCATCGTCCACCAGTCCCCCGCCTTCGGTGCGGACGACCTCGCGACCTGCCGCAGGTACGGCCTGCCGGTGGTCAACCCGGTGCTCTCCGACGGCACCTTCGCCCCCGAGGTCCCACTGGTCGGCGGCCAGTTCTTCAAGAAGGCCGACGAGGCCCTGGTCGCGGACCTCGACGAGCGCGGCCTGCTCTTCCGCCACCTTCCGTACGAGCACAGCTACCCGCACTGCTGGCGCTGCCACACCGCGCTGCTCTACTACGCGCAGCCGTCCTGGTACATCCGGACCACCGCCGTCAAGGACGCGCTGATCCGCGAGAACGAGGCCACCAACTGGTTCCCGGAGACGGTCAAGCACGGCCGCTTCGGCGACTGGCTGAACAACAACATCGACTGGGCGCTCAGCCGGAACCGGTACTGGGGCACCCCGCTGCCGATCTGGCGCTGCGAGGAGGGCCACCTCACCTGCGTCGGCTCGCTGGCCGAGCTCACCGAGCTGACCGGCACCGACCAGAGCGGCCTCGACCCGCACCGCCCGTTCATCGACGACGTCACCTTCGCCTGCCGCGAGTGCGGCGACACCTCGACCCGGGTGCCCGAGGTCATCGACGCCTGGTACGACTCGGGCTCGATGCCGTTCGCCCAGTACGGCTACCCGTACCAGAACAAGGAGCTCTTCGAGAAGCGCTACCCCGCGCAGTTCATCTCCGAGGCGATCGACCAGACCCGCGGCTGGTTCTACACGCTGATGGCCGTCGGCACCCTGGTGTTCGACAGGAACAGCTACGAGAACGTCGTCTGCCTGGGCCACATCCTGGCCGAGGACGGCCGGAAGATGTCCAAGCACCTGGGCAACATCCTGCAGCCGATCCCGCTGATGGACCAGCACGGCGCCGACGCCGTCCGCTGGTTCATGGCGGCGGGCGGCTCGCCCTGGTCGGCCCGCCGGGTCGGCCACGGGACGATCCAGGAGGTGGTCCGCAAGACCCTCCTCACCTACTGGAACACCGTCGCCTTCCAGGCGCTGTACGCCCGCACCACCGGCTGGGCCCCCTCGGCCGCCGACCCGGCCCCGGCCGACCGTCCGCAGCTGGACCGCTGGGTGCTCTCCGAGCTGAACACCCTGGTCCGCGAGGTCGACGCGGCCTTCGAGGCGTACGACACCCAGCGCGCCGGCAAGCTGCTCTCCGGCTTCGTCGACGACCTCTCCAACTGGTACGTGCGCCGTGGCCGCCGCCGCTTCTGGCAGGGCGACGCCGCCGCGCTCGCCACCCTGCACGAGGCGCTGGAGACGGTCACCCGGCTGATGGCCCCGCTCACCCCGTTCATCACCGAGCGGGTCTGGCAGGACCTGGTCGTCCCGGTGGTCCCGGACGCCCCGGCCTCGGTCCACCTGGCCACCTGGCCGGAGGCCGACGAGTCGCTGATCGACGCCGACCTCTCCCGGCACATGGCGCTGGTGCGCCGCCTGGTCGAGCTCGGCCGGGCCACCCGCGCCGAGTCCGGCGTGAAGACCCGTCAGCCGCTCTCCCGGGCGCTGATCGCCGCCCAGGGCTGGGAGGAGCTGCCGGCCGACCTGCGCGCGCAGATCGCCGAGGAGCTCAACGTCTCCACCCTGGAGTCCCTGGCGGAGGTCGGCGGTTCGCTGGTCGACACCACGGCCAAGGCGAACTTCCGCGCGCTGGGCAAGCGCTTCGGCAAGGGCGTCCAGGACGTCGCCAAGGCGGTCGCCGCCACCGACGCCGCCCGCCTGGCCGCCGAACTGCGCGCCGACGGCCGGACCTCGGTCGAGCTGAACGGCGAGACGGTCGCCCTGGCCCCGGACGAGGTGGTCATCACCGAGACGCCGCGCGAGGGCTGGGCCGTCGCCAACGAGTCCGGCGCCACCGTCGCCCTCGACCTGGCGATCACCCCGGAGCTGAAGCGCCTCGGCATCGCCCGCGACGCGATCCGCCAGATCCAGGAGGCCCGCAAGAACTCCGGTCTGGACGTCGCCGACCGGATCGTCCTGCGCTGGCGGGCGACGAACGAGGACACCGCCGAGGCCGTCGCCGAGCACGGCCCGCTGGTCGCCGAGGAGGTGCTGGCCACCGACTTCGCGGCCGGGGCCGCCGACTGGGAGTCCGAGACCTTCACCGACGAAGGCCTGGGCCTCGCCTTCCAGCTCCGCAAGGCCTGACCCCGCCCGGAGCGGCCGGCGCCTCCCCGAGGTGCCGGCCGCTCCGGCGTTCCCGCCCTGGCCCCGGTGCCCGAACGGCCGGGCCCGCCGGCACGTCCGGGAACGGCGGAGCGCCCCCGTCCCGACCCGAAGGTCGGAGCGGGGGCGCTCCGGGTGTCGACCGCGACTAGTTGTCGCCGTCCTCGTCGATCAGGAACCCGCGCATCGGCGCCGGCGCCTGCTGCATCGGCTGCGGCGGCTGGGGCCGGACCGCCGCCATCGGCTGCGTCATCCCGGCCGGCTGCATCTGCGGGGCACCGGTGTTGCCGCCGGAGGCCTGCCCGCCGAAGCTCGGGGCACCCGAGCTCCCGCCGAACGAGCTCTGCCCGCCGAACGAGGGCTGGTTCCCGCCGAAGGACGGCTGGTTGCCACCGAAGCTCGGGGCACCGCCGCTCATCGCGGACGCACCGGCCGGAGCCATCGACGACGCGGCCGGCGGCAGCGACGCGGTGGCCGGGATGCGCGGCGGGGCGAGCGAGTCGTCCGCCTGCGACTCCAGCTGGCGCAGCTGGGTCTCCAGGTACGACTTCAGACGCGTGCGGTACTCGCGCTCGAACGCCCGCAGGTCCTCGACCTTGCGCTCCAGCGTGGCCCGCGCGGACTCCAGCGAGCCCATCGCGACGCGGTGCTTCTCCTGCGCGTCCCGCTCCAGTGCGTCGGCCTTGGCGCGGGCATCCCGCTCCAGGCCCTCGGCCCGGCTGCGGGCCTCGCCGACGATCTTGTTGGCCTCGGAACGGGCCTCCGAGATCGCCTGGTCGGCGGTCTGCTGGGCGAGCGCGAGCACGCGGGCCGCGCTGTCGCCGCCGGGACCCTGCTGCGGCTGCATCGGGCCGCCGAGCGGACCGCCCATCTGCTGCGGGGCGCCCATGGGGCCACCCATCTGCTGCATCTGCTGCTGGCCCATGCCCTGGCCCATCGGGTTGCCCATGCCCTGCGGGCCGCCGGGGCCGCCCATCGGCTGGAGCATCTGACCGCCCATCGGCTGGACCAGCTGCTGCTGGCCGCCCATGGTCTGGTTCATCTGCTGCTGCGGGCCGCCCATCTGCTGCGGACCACCCGGACCGGCCGGGAGCTGCGGGGCGCCGGACGGCAGGCCGAGGGGCTGGTTGCCCATCTGCTGCTGCGGGCCGCCCATCTGCTGCGGACCACCCGGGCCACCCGGGCCACCCATCGGCTGCGGACCACCGGGGCCGCCCTGCTGCCCGGGGACCGGCGGGCCGGATATGGCGGCCGGCACGGGAGCGCCGGGACGCGACTCCTGCGGCGGCTCCTTGCGCATGTTGGCCTGGTTCTGCGCGGCGGCACGGGTCGCAGCGGCCAGCTTGGCACGCAGGTCCTCGTTCTCGCGCAGAAGGCGGGTCAGCTCCGCCTCGACCTCGTCGAGGAAGGCATCGACCTCGTCCTCGTCATAGCCTTCGCGCAGGCGGACGGTCGTGAACTGCTTGTTCCGAACGTCCTCGGGGGTCAATGGCATCTCTTCACCTCAACGTGATCGTCGGCACACCGGCATCCTGTCGCATCGCTCACCTACGACTAGGGCCGCACAAGCGAGATCAGGACATACACAATGATCATCAGTACGAAGAAGGACAGGTCGAGCGCCACGCCCCCGAGACGCAACGGCGGAATGAACCGCCGAAGAAGCTTGAGCGGCGGATCCGTGACAGTGTACGTGGCCTCCAGGACCAGGACCATGGCCTTGCCGGGCCGCCACGAACGCGCGAACTGGAACACCCAGTCCATCACCAGCCGCACAAGCAGGAACACCAGGAAGACGGTCAGCGCGTAGTAGAGCACCGCCCACACGATCCCCATCGCGCTTCCCTCTCCCCGGTTCTCGGCCCTCGGGCCGTACTGCCTGTCGCTAACTCGCTGTCGATCAGATCCACACGTAAAGTCGTGGCCGGGTCAGCTCTGGTTGAAGAACCCACCCTCGGCGATCCGAGCCTTGTCCTCCGCCGTGACATCGACGTTAGCAGGCGACAGCAGGAACACCTTCTGCGTCACGCGCTCGATACTGCCGTGCAGACCGAAGACGAGTCCAGCGGCGAAGTCTACGAGGCGCTTGGCATCGGTGTCGTCCATCTCCGTCAGATTCATGATCACCGGAGTCCCGCCGCGGAACTGTTCCCCGATGGTACGGGCCTCGTTGTAGGTCCGGGGGTGCAGCGTGGTGATGCGGTAGGGCTCTCGTTCGTTCACTACCTTGGGCATGATCACCGGGGCGCTCTTCTCCAGGTTGTGGCGGCGTTCGGGTGTGATGGACGACACTGGGGCCATCCTCGGGGCCTCCTGCCGGATCGGCACCGCGGCCGGCACCGGCTGCGGCGTGATCGAGGAGACCGGGGCGGGTGCCGGAGCGGCCGGCCGGGGGATGTCCTCGGTCCGCCCGGCGCGGATCGGCTCGGGGTCAGCGTCGTAGTCGTCGTCGGGGTCGTACCCCTGGCCGTCGTACGTCTCGTCCTCCACGAGGCCGAGGTAGACCGCCATCTTGCGCATTGCGCCGGCCATGCTCCTGTCTCCTCCGCTTGTGGTGGACCGTCCCGGCGGCCGGGCCCACGGCCCCGCTGCGGATTCCGCGGTTCCGCCCGCGACGACCCGCCGGGCCGACGGCCGGTCAGAAATCGTGGGGAGGGGGCCGCGGAGCTGCGATCCACGGTTGGCTAGCGCTCTGGAAAGCTGCTAGCTTCTGTCCTATTTTGTCCTGCAGTCTGATCTACTACCCGGTGACGTTACCTGAGGGGTGACCGCACTCCGAGTACCGCCGTTCCGACGCGCACGTGTGTCGCCCCGGCGGCAACGGCCTGCTCCAGGTCCCCGCTCATTCCCGCGGAAACCATGGTGGCAGCCGGATGGGCCGTCCGTACGGCGCTTGCGATTTCCGCCAGCACCGCGAAGGCGCGGGCCGGGTCGCCGGCGAGCGGGCCGGCGAGCGGAGCGACCGTCATCACCCCGTCCAGCCGGAGCCCGGGCGCCTCGGCGATCGCGTCCGCCAGCGCCGGGACGTCGGCCGGGGCGACCCCGGCGCGGTGCTCTGCCCCGCCCTGCACGGCGGCGCCGCCGGCCGGCACGTCCCTGTCCAGCGCGACCTGCACCAGGCAGCCCAGCTCCGGGCGGTCCGACTTGAGCACCGCCGCGGAGAGCGACTCCACCAACCGCAGCCGGTCGACCGAGTGCACGTGGTTCGCGTACCGGACCACCGAGCGGACCTTGTTGGTCTGCAGCTGGCCGACGAAGTGCCAGTCCAGCGGAAGGTTTCTGCACTGCTCCGCCTTGGGTGCGGCGTCCTGGTCGCGGTTCTCCGCGACGTCGGTGACGCCCAGCGCGGCCAGCAGTGCGGTGTCCTCGGCCGGGTAGGTCTTGGTGACCACGACCAGCTTCACCTCGTCACGCGCCCGCCCCGCGGCGGCGCAGGCGTCGGCGATCCGCCGCTCGACGACCTCCAGATTGGTGCCGAGTTCCTCGTACCGGGCCCGCTGCCCCTCCGTCAGGCCGGCGAGGAACTCCCGGCTGCCCGGGAACGGTCCGTAGATGTCGTTCGTCATCAGAGTTCAGAGCCCAACCAGACGTAGCTCGCGAGCCGGCCCGTGCGCTGCTCACGGCGGTAGGAGTAGTGATCGGCGGATTCGAGGGTGCAGACCGGTGATCGCACCGGATCGGCGACCCCCGCGGCCGCGAGCTGGGCCGCCACTCCCGCCGGCACGTCCAGCGCCGGGGTGCCCCAGGACGTCTCCGCGTACGCCGCCGGGACCACCGCGGCCACCTCGGCGCGCAGCGCGTCCGGGACCTCGTAGCAGCGCCCGCAGACCGCGGGGCCGACCGCGGCGGCGATCCGCCCGGGCTCGGCACCCAGCTCCAGCATCGCCCGGACCACCGCCGGGACCACACCGGCCGCCAGCCCGGGCCGGCCCGCGTGGGCCGCCCCCACGACACCCGCCACCGGGTCGGCCAGCAGCACCGGGGTGCAGTCGGCGGTCAGCACCGCCAGCGCCAGCGGCCGGTCGGTGACCACCGCGTCCACCACCGGGGCCTCCCCCGCCGGCTGGCGCTCCGTCACCACGGCGACGTCAGCGCCGTGCACCTGGTTCATCCAGACCACGTCGGCCGGGTCCAGCCCCAGCGAGCGGGCCGCGATCGCCCGGTTCTCCCGGACGGCGGCCGGGTCGTCCCCCACCGCACCGCCGAGGTTCAGCTCCCCGTACGGCGAAGTGCTCACCCCGCCCCACCGGGTGGTGAAGGCGAAGTGAGCACCGTTGCGGTCCGTGCGATCGATCACTTAAGGAAGTCCGGGACGTCGAGCTCCTCGGCGGGGCTCTCCACGAACGGCTGGCGGGCCGGCTGCACCTGCGGCGGCACCGGGGCGGCGGTCGCGGTGGCCGGGGCCTCCGCCGGACGGGCCGGCGCCGGGGCCTCGGCCTCCTGGCGGGCGGTCACCGAGCCGATGCCCCCGTACGCGGGCCGGGTCGCCGGGCGCTCCGGCGCGGCGGCCGGCGTGGCGGCGGCCGGGGCCTGCTGGCCGGCCTTGACCACCGGGTCGCGAACGATGGCGGGCGGCTGCCCGCCGTCGAACCCGGCCGCGATCACGGTGACCCGGACCTCGTCGCCGAGCGCGTCGTCGATGACCGCACCGAAGATGATGTTGGCCTCGGGGTGCGCGGCCTCGCTGACCAGCTGGGCGGACTCGTTGATCTCGAACAGGCCGAGGTCGGAGCCGCCGGAGATGGACAGCAGCACGCCGCGGGCGCCGTCGATCGAGGCCTCCAGCAGCGGCGAGGAGATCGCCATCACGGCGGCCGCCTTGGCGCGGTCCTCGCCGCGGGCCGACCCGATGCCCATGAGCGCCGAACCGGCGTCCGACATGACGGACTTGACGTCGGCGAAGTCGAGGTTGATCAGACCCGGGGTGGTGATCAGGTCGGTGATGCCCTGGACACCGGAGAGCAGCACCTGGTCGGCGGAGCGGAACGCGTCCAGCACGCTGACCTGGCGGTCCGAGATGGACAGCAGCCGGTCGTTGGGGATCACGATGAGGGTGTCGACCTCCTCGCGCAGGCTGGCGATGCCGTCCTCGGCCTGGTTGGCGCGACGCCGGCCCTCGAAGGTGAAGGGGCGGGTGACCACGCCGATGGTCAGCGCGCCGAGCGAACGGGCGATGTTGGCCACCACCGGCGCGCCGCCCGTGCCGGTGCCGCCGCCCTCGCCGGCGGTGACGAAGACCATGTCGGCCCCCTTGAGGACCTCCTCGATCTCCTCGCGGTGGTCCTCGGCGGCCTTCCGGCCGACCTCGGGATTGGCGCCGGCGCCGAGGCCCCGGGTGAGTTCACGGCCCACATCGAGCTTGACGTCGGCGTCGCTCATCAGGAGGGCCTGCGCATCGGTGTTGATCGCGATGAACTCGACGCCCTTGAGACCGACCTCGATCATCCGGTTGATGGCGTTGACACCACCGCCGCCGATACCGACGACCTTGATGACTGCGAGGTAGTTCTGCGGTGCTGCCACGTCGAAGGCCTCTCGCCTCGAATTTCCGGGTCGGCCCGACGCCCGGTGGGGTGCCGTACCGACGGATGTCGATGGGTAGGGAGCCTGGTTTCTGACTGAATGTCCGAAATGCCGACCACCGACCCCAACCCTAAACTTGACCTTTAGGGTTAGTCCTGTGCCCCCGTCACATCACCAGGGGACACAGTCTGGTGACACAGGACACTAGGTGGCCGCTGGCACGTGTTTCAACGAACACGCCGAGCTTCCCTTTTTCTTTTGAGCCTATGTGATCATCGGCCGGCCGATGAAACCGGGGTGACCACCAAGGTTCGGGCCGACGCCGAAAGCCGTCAACCCCTCCCTCAATCACAGAACCTACCGGATCATCCGGACACCGCCGGCGCCTCGGGCGCACTCACATCGAAGTTCGTACCCTTCTGATGCATCAGTGCCAACAGGACCCGGGCTTTTCGATCGATTTGCTCCGCACTCCCCCAGCGGACCGTGGTACCCCCACTGAGCTGAAGCTGGATGTCGTCGTACGAGTGCACCAGCACCGCCCCGGCCCGTTGCCGGATCTCGGCCGGAAGCCCGGCGGCGACCGCCACCGCGGCCTGGACCAGTTGGGGCCGGCCGAGCACCGGCTCCGCGTCGGCGGCCTGCTGGCTCAAGCGGAGCTCGACCACCGGGACGCCCGCCGGGGCCGCGGCCTCGGTGGCGAAGCTCACCCCGGCGGCGTCGACCTGGGTGAAGCGGCCGTCCTCGCCCTTCACGGCGGCGACCGCGGTCCGCTGGGTGAGCTTCACCCGCAGGGTGTGCGGCCACCCCCGCCAGACCTCGGCGTCGGCCACCCGCGGGATCGCCTCCACCCGCTTCTTCACGTCGTCGAGGTCCACCCGCGCCAACGGGCCGCCGCCCAGCTCGCCGATGGCCGCGCGGACCTGGTCGGCCGTCAGCCGGTCGTCCGCCGCACCCTGGACCGCGACGCTGCGCACGTCCAGGGCCGGGGAGAAGAACACCAGCCAGGCCAGCACGCCGACCACCGCGGCGCCGAGCACGCCCAGCACCGCGATGCCCCGCGGGGAGAGCCGGAGCCGGGGAGCGTACTCCTCCTCCCCGAACTCCACCTCGTCCCGCGGGTGCCCCCGGCCGGCGGCCGGGGACGGGTCGGCGAGCCGGCCGTCAGCCACGGCGGCGGCCGCCCCGGGCGGCGTCGATCGCCTCGTAGACCATGCCGACCAGCAGCTCGTCGGCGTCCCGGCGGCCGAACTCGGCCGCCGCCCGGCTCATGTCCCAGAGCCGCTGCGGGTCGGTCAGCACCGGCAGCACGTTCTGCAGCACCCAGTCCGGGGTGAGCTCGGCGTCGTCGACCAGCAGGCCGCCGCCCGCCTTGACCATCGGCTGGGCGTTCAGCCGCTGCTCGCCGTTGCCGATCGGCAGCGGGACGAACGCGGCGGGCAGGCCGACCGCCGCCAGCTCGGCCACCGTCATGGCGCCGGCCCGGCAGAGCATCAGGTCGGCCGCGGCGTAGGCGAGGTCCATCCGGTCCACGTACGGCACCGGACGGTACGGCGGCATCCCGGGGATGTCGTCCACCTGCGGCAGCTCGTTCTTCGGACCGACCGCGTGCAGGATCTGCACGCCGTACTGCTGCAGCCGCGGCGCGATCGCGGTGACCGTCTCGTTCAGCCGGCGGGCGCCCTGCGAGCCGCCGGAGACCAGCAGGGTGGGCAGCCGCTGGTCGAGGCCGAAGTAGTGCCGGGCCTCCGGGCGGGCCGCGTTGCGGTCCAGCGTGGCGATGGTGCGGCGCAGCGGGATGCCGATGTACCGGGAGTCGCGCAGCTTGCTGTCCGGCGTGGAGACGGCGACGAAGTCGCTGTACCGGGCGCCGATCTTGTTGGCCAGGCCGGGCCGGGCGTTGGCCTCGTGCACCACGATCGGCACGCCGGCCCGCTTGGCGGCCAGGTAGGCCGGCATCGCGACGTAGCCGCCGAAGCCGACCACGACGTCCGCGTTGACCCGCTCGATGATCTCCTGGGCGGCCCGGACGGTGCCGCGCAGCCGGCCCGGGACGGTGATCAGCTCGGGGGTGGGCTTGCGGGGCAGCGGGACGGCCGGGATGAGCTCCAGCTGGTAGCCGCGCTCGGGCACCAGACGGGTCTCCAGGCCGCGCTCGGTACCGAGGGCGGTGATCCCGACGGACGGGTCGTGCCTGCGGAGTGCGTCCGCGAGGGCCATGGCCGGCTCGATGTGACCGGCGGTCCCCCCGCCGGCGAGTACGACATGCACCGAAATTCACCGCTCCCTGCGTGCCGGCCCGGGGGCCGGGCGCGCTGTGGTTCGTCGTCGTGGCAGCACCCGGGCCAGTCGTCTCCTGATCCGGGAGTTCTTGCTCCGGGCGGCCAGGGCCGCCTTCGCGCCCGAGCTGCTGCGTGCCAGGCAGAGCAGCACCCCGATCGCGGACATGGCCGACAGCATGGCGGAACCGCCGTAGGAGAACAGCGGGAGCGGGACGCCCGCGATGGGCAGCAGTCCCAGCGCCGACCCCAGGTTGATCACGGCCTGCGCCATGATCCAGGTGGTGGCGGCTCCCGCGGCGTACCTGACGAAGGGGTCCTTCGTGCCGATGGCCACACGGATACCCGCGTAGCCTAGTGCCGCGAAGAGACCGATCACCGACAGCGTCCCCACCAGGCCGAGTTCCTCGCCGGTCGCGGCGAAGATGAAGTCGGTGTGCGCCTCCGGGAGCTGGCCCCACTTCTCGACCCCGGCGCCGAGGCCGGAGCCGAACAGGCCGCCGAGGCCGAACGAGTAGACGCCGTGCAGGGCCTGGAAGCAGGCGCCGGCCGGGTCGAGCTTGGTGACGCCGATGCAGGAGAGCCGCTCCGCCCGGTGTGGGACGGTGACCACCAGGGCGGTGCAGACCACGACGGCCACGCCGAGGGTGGCGACGAACAGCCGCAGCGGCGCGCCGACCATCCAGAGCAGGCCGAAGAGCATGGCCACCAGGATCATCGAGGTGCCCATGTCACCGCCGAGCATGATCATCGCCAGCAGCAGCAGCGCGCCCGGCACCAGCGGGACCAGCAGGTGCTTCCACTGGTCGAGGGTGCCGTTGCGCTGTTTGCGGGCGAGCAGGTCGGCGCCCCAGAGCACCAGGGCGAGCTTGGCGAACTCGGACGGCTGGAACTGCATCAGGCCGAGATCAAGCCAGTTCCGGTTCCCGTTGACCTCGACCCCGATGCCGGGGATCGCGACCAGCGCGAGTGCGCCGATCACCCCGAACATCGCCGGGTAGACGATCACCCGCAGCACCGCCACCGGCACGGAGGCGAAGCCGATCAGCAGCACCAGGCCGAGCACCACCGCGACCAGCTGTTTCAGGAAGTAGTACTGCGCCGAGCGGTGCTGGCCCAGGGCCAGGATCTGCGAGGCCGAGAAGACCATCATCAGGCCCAGGACCACGAGCAGCAGGGTCGAGCCGATGATCAGCAGGTAGGGCGTGAGCGGCCGGTCCAGGGTGTACCGCAGACGGGCCCGGAAGGCCTGCAGGCGGGCCAGCGGGCCGGCCGACTTGTAGGCGGTCGTGGTGGCCGAGATCACCCGCCAGGGATCGGCAGCGCCCTTTTCCGGCGCACCGGAACCGCCCACCCCGCCCTGCCCCGCCACCACTCCTGCGCTCCCTCGTCTCCGCGGCCCGCTCGCCGTTCCCGCTATGGCGTGTCCGCCAGCTCCCGGACCGCCGCCGCGAAGAGGTCGCCGCGCTCGCCGTAGTTGGTGAACATGTCCATCGAGGCGCAGGCCGGGGCCAGCAGCACGGTGTCACCCGACCGGGCGAGCGATGCGGCCGTCCGGACCACCTCGGCCATCGCCACCGCGCCAGTCTGGCCCTCGGCCGCCTCGATGACCGGGACATCCGGCGCGTGTCGCGCCAGGGCCTCGCGGATCAGCGCGCGGTCCTCACCGATCAGCACGGCGGCGCGCAGCCGCTGCGCCGCGCCCTGGACCAGGTCGTCGAAGGCGGCGCCCTTGGCCAGGCCGCCGGCGATCCAGACGATCGGCCGGTAGGCGGCCAGCGAGGCGGCCGCCGCGTGGGTGTTGGTGGCCTTGGAGTCGTCGACGTAGGCCACGCCGCCGACCACGCCGACCTCGGCGATCCGGTGCGCGTCCGGGCGGAAGGCCCGAAGGCCCTCGCGGACGGCCTTGACGTCGACGCCGTAGGAGCGGGCCAGCGCTGCGGCGGCGAGCGCGTTGGCGATGTTGTGCGGCGCCGGCGGGTTGACGTCCGACACCGAGCCCAGCTCGGCGGCGCTCTTGGTCCGGTCCGGCACGAAGGCCCGGTCCACCAGCAGGCCGTCCACCACGCCGAAGTTCGACGGGGCGGGCGCGCCGAGGCCGAAACCGATCGCCCGGCAGCCCTCCTCGACGTCGGCCTCGCGGACCAGCGCCTCGGTGGCCGGGTCGGCAAGGTTGTACACGCAGGCGACGACGTTGCCCTCGTAGATCCGGCCCTTGTCGGCGGCGTACGCCTCCATCGAGCCGTGCCAGTCCAGGTGGTCGGGAGCCAGGTTGAGCACGGCCGCCGAGTACGGGCGCAGCGAGGACGCCCAGTGCAGCTGGTAGCTGGAGAGCTCGACCGCGAGCACGTCGTACGGCTCCTCGGCGAGCACGGCGTCCAGCACCGAGACCCCGACGTTGCCGACGGCGGCGGTGCGCTTGCCGGCGGCGGTGAGGATCGAGGCGAGCATCTGGACGGTGGTGGTCTTGCCGTTGGTGCCGGTGACGGCCAGCCAGGGGGCCGGCTCGCCGGTGGCCGGCAGCGGCCTGCGCAGCCGCCAGGCGAGCTCGACGTCGCCCCAGACCTCGACGCCGGCCCGGTCGGCCGCGGCGAACAGCGTGCTGTTCGGCGGCCACCCGGGCGAGGTGACGACCAGTCGGGTGCCCTCGGGCAGGGTCGCGCCGTCGCCCAGGCGGACGGTGACGCCCTGGGCCTCCAGCTCGGCCGCGCGAGCCTTCAGGCCCTCGCCGGAGCCGCCGTCCACGACGGTGACCCGGGCGCCGAGGGCGCGCAGCACGCGGGCCGCGCTGATGCCCGAGACGCCGAGGCCGGCGACGGTGACCGGCAGTCCGGTCCACTCCGGCCCGGCCGGCTGGAGGTCGGTCATCCGGTCACCCATCCCGCGTAGAAGAGGCCGAGGCCGACGGCGACGCAGAGGCCCTGGATGATCCAGAACCGGACCACGATCAGGACCTCGGTCCAGCCCTTGAGTTCGAAGTGGTGCTGCAGCGGCGCCATCTTGAAGACGCGCTTCCCGGTCATCCGGAACGAGCCGACCTGGATGATCACCGAGAGGGTGATGATCACGAAGAGGCCGCCGAGCACGGCGACCAGCAGCTCGGTGCGGGAGCAGATCGCCAGACCGGCCAGGGCGCCGCCGAGGGCGAGCGAGCCGGTGTCCCCCATGAAGATCTTGGCGGGCGAGGTGTTCCACCACAGGAAGCCGAAGCAGGAGCCCATCAGGGCCGAGGCGACGACCGCGAGGTCCAGCGGGTCGCGGACGTCGTAGCAGTTGGCGGTGGCGGTGATGGCGTACGCACAGCTCTGGGTGTACTCCCAGAGGCCGATGAAGGTGTACGCACCGAAGACCATCACCGAGGCACCGGTGGCCAGGCCGTCCAGACCGTCCGTCAGGTTCACGCCGTTCGACATCGCGGCGATCATGAAGTACGCGAAGATGACGAACAGCACCGGGCCGATCGACCAGCCGAAGTCCCGGACGAAGGAAAGGTGCTGGGAGGCCGGGGCGAGCCCCCGGTCGTCGCTGAACTGCAGCGCCAGGACGGCGAAGGCGAGGCCGACGAAGGACTGGCCGAGCAGCTTCGCCTTGGCCCGCAGGCCCAGCGAGCGGCGCTTGACCACCTTGATGTAGTCGTCCAGGAAGCCGACCAGGCCCAGACCGGCCGTCAGGAAGAGCACCAGCAGCCCCGAGACGGTCGGGGACTCGCCCGTTATCGCCTTGGTGGCGAAGTAGGCGATCAGCGTCGCCAGGATGAAGGCGATGCCGCCCATGGTGGGCGTGCCCTTCTTGCTGTGGTGCGCCTTCGGGCCGTCGTCGCGGATGTACTGGCCGTAGCCGTGCCGGGCGAGCAGCTTGATCAGGGCGGGGGTGCCCAGCAGTGAAAGGACGAGGCCGATCATGCCGGAGAACAGGATCTGCTTCATTTAGGCAGCACCGTCCGCGAGCAGCGCCTCGGCCACCTTCTCCAGCCCCACCGAACGGGACGCCTTCACCAGGACCACATCCCCCGGCCGCAGCTGACTGCGCAGCAGCTCGACCGCCGCGTCCGCGTCGGACACCAGCACCGACTCCTCACCCCACGAACCTTCGTTCCTCGCGCCCAGTTCCATGCAGGCCGCCTCGCGACCGCCGACCGCCACCAGCTTGGTGACGTCCAGCCGTACCGCGAGCCGCCCGATGGCGTCGTGCTCGGCCAGGCTCTCCTCGCCGAGCTCCCGCATCTCGCCGAGCACCGCCCAGGTGCGGCGGCGCTCCGGGCCTCGTCCCCCCATCGAGACCAGCGCCCGCAGCGCGGCCCGCATCGAGTCGGGGTTCGCGTTGTAGGCGTCGTTGACGACGGTGACACCATCGGCCCGGTCGACGACCTCCATGCGCCAGCGGGACAGCGCACCCGCCTCGCTCAGTGCTTCGGCGGTGTCGTCGACGGACATCCCGAGCTCCACCGCCACCGCGGCGGCGGCGAGGGCGTTCGAGACGTGGTGCTCACCGTACAGGCGCAGCTGCACGGCTGCGGAACCGGTGGGGGTGGTCAGCGTGAACGATGGCCGTCCGGTGGAGTCGAGGCGAACATCCTGTGCCCTGACGTCGGCCTCCCGGGACTCGCCGAAGTACACCACCTTGGCCCTGGTCCGGGCCGCCATCGCCCGCACCAGCGGGTCGTCCGCGTTGAGGATCGCCGTGCCCTCCGCGGGCAGCGCCTCCACCAGCTCGCCCTTGGCCTCGGCGATCGCCTCCTGGGAGCCGAACTCGCCGACGTGCGCGGTGCCGACGTTCAGCACCAGGCCGATCCGGGGCGGGGTGATCGAGGTGAGGTACTCGATGTCGCCCTTGTGCCGGGCGCCCATCTCCATCACCAGGTGCCGGGTGCCCTCCTCGACCCGCAGCGCGGTCATCGGGTGGCCGATCTCGTTGTTGAGCGAGCCCGGCGGGTAGACGGTCTCGCCGTGGCGCTGGAGCAGCTGGGCGATCAGGTCCTTGGTGCTGGTCTTGCCGGCCGAGCCGGTCAGCGCGACCACTGCGGTGCCCTCGGCACGGGCGACCACGGCGCGGGCCAGCTTGCCGAGCGCGTCCACGACGCTGTCCACCAGGACGGCGGGCACGCCGACGGGGCGGGAGGCCAGGACCGCGACGGCACCGGCCGCGACGGCCCGCTCGGCGTAGTCGTGGCCGTCCACGTGCTCGCCGATGAAGGCCGCGAAGAGGCCCCCGGGGCGCACCTTGCGGGAGTCGACCTCGACCGGGCCGGTGACCGGGGTGGCGGGGTCGGCGCCGTCCAGGGTGCCCCCGACTGCTGCGGCCACCTCGGCCAGGGTCAGTGCGATCACGGCTGCTCCACTACTCCGGTGCCCCGGGCGGCCGTGGTCCGCGCGACGGCCTCGCGCAACACCTCCCGGTCGTCGAAGGGGCGGATCTCGTCTCGGACGTACTGGCCAAGTTCATGGCCCTTTCCGGCCACCAGCACGGTGTCCCCGGCCTGGGCGCGGGCCACCGCGAGGTGGATCGCCTCGGCGCGGTCGGGGACGACCAGGACGGCGCCGCGCTCGGCCTCGGGCACCGAGGCGGCGCCGGTCAGCATGGTGGCGAGGATCGCCAGGGGGTCCTCGCTGCGCGGGTTGTCGCTGGTCAGCAGCGCCGTGTCGGCGAGCCGGGCGGCGATGGCGCCCATCGGGGCGCGCTTGTGCGGGTCGCGGTCGCCTCCGCACCCGACCACCACGTGCAGCCGACCCTTGGTGACCTCGCGCAGCGAGCCGAGGACGGCCTGCAGGGCGTCCGGCTTGTGGGCGTAGTCGACCACCGCGACGTAGGGCTGTCCGGCGTCCACCCGCTCCAGGCGGCCGGGCACCCCGGGCACCGCGGCGACCCCGGCCACGGCCTGCTCCAGCGGCAGCCCGGCGGTGACCAGGACGGTGATCGCGGCCAGCGCGTTGGCGACGTTGAACGGGCCGGGCAGCGGAACCGCGGCGTCAGCCTCGGCCCCGTCCGGGCCGAGCACCCGGAAGGTCGAGCCGACCGGACCGAGCTGGACGTCCACCGCGCGCCAGTCGGCCTCGGGCGCACCGGTGGCGGAGAACGAGGTGATCGGGATCTTCGCCTCGGCGGCCAGCCGGCGCCCGTAGGCGTCGTCCAGGTTGGCCACCCCGAGGCGGGACTTGCCGGGCTGGAAGAGCCGGGCCTTCGCCTGGAAGTAGTCCTCCATGTCCGGGTGGAAGTCGAGGTGCTCGGGGGTGAGGTTGTTGAACAGCGCGACGTCGTAGACCACGCCGTCGGTGCGGCCGAAGACCAAAGCGTGGCTGGAGACCTCCATGGTCACCGCGTCCGCGCCGCGCTCGCCCATCACGGCGAGGATCGCGTGCAGGTCGGTGGCCTCGGGAGTGGTCCGCTCGCTCTTGATCCGCTCCTCGCCGACCCGCATCTCGACGGTACCGATCACCCCGGGGCTGCGACCGGCGCCGCGCAGACCGCCCTCGACCAGGTAGGAGGTGGTGGTCTTGCCGTTGGTGCCGGTCAGCCCGATCATCAGCAGCCGCTCGGAGGGCCGGCCGTAGACGGCGGCGGCCAGCTCGCCCATCCGGGCCCGGGGCCGGTCGACGACCAGCATCGGCAGGCCGGTGCCGGCCGCCAGCTCGGCGCCGGCCCGGTCGGTGAGCAGCGCGACCGCACCGGCCGCCGCGGCCTGGGCCGCGAAGGCCGCGCCGTGGTGGTTGGCGCCCGGGAAGGCCACGTACACGTCGCCCGGGCGGACGGCACGGGAGTCGTGGGTGACGCCGGTGACCGGGCCCCCCTCGACGGGCGCGAGGCCGAGCAGTCGGGCCAGCTCGGCGAGCGGCTGGGCCGCGGCCCCGGTGGGGCGGGGCGGGCTCACGGTGATTTGATCGGGTTTCGGCACGGCGGGAAGGCTATCCGCCGGAGGGCGTCCCTTGCCAAACCGGGCCGCCGCCGTGGCGTCGGCCCGCCCGGCCCGCTCGTTGTCCATGGTCGATCACGGCTTCCACTCGACGGGCAGGTTGGGCGCCTCGCTCCCGCTCGGCGGCACCTGCAGGGTCTTCAGGGTGAACTCCATCACCTGCTTGAACACCGGCCCGCAGAGCTGGCCGCCGAAGTGGCCGTTGACCGGGTCCTGGATCACGCAGGAGACCGTGACCCGGGGCTGGTCGGCCGGGGCGAAGCCGATGAACGAGGCGGTGTACCCGCGGTAACCGCCGGTCTTGGGGTCCACCCGGTTGGCAGTACCGGTCTTGCCCGCCACCCGGTAGCCGGGGATGGCCGCCCGGCCGCCGGTGCCCTGCTCGTCGGTGACGACGGACTCCAGCATCTCGGTGAGCGTCCTGGCGGTCTGCTCGGAGACCACCCGGGACTCCGCCCCCGGCGGGGCGGGCGAGTACCGGCCGTCCGGCGCGGTGGTCCCCTGGACGACGCTGGGGGCGACCCGCACCCCGCCGTTGGCGATGGTGGAGTACACCGAGGTCGCCTGGAGCGCGTTGACCGACAGGCCCTGGCCGAACGGGATGGTGTACTGCTTCGACGCCTTCCAGTCCTCCGGCTTGTCCAGGATGCCGGCCGTCTCCCCGGGGAAGCCCAGGCCGGTCTGCCGGCCGATGCCGAACTTCCGCAGGTAGTCGTAGAGCACCTTGTTGGCCTCGGGCTGGGTGGCGCCCAGGGTCTGGGCGGCCTCGATGGTACCGATGTTGGACGACTTGGCGAGCACCCCGGCCAGGGTCAGGTACCAGGTGTCGTGCACCTCGTCGTCCTTGAACGCCGTGTCACCGCGGACCAGCGGGTAGGGGACGGTGACCTTGGTGTCCCAGCTCGCCTTGCCGGTGTCCAGCACCGCGGCCATGGTCATCAGCTTGGCGGTGCTGCCGGGCTCGTAGACGTCCTGGAGCGCCGCGTTGCCCAGCTGGTTGGCCTTGGCGCTGCTCAGGCTGTTGGGGTTGAAGCCCGGCGAGGTGGCCATCGCGAGCACCTGACCGGTCTTCACGTCCTGGACGATGACGTAGCCCTTCTCCGCCCCGGCGTTGGCGACCTGGTCGGTGATGGCGCGCTGGGCGGCCCACTGGATGTCCCGGTTGATGGTCAGCCGCAGGTCGGTGCCGGGCACGGCGGGGTCGAGCGAGCCCCCGGCGGTGGGCACCAGCCGGCCGCCGGCCTGGGCGTAGCTGCTGTGGCCCTCCTTGCCGGCCAGCTGCTTCTGGTACTGCTGCTCCAGGCCGCCTGCGCCCTCGCCCTCGGCGTTGACGAAGCCGACCAGGTTGGCGGCCAGACCGTCCGAGGGGTAGACGCGCTTCTGGGTGTCGCGGTTGAAGACCCCGGCCAGCGGGTTGACGCACTCGTTGTCCAGCCTGGTCCGCCCGCCGCCCTCTGCGGGCTTGTTCAGCAGCCGCTTCTGGGCCGCGCAGGACCGTGAGCCCGCCTGCTTCTCCAGGGTCGACTTGAGGTCGCTGATCTGGTTCTTGACGTCCGGGGTCTGCTGGGCGGCCAGGCGCTTGTAGCGGGTCTTGGGGGTGTGCAGATCGGCGGCGATCTTCTCCTTGGACAGGCCGAGGATCGGCGCCAGCAGCGCGGCCGCCTGCTCGGGGGCGTCCGGGATGCCGGCGGCCTCCGGGGTGAACATGGCCGGGTCCGCGGTGATGTCGTACGCGTCGACGGTGGTGGCGAGGGCCACGCCGTCGGCGGACGTTATCGAGCCGCGCTCGGCGGTGATCGGGATGTCCAGGTAGCGGTTGGTGTTGGCGTCGGCGGCCAGCGCGTCGGAGTCCACCAGCTGGAGCTGGACCAGGCGGCCGGCGAAGACCGAGAACACCAGGGAGAGCACCACCGTGACCACCCGGAGCCGGCGGCGCGGGTCGGCCAGCCTGATCGACCGGGACTGCGGCGGACGGGCCTTCGGGCGCGGCCGCCCCGGCCCCTGGCCGCGGGCGGCCGGGCGGGCGTCGGAGCGGCGCTGCAGCGGGGTCCGGGGGGCGGCGGCCTTCGGCTCCCTGCGGGGCGTCCCGGTCTTGGCGGCCGCGGGTTTGGGCGCCTGTGACCGCGCGGGCGGCGGCTGCTGCGACCTCGCCGGCTGCGGCTTGGGCTTCGCCGGCTGGACCTTCGCGGGCTGGGCCTTCGCCGGCTGGGCCTTCGGCGGCTGCTTCGACCGGGCGGCGGGCTGTGGCTTGGCCGGCTGCGCCTTGGCGGGCTGGGGGCGGCCGCCCTGGGCACGCGGCACCTGGCCCCGCGGGCTCTGGCGGGGCGCGGCGCCCTTGGCCGTCGGCCGGGGCCGCCCCGTACCGCCCGCTCCGCCGGAGGGCTTCCAGTCGCTCATCGGCCCGCACCCCCGCCCACGGCGGGGGCGGCCGGGGGCGCAGGGTTGACCCGCACGGTGGTGTCGCCGCCGGACACCGGCGCGCTCGGCGCGGCGCCGCTCGGCTGGGCGCTCGGCTGTGCGCTCGGCGAGGGCTGCGGCTTGCCCGGCCACGGCTCGGCGGTGGAGCGCTTCACCGGCTGGTTGTCCTGTGCCGGACCGGGCGAGCCCAGCACCTTGCCGCCGTTCGGGACGTCGAGGAAGGCCATCCCCCCGGCCGGGACCATGCCCAGCTCGGCGGCCCGGCGGGCGAGCGCGTCCGGCGCGGAGTTCTGGTCGATCTGGTGCTGCAGGCCCTGCTGCTCGTCGGTGAGCACGGTGGTCTGCCGCTGCAGCCGGGAGAGCTCGAAGGATCCCTCGTTGAGCGCGGTGTTCATCGCGAGCAGGCCGAGCAGCCCGGCCGCCAGCAGGACCACCACCAGCACCGCGAACGGCGTCCGCCCCCGCACCGGCCGCCGCCCGGGGCGGACCGTGATCCGCGCCCTGCCGCCCTGCCCGGGGAGTACCGCACTCCCCGCCCCGCCTCCGGCCACCACGCTGTCTCCTCCGCCCTTCCGACCGCCCGGCCCGATCAGCCCCGGGTGCTCCGGTCCCTGATCCTCTCCGCCACCCGCAGCCGCACGGGCGCGGCACGCCGGTTCTCCTCGATCTCCGCCTCGGTGGCCTGCTCGGCACCGCGGGTGATCAGCTTCAGCCAGGGCTGGTGCTCCTCCGGGACGAACGGCAGCCCGGGCGGGGCGGTGCTGGTCGCGCCGGCCGCGAAGTACTGCTTGACCAGGCGGTCCTCCAGCGACTGGTAGGACATCACGACGATCCGCCCGCCCAGCGCCAGCACGTCCAGTGCGCCCGGGATCGCCCGGTCCAGCACCTCCAGCTCACCGTTGACCTCGATCCGCAGCGCCTGGAAGGTGCGCTTGGCCGGGTTGCCGCCGGTGCGGCGGGTGGCGGCCGGGATGGCGTTGCGGACCAACTCGACCAGACGCGCGCTGTTGGTGAACGGTTCCTTCTCCCGCTCACGCACGATCACCGAGGCGATCTTCCCGGCGAACCGCTCCTCGCCGTAGAACTTGAGGATCCGGGCCAGCTCGCCGTGGCTGTAGGTGTTCAGCACCTCGGCCGCGCTGATGCCTCGGGTCTGGTCCATCCGCATGTCCAACGGCGCGTCCTGGGCGTACGCGAAGCCGCGCTCGGCCTCGTCCAGCTGCATCGAGGAGACGCCCAGGTCGAACAGGACGCCGTCGATCCGGTCGACGCCCAGGCGCTCCAGAACCTCGGGGATCTCGTCGTAGACGGCGTGCACCAGGGTGGCCCGGTCACCGAAACGGGCCAGCCGCTCGCCGGAGAGCTTCAGCGCCGCCGGGTCGCGGTCCACCGCGATCAGCCGGACGTCCGGGAACTGGGTCAGCAGGGCCTCGCTGTGCCCGCCGAGACCGAGGGTGGCGTCCACCACCACGGCGCCGGGCCGGGAGATCGCCGGGGCCAGCGCGTCCATGCACCGCTGCAGCATCACCGGGACGTGCTTGGGAGCCGGATCGTTGGTGGTCATGCGCGGTGGCGCCCTTCCTCGGTGCGGAGCAGCCCGACGTCCGGGAGCTCCGACCATTTTGGCCCACCGCGGGCCGCGGCCGGCGCACGGGGGGAGCCCGCGGGCCCGGGACGCGGCCCGTGGTCCCCGCCCGCTCAGGGGGAAGGTCGTGACCGCCCGGCACCGGGGAAGGTGCGCCAGGTGGCACGGAGCGGGTGGAGGCCACGGGCCGCGTCGGCCGCCGCACCGGCCGGAAAGACCCGGTTGACGGGCCCCGACGGGTGTGCTCCACTGCGCCGCAACTCTATCGCGCGGCCCCCGCCAGTCAATGGCCCGCTCCGGCGCACCACCCGGGCGGCGGTACGGATCACCGCAGGTCGCAGGGGCACCGCCGGGCGGCCACCGGCCGGCCCGACGACCGGGCGCGGGGCTTCGCGCCCCCGGCCGCCCCGACCTCCCGGACCCCGCTGGGCGGATCGGGACGGAACGCCCGCGACGGTGTCGTTTTGTGGATATGCACTCGGTCACAGCCGCCCGGTCTGTAGCCCCGGACCCCACCACGCGGCGGTGAACCCCACTAACGTCTCCACCATGACAGTGACTCCCGACCGGCCCACGCCGTCCGCCGCTGCCGACACCGCACCCGCCATCATCGACCGCTTCGTGGCGGCCAACCGCGACTACGCCGTGACCTTCCGCGACGGAGGCATGGACGCCCGCCCCGTCCAGCGGATCGCCGTCGTCGCCTGCATGGACGCCCGACTCGACCTGTTCGCCGCCCTCGGGCTGGAGCTGGGCGACGCGCACGTCATCCGCAACGCCGGCGGAGTCGTCACCGACGACACCATCCGGTCCCTCACCATCAGCCAGCGCGCCCTCGGCACCCGCTCGATCGCGCTGATCCACCACACCGGCTGCGGCCTGCTCGGCCTCACCGAGGACTTCCGGCGCGAGCTGGAGCTGGAGGTCGGCCAGCGCCCGCAGTGGGCGGTCGAGTCCTTCGTCGACCTCGACGGCGACGTCCGGCAGTCCATGCAGCGGGTGCGCACCTCGCCCTTCCTGCTGCACACCGACGACGTGCGCGGCTTCGTCTTCGACGTCCACACCGGACTGCTGCGCGAGATCTCCTGATCCCCCCGGCTCCGCCCTCCCGGCCCGGCCGACCCCGCCCGGGCCCCGCCGGGGCTCCCTCCCGTACGCGGCCGACCGCCGTTCCCCCACCGCGGCGGCGACACCGCGCACCGCCTCCCGCCGGCCCGGACCGCAACGCCGGTGCTTCCGGGCAAGAGGGTGACTTCTGGCCACCGCACGGGGGAGAATGCGCCTGCCGGTCTGACCCCGAACCACCTGGGGCGGCCAGGCCGCAGGCCCTCCCCGGGCGCCGGTGTCCCCCGCGGAACCGCTCCTCGAAGGGCCGCGTCAAGCATGGGGTGGGGGCCCGGCCTCGGGGTGAGGCGGGCGAAGGTGCCAGGGAGCGTACGGGTGACGAGCTACAACGATCAGGCCGGTCTCGAAGGTCGTGCGGGGGCCGACCGGAGGGCACCCGGGTACCACCCGGTCGGTCTGCCCGAGCTCGCCGCCGTCGTGGACCGGGTACGGCAGAACATCGAGAGCGTGATCGAGGGCAAGCCGGAGGCCGTCCGGATCGCGCTCACCGTCCTGCTCGCCGAGGGCCACCTGCTGCTGGAGGACGTGCCCGGCGTCGGCAAGACCATGCTGGCCAAGGCGCTCGCCCGGTCCGTCGACTGCACCGTGCGGCGCATCCAGTTCACCCCGGACCTGCTGCCCTCGGACGTCACCGGCACCAACATCTTCGACCAGCACCAGCGCGACTTCGAGTTCCGCCCGGGCGCGATCTTCGCCCAGATCGTGGTCGGCGACGAGATCAACCGCGCCTCGCCGAAGACCCAGTCCGCGCTGCTGGAGTCGATGGAGGAGCGCCAGGTCACCATCGACGGCACCAGCTACGAGCTGCCCTCGCCGTTCATGGTCGTGGCCACCCAGAACCCGGTCGAGATGGAGGGCACCTACGCCCTCCCCGAGGCCCAGCGGGACCGCTTCATGGCCCGGATCTCGATGGGCTACCCGAGCCCCGAGGCCGAGCTGGCCATGCTCGACGTGCACGGCGGCGCCAGCCCGCTGGACGACCTGCAGCCGGTCGCGCACGCCGCGGACATCCTCAAACTGATCGACCTGGTGCGCACCGTGCACATCGCCGACCCGGTCCGCCGTTACGCCGTCGATCTGGTCGGCGCCACCCGCACCAGCCACGAGCTGCGTCTGGGCGCCTCGCCGCGCGCCACGCTGCACCTGGTGCGCGCCGCCCGCGCCGCCGCCGCCCTGGACGGCCGCGACTACGTCACCCCGGACGACGTCCAGCGCCTGGCCGTCCCGGTGCTCGCCCACCGCCTGATGCCCACCGCGGAGAGCCACCTCGGCCGCCGCACCGCCGAGCAGATCGTGGCCGAGCTGGTCGCCCGGCTCCCGCTCCCGCGCCCGCAGGGCGGCCCGGCCGTCCGGAGGGGCTGAGGTGTCACCGTCCGACGAATCGTCGGGCCTGCGAGCCGGGCTGCGCGGCCTCACCACCCGGGGCCGCTCCTTCCTCGCCGCCGGGCTCACCGCGGTGGCCTGCTCCTACCTGCTCGACCAGAGCGCGCTGCTGCACGTCGGCATCCTGCTCGCCGCCCTCCCGCTGGCCGCCGCCCTGCTGCTGGCCGGCACCCGGTACCGGGTGGCCAGCGGCCGCCGGCTCAGCCCGCACCGGGCCGTCGCCGGCCAGGAGGCCCGGGTCCACCTGCGGATCGACAACGTCTCCCGGGTGCCCACCGGCCTGCTGCTGCTGGAGGACAAGGTCCCGTACGTGCTCGGGCCGCGCCCGCGCTTCGTGCTGGACCGGGTCGAGCCGCGCGGGCACCACGAGGTCTCCTACCGGGTCCGCTCCGACCTGCGCGGCCGCTACCCGCTCGGCCCGCTGCAGCTGCGCCTCGCCGACCCGTTCGGGATGTGCGAGCTCGGCCGCTCCTTCTCCGCCTACGACGTGCTCACCGTGGTGCCGCAGGTGCAGCAGCTGCCGCACGTCCGGCTCAGCGGCGAGTGGATCGGCCAGGGCGAGAGCCGGGCCCGCACCCTGGCTCTGGCCGGCGACGACGACGTCATCCTGCGCGAGTACCGGCCCGGCGACGACCTGCGCCGGGTGCACTGGAAGTCCACCGCGCGCTACGGCGAGCTGATGGTCCGCCGCGAGGAGCAGCCGCAGAAGGCGCGGGCCGCCGTCCTGCTGGACACCCGCGAGATCGGTCACCGGGGCAGCGGCCCCGCCTCCTCCTTCGAGTGGGCGGTCGGCTGCGCCGCCTCGGTCGCCGGCCACCTGCTGCAGCGCGGCTACCAGACCCGGCTGCTCACCGACCTCGGCCACTGCGTCCCCGGCCCCGAGGCCGGCGGCGGCAACACCGCCGCCGATGCCTCCGGCCTGATCCTGGACGCGCTCGCCGTGGTCGACCTCTCCGACGGCGCCGGGCTCTCCCGGGCCGAGGACCCGCTGCGGGCCTCCGGCGAGGGCCTGCTGGTCGCCGTCCTCGGCGACCTGGACGAGGAGCAGACCGCCCGCCTGGCCCGGCTGCGCACCCGCACCGGCGGCGCGGTGGCCTTCCTGCTCGACACCGGCACCTGGGCCGGCCTGCGGATGATCGCGCCCGACACCGGCGGGGAGGAGTTCCAGGCCAGGGTCCGGCAGCTGCGCGAGGCCGGCTGGACCGTCCTGCCGGTCCGCGCCGGGGACTCCGTCCCCGAGCTGTGGCAGGCCGTCGACCGGGCCGATTCGCCCTCCCCCTACCGAGAAGAGGCCGGCGCGTGACCACCCGGGCCAAACTGACCGTGTACTCGGCGCTGGCCACCGCCCTGGCCGCGCTCTGTCTGACCCCGCTGCTCACCACGAAGGGCTGGATCACCCACGCCTACCTGGTGATCGCCGTGGTCTCGGCGGCCGGCGCGGGCCTGCGCCGGACGCCGCTCTACCGCTGGACGGTGCCGCTCGGGCAGCTGGTCGTCCTGTTCCTGATGCTGCTGATCGGCTTCGCGGGCTCCGCCGCCAAGTGGGGCGGCCTGCTGCCCGGCGGCGACTCCGTGTCCGCGCTCGGCCGGGTCTTCGCCCACGGCCTGGACGACATCGAGCAGTACGCCATCCCGGCCCCGCCCAGCGCGGGCCTGCGGCTCATCCTGGTCGGCTCCATCGGGCTGATCGCCGTCGTGGTGGACACCGTCGCGGTGACCTACCGGCGCTCGGCCCTGGCCGGGCTGCCGCTGCTGGCGCTCTACTCGGTCGGCAACGGGCTGGCCGGCGACCGCGGCAGCTGGGTCTGGTTCGGCCTCGCGGCCGCCGGCTACCTGGTGCTGCTCTTCGCCGAGGGCCAGGACCGGGTCTCACGCTGGGGCCGGGTCTTCCGCGGGACGCCGCGCGGCACCGAGGGCTCCGGGTCGCTCAGCCTGAGCGGCCAGCGGGTCGGCGTGCTCGCCCTCGCGCTGGCCCTGCTGGTGCCGCCCTTCCTCCCGCACTGGGACGGCGGCCTGATCCACTCCGGCGGCTCCGGCGGATCCGGCGGCCCGGGCTCGGGCACCGGCGGCGTCAGCAGCCTGGACCCGCTGGTCAGCATGGCCTCACACCTGACCAACCCCAGCAACGAAGAGCTGTTCACGTACGCGATGGACAGCGTCTTCGCCGACACCGCCTACCTGCGCACCGGCTCGCTCGACAAGTTCGACGGCACCGCGTGGACGCTCAGCAGGCCGGCGGTCTCCGAGCTCCCGAACACCCTCCCCCAGCCGGAGGGCCTGCGGGACCTCAAGGCCCCCACGGTCACCGGCGAGTTCAGGATCAGCAACCGGCTGGAGGAGGGCTGGCTGCCGATGCCCTACCCGGCGTCCTCGGTCAGCGTCCCGAACCGCTCCGACTGGCGGATGGACATCCTCACCGGCACCGTCGTGCCGAACCGGGACAGGGCGCTCAAGGGCCTGAACTACAAGGTCGTCGCGCTGGACGTGAAGCCCACGGCGGACGAGCTGCGCCAGGCCCCGCCCGCACCGTCCAAGATCATGGAGCAGTACACCTCGGTGCCCGCGAACCTGCCGACGAGCGTCAAGCTGCAGGCGGCGGACCTGACCAAGAGCGCGAAGACGCCGTACGACAAGGCGATCGCCCTGCAGAACTGGTTCACCGGCCCGGAATTCGAGTACACCACCGCCATCAAGGACAGCGGCACCGGCAGCACCGCGATCGAGGCGTTCCTGCGCGACAAGCGCGGGTTCTGCGTGCACTTCGCCTCCTCCATGGCGGCGATGGCCCGCACCCTGCAGATCCCCGCCCGGGTCGCGGTCGGCTTCATGCCCGGGAACGCGAAGGCCGGCAACTCGTACTCCGTGACCGGCCGGATGTACCACGCCTGGCCTGAGCTGTACTTCGAGGGCTACGGCTGGATGCGCTTCGAGCCGACCAAGGGCCTCGGCGTGCAGCCCCGCTACACCTCGCCGGTCGTCGAGCCCACCACCGCCCCGGCCCCTCAGCCGACCCTCACCGGGCAGGCCACCGGGCCGGTCACGCTGCCCTCGGCGAGCAGCAGCTGTGACCCCAAGCTGCGCCGGATGGGCGAGTGCGGGGACGAGCAGAGGACCGCCGGCTCGGCGCGGCAGGACTCCTGGGTGCCGTCCTGGCAGGTGCTGGTCGCCGCCGCGGTGGCGCTGCTGGTCGTCGCGCTGCTGCTCACGCCGATGATCTGGCGGACGCGGCTGCGCCGCCGCCGGCTCGGCGCGGGCGGGCGGCGCCGGCCGGGCGGGGACGGCCCGGCGGAGCTCACCGACGCCCAGGTGCTGGCCGCCTGGGAGGAGCTGATCGACTCCGCCTGGGACGCCGGCATCGCGCCGGACGAGTCGCGCACCCCGCGCGCCGCTGCCCGCCGGATCGCGGAGACCGCCGAGCTCGGCACCGAGGCGGCGGCCGCCGCCGGGCGGCTGGCGCTGGCCACCGAGCGAGTGCTCTACGCCCGCTCCGCCCGGCTGTCGGACCAGGTCGTGGCGGACGTCCGGACCGCCAGGGAGGGCCTGAAGGCCGGCGCCGGCCGGGCCGTCCGGGCCAGGGCCGTGCTGCTGCCCCCGTCCTCGGCCCAGCTCTGGTGGCGGATCTCCGACGCGGTGCTGGGCGCCCGGCTCGCCGTGCGCCGCCGGGCCGCCCGGGTGACCGGGGCGGTGACCGGGCCGGTGCGCCGGGCCCGGGGCCGGCTGCGGCACCGGGGCGGAGAGGACGACGGCAGGCCCTGAGACCGGGCCGCCGGGACCGGAGCCGTCGCGGCTCCGGTCCCGGACCGGAGGCGGGACCCGGCTCACGGGGCATACGGCCGCCGGACGAAAACGCCGAGGGCGGGCAGTCGGTCGACTGCCCGCCCTCTCGGCGTTCGTGAGGCCGGGTCCTTCCGGCCGGGGCGTGCGGGGCCGCTCAGAACCCGCCGGTCTGCTCGTCCCTGCGTCGCTGCCAGCGCTGCTCCACCCGGTCCATCATCCCCGCCTTGCGGCGCGGAGCGGCGGCCGGCCGGGGGCCGGAGGCCTGACCTGCGGAACCGCGGCGCCAACCCGTCACAGCGAAGACCGCGCACCCCAGCATCACCAGGAACCCGACGACGCTGACCCAGATCTGGTCGGGGACGACCATGCCGCCCATCAGCAGGCCTACACCCACCACGAAGCCTCCGACGGCCAGGTAGACCCGCCGACGGGTGTAGGTGCGCAGCCCGGTTCCCTCAAGCGCCGACGCGAATTTGGGATCTTCGGCATACAGCGCTCGCTCCATCTGGTCGAGCAGTCGCTGCTCGTGCTCCGAGAGCGGCACGGAGTCCTCCTACTCGTCGGTCGCGGGTGCGACCGGTCCGCCGCCCCGGTCGGGGAGGCAAGTCCAATCAGCCATGAAAACGCGCGGTCGGACGCCTGTGCGGGGGCCCGGGCCCGTGTCGTCCATATGCCCCGAGCGTCCGGCTGTCATGCTTTCCGGCTTTACCCAGATCATACGGTCCACGGGCCCGTTCCGGGGTGGTCGACCACGCGCGGGACGGGCCGCATCGGACGGTCCGCGCCGCACTGGACTCAACGCCGCCCGGCCCGGACAAGTGCCCGATCCCCTGGAATGGGTCCGGAGCTGGGCAGCTCAGGTGGGGGGCGGCGTGGAGCGGAGGTGGACCCGGGGTGCTCCCCGCAGCCGGTCGGACGGGGGCGGCGCGAGCCCTTTTGCTCATCGCCGGGTCACGCCAGGGTGGCCAGCAGGTGGAGCTGGGTCGCCACCGCGTGGAACGCGGGCTGTGCGGCGGCGGCCTCCTCCAGCTTGAGCAGCGCCTCCAGCGCACCCGGCTCGGTGTCCACCAGGACGCCGGGCACCAGGTCGGCGAAGACCCGGACGCCGTGCACCGAGTCCACCCGCAGACCGGCGCCGACGGCCAGCCGGTCGAGCTCGTCGCCGGTGAAGCGGCGCGGCATCGGGTCGTTCCCGCCCCAGCGGCCGTCGGGAGCGTCCAGCACCGTCCGGGCGTCGTTGAAGTGGCCCCCGAGCGCGCGGGCGAGCACCGCACCGTTGCGGTTGGCGGCCAGCAGGCTGACGAAGCCGCCGCGGCGCAGGGTGCCGACCAGGCTGCCGAGCGCCTCGGCCGGGTCGTCCACGACCTCCAGCACCCCGTGGCAGAGCACCGCGTCCACGCTGCCGGGGACGACCAGTTCGGGCAGCGTCTGGGTGTCGCCCTGAACGGCGCGCACCAGGTCGGTCACGCCGGCCTCGGCGGCCCGGCGCTCCAGCGCGAACAGCGCGTCGGGGCTCGGGTCGACGACGGTGACGCGATGGCCCAGCCGGGCGACCGGGACGGCGAAGTTGCCGGTACCGCCGCCGGTGTCGACCACGTCGAGCACCGGCTGGTCCAGCTCGGCCGTCCGCTTCTCCAGGGCTGCGCGCACCACCTCCCAGACCACGGCGGTACGCAGGGCGCTGCGGGGACGCGTCGGGTACAAGGCGGGGCTCCTCGGCAGATCGATCGGATGGCCTCCACCTTAGACCGGCCGGGGTCCGCCCCGGTCCCGCCGGTCACCCCCGGGGGCCCGGGTCGGCGACGGCCTCGCCGTCCAGCGGCAGCCGCGGTGCGGGCGGCGCCGGGTGCAGCCCGAGCAGCCGCTCCACGAGGCGGAGGAAGAGCGCGGAGTTGCGGATCAGGTCGTCGGCGTCGCGGGCCGAGGCCGCCCCCCTGATCCCGGCCTCCGCGGCGGCCCGGCGGCGGGCCCCGGCGGCGAAGTAGGGCGCCCACTCGGCGAGCTCGGGCGCGACCTCGGGCAGTACCTCCCAGGCGCTGCGGATGGCCTGGCGCCGCCGCGCGCTCTTCTCCGGCCGGCCGCGGACGGCGAGCACCGCCGCGACCGTACGCAGCGCGGCCAGGTGGGCGGCGGCGTAGCGCTCCAGCGGGTCCTCCAGGGCGCGGGCCCGGACGAGGGTGCGGTGCGCGTCGGCGAGCAGGTCGAGTGCGGCCGGCGGGGCGGCGACCCGGCGCAGCACCGGGTGGACGTCGGCACCGGCCGGGGCGTGGGCGGACGGGCCGGGGGCGCCCGGCCGGTGGGCGGCGGAGTGGAGGCGGGCGGTGACGTTCTCAGGGTGGCTGATGGTCATGGTCTCCCCCGTTCCGAGGCAGCGCGCGGGCCGGACGGCCCGTGCCCCTCCATCGTGAACGGCACCACTGACAATGCGTCCGGTACGGCCCGGGGCGCCCTCCGGCCGTCCCCGGGCATGCGTGCGGGCGGCAGCCGCCGACCGTCTCCCTCCGCCGGTCCGCGTCCCGCCGCCCCGCACCCGCCGAACCGCCGTCCCCCCACGGGCGGCGCTTCGGATTCCCCGGGTCGCCGGTCCCCCCTGACCCGCTCCGCCGCCCCGTGCCGGCGGTGCGGGCCTGCGGCCGGCTCCGGTGCGGACCCGCCGGTGACGGGCGCGGCGCCGTCCCATGAACCGGCGCCGCCACGTGTCCGCAGCCCCGGGGGCGCGGCGCCCGACGCGCCGCCCTCCCGGTGCCCACCACTCTCCCGTCCCCGCAGGTCGGGCACCATCCGCTCGGATACTCAAGTGCGGTTCTGAGTATCCGTACTCACCCGGGTGGACCCGGGAACCGACGGGCACGGCTCCGGCGTCCCGGTACGGTACGGCGGGCCGGGCGGATCCGGCACCCGCCCCGTCGAGGAGGACCGGATGACGATCGTGCCGCTGATCTTCACCAGCGGACTGGCCAGCGGGATCAACGCCTACGCGGTGGTCCTGCTGCTCGGCCTGCTGGGCCGGTTCGGCGGGGCCGACGCGGTGCCGCCCGCACTGGAGCGCACCGACGTGCTGGCCGCCGCGGCCGTCCTGTTCCTGCTGGAGGCGGTGGCCGACAAGGTCCCGTACGTGGACAGCCTCTGGGACGCCGTCCACACCGTGGTCCGCCCGATCGCCGGTGCGACGGTCGGGGCGCTGATCGCGAGCGCCGACCCGGGCTCGCTGGGCGAGGTCGCGGCGGGCGCGATGGGCGGCACCACCGCACTGGTCAGCCACCTGGTGAAGGCCTCGCTGCGGATGGCGGTGAACACCTCGCCCGAACCCGCGAGCAACATCGCGGTCAGCCTGGCCGAGGACCTCTCGGTGGCCGGCCTGGTCACCCTGGCGATCTTCCACCCGTGGCTGGCCGCCTCGCTCGCCGCCGCCCTGCTGGCCGCGGGCCTGCTGCTGGTCTGGTTCGCGGTCAACCGGATCCGCACCTTCCGGGCCCGCCGGCGCGAGCGGAAGGCCGCCCGGGCGGACGGCCGGGCGGCACCGGCGGCGGGGGTGCCCGCGGCCCGGCCATAGGATTCGGGCCATGGCACGGATCGTCATCATCGGCGCAGGAATGAGCGGGCTCGCGGCGGCCTCCCGGCTGGCGACCCTCGGACACCGGGTGACGGTCTGCGAAGCGGGTGCCACGTACGGCGGCATGGTCGGCCGCTACGAGCGGGACGGCTTCGCCTTCGACACCGGCCCCGGCCTGCTCACCCTGCCGGCGGTCTACCGCGACCTCGCGCTGAAGACCGGCAAGGAGCCGTTGGAGCAACTGGTCGAGCTGGCCCCGGTCGACCCGGAGAGCCGCCACCTGCTGCCCGACGGGACCGACCTGCTGCTGCCCAACGCCTCCCGGGGCGGCGTCGTCCAGGCCCTGGACGACGCGTTCGGCCCCGGCGCGGGCGACCGCTGGGCCGAGGTGATGAACCACGGCCGCACGGTCTGGGAGGCCACCCGCCGCCCGTTGCTGGAGGAGCCGCTCCCGGCCGACCGCGCGGCGCTGCACACCGACCCCTACCCCGTCCCGCCGCAGCGCGGACTGCTCGCCCGGCTGCGCGGCCCGCGCGAGTGGACCCTCGGCGACGTGGCGCAGCGCCGGCTCGACGGCCACCCGGGCCTGACCGCGCTGCTGCACGAACACGCCCTGCGGTCCGGCCTCGTCCCGGACACCGCTCCCGCCGGCGCGACCGTGCTGCCGTACATGGAGCTGTCCTTCGGCGTCTGGTACGTCAAGGGCGGCATCCGCGCGCTGGCGGACGCCGTCCACCGGCGGTGCGAGCAGCGCGGGGTGGTGTTCCGCTTCGGCACCCGGGTCACGAAGGTGCTGGAGAAGGACGGCCGCGCGCGCGGCGTGGAGACCGCCGGGGGCCCCGTCGAGGCCGACCTGGTGATCTCCTCGATGGACGCCCGGACGCTCTTCCACGACCGGATCGCGGAGTGGCCCGACGGCGATCCGCAGGAGTGGGGACACCCCGAGGTGCCCACCGGGCGGTTCGTCGTCCTGCTCGCCCTGCGCGGGGCCCGGCCCGCGGGCACGGCGCACCGCACGGTGGTGCACGCCGCCGTCCCGGCGCGGGAGATCGACGCGCTGACCCTCTCGGCCGGCCTCTGCGAACGTCCGACGGTGCAGGTGCTGCGCCCGGACGACCCGGCGCTGCGCCCCGACGACGACCACGAGACCGCCGTGCTCACCGCCACCGTCCCGACGCAGGGCGACGTCGACTGGACGGCGCCGGGCGTCGCCGAGCGCTACGCGGACCGGCTGCTGGAGCACGTCGACGCGGCCGGCCTCGGCCTGCGCGAGCGGATGCTGTGGCGGGTCGTCCGGACGCCCGAGGACACCCGCCGGGAGACCGGGGCGTTCGGCGGCGCCGTGTCCCGGCCGGCCCTCGCCGGGCGCGGCGGGGACTGGCTCCAGCTCGCGACCGAGTCGCCGGTGCCCGGCCTCCTCCTGATCGGCGGCGCCGCCCACCCCGGCGGCGGGCTGGCCCGGGTCGGTATGTCGGCCTGCATCGCGGCCGGCGTCGTCGGCCCGGCCTGAGCCCGAGCGGAGCGCGGGCCGGACCCCGCGCGCGGGTCAGCCCTGCTGCTGCCAGGTGTTCGGCTGCTGGTAGCCGTAGTCGTACTGCGGCTGGTGCGGGACGCCCTGCTGCGGGTGCTGCGGGTCGGGCTGCTGGGGCTGCCACTGCTGCTGGTCGTAGCCGTACTGCTGGGCGGGCTGCTGCTGGTAGCCGCCGTACGGGTCCACCTGCTGCTGGTAGCCGCCGTACGGGTCCGGCTGGACGGGCTGCTGGTAACCGCCGTAGCCCTGGTCGTAGGCGAAGGCCGGCTGCTGCTGGGCGTGCCACTCCTGCTGGCCCTGCTGGTCCCAGACCTGCTGCTGGACCTGCTGGGCCGCGGGGTCGTAGCCGGACTGGTAGGCGTCCGCGTACGGGTCCGGCTGGTGCTGGACCTGGGCCTGGAGCAGGGTCTCGGCCTGCGCCTGCTGCTCGTAGTAGGCGGAGGAGTAGACGCCGTCCGCCGCGAGCTCCTGCATCTCGAAGGCGGCGGTCTGCTCGACGGCCGGGAGTTCCTCCTCGAACGGCTCGGGCTCCGGGGTCGACTCCACCTCGCTGACGGTGCCGATCCGCTCCACCGCCACCGCGGTGGCCGCGACCGCCGCGCCGCCGGTCAGTGCGCCGAGCAGCGGCACCTTGGCGAGCGGGCCGGGCAGGCTGCCGTCCGCCGCCCGCAGCGACCAGCCGGTCGCGTGGCCGCGCTTCACGGAGAGGGTGACGAAGGTCTGACCGACCGCGAACAGCGCGGCACCCGCGCCGATCACCACCACGGAGCCCAGCGCCATGCCGCCGACCACGCCGAGGAAGCCGACCAGGGCCAGTCCGCGCCAGTGCAGCGGAGCCCGGTTCTGCAGCAGCAGCTCGGCCACCAGCCAGAGCGCCACCACCGCCAACGCGGCGTACAGCAGCAGGTACCCGATGCCCATCCGCCCGCTACCTCCAGTCGCGTGCCCGCGCGCGCCGCGCGTGTGCGGCGACTGTACCCGTTCAACGGCCGGGAACGCGGGGCAGGTCAACGCCGGTGCAGGCCCAGGTTCTGGTAGATCTCCAGCGTCGCGGTCGAGTGGTTCAGCGTGATGAAGTGCAGGCCCGGGGCACCCTCCGCGAGCAACCGCTCGGACATCGCGGTGGCGTGCTCCATGCCGATTTCGCGCAGCGCCGCCGGGTCGTCGATCGCGGCCCGCAGCCGGGCCTCCAGCTCGGCCGGGAAGGCCGAGCCGCTCAGCTGCGGGAAGCGCTCCAGCTGCTTGGCGTTGGTGACCGGCATGATCTCCGGGATGATCGGCACGTGGCAGCCCGCCGCGGTGACCCTGTCGCGCAGCCGCAGGTAGTCGTCGACCTCGAAGAACATCTGGGTGATCGCGTAGTCGGCGCCGGACCGGATCTTGGCCACGAAGTGCCGGATGTCGTCGTCCCAGTCGGTCGAACGCGGGTGCATGTTCGGCGAGGCCGCGACACCCACGCAGAAGTCGCCGATCCCCTTGATCAGCTCCACCAGCTCGTACGCGTAGGTGACGCCCTCCGGGTGCTTGACCCACTCGCCCATCGGGTCGCCGGGCGGGTCGCCCCGTACCGCGAGGACGTTGCGCACACCCTGGTCGGCGTACTGGCCGATGATGTTGCGCAGCTCGGCGACCGAGTGGTCGACCGCGGTCAGGTGCGCGACGGGCGTCAGCGTGGTCTCGGTGGCGATCCGGCCGACCATGTTGACGGTGCGCTCGCGCGAGGAGCCGCCGGCCCCGTACGTCATGCAGACGAAGTTGGGGTCGAGCGGTTCGAGCCTGCGGATGGCGTCCCAGAGGCGCTGTTCGCCGACCTCGGTACGCGGGGGCATGAACTCGAAGGAGAAGGACCGCTTGCCGGCCGCCAGAAGCTCGCGGACCGTCAACGCGCGGTCAGTTCTGGTGGAAGCGATGCCGAGTGCCATGCTGGCAGGTTAACCACCGGTCGCAGGGCCCGGACAACTCGATCCCAGTAATTGAGACAAGCGGTGGACGCCGTTCCGCATACGCCCGGAGGCCGTCCGGGCCGGCTCGGGAACGGGGCGGACCCGCCCGTCGGGCCGGACCGGGCCCGGGCGGATCCACCCGGCGGGCGCTGGTCCGTACGGGTGTTCCCGGTCGCCCGGCTAGGCTTGCTGCACCTCAGCGAAACTCCGGAGCCTCATCGTGACCTCGTCCAGCAACCGGCCGGCCAACCCCATTGACGTGGAGGACGTGCGCGAGCGCGTCAACGCCGCCCTGGCCGGCTTCATGGACGGCCAGTCGGCCCTGCTCGGCAAGATCTCGCCCCAGCTGGCCCCCGCGACCGAGGCACTGCGCGACTTCCTGCTCGACGGCGGCAAGCGGCTGCGCCCGGCGTTCTGCTACTGGGGCTGGCGCGGGGCGGGCGGCCCGGCGGCCGGCGAGGGCATCGCCAACGCGGCGGCGGCCCTGGAGCTGCTGCAGGCCAGCGCGCTCGTCCACGACGACCTGATGGACCGCAGCGACACCCGGCGCGGTCTGCCCTCGGTGCACCGCCGCTTCGAGGCGCTGCACCGCGCGCACGGCTGGCGCGGCGACCGCGAGCAGTACGGCGCCTCGGCCGCGGTGCTGCTCGGCGACCTGCTGCTGATCTGGTGCGACGAACTGTTCCTGCGCTCCGGTCTGGACCCGGCCGCGGTGCTGGCCGCCAAGCCGATGTTCGACCTGATGCGCACCGAGGTCATGGTCGGCCAGTACCTGGACGTGCTGGAGCCGGTCGCCGGCGACTCCACCGACGGGGGCGCGCTGGAGCGGGCGCAGACGGTGCTGCACTTCAAGTCGGCCAAGTACACCATCGAGCGGCCGTTGCAGGTCGGCGCGCTGCTCGCGGGCGCCCCGACCGGACTGGTCGAGGCGTACGGGGCGTTCGGCCTGCCGCTGGGCGAGGCGTTCCAGCTCCGGGACGACCTGCTGGGCGTCTTCGGCGACCCGGCGGTCACCGGCAAGCCGGCCGGTGACGACCTGCGCGAGGGCAAGCGGACCCTGCTGGTCGCCCACGCGATGCGCGACCTTCCGGCCGCCGACGCCCGTCACCTGGACGACCGGCTCGGCGCGCCGGACCTCGCACCCGACGAGGTGGCCCGGCTGCGCGGCCTGATCGAGCGCAGCGGCGCGCCCGAGCGGGTGGAGCAGCGGATCACCGAGCTGATGCGCCAGTCGCTCGCCGCGCTGGAGGCGGCGCCGCTCGCCGACGAGCGGGCCCGCGAGGTGCTGCTGGCGCTGGCGGAGGCCGCCACCGTCCGCAAGTACTGAGACGTACCGGCCGGGACGGCGGCGGCCCCCGGCCGGTCAGGCGCGCAGGCGCCGGACGAGCTCGGCGGCGGCGGCCTGCGGGTCGTCCGCGGCGGTGATCGCGCGGACCACCACGATCCTGCGGGCGCCGGCGGCCAGCACCTCGTCCAGGTTGCCCAGGTCGATGCCGCCGATGGCGAACCACGGCCGGTCGGTGGGCTGCTTCGCGGCGTACCCGACCAGGCCGAGGCCCGGCGCGTGGCGGCCCGGCTTGGTCGGCGTGGGCCAGACCGGGCCGGTGCAGAAGTAGTCCACGCCCTGCTCGGCGATCGCCGCGTCCACCTCGGACTCGGCGTGGCACGAGCGGCCGATGATCACGTCCTCGCCGAGGACGGCGCGGGCGGCCGGCACCGGCAGGTCGTCCTGGCCCAGGTGCAGCACGTCCGGGCGGGCGGCGTGCGCGACGTCGGCCCGGTCGTTGACGGCGAGCAGCTTGCCGTGGCGACGGCAGGCGTCGGCGAACACCTCCAGCGCGGCCAGCTCCTGCCTGGCCTCCAGGCCCTTGTCGCGGAGCTGGACGATGTCCACCCCGCCGGCCAGCGCGGCGTCCAGGAACTCCGCGAGGTCGCCCTGCTCGCGGCGGGCGTCGGTGCAGAGGTAGAGCCGGGCGTCGGCGAGCCGCTCGCGGGCCGCCGCGCCGGGCGTCGCGGTGGTCACAGCGCCATCGCCTGGGCGCGGCGCTTCACCTCGGTCGCGCGGTTCTCCCAGAGCGCCTGGACCGGGGTGCCGGGCAGCGACGGGTCCTCGGTGAACATCCACTCCAGGATCTCCTCGTCGCTGAACCCGCTGTCGCGCAGCACGGTCACCGTGCCGACCAGGTGCTTGACCGGGCCGGCGTCGTCGATGAAGGCGGCCGGGACCTGCAGCGACCTGTTGGGGCCGCGGCGCACCGCGATGAGGTCACCCTTCTTGACCATGTTGCGGACCTCGGTGACCACGACGCCCCACCGCTCGGAGATGTCGGGCAGGTACAGCCACTCGGGGACCAGGGACTCAATCTTGGCTTCGATCTCACTCACGGCACCAGACTGCCACCTCCGCGGCCCCCGGCGCACCAACCGGCCGCTCGCGCGGGCCGGGCCCTACCCCGCGACGGCCGCCTTCAGCGGCACCGAAGGGTCCGCCGCCCGGACCGGATCCAGCACCGCGCCGCGCTCGACCAGCCGGCGGGCCTGCGTGAGGTCGCGCGGGCGGTCCACCGTGAGCACGGCCCGCAGCGCGCCGTCGCGCAGCCAGAGCACCGCCCAGGTCGGGTCCTGCGGCGAGCCGCGCCGGACCTGCTCGTCCCCCGCGCCGTGCCGGCCGACGTACTGCACCATCCGGCCGAACTGCTCCGACCAGAAGTACGGCACCGGGTCGTAGGGCGCGTCCGCACCGAGCACCGAGGCGGCCGCGGCCTGGCCGGACTGCAGCGCGTGGTCCCAGTGCTGGACGGTCAGCCGGGCGCCGGTGCGGGCGGACGGGTAGTTCGCGCAGTCGCCGGCCGCGAAGACGCCAGGCAGGCTGGTGCGCAGCCGGTCGTCCACGACGACGGCACCGGCGGCGTCCAGCTCGACGCCCGAGCCGGCCAGCCAGTCGGTCGCCGGGCGGACGCCGATGCCGACCACCACCTCGTCGGCCGGCAGGTGCGAGCCGTCCGCCAGCAGCACCGCGCCGGGCTCGACCGCCGCGACGGCGGCGTCGCAGCGCAGCTCCACCCCGGCCTCGGCGTACCAGGCGGCCATCTCCCGGCCGACCTCGGTCGGCAGCGCGCCGGGGACCGGCGCCGGGCCCGCCTCCACCACGGTGACCCGGCAGTCGGCCGCGCGGGCCGCGGTGGCCACCTCGGCGCCGATCCAGCCGGCACCGACCAGCACCAGCCGCAGGCCCGGGCGGAACAGGGCCCGCAGCGCCAGCGCGTCGTCCAGGGTGTGCAGCAGGTGCGCGCGCTCGGCGCCCGGCAGCACCCGAGGAGCGGCGCCGGTGGCGATCACCAGCGCGCCGTACGGCAGGTCGCCGCCGTCGGTGTGCAGCACGCCCGGGGTCAGCCCGGTGGCTCGGCAGCCGGCGAGCACCTCGATGCCGAGGTGCGGGAAGTCGATGTCCAGCGGGGTGGCGTCGGCCTTGCCCAGCAGGACCTCCTTCGAGAGCGGCGGCCGGTCGTACGGTGCGTGCGGCTCCTCGCCCACCAGTACGATCCGCCCACGCCAGCCGCCGCGCCGCAGCCCGGAAGCGCAATGCGCCCCGGCCAGCCCGGCCCCGACCACGACCACCTGATCCGTTCCGCTCAGATCTGCCACGCCCGTCACTGTACTGGCGTTCGGTGCGGGTACCGGGCCCGTCCCACCCCTCGTACGCGCCTTCAGCCGTGACCAGGCCCGGAGTTAAGGTGGGGGCACCATCGCGGGAGCCCGGCGTACCGGGCTGAGAGGCGGGCTGGCACGGCCCGCGACCGTCCGAACCTGATCCGGGTCATACCGGCGAAGGGAGAGCGACTTTGACACGCTCGGCAGCGGGTACCCATGCCGACGTCCTGGTGATCGGCGGCGGCGTCATCGGCCTCGCCGTCGCATGGCGGGCGGCACAGCGCGGGGTCGGGCGCGTGCACGTGGTCGACCCGGACCCCGGGGGCGGCGCCGCCCGGGTCGCGGCCGGCATGCTCGCCCCGGTCACCGAACTCCAGTACGGCGAGGAGCCGTTGTTGCGTCTCGGGATGGCCTCGAACGAGCGGTACGCCGACTTCGCGGCCGAGCTCGCCGAGGCGGGCGGCGGCGCGGACACCGGCTACCGGCGCTGCGGCACGCTGGCCGTCGCGCTCGACTCCGACGACCGCGCGGAGCTGCGCGAGCTGCACGCCTTCCACCAGCGGCTCGGCCTGGACTCGCAGTGGCTGACCGGGCGGGAGGCCCGCAAGCTGGAGCCGATGCTGGCGCCCGGCGTCCGCGGCGGCCTGCACGTCGCCGACGACCACCAGGTGGACGGCCGCCGGCTGCTGAGCGCGCTGCTGCGGGCCTGCGAGGCCGCGGGCGTCGTCGTGCACCGCGCCGAGGCGGTCGAGCTGCTGGTCGAGCACGACCGGGCGGTCGGCGCCCGGCTGGCCGCCGGGGAGGTGGTGGCGGCCGGGCGGACCGTGCTCGCCGCCGGCCCGCACAGCCACCGGCTGCCCGGCCTGCCCCCTGGCGTGCTGCCCGCGATCCGCCCGGTGAAGGGCCAGATCCTGCGGCTGCGCATCCCCGGGCCGTACCGGCCGTTCCTGTCCCGCAACGTCCGCGCGGTGGTGCGCGGGCAGCACCTCTACCTGGTCCCGCGCGAGAACGGCGAGCTGGTGATCGGCGCGACCAGCGAGGAGCAGGGCTACGACACCACCGTCACCGCCGGCGGCGTCTACGAACTGCTGCGCGACGCCCACGACCTGGTCCCCGGGATCACCGAGCTGCCGCTGGTGGAGACCTCCGCCGGACTCCGCCCGGGCTCGCCGGACAACGCGCCGCTGCTCGGGCCGACCGCCCTGCCGGGCCTGGTCGCCGCGACCGGTCACTACCGCAACGGCGTGCTGCTCACCCCGGTGACCGCCGACCTGCTCGCCGAGTACCTGGCCACCGGCACCGTCCCGGCCATCGGCGAGCCCTTCTCCCCCACTCGCTTCACCACGAAGGTCCCCGCATGAGCGACATCCCCCTCACCGTCAACGGCCGGCCGCGCGAGGTGCCCGCCGCGACCACGCTCGCCGAAGTGGTGGCCACCCTGAGCAAGGCCCACTCCGGCGTCGCCGCTGCGCTCAACGAGGCCGTGGTGCCACGCAGTTCGTGGCCGGACACCCTGCTCTCGGCGGGCGACCGGATCGAGATCCTCACCGCCGTCCAGGGGGGCTGACCGATGGCCGACACCACACTCGACGACAAGGACGTCCTCACCATCGCCGGGACGGCCTTCGGCTCCCGCCTGATCATGGGCACCGGCGGTGCCCCCAGTCTGGAGGTGCTGGAGCAGGCACTGCGGATCTCCGGCACCGAGCTGACCACCGTGGCGATGCGGCGGGTCGATCCCGGCACCCAGGGCTCCGTCCTGGACGTACTGACCCGCAACGGCATCCGGGTGCTGCCCAACACGGCCGGCTGCTTCACCGCCGGCGAGGCCGTGCTGACGGCCCGGCTGGCCCGCGAGGCGCTCGGCACCGACTGGGTGAAGCTGGAGGTCATCGCCGACGAGCGGACCCTGCTGCCGGACCCCATCGAGCTGCTCGACGCCGCCGAGACGCTGGTCGACGACGGCTTCACCGTGCTGCCCTACACCAACGACGACCCGGTGCTGGCCCGGAAGCTGGAGGACGTCGGCTGCGCGGCGGTCATGCCGCTGGGCTCGCCGATCGGCTCCGGTCTGGGCATCCGCAACCCGCACAACTTCCAGCTGATCGTGGAGAGCGCCGGCGTCCCGGTCATCCTGGACGCGGGTGCCGGCACCGCCTCGGACGTCGCGCTGGCGATGGAGCTCGGCTGCTCCGCCGTCATGCTCGCCTCGGCGGTGACCCGCGCCCAGGACCCGGCGCTGATGGCCGAGGCGATGCGACACGCCACCGAGGCCGGCCGGCTCGCCCGCCGGGCCGGCCGCATCCCGCGCCGCTTCCACGCCGAGGCCTCCTCGGCGATGGCCGGCCGGGCCGACCTGGACACCCGCGAGCGCCCGGCGTTCTGACCGAGCCGGGGCCCGCGGCGGGGGCGCGCTCCCACCGCGGACACCCGGCCGCCGGTCCGGCGGAGGCCGGCCGCCCAGGGCGGGCGCGCGCGGCACCGGCGCACTGTCACAGCCCGGCCACGAAGCCCGGCGCGCACCCCGGGGGCGGTGCCGCGCCCGGGCCCCGCCACTAGACTCGCCGGGTGGACAAGGCGGACATGGCACTGCACGACCCCCTGATCGGATCCCTCCTCGACGGCCGCTACCGGGTCGAGCAGCGCATCGCGTCCGGCGGGATGTCCACCGTCTACAAGGGCACCGACACCCGGCTCGACCGGGTGGTCGCGCTCAAGGTGATGCACCCGTCACTGGCCGGCGACGCGGGCTTCACCGGCCGGTTCATCCGCGAGGCCAAGGCGGTCGCCCGCCTCGCGCACCCCAACGTGGTCAACGTCTTCGACCAGGGCGCCGACGGCGGCGCCGTCTTCCTCGCCATGGAGTACGTGCCCGGCCGCACCCTGCGCGACCTGCTGCGCGACCGCGGCGCGCTGTCCATCCGGGCAGCGCTGGACGTCCTGGAGCCGGTGCTGGCCGCGCTCGGGGCCGCCCACCGGGCCGGACTGGTCCACCGCGACGTCAAGCCGGAGAACGTGCTGATCACCGACGGCGGCCTGGTCAAGGTCGCCGACTTCGGCCTGGTCCGGGTGCTCGACGCGGGCGACGGCACGGCGGCGTCGGGCACCGCCACCACCGGCACCCTGCTCGGCACCGTCTCCTACCTGGCCCCCGAGCAGATCCGCCCCGGCGCCGGGACCGACCAGCGGGTCGACGTCTACGCGGCCGGCATCCTGCTCTACGAGATGCTCACCGGCCACCGCCCGCACACCGGCGAGAACCCGGTCCAGGTCATGTACCGCCACCTGCACGAGGACGTCCCCGCACCGTCGCTCACCGTGCCGAACATCGTCCCCGGGCTGGACGCGATAGTGGCCGCCGCGTGCTCTCGCGACCCGCAGGCCCGCCCGTACGACGCGGTCGAGCTGCTGGCCGCCCTCCAGCGGGTGCGCCGCACGCTCACCCCTGCCCAGCTGGACGCCGAGCCGCCGGCCTCCACCCGGCCCAGCCCGCAGTACCCGACCAGCGAGCCGACTTCGGTGATCCAGCCCGCCGCACCCGCGCCGCCGGTCGAGCGGACCAGCGTGCTGGACGTCCCGCCGGAGGTGATGGAGCAGCTGCTCGCCGAGCCGCGCCCCTACGACGAGCCGCCCCCGCCGGCCCGCACCCCGCGGCCGGGCCGGCTGCGCCGCCTCCCCCGCAGGCCGCTGATCTGGACCTCCGTGCTGACCGCCCTGGTGCTGCTGGTCGGCGGCGCCACGTACGCGCTCTCCTCGGCGCTGTACACGACGGTGCCGAGCGTACTCGGCAAGGACCGGGCGGAGGCGCAGCGGATCCTGGACGGCGCGGGCATGCACGGGCGGTTCACCGAGGTCTACAGCGAGACCGTCCCGGCCGGGCAGGTCATCTCCACCGACCCGGGGGTCGGCGCCCGGGCCCGCAAGAGCGACGCGGTCGGCGTCACCGTCTCCCGGGGCCCGAAGCGGATCGCCGTGCCCGAGCTGGCCGGAAAGCCGGCCGACCAGGCCGCCGCCGCGCTGGCCGGCGCCCAGCTGGCGCGCGGCGGGGTGACCGAGACGTACGACGACGCGGTCGCCGAGGGCGCGGTGATCAGCAGTTCTCCGGCGGCGGGGCAGCAGGTGCCGGAGAACACGCCGGTCTCGCTGGTGGTCAGCAAGGGCATGGTGCCGGTCCCGGACGTGACCGGGATGTCCAAGGACGACGCCGCGCGGACGCTGCAGGCCGCCGGGTTCGTGATGCAGAGCAGCGGGGTCAACCTCTTCGGCACCGGCAAGGTGTCCAGCCAGTCCCCCGCCGCCGGCGAGCGCCGCGCGCAGCGCACCGTGGTGACGGTCACCTTCCCGTTCCTGTAGTGGCCCGGGGCTAGCGCAGCGGGCCGTCCCCGGGCTCCTCCTGGTAGGAGTAGCGCTGCTCACGCCACGGGTCGGCGAGGTTGTGGTAGCCGCGCTCCTCCCAGAAGCCGCGCCGGTCGGCCCGCATGTACTCGACCGCCCGCACCCACTTGGGGCCCTTCCACGCGTAGAGGTGCGGCACGACCAGGCGGACCGGGAAGCCGTGCTCGGCGCTCAGCGGCTCGCCGTTGCGGTGGGTGGCGAAGACGGCCGACGGGTCGGCGAAGTCGGCCAGCCGCAGGTTGGCGCTGTAGCCGTACTCGGCCCAGACCATCACATGGGTGACGCCCGGCGCCGGCGGCACCCGCTCCAGCACCTCGGACGCCGGCACACCCGTCCAGTCGTTGCCGAGCAGCGAGAACCGGGTGACGCAGTGCAGGTCGCCGCGGACGGTGGTGCGCGGCAGGGCGGTGAAACCGGCGAAGTCCCAGCTGTGCTTCTCCGCCGAGGCGGTCGCGCCGAACACCTGGAAGTCCCAGGTCAGCGGCTTGAAGCGGGGCACCGGGCCGTAGTGCAGGGTCGGCCATCCGCGCTGTCGGCGCTGGCCCGGTGGGAGCCTGGGGTCAGACGACGGCAGCGGTTCTCGTTCGGACTGACCCATGGCTCCATGGTGACAGACGGCGGGCAACGCTCGGCGCGCGCCCCTTTCCAAAGCCGTGCGCCCGCCCGTACGGGCCAAGGAACGAGCCAAATCGGATATTCCGACACATGTCCTAGTGAGTGTGAACTTACTGGAACTTCCTCCCATTGCGGTGCCAGGATGCGTGCAGCCGGGAGGTACGGCCGAGGATCTGGACGCACAGCAGGAAGGCAGCCGCCATGAAGGGCGACGCAGAGGTCATCGAATTCCTCAACGAGCAGCTCACCGCCGAGCTGACCGCCATCAACCAGTACTTCCTGCACGCGAAGATGCAGGAGAACTTCGGCTGGACGAAGCTCGCCAAGTACACCCGGCACGAGTCGTTCGACGAGATGAAGCACGCCGAGACACTCACCGACCGGATCCTCTTCCTGGACGGGCTGCCCAACTACCAGCGGCTCTTCCACGTCCGGATCGGCCAGACCGTCAAGGAGATGTTCGAGGCGGACCGCCAGATCGAGGTCGAGGCGATCGACCGGCTCAAGCGCGGGATCGTGGTGATGCGGGCCAAGAACGACGTCACCTCGGCCAACATCTTCGAGGACATCCTGGCGGACGAGGAGCACCACATCGACTACCTCGACACCCAGCTGGAGCTGCTGGAGAAGCTCGGGGAGGCGCTCTACCTGGCCCAGCTGATCGAGCAGCCGGAGTCCTGAGCCGCTCCGCTCAGGCCGCGCGCAGCGGGGCGGGCGGGGCCGACGGGACTGCTTCCGACGGCGCGGCCTCCGGGTCGGCGAGCCCCAGCCTCGCGGCGAGCCGGGCGGTCGGACACGGCCGCGCGCCGTGCTCGCCCAGCAGGGCCTGTATCCGGCGGACGCAGGAGCCGCAGTCGGTGCCGGCCCGGCAGCCCTTGGCGATCTGGCGCGGGGTGTCGGCCCCCGCGTCGATCGCCTTCTTCACCTGGTCCTCGGTGACCGCATGACACATGCACACGTACATCGCGGTCTCTCCCGGGTGGTGCGGGCCTCTTCGGCCTGGAACGATCTTGACTAAGGCTTGCCTTAGCTCACTAAGCCTCACCTTACCCAATGGGCCGGGCCTGAAAAAGCCCCTCCGGCCTCGGATGTCCCGAGACCGGAGAGGCTTCGCTCACATCCGCTCGTCCGAGCGGGCGCCGTCGCTCAGTGGCCGCCGCGGTACATCTCGGCCACCAGGAACGCCAGGTCCAGCGACTGGCTGCGGTTGAGCCGCGGGTCGCAGGCCGTCTCGTAGCGCTGGTGCAGGTCGTCGACCAGCACCTCGTCGCCACCGCCCACGCACTCGGTGACGTCGTCACCGGTCAGCTCCACGTGGATGCCGCCCGGGTGGGTGCCGAGGGCGCGGTGCACCTCGAAGAAGCCCTTGACCTCGTCGAGCACGTCGTCGAAGCGGCGGGTCTTGTGGCCGCTGGAGGCCTCGAAGGTGTTGCCGTGCATCGGGTCGCAGATCCAGACCGGCTGCGCGCCCGAGGCGGTGACCTTCTCCACCAGGGTGGGCAGGTGGTCGCGGATCTTGCCGGCACCCATCCGGGTGATGAAGGTGAGCCGACCGGGCTCGCGCTCCGGGTCCAGCTTCTCGATCAGGGTGAGCGCCTCGTCGACCGTGGTGGTCGGGCCGAGCTTCACACCGATCGGGTTGCGGATCCGGGAGGCGAACTCGATGTGCGCGTGGTCCAGCTGCCGGGTGCGCTCACCGATCCAGACCATGTGGCCGGAGACGTCGTACAGCTCGCCGGTGCGCGAGTCCACACGGGTCAGCGCGGTCTCGTAGTCCAGGACCAGCGCCTCGTGCGAAGAGTAGAACTCGACGGTCTTGAACTCCTCCGGCGCGACACCGCAGGCGTTCATGAAGGCGAGCGCGTTGTCGATCTCGCGGGCCAGCTGCTCGTAGCGCTGGCCGGCCGGCGAGTTGCGCACGAAGTCCTGGTTCCAGGCGTGCACCTGGCGCAGGTCCGCGTAACCGCCGGTGGTGAAGGCGCGCACCAGGTTGAGCGTCGCGGCGGACGCGTTGTACATCCGCTTCAGGCGCTCCGGGTCCGGGATGCGCGACTCCGGGGTGAACTCGAAGCCGTTCACCGAGTCGCCCCGGTAGACCGGCAGGGTCACGCCGTCGCGGGTCTCGGTCGACTTGGAGCGGGGCTTGGAGTACTGCCCGGCGATCCGGCCGACCTTCACCACGGGCACGGAGGCGGCGTACGTCAGCACGGCCGCCATCTGCAGCAGGGTCTTCAGCTTGTTCCGGATGTGCTCGGCCGAGACGCCGTCGAAGGCCTCGGCGCAGTCGCCGCCCTGAAGCAGGAACGCCTCACCACGCGCCACGGCGCCGAGCCGGGCGCGCAGCTGGTCACACTCGCCGGCGAAGACGAGCGGCGGATACGAGGCGAGCTCGGCAAGGGTCTTGCGCAGAGCCTCTTGGTCCGGCCATTCAGGCTGCTGCGCCGCGGGCAGGGACTGCCAGGGGTGGGGATTCGTCACGGTCACACGGCAAGGCTACGGGGTGCGACAACCGATTTGTGACCGTTGCCCGAGGGGTGAGACACGTCGCGGACATTCGCGTGACCGGCCTCACCCGTCCGCCGCATCGGCTAGTCTCGACGCATGAACGCGCCGCACACCTGCTTCTGCTGGTGGGCCGACCCCTTGGGCGGCCCCCTCCTCGCGCGTTCCTAGACGAACACGACGGCCGCCCCCCGGGGCGGCCGTCGACGTTTCACCGGACGGCCCTCCCGGGAGCGGAACCCAGCACCGCCCCCCGCCCTCCACCCGGAAGGAAGCCGCACGTGACCACCGCCGCCGACCTGCTCGCCCGCCTCACCGGCCCGGACGCACCCGCCTTCGCCCTGCTGCACCGCCGCACGCCCCGGCTCGCGCCGGACACCGTCGAGGTGCTGCTGGGCACCGTCGGCGACTACGAGCACCTGGCCGACCTGCCGGTCCGCGAGGGCGTCCCCGCCGACGGCCCGGTGCACGACCTGCTCGCCCTCGTCCCGTTCCGCCAGCTCCGCGAGCGCGGCTTCGAGGTGCACGACGACGCCACCCCGCTGCGGGCCCTCTCGGTGGCCGAGCAGTACGCCGTCCCGCTGGCCGAGCTCGCCCCGCTGCTCCCGCGGGTGCCGGTCCCGCTCGCCGGCGGTTCGTTCGACATCGACGACCAGGAGTACGCCGCGATCGTCCGGCGGGTGATCGAGGACGAGATCGGCCGTGGCGAGGGCGCCAACTTCGTGATCCGGCGCGACTTCACCGCCACCCTGGGGGCCGGCGGCGGAGCCGCCGGCGGACACTGCTCGCCGGAGCTCGCGCTCTCGCTCTTCCGCCGGCTGCTGGAGCAGGAGCGTGGCGCCTACTGGACCTTCCTGGTGCACACCGGCGACCGCGTCCTGGTCGGCGCCTCCCCCGAGGTGCACGTGCGCCAGAGCGGCGGGACCGTCGTGATGAACCCGATCTCCGGCACCTACCGCTATCCGGCCGGCGGCGCCGACCTCGACTCGCTGCTCGCCTTCCTGCACGACCCCAAGGAGCTGGAGGAGCTCACCATGGTGGTCGACGAGGAGCTCAAGATGATGTGCACCGTCGGCGACCTCGGCGGCCAGGTGCTCGGCCCGCGGCTGAAGGAGATGTCCCACCTCGCGCACACCGAGTACGAGCTGCGCGGACGCACCTCGCTGGACGTCCGCGCGGTGCTGAAGGAGACCATGTTCGCCGCCACCGTCACCGGCAGCCCGGTGCAGAACGCGGCCAGGGTGATCAGCCGGTACGAGCGCGGCGGGCGCGGCTACTACGCCGGTGCGCTGGCCCTGATCGGCCGCTCCGCCAGCGGCGGTCAGCTGCTCGACTCGCCGATCTGCATCCGGGCCGCCGACATCGACCCGGCCACCGGCCGGCTGGTGGTCCGGGTCGGCGCGACCCTGGTGCGGCACTCGGACCCCGCCTCCGAGGTGGCCGAGACCCACGCCAAGGCCGCCGGTGTGCTCACCGCGATCGGCGCCCGCCCGGCGCCCGCCCGGGTACCGGGCCCGGTCGGCCCGCGGCTCGCCGACGACCACCGCGTCCAGGCCGCCCTGGACGCGCGGCGCGCCGGCCTGGCCCCGTTCTGGCTGCGGATGCAGGAGCCGGCCGTGGCCACCCTGGCCGAGCCGACCCTGGTGGTGGACGGCGAGGACACCTTCACCGCGATGCTCTCCCACCTGCTGACCTCGCTCGGCCACCGGGTCGGCGTGGTCCGCTACGACGAGCCCGGCCTGCGTGCGAAGGTCTCCGCCCACCGCGGCCCGCTGGTGCTCGGCCCCGGTCCGGGCGACCCGGCGGCCGCCGACGACGGCAAGATGGCCGTGCTCCGCCCGGTCGTCGCCGACGCGCTGGCGGCCGCCCGGGGCGGCACCCGGACCGCGCCGCTGCTCGCCGTCTGCCTGAGCCACCAGCTGCTCGCGGACGCGCTCGGGCTGCCGCTGGCCCGCAAGGCCGTCCCGTTCCAGGGCGCACAGGAGGTGATCGACCTCTTCGGCACCCGGCGCACGGTCGGCTTCTACAACACCTTCACCGCCCGCGCCTCGGACGAGGACGCCGCCCGGCTCGCCGCCGAGGGGGTCGAGCTCTCCCGCGACCCGCTGACCGGCGACGTCCACGCACTGCGCGGCCCCGGCTTCGCCGGGCTGCAGTTCCACCCGGAGTCCGTGCTCACCCGCAACGGTGTGGACATCGTCGCCGGCCTCCTGCGGGAGGCCGCCGCCGTCCGCGGCTGAGGGGGTCGGGCGGGGCGCGCCGTGCGCGCCCCGCTAGATCCCGTCGTCCAGGCCCTGCTCGATCGCGTACCGGACCAGCTCGACCCGGTTGTGCAGCTGGAGCTTGCCCAGGGTGTTCTGGACGTGGTTCTGCACCGTACGGTGCGACAGCACCAGCCGGTCGGCGATCTGACGGTAGGACAGGCCCTTGGCGACCAGCCGCAGCACCTCGGTCTCCCGGGCGGTCAGCTTCGGCACCGCGGGCGCGGTGGGCGCGGCGGGCTCGGCGGCCAGCCGGCGGAACTCGCCGAGCACCAGCCCGGCCAGGCCGGGGGTGAACACCGCGTCGCCTACGGCGGTCCGGCGCACCGCGTCCAGCAGTTCCTCCCGGCCGGCGGACTTCACCAGGTAGCCGGTCGCGCCGGACTTCACCGCCTCCAGCACGTCGGCGTGCTCGCCGCTCGCCGAGAGCACCAGGACGCGCACCGACGGGTCCTGGGCGACCACCTGGCGGCAGGCCTCGGCACCGGACAGCCCGGGGAGGTTGAGGTCCAGCACCACCACCTGCGGCGAGCAGGCCCGCGCCCGGCGGACCGCCTCCTCGCCGTCGCCGGCGGTGGCCACCACGTCCAGCCCGGCCTCGGCGAGGTCGCGCGAGACGGCGTCGCGCCACATCGGGTGGTCGTCCACGACCATCACCCGCACCGGCCGGTCGGCCCCCGGCTGCTCGGCCGTCGGCCGGCCGGTCGCCGCCCCGTCGGCGGTCGGACCGTCCGTGGTCGGCCCGCCGGTGCGCGGCCCGTCAGTGGTCGGCTGGTCGGTCATCGGAGCCCTTCCTGGGGACGCGGAGTTCGACCTCGACGCCCTCCCCGGGCGCCGAGTACAGCTCGGCCGTGCCGCCGAGGTCCAGCAGGCGGCCGCGGATCGACTGGGAGACGCCCAGCCGGCCGGCCCGCTCCGCCTCGCCCAGCCGGCCGGGGGCGAAGCCCGGGCCGTCGTCGCGGATGCTGACCGTGACGGCGTCCGGCTCGTCCTCGACCAGGATCCAGGCGCGCGCCCCGGCCCCGGCGTGCCGGCGGACGTTGTCCACCGCGGCACCGACCGCGGCGGCCAGCTCCCCCGCCGCAGCGGCCGGCAGCAGCACCGGGGTACCCGGCGCGGAGAGCGTGATCCGCTCGTCCGCGTAGGCGCCGAGCACGGTGCGCAGGTCCTGCGGCTCCAGCGGGGTGCGCTGGGCCGGCAGCGGGCCGCCGCTCATCAGCGCCCGCAGCGCGCGCTCCTGCTCGCCGGCCAGCCGGCCGAGCGCGGCGAAGTCCGCGTCGGGCTCGCCGCCGCGCCGCTGGACCAGCGCGAGCACCTGGAGCACGCCGTCGTGGATGTCCCGGGAGAGCCGCTCGCGCTCGCGGGTGGCGGCCTCCACCTGGAGCGCCCGGGTGAGCGTCGCCTCGCTGGCCCGGGCCAGTTCGATCACGTAGCCGATCGCGCAGCCGGCCACCATCAGCAGCACGATGTTGTGGATGTTGTCGCCGGTCGGGCCGCCGTGGCCGAGGATGTTCGCCACCCCGATCACCGAACCGGCCGCGGCCGCCCAGCGCCAGCCCCCCTTGCCCGCGAAGCCGAGCACGGTGCCGGCCGCCCAGATGGTGGGCAGGGTGGGCGCGCCGTGGCTGATCCGGTCGGGATCGTCGGTCAGACCGCTCATCACGATCCCGGTGACGGCGAGGGTGAGGTCGGTGCCCAGCACGTACCAGGTGCAGCGCTGCGGCCCCGCGAAGGCGCGGGTGCTGGCCAGCGTCCAGAGCGTCAGCGCGCCGAGGTAGATCCAGCCGGCGACGGGGTGACGGAAGGCCATGTAGGAGTCGAGGTAGCGCAGCACCGCATAGGCGAGCGCCAGGACCCGGAAGAACGAGATGGCCTGCCACAGCGGCAGCTCGACGGACATGCCGCCCGCCGCGACCGCCCCGCCGACCGCCCCGGTCCTGCCGCCGTCCGTCATCGCCCCTCCCCCGCCCGGGCCGGGCCTAGGCCGACCCGTTCTCCTTCTGCTCCTGCTCGGCCTTCTGCTCCTGCTCGGCCGCCTTCTGGGCCTTCTCCGCCTCGGCCTTCTCCGCCTTGGCGGCGGCCTGCTCGGCCTTCTGGACGGCCTTGCGCTCGGCGTCCGCGCGCTTCTTGTCGTCGGCGATCTGCCGCTTGGCGGCGGTCGCGTAGATGTCGACGTACTCCTGGCCGGAGAGCCGCATGATCTCGTACATCACCTCGTCCGTCACCGAACGGAGGATGAAGCGGTCGTTCTCCATGCCGTGGTAGCGCGAGAAGTCCAGCGGGCGCCCGATCCGGATGCCCGGACGGATGCCGAAGTTGGGGACCACCTGGCCGGGCGGCTGCACCTTCTCGGTGTCGATCATCGCGACCGGGATCACCGGCGCGCCGGTGGCCAGCGCGACGCGGGCCAGCCCGCCGACCTTGCCGCGGTAGAGCTTGCCGTCGGGCGACCGGGTGCCCTCCGGGTAGACGCCGAACAGCTCGCCGCGCTCCAGCACCGCGATCGCGCTGCGGATCGCCGCCTCGCCGGCGCCGCGCACACCCGAACGGTCGACGGGGAGCTGGCCGACGCCCTTGAAGAAGGCGGCCGTCAGCTTGCCCTTCAGCCCGGGGGTGTTGAAGTACTCGGCCTTCGCGATGAAGGTCACCCGGCGCTTGATCAGCGCGGGGAAGAAGAAGGAGTCCGAGAAGGAGAGGTGGTTGCTCGCGATGATCGCTGCACCCTCGGCGGGGATGTTCTCCTCGCCCTCGATCCACGGCCGGAAGAAGATCCGAAGCAGTGGCGCGACGATCATCTTCATCAGTCGGTAGAACAACCCGGGCCTCCTGTTATGCGGACCGGTCGATCCTAATGCCCCGCGACCGCCGCCCGCGCCCCGCCCCGCCCCGGCGGGCCGCTCGGCGGGCTCCGCCACCGGGCGTCCGGCCCCCGTCCCGCGGGGTGTACGGCACGGGCGCACCCGTGGGACGATGCGGTTTCCCGCAGCTCCCGCTCCCGCGCGCCCCTCCCGGCGCCGCCCCGCGTCCTCGTTCTCCAGCGTTCCCGACCGTCCTCCAGCGTCCCCGCCCGCGAAGGAGTCCGCCATGCCGCTGCTGCCCGGTGCCGAACCGTACCGCCACCGGGGCGGACCGGTGGGCGTCCTGTTCTGCCACGGGTTCACCGGCTCGCCGCAGTCGCTGCGCCCGTGGGCCGAGGAGCTGGCGGCGGCCGGCTTCACCGTCTCGGTACCGCTGCTGCCCGGGCACGGCACCCGCTGGCAGGACATGCAGGTCACCCGGTGGGAGGACTGGTACGCCGAGGTCGAGCGCGAGCTGCTGGCGATGTCGGCCGAGTGCGAGCAGGTCTTCGTCTGCGCTCTGTCGATGGGCTCCGCACTGGCGCTGCGGCTGGCCGCGCTGCACGGTCCGGCCGTCTCCGGGCTGGTGCTGGTCAACCCGTCGGTGCGCTCGGACAATCCGGCGAGTGTGCTCCTGCCGGTGCTGCGGCACCTGGTGCCGAGCCTGGCCGGGGTGGCCAACGACATCGCCCGGCCGGACGCGGTCGAGGTCGGCTACGACCGGACGCCCCTGCACGCCGCCTGGTCGCTGGCCCGGCTCTGGAAGGAGGTCCAGGGCCGGCTGCCGCAGGTGACCCAGCCGGTGCTGCTCTTCCACAGCCCGCAGGACCACGTCGTCTCCGCGGCCAACTCCGAACTGGTGCTGGCCCGGATATCCTCGACCGACGTGACGGAGCGGCTGTGCCAGCGCAGCTACCACGTCGCGACGCTGGACCACGACGCACCGGAAATATTCGCGGCCAGTGGGGACTTCATCCGACGGCTGGCTTCCGCGCACGCGGCGGGCGCCACCCGGGTCGAATCCGACGATCACCAGGGCTGAAGGGCCGGAAGTGCACGAGAGCAGCACGGCGGGCGGCGAGGACGAGGCGCCCCGCGAGGACGCGCAGGACACGAAGGCGGAGGGCACCAGGGCGGCCGCCGCCGGGGGCCCGGGAGCCGGGCCGGCCGGAGCCGGCGCGGGCCGGGCCGGCCGGGACGGAGCGGACCGGAGCAGCGCCGACCGGGACGAGACGGAGCCGGGCGGTCCCGGTGCCGAGGGCACCGCCCAGGAGGCCGCCGAGGCGCCGCGGGTGCGCCGCGCGCCCGAGCGCAGCCAGGCCGAACAGGACGAGATCTTCGCCGCGCTGATCGCCCAGTTCGACGACCCCGTCGACCTCAACAATCCGGACTGGCCGGAGATCGAGGACCTGCGCGCCCGTGGCGAGCTGAAGGGCGGCTCCAAGGACGGTGCCGGGCCCCGCACCGATCCGGACGACCTCTCCGACCTCGCACCGCAGCCCCGGCCCCGGTCGAGCCGGCCGGTGATGCCCGCCGCCGGCTCGGGTCCGCGTGACTTCGAGCTGGCCGCGGAGACCGACGAGGAGCACTTCGTCCCGCCGGAGCCGCCGCCGCTGCCCCCGGCCGACACCACCGCCAAGTTCGCCTGGCTGGCTGTGCTCGGCGGCCCGGCGCTGCTGCTCTTCGACGCGGTGGTCTGGCGCGAGGTCTCCGGCTGGCCGGCCTGGGTCGGCGTGACCGCCTTCCTCGGCGGCTTCGTCACCCTGGTGGTGCGGATGAAGGAACGCGACGGGGACGAGCCCGAGGACCCGCACGGCGGCGCCGTCGTCTGACGGCCGCTCCCCGGCCGCCGCGGCGGCTCAGCCGGTCGGCAGCTCCAGGACTGCGAGCACCGGCAGGTGGTCGGTGGCGGCCCGCAGGTCGGCATCGGTGACCCCGGGCAGCCCGTGCGGGACCCCGCAGGCGAGGACCCGGACGTCGGGGGTGGCGAAGACGGCGTCGATCCGCTGGTGGGGGTTGTCCGGGACGGACGTGAACTCACCGCCCCAGGGCGCGGCGAGGTGGCCGTCCTGCAGCCGCTCGGCCAGCAGGCGCCAACCGGGCCCGTCCGGGTGCTCGTTGAGGTCGCCCGCCACCACCCCGGGGCCGGCGCTCCGCAGCTGGTCGAGCAGCATCCCGAACTGGCCGTACCGCTCGTCCGGGTCCAGGCTCAGGTGACAGCTGGTCACGGAGAACGGCACCGAGCCGGCCACCCGGACCACGGCGCCGGCGAAGCCGCGCGCGTGCAGACCTCGGGTCTTGGGCAGCAGCCGGTCGTGCACGCCGAGCACCTCCACCGCGAGCCGGCCGAGCAGCAGCGGGCCGGCCGCGATCCGGCCGCCGCCGGACAGCACCACGGTGCCGGTCTCCCGGGCGAGCCAGGCCGCCTGGCCCTGCGGGCGCCAGTAGCGCGGCGACTCCTGGATGCAGACGATGTCCGGCTCGCAGGCCCGGATCACCCGGGCCAGGGCGTGCCGGTCGTCACGCAGCGAGCGGATGTTGTAGCTGAGCAACCGCAGCCTTCCCGGTCCGGGCGGGGGCAGCTCGGTCGGTCCGGTGGTCATGCGCGGTCCTCCCCGTGCGTCCGGTGGCGCTCCGGTGACGACCGTACGCCAGCGGGCCCACCGGGCGGGTCGGAACACGGCGGCGGCGCGACCGGAGCTCCGGTCGCGCCGCCGTCGGGGGTGCGGCCCGCGGTCAGACGGTGCGGGCCAGGTCGGCTGCACCGGCGATGCCGGCGGCCGAGCCCATCGAGGCGAGCACCACCTCGGCGCGCGGACGGTGCACCCCCCCGGTGAGGTAGTGCTCGAAGGCCTTGGCGACCGGGTCGAGCAGCAGGCGGCCGGAGTCTGAGACGCCGCCACCGAGCACGAACACTCCCGGGTCGAAGAGCGCGGCCAGGTCGGCCATGCCGCGGCCCAGCCAGTCGGCCAGCTCGGCGTAGCACTCCAGGGCGAGTGGGTCGCCCTCCTCGGCGGCCTGGGTGATGTGGATGCCGCGGATGGTCTCGGCCACGCCGTCGTTGAGCTCGAGCATCCGCGCGCCGCGGAGCGGGTCGGCGGCGGCGCTCTCGCGGCCGTAGCGGCGCAGCGCCCGGCCGGAGCCGTACTGCTCCCAGCAGCCCCGGCCACCGCAGCCGCAGGGCAGGCCGTCCGGGACCATGTTGAGGTGACCGATCTCGCCGGCCACGCCGAACCGGCCGCGGTGCATCCGGCCGTCCAGCACGATCCCGCCGCCGATGCCGGTGCCGACGGTGATCAGCACCATGTCCTCGTGCTCGGCGGCGGCACCGAAGCGGAACTCCGCCCAGGCGGCGCAGTTGGCGTCGTTCTCGACCACGGTGTCGAGGCCGGTGAGCTCCTCGATCCGGGTGCGCAGCGGCTCGTCCTCCCAGTCGATGTTGGGGGCGAAGATCACCGTGGAGCGGCTGCGGTCGACGAAGCCGGGGGCGCCGATGCCGGCCGCGACCACGTCGGGGTACTGCTCCTTGAGCTCGCGTACGGCCTGCGCGATGGCGTCGACGGCCCACTGGGGGTCGGCCGGGGTGGGCACCCTGGTCCTGGCCAGGATCTCGCCCGCCTCGTCGACCACGCCTGCCGCGATCTTGGTCCCGCCGACGTCGACGCCGATGGTCAGAGCCATGTGTCCCTCAGCTATTCACTCGTTCCCGCTGGACGGAACGCTACCGCCCAACCCAGCCCCCGTACACCCGTCGCATACATTAACCGAAGACAATTTGGCGGCAACCGCGCCGGACTCCTTCAAAAGTCGTACGTTCCCACCCTGTTTGTCACGTTCGGGATCCGACCGGTCACCGGCCGGACGTCAGGGCTTCACTGCTTGTCGGACGGCCCGTCAGGGGTGTCGAGGTCGATGTGCTCGCTGCGGGCGCGGTCGCCGGCGGTCCAGCGATGCTCGTGGCCGACCACGGCGGCCCGGTAGGCGGCCGCCAGCTCGGCGCCGACCGCGGCCAGGCCGCTCCCCGCGGCGGCCAGGTGCCCGTACACGTCGGGCTGCTGCTCGCGCAGGCGGTCGGCGAAGCCGGCCAGCGAGACCAGGGTGTCGGCGCTCGCCTCCTGCGCCTTCTGGCCGACGGCGGCGGCCAGCCGGCGCACCTCGTCCACCAGCGGGCCCAGCTCCGGGCCGAAGGGGTGCTCGGCGGCCTGCTCGGTGCGGTCGTCGGCGGTGGTCATCGCGCGTCTCCTCGGCTCCGGCCGCGCCCGCGGCCACTGGCTCCGACGCTACCGGACGGCCCGACGGATCCCGTCCGGTCGATCTCGCCGCAGGCCCGGCAACGCCGGCCGGGCAGGGCCGGACAGCAGGCCGGGAAGGGTCGGGCCCGGACGGGCTCAGCCGCGGGGCCAGAGCGCCGGGTCCGGCGCGAAGCGGACCGCGAGCGCCCCGTCCTGGAGCCCCGCGCCGGCCACGGTGCAGCGGCGCAGCGCCGAGGGCAGCGGGAGGATCCGGCGGTGGGCGCCGAGGCCGACCACCAGTTCGTCACCGCGGCGGACCAGGTCGAGGTCGGCGCGCTCGGCGCCGGGCAGCGCGAGGTGCCAGACCAGCAGGCCGTCCTCGGCCAGCCTGTCCTCGACGGTCCACGGCCCGGGGGCCAGCGGCACCGGGCCCGGCCCGGTGCCGTAGAGGCGGTCGGCGACGGCCTCCAGGGTGGCCTCGGCGGGGCCGGTGGCCAGTACCGGGACGTCGCTCGCCGCGGTCAGCTGGGCCAGCTCCTCGCGGCGGCGGCGGGCCAGCCCGGCCAGCCACGGGTCCGGCGAGTCGGCGGCGGCGTCCGGGAGCACACCGTGGAGGACGACGGCGTCCGGCCGGTGGCCGTGCAGGGCCAGCCCGGAGCGGATCCGGCGCAGCTCCTCGAAGGGGTGGCCGTCGGCGCCGGCGACCAGCCGCACGCTGGTACCGGGGGCGGTGATCGCGGCCCGGGCGGCGGCGAGCGCGTCGGCGGCCTTGGTCCGGATCTCGTACAGCCAGTCGGCGGGCATCGGCACCCCGGCGAGGCCGGCCAGCAGCGGGCGCAGCGCCCGGGCCGCCTGGCGCTGCTCGGGGACGAGCCGGGCGAGGTAGCGCTCCACCTGCTCGGGCAGGGCGAGGGTGGCGATCAGCTCGGCGGGGGGCGGGGCGAGTACCACCAGGACGTCGGCCTCGGCGGCCGGAAGGGCGCGCAGCAGGGCGAGCCGGGACGTGCCGGGGAGGGCGGTGAGCTCCTCGGGGTCGAGCGGGTCGGCGCCGAGCAGGTCGAGGGCGGGCTTGAGCCGGCCGCCGATCTCGCCGAGGGTGTGCCGGAAGGCGGCCTGCTCGTCGATCCGGAGGACGTGCAGGCCGGGGGCCCAGGCGGTGGGCTCCGGCTCCAGCCGGGTACCGAGGACGGTGTCCAGGGTGCGGTGCGGGTCGTCGGCGGCCAGCAGCAGGGTGCGGCGCCCCTGCCGGGCGGCGTGCAGCGCCGTGGCGGCCGCCACCGTGGGCGCCGCCGCGTCGCCGCTGACCAGGATGGTGCGTGTCGCCGTCATGCCCTGCCCCCGTTCCTCACTGTCAGCCCTCGGCGCGCTTCCCGGAGCCGGTGTCCTCGACGCGCTTCTTCAGACCGGCCAGGGCCCGGTCGATGATGACCTTCTCCGCCTTGCGCTTGATCATGCCGAGCATCGGGATCTTGACGTCGACGGCGAGCTGGTAGGTCACCTCGGTGCGCCCGCCGCCGAGCGGGGCGAGCGTGTAGGAGCCGTCCAGCGAGCGGAGCATCTGGCTGCGCACGAGGGTCCAGCCGACCTCGCGGTCGTCGTCCCACGTGTAGGCGAGGACGTGCTCGTCGCGGATCGCGCCGGCGTCGAGCACCAGGCGCACCTGCGCGGCACGGCCGCTCTCGTCACGCTCCAGCACCTCGACCTCGGTGACCTCACCGGTCCACGCCGGGTAGGCGGCGAAGTCGGCGATCACGGCCATCACTGCCGCCGGGGTCGCGTCGATGGTGATGCTCGACCTGGTGTGCTCCGCCATGGAATGGCCCTCCGCGTCGTCCCTTGCTGCCGGCCCGGCCGAGCCTGCTCGGTCGGGTGCGCCCGGAGCAGGCTATCGCGCCCGGCACCGCCGTCCGGCCCGGGGCTCGGCCCCGCCCGGGGCGCTCCGGCGGGCCGGTCGCGGCGGGGACGGCGGGCTACCGGCCGGTCACCGGGGCGCTGCCGTAGGGTGCCAGTCGAACGACCCGGTCACGGCCTGGTCGGACGGGTAAAGGTGTGACACTTCGAACACCGGAGCCGACCCCCCTGGTCGAAGCTGCCTACCGGGCAGTAACGTCCTGCCGTCCCGCAGCGTCGCGAACGAGGAGCAGTCTTGCTCGACTTCAGCCTTCCGGCCCTCTACCAGGTACCGAGCGGCGGTAACCTCTCCGACCTCGTGCACCAGAACGCCGAGCGGCACCCCGACGTCGCGGTGCTCAGCCGCAAGGTGGACGACCAGTGGCAGGAGTTGACGGCCGCCCAGTTCCTGGTCGAGGTGCGCGCCGCCGCGAAGGGACTGATCGCCGCGGGCATCGAGCCCGGCGACCGGGTGGGGCTGATGTCCCGTACCCGCTACGAGTGGACGCTGCTGGACTTCGCGATCTGGACCGCCGGCGCGATCACCGTGCCGGTGTACGAGACCTCCTCGGCCGAGCAGGTCGAGTGGATCCTCGGCGACTCCGGGGCGGTCGCCGTCCTCACCGAGACCGACCAGCACGCCGCGGTGGTCGCGGAGGTCCGCGAGCGCCTTCCGGAGCTGAAGCACACCTGGCAGATCGAGAACGGCGCGCTGGGCGCGCTGGCCGCGGCCGGGCAGGACGTCGCCGAGGCCACCGTCGACGAGCGCCGCTCGGTGGCGAACGCCGACGCGATCGCCACCATCGTCTACACCTCGGGCACCACGGGCCGGCCGAAGGGCTGTCAGCTCACCCACGCCAACTTCATGGCCGAGTGCGGCAACGTGGTCGAGCGCCTGGCGCCGCTGTTCCGCACCGGCGAGAGCTCGGTGCTGCTCTTCCTGCCGCTGGCCCACGTGCTCGCCCGGATCGCCGAGATCGCCCCGGCGATGGCGCCGATCAAGCTCGGCCACGTCTCGGACATCAAGGACGTCACCGCCGAGCTCGCGGCCTTCCGCCCGACCCTGATCCTCGGCGTGCCCAGAGTCTTCGAGAAGGTCTTCAACACCGCCCGTGCCAAGGCCCAGGCCGACGGCAAGGGCAAGATCTTCGACAAGGCCGCCGACACCGCGATCGCGTACAGCCGCGCGCTGGACGCCGGCGGCGCCGGCCTGGTCCTGCGGATCAAGCACGCGCTCTTCGACAAGCTGGTCTACAGCAAGCTGCGCGCCGCGCTCGGCGGCCGGGCCACCCACGCGATCTCCGGCGGCGCCCCGCTCGGCGAGCGGCTCGGCCACTTCTACCGGGGCATCGGCTTCACCGTCCTGGAGGGCTACGGCCTCACCGAGACCTGTGCGGCCACCGCCTTCAACCCGTGGGACAAGCCGAAGATCGGTACGGTCGGCCAGCCGCTGCCCGGCTCGGCCGTCCGGGTCGCCGAGGACGGCGAAGTCCTGTTCAAGGGCCCGCAGGTGTTCACCGGCTACTGGAACAACCCGGAGGCCACCGCCGCCACGCTCAAGGACGGCTGGATCGCCACCGGCGACATCGGCTCGCTGGACTCCGAGGGCTACCTCACCATCACCGGCCGGAAGAAGGAGATCATCGTCACCGCGGGCGGCAAGAACGTCGCCCCGGCGGTGATCGAGGACCGGATCCGGGCGCACGCCCTGATCGGTGAGGTCATGGTGGTCGGCGACCGCAGGCCGTTCATCGGCTGCCTGGTCACAGTGGACGAGGACTTCTTCCCGAAGTGGAAGGAGCTGAACGGCAAGCCGGCCACGGCCACGCTCGCCGAGCTGCGCGAGGACCCGGACCTGCTGGCCGCCATCCAGTCCGCGGTCGACGACGGCAACGCGGCCGTCTCGCACGCCGAGGCGGTCAAGAAGTTCCGTCTGCTGGACACCGTCTTCTCGGAGGAGAGCGGGCACCTCACGCCCTCGCTCAAGCTCAAGCGCAACGTCGTGCTGAGGGACTTCGCCGCCGACGTCGAGGCCATCTACCAGCGCTGACCCCCCGAACCCCGGTGCGGCCCGCCCCCTGAACGGTGGGGCGGGCCGCACCGGCCGTGCACGGGCCCTACGGCCGGTCGGAGCCGGCCAGCAGCGAGGTGAGCCGCCCGGCCAGCAGGTCCCAGCGCCAGGAGCGTTCCACCCAGCGGCGCCCGGCCTCGCCCATCCGGCGCCGCAGCTCCTCGTCCTTCAGCAGCCGGACGATCCGCTCGGCCGAGGCGGCCGGCGAGCCGCCCGGGACGACGTAGCCGGTCTCGCCCTCCAGCACCGCGTCCGGCGCACCGCCGGAGTCCCCGGCCACGACCGGCAGGCCGGTCGCCGAGGCCTCCAGGTAGACGATGCCCAGGCCCTCGACGTCCAGCCCGCCCCGCCGGGTGCGGCACGGCATCGCGAAGACGTCCCCGGCGCCGTAGTGGGCCGGCAGCTCCTCCCACGGCACCGAACCGGTGAACATCACCGAGGCACGCACGCCCCGGGCGTCGACGAGCTTCTCCAGGTCCGCCCGGTACGGGCCGCCTCCGACGATCAGCAGCACGGCGTCCGGCACGTCGGCGAGGATCTGCGGCATCGCCTCGATCAGGGTGTCCTGGCCCTTGCGCGGCACCAGCCGGGACACGCAGACCACCACCGGACGGTCCGCCAGGCCGAGCCGACGGCGCACCTCGGCCCCGCCGGACTCCGGGTGGAAGGTCGTCTCGTCCACGCCGGGCGGCAACTGCACCATCCGCCCGGCCGCCTCCGGGCCGACCGCGCCGGCGATCCGGGAACGGGTGTACTCGCCGAGGTAGGTCAGGATGTCGGTGCCCGCGCCGATCCGGCGCAGCAGCTGCCGGGCGGCCGGGAGCTGGGCCCAGGCCGCCTCGTGCCCGTGCGTCATGCCGAGCAGCCGGCCGGCCCCGGCACGGCGCAGCGCGGGCGCCATCAGCCCGAGCGGGGCGGCCGCCCCGAACCAGACGCCGTCGCAGCCCTCGGCGCGGAGGATCTCGGCGGCCCGGCGGGTGACCCGCGGTGTGGGAACCATCACCTTCGTACGGTCCCGGATCACCGGGAAGGGCTGTTCGGCGTCGAAGCGCGCCACCTCGCTGCCGTCGCGCCAGGTCGAGGCGTACACCACGATGCTCCCGGCAGGCTGACGGACAGCCATGTTGTGGACGAAGGCCTGGATACCGCCGGGCCTGGGCGGGAAGTCGTTGGTGACGATCAAGGTCTTGTGCATCGGGCCACGGCTCGCTCGGTCGGGGGGTGCTCGGTGTACCGCTGGGTGATCCGTACGATAGGTCAACACCACGACCCGCCGGGAACGCAACCGTGCACGGCAACCGTTCCACCTCCGGGTCTGTCCTAGTACCTAGGCAGCCGGTGGGGCCCGCCCGGACGACGGCGCAGCGCCCTCCACCGACCGCCCGGGCGTCCGTCGCGCGGCGCCTCCGGTGGGACGTCCGAGACGAACGAGGGAGCGCAGTGGAGTTGGCCCCGGCCACCGAGTCCGGTACATCCAGCGGCGCCGACGGCCCCGGCACGGCCCTGGCCGTCCGCCGGGAGCCCGCACCCGCCTCCGGGGTGCCCGGTGCGCCCGGCGGCCCCGCCGGGCGCACCGGGGCGCTGCTCGCCCTGGGAGTCACCTGGCTGGCGACCCGGGCACTGCTCGTGCTGCTGGTGACCGGTGTGCTGCGGATGCCCGGCGGGGACATCACCGCCGACGTCTGGCTGATCTACCACGGCTGGTACGGCGTGCTGCAGACCGGCACCTTCCCGCTGGACGACGTCACCTGGCAGTACCCGCCCGGCGCCGCCCTGGTGATCATGCTGCCCGGACTGCTCCCCTGGTCCTACCTGGTCTCGTTCTGGGTGATCTGCGGTGTCGCGGACGCGGTGGCGATGGCCCTGCTGGTCCGGGTCGGCGTCCGCAAGGGCCGGGCGCTGACCGGCGCCTGGGTCTGGGTGGCCGGCGTGCCGCTGCTCGGCCCGATGATCTACAACCGGTACGACGTGATCGTCACCGCGGTGGCGGTGGCCGGCCTGCTGGCGCTGATCCGCCGCCCGGCGCTCGGCGGCCTGCTGCTGGGCCTGGGCGGGATCGTCAAGATCTGGCCGCTGCTCGGCCTGATCGGCACCCCGTCCGGCCGGCGCACCCGCCGCGCCTGGACGTCCGCGGTGGCCGCCGCCGTCTCGGTGGGCTTCCTGCTCGCGGCGGGGATGAACGGCGCGTTCGAGTTCCTGACGTTCCAGAAGGACCGCGGCGTCGAGGTGGAGTCGGTGGGCGCGCTGCCGCTGCACTTCGCCCGGATCGCCGGGGCCTGGGACGGCAAGGTGATGATGAACTACGGCTCGGTGGAGATGCTCGGGCCGTGGGTGGACGTGGTCGGCAAGGTGATGATGGCCGGCACCCTGCTGGGCTTCGGCTGGTTGCTGCTCTGGCGCTTCACCGCCCGCCGCCGCAACGCGGCGACCATGTACGACGCGGCGCTGGCCGCGCTGCTGGTCTTCACCGTGACCAGCCGGGTGATCAGCCCGCAGTACCTGGTCTGGCTGGTCGGCGCGGCGGCGGTCTGCCTGACCGTGCGCGGCACCAGCCAGCGGCCGGTGGCGGTGCTGATCCTGGCCGCGACACCGCTGACCCTGGTGGAGTTCCCCCTGATGTTCAGCAAGGTGGTCGGCAGCGAGCCGGGCGCGATCACCGTGCTGGCCCTGCGCAACCTGCTGCTGGTGGCCGCCGCCGTGCTCTCCTGCGTCCGGCTCTGGAGCTCCACCCGCGGGCCCGTCCAGCTCCCGGCCACCGTGGTGCTGGAGCGGCCGGATCCGGCGGGTGCCTACCCGGTGCGACCCGGCATCGCCTACGAGCAGGACCTGCTGGACGGCATCGACCACCCGGCCGCCACCGGCGAACGGCGCTAGCCGCCGGCCCTCGGCCGCCGGGCCCGCACGCAGCCGGGCGCTCAGGAGGTGAGCCGCCGGACCTCGGCCAGCCAGAGGGCGGTGAACTCGGCCAGCCCGAGCCCCAGTTCCGACCGGAGCAGGCGGTCCAGCCACGGCTCCCGGTCCTCGCCCCCCGGGTCGGACGCCCCGGCCGCCCGGTAGAGCGCGACCAGCCCCTCCGGGCCGAACCGGCGCGCGATCACCTCACAGGCCAGCCAGGACTGCTCGTACGCCTGGGCGATGCCCACGGCCCCGGCCGTGAAGTCCTCGTCGGCGGGCAGCTCCGCGGGCAGCCGCCCGACCGCGACGTCCCGGGCGAGCTCGGGGGCGATCTGCTTCGGCGTACGGCCCGAGCCCCGGTAGCCGGTCCAGTCGGCGACGCCCTCGGAGAGCCAGAGCGGCGTCCAGGCCCGGGTGTCCGCCCTGGTCGCCACGTGCACCGCCTCGTGGGTGACGACCACCTGGCGGCCGAAGCCGCTCAGCCCGCCGTACGCCTCCGGGTTGACGAGCACCCGGTCGGCCGGGGTGTGCCAGGGCGCGCCGGAAGCCGCGGTGGTGACGGCCGCCATGCCGGTCCAGCCGTCCGGATCGGCCTCCAGCAGCCGGGCGAACTGCTCCTCGGTGGCGGGCAGGTGCAGCAGCAGCCGGCCGGGCCAGTCCTTCCCCCAGACCTCGCTCACCGCCGGGACGGCCCGGTCGGCCACCTCGACGAGCTCGGCCGGGTCCGGCCCGCCGGCCAGGCCGAGCACCAGGCAGTGCCCGCCGTCCGCGGCCGCGACCGGGCCGAGGTCCCAGAGCGGGGGCGGGCCGCCCGCGCCCTCCTCGCGCTCCACCTGCCACCCGGCCCCGGTGCGCAGCAGCGCCAGCCGGCGCTGGTGCACCACCGGGTACGCGTCGTAGCCGGCCACCCGGACCACCAGCTCGGCGGTGGCCACCGCCCGGTCCGGCGCACCGGCCGGGCCCAGCACGAGGTTGCGGTAGGCCGCCTCGACCAGCGGCACCCCGGCCACCCCGGCGGCGAGTGCGCGGGCGCGCCCGGCCAGCACCGCCGCGACCTCGGAGCGCCGGTCCGCCGACACCGCGCCCGCCGGTGCGGCGGGAGCGGCCCGGGGCAGCGACAGTTGGGCCAGCCCACCGGCCGCGAGCAGCAGGGCGCCGCGCCGGGACAGCGTGCAGCGGCGGGCCGCAGGGTCGGCGGGTGCGGCGGGGGCCGGCGGGCGGCCGGTCCGGCTCAGAGCCGGACCACCCCCGCGACGGGCATGGCGTTGACGCTCTCGTACCGCACCTTCGCACCCGGATAGGGGGCGTGCACGATCACCCCGCCGCCGGCGTACATGCCGACGTGGTGCATGTCCCGGTAGAAGATCACCAGGTCTCCCGGTCGCGCGTCGGAGAGGCTGACCCGCTGGCCGGCCGACGCCTGGGCCTGCGAAGTGCGCGGCAGGGTCACTCCGGCCTGCCGCCAGCTCCAGTACATCAGACCGGAGCAGTCGAACGCGCGGGGCCCGGTGGATCCGTACACGTAGGGCGAGCCGATCATCTTCACGGCGGCGGCCAGTGCGGCCGCACCGCGCTCGGACGCGGGCGGGGCGCTCCCCAGGTCGAGCCGGTCGGTGCCGCGGGTGGCGCGCTGCTCGGCCTCGCGGGCGTCCTGGGCGGCCATCCGGGCCCGCTCCGCCCCGCCCAGGCTGTTGAGCAGCCGCTGCGCCTTGGCCAGCCGCTGCTGGATCTGCTGCTTGCTCTCGGCCAGGGCGCGGCGGGTCTGCTCCAGCTCGGCGAGCTTGCCGGAGGCCTCGGTGCGGCGCTGGTCGAGCCGCCGCTGACGGGCCACCACCTCGCGCAACGTCTCGCTCTGCCGCTCGGAGGCCTGGTCGAGGGTGCGGGCCTTGGCCAGGTACCCCTCGGGGTCGGTGGCGAGCATCAGCTGGACGGTCTGCGCCAGTCCGCCGCCGCGGTACTCGGCGCCGGCCACGGTGGCGAGGTCGCCGCGCAGCTGGTTGAGCTCGTCCTGGGCGACGGCGACCTGTTGCTGGAGAGTGCCGGCCTCGTGCTGCAGCTGCTGCTGCGCCTCCTGCGCCGCGTTGAACCGCTCGGAGGCCTGCTCGGCCTCGTCGTACAGCTGCTCCACCCGGGCCTTGACTTCCTTGCGGTCGGCCGACCCGTCCGGTCCCGGGGCGGCCTGGGCGGGGCCGCCCGTCGCCATGCCGAGCACGGTGGTGGCCGCGGCGGTCAGCACCAGCGCACGGGCGAGGGCGTGTGCCCCCGACAGCTGGGAACGACGGTGCACGGACATGCGGCGGCGGCTCCGATCCTGCGGCCCGGCCCCGCGGCCGCGCCGGGGTGGGCGGCTCTCTACGGGAGTCCGGTGGCAGACGTTAGCGAGTCCGGGCAAGCGAGTCCAAACCCCTCCCAACCCGAATATTCGCCCCCTCATCGGACATCAGGACGAGCCGCCGGGAAAGCCGCAGGCCCGGCCTCCCCACCTGGGGAGACCGGGCCTGTCGGAACCGACTGCGGATCAGACGCGCACGACGGAGGCCAGCGGCATGTTTGAGACCGCCTCGTAGCGCACCGAGGCGCCCGGCTTGGGCGCGTGGAGCACCTGGCCGTTGCCGGCGTAGATCCCCACGTGGTGGGCGTCGCTGTAGAAGATCAGCAGGTCACCGGGCTGGGCCTGGGAGAGGTCCGAGCCGACCCGGGTGCCGGCGTGGGCCTGCTCCTGCGAGGTGCGCGGCAGCGACACGCCGGCCTGGTTGAACGCCCAGACCATCAGGCCCGAGCAGTCGAAGGAGTTCGGGCCCGCGGCGCCGTAGACGTACGGGCTGCCGACCTTTCCGGCGGCGATGGAGAGCGCCGCGGCACCGCGCGAGCTGCCCGCGGCGACCGGCTTGGGGGCCGGGGCGGGGGTCGCGGTCGCGGCACCCGAGCCGGAACCGGACAGGTCGGTGCGGCTGGTGTCACGGGAGGCGCGCTCGGAGTCCGCCTTCGCCTTCGCGGCCTTCGCGGCGGCGTCCGCCTGGGCCTTCGCCTCGGCGGCGGCCTTCTCCTCGGCCTCGCGGATCGCGCGGCGCTCCTGCTCGGTCAGCGTGTTGAGCAGGTCCTGGGCCTTGGCCAGCTTGGCCTGCACCTCCTCCTTGGAGGCCTTCAGCTGCTGGGTGGTGGTCTCCAGCTCGCCGAGCTTCGCCTGGGCCTCGTTGCGGTCCTGGTCGAGCCTGCGCTGCTGCTCCTGGAGGTCCTTCAGCACGCCGGACTGGGTGCTGCTCGCCTGGGTCAGCGCCCCGGCCTGGTTGAGGAAGTTGTCGGGGCTGGACGAGAGCATCAGCTGGACGGTCGACGATATGCCGCCGGTCCGGTACTGCTCACCGGCGATCTCGGCGAGGCCGCCCTGGGCCTCGGTGACCGCGGCCTGCTGACGGGCCACCTTGTCCTGCAGCTCGCCGACCTGCTTCTGCAGCTCCTGCTGCTTGGCCTGGGCGCCGTTGTACTTCTCGGTCGCGACCTCGGCCTGCTCGTTGAGCTGGTCGACCTGCTCCTTGACCTGGTCCTTGGTCGGCGTCGGGTCGGCGTGGGCACCGGACTGCGCGGAGAGGGCGACGGCCGCGGCGGCGACACCGGTCAGGATCGAGACACGGGCGCGGCCGGCGGGCTTGGGACGACGATGGGACGCCACGAAGGCGGACTCCTTCTTCCAACGTCCGCCTACCGGGTGAGCTGACGGGTTCGGGCCGGAAGAAGGCCCTACGACGCCTCATCGGCCGTTCCACCGGCCGACCTGGCGCCGATTCACCCCGGAGGAACATGGTTCCCCGGCTCCGTTCCACAGCGCCCCCGACTACTGGGCTCCCACTCGGACGGGCCTGCGGCCCGTCCCGCTGCTTCGCGAACTCGGCGGTAAACCTCCGCCGCCACCCAGGCTGGGTGATCGACTGTGCGGTGGTTCAAGGCCCGACCCTAGTAACAGAACCGTGATCCGTTCAAATCCTTGTCAGAAAAAAGCCGGAACATCATCCATATTCATTTGTGAATATGACCGGATGTGATCGCCACCGTACGCGGAGCTGATCGCTTGTCATCGGAACAGAAGAAACCCGCGCCACCCTCCGGAATCGGGGTGGCGCGGATCACAGGTCCGCTCCGGGGCGCCCGCGGGGGCGTGTCGGTCCGTCAGACCCGGCGGATGGTGTTGATCGGCATCGCGTCGGCCTTCATCACCTTCACCACGTCACCGGTGTGCGGCGCGTGCACGACCATGCCGTTGCCGATGTACATCCCGACGTGGCTGCGGTCGCTGCGGTAGATGATCAGGTCCCCGGGCTGGGCCTCGGCGAGCGAGGGCACCCGGGTGCCGACGTTGCCCTGCGCCTGCGAGGTGCGCGGCAGCGAGACACCGGCCTTGCCGTACGCGAAGACCATCAGGCCCGAGCAGTCGAAGGTGCTCGGCCCGGTGGCACCCCAGACGTACGGAGAGCCCTGCTTGCTCATGGCGATGGAGACGGCCGTGCCGGCGTAGCCGCTCGCCTGCGGCAGGCTGCCGAGGTCCGCGCGCTCGGCGCCGCGCGAGGCGCGGTCCTCCGCCTGCTGCGCGGCGCGCAGGGAGGCCCGCTCGGCGGCGCTGAGCGAGTTCAGGAGGTCCTGGGCCTCCTTCAGCTTCTTGTTGACGTCCGTCTTGGCCTGGTTGAGGTCCTTGGTCGTGCTGTCCAGCGAAGCGAGGACGGCGGCGGCCTCGGCCTTCTGCTGGTCCAGCCGGCGCTGCTGGTCCTGCAGCCCCTTGAGCGCCTCGGTCTGGCTGGAGGAGGCCTGCTGCACGCTGGAGGCCTTGTCCAGGTAGCCGGACGGGTCGGAGGAGAGCATCAGCTGGACCGACGGGTCGATGCCGCCGGTGCGGTACTGCTCGCCGGCCACCGCGGCCAGCCCACCCTGAAGCTGGGTCATCTCGTCCTGGCCGCGAGCCACCTGGTCCTGCAGCTGGTCGGCCTGCTTGCGGAGCTGGTCGGCCCGCTCCTTGGCGCCGTTGTACTTCTCGGTGGCCTGCTCGGCCTCCTCCTGCAGCTGGTCGATCTGCGCCTTCACGTCGTCCTTCTTCGGCGACGGGCTGGGCGCGGCGTGGGCGGCGACCTGGGCGGAGAGAGCGACCGCGGTCGCAGCGGCAGCGGTGAGCACGGAGACCCGCGCGCGGCTCGGCTGCTTGGGACGGCGGTGGGAGGCCAAGGGACCGGCTCCTTCTTCCAATGGACTCACCCGATCGAGTGAGAATCCGGAAAATAGGTTTGACGCCAGACCCTAGTGAAGATCCAGGCTTTCCGCCACTCCCCCGATGGCGTGAACTCCGGCCGCCCGCCATGACTTCACGAGATCGCCACACCCCGGCAAACCGGGCGCCGACCAGGTGTCACGTACGTCCGCCCGGTCACAGCGGAAGCCTACGGCCGAGCCAGCCGATTCAGCAGCAGCACCGACGCGACGGGGCGCGCGCCCGCCTTCCGCACGCCCTCCGCGACCTCCCGGTCGGTGGAGACCACCACCACCGGACGGCCCTGCGGCTCGGCCCGCACCAGGCGGCGGATCAGCTCGTCCGCGGTCTCCCCGGTCCGGCTGAAGCGCACCCGGACGCCGCGCGGCGGCGCCATGATCACCGGTACGTCCAGGTCCTGCCCGTCGAACACGCAGGTGACCTCCGCCTGCGTGCGCTGTGCCAGCATCGCCAGACCGCCCAGCAGCCGGATCCGCTGCTGCTCCAGGGGCAGCGTCGGATAGCCGGTCTTGGTCACGTTGTAGCCGTCCACCACCAGGTGCACCTGCGGGATCGCCAGCAGCTGGTCCAGCAGCGCCGGATCGTCCTCGGCCAGGGCGCGCCGGGCCACGTCGTGCGGCGAGGCCGACCCCGGCACCACCGCCTCCACCAGGTCCGCCGGGCGGATCTGGGAGACCGGCAGCGCAAGCTCCCGCTGCAGCCCCTGCGCCGACTGCAGGACGGTGTCCAGCAGCAGCCGCAGCCGCATGTCCTCGACGCTGCGCCCCTCGCGGGCCGAACGGCGCCCCTGCTCCACGGTGGTCTCCAGCTCGGAGATCCGGTGCCGCAGCCGGCGCGCCTCGCTCTCGGCCGCGCTGCGCTCGGCGGCGGCCTGCGCCTTCAGCGCCTCCAGTTCGGCCGAGACCCGACGGGTCTCGGCCTGCGCCCGGCGGGTGTCGCTCTCCAGCGACCGCACCTTCCGCCGCAGCGAGTCGCCCTCCTTGCGGACGTCGTCCGACTCGGCCCGGTGCCGGTCCAGGTCGGCCCGGGCGGCGGCCCGCAGCTCGGCCAGCTCCGCCTGCAGCTTCTCCACCAGCTGGGCCGCCTCCGCCGCCGCACCCTCGGCGCCGGCGCGTTCGGCCTCCTCACCGGCCTCGGCCACCAGCCGGCTCCAGCCCGCCGAACGGACCAGGTAGGCCGCGGCGGCGACGTCCATCGGGTCGGCGGCCGCGGGGACGGTGCCCGACTCCAGGGCCCGGACGAGGTCGGGCTGGCCCAGCCGCAGCCGGTCCGCTATCCGCACCCGGAAGGCCGGCTCGGACTCCAGCGCAGCGGCCAGCGCGGTGGCCGCGTACTTGGCCCGCCGGGCCGGGGTGAACTTGGCGTACTGGCGCAGCGACTGCGGCAGGTCGCCCGGGGGCAGCCCGCCGAGCGCGTCGGCGGCGAGGCCGACCACCCGGCGGCGCACGCCCTCGGGCAGCGGCCGGTCGAGCTGCTCGGCGGCGCGGCCTGCCGCCGGCTCCTCGCCGGGCTCCTCACCGGCGGCCGGCCCGGCCGGGGCCGCGGTTGCGGACGGGGCGGCCGCGGTCTCGGCCGCGTCCGGCGCCTGCGCGTCCACAGCGGGCTGCCGCCCCTGCGGCCCCGCGGGCTCGTTCGCTGCGTCCACCACGTCCTCGGCTCCGATCCTGGTCCAGCGGGTACGGCCGACCGCGGCCGTCCCCGTCGTCACGCTCCGTGCGCTCCGCCTGTCATTGTCCCGTGCGGCGGACGGCCCTGCCGCCCACCGCACGGTCCGGCATCAGCCCTGCTCGGCGCCCTCGGACGGCGCCGTGTCCTCAGCGCCCGGGCGGGCCACCAGTTCGACCTGGTCCACCGCGTTGCACCAGCGACAGCGCACCGACTCGACGGTCTCGTTGTGCACCTCGGTCTCCTCCACCTCGGACTCGCCGGCGAGGTCGAAGTGGAGGAACTCGGTCACCCGCAGCGACCGGGTCACGTCGAAGCGGGTGAGGTTGCCGCAGAGCGTGCAGCGCCAACGGGTCTCGGGCGTCAGAGCGGGGACGGTCATCGGGGATCCTCTCGGGTGGTCCCTGGATGGGCTCAGGCGCTCCCCCCGGAGCCCCGGCATCGGCGGCGGGAGGCGGGAATGCCCGCCCCAAGCCTATTGCCTGGGGCGACCACCGCGGCCACCGGTCAGGGCGTTCCGCAGTTAGCCCACCTGCCGCACGCCCGGTGTCACCGGTGCCCGGCGGAGGGATGCTTGGCCGCATGGCGATCCCGGTCCTCGACCACACCGGTGCGCGGGGCGGTCGCCCGGCCGCGGCGGTCCCGGCCGTCAGTTACGCCCTGATCGCACTCAACGTCCTGGTCTTCCTGCTCGGCCCGGCGGCCGGCATCAACCCCCTGTACGGCCGCGGGCAGGCCCGGGTCTGCGCCGAGCAGCGGTACGAGCAGCGCTGGGGAGCCGTCCCCGCCGAACTGCTGGCCGGCCGGCCGCTGACCGCCGAACAGCTGGCGCAGGCCCCCGACCCGGTGCCCGGCTGCCCGGCCGCCCCGACGCCGGGCAAGCACCCGGCGCTCTCGGTGCTCAGCGCGCTCTTCCTGCACGCCGGCTGGCTGCACCTGCTGGGCAACCTGCTCTTCCTCTACGTCTTCGGCCCCACCGTCGAGGAGCGGGTCGGCCGGACCCGGTTCGCCCTCTTCTACCTGGCGGCCGGCTCGCTGGCGACGTACGGGTTCGCGCTGGCCGAGGCGCACGCGCCGGACTCCACCCGGGTCCTGATCGGTGCCTCGGGGGCGATCTCGGCCGTGCTCGGCGCCTACCTGCGGCTGAACCCGCGGGCCCGGGTCACCACGCTCGTCCCGCTGCTGCTCTTCCTGCCGCTGCGGTTCCCGGCCTGGGTGGTGCTCGGGCTCTGGTTCGTTCTCCAGTGGTGGTCGGTGAACGCGGCCGGGTCCGCGGGCACCTCCCAACCGCCGGACTGGGGGAGGGTGGCCTACCTGGTGCACGTGATCGGCTTCGCGGCCGGCTTCCTCTACGCCTGCACGCTCGCCACCCGTCTCCCGCGACGCCCTGGCTGACGCCCGATACCCTGGCGGCACCTCACAAAGGAGCCGGAACAGTGATCACCGCCATCGTCCTGATCAAGACCAGCGTCGACCGCATCCCGGAGATCGCCGAGGCGATCGCGGCCATCGAGGGCGTCAGCGAGGTCTACTCGGTCACGGGCGGCTACGACCTGGTGGCGATGGTGCGGGTGCGCCGCCACGACGACCTGGCCGAGGTCATCCCCGGCCGGCTGAACAAGGTCCCGGGCGTGGCCCACACCGAGACCCAGATCGCCTTCCGCACGTACTCCCAGCACGACCTGGAGGCCGCCTTCGCGCTCGGCCTGGACGAGTAGTCCCCGCCCGTGCCGCTCAGGGCCGGCTCAGCCCGCGCGCCGGCCCCGGTCGACCTGCACCGACGCGACGCAGCGGCCGCCCTCGTTGCGGTAGGTCCACGCCGCGCCGTCCGTGACCAGCTCGCGGACGGCGGCCAGGAACCGCTCGACGTGCTCGTCCGGGGTACCGGCGCCGAAGCTGACCCGGATCGCGTTCAGGCTCCGCTCACCCGGCAGCGACGGCTCGGGGGCACCGCACTCCGACGGTGCCACGTCCTCGTCGCCGAGCAGCGTGCGCACCAGCGGGTGCGCACAGAAGAGGCCGTCGCGCACCCCGATGCCGTACTCGGCGGAGAGCGCGGCCGAGAAGTGCGAGCTGTTCCAGCCCTCGACGACGAAGGAGAGGACGCCCACCCGGGCGGAGTCGGCGCCGAACAGGTTCAGCACCTTCACCTGCGGGATCCCGGCCAGGCCTGCCGTGAGCCGGGCGACCAGCTGCTGCTCGCGGGCCTCCAGCGCGTCCCAGCCCGCCTCGGCGAGCGCCCGGCAGGCAGAGGCGATGGCGTAGGCGCCGATCACGTTCGGCGAGCCGGCCTCGTGCCGGGCCGGGCCGGTGTGCCACTGCACGGCGACCGAGCCGTCGGTCTCCCGGGCGACCGTCCGGGTCGCGCCGCCGCCGGCCAGGTAGGGCTCGGCCGCGTCCAGCCAGTCGGCGCGGCCGGCCAGCACCCCGGCACCGAACGGCGCGTAGATCTTGTGGCCGGAGAAGGCGATCCAGTCCACGTCCAGCTCCCGGACCGAGACCCGGTGGTGCGGGGCGAGCTGGGCGGCGTCCAGCACCACCCGGGCGCCGTACCGGTGGGCGGTCCGGGTCAGCTCGGCGACCGGCCAGAGCTCGCCGGTGACGTTCGAGGCCCCGGTGACGCAGAGCAGCTTGGGCCCCTCGGGCGCCGCGGCCAGCGCGGTGTCCAGGGCGGCGACCGCCTCGGCCCGCGAGCGAGGGGCTCGCAGGTAGGTGACGGCCAGCCCGGCGTGGGCCCACGGCAGCAGTGAGGCATGGTGCTCGGTCTCGAAGGCGAAGACCCGGGTACCCGCCGGAACGGCACCGGCCAGCAGGTTGAGCGAGTCGGTGGTGGCCCGGGTGAAGACCACCTGGTCGCCCTCGCGCAGGTCCAGGAACTCGGCGACGGTGCGGCGGCTCTGCTCGAACAGGTCGGTGGAGAGCTGGGAGAGGTAGCCGGCGCCGCGGTGCACGCTGCCGTAGTAGGGAGCGTAGGCGGCGACGTCGTCCCAGACCCGCTGCAGCGCCGGGGAGCTGGCGGCGTAGTCGAGCGCGGCGTACTCGACCTTCGCACCGTCGGCGAGCGGGACCTGCACGTCGCGGCCGAGGACGGCGAGCGGGGCACGGAGTTCGGTGGAGACGAGGGACACGGGTGCACTCCTTCACGGGGTGAGGACCCCGGGGTGCATGCCGTCCGGCGTCCGCGCTTGCCCCGCGGACGGATCGCCACGGAGCCCGGTCCTCACCCAGGGCACCCCGCCACGGACGGAGGGTTGCCGGACAGCAAGCTGGGGCTTCGCGCTGTCACTCATGACCTGGCCAGGACTCTAGGTCGCGCCCGCCGGGGCGGTCAAACGGCATTCCGCCATCCGGACAGCGCGAGGGGCCCGCGGGAACGCCTCCCCGCGGGCCCCGACTGCCTTCTCACGCCTTGCTGGTGGCCTCCGCCCAGCGCTTCAGCAGATCCTGTGCGGCGCCGGAGTCGATCGCCCGGGCGGCCCGCGCCATGCCCGCCGCGAGCTGCTCGGCGAGCGGCGCGTCGGTGAGGTCGAGCGCCACCAGGGCCGAGGCCGTGTTCAGCAGGACGGCGTCCCGGACCGGCCCGTGCTCGCCCGCCAGCAGCCGGCGGGCCACATCCGCGTTGTACGCCGGGTCGCCGCCGCGCAGCGCCTCGATGCCGACCGGCTCGATGCCGACCGCACGCGGGTCGAAGGTGGTCTCGGTGACCTCGCCGTCGCGGACGACCCAGACCCGCGAGGTGGTGGTGATGGTCAGTTCGTCCAGGCCGTCGTCGCCGCGGAAGACCAGCGCGCGGGCGCCGCGCCCGGCCAGCACGCCGGCGATCAGCCCGGCCAGCCGGGTGTCGAAGCAGCCGACCGCGTGCGCGGTCACCCGCGCCGGGTTGGTCAGCGGGCCGAGGATGTTGAACGCGGTCGGAACGCCGAGGTCGCGCCGGGCGGTCGCGGCGTGCCGCATCGACGGGTGGAAGCGCGCCGCGGAGCAGAAGGTGAGGCCGACCTCCTCGGCCACCTCGGCCACCCGCCGGGCGGACAGGTCGAGGCTGATGCCGAGCTTCTCCAGGACGTCCGAGGAGCCGCTGGCGGAGCTCGCCGCCCGGTTGCCGTGCTTGACCACCTTGGCGCCGGCCGCGGCGGCGACGATCGCGGACATGGTGGAGATGTTCACCGTCTTGGCCCGGTCGCCGCCGGTGCCCACGATGTCCACCGCCGGGCCGGGGATGCTGAGGGGCTCGGCGTGCGCGTACATCGCGTCCACCAGGCCGGTGACCTCTTCCACCGTCTCGCCCTTGGAGCGGAGCGCCACCATGAAGCCGGCCACCTGGGCCGGGGAGGCCTCGCCGCTCATGATCCGGTCCATCGCCCAGGAGGAGGCGGAGCGGTCGAGGTCCTCACCCCTGAGCAGTGCCGACAGGACGTCGGGCCAGGTGCGGACCACCTGCACGGGGTCGTTGCCGCCGTTCGCAGGGTTCACGTTCACCATGGCTGACTCCAGCTGTTGTCGGTTCCCGGAAAGGGATGTCCGTACGGATGGAGCCAGCCTATCGAGCGGCGGGACGCCGAGGTCCCGCCGCCGGACTTCTTCTCTCGTACTGAGACGGCGCCCGCGGGGCGCGGCCTAGCGGACGGCAGGCGCCCGCTTGGCCACCCGGGCCCGCAGCAGCGTGGCGGCGGCCTCCGCGAGCGCCACCGGGTCCACCGGCCGGGAGATCGCGGCGTCGGCCCGGCTCCAGGCGGCCAGCCAGGTGTCCTGCGGCCGGCCGATCAGCACCAGTACCGGCGGGCAGCCGTAGATCTCGTCCTTCAGCTGCCGCCCGAGCCCCAGCCCGCCCGCCGGCACCGCCTCGCCGTCCAGCACGCAGAGGTCGACGCCCCCCTTCTCCAGCGCCTTCAGCACTGCGGGGTGCGTCGCGCACTCCAGGTGGTCCAGCTCCGGAAGGTCCTCGGCGGGCCGGCGGCCGAGGGCCGTCAGCACCTGCTCGCGGGTGTTGCGGTCGTGGCTGTAGACGAGGACGGTCAGCCTCTCGTCGGACTTGTACGCCATGGGCCCTGCTCCCTCACGTGTGATCCGGACCACGTTCACCTCACTCCGGATGCTACTCCCGATCACCCCCCGCCGAGGCCGTCCCGCACGATCCCCCTCAAGCCGCCGCGCCCCCGGCTCACCCTCCCGGAGGACGGCCCGTCACCCCCGCGCACGCAGTCCACCCGTACGGCCGACTGCGGGGCCGCTCCCCTTACTTCCCGGGCCCCTCGCAGCGGTGCAGCGACACGCTGGGCAAGGGGGTCGAAGGGGCCCGCGAAGAACCGTCAGAAAAGGGACACGCCGCTGCTCAGCCGCCGTCCGGAAGCCCCGCCCGGCGCCACCGGGGCATACCGCACGCACCGGACACTCCGAGGGAGACCCCCCGGCGTGAAGACGGAATAAGGGACCGACATAATGTCCGTCGTGGCGACAGCAACAGCAGTAGAAACCGGGCACGCGCACGGATCGGTCAACCGGCCGAACATGGTCAGCGTCGGAACGATCGTCTGGCTCAGTTCCGAGTTGATGTTCTTCGCGGCCCTCTTCGCGATGTACTTCACGCTCCGCTCCGTCAAGGGAGCCGAGTTCTGGACCGAGAAGGCGCACGCCCTCAACGTGCCCTTCTCCTCGGTCAACACCACGATCCTGGTGCTCTCCTCGCTGACCTGCCAGCTCGGCGTCTTCGCCGCCGAGCGCGGGGACGTGAAGAAGCTCCGCTCGTGGTTCGTCATCACCTTCGTGATGGGCGCGATCTTCATCGGCGGCCAGGTCTTCGAGTACACCGAGCTGGTCAAGAAGGACGGCCTCTCGCTGTCCTCCGACCCGTACGGCACGGTGTTCTACCTGACCACCGGCTTCCACGGTCTGCACGTGACGGGTGGTCTGATCGCCTTCCTGCTGGTCCTGGGACGGACGTACGCAGCCAAGCGGTTCACGCACGAGCAGGCCACCGCCGCGATCGTGGTGTCGTACTACTGGCACTTCGTCGACGTCGTGTGGATCGGCCTGTTCGCGACCATCTACCTGATCAAGTAACCAGCTGATCAGGTCGCTGGCCACCGGCGCACGGCCCCGCCCTCACCGGCGACGGGCCGCTTCGTCCGGTGCCGACGCTCCCACCGACCGACCGCGCGCGCAGCCCTAGAGAGGCAGCCTCGTGCCGGCCAGACCGGCCGCCGGGTGCACCCACCAGTCGACCAGATCCTGACACCGGGGTTATTCCGTGAAAAAGCTCTCCGCACGACGGCGCCACCCATTGGCGGCGCTGGTCGTCCTACTTCTCGCCCTGGCGGCAACCGGGGGGCTGTACGCCGCGTTCGCGCCCGCCGACAAGGCGCAGGCCGACGTCGCCGCGCAGTCGCTCGCGATCGATGAGGGCAAGAAGCTCTTCGCCGTGGGCTGCTCCTCCTGCCACGGCCTGAACGGCCAGGGCAGCAGCGACGGTCCGAGCCTGGTCGGCGTCGGCTCCGCCGCGGTCGACTTCCAGGTCGGCACCGGCCGCATGCCGGCCCAGCAGCCCGGCGCCCAGGTGCCGCGCAAGAAGACCATCTACTCGCAGGCGGAGATCGACCAGCTCGCCGCCTTCGTGTCCTCGCTCGGCCCCGGCCCGGTGACGCCGACCGAGGAGCAGTTCACCTCGACCAACCCCGAGGACATCTCCAAGGGTGGCGAGCTGTTCCGCACCAACTGCGCCCAGTGCCACAACTTCGCCGGCCAGGGCGGTGCCCTGACCAAGGGCAAGTACGCCCCGTCGCTGGAGGGCGTGGACGCCAAGCACATCTACGAGGCCATGCAGACCGGCCCGCAGAACATGCCGTCGTTCCCGGACACCACCATGCCCGAGGAGCAGAAGAAGCAGATCGTGGCCTTCGTCCGCCACACCACCAACGATGAGCCGAACCCCGGTGGTCTCACGCTCGGCAGCCTCGGTCCGGTGACCGAGGGCCTGTTCGGCTGGATCTTCGGTCTCGGAACGCTCATCGCGGTCGCGATCTGGGTCGCCGCCCACACCACCAAGGCCAAGAAGTCATGAGCCACGACATGTCAGAAGAGAAGCTGCCGGAGTCGCACGGCTCCGCCGGGCACCACGAGGTGGCCGCCCACGGCGACCCGTTCGCCGACCCGGGCCTGCCGGCCCACGAACCGCGCCGCACCGACATCGACGAGCGGGCCGCCAAGCGCGCCGAGCGCCAGGTCTCGCTGATGTTCGTGGTCTCGATGCTCGCCACCATCGGCTTCATCGCGTCCTTCGTGGCCATCGACCCGGACAAGATCATCTACGTCTGGCCGCTGGGCCACATCAGCGAGATGAACTTCGCCCTGGGCATGACCCTCGGCCTGGCCCTGTTCATGATCGGCGCGGGCGCGGTCCACTGGGCCCGCACCCTGATGTCGGACCACGAGCTGCCGGCCGAGCGTCACCCGATCGAGGCCGACGACGAGCTCCGCGCCGACGTCATCGATCAGTTCAAGACGGGTGCCGCGGAGTCCGGCTTCGGCCGCCGCAAGATGATCCGCAACACCCTCATCGGTTCGATGGCGCTGGTGCCGCTGTCCGGTGTGGTGCTCCTGCGCGACCTGGGCCCGCTGCCCGAGGACAAGCTGGCGCACACCGGCTGGCGCGAGGCCACCGAGGCCAAGCCGCTGCAGCTCATCAACATGAACACCAACCTGCCGATGAAGGCCGACGACATCATCACGGGGTCGCTGACCTTCGCGATGCCCGAGGGCCTCCACGTCCACGACGAGGACTTCCAGCAGCAGATCGCCAAGGACGCCCTGATGCTGGTGCGCATCGCGCCGGAGGACATCAAGGACGACAAGTCCCGGGAGCTGGGCTTCGAGGGCATCCTCGCCTACTCGAAGATCTGCACCCACGTCGGCTGCCCGATCAGCCTCTACGAGCAGCAGACCCACCACGCGCTCTGCCCCTGCCACCAGTCGACCTTCGACCTGTCGGACGGCGCGCGCGTCATCTTCGGCCCGGCCGGCCACCCGCTGCCGCAGCTGAAGATCACCACTGACGAGAAGGGCTTCCTGGTCGCCACCGGCGACTTCGCGGAGCCCGTCGGCCCGAGCTACTGGGAGCGTGCTCGATGAGTAGCGCGAGCAGCACCACCTCCGGTGCCGCCAAGCCCGCCAGCACGCGCGCCAATCCCGCCAACAAGTGGGAAGCCGCTGCTGACTGGACGGACGGCCGGCTGGGGATCTACTCCCTCGCCAAGGCCAACCTGCGCAAGATCTTCCCGGACCACTGGTCCTTCATGCTGGGCGAGATCTGCCTCTACACCTTCATCATCATCATCATGACCGGCGTCTACCTGACGCTGTTCTTCAAGCCCTCCATGGGCGAGGTGATCTACGACGGGTCGTACGTCCCGCTCAAGGGCATCCAGATGTCCGAGGCGTACGCGTCGACCGTCGACATCAGCTTCGAGGTCCGCGGCGGTCTGCTGATCCGCCAGATCCACCACTGGGCCGCCCTGGTCTTCGTGGCCGCGATGCTCGTGCACATGATGCGCGTGTTCTTCACCGGCGCGTTCCGCAAGCCGCGTGAGATCAACTGGGTCTTCGGCTTCCTGCTGCTGGTCCTGGGCATGTTCGACGGCTTCTTCGGCTACTCGCTGCCCGACGACCTGCTCTCCGGCACCGGCATCCGGTTCATGGAAGGCGCGATCCTCGCCATGCCGCTGGTGGGGACCTACATCCAGATGTTCCTGTTCGGGGGCGAGTTCCCCGGCCACGACATCGTGCCGCGGTTCTTCACCATCCACGTGCTGCTGATCCCGGGCATCATGCTCGGCCTGCTGGTCGCGCACCTGATCCTGGTCTTCTACCACAAGCACACCCAGTGGGCGGGCCCGGGCAAGACCGAGAAGAACGTCGTCGGCATGCCGCTGATGCCGGTCTACATGGCCAAGGCCGGTGGCTTCTTCTTCCTGGTGTTCGGTCTGGTCGCGGCCGTCTCGGCGATCGCCACGATCAACCCGATCTGGGCGTACGGCCCGTACCGTCCGGACCAGGTGTCCACGGACGCCCAGCCCGACTGGTACATGGGCTTCTCCGAGGGTCTGATCCGCGTCATGCCGGGCTGGGAGATCGGCCTGTGGGGCCACACCCTGAACCTGGGCGTGTTCATCCCCCTGATGATCTTCCCGCTGGTGCTGGCCGCGATCGCGGTCTACCCGTTCATCGAGGGCTGGATCACCGGTGACAAGCGCGAGCACCACATCCTGGACCGCCCGCGCAACGCCCCGGTCCGCACCGCGCTCGGCGCCGCCTGGATCAGCCTGTACCTGGTGCTGCTGATCGGTGGTGGCAACGACCTGTTCGCCACCCACCTGCACCTGTCGATCAACGACATCACGTACTTCGTCCGTGTGGGCTTCTTCGTGGTGCCGGTCCTCACCTTCATCATCACCAAGCGCTGGTGCCTCGGCCTCCAGCGCCGGGACAAGGAGAAGGTGCTGCACGGCCGCGAGACCGGCGTCATCAAGCGCCTGCCGCACGGCGAGTTCGTCGAGGTCCACGCGCAGCTGCCGCAGGCCGACCTGTACAAGCTCACCGCGCACGAGCAGGTCCAGCCGGTCGAGCTGCCGGCCCAGACGGACGAGAACGGTGTGGCCAGCAGGGCCGGCGTCCTCACCCGCACCCGGGCCAAGCTCTCCCGCGGCTTCTACGGAGAGGGCGCCCAGATCCCCAAGCCCACCTCCGAGGAGCACCACGAGATCACCAGCGGCCACGGCCACCACTGATCCCGTAGCACCCCGCACCACCCCGAGGGCCGCCGACCAGAACGCTTCTGGTCGGCGGCCCTCGGGCTTTTCCGTCCGCCACCCCTTCGTCAGGAGCCATCGTGGAGCTGTCCGTCGACCCCGCCGCCACCACTCCCCCGTTCGAGCAGATCCGGTCGCAGATCGCCGACCGGGCCCGCAGCGGCGAGCTGCCGACCGGGCTGCGTCTGCCCACCGTGCGGGCGCTGGCCGAGCAGCTCGGGGTGGCGGCCGGGACGGTCGCGCGGGCCTACCGCGAGCTGGAGGCGGACGGGGTGGTGGAGACGCACGGGCGGGGCGGGACGCTGATCGCCGCGACCGGCGACACCGGCCACCGGTTGGCCGCCGCGGCCGCCGCCGAGTACGCCGAGCGGGCCCGGCGCCTCGGGGTGCCGCTCGCGGACGCCCTGACGGCCGCGCAGACCGCTCTGCGGCTGGCCTACGGGGAGCCGGGCCAGGAGGGCTGACGGACGGCGGGCGCGAAGGACCGGCGTCCCGGGCCCCCGCCCGGGAGGCCGCTCAGACCTCCGGGCGGATCATCCCGGCGGCGGGGGCCCGGGAGGCCGGCGGAGTGGTGCTGACGGCCTGTCCGAGGGCGCTGTGCTTGACCCAGTCGGTCCAGGACACGTTCCAGTCGCCGAAGCCGTTGCCGAACGGCTCCATGGTCGCCCCGTGGCTGTTGACCACCGTGACCAGGTCGCCGATCCGGGTGTTCTGGTAGAACCACTTGGCGTTCTCGGTGCTCATGCCGGTACAACCGTGGCTGACGTTCGCCACGCCCTGTGAGTCCACCGACCAGGGCGCCGCGTGCACGTACTCGCCGCTCCAGGTCACCCGGGTGGCCCACTCGACGTTCAGGTCGTACGACTCCGAACTGCCGGCGGCTATGCCGATCGTCTCGCCGCTCATCCGCACCTGGCGCTCCTGGCCGAGCACCACCTTGACGCCGTTGCGGGTGTCGAAGCCGGGCTTGCCGGTGGTCACCGGGATCGTCCGGACCACCTCGCCGTTGCGCTTCAGGGTGAGCTCGTGGGTGGCCGCGTCGACCACCGACTCCACCCGCTCCCCGATCCGCAGCGCCAGGGCGGCGCGGTCGCCGCCGTAGAGGCCGTCCGCGATCCGGCTGCCGGTGCCCTCGAAGACCAGGCTGACGGTGGTGCCGACGGGCCAGTAGTCCTGCGGGCGGAAGTGCAGGTTCCTGTCGTCCACCCAGTACCAGCCGCCGGTGACGGCCGGTTGCGAGGTGACGGTCAGGGCGCGCTCGACCTCCTGACGGGCCTGCGGGTCCTTGACCGCCTCGGAGAGCTGGACGGTGAGCGGCTGGCCGACGCCGTAGAGGCCGGTGCCGGAGGAGTCCGGGCCGAGCTTGGCCGTCAGCAGGCGCTGCGCCGCCTGGGTGGAGAAGGCCGAGGTGGTCTCACCGCGGCCGCCCTTGCCGTCGTCCGCCGCGATCCGGACGGTGTAGTCGGTGGCCGCCTTCAGCCGCCCGGTGGTCTGCCAGCTGCGCTGGTCCTCCGAGAGCGTCCCGGCCACCACCCGGCCGTCCGGGCCGACCACGGTGACGTCGGTGAGCCGGCTGCCGGGCACGGCGGTCACCGTGACGGGCTGGGACGGGTCCACCTTGCCCTCGGCCGACACGTGGACGAGCGGGGCCGCGTCGACCTTGTGGACGGCGCCGGCGGAGTCGTCCTTGTCGCCGGACGTGCAGGCGGCCAGCGGGACCAGCACTGCGAGGGCCAGCGAGATGCTGCCTATACCTGCGATTCCGCGCCTGTCGGCCATGACCGCCTCCGAGGGTTCGCACGATTGATCAGATCGTAGGAACGGTGGGCGGCGGAGCGACATCCGGGGGAAGCGCCGTTGGGCCGGCGGAGTGAGGGCCTCACTCCGGGGACGCAACAGGGCCGGGCACCCCGTGCGGGATGCCCGGCCCTGTGCGAGGGACGGAACCTACTGGTTCTGGTTCTCGCCCCGGTAGAACTCGAAGACCCAGCCGAACAGGCCGACCAGGATGATCGGGATCGACCAGTACAGCAGCCACCAACCGAAGATCACGCCCATGAAGGCGAGCGCGCCGCCGACCGCGAGCGAGAGCGGCTGCCAGCTGTGCGGGGCGAAGAAGCCCAGCTCGCCGGCGTCGTCCGCGACCTCGGCCTCGGGGTTGTCACCCGCGCCGCTGTCCACCCGCCGGGCGGTGAAGGCGAGGTAGTACCCGATGAAGGCACAGAGGGCGAACGCCAGGAAGAGCGCCGTGGTACCGGCCGCCTCGACACCGAGGTCCGAGCTGTTGGTCCACAGGCCGTAGGTGATCGCCATCGCGAGGACGAAGACCGCCAGGCCGAGGAAGATCTTTCCCTGTTCCTTCATCAGGCGTCGCCCTCCTTCTTGCCCTTGCCCAGCTGCGGGTTGTCGTACTTCGCCGGGGTCACACCGGCAAGGTGCTTGGCCGGCTCACCGTGGTTCTCCAGGTAGTCCAGCGCGGCGATCTCCGGGTGGTGGAGGTCGAAGGCCGGGGATTCGGAGCGGATCCGCGGGAGGGTGAGGAAGTTGTGCCGCGGCGGCGGGCAGGAGGTCGCCCACTCCAGCGAGCGGCCGTAGCCCCACGGGTCGTCGACCTCGATCTTCTCGCCGTACTTGGCGGTCTTCCAGACGTTGTAGAGGAACGGCAGGATCGACAGGCCGAGCAGGAACGAGCCGATGGTCGAGACGGTGTTCAGGGTGGTGAAACCGTCCGAGGCCAGGTAGTCGGCGTAGCGGCGGGGCATGCCCTCCGCGCCGAGCCAGTGCTGCACCAGGAAGGTGGCGTGGAAGCCGATGAACAGCGTCCAGAAGGTGATCCGGCCGAGGCGCTCGTCGAGCATCTTGCCGGTCATCTTCGGCCACCAGAAGTGGAAGCCGGCGAACATCGCGAAGACGACGGTGCCGAAGACCACGTAGTGGAAGTGCGCGACGACGAAGTACGAGTCCGAGACGTGGAAGTCGATCGGCGGGGAGGCCAGCAGAACACCCGTCAGACCGCCGAAGAGGAAGGTCACCAGGAAGCCGACCGTCCAGAGCATCGGGGTCTCGAAGCTCAGCGAGCCCTTCCACATGGTGCCGACCCAGTTGAAGAACTTCACACCGGTCGGGACCGCGATCAGGAAGGTCATGAAGGAGAAGAACGGCAGCAGCACCTGGCCGGTGACGTACATGTGGTGCGCCCACACCGTCACGGACAGACCGGCGATCGCGATGGTGGCCGCGATCAGGCCGGAGTAGCCGAACATCGGCTTGCGGCTGAAGACCGGGATGATCTCCGACACGATGCCGAAGAACGGCAGCGCGATGATGTACACCTCGGGGTGGCCGAAGAACCAGAAGAGGTGCTGCCAGAGCAGCGCTCCGCCGTTGGCCGGATCGAAGACGTGCGCCCCGAACTTGCGGTCCGCCTCCAGGGCGAACAGCGCGGCGGCCAGCACCGGGAAGGCCAGCAGGACCAGCACGGCGGTCAGCAGGACGTTCCAGACGAAGATGGACATCCGGAACATCGTCATGCCGGGCGCGCGCATGCAGATGATCGTGGTGATGAAGTTGACCGCACCGAGGATCGTGCCGAAGCCGGAGAACGCCAGGCCCATGATCCACATGTCGGCGCCGACACCCGGCGAGCGGACGGCGTCCGACAGCGGGGAGTAGGCGAACCAGCCGAAGTCGGCCGCACCCTGCGGGGTGATGAAGCCGGCCACCGCGATGGTCGAGCCGAACAGGTACAGCCAGAACGCGAACATGTTCAGACGCGGGAACGCCACGTCCGGGGCGCCGATCTGGAGCGGCATGATCCAGTTCGCGAAGCCGGCGAAGAGCGGCGTCGCGAACATCAGCAGCATGATCGTGCCGTGCATCGTGAACGCCTGGTTGAACTGCTCGTTCGACAGGATCTGGGTCCCGGGACGGGCGAGCTCGGCGCGCATGACCAGCGCGAGGATGCCGCCGATCAGGAAGAAGGCGAACGACGTGCCCAGGTACAGGGTGCCGATCGTCTTGTGGTCGGTGGTGGTCAGCCACTTGATGATGGTGGAACCCGGCTTGCGGGTCCGCTGCGCCCCGACCGTGACGGCCCCGGCGCCCCCGCCGGCCGCGGCGGGCTCGTTGAGGATGGTCACTTCTCTTCACTTCCCATGGTCGTGATGCCGGAGGGCACCGCGCCGGTCTGGCCCTTGGCCCGCAGCTCCGCCAGGTGCTTGTCGTAGTCGGCGCGGTCGACGACCTTGACGTTGAACAGCATGCGCGAGTGGTCGGTGCCGCAGAGCTCGGCGCACTTGCCCATGTACTCGCCCTTGACGTTCGGGGTGACCTCGAACTGGTTCACCACGCCCGGGACGACGTCCATCTTCATCAGGAAGTTGACGGGCCAGAAGTCGTGGATGACGTCCCGGGAGGTCAGGACGAACTTCACCGACTCGTTGACCGGCAGGTACAGGGTCGGCACCTCGGCCGGCGTGCCCACGTCGTAGGCAGCGTCCTTGTTGGCCGGGTCGGGCGTCTCGGTGTTCTCGTAGTTGAACGCCCAGCTCCACTGGAAGCCGACCACGTTGACCGTGTGCTGCGGCTTGGCGGAGATGGCGGTCAGCCTCGTCTCGTCGCGGGCGACGAAGTAGAAGAGGACCGAAACGATGATGATGGGGACCGCGGTGTAAAGCGCCTCGATGGGCACGTTGTACCGGGTCTGCGGGGGGATCTCCACGCCGGTGCGGCTGCGCCGGTGGAAGATCACGCTCCAGAGGATCAGACCCCACATCAGTGCGCCGACCACCAGTGCCGCGATCCAGGACCCCTGCCACATGTGGAGGACCAGCGGCCCTTCCTCGGTGACGGGGCTTGGGAGGCCAAGCCTGGGGAGGTCGTTGGCCGAGCAGCCGGTGGCGGTCGCGATGACGAGGCCCAGTGCCAGCGCCTGAGGCAGCTTCCGCCGCATCGTGCGCCGCGGCGAGCGGTCGGAGCCGTTGGGACTCACGTAGCGCCTTCCCGAAGTCTCGCCCGCCTTCGCGTCGCCCCGGAGAGGAGTGGACCTCCCCGGCGACCCGTCCACGGGCACGGTTTGAATGCTTATGCGGGCCAAACCCTACTCCAGCCTTATGCGCTGCTGACGGGCAGGTCCCGGTAACGCGCCGCCCGGTCGCCCGATCAGGCCCGGCAAGGGCTGCGCCGCAGGTCATCGTAGGCATTCGAGGCCCGTACGCCCGATCGGGGGATGACCTCGGACAACGTGGGTGACGGCCCGTCCGGCATGGACGAATCGGACATTCGGGTTGATCGACTGACGGCCGGTAAGCGGAGCGGACGGACCGGAATGCCCCCGGGAGTGGCGTTAAATGTGACCGTGTACTTCGATGTGGCCTCCACCGCACCGCTCCACCCCGTCGCGCGGCAGGCGCTGACCGCCGCCCTGGACGAGGGCTGGGCCGACCCGGCCCGGCTCTACCGCTCCGGCCGGCAGGCCCGGATGCTGCTGGACGCCGCCCGGGAGACCGTCGCCGAGGTGCTCGGCGCCCGGGCCGACGAGATCTCCTTCACCGCCAGCGGGACCCAGGCCGTGCAGCTCGGGATGCTCGGCGCGCTGGCCGGCAACCGGCGGCGCGGCTCCCACCTGGTGCACTCGGCGGTCGAGCACTCCAGCGTGCTGCACACCGCCGAGCGGTGGGCGTCCCCCCGGCCGGTGGCCGCCGGCGAAGCGGCCGGCGGCTCGGTGACGGCCGTCCCGGTGGACCGGTACGGGCGGGTCTCCCCCGAGGTGTTCGCGGCCGCACTGCGGCCGGACACCGCACTCGCCGTGCTGCAGTCCGCCAACCACGAGGTCGGCACCGTCCAGCCCGTGGCCGAGGTCGCCGAGCGCTGCGGCGACGTGCCGTTGCTGGTGGACGCGGCGCAGAGCGCCGGACGCGCGGACGTCCCGGCCGGCTGGTCGCTGCTGGCGGCGAGCGCGCACAAGTGGGGCGGGCCGGCCGGAGTCGGCGTCCTGGCGGTGCGCAAGGGCGTCCGCTACGCGTCGCCGCTGCCGGCCGACGAGCGAGAGAGCGGCCGGGTGCCGGGGTACGTCAACGTCCCCGCGATCGTGGCCGCGGCCGCCTCCCTGCGGGCCGTGCGGGCCGGGGCCGAGCGCGAGAACGCCCGGCTGCACGCCCTGGTCGAGCGGATCCGGACGGCGGTGCCGCAGCTGGTGCCCGAGGTGGAGGTGGTCGGCGACCCGGTGCGGCGGCTGCCGCACCTCGTCACCTTCTCCTGCCTGTACGTGGACGGCGAGGTGCTGCTGACCGAGCTGGACCGGGCCGGCTTCGCCGTCTCCTCGGGCTCCTCCTGTACCTCGTCCACCCTGACGCCGAGCCACGTCCTGACCGCGATGGGCGTGCTCACCGAGGGGAACGTCCGGGTCTCGCTGCCGTTCGGGGCGGCGGCGGAGGACGTGGAGCGGTTCCTGGCCGTGCTGCCCGGCCTGGTGGCCGGCATCCGCGCCCCGCTCGGGCTGGACCTGCCGGCGCCTGCGGGCGCCGGGGCCGCCGAGGCGGCCCCGGAGGCCGCGCGGGCTGCTGGCCCGGCCGCCGGCCTGGTGATCGACGCGCTCGGCAAGCGGTGCCCGCTGCCGGTGATCGAGCTGGCGAAGCGGATCGGCGACGTCCCCCCGGGCGGCACCGTCGCGGTGCTGGCCGACGACGAGGCGGCCCGGCTGGACATCCCGGCGTGGTGCGGGATGCGCGGTCAGGAGTACGTGGGCGAGGCCCCGGCCGCCGACTACGGTGCCGACCGGGGCGCGGCCTACCTGGTCCGGCGGACCGCCTGACCCGTCCGCCCGGGCGGCGCACCCGGGCGGACCGGAGCGGCCGGACTACTTGACCAGGTGGGCCCGGATCTCGGCGGCGGCGTCGGCGCCGTAGGCGGCCTCGAAGCGCTTCAGGAAGGCCGACGGGCGCAGCTCGTACTCCTGGGTTCCGACGGTCTCGATCACCAGGGTGGCGAGCATGCAGCCGAGCTGGGCCGCGCGCTCAAGCTCCAGCTCCCAGGAGAGGCCCGCCAGGAAGCCCGCCCGGAAGGCGTCGCCGACGCCGGTCGGGTCGGTCTTGCTCTCCTCGGGGGCGCAGCCGACCAGCACCGGCGGCTCGCCCTTGCGGTCGATCCGGACGCCCTTGCTGCCCAGGGTGGTGATCCGGGTGCCGACCCGGGTGAGGATCTCCTCGGCGTCCCAGCCGGTCTTGGTCTCGATCAGCGCGGCCTCGTACTCGTTGGTGAACAGGTACGCGGCGCCGTCGACGATCTCCCGGATGGCGTCGCCGTCCAGGCGGGCCAGCTGCTGGGACGGGTCGGCGGCGAAGGCGTAGCCGCGGGTACGGCACTCCTGGGTGTGGCGCACCATCGCCTGCGGGTCGTCCGCGCCGACCAGCACGAGGTCCAGGCCGCCGACGCGGTCGGCGATCGGCTTGAGCTCGATGTTGCGGGCCTCCGCCATGGCGCCGGTGTAGAACGACGCGATCTGGTTGTGGTCCTCGTCCGTGGTGCACATGAACCGGGCGGTGTGCCGGGTCTCGGAGATGTGGACGGACTGGCAGTCCACGTTGTTGCGCTCCAGCCAGCTGCGGTACTCGGAGAAGTCCGCGCCGGCCGCACCGACCAGGATCGGGCGCAGTCCGAGGACGCCCATGCCGAACGCGATGTTCGGGGCGACACCGCCGCGGCGGATGTCCAGGGTGTCGACCAGGAAGGACAGCGACACGGTGTGCAGCTGCTCCGCGACGAGCTGGTCGGCGAACCGGCCGGGGAACGTCATCAGGTGGTCGGTGGCGATCGAGCCGGCGACGGCGATACGCACGGGAGGTCTCCTCATGGATGGCGGCATGGCCATGGAAAGCAGGGGGCGAACCCACCCACGGTACCCGGGACAGGGCACACGACGGCAATACCGCCGCAGTTGGCACCCGCCGCCCTCGAACGTGTACTACCCCCGGGTAGCTCTGGTGGGGGCCGGGAGGTCGGCCTAGGGTCGCTGGCAGGGGCCGGTCCGGTCCCGACCGAGCCGCGGCAGCGCCGCCGCGGCGCCGTGGATCGGAGCGATGGCCGATGATGCCCAGTCACCACCCGATGCGTGTTCCGGCCGCCCTGCGGGGCGACGCCGACGGCGAGACCCTGGACGCGCTGGTGGACTCCTCCCGGCAGCTGCGGCGCTTCTGGCCGCTGCTGGCGACCGGCCCCGAGCCCAGCGCCCCCGCGCCGGCCGGCTTCCGCGTCCCGTCCGGGGCGCAGCGCCTGGTCGCGGGCATGGCCGAGTACGGGATGTAGGCCGCGCCTGCGGGCCGGGTCCCACCCGGCGCGGGGGACGCAACGGGGGCGGGGTGCGGACCCACGGGAACCGGATCCGTCCGGGCCACGTCACATCCGCGCGGTGCGGCCGCCGAGGCGGTGCCGCTGAGCCCTCGGGAGGATGGACAGATGGACCTGACGGATCTGGAGCCGATGCCCCGGCGTGCGAGCGGCGCGCGCGGCGGCCGCCCGCGCGGGCGGCGGACGGCGGCGGTGGCCGCCCTGATGCTGGCGGCGGCCGTCGCGGTGGCCGGGTGCGACGGCGACGGCGGCAAGTCCGCCGCGGAGTCGGCCACCCGCTCCTCCGCGGCGTCCGCGGGCAGTACGGCCTCCCCCACGGACTCCACGGCCCCCGAGGCCCCCGCCTCCCCGGCGGCGCCGTCCGCCTCGGCCCCGTCGGCCGACCCCTCGGTGACCGCCCCCGACCCACGGCCGGCGGACCCCACGCCGGGCTCCGTCCCCCCGGTACCGGCGCTGACCCCGACACCGGCGCCCACTCCGCCGCGCGAGGGCATCGCGGTCGGCGAGCCGGACCCGAACGGCAAGCCCGCGGTGCACCCCGCGATCACCTACCGGGTGGACGGCAACCGGCTGACGGTCTGGTTCTACGGCGGGGTCTGCGAGCGCTACGCGCTCAAGGCCGACGAGTCCAAGCCGGGCCGGGTGGACGTGCGGGTCACGCTGGCGGCGCCGATCCCGGCCGGCCAGAGCTGCGCCGAGCTGGCCAAGCGGCAGACCGTGGCGGCCGATCTGAAGCAGCCGCTGGCCGGGCGGACGGTCGTCGACTCCTCGAACGGCCAGACCGTGCCGCTGGAGACCGACGCGGCCGCCGGGCCGAACCCGGACGGGGCCGGCCCGGACATCGCCGGGCGGTAGGGGCGCGGCCCGCAGGAACGCCGAAGGCGGCCCCGGAAGGATCCGGAGCCGCCTTCGCCGTCTGCCGACTAGCTGAACGAGTCGCCGCAGGCGCAGGAGCCGGTGGCGTTCGGGTTGTCGATCGTGAAGCCCTGCTTCTCGATGGTGTCCACGAAGTCGACGGTCGCACCACCCAGGTACGGGGCGCTCATGCGGTCGGTGACGACCTTGACACCGCTGAAGTCCTTGACCACGTCGCCGTCGAGCGAACGCTCGTCGAAGAACAGCTGGTAACGCAGGCCGGAGCAGCCGCCGGGCTGGACGGCGACGCGCAGCGCGAGGTCGTCGCGGCCCTCCTGCTCCAGCAGGCCCTTGACCTTGGCCGCGGCGGCATCGGTGAGGAGGATGCCACTCTCGACGGTGGTCTCGTCCTGGACGGTCATCTGCTTTCTCCCGGTCTTGACGACGGTCTGCCGCCAGTACCAACCGATCGCCGTCCGGATTCATTTCCCGGGCGGCGCTGGTCTTCGGTGGTCTGCTGCGGCGGAATTTCCGTGGGCCGGGTGTGCACCGGCTCCCCTACTGCGCTTCCCATGCTCGCACACCGGCGGGGCTCGGTCACCGCCCCGTGCGCCGATCCGGACGAACCGGCCCCGTCCGGACGCCGCCGCGGCCAGGATGGTGGGCATGATCCTGCGACTGGTCCAGGACACCGCCGCCGACGCGGAGGCCGTCCAGCACCTCGCCCGCCTCTCGTTCGCCCCGCTCCCCGATCCCGCCCCCGGCGCCCCCGGCGCCCGGGAGTGGGACGGGCCGCCGTCGGTGTACCACCCGGCCCGCACCAGGCACCTGGTCCGCACCGACCCGCAGGGCTGCTGGCTGGCGGAGCGGGACGGCCAGCCGGTCGGCACGGTGCTGTCGCTGCGCCGGGAGGGCCTGTGGGTCCTCGCGCTGCTCGCGGTGCGGCCGGAGGCCCGGGGCAAGGGCGTCGGGCGACTGCTGCTGGAGCGGGCCGCCGCGTACGGCCGGGGCTGCCTGCGCGGGATGCTCTGCGCCCCGCCGTCGCCGGCGGCGGCCCGGTGCTGCCGCCGGGCCGGCTTCACGCTGCACCCGGCGATGCGGCTGACCGGTCGGGTGGACCGGTCGGGGCTGGTCGACCCCGGCGACATCCCGGTGCACCCGGGCAACGCCACCCACCGGCACCTGCTGGACTCGGTGGACCGGCGGCTGCGCGGTGCCGCGCACGGGCCGGACCACGAGCTGATGCTGGCCCACTTCGAGGAGCTGCTGGTCGCCGACGCACTGGCCGGCAGCGGCTACTGCTACCGCGACGGCGGCGAGGTGAAGCTGCTGGCCGCCACCTCGAAGCGGATCGCCGTCCGGCTGCTGCGCGAGGCGCTGGCCCGGGTGCCGGACGGCGTCCCGGCCCGGGTCGAGTACCTGACCGCCGAGCAGGAGTGGGCGCTGGACGTCGGCCTGGAGGTGGGCCTGAGCGTGGAGACCCGGGGTTACCTGGGCCTGCACGGGATGCGCCCGCCGACCCCGTACCTGCCCGACGGCGGGCTGCTCTGAACGCCAGGGACCCCCGCGGGCCGCGCGGGGGTCCCTGGAGCGCGTCGGCTCAGGCCATGGTGTCCAGGATCTCCCGGACCATCTCCATCGTGGTGCCCGGGTGCAGGAAGGCGAAGCGGGCGACCGTCTCGCCGTCCCAGCCGGTCGGGGTGACGAAGCCGATCTGGTCCGCGAGCAGCTGCTGCGACCAGCGGTAGTAGTCGTCGTTGGTCCAGCCCTTGCGCTTGAAGCAGACCGCGGAGAGCTGCGGGTCGAACAGCAGCTCCAGGTGCTCGGTGTCGCGGATCAGCTGGGCGGTGTCCCGGGCCAGCTGGAGACCGGTCTCGATGGCGTCGGTGTACGCCTGGGTGCCGTGCACGGCCAGCGAGAACCAGAGCGGCAGGCCGCGGGCACGCCGGGTCAGGTGGTAGGCGTAGTCGGTGGGGTTCCACTCGTCGCCCTCGGTGTGCAGGACGTCCAGGTAGGAGGCGTCCTGGGTGTGCACGGAGCGGGCCAGCTGCGGGTTGCGGTAGATCAGCGCGGCGCAGTCGAACGGGGCGAACAGCCACTTGTGCGGGTCGACCACGAAGGAGTCGGCGTGCTCGATGCCGTTGTAGCGGGCCCGGACGGACGGGGCGAAGAGGCCCGCGCCGCCGTAGGCGCCGTCCACGTGGAACCACATGTCGCGCTCGCGGGCGACCTCGGACAGGCCCTGGAGGTCGTCGACGATGCCCTCGTTGGTGGTGCCGGCGGTGCCCACGACGGCGATCACCGTCTCCGGGTTCGGGTCTGCGGCCAGCGCGGCGCGCAGCGCCTCACCGGTGAACCGCCGGTTCACGGCCGGGACCTTGAAGGCCTCGACGCCGATGATGTTGAAGGTGTTCTTGACGGAGGAGTGCACCTGGTCGGCCACGGCGATCCGCAGCCGGGCCTCCGGACCGACGCCCAGGCGGCGGCGCGCGGTGTCGCGGGCGACCACCAGGGCGGAGAGGTTGCCGGCCGAGCCGCCGGAGACGAAGGTGCCGCCGGCCGTCGCGGGCATCCCGGCACGGTCCGCTATCAGGCGCAGCACCTGGTTCTCGGCGGCGATCGCACCGGCCGCCTCCAGCCAGGAGATGCCCTGCAGCGAGGCGCAGGAGACCACCATGTCGAAGAGCAGCGCGGCCTTGGTCGGGGCGCACGGGATGAAGGACAGGTAGCGCGGGCTGTCCGCGGAAATCACCGCGCGGGACAGCTCGTGGTCGTAGAGCTTGAGCACGTCGGCCGGGTTGTTGCCGTCCGGGTTCAGCAGGCCGGACAGCTGGGCGCGGAGGTGCTCGCCGTCACCGGGGTGGTCGAGCGGGACGGGGTCGTACTGCAGCCGCTCCCGCATGTAGTCGAAAACCAGGTCGACCAGCTCGCTGTCGGGCCGGTGCATGCGGTCGGGGGCTGCGGACACGGGTGTCCCTCTCGGCTGTGGGGGTCGGGGGCCGCCGGCCGCGCGGGACGTCGCCACCGCTTTTGCCGGACGTGATCAGCGTAGGCAGCACCGGGCCCGTACCGCGCGTCCGAACGCGGCTGGTCAGGCAGGTTTCGAGCGTCTTCGACGGGGTCCGCGCAGGATTCCTGCGCGGGGGCCGGGTTGGGCCGTCCGGGGGCCGGGCCGCCGGCTGGGGAGGGTCAGCCGATCAGCTGGGAGAGCACCACGGAGGAGCGGCTGCGCTGGACGCCGGGCTCCCGGCGGATCCGCTCGATGACCGCCTCCAGGTGGCGCATGTCGACGGCGCGCAGGTGGACCAGCGCGTCCGGGTCGCCGGTGACCGTCCAGGCGGCGACCACCTCGGGGAACTGCCGCAGGCTGGCCAGGATCTCCTCGGGAGCGGTCCGCTCGCGGCAGTAGACCTCGACGAAGGCCTCGGTCTGCCAGCCGAGCACCGAGGGATCGAGGACGACGGTGAAGCCGCGGACCACCCCGCGCGCCCGCAGCCGGTCGATCCGGCGGCGGACGGCGGTGGCGGAGAGGTTCACCTGCAGGCCGATCTCGGCGTAGGAGGCGCGGCCGTCGCTGCCCAGCCGGGCCAGCAGGAGACGATCGGTCTCGTCGAGGTCGGCCCCGACCGTCTCGTGCGCTCGGCTGCTGCTCATCGGTGCGGGGCTCCACAGGTCGTACGGGATCGGCGGGTGGGGTCGGCAGGCCGCCGAAACGGTTCGGCACCCATTCTGGCGGATGCCATGACCGAGTTCACGGCTTGCAGATGACGGCCGGTGGACGGGCCGCCGCCGGTGGACGGGCCGGTCCCGGTCCGTGCCCGGTCCGTTCCCCGTCCGTGCCCGCCTGCGGCCAGCAGGTCAGCAGGTCAGCAGGTCAGCAGGACGATCTTCCCGCGGGTGCGGCCCTCCGCGTTCAGTGCCTGCGCCGAGGCGGCCTGGGCGAGCGGGAAGGTCGAGGCGACGGTGACGGTGAGCCGGCCCGCGTCGGCGAGCTCGGCCAGTTCGGCCAGCCCGGCGGCGTCCGGGCGGGCCCAGACGTACTGCCCGCCGAGCGCCCGCACCCCGTAGTCGGCGACCGAGGCGATCCGGGCCGGATCGGCCACCAGGGCGGCCGAGAGCCCGGCCGCACCGCCGCCGACCAGGTCCACGGCCGCGTCCACCCCGTCCGGGGCCATCGCGCGGACCCGCTCGGCCAGGCCCTCGCCGTGGGCCACCGGCTCGGCGCCCAGCCCCCGCAGGTAGTCGTGGTTGCGCTCGCCGGCGGTGCCGATCACCCGGGCCCCGAAGGCCCGGGCCAGTTGGACGGCGAGGTGGCCGACCCCGCCGGCGGCGGCGTGCACCAGCACGGTGTCGCCGGCACCGACCCGCACGGCGCGCAGCGCCTGCAGCGCGGTGAGCCCGGCCAGCGGCAGGCCGCCGCACTGCGCCCAGTTCAGGGCGGCGGGCCGGCGGGCCAGGGTGCGGACGGGCGCGGCGACCAGCTCGGCGTAGGTGCCGTGCTCGACCGTGTCCTTGCGGACGTAGCCGTAGACTTCGTCGCCGGGCTCGAACTCGGTCACCCCGCCGCCCACCGCGCGGACCACCCCGGCCGCGTCCCAGCCCATCACCAGCGGGAAGTGCGCGTCGATCAGGCCGTCCAGCCGGCCCTCCCGGACCTTCCAGTCCACCGGGTTCACCCCGGCCGCCCTGACCTGCACCAGGACCGAGTCCGGCCCGACCTTCGGGTCCGGCAGCTCGGTGTACTCGACCACCTCGGGGCCGCCGTAGCGGCGGATCGCGATTGCCTTCATGGGGCACAGCCATACCCGGCCGCCTGCGGATATCGCCCCGGCCACGCCGGACCCGGCGCATCTTTCCCCCGGCCACCGGAGGGTGCCGATCTGGCGAGCGGTTCTCGTCACATCGACAGGATGGCCATCGTCAGTCTGACGCTAACCGGTTATCATAGATAGCGTCAGATAGACGAGAAGGCTGCACCGACTGATCGGCCGCACAGAAGGGCACCCGCCCGTGACCACCACCACCGAGACCTACGGCGTCGACCCCACTCCGACGCCGCTCGCTCTGCTGCTGCTCGGCCGCGAGGCCGACCCGAACAGCGAGCGCGGCGTCGAGTGTCCGGGAGACCTCCCCCCCGCCTCCGACCCGAACCTCGTCGAGCGCGCCCGGGCGGCCAAGGCCGCGCTCGGCGACCGCGTCTTCATCCTCGGCCACCACTACCAGCGCGACGAGGTCATCGAGTTCGCCGACGTCACCGGCGACTCCTTCAAACTGGCCCGGGACGCGGCCGCCCGGCCCGAGGCCGAGTACATCGTCTTCTGCGGCGTGCACTTCATGGCCGAGTCCGCGGACATCCTCACCACCGACGCCCAGCAGGTCGTCCTCCCGGACCTCGCGGCCGGCTGCTCGATGGCCGACATGGCCACCGCCGAGCAGGTCGCCGAGTGCTGGGACGTGCTGACCGACGCCGGCATAGCCGACGTGACCGTCCCGGTCTCGTACATGAACTCCTCCGCCGACATCAAGGCCTTCACCGGCAAGCACGGCGGCACCATCTGCACCTCCTCCAACGCCAAGCGCGCCCTGGAGTGGGCGTTCGAGGAGGGTGCGGCGCGAAGCGCCTCGATCGAGGCCGCCGGTGGGCGACGGGTGGGCGAGAAGGTGCTCTTCCTGCCCGACCAGCACCTCGGCCGCAACACCGCGGTCCGCGAGATGGGCCTGTCGCTGGACGACTGCGTGCTGTACAACCCGCACAAGCCGAACGGCGGCCTGACCGCCGAACAGCTGCGGGACGCCAAGATGATCCTCTGGCGCGGCCACTGCTCGGTGCACGGCCGGTTCTCGCTGGACTCGGTGAACGACGTGCGCGAGCGCATCCCGGGCGTCACCGTGCTGGTGCACCCCGAGTGCAAGCACGAGGTCGTCGCGGCCGCCGACATGGTGGGCTCCACCGAGTACATCATCAAGGCGCTGGACGCCGCCGAGCCCGGTTCCAAGTGGGCCATCGGCACCGAGCTCAACCTGGTCCGCCGCCTGGCCAAGGCGCACCCGGACAAGGAGATCGTCTTCCTCGACCGCGCGGTCTGCTTCTGCTCGACCATGAACCGGATCGACCTGCCGCACCTGGTCTGGGCGCTGGAGTCGCTGGTCGAGGGCCGGGTGCCGAACGTGATCACCGTCGACCCGGAGACCGAGAAGTACGCCAAGGCGGCGCTGGACCGGATGCTCGCCCTGCCGTAGCCGGCCCCGCCCCGTCGCAAAGCGACAAAGGGCGGGCCCCCTCCGCGTGGAGGGGGCCCGCCCTTGCGTCGTCTGGCGTCCGAAGCGAGATTTCGGCTACTCGGGGATGCCGGGGATCAGGCCTTCGCCCTCGGCCCGCAGCAGCCGCCGGACCTCGTCGATCGTCGCATCGACATTCGGGAGGATCAGGTCGGACGGCTCCAGGGAGTCGTCCGGAAGCGGGCTGCCGTGCTTCTTCACGGCGCCCAGCAGCTCGCCGAGCGCCCGCCGGAAGTGGTCCTCGTCCCCCGACTCCAGCGCGGCGAGGAGCTCCTCGTCGAGCTCGTTGAGCCGGCTCAGATGGGCGTCGCCCACCTCGAACTGGCCCTCCCCCATGACCCTCATGATCATGCCGTGCGTCTCCCTGGTCGGTCGGGTGAAGCTCAGATCACTTGTTGTAGTTGATGCGCGGGGTGTCCTGCTGCGGGGCGGCGTCCTGCGGCCGGCCCTGCTCGATGGCCTGCGGACCGGAGGCCGGGGAGCCGCCCGTCAGCTCGGCCTTCATCCGGGCCAGCTCCAGCTCGACGTCCGAGCCGCCGGCCACGCGCTCCAGCTCCGCCTCGATGTCGTCCTTGCGGCCGAGCCCGCTGGCGTCGTCGAGGGCGCCGGAGGCCAGCAGCTCGTCGATCGCGCCCGCGCGGGCCTGCATCTGTGCGGTCTTGTCCTCGGCCCTCTGGATCGCCAGGCCGACGTCGCCCATCTCCTCCGAGATGCCGGAGAAGGACTCGGCGATCCGGGTCTGCGCCTGGGCCGCGGTGTAGGTGGCCTTGATGGTCTCCTTCTTGGTGCGGAAGGCGTCGACCTTGGCCTGCAGCCGCTGGGAGGCGAGCGTCAGCTTCTCCTCCTCGGCCTGGAGCTGCTGGTACTGCATCTCCAGGTCGGTGATCTGGGACTGCATGTTGGCCTTGCGGGTGAGCGCCTCGCGGGCGAGGTCCTCCCGGCCGAGCGAGAGCGCCTTGCGGCCCTGGTCCTCGTACTTGGCGGACTGCTGCTGCAGCTGGGTCAGCTGGAGCTCCAGGCGCTTGCGCGAGGTGGCCACGTCCGCGACACCGCGACGTACCTTCTGCAGCAGTTCGAGCTGCTTCTGGTACGAATAGTCCAGCGTCTCACGCGGATCCTCCGCCCGGTCCAAGGCCTTGTTCGCCTTGGAGCGGAAGATCAGCCCCATACGCTTCATGATTCCGTCGCTCATGGGCCTCGGGTGCCCCCTTCTCCGGCCTGCGGTCTCTATCTCGTTACCAGACACGACGAGTGTATGTGCAGCGAGCCCGTCGCCGCAGTGCACCTGCCTGCAACAAGACTGCTACAGCACACCCCGTGGGGGCCTCATCCCCGGGGTGGATCCGCCCCTCATCCCCGCTCTCCTCCACCGGAGTGATCCCCTACGGGAACGCCCCCGGAAACCCGCCCGCGGCGGCGGCCGGTCCGGATCGATATGCGTTTGGGTCCAAGGGCACCCCGAGAAGCCGTGCCGCACCCCGTACGCTGGTGGTGTGTTCCGACGCCGTTCAGATGATGCCGCTGCCTCCGCCGCCGTGCTGGAGCAGGACCAGACGACCCAGCCGCGCGACCCGCAGGCGAAGAAGGGCCGCCCCACGCCCAAGCGCAGTGAGGCCGAGGCCAACCGGCGTACCCGCGTGACCGTGCCCAAGGACCGCAAGGAGGCCGCCCGCCAGGCCCGCGAGAAGATGCGGGTCGAGCGCGAGAAGCAGCGCACCGCGCTGCTGGAGGGCGACGAGCGCCACCTGCCGGCCCGCGACAAGGGCCCGGTGCGCAAGTTCGTCCGCGACTACGTGGACGCCCGCTGGTCGCTCGCGGAGTTCTTCCTCCCCGCCGCGGTGGTCATCCTGGTGTTCAGCGTCATCAAGGTGCCGGCCCTCCAGCTGCTCTCCAACGTGCTGTTCCTGCTCTTCTTCGTCCTGGTGGTCCTGGACTTCCTCCGGCTCGGCCTCGGGCTGCGCAAGCAGCTCGGCGAGCGCTTCGCCGGCCAGAACACCCGCGGCGCGGTCGCCTACGGCCTGATGCGCATCCTGCAGATGCGCCGGCTGCGGCTGCCCAAGCCGCAGGTGCGGCGCGGGGAGAAGCCCTGACCGCCGAACCGGTGGACTCCGGCTGGGCCCCTCCTGCCTGGGAGGGGCCCGGCCTGTACGCGCTTCCGGGCCAGGGGGACGGCGGGCACGACCGGCTCGCTCAGGAGCGCCGGCTGCCTTCGCGCAGCGGCTCCTTCGCCGGCGGCAACGCCCCGCGGCCGGACCGCCACGGCGATCTGCGCAACCTCGTCCGGCAGGAGCTGGTCGCCCGGCAGCTGGCCGAGCAGCTCGCCGGCCGCACCGCCCAGCGCGTCCTCGACATCGGGTGCGACCAGGGCACTCAGGCCCTGCGCCTGGCCCGGGCCGGCCACTACGTCACCGGCATAGACTCCGACGCGATCGCGCTCGGCGCCGCCCAGGCCGCGCTGGCCGACGAGCCGCCCGAGGTCCGCGACCGGGTCCAACTGCTCAGCGGGGACGGCCACCAGTGCGGGCGCTGGTTCGGGCCGCGCAGCTTCGACGTCGTGCTCTGCCACGGCGTCCTGATGTACCTGCCGGACCCGGACCCGATGATCGCCTCGCTGGCCCGGCTGCTGGCCCCCGGCGGGCTGCTCTCCCTGCTCGTGCGCAACCGTGACGCCCTGGCGCTGCGGCCCGCCGCCGCCGGGGACTGGCGGGCCGCCCTGCACGCCTTCGAGACCGACCGGTATTACAACCGGCTCGGGCTGGCGGCCCGCGCCGACCGGCTGTCCGACCTCGCCGTCACCCTCTCCGAGGTGTCCGTGCCGCTGCGGCACTGGTACGGCGTCCGGGTCTTCACCGACAACACCCCCGAGAACGTGGCACCGCCGGTGGACGGCCGGCAGCTCGCCCAACTGCTGGAGGCCGAGGAGCGGGCCGGCCGCACCGACCCGTACCGGCAGGTCGCCGCACTACTGCACGTGTTCGGCGCCAAGTAGGGGGGCGCGGCCGAGAGCCTGTCCTGCGGAGGAGCCTCGGGACCGCTCAGGCCTCGTGCAGGCTCATCGAGTAGATCTCCCGGCCGTCGTCGAGCAGGACCGCGGTGTCCACGCCGTCCTCGGCCAGCTGCTTCCAGGTCTCGCCGATCCAGGTCTCGGCGTCGCCCTGCCCCGCGAACTCCTCCTGGCCGTTCGGGGCGGCCACCACGGTGCCGTCCGCCTTCTCGTACCGCCACGTCCAGACCATGCCCGGCTCCTCCCGCCGACGACCACTGCTCTGTGCTCTGTGCTCTGTGCTGCGCACCTTAGCCTGCCCGGCCCGATCTTCCGTATGCCTCGTCCGGCAGGATGACCGCATGGCACCCGACCCCGAACTCCCCCGCACGCTGCTTCTGGGCGGCGCGCGCTCCGGCAAGTCCACCAAGGCCGAGCAGCTGCTCGCCGCGCACCCGGACGTGCTCTACGTCGCCACCGGCGGCGCCCGGGACGGCGACGCCGAGTGGGCGCAGCGGGTCGAGCTGCACCGGGAGCGGCGCCCGGCGAGCTGGCGCACCGCCGAGACCTGCGACCTGGAGGCGGTGCTGGCCGACACCACCGACCCGGCTCCGGTGCTGATCGACTGCCTGGCGCTCTGGCTGACCGCGGTGATGGACGAGTGCGGCGCCTGGGACGACGCGGTCTGGGCGGACTCCGGCGAGGCCGCCGTGCAGCGGCGGTGCGCGGCCCTGGCCGCGGCCTGGGCGGGGACGGCCCGCCGGGTGGTCGCGGTCAGCAACGAGGTCGGGATGGGCGTCGTCCCGGCCACCGCGGCGGGCCGCCGCTTCCGCGACACCCTGGGCCGGCTCAACATGGCGGTGGCGGACGCCTCGGAGCGGGTGCTGCTGGTGGTGGCCGGGCAGGTGCTGACCGTCAAGCCCGCCGCAGGCTGAACTCCGGCGGCGTGTAGCCTTCGACGCGATGGACACGACCGTGGATCTCGATACGTTCTCCTCGCTCGTCGAGCGCCCCGACGAGAGTGCGCGACGGGCCGCCGAGGAGCGCTGGCAGGCGCTGGACCGGCCGCGTGGCGGCCTCGGCCGGCTGGAGGAGCTCGGCAGCTGGCTCTCCTCCGTACAGGGCCGCTCCCCGGTCCGCCCGCTCTCCGCGCCCAAGGTGCTGCTGTTCGCCGCCGACCACGGGGTGGCGGCTCTCGGTGTGTCCCGGCTGCCCGCGCAGGGCGGCACCGCGGCCCGGGTGCGGGCGGTGCTCGACGGCACGGCGCCGGTGGCCCTGCTGGCCCGGCGCTTCGGCGCCGCGGTGCGGGTGGTCGACGTCGCGGTGGACGCGGACCCCTCGGAGTTCCCCGACGAGGTCGTGGTGCACCGGGTGCGGCGCGGCTCCGGCCGGATCGACACCGAGAACGCGCTGACCGCGGAACAGACGGCCGCGGCGTTCCGGGCCGGGATGGCCGTCGCCGACGAGGAGGCCGACGCCGGGACCGACCTGATTCTCCTCGGCGACCTCGGGGTCGGCTCCACCACAGTGGCCTCGGTGCTGGTCGGCGCGCTCTGCGGGACGGACGCGGCCGCGGTGACCGGGCGCGGCTCGGGCATCGACGACAAGGTGTGGATGGTCAAGTGCGCGACCGTCCGGGACTCGCTGCGGCGGGCCCGGCCGGTGCTCGGCGACCAGCTGGCGCTGCTCGGCGCCACCGGCGGCGCCGACTTCGCCGCGATCACCGGCTTCCTGCTGCAGGCCGCGGTGCGCAAGCTCCCGGTCGTCCTGGACGGCGTGGTCTCGGCGGCGTGTGCACTGGTCGCGCAGCGGATCGCGTTCCGGGCGCCGGAGTGGTGGCGGGCCGGGCAGTCCAGCGGCGAGCCTGCGCAGGCGAAGGCGTACGACCGGCTGACGCTGACGCCGATGCAGGAGCAGGGCATCACCATGGGCGAGGGCGTCGGCGCGCTGATGGCGCTGCCGCTGCTGCAGGCCGCGGCGGACGCTCTCGCCGAGCACGCACCGGCGGCGTTCGTCCCGGCGGCCCCGAAGGAGCCGGCGAAGCTGCCGACGGCGGCGGAGCTGCTGGGCCGCCTGTAACGCCTGTAGCGGAGGGCCAGCAGCGGGCGGCCCGGGCCGGACGGCCGGAGGACGGCCTCCGGGGCCGGGCCCCGGAGGCCCCGGGGCGCGACCCCGGCCGTGCCGGACGCGATCGGGGATCGGGACGAAGGAGCGGTGGGGCATGCGGGACGAACCGCCGGCGTCGTGGGCGGACGGGCTGCGGTTCGGGTTCGGCACGCTGTCGGTGCTGCGGGTCCGGGTCGAGCGGTGGGACCGCCCGGCGGCCGGGCGCGCGATGGTCTCCGCCCCGGTGGTCGGGCTGGTGCTCGGCACGGTCGCGGCCGGTGCGGGTGCGCTGTTCGGCTGGCGCGCGGGCGCCCCGCTCGGCGCGGTGGCCGCGGTCGCCGTCCTGGCCGCGCTGACCCGGGGGCTGCACCTGGACGGGCTCGCCGATGTCGCCGACGGCCTGGGCAGCGGCAAACCCGCCGAGGATGCGCTGCGCATCATGAAGCAGTCCGACATCGGTCCGTTCGGGGTGCTGACGCTGGTCCTGGTGCTGCTGGCCCAGGTCGCCGCGCTGACCGGGCAGTTCGACGTCTCCCCGGCCCGCGGCGCGCTCGCCGTCCTCACCGCGGCCGCGACCGCCCGCTGCGCCCTGGGCTGGGGCTGCCTGCGCCCGGTGCCGGCCGCCCGCCCGGGCGGCCTGGGGGCGATGGTGGCGGGCACCGTCACCCCGGCCGCGGCCGCCGCATCGACGGCGGGCGCGGCACTGCTCCTGGCCGCCCTGGGCTGGGCCGACGGATGGTCAGCACTACGGCTGCCACTGGCCGTCGGGGTCGGGGTCGGCTGCTCCTGGCTGCTGCTGAGGCGCTGCGTGCGGCGGTTCGGCGGGATCACCGGGGACGTGCTCGGGGCGATGGCGGAGACCGCCGCGACCGGCTCACTGCTGACACTCGCCCTGCTGGGCTGAACCCCCGTCGGCCGCAGGGCCGGGAAGCCCGCGGCCCCAGCTCGGAGACCGGCGGCGCGTGATCCCACCATGCGGACTACCATGCGGTGAGCACCGCAGCCCTGCAGCGTCGCAGGCCCTGCCCGCCCGGCCCCGTCGAGGAGCCGGGGTCTCCGGCGTGTGCGGCCGCCGCGACCGGCGGGCGCCCGCGCCAGGGGCCCCGGGCCCGGCACGTGCCGGCGGGAGGCCCGCCGCGGCAGCCGGCTGCGCCGGTGCGGCAGCCACGCCGCGACCGGTCGTGGACCGCGAAAGAACAGGACGCATTACGTGACTGCATTGTCTGTGAGCACCTCCGCCGCCGCCTCGCTGCGTGCGGACGCCCTGGTGATCGGTGTCGCGAAGGGCCCCAAGGGCATTGTGCTGGCTCCCGGCGCCGAGGCCGTGAACGAGGCGTTCGAGGGCAAGCTGGCCGAGGTCCTCGCCACCCTGGGCGCGACCGGCGCCGAGGGCGAGGCCGTGAAGGTTCCCTCCGCCACCGGGCTCAAGGCCGCGCTCGTGCTCGCGGTCGGCCTCGGCGAGGCCGCCGAGGACGGCTACGGCCTGGAGGCGCTGCGCCGCGCCGCCGGTGTCGCCGCCCGCACCCTGGCCGGCAGCAAGAAGGCCGCGCTGCTCCTGCCGGCCGAGTCGGCCGAGGAGATCGAGGCGGTCGCGCTGGGCGGCCTGCTCGGCTCGTACGCCTTCGGCACCTACAAGGGCAACGGCAACGGCAAGGAGCCGGTGGGCGAGCTCGTCCTGCTCGCCGCCCGCAAGGGCAGCAAGGACGCCAAGGCCGCCGTCGAGCGCGCCGCGGTCGTCGGCGAGGAGATGAACCGCGCCCGCGACCTGGTCAACACCGCCCCGAACGACCTGAACCCCAAGGGCTTCGCCGCGATCGCCCAGGCGGCCGGCAAGGAGCACGGCCTCAAGGTCGAGGTGCTGGACGAGAAGGCCCTGGTCAAGGGCGGCTTCGGCGGTCTGCTGGGCGTCGGCAACGGCTCGGTGAACCCGCCGCGGCTGGTGAAGGTGGCCTACACCCACCCGAAGGCCAAGGCCACCCTGGCCTTCATCGGCAAGGGCATCACCTACGACTCGGGCGGCATCTCGCTGAAGCCTGCCGGCCACAACGAGACCATGAAGTGCGACATGGCCGGCGCCGCCGCCGTCTTCGCCGCCGTGGTCGCCGCCAAGCGGCTCGGTCTGGCCGTCAACGTCACCGCCTGGCTCGCGCTGGCGGAGAACATGCCGTCCGGCTCGGCCACCCGCCCGGGCGACGTGCTGAAGATGTACGGCGGCAAGACCGTCGAGGTGCTGAACACCGACGCCGAGGGCCGCCTGGTGCTGGCCGACGCCATCGTGCGGGCCGGCGAGGAGAACCCGGACGTCATCGTCGACGTGGCGACCCTGACCGGCGCGATGGTGCTGGCGCTCGGCAACCGCACCTTCGGCGTGATGGCCAACGACGACGAGCTGCGGGAGACCCTGCACACCCTCGCGGGCGAGGTCGGCGAGCAGTCCTGGCCGATGCCGCTGCCGGCCGAGCTGCGCAAGGGCATGACCGAGTCAACCATCGCCGACCTGGCCAACATGGGCGACCGAATGGGCGGCGGCCTGGTGGCCGGCCTGTTCCTGAAGGAGTTCGTGGCCGAGGGCATCGACTGGGCCCACCTGGACATCGCCGGCCCGGCCTTCCACGAGGGCGCGCCGTTCGGCTACACCCCCAAGGGCGGCACCGCGAGCGCGGTGCGCACCCTGGTCCGCTTCGCGGAGCGGACCGCGGCGGGCGACAAGGCCTGATCCACGGTCTGCACCCGACGGGGTCCGGCGCGCGAGCGCCGGACCCCGTCCGGCTTTCCGCGCCGTCTACCCGCCGGTAGCACCGTTACCTGCGAGTAGGCGGCGAACCCGCAGCCCGCACCCCTGTTCGCTGCGGGCGAAACTTTGTTCCGCAGTGCGGAACCAGCCGGGCGCCGGGGCCTCCGGAGCCCGGCCTCCCGTACTGTCAGCGCTGCCGTGAGCTGCGACGATGCCCTTCCAGCGGGGCCCCGGCCACCCCGGTGACCACCCTCTGGGACACCCCTGGGGTGGACCCGGACATCAGCCGCCGCGAACAAGTGCGAAGATGTATTTCCGGCACGACTGGGCGCCCCACAAAGGCTTCCGACCCACCGGACCGCGACCGGCCCGGCGACCCACCCCATTGCATGGAGGACGTGACGTGGCGAACGACGCCAGCACCGTTTTCGACGTAGTCATTCTCGGAGGCGGAAGCGGCGGTTACGCCGCGGCGCTCCGCGCCGCTCAGCTGGGTCTGAGCGTTGCCCTGGTCGAGAAGGGTGAGCTGGGCGGCACCTGCCTGCACCGCGGCTGCATCCCGACCAAGGCGCTGCTGCACGCGGCCGAGATCGCCGACGAGACGAAGGAGGCCGCCGAGTTCGGCGTGCTGGCCACCTTCCAGGGCATCGACATCAACGGCGTCCACAAGTACAAGGACGACGTCATCGCCGGCCTGTACAAGGGTCTGCAGGGCCTGGTCGCCTCCCGCAAGGTGACCTTCATCCAGGGCGAGGGCAAGCTCTCCTCGCAGACCTCGGTGGACGTCAACGGCCAGCGCATCGAGGGCCGCCACATCGTCCTCGCCACCGGCTCGGTCCCGAAGTCGCTGCCCGGCCTGACCATCGACGGCGACCGCGTGATCTCCTCCGACCACGCCCTCAAGCTCGACCGCATCCCGAAGTCGGCCGTCATCCTCGGCGGCGGCGTGATCGGCGTCGAGTTCGCCTCCGTCTGGAAGTCCTTCGGCGTCGAGGTCACCATCGTCGAGGCGCTGCCGCACCTGGTCCCGCTGGAGGACGAGAACTCCTCCAAGCTGCTGGAGCGCGCCTTCCGCAAGCGCGGCATCAAGTTCGAGCTGAAGGCCCGCTTCTCCGGCGTCGAGTACACCGAGACCGGTGTCCGCGTCTCCACCGAGAACGGCAAGCAGATCGACGCCGACCTGCTGCTCGTCGCCATCGGCCGCGGCCCGGTCTCGGCCGGCCTCGGCTACGAGGAGAACGGCGTCGCGATGGACCGCGGCTACGTCCTCGTCGACGAGTACATGCGCACCAACGTGCCCACCATCTCCGCGGTCGGCGACCTCGTCCCGACCCTGCAGCTCGCCCACGTCGGCTTCGCCGAGGGCATCCTGGTCGCCGAGCGCCTGGCCGGCCTGAAGCCCGTGCCGATCGACTACGACGGCGTCCCGCGCGTGACCTACTCCAACCCCGAGGTCGCCTCGGTGGGCATCTCGGAGGCCAAGGCCGTCGAGCTGTACGGCAAGGAGAAGGTCGTCACCCTCAAGTACAACCTGGCCGGCAACGGCAAGAGCAAGATCCTGAAGACCGCCGGCGAGATCAAGCTCGTCCAGGTCAAGGACGGCGCCGTGGTCGGCGTCCACATGGTCGGCGCCCGCATGGGCGAGCAGGTCGGCGAGGCTCAGCTGATCTACAACTGGGAGGCCCTGCCGGCCGAGGTCGCGCAGCTCATCCACGCCCACCCGACCCAGTCCGAGGCCCTGGGCGAGGCGCACCTGGCGCTGGCCGGCAAGCCGCTGCACGCGCACGACTGATCACGCCCCGAATTTCCCCATTCCAGTACGCAAGACTTGATAGGAGTCGCTGAAACCATGGCGGTCTCAGTAACACTGCCCGCGCTGGGCGAGAGCGTTTCCGAGGGCACGGTCACCCGCTGGCTGAAGGCCGAGGGTGAGCGGGTGGAGGTCGACGAGCCGCTGCTCGAGGTCTCCACCGACAAGGTCGACACCGAGATCCCGGCCCCGGCCTCGGGCATCCTGGCCTCGATCAAGGTCGGCGAGGACGAGACCGTCGAGGTCGGCGCAGAGCTGGCGATCATCGACGACGGCTCCGGCGCCCCGGTGGCCGCTCCGGCCCCGGCCGCCGAGGCCGCGCCCGCCGCCCCGGCCCCGGTCGCCGCTCCGGTCGCCGAGGCGCCCGCCGCTCCGGCCCCGGTCGCCGAGGCTCCGGCCGCGCCCGCCGCCGCTGCCGCTCCGGCCGCCGACGCCACCCCGGTGCTGCTGCCGGCGCTGGGCGAGTCGGTCGCCGAGGGCACGGTCACCCGCTGGCTGAAGGCCGAGGGCGACACCGTCGAGGTCGACGAGCCGCTGCTGGAGGTCTCCACCGACAAGGTCGACACCGAGATCCCGTCGCCGGTCGCCGGCACCCTGGTGAAGATCCTGGTCGGCGAGGACGAGACCGCCGAGGTCGGCGCGCAGCTGGCGCTGATCGGTGCCGCGGGTGCCGTCGCCGCCGCCCCGGCCGCTCCGGCTCCGGTGGCCCCCGCCGCCCCGGTGGCTGCCCCGGCCCCCGTCGCCCCGGCCGCCCCGGCTCCGGTGGCCCCCGCCGCCCCGGTGGCTACCCCGGCCCCCGTCGCCCCGGCCGCCCCGGTGGCCCCGGTCGCCGCCCCGGTGGCCCCGGCCGCCCCGGTGGCCGACGCCGGTGACGCCTACGTCACCCCGCTGGTGCGCAAGCTCGCCGCCGAGCAGGGCGTCGCCCTGTCCGCCGTCACCGGCACCGGTGTCGGCGGCCGCATCCGCAAGCAGGACGTCCTGGCCGCCGCCGAGGCCGCCAAGGCCGCCCCGGCCCCGGCCGCCGCCCCGGCCCCGGCCGCCGCCCCGGCCGCTGCGCCGAAGGCCGCCACCGCGCCGTCCGCCCTGCGCGGCCAGACGGTCAAGATGACCCGCATGCGCAAGGTCATCGGCGACAACATGATGAAGGCCCTGCACGAGCAGGCCCAGCTCACCAGCGTGGTCGAGGTGGACGTCACCAAGATCATGTCGCTGCGCGCCAAGGCCAAGGACTCCTTCCACGCCCGCGAGGGCGTCAAGCTGTCCCCGATGCCGTTCTTCGTCAAGGCCGCCGCCCAGGCGCTGAAGAGCCACGCGGTCATCAACGCCCGGATCAACGAGTCCGAGGGCACCATCACCTACTTCGACACCGAGAACATCGGCATCGCGGTGGACTCCGAGAAGGGTCTGATGACCCCGGTCATCAAGGGTGCGGGCGACCTCAACATCGCCGGCATCTCCAAGAAGACCGCCGAGCTGGCCACCAAGGTCCGCGAGAGCAAGATCAGCCCGGACGAGCTGTCCGGTGCGACCTTCACCATCAGCAACACCGGCTCGCGCGGCGCGCTGTTCGACACCGTCATCGTGCCGCCGAACCAGGTCGCCATCCTGGGTATCGGCGCGACCGTCAAGCGCCCGGTCGTCATCGAGGCCGAGGGCGGCACCGCCATCGGCATCCGCGACATGACCTACCTGTCGCTCTCCTACGACCACCGCCTGGTGGACGGCGCCGACGCCGCCCGCTACCTGGTGGCCGTGAAGGAGATCCTGGAGGCCGGCGAGTTCGAGGTCGAGCTCGGCCTGTAAGGCTCCCCGGAGGTACCGGAACCCCGTGTCGTCCCCGGACGGCGCGGGGTTCCGCGCGTCCGGGGCCCGGGGGGTGGCCGGTCCGCGCCCGCGTGATCGGTAGAACGGGCGGTTCGCGGCCCCATCGCATGCGCGGGCGCGGGTGAACGGGGATGCTGGAGCGGTGATGGACGAGACCGACTTCTGGCAGATCATCGACGACACCCGGGAGGACGCCGAGGGCGACCCGGACGAACAGGCCGACCGCCTGGTCGAGCGGCTCGTCCAACTGACCCCGGACGACGTCATCGACTTCGCCCGGCTCTTCGAGGCCCGGTTCCAGCGCGCCTACCGGATCGACCTGTGGGGCGCGGCCCACCTGCTGCTGGGCGGTGCCTCCGACGACAGCTTCGACTACTTCCGCTGCTGGCTGATCGGCCAGGGCCGGGACGTGTTCGAGGGCGGGCTGCACGAGCCGGACGACCTGGCCGACCTGCTCCCCGACTTCGACGAGGAGGAGGACGGCGAGGCCGAGGACCTCGGCTACGCCGCCGACGAGGCGTACGAGCAGCTGACCGGGCTGCCACTGCCCGAGGTGGGCGGGCGCCAGCCCGCGCGGCCGGCCGGCCCGGCCCTGGACTTCGACGACCCGGACGCCATGGCGAAGCGGTTCCCCAAGCTCTGGGAGCGCTACGGGGACTGAGCACGGGCGGGGCCGACCGCCGTCCGGCCGGCCGGCCGGACGGCGGGCCTGCTTCCGCGCCGCCGGAAGGGCCGAGCGGAGGAGCCGGCCGGCTCAGGCGCCGGAGCCGGAGGCGCTGCCGTCCTGCTTGATGCCCTTGAGGATCTGGTCGAGCACGGAGGGGTCGGGCGCGCTCGGGTCGTCGTCCACGCCGCCCTCGAAGGCCACGTAGCCGCCGCCCTTGGCCGGGACGGCCACCAGCAGGATGTACCCCTTGGTGCCGTCCGAGGTGGTGATGTGCCAGCGGACGGCGTACCCCGAGACACCCGCCACCGTGGTGCTGGAGGAGCCGGCGTCGGTGTGCGAGGTGACGTTGTTGAAGATCGCCGAGGCGTAGACGGGCATCGCCGCCTCTGCGGCCGCCCGGGCGGAGCTGCCCGAGATGGTGTCCTTCTCGATCGAGAACTGGCCGCGGATGCAGGAGCCACCGCCCGGGCAGGTGTAGCGCCCGCTGCCCAGGAAGACCGTCGAGTGCGTGGTGTCGGTCGAGGCGTCCCAGCCCTGGTAGACCGGCACCGTGATGGAGTGCTGGCTGTCGGTCGCGGTCTCCTTGAGCACCGGGACCGGTGGCAGGCTGGGCGCGGGCGTGGAGGTGGGCTTCCGCGTCGGGCTCGGGCTCGCACTCGCGGTCGGGCTCGGGTTGGCCGTCACGGTGACCGTCGGGTTCGGCGGCGGTTCGGCCTTGGGGTCGCCGCCGCTGTTCAGGGCGATCGCGGCCACCACGCCGACCACGGCCAGTACGCCGACCACGATCCCGACCACGGCGCCGGCCTTCATCCGGCCGGGCTGCGGGGGTGGCGGGTAGGAGCCCTGCGGGTAGCCGTAGGACGGCTGGGTCTGCGCGGGGTACCCGTACCCGGGCGAGCCCTGCTGGGGGGCGCCGTAGCCGTACGAGGGCGGCGCGGCCGGCGGCTGCGCGGACTGCCAGGAGACCTGCGTCGGGGCGTCGGCAATCTGGCCGCCGCCCGCCTGGACGGGGCGGACGTCGCTGGTCCAGGCGCTGCCGTCCCACCAGCGCTCATGGCCGGCCGTGCCGTCCGTTCCCGGTACCGGGTACCACCCGGGAGGCGTCGAGTTGCTCACGGCCGTACGCTACCCGGCGCGGTGCTACTCCAGACAGGTCGGGTTTGTCACGACTCTGCACCACCCGCACACCGGCCCTGACGGATGGTCAGCGCCGTGTCAGGACGGTGCGCGCAGGGTGTCCGGGCAGTGCGCGGGCCGGGTACGGGCCGTGCGCGGGCCCGGTGGCCGGGGGCGGGGCGGGGTGGGGTGGGGTGTGCGCGGGCCTGGCTCGGCCTCGGCTCAGGCCGTCAGCGAGCGGGCCATCCAGATGTCGTCCACGTACGCGCCGTCGATCAGGAACTCCTCGGCGAGCGAACCCTCGACGACGAAGCCGCAGGACTCGTAGAGGCGACGGGCCGGGGCGTTGTGGCCCAGCACGCGCAGGGTGATCCGGCGGGCGCCGTCCGCCTCGGCCGCCGCGCAACCGGCCTCGACCAGCGCCCGGCCGATCCCGCGGCCGCGGGCCTCGGCCCCGACCGCGAGGCCCTGGATCTGCCGCACGTGCCGGTTGCTGGCCAGTGGCGTGGGCGGGACCACCCTGACGTAGCCGACGAGCCGACCGTCGAACCGGGCGATCAGGAACTGGTCCGGAGTGTGCCGTTCGTCGAACACGCTGTGATCCTCGGCGGGCTGCGGCGAGACGTCGCTCAGCCAGGACCAGGCGGCACGGTTGAGCTCGGAGAGCTCCTTCTCGTCCGCGGCCTGCGCGGGGCGGATGATCAGATCTTCGGCGTGCATGCGCGCCATGCTAATCAGCGCCGCCCCGGGCGGATACGGAATTTCGGCCACCACCCGCTGCGACCCGTCGGTCGGGACGCGCCTGCGGGCTGGCCGGCACGGCCGGTCCCGGCTGCGAGGATGACCCCATGCGAATCGCGGTCACAGGCTCCACGGGATTGATCGGCACGGCGCTCGTCGGCTCGCTGCTGGCGGACGGCCATGAGGTGGTCCGGCTGGTCCGGCGCCGCTCCAGGACCGGCCCGCAGCCGGACGGGACCACGGCGATCGGCTGGAACCCGCTGCTCGGCCAGGTCGACCTGGACGGCCTGGCCGGCGTCGACGCCGCGGTGCACCTGGCGGGGGCCGGGGTCGGAGACCACCGGTGGACGGACTCCTACAAGCGCGAGATCCGGGAGAGCCGGGTGCTCGGCACCGAGACGCTGGCCGTCGCCCTGGCCGAGCTGAAGGAGCCGCCGAAGGTCCTGGTCAGCGCCTCGGCGGTGGGCCGGTACGGACAGACCGGGGACGCGGTGATCGACGAGGAAGCCCCCGCCGGGGACGATTTCCTGGCCGAGGTCTGCGTCGAGTGGGAGGCCGCCGCCCGGCCCGCCGAGCGGGCCGGGATCCGGGTTGTCCACCCGCGCACCGGGCTGGTGCTCTCCGCCGCGGGCGGGGCCGGCGCACGGCTCTTCCCCCTGTTCAAGCTCGGCCTCGGCGGGCGGCTCGGCGACGGCCGGCAGTACTGGAGCTTCATCTCACTGGCCGACGAGGTCGCGGCGCTGCGGTTCCTGATCGACCGGGAGGACCTCAGCGGCGCCTTCAACCTCTCCGCGCCGGAGCCGGTGACCAACGCCGAGCTGACGGCGGCCATCGGGCGGGTGCTGAACCGACCGACGCCGTTCCCGGTGCCGACGGCGGTGCTCAAGGCGGTGCTCGGCGAGCTGGCCGTCGAGGTGATCGGCAGCCACCGGGTGGTGCCGCGGCGTCTGCTGGAGGCCGGCTTCCGGTTCCAGCACCCGGACGTCGACTCGGCGGTGCGGGCGGCACTGTAGGGCCGCCCGCGGCACGGGAGGCCGCGGATCCCGGTGCACGGGCCCCGACACGCTCCGGGCCGGTACCCGCCGGGCCGACACGCTCCGGGCCGGTACGCGCAACGGCGTACGTCAAGACGGCCACGGGGTGTACGCCGCGGCCGTCGCGCGTCCACGCGGGTGTCCGCGCCGGCCGGTGCGGGCCCGCGTACGCCCGCTACGGCATCTGCGCTGGCCAGGGGCATATGCCGAGCGGGGCGGGCGGGTCTCCGGGAGGGGGCGCACGGGAGCACACGGTGGGCGCGTCGCACGCCCCCGGTGACCGTGCGCGCCCGCCGACCCCCGAACGCGGCCGATTGGGCGCACAGTCCGTGACCGCGCCCCCGCACCGTGCCGCCCAACCCTTCCCGGAGCCCGGATCCGGCCCGATGCGCTTGTCTGACGCTCTTACTGACTGGGCATCACATGGTCGGACCGTGCCCGGCACCTCGCTGCCCGCGTCGGCCGGAGCCCCGGGAACCCAGGGAGGGAGCACGCCAGTGCCCACGTACGACTTCATTCGCCGCGCCCGCCGACAGTCCGACCCGGACGTCGTCGTGGTGGGCGCCGGACTCGCGGGCCTGGCCGCCGCCCGCGTCCTCACCGGCTACGGCCTGAGCGTCCAGGTCCTGGAGGCCACGGACCGGGTCGGCGGCCGGATGGCCACCCGCGAGCTGGACGGCTTCCGGCTCGACCACGGCAGCCAGCTGCTCAACACCGCGTATCCCGAGCTGCGGCGGGTCCTCGACCTCGACCGCCTCGAACTGCGCCCGCTCGCACCCGGCGTACTCGTCCACAACGGCGGCCGCCGGTACCGCGCCGGCGACCCCCAGCTGCCCGCGGCCCGCCAGGCCACCACCCGGGCGCCGCTGGGCAGTCCGCTGGACCGGGCGCGGCTGGGCAGCTGGCTCGGCCGGCTGGCCACCACCCCGGCAGGGCGGCTGCAGAGCCGGCCGGAGACCACCACCGCCCGCGCGCTGGCCGAACGCGGTCCGGCACCGCGCGCGGTCGACGGCTTCCTGCGTCCGCTGCTCGCCACCCTGCTCAGCGATCCGGCCCTCGGCACCAGCAGCCGGATCGCCGACCTGGTGCTGCGCAGCTACGCGCGCGGCCGGCTCTGCCTGCCCGCCGGCGGGATCGCGGCCGTGCCGGCCCAGCTGGCCGCCGTGCTCCCCGCCGCCACCGTGCGGACCGGGGTGCAGGTCACCGCGATCGCCGCCGACGGCGTGGAGACGGCCGGGCACGGGCGGATCGGCGCCCAGGCCGTCGTGGTGGCGACCGGGGCGCGCTCCGCCGCCGAGCTGCTGCCGGGCCTGCGGGTGCCGGACTTCCACCCCGTCACGACCTACTACCACGCGGCCGACCGGACTCCGATCGGCGAGCCCGTCCTGCTGCTGGACGGCGACCGGCCGGGCGGGCAACCCGCGCTGGTCTCGCACTCGGTGGTGCTCACCGAGCTGCACCCCTCGTACGCCCCCGCCGGGCAGGCGCTGATCGCCACCACGGTGCTCGGCCGGCGCTCCTTCGACGCCGGCGGGCCCGCCGCACTCGAACCGGCGGTGCGCGGGCGGCTGGCGGAGCTGTACGGCACGCCCACCAGGGGCTGGCAGTTCCTGAGCGTGCGGCACGTCCCGGACGCGGTCCCGGCGATGCCGCCGCCGCACAACAGCCGGCGTCCCGTGCGGCTGCTGGCCGGACTGTACGTCTGCGGCGACCACCGGGACACCAGCAGCGCACAGGGGGCCCTGGTGTCGGGCCGCCGGGCGGCGGAGGCCGTGGTCCGCGACCTCGGACTGCCGGTCGGCGCCCGGGAGGCGGCGGCGGCCTGACGCCCCTCGGACGGCTGGCCGGCACCACACGGCCCGGGCGGCCCGGGACAGCCGGGACGGCCGGGGTGGCCCAAGGCAGCCGGGCGGCGGTCGGGAACACGCCGCCCGGCTGCCGAGGTGGTGGCCGACGGCTTGCCGGTACGGATAGGACGCCGTTCGGACGGTTGCGCCGGGCCCCGGTCCGGTCACCCGGTGAGCGCCGGCGTCCGGCCCGACCCGCTCGCCCTGGCCCTGATCCCGGCCGCCGCCGTCGTCGTCGCCAGCGTCGCCGGCGTCAGATCACCCCCGACTGGCGAGCCGTCTCCTCGAAGGCACGGGCCACCGGGCTGCCGCGGTAGGGGGTGAGGCGGCGGTGGAAGTCCCGCACGTACTCCAGCGAGCGGGCCGAGCGCATCTCCCCCGCCGCCCGCAGCGCGTCGGTGGCCATCGAGCAGGCCTCGTCGAGGTCGCCCATACCGAGCCGGGCGGTGGCCAACACCAGCCGGCAGAAGATCCGGCTCCGGGCGTAGGCGGGCGAGCGCAGCCGCAGCGACTTCTCGGCGTGCTGGGCCGAGGTGCGCCACTGCTGGAGGTCCCGGTAGCAGTGGGCGAACTCGTCGGAGAGCTGGGCCTCGTCGAAGTACCGGGCCCAGGCGGGGAGTTCGTCCCCGGATCGGGCCGAGGCCAGCGAGCGCTCGGCCCGCACCAGAGCGGTGGTGCAGGCCCTGACGTCGCCGAGCAGGCCGTGGCCGCGCGCCTCGGCGGCGTGCAGCAGCGCCTGGACGGTGGGCGGCACGGCGGTGCCCACCCCCTGCTGGGCCACCCGGGCCAGCTGGACGGCCTCCCGGCCGTGGCCGAGGTGCACCGCCTGCTGGCTCATCGTCACCAGGACGTACCCGCCGAGCGCGCGGTCCCCCGCCGCCTGGGAGAGGCGCAGCGCCTGGACGAAGTAGCGCTGGGCCAGGCCGTGGGCGGCGATGTCGAAGGACGTCCAGCCGGCGAGTCTGGTGAGGTCGGCGACCGCGCCGAACAGCGCCCGGCCGATCTGCTCGCCGTAGCGGCCGCGCAGCATCGGCTCGGCCTCGCTCTCCAGGTAGCGGACCAGTGCCTGGCGGGCGTGACCTCCTCCGTAGGCGTGGTCCAGCGCGCGGAAGAGGTCCCCCACCGCGCGGATCGCGGCGATGTCGCCCCGGCCGACCCGCAGCGCCGGGCGCGGTTCCCGGGCCGGGTCGGTGTACGGCGGCTCGACGGCCACCGGCGGACGCCGGCTCTGGGTCGGGACCCGGCCGAGCGCCGCCCCGGCACCGGCGGCCGACCCGGCGGCCGACCCGGTCGCAGCTCCGGTGGCGGACCGTGCGGCGGGTGCACCGGCCTGGCCCGACACCGGGGTGCGGGCCGAGGGCGCGACGGAGGCGCCGGGTGCACCGGCCGCGGGCGCACCGGCCGCCGCCGTGCCCGTGGGCGGCGGACCTGCCCCGTCGGGCCGGGGCAGGGTGGAGCCGTCGCGGGCGACCCGCTCGTCGGTCCGTCCGATCAGCCAGTCCCGACTGGGGACGACCAGCCCGGCCGGGGTGAAGGCGATCCGGCGCAGCTCGGACTGCGGGCCGTTGTCCTTGCGCCACATGCTCGCCACGATGTCCACCGCCTCCTGCGGCGTCTCGGCGAACTCCAGGCCGGCGTAGACCGGGGCGCAGGCGTCCAGGCCGAGGTCCTGGGCGGTGAGGCGGCGGCCGAGCCGGCGGGTGAAGACCTCGGCGATCAGCGCCGGGGTGGCACCGCGCGGCTGCTGGCCGCGGAGCCAGCGGGTCACCGAGGTCTTGTCGTAGCGCAGGTCCAGGCCGTGTTCCAGGCCGAGCTGGTCGACCCGGCGGGCCAGGCCGGCGTGCGAGAAGCCGGCCTCCTCGATGAGCGCGGCGAGCTGTCCGTTCTGCGGCGACGGGCCGTTGTGGCCGGACGCCGACGCGGGCGGAGCGGCCACGGCCGTGCCGGGCCCGTCCGGGGAGGCCACCGCGCCCTGGTGCCGTTCGGGCGTGACGGACGTGGCCCGGGCGGGCACTCGCAACTCGTCGGCGGTCGGGGCGTCGGGGGCGTCCGGAAGGGCCCGGTCGACCGGACCTCGGTGCTGGTCGAGCGGGTCGAGCGGTCCGTACGCCGGGCTGTCGGTTGCAGGCAGTTGGGGCATAGTCAGTCAACACCTCTCGGACGCCGCACCGGCTCCACCAGCACTTCGGCTGCCTGTGGCGGCGCCCCCTGTCGGGAATCGGCGTGAATGTAGCGAGCATTCGGGCGCTATGGGTGGTTCTGACCGAGCAATCCTCCGAACGGGTGAAGCATCGGCGCCCATTGTGGGGAAGCCAGGACAGGATGGGTTTGGCTCAGGACGGGAGAACCGACGTTCGGCCGTCATGGCGACGACCACCACAGTCCACCCCGGCGCTGTAGTGGACCGCTCCATGGGAGCCGAGCCTTCGGATTCCTACCGTTCTCGGCCATGGACACCACTTCAGCCCGCCCGCTGGACGGCCGCACGGCCCTGGTCACCGGCGCCGCCTCGGGCATCGGCCGGGCCTGCGCCGAGGCCCTCGCCGAGGCCGGCGCCCGGGTCTACGCCGTCGACCTCGCGGCCGGCCCGGCCCGCGAGCTCGCCGAGCGGATCGGCGGCACCGCGCTCGTCGCGGACCTCTCCGACCCGGAGGCGGTGGAGGCCCTGCCGGACGACGCCGACATCGTGGTCAACAGCGCCGGCCTCCAGCACGTCGCGCCCGTGCACGAGTTCCCGGTCGACCGGTTCACACTGATCCAGCGGGTGATGGTCGAGGCGCCGTTCCGGATCCTGCGCCGGACCCTCCCGCACATGTACGGGCAGGGCTGGGGACGGGTGATCAACATCTCCTCCGTCCACGGCCTGCGCGCCAGCGCGTTCAAGTCGGCCTACGTGACCGCCAAGCACGCCCTTGAGGGGCTGAGCAAGACGGTCGCCCTGGAGGGCGCGCCCCACGGCGTCACCAGCAACTGCATCAACCCGGCGTACGTCCGCACCCCCCTGGTGGAGAAGCAGATCGCCGGCCAGGCCCTGGCCCACGGCATCCGCGAGGACGAGGTGGTGGAGCAGATCATGCTCGACCGCACCGCCGTGAAGCGCCTGATCGAGCCGGCCGAGGTGGCCGGGGTCGCCGTCTGGCTCTGCTCGGCTCACGCCTCTTACATCACCGGCACCAGCCTCGCCGTCGACGGCGGCTGGACCGCGCACTGAGCGACGCGACAGAAGGAACGAGGAAGAGGAACCATGACCGCCTCCGCACCCGCATCCGCCCCGGCGGCGGGCCGCTCACTCCCGAGAGTGGTGGCCGCCAGCCTGATCGGGACCACCATCGAGTGGTACGACTACTTTCTCTACGGCACAGCGGCCGCGCTCGTCTTCAACAAGCTGTTCTTCCCCACCAGTGATCCGCTGACCGGGACCCTGCTCTCCTTCCTCACCTATGCGATCGGGTTCGCCGCCCGACCGCTGGGCGCCCTGGTCTTCGGGCACTTCGGGGACCGGATCGGGCGGAAGAGGCTGCTGGTGGTGAGCCTGCTGCTGATGGGCGGGTCGACCACGCTGATCGGCTGCCTGCCCACGTACGACTCGATCGGGGCGGCCGCACCGGTCCTGCTGACTGCCCTGCGGCTGGTCCAGGGGTTCGCGCTCGGCGGCGAGTGGGGCGGCGCGGTGCTGCTGGTGTCGGAGCACGGGGACCAGCGGCGCCGCGGGTTCTGGGCGTCCTGGCCGCAGGGCGGCGCGCCGGCGGGGAACCTGCTGGCGGCCGGCGTGCTCTCGCTGTTGACCACGGTGCAGTCGGACGCGACCTTCCTCGCCTGGGGCTGGCGGGTGCCGTTCCTGCTCTCCGCGGTCCTGGTCGGGGTCGGGATGTGGATCCGGCTGGCGGTCGACGAGTCACCGCTGTTCAAGGAGGCACTGGCGCGGGCCGAGGCGCGCAAGGGCGCGACGGCGAAGGCCGAGCGGCCGCCGCTGGTCGCGGTGTTCCGGCACCACTGGCGCGAGGTGCTGGTGGCGGTGGGCGCCCGGATGGCAGAGAACATCTCGTACTACGTGATGACCACGTTCGTCCTGGCCTACGCGGTGACGCACGTTCACCTGCCCAAGCAGACCGCTCTGAACGCGGTGCTGATCGCCTCGGCGGTCCAGTTCGCCCTGATACCGGTCTTCGGGGCGCTCTCCGACCGGGTCGGGCGCAAGCCGGTGTACCTGGCCGGTGCGGTGGGCGTCGGGATCTGGGCCTTCGTCTTCTTCGGGCTGGTGGACACCGGGTCGTTCGGCGGGCTGGTGCTGGCGGTGACGGTCGGGCTGGTCTTCCACAGCGCGATGTACGCACCGCAGGCGGCCTTCTTCTCCGAGCTGTTCGCCACCCGGATGCGGTACTCGGGCGCCTCGATCGGCGCCCAGTTCGCCTCGGTCGCGGCTGGCGCGCCCGCGCCGCTGATCGCCACCGCGCTGCTGAAGGACCACGGCAGCTCGACGCCGATCTCGGTGTACGTGGCGATCGCCGCCCTGATCACCGTGGGGGCCGTGCTCTGCGCCCGGGAGACCCGCGGCCGGGACCTCGCGGACGTCGGGACCGGACCGGAGCCCCCCGAACAGGCGGCCGCGGTCGTGAAGCCCGCCACGGCCTGACGACCCCTCGCCCGCCGCGGCCCGACGCTCCCCCGGCGCCGGCGCTCGTCTCCCTCGCGAGCGCCGGCCCGTCGTACCCCTGGCGTACCATCGCGCTTCCCGCTCACTGCGATTGGCGGCCCGCACCATGACCGACCCCGGCACCGGCTCGGCACCGGCACTGCGCCGGCTGCTCGACCTGCTCGCCTCCGGCGCCGCCACCGAGGACTTCGCCGACGTGCTGGCCGACGCCCGGCGCCAGGGGGCCCCGGCCGCGGTGCTGAGCGAGATCGACGACGCCACCTGGCAGGCGCTGCGGGTCCACCGGACGCTGCGTCAGCACAGGCGCCGCGAGGCCGAACTGACCGCCCTGTTCGACACCGCCGGGGACCTCGCGGCCTCCCGGGAGCTCGACACCGTGCTGCAGGCGATCGTCCGCCGGGCCCGGATGCTGCTCGGCACCGACACCGCCTACCTGACCCTCCCGGACGAGGCCGCCGGCGACACCTACATGCGGGTGACGGACGGTTCGGTCTCCGTGCTCTTCCAGAACCTGCGGCTCAGCCTCGGCGACGGCCTCGGCGGCCTGGTCGCACAGACCGCCCGCCCGTACGCGACCCCGGACTACCGGACCGACGAGCGGTTCCACCACACCGGCACCATCGACGCGGGCGTCCTGGACGAGGGCCTGGTGGCGATCATCGGGGTCCCGCTGCTGCTCGGCGGGCAGGTGATCGGTGTGCTGTTCGCCGCCGACCGCTCCCCGCGGGCCTTCTCCCCCGACGAGGTCGCGCTGCTCTGCACGCTGGCCGCGCACGCCGCGATCGCCCTGGACACCGCCAAGTCGCTGGCCGACACGCGGGCCGCGCTGGCCGAGCTGAACTCCGCCAACGAGCTGATCCGAGCCCACTCGGCGGCCGTCCAGCGGGCCGAGCAGAGTCATGACCGGCTCACCGACCTGGTGCTGCGCGGGGCCGAGGTGCCGGACGTGGCCGCCGCGGTGGCCGCCCTCCTCGGCGGCGAGATAGCCGTACTGGACACCGGGGGCGAGTCGCTGGCCGGGCGGCCGGCGGCCGCCGACGGGCTGGCCGAGGCGGCGGCCGCCTCCCGGACCGAGGGCCGCTCGGTCCGGCACGGCGAGGCCTGGGTCTGCGCGGTGCTGGCCGGCCAGGAGCCGCTCGGCACCCTGGTGCTGCGCGGCCGCCCGGACCTCGACGACGCCGACCGGCGGCTGTTCGAGCGGGCGAGCGTGGTGACCGCGCTGCTCCTGCTGCTGCGCCGTTCGGTCGCCGAGGCCGAGAACAGGGTCCGCGGCGAGCTGCTCGCCGACCTGCTCACCGCGCCCGACCGCGACCCGGCCGGGCTCACCGCACGCGGCCGCCGGCTCGGCGTCGACCTCGGCCGTCCGCACGTGGTGCTGGTCGCCGAGCCGGCCGGCGCACCCGGGACCGCCGCCACCGACCGCAGCCGGCTGGCCCGCGCCGCAGAGCGGTACCTGTTCGGCTCGCGCGGGATCGGCGCCGAGCACGGCGAGACCGTCGTCCTGCTCGTCCCGGCCGACGACGCCCCGCCCGGCGGCCGCGGCCCCGACGGGCCGGACACCGCGGACACGGCCCGGCCGGCGGCCGAGCGGGCCGCCGAGCGGCTGGCCCGGCTCGCCGGGTTCCCGGTCACCGTGGGCGCCGGCCGCCCGGCCGCCGGCCCGGTGGCGCTGGCCGCCGCCCACGCCGAGGGCCTGCGCTGCGTCCGGGCGCTGCGGGTGCTCGGCCGGTCCGGCGAGGGCGCCTCGGCCCGGGCGCTCGGGTTCCTCGGCGTGCTGCTGGGCGACGGCCCCGACGTGGACGGCTTCGTCGGCGCGACGCTCGGCCCGCTGCTGGACTACGACGCCCGGCGCGGCACCGAGCTGGTCCGCACCCTGCGCGCCTACTTCGACTGCGGCGGCAGCCTGACCCGGGCCAAGGACGCGCTGCACGTCCACGTGAACACCGTGGTGCAGCGGCTGGACCGGGTCGAGGTGCTGCTCGGGCGGGACTGGAACCACCCCGAGCGCTCGTTGGAACTCCAGCTCGCGCTCCGGCTGCAGCTGCTCTCGGGCGCCTGAACGGCGCCACCGGCCGGGGCGTACAGTGGCGAGGTTGGTCTCGAACGCCTGGCAAGGAGCAGCAGTGACCGCGGAGCGCAACGAGGTGGGCTCATGAGCAAGGACATACGGTTCGTGCGCATGGGCATGGGCGAGAGCGCGGTCCCGTACCAGGAGGCCTGGGAGGAGCAGCAGCGGCTGCACGCGCTCCGGGTCGCCGACGAGATCCCCGACACGGTGCTGCTGCTGGAGCACCCGCCCGTCTACACCATGGGCCGGCGCACCAACCCGGCCGACCTCCCGCTAGACGGCACGCCGGTGGTCGAGGTCAACCGGGGCGGCGAGATCACCTGGCACGGCCCCGGCCAGCTGGTCGGCTACCCGATCGTGAAACTGCCCGAGCCGATGGACGTCGTGGCGTACGTGCGGCGGCTGGAGGAGGCGCTGATCCGGGCCTGCGGCGAGTTCGGCGTGGAGACCACCCGGGTCGAGGGCCGCAGCGGCGTCTGGGTGCTGGGCGAGACCATCCCGGACGCGGTGGTGGACCCGTCACAGGTCGTCGACATCGGCAGGCTCACCCTGCGGATGGGTCTGCCGCTGGGCATCGACCCGCGGCTGGCCGGACCCGAGTACGCGCCCTCCAACGCCGGACAGCGCGGCGACGACCGCAAGCTCGCCGCGATCGGCGTGCGGGTCTCGCGCGGGGTGACGATGCACGGCTTCGCACTCAACTGCGACCCCGACATGACCTGGTTCGACCGGATCGTGCCCTGTGGCATCCGGGACGCCGGCGTGGCCTCGCTCTCCGGCGAGCTGGGCCGGGACTTCCCGGTCGGGGAGGCCCTGACCGGGGTCGAGAAGCACCTGGCGGACGTGTTCGCCGAGCTGCCGGAGCCCGCACCCGGCCGCTGAGCCCCCGGGCCTCCGGGCCCGGTCCCCGACCGGGCCCGGGGAATCTACCCACGGGTAGCACTGTTGCCCTGCGATTGCGGGCCGCAGGCCCGGCGAAGGCCGCACAAGCACAGGCGTACCCTGGGGGTACCCCGTCTAGTTCTAGGAGTCGCACGTGTCCGCTGTCGCGCCCGACGGCAGGAAGCTCCTCCGCCTGGAGGTCCGCAACAGCGAGACCCCCATCGAGCGGAAGCCCGAGTGGATCAAGACCCGCGCGAAGATGGGTCCGGAGTACAACGCCCTCCAGTCGCTGGTGAAGAAGGAGGGGCTGCACACGGTCTGCCAGGAGGCCGGCTGCCCGAACATCTTCGAGTGCTGGGAGGACCGCGAGGCCACCTTCCTCATCGGCGGTGACCAGTGCACCCGCCGCTGCGACTTCTGCCAGATCGACACCGGTAAGCCCGCCGAGTTCGACCGGGACGAGCCGCGCCGCGTCGCCGAGTCCATCGTGACCATGGACCTCAACTACGCCACCATCACCGGCGTCGCCCGCGACGACCTGGAGGACGGCGGCGCCTGGCTGTACGCCGAGACGGTCCGCCAGGTCCACGCGATGACGGCCGGGCGCGCCGCCGGCCGCACCGGCGTCGAGCTGCTCATCCCCGACTTCAACGCGGTGCCGGAGCAGCTGGCCGAGGTCTTCTCGTCCCGCCCCGAGGTGCTCGCACACAACGTCGAGACCGTCCCGCGGATCTTCAAGCGGATCCGGCCCGCGTTCCGCTACGAGCGCTCGCTGGACGTCATCACCCAGGCCCGCGCGGCCGGGCTGGTCACCAAGTCCAACCTGATCCTGGGCATGGGCGAGACCCGCGAGGAGGTCAGCCAGGCCCTGGCCGACCTGGTCGGGGCCGGCTGCGAGCTGATCACCATCACCCAGTACCTGCGCCCGTCGCTGCGCCACCACCCCGTGGAGCGCTGGGTGAAGCCGCAGGAGTTCGTCGAGCTGCAGCAGGAGGCCGAGGAGCTCGGCTTCGCCGGGGTCATGTCCGGCCCGCTGGTGCGCTCCTCGTACCGCGCCGGGCGGCTGTACCGGCAGGCGCTGGACCACCGGGCGCAGACCGCGGTCTGACGGCCGCAGGGGCCGGCCGGGCCCGTTCGCACAGGCCGGGTTGAGCCATCCGAAGGGGCGGAGCCACGGCTCCGCCCCTTCCGGTTCACCGGGCTTTGACTGGCAGGTCACGGCCTGGTAACACGGGGTGGTGACGATGGGGGCGTTCGAACCATTTCCACCACGAGGGGAGCTGTTCGACATGCAGGTCGGCATCCGGTCGGTGGGCACCGCGCTGCGACTGGCCGAGAGCGTTCTGCTGGCGGGCGGCCAGCGCCAGGCCCGGCGCAACGCCTGGGCCGCGGTCTGCGAGAACCGGCGGTACGCGGCGGCCAGGGAGCGCGACGCGCTGCCCGTCGGGCCGGCCGCGGAGGCCGCGCGGCGCTGAGGCCGGTACCGCTGCGCGACCGCACGGGTTCACCAGGGTCACGTTCGCGGCGAACGGGTACCCGGGCTTGGATATCCCGTACCCACGGCACGTACCATGAGCGTTATGGCGAGGGAAACATCCGAGAACCCCGGGCGACTGAAGCAGATCCGCCTGGCGTACACCATGACCAAGAAGGTCGACACCAAGATCGGCCTGATCATCGCCGGCGTCGGCCTGCTGACCTTCGGCGTGTTCCTCGCCATCGGCTTCGCGATCGACCACCCCGTCTACCTGGGGATCCTGGGCTTCATCGTGGCCTTCCTGGCCATGGCGATCGTCTTCGGGCGCCGGGCCGAGCGCGCCGCGTTCGGGCAGATGGAGGGCCAGCCGGGGGCCGTCGCGGCGGTGCTGAACAACATCCGCCGCGGCTGGAGCGCCAGCTCCACCCCGGTCGCGGTGACCCGCAACCAGGACGCGGTCTACCGCGCCGTGGGCCGGGCCGGCATCGCGCTGATCGGTGAGGGCAACCCGAACCGGGTGCGCCAGCTGCTGGCATCCGAGAAGAAGAAGATGTCCCGGGTCGTCGGCGACGTCCCGGTCTACGACATCGTCGTGGGCAACGGCGAGGACGAGGTCCCGCTGAAGAAGCTGCAGATCCACCTGATGCGGCTGCCGCGCGCCATCACCCCGGCCCAGGTCACCGAGACCAACGACCGGCTGCGCGCGCTGGGCGACCTGCTCTCCAAGGCGCCGATCCCCAAGGGCCCGATGCCCAAGGGCGCCCGGATGCCCAAGGGCGGCCAGGCCCGCTGAGCCACCCTCCCCATCGAGACGAGACGGCCCCGCCGCGGAACCTCCGCGGCGGGGCCGTTCGGTGTTTGGGACCCCGGTCGGGCCGGCCCGACCGGGGTTCCCCGGGCGCGGGAGCGCCGGGGACCCGGACTAGATGCGGACCTCGACGGTGCCGACGGCCTTGTCGTGCAGGCCGCGGGTGTCCCGGTCCCAGACCAGGGCCGGCACCAGCAGGCAGAGCAGCAGGGTGCGCAGCATCACCTGCGGGATCGTGGCGCGGCTGCCGTCCAGGCGCACCACCCGGAGGCCGAACAGCCGCTTGCCGACCGTCGTCCCGGTCGTGGCGAGCAGCACCACGGTGACGGCGAAGAACAGCGGGGTGGTCCACAGGTTGGCCGAGGCCGGGGAGCCCTTGGCGACGAGCCCGAAGGCGACCAGGGAGACCAGCCAGCCGTCGACGAACAGCGCGCCCAGCCGGCGGCCCGGTCCGGCGACCGAGCCGGTGCCCTCCTCGGGCAGCCCGAGGCGCTCACCGCGGTAGCCGAAGTCGGCGCCCATCTTCTCGGCGGCCGCCTTCGGGCCGTCGATCCACGATCCCAACGCTTCTCTGGTGTCCACGAATCCACACTAACCGGGCGTACGCCGGGAGCCGCCACCGACTCCCCCGGAGGGTGAATCGGGCCTCCCAGGGCTTTCCACCGAGCCGGCCAAGTGGTCCAGACCACTTTGACGGCGCCGCCTGGGCGGGCGAAGCGATTTGCCCCGGAGCGTACGGCTTTGCCGCCCGTTCGACGGCGGCAGTTAACATTCAGGAAACGACCGGGTCACCGGTTGGAAACGGGCCATTCCTAGGGTGAGCCCCATTCGCACGCCGAGGAGGATGGATGTTCAACAACGCCGCCGAAGTGAAGCAGTTCATCCAGGACAACGATGTGAAGTTCGTCGACGTCCGGTTCTGCGATCTCCCGGGCGTCATGCAGCACTTCTCCGTGCCCGCCGCGACCTTCGACCCGGCCGACACGCTGATGTTCGACGGCTCGTCGATCCGCGGCTTCCAGGCCATCCACGAGTCCGACATGGCACTCGTCGCCGACCTGGCCACGGCCCGGCTCGACCCGTTCCGCAAGGACAAGCACCTCAACATCAACTTCTTCATCCAGGACCCGGTCACCGGCGAGGCCTACAGCCGCGACCCGCGCAACGTCGCCAAGAAGGCCGAGGCCTACCTCGCCTCCTCCGGCATCGCCGACACCGCGTTCTTCGGCCCCGAGGCCGAGTTCTACGTCTTCGACTCGGTCCGCTTCGAGACCAGCGCCAACGCGTCCTTCTACCACATCGACTCCGAGGCCGGCGCGTGGAACACCGGCGCCGCCGAGGGCGACGCGCGCGGCTACAAGGTCAAGTACAAGGGCGGGTACTTCCCGATCCCGCCGGTCGACCACTTCGCCGACCTTCGCTCCGAGATGTCACTGGAGCTGGCCGCGGCCGGTCTGGAGGTCGAGCGCCAGCACCACGAGGTCGGCACGGCCGGCCAGGCGGAGATCAACTACAAGTTCAACACCCTGCTGCACGCCGCCGACGACCTGATGCTGTTCAAGTACATCATCAAGAACGTCGCGTGGCGCAACGGCAAGACCGCCACCTTCATGCCGAAGCCGATCTTCGGCGACAACGGCTCGGGCATGCACGTCCACCAGTCGCTCTGGAGCGGGGGCTCCCCGCTCTTCTACGACGAGCAGGGCTACGCAGGCCTCTCCGACACTGCCCGCTACTACATCGGCGGCCTGCTCCGGCACGCCCCGTCGCTGCTGGCCTTCACCAACCCGTCGGTGAACTCCTACCACCGGCTGGTGCCCGGCTTCGAGGCGCCGGTCAACCTGGTCTACTCGCAGCGCAACCGATCGGCCGCGATCCGCATCCCGATCACCGGCTCCAACGCCAAGGCCAAGCGCATCGAGTTCCGCGCGCCGGACCCGTCGTCCAACCCGTACCTGGCCTTCTCGGCGATGCTGATGGCCGGCCTCGACGGCATCAGGAACAAGATCGAGCCGCTGGAGCCCGTCGACAAGGACCTCTACGAGCTCGCGCCGGAGGAGCACGCCAACGTCCCGCAGGTGCCGTCCTCACTGCCGGCCGTGCTGGAGGCGCTGGAGGCCGACCACGAGTACCTGCTCGCGGGCAACGTCTTCACGCCGGACCTGATCGAGACCTGGATCGACTTCAAGCGCACCAACGAGATCGCCCCGATCGCCCTGCGCCCGCACCCGCACGAGTTCGAGCTGTACTACGACCTGTAGGACCCCCTCCGACCCGCGGAAACGCAGGTCGGTCTCTCACCGTTTCCGCAGGTCAGGCACCCTTCTGACCTGCGGAAGCGTTGTTTCCGGACCCGCCGCCGACCGTCCTTCGGCTCGCGATGCGAGATGAGGGTGAGGCGGAAGACGGGCCCGCAGAGCGCCTGAATTCAGGGCCCGGCATGGCCGTCCGCCCTGGGGCGGGAGCCGTTACCGCGCCTGCCGCCGGAGCGGCGCAGGTCGCCCAGGTCGCGACGCAGCCGGGCGGGTTCCCACCCCGGGAGCCCCGGGGCGCCCGCCGGTTCGTCGGCATCGGACACTCCGCGGCGTGCGCGAGGCCCTTCCTGCGACGGACCGCAGCACTCGCGCCGCCGACTTGCCTGGCATGCCCTGCTCACCGTGGCCGCGGCAATGATGCCCGCCACGCTGGACGGGCCGCAGGGCCGAGCGGCGTGAGCGACGGCCATCCAGCCCTGAAAAATACCCCTCCGGGTATATTGGAGGAGAAGGGAACGCCCTTCTTCCGGCTGATCGCGAGGAGTCCTGCCATGTGTCGACGTACCACCTGCCGCAGCTGCGGCAAGGTCACCTACGCGGGGTGCGGCATGCACGTCGACCAGGTGCTTGCCGGAGTCCGCAAGGAAGACCGCTGCAACTGCGACCGGAGCGCGGCCAAGGGCGGCTTCCTGGCGAGGCTGTTGGGCCGCCGCTGAGCGGGCGAGCGAGCGCCGGTCGATCGGGCCGTGCCGGGGATACCCGGCACGGCCCGATCCGCGTCCACCAGGCGATGCTCCACCGCAATGCGGCGACAGCGCCCCGCGTGGACGCAGTGCCCGCCCCAGCGACTCCGTCCGCAGCCCTGCGCCCCGGAGGCCGCGCGCCGACGGCACGGGCGGGCCCGCGCCGTCGGCACCACGAACGAGCGCCGGTGGCGCGAGCGCCGAACTGCGCCCGGCCACCGGCGAGCGGGACGGGTCAGCCGTGTGAGAAGGAGATCTTCGGCAGGACCCGGTCGAGCCAGGCCGGGGTGTGCCAGGCGGCGCGGCCGGTCAGCCGCAGGATCACCGGCAGCAGGACCAGCCGGACCAAGGCCGCGTCGAGGAGCACGGCGACGCCGAGGACGATTCCCATCTCCTTGGGCGGCAGTGGCCCGGACAGGGCGAAGGTGAAGAACACTGCGACCATCACCCCGGCCGCAGCGAAGACCACCCGCCCGGAGTGGGCCAGCGCGCCGACCATCGCCTCCTTCGGGTCGCCGCTGCGTTCGTAGTGCTCCTTGGCCGAGGCGAGCAGGAAGACGGTGTAGTCCATCGCGATCGCGAAGATCATCGCGAAGAAGAACACCGGCGCCCAGCCGTCCAGGAACCCTTGCGACTTGAAGCCGAGAAGCCCCGCGCCGTGGCCGTCCTGGAAGACCAGCCGGGCGACACCGAACGCGGCACCGGTGGACAGCAGACTGGCGGCGGTGCCCAGCGCGGAGATCAGCGGCGCACGAAGGGCGACCAGCAGCAGCAGGAAGCCGAGTGCCATCACCACGCCGATGACCAGCGGGGTCTTCTCGGTGAGCAGGTGCTGCAGGTCGAGGTTCTCCACCGCCGCGCCGCCCACCAGGGTGTCGTGCGGAAGTTCGGCCCGCAGTGCGTCCACGGTGGAGCCGAGCTGCGGGCTCGACGGGTCGACGGAGGGCACGGCCTGGATCATCGACCAGCCGGAGCCGTCGGCCGCGCTCTGGGCGGGCATGACGCCGGCGATACCGGGGGTGCGGGTGATCTGGGCGCCGACCGAGGCAGCCTGGTCGGCGGGGGTGACGATCTGCAGGGTGCCGGGTGCGCCGGGGCCGAACGCCTGCTGGACGGCGGTGTAGCCGGCGCGGGCGCTGTCGTGGGCGGGGATGACCGTGATGGACGGCATCGCGGTGCGCAGGCCGACGACCGGTGCGGCGAGGGCGATCAGGGCGGCCAGCGCGAGGGCGCCGTAGCGGAAGGGGTGCTTCCACAGGCGCTCGCCCCAGGCGCCGAAGCGCGGGGAACGGTGCTCGCCGGTCTTGACCCAGGGCAGGGCGAGGGCGTCGACGCGGTGGCCGAGCTTGCCGAGGACGGCGGGCAGCAGGGTGAGGGTGGCGGCGAGGACGAACAGGACCGCGAGCATGATGCCGCCGGCCATGGACCGGAACGCCGGGGAGGGGACGAGCATGACGGCGGACAGGCTGACCAGCACGGTCGCTCCGGAGAGCAGGACGGCCTTGCCCGCGGTGTCCATGGTCTCGGCGACCGCGCCGGCGCTGGTGAGGGAGCGGCCCATGCGGGCGCTGCGGAAGCGGACGACGAGGAAGAGGGCGTAGTCGATGCCGAGGGCGAGGGCGAACATCATGGCGAAGTTCATCGCCCAGATGGAGACCGGGAAGAGGTGGCTGATCAGCACCAGCGATCCGGCGGAGGCGGCCAGGCCGGCCATGGTGAGCAGCAGTGGCAGCCCGGCGGCGACCAGCGAGCCGAAGGCGAGGACCAGGATGGCCAGGGTGACCGGCCAGGACATGATCTCGGACTTCATCATGGCGTCGTGGTTGGCGGTGTTGAAGTCGCTCCACAGCACGGACGCGCCGGTGGCGTGGACGCTGATCCCTTCCTTGGAGAGGGAGTTGAGCGGCCCCTTCAGGTCGTCGGCGGCGCGGACCATGTCGTCCGGGGACGCCTTGGCGCCGGCCAGCAGGATCGCGGTGCGGCCGTCCTGGCTGATCGTCGCGCCGGGCTGGGGCGCCACGACGGTGGAGATCCGCGGGTCGGCCGCAGCGAGCTCGCCGGCCTTGGCGATCACCTGCTGGACGGCGGGCTCGCTCACCGGCTGGTCGGCGGCGATCACGATCTGCAGCGCGGTCGAGGCGTTGCCCGCGAAGTGCTGCTCGGCGACCTGCCTGACCTTCACGGACTCGGAACCGTTGGCCTGCCACCCCGCGCCGGACAGTGCGGTGGTGACCTGGGGGGCGAACGCCCCGAGGCCGATCACGACCAGCAGCCATCCGGCCAGGACGGCCCTGAAGTGCCGCACCGACCAGGCCCCGAGCCGGCCCAGCAGGCCCGGCGGGCCGGGTGGTTGCGCGGGAGGCGCGGTGGAGGGCCGGGCGGCGGCGGTGTCCGGGTGGTTCACGGGATGCTCCGTTCCTGGGTGGCCCGACAGGGCGCAAAATACGGGAGGGGGTATATGGAAGGGCGGAGAAAAGGGCCCGCCGCGGCGGGCCCGGAGGGCGCCGGTCAGTCCGCGAGGGCGTCCAGCGCGGCGCGCAGGCGGGTGGCCGCCTCGTCGGCGACGGCCTCCAGCGCGGGTTGCTCCGCGACCCGCACCATGAGCTGCGGATCCATCGCCTCCACCACGGTGCGCTCGCCGACCGCACGGACCACGACGTTGCACGGCAGCAGCAGCCCTACGCGGCGGTCGACCTGGAGGGCGCGGTGGGCGAGCAGCGGCCTGCAGGCACCGAGGATCACGTAGTCCTCGATCTCCTCGCCGAGCTTGGCCTGCAGGGTGCCCCGGACGTCGATCTCGGTGAGGATGCCGAAGCCCTGCTCTGCGAGTGCTGCTCGCACGCGCTCCACGGCGTCGGCGAAGGGCAGATCGAGGGTGACGGGAATGCCGTATTCCATGCGGTGCTCCGTTCGTGGTGTCGAGTCGGGCGGTTCGGACGGGCAGGTCGCGGCCGGAGAGCGACCGGGCGGCGACGCCTCCCGGTCTGCGGCGAATGCCGCGAGGGCTACCTCTCGAACCACGACCGACTCACTCCAAAATACCCTAGGGGGTATTTCCAGGATATGACAACACCTGCGGGAGGGGCTGGATCCCCCCTGTCGGCCACCGGGCGTGTCGCCTCACGCGCCATGGTGAGCGGCCCGATCGCCCGGCGGACGGGCCCGTCGACGCGCACGCGGGAGCGCGCCTGACGCCCGTCGCCCGGCCGGTGTCAGTAGTCCTGGGGCCTTCGGCCCGCTCATCGGTGGGGCGCCGCCCGCTCCGTCGGGGTCCACGGCCCGCTGCTCCCGGGCGTCCCGGGCTTCAGGGACGCCCGGGCCGGTCCGGGACGCGGTGGGAGGCGGTCCGCGGCAGGGTGCGGCCGCGTGAACGGATGACGGCCTCGGCGATGACCGCGGTGGCGAGCATGCCGAAGAGGACCGCGAGCTGCTTCGGGATGTTGGCGGCGGCGTAGGAGAGGAGAGCGGCCAGGCAACCCGCGCAGGCCACCACGCCGCAGCGTGACGCGGCTCGCGCGGCCGGGCGGAGCCCGGGGAGCTTGGCGGCGGCGAGGTTCACTGCGGCGAAGACGATCAGGAAGCCGGCCGACCCCATGAGGCTGATGCCCTGGATGTCGACCAGGTTGACGACCACGAGGGTGCCGAGCGTGGTGGCGATGAGTCCGCCGATCGGGCGGTTCCACACCGGCTCGGCCAGGTGTTCGGGGAGCTCACCGTGACGGGCCATGAGGTAGGTGAACTTGGCGGTGCCGTACAGGGTGGCGTTGATGGCGCTCGCGGTGGAGACGACCGCGGCGATCGCGATGAGCGAGAACCCCGCCTGTCCCAGCAGCGGCCGGGCCGCGACCGCGAGGGCGTAGTCCCGGTCCTGGGCGATCTGCTGCGCGGTGAGGTTGCCGACCGCGACGAAGGCCACCAGCACGTACAGCGCGATGACGCTCCCGATGGAGATCAGGTACGCGCGCGGCAGGGTCCGTGCGGGGTCCGCGGCGTCCTCGGCGGCGTTGGCGATGAGCTCGAAGCCTTCGTAGCCGAGGAAGATCAGGCACCCGGCGTAGACGATCGCGCCGCCGTGCGGGTACGCCGCCGGAGAGACCCTGGCGGGGTCGACGAACACCAGCCCACCGAGGCAGAACACCAGCAACACGGCCAGTTTGAAGTAGACCAGCACGGACTCGGCCCGGCCGACCACCCGGGCGCCGGCCAGGTTGAGGCCGGCGAAGGCGACCACCACGATGCTCGCCAGCGGTCGGTGCCAGCCGCCGGGCAGGCCCAGCAGCGCGGCCAGGTACGTACCGAACGCGACGGCGTAGAGGCCGAGCATGACGAAGTAGCTGAGCCACAGCAGCAGGTTCAGCGGCCCGGCGACGCGGGTGCCGAAGGCCCGGTCCAGGAACGCGGCCGTGCCCCCGCGGCTGGGCAGGCGCACGGACAGCAGTGCGTAGGAGACCCCGGTCAGGGCCGCCACGGTCCCGCCGACCAGGAACGACACGTAGGCGCCCGCCCCGGCCACCTGCACGGTGAGCCCGAGGACGGAGAAGATCCCGCCGCCGACCATGCCGCCGATGCCGATCGACACCAGCGCCGACACACCCAGCCCCTGCTCACGGCCGCGCTCGTCCGCCGCACCCACCGGACCTCCTCGTCATCGGCGGTCCCGCCCACCTGCGGACCCCGTCCGCTCCACTGTGCCCAGCACCCGCCGACGGTGCGAGGGCCCTACGGCCCTCGCCGACTGACCCGCTGGGCCCCGGTCCCGGTCCGGGGCGGCGGGAGGCGCCGACCTCGTCGCGTGCCGCGCCGTCGCTCCTACGCCGACGGGTGGAAGGTCCGACGGTAGCTCTGCGGGGTCGTGCCGACGAAGCGGTGGAAGTGGTGCCGGAGCGTCGCGGGGGTTCCGAGGCCGGTGCGATCGGCGATCTGCCCGACGGACAACCCGCTGGTCTCGAGCAGTTCGCGGGCCAGGTCGACGCGGGCGCGGAGCAGCCACTGCAGCGGCGTGGTGCCGGTCTGGGCGCGGAAGCGGCGGTTGAGGCTGCGGATGCTCAGGGCGGCGTGTCCCGCGATCTCCGCCAGGGTGAGCGGCTGGTGGAGGTTGCGCTCCATCCAGGTGAGAGTGGGCCGCAGCGAGGTGGTGCGGTCCTCCGGCGCCGGGTGCTCGATGAACTGGGTCTGACCGCCGTCGCGCTGGAGGGGCATGACGATGCGGCGGGCGGTGGCGGCGGCGACCGCGGAGCCGAGGTCCCGGCGGACGAGGTGGAGGCACAGGTCGAGCCCGGCGGCGATGCCTGCGGAGGTCGCCCGCCGGCCCTGGTCGATGAACAGCGCGTCGCGGTCCACCTCGACGCGGGGATGGCGGCGCGCGAGCTCGTCGGCGTACTGCCAGTGGGTGGTGGCCCGCCAGCCGTCGAGCAGGCCGGCGGCGGCGAGGGTGAACGCTCCGATGCACAGCGAGGCGATGCGGGCCCCGCGGTCGGCCGCCGTCCGCAGCGCCTCGCCCACCGGGGCGGGCACGGGATCGAGGAACCCCGAGTGGCCGGGAACGATCACGGTGTCCGCCTCGGACAGCGCCTCCAGACCGTGCGGGACCGTCAGCCGGAGGGCCCCGTACTCGGACGGGGTGGTGACGGTTCGCCCCGGAGCGCACACGAGCACCTCGTAGTGCGGCTGGCCGGCCGCCCGGCCCGCGGAGCCGAAGACCTGACCGGGCAGGGACAGTTCGAACGGCAGGACACCGTCCAGCGCCAGGACCGCGACGACATGCATGTCCAGAATTTAGCGCAGTAAGGCATTCGCGCCACTCACGGGACCCGCCGGGTCGGACGCAGGATCGGTGCATACCCTCCGCACCGAAACGAGGAGCCGGATCATGAGCATCCAACCACCCGACTGGTACAGCGAGTTCGATCTTCCGCGCAGCGAGCTGGCCGTCGCCGCCCTGCGGCTCGCCGAAGAGGCGGAGGAGCCGTACCTCTTCCGGCACAGCGTGCGCGGCTACCTGTTCGCCCGGGAGCTCGGGCGCCACCGCGGCCTGCGGGCCGGCGCGGACTACCACGACGAGCAGCTCTTCCTGGGCTGCGTGCTGCACGACCTGGGCCTGACCGAACAGGGCAACGGCGGCCAGCGGTTCGAGGTGGACGGGGCGGACCTCGCGGCCGCCTTCCTGCGCGAGCGCGGGGCCGACGAGACCACGGTGGCCGTGGTGTGGGACGCCGTCGCCCTCCACACCTCCGACGGGATCGCCGCCCGCAAGGCCCCGGAGGTCGCCCTGGCCCAGGCCGGGATCGCCCTCGACGTCATGGGCCGGGGCAGGGAGGCCCTGCCCGAGGGCTTCGCCGAACGGGTGCACGGCGCCTTCCCGCGTGACGACCTCGGCTACGCGATAGCCGACGCGATCGTCGCCCAGGCCATGGGCAACCCCGCCAAGGCCTCCCCGCTGAGCTTCCCCGGCCAGCTCCTGCGCCACCGCCTTCCGCACAGCGCGGTGCCGGACTGGGACGACCTCATCGCCCGGGCCGGCTGGGGCGACCGGCCCACCGCAGGCTCCGGCCGCCCGGACCGAAACGGCTGATCGGGGGCCGTGTCGAGCACCACCCGGTACACCGCACCACGGTCCCCCGGATGCGGATGAACCCTGGAGGCGTCGTCCCCGGTCAGGACTACCTGGTCGTGCCCGTCCATCGGCGCCGGTGACCCGCCGCACCTGTCGTTCCGCGGGTCAGCACCTCGCTGACCCGCGGAAACGCTCGCGTGTGGTCGAGGAGATCTGTTCTGCGGGCTGCGGCGTCTTCTTCGCCGCCGGGTTCTTCACCGCCGGGTCCCTCGCCGCGGTCGGCAAGCTACCCGCCGGTGGCCGGGGTCGCACCGTCGAGGTCGGCGAGGTCTCGGTCCGTCAGCTCCAGACCGGCGGCCAGGGCATTCTCCTGGAGGCGGTCCAGGCGGGTTGTTCCGGGAATGGGGACGATGTGCCCGCCCTGGGCCAGGATCCAGGCGAGTGCGACCTGCGCCCGGGTGGCGCCTCGCCGCTCGGCCACCGCGCCCAGCAGGGCGATGATGTGCCGGTCGTCGGTGCGAGCCGTTGGCGTGAAGCGGGGGTGGCGAGCGCGTAGGTCGCCGGGCGGAAAGCGCGTCTCGGGGGTGATGTCGCCGGTGAGGAAGCCGCGGCCGAGAGGCGAGAAGGGGACGAACAACGCGTCGTTCTCGGCACACCAGCCGATGATGCCGTCCCCGTGCCTCCCGTTGCCGAGGGGCTGTCGGGACCAGAGCGAGAACTCGGACTGAACGGCGGCGACAGGATGCGTGCGATGCGCTCGACGGGCCTCGTGGACCTGGACGTCCGACAAGCCGAGATGGCCGATCTTCCCCTCTGCCACCATCTCCGCCAAGGCGCCCCAGCTCTCCTCAAGAGGTACGGCCGGGTCGATACGGTGCAAATAGCACAGGTCAACGTGTTCGGTGCGCAGACGGCGCAGGCTCGCTTCCACCACCCGGCGCAGGTGTTCCGGCCTGCCGTCGCGACGCAATGCCAGGGTGGCCAAGTCGTCGACGACCAAACCGACCTTGGTGGCGATGAGGACCTCGCGGCGCCGGTGGGTGACGGCCCGCCCGATCAGCCTTTCGTTGTGGCCCTCGCCGTATACCCCGGCGGTGTCGAGGAGTGTGACACCCAGGTCGACCGCCGCGTTCAGCAGTGCCGTCCAGGCGTGGTCGTCGAGGTTCGGGCGGGTGTACATCCAGGGACTCAATCCCGCACAGCCGAAGCCCACCGCGCCGATTCGCCGATCAGCAGGCCGAAACACCCTGGACCGCGAAACCGGCATTCGGGGGGCGTTGTTCCGCGCCGGATTCTCCGTGGCCACGAGTCGCCTCCCGTCGGGACTGTCAAGCGAGGACGGACATCACTCTAGGAGTGCACCGGGTCGCAGAAGGTCGCTTTCCGGAAGATCTCGGCGCCGCCCGGAACGTGACCACCGCCTTCCCGGATCGCCGGCCGATCGACCCGGCCAGGACCGGACCAGCACGGGCCGAGCCCCGGCTCCCTCCTCGGCCCCCATCGGGCGGGAGGGCGCCCGTCGCCCCGGACGGCGCCCGTGCGCAGGCGGCTGTTCGCGGACCGGCCCGACGGAGCGGGGAGGTCCTACGCCGGAGTGAGGGCCAGCACGGCGAGGTCGTCGGCCAACAGACCCGCGTACGCGTCGACGTCCCGGGCGAGGAAGGAGACCAACCGGTCCGGCGCGGTCGTGCCCAGCCCGGCCAGGCGGGAGGCCAGCGGGTAGAAGGCGCCGGTGGCGTCGCGGGCCTCGCTCACGCCGTCGGTGAAGAGCAGCAGAGTGTGACCGGGCGGGAGGGGGACGGCGGCCGGCTCGCTGCGCGGGGCGCCCGCCCGGAGGTCGCCGAGGCCGAGCGGCAACTCGAAGGGGCAGCTCACCTCGGCGATGGTGTGGTCGGAGAGCAGCAGCGGTGCGACGTGGCCCCGGTTGACCAGCTCGGCCCGGCCCTCGCCGGGCCGGTACTGGAGCAGGACGGCCGTCACGAAGAGCTCCTCGTCGCCCCAGCCCGCGGCGTCGCGCAGCACCGCGCGGTCCAGTTGTTCGGCGAGCTCGACCAGGTCCGCGGTGTCGTGGGCGGTCGCCCGGAAGGCCCCGAGCACGTCCGCCACCGTCCGGACGGCGCCGAGGCCCTTGCCGCGGACGTCGCCGAGCAGCACCCGCGCGCCGAAGCGGGTGTCGCAGACCTCGTAGAGGTCGCCGCCGATCAGGACCTCGGCCTGGGCCGGGCGGTACAGACCCGCGACGCGCAGGCCCCCGGCCCGCTCGGGGACGGGGCGCAGCACCGTGCGCTGGAGCGTCTCGGCCACCGTGCGGGCGCGCCGCAGGGTGCGGCCCTGCCGGATCCGCTGCCAGGACAGGGCGGTACCGGTGATCCCGGCCAGCAGGGTGGACAGGTAGACCCAGACGTGGTGCTGCTCGCCCAGGTGGCCGGCCCGCTCGGCAAGGACCAGCTGGAGCGCGATGGTGCCGACGGTGGCGGCCGCGGTGGCCGTCGGCCCGTGGCTGAAGGCCACCACGACGGGCAGCGCGATGAGCAGGAAGCCGGCCGCGACGGCGCCCGGGACGACCGCTTCGAAAACCAGGTCGAGCACCACCAGCAGCACCGGGACCCAGGCCACCCAGCGCGGTGGTCTCCGTTCCGCGGCCACCTGGTGCGACGGGCGAAGCGCTGCGGGCACGGCGGGAACCTCCTGGCCGGCCGACGGGGGCGGACGGTCCGGGTGGACCGGCCCGGGTGGACGGTCCGGGTGACCGCTCCGCCCCTCCATGCTCCCCCAGCGGCGCGGCCACGGCCTCCCGCCCGGGCCCGGGCGGGCCCGGCGTCCCGGTCAGCGGACGGTGATCGGCACGGTCTCGTAGCCGCGCAGGACCGGACGGTCCCGCCGGGTGGGCACGCCGCCGGGAGCGAGTCGCGGGAAGCGGTCGAGCAGCGCCGGGAAGGCGACCTGGCAGGGGCGGTCGGTAGGCTGACGGCATGGAGATCTGGATCAACCCGCGCTGCGGGAAGTGCCGGACGGCGCTGGGGGCGCTGGAGTCCGTCGGCGCCAAGTACACCGTGCGCCGCTACCTGGAGGACCCGCCGACCGCCGCCGAGCTGGAGCAGGTCCTGGAGCGGCTGGCCCTGGAGCCGTGGGACATCACCAGGCTCGACGAGCAGGCCGCCAAGGACCTCGGCATGAAGCAGTGGACCCGCGAGCCGGGCGACCGAGCGCGCTGGATCGCCGCGATGGCCGAGCACCCGATCCTGATCCAGCGCCCGATCATCACCGCCGACGACGGCCACGCCGTGGTGGCCCGCACCCCGGAGGCCCTCAGCTCCGTACTGCCGTAGGGCAGTCACCCTCCTCGGAAGAACGGGCCCGGACGGGTTCGAAGGCGCGGCCCCGGCCAGGGCGGCCGGGGCCCGCGCGCCGCGGTCACTCCCGCCGGACGCGCTGCACCGGCTGCCCCGGGCGCCAGGACGTGATCCAGACGTGCTCGTCCTCCACCGTGGTGTGCACCACCTGCTCCAGCTCCAGCCGGAAGGCGTGGAACGGGCCCGGCGGCGGCTCCGGCAGCTCGGCCACCCAGGCGGCGATCTCGACCTCGTCGGTGATCTCCACGGCCCGGCCGGAGACCTTGGAGTCGCCGCCCGTCAGGGTCTCGTCCCCCGGGTGGGCGTGCAGCGCGAAACGGGAGTCCCGGCGGAGATCTCGCGCCTTCATCGCGCCGTACATGGACCCGAAGGTGAGATCGGCGCCGGTGAAGTCCACCTCGATGCCGCTCACCCGGGGCGAGCCGTCCTTGCGCAGCGTCGCCAGGACGTGGTGCTTGTTGGCCTCGAAGCGCGCCCGTACGGCGGGGGCCAGGTCCGGAGCCTCGTACTCGAAGTCCTGCCAGGTAGCCATGGCGCCAGTCTGGCACCCGGCACCGACGGCCGCGGTCCGGCGCGCACGCCGTGTCGGAGGCCGGTGGCAGACTGGCCCGGTGACCACCACGACCACGTACATCGCCTTCCTCCGGGCCGTCAACGTCGGCGGCCGGACGGTGAAGATGGAGCGGCTGCGGGCCCTCTTCGGCGAGCTCGGGCTCGACGGCGTCCGCTCGTACATCCAGAGCGGCAACGTCTTCTTCACCACCGACGAGCCGGACCGCGCCGCGCTCACCCGCCGGATCGAGGGGCACCTGGAGGAGGCGCTCGGCTTCCCGGTGCCGGTGCTGCTGCGCACCGTCGAGGAGGTCGAGGCGGTGCTCGCCGCCGAGCCCTTCGCGGGCATCGAGGTGACCCCGGACGTCCGGCTGGTCGTCAACTTCCTCACCGAGCCGCTGCCGGCGGACTTCCCCGTCCCGTACACCTCGCCCAAGGGCGACTACGAGGTGATCGGCGCCGACGCCGGCACCGCGTACGTGGTGGTCCACCTCCGGGACGGCCGCTGGAACGCCCCCGCGAACCTCTTCGGCCGGTCCTACCGCGGCTCGGCCACGGCCCGCTTCCTGCACACCACCGTCAAGATCCTGGCCGCGGCCGGGAAACCGTCCTGATACGGGTCCTCGACGGCCGAGGGGGATTCTGGACAGCCGGGGCCGGCTGCGCCGACAATCGGGCCATGAGCTCTCCTGAAATCCGGACACACGTGGTCCGGCCGTCCGAGGCCGAGCGGGACCACGCGCTCGACGTGCTGCGGGAAGGCGCCGGCAGCGGCCGCCTGTCGCACGACACCTTCCTCGGGCGGATGGAGCTGGTGCTGCAGGCCAACAGCCGGTCCGAACTGGACTCGGCGCTGGCGGACCTGCCGGCCCGGAACCCGATCGGGCGGTTCGTGCTGCGGACGGTCGGTCAGGTCTCGGCCTTCGGCGTGCGGTTGCGCGGCGCGTGGCGGCTCGAACGGCTGCCGGGGCTGAGCCTGCCCCAGGGCGACGAGCGACAGCTGACGATAGGCCGGATCCCCGGTTCGGGGCTGCGGCTGCACGACATATCGGTCTCGCGCCACCACGCCGAGCTGCGGCGGGAAGGCGACGACTGGGTGCTGTACGACCTCGGCTCGACCAACGGAACGCACGTGAACGGCCTGCGGATCGCCGGCGGGGTGCGGGTCCGGCCCGGCGACCAGGTGCGGTTCGGCAACCTGGAGTTCCGGCTCGCCTCGGGCTGAGGCCGCCGGCCGCACACGGCGCGGGCCCCGGCGAGGGGACTGTCGGTGGCCGGTGCGAGGATGCGGCCATGGACCAGGAGACCGTGACCCCCGCGCCCGAACCCGCCTCCGACCTGCGGCGCGAGGCCGAGGAGCGCGCCCGCGAGCTGATCCGCTGCGGCTTCCAGGAATCGGACGAGATAGCCGAGTCCCTGGCCGAAGAGTTCGAGGAGGAGGGGCTCTCGGCGCAGGACGCCGCGGCCTTGGTCGGCCCGCTCTGGCGGGAGCGGCTGGCCGAGCAGGCGTCCTGGCCCGCGACCACCGACGTGGACCGTCTGGCGGCGGCCTTCGACGCGTTGGAGGAGCGCGGCGTCGTGGCGGCCATGGACTTCACGTGCTGTGCGAGCTGCGGCTACGCGGAGATCGGCGGCGAGGCCGAGGAGGGCTCGCGCGGCTTCGTCTTCTTCCACCAGCAGGACACCGAGAGCGCGGCCGCCGGCGGCGGGCTGATGCTCCGGTACGGCGGCTTCCGGGGCGCCGGCGAGCCGAAGGAGTCGGCGGAGCAGCGGACGACGGGGATCGGTCGCGAGGTGGTCACGGCGTTGGAGGCGGTCGGCCTTCCGGTGGAGTGGAGCGGTTCACCGGACAAGGCGATCCACGTCACCCCGCTGACCTGGCTCAACCGCCTGCCGGAGTAGCGGGTGCGCCGCCCGCCGGCCACCGGGCGCCCGGATCAGCGGCCGAGGTGGATCTCGGCGTGGATCTCGGCGTGGTGGTCGCGCGGTGGCGGCGCCGGCGCCCGGCGCGTGGACCTGTTCCGCAGGCCTCACGTCACGCTGCCGTCGGTCGGCCACGAGCTGCCCGCGGTGCCGGCCGGGGCGGCACCGGCCTGCCGGACCTCGGCATAGCCGTCCGGCATATGCCACGCGCGTAGATCGACGGCCCGCGAAAGCACCGGCGGTCAGTCGGCGAGCTGCTCCCGGACGTCGGCGGGGCCCCAGAGCGGGGCGGTGCAGCGCTGGTAGGTGGCCTGCCAGTGCGGCCAGTTGCGGGCCACGTCGTCGTCGCACTCCGCGATCAGCTGCTCCACCACCGCCGGCTCGACACCGTCCAGCAGCCAGGCGAGCGCGTCGGCGGTCCCGGGGCCGGCGGCGGCGCGCAGCAGGTCCAGCAGCTCGGGCAGTCCGCCGAGCCGGGAGGAGCCGGCGAAGACCAGCTCCATCCGGGGCAGCAGCTGGCGCTCCTCGATCCGCAGGTGGGTCTCCAGCCGTGCGGCGAGGTCCTCCATGGCGTAGGCGACCGGCCAGGCGCTGCCGGCGTCCCGGCTGGCGATCCGGACCAGCGTGGTGACCCGGGTGAACGAGTGGTCGAGGTTGTGGTGGTCCGCCTCCAGCCAGTTGAGCAGCAGCCGCAGCTCCGGGGCGAAGCGGCGGACGAGCGGCCAGAGCCGGGTGTCCTGCTGCTCGTGGTGGCACGTCAGCATCGCGGTGACGAAGTGCCAGTGCCGCAGCAGCGCCGCACCCTTCTCGTCCTCGCCCGGCTGGATCAGCCGCAGCGAGTTGGGCAGCCGCGCCAGGTCGCGGCGGAGCGCGGCGTGCACCAGGCGCAGTCCGGCGAACCGGAGGGCTTGCGGCTCCACGTCGGCGGCCCGGCCGCGCGAGGGCTCGCCCTGGGCGGGAACGGACGGGGACGCTACGGGCAGCAGGTGGCTCGGCATGGCACTCTCTTCACGGCTTGGCACGGCTGGCGGCATCGCCACGGACGACTGCGCGGCGGCGGATTGCAGTCCCACCACAGTGGCCACAGTCGATCAGGCATGAATCAATGTCCGATTGACGCGCAGGTCAGCGCGTTGCGAAGCCCCGCGCCCGCCCCTGCGGCGCCGAGTCCCGCTGTACTCCGCCGGACGCCGGTCGGACGACGCGGGAGCCCTGCGAGGACACCGACGCCCCGGTGGCCCGGCCCTGCACGGGCCGGGCCACCGGGGCGTCGCACGCGGCGCCGGGGCACCGCACAGCAGTGGAGCGTCAGTCGCTCTGCGGACCCGCCAGGTTCTTGGACAACCACTGCAGCGTGTCCGGGATCATCTTCTTGAAGTCGCTGGTGAGGTGCTTGCCGCCGGGCTGCTCGTAGTACTCGAGCGAGAGCGGCGGCGCGGCCTTGGCGACCCAGGCCTTGACCAGCCTGGTCTCGTACGCGTTGGCGCCGCCGGCGGTGACCAGCATCTTGACGTCGGCCTTGCCCTGGCCGACCATCACGTCCGGGCTGTTGGCCTGGCGCTCGGTCTCGTGGCCCTTCCAGAGCCCCGAGTCCGGGTTGAAGTAGCCGTCGATCGGGACGGCGGCCTTGAACTTGTCCGGGTGCTGGAGGGCGAGCTTCGCGCTGCAGAACGCCCCGGTGGAGGCGCCCATCAGACCCCAGCCGTCGCGGCCCTTGATCGTGCGGAAGTTGGCGCGGACGAAGTCCGGGATGTCCTCGGCCATCCAGGTGCCCATCTTGGGCTGGCCCGGGATGTCGGCGCAGTCGAGGGCGTTCTTCTCATCGGCGGTGAAGTTCTGCACCGGCATGATCATGATGAACGGGTGCGCCTTGCCCGCCTTGACCAGCTCGACGTTCTCCTCCTGGATCGGCAGCTGGTTGTCGGTCCAGGTGTTGTAGCCGTTGCTCTGGCCGCCCGCGTAGAGGGTGAGGACGGGGAAGCCGGTCTTCGCGTACTTCGGGTCGTTGTACTCGGGCGGCAGCCAGATCCAGACCTTGCCGGACACGCCGGACTTGAGCCCGTTCAGCGTGGTCACCATGATCGCACCGGCGGCGGTGTCCCGGGCCTTGGTCATCGGGGCGGCCGGACCGGTCGGCATCAGCACCTTGCTCGGGGCGGTCGGCGTCGGAGTGGCGGTCGGCGCCGCGGCGGAGCTGCTGCCGCCCGCCTCCGGCGCGCCGGAGGCCGCAGCGCCGGCCGCGCCCGCGCCGCCGCCCTTGGCGGAGTCCCCCTTCCCGCTGCCGTCCGTGCTGCCACAGGCCGCCAGCGAGGCGGCCAGGGTGAAGGCGGCGGCGCCGGTCAGCACGGCGCGGATTCGGGTGGACTGCGGCTGCACGGTGAGGACTCTCCGACCGGTGTCACGCCCGCTCCCCTCGGGAGCCGGACGGCGGCCCCCGGGTGGGGCCGGACATGGCCCGGGGCGCGACGTCGTCCGCGGCCCGGGGGACCGGCGCGCCGCCCCTCGCGGGGGCGCGCCGCCCTGCGATCTTATGACGTGAGGCGCGTCAACCCGGTTGCGCCATCGCCAGTGGCAATCCAATGTTTGTCCCCGATCCGGTAAAGGACCCGGCCCGGCCCGCCGGTCGGCGGGCCCCTGCCCCCGCCGGACGGCGGGGAGCACAGCCGGAGCGGTCCCGTGGCCGCTACGGTTTGGGCCCTCGCACCAGTGACGCGGCGCCCCGGATCGGGCACGATCGGCTCGCCCGTCGCACCACGTCCGAGGACCGCAGTTCTCAATCAGTGGTCGGAGCGTCCCGAAGGACCGGGCGACCATTCCTCAGAAGCCATGAACGGCAAACCGCCATCAGCCACACCCGGTCCTCCCGGACCGCCTCACATTCTTAGGGACCGCCATGCCCCAGCAGATCGCCGTCGTCACCGGAGCCGGCAGCGGGGTCGGCCGCGCCGTGGCCGTGGAGCTGGCCGCCGCCGGCTGGCGGCTGGTGCTCGCCGGGCGGCGCGAGGAGCCGCTGAACGAGACCGCAGACCGTTGCCGGGCGGCCGCTCCGGACGCCGGGGCGGTCGCGGTGCCGACCGACGTCACCGACCCGGAGGCGGTGGACGGGCTCTTCGCCGCGGCCGCCGGGCGGTTCGGCCGGGTCGATCTGCTGTTCAACAACGCCGGGACCTTCGGCGCGCCGACCCCGGTGGACGAGCTGGACGTCGCCGAGTGGCGCGCCGTGGTCGACCTCAACCTGACCGGGGCGTTCCTCTGCGCCCGGGCCGCGTTCCGGCAGATGAAGGCCCAGGCCCCGCGGGGCGGCCGGATCATCAACAACGGCTCGATCTCGGCACACGTGCCGCGCCCGCAGTCGATCGCCTACACCGCGACCAAGCACGCCGTCACCGGGCTCACCAAGTCGCTGTCGCTGGACGGCCGGCCGTACCGGATCGCCTGCGGGCAGATCGATATCGGCAACGCGGCGACCGACATGACGGCGGCGATGAGCGTCGGCGTACGGCAGGCGGACGGGCGGGTCGCGGTGGAGCCCACCATGGACGTCGGCGACGTGGCCCGCACGGTCCGGCACATGGCCGGGCTGCCGCTGGAGGCCAACGTGCAGTTCGCCACCGTGATGGCCACCGCCATGCCGTACATCGGCCGGGGCTGAGGCGCGGAGGCCGAGCCGCGGAGGCCGAGCCGCGGGGCCCGTGCCGGCCCACGGCGTGCTAGTCGTCGTGCGAGTGGCGGTAGCGCCGCCGGCCGCCCTCCACGTCGAGCAGGTAGACGCTGGTGGTCGGCCAGTACTCGCCCGCCTCGGTGACGGGGAGCTCGGCCCGCAGCACCATCCGCAGGGAGGGCGGCGGGGCGGCGGCGTTCACGCGCTTGCGGTGGCCGTCCCAGCGGCCGCCGCAGAGTTCGATGTCGAGGACGACGGAGGTGGTGCTCATGCCGCGATGCTGGCAGCCTTCACCCGACCCGGGGGTTTGAACCCCGCGAAGCCACTCGCCCGAGCGAACCACCGGCACAACAGGCTGACGGCCGCCCCCATCGTGTACAGGGGCGGCCGTCAGCCGGGGCGGGTCCGCAGGCCGGGCCCGCGGTCCCGGGGACGGGTCAGTTGCGCCAGGTGTCGTTCAGCGTCACCGAGCCGGAGGCCGGCACCGCCGCGGTCCGGTTGGCACCGGACTCCCAGGTCACCGCGCCCGAGGCGTCCTTGCGGATGTACTTGTACTCGAAGGCGGTGCCGGAGGCCATCGAGACGTCCAGCTTCCAGACCGGGTACGAGGCCGAGGAGAGCAGCAGGGCCTTGCCGGTGTCCCAGCCGCCGAGCGCGGCGGTGTTGCCCACCACGTAGATGTTCTGCCCGAACACGGTGGTCGCGTCGACCGCGAACGAGGCGCCGCCGGTCACCGGGGTGCCGGAGCCGCCGGGCGCGCCGACGTGGAGGGCCACCGCGTCGCCCGCGCCGACGGTGGCGGTGAACCGCCCGTCCGAACCGACCGTGTAGGACGCGCCGGTGCAGCCGCCCGCGGTCGGGTCGCCGTGCTGGACGTCGCAGTACGACCCGGCCGGCAGCGAGGTCTGGAAGGTCTCGGTGACCGGCCCGGACTCGCGGTTGATCGCCACGAAGCCCTTGCCGCCGCGGCCGAAGGCGATCGCGTTGTTGCCGTTGGACCACCAGTCGGTGATGCCGGTGCCCGCCACCGCGTTGCGGAAGCCGACCATGTTGGCCACCTGCCGCCAGGCGTGGGTGCAGTTCCAGCCGTCGCTGTAGCAGGCGTTGACGGTGCCCCCGTTCGGCGGGCCGTCGTCGTGGCCGGTGAAGGCGTAGCCGGAGTAGACGTTGGGCGCGCCGTACGGGTGGGCCAGCATGAAGACGTTGGCCAGCGTGTAGGCGGAGCCGTCCTTGTAGGTCAGGGTCGAGCCGTTGCGCTCCGTGTCCCAGTTGTCGACGAAGGTCCGGGCCTTGTCGGTGGGCAGCAGCCCCGAGCCCCAGGACGCGAGGTCGGCGATCCGACCGCCCTGGAAGGCGCTCTTCAGCCAGGTACCGGAGCGGAACTCGTCCACGTCGCCGGTGCCGGTGTACTCGGAGGGCTGGATCGGCTCGCCGGCGCCGTAGATGACCTCCTGCACCCAGAAGGCGTTCGGGTCGGCCGTCTTCGCCTTGATGCCGGCGAGGTCGGTGGCGGCGATGTGCTTGGCCGCGTCGATCCGGTAGCCGTCGACGCCGAGCGAGGCCAGGTCGTCCAGGTAATTCGCGATGGTCTGCTGGACGTAGGCGCTGCCGGTGTCCAGGTCGGAGAGGTTGACCAGCTCGCAGTTCTGCACGTCGGCGCGGTCGCCGTAGTTGCTGATCGCGGTGCGGCAGGAGTGGAAGTCCCAGTCCTGGTAGTACCCGGGGTAGTTGTACTTGCTGTAGACGGTGCCGCCGGTCCCGGTACCGGAGCCGGCCGACATGTGGTTGACCACCGAGTCGGCGATCACCTTGACGCCGGCCGCGTGGCAGGTGTCGATCATGTTCTTGAAGGACGTCCGGTCGCCGAGGCGCCCGGCTATCTTGTAGCTCACCGGCTGGTAGGAGGTCCACCACTGGCTGCCCTGGATGTGCTCCTGGGGCGGCGAGACCTCGACGAAGCCGTAGCCCTTGGGGCCGAGGGTGTCGGTGCAGGCCTTGGCGACGGAGTCGAAACGCCACTCGAAGAGGGTCGCCGTGACGTCCTTTCCGTTGGCCGGCGGGGCGGCCTGGGCGGTGGGGGCGGCGCCGAGGGCCGCGGTGAGCGAGAGCGCGAGCGCCGCGGAGGCGGTCAGCGCGCCGGCCACTCTGGCAGGCCGGCGGGTGGGGGCGGTGGTGACCACGTTGTCTCCTGGGGGCTGGGGTGGGGGCAGCCTGGGGTACCGCGCGTGAAAGCTTGCTGAAACTTGCGGGAAACTTGCAGCGCTGAACCTAGGGTCGACACCGGGGCCCGTCAAGGCCTTGGAAGCAACGTTTCTGCAGCTCCGGAAACTCGTGTGCGACTTTCCCTCCGGCCGAAGCGTGGATACGGACGGCGAACGGCGACGACCACGGGGGGCGGCATGGACAGGGCGGGCGACTTCGAGGAGTTCGCGGCCAATCGGGCCGGGCGGCTCTTCCAGGTCGCCTACCTGATGTGCGGCGACTGGCACCAGGCCCAGGACCTCGTCCAGACCACCCTGGCCAAGATGTACTCGGTCTGGGGCCGGCTGCGCCGCGGCGACGACGAGCCCGCGCTCGACGCCTACGCCCGCAAGGTGCTGCTCCGCTGCTACCTGTCGCACCGCCGGCTGCGCCGCTCCGGCGAGATCGCCGTCGGCGACCTGCCGGACACCCCGGCCGGTCCGGACGACCACCCCGCGGCCGGCAGCGACCTGCGGCTCACCCTCGTCGCCGCACTGCGAACCCTGCCGCCGCGCAACCGCGCGGTGGTGGTGCTCCGGTACCTGGAGGACCATCCGATCGAGGCGGTGGCCGAGATGCTCGGCACCACTCCGGCGGCCGTCAAGGGGCTCTCCACCCGCTCGCTCGCCCGGCTCCGCGAGGTCCTGGCGGACGACCGCGAGCTGCTGTTCCGCCCCTGAACCCGCACCCCGCCGCCCACAACTCCCGCCGCGCGTCCCGTCCCGCCACCCCCGCCGCACCCGACCCGACCCGACCCGACCCGACCAGGAGCCCGTCTTGGCCCCCGACCCGGACTTCGACCCGGACCTCGAACACGACCTCGGCAGACTGCTCGCCGGCAGCGTCCAGGACCTGCACCCGCCGGTCGCCGTGATGCTCGCCGAGGCCACCCGGCGCGGCCGCGTGCTACGCCGGCGCCGCCGGCTGGCCACCACTGCCTCGGCCGCGGCCGTCCTCACGCTGGCCGCCGCCGTCACCCTGACCGGTCTGCCGGACCCGCTCGGCCGCAGCGCCGGCCCCGCCGCGCCCACCGCCGCCGGCTCCCCCACCGACGGCTCAGCCGCCTCCCTCGCCGCCTCCGGCCAGGACGATCTGAGGCAGCGCCAACGCGCCGCACTGCAGGACACCCTGGCCCGGCTGATCGGCCCCGGCACCACGCTGGACGCCGAGGCCGGCGGCGACCAGCTCACCCTCGACCCGACCGCCGACGCGGTGCTCTGGACCAGGTACGACGACGGGAAGGGCGCCGCCACCGTCTCGGTCGAGGTGCACGGCCCGGCCTCCGGCGCCACTGCGCCCTCCTGCGGCACCCGTACCGACGCCGCCCGGGCCACCGGTTACAGCTGCACCACCGCCGGCGGGCCCGGTCCGGCCCCGCAGATCGTCGAGGTGCTGGCGAGCGCCGACACCGGCTGGACCACCTACCGGATCTGGACGCCGTACCCGGACGGCACCCGGGTCGGACTCGCCGTGCACAACGGCACGATGCACGACGCCGAGGACCCGTCCCTCAACCCGCACCGGACCCGGTCCAGCCCGCCGATCGACCTGGCCCGGTGGCAGCAGATCGCCGCCGACGAGGCCTGGCAGCAGGTCCCGGGCCTGCGCGGCGCACACCGGCCGTAGGGCCCCCCGGGGTCGTACGGGCTACACGGCGTCCGGGCCGTACTCGCCGGTGCGGACGCGGACGATGGTCTCCACCGGCACCGACCAGACCTTGCCGTCGCCGATCTTCCCGGTGCGGGCGGCGCGGACGATCTCCTCGATCACCCGCTCGGCGTCCTCGTCCTCCACCACGACCTCGATCCGGGCCTTGGGCACCAGGTCGATCCGGTACTCGGCACCCCGGTAGACCTCCGTGTGCCCGTGCTGCCGCCCGTACCCGCTGGCCTCGGTGACGGTCAGTCCGTGCACGCCCACGGCCTGCAGCGCGCTCTTGACCTCGTCCAGCTTGAACGGCTTGACGATCGCGGTGATCAGCTTCATGCGGAGGCCCTGTCGGACGGGTGCGGGTGCACGGTGGCGGTGGTGTGGACGGGTCGTGCCGTGTCCTGGGACGCCGTGATCGTACGCCGTCCCGGCGGGCCGGGCGAGGACGACGCCGCGCGACGCCGAAGGGGGCCGGACGAAGGGCGGGACCGCACGACGCAGGGCCCGGCAGCCGTGCTGCCGGGCCCTGCTCCCTGTCTCACCTGGTTTCAGCCGGTCCTGCCGGCCGGGTTCAGCTCGTGGTGATCGAGGTGTCGTCGATCACGAAGCTCGTCTGCAGCGAGTAGTCCTCGGTGCCGTTGAACTTCAGCGTGACCGACTGGCCGGCGTAGGCCGACAGGTCGAAGGTGCGCAGCTGGTAGCCGGCGGCGGCGTCCACGTTGGAGTAGGTCTTCAGCGCGGTGCCGTTGACGGTCACGGTCAGCTTGTCGTACGCCGTCGAGCCGGACTCACCGGTGTCGATGTGCAGGTAGAAGCTGAGGGTGGCCTTGCAACCGGACGGGATGGTCACCGTCTGGGAGAGGCTGTCCGTGTGGGTCGAGCCGTAGCCGTTCAGCCACGCCTTCCACGAACCGCTGTGCGGGGCCTGCGAGGAGCCGCCGTCGATGACGCCGCTGGTGGCCGTCCACGGCGTGGCCGCGCCCGACTCGAAGCCCGCGTTGCCGAGCAGCTGCGCCGGCGTGCAGGTGCTGCTGGTGTCGGTGACCGTCCAGGTGAAGCTGGTGGTCCCGGTCTTGTTCGCGGCGTCCTTCGCGGTCACGGTGACGTTGGAGGTGCCGACGGTGGTCGGCGTGCCGGTGATCACGCCGGTGGAGGCGTTGATCGACAGGCCGGTGGGCAGGCCGGTGGCCGAGTAGCTGAGCGGGGCGGAGCCGCCGCTGGCCTTGATCGCCAGGTTGACCGCGGTGCCGACCTTGGTGCTCTGGTTGCCCGGGTTGGTGACGGTGACGCCGCCCGGGTTCGGCGCCGTGCCGACGTTGACGCCCGCCCAGGCGGTGCCGACCGCGGTGAGCTCGGCACTGCCCGCGCCGTAGAGGTCGGTGGCCGCCTTCTCCGTCGCGGTGCGGGCCGCGGCGTAGTTGGTGGTGGAGGTCATGTAGGTGGTCAGCGCGCGGTACCAGATCGCGGCGGCCTTGTCCCGGCCGATGCCGGTGACGGCGATGTTGTTCTGGGTCGGCGAGTTGTAGCTGACGCCGTTGATGACCTTCGCGCCGCTGCCCTCGGACAGCAGGTAGAAGAAGTGGTTGGCGACGCCCGAGGAGTAGTGGACGTCCTTGTTGCCGACGGTGGAGGACCAGTAGTCGGCAGACGCGCCGTCCTTGGACGGCTTGTCCATGTAGCGCAGGGGGGTGCCGTTCCCGTTGATGTCGATCAACTCGCCGATCAGGTAATCGGGGTTGTCGGTCGGGATGTTGGCGTAGAACTCCACCATGGTGCCGAAGATGTCCGAGGTGGCCTCGTTCAGGCCGCCGGACTCGCCCGAGTAGTTGAGGTTCGCCGTGGCGGCGGTGACGCCGTGGCTCATCTCGTGGCCGGCCACGTCGAGCTCGGTGAGCGGGTGGGTGTTGCCGCTGCCGTCACCGTAGGTCATGCAGAAGCAGTCGTCGTCCCAGAACGCGTTCACGTAGTTGTTGCCGTAGTGGACGCGGCTGTAGGCGCCGACCCCGTCGTTGCGGATGCCGCTGCGGCCGAAGGTGTTCTTGTAGTAGTCCCAGGTGGCCGCGACGCCGAAGTGCGCGTCGACCGCGGCGGACTCGCTGTTGGAGGCGGTGCCGTCGCCCCAGCTGTCGGTGGACTTGCTGTACAGGGTGCCGGTGCCGGAGGTCCCGTGGTTCAGGTTGGTGGTGTACATCCCACCGCGGGCGCCGTCCTTCATCTGGTACGTCGAGCCCGACTGGGTGGTGCCGATGGTGACGTTGCCGACGAAGACGCCCTTGCCGGTGCCGGTCTTGACGCCCTCGAACTTCTGGATGACCTGGCCGGAGGTCGCGTCGGTGACCACGTGCAGCTTGCTCGGCGTGCCGTCCGCCTCGGTCGAGGAGACGACCGTCTCCCAGGCGAGCCGCGGGTTGTTGTCGGCGGCCCAGACCACCAGGCGCGGCGCGCTCTCCAGCGCGGACCCGGACTCGGCGGCCAGCGCGGCGGACTGCGCGGCCGGCGCGGCCAGCTTCGGAGTGGTGCTGACACCGGTGAGTGCCGCGGTGCTGGCGCGGTCCACGCCCGTGGTCGTGCCGCCCGGGGCCTGGTGGACCACCAGGTCGCCGCCGAGCACCGGCAGGCCGTTGAGGGTGCGCTCGTAGCGCAGGTGGCGGGCGCCGTTGGCGTCCTGGACGACGTCCTTGGTGACCAGCTTCTCCTCGCTGCCCAGGCCCAGGGTCTGGGCGAGGGAGGCGGACTGCTGGGTCGCCGAGGAGATCAGCTCGGCACGGCTGGCCTGCTGGGCGGCGACGGCCGCCGGCGCGTCCGGGGTGGCCGCCTGCGCGATGACCGGGAAGCCGGTCACCAGCAGCGCGGTGGTGGCGGCCATGACAACCGCCGCCTTCCGGGCCTGGGTGTAGCGGGACATGCGGACTCCTTTTCCGACCGGCGCGGGTTCGCGTGCGGTGGAGAGAACCTGGCCGCAGGGTTGCGGCTCAGTGGGGGCCCCCGCCGCCGGTGTGCGGCGCGGGTGCGGTTGCTGCGGAGCAGGGTGGAACGATTTCCGATGGGGCGCGCTGTTCCTGGCCTGTGACAGCCGCACCGGGGGGTGGGGCCCCCTCGTCTGCAGCCGGAGGAATCGTGGCAGCAAACGCGTCGTGAATGACAGATGCATGCCACGAAATGGCCGATTAGCGATCGAAACCGTATACCGGTGGGCCCCTTGACTGTGTTACAGGCGCGAGACCTCGTGACGACCGTTTTCATTTTCGCCGGAACGTTCGGCCACCCCCGGCGGGCACTGACCAGTGCTCGGATCGGCCGCCCGCGCCGAAACCCGGCCGGAAGCGCCGGACGGCGGCGGCACGTCACCGTTCCGGCCGTGCCAGCGACGGTTTTCGGCCACCCGGCGCACCGCCCGGCCCGGAGGACGGCGCGGGCCCCGCACCACCCCGGAGGCGGTGCGGGGCCCGGGTCCGGACGCTGCGTCAGCGCTGGACGAACACCGCCACGGTGCGGCCGGGCACCGTGAACGTGCCGCTGGACGGGTCGAATCCGGCCTGCTTGACCACCGGGTCGGCCCCGCCGGCCTGGACCGGGTGCAGCGCCTGCGCGGTGCCCTTCAGCCCGGCCACGGTCTGGCTCTGCGCGCCGGGCGTGGCGTTGAACACCACGGTGACGCCCTTCTCCGCGCCCGCCAGCCCGGTGCCGTCCAGGTGGAGAGTGATCACCCCGGGCGTCTCGCCGGCCGCGCCGGAGAGCGGGTAGGAGAGCCGCTGCTGCACCTCGGCCAGGGTGGGCAGCGAGAACAGCGGCGAGGACCGCTTGATCCGCAGGAAGTCCTGGTACTGGAGGCTCGTCGCCCGGATGTCGGCGGCACCGACCGTCAGCTTCGGGTTGGCCAGCAGCGACTTCGCGGCCGGCCACATCTCCCGGTTGTCGGCCGCCATCGGCACCCCGCGGCCCCAGCCGTTGCCGTCGACCTCCCCCGTCACAGGGTCCGGCCAGTGGATGGCGTTGAACCAGTCACCGGAGTCGTAGGCGTTGGCGTCCAGCGACTTGGAGCGCAGCAGGTCGCTGCCGGCCTGGGCGAAGCCGGTGCCCTGGCCGAGCGCCGTCAGCGAGAGCGCCAGGGCCTGCATCCGGGCCCGGTCGGCGGGCGCGGTGCCGGCCGGCAACTTGTAGGCCAGCGCGTCGAACAGGTCGGTGTTGTCGTGCGCGTCCACGTACTCGACCGCCTCGCCGGGCTTGGCCGCGTAGCCGGTCGGCGCACCGTTGTAGTCGACGCCGGCGCCGGTGACGGTCCGTCCGGAGCTGTCGGTGAAGGTGTAGCCGGCCAGGTTGCCGGTGAGCCCCACCTTGATCTGGTCCATCTGCTTGAGCAGCCGGGCCCGCTGCTCCTCGGGTCCGCCGTTGGCGGGGGAGCCGTTGGGGTCGGTGAACAGGCCCGAGGCGAAGCCCTGCTGCGGGGCGGAGGAGAGCATGAAGTTGCCGCCGCGCGCCGCGTCCCGGATCCGGTCGTCGAAGGTGGCGATGCCGGTGCCGGCCATGTTGAGCTGGGTGGCCTGCTCGAACCGGGCGTTGTTCGCGACGACGCCGAAGTTCCAGCCCTCGCCGTAGAGGAGGACGTTCTTCCCGTCCACTCCGTCCGAGTCCGGCGTCATCCGCCGCAGGGCGGCCTGAACGTCCAGCATGGTGGACTTCGGGTCCAGTCCCATCAGGTCGAAGCGGAAGCCGTCCACCTTGTACTCGCGCGCCCAGGTGGTCACCGAGTCGACCACCAGGCGGTTCATCATGGCGTGCTCGGGGGCGGTGTCGGAGCAGCAGCTGTCCGTCGTCACCTTGCCGTCGGCGTCCAGCCGCTGGTAGTAGCCGGGGACGACCTTGTCCAGCACCGAGTGCTCGGCCTGGCCGCTCGCGGCGGTGTGGTTGTAGACCACGTCGAGCACCACCCGCAGGCCGGCCGCGTGGATCGCCTGCACCATCCGCCGGAACTGCACCGTCCGGGCCGTGCCCGTCGGGTCGGTGGCGTACGAGCCCTCCGGCACGTTGTAGTGCAGCGGGTCGTAGCCCCAGTTGTAGGCGTCCTGGGCCGCGACGGCCGCCACGCACTCCTGCTGCTTCTCGCTGTCCGCCGCCAGCGCCTTGAGGTCGCAGGCCGGCAGCTTCTGCTCGGCCCGGTTCTCCCGGATGGTGGCGATGTCGAAGGTCGGCAGCAGGTGGATGGTGGTCACCCCGGCCCCGGCCAGCTCGCGCAGGTGCTTCATGCCGGCCGACTGCGACTCGGTGAAGGCCAGGTAGGTGCCGCGCTCGGCGGCCGGCACGGTGGCGTCCTCGACCGAGAAGTCGCGGACGTGCAGCTCCTGGATCTGCTCGCGGGCCGGCGGGACGGCCTTCGGGACGGCGTGGTCGTCCCAGCCCTGCGGCTTCAGCGCCGGGGCGGCGAGGTCGGCGACCAGGCTCCGCCGCGAGTCGGTGGAGAGCGCCACCGAGTACGGGTCGGTCACCGTGTTGACGACCGTGCGCTGCACCGACGGGGCCCAGACCTTCACCTGGTACAGGTAGTACTTGCCGTCCAGCTCGGCCTTGTCCCGGACGACCTCCCAGACGCCGGTCTCGTCGTCCAGCTTCATCGGCACGGTCTTCGGGGTGCCGCCTTCCGGCCCGTCGAAGAGCTGGACGGAGACCTCCTGCGCGGTCGGCGCCCAGACCGAGAGCGCCACCTTGCCGTTGTAGTAGGCCGGGCCGAAGTCCACCCGGCCGGTGCGGCGCGCGTACAGGTCGTCCAGGACGCCGGGGATCTGCACCCCGGTGGCGGCCAGCGCGGCCCCGCTCGGCAGGTGCTCGGTGAAGAGCAGCTGACTGCGGAGCGCCTGCGCGACGCGCCCGGTGTCGCGCTGGTCCACGGTGAAGGCCCGGTAGCCCGCCAGGTGCGGGAACTTCGCCTTCTGCGCATCGGTCAGCCCGCCCTGGACGGGGGTGAGCCGGATCCACTGCCCGGCCCTGCTCAGCACGCCCTTGTCGGCCGTGATGCCGCCCTCGGGGTCGTAGACGAGCTGGGCGCTGGTGCCGCCGGCCAGGGCGGCGTCGCCGGCGCCGTAGCCGGCCGGGACGACCACCGTACGGGCGTCGATCCACTGCGCCCTGGCCGAGCCGAGGTCCACCTGGGAGGAGGCCGCCGCGGTCTGCGGCAGCAGGTAGCCCTCCCGGCCGCCGAGGATCCAGACCTCGCGGCCGGTGGCGGCGAGGTCCAGCGACTGGTCGTTCGGCAGGTCCTTGTCGTTGCCCCGGTGCAGGATGTAGCTGAGGCTGGTCGCGCCGGGCGCGAGCGGCACCTCGAAGACGGCGCCGAAGGCGTCGCGGCGCACCGGCATCAGCGGGCTGCCCCAGTCGGTGGGCTGGGCGGCGCCGGTCCAGTCGTGCAGGCCCCAGCCGTCGTAGTCGCCGTCGGGGCGGTTGTAGTGGATGACGGCGGTGCCGGCGGGCGGGGTGTCGACCGGTCCGGGGGCGGCGGTCCGGACGGTCGGGTCGCCCTCCTTGAGCCAGATCTCGCCGGTCGCCCCGACGTCGATGTGGCGGTCGGCGTCCACGTCCTTGGCGCCGTCCTTCTCCACGATGAAGCCGACGTCCGAGGCGCCGGGCTTGAGCTTGACGTAGGCGAAGGCGCCGTAGGCGTCACGGCCGGTGAAGCCGTGCCCGGCCGGCCACTGGGTCCCCTCGCCGTCGGCGATGTCGCCCCAGGCGTAGAGGTTCCAGCCGTCGTAGTCGCCGTTGCGGCGCTGGTAGTGCACGACGGCGTAGGGGCGGGCGGCCGCGCTGGGCACCGGCTCGGGAGCGGGGGCGCCGGTGGTGAAGCTCGCGGTGGCCGAGCGCAGGTGGCCGTTGGAGTCCTGGACCACGGCCTTGTAGCGGACGACGGTGCCGGGCGCCACGGCGCCGAGGTCCTGGGTGACCCGGTACGTGCCGTTGTCGGCGGTGCCGAGGGTCTGCCACGGCCCGGTGCCGATCTGGGCGGCGAAGGTGACCCGGTTGAAGCCGCCCCCGTCGACGTCGGCGCCGACGGTGACGGTGCCGCTGCTGCCGTCGGCCGGCGGGCGGAGTACCAGCCCCGGCGCGGCCGCGACCGGGGCCAGCCTGCCGGCGGCCTTGAAGACCACCGAGGAGAGCGCGGGCACGGTCACGGTCACCCTGCGGTCCGCGCCACTGGTCAGCTGCTCGCCCGCGGCCGGGTAGATCCGGTCGAAGCCCTGCCCGGCGGCGAAGGTGTCCAGGGTGACGGTCTTCGCCTCGGTCGCGTTGTTCACCGCGACCAGGTACTCGACCTGCTGGCCGGCGTCGATCCGGGAGAAGGCGTACACGCCCGCGCCGTCGGCGGCGTACCGCTCGATCTGGGCGCCGTCGGCGAGCGCCGGGTGGTCGCGGCGGAGCTGGGCCAGCCCGGCGATGCCCCGGTAGAGCGCGCCGTCCTGCCCGTAGCGGTCGGCGGAGCCGGCGGAGCCGCCGAGCACCCGGTCGGTGTTGTACGAGGGGGTCTGCGACGCGAAGAGGTCCTGCCGGGCGTCCTTGTCGCCGCCCGCACCGGTGAAGCCCTGCTCGTCGCCGTAGTAGACGACGGGCTGGCCGCGGGTGAGGAACTGCAGCTCGGTGCCGAGCCGGTCCTTCCGCAGCAGGGTGGCGTCGTCGGCACCGGGGTTGTCGCTCAGCAGGAAGGAGCCGAAGCGGCCCATGTCGTGGTTGCCGAGGAAGGTCGGGAGCTCGTAGGCGTCGGTGTCGGCGGTGGTGTAGCGGTAGTCCTGGCCGTACACGTCGGCGAGGGCCTTCGCCGAGCCGCCCTGCGAGACGTAGGAGCGGGCGGCGTTCTGGAACGGGAAGTCCAGCGTCGCCTGCAGCCGGCCCTTGGTGACGTACGGCGAGGTGATCGCCGGGTCGCCGGAGTACACCTCGCCGAACATGAAGAACCGCTTGTTGCCCCGCTTGGCGGCGAAGTCCTTGAGCGCCGGAGCCCACTGCTGCCAGAAGGCCATGTTGACGTGCTTGACGGTGTCGATCCGGAAGCCGTCCACGCCGGCGTCCTTGACCCACTGCTGGTAGACCTTCTCGAAGCCCTGCACCACCCGCGGGTTCTGGGTGTCGAGGTCGTCCAGGCCGGAGAAGTCGCCCTCGGTGGCGGACTCGCCGGCGAAGGTCGAGTCGCCCCGGTTGTGGTACAGGGCGGGGTCGTTGAGCCAGGCCGGGGTCTTGGCGGTGGCGTCGGCCGGGTTGCGGAAGACCGGGCTGTACGGGAACGAGTCCTTGGTCAGCTTCGGCCAGGCGGCCCGCGCGTCGGCGAGCGCGGTCTCGTCCACCGGCCGGCCGTCGGCGTCCAGCACCGGGTAGGCGCCGGTGCTCCGGTAGCCGTACTGCTTCTGCTGGTAGTCGATGACGTCGGCGGTGTGGTTGGTGATGACGTCGAAGAAGACCTTGATCCCGCGCGCGTGCGCCTTGGCTATCAGCTCCTTGAGCTGCTCGTTGGTGCCGAAGTGCGGGTCGACCTGGGTGAAGTCGGTGATCCAGTAGCCGTGGTACCCGGCGGAGACGTCCGAGCCCGTGCCCTGGACCGGCTTGTTCTTGAAGATCGGGGCCATCCAGATAGCGGTGGTGCCGAGGTTCTGGATGTAGTCGAGCCGCTGGATCAGGCCGGCGAGGTCGCCGCCGTGGTAGAAGCCCTTGTCCGCGGGGTCGAGACCGTGCTCCAGCCGGCTGCCGGTGATGCCGCCGGTGTCGTTGCCCCGGTCACCGTTGGCGAAGCGGTCCGGCAGCACGAAGTAGAACTGCTCGCGGGTGAGGTCGTGCCGCCCGGCGGTGGCGGCCAGCGCGGCGTCCGAGGGGGGTGCCGGCGGGGCGGCGGCGAACGCGGCCGGGGCGGTGCCGAGGGTGGCGGCCGTCAGCGAGGCGGCGAGCAGCACCGCCGTCCGGCCGGGTCTGCGGGTGGTGCTCCGCCGGCGGCGGGGCGTGACATCGGCCACGGAGGGCTCCCTTGCGGGGGAAAGGGGTGATCGAGTTGCGAGGACGCTAGCGGGCTGCAATCTGTTTCAGCAAGATGCAGAAACGGTTTCGCGCAGGGAAAATACGCTCCTCGTACCGGTTCCCGACCCCCGATTGCGCCGGCCGATCCGCCCGGCGTGACAATGGGAGCTATGCCCGTCCCACCGGTTCGCACCAGACCCATCCGCACGCCCTACCCCGGTGGGAGAGACCCCCTAGCCCTCAAGGGGGACAACCGGTGAAGAATCCACTTCCGCAGGATGAGCAGACGGCTACGGGACGTCTGGCAGACTTCTCGTCCATGGGGGAACCGACCGACATCCAGCAGCCCGGCGCCGAACAGCCCGACGCGGCATCCGGCACTCCCGCGGCGGCCCCGGCCGAGCCCGGCCGGATGCCCGACGGAGCCACCCGGGTCGCCCAGTCCCGCTCGGCCGCCCTGCGCAGCCGTGTCCGCGACCAGCGCCGCTCGCCGGCCCGACCGCGGATCTGGTTCGAGCTGGCACTGATCGGTATCAGCTACTGGCTCTACTCCCTCGTCCGCAACGCGGTGCCCGAGCAGGAGGCGATAGCCCAGAAGCACGCCTCCTGGATCTGGGACTTCGAGCACAGCCTGGGCGTCGCGTTCGAGCGCTCGGTCAACCACGCGATGGACGGCGTCGGGTGGCTCATCACCGGGATGAACTACTACTACGCCACGCTGCACTTCGTCGTCACCATCGGTGTTCTCGTCTGGCTCTACCGACGCCACCCGGGCCGCTACGTCGGGGCTCGCACGGTGCTGTTCGTCACTACCGGCATCGCCCTGGTCGGCTTCTACTTCTTCCCGCTGGCCCCGCCCCGGCTGATGACCGACGGCGGCTTCATCGACACCGTGAAGACGCACGGCACGTGGGGCTCGATGGCCTCCGGCCCGGCCACACACGTCTCCAACCAGTTCGCGGCGATGCCCTCGATGCACATCGGCTGGTCGATGTGGTGCGGCCTGACCCTCTTCTTCCTGGCCCGCCGGACGTGGGTCCGGCTGCTCGGCCTGCTCTACCCGGCCGCCACCCTGGTGGTCATCGTCTCCACCGCGAACCACTTCTGGATGGACGCGGTCGGCGGCCTGGTCTGCCTCCTGGTCGGTTTCCTCACCGCCCGCTGGCTCTACCACTCCTCGGTCTACAAACTGCCCAGGGTGCCCGCCCGGGAGACGCCGGAGGAGCCGATCACCGTGCCGGAGCAGTGGAGCGAGCCCGCCGTGAGCACCGCCCGCCGCTGACCTCCGTACGGCAGCACCCGAATACGCTCGAAGAGGGCCCGGTGAGTGGTCACCGGGCCCTCTTCGCGTCCCCGCCCGCGCGGCGCCCCGGGCGGGCGCCGGCAGCCCTCAGCCGTAGAACAGCCGCTCCACCACCGCCCGGGCCCGCCGGGTGGCCCGCCGGTAGTCGTCCACCAGCTCGCCGCTGTGCCCGGCGCCGTAGCCGAGGTAGCGCGCGACCCCGGCCAGCTCGCGGGCGTCCGCGGGGAAGCTGTCCCCGGGCCGACCGCGCACCAGCATCACCGCGGACCGCACCCGTGAGGCCAGCACCCAGGCGGTGTCCAGCACCGCCGCGTCCTCCTCGTCCACCAGCCCGGCCTCGACGGCGGCCGCCAGCGCGGCCCTGGTCCGGGTGGTGCGCAGGGCCGGCAGCTCGTGCCCGTGCTGGAGCTGGAGCAGCTGGACGGTCCACTCGACGTCCGCCAGCCCGCCCCGACCGATCTTGGTGTGGGTGGTCGGGTCGGCTCCCCGCGGCAGCCGCTCGGCCTCGATCCGGGCCTTGATCCGGCGGATCTCCAGCAGGTCCCGCTCCGGCACCCCGACACCCGGGTACCGCAGCGGGTCGATCAGCTGCCGGAACCGCGCCCCCAGGTCCTCGTCGCCGGCCACCGGCTCGGCCCGCAGCAGCGCCTGGCTCTCCCAGGCGTGCGACCAGCGCCGGTAGTACGCGGTGTACGAGGCGAGGGTGCGCACCAGCGGACCGTTGCGGCCCTCCGGCCGCAGATCGGCGTCGACCAGCAGCGGCGGCTCGGTGGACGGCGCGGCCAGCAGCGTGCGCAGCTCGTGGCAGACCGCCTGGGCGGCCCGGGCGGCGTCCTGCTCCAGCGAGCCGAGCAGCGGCTCGTGGACGAAGAGCACGTCCGCGTCCGAGCCGTAGCCGAGCTCGCGGCCTCCGAACCGGCCCATCGCGATCACCGCGATCCGGGTCGGCAGACCGCCGTGCTCGGCCTCCCAGCCGGCGATGCAGGCCCGCAGCGCGCCCTGCAGCGTGGCGGCGTTCAGCGCGGTGAGCGCCTCCCCCGCGGCCTCCAGGGCCTCGGCGGGGTCGTCGCCCAGCCGGCCGAGCACATCGGCGGCCGCGGTGCGGAAGAGCTCGCGCCGGCGCACCGAGCGGGCGGCGGCGACCCCCGCGCCGGCGGAGTCGGCCCGGCCGACGGCGGCCAGTATCTCCTGCTCCAGCACGGCCCGGCCGCGCGGCACCAGCCCCTGCGGGTCACCCAGCATGGCCACCGCCTCGGGCGCCCGCAGCAGCAGGTCGGGGGCGAGCCGGCCGGCCGAGAGCACCCGGGCCAGCTGCTCGGCGGCGGCGCTCTCGTCCCGCAGCAGCCGCAGGTACCAGGGGGTGCGGCCGAGCGCGTCGGACACCTGGCGGAAGTTCAGCAGCCCGGCGTCCGGGTCGGCCGAGTCCGCGAACCAGCCGAGCAGCACCGGCAGCAGTGTCCGCTGGATGGCCGCCTTGCGGCTGACACCGGAGGCGAGCGCGGTGAGGTGGCGCAGTGCTGCGGCCGGGTCGGCGTAGCCGAGCGCCTCCAGGCGGGCACGCGCGGCGTCCGGGGTCAGGCCGGCCGCGCCGGGCGGCAGCTCGGCGACGGCGTCCAGCAGCGGCCGGTAGAACAGCTTCTCGTGCAGCCGGCGGACCTCGACGGCGTGCCGCTTCCACTCCCGCTGCAGCGCGGCCACCGGGTCGGCCCGGGTGTCGTCGTTGATCAGCGGGGCGAGCGAGCGGGCCAGCCTGCGCTGGTCATCCTCGCCGGTGGGCATCAGGTGGGTGCGGCGCAGCCGGTGCAGCTGGATCCGGTGCTCCATCGATCGCAGGAAGCGGTAGGCGGCGTCCAGCGAGGCGGCGTCGGCCCGGCCGACGTACCCGCCCCGGGAGAGTGCGGCCAGCGCCTCCAGGGTGTTGCCGCTGCGCAGCGCCGGGTCGGTCCGCCCGTGCACCAGCTGGAGCAGTTGGACGGAGAACTCGACGTCGCGCAACCCGCCCGGGCCGAGCTTGAGCTGGCGGTCCAGCTCGGTGGCCGGGATGGAGTCGATCACCCGGCGGCGCATCTGCTGCACGTCGGTGACGAAGTTCTCCCGGGCCGCGGCCTGCCAGACCATCGGCTCCAGCGCGGCGAGGTAGGCGGCGCCCAGCTCGGCGTCGCCGGCCACCGGCCGGGCCTTGAGCAGCGCCTGGAACTCCCAGGTCTTGGCCCAGCGCTGGTAGTACGCGGTGTGGCTGGCGAGGGTGCGCACCAGCGGGCCGTTGCGGCCCTCGGGGCGCAGGTTGGCGTCGACCGGCCAGATGGTGCCCTCGCCGGTGGTGTCGGCGCAGAGCCGGGTGAGCGCGGCGGCGAGCCGGGTGGCGGCCCTGAGCGCCTCGTGCTCGTCGGCGCCCTCCTGCGGCTCGGCGACGAAGATGACGTCGACGTCGGAGACGTAGTTGAGCTCGCGGCCGCCGCACTTGCCCATGCCGACGACGGCCAGCCGGCAGGCCCGGGCGGCGTCCGGGTCCTGCTCGGCGGCGAGGTCCAGTGCGGTCTGCAGGGTGGCGCCGGCCAGGTCGGCGAGCTCGGCGGCGGTCTGCGCCAGGTCGGTGGTACCGGTGAGGTCGCGGGCGGCGATGGCCAGCAGGCAGCGGCGGTAGGCGACCCGCAGGGCGTCCGCCGGACTGCCCGTGCCGTCCGCCCGGACGGCCTGTTGCAGGGCGCGCAGGAAGTCGTCCGGGCCGGGGTGCATGTCGCGCAGCTCGAAGGTGACCAGGGCGTGCCAGTCGTGCGGGTGCCGGGCCAGGTGGTCGGCGAGCGCGGTGGACGCACCGAGCACGCCGAGCAGCCGGTCGCGCAGCGGCTTGGAGGTGGTCAGGGTGTCGCGAAGGGTGTGCCGGTCGGCCTCGTCGGCGGCCTCCAGCAGGCGGGCCAGGCCGAGCAGGGCGAGGTCCGGGTCGGCGGTGGCGCCGAGCGCGTCCAGCAGCACCGGGTCGTCCGCCAGGCCCTCCAGCCCCGGGCCGGCGAGCAGCCGGACGGCCTGCGCCGGGTCGGTGAACCCGCGCCGGACCAGTCTGATCTCCGGTCGGCTCACCCGGCTCCCGGCCCGCTGCTCCTCCACCGCCATGGCCCCTCCATCCCTCGGTTCAGCAGATTACGCGCCCCCGCCGCGCCGCGCCGGGCATGACCGCGGACCGGACCCCGCCCGGCCGCCGGTCTGGCGTGTCGGCTTGCCCGCCCGTCCGGGGACGCGGTGAAGTACGCCCATGACCGGCCCGGACAGCTCGGGCGGGGGCCTACCCGCCGCTCCGCGGACCGCGCCCATCGCGGTCCGACGCCCTCTCCCCACCCTCAGCGAAGGACAGCCCATGGCGACCGCGCACCCGTCCGCGGCGCGAGCCCGGAACCGGCGCCCGCTCCGGGCCGCGGCCGGCGCGCTCGGCGACCTGCTGTTCACCGCGGGCGTGCTGCTCGCCCTGCTGGTCGTCCACGCGCTGTGGTGGACGAACCTCACGGCCTCACGGCAGGCGGATCTCGCCGCCGAGCACCTGCGCCAGCGCTGGTCGGCGGCGGCCCCGGCGGCCCCACCGACGGCGGCGGCTCCGGCGGCACCACCGACGGCGGCAGCACCGACCGGAAGCACGGACGCCGCCGTCCCGGCCCCGTTCGGGGAGGACGACGGCATCGGGTTCCTGCACGTGCCCGCGATGGGCGCCGGATACCAGGTGCTGATCAAGACCGGCACCGACGAGGCCACCCTCGCGGAGGGCGTCGCCGGTGCCTACACGGAGCCGTACGCCTCCGCCATGCCATGGGAGCCACGGGGGAACTTCGCCCTGGCCGCCCACCGGGACGGCCACGGCGCGAAGTTCCACGACCTGGACGTACTGAAGCCGGGCGACCCGCTGGTCGTGGAGACCCGCGACCGCTGGTACGTGTACCGCGTCGACGCCACGCTGCCGAGGACCTCCAAGGACGACACAGGCGTCATCGCCCCGGTGCCCACCGGCTCCCCCTACACCGGGCCCGGCCGCTACATCACCCTGACGACCTGCACGCCGGTCTACACCTCGCTCTACCGAATGGCCGTCTGGGGCAGCCTGGTCCGGGAGGAGCCGGTGGACGCCGCCCGTACGCCGCCTCCCGAACTGCGGTAGCGGAGCCCCTCGCAGGGGTGGTCGGTTGAGGCCGGCCGACGGACGGGCGAACGGTGCGCCCCTGCCCGCAGAGCCGTCCCGGCCGTTGGACGGCCGGGACGGCTCCCCTGCGGACGACCGCGCCGTGCGCCGTTACCCGGCGCCCCGGGGGACGGGTGCGGTCATGCACGCCGCCGGCCGAGCCGCATCGCCGCCACGCCCGCCGCGAGCAGTGCGGCCGAGAGGCCGATCATGACCGACATCCCCTGGGAACCCGTCTCGGCGAGCTCGCCGTGGTGGTGCCCGGACTCGTGCTCCGCGTCCTTGCCGTGCGGCTTGGCGTGGTGCTCCTGATTCGAGGCGTGGTGCACGGGCTTCCCGCCGTGCTCACCGCCGCCCTGGTGAACCGCCTTGCCCGGCTTCCCCCCCTGCGCGACGAGGTTCGTCTTGTTCACGTTGTGCGAGGCCTGCTGGTTCTTCTGGTTCTGGTGGTTGGACAGCTTGTTGTCCTGCGAGGCCGACTGGTGCGCCGTGTTCTTCGCGCTGTTGTGCGCGGAGTTGTTCGAGCTGCTGGCGGCGCTGTTGTTCGCGCTGTTGTCGAGCTTGTTGATGACGTCGTTCTTCACGACCACGGTCACGTGGACGTGCTGCTCCTGGCCCTGGTTCTGCTTGCCGCTCTGGCTCTGGCCCTGATCCTGACCCTGGCCCTGGTCCTGACCCTGGTTCTGCTCGTTGCTCTGTCCCTGGCCCTGGTTCTGGCCCTGGTCACCGTGGCCCTCGTGACCCCCGTGGCCCTCGTGGCCGCCGTGGTCACCGGACTGGCAGTCGCAGTCGGACGGCTCGTGACCGTCGTCGTCTCCCTGCCCGTCCTCGACACAGGGCTCGGCGTGCTCGGCGTGCTCGGCCTGCTCGGCCTGCTCACCGCCACCGGTCGTCCGGCTCTCGGGGGTCGCGAGCTCCGGCGACGACGAAACCGCCGGCCGGGTGCGCACGACGCCGTCCTCGCCCAGCTGGGCCGGGGCGTCCTGCTCGGCGGAGTCGCCCTCGGCCGACTCCGGGGACTCCCCCGCCGGGCCGTCGGCCCAGGCGTCGTCGGTCTCGGTGTCGGCCCGGTGGGCCGGACGGACCACCGGCGAGGAGTGGATGGTGCTGCGACCGTTGAAGGTCCAGGTGCTGACGGCGGAGTCGGTGTCCTCCTCGGCCAGGCGCAGGAGGCTGTCGACCCATTCGCCCTGGGCCTCCACGGATTCCGAGGCTGCGCCGTGGTCGACGAGGGGGGAGGCGTAGGCCGTGCCGTCCGCGCCCCACACGAGGGCGGCCGAGGCCAGTCCGGACAGGACCAGGGTGGTGATTCGAGTACGCATGACGCTCCAGGATGATCCGCAAAACGGATCTTCTGAATACGCCTCTCCGTCACCCGTTCACGGTTCGCACCGCTGGGGTGTAACCGCATCGGCCTAACGAATTAGCGTGCGCGGGGGACGCCCGCCCCGGCACGCCCGCCCCGCCCTGCACGGCCGCCGACGCGGGCCCCGGAGCCCGCGACAGCACCGTGGGCCCGCTCCGAACAGAGCGGGCCCACTTTGCCGTTGACTGATCGTCAGAGCACCTGGAGGTTCTTCCGGAGCTCGAAGGGGGTGACCTCGGAGCGGTACTCCTCCCACTCCTGGCGCTTGTTGCGCAGGAAGAAGTCGAACACGTGCTCGCCGAGCGTCTCGGCGACCAGCTCGCTGCGCTGCATCAGGTCGATCGCCTCGCCGAGGTTCTGCGGCATCGGCTGGATGCCGAGGGCCCGGCGCTCGGAGTCGGTCAGCGCCCAGACGTCGTCGTCGGCGCCGGGCGGGAGCTCGTAGCCCTCCTCGATGCCCTTGAGGCCCGCCGCCAGGGTGACGGCGTAGGCCAGGTAGGGGTTGCAGCCGGTGTCGAGCGAGCGGACCTCGATCCGGGTGGAGCCCTGCTTGCCGGGCTTGTACATCGGGACGCGGATCAGCGCGGAGCGGTTGTTGTGGCCCCAGCAGATGTACGACGGGGCCTCGCCGCCCGCGCCGGCGGTGCGCTGGGAGCCGCCCCAGATCCGCTTGTACGAGTTGACCCACTGGTTGGTGACCGCGGCGGTCTCGGCGGCGTGCCGCAGCAGGCCGGCGATGAAGGAGCGGCCGACCTTGGAGAGCTGGTACTCGGCACCGGACTCGTGGAAGGCGTTGCGGTCGCCCTCGAAGAGCGAGAGGTGGGTGTGCATGCCGGAGCCGGGGTGGTCCGAGAACGGCTTCGGCATGAAGCTGGCGTGCACACCCTGCTCCAGCGCGACCTCCTTCATGACCAGGCGGAAGGTCATGATGTTGTCGGCGGTGGAGAGCGCGTCGGCGTAGCGCAGGTCGATCTCCTGCTGCCCGGGGGCGCCCTCGTGGTGGGAGAACTCCACCGAGATGCCCATCGACTCCAGCATGGTGATCGCCTGGCGGCGGAAGTCGTGGCCCACGCCGCGCGGCGTGTGGTCGAAGTAGCCGGACTGGTCGGCGGGGATCGGCGGGGTGCCGTCGCCGGGCAGGTTCTTCAACAGGAAGAACTCGATCTCGGGGTGCGTGTAGAAGGTGAAGCCCTGCTCCGAGGCCTTCTCCAGGGTGCGCTTGAGCACGAACCGCGGATCGGCGAAGGACGGCGAGCCGTCCGGCATCAGGATGTCGCAGAACATCCGGGCCGTGCCCGGCGTCTCCGAGCGCCACGGCAGGATCTGGAAGGTGGTCGGGTCCGGCTTGGCGATCATGTCGGACTCGTAGACCCGGGCGAAGCCCTCGATCGCCGAGCCGTCGAAGCCGATGCCCTCCTCGAAGGCCTGCTCCAGCTCCGCCGGGGCCACCGCTACGGACTTCAGGAACCCGAGCACGTCGGTGAACCACAGCCGGACGAAACGAATGTCACGCTCTTCGAGCGTCCGGAGCACGAACTCCTGCTGCTTGCCCATGGGGACAGTCTCACCTCTGCTCTTTACGTTCGTGTTACGCCCGGAAACCACCTGGGAGCGCCTGTTCCCCATCATGGCGGATCACCGCCCCGCGGGGCAGTGGTGACCCCCGCCCGGGACATTGCGTCAGATAGACGATTACACTCGGGGCCATGCCCAATCTCCGTCTCGCCCTGAGCCAGACCGACCCCTGGGTCGGCGACATCGCACGCAACAGCGATGAGGTGGTGCGCTGGACCAAGCGGGCCGCCGAGGCCGGCGCCCAGCTGGTCGCCTTCCCCGAGATGGCCCTCACCGGGTACCCGGTCGAGGACCTCGCCCTGCGCCGTTCGTTCGTCGAGGCGTCCCGGTCCGCGCTGGTCGAGCTCGCCGCCCGGCTGGCCGCGGAGGGACTGGGCGAGCTGCCGGTGGTGGTCGGCTACCTCGGCCGCTCCGACCAGGCCTCGCCGCGGTTCGGCCGCCCGGCCGGATCGCCGCAGAACTGCGCCGCCGTGCTCCACCGCGGCGAGGTGGTCACCCGGTTCGCCAAGCACCACCTGCCCAACTACGGCGTCTTCGACGAGTACCGCTGGTTCGTCCCCGGCGACCAGCTGCCGGTGCTGCGGCTGCACGGCGTGGACGTCGCCCTCGCGATCTGCGAGGACATCTGGCAGGACGGCGGCCGGGTCACCGCCGCCCGTGAGGCCGAGGCCGGCCTGCTGCTGGTGATCAACGGCTCCCCGTACGAACGGAACAAGGACGACGTCCGGCTGGAGCTGGTCCGCCGCCGCGCCGCCGAGGCGGGCTGCCCGCTGGCGTACGTCAACATGGTCGGCGCCCAGGACGAGCTGGTCTTCGACGGCGACTCGATCGTCGTCGCCCCGGACGGCGAGGTGCTGGGCCGCTCCCCCCAGTTCGAGGAGCACCTGCTCCTCCTCGACCTGGACCTGCCGGCCGCCAGCAGCGACCACACCGACGGGCTGCTGCTCAGCGACGGCCTGCACCTGGTCCGCACCGATCTGGACGGCGAGGTGCGGCCGACCCCGGTCGAGCCGCTGCGCGCCGAGGTGGCCCCGCGGGTCTCCGACGAGGCCGAGATCTGGGCCGCGCTGGTCTCCGGCACCCAGGCGTACGTACGCAAGAACGGCTTCCGCTCGGTGCTGATCGGCCTCTCAGGCGGCATCGACTCGGCCCTGGTGGCGGCCATCGCGGTCGACGCGATCGGCGCGGAGAACGTCCACTGCGTCTCGATGCCGAGCCGGTACTCCTCGCAGCACTCCCGGGACGACGCCGCCGAGCTGGCCCGCCGCACCGGGCTGCACTTCCGGACGGTGCCCATCGCCCCGATGTTCGACGCCTACATGGCGGCCACCGAGCTGACCGGCCTGGCGGAGGAGAACCTGCAGTCCCGGCTGCGCGGCACGCTGCTGATGGCGATCTCCAACCAGGAGGGGCACATCGTGCTCGCGCCCGGCAACAAGAGCGAGCTGGCGGTCGGCTACTCCACGCTGTACGGCGACTCGGTCGGCGCCTTCGGCCCGATCAAGGACGTCTACAAGTCGCTGATCTTCCGGCTGGCCAACTGGCGGAACGAGGAGGCCGAGCGGCGCGGCGAGGTGCCCCCGATCCCGGAGAACACCATCACCAAGCCGCCGTCCGCCGAGCTGCGGCCGGACCAGAAGGACACCGACTCGCTGCCGGACTACGACCTGCTGGACACCGTGCTCGACCTCTACGTCGAGGGCGACCAGGGGCGGGACGCGATCGTCGCCGCGGGCTTCGACCCGGCGGTGGTGGACCGCGTCGTCCGGCTGGTCGACACCGCCGAGTACAAGCGGCGGCAGTACCCGCCGGGCCCGAAGATCTCGGTCAAGGGCTTCGGCCGGGACCGCCGCCTCCCGATCACCAACCGGTGGCGCCGGGGCTGAGCCCGCGGCCGGGTCAGTACCGGTAGGTGGCGGCCACCGCGAGGTGGTCGCTGCCGTCCCGGCCCAGGGTGCGGGAGTCGGCGGGCTTCAGGCCGCCCTTGCTCATGATCTGGTCGATCCGGGCCATCGGGAAGGACGCCGGCCAGCTGAAGCCGAAGCCGTCGCCGGCCGCGCCCTGGGCCGAGCGCATCTGCGAGGTGATCGGCGCCAGGCTGCGGTCGTTCATGGTGCCGTTGAGGTCGCCGAGCAGCAGGACCTTCTTCAGCTGCTCGGCCTCGATCGCGTCGCCGAGCGCCTGGGCACTGGCGTCGCGCTGGCTGACGGTGAATCCGCCCTCGGCCTTCAGCCGGACCGACGGCAGGTGCGCCACGTACACCGCCACCGGGCCCTGCGGGGTGGCGACCTGGGCACGGAACGCCCTGGTCCAGCCCATCTTGATGTCCACCACCGAGACCCCGCTGATCGGGTACTTGGACCAGAGGCCGACGGTGCCATCGACCGCGTGGTACGGGTAGGCGTCGGCCAGCCCGGTCTCGTAGCCGCGCAGCGCCTTTCCGGCCAGCTCCTGCAGGGCGACGATCTGCGCGCCGGAGTCCTTGAGGAGCTTCACCGTGCCCTGGGTGTCGGTGTTGGCCGCGGCCACGTTGTGGCTGACCACCGTGAAGTCGCCGGTGCCGCCGCTCTTGTCGCTGAGCAGGCCGCCGAACATGTTGAGCCAGATCAGGGTCGGCAGCAGCAGGGCGATCAGCGCGGTCGCCGAGCGGCGCAGCAGCGCGGGTACCAGCAGCACCGGGACGGCCAGGCCGAGCCAGGGCAGGAAGGTCTCCAGCAGGCTGCCGAGGTTGCCCACGGTGTTGGGCACGTCGGCGTGCAGGCCCAGCAGGGCCGCGGTGAGCAGGGCGAGGGCGGCGACCGCCAGGCCGCGCCGCCAGATGGTGCCGCCCCGGCCGTCCCGGCCCCAGTGCCGCAGGCCCAGGAACCCGCCGCGGCCGCCGCCCGGGGTGTCGGCGCCCGGGCCGTCGGGGCGGGGACCCTCGGGGCGGGAGCCGGAGCCGCCGTCGGCGCCCGGGCCGTCAGGACGGGAGCCGGAGCCGCCGTCGGCCGGGCCGCTGCCCCCCGCCTCCGGTACCGCCGTCCGGTCCGCCCTGTCCGCCTGCGCCATGCCGTGGCTCCCGTCGTTCGTGCCGTCTGCCGATCCGGCGCGCAGCGCCGCCGGTGGGGCGGGCGAGGCGCCGGACCGGTGCCGGTTCGATCGGATCCCCGGCTCAGCCTATGCCGGGACAGACGCCGGTCCGGTGGAGCGGGTTCCGGCGCGGCCCGCTTTGGTGAGCCACACCACGGCGGTGCGCCGGGGCGCACGGCGCGAGGCGGCGGCTCAGCCCCGGGCGGCCGGGCCGCCGAGGCCCTGGAGCAGGGCGTCGACCATCTTGACGGCCAGCGCCGGGTCCTCCAGGTCGGAGTCGTCCCAGAGGACGCTGCGGGCAAGGATCGGGCCGACCAGCAGGTCGCCGACGAGGTCCTCGTCGAGGTCGGAGCGGAGCTCGCCCTCCTCGATGCCGCGGCGGACCAGCTCACGGGCGGCCTGCCGGCGCGGCTTGATCACCCGCTCCCGGTAGGCGGCGTGCAGCTCGGGCGAGCTGTGCATCTGGCCGAGCGCGGCCTTGAGCACCCAGCGGGAGCGCTTGGCCAGGCCGCGCAGCCGCATGTACTCGATCATGGCGACCAGGTCTCCGCGGACCGATCCGGTGGTGGAGGGGAGCGGCTCCTCCATGCGGCTGACCATGTCCACCAGCAGCGCCTCCTTGTTGGGCCAGCGCCGGTAGATGGTGGCCTTGCCGACGCCCGCCGCGGCGGCGATGCCCTCGATGGTCAGCTCGGGCAGGCTGGTGCCGCCGGCCATCAGCTCCTCGACCGCGGCGAAGATGGCCTGCTCGGCGGCCTCGCTGCGGGGGCGTCCCCGGCGCGGGGCGGCACAGTCCGACGCGGTCGTGGTGTCGGTGGTCATCGCCGCTCCCGTCTGCCCGGCCGCTCGTGTGCACACGGCGCCGTCTCCCACTCCCGTAACCTCCCGATTGTCGTCCGCGGCCCCGGATCCGGGAAGTCCCGGTACGGCCGCGGCCCTGCCCGCACGGACGGATCCGGACGGGCAGGGCCCATTGTCGCTCAGTGCGGCCGCTGGTCAGGCGCGCGCCGGGGCCGTCGGGCGGGACGTCCCGGCGGGGTCGGCCGTCTGCTCGGGGCCGGCCTGGGCCTGGCCGGCCTGCGCCGCGCCGGGCGCACCGCCGTGGCCGCCCGCACCGCCCTGGCCGGCGGCCGGCACCCGGCCGGGGAGCAGGAACCAGGCCAGCAGCGCGCCGACCATCGTGATGCCGGCGGAGAGCCCGGCCACCACGTGCATCGCGCTGACGAAGGAGTCGTTGGCCGGTCCGACCAGCCCGGCGCCCTGCGGGCCGAGCCGCCCGGCGACGGCCAGGGTGGCCTCCAGGGACTCGCCCGCCTTCTCCCGCAGCGCCTCGGTCGGCAGCGCGTCCAGCTTGTCGGCGATGCCGTCACGGTAGACGGTGGAGAGCACCGCGCCGAGCACGGCGACCCCGAGCGAGCCGCCGACCTGGCGGAAGGTGTTGTTGATGGCCGAGCCGGCGCCGGCCTTCTCGCGCGGCAGCGAGCCCATGATGGCGACCGTGACCGGCGGCATGACGTGCGCCATGCCGGAGCCCATCAGCAGGCCGAGCACCACCAGCACCCAGATCGGGGTGTCGGTGTCCAGCAGCAGGTAGCCGAGGAAGCCGACCGCGATCAGCGCCATGCCGCCGGCGCAGGTGGCCCGGACGCCGAAGCGGTCCACCACCAGCCGGGCCCGCGGGGCGAACAGCAGCTGGGCGACGGCCAGCGGCAGCATCAGCACACCGGCCTGGAGGGCGCTGTAGCCGCGGACGCTCTGGGTGTAGAAGACGCCGAAGAACGAGACGCCCATCAGAGCGAAGAAGACCACGCCGACGACGGCCACCGAGGCGCTGAAGACCCGGTTGCGGAACCAGGTGACGTCCAGCGCCGGGTGAGCGGTGCGGCGCTCGAACCAGACGAAGGCGGCCAGCGCCGCGGCGCCGACCAGCATCGGCACCCAGGCCTCGGGGGAGGTGAAGTCGGCGAGCTCGCCGCCCTTGATGATGCCGAAGATCAGTGCGACCAGGCCGATGATCGAGAGCAGTACGCCGACCGGGTCGAGCCGTCCCGGGTTCGGGTCCTTCGACTCGGGCACCAGCAGCACCATCGCGATCAGGGCGACGATCACGATCGGGACGTTGATCAGGAAGACCGAGCCCCACCAGAAGTGCTCGATCAGCACGCCGCCGGTGATCGGGCCGATGGCGATGGCCAGACCGACCGCGCCGGCCCAGATGCCGATCGCCTTGGGCTGCTCGGCGCGCTCGAAGACGTTCATGATGATGGCCAGCGTGGCCGGCATCGCCAGCGCGCCGCCGACGCCCATCAGCGCGCGGTAGCCGATGAGTTCACCCGGCGAGGCGGCCAGCGAGGAGAGCAGCGAGGCGATCCCGAACACCGCCATGCCGGCCAGCAGGGCGCGCTTGCGGCCGAACCGGTCGCCGAGCAGGCCGGCCGTGAACAGCAGGCCGGCGAAGACCAGGGTGTAGGAGTTGATCGCCCATTCCAGGTCGCTCTGGCTGGCGCCGATGCCGGTGGGCGCCGGGGAGGCGATGGTCTTCATCGCGACGTTGAGGATCGAGTTGTCCAGGACGACGACGAGCAGGGCGAGCACCAGCGTGCCCAGGATCGCCCAGCGGCGGCGGTGGATGGCTTCCGGTACCCGTGGTGGCGCGGCTGCGGTGGTCATGGCGGTCTCCCCGTCCGTGGTGGCGTGACACTGGCGGGCATTTCCGAGCCGATGGCGTCTCGTAACCCCCGAAGGGAGCGTAGCGCCATTTTCGATACGAGACGAATCCGTTTCGTAAAACGTGGGCAAAGAACGGGCCGCCCCCCGGCGGATGCGCGGCCCGGCCCGCGGGCCGGCCCGCGGACCGGCCCGACGCCCGGCCCGACGCCCGGCGAACCGCCCGGCGTGCCGAAGATCCCACCGGCGCGGCGGCACCCCTCTTTGCGCCCGCGCCGGGGCGTGCAAGCATGGAGGTGATCCGGGGACGCCACACGGCGCCACGAGACGACAACCCTTCAGGAGCCTGTTCGATGAACGCTTCTTCGCCCTCGCCTGCCCAGAACCAGGCGTCGACCGCTTCCCTCTACGGCGGGGTCACCAACCGCCGCGTCACCGTCCGCGATCTCGCCGCCGCCAAGCAGCGCGGCGAGAAGTGGTCGATGCTCACCGCCTACGACGCCCTCACCGCGGGCGTCTTCGACGAGGCCGGCACGCCCGTGCTGCTGGTCGGCGACTCGGCCGGCAACTGCCACCTCGGCTACGAGACCACCGTCCCGGTGACCATGGATCAGATGGTGATGCTCTCCGCCGCCGTCGTCCGCGGCACCAAGCGGGCCATGATCGTGGCCGACCTGCCGTTCGGCTCCTACCAGGAGTCCCCCGCGCAGGCCATGCACAACGCCGCCCGGCTGATGAAGGAGGCCGGGGTCGGCGCGGTCAAGCTGGAGGGCGGCGAACGCAGCGCCCGCTCGATCGAGCTGCTGGTCGAGGCCGGCGTCCCGGTGATGGCGCACATCGGGCTCACCCCGCAGTCCGTGCACGCCCTCGGCGGCTACCCGGTCCAGGGCCGCGGCGACGAGGCGGCGCACCAGCTGCTGCGCGACGCCAAGGCGGTCCAGCAGGCCGGCGCCTTCGCCGTCGTCCTGGAGGCCGTGCCGGCCGAGCTGGCCGCGCAGGTCACCGAACAGCTGGCCGTCCCCACCGTCGGCATCGGCGCGGGCGTGGGCACCGACGCCCAGGTCCTGGTCTGGACCGACTTCGCCGGCATGACCGCGGGCCGGGTGCCGAAGTTCGTCAAGCAGTACGCCAACCTGCGGGCCGTGCTCGGCGAGGCCGCCCGCGAGTTCGCCGAGGACGTCCGCTCCGGCGCCTTCCCGGCGCCCGAGCACACCTTCCACTGACGGTCCACGGACCGCCGGACCGGGCCCCGCTCCCCTCCCCCGGAGGGGGCGGGGCTCCGCCGTGTCCGGACTCCTGCGGGCACGAGGGCGGCCGCGTCCGGCCCCCGACGGCGGGATGACAGCGAGGTGACAGCGCGGCGCCGGCGCCCCACCCGCCCCCGCCGGGCGGTGACAGCCCGCTGACAGCCGGGCCGGACAACCTGAGGGCATGACACCAATCGCCACCGCCCCGAACGACCGGGGGCGCACCGCCGGCAACGCCGTCGAGGTCCGCGGCATCGTCAAGCACTACGGCACCACCAAGGCCCTCGACGGGGTCGACCTCACCGTCCGCGAGGGCACCGTGCTCGGCGTGCTCGGCCCCAACGGCGCCGGCAAGACCACCCTGGTCCGCATCCTCTCCACCCTGATCAAGCCGGACGCCGGCACCGCCTGCGTCGGGGGCTACGACGTGCTGCGCCAGCCCAGGCAGCTGCGCCGCACGATCGGCCTCACCGGCCAGTACGCCTCCGTCGACGAGATGCTCTCCGGCTACGAGAACCTCTACCTGATCGGCCGGCTGCTCGACCTCTCCCGCAAGGACGCCAAGGAGCGCGCCGCCGAGCTGCTGGAGCGGTTCTCGCTCACCGACGCCGCCAAGCGGGTCGCCAAGACCTACTCCGGCGGCATGCGCCGCCGCCTCGACCTGGCCGCCAGCATGATCGGCCGCCCCCGGGTCCTCTACCTGGACGAACCCACCACCGGCCTGGACCCGCGCACCCGCAACGAGGTCTGGGACGAGGTGCAGCGGATGGTCGCCGAAGGCTCCACCGTGCTGCTGACCACCCAGTACATGGAGGAGGCCGAGCAGCTCGCCGACGAGCTGACCGTGATCGACAAGGGCCGGGTGATCGCCGCCGGCGGCGTCGCCGAGCTCAAGGCCCAGGTCGGCGGCCAGACCCTGCAGGTCCGCCCGGTCCACCGGGCCGAGCTGCCCGAGATGGCCCGGTGCCTGCACGAGACGGGCATCGCCGAGGCCACCTTCTCCGCGGACACCGGGCTGCTCTCGGTGCCCATCACCGGTGAGGAACAGCTCACCGCGGTGATCCGGGCGCTCGGCACCCGCGGCTTCGCCGTCGCCGGGATCGACACCAAGGTGCCCAGCCTGGACGAGGTGTTCCTCACCATCACCGGAAAGCCCGCGACCGCCGCGGCGCCCGCCCCGAGCCTTGCCAAGGAGCCCGTCGCATGACCACCGCCACCGTCGCCACCGCCCGGGTGGAGGACGCCCGGATCGACCTGGCCGGCCACCTGCGCCACGTCGGCGCGCTGACCCGCCGCAACCTGATGCGGATCAAGGCGGACCCGGAGTCGATGTTCGACGCCGTGCTGATGCCGATCATCTTCACCGTGCTGTTCGTCTACGTCTTCGGCGGCGCGATCTCCGGCGGTCAGGACGCCTACAAGCAGTACATGATCCCCGGCCTGCTCGGACAGACCGGCATCACCCTGGCGATGGCCGTCGGCACCGGTCTGAACAGCGACTTCCAGACCGGGGTGATGGACCGCTTCCGCACCCTGCCGATCGGCCGCGCCGCCGTCCTGCTGTCCAAGATCGCCGCGGAGACCTGCCGGGCGATGCTCTCCTTCGCCATCCTGATCGGCTTCGCGCTGGTCCTCGGCTTCGAGGTGAAGACCGGACCGCTGGAGGTCCTGGCCGCGATCGGCCTCTCGCTGGTGTTCGGCATGTCGATCGTCTGGATCTCGATGCTGCTCGGCATGGCGCTGCGGAGCGCCCAGGCCGTCCAGGGGGTCGCCATGCTCGTGCTGATGCCGTTGCAGTTCGGCAGCTCGATCTTCGCGCCGACCGACACCATGCCGGGCTGGCTGCAGTCCTTCACCAAGGTCAACCCGCTCTCCGCCCTCGCCGACGCCTGCCGCTCGCTGCTCAACGGCGAGGGGGCGCTGGCCCACCCGGTGCTCATCGTGCTGGGCTGGTCGGTCGGCGTCACCCTGGTCTTCGCCCCGCTCGCGGTGGCCCGGTTCCGCAGGCGGACCTGAGCCGGCCGTCGCAGCCGCCGGCCGGCCCCTGGGGACGGGGGGTCGGCCGGCCGGCCTTCGGCCCCGCCGGCCACAGTCCGACGAACCGTCAGGCCAGCAGGTCGTCCAGCAGGGAACTGGTCTGCGGCAGCGACAGGCGGGCGCCCTCCGTGTGGGCCGCCTCGAACGCCTCGTCACCGAGCAGGGCGCGCAGGCTCGCCTCGGCGGCCGCCCGCTCGACCCGGTCCAGGTAGCCGCCCTTCGGCCCGTTCAGCTCGGTGTGCGCACCGAGCAGCACGGCCGCCTTGCGGGCCGCGGCGAGGTCGTGGTCGCGCTCGGCGAAGACCCGCAGCACCCCGGCCACCGGGGGGACCAGCATGACCGACAGCTGCTCCGCGAAGCCGCTGCCCTCGGGCGGCACCGCGCGCAGCAGCCGCCGCCCCTCGTCCAGGATTTCGAAGCCCCGCTCCGGATCGCCGGCCCGCGCGGTGATCCAGCCCCGGGTGACCGTCAGCATCCCGCCGACCAGGTCGGGGGCGAAGGTCCCGATCCGGCTGTTGGTCCAGTTCACCTGGTCCAGCTCGGCCAGCGCGTCGTCGTACGCACCGCGCTCGACACTGATCCCGCAGAGCATCAGGTGCCCGAAGAGCAGCGCGCCGTTGGCCGCCTGGATCTCGCCCGGGTCGATCATGTCCAGGGCCTCGCGGATGTACCGCTCACCGGCGTCGAGGTCCTGTTCGAGCATCGCGCTGCCGAGGTGCACCCGCAGCATCGGCACCTCCTGCGGCGCATCCAGCTCCTCGGCCAGCTCGATCGCCCGCTGGTAGGCGGCGACCGCCTCCACTGAGCGGCCCTGGCCCGCCAGCGCCTCGCCGTGGGCCGCGTAGGCCTGGGACATCCCCCACCGGTCGCCGATCCCCCGGTACAGCTCCAGCGATTCCTCGCCGTCCCGGAGCGACTGCTCCAGGCCGCCGGGCCAGTCGTTCATCGTCTTGGCCCGGATCTGCAGGACGAACGCCAGGTCGGCGGCGCGGCCGTGGCGGCGACAGCCCGCGACCGCCTCCTCCATCAGGTCGCGCATCACGTCCAGCCGGCCGGCCAGGAAGGCGGCGAACACCCGCAGCACCCCCGGGAACCGGTAGCTCTGCGGGAGGTCCGGGGTGTAGGCCTCCAGCAACTTCCGTGACACGCTGATCGCCTCCCGGTCGGCCAGCACGTCGAGGTTCCCCTCGAAGAGCCCGACCAGCCGGAAGATCTCCAGCTGCCGGCGCGCCTCGGCCGCCACCCCGGGAGGCATCGGCACCCCGTACTCCAGGACCTGCCGCTCCAGCGGCTCCGCCGGCGGGCCCGCCGGGTCGAACGGGTCCGGACCGAGCGCGCGCACCGCGTCGTACCAGCCGCGGGCCTCCAGGCTGAAGCCCCGCAGCGACCAGTACCAGCTCATCCCGAGCACGAGGGCCAGCCCCTCCTGCTCCTCGCCGCGGTCCACGGCCCGGCGCAGCGCGGCCCGGATGTTGTCGTGCTCGCGCTCCAGCACCGTCAGCCAGCGCAGCTGCGCCGGACCGTGGACGTGCTGATCGGCGGTGCGGACCAGCTCGCGGAAGTGCACGAGGTGGCGGCGCTCGACCTCGGCCCGCTCGGCCGCCCCGGCCAGCCGCTCCTCGGCGTACTCCTGGATGGTCTCCAGCATCCGGTAGCGGGACGAGCCGTCCCCGCTCAGGTCGGCCACCACCAGCGACTTGTCGGCCAGCGAGAGCAGCTGGTCGGCGACCTCCTCGCGGGGCACCTCGACGTCGTCGGCGCAGATCGCCTCGGCGTCCTCCAGCGTCCAGCCGCCGGCGAACACCGACAGCCTCCGCAGCACCGCCCGCTCCGGCTTGCCGAGCAGCTCCCAGCTCCAGTCGACCACCGCGCGCAGGGTCTGCTGGCGGGGCAGCAGGGTGCGGCTGCCGCCGGTGAGCAGCGCGAACCGGCCGTCCAGGCGGTCGGCGATCTGCCGGGCCGTCATCACCCGCAGCCGGGCGGCGGCCAGCTCGATGGCGAGCGGCAGGCCGTCCAGCCGCCGGCAGATCTCGGCGCAGGCCTCGGGCTCGCGCCGCGGGTCGAAGCCGGGTCGAGCCGCGGCGGCGCGCTCGGCGAGCAGGCGCAGCGCGACCGGGTCGGGCAACGGCTCCACCGGCCGCACGGTCTCGCCGGGGACGCCGAGCGGTTCCCGGCTGGTGGCGAGGACGGTCAGGCCGGGGCACTCGGCGAGCAGCCGGTCGGCGAGGTCGGCGGCGGCCTGGATCAGGTGCTCGCAGTTGTCCAGGACGAGCAGCATCCGGCGGTGGCCGCAGTGCTCGACGAGCCGGCGCAACGGGTCCTCCGAGCGGGTCTCGATGACCTCGGCGACCACACCGCCGGTGTGCAGCACGGTCTCGCGCAGGCCGAGCGCGGAGACCACGGCGGCGGGCACCGCGGCCGGGCTCTCCAGCGGGGCGAGTTCGGCCAGCCAGACGCCGTCCGGCCAGCGTCCGGCCGCCTGCTCGGCGCGGCCGGCCTCGACGGAGAGTCTGGTCTTGCCGGAGCCGCCGGGGCCGGTCAGGGTGACCAGCCGGCTGCCCGTCAGGGCGCCGCGCAGGGCGGCGAGGTCGTCCTCGCGGCCGACGAAGCTGGTCAGGCGGGTGCGCAGGTTGCCCGCGCTGCGGGGCGGCGGCGGGGTGGCGGCGGCCGGGGTGGCGGTCTGCGTGCTGGTGGCGGACGGTTCGGCGGCGGGCCCGGGGACGGTCGGCGCCGCCGCGGCCGGGGCCGGACGGTCCGCCGGTGGGTGGTCCGCGGGGGCTAGCAGCTCCGCGTGGAGAGTCCGGAGCTGGCGACCCGGGTCGACGCCGAGCTCCTCCGCGAGGGTGCGCCTGGTCCGCTCGTAGTGGCGCAGCGCCTCGGCGGTGCGCCCGCTCTCGTGCAGCGCCCGGACCATCAGGTACTGCACCGGCTCGTCCAGCGGCTGCCGGTCGCAGAGCTCGGCGAGCTCCGCCACCAGCTCGGCCGCCCGGCCGAGGGCGAGGTCGGCGAGGATCCGGTGCCGGCGCACCTCCTCCCGCTGGGTCTCCAGCCGGGTGGCCGGGCCGCTGCGGTCGGGCAGGTCGGCGAGCACGGGGCCGCGCCAGAGCGCCAGCGCCGCCCGCAGCCGCTCGGCGGCGGACCCGTGGTCGCCCTCCTCCAGCGCCCGGCGCCCCTCCCCGGCCAGCCTTTGGAACTCACCGAGGTCGGTCCGGGGCTCGGTCAGCCAGTAGCCGGCCGGCCCGGAGCCGACCTGGTCGCGGCCGATGGTCCGGCGGAGCCGGCCGACCAGGGTCTGCAGCGCGGCCGACGAGTCCTGCGGCGGCTCGGTGTCCCAGACCTCGTCCACCAGCAGGTCGGCCGCCACCGGCCGTCCCTGCCGCAGGACCAGCGCCGCGAGCAGCGCCCGCAGCCGGACCCCGCCGAGCGGGACCGGCGTGCCGTCGTCGTGGTGGGCCGTGGTGGTGCCGAGGATGCCGTAGTGCACCCGCCCATTCTGGTCGATGGGCGCGGCCGGCACGCACAATTGTCCGGGCCCACCCGTGGCGCGGAACCCCGCGCGGGGCCTCGTACGTTCACCCGGGACGGCTTGTCCGGCGACCGTCCGGCCCGGCATGATCGACCCCTGCCCCCTTCCCCAGCCCCCGGAGCACCCACTCATGACCTTCGCCGCAACGCAGCGCTCGCGCAGCGAGGACCGCCGGATCAGTCCGGTGTTCTGGGTGCTCCTCGCCGTACTGGGCACGTCCGGCTGGGCGGTCTACTCGGGGTACGGCAACGCCCGGTTCGGGGTGTTCCTGTTCGTGGTGGCCGGCTGGATGGTCTCGCTCTGCCTCCACGAGTACGCGCACGCCCGTACCGCGCTGCACGGCGGCGACCTCACCGTCGGCGCCAAGGGCTACCTGACGCTCAACCCGCTCAAGTACGCCAACATCCTGCTCAGTTTCGTGCTGCCGATCGTCTTCGTGATCCTCGGCGGCATCGGCCTGCCCGGAGGCTCGGTCTGGATCGAGCGGCACCGGATCCAGGGGCGGCTCAAGCACAGCCTGATCTCGGCGGCCGGCCCGCTGGTGAACCTGGTCTGCGCCGCACTGCTGCTGGTCCCGGTGGGCGCGGGCTGGCTGGACGACCCGGCCACCCCGGTCGAGTGGCACGGCATGCAGCTGCCGTACTCGCCGCTCGCCTGCGCCTTCGCCTTCCTCGGTCTGCTCCAGCTGAGTGCGGCGCTGCTGAACCTCCTGCCGGTTCCCGGCCTGGACGGCTACGGCATCGTCGAGCCGTGGCTGTCGTACCAGACCAGGCGGGCGGTCGAGCCGTTCGCGCCGTACGGGATGCTGGCGGTGTTCGCGCTGCTCTGGCAGCCCGAGGTGAACCGCTTCTTCTTCGACGCCGTGTACGGGCTGATGCACCTGTTCGGCGTGAGCGACGACAGCTTCGCCGCCCTCGGCCACGACCTGTTCCGCTTCTGGCGGGACTAGCCCGGGGCCGCCAGGCCGCCTGCCGACCGGGCTCAGCCCTGCTCGGCGGCGGCCTTCACCAGCTTCGCGCGGCGCAGGTTCATCCAGACCACGTTGCTGGCGATGCCGGCGAGCGGGAGCCAGATCAGCCCCCAGTAGTTGTCCTTCACCACGGAGATCACCGCGGCGGCCAGCGCGAGGACGACGACGATCGCGGCGAAGAGGGACGTACGGGGCATGGTGACTGGCTCCTAGCGCGGGCTGACGGTCGGCCCCCATTGTCGCCGACCTCACCTCCGGGACGGGCCCAGGGGTGAGGTCGGCGGTCGGCGCGTCGCCGGTACCCGCCGGCCCGGGGTGCCCGGCGCGGGCGGGACCGGCCTCAGACGTCGGTGATCCGCAGGCCCGCGTGGGCCTTGTACCGGCGGTTGACCGAGATCAGGTTGGCCACCAGCGACTCCACCTGGTGGGCGTTGCGCAGCCGGCCCGCGAAGACTCCGCGCATCCCCGGGATCCGCCCGGCCAGCGCCTGCACCACGTCGGTGGCGGCGCGCTCCTCGCCCAGCACCATCACGTCGGTGTCGATCCGCTCGATCGACTCGTCCTGCAGCAGCACCGCCGAGAGGTGGTGGAAGGCGGCGGTGACGCGGGAGTCCGGCAGCAGCGCGGCGGCCTGCTGGGCGGCGCTTCCCTCCTCCGGTACCAGCGCGTACGCGCCCTGCTTGTCGAAGCCGAGCGGATTGACGCAGTCCACCACGATCTTGCCGGCCAGCTCCTCGCGCAGGGCGGTGAGGGTGGCGGCGTGCCCCTCCCAGGGCACCGCGACGATCACGATGTCGCTCTCGCGCGCGGTGGTCGCGTTGTCGGCGCCGCGCACGCCGAGGCCGAGTTCGGCCGCCGAGGCCTCGGCGCGCGCCGCGTCGCGGGAACCGATGATCACCTGCTGGCCCGCCTTGGCCAGCCGGTGGGCGAGCCCCCGCCCCTGGTCGCCGGTGCCGCCGAGGACGCCCACCACCAGTTGCGAGACGTCGGGCAGCTCATGGGCCGGGTTTGTCGCTGAATCGAGGGAAGTCATGGGCCGATCCTGCCAAACCGCGGGTCGGCCACGACATTCTGTGGCCCATGGACGCGGTGAGAGTTTCGGCACTCCGTGAGCGGCTCGCCGGCACCGGCTGGCTGGAGGCGGCCGGCGGCTTCGCGGGATCGCTGCGCCACGCTGTCGACCGGCGGGGCTCCGCAGGCCTGCTGCTGGTCGGCACCGAGGCGTACGAGCCCTGGCACCTGGCCGCCCACCTCGCGGACGAGGCCGCCTGGTCAAACGCCCCCGGGCTGGCACCCATCCTGCTGAGGCACCGGGTGCCGGCCATGGCCCCGGCCCATCTGACGCACGACCTGCGCCGGCTCGCCGCGGCCGGGCGCGGGTCGACGGTGCTGGTGGTGGCCCCGGCGGCGGCCGGGGAGCAGTTGCTGCAGCGGGTGCAGGACGCCCGGCACGGCGGGGCCACCGTGCTCGCCCTGGACGGCACCGCCGGGCCGGCCGAGCTGGCGGCCCTGGCGCACGAGCGGCTCGCGGTCGGCACCGCCGAGGAGGAGCCGTTCGACCTCGCCCAGCACCTGGTCAGCGCTGCCGCCGGGCGCTCCCCGGCACGCCGCCCGGCGCTCGCCCGGCTGGCCGACCTGGCCGGCCGGCTGACGGCGGGGCCGACGGTCGGACGCTGGTAGCCGACCGGCCGCCCTCCCGGAAAGTAAGTGGCACGTGCCATCCTGGGTTATTACACTGCTCCTCGGTCCGGATGTCCGGACCGTCGAACGGAAGGGGTGGCCGTGCTGGGGATCACGTCGGAGAACGTCGTCCGGAGCTGGGTCGACGGATGGACGGCCTCGCGGGCAGCCGCACCGGCCGTCGTCGAGCCGTGGGGCTACACCGTCGACGTCGGCCTCAGCGGTCACGTGACGCGGCACGTCTTCGACGCCGTCGGCGACGCCGTACGGGAGGAGGACGTCCGCAAGGTCGCCGGCGCCGTCCGCGCCGAGGGAACGTGGCTCAAGATCTTCGCGGACCCGGCCGTCACCTCTCCCTGGCTCGGCCCGCAGTGGTGGATCGACGACGAGCCCGGCTACCTGATGACCGCCCCGCTCGCCCCGGCGCCCGCCCACCGGCTCGCCGCCCCGGACGGCTACCGCCTGCGCACCTGGTCCCGCGGCGGTGTGGTCCGCACCCTGGTCACCGCGACGGACGGCGCGCTGGCGGCGCGAGGTCAGGTCGCCCCGACCGGCGCCACCGCCGTCGTCGACCAGATCGAGACCGCGCCGGAGCACCGGCGCCGGGGCCTGGGCAGCCTGGTCATCCGGACGCTGGTCACCGCGGCGTACGAGCGGGGCGCCCAGACCGGCGTGCTGGCCGGCACCCCGGACGGGCACGCGCTGTACACCGCACTCGGCTGGCGGGTGCTCGCGCCGCTGACCAGCGCCAAGTACCGGGGCGAGCAGCCGGGCTGACGCCCGCTCGGGCCCGGAGCCCGTCGGCCCGTCGGCCCGCCGGCTCCCCGCCGCGGGACCGTCCGGCTACTCGGTACCGTCGTCCGCTGCCGGCCGGTCGCTCCAGCGCGGGTCGTTCTTCCACTCGCGATTGCGCTCTTCGGCGATCTCCAGGGCGTGCGCAGCCTCCTCCCGGCTGGCGTACGGCCCGAGCCGGTCCTTGGCCGGGCACTCGGGCCCCTCCTCCACCTTGGCGTGCTTGATGCAGTAGAACCACTCGCCGGGCTTGCCGGTCGGCTTGCGGTGGAACCCGAGGGGCATGGCGGTCTCCCGTCCGTGAGGTGCGTCGCACCGACCGGCCGAACCGATCGGTCGTACCGATCATTCCCCGGAGCGGGGCCGCCCGCACACCACCGGGCGGGGCGGGACCCGACGGATAGACTCGCGGCCATGGCTCTCGTACCCGGCATCCAGTCCCCCACCCGCAAGGTCCCCGCGCACATCGCTCGCCCCGAGTACGTCGGACGACCCGCGCCGGCGCCGTACACCGGGCCCGAGGTGCAGACCGCCGAGACCGTCGAGAAGATGCGGATCGCGGGCGGGATCGCCGCCCGGGCGATGGAGGAGGCCGCCAAGCTGATCGCGCCGGGCGTCACCACCGACGCCCTGGACGCCGTCGCCCACGAGTACATGTGCGACCACGGCGCCTACCCGTCCGACCTCGGCTACCGGGGCTTCCCGAAGTCCGTCTGCACCTCGATCAACGAGGTGATCTGCCACGGCATCCCGGACTCGACCGTCCTCCAGGACGGAGACATCGTCAACATCGACGCCACCGCGTACATCCACGGGGTGCACGGCGACCTCAACGCCACCTACCTCTGCGGCGACGTCGACGAGGAGTCCAAGCTGCTGGTCGAGCGGACCCGCGAGGCGCTGAACCGGGCGATCAAGGCGGTCAAGCCCGGCCGCCGGATCAACGTGATCGGCCGCGTGATCGAGTCCTACGCCAAGCGCTTCGACTACGGCGTCGTGCGGGACTTCACCGGGCACGGCATCAACACGTCTTTCCACTCCGGCCTGATCGTGCCGCACTACGACAGTGAGCGGGCGACCGAGGTGATCAAGCCGGGGATGACCTTCACCATCGAACCGATGCTGACCCTGGGCACCTACGACTACGAGATCTGGGCCGACGGCTGGACGGTCGTCACCAAGGACCGCAAGCGCACCGCCCAGTTCGAGCACACGCTCGTCGTCACGGCGGACGGCGCGGAGATCCTCACCCTGCCGTAGCCGACCGGCGGGCGACGGCCCGCAGACGAAGAGGCCGGGCGCTCGCGCCCGGGCCTTCTCGTCGAGTCCGTGGGTCCGTGAGTCGACGGGTCCGCGGGTGCCGGACCGCGCCGGACGGGCCGGTCGGACGATCAGCCGATCAGCCGATCAGCCACTGCTCCTCGGCCACCGCGCCCACCTCGGTGCAGGCGTCGGTGAGCACGTCCAGCACCCGCAGCGGGTCCGGCAGCGGCTGGTCGGGCCCGCGCAGCCAGCGGACCGCGGAGCCGTCCGGCAGCGCGGCCGGCGGCAGCAGGGTGTACGAGCCTCGGCAGTGCCAGCGCAGCCCGGGGTGCTCGGACATCGTGTCCGGGGTGGAGTCCAGGGCACTCGGCCACCACTCGTCCTCGTCCACCGGGGTGCCCCGGGTGGCGGTGAAGAAGAGGTACCGGTCATCGCCCACGGCCGCCACCGGGCCCTCGACGCCCAGCGCGGTCAGTCGCTCCAGCGCCAGCCGGCCCGCCTCGGCGGGCACGTCCAGCACGTCGTGGACGCGGCCGGTCGCGGTGACGAAGTTGGCCTGCGGGTCCCGGGAGAGCCAGCGGGCGACCTGCTCGGGATCGGTGGTCGCCTGGGTCTGCCAGGCGAAGGACACCGGGTGCTGGGCCGGCGCCGGACAGGCGACCCGGTCACAGGAACACCGGTGGCCGGCCGGATGTGCGGCCGGTGCCAGCGGGAAGCCTGCGCGCACGGCGCCCAACAACTGGTCCAGCCGGGCTGTGGGACCGTCCCCGTCGGCCGACCGGGCCCGCTGACGATCACGCCTCTGCCACCAGGTCGTCCACCTGCCGCCGGCTTCCATCGGGCCCCTTCCGCGCATTGCCGTGCCTGGTGTGACACAGCATTCGACGTACCACTCCGACGCAACGCGCGGCGCCCCCCGCTGCTTCCCGGGGCGGTGCTCGGCCCTGCCGTCCACGCCCCGTCGGCCGGAGCCGGGGTTGCCGGACGGCCGACGCCCGGGTCACGGTACGGAGTCGCGGCAGCACGCAGGCGGCGGCTCGGCGGCCCGACGGACACGCCGACGTGCGCCTCGCCCGGCCCGTACGGGGCCCGCTGACCCGGGTGAACCCCGAGGGCGTACAGGAAGGATAAGGGTGCGCGGGGCCTTCGGATGACCGGGGGCGGTGCCTCTCCGGTCACACTCCCGGCACGCCCACGTCACAAGGCCCCCCCCGGATCGCACAGGGCCTCCCCGGGCCGCCTCGCACGACCGTTCGCCCGGGCGGGGTGAGACCCTGGTGAGGTGAAGAGCACGGACACCGAATTCGTCGGCGGCCCCCTGGACGGCCGAATCCTCCCGATCCCCCTGGGGCCGATGTACGGCGTGCCCAAGACCTACAAGGTGCCGGTCCCCGCGCACGGGGACACTCCCGCGCGCACACTGGTGTACGTCCGGGCCAAGCAGCTGGACGGCGTCCGCTGGTTCTGGCGCTACGAGTACGACGAGGCGGCCACCGCCCGCGCCTCCGGGTGACGACCGCCGCTCCCCCCGGGAGGACGGCCATGGCGAGGACCGCACGTCACCAGCAGTCCAGGAGCCGGTCCGCGGCGGCGATGCACCGCAACCGGCAGGCGGCCGCCGTCACCGGCGCCCTGCTCGTGGCGGTCAGCCTCTACAGCGCGGTGATCGGCCCCAACGGCTGGCTCTGGTTCGGCTGGGCGGTGCTGCTGCTCGCGTGCGCGGCGCTGTTCGCCATCCGCGACTGAGCACCCGAGCAGCCGCACCGTCTCCGCCACCGGCCGCCGCCGTCCACGGCCGGGCCCCACCGCCCCCCCGGACCGTCACTCGTCCTCGGCGAGGATCAGGTACAGCTTCTTGCGGGCCTCGTTGAGCACCGCCAGGCCCTTGGCGCGCTGCGCCTCCGTGCCCGTGGCCATGACCTGCCGGATCGCGTGGTCGACGGCGCCGAGCGCCTGGCCGACCTCCTGCACGGCCTCCCAGTCGACCTCCCGGCCGGCCTCCGCCCACGGCTCCGCGGGGCCCGCGTCGGCCTCGGCCCGGCCCGCCTCGGTGAGCGAGACCAGCCGCTTGCCGCCGACCTCCTCGGCCGTGATCAGGCCCTCCTCCTCCAGCAGCTGGAGGTTGGGGTAGATCGAGCCGGGGCTCGGCCGCCAGGCCCCGCCCGTCCGCTCGGTGATCTCGGCGATCATCTCGTAGCCGTGCATCGGCCGCTCCTTGAGCAGCGCCAGCAGCGAGGCGCGCACGTCGCCCCGCCGGGCCCGCCCGCCGCGCCGACCGCGCGGACCGTGGGCACGCCCGCCGTGGCCGCGGAAGCCCGGGCCGAACGGCCCGCCCATCGGGCGCCCCGGCCCGAACGGCGGCGGCCCGAAGGGGCCGAACGCCCCCCGGCCCTCGAAGCCCTCGCCGGGCATGCCCACGAACTCCGGGCCCGGACCGCGGCGTCGGCCGCGCGGGCCCTCCTCACGAAAACGTCCCGAGCGCATGGCGCTCACCTCCGTCGTGTCCCTGGTCGTCGACCGGCGCCCGCCGGTCGACCTGTCCTCGATCGAGACCGCGACGACCGGTGCGACCGGCGCATGCCGGGCAGTCGCCCGGACAGTCGAGTAACTGTCTCGATAACTCGACGATATATCGGTGACTGTCGCTCGTCAACGGTTTCCGACACAGCCGCCCGACAGCCCGGCGCGCGGGCGGTCGGCCGCTACGGTGGCGGGCATGGCCGGTGAACGAGATCTAGCGACGCTGTTGCGCGGGATGCGCCCGCTGCTCAACCCGGGGCGGTACGTCTACTGCTCGCTCCCGGCGAAGGTGCCCGCCGGGATGCGACCGGTGGTGACGGTCGCCGAGCCCGAGGGCGTGACGGTGGTGGTGGCCCAGGAGGAGGCCGACTCGCTCGGCCTGCGCTACGAGTACGTCGCCGCCTGGATCACCCTGCAGATCCACTCCGCGCTGGAGGCCGTGGGCCTGACCGCCGCCGTGGCGGGCCGGCTGGCCGAGGTGGGGATCAGCTGCAACGTGGTGGCCGGCTTCCACCACGACCACCTGTTCGTCGCCGCCGAGGACGCCGAGCGGGCCGTCCTGGCCCTGGAGGAGCTCTCGGCCTCGTCCGGCTGAGCCGCACGGGGCTCCGAGCGTCAACCCGCGGGCGCGCTCCGAGTGGCCGGTCCCGGGGGCCGATCCGACACTGGGAAGGGCTGAGCGCCCACCCGGTCGGTCAGCCCCACACCGGAAGGGAGACGGCCACCATGGCCATCTGCGTCACCTGCGGCAATGACTACTGGCTCGCCTTCGAGATCAAGACGATCACCGGCGACACCTACACCTTCGACAGCTTCGAGTGCGCGATGGAGAAGCTGGCGCCCCGCTGCGAGCAGTGCCAGGTCCGGATCGTGGGCCACGGCGTGGAGGTGGCCGGCCGGTTCTTCTGCTGCGCCAACTGCGCCCGCGTCAACGGCGGCCTCGGCGACCAGATCCGCGACGCGGTCGGCGCACACCCGTCCTGACGGGCAGTCGGGGGGGAAGGGGGCGGAAGAGTCGGCCTGTACGCCGGGCATAGTCTCCTTAGGGGCACTGAGCTGGGCAAATGCCCCGAGGGGACTCCCGATCGCCACTCAATCGCCACATCCCGAGCAGGCCAGTGGCCCCTCCGCGCCCATCGTCACGCTCTCGTCAGACGGTAGTAGTGCAGACGAACCCGAGGTCGGCGAGACCCTCGCTCTGGCACAGCCGGTCGGATGCACCCCCAGCAGCCGTCTGCAAGAGCTGGTAGTCGGCGCCGTGCGACTTGCCCCAGTGCATCGCCGCACGCCACAGAAGCCGCCCGAGGCCGTGGCCGCGATATTCCGGCAGAACGCCGAAGTACTGCGGGAGAAGTCGTTGTTTGCCGATGGGGTCAGTCATGGTCTCCATGGGCCCGATCGCCCCCGCCACGCGCCCGTCCTGGACAGCGACCAGCACAGGGCCGACGCTGTCGATCCGGGAGTGCAGGAAAACGAAACCCTCACCGGCCAGCTTCTCGGCGAACTCGGCAAATGTGGCCCGGACAGCTTCCGGCTGCTCGCCGAGGGCTTCGATTCCCTCAACGGCCGATGCGTCTTGGTCAAAGGTACGGAGCTGCACGCGGGTGGAGGCCGCCACCGGGTCAGCGGCGTCCTGGAACCACACCACACGGGCTTTGGCCGCGTCGTGCGCGTCGGTGAGCTTGACGGCCAGTTCCTCGGCCTCCGGGCGATGCTCGGGCCCGCCGTACAGGTGCACTCGGAGGATCCCGCGAGCGGTGAGGGTGGGGATCAGCGTGCGGTTCTGGTCGTGGTGGACGTCGCCGACGAGGACGCGTTCGGGGGCCTCGGCAGCAGTTCGACCTGGCCGGCTCCCTGGGGTTGTCAGCGCCGCGGCCGGCGGCTCCGCGGACAGCGCACCCCGGGTGTGGATGTGGCCCAGCTCCCTGAGTCTGGGGTTCATGGGATCGACGTTGTCCTCTTCGATGTGGAACCTGATTGGGCTCTGGGCCCGGACGGCGTCGAGCCCGCCGAGACCGGGCATTTCTCCGGTATGGGTCGGGTGCTTCGGGCTAAGCCGGTGTGGGTGGAGACGTTCACGGGGCTACGGATGCGGCAGTTCGAAGGCCTGGTGCGGGTGATGCTTGAGCGGGGTGACAACGGGCCGGGTGGTGGAAGGCCGTGGTGTCTGCCGCTGGCGGACCGGGTGCTGCTGGTAGCTGTGTACTACCGGACGAACCTGACCATGCGGCAGTTGGCGCCGTTGTTCGGGCTCTCGTCGGCGACGATGTGCCGCATCGTCCAGCGCCTGGGCCCGCTCCTGGCGCTGGCGGCCGCTCCACGCCCGGCCCCGAGCGTGGAGCGGTTGTGGATCGTGGACGGCACCCTGATCCCCGTGCGCGACCGCAGCATCGCGGCGTCGAGCCGCAACTACCGGTTCTCGGCGACCGGGCAGGTCGTCATCGACGCCGACACCCGCCTCGTCGTGGCCACCGCCCGTCCCGTACCGGGCAACAAGGCCGATGCTCACGCCTAGCGGGCCTCCGACCTGCCCGCCACCTGCGTCGGCACCACCGTCCGCGGAGCATTGCGCCGGACTAAAACGGCATCGTTAGGCAAATAGCCTCACTAGTGAGCAGCATCACAGCCCGAGCGGCCGGTCCGGACCAATTGGCCGGCCGTCGGCTGTAACCGAACACTTCCCCGAAACGTCTAACGTTCGAGACTCGCACCGGCCTGCCCAGGCGCCGGTGCGTACAAAGATGACATAGAGGACGGGGGCCGGGGAGGATGAGCAGCAGCTCGCGCCGTCGGCGCATCTTACGGACCGCGGTGGGCCTGGCGGCCGTTCTGGTGCTGTCGGTGGCCAGCGCCGGCGCCTGGTTCTACCACCGGCTCGACAGCAACATCAGCACCTTCGACGCGGGGGGCGTCGCCACCGAGCGGCCGCCGGCACCCGTCCCGGTCACCCCGGGCGCCTCGGTGCCGGTGAACGTCCTGGTGCTCGGCTCGGACACCCGGGACGACGGCAACGCCGACCTCGGCGGCGGCGACCTCGGCGTCGGCCACTCGGATACCGCGATCCTGCTGCACGTCTACGCCGACCACAAGCACGCCGTCGGGGTCTCCATACCCCGCGACGCCCTGGTGACCATCCCGGCCTGCCGGCTGCCGAGCGGCGGCTGGACGGCGCCGAGGACGAACCAGATGTTCAACTCGGCCTTCACCATAGGCGAGTTCCCCAAGGGGAACCCGGCCTGCACGCAGAACACCGTCGAGACGCTGACCGGCCTGCGGATCGACCACACCATCGTGGTGGACTTCAAGGGCGTCGCCGCGATGACCGAGGCGATCAACGGCGTGGACGTCTGCGTCCCCAACGACGTGAACTCGCACAACATCCGGCTCAAGAAGGGCATGCAGCGGCTCTCCGGCCAGCCGGCCGTGGACTACCTGCGAGCCCGCTACGGCTTCGGCGACAACTCCGACATCGGACGGATGAAGCGCCAGCAGGCCTTCCTCTCCTCGATGATCAGTAAGATCCAGGGCCTCGGCTTCTCCCTGCCGACCCTGCTCCCGCTGGCCGACGCCGCCACCCGCTCGCTCACCGTGGACGAGGGCCTGGGCACCGCGATGAAGCTGGTGGACTTCGCCCAGTCGCTGCAGGGCATCAAGCTCTCCGACATCACCTTCGTCACCACCCCCTGGCGCTTCTCCACCGAGAAGATAGGGCGCGTCGACCTGGTTCACCCGGACGTCGACACCCTCTGGAAGCTGCTCCGCGAGGACCGCACGCTGGACGGCCAGGGCACCGGGCAGGTCCCCGGGGGCGCCTCCCCGACCGGCGCGCCCGGAGCCACGCCGGGAGCGACGCCCACCGCGCTCACCCCCGAGCAGGCGAACACCGCGATCACCGTGGTCAACGGCGTCGGCACCGCCGGCCTCGCCGGCAAGGGCGCGGAGGCCATCCGCGGCCGGGGCTTCCAGAACGTCACCCTGGACGCCACCAAGGGCGGCCGACTGCAGACCGAGATCGCCTACGACCCGGACCTGAAGAACGCCGCCGACCAGCTGGCACCGCTCTTCCCCGGGGCCCGGCTGACCGAGGAGGCCGGCAACGGGGGCATCACCGTCACCCTGGGCCGCGACTACCTCCCGAGCCTGTCCACCGGGCTCGACTCCACGGGGACCGACTCCGCCCCGGAGGCCCCGACCGGCCGGCGCCCCGGCGGCCCGACCCCCGGCGCCACCACCACCGGCACCACGCCGCCCGCGCCGAGCGGGGTGCCCACCGGCATCGCCGAGAACTCCCGCGGGGCCGACACCGACCCCTGCGCCGACCTCACCTTCGGCTGAGCAACCGCCGAGACAGCATTTGCACCTATGCCTGATTTGTCCACCCAGATGGGGCATCGGCAGTTTCTGCTGTTTGGCTACCTTCTGCCGGAATCTGGGTACTGCCAATCACGCCAGGCGGCTTGACCACCAAGGTAGCTACATCGCTGAGCCATCGAGGCCGGCCCAATGCCATTCCCAGACTTCACCGTTCAGCAGACAAGATCCTTACGCGATTGAGCGATGCAGCACCAGTAGACATGAAGAGGGGTCAGAGCACCTTGCCTGCGGTCTACTTGTATGCTCCGCCAAGGCGAGAACCGCTTACTAGGGCGTTGACAAAGGAACCTGACTGATCGGCAGAGCAGCAATGGAGGACGTCTCCACTCAGCCTTGCAACCTCAGTCAGTCCCTGATCGTCCTCCTGTACGGGGGCTCGGGCTTCGGCAGGAGAGGCTTCGCGGAAGTACTGGCAACAACGAGAGGCACGTATATGTCCGACCGCACCGGCGAAGGCCTGGCGAACCGTCGTGAGTCACCACCTGGCGGTGGCTCCGGAGTGCAGACTGCCGGATCCGGTAGCATGCCCTCGCCACGCGTGGGTGGCCGTGCGGAGGCAAGGCGGGCCGCAAAGGGAAAGAACTTACCGCCAGCAGGCGGGCGGGCAGCAGCGCGCAACAGCCGCAAGCCCAAGAAGAACGTGAAGAAGATCGTCGCCTGGTCGGCGGCCGGCGTGCTGGTGCTGATATCCGGCGCCGGCGGCGCGATCTACCTCAAGCTCAACGCCAACATCAAGTCCTTCGACGCCGACGCCATCGCCACCGACCGCCCGCCGGAGGCCCAGGCCGACGCGGACGGCAACAAGCCGGTGAACGTGCTGCTGATCGGCTCGGACAGCCGCGGCAAGAACAACGCCGACCTCGGCGGCGGCGAGGACGGCGGCGCCCGCTCGGACACCACGATCCTGCTGCACGTCTACGCGGACCACAAGCACGCCGTCGGCATCTCCATCCCGCGCAACGCCATGGTGGCGATCCCGTCCTGCAAGCTGCCGAACGGCAAGTGGTCCAAGGCTGCCACCAGCGACCTGTTCAACGCCGCCTTCTCGAAGGGCGAGAGCGACGACGGCAACCCGGCCTGCACCCAGAATACGGTCGAGAAGCTCACCGGAATCCGGGTCGACCACACCATCGTGGTGGACTTCCAGGGCTTCTCCGCCATGACCAAGGCCGTCAACGGGGTGGACGTCTGCCTGCCGAAGCCGATCTACGAGGGCGACATCAACCCCAAGCTGCCCAAGAAGGGCGCCGTCGTCCTGCCCCAGGGGCCGCAGAAGGTCCAGGGACAGCAGGCCCTAGACTACGTCCGGCTGCGCTACGGCATCGGCGACGGCTCCGACATCGGCCGGATGAAGCGTCAGCAGGCCTTCCTGGGCTCGCTCGCCTCCAACATCAAGAAGCAGGGGCTCAACCCAACCACGCTGCTGCCGCTCGCGGACGCCGCCACCAAGTCGATGATCGTCGACCCCGGACTGAACTCCGCGGACAAGCTGCTCTCCTTCGGCCTCTCGCTGAAGAACATCGACATGCACGACCTCAAGTTCGTCACCTTGCCCTGGCGGTACCGCACCCAGGACAAGAACATCGACATCGTCCAGCCGGACGCCAACAAGCTCTGGGACACCATAAAGGCCGACCGGACCATCGACGGCCAGAACGCCACCGGGGAGCAGCCGGACGCCCCTAGCTCCCCAGCTACGGTCGCAGCGCCGACTACGCCGAGCTCAACCCCCGCCCCTACAGCCGACGCCGACAACTCGAACATCAAAGTGTCCGTCTACAACGGGACCACCACCAGCGGCATGGTGGGCAAGGCAGCCGACCTGCTCAAGGTGGCGAAGTTCAGCGTCACCAAGGCCGGCAATGCCAGCAACTCGAAGTACACGACCACGATGGTCGAGTACGGCGCCGGCCAGAAGAGCAATGCCGAGAAGGTTGCCGAGCTGTTCCCCGGGGCAAAGGTCGAACCCAGCAACCAGCCCGGCGTCACCGTGATCGTCGGCAAGGACTTCGCGACGGCCAACGGCGGCTCAGCCGCCGCCGGTTCCCCTGCCGCCCAGGCAACACCCTCAGCGCCATCCCCGCTACCGACCACCGTCACCAATGACGCCCGGTCAGCAGACGACGACATCTGTGCCAACACCACCTACGGCTGATGCTTTCGCCGTATTGAATCCGTTTCGCGGCTTCGCAGTCAGAGCGACCACACGGGCGCAGTGCCCGTAGGTACTACGGGCAGGCATCGCCGCGATCTGGTGTTGTTGCGTTCTGTATTCAGGTCGGGCCAGCCAGAGCTGGCCCGACTTTTCCTTTCCTGCAATCGTTGACAAAAGAACCTTAAGTACGAAACTACCGAGATGCACCACTTGGGCATGACAGTCAAGCGGAATCCTGCGCTTCGCATCCAAATGCTACTGAATTGATCATCATGGCGCGCAACTCGACCCGATAAGGCCAAACAACGTGCCCCAACTTGCCACAGATCCGGCCACCGGTGGCCCATCAAAGATAGTCACATAGGCGAGCAAACCAGACTAGAACTCCACCCTAGGGGGCCAACGAGCGACTGGGTCCGATCTTTTCAGGCCTTACGGCCAGAACGAGGGACGCAAATCGCCGTGTCCAAAACTCGCACTTGACAGGCAAGTCAATAGATCTTGCTGATTGACAGTCAGCTCACAGCATTAAAGTATCAATGCCAGCAAGGCATCCCGCGCAAACTGCGACGGTGCCTAAAGGTTCGCCGGGGGGCGACTTACCTGGTGGCTACCCGGATTCTTCTAGTCGATTGGAAGAGCTTTGTCCATCAAGGCAAAGGCTGTGCGGATCATCTCATCCGTTGCACTCGTCATGGGATCTACGGTCGGGTTCGGAGTCATAAGCGCCGGCGAGGCGCACGCTGCCGGGTATGGCTGCCCCGGGAGCCTCGTATGGGGGCCGAAGGACATTAAGGGCGAGGGCGCCTACTCCGACACCGTGGTCGCCAGCATCTACGGCTACTGGAACGGCAGCAACAACTGCGAAGTTGCCGTCAAGCGCGTGTTCGTCGGCCAGAAGACGCGCATGCAGTTCTGGCTCTACTCCGACAAGGACGTGGCGAAGACCGACGACGGCTACTTCTCCTCCTACGCCGGCCCCCTGACTGCCTACAACAACAGCGGGGGCTGCGTGTGGGAGGAGATCTCCATGTGGGACCCCAACGGCCACGAGATCGCTCAGGCATATTGGGGATCCAAGCACAACTGCGGCTGAACTCTGTCCAAGCCCGCCACCCGAGCATCAACAGAATCGAGCCCTGGGATCAACAAAGGGCAACCAAACGCGGTGATCTTCCCTGAGGAAGAGCCGAATCTCCCAGTGATCACCGAGGCCGGTGCTGCATAAACAGCGCATGCGCCCGGCACCGCCAGGCACGTACCGTCGTCGGCCCTGCCCCTCAAAGAGGGGTCAGGGCCGACGTACATCGGCTCCTCCCCAGCCGCCGCCATACAGGTACGCCAAGCCGTCGGTGTTATTGATAGCAGGGTCGACTGCACTTCCAGCCGACGCGCCCCGGGCCAACTCCCGCAAGGTGCAGTTCGAAGCCATCCGCCCACCGTCAAGCCCGCCGTGCAGGCAGTGCACGCAGCGGGCGCGGATCCCGATGTGCCCGAGGATCCGCAGCCGCGCACGGATACCGGCCCGTTGGAGCACGCGCATTACAGGCCGCCCCGGCGAGCCCTGGTACCTGCTGGCGCTGGCTGAGCGGCGCTGCCACGAGTGCGAGCGGTCGCTGCCGATCCAGTGACCAAGGAGGCTGGACAGGCTACCTCGGGAGCAGGTCAGGGTTTCGGTTCGCAGGCGACGCCGTCGCCGTCGCGGTCAAGCTCAGACCCGAATCCGCAGGTAGTGGCGGCGGTGGGTAGCTGATACGACGACAGGTGCACTTCGCGAGTGAGAAGATCGGGGTTCCTACACCTTGACCAGCTCAAACGTGAAAGTGCACCTGTCGAGTGAAGACGATATCGCGTCGCCGTACCGCCTCCCGCACCCCCGGCAGGCGCTGGACCAGACTGCATGCCGCGGTGGGTGTGCCGGACGGGGCGCTGACGGAGAACGGCGGCCTGCTGCTGGTGGCCGATCTGGACCGGGCGCTGGGCATCACCGCCGCGCTGGACGCGGGGATCGGGCCGGTCAAGGAGCGCGACCGGGGCCTGTCGGGTGGGGAGTTCGCGCTGGCGACGGCGGTGGTGCAACTGACCGGCGAGGACCACCTGGTCGGCTTCGACCGCCTGCGTGCGGACCGGGTCGGTGAAGGCCTGCTGCCCGCGCCGGTCCCTGCCGCGACGACGGCCGCCACGCTCGCGGCCCGCTTCGGACAGGCCCAGCGCGAGGGTATCGAGCGGGCTTCGGCCCAGGTCAGCGCCCGTGCGCTGGCCGCGCTACCGGTCGGCGAGCGGGCGAGGATCTTGTCCGGACCGATCACGATCGACCTGGACGCGAAGGACATCGAGGTGTTCTCCACCCGCAAGGAGCAGGTCCTACGTTCCTACAAGGGCGAGGTCTCGGGGCGGGTGCACGCGGCGCACTGGGCCCAGGCCGGCACGGTGCTGGTCGCGGACCTGCTCGACGGTCGCTCGGACGGCCGCACCGTTTCCCCGGCGCAGATCAGCCGGGCGGTGGACGCCGTGCGCGCCGCCGGAGCCGACGGGCAGATCCTGTTCCAGGGCGATTCCGGCTACTACGCGGGCAAGGTCGCGGAGAAGATCGTGGCCCGCCAGGCGTTGTTCCGGCTCGCCGTGCCCCGTAGCCGGCCGGTGTGGCGGGCGGTCGCCGCCGTGCACGAGGACGACTGGATCGACGCCGTGGACTACCCGGACGCGCAGGTCGCCATGCTCGACTACGTGCCCGCGGGCTGGCCCGGGGGCACGCGCGTGATGGCACGCCGGGTGTGTTACGACGCCGCCGTCCTGTCGGCGGACCCGCGCTCGCGCCGCTCGCGGACCGTCGGGCGGGACCAGCTCGCTCTGGTCCTGGACGGTCTGGAGGAACAGGCATACGCCTCCTCGTTCATCGCGACCAACGAGGAGCTGGACCTGGACGAGGAGATCGCGGCGGCGCAGGGGGAGTTCCGCCGCCGCACCCGGATCGAGGAACTGTTCCGCGACGCCGCCCACGGAGCCGGCCTGAACCATCTGCCCTCCGCCTCCCACCAGGTCAACGCGATGTGGATGTGGGACGCGCTGCTGGCCTACAACCTCACCGCGTGGCTGCAGATGCTCGCCCCGCTCGGCGTCGCGAGGCGCCGCATCGCCACCGTGCGCCGCCTGCTCATCCGCCGGGCTGCCCGCTGGACGGCCACTGCCCGCCGCCACGAACTGCACTTCACCGCGCAAGCGGGCGAGCTGATCGCCCAGACACTGGCCCGGATCCGGGCGCACCGCCACCTCCTGCCCACCTGACCGACCGCCCCGGCCCGAGCCGACCGCAACCGCCCTGGAAAGCCGCCCACCCGGCACGACAGCCGGGCCCCCGGCCTACCCACAAGCCCCGAACCCCGGCCGACGACCCACCCCAAAGAACAACTGACGGACCATCGGCCACTACCTGCGGATTCGGGTCTGACCTCGGGGAACGTTCGATGAAGCGGTTAGACCTGAAGAAACGCCGCAAGTCCCTGGGCTACAGTCAGGAGAAGTTCGCTGAACTGAACGGGGTGGCGACGTCCACCGTCGTGAGGTGGGAGAGCGGCAAAACCGATCCCCAGCCCTATCAGCGGCCGAAGATCGCCAGGCTGTTGAAGATCACACCCGAACAGTTCGAAGATCTCCTCTTCCCGCAGCTGATGCTTCACGCCAGCGCGGTGATCCCCGAGAATCCCCCGACCTCTGGTGATGCTGACGACATGAAACGCCGCGACTTCCTGGGCCTGCTGACCATAACGGGGACGTTGGTCGCGATGCCGCCGCCCGATGCGGGAGCGGCTACCCGCCGGGCGTCGGTGGAGGGCGCCGGCGCGCTGAACTCGCACTTGTGGCAGATCTTCGGCTGGTCCGAGTCGAAGCAGTCCGTATACCCGCTCGTACGGCATCAGCTCGGGGCGTTGGCGCAGGAACTTAAGGGTGCGCGGACGGAGGCTGAGCACAAGCACCTCTGCACTCTGGCGGGTGATCTCTACCAGCTCGCCGGGGAGATCTTCTTCGACGCCAACCGGTACACCGACGCCGCGCACTGTTACGCCTTGGCGGCAAGCGCCAGCAGGGAAGCCGAAGCCTACGACCTGTGGGCGTGCGCGATGACCCGGCACGCCTTCATCGAGCTGTATGAGCGCCGGTTCTCCGTGGCGGCCCCCATGCTGTCTGCGGCCTCGCGGGTCGCTCAGCGGGGAGACGGACAACTCTCGACCCGGTACTGGGTGGCCGCCGTCCAGGCCGAGGCCTACGCGGGCCTGGGCGACCTGGACGCGTGCCAAGAGGCGCTCGACGCAGCGGACCAGGTGCACGCCCTCGACGGGCAGATCCATAACGGTGGCTGGCTCCGGTTCGACGGTTCGCGGCTCGCCGAGGAGCGTGGCACCTGCTATCTCGAACTCGGTCGTCCCGACCTTGCCGAGAAGTCGTTGACGGCGGCACTCAAGCAGGATTTGTCGTTGCGTCGGCGCGGAGCGGTACTTGCCGAACTTGCAGCTCTCGGTGCCGAGCGTGGAGACCTGGACCAGGTCGTGCAGTACAGCGAGGCCGCGATCGAACTGGCCGACCGGACCGGCTCCGGTTTCATCGGGAAGAAGCTGGTAGGCCTCCAGGGACGTCTTGCGCCGCTGCTGTCAGAGGGCCGAGTCTCGGCCCTGAACCAGAAGATCACGGCGCTTTCGCGCGCCGCTTGACGACAAGGAGAAGACGTGACGGACGACGGCCGGATCTTCCGCGAGGCATGGATCGACGGCGTGAAGAAGCACTTCCCCGGCGAGCCCAAGCCCGGCCACATCACACCTTGGGAGGACACCCCCGAGTGGGAGCGACAGTCAGCAGCCGCTGTGTTCGGACAGGTCCGCGACTTCGTCAAGGTCAGCAACGGCACCACGGCCCACCTGACTCGCGAGCAGAAGGGCCGCTTCGTCGCGCTCTGCCGGATCGCCCAGATCCACAAGCACATCGAGAATCCGAAGCCTTCGTATGTCGCTGACTGGGACGACTTGCCGACCTGGCAGCAGGAGACGGACGCGGACATCTTCGAGCAAATCGAGCAGTCCATCTGAGACCCGAATCCCTGGCCATGAGCAGGACGGCCGGGACTTGCCTAGGCCGGACAGTGCGGCGTGGCTGTGCGAGTCCTGCGGCCGAAGGCGGGTCGCACTAGCCGAAGACCGTGTTTTCACCGCCACTCAATCGCCACACAGCACCCAGAAACAGGCCGCAATAGACACGAAGAGTCAGCAAGCGGTTACGCGCTTTCAATGCGGAAAGGCCCCCTGTCCTGCGAAGTTGCAGGTCAGGGGGCCTTTCCCAGGTCGGCGACGGAAGAGTCGGCCTGTACGCCGGGTTCTGTCTCCCGGGCTGCTCGCGCGGCCCGAGGAGGCGGCCATCCATCTAGGGCTGCCGTTGCCGACAGCCTCGTGCGGTCTACCCGCGGACTCGGGCGAGCAGCCCTCGGACATCCGCGCACGGCGCCCGAGGGCACCGATCTTGACCTTGCTCCAGGTGGGGTTTACCGAGCCGGCCGGGTCACCCCGGTCGCTGGTGGTCTCTTACACCACCGTTTCACCCTTACCCGCTGCCGAAGCGGCGGGCGGTCTGTTTTCTGTGGCACTGTCCCGCGGGTCACCCCGGGTGGGCGTTACCCACCACCCTGCTCTGTGGAGCCCGGACGTTCCTCGGCGGGTCTGGGACCCGTCGCGACCGCCCGGCCGGCTCTTCCGCCGTAGTGGTCATGGTAGCCGCTCGGGCGGCGCCTCCCGTACGCCGGGCCGGGCGGTGGGCGGCTCACCGCCGAGCCGGGCGGCCACCCGGGTCGCGGTGCCGGTCGCCCAGGCGGTCGTGGTGACCAGGCCCAGGACGAGGATGGCGGCGCCGAGGCCGGCCACGATCCACCAGCCCGCGTGGCTGGCCGGGGCGAAGCCGGTGAGCACCGGGCCGATCACGGCCGAGGTGACCACGGTGCCGATCACCGCGACGCCCAGCGACTGGCCAACCTGCCGGCTGGTCGAGGCGACCGCCGCCGCCACGCCCGCCTGGGCGCGCGGCATGCCGGAGACGGCGGCATTGGTGATCGGTGCGTTGACCATGCCGAAGCCGAACCCGAAGAGCGCGTAGGCGAGGAGCAGCAGGGCCGCCGGGGAGTCCGCCGCGAGCCGGGTGAGCAGCACACCGCTCGCCGCGAGGCCCAGGCCGGCCGCGACCAGCGGGCCGCGCGGACCCCGGCTGCCGACGATCCGGCCCGAGACCGGGGCGCAGACCAGCATCATCCCGGCCATCGGCAGCGTCCACAGGCCCGCCTCGACGGGGCTGAAGCGGCGGACGTCCTGGAGGTAGATGGTGTTGAGGAAGAGGAAGCCGCCGAGCGCGGCGAAGGCGCAGACCGCGGTCACGGTGGCGCCGGTGAACGGCGCGCTGCGGAAGAACCGCGGATCGACCAGCGGCTCGGCGACCCGCCGCTCCCAGAGCGGGAAGGCGACCAGTGCGGCCAGTGCGGCGGCGGCCAGCCCGACGATCAGCGGCGACGTCCAGCCGTGCTCCGGGCCCTCGATGATCGCGGCGGTGCCGCAGCCCAGCAGGACCACCATCAGCAGCTGTCCGACCGGGTCCAGCCGGCGGGCCCGGGGGGCGCGCGACTCGGGCACGTAGCGGGCGGTCAGCAGGCAGGCGGCCAGGCCGACCGGAACGTTGATCAGGAAGATCGACGGCCAGCCGGCCCCGTCCACCAGGAAACCGCCGAGCAACGGGCCGAGCGCCATCGAGATGCCCACCACACCGCCCCAGACGCCGATCGCCTGGGCCCGCTCACGCGGTTCGGTGAAGGTGTTGGTGATGATCGACATCGCCACCGGGTTGAGCATCGAGCCGCCGACGGCCTGCACCGCGCGGAACACCACCAGCCACTCCAGGCTCGGCGCCATGCTGCAGAGCAGCGAGCCGAGCACGAAGAGCAGCAGGCCGCTCTGGAACACCCGGCGCCGCCCGAAGCGGTCGGCCACCGAGCCGAACAGCATCAGCAGCGAGGCCAGTACCAGGGTGTAGGCGTCGATGACCCACTGCAGACCGGAGGCCTGGGCGCCCAGGTCCTTCTGGATCTCCGGGAGCGCGATGTTCACCACGGTGTTGTCGAGGCCGACGATGAACAGGCTCAGGCAGCAGATCGCCAGGATCAGCAGCCTCCGGCGCCGGCCGGGGGCCGGAGCCGCGGGGGCGGGGGCGGCGGCGGACGCCGCGGAGGCGGGTGCGGACACGGTCCGATCCTCCCACGCGGGCCCTTCCGGGCCGGTGCGGAACCGACCGTCCGGGTGGCGGGGTCCCCGGGCTCCGGGTGGCGGCCCGGCTGCCGTGCTCAGCGCCCCAGCAGCTCCCGGAGGTCCTTGGCGGCGAGGGCGACGTTGTCGTCGTAGCCGCCGGTGGCGAGCCGGAGCACGAAGGCGACGGCCGCATCCGGCGGCGGGTCGGTGTAGGGCTCGCCGTTGCAGTCGAGGAAGAGCAGCATCGCCTCGAAGGCGGTGCGCTTGTTCCGGTCGACCAGCGGGTGGTTGCGGGCGAGGCTCTGCCCGAGCGCGGCCGCCTTGGACCAGAGGTCCGGGTAGGCCTCCGCACCGAACAGGGTCGCCTGCGGGCGGCCCAGGGCGGAGAGCAGGGCGCCGGGATCACGGATGTTCTCCGGGCCGCCGGCCAGGTAGGTGACGTCCTCCAGGTCGAGGTACTCGGTCCCGGTTCCCCCCGGCCCGCTCACAGGTCCTTCAGCCTCTCCAGCGTCTCCGCGTTGGCCTCGCGGATCCGGCCGACCATGGCGGCGCGGCGCGCGGCGCGGTCGGGGCGCTCGTCGCGGACCGGCTCGGCCAGGGCGTCCGGGAGCTCGGACTGGCGGACTTCGAACGCGAGCTCCGCGCGGTCCGCACCCGGCGCCTCGCTGACCCGGACGCGGCCGGCCATCACGGCCTGGGCGGCCGCACGCAGCGCGAACTCCAGCGCCTGCCGGGTCTCCGGCGGCAGGTCCGCGGGCAGCCGGACGGACAGGGACTCCTCCACGGCGTCGCCGCCGGAGGCGAGGTCCAGGGGGTGCAGGGTCATCGCGTCACTCTCCTCGTTCAGCTCGACGATAGGGCGGGCAGGACGGCGGCGACACCGGTTTCGGGGCGGCTGGGGCGGGGCGCGTAAGGAGCCCTAGCGTGAGCAGCGAGGCATCGGTGCGGCGAAGGGGGCCGGGTGATGGGCGCGGTGACGACGACGGGGGCCGTGGTGGCCGGGGCACTGGCGGGGGCGGGGGTGCTGCACGCGGTCTGGGCGGTGTCCCCGTGGCCCCTGCGGACCTCCGCGGAGCTCGCGGACGCGGTGGTCGGCCGGGGCGACCGGATGCCGTCGGCCGCGGCGTGCCTCGCGGTGGCCGGGGCGCTGGGGGTGGCCGCGTACCTGGTGGGGGCGGAGGCCGGGGTGCTCCCGGCGGCGGGGCCGGCGCGGGTGCGGCGGGCCGGGGTGCGGACCGTCTCCGCGGTGCTGCTGGCGCGCGGTGCGGGCGGGCTGCTGTTGTCCGGCCTCGGGTCGGGCGGACGGTCGGCGCGGTTCCGCCGGCTCGACGTCCGCGCCTACTCGCCGCTCTGCCTCGCCCTCGGCGGCGGGGCCGGGGCGGTGGCGGTCGCGGGTTACCGGGAGGCGGACGCGGTTGCGTAGGGTGGCGGGGATCGCGTCCGACACAAAGTGTTGAGGAGTCCGCTGTGCTGGTGCTGTTGCCGCCCTCGGAGGGCAAGGCCGCGTCCGGGGACGGCGTGCCGGTCGCACTGGACGGGCTCTCGCTGTCCGGGCTGACGGCCGCGCGGACGCGGGCGCTGGAGGCGCTGGTCGGGCTCTGCCGGGGTGACGAGGACGTCGCCGCCGGGGTGCTCGGCCTGAGCCCGGGCCTGCGCGGCGAGATCGCCCGCAACGCGGGCCTCCCGACGGCGGGCGCGTTCCCGGCCGGCGAGGTGTACACCGGGGTGCTGTTCGACAACCTCGGGCTGGCCACCCTGGACGAGGCCGCGTACGACCGGGCCGAGCGTTCGCTGCTGGTCTTCTCCGGGCTCTGGGGCGCGGTGCGGATCGGCGACCGGATCCCGCCTTACCGCTGCTCGATGGGCGTGAAACTCCCCGGCCTGGGGGCGCTCGGGGCGTTCTGGCGGGGCGCGATGGAGTCCGTGCTGCCGGAGGCGGCGGACGGGCTGGTGCTGGACCTGCGCAGCTCGGCCTATGCGGCGGCGTGGAAGCCCGCCGGCGAGGTGGTGTCCCGGACCGCGACCGTCCGGGTACTGCAGGAGCGCGACGGCCGGCGCACCGTGGTGAGCCACTTCAACAAGGCGACCAAGGGCCGGCTGGTCCGCGACCTGCTGGTGGCCGGCGCCGAGCCGAAGACGCCTGGCGAGCTGATGGACGCGCTGCTGGAGCTGGGCCACCGGGTGGAGGTCGCGGCCGAGGGCACGGCCCGCAAGCCGTGGCAGCTGGACGTGGTGGTCACCGAGGTGCACTGACCGGCCAGGCCGGCCGCGGACCGCGGCGGGCGACCGCGGGCGGGCTCCGGTCCGGAGCCCGCCGCCGCGGTCAGCGCAGGTGCCCGGTGTCGTTGAGCAGCCGCACGGAGGCGTTGCCGTCCGCGTAGTACTGGACGGCGCAGAGCGAGGCGGCCGACAGCTCCATCCGGTACATCGAGTCCGGCGGTGCGCCGAGCGCCAGCCGGACCAGCGTCTTGATCGGGCTGACGTGCGAGACCACCAGCACCGTCCTGCCGGGGTGGCGGGCGAGGATCTTGTCGCGGGCGACCCCGGCCCGGTGGGTGAGGGTGGTGAAGCTCTCCGAGCTGCCGGTCGGCCTGGCCTTCGGCGAGGCGAGCCAGGCGTGGAGGTCGTCCGGGTGGCGCTCCTGCACCTCGGCGAAGGTCAGCCCCTCCCACGCGCCGAAGTCGACCTCGCGCAGCCCGTCCTCGTAGCGGACCTCCAGGCCGAGGCGCGCCGCGACGGTCTCCGCGGTCTCCCGGGTGCGGCGCATCGGGGAGCTGACCACGGCCTGGACGGAGCCGGCCGCGGCCAGCGCCGCGGCGGCGCGCTCGGCCTGCCAGCGGCCCTTCTCGGACAGCGCGGGGTCGCTGCCGCCGCTGCCGGAGAACCGCTTCTCCGGGGTCAGCGGGGTCTCGCCGTGCCGGAGCAGGACGAAGGTGGTCGGCGTGCCGAGGTCCGCGGGGGCGGCCCAGCCGGCCTTCGGGACGGCCTTCTCCAGCGGGGGCTCCACGGGCTCCGCCGCCGAGCCGGCGCCCCGCGGCGCGGCAGCCGTCCCGACGGGCGGCCCGGGCTCCCACGCGCGGCCGGCCTTGCCCGCGTCCATCGCCTCGTTGGCGAGACGGTCGGCGTCCTTGTTCCGCTCGCGCGGGATCCAGGTGTACTCGACCTGGCCGCGCGGCAGGACGGTGCGCGCCTCGGCGGCGAGCGGCTGCATGTCCGGGTGCTTGATCTTCCAGCGCCCGGACATCTGCTCCACCACCAGCTTGGAGTCCATCCGGACGTCCACCGAGGCGTCCGGGTCGATCTCCCGGGCCGCCTTCAGGCCGGCGATCAGGCCCTTGTACTCGGCCACGTTGTTGGTGGCGTGGCCGATGAACTCCGCGGCCCGGGCGATGATCTGGCCGGTGTCGCCGTCCCGGACCACCGCGCCGTAACCGGCCGGCCCCGGGTTGCCCCGGGAGCCGCCGTCGGCCTCGACGATGAGCCTGCGCCCGGCCACGGGATCAGACGCCCGAGTCGGCGGTGCGGACCAGGATCCGCGAGCAGTTCTCGCAGCGGACGACCTTGTCGGCCGGCTCGGCCTTGATGGCGTTCAGCTCGGTGATGGAGAACTCGGTGCGGCAGCCCTCGCAACGGCGCTGGTAGAGGCGGGCCGCGCCGACGCCGCCCTGCTGCTCGCGCAGCTTGGTGTAGGTCTTCAGCAGGTCGGCCGGGATGACGGCGGCCACGGTCTCGCGGTCGCGCTTGACCTTCTCGGCCTCGGCGTCGATCTCGGCGAAGGCGGCGTCGCGGCGGCCCTCCGCCTCGGTCAGCACGACGGTGGAGTGCTCCAGGCGGGCGCTCAGCTCGGTGACCCGGGTCTGGGCGGTCTCCAGCCGCTCCATGATCTCCAGCACGACCTCCTCCAGGTCCCCCTGACGCTTGGCCAGCGAGCCGATCTCGTGCTGGAGGTTCTCCAGGTCCTTCGGCGAGGTGATCGCGCCGGAGTCCAGGCGCTGCTGGTTGCGGGCGGCCCGGGCACGGACCTGCTCGACGTCCTGCTCGGCCTTGGTCAGCTCGCGGGCGGTGTCGCCCTGCTGGGCCTGGGCGGCGACGACCAGGTCCTTGAGCGCGGTGTGGTCGGCGGTGGCCTTGTCGATCTCGGCGTGCTCGGGCAGGCTGCGACGCCGGTGGGCCAGCTGGTCGAGCTTCGAGTCGATGGCCTGGAGGTCGAGCAGGCGGATCTGGTCGGCGGGCGCGGCGTTCAAGCGGAGAGCTCCTGTGAATCGGGTCAGGCGGTGAAGGACATGGGGGCGTGCGCGGTCCACGGGTCGGTGACCCGGTGGGAGACCTTGGTATCCACGGCCCAGCCGCGCTTCTCGGCGGCGCCGTGCAGCGCCCGCTCGGCCAGGGCGAGCCAGGGCCACTCGGTGGCCCAGTGCGCGGCGTCGAGCAGGGCGACCGGAGCCGCCTCGGCGGCCTCGGACGCCGGGTGGTGGCGCAGGTCGGCGGTCAGGTAGGCGTCGACGCCGGCCGCCCGCACCTCGGCGAAGAGGCTGTCACCGGAGCCGCCGCAGACCGCGACCCGGCTGATCAGCCGGGTCGGGTCGCCGGACACGCGCACCCCGGCGGCGGTGGCTGGCAGGCCCTCGGCGACCTGCGCGGCGAAGGCGGAGAGGGTGAGCGGGGGCTCCAGCAGGCCGACCCGCCCGCCACCGCGCCGGCCCAGCGGGTCCGTCGGGTCCGGCACCAGCGGACCGGTGACGCGGACGCCGACGGCCTCGGCCAGCGCGTCCGAGACGCCCGGGTCGGCGTGGTCGGCGTTGGTGTGTGCCACATGGAGGGCGATGCCGTTGCTGATCAGCGTGTGCACCACGCGGCCCTTGAAGGTGGTCGCGGCGACGCTGGTGGTGCCGCGCAGATAGAGGGGGTGGTGGGTGACGACGAGATCGGCCCCCCACTCCACGGCCTCGTCGACGACCGCCTGCACGGGGTCGACGGCGAAGAGCACGCGGCGGACCTCGGCCCGGGGGTCGCCGCAGACCAGGCCGACGGCGTCCCAGGACTCCGCCCACTGGGGCGGGTAGACCTCTTCGAGTGCGGTGATGACGTCGGACAGATTCGGCACCTGTCGAGACTACCGTGCGCGCAGGGGCGTCCGGGCCGCCCGGGCGGCCTCGGCGGTCGGGGCGGTCGGGGCGGGAGGCCGCGGTGCCGCGGGCGGGCGGGTGCGCGGGGCGGCCGGTGGTGCGGATCGGCGGCATGGGGGACGGGACGCACAGGTGCGCGTCAACCTGCGGTGAGCGGCGTTCGGGTGCCGTCGGGCCGCCCCCGCGCGCCGGTCCGAGCCGGTGTGCGAGCCGTCCGGGCGCCCCTGCCGCCGGGGTGCGCGGGTGCCGGCGCGCACACCGATCGGTTCGCACGAATTCGAAATCGCGCGCAGATCACCCTTACGAGTGAAGTGACTCGCCACGCATTGAGGCCGTGCCGAAACCGAAAGTAACTTCACTTCCGCGAATGGGAGTTGCCCCGACCGGGGGGTCGGAAGGGCGCTCCGCCGCAGGGGGGCCACCGGCTCGGACCGGCCCCGCGGCGGACGCGGCCGGGGCGGCACTCCCGTACTTCCGAGAAACCGATCAGGCCGTGGCCGCGTGCCCGGGTGCCGGAGCAGTGTGCACCCGGGGGGCGACCGCAGAGACGAAGGGGTGTGAAAGCGGATGGGGGCAGGCACATCGCTTCGGACGGCCGGGGGAACGGGATCGGCGGACCACGCGCCGCGTGCGGTCGGCGCGTGGTCGGAGGTGGCGCGGTCGGCCCTGGCCGGCGCCGGGAGCCGGGGAGGCGGCGGGGACTGGGACGTCACCGTCGACGGCTTCTGGTGCACGGCCAGGCCGACCCGGGGGGAACTGGCCGGGGAGGGCTGGAAGATCCACGTCAGCGCCGCGTCCGCGGTGGGGGGCGCGGTGCTGGCCGCCGCCGTCGAAACGCTGGCCGACGACCCGTGCGCATTCAGGTTCGCAGCCGGACAGGAGCAGTTGCACGAGCTCAACTCACGTAACAGCGAGAGGGGTTCGGCCGGCAAGTTCATCACCGTCTACCCGGCGGGCGAGGAGCAGTTCCGGCGGCTGGTCGCCGCCCTGCACCTGGCGACCGACGGTCTGCCCGGCCCGGTGATTCTCTCCGACCGCCCGTACCGGCCCGGCAGCCTGGTGCACTACCGGTACGGCGCCTTCGCGTCGCGCGCCGAGCTCGGCAACGACGGCGGGTACCGCTCGATGTTGCGCGGGCCGGCCGGTGAGCGGGTCGAGGACGTGCTCGGGGCGTCGTACCGGTGCCCGCCGTGGGTGCGCGATCCCCTGCGTGAGCCGGCGGGTCCGGCGGGAGGCTCGGACGACGGGCCCGCGGCGGGGCGCGGTGGTGGCGCGGGTCCCGGTCCCGACAGCCGCGCCGGCCGGCCGGGCGTCGGGGCCGCCGGTGGAGCGGGTGGGCGGTCCGGGACCGGCCACCGCCCCGGAGCGGCCAGGCCGACCGCCGCCCGGCGCGGCGCCGGCGGGGTACTGCTCGCCGGACGGTACGTGATCACCGGCGCGATCCGGCACAGCGCCAAGGGCGGCGTCTTCCTGGGGCGGGACACCGACAGCGGCGCGGAGGTCGTGGTCAAGCAGGCCCGCGCGCACATCGAGGTGGACCGCGCGGGGACCGACGCCCGGGCCGCCCTGCGGCACGAGGCGGCCCTGCTGACCGGGCTGGAGGGGCGGGGGCTGGCGCCGTATCCGGTCGAACTGGTCGAGCAGGACGACTCGCTCTTCCTCGTGCAGGAACGAATCGCCGGACAACCGCTGGACAGCTGGGTCGCGGCCCGGCTCCACCGCGACGGCAGCCCGGACGTCGACTGGGCCGAGGCCTGGCCGATGGCGCAGACGCTGCTCGACCTGCTGGAACGGGTCCACGAGCTGGGGCTGGTGCTGCGCGACCTCTCCCCCGGGAACGTCCTGGTGCAGCCGGACGGCTCGCTGCGGCTGGTCGATCTGGAGCTGGCCGCCGAGGCCGGCCGCAGGGTCGGCTCGGCCGGCACCCCCGGGTACCGGGCCCCCGAGCAGGGCCCGGGCCGGCTGGCCCTGGTCGGCCCGGCCACGGTCGGCCCGGCCGCCGGAGCCGGTGCGGGTGGCCGGCCCGGCCAGGTCACGGACGGCCTGTACGTGGCCGAGCCGGCGGCCGACCTCTACGCGCTCGGCGGGCTGTTCTTCCTGCTCGCCACCGGCCACGACCCGCTGCTGCCCGAGGACCTGCCGCACGCCCGCCCGGTCGCCGACCGGCTGGGCCGCTGGCTCGCCCTCGCCGCCCGCTCCGGCGACACCGCGCGACGGCTCGCACCGGTGGTGCTGGGGCTGCGGGCGGAGGAGCCGGAGCTGCGATGGAGCCTGAACCGGGTGCGGGAGGCCCTGGCGGAGGCGGCGCGCGGCGGCGTCCCCGTCACGGCGGCCGGGGTCTCGGGCGCGGGTGCCGTGGACCAGGAACCGGGTGCTGCGGACCAGGCGCCGGGTGCTGCGGCCGAGGGACGGACGGCCGCAGGTGCGGGGCGGGGTCCGGTCGGCGCGGAGACGGCGGGCCGCACCCGGGCGGAGGCCGTGCCGGCGGGCGTCGCGGCCGTCCTCGACCGCGTCCTGCACGACGGGCTCCGGCACCTCTCCGCGACCGCCACCCCGCTGCGGCGCGACCGGCTCTGGCCCACCGTCCCGGCCGGGCGGCAGTCCGACCCCTGCAATGTGCAGCACGGTGCCGCCGGCGTCCTGGCCGTGCTCACCCGGGCCGCGTCCACCGGAGGCCTTCCCGCCGACGTCCGGGAGGAGGCCCGGCGGACCGCCCGGACGGCCGTCGAATGGATCGAGCGCCGGTGCGCCGCCGAGCCGGTCGTCCTGCCCGGGCTGCACTTCGGGCGCTCGGGCGCCGCCTGGGCGCTGCTCGACGCCGCCGGAGCCCTGGGCGACCACGCCCTCGCCGAGCGCGCCGCCGAACTGGCCCGCCGGATAGCCGTCGAGTGGCCCAACCCGGACGTCTGCCACGGCGCAGCGGGCGCAGGCTTCCTCCAACTGCGATGCGCGGCGGAGGAGCTGGGCGAGGAGTCGGCGCAGGCCTTCCTGGACCGCGCGGTCCGCTGCGGGCACGGTCTGCTGGCCGCCGGCCGGACCACCGCCCACGGCACGGTCTGGCCGGTGCCGGAGGACTTCGAATCGGCGCTCGCCGGCATCGCCCACCTCGGGTTCGCGCACGGGGTCGCGGGGGTCGGCACGTTCCTGCTGGCCGCCGCAGAGGCAACCGGCGACCGGGCGTTGCTGGCCGGCGCTGCCGAGGCCGGGCGCACGCTCGCCGCCACGGTGCGGTGGGAGCCCGGCGCCACGTCAGAGGGCGGGCCGCAGGACGGGCGTCGCCTCGGGGACACGTCCGGCAGGGGGGACGCGCGCGGCCCCGGGGGCGCGGACGCCGGGGCCGGTGGCGGGTCCGCGGTTGCGTGGTGGCCGCAGGGCGCGGACGACCCGGAGCACATCCGGCTGGCCCACTGGTGCAGCGGGGCGTCGGGCGTGGGCACCTTCCTGCTGCGGCTCTGGCAGGTGACCGGCGATGCGACCGCACACCGGCTCGCCGTCGCCGCCGGGCGGGCGGTGCTGGCCGGCCGTTGGCACTGCGGCACCGGCGCCTGCCACGGGCTGGCGGGCGACGGCGACTACCTGCTCGACCTGGCCGAGGCCACCGGCGATGCGGAATTCCGGACGGGCGCAGAGGAGTTGGCCCACCTGATCGTGGCCAGGTCGGCACTGCGCGACGGCTTGCTGGTCCTGCCCGACGAGACCGGCACCGGCTGCGCCGCCGCGTACGGCACCGGGACGGCGGGCGCGCTCGCCTTCCTGCTCCGGCTCCGGCACGGCGGCCCCCGGCTGTGGGTGGACCCGGTGCCGGCGCACCCCGCGCACCGTCCGGGCGCCGGCGGGACGTCCGGGACCGATGACGCGCCGCGCGGCACCACCGGGGTACCGCGCCGGGCGGACGACGCGCCGGCCGGCACCGCCGGGTTGCGTCGCCGGCCGGGTGAAGCCCGGCCCCGGACCGGCGAGGTGAGGACGACATGAACGTGGTCATCGGCGCCGCGACGCAGGCCCTGCGCCGGCACAGCTTCACCTTCGCCGCCGACGGCAGCCACGCCGCCTGCCTGGCCTCCGCGGCCGACGGCGGCTGGTACGCGGAGAGTTGGCAGCTGCCCGCGACCGGCCCCGCCGTCCCGACCGCGCTGGCGCTGCCCGGCAACCGGTCCGAGAACCTCCACTCCCAACTGGTCGCGCTGCCCGACGGATCGGTCCTGATCTGCCGGCACGAGGGTGAGCGGCACGAGCTGGTGAGGCTCACCGCCGCCCCGCCCGGCACCGAACCGACAGTCCTGGAAACCCCGTTGGCCACGCTCCGACGCCCCGGCCTGCGGCTGCTGCCGCTCCCGGCGGACGCCCCGGCCGGCCCCGGCGCACCGGTCGCCGTCGCGCTGGGCGGCGACACCCGGCCGGCCACCACCGTCTGGCTGGTCCACGACGACGGGCGCGAGCCCCGGCAGGTCGCCGAGATCCCGGGACTGCACGGCGGCGGTGTCTGGCTCGACCGCGCCGGCTCACTGCTGGCGCTGGACCGGGTGGCCGACGGCATCGTCCGCAGCGTCGTGCTGGACCTGCGCAGCGGCGCGGTCACCCCGTTGCTGGAGATCGGCGAGCGCAGCAACGACCGGCTGGCGCTGTTCGACCCCGACAGCCGCTTCGCGATGGTGCGCAGCGACGCCCCCGGCAGCGACCGGCTCGGCTGGGGCGTGCTGGGCGGCGGCGAGCCGCTGCGGTTCCCCGAACGCCTGCACGTGGCGGGCGTGTTCCTGCGGCCGGTGGCGCTGCGGTCGGCCGCGGACGGGGTCCGCGTCGCGATCCAGATCGACCACGGTGCCGGCTCCTCGCTCGCGCTCTGGCGGCCCACGCTCGGACGACTCGACCCGCTGCCGGTGCCGCCCGGCCGGCTCGGCGCGGTGGCGCACTGGTCGGAGGCGGCGCTGCGGATGCCGTACTCCGCCCCCGACCATCCGGCAGCCCTGGCCGGCCTGGACGTGGACGAGCTGTTGGCGCACGGACCGGCCGCCCCCGGGTCCGGACCGGCCCCGCTGCCCCTGCAGCTGGCCCCGCTCGGCCCCGGCCTGCCCGGCCCATGGCGGGACACCGCCCTGCCAAGGCAGCCCGGCGATGCGCGCACCTCCGCCGCCGCACCGCCCGGTTGGCGGCTCGACGGCTCCACCCAGCCCGGGGACGGCGGCCGCTGGCACCCGGCGCAGAGCATCGAACTCGCAGGACCAGCAGGCCCGTTGGAGGCAGTGGTGTACGGCGGCGAGGCCTGGCTGAGCAGCCCGCACCTGGTCCTCGCCCTGCACGGCGGCCCGGCGGACGCCTGGCGGCTCGAGTTCGACCCCACCCTGCAGCGGATGGCGGCCGAGGGACTCGCCGTCGTCGCGCCGAACCAACGGGGATCCACGGGCTACGGGGTGGCGCACGCGATGGCCATCCGCGGTTCCTGGGGCGGGCCGGACCTCGACGACGTCCTGTACCTGCTGGACGGCATCGCGGGCCAGCGCGCGGCGCTCGGCCTGGAGCCGCCCGCCCTGTTCGGCGCGAGCTACGGCGCGTTCCTCGCCCTGCTGGCGGCCGCACACGCGCCGACCGAGCACGTCGCCCGCTGTGCGGTGGTCGCACCGTTCCTGTCCGGGGCCCGGCTGCTGGCCGAAGCAGCCGCCCCGGTACGGGCGTTGACCACGCGACTGGGAGGCGGCGAGCCGGTCGCCGACGCCCGCGGACCGCGCGACGTGCTCCAGCTCGCGCACCGGTTGAGCGCGCCGCTGCTGGTGGTGCACGGGGACCGGGACGAGGTCGTCCCGGTGAGCCAGTCCCGTTCGCTGCGGCACGAGTTGCTGCGGATCGGCCGGACCGAGGGCGCGGACTTCCGGTACGTGGAGGCGGCCGGCTCCGGGCACGAGGTGCTGGCGGAGGACGGTGCCGCCGTGCTCCACGAGCTGCTGGCGGCGTTCCTGCGCACCGGCCGACCGGGGTAGCGGCCGGGGCCCCACGGCCGGGGCGGCGGCTGCCGGTACGCCGGCCGCCGGTACGCCCTCGCCCCGATCACCGCGATGCCGGCCGACCCGGCCGACCCGGCCGCCGCGCCGCCCTCGCCGGCGCCACTCTCGACGCGGCCACCGCCCGATGGGCCGCCACAGCGCCCCGCGCCCCGGCATGGGAAGTCGGGCAGGCCGACCTCCTGCGCAGCCCTCGCCGCCCCCTCCGCGGGCCCGCCGGCCGCTGCGGCCGGACGGCGACGCGGGAGCACCCGCCCGGCACGGCGACCTCCGGACACCGTCCCCGCTCCACCGCGAACCGGTCGGCCACCGGCCGGGGTCGACCGGCCCTCGTGTCGGCCGTTATCACGCCGGACCGCTCCCCGGGCACCCGTCGTGATCTCGATAGGATCTTGTCCACCCGTGCGGCTATGGTGGCCGGGGCACGGGCCGTGATCACCGGCTCCGGCGCGGCCCACGCGGCCGATCGCACCGGTCACGCCGGTCACGCGCCCACTCGCGCCCGTGGCGCCAGTCAGGCGCCGAAGCATCCGCCCCCTCCCACGGAAGACGATCTTGATGTCCGACACCCTCACCGACACCACCGGACCCGCGGCCAACGGGACCGACGCCGACGAGATCACGGCCGAGGACACCGCGTCGCACGGCCGCCACCGCGGCCGTTCCGCCGCCGACGACAGGCCCGAGGTCGACCCGCACGGCCGGCACCGCGCCGCCGCCGCGCAGAACTGAACCCCGGCGCCACGTCGCGTCGAGGGCCCGCCGGTCACCCACCCCGGCGGGCCCTTCCGTTCGCCGAGGGCGCCGGCCCCGGCGACTCGGCCCTGGGCACGGTCACCGGCCACCGGCCACCGACGACCCCACCGACTCAGTCCAGCGTGACGACGGTCCGCAGCGCCTCGCCGCTCCGCATCTGCGTGATGGCCTCGTTGACGTCCGCCAGGCCGACCCGGTGGGTGACCATCCCGGCGAGGTCGATCCGCCCGGCCCTCCACAGGTCCACCACCAGCGCGACGGTGCGCGGCACCGGCGCCCCGCCGTACAGCGAGGGCAGCAGGCGCTTCTCGTTGAAGAACAGCTCGCCCATGGTGAACTGCGCGAGGTCGTCCTGCGCTCCGGCACCGATCACCACCACCGCGCCGCCGCGCCGCGCCGCGTCGTACCCGGCCCGTACGGTGGCCGCCCGGCCGACCGCCTCGAAGACGTAGTCGAACCCGCCGCCCGGCAGGCCCTTCGCGAGACGCTTCAGCTCCTCGGGGGCGAGCGCGTCGGTGGCCCCGAAGGCCAGCGCCCGCTCGCGCCGCGAGTCGACCGGGTCCACCACCGCGATCCGGCCGGCGCCGCAGACCCGCGCACCCTGCACGGTCGCGACGCCCACGCCGCCCGCACCGATCACCGCGACCGAGGCGCCCGGCTCGACCCGCGCGGTGTGGACGGCGGCACCGATGCCCGTGGTCACCCCGCAGCCGATCAGGGCGGCCAGCTCGTACGGCAGGTCTTCGGGGACCTTGATCACGGCGTCGCGCTCGACCACCACCTCCTCGGCGAACGAGCCCGTGCCGTAGAAGCCGGAGGCCTCGACCGGTCCGCCCGCGCCGTCCTCATCGAAGCGGAAGCCCGGCGCGCCGAGCCGGCGCAGGCTGCTCACGCAGAGGTGCCCGCGACCGCGCTCGCAGTGCACGCAGCTGCCGCAGGGGGGCATCCAGCAGAGCACCACCCGGTCACCGACCTCGACCCCGGTCACGCCCTCGCCGACCTCGACGACGTCCCCGGCACCCTCGTGTCCGGGCACGAACGGCGCGGGCTGCGGCAGGACGCCGTTCATCGCCGAGAGGTCCGAGTGGCAGAGGCTGGCCGCCCGCAGGCGGACCCGCACCTTTCCGGGGCCGAAGCCCACGGCCGCCACGTCGTCGCGGACGTCGAGCGTGTCCTGGCCGGTCTTGTGCAGGATGGCTGCGCGCATGGGGCTGCTCCCGTCCCCTCGGATCGGTGGGTCGGAGCCGATTCTGGCACGACGCGCCCGCGCGTAGTAGAACACGTTCCACCCGCAGGCCCGGGGCGCCCCGGGCCGCGGCGGCACCCGGCACAGCCGGGCAGGTCGCAGGCGTTGCAGGTCGGCGGCGGCACCCGGTGGGCCGGGCCCGGGGCCGGGGGCGACGGCGGGCCGTACCGTCGAGTAGGGTCCGACGGCGAAGCAGCCGCCCCGATCACCCCGGCAAGGAGCCCCGCATGTCCGACCTCCTGGAGACCGTCCGCCCCGGGGCCGACGTGCTGGCGGCGTTCGAGGGCGCGACCGGCTTCATGCCGGTCGACGAGGGCCTCGCGCTGTACGCCGCCGCCGTGACGGCCGCGCGGCGCACCGGGCTGCCGGCGCTGGAGATCGGCACGTACTGCGGACGGTCGGCGATCCTGCTCGCCGGGGCGGCCCGGGAGACGGGGACGGTGGCGCTCACCGTCGATCACCACCGCGGCTCCGAGGAGCAGCAGCCCGGCTGGGAGTACCACGACCCGGAGCTCGTGGACCCGGAGGTGGGCCTGATGGACACGCTCCCCCGGTTCCGCCGCGCGCTGCACGCGGCCGGTCTGGAGGAGCACGTGGTCGCGCTGGTGGGCCGCTCTCCGCAGATCGCCGCGCTCTGGGGCGGCCGGCTCGGCCTGGTCTTCATCGACGGCGGCCACACCGACGAGCACGCCACCGGCGACTACGAGGGCTGGGTGCCGCACCTGGCGCCCGAGGGCCTGCTGGTCGTGCACGACGTCTTCCCCGACCCGGCGGACGGCGGCCAGGCGCCCTACCGGGTGTACCTGCGGGCGCTCGCCGAGGGCTTCGAGGAGATCTCGGTGACCGGTTCCCTGCGCGTGCTGCGCCGCACCACCGGCTGACCGCACCGCGGACCGACCGCACCGCCGGCGGCCGGCCGGGCCCCGCGCTCCCGCCGTACCCCCGGGCAGATCCGCCGACCGCCCCCACAGGCGATCACGGATGCTCTAACGTCGTGCCGGGGCTGTCGGGCGGGGGTTCGAACGGTACGGTGTCCGCGCGGCCGTTCGGCCGGAGCGGCAGGCGACCGGGCAGCCCCCAGGACGGGCCGCACGGACACGCGGCGACACGACACCAGGCAGAGCATCCGGCGGACTGTGGGGGCCAGCACAATGACCGACCAGCAGAACACCGCTCCGGCGGTCTGGGACCCCACCGCGCGCGGCGGCGCCGGCGGCTGGGTCCGCGGCCCGCAGCAGCAGCCCGCCACCGCGGCCGCGCCGAACCCCACCGTGCCCCCGGCCCCGCCCGCCGGAGCGCTCCAGCCGCCGGCGCAGCCGTCCCTGGCCCCGCAGCCGCCCCACTCGCCGATGGTCCAGCCGCCCGCGCCGGGCGCCGTCGGCGACCAGGGCCCGCCGCTCGGCGCACGCCCGTACCTGGCCCCGGCCCCCGGCCACGACGCCCCGACCGCGGCGGCCTTCCCGGCGTCCGCCCCGCCGGCCGCCCCCGGCGCGGGCTTCCCGGACCACGCGGCCCCGCAGAGCCGGGGTCCGTACCCGGGCGCCCCGCAGCCCCCGGCCGGTGCCCCCGGCTACCCTGCGGCCCCGCCCCAGGCGCCCCAGGGCGCCCCGTACCCACCGCAGAGCCACCCCCAGCAGGCGTACCCGCAGCCGTACGACGCCGCGCCCTACGGCTCCCAGCCCTACGGACAGGCCTACGGGCAGCCGGACTACGCCACCGGCTACGAGGACCTGGACGACGAGGACCGCCCCGGCAACAAGCGCGCACCGCTGCTGCTCGCCTTCGCCGTGCTGTTCGTGCTGGCGCTCGGCGGCGGCATCCTCTGGGCGGTGAAGGACAAGGGCTCCTCCTCCGACCAGGCCGCCCCGGCCCCGTCCGCCACCGCGGACGCCCCGACCGGCTCCGGCAGCCCGCAGCCCGCCCCGGTGCCCACCGACGCGGCCGGCGCGCCGAGCCCGACCGCCGGCGACACGGCCTCCCCCGGCGCGTCCGCCAGCCCGACGGACGGCGCGCCCGGCCCCAACGCGCAGAGCCAGGCGAAGGCGCTGGACGAGCTGCTGACCCAGGGCGAGAGCGCGAAGGCGCCGATCGGCAACGCGGTCGCCAAGGTGAACAGCTGCCCCGCCAAACCGGACATCGACAGCTCGGCGCAGGTCTTCGACAACGGCGCCAAGCAGCGCGACCAGCTGCTCACCAAACTCGCCGCACTGTCCGTCACCGACCTGCCCGGCGGCGCGGAGGCGGTGGCCACGCTGAAGTCGGCCTGGCAGCTGTCCGCCGACATCGACCGCGCGTACGCGAGCTGGGCGCGGTCGGTATCGGCCCAGGGCTGCTCCGGCACCGCCCCGAACACCGCCGACAAGAAGCGCGCCGACGAGCTCAACCCGCAGGCCACGCAGGCGAAGAAGGACTTCGTGGCGAAGTGGAAGCCGATCGCCGACACCTACGGCCTGACCACGCGCACCCAGGACAGGATCTGAACCACCCGTGACCCGCACCACCCCCGGCACGCGCGACGACAACGACCGGCCCCGCCGTTCCCTCCTGCTGCGCACCACCACCGTGGTGGGCGTCGTGGTGCCGCTCTGCCTGGCCGGCTGGCTGGGCTGGCAGGCCGTCGGAGGCCACGACCGAGCGGACGGCACGGCACCCGCCGGTGCGGCCGGCACCCCCAGCGGGACGAGCGGGTCGGGGACGGCCGGCCCGGACGGCGCCGGGACCGGCACGGCGGCGGCCCCGCCGAGCTCTCCCGCGGCGCCCTCCGCCGCCACGCCCGCCGAGGCAGCCCCCGGCGCCACGGGCACCACGGCGCCGTCCGCCGGACCGGGCACCACGGCGCCGGTCGCCTCGGCTCCCGCCGCCTCCGGAGGCCCCGGGGCGTCCTCGGCCACAGCGCTCACCGGCCGGACCGTCCTGCTCGACCCCGGCCACAACCCCGGCAACTTCGCCCACACCACCGAGATCAACCGCCAGGTGGACATCGGCAACGCCCGCAAGGAGTGCGACACCACCGGCACCTCCACCAACGCCGGCTTCACCGAGGCCGAGTTCACGCTGGACGTGGTCCGCCGGGCCCGGGCGATCCTCACCGCCCGCGGCGCCACGGTGGTGCTGGTCCAGGACGGCGACCGGCCGTGGGGCCCGTGCATCGACGAGCGCGCCAGGGCCGGGAACGAGGCGCACGCCGACGCGGCGGTCTCCGTGCACGGGGACGGCGGTCCGGCCGGCGGCACCGGCTTCCACGTGATCATGCCCGCCAAGGTGGTCGCGGGGAAGGCGGACACCTCGGCGATCGTCGCGCCCTCGCACCGGCTCGGCCTGCTGCTGCGCGACGGCTTCCGCTCGGCCACGGGTGAGCCGTACGCCGACTACACGGCGAGTCAGGGCCTCGACACCCGCTCCGACCTCGGCGGGTTGAACCTCTCGAACGTCCCCAAGGTGTTCATCGAGTGCGGTAACATGCGCAACTCGACCGACGCCAAGCGGATGACGGACCCTCAGTGGCGCCAGCAGGCGGCCCAGGGGATCGCCGACGCGCTGACGACGTTTCTGACCACGCGGTAGGCGGCGGGAAGGATCCGGACCGCGTCCGGATGGGAAGGAACCGTCCGACCCGATGGTGGACGGCAGGGGGACGGACGCGCGCAGTTTGCAACGACTTCGCCCCATTCCCGAGCCCGCTGTGCACCCGCGAGGCGGTTGGCCCTAGGCTTCTGGTCCGTTCGGAGTTTCCGGGCCGGCCAAGCCGACCACGCAAAACCGCCGACCACGACACACCAACGAGGGGAACGTTAGTGAATCTGCGCGCTCTCACCAGGGGAGACGCCGCCGTCGCAGGTGCGGCCGTCCTGCTCTTCATCGCATCCTTCCTGCCGTACTGGACCGTTGACTGCAGCGGCAGGTACTGCGGCGACACCTCGACGAACGCCTGGGACAGCGACCTGTTCCCCATCCTGCCCTCGGTCTTCCTGCTCGGCATCATCGCCGCCGCGCTGATCCTGGTGCAGCGTTTCCAGGGCGCCGCCGCCACCAACCGCCAGGTGCTCGGCCTGCGGCTGGACCAGTGGGGCGTCGCCTTCGCCGTCACCGCGCTCTGGACCTCGATCTGGGCGCTGGGCGGCGGCCCGAAGGGCCTGGACCACGGCTTCGGCGCCTGGCTCGCCGTCATCGCGCTGATCGTGCTCGCCGGTGCGGCCGCGGCCGGCCCGCTGGTGCCCGCCCTGAAGGCCCCGCTGGTGACCGACAAGCCGGCCGCCCCGCAGGGCTTCGCCGGCGGCTACCCGGCCCCGCAGCCGGGCCAGCCCGGCCAGTACGGCTACCCGGCCCAGGGCCAGGACCCGCACCAGGCGCAGTCCCCGGCCTTCGGCGGCCAGCCCGGCGGCTACGGCTACCCGGCCCCGCAGCCCGGCCAGCCGCAGGACGCGGCGGCCCAGGCCGGCCCGCAGCCGGCCCCGGCCGGCCAGGCCCAGCCCGCCCCGGGGGCTCCGTCGGCCGACTTCGCGCCGTTCTGGTTCGCCGTTCCGGCGCCGCGCCAGCTGGCCGCGAAGGACAACCCTGCCGGCGGCCCGGTCGGCGAGCTGATCCCGGGCACCTGGTACCTGGCGGTCGAGCAGCGCGGCACCGCGCTGGTCGCCCAGCTCCAGGACGGCACCCAGGGCGTGCTCGTCGACACCACGGGCATCCAGCGCGGCTGACGTCCGGACGACGGACAGCACCATGCCGAAGGGGGCGGGACCGGATCTCTCCGGTCCCGCCCCCTTCGGCGTCCACCGGGCCCTGACGCCGACTCCACGGGCGCGCGACCGCGCGGAACGCAACGGCACCCGGGCGCGCGGCCCCGCAGGACGCAACCGTTCACGGGCACGCGACCCCGCCGGGCCGCTCAGCAGCAGTCCTGGACCACCAGCCCGGTCGGCAGGTCGTCGCCGCCGAAGACCGCCACCGTGGCCGGGTCGCCGCCGAGCGCGGCCACGGCCAGCAGCAGCGCCCCCGCCGTCCAGGTCGTGCGTTCCTCGGGCCAGATGGCGTCGTCCTCGAACACGTACCCGGTCCAGTACGAGCCGTCGGCGTGCCGCAGGTGCTTCTGGATCCAGCGCAGGATGTCCACCGCGCGGTCGGATTCACCCACCGCCCAGAGCGCCAGGGCCAGTTCGGCACTCTCGCCGCCGGTCACCCAGGGCCGGTCGCTGACGCAGCGGACGCCCAGGCCCGGGACGACGAAACGGTCCCACTCCCGCTCGATCCGCTCCAGCGCGGCCGGGCCGCGCAGCGCGGTGCCGAGCACCGGGTAGTACCAGTCCATCGAGAAGCGGTCCTTGTCCAGGAACCGCTCGGGGTGGTGCGCGATCGCGTGCCGCAGCCGACCGGCCGCCAGCTCCCAGTCGGGCTGCGGCTCCTCCAGGTAGTCGGCGATCGCCAGGCCGCAGCGCAGGGCGTGCAGGATGCTGGAGGAACCGGTCAGCAGCGCCTCGTCGGTCGCCGCGCCGTTCTCGGCCACCCGCCACGCGATCGGTCCGCCGGGCAGCCGCAGGCCGACGATGAAGTCCAGCGCGCGCCGGACGACGGGCCAGATCCACTCCAGGAAGGCGTCGTCGCCGGTGCTGAGGTGGTGGTGCCAGACGCCGACCGCGACGTACGCGCAGAAGTTGGTCTCCTTGGCGGCGTTGACCACCTCGCCGTCCGGGCCGCCGTGCCCGTAACCGTAGGCCGCGTACCAGGAGCCGTCGGCGTTCTGGCGGTCCGCCAGCCAGCGGTAGGCGGCCTCCGCGGCCGCGTGCTCGCCGGCCGTGTCGAGGGCCATCGCCGCCTCGGTGTGGTCCCACGGGTCGAGGTGGTGCCCGGTGAACCACGGTATGGCGCCGTCGCGCTGCTGCTCCGCGAGGATGCTGCGGACGGTGCCGGCGGCCTGCTCGGCGTCGAGCACCCCGTCCAGCAGCAGCACCTCGGGAACGGCGGCGGTCACGCCACCCCGCCCGGAGCGCGGTTCGGCTTGGAGGCGTAGGCGACGAAGCTCTTGCCGATGACCGGGTTGAGCGCCTTCTCGGCGGCCTTGGTGAGGGTGCTGATCACCGGGGTGCCGACGATGTCCCAGACCAGCAGCTGGTGGTAGGCCTTGACCGGCAGCGCCTTGTCGTTGTCCACGCCGACGGCGCACTTGATCCACCAGTACGGCGAGTGCAGCGCGTGCGCGTGGTGGGTGCCGTACGGCTCCAGGCCGGCGTCCTTGAGCTTGCCGAGCAGCTCGTCGCCGCGGTAGATCCGGATGTGACCGCCCTCGACCTCGTGGTACTCGTCGGAGAGCGCCCAGCAGATCTTCTCCGGCAGCCAGCGCGGCACGGTGACGGCGAGCAGGCCGCCGGGCTTGAGCACCCGGAACATCTCGTTGAGCACGCCCTTGTCGTCCGGGATGTGCTCCATCACCTCGGAGATGATGATCTTGTCGAAGTACTCGTCCTCGAACGGAAGGGCCAGCGCGTTGCCCTCGATCGCGACCGCCGACGCGCCCTCGGGGGCCTCGCCGGCCTGCTCCATGGCCGCGAACCACTTCCTGACCTCGGCGATCTCCTCGGTGTTCTGGTCGAGGGCGACCACGTTGGCCCCGCGCCGGTAGCACTCGAACGCGTGCCGCCCCCCGCCGCAGCCCAGGTCGAGCACCCGGTCGCCAGGGGCGAGCGGGAAGCGCGAGAAATCAACGGTCAGCACTGCGGGCTCCCATTCCTTTGGTACCAAACGTTTCCGGCCCGGGCCGACCTGGAGCCGGGCCCGAGCCGACCTGGAGCCGGCCGCCGCGAGCTTCGCCGGGCCTGGCCCGGCGCGGAGCGGACGGCACGGCCCGACGCGCCGTCAGGCGACATAGCGCCAGCCCGGACCGGAGCGGGCCCGCCGCCCGGTCCCGGTGGCGATCGCCTCCCGGTAGGCCTCCGCGGTCAGTTCGGCGGCCCGCCGCCAGGTGAACCGCTCCAACACCCGCTCGCGACCGGCCTCGCCGAGGGTCCGGCGCAGTTCCGGGTCGTCCAGCAGCCGGCCGAGCGCGGCCGCCAGCGCGCCCGCGTCGCCCGGGGGCACCGCCAGGCAGGTCCCGCCGTCCGGCCCGGCCACCTCGGGGATCGCCCCGCCGGTGGTGGCGACCAACGGCGTGCCGGTGGCCATCGCCTCGGCGGCCGGCAGCGAGAAGCCCTCGTACAGGGACGGCACGCAGGCCACCTCGGCCGAGCGGTACAGGTCGACCAGTTCCTCGTCGGTCAGCCCGGTGCGGAACTCGATGTGCTGCTCCAGCCCGAAGCGCCGCACCGCGTCCGAGACCGGCCCCTGCTCCTTCTGCGGCTTGCCGACCACGACCAGGTGCGCGTCCCGCTCGGTGCGGACCTTCGCCAGTGCCTCCACCAGGTGGACGAGCCCCTTGAGCGGGACGTCGGCGCTGGAGGTGGTGACGATCCGGCCGGACACCCGGGCGATCCGATCGGACGGCGACCAGAGCCGGGTGTCGGCGCCGATCGGCACCACCGAGACCGCGCCGGGCGCGGCGCCCAGGTGTTCGACGATCTCCCGCTTCGAGGAGCCGGAGACGGTGACGATGTGATCCAGCCGCGCGGCGACCCGGCGCTGCATCCGGGTGAACGCGTACCAGCGGCGGAGCGAGAGCCGCCGCAGCCGGGTGGTGGCCGCGTCCAGCTCCAGCTGCCGGTCGACGGTGATCGGGTGGTGGATCGTGGTGACCAGCGGAAACCCGTGCCGGGCCAGCCCGAGCAGGCCGTAGCCGAGGGTCTGGTTGTCGTGCACCACGTCGTAGCGGCCCTTGTGCCGGGCCAGGAACTGGCGGGCGCGGAGCGAGAACGTCAGCGGCTCGGGGAAGCCGCCGGTGCGCATGGCGGCGACCTCCAGCACGTCCACCAGACCGCGGTACTCGGCGAGGGCGGGGGTGCGGAAGGGATCGTCGGCGCGGTAGAGGTCCAGGCTCGGCAGCTCGACCAGGCGGACCGAGCCGGGGCCCTCCACCTCGTCCAGCACCGGGTACGGCTGAGCGCCGATCACGTCCACGTGGTGCCCGAGGCGGGCCAGTTCACGGGAGAGGTGACGTACGTACACGCCCTGGCCACCGCAGAACGGGTCGCCGCGGTACGACAACAGGGCGATCCGCAGCGGCTGCGCGGTCATCGTCGGCCCCCATCTCTGCTGCTAGGTGTGCTGCCGGTCGGCTGCCGGGTGTGCCGCCGGTCGCTAAAGTAGATCAGGTTTCAGTGTGGTGTGGAGTTCACCAGTGACCATGTGAACAATGAGAGACCTCGAAGATACCGGCCCGTAGCATTCCGTCAGACGCCAGGGCTGGTGATTCACGCCACGCCGGACCACCCGACCGGACCCGCCGGAGCGGCTCCGCCGGACCGGTTCCGGACCGGTTCGGAACCACGTCGGAACCATGTTGGACACCTCGCCACTCTCGCGCCCCGGGAGCATCCTTGCCGTCGTCCGCCACGCCCGCGCCCACCACCGTTCCCACCGCCGACGCCGCGGATCCGACCGTTCCCCCGGCCGGGGCCACGGCCCCGCCGGCCGACTCCTCCTGCAGCCCGCCGCCCGGCCCGCCCACCACTGCTCGGCCCGGGTCGTGCGCGACCGACCCGCCACTGACCGCACTGACCGCGCGCCAGGCCGAACGGCGCCGGCGGATCCTGCGCGCGGCCACCGCCCTGGCCGCCCGCGGCGGGTACGAGGCGGTGCAGATGCGCGAGGTCGCGGAGGGCGCGCAGGTCGCACTCGGCACCCTGTACCGGTACTTCCCGTCCAAGGTGCACCTGCTGGTGGCGGTGATGCTGGAACAGCTCCAGGGCCTTCAGGAGCAGGTCAGGCGCCATCCGCCGGCCGAGCGGGAGCCGGCGCCGCGGGTCGCCGAGACGCTCACCCGGGCGTTCCACGCGCTCCAGCGCGAGCCGCTGCTGGCCGAGGCGATGGTCCGGGCCCTCTCCTTCGCCGACCGCTCGGTGAGCGCCGAGGTGGACCTGGTGAGCTCGGCCACCGGGCAGTTGATCCTCGACGCGATCGGCCAGTCCGGCCCGCCCACCGAGAGCCAGCGTGCCGCCGTCCGGGTGATCGAGCACACCTGGCACTCCGCCCTGGTGTCGTGGCTCTCCGGCCGGGCCTCGATCGCGGAGGTCCGCGCCGACCTGCACACGGCGGCGCAGCTGCTCACCCTGCCCTGAGGGGTGCGCGGAACCGGCCCGCGCTCCGTCGGGGCAGGGCCGCGCCGATTCGGGGCCGTCCCTCGCCCCGTTCCTCCACCGTGTCTCCCCCGGGCCTCCGCCGACCCTCCCCCGGCTCTCCCCGTCCGCCCGACTCCCGCCCCCGCCCCCGGCACGCCCGGGCGAGGCCTCGGACGCCCCCACGGCCGCGGCCGGCCCGGCGCACCGGGCCGCGCCGGGCCGCGAGTGGAACGTGTTCTCGCCCACGTCGGTCCGACGGGCTCCGCGCGGCGGCTAGAGTCGACGGGCAAGACAACTCCATCCCGCTTCTCCCCCGGGGAAAGCCGGTGCGAATCCGGCACTGACCCGCAACCGTGAGCCCGGCGCCGGACGGCCGGGCGAGTCGGATTGCCCGGGGCGAAGCGAGCGGCCAGTCCGGGCAGGAGCAGCGCCCGGCACCGTCGAGGACTACGGATCGGCCCACGGGCCACCACACCGCTCACCGAAAGGCTCAACCGACCATGCTCACCGCCGCCCGCCTGGGCGCCGCCGCCCTGACCGCTGCGCTGCTGACCGGCACCGCCGCCGCACCGGCCCTCGCCGACAGCCCCTCCCCGAGCGCCGCCCCCGCCGCCCCCGAGGGCCTGTACGGCAAGGGCGACCCGACGTACGACGGGGTCTGGCGGCAGTCGCTCGCCCTCACCGCGCTGGCCGGCGCCAAGGTGACGCCCGCCGACTCGGCCGTCTCCTGGCTCACCGGCCAGCAGTGCGCGGACGGCGGCTGGCCGTCGTTCCGGGCCGACACCACGGCCGCGTGCGACGCCAAGACCGAGGACAGCAACGCGACGGCCGTCGCCGTCCAGGCCCTGATCGCGCTCGGCGGGCACCAGGACGCCGTCGACAAGGGCGTCCAGTGGCTCAAGGCCAACCAGAACGCGGACGGCAGCTGGGCCTACAACCCCGGAAGCCCCGGCGACGCCGACTCCACCGGCCTGGCCGTGAACGCCCTGTTCGCCGCCAAGGCAGACCCGGCCGGCGTCGCCAAGGCCGGCAAGAACGCCTTCGACGGGCTGGCGCTCTTCCAGCTCGGCTGCGCCGCTCCCGCCGACCAGCGCGGCGCCTTCGCCTACCAGCCCAAGCCGGACGGGGCGCTCGAAGCGAACACGCTCGCCACCGGCCAGGCCTCGCTGGCCGCGGCCGGCGGGAAGCTGCCGGTCACCAACACCAACCGGACCGACGCCGCGCCCAAGGCCCTGCCGTGCGCCGACGGTTCGGCCGCGACGCCGGCTTCGGGTTCTGCCCCGGCGGGGGCGCCGGTCGCGCACGCCGACTCCGCCGAGGCCGTCGGGGCCTACCTGACCGCGCAGCTCGCGGCGGGTGGACAGCACCTCATGCTGACCACGCCGGGCGCCGCCCCGACCCCCGACTACACGGCCACCGCCTGGGCCGCGCTCGGCCTGATCCAGGGCGGCCACCCGCAGCAGGCCGCCGGCGCGGTGGACTGGCTCGCCCAGGAGGGCGTCACCTGGACCAAGGGCGGCACCGACGCCGCCGCCACCGCCACGCTGCTGATGGTCGCCCAGGCCGCCCAGCGCGACCCGGCCTCGTTCGGCGGCGACCTGGTCGCGCAGCTGACCGCCCTCGGCCCGGCGCCCAAGGCGGTCTCGGCCGCCTCGACCGCCGCGGCGTCGTCGGCTCCGGCCGAGGAGAAGAAGGACGGCGGCATCGGGCAGTGGTGGCTGATCGGCGTGGGCCTGCTGATCGGCATCGGCGGCGGCCTGGTGCTCAGCCTCCAGCGCAAGCGCGGCCAGAAGCCGTGACCGGCCCCGCCACCCCCGGGCCGGACGCCACGGCCGGCCCGGGCTTCGTGTCCGGCCCGGGTGCGGCGTCCCACCCGGGCGTGGCGGGTGAGACGGCGGCGCCCGACAAGCAGCCGTGCTGCCGGCGGGTGGCGCCGGCGGTCGTCCGGTTCGCCGCCGGAGTGATCACCGGGCTGCTGATCCTGCTGATGCTCGCGGCGGCCCCGGCCCAGGCGGCCTGGGCCCAGGCGGCCGGGGCCGGATACCGGTACTGGTCGTTCTGGAAGTGGTCCGACGGCGCCTGGGCGTACCAGCGGCAAGGGCCCGCCGTCTACGTCCCGCAGGACGGCGGCGTGGACGGGTGGCGCTTCGCGGTGAGCCCGGACGGCGGCCGGGACGCCGCCCGGCCCGGCGGCCCCGGGGACTTCGCCGCGATCTGCGGCAGCACGCCGGAACGGTCCGGGCGCAAGCGGATCGCCGTGGTCCTCGACTTCGGCACCGCCGCGGACGCCGCCGGCGAGACCCCGCCCGGGCCCCGGACGGCGTGCGCCGTCGTCCCCGCCGACGCCACCTCGGCCGAGGTGCTGGCCACCGTCGCCCCACCCCTGCGGTACGACACCAACGGCCTGCTCTGCGCCATCGCCGGCTACCCGGAGTCCGGCTGCGGCGACCGGCTCGGCACGGCCGACAAGCCCTCCGCACAGGCCGCCGACGGCAGCGGCACGGGCAGCGGAGGCGGGAGCGGCGCCAGTAGCCGAAGTGGCGACGCCGGCCCCGACATCGGCCTGATCGCCGGCGCCGCCCTGGTGGCCGTCCTGGCCGCAGGCGCGCTCTGGCAGGGCCGCCGCCGGCGCTGAGCGGCGCACGCCTCCCCACCGCTGGAGCGACCCTCTGGAGCGGGGGTCGGCCCGCCCGACCTCCCGCCCGGAACCGGCACCGCCCCGCCCGCACCGGCCCCAGACCCGCCCGCACCCGACCCTGGACCGCTCCCCCGTGACCGAATCCCGCGCCTCCGGCCCGCCCCGCGCCGCCCGCCGCCCACCCGCAGGCCCCCGCCAGCTGCACCCCGGGGCCTGGTGGCTGTGGGCGCTCGGCCTGGGCGCGGCCGCCACCCGGACCACCAACCCGCTCCTCCTGCTCCTGCTCGCCGCCGTGGCCGGCTACGTCGTGGCGGCCAGGCGCGGCGATGCACCGTGGTCGCGCTCCTACGGCGCCTTCCTCCGGCTCGGCCTGCTCGTGCTCGGCATCCGCCTGCTCTTCGCCGTGCTGCTCGGCTCGCCGATCCCCGGCACGCACGTCCTCCTCACCCTCCCCGAGGTACCGCTGCCCGACTGGGCCCAGGGCGTGCGCATCGGCGGCCGGGTCACCGTCGAGGGCCTGCTCGCCGCGCTCTACGACGGCCTGCGGCTGGCCACCCTGCTGGTCTGCGTCGGCGCCGCCAACGCCCTCGCCAGTCCCGCCCGGCTGCTGCGCACGCTCCCCGGCGCACTCTACGAGGCCGGCGTGGCCGTCGTGGTGGCGATGACCTTCGCGCCCAACCTGGTCGCCGACGTCCGGCGGTTGCGCGCCGCCCGCCGCCTGCGCGGACGCACCGACCGCGGTATCGCCGCCGTGCTGAGCGTCGGACTTCCCGTCCTGGAGGGCGCGTTGGAGCGTTCGGTGGCACTCGCCGCCGCCATGGACACCCGTGGCTTCGGCCGCACCGCCGACGTCCCGCGGCCTCTGGCCCGCACCACCGCCGCCCTCACCCTGGCCGGTCTGCTCGGGATCTGCCTCGCCGCGTACGGGCTGCTCACGGCCGGCGGCGCCGGCTGGGCCGTGCCGGTCCTGCTGCTCGGCCTGGCCGCCGCCTTCGCCGGCCTGCTGCTCGGCAGCCGCCGTTCGGTACGGACCCGCTACCGCCCCGATCCGTGGGCGCTGCCCGAGTGGCTGACCGCCGGATCCGGCGCCGCGGTGGCCGCGTCGACGATCTGGCTCGCCGGCGTCGACCCGACCGCCTTCGCGCCCACCGTCGTGCCGCCGACCGCACCCGCCCTGCCCCTGGCCGCCGTCCTCGCCGTCCTGATCGGCCTGGTCCCGGCGTTCGCCGCCCCGCATCCGCCCCGGAGGGTTTCGTGATCACCTTCGAGCAGGTATCCGTGCAGTACTCCGACGCCGCCGCCCCGGCGCTCAGCGGCGTCGACCTGACCGTCCCCGAGGGCGAACTCTGCCTGCTGGTGGGCCCGTCCGGCTCCGGCAAGTCCACCCTGCTGGGCACGGTGAGCGGCCTCGTCCCGCACTTCACCGGCGGCGTGCTGCACGGCCGGGTGACCGTCGGCGGCCGCGACACCCGGGAGCACCGGCCGCGCGAACTCGCCGACCTGGTCGGCACCGTGGGCCAGGACCCGCTCGCGCACTTCGTCACCGACACGGTCGAGGACGAACTCGCCTACGGAATGGAGTCGTTGGGCCTGGCACCGGACGTGATGCGGCGGCGGGTGGAGGACACGCTGGACCTGCTCGGCCTCACCGACCTGCGCGACCGCGCGCTCACCTCGCTCTCCGGCGGCCAGCAGCAGCGCGTCGCCGTCGGCTCGGTGCTCACCGCCCATCCGCGGGTGCTGGTCCTCGACGAGCCCACGTCCGCGCTCGACCCGGGCGCGGCCGAGGAGGTGCTGGCCGTGCTGCAACGGCTGGTCCACGACCTCGGCACCACCGTGCTGATGGCCGAGCACCGGCTGGAGCGGGTGGTCCAGTACGCCGACCAGGTCCTGCTGCTGAGCCCCGGCGGACCGCCCGTCCTCGGCGAACCCGCCGAGGTGATGGCCCATTCCCCCGTCCACCCGCCCGTCGTCGGCCTCGGCCGGCTGGCCGGCTGGCGTCCACTGCCGCTCTCGGTGCGGGACGCCCGCCGCAAGGCCGCCTCCCTCCGCGCGCGCCTCGACGGCCTGCGGCCGGCCGCCGCGGCGGAGGCCGGTACGACGGGGGTCGCCTCGCCAGGGGGCGCCGTCTCCCCCGTCGCGAAGGCCGAGCGCCTGGTCGTCAAACGCGGCCCGGTGCCGGCCCTGCGCGGCGTGGACCTCGTCCTCCGCCCGGGCGAGATCACGGCGCTCATGGGCCGCAACGGCGCCGGCAAGTCCACCCTGCTCGGCACGCTCGTGGGCCTGCACGAGCCCGCATCGGGCAGCGTCCGGGTCGGCGGCCGCACGCCGCACCGCACCCGGCCCGCCGAGCTGATCCGCCAGGTCGGTCTCGTCCCGCAGGATCCGCGCGACCTGCTGTACGGGGAGAGCGTCGTCGCCGAGTGCGCCGCCGCCGACACCGACGCGGGCGCCGCCCCGGGCACCTGCCGCGCCCTGGTCGAGCGACTGCTGCCCGGGGTCCCCGACGCCGCGCACCCCCGCGACCTCTCCGAGGGCCAGCGGCTCACCCTCGCGCTGGCCGTCGTGCTGACCGCGCGCCCGCCGCTGGTGCTGCTGGACGAGCCGACCCGCGGTCTGGACTACGCCGCCAAGGCCCGGCTGGTCGAGATCCTGCGCGCGCTCGCCGCCGAGGGCCACACCGTCCTGCTCGCCACCCACGACGTCGAGCTGGCCGCCGAGCTGGCCCACCGCACGGTCATCATGGCGGACGGCGAGATCGTCGCGGACGGCCCGACCCCCGAGGTCGTGGTCTCCTCCCCGGCCTTCGCGCCGCAGGTCGCCAAGGTGCTCGCCCCGGGCCCGTGGCTCACCGTGCACCAGGTCGAGCGGGCCCTGGCGGAGGTCGAGCCGTCGTGACCGCCGCCGACCCGAAGACCGTCCCCGCGGCGGACACGCTCACCGCCACCCGCCGCCGGCTCGCCCGTCCCGTCCCGCTCGGCCGCCGCTCGATCGCCGTCCTGGCGCTCACCTCACTGGTCGGTGTGGCCGGCTTCGGCTGGCCACTGCTCGCTGCCACCGACTCCGCGCTGGTCGGCCACTCGACCGACGCCCCGTGGCTGTTCGCCCTCCTGCTGCCCCTCCTGCTCGCCGTCGTCGTCGCCCAGATCTCCGAGGGGCGCTCGGCGGGCGGTGGCGCGCCCGGTCTGGACGCCAAGTCGGTGGCCCTGCTCGGCGTCCTCGCCGCCGCGGGTGCCGCACTGCGGCCGCTCGGCGCCGGGACGGCCGGGCTGGAGCCGATGTTCTTCCTCATGGTGCTGGCCGGGCGGGTGCTCGGGCCGGGCTTCGGCTTCGTCCTCGGCTCGCTGTCGATGTTCGCCTCTGCGCTGCTGACCGGCGGGGTCGGGCCGTGGCTGCCGTTCCAGATGCTCGCCATGGGCTGGGTCTGCCTCGGCGCGGGCCTGCTCCCGGGCGCCGCCACCCTGCGCGGCCGCGGCGAGCTCGTCATGCTCGCGGCGTACGGGGCCGTGGCCTCGGTCCTCTACGGCACGGTGATGAACCTCCAGGGCTGGCCCTACATCGCGGGCCTCGCCGGTTCGATCTCGTTCGTCCCGGGCGACCCGGTCAGCGCCAACCTGGTCCGGTTCGCGGCCTACTGCCTGGCCACCTCGCTCGGCTGGGACCTGCCCCGGGCGGCGCTCACGGTCGTACTCTGCCTCACCCTCGGCACGTCCGTCCTGCGCGCCCTGCGCCGGACCACCCGCCGCGCCGCCTTCGACGCCCCGGCGACGTTCCGCCCGCCGGAGGCGTGAGGGGGCTCTCCCGCCGGCCGGAGGGCCCCCGATCCGCTACCTGACCGCCGAGTTCAGGAGGCTTGCGAGCGAACGGTTGACCTGCCGGGTCGCGCTCACGGAACCATGGCGGGGGAGGACCCGTCCAGCGGCCCCTGCGATCGGCACGGCGGGACCCTCAGGAGCCTTCTCCTGCTTCTCCAGTTCGTCTTCGAGCTCCCTGAACAGCGCACTCGTCTTCCGGTGCAGTCTCGAAAACCGCGCGATCAGATAGCGCTGCCGAAGGTCGAGCGGACCGGCGCTCTCTCTCATCTCCCGCAGGATCGACTGGAACTCGGCGTCGAAGAACAGGGAGAAATCGCGGAGCCCTTCCCTGAACTCGACCCGGTGGAACTCACACTTCCGGGCATCTCTCGAATGCCGACCTTCCATGTGGTCCTGCAACGCGAGCAGCCGCTTGACGGACTCCACCAGGAACTCCGCAAGGTGTGCCTTGGCCTGCCGCTCTGCGGTGAGGTTCTCGACCAGTTCCTGTACCGAGGCCGGCGAATACCCCGGACCGCTGTGCGTGACGGCGTCGAGAACACGCTCGATCCGAGAACTCCGCGGCATGGACCAGCTGTCCGCGGTGTCGAACTCGTAGCCGGGCCCACGCCTTGCCAGGGCATCGGAGAGTCTCGCGGCCATTTCACGCACCACCTTCGGATACCGTCGATGTGGACAGGCTCTCGGGCGACTCCGGCGCGGGCTTTCGCCCTCGCGACGCCCTCGTGGCCTGACGGGGAGTCCGCACAGGAGTGCCGCCGCCCTCCTGCTGGCCGGCAGCCGCCACGTGCGGGCCCATGCGCTGCCATTGTTCGAGGATGGCCGGGGCGCCCGCCCCGGCCATCAGCGCGCCCAGCGTTCCGAGCGGACCTGACGCAGCCAGCCCCCACGCGACGATTGCGCCGAGAACGATGCGAATCAGCTCGCCGGTGACGTATATGCCGAACGTCGGGCCGTTCTTGACCCGCCAAGGCCACTGTCGTCTGGTCTGAAGATGGCGGTAGAGGGAGACGAGGAAGATCAGCCCACCGCCCACAGCTCCACACAGGAAGCTCTGCCAGTGCGGCATGACTCTCCTCCACTCGGCCCGCGCCGACTCAAGGGGCCGGAGCCCCGGGGAATCACCTGACTGCTAGTCAGGTCTACCCAGTGTAGTGAGGCCGGAAGAGCCGTGCAGACTGAACGGGTGATCGGCCATCAGTGGGTGCGGCCGCCCCGGCACGCGGGACACACCTTTCCGGCCGCGGCCACCGGCCGTCCGCACAGGCCGTCCCTCCCGGGACACTCGTGACCGACGGCGCCCACCACCTGCACGGCGGCCACGTGTTCGCCTCCCGGGACCGGCGGCACCGCCGCCAGCCTCGCCGAGACGATCGCCCCGACGCTGCAGGTGATCCTCTCCGGCAGCGGTGCGGCCGGGATGCTCGTCAGCGCGTCCGCGGTCCAGCCGCCCGCGAGCAGACCCTCCACCCGGCCCGCCTGGTCGCTCAGCGGCCTGCCGGCCAGGGCGAAACGGGGCTCGCGGCGACCGAGTTCGAGCAACAGTGCCAGGCCCGCCGTCATGTGCGACGAGCGGGGCGACGGCGCGATCGGCACCGTCGGCTTCTCGGACGGAGGGACGGAAGGCTCTTCCACATCCTTCGTCCCTTCCTTCACGGAAGGGCTTCCCGCGTTCCCGCCCCCGTCGGCCCGGCTCCGGGCCGACCGGCGGCCGGAGTGGCGGGAAGCGGCGGCACCGTGTGCACCGCTTTGCCCGTTACGGGCACTTCGTGGACGGAGACCACCGTCCGGACCTGGCCGGTGACCGGGTCGCGGTGCGTCCGACGGATGTAGTGGCCGGCCTCTTGGAGCTCACGCAGGGCGCGAGCCACGGTCGCGCGGCCCTCCACGCTCTTCGCGGCGAGCGTCCGGACGTCCTCGCGGGAACCGTCGGGCAGGCTGAGCAGGTAGCCGAGCAACCCCCGCGCGGCCCAACTCAGCGAGTGCTTACGGACGACATGCCCGTTGTCCAGGATCGTGTACCCGGGCGCATGCCGGGGGATACGATGAATGTGCATTCGGGAGCTCTCGTTCTCCTGGTGCCGCGCCCCGGGGTGTTCCAGCACCGCCGGGCCTCACTGTTCGTCGAACACCGGGCGCCCTTCCGGGCACCCGCGCCGCAATGGTCACCGCAATGCCGCAGCCGGGCGCCCGATTCCCCTTCCTGTCACCCGATCGGGCGGCGCAAGCGCACCCCACCCGGCGCACGCCGAGCGCCACGCGACGCGCCCCGCATCAGCCGGTCGGCCGACGACATGACCGGCCGGACGAGCGGGATGCCCGAGCCGCTCAACTCTCGCCACTGGACGAGGTGTTCCGCCCTGTGGATCCACTCGCCCCGCGCGGAGGGAGGAGTTCGGCAGGAACAGCCGGCGGGGGACGGTGCGGAACGTCGCCTCCCAATCGGTCTCCAGCACAGTGGAGTTCCGACGGGTGTCGCCGCCGCAGTGTGAACGGCAAGGCCTATGCTGCGGGAATGATCAAGCCCGTTGAACTCGTCATATTCGACTGCGACGGCGTGCTGGTCGACAGCGAGCGCATCGCCGCTCGTGTCCAGGTCACCCTCGGAGCCGAACTCGGGTGGCCGCTGACCGAGGACGAGGTCGTGGACCGGTTCATCGGGCGCTCGCACGCCGCCATCCACGAGCAGATCGCCGCCCGGCTCGGCCCGGACACGGCCGCGATCTGGTCGGAGAAGTTCGAGCAGCTCCACCGGGAGGCCGTGGACGCCGAGCTCGCCCCGGTCGACGGCTTGCCGGAAGCACTCGATGCGCTCACTCTGCCGACGTGCGTCGCCTCCAGCGGCTCCCACGACAAGATGCGGCACACCCTGGGCCGCACCGGCCTCTACGAACGCTTCGCAGGCCGCATCTACAGTTCCACCGAAGTCTCCCGCGGCAAGCCCGCCCCCGACCTGTTCCTGCACGCCGCCCGGCAGATGGGCGTCGATCCCGAAGCCTGCGCGGTCGTCGAGGACAGCCGACCCGGCGTCCACGCTGCCCGCGCCGCCGGCATGCGAGCCTTCGGCTACGCCGGCGGACTCACCCCGGCCGAACGCCTCGAAGGCCCCGACACCGTCGTCTTCCACGACATGCGCCGACTGCCGGACCTCATCGCCGAACGGCAGCCAACCACCCCCCACCAGGTGCTACCCGCCTGAGCTCTCGACACTTGCCCAGGTTCTCGCCCGTCGCTCCTCTCGGGCCGGGCGCGTCCCCCGACGCGGGGAGTGCAGAGGCCAGAACCTCAGCGCTGCCTGCAGGTGCGCGGATACAGGGGATCCCATCGGCACCTGACACCGGCGCGGCCCGGACGGGTCCGGGGCCGCGCCGGGCGGGGTGGAGCCTCAGGCCTTGGGGCCGGCCGACTGGACGACCTCGAAGGACCACAGGGTGGAGCCGGACGCGGCGGGGCGCTTGGGCGCCTCGCCCTCGGCGGCCGGCGGACCCTGACGGTGAGCCGCCTGCATGGGGCCCTCCATCCAGGCCTTGAAGTCCTCCTCGCTGCGCCAGCGGGTGTAGACCAGGTACTGGTCCGTCCCCTCGACCGGGCGCAGCAGTTCGAACCACTCGAAGCCGTCCGAGTTCTCGACGGATCCGGCCCGCGACGCGAACCGCTTCTCCAGCTCCGCCCGCTGCTCGGCCGGAACGGTCAGCACGTTGATCTTCACGACGGACATGACGCACCTCCTCATCGACCGGGGCTCGGCGAGTCCCGGTTCTCATCGTGCGAGCAGTCTCCTACACCTGACGCCGGCGACCGTGGGACGTCTCCACTTCGGGCTGCGTGACGTCTCAAAGTGCTGGTCACGACGGTGGGACGAAGTCTGCTCCGTCCCACGGGATTGAACGCGGCGATCGGCCCGGATCGGGCACCTAGGCTGGCCATCGCCCGGCGTCGAGCCGGGCCCGCCGGGTCGCGACGCGTCGAGTCGCACCGGCCGAACCCCTGCCCCCAGAACCGAGGAGCGATCCGCCATGCCCTTGAGCGGGAGCGGAAGGACTGCCCGCGGCCGGACGTCCGGCCGCGCGCCGGGCGCCGTCGGCCCGGGCACCGGGCTGCGGGCGACGTTCGCCGCCCGCGGCCCGGGCACCGGGCTGCGGGCGACGTTCGCCGCCCTCGCCGCACTCACCACGCTGAGCGGCTGCGCAGGCGGGCCGCCCGCGGCGGCGCCGATCGTCGTACCGCCGACCACCCCGGTGGCGACGCCGTCGGCGGGCACCGGTGTGGACGAGCTCCATCTTCCCATTGAACAGTACATGCTGACACCGGTTCAGTCCGTGCAGTTCGAGTGGGTCCGCAAGGCGGCCACCGGCTCCTGCATGAAGCGGTACGGGCTGGACTACCCGGTGCCGGCCAAGCCCGGGCCGGACGACACGGCCGCCCGCACCTACACCCCGATGAACCGCCGCTACGGCGTCACCGAACCGGACAGCGCCGCCCGCTGGGGCTACCACATGCCCCAGACGGCGGCCGCGCCCGCCGCGGGCGAACAGCCGGCCTCACTGGCCGCGCTCCCCGCCGCCGCGAGGACCGTCCTGCTCGGCGTCGACCAGGCGCAGGGCACCCGTGCGACCTCGTACCAGGGCAAGCCACTCCCGGACGGAGGCTGCTTCGCCGAGCTCGACCGGATCATGCCGGGCGCGGCCGGCGGCCCGCAGGGCCCCGGCAACGGCCCGCAGGGTGCGGTGACCGAGATCAAGTCGGGGAGCTTCACCGAGTCGAAGTCCGCCCCGGAGGTGGCCGCGGCGATCGCCGCCTGGACCGGCTGCATGAAGGAGCACGGCTTCGACCTCCCGGATCCGCTGCAGGCTCCCACCGCCGTGCCGTCGATGAAGGACCCGGTGCCGAGCGCGACGGAGATCGCCCAGGCCGTGGCGGACGTCGACTGCAAGCGCCGCACCAACCTCACCGGCATCTGGTTCGCCACCGAGTCGACCCTGCAGAACGTCGCGATCGGCCGCCGCGCGAAGGACCTGGCGACCGTCAAGGCGGCGCTCGACTCCGAGGTCCGCTCGCTCGGACGGCTGCTCGACCACGACTGGTCCTCCCCCGCGCCGCCCACCCTCTGACCATCTCCCCCGGCCCGCGGACCGATTCCGCGGACCGTCGACACCACCACCCAGTGAAGGAGCCATCGACCGATGAAGCTCAAGTCCGCAGGCCGCCGCCTGGCCACCGGCGCGGCCGCCCTCGCCGTCGCCGGCACCACCATGCTCACCGGCGCGGTCCCGGCCAACGCCAGCACCACCACCATCAACGGATGGAGCACCTGGTCCTCGCCGGTCCGGTGCAAGGACAGCGGCGGCGCCAGCGGCCTCATGTTCTGCATCTACTACTCGCCGGGCGCCGAAGGCGCGATGACGATGGAATACCAGCTCCAGGACGGCCAGATCGACGAGACCTTCTGGAAGAAGGACCAGTACGGCTCGGCCGGCTACGGCCAGAAGGTGCGCAACAACGCCGCCTCCGTCGAGAACGCCAGCAGCTCCACCATCGGCGTCTGGGTCTACCCGTGGTTCTACGGCGACGCCAACTACGTCCCGGCCGGCCGCGGCGGCAACCTGACCTCGAACCTGCGCAACAACGAGGCCTCCTGGGGCATGGTCGACTACCTGAACCGCGGCGGCCAGGTCCGCCTGGACTGACGCGGCCGGAGCGGGCGCGCCGACAGCCGCTCACGGCCGCCCGCACCCCCCGCAGACGACCGCCCGCCCGCACCACGGCGACCCGCCGCGGTGCGGGCGCCGTCGCCTCCGGGAGCACCCCACCGCCCGCAGCAATCGGTGCGACGTGGGACCGATTTGACGATATGTCATCTTGCTGTAAGCCCCGCCCGTGAGGTTTAAAGCTTCCGCAATGAGAAGCGGCCCCCGTCCGCAGTAGCCTGTGCCGGGGGGACTGGACTCATGGACGACGTACTCGGCGAACTGCTCGGCTCGCTCCGTCTGGAGGGGGCGTTCCACACCCACTGGCGCGTTCGGGCGCCCTGGGGGATCCGCGGCCCGGCCGAGAACTGTGCGGTGCTGCACTACATCGTCGAGGGCTCGTGCTGGGCGACCCTCGCCGACGAGGTCGAACTGCCCGGCGCCGCACTCCATCTGCGCAGCTCGGTGCTGCGCCAGGGCGACCTTGCGATCTTCCCGTGGGGGGCTCCGCACGCGCTGAGCGACCGGCCCGGACGGAAGGCCGTACCGCTGCCGACCGTCCTGGCCGGCCGGACCGCCGAGCGCGCCGTGGCGGGTCAGGACGCCGCAACCCCCGCCACCCCGCTGCCGCCCGGGGCGTCCGAGGGGTTCGGAGTGGTACGGCTGCCCGGGCCCGGACCGGAGACCCGGATGCTCTGCGGCGGTCTGTCCTACAACTCCGCCGGCGAGTCGGCGCTGTACCGGGCGCTGCCGCCGATGATCGTGCTGGACCGCGGTCTCGTCCGGCGGCAGCCGCTGCTGCACCACACGTTGGACGCGCTGTCCGCGGAGCCCGACGGGGACCCCGGCGAGCACCGGTTGATCAGCGTGCGCGGCTTCGAGACCGCCCTGGTCCTGGCACTCGGCCTGGCGCTGCGCGGCGAGGCGGCGAAGCGCCTGGCCGACGACTATCCGGCGATGCGGGCGCTCAACCACCCCGGCATCAGCCGAGCGCTGCTCGCCGTGTACGGCAGGTTCGGGGAAGCGTGGACGGTCGAACGGCTGGCCCACGAGGCGCGGATGTCCCGGACGGCGTTCACCGCGGCCTTCCGCGAGCTGGTCGGCGAGAGCCCCGGCCGGCATCTGACCGCCCGCCGGATGCGGGAGGCGGCCCGGCTGCTCACGGAGACCGACCGGGCCCTGTCCGTCATTCCGGAGGCGGTCGGTTACCGCAGCAGCGTCGGCTTCCACCTCGCCTTCCGCAAGTGGTTCGGGATGCCGCCGGGCGAATACCGGGGCAGTCGCCCCAGCCTCCACGGCCCGAGCCTCCACGGCCCGGCGGTCCGCGCGGTCTCCTGACCCCGAGGCCGCGGACCGTCCCCGGCACCGCACCGTCCCGGCTCCCGCCCGGCCCCGACCTTGTGCAGGTACGGTGCAGGACTCATGCCCAGCCGGCGGGGGCTCGCCCCGGCGGGGACGGCCACGGCCTTGAGCAACCGGGTGCTCGGGGCCAGCGGCTCTTCACGACACCGCCGCGCGCCTCATCGCGCCGCCCAGACCTGCCAGTCGCGGGCGGCGATCCAATCGGCCGCCGGGGTCAGCCGGATGCCCAGCGCCGACTCCACCGCCGCCGGGTCGGACTCCAGCAGGCCAGCCCCCTCCTCGGTGGCGACCCAGCGGTAGGTGCCGGCGATCCCGGCAGCGGTCTCCGGACCGAAGGCCTGGGCCAGCCCGGCCTCGAACTGCTCGGGCGGCAGCGGGACATAGCGGACCTCGCGGCCCAGACCGGCGGTGAACCGCTCGGCCAGCTCCGGGCCGCTCAGCAGCTCGGCGCCGCCCAGGTCGATCGTCTCCCCCGCGAGGTCGGCGGTGGCCAGCGCGGCCACCGTGGCCCTGGCGAGGTCCTCGTGGGAGAGCCAGGCGATCCGCACCGGCCGCGGCACCGGGAAGGCCAGCACGCCGTCGTTGACCAGCGCGGGCCCGGCGATGGGGCTGTAGAGGTTGTCCAGGTAGACCGGCGGACGCAGCGCGGTCGTCGGGACGCCGGACTCCAGCAGGATCTGCTCGGCCTCCCGCCGGGTCTCGAAGCCGGTGAACTCCGTGCGCTGCGCGGGGACGCGGGTGTTGCCGTTCACGACGAGCCGCTCGACGCCCTCCTCGCGGGCCGCACGGGCGACGTTCCGCGCGAAGCGCACCACCGTGTCGCGGTCGTAGACCTGGGGGATCACGGCGGATGCGTGGGTGACGCCGGCGAAGGCCTTCCGCACGGAGTCCGCGTCCCCGAGGTCGCCGGTGACGACGTCCACGCCGGGGACGGCCTTGTCCGCGGTCGAGACGGTCCGGGCGAAGCCGCGCACCGGCCGCCCCTGTTCGGCTAGCAGCCGGGCCACGGCACCGCCCTGGAACCCCGTCGCGCCGATGACGAGAACAGTCATTCCTCACTCCTTCCCTTCACAGTTCCACGGCGGAGTGCCTCGGCGGCGGCCTCCGCGACGGCTTCGGCCACGCCGGGCAGCGGGCCGGACCGGACTCGTCGGTGCCGACCCGGCCGACCCCGCCGACGCCCACGCTCACGCCGACACCCCCGACCGGCCCGGCGCCGCCGAACGCGGCGCCGGCACCGTGACCGCCGCCGGCGCCGCCTCGTCGACGAAGTAGGTCGGCTCGTCGAGCGGCAGGAACGGCGTGAACGGCGGCACCTCCTCCCGGGCGAGCCGCAACTCCAGCAGCCCCGGCAGGCCGGTCCCTTCGGGGGCCGCGGCGCTGCGGCCCGCGTACTCGGCCAGGGCCCGGTCGAGCTCCTCCCGGCTGTCGACGCTCGCCACCCAGAGGCGGTCCGGGCCGCCGAGGCCGCGCGCCACCGTGGCGATGTCCACCGGTGCGTAGCGCACCGACTCGATCCGGGAGTCGAAGTAGGTCTGCTGTCTGGTCACGCACATGCCGTGCATGGCGTTGTTGAACACCACGTACAGGACGGGCAGCCGCAGGTCGACCGCGGTGTGCACCTCCAGGCCGTTCATCAGGAACGCGCCGTCACCGAGGATCACCACGGTGCGGACGCCGGCGGCGGAGCCCAGTTGGGCGCCGACGGCCGCGCCGAGGCTGTAGCCCATGCCGCCCGCGCCCAGCGCGATGGTCGAGCTGGCCCCGTCGGGCACGTCGCTGAGGTGGATCGCGGCGGACGCGCAGTTGCCCGCGTCCAGCACCAGGTGCCCCTCGGCCGGGAGCCAGGCGGTCAGCGCGGCGATCGCCTCGCTCTGCATCAGGCCGCCGCCGGCCTGCACCGGGCCGAGCCCGGGTGCCGGCCGCGGCCGGAACCTCGTCCGCCGGTAGCCCGACAACTCCTCGGCCTGGAAGGGCTCCTTGCGCAGCAGCTCAAGGAGCCGCCGGGCCGCCGCGCCGGCGTCCGCCCGCACCACCAACCCGGGTGAGGCCGCGCGGGACGCCTCCCCGGGGTCGATGTTGACCACTGCCAGGCGGTCCCCGCGCAGATCGCCGAGCGGGCCCCGGGTCATCGCGTTCAGGCCCGCGCCGATCGCCACGACGAGGTCGGAGTCCCGCACCGCGGCGTGCGCGGAGGGGTGGCCCACCACACCTGCCACGCCGAGGAACAACGGGTCGGAGTTGGAGAACTCGGCGCGCGCCGACATCGTGGTGGCGACCGGGATGCGCGCCTCCCGGACGAACTCCGCCACCGCGTTGCGGTCCGCGCTGCGGCGCACGCCGTGCCCCAGCAGCACGACCGGCCGCTGCGCCTCCCGCAGCGCGTCGAACAGGGCCCGCACCTCGTCCTCGTCCGTCTCGGGCCGCTCGACCAGTTCCTCGGGCGCGGACGGCCAGTCGGCCGGCCGCTCGGGCACCGTCCGCTCGAAGACGTCCCGGGGCACCAGCAGTGCCACCGGGCCGGGGCGCCCGGACAGGGCGGTGCGGGCCGCCTCCGCCAGCTCGTCCCAGAGCCGCTCCGGGTCGGTCAGCGTCACGGTGCGCTTGGTGACGGCCGACAGCAGCAGCGCGGCGTCCACCGTCCGCCCGATGCCGGAGCCGTCCTGGAACGCGCCCTTGCCCGCCAGCGCCTGCGGCGGCTGTCCGACCAGCGCGAGCACCGGGACGGACTCCGCGTAGGACTCGGCCAGGCCGACCGCCAGGTTGACCAGCGCGCCGCCGGAGGTCGAGCAGCAGACGCCGAGCGTGCGGTGCACCCGGGCGTGTCCGTCGGCCATGAAGGCGGCGCCGTCCTCGCGGCGGGCCAGGACCGAGGCCAGCCGGCCGCGTCCGAGGCGGTGGATCGCGTCGTGCAGATGCTCGATGTTGGCGCCGCTGACGCCGAAGACGTACCGCACGCCCCAGTCGCGCAGCGACGTGACCAGCGCGTCGGCGACCGTCGCCGCGGTCGCTCCTGCCCGGTCCGACGCCGCCGCCGACCCGGCCCGGTCCGGCACCGTGGCGGCCTCCGTCGTCGTCCCCGTCGTCGTTGCCCCTGCCATCTCTCCCCCTGCCTTCTCTCCCCGTTGGTCCCCCGTCAAGCCGGTCCGGCCGGCCTCCCCGTCGTTCCCGTGCATGCCGGAGCAGCCGGCCGTCCCCGTGTCCCCACCGGTCCGGCCGGCCGTCCCGCCCCGCTCCGACCCGGGGTCACGCCCCCGGCCGGGCGGCGCGCTTTGTCACCGGTCCGCGTGCCAGCGGACGGTCATGGCGCTCACCAGGTCCCCGCCGTTGGCGAAGGTCCCGAAGGCGAGGATGTTGCCGTCCTTGATCAGGCCGCGGTCCAGTGCGTCCGCGACCGTCACCGGGATGGAGCCGGCGAAGAGGTTGCCGTACTTCGCCAGCGTGTCGTGCGTCCGCGCCTCCTCGATCCCGCACCGCTTGCGCCACTCGGCGAGGAAGTCCTCGTTCGGCTGGTGCGTGATCAGGTAGTCGACGTCGTCGCTCGTCAGGCCCGCCTCGGCGAGGCTGGCGGCGACCGCGTCCGGCACCAGGGACATCGAGTTCTCCCGGATGGCCGCCAGCCGCTCCTTGGTGAAGTTCACCGTGATCGGCCCGCAGCCGCGCTCCCAGTAGTTGCGGAACACCCCGTCGACCAGCTCCGGTTCGAAGCGCAGCAGGCCGTAGTTCTCGCCGTGCGAGCGCTCGTAGGCGGAGAGGATGCTCGGACGGCCGGGTGCCACCAGCGTGGCGGTGGCGCCGTCGCCGAGCACCCGGGAGCGCTTGGAGCTCTGGAACTCCGGTAGCCGGGAGACGAAGTTGGTCACCGTCAGGACGATGACGTTCCGGTGGATGCCGGACTCCACGAACGCCTTGGCGGTGCGCAGCCCGGACAGCCAGGAGCAGCAGCTGGTGTCGAGCTGGAGCACGGTGGCGCGGGTGGCTCCGATCTCCGACTGCACCGCCGAGCCGATCCCGGGCCAGAACGTGTCGTTGAAGATGCAGTTGTAGATGATGAGGTCGACCTCGTCGGCGGCCAGCCCCGTGCGGTCGAGGAGCTTGGTGCAGGCCGCCGCGCCCAGCTCGGCCGAGGTCTGGTCCGGCGAGGCGAACCTGCGCTCCGCGACGCCGCGGAAGAACTCGTGGTCGCCGAGGTCGTCGTCGGCCCCCGGGGCGCCGGCGTTGGAGACCACGCAGTCGGGCAGGACGTTCACCACGTCGATCAGCTGTGCCTGCGGGCCGGCGGTGTGGCCCTTCGGTTCCGTCGCCATGCCGTCAGCCGCCGGCCCGGCCGTTGCCGAAGCGGTGCTCCAGGATCCGCTTGAGGTTGGCCGTCTCGATGCGGTGGATGGCGTCGAAGTTCGGCCAGATGTCGCCGACCCAGTACCGGTCGGTGCGGGCCCGGCCCTCGGCGATGTAGTCCGGGACGTCGGTGACGGACCGGTCGTAGTACGGGTGCTTGCAGTTGGTCCAGAGCACCACGGTGCCGGGACGGCCCAGCGTCTTGTTCGCGTCGATGAACGTGAAGTAGTAGCGCATCCAGAGCTCCTTGCCCTGGTCCCAGGCACAGGGGTAGAACACCAGCCCGTGCTCGGGGCCCTTCATCACGTCGGCGCGGATGAAGATCTCGGTGTTCGGCTGGATGGCCTCGGTGCCCCGGTAGAGGCCGCCTCCGACGTGGCGCAGGTCCCGGACGCTGAACGTCCACTCCTCCATCGAGTGGACGTTGGCCGCGTACTCGAACACGACGTCGTAGGGGACGTCGATGTACTCGCCGAGCGAGCAGTACTGGCCGAAGACCTCCTCGTGCGAGTAGGTCTCCTTGGTGCCCTCCACCATGAGGCGGTAGCACTCCTCCTGGCTGACCGTCTCGCTGCGGACCAGGCCGGGTATCTTCACCAGGTCCGTGCTGTCCAGCAGGTAGTTCTTCAGATCGCCCGAGTCGTCCGCCCGGCGAGGGGTGATGTTCGCGGTCACTTTCCGACCTCCTTGAGGAATCCGTCGATGTCTTCCCAGTGCTCCGTGCTGGAGATCAGGCCGTTCCTGACGGTCTGGGTCTCCTCGCCGCGGAAGCAGACGTACTTGTACGTCGCCGGGACGCCGGCGAACTCCGCCGAGTGCGTACCGCAGTGCTGCAGCGACACGTGGATCCGGTCGCCGCTGCGGGTGATGCCGGTGACGGCCTCCACCAGGTCCGGGAAGGCCGCCCGGACCTCGCGGACGAGTTGCTGTGCCCCGGCCACGCCGGTGCCGAGGCCCGGGCGGGTCGGGACGTCGACCCAGCCCCGGCTGACCGCCCGCGCCATCAGAGCGGTGTTCCCCGTGCTCAGGGCCCCGTAGAAGTGGGCCACGGCGCTCAGGCCGTCGCCCGCCCGCTCCTCGGCCCGGGCTTCGGCGGCAGGCACCGCCGCCGCTTCGACCACCGGCACCGCGTCACGGGCGGCGGGCTGCGCCTCCGCCACCGAACCGCCCGTGAGCACCGCCGCCGCGGCAGCCGCCGCGACCGGTCCGCGCACGGTCCACGATGATGTGCAGGTCACAGCGAACCTCCCCCAAAGGTTCGACGAACAACTGATCACCCATCCTGGTGGACCACCGTGGCGCCGTCGATGAGGATCCGGCCGGGATGGCTTAGCAATCGTCCTGAGCCCGCGTCGTGAACCGGTCGGCGTCGCCGACGCATTGTCATGCACTCTCTCCCCCACTGGGCGCGGGGCCATGCTTATGACTTGCGCCACACCGGTCGACTCCTGCCCTGCGTACCCCGGGCGCCTCGTGGGCCTCCGGGGCCCCCTCGACCCCTCCGGCCCCGGGCCGGAGCCACGCCCCGACCCGGCCGCCTCGCGGCGTCAGAACGACCGGCCCTCGCCCCGGTACGGGGGTTCCGGGCCGGCCGGGTCCGGCCGGTCCCGGCGGTCGGCGCAGAGCGTCGTGGAGAGCCTGGTCAGCAGGGCGGCGAGGTCGTCGAACTGCTTCTCGTCCCAGTCCCCGAGGAGCTCCGCGAGCTGCTCCCGGCGGGCCGCGACCAGCCGGAGTGCGACCGCCTCGCCGGGCTCGGTCAGGCGCAGCGGCAGTCCGCCGGTGCGGGAGGCGAGGCCGCGCCCCTCCACCTCGCGGACGGCTTCGTCGATCACCGCGAACGGGACGATCCGGCGCTCGGCCAGCTCCGCCGGCTCGACCGAGCCGTGGTGGTACGTCTGCAGCAGCAGCCAGCTGGAGGCGGGCTTGAGGTCGAGCCCGGCCGTGGCGGTGATCCGGCGGAAGAGGTCCCGCCGGGCCTCGCGGCTGTTCAGCACCGACAGCGCACGGGCGATCTCGTCCAGCGAGGAGCGTTCCACCGGGTTGACACCGATCGACTCGCTCAGGTCCGGGGCGGTCACCGTCTCACGGAGCTTCTGTTCGCGCAGGAAGAGCGAGAGCACGAAGGCGAGGGCGGCGATCGGCACCGCGTAGAGGAAGACCTGGGTGATCGACTCGGCGTAGGCGTGCAGGATCGCGGTCTGGGTGGCCTCCGGGAGCCCGTCGATCACGCGTGGGTCGGCGGTGATCGCCCCGGGGTCGAAGCCGGGTGGCAGCGGCACGCCGGCCAGGGCGTCCCGCAGCCGGTCGGCCAGGCCGCCCGCGAAGACCGCCCCGAAGACGGAGACGCCGAAGGACGCCCCGATGGAGCGGAAGAAGGTGGCACCGGCGGTGGCCACGCCCAGGTCCCGGTAGCCGACGGAGTTCTGCACGATCAGCACCAGCACCTGCATCACCAGCCCCAGGCCGAGGCCGAAGACCAGGAAGTAGCAGCTCATCTCGAAGGTGCCGGTGTTCTCGTCGAGCCGGGAGAGCAGGACCAGGCCGACGGTGGTGACGGCCGTTCCGGCGATCGGGAACGCCCGGTAGTGGCCGGTCCGGGCGACGACCTGGCCCGAGCCGATCGAGGTCGCCAGCATCCCGAGCACCATCGGCAGCATGTGGATGCCGGACAGCGTCGGCGAGACGCCCATGACCACCTGGAGGAAGGTCGGCAGGTAGGTCAGCGCCCCGAACATCGCGAAGCCGACCACGAAGGAGATGACGGCGACCAGGCTGAACGTCCGCGAGCGGAACAGCCGCAGCGGCAGCACCGGTTCGGCCGCGGTCCGCTCGACCAGAACGAAGGCGACGAGCAGCAGCGCCCCCAGCACGCCCAGGCCGGTGATCCGCCAGGAGCTCCAGGCCCAGGTCGTCCCGCCGAGCGAGGTCATCAGGACCAGGCAGGTGGCCACCGCGGCGATCAGCACGGTGCCGAGGTAGTCGATCCGGTGGCGGTGCTTCACCTCGACGCCGTGCAGCACGGCGGCGATCACCACCAGGGCGACCACGCCGATCGGCAGGTTGACGTAGAAGACCCAGCGCCAGCTGAGATGGTCCACGAACAGCCCCCCGAGCAGCGGCCCGAGCACGCTGGTGACGCCGAAGACCGCGCCGAAGAGGCCCTGGTACTTGCCGCGGTCCCGGGGCGGGACGAGGTCGCCGACGATGGCCTGGGTGAGCACGATCAGCCCGCCGCCGCCGAGGCCCTGGAGCGCGCGGAAGGCGATCAGCTCGCCCATGTTCTGGGCGACGCCGCAGAGCGCCGAGCCCACCAGGAAGATGACGATCGCGGCCTGGAAGAAGCGCTTCCGGCCGTACATGTCGCCGAGCTTCCCCCAGAGCGGGGTGGCCGCGGTCGAGGCGAGCAGGTAGGCGGTGACCACCCAGGAGAGGTGCTCCAGGCCGCCGAGGTCGCTGACGATGGTGGGCAGCGCGGTGGAGACGATGGTCTGGTCGAGCGCGGCCAGCAGCATCGCCAGCAGCAGGGCGCCGATGGGCACCCAGAGGTTGCGGGCGGAGACCTGCGGCGGACCCGGCTCGCTCGCCGGGCTCCGGCCGGACGCGGCGATCGGATCCGTCATGGGGTCTCCGTAGGGGTCGCGGCCCCGGTCGGGCCGGGGTCCGTGCGAAAGATCACTCCCGACTCACCATGCTGTCAGAAATGCCCTGGTTTGCGCCGTCCAGTTGAGCCGAACGTCACTCCGACCGCCATCCGGGGTACGCCCCCGGGGCGCCGACCGTTCATCAGGCAACAAACACCACCAACCGGCACAACACCCCCGGACCGGGCCGGACACCCCTGTCCGCCCACGGGGACGTCCTGCATAATCAGGCGCGTTCGCCCCCGGGAACACGCGCCCGAGCAGACACGGGGCCAGATCCGAGACCGAGGAGGGCCGGCCGATGCCGGACCAGCACTGCCCGACGTGCGGAACCGCACGCTCCGCCGGGTGCAGCTGCCTCCCCGACCCGGCGCTCACCGACCCGGCACTCATCGAGACGGCCGTGCTGCCGCAGCTGGAGGGCCCGCCGCTGGTGCGCCCGTACGTGCCGCTGGCCGCCGGTCAGGTGGCAGCCCCCACGGCGGCCGGTGCCCCGGCGGATCCGTTCGCCACCACCCTGCTGCCGCCGACCCGGCCCGTACCGGCCCGGGCACCTTCGGCCGGGCAGCCGATCGGCCACCGGCCGCCGGCTGCCCCGCCGACCGGTCCGGACGCGGACGCCCACGCGACCGCCGTGCTGCCCCCGGTGATGTCGGCACCTCAGCAGGCCCCGACCGCACCGCAGCCGCCGTACGGTCAGCAGGCGCCGTACGGTCGGCAGCCCTACGACCCGCGGCACGACTACGACGAGCGGCACCCGCACGACCCGCAGCACCCCTACGACGGCACGGAGGAGCCGGCGGCGGACGGTGGCGACGAGATCGGCCTGTTCGCCTTCGCCGGTGCGGCCCCCGACGGCTCCGCCCGCACCGGCGGCCGGGCGGCCCGGCGTGCGCAGGAGCAGGCCGCGGGCAGCCCGCTGACCCGGCGCCGGGGACTGGTGGTCGCGGCCGGCGCCGGCCTGCTGGCGCTCACCGTCGGCCTCGCCTACGCCGTGACGCCTTCCGGCGAGCCCGAGCGGCAGGCGCAGCCCCTGCCGTCCCGCACGCTGGCCCCAGCGCCGGTCGACCCGACCACGCCCGCGCCGCCCCCGAGCCCGAGCGCGCCGCCGTCCAGCAGCGAGGCGCCGAGCCCGAGCCCGAGCAGAACGGCGAAGCCGAGCAGGACCGCGGCCCCGGCGGCCACCCCCACCACGGTCGCGGCTCCCCCCGCGGCGCCCCCGGCTCCGGCGCCGACCACCCAGGCGCCGACCCCCACCCCGACCAGCACCCCGACGCCGACCCCCACGCCCACCACCCGGGTGCTGGAGCGCGGGATGAGCGGACCGGACGTCAAGGACATGCAGCTGCGGCTCTCCGCCGCCTCCTGCGGATTCGTCGACAAATCGATCGCGACCGGCACCTTCGACTGGTGGACCCAGAGCGTGCTGGCCGACTTCCAGCGCAGCTACAAGATCAAGGGCGAGGTCATCGCCGGCGGCGCGGTGTACGGACCCAAGACCCGGGCCGCACTGGAGAGCGACCCGGGCGACTGCTGAGCGGCCGTCAGCCGGTGACGGCGCGGAAGATGCTGGCCCCGGCCATCAGGACCATCACGCCGGCGGCCACCCGGATGATCACCTTCATCGGGACGTGCTTCAGCAGTTTCTGACCACCGAGGATCGCGATCCCGGCGACGGCGCAGAGCGCCAGCCAGGCGCCGAGGCCGACGGCGAGCGGGTCGGCGTACTTGGCGGCCAGGTTGGCGGTCATGATCTGGGTGAGGTCGCCGAACTCGGCCACCGCGACGACCACGAAGCTGGCCCCGGCCACCTTCCAGAAGCCGTTCGAGGACGGCTCCTTGGCCGCGTGCCCGTCCTCGCCCCCGCCGCCGTGGAAGAGCAGCATGGCCGCGCCGGCCAGGAAGAGCACGCCGGTGACGCCCTCCACCCAGCGCTGCGGCAGCAGCGAGAGCAGTTGCCCGGCGACCAGGGCGATGCCGACCTGGAGGGCGAAGGCGGCGGCGATACCGGCGAAGACGTGGCTCGCGCGGTACTTGGCGCCGAGCATCAGGCTGGCCAGTGCGGTCTTGTCCGGCAGTTCGGCCAGGAAGACGATGCCGAACGTGATGACGGCGACGGTCAGGCTCATGGGGAGATCGGTATCCCTCGGTCGGGCTGTCCGGCCTCGGCAGCTCCGTCAGGGGTCGCTCCGGCCCGACAGCACTGGTCAGAAGTCACAGCACTGCGGCCGAAGGTCTCGCCGGCACCGCCCCGAAAGACGCGCGCCCCGGGCGCCGGGCCCGCGCGGGGGCCAGTATGTCGACGGTCCGGTGGAGGGCTACTCCCCTTCAACGCCGTCCAGACTACCCGATGCCGTCCGGCCTCCCGCCGGTCGCCGGCCCGGTGGCCACCCGGCCCCGGGCCACCAGCTCCAGCACCACCACGATCGCCACCGACTCCACCGCGAGCAGCGCGACCAGCACGAACAGCTGCACCGCGCCCGCCTGCACCGGGGTGGCCCCGCCGAGCAGCATGCCGACGAACGCGCCGGGCAGCGTGACCAGGCCCACCGTCCGGGTCTGGTCGAGGGCCGGGACGAGCGAGGTGGCGGCCGCGGTGCGACAGATCTCCAGCCGGGCGTCACGCTCCTCGAAGCCGAGCGCCAGCGCCGCCTCCACCTCGCCGTGCCGCTGTCGCAGCTCGTCCAGCGCGCGCCGGCCGGCCAGCGAGGTAGCGGTGAGCGCGCCGCCGATCAGGATGCCGGCGACCGGGATCACCGACAGGCCCTTCGGGGGCAGCAGCCCGACGGCCAGCAGCAGCCCGAGAACGGGAGCCACCCCGGCCGCGATCGGCGCGGCGGCCCAGACCCAGGCCGGCCCCCGGGTCATCCGTCGCCCGGCCGTCCGGACCGCGACCGCGAACATCAACAGGACGAACAGCGCCGACCACCAGAGCGAGCCGACCACCCAGGTGATCACCAGCGCGACGGCGGCCAGCTGCACCACCGCTCGCAGTCCGGCCCGCAGCACGGCGTGCCCGTGGCCGAGCAGGCCCCGGCCGGCCACCGCCACGGCGGCGGCGAGCAGGACCGCGGTGACCACCCCGAGCCCGGGGGTGACCGGCAGCAGCTGGTCGGCCGCCGACCGGGTCACGGCGGTCAGATCCAGCTGGTGAACCACATCCGGTCCTGCCAGGACGACATCGGGATCACCTCCGCCGTGTAGAGCGGGTAGAAGAACGCGAAGCAGCCCACGATCGCCAGCACGATCAGCCCGGCCCCGGCCGCTCCGATCCGGCGCCGACGCGGCGAGCAGCCCTCCGGGCCGAGCATGGCGCCGAGCATCTGGGCGACGGCGAGGCAGAGGAACGGCACCAGGACGACCATGTAGAAGGAGAAGACGGTCCGCTCCTGGTACCGGAACCAGGGCAGGTAGACGCCGGCGACGGCGCAGAGCACCGCGCCCGAGCGCCAGTCCCGTCGGAAGAACCAGCGCCAGAGCAGGTAGGCCAGGGCGAAGCAGGCCGTCCACCAGAGCAGCGGGGTGCCGAGGCCGAGGATCTGCGTGGCGCAGCCGCCGGAGGCGGTGCACCCCTGCTGCCCGGCCGGCACCTGCTCCCAGTACATGGAGACCGGACGGCCCTGGACCAGCCAGCTGAACGGGTTGGACTGGTAGGTGTGCGGGGTGCTCAGCCCGGTGTTGAAGTCGTACATCTGCGAGTGGTAGTGCCAGAGACTGCGCAGCGGCGCGGGCACCCAGGTCATCGGCACCTGCGGCAACGGGACGCCGAGGAGGCTCGCCGGGGAGAGTCCGGCACGGTCGGCGGCCCAGAGCCGGTCGTAGCCGCCGCCGGTGGCCAGCCAGCCGGCCCAGGCCCCGACGTAGACCACCAGGGCCGAACCGGCCACCGCGAGCAGGGCGGGCAGCGCGTCCCGGCGCAGCATCGAGCGCCAGGGACGGCGGGCACCGGCCCAGCGGCGGCCGGACTGGTCCCACAGGACGGTGAGCAGGCCGAAGGCGACCAGCACCATGGCGCCGTTCCACTTGACCGCGCCGGCGGCGCCGATGAGGATGCCGGCGGCGATCCGCCAGGGCCGCCACCCCAGCCGGACGGTGTCGCCGCCGTGTGCGTCGCGGACGACGGCGAGCCGGGCGCGGGTGCGGTCGCGGTCGATCAGCAGGCTGCCGAACGCGGCGAGCACGAAGAACATCTGGACGCCGTCCAGCAGACCGATCCGGCTCATCACCAGTTGGAGGCCGTCGACCGCCATCAACAGGGCGGCGGTGCAGCCGAGCAGGGTGGATCCGAAGAGCCGGCGGCCGATCCGGGCGAGCATCAGCACGGTGACGGTGCCGAGCAGGGCGGTCATGAACCGCCAGCCGAAGGGGTGCAGGCCGAACGCCCACTCGCCGAGCGAGATCACCCACTTGCCGAGCGGCGGGTGGGCGATGAACTCGGGCGCGGAGGTGAGCGGGATCTGCTGCGGGACGGCGAGGATGTCGGCGTTGGCGCTGTCCGGCCAGGTGCCCTCGTAGCCCTGCCGGAGCAGCGACCAGGCGTCCTTGGGGTAGTACGTCTCGTCGAAGACGAAGGCGTTGGGGTAGCCGAGGTTCCAGAAGCGCAGCAGCCCGGCGAACAGCGCCACCCCGATCGGCCCGAGCCAGCCGGACCAATCGGCCGCCCGGCGCAGCAGCCCCCGCGGAGCCGGTACGGGGGCTGCGGGGGCCGGGGGTGCGGGTGGGTGCGTGAGCGCCGCTTGCGTCATTGCCTCGCCGATTCGCCTGTCTCGCCTGTGCCGGCCGGGGCCGGGCGGTCAACAGCAACCGACACTATGTGTCGGTCGTCGGGAAACCAAGCGCGACGGGCGCCGACCAGGTGACCTGGTGGGCGCCCGTCGCACGGCCGTGCGGGGCGTCGCACGGCGCGCGTCACGCGGCGGTCTGCAGCTCCCGGATCGGGAGGGTGCGGACCGGGGCCGGGGCCGGCGCGTTGTCCTGGGCGGCGGTGAGGTACGGCCGCAGCCGCAGCGCCAGGGCGACGACCAGCAGGGTGGAACCGGCCATCGCCGCCAGGTAGAGCGGCCAGGTGCCGGAGCCGACCAGCAGCACGCCGACGGCCGGGCCGACCGCGATCGCGATCTGCTTCACCAGGGCGTACCCGGCGTTGTAGGTGCCGAGCAGGCGGGCCGGGGCGAGGTCGGCGACGATCGGGCCCATGGTGGGGGCGAGCAGGGACTCGCCGACCCCGAACAGGGCGTAGATCGAGACGATCGCGACCGTGGCGGCCATGGTCTCGGTCCGGATCAGACCGGCGACCAGGGCCATCGCCCAGGCGCCGAGCCAGACCACGCCGGCCGCGGCCATCGCGGTGGTGCGGCGGCGGCGCGCGGTGATCCGCACCATGAACATCTGCAGCACCACGATGGTCAGCGCGTTGGCGCCGATGGCGATGCCCAGGGTGGAGGGCGCGGTGCCGACGGTGTCGGTGGCGAAGGCCGCGACGCCGGACTCGAACTGGCCGTAGCAGGTGAAGAAGATCAGGCCGGCGAGGACGCAGAGCCGCAGCATCGCCTTGTCGGCGACCAGGGCGCGCAGACCCTGCGGGCCGTCCGCCTTCTCCTGGACCAGGACGGGGGCGGCGTGCGGCCAGTGGCCCTTCGAAACGTGCGCGGTGCCGGTGACCAGGGCCAGGCCCAGGAAGGTCGCGGCCTCGATGGTGAACAGCCGGGTCAGGCTGGCCGGGTCGGCGACGTCGACGATCTGGCCGCCGACCAGCGCGCCGATGCCCATCCCCAGGTTGACCAGGGTGAACTGCAGCGCGAAGGCGTGCGAGCGGGTCGCGGCGGTCGAGCAGCGGACGATCATCGTGGCCAGCGCCGGCTGGCAGGTGGTGACACCCGCGCCGAACAGGAAGGACGAGACCAGCAGGGCCGGGGTGCCGGTGGCGTGGCCGAAGGCGAACGCACCGGTGGCGGCCAGGGCGGCGCCGGCCAGCAGCACCGGGCGCGGGCCGTACCGGTCGATGCCGCGCCCGGTGAGCGGGAGCACGGCGAGCGCGGCCAGCGCGAAGACGGTGAACACCATCCCCGCGGCCAGCGAGCCCAGGCCGCGCACCTGGTCCACGTACACGAACATGTACGGCATCGTGAACCCGCTGCCGAACGCGCTCAGCGCATTCCCGATCTGGACGCGGCGCAGCGGGCCCGCCCCGCGCGTCTGCTGCCTCTGCTGCTTCACCGTGCCGGCCACCGTGCACACCCCTTCACTGTTTCACTGAACACTCTTAAGACCAGAAGATTTAAGAGCTAAAGTCTTGCGAGATATAGTCTTAGCACCAGAAGAGTGAGGAGTCAAAGGCTTAAGGGGTGCACCCCGCGTGCGACACTGGTCCGCATGACTGCAGAGAAGCCCGCGCCGGCCACCGCCCGAGAGCTGGGCATCGCCGAGCAGGTGGCCGTCTACCAGCGGGAGTTCCCCACCGTGGACCCGCAGGTGGAGACCATCGTGCAGACGCTCTCCCGGGTCGCCCGGCGGATGGGCGTCGCCTATGACCGGCAGCTGACTGTGCTCGGAATCACCTCCGCGGAGTGGGAGGTGCTCAAGGCCCTGGTGGTCGCCGGCAGCCCGTACCGGCTGGGTCCGGGCGAGCTGGCCAAGCGGCTCGGCCTCACCCCGGCGGCGATGACGCACCGGATCGACCGGATGGTCGCCGAGGACCTGGTGACCCGGGAGCGCGACGAGACCAACCGGGTCCGGGTGATCATCGAGCTGACCGATAACGGCCGCGACAAGTGGCTGGAGTCGATGCGGATGGCCGCCGTCTTCGAGGAGGAACTGCTCCAGGACCTCTCCGGAGACGAGCGCGCCGTCCTCTCCAACCAGCTGGCCCGGATGCTGCGGCGGATCGAGGAGTCCCAGCCGGACGCCCTGGGACGCACCGCGGACCTGGACTGATCCGGCACGTCCGGCCCGGCCCGGCGAGGGTGACGGGGCGGCGGAGTCGGGGGACGACAGCGGTCCGGCCCGCCGGGGAGCAGCTCCCCGGCGGGCCGGACTCGTACGGTGCGAGGGTCCGTCAGGCCCTCGTCGGCTCAGTGCCGCGTCAGCAGGGACCGTTGTCGGTCCAGACGCCCCACTGGCCGGTGGTGGCGGGGTCCTCGCCCTTGGTCCACCACTTGTTCGTGTAGTAGTGGCCCTTCCAGGAGACCTTGGTGCCGGCGGTCGCGTAGGTGGCGGCCGCGTCCCAGCCCGGGGCCCCGGCGCAACCGGCCGGGGTCGTCGGAGGCGTGGTGGGCGGCGTGGTCGGAGGCGTGGTGGGCGGCGTGGTCGGCGAGGTCGTCGGAGGCGTGGTCGGCGGCGTGGTCGGGGCGGCCGGGCATCCCGCGGCGGAGCCGTTGGTGGCCTCGACCATCTTGTCGAACAGCGCGGTCTTCGCGCCCAGGTCGTACAGCGAGAAGGCGAAGGAACCGCCGAGGCCGTTGCAGTGGGCGTAGTCCACCTTGGCCTGGATCGAGCGGGCGTCCTCACCGCTCCAGAACGTGGTGCCGTCGTAGAAGTACGTGGTCTTCGCGGTGTCGTCCCAGAACGTCTTCGCCGGGTTGTCGACGAAGCCGGCCAGCTCCTTGTACATCTGGATGCCGGGCACGCTGCCGGACATCGAGGCGCCGGCGGCCGGGCCGGTGGCGGACTGGAAGAGGCCGTTGCGGCCGTTGTTCGGAACGCCGGTCCACCCGCGGTAGTAGAACGGGATGCCCACGTTGATCTTCTTCGCGGGGAAGCCGCCCGGGATGCCGTAGTCGGCGTCGCCGGCGGTGTAGGCCTTGATCGCGGCGTCGACCGAGTACTTGCCGTGGCCCGGCGCGGCCGGGGCCATCGGGTCGTCCGGGCCGGAGTAGATCGGGGCCTGGTGGTTGGTCGGCCCCTTGGCGTCCCACGCACCGTGCATGTCGTAGGTCATGATGTCCAGGAACGTCAGGTACTGGCCGATCTTGTCGGTCTCGACGTTCCGGATCTTGTCCTGGCCGGCGCCGACCGCTGCCGCGGTGGCGTAGGTCTTGCCGTCGGCCTTGCCCTGGGCGTCGAGCTGCTCGCGCAGCTCCTTCAGCAGCAGGGTGAAGTTCTGCTTGTCGTTCGGGCTGGAGAGGTTGCCGGTGTGGCCGCCGCCGCCCGGGTACTCCCAGTCGATGTCGATGCCGTCGAAGACGCCGGCCGCCGAACCCGGGCCGCCGTAGCCGGCGTCGGCCGGCAGGTTGCCCTTGATGAACATGTCGATGCAGGACGAGACCAGGTGCTTGCGCGAGGCGTCCGTGGCGGCCGCCGCCGAGAAGTACTTGGAGTAGGTCCAACCGCCCAGCGAGATAAGGATCTTGAGGTTGGGGTTCTTCGCCTTCAGCTTCTTGAGCTGGTTGAAGTTGCCCGCGATCGGCTGGCCCCAGACGTCGCCGACGCCGTCCACCGAGATGTCCGGGCCGAAGCTCTTCTGGTAGTCCGCGAAGGCGTCGCCCGCGCCGTCGCCGGCGTTCGGGTTGTTGTCGTCCTGGTTGGCGGCCTTGGTGGCCTCGAAGCAGCCCAGGCCGGTCGGGTGGATGTTGGCGAACGAGTAGATCAGGTAGTCCAGTTTCCCGGCCACGCCGGTGTCCTGGATCGTCTTGGGGTAGTACGCGTTCGCATAGATCGACCACTGGTCGAAGTAGGCCACCTTGATGCCGCCACTGGTGGCGGGCGCGCCCGTGGAGTTGGTGACGGCCGCGTTGGCCGCGGCGCCGCCGCCGAGGGCGAGGCCCGCGCCGAGCAGCAGGGAGGCGGTGGTCCCGGCCGCGAGGGCGGCCAGGCTCTTCGGGCGCCGGCGGCGGCCGGGCTCCGGGGCCGGGCTGCCGGCCCTTTCGATGCGTGAACGGAGCATGGGTGCGTGACTCCTGGTCTGTGGGGGATTCCGTCGGCGCTGGGGGACACGTACGGGGTGGGGCCGCACGACCAGGACATGACAGAACGGGGGAGGGAATCGAGCGGGGACGTGCCGTGACGGACACCGGGATATGCCGAACCGGCGCCAGCGGCGGACCGCTGACGCCGGTTCAGGGGCTCCCTGCACCTGGGCACTAAAATGGACTAGACCAACTACCCCGTCAAGGGGTGCCGGCGGCCCTTGAGCCGCCCTTAAGGTTGGCCCTCTCCCCCGGCACCCCCGCCGACCTGCGGTCCGGCACCGCGCCGGGTCCGGTACCGGGCGCGGATCCGGTACTGCGCCGGATCTCCGTCGCTCCCGGGCTCAGTACCGGACGGCGTTGGCCACCTCCGCCTTGACGGTGCCGGTGAGGTTGCGGTTGCTGGTCGCGGTGGCCTGGGCACTCTGCCCGGCGGCCACGTCCGGAACGGTCACCGCCGTCGCATCCAGCACGTTGCCGGAGTCGTCGGTGAAGTTGACCTGGATCACGTACCGGTTGGACTGCTGCCCGCTGTTCTTCACGGTGAGCGGCACCGAGGCCTTGCCGTCCGAGCCGATCGTCACCGCGCCGGCGGTGACGTCGCCCTTGGCGTCCAGCCCGCCCTTGACGCTCGCGATCGCCGACGAGGCCGCCGCCTCGGCCGACGCGGCGGCGGACGCGGCCGCCGATGAGAGCCCGCTCGCCACCGAGGAGGCCGCCGAGGCCGCGGCGGAGGCTGCCGCGGACGCCGCGGCGGAGAGGCCGGACTCCACCGCGCCGGCGGCCGAGGAGACGACGCTGCTCGCCTTGCCGTCCGAGGAACAGCCCGCCAGCGCTGCGCCGCCGAGCACGGCGGCCGCCAGCACGCCGGCCACGGCGCGCCGCGGGCGGCGGACCACCGGGGCGGTCACGTCGGCGACGGTGGTGCGGGTGGGGCGGGTCGCCCCGGTCAACGACTGGCGGTCCGGCTGGCGGTCCATCGGGTCCTCGATTCTGCCCGGCGCCGGGGTACCCGGCACGCCTCCCGGCCCACCCTCGGCGGCGGCGGCCGGGTCCGCCAGCAGGGCGGCGCATCCGGGTGAGACTGCCAGTGGGGCCGGCCCCGCCGGCCCCGCCGGCCGCGGGCGTGCGGGAGGCCCCGGAGCGGACCGGGGCCTCCCGCCTTCGGGTCGGGGTCAGGACAGCCCGGAGCCCTCCTGCGACTCCGACTCCACGACGGCCCGCTCCTCGCGCAGCCGCACCACGTGCCGGCGGCGGGCCACCACGCCGTAGGCCCCGGCCGCACTGGCGAGGAAGGCCAGTACACCCACCGACGGGCGGTCGAAGGCGTGCCCGCTCCAGTGGTCCAGCGAGTACCGGCCCGGACCGGCCAGGCCCAGTGCCAGGCCGGTCGCCCCCAGGAAGGCCGGGTACTCGTAGCCCCCGGAGGTCATGAAGAAGCCCGCCGGCGCGTGCACCGCGACGGCTCCGGCCATGGTGCCGGCCACCACCGCGCCGGCCGCCGGCGTGGCCAGCCCGGCCACCAGCATCGCGCCGCCGCCGGCCTCGCCGAGGCCCGCCGCGAGGGCGCTCCGCCGCCCCGGATGGAAGCCCATGTGCTCCATCGCCTCGGCGGTCGCATCGAGGCCGCCGCCCCCGAACCAGCCGAACAGCTTCTGCGTGCCGTGCGCGATCAGCACCCCGCCGACGGCGCTGCGCAGGGCCAGCAGGCCCAGATCCTTACGGTTGAGACACATGTCGAATCCTCGTTCCAGCGGAGGGTGATCCGGCTTCCATAGCAGCCGAAAGGGCGTGCCGACTCGACTCGGGACCGCCATCCGGGCGAACATCGAGTCATCGAGGAATATCGCCGCGCCCAGGAAGAGAGCCGATGAGCGTCACCCGGCCCGAACCGCCCGTCTACGTCCTGGACGGCAGCCGGATCACCGACCGCGCCGCCTTCTACACCGCGCTCGGCGCCGCGCTGATCGGCCCCGGCGGCTACTACGGCTCCAACCTCGACGCCCTGGCCGACTGCCTGCACGGCAGCTTCGGCCCCACGCCCCCGTTCACCCTGATCTGGGAGGAGGCCGGGACGGCCCGGCGGCACCTCACCGGCACCGTCGTCATCGGCGAGCGGCGGCTCGACTACTTCGACGCGATCCTGGCCACCTTGCGCTCCGAGGGCGTGGCAGTCCAGCTCCGATGATCATCCCGGCCATCCTTGGCACATGTTCGTCTTCAACCTGAGCAGCGCCTTCATCGCCTTCTTCGCCGTGGTGGGGCCGCCGAAGGTCCTGCTCTCCTTCGCCCGGCTGGCGGGCACCCGCACCACCGGGGAGCTGCGTCGGCTGGCGGCCTGGTCCACCGTGATCTCGGCGGTGATCGGGCTGGTGCTCAGCTACACCGCCGACGCCGTCACCTCGCTGTTCCACATCAGCGACCAGTCGATCCAGCTGGCCGGCGGCGTGATCTTCTTCATCTACGCCGTCGCGCTTGTCCTGGGCATCCACCTCGGGGCCGGAAGCGACGAGGAGGACGAGCACCTGCGCAACCCGATGGTCGACGGCATCCGCGAACTGCTGCTGCCCTACATCGCCAGCCCGCTGGCGATCAGCGCGGTCCTGGTGGCCTCGCTCGCCAAGGACGACTGGGGCTGGCGGACCACCGTCGTGGGCGCCTACGTCTCGGTCGTGGTGATCAACTACTTCTGCGTGGCGGCGCTCGCACCGCTGATGCAGCGCACCCACCGCACCTCGCTGGAGGTGGTCTCCCGACTCCTCGGCCTGCTGCTCGCGGCGGTAGGCGTCGAGCTCTTCCTGAACGGCCTGGCCGGGCTCGGCGTCCCCATCGCCGAGGGCCACTGAGCGGGGACGGCCCCACCGGAACCTACGGCGCGACCACCGGGCGCCAGGGCACCGGGCTGGAGAGGATCATCGAGCTGGCAGGCTGCCCGTGGGCGCCGAGCCGGTCGATCAGCGCCTCGAAGTCCGCCATCGCGGGCACCGCGACCAGCAGGATGCAGCAGGCCCCGCCGGTCACCCGGTGCAGTTGCAGCACCTCCGGCCAGGTCGCCACCTCGGGATCGCGCAGCACGCAGCGCGGCCCGTAGCACTGGAGCTGGACCAGCGCGGTGATCGGCAGCCCGGCCCGGGCGGGGTCGACGTGCGCGTGGTAGCCGGCGATCACCCCGTCGGCCTCCAGACGGCGCACCCGCTCGGCGACGGCGGGTGCGGAGAGGCTCACCCGGCGGGAGAGTTCGTTGTACGAGAGCCGGGCGTCGGCCTGCAGCTCGGCCAGCAGGCGGCGGTCGACGGCGTCCATGGCGACTCCCGGGAGGTCTGGGGCCGGCCGGCACTCCGGCCGGCCGTTCGGCGCAGGTCAGCGGGGCTCCGGCGACCGTCGGAGCGCCTTCCGGCGGTGATTTCACGATCGTAAAGCCGGTCGGCCCGAAGACCTCGCGAACGACAGGTTCGAGAGCGGTTACCGTGCCCGGAACCCATTCAAGAGCAGGCCGTGACCGCCGCACAATGGGGCCCCCGCAACGGACGGGGTCATCAGGAGGGATCGGGATGGGGCACGACTCGGTGGAAACACCCAGCCTGTCGTTCGTTCGGGGCGGCGAGCCGGGTCACGGCACCCCGTACGCGCGCTACGCCCGGCTGGCGGAGCTGCACAGCCTGCAGAACCCGCGCAGCAAGGTGCCGGCCGAGCTGTCGTTCATCGTCACCACCCAGGTGATGGAGCTGCTCTTCGGCCTGCTGCGGCACGAGTGGACGATCGCCCAGCATGCGCTGCGCGAGGACGACCTGCCGGAGGCGCTCGCCGCACTGCGCCGGGGCACCCACGCCCAGGACGTGCTGGTGGAGTCCTGGGACCTGCTGGCGACCATGACGCCGCAGGAGTTCAACGCCTTCCGCTCGGTCTTCGGCGAGGCCTCGGGCTTCCAGTCCTCGGCCTTCCTGCACCTGGAGTTCCTGCTCGGCAACAAGAACGCCGCGCTGCTGCGGATGTACGACGAGGTGCCGGAGACGCGTGCCGAGCTGGCCGAGGCGCTGCGCTCCGCCAGCCTGTACGACGACGCACTGGCCCTGCTGGCCCGGCGCGGGCTCGCCGTGCCGCACGAGCCCTCCGAGCAGCGCCACCGGACCGACCCGGCGGTGGAGGCGGCCTGGCGCCGGGTCTACACCGACCCGGACCTCGCCTCCCTCCAGCCGCTCGCCGAGGCGCTGCTGGACGTCGCCGAGCGGGTGACCCGCTGGCGCCAGCGCCACCTGGCGGCGGTCCGCCGGGCGATGGGAGCCAAACCGGGTTCGGGCGGCTCCAGCGGCCTGAGCTGGCTGCGCAAGGCGGCCGAGCAGGACGTCTTCCCCGAGCTGTGGTCCGTCCGGGACGAGATGTGAGCGAGCTGTGAGCGAGAGAGTGGGCAAGAAGGTGGGCATGATCACGCGCGAGGAGTGCGCGGCGCTGGACGCCGTAGACCCGCTGGCGGCGTTCCGCAAGGAGTTCGCCCTGCCGGACGGCGTCGTCTACCTGGACGGGAACTCGCTCGGCGCGCTGCCGGCCCGCACCCCCGGGCGGGTGCGGCAGGTCGTCGAGGAGGAGTGGGGCCGCGAGCTGATCCGCAGCTGGAACGAGGCCGGCTGGTTCGAGCAGCCGTACCGGCTGGGCCAGCGGATCGCGCCGCTGATCGGGGCCGAGCCGGACGAGGTGGTGGTCTGCGACACCACCTCGGTCAACCTGTTCAAGGTGCTGACCGCCGCGCTGCGGCTGCGCCCCGGCCGCCGGACGGTGCTCGGCGACGGCGCGGCCTTCCCCACCGACCTGTACATCGCCGAGGGCGTGACCGCGCTCTTCGAGGGCGCGCGCAGCGTCCTGGTCACGCCGGAGGAGCTGGACCGGCACCTGGACGGGGACGTCGCCGCGGTCGTCCTCTCGCACGTGGACTACCGCACCGGCGAGCTGCTGGACATGCCCGGCATCACCGCCCGGGTGCAGGCCGCGGGCGCCCTGATGATCTGGGACGTCTGCCACTCGGTGGGCGCGCTCCCGGTCGAGCTCGGTGCGGCCGGAGCGGACTTCGCGGTCGGCTGCACCTACAAGTACCTGAACGGCGGCCCCGGCTCGCCGGCTTTCCTCCACGTCGCCCGCCGGCACCTGGCGGCCGGTCCGCAGCAGCCGCTGAGCGGCTGGTTCGGGCATGCCCGCCCGTTCGCCTTCGAGCCCGGGTACGACCCGAAGGACGGCATCGGCCGCTTCCTCACCAGTTCGCCCTCGCTGCTCGGCCAGGCCGCCCTGGAGTCCTCGCTGGACGTCTGGGAGCGGGCCGACCTGGCCGCGGTGCGGGCCAAGAGCCTGGCGCTGACCGACCTGTTCATCACCCTGGTGGAGGGCCTGGACGGGATCGAGGTGGCCACCCCGCGCGAGCACGCCCGACGCGGCAGCCAGGTGGCCCTGCGGCACGCCGACGGGTACCCGGTGGTGCAGGCGCTGATCGAGCGCGGGGTCATCGGGGACTTCCGCGCCCCGGACCTCATGCGGTTCGGCTTCACCCCGCTCTACCTCTCCCACACCGACGTCTGGGACGCAGCGCAGCAGCTGGCCGAGGTGCTGGAGAGCGGCGAGTGGCGCGAGGAGCGCTTCTCCCGCCGCGGCGAGGTGACCTGAGGCGCGGGGTCCGCGACGGCCTCCCCCGCACCCCCTCCCCGACGGTTCACCGCAACACGCCGGGGCAGCATTACTCATGACGGCTCGTCAGAGCGCAGGAGGGGTGCATGGACCTGGAGAAACTCGGACCGCTGAAGCCCGAGCCGGCCGCACTGGTCGTCGGCCTGGCCTGCTTCTTCCTGATGACCTGGCTGCTCGGGCGGAAGGTCCTGCCGCGGATCGAGCGGGTGCAGGCCGAGCGCCGGGACGCCACCGAGGGCCGGCTGGAGCGTGCGGAGGAGCTCGACGCCGAGGCCGACCGGACGCACGAGGCGTACCGGAAGGTGCTGGCGGACGCCCGGCACGAGGCGGCCCGGATCCGGCAGGAGGCCGCCGAGCAGGGCGCGGCGGCCATCGCGACCGCCCGCGAGGAGGGTCTCCGGGAGCGCGACCGGCTGGTCGCCGAGGCGCGCGCGCAGATAGCCGTGGACCAGGCGCTCGCCGCCGTCACGCTCCGGCACGACGTGGGCGAGCTGGCCGTCGAGCTGGCGGGGCGGGTGGTCGGCGAGCCGGTGTCGGCCGTGGCCGCCGAGCGCGCGACAGTGGCACGCTTCTTCGACGAGCACTGAGGGCGCGCACCGGACGGGTACGCACCGGACGGCCCTCGCCCGTACCGGGGCGAGGGCCGTCCGGCGTCGCGGGCCCTGTACGCCCTAGCTGTGCCGGCCGCGGCGGCGGGCGGCCAGGACTCCGAGTCCGCCGAGGGCCAGCAGACCGGCGCCGGCGAGGCCGAGGACGGCCGGGGCGCCGCTCCCGCCGGTCGACGGCAGTTCAGCACCGCCGGTCGGGGAACCGCTGGTCGGCCGGTGGCTGGTGGGGCGGCGGCTGGTCGGGTGCGTGGTCGCACCGGTCGGCGACGCGCTCGACGAGCCGGACTCCGTCCAGGTGGGGGTCGGGGAGGTCGGTCTGGGGGACGTCGGTCTGGGGGACGTCGGCTTCGGCGACGTGGTGGTCGGCTTCGGCGAGGTGGTGGTCGAGGTCGGGCTCGGCGAGGTCGGGGAGGGGGACGGCGAGGTCGGCGACGGGCTCGGCGTCGCGGCGCAGTCCGGCAGGTCCCCGTCGAAGGGGTAGCTGTGGATCTCGTAGCCACCGCTGCCGGTCTGGACCAGGTTGCCGGCCAGGTAGACCCGACCGTTCACGCCGGGCATCGCGATGGTGGTGGTCGAGGCCGGGTTGCCGGCCATCACCGAGCCCTGGAACTGCGCACCGCCCAGCAGCCGCGCGGTGGTGGCGGTGGGGAAGTTCCACAGCAGCCGGGGGCGCAGCTCGGTGATCTGGTCCCCCGGCAGGCCGGTGCCGGTGTAGGTGTTGATGATCGCGTCGTCCGGCAGGACGTTGACCACCACGGTGGCGCCGGCGGGGATGCCGGTGAAGACCAGGCCGATCTGCCGGGCCGCCGAGCCGAGGTTCCGGTCGACGTTGAAGACCTGCCGCCTGCTGGTCCCGTCGCCGGCGAAGGTCGCCTCGCTGTTCGTCACGGTGACGGTGCCGGTGGCGGTCGCCCTGCCGGTGCACGTGGAGATCTCCTCGATCCGGGTCCGCAGCCCCCGGAAGGGCGCGACGGCACCCGCGTCCTTGATCGCCTGCCCGGCGGGGTCGATGTCGACCGTACCGGTGAGGTCGCCCGCGTGACGCAGGTTGCCGAAGACCCGGTGCGTGGCGTCGCTGCCGCCGATGAGGATCCGGTTGCCGGACCTCACGTCCACGTCGCCGCCGACGGTGACGAAGTCGCTCCCGTCGGGCGGCACCACCCTCGAACCGACGCCCACCACGCCCATGTTGAAGGCACCGCCGCCCTGGCTCTTGTCCACGGTGAGATCGCCGAGGGTGACGATCCTGCCCTCCGCCTCGGCGGCCCGGCCGGTGACCGTGTAGTCGCCGCCGGTGAAGACGTTGATCGTGGCGTCCCGCCCGGCGAAGTCGCCGTTGTGCGGGGGCGTGGGCCAGGTGGCCGGGCAGTCGGGCCCGGTGCAGGCGCCCAGCGGCGGCGCCAGCGGAGCGGCCGAACCGGCCGTCAGTACGGCGGCCATCGGCACTGCGGCGACCGCGGTCGCCACACCGATCCGGACGGCGCGGCGCCGCCGGACCGCGACCGGCCCCCTGGTGGCGGTTGTCCTGTGTCCCGGCGCACCGGTGCTGCCCTGACCCATCGAAACGTCCTCCGCACCGCGAAGGGGGCAGGCCGCACCGACCTGCCCCGCAGCTCACTTGATACCGGATCAATTCCGGAAGATTCACAATATAAGTCACGAAATCGGACGAAACATACCCTACGGACCATCAGCACCGATCCGCCAATCATCCGGACGGGCCAACGCGCCCGGCGCCTGCGCGTCCGGCTAGGTTGGGGACATGACTTCCGAGGACCAGGACCCGCACGCCCCGATCGCCGCCGTGTCGGCCAGCGCGGACGTGCTGCGGCACCCCGAGGCCGGCGAGCACCTGCTCACCGCGGTCGAGCGCGAGCGCGCCGCGCGGTTCCGGCAGGAGTCCGGCCGGGCGGACTTCACCGCCGCGCACATCCTGGTCCGGCTCTGCGCCGCCCGCCTGCTCGGCGTGGCGGCCGACACGATCACGCTGGCCCAGAACTGCCCGGACTGCGGCAAGGCCGACCACGGCCGCCCCTCCCTCCCGGACCACCCGGACGTCCGGGTCAGCCTCTCGCACACCCACGGCGTGGTCGCGGCCGCCGCCGGCCGCCACCCGGTCGGCGTCGACGTCGAGCTGACGGCGCGCAGCGGCTCGCTCCTCCAGGTCGCCGGCCGGGTGCTCGCCCCGGCGGAGCTGCAGCGGGTGGAGACGCACCCGGAGCCTGGCCGGGCGTTCCTGCGGCAGTGGGTGCGCAAGGAGTCTCTGATCAAGCTCGGGCGGACCAGCCTGGACGGGCTCGCGGAGGTCGACCTCTCCGCGCTGCCGCTGGACGTCCCGCCGGGCCGGCCGCTGCGGAGCCGCTACCAGGACCTCCACCTGGTCGACTGGACGGACCCCGTCCGGGGCGCGGTGATCTGTGCGGCGAGCACCGCCGCCCCGCGCATCGTGACGCTGGCGCCCGAGGCCGGCTGAGGCCGCGGAGCCCCTCGGGAGCGGGGGCCTCCCACCGCCTTCGGGGCCCCGGACCCGCGCGGACGGCCTCCGGATAAGCGGTGTTAGCGTGCGTGCTCGGGGTCGGAACCGCACGCCCCGGCTGTCCGCGCCGCCTCACCGGTGCGCAGCCCCCGTTGGATCCAAGGGGTGTCCCCGCCATGGCCAAGTTCCTGCTGAGCCTGCACGTCCTCGCCTCGGTGCTGTTCATCGGCCCCGTCGCGGTGGCCGTCAGCATGTTCCCGCGGAAGGCCCGGGCCGCACTGGCCGGCGGGCCCGACCGGGCGGCCGACGCGGGGATCCTGCGCACGCTGCACCGGATCACCCAGGTCTACGCCCTGCTGGGGATAGCCGTCCCGGTGATGGGCATCGGCGTCGCCCAGGTGATGGACGTGCTCGGGCAGTCCTGGCTGATCGTCTCGATGGTGCTCACCGCGCTCGCTGGCCTCTCGCTGCTGCTCTTCGTCCTGCCCGCGCAGCAGGCCGCGGTGGACGCACTCGACCTCGACGCCGACGCGGCGGAGCACGGCAAGGCCGTCCAGGGTCTGAAGCTGCTGCCGATGACGGCCGGGGTGTTCAACCTGCTCTGGGCCGTGGTGGTGGTTCTGATGATCATCCGCCCCGGATCCACTACCGGAGCCTGATCCGCGGCGGCCGGGCCGTGTCCGACAGCACGACGCCCGCCCGCTTGACGGCCCGTCCGACGATCGCCGTCTCGGCCCGGGTGATGCCGAGCGGGCCGAGCGTCCCGGTGACGAAGCGGTAGAGGCCACCGTGGTCCGGGCAGAACACGGTGGCCATCAGGTTGGCCGGGCCGCTGGTGGCGAACACCCCGTGTACCTGGGGGTGGCCGGCCAGTGCCGTGCCGACCTCGGCGAGCCGGCCCGGGGGCACGTCGAGCCAGAGGTTGGCGTCCACGGCCATGCCCAGCAGGCGCGGGTCGATCGTGGTGTGGGTGCGCAGCAGCCCGCCCTCGGCCAGCCGGTGCAGCCGGCGGCGGACCGTCGACTCGGGCGCACCGACCGCCGCCGCGAGCGCGGCGTGGGACTGCCGGGCGTCGGTGCCGAGCCGCGCCAGCAGCGCGCGGTCGAGCGCGTCGAGCGGTGTCTCCCCCGCCGCCGGCCGCGGGACGGACGGCGGCGGGGCCAGGGCTGCCGCCTCGGCCTCGTCCAGGTAGCCGGCCCGCCACTGGCCGGCGTCGGCGTAGGCGTGCAGCACGGCGTGGGTGGTGGTCTCGGTGACCGCCGCCGTGGCGGGCAGTTGCCCGTACAGCAGCCGGTCCCGGGAGCCGGCGTCGCTGAGCACCACCGCGCCGACCTCCTGGCCGCCGAGCATCACGTCGACGAACGGCACGTCCGACCGGTCGGCGAGCGCCCGTGCGACGGTGTCGACCTTGCCGCGGAGCACCCGGACCCGCAGCAGCAGCGCACCGACCGCCGCGTCCTCGACGTCGGGCATCCGGACCACCCGCAGCAGCCCGGACCGGTGGAGCCGGGCGAGGCGGCGGGTGACCGTCCGGGTGGAGACGCCGAGCACCTCGGCGATCCGGCCGGTCTCGGCCCGGCCGTCGACCTGGAGCGCGCAGACCAGCCGGCGGTCCAGCGCGTCCAGCACGGTGTCCGGATCGGCTACTGAGAGGTCCACGGTGTCCGATCTCCGTCGTCGAGCCCGGTTCGAGCGTCCTGTTCGGCGGCCCTGACGGTACTCCTTGTCCTGAATCGAACAGAACCCGGCCGACGGGGACCCGCTCGGCCCGGGGAACCGGGGAAGGGAGTCGGCGATGAACGACGAGGTCCGGGAGCTCAGGGAGCTGTTGCCGGGTGTCGAGACGGCGGTCCGGGCGGTGGGCGCCCGGCTGGCCGCAGTGCGCCCGGCCGGGCCGACCCCCGGGCGGACGGTGGCGGAGGCGATGGCGCACTTCGCCGAACTGGACGGCCCGGCCGCCGCCGAGCTGCGGGCCCGGCTGGCCGAACTCCGTCCGGAGGCGGGCTGGGTGACGGACGAACTGGAGGGCACGGTGCCGACCGGGGGCGAGTGGTGGCTCTGCGACGCCACCGACGGCGCCGTGCAGTACCTGCTCGGGCAGCAGCAGTGGGCGGTCACCGCCACCCTGGTCCGGGACGGGGCCGCGGTGCTGTCCGTGGTGCACGCGCCGCAGCTCGGCGGGCGGACCTACCGCGCGGTGCGGGGCGGCGGGGCCGAGCTGGACGGGAGGCCCGTCGCGCCGCCGGAGCGGGAGCTCGCGGTGGCCGTCGCCGGGACCAGCCAGCCGCCGCTGGTCGCCGCGGACGAACCGGCGCTGCGCCGGGCCGGCGCCTCGCTGACGGCGGTGCTGGCCGAGGTCCTGGCGGTGCGCAACCTCGGGCCGACCGCCCTGCAGGTGGCCCAGGTGGGATCCGGGCACCTGACGCTGTTCTGGGAGTACGGGACGGACGCGGTCAACCTGCTGCCGGGCGCGCTGATCGCCGCCGAGGCGGGGGCGGCGGTGACGGACGCCGCCGGGGCGGCCTGGTCGACCACCTCCGACAGCTTCCTCGCCGCCCCGCCCGGGCTGCACGGGGAGGTGCTCCGGGTGCTCGCCACCGTGGCGTGAGCCCCCGGCGGGCGGAGGGGGTGCGCCGACGGGCGGGGCACCGGGCCCGGGGCGCCCGGCCGCTCCCTTACGGCCCGGCCGCCCGGCACCCGACCGCACCACCGGCACCGCCGGCACCGCCCGTCAGCCGGTCGGATGCACGGACAGCCCGAACAACCGGGCGGCGTTGTCGTGGCAGACCGCCCGCAGCCACTCCTCCCCCAGCCCCAGCCGCTCCAGCGCCTCCAGCTGGTGCCGGTACCGGTACGGGATGTTGGGGAAGTCGCTGCCGAGCAGGATCCGCTCCCGGAGCCCCGCCAGGCGCGGCAGTTCGGCGGGCGGGAACGGCGTGTCCCGCTCGGCGAAGTCGGTGAAGGCGATGGTGGTGTCGAGCCGGACCTCCGGGTACCGCTCGGCGAGGTCGAGGAAGTCGGTGTACTCCGGCATCCCGAGATGGGCCACCACCAGCCGCAGCCGCGGGTGCCGGGCGAGCACCTCACCGATCGGACCCGCGCCGGTGTACTTGCCGGGGACGGGCCCCGAGCCGCAGTGCGTCACCACCGGCGTGCCGGTCTCGGCCAGCAGGCCCCAGACCTCGTCGAGCAGCCGGTCCGCCGGGTCGTACCCGCCGACCTGGAGGTGCGCCTTGAAGACCCTGGCGCCGTCCGCGAGCGCCCGGGCCACGTACCCGGGCGCGCCGGGCTCCGGGAAGAAGGTGGCGGTGTGCAGGCAGCCCGGGGTGCGGGCGGCGAAGCCGGCGGCCCAGCCGTTGAGCCAGTCGGCCATGCCGGGCTTGTGCGGGTAGAGCATGGACGTGAACGCCCGGACGCCGAAGTCCCGCAGCCGGCCGACCCGTTCGTCCTCGGCCTCGCGGTAGGTGATCGGCCACGGCCGGTCCACCAGCGGGCCGGCCGCGTCGAAGTACGCCCACACCTTGTCCAGGACGTTCTGCGACATGAAGTGGGTGTGCACGTCGATCAGGCCGGGGAGGCCGAGGCCCCGCCAGAAGGCGCGGACCTCGGCCGCCTCCACCTCCGCGGCGTCGGCCCGACCGGCGGCGTCGGCCGCCCCGGGCGCGGCGTCGGCCCGACCGGCCGTCCGCCGCCCGGTGCCGCCCGGGTGCCCGCCGCTCATGCGGGCACCGGACGGGCACGGTCGATGATCGCCCCGGCGTCCACGCCTGCCGGCAGCGTGCCGAAGGCGGCGCCGTGGTCGCCGCCGAGGCGGGAGGCGCAGAAGGCGTCGGCCACCGCCGGGTCGCCGTGGCGCACCAGCAGCGACCCCTGGAAGGCCAGCGCCATCGACTCGACCAGCCGGCGGGTGCGGAACTCCAGTTCACCCGGGTCGGCGAGCTGCTTGCGCAGGTCGCCCACGGCCGCGTCCAACCGGCGGTCCGCACCGGCCGCCGCGTCCAGCTCGCCGAGGAAGGCCTCGACGGTCTCCGGACGCCTGGCCATGGCTCGCAGTGCGTCCAGGGCGGCCACGTTGCCGGAGCCCTCCCAGATCGAGACCAGCGGTGCTTCCCGGTAGAGCCGGGGCATGCCGGACTCCTCGACGTACCCGTTGCCGCCGAGGCACTCCAGGGCCTCGGCGGCGTGTGCCGGACCGCGCTTGCAGACCCAGTACTTGCTCACCGCCAGACCGAGCCGCCGGACCAGCGCCTCGGTCTCGTCCCCGGCCAGCGCGCCGTCGGTGGCCTGGGCGAGGCGCATCGCGACCGTGGTGGCCGCCTCCGACTCGACGACCAGGTCGGCGAGCACGTTGCGCATCAGCGGCTGGTCGACGAGCGCCCGGCCGAACGCCTGCCGGTGGAGCGCGTGGTGCACCGCGCGGGTGGCCCCCAGGCGCATGCCGGAGGCGGCGCCGACGGTGCAGTCGAGCCGGGTCGTGTTGACCATCTCGATGATGGTCGGCACGCCGCGCCCCTCCTCGCCGACCAGCCACCCGACCGCGCCGTCGTACTCGATCTCGGCGGAGGCGTTGGACTTGTTGCCCAGCTTGTCCTTGAGCCGCTGGAGGTGGAAGCGGTTGCGCCCGCCGTCGGGCAGGATCCGCGGCACCATGAAGCAGCTGAGCCCGCCGGGCGCCTGGGCGAGCGTCAGGAAGAGGTCGGACATCGGCGCCGAGGTGAACCACTTGTGCCCGGTGAGCCGGTAGGTGCCGTCGGCGTGCGGGACGGCGGTGGTGGTGTTGGTCCGGACGTCCGAACCGCCCTGCTTCTCGGTCATCGACATTCCGGCGATGAGCCCGCGCTTGGCGTGCGGCTCGCGCAGTCCGAAGTCGTACTCCCGGGAGGCCAGCAGCGGCTCCAGCCCGGCCGCGAGCGAGGGGGTCGCACGCAGGGCGGGGACGGCGGCGTAGGTCATCGAGATCGGGCAGGTGTGGCCGGCCTCGACCTGGCCCCAGACGAGGAACTTGGCCGCGCGGGCGGAGTGCGCGCCCGGCCGGTCGTCCTGCCACGGGGCGGCGTGCAGGCCGTGACCGACGGCGGTTCGCATCAGCTCGTGCCAGTACGGATGGAACTCGACCTCGTCGATCCGGTGCCCGAAGCGGTCGTGGGTGCGCAGGACGGGCGGGTTCTCGTTGGCCAGCCGGCCCCACTCGGCGGCCTGCTCGGAACCGGCCAGGCGGCCGAGCTCGTGCAGCTCGTCCTCGGCCCAGCCGGCGCCGGCCCGGTGCAGGGCGGCGATCAGGGCCGGGTCGGCGGCGGTGTCGTGTCCGTACGGCAGGGGCACCTGGTTGGTGACCTCATGCGTCGCTGTCATCGCGTCCTCCCAGGGCACGCAGGGTGAAGGAGACCAGGGCGGGGACGACGTCGGGCAGGTCGTCCCCGGGGGCGGGTGCGGCCGTCGGCTCCGGAGCCGGAGCCCGGCCGTGTGCTTGTGCTTGTGCTCGCGCCTGTGCTCGGGGTGCGGGGGCCGCTGCCAGCGGCCCGGCCAGCGCCTCGCCGACCGCGCCGACGATCGCGGCGGCGGTCAGCTCCGGGTCCTGCCGGGGCAGCCGGCCGGCCGCCAGCGCGACCGCGATCTCCGCGGCGATCACGTCGCGGAAGGCCCGCCGGAAGACCAGCCGCTCGGCGTCCACGACGGCATCGGCCGGCTCGACCAGCAGCGCGTGGGCGAGCCGCGGCGCGCGCAGGGCACGGGCGGCGAAGGTCTCCACCACGGCCGCGATCCGCTGCTCCGGGGACTCGCGGCGGGCGACGGCCGCGTGGACGGCGTCGATCTCCCGGTTCACCACCCGGCGGAACAGCTCCACCGACAGCTCCGCCTTGTTGGCGAAGTGCTGGTAGAGGCTGCCGGTGGCGATCCCGGCGCGGTCCGCCACCGCCGCCATCGAGCAGCCGCCGTACCCGCGCTCGGCGAGCAGCCCGACCGCGGCCTGGAGCACCGCTTCGCGCTGGGCGTCGAGCCGGGCTTGGACGGCGGGCGTGCGTCGGTAGGCCATGGAAGAATTGAAGCACTGATTCAGCGCTTCGGGGAGGGGGCGCGCACACGGAGCACGCGAAGGGGCCACCCTCCGGCGCGCTGCCGGCGGGTGGCCCCGGAGGGACCGGCCTCAGGGGCGGTCCCGCTCGACCTTCAGGCCCTCCTCGTCCAGCGGGCCGAACGGCGGGATCCGGTGGCTCTGGGCGAGCGAACGTGCGCCCTCGGCGTCGGCCAGGCCGGCCCACTCCAGCACCTTGGCGGTGGCCTCCGCCGACTCCGCCGCCGGCAGCTTGCCGATGTTGGAGCCGTGGTTGCCGCCGGGAACGGTGTAGACGTAGCTGTCCTCACTGCCCCAGCCCAGCCGGAACGGCTCGGCGCCCCACGGGTCGTTCTGGCCGTAGACGAAGATGATCCGCTCGGACGAGTGCCGCACCCAGCGGTCGATGTCGCGCATCGCGGACGGGTCGAACCGCATCGGGATGTTCTTCGGCACGTACGTCCGCGGCGAGTACAGCTCCTTGAAGTCGTAGTTCAGCACGCCCTTGAGGTGCGGCACGGCGAAGGTGGGCGAACCCAGTTCGGTGCCCGCCTGGTAGTAGTAGGGCGTGTAGGTGGCGAGCGACTGGTCGCTGTTCCCGGTGATGCCGACCTGCGCGTCGAACCACGCGTACAGCTGGTCGTCGGTGGCGGTGGCCGCGGCCGGCACGCTGGCGCAGTCCGCCTCGGTGCTGTACTGCCAGAACGCCCAGACCGTGTCGAGCACCCCGGCCTCGTACGCCCGGTCGGCGCTGCCCGTGGTGGTGAACGTCGAACCCGCGGCAACGTTGTCGGCCACGTAGCGGGCCTCCAGGCGGTCGCGGCGGACCAGCAGCTCACGCTGGGCCGCCGAGAGCGCGGCGCGGCACTCCGGGGTGCCGACGTTCCGGAAGAACTCGGTGTAGGCGGAGTCCTCGCGGTTGTCGACGTCGTTCGGCGCGACGTAGGCGATGGTGCCGTTCACGTCGTCGGGGAAGAAGCGGCGGTGGTAGGTGGAGGACATGCCGCCCTTGCTGGCCCCGGTGGAGAGCCACTCGCGCTGGTAGATCCGCTTGAGCGCGGTGATGATCCGGTGCGAGTCGGTGGCGGCCTGCCGGATGCCGGCCTTCGTCCAGTCGGCGGGCTCCGGCCGGGACGGCGTGAAGTAGCGGTACTCGATCGAGACCTGGTTGCCGTCGGTCAGCCTGGCCGGCTCGGTGCGGGACGGCGTGGTGCGCAGCGTGTAGCCGTTGGTGTAGAAGACGGTCGGGCGGTCGTAGCCGCGGTGCAGCACGCTCAGCCGCTGCTGGAAGGTGCCCAGCCAGGGGCGGAAGTGGTCGATCGGCTGGGTGTAGGTGAGCAGGAAGTAGCGGTGCTCGGCGTCGCCGGCGGGCTTCTCCTCGGTGACGGTCATGCCCGGGATGGCCGCGAGCCGGTCCCTGATGTCGGCCGAGGGGTTGTCGGCGACGGAGCCGGCCGCGCCGGCGGCCGCCCCCGGGTCGGGCTGCGCCAGGGCGGGCGTAGCCGCGCCGAGGCCGAGCAGCGGTACGAGCAGGACGGCGACCAGCAGCCTTCTGAGCTTGGTTGACATCAACTCTCCATCGGATCAACGGAACTGTCGGACACTCTCCGGCAGCCGGCGGGCGGCTGCCGTCGGGTCGGCCGTCCGGTAGACGGCCGAGTGGGCCACCCGCGGGATCGCGGATGGCCCACCGGCGAAAGGTGTGCTGGTCAGGGGCGCGGCAGGGTGCAGCCGGGCAGGGCGAGGTCGAGGCGGTTGCCGGCGGCGAAGCAGGCCGGGATGCCGTAGGTCTCCTGGGCGTAGTTGATGCCCTGGCGGACGGTCACCACACCGTTCGGGTCGACCTCGCAGGGGTTGTTGTCGGTGCAGCGCTGGCCGTCCTCGTTGCCCGTGTTGTTCACGGCGACGACCTGGCCGGTGTTGACGTCGACCACGGGCGAGCCGGAGGTGCCGCCGATGGTGTTGCAGCTGGAGGTGTAGCGGACCGAGTCCTTCCAGGTCCAGCTGCCCTCCTTCAGCCGGTAGGCGAAGCCGTCGATCGAGCAGGAGTAGATCCTCTTCCAGTACCCGGAGACGACCTTGATCGGGGTGCCCTGCACCGGGTGGGTCGCCGACACGGTGAGCGGGGCGATGCCGTAGCGCGACTTGATCGAGGCGTAGGTGGTGTTCAGCTGGTAGATCGACACATCGGTGTCGGTCATCGTCCCGTAGACCATCTTGGTGGCGCGCAGCGTGGCGGCCTTCCCGCCGGAGGAGTTGAGCAGCGTGAAGGACCGGTTGGAGGACCGGTTGACAAGCACCTCACCGGGGCCGGGGAACCCGGTCTCCAGGCAGTGGCCGTTGGAGAGCACGAGCGCCGGGTCGCCGGCGGCGGAGCCGGGGAGCCGGACCAGCGAGCCGGAGCAGTTGCTGAGCGCCACCGTCCCGGCGAAGTTCACGGCGGCGACCGGCGCCTGTCCCTGCGCCGGGGCCTGGTCCTGCGTTCCGGTCCCGGCCGCGGCGAGGGCGGCCGGCGACGGGGCGGCCGCCGCGCCGGGGGCGCCGGCCAGGGCGGCGGCCCCGGCGAACAGGAGCGTGGCGAGCATGCCTATGAGCGGCTTCTTCATGAGAGACCTCTCGCTGTGGGGGTGCACCAAAGCTGGCGCGGACATGACGTGATGTCAAGAGTCCGACCACAACGGAGAGGTCAGGTCCGGCCGGTGCGGCCGGCGGGGTTCAACTGTCGTGCCAGTGGCGGCGTCCGACACTGATCAACCGAAGCTGGAACCCGGCCGCGACGGCGATCCGTCGCACTGCGGCCGGGTCGGCGCCCGGGGAGGCCCCCGGGTCCGCGGAGGCCCCCGGGTCCGCGTACGAGTCGGCGCCCGGGACCTCCAGCGCCTCCAGCGCCTCCAGGAAGGCGGCGGCCGTGGAGACCATCCGGTCGACGTAGAGCTCCGCCAACATCTGAAGGTCCTCCGGGCTCCACCCCTCGGACGCGGACTGGAGCGCCAGCGCCGCCCCGACCTCGGCGGCGAAGCGCCCCAGCTCGGCGTCGATCGCCTCCCGCACCCGGCGGACCCCGCCGTGCCGCTCCCGCGCGAGGAAGCGCACGTGCGGACGGTGGTCGCGGACGTGCTGCTCGATCACCTCCACCGCCCGGTCGATCACCTCCTCGGCCCCGTCCCCGCCGGCGAGCACCGAGCGGATCATGACGTGGAGGCTGGCGAGCGACTCCTCGACCAGGGCCACGCCGAGCGCGGCGAGGTCGGGGAAGTGTCGGTAGAACGCGGCCGGCGAGAGCCCGGCGGCACGGGTGACCTCGCGCACGCCGAGGCTCGCCAGGTTCTGATCGGCCAACAGGTGCAGCCCCGCGTCCAGCAACGCACGCCGACTCTGCCGCTTCTGGGCCTGCCTGGCCCCCATGGTGTGACTCACGCCATTCAGTAAACAAGTGTTTGCCGAACTTGGCCAGCCAGGCGTAGAGTGGCGGAGGATTCAGCGAACAGTTGTAAACCGAAAGCCGTGCCGACCGACGGCGCACGGCCTCTGGAGGGGACCGTCATGATCCTGCTCACCGCCCTCATCGCCCTGGGCGCCCTGGTCGGCGCCGCCGCCCACACCTCGCTCCCGGTCTTCCTCACCGCCTCCGCCGCCATCACCGCCTGGCTGCTGGCGTTCGGCGCCCGCGAGGGCCTCGCCCGGCTGCGACAGCGCTGAACCCCACGCCCCGGCCCGTGCAGAGTCCCGAGTATGAGCCCGCCCGCTCCCGTCCGCGCTCTTCCTCCCCCGGAAGGACCATTCGCCATCATGAGCACCGTCACGCCCCGTCACAGCACCGCCGAGGCCGACAACCTGGCCGTCGCCTCGTTCCTGCTCGGCCTGCCGGGCCTGCTGCTCTTCAACCTCGTCCTCGGCCCGCTCGCGATCACGCTCGCCACGCTCGCCCTCGTCCGTGGTACGAGCCGCCGCGGGCGCGCCGTCCTGGGCCTCGTGCTCGGCGTGGCCGCACTGGTCATCCTCGTCGTCACCAACGCCACCGCCCACGGAGTGCTCTGGCAGATCGGCGACTGAGCCCCGCTCAGGACGCCGCCGCGGTATCCGGCATGATCCGGCCAACCCGGGACACCGTCCGCATCCACCACGTACTGTGGCGCCATGGGCCGGGTGACCACATGGGGGCTGGAGTGACCACCGAGAACCGGAGCGACGCGGGCGCCGCACGGGCGGGAGGGACCGGCCGGGCCGGCCGTCTGCTCGCCGTGAGCGACCTGCACATCTCCTACCAGGAGAACCGTGACCTGGTGGAGAAGCTGCAGCCCGAGTCCCCCGACGACTGGCTGATCGTCGCCGGCGACGTCGCCGAACTCACCACCTCGATCGAGTGGGCCCTGGGGCTGCTGGCCGAGCGCTTCGCCCGGGTGATCTGGGCCCCCGGCAACCACGAGCTCTGGACCCACCCCGACGACCCGGTGCAGCTGCGCGGCGTGGCCCGCTACGAGCACCTGGTGGAACTCTGCCGCGGCCTCGGCGTCGTGACCCCCGAGGACCCCTACCCGGTCTGGGAGGGCGCCGGCGGCCCGGTCGCCGTCGCGCCCCTGTTCCTTCTGTACGACTACTCCTTCCGGGCCCCGGGGACGACCACCAAGGAGGAGTCCCTGGCCGCCGCCTACAGCAGCGGCGTGGTCTGCACGGACGAGCGGATGCTCCACCCCGACCCGTTCCCGGACCGCGACTCCTGGTGCCGTGAACGCGTCCGCCTCACCGGGGAACGGCTCGCGGCCCACGACCCGCAGCTGCCGCTCGTCCTGGTCAACCACTACCCGCTGGTCCGCCAGCCCACCGAGATCCTCTGGTACCCGGAGTTCGCCCAGTGGTGCGGCACCGAGCTGACCGCCGACTGGCACCGCCGCTTCAACACCGCCGCGATGATCTACGGCCACCTGCACATCCCCCGGGTGACCAGCTACGACGGCATCCGCTTCCAGGAGGTCTCGCTGGGCTACCCCCGGGAGTGGCACCGCCGCGGGCTGCCCGACCCGCTGCTGCGCGAGGTCTTCCCGCAACAGGACTGACCGCAGCAGGACTGAGGACGACGCGGGGGCGGGGTCCGGCCCCCGCCCCCACCCCCGCCCTTTGGCGGTTCCGTCGACCTGCGGCTACGCCGTGTGGGGCGCCGCCCCCTCGGCGGTCGCCGAGGGCTCCGGCCCGGCCGGCGCCACCACCAGGTCACCGCCGCTCACCTCGGCGAGCAGCGTGTCCCCCTCCTGCACCGTGCCGTCCAGCAGCAGGTTGGAGATCCGGTTGTCCAGCTCCGACTGGATCGTCCGGCGCAGCGGCCGCGCCCCGAACTCCGGCTGGTAGCCACGGTTCACCAGCCACTCCTTGGCGCCCTCGGTGACCTCCAGCCGGACGTCCTGCGCCCGCAGCCGGCGCCGGTTGCGCTCCAGCATCAGGTCCACCACCTGGAGCAGGTCCTCCCGGGTGAGCGCGTGGAAGACGATCACCTCGTCGATCCGGTTGAGGAACTCCGGGCGGAACCGTGCCCGGAGGTCGCGCATCAGGTCGTCGCGGATCTCGTCCACGTCACCGGCGTGGTCGAGGATCCGCTGCGAGCCGATGTTGCTGGTCATGATCACCACGGTGTTGCGGAAGTCGACCGTGCGCCCCTGGGAGTCCGTCAGCCGGCCGTCGTCCAGCACCTGCAGCAGCAGGTTGAAGACGTCCGGATGCGCCTTCTCCACCTCGTCGAAGAGCAGCACGCTGTACGGCTTGCGGCGGACGGCCTCGGTCAGCTGCCCGGCCTCCTCGTAGCCGACGTACCCGGGCGGCGAGCCGATCAGCCGGGAGACGGTGTGCTTCTCCTGGAACTCGCTCATGTCGAAGCGGATCATCCGGTCCGGGTCGCCGAACAGCAGCCCGGCCAGTGCCTTGGCCAGCTCGGTCTTGCCGACCCCGGTCGGGCCGAGGAAGAGGAAGGAGCCGGTCGGCCGCTCCGGGTCGCCCATCCCGGCCCGGCCGCGCCGCACCGCCTGGGCGACCGCGGTGACCGCCTGGTCCTGCCCGATCACCTTCTCGTGGAGGTGCTGCTCCAGCCGGAGCAGGCGCTCGCGCTCGGTCGCGTTCAGCTCGGCGACCGGGATGCCGGTCCGGCCCGAAAGCACCTGCGCGATGTCGTCGGCGGTGACGTCGACGACCTCCTCGCGGGACTCCCCGATCACCGCCAGCTCGTCCTCGGTCTGCCGCAGCTCGGTCTTCAGGTTGGCCGCCCGCACGAACTCCTCGTCCGCGACGGCTTCCTCCAGCTCGCGGCGCAGCTTGGTGATCCGCTCCTGCACCGGCATCGCCTCGGTGGAGGCGCTCAGGCTGCGCAGCCGCACCCGCGCCCCGGCCTGGTCCAGCAGGTCGATGGCCTTGTCCGGCAGGAAGCGGTCACTGACGTAGCGGTCGGACAGGGTCGCGGCGGCGTCCAGCGCCTCGTCGGTGAACCGCACCTGATGGTGCGCCTCGTACGCGTCCCGCAGGCCCCGCAGGATCTCGATCGTCTCGGCGACGCTCGGCTCCGGCACCAGCACCGGCTGGAAGCGGCGCTCCAGCGCGGCGTCCTTCTCCACGTGCTTGCGGTACTCGTCCAGGGTGGTGGCGCCGACCACGCTCAACTCCCCCCGGGCCAGGGCCGGTTTGAGGATGTTGCCGGCGTCCATCGAGCCCTCGCCGCCCCCGCCCGCGCCGACCACGGTGTGCAGCTCGTCCAGGAAGAGGATCACGCTCTTCTCCGCCGCCGTGACCTCGTCGATCACCGACTTCAGGCGCTCCTCGAACTCCCCCCGGTACCTGGAGCCCGCCACCAGGGCGGTCAGGTCGAGCGAGACCACCCGCTTCTCCTTGAGGCTCTGCGGCACGTCGCCCGAGACGATCCGCTGTGCCAGTCCCTCGACGATCGCGGTCTTGCCGACACCCGGCTCGCCGATCAGCACCGGGTTGTTCTTGGTGCGGCGGGAGAGGATCTCGACGGTCTGCTCGATCTCCTCCGCCCGGCCCACCACCGGGTCCAGCCGCCCGGCCCGGGCCTCGTCGGTGAGATCGCGGCCGTACTCGTCCAGCGTGGGCGTCGGGCTGGGGTGCGCGCCGGTGCTGCTGCGCTCGCCGCCCACGCCGCGACCGTCCAGCACCGTGCGCAGCGCCTCCTGCGAGGGCGCCGCCTCGCGCAGCGCCGTGCCGGCGCCCGACCGCTCCTCCTCCAGCAGCGCGCCGAGGACGTGCTCCGGCCCGATGTACGACGCCCCCGCCGCCTGGGAGCGGGCGTGGGCGGCGAGCAGTGCACGCTTGGCCGACGGGGTGAGCGAGGGCTGCCCGTTCGGTGTGACCGGCCCGTCCCCGACCGGCAGGGCCTTGCTCAGGTCGTCGGCCAGCTGCTTCGGGTCGACCCCCGCGCGCTCCAGCATCCGGCGCGAGGGCTCCACCCGGGTGGCCGCCCAGGCGAGGTGCCCGGTGTCGAGGTTGCTGCCGCCGTCCTCGACGGCCCGCTGCGCGGCGAGGGAGAGGAGCTCCTGCGCCGACTCGCTCAGCAGCCGCCCGATCGGCACCCGCTGGACGGCGGGCGGGGAGGCCATCGGGCTCATCCCGAAGAAGCGGCTGAGCAGATCGGAGAACGGATCGTTCGATCCGAACGGGGGCATCGTCACGGTGGACCACCTCTCCCAAGGGTTTGGGCCCACACAAACACAGCCCCACCCGGCCCGCCTGTCGGGACGACACCCCCGGCACTCCGCTATCCCGTGACGTGATCGAGCAGCACACCGCCGCTGTACGTCACCACCATCGCCAGCGCACCGCCCACGACGTTCCGCAGCACCGCCCGGGCCGGCCCCGCGCCGCCCAGCCGGGCACTCGTCCAGCCCGACACCGTCAGCGCGACCAGCACCGCCGCCACGGTCACCGCCAACCGCCAGTCCTGCGGCGGCAGCAGCACCGCGAGCAGCGGCACCAGCGCGCCCAGCGTGAACGCGGCGGCGCTGGCGAGCGCCGCCTCCCAGGGATTGGTCAGCGCCTTCGGGTCGATGCCCAGCTCGGTGTGCGCGTGCGCGGCCAGCGCGTCCCGTTCGGTCAGCGCCACGGCCACCTGCCGTGCCAGCCCGTCGCTCAACCCGCTCCCCCGGAAGAAGTCGGCCAGCTCGTCCAGCTCCCCCTCCGGGTCCTCCGCCAGCTCGCGCCGTTCCTTCTCCAGCGCCGCCCGCTCGGTGTCCCGCTGGGTACTGACCGAGACGTACTCCCCCGCCGCCATCGACATCGCCCCCGCCAACAGCCCCGCCACCCCGGCCGCCAACAGCGCCGTCCGCGAGCCGGACGCCCCGGCGACACCCGTCACGATCCCCGCCGTGGACACCACCCCGTCATTGGCCCCCAGCACGGCCGCCCGCAAACAGTTGAGCCGCGCCGACAGCTCCGCCCGGCCCTCCCCCTCCCCGGCCGCTCCGACCTGCTCCTCCATCAGCGACCACATCCGCTCGTCGGCTCAGTCCGCCTCCCCACCACCCCCGATCCTCCCCCGCCCCACCCCAGCCCGCCTCCCAACCCAGCCCCGAAACCCCGAAGGGCCCGCCCCCGAGGCTGCCACCTCGCGAACGGACCCTTCGTGTCTGTGGGCGCGGACGGTTTCGAACCGCCGACATCTGCTTTGTAAGAGCAGCGCTCTACCACTGAGCTACGCGCCCCCGGCGTGGCCCGGGAGGGGCGACGACGACTGCCTAGGGTACCTGGTCCGGACGGTGGTCCGGTGCACGTGGTCGGCGAGTGGGACGGGTGGGGTGCCGGTGGGGTGGGGTGATCGGGAAGAATGGGCGGAGGAACAGCGGTCGGATCAGGGAGCGCGCAGTGAGGGTGGCCGGCGGGAGCAGGCGGGGGCGGCAGCCGGGGAGCGCGGTGGCCGAGGCGCTGGTGCTGCCGCTGGTGGTCGCGGGCGCGCTGGCGGCAGCCGGGGCGTCGTCGTTCGGCAGTGCCGGCGGCGGGCGCGGCGGCTGGTGGGGACGGCGCAGCGGCGAAGGGATGCGGGCCGAGGCCAAGGCGGCCCGGGACGCGGCACAGCAGGCGTTCTACGAGCTGGACTCGACCCAGCGCGAGGTGCGGCTGGCCGTGGAGACGGTGCGCGCGGCTGCGGACGGAGCGACGGCCCAGCGGGCGGCGGCGGACTTCGAGGCGATCTCCGGCCGGGTCGACCAGGTGACGGTGAACTACCTCGCGGCGCTGGACGCGCACGATCTGGACGCGGCGGAGCTGGAGTCCGGGGCGGCGGCGCGGGCGCGGCATCAGCTGGAGGACGTGAAGGGGCAGCTCGGTTCCGCGCAGGCGGAGCTGAACGGGTTCCTGGAGCGGCTGCAGCCGGTGCTGCAGCACGCGGAGTCGCAGCTGATGCGGGTGACCCCGGCGGTGGAGCAGGCGAAGCGGTCGCTGCTGGCGGCGACCACCGCGCTGGAGGCGGTGCGCGGGGCGGGGCTGAAGGCGGACGACCTGGCGGCCCGGTTGGCCGAGCTGGCGCCGGAGCTGGGCCGGCTGAACGAGGGGGCGGCCCGGCACGGTGTGGCGGCGACGCTGCAGCGGGCCGAGCGGGTGACGGAGCGGGCGGACGCGATCGCCGCCGACGCGGAGCACCTGCCGGAGCGGGCCCGGGAGATCGACCGGCGGGTGGCCAGCCTGCGGACGCGGATCCAGGCGCTGGAGACGAAGGCCGCCACGGTGGAGCCGGCGCTGAGCGAGCTGCGGCGGCGGTTCTCCACCGCGTGCTGGCAGGACCTCCAGCGGGTGCCGGACCAGGTCGCGGAGACCGGACGGGCGGCGGAGCAGAAACTCACGGAGGCCGCGCGGGCGCGCGACGAGCAGCGCTGGGCGGACGCGACGGGCGCGATCGGCACGGTACGCGCCCTGCTCGACACCGCGGACGGCTCGGTGGTGGCGGTGAACGAGCGGCTGCGGCAGCTGAACGAGGTACAGCACGACCCCAACCGGGAGATCGAGCGGACCAGGTTCGCGCTTCGCGACGCGCAGCGGCTGGCGATGGCGGGACGGCAGGCGCCGGACCCGCGTCACGCCGCTCCGCTGGACGCGGCGGTCGGCCGGCTGGACCGGGCGGTCGCCGAGCTGGAGGCGGCCGGCCGGCACCCCGACTACTGGCACTTCCTCACGGAGCTGGCGGGGGTGCGGGAGACCGCGGCGCAGGTGGTGGGGATGATCCGCGGGGACATCGGCGGTCACCGGTAGGACGCACCGGAGACGAGCGGCGGAGGGGAAGGGAAAGCGAACGGGAGGGGCGGGGGAGGAGAAGGGGGAGGCCTCCCCGAGAAGGGTTACCCGCGGGTAACTTCGTGGGCTAGAGTCGCGCCATGGCTCGTAAGCGCAACGTCTCCGCCCGCACGTTCCGGCGCGGCATCAACCTCTGGCCGCCGTTCCTCTTCGCCGGGGTCAAGGTCCTGGACGTCTCGGACGACTACCGCCGGGCGAAGGTCCGGCTCCGGCTCGGGCGACTGAACCGCAACTGGGTGGGCACGCACTTCGGCGGCTCGATCTTCGCGATGACCGACCCGTTCTGGATGCTGCTGGTGATGCAGAACCTCGGCCGCGACTACGTCGTGTGGGACGCGGCCGCCGAGATCAGCTTCGTCTCCCCCGGACGCGGCGACATCTTCGCCGAGTTCGTCCTCACCGAGGACCGCCTCGCCGAGATCCGCGAGCTCACGCAGGAGGGCAAGAAGGCCCTGGTCTGGTTCGACACCGAGGTGCTGGCGGCGGACGGCTCGGTTGTGGCCCGGGTCCGCAAGCAGTTGTACGTCCGGGAGAAGCGCCGCACAGCCTGAGCCTGGGTACCCTGCCGGTATGCCACGTTACGACTTCCGCTGCCGCTCCTGCGGGGCCACCTTCGAACTCCGCCGCACGATGGCCCAGGCCAACGACCCGGCGGTCTGCCCGCAGGGACACGAGGACACGGTGAAGCTGCTGTCGACCGTCGCCGTCACCGGCGCGGCCTCCGGCGGCGCCCCGCAGCAGGCCCCGTCCGGGGGCGGGGGCGGCGGCTGCTGCGGGGGCGGCTGCTGCGGCTGAGCGGCCGGTCGCCCGGGGGCGTCCCCGGCCCGGTACCGACGGACGCCCCCGCCGCAGACGGCCCCGCCGGCTGCACTACCCCGCCGCGACGGCGTCCGCCACGTCCACGGCGCCCCGGACCCGGGCGAGGAACTGACGGACGATCTCCTCCCCTGCCGCCACGCCTACCTGGTCGAGCGCGGTGACGCCCGGCGCCGTCCAGCCGCTGTCGGCCAGCTCGCCGTGCCCCGGGCGCCAGCCGGCGTCGGCCGCGAGCAACAGGTCCGCGTCGAGCAGCGAGTCGCCGGCCGCCAGCACGGTGGCCCCGCCGATCCGCCGCTCGACCTCGGCCAGCGCCGCGCTCTTGCTGAGCGGCGTCGGCACGGCGTAGACCTTGCGGCCCTGCAGCGAGACCCTCCAGCCGCGTTCGGCGCACCAGCCGGTCAGCTCCTCCAGCCAGCCGGCCGGCAACTCGGCGCGCTCCACGACCAGGTAGGCGAAGAGGTCGTCGGCGACCCGCCGCTTGTGCGTCCACTCCGGGTCGGCGCACAACGCCAGGTGCTCGACCACCTCGGCCAGCGGCGCCGAGGCCGCGGCCAGCCGGCCGGCCACCTCCGCCTGCCAGTCCTCGTCCGGCACGCCGTCGACCAGCAGACGCCCGCCGTTGCTGCAGATCGCGTACGCGGGGATCCAAACCGGCGTCGGACCGGGCAGGTTGACGCGCTCGTACTGCGTCTTGGTCCGGGTGGTGACCGGCACGAGCAGGGCCTCGCAGGCGAGCTCGACCAGCATGGCGGCGGCCCGCTCGGTCATGAACGACAGCGCCTTGCCGTCGTGCACCTCGACCGAGAGCAGCCGCGGAGCGAGCCGGTCGGGCACGTCGAGCGCGAGGGCGCGGTTGGAGTAGATCAGCGTGCGATCGAGGTCGCTCGCGACCAGGAAGCTGCCGGTGCTGCTCATCGGGTTCAGGACTCCTTCAGGAGGACGGCCGTGCCGGAGACGCCGGTCGCTCCGCGGCTGTAGCGGGGGTGGATCAGACCGACGCACGAGTACGGCAGGTCGTCCACCTCCTCGACGGGGACGCCGCGCTGGGCGGCGAGCAGACGGACGTGGTCGAGGTCGGCGCCGGCGCCGCGCCGGGCCAGCACCCGCCAGGGGACGCGGCGCAGCATGACCCGGGTGGTCTCGCCGACGCCGGGCTTGACCAGGTTGACGTTGTCGATGCCGTACTCCGCGCTGATCCGCTCGACGGCCGCCCAGCCGGCCCAGTCGGGAGCGCGGTCGGCGGTGACCAGCTGATCGGCCGCTGCCAGGGCCTCCTCGCGGACGGCGGCGAAGTGGTCGGAGACGGTGTCCAGGAAGGCCCCGGAGACGTCGGCGCCGGCCAGGTCGGCGTAGTGCTTGGCGCCGTGGAAGTCGTCCGGCCCGATCAGGTCGGCGCGCAGCACGGTGCGCGAAACGAGGCCGGAGACGGTGGAGTTGAGGCAGGCGGAGGGGATCAGGAAGTCGTCGCGGGTGCCGTAGGTGCGGACGCAGCGGCCGGGGTCGGCGAGAACGGCGAGCCCGGGGTCGAAGGCGGTACCGGCGACGGCGTCGGCGAGCTCACGGGTGATCGCGCCCTTGCCGGTCCAGCCGTCGACGAAGACCACGTCGGGGGCGTGGTGGTGGGCGGCCAGGTAGCGCAGCGCGACCGGGTCGATGCCGCGGCCGCGGATGATCGACACCGCGTAGTGCGGGGTGGCCAGGCCGTGCGAGAAGGCGAGCCAGCGGCGGATCAGGATGCCCACCGGCGTGCCGGCCCGGGCCAGCGAGGCGAGGACCAGGCCGCGGCCGCGCTCGCGCACCAGCGTCTCGGCGACGGTTCCGACGGCGACGGCGATCCGACGGGCGGAGACCCGCAGTGCCTGGTGGAACAGCTCCTGGTACTCCGGGCTGGGCTGGTACTCGACCGGCAACGACTCCGCGTAGTGGGCGCCGCCGCTCTGGACGGCCTCCTCGCGTTCCTCGGTCGGGGCTTCCAGGGCGACGTCGGAGAGATCCTTGAGCAGCCAGGCCACCTCGTCGGCACGATAGGAGGAGAAGTCGGGGCCGTACTGGGGACGCGGCAGGCGCACCGGGCGGTGCGAGGGCAGCACCGCGAGGACCACCCGGTCGGTGACCTGTCGCAGCTGGGTCAGCAGGGCCCGCTCGCCCTCGTGCAGGGCCGGGGTGTCGGCGACGTCGTCGACCACCAGCACGACGGTGTCGAAGCGGCGGTCCGGGTCGGTGCCGGGCGCGACGTTGTAGACGAAGCGCTCGCGCGGGGAGTCGTCGCTCGGGTCGTCGTGGGCGGGGAAGGCGAGCCGGGTGCGGATGGCGTAGCCCGGGTCGTCCACGGCGAGGACGGGCGAGCGGGTGGTGGTGGAGTAGTGGACCCGCTCCTCGCCGTGCGGGAGCCGTTCGGCGAGGGCGCCGGCCAGGCGCAGCGGGGCGTACATCAGCTCCTCGAAGCCGAGGACGAGCACCCGGCCGGCGGCCCGGTTCTCGGCCCGATCGGCGTCATCGGCGCCGTCTCCCCCCGTGGCGCCCGGCTGTACCACCGCCCGTTCCACCACCGCCCGTTCCACCGCAGCCGGTTCCACCGCAGCCGCCAGCTGGTCGGCCAACTGCGGGAGCACCGCGTCCAGTTGGTCGCGGTGTGCGGCGGTGAAACCGTGCCGGCCGCCGTCCGGCAGGCCCTCCGGCCAGTCCAGCTCGACCCGGACCAGCGGGGCCGGCACGGTGGCGGGTGGCTCCGGCGCCGGGCCCACCTCGGCGATCAGGCGCTCGGCGCGGTCCAGGATGTCGGCCGGCAGCTCCACGCGGCCGCCGGCGGCGGCCACCAGGTCGAGCCGGGTACCGAGTTCGGCCGCCGTGTCGGCCAGCCGGGCACGGTCCGCCTCGCCCCGCAGGTCGACCAGGGCCACCACGACGTAGTGGTCGCGCGGGTGGAGGCGGTGCAGCTCGCGAATGGTGTTGAGCACGGTGTTGCCGGTGGAGAACTCGTCGTCCACCAGGACCAGCGGGCCCTCTCCGGCCAGTAGTTCGGGATCCGCGGGCAGCAGCAGGTGGGAGGTGGCGTGCGAGTGCTCCTCCTCGAAGCCGCCGACCGGGGCCACTCCGGCCACCGTGCGGCGGGTGGAGTGCAGGTAGGGGGCGTCCAGCCCGTCGGCGACGCTGTGCCCGAGCCCGGTCGCGGTCTCCGCGTAGCCGAGTACGACGGCGCGCGCGGCCGCCGCCTCGCCGAGCAGCTCGCGCACCCGTCGGCCGAGGTCGAGGCCGGCACCGTGCACCACGGACGGGCGCTGCGGGACGTGCTTGCCGAGCACGGTGGAGACCAGCAGGTGCGCGCGTCTGCGGTTCTCGCGCAGGGCCAGCCCGACCAGTTCGGGGAGGCGGTCCGAGCCGGTCAGGGCGACTCCGGCACGGTCGGCCACCCAGCGGCCGGTCCACTCTTGCTGTGCTGTCACTACTGGTCCTGCCTTCGATGGTGCGAGTCGTGCGGGGTCTTGCGGATCGTGCGGGGTCCTGCAGTGGTACGGGGTCGGACAGGGTAGTGCGGGGTCGAACCGGGGCGCGAGCGGTGCCGGCGAAAGCCCCCACCACCCGGCGCCGGCCCCCACCACCCGGCACCCGGCACCCGGCACCCGGCACCCGGCACCCGGCGGAGCCTCAGCCACAGAGGCAGGCCGAGAGCAGTTCGGCGAAGCTGACGTCCTCCCGGGCCACCCCGAACACCTCGGCGCGCAGCAGCACGCGCTCCGCCCATGCCCGGTGCGGCTTGGACTCGTTCATCTTGTTGGTGTACGCCGAGCGCAGCACGCCGCCGCCGTCGCGTTCCTGGTCGAGGATGTCCCGGGCATCGCAGTACTCCTCGTGCGTGACCACCGAGAGCGCGTGCACGGCGGGGACGTGGCTGGGGTGGATGCAGGTCTTGCCGAGCAGGCCGTTGGCCCGGTCCAGCTCGAACTCGCGGATCAGGCCGTCCAGGTCGTGCTCGATGATCCGCTGCCGGACCGCCTCCCCGGAGGGCTCGGCCTCGGCGAACGGGGTGCGGCGCAGCTGCGGCTTGAACATCCGCTCCTGGACCGGGAAGTACTCCCAGACGGGCCCGGTGACGGTGAACCCGGTGCCGTCGGCCCGGCCGAGCACGTTCACCACGTCCCCGATCACCGCCGCGACCAGGGCGACGTCGTACGCCGTCAGGTCGGGCGAGCGGCGCAGGCCGTACGCCGAGCAGAGGTCGGTCACGCCGAGCCGGACGGCGAGGACGCGCTCGCGGTACTTGTCGAGAAGCCGGGCGATGCCGAACAGCTGCTCGCGGCGGGTCTCCAGGTGCGCCAGCTCCGGGGACTCCAGGACCGGCATTGCGAACAGCCGCCGCCCGGTGGCCGCCTCGGCGGCGGTCAGCGCCTCCAGGTACTCCGCGCCGCTCTCGTCGGTGAACTTGGGGAACACGAACCCGGTCAGGAGCCGGATCGCCGGGCCGAGTCGCTCGACGAGGTCGGTGATCTGGGCGGCGGCACGCACTCTAACGAAGAGAAGGGGGAGATCATGTGCGCAATCAGTGAAGGTTTCGGCCTTCACGGCACCCTCGTCCGGCCGTGCGACCCCGCCTTCCGCGACCGTTCCGTCGAACGTTCCCCCGACCGAGGCGTCCACCCCCACCGCCTCCTCGAACAGTGCGCCGAGCTGCGCGACCAGGTTGGCCTCGGCACCGGCGACCTCGTGGTCGGCGATCGAGTCCTCCAGACAGAGCACCATCGAGACGACGCCTCGGGCCGCCTGCTTGCGGATGTCCGCCTTCAGGCTCGGCCTGGTGGCCGGGCTGTAGAGCGTGGCGCCGAGCGCGGTCGCGAGGACGGCCGCATCGCTCTCCGGGGAGAAGTCGCGAGGCGGTTCGAGGAAGAGCCGGCCGCGTACGTCGTCGGCGAGGTGGCCGAAATGGCGCAAGGTGCTCTCCTCAGGGGTTGTGACCGCCTCTGCGGCGGGATTCCGGGTGTGCGAAGGGCTCGTCGGACGGGCCGAGCGGGCTCGACGGAGGCTCGGGGCGCCGGAGGAACCGGGACCGGGCACGGGGCTGGCGGCAGGGCGGGGGCGGGCGCCGGATCGGGGCGCCGGATCGGGCGCGGGTCCGGTGGGGCACCGGGCGGACGTCGGGCGGGGTGTCGTGTGCTGGATTCGGAACGGGACCGTCGGATCCCGCCCCGCACGGGCGGGTCTTCCAGAGGGTCAACCGACTCACCGGGCGTGGTGGTTCCCGGGCACGCGCTCCTGCCACCCCCTGCCGAACCCTTGACCGGAGCCTCGCCGGACTCTCCCGGGAGCCTCTGGCCGCCCATCGTACGGACGGCTTCCGGTCGAATGCTGTTCCGAAACATCGAATTCTCGGAAGATTACCCTCCGCTTCACAAAGCGCAAGTGTTGGCAAAGTCCCTCCGATTCGCCACCTTCGGTCACGTTGTCCGAAGGGGTGGCGAACAGGCAGGATGGTCGGCTATGACGCACGTGATGGCCAAGGGCGCCAACATCGCACTGCCGGTCGCGGCGGTCCGCGCCGTGCTGCGCTGGAGCGCCACGCCCGGTGCGCCGGACGTGGACGCTTCCGCGCTGCTGCTCGGCGCCGACGGCAGGGTCCGTTCGGATGCCGACTTCGTCTTCTACAACCAGCCGCGGCACCCCTCCGGCATGGTCCGCCACCTGCCCAAGCAGCAGACGGCCGGCGGCGCCGAGGTCGTCGACACCATCGAGGCCGAGCTCGGCAAGCTGCCGCTCGACGTCGACCGGGTGGTGCTGGCGGGCTCCTCCGAGGGCGGTTCGTTCCGCTCGGTGAGCGGCCTGCGGGTCCTGCTCTACGACGCCGCCGGCGGCGAGGGCGTGCCCGCGCTCGCCGAATTCGCCATGCCGGAGGCCGAGGACGTGACCGCACTGGTCGCGGGCGAGCTCTACCGCCGGGCCGGGGCCTGGAAGTTCCGGGCCGTCGGCCAGGGGTACGCCTCGGGCCTGATCGGCCTGGCCACCGACTTCGGCATCACCGTCGAGGACGAGACGGACGCCGGCTCCGCCGCCCCGGCCGCCCCGGCGGTGGACCCCCGCACCGCGCCGCCGGACCCCCGCCCCGCCCCTCGCCCGGAGCCCGGCACCTACACCCTGGCCCCGGCCGTCCCGCTGCCCGCCGCGCCCGCGCCGCCCACCACCGCGCCGGCCGCGGGCGTCCCCGCCAACTCCCCCCCTCCGCCGACCGCGCCGCCCACGCTGCCGCCCGCCCCGCCGGCGCCCCCGGACACCCGGCCGGGGTACGGCTACCCGCAGCCGCAGCACGCCCAGCAGCAGGGCGGCTACGGCTACCCGCACCAGCAGCCCCAGCAACCACCGCAGCAGGGCGGCTACGGCTACCCCCAGCCGACGCCGAACCAGCCCTACCCGCAGCCGCAGCACGCCCAGCAGCAGGGCGGCTACGGCTACCCGCACCAGCAGCCCCAGCAACCACCGCAGCAGGGCGGCTACGGCTACCCCCAGCCGAACGCCGCGCAGCACCAGCCCCCGCAGCACCAGGGGCAGGGCCAGCGGCCGGCCGGCGCCGAGGAGTTCGCGCTGCCGCCGCAGGGCCCGCAGTTCCAGCCCCGCTGAGCCGCCCGGCCGCCGGAGGGCCGGCCGTCCTGGGCCCCACCTCCCCCGCCGGCCGTCGGAGGACCCACCGGTGGCCGGGCGGTCGGCCGGGTCAGCTGCTCTTGTACCCGCGCTGCCACTGCATCCCGAAGCCGTACAGCCGGTCGATGTCCGCCTGGAACCCGTTCACGTACCGCACCTCGCGGCGCACCGTGAGCGTGTTGTCCCCGGCGTTCTCGATCAGCACCACGGCGCAGGAGCGCGCGGCGTGGGCGCGTTCCTCCAGCTTGATCTCGATCCGCGGACCGGTCTGCGGCACGATCGTCACCACGGCGTTGGCCTGTTCGAACGCCGGCGTGCCGTCGTAGATGTAGACGAAGATCAGCAGCCGCTTGAACTGGTCCTTCTTCTCCAGGTTGACGTACATCGTCTCGCCGGACGGCGCCCCGTACTGGTCGTCCCCGCTCAGCTTGACGTAGGGCGCGCGCTGCAGGTCTCCGAAGTAGCCGCCGAGCGGCTGGACGACACCGCGGCTGCCGTCGGCCAGTTCGTACATGCAGGCCAGGTCGAGGTCCACGTTGACCTGGGCGTGCTGCGCGTCCGGCTCCATCGGGCTGAGGATGCGCGGGTTGAAGAACCGCCGCAGCACGTCCCGGCCGGACGCGCGCGGGGCCTCTATCCGGTTGGTCCAGTGCAGGTTGACGTAGAGGTAGCCGGTGGTGGCCGCGGCCCCGGTGATCGCGTGCTGCGGGGTGGACTTGGTGAGCGTGACCTTGTACTGCCCACCCGGGTCGAGCGTGTTCCGCTCCCCGCGCAGGTACTCCCAAATCGAGGCCATCCCAGTCCTCCCCCAGGGCCGCCAGGCGGTCTGACGGTCCGCCGCTCCATGATCGGGCATCACCGCGCCCGCCGGGTAACGAACTCCCTACCCACCCCGGCACCCGGGACACCGCCGAGCGGCGCCGACGGCCGCGGCAGGGTACCGCCACCCCCACCGGCGGGTCGATTGGCGGGCCGAAGCTCCCCTCCCGTAACATGCCGCCCCCTCGGACGCGATATCGTCTTGCCGCACAGGTGTCCCGCCCGCCCCCGTCCAGGGGTGCGGAGGCGCACCGGCAGCAGCGACGCACCGTCAGGCCCCGTTCCGGGGAGGGGTCCTGTCCTCTCGTGTCGCACTGTGACCTGTCCCCTGCGGAAACCCGAGGCCCGACCCGCAATGAACCTGACCTCCATACAGCTGGTCTGGACCGTCATCGGCGGCGCAGCCCTGCTGTTCACCGCCATCCTGGTGGCGACGCTGCGCTTCAAGAACAACAGCAAGACCGAGGAGCCCGGCGACTCCTGGGAGCGCAGCGAGGAGCGCCGACGGCGCAAGGAGATGATCTACGGGATCTCCTCCTACGTCCTGCTGTTCTGCTGCGCCGGCGTCGCGGCCGCGCTGTCGTTCCACGGCCTGGTGGGCTTCGGCAAGGAGAACCTCGGCCTCTCCAACGGCTGGGAGTACCTCGTCCCGTTCGGCCTGGACGGCGCGGCGATGTTCTGCTCGGTGCTCGCCGTGCGCGAGGCCAGCCACGGTGACGCGGCGCTCGGTTCGCGCCTGCTGGTCTGGGTGTTCGCGATCGCCTCGGCCTGGTTCAACTGGGTGCACGCCCCGCGCGGCGTGTCGCACGACGGCGCCCCGCAGTTCTTCTCCGGCATGTCGATCTCGGCCGCGATCCTCTTCGACCGCGCGCTGAAGCAGACCCGCAAGGCCGCGCTGCGCGAGCAGGGCCTGGTCCCGCGCCCGCTGCCGCAGATCCGGATCGTGCGCTGGATGCGCGCCCCCCGGGAGACCTACGCCGCCTGGTCGCTGATGCTGCTGGAGAACGTCCGCAGCCTGGACGAGGCCGTCGAGGAGGTGCGTGAGGAGCGCCAGGCGAAGCTGGACGCCAAGATGCGCGCCCGGACCGCCGACCGCCGCGAGCGCGCCGAGCTCAAGGCCATCGCCCGCCAGGGCGGCATGCTCGCCCGGGCCCGCGGCGGCCGCCAGGTGCCCGCGCTCACCGCCGCCGGAGACGGCCCGAGCGCTACGGAGCCTGCCCTAGCCACCGGAGCGGACGCCACCACCTCCCAGACCGCCTCCTCGCTGGAGCCGGCCCCGCGCAGCGCCCTGGAGGCCGGCCGCCGCCCGCGGGCCGCCGTCGGCACCTCGTTCGGCTCGTCCACCCTCGGCTCGTCCGCTCTCGGCTCCTCCTCGCTCGGGACCTCCGAGGAGTCCTCCTACCGCAGCGGCTCGTCGTCCTCGTCCTACCGCAGCTCGACCCTCGACCTGACGGCCGACGACGACACCCTGTCGATGCCCAAGCTGGACTCGCTGGAGCGGAAGCTCCGCGCCATCGAGCAGCAGCTCGGCTGACCGCGCCCCGGTGCCGGACCCGGGTGCCGGACCCCGGCGCCGGACAGCGCACCGAACCACACCGGCGTCCCGCCGCCGGACCGCCACCGGAGCACCCCGGAACACCCCGGAACACCGAATGGCCCGCCCCCTCTCGCCGGGGACGGGCCGTTCGTGTCTGCGCCGGGGCGCCTACTTGGTGGAGCTCACCAGCTCCTGCTCCTCGCCGTCGCCGCCCTCGGCGGCCGCACGGCGGTTGCGCAGGATGGACGAGCCGAGTGCCAGACCGATGAACGCGACGCCGATCAGGCCGGTGACGATCTCCGGGATGTGGTACTCGATGCCGACCATCAGGATCACCGCGAGCGCACCGATCGCGTAGTGCGCGCCGTGCTCCAGGTACACGTAGTCGTCCAGGGTGCCCTTGCGGACCAGGAAGACGGTCAGCGAGCGGATGTACATCGCGCCGATGCCGAGACCCAGGGTGATCTGGAAGATGTCGCTGGAGATGGCGAACGCGCCGACCACGCCGTCGAAGGAGAACGACGCGTCCAGGACCTCCAGGTACATGAAGAGGAAGAACGCGGCCTTGCCGCCGACCTGGACGATGGACTTCCCGGCCTTCTCCGCCTCCTCCTCCTTCTCGGCCTCCTCGTCCAGGCCCGCCTCGAAGATCGAGGCGAGTCCGTTCACGGAGAGGTAGGTGACCAGGCCGAGCACGCCGGCCAGCAGCACCGTCTCGGCGTGCTCACCGGCGAAGAAGTTCGACGCCAGGAGCAGCGTGACCAGCGCGACGACCGTCGAGAGGGCCTCCAGCTTGCCGACCTTCTGCAGCGGACGCTCGATCCAGGCCAGCCAGTTGTAGTCCTTCTCCTCGAAGATGAAGTCGAGGAAGATCATCAGCAGGAAGACGCCGCCGAAGGCCGCGATGGCCGGGTTGGCCGCCTCCAGGTACTGGGCGTACGTCATGCCCTCGTACGTCTTGTCCGAGTGCAGCGCCAGGTCGATGACGGTGGCCGGGTTGAGGTGCGCGGTGAGGCCGACGACCAGCAGCGGGAAGACGAGCCGCATGCCGAAGACGGCGATCAGCACGCCGACGGTGAGGAAGATCTTCTGCCAGTACGGGTTCATCCGCTTCAACACCGTGGCGTTGACCACCGCGTTGTCGAACGACAGGGAGATCTCCAGGATGGAGAGGATCAGCACAATGCCGAATCCCTCGGCTCCCCAGAGCAGGCCGGCTGCGATCAGCCCGATGACGGTGATCGCGAATGACCAGCCGAATGTGCGGAGGAACACGGGACTTGGTTACCTTTCGAGTTCATGGCACCGAACACGACGTCTGCGTGTTTCGGGCCTTTACTGTACGTTTACGCCGAAATCCAGGGCAATGCCGCGCAGGCCCGAGGCGTAGCCCTGGCCAACCGCGCGGAACTTCCACTCGCCCGCGTATCGGTACAGCTCGCCGAAGATCATCGCGGTCTCGCTGGAGGCGTCCTCGGTCAGGTCGTAGCGCGCGATCTCCTGACCGTCCAGGGAGTTGACCACCCGGATGTAGGCGTTGCGCACCTGGCCGAAGTTCTGCAGCCGCGACTCGGCGTCGTAGATCGACACCGGGAACACGACCTTGTCCACCTGCGGCGGGACGAGGTCCAGGTTGACCAGCACGACCTCGTCATCGCCCTCGCCCTCACCGGTGAGGTTGTCGCCGGTGTGCTCGACCGAGCCCTCGGGGCTCTTCAGGTTGTTGTAGAAGACGAAGTACTCGTCGCCGAGCACCCGCCCTCCCGAGCAGAGCAGCGCGCTGGCGTCGAGGTCGAACGGCGCACCGGTGGTCGAGCGGGCGTCCCAGCCGAGGCCGATCTGCACCTGCGTCAGGTTCGGCGCGGCCTTGGTCAGCGAGACGTTTCCACCCTTGGCGAGCGTGACACTCATGGCTGTCCTTCCTCCCTTTCCTCCCGGGGCGCATCTCAGGTGTATTCCCCCGCGGCCCCGTCCGGCCTCGTCCGGCCGGCTGAACTTCCTGAACTCCCATCCTTCCAGTGCGCCGGGACAGCACGAAGCCGGGGCGGCCACGGACGCGTCACGTCCGCGGCCGCCCCGGCCCGCTGGTACCGTCTCAGGCCCGCCGGGCCCGTCCCGGACTCAGACGTTGACGCCGAAGTCCTGGGCGATGCCGCGCAGGCCGGAGGCGTAGCCCTGGCCGATGGCGCGGAACTTCCACTCGGCGCCGTTGCGGTACAGCTCGCCGAAGACCATCGCGGTCTCGGTCGAGGCGTCCTCGGAGAGGTCGTACCGGGCCAGCTCCCTGTTGTCGGCCTGGTTGACCACGCGGATGAACGCGTTGCGGACCTGGCCGAAGTTCTGGGACCGGTTCTCGGCGTCGTAGATGGACACCGGGAAGACGATCTTGGCCACGTCGGCCGGCACGGTGGCCAGGTTGACCTTGATCTGCTCGTCGTCGCCCTCGCCCTCACCGGTGAGGTTGTCGCCGGTGTGCTCGACCGAGCCGTCGGGGCTCTTCAGGTTGTTGAAGAAGACGAAGTTACCGTCCGTGCCGACCTTGCCCTGGTCGTTGCAGAGCAGGGCGCTGGCGTCCAGGTCGAAGTCCGTGCCGGTGGTGGTACGGACGTCCCAGCCAAGGCCGACGACCACGGCGGCCAGGCCGGGAGCCTCCTTGGTGAGCGAGACATTGCCGCCCTTGCTCAGGCTGACACCCACTTGTCCTCCAAGAATCGGGAGGCACCCCTGGTGCCCCCGTGGTGCGGTTCAAGGCGTCGGGGGCGGTTGCCGCCGAGCCTCTGACCAGCCAACGGACCGATCGTAGTGCCGGGTTCCCGTCCCGGGCAGGGAACGGGCCCGGCGTGGCTGTTCGAATCTCGCCAAGCCGGGCCCGCAGGATCCCGCACGGTCGTGCACGAAGGTGTGCGCAGGGTCGCACACAGGGGTTGCGCGCGGGGCGCCGAGCGCCCCCGGACGCGTCAGAGCGCGCCGACGACCTTCAGGTACTCCTGCTCGTCGCGGGCGTCCGGCAGGTCGTTCACGACGCTCCAGCGGACCACGCCGGCCTTGTCGATCACGAAGGTGCCGCGCACGGCGCAGCCCTTCTCCTCGTCGAAGACGCCGTAGGCGCGGGAGACCTCGCCGTGCGGCCAGAAGTCGGAGAGCAGCGGGAAGTCCAGGCCCTCCTGGTCGGCGAAGACGCGCTGGGTGAAGGGCGAGTCGTTGGAGACGCCGAGCACCTGCACCTCGTCGTTCTGCAGACGCGGCAGCTCCTTCTGGATCGCGCAGACCTCTCCGGTGCAGACACCGGTGAACGAGAACGGGTAGAAGACCAGGACGACGTTCTTCTCGCCCCGGAAGTCGGAGAGCCTGACCGGCTCGCCGTGCTGGTTCCTCAGCTCGAAGTCCGGAGCCTCGGTACCGATCTCGATGGCCATGGTGGGACCTTTCTGAACGCGACAGGGCCGCGCGGCGGGCGCGACGAGCGCCATCCTCGCATTCGTCGGCGCCGGTTCGGCCGGACGGGTGAGGCCGCCGGTACGCGGATCGGCCGTTTTCGCCCTGGGCGAACGCCACCCCCGGCAGGGGCTCCAGCCCGGACGCCGAAACGGCCGGGCCCCGCTGGAGGAAGCTCCAGCGGGGCCCGGTCCGACGGCTTCAGGGGGTGTTCAGCGCTTGCCGCCCTTGGAGGCCGCCTTGGTCGCCAGGCGGGTCGCGGCCCAGTCCTTGGCGACGGCGATCGAGCTGGTCTGCGAGAGGCCGGCGGTACGCGCCGCATCGGCGATGTCGGAGGCCTCGATGTGGCCGTCACGGCCGGTCTTGGGCGTCAGCAGCCAGATCAGGCCGCCCTCGGCCAGGTATTCCAGGGCGTCGACGAGGGAGTCGGTCAGATCCCCGTCGTCGTCGCGGTGCCACAGCAGGACGGCGTCGGCGACGTCGTCGTAGTCCTCGTCGACGAGATCCGTCCCGGTGATCTCCTCGATGCCCTCGCGGAGTTCCTGGTCAGTGTCTTCGTCGTACCCCAGCTCCTGGATGATCTGGTCCTTCTCGAAACCGAGACGGTGCGCCGGGTTGGACTTGTCCGCGGGATCCGCGGTCGCGCTCACGGGAATAACCTCCAGTATTCGGCTCGGCATCCGTGCCGAGGCTGTGGCCGTAGTCCACACGGGCGCGGCGGTTCGCGCAAGTACCCGACCCCCGATCCCCTCCAAAGGTTGACGTGTCGCACCGGGACACGCCGCCGGAGGTGTCGCGAATCACACCGATTTGCCCTTCTCTGCGTAGGACAAGGATGCTTCGGGTGGTCCCGGTCCGCAGGCCGTACGCGTGCCCGAGATGCGAACGGCATTCGGGGTCCGCGCGTGCGCGGGCGTAGAGTCTCCTGTTGGCCCTCACCCCGACCGCCCGCCATCGGACGGACGGGCAACCAGGTCGGACCACCTCTTTTCGTAACACCCGGTGGTGCGCGGCGTCGGCAACAGCGCCCGCTCCGCACACCACCAGACCGTGCCGCCCACCAGGCGAAACGGTTACCGATCGGTAGAGATGACGGATCTCCGAGCGCGGTAGCACGATGGAGGCGGCGCGACACACCTAAGTTTCGACCGACAGTGAAGGAACAGCGTGGCTTCCGGATCCGATCGCAACCCGATCATCATTGGCGGCCTTCCGAGTCAGGTCCCGGACTTCGATCCCGAGGAGACCGCGGAATGGCTGGAGTCGCTTGACGCGGCCATCGACGAGCGGGGGCGCGAGCGTGCCCGCTACCTGATGCTCCGCCTGATCGAGCGCGCCCGCGAGAAGCGCGTCGCCGTGCCCGAGATGCGCAGCACGGACTACGTCAACACCATCGCCACCAAGGACGAGCCCTTCTTCCCCGGCAACGAGGAGATCGAGCGCAAGGTCCTCAACGCGACCCGCTGGAACGCGGCCGTCATGGTCTCGCGCGCCCAGCGCCCGGGCATCGGCGTGGGCGGTCACATCGCCACCTTCGCCTCCTCGGCGTCGCTCTACGACGTCGGCTTCAACTACTTCTTCCGCGGCAAGGACGCCGAGGGCGAGTCGGGCGACCAGATCTTCTTCCAGGGTCACGCCTCCCCCGGCATCTACGCCCGCGCGTTCCTCCTGGACCGACTGACCGAGCAGCAGCTCGACGCCTTCCGCCAGGAGAAGTCGAAGTTCCCGTACGGCCTCTCCAGCTACCCGCACCCGCGGCTGATGCCGGACTTCTGGGAGTTCCCGACCGTCTCGATGGGCCTCGGCCCGCTCGGTGCGATCTACCAAGCCCGGATGAACCGCTACCTGGAGCACCGGGGCATCAAGGACACCTCCGACTCGCACGTCTACGCCTTCCTCGGCGACGGCGAGATGGACGAGCCCGAGTCGCTCGGCCAGCTGTCGCTCGCCGCCCGCGAGGGCCTGGACAACCTGACCTTCGTGGTCAACTGCAACCTGCAGCGCCTCGACGGCCCGGTCCGCGGCAACGGCAAGATCATCCAGGAGCTGGAGTCCCAGTTCCGGGGCGCCGGCTGGAACGTGATCAAGCTGATCTGGGACCGCAGCTGGGACCCGCTGCTCGCGCAGGACCGCGACGGCGTCCTGGTGAACAAGCTGAACACCACGGTGGACGGCCAGTTCCAGACCTACGCGACGGAGACCGGCTCGTACATCCGCGAGCACTTCTTCGGCGGCGACCTGCGGCTGCGCAAGATGGTCGAGAACATGACCGACCAGCAGATCCAGCACCTGGGTCGCGGCGGCCACGACCACGCCAAGATCTACGCGGCGTTCAAGGCGGCCCGCGAGCACAAGGGCCAGCCGACGGTCATCCTCGCGCAGACGGTCAAGGGCTGGACCCTCGGCCCGAACTTCGAGGGCCGCAACGCGACCCACCAGATGAAGAAGCTGACGGTCGAGGACCTCAAGCGCTTCCGCGACCGCCTGCACCTGCCGATCACGGACAAGCAGCTCGAGGAGGGCTACCCGCCCTACTACCACCCGGGCCGCAACTCCGAAGAGATCCAGTACATGCACGACCGCCGCCAGGAGCTGGGCGGCTACGTGCCGACCCGCAAGGTGCGCCCGCGCAAGCTGGAGCTGCCCGGCGACGACGCGTACAAGGCGGTCAAGAAGGGCTCCGGCAACCAGACCATCGCCACCACCATGGCGTTCGTCCGGCTGCTCAAGGACCTCATGCGCGACAAGGGCATCGGCAACCGCTTCGTGCCGATCGCCCCGGACGAGTACCGCACCTTCGGGATGGACTCGCTGTTCCCGTCGGCGAAGATCTACAACCCGCTCGGCCAGACCTACGAGTCGGTCGACCGCGAGCTGCTGCTGGCGTACAAGGAGTCCCCGACCGGCCAGATGCTGCACGACGGCATCTCCGAGGCGGGCTGCACCGCCTCGCTGATCGCCGCGGGCTCGTCCTACGCCACCCACGGCGAGCCGCTGATCCCGGTGTACGTCTTCTACTCGATGTTCGGGTTCCAGCGCACCGGTGACCAGTTCTGGCAGATGGCCGACCAGCTGGCCCGCGGCTTCGTGCTCGGCGCCACCGCCGGCCGGACCACGCTGACCGGCGAGGGCCTGCAGCACGCCGACGGCCACTCGCACCTGCTGGCCTCGACCAACCCGGGCGTCGTCGCCTACGACCCGGCGTACGGCTTCGAGATCGCACACATCGTCCAGGACGGTCTGCGGCGGATGTACGGCTCCAGCGAGCAGCACCCGCACGGCGAGGACGTGTTCTACTACCTCACCGTCTACAACGAGCCGATCAAGATGCCGGCCGAGCCGGAGAACGTCGACGTCGAGGGCATCCTCAAGGGTCTGCACCGGTACGCGCCCGGCACCGCCGGCCAGATCCCGGCCCAGATCCTCGCCTCCGGCGTGGCGGTGCCGTGGGCCCTGGAGGCCCAGCGCATCCTCGCCGAGGAGTGGAACGTCAAGGCCGACGTCTGGTCCGCGACCTCCTGGAACGAGCTGCGCCGCGACGCGGTGGAGGCCGAGGAGTTCAACCTGCTGCACCCCGAGGAGCAGGAGCGCGTCCCGTACGTGACCCAGAAGCTCCAGGGCTCCGAGGGCCCGTTCATCGCCGTCTCCGACTGGATGCGCGCCGTGCCGGACCAGATCTCGCGCTGGGTGCCGGGCCGGTACCAGTCGCTGGGCGCCGACGGCTTCGGCTTCGCCGACACCCGCGGTGCGGCGCGTCGCTACTTCCACATCGACGCGCAGTCGGTCGTCCTGGCGGTGCTCACCGAGCTCGCCAAGCAGGGCAAGATCGACCGCAGCGCCCTGAAGGACGCGATCGACCGCTACCAGCTGCTGGACGTGGCGGCCGCCGACCCGGGCGCCGCGGGCGGCGACGCCTGACCGGCCGGTGGGCACACTGAAGGGCCGGACCTCCGCCACGGAGGTCCGGCCCTTCGCCGTTCCCGTCCCCGCCCGGGGTCGTCCTCCGGAGCGGGACGACCGCGGCCCCGGACCCGGCGGGGTCCGGGGCCGCGGTCGTGGCGCCCGGGTCAGATGTGGACGGCCGGGCCCGCGTCGGTGGTGCCGCGGCGGGTCAGCAGGCCGAGCAGGGCCGCCCCGAAGGCCACCACGGCGGCGACCGCGAAGGCGAGCGACATGCCGCTGACGAAGGAGTCGTGGACGGCGGAGGCCATCGCGTCGACCGCCTGCTGCGGGGTGCCGGCCGGGGCCGGCGGGGCGATGCCGAGCTGGGCGGCCTGGTTCAGGCCCTCGGCGTGGGCGCCCTCGACCGGCGGCAGACCGGCCTTGGCCCAGTTCCCCGGCAGCACGTCGGTGACCCTGGCGGCCATCAGCGCGCCGAGCACGGCGGTGCCCAGGCTGCCGCCGACCTGCATCGCGGCCTGCTGCAGGCCGCCCGCCACACCGGACAGCTCCAGCGGGGCGTTGCCGACGATGACCTCGGTGGCGCCGACGATGACCGGAGAGATGCCCAGGCCCATCAGCACGAACCAGAGCGACATCACGCCGGTACCGGAGCCGGTGTCCAGGGTCGACATGCCGAACATCGCGACGGTGGTGAGCAGCATGCCGGTCACGATCGGGATGCGCGGGCCGAGCCTGCCGATGGCCAGACCGGCCAGCGGCGAGCCGACGATCATCATGCCGGTCATCGGGAGCAGGTGGACGCCGGCCGAGACCGGCGACATCCCGTGCACGTTCTGCAGGTAGAAGGTCACGAAGAAGATCGCGCCGAAGAACGAGAAGGCCATCAGCACCATCAGCAGGGTGCCGGCCGACAGCGGTACCGAGCGGAACAGGCTGAGCGGGATCAGCGGCTCGCGGGCCACCCGCTGCCAGAAGGCGAAGGCCGTCATCAGGACCGCCGCGCCGCCGAGGAAGAGCAGCGTGGAGACGTCGCCCCAGCCCCACGCGGGCGCCTTGATGATGCCGAAGACCAGCGCGAACATCGCCGCCGAGAGCAGCGCGATGCCGGGGAGGTCGAAGGACTTGGCCGCGTTCTCGGCCCGGACGTCCTTCAGGACCCAGATACCGAGGGCGAGGGCGATCAGGCCGACCGGGATGTTGATGAAGAAGACAGACTCCCAGTTGACGTGCTCGACCAGGAGACCGCCGACGATCGGCCCGGCCGCGGTGGAGGCGCCGATCACGCCGCCCCAGATGCCGATGGCCATGTTGAGCCGCTCCACCGGGAACGCCCCGCGCAGCAGGCCGAGCGCGGCCGGCTGGAGCAGCGCGCCGAACAGGCCCTGGAGGACCCGGAAGGCGATCACCATCCCGATGTTGCCGGCGAAGCCGATCGCGGCCGACGTGGCGGCGAAGCCGACCGCGCCGACCAGGAAGGTCGACTTGTGGCCGAACCGGTCGCCGATCTTGCCCGCGGTGATCAGGAAGACCGCAAGAGCCAGCAGGTAGCCGCTGGTCACCCACTGGATCTCGGAGGGCGCGGCGTGCAGCTTCTCCTGGATCACCGGGTTGGCGATCGCGACGATCGTGCCGTCCAGGGCGACCATCATCACGCCGACGGCGACGGTCAGCAGGGTCAGCCAGGGATGGCCCTGAAGGCTTCTCCCGGACGGGGTCTTGCGCTGCGGCGGGGGGTCCGCCTTGGCGCTCTTGACGACGGACTGGCTCATCTGGGCTCCGGGTCGATGCGGCGGACAGGCATGGGCGTGGCGCCCCGGCCCACCCGTCCCCACGAGTTACCCGGCCCGCGGGCGCCACTCGGGAAGATTATGTCAGCCACTGCCATTCGGCAAACACTGACTTCTGGCCCGAACTGACATTTGTCAGGACGCTACAGTGGTCCTCCTGCACCCCACCCGCACCACCGCCCGGAGGGCCCCGCCATGGCCGCTCAGCTCCCGCCCGCCGACACTGCAGCCGCCGGCGGCACCGGCCCCGGCCTGCGCGAGCGAAAGAAGCAGCGGACCAGGGCGGCGCTGATCGAGGCCGCCCACCGACTCTTCCTCCGCCAGGGATTCGCACAGACGACGGTCGACGAGATCGCCTCCGCCGTCGACGTCTCGCAGCGCACCTTCTTCCGCTACTTCGCCAACAAGGACGAGGTCGCGCTCGCCGTCCTGGCCATCGCGGAGGACTACTTCATCGACCGGCTGCGCCGGCGCCCCGCCGAGGAGAACCCGCTGCAGGCCATGCGTGCGGCGATCGTCGAGTCCTGGCGCGATCTCGGCGCCGAGCACCGGACCGGTCCCGGCTCGGTCACCAGTGCGCTGGAGCTGCTCCAGATCATCGAGGACACCCCCACCCTGCTCGCCGCCCACCTGCGCCGGGCCGCCGAGCAGGAGCGGGTGGTGGCCGGACTGATCGCGGCCCGCGAGGGGCTCGACCCGGCCGAGGACCTGCGCCCCACCGTGATCGCGGCCGTCTTCGGCAGCGTGCTGCGCGCCGCCCACCTGTCCTGGAACGCCGACCAGGAGGAGTCCGGCCCGGAGGGCATGATCGCCCTGATCGGACGCTACTTCGACCAGCTGGAGCCCGCCCTGGCCGGCGACTGGCGACGGCCGGCCTGACCGGCGCGCACCGGGAGCGGCCGGCTGTCCGGGGCCGGCCCTAGGCTGCCCCCATGGTGACGTTCGAGGAGTTCCTGGCGATGGCTCTCGCCCTGCCCGCGGCGGAGCAGCAACCCACCTGGGAGATCGAGACCCTACGGGTCCGCACGAAGATCTTCGCGATGGGCTCGCCGGAGGGCGGGAGCGTCAGCGTGAAGGCCTCCAAGGAGGAGCAGGCGGAGCTGCTCGCGGCCGAGCCCGAGGTGTTCAGCTACCCCGGGTACGTCGGCCGGCACGGCTGGATCGGCGTCCGGCTCGACCGCGTCGACCCCGCTGAGCTGCGGGAGCTGCTCACCGAGGCCTGGCGGCGGACCGCCCCCGCGCGCATGGTCCGCGAGTTCGACGCGGCCACGGGCGGATGACGCCGACCGGACACCCGCGGTTCATGTGATCCATCCCACAGTTTGGTGCGGCGCCGACAGTTCTCCGGGCCTCTAGGCTTGCGCAAGGAAGTTGGCAGTCGTACCACCCTCCGGGCCCCGCCCGTGGAACGGTCACGGGCCCCAAGGGAGTTGACGCGATGCGCCGTCGCCGGTGGAAGCGTGTTCTGATCGGCGCGTTCGCGGGCTGCGCCGTGCTCGCCGATGCCGGGGCCGCCGCGGCCCAGGCCGCCGCCTCCACCGAGCAGCTGGCGATCTCCACGCCCCCGGCCGGAAGCGCCGCCTGGGTCGAGGACCACTCCTTCGGGCGGTCGCTGCCGGACCCGGCCACCACCACCCCGGCCGCTGCGGCCGAGTTCTTCGCCTCACTCGCGCCCACCGAGCTGGACCGGCTGATCCAGGACTACCCGCTGGTGGTCGGCAACTTCGACGGCGCCCCGGTCGACCTGCGCTACCGCGCCAACCGGATCGCGCTGGCCGCCGAACGCGACCGCGCCGGGGCCCGTGCCACAGACCGGAAGCTGGACTCCGAGCAGCGCGCGCTGGCCGTCTCCCGCGCCAACGACGTCGAGCACCTGCTGGCGCCCGAGCGCCAGATCCTGGCCTTCGACCCGCGTGGGCGCGGCCTGGTCACCGAGGTCTGGGGCGACCTCGGCGACGCCGACCGGATCGCCGTGCTGGTACCCGGCTCGGACGCCGACCTCGGCCACTTCGACCAGGCGGTCGAGCCGCTGCGCTCCCCCGCCGGCATGGCCCGCGCGCTGTACGCCGAGGAGCACCGCCAGGCGCCCCGCACCCGGACCGCGGTGATCGCCTGGACCGGCTACGTCACCCCCTCCGGCCTCGGGCCGGACGCCGTCACCTCCCGGCTCGCCGACGTCGGCGCGCCCCGGCTGGAGCGGCTGCTCGCCGGGCTCAGGGAGACCACCCGGCCGGACGCGCCGCCGTCCCTGCTCTGCCACTCCTACGGCTCGGTGGTCTGCGGCAGCGCCGCCCCCGAGATCCCGCGGGCGGCCGCCTCGCCGTCCGACACGTCGGGGATCACCGACCTGATGGTGTTCGGCAGCCCCGGCATGGGGGTGCAGAGCAAGGCCGAGCTGGGCACCGGGGTGCACGTCTGGGCCACCCGCAACGGCAGCGACTGGATCGGCAACGTGCCGTACCTGGAGGTCGGCGGGCTCGGCCACGGCGCCGACCCGACCTCGGCCGACTTCGGGGCCGAGCAGATCTCCTCGGCCCGCTCCTCCGGCCACAACGGCTACTTCGCCGAGGGCACCGACAGCCTGCACAACTTCGCGGCCGTCGCGCTCGGCCGCTACGAGAACGTGGTCCGCCCGCCCGCGGACACTCCGTAGGGCGGGTCCCGGCCCGGCGGTCAGTCCCGGTAGAGCCGGGCGGCCTCCGCCGCGGCGCGGGCCAGCTCCCGGCGGGCCGCGGGCGGCGAGAGCACCTCGGCGTCCGCGCCGAAGGCTAGCAGCGCGCGGACGGCCGGCAGCGCCTGGAATCCCATCGTCAGCTCCACCCAGTCGTCGGCGGCCCCGGCGCCCGACTCGGGCGGCGGGGCGGTGAGCCGGGTGGAGTGGATCCGGACGAACATGTCCAGACGCCCGCGCCGGACCCGCACCCTGACCTGGACCTCCTTCGGCAGCCGCTCGACCTGGTCGCGCAGCACCGCCCAGACCGCGCCGAGCCCCACCCCCGGACGCCGCCGCACGGGCTCCTCCCCGGTCTCGGCGGCGAGCACCCGCTCCGCCCGGAACAGTCGCGGCCCGCCGTTCAGGTCGGCCACCAGGTACCAGACCCCGGCCTTGCTGACCAGGCCGTACGGGTCGACGGTGTACTCCGCGGGAACGGGAGCTCCGCTGTGCCGGTACCGCAGCCGCAGCCGGCGGTCGGTGAAGACGGCGTGCTGCAGCTCGCCGAGGTCCGGTCCGGAGGCACTCCCGCCGGGCTGGAGCCAACGGACCGGGTCGACCAGGATGCGCTCGCTGATCCGCTCGGCCGCGGGCCGGTGCGGGGCGGGCAGCGCGGCCATCACCTTGCGCAGCGCCGAGCCGAGCGCGCCGTCCAGCCCGAGGTCGCTGTGCGCGCCCTGCGTGGAGAGCACGAACAGGGCCCGCGCCTCGTCGGCGGTCAGGCCGCTGACGTCGGTGCGGTAGCCGGGCAGCAGAGCGATGCCGCCGTGCCGCCCGCGCTCGGTGTAGACCGGGACGCCGGCCGCCGAGAGCGCCTCGACGTCGCGGTAGATGGTGCGGACCGACACCTCCAGGCGCTCGGCCAGTTCGGTGGCGGGCACCCGCCCACGGGTCTGGAGCAGCAGCAGGATCGAGAGCAGGCGGTCGGCCTTCATGCCCACGAGGATGACAGAAATCATGACGCTCGTTGTCAGGTTTTGCCGGGAGATTGCCTCCGAAGCGAAAACCCCCTTCCGACGACGGAGTTGATCCCGCATGGACACCACCCAGGACCCCCGCCCGCTGTACCTGCTCGCGCTCGGCCAGCTGGAGAAGCTGATCACCGAGGTCACCCCGGCCACGCTGGACCGGCCGACCCCGTGCGAGGAGTACGACCTGCGGCAGCTGCTGAGCCACGTGGTCGGCGGCGTGCACCGGCTCGCCTACATCGGCGAGGGCGGCCGGGCGGAGGACGTCGTGGCGGCCACCGGCGACCTGGCCGACGACGCCTGGCCGGCGGCGTTCGAGCGGGCCCGGGCCCGGGTCACGGCCGCCTGGTCGGACGACGCCAAGCTGGACCGCCCGTCCTTCGCGCCCTGGGGCGAGGTCCCCGGGCGGGCCGCCGTCGGCGGCTACGTGATGGAGGCGGTCACCCACTCCTGGGACATCGCACGCGCCCTCGGCAGCGGCCTCACCCTGGACGAGGAGCTGGGCCGGGCCGCGCTGGCCGTCGCCGAGTTCGTGCTGCCGGCCGAGAACCGCGGCGGACCGGTCCCGTTCGGCGCGGTGCGGCCCGCACCGGCCGACGCCGACGCCACCACCCGGCTGGCCGCCTACCTGGGCCGCGAGGTCTGACGCCCCGGCGGGAGCGGGGCCGGGCCCGCTCCCGCCGCCCGCTCCGCATCCCGGGGCCCGCGGCCGCTAGTCCCGGCCGGCCGAGGTGAAGGTCATGTCCGTGTAGCGGTCGCCGGTCACCCGGCCGGCGATCGGCTCCAGCACCGCCAGCTCCTCGGCGGTGAGCCGCAGCGTCGCGGCCGCGGTGTTCTCGGCGAGCCGGCTGCGCTTGCGGGTGCCCGGGATCGGCACGACGGTCAGGCCGTGCACCTCCGCCCGCTGGTGCACCCAGGCCAGGGCCACCTGCGCGGCGCTCGCCCCGCGCGCCGCGGCGATCTCCCGGATCGGCTCGACCAGCGCGAGGTTGGCCGCGGCGTTCTCCCCGCGGAACCGGGGCTGGCTCCGGCGGAAGTCGTCCGCGGCCAGCTCCTCCGCGGCGGCGAACGAGCCGGTCAGGAAGCCGCGCCCGAGCGGCGAGTACGGCACGAAGGCGACCCCCAGCTCGGCCGCCGCCGGCACCACCGAGCTCTCGACGTCCCGGGCGAAGACCGACCACTCGGACTGCAGGGCGGCGATCGGGTGCACCGCGTACGCCTCGCGCAGCTCGCTCCCGGTCACCTCGGAGAGACCGAGGTGGCGCACCTTGCCGGCCGCCACCAGCTCGGCCATCGCGCCGACCGACTCGGCGAGCGGTACGGCCGGGTCGCGCCGGTGCATGTAGTAGACGTCGATCACGTCCACGCCGAGCCGGCGCAGCGAGGCGTCCACGGCGGAGCGGATGTAGGCCGGGTCGTTGCGGATGCCCCGGTACGCCGGGTCGTCCAAGCGTCGTTCGAGGGCGAACTTGGTCGCCACCACGACCCGGTCCCGGTTCGCTCGGACGAAGGGGCCGATCAGCTCCTCGTTGTGGCCGGAGCCGTACGCGTCGGCGGTGTCGAAGAGGGTGACGCCGGCCTCCAGGGCCGCGTCCAGGGTGGCGAGGGCCTCGGCGGTGTCGGTCGGGCCGTAGAACTCGCTCATGCCCATGCAGCCGAGGCCCTGGACGCCGACGGCCGGGCCGTCGTCGCCGAGCCGGACGGTGGGGAGAATGGGGTTCGTCATGCGCTCTGCTGCTTCCTGTGCGAAGTCTGTGACGTCTGCGGGGTCTGTGTCGTCCGCGAAGTCCGCGGGGTCCGCGGGGTCCGCGGGGTCCGCGGGGTCCGTACGGCATCAGCCGGCACGCCGCAGTCGGCGTGCCTCCCGGCGTAGATATCGATCTTGAGGTCGAGGACGGCGAGGGTGGCGTGCAGATCGGCGATCTGCTGCCGGACCACCTCGCGGTGCGCGACCAGCAGCTCGCGCCGGTCCTCGGCGGTCCGCTCGCCCTCGCGGGCCAGCTCCACGTAGCGGAGCATGTCGGCCACCGGCATGCTGGTCAGCCGCAGCCGGCCGAGGAAGGCCAGCCGGTGCAGGTCGGCGTCGCAGTAGCGGCGCTGACCGGAGGCGGCGCGGTCGACCGGGTCGAGCAGGCCGATCCGCTCGTACCAGCGCAGCGTGTGCGCGGTCAGCCCGCTGGCCGCCGACACCTCGCTGATGCTGTGCCGGGGCGTCCGGTCGGGCACGCCGACGGGCGCGTTGAACACCTCGGAGCAGGTCCTCAGGTCGATGTCGATCGACGCGAGCGTGGCCATGGTCGAAACCCCCAGTGGTGAGCGGCCCACGTCCCGGTGGGCCGGTTCAAGACGCTAGCGAGTTGGAGTGCACTCAAAGCAAGCCTGCCAGCCCGGTGCTCCCGGCACCCGGCCGGTGGCGGCCGGTTAGAGTCGGGCCCATGGAGAGCTTGCGGATGATCGAGACCTGGCCCGCCCCCCGTGCGGCGGCGGCCGTGGTGCGGGGTGCGGACGGCGCGGTGCTGGGCGGGCACGGTCCGCAGGACCACCTGTTCCCGTTGGCGTCGGTGACCAAGCTGCTCACCTCGTACGCCGTGCTGATCGCGGTCGAGGAGGGTGTCTTCGAGCTGGACGACCCGGCCGGCCCCGAGGGGTCGACCGTCCGCCACCTGCTCGCGCACACCTCGGGCCTCGCCTTCGACGAGCACCGGGTGATGGCCGAGCCTGGCAACCGCCGGCTCTACTCCAACGCCGGCTTCGACGTGCTGGCGCAGGCCCTCCAGCAGGCCTCCGGCATCGAGTTCGGCCGGTACGCGGCCGAGGCGCTGTTCGAGCCGCTCGGCATGCGCGACACGCTCATCAACACCGCGCACAAGTCCCCCGCCGGGGCCGGCGGCCTCTCCACGGTCACGGACCTCGCGCTGTTCGCCGCCGAGCTGCAGTCGCCCAAGCTGCTCGACCCGTCCACCGTGCGCGCCGCCACCCGCGAGGTCGCCTTCCCGGGCACCAGCGGCGTGCTGCCCGGCTTCGGCCACCGCCGGCCGAACGACTGGGGGCTCGGTTTCGAGATCCGCGACGGCAAGGCCCCGCACTGGACCGGCACCGCCAACTCCCCCGCCACCTTCGGCCACTTCGGCCAGTCCGGGACCTTCCTCTGGGTCGACCCGGAGGCCGGCGCGGCCTGCGTCGCGCTCACCGACCGGGACTTCGGGCCGTGGGCCGCCGAGGTCTGGCCGCAGCTCAGCGACGCGGTCCTGGCCGAACTGCGCGGATGAGGCCCGGGGCGGGCGTCTCGCCGCACCGGCCGGCCGGTCCGCCCGCGCGTCAGCCGTACGAGACCGGCGAGTGCATCTCCCAGAGCAGGAGCTCGGCGCCGGTCCCGCCGGCCGTCGGGTCGGCGAAGGCGCCACCGGTGATCCGGACGCTGTCGCCCGGCACCATCGAGCGCCCGCCGCCCTGCGGCCCGGGCACCGTCCGGTAGCCGAGCGAACCGGCCGTCAGGTGCGCGTAGCGCCAGGGAGCGGCGGGGAGTTCGGGCAGCGGCTGCCAGGGGCCGGCGGTCGCCAGCCAGAGCGCGGCGTCGCTGCGGCGCAGCCGCAGCGCGTCCGTGCCGGCGTCCCGCTCCAACCCGGAGGCGAGCAGCGTCAACCCGCCGGGCGCGCGCTCCACCCGGCGCAGTCCGTACGCCGGGGGCGCGTCGAAGGCGTCCGGTTGGAGCCACATCTGGACGAAGCGGACCGGGCCCTCGGCACCGCCGACGTTGCGCTCGGTGTGGGTGACGCCGGTGCCCGCGCTCAGGTGCTGGAGCATGCCGGGGCGGACCACGCCGCTGTGGCCGCGGGAGTCCCGGTGCGCCAGCGCGCCCTCCAGCACCCAGGTGAGGATCTCGGTGTCCCGGTGCCTGTGCTCGTCGAACCCCGCACCCGGTGCGAGCTGCTCCTCGTTGCACGCGAGCAGCGCGCCGAAGTGCGTGTTCCTCGGGTCGTAGTGGCCCGAGAACGAGAACGCGTGTCTGGTCTCGACGCCCTCGGCCGGGGTGGAGAGGTAGCGCTCGGCGGTGCGGCGCAGGTCGGCGCGGGGGCGGGCGGGAGCATCGGTCACGGGCCCACGGTAGCGCGCCCCCGGACGCGTTCCGGGCGCTCCCGGCCCGACCCCGGCGCGCCCTCCGGGGTACGGGTGTGACGGTCGCCACCGCGTCGCTGCGCCGGGGGGTTGTGCACGAGCAGTCACTCCGGTGAGGCAGTCTTGTCCTTGTGCCAGCCGCTTCCGCGAACTCCCAGAGCGAACCCACCGCCAAGCCCGACCAGAGCGGTCCGGGCCCGACCCCCGGGGCCGGCCGCGACCGGCCCGGCCGCGCGGCGCCGCGGCTGACCGCACAGGAGCGCAGACTCGCCGCCGAGCGGGCCGAGCGCCGGGCCGCGACGCTCAAGCGGCTGGAGAAGTCCTCGGGCAAGCTGGCCACCAACGCGATCGCGCGGATGGACGACCAGCTCGGCTGGTACCGGCGGATGCCGCCGGAGCACCGCTCCTGGATCGGCCTGGTCGCCCAGGCCGGTATCGCCGCCTTCACCGAGTGGTACCGCCACCCCGACGCCCCGCAGGCGATCTCCACCGACGTGTTCGGCACCGCGCCGCGCGAGCTGACCCGGGCCATCACGCTGCGCCAGACCGTCGAGCTGATCCGCACCACGATCGAGGTGATGGAGGAGGCCATCGAGGAGGTGGCCGCCCCCGGCGACGAGGCGGACATGCGCGAGTCCGTGCTGGTCTACGCCCGCGAGATCGCCTTCGCCACCGCCCAGGTGTACGCCCAGGCCGCGGAGGCGCGCGGCGCGTGGGACGCGCGGCTGGAGGCGCTGGTCGTCAACTCGCTGCTCTCCGGCGACGCCGACGAGGGCGTGCTCTCGCGCGCCGCCGCGCTCGGCTGGGGCCAGCCGAGCCAGGTCCGGGTGGTGATGGGCAGCGCCCCGGACGGCGACAGCGAGCTGGTGGTGGAGGCGATCCGCCGGGCCGCCCGCTACGCCAAGCTGCACGTGCTGACCGGGGTGCTGGGCAAGCGGCTGGTGGTCGTGGTCGGCGGCGACAAGGAGCCGGTGCACGCCGCCCGGGCGCTGATCGGCCAGTTCGCGCCCGGCCCGGTGGTGGTCGGCCCCACCGTGCCCGACCTGCTGTCGGCGACCCGCTCGGCGCACGCCGCCGCGGCCGGCCTGCGGGCCTGCGCCGCCTGGCCGGACGCGCCGCGGCCAGTGCTGGCCGACGACCTGCTCCCGGAGCGGGCGCTCGCCGGGGACCAGGCGGCCCGCCGTCAGCTGGTGGAGGAGATCTACACACCGCTGGACGAGGCCGGCTCGGCGCTGCTGGAGACCTTGAGTGTCTACCTGGAACAGGCATCCTCGTTGGAGGGTGCCGCCCGAATGCTCTTCGTCCACCCCAACACGGTGCGCTACCGGCTCCGACGTGTGACAGACGTCACGGGCTACGCTCCGTCGGACGTGCGTTCGGCGTTCACGCTGCGTATCGCACTGGCGCTGGGGCGACTCACGGCGGCCGGCGAGCAGAGCTGAGCCCGATGTAGGGAACTTACAATCCCCAATGCTTTTCTTCGTTACCGTCGCCTACCCGCCCCCGGGCGTCCGGCGAGAGAGGGTTGAACCGTGCTCGTAATCGTCGCCCCTGGACAGGGTGCCCAGACCCCCGGTTTCCTCAGCCCCTGGCTGGAGCTCGACGGCGTCGCCGACCGCCTGCGCGGCTGGTCGGAGGTCGCCGGGCTCGACCTGGTGCACGCCGGCACCGAGGCGTCCGCCGAGGAGATCAAGGACACCGCCGTCGCCCAGCCGCTGCTGGTCGCGGCCGGTCTGGTGACCGCCCGCGCGCTGTTCCCGGACGAGGACCACGCCCGTGAGCTGGTCGGCGCCGTGGCAGGCCACAGCGTCGGCGAGATCACCGCCGCCGCCGGCGCCGGGGTGCTCTCCGCCCACGACGCGCTGACCTTCGTCCGCGAGCGCAGCCTGGCGATGGCCGAGGCCGCCGCCGCCACCGAGACCGGCATGATCGCCGTCCTCGGCGGCGAGCCGGAGGTCGTCGCGGCCAAGCTGGCCGAGCACGGGCTGACCCCGGCGAACAACAACGGCGGCGGCCAGATCGTCGCCGCCGGCACACTGCCCCAGCTGGACGCCCTGCGGGCCGACCCGCCGGCCGGCGCCCGCCTGATCGCGCTCAAGGTCGCGGGCGCGTTCCACACCGAGCACATGGCGCCCGGCGTCGAGCGCCTGGCCAAGCTGGCCCCGACCCTCGCGGTCGCGGACCCGAAGGTCGCCTACGTCTCCAACAAGGACGGCGGCGTCGTCGCCTCCGGCCCCGAGGTGCTGGACCGCCTGGTGTCACAGGTCTCCAACCCGGTCCGCTGGGACCTCTGCATGGAGACCCTGGAGCGGCTGGGCACGACCGCCGTCATCGAGCTCGCCCCCGCGGGCACCCTCACCGGACTGGTCAAGCGCAACCTCAAGGGTGTGGCGACGCTTGCCCTCAAGACCCCCGCCGACCTGGACAAGGCCCGCGAGATCGTCGCGGAGCACGGCGGTCAGGAGACCAAGGCATGAGCGCCCCCCAGATCAAGCCGGTCACCGGCGCGCAGTACGCGCGCATCCACGGTGTCGGCGGATACCGCCCGGTTCGGGTGATTCCCAACGCCGAGGTGCTGAACTGGATCGACTCCTCGGACGAGTGGATCCGCACCCGCAGCGGGATCGCCGAGCGCCGCTGGGCCGGCCCCGAGGAGACCGTCGCCGAGATGTCGGTGCAGGCTGCCGGCAAGGCCATCGCCCAGGCCGGGATCGACGCCTCGCAGATCGGCGGCGTGATCGTCGCGACCGTCTCGCACCTCAAGCAGACCCCCGCGATCGCCACCGAGATCGCCGAGCGGCTCGGCTGCGGCACCGCCCCCGCCTTCGACATCTCGGCCGCCTGCGCCGGCTTCGGCTACGGCCTGAGCCTGGCCGACGGCATGATCCGCGGCGGCAGCGCCGAGTACGTGCTGGTCATCGGCGTGGAGCGACTCAGCGACTTGACCGACCAGTCGGACCGCTCGACCGCGTTCATCTTCGGCGACGGCGCCGGCGCCGCGATCGTCGGCCCGTCCGACACGCCCGGCATCGGCAAGGTCATCTGGGGCTCCGACGGCTCCCAGAAGGAGGTCATCTCGCAGACCCAGGCCTGGGACACCGCCTTCGCCAAGGAGGACGCCGTCAACGGCGCCGGCGAGGAGGTCAAGTGGCCGACCCTGCGGATGGAGGGTCAGACGGTCTTCCGCTGGGCGGTCTGGGAGATGGCCAAGGTGGCCCAGCAGGCGCTGGACGCCGCCGGGGTCACCGCCGACCAGCTGGGCGCGTTCATCCCGCACCAGGCCAACATGCGCATCACCGATGCCATGATCAAGGCGCTGAAGCTGCCCGAGACGGTGCCGGTCGCCCGCGACATCACCGAGACCGGCAACACCTCCGCCGCCTCCATCCCGCTGGCGATGGAGCGCATGCTGGAGAGCGGCGAGGCCCGCAGCGGCGACCTCGCCCTGATTATCGGGTTCGGGGCGGGTCTGGTCTACGCGGCGGCAGTCGTTACGCTCCCCTAGGCACTTCCGCCCCACTCATCACAAACCTGCGTCCGTCCGCCGGGCGAGCGCATTCAACACCGAAGAGGAGCAGCCAGTATGGCTACCAAGGACGAGGTCCTGGAAGGTCTCGCTGAGATCGTCAACGAGATCGCCGGCATCCCGACCGAGGACGTCGAGTTCGACAAGTCCTTCACCGACGACCTGGACGTCGACTCGCTGTCCATGGTCGAGGTCGTCGTGGCCGCCGAGGAGCGCTTCGACGTGAAGATCCCGGACGACGAGGTCAAGAACCTGAAGACCGTCGGCGACGCGGTGGACTACATCATCGCCAACGCCTGAGCGTCCGATCCGTTCGACGCCCGTCGTCGGCCGGCTCCCCGAGTCGGCCGACCCGCCGGCCGGACGCCCCACCGGGCGCCCGGCCGGGCCCACCCCCCGGCCCGCCGCCGTTGCCCCGCACGAACGTGAGAGAAGAAGATCCAGTGACCGTTGAAAACCGTACCGTGGTCGTCACGGGTATCGGCGCCTTCACGCCGCTGGGCGGCGACGCCGCCACCACCTGGGAGAACCTGGTCGCCGGGCGCTCCGGGGTGGCTGCCCTGACCGAGGAGTGGGCCGCCGACCTGCCCGTCCGGATCGCCGCGCGCACCGCCGTCGACCCGGCCGACGTCCTCCCCCGTCCGGTCGCCCGCAAGCTGGACCGCTCGGCGCAGTTCGCGCTGATCGCCGCCCGCGAGGCGTGGGCCGACGCCGGCTACGAGACCCCGGCCACCGACGAGTCCTCCAAGCTCGTGCCCGAGCGCCTGGGCGCCGTGATCGCCTCCGGCATCGGCGGCGTCACCACCCTGCTCGACCAGTACGACGTGCTGCGCGAGAAGGGCGCCCGCAAGGTCTCCCCGCACACCGTGCCGATGCTGATGCCCAACTCCCCGGCGGCCAACGTCGGTCTGGAGGTCGGTGCCCGCGCCGGCGTGCACACCCCCGTCTCCGCCTGCGCCTCCGGCGCCGAGGCGATCGGCTACGCGATCGAGATGATCCGCAGCGGCCGCGCCGACGTCGTGGTGGCCGGCGGCACCGAGGCCGCGATCCACCCGCTGCCGATCGCCGCGTTCGCCAACATGATGGCGATGTCCAAGAACAACGACGAGCCCGAGCGCGCCTCGCGCCCGTACGACAAGGGCCGCGACGGCTTCGTGCTCGGCGAGGGCGCCGGCGTGGTCGTGCTGGAGTCGATCGAGCACGCCGAGGCCCGCGGCGCCCGGATCTACTGCGAGGCGGTGGGGCAGGGCCTCTCCTCGGACGCCCACCACATCGCCCAGCCGGAGCCGACCGGCGCCGGCGTGGCCCGCGCGCTGGCCGACCTGTTCGACCGCAACCCGCTGGACAAGGCCGAGATCGTGCACGTCAACGCGCACGCCACCTCGACCCCGCAGGGTGACACGGCCGAGCTGAAGGCGCTGCGCAAGGAGCTCGGCGAGCACCTGGACCACATCGCCGTCTCAGCCACCAAGTCGATGACCGGCCACCTGCTGGGCGGCGCCGGCGGCATCGAGACCGTCGCCACCGTGCTGGCGCTGCACCACCGGGTCGCCCCGCCGACCATCAACGTCGACGAGCTCGACGAGGACGTGGACGCGGACATCGTCCGGGACGAGGCCCGGGCGCTGCCCGAGGGCCGGATCGCCGCGCTGAACAACTCGTTCGGTTTCGGCGGCCACAACGTGGTGCTGGCCTTCCGCACCGTCTGACCCCGCACGCGAAGGGGCCGGCGCTCGTGACGAGCGCCGGCCCCTTCGGGTATTTCGGAGTGCCCGGCTCAGACCACCTGGTGCAGCCAGCGCACCGGGGCACCCTCGCCCGCGTAGCGGAAGGGCTCCAACTCGTCGTCCCAGGGCTTGCCGAGCAGCCGGGAGATCTCCGCCTCCAGGTCCGCGCCCTCGCTGCGGGCGCGCAGCAGAACGGCCCGCAGCCGGTCCTCGGGGATCAGGATGTCGCCGTGGATCCCCGTGACGGCATGGAAGATGCCGAGCGTGGGGGTGCTGCTGTACCTCTCGCCCTCGGCCGTGGCGCAGGGCTCGCTGGTGACCTCGTACCGCATCAGCTGCCAGCCGCGCAGCGCGGAGGCGAGCTTCGAGGCCGTACCGGGCTCACCCTGCCAGGAGAGCTCGGCACGCCAGTGTCCGGGCGCAGCCGGCTGGCGGATCCAGTCCAGGCTCACCCGCACACCGAGCACCCCCGCAACGGCCCACTCGACGTGCGGGCACAGGGCGCGGGGCGCGGAGTGGATGTACAGGACTCCACGTGTCGTCACCGGGACCTCCAGGCTGTGGACGAGGGTCGCCTTCCCCAGCTGCCTCGCGTTCGTGCCTGTAGTTGATCCACAGTTACCCACGTTAGCCGACATTAAGCCACTAAATTGAGCAAAACGGACAGGCTTTCGCTCAATGCTAGTCGAATCCCCAACGAGGTCCACCCCTCGGTCGGATCTCTCCCCCGAACGGCCCCATCACCGGGCGGGACCACCGTACCGCGCCGCGCCGCACCGCGACTGACGCACTTTCGGATCCGGCCGGAATGCGGTAGTGCGGCCGAATCCCCTGCGCCCGGTACGCAAACCGCCCCGCCGGCCCGAGGGGGCCGCGGGCGGTTCGCGACGGATCCGACCCTCCGTCAGCCGGCGAGACGGACCGCCATCTTGCCGGTGTTGGCACCGCGCAGCAGGTCGAGGAAGGCCCCGGCGGTGTTCTCGAAGCCGTCCACCACGGTCTCCTCGTTGCGCAGCCGGTCCTCGCGCAGCCAGCCGCCCACCTCGGCGACGGACTTCGGCTGCAGGGCGGAGTGGTCGCTCACCAGCACGCCCTCCAGCCGCAGCCGCTTGCCGATGACCATCGCGAGGTTGCGCGGGGCCGCCGGGGCGGAGGTCTCGTTGTACTGGGCGATCGCGCCACAGAGCACCGCCCGGCCGTGCACGCCGAGCGCACCGATCGCGGCCTCCAGGTGCTCGCCGCCGACGCTGTCGAAGTAGAGGTCGACGCCCTCCCGGGCCGCCTCGGCCAGTTGCTCGGCGACCGGTCCGTCCTTGTAGTCGAACGCGGCGTCGAAGCCGTACTCGCCGACCAGCCTGGAGACCCTCTCCGCCGAGCCGGCCGATCCGACCACCAGCGCAGCGCCCTTGAGCTTGGCGATCTGGCCGACCATCGACCCGACGGCCCCGGCCGCACCGGAGACGAAGACCCTGTCGCCCTCCTTGAGGCGGCCGACCTCCAGCAGGCCCGCGTAGGCGGTCAGGCCGGTCATGCCGAGCACGCCGAGGTAGGCGGAGAGCGGCACGGACGGGCCGACCTTCACCGCGCGCCCGGCCGCCACGGTGGCGTACTCGCGCCAGCCGAGCCCGTGCAGGACGGCGTCGCCCGGCGCGAAGCCCTCGGCCGCCGAGGCCACCACGTAACCGACGGCGCCGCCGTCCGTCGGCCGGTCCAGCTGGAACGGCGGGACGTAGGACTTCGCGTCGTTCATCCGGCCTCGGATACCGGGCTTTTGACCGAAGCCGGCAGGCCCGCCGACCTCGTGGAGAGGTCGGCGGGCCCGGTCCTACGTGAGCGCCCCGCTACTGGAGATCCGCGCTCGGTACGCGCCGCCAGTCCCATTGCGGGTGGCGGGCCAGCAGCGCCAGGAACTCGCCGGCCGGGAGGACGTCATCGTGGTTGGTGTCGACGAGCCCTTCGAAGCCCGGAAGGACCTGCTTCAACAGCGCGCGCCGCGTCCATGGACTGGCACGACACGTCGACGCCGTACGGTTCGCCGATTCGGGCGGCGATCCACTCCAACTCCTCCGGCTCGAAGTCGGACAGGATCCCGCCCGACAGGTCGATGCGGTAGGAGTACCCCTGCCAGTGCAGCCTTTCACCGCCCAACGCCGCGTCCGGCACGAGCTCGAACGAACGGATCCGCCGTTCGAGCGACGGACGCTCTGCCCCGGGGGCAAGGATGACCACGGACGGCCAGGACATGTGCACCTCCGAGGCGACAGTAGCCGACCCTCCCCGCCGGATCGCCTCCCGGACGGCGAGACCGGCCCTACTCCGGGAGCTTGATCAGCATCTTGCCGACGTTGTCACCGCTGAGCAGGCCGAGGAAAGCGTCCACCGCACTGTCGATGCCCTGGGTCACCGTCTCGCGGTACTTCAGTTCACCCGAGCGCACCCACGCCGAGACCTCCTCGACGAACTTCGGCTGGAGGTCGTAGTGGTCGCCGACGAGCAGTCCCTCCATGCGGAAGCGCTTGGCGATGATCTGTGCCAGGTTGCGCGGGGCCGCGGTGGGCTCGGTGGCGTTGTACTGCGAGATCATGCCGCAGACCACGATGCGCCCGTGCAGGTTCATCACCTCGATCGCCGCTTCGAGGTGCTCGCCGCCCACGTTGTCGAAGTACACGTCGATGCCATCGGGAGCCGCCGCCTGAAGCTGCTCGGCAACCGGACCGTTCTTGTAGTTGAACGCAGCATCGAATCCGTACTCCTCCACGAGGAGCTTGACCTTCTCGTCCGAGCCGGCGGAGCCGATCACTCGGGCCGCGCCCTTCAGCTTGGCGATCTGACCGACGATGCCACCCACGGCGCCGGCAGCTCCGGACACGAACACGACGTCGCCGGCCTTGATCTCCGCGATCCGCGTCAGACCCGCATAGGCGGTCAGACCCGGCATGCCCAGCACGCCCAGGTAGGTGGAGAGCGGCGCGGCGTTCGGATCCACCTTGACGGACGTCTTGGCGTCGAACGTGGCGTACTCACGCCAGCCGAAGAAGTGCAGGACATAGTCACCCTCGGCGAAGCCCTCCGCCTGCGAGGCGACGACCCGGCCGACCGCGCCGCCCAGCATCGGCTTGTCCAGTTCGTACGGTTCTGCGTAGGACTTGCGGGCCGACATCCGGCCGCGCATGTACGGGTCGACCGAGAGGTGGGTGTTGCGGACCAGGATCTCGCCCGGCCCCGGGGTCCGGACCGGGGCCTCGACCAGCGCGAAGTCGGTCGGCACCGGCCAGCCCTGCGGGCGGGCGGCGAGGTGCCATTCGCGGGCGGTGACGGGCGCTTCCTGCTCGGCCATCGGTGATGCTCCTTGTGCATGAAAGGTTGACTTACTGAAGTAACCATGGGCATGAAAGGTTCATGTTGTCAACTGTTCAGGTAGACTCGGAGGCATGGACACCCAGCCCGCCCCGACCGTCGCCTCCCAGCCCGACGAGATCACCCGCGAGGTCGTCGACCTGATGGCCAACCTGGTCGGGCTCTTCCACCGCGAGTACGAGGAGGCCGCCGCCGCCCGCTCGCTCACCGGCGCCCAGGCCAAGGTCCTCGCCCTGCTGCGGCGCGGGCCGATGCCGATGCGCCACATCGCCCAGACGCTCAGCTGCGAGCCGTCCAACATCACCGGCATCGTCGACCGGCTGGAGTCGCGCGGCTTCGTCACCCGGGAGGCCGACCGGCAGGACCGCCGGGTCAAGCTGGTCGCCGCGACCCAGACCGGCGCGGCCGCCTCCGAGGAACTGCGCGAGTCGCTGAACTTCGCCCGGGAGCCGCTGGCCGCGCTCGGACCGGAGGAGCGGACGATGCTGCGCGACCTGCTCCGCAGGATGCTCGCGGGCGCCTCCGGCCCCGGAGCGTGAGTGTCCGCGACCCCCGCGTGAGCAGCATCACAGCCCTCCGGACCGCTCCGGCGCAATTGACCGGGCCGGGGCTGTAACCGAACACTCCCGCGAAACGTCTAAGGTTCGAGACTTGGCACCGGCCTGCCCTAGGCCCGGTGCGTGTGGAGAACGACACCAGAGGACGGGGGGCCGGGGCAGGATGAGCAGCAGCTCACGACGTCGGCGCATCATACGGATCGCTGTGGGCCTCGCCGCCGTTCTGGTGCTGTCCGTCGCGGGAGCCGGAGCCTGGTTCTACCACCGGCTGGACAGCAACATCACCACCTTCGACGCGGGCGGCGTCGCCACCGAGCGGCCGCCGGCCCCCGTCCCGGTCACCCCGGGCGCCTCCGTCCCTGTCAACGTCCTGGTGCTCGGCTCGGACACCCGGGACGACGGCAACGCCGACCTCGGCGGCGGCGACCTCGGCGTCGGCCACTCCGACACCGCGATCCTGCTGCACGTCTACGCCGACCACAAGCACGCCGTCGGGGTCTCCATACCCCGCGACGCCCTGGTGACCGTCCCGTCCTGCCGCCTGCCGGACGGCAGCTGGACGAAGCCCAAGGCCAGCCAGATGTTCAACTCCGCCTTCACCATAGGCGAGTTCCCCAAGGGGAACCCGGCCTGCACGCAGAACACCGTCGAGACGCTGACCGGCCTGCGGATCGACCACACCATCGTGGTGGACTTCAAGGGCGTCGCCGCGATGACCGAGGCGATCAACGGCGTGGACGTCTGCGTCCCCAACGACGTGAACTCGCACAACATCCAGCTCAAGAAGGGCATGCAGCGGCTCTCCGGCCAGCCGGCCGTGGACTACCTGCGGGCCCGCTACGGGTTCGGCGACAACTCCGACATCGGACGGATGAAGCGCCAGCAGGCCTTCCTCTCCTCGATGATCAGTAAGATCCAGGGCCTCGGCTTCTCGCTGCCGACCCTGCTCCCGCTGGCCGACGCGGCCACCCGCTCGCTCACCGTGGACGAGGGCCTCGGCACCGCGATGAAGCTGGTGGACTTCGCCCAGTCGCTGCAGGGCATCAAGCTCTCCGACATCACCTTCGTCACCACCCCCTGGCGCTTCGCCGGGGACCGGGTCGCCCTGGTCCACCCGGACGTGGACACCCTCTGGAAGCTGCTGCGCGAGGACCGCACCCTGGACGGCCGGAGCACCGGCCAGTCCGGCGCCGCGTCGGCCGCCTCCCCGTCGGACGCCCCCACCGCCTCGCCGACGGCGCTCGGCCCGGAGGAGGCGGCCGTACCGGTCACCGTGGTCAACGGCGTCGGCACCCCCGGGCTGGCCGGCAGCGCGGCGAAGGCGGTGCGCGGCAAGGGCTTCACCGACGTCGAGCTGGGCGCCGTCAACGGCAGCCGGCTGACCACCGAAATCGCCTACGACCCGGCGCAGAAGGCGGCCGCCGACCAGCTGGCCCCGCTCTTCCCGGGGGCACGGCTGGTCGAGGAGCCCGGCTCGGACGGGATCACCGTGACGCTCGGCCGCGACTACCGGCCGGCACCGTCCACCGGGCTCGACTCCCTCGGCGCGGCCGCCGCCGGCCCCACCGAAGGGCCGTCCGACGCCCCGTCCGGCGGCCCCTCGGCGACGCCGAGCGGGGTGCCCACCGGCATCGCCGAGAACGCCCGCGGGGCGGACACCGACCCCTGCGCCGACCTGACCTTCGGCTGACACCCGGGCGGGCCGGCCCGGCCCGTCCCCGGTAGCGGCGCCCGGCACCCGGCACCCGGTCCGCTCAGACGACCGGGCCCGGGCCGTTGTCCGGGTCCGGGTCCGGCAGGCCGGTGACCACCGCGGTCAGCCGGGTGCCCGCCGGGAAGGCCCCGGCCCGTGCCCCGGCGTACAGGCCGGCGAGCAGCTTGGCGACGTACCGGCGCTCCAGCGCGACACCGTGGCGCCGCTCGAACCCCTCGGCGAAGGCGGCGAGCTCGACCGGCACCCGGCCGTAGCCGCCACCGTGGTGCCCGTGGTCGATCCGCCAGTTGCCGAACTCGCGCCCGTAGGCGGCCCGGTGCAGCCCGGCCACCTCGCCCTCCAGGTAGCCCTCGCCGCCGCGCAGCACCGCGATGCCGAGTGCCCGTGCACCCGGTGGCAGCCCGGCCGCGATGCCGGCCAGCGTCCCGCCGGTGCCCACCGGGCAGCAGACCACGTCCCGCTCGCCGAGGTCGGGGAGTTCACCCGGGATCGCCGCCGCGCCGATCGCCGCCAACGCGTTGGAGCCGCCCTCCGGCAGGACCAGGCAGGGCCCCCAGCGCCGCTGCAGCTGCGCCGTCACCGCGGCGTCGGCGGCGCAGCGGGCAGCCGTCTCCCGGTACGCCGACCGGGAGAGGAAGACCAGCTCCATCCCTGCCGCCTCGGCAGCCCGGAGCGACCAGTTGCGCGGTGCACCGGCCAGCTCCTCGCCCCGGACCAGCCCGACGCTCTCCAGGCCGAGCGCCCCGGCGGCCACCGCGACGGCGCGCAGGTGGGTGGAGTAGGCCCCGCCGAAGGTCAGCAGCCGGGTGTGCCCCTGCTCCCGCGCGGCCGCCAGGTTGGGCCCGAGCTTGCGCCACTTGTTGCCCGGCACGGTCGGGTGCAGCAGGTCGTCCCGCTTGAGCCGCAGCTCCACCCCGGCCCGCTCCAGCACCTCGTCGGTGCAGTCCAGCAGGGGGGTCGGCAGCAGTGCGGGTTCGAGCATCGGGCCAGGATACGGAGCGGCCGGGCGGTCGCGCCCGCGCGAGCGCCCCGGCGGCGGGCCGGGCACCGTGGCACCGGGCCGTGCCGGCGTCAACGCGCCCTCAGCGCGGACCTGTTCGAGTGACATCCGGCCTGTCGGCACGTCCGCCGGGGCCCGCGGTCACTAGAGTTCGTGCAGATGACCACACCTGGTCAAACCCGGACGTCCGGGCGAAGGGTGGGGCGGGTGGGACTCGAACCCACGACCAAGGGATTATGAGTCCCCTGCTCTAACCGGCTGAGCTACCGCCCCGGTTCGCCGCCCGCACCGGTGACCCGGTCCGGCAGCAGCAGACGGCCCCGCGAGGCCGTCCCGGGCAGCATAGCCGGTCGATCACCCGTGGTGCGCGCCGGGGGCGCACATGGGTACGCGCGGACGCACGCCTCCCCGCGCGGCGCAGCCCCGGTGGCGGCCAGGCCCGGCCTCCGGCCAGCCTGGGCGGATGACGGCACGTGAGCCGGCGGTGCTCGGCGCCGCCCTTGCGGTCCTGACGGCCGCGGGCTGCACCACGGCGGCGGGCCCCGGCGGCGCCACCCCGACGGTGAGCTCGCGGCCCGCCTCGGCCGCCTCCGCCGCCGCGGAGAGCCACGGCTGGAGCCGCGAACGGCTGCGCGAAGCGCTCGGCCGGCACCCCGGCGTCACCCGGACCGCCAAGCCCACCGTGCTCAACGGACTGGTCGGCGCGGTGTTCACCCGCAACGCGGACGGCGACCACTTCTGCACCGCCAGCGTGGTCGACAGCGCCGGGCTCGACCTGATCGTCACCGCCGCGCACTGCGTCTGGGACCCGAAGCTCGGCCAGCGCTCAGACCTGGTCTTCGTCCCCGGCTACCGGGACGGCGAGACCCCGAGCGGTGTCTGGCCGCTGCTGTCGGTCACCGTCGACCAGGCCTGGAAGGACGGCGGCGACCCGGACGTGGACGTCGCCTTCGCGGTCGTGCAGTCCCGGAACGGGCAGCAGGTGCAGCAGGTGCTCGGCGCCAACCGGCTGGGCGTCGACTGCGGCTACCGGCTGCCGGTCAAGGTCACCGGCTACCCCGGAACCAGCGAGGTGCCGATCACCTGCAGCAACACCACCTCCGAGCAGAGCCCCACCCAGCTGCGGATCGACTGCCCGGACTGGACCGGCGGCACCAGCGGCAGCCCCTGGGTGACCGACTTCGACCCGGACACCCGGACCGGGACCGTGGTGGGCGTGATCGGCGGCCACCAGGAGGGCGGCAACACCCCGGACACCTCCTACAGCAGCTACTTCGGCGCCCGCGCCCAGGCCCTGTACGACCGTGCCACCGGGTGAACCCGGTGGCCGGGGACCCGGCGGTGGCGTCCCCGGGCCGGGCCTGGTAGATCTTCCTCACGAACGGCGGAACGCACGACCCGCAGACCCCGCCCCAGAGGACGAGACGGAGCCCGGATGGCCTCCCGCCCGGTACGGCCCGCACGCATGGCCCCCGCGGCCGTGCTGGCGGCCCTGCTGCTGGCCGCCGGCGCCTGCGGCGGTGGGGAGGATCAGCCGCCGAGCGCCGCGGTGGCACCGCCGAGCCCGGCCGGCGACCGGGTGGGCACCCTCTCGATCCGCGACGCCCAGGGCCCGCGGGCCTGCACGGCCAGCGTGGTGCACAGCCCGCGGCGGAATCTGCTGGTGACCGCCGCGCACTGCGTGCAGAGCCGCCGGGTCGGCCTGCTGGACGGCCTGGTGTTCACCCCCGGCTACCGCAACGGTTACTCCCCCTACGGGAGTTGGCCGGTGCAGTCGATCACCGTCGACCCGCGCTGGGCGGCCGAGGACGACCCCGAGTACGACGTGGCGTTCGTCACGGTCCGGGCGATCGGCGGCCGGGAGGTCGAGGACGCGGTCGGCGGCAACCCGCTCGCCACCGGGCAGGGCGTCGGTCTCGCCGTCTCGGTGACCGGCTACCCCAACGAGAGCGACGAGCCGATCACCTGTTCGGCCCGGACCAGCTCGCAGAGCCCCACCCAGGAGCGCTTCGACTGCGGCGGCTACACCAACGGCACGAGCGGCAGCCCCTGGGTCACCCCGGCCGGTGCGGTCGTCGGCGTGATCGGCGGCTACCAGGAGGGCGGCGAGACCGACGGCACCTCCTACAGCGTCGCCTTCGACGACCGGGTCGCCGAGCTCTACCGCAGGGCCACCGCCTGAGCCGGACCGCCGCGCGTCCGCCCGGGGCCCGTCGTGCGGGGCAGCCCCGGAGACGAGGACGTGACGGACGCGACACCCGGCCGTGCGGGAGCGGCGGCCCGGCACAACACGAAGGCCCCCCGGTCGTCCGAGGGGCCTTCGCTCTGAGCAGTCACCGGGAGCACCCGGCGCAGCTCCCGCATTTGGACTCGAACCAAAAACCTGCCGGTTAACAGCCGGCTGCTCTGCCAATTGAGCTATGCGGGATCGCGGTGGGCAACCGCCTCACCACGGACAGGAGAACCGGCCTGACGGCCGCCCACCTGAGCTCCCCCAATTGGACTCGAACCAATAACCTGCCGATTAACAGTCGGCTGCTCTGCCAATTGAGCTATGGGGGATCGAGCTTCCGCTTCGGCCCCCGGTCTCCCGGGCTCCTCGGCGCTCGCTGCGGGACATACATTAGCGCACTCGGGGGGGTGGTCCGCCAATCGCTTTCCCCGGCCGCCCCGGGGCCCGTCCGGCGCGCCCCCCGCGCGCCCGGCTCACCCCCCGGGGATGCTGGGGGCACGGACGGTTCGCCGCCCCGACGGACGGGTAGGGCAATGCGGCAGAGGCCGCCAGGAGAGGGTGGAATCCGATCATGTGGAAGCTGTCGTTGATCGTCGGACTCGCGGCGGGCTACGTCCTGGGCTCGCGGGCCGGGCGCCAGCGGTACGAGCAGATCGCCAAGGTCACCCGGCAGGTCGCCCAGAACCCCAAGGTGCAGGGCGCCGCCGACAAGGCCAAGCACCAGGCCGGGGCGGTCGCCGGGAAGGCCGCCGGCGCCGTGGCGGACAAGGTCGGGGACCGGCTGCCGAACCGGGTGACGGACCGGGTGCCGTACTTCAACCGCCCCCGGACGGAGGACGACGGCTGGGGTACCTTCCGTCCGTGACGCGCAGGTGACGGCCGGCCGTACACCGCGCCTGCGGGACGGAACCGAACGGGCAACACTTGCCCGGGTCGCCAGCGTCGGCGCGCCCGCTGAGGCATGATCTCGGCATGGCCATCGTCGCGGGGATAGACAGCTCGACCGGTCGCACCCGGATCGTCGCGTGCGACACCGGGACCGGCGCGGTGCTGAGGTCCGGCAAGGCCCCGCACCCCGCGCCGGAGCAGGCGGAGACCCGGGCCGGCGAGGCCGACCCGCAACTCTGGCTGCACTCGCTCGGCGACGCCGCGGCGGGCGGCCTGCTGGAGGGCGTCCGGGCGATCGGCGTCAGCGCGCAGCAGCACGGCATGATCGGCCTGGACGCCGGAGGCGTGCTGGTGCGGCCCGCGATCCTCTGGAACGACCCGCGCTCCAGCGGCGCCGCCGCCGCACTGGTGGACGCCCTCGGCGGCCCGGCGGCCTGGACGGCCGCGATCGGCGCCGTCCCCGGCCCCACGTACACCATCGCCAAGCTGCGCTGGCTGGCCGAGTTCGAGCCGGCCAACGCCCGCCGGATCGCCGAGGTGCTGCTGCCGCACGACTGGCTGGTCTGGCAACTGCTCGGCCACCCCAAGCGGCGCACCACCGACCGCGGCGACGCCTCCGGCACCGGCTACTGGTCGCCGATCACCGGCGAGTACCGCCAGGACCTGATCGAGCTGGCGCTCGGCCACGGCCTGAGGCTCCCCGACGTGCTCGGCCCCGCCGAACCGGCCGGGCAGACCCCCGAGGGCCTGCTGATCTCCGCCGGCACCGGTGACAACATGGCCGCCGCGCTCGGCCTCGGCCTCGGGCCCGGTGACGCGGCGGTCTCGCTCGGCAGCTCCGGGACGATCTTCGCCGTGCACGAGGACGCCGTGGTGGACGCCACCGGCCTGGTCTCCTCGTTCGCCGACGCCACCGGCCGCCACCTGCCGATGGTCGCCACCCTGAACGCCGCCCAGGTGCTCCGCTCCACCGCCGCGCTGCTCGGGCAGGACCTGGAGGGCCTGAGCGACCTCGCCCTGCAGTCCAGCCCCGGCGCGTACGGGCTGGTGCTGCTGCCCTACCTGGACGGCGAGCGGACGCCCGCACTGCCGCACGCGGCCGGCACCCTGACCGGGATGCGGGCCGAGTCGATGGCCCCGCAGCACGTCGCCCGGGCCGCCGTCGAGGGCATGCTCTGCAACCTCGCGGACGCGCTGGACGTCCTGCGCGCCCGGGGCGTGCCGGTGAACCGGGTCTTCCTGCTCGGCGCTGCCGGTCGGCTCCCGGCCGTCCGGCAGATCGCCCCGCTGGTCTTCGGCGTTCCGGTCGTGGTGCCGCCGCCCGGCGCCCACGCGGCGCGCGGCGCGGCCCGGCAGGCCGCCTGGGCGCTGGCCGGCACCCCGGAGCCGCCGCGCTGGGAGCTGCCGGGGGCCGAGACCGTCACGCCGGACGCCGAGCAGGACCTGCCGGTCGGTTCCGCGGTGCGCCAGCAGTTCCGGGCCGCCCGAGAGCAGATCCACCCGGAGACGGCCGGCTGAGCCGGGCCTGGGTGCGTGGGACGGCCCCGGGCGACGTGATCGCCGCGATCGACGGGTGTGGCGCGTTCTAAGGGATCGGCGTCGCGACCGGCGTCTTCGGGCCGTCACGGCGGCCGCGGGAGCTCGGGGCCGAACCGTCCCGGCGGAAGAGACCGGTCTGCCGGGCCAGACGACGCTCCGGCCCTGACGGCCCGCCGCCGCGGAGGCGGAAAGGAAGTCGCGGCGGGGAGGGCGGCACGAAACGCCCTCCCCGCCGCGCGTCCCTGCGATCCGGGGCAGCCTCCCCCCGCGAGGCTGCCCCGGCCGGTGGGGGATTCGGGACGGCAGGGAGCCAGGTCCACGACGGTCTCCGGACGAAGAATCCGGGCTCCGCAGTGGGCCGACGCGAGAACTCTGCACGACTGACCAGTGAATGTTCGAGCCGCGACCGGGGTTGTGAGACACTTCCGTCCGTCTCAGAGCGGTGACCTGGGGTTTGAGACGGCTGGTCGGTGAGGTTGGAGACGCGAAGCCGCCCCTGGGCCGGGCCGGTGCACCTCCCGACCCCAGTTCGCTCCCCGCGTCCCCCCGTCTCTCGTGTTGGGAAGACCGCATGGCATCCGCCTGGAAAGAACTGCCGGACGAACTGTCCGAGCCCGCTGCGCGCCTGACGGAGCGGCTGCGCGCCGTCAAGGACGCGACCGGACTCTCGCTGTCCGAGCTGGCCGCCCGGACCCACTACAGCCGGGCCTCCTGGGAGCGCTGGCTGAACGGCAAACGGGTCATCACCGAGCAGGCGCTGGAGGCACTGATCGGCACCGTCGAGTGCGACGGGCCCGCGCTTCGGGCGCTCTGGGCGCAGGCCTCGGCCCCGGCGGCCGTCGTCGCGGCCGAGGCCTGCGCCGAGCCGGACGCGGCGGGCGGGGCGGAGGCGCCCGAGGCCGTGACGGCCGCCTCGGGTGCGGAGGGGTCCGCCGAGCCGTCCGCGGGCGCCGCCGGGCCCCTCGCCGCAGCCGCCGAGGCCGAGCAGCCCGGCGCCGAGGCGGACCCGGTCGAGGAACCGTCGGGCGAGCAGACGTCCACCGGGCAGCCGTCCGCCGAGGAGCCCGCGGCCGAGCCGGGGCCGTCCACCCGGGCGGCCGCGCCGTGGTGGCGGCGGCCGGTCGCGCTCGTGGCCGGCGGCCTGGTGCTGACGGTGCTCCTGGGCGCGGCCGGATTCCGGTACAGCCGCGACGGCGCGGAGGAGCAGACCGCCGACGCGCAGCCCGCTCCGACCGCGACGGCCGGTACGGCCCCGCCCGCCAAGCCCGTCTCCCCGGCCCCGCCCGGGCCGAGCTGCCAGGCGATGGGCTGCGCGCACAAGGACCCCAAGACCACCGGCTGCGGCGCCGACGCCCGCACGGTGCAGACCGGCAACATCGGCAAGGTGGTCATCTACCTCCGCTACAGCCAGAAGTGCCAGGCCGCCTGGGCCGCCATCACCGAGGGCGAGCCGGGCGACAGCGCGACCGTCACCAGCAGCACCGGCGAGGAGGAGACAGCCCTGATCCACTGGGGCTACGACAACTACTCGATGATGGTGAACGCCGGCGATCCGGCCACCACCTTCCGGGTCTGCGGACACCAGCCGGCCGGGGACGCCTGCACGGCGAGCGTCTCGCACCTCGCCCAGCTGGTCGCCTCCACCCCGATCCCGATCGGTCCGGCCTCCCCGCCCCAGGCCTCTCCGCCCCCCGCCGCCGCAAGTCCCTCGGCCCCGGCACCCCCGGCGACCGCCGACCCTTCCGAGTCGGCCGCACCCTAGCCTCCCCGGTCTAGTCGAGGTAGCCGCGGAGCTGTTCGGCGAAGGCGTGGTCGCGGAGCTTCACCAGAGTCTTGGACTCGATCTGGCGGATCCGCTCCCTGGTCACCCCGAACAGCACGCCGATCTCCTCCAGGGTGCGCGGGCGCCCGTCGTCCAGACCGTAGCGGAGCTGGACGACCTGGCGCTCGCGCTCGCCGAGGGTGGCCAGCACGGCCTCCAGGTGCTGACGCAGCAGCAGGAAGGCGGCCGACTCGGCGGGTGAGGCGGCGTCGGCGTCCTCGATCAGGTCGCCGAGCGCCACGTCGTCCTCCTCACCGACCGGGGTGTGCAGCGAGATCGGTTCCTGGGCGAGCCGCAGCAGCTCGCGCACCCGCTCCTCGGTCAGTTCCAGGGCGGCGCCGATGTCGGCCGCGGTCGGTTCCAGGCCGCGTTCCTGGAGCAGTGCGCGCTGGACCCGGATCACCCGGTTGATCAGCTCGACCACGTGCACCGGCACCCGGATCGTCCGGGCCTGGTCGGCCAACGCCCGGCTCATCGCCTGCCGGATCCACCACGTCGCGTAGGTGGAGAACTTGTAGCCCCGTGCGTAGTCGAACTTCTCCACCGCCCGGATCAGCCCGAGGTTGCCCTCCTGGATCAGGTCGAGGAGGGTCAGCCCACGGCCGACGTAGCGCTTGGCCACCGAGACCACCAGGCGCAGGTTGGCCTCGATCAGCCGCCGCTTGGCGATCCGGCCGATCACCACCAGGGTGTCCAGTTCGCCGGCCAGCGGGTCGGACGGCGCGGGTTCGCGGTGCAGCCGCTCCTCGGCGAACAGGCCGGCCTCGATCCGGCGGGCCAGCTCCACCTCCTCGACGGCGGTCAGCAGCCGGATCCGGCCGATCTCGCGCAGGTACTGGCGGAGCAGGTCGGCGGCCGGGCCGCTCGCGTCGGCGGCCGCGGGGCCGGGACCGGCGTCGTAGGCGTCGGCTTCGGCCTCCGGGTCGGGCCCGGGTCTGAGCCCGCCGGACTCCTCGTCGCCGTCGCGTGCCTCGGGGTGGCCCTCCCGGGGGCCCTGGGACGGCGCCCGGGCCCCGTCCGGGGGCGGAGCCCCGGCCCGGCCGTGGTCGTCGTGGGGGGCGAGCTGGTCGGTGGTCGGGCGGGCGGTCGTGGCAGAGCCTTGGTCCACGGGCATCCCCTCGGGGCGGGCGCGACTCTGGCGGACCCGCGCTGTACGGAGCTGGGACGCCCTCCAGTGTGCGGCACGCCACACTCCGTGGCCGAGACTCCTGCGCGGACTTTTCTCCCGGCGGGGGGTCGCGGCGGCGGCCGGGGGACGGGCCCTACAGCCCCGCCGCGCCCTGGCTGCGCAGTCGTTCCTTGTACTGCTGCAGCTGCCAGAGCTCGTTGCTCACGGCGTGCCACTCCTCACTCGCGCCCCGGGCGTGGAGTTGGTTGAGGTACGCGCGACCCTCCGCGATCCGCTGGTCGACCGCCTGGAGGCGCAGCTTCACCAGGAACTCCCCCGCGTAGACCGCGTCCGCCTTGCGGCGCGAGCGCACCGGCTCGACGGTCAGCTCGGTGACCAGTGAGCGGACCTGGTCGTCCGGCGCGGCCTCGCGCACCGCGCTGGTGAAGTCGGCCAGGCCGGCTCCGTACGCGGCACCGCCGGCCTGGGCGATGGCGCGGCGCACGGCGGTGTACGGCGGGGTCGGGAACTCGTCCTCGCCGTAGTGGTCGAAGGCCGGCGAGACCAGCTCCGGGTGCTGGAGGGCGAGCTTGAGCAGCTCGCGCTCGACGAACTGGGCCGGGTCGCGCGGGTTGAGCACGAAGGCCGGACGGGCGGGCCGGACCGGCTGGGCGGGGTCGGGGCGGCGCTGCTGGCCGTTGGCCCGCGGGTTCTGCTGGCGCTCGCGTTCCCAGCGGGCGAGCTGGGAGATGCGGCGCACCACGAACTGCTCGTCCAGGATGCCGAGCATCCCGGCCAACCGGACGGCGTACTCGTGCTGGATCGAGCGGTCCTTGATCCGGGCGACGATCGGCGCGGCCTCCTCCAGCGCCGCCGACCGGCCCTCCGGGTTCTCCACCCGGTGCCGGGCGACGGCCGAGCGCAGCGCGAACTCGAACAGCGGCACCGGGTTGTCGATCAGCTCGCGGACGGCCTCGTCCCCCTTGGCCAGGCGCAGGTCACACGGGTCCATGCCGCCGGGGCTGACCGCGATGGACGTCCGGGCGGCGAACTTCTGGTCGTCCTGGAAGGCGCGCAGGGCGGCCTTCTGGCCGGCCGCGTCGCCGTCGAAGGTGAAGACCGTCTCGCCCCGGTAGCTGGCGTTGTCCATCATCAGCCGACGGATGATCTTGATGTGGTCCTCGGCGAAGGCGGTGCCGCAGGTGGCCACCGCCGAGGTGACGCCCGCCAGATGGCAGGCCATCACGTCGGTGTAGCCCTCCACCACCACGGCCCGGCCGGACTTGGCGATCTCCCTCTTCGCCAGGTCGATGCCGTACAGCACGTGGGACTTCTTGTAGATCGGCGTCTCGGGGGTGTTCAGGTACTTCGGGCCGTTGTCGTCCTCGCGCAGGCGGCGGGCGCCGAAGCCGACCACCTCGCCCGCGATGTCGCGGATCGGCCAGACCAGCCGGCCCCGGAAGCGGTCGATCAGGCCGCCGCGCTGGCCCTGCGAGGCCAGGCCGCCGAGCAGGATCTCCTTGTCGCTGAAGCCCTTGCCCCGCAGGTAGCGGACCAGGTGCTCCCAGCCGGCCGGGGCGTAGCCGACGCCGAAGGTCCGGGCGGCCTCCTCGTCGAAGCCGCGCTCGGCCAGGAAACGGCGGCCGATCTCCGCCTCCGCCGAGGCGAGCTGCTCCTGGTAGAAGGCGGCGGCCACCTTGTGCGCCTCGACCAGCCGGGTCCGCTCGCCCTGCTGGTGGCGGGGGCTGTAGCCGCCCTCCTCGTAGCGGAGCGTGATGTTGGCCTGGGCGGCCATCCGCTCGACGGCCTCGGCGAAGGTGAAGTGCTCGATCTTCATCAGGAAGGCGATGGTGTCGCCGTTCTCCTGGCAGCCGAAGCAGTGGAAGACGCCCTTGGCGGGGTTCACGTAGAAGGAGGCGGACTTCTCGTCATGGAAGGGGCAGACGCCCTTGTACTCGCCTCCGCCGCCGTTGGTCAGCTGAACGTAGTCGCCGACCACCACGTCGATCGGCAGTGCGCTGCGCACCGCCTGTACGTCTTCGTCCCTGATCCGCCCGGCCACCCCGGAAGTCTACTGGGGCGGCCGGACTTTCCCGGGGGCTGGCGGGGACGGCGTGACCGGCGCCTCACCGGCGGGCCGCCGCCCCGGGGATCACGTCCAGGCGGCGCCGACCAACTTGGCGTGGAGGGCCAGGGCGGAGGCGTCGGTGAGGGTGGCGATCTGGTCGATCACCGCGCGGAGGGCGGCGCGGTCGTCCTCCGCCTCCCGGTAGAGGGCCGCGAAGACCGGGTCCAGCCCCTCCGGAGCGCGCTGGTTGAGCACGTAGGCGAGCTCGGCGATCACGATCCGCTGGCGGGCCCGCAGCTGGGCCTGTTCGTCGCGCTGCATGACGAACCGGACGGCGACCGCCTTGAGCACGGCGCACTCCAGCCGGACGTCGCGCGGCACCACCAGTTCGGCCGCGTACCGGGTGAGCCGGCCGGGGCCGTAGCGGGCGCGGGTGGCCTGCTCGGCCGCCAGGCAGAAGCGGCCGATCAGCTGGCTGGTGAGGTCCTTCAGGCCGGCCCGGGCCCGGGCCGAGCCGTCGTACGAGCCGGGCCACCACTCCTGGGCGAGCAGCCGGTCCAGCGCGGCGGCCAGCTCCTCCGGCTCGGCGTCCGGCGCGTAGCGCTCGGCCACCTTGAACAGTTCGGCCCGCTCGCTCGGGGCGCGCAGCGCGGCCGGGTCGATGTGGCCGGCCTGGAGGCCGTCCTCGACGTCGTGGGTGGAGTAGGCGACGTCGTCGGCCCAGTCCATGACGGTCGCCTCGAAGCACTTGCGCCCGGCCGGGGAGCCGGCCCGCAACCAGCGGAAGACCGGGAGGTCGTCGGCGTAGACGCCGTACTTGTGGGAGGCCGGTTCGACCGGGTGGGAGCCGTGCGTCCAGGGGTACTTGGTGGCCGCGTCGAGCGCGGCGCGGGTCAGGTTGAGGCCCACGCTGCGGCCGGGCCGGGGTGCGAGCCGGCCCGGCGGGTCGTCCTGCGGTGCGAAGCGCTTCGGCTCCAGGCGGGTGAGGATGCGCAGCGACTGTGCGTTGCCCTCGAAGCCGCCGCAGGCCTCGGCGGCCTGGTCGAGGGCCTCCTCGCCGGTGTGGCCGAACGGCGGGTGGCCGATGTCGTGGGCGAGGCAGGCGGTCTCCACGAGGTCCGGGTCACAGCCCAGCGCGGCGCCCAACTCGCGCCCGACCTGGGCGCATTCGAGCGAGTGGGTGAGCCGGGTGCGGGGGAAGTCGCTGCGCATCGGCGCCACCACCTGGGTGGTTCCGGCCAGCCGGCGCAGGGCGGCGGAGTGGAGCACGCGGGCACGGTCGCGCTGGAACGCCGTCCGGCCGGGGCGCTTGTCCGGCTCGGGCACCCAGCGGGCCTCGGCAGCGTGGTCGTACGGGCTCGGGGCGGCGATGAGGCTCTGCGCGGTGTCGTCCATATGACCTTCACGGTACGCCGGACGTCCGACACCGGAAGTGTGCCGCGCGCGAAGGGGCGCGGGCCGGGACGTGAATCCCCGCCCCGCGCACCGCCTTCAGCACCGCCGCGGCCACGCCCTCCTGCCCCCTGGCGTTGGGGTGGATCGCCGCCAGGCCGGGCGCCGGGAAGGGCGGCTCGACCCAGCGGGCGGCCTCGCCGGCGCACATGTCGTGGCCGGCCGAGGGCGCGGCCGCGTCGACGAACACCGCGCCGGCGGCCTCGGCCCGGTGCCTGAGCATGGCGTTCAGCTGCTGCTCCTTCTCCACCAGGAAGGCCAGGTCGCCCGGGGCGACGGCGCTGCCGAGCACCGGGAGGCAGCTCGCCGGATCGGCGGGCAGCAGCGTCGGGTAACCGACCACGTAGACCCTGGCCTGCGGGGAACGCTGCCCGATGTCCGTCAGGATCCGGCCCAGCCGTTCGCCGGTCGCGTCCACCTTGCGCTGCACCTGGTCGGCGGCGCCGCCGGCCGAGGTGTAGTGCTCGCGGCAGGGCGCCTCCGTCCGGCCGGCGCCGACCAGCCCCTTCACGGCGTCGACCAGGTTCTCCCGGGCGCAGGCGCCGACGACCTCCATGAACCCCGCGTCGTTGCCGCCGATCCCCACCGTGACCAGCCGGGTCGCCGGAGTGAGCGCTTCGAGCTGCGGCGGGTTGGCGCCGCCGTCGGTCTCCTGGGAGCCGGTGAGGTCCCCGGTACGGGCGCCGCTGCAGCTGACGTCCTTGAACTGCCCGGCCGCCAGGCCCAGCGCCTTGGCTACCAGGGACGGGTAGTTGACCGCCGAGCGGGCGCAGCCGGCGGGCTCGCCCACCTGCGGGGCGATCTTCAGGCCCGAGGTGTAGGAGTCGCCGAGGGCGACGTAGGGGCCGGTGGGGGTCGGGGTCGGGGTGGGCGTGGCCCGCAGCGGGCGCGGGCCGTCCGACGCCCCGGCGGCGGAGCCCTCGGAGCCGCCGCTGCAGCCGGCCAGCAGCAGCGCGGCGAGGGCGGCGGACAGGACGGCGGTCGTCGTCGGGCGTGCGGGCACAGGCATGGATCCCCCCGGGGGTCGGAACGGTGACGTCTCTCCCTGCGGCGGCCCGTCCCCCGGGCACCTCTGCCCCCAACGAACGGACAGCGCCGGATGACTCCCGCCCCGGGCGGGGATTCTCCGCCCCGCTCCCCCTGGGCCCGCGCCCCCGCCACCCGGGTGCGGCCTCTTCGGGGGCGGCTACTCGGGGCCGCGCTCGTGCTCGGCGAGGAACTGCTCGAAGCGCCGGCCCAGCTCGTCCGCCGAGGGCAGGTCCACCGGCTCGGCCAGCAGGCTCTCCCGGCCCTCCGCGCCCGCGACCGCGTCGTACTGGCCCTCCATGCCGCGGATCGCCGAGCGCAGCTCACCGTCGCCCTGGGCCAGTTGCTCCTCGATGTCCGCGTAGACCTCGCCGACCCGGGTGCGCAGCCCGGTGCCCGGCAGGACCAGGCCGGTGGCCGACTGCACCGCCTCCAGGATCAGCACCGCCGCGGCCGGGTACTCCGAGCGGGCCACGTAGTGCGGCACGTGCACCGCGAAGCCCAGGACGTCGTGCCCGGCCTCGGCGAGCCGGTACTCCAGCAGGGCCTGGGCGCTGCCGGGGACCTGCGCCTGCTCGAACCACTGCGGGTAGCCGGCCGCGAGGTCGAGCCGGTTGCCGTGCGGCGTCAGGCCGACCGGGCGGGTGTGCGGCACGCCCATCGGGATGCCGTGGAAGTCCAGCGTCAGCCGCACCCCGAACTGCTCGACCAGCTCGCGCACGGCGACGACGAAGCGCTCCCACTCGACGTCCGGCTCCGGCCCCGTGAGCAGGAGGAACGGCGAGCCGGCCGCGTCGTGGACCAGCTGGAGCAGGATCTCCGGAGGGGCGTAGGACGTCCAGCTCTCGCGGTCGAAGACCATCGCGGGGCGCCGGGCCCGGTAGTCCACCAGGCGGTCGTGGTCGAAGCGGGCCACCACCTGGGGCGAGCCCTCCGCGAGCAGGTGGGCCACCACCTGGCCACCGGCCTCGCCGGCGTCCATGAAGCCCTCGAAGTGGTTGAGCAGCACCAACCCGGCGCCGGTGTCGGCCAGCGCGGCGTTCGCCGCGGCCACGGCGGCCACGCCCTGCTGATCCAGCTCGTACAGCGCCTGGGGATCACGCACCGCGAACCCAACCCCGTTCCCTGATCGTCGACTCGTACCTGCTTCTCCTCGTGTCCAGCGTGCCGGGACGCGCCGGAATTCCCGCCGCCGGCCGGCGGCGCCGCGACGCGGACCCGGTCGGAGGCCGGGGAGCCTGCGCGGCGCTCTCGAAGTGCCTTCGGAGCACCTGCGGAGCGCCTTCGGAGGCTCGTCCCGACCATGATCGCACCCGCCCGGAAAACCCCTGGTCACGGGCGTCCGCACACCCTCCGGCGGCCGCGCCGGGAAGCGCGGCGCGCCCATTCGTGTGCTGCGAAGTGACGCACCGCCTTCTGGCGGGTATCGTCCTCTCGCTGCCTCGCATCGTCGCGTCGTCGTCACGTCGTACCGTAACGCCGTCGATCACGTCCCGGACCGGTGCTCGGCCAGCCACCCACGACGCATCTTGCCTTCACCTGGCCGCCTGCTTCCCTTCGCGCTCTCGTTTCCTCATCGGCCATTTCGCGGACGCACACTGTCCCCTCGCTCATCCCGCCGGACCGGTCCGTGGACCCGTGTCCGTTCCGGCACCGCGCTGCCCGCCTCCGGGCCGTCGCCCCCGCCCCGCTCGACCGGACCTCCGGCGTGCACGGGTAACGGCGGGCGGACCCCGGACCGGGGCGAACGTCCACTGCATCCCGTGCCGCACCCCGGCGCGGGACGCACCCTACGACCGATGAAGGACCGAAGGTTCCGTGCCCGTACCTGTCATCCTCACCGGCCGCACCGTGCGGCTGGAGCCCCTTGCCGCGCACCACGCCGAGGCCATCGCCGAGGCCGGCGCCGAGGACCGTACGACCTACGCCTTCACCCCCGTCCCGCACGGCCCGGAAGCGGCCCGCGACTACATCGCGCGCGCCCTCGCCGACCAGGCCGCGGGCCGGTCGCTGCCGTTCGCGACGGTGAACCTCGCGGACGGCCGGGTGGTCGGCTCCACCCGGTTCCTGGAACTGGACTACTGGCAGGGCCCGGTCGTCTGGCCGCCGGTGCCCGGCGTGCCGTTCGGCGATCCGGCCACGGCCGTTCCGGACGCCGCCGAGATCGGCAACTCCTGGCTCTCCCCGCGCGCCCAGGGCACCGGCATCAACACCGAGGCGAAGCTGCTGATGCTGCGGTACGCCTTCGAGGAGTGGGGCGTGCAGCGGATCTCGATGCGCGCGGACGCCCGGAACATGCGGTCCCGGGCGGCGATCGAGCGGCTCGGCGCGACCTCCGAGGGCGTCCGCCGGGCGCACTCGCGCGGCCTGGACGGCGTGGTGCGCTCGACCGCGTTCTACTCGATCCTCGACGCCGAGTGGCCCGCGGTGCGGGACATCATCGAACTGCGGATCGCCGCCGCCACCTCGCCGAGCGCCCCGGAACGGGCGATCAACCAGGAGTGCCTTAGACACGGCGGCGGCGCCGGGCAGCTGATCACGGCCTGACGGTCACGGCGGGCCTGCGGGCAGCAGGCCCGACCGTTGCGCACCGGGGGCTTGCGTCCCCGCCGGCTCCGCGGCGGGCGCTCGCGTCCCGACCGGCTTCCGCTCGGCCGGTGGGCCAGGGCTCGCGCCGCGGCCCACCGGACGGGGTCAGGGCCGCTCGCCGGCGGCGGCGGACCGCAGCACCTGCACGAGCAGGGCGGGATCGCGCTCGCCCCCCTTCGACAGCGACCACCGGCGGTCGATCGCCTCGGCCACCGCGGAGACCGGGCGCCAGCCGTCCCGGCCTCGGACGACGGTCAGCTCCCAGACCGGGTCTCGCTGCGAGCGGCAGATCCGGACCGTGCCCTCGTGGGTGTGCACGGACCACCGGCGATCCGGCCCGATCTCCTGCGGCCCGCTCCGGATCCGCTGCCACTCCTCGTCGTTCCACCGCAGGTCGGGGACGGGCTGGGGGCGCGGCACCAGCATCGCGGCCCGGCCGCGGCCGCCGGGTACGCTCCCCGGTTCGGGGAACGCCCAGGCCGGGAGCGGCTCGCGGGCGGCCGTCCAGGCGGCCGGGATACCGGCGGTACCGGTGCACGCGGCGACCACGCCGCCGGTGATGGCCGCGACGGTGTCCATGTCCCCGCCCGCGCAGATCGCCTCCCAGATCGCGGCCGGGTAGTCGGTGAGCCGACGGGCCGCGCACCAGAGCGCGTACGGCACGGTGTCGGCGGCGCTGGTCCGGCTGCCGTTGCCGAGCACACGCGCGGCGACCGCGGGATCGGGCTCCCCCAGCAGGGCGATCGCCTCGGTCAGGCCGTCCCGCACGGCGCCGGCCGGCGTGTGGGACCGGACCCGGTCCAGGAACGTGGTCGGGGTCATCCGGACCTGCTGGCCCACCTGCACCGCGAAGGCGGCGGCCACCGCGACGGCGATCGCGCCGTCCACGGCCTGCGGATGGGTGTGGGTGATCAGCGCCGTCTCGGCGGCCGGCCGGATCGCCTTGGTGGGATCGGCGCCGTACAGCGCGCCCAGTGGGGCCACCCGCATCGCGGCACCGTTGCCGTAGGAGCCCTGGCCGTCGAAGAGCTCTGCGGCGAGCGCCCTGGCGTCACCGCCCTCGCGGACCAGCCGGAGCAGGCGGTTGGCGGCCGGGCCGTAGCCGCGGTCGAAGTCGTGGCGGCGGGCGAAGGAGTGCGTGAGGTCGAAGGTGTCGACCGCGCCTCGCTCGGCCCGCACCGCGTACACCGAGCAGGCCATCTCGGTGTCGTCGGTCCACGGCCAGGGGCCGGGCGGAACGGTGCGGGCGGCGAAGTGGGCCGCGGCGACGGCCGGGACGAAGAACTGGGCGCCGAGGGCGTCACCGACGGAAAGGCCGTTCAGTGCGTCGAGCGCAGGGCCGGAGTGAGGACTCGTCATCGCGCCCAGGCTCAGCGGACGGGCTGCCCCGCGTCAACTCCGATACCGGCCCGCTCCCCCGGCGGGCGATGTTCCGCACACTTCCGACCCGGTCGGGAAGCACCCGGGCATGAGCCGAGCCGATCGCCCCACTGCTGCCGCTCGGCGGCGACCGACAGCACATCGTCACCCGGGCGCAGTCGCGCCGTCTCGGCGTGCCGCCCGGGCCGATCGCACACCCGCAGCGGCCGGGCGGCTCCGAGCGGGACGACGGGCTCCGGAGCACCGCGGCCGCCCGGGCGACCGCGGCGGCACTCCCGGTCGTCCGGGTCACCTCCGTCCGGCTGCGCCGCGATCCCGCCCCCGCCCTGCGGGAGTTGGCCATCCTGATCGCCTCCGGGCCGCACGCCCGCGTCAGCTGGCGCAGGGCCCGGTGAGCCCGGTCTGCCGGGCCCGGCCGGGCTACTCGCGGTCGTGCTCCGCACCGGCCGCCTCGGCGGCGGCCACCAGGCGCTGGAGCTCGGTGATGTGCCCGGCCAGCGTGGCACGGCCGGACTTGGTAGCGGCGAGCCAGGTGCGCGGGCGCTTGCCGACGTAGCCCTTCTTCACCTTGACGTAGCCGGCCTCCTCCAGAGCGGTCGCGGCCTTGCTGAGCACCGAGTCGGAGACCCCGCAGTGGTCCCGGACGGCGCCGAACTCGGCCTCCTGGCAGGCGCTCAGGAAGGCGAGCACGGCGAGCCTGGTCGGGTGCTGCAGGAGCGGGTCGAGTCCGGCGGGCATCAGCGGGCCTCGAACTCGCGCCGGATACGGGTGTTCAGCCAGCGGGCCGTCACCCAGAAGGCCGCGCCCGCCACGGCGCCGATCGCCACTCCGAGCCCGCGGGCGTCGGCACCGGCGGCGTAGGCCAGCCCGGCCGCCGCCAGTGCCGCCCCGGCCACCTGCCCGAACGCGCGCCAGATCAGGTGCCGGTAGCCGCTGGCCGGCCACTGCACGATCCCTCCGGAGCGGGCGGAGGCCGCGGCCAGGGCCCCGATCACGGCGGCGAAGACCACGGCCAGCACACCGCTCAGCCAGCCCGTGTGGGAGTAGGCGGCATAGCCGACCCCGGCCCCGTAGAGCGTGAAGGCCACGGCGTGCACCGGGCCGAACCAGCCCGGCAGCGAGCGCGGGGCCTGTGCGGCGGCGCGGGCCTGCTCGGCGACGCGCAGCGCCTCCACCGCGGGAAGGCCGGCCGGAGCGGTGTCGTTCATGGAATCCCCCTGGAGTTCGGCGCCCCGACGGGGCGCCTCGTGCTTCCACTATGGCATCTACTTTCCGATGTGGAAAGTACTTCCAGGGGGGAGAGTTCTGCTGGTTCGAAAGTTCTGCCGGGGCTCGGGGTCCGTCAGCAACGGGCGTCGATCTCCTGGAAGCTGTCGTAGTGGTCGGCCGTCCAGTACTGCTCACCGGAACCACCGGTGACGACCCGTCGGGCGCCACGGTCGGCGGAGCCGGGGGTGACGACGGTGTACTCGTGGTAGTAGCCGGAGGCCTTGCGCGGGAGCCGGTTCTCCCGGTTCTCGAAGACGATGCCGTCCGAGCGGTACGGGTACGGCCCGCGCTTGGCGATCAGGCCGAGGGTGTCGAGGGCCTGAGCGGGCAGCCTGGTGCGGCAGACGTCGGCGAGCGCGGGGTCGGTGGGCACCCAGGTGCCGGCCGGGGCAGGGGCGGCGGCGGTCGCCCCGGGCGCGGAGGGCCTGGGGGTGCTCGTACGGGGCACGGTGGCCGTGCCGGCGGAGGCTGCACCGGTGGCGGTCGCAGTGGCGGTGGTCGCAGTGGTGGTGGCGCCGTGGTCCGCGCCGGTGCAACCGGCCGCCGCCAGGGCGCAGAGCAGGACGGCCAGACGGACGGCCAGACGGGCGGGCAGGCTGGCGGGCAGGCGGGTTCTGCTGGTCATGGGCCCCAGCTTGGCAGCCGGGTGGGCGGCGGGAGCGACGGCCGGCTCGGCCGCGGCCCGGGAAAGCAGGCGGCCGGGGCGGGAACGGACGCCGTTGTCCGTTCCCGCCCCGGCTGCGTTACGTACGCCGGTTCTCCTGCGCCGAGCTCCGGTGTACGCCCTCCCGACGGGAGGGATAGCGGTCAGCGAATGGAACCGCGCTGGAGGGATGCCTTCCTCAGCGCGAGTCGCTGCCCGCAGACTCGATGGCGGCGCGGCCGGCCTCCAGGCGCGCCACCGGGATCCGGAAGGGGGAGCAGGAGACGTAGTCCAGCCCCACCTCGTGGAAGAAGTGGACCGAGTCGGGGTCGCCGCCGTGCTCGCCGCAGACGCCGAGCTTGAGGTCGGGGCGGGTGGCCCGGCCGGCCTCGACGGCGTGCTTCACCAGCGAACCGACACCGTCGCGGTCGATGGTCTCGAACGGCGAGACCCCGAAGATGCCCTTCTCCAGGTAGGCCGTGAAGAACGAGGCCTCCACGTCGTCCCGGGAGAAGCCCCAGACGGTCTGGGTGAGGTCGTTGGTGCCGAAGGAGAAGAACTCGGCGGCCTCTGCGATCTGGCCCGCGGTCACCGCGGCGCGCGGCAGCTCGATCATGGTGCCGAGCTTGATGTCCAGCTGGACGCCGGTGGACTGCGCGACCTCGGCGAGCACGCGCTCGCACTCGTCGCGGACCAGCTCCAGCTCCTGGACGGTGCCGACCAGCGGGATCATCACCTCGGGGCGCGGGTCCCCGCCGGCCAGCTTCCGCTCGGCGGCGGCCTCGGCGATGGCACGGACCTGCATGCCGAACAGGCCGGGGATGACCAGGCCGAGGCGGACGCCGCGCAGGCCCAGCATCGGGTTCTGCTCGTGCAGCTTGTGCACGGCCTGGAGCAGGCGCAGGTCGTTCTCGTTCGGGTCCTTGCGGGCCTCGGCGAGGGCGACGCGCACCGACAGCTCGGTGATGTCCGGCAGGAACTCGTGCAGCGGCGGGTCGAGCAGGCGGACCGTCACCGGGAGGCCGTCCATCGCCTGGAAGAGCTCCAGGAAGTCGCCCTTCTGCAGCGGCAGCAGGGTGGAGAGTGCCAGCTCCCGGTCCTTGTCGTTGTCCGCCAGGATCAGGTGCTCGACCTCCTTGCGGCGCTCCTCGCCGAGGAACATGTGCTCGGTGCGGCACAGGCCGATGCCCTGGGCACCGTAGCGGCGGGCGCGCCCGCCGTCCTCGGCGTTGTCGGCGTTGGCGCGGACGGCGAGCCGGCGGCGGCCGTCGGCGTGCGACATCAGGCGGTGCACGGCCTGGACCAGGCCGCCCTGGACGTCGGCGCCGGCGTGCAGGGTGCCCTCGAAGTACTCGACCACCGGGGACGGCAGTACGGGCACCTCGCCCAGGTAGACCTTGCCGGTGGCGCCGTCGATCGAGACGACGTCGCCCTCCTCCAACACCATGCCGTCGGCGGTGGTCATCCGGCGGCGCTTGGTGTCGACCTCCAGCTCCTCGGCACCGCAGACACAGGTCTTGCCCATGCCGCGGGCGACGACGGCGGCGTGCGAGGTCTTGCCGCCGCGCGAGGTGAGGATGCCCTCGGCGGCGATCATGCCGTCCAGGTCGTCCGGGTTGGTCTCGCGGCGGACCAGGATGACCTTCTCGCCGGAGCGGGACCACTTGACGGCGGTGTACGAGTCGAAAACGATCTTGCCGATGGCCGCACCGGGGGAGGCGGCGAGGCCCCAGGCGATCTGCTTCGACTCGGTGTTCGGGGCGAAGCGCGGGAACATCAGCTGCGAGAGCTGGCCACCGGTGACCCGCATCAGGGCCTCGTCCAGGTCGATCAGGCCCTGGTCGACCAGCTGGACGGCGATCCGGAAGGCCGCGGCAGCGGTGCGCTTGCCGACACGGGTCTGCAGCATCCAGAGCTTGCCGCGCTCGATGGTGAACTCGATGTCGCAGAGGTCGCGGTAGTGGTTCTCAAGCTTCTGCATGATCGCCATCAGCTCGTCGTACGACTTCTTGTCGAGGTTTTCGAGCTCGGACAGCGGCAGGGTGTTGCGGATGCCGGCGACGACGTCCTCGCCCTGGGCGTTGGACAGGTAGTCGCCGTAGACGCCCTGGGCACCCGTGGAGGGGTCACGGGTGAAGGCGACACCGGTGCCGGAGTCCTCGCCGAGGTTGCCGAAGACCATGGTGCAGACGTTGACCGCGGTGCCCAGGTCGTTCGGGATGCGCTCCTGGCGGCGGTACAGCCGGGCGCGGTCGCCGTTCCAGGAGTGGAAGACGGCGTGGACGGCGAGGTCCATCTGCTCGCGCGGGTCCTGCGGGAAGGCCCGGCCGGTCTCGCGCTCGACGATGCCCTTGAACACCTCGACCAGTTCCTGGAGGTCGGAAGCATCCAGGTCCAGGTCGTTGGTGGTGCCCTTGGCGTGCTTGGCCTCGTCCAGGGCCTCCTCGAACAGCTCGCCGTCGACGCCCAGCACGGTCTTGCCGAACATCTGGACCAGGCGGCGGTAGGAGTCCCAGGCGAAGCGCTCGTTGCCGGACTGCGCGACCAGACCGACGACCGAGGCGTCGGAGAGACCGATGTTCAGGACGGTATCCATCATGCCGGGCATGGAGAACTTGGCACCCGAGCGCACCGAGACGAGGAGCGGGTTGTCGGCCTGGCCGAGCTTCTTGCCCATCTCCCGCTCAAGCGACTCAAGGTGCGCGCTGATCTCCTCGTGGAGCGAGGCCGGCTCGCTGCCGGTCTCCAGGAAGACCTTGCAGGCCTCGGTGGTGATGGTGAACCCCGGAGGGACGGGGAGGCCCAGGTTGGTCATCTCGGCCAGGTTCGCGCCCTTGCCGCCAAGAAGATCCTTGAGGTCCTTGTTTCCTTCGGTGAAGGAGTAAACAAACTTCTGCTGGGACGGCACGGGTCGGTCTCCTCGTACGCGGTTGCCCTGACGCCGGAGAACATACCCATTTCGAAGGCACTTTTGCGTCCCCGATAGGCCGTACGTGGCCAGTACGGAGCGGTAACCCAACAGATCGAATGCACATAAAGGCGTTCACCTCTGTTGGTGAAATCGTCCGGATGACGCTAGCTAGCGTTCAAGTCTTGAAGTCAAGGAAACCGGAAGATCACACGAGCGGGACGCAGGGTAGTGACCGACGGTCGAGTGGGTCGCCCCGGCTTGATTTCCTGCACCCGGACCGGCCGATCCCGCACCACTCCCCTTCGGGAAGCGATTCCCGGCCGAACTGGCCAATTCGTCCCCTGAGCAACCGTCAGCAGCCACCGTATGTGGCAAGCGTCACGAGCGCATCTCGCCGATCGGGCGTAGGCCACCTGCGTCGATCGTCGCACTCCGTCCAGAACCGTGCTCGCTTCGTGACATCGGCGCGCCAAAAGGGAGCCCTCTTGGCCGGATTGGACAAGAGGGCTGGGCCGCGGCGTCCATGACCTCACTGAGGGCAATTTCGCCACTATGGACAGGTCATCCGCCAGAGGTGTCCGATTCGGCGTCTACGCTCGGCAGCGCGCAATCGTACGGATCGTCCAACCACCCCTCGGGCAGAACCACCCGGTTGTTGCCGCTCGTCCGGCCGCGCGGGCCGTCCGCACCGGCCGGCCAGAGCTGGGACTGCTCCACCAGGGACAGGGTTTCGGCCAATTCGGCCAAGGAGGAGGAGTTGGCCAGCTTCACCCGCAGTTCGGAACCGACCGAGAAACCCTTCGTGTACCAGGCCACGTGCTTGCGGAAATCGATCACGCCTCGGGCCTCGTCGCCCAGCCACTCGCCGAGCAGCTGCGCATGGCGCACCATCGCCCGGGACACGTCGGCGAAGCTGGGGCGGGCGTAGTCGACCTCGCCCTCGAAGATCGCCACCAGGTCCTTGAACAGCCAGGGCCGGCCCAGACAGCCGCGCCCGACCACCACGCCGTCGCAGCCGGTCTCCCGCATCATCCGCACCGCGTCGTCGGCCGACCAGATGTCCCCGTTGCCGAGCACCGGGATGTGCGCCGGGACGGACTCCCGCAGCCGGGCGATCGCCGACCAGTCCGCGGTGCCGCCGTAGTGCTGGGCGGCGGTACGCCCGTGCAGGGCGATCGCGGCCACGCCCTCCTCGGCACCGATCCGGCCGGCGTCCAGGTAGGTGAGGTGGTCGTCGTCGATGCCCTTGCGCATCTTCATCGTGACCGGGAGGTCCCCGGCGTTGGCCACGGCCTCCCGGAGGATCTCGCGGAGCAGGTTCCGCTTGTAGGGCAGGGCCGAGCCGCCGCCCTTCCGGGTCACCTTGGGGACGGGGCAGCCGAAGTTCAGGTCGATGTGGTCGGCCAGGTTCTCGTCCGCGATCATCCGGGCCGCCTTGCCGACGGTGACCGGATCGACCCCGTAGAGCTGGATCGAGCGGGGCTTCTCGCTCGCGTCGAACTTGATCAGCTGCATGGTCTTGGCGTTGCGTTCGACCAGCGCCCGGGTAGTGATCATCTCCGAGACGTACAGGCCCTTGCCACCGCTCTGCTCGCGGCAGAGGGTGCGGAACGGCGCATTGGTGATGCCGGCCATCGGCGCCAGCACGACGGGCGGCCAGACCTGCATCGGTCCGATGGTCAGCGGTGCGAACTCGTCGGTGGTCGCGGTGGGTGCGGGCGTGGCTGTCATGCGCGGCTGACCTCGGGGACGGGGATGCGGGACTCTTCATTGTCCCCCACTCGGCGGACGGGCCCCCGGGGCGTCGGAATCGGCCGCCCCGGGGCGGCGTCGGCCGTCCCGACGGGCCCCGGTCCGCCCGGTCGTCCCCTGAGGCCGCCCCGGTCAGTCGTCCGAAGAGGTGGCGCTCACCGAACCGGAGGTCACCGCGACCCGGATCCGGTCGGGGCTGGAGGAGTCCGCCAGCAGCGGGTCGACGTGCCGGCTGCCCGAGCCCGCCTCGCCCGTGAAGGCGTACCGGGACCCCTTCGGCACGACCAGCTCCACCGAGCCGGAGGTCGCGCCCACGTCCACCGCGTGCGGCGGCCTGGCGAAGTCCAGGAACACCGATCCCGAGGTCGCCCCGACCTCCACCCGGGAGGAGGAGAGGTCCTTGCCCCGCACCGAGCCGGAGGTGGTCCGCGCGACCACCGACCCGGAGATCCCGTTCATCAGGATCTCCCCCGAGGTGGAGGAGAGCCGCACCTCCCCGCTCAGGCCCGACACCTGCAGGCTGCCGGAGGAGCCCTGGCCCTCCACCGCGACCGAGGGCGGCACCTCCAGCTCGATCAGCGCGCCGCAGCTGACGTCCACCCCGGGGAGCAGCTGGTTGCACCGCATCGCGACGGTCAGCGTGCTGCCCAGGAACTCCGCCGAGACGACCGGCTTGCGCACCGTCCAGTCCAGCCGCCGCCGGACCACCACCTGGCCCTCGGCACCGGGCCTGACCACGACCGCCGCGGGGCCGGTGTCCAGCACCACCCTGGTCGCCGCGACCGGGTACGTCCGCTCCGACACCGTCTGCTGCTGCACCGCCACGGCCCAGGTCTGCACCGCCCCGACGACCAGCACCGCCGCCAGGGACAGCGCCCCGACCGTCCGCCAGACCCGACCCTCCCGCACGGCTATCCGACCTCCAGGAAGCGCAGCACCGCCAGCACCCGGCGGTGGCTGTCGTCGGCCGGGGGCAGGTCGAGCTTGGTGAAGATCGAGTTGATGTGCTTGGCCACCGCGCTGTCACTGACCACCAGGGCGGCGGCGATCGCGGCGTTCGACCGGCCCTCCGCCATCAGGCCGAGCACGTCCCGCTCGCGCGGGGTCAGCTTCTCCAGCGGGTCCCGGTGGCGGCGGACCAGCAGCTGGGCGACGACCTCCGGGTCGAGCGCCGTGCCACCCTCGGCGACCCGCTGCAGCGCGTCCACGAAGTCGTCCACATTGGCCACCCGCTGCTTGAGCAGGTAGCCGACCCCGCTGGTGTTGGTGGCCAGCAGGTCGGCGGCGTACCGCTCCTCGACGTACTGGGAGAGCAGCAGCACCGCGATCTCCGGCCACTGCCGACGGATCAGCAGCGCGGCCCGGACGCCCTCGTCGGTGAAGCCCGGCGGCATCCGGACGTCGGCCACCACCACCTGCGGGCGGTGCTCCTCGACCGCGGCGAGCAACGCCTCGGCGTCCCCGACCGCGGCGGCCACCTCGAAGCCCACCGCCTCCAGGACCTTGACCAGGCCGACCCTGAGCAGGACCGAGTCCTCGGCGATCACAGCGCGCACGGCAACTCCACGGTGATGGTGGTCGGGCCCCCCAGGGGGCTGAGAACGGACAGCGTGCCGTCGACCGAGGCGGCGCGCTTGCGCAGACCGGTGAGCCCGGTGCCGCGCGCGGCGTCCGCGCCGCCCACGCCGTCGTCGCTGATGACCAGGCGCAGCCGGCCGCCCGCCGTCCGCACCGAGAGGTCCACCCGGGAGGCCCGGGCGTGCTTGGCGACGTTGGTCAGTGCCTCGGAGACGGTGAAGTAGGCGACCGCCTCGACGGTCGGGGCTATGCGCTCGGCCAGCCGGACGTCGAGCCGGACCGGCAGCGGCGCGCGGGCCGCGATGCCGGAGAGCGCCGCGTCCAGACCGCGGTCCTCCAGGACCGCCGGGTGCAGGCCGCGGACCAGGTCGCGCAGCTCGTCGATGGCGGCCTGGGCCTCCTCGTGCGCCTCGACGATCACCTGCATGGCCTTCGGCGGCACGTCCTTGAGGGTGCGCCGGGCGAGGCCGAGGTTCATCGCCAGCGAGGTGAGCCGCTGCTGGGCGCCGTCGTGCAGGTCGCGTTCGATCCGGCGGCGCTCGGCGTCGACGGCGTCGACCAGACCCGCCCGGCTCTCCACGACCTCCTCGATCCGGTGCTCCAGCGTCTCCGCCAGCCCCGGGCCGAGCAGCCGCACGGCCGCCCGCTCCTCCAGCCGGGACAGCAGGGCCGCCGCCCACGGCAGCACCGCCAGCAGCGCGGCGCCGCCGACCGCGAGCGGGACGTCCAGCTGGTACCACTGGTGGCGCACCGGACTGGAGAGCGGCATCAGCCAGGCCCACGCCCAGACGGTGGTGCCCGCCAGGGCGGCGCCCCAGGCGTAGACGACCACCAGCGCGCAGAGCGCCAGCAGCGGCCCGGCCAGCAGGTGGTAGCCGACCTGGCGCCAGCTCACGCCGGTGCGGATCCGGGGCAGCAGGCCGCTCGGGGCGTCGTCCGCCCGCAGCAGCGGGGGCACCTCGATCCCGCGCAGGGCACGGAGGCGGCTGCGCTGGAGGGCCGTGAGCGGGCGCAGGCAGAGCAGGACCAGGCCGAGGATCACCAGGGACAGCCGCGGCGACATGACGGCGAACCAGATCGGCAGGGCCGGCGGGATTCCGGCCGCGAGGAAGCGCGTGTCGCGCCAGGGCGCCGCCGACCACGGCGGCCGGGCGGCGCCCCTGGCGAGCGCGCGGCGCAGCGTCGTGGTGGGCACGGCCGACAGCGTAGAGGGCGGTGATCGACAACTGCCATGGAGGGGGCTGCCGAGTAGGGGTGTACCTGGCTACACCCCCGATTCGGTGCGGCGCACTACCGACGCGGGGCCCTGCCGGACGGGAGTCTGACGGCATGACGAGCACTGCATCGCACTCCGCCACCCCGCCTTCCGGGCACCCCGCCGAGGCCGCCGACGACCCCGAGGGTCCGCTGCCGGTCGGGCCCTCGGGCCCGACCGGGCCGCACGGGCCGTGGTCGGTGCGCAGCGCCCGGGCGACACGCGGGCGCCGGGCCCTGGAGGTCTACGAGTACGGCGAGTTGGCGGACGTCCTGGTCGCCGTCCGGCTCGGCCTGCCGCTGCTGCGGGGCGCCCGGCGCTGCACGCTCCGCGGGGCCCGCGGGTCCTCCGCGCTGGCCTGGGGCCGGCTGCCGCACGGCGGCGCCGTGCCCGTCGTCGGGTTCACCGGCGGGCGGCTGCGGCGGCCGGGGCACCCGGGCCGGATCACCGCCGTGCCCGAAGTCGTCACGGTGGCCGGCGCGTTCTGGCTCGCCTGGGCCGAGGGGCGGTTCGACGGAGTGCTGGTCCGGCACGCGGGCGGCTGTGAGCGACAGAATCTGGAGCGGGTCCGCCCCTGGCTGCGGTTCCCGCTGCAGGCCGGGAGCGCGCTGTGAGCACCGCCGTCCTGGGGGCGCGTCCGGTACCCAGGCCCCGCGCCCTCGCACCGGCCGGCCAGGCCGGCTCCCCAGCCCGCCCCGCCGGCTCTCTGCCGGCCTGGGCCTGGCGGCTCCCCGCCGTGGCCGCCGCCGCGCTGCTGCCCTGGCTGGTGGTGCTGGCGGTCTGCCACGAGACCGCCTGGGTCGCGCTGGACCTCGGCGAACTGGCCGCCCTGCTGCGGCTGGACGCGCTGCTGCGGCGCCGGAGCCCGGCCGCGTTCCCCGCGGCCTGCGCGGTGGCGGTACTGCTCACCGGCGACGCCCTGGCCGATGTCGGCACCGCCGGCCACGGCCTGCCGCTGCTCGCCGCCTTGGTGATGGCCGGCTGCGTCGAACTGCCGCTGGCGGCCCTCTGCCTGGCGCTCGGCCGACTCGAGGCGGCCCGCGCCTGAGCGTTCCGCCCGCGAGCAGCGGCCAACCCGCTCCGGCCGGCCCACCTGCCTGGGCCCACCCGCTCGGGCCCACCTGCCGACCGGCCCGCGCCCGGGCGTTCCGCCCGCTACAGCCCGTCGGTCATCAGGTCCAGCCGCGCCCGGGTCTCCTCGTCCCGGGGCGTGTAGGCCACCAGGCGGGCGCTGGGCCGCGGCCCCAGCCAGAAGCTGGTGTAGTCGAAGTGCAGCAGCCCGACGCCCGGCACCATGAACCGCTTCAGCCCGTTGCCCGGGGTCATCACGTCGTGCCGCTGCCAGGCCTCCTCGAAGTCCGGCGAGGCCTTGCGCAGCCGGGCGAGCAGTGCCTTCCAGGCCGGCTCGGCGCTGTGATCGGCCATCGCCGCACGGAACCGGGCCACCATGGTCTCCCGCTCGTTCTCGTGGTCCACCAGCACCTCCCGGAAGCGGGAGGGCGTGAACGCCATCCACATCAGGTTCCGGTCCTCGAACGGCAGCTCGTCGATGTCCCCGACGATGTGCGTGTAGGGCCGGTTGAGCGCCAGCACGTCGAACCGGGCGTTGACCACCGCGGCGGGCATCGGCGACATCTGCTCCAGGACCAGCCGGATCGCCGGCGTCACCGTCAGGCACTCCCGCACCGGCGCCGGGTCCTCCGCCCCGGCCAGCACGAACAGGTGGCCCCGCTCGGCCGGGTCCAGCAGCAGCGCGCGGGCCACCGCGTCCAGGACCTGGGCGGAGACCTGGATGTCCCGGCCCTGTTCGAGCCACGTGTACCAGGTGACGCCGACCGCGGCGAGCTGCGCCACCTCCTCGCGGCGCAGCCCCGGCGTCCGGCGGCGGCCGGTCATCGGCAAGCCCACCTGCTCCGGTGCGATCCGTTCCCGGCGGCTGCGCAGGAAGGCGGCCAGCTCGTGCCGCCGGGCCTCGGCGGGCGCGACGGGGGCGGCGTTCCCGGGGATGGGGGCGGGGGCTGTCGTCAGGCTCATGGCCCCAGCATGCGCCAGCGCGGAGCCTATTGCCAGGTACTTCTTATACCTGGATAACCACACTCTGGTACCAGGTTGTCGGGCGGCGGATCGTATGACCCGTGACCCAACAACTCGCCGCCGCCAGGCCCACCGCCGCCAAGACCACCGTCACCGCGTCCCCCGAGCCGGCAGGATCCGCCACCGCCACCACCGGTGCCGGCCCGGCGGGCGTCGCCCCGCTCGGCACCGCCGGGCTCGCCACCCTGCTGCTCGGGGCCTTCCTGACGATGCTCGACTTCTTCATCGTCAACGTCGCCCTGCCCACCATCGACCGGGACCTGGCCGCCGGCCCCGCCGTGCTGGAGCTGGTGGCCGCCGGGTACGGCATCGCCTTCGCCGTCCTCCTGGTGCTCGGCGGCCGGCTCGGCGACATCTTCGGGCGCCGCCGCCTCTTCACCGCCGGCGCCGCCGCGTTCGCCCTGACCTCGCTCGCCTGCGGGCTCGCCCCGGACGCCTGGACGCTGGTCGCCGCCCGCGCCGCGCAGGGCGCCTCGGCCGCGCTGCTGATCCCGCAGGTGCTCGGCACCGTCACGGCCGCCACCCACGGCGCCCGGCGCGGCCGCGCGCTCAGCCTCTACGGTGCGGTAGGCGGCATCTCGGTGGTGATCGGGCAGGTGCTCGGCGGCATCCTCGTGGCCGCCGACGTCTTCGGCACCGGCTGGCGCTCGGTCTTCCTGATCAACGTGCCGTGCGCGCTGATCGCCCTCGTCCTCGCCGTCCGGTACGTACCGGAGAGCCGCGCCGAGCGGGCCGCCCGGGTCGACGTCCCCGGCACCGCGCTGCTCGCCGCCGCCCTGCTGTCCCTTCTGGTCCCGCTGATGGAGGGCCGCGCGGCCGGCTGGCCGCTCTGGTCCTGGGTGCTGCTCGCGCTGTTCCCGGCCCTCGCCACCGCGTTCGTCCTGGTCGAGCGCCGCACCGAGCGCAGCGGCGGCTCCCCGCTGGTGCCGCCCACCATGCTGCGGATCCCCGAGATGCGGCGCGGGCTCGGTATCGCGCTGCCCTTCTTCGCCGGGTTCGGCGGGTTCATGTTCGTCATCGCCGTCGCACTCCAGCAGGGCCTCCACCTCGGCCCGGTGACGGCCGGGTGGGCGCTGGTCCCGATGGCCGTCGGCTACTTCGCCGCCTCGCTCGCCGGCCCCCGGCTGATCGGCCGCTTCGGCAGCCGGGTGCTCACCGCGGGCGCACTGGTCCAGGCGATCGGCCTGGCCGGCCTGGCGGCGACCGTCCTCGCCGACTGGGCGCACTTCTCCCCGCTCCGGATGGTGCCGGGCGTCGCCCTCGCCGGCATCGGCCAGGGCCTGATCGGTACCCCGCTGTTCCGGGTGGTCCTCTCCAAGGTGCCGGCCGACCGGGCGGGCGTGGGCAGCGGCGTCCTCGCCACCGGCCAGCAGTCCAGCCTCGCCCTGGGCGTGGCCACCCTGGGCTCCCTCTTCCTGGCCCTCTCCCCCTCCCTCGGCATGGACCGGGCGCTGGCCCTCTGCCTCGGCGTCCAGCTGCTGGGCGCGCTGACCGTCCTCGGCCTGACCCTCCGTCTCCCCCGCTCGATCGGCTGACGGTCCGTCCTCGGGTCACGACCGAGCACCCGGCCCCCACCGCTCACCACAGCGGCGGGGGCCGCTGCGTCGTCCGACCCGGCCCCGCGCCTCCTCCGGCGCGCCCTGCTGTTCCGACCGGTCCGCGCGGGTCGGGTGCCACGGCGTCGCCCGAAAGCCGTTGGCCGACCACCACCCCTTTGTGTCAGCATGACGATATGAGTAAGGAATTCACCGGGAACCCGCTCGACGCCCGCAGCCGCGCGGAGCTGGTGGCCGCGGTCGCCGGCGGTGCGGAGCCGAAGTGGCTGCTGTTCTGGGGGCACCGGCCGCAGCGGGACGGGTCGGTCGGACCGGGGGCGCTGAGCCAGTGGTGGCCGTGCGCGTTCACCGTCGACGGCGTCGAGTACGCCTCCGCCGAGCACTGGATGATGGCCGGCAAGGCACGGATGTTCGGGGACGAGGCGATCGTGCCCCGGATCCTCGGGGCCGCCACCCCCGCCCAGGCGAAGAAGCTCGGACGGATGGTCAAGGGCTTCGACGCCGCGGTCTGGACGGCCGGCCGGTTCGAGCTGGTCGTCCAGGGCAACCTCGCCAAGTTCGGGCAGGACGAAGCGCTCGGGGAGTACCTGCTCGGCACCGATCGGCGCGTCCTGGTCGAGGCCAGCCCGGTGGACCGGATCTGGGGCATCGGACTCGCCGCCGACGACGAGCGGGCGCAGCGGCCGGCCTGCTGGCGGGGCGAGAACCTGCTCGGCTTCGCCCTGATGGAGGCCCGCACCCGGCTGGCGCGGTGAGCACGGTCGCGCCCGTACTGGGGCACGGTTGCGCTGTCGACGGGAGCCGCACTCGCCCTCGCACCCCGGGTCCTGCGGCCCGGGGCCCAGCCGGGGCACAAGACCCGGCCCGGGCCCGACACCCAGCCCGGCGCAAAGCCCCGGCCCAGGCGTGCGCCCGGGCCGGAGGCGCTGCTCGCGCTCGTCGGGGCGTTGTTCCTCCTCAACCAACTGGCCTTCGCCGTCCACGTCCGGCGGGTGCACGGCGGGAGCACCGCGTTCATCGCGCGCCATCTGCCGCCCGGGTGGTTCGCCGTGCCGCGCGACAGCCGGCCGATCGACTGGCTCGCCGCGCACACGCCCGCGCCGGAACTGCTCGCGCCGTCCGTCCTGCGCGTCCAGGCGTTCCTCGAACTGCCGCTCGTCCTCCTGGCGTTCGCCGCGGTGCTGCGCCGGCTGGACCGCTCGCTGTACGTCCGGGTTGCCGCCTCGCCGCTACCTGGACTAATCGCAGTGCACCGGGCTTCAGCCCGGTGGTGAAGCGATTCTGAACCCTGCTCTGACCTGTGCGGTGGGCACCCTCCCGCACTGTGGACGGTGCCCACCGCAGACCGTCAAGCCGGACGGTTCTGCTGCTCGATGTACTGCCGGACTATCGACAGCGGCGCGCCGCCGACTGATCCGGCGAAGTACGAACCGGACCACAGACGCTGTGCGCGCCAGTAGTGCTTGACCAGCTCGGGGTACTCCTGCCGCAGCCGGCGCGAGCTGACGCCTTTGAGCGAGTTGACCAGCTTGGACAGGGCGACCTTCGGCGGGAAGTTCACCAGCAGGTGGACGTGGTTGTTCTCGCCGTTGAACTCGACCAACTCCACCTCGAAGTCGGCGCACACGTCCCGCATGATCTCTTCGAGCCGGGTCAGATGCCGCTCGGCGAACACCTTGTGACGGTACTTCGTCACGAAAACCAAGTGCGCATGCAGGGCGAAAGCGCAGTGCCGACCAGTGCGGATGTTCTGATACTCAGCCATAAACCAAAATGGTACGGTGCTGACCGTGCAGCTCAGGTACAGCTTCCGCGTGTACCCGAACGGGCCTCAGCGTTCCGCGCTGGCCAGGGCGTTCGGGTGTGCACGGGTGGCCTTCAATGATGCCCTCCGGGCACGTGAGACCGCCCGCGCCGCCGGGCTGCCGTTCATCCCGTCCGGCGAGCTGTCCAAGCAGCTCACGGCCGCGAAGAACACCCCCGAACGGGCATGGCTCGGCGAGGTGTCCGCCGTGGTGCTGCAACAGTCCCTCCGGGACCTGGACACCGCCTACCGGAACTTCTTCGACGGCCTCAAGGGCATGCGCCCGAAGATGGGACCGCCCCGGTTCAAGTCCCGCAAGGACACCCGGCAGGCGATCCGCTTCACCGCGAACGCCCGATGGAAGATCACACCGGGCGGCGACCTATCGCTGCCGAAGATCGGCGACGTGCGGGTGAAGTGGTCCCGCGCCTTGCCGTCCGTGCCATCCTCGGTGACGGTGATCAAGGACAGCGCAGGCCGGTACTTCGCCGGCTTCGTTGTCGAGACGGACCCCGAGATCCTTCCCGAGACCGAGCCGGTCACCGGTCTCGATCTCGGCCTCGGACACTTCGCCGTCCTCTCGGACGGGCGGAAGATCGACGCCCCGAAGTTCCTCCGGCGCGCAGAGAAGAAGCTCAAACGCGCACAGCAAGCCCTGTCCCGTAAGGCCAAGGGCAGCAAGAACCGCGAGAAGGCCCGTCACAAGGTCGCTCGCAACCACGCACGGGTGGCCGACGCCCGGCGCGAGTTCCACCACCAGGTCTCCACCGGACTGATTCGCGAGAACCAAGCAATCGCGGTGGAAGACCTGGCGGTCAAGGGACTCGCCCGCACACGGCTCGCCAAGTCCGTGCACGACGCCGGATGGTCGGCGTTCGTCACCATGCTGGAGTACAAGGCCGCGAAGTACGGCCGGAACCTGATCAAGATCGGCCGCTTCGAGCCGACCTCCCAGGTTTGCTCCCACTGCGGCGTCAAGGACGGCCCCAAGCCGCTGAACATCCGCGTCTGGCAGTGCCAGGCGTGCGGCGTCTGGCTGGACCGGGACGTCAACGCCGCCGTCAACATAGCCACGGCCGCCGGACTGGCGGTGTCAGCCTGTCGAGCGCGGGTAAGCCGGGGACCCGTCCCCGCACAGCGCGAAGAAGCAGGAACCCACCGAGACGGTCAGACGACCGTGGTAGGAATCCCCGCCCTTTAGGGCGGGGAGCGGAAGTCAATGCCGCTCGCCGCCGCTTCGTACACCGCGGCGTTCTGCGCCGTGGAGTGGGACCTGCGCAATCCGTACACGGTGGACGACATCGTCCTGCGGGTCGTCTCGGCGCTCGTCACACCGCTGCTGCTCTACGACCTCGCCCGGCTGGACGAACAGCGGCTGGAGCGCTCGTTCGTCGCGCTCTCCGTGCTCGCCGCGACCCGCTTCCTGCCGCGGTCCGGCCGTCCACCGGGCCCACGCGTCGCCGCGCTCACGGAGGCCCTGGGCCGGGGCTCGTGCTGTTCTTCGTCCCCGCGCTCGCCGTCCGGTACGCCGGGAACTTCGGCACGCCCGCGCTCCCCGCCGCGGCGGGCGCGGCCACGGGCTGCCTGACCGTCCTCTGCTTCACGGATCCCTACTACGAGGCCGCACTCCTCCGGGCGGCCGTCGTCGCGCTCGGCACCACGGGCGCCGTCTGCGCCCTCCTGGACGCCAGCCGCAAGCCGCTCGACGCACTCTCGTAACGTGAACGCCTTTTGCCGAAGCCAGGATGGCCCGCAGTCAGGGTCGAGATGGACAGGGTGCGGCGATCATGCGGATACGGCACACGGAACAACCCAGAGCCGAACACACAGCTGAGAGCGAGCAGGACGCCATCGAACTACGTTCGGAGCTGGACGAGTTACTCCGCGCGCGGCAGTACGCCGACCAGCGCGAGCGCCGGCTCGCCGATGCGGTGCGGGCCCTCCCGGAGCGGCAGCGGCCGGACGCGGAGCTGCTGCGGCAGCTCACCAGGGCCCGGACACTGCGCGAGGAGATCGGCGCGCGCTGCCTGGAACTGAGCGAGCAGCTCCTGGACGTGGAGCAGCGCCTGCGCCAGCCCGCCCCCCGCCGGGCGGCACCCGGCCCGGGGCCGGCCCCCCAGCCGGACACCGACGCCCGGTTCTGGGGCGCGTACGACGATCCGTTCGCGCCCTCGGCGCCACAACCCGCTCCCCCGCCCGCCACCGACACCCCGCCCGGCACCGACACCCGGCCCGAGAACGCACAGAGCCGGTCCGGCAGCACGCAGGCCCGCCCCGAGGAGCCCGCAGCCCGAGCGGCACCCTCGCCACCGCCCGCACCCAAGCCGCCCCGCCGCCGCTCCCCCGGCGAACTCGCCGCCCTCGCCGAGCGGATCGCCACCCTGCACCACCGGGGCGCCGCCCGGGAGAGCGCGGCACTGCTCGACCAGGCCGCCGCCCTCCTCCTGCCTCCCGACACCGCCCGCCTCGCCGCGCTGCTGATCCGGAGCGGTCCGGACGGCGCCTCCGTCCGGCTGGCCCGCGGCGCCGCCGACGGCGAGCCGGAACAGGCCGCCGCCACCCTCGCCGAGCTGCGCCAGGCCGGCCTCGCCGAGGAGGCCACCGAGCTGTTTCACGCCCTCTGGGGCCTCCCGGTCGACACCCTGCCGGCCCTGCTCGCCGCCCTGGAGCAGACCGGACAGCCCGCCGACGGCGCCACTCTGCTCTGGCACTGGGGCTCCGCGCCGACCGCCGAACTGTCCGCCCTCGCCGCCGCCCTGGAGCGGGCGGGCCGCACCGGCGACGTCCGGACCCTGCTGCGCCAGGCGGCCGGCCGGCCCACGGCCGACCTCGCCGCCCTGGTCGGCACGCTGCCCGCGCCGCTGCCCACCGCCCTGCTGCACGAGCTCGCCGCACTCCGCCCGTCCACCGAACTGGTCCGGCTGGCCTCCGCGTTGAAGGACCGCCGAGAGCTCTACGACGGGCTGCTGGCCGCACTGACCGCGGACGAGGGCCGCCACCGCACCACGCTCGCCGCACTCCGGACGGCCGGGCTGCCCACCACCCCCGCCGCCCGGCCCCGGTCCCGCTGGGGACGGCGCCGAGCGGACGGCGCCGCGCAAGCCACCGAGCCGCCGCCCGGCCGCTGAGCCACCGCCGACCGACCGCGCCACCGAACCGTTGGCCAGCGCCGCCGGCGGCAACGCCGGAGCCCCCGCCCGCCCGGAAGGGCGAACGGGGGCTCCGGTCGGACGGAAGGGCCTCAGCAGCCGATCAGCCGCGCCGCCAGGTACGACTTCACCTGGTCCAGCGAGACGCGCTCCTGCGACATGCTGTCGCGGTCGCGCACGGTCACCGCGTTGTCCTCAAGGGTGTCGAAGTCGACGGTGACGCAGAACGGCGTGCCGATCTCGTCCTGCCGGCGGTAGCGCTTGCCGATCGCGCCGGCGTCGTCGAACTCGACGTTCCACGCGGTGCGCAGGTCTGCGGCCAGGCCGCGGGCCTTCGGCGAGAGGTCGGCGTTGCGCGACAGCGGCAGCACCGCGACCTTGACCGGGGCCAGGCGCGGGTCGAGCCGCATGCCGACGCGCTTCTCCATGACGCCCTTGGCGTTCGGCGCCTCGTCCTCGAAGTAGGCGTCGATCAGGAAGGCCAGCATGGCGCGGTTGAGGCCCGCTGCCGGCTCGATGACGTACGGGAAGTACCGCTCGCCGGACTCCTGGTCGAAGTACTTGAGGTCCTGGCCGGAGGCCTCGCTGTGCACCGTGAGGTCGTAGTCGGTGCGGTTGGCGATGCCCTCCAGCTCGGAGAACTCGCTGCCACCGAAGTTGAAGCGGTACTCGATGTCCACCGTGCGCTTGGCGTAGTGGGAGAGCTTCTCCTTCGGGTGCTCGAAGAAGCGCATGTTCTCGGTGCGCAGGCCGAGGTCGACGTACCAGTCCCAGCGCTGCTGGAGCCAGTACTCGTGCCACTGCTCGTCCTCGCCCGGCTTGACGAAGAACTCCATCTCCATCTGCTCGAACTCACGGGTGCGGAAGATGAAGTTGCCGGGGGTGATCTCGTTGCGGAAGCTCTTGCCGGTCTGGGCGATGCCGAACGGCGGCTTCTTGCGCGACGTGGTCTGGACGGCCTTGAAGTTGGTGAAGATGCCCTGGGCGGTCTCCGGGCGCAGGTAGGCCAGGCCACTCGCCTCCTCGGTGACGCCGAGGTGGGTCTTCAGCATGCCGGAGAAGTCCTTGGGCTCGGTGAAGGAGCCCTTGGTGCCGCAGTCCGGGCAGTTGATGTCCTGGAGGCCGTTCGGCGGCGGGAAGCCGTGCTTGGCCTCGTACTTCTCCTCCAGGTGGTCGGCCCGGTGGCGCTTGTGGCAGGAGAGGCACTCGGTCAGCGGGTCGTTGAAGGTCGCGACGTGGCCGGAGGCCTCCCAGACCTCGCGGGCCAGGATCACCGACGAGTCGAGTCCGACGACGTCCTCACGGGCCTGGACCATCGCGCGCCACCACTGGCGCTTGATGTTCTCCTTCAGCTCGACGCCCAGCGGCCCGTAGTCCCAGGCGGCACGCGTGCCGCCGTAGATCTCGCTGCAGGGGTAGACGAAGCCACGGCGCTTGCTCAGGCTGACGATCGTGTCGATCTTGTCGGCGGCCACAGTGCTCTCTTCAGTACGACGGCACGGTCAGGGCACGGCTGGTTGCACGTTCCCGAATACCTCAGGTTACCGGCCATCCGGGTAGGAGGTTCAAATCGGTATCGCCCGGCCCGTCCCGGCCACCCCCACCGACCGTTCACCCGCCCGAGTGATTTGACAATCATTTCCAATTAACCTGAGAATGGTTGTCATGATGATCCGACGACCTGCCAGCACTTCCATAGCCTTGGCCGCCACCACCCTCGCGGCCGCCCTCCTCCTCACCGCCTGCGGCGGGGACAGCAGCGCCAAGGGCACGGACGGCAAGCTGGACGTCGTCGCCTCCTTCTACCCGATGGAGTACCTCGCCGCGCAGATCGGCGGCGAGCACGTCAAGGTCACCGACCTCACCGCCCCCCGCGTCGAACCGCACGACCTGGAGCTCACCGCCAAGCAGGTGGCCGCCGTCAAGAAGGCCGGCGCGGTGGTCTACCTCAAGGGCCTGCAGCCCACCGTGGACAAGGCGGTCGCCGGCTCCTCCACCAAGCACGTGGTCGACGCCGCCGCGGCCAGCCCGCTGGAGGACCACCACCTCGCGGAGGGCCACACCGAGGGCGACGGCCACGACCACGACGGGGCCGCCGGCGACCCGCACATCTGGCTCGACCCGACCCGCTACGCGACGGTCGCCAAGAGCGTCGGCGCCGAGTTCGCCAAGGCCGACCCGGCGCACGCCGAGGACTACCGGAAGAACACCGACGACCTGGTCGCCCGGCTCACCGCCCTGGACGAGGAGTTCAAGGCCGGTCTGAAGGACGCCGGGAGCAGGACCTTCGTCACCAGCCACGCCGCCTTCGGCTACCTCGCCGAGCACTACGGCCTCACCCAGGTCGCCATCAACGGCGTCGACCCGGAGTCCGAGCCCACCCCGGCCCGCCTCGCCGACGTCCAGAAGGCCGCCAAGGACAACGGCGTCACCACGATCTTCTTCGAGACCCTGGTCAGCCCCAAGCTCGCCGAGACCGTCGCCAAGGACCTCGGCCTCAAGACCGCCGTCCTGGACCCGCTGGAGGGCGTCAAGGACCCGGCCAAGGACGACTACCTGACGGTCATGCGCCAGAACCTGGCCAACCTCCGGGCCGCACTCGGCGCCACCACCAGCTGACAGGACGGCAGAAGCGATGACCCACCCGACACCCCCGGCCGTGCACCTGCGTGCCGCCGTCGCCTCCCGCGGCGGCCGGCCGGTGCTGCGCGGCGTCGACCTGACCGTGGCCGCCGGCGAGGTCGTCGCCCTGCTCGGCGCCAACGGCTCCGGCAAGTCCACCACCGTCAAGGCCGTGACCGGGGCCGTGCCCCTGGAACACGGCGAGCTGGAGCTGTTCGGCACGCCGTTCGCCAAGTTCCGCGCCTGGCAGCGGATCGGCTACGTGCCGCAGCGCACCACCGCCGCCTCCGGCGTCCCGGCCACCGTCCGCGAGGTGGTCTCCACCGGACGGCTGCCGCAGCACCGGCTGCTGCCGTTCCGGCGCCGGGACCGGGAGGCGGTGGACCGCGCACTGACCGCCGTCGGCATGCTCGACCGGGCCTCGGACGGCGTCGCCGACCTCTCCGGAGGCCAGCAGCAGCGGGTCCTGATCGCCCGCGCCCTGGTCGGCTCGCCCGACCTGCTCATCATGGACGAGCCGATGGCCGGGGTGGACGCCGCCAGCCAGCAGGTGCTCGCCGACACCCTGCGCAGCGAGGTCGCGCGCGGCGCCGCCGTCCTGCTGGTGCTGCACGAACTCGGGCCGCTGGAACCGCTGATCGACCGCACGGTGGTGCTCCGCGACGGCTGCGTGGCCCACGACGGGCCGCCCGTCCCCAACACCGGCCTGCACGCCCTGCCCGGCCACGACCACGTCCACCCGCACGCCGACCACACCCCGCCGAGGCTGCTCGCATGATCGACCTGACCGAGATGCTCAGCTACGACTTCATGCAGCGCGCCCTGCTCGCCGCCGTGCTGGTCGGCTTCACCGCGCCCGCCGTCGGCATCTACCTGGTGCAGCGGCGACAGGCACTGATGGGCGACGGCATGGGACACGTCGCGATGACCGGCGTCGGCCTCGGCTTCGTCTTCAACACCAGCCCGGTCTGGATGGCCGTGCTGGTCTGCGTGCTCGGCGCCGTCACCATGGAGCTGGTCCGCTCGCGCGGCAACCAGCGCGGCGACATCGCCCTCGCCCTGCTCTTCTACGGCGGCATGGCCTGCGGCAAGCTGCTGGTCTCCACGTCCGCCCAGGGCGGGGCCACCGCCCTGGAGAGCTACCTCTGGGGCTCGATCCTGACCGTGGACCCGGCCGACCTCGTCACCATCGCCGTCCTCGGCGCGGTGGTCATCGCCGTCACCGTCGGCCTGCGGCGCCAGCTCTTCGCGATCTGCCAGGACGAGGACTTCGCCCGGGTCACCGGCGTGCCGGTGCGCCTGCTCAACCTGCTGCTCGCCGTGATGGCGGCCGTCACCGTCACCGTGGCCATGCGGGTGGTCGGCCTGCTGCTGGTCAGCGCGCTGATGGTGGTCCCGGTGGTGGCCGCCCAGCAGCTCACCCGCTCCTTCGCCGTCACCCAGGCGGCCTCGATCGCGCTCGGCGTGGTGGTCTCGCTCGCCGGCGTCACCACCTCCTTCGAGGCCGAGCTGCCCCCCGGCCCCGCCATCGTGCTGCTGGCCATCGTCGTCTTCGCGGTCTTCAGCGCGATCGCCGGCCCGCTGGCCCGCCGTCGGCACCGGCCGGCCGCCGACACCGGCCCGGCGGTCTGCGACGTGCGCCTGCCCGGCCAGGGTTCGTCGGGCCGGGGCTCGTCCGGTCGGGGCCCGTCCGACGCGATCACTCCGGAGCGGAGGGCGGGGCTGGCACAATGAGGGGCGAGACGCCAACACCCCCAGGAGGACCCACGGTGACCACCGCAGGCCCGTCGCCGCGCGCCCGATCGACCCGGCAGCGTGCCGCCGTCTCGGCGGCCCTGGACGAGATCGCGGACTTCCGCAGCGCGCAGGAGCTCCACGACATGCTCAAGCACCGCGGCGACTCGGTCGGCCTGACCACGGTCTACCGCACACTGCAGTCGCTCGCCGACGCGGGCGAGGTCGACGTCCTGCGCACCGCCGACGGCGAGGCCGTGTACCGCCGCTGCAGCAGCGGGCACCACCACCACCTGGTCTGCCGGCACTGCGGCGCCACCGTCGAGGTCGAGGGCCCGGCCGTCGAGCGCTGGGCCAACTCGGTCGCCGCCGAGCACGGGTTCAGCGACATCGCGCACACGCTGGAGATCTTCGGCACCTGCGCGGAGTGCGCCAAGAAGCAGGCCTGAGCCGGCAGCAGACCGGTACGGGAGCCGGAAGGGCCCTGCGGGACGCGTCCCGCAGGGCCCTTCCGGCTGTCCCGGCGTCAGCGCCACACCGTTCCCGGCGTCGGCGCCGTCGTCTCCGGCGCGTCAGCGCTGCGAGGGCACCTCCGCCACCACCGACTGGGCGGCCACCTCGTTGGGGATCGCCCCGCCGAAGCGGCGGTCGCGCATCGCGTACTGCTCGCAGGCCCGCCAGAGGTCCCGGCGGTCGAAGTCCGGCCAGAGCACGTCCTGGAACACGAACTCGGCGTACGCGGACTGCCAGAGCAGGAAGTTGGACGTCCGCTGCTCGCCGCTCGGGCGCAGGAAGAGGTCCACGTCCGGCATGTCCGGGTGGTACAGGTACTTGGCGATGGTCTTCTCGTTGACCTTCCGCGGGTCCAGCTTTCCGGCCGCGACATCGGCCGCGATGGCCTGCGCCGCGTCCGCCAGCTCGGCCCGGCCGCCGTAGTTGACGCACATGTAGAGCGTCACGGCGTCGTTGCCCTTGGTCTGCTCCTCGGCGACCTGGAGCTCCTGGACGACGCTCTTCCACAGCTTCGGCATCCGGCCGGCCCAGCGGATCCGCACGCCCATCGCGTCCATCTCGTCGCGGCGGCGGCGGATGACGTCCCGGTTGAAGTTCATCAGGAACTTCACCTCGTCGGGCGAGCGCTTCCAGTTCTCGGTCGAGAACGCGTACAGCGAGATGTTCTTCACCCCGAGCTCGATCGCGCCCTTGAGGACGTCCAGCACGACGCTCTCGCCGACCTTGTGGCCCTCGGTGCGCGGCAGCCCGCGCTCCTTGGCCCAGCGGCCGTTGCCGTCCATCACGATGGCGACGTGGTCGGGCACCAGCTCGCCGGGGATCTTCGGGGGCTGGGCGCCACTGGGGTGCGGGGTCGGGGGGACGTACGCCCGCTGCTTGCCGCCGCCGAAGAGCCGTCGCGCTGCCATGTGCTCACTTCTCCACGTATCTCATCGAGCGGATGCCCCGCTCCAGGTGCCACTGCAGATAGGCCGCGACCAGGCCGCTGCCCTCCCGCCAGTACCTCGGCTCGCAGGTGTCGGCCGTCCGCCAGTCCCCTGACAGCAGCGCCCCGAGCAGTACCAGTGTCTCAGGGGAGGGTACGGCACATCCGGGCACTCGGCAGTCCGCGCAGAGCACGCCGCCCGCCTGGAGCGAGAAGAACCGGTTCGGGCCCTCCAGACCGCACTTGGCGCAGTCGGTGAAGCTCGCGCCGTACCCGTTGACCGCCAGCGAGCGCAGCAGGAAGGCGTCCAGCACCAGGTGCGACTCGTGCGTTCCGGCGGCCAGCGTACGCAGCCCGCCGACCAGCAGCAGGTACTGCTGGACGGCCGGCTCGCCCTCGTTCTCGGCGAACCGCTCCGCCGTCTCCAGCATGGCCGTCCCGGCGGTGTAGCGCCCGTAGTCGGTGACGATCGAGCCGCCGTACGGGGCGTACGTCTCCACCTGGGTGCAGAGCGGCAACCCGCGGCCGACCAGCTCACTCCCCCGGCTGAAGAACTGCACGTCCACGTGTGAGAACGGCTCCAGCCGGGCACCGAACTTGGACTTGGTCTTGCGCACCCCGCGGGCCACCGCGCGCACCTTGCCGTGCTGGCGGGTGAGCAGGGTGATGATCCGGTCGGCCTCGCCGAGCTTCTGCGCCCGGAGCACCACGCCGTCGTCGCGGAAGAGGCTCATGCCGCGGCCCCGCGGCCGGCGTCGAACAGTGTGGACATCCCACCATTGTCGCGCAGGACGGCGGGCGGCCGGCGCACGGAGCGGGGGGCAGCCGTGTGCCCGCACCGGGGCCGTGGGGGTGTGCCGGTCGGTGCGGGTCACGGCGGACCCGGGAGGGGCCGGGCCCGGTTCTGTGGGGGTCTCGGAACAGGTGGCGGCGCCGTTCGGCCGGGAGCCCTAGCGGGAGGCCCGGGTGGCCGCCTCCAGCAGCGCCCCGACCGTGCTCTGCGGCAGGTCCAGGCAGCGCCCGACCGCCGCCAGCGCCTCGCGCTCCTGCGGCAGGTAGCGCCCGTCGGCCAGGGCGATCGCGGCGCCCTGGAGCAGGAGCCGCTCCCGGCCCTGCTGGGCCAGGTGCACGGCGAGCGGTTCGAGCACCGCGTGCAGCTCGGCGGCCAGACCGCCGGCCACGCCGTGGGCGTCGTGCAGCTCCCCGCCGAGGCCGGAGAGCGCGGCCAGCGCCGCCAGCACCTGGGCCTCGCCGCAGTCCTCGAAGCCGGCCTCCCGCACGGCCGCGCAGGCCGCCTCACGGGCCGCCCGGTGAGCGGTGCCGCCGGCGGCGAGCAGGGCCAGCGCGACGGTGTACTGCGCGTCGCGCAGCATCCCGCCCAGGCGGACGCAGGTGGGCTGTTCCAGGCTCTCCACCCCGTACCGGCCGTGGCAGGTGGTGCACTGCACGCTGCCGAGGACGGGGCCGAGCGGCAGCACCGGGGTGCCGAGCAACCGCAGCCACCGCCGGCCGTGTTGCCGGCGGTAGTTGCGGTCGCCACCGCAGCCCGGGCAGAAGAAGTCACCGAGAACGTCAGTCCGCCACCGCGGGCGAACACCCCACAACCCTGTCACGGTGCCACTCCCCAGACACGGCAGGCGGCCTGCACAACCATGGGCAGGTCACGCGACCGGACACCGAGGCCGTCCCACCGACCCGGCTTTCCGGTGCGTCGATGTTGCCACGGTTACCGGCACGTGTCAGCACCTCGAACGGCCCGGAATCCGAAAAAGTGTGGCGCAGGCCACACCCCGCGGCGCCCCGCCCGGCCCGGGCCGACCGGAACGGCGCCGGGCCGCCCCGAAGGACGGCCCGGCGACTACCACTCGTACGAACTACCCGCGCTGCGCGCGGTTGACGGCGCTGATCATCGCCTTCAGCGAGGCCAGCACGGTGTTGCCGTCGATGCCGACGCCCCACAGCACCTTGCCGTCCACCGCGCACTCGACGTACGCGGCGGCCTGGGCGTCGCCGCCCTCGCTCAGCGCGTGCTCGGCGTAGTCCAGCACCCGGACGTCCACGCCGATCCGGGCCAGCGCGTCGGCGAACGCGGAGACCGGGCCGTTGCCGGCACCGGTCAGGGTGACCGGCGCGCCCTCGACGACGGCCTCGGCGGTCAGCGCGTCCCGGCCGTCCTCGGTGGTCAGGGTCCGCGAGCCGCTCAGCGAGATCCGGCCCCACGGGTTGGCCGTGGTCGGCAGGTACTCGTCCTCGAAGACCGCCCAGATGTCGGCCGGGGTGACCTCGCCGCCCTCGGCGTCGGTCTTGGCCTGGATGATCCGGGAGAACTCGATCTGCATCCGGCGCGGCAGGTCCAGCTTGTGGTCGTTCTTCAGGACGTAGGCGACACCGCCCTTGCCGGACTGGCTGTTGACCCGGATGACCGCCTCGTAGGTGCGGCCGACGTCCTTCGGGTCGATCGGCAGGTACGGCACGCCCCAGGTGTGCTCCTCCACCGGTACGCCGGCCGCCTTCGCGTCCGCCTCCAGCGCGTCGAAGCCCTTCTTGATGGCGTCCTGGTGCGAGCCGGAGAAGGAGGTGTACACCAGGTCGCCGGCGTACGGGTGGCGCGGGTGCACCTCCATCTGGTTGCAGTACTCGGCGGTGCGGCGCACCTCGTCGATGTCGGAGAAGTCGATCTGCGGGTCGATGCCCTGCGAGAACAGGTTCATGCCCAGCGTGACCAGGTCGACGTTGCCGGTCCGCTCGCCCTGCCCGAACAGGCAGCCCTCGATCCGGTCGGCGCCGGCCATGTAGGCCAGCTCGGCGGAGGCGACGGCGGTGCCGCGGTCGTTGTGCGGGTGCACCGACAGGCAGACGTACTCGCGGCGGGACAGGTTGCGCGACATCCACTCGAACTGGTCGGCCTGGACGTTCGGGGTGGCCCGCTCGATGGTGGCCGGCAGGTTCAGGATGATCTCGCGGCCCTCGCCCGGCTGCCAGACGTCCATGACCGCCTCGCAGACCTCCAGCGCGAAGTCCAGCTCGGTGTCGACGAAGATCTCCGGCGAGTACTGGAAGCCGAAGACGGTGTCGTCCCCCAGCAGCTTGTCCGCGTACTCCATCACCAGCCGGGTCCCGTCGGTGGCGATCGCCTTGGTGGCTTCCTTGTCGTTGCGGAACACCACCCGGCGGAACAGCGGCGCGGTCGCGTTGTACAGGTGGACGGTCGCCCGCGGGGCGCCCACCAGCGACTCCACCGTCTTCTCGATCAGCTCCTCGCGCGCCTGGGTCAGCACCGAGATGGTCACGTCCTCCGGGATCGCGCCCTCCTCGATCAGCGACCGCACGAAGGCGTGGTCGGTGGCGCCGGAGGACGGGAAGCCGACCTCGATCTCCTTGTAGCCCATCGCGACCAGCAGGTCGAACATCTTCCGCTTGCGGGCCGGGGACATCGGGTCGATCAGCGCCTGGTTGCCGTCCCGCAGGTCGGTGGAGAGCCAGCGCGGCGCCTTGGTGATCACCTTCGACGGCCAGGTGCGGTCCGGCAGGTCGACGGTGCCGAACGGCAGGTAACGGCCGTGACGCATGCCCGCGGACTGCTGGCGGACGCTCGCGGCGGTGATCGGGGTGGGACGGTCGGTGAAGGCCCGACCGGCGGGGACGGACGCGGCGGAGCTCTGCTCGGTCATGGAGGTGACTCTCGGCTTCCTGTGGATGCGGGGCGTGTCGGGGTGAGGTGGACACCCGACTGGCCGGCCTGCTGCCGCTCGCGACCCGTCGTTGGATCGCCCGATTCCTAAGCGCAGCACAGTCCCCGCGGCGAGGGAGCCGGCCCTTTGGTGGACTACAGGCCCTCGACGCGGCAGCTAAGAAGAAGCAGCCCGTTGCGCATGATGTGCTCCAGCGTAACCGAGCGGAGCGCGCCCCCGAAGCGGGCCGGGCGGACATTCCACTCCTTGAGACGGCGCGCGATTTCGTCCGCGCCGGTGACAACACGTCACGCTTGCCTCACTCTTGGCCGCATGACCGCTGAACCGGCGCTCTGCGCGATCGTTCCGCCGTACGTCCTGGACCGCCTCGCCGAGGACGGTCACGAGCCCGCCGCCCGCTCCCTCGCCCTCGACGCCGCGCACCGCACGGCCCGCCTCACCGCCGCCCCGCCCCGGCCGGGCTCCGACCGGCTCGACCGGGTGATCGGCGACGCCGAGCACACCGAACGCCTGCCCGGACGCACCGTCCGCCGGGAGGGCGAGGACCCCGTCGACGACGAGTCCGTCAACCACGCCTACGACGGCCTCGGCGCGACCTACGCGCTCTTCGCAGACGTCTACGGACGCCGCTCGATCGACGACGAGGGCCTGCGACTGGACGCCACCGTGCACTACGGGGTGCTCTACGACAACGCCTTCTGGGACGGCCGGCAGATGGTCTTCGGGGACGGCGACGGCGAGGTGTTCGGCGACTTCGCCGCCTGCATCGACGTGATCGGCCACGAACTCGCCCACGGCGTCACCCAGTTCACCGCCGGCCTGGAGTACCGCGGCCAGCCCGGTGCGCTCAACGAGTCCGTCTCCGACGTGTTCGGCTCCCTGGTCAAGCAGTACGCGCTGCGCCAGGACGCCGCCGACGCGGACTGGCTGATCGGCGCCGGTCTGCTCGCCCCGGGCGTACAGGGCGTCGCGCTGCGCTCGATGAAGGCCCCCGGCACCGCGTACGACGACCCCCGGCTCGGCAAGGACCCGCAACCGGCCCACCTGCGGGACTACGTCCGCACCGCCCGGGACAACGGCGGGGTGCACATCAACTCCGGCATCCCCAACCATGCGTTCTACCTGCTCGCCACCGCACTCGGCGGGCCCGCCTGGGAGCGGGCGGGGCGGATCTGGTACGACGCGCTGACCGGCCGGCGGCTCCCCTCCGACGCCGGATTCACCGCCTTCGCCCGGGCCACCGTCGCGGCCGCCGGGGCCCGCTACCCCGAGCCCTCGGTGGCCGACACCGTGACGGCGGCCTGGGCGCAGGTCGGCGTCAGCACCGGCTGACCGGCGGGATCCGCCGGGCGGGCGGTGGATCCCGCAAGGTCAAGGTCCGGGAAAACCCCGGCAAACACCATCCCTGCGTATCACCATGGACACCATGCGTATCCAGGTGACCCGGACCGGCGGCCTAGCGGGGCAGGTCCGCCATGCGGAACTCGACACCACCGAGCGGATCGACGCCCCGCACGTGCACGCGCTCGCCCGCGAGGCCGTCGCGGGCGGGCTGCGGGCACCCTCGTACGGGGTGCCGGACGGCTTCCACTACGAGATCACCGTCGACGGCCGGACGGTCCACTGCGCCGACCCCAAGCTCACCGACTCGCAGCGCGAGCTGGTCTCGCTGGTGCTGCGCGAGGGTGCCTAGGGCGACCGACCGACAACGCGGAACGGCGGCCCGTCCGGAGCGTCCGGGCGGGCCGCCGTCGCGGCTCCGGACCGGAAGCCGAGCGTGCCGCCCCGGGTCAGAAACCGAGCTTGCGCAGCTGCTTCGGGTCCCGCTGCCAGTCCTTGGCCACCTTGACGTGCAGGTCCAGGTAGACCGGCGTGCCGAGCAGCGCCTCGATGTGCTTGCGGGCGGTGGTGCCGACGTGCTTGAGCCGCGAGCCCTTGGCGCCGATCACGATCGCCTTCTGGCTCTGGCGCTCGATGTAGACGTTGGCGTGGATGTCCAGCAGCGGGCGGTCCGCCGGGCGGCCCTCGCGCGGGAGCATCTCCTCGACCACGACCGCCAGCGAGTGCGGCAGTTCGTCCCGGACGCCCTCCAGGGCCGCCTCGCGGATCAGCTCGGCGACCATGATCTGCTCGGGCTCGTCGGTGAGGTCGCCGTCCGGGTAGAGCGGCATGCCCTCCGGGAGCAGCTTGGTGATCAGCTCGGCGACCAGGTCGACCTGCTTGTCGCCGACGGCGGAGACCGGGATGATCTCGGCCCACTCGATGCCCAGCTCGACACCGAGCTGCTGGACCGCGATCAGCTGCTCGGCGAGCCGCTTGGAGTCGACCAGGTCGGTCTTGGTGACGACGGCCACCTTGGGGGTCTTCTTGATCTCGGCGAGCTCCTTGGCGATGAACTTGTCGCCGGGGCCGAGCTTCTGGTCGGCGGGCAGGCAGAAGCCGATCACGTCGACCTCGGCCCAGGTGGTGCGGACCAGGTCGTTGAGGCGCTCGCCGAGCAGGGTGCGCGGCTTGTGCAGGCCGGGGGTGTCGACCAGGACGAGCTGGGCGTCCGGGCGGTGCACGATGCCGCGGACGGTGTGCCGGGTGGTCTGCGGGCGGTCGGAGGTGATCGCGACCTTCGTCCCCACCAGGGCGTTGGTCAGGGTCGACTTGCCCGCATTGGGACGGCCGACGAAGCACGCGAAGCCGGAGCGGTACGAGGAGGAAGGGGCATTCATGGGCTCCATTCTCCCTGATCACCCGAGCCGGGACGGACGCGCCGCCGGGGTCAGCCCTTCTTGCCGCCGCCCAGCGAGGAGATCCCCATGATCAGCACCATCAGCAGGAAGGCCACCGAGCCCCAGAGCCAGAACGGCGAGCCGGTCTCCTGCCACTTGCCCATGCCCATCACGCCCAGCAGCAGCCCTGCGAAGAACGCGTACGGCCCCATCTCTCCAGCCCTCTCACCGCGCCAACTTCCGGTGAGATTATCGGCTGAACGAAGGCGCCCACACAGCGCGGGCCGGGCGCCCCGGGTCACGGCCCCGGGCGCCCGGAGGTGCGTCGCCGGTCAGCGGGCCCCGACCGAGAGCCGAAGCGCGCCGTCCGGACCGGCCAGCAGCACCGGCGTCCCGGCCCCGCCGAGGTCCCGCACGGCGGCCAGGTCGACCTCGGCAGGCTCCCCGGCCTCGGTCACCACGGCCGCCGCCTCCAGCGACTTCGCACCGCTGGCCACCGCCATCGCGACCGCCGTCTGCAGCGCGCTCAGCCGCAGCGACTCCAGCGCGACCGTCCCGGCCACGTAGGTGCGCCCGGTCTCGTCGCGCACCGCGGCCCCCTCCGGGACGCCGTTGCGGGCGCGGGCGGAGCGGGCCAGGGTGATGATCTTCTTGTCTTCGGGGTCGATCTCGACGATGTCACTCATGCCGCCGAGCATAGGACGCCGCTCCGGTCGGCCGTCCAGACGTTCCGTCCCGGCCGCCGGCCGGCGCCGGCCTCAGTGGCCGATCGGGTTCGGCGGGCCGGGCCGCATGACCTTGACGAAGGTCTTGGGGCCTGACGGCAGCGGCTCCTCGTGGCCGGCGCGCCGCTGCCAGTACGGATTGTCGTGCGGCAGGTGGCTGCTGACCCGCCCGTACATCCCGAAGGTGGTGAGCACCAGCCCGAAGATGAAGGCGAACAGCACGTTGGCCATCCGGAAGTTCAGGATGTTGGCGTCCGGCCTGCCGAGCACCGTCAGGCCGTAGAAGCCGGAGAGCACGAACAGCACCCCGGCCGCCATGTTCAGGTTGGCGGCGACGTTCCCGCCGATGAAGGCGCCGATCACGAGGACGCCGCCCACCACGATGGAGAGGATGCTCAGCGCACCGTTGGTGGACATCCCGGCGACGTCGTTCCCCTCCGTGGACAGGAAGCCCGGGTGGTCCGCCAGCCCGAGGCAGCCGAACACGATCAGGAAGACTCCCCCGAGCCCCGCTCCGATCCGCCACACCGTGGCGAGCTTGCGGTCGACGGGCAGTTCGTCTTTCAGCTTCATGGTGACCTCCGCAGGGGACGTCGGACGGCCTTGTCCACGCTACTCCGGAATCCCGGGAGCGCCCGGCCGGGGCTAGCTGTAGGGGTGGCTCCCCTCCATGTGCGGCACCTCGTGCATGTAGAGCGAGCCGCACTGCTGGCAGCAGCGCAGCCCGGTGCCCCACTCCTCCTCCGCCCGGGTCTCGGCGTCGGTGTCCATCGTGCGGCCGCAGAGGGCCGTCGCGGGATCGGAGGCCCGGACGACGTGCCAGGTCCTCGCCCCGGCCGACCGACCCTGCGGGCCGTACTCCGCACGCAGTAGATGACTCATGACGCCATCGTCGCCCCGCCGCCGCCCGGGCGCTACTCGCCGACCTCCTCGACGGGCCGGTCGGCGGCCCGGCGGACCGGGAGGGCGACCATCGAGCCGATCCGGTTGCGCCGGCCGGCCGAGCTCTCCGCGGTGAGCCGGATGCCGGACAGCGTGGAGGTGGTGTCCTCCGGGAGCGGGATCTCGCAGGACGAGCCCGGGATCGGCACCCGGCCGAGGTGCTTGGCCAGCAGGCCGCCGACGGTCTCGACGTCCTCGTCCTCCAGCTCGATCCCGAACAGCTCGCCCAGGTCCTCGACCAGCAGCCGGGCGGTGATCCGGTACGAGCCGTCCCCGAGGTCCTCCACCGGCGCGATCTCGCGGTCGTACTCGTCGGTGATCTCGCCGACGATCTCCTCCAGGATGTCCTCGATGGTGACCAGCCCGGCCGTGCCGCCGTACTCGTCGATCACGATCGCGACGTGCGAGCGGATCTGCTGCATCTCGCGCAGCAGGTCGGCGGCCGGCTTGGAGTCCGGGACGAACACGGCCGGCCGCATCACGCTGCCGACCTCGTCCGACTCGGACTCCCGGTTCACGTGGGTGCGGCGGACGAGGTCCTTGAGGTAGACGATGCCGACCACGTCGTCCTCGTTGTCGCCGACCACCGGGATCCGCGAGAAGCCCGAGCGCAGCGCCAGGGTGAGCGCCTGCCGGACGGTCTTGTGCCGCTCGATCATCACCAGGTCGGTGCGCGGCACCATCACCTCGCGGACGATGGTGTCGCCCAGCTCGAAGACGGAGTGCACCATCCGGCGCTCCTCGTCCTCGATCACGTCGTTCTTCTCGGCGAGGTCGACCAGGGCCCGCAGCTCCGCCTCGGAGGCGAACGGACCCTCCTTGTAGCCCTTGCCGGGGGTCAGCGCGTTGCCGAGCAGGATCAGCAGCTTCGGGATCGGGCCGAGCACGGCGGCCAGCGGAAGCAGCACGAAGGAGGCCGCCGTCGCGGTGGTCAGCGGGTGCTGGCGGCCGATCGTGCGCGGCGAGACGCCGACCGCCACGAACGACACCAGCACCATCACGCCGAACGCCAGCAGCACGGCCTGCCAGGTCTCGTCGAGGTTGCGCACGCAGACCACGGTGACCAGCACCGCGGCCGCCATCTCGCTGGCCACCCGGATCAGGGTGGCCAGGTTGAGGTAGCGGATCGGGTCGGAGGCCACCGTCAGCAGCCGGGCCGACCCGCGCCGCCCGGCCCGGACGGCCTCCTCCGCACGGAACCTCGACACGCGGGAGATGCCCGCTTCGGCGCACGCGGCCAGCCAGCCGAGCACGACGAGCAGCACGGCACCGAGGATGAAGCTCGTACTCTCACCACTCACAGGGGTTCGGGCTCCGCGCTCAGTGGGTGGTGGGGGCCGGGGAGATGCCGCCGAGGCCGCGGCCGGCCCGCCAGCCGTCCAGGATGGCCTTCTGGAGGCCGAACATCTCCTCCTCCTCGTCCGGCTCCTCGTGGTCGTAGCCGAGCACGTGCAGCACGCCGTGGACGGTCAGCAGCTGCAGCTCCTCGTCCATCGAGTGCTTGGACGGCGCCGCCTTGCCCTGCTGCTCGGCGACCTCGGGGCAGAGCACGATGTCGCCGAGCAGGCCCTGCGGCAGCTCCTCGCCCTCCTTGCCGGGGCGCAGCTCGTCCATCGGGAAGGACATCACGTCCGTCGGGCCCGGGAGGTCCATCCACTGGATGTGCAGCTCCTCCATCGCCGCACCGTCCACCAGGATCACGGACAGTTCGGACTGCGGGTGGATCCGCATCTTGTCCAGTGCGTAGCGGGCGACGTCGAGGATGGCTTCCTCGTCGGCGTCCCAACCGGACTCGTTGGCGATGTCGATCGACATGACGGGCTGGTTACTCAGCTTTCGGTGCGATGGGACTGTCGGGGTGCGCGGGGCGCGGTCGCCTTGCCGGTACGCCGCTGGGCGGGCTTGCGGGCGGCCGTCGGAGCGGTGTCCTCGGCCTCCTGGCGGGCGTCCCAGCGCTCGTAGGCGTCCACGATCCGGCCGACCAGCTTGTGGCGGACCACGTCGGTGCTGGTGAGGACGGAGAAGTGGATGTCGGGCACGTCGGCCAGGATCTCCTGGACGACCTTGAGGCCGCTGCGGGTGCCGCCCGGGAGGTCGATCTGGCTGGTGTCGCCGGTGACGACCACCCGGGAGTTGAACCCGAGGCGGGTGAGGAACATCTTCATCTGCTCGGGCGAGGTGTTCTGGGCCTCGTCCAGGATGATGAAGGCGTCGTTGAGGGTGCGGCCGCGCATGTAGGCGAGCGGGGCCACCTCGATGGTGCCGGCCGCCATCAGCCGCGGGATGGAGTCCGGGTCCATCATGTCGTGCAGCGCGTCGTAGAGCGGGCGCAGATACGGGTCGATCTTCTCGAAGAGGGTGCCGGGCAGGAAGCCCAGCCGTTCCCCCGCCTCGACGGCCGGGCGGGTCAGGATGATCCGGTTGACCTCCTTGGCCTGGAGGGCCTGGACGGCCTTGGCCATCGCGAGGTAGGTCTTGCCGGTACCGGCCGGGCCGAGGCCGAAGACGATCGTGTGCCTGTCGATCGCGTCGACGTAGCGCTGCTGGTTGAGGGTCTTGGGGCGGATGGTGCGGCCCCGGTTGGACAGGATGTTCGCGGTGAACACCTGGGACGGCGCCGGGCTGTCAGGGTCGTCGACGGCGCTCCGGAGCATCGCGATGGAGCGCTCCACGGAGTCCTCCGTCAGGGGCTGGCCAGTGCGCAGCACCAGCATCATCTCGTTGAAGAGCTGCTGGACGAGGGCCACCTCGGCGCGCTCTCCGGTGGCGGTCACCTCGTTGCCGCGGACGTGGATGTCGGCGGCGGGGAAGCCCCGTTCGATCACCCGCAGCAGCGAGTCGGCGGTGCCGAGCAGGGTGACCATCGGGTGCTTCTCGGGGACGACGATCCGGGCGCTGACGCGGCCGTCGCCGGCCGTCTCGGGGCGCGACTGTCCGTTGGTACGGGTCTGCGATGTGTCACTCATAGGTCGGCGCTGAGGCCTGCCTCATCCCATCCGTCTCTCGTGGGCCGCTCGGTTCTCTCCGGGGCACCAGGGTACGCCGCGCGCGTGATCGCCGCGGCGGGCGGCGGGGCCGCACCCGACGATGCTGCGGCAGATCGCGGGGCGGCGCGAGCGGTTTTCCGGGCCGCCCGCGGCCGGTCCGCCGGTCGGCCGCGCCCCGGTCGCCGCCCGGTCCCGGCCCGGGCCGCGGCGGACGGTCACGGCCGGCGCCGGGGCGGCACGGGCACCCGGGCGAGGTCCTCGGCGAGCACCACCGTGCCGTCGAAGTGCTTGCGGGCGTCGGCGAGGTGCTGGCCGAGGTCCGGGTAGCGCTGCGAGAAGTGGGTCAGCACCAGGGTCCGGACGCCTGCCTCGGCGGCCACCTTGGCGGCCTGGCCCGCGGTGAGGTGGCCGTGCTCCTCGGCGAGCCGGGCGTCGGCGTCGGTGAAGGTCGCCTCGATGACCAGCAGGTCGGTCCGCTCGGCGAGCTCGTGGACGCCGTCGCAGAGCCGGGTGTCCATCACGAAGGCGAAGCTCTGGCCGGGCCGGGGCTCGCTGACCTGGTCCAGGGTCACCTGCCGGCCGCCCACCTCGATCGCCCCGAGGTGCTGCAGCCGGCCGACGTCCGGCCCGGCGATGCCGAGGGCGGCGAGCCGCTCCGGCACCAGCCGGCGGCCGTCCGGCTCGGTGAGCCGGTAGCCGAAGGACTCGACCGGGTGCGAGAGCCGGACGGCGTCCAGCGCGAAGCGGGCGCCGGGAGCCGGCAGCGGGCCGGGCTCGTCGATCGGGCGGGGGCGCAGCACGGCCGTCTCGTGGAAGGCGGTGGCGTGCCGCAGCCGCTCGAAGTAGACCTCGCCGGAGGCCGGGAAGTAGACGTCCACCGGGTGCGGCACGCGGTCCAGGTTGATCCGCTGGATCACCCCGGCGAGGCCCAGGCTGTGGTCGCCGTGGAAGTGCGTCACGGCGATCCGGGTCAGCTGGGTGGCGGAGACCCCTGCGTGCAGCATCTGCCGCTGGGTGCCCTCGCCCGGGTCGAACAGCAGGCCCTCGCCGTCCCAGCGCAGCAGGTAGCCGTTGTGGTTGCGGTGGCGGGTCGGCACCTGGCTGGCGGTGCCGAGGACGACGAGTTCGCGCTGTGACACGTCGGTCAGACCATGCGCTCGTTCATCGGGATGCCGCCGAGCACGTGGACGTGCGCGTGGAAGATGGTCTGTCCCGCGCCGGCACCGGTGTTGAAGATCAGACGATAGTCCCGGATGCCCTCGTCCTCGGCGACCCGGCCGGCCTCGGCGAGCAGCTCGCCGGCGATCTCCGGCTCGGCCGCGGCGAGCGCGGCGGCGTTCGGGTAGTGGACGTGCGGGATGACCAGGACGTGCGTCGGGGCCTTCGGGGCGATGTCGCGGAAGGCGAGGGTGCGCTCGGTCTTGCGCACCACGGTGGCCGGGATCTCGCCCGCCACGATCTTGCAGAACAGGCAGTCGGACTGCGGCTCGCCGGCCATCGGGGTCTCCTCGCGGTGTCGCACGGTGTCGGTCGGGGTGTACGGCCGCATGCTAGCCGAGCCGCGCCGCGGCCTGCTGGTAGTCGCTCAGATGCTTCCGGCGCACCACGCGGACGCCGAAGACCTCCCCGTCCTCGAAGTCCTCGGTGATCAGCGAGACCGCGATGATCACGAAGCCGATCGCCCAGCGCTTGGTGAGCCGCCAGGTGTGCGGGCGGCTGCCGTCCTTCTTGCGGATCACCCGGAGCGCCATCAGCCCCTTGCCCACGCTGAAGCCGGTGAGCCGGGCGAACAGCACCTGGTTGACGTAGGAGACGCCGAAGCCGACGGCGAGCAGGGCCATGAAGTACGAGCCGGGGTGGTCGCTCTTCGGACCGCCGACGGCCTTGGCGGCGATGACGCCCAGGACGACGGCGAGCAGCCAGTCGAGGATGATCGCCGGGTAGCGGCGGAAGCCGCTCGCCTCCTTCGGCCGGGGCACCCGGGCGTGGGGCGGCTGCTGCGGCTCCTGCCCGTAGGACTGCGGGTGGCCGTACGGCTGGGCCTGCGCGTACTGCTGCGGGTGCCCGTAGGACTGGGGCTGCCCGCCGTACTGCTGCTGGGGCGGGTACGGCTGCTGGGCGTACTGCTGCGGGGCGTACTGCTGTGAACCGTACAAACCCGGTGGATATCCCTGTGCCACGACCGCCCCCGTACCTACCGATGATCAAGAACAGCCCCGCATCCTACCCAGGCCCGGAGCGGGAGGTCGGACCGGCCGACCCCCCGTTCCCCCACGGCTACTGCCAGGGCATCGGCGGCGGCGTCTTGGCCGGGGTCTCGGCCAGGGCGGCCAGCGCGATCCGGACGCCCTCCGCCAGCTGCGGGTCCTCCCCCGCGGCCCAGTGGTGCGGTGCGAACGGCACCTCGACGTCCGGGTCGACGCCGTGGTTCTCCACACCCCAGCCGTAGCCCTCCAGCCAGAAGGCGTACTTGGGCTGGGTCACCAGCGTGCCGTCGACCAGGCTGTAGCGGCTGTCGATGCCGATCACCCCGCCCCACGTCCGGGTGCCGACCACCGGGCCGAGCTTGAGCGCCTGGATGGCGGCGTTGACGATGTCGCCGTCCGAGCCGGAGTACTCGTCGGCGAGCGCCACCACCGGCCCGCGCGGGGCGTCGCCGGGGTAGGGCACCGGGCTGGTGATGTCCCGGGCGACGTCCCAGCCGACGATCCGGCGGGCCAGCTTCTCGATCACCAGCTGGGAGGTGTGGCCGCCCCGGTTCTCCCGGATGTCGACGATCACGCCCTCCTTGGCCATCTCGGAGCGCAGGTCCCGGTGGATCTGCGCCCAGCCGGTGGTCTGCATGTCGGGGATGTGCAGGTAGCCGAGCCGGCCGCCGGACAGCTCGCGCACGGCGGCCCGCCGGCCGGACACCCAGTCGTGGTAGCGCAGCGGCTCGTCGTCGGCCAGCGGGACGACCACCGGGTGGCGCTGGTCGGTGCCGTCCTTGCCGGCCACGGTCAGCTCGACCGGCTGCCCGGCGGTGCCGGCCAGCAGCGGCGCCGGACCGGTGACCCGGTCCACCGGGCGGCCGTTGACGGCGAGGATCGCGTCGCCCGGCCGGATCGCGGCGCCGGGCGCGGCCAGCGGCGAGCGGGCCCGCGGGTCGGAGGACTCGCCCGGCAGGATGCGGGCGATCCGCCAGACGTCCCCGTCCCTGACGAGGTCCGCGCCGAGCAGACCCTGCCGGCGGGCGGCCTCGGTGTGGACGCCGTGCGGCAGCACGTAGGCGTGCGAGGTGCCGAGCTCGCCGTGCACCTCCCAGAGCACGTCCACCAGGTCGTCGTGCGAGCCGACCCGGTCGACCAGCGGCCGGTAGCGGTCCAGCACGCCGGCCCAGTCCACCCCGTCGAGGTCGGGGCGCCAGAAGTTGTCGCGCATCAGGCGGCCGTTCTCCTCGTACATCTGCCGCCACTCCGCCGCCGGGTCGACGGTCACCCGCAGCCGGGTGAGGTCGACGTCGACCTCGTCGTCCTCGCCCGCCTTGTGGTCGGCCGGGACGATCCGCAGCCCGCCCTCGTCCAGCACGGCGATCCGGCTGCCGTCACCGCTCACCGCGAACCCGTCGAGGCCGTCGACCAGCTGCTCGGCCCGGCGCTTGCGCAGGTCGAACCGCTCCAGCGCCGGGCGCGGCCGCTCGTCCTCCAGCGAGGCCGCCTCGTCGCCGAGCTCACCGATCAGCGGGACCCTCGTCCAGAGCACGGCGTCCTTGGCTGCGCGCAGGGCGCCGAACCGGCCGCCCTCGACCGGGAACGGGATGATCCGGTCGGCGATGCCGTCCAGGTCGACCCGGGTGACCGGCGGCGCGTCCCCGGCGGACTCCTCGCCGTCGGCCTTCCGGCCCTTGGAGTCCTCGTCCTCCCCGCCGACCGGCCGCCCGGCCCGCTGCGGCCCGAACGGGGACGGGGTGTCGGCGGCCAGCGTGACCAGGTACGGGCGGCAGCCGTTGGGGAACGACAGGTCGAAGACGTGCGAGTCGTAGACCGGGTCGAAGTTGCGCACCGAGAGGAACGCCAGGTGGCGGCCGTCGGAGGTGAAGGCCGGCGAGGTGTCGACGAACCGCTGCGGGGTGACCTCGCTGACCGTGCGGGTGGCCAGGTTGGCGAGCACGATCTGGCGCAGCGAGAAGGGGCCCATGCCGGGGGCCGGACGGGACCAGGCCAGCCAGGCCGAGTCGGGGCTGAACGCCAGGCCGCTGACCTCGCCGTCGGTGCTGCGCTCCAGCTCGTGCACGGTGCCGTCGGCGAGCGCGACCAGCAGCACCCGGCCGTCGTGCGAGCCGACCGCCGCCTGCTTGCCGTCCGGCGAGACGACCAGCGAGCGGACCCGGCCGAGCCGGCCGCCGGCCAGCCGGCGGCGCTCGGCGCCGAGCACGGCGGGGGCGTACTCCAGTGCGTCGTCGCCGTCCGCGTCGGTCACCCAGAGCACGCCCTGCCCGCCGTCCTCGCCCGGCACCACCCGGGCCTGCCGGCCACGGACGCCGGGTGTCTCGTCCAGCACCCGGGCCGGGCCCTCCCGGTGGGTCAGCCAGTGCACGGTGCCGCGCACGACGACGGCTCCGGCCCGGCCGGTGCGGTCGGGGGCGGCGGTCTCCAGCCAGTGCGCGGCGTGCACCGGTCGGGGGCGGCGCCCGGCCCGCTGGCCGGCCGGGCGGATGTCCAGGCGGCGCGGCTCGGCGCCGGCCAGGTCGTCCAGCAGCCAGAGGTCGCCGGCGCCGTGCCAGACCACCCGGGTGCCGTCGGTGCTCGCGTTGCGGGCGTAGAAACCGTCCGGCGAGGTGGTGTGGCGGCGCAGGTCGGAGCCGTCGGGGAGGCTGGAGTAGAGCTCGCCGACGCCCTCGTGGTCGGCGAGGAAGGCGATCCGGTCGCCGACCCAGAGCGGCGAGGACAGCTGGCCGTCGAGGTCCTCGTGGACCCGGACGAACTCCTCGCGGCCGATCCAGAGCTTGCCGGCCCGGCCACCCCGGTACCGCTTCCACCAGGCCGGCTCCCGGTTGTTCACGGTGGAGAGCAGCACCCGGTCGCCGTCCGGTTCGAACGCCAGCCCGCCGATCGGCCCGTACGGCAACCGGACCGGCTCGCCGCCGTCCAGCGGCACCGCGTGCGCCCAGGTGCGGCGCAGCGTGGACTGCCCGGCGGTGGTGGTGGCGACCGGCCGGCCGTCGGCCGTCCACCCCTCCAGCCGGGTCTGGCCGCTGCCCCAGTAGGTCAGCCGCCGGGACGGGCCGCCGTCCACCGGGGCGACGTGCACCTCGGGGGCGCCGTCCCGGGTGGAGGTGAAGGCGATGTGCCGGCCGTCCGGGGAGAAGCGCGGGTAGCGGACCGGGGCGTGGTCGGCGGTCAGCCGCCAGGCCCGGCCACCGTCCACCGGAGCCAGCCAGACGTCGTTCTCGGCCACGAAGGTGACCAGGTCACCGTGCAGGTGCGGGTGGCGCAGGTAGGCGCCGGCGGAGGTGCTCGGGGATTCGCTCACGCCGCCAGCCTAGGCACGTACGCGCACGGCACACCGGCTTTTCGGCAACAGCCGACTCCTGCGGGCGACGGCGGTGGCCGGGGAGGCGGCCGTCGCCCCGGGGCGTCGGGTCAGCCCCAGCGGCCGGTGCGGCCCAGCAGCAGGGCGCCGGCGGCCACCCCGGCGGTCGAGGTGCGCAGCACCGAGGCGCCGAGCCGGTAGGGCTTGGCGCCGGCCTCGGCGAAGGCGGCCAGCTCCTCCGGCGAGACGCCGCCCTCGGGGCCGACCACCAGCACGATGTCCCCCGCGGCGGGCAGGGCGGCGCCGGCCAGCGGCTCGGCGCCCTCCTCGTGCAGCACCCCGGCGAACGCGGCGGCGGCCAGCACCGGGGCCAGCTGGCGGGTCGTCATCGGCTCGCGGACCTCGGGGAAGCGCAGCCGGCGGGACTGCTTGCCGGCCTCGCGCGCGGTGGACCGCCACTTGGCGAGCGCCTTGGCGCCGCGCTCGCCCTTCCACTGGGTGATGCAGCGGGAGGCCGACCACGGGATCACCGCGTCCACGCCGACCTCGGTCATGGTCTCCACGGCCAGCTCACCCCGGTCGCCCTTGGGCAGCGCCTGGACGACGACGATCCGAGGGGCCGGCTCGGGCTCCCGGCGGACGGCGGCCACCGCCACGTCCACGGCGTCCTTGCCGTGCACCGCGGCGACCGTGCCGTCCACGCCGAGGCCGAGGCCGTCCGCGAGGGTCACCGCCTCGCCCGGCTCCAGCCGCTTGACGGCCGCGGCGTGCCGCCCCTCCGGGCCGTCCAGCCGGACCACCGCGCCGGGTGCGGCGGTGGCGAGCTGCGCGGTCTCGACGACGAACACGGGCGCGGTCATGGCGGTTCCTGGAGGTGGGACGGGCGGGGGAACGACGGCGCCCGGCGACCCTCGCGGATCACCGGGCACCGGCGGTGCGGGCGACGGCCCGGTCGGCGACCGTCCGTCGGACCGGGGTCAGCGGCCGTTGAAGGCGTCCTTCAGCCGGGAGAACAGCCCCTGCTGGCCCGGCGCGAACTGGCCGGCCGGCCGTTCCTCGCCGCGCAGCACCGCCAGGCGGCGCAGCAGCTCCTCCTGCTCGGGGTCGAGCTTGGTGGGCGTCTGCACCTCGACATGCACTATCAGGTCGCCCCGGCCGGTGCCGCGCAGATGGGTGATGCCGCGGCCGTGCAGCGGGATCGACTGGCCGGACTGGGTGCCGGGCCGGATGTCGACCTCCTCCAGGCCGTCCAGCGTCTGCAGCGGCACCTGGGTGCCCAGCGCGGCGGCCGTCATCGGGATGGTCACCGTGCAGTGCAGGTCGTCCCCGCGGCGCTGGAAGACGGTGTGGGTGCTCTCGGCGATCTCGACGTAGAGGTCGCCGGCGGGGCCGCCGCCGGGGCCGACCTCGCCCTCGCCGGCCAGCTGGATCCGGGTGCCGTTGTCGACACCGGCCGGGATCTTGACGGTCAGGGTCCGGCGGGCGCGGACCCGGCCGTCGCCGGCGCACTCGGGGCACGGGGTCGGCACGACGGTGCCGAAGCCCTGGCACTGCGGGCAGGGGCGGGAGGTCATGACCTGGCCCAGGAAGGACCGGGTGACCTGGGAGACCTCGCCCTTGCCGCGGCACATGTCGCAGGTCTGCGCGGAGGTGCCGGGCGCGGCGCCCTCACCGCTGCAGGTGGTGCAGGTGACGGCGGTGTCGACCTGGAGCTCCTTGGTGGTGCCGAACGCGGCCTCCTCCAGGGTGATCTCCAGGCGGATCATGGCGTCCTGGCCGCGCCGGGTCCGCGAGCGCGGGCCGCGCTGGCCGGAGGCGGCGCCGAAGAAGGCGTCCATGATGTCGGAGAAGCCGAAGCCCGCCGCGCCGGCGCCGAAGCCTCCCGCTCCCGCGCCGCCGTTCGGGGAGAGCGGGTCCCCGCCGAGGTCGTAGACCTGCCGCTTCTGCGGGTCGGAGAGCACCTCGTAGGCGGCGTTGATCTCCTTGAACCGCTCCTGCGTCTTCGGGTCCGGGTTGACGTCCGGGTGCAGTTCGCGTGCCAGGCGCCGGAACGCCTTCTTGATCTCGTCCTGCCCCGCATCCCGTCGGACGCCGAGTACCGCGTAGTAGTCCGTGGCCACCAAATGCTCCGCTTGTTCCGCCTGTAGAAGTGCCTGCGACTGGGACCACCGCCGGAATTCCCGACGGCGGCCGTTCCTACGACTCGGCCAGGATCTGGCCGAGGTACCGTGCCACCGCTCGCACCGCCCCCATTGTGCCCGGATAGTCCATCCGGGTCGGACCGATCACACCCAGTTTGGCCACGCTCTCGTCGCCCGAACCGTAACCGACCGAGACGACCGAAGTGGAATTGAGCCCTTCGTAGGCGTTCTCGCGGCCGATCCGCACCGTCATCCCGGCGTCCGCGGTCTCACCCAGGAGGCGGAGCAGGACGACCTGCTCCTCCAGCGCTTCGAGCACCGGCTGGATGGTCAGCGGGAAGTCGTGGCCGAAACGGGTCAGGTTGGCCGTGCCGGCCAGCATGATCCGCTCCTCGTTCTGCTCGGCGAGCGCCTCGAACAGCGTCGCCAGGATGGTGGTGACGGTCGGCCGGTCGGCCGCCTCGAACAGCGCCGGCAGGTCCTCCAGCAGCCCCGGGACCTCCGGCAGCCGCCGGCCGACGGCCCGCGTGTTGACCTTGGCGCGCAGGTCCGCGAGGACCGCCTCGCCGACGGCACCGGGGCAGTCGACCATCCGCTGCTCGACCCGGCCGGTGTTGGTGATCAGCACCAGCATCACCTTGCCCGGGCCCAGGGCCACCAGCTCGATGTGCCGCACGGTGGAACGGGACAGCGAGGGGTACTGGACCACCGCGACCTGGCGGGTCAGCTGGGCGAGCAGCCGGACCGTGCGGGCGACCACGTCGTCGAGGTCGACGGCACCGTCCAGGAAGTGCCGGATCGCCCGCCGCTCGGGCGCGCTCATCGGCTTGACCTCGGCCAGCTTGTCGACGAAGAGGCGGTACCCCTTGTCGGTGGGGATCCGCCCCGCGCTGGTGTGCGGCTGATGGATGTAGCCGTCCTCCTCCAGCGCCGACATGTCGTTGCGGACCGTCGCCGGTGACACACCGAGGTTGTGCCGCTCGACCAGGGCCTTGGAACCGACCGGCTCCTCGGTGCCCACGTAGTCCTGGACGATGGCGCGAAGCACCGCGAGCTTGCGGTCGTCCAGCTGGCGGACCTCACCGGCCATGGGGCACGCACCTCCGTCTTCGCACGTTGTCCGTTGTGACATGTGTTCCGTACCTGCACGTTCCGGGCCGAACCGGGCGACCCCGCTCCTGGCACTCTGAACACACGAGTGCCAGAACCGTATCTGCCAGTGTAAGGCCCGGGTCCCACCGCAGGAACGGCCCGGCCGGGGTGATCCTGCCCGCAGTCCGCGACGGCGGGCCGCGCGCCGGATGATGCCCCGCGCCGGTCCGAGTGGGAGCATCGACAACAGACGGCGAACGGAGGACAGCGATGTCGACCTCGGGCCAGCCCACCCGCTTCGCACCGGACCGCGGCCTCACCGGCCGGATGGTCGCCACGATGTTCTTCATCGGCCTGCTCTACGTCGGCTTCACCGGACTGCTGATCGCGCTGTTGCGCGGCGCCTGGCCGCTGATCGTGCTGATCTCCGGCGGCCTGTTCGTCGCCCAGTTCTGGTTCAGCGACAAGATCACCGAGCGGGCGATGGGCGCCCACCGGGTGACCCCCGAGCAGTACCCCCAGCTGCACGGCGCCGTCGACCGGCTCTGCGCGCTCGCCGACATGCCCAAGCCCCGGGTGGCGGTCGCCGACAACGACATGCCGAACGCCTTCGCCACCGGCCGCAACCCGCAGAACGCGGTGGTGTGCGTCACCACCGGCCTGCTGCGGCGACTGGAGCCGGAGGAGCTGGAGGGCGTCCTCGCGCACGAGCTGTCGCACGTCGCCCACCGGGACGTCGCGGTGATGACCGTCGCCGGCTTCCTCGGGGTACTGGCCGGGGCGATGACCCGGATCGCGGTGTACGGCGGGTTCGCCGGCGGCCGGAGCAACAACGACTCCAACGCCGCGATCGTCGCACTGATCATCCCGCTGGTGTCGGTGGTGGTCTACGCGATCAGCTTCCTGCTGACCAGGCTGCTCTCCCGCTACCGGGAGCTGGCCGCCGACCGTGCCGCCGCCCAGCTCACCGGCCGGCCCAGCGCGCTCGCCTCGGCGCTGACCAAGGTGACCGGGCAGATCGCCGCGATCCCCACCAAGGACCTGCGCCAGGCGCAGCCCTACAACGCCTTCTACTTCGCCCCCGCGCTGAGCGCCCGGGAGACCGCCACCCAGCTGTTCTCCACCCACCCCTCGCTGGAGCGGCGGCTGGAGCAGCTGGCCCGGATCTCGGCCCGGCTCGGCCGCTGACCGCCGCCTCGGAAGGGACCGCCGTGGGAATCCTGGACGCGCTGTTCGGCCGCACCAAGCCGGTCAAGCCCGACCTCGACCAGCTGTTCGGCGTGCCGTCGGCCGCGCTGACCCTGGAGGCGGCCTCCGGCTTCCGCCCGACCGGGCTCGGCTCGGTCTGCTTCGCCTCCGTCGAGGGCGGCGCCTTCGTCGAGGTCGAGCGGCAGGTGCGGGCGCTGCTGGACGCCGACACCGGGCGCGGCGGCGTCCCGGTGGAGGCCTCCACGGACGCGTACGGCTACTCCTGGCTGCTGGTGCGGCACCCGCCGGGGGAGCTGCCGGAGCTGGTCACCGACCTGCACGCGGTCAACAGCGAGCTGGAGGGGAACGGCTTCGGCCCGCAGTTGCTCTGCTCGATGGTCGGGTTCCGGGACGAACAGGGCCGCTCGCTGGCGCTGGTCTACCTCTACAAGCGCGGCACCTTCTACCCGTTCGCGCCGATGCCTGGCGGCGGCGAGAAGCGCAACAGCCCGCTGGAGCTGCAGGTCAGCGCCTCGCTCGGGAACGACCTGCGGCTGGAGAAGGACCTCACCCGCTGGTTCCCGGTCTGGGGCGCGCCGGGCCTGTGACGGGCCGTCGGCGCGGCGCGGCGGCGCTGCCTATAGTCGCCTGCATGCGAAGCCGCCAGTACGGACCCGACCTGACCCCGCCGTGGAAGAAGCAGCAGCCCGCCCCCGAGGTACCGGCCGAACGGGACCTGGTGGTGGAGGAGGCGGCGACCGGCTTCTGCGGCGCGGTGGTGCGCTGCGAGAAGACCGCCGAGGGCTTCACCGTCACCCTGGAGGACCGTTTCGGCAAGCACCGGGTCTTCCCGCTGGTGCCGCGCGGCTTCCTGCTGGAGGGCCGCACCGTCACCCTGGTGCGCCCCGCCGGGCCGGCCCCCGCCCGGACTCCCGGGCGCACGGCCTCCGGCTCGGTGGCCGTACCCGGGGCCCGTGCCCGGGTGGCCCGCGAGTCCCGGATCTACGTCGAGGGCCGGCACGACGCCGAGCTGGTCGAGCGGGTCTGGGGTGACGACCTGCGGATCGAGGGCGTGGTGGTCGAGTACCTGGAGGGCGTGGACGACCTGCCGGCGATCGTCGCCGAGTTCGCCCCCGGCCCGGGCCGCCGCCTCGGCGTCCTGGTCGACCACCTGCTGCCCGGCACCAAGGAGCACCGGATCGCGGCCCGGGTCACCGGCGAGGCCGTCCTGGTGGTCGGCCACCCCTACATCGACATCTGGCAGGCGGTGAAGCCGGCCAGCGTCGGCATCCCGGCCTGGCCCGCCGTCCCGCGCGGGGAGGACTGGAAGGAGGGCACCTGCCGCCGCCTCGGCTGGCCGGTCGACACCCCCGCCGCGTGGAAGCGGGTCCTCTCGGGGGTCGACTCCTACAAGGACCTGGAGCCCGAGCTGCTGGGCCGGGTCGAGGAGCTGATCGACTTCGTCACCCTGCCGGAGTGACCCCGGTCGGCCGAAGAAGCGGAACCCGACGGTGTCCAGCGTCACGCCGAGCGGATCGATCGGGACCGGCTCGCCGAACTTGCTCGTCCGCTCGGACAGGTCGTCCGGCAGGCCGGAAGCCGTCGTCCGGCTCGGCTCGGTGAGCAGCACGCACACCCCCCTTGATCGGGTCCACGATCAGGCAGGCCGGGACCGCCCCGCCCGCGTACAGCTCCCGCTCGACGTGGTAGTCACGGTGGATGAGCTCGGCCTTGACGCCTTCCGGTACCTCCAGGTTCCGGGAGATCCCGGTCGTCCGCTCATCGACGGCGGTCATCGCACGCTCGCTCCGACGGCTGACACCACGCCAACGAACGTCAGTCCACCAGGTCACGCACCACGGCGTCGGCCAGCAGGCGGCCCTGGAGGGTGAGGGCGGCGCGGCCGGCGGCGTACGGGCCGGGGGCCAGCAGACCGTCGGCGAGGGCCCGGTCGGCGGCCTCCCGGCCGGTGCCGGTGAGCAGGTCGAGCGGGACGCCCTCGGCGAGGCGCAGTTCGAGCAGGATGCGCTCGACCCGGCGGTCCTCGGCGGAGAGGAGCTCGCGCCCCTGCGCGGGCGTGCGGCCCTCGGCGAGCGCCTGCGCGTAGGCGGCGGGGTGCTTGGCGTTCCACCAGCGGACGCCGCCGACGTGGCTGTGCGCGCCGGGACCGGCGCCCCACCAGTCGGCCCCGGTCCAGTAGAGCTCGTTGTGGCGGCAGCGGCCCTCGGGGGTGGTGGCCCAGTTGGAGACCTCGTACCAGGAGTAGCCGGCGTCGGCGAGCGCCTCCTCGGCGATCAGGTAGCGGTCGGCGTGCACGTCGTCGTCGATCATCGGCAGCTCGCCGCGCTTGACCCGGGCGGCGAGCCGGGTGCCGTCCTCGACGATCAGCGAGTAGGCCGAGACGTGGTCCGGTCCGGCGCCGATCGCGGCGTCCAGGGAGGCCCGCCAGTCGTCGTCGGACTCGCCGGGGGTGCCGTAGATCAGGTCGAGGTTGACGTGCTCGAAGCCGGCCGCGCGGGCCTCGGCGACGCAGGCCTCGGGGCGGCCGGGGGTGTGGTGGCGGTCCAGCAGCTGCAGCACGTGCGGGCGGGCCGACTGCATGCCGAAGGAGATCCGGTTGTAGCCGCCCTCCCGCAGCTCGGCCAGGTAGGCCGGGTCGACGGACTCGGGGTTGGCCTCGGTGGTGACCTCGGCGTCCTCGGCGAGCCCGAACTCCTCCCGGATCGCGGCCAGCATCCGGACCAGGTCGCGGGCGGGCAGCAGGGTGGGCGTGCCGCCGCCGAGGAAGACCGTCCGCACCGGCAGCTCGGCGGAGCCGAGCACCTTCCGGGCCAGCCGGATCTCGGCGACCACGTTGTCCGCGTAGGTCTCCTGCGAGGCGACCGCGCCCGAGGAGCGCAGCTCGGTGGCGGTGTAGGTGTTGAAGTCGCAGTAGCCGCAGCGGCTCGCGCAGTACGGCACGTGCAGGTAGAAGCCGAACGGCCGCGGCCCGAGCCCGGCGAGGGCGTGCGCGGGCAGGGAACCGTCGGACGGCACGGGTTCGCCGTCGGGAAGTGCGGAGGGCATGACCCCATTGTCCCGTACGGCCCGCGGAAGCCCGCGGGCCGTACCGGAGCAATGCGGATCAGGCCTCGTTGGCCCCCGCGTACATGGCGGTGACGGCGTCCGCGTAGGTCCTCTCGACCACCGGGCGCTTGATCTTCAGGCTCGGGGTGAGCTCGCCGTGCTCCACGTCGAGGTCGCGCGGCAGCAGGTGGAACTTCTTGATCGTCTGCCAGCGCTGCAGATCGGCGTTGAGCCGCTTGACGAAGCCCTCGATCAGCTGGTGCACCTGCGGCTCGACGGCCAGCTCGGCGTAGGACCTGCCGGCCAGTCCGTGCTCGGCGGCCCACGGCATGATCACGGCCTCGTCCAGGCCGATCAGCGCGGTGCAGTAGTTGCGGCCGTTGCCGATCACCAGGACGTTGCTGACGAAGGGGCAGACCGCCTTGAACTTGCCCTCGACCTCGCTCGGCGCGACGTACTTGCCGCCGGAGGTCTTGAACAGGTCCTTCTTGCGGTCGGTGATCCGCAGGAAGCCGTCCGGGCTGAGCTCGCCGATGTCCTCGGTGTGGAACCAGCCGTCCGGCTCAAGCACCTCCGCGGTCTTCTCCGGCAGGTCGTGGTAGCCGCGCATGATGCCGGGGCCGCGCAGCAGGATCTCGCCGTCCCCGGCGATCCGCACCTCGGTGCCGGGCAGCGGTCGGCCGACGGTGCCGATCCGGATGTCCTCCGCGCGGTTGACGGTCGAGCCGGCGCTGGTCTCGCTGAGGCCGTAGCCCTCCAGGATCGGCACCCCGGCGCCCAGGAAGAAGTAGCCGATCTCGGGGGCGAGCGCCGCACTGCCGGAGACCGCGCCGCGCAGCCGCCCGCCGAACGCGGCCCGGATCTTCGCGTACACCAGCTTGTCGGCGAGCGCGTGCTGCAGCCGCAGCGCGGCAGGGACGCCGTCGCGGCCGGTGGCGATCCGGTTGGCCTGGGTCGTCCGGGCGTAGTCGCGGGCGACCTTGGCGGCCCAGAGGAAGATCTTGTACTTGGCCCCGCCCTCGGCCCTGGCCCGGCCGGCGATGCCGTTGTAGACCTTCTCGAAGATGCGCGGCGCCGACGCCATGACGGTCGGCCGGATCGTCGGCAGGTTGTGGATGATCCGGTCCACCCGGCCGTCCACCGCCATCACGTGGCCGGTCGAGATCTGGCCGGAGATCAGCGTCTTGCCGAACACGTGCGACAGCGGCAGCCACATGAACTGCACGTCGTCGGCGCGCAGCAGCCCGCTGGCCTCCTGCGCCCGGCCCTCGTACGCCCAGCAGTCGTGCACCAGGCGCACGCCCTTGGGTCGGCCGGTGGTGCCCGAGGTGTAGATCAGGGTGGCCAGCTGCTCCTTGTCGAGCCCGGCGACGGCCTTCTCGATCGCGTCCGGGTGCTGCTCCAGGTACTCCGCGCCGCGCTGCTCCAGCTCGGCGAGGGTCAGCAGGTCGAGGCCGGCCGTCTCGGGGGCCTCTCCGGGGGCGTCGAAGAGGATCACGGTGCGCAGCTCGGGCAGCTGCTCGATCTGCTCGACGGCCTTGGCGAGCTGCGCGGCGTTCTCCGCGAACAGCGCCTTCGATCCGGAGTTGGCGAGGATGAACGCCGTCTCGTCCGCGTTGGTGCTCGGGTAGACGGTGGTGGTCGCGGCGCCCGCGCACATGTTGCCGAGGTCCGCGATGATCCACTCCACCCGGGTGGAGGAGGCCAGGGCGACCCGGTCCTCGGGCCGGATGCCGAGCGCCATCAGCCCGGCGGCCACCGCTTTCACCCGGACGGCGGTCTGCGCCCAGGTCAGCGAGCGCCACTGCTCGGCGCCCGGGGCTCCGTCGGCCGCCTGCTCGTCCACCGGGGCGGGGTAGCGGTAGGCCTCGGCGCCGGGAGTGGCGGCGACCCGCTCAAGGAACAGGTGGGCGACGGAGGCCGGACGCCCGGTGACGATGTCGGCGCTGCCGGAGCCGATCAGGGACTGCGCGGAACTCAACGAGGACCTCCGGTGGCGGGTGGCCGTCTGAGGGGTGGTCGCGGCGCCCGTGGGGGCGGTCGCCGGGCCCCGGGTTCACCGGTTCGATACCAGCGAGTAACAAAGGGGCCACCAGCAGCCTAGGGGGAAACCGGTCGATGCGTAAGGGGGCAGAGCCAGCTGGCACACACCCGTACCCCCGGTGCAGGCCCGTTCCGCCCCCGCCGAAACATTCGGCAAAGGACTGGACAAACCTCCGGTCGCCGCATGCCCAATGGCCTGGAGAAGTCCACCAAAGACCGAGAATTGGGGTGCGAATCCCACCGCCGACGACAAGAGTGTGCCAGTGCTGATCAGATTGCTCAGGGCGTACCTGCGCCCGTACTCCCGACCGATCACCCTGCTGGTCCTGCTCCAGCTGGTCGCGACGCTCGCCTCGCTCTACCTGCCGACCCTCAACGCCGACATCATCGACGACGGCGTGATCAAGGGCGACACCGGCTACATCCTGCGCGTCGGCGGCGTGATGATCGGCGTCACCGTCCTCCAGGCGCTCTGCTCCATCTGCGCCGTCTACTACGGCGCCCGCACCGCGATGGCCGTCGGCCGGGACGTCCGGGCCGCCGTCTTCGACCGGGTGCAGGGCTTCTCGGCCCGCGAGGTCGGGCAGTTCGGCGCCCCCTCCCTGATCACCCGGACCACCAACGACGTCCAGCAGGTCCAGATGCTGGTCCTGATGTCCTTCACCCTGATGGTCGCCGCCCCCATCATGTGCGTCGGCGGCATCATCATGGCGCTCAACCAGGACGTGCCGCTCTCCGCGCTCCTGCTCGCCGTCGTCCCCGTCCTCGGCGTCGTCGTCGTGCTGCTGGTCCGCGCGCTGCGCCCGAAGTTCCGCGCCATGCAGGTGCGGATCGACACCATGAACCGCGTGCTGCGCGAGCAGATCACCGGTATCCGGGTCATCCGCGCCTTCGTCAAGGACGACCACGAGCAGCACCGCTTCGCCGGCGCCAACCACGACCTCACCGACGTCGGCCTCCAGGTCGGCCGGCTGATGGCCCTGATGTTCCCCACCGTCATGCTGGTGGTCAACATCTCCAGCGTCGCCGTGCTCTGGTTCGGCGCCCACCGCATCGACAGCGGCGGCATGGAGATCGGCGCGCTCACCGCGTTCCTCTCCTACCTGCTGCAGATCCTGATGAGCGTCATGATGGCCACCTTCATGTTCATGATGGTGCCGCGCGCCGAGGTCTGCGCCGAACGCATCCACGAGGTCCTCGACACCCGCTCCAGCGTCGTCCCGCCCGCCGCCCCCGTCACCGAGGTGCTGCGCCGCGGCAACCTCGAACTGCGCGACGTCGAGTTCCGCTACCCCGGCGCCGAGGCCCCCGTGCTGCGCGGCATCGACATCACCGCCCGCCCCGGCCAGACCACCGCCGTCATCGGCTCCACCGGCAGCGGCAAGTCCACCCTGCTCGGCCTCGTCCCCCGGCTCTTCGACGCCACCTCCGGCCGCGTCCTGCTCGACGGCGTCGACGTCCGCGAACTCGCCCCCGAGGCGATCGCCGAAACCGTCGGCCTCGTCCCGCAGAAGCCCTACCTCTTCACCGGCACCGTCGCCAGCAACCTCCGCTACGGCCGGCCCGACGCCACCGACGAGGAACTCTGGCACGCCCTGGAGGTCGCCCAGGCCAAGGAGTTCGTCGAACAGCTCGCCGAAGGCCTCGACGCGCCCATCTCCCAGGGCGGCGGCAACGTCTCCGGCGGCCAGCGCCAGCGCCTCGCGATCGCCCGCGCCCTGGTCCGCCGACCCGACGTCTACCTCTTCGACGACTCGTTCTCCGCCCTCGACTACGCCACCGACGCCAGGCTGCGCAAGGCCCTCACCCGCGAGACCGCCGACGCCACCGTGCTGATCGTCGCCCAGCGGGTCTCCACCATCCGCGACGCCGACCGGATCATCGTCCTCGACGAGGGCGCCGTCGTCGGCAGCGGCACCCACCGCGAGCTCATGGCCGACAACCCGACGTACCGGGAGATCGTGCTCTCCCAGCTCACCGAGCAGGAGGCGGCGTGACCACCGCGGACAAGAAGGCACCGGCGAAGCCCGCCACCGGCCCCGGCAGGCTGCCCAGCGACTCCCAGGCCGCCGCCGCCCGGCGCGGCCCGGCCGGCCCCGGCCGGTTCATGGGCGGCCAGGGCGTCGAGAAGTCCATGGACTTCAAGGGCTCCGGCAAGCGGCTGCTCGGCCTGCTGCGCCCCGAACGCCCCCTGCTCGCCGGCGTCCTCGCACTCGGCGTGCTCAGCATCGGCTGCGCCGTCACCGGCCCCAAGGTCCTCGGCGACGCCACCGACCTGATCTTCGCCGGCGTGGTCGGCCGGCAGACCCCGCCCGGGACCACCAAGGAGCAGGTGGTCGACGGCCTGCGCGCCCAGGGCAACGGCGGCGTCGCCGACCTCCTCTCCGCCACGGACTTCACCCCCGGCCAGAGCATGGACTTCGGCGCCATCGGCACCGTCCTGCTCTGGGTGCTCGCCATCTACGTCGCCGCCGCCGTCTTCGGCGTCCTCCAGGGCCGGCTCGCCACCAAGGCCATCCAGCGGGCCGGCTACCGGCTGCGCCAGGACGTCGAGGCCAAACTGACCCGGCTGCCGCTCAGCTACTTCGACAAGCAGCCCCGCGGCGAGGTGCTCAGCCGCGTCACCAACGACATCGACAACATCAGCCAGTCCATGCAGCAGACCCTGGGACAGGTGGTGAACTCGCTGCTCACCGTCGTCGGCGTGCTGGCGATGATGTTCTGGATCTCCCCGCTGCTGGCGCTCATCGCCCTGGTCTCGGTCCCGCTGTCGGTGGTCGTGGCCACCCGGGTCGGCAAGCGGGCGCAGCCGCAGTTCGTCCAGCAGTGGAAGTCCACCGGGCAGCTGAACGCGCACATCGAGGAGATGTACACCGGCCACACCCTGGTGAAGGTGTTCGGCCGGCAGAAGGAGTCCGCCGCGACCTTCCGCGAGCACAACGAGGCCCTCTACCAGGCGAGCTACCGGGCCCAGTTCATCTCCGGGATCATCCAGCCCGCGATGATGCTGATCGGCAACCTCCAGTACGTGCTGGTCGCCGTCGTCGGCGGCCTGCGGGTCGCCTCCGGCGCGCTGTCCATCGGTGACGTCCAGGCCTTCATCCAGTACTCGCGGCAGTTCAGCCAGCCGCTCACCCAGGTCGCCAGCATGGCCAACCTGGTGCAGTCCGGCGTCGCCTCCGCCGAGCGCGTCTTCGAACTGCTCGACGCGCCCGAGCAGACCCCCGAGCCGGCCATGCCGGAGCGGCCCGACGCCATCCGCGGCCGGGTCGTCTTCCAGGACGTCTCCTTCCGCTACGACCCCGAGAAGCCGCTGATCGAGGACCTCTCGCTCAAGGTCGAACCCGGGCAGACCGTCGCCATCGTCGGCCCGACCGGCGCAGGCAAGACCACCATGGTCAACCTGCTGATGCGGTTCTACGAGGTCAGCTCCGGACGGATCACCCTCGACGGGGTGGACATCGCCGCGATGGCCCGCGAGGAACTGCGCTCCGGCATCGGCATGGTGCTCCAGGACACCTGGCTGTTCGGTGGCACCATCGCCGACAACATCGCCTACGGCGCGGACGGCGCCACCCGCGAGCAGGTGGTCGAGGCGGCCAAGGCCGCGCACGTGGACCGCTTCGTGCGCACCCTGCCGGACGGCTACGACACCGTCATCGACGACGAGGGAACCGGCGTCAGCGCCGGTGAGAAGCAGCTGATCACCATCGCCCGGGCGTTCCTCGCCCAGCCCTCGATCCTCGTCCTCGACGAGGCGACCAGCTCCGTCGACACCCGCACCGAGGTGCTGATCCAGCGCGCCATGGCCCGGCTGCGCACCGGGCGCACCAGCTTCGTGATCGCCCACCGGCTCTCCACCATCCGGGACGCCGACGTGATCCTGGTGATGGAGAGCGGCTCGATCGTCGAACAGGGCACGCACGACGAGCTGATCGCGGCCGACGGCGCGTACGCCCGGCTGTACAAGGCGCAGTTCGCCGAGGCCGTGGCCGAGGTCGACTGACCGGCGCGCGGCGGCGGACACACGCGGAGCCGGAGCGGGGGCGTTCGATTCCCGCTCCGGCTCCTGCGTTCCGGCCGGGCCGGCGGGCCGGCGGGCCGGGCCGGCGCGGCTCGGGCGGGGTCACCCCGTCCCACCGCTCGGGCTCGCCCCCGGCCCCGGCGCCCGCTTTTCTGCCCCGGTGGCCGCGGACGCTACGGTAGGACTGTGAGTGACCAGCCGTCAGCCCCCGCCGCCCCGGACCCGGACGCCTTCGAGGCGAACCGGCGCTACCTGGGCTCGGTCGCCTACCGGCTGCTCGGCTCCTTCACCGACGCCGAGGACGTCCTTCAGGAGGCCTGGCTGCGCTGGCAGTCCGCCGACCGTACGGACGTCGCCGACCCGCGGGCCTTCCTGACCACCGTGGTCACCCGGCTCTGCTACGACCAGCTGGGCTCGGCCCGGGCCCGCCGGGAGTCCTACTTCGGAGAGTGGCTGCCCGAGCCGTCCGTCTCCACCACGGCCGCCCCGGCCTCGCCCGCCGAGCTGGCCGAGCTCGGCGAGTCCGTCTCGATGGCGCTGCTCACCGTGCTGGAGCAGCTCACCCCCGCCGAGCGGGCCGCGTTCGTCCTGCACGACGTGTTCGCGGTCGGCTTCGACGAGATCGCCGCCACTCTCGACCGCTCCCCCGACGCCACCCGGCAACTCGCCTCCCGGGCCCGCCGCCGGGTCAAGGAGGGCGGCCGACGCAGCACCGCCGACCCCGCCGAGCACCGGCAGGCGGTCGAGGCCTTCGCGGCCGCCACCGCCCGGGGCGACATCCTGGGCCTGATGAACGTCCTCGACCCGGACGTGGTCTGGCACGCGGACGGCGGCGGCATCGTCCGCGCCGCGGCCCGCCCGGTGTTCGGTGCCGACAAGGTCGCCCGCCTGGTGCTCGGACTGGTCGCCAAGTGGCTCACCCCCGACACCCGCATCGCCTCCGCCCTGGTCAACGGCCTGCCCGGACTGATCTTCCACAGCGCCGGCACGGGCGCCGTGGACGGCGTGGTCGGCTTCAACGTCAGTCCCGGCGGCCGGATCACCGACGCCTACGTGGTGGTCAACCCGGAGAAGCTCGCCCGTGTGACGCCGGTCACCGTCACATCCTGACCGGTGACGTCGTCCCCTTCCCGAGCAGGCGCAAAGGGCGCCCCTCGCGGGCCCTTCGAAGGGGAGACGAGCTCCATGACCAGCAAGGCGAACGGCAGGCACATCGTCGTACTCGGCGCGGGCTACGCGGGCCTCAGCGCGGCCACCCGGGCCGGGAAGCACAACCGGGTGACCCTCGTCGCCCCCGAGAGCCGATTCCGGCACCGGGTCCGCCAGCACGAGACCGCGGCCGGCCACCCCGCACGCCGGCCCGCCGTCGCCGAGGTGGTGCGCGGCCGCGGCGTCCGGCACGTCCAGGCCCGGGCCACCGAGCTCGACCTCACCGGCCGCAAGGTCCTCCTGGACACCGGCGAGACCCTCGCCTACGACACCCTGGTCTACGCCCTCGGCAGCCGCACCGCCTGGCACGGAGTCCCCGGCGCCGCCGAGCACGCCTACGGCGCCGAACGGGCCGCCGAGGTCGGCGAGCGGCTGCGCACCGCGGACCGCCCCGGCACCGTGGCCGTGGTCGGCGGCGGCGCCACAGGCATCGAGATGGCCACCGAGATCGCCGAGGCGAACCCGGCGTGGAAGGTGCGGATCGTCGCCGCCGACCAGGTCGGCGGCTGGTTCTCGGCCCGCGGCCGGGCCCACGTCCTGGCCGTCATGACCGGACTCGGCGTCGAGGTGCACGAGCAGGCCACCGTCACCGCGGTCGACCCGGAGGGCCTGGACACCACCGCCGGCCGGATCCCGGGCGACATCGTGGTCTGGGCCGCCTCCATGGAGCCGCTCCCCCTCGCCGCCGAGGCCGGACTCACCGTCAACGCCGCCGGCCAGGCAGTGGTCGACCGGTACCTGCGGTCGGTCTCGCACCCCGACGTCCACGTGATCGGCGACGCCGCCGAGGTCACCGTTCCCGACAACGGCACCCTGCGGATGGGCTGCGCCACCGCCCTGCCGATGGGCCGCTACGTCGGCGGGCTGCTCGCCGGGCGCACCGGCAAGCCCTTCGCGTTCCGGTACGCGGTGCAGTGCCTGAGCCTGGGCCGGCGGGAGGGGCTGGTGCAGCTCATCCACGCGGACGACTCGATGCGGCCGGGGGTGCTCACCGGCCGGACCGGGCGGCTCACCAAGGCCCTCATCGTGAACGCCGTGATCTGGTCGCTGCGGTAGCCCGCGTGCGGGAATGCGCGGAAGCGGGAATACGCGGAAGCGGGAATGCGCGCGTGCGGGCCGCGGTCACGCGGCACCGGAACGCGGGAGGGCCCGGGGCCGTTCGCCCCGGGCCCTCCCGCCGTCGCCTCCCGACGCTACTTCTTGTCCTTCGGCGGCTCGGCGTCGGTGGACAGCGCGGCGATGAAGGCCTCCTGGGGGACCTCCACGCGGCCGACCATCTTCATCCGCTTCTTGCCTTCCTTCTGCTTCTCCAGCAGCTTGCGCTTACGCGAGATGTCACCGCCGTAACACTTGGCGAGAACGTCCTTGCGGATCGCACGGACCGTCTCACGGGCGATCACCCGGGAACCGATGGCGGCCTGGATCGGCACCTCGAACTGCTGGCGCGGGATCAGCTTCTGCAGCTTGCCGGCCATCATCACGCCGTAGCTGTAGGCCTTGTCCTTGTGAACGATCGCGGAGAAGGCGTCCACCGCGTCGCCGTGCAGCAGGATGTCGACCTTGACCAGGTTGGCGCTCTGCTCGCCGATGGGCTCGTAGTCCAGCGAGGCGTAGCCGCGGGTCTTGGACTTCAGCTGGTCGAAGAAGTCGAAGACGATCTCGGCCAGCGGCAGGGTGTAACGCAGCTCGACACGGTCCTCGGAGAGGTAGTCCATGCCCTGGAGGCTGCCGCGGCGGGACTGGCAGAGCTCCATGATCGCACCGACGAACTCGTTGGGCGCCAGGATGGTGCCGCGCACGATCGGCTCGTACACCTCGGCGATCTTGCCGGAGGGGAACTCGCTCGGGTTGGTGACGGTGTGCTCGGTGCCGTCCTCCATCACCACGCGGTAGACCACGTTGGGGGCGGTGGAGATCAGGTCGAGGTTGAACTCGCGCTCCAGGCGCTCCCGGATGATCTCCAGGTGGAGCAGGCCGAGGAAGCCGCAGCGGTAGCCGAAGCCGAGCGCGACGGACGTCTCCGGCTCGTAGACCAGCGCGGCGTCGTTCAGCCGCAGCTTGTCGAGGGCGTCGCGCAGCAGCGGGTAGTCCGAGCCGTCCAGCGGGTAGAGGCCGGAGAACACCATCGGGCGCGGGTCCTTGTAGCCGCCGAGCGGCTCGGTGGCGCCCTTGTTCTGCGAGGTGATCGTGTCACCGACCTTGGACTGCCGGACGTCCTTCACACCGGTGATGATGTAGCCGACCTCACCGACGCCGAGGCCGTCGGCGACCTTGGGCTCCGGCGAGATGACGCCGATCTCCAGCAGCTCGTGGGTCGCGCCGGTGGACATCATCGCGATCCGCTCGCGCTTGGTGAGCTGGCCGTCGACGACACGGACGTAGGTGACCACGCCGCGATAGGCGTCGTACACCGAGTCGAAGATCATCGCGCGGGCCGGGGCGTCCTTGACGCCGACCGGAGCCGGGATGGTGTTGACGATGTGGTCCAGCAGGTCCTCGACGCCGAGGCCGGTCTTGGCGCTGACCTGGAGCACGTCGGACGGGTCGCAGCCGATGATGTGCGCGATCTCCGCGGCGTACTTCTCCGGCTGGGCGGCCGGCAGGTCGATCTTGTTGAGCACCGGGATGATCGTGAGGTCGTTCTCCAGCGCCAGGTACAGGTTGGCGAGGGTCTGCGCCTCGATGCCCTGGGCCGCGTCGACCACCAGGATGGTGCCCTCGCACGCGGCGAGGGAGCGGGACACCTCGTACGTGAAGTCCACGTGGCCCGGGGTGTCGATCATGTTGAGGATGTGCGTCGTGCCGGCGTTCGACCCGGTCTTCGGCGCCCACGGGAGGCGGACGGCCTGCGACTTGATGGTGATACCGCGCTCGCGCTCGATGTCCATGCGGTCGAGGTACTGGGCGCGCATCTGCCGCGGGTCGACCACACCGGTGATCTGGAGCATCCGGTCTGCGAGCGTCGACTTGCCGTGGTCGATGTGGGCGATGATGCAGAAGTTGCGGATCAGCGCCGGGTCGGTACGGCTGGGCTCTGGCACATTGCTGGGGGTCGCGGGCACCTTGGTCCGATTCTCCGTTGGTCCGGGGGCCGGGGTGTCCGGGTCATCGCTGACCGGCCTCCCGGGGACCGGACAGTCGTCCGATCGAAATAGTCCCTCCCATCTTCCCACGAGCGCGGCGTGCGCCGCCGGTCAGCTCTCCGCACCCGCCGCGGACCGGCGCCGGAGGGTCCGCGGGCGGCCCCTCCGGCGCCCCCCGCGGGCAGCCGGAAGGGCCGCCGGCGCCGCCGCTGCGGCAGGATGCCGTCGCATGATCCTGGAAAGCGCCCTGCTCGACGTCGTCCCCGGCCAGGAGGAGGCGTTCCTCGCCGCCTTCGCCGAGGCCCGACCGCTGATCACGGTCCAACGCGGCTTCCGCTCCCTGGAACTGCGCCGCTGCCTGGACGCGGGGCGCGGCTCGCGGTTCCTGCTCCAGGTGGAGTGGGAGAATCTGGCCGACCACACCGAGGGCTTCCGCCGCTCCGCCGAGTACCGGCGCTGGCGCGAACTGCTGCACCGCTACTACGCGCCGTTCCCCGAGGTGGAGCACTACGGCGAGCCGGTGCTCAGCGCCTGAGCGGGCGCCTTCAGGCGCGCGCTCGGCGCCCGGTCGGTTTGGGGCGGACGGCGCGCCCCTGGTAGCGTGGGGCGCTGCACCTGGCCTCGGCATGCCCTCTCAGCTGGTCCGACGGCCGCCCGGTGCAGCCCGTTCCAAACCAAATGACACAGACTGAGGCACTTTCGTGGCGAACATCAAGTCCCAGATCAAGCGCAACAAGACCAACGAGAAGGCGCGCCTGCGCAACAAGGCCGTCAAGTCCTCGCTGAAGACCGCTCTGCGCAAGGCCCGTGAGGCCGCCGCCGCCGGCGAGACCGAGAAGGCCGTCGTGCTGGCCCGTGCCGCCTCTAAGGCGCTGGACAAGGCCGTGAGCAAGGGCATCATCCACGCCAACCAGGCCGCCAACAAGAAGTCGGCCATCACCAAGCGCGTCAACGCCGTCCAGGCCTGACGCCACCGGGGCTCCGGCCCCACCCCCTCGGGACGAACCGGCCCTCTACCCGGACCCCCGAGGCGAGATCGAGACTCGCACCGCACGCGGCCTGCGTTCGCCACGCGGGTGCGGTGCACAGGCAGTACGGCAGGCGCCGTAGCGGACCTCTTCCCCGGAGGCTGCTGCGGCGCCTGTCGCGTTCCGTGCTCCGACCGCTATGGTCGGTCACGGCCGCTGATCACGGCCGCCGGTCACGTACCGGTGGGCCCGGGCAGACGGGCGCGTCTGCGGGAGGGTACGCGAGCGGGCAGCTGGGCGCGCGCCGACGGGTGGGCGTGGGCACGGTGCCGGTGGTCGCGGCCGCGTTCACCGGCGACGTTCGTCGAAGGCTACGGTTCGAGGGCCGAGGCTCGAAGACCGAGGCTCGAAGACCGAGGGGGGATCACCCATGGCTACGCCACCGCCACCACCGTCCCGGAGCGGATCCGGTTTCACCGGACTTCCGCAGCAGCAACAGCCGCCGCCCGGGAACACCCCCGGATTCGGCCCGCCACCAGGGCTGCCCACCGCTCCGGGACTGCCGCCGGCACCGGGACGGCCGCCGGTCGGCGGCAGCGGGACGCCCGGCGGGCCGGGCGAGCCCCGCCGGAAGGGTCGAAGCCTGCGCCGGAACGCCGTCTGGGCGTTCGTCGGCGCCGTCCTCGCCTCGATCGTCTGGTCCGGCGCGGTGGCCCTCGTCCCGGACCTGGTGCACGGCCGCTCATCGGCGCAGAGCCTCCACGGCTACCACGCCGTCGACCGGATCTGCGACACCGGCGGGCTCACCGCGTTCCGGGCGAAGTACAAGATGGTCGACAACTATCCGCTGGAGCACACCGGCCGCAGCGACTCGATGGACATGATGCGCTGCTACGCCCTGATGAAGCGGACCGTCAACGGGAGCGACTCCCCGGACTACGCCACCCTGGACATCCGCATCGAGCTGCACAAAACCGTCGATTCCTCACCCGAGTACGCCGCCACCCGGCACTACTTCGAGCAGCAGAAGTACGAGATCGCCGATGTGCCGAACCTCGGCCAGGAGGCCTACTACGCCTACGGCGACGAGCCGACCAGCTCCGACAAGAGCTTCCACGACATCAACCACTACCTGCAGGTCCGCGACGGGGGCATGACCTACTCGCTGTACTGGACGGACAACTACCAGGTCGGCGAGGACCACACCCTGGACCGCGACAGCGTCCGCCGGGCCATGCTCGACGACACCCGGGACATCCTGAAGGCGATCGGCGGGAAGTAGCCGGCGTGGGGCGGGTAGGAGCTCCGGGCTCCGGGCCACCGGAGCTCGCCGTACCGCCGTGGCTCCGTGCGGCCGTGGCTCCGTGCGACCACGGCTCCGTACGGCCGTGGCTCCGTACGGCCGGAGCTCCCTGCCGTCCCGGCTCAGTACGGGCGGGAGCCGGCTCGGGCCGCGCGGGCAACGGCGACCACGGCCCGCTCCAGCGCAAAGGCCGGGTCGTCGGATCCGCCCTTGACGGCGGCGTCCGCCTGGGCGATCGCGGTCAGTGCGGCGGCCACGCCGTCACCCGTCCAACCACGCATCTGCTGGCGGACCCGGTCCACCTTCCACGGCGGCATGCCCAGCTCGCGCGCCAGGTCGGCGGGCCGCATGTTCCGCCCGGTGGTCGCCAGTCGGCCGATGCTGCGGACCCCCGAGGCCAGGGCGTAGGTGATGCCGGTCGGCGGCTGCCCCACGGCCAGCGCCCAGCGCAGCCGCTCCAGCGCCTCGGCGGCCCGGCCGGTGACGGCGAGGTCCGCCACCTCGAAGCCGGTCGCCTCGGCCCGGCCGCTGTAGTAGCGGGCCACCACGGTCTCGTCGATGGTCCCCTCGACGTCGGAGGTGAGCTGGCTGCAGGCGGCCGCCAGCTCGCGCAGGTCGCTGCCGAGCGCGTCCAGCAGCGTCTGGCAGGCCTCCGGCGTCGCGGACCGTCCGAGCGTGCGGAACTCGCCCTTGACGAAGGCCAGCCGCTCCGACGCCTTGGCCAGCTTGGCACAGGCCACCTCCCGGCCGCCGGCCTTGCGCCCGGTGTCCAGCAGCCCCTTGCCCTTGGCGCCGCCCGCGTGGACCAGCACCATGATCACTTCCTCGGCCGGGGCCTCGATGTACGCCTTGACCTCCTTGACGGAGTCGGCCGAGAGGTCCTGAGCGGCCCTGACCACGATCACCTTGCGCTCGGCGAACAGCGAGGGCGTGGTCAGCTCGGCCAGGCTGCCCGGCTGGAGGCCGCCGGGCGCGAGGTCCCGCACGTCGGTGTCGGGGTCCGCGGCCTTCGCGGCCGCCACCACCTGGGCTACCGCGCGGTCCAGCAGCAGCTCCTCCTGGCCGACCGCGAGGGTCAGCGGGGCGAGCAGGTCGTCGGGTGCACTCTTCCTGGCCATCGCCTACCAGCATCCCACGCGGCACGGACAGCCCTGCTCGGTGCGGCGCCCGTGGGGTGCCTGGAGCCGGCCGCGGGCCCGGGGGTCTGCGTGAGGAGGAAGATCGCTCCCTGGAGAATGGCCAGGTGACCGAAGACCAGACCACCAACCAGCCGGACGCCTTCGACCCGAACGCCCGGCAGCTGCTCGTCCTGCCCGACCGCGATGCCGCCGAGGAGGCCGCCGAGCAGCTCAGCGCCGACCACACCGACCTCGGCGAGCTGGAGATCGTCCGGGACGCCCTCGCCGGCGAGGACGACGCCGAGGACGCCCAGTGGCTCGTGGTCGTCGAGCCGCCCGAGGAGGGCTGGACCGCCGCCCTGCTGGGCGCCCTGGACGCCGTCGCCGCCGAGTACGACGGCTGGCGCGAGGAGAGCTGACGGCGTGTGCACGAGAAGTCGGCCGGTCCGGCTTCTCGTGCGTGGGTGCCGGCCCGGAGCGCAGCGGCATGCACGGACCTCATCGCGCCCTGCGCCGGCCGCATCCCCTCGCCCGCCCTCCCCACCTCGTCTCCTCCTCCCGGCGGGGAGGGCGGGCGAGTGAGCCGGACCGGCTCACTCAGGCCGGCGGGCCACGCGGCCCGCCGACTCCTGCCACACCACGGCCGGCACGGGCACCGTGCGGGCCGTGGACGGCGTGCGGGTGCACCGACGCGCCGAGGTGGGCCGGGCTGTCGCCCGTCACCGCGATGTCACCGGCCGTGTCCGTCCGCAGCACCGTGGCCCCGAGAGAGCGCAGACGATCCACCGTCCGCGCCGACGGATGCCCGTACGGATTGCCCTCACCACACGAGATCAGAGCCAACCGGGGGCCCAACAGCGCGGCCAAGCCCCAGTCCTGATGCGCCGAACCGTGGTGTGCCACCTTCAACACGTCGACCTTCACCCCACCTCGCGATCTCCCCAGCAACGCCGACTGGGCCGGTGGCTCAAGATCACCCAACAGCGCCAGCCGCAGCCCGCCCGCCAGCGTCGCAAGCAGCGCCACACTGGCGTTGTTGGCGCCCGCCGCCTCCGGCGACGGCACGGCGTCCGGCCACACCACCTCCCACGACAGCCACGGCCCGACCGACCGGCGCTCGCCCCGCCGAGCCCGCAGCAGCGGGACTCCGGCAGCCGCTGCCCACTCGGACACCCGGGCCGCCTCACCCGGTGGGTCGTCCACCGTGGTCCCCTGGATCGCCCCCACCGTCCGGCCCCGCAGCACCCCCGGCACGCCCTCCACATGGTCGGCATGGAAGTGCGTCACCAGCAGCAGCGGCACCCGGGTGATCCCGAGCTCCCGCAGGCACCGATCGGCCGCGTGCGGGTCCGGCCCGGCGTCGACCACGACCGCGCTGTCAGGTGGATCACCCACCGAGCCCTTCGCCGGCAGAACCACCATGTCGCCCTGCCCCACGTCGCACATGACCAGCTGCCATCCCTGCGGCGGCCAGCCCGTGGCCAACCGCGTGAGCACGGGCGGCCGCAGCAGCACGGCCAGCAGCACCAGGAAGAGCAGCCCAGCCACCGCTGCCCTGGCCCGGCGCCCGCCGCGGCGCTGCCCGTCCGCCGCGACCCGCCGGGGCACCAGCAGGGGCAGCGTCCAACAGAGCGCCACCGTCCCCAGGGCGAGCGTCACCGTGCCGAGCAACCCACCCGGCCATGACAGTTGGGCCCCGGGCAGATCCGCCCCGTGCCGGGCCACCGCCGCCAGCCAGCCAACCGGGACCCCCGCCACCTCGGCGAGCAGCCGGGCCGGTGCCGGGAAGAGCGGCTCCAGCATCAGCACCGAGAATCCGAGCAGGGTCGCCGGAGCCACCGCCAGCTCGGCCAGCAGGTTGCACGGAACGGCGACCAGGCTGATGTGTCCGGACAGCACCACCGTCACCGGGGCGCAGAGCGCCTGGGCGGCGGCCGTGGCCCCGACGGCACCCGCCAGGTGGTGCGGCCAGCCCCGCGCCCGCAACGCCGCCGTCCAGTGCGGACCGAGAACCAGCAGCCCGAGGGTGGCCAGCACCGAGAGCAGGAAGCCCAAGGAGCGCGACAGGTAGGGGTCGAGCAGCACCAGGAGCAGCACCGTCCCCGACAGGGCCGGCAACGCCCGGCGCGGACGGCCGGTGGCCAGTGCGAGCAGCCCGATCAGCCCGGTGCCGGCCGCCCGCAGCACGCTGGGCTCGGGCCGGCAGACGGTGACGAAGGCCAGCGTGATCCCGGTGCCGAGCAGCGCCGTCGTGCGCAGGGGGAGTCCGAGGAACCCGGCCAGGCCGCGCCGTTCAGGGGTGGCGGCCTGGCCCGGCGCACCGAGCAGGACGCCCAGGACGATCGCCAGGTTGGCGCCGCTCACCGCGACCAGATGGGCCATGTCGGTGGCCCGGAAGGCCTCCAGGAGGTCAACGGGCAGGCGCGAGGTGTCGCCGACCACCAGGCCCGGCAGCAGCCCCCGCGCATCCGCCGGCAACGCGTCGGCGGCTGACCGCAGGCCCTCGCGCAGCCGCCCGGCGATCCGTTGGGGCAGGCTCGGCGGCTCAAGCTCACGGGGCGGGCCGTGCACGACCAGCAACGCGGCGCTTTCGTCGTCGTGCCCCGCCCCGGGCGGGCGGACGTCGGCCTCGACGGCCACCCGGGTCGACGGGAGCACCCGCTGCCACCGGTCGATGTCCGGACCGCGGGCGAGCACGGTCACCGGCGTGTGCGTCCGGGTTGACGCCACACGGGGCACGGATGCCGGCGCGTCGGGGAAGGTGACCCGGTCCACCACGGCGTCCACGGTGAGGACGGTCTGCCCGGCAGTCGTCCCGCCGGGCCGGGAGGTGCGCGTCCTCGGGTCGCCGGCGACGGTCAGTTCTACGGCCGTCTCGGACGCGCTGCCCCCGGCCCGGGCGAGCGCGGGCACCGGCCCCCGGTGGAGGTCGGCCGTGTGCAGCAGGGTCACGATGGCCGCCGCGGCGGCGACGAGCAGCACGGCGCCCACGGTGACGCCGATTTCGGGACGTCGGGCCCCTTCCCTGGTGGGGCGTCCGCCCGGACGGCGGGTGAGCAGGACGGCTGCGAGGAGTACCGCGGCAGCCGCGGCGGCGAGCAGCACAGCGCCATGGCCGGGGCCCAGCCCGAGCACCGCCGCCGTCACGGCCCACGCCGCGACGGCGGGGAGCAACAGCCGGAGGTCGTTGGCGGTCAACGGAGTTGAGGTCGGGTGAGCGATCGGCTTCGTGGTCACGGCCGGGCCGGTGATGACGGCACCTCCCTTCACGGCGGGCGGCCGGCGGGCGGTCGGCAGCGGTCGGCAGCGGTCGGCGGACGTCCGGAGGGCGGCCGGCCGGCGGTCCACGCAGCGGGTCGGCCGGCTCGGTTGAACGGGGTGAGCCGGTGGGCTCGGGGGATTCCGGGCCGGGCCCGGACGGGTCAGAGGGTCAGCAGCGATCTGATCTCCGCGTAGGTGCGCTCGCCGATGCCGTTGACCTGGCGGAGCTGGTCGACGGAGCGGAAGGAACCGTGGGACATGCGGAAGGCGATGATGCGTTGGGCGAGCGTCGGGCCGACGCCCGGCAGGGTGTCGAGCTGTTCGAGGGTGGCGTGGTTCAGGCTGACCGGCTGCTTCGGCGTCACCGCCGCGGGCCCACCGATGGGCGGGGCCCCTCCGGACTCCCCGACCAGGATCTGCTCACCGTCGGTGAGCAGCCGAGCCAGGTTGAGGTTCCTGGTCTCCGTCCCGGACAGCGGGCCACCGGCCGCGTGCAGGGCATCGGCCACCCGCGACCCGCCGGGAAGCGTGTGGAGCCCGGGAGCGGGTACCCGGCCACCGACGTCCACGACGACCGTGCCTGCCGGCTCGGCGGCGCCGTCAGCCGACCGGGTACCGGGAACCGCGTCCGACCGCGGACCGCCGGCACCGGGCTCCGCCGTTGCGATCGCCACGGCCGGGACCTCGACGGGCCGGGGGCGGGCCAGCCAGAAGTGCTGCGCGCCGTAGGCGACGGCCAGCAGCACCAGGACGGCCAGCCCCGCCACGGCCCGGCGGTCCGGCACGAACACAGCTCCCAGGCGGAACCGTGCGCGACCGTGCGGCCCGACCGCGGCGCCCTCGTCGGACGGCAGCCCCGGCAGCGGCTCGGCGTGATGGCCGGACACCGGGTCGTCCGGGGCCGGCGCCGAGCCGGGCGCGGTCCCAGGCGCGGACTCCCGGCCAGGACCCGGCGGCCCGGTGGCGGACGGCTCGCCCGCCGTACCTGCGCCGACGGCCGACCCTCCGGCCGACGGCGCGCCCAGGACCGGCGCGAGCGACACCGAAGCCCCCGCCGCCGGGCCCTCCGACGCCGGGCCAGGCACCGCCGGAACGTCCAACCCCGCCCCGGGCACTCCCCCGGCCGCCGACGGAACAGGTGTGGTGTCCGGCCCCGTGGACCGCCCCTCTTCGGTGCTCTCGGCCCCCGGCAGCAGGACTGCCATCCGCGCCCGGGCGGTGCGGCTGATCGCCTGGCGCCTGCTCGTGCTGAATCTCGTGCTCGTCATGCGGAGCACGCTAGGAGGCCGTCCAGGGCAGGTGGAAGAATTGCCTAAGCTCTGTGGACAACCCGGGGATTGTGGATAACTCAGGTCACTCACACGAGCGAGGAGAACGACCCGGGGTTGACCTGGTCGCCCGGCAAGGTGACCGGCCGTCATCACGGACGCGGCACCGGCGACGGCGACGGCGACGGCGACGGCGACGACACCACGAACCGCACCGCGACGGCACCCGCACCCGCACCCGCACCCGGCGCAACGCGAGCGCCGCTCAGCGCGGCGAGACCACCACCGCCAGCAGCCCCGGACCGACGTGCGCACCGATCACCGCGCCGACCTCGCCGACGTACAGCTCGCGAAGCCCCGGCACCCGGGCCCGCAGGCGCTCCGCGAGCGGCTCGGCCCGATCCTCCGCCGCCAGGTGGTGGACGGCGATGTCGACCTCCCGACCGCCCGCCTCCTCGACGGCGATCTCCTCCAGCCGGGCGATCGCCCGCGACGCCGTGCGCACCTTCTCCAGCGGCTCGATCCGTCCCCCGTCGAGGTGCAGCAGCGGCTTCACCGCCAAGGCCGAGCCGAGCAGCGCACGGGCCGCACCGATCCGGCCGCCCCGGCGCAGGTACTCCAGGGTGTCCACGTAGAAGAACCCGGTGGTCGCCTCCGCCCGCCGTGCGGCGGCAGCGGCCACCTCGTCGAGCTCCGCGCCGGCCGCGATCGCCTCGGCCGCCGCCAGCACCCCGTACCCGAGGGCCATGCCGACCAGCCGGCTGTCCACCACCCGCACCGGGACGGGCGACTCCGCGGCCGCCAGCCGGGCCGCCTCCGCCGTACCCGAGAGCTCGCCCGAGATGTGCACCGAGACGATGCCCCGCGCACCCGCTTCGGCGGCAGCCCGGTACGCGGCGGCGAAGGACTCCGGGTTGGGCCGGGAGGTCGTCACGCGCTGCTTGCCGCGCAGGGCCTCGGCGACGTCCTTGGGCGAGATCTCCACGCCCTCGGTGAGCACGACGTCGCCGACCACGACGCTCAGCGGGACCACGGCGACACCGTGGCGGTCGACGGCTTCCTGCGGCAGGTAGGCCGTGGAATCGGTGACGAGAGCGAGGTCGGCGGGCATGAGGCGGAGGTTACTCCGTGTCCGGGCCGGATGACAGCGCACCGACCGCGTCACCCCGGGCCCACCGGCGGCGTTGCGCGCGCGGGCGGTTCACCGCCCCACCGCCCCGCCCCCGAGCGCTCAGCCGGCCGACGGACCCGCCGACGGCTTCCGCAGCCGGTCCGCCAGCTTCACCAGCGGGTCCCCCAGGCCCAGCAGTTCCTCGGCGCTCGCCCGCCCGCTCTTCCCGTCGGTCAGTCCGGCCCGCTGCGGCGACGGCCGGCCGGATGCGGCAGCGTCGGCCGCGGACCCACCAGCAGCCCCGCCACCGGCCCCGTCACCACGGGAAGCACCTTCCCCGCCCGGGGCGTCCCAGTGCCGCAGTGCCCCGGCCTCGTTCTCGCACTCCTGGCTGAGCCGGTTCAGCTCGTCGTCCGCGAAGCGGTGCATCCGGTCCTGGGCGGCCCAGCGCATCGTCTCGGCGGAGTGCTTGATCCGCTCGGCCCGCTCCCGCAGCTCGGGCAGCTTGGCGGCGATCCGACCGGTGTCCGGCTCGCGCTCCAGGATGCGCAGCTCACCGTCCAGCTCGGCCGCATGGGCGTCCAGCCGGCGCAGCAGGGCGAGCGACTCACCGAGCTGGCTGTCCTGGACGAGGCCGCTCTCCAGGACCTGCCGGGTGCCGTCGAGCGAGGTGCGCAGGCCCAGCCGGACCGATGAGATCTGGCCCTGCGGGCCCGGCTTGGTGAAGGTCTTCGCCTTGAGCGTGGCGTTCTCCACCGCACGCCGGGCGTTGGCCTCGTGGCGCTCCATCTTCTCGCCGACCGCCTTCGCCGCCTTGACGACGCCGACCACCACCAGCGCCACCATCGCGAGTCCGAAGAGCAGGGCGAGGCCGACCATCACGCCGAGCACGTCCATCACGAGCCACCTTCCGCCAGCCGAACCGGCCCCCACCGGGCCCAACGCGGGCCGGACCGCCTTGGGTTCCACGGTATCCGCCCCACCGGGCCTCCGGCATCGCCAGACGGGCGCGGGCGCCCGAGATCAGGGACAGATCGGGGATCTCCCCCGGGAGCCCCGGAGGAATCCCCGAGCCTCGGCGGGCCGCGCTCAAGGGCCGCCCGGGCCGGTACACGGCCGGTCTGCCCCCGGAAGCGCCGAAGGGCGGGCGCCCCGAGGAACGCCCGCCCAGCAGACCGCCGACCACCAGCCACCAGCCACCAGCCACCGACCGTCAGCCGTCAGCCGTCAGCCGTGAACGGCCGACCGTCAGCCGGTCACGATGTTGACCAGCTTGGGCGCCCGCGCGATCACCTTGCGCACCGGCGCGTCCCCGATCGCGGCGACGACCGCCGGGTCGGCCAGCGCCAGCGACTCCAGCTCGGCGTCGGAGATCGACGGCGCGACCTCCAGCCGGGCCTTGACCTTGCCCTTGATCTGCACGACGCAGATCACGGCCTCGTCGACGACGTACGCCGGGTCCGCCACCGGGTAGTCGGTGTGGGCCAGCGAGTCGACGTGGCCCAGCCGGCGCCACAGCTCCTCGGCGATGTGCGGGGCCAGCGGGGCGACCATCAGCACCAGCTGCTCGGCCACCGCGCGCGGGGTGGAGCCGCGCTTCACCAGGTAGTTGTTCAGCTCGATCGCCTTGGCGACGGCCGTGTTGAAGCGCAGCCCGGCCATGTCACCGCGGATGCCGTCGATGGCCTTGTGCAGCGCGCGCAGCGTCGCCTCGTCCGGCTCCTCGTCCGTGACCACCAGCTCGCCGGTGGCCTCCGAGACGATGTTGCGCCACAGGCGCTGCAGGAAGCGGTAGGAACCGACCACCGCACGCGTGTCCCAAGGGCGGGAGACGTCCAGCGGGCCCATCGACATCTCGTACAGGCGCAGCGTGTCGGCACCGTACTCGTCGGCGATCTCGTCCGGGGCGACGGCGTTCTTCAGGGACTTGCCCATCTTGCCGGCCTCGCGCTTGACCCGCTCGCCCTGCCAGAAGTACCCGCCGTCGCGCTCCTCGACCTCGGCGGCCGGGACCGGGAAGCCCCGCTCGTCGCGGTAGACGTCCGCGGTGATCATGCCCTGGTTGAACAGCTTGTGGAACGGCTCGACCGAGGCGACGTGGCCCAGGTCGTGCAGCACCTTGTGCCAGAACCGGGCGTACAGCAGGTGCAGCACGGCGTGCTCGGCCCCGCCGACGTACAGGTCGGCGCCGCCGCCCGGCTTGCCGGCCGTCGGGCCCAGCCAGTACTGCTCGTTGGCGGGGTCGACCACGGCGGCGCCGTTGGTCGGGTCGATGTAGCGCAGCTCGTACCAGCAGGAACCGGCCCAGTTGGGCATGGTGTTGGTCTCGCGGCGGTACGTCTTCGTCCCGTCGCCCAGGTCCAGCTCGACGTTGACCCAGTCCTCGTTCCGCGACAGCGGGGTCTTCGGCGAGGAGGTGGAGTCGTACGGGTCGTAGGTGTGCGGGGAGTAGTCGTCGACCTCGGGCACCTGCACCGGCAGCATCGACTCGGGCAGCGCGTGCATGACGCCGTCCTCGTCGTAGACGATCGGGAAGGGCTCGCCCCAGTAGCGCTGACGGCTGAACAGCCAGTCGCGCAGGCGGTAGTTGACGGTGCCCTCGCCGATGCCGCGCTCGGCCAGCCAGGCGGTGACGGCGGCCTTGGCGTCGACGACGCTCAGGCCGTCCAGCGAGATGCCGTCGGCGGTGCCCTCGTCGTGCGCCGAGTTGACGATGACGGAGTCGTAGGTGTCGAACGCGTCGTCCCACGCGGCCGGGTCGCCGCCGCGGCCGTCGGTCGGGCGCACGACGCAGCGCATCGGCAGCTCGAAGGCGCGGGCGAACGCGAAGTCGCGGTGGTCGTGGGCGGGGACGGCCATGATGGCGCCGGTGCCGTAGCCCATCAGCACGTAGTCGGCGATGAAGACCGGCACGGGCTCGCCGCTGACCGGGTTGACGGCGTGGGCGCCGGTGAAGACACCGGTCTTGACCTTGGCCTCCACCTGGCGCTCGACGTCGGACTTGGCGGCGGCCGCGGCGCGGTACGCGGCGACGGCCTCACCGGGGGTGGCGGCGCCGCCGGTCCACTCCGAGCGGGTGCCCTCCGGCCAGGCGGCCGGGACGATCGAGTCGACCAGGCCGTGCTCGGGGGCCAGCACCATGTAGGTGGCGCCGAACAGGGTGTCGGGGCGGGTGGTGAAGACGGTGATCTTCTCGCCGTCGACGGCGAAGTCGACCCGGGCGCCCTCGGAGCGGCCGATCCAGTTGCGCTGCTGCAGCTTGATGGCCTCGGGCCAGTCCAGCAGGTCCAGGTCGGAGATCAGGCGGTCCGCGTAGGCGGTGATCCGCATCATCCACTGGCGCAGGTTGGACTTGAACACCGGGAAGTTACCGCGCTCGGAGCGGCCGTCCGCGGTGACCTCCTCGTTGGCCAGCACGGTGCCCAGGCCGGGGCACCAGTTGACCGGCACCTCCTTGGCATAGGCCAGGCGGTACTCGCCCAGCAGCTCGTCGCGCTCGGCGGCGTTCAGCGCCGCCCAGGCGCGGCCGTCCGGGGTCGGCCGCGAGCCGTCGGCGAACTGGGCGATCAGCTCGTCGATCGGACGGGCCTTCTGCGCGGCCTCGTCGTACCAGGAGTTGAAGATCTGCAGGAAGATCCACTGGGTCCAGCGGTAGTACTCCGGATCGATCGTGGAGATCGAGCGGCGCGGGTCGTGGCCCAGGCCCAGCCGGCGCAGCTGGCGCCTCATGTTGGCGACGGCCGCCTCGGTGGTGATCCGCGGGTGCTGGCCGGTGGCGACGGCGTGCTGCTCGGCGGGCAGGCCGAAGGCGTCGTAGCCCAGGGTGTGCAGCACGTTGTGGCCGGTCATCCGCTGGTAGCGGGCGTAGACGTCGGTGGCGATGTAGCCCAGCGGGTGGCCGACGTGCAGACCCGCACCCGAGGGGTACGGGAACATGTCCATGATGAAGCTGTGCGGCTTCGCGGAGACGTCGCCGGCGGCCGGGTCGGCCAGGTCACCGGTGGGGTTGGGGGCGTGGAAGGTGCCCTCCTTCTCCCAGACGTCCTGCCAGCGGGACTCGATCTCCGCCGCCAGGGTGGCGCTGTACCGGAACGGCTCGGTTGCGGCCTCGGCCGCGCCGGAAGCAGGGGTCGTCTCGCTCATGGTCCTTCTGGCTCCGTCGATGTAGGGGGCGAACCGCGCGCTCGGCCGGCCGGACCGGGAGGGCGGCGGCGAAAGCGGTGGAAAACAAAAAAGCCCCTCGCAGGAGGGGACGCCACGCCGACTCCGGCAGCCGCCCGAGAGCGGGGCCGGTCCTGGTCAGCGCGGCCGGCTAAGGAGCAGGCGCACGGTTCGCATGGGCTCAGGGTACCGCAAGGCCGTCAGGCCCCTCCCGGCAATACCGTCCGGGAGGCCGCGTCGAAGTCGCGCAGGGCCCGGGCGACCCGCTCGGACTGCATGCCGGCGGCCAGCGCCCGGGCGCGGTCGGCGGTGGCGGCCGCCTCGCGGTCGCGGCCGGTGCGGCGCTGGGAGTCGGCGAGCCGGACCATCAGCAGGGCCCGCGCCCGGGCCCGCCCGGGGCCGAGGCCGGCCACCGCCTCGGCGAGCAGTGCCTGGGCTCGCCGGTGGTCGCCGAGGAAGAGGTAGCCCTCCCCCACCATGCCGGCGAGATCCGCCCGCACCTCCCCGCGGTCCCCGGCCACGTCCGCGGCGTCGGTCCCGGGCGCGACACCTCCGCCGGCCCCGGCGGATCCGGCGGCCCCCGCCTCGGCACCTCCACCGCCGCCCGCCTCGACGCCGGCCCCGGCGGATCCGGCAGCCCCGGTCCCGCCCGCCGTGCCCGCTCCCGCGTCCAGCTCCGCGAACGCGCGCTCCGCAGCCTCCCGGACCGCGTCCTTCTCGCCCCGCCGCCCGTGCGCACGTGCGATCCGCCCGAGCTGCAGCGCCCGGTCGGTCGGGTCGAGGGCGTCCCCGACCGCCTCCAGTGCGGCGGCCAGCGCGGTGACGGCGTCCAGCCCCCGCCCGCCGGCGCTCTGGGTGGCCAGCACCACCAGGCCGCCGACCACGCCGACCCCCAGCCGCCGGTCCCCACTGAGGTGGGCGGCCCGCAACGCCGCGACGAAGGCCCGCTGGGCGGCCGCGTCGTGTCCGAGGTCGTAGGCCGCCCAGCCGGCCAGCCGGGCGAACCGGCCGGCCGTGCCGTACAGCGCACGGCCGAGCGGCTCGTCGTAGGCGCCGAGCTCCAGCAGCTTGGCGACGAGGGCCAGCTCGGCCCGGGCGGGGCCGAGCACCAGCCCGCCGCCGCAGGCCTGCTCCAGCCGCAGCTTGCTCAGGTGGGAGAGCCGGAGCTCCTGGACCAGCGCCGGGGCGATCTTCAGCGCGCCCTCGCCCCCTCCGACCGGGGGCGGCGGGGTGGCCAGCCGGCCGGCGGCCCGGTCGAGGTCGGCGCCGCGGAAGAGGTCGGTCAGACGGACCGGACCCGCGTCGGCGGCCGCGTCGCGCAGGGCGGTCTGGGCGGTGTCGGCCGTCCACGGATCGGTGAGCAGGTGCGGGGAGAGGATCTTGGCGCCCCGGTTGCCGCCCATCCGGCCCCAGAGCTGCGCGTAGGTGACGGCGATGCCGAGGGTGCGGCCGAGCACCTCGCAGACGGTCTGGTCGTGCGGGCTGCGCGGCACCATGCCGCGGTCGCGCCACTTGTAGGGGGCGGTGGAGCTGATCGCCAGGCCGGGCGGCAGGGCGTGGTTCACCTCACGGGCGAGGCGCTCCGGGCTCCAGCCGAGCTGGTGCAGTATCCGGGCCAGTTCCTCGTTGCGTCTGCGCTCCAGGTCGGCCATGGGTCGACGGTAGCGGTCCGCCGGGGCCGACCGCCCGGGCCTCCGGGAAACGGGCCGGGGCCGGGACGTGGCCGCGGCGCGCCGACCGGGCCCCCGCCGCCACCCGCCCGCCGCGACCGGCCCCACGCATCCGGCCGACTACCGGTCACAACGCCGAGGGCCGCCTCCCGAAGCGGGAGGCGGCCCTCGATTCCTGTGGAGCTACGGGGAATTGAACCCCGGACCTCTTGCATGCCATGCAAGCGCTCTACCAACTGAGCTACAGCCCCTTGACCTGCAGTGTCACCGGAGGTTTCCTGCGGTTTCCCTCGGCGACATCGACTACTTTACACGGTCGAAGGGGTGCTCCACGAATCCGTATTCGGATGCCCCTCGGCGCAGACCGGCCGCCCCTCGGCGGAGACCGCCCGGCCGCCCCACCCCGCACCGTGCAGGTGCCGCCGGGAGCCCGGCGGCACCTGCACGGCCCGGCGCCCCGCTACCCCCGCGCCGGCCTGCGGATCCGGCCGGCGGCGACGGCGGCCACCGCGACGGCAGCCGCGATCGCGGCCGTGGTCACCAGGAGCGCGTGGCCGGACTCCCCGGGGGGCGCCGGCAGGTCGACCCCGCCGAGGAACACCGAACCCAGCACCGCCACCCCGATCACCTGGCCGAGCTGGACGACCGTCACCATCACCCCGCTGGCGTCGGCCGCGTCGACCGGGTCCACCCCGGCCAGCGCCCGGGCGAACAGCGGCGAGTACGCGCAGCCCGCGATCAGCCCGAGCACCGCCGTCAGGGTCAGCGCCGGTGCGCCGATGTCCGCGCCGTCCCGCAGCACCACGCCGAGCAGCAGGTAGCCGGGGGCGAGCAGGGCGGCGGCGAGCACCGGCAGCACCCCGTGCAGCCGCGCGGGCAGCCGGTGCCAGTGCAGGCTGGAGAGGCCGAAGCCGAGCGCGACCGGCACCGAGCAGAGGCCGGCCCGCAGCGCCTCGTGGCCGAGGCCGGCCTGCTGGTGCAGGGCGAAGGCGAACAGGAAGCCCGCGAAGGCCGCCATGATCATGAAGAGGGAGAGGGCCGCCGGGCGCAGGCTGGGCGCCCGCAGCACCCGGCCGGAGATCAGCGGCTGTCCGCCGCGCCGGGCGATCCGGCGCTCGACCACCACGAACAGGGCGAACAGGGCCGCGCTGGCCGCCAGCATCGCCCAGCCCCAGGCCGGCCAGCCCAGTTCGCGGCCGAGCACGAGCGGCACCACCAGCAGGCCGAGGGCCGCGCCGAGCACCACCAGGCCGGGTACGTCGAAGCCGCGGTTCCGGTCGCCGGGCAGGTTCGGCAGCAGCCGGGCTCCGGCCGCCAGCAGGGCGAGCCCGATCGGCACGTTGACCAGGAACACCGGGCGCCAGCCCGTGCCGAACAGGTCTGCGCCGACCAGGACCCCGCCCAGCACCTGGCCGATCGCCATGCCCCCGGCGATGACCGCCGAGTAGAGGCCGAGCGCCCTGGTCCGGGCCGCGCCGGTGAAGGTCCGCTGCAGCAGGCTCATCACCTGGGGCACCATCAGGGCCGAGCCGGCCCCCTGGAGCAGCCGGAAGGCGATCAGCCAGCCGGTGGCGGGGGCGAGGCCGCAGGCCAGCGAGGCGGCGGTGAAGCCGGCCAGGCCGATCTGGAAGAGCCGGCTGTAGCCGTGGCGGGCGCCCAGCCGGGCCCCGGTGATGAGCAGCACCGCGTAGGCGATGGTGTAGCCGGCGATGACCAGTTGGAGGGCGGCGCCGGAGGCGTGCAGGTCGGTGCGGATGGTCGGCACCGCGACGTTGACGATGGAGACGTCCAGGATGGCCATGAACTGGCCGCAGAGGACGAGGGCGAGGAGCAGTCCGGGGCGCACCGCCCGGGCTCCGGTACTGCTGCCGACCGCGCCGGGCCGGGTCTGAAGGTCCGTCATGGAGCCCAGGCTCGCCCGGGGCTGGTACTGGTGGTTAGAGCCTGGTGATCCTGGTACCGGCAGCACCTGTTTCCGCGCCGCGCTCTGCGGCAGGCTGGTGTCATGACCGTCCTGGACGACCTCACCGCCGCCGACGCCGGGCCGGGCCGCAGGGAGCAGAGGGACCGCCGCCGGACCGAGCTGGCCAGGTTCCTGAAAGCCTGCCGGGCCCGGGTGACCCCGGAGGACGTCGGTCTGCCGCCCGGGCTGCGCCGACGCACCCCGGGGCTGCGCCGGGAGGAGGTGGCGCAGCTCGCCGGGGTCGGCGTCACCTGGTACACGTGGCTGGAGCAGGGGCGGCCGATCAACGCGAGCGAGCAGGTGCTGGCGGCGGTGGCCCGGGCGCTGCGGCTGGACGGCACCGAGCGGGAGCACCTGTTCCGGCTCGCCGGGCTGTCCCCCGACTTCTCGGAGCCGGACCCGCCGGTGCTCGACCCGTCCACCCAGGTCATCCTGGACGCACTGGCGCCGCTGCCCGCGGCGGTCTCCAACACCCGGTTCGACGTGCTGATGTACAACCGGCCGTACGAGTCGCTGTTCGGCGCCGCCCGGGTCACGACGGACAGCGGATCGTTCAACAGCATCTGGTGCACGGTGCTCGCGCCGCCCTGCTGCAACCCGTTCGTGAACCGGGCCGAGGCGCTGCCGCGGATGGTGGCGGTGCTGCGGTCCGCGTACGGCAAGCACGTCGGCGAACCGGCCTGGGAGGAGCACGTCCAGCAGCTGTCGGCGCGCAGCGAGCTGTTCCGGGAGCTGTGGGAGCGCCAGGAGGTGGCGCCGCCGGAGATCTGGCTGCGGGTGTTCAAGCACCCGAAGGTCGGGGCGCTGCGGCTGAACGCCTCGTACCTGACGATGCCCGGGGTGCCGGAGACCTACGTGGTGGTCTACCTCCCGGAGGGGCCGCAGGACCAGGAGCGGATCGAGCAGCTCGCCGCCCTGCCGCCCGGCGGCTGGCTGGACCCCTGCCACGAGTGCGGCCACCCGGACCCGGACGGTCGCAGCCCGGGCCCGGACGGGCCCGCCGAGGCCACCGGGCGCGGCGGGGCCTGAGCCGTCCCCGGCCTCCCGCAGGGCTCGGGCCGGGGACGCCGAGGGCCGGTTACGCCGGGAAGACCGGACACGCCGGACCTGTAACGCCGAAGGCCGTCACCCGGTGGGTGACGGCCTTCATACGGTCTGTGGAGCTACGGGGAATTGAACCCCGGACCTCTTGCATGCCATGCAAGCGCTCTACCAACTGAGCTACAGCCCCGCGACACGCACGGCCCTCGCGGACCGCAGGTGCGGAGTGGAGCTACGGGGAATTGAACCCCGGACCTCTTGCATGCCATGCAAGCGCTCTACCAACTGAGCTACAGCCCCGCACTCACCGGATCTCCCGCTTCCCTTTCGGGCCGCGTTCCCTCCGTGCGAACGAGGAAGACTCTAGCCGGTCAGGCCCGGAACTGCGAAATCCGCCCCCGTGGGCCCCTCGGGGGCCGCCTTCGGCCTCCCGGTGCGGGTGCCCTCGGCGGCCCGCCCGGGTGCCGCCGACCGCTCCACCCGGGTGTCGTCTCAGGTGTCGTCGCCGATCACCGGCTGCGGCAGGGTGCCGGCGTTGTGCTCCAGCAGCCGCCAGCCGCGCGCCCCCCGGCCCAGCACGGACCAGCAGCAGTTCGACAGGCCGCCGAAGCACTCCCAGAGCGCCGGCTCCAGGCCGAGCAGCCGCCCGAGCATGGTGCGGATGGTGCCGCCGTGACTGACCACGACCAGAGTGCCGTGCTCCGGCAGCTTGGCGGTCGCCTCCAGCACCACCGGCACGGCGCGGTCGGCCACCTCGGTGGAGAGCTCGCCACCGCCGCGCCGGACCGGCTCGCCCTGCGCCCAGGCCGCGTACTCCTCCGGGAAGCGCTCGCGGATCTCGGCGTTGGTCAGCCCCTGCCAGGAGCCCGCGTAGGTCTCGCGCAGCCCCTCGTGGTGCTGCACGTCCAGGCCGGTGACGGCGGCCAGCTCCTCGGCGGTGCGCCGGGCGCGCTTCAGGTCCGACGAGATCAGCAGGTCGGGCCGCAGGCCCGAGAGCAGCCGGGCCGCCCGCTGGGCCTGGAGGACGCCCTGGCCGGTCAGCTCGATGTCCGTGGTGCCCTGGAACCGCGATTCGAGGTTCCAGGAGGTCTGACCGTGCCGCCAGAAGACGATGCGCGGGCCCCGCGCCTCCCGGCTCAGCTGTAGTCCTCGGCGCCGAAGTCGTCCGCCGGGGCCGCCTCGGTCGGCGAGACGGCGTTGCCGTCCGCGTCGGTGAGCGCGTCGGGGCGGTTGCGCGAGGCCAGCGCGTCGGCCGGCAGCGGCAGCTCGGGGCAGTCCTTCCAGAGCCGGTCGAGCGAGTAGAAGGAACGCTCCTCGGAGTGCTGGACGTGCACCACGATGTCCAGGTAGTCGAGCAGGATCCAGCGGCCTTCGCGCTCGCCCTCGCGGCGCACCGGCTTGACGTCCAGCCGCTCGCGCAGCTGGTCCTCGATCTCCTCGGCGATGGACTTGACCTGACGGTCGTTGTTCGCGGAGGCGATCAGGAAGGCGTCGGTGATCGACAGCACCTCGCTGACGTCGAACGCGATGATGTTGTGCGCCAGCTTGTCGGCCGCCGCCTGGGCGGCGACGGTGATGAGTTCCTGGCTGTGCTCGGTGGCGGTCACGGTGTACTTCCGGCTCGGCGGCTTGGGGGCGCGCCCGGCGCACGGCCGGGCATCGCCTTCCAGGATCTCACGCCGCCCGGGCGGCCCCGGAACCGATTTCCGGGACCGCCCGCCGGCCACGGCACCGGGCCTACTGCGGCTTCGGCGGCTGGTAGTCCTTGCCGAGGACGACCACAAGGTCGGCGTTCTGCGCGTCGGCGACCTTCTTCACCGCCGTTTCGGGCAGGTTCAGGCTGGTGGCCAGCGACTTCGCCGCGGCCTGCCGGGCGTCGTCGGTGTAGCGGATCTCACTGGCGGCCTGCGGCGCGCTCTTGGCTCCGCCCGGGATGAAGGTGAGGCCCGCGTTGACCACCTGGACCTGCGCGGCGGCGGCCGCCTGGTCGTTGCCGGTGGCGTCCTGGATCGAGACCCGGGGCGGCGCGTCGGTGGCGTTGGCGGACTTCACGGTGCCGCCCAGGACGTCCTTGACCTGCTTGCCGGCGGTGGCCTCGTCCAGTGTGCCGTCCGGCTTGACGGTCAGCGCGGTGGTCCCGAGGTGGCCGTCCTTGCCCTGCTGGGCGAGCTGCACCAGCACCCCGGCCAGGGCGTCCTCGGGCAGCGACGGGTCGAGCACCGCGTTCATCCGGTGCACGTCGTCCTTGGCGTCCTTGAAGTCGGTCGGCATGGTGCGCAGCACCGCGTCCATCACCTGGCCGAACCGGGCCAGCTGGGCGTCCCGGCTCTCGCCCTGGCCCTGCAGGGTGGCGTAGGCGACCGCGGCCTTCCCGCCGAGCAGGGTGTTCTTGCCGGCGGCGGAGAGCAGCTTGCCGTCCGGCTTCCCGCCCTCGTGGGTCTCGGCGTTGGTGTCCACCCGGACGCCGCCGAGCTGGGCGACCAGCAGCTCCAGGTAGGGGGTGTCCAGCCGCCACGTGCCGGCCACCGGGGCGCCGAGCACGGTGGCCAGGCCGTCGCGGGTGGAGGACGGGCCGATGGCGTCCATGGCCTGGCCGACGGTGGTCACCGGCGGGTCGCCGGGGCCGGGCAGGCGCAGGGTGTCGGGCAGCAGCAGCACGGTGCCCTTCTGCCCGGCGGCGTCGTTGACCAGCAGCGCACTGGAGACCTTGCCCTGCAGGTCGCGCAGGTGCACCACGTTGACCTGACGCGGGCCGGCCGCGGTCGCCGCGGTCTGCTTGTCCGCGGTGAACCAGAGGTAGCCGCCGGCGCCGGCCGCCGCGAGGGCAGCCACCACACCGACGCCGATCAGCCGGTTGCGCAGCTTGCGGCGGCGCTCGGCGCGCACCTCGCTGCGGGACTCGGCGAACTTCAGCCAGTCGATGACGTCCTCGGTCTCCTCCGCCTCCTCGTCGACGAAGGTGAACTGGCCGGTGGCGTAGGAGGCCTTGGGGTCCTTGGCCTTGGCCGTGCGGCTACCGCCGACCTGCTCGGACGGCGGTTCGGGCCGGGCCGGCGCGGCGGCAGCAGCGGCAGCGGCCGGCCGGGGCGTGCGCGGGCGCGGCGTCGGGGCGGCGGGCTCCGGTGCGGGCTCGGGCTCGGCGACCACGGGCTGCGGCGCGGTCGCGTACTGCTGCGCCTGCTGCCCGTACGGGTCGTAGGTCTGCTGGTACGGCTGCTCCTGGTAGCCGTACCCGCCCTGCTGCTGGTACCCGTGCTGGACCGGCTGCCCCTGCTGGACCGGCTGCCCGTACTGGTCGTACTGCTCGTAGGACTGCTGGTCGTAGGACTGGTACCCCTGCTGCTGGTACGGCTGCTCCTGGTAGCCGTAGCCGCCCTGCTGCCGGTGCCCGTGCTGGACCGGCTGCCCGTACTGGTCGTACTGCTCGTAGGACTGCTGGTCGTAGGACTGCTGGTCGTAGCCGCCCTGCTGCGGATGCCCCGGGTACGGCTGCCGGTGCTGCTGGTACTGCCCGGCGGACCAGTCGTCGGGCTGCTGTCCGCCGCCCCTGCGGTCACTCATGCGCACGCCCCTCCGGGACTCAGGTCCGGTCCGGCGCGTAGAGCGCCCGCTTGTCGATGTAGCGGACCACGCCGTCCGGGACGAGGTACCAGACCGGCTCGCCCTTGGCGACCCGGTTGCGGCAGTCCGTGGAGGAGATGGCCAGCGCCGGGACCTCCACCAGGGAGACCCCGCCCACCGGAAGCCCGGCGTCCGAAAGAGTGTGCCCCGGCCGGGTGCAGCCGATGAAGTGGGCGAGCGAGAAAAGCTCGTCGGAGTCCCGCCAGGAGAGGATCTGGGCGAGCGCGTCGGCGCCGGTGATGAAGAAGAGTTCGGCGTCCGGGTGCAGCGCGCGCAGGTCGCGCAGGGTGTCCACGGTGTACGTCGGGCCCTCGCGGTCGATGTCGATCCGGCTGACCGAGAACTGCGGGTTCTCCGCGGTGGCGATGACCGTCATCAGGTAGCGGTCCTCGGCCGGGGTGACGTGGCGGTCGGTCTTCTGCCACGGCTGCCCGGTCGGCACGAAGATCACCTCGTCCAGGTGGAACGCGCTCGCCACCTCACTGGCGGCGACCAGGTGTCCGTGGTGGATCGGGTCGAAGGTGCCGCCCATCACGCCGAGGCGCCGCTTCACCGGTGCCGGTCCGCCGGGATTCCCGGTCTGCTCTCCCATGTCGCCACACCATACGCGACGCCCGTTGCGGTGCGGGAACGGCCGGGTGAGGGCCCCGGGGCCCCGGGCAGGGCCCGGCCGCGGGCGGGGGGCGGAACCGGCGGGTTCGGCCCGCAGATGCGTGAGGGAGCGGCCGGCGCGCTCGCCGGACGCTCCCCGAGCCGTCCCCGGAGGCGGGCTCAGCGGTCCCGGTTGAAGCGGGTGGTCACGTAGAGCAGCAGCAGCAGGATGAACAGCGCGCCGCCACCGGTCAGGTAGGGGTTGAGGCTGTCGTGGTTGCCCCCCTCGCCCTCGGAGGCGAGCAGGTTCAGGACGGGAAGTGCGGCGGCAGTGCTCATGGTCGGCGGGACCTTCTCGGCTCGGATGACGGACCAGGGGGTGTGCAGGCCGGTGAGGGCCCACCCGTCATCGTACGGGGGGTTACACGGCAACCGCTCGGCGGCCCACCGCGTCTGATCCGGCGTGAGCGGTGCCCGGCCGGAGCCGGGCCGGAAGGGGGTTGCTCAGCTCTTGCGGCCGGCCCGCAGCAGGACCCAGGCGAGCAGGCCGACGCCGACGAACGAGGCCACCACGATGATCCGCAGGAACAGGCCCGGGCCGCCCTCCTCGGAGATGGGTCCGGCCAGGCTGACAAGGGCGTCGGTGGACATCTGCGGGCTCCTCGGACGTACGCGTACCGCGGCCAGGCTGGTCCCGGCTCTCCAGGGCATTCAGGGTAAACCGCCCTCACACCCCCGCCGTCCACGGCCCCCTCCGGGCCCGTTCGTGCGGCGGAGGGGCCCGCCCGGGGACGAGTACGCAACCGCGGACGTTGAACTGGAAGTCGTTGCAGGCGAAGACCAGCGGGGGCCGGCCACCGGCCGGGGCCGCCGTCGACCAGGAGGGTACCCACACCATGACCGACATCACCGCGAAGGCCCCGAGCCGGCGCCGCCAGCGCTTCCCGGAGATCTCCACCCGGGCCTGGGAGCACCCGGCGGACCGCTCCGCCCTGGTCGCGCTGCGGAAGCTGACCGGCTTCGACGACGTGCTCAAGAAGCTCGCCGGGCTCGTCTCCGAGCGCGCGATCCGGCTGATGTTCCTGGCCACCGCCGTCAAGACGTCCGAGCGGCAGTTCCCCGAGCTCCACGGGATGGTGCGGGACGCGGCCTACGTGCTGGACCTCGACAAGGTGCCGGACCTCTACGTCAGCCAGGACCCGACGGTCAACGCGTACTGCATCGGCATCGACTCCCCGATCATCGTGGTCACCAGCGGGCTGGTCGAGCTGCTGGACGAGGAGGAGCTGCGCTCGGTCATCGGCCACGAGGTCGGCCACGCGATGTCCGGCCACGCGGTCTACCGGACGATGCTGCTGATCCTCACCAACATCGCCGCCCGGATCGCCTGGGTGCCGCTCGGCAACATCGCGATCATGGCGATCGTCACGGCGCTCAACGAGTGGTTCCGCAAGGCCGAGCTCTCCAGCGACCGCGCGGGGCTCCTCGCCGGCCAGGACCTCCAGGCTTCCATGCGGGCCCTGATGAAGCTCGCCGGCGGCCACAACACGGCCGAGATGAACGTGGACGCCTTCCTGGAGCAGGCCGAGGAGTACGAGAAGGGCGGGGACCTGCGCGACGGCGTGCTCAAGCTGCTGCAGGTGCTGCCGCAGAGCCACCCGTTCGCGGTGGTGCGGGTCGCCAAGCTGAAGAAGTGGGCGGAGAGCGACGAGTACCGCTCGATCCTGGCCGGCGCCTACCCGCGCCGCACCGACGACCCCGACGCCTCGGTCGGCGAGCAGTGGAAGGCCGCCGCCGAGCACTACAGCAGCTCCGTGAAGGAGAGCAAGGACCCGCTGATGGGCCTGATCCGCGACATGGCCGGCGGCGCGGCCAACGTCGGCGGCAAGCTCCGTGACACCTTCGCCAACGCCGCCCGTGGCAACGGCGGCGGCAACGGCGACGGCAACGACGACGTTCCCGGCCCCCGCGACGGCCGGGACGGCCGCGACCGGGACTGACCCGGGCCCGTCCCGACGGCCCCCGGCCCACCGGCCGGGGGCCTCGGCGTCTGCGGGCCCCCGTCCCCGGAACGCCGGACCACCCCGCCCCGGGACCGGGGCTCCCGGACCTCAGCCGGCCAGCACCCCGCAGACCTGCCAGGCCGGGTGGGCGTGGTTGCCGGGGTCCACGGCCGTCGGCGCCGGCGGCTGGGTGCCGTCCGGCCCGGCCAGCACCGGCTGCAGGTACGCGGCCATCGAGCCGGCGCAGTCGGCCGGACCGGCCTGCAGCACCGAGTCCACCAGCCGCAGCTGGGCGGCGGCCAGGTCGATCCGGTCGAACTGGAAGGTCAGCTGCCGCCGCACGGTCTCCAGGGTCACCGGCGCACCGCTCGGCGCACCGGCCTGCTTCAGCGCGTAGACGAAGGTGTGGTCGGTGGTGACCTGCAACGTGCCGCTGTCCGCCTCGTCGATCCGCATCGCGCCGGCCACCTTCACGGTGTCGGCCGCCAGCGCGACCCGCGCCGGGTCGAAGCGGACCACCCAGCCGGTGGCCGCGTTGTGGCGGTCGTCCACCGGATGCGCCACGCTCGCGTCGAAGTGCGCCTGCTCGCCGGGGGTGACGAAGGCCCGCACCTCCGCGGTGGCACCCTGGACCAGCGCCGCCGGCGCCAGCGAGGAGGCGACCAGGTAGCGCTGGACGGTGTCGAGCGCCTTGGTCACCTCGACCCGGCTGAAGTGCTGGGTGGCCGCCCCGGCGGGCGCGCCCAGGCCGATCGCGCCGTCGCTGTAGCCGGCTGGCAGCGAAGCGAACGGGGCGGCCGGGTCGGGGACCGGGCGGACCACCGAAGCCGGGCTCAACGCCACCAGGCTGACGGTCAGTTGGCTTCCCTCGGGTCGCGCCGACTGCCGGTTCGGCGAGCTGACGCCGAAGTACACCGCGGCCGCGAATGCCAGCAGGATCACCAGCAGCAGCGCGAGCGCCTGCCGCGGCACGGTGCCCAGCGGGCCGAGCCGCACCCGCGGCCGGGTGGCGCGGCCGAACGGACCGGCCAGCCGCTCCCGGGCGGACAGCTCCTGGATCCGGGCAGCCCGGACGAACGATTCGTCGAAGACGACGGACCGGTACTCGTCCTCGTTTCCGGAACCACCTTCGGGCGCACCCTCCGGAGGCTCGCGCGGGTCACCCATGACACCAGGGTAAGGCGCACCCGGCGCCGCCACGAGGGTGCTCGCGCACTTTCCCCGGGCGCCCGACGACCGTCCTGCGGCCCGCGGCGCACCGCCCCGGCAGGTCAGCCCGCCGGCGCCGTGACGACCAGCGAGGGCTCGGCCGGCGGTGGTGCCGGGTCGAGCCCCGCGCTGCTGCTGCCGGACTCCGGCCGCCGCGGCGTACCGCCGCCCGGCCCGCCCACGCCCTGGTAGATCGCCGCGACCGCCACCGCCACCAGGCTCACGCCCATGATCACGGCGAGCACCCAGGCCACCGGTCGGTGCCAGCGCTGCTGGGCGACGTAGCGCCCGCGCCGGGCCCGGGCCGGGTCGAAGCCGCCGCCCCGGCCCCACCTGCGGCTCCGGCGCCCGGCCGCCCGGCCGGGGCCCGACCACGGATCGGGGTAGAGGTGGTCGTCGTCGAGCCTGCCCGGGTACGGCCGCAGCTCCAGCGGCAGCCCGTCACCGGCCGGGACGTCATAGCCCCAGCCCGCACCCGCCGTGTCCGGCTCGAACCTGGCCTCGGCGGCGGCGAGCTGCCGCTCCTTGGCCGTCGGCTCGTGCACGGCGGCGGACCGGACGAAGGCCTCATCGAAGACCACGGTGGCGAACTCGTCGTCCGCACCACCGTGGTCGGCGCCGTCGGGGTACGGCAAGCCCCCCACATCCTCAGCCACGGGATTCAGCGTATTACCGGGCGGACGATTTGTCTGTGGCTCCTCGCAGTTGGTCCGTCGCACGTGTGACGGACCGCCCGGGGCCCGGGCTCAGCCGGCGTCGGCCGCCCCGCCCACGGTCTGCGCAGCCTCGCCCCGGACATGGCCGTCACCAGTGACGATGTACTTGGTGCTGGTCAGCTCCGGCAGGCCCATCGGGCCGCGGGCGTGCAGCTTCTGGGTCGAGATGCCGATCTCGGCACCGAAGCCGAACTCACCTCCGTCGGTGAACCGGGTCGAGGCGTTGACGGCCACCGTGGTCGAGTCGACCAGCTGGGTGAAGCGGCGGGCGGCCGCCTGCGAGGTGGTGACGATCGCCTCGGTGTGACCGGAGGACCAGCGGCGGATGTGCGCGACGGCGGCCTCCAGGGAGGGCACCACGGCGGCCGCCAGGTCGTACGAGAGGTACTCGGCCTCCCAGTCCTCCTCGGTGGCCGGCACCACGGTGGCCGCAGAGCCCTCGGCGGCCTTGAGCACCGCCTCGTCGCCGTGCACCGTGACCCCGGCCTCGGCCAGGGCGGCGAGCGCGAGCGGCAGGAAGGCGTCCGCGACGTCCCGGTGGACCAGCAGGGTCTCGGCCGCGTTGCAGACGCTGACCCGCTGGGCCTTGGAGTTCAGCAGGATGCCGACGGCCATCGCCAGGTCGGTCTGCGCGTCCACGTAGACGTGGCAGTTGCCGGTACCGGTCTCGATCACCGGGACGGTCGAGCCCTCGACCACGGTGCGGATCAGCGAGGCGCCGCCGCGCGGGATCAGCACGTCGACCAGGCCACGGGCGCGCATCAGCTCCTGGACCGAGTCGCGGCTCTCGCCCGGGACGAGCTGGACGGCGTCGGCGGGCAGTCCGGCCGACACCACGGCGTCGCGCAGGACGTCCACCAGCGCGGTGTTGGAGCGGTAGGCGGAGGCCGAACCGCGCAGCAGCACGGCGTTGCCGGACTTCAGACAGAGCGCGGCGGCGTCCACGGTGACGTTGGGGCGGGCCTCGTAGATGATGCCGACCACGCCGAGCGGGACGCGGACCTGCCGCACGTCCAGGCCGTTGGGCAGGGTGTAGCCGCGGAGCACCTCGCCGACCGGGTCGGGCAGACCGGCCACCTTGCGGACGTCCGCGGCGATCGCGGCGATCCGATCGTCGTCGAGGGTCAGCCGGTCGATCACCGACTCGGCGGTGCCGGCCTCGCGGGCGCGTGCGACGTCCTCGGCGTTGGCGGCGGTGATCTCGGTGCTGCGGGCCACCAGGGCGTCCGCGATCGCCGCCAGTGCGTCGTCCTTCGCCCGGCGCGGGAGCGGGGCGAGCGCGGCGGCGGCCTCCCGGGCTCGGCGCGCTACGGCGAGGACGGGGCTGTCGGCGGTGGCGAGGTCGCTGGTCATGCGCCAAGGGTAGCGACTGCGCCCCCGCCCCCCGGCGCTGTTTCGCCCGGTGAGACCCCCGGTGAGACCCCCGGCGAGCGGGCCCGGACGCCCGCCGACCGGGCCACAGGGTCGCGCCGTTGCCGAACGGGAGGAGCCAGGACGCCCGCGGGACGCGGCACCCCCGGCCGGAATCCCGGGGAGAGCGCGTTGGAGTCCCCACCCTCGGCACCGGGCCGGAGCGCCCCGAGACGAACCGGGGCCCCGAAAGGGGTCAGTACGGGTGCACGCCCCCGAGCTGCGGGGCCGGGTCGCCGAAGCCCTCGGCGACCCGCTTGTGGTACGTCGCCCGGTCCACCACCTCCAGGCCGACGATCTCCCACGGCGGCAGCTTCGCCGTCGCCTTGTGCTCGCCCCAGAGCCGCAGCGCGATCGCCGCCGCGTCGTGCAGGTCGCGGGCCTGCTCCCAGTAGCGGATCTCGGCGTGGTCGGCCGCGTACCGCGCGGTCAGGAAGAAGGAGTGGTCGTGCGCCAACCGCTCCAGCCCCGCCCGCAGCTCGGTGAGCGGGGTGACCGGGCCGGAGACGCTGAGCACCACGTGCCAGAGCCGGGCCTGCTCGGGGCCGGCGGGCGGCTCGCCCTCGCCCCGCCGTTCCGGCCGGGCCCCGCGCACCGCGCCCGGGCCGTGCGGCGGCGGACCGACCGGACCGGCGGGATCCTCGCTCGCGCGTCCGCCGTCGATGCTGGTCAGCCGCCGCCCCGCCGTTCCTCCGGTCAGCGCTGCCTCGCGCCTGCGTTCCACCGGCGGCCTCCTGTTCGGCGATGTCGTGTCGTCGTACCCGCCGGCCCCGGCCGACGCGTACGGCTGCGCCCCTCCTCGCCCGTGGCCGGGCCTCCACCCCGCGGAGCCGTCCGTGGCGCCCGCGGGCCGGTCAGCCGCGCAGGACGACGAGGTCGTCGCGGTGGACGACCTCCCGCTCGTAGGCGGCGCCGAACTCCTGGGCCAGGTCACGGGTGGACCGGCCGAGCAGGCGGGGCAACTCCCTCGCATCAAAGTTGACCAGTCCGCGCGCCACGATGTGGCCGTTTTCGCCAAGAAGGTCCACCGGATCACCCGCGGCGAACTCGCCGTCGACCTTGGTGACCCCGGCCGGCAGCAGCGAAGCGCCCCCGGAAACCACCGCGGCGACCGCGCCCTCGTCCAGGTGCAGGGCGCCGCGCGGGCTGCTCGCGTGGGCGAGCCAGAGCAGCCGGTCGGACGAGCGGCTGCCGGTGCGCCGGAACAGCGTGCCGGTGGGACGGCCCGCGAGTGCTTCGGCGGCGTGGCTGGCGGCGGTGAGCACCACCGGGATGCCCGCGCCCGTGGCGATCCGGGCCGCCTCGACCTTGGTGACCATGCCGCCGGTGCCGACGCCGGCCTTCCCGGCGCTGCCGATCTCGATGCCGTCCAGGTCGTGCGGGCCGGCCACCTCGGCGATCCGGCTGGTGCCGGGCCGGCTCGGGTCGCCGTCGTAGAGGCCGTCGACGTCGGAGAGCAGCACCAGCAGGTCCGCCCGGACCAGATGGGCGACGAGCGCGGCCAGCCGGTCGTTGTCACCGAACTTGATTTCGGCGGTGGCGACGGTGTCGTTCTCGTTGACGACCGGCATCGCCCCCATCGCCAGCAACTGGTCCAGCGTCCGGTAGGCGTTGCGGTAGTGGGCGCGGCGGCTGGCGTCCTCGGCGGTCAGCAGCACCTGGCCGACCCGGATGCCGTACCGGGCGAAGGAGGCCGTGTAGCGGGCGACCAGCAGACCCTGGCCGACGCTGGCGGCGGCCTGCTGACGGGCGAGGTCCTTGGGACGCTTCTCCAGGCCGAGCGGGGCGAGGCCGGCCGCGATGGCGCCGGAGGAGACCAGCACCACCTCCGGGGCGTCCGGGCGGCTGCGCACCTTGGCGAGCGCGTCGACCAGGGCGTCCACCCGGTCGGCGTCGAGGCCGCCGGCCGCCGTGGTGAGTGACGAGGAGCCGACCTTGACGACGATCCGGCGCGCGGTCAGCACCTCCTCCCGCAGTGAGTCGTCGCTCATCTCGCTGTTCGCCCTTCCGGTGTGGTGCGGGTGCGGCGGGCGCGCGCCCGGCCGTCACCCCCGCAATCTACGCGATCGGGGCAGCGCGCCCGCAGCGCGTTTCACCGGCTGGACCCGGGCCGGTCACGGCTCCGCCACAGCGCGGCCGGTGATCCGGGTGACTGGTATGGTCCCTGACCGCAAGCCAGATCGGGGGACGGCTTCTTGCCCGCTGTACCCATGTCTCCAATCGTCTTGGACGGGCACCACCGCACGGGCAGGCCGGCAACGGTTCGCGGGCGCGTGCCCAGGAGTAAGCGCACAGATGCGTTCGAACACCATGAAGCTCACGGTCGCCGCGCTGGCGACCGCCACCGCCTTCTCGCTCGCCGCCTGCGGCCCGGACAACGAGGACGCCGCGGCCGGTGCCGGGGCGGGCGCCGGGGGCGCCGCGACCGCACCGGCGGGCGGTTCCGCCGGGGCGGGTGCCGCGGCCGGTGGTGGCGCCACCTCCCCCGCCGGCGGCGCTGCCGCGGGTGCCGCGGCCGGGGCCGCGGCGGGTGCGAGTGCCTCCGCCGGTGCGGGTGCCGCCGCGGGTGCCGGGGCCGCCGCAGGAGCCGGCACTGCGGCCGGCGCGGGCGCCTCCGCCGGGGCGGGCGCCGCGGCCGGGGCCGGGGCTGCCGGGGCCGCCGGGGGCGCCGCCGCCGCGCCGAAGGCCGCCACCGCGGTCAAGGTCGGCCAGAAGGCGACGGTGGACTTCACCGACAAGCAGAGCCAGAAGAGCGCCAAGCTGGAGGTCACCGTCACCGGTTGGGAGACCGGGTCGGTCGAGGACCTCAAGGCCGCCAAGATCAGCACCACGGGTCTGGACGGCCGCACCATCGTCTACCTCAACTACACGATGAAGAACCTGAGCGACACCACGCTCTCCTTCACCGCCCCGGACTCGAAGTTCGTCGCCTACGACCAGAACGGCAAGAACGGCATCTTCGTCATCAACGCCGCCACCCCGCTGCCCAAGTGCACGGGCGCGAAGTTCCAGGGCTTCGCGAAGGGCTCCGAGGTGAAGGGCTGCCAGATCGTCTCGCTGCCGGGCAACGCCGTCAGCGAGGTCGGCTACACGGACCTGGCCGACCCGCTCAAGCTGCAGGCCTCCTGGAGCAAGTGACACCGGGTCACCACGCCGACGGCCCCCGCCACCTCAGGCGGGTTCTAGCGATCCCCGCAACACCCTGTAGTTCAGGGAGTTGCGGGGATCGTGGATTTCGGGGTGTTGAAGGCGAGGTTCTTCGAGGCGTTGGACCGGGAGGACGGCAGCGTCTCGGGTGCTGCCCGGATGGTCGGGGTGAGTCGTCATACGGCGGCCGGCTGGGCGCGGAAGGCCGGTGTCCGCGGCCGGGGGAAGTCCGGTACGGGCGGGCATCCGGGCCGGGCGGAGTACGAGCGGCTACGCGCGTCCGGGGTGCGACGCCGTGATGCCGCGGCACGGGTTGGGGTCCACGAGCGCACCGCCCGGGACTGGGACCGCGGGATCCGCAAGATCGGCAACGCGCGCCTATACCCCGATGGGCGCAGGATCGACTACACAACGGGGATGACCAGCACCGTTTCCTCCAAGGCCACACCGTCCCTCGCGGCGGTCGAGGCCGAGCTGCATCCCCGGTTCTTGACGGTGGCCGAGCGGGAGCTGATCGCGGACCTGCACCGTGAGGGCCGGTCGCTGCGGGCGATCGGACGGGCATTGGGCCGGCCGGCCTCCACCGTCAAACGCGAGATCGATGCCCGTTCCGTCGACGGCCTCTACCGGCCGCACCGCGCCCAGCGGGCCTGGGCCGGGAGCCGGGCGCGCCCCAAGGACTCCAAGCTCGCCCAGGACGGTCCACTGCGCGAGTTCGTCACGGACGGGCTGCGGAAACGGTGGTCGCCCGAGCAGATCTGTCACGCTCTGGTCATGGAGTTCCCCGACGACGACAGCATGCGGGTGAGTCCGGAGACGGTCTACCAGGCGATCTACGTCCAGGCCCGCGGCGGGCTGCGTCGCGAGGTCGCACTCGCACTGCGCACCGGGCGCACCCGACGCAAGCCGCAGCGCAGCCCGGAGCAGCGCACGTCCCGGTTCGTCGACGAGATGGTGATGATCTCCGAACGCCCTGCCGAGGTCGAGGACCGGGCGGTTCCCGGCCACTGGGAAGGCGATCTGATCGTCGGCACCCGCAACGAGAGCGCGATCGTGACCCTGGTCGAGCGCTCCACCCGTTACGTCCTGCTCGGACACCTGCCCGGCGGGCACACCGCCGAGGAGGTCCGGGAAGTGCTGGTGCCCCTGATCCAGACCCTGCCCCAGCACCTACGCGGCTCGCTGACCTGGGACCAGGGCTGCGAGATGGCCGCGCACAAGCAGTTCACCGTGGCCACGGGCGTGCCGGTCTACTTCTGCGATCCGCACTCACCCTGGCAGCGCGGATCGAACGAGAACACCAACGGCCTGCTACGGCAGTACTTCCCCAAGGGCACCGACCTGTCCGTCCACAGCCCCGAAGACCTCGAACACGTCGCCCAACAACTCAACGGCCGACCACGCAAAACGCTCGACTGGAGAACCCCAGCCGAGCGCCTGCGTGATCTACTAACGACCACATAGCCATCAGGTGTTGCGAGGACCCCAAGAATCCGCCCTCAGGGTGGCGGGGGCCGTGTGTTTCGGGCTCGGCAGTCCCTCGGGCTCGGCAGTCCCTCGGGCTCGGCGGGCCGTCGGGGTCAGTAGTCCTCGTCGTCGCCCTCGATGGCCGCCTGGCGACCGCTGGAGAGCGCCTCGAAGGCGAGGAACTCGGCCTCGGCCGCGTCCCGGCCCTTCTGCTTCTCGCGGCGGCGGTCCACCGCCGGCCGCGGGCTCTCGAAGCGGTGGTCCTCGCCGCGGCGACCGAGCATCTCGGCACCGGCGGCCATGGTCGGCTCCCAGTCGAAGACGACGGCGTTCTCGTCCGGCCCGATGATGACGGTGTCGCCCTCGTGGGCGCCGATCTTCCAGAGCTGGTCCTCGACGCCGAGACGGGCCAGCCGGTCGGCGAGGTAGCCCACGGCCTCGTCGTTGGCGAAGTCGGTCTGGCGGACCCAGCGCTCCGGCTTGGTGCCGCGGATGCGGTAGGCGCCGTCCTCCTCGGTGATGGTGAAGCCCGCGTCGTCCACGGCCTTGGGCCGCAGCACGATCCGGGTGGACTCCTCGACCGGCTTGGCGGCCCGGGCCTCCGCGACGATCTGCGCCATCGCGAAGCTCAGCTCGCGCAGGCCCTTGCGGGAGGCCGCGGACACCTCGAAGACGCGGTAGCCGCGTTCCTCCAGCGAGGCGCGGGTGAGGTCGGCGATGTCCTGGCCGTCCGGCACGTCGACCTTGTTGAGCGCGACCAGGCGCGGACGGTCCTCCAGGCCGCCGTACTCGGCCAGCTCGGCCTCGATGGTCTCCAGGTCGCTGAGCGGGTCGCGGCCCGGCTCCAGGGTCGCGCAGTCCAGTACGTGCACCAGCACCGAGCAGCGCTCGACGTGCCGCAGGAACTCCAGGCCGAGGCCGCGGCCCTGGCTGGCGCCCGGGATCAGGCCGGGCACGTCCGCGATGGTGTAGACGGTGTCGCCCGCGGTGACCACGCCGAGGTTGGGGATCAGGGTGGTGAACGGGTAGTCCGCGATCTTCGGCTTGGCGGCGGAGAGCACCGAGATCAGCGAGGACTTGCCGGCGCTCGGGTAGCCCACCAGGGCCACGTCGGCGACGGACTTGAGCTCCATGACGATGTCGCGGGCCTCGCCGGGCTCGCCGAGCAGCGCGAAGCCGGGGGCCTTGCGGCGGGCGGAGGCCAGCGCGGCGTTGCCGAGGCCCCCGCGGCCGCCGGCGGCGGCGACGAAGCTGGTGCCGTGGCCGACCAGGTCGGCCAGCACGTTGCCCTGCCTGTCCATCACCACGGTGCCGTCCGGCACGGCGAGCACGAGGTCCTGGCCGTCGGCGCCGGTGCGGTGGCCGCCCGCGCCCGGCTTGCCGTTGGTGGCCTTGCGCTTGGGCGAGTGGTGGTACTCCAGCAGCGTGGTGACCTGGGCGTCCACGGTGAGGATGACACTGCCGCCCTCGCCGCCGTTACCGCCGTCCGGCCCGCCCAGCGGCTTGAACTTCTCACGGTGCACGGAGGCGCAGCCGTGGCCCCCGTTACCCGCGGCGACGTACAGCTCGACGCGGTCCACGAAGGTGGTCATGGGGAGTGCCTCCAGTGCGAAGTCAATGGGTCTGCCTGCGGTAAAGCCGAAGGGTGGACCGGAACATTCCGGCCCACCCTTCATTGTGAGTCTTGTCGGACTCAGGCCTCGGTGGCCACGATGTTGACGACCTTGCGGCCGCGGCGGGTGCCGAACTGCACGGCACCGGCGGTCAGCGCGAACAGGGTGTCGTCGCCACCGCGGCCGACACCGGCACCCGGGTGGAAGTGGGTGCCACGCTGGCGGACGAGGATCTCGCCGGCGGATACGACCTGGCCGCCGAAGCGCTTCACGCCGAGGCGCTGGGCGTTCGAGTCACGGCCGTTGCGGGTAGAGCTTGCGCCCTTCTTGTGTGCCATCTCGCTATCCCCTTACTTGCTGACGGAGTCGATGCTCGTGATCCGCACAGCGGTGTGCTGCTGGCGGTGACCCTGGCGGCGACGGTAACCGGTCTTGTTCTTGTAGCGCAGGATGACGATCTTGTCGCCCTTGGTCTGGTCGACCACCTCGGCGTGAGCCTTCACGCCGGCCAGCACCCACGGGTCGGAGGTGACAGCGTCACCGTCGACGACCAGGATGGTGGAGAGCTCCACCGAGTCACCCGGCTTGGCCTCGATACGGTCGATCTCCAGCACGTCGCCGACGGCGACCTTGTGCTGGCGGCCGCCTGCGCGAACGATCGCGTACATGCGGTACCCCATTTCTAACTCGGTCGGAGCTCCAGATGCCAGCCGCCTGGGTACGGACACAGGGGCCTCTCCCCGGCTCCGTGAGGGGCCGGGAAGGTGAAATTGCTCAGGAGCATGGCGTAGACACGCCGAGGGTCAAGAATACGGACCGGCCGCCACGGGGGCAAACCGGACCGTACGGTCCCGGGGGCGGACGGTCGCCCGCCCCCGGGACACGGGCACTACTCGGCTGCCGGTTCACCCTCGGCGGCCGCGGCCTTCTTGGCCGCCGCGCTGGTCCGCTTGGTCGCGGTCTTGCGGGCGGTGGTCTTCTTCGCGGCCGCCGTGGTCTTCTTGGCGGCCGTCTTCTTGGCGGCGGTCTTGCGCGCGGCCCGCTTCTTCGGCGCCGGCGCCTCCTCCTCCTCGGGTGCCTCGGCAGCGGCCTCGGCGGGGATCTCGACGGCCGGCTCGGCGACGACCGCCTCGGCGGCGGCCTCCACCGGAGCCTCGGCGGCGGCCTCGACGACGACCTCGGTCGGCGCCTCCACCGGAGCCTCGGCGGCGGCGAAGGCCGCCTCCAGGGCCGCGTCGGCACGGGCCTGCAGCACCACGATCTCCGCCTCGGCCGGCGCACCGGCCGGAGCCGTCGCCTTGCGCACCGCACGGCGGCGGGTGCGGCCGGCAGGCGCCGGGGCGACGGCCGGGATCTCCACCAGGCTCGGCTGGGCCGCCGCCTCGGCGACCGGCTCGGCGACCGCGGCGGCCTCGACCTCGGCCGGAGCCTCGGCGGCCGGCGGCGCCTCGACCGTCTCCACGACCTCGACGGCCTCGACCTCGGCCGGGGCCTCGACGACCGCCTCCGCGGCCTCGATCGCCTCGACGGCCGCCTCGGCGACGGCCTGCGGCTCCTCGTGGGCCGCACCGCCCTTGCCCCGGCGCCGGCGCTTGCCACCGCCCGAGCCCGCCTCGCCGGCTGCGGCGGACTGGCCGCCAGCCGCGTGGACGTGGGCGCTCGGCTGCTCCATGTGGACGATCACGCCACGCCCGTTGCAGTGCACGCAGGGCTCGGAGAACGACTCCAGCAGGCCCTGGCCGACCCGCTTGCGGGTCATCTGCACCAGGCCGAGCGAGGTGACCTCGGCCACCTGGTGCTTGGTCCGGTCACGGCCCAGGCATTCCAGCAGGCGGCGCAGCACCAGGTCCCGGTTGGACTCCAGCACCATGTCGATGAAGTCGATCACGATGATGCCGCCGAGGTCGCGCAGCCGGAGCTGGCGCACGATCTCCTCGGCCGCCTCGATGTTGTTCCGGGTGACCGTCTCCTCCAGGTTGCCGCCCTGGCCGACGAACTTCCCGGTGTTGACGTCGATGACGACCATCGCCTCGGTGCGGTCGATCACCAGCGAACCGCCGCTGGGCAGCCAGACCTTGCGGTCCAGCGCCTTCATCAGCTGCTCGTCGATCCGGTAGGTGGCGAACACGTCCACCTCGGAGGTCCACCGCTGGAGCCGCTCGGCGAGGTCCGGGGCCACGTTGGACACGTAGTCGTGAATGGTGTTCCACGCCTCGGTGCCGGAGACGATGACCTTGGTGAAGTCCTCGTTGAAGATGTCGCGGACGACCCGGACGGTCATGTCCGGCTCGCCGTACAGCAGCGCCGGGGCGTTGCCGCTGGCGGCCTTCTTCTGGATGTCCTCCCACTGCTGCTGCAGGCGCTGGACGTCGCGGGTCAGCTCCTCCTCGGAGGCGCCCTCGGCGGCGGTGCGCACGATGACGCCCGCGTCGTCCGGGACGATCTTCTTGAGGATCTGCTTCAGCCGGGCGCGCTCGTTCTCCGGCAGCTTGCGCGAGATGCCGGTCATCGAGCCCTCGGGCACGTAGACCAGGTAGCGGCCGGGCAGCGAGATCTGGCTGGTCAGGCGGGCGCCCTTGTGGCCGATCGGGTCCTTGGAGACCTGCACCAGCACGGACTGGCCGGACTTCAGCACCGACTCGATCCGGCGCGGGCCGCCGTGGCCGCCCAGCGCACCGAAGTTGACCTCGCCGGCGTAGAGCACGGCGTTGCGGCCCTTGCCGATGTCGACGAAGGCGGCCTCCATCGACGGCAGCACGTTCTGGACCTTGCCCAGGTAGACGTTGCCGACGTACGAGGTGGCCTGCTCCTTGTTGACGTAGTGCTCGACCAGCACGCCGTCCTCAAGCACGCCGATCTGGGTGCGCTGGCCGTTCTGGCGCACCACCATGACGCGCTCGACCGACTCGCGGCGGGCCAGGAACTCGGCCTCGGTGATGATCGGCACCCGGCGGCGGCCCAGCTCGCGGCCCTCGCGGCGGCGCTGCTTCTTCGCCTCCAGGCGGGTCGAGCCCTTGATCGACTGCACCTCGTCCGGGTCGAACGACGGCTCGGTGGAGCGGCGGCGCGGCTCGCGCACCTTCACGACCGTGCGGACGCCGTCCTCGGTGGTCTCGGCGGTCTCGACCGCGCCGGCCTCACCGCTGCGGCGGCGACGGCGGCGACGGCGACGGGACGAGGCCAGGCCGGCGGACAGCTCGTCCTCGTCCTCGTCGCCCTCCTCCTCGTCGGCGGCCGCGGCCGGCTCCTCGGCGGGCTGCTCGGTCTCGGCGGCCTCGGCCTCGAACTCCTCGGCTTCGCCACGGCGGCGGCGACGGCCGCCACGGCGGCGACGGCGGGACGGACGGCCGTCCTCCTCCCACTCGCCCTCGGCCTCCGGACCGGCGGCGGGGGCCTCGACGGCGGGCTCCTCGGCCGGGGCCTCGACGACGGGCTTCGGGCGGGCCGGTGCCTGCACCCGCACCTGGGTGCGGGTACGGCGGCGACGGCCGACGCCGCTGTACTCGTACTCGTCCTCCTCTTCGCGCTGGACGGCTGGCGCGGCGGCCTCGGCCGGAGCGGGCGCGGCGGCTGCCGGCTGCGCGGCGGGCGGGGCGACGTAGGGGGCAGGCTCCTGGAAGACCGGGGCCTGGAAGATCGCGGTGGACGGGCGGACCGCGCGGCGGCGCACCCGGTGCGGCGGCTCGGCCTCGGCGGCGGGGGCCGGGGCGGGCGCGGCGGCCTCGACCTCGGCGGCCTCCTCCTCGGCGACGGGCTCCTCGGCCGGGGCCTCGACGGCGGGCTCCTCGACCGGCGTCTCCGCGACGACCGGCGTCTCCTCGACCACCCGGCGGCGGCGGGGACGGCGGGCCGGCGCAGCCGGCGCCTCCTCGGCGGCAGGGGCAGCCGGAGCCTCGGCCGGCGCTTCGACGGGGGCGGCCTCGACGGGCGCGGCTTCGACGGGCGCGGCCTCGGCGGCGGGCGCCCCGGCGGGGGCCTCGGCACGCTTGCGGGTACGGCGGGCCCGGACCGGCTTCTCGGCCACCGGCTCGGCGGCCGGAGCCTCGACGGGCACGGCCTCGGCCGCCGGCGCCCCGGCGGCCTGCGGGGCCTCCGGCGCGGTGACGACGATCGAGGCGGCCTCCGGCGCCCCGGCGGGGGCCTCGGCACGCTTGCGGGTACGGCGGGCCCGGACCGGCTTCTCGGCCACCGGCTCGGCGGCCGGAGCCTCGACGGGCACGGCCTCGGCCGCCGGCGCCTCGGCCGGGATCACCGTCTCGGCGGCCTCCGCGGCCGCACCCTGCGGGGTGCCCGCCGGGCGGGACACCGCACGGCGACGGCGGCGCGGCGGCGCGGCGGCCGCGCCCTCGCCACCGGTGGTGGTGGAATCGTTCTGTTCCGGCGCCGCAGACTGCTGCGGATCGGTGTTATCGAGCATGCGGGTGGATCTCCCGTCAGGCCCCCGGGCTCCACATCCGCGCACGGCTGGGCACCGGTGGCCGGCCGGCATCGCGACGATGCTCGGGCCGGACCCTTTCACGGTGCCGCCGTGCGGACGCGAGGCCGCACAGGGGCTCGTAGTCTCGCTCGGCGCCCCACGCTCGGCGGGGTGTCGAAAGTCTTCTGGTCTGACCAGTCTTCTGAGGTTTTCCCAAGCTGCGCCGTCCCCCAACCCCGGGTGGCTCCCGGACGGGGTCCTCGGGCCCACCGACCATCGGGTCGGCGGGCCGCAAGAGGCCGGCCTGTGCTTCGACGACGCTCGCTCCCCTGGGGAGCCGCGGGGGCCTGGAGGACCGTCGGGTCCAGTGGTACTGGACCCGGCCTCCGCCCGCTAGGCGGACGCGGTTGCGCGCGGCTCGGCGGCCGCCACAGGGCCGGCCGGGGCCGCGGCGCGGTCGAGCGCCAGCGGGTCGGTCACCGTGCCGGTCCCCTCGTCGAGCGGCCCCTGCGCCAGCCTGGTCACCTCTGCGGGGACCGGCGGCGCCAGGTCGGCCGTCGCACGGAGACCGGACAATACGTCGTCGGGTCGTACGGCGGGTGTGGCGTGTCGTACTACCAGGCGCAGTATCGCACAGGGACGGGCCGTCCGAACATCGCGGGCCCCTTCGCCCACCGTGTCCGCACCGGCGTCGACCTGCGACGGGAGGATTTCCAGCGCCGCCACGGCGCCGCGCGCGTCGAAGACCCGAACACCGTTCTTGGTCAGGCGTTCGACCTCGACCCGCTCCTCGGCGAGGAAGACGGCGGCCGCGCGGGCGGCCTCCTCCCGCGTGACACCGTCCAGCCGGACCTGCCACTCGGAGGCCTCCAGGCGCTCCACGAAGTTGGGCGTCCGGACCTCGACCGCGTCGATGACGTCCAGCCCGCTCGGCAGCGACGCGTCCAGCTGCGCACGCAGCTGCTCCGGGTCGCGGGCGTCGGCGAGGCCGATCTCCAGGTACTCCGCCTCGCTCGCCACCCCGGTCGGAGCGGCGTTGGCGTACGAGACCTTCGGGTGCGGGGTGAAGCCGGCCGAGTAGGCCATCGGCACCGCCGACCGGCGCAGGGCGCGCTCGAAGGCGCGCTGAAAATCGCGGTGGCTGGTGAAGCGGAGCCGGCCGCGCTTGGTGTAGCGGAGACGGATCCGCTGCACCGTCGGCGCGGGCGGCGGACCGTCGGGCGTACGGCGTGCCAGAGTCGCTCAGTCCTTAGTCAGTTGTCCCCGTCCGGCGCGGCGGTCGTGCGCCACTGTCCGGACTCTGTCACCTCAAAGGGTACGCGCCCGCACGCCCCGCTCGCTCCGCCCCTGGTCGGGCCCCGCCACCCCGGCCGGGGCCGGACACGCCGACGCCCCGCCGGAACTCTCCGGCGGGGCGTCGGACGCGCGCAACGGCTACTTGACCACGGTCAGCGGCAGCAGCTTCTTGCCGGTGGGACCGATCTGGATCTCCGTCTGCATCTGCGGACAGACGCCGCAGTCGAAGCACGGGGTCCAGCGGCAGTCGTCGACCTCGACCTCTTCGAGGGCGTCCTGCCAGTCCTCCCACAGCCAGTCCTTGTCGAGGCCGCTGTCCAGGTGGTCCCAGGGCAGCACCTCCTCGTAGGTGCGCTCGCGGGTGGTGTACCAGTCGACGTCGACGCCGGTGCCGGCCAGGCCCTTCTCGGCCGAGAGCATCCAGCGGTCGTACGAGAAGTACTCGCGCCAGCCGTCGAAGCGGCCGCCGTCCTCGTAGACCGCGCGGATCACGGCACCGATCCGGCGGTCGCCGCGGGAGAGCAGGCCCTCGACGATGCCGGGCTTGCCGTCGTGGTAGCGGTAGCCGATGTTCTTGCCGTACTTGCGGTCGCCGCGGATCGAGTCGCGCAGCTTCGCCAGGCGGGCGTCGGTGGCCTCGGCGGACAGCTGCGGTGCCCACTGGAACGGGGTGTGCGGCTTGGGCACGAACCCGCCGATCGAGACGGTGCAGCGGATGTCGTTCTGGCCGGTGACCTCGCGGCCCTTCTGGATGACGTTCTTCGCCATCTCGCCGATCTGGAGCACGTCCTCGTCGGTCTCGGTCGGCAGGCCGCACATGAAGTACAGCTTCACCTGGCGCCAGCCGTTGCCGTACGCGGTGGCGACGGTGCGGATGAGGTCCTCCTCCGACACCATCTTGTTGATCACCTTGCGCATGCGCTCGCTGCCGCCCTCGGGGGCGAAGGTCAGGCCCGACCTGCGGCCGTTGCGGGACAGCTCGTTGGCGAGGTCGATGTTGAACGCGTCGACGCGGGTGGACGGCAGCGACAGACCGATCTTGTCCTCGGTGTAGCGGTCGGCCAGGCCCTTCGCGATGTCGCCGATCTCGGTGTGGTCGGCGCTGGACAGCGACAGCAGGCCGACCTCCTCGAAGCCGGTCGCCTTCAGGCCGCGCTCGACCATCTCGCCGATGCCGGTGATGCTTCGCTCCCGCACGGGGCGCGTGATCATGCCGGCCTGGCAGAAGCGGCAGCCGCGCGTGCAGCCGCGGAAGATCTCCACGGACATCCGCTCGTGCACGGTCTCGGCCAGCGGGACCAACGGCTGCTTCGGGTAGGGCCACTCGTCGAGGTCCATGACGGTGTGCTTGGACACCCGCCACGGCACGCCCGGCGCGTTCGGCACGACGCGGCCGATCCGGCCGTCGGCCAGGTACTCCACGTCGTAGAACTTCGGCACGTACACCCCGCCGGTGCGCGCCAGGCGCAGCAGCAGCTCGTCGCGCCCGCCCGGGCGGCCCTCGGCCTTCCAGCCGCGGATGAGCTCGGTGATGTCCAGCACGGCCTGCTCGCCGTCGCCGATCACCGCGCAGTCGATGAAGTCCGCGATCGGCTCGGGGTTGAACGCGGCGTGGCCGCCGGCCAGGACGATCGGGTCCTCGTCGGTGCGGTCGCGGGCCTCCAGCGGGATGCCCGCGAGGTCGAGCGCGGTCAGCATGTTGGTGTAGCCGAGCTCGGTGGAGAAGGAGAGGCCGAACACGTCGAAGGCGCGCACCGGGCGGTGGGCGTCCACGGTGAACTGGGGGACGCCGTGCTCGCGCATCAGCGCTTCCAGGTCGGGCCAGACGCTGTAGGTCCGCTCGGCCAGCACGCCCTCGCGCTCGTTGAGCACCTCGTAGAGGATCATGACGCCCTGGTTGGGCAGGCCCACCTCGTAGGCGTCGGGGTACATCAGCGCCCAGCGGACGTCGCAGGCGTCCCAGTCCTTGACGGTCGAGTTCAGCTCGCCGCCGACGTACTGGATCGGCTTCTGGACGTGCGGGAGGAGGGCCTCCAGGCGTGGGAAGACCGATTCGACAGTCATGTACTAGGAACCCTTACGACGTTGAGAGGTGTCGCGCGCATCCTGGTCCCGGTTCCGGGCGGTGGGCGACGTCTGGGAGGGGTGACCCTCAAGGGTAGCCGAATCCGGCCCGCGGCCCGGCCGGGCCGCGGGCGCCCGACCGGAACGGCGGCTGTTGACAGGCCCGGACGGCCCGTGCGGTACTGGCAGGGCTCCGCCGGGAGGCCCGCACGCCATCGGACAAGGAAGGCGCCCATGCACGACGGCACCGACACCGGCCTCGCGGGATGACCGACACCGGCCGGCGGGTGCCCCGCCGCGAGAGCCCTCCCGGACCGCTCGACCGCTACCCCGCGGCGCCCCGGGCGGCGGCCGCCGCCCGCCGGCTGGCGCTGCGCCACCCCGAGCGCTGCCGGATCCGCGAGGTGGGCCGTTCCCGGGGCGGGCGGCCGCTGGTCCTGCTCTCCGTCGACGAGGGCCCGCAGGCCGTCCTGGTGGTCGGCGGCCCCCACCCCAACGAACCGGTCGGCGTCGCCGCCGCGCTGCGCCTCGCCGCGCTGACGCTGGCCCGGCCGCCCAGACCCGGCCTGGCCTGGCACATCCTGCTCTGTCTGGACCCGGACGGCGCCGCGCTCAACGAGGGCTGGCTCAGCGGCCCGCTCACCGCCCCACGGCACTACGAGCACTTCTTCCGGCCCGCCTTCGAGGAGCAGCCCGAGCTGCTGCCGCCGGTCGGCGGCGAGCGCAGGCCGATGCCGGAGAGCCTGGTGCTGACCGGGCTGATCGACGAGCTGCGCCCCTTCCTGCAGTGCTCGCTGCACGGTGTGGACTTCGGCGGGGCGTTCGTCCAGCTGACCCGGCCGGTCCCCGGCCTGGCCGGGCGCTTCGCCCGCTCGGTGGCCCGCGGCGGCGTGCCGCTGGACGTCGACTCCTACGACGCGGTCGGTTGGGACAGCCCGGCCCCTGGGGTGTACGTGCTGCCGGGGCGCGGCCGCGACGGCCTCCCCCGGGCGCTGCCGGACGACCCGGCGCGCTCCACCTGGGCGTACGCCGGCCGGTACGGCGGGGTGACGGCCCTGCTGGAGGTGCCGATGTGGGCGGTGGACTCCGTCGGCGACGCCGGGCTGCACCCCGACGTGCGGCGGTCGGTGGCGGCCGCGGCCGTGGCCCTGCGCGAGCGCGCCGAGCAGCTGTCCGAGCTGCTGCCGCTGGTCCCGGCACACGCCCGGGCGGCGTACGGGCCGCTGCTGCGCGCCGTCGAATTCAACCTGGGCGCCTGTCCGCTGCTCGCCCGGGAGTGGCTGGCCGACTGGTGCGAGCGCCCGCTGGCGGTCTCCCGGGTGACCACGGCCCGGATCGTCGCCGAGCGGATCCCGCTGCGGGCGGCGTCGATGCTGCTGCGGCTGCTCGGCGACGCCGGGGGCCCAGCCGCGGACGCCGCCCGGGAGCGGGCCCGCGGGATCGTCACCGGGAGCCTGGAGCGGCTCGGCCGGCTCGGCGCCCGGTGGGTCCCGGTGGAGGCCCAGGTGGCGCACCAGACGCGGGCGGTGCTGGCCGCCGCGGACTGCCTGCTGCCGTAGCGTGCGGGCGCCGGCCGGCCGGGCACCCGTCGGCGCCCGGCAGGCCCGGCAGGCCCGGCAGGCGGAAGGGTGTGCGGCATGCGGAGGGGCCGGCCCGGGAGAGTCCCGGACCGGCCCCGTGCGATCGCTCAGGCCGCTATCGGCCGCTGGCTCTGCACCGCCTGCAACAGCCCGATCGCCACCCAGGTCGAGAACATCGACGACCCGCCGTAGGAGACGAAAGGCAGCGGGATACCGGCGACCGGCATGATGCCCAGGCACATCCCGATGTTCTCGAACCCCTGGAAGGCGAACCACGTGACCGCTCCGGCCGCCACGATCGTCCCGTACAGGTCGGTCGCCTGCCGGGCGATCCGGCAGCCCCGCCAGAGCACCACGCCCAGCAGCACGATGATCGCCAGCGCTCCGAGGAAGCCCAGTTCCTCACCGGCCACCGTGAAGACGAAGTCGGTCTGCTGCTCCGGGACGAACTGGCCGGTGGTCTGGGTGCCGTGGAACAGCCCCTTGCCGGTCAGCCCGCCCGACCCGATCGCGATCCGGGCCTGCGCGGTGTTGTAGCCGACGCCGGACGGGTCGAGCGCCGGGTTGGCGAAGGCGGCGAAGCGGTCGATCTGGTACTTGCTCAGCACCCCGAGCTTCCAGATCGCGATGCAGCCGCCGACCCCGGCCAGGATCAGCCCGAACACCCAGCGGTTGGCCGCGCCGGAGGCCAGCAGGATGCCCATCACGATGACGGCCATCACCATCACCGAGCCGGCGTCCGGCATCAGCATCACGATCGCCATCGGCAGCGTCGCCCAGACCAGCCCGCGGAACACCGCCCGGTGCGAGGGGAACTCCCGCTCCCCGGCATCGACCTGGTCGGCCAGCACCACAGCCATCGAGAGCACGATCGCCAGCTTGGCGAACTCGGCCGGCTGGACGGAGAAGCCGCCGCCGAGCTGGATCCAGGAGTGCTGGCCGTTGATGGTCGAGCCGAGCGGGCTCAGCGTGGCCAGCAGCAGCACGATCACGGCGATGTACAGGAACGGCACCACGGTGCGGAACCGGCGGCTCCCTATCCCTATGACCACCGCGCACAGCACCATGCCGACGACCACGTTGGTGAGGTGCCGGAACAGGAAGTACTGCGGGTCGCCGTGGGTGAGCGAGTCCCGCCCACGGGTGGCCGACCAGACCAGCAGCGAGCTGCCCAGCGAGAGGACCAGGGCGGCCAGCAGCAGTATCCAGTCGATCCGCCAGAGCGGCGAGTCCTTGGCGAGGGCCTTGGAGACCCCGCGGCGCTGCTGCGGGGCGAGCCGCAGCTGACGGTACGAACCGTACGAGGTCATGCCCGGCCCCTTCCGTTGCCGCGGGTCGGCTCCAGCGCGGTGTCGGCCGCGGTCAGCAGGACCGCCGGGCCGGACGGCTGCGCCGGGTCCAGGAAGACCCGCGGCGAGCCACCCGTCACGCCCGGGTCGCCGGCGGCGGGGCCCTGGAGGGCGACCGGCTTGACGATCGCGGTGCCGTCCGGGTTGAACTTCGGCAGCTCGGCCTGCGGCTTGGGCAGCAGGGCCTTGCCGTTGTCGACGTTGCCCTTGTCGTCCACGCCGTAGAGCGCCTGGTAGATCCGGCGGATCGCGTCACCCGAGCCGCCGGAGCCCGTGCCGCCCTGGCTTATCGTCATCACGACCGCGTAGTCGTCGCTGTAGGTGGTCAGCCACGAAGTGGTCTGCTTGCCCTCGACCTCCGCGGTGCCGGTCTTGGCGTGCAGCTCGATCTTGCCCTGGGGCCAGCCGGCGCCGGCGAACTTCCAGGCCGCGGTGCCACTGGTGATGACGCCGGCGGTGGCCTGGTCGATGTAGCCGAGCAGCTTCTGGTCGCCGGGGAACTTGGCGTCCTCGTGCGGGGCGATCTCGCGGACGAGCTCACCGCTCGGGCTCATCACCGCCTTGCCGATGGTCGGCCGGTAGAAGGTGCCGCCGTTGGCGAGCGCCGAGTAGATCCGGGCCATCTGGATCGGGGTGACCAGCGTGTCGCCCTGGCCGATCGCGAAGTTGACCGAGTCACCGGCCCGCATCTGGTAGCCGTCGACGCAGTTCTCCTTCGCGATCAGGTCGGAGTAGCTGGTGCCGCCCTTCTCCGCCTGCTTGCACCAGGAGTCCTTGTTGCTGTCGTAGTAGGACTGCTTCCACTGCCGGTCCGGCACCCGGCCGGTGACCTCGCTGGGCAGGTCGATCCCGGTCTTGGCGCCGAGGCCGAACTGGTGGGCGGTCTTGTAGAACCAGTCGGCCGGGTCCTTCTTCGGCTTGATGCCGCCGTCCTTCATCCACTGGTCGTACGCCAGGCCGTAGAAGACGGTGTCGCAGGAGACCTCCAGCGCCTTCTCCAGCGTGATCGAGCCGAAGTTCTCGCTCTCGAAGTTCTTGAACTCGCGGCCGCCGATGGTCAGGCTCTTCGGGCAGGGGTAGGTGCCGTCCAGCGGGTAACCCGCCTGCACGGCGGCGGTGGTGGAGACGACCTTGAAGGTCGAGCCGGGGGCGGACTGACCCTGTATGGCCCGGTTCAGCAGCGGGAAGTTGGATTCCTTGCTGGTCAGCGCCTGGTAGTCCTTGCCGGCGATGCCGCCCTGCCAGAGGTTCGGGTCGTACGTCGGGGCGCTGGCCATCGCCACGATCCGCCCGGTGTGCACGTCCATCACGACGGCGGCGCCGGAGTCGGCCTCGTAGTTGCGGTTGGTCACCTTGTCGAAGGTCTTGCGGGCTTCGTTCATCGCCTGCGCCAGGTTGTCCTCGACGGTCTTCTGCACCCGGGCGTCGATGCTGGTCACCAGGTTGTTGCCGGTCTGCGGGGCGACGGTGCCGGCGGTGCCGATCACCCGGCCGAGGTTGTCGACCTCCAGCTTGGTGATGCCCGCGGTGCCGCGCAGGTCGCGGTCGTACACCGACTCCAGCCCGGCCCGGCCGATCTGGTCGGCCGGCAGGTAGCGGTCCAGGCCGCTCTTGTCGGCGGTCTTGGAGACCTCCTCGTCGGTCACCGGCGAGAGGTAGCCGAGCACCTGGGCCATGTTGGCGCCCTCGGCGCCGGTGTAGTGCCGCACGGCGGTGGGCTGCGCGGTGACGCCGGGGAAGTCCTCGCGGCGCTCCATTATCTGCATCGCCTGCTGGGTGGTCGCTTCCTTGGTGACCGGGATCGGCTGGTAGGGCGAGCCGTTCCAGCAGGGCTGCGAGGTCTTGGCGTCGCAGAGCCGGACCTTCTCCTGGACGTCCTTGGCCGGCATGCCGAGCACCTCGGCGAGGCGGCCGAGCACCGCCTTGCCGGCGTCCTTCTGCTGCAGCAGGGAGGTCCGGCTGACCGAGACGACCAGTTTGGTCTCGTTGCCGGCCAGGATCCGCCCGGAGGCGTCCAGGATCTCGCCGCGCACGGCCGGCTCGACCACCTCGCGGATGTGGTTGCCGGTCGCCTTGGCGGTGTACTCCTTGGCGTTGCGGATCTGCAGGTACCAGAGCCGCCCGCCGAGCGTGGCGAGCAGCGACAGCACCAGGATCTGCAGCACCACCAGACGGATCGTCACCCGCCGGGTACGGCCGGTCTCGGGGATGTTGCTCACGTCGCGTGCGCTCCAGGGTGCGGGGTTCCGGGGATCACGGGGATCACGGGCGTGGACGGGCCGGTGCTACGGCCGCTTGGCGAAGCCGAGCGAGCGCTTCTTCTTGTAGCCCGGCCCGGCCGACGCCTCACGGGTGGTGCGGTAGCGGGCCAGCGTGCCCAGCCCGGGGCCGCCCTCGTCGTCGCCGGCCGCGGCGGCGACCGGGTCCTTGCCGAAGCGGCGTCCGATCAGCATCACCGCGGGCACCACGAAGGGCGCCAGCAGCAGGTCGTACAGCAGGGCGGTGAGCACAAGGCTGCCGAGGCCGACGTGCCGGGCGGCGGTGTCGCCGACCAGGGCGCCGACCATCGCGTACAGCAGCGTGGAGGCCGTCGCCGCACCGGCCACCACCAGCAGCGCGCTGGAGACCGAGCGCTGCCGGCCGTGGTCGGGGCGGAGCAGCCCGGCGGCGTAGCCCATCAGGCAGAGCACCAGGGCGTAGCGCCCGATGGCGTGGTCGGACGGCGGTGCGAGATCGGCCAGCAGGCCGGCCGCGAAGCCGACCAGGCAGCCGCCGGTCGGCCCGTAGACCATGGCCAGGCCGACCACTACGAGCAGCAGTATGTCCGGTGTGGCGCCCGGGAGTTGGAGCCGACCGAAGACGCTGACCTGAAGGATCAGGCCGAGCAGGATCAGCACGGCGGTGACGGGGACGCGGGCGAGGCGCATGGCTCAGTTCCCCCCGGAGGGCTTGGCGGGCGGTACGGCGGCGGCCGGCGCCGCGGGGGCGGCGGGGGCCTGGCCCTGGGCGGCGGGCGCGGGCGGCAGGACGGCGTCGCGCGGGTCGGTGCGCGGCGGCACGACGACGACGCCGATCAGGTCGAGCCGGGTGAACTGCACGAAGGGCTCGACGAGGATCGTCTTGGTGAGCTGGCCGGGGTTGGCCTCGACCTGGACCACCTTGCCGACCGGGACGCCGGGCACGAACGGGCGGCCGCTCTGCGAGCCGAAGGTGACCAGCCGGTCGCCCTCCTTGACCTGGGCCTTGCCGTTGAGCAGCGAGACCTTCATGGCGCTGGTGCCGCCGCCGGAGGCGAAGCCGATCTCGCCGCTGCCCTCCAGCCGGGCGCCGGCGCTGAAGCCGGGGTCGGAGGCGAGCAGCACGGTGGAGGTGGTCGGGGCGACGGTGGTGATCCGGCCGACCAGGCCCTGGCCGTTGATGACGGTCATGTCCCGGGTGAGGCCGTCGTCGCTGCCGGCGTCGATGGTGATGGTCCAGGAGAAGCCCTGGGCCGGGCCGATCGCGATGACCTGGGCGGCCTTGACGGTGTATCCGCCGGCGCCGGCGGTGCGCAGCAGGTCGTCGAGCTGCTTGGTGCGGGCGCCGGCCGCGTCGGAGGAGGCGAGCTTCTGGCGCAGCTCGGTGTTCTCGCGGGCGAGCTGGTCGGTGCGGCCGCTGTGGGTGGCGGCGTCACGGAAGGCGCGGACGGTGTCGGCGACCGGGTCGACGACGGTGGCGGCGCCGCGCTCGACCGGGCCGAGGACACCGGCGGCGGCACGCCGGGCGCCGCCGAGCGGGGAGTCCTCACCGCCCTTGATGTCGACGGTGATCAGCGCGAAGGCGACGGCCACCAGCAGGATGAGCAGCAGCCGGCTCTCTCGTGTGTCCCTCACGGTGCTGGTACTGCCCCTTCGTACCTGGCCGACCGCCCGGGCCGCGGGGCCCGGGCGGGGCCGTTTCAGCTTGACTGTCCGGTGTGTCGGTTGTGCTAACGGCGCGGCTGGGCGTCGAGTACCTGCTGCAGTGCCTCGAACTCCTCGACGCACTTGCCGGAGCCGAGGGCCACCGAGTCGAGCGGGTTCTCGGCGATGTGGATCGGCATGCCGGTCTCGCGGCGCAGCCGCTCGTCCAGGCCCCGGAGCAGGGCGCCGCCGCCGGTGAGGACGATGCCGCGGTCCATGACGTCGCCGGCGAGCTCGGGCGGGCACTGGTCGAGGGTGGTCTTGACGGCGTCGATGATCGAGTTGACCGGCTCGTCGATGGCCTCGCGGACCTCGGCGGCGGAGATCACGACGGTCTTGGGCAGGCCGCTGACCAGGTCGCGGCCGCGGATCTCGGCGTGCTCGTCCTTCTCGCCCTCCAGGGCGAAGGCGGACCCGATGCTCATCTTGATCTGCTCGGCGCTGCGCTCGCCGAGGAGCAGCGAGTACTCCTTCTTGATGTGCTGGACGATCGCGTTGTCCAGCTCGTCGCCGGCGACCCGGATGGACTGCGCGGTGACGATGCCGCCGAGGGAGATCACGGCGACCTCAGTAGTGCCGCCGCCGATGTCGACGACCATGTTGCCGGTGGCCTCGTGGACCGGCAGGCCGGCGCCGATCGCGGCGGCCATCGGCTCCTCGATGATGTGCACCTGGCGCGCGCCGGCCTGCGAGGAGGCCTCGATCACGGCGCGGCGCTCGACCCCGGTGATGCCGGAGGGCACGCAGACCACGACCCGCGGGCGGGCCAGGTAGCGGCGGCGGTGGATCTTGAGGATGAAGTAGCGGAGCATCCGCTCGGTGATCTCGAAGTCGGCGATCACGCCGTCCTTGAGCGGGCGGATGGCGACGATGTTGCCGGGGGTGCGGCCGATCATCTTCTTGGCCTCGGCGCCGACCGCCAGGATGCCGCCGGTGTTGGTGTTCACCGCGACCACGGACGGCTCGTTGAGGACGATCCCCTTGCCCCTGACGTACACCAGCGTGTTGGCGGTTCCGAGGTCGATCGCCAGGTCGCGGCCGATGAACGACAGGTTGGTTGCCATGGGGTGTGGGTGCCTTCCCGGGCTCGGAGTCATTGCGGGGGGTGGACGACGAACGTGCGCCCACGGCTTGGGCGGAAACCAGCTGACCGGCCGTGACGGGCCCTCGGGTCGCGTCCATCGTAGTCACGCCGGCCGGTACGGACGTCGACGTGGGGCATGCCGTCCATTGTCCGGGGCGTGATCGCTTCTCCGGGCATTGGGACGCCGTGTCGGCGCCCTCAGTTCCCTATTTCACGATAAGAATGCCCCGGCCGGGCCAACGGTCCCGACCGGGGCACCCGGGCGTCTCTCGGGCGTGTCGCGAGGGTCGGGATCAGGCGTGGGCGGGGAAGAAGATCTTGATCTCGCGCTCGGCCGACTCGGGCGAGTCGGAGGCGTGGATCAGGTTCTCGCGGGTGATGGTCGCGTAGTCGCCGCGGATGGTGCCGGCGCCGGCCTCCAGCGGGTTGGTGGCGCCGGCCAGCATGCGGATGCCGGGGACGACCTCCTCGCCCTCGACGATCATGGCGATGGACGGGCCGGAGGTCATGAACTCCAGCAGCGGCTCGTAGAACGGGCGGCCGACGTGCTCCGCGTAGTGGTGCTCCAGCGTCGCCCGGTCGAAGGTGCGCAGCTCCAGAGCGGTGAGCTTCCAGCCGGCCTTGCGCTCGATGCGGCTGATGATCTCGCCGGCCAGGCCTCGCTTGACGGCGTCGGGCTTGAGCAGGACGAGAGTGCGCTGGGACACGGTGCGTCTCCTGGGGATCGGTTCGGCGCGCACGCGCTCGGGCGTGCGGAGTGCGGCTACCCGCAGAGGTTACCTTGCGTGAGCAACACCCCGGGCCCCCGGTCCCGGCCCTCGTGGGACGGGCTCTAGGCCGCCGGGGCGGCGGCCTCCGCGGCGGCGCGGGCGGCCTTGAACTCGTCCACCTTGCGGCCGTAGTGCACCGAGCACCACCACAGGCCGGCGAAGACCGCTCCGAGGGCGAACATGGTGGGCAGGATGAAGCCGCTGGCGACCAGGCCGATCTGCAGCGCCCAGCCGATCGGCACCGCACCGGGGCGGGTGATCATGCCACAGAGCGCGATGCAGAGGACCATCGCGATGCCGCTGACGGTCCAGACCGTGGCCGGGGAGACGTCGGAGAGCTGCGTCGCGACCAGCGCCGCGAACAGGATCAGCAGCGCCTCGCCGATCAGGGTGGAGGAGCAGAGCGTCCTCATCGTCACTTCCTCCCGAGGAGCAGGCGGGCCTCGCCCACCGTGATGACCGAACCGGTGACCAGCACGCCGGCGCCGCCGAGGTCGCCCTCCTCCTCGGCGAGGGTGACGGCCGCGGCGATGGCGTCGTCGAGCCGGGGCTCGACCTGGACGCGGTCCTCGCCGAAGATCTCGACCGCGAGCGCGGCCAGGGCGTCCACGTCCATCGCGCGGTGGGTGGAGTTCTGGCTGATCACGACCTCGGCCAGGACCGGCTCGAAGGCCTCCAGCAGACCGGCCACGTCCTTGTCGCCGCTGGTGCCGATCACGCCGACCAGCCGGGTGAAGCCGAAGGACTCGGTGATCGCGGCGACGGTGGCGCGGGCGCCGTGCGGGTTGTGGGCGGCGTCCAGGATGATCGTGGGGCTGCGCCGGACGACCTCCAGGCGACCCGGGGAGGAGACGCCGGAGAAGGCCTGGCGGATCTTGTCCTGGTCGAGCTGGCCGCCACGGGCGCCGCCGACGCCGAAGAAGGCCTCGACCGCGGCCAGCGCCAGGGCTGCGTTGTGCGCCTGGTGCTCGCCGTGCAGCGGGATGAAGACGTCCTCGTACTCCTCGCCGCCGAGCCCGCGCAGCGTCACCAGCTGTCCGCCGACGGCCAGCTCACGGCGGATCACGCCGAACTCCATGCCTTCGCGGGCCACCGTGGCGTCCACCTCGACGGCGCGCCGCAGGACGACCTCGGCCGCGTCCAGCTGCTGCTGGGCGACGACCGCGACGGCACCGGACTTGATGATCCCGGACTTCTCGACCGCGATCTCGCCGGTGGTCTCCCCCAGCTTGTCGGTGTGGTCCAGGCCGATCGGCGTGAGCACGGCGACGGCCGCGTCGATCACGTTGGTGGCGTCCCAGGAGCCGCCCATGCCGACCTCGACCACCGCGACGTCCACCGGGGCGTCGGCGAAGGCGGCGTAGGCCATGCCGGTCAGCACCTCGAAGAAGGACATCGGGACGGGCTGCTGGGCGTCGACCATCTGCACGTACGGCTCGATGTCGCGGTAGACCTCGACGAACCGCTCGGGGGTGATCGGGGCTCCGTCCAGGGTGATCCGCTCGGTGACGGTCTCCACGTGCGGGCTGGTGTAGCGGCCGGTGCGCAGCTCGAAGGTGTTGAGCAGCTGCTCGATCATCCGGGCGGTGGAGGTCTTGCCGTTGGTGCCGGTGATGTGGATGGAGGGGAAGGACCGCTGGGGCTGGCCCAGGATGTCCATCAGCGCCTCGATCCGGTCGAGCGAGGGCTCCAGCTTGTTCTCCGGCCAGCGCTTGGAGAGCTCCAGCTCGACGTCGCGCAGGGCGTCGCCGGTGCCGGCGCCGGCGGTGCCGTCGGCGGGGCGGAGGGTGTACGGGTTCGGGTCGGCCTTGTCGCTCACGACCACAGTCTACGGAGCGGCGCCGGGCGCTCCCCACGGGGTGAGAACCACCACTTCGCCCGGCGTTCCCAGTTTGCCCGGTTTACTATTGATTTTGCGAGTTTGAACCGCAACGAAGCATCGATTCGCACTCCACAGGAGCCGCCCGACCTTGGATCACGAGGAGCACCGCGCCATGCCCGACGGCCTGCACGACTGGATCACGACCCGCCAGGAGACCCTCGTCTGGTTAGCCGGGCTCGTCTCGCTGGCGCTCGTCGGCTACATGGCCCTCGTCTTCGGGCGCTTCCTCGTGTACTGGGCCGGCTCCCGGCACGCGTTCCTCCACGACCGGCCCGCAGATCCCGGTGACCCGGCCGCGTTCCAGTGGCACCTGGTGATCCCCTGCCGCGACGAGGAGGCGGTGGTCGCCCAGACCCTCGCCGGACTCCGGTCCACTGCGCCCCGGGCGCACCTGTGGGTGATCGACGACGACAGCGAGGACGCCACCCGCGAGCTGGTCCTGGCCGCCGCCGGGCAGGACCCGCGGATCCACCTCGTCCAGCGCCGCCGCCCGCACGCCCGGATCGGCAAGGGCGCCGCGCTGAACGCCGCCTACCGCGAGATCTCCGCGCAGCTGCCCGAGGACACCGACCGCTCCCGGGTGGTGATCGGCGTCGTCGACGCCGACGGGCGGCTCGACCCCGGCACCCTCGCCCAGGTCTGCAGCGACCGCGCCCTCGGCCGCCCCGACACCGGCGCCGTCCAGATCGGCGTCCGGATGCGCAACGCCGACGACGAACTCCCGCTGCCCGGCCGCGGCCGCACCGCCAACGCACTCGCCCGGGCCCTGGTCCGGATGCAGGACGTCGAGTTCCAGGCCAACAACGCCGGCATGCAACTGCTGCGCCGCCGCACCGGCAGCGTCGGACTCGGCGGCAACGGCCAGTTCGTCCGCCTCACCGCCCTCGACTCGCTCACCGCCGACGAGGGCCGGGCCGGCCGCCCCTGGCCCGAGCGCGCCCTGCTGGAGGACTACGAGTCCGGCCTGGACCTCCGCCTCGCCGGCTGGCGGCTCACCCACGTCACCGAGCGCCAGGTCTCCCAGGAGGGCCTGGTCTCGCTGCGCCGCTTCCTCACCCAGCGCACCCGCTGGGCCCAGGGCAACATGCAGTGCCTGCGCTACACCGGCCGCGTACTGCGCTCCCCGCACTACACCGCGGCCGGCAAGGCCGAGGTGATGTACACCTTCCTGCAGCCGGTGGTCTGCGTGCTGCTCGTCCTGCTGACCCCGCTCTCGCTCGCGATCACGGCGGCCGGCCTGGTGCTCTTCCCCGCGGAGACCGCCGAGTTCCAGCTCAGGTTCGGGCCCTACATGCTGCTCGCCCTCGGGCTGGCCACCCTGCCGATGGTGTTCTGGGGCCTCGCCTACCGCCGCCTCGTCCACCCCGACCGCGGCCGGCTCACCGGCCTGCTCTGGGGCGTCCTGGTCTGGCTCTACGCCTACCACCTGTTCGTGGTCGCCGTGCGGGCCGCCGTCCGGCTGCTGCTCGGCCGCAACGGCTGGGCCAAGACCCGGCGCAACGCCGAGGCGGTCGCCGCCGGCGCCCCCACTGCCCTCGAATCCTGAGCCGCCCCCAGCCCACCGTCGGACCCCGGCCGCTCGAACCGCCGTCGAGCGCCCAGCCGCCCCCGTTTCCGGAGAGACGCACCCATGAGCCCCTGTCTTCCCCCGTCCAGCGTCGCCGTCGTCCTCGGCACCCGCCCCGAGCTGGTCAAGCTGGCCCCGCTGATCCACGAACTCGGTGAGGCCACCCGACTGGTGCACACCGGTCAGCACTGGGACGAGGCGATGTCCGGCCGCTTCCTGCGCGACCTCGGCCTTCCCCGCCCCGAAGTGCTGACCGGCGTCGGCGGCCGCCCTCGGGCCGGTCAGATCGCCCAGTCCCTCGGCCAGCTCGACGCCGCCTTCGCGGACGACCGGCCCGCCGCCGTCGTCGTCCAGGGCGACACCAACGCCACCCTGGCCGGCGCGCTCGCCGCCAACGCCCGTGGGATCCCGCTGGTGCACGTCGAGGCCGGGCTGCGCAGCTTCGACCGGGCGATGCCCGAGGAGCACAACCGGGTGATGGTCGACCACGTCTCCGACCTGCTCTGCGCCGCCACCGCCGAGAACGCCGCCAACCTGCGCGCCGAGTCGCTGGACGAGCGGCGGATCGCCGTGACCGGCAACACCGTGGTCGAGGTGGTCCGGCGCCGGCTGCCGGACCCGCCCGCCCGGGCCGCGCTGCTCGCCCGGCACGGGGTCGCGCCGGACGGCTACGTGCTGGCCACCGTGCACCGACCGGAGAACACCGACACCGCCGAGGCGCTCGGCGCCGTCCTCGCCGAACTGGACCGGATCGCCCGGGACGGCACCCCGGTGCTGTTCCCGATGCACCCGCGCACCCGGGCCGCGGTCGAGCGGTTCGCGCTGGACGGCCTGCTGGACCGCCTCGCCGTCACCGCGCCGGTCGGGTACGCGGAGTTCCTGGGCCTCGCCCGGCACGCCGCACTGCTGGTCTCCGACTCCGGCGGGGTACAGGAGGAGTGCACCGTGCTCGGCCGCCCGCTGCTGGTGGTGCGCCGCTCCACCGAGCGCCCCGAGGCCGTGGACGCCGGCTTCGCCGCGCTGGTGCGGCCCGGCGCCGAGCTGGGCGGACTCGCCCGCAGCTGGCTCGCCGACCGCACCGAGCGGCTCGCCCGGCTGGCCGCCACCCCGAGCCCGTACGGGGACGGGCTGGCCTCGGCCCGGATCGCCCGGCTGACCGCGCAGCTTGCCGTTCGGCCCGCCGCCGCCCTGGCCGCGGCGTAGCGGCCCGGGGCTGCGGCCAGGAGCCAGGGTCCCGGCCGCCGGCCCTCTTGACAGCCGGATTGGTCTACTCCACCTTGTGAGGCAAGTCTCCTACCCCGACAGGGACTTGAGTTGTCGGTAGCTCCCCCACGTGCACCCATCGACACCCGGACGACCCACCCCCACCTGGGCCGCCGGCCTCCCCCACAGAAGATGGAGTCATGCCACCTGCCCGACACCGGCGCCCACGCGCCGTCCACAGCCTGCTCGCCGGGGCCACGGCGATCGCCCTCGGCCTGAGCGGACTCGCCCTGGCGACCGGCACCGGCGCCCAGGCCGCCGACATCGACCTGATCACCAACGGCGGCTTCGAGTCCGGCAACCACCTCACCGGCTGGACCTGCACCGCGGGCGCGCCGGAGACCGCCACCGTGCACTCCGGCGCGTTCGCGCTGCGGTCCACCCCGGGCGCCGGCGACACCGGTGAGTGCGTCCAGACCGTGACCGTGAAGCCGTCCTCGACCTACACGCTCAGCGGCTGGGTCCAGGGCTCGTACGTCTACCTGGGCGCCCGCGGCACCGGCGGGACCGACCCCAGCACCTGGACCACCTCGGCCGGCTGGTCGAAGCTGAGCACCACCTTCACCACCGGGCCCGCCACCACCAGCGTCTCCGTCTACCTGCACGGCTGGTACGGACAGCCGGCCTACCTGGCCGACGACGTCTCGCTGGTCGGGCCGGGCGACCCGAAGCCCTCGCCGACCGGCACCACCCCGACTCCGACCGCCACGGCCTCCCCGACGGACACCGGCACGCCCACGACCACCGGCACGCCCACGACCACCGCCACCCCGACCGACCGCCCCGGGCTGCCCAAGCACCTGCTCACCGGCTACTGGCAGAACTTCGACAACGGCGCGACGGTGCAGCGGATCAGCGACGTCCCGGCCGCCTACGACATCGTCGCGGTCTCCTTCGCGGACGCCACCGCCACGCCCGGCGGCCTGGGCTTCACCCTGGACCCGACGCTCTCCTCCCGGCTCGGCGGCTACACCGAGGCCCGGTTCAAGGCCGAGATCGCGGCCAAGAAGGCCGCCGGGAAGAAGGTGGTCCTCTCGGTCGGCGGCCAGAACGGCACGGTCGCGGTGAACAGCTCCGCCTCGGCCGCCAACTTCACCGACACCGCCTGGGCGCTGATGCAGGCCTACGGCTTCGACGGGATCGACATCGACCTGGAGAACGGCGTCAACGCCACCTACCTGGGACGGGCGCTGCACGACCTCGCGGCGAAGGCGGGCCGGGGCTTCGTGCTCACCATGGCGCCGCAGACGATCGACATGCAGTCGACCGGCATGGAGTACTTCAAGCTGGCGCTGAACGTGAAGGACATCCTCACCATCGTCAACATGCAGTACTACAACTCCGGCACCATGCTGGGCTGCGACGGCCAGGTCTATGCCCAGGGCACCGTCAACTTCCTCACCGCGCTGGCCTGCATCCAGCTCAAGGGCGGGCTGCGGCCCGATCAGGTGGGCCTCGGCGTGCCGGCCTCCACCAGCGCGGCGGGCGGCGGGTACGTCAGCCCGGGCGTGGTGAACAACGCGCTGGACTGCCTGGCCTCCGGGACCAGCTGCGGGAGCTTCAAACCCGACACCAAGTGGCCCGGGATCGGCGGGGCGATGACCTGGTCGACCAACTGGGACGCCAAGGCGGGCGGTGGGATCGCCGGGACCGTCGGCGCACACCTGCACGCCATGCCGTAGAGGCCGGCGGCGTGTTCAGCCTCCGGCGCGGGCCTCGGGGATCTCGGGGCCCGCGCCGGAGTGCCGGCGGCGCAGTTCGGCGGTGATCTCGGCCACCTCGCCGTCGGGCAGGAACGGCACCATCATGGCGACGCCCTGGAGCAGGCCACCGAGCAGGAAGGTGGTGTCGGCGGTGGCCGCGACCAGGCCACGGACCTCGGCGACCCGGCCGGCCGCGACCGCCTCGATCAGCCGGGCCGCGTCCGCCGTCTCCTCGTCCACGTCGACCGCCGCGGTGTCGGCCGGGGCCCGCCGGGCCATCGCCCGCAGCACCCGGTCGCCCACCGCCGGCGCGTACGCCTTGCGGACGGCCTCGGCGGCGATCCAGGCGAGCAGGGTGGTCACCTCCCGGTGCGCGTGCTCCTCATGGATCCGGTCCAGCGCGTCGTCGAACGCCAGCTGGTTTCCGTGCCGGAACGCGAGCAGCAGCGTCGCCGCCCTGGCTTTGGCCTCATCGACCGCTTCAGCGGGAAGTTCGTCGGCCAACTCCACCGTCACCACCACGCCTAACCCTCCCGTCACCCGTCGGCTCAGCAGAACGTCCTGCACACCGTACACATCGGACCTGCGAACTTCGGCGAACCCGCGCGGGCAAGACCGGAATGAATTCGGGCGGAATAGGACTTCACCCGGTCCAGGATGAATATTCGCCAGAAGGGAGCAACGCCATTGCGCTATTGGGAGCAGAAAGGGCTTGGAAGCGGGAATGAGGGGTACCGCGGAAAAGCCCGAGGGGCCGCACCCCGCGTCGGCGGGATGCGGCCCCTCGGGGAGCCGGTGCGTCAGGCCTGCGGCAGCGCCGCGAGCTGGGCGGTGATCCGGGCGATGTCGGCCTCTGCGGCCTCCTGACGTGCGCGGATCTTGGCGACCACGTCGTCCGGCGCCTTGGCCAGGAAGGCCTCGTTGCCGAGCTTGGCGGTGGTCTGGGTCTTCTCCTTCTCGGCCGCCGCGAGGTCCTTCGCCAGGCGCTTGCGCTCGGCCGCGACGTCGATGGTGCCGGAGAGGTCCAGCGCCACCGTGGCGCCGGCGACCGGGAGCGAGGCGGTGGCGGTGAAGCCGTCCTCCGGGACGGTCAGCCGCAGCAGCGAACGGATCGCCGTCTCGTGCGCCGCCAGCCGGGTGCCGTCCAGCTCCAGCCGGGCCGGAACCTTCTGGGTGTCCCGCAGGCCCTGGTCGTTGCGGAACCGGCGGACCTCGGTGACCACCTGCTGCAGCAGCGCGATCTCCGACTCGGCGTCGGCGTCCCGGAAGCCGGCGTCCTTCGGCCACTCGGCGACGACCAGCGACTCGCCGCCGGTCAGCGCCGTCCACAGCGCGTCGGTGACGAACGGGACCACCGGGTGCAGCAGGCGCAGCGTGACGTCCAGCACCTCGCCGAGGACCCGGCGCGCCGCGTCGGCCTGCTCGCCGCCCTTGGCCAGGGTGGTCTTGGAGAGCTCGACGTACCAGTCGAAGACCTCGTCCCACGCGAAGTGGAACAGCGTGTCGGAGACCTTGGCGAACTCGTAGTCCTCGTACAGCGCGTCGACCTCGGCCACGGTGCTGTTCAGCCGGGACAGGATCCAGCGGTCGGCGGCGGTCAGGCTCTCCGGCGCGGGCAGCGGGCCCTCGACGGTGGCGCCGTTCATCAGCGCGAACCTGGTCGCGTTCCAGATCTTGTTGCAGAAGTTGCGCGAGCCCTTGACCCAGTCCTCGCCGATCGGCACGTCGGCGCCCGGGTTGGCACCGCGGGCCAGGGTGAAGCGGACGGCGTCGGCGCCGTAGGCGTCCATCCAGTCCAGCGGGTCCACGGCGGTTCCGGAGGACTTCGACATCTTCTTGCCGAACTCGTCGCGGACGAGGCCCGTCAGGGCGACGGTCTTGAACGGCGCCTGACCGTCCATCGCGTACAGGCCGAACATCATCATCCGGGCGACCCAGAAGAAGATGATGTCGTGGCCGGTGAGCAGGACGTCGGTGGGGTAGAACTTCTCCAGGTCCGGGGTCTGCTCCGGCCAGCCGAGGGTCGAGAAGGGCCACAGGCCGGAGGAGAACCAGGTGTCCAGGACGTCAGGGTCCTGGTGCCAGCCCTCGCCGGTCGGCGGCTGCTCGTCCGGTCCGACGCAGACGACCTCGCCGTCCGGGCCGTACCAGACCGGGATCCGGTGGCCCCACCAGAGCTGGCGCGAGATGCACCAGTCGTACATGTTGTCGACCCAGTCGAAGTAGCGGCGCTCCAGCTCCTTCGGGTGGATCTCCACCCGGCCGTCACGGACCGCGTCGCCGGCCGCCTGGGCCAGCGGGGCGACCTTGACCCACCACTGCAGCGACAGCCGCGGCTCGACCACCGTGTGGCAGCGCGAGCAGTGGCCGACGGCGTGCATGTACGGGCGCTTCTCGGCGACGATCCGGCCCTGCTCGCGCAGCGCGCCGACCACTGCCGAGCGCGCCTCCATCCGGTCCAGGCCGAGGAACGGGCCGTGCACGGTGATGACACCGCGCTCGTCCATGACGCTCAGGTTCGGCAGGCCGTGGCGCTGACCGATGGCGAAGTCGTTCGGGTCGTGCGCCGGGGTCACCTTGACGGCGCCGGTGCCGAACTCCGGGTCGACGTGCTCGTCGGCGACGACCGGGATCTCCCGGTCGGTCAGCGGCAGCTTGATGGTCCGGCCGACCAGGTGCTTGTACCGCTCGTCCTCCGGGTGGACGGCGACGGCCGTGTCACCCAGCATCGTCTCGGCCCGGGTGGTGGCGACGACGATCGAGTCCTCGCCCTCGCCGTAGCGGATCGAGACCAGCTCGCCCGGGACCTCCTCGTGCTCCACCTCGATGTCGGAGAGCGCGGTCAGGCAGCGCGGGCACCAGTTGATGATGCGCTCGGCGCGGTAGATCAGGCCGTCGTCGAAGAGGCGCTTGAAGATGGTCTGGACGGCCTGGGAGAGGCCCTCGTCCATGGTGAAGCGCTCGCGCGACCAGTCCACGCCGTCGCCGAGGCGGCGCATCTGGCCGAGGATCCGGCCGCCGTAGTTCTCCTTCCACTCCCAGACCTTCTCGACGAAGGCCTCGCGGCCCAGGTCGTGGCGGGAGAGGCCGGACTCGGCGAGCTGCTGCTCCACCTTGTTCTGGGTGGCGATGCCGGCGTGGTCCATGCCGGGCAGCCAGAGCGCCTCGAAGCCCTGCATGCGCTTGCGACGGGTCAGCGCGTCCATCAGCGTGTGCTGGAAGGCGTGGCCCAGGTGCAGCGCGCCGGTGACGTTCGGCGGCGGGATGACGATGGTGTACGGCGGCTTGTCGCTCTTGGCGTCGGCCGTGAAGTAACCGCGCTCTACCCAGCGCTCGTACAGCTCGCCCTCTACGTCCGCCGGAGCGTAGGTCGTCGGGAGGGTGGCTGCGTCGTCCCCGGGGTGCGTGCTCGCGGGGCGCTGGTTCGTGGTGTCGGTCACGACGCACAGTTTACGTAACCGCGGACGTGGGTTACGAACCGCTTTCGGTCCACGGACTCGACGCGCCCGGCCCGGACGGGCGTCGGCCCGGTGCGGTACCGTGCCCCGACACTCGTCCGATTCACGGCACGACCGGGACGACCACGGACACGAACACAGGCCGCGGGTGCGGCGGGGGAGCACAGACACAGATGTACGGCCAGGGTCAGCAGTATCCGCAGGGTCAGCCGCAGCCCTACGGGGCGCCGCCGCAGTACGGCGCGCCGCAGCCGCCGCAGCCGCCGTACGGGGCCCAGCCGCCCTACGGCGCGCCGCAGCAGCCGTACGGGTACCCGCAGCAGCCGGGCGCGCCGGCCCCGCAGTACGGCGCGCCGCAGCCGCCCTACGGCGCGCCGCAGCAGGCCCCGTACGGACAGCCGGGCTACCCGGTCGCGCCGCCGCCGAAGAAGGGCAAGGCCGGCCTGGTGGTCGGTCTGGTGATCGGCGCGCTGGTGCTGGGCGGCGGCGGCTTCGCCGCCTTCAAGCTGCTCGGGGGATCGTCCGGCGGCGACTACAAGATCACCGCGCCGCAGACGCTGCCGGACGGCTACACCCAGAAGTCGGTCAAGGAGCAGGCGGCCGATCCGGCCAAGTCCAGCGAGTCGGAGAAGATCGGCACCGACCTGCACGTCCTGCTGGCCAGCTACGCCAAGGGCTCGGACGTCACCGACGGCACCATCAGCGTGCTCGGCGTCTACGGCAGGATCAAGGACCCGAACGCGATCATCGAGGACTCCAAGAAGGACACCAACGGCGGTGCCACCTGGACCAGCCCGATGACGGACTTCCCGGCGCAGTACAGCCACGACTCCTCGGCCAAGCTCTCCTGCGGCACCTACGGCGTCTCGATCGGCGGCAGCGCCCCGAAGAGCTCGACCACCGTCTGCGTCTGGGCCGACAGCTCCACCACCGCGCGGGTGTCCTTCATCAAGGTGGGCGGCAGCAACCTCACCCCCGCCCAGGCCGCCGAGAAGACCCGGGCGATCCGCGACGCCATGATCACCGCCAAGTAGCAGCCCGGTGCAGTGCACGACCGCGCGGCCCGGGCCCCGGGCAGTGCGTGCCCCGTCCGTCCCAGAAAGGGCCACCGTGACCGAGCAGAATCCCTACGGCGCCCCGCCGCCGCCCGCCGGCCAGCCTTACGGCGCCCCGCCGGTCCCGCCCCAGCAGCCCGGTTACGGCGCGGTGCCGCCGCAGGCACCGCCGCCGGGCGCCCCGGCCGGCTACCCCGGGTACGGCGCGTACGCCCCGGTGCCGCAGCGCAGGTCCCGCAAGACGCTCTGGGTGCTGATCGGCGTCTTCGCCGTCGTGCTGGCGCTGATCGGCGGCGCCGTCGCCTACTTCGTCCTCGACGTGACGTCCAACGCCGGCACCCAGAAGATCGTCCTGCCGGCGACCTTCAAGGACCTCCGCAAGGACGACGACAACGAGATCTCCCGCGAGATGGAGAAGGAGATCACCTCCGAGTTCGGCAAGGGCGACGGTGCCTGGAACCCGACCGGCGTGAGCGCGGTCTACCAGGACAGCGACGACACGCCGCAGCTCATCGTGGTCGGCGGCTACGGCAAGGTCCTGCTGCCCAAGCAGGAGATGGACGCCATGTTCAAGGGCTTCGAGCAGGGCGGTCCGACGGTCAGCGACCGGCACGCGGTGGACGCCGGTCCCAAGGGCGGCACCATGGAGTGTGCCAAGGCCACCCAGTCCGGCACCGACCTGGGCATCTGCGCCTGGGCCGACAACAGCAGCCTGGTCATGCTGATGCGGGCCCCGGCGGACGACAAGGCGCCGGACCTGGAGAAGCTCGCCGCCGAGGCCCGCGACCTGCGCGCGGTCGCCGAGGTGCCGAAGTAGGCCGACGGGCCGGAACGGTCCGAGGTGCCGGGTCGGCTGCGGCACCGCTCGAACGACGAAGGGCCCCTGGTGACCGGCCGGTCACCAGGGGCCCTCTGCGCGTCCGGGCGGTCAGGCGCTCTTCTCGCGCCGCTCCCGCTTGATCATGTCCCGCGGGACGAGGGTCGGGATGGCGTGCTTGGAGACGACGTCCCCGGTGACCACCACGCGGGCGACGTCCTGGCGCGAGGGCACCTCGTACATCACGGACATCAGCACCTCCTCCATGATGGCCCGCAGACCGCGCGCGCCGGTGCCGCGCAGGATCGCCTGGTCGGCGATGGCCTCCAGCGCGTCCCGGGTGAACTCCAGCTCCACGCCGTCCAGTTCGAAGAGCTTCCGGTACTGCTTGACCAGCGCGTTCTTCGGCTCGGTGAGGATCTGCAGCAGCGCCTCGCGGTCGAGGTTGTGCACGCTGGTGATCACCGGGAGACGGCCGATGAACTCGGGGATCATGCCGAACTTGACCAGGTCCTCCGGCATCACCTGGCGGAAGTGGTCGCTGGCGTCCAGCTCGCGCTTGGAGCGGATGTTGGCACCGAAGCCGATGCCCTTGGCACCCGCGCGGCCCTCGATGATCCGCTCCAGGCCGGCGAAGGCGCCGCCCACGATGAAGAGCACGTTCGTGGTGTCGATCTGGATGAACTCCTGGTGCGGGTGCTTGCGCCCGCCCTGCGGCGGCACCGAGGCGGTGGTGCCCTCCAGGATCTTCAGCAGCGCCTGCTGCACGCCCTCACCGGAGACGTCCCGGGTGATCGACGGGTTCTCGCTCTTGCGGGCCACCTTGTCGATCTCGTCGATGTAGATGATCCCGGTCTCGGCCTTCTTGACGTCGTAGTCGGCCGCCTGGATCAGCTTCAGCAGGATGTTCTCGACGTCCTCGCCGACGTAGCCGGCCTCGGTCAGCGCGGTGGCGTCGGCGATCGCGAACGGCACGTTCAGCATCCGGGCCAGCGTCTGCGCCAGCAGCGTCTTGCCGGAGCCGGTGGGGCCCAGCAGCAGGATGTTGGACTTCGCCAGCTCGATGGCGTCCTCACGGCCGTTGCCGCCGCTGCGGCCCGCCTCGCCGGCCTGCACGCGCTTGTAGTGGTTGTAGACGGCCACCGACAGCGCCTTCTTGGCGAGGTCCTGGCCGACCACGTACTGGTCCAGGAACTCGTAGATCTCGCGCGGCTTCGGGAGCTCCTCGAAGCGCACCTCGGAGGTCTCGGCGAGCTCCTCCTCGATGATCTCGTTGCACAGGTCGATGCACTCGTCGCAGATGTACACGCCTGGGCCGGCGATCAGCTTCTTCACCTGCTTCTGCGACTTGCCGCAGAACGAGCACTTGAGCAGGTCGCCACCGTCTCCGATGCGTGCCACGAGGTGCTTCCCCTTCGCCAGGGGCCCCGCGGGGGTTCCGGGGCCTGGTGCTGTGGACCGTCAACGCCGACGGCGCTCGGTCTCGCTATCCGACGGTACTCTGCCGGGCCTCTGATTCCGTCCTCTTCGCCAGGTCTGCCCTACGCCCTGGGCGAATTGATACCGAACAGATGCCGTCACCGGTGCCGCCGAGGTGCCGGAGGCGGGGCGCGCAACGGCGTGCGCGCCCCGCCCACGGGGCCTCCGCCGCCCGGGCCCGGGAGGCGGAGGGATGCCGACCTCAGGAGGTCAGCGAGGCCTTGCGGGTGGAGATGACCAGGTCGACGAGACCGTACTCGACGGCCTCCTCGGCCGTGAGGATCTTGTCGCGCTCGATGTCGTCGCGCACCTGCTCGACGCTCTTGTTCGAGTGCTTGGAGAGCATCTCCTCCAGCTGCTCGCGCATCCGGAAGATCTCCTTGGCCTGGATCTCCAGGTCGGACACCTGACCGCGGCCGGTCTCGGTGTACGGCTGGTGGATCAGGATACGGGCGTTCGGCAGCGCCATCCGCTTGCCGGGGGTGCCGGCCGCGAGCAGCACGGCCGCCGCGGAGGCCGCCTGGCCCATGCAGACCGTGGTGATGTCCGGCTTCACGTACTGCATGGTGTCGTAGATGGCCGTCAGGGCCGTGAACGAGCCGCCGGGCGAGTTGATGTACATCTGGATCTCACGGTCCGGGTCCATGGACTCCAGGCAGAGCAGCTGGGCCATGATGTCGTTCGCGGAGACGTCGTCCACCTGCGAGCCGAGGAAGATGATGCGCTCCTCGAACAGCTTGGCGTACGGGTCGTACTCGCGGATGCCCTGCGAGGTGCGCTCGACGAAGCGCGGGACGATGTAGCGGCCCTCGGCGCGCATGTCCTCGACGCGTGCCTTGGCGCTGGACAGGCTGGGGATGTTCATGGGGTTTCTGGTCCTCCGGAGCGTTGTGGCTGTGGTCTCGTGGCCGGGCCGGGCCGGGCTCAGGCGCCGGTGCCGCCGCCGCCGGGGACGTCCGCGGCGCTGTGCATGATCGCGTCGATGAGGCCGTACTCCAGGGCCTCCTCCGGCGTGAACCAGCGGTCGCGGTCGGAGTCCGCGGTGATCTGCTCGAAGGACTGGCCGCTGTGGAAGGCGATCAGCTCGGACATCCGCTTCTTCGTGCGGAGCAACTGCTCGGCCTGGATGCGGATGTCGGTGGCCGAGCCGCCGAGGCCGGCGGACGGCTGGTGCATGAGGATGTTGGCGTTCGGCAGCGAGAAGCGCTTGCCCTTGGCGCCGGCGGTCAGCAGGAACTGGCCCATCGAGGCCGCCATGCCCATCGCGATCGTGACGACGTCGTTCTTGATGTACTGCATGGTGTCGTAGATCGCCATGCCGGCCGAGATCGAGCCGCCCGGGGAGTTGATGTAGAGGAAGATGTCCTTGTCCGGGTCCGCGGCCAGCAGCAGCAGCTGGGCGGTGATCTTGTTGGCGATGTCGTCGTCGACCTGCTGGCCGAGGAAGATGATCCGCTCGTTGAGCAGCCGGTTGTAGACCTGGTCGCCCAGGCCGCCGAGCACGTCACCAGAGGCGGCGTGCGGCGCCATCGGGCCAGGCATCTGCATCTGCGGGAACGTCACTTAGCCACCTGCTCAGTCGATTTGGACGGTCGCTCCACGGCCGTCACGGTGTCGCACAGCTTCCGGGTATCACGTCGTGATTGTTGCTGTCCAAGGACCCTAACGCGCAGGCCGGGCCGCAGAATCCCTCACGCAGAACTGTTCGCTGTGAGCGCAGGGTTCACCACCCTCCCCGGGCAGGAGCGGGGCGGGACCGGGGCCCGCACCGCCGGGGAATGCCGCGGGCCCGGACACCGTACGGTGTCCGGGCCCGCTGCTGCATCAGGGCGACCGGGGCGATCAGGCCTCGGTGGTCTCCTCGGCCTCGGCGGCCGGGGCCTCGACGGTCTCGGCCGACTCGTCGGTCTCGTCGTCGTCGAAGTTGATCTCGTTGCCCTCGGTGTCGACGACCTTGGCGGCCTCGACCACGGTGGCCAGCGCCTTGCCGCGGGCGACCTCGCCGACCAGCAGCGGCACCTGGCCACCCTGGACGACCTGCTGCGCGAACTGGTCCGGGGTGAGGCCCGAGCCGGCGGCGCGGCGGATGAGGTGCTCGGTGAGCTCCTCCTGGTTAACACCCAGCTCCTCGTCGGCGACGATCTGGTCCAGGACGAACTGGGTCTTGATGCCCTTCTTCGCCTGCTCCTCGACCTCGGCCAGGTACTCCTCCTCCGACTTGCCCTGGGTCTCCAGGTAGGTCGCGAGGTCGAGGCCCATCGGCTCCAGCTGGTGGTGCTCCAGGTTGTGCTTGCGGGTCTCGATCTCGTCCTTGAGGAGCTTCTCCGGGAACTCGATCTCGACCAGGCCGAGCAGCGCGTCGAGGACCTTCTCCTGGGCCTGGGTGGCCTGGTCGTACTCCTTCATGCGCTCCAGGCGCTTGCGGGAGTCGGCCTTCAGGTCCTCCAGGGTGTCGAACTCGCTGGCCAGCTGGGCGAACTCGTCGTCCAGCTCCGGCAGCTCCTTCTCCTGGACGGCGGTGACGGTGACGGTGACCTCGGAGGTCTTGCCCGCCTGGGTGCCGCCCTTGAGCTCGGTGGTGAAGGTGGCGGTGCCACCGGCCTCCAGGCCGACGACGGCGTCGTCGATGCCGTCGATCAGGCGGCCCGAGCCGATCTCGTAGCTGACACCGGCGGCGGTGCCGTCCTCCGGCACCTCGCCGTCGACCTTGGCCTCAAGGTCGACGACCACGATGTCACCGGCGGCCGCGGCGCGCTCGACGTCCTTGACGGAGGAGAAGCGCTCGCGCAGCTGCTCCAGCGACTTGTCGATGTCCTCGTCGGTGACCACGATCGGGTCGACGGTGACCTCGATGGACGAGAAGTCCGGGAGGGTGATCTCGGGACGGACGTCCACCTCGGCGGTGAACTTCAGGTCGCCACCGTCGGCGATCTTCTCGACGCCCTCGATGTTGGTGATGTCGGGCTGGCCGAGGACCTCGATCTTGCCCTCGTCGACGGCCTGCGTGTAGAAGCGCGGGAGGGCGTCGTTGACGGCCTCCTCCAGCACGGCGCCACGACCGAAGCGCTGGTCGATGACCCGGTTCGGGATCTTGCCCTTGCGGAAGCCCGGAACGGTGACCTGCTGGTTGATCTTCTTGTACGCCGCGTCGAGGCTGGGCTTGAGCTCCTCGAAGGGCACCTCGACGGTGAGTCGAACCCGGGTCGGGTTCAGAGTCTCGACGGCGCTCTTCACGGTTGGGTCTCCTATGGGCTTGCGGTCAGGTTGCCTCCGCCCTCCCCTGCCGCCGGCCGGGGCCTGGCGGATCGGATCGGGCGAGACGGGCGATGGGCGGTTGGAGCTGCATCTCCCGTGGGGGTGGACGGTGAGCGTGACTCCTCGCCCTCGTGCGGTTGACCTGGGTGGACGCCACAGGGACTACCGCCAGCGCCCCATCCTACCGGTACCACGAAAGGCCGACGCCAGGACGCCGCCGTCGGCGTGCGCGGGAGCGTCGTCCGAGGGTGGTCAGAGACGCAAAACAGGGCCCCGCCGAGGGCGAGACCCTGCCGCACTGTCGGGGTGACCGGATTCGAACCGACGGCCTTCCGCTCCCAAAGCGGACGCGCTACCAAACTGCGCCACACCCCGTGGTGCCGAGAGGAAGCGTACACGCCGGGCCCCATGGGTTCTCCGACATATCCGAGGCCCCCGAAACGAATGCGGTGTGCGCGCAGCCGACCGGACCAGGTACGCTGTTCCCGACCTTCCGTCCGGTGACGGCCGAGGGTCATGCGGGCGTAGCTCAATGGTAGAGCCCTAGTCTTCCAAACTAGTCACGCGAGTTCGATTCTCGTCGCCCGCTCCGACCGTCCGGCCCCGGAGAGACGTCCAGCGTCTCCCGGGGCCGTTCGCGTTCTCCGGCCGCACCCCCGGCCCGGCCCCCGACCACCCGTCAGGGCTGCCGGGCGGCCGGGGTCAGAGGCCGAGCCGCGCGGCGCGGGCCGCGGCCCGGTCGAGCAGTTGGTGGATGTCGGCCTGCCGGGTGGTCGGCCGGTCGTTGTAGACGTCCGGGGAGCCCACCGGGCGGCCGGTGGCGTGCAGCACCTCCATCAGCTGGACCCGGGCGGTGCGGACGGTGGGCGCGGTGCCGTAGCCGTGGGCGAGGACGGCGGCCTGGGCGCCGAGCAGGCAGACCCGGCCGGCCGCGTCCCACATCGCGCCCTGCAGCCAGCCGGCGGCGGCGATGTAGCGGGAGGCGAGCCGCAGGTGCTCGGCGGCGCTCACCGGGACGGCGCGCGCCGGGCGGCGCAGCGCCCGGTCCAGCAGGGTGGCCTTCGGGAGGGGGTGGCCGGCGTACCAGGGCTGGAGGGTGGAGCCGAGCGGGCACACATAGGGGACCGCGGCCCGGGCCGGGGCGGGCAGTGAGGCGAGGTACGCCTCGATCTCGGCCACCAGGCCGACACCGTCCGGGACGGTGAGCAGCGGCGGAAGCGGCGTCAGTTCGGTGCGGGGCATCGGTTCTCCAGGCGGTGGCCTATGGTTACCGATACCCAAAGTGGGGCATAAAGGACATTTACGCGACCGGACGGGCCGCGGCGCGCCGGTTCCGGCACTGCTGCCGGGGCGCACTGCCCGGGAGTGGCGAACGTGTACGGGCGAGCGCGGCGCGGGCGCGCGCGCCGGCCCGCGCCGGGGCGTCCGAACCGCTCCGGTGCCGGGTGCGCCGGTCGTCACGGTTTCCCGGCGGGGGCCCGGGCCGATAGCCTCGGCGGCGTTCGAGCGCAGTTCGAGGACACTGCGAGCCCTAACGGAGGAGTACCCGTGCGTCCCCAGGACCGACTGGCCGTCATCCAGCGCTGCGTGGTCCGGGAAATGGCGCGATTCGGGCAGGAGTTCAGGGTCGACGGCGAGGTGGTGCGCGGTCCGGGGACGACCGCGGTGGCCGTCCGGGAGCACCCCGGCGACGACGGCGCCGGCCACGTCGACCTCGGCTACGTCCTCCGGCTGGGCCGCGCGGACGCGCCGGTGGTCTGGGACTGCGCGGCCGGTCTCGGCAAGACCGAGGAGGAGAAGCTCGCCAACGCGGTGCGGATGTGGGCGACCACCACCGCCTCGGCACTGGTGGAGCTGACGGAGGGCCGGGGCGAGCACGGCGACCACGCCGACTACCCGGAACTGCCGCGCTGGCACGCCGTACAGGGGCCGGCGGCGGTGTTCGGCTTCGGGAACGAGCGGCTGGCCGGCTGGCTGGCGGAGCACCGGGTGCTGCCCGCGCTGGCGCCGGCGCTGCTGCCGGAGCTGGCCGTCGGGCGGCCGAACGGGGTGAAGCTGTTCCTCGGCGGCAAGGCGGGGGACGACGTGGCCGAGGTGCGGATCAACGGCGAGGTGTCCGAAGCCGCCTCGGCGGCGCTGCGCGCGCTGGACTGGCCGCGCGGCGAACGGCTTTGCTGGGCGCGGCTCTTCGTCCTGTTGACGACCCGGGAGACGATCCTGCCGCCGGCCGTTCCGACGGGCCCGGCTGCGCCTGCGCCGGTCCGCCCCCCGGCCCCGGCGGCTCGGCCCCGGGGACTCCTCGCGCGCTGGCGGCAGGCCGGACGGGCCGGCCGGTGAACCGGGCGGCCGGCCTCTCCCCCGGTGGGCCCCGGACGGGCCCCGAGGTCAGCTGGCGATGCTGGAGATGCTCTTGGCGATCTGGCTCAGGAAGTCCTGGATCGGCTTGGCGGCCGTGCTCTGGTTGAGCATGAAGCCGAACAGCGCGGCCAGGATGAAGTGGCCGGTCTTCAGCTGCTTGTTGCGGATGAAGATGAAGCAGATGATGCCGAACAGGACCAGTGCGGAGACGGAGAGTGCCACCCGGACTCACTTCCTCGTTTCATAGCGGGGCGCCGTCACCTGGCATCCCCTGCGAAGCCGGACCCCGGCCTGTCCGACGGTCCCGAGGCGGAACTGCGGCTCGTCCGACCCGTCGCGGCCGGAGTGGGAGCCGGTACGGCCGCACGCTGTCCGTCCTGCCGCACGTGACGCCCCCTATCCCCCGAATCCTGACCAGTCCCGCCCAGACTCAGTGTGGTCGACCGTGCCGATTGCGTAAAGGTCTGACCGGCAGCCGGGCCCCGATATCCTGCGGTGCGGGACGAGTTTCCGCCGACCGAGACGATAGCCGAGACGTTCTGACGGATCGTCCACGGGGCGCCGCTGAGCGGCCGTGGAGCGTCTGGCGGGCGGGAGCGGAACGGGCAGGTCCGCAACGGTGACGGCCCTTCGGAATTGGCCGAAGATCAGCTCCCAGGCTTGACAGCAGCTGCCACCGGCACGTGCCCGGGCGAGCGGGCCGGGCACGTGCCCCTCAGTCGCGCCAGACCAGGAGGACCGCGCGGTCGTCGTTGATGTCGCGGGCGACCGTCTCGATCAGCCGGGAGGCCGCGCCGCTGCGGCTGCCGGGGCCCCCGCCGGGGACCAGCCGGTCGGCCTCACCCATCAGCCGGTCCATCCCCTCGGAGAGGTCCCGGCCGGGTGCCTCGACCATGCCGTCGGTGCAGAGCATCAGGACGTCGCCCCGGTTCAACCGCCCGCGCACGCCCTCGAACTTGGCCCCGTCGTAGATCCCGAGCAGCGGGCCGTCCGCGGCCTCCTTCATCTCCCACCGGCCGGCGCCGCCCAGCCGCTGCATCCCGGGCAGGTGCCCGGCCGAGAGCAGCTCGTACTCGCCGGTGTCGAGGTCCAGCACCAGGTGGACGGCGGTGGCGAAGCCCTCCTCCCAGTCCTGCCGGAGCAGGTAGCCGTTGGCGGCGGGCAGGAAGTCGTGCGCGGGCAGCGAGCCCAGCAGGCCGCCGAAGGCGCCGGAGAGCAACAGGGCCCGCGAGCCGGCGTCCATGCCCTTGCCGGAGACGTCCGCGAGGACCACCTCCAGCACCCGCCGGCCGGGGCCGGTCCGGGCGGCGACCACGAAGTCGCCGGAGAAGGACTGCCCGCCGGCCGGGCGCAGCGCCATGTCGGCGTGCCAGCCGTCCGGCAGGGCCGGGACGCGGCTCTGCACCCGCAGCCGCTCGCGCAGGTCGAAGAGCATGGTGGAGCCGCCCCACCAGGGAACGCCCACCCGGCTGCGGAACTGGGCCAGCAGCAGGCCGCCGACCCCGGCCGCACCGACCACCAGGGCGGCGCCGGGGGTGACGCCGTAGGTGTAGGCGTCCGGGTCGACGCTGGCGACCCGCTCGCCCGTGTGGATCACGGACTCGGCGGAGAGGCCGAGCGCGGCCAGCGCGTAGAGCACCACCAGGCTCCCGGGGCGCAGCAGCAGCGCCGCGGCCAGGATCGGCAGCACCAGGGAGGTGGGCGGGGCCCAGGCGGGGATCCAGATGTTGAGCAGGATCAGCACCGGGACGGTGAGGGCCAGGACGATCAGCACCGGCCAGTCGGCGGCGCCGCCGCGGAAGTAGTCGACACCGGCGGTGCGCAGCTTTCGGCGGACCCGGCGGAGCCCCTTGGCCAGCCGGGCCGTCACGGGGTCGGGCACCGTGGCGGCGCCGGGCCTCGTCGCAGTCGTCTGGGGCGGTGTGCCCGGCGCTCTGCCAGCCATGGGGACCGACCATATCCACCGCTGCGGCCCGGCGTCGACGGCCCGGGCCCGGGCGGCTCCGGGGTGGCGCGGGCGCGTCAGCGGGTTTCGGCCGATTGCGGCGGGCGGCAGCCGTGGCGTCAGGAAGCGTGCGGGGGCTGGGCGTACGAACCACACGGGCGGCGCATGCGCCCGCGCGCGGGGCGGTTCGTGCGCCGCGGCGGCGCCCCGGGTGCTGTGGCCGATGCCACAGGGTCGCGCGCACTGCGGGAACGCGCCGGCCGGCCGCGCTGCGGGAGCGCGGCCGGCCGGTGTGCGGGTGGGGGCGGTCAGCCCTGCTGCGGGTGGTGCGCCGGGATCGGCGGGAGCTCGCCCGTGGTCTCGTACTCGCTCAGCATGGCGATCCGGCGGGTGTGCCGCTCGTCACCGCTGTACGGGGTGTTGAGGAAGATCTCGACGAACTTGGTGGCCTCCTCCTGGGTGTGCATCCGGCCGCCGATGGAGATCACGTTGGCGTTGTTGTGCTCACGGCCGAGCGAGGCGGTCTGCTCGCTCCAGGCCAGCGCGGCCCGCACGCCCTTGACCTTGTTGGCGGCGATCGCCTCGCCGTTGCCGGAGCCGCCGATGACGACGCCCAGCGCCTCCGGGTCGGCCGCGGTGCGCTCGGCGGCCCGCAGGCAGAACGGCGGGTAGTCGTCGAGGGCGTCGTAGATGTGCGGCCCGCAGTCGACCGGCTCGTGGCCGGCCTCCTTCAGCCACTCCACGAGGTGGTTCTTCAGTTCGTATCCGGCATGGTCGGAGCCCAGGTAGACGCGCATGGCACGAGTGTGGCATGCGCGCCCGCCCGGGCTGCGCAGGGGGCCGAGGGCGCGTGCCGGGGCCGGCCGGCGCCCAGGTCCTCGCTTTCGGATCCTGCCCGGAGCGCGGTGCTCAGCGGCGGCCGAGGGCCTTCCAGGCCAGCGGCAGCACGCCGGCTGCGAGGGCGGCCTTCAGGGCGTCGCCGACCACATAGGGGTAGAGGCCGAGCTCGGCGGCGCGGGCGAGCGGGACGTCCAGGGCGAAGGCGAGGTAGGGGACGCCGACGGCGTAGATCGCGAGGCTGCCGAGCACCATGGCGGCGGCGGTGCGGACCGGGCTGCGGTCGGCGCCGCGGCGGGCCAGCGCGCCGGTCAGGGCGGCCGCCAGGACGAACCCGAGCAGGTAGCCGAGCGAGGGCATCGACCAACCGGAGGTGCCCTCGGCGAACCAGGGCAGGCCGGCCATGCCGGCCAGCAGGTAGAGGCCGAGCGAGGCGACGCCGCGGCGGGTGCCGAGCGCGGTTCCGACCAGCAGGGCGGCGAAGGTCTGGCCGGTCACCGGCACCGGGGAGCCGGGGACGTTCACCGAGAACTGGGCGGCCAGGCCGGTGAGGGCGGCGCCGCCGGCCACCAGGGCGAAGTCGCGGGCCTGCGCGCCGAACCGGCCGGAGGCGGCGGGCAGCAGGTCCGCCAGGACGGCGCGGCTGGGTATCGGGGTGCTGGCAGTGGCCATCGGTGGCTTCCTCTGGTGATCAGGTGAGTGAACACCTGTGAACCTACGTGGTGATCGCCACGGGCACCGTCAGGGATTCGGACAAAGCCCCGGAGACCGTCCTTGTGGGGTCCGGCGCAGCGATCGCCACCGAACGTGACTGTTCCGGCCAACCTCCGTCACGATCCGGTCCGCATCGTGATCCGGGCGCCCTCCTCCTTGGCGTTGACACCCGCGTCCCCGGATATTGGGCAACTCGCACCGCAATTCGAACAGTCTGGATCCCACCCATGGCCCGTACCTCCGCGCCCCCGGCGCCCGGGACGACGACCTCCGCCACCGGTGCCGCCGGCGGCACCGAGGTCGGCGGCCGGCAGCTCTCCCACGGTCTCAAGCAGCGCCACCTCTCGATGATCGCGCTCGGCGGGGTCATCGGCGCCGGCCTCTTCGTCGGCTCCGGCGCGGGCATCGCGGCAGCCGGCCCGGCCATCATCCTGGCCTTCACCCTCTCGGGCCTGCTGGTCATGCTGATCATGCGGATGCTCGGCGAGATGTCGGCGGCCCGGCCGGCCTCCGGCTCGTTCTCGGTCCACGCCGAGAAGGAGATCGGCCCCTGGGCCGGGATCACCGCCGGCTGGATGTACTGGGTGATGCTCTGCTGCGGCGTCGCCGCCGAGGCCACCGCCGCCGGCAAGATCGTCAACGGCTGGGTCCCCGGTGTCTCCGCCTGGGTGTGGGTCGGCCTCTTCATGGTCTTCTTCTGCGCCAGCAACCTCACCGCGGTGAAGAACTTCGGCGAGTTCGAGTTCTGGTTCGCCGCGATCAAGGTCGCCGCGATCGTCGCCTTCCTCGTCCTCGGCGCGCTCGGCGTGGCCGGGGTGCTCGGCCCCGGCTCCCCCGGCACCACCAACCTCACCGGCCAGGGCGGCTTCCTGCCCAACGGCGTCAGCGGACTCATCGTCGGCCTGCTCGCCTCGGTCTTCGCCTACGGCGGCCTGGAGACCGTCACCATCGCCGCCGCCGAGTCCGACGACCCCAAGCGCAACGTCGCCAACGCGGTGCGCACCGCGGTCTGGCGGATCGCGATCTTCTACATCGGCTCGATGGCCCTGGTGGTCACCCTGGTCTCCTGGAAGGACCCGTCTGTCGTCGAGAACGGCCCGTACGTGACCGTCCTGCAGCACCTGGGCGTGCCCGGCGCCGGCACCATCATGGAGGCCGTGGTCCTGGTCGCCCTGCTCTCCGCGATGAACGCCAACATCTACGGCTCCTCTCGGATGGCGTACTCGCTGGTCGCCCGCGGCCAGGGTCCGAAGGCGCTGGCCAAGGTGAGCGGCGGCGTGCCGCGGGCCGCCGTCCTCGTCTCCTGCCTGTTCGGCTTCGGCGCCGTCCTGGCCTCGAAGTTCTGGCCGGACACCGTCTTCACCTGGCTGATGAACACCACCGGCGTCGCGATCCTGGTGGTCTGGTTCTTCATCTGCGTCGTGCAGCTGCGGATGCGCCGCCGCCTTGAGCGCGAGGCCCCCGAGCTGCTCACCGTCCGGATGTGGGGCTACCCGTACCTGACCTGGGTCGCGATGGCCGCCGTGGCCGGCATCCTCGCCCTGATGACCACCACCGAGGGCAACCGGGAGCAGCTGTACGCGGCCGGCGTGCTGGTCGCCCTGCTCATCACGGCGGGGCTGGTCAAGCAGCGCAAGGACGCCGCGGCCGTCCGGTAGCGCGGACGCGAAGGGGCCCGGTACCGGGGGGGCGGGTTCTAGCGATCCCCGCAACACCCTGTAGTTCAGGGAGTTGCGGGGATCGTGGATTTCGGGCCCCTTCGCGTGCGCCGGTGTCACTCGAAGGACGGGCCGGCGGTGCGGGTGCGCTTGATCTCGTAGAAGCCCGGGGTGGAGGCGACCAGCAGGGTGCCGTCCCAGAGGCGGGCCGCGGCCTCGCCGCGCGGAGCCGGGGTGACCACCGGGCCGAAGAACGCGACCCGCTCGCCGTCCGCGCCCTCGACCGCGATCACCGGGGTGCCCACGTCCTCGCCGACCAGGGTGATGCCCTCCTTGTGCGAGGCGCGCAGGGCCTCGTCGTGGACGTCGGTGTCGGCCGCGTCGGCCAGCTCGGCCGGCAGGCCCGCCGCCACCAGCGCCGCCTCGACGGTCTCGCGGTTCTGCGGCAGGCCCTGGTTGTGGAAGCGGGTGCCCAGCTCGGTGTAGAGGCGGCCGAGCACCTCGTCGCCGTGCTGCTGGGCGGCGGCGATGCAGACCCGGACCGCGCCCCAGGCGTTGTCCAGCAGCGTGCGGTACTCCTGCGGCAGGTCGCGGTGCTCGTTCAGCACGGACAGGCTCATCACGTGCCAGTTCACGTCCACCGGGCGCAGCTGCTGGACCTCGATCAGCCAGCGGGACGTCATCCAGGCCCACGGGCAGGCCGGGTCGAACCAGAAGTCGGCGGTCTTGCGCTCAGCGGCAGTCGTCACGGCTGTCCCTTACGTCCGTCGTCGGAAGTGGATCGGGCCCCGCGCGGGGCTCCGCCGGACCCAACACCCCCACGGCGCCGCTGATTCCGCGACGCCGCCGGCACGTTGTGCAATGGTACTGCCGCGGGCGGCGTGAAAGGATGCCCGCAGCACCACCGTGCCGCGCCGACCACCGTGCGGCGCCCCCGACCACGGTGCGGCGTCCCGGCCGCACCAGCGATGACCGCACCACCGTGCGAGCCGGACAAAGGAGTACCGCCGTGCCGGGCAAGAACCTGAGCCGCGACGAAGCCCAGCAGCGGGCCAGCATCCTGGCCGTGGACGGCTACCGGGTCCGGCTGGACGTGACCTCGGCGCCCGACCCGGCCGCCGCCACCTTCCGCTCCACCACCACCATCGCCTTCCGCTGCACCGAGCCGGGCGCCGCCACCTTCGTCGACCTGCTGGCGCCCGCCGTCCGCTCGGTCACCCTGAACGGCCGCGAGCTCGACCCGGCCACCGCCTTCGACGGCGCCCGGGTGCACGTCGAGGGCCTCGCCGCGGAGAACGTCCTCGTGGTGGACGCCGACTGCGCGTACAGCCGCACCGGCGAGGGCATGCACCGCTTCACCGACCCGGTGGACGGCGAGACCTACCTCTACACCCACTACGAACCGGCCGACGCCCGCCGGGTGTTCGCCGACTTCGAGCAGCCCGACCTGAAGGCGCCGTTCTCCTTCACCGTCACCGCGCCGGCCGCCTGGGACGTCCGGTCCAACGCCGTGCACGAGGAGGTCACCACCGAGGGCGACGCCCGGACCTGGCGGTTCGCGCCCACCAAGCCGATCTCCAGCTACCTCACCGCGGTCGTCGCCGGCCCGTACCACATGGCGCGCGACCACTACAGCCGCACCCTCGCCGACGGCACCACCCTGGAGATCCCGCTCTCCGCGATGTGCCGCAGGTCGCTCGCGCCCTACTTCGACGCCGACGAGATCCTCGGCACCACCAAGCTCGGGCTCGACTTCTTCCACGAGCAGTTCGACTACCCGTACCCGTTCGGCAAGTACGACCAGGCCTTCGTGCCCGAGTACAACATCGGCGCGATGGAGAACCCGGGCTGCGTCACCTTCCGCGAGGAGTTCGTCTTCCGCTCGAAGGTCACCGACGCCGCCTACGAGGGCCGCGCCAACGTCGTCCTGCACGAGATGGCCCACATGTGGTTCGGCGACCTGGTCACCATGCGCTGGTGGGACGACCTCTGGCTGAAGGAGTCCTTCGCCGACTTCATGGGCTCCTACGGGCTCATCGGCGCCCGCACCCGCTTCTCCTCGGCCTGGATCACCTTCGCCAACCAGCGCAAGGCCTGGGCCTACCGGCAGGACCAGTTCCCCACCACCCACCCGATCACCGCGGACATCCGGGACCTGGAGGACGCCAAGCTCAACTTCGACGGCATCACCTACGCCAAGGGCGCCTCGGTGCTCAAGCAGCTGGTGGCGTACGTCGGCTCGGAGGCCTTCTTCGAGGGAGCCCGCCGCTACTTCAAGCGGCACGCCTTCGGCAACACCGAGCTCGCCGACCTGCTGGAGATCCTGGAGGAGACCAGCGGGCGCGACCTCACCGCCTGGGCCGCCGCCTGGCTGCAGACCGCCGGCGTCAACGTGCTCACCCCGCAGGTCACCGTCGACGCCGAGGGCCGGATCACCGAGCTCGCCGTCCTCCAGGACGCCGGAAACGGCGACACCCTGCGCCCGCACCGGATCGCCGTCGGCCTCTACGACCGGGACGGCGACGGCGTGCTGGTGCGCACCGACCGCATCGAGCTGGACGTCACCGGCGCCCGCACCGTCGTCGCCGAGGCGGCCGGCCGCCGCCGCCCCGCCCTGGTGCTGCTCAACGACGACGACCTGACGTACTGCAAGATCCGCTTCGACGCGGAATCGGTGGAGACGCTGCGCGCCGGCCTCGGCGACGTCCGGGACGACCTGGCCCGGGCGCTCGCCTGGTCCGCCGTCTGGAACCTCACCCGGGACGGCCTGATGCCGGCCCGCGACTACATCGCCCTGGTGCTGCGCTTCGCCGGGCAGGAGTCCAACATCGGCGTGCTGCAGTCGCTGCACACCCAGGCCAAGAGCGCCGTCGACCTCTACGCCGACCCGGCCTGGCGCGGCGAGGGCGGCCGGCTGCTGGCCGACGGCGCGCTGCGCGAGCTGCGCGCGGCCGCGCCCGGCAGCGACCACCAGCTCGCCTGGGCGCGTTTCCTGGCGCAGACCGCCAACGGCTCCGAGCACCTCGGCCTGGTACGCGGCCTGCTCGCCGGCACCGCCCGGATCGACGGCCTGGAGGTCGACCAGGAGCTGCGCTGGTCGCTCTGGCTGGCGCTCGCCGCGGCCGGCCAGGCCGCCGACGAGGAACTGGCCGAGGAGCTGAAGGCCGACCACACCGCCAGCGGCAACCGCCAGTACACCCAGTGCCTGGCCGCCCGGCCCACCCCCGAGGCCAAGGCCGCCGCCTGGTCGGCCGTGGTCGACTCGGACGAGCTGCCCAACGCACTGGTCGAGGCGAACATCGCCGGGTTCGCGCTGCCCTCGCACCGCGACCTCACCGCCCTGTACGCGGCGCCGTACTTCAAGCTGCTGGAGCGGGTCTGGTCCGAGCGGACCATCGAGATCGCGATGCGGATCGTCGGCGGCTTCTTCCCGCGGGCGCAGGTCGACGAGCAGACCCTGGCCGAGGCCGACTCCTGGCTGAACGGCCACCCGGACGCGGCTCCCGCGCTGCGCCGGCTGGTGCTGGAGTGCCGGGACGACCTGGCCCGGGCGCTGCGCGCCCAGGCCTGCGACCGGGGCTGAGCCGCACCGGCCCGGGTACGGGGGCCGATGACCGCCGGGGCCCGGCGCGTCGGTGCGTCCGTGCGTCCGCGCTCGGCCGGGCCCGGTCGGTGCCCGGCCGGGCGGCCGGCGTTCAGCCCCGCTGGAGGCCGCGGTCGAGGGCGGCGATCGCGCTGCCCCGGTCGTCGTCGCCGTCCAGCGACCAGACCATCACCCCGCCCAGGTCGTTCCACCGGGTGTAGCGGGCCTTCTGGGTGAGCACCTCGACGGTGTCGTAGCTGTAGAAGTCGGTGCCGTCGTACTTCCAGGACGCGCCGTGGTCGCGGTCGACGTAGACCTTGCCCGGCAGCGCGTCGACTTCCTTGTAGCTGCGGTCGGCGGTGGCGCCGGTGGCCGGCTGGTACAGGCCCCCGCGGTCGCCGGCCGGGACGCCGGACCACCCGTGGGCGTAGAACGGCACGCCGAGCACCGTCTTGGCGGCCGGCAGGCCGTGCCGGGTGTAGTACTCGACCGCCTTGTCCGCGCTGCGCCGGAGCGGCTCCGGGTCGGCAGGGTCGGAGTAGAGGTTGGCGTGGTGGTTGGCCGGGCCCTTGCCCTCCCAGGGGCCGTGCAGGTCGTAGGTCATCAGGTTGAGCCAGTCCATCGAGCACGCCAGCTCGGGCAGCTCCAGCCGGGCGGCGACGGTCTCGTTGGCGGCGACGGCCGCGGTGAGCAGGTAGTGCGGGCCCTTGCGACCGGAGAGCCGGTCCAGCTGGCGGCGGAACTCCTTTACCAGCAGTGTGAAGTTGCGCCCGTCCTCGGGGCGGACCACGTTGCCGGCGTCGCCGCCGCCGCCCGGGTACTCCCAGTCGAGGTCGATGCCGTCGAAGACCCCGGCGGCCGCACCGGTGCCACCCTCCGGGGAGCCGGCGAGCACGGGCAGGTTGCCCTTGATGTACAGGTCGATGCAGGAGGCGACGAACCTGCGCCGGGACTCCTCGGTGGCGGCGGCGTCCGAGAAGTACTTGGACCAGCTCCAACCGCCCAGCGAGATCACGGCCTTGAGCTGCGGGTTCTTCGCCTTGAGCTTGCGCAGCTGGTTGAAGTGTCCCTTCAGCGGCTGGTCGGCCGAGTCGGCCCGGCCGTCCACCGACTCGGCGGCCGGGAACGCCCGCTGGTAGTCGTTGCGGGCGTCGCCCCGGCCCGCCTCGTCGGTCTCGAAGCAGGTGCCGTCGGCGGAGACGTTGCCGAAGGCGTAGTTGACGACGGTCAGCTTCCCGGCCTGGCCGGACTCCTGGACCCGCTTCGCGGAGCTGTCGGCGCCCCACTGGGTGAAGTAGCCGACCCTCTGTCCCTTCAGCTTCGGGCCGTGGTGGGCCCCGGCGGCGGTCGCGGTGGCGGTGGCGGTGGTGGTGGCCAGCAGTACGGCGACGGTGGCGGCGGCGAGCATGGCGGAGGCGCGTGTGGGCATACCGGACCTGTCCTCTGAGGCATCGTCAAATGGTCTGGACCAGACTGACAATGAGGTTTAGTCCATTGCGCCGGAACGCACAAGAGGCCGGACCGCGTGCGCGGTCCGGCCTCTCGGCGCTACTGCCCGGTTCAGCCGATCAGGCTGCGCAGCACGTACTGCAGGATGCCGCCGTTGCGGTAGTAGTCCGCCTCACCGGGGGTGTCGATGCGCACGATCGCGTCGAACTCCTTGTCACCGGCCTTGACCTTGACGGTCTTGGGGGTGCGGCCCTCGTTTAGCTCGGTCACGCCGGTGATGGAGAAGGTCTCCTCGCCGGTCAGGCCGAGGGAGTCGGCGTTCTCGCCCTCCGGGAACTGCAGCGGCAGGACGCCCATGCCGATCAGGTTCGAGCGGTGGATGCGCTCGTAGGACTCGGCGATGACGGCCTTGACGCCGAGCAGCGCGGTGCCCTTGGCTGCCCAGTCGCGGGACGAGCCGGAGCCGTACTCCTTGCCGGCCAGGACGACCAGCGGGGTGCCGGCGGCCTGGTAGTTCTGCGAGGCGTCGTAGATGAACGACACCGGGCCGTCGGCCTGGGTGAAGTCGCGGGTGTAGCCGCCCTCGGTGCCCGGCGCGATCTGGTTGCGCAGGCGGATGTTGGCGAAGGTGCCGCGGATCATGACCTCGTGGTTGCCACGGCGCGAGCCGTAGGAGTTGAAGTCACGCTTCTCGACGCCGTTGGCGGTCAGGTACTGCGCCGCCGGGGTGCCCGGCTTGATGTTGCCGGCCGGGGAGATGTGGTCGGTGGTGACCGAGTCGCCCAGCTTGGCCAGGACACGGGCGCCGGCGATGTCGGTCACCGGGCTCGGGGTCTTGGCCATGCCCTCGAAGTACGGGGGCTTGCGGACGTAGGTGGACTCGGCGTCCCACTCGAAGGTGTTGCCGGTCGGGACCGGGAGCGACTGCCAGCGGTGGTCGCCGGCGAAGACGTCCTGGTAGCCCTTGTCGAACATGTCCTGGTCGATGGAGCCGGCGACGACCTCGGCGACCTCCTGCTCGCTCGGCCAGATGTCGGCGAGGAAGACGTCGTTGCCGTCGGCGTCCTGGCCCAGGGCGTCCTTGGTGATGTCGACGTTCATGTTGCCGGCGAGGGCGTAGGCGACCACCAGCGGCGGGGAGGCCAGGTAGTTCATCTTGACGTCGGGGTTGATCCGGCCCTCGAAGTTGCGGTTGCCGGAGAGCACCGAGACGACGGCCAGGTCGGACTCGTTGACCGCGGCCGAGACCTCCTCGGGCAGCGGGCCCGAGTTGCCGATGCAGGTGACGCAGCCGTAACCGACCAGGTTGAAGCCCAGCTTCTCCATGTACGGGAGCAGGCCGGCCTTCTCGTAGTAGTCCATGACGACCTTGGAGCCGGGCGCCAGGGTGGTCTTGACCCAGGGCTTGACCGTCAGGCCCTTCTCCACGGCCTTCTTCGCCAGCAGGGCGGCGCCCAGCATGACGGAGGGGTTGGAGGTGTTGGTGCAGGAGGTGATCGAGGCGATCACGACCGCGCCGTTGTCGATGGTGTACGACGAGCCGTCGGGGGCGGTGACGGCGGTCGGCTTGGAGGCCTCGGCCGAGTAGGTCGGCAGCGCCTCGGCGAACTTCGACGCGGCCTCGGCCAGGATCACGCGGTCCTGCGGGCGCTTCGGGCCGGAGATCGACGGGACGACGGTGGAGACGTCCAGCTCCAGGTACTCGGAGTAGACCGGCTCGACCGACGGGTCGTGCCAGAGGCCCTGCTCCTTGGCGTACGCCTCGACCAGGGCGAGCTGCTGGGCGTCGCGGCCGGTGAGCTTCAGGTAGTTGATGGTCTCGGCGTCGATCGGGAAGATCGCGCAGGTCGAGCCGAACTCCGGCGACATGTTGCCGATGGTGGCGCGGTTGGCCAGCGGGATGGCGCCGATGCCGTCGCCGTAGAACTCGACGAACTTGCCGACCACACCGTGCTTGCGCAGCATCTCGGTGATGGTGAGCACGAGGTCGGTGGCGGTGGTGCCGGCCGGCAGCTGGCCGGTCAGCTTGAAGCCGACGACGCGCGGGATCAGCATGGAGACCGGCTGGCCGAGCATCGCGGCCTCGGCCTCGATGCCACCGACGCCCCAGCCCAGCACGCCCAGGCCGTTGACCATGGTGGTGTGCGAGTCGGTGCCGACGCAGGTGTCCGGGTAGGCCTGGCCGCCGCGGACCATGACCGTGCGGGCCAGGTGCTCGATGTTCACCTGGTGGACGATGCCGGTGCCCGGCGGGACGACCTTGAACTCGTCGAACGCGGTCTGGCCCCAGCGCAGGAACTGGTAGCGCTCCTTGTTGCGGCCGTACTCGATCTCGACGTTCTGGACGAAGGCGTCCGGGGTGCCGAACTTGTCGGCGATGACGGAGTGGTCGATGACCAGCTCGGCCGGGGCCAGCGGGTTGATCTTGGCCGGGTCGCCGCCCAGCTCCTTGACGGCCTCACGCATGGTGGCGAGGTCGACCACACACGGCACACCGGTGAAGTCCTGCATGATCACGCGGGCCGGGGTGAACTGGATCTCCTGGCTCGGCTGGGCGTCGGCGTCCCAGTTGCCGAGGGCGCGGATGTGGTCGGCGGTGATGTTGGCGCCGTCCTCCGTGCGGAGCAGGTTCTCCAGCAGCACCTTGAGGCTGTAGGGCAGCCGCTCGGAACCCTCGACGGCGGAGAGCTTGAAGATCTCGTACGACTCGTCGCCCACCTGCAGCGAGCTGCGGGCGTCGAAGCTGTTCGCGGACACGACTGACTCCTTCTAGGTGCTTCGTGCGGGTAGCCGGCCGCCACGGTGGTAAGGTCAGCCTTACTTAGGCTGACCTTGCCCGCACCGCCGGTGAGCGCCTCTCGGCAAGTATCTTGATGTCGAGATATATCGTAAGGGGCAGTTATCTCGATGTCGAGATAAACCATAGTGCATGGCGCCGCCGGCACCACCTCAGGCATGCCCCTGAAACTGTCCTACCGCGTGGGGAGGGTTCGGCGCGCGTCGGGGGCTGGTCCGGGGCGCGATCGGTGGGCCGGGAAGGGCCCGACGGGCCTCCGGGCCGTCCGGAATGGGGGCGATGTCGGCGAGCAGGGCGGCGGCCGGGGGGACGGTCCCCACGGGGGCTCCCCGGCGGGTGCGGGAAGGCTGTCCGGGCCGCCGGGGGGGGTGCCGGCGCCCTCGCCCCGGTGCGGCGGGTCCGCCGGCAGGCCTGCCGGGCGCGGCGAGGCGGCAACCCGGCGTCCGCCCCCACCCGGGCCGCCGCCGGTGGAGCCTCCGGCGGGCCGCCCGGGTACCGTGGCCGGTGACTTGACGTGCCGGACCGGCCGGGGCAGACGGGGGCCTACTGATGATCGTGGTGGATGCGTCCGCGCTGGTGCTCGCGCTGGCCGACGAGGGCGGGCGCGGAGAGGCCGCCCGGGCCGAACTCGCCGCCGGCGGCGAGTGGGTGGCACCCGAGCACGTCGTCATCGAGGTGATGCAGTCGCTGCGCGGCCTCTACCTCGCCAAGGAGCTGACCGCCGAGCGGGTCGGCGAACTCGCCGCCCGGCTGCCGGGGTTGGCCATCCGCAAGGTCGAGGTCGCACCCCTGCTCGGCCGGATCTGGGAGCTGAAGGACAACCTCACGCCCGATGACGCCGCCTACGTCGCCGTCGCCGAGCGGTTCGGCGCGCCGCTGGTCACGGCGGACCTGCGGCTGATGCGGGCCAGCGGGCCGCGCTGCGAGATCCGGGGGATCCCCCGCTCGTCCGGCTGAGCCGAACGAGCGCCCGGGCGTGTCCGCCGAGGGCGAGGCACACGGGAGGCACGGGGCGCCCGCCTTTTGGGCCGGCTCCGGGGTGCCCGCTCCGGGGGGACCGGCTCCGGGGAGGGTGTCCGCCGGGGCCGGACGGCGTTGAGCAGGGCGTCCCGCCGTACCGCCTCCGGAAGGTCCGCCGATGTCCGTGCCGCTCGCCGCCGCCCTGCTACCGCTCGCCCTGCTGACCCCCGCCGCGACCGCCCCATCCGGCCCGGCCGACCCTTCGGGCCGGGTCCCACCGGGCTCGCCGGTCTCCGTCGTGGAGGCCGATTTCGACCCTCCGACGGCCTTCGTCCCGCCGACCGCGATCAGCCATGCGCCGGACCTCGTCCCGTACGGCTCCCACGTCCGGGTCGTCGTCGACCATGCGTTCCCCGGGCGGACGGTGCTGACCGTCACGGTGGCCGGGGTCGCCGCGGACCACGCGTTCCCGGCCCACCTGCACACCGGCCCCTGCGGAGCCGACCCGACCGCCTCCGGCCCGCACTACCAGGACGCGGTGGACCCGGTGCGGCCCTCCGCCGACCCGGCCTACGCCAACGACCGCAACGAACTGCGGCTGACGCTGCGCACCGACTCCCGGGGCGGCGGCACGGCGGCCACCGCGGTGGCCTGGCAGCCGCGGCCGGGCGAGGCCCGCTCGCTGGTCCTGCACGCCGGCACCCCGGCCGGCCGGCACGGCGCGGGGGACCGGGCCGCCTGCGTGAAGCTGGAGCCGTGAGGCCCGGGAACCCTCGGGCGGCCGGGAGGCCCGGGAGGCCGTGACAGCGGGGCCGGGCGGACGGGAGGTCAGGCTCCGAGGGTCGCGACCAGCACGGCCTTGATGGTGTGCAGGCGGTTCTCCGCCTGGTCGAACACGACGGAGTGCGCCGACTCGAACAGCTCGTCGGTGCACTCCAGCTCGGCCATCCCGGTCGCCTCGTACATCTGTCGGCCGACCACCGTGCCGAGGTCGTGGAAGGCCGGCAGGCAGTGCAGGAACTTCACGGCCGGGTTGCCGGTGGCCCGGACGGTGTCCATCGACACCTGGTACGGCCTGAGCAGCTCGATCCGCTCCGCCCAGACCTCCTTGGGCTCGCCCATCGAGACCCACACGTCGGTGTAGAGGAAGTCGGCGCCGGCCACGCCCGCGTCGACGTCCTCGGTGAGGGTGATCCGGGCGCCGCTGGTCGCGGCGAGCCCCTCGGCGGCCTTCAGCACCTCCTCGGCGGGCCAGAGCGCCCGGGGCGCGACGATCCGGATGTCCATGCCGAGCAGGGCGCCGGTGACCAGCAGCGAGTTGCCCATGTTGGAGCGGGCGTCGCCGAGGTAGGCGAGGGCCACCTCGGTGAGCGGCTTGGCTGTGTGCTCCCGGACGGTCAGCACGTCGGCGAGCATCTGCGTCGGGTGCCACTCGTCGGTGAGGCCGTTCCAGACCGGGACGCCGGCGTACGCGGCCAGCTCCTCGACGACCTCCTGCCCGTGGCCCCGGTACTCGATACCGTCGAACATCCGGCCCAGCACCCGCGCGGTGTCCTTGATCGACTCCTTGTGGCCGATCTGCGAGCCGGACGCGTCCAGGTAGGTGGTGGTGGCGCCCTGATCATGGGCGGCCACCTCGAAGGCGCAGCGCGTCCGGGTGGAGGTCTTCTCGAAGATCAGCGCGATGCTCCTGCCCCGCAGCCGGGGCTGCTCGGTGCCCGCATACTTCGCCGCCTTGAGCTGGGCCGCGAGATCCACCAGGAAGCGGAACTCCTGGGCCGTGAAGTCGAGCTCCTTGAGGAAGTGCCTGTTCCGGAGGTTGAACGCCATGCCGGGCTCCTGGGGTGACGTGGGCGGACCGCGAGCGGCAATTGTATACGACGTTCGGAATTTGTATGCATAGAGCCGAGGCGCATCACGCCGGGCGGACGGAACGGGACGGGCCCTGCGGTGGTCCGCAGGGCCCGTCCCCGACCGGCGGGCAGGTGCCGCGTCGGGCCGGTCAGAGGCGGGGGTCCACCGGCTCCGACTCCAGGGCGAGCACGGCGAACACCGGTTCGTGCACCCGCCAGAGCGGCTCGCCCGCCGCCAGCCGGTCGAGCGCCTCCAGCCCCAGCGCGTACTCGCGCAGCGCCAGCGAGCGCTTGTGCCCGAGGAACCGCTGCCGCAGCTGGTCCAGGTACTCGGTGTAGTCCGGGCCGTAGACGATCCGCAGGTACTCGCGGCCACGCACCTTGACCCCGGGCTGGACCAGCCCGCCCGGACGGCCCACCCCCGCCCCGGCGCGGACCAGCGACGCGAGCGGCTTGACCACCATGCCCTCGCCGCCGGCCCCGGTGAGCTCCTCCCACCAGGCGACGCCCGCGGCGACCGACGCGTCGTCGGCGGTGTCCACCACCAGCCGGCCGGTCCGGTGCAGCACGGGGCCCTGCGGCTCGGCCGCCTGGTCGGCGTCGACCAGCCGGTCGATCCAGGCCAGGTGCTCGTCGTGCGGGCGCACCGCCAGGTTCGCCCCCTCCGCCGCCAGCACCTGGAACGGCGCGAGCCGGATCCCGGCGAGTCCCTCGGTCGGCCAGCAGTAGCGCCGGTACGCCTCGGTGAACGCCTGCGCGTCCGCCGCGCGCTGCCGCTGGCGGGCCGTCAGCTCGCCCAGGTCGAGCCCGCGACCGGCCGCCCGGTCCAGCGCAGCGAGCACCTGCGGCAGCGCCGCACCCGCCGCCGCGCCGACCGCCGCGTACTGACGGCGCAGCAGGTCCGCGGCCTTGAGCGACCACGGCATCAGCTCCGCGTCCAGCAGCAGCCAGCCGGTGGCCAGCTCGTCGAACAGGCCGGAACGCTCCGCCGCGGCCCGCACCCGGTCCAGGACCGCGGCCGTGAGGCCGTCGTCACCGAGGAACGCCCGGCCGGTCCGGGTCCAGATCGCGCCCGACCCGGCCAGGCCGAACCGCTTCTCCAGCGCCCCGGCGTCCCGGGCGACCAGGACCACCGCGCGGGAGCCCATGTGCTTCTCCTCGCAGACCACCTCGCGCACGCCGTCCTCGCGGTAGGCGGCGAACGCCTCCTCGGGGTGTTCGAGGTAGCCGGGGCGGCGGGAGGTCGCGCTCGGCGCCATGGTCGGCGGCAGGTAGGCGAGCAGCCGCGGATCGATCGCGAACCGGCTCATCACCTCCAGTGCCGCCGCCGCGTTCTCCTCCCGCACGGCGATCCGGCCGTGCAGCGCGGTCTCCACCACCCGGCGGCCCGCCACGTCGGCGAGGTCCAGCGGACGGCCCTCGCGCGCGCCCGGCGCGTCCGCCTTCAGCGGCCGGACCGGCGCGTACCACTCCTGCTCGGCCTCCACCGACACCAGCTCCCGCTCCGGGTAGCGCAGCGCGGTGAGGCTGCCGCCGAAGACGCAGCCGGTGTCCAGGCAGATGGTGTTGTTGAGGAAGCTCGCCACCGGCACCGGCGTGTGCCCGTAGACCACCATCGCCTTGCCCCGGTACTCCTCAGCCCACGGGTAGCGCACCGGCAGGCCGTACTCGTCGGTCTCGCCGGTGGTGTCCCCGTACAGCGCGTGCGATCGGACCCGGCCGGAGGCCCGGCCGTGGTACTTCTCCGGCAGACCGGCGTGGCAGACCACCAGCGCGCCGCCGTCCAGCAGGTAGTGGCTGACCAGGCCGCGCATGAAGGCCCGCACCTCGGCGCGGAACTCCTCCGGCTCGCCCGCCAGCTGGTCCAGCGACTCCTGCAGGCCGTGCGAGACGGTGACCTTCCTGCCGTCCATCGACCGGCCGAGCTTGTTCTCGTGGTTGCCCGGCACGCAGAGCGCGTGCCCGGCGGCGACCATGCCCATCACCAGGCGCAGCACGCCCGGTGTGTCCGGGCCGCGGTCGACCAGGTCGCCCACGAAGACGGCCGTCCGGCCCGCGGGGTGCGCGGCGTCCACCGCGCGGCCCGCGTCGTCCCGGGTGAGCACGTAGCCGAGGCGGGTGAGCAGGGTCTCCAGCTCGGAGCGGCAGCCGTGGACGTCGCCGACGACGTCGAACGGGCCCGTGAGGTGGCGCAGGTCGTTGAAGCGCTTCTCCGGCACGACCTCGGCGGCCGCGACCTCGGCCTCGCCGCGCAGGATGTGCACCTTGCGGAAGCCCTCGCGCTCCAGACCGCGCAGCGAACGGCGCAGCTCGCGGTTCTGGCGCGGGATCACGTGGGCGGGCAGCTGGCGGTCCGGTCGGATGCGGTTGCGCTCGGCGCAGACGCCCGGCGGGACGTCCAGCACGATCGCGATCGGCAGCACGTCGTGCTCGCGGGCGATCCTGACCAGCTGCTTGCGGGCCTCCGGCTGGACGTTGGTGGCGTCCACCACGGTGAGCCGGCCGGCGGCGAGGCGCTTGCCGACGATGTAGTGCAGAACGTCGAAGGCCTCGGCGGAGGCGGACTGGTCGTTCTCGTCGTCGGCCACCAGGCCCCGGCAGAAGTCGGAGGAGACGACCTGGGTGGGCAGGAAGTGGCGGCGGGCGAAGGTGGACTTCCCGGCGCCGCTGGTGCCGATCAGGACGACGAGGGAGACGTCGGTCACCGGGAGGCGGCGGGGACGGGCGGAGGTCGCGTCGGCCTCCGCCTCGGTGGGCGGGGCGTCGGTGGGCGGGGCGTCGGTCGGGGTCGCGGCGGTGGGTGCGTCGGCGCTCGGGGCGTCGGTGGCGTCCGGGGGCAGTGCGTCGTCGGTCATCGGGTCTCGCCCCCTTCGGGCGTCGTGGTGGTGTCGGTGGGTGCGGGGACGGCGGGTGTGGTGGTGTCGGTGGGTGCGGGGACGGCGGGTGTGAGGCCGGAAGGTGTCGGCGCCGGTTCCGGCGCGGCGTCCGGTGGGGTGCCGATCCGGAACAGGGCGAGCTGGGTCGGTGCGCCCACCTCGGCGTCCTCCGGCCCGACCGGCCGGATCACCACGGTGTAGCCGTACGTCGCCGCCACGCGCTCGGCCCAGGACCGGAACTGCGCGCGGTCCCACTCGAACCGGTGGTCGGCGTGCCGGAGGTGCCCGGCCGGCAGGCTCTCCCAGCGGATGTTGTACTCGGCGTTCGGCGTGGTCACGACCGCCGCCGACGGCCGGGCCGCCCCGAACACGGCGTACTCCAGCGCCGGCAGCCTGGGCAGGTCCAGGTGCTCGATCACCTCGCAGAGCACCGCCGCGTCGAAGCCCTTCAGTCGCACGTCCGTGTACGTCAGCGCGCCCTGGACCAGCCGCACCCGGGCCGCCTGGCGCTCCGACATCCGCTCCAGCCGCAGCTTGCGCGCGGCCGCGGACAGCGCCCGCGAGGACACGTCCACCCCGAGCACCTCGGTGAACCGGGCGTCCTTGAGGAGCGCGCCGATCAGTTCGCCCTGCCCGCAGCCCAGGTCGGCCACCCGCGCCGCGCCGACCTCGCCCAGGGCGGCCAGGATCGCCGCCCGGCGCTGGTCGGCCAGCGAGGCCTTCCGCTCGGCGGCCGGCTCCGGCGGCTCCGCCCGGAGCCGGCCGCCGCCCGCGTCGGCAGCGCCGACCGCGCCCCCGGCGACCGCGTCCACGGCTTCGTCGGCGGAGTCGTCCGCGGAGTCGTCGACCGCGTTGTCGATCTCCTCGACCTCGCGGTCGTCGGCCTCCGCCAGCCGGGCCAGCTCCAGGCGTTCCATCGCCCGCCGGGTGAGCGCCCAGCGCCGGGACAGGTAGCGGCGCGCGATCAGGGCCTGCTCGGGGTGGTCGGCGAGCCAGCCCGCGCCTGCGGTGAGCAGCTTGTCGACCTCGTCCGGGGCGACCCAGTAGTGCTTGGCGCCGTCGAGCACGGGCAGCAGCACGTACAGCTGCTGGAGCGCGTCCGCGAGCCGGACCTCCGTGCCGGCCAGCTCCAGCCGGACGTAGCGCGACTCGCCCCACTCCGGGAACGTCTCGTCCAGCGGGATCGCCGACGCCTCGACCTGCCAGCCCAGCGGCTCGAACAGCCGGGCGGCCATCGCGGGGCCGCCACTCTCGCCGGCACCGTTGGCGGGCACCGCGGGCAGCGAGATCCGCAGCGGCCGCGGAACCGCGGCGAGCCCCGGGCGCGCCTCGCAGACGCCCTTCATGGCCGTGCGGAACACCGTCCGCAGAGCGACCGCGAGCAGCGAGGACGCGGCATAGGGGCGGTCGTTGACGTACTGGGCGAGGGCGAAGTCCGGCGAGCCGCCCCGCCCCCTGCCCCGGCCCCTGCGGACCAGCGCGATCGGGTCGATGTCGAGCAGGAGCGCGGCCGTGCAGAGCTCGTCGCCCGCCTCCGGGTAGAAGACGTGCGCCTCACCGTGCGACGTCGAGAAGCGCTGGACCTTGCCCGGGTGCTTGTGCAGAAGGAAGCCGAGGTCGGAGGCCGGGCTCTCGGCGGTGCCGGTGGTGGAGATCGACATGAACACCTGCCCGAGTATCGCCGAGCGGCAAGCCGGTGAGCACCAGGTTTTGTCCGGTGCCGGAGCCGCCGCATCACCCGCGGGCACCCTGTCCGCACGGTGAGCGTGTTCGGCAGCGGCGGCCCGCATTCGTTAACGTGCACGATGTGACTGCAGAATCCACCTCCCTCGCAAGCGGCGCCGTCGCCGCCGGTCTGGCCACCATCGCCGCCGACGGCACCGTCCTCGACACCTGGTTCCCCGCCCCCGCACTGGCCGCCGAGCCGGGCCCGGCCGGCACCGTCCGCCTGACCGCCGAGCAGGCCGAGGCCGAGCTGGGCGCCGGCGCCGCCGAGGCGCTGCGCGCCGACGCCCGCCGCGGTGTCGAGGTGGTCGCCGTGCGCACCACCATCGCCTCGCTGGACGAGAAGCCGATCGACGCGCACGACGCCTACCTGCGGCTGCACCTGCTCAGCCACCGCCTGGTGAAGCCGCACGGCCAGAACCTGGACGGCGTCTTCGGCCTGCTCGCCAACGTCGCCTGGACCAGCATCGGCCCGGTGCCGGTGGACAAGGTCGAGCAGGCGCGCCTGGCCGTCCGCGCCCAGGGCGGCCAGATCGCCGTGTACGGGATCGACAAGTTCCCCCGGATGACCGACTACGTCGCCCCGTCGGGCGTGCGCATCGCGCACGCCGACCGTGTCCGGCTCGGCGCCCACCTGGCGCCCGGGACCACCGTGATGCACGAGGGCTTCGTCAACTTCAACGCCGGCACCCTCGGAACCTCCATGGTCGAGGGCCGGATCAGCGCGGGTGTCGTGGTCGGCGACCACAGCGACATCGGCGGCGGCTCCTCGATCATGGGCACGCTCTCCGGCGGCGGCAAGCAGGTCGTGTCGGTCGGCGAGCGCTGCCTGCTCGGCGCCAACGCCGGCATCGGCATCTCGCTCGGCAACGACTGCGTCGTCGAGGCCGGCCTGTACGTCACGGCCGGCACCCGGGTGACCACCCCGGACGGCAAGGTGGCCAAGGCCGTCGAGCTGTCCGGCCAGGACAACCTGCTCTTCCGCCGCAACTCCCAGACCGGTGCCGTCGAGGTCATCGCCCGCTCCGGCTCGTGGGGCGGCCTGAACGCCGAGCTGCACGCGCACAACTGATCCTGCCGACGGTTCCGCACCGGAATGGCCTTCCGTACGGGAGGGCCTCACACGGGAAGGGCCTCGGCGCCGTATCGGCGCCGAGGCCCTTTGCTGTCCGCTGTTCGTTGTCCCGTTCCCGGGGGCCCACCCCCCTCCCCCTCCCACCCGCCTCCCCGTTCCCCTGTCATGTGGTCCTTCCGTGTGGCCGTTCCGTGCGGCCCCGCTCTGCCGCCCTCTCTGTGCCGCCCGATCTGTGCGGGCGCTGCTGTGCAGCCGGCCGCGGAGCCCCTGCCGTCTCCCCTCCGCCCCGCCGCAAGCCCTTCACCGGTGCGCGCGTGGGCGAGCGCTCGCCCGCACACGCACCGCGGGCAGTCCTTTCCCGGATCGGCCCCGTCTAGCCCAGGCCGCTCGGCCGCGGCAAGGCGAGGTCACCCGGGAGGCTTACCCGGAAGGGGAGTTGGACCGCATCGGGTGGTGGCAGGTGACCCTGCCGGAAGCGGTTCGTTGGTTGCAGCGGCGGGGCTCCGCCCCGGTGGCGCGATGCGTCCACCGAGCCCCCGCCGGCCGTTCCACGCGCTTCACACCGCACTACCGATCCGAAGAGGTCCGCTCATGTCCGAACCCCGGTCCGAGGCATCCGCCCTGCCGTCGCAGCAGCAGTCGCCCACCGACCCGTCGACGGCGCCGGCCACCCCGAAGAGCCTCTTGGAGCAGATGCAGGAGCTGCTCGCCTCGGTCACCGCCGACCTCGCCGATCTGCAGTCGTCAGGTGTCCGGGCCGCCGACGGGCCGGTCGGCGGCCCGAGTGTGACCACGACCGGCGGCGCCTCTTCCGCCGGTTTCTGAGGCGGCCTCGGCGGCGGGTCGGCCGCCGTGGTCGTCCCCGTGGCCTCCCGACCGCCGTCCTCCGCCGCCCGCCGCACCGCCCTCCCCAACCGGCCGACCAAGTCCTTGCAATCGGCCGCCGCGTCGACGCCGTCGATGCACGTCCAGTACAGGCTCTCCGTCTCCGCACCGCAGGCCAACACCACCAGCGCCTCTCCCGCGTCCCGCAGCAACCGGTCGAGCTCGGCCAGCATCGGCGCCAGCGCCCCCAGCTCGCTGAGCCTCGCGGCCCGACCGCCGGCGCCCGTCACCCACAGGGCCGAGAACTCCCCCGCGGGCTGGTCGAGGCAACCCGCCGCGTGGGATCCCGCCTCGGCCAGTTGCTGCCCCAAGCCGACCAGTTCGTCGCCGTCCGGCTCCTCCAACTCGGTCAGCCGGGCCCCGACCGCCTCGGCCAGCAGCGCGGCCTGCCGCGCCTCCGCCAGCACGTCCGCCACGTCCCTGGCCTCGGCCAGGGCGTGCCGGGCCGTCCTGATCAGTCGCAGCGCCTCCATCGGCCGCCACCCCTCTCCCTCTCGCTGTCGCCGTCGGACCACGGCCGCCGCGGGGCGGTCGCGTGGTCGCGTGGTCACGTGGTCACGTGGTCACGTGGTCACGTGGTCACGTGGTCACGTGGTCACGTGGTCACGGCGACAGCGTGCGCCGAAGGGCGAGGCGGAGCAGCTCCCTTCACGAAAGCTGTGGAGAACCCGGGGGGTGTGGAAAACTCCCTTCCCTCACATGGATTGGTCGTCAACGTCCGGGTTGACGTCCGGCTGCGGCGCGGGCTTCGTCCCGGGGGCGGGGAAGCGCATTTCGTTCCGCTCGATCTTGGCGGCGAGGGCCTCCAGCGGGTCGACTCCCAGCGTCGTGCAGAACTGCAGCAGGTAGGCGAGGACGTCGGCCACCTCGTCGCGGACGCGGTGCGCGCTCTCCCGGTCGGACATCACCGAGGCGGCCTGTTCGGGCGTCAGCCACTGAAAGATCTCCAGCAGCTCGCCGGCCTCCACCGACAGCGCCGCGGCGAGGTTCTTGGGCGTGTGGAAGGGCTCCCAGCTGCGCACCGCGGCGAACTCCGCCAGCCGTCGGCTCAGGCTCTCCAGGGTCGGGTCGGTGGGTTCCGTCACTCGTTCGCTCACCCGTCCAGGTCTACCCCGTCCAGGCCCACCGCATCCGCCGCCGCGCCCGCCTCCCCCGCCGGCACCCCCGGACCGGCCTCGCCGCCCGCCACCCCCGGCCCCGCGGCCCCGGCCTCCCCCGCCGCGCTCCGCGGGGCCTGGGCCGGCACCCTGGCCGTCTCGGTGCGCAGCACCGTGTGCCCGGAGTCCGGGTCGCGCCGGCACTCGACCAGCGCGACGCCCGGCGGCAGCTCGCCCTCCCCCGCGCGCACGTCCCCGCCGAGCGCCTCCCGGGCGGCCGCCGGCTCCTGCAGCGCGGCCAGCACCCGCAGCTGGTTGCGCGCGGTCATCTCGCGGGCCAGCCGTACGAGCGCGGCGGTCTGCTCGGTGCCGAGCCCGGCGCCGAGGTCCTCCGCGAGCACGGTGAGCTGCCGGTGCGCCCAGGGCACCTCGGCGGCCGGGTCGAGGTCGAGGACCGCGGCGCCGGTGAGCAGCACCGCGGCGAAGGCGAGGAGGCGCAGCATGCCGTCGGAGGCCTGGTCGGCGCCGGTGCGGCCGAGGACGCCCTCGTCGAACACGGTGCGGACGCGCTCCGCGGCCCCGCTGCCGCGGCGGGCGAGGTCGAGTCCGAGCAGCGGGTGCGGGGCGGCGCTCTGGACGACCCGCAGCAACTGGCCGTAGCGGCGCGCGCATTCGTTGCTCAGCCGGGCGATGACGGCGGAGATGTTGGCGGCGGTGCCGATCAGCCGGGCCTGCGGGTCGGGTCGGGCCCAGCCGCGCATGAGCGCCGGCACGGGGTGGACCGGGAAGACCTCGCGCAGGGCGGTGAGGACGTGTTCGGCGGCGGCCAGCACCTTGCGTTCGCCGGGGGACGATCCGGCGACCCGCAGCGGGATCTGAGCGGTGACGAGGACGCCGTTGGGGAAGGGCGCGCGGATGTCGCCCTGCCGGGTGTCGTTGTGCCAGCTGACGTTCACGCGGTGGTTGCGGGGGTCCTGTTCGCCGGTCTCGACGAGGATCCGACCGTCCAGGGTGAGCTGCTCGCGGGCGATCCGGACCGGTCCGTCGGTGCGGACGACGACCTCCAGGCGGACCGGTCCGTCGAGGGACCGGACGGTGCAGCCGAGGATGATCGCGTTGCGGCCGTGCGGGACGCAGCCTGCCAGACCGCCGCGGACCGGCGTGGCGAGCGGGCCTGCCCGGCCGGGCAGGCCGTCGAGGGAGTCGGCGATCTGCTCACCGAGGGCGAGGCGGGAGAGGACGGCGAGCGCGTCGAGGGCGTTGGACTTGCCGACGCCGGACGGGCCGTGCAGCACGGTGAGCGGTGCGAGCGGCAGCGCGGCGTGCCGGTAGGACTTGAACGAGGTGAGCCGGAGCTCCTCGACGGTGGGTCGCTGCACGGGTGGCCGACCGGCGTCCGCGGTCCGCTGGAGGGGGTGGGCCGGCACGGCGGGCAGGGTGGCGTCGCGGTTCACCCGTCGGACGTTAGCCGCCGCCGGGTCGGCAGAAACGTGCCTGCCCGGCAGATTCATCCCAACGGGGTGGGCGGGCCCCTGGCCGCCTTGGCGGCGTCCCGGACGGCTCGCCGAGGGCCCGGAGCGGCTCAGCGGCGGTAGGCGGCGACCGTCACGGAGGCGGTGACCTCGACCGGGTCGGGCAGTGCGGCGAGCCGGGCGGCCAGCTGTTCCGGGTCGGTGTGCCAGGCGCTCGGCCCCATGCCGACCACCGTGCGGACGTCGGCGGCGGACAGCCGCAGCGTGAACTCGACCTCCTGCCGGCCGGCCGGGGTGAGGTGGGGGCCGAGCTTCTCGTCGATCCGGCGCTGCTTCTCCTCGTCGACCGAGAGCAGGCCGAGCACGGTGACGAGCTCGCGCAGGTGGCGCGGGGTCGGGGAGACCAGCAGCAGGGTGCCGCCGGGGCGCAGCACGCGGCGGATCTCGGAGCCGTTGCGCGGGGCGAAGACGTTGAGCACGAGGCCGGCGGAGGCGTCCTGCAGCGGCAGCGGACGCCAGGCGTCGCAGACCACGGCGCCGATCCGGGGGTGGGCCTTGGCGGCGCGGCGCAGCGCGTACTTGGAGATGTCGAGGGCGGCTCCGGGCCGTCCGGGCAGGGCGTCGAGGACGCGGGCGAGGTAGTAACCCGTGCCGGCGCCGAGGTCGGTGACCAGGCCTTCGGGGGCGGCCGCGACGGCTGCGGCGGTGAGGGCGTCGGCGATCGGCCGGTAGTGGCCGGCGTCGAGGAAGCCGCTGCGGGCGGCGACCATGTCGGCGGTGTCACCGGTTCCGGTGTGCGCGTCGCCGGCGAGCAGGCTGACGTAGCCCTGCTTGGCGACGTCGAAGCTGTGCCCGGCGGGGCAGCGCAGGGTGCGCCCGTCGGGAGTGAGCGCCTGCGCGCAGTGGGGGCAGGCCAGGTAGCGCTCGATGTCCTGCAGCAACGTCCGTCTTCTCTCGCCATCCGGTCGTGCGGTCCGGCCGGAGAGAGCAAGACTAGCGATCTGCGGCGCGCGGGCGCGCCTCGCGCTGCCCCGGCAGGCGCGGCGCGGCCGGGGTGCCGCCGCGGGCGGTGCGCAGGGCGAGCGCGGCGAGCGCCTCGGGGGCGCCGGCCTGGCCGCGGATGCCGGGGAAGGCGTTGACGTCGACGATGACCGGTTCGACGGGACCGTCCAGCAGGTCGACGCCGTAGACGTCGAGGGCGAAGACCTCGCCGACCCGCAGGGCCAGCCGGGCGCGGTCGGCCGGCAGGTCCGCGGGCCCGAAGCCCCGACCGCCGTCGGCCGTCGGTCCGGACGCGCCCGACGGGCCGGCCGGATCAACCGTCTCAACCGGATCGGCGAGTTCGGAGCGGCGCCGGGCGCAGAAGACCTGCCCGTCGACGATCCAGAGCTTCTGGTCCCAGCCCGAGTTCGCCAGGAACGGCTGGGTGATCACCGGTTCGTCGGGCCACTCGGCGGCGAGCGCCCGCAGAGCGGCCGCGTCGTCGACCCGGGCGACGAGGTCGTGGCGCCGGCTGTGGCGGCTCTTGACCACGATCGGCCCGTCGGGGTCGGGCAGTTCGGCGAGCGTGGCGGCGGTGCGGGTGGCCGCGAACGGCAGGCCGGCACGGTGGGCGAGCTCGGCCATGGCGGTGCGGTCCTGGCAGAACGCGGTCGCCGCGGCGGAGTTGACGACCGGGGCGCCGCGCTCCTCCAGGTACCGGGCGAGCGCGAGGGCCCGCGGGGTGCGGGCCTTGAGCAGGTAGACGTCGGCGAGCGGTCCGGGGCCGAGGACCTCGGCGGGCGGGGCGTCGCCGGTGGTGGGGTCGAGCGTCTCGACCCGGTGGTCGGCGGCCAGCAGGGCCGCGGTGGCGGCCAGCAGCGGATGGCCGGGGTCGGGGGTGAGCAGGCAGATCCTCATATCCCGCCGCCCACGATGCCGTTGACCAGTCCGGCGCCGCCGACCAGGTCCGGTTCGCCCACCAACCCAGCCGCGCCGAAACCACCGACGCCCACCGCGGTGCCGCTCGGCGCGGGCAGCCGCGCCGCGTCCGCCACTTGTGCGGCCGGCTCGGACAGCAGGGCGGGCGCCGGGGCGGAGACGGCCGTGCCCGTGCGGGCCAGCCGCAGCACGGCGCGGGCCACCTTGGCCACCGCGTCCGGCACCTGCCGGAAGCTGGGGAAGTCGTTGATGTCGACGACGACCGGCCCGTCCGGGCCGAGCAGCACGTCCACTCCGTAGAGGTCGAGGCCGAAGACCTCACCGACCTGTGCGGCGATCCGCGCGATGTCGGCGCCGAGCGGCACCTGACGCTCGCGCACGCCCTGGCCGGGGTGGAGCGGGGAGCAGCGCTCGGTGGCGTAGAACTCGCCGTCGACGCAGTAGACCTTGAGGTCGGTGCCGGAGTTGGGCACGTAGGGCTGGGCGATCAGCAGGCCTTCGCCGGCGAGCTGAGGGCCGAGTGCGGCCAGGTGGTCGGGGGTGGGGACGAGCCGCACGGCCCGGCCCGAGCTGCCGTCGGCGGGCTTGACCACCAGCGGGTACTCGGCGACGGGGATCTCCGCGAGCCGCTCCCAGCGGGCGGCGGCATAGGTGACGGGGACGGGCAGGCCCCGGGTGCGCGCGATCACCGCGGCGAGCGCCTTGTCGCGGACGCCGCGGATGGAGCGGACGTCGTTGACGGTGGTGAGCCCGACGGAGGCGGCGGCCTCCAGGAGGGTGAGCCCCGGACCGCCGGAGACGGTCTTGAGCACCCAGGCGTCGTGGCTGCCCGCCCGGACCGCCTCGGAGATCGCCATCAGCGAGTCGCCTGGGCGCAGTACGTCGACCCGGTGCCCCCACGCCGTGAGTTGGCGCACGACGTCGAGCGGCATGCCGTCGTGCCGGTAGTGCTCCTCGACCAGAAAGCAGAGCCTCATGAGCCTGTCATCCCCCTCGCCTCACCCAGCACGGACGTCCGCCGTTCCCGTCCGGCAGAGCTGTAAAAGCCCCAGGATGCCACGGGGCCTGCACGCAAGATCGCCCGGCCGGTAAGCGTTCGGCAACAATCGGTCCGGATTGCCCGGTGTTCGCGGCCGCTCGCCGCGGCCTGCGCGCACCGGGACCGCTCGTACTCCCACCACTTCCGTCGCACCGCGGCGGTGTCCGCCCGCACCACCGGGCCCACCGGACCCTGCAGCCTCCGCGATGACGGTCGTGGCAGCCACGACCGCGACCACGGCCATGCCGACGGCTGCGGCACGGCCAAACAGGTGGCAGGAGCGTGACACCCCTGTCAGGATGCACGGCGTGACCTCTCATGATCTTGAGCCCGCCGCCCCGGCCGGCGCCGCCGCCGCTCCCGGAATCGACCCGGCACTCCGTCACCTCCTCGAGGACATCGAGCGTTACTACGACTCCGTTCCGCGCTCCGCCGCCCGGGTCGAGGACTTCGGCCCGCTGAGCCTGTTCGTCCGCGAGGGCCGGGGCTGGCCCTACTACGCCCGCCCGGCGTTCGGCCACACCGGCCCGGCGGCCACCGCCGAGGACGTCCGCCGGGTGCTGGACCGTCAGCGCGAGCTGGGCATTCCGGAGTCCTTCGAGTGGGTGGCCGAGCACGACCCCGAGCTGCGCGCGGCAATCGAGGGGGCCGGGCTGACGGTCCACGAGCACCCGCTGCTGGTGCTCGGGCCCGACGACGAGCCCGAGCTCCCGGCCGGCGCGCCGGGCGCGGGCACGCCGAGCGAGGGTGTTGCGGTCCGGATCATGGCCGCCGACGACCCCGACCTGGCGAGCGCGGTGACCGTCCCGCACCTGGCCTTCGGCGAGCCGGGCACCGCCCGGGGCACCGCCGGGCCGGTGGAGCTCGCCGCGGCCGCCGAGAAGTCGGTGGCGGACGGCACGGTGGAGCGGATCGCCGGGCGGATCAGCGCCGGGCAGACGGCGCTCGCCGCCGCCGTCCGGGACGGCGTGGCGCTCTGCGCGGGCCAGCACAACCCGGTGGGCGCGGTCACCGAGGTGGCCGGCGTCGGCACCCTGCCGACGGCCCGCCGGCAGGGCCTGGGCCTCGCGGTCACCGCGGCCCTGGTCGCCCACGCCCGCGCCAACGGCGTGCGGACGGTGTTCCTGTCCGCCGCCGACGAGGACGTCGCCCGGATCTACCGCCGGGTGGGCTTCCGCCCGTTCGCGACGGCGCTGATCGCCGAGCCGGCGCCCGGGGCCTGACCGGTCCGGCGCCTCCGCCCGGCCTGGCGGGTCCGCCCGCCGAATCCGCGCCGCCCCCCGGATCGGCTCCGGCCGCCGGGCCGCCGGCCGGGCGGGCCGCTCAGTCCGAATCCTCGTCGTCCTCTCCGCTGACGCCCTCCCCCTCGGCCTCGTCCACCACCCACGCGGCCAGCCGCTCGGCCACGCCGGACACGCCGAGCCGGCCCTCGCGGATGGCCCGGGCGAGGCTGCGCACCTCGCGGGCGGTGGTCGCGACCGTGCAGCCGCTGGCGACCAGGTAGGCGTACGCGACGGCGGTGGCGAACAGCTCGTTGGTCTTCTCCAGGGCCGGCACCCGGATCAGCTGGTGCATCAGGGCGGCGGCGCGGTCCTGCGGTTCGGGGTAGACGGAGATGTCGAAGATCTCCGCCTGGTGGCGGGCGGCCGCCGCGAGCAGCGATCCGTAGTCGGTGACCTGCGGGTCACCGGGTGTGTACTGCTCGGCGGTCATCAGCAGCCACGAGAGGTCGACCTCCAGGTTCAACGGCGCACGTCCTGGAGGTCGGCCGCGCCCCGCTCGCCGAACTCGGCCAGGAAGGCCGTCTCGTACTCCTTCATGAACTGCGCCGCGGCGTCGACGAACGCCCGCCCCGCCTCGCCCATGTCCTGCTGGACCAGGCGCTCGATGTACTGGTTCATGCTGATCCCCTGCTGCTCCGCCCGTTCCCGGGCCATCTCCGCGGTGGTGGCGTCCACCCGGACGTTCAGCTGCTTCTTACCCATGAATTCGACGCTAGCGCTGAAGTGCTAGCACGACAAGGGCGCACGCACGTCCACTTCGCTCCCCCGGCCGCGCCGCAGCGGGAAATTCGGACTTGAAGACTTCTCCGCCTTCGGGGACCCTGTACTGCCCCGAGCGTTCCCCTGGAGCGACCCCGACCTGTGCGGAGGCCGACAATGACAGCCATGTTCGACCAGGAGCTGCGCGAGCAGCTCACCCAGGCCCGGAAGGAACTCGCGGCCGCCCGGGCCGAGGGGGACGCCGACGGCGTCCAGGCCTACGAGGGCCGGATCGCCGGACTGATCAGGCTCGCCGCTCAGCACGGCATCACCCTGCCGCACAGCGCGGACGAGGAGGAGCAGAACCTGCGCTGAACCGAGCGGCGTCCGCGGAACCCGGAGCCCAGAGCGATCAGGCCGCAGCCCGCAGAGCCTCGACCGAGCCGCCCGGAGCCTCAGCGGAGCAGCGCCGCGGGCTCCTCCCGAACCACGGCCCAGTGGTCGCGGTGGGCCGCGTACCACGCCACCGTCTCGCGCAGGCCCTCCTCCAGCGACCGGCGCGGCGCCCAGCCCAGTTCGCGACGGATCTTCGAGTCGTCCACTGCGTACCGCAGGTCGTGGCCCTTGCGGTCCGCCACCGGCTCCACCAGGTCCCAGTCGCGCCCGCACAGTTCCAGCAGGCGGCCGGTCATCTCCCGGTTGGTCAGGTGGGTTCCGCCGCCGACGTTGTAGATCCCGCCGGGCCGGCCGCGGTCGAGCACCAGCCGGACGGCCCGGCAGTGGTCGTCCACGTGCAGCCACTCGCGGACGTTGGCCCCGTCCCCGTACAGCGGCACCGGCAACCCGTCGAGCAGGCGGGTCGTGAAGAGCGGTATCAGCTTCTCGGGGTGCTGGCCGGGGCCGTAGTTGTTGGCGCAGCGAGTGATCCGCACGTCCAGCCCGTGGGTTCGCGCGTACGCGCGGGCGATCAGGTCGGCCGACGCCTTGGAGGCCGCGTACGGGGAGTTCGGCAGCAGCGGCTCCTCCTCCGTCCAGCTCCCCTGCTCGATCGAGCCGTAGACCTCGTCCGTGGAGACCAGGACGAAGACGCCCACGCCGTGCCGCAGGGCGGCCTCCAGCAGTGCCTGGGTGCCGAGCACATTGGTTCGGACGAAGGCCTCGGCGCCCGCGACCGAGCGGTCGACGTGCGACTCGGCGGCGAAGTGCACCACGGCGTCGTGGCCGGGGAAGACCTCCTCCAGCAGAGCCGTGTCGCAGATGTCGCCGTGCACGAAGTGCAGCCGGGGGTGGTGCCGGGGCAGGTTGCTGAGCGTTCCGGCATAGGTCAGCCGGTCCAGCACGGTCACGCGGTCGTCCTCGTGACCGGGGTATCCGCCGCCGAGCAGCGTCCGCACGAAGTGCGAGCCGATGAATCCGGCCGCACCGGTCACCAGGATGTTCACGCCTGTCTCTCCTCCTGCCGTCTCTCCCCCTCGGCCGTCCCCGGTCACCGAGCCGAACGAGGCCCCTTCCGGACCGGGTCTCCCCGCCCCGGAAGGGGCCTCGGACGCACGCACCCGGCGCGCTCGCGCGGAACGCGGTGCCCGGACTACTCCACCGGCTCCAGGATCGCCACGCACTCGAAGTGGTGGGTCATCGGGAACAGGTCGAACGCGCGCAGCGAGACCGGCCGGTAGCCGCCCTCGCGGAAGAACGCGAGGTCCCGGGCGAGCGCGGCCGGGTCGCAGGCGACGTAGGCGATCCGGCGGGCCGAGAGGCCGACCAGGTGCTCCACGGTCTCCCGCCCGGCGCCCGCGCGCGGCGGGTCCAGGACGATCAGGTCGGTGGCGGTGATGCCGGTACGCGGCAGCACCGTCTCCACCCGGTCGCACTCGATCCGGACGTTGTCCAGCGCGGCCAGGTTGTGCCTGGCGTCGATCACGGCCTGCTTGGCGGACTCGATGCCGAGCACCGCGCCGTCGTCGCCCACCCGGTCGGCCAGGGCGCCGGCGAACAGGCCGACGCCGCAGTACAGGTCGAGCGCGTTCTCGCCCCACTGCGGGTCCAGGCCGTCCAGGACGGCGTCGACCAGGGTGTCCGGGGCCTCGGGGTGGATCTGCCAGAAGCCGCCGTTGCTGATCCGCCAGGTACGGCCGGCGGCACGCTCGCGCACGAAGGAGCGGCCGTGCACCCGGTGGGTGTTGCCCTGGTCGTCGACCCGGGTGATGGAGACCGGCTTGTCCAGCTCGACCAGCGGCAGCTGGGCACCGGGCGCCGGCGTGAGCACCACCTGGCGGTCCGAGGAGCCGGAGGCGGCGATCACCTCGACCGAGACGACGCCCGGCCAGTCGCGCGCCTCGATGCCCAGCTCGGTGACGCCCTCGGCGGCGATCAGGCAGCGGTCGATCGGCTGGATCTCGTGCGAACGGTGCTTGCGCAGGCCGACCTTGCCGGTCTCCGGCTCGACCGCGTACTGGACCCGGGTGCGCCAGGCCGGCACCTGCCCGGCCGGGAGCTTGCCGCCGACCGGCTCGATGCTGCCGTCCCAGCCGGCCTCGGCCGGGGTGAGGCCGGCCAGCTTGGCCAGCTGCTCGGTGAGCACCTGCACCTTGAGCTTGCGCTGCCCGCCCGGGGAGACGTGCTGCCAGTCGCACCCGCCGCACTTGCCCGGCCCGGAGAACGGGCAGGGCGGGGTGATGCGGTCCTTGGCCGGCTCCAGGATCTCCACCGCGTCGGCACGCAGGAAGCGCGACCTGGTGGTGCCCTCGGTGACCAGGGCGACGACGCGCTCGCCGGGCAGCGCGTGCCGGACGAACAGCACCCGGCCCTCGTGCCGGGCCACGCAGTGCCCGCCGCCGTGCGCGACCGGGCCGACCTCGACCTCGTAGCGCTCGCCGACCAGCGGATCGCCGCCGGGCCCCTTGGGAACGGCCTCGGTACGCGGCGCGCGGGCGGTACGGAGCAGCTTCGGCGGGCGGACGGTCTGCTTGCGCGGACGGTCACCGCCCTTCGCACCACCGCCCTTCGCACCACCGGTCTTCGCGGCGCCGCCCTTGCCTGCGCCGGCCTTCCCGGCGCCGCCCTTCGCACCGCCCTGCTCGAATCGCTCGCCGCGCTCGTCACGGCTGCCGCGGTCACCGGCCGGCTGCTCCGGGGTGCGCTCCCCCGGCGCCAGCGGCGCGGTCTGCGCGGTCAGGCCCTCACGGTCGGTCGCGGCCGGGCGCACCGGCTTGCCCCAGCGCGGCCGGGCGACCTGGCCCGGCTTGGCGGCGCCGCCCTTCCCGGCGCCCTTGCGGGCACCCTTGCCGGACGAGCCGGACGAGCCGTGGGAGCGGGGCGGGGTGTTGCGGGTCACTTGGCGGAGTCCTTGCTGCTGCCGGCGGTGTCGCCGGGCGTGGTCGAGACATTCGACTTTACGGCCTTCGGGGCCGCGGGCTCACCCCGACGGACGGCGCCCGGCGCCGACCACGCCTTCTGCGGCTTCCGCCGTTCCGAGGACTCCAGCTGCCACGGCACCGACGTGACCATCACACCGGGCTTGAAGAGCAGGCGCCCCTTGAGCCGCAGCGCGCTCTGGTTGTGCAGCAGGTGCTCGTACCAGTGACCGACCACGTACTCGGGGATGTACACCGAGACGACGTCGCGCGGGCTGCTGCGGCGCAGGTTCTTCACGTAGTCCAGGACCGGCCCGGTGATCTCGCGGAACGGCGAGTCCAGGACCTTCAGCGGCACCTCGATGCCCCGCTCGTCCCACTCCCGGCGCAGCGCCGCGGTGTCCGCCGGGTCCACGTTGACGGTGACCGCCTCCAGGGTGTGGGCGCGGGCCAGCCTGGCGTACGCCAGGGCCCGCAGGGCCGGCTTGTGCAGCTTGGAGACCAGCACGATGGCGTGCACCCGGGTGGGCAGCACCACGTCGTCCGGCGCCTCGGCGGCGGCCAGCTCGTGGGAGACCCGGTCGTAGTGCCGGCGGATCGCCTTCATCATCACGAACAGCACGACCATCGCGGCGATCGCGATCCAGGCGTGGCTGATCTTGGTGGCGAGGACGACGATCAGCACGGCCATGGTCATCACCAGGCCGAAGGTGTTGATCGCCCGGCTGCGCTGCATGTGGCGGCGCCTGGCCGGGTCGGTCTCGGTGCGCAGCTCCCTGGTCCAGTGCCGGATCATGCCGGACTGGCTCATGTTGAACGCCACGAACACACCGACGATGTAGAGCTGGATCAGCCGGGTCGGATCGGCGTCGAAGGCGATGATGAACAGGATCGCGGCCAGCGCCAGCAGGATGATGCCGTTGGAGAAGGCCAGCCGGTCACCGCGGGTGTGCAGCTGGCGCGGCAGGTAGCGGTCCTGCGCGAGGATCGAGCCGAGCACCGGGAAGCCGTTGAAGGCGGTGTTGGCGGCCAGTACCAGGATCAGGCCGGTCACGGCGGCGACGAAGTAGAAACCGGGCGTGAAGTTCGAGAAGACGGCCTCGCTGATCTGGGCGAGCGCGGTCTTCTGGTGGTAGTCGCCGCCCGCGCCGATCAGCTGCTCGGCGGGCTCCTCGGCCATCTGCACGCCGGTGAGGCGGGCCAGCCAGATGATGCCCATGAACATCGCCACGGCGATCGACGCCATCATCAGCAGCGTGGTGGCGGCGTTCTTGCTCTTCGGCTTGCGGAAGGCGGGCACGCCGTTGGAGATCGCCTCGACGCCGGTCAGTGCGGCACAGCCCGAGGAGAACGCCTTGAGCAGCAGGAACACCATCGCGAAGCCGGCCAGCGAGTCGTTCCCGGAGGTGGCCTCCAGGTGGAAACCGGCGCTCTCGGCGGGCATGTCCTGCCCGAGGGCGAAGTGGCGGACGAAGCCGTACACGACCATGCCGATCACGCCGACCATGAAGGCGTACGTCGGGACGGCGAACGCACTGCCCGACTCGCGGACGCCGCGCAGGTTCATGCCCATCAGCAGGATGACCACGAGCACCGAGAGGGTCAGCTCGTGGCCGCGCAGCGAGGGCACCGCGGAGACCACGTTGGCGACGCCGGAGGTGGTGGAGACCGCCACGGTGAGGATGTAGTCCACCATCAGCGCGCTCGCGACCACCAACCCGGAGTTGGGGCCGTGGTTCACGGTGGCGACCTCGTAGTCGCCGCCGCCGCTCGGGTACGCGTGAACGTTCTGCCGGTACGAGGCCACGACCGCGAGCATCACGATGGCGACGACGACGCCGATCTGCCAGGAGAAGTGGATCGCCGAGGCACCCGCCACGGAGAGGGTCAGCAGGATCTCCTCGGGCGCGTACGCGACCGAGGAGAGTGCGTCCGAGGCGAAGACGGGCAGCGCGATGCGCTTGGGGAGCAGGGTCTCCCCGAGTTTGTCGCTGCGCAGCGCGCGCCCGATCAGGATGCGTTTCGGAAGGTCAGTCGGCATAGGCACGGTAAGGAATCGTAGGGGCTGTTCGCCCCAGGGTCCGACTTACATCCCCCCCTTCGTCGCGACTGTGTTCGGTGGACCGGCTAGCGTGTCGGATACGAGCAGGCGGGCAACACTCCAGTTGTCGCGTCGGGCCCCCACCAGAACGCTCGCCCCGGACAGCCGGGCGGGAAAGGATGATGAACGGTGTTTGCGCAGGTCAAGAACCCAACGGGACGGGTGAGGTAGCGCCGGTGCACATCGTCATCATGGGCTGCGGGCGCGTGGGCTCCGCCCTCGCGAGAGCGCTGGAGAAACAGGGCCACTCGGTCGCGGTGGTCGACCAGGACCCGACGTCGTTCCGTCGACTGGGTGCCGGATTCAACGGCCGCCGGGTGACCGGTGTCGGCTTCGACCAGGACACCCTGAAGGAGGCGGGCATCGAGGAGGCCGGCGCGTTCGCGGCCGTCTCCAGCGGTGACAACTCCAACATCATCGCGGCCCGGGTCGCCCGGGAGAACTTCGGCGTGGAGAACGTCGCGGCCCGCATCTACGACCCGCGGCGCGCCGAGGTCTACCAGCGTCTGGGCATCCCGACGGTCGCCACCGTCCGCTGGACGGCCGACCAGATGCTGCGCCGGCTGCTGCCGAGCGGCGCCGAGCCGCTCTGGCAGGACCCGAGCGGCGCCGTCCAGCTCGCCGAGGTCGCCTACGACCCGCTCTGGGTCGGCCGCCGGCTGAGCGAGCTGGAGGAGGCCTCCGGCGCCCGAGTGTCGTTCGTCACCCGGCTCGGCGAGGGCGTGCTGCCCAGCCCGACCATGGTGGTCCAGGAGGGCGACCTCATCCACGTGATGCTGCGCCGCGCCGACCTGGCGGCCGTCGAGGCCGCGTTCGCCCAGGCGCCGGAGAGGGAGGGCCACTGATGCGCGTCGCCATTGCCGGGGCCGGTGCCGTCGGCCGCTCGATCGCGGGCGAGCTGCTGGAGAACGACCACGAGGTCCTGCTGATCGACAAGAACCCGAACTCCATCTCGGTGGAGCGGGTGCCCATGGCGGAGTGGCTGCTGGCGGACGCCTGCGAGATCACCTCACTGGACGAGGCCGCCCTGCAGCGCTGCCACGTGGTGATCGCCGCCACCGGCGACGACAAGGTCAACCTGGTCGTCTCGCTGCTCGCCAAGACCGAGTACGGCGTGCCGCGGGTGGTCGCCCGGGTCAACAACCCGAAGAACGAGTGGCTCTTCAACGAGTCCTGGGGCGTCGACGTCGCCGTGTCCACCCCGCGCCTGATGTCCGCCCTGGTCGAGGAGGCGGTCAGCGTCGGCGACCTGGTCCGGCTGATGCGCTTCAGCCAGGGCAACGCCAACCTGGTCGAGCTCACCCTGGCCGCCGACACCGAGCTGGTCGGCACCCGGGTCGGCGACGTGCCGTGGCCGGTGGACACCGCGCTGGTGACCATCATCCGCGAGGGCCGGGTGCTCACCCCGGGCAAGGACGACACCCTGGAGGGTGGCGACGAGCTGCTCTTCGTGGCCGCGCAGGAGCGCGAGGAGGAGCTGGAGAGCCTGCTCTCCGCCTCCGGGGGCGCCCAGTAGCCGGCGCACCGTCCGGGCGGACCCACGGGTGAGGGCCCGCACTCGATGAGTGCGGGCCCTCACCCCCGTCGCTCCCCCGGGCTCCCCGCCGGGCCTTCCCGGCACGCGAGCGCCGCCGCGGCTCAGGACCGGTCGGCGCCGGCGGGCTGCTCCTCGGGCTCCTCGTCCAGCTGCGCCTTGATCGGCGGCGGGGCCTTCAGCAGGATCTGCCAGGTGACGTACATCGCCAGCAGCATCGGCGGGATGCCGAGCGCGACCTTGAGCCAGCCGAGCAGGTTGACGTTGTGGGTGAAGTACAGCGGGAAGAGGATCACCGGCTTGATGCCCATGATCACCACCCAGGCCCAGGTGGCCTTGACGTAGGCGGCGAGGCGGCCCGGGTTCTGCCGGCGCCAGGTGAACATCTCCCCGGTGACCGCGCCGAGCATCACACCGATCAGCGGCCAGCGGACCAGCGCCGATACGGCGAAGACGATGCAGTAGCCGACGTTCCAGAGCAGGCCGGGCAGGTAGAAGTCCTCCGCCTTGCCCGTCTTCATCGCGATCCAGGCGCCGATGGCCACCCCGAAGACGCCGCTGAAGGCGTGCTGGACGGTCTCCCGCTTGGCCAGGCGCGCCACCACGAACAGGCCGCTCAGCCCGAGCGCCGCCCAGGCCGCCGCGGACACCTGGTGGGTGATGTTGTACGTCACGATGAAGACCAGGCCGGGCAGGGTCATGTCGACCATGCCGCGGACGCCGCCGAAGGCCTGCATCACGGTGTCGGCCGCCTCCTTGGAGGCAGCCGCCTGCCGCGCCGCCTCGGCGGCGGCGTCCTCCTCCGGGCCGACCCGGACCGTGCCGAGCTGGGTGGCGGGCTCGCCGCCGGGCTGGTTGCTCACGCTCATTCGCTCCCGTGTCCGACCGGACGCAGCTCGTAGCGGGGGTTGAACAGCACGCGGCGCCCGCGTGCATGGCTGATCCGGCCGCTGGCGAGCAGCCGGCGACCAGGCTCTATACCCGCGATGGAGCGACGGCCGAGCCAGACCACGTCCAGCGCCTCGGTGCCGTCGAAGAGTTCCGCCTCCAGCGCGGGCACCCCGGCCCGCGGTCGGAGGGTCACGGTGCGCAGGGTGCCGGCGACGGTGACCAGTTCCCGGTCCCCGCAGCTGGCGATCGGGGTGCAGCCCCTCTCCGCCGCGCTCTCCTGGCGCAGTTCCTCCGCCTCCAGCTCTTCCACGGAGGAGGTCAGCCGACTGAGCAGGCGGCGGAACCGCCCCTGCGGCTGGCCGCTGCTGTTGTCACCACTCATGCGGGAAGGGTACCGGTTTCGGGGCTCCCGACGGCAGGTCGCGAGGTCGGACGGCGGCCGAACGGGGCCGGACGAGCGGCGGACGGGTGCCCGCCCGGGCGTCCCGCTCAGCTCTCGAAGCGGTAGCCCATGCCCGGCTCGGTGATGAAGTGTCGCGGGTGCGAGGGGTCGCGCTCCAGCTTGCGGCGCAGTTGGGCCAGGTAGACCCGGAGGTAGTTGGTCTCGGTGCGGTACGCGGGGCCCCAGACCTCCTGGAGCAGCTGGGTCTGGCTGACCAGCCGGCCGGCGTTGCGGACCAGCACCTCCAGCAGGTGCCACTCGGTCGGGGTGAGGCGGATGTCGGTGCCGTCCCGGTTGACCTTCTTCGCCGCGAGGTCGACGGTGAAGCTGTCGGTGACGACCAGCGAGTCGTCCTCCCCGGCGACCGGCTCGGCGCGACGCACGGCCGCGCGCATCCGGGCGAGCAGTTCGTCCATGCCGAACGGCTTGGTCACGTAGTCGTCGGCGCCCGCGTCGAGCGCCTCCACCTTCTCGTCGGAGGCGTGCCGGGCGGAGAGCACGATGATCGGGACCCTGGTCCAGCCGCGCAGCCCCTTGATCACCTCGACGCCGTCCATGTCGGGCAGGCCGAGGTCGAGGACGACCACGTCCGGGTGACGGGCGGCGGCCAGCTCCAGTGCGCCGGCACCGTCGTGGGCCGCGTCCACCTCGTACTTGCGGGCCTTGAGGTTGATCACCAGCGCGCGGACGATCTGCGGTTCGTCGTCCACGACGAGGACCCGGGTCATGCGGGATCCGCCTTTCACAGCTGTCGGAAGATCGGTGGTCGTGCGGCGAGCGGCCGCCCGGCCGGCTCGGCCCGCCCGGCGGGTGGGCCCGGCGCGGCGGGGGCATCCCGCCCGTGCGGGCGGTCGACGGCCGGCAGGGTGACGACCATGGTGAGGCCGCCGCCCGGGGTGTCCTCGGCGCCGACCGTGCCGTTCATCGCCTCGACGAAGCCGCGTGCCACGGCGAGGCCCAGCCCCACCCCGGCGCCCCGCGGCGCGTCCCCGTGGCGCTGGAACGGCGCGAAGATCCGCTCCTTGGCCTCCTCCGGCACGCCCGGGCCCCGGTCGACGATCCGCAGCTCGACCCGGGCGGGGCCGTCCGCCGGCACCAGCGCATCGGCCTTGACCAGCACCTTCACCCCGGGCGGGCTGTACTTGACGGCGTTCTCGACGAGGTTGGCCAGCGAGCGTTCCAACAGCCCGGCATCGACCCGGACCATCGGCAGCGCCTCCGGGACGTCGGTTCGGACGGCCTCCGGCGGGACTCCGCCGAGGGCCGGCGGCACCACCTCGTCCAGGTCGGTCTCCTGGATCAGCGGGGTGACCGTGCCGGTCTGCAGGCGGCTCATGTCCAGCAGGTTGTTGATCAGATGGTCCAGCCGGTCGGCGCCGGCCTCGATCCCGGCCAGCAGCTCGGCCTCGTCGGCCTCGTCCCACTCGACGTCGTCCGAGCGCAGCGAGCTGACCGAGGCCTTGATGCCGGCCAGCGGCGTTCGCAGATCGTGCGAGACGGCGGCCAGCAGCGCGGTGCGGATCCGGTTGCCCTCAGCCGCACGCCGGGCCGCGGCGGCCTCCTCGGCCAGGCGGCGGTGCTCCAGCAGAACGGCCGCCTGGCTGGCGAAGGCACCCAACAGGCGGCGGTCCTCGGCCGGCAGCACCCGCCCCCGCAGAGCCAGGGCGAGGGAGTCCCCGACCGGCACGTCCACGTCGGCGGCCTCGGGCCGCGCCGGCGGGTGCGGGCCGGCCGCAGCCACCTGCTGCCACGGGCCCAACGGGTCCGGCCGCTCCAGCAGTGCCGCGGAGTCCTGTTGAAAGGTCTCCAGGACCTGCTCCAGCAGGGCGGTCAGCACCCCGTCCCCGCTCTGCGCGCCGCGCAGCACGGTGCCGGCCAGCGCGCCGAGCGTCTGCGCCTCGGTCTGGCTTCGGGCCGCCTGGTGGGTGCGCCGGGCCGCCAGGTCCACCACCGAGGCGACCGCGATGCCGACGGCGGTGAATATCGCCACCGCCATGATGTTCTGCGGCTCGTCGATGGTGAAGGTGTGGATCGGCGGTGCGAAGTAGTAGTTCAGCGCCGAGGAGCCGACCAGCGCGGAGGCGATCGCCGGGAAGAGCCCTCCGACCAGCGCCGCACAGACCGTCAGCGACAGGAACAGCAGCATGTCGGTGGTCAGTCCCAGGCCGTCGATGTGGGTGAGCAGCAGTGCCAGCAGCGGCGGCCCGGCGAGGCCGATCGCCCAGCCGGCCACCGTCCGCGTCCGGCCGAGATCGGTCACCCGGCGGATCGGCAGCCGGCCCAGGCCCTTGGCCGCCTGCTCGTGGTTGACGATGTGGACGTCGATGTCACCGGAGTCACGGGTCACCGTGGTGCCCACGCCCGGACCGTAGACGTACTGCCAGGCCGGCCGGCGGCTGGTCCCGAGCACGATCTGGGTGGCGTTGACGCCCCGGGCGAATTCCAGGAGCCCGGCAGCGGGTTCGTCGCCGAGGACGGCGTGGAAGCTGCCGCCCAGGTTCTCGACCAGGGCGCGCTGCTCGATCAGAGCCCGGGACGAGCCCGAGCCGGAGCCGGCCAGGCCGTCCGCGCGGGAGATGTGGACGGCCAGCAGCTCGCCGCCGGAGCCACGGGCCGCGATCCGGGCCGCCCTCCGGATCAGGGTCGCGCCCTCGGGCCCGCCGGTCAGGCCGACCACGATCCGCTCCCGGGCCTGCCAGGTACCCTTGATGCCCTGCTCGGCCCGGTACTTCTGCAGGTACTCGTCGACCCGGTCGGCCGTCCAGAGCAGCGCCAGCTCGCGCAGCGCGGTGAGGTTGCCCGGGCGGAAGTAGTTGGCGAGGGCGGCGTCGATCTTCTCCGGTGCGTACACGTTTCCGTGCGCCAGCCGCCGCCGCAGCGCCTGCGGGGACATGTCGACCAGCTCGATCTGGTCGGCCCGGCGGACCACCTCGTCCGGCACCGTCTCCCGTTGCCGAACACCGGTGATGCCCTCGACCACGTCACCGAGCGACTCCAGGTGCTGGATGTTCACGGTCGAGATGACGTCGATCCCGGCCGCCAGCAGTTCCTCGACGTCCTGCCAGCGCTTGGCGTTGCGGCAGCCGGGCACATTGGTGTGGGCGAGCTCGTCCACCAGCGCCACCTGTGGCCGGCGGGCCAGCACGGCGTCCGGATCCATCTCGGTGAACACGGCGCCCCGGTACGCCAGCTCGCGGCGCGGCACGACCTCCAGGCCCGCCACCAGCTCGCCGGTGTGCCGACGCCCGTGATCCTCCACGAACGCCACCACGACGTCCGTGCCTCGTTGCAGCCGCCGGTGGGCCTCGGCCAGCATGGCGTACGTCTTGCCGACACCGGGAGCCGCCCCGAGGTAGATCCGCAGCCTGCCGCGTCCCATGAGCACCATTCTTGATCGGACCCGTCCGGGGTACCACCCCGGACACCCGTTCCCCTCACCTTGGAGACTACGGCGTAGCGGGTGATTCTCCAGCGATCCGGGCGCTGATCAGGCAGTTTTAGCACCATATTGACGGCGGAGGGGCCCTGTCGGGGCCACCGGGGCAGCGGTCGCCCGGCGGCAGGCCGTCGGGATGGTGCCGGGTATTTGCCCCGGAAATGCGAAGAACCCCCGATCCGTTCCCGGACCGGGGGTTCTTCAGAAGAATTGTTCGGCGGCGTCCTACTCTCCCACAGGGTCCCCCCTGCAGTACCATCGGCGCTGTGAGGCTTAGCTTCCGGGTTCGGAATGTAACCGGGCGTTTCCCTCACGCTATGACCACCGAAACACTATGAAACTATCTACCGCCCACCCATCGATGGCGGGGGTCGTTGTTTCAGAACAACACAGTGGACGCGAGCAACTGAGGACAAGCCCTCGGCCTATTAGTACCGGTCAACTCCACCCCTCACAGGGCTTCCATATCCGGCCTATCAACCCAGTCGTCTACTGGGAGCCTTACCCTCTCAAGGAGGTGGGAGTGCTCATCTCGAAGCAGGCTTCCCGCTTAGATGCTTTCAGCGGTTATCCCTCCCGAACGTAGCCAACCAGCCATGCCCTTGGCAGAACAACTGGCACACCAGAGGTTCGTCCGTCCCGGTCCTCTCGTACTAGGGACAGCCCTTCTCAACACTCCTACGCGCACAGCGGATAGGGACCGAACTGTCTCACGACGTTCTAAACCCAGCTCGCGTACCGCTTTAATGGGCGAACAGCCCAACCCTTGGGACCTACTCCAGCCCCAGGATGCGACGAGCCGACATCGAGGTGCCAAACCATCCCGTCGATATGGACTCTTGGGGAAGATCAGCCTGTTATCCCCGGGGTACCTTTTATCCGTTGAGCGACGGCGCTTCCACAAGCCACCGCCGGATCACTAGTCCCTACTTTCGTACCTGCTCGACCCGTCAGTCTCACAGTCAAGCTCCCTTGTGCACTTACACTCAACACCTGATTGCCAACCAGGCTGAGGGAACCTTTGGGCGCCTCCGTTACCCTTTAGGAGGCAACCGCCCCAGTTAAACTACCCACCAGACACTGTCCCTGATCCGGATCACGGACCCAGGTTAGACATCCAGCACGACCAGAGTGGTATTTCAACGACGACTCCACAACAACTGGCGTTGCCGCTTCAAAGTCTCCCACCTATCCTACACAAGCCGAACCGAACACCAATATCAAGCTATAGTAAAGGTCCCGGGGTCTTTCCGTCCTGCTGCGCGAAACGAGCATCTTTACTCGTAATGCAATTTCACCGGGCCTATGGTTGAGACAGTCGAGAAGTCGTTACGCCATTCGTGCAGGTCGGAACTTACCCGACAAGGAATTTCGCTACCTTAGGATGGTTATAGTTACCACCGCCGTTTACTGGCGCTTAAGTTCTCAGCTTCGCCAGAGCGAACTCTAGCTAACCGGTCCCCTTAACGTTCCAGCACCGGGCAGGCGTCAGTCCGTATACATCGCCTTACGGCTTCGCACGGACCTGTGTTTTTAGTAAACAGTCGCTTCTCGCTGGTCTCTGCGGCCACCCCCAGCTCAGACAGCACGTGTCATCACCAGGAATGGCCCCCCTTCTCCCGAAGTTACGGGGGCATTTTGCCGAGTTCCTTAACCATAGTTCACCCGAACGCCTCGGTATTCTCTACCTGACCACCTGAGTCGGTTTGGGGTACGGGCCGCCATGAAACTCGCTAGAGGCTTTTCTCGACAGCATAGGATCATCCACTTCACCACAATCGGCTCGGCATCAGGTCTCAGGCTACATGTTGTGCGGATTTGCCTACACAACGCCCTACACCCTTACCCCGGGACAACCACCGCCCGGGCTGGACTACCTTCCTGCGTCACCCCATCGCTCACCTACTACAGGCTTGGTTCAGCGGCTCCACCACGTCCCATCATCCGAAGACTCCGGGCCGGCTTCACGGCTTTAGCATCACCTGGTTCAGCGTTGGCGCTTCAAAGCGGGTACGGGAATATCAACCCGTTGTCCATCGACTACGCCTGTCGGCCTCGCCTTAGGTCCCGACTTACCCTGGGCAGATCAGCTTGACCCAGGAACCCTTGGTCAATCGGCGCAAGAGTTTCCCACTCTTGTATCGCTACTCATGCCTGCATTCTCACTCGTATACCGTCCACGACTCGATTCCTCGGCCGCTTCACCCGGCACACGACGCTCCCCTACCCATCCACACAGCCGTTGGGCCTATTATGTGAATGACACGACTTCGGTGGTGTGCTTGAGCCCCGCTACATTGTCGGCGCGGAATCACTTGACCAGTGAGCTATTACGCACTCTTTCAAGGGTGGCTGCTTCTAAGCCAACCTCCTGGTTGTCTCTGCGACTCCACATCCTTTCCCACTTAGCACACGCTTAGGGACCTTAGTCGGTGTTCTGGGCTGTTTCCCTCTCGACCATGGAGCTTATCCCCCACAGTCTCACTGCCACGCTCTCACTTACCGGCATTCGGAGTTTGGCTAAGGTCAGTAACCCGGTGAGGCCCATCGCCTATCCAGTGCTCTACCTCCGGCAAGAAACACGTGACGCTGCACCTAAATGCATTTCGGGGAGAACCAGCTATCACGGAGTTTGATTGGCCTTTCACCCCTAACCACAGGTCATCCCCCAGGTTTTCAACCCTGGTGGGTTCGGTCCTCCACACGGTCTTACCCGCGCTTCAACCTGCCCATGGCTAGATCACTCCGCTTCGGGTCTTGGGCATGCAACTCAATCGCCCTATTCGGACTCGCTTTCGCTACGGCTACCCCACACGGGTTAACCTCGCTACACACCGCAAACTCGCAGGCTCATTCTTCAAAAGGCACGCAGTCACGGCCAGCAGGCAAGCCCACTGACGACGCTCCCACGGCTTGTAGGCACACGGTTTCAGGTACTATTTCACTCCGCTCCCGCGGTACTTTTCACCATTCCCTCACGGTACTATCCGCTATCGGTCACCAGGGAATATTTAGGCTTAGCGGGTGGTCCCGCCAGATTCACACGGGATTTCTCGGGCCCCGTGCTACTTGGGAGATGAGCAAGCAAGCCGTACAGATTTCGCCTACGGGGGTCTTACCCTCTACGCCGGACCTTTCGCATGTCCTTCGACTATCCATACGGTTTCTGACTCGCCCAGCCGCCGGCAGACGACTGAAGCTCATTCCCACAACCCCCAAGCGGCAACCCCTGCCGGGTCTCACACCACCTAGGTTTAGCCTCATCCGGTTTCGCTCGCCACTACTCCCGGAATCACGGTTGTTTTCTCTTCCTGCGGGTACTGAGATGTTTCACTTCCCCGCGTTCCCTCCACACTGCCTATGTGTTCAGCAGCGGGTGACAGCCCATGACGACTGCCGGGTTTCCCCATTCGGACACCCCCGGATCAAAGCTCGGTTGACAGCTCCCCGGGGCCTATCGCGGCCTCCCACGTCCTTCATCGGTTCCTGGTGCCAAGGCATCCACCGTGCGCCCTTAAAAACTTGGCCACAGATGCTCGCGTCCACTGTGCAGTTCTCAAACAACGACCAGTCACCCACCTCCAAGAACCCGAAGGCACCTCTTCAGTGAGACCGGCAACTCTGAAGCAACGACCATACAGCCGTTCCCTCAGGACCCAACAACGTGCCCGACACACCCACACCATGACCTCTCTTCCACGCCGAAGCAGTACTAGGAGACATCGTCTGAACTGTGCCGAATAGTCAACGTTCCACCCATGAGCGAGCACTCCGGGACATTCGCCCGAAGCTGCTATGTGCTCCTTAGAAAGGAGGTGATCCAGCCGCACCTTCCGGTACGGCTACCTTGTTACGACTTCGTCCCAATCGCTGGTCCCACCTTCGACGGCTCCTCCCCTTACGGGTTAGGCCACCGGCTTCGGGTGTTACCGACTTTCGTGACGTGACGGGCGGTGTGTACAAGGCCCGGGAACGTATTCACCGCAGCATGCTGATCTGCGATTACTAGCAACTCCAACTTCATGGGGTCGAGTTGCAGACCCCAATCCGAACTGAGGCCGGCTTTTTGGGATTCGCTCCGCCTCGCGGCATCGCAGCCCTTTGTACCGACCATTGTAGCACGTGTGCAGCCCAAGACATAAGGGGCATGATGATTTGACGTCGTCCCCACCTTCCTCCGAGTTGACCCCGGCAGTCTCCTGTGAGTCCCCGACATTACTCGCTGGCAACACAGAACAAGGGTTGCGCTCGTTGCGGGACTTAACCCAACATCTCACGACACGAGCTGACGACAACCATGCACCACCTGTATACCGACCACAAGGGGGCGCCTATCTCTAGACGTTTCCGGCATATGTCAAGCCTTGGTAAGGTTCTTCGCGTTGCGTCGAATTAAGCCACATGCTCCGCTGCTTGTGCGGGCCCCCGTCAATTCCTTTGAGTTTTAGCCTTGCGGCCGTACTCCCCAGGCGGGGAACTTAATGCGTTAGCTGCGGCACCGACGACGTGGAATGTCGCCAACACCTAGTTCCCAACGTTTACGGCGTGGACTACCAGGGTATCTAATCCTGTTCGCTCCCCACGCTTTCGCTCCTCAGCGTCAGTAATGGCCCAGAGATCCGCCTTCGCCACCGGTGTTCCTCCTGATATCTGCGCATTTCACCGCTACACCAGGAATTCCGATCTCCCCTACCACACTCTAGCCTGCCCGTATCGAATGCAGACCCGGGGTTAAGCCCCGGGCTTTCACATCCGACGCGACAGGCCGCCTACGAGCTCTTTACGCCCAATAATTCCGGACAACGCTCGCACCCTACGTATTACCGCGGCTGCTGGCACGTAGTTAGCCGGTGCTTCTTCTGCAGGTACCGTCACTTGCGCTTCTTCCCTGCTGAAAGAGGTTTACAACCCGAAGGCCGTCATCCCTCACGCGGCGTCGCTGCATCAGGCTTTCGCCCATTGTGCAATATTCCCCACTGCTGCCTCCCGTAGGAGTCTGGGCCGTGTCTCAGTCCCAGTGTGGCCGGTCGCCCTCTCAGGCCGGCTACCCGTCGTCGCCTTGGTAGGCCATTACCCCACCAACAAGCTGATAGGCCGCGGGCTCATCCTGCACCGCCGGAGCTTTCCACCAACCCCCATGCGGAGGAAGGTCATATCCGGTATTAGACCCCGTTTCCAGGGCTTGTCCCAGAGTGCAGGGCAGATTGCCCACGTGTTACTCACCCGTTCGCCACTGATCCACCCCGAAGGGCTTCACCGTTCGACTTGCATGTGTTAAGCACGCCGCCAGCGTTCGTCCTGAGCCAGGATCAAACTCTCCGTGAATGATTACCGGTTATCCGGTTCACACCCGCGTTGAGCGGCACGGCAACCACCGGAATAGGGCGGCCCCGCGCACTGCGTCCTCGCTAGTGTTATTTCAAAAGGAATCTCCAACCCCGGATAATCCGAGGCCGGGGATGTCAACATATCTGGCGTTGACTTTTGGCACGCTGTTGAGTTCTCAAGGAACGGACACTTCCTTCAGGCGGCTCTCACACCGGCCCTCCGGGCGCTTCGTTCTTTCGTGTTTCCAGCTTATCAGACGATTTCCGCTCCGTTTTCCGGAGTTTCACTCACCTGATTTGCTTCGGCCTTTCGGCGCTCCCGAACTCTATCAGAGTTATTCGGGCCGTTTTCCCGCTCACCGCTCGAAATTCCATTCGAGGGCTTCCGTAGGGGCCGTCCCGTGGGGCAACCCGGAGAACATTACGCACCGGGTTGCCCCACGTCAAATCACACCTCGACGACGACCGGCACGATCATCGGGCGGCGGCGGTAGTTGTCCGCCACCCACTTGCCGATGGTGCGGCGGACCAGCTGCTGCACCTGGCGGATCTCCAGGACACCGTCGCTCGCGGAGCGGTCCAGCGCCTCCTGGAGCTTGGCCGCCACCGGGACGAACGCGTTGTCGTCGATGCCGGATCCGCGGGCCTGGATGGTCGGGCCGCCCACGATCTTGCCGTTGGTCGAGTCGACCGCCACGAAGACCGAGATGAAGCCCTCCTCCCCGAGGATCCTGCGGTCCTTGAGCGAGGCCTCGGTGATGTCGCCGACCGAGGAGCCGTCGACGTAGACGTAGCCGGCCTGCACCTTGCCGACGATGCGGGCGACGCCGCCCTCCAGGTCGACGCAGACACCGTCCTCGGCGATGACCACGCGGTTGCGCGGCACGCCGGTGAGGATGCCCAGGTCGGCGGCGGCCCGCAGGTGGCGCCACTCGCCGTGCACCGGCATCAGGTTGCGCGGCTTGCAGATGTTGAAGAAGTACAGGAGCTCGCCGGCCGAGGCGTGGCCGGAGACGTGCACCTTGGCGTTGCCCTTGTGCACGACCTTGGCGCCCCAACGGGTCAGGCCGTTGATCACCCGGTAGACGGCGTTCTCGTTGCCGGGGATCAGGGAGGAGGCCAGGACGACGGTGTCGCCCTCGACGATGCGGATCTGGTGGTCGCGGTTGGCCATCCGGGACAGCGCGGCCATCGGCTCGCCCTGCGACCCGGTGCAGATCAGCACGACCTCCTTGTCCGGCAGGTCGTCCAGCTGCTTGACGTCGACGATCAGGTTGCCGGGCACCTTCAGGTAACCGAGGTCGCGGGCGATGCCCATGTTGCGCACCATCGAGCGGCCGACGAAGGCGACCTTGCGCTTGTACTCGTGCGCGGCGTCCAACACCTGCTGGATGCGGTGCACGTGGCTGGCGAAGGAGGCGACGATGATGCGCCGTTCGGCGTTGGCGAAGACGTTCCGCAGTGCGGCGGAGATGTCCCGCTCGTGCGGGATGAAACCGGGGACCTCGGCGTTGGTGGAGTCCACCAGCAGCAGGTCCATGCCCTCCTCGGCCAGCTTGGCGAAGGTCGGGAGGTCGGTCAGGCGGCCGTCGAGCGGCAGCTGGTCCATCTTGAAGTCGCCGGTGGCGACCACCATGCCGGCGGGGGTGCGCACGGCCACGGCCAGGGCGTCCGGGATGGAGTGGTTGACCGCGATGAACTCGCAGTCGAAGGGGCCGATCCGCTCGCGGTCGCCCTCGGCGACCTCCAGGACGTAGGGGCGGATGCGGTGCTCGGCGAGCTTGGCCTCGATCAGGGCGAGGGTGAGCTTCGAGCCGATCAGCGGGATGTCCGGGTTCTCCCGGAGCAGGTACGGGACGGCGCCGATGTGGTCCTCGTGGCCGTGGGTCAGGACGATGCCGTCGACCTTGTCGAGGCGGTCCCGGATGTAGGTGAAGTCCGGGAGGATCAGGTCGACGCCGGGCTGCTCGTCCTCGGGGAAGAGGACGCCGCAGTCCACGATGAGGATGCGGTCCCCGTACTCGAAGACCGTCATGTTGCGGCCGATCTCGCCGAGGCCGCCGAGCGGAGTGATGCGGAGGGCGCCCTCCTTCAGGGCCGGAGGCGCGCCGAGTTCGGGATGCGGGTGGCTCAAAAGACTCTCCTCACGACGCACGCCATATGCCCGGGGTCCTCCCCCGCGAGACATATGGCGTGCGTACTCAGTGTCGGTTTCCTACTGGGTCGGTGCTCTCGCGCCTTCGTCCGGTTCAGCGGCAGACCTCCGGGAGGTCCGGCGAGCCGGGGCGCGCACGTCTGTGTCTGCTACAGGTCTACCCCGCCTGCGGCGAGATCCTTCTTCAATTGCACGATCTCCTCGGCGGTCGCACCGACCAGCGGAAGCCGCAGCGGTCCGGCGGGCAGGCCCTGCAGCTCCAGCGCGGCCTTGGTGAGGATCACGCCCTGGGTGCGGAAGATACCGGTGAAGACCGGGAGCAGGCTCTGGTGGATCGCCGTGGCCTTGGACACATCGCCGGCCAGGTAGGCCTCGATCATGGTGCGCAGCTCGCCGGCCACCACGTGCCCGACCACGCTGACCACACCGACGGCTCCGACGGACAGCAGCGGCAGGTTGAGGATGTCGTCGCCGGAGTACCAGGCCAGGTCGGAGCGGGCGATCGCCCAGGCGGCGGCGCCGAGGTCGCCCTTGGCGTCCTTGTTGGCGACGATCCGCGGGTGCTCGCCGAGCCTGACCAGCGTCTCGTGGCTCAGTGCCACGCCGCTGCGGCCGGGGATGTCGTAGAGCATGACCGGCAGCCCGGTGGCGTCGGCGATGTGCGTGGTGTGCCGGTACAGGCCCTCCTGCGGGGGCTTGCTGTAGTACGGAGTGACGACGAGCAGGCCGTGGGCTCCGGCGGCCTCGGCCTGGCGGGCCAGCTCGGCGCTGTGGTGCGTGTCGTTGGTGCCGACGCCGGCCACCACGTGGGCACGGTCCCCCACCGCTTCCACCACGGCGCGGACGAGGTCGGCCTTCTCGGCGTCGCTGGTGGTCGGGGACTCGCCGGTGGTGCCGTTGACGACGAGACCGTCGTTGCCGGAGTCGACGAGGTGTGCGGCGAGGCGCTGGGCGCCGTCGAGGTCGAGCCCGCCGTCAGCGGTGAACGGCGTCACCATCGCGGTCAGGACCCGGCCGAAGGGCGTCTGGGGGGTGGAGGTCGGAGCCATGCGTCCAAAGCTACTCGTAGGCGGTGGGGCGGTACCCAGGCCGGTCCAGGGTTCGGACAGGTGTGGCGCACGGGCGGCGCAAACGTGGGATTCCGGTGCTGCATGCTCGGGGGTTCATGCAGCACCGGAATCCGTGTCACGAGCGTAGGGAGCGGCCGGAAAAGCCGCAATCCAGACATGCCAGGCAAGCCGCCCATATGCCAGTCATCCCAGGTCAGGGGGCGACTCGGCCGTGCTTCTCGAAGGCCGCATGGGTGAGCGGCATGAGCCGGGCCCACTGCTCCTCCATCTGCTCGGCGACCATCTCGATCTCGCGCTGCGGGAAGGACGGCACGGCGGCGTTCTCCTTCTTGGTCCGCAGCGACAGGAAGTGCATCAGCGAGCGGGCGTTGCAGGTCGCGTACATGGACGAGAAGAGGCCGACCGGCAGCACCGCCCGGGCCACCTCGCGGGCGACGCCGGCGTCCAGCATCTCCCGGTAGCGCCCGTACGCCTCGCGGTAGGCCGTCTCCATCGCCCCGGTGGTGGTCCTGTGCTGCTCGGGGGTCCCCTCGACGAACTCGTAGCGGCCCGGGCGGCCCTCCTGGACCAGCTTGCGGTCCTCGCCCGGCACGTAGAAGACCGGCTGCAGCTCGCGGTAGCGGCCGGACTCCTCGTTGTAGGAGTTGTGGACGACGATGCCGTCGGCGAGGAAGTTGTGCCAGGGCCCCTCGACGGCGAGGTCGTAGGTCATCTCCTCGCCGTCCTCGGCGATCCCGGTCACCAGGTCGGCCTTGGCCAGGGCCACCGAGCCACCGCGCTTCGCCAGGGCCTGCTCGTCGGCGCTCTTCGCCGCGTGGCAGTCCTGGCAGGCGGGCGCGAGGTTCTTCTCGTCCAGCGCCTTGCCGAGGTCGAGCGCGACCGGGACGACGTGGTCGAGCTCCAGCGCCTCGCGGGGGAAGCTGCGGGAGCACAGGTAGCAGACGTCCAGCTCGTCGATGAGCCGGTTCCGCTGCATCGAGGTCCAGACCCCGATGCCCCGGCGCAGGCTCGGCGGCACCAGTGTCTCGGAGGGGCGCGCCGCGGTGCCGCCGGTCATCACCGAGTCCCCGACGGCCAGCTCCCCCGCCTTGCGCCAGCCGTCCGGGGTGAGGATCGCGTGGTCCTTGCTGCAGCGCAGCTGCTTGCCGCCGGCCGTGGTGAGCTTGATGAGCTTCTTGACCCCGGACTCCATGACGTCGACGATCTTCGCCCGCCCGGCGAGGAGGGTGCGCTCGTCGAAGCACCGCACGTGGTTGCGCCGGACCGGCTCCGGCTTCCGCGTGCGCTTTCCGGGGTTCTGCTCACGGAACTCAGCGACGGCCGCCTCGGCCGCCTCACGGGAGTCGTACAGGCCCAGGTGGTGGGTCCCGTCCTTGAACTTGACCTGCGCCCGCCACTTCTCGGACTTCTTGTGCCAGGTCACCCCGCCCTTCGGGGCCGGCACCCGGTCCTCGACGCCGACGTGCCACTGACGGTGGAGCTCCGCGATGGTCCGACGCTTGAGGGAGCCGTCCTTGCCCTGCAGCGTGATCTCCGTGTCCCCGGCGAGGCACCAGCCGCTGCGGTGGCGGTGGAACTCGCGGAAGACGAAGATCGGCGCGCTGATGAAGAAGGTCATCGAGTTGTGCTCGAACGGCGTGCCGTGCCGGTCCCGCATCAGGTAGTTGATCAGGCCCTTGGACTTCTCCGGGTCCTGCTGGAGCGCCTCCAGGGACTGCTCCCCCGCCGTCGAGACCCGGGCCGCCCAGATCACGTCCGAGTCGGCCGCGGCGCTGCGGACGAGCTCCACGGTGACGTCGCTGCGGAACTGGGGGGCCGTCGGTTCGTCGCTCACGCGCTGCTCCTCGCAGGGTTGTCGATGGTGGTGCGGGTGGTGCCGGCCGTACGGTGCAGCCGGATCGCGTGCTGCATGGTCTTGCGGGCCCGGGGGGTGTCACCGGCGTCGGCGTAGGCGACCGCGAGGCGGAAGAAGGCCCGCCAGTCGCCGGGGGCCGCCTCGGCCTCGGCCTTGCGGCGGGCGAACACGGCGTCGGCCGAGTCCCGGTCGATCCGCCCGCCGGCGGTGCGCTTCAGCTCGTCCACCGGCAGGGCGCCCTCGGCCTCCAGCTCGCGGGCCAGCCGCTCGCTGTCGCGGCCGAAGCGGACGGTCTGGCGCAGGAACCAGATGCCGATCACCGGGATGACGAAGGCGCAGAGCCCCATGCCGACGCCGAGCGGCTTGCCGGTGGCGATCAGCTGGACGCCCTCGCCCACGCAGATCAGCGCCACCAGCAGCAGCACGCCGGCGAGGACGAAGAAGCCGGTACGGGAGGTCACGTCGTACTCCAGGGGGCCGGCACGGTCACAGGTCCAGGAAGTGTTCGAGGCCCAGGGTGAGCCCGGGGGTCTCCACGACCCTGCGCACGCCGAGCAGGATGCCCGGCATGAAGCTGCTGTGGTGCAGCGAGTCGTGCCGGATGGTGAGCGTCTCGCCATTGTCGCCGAACATCACCTGCTGGTGGGCGAGCAGGCCACGCAGCCGGACCGCGTGCACCGGCACCCCGTCCACGTCGGCGCCGCGGGCGCCGGGGAGGCTGTGCGTGGTCGGGTCCTGCTGGCGCGGGCGGCCGGCCTCGGCGCGGGCGGCGGCGATCAGCTGCGCGGTGCGGGTGGCGGTGCCGCTGGGCGCGTCGGCCTTGCGGTCGTGGTGCAGCTCGACCACCTCGACCGACTCGAAGTACCTGGCGGCGGTCTGCGCGAACTTCATACCGAGCACGGCGCCGATGGAGAAGTTCGGGGCGATCAGCAGGCCCAGCCCGGGCGCCTCGTCCAGCCAGCCGCCGACGGTGGCGAGACGCTCCTCGGTCCAGCCGGTGGTGCCGGTGACCACGTGGATGCCGTGGTGCAGGCAGTAGTCGAGGTTGGGCATCACCGACTCGGGGTGGGTCAGCTCGACGGCGACCTGCACTCCGGCCTCGGTGAGCTCCTCCGGCTTCGACTCCCGGCCCAGGGTGGCGACCAGCTCCAGGTCGGGCGCGGCCTCGACGGCCTTGACCGCCTCGGAGCCGATTCGGCCCTTGGCGCCGATCACGGCGACACGCAGCGTCATGGTGAGTGTTCCCTTCAGGCCAGCAGGTCGGCGAGCCTGGCGGCCCGCTTGTCGGTGATCGGGCCGATCAGCGCCAGCGACGGCCGGTGGGCACCGAGCACGTCACGGGCCACTTCGTGGACGTCCTCCAGGGTGACGGCGGCTATCTTCGCCAGCATGTCGTCGACCGAGAGGTGGTGGCCGTAGCTCAGCTCGGCCTTGCCGATCCGGTTCATCAGCGAGCCGGTGTCCTCCATGCCGAGCACGGTGGAGCCGGAGATCTGGCCGATCGCCCGCTGCAGCTCCTCCTCGGTGATGCCGTCGGCGACCACCTTGGCGAGCTCCTCGCGGCAGATCCGCAGCACCTCCTCGACGCGCTTGGGCTGGCAGCCCGCGTAGATGCCGAAGAGGCCGCTGTCCGCGTAGGACGAGGAGTAGGAGTACACCGAGTAGGCCAGGCCGCGCTTCTCCCGGACCTCCTGGAAGAGCCGCGAGCTCATGCCGCCGCCGAGGGCCGCGTTGAGCACGCCCATCGCCCAGCGGCGCTCGTCGTGCCGCGGCACACCGGGCACGCCGAGCACCAGGTGGGCCTGCTCGGTGCCGCGGTTGAGCACCTCGACCTTGCCGGCCGTGCGCAGCGTCTTGACCCCGCGCCGGGCCTCGGCCGGGCCGGCGTCGGACTTGGCCAGCAGCGGGGCGAAGGCCCGCTCGACCTGCCGGACGACCTTGCGGTGGTCCAGGTTGCCGGCCGCGGCGACGACCAGGTGCTCGGGCCGGTAGCGGCGGTGGAAGAAGCCGGCGATCTGGTCCCGGGTGAGCGCCTTGATGGTCTCCTGGGTGCCGAGGATCGGGCGGCCCAGCGGACCGCTGCCGAAGATCACCTTGGCGAAGAGGTCGTGCACCACGTCGCCCGGGTCGTCCTCGGCCATCGCCATCTCCTCAAGGATGACGCCGCGCTCGGCCTCCACGTCCTCGGGTCGGATCAGCGAACCGGTGAGCATGTCGCAGACCACGTCGATGGCCAGCGGCAGGTCGGTGTCGAGCACCCGCGCGTAGTAGCAGGTGTTCTCCTTCGCGGTGAAGGCGTTCATCTCGCCGCCGACCGCGTCCAGGGCGGCCGAGATGTCCAGCGCGCTGCGCCGCTCGGTGCCCTTGAAGAGCAGGTGCTCCAGGTAGTGGGTGGCCCCGTTCAGCTGCGGGGTCTCGTCCCGCGAGCCGACGCCGACCCAGATGCCGAAGGTCGCGGAGCGCACCGTCGGCAGGGTCTCGGTGACGACCCGCAGGCCGCCGGGGAGGACGGTGCGGCGCACCGTGCCGGCGCCGTCCGCGCCCTTGAGCAGGGTCCGGGTGGTGCCGGGGCGCTGCTTCGCCGCCGAGGCCTGGGCCACGGGGGTACCTCCGTAGAAAGCATGGGTGAACAACCGGGTGCGGCCCGCACGCCGACGGGGGCGTGCGGGCCGCGACCGGGCTCTGGGAATGGGGGGCTAGCGGCGCTTCACTCGGAAGCGGCCTCGCCGCCCTCCTCGCCCTCGATGACGGGGATCAGGGAGAGCTTGCCGCGCGGGTCGATCTCGGCGATCTCGACCTGGACCTTGGTGCCGACGCCGAGCACGTCCTCGACGTTCTCGACGCGCTTGCCACCGGCCAGCTTGCGGATCTGCGAGATGTGCAGCAGGCCGTCCTTGCCCGGCATGAGCGAGACGAACGCGCCGAACGTCGTGGTCTTGACCACGGTGCCCAGGTAGCGCTCGCCGACCTCCGGCATGGTCGGGTTGGCGATCTGGTTGATCGTCGTACGGGCAGCCTCCGCCGAGGGGCCGTCGACCGCACCGATGTAGATGGTGCCGTCGTCCTCGATGGTGATGTCCGCGCCGGTGTCCTCCTGGATCTGGTTGATCATCTTGCCCTTGGGGCCGATGACCTCACCGATCTTGTCCACCGGGATCTTGATGGTGATGATGCGCGGCGCGTTCGGCGACATCTCGTCGGGCGCGTCGATGGCCTCGTTCATCACGTCGAGGATGTGCAGGCGGGCGTCGCGGGCCTGCTTCAGCGCGGCGGCCAGCACCGACGCCGGGATGCCGTTGAGCTTGGTGTCCAGCTGCAGCGCGGTGATGAAGTTGCGGGTACCGGCGACCTTGAAGTCCATGTCGCCGTACGCGTCCTCGGCGCCCAGGATGTCGGTCAGCGCGACGTAGTGGGTCTCGCCGTCGATCTCCTGCGAGATCAGGCCCATGGCGATGCCGGCGACGGCGGCCTTCAGCGGCACACCGGCGTTGAGCAGCGACATGGTGGAGGCGCAGACCGAGCCCATCGAGGTGGAGCCGTTGGAGCCGAGCGCCTCGGAGACCTGGCGGATCGCGTAGGGGAACTCCTCGCGGGTCGGCAGCACGGGCAGGATCGCCCGCTCGGCCAGCGCGCCGTGGCCGATCTCACGGCGCTTGGGCGAGCCCACGCGGCCGGTCTCGCCGACCGAGTACGGCGGGAAGTTGTAGTTGTGCATGTAACGGCGACGCGTCTCCGGGGAGAGCGTGTCGAGCTGCTGCTCCATGCGCAGCATGTTCAGCGTGGTGACACCCAGGATCTGGGTCTCGCCGCGCTCGAACAGGGCGGAGCCGTGGACGCGCGGGATGGCCTCGACCTCGGCGGCCAGGGTGCGGATGTCGGTGACGCCGCGGCCGTCGATGCGGACCTTGTCCTTGATGACGCGCTCGCGGACGATCTTCTTGGTCAGCGCGTTGTAGGCGGCGCTGATCTCCTTCTCGCGGCCCTCGAACTCCGGCAGCAGCTTCTCGGCGGCCAGCGCCTTGACGCGGTCGAGCTCGTTGTTGCGCTCCTGCTTGCCCGCGATGGTGAGGGCCTGGGAGAGCTCGTCCTTGACGGCGGCGGTCAGCGCGGCCAGCACGTCGTCCTGGTAGTCCAGGAAGACCGGGAACTCGCCGGTCGGCTTGGCGGCCTGGGCGGCCAGCTGGGCCTGGGCGGCGCAGAGGACCTTGATGAACGGCTTGGCGGCGTCCAGACCGGCGGCGACGACCTCCTCGGTCGGGGCCTCGGCGCCGTCGGTGACCAGCTTGATGGTCTTGTCGGTGGCCTCGGCCTCGACCATCATGATCGCGACGTCGCCGTCCGGCAGGACGCGACCGGCGACGACCATGTCGAAGACGGCCGACTCCAGCTCGCTGTGGGTCGGGAAGGCGACCCACTGGCCCTTGATCAGGGCGACGCGGACGCCACCGATGGGGCCGGAGAACGGCAGGCCGGCCAGCTGGGTGGAGGCGGAGGCGGCGTTGATGGCCACCACGTCGTACAGGTGGTCCGGGTTGAGGGCCATCACGGTGACGACGACCTGGACCTCGTTGCGCAGGCCCTTGACGAAGGACGGGCGCAGCGGGCGGTCGATCAGGCGGCAGGTGAGGATGGCGTCCTCGGAGGGCCGGCCCTCACGACGGAAGAACGAGCCGGGGATGCGGCCCGCGGCGTACATCCGCTCCTCGACGTCGACGGTCAGCGGGAAGAAGTCGAAGTGCTCCTTCGGCTGCTTGGACGCGCTGGTGGCCGACAGGACCATGGTGTCGTCGTCCAGGTAGGCGACGGCGGAGCCGGCGGCCTGGCGGGCCAGACGGCCGGTCTCGAAGCGGATGGTACGGGTGCCGAAGGAACCGTTGTCGATCACGGCCTCGGCGTAGAACACGTTCTCTTCCACCTGGAAGATCTCCTCTTTCGTACGTCTCCGGGAGAGCGCCCCCGCGCACAGCCTTGCGGTGGCCCTGGACCCTCTTTCACAGAGGGAGGCAGTCGGGCCGGTCTTCGATCGAAGCCTCCGGCGGGCCCCGCTCGTCTGCGGGGCTTCCGGCGGCCACTACCGAGGACCGGCGCCTCTCGGCTGCCGGGCCTGGACGGGCGGTCCGCGTCTGGGCGCTCTCTCGGATGCGGGCGGCTTCCGTTTGAAGCCTTCGTCCCGCGGGGGGTCTGGGTCTTTCGGCCTGGGTGGCGCGGTGTCGCGCCATCACCCGGCATGCCCACAACCCTACGGTGCAATCCTCGGCCACCTGGGGAGGTGCGCGCGAGTTGTTATGCGCGGTCGTGTGTCCGGTGCTCCGCGGGCACCGGCCGCGGCATACGCGCGAGGGGCGGCCCCCCGGTGTGGGGAGCCGCCCCGAGCGGCGGTCTTAGCGGGCGCCGCCGGCGGCACCGCGGCGGATGCCCAGGCGGTCGACGAGCGTACGGAAGCGCTCGATGTCCTTCTTGGCCAGGTACTGCAGCAGGCGGCGACGCTGGCCGACCAGGATCAGCAGGCCACGACGCGAGTGGTGGTCGTGCTTGTGGGCCTTCAGGTGCTCGGTCAGGTCCGAGATGCGACGGGAGAGCATGGCCACCTGGACCTCGGGGGAGCCGGTGTCGCCCTCCTTGGTGCCGAACTCGGCGATGATCTGCTTCTTGACGTCAGAGGCGAGAGCCACTGCAACTCCTTCGGGGTGATACCGAGCGGTCCTGGTCTACGGCACAGGACTCTGTGAGAACTCGGTGTCGCGACTGAGTGCGGCCTGCGGTCTGCGACCCACCGGGGGCGGACACACGGCTGCACTCGAAAGGCAAGCGTACCAGTGCCGCCCCGCGGCCCGTCGGCGGCCCGGTCAGCCGGTGATGCCGCCGCGGACCAGGGTGTAGATGTCGAGCACGGCGAGCGCCAGCGGGACGAGGGCCATCAGGGTGAGGCTGTCGACCAGGTCCAGGATGCGCCCCCAGAAGGGGGAGACGCCCAGCCGGGGCACCACCAGGGCGATGGCGGTGAGCACCGCGGCGCCGAAGGCGATCGAGGTGCCCAGCCAGATGGTGCGCAGGTCGACCTCGGTGGCGCTGGCGGCCTTGAGGATGAACAGCGGGGTGTGCAGGGAGAGGCCGACGATCAGCAGCGACAGTCCGATCAGCCCGGCGATGGTGAGGCTGAAGACCTGCGCGGTGTAGCGGAAGAGCCGGGCGCGCAGCATGGTGGCGATGCCCAGGGTGAGCGCGAGCAGCTCCGGGAAGAGCGCGTCGGTGAAGCCGAGCACGGCGCAGGCGCCGACGATCACCGCGGCGCAGCCGCCGACGAGGCCGACGAGCACCTCGTGGCCGCGGCGGGCCTGGTGGGCGATCCGCTCGTACTGGACGGCCTCGGCGCGGCCGGCCTCCTCGTCGTAGTCGCGGCTGCGGGTGCGGGTCTGGCCGGGGGCGCTGAAGCCGACGGGCAGCCGGGCGAAGCGGGCGGAGAGGCCGGGCAGGAAGCCGATCACGGCGACGGCGGCGACGCCGGTGACGGCGGCGATGTGGCCGACCGGGGTGCCGGGCAGCAGGACCGCGGCGAAGGTGGCGAGTGCGCCGGCGGCGGCCACGAAGGCGGCGGCGACGAACAGCGAGTCCCGTTCGGGCAGCAGGCCGACCAGCAGCACGGCGACGACGAGGACGGCGACGCAGCCGGTGAGGAACTGCAGCCGGCCCGGGCCGTCCCAGGCGTGGGCGGGCGCGATGACGCCGCTGCCGCCGATCATGGCGTGCGGGAGGGCGCCGAGGCCGAGGGCGAGCGCGGCCCAGGCGTCCTGGTAGACCCGGGCGCGGACGCCGGCCAGGGCGGTGAGCACCACGGCGGTGACGCCGGAGAGCACGCCGGGCAGACCGTGCATGTCGTGGCGCAGGTCGGAGAACCAGAGCGCGAAGCCGAGCAGGGTGAGCAGGACGCCGGCGCCGATGAGGCCGAAGGCCCGCATCAGCTCGGGGCTCCAGAACCGGCGGTCGGCCTCGACGGCGGTGGCGATGGCGTCGGCGACGTCGTCGTAGACGGCCGGCGGGAGCGACTCGGCGAACGGGCGCAGGCTGAGCAGGTCGCCGTCGCGGACCTGCTGGGCGGCGAGCGGCAGGCCGCTGTCGAGCACGGTGCCGTCGCGCCGGACGAGGTGGAAGCCGGTCGGCGCGCCGTCGGGCTGGGTCTGGCCGGACAGGCGCAGCACCTCGGGGTAGACGTCCGCGAGCGGGACGTCCTCGGGCAGGGCGACATCGATCCGGCTGTCCGGCGCGACGACGGTGACCCGGCAGAAGCCGGTGGTGGCGGACGTGGTCATGCTGACACCTCGCCGGCGTTCATCGCGCACCCCTCGATCGCTCGACCCACTGGGCGCTCCCCCTTGTTGACGGTGCCGCCCTGCGGGCGGCGGTCGGTCTGCTGCACTGCGCGGGCGCCCGGCCGGGGAACTGGTCCGATCCGGCCTTGAGTTGGCGCGGCGTTACCCTACCCGCTCCGTTCCCGGGCCCGGTCGAGCAGGGGCCGGTGGGGTGCCGCCGGTGGGTCGCCGGGGGCGACCAGTAGGATCGGCCCCTGCGCAAGGCGACGGGGGCAAGGAGCCGCGCTCCTCCCCGGGGCGCCTGCGGTCGGCGGAGCGGGGGCGGCGTCACACGGGGCGCCCTCACCCGTACGTATCCAGTTGCGTGAGGGCTGATGCCGAAGTGAACGAGCTGTCCGTTCGAGGCTGCGGGGTGGGAGCATGAGCGTGATCACGGTCAAGCGCCCGGCGCGGGCCTACCCCCCGGCGGTGCCGGAAGAGCCGGTGGAGTTGATCAGTCCGCCCGAGTTGCCCCGGTCCGGCGGCGAGGACTGGCTGATGAGCATCCTTCCGATGCTCGGCATGGGCGGTTCGGCGGTGTTCTTCTTCTCGCCCGGCGCCGCGGCCCCGATGAAGATCATGGGCGGTCTGATGATCGTCTCCACGGTCGGCATGGCGCTGGCCCAGATCGTGCGGGCACGCAAGGGCGGCTCGACCGCCACCGCCGACGAGCGCCGCGACTACCTGAAGTACCTGCAGCAGATGCGCCGCCAGGTGCGCCGCACGGCCGAGCGCCAGCGCGGCGCGCAGCTGTTCCTCAACCCGGAGCCGGACCAGCTCTGGTCGATCGTCGCCGACGGCCGGCGGATCTGGGAACGCCGCAGCGGGGACGCGGACTTCGCGCAGATCCGGGTCGGCCGCGGGCCGGTGCAGCTGTCGACGCCGCTGGTGGCGCCGCAGACCGCGCCGATGGACGAGCTGGAGCCGCTCTCCGCGGCCGCGATGCACACCTTCCTCAAGGCTCACGGCACCCTGCAGGACCTGCCGCTCGCGGTGTCGCTGCGCGCCTTCTACCACATCACGGTGTGCGGGGACCCGGACACCGTGTACGGCAACGTACGGGCGATGATCGCCCAGTTGACGACGCTTCACTCGCCGGACGACCTGCTAGTGACGGTGGCCGCGGCGCCCGGCGCGGTGGAGGAGTGGGAGTGGATCAAGTGGCTCCCGCACAACCAGCACCGCAAGGAGAGCGACGGCGCGGGCTCGCGGCGGCTGATCGCGACCGGCCTCGGTGAACTGGAGTACCTGCTCCAGGACGAACTGGCGGGCCGCCAGCGCTTCGTGCGGGACGCCGCGCCGACGACGGAGCAGCCGCACATCGTGGTGGTCATGGACGGCGCCTCGGTGCCGCACGACTCGCTGCTGGCCGGCCCGGAGGGCGTGCACGGGGTGACCATCATCGAGGTGGTCCCGGGCGACCTGGACGAGCCGACCGGCCACCTCATCGTCACGGTGAGCCCGGAGCAGCTGGTGCTCCGCTCGGCCTCGGGCGCCACCTACTCCGGCACGCCGGACACCCTGTCGGCCTGGCAGTCCGAGGCGCTGGCCAGGCAGTTGGCGCCGTACCGGATCTCGGCCGGAGGCGACGACGAGCCGCTGCTGTCCAACCTCGACTTCACCGACCTGATGAACTCGGGCGACCCGGGCTCCTTCGACGTGTCGCGGAGCTGGCGGCCGCGGGCGCAGCACGAGAAGCTGCGGGTGCCGATCGGGGTCGGGGCCGGCGGCGAGCACGTCTACCTGGACATCAAGGAGGCGGCGCTGGAGGGCATGGGCCCGCACGGCCTGTGCGTCGGCGCGACCGGCTCCGGGAAGTCGGAGCTGCTGCGCACCCTGGTGCTGGCGCTGGCGATGACGCACTCCTCGGAGATCCTGAACTTCGTCCTCGCCGACTTCAAGGGCGGCGCGACCTTCGCCGGCATGGCGGACATGCCGCACACCTCCGCGGTGATCACCAACCTGGAGGGCGAGCTCACCCTGGTCGACCGCATGCGGGACGCGATCGAGGGCGAGCTGAACCGCCGCCAGGAGCTGCTGCGCTCGGCGGGCAACTACGCCAACCTGCACGAGTACGAGCGGGCCCGCGCGGCAGGTGCGGCGCTCGACCCGCTGCCCTCGCTGGTGCTGATCATCGACGAGTTCTCCGAGCTGCTCACCGCGAAGCCGGACTTCATCGAGATGTTCATCCAGATCGGCCGGATCGGCCGTTCGCTGGGTGTGCACCTGCTGCTGGCCTCGCAGCGCCTGGAGGAGGGCAAGCTGCGCGGCCTGGACACCTACCTCTCGTACCGGATCGGTCTGCGCACCTTCTCGGCGGCGGAGTCGCGGGCGGCGCTCGGCGTGCCGGACGCGTACCACCTGCCGCCGGTCCCGGGTGTCGGCTACCTGAAGTTCGGCACCGACGTGATGGACCGGTTCAAGGCCGCGTACGTCTCGGGGCCGTACCGGGCGCCGGGCCAGCAGCGCGCCACCGGCGGGCGGCTGGTGACGGCGCAGCCGGTGCTGTTCACCGCGGCCGAGGTGCCGGTGCTGGAGCCGCTGGTGCAGGAGGTCGAGCCGGTGGCCGAGGAGCCGGACGACGCGCTGGTGGACACCGTGCTGGACGTGTTCGTGCAGCGGATGGCGGGGCAGGGCCCGGCCGCGCACCAGGTGTGGCTGCCGCCGCTGGACGAGGCGCCGAGCGTGGACCAGCTGCTGCCGCCGCTGCAGGCGACCGCGGAGCGCGGGCTGACCTCGCCGGGCTTCGGCGCGCTGGGCCGGCTGGAGGTGCCGGTCGGCATCGTGGACCGGCCGCGCGACCAGCGGCGCGACGTGCTGCACCAGAACTACTCGGGTGCGGCCGGCCACGGCCTGATCGTGGGTGGTCCGCGCTCCGGCAAGTCGACGCTGGTGCGCACCACGGTGGCGGCGTTCGCGCTGACCCACACCCCGCTGGAGGCGCAGTTCTACCTGCTGGACTTCGGCGGCGGCGGCTTCCAGTCGCTGCAGGACCTGCCGCACGTCGGCGGGGTCGCGGGCCGTCTGGACGTCGAGAAGGTGCGCCGCATGATCAGCGAGGTGCACGGGGTGCTGAACCGGCGCGAGGAGCTGTTCCGGGCGACCGGGATCGACTCGATCGCGACGTACCGGGCCCGCCGGGCGGCGGGGCAGCTGCCGGACGAGCAGTTCGGCGACGTGTTCCTCGCGATCGACGGCTGGAACACCTTCAAGCAGGAGTTCGAGATGCTGGAGGGGGTGATCGGCGACATCGCGCAGCGCGGTCTCGGCTACGGTGTCCACGTGATCATCACCGCGGCCCGCTACGCGGAGGTCCGCCCGGCACTGAAGGACCTGCTGCAGAACCGGACCGAGCTGAAGCTCGGTGACGCGATGGAGTCCGAGGTGGACCGGAAGGTGGCGCAGAGCGTGCCGTCCATGCCGGGCCGCGGCGTCACTCCGGACCGGCTGCACTTCCTCTCCGGGCTGCCGCGGCTGGACGGCTCAAGCTCGGTGGACGACCTGCAGGACGGCGTGGCCGGGCTGGTCGCCGCGGTCAACGCGGCCTGGACGGGCCCGCTCGCGCCGCAGGTCCGGATGCTGCCGGCGGTGCTGGACGGGCACTCGCTGCCGAAGGGTTTCGAGCACCCCGAGCGCGGGGTCTCGTTCGGCGTGGACGAGGTCGAGCTGGCTCCGGCCTTCGTCAACTTCGAGACCGACCCGCTGTTCATCGTCTTCGGCGACACCGAGTCGGGGAAGTCCGCGCTGCTGCGGATGCTGATCAAGCAGATCACCGAGCGCTACACGCCGGACCAGGCGGGCATCGTCGTCGGCGACTACCGGCGCGCGCTGCTCGGCGTGGTGCCGCAGGAGTACCTGGTGGAGTACGCGGCCGCGCAGCCGGCCATGACGAGCATCGTGGAGATGCTGCGCGGGGCCTGCTCGCGCCGGCTTCCGGGCCCGGACGTGACCGCCGAACAGCTGCGCAACCGCAGCTGGTACAGCGGCAAGGACATGTTCGTGATCGTGGACGACTACGAGCTGGTGGCGACGAGCTCGGGCAACCCGCTGGGGCCGCTGGCCGAGTTCCTGCCGTTCGCCCGGGACATCGGCCTGCGCGTGATCATCGCGCGCAGCGCCGGCGGCGCCGGGCGCTCGCTGTACGAGCCGGTGATGCAGCGGATGCGGGAGCTGGGCGGCCAGGGCGTGATCCTGTCCGGCAACAAGGACGAGGGCGCGCTGCTGGGCACGGTCAAGCCGCAGCCGCTGCCGCCGGGCCGCGGCGTGTTCGTCTCGCGTCGGGCGACCAACGGCCAGATGGTCCAGACGGGCTGGCTGCCGTCGGCCTAGTCCGGTCCGGGCGCGGCCCGGTATGCACGGCCGCCCCGGGCGGCGGTCACGGACGGTGATCGAAGGGTCGGGCTCCTCGGGAGTCCGGCCCTTCGGCGTCCCACGTTCCGAAACGTTACCTAGATCTTTCGGGCCCACCGCTGCGGTTCCCGTACCCGGCCGGCCGGCCCCGGAGGCCGCCCGGCGACGCCTGGGCGAGTCAGACCCACATCGGGATGCAGCCTTCGAATAGCAGATCGCAATCCGCAGTTCACCTTGGATTCAAGCGTCATGCAGCGAAAGTAACAAGTCGGACATACATCGCAATGACCATGCGTGATCACTGATTCGCATGTTTATGCCATCGAACGCAACGGATTCCGAAGCATTTCCGCGATTGACGCACTCTTTACGGCCAAGGTTCCATGGCGACCCGGGAGCGACAGGACCGAGACCGACAGCGCCAGCCAGCGGAGGCGATACCGCTCCCTCTCCAGGACCGCCCAGAGCCGATCGGATGCCAGATGACCGACACGCTTCGCCCGCCACGCGCCGTAGCCCCCACCACGGCCACCGAGGGCGCGAACGCCTCCCCCCAGTCGCTCAAGCGCTCGATCGGCGTCGTCGGCGGCACCCTCCTGACGCTCTCCTGCGTGACCCCGGCGTCCACGCTCTTCGTGATCGTCCCGGAGCTGTTCTCCAGCATCGGCAGCGCCACTGCGCTGACCATCGCGATCGGCTCGGTGCTCTGCATCGCGGTCGCCTTCTGCTACTCCGAGCTCGGCACCCTGATCCCCAGCGCCGGCGGCGAGTACGCGATGGTCGGCACCCTGGCGGGCCGCCTGGCCGGCTGGCTGGTCTTCGTGCTCTCGCTGATCGTGGTGCTGATCGTCCCCTCGGTGATCGCCCTCGGCACGGCCGACTACCTCGCCCCGGTGCTGCACGTCGACAAGGCGATCGCCGGCGCCGTGGTGATGCTCGCCGCCACCCTGGCCGGCCTGCTGGACCTGCGTGCCAACGCCTGGATCACCGGCATCTTCCTGGTCCTGGAGGTCGTCGCGGCCGGAGTCGTCTCGGTGCTCGGCTTCGCCCACGCCAACGGCGGCGCCCCGAGCATGCTGCACGGCGTGGTCTCCGGTGAGGACGGCACCGTCACCACGGTGAGCATCGGCGCCATCGTCGGCGCGCTCGGCATCGCCCTCTTCATCACCCAGGGCTTCTCCACCGCGGTCTACCTCTCCGAGGAGCTGGAGAACCCCCGCCGCAACGTCTCGCGCACCGTGCTCTGGACGCTGGCCATCTCCGCCGCCGTCATCCTCGTCCCGGTCGCCGCCATCACCATGGGCGCCCCGGACCTGGCGACCCTGAGCTCCGGCGACATCTCCGGCCTGGTCACCGCCTGGAGCAACTCCGCCGTCGGCACCTTCATCAGCCTCTGCGTCGCGCTGGCCATCATCAACGCCGGCATCGTCATGGTCATCCAGAACTCCCGGGTGCTGTTCGCCTCGGCCCGCGACAAGGCCTGGCCCGAGCCGGTCAACAAGGCCTTCGCCACCCTCGGCCGGTTCGGCTCCCCCTGGGTCGCCACCCTGGCCGTCGGCCTGCCGGGCGCCGCGCTCTGCTTCGTCGAGGGCGATCTGCTCAGCGAGATCACCGGCGTCGCCGTCACCGGGATGTACCTGCTGGTCGCCGTCGCCGCGCTGCTCTCGCGCCGCAACCACCACAAGCACGCCGCCGCCTGGCGGATGCCGCTCTGGCCGGCCGTCCCCGTGCTGCTGATCGTGGTGCTCGTCTACATCATCACCCAGCTGGACACCGTGCCGCTGCTGTGGACCGGCGGCGTCACCGCCGCCGCGACCCTCTACTGGATCTTCTACCTGCGCCCCCGGCAGGCCTCCCACTGGGTGATCACCCTCCCCGAGGACCAGCAGCAGGCCTGAGGCCCGCCGACCACCACCCCACCCCCACACGGAAGTGCCCCGGGCTCCCCCTCGCCCGGGGCACTTCCGTCGTCCGTGCGCGCTACGTCCCGAACAGCCGCTCCGGGCCGACGGACGAGGTCCTCGGCCCGGTGGACGCCGCCGCTGGTGAGCAGGCAGGCCGAGCGGTGGAGCGGGCCGGTGCGGCTCGCCACGAGTTCCACGGGTTCCACGAGCTCCGCGCCCCCTGGCCTCGCGCGTGGCACCGATCCGCCCCATCCCCCGCCGTCCCCTGCTCGCCGTCGTCGGCACCAGTGGGATGCGGCGGGAGCGGCGGAATGTGACAGCCGGGAAGGAAGAATCTTCCGGATCAGTCCGCGGGGGTGGCGCGGCGGCGGTCGCGCAGGACGACGCCGCCGCCGACGAGCAGGGCGACGAGCAGGGCGCCGATGCCCAGCACGTAGGTCGCGGTGCGGCGGTCGCGGTCGGCCTGGGTCTCGCCGAGGCCGACCGGCTGCGGCAGGATCGGGGCGGCGGCCAGCTCGACCGGCTTGTCCTCGGTGGCGGTGTCCGGGGCCACGTCGGGGGCCTTGGTGACGGCCTTCACCGGGTCCACGACGCCCCATCCGACGTACTCGTTGGCCTTGTGGTCGGTGCGCTGCGCGGTCTGCTCGATCCAGGCCCGGACCTGCCGCGGCTTCCAACCGGGGTGCGCGCCGACCAGCAGCGCGGCCAGCCCGGCGACGTAGGGTGCCGCGAAGCTGGTGCCGTTGTCCACGCACTGGCCGCCGTGCGGGACGGTGGAGAGCATGTCGACACCGGGGGCGGCGACGTCCACGAAGTCGCCGTACTGGGAGAACGGGGCGCGCTCGTTGTTGCGGTCGGAGGCGCCGACGGCGAGCACGGTGGGGAAGGCCGCCGGGTAGGTGTCGCCCTTCTTCCCGTCGTTGCCGGTGGAGGCGACCACCACGACGTTGTTGGCCTCGGCGGCGTCGACGGCGGCCTTCAGCTCCGCGTAGCCGGCGAACCTGGTGTCGCCCGCGCCGCGCACGTCCTGGGAGATGTTGATGACCTTGGCGCCCTTCTGGACCGCCTGGTTGATCGCGTCCACCAGGGTGTGGACGTCGCCGCTGCCCTCCGCGTCGTTCTGACGCAGCGACAGGATGGTGGCATCCGGGGCGATTCCGACGAAGCCGGTCTGGTCGCTGCGCGCGGCGGCGACGATGCCGGCCACCTTGGTGCCGTGGCCGACCGGGTCGACGTTGCCGCCGCCCTCGGGCTTGCGGCCGTCCTTCTCCTTCAGCAGCGAGCCCCCGTCGACGACCTTCTTGGCCAGCTGCGGGTTCTGGTCGTCCACGCCGGTGTCGATGACCGCGACCACGACGCCCGCGCCGGTGGTCCGGCCGCCCTGCCAGAGCTCGTCGAGCACCATGCGCTGCAGCGACCACGGCACGGCCTGCACGTTCTGGGCGCTCTTGGAGCAGTCGCCGGCCGCGGCGATGCCGGGCCCGTCCGCGTACGCCGGGGCGGCCAGCGGACCGCCGAGCACCGCCAGCGCGGCCACCGCCGCGGCCGTCTTCCGGTACCTGACCACGGACACCCTGCCACCCCTCATGTCGTCCAGCCGTGCTGCGCGCCAGGGGCGGGCGCCCGTGGCTCGGGCACCCGCCCCTCAGCGGAGTCCTACACGCCCCTGACGGGGCAGCGCTCTGTCAGCTCCAGAGCTTCTTGTTGTTGTTCTCGGTGTTGTTGTAGCTGTCGGCCGCGCTGTCCAGGGCGGTGGCGATCTTCGCCAGGGTCTCCTGGAGGTGGGCGGCGCGCTGGTCCCACTGGGCCTGGTGGGCGCGGTAGCCCTCCTGCGCGACACCCTCCCAGCTCTGGGCGATCTTGTTGACGCCCGACTTCAGCTCCTCAAGCTGCTGCTTGATCTGGTTCGCGGTGTTGCGGACCTGAGTGCCGGCGCTACGGACGTGCTCGAAATTGACGAGGATGCTGTCGGTCACTATGTCTCCTGGTCTGGATGACGACGCCGTCCCTCAGAGGGACGTCGATGGCTACCTGGCAGAGGCGGATCAGGCCTTGAACGCGGCCTGCTGGTCCGCGTCGGTGGCCGAGTACTGCTTGGTCGTGATCTCGATCGCGTCCTTGATCGCCTTCAGCGACTGGTTCAGCTTGACCGCGTCCTCGTTGAACTCGCGCTGCAGGTTGGTGTAGGCCTGGGCAGCCTGGCCCTGCCAGCCGCCCTTGACCGAGTCGACCAGGCTGTTCAGGCCCTTGATCTCACCGTCGATCTTGTTGATGACCTCGTCCATGTGCTTGGCGAAGGCCATCATTTCCTGAGCGGTCGTCTTGAACTGACCCATGCTCTACCGTCCCCCATGAGACAGACATTGTGTCCGGAGCGCCGTTTCCGGCCACCCCGTCGCATCACGGCGTGATGTCCTGCAGCACTGTAGTCGGCACACGCAGCTCGCCCAACACCGGGAGACGGCTAGTTACCAGACCATGACACAGCGGCCAATTCCTTTACGAGGCCAGCCCGTCAGGCGTTCTGCTGCTGCGTCGCACTCTTCGAGTTCAGCGCCGGACCGGCCGGGACCAGGTTCGACCACTGCACCGGCACCGGCGCCGGCTGCAGGCCCTGGTAGCCGAGCCTGGCCTGGTTGCCGCCGACCTCCTCCGGCTGCTGCGGCGCGGCCGGGTCGGTGGGCTGGACCGACGGGGTCTTCGCCACCGCGCTCGGGCTCGGCCGGCCCGGCGCGGTGGTCGGGGCGCCGCCCTTGCCGCCGGTGCTGTTGGCCGGGACGGCGTAGCGCAGGCCGGTCTCGGTGATCAGGTAGTCGCTGCCGGAGCCGTCGGCGCCGTTGTCCAGCGCACGGTAGTAGAGCCCGTGACCCGGCGTCACGTGGGCGGAGACGGCGCCGCTGCTGTACTTCACCGGGTAGTCCGGCCCGGCCCAGACGCTGCGGCGCGGCGTCCGGCCGTCCTCCGCGACGCCGTCGAAGGTGCTGCAGACCACCGTCCTGGCGTCCTTCGGGGCCTGCCAGTTGTTGGCCGGTGCACCGGTCCTGGTCGGCCAGTCGCCGGCGCCCTCGCCCATCAGCAGGGCGTCGCTCTTGAAGGCGGCGTGGTCGGCCGGCGTCATCTCGTTCACCCGCGGGGTCTTGTCCGCGTCCTGGTTGTAGAGCGGCTGCAGCAGCGGGTTCTGCCGGATCAGCTCGGCCTGGAAGGGGGTGATCTGGAACAGCCTGTCCTTGCCCACCACGTAGTAGCGCTCGCCGAACCGGACCAGCCGGCCGACCTTGCGGTCCTCCGGCTTCTGCAGCGTCACCGAGGAGTTGGAGCCCAGCCCGTCGATCTTCGGGAAGACGATGTCGCTGCCGGGCACCAGGGTGTCCAGCCAGTCCTTCTTCACCCGCTGGGGGGCGGCCATCGAGCCGAAGATCGCGCCCATCAGCTGGGTCCGGGTGCCGTCCGGGTCGCTCTCGCCGCCGATGGCGTGCTTGCGGCCCTTGGCGTCGATCAGGAAGAGCTTCAACTTGGCCTGCGGGGGCGGCGCCTGGCCCGCGCCCGGCTGCACGGACACCTGCTGCTCGTCCACCTGCTGCACCAGCAGCGCCTGGTCGACGTCGAGCACCCGGTCCTTGGCCTCCAGTGCCTTCGCGTCGGCGCCGCCGGCCACGAACACGGCCTGGTTGACGGTCTCCTGGCGGTCGTCCGAGCCCGGGCGGTCGCAGACCGACCACTTCATCGGCTTGCTGACGTTCTCCTTGGTCGGCAGCTTGTCCGGCGCGTACGGGATGCCGATGGTCGGACCGTGGTTGGGGTAGCGGTCGAGCACGTCGTCGGCGACCACCACCACCTTGGCGTCCGCCGGCAGCACCAGCCGCGCCGAGGCCATGTTGAGCACCTGGTGCAGCCGCTTGGTCTTGCCGTCCGGATCCGGCAGCACCACGTACCGGGTCGTGCTCTGCTTGCCCTGGATGATGTTCTTGCCGCTGTCCCAGCCCACCGGGGCGCTCGGCTTGAACACCCCCCAGACCCCGAACCCGGTGACCACCAGAGCCCCGACGATGACGCTCGGCAGGACCGCCTTGAGCGGTCGCGGCGCGTCCTCGTCGCTTCCGCCGCCACCAGGCAGCAGGAAGGCCCCGACCGTGCGCTTGCGGGCGAAGGTGTAGGCGTTCAGCTCGTCGCGGCGCGATGCCATGCTTGTCGTCTCCCCTGTCTGACCGACACTCCCCGTGGTCCGCACCCGCCCGGCGAGCGCAAGCTCGAACCCTCTACGATGCGGCAGCAGACGGTGAGTACGGTACGGGTACGGTTCGCGGACCGGCCAACCGGGCCGCGACAACTGATCAGGAAGGGCCACTCGGGGGATGCCAAGCCAGACCGCTCCAGGGCGCCGCAGCACGGCACAGGGCAGGGGATCGCGCCGCTCCGGCCGACGGGCGCAGCCCGACCCGGCCGCCGCCGCGACCCGGCCGGCGTCTTCCGGCGGGCCCGACGCCCCCGTTCAGGTCCGCGTCCACCCCCGCCCGGGGCTACTCGGCGGCCGGCTGAGGCTCCAGCAGCTCGTGCTGGTCGAGGTCGCGGTCGCGCTGGTGGCCGTCGGCTGGACCATCAGCAAGCCGGTGGCCGGGGCCTTCGGCGCGGTCGCACTGGCCCTCGTCGTCCTCGCGGTGATCCCGCTGCGCGGCCGCACCATCCCGGAGCTGCTGCGGGTGCGCGGTGCCCTGAAGGCCCGCCGGAAGCAGGCCCGGGCCAACGTCCCGCCGGTCGGCACCGACCCGGCGATCGCTCCCGCGCTGGAGCTGGAGCCGGCCCTGCGCACCTGCACCCACGCCACCGAGACCGACTTCGGCGGCCGTCCGATCCGCCGCGAGACGGGCATGGTCGGCGACGGCACCTTCCTCACCTCGGTGCTGCTCGTCCAGGCCAAGGACCAGCCGCTGCGCCCGGTGCGCACCGCGCTGCCGCTTCCGCTGGACCTGGTCTGCTCGGCGCTGCGGGTGGACGACGTCACCCTGGAGTCGGTCCAGGTGGTCCAGCACACCCAGCCGGCCCCGGCCCCGCACCTGCCCGAGCAGTCGCTGGCCTCCCGCGCCTACCAGGAGCTGCCGGACGGCACCGCGACGCCCGGACTGCGGCTCACCTGGGTGGCGCTCAAGCTCGACCCGGAGCGGGCCGCCACCGCCGTCCGCGCCCGCGGCGGCGGCGAGGAGGGCGCCCGCAAGGCCCTGCAGCGGGTGACCGACCAGCTCGCCGGGCGGCTCAACAGCGCCGGCTTCAGCGCCACCGTGCTGGACGAGCGCGAGCTGATCGCCGCGCTCGCCATCTCCACCTGTGCCAACCCGCTCGCCGTGGCCGGCCGCCAGGGCACCGGCAGCGGCGGCGGCAGCGGCCGGCGCACCCAGGAGAGCAACCGGTTCTGGCGGATCGACGACCGCTGGCACAGCACCTACTGGGTCTCCCGGTGGCCGCAGCTCGGCCGCCCCGGCGGCTCCCCCGGCCGGATCTCCGCGCCCGACCTGGTCAACCTGGTCACCGGCTCGCCCGCGCTCGCCAGCACCTTCAGCCTGACCGCCGGTCACGGCACCGGCGGTTCGGTCGCGATCAGCGGCCACGTCCGGGTGACCGGGCGCAGCGAGAGCGAGGTCGTCCAGATCGGCCGGCTCGTGGAGGCCCGGGCGCAGAGCGCCGGCATCGGACTCGCCCGGCTCGACCTGGAGCAGGCCCCCGGCATGCTCGCCACCCTGCCCCTGGGAGGTGCTTCCTGATGGCGTACCAGACCTATCCGACGCCCGGTCCGCAGTCCGGCCCCGCCGAGCAGTCCCGCGTCCGGCCCCGCGTCCTGCCCGGCTTCGGGCTGCGCGGCCCCCGGCGGGAGAAGCACGTGCTGACCGTCGAGGAGCTCGGCGCGCTCGCCCTCCCGGTCGGCGACGACGGCGTGCTGATCGGCGAGGACGTGCAGCAGCAGCCGGCCGTCCTCGGCCTGTTCCGGCCCAGCGCCTACGACCTGGTGCTGGTCGGCGGGGTCTGGACGGCGCAGGTGATCGCGCTGCGGGCGGCCGCCACCGGAGCCCGGATCGCGGTCGAGACCGCCCGCGGCCAGCTCTGGGGCCCGATGGCGCAGGCGGCGGGCGGCGGGCAGCCGTGCGTCACCGTCCACCAGGTCGGCCGGCTCGGCCCGCAGGGCGCCTCGGTGAACTCCCCGGTGCTGGTGGTCCGCGACCTCGGCGCGCGCCCGCCGCGCAGCCGGCTCTCGGCCGCGCCCTGGCAGACCACCCTGACCCTGCTGCCCTACCTGGGCCCGAACGCGTCCCGGGTGCTGAACGCCGCCGACCTGGTCGGGCTGCAGCGCATCTCGCCGCAGGAGGCCGAACTGGTCGGTCGGGTGCTCTCGCTCGGCCCGCAGGACGTGGCCGCGCTGCCCACCCTCGGCGACGACATGACGCTGTGGACCACCCGGATGCGCCGCCAGTACGTGCGGACCATTCCCGGACAGGCCGAGCAGCAGGTCCTGGGCGGTCCGCGCCGGATGGACTGACCCCGTGCGCCCCCGGCGCTCCCCGGCCGCTCCGCGGGTGAGATGCGACTCCGCCTTCATCGAGGGGTGCCGCACGGCCTAGTCTTTGATGCGGCAACGGCACCGCTACCAAGCGGCGGCGAACACGAGGGAGCCCCAGTGAGCAGCGATCGGGACGGCGTCTACGTCGGCGACAACGCGGCGGAGGACGACGACGACTGGTCCGACGCGCCCGACTACACTCCCCCGTCCTGGTACGTGCAGTCGGAGCCTGCGGGCGGCCCGGCGACGGCGCCCGCGGCTCCGGGCGCGGGGGCGCCGGGCGCTCCGGGCGCGGGGGCGCCTGCCGCCGTTCCGGCGCCCGCTCCGGTGCCCGTGGCTGCACCCGCGCCCGTTCAGGCGGCCGGGGCCGCACCCGCACAGGTACCCGGGCCCGCGCCGACCGTCACGGCCGGGCCGCCCGTGCCGCCTGGCCCCCAGCCGGAGCCCGCCCCGGTGCCGGTTCCGGCGCCGACCGGCGGACCGGCCCAACCCCCCGTCCCGACGCCCGACCAGGCCTTCGCCGCGGCCGCCCCGGTGGCGCCCGAGCCGGTGCCGAGCGGTGTGCCCGCGGAGGCCGGACCGGCCCCCGCGGCGGCCGTCCCGGTTCCGGCCGTCCCGGTTCCGGCCGCCCCCGTCGAGGCGCAGGCCAACCCGCTCGCCCCGCCGCCCGCCGACGTGGTCGCCCCCGCCCCGGCGCCCGTGATGGACCAGCAGGCCGCCGTCGCCCAGCCCTGGCCTGCGGCCGACCCGGCGCAGCAGCAGCCCGTCCCGCAGACGGCGCAGCCGCACCCGTACGCGGACCCGCAGCAGGCCGTTCCGGCCCAGCCGCAGCCGTACGCCGAGCCCCACCCGTACGCCCAGCCGGTCCCGCCCGGACAGCCGGTCCCGCCCGGGCAGCCGGTGCAGCCGCAGGACCCGCAGGCGGCCGCCGGGTGGCCCGCCGCCCAGCCGGCGCCGGGGCAGCCGGTCCCCGCCCCGCAGCCGGTCCCCGCCCCGCAGCCGGCCTCGCCGGTCGACCCGCGCCAGGCCGGCTGGCCGCAGCCCGCCGCCCACCAGCAGCAGCCGGCCCAGCAGGCTCCGCAGGCGTGGCCGCAGCAGTCCGGCGTGCCGCAGGCCCCCGCGGCCTTCCAGCAGGCCGCCTCCCCGCAGCCGACCGCTCACGGCGCGCCGCTCGGCTACACGGCGGCCGTCGAGCTGTCCTCGGACCGCCTGCTGCGCAGCCAGCCGAAGCAGCAGCGCCAGCAGCCCCGCTTCCAGTTCGGCGGCAAGGCCGCCGCAGCGGAGAAGTCCCGCAAGCTGGAGATCATCCGCACCCCGGTGATGAGCTGCTACCGGATCGCGGTGATCAGCCTCAAGGGCGGCGTCGGCAAGACCACGACCACCACCGCGCTCGGCGCGACCCTGGCCAGCGAGCGCCAGGACAAGGTGATCGCGATCGACGCCAACCCGGACGCGGGCACCCTGGGCCGCCGGGTCAAGCGCCAGACCGGCGCGACCATCCGCGACCTGGTGACGGCCATCCCGCACCTGCGAAGCTACATGGACATCCGTCAGTTCACCTCGCAGGACCTGCACTCGGGCCTGGAGATCCTGGCGAACGACGTCGACCCGGCCGTCTCGACCACCTTCAACGACTCGGACTACCGCCAGGTCATCGACGTGCTGGGGCGCCAGTACCCGATCATCCTGACCGACTCCGGCACCGGCCTGCTGTACAGCGCGATGCGCGGGGTGCTCGACCTCGCCGACCAGCTGATCATCGTCTCCACCCCGAGCGTGGACGGCGCGTCCTCCGCCTCCACCACGCTGGACTGGCTCTCCGCGCACGGCTACGCGGACCTGGTGCAGCGCAGCATCACGGTGGTCTCGGGGGTCCGCGAGACCAGCAAGATGATCAAGGTCGAGGACATCGTCGCGCACTTCCAGACCCGCTGCCGCGGCGTCGTCGTGGTGCCGTTCGACGAGTCCCTGGCCGCCGGCGCCGAGGTCAACCTCGACATGATGCGGCCCAAGGTCCGCGAGGCGTACTTCGACCTCGCCACGCTGGTCGGCGAGGACATCGCCCGCGCCCAGCAGGCCGCCCAGCAGGCCGGCTGGCAGCAGCAGGCGCAGCTGCCCCCGCAGGCGGCCGCGCCGTACCCGTACGCCGGGCAGCAGCAGGCCGTCCCGGGCCAGCCGCAGCCGTACGCCGACCCGCAGCAGCCGCAGCAGCCGGGGCAGCCGCAGCCGTACCCGCAGCCGGGCCAGGGCGGCTACCCGGCCGGCCAGCCTGCGCCCGGCGCGCCGTGGGCCCCGCAGCCGGGGCAGGCCCCGCCGCCCCCGCCCGGGTACGGCTACCCGCAGCCGGGCAGCCAGCCCGGACAGCCGGACTGGCAGCAGCCCCCGGCCCCACCCGGGTACGGCTACCCGCAGCCGGCGCAGCCGCAGCCCGGCGCGCAGCCGCCGGCCGGGTACGGGTACCCGCACCCGCCCCAGCAGCCCCAACAGCCGCAGCAGCCCCAGCAGTAGGAACGGCGCCGGGCCCGGACACCGGGCCCGGCACGCACGAGGGCCCGCCGGCCGTCTCGGTCCCGAGAACGGCCGGCGGGCCCTCGTGATGCGCGCGTCAGGCGGCGTCGGTCAGCTCACGGGCCTGCTTGACGTCGTCGGCCATCCGGTCCAGCAGCGCCTCGATGGAGTCGAACTTCTCCATCCCGCGCAGGTAGGCCAGGAAGTCGACGGCGACGTGCAGCCCGTAGAGGTCCAGGCCGACCCGGTCGACGGCGTAGGCCTCGACGGTACGGGCTGTGCCGTCGAAGGTCGGGTTGGTGCCGACCGAGATGGCCGCCGGCATGCGCTCCCCGTTCGCGGTGAGCCAGCCCGCGTAGACGCCGTCGGCCGGGACGGCGCTGTGCGGCACGGTCTCCACGTTGGCGGTCGGGTAGCCGAGTTCGCGGCCGCGCTGCGCGCCGCGCACCACGATGCCCTCCACCCGGTGCGGGCGGCCGAGCACCTCTCCGGCCCCGGCCATGTCGCCGGCCGCGACCAGGCGACGGGTCAGCGTGGACGAGAACGGCTCACCGTCTCCGGCCGCCCCGCGGACCTGCAGGTCGACCACCTCGACGCCGCAGTCGGCGGCCCGGCCCAGCTCGGTGAGCAGCGCGACGTCGCCGGCGGCCCGGTGCCCGAAGCGGAAGTTCGGGCCCTCGATGACCAGACAGGCGTGCAGCGCGTCCACCAGGACCTGCCGGAAGAAGGTCTCCGGGGACTCCTGCGAGAACTCCGCGGTGAACGGCAGCACCAGCACGGCGTCCACCCCGAGCTCCGCGATCAGCTCGGCGCGGCGCGGCTGCGGGGCGAGCAGCGCCGGGTGGCTGCCCGGGCGGACGACCTCGCTCGGGTGCGGGTCGAAGGTCACGACGACCGAGCGGACACCGAGTTCCCGGGCACGATCGACCACCCGGTTGATGATCAGCTGGTGTCCGCGGTGTACACCGTCGAACGAACCGATGGTGACGACGCTGCGTCCCCAGTCACCGGGGATCTCCTCCAGGCCACGCCAGCGCTGCACCCTGACCGCTCCTTGTTCCGTACGGTGCGTACCTTCTGTACGCTCAAACGCTCAAAACCCGAACCCCTATAGCGTGCCATGCGCCTGCCCCTGGTTCGGCACCGGAAGGCGGGTTGGGCGCACGGCCGGGTGCCGGGCCCCGGACGCGGGTGGGCCGAGGACCTCCACGGCGTCCTCGCGCCCGGCCCCGGCACCCCGCTCCGCACCGGCCGCGTGCCCCGCCTCCGCGGCCGCGTCCCGGGGATCCCAGCCGGCCGCCACCAGCTCCCGCATCCGGTCCAGCCGCGGTCCGCCGGGACGGACCGGCCGGCCGTCCGGCCAGTCGGCCAGCAGCAGCGCGAACACCGCCGAGCGGGCCGCGCAGCGCACCAGCAACCGGTCCGCGTCCGGTAGCCCGGCCGCCGCCCGGGCCAGCACCGTCCGGGCCCGGGCCGGCCGCTCGGCGGCGCAGTGCTCGGCCGACCGCTCCACCAGCGCGGCCAGCACCTCCGGGTCGCCCTCGGTGGCGAGCACGGTGTCCAGCAGCTCGCCACGCAGGGCGTTGCCGTCGGCGTCGGCCACCGGCACCGCCAGCGCCTCGGCGAAGATCCGGCGGACGGCCGCCGCGCGGGCCGCCAGCGCGCTGCCGAGCAGCAGCCGCAGCTCCAGCCGGGCCGCCGGCCCCCGGGCGGCCCCGCCGGCCAGACGGCGGCCCAGGTAGTCGACGGCGACCGGGCCGGCCGCGGCCGGCTGCTCCCGCAGCAGCCGGGCCGCCAGCTCGGCGCCGCACCGGCCGCCCAGCGGCGAGCGGACGTCGGCCAGCACCCGCAGGGTCTCGGCGACCGGCGCCCCCGGCCGCACCAGCCGGTCCTCCAGGGCCGCCAGCACCGGCTCCGGGTCGGTCTCCAGCGCCGGGGCCAGCGTCCGCGCGGTGAGGAAGACGTCCCCGCCCCGCCGGTACGCGGCCAGCGCCGCCGGCAGGTGGGCGGCCCTGGTCTCCCGGTCGGCGACGAGCATCGCCAGCGCGGCGCCGTGCAGGCCCGGCTCCTCGTCCCGGGCGAGCAGGGTGAGCGCCGTGTGGCGCAGCAGCTCCGCCGCCGCGCCGCGGGCGTACGGGGCGGTGCGCAGCGCGTGCACGGCGGCGGCGACGTGGCGCTCGGGGCGCCGGTCGTGGCTCCAGCGGTCGACCGCCCGGCAGAGCGCGGACGGCTCCTCGGCGGCGAGGACGGTGAGCAGGGCGTCCGCCCGGGGGTGCGCGGCGTCGGCCAGCGCCTCGGTCAACTCGTCCAGGGCCAGGGTCCGGTGGGCGTAGAGCAGGTCGTGGGTGAGGTCGGCGACGGTGGTACCGGGGTGGCCGGGCAGGCCGCGCGGGTCGTCGAACCAGCCGCAGAGCAGCGGGACGGCGCCGGCCGGGTCGGCCCGCAGCCGCTCGGCGACGGCGGCGAGGAAGGGTCGACCCGGCCCGTCGGCGGTCACCAGGCGGCGCAGCAGCTCCAGTTCGCGCGCGGCGGGCAGCCCGAGGCCGGTCCAGAAGGCGGCGTCGAACCGGCCGAGGCCGTCCACCGGAAGCCGCTCGAACCCGCCCGCCGCCGGGGCGACTTCGGCGATCCGTGCGGCCAACTGGTCCAGCAACGCGTGGTGTTCTGCGAGGTCCGGGGTGACGTCCAGTCCGGCGGCCAGCAACCGGCCCGCCCACCAGGCGGGTTCGCTGCCCGGCGGGCGCAGGTCCAGGGCGCGCCAGATCCGGTGCAGCCACGGGTCCAGCGCGGCGGCGCCCCAGGCCCCGGCCAGCTGCCCCAGGGCGGCGGCCACCGGGCCGACCCGGTGCCGCGGGACGGCGCGGGCCCGCCGCCCCCGGCCCCCGCCCGGACCGGCCTCCCCCGCGCGGTCCGCCCCGGCCGGACGGGTGTCCTCGGCCTCGCCGAGCAGCAGCCGCAGTGCGCCGTCGAGGTCCAGGTGGAGGCCCTGCAGCCAGTCCGCGAACTCGCCGTGCGCCAGCCGGTAGCCGGGCCCGGCCGGGGCGAAGAGGCCCTCCGCCAGCACGGCGGCGGCCCAGCCCCCGGCCACCGGGAACAGCTCCTCGAACGCCGCCCGGCCCAGCTGGCCCTCCTCCGCCCCGAGCATCCGCCGGGCCGCCTCGTGCACCCGGCCGGCCACCGCCGCGGCCAGCCGCCGCACCCGACCGTGGGCCGGGCCGGCGGGGCGGCCCACGCCCCGGCGGTGGGCGCCCCGCCGAGGCCGGCCGTCGGCGGCGAGGCGCTGGGCCACCCGCAGGCAGCGCAGGTCCAGGTGGGCGGCGAACAGCTCGCTCCGGCACGGCGGCTCACCGTGCAGCCCCTCCGCCCACAGCTCACCGGCCAGCCGGACGGCGAGCGGGTGCCGGGCGTCCGGCGCCGCCGGCCACCCGGGCGGCAGCCCGTACCGGCGGCGGACCCGGTCCGCCGCGTCGGCGGGCAGCGGACCGAGGCGGTGCACGGCGAGCGCCGGACGGCGGGCGGGGGCCGCGGCGTCGGGCGCACCGGTGGCGGCGGCGGGGGCCTCCCGGCGGCCGCCGCCGCGGTGGACGGCGGCCCGCGGAGCCACGTCGTCCCCGTCCGGTGCCAGGGCCTCCCAGGCCTCCTCCCCGCAGGCCGTGACCAACCGCCCGCCGGCGGCCGCCAGCCACTCCCCCGCCGCCCTCAGCCAGGCCGCGTCCAGCGGAACGGGCGCCTCCTCGGGCCCGTCGAGCAGGACCAGCAGCGGCCGGCCCGCCCCCGTGCAGAGGGCGGCCACGGCCTCCGGCCCGGGCGGCGGCTGGGTGGCCAGGTCCGCTGCGGCCGACTCCAGCGCACGCCGCACCGCGCCGGCGAGCGAGACGTCCCCGGCGTCCAGGTCCGCGCCGCGCAGCCAGAGCGTGGGCAGCGGCCGGTCGCCGCCGGCCCGGCGGGCGGCGAGCGCGGCCAGTTCGGTGCTCCGGCCCGAGCCCGGTGCGCCGACCAGCACGGTGACCACCGCCGACGGTTCGTCGCCGACCAGCCCGTCGGGGCGGTCGATCCGGTCCGCGGCCAGCACCGCCACCCGCCCCGGTCCCGCACTCGCCGCGGCCGACCGGGCGGCCGTCAGCCGGAGCACGCCCGCCAGGTTGAGCGCCGCACCGTAGCCGGGGACGTCGGCCGCGTTCCGGGCCAGCGCCGCCGCCAGCTCGGGACCGTCCTGCACCGGTCCCCCGCCGGCCGCGGGCGCGACGGTGAGCGCACCCGCCTGCTCCGGGGCCCGCAGCGCCGGCGCGGCGACCCCGACCACCGCGCCGCCGCGCGCGTCCAGCACCGGTGCTCCGGGCGGCACCGCGGCCGCGCCGCCCGCGCCGGCCGGGACGCCGAGCAGCAGCACGCCGCCCAGCAGGTGGAACGGCCCGGACCCCGGCCGCCCGTCGGCGGGCGGCGGGCCGGGCGTGTAGACCGCCCCGGTGGTGCCCAGGACGCCGCAGCGCACGACGACCAGCCGCCCGTCATCCCCGGCCGGCACCGGCAGCACCACCTCCCGGCCCGGGCCCGTCGCCCCCTCGGGCCCGATCGGCAGCGGCGGCACGGGCAGCCCGCCGACGGCGTCGGTGCGCAGCAGGGCGAGCCCGTGCGCGGGCAGCGGCAGCACGCTGTCCGGGCCCAGGACGCGGGTCTGCCCTCCGGGGGTGTGCAGGACGATCCGATCGAGCCCCGCCACGCACTCGTGCGCGGTCAGGACCGTGCCCTGCCGGTCGGCGACGAACCCCAGTCCGCGCAGCCGTCCGTCCAGGGCGCGGATCCGCAGCAGGTACCGCCCCGGATCGCCCGCCACCTCGTCGCCGTCCAGGAATCCCGGCATTCGCGCAGCCCTCCCCGCAGGGCCGGCCGGCCCGGGAGCGGACCCGTCGCGGCGACCTGCTCGCCGACCGGGAGCGTGCCCGCGGCCGGCGGGGCCCCACCGCACCCGCGCCGCTCACCACCGGCGTTCACCTCGCGCGCTCCACCGTCCGGGTGAAGGGCTGGCAGAGCCGGCGGGCAGCACGGAGCCCCTGCCGCCCATCGGGCCGCAGGGGCTCGTCCGTTCCCGGATCACCGGTCCGCCGCGGTCTCCGGGACGCCCCGGCGCCTCATCCGTACGGGGGCATCACCCCCACGGGGGCGTCAGCCTTCCGAGGAGCCGCCGGGCCGCCGCCGGGAGCGCACCGGGCGGCCGCCCGGTGCGCGCTCCGAGCGCCCGGTCAGCCGACGAAGACCGCGACCGGCTTCGCCTGGCCGCCCTTCTCCTCCACCAGTGCGAGGAACCGGTCGTCCGGCCCGAACACCGCGATCGGCCCGTCCACGCCCAGCCCCGGCGCCTTCAGCCGGGCGCCGTGCGAGAGCAGCTTGGCCTGCTCGGCGTCGAGGTCCCAGCGGGGGAAGGCCGCCGCCGCGGCCGCGCCGATCGGCAGCACGTCCAGGCCGGTCGCGGCCTCGCCGTGCACCGACTCCTCCAGCTGCTCCAGCGTCCGCGCCGACTCCACGCCGTACGGGCCGACCTTGGTGCGCCGCAGCGCGGTGAGGTGGCCGCCGACGCCGAGGCCGGCGCCGAGGTCGCGGGCGAGCGCCCGGATGTAGGTGCCGGAGGAGCACTCCACCGTCACGTCGAGGTCGAGCACCGGCGTGCCGTCCTCGGCGACGGCGGTGCGGTACTCGTGCACGGTGAAGGAGTGCACGGTGGTCGGCCGCGCAGCGAGCTCGAAGTCCTCGCCCTCGCGGACCCGCGCGTAGGAGCGCTTGCCGTCGATCTTGATCGCGCTGACCTTGGACGGCACCTGCATGATCTCGCCGGTGAGCAGGGCGATCCCGGCCTCGACGGCCTCCCTGGTGACGCCGTCCGCCGCCGTCGAGGAGGTGACCTCACCCTCCCGGTCGTCGGTGACGGTGGTCTGTCCCAGCCGGACGGTCGCCTCGTACGTCTTGGCGGTGAGCATCAGGTGGCCGAGCAGCCGGGTGGCCCGCTCGACGCCGATCACCAGCACGCCGGTGGCCATCGGATCGAGCGTGCCGGCGTGGCCGACCTTCCGCGTCCCGGCCAGCCAGCGCAGCTTGGCCACCACCCCGTGCGAGGTGATGCCCTCCGGCTTGTCGACGATGACCAGGCCGTCCGGACCGGTTCCTTTGCGCTTCATCTGTTCTCTTCTGTGGGAGTGGTCTTCTGGGGGCGATCGGCCGGCTCCGACCGTCGGGTTCAACGGTCGGGTCCGGGGCCCGGTTCGCCGGCCGGCCGGTCAGCCGATCGGCCGCAGCGCGGCCCGGAACCGCGCCACCACGGCCTCCACGCCGTCGCGGGCGGAGAACCCGGCCGCGTAGGTGTGCCCGCCGCCGCCGAGCTCCGCGCAGGCGGCCGCGACGTCGACCGTGCCCTTGGAGCGCGAGGAACCGCGCAGCGTGCCGTCCGGGTCCTGCTTGAGCACCAGCGCGACCTCGGCCTCGGCCGGGCGGCGGACGATGTCGATCAGGCCCTCGATCTCCTCGACGGTGACGCTGAACAGCGCCAGGTCCTGGTACGGCACCCAGGTCCACACCAGGCCCAGACCGTCGGCCGCGTCCGGCTCGTAGACGGCCCGGTCGAGCGCGGCCGCGAGCACCTTGAGGTAGCCGAAGGACGAGGTGTCCCACAGCTGACGGGAGATCAGGTCGTGCCGGATGCCGGTGGCCAGCAGCCGCCCGGCGAGTTCGTGGGTCCCGGGTGTGGTGGCCCGGTACTTGAAGGAGCCGGTGTCGGTGGCGACCCCGGTGTAGAGGCAGGTGGCCAGGTCCTGGTCCAGCTCGACGCCGAGCCGGCGCAGCAGTTCGTCCACCAGGACGGCGGTGGCCGGCGCGCTCGGGTCGATCAGCTGGTGGGTGCCGAAGCCGGGGTTGGAGGCGTGGTGGTCGAAGACCGCCAGCACGGGCGCGGCGAAGGCCTTGTCGTGCAGCAGCCCGAGCCGGCTCTCCGCGGCGACGTCGAAGCAGAGCACCAGTTCCGGGCTGTCGGGCACCTGGGAGGCCGGCACGATCAGCTCCTGGCCGGGCAGGAAGGACAGCGACTCGGGGACGATCTGCGGGTCGTCCCCGAAGGAGACCCGAACCTCGTACCCGAGCCCGCGCAGCGCCAGCCCGGCCGCCAGCGCCGAGCCCAGCGCGTCGCCGTCCGGGCAGATGTGGCAGATCAGGTCGATCGAGCGGGCCCGCCCGATCTCCGCGACCACCTGCTGCCAGACCAGCTCGAAGCCGCTCTCCTCGGCGCGCGGCCCCGGAAGCACCGCGAGGGCACCCTCCACCGTGCTGGTGGAGGACGCCCCCGCGGTTGCTCCGGCCGTCGAACCGGCCGGCGCCGGCTCACCCGCCATGACTACTCGTCCTCGTCGTCACGCTCGGACGCCGGGACCTTGTACGGGTCCGCGTCGCCTGCGTAGGTCGCGCCCGCGGCCGTGGTGCGCACGGCGGCGTCGATCGCCCGGGCCCGGTCGAGCAGGTCGTCGATGTTCCGGGCGTTCTCCGGCAGGGCGTCCGCGACGAAGGTCAGCGACGGGGTGAAGCGCACCCCGGTCTGCTTGCCGACCTCGGAGCGGAGCACGCCCTTGGCGCTCTCCAGCGCGGCGGCCGTGGCCTCGCGCTCGGTCTCGTCACCGAAGACGGTGTAGAAGACGGTGGCCTCGCGCAGGTCGCCGGTCACCCGGGTGTCGGTGATGGTCACGAACCCCAGCCGGGGGTCCTTGATCCGCCGTTCCAGGGTCTGGGCGACGACCACCTGGATGCGGTCGGCGAGCTTGCGCGCCCTTGCGGTGTCGGTCACGTTGCCTCCTCGTGCAGTGGGCCGGTAACCCGGGCGTGCTGCCTGCCCGTCGGGGCCCACGCCCCAAAGTACCGGCCCGCGCCCGGCCTTGCGGGCGCTCTCGGTCCTGATCTGTGTGAGAACGGCGACTCGCGCCGGTCCGTCCCGCAGACCTCATTCATCGTCGTCGTTGTGGTAGCGCCTCCTGGCGGAGAGCAGCTGTACCTCGGGGCGGCCGGCGACCAACCGCTCACAGCTGTCCAGGATCTCGGTCACGTACCCGGCTTCGCCGGACACCACCGCGAGGCCGATCTCGGCCCGGCGGTGCAGATCCTGGTTCCCGGTCTCGGCAGCGCACACGCTGTACTTGCGCTGCAGTTCGGCCACGATGGGCCGCACGATCGAACGCTTCTCCTTGAGCGAGTGGACGTCGCCCAGCAGCAGGTCGAAGGTGAGTGTTCCCACGAACATGTATGACAGGTCTCGCCGACCTGGAGGCCTCGGGGACAGCCCGGAACCGGGCTGGTGCCGCGTCATCCGGCTACCCGAGGACCCTACACAGCGAGACCGGGGCCGGTCGACGGGAATTCCACCCGTCGACCGGCCCCGGACACCACCCGCTTACGCGCGCGGCTTCTCGCGCATCTCGTAGGTCTCGATGACGTCGTCGACCTTGATGTCGTTGAACGACCCGAGGGTCACACCGGCCTCGAAGCCCTCGCGGACCTCGGTCGCGTCGTCCTTGAAGCGGCGCAGACCCTCGATCGAGAGGTTCTCCGCCACGACCTTGCCGTCGCGCAGCAGGCGGGCCTTGGCGTTGCGGCGGATGATGCCGTCGCGGACCAGGACACCGGCGATGTTGCCGAACTTGGAGGAGCGGAAGACCTCGCGGATCTCCGCGGCGCCGAGGCGCACCTCCTCGTACTCCGGCTTGAGCATGCCCTTGAGGGCGTTCTCGATCTCCTCGATCGCCTGGTAGATGACCGAGTAGTACCGGACGTCCACGCCTTCCTTCTCGGCCGCGGCGCGCGCACGGCCCTCGGCGCGCACGTTGAAGCCGATGATGATGGCGTCCGAGCCCATCGCCAGGTCCACGTCGGACTCGGTGATGGCACCCACACCGCGGTGCAGGACCCGGAGCTCGACCTCCTCGCCCACGTCCAGCTTGACGAGGGCGTCCTCAAGGGCCTCGACCGAACCGGAGACGTCACCCTTGATGATGAGGTTGAGCTGCTCGATGGAGCCGGCGGCGATGGCCTTGTCCAGGTCCTCCAGGGACACCCGGACCCGACGCTGCGCGAAGGCGGCGTTGCGGTCGCGGGCCGAGCGCTTCTCGGCGATCTGGCGGGCGGTGCGGTCCTCGTCGACGACGATGAAGCTGTCGCCGGCGCGGGGCACCGAGGTCAGACCGAGCAGCAGCACCGGGCGGGACGGGCCGGCCTCGGTGAGGCTGTTGCCGTTCTCGTCCAGCATCGCGCGGACGCGGCCGTAGGCGTCGCCGACCACGATCGAGTCGCCGACGCGGAGGGTACCGCGCTGCACGAGCACGGTCGCCATGGCGCCGCGGCCCTTGTCGAGGTGGGCCTCGATGGCGATACCCTGCGCGTCCTGGTCGGGGTTGGCCCGCAGGTCGAGCGAGGCGTCCGCGGTGAGGACCACGGCCTCCAGCAGCTGTTCGATGTGCAGACCCTGGCGCGCGGAGATGTCGACGAACATGGTGTCGCCGCCGTACTCCTCGGCCACCAGGCCGAACTCGGTCAGCTGACCGCGGACCTTGGTCGGGTCGGCGCCCTCGACGTCGATCTTGTTGACGGCGACCACGATCGGCACACCCGCGGCCTTGGCGTGGTTCAGCGCCTCGACCGTCTGCGGCATGACACCGTCGTTGGCCGCGACCACCAGGATCGCGATGTCGGTGGACTTGGCACCACGGGCACGCATGGCGGAGAACGCCTCGTGACCCGGGGTGTCGAGGAAGGTGATCGGACGCTGCTCGCCGTTCACCTCGGTGACGACCTGGTAGGCACCGATGTGCTGGGTGATGCCACCGGCCTCGCCGGCCACCACGTTGGACTTGCGGATCGCGTCCAGCAGGCGGGTCTTACCGTGGTCGACGTGACCCATGACGGTGACGACCGGCGGGCGCGGGGCCAGCTGGTCCTCGTCGCCCTCGTCGGCGCCGAAGTCGATGTCGAACGACTCCAGCAGCTCGCGGTCCTCGTCGTCCCGGCTGACGATCTCCAGGACGAAGCCCATCTCGCCGGCCAGCAGCTCAAGGGTCGCGTCGGAGACCGACTGGGTCGCGGTGACCATCTCACCGAGGTTGAACATGACCGAGACGAGCGCAGCCGGGTTGGCGTTGATCTTCTCGGCGAAGTCCGTCAGGGAGGCACCACGCGACAGGCGGACCGTCTGGCCGTTGCCGCGGGGCAGCATCACACCGCCGACGGACGGGGCCTGCATGGCCTCGTACTCCTGGCGCTTCGCCCGCTTCGACTTGCGACCACGGGCCGGACGGCCACCGGGGCCACGGCCGAAGGCGCCCTGCGTGCCACCACGGCCGGCCGGGCCGCCGGGACGACCGCCGAAGCCGCCGGGACGCGGACCGAAGCCGCCGCCGCCACCGGGGGCGCCGCCACCCGGACGGGGACCGCCGAAGCCGCCGCCCGCCGGACGCGAGCCCGGACCGGCCGGACGGCCCTGGAAGCCGGGACGCGCGCCGCCCGGAGCACCGGGACGGCCGCCGGGGCCACCCGGGCCACGGCCGCCGGGGCCCGGACGCGGGCCCGGAGCCGGACGCTGCGGCATCATGCCGGGGTTCGGACGCGGCATGCCGGACGGGGTCGGGCCGCCGGGACGCGGACCGGCCGGACGCGGCATGCCGTCGGGACGCGGGGCACCACCCGGACGGGGGGCACCCGCACCCGGGGCGCCGGGCGCACCCGGACGCGGACGGTCGCCACCGGGGCGAGGAGCACCGGCACCGGGCGCACCGGCACCCGGACGCGGACGGTCGCCACCCGGACGGGGGGCACCGGCACCGGGCGCACCGGCACCCGGACGCGGACGGTCGCCACCCGGACGGGGGGCACCCGCACCCTGGCCGCCCGCTCCGGCCGGACGCGCACCCGGCGCGGCCGGACGGCGGTCGCCGGGGCGGGCCATGCCGGTGGCGCTGCCCGAGGTGAACGGGTTGTTGCCCGGACGCGGACCGGCCGGACGCGGACCCGGACGGGCACCGCCGGCGGCGGGGCCGGCAGCGGCCGGACGCGGGGCGGCCGGACGCGAGGCCTGGTTCTCACCGGCCGGGGCCGGCGAGGAGAACTCGGCCGCCGGAGCGGCCGGAGCCGCCGGGGCGGCGGGGCGGGCCGCCGGGCGCGGGCCCGGAGTCGGCGCACCCGGACGCGGGGCGGCGGGCGCCGCGGGAGCGGCGGGGGCCGACGCGGCGGGGGCCGCGGCGGGCGTAGGACGGGGACCGGGGGTCGCGCTGGGGCGCGGACCCGGGGTCGGGGCACCCGGCTTGGGTGTGGCCGCACCGGCGGAACCGCCGGAGGGCTGGGGCGCCGCGGGCTTCCGCGGGCCAGGCTTGGCAGCGCCACCGGTGGGGGCGACTCCCAGAGCGTCAGTCAACTTGCGCACGACCGGCGCCTCGATCGTCGAGGACGCCGAACGGACGAACTCACCGAGCTCGGTGAGCTTGGCCATGACGGCCTTGCTCTCCAAGCCAAGCTCCTTGGCGAGTTCGTAAACCCGGACCTTAGCCACTTCACTCCTGTCTATGAGTCCGGGGTGTCTCGTCCGCCGGACTGTCGCTACTTCATGGGCGTACCCATCGCGTACTCATCGCGTACTCATCGAGTGCTCATCGCAATCTCGACCTACTTCCACATCGCGAGGTACCTGACTGGTGGCACGGCGCGCGGCTGCCCGCCCGCCGTGCTTGTTGCGGTGGTTCTCCGCCGCGGCTAGCGGCGGCCGTCGCGGGAGGCGCCCCACCGGACGGGCCTGAGGGACTCAGGGCTCCGGGGTGTCGCCTTCCCGCTCCTCGATGAACCCGCGGAGCCGCTCCGTGTCGAGCGCGCCCTGGAGCCGGAAGGCCCGGGGGAACGCCCGTCGGCGGACCGCGAGGTCGAGGCAGGCCGGATCGGGATGCAGGTGAGCACCCCGGCCCGGCAGTGCGCCACGGGGATCGGGGACGCAGACGCCCTCGACCGCCGTGACACGCAACAGCTGGTGCTTGGCCGCGCGCTTGCGGCAGCCCACGCAGGTGCGTTCCGGGCGTGCTCGGACATGCGTCCGGCCAGACGAAGGCAAGTCTACCCCTCCGAAGGGACATGGCGCCGCCCCGCCGAACCGGGGTGGAACGGCGGGGAGCCCGTGACAACGCCGATTGCTCGGCCGGAATTCCCGCGACGGTCAGTCGCCCGCGGGGCGACCGGCGTCCTCGGACTGGCCCTCGGTGTCGGGCCGGATGTCGATCCGCCAGCCGGTGAGGCGGGCGGCGAGGCGGGCGTTCTGGCCCTCCTTGCCGATCGCCAGCGACAGCTGGTAGTCCGGCACGATCACCCGTGCGGAGCGCTGGACGGCGTCGACGATCTCCACGCTGGTCACCCGCGCGGGGGACAGTGCGGCGGCGACCATCTCGCGGGGGTCCTCCGACCAGTCCACGATGTCGATCTTCTCGCCGTGCAGCTCGCCCATCACCGCGCGCACCCGGCTGCCCATCGGGCCGATGCAGGCGCCCTTGGCGTTCAGGCCGGCCCGGCGCGACCAGACCGCGATCTTCGTGCGGTGACCGGCCTCACGGGCGATCGCGGCGATCTCCACGCTGCCGTCCGCGATCTCCGGCACCTCCAGCGCGAAGAGCTTCTTCACCAGGTTGGGGTGGGTGCGCGAGAGCGTCACCGAGGCACCGCGGACGCCCCGGCGGACCGCCACGACGTAGCACTTGAGGCGGGTGCCGTGCCGGTAGTCCTCGCCCGGGACCTGCTCCTGCGGCGGGAGGATGGCCTCCAGCTTGCCGATGTCGACGAGCACGTTCTTCGGGTCGTTGCCCTGCTGGACGACGCCGGTGACGATGTCGCCCTCCTTGCCCGCGTACTCGCCGAAGGTCTGGTCGTCGGCGGCGTCGCGCAGGCGCTGCATCATCACCTGGATGCCGATGCTCGACGCGATCCGGCCGAAGCCGCTCGGCGTGTCGTCGAACTCCTTCGGCTCGACGCCCTCGTCCAGCTCGGACGGGTCCTCGGTGGCCCAGACCGTGACGTGGCCGGACTTGCGGTCCAGTTCGACGCGGGCGCGGCGGCGCGAGCCCTCGGTGCGGTGGTACGCGGTGAGGAGGGCCGACTCGATGGACTCGACCAGCAGGTCGAAGGGGATGTTCTTCTCGTTGACCAGCGTGCGCAGGGCACTCATGTCGATGTCCACGGCTACGCCTCCTCGTCTTTCGTCACGTTCGTCATGGTGCGGTCGGTCCGCAGTTCGTCACTGCGCACCGTCGTCCCCCTCCTCGGCGCCGTCGTCCGCCGAGGCGTCGTCCGCGAAGTCCGAGGCGTCGTCGTCCGCGAAGTCCGCGGCCTCGTCGAGGAGCTTCTCGTCCTTGCGGTTGAACTCCACCTGGACGCGCGCCCGGTCCACCTCGGTGTACTCCAGACGGCGCTCCTTGGGCCGCCCGCGGCCCTTCACCGGCTGCACCTCGACCAGCGCACCGTCCTCGTCCGCCTCCAGCACCCGGGCGACGATCTCCCCGCCGTCGACCAGGTGGATCTTGGCAAGCCGGCCCTCGGCGCGACGCCAGTGGCGGGGCTCGGCCAGCGGACGCTCCGCGCCCGGCGAGCCGACCTCCAGCACGTAGGCACCGGTGCCCATCACGTCGGACCCGTCCAGGGCCTCGCCGACCACGCGGCTGAACTCGGCGATGGTGTCGAGGTCCACGCCGCCGTCGGCGTCCACGTCGATCTGCACCTGGCGGCGGCTGCCGGCCTGGGTGACCTTCACGTCCTCCAGGTCCAGGCCCGCCTGGGCGGCCAGCGGCTCCAGCAACGCGCGCAGCCGGTCGGTGTGGGTGGTGCTCATCCGGGTGGACTCCTCGGCCGCGTCTGCTGTTGTCAGAAGGGTGTGCCGCGCCCCCGGGCGCCGGTTCGGCGCCGGCCGGGTCGCGGCAGCTCGGCCCAAAGCCTATCCGGTGAAGCCGCCAACCACCGATTCCGGCCTGCGCACCCGGGCGGGCCGCCACCCACTGCGAGCAAGGTCACACCTGCCCAGGAGGCCTTTGCCCGTTGGCATCCGCGCCCGGGGACGTGAGGATTCTGTAATCATTCACGCCAACGAGGGCGGGCAGGCACGCCGTCCTCCCGTAAACGCCCCGGAGTGACACCGATGCAGCCGCCCCGTAGACGGACCTTCCTGGCCCTAGGGCTGCTCCTCGCAGGCGGCGGCGCGCTGTCCGCGTGCACCGGCTCCCACGACGACGGCGGCCGGGGTGAGCCGCGCCGGCCCGACCCGGACGAGCCGGTCCGGCTGCGGGCCGTCGCCGCCACCGACACGCTGCTCGCCGGGTACGACGCGCTGCTGGCCGGACCGGGCGCCGGGCAGGCGGCGCTGCTCCAGCCACTGCGGGCCGAGGTGGTCCGGCACCGGGCCGCGCTGGCCGGAGGTCCCGGTGGTGACCCGGGCTCCGCCTCGTCCGCCTCCTCGCCCTCGTCCGCCTCCTCGACCCCGGCCCCGCCGTCGTCCTCCGCGTCCGCGCCGTCGACCGGCTCCGCGGTCACGACCCCGGCCGGGCTCGCCTCCTTGGAGCGGCAGACCGCGCAGTCCCGGCTCGCCGACCTCGGCGCGGCCTCCCCGCAGCTGGCCCGGCTGCTCGCCTCGGTGTCCGCGGCCGGCGTACTGCACGCCGTCGCCCTCGGCGACCCGGTCCCGGCGTCCGCCCCGGCCACAGTCCCGGCCGCCTCGCCGAGCGAGCCGCCGGCCACCGCTGCGTCCGACGCCTCCGCGCCGCCGTCCGGCCCGCCCGCGGGTACGGCGCCGGCCACGGCCTCGCCGGCCGGGACCGGCAGCGCCCCGGCCGTGGACCCGGAGGCCGTCACCGCGCTCCAGGGCGCACTGGGCGCCGAGCACGCCGCGGTCTACGGCTACGGCGTGGTGGGCGCCCGGCTCCCGGACGACCACCAGCGGACCGACGCACGCACCGCCCTCGCCGCCCACCAGGCCCGCCGGGACTCCTGGCAGCGGCTGCTGGGCACGGTCGGCGCCACGCCGAGCGCGGCCGCGGCCGGCTACCAGCTCCCCTTCGCCGTCACCGATGCGGCCGGCGCCGTCCGGCTCGCGGCCCACCTCGAAACCCGGCTCACCGCGGTCTACGCCGACCTGGTCGCCGCCGTGCCCGGCCCCCAGCGCGCCGCCGCGGCCGACGCGCTGCGCGAGTGCGCCCTGCGCGCCCACCGCTGGGGTGCCGTCCCCACGCCGTTCCCGGGCCTGCCCGACACCGCCACCCCGACCCCGACGGCCGCCCCGACCCCCTGACCTGCTGGCCCGTGACCGGGCCCGCGGGAACCCTCCCGCCGGCTCCCCTCTCGCGTCACTGACCTGCGGTTTCAGGGCCATGGCCGACAATGGACGGGTAACAGCACGGGGAAGCAGCTACCGGAAGGCCGGCATGTCGGGAGCACCAGCACAGATCACCGTCCCCGAGTGGCTGGCGCGCAGCGTCGGCACCGACGAGGAGGGGCGGCGCTGGCTGGCGGAGCTGCCGGCCCGGGTCGCCGCACACCTGGCCCGCTGGGACCTCACCCTGGAACGGGTCCTCGATCCGGGCGGCAGCCTGAGCCTGGTCGGCTACGTCCGCCGGGACGACCTCAGCCCCGCCGTCCTCAAGTCCGGGCGGACCACCCCCGAGACGGCCGCGGAGCACACCGCGCTCGCCCACTGGGCCGGCCGCGGGGCCGTGCTGCTGCTGGACGCGGACCCCGCCCAGGGGGTGCTGCTGCTGGAGCGGCTGCACGGCGACATCCCGTTGCGCTCGCTCGCCGAGGCGAAGGCGATGCTGGAGGCCACCAGCCTGCTGCACCGGCTCTGGGTGGAGCCGGGCGAGGGCCACCCGTTCCCCTCGCTGGCCGACCGGGCCGGGTACCTCGCCGACGGCCTGCGCCGGCACCGCGGCCTGCCCGGCGCCGTCGAGGCCGACGCCCTGGTGACCGAGGCGCTGGAGGCCGCCGACGGGCTGGTCGACTCCGCGACCGAGGCGTTCCTGCTGCACGGCGACTTCCACCACGGCAACGTGCTCGCCGCCGACCGCGCGCCCTGGCTGGCGATCGATCCACGGCCGCTCGTCGGCGAGCGCGCCTTCGACCTGGCCCGGCTGGCCCTGGACCGGGCCGACACCCTGGTCGGCTCCCCCGGCGTCCCGGCCGCCGTCCGACGCCGGCTGCACCAGCTCTCCGACGCGCTGGAGGTGGACCGGGAGCGGCTGCGCGGCTGGACGCTGGTCCGCGCCACCGACCTCGGCCTGCGGGCGCTCGCGGCCGGCCGCGGGGAGGACGCCGAGCTCTACCTGGAGTTCGCCGGGGCGCTCTGACCGGCCCGCCTGGCCGGCAGCGGCAGCGGGGCGCCCATGACGGCGTAGAGGCGCTCGGTGTTCGGGAAGTGCACCGCGCGGGCGAGGTCCCGGTAGCCGAGCGAGCGGTAGAGGCGGCGCGCGGGCGTCTCGGCGTCGATCGCGGACAGGATGCTGCGGTGGAGACCGGACCGCTCGCAGAGTGTCCGGATCAGGGTGGAGCCGATCCCCTGGCCCTGGAATCCGGGCAGCACGTGCAGCTCGGTGATCGCGAAGACGTCGTCGAGCCAGTCGCCGTGGCCGCCGGCCTCCAGGTAGGGCTGGATCACGGTGCTCCACCAGTGCTCGCGCCGGTTGGGCATGCCGTAGCCGAAGCCGACCAGCCGTCCGCCGTCGAACGCGCCGAGCGCGATCACCCCGGGCTGCTGCGCGTGCCGGGCCACGATGTGCAGCCGGACCACGACCTCCTCCGGAGACAGCCCGAACGCCTCCGCCTGGACATCGAGCGCCTGCGGAGCCCATGCCGCAAGGTCGATGGCCTCGATCGTCACCCCGGTCAGCTGATCCATGCCCCGGACGTTACTACCGGCGCCCGCCCGGTGCGGCCCCGAGCCGACAACCTGCCCGCGGAACGGGGCACGGGGCAGCGCAGGGCCGGAGAACAGCCGCTGCAGAACGGAACGCCGCAGGGCGCGGGGGTGCGGAGCGGGGCCGTTCAGAACAGCACGCTCATGAACGCGCCGACCTCGCGGAAGCCCACTCGCCGGTACGCGGCACGGGCGCGCAGGTTGTAGTCGTTGACGTAGAGCGAGACCACCGGGGCCACCTCGCGCAGCGCGATGTCCAGGACGGCGGCCATGCCGGTCTCGGAGAGACCCCGGCCGCGGTGGGCCGGGTCGACCCAGACGCCCTGGACCTGGCAGGCACCCTCGGTGACGGCACCGATCTCGGCCTTGAACACCACCTGGCCGTCCTCGGCGAACCGGGCGAACGAGCGCCCGGCCGAGACCAGTTCGGCGACCCGGGCCTGGTAGAGCAGGCCGCCGTCGCCGGCCATCGGGGAGACCCCGACCTCCTCGGTGAACATCGCCACACAGGCCGGCATCAGCGTCTCGACCTCGTCCCGCCGCACCCGCCGCACCAGGGGGTCGGGCGCGATCTCTGGGGACGGCACGGTGGTGGCGAGCAGCGGCTGGTGGGCGCGGACCTCGCGGGCCGGGCCCCAGCTGCGCTCCAGCAGCGCCCAGAGGGCGGCGGTGGCCTCGGCCGGGCCGACGATCGAGGAGCAGCGGCGCCCCTGGCGGCGGGCCCGTTCGGCGAAGGCCTGGACGGCCGACGGCCCGGCGTTGACCAGGACCAGGTTGGCGCCGGCGTAGCAGAGCGCGTCGAGCCCGCCGTCCTCGTCGTACCAGCCCCACATCTCGCCGCCGAGGCGCCAGGGGTCGAGTCCGACGGCCTCCACCCGGGTGGCGACGAAGGCGTTGGCGACCGGGTCGCGGTGCAGCACCTCCAGGGTGTCCGCCAGGTCGGGGGCCTCCAGCACACGCGTGGTCGCCAGGGCGCGCGCGGCCTGGAACGAGCTGGGGAGCATCACACCTCGATCGAGCATCGAGACAGCACCTCACTGAGACGACTCTGGCCGCACCCTACTCCTGGCCCCACCCGGCCACGGCGGCGGGGCCGTCCGCACACGGACGGCCCCGCTTCCGGAATCTTGCAGTCCGCCTGTCACTCCGCGGCGGTGACGGTCGGCGCACCCGACTCGACGCCCTCGGCCTGCATCTGCTCGGCCAGCTTGAGGGCCTCCTCGATCAGGGTCTCGACGATCTTGGACTCGGGGACGGTCTTGATGACCTCGCCCTTGACGAAGATCTGCCCCTTGCCGTTGCCGGAGGCGACGCCGAGGTCGGCCTCGCGGGCCTCGCCCGGGCCGTTGACGACGCAGCCCATGACCGCGACGCGCAGCGGCACCTCCATGCCCTCCAGGCCGGCGGTGACCTCCTCGGCGAGCTTGTAGACGTCGACCTGGGCGCGGCCGCAGGACGGGCAGGAGACGATCTCCAGGCCGCGCTCGCGCAGGCCGAGCGACTCCAGGATCTGGTTGCCGACCTTGATCTCCTCGGCCGGCGGGGCGGAGAGCGAGACCCGGATGGTGTCGCCGATGCCCTCGGCGAGCAGCGCGCCGAAGGCGACCGCGGACTTGATGGTGCCCTGGAACGCCGGGCCCGCCTCGGTCACACCGAGGTGCAGCGGGTAGTCGCAGGCGGCGGCGAGCTGGCGGTAGGCGTTGATCATCACGACCGGGTCGTTGTGCTTGACCGAGATCTTGATGTCGCGGAAGTCGTGCTCCTCGAACAGCGAGCACTCCCAGAGCGCGGACTCGACCAGGGCCTCCGGGGTGGCGCGGCCGTACTTCTCCAGCAGGCGCTTGTCCAGCGAGCCGGCGTTGACGCCGATCCGGATCGGGATGCCGGCGTCCTTGGCCGCCTTGGCGATCTCGCCGACCTTGTCGTCGAAGGCCTTGATGTTGCCCGGGTTGACGCGGACCGCCGCGCACCCGGCGTCGATGGCCGCGAAGACGTACTTCGGCTGGAAGTGGATGTCCGCGATCACCGGGATCTTCGACTTCTTCGCGATGATCGGCAGCGCGTCGGCGTCGTCCTGCGACGGGCAGGCCACCCGGACGATCTGGCAGCCGGACGCGGTCAGCTCCGCGATCTGCTGCAGCGTGGCGTTGACGTCCGCGGTCACCGTGGTGGTCATCGACTGCACCGAGACGGGCGCGTCGCCGCCGACCGGCACGTTGCCGACCATGATCTGCCGGGAGTAACGGCGCTTGGCGAGCGGCTTGAGCGGCAGAGACGGAATACCGAGCGAGATCGCGGTCATGTGCGCAGGGTTCCCCGGGGTTGAGGTGTGGTCGGTCCGGCCGTTCGGGAAGGCCGGGGCCGGGCGCGACGGTCGACGCGCACCCGGCCTCCAACGGTACGGCACGCCGACGGGCCGGAGCACACCCGCCGTACCCGTACGGTCAGCTGATCTTGACCGGGTTCACCAGGTCGGCGACCAGCACCAGCACGGTGAAGCCGACGAAGACGCTGGCCACCACGTAGGCGAGCGGCATCAGGCGGGCCACGTCGAAGGGCCCGGGATCGGGCCGCTTGAACAGCCGGGCGAACCGGCGGCGCACCGACTCCCAGACCGCGCCGGCGATGTGGCCGCCGTCCAGCGGGAGCAGCGGCAGCATGTTGAACAGGAAGAGCGACAGGTTGATGCCGGCCAGCAGGTTGACGAAGTAGGCGATCCGCTGGGTCCCCGGGATGTCCAGGGCGAACACCTCGCCGCTGACCCTGGCCGCGCCGACCATGCCGATCGGCGAGTCCACCTCGCGGGGGGTGCCGTCCACCACCGAGTGCCACAGGCCCGGGATCTTGCCCGGCAGGGCGACCAGCGACCTCACGCCGTTCTCCGACATGTCGTACATCCGGTCGAGCGACTGCCCGAAGCCCAGCCGGACGATGCCGGTGGTCGGCGTGAAGCCGAGGAAGCCGGCCTGCACCGTCTCGCCCTTGATCGGGACGCCGTTGCCGTCGTACTTCTGCACGTCGTTGACGGCGATCGTCGGCACCAGCGTGACCTGCTGCCCGCCCCGCTCGACGACGATCGGCACCGTCTTCCCGGCCGACCTGCGGATGTCCGCCTGGAGCTGCTCGTAGTCGCGGATCCGGTCGCCGTCGAAGGAGACGACCTTGTCGCCCGGCTTCAGCTGGACCTGCGCGGCCGGGGTCGGCGGCGCGCCCTCGGGGCAGGTGTCGGTGGGTTGGCCGGCCTTGACGATGCACTGGGAGACGGTGCCGATGGTGGGCACGGTCATCGAGACGCCGAAGCCCATCATCACGGTCAGGAAGAGCCCGAACGCGAGGACGAGGTTCATGAACGGGCCGGCGAACATGACGATGACGCGCTTCCAGGGCCTGCGCGTGTAGAAGAGCCGGTCCTCGTCGCCGTCCTGGAGTTCCTCGTAGGAGGCCTGCCGGGCGTCCTCGATCATGGTGCGCCAGGGCGAGCTGCTCCGCTTGGTGATCCGCCCGTCCGCGCCGGGCGGGAACATCCCGATCATGCGGATGTACCCGCCCAGCGGGATCGCCTTGATGCCGTACTCGGTCTCGCCCTTCTTGCGGGACCAGACCGTCGGGCCGAAGCCGACCATGTACTGCGGCACCCGGATGCCGAACAGCTTGGCCGTGGAGAGGTGGCCGAGCTCGTGCCAAGCGATCGAGACCAGCAGCCCGACCGCGAAGACCAGGATGCCGACCACCGTCATCACCGTTGCCACCGCTGATCCTCCGTCATGCCGCTCCGCTCGTCGTCTTGTCTTACCGCAGTTTCGGTCGCCACCGGAACCGTCAGCCGGCCGCCAGTTCGCGCGCCCGGGCCCTGGCCCAGTCCTCCGCGTGCAGGACGTCCTCGACCGTGAGGGAAGTTCCCCCCGCGGGGGCCCCGTGCTCCGCCACGACCTTGGCAACAGTGTCCACGATCCCGGTGAAGGCGAGGCGGCCCTTCAGGAAGGCCTCCACGCACTCCTCGTTCGCCGCGTTGAAGACCGCCGGAACGGTGCCCCCGAGCGAGCCCGCCTCCCGGGCCAGGTCCACCGCCGGGAAGGCCTCGTTGTCCAGCGGGAAGAACTCCCAGGTGGCAGCCTCGGTCCAGTCGCAGGCGGGCGCCGCGTCCGGAACCCGGTCCGGCCACCCCATGCCGAGCGCGATCGGCATCCGCATGTCCGGCGGGCTGGCCTGCGCCAGCGTCGAACCGTCGGTGAACTCCACCATCGAGTGCACGACCGACTGCGGATGGACGACGACCTCGATCCGCTCGAACGGCACGTCGTAGAGCAGGTGCGCCTCGATCACCTCCAGGCCCTTGTTCACCAGGGTGGCCGAGTTGATCGTCACGACCGGCCCCATCGCCCAGGTCGGGTGCGCCAGCGCGTCCTGCGGGGTGACGCCCGCCAGTTGCTCCCGGCTGCGGTTGCGGAACGGGCCGCCGCTGGCGGTGACCACCAGCTTGCGGACCTCGGCCCGGGTGCCGCCGGCCAGCGCCTGGAACAGCGCCGCGTGCTCCGAGTCCACCGGCACGATCTGCCCCGGCCGCGCCACCGCCTTCACCAGCGGGCCGCCGACGATCAGCGACTCCTTGTTGGCCAGCACCAGCACCCGGCCGGCCGACAGCGCGGCCAGCGTCGGCCGCAGGCCGATCGAGCCGGTGATGCCGTTCAGCACCGAGTGGCACTCCGTCGCAGCCAGCTCGGTCGCCGCGTCCGGGCCCGCCAGCACAGCCGGCAGCGGACGGCCCGCCGCCTTCGCCGCCAGCGCCTCGCGCAGCGCCGGCTCGGCCGCCGGGTCGGCCACCGCCACGGTGTGCACCCCGAGCTCCAGGGCCTGCTCGGCGAGCAGTTCCACCCGCCCGCCGGCCGCCGACAGGGCGACCACCCGGAACCGGTCCGGGTTGCGGCGCACCACGTCGATGGCCTGGGTGCCGATCGAACCGGTGGAGCCGAGGATCACCAGCTCCCGGGGGGCGGAGGGGTCCTTCACCACGGGGGTGAAGCGCAGCTGCGGGTGGGCGAGCGAAGTCATGCGCCCATTGTGTCCTGCCCGACGCACTCCCCAGGACGCCGGGACGGCGCGCGGCTACCGTCGGAGCCATGCGTACCGTCATCGCCGGAGGCCACGGACAGATCGCGCTCAGGCTGGAGCGGCTCCTCGCCGAGCGCGGCGACCGGCCCGCCGGGATCATCCGCAGACCCGAACAGGCCGCCGACCTGGCCGCCGCCGGGGCCGAAGCCCTGCTGCTCGACCTGGAGTCCGCGACCGCCCCCGAACTCGCCGCGCTGCTGGAGGGGGCCGACGCGGTGGTCTTCGCCGCCGGCGCCGGGCCGGGCAGCGGCGCCGCCCGCAAGAACACCGTCGACCGCGACGCGGCCGTCCTGCTCGCCGACGCCGCCGAGCTCGCCCGGGTGCGGCGCTACCTGATCATCTCCTCGATGGGGGCCGACGCCGGGGCGGAGCACGCCGCGGACCCGGTCTTCGAGACCTACCTTCGGGCCAAGGGCGCCGCCGACGACGCTGTCCGGGCCCGCACCGCACTGGACTGGACGGTGCTGCGGCCCGGCCGGCTCACCGACGGCCCCGGCACCGGCCTGGTCCGGCTCGCCCCGTCGGTCGCGCGCGGCGCGGTGGACCGGGCCGACGTGGCCGCCGTGCTGGCCGCGCTGCTGCACGAGCCGGGCACCGCCGGGCAGACGCTGGAGCTGGTCGCCGGCAACGCGGCGGTCGAGGAGGCCGTCGCCGCCGCGGCCGGGCACAACGGCTGACCGGGGTCGTCGACGGGCGAAGGACGTGTGCGGGGCCCGGTTCCCCGAACCGGGCCCCGCACACGGGATCACACCGATCGGTCGAGCGGCCGATCGGAGGTCGATCAGAGGTCGAGGCCGGTGAGGACCATGACCTTCTCGACGGTGTAGTCGTCCATCGCGTACTTGACGCCCTCGCGGCCGACGCCGGAGTCCTTGACACCGCCGTACGGCATCTGGTCGGCGCGGTAGGACGGCGCGTCGCCGATGATCACGCCGCCGACCTCCAGCTCCCGCTGGGCGCGGAAGGCGGTCTGCAGGTCGTGGGTGAAGACGCCGGCCTGCAGTCCGAAGTCGGAGTCGTTGACGGCCGCGAAGGCCTCGTCGGTGCCGTCGACCTTGTGCAGCGACAGGACCGGGCCGAACACCTCGGCCTTGGCCAGGATCGCGTCGGCCGGCAGGTCCGCCAGTACGGTCGGGGCGTAGGTCGCGCCATCGCGGGCCCCACCGGTGAGTACCTTCGCGCCCTTGGCGACGGCGTCGTCCACCCAGGACTCCACCCGCTTGGCGGCGTTCTCGTCGACCAGCGGGCCGACGTCGGTGGCTTCGTCGTTCGGGTCGCCGGTGACCTGGGCCTGGACCCTGGCCACGACCTTCTCGACCAGGCGGTCGTAGACGGACACGTCGGCGATCACCCGCTGCACCGAGATGCAGGACTGGCCGCCCTGGTAGTTCGCGAACATCGCGATCCGGGTGGCGGCCCAGTCCAGGTCCGCCTCGGAGGACCAGTCGGCGAGCACGACGGCCGCGGCGTTGCCGCCGAGCTCCAGGGTGCAGTGCTTGCGCGGCACCGAGTCCATGATCTGGTAGCCGACCTTGTCCGAACCGGTGAACGAGATCACCGGCAGGCGCTTGTCCTGCACCAGCGCCGGCATCCGGTCGTTCGGCACCGGCAGGACGCTCCAGGAGCCGGCCGGCAGGTCGGTCTCGGCCAGGATCTCGCCCAGCACCATCGCGGAGAGCGGGGTCGCCGGAGCCGGCTTGAGGATGATCGGCGCGCCGACCGCGATCGCCGGGGCGACCTTGTGGGCGACCAGGTTCAGCGGGAAGTTGAACGGGGCGATGCCCAGCACCACTCCGCGCGGGAACCGGCGCACCACCGCGAAGCGGCCCACGCCGCCCGGGTCGGTGTCCAGTCGCATGGTCTCGCCGTTGGTGCGGCGGGCCTCCTCGGCCGCCCAGCGGAACACGGAGACGGCACGACCGACCTCGCCGCGGGCCCACTTGATCGGCTTGCCGTTCTCGGCGGTGATGAGCTGGGCGATCTCCTCGGTGCGCTCGGCCAGGCGCCTCGCCACGTGGTCCAGCGCGCTGGCCCGCACGTGCGCGGGGGTCGCCGCGAACACCGGCAGCGCGGCCACGGCGGCGTCCAGCGCCTCCTCGACCTGCGCCTCGGTCGGGACGCTGACCCTGCCGACCAGACGGCCGTCCCAGCTGTTGTGCACCTCGAAGTCGGCGTCGCCGCTCGCCCGGCGGCCGGCCAGCCAGAATTCGTACGTGGTGGTCACCGTGGTACCGGCCCTCTCCTCGTCGTCCTCACGGCCCCACGGACGTGGGACCAGGATCGAGGGTAGGGGCGTCGACGCGCCGACCGGATTGGCCGGGAAGTAGCGTTCGCCACGGACGTCACTCCAACACGTCCAGACGTTCGGTCGCCGAATGAGGTACCGGGCCCCGGCGGGGAACCGGTCCGCGTGCCCCGGCCCGCTCCGGTCCGCTCCCACCGCCTGCTCCTCGTAGGAACCGTCCGCCCCCGCCGGAGCGGAGGGCCTACTCCTCGCCGGAGCGGAGGGCCAGCCACAGCTCCATCCGGACGTCGGTGTCGTCCAGCGAGCGGCCGAGCAGCTCCTCGACCCGCCGCATCCGGTAGCGCAGCGTGTGCCGGTGCACACCGAGGTCCGCCGCGGCCGCGTCCCACTGCCCGTGTCTGGACAGCCACGCCCGCAACGAGGCGACCAGGTCACCGCGCGCCGTCCGGTCGTGCTCGCGCAGCGGGCGCAGCAGCCCCTCCGCGAACGCCGTCACCGCGTCCTCGCCGAGCAGCGGCAGCAGCGACCCCGCGCCGACCTCCTCGTGGTCCACCGAACGCCGGCCGCCGCGCAGCGCCACCGCCAGCGCCCGCTCGGCCTGGGCGTGCGCCGTCCCGGCCTCCTCCAACGCGGCCGGCGCCGAGACCCCCAGCGACAGTCCCTCGTGCTCCTCCACCACCCCGAGGCAGGCCCGGTGCACCGCGCCGTTGTCCAGCGCCAGCACCATCAGCCGCGCGCCGTGCGTCCCGTCCTCACGCGCCACCAGCAGCTTCTCCCCGACCCGGGAGCCCGCCTGCTCGGCCCGGTCACCCAGCTCGCCGAGCGACTCCGAGGCGTCCACACCCTGGCCGGCACCCGCCACCAGGACCCGGACCGTTCCCTCCGGCAGCCCGCCGAACAACCCCGCGGCCACCTGCCGCGCGGTGGCCACCTCGCCCGCCAGCACCATCCGCAGCAACGCCGCGCCCATCCGCTCCTCGGCCTGCCGCAGCTCGCGCGAACGCTCCAGGGTGAGGGTCAGCAGCGCCACCGCCGCATTCAGCACGTACCGCTCGGTCGGGGTGATCCGGTCCTCGGTCCCCACCGCCAGGAAGCCCCGCGCCCGCCGGTCCGCCCCCAGCGACTGGACCACCACGTAGTCCTCGTCCGCCGTGTCTATGCCCGGCGACCGCCCCTGCAGCGCGGCACTCGACGGCGCCGGGCGCCGCCGCAGCCGGTCCACCTCGGCCGCCAGCCGCCCCGCCCGCCGCGCCGCCCAGTCCGGCGCCACCACCGACAGCGCCCCCGACCCGTCGTACAGCGCCGCCCAGCCCCCCAGCCGCGCCGCCAACCGGCGCACCACCGCAGTGGTGCCGTCCTTGCCCAGCGCCGCCCGGGTCAGCTCCTCCTGCGCCTCGAAGCTGGTGGTCACCGCCTCGTACTGCTCGGCCGCCAGCGCCGCCGAGACCACCTTGCTGATCGCGATGAACGGCGTCGGCTCCGGCACCCGCAGCAGCGGAAGCCCGCGCTGCGCCGCCGCCTCCACCAGCGGCTGCGGCACCTCGGTGTGCGACAGCCCCACGCCGAGCCCCAGCCCCACCACGCCCGCGTCGGCCAACCGGTGCACGTACGCCTGCAGCTGGGCGGCGGTCCGGCCCAGCTTGATGCCGGTGGTGAGCAGCAGCTCACCACCCTCCAGGAACGGCGTCGGGTCGTCCAGCTCGCTGGTGTGCACCCAGCGGACCGGCCGCTCCAGGTGGTCCGCACCGGCGAGGACCGTCAGATGGAGCGAGGTGTTGCGGACGACGGAGGCGAGTGTGGGAGGCATGGCACCTTCGGGGGAACGACCTGACCGCGCCGTTGCGGCCGGGCGAGGAGAGGCGGTGGGGGGCTGAGTGGCCGTACGGCCGGGGTCGGGAGGGGTCTCTCCTCACATTATGGACGCTCCGGACAACCGGCACTGCCGAATCCACCTCGAAGGCAGGCTTCGCCCGGCCCCACGCCACCCGCACGCCGCCGGATCAGCTCCGCAGATCCACCAGCAGCGGCGGCACCTGCTCGCCCGAGACCGCCGTCAGCGACACCACCGCATGCCCCGCCGGCAGCGCGTGCGCCAGGTCGGAGGGCGACCACCGCAGCCGCTCGACGTCCCGTGTGGTCACCGACTCTGTCTGCGCCGTCGTCCCCGACAACGCCTTCCGCCCCAACCGCCCCGCCCGACGGATCACGCCGCCGGAGGTGTCCGGAGTGTGCGTCACCGCCGTCTCCCGGACCAGGTGCGTACCCCAGGCCTCGGAGAACAGCTTCCCGTCCCACGGCGCGATCCCGGGGAACGCCATACGGCAGCCGACAGCTCCGAAGAGCGGCGCCCGCAGCGCCTCGGGCAGATCGACCAGGGTCCGCAGCATCAGTACGGCGCCCGAGTTCGTCGCGCGCAGCCGCTGCAGCCCCCTGACCGTGTTCGCGTCCAGCGCCGCCGTGGCGTCGTCCACCACCAGGCCCGCGAACAGCGAGCGGTCCTCGCGCGCCGCCGCGGCCTGCACGAACTGACCCACCACCAGTCGCGACAGCATCCGCGCCGCCTCCGGGTGGCTGAGCTCCGGAAGCTTCACCCGGACCCGCAACGGATGGTCCAGCACCCGCATCGCGAACGGCGGGCGCCCGGTGCCGTCGGTCGCGAAAGCCCCCCGGAAGGCCGGCCGGTCCAGCAGCGCCAGCCGGTCCGCCAGCAGAGACCCCGGATCGTCCGCCCGGCCGCGCTGCCGCTCGCGATGCTCCAGGTCCCGCTCGTACGCCTCAAGCCGCCCCGCGACGCGGAGCGCCTTCACCAGCTCCTCCATCGCCTCCGGCTCACCACCGAGCAGCGACCGCAGCTCGCGCACCCCCGGGTAGCGGCCGTTGGCAGCGTGGAACGGGCCGACCACCTGCTGCACCGTCGTCCGGGCCGTCTCCGCACGGGCGGTCAGCTCGTCCGGGAGCAGCGCCTCGGCCAGCCGGGCGGCCGCCTCGTCCGGGTCCTGCGCCGCGCCGTAGAGGTCCAGCCCGTAGGCCGAGCCCTGGTCGCCGGGGGCGATCACCACGTCGTACCAGGCGTCAGGTCCCAGGTCCGCGTCCGCCGCGCCGATCACCACCGCGCAGGCGGTCCCCGCGAGCGCCTGCACGCAGAGCGCCTCGGCGACCGGCCGGGCCAGCCGCGCCGTCTTCCCCGTCCCCGCCGGGCCGACCGCCAGCAGCGAGGTGCCCAACACCGCCGGGTCCAGCGCGAAACCCGCCGCCCGGTGCGTCAGCGGATTCTTGGGCACGTCCTGCACAGTACCCAGCCGCACCTGACGCAGCAGCAGGTCGTGGCCTTCGGCCCGTCCCGGCAGCTCGCGCGACTCCGAGGGGTGCGCGAACGCCGCCGCGCCACGGGCCGTCACCTGCTCGACGAAGGCCGGGACGAACACCGGATCCGCCTGCGCCGACTCCCAGGCCTGGTGGATCCGCACGAAGTCGACGTCGCCGACCGTCTCCCCGGCCAGCCGCCCCGCCGCCGCGGCCGCACCGCCGTGTCTGAGCTCCGCCCAGGGGTCGGCCGGCCGCTCCGCCGCCGCGCCCTCGCTCTCGACGGGTTCAGCCTCAGTCACGGCCCGCGACAGCAGCGGCGCCGCATACCGCCGCCACACCTCCGTCCAACGCCCCATCCTGCCGAAGACTTTGATCACGAGGGCGAGCACGATGACATTGACGACCAGCAGCGTGAACATCGCTTCGGATTGCGATGGTTCCGCCAGTGGGCCGATCCCGGTCTGGGTGCCGAACCAGACAAGGATGTAGGTCATCAGCTGCGTGCCGTAGAGGTAGGCGAACCACCCCACCACCGCGTTCAGGCCGGCGCGGAGGAGCAGCGGCCAGGTCGGGACCTTGGCGTCTTCGGCGCGGTCGGGGTCGATCTGGGCGTAGCCCTGGCGGTAGATGCCCGGGGGGGCCGGGGGGCGGGGGGCGGCGACCCAGGCGGGGAGGTCGAAGACCGGGGGGCGGGGGCGTTGGTGGGGCACCGGTGGGGTGGGTGTGGTGGTGGTCCGCTCGCCGTGGCCCTGTGCCCCGTCCAGTCCCATGTCCGGCCCCGCTCCCTCGCCCGCCCGGCCCGACCGTCGTCGGTCCCGCCATACCCATGCCACCGCACCGGCGACACGCCCGCGCTCAATGTAGTGGAGCGGAGTCTCCCGGTAGCCGTACCACCCGCCTGGCCGCCTCGGACAAGTCGGACGGCTCAGTGCTACCGAGTGGCGCATGCCCGGCCGGGGAGGGCGGCCGTAGCCTGCCAAGCACCGAGCCGAGAAGTCTGGAGAAAAACTGATGAGCGCCGCAACGCCGCTCCCGCAGGAGCGCCGCCTGGTCACCGCGATCCCCGGTCCGAAGTCGCAGGAGCTGCAGGCCCGCAAGCTGGGTGCGGTGGCGGCCGGCGTCGGCACCACCCTGCCGGTGTACGTGTCCCGCGCCAACGGCGGCGTGCTGGAGGACGTGGACGGCAACTCGCTGATCGACTTCGGCTCCGGCATCGCCGTGACCAACGTCGGCAACAGCGCCGAGGCCGTCGTGGCCAAGGCGTCCGAGCAGCTGGCCGCCTTCACGCACACCTGTTTCATGGTGACCCCGTACGAGGGTTACGTGGCCGTGGCCGAGCAGCTGAACGAGCTGACCCCGGGCGACCACGAGAAGCGCACCGCGCTGTTCAACTCGGGCGCCGAGGCGGTCGAGAACGCGGTGAAGATCGCGCGCGCCTACACCAAGCGCACCGCCGTCGTGGTGTTCGACCACGGCTACCACGGCCGCACCAACCTCACCATGGGCCTGACGGCGAAGAACATGCCGTACAAGCAGGGCTTCGGCCCGTTCGCCCCGGAGATCTACCGCGTGCCGGTGGCCTACCCCTACCGCTGGCTGACCGGTGCGGAGAACTGCGCCGCCGAGGCCGCCGCCCAGGCGATCGACATGATCAACAAGCAGATCGGCGCCGAGAACGTCGCTGCGATCATCATCGAGCCGATCCAGGGCGAGGGCGGCTTCATCGAGCCGGCCAAGGGCTTCCTGCCGGCGATCGTGGAGTACGCGAAGGCCAACGGCATCGTGTTCGTCGCGGACGAGATCCAGACCGGCTTCTGCCGCACCGGCCAGTGGTTCGCGTGCGACGACGAGGGCATCGTCCCGGACCTGATCACCACCGCCAAGGGCATCGCCGGCGGCCTGCCGCTGGCCGCGGTGACCGGGCGCGCCGAGATCATGGACGCCGCGCACGCGGGTGGCCTGGGCGGCACCTACGGCGGCAACCCGGTGGCCTGCGCCGCCGCGCTGGGCTCCATCGAGACCATGAAGGAGCAGGACCTCAACGGCAAGGCACAGCGGATCGGCGAGGTCATGCTGGGCCGCCTGTCGGCGATGCAGGAGAAGTTCGACGTGATCGGCGACGTCCGCGGCCGCGGCGCGATGATCGCGATCGAGCTGGTGAAGCCGGGCTCCAAGGAGCCGAACCCGGAGGTCACCGCCGCCGTGGCGAAGGCCTGCCACGCCGAGGGCCTGGTCGTGCTGACCGCCGGCACCTACGGCAACGTGCTCCGCTTCCTGCCGCCGCTGGTGATGCCGGAGCACCTGCTCAACGAGGGCCTGGACATCATCGAAGGCGCCTTCGCCCTGCAGGGCGTCACCGCCGCCTGACCGGAGGCAGGCGCCACGGACCCGCCGGAGGGATGTCCGGACAGCGCTGAACGGCCCGCGAGGACGAGAGTCCCCGCGGGCCGTTCGGTCTTCTCCGGGCCGCTCGGCCCTGCCCGGAGGGTGCGGTCGGCCGCACCCACGGCCGCGTGACCGGCCGTGCGTTCGGCGGCGTGTGCGGGCCGTGCGGGGCGCCGATCGGCGGCGGTGAAGATGCTGTGCGGAATCGCTGAAGCTCCTCAACGGGGCAAGGCCGTTGACGTAGTGTCATGACAGATGGACAGCGAGCCAAAGTCATTGGCGGAGCCGTCCGCGGCACCGCCCCCGGAGGCGGGTCCGCGCGCCGGCCGCGAGGACAACCAGGCCGCCCCGCAAGAGGCGGCGCACACCGAAGGCCGATCGACCGACCGTCCGACCCACACCCCCCGGGGCGCACGGAACGGCGATCATCAGAGCCGCCCCGGAGCTCTCCCCCCTGCTCCGGGGCGGCCGCTTCGCGTCTTCCGCCGGTTCGTCGCGTCTCCCGCGCTGCCGGCCCTGCTGGTCGTCGTGCTGGTGGCGGTGTCCTGGCAGGTGGCCGTCGACGGGCCGCTGCTCGGGCTGGACCGCTGGGCCCGGCACGCCGTCCGGGAGAGCCGGCACGAGCTGCACAGCACGCTGCTCAACCACCTCGGCAAGGCCCTGTCCGACCTCGGCGGTTCCGTCCCGGCGATCCCGGTGCTGCTGGCGGGCGGGGCGCTGGCCGGCTGGCGGACCCACCGGACCGGGGCTCCGCGCCGGTGGCTGCCGCCGCTGGTGGCGGTGTCGACCACCGGGTCGATCCCGCTGCTGGTCGTCCCGGCGAAGGCCTGGTTCGGCCGGCCGGGCCCGTTCGGGGTGCCGCTCGCGCCGGACCAGTGGGGCTGGTACCCGTCCGGGCACACGACCACGGCGACCTTCTCGTACGGCGTGGCCGCGCTGCTGGTCGCCCGCACGGTCGGCGCCGCGGGCCGGCGCCGGCTCTGCGGAGCGGCCGCCCTGCTGTCGGTCGGGGTCGGCCTCGGGCTGGTCTGGAGCGACTACCACTGGCTGCTGGACGTGGTGGCCGGCTGGTGCCTGGCCGGGCCGGCACTCTGGGCCCTGGCCCGGTGGCTGCCCGCCGGCCCCCCACCGCCCGCGGCCGCACCCGACTCGTCGACACACCGGCCGTCGACCCGTTAGTCGACCCGTCAGCGGCCGGACAGGTCCCGGCCCGCAGCGACCGGAGCGACCGGCTAGCCCTCGGCGGGCTCGTCGTTGCGGTGGACGTGGCCGGCCTCGCCGTTGTCGCGGCGCCACTCGACGACCAGTTCGTCGCGGGTCCCGAAGCGGACCAGGTGACGGCCGACCACGTCCTCCAGGTCGGGCAGGTTCTCCGTCTCGCCCTCGACGGCGAGCAGCAGGGCATCGGGGGCGGCCTCCAGGGTGGCGGTGCCGATGCGGAAGGTGAGGGTGCCGCGGCCGGTCTCGTCGGACCAGTCGGCCTCGATCTTGCGGCCCATGTGGGCGGCGAGCTGCTTGGCGTAACGGCCCGGGCGGTCGGTGGCGACGCGGGCTTCGGAGCGGGGCACAGGCCCTCCAAGGTCTGGGGAGGGAACTTAGGGTGCCCTCACTTGAATCTACGCTAACCCAGATAGTGAGCCTTACTCAACACTTTTCCGGGCCGCCTTGGCCCCGGGGCCCTTCCCGGGGCCCTTCCCGGGGTCCTTCCCGGGGTCCTGCCCGGGGTCCTGCCCGGGCCTCCTCACGGCTCCCGGACCGGCCGATACGCTTGGTCGAATCACCTGCCGAGGAGAGCCCCCATGACCACCACGCCGACCGACGACGCGGCGAGCTCCTCCCCCGACTCCCCGGCCCACGGCACCCACGGCACCCACGGCACCCCCGTCGACGCCCCGGCGACGCCGCAGGACACCGCCGCCGAACTGGCCGACGCGATGACCCGGGCGATCAAGCGGATCCGCCGCCGCACCAGCGAACGGCTGGAGCCCTACGGCATCACCCCCGGCCAGGGCCGCGCCCTGCGCACCCTCGCGCACGTGCCCGGCTGCGAGCTGCCGGACCGGGCGATGCGACTGAGCGACCTCGCGGACCGTCTGCACATCGCCCCACGCTCGGCCACCACGGTGGTCGACGCGCTGGAGGAGGCGGGCATGGTCGAGCGGACCCCGGACCCGGCCGACCGGCGCGCCGTGCGGATCGTGCTGACCGACGCCGGCCACGCCGCGGTCGAGCGGATCGGGCAGGTCCGGCACGAGGTGGCGCTGGAGTACTTCGGGCCGGTCAGCCCCGCGGAACAGGATCTGCTGCTGCGGGCGCTGCGGTCCGCCGAGGCCGCGTACGCGGCCACCGCCCCGCCGCGGCGGACAGCGCCCCCGGGCGCGACGCGGTGATCCCGATGCCGACGATCACCAGCAGTGCCGCACCGCCGGCCAGCGGGCTGATCCGCTCGCCGAGCAGCAGCGAGGCCGAGGACATCCCGAACACCGGCACCAGCAGCGAGTAGGGCGCCACCGCGGTGGCGTCGTAGCTGCGCAGCAGGTAGCTCCAGGCGACGAAGCCGAACAGGGTGGAGACCAGCCCGACGTACCCGATCGCGCCCAGGCCGGCCGGGGTGATCTCGCGCAACGCCCGCAGGTCCTCGGACGGGCCCTCGACCAGCAGCGAGAGCCCGAGCAGCGGCAGCGGCGGCACGGCGCTGACCCAGACCATCCAGCGCAGCGCGTCCGACGGGGCGGCCCGGCGGGTCAGCACGTTGGACAGCCCCCAGGCGACGGCGGCCAGCAGGACCAGGGCGAACGCCCCGATCGGGCCGCCGAGCCCGTGGTCGACGGCGCACAGTCCGATCCCGGCGAAGGCGATCGCGAGACCGGCCAGCCGCCGGCCGCCGGGGCGCTCGCGGAGCAGCACGGCGGCGAACAGGGCCGTGAAGACCGCCTGACTCTGCAGCACCAGCGAGGACAGCCCGGCCGGCATCCCCGCGTGCATGCCGAGGAAGAGCAGTCCGAACTTGACCACGCCGAGCACGAACCCGACCGCCAGCACCCATCGCCACGCCACCTTGGGCGGGCCGACGAAGAACACCGCCGGGACGGCGACCACCGCGAACCTCAGGGCGCAGAAGAGCAGCGGCGGGAAGTTCTCCAGGCCGACGTGGATGAGGACGAAGTTGAGGCCCCAGACGGCGGCGACCAGGACGGCCAGGCCGATGTGACGCGGGCTCATGCTGCCGCCGGGGGCGGCCGGTGTGGCGGTCATGGATCGAGGATGACCGGCGGGAACCGTGTAGCACCAGCGATGAATTCTGAAGCACATGCTTTAGCGATGCTGCATGATGGTCGCCATGATGGATCTGGGGCGCCTGCGGGCGCTGAACGCGGTGGCCGTGCACGGTTCGGTCGGCGGGGCGGCCGCCTCGCTCGGCTTCACCCCCTCGGCGGTCTCCCAGCAGATCGCCAAGCTGGAGCGCGAGACCCGGACGGTGCTGCTGGAGCGCCAGGGCCGCGGGGTGGTGCTGACGGACGCCGCCCGCGAGCTCGCCGCCACCGCGCAGGCGGTCCTGGGGCTGGTGGAGCAGGCCGAGGTCCGGCTGGAGGAGCAGCGCGGCCAGGCGGTGGGCCGGCTGCTGGTGGCCGCCTTCGCGACCGGCGCCCGCGGGCTGATGCCCGGGGTCCTCGCCGATCTGCGCCTCCGCTGCCCCGACCTGGACGTCCGGCTGCTGGAGAGCGACCCGTACCTGGCGGCGGAGCTCGTCGCCCGGGGTGAGGTGGACCTCGCGCTGGTCCAGGACTGGCCGACCGTACCGCTGCCGGTCCAGGCGGGGCTCTCCCGGCTGGACCTCGGCCGGGACGCCGTGGACCTGCTGCTGCCGGCGGACGACTCGCTGGCGGAGCTCGCCGTGGTGCCGGTCGGGCGGCTCTGCGGGCAGCGCTGGATCAGCGTGCCGCCGGGCAACATCTGCCACGACTGGCTGGTCCGGACGCTGCGCGAGGCCGGCGAGGAGCCCGACGTCCGCTACCAGGTCGGCGAGTTCGAGACCCAGATCGCGCTGATCGCGGCCGGCCTGGGGATCGGCCTGGTGCCGCGTCTGGGGCGGGGCGCGCTGCCCCCGGGGGTGGTCTCCCGCCCGGTCGTTCCGGAGCCCTCCCGCCGGGTGTTCGCGATCTGGCGCACCCAGGCCTCCCGGCGCCCGGCGATCACGGAGGCGCTGGCCGCGATGCGGGAGCGGTGGGCCGTCCTCGACGGCTGAGGCGGGCGCCTGCGAGAACCGGCGTCGGCGTCGCGGGCCGCGTCGCGCTGCTCGTGTGCCGCGCAGGCGCCCGGCGCGGTCGCAGGCAGGGGCGCTCAGCCCGCGAAGCCGATCACCAGCCACATGAAGCCGACGCCGGCGAGGGTGCAGAGCAGCGTGGTGCGCGAGGGGTGCGGGCTGTGCGCCTCCGGGAGGATGTCGGAGGTCGCCAGGTAGAGCAGGAAGCCCGCGAAGAACCCGAGGTAGAGGCCGAGCAGCCGCTCGGGGATGGTGAACAGCAGGGTGATCGCGGCACCGGTCACCGGCGCCAGGGCGTCCGCCGACAGCAGGGTCAGCGCCCGCCGCCGGTTGTTCCCGTAGAGCCGGGTGATCGTGTACGTGTTGAAGCCGTCGGCGAAGTCGTGGGCGACCACGGCGATGGCCACCACCGTCCCGACCGTCGTCCCGGCCTGGAAGGCCGCGCCGATCGCGAAGCCGTCCATCACGCTGTGGCCCACCAGGGCCAGTGCGGCGGTGAGGCCGACGCCCTGCGCCCCGGCCGGGGGAGCGTGGCCGTGCGCGTGACCGTGGGAGTGGGCGGGCCGCTGGCCGTGGGTGTGCTCCGCGTACTCGGCCTCGTGCCCTCGGTGGATCGCGACCGCGCGCTCGATGATGTGGATGGTCAGGAACCCGGCCGCGAACATCAGCAGGGCCTGCGGTACCCCGTGCACCTCCTCGGGCGCCTGGTGCAGCGCCTCCGGCAGCAGGTCGAACGCCACCACGCCGAGCATCAGCCCGGCGGCGAAGCCGAGCACCAGGTGACGCCGGTCGCCCGTGCGCTGGGCCACGTAGCCGCCGATCAGCGTCATCAGGAACGCACCGGCGGCCACCAGGATCGCGGTCACCGCACCTCCCCCGTACCGGGCACCGTGCCCACCGCCCCTCCCCCGTGTCCCGACCGGCCGCCCCGGCACCCGTGCGCACCAGCCTCACGCCGTCCCCGCACGCCCGCCCGCCGGACGGGCCGTCAGGGTGAGCCGCACCGACGGCGGCTCGGTCACCGCTGCCGTCGCCGTGCCGCTGCTCCGGCCGCCACCCACACGGGCCGCCCCGAGGCGGCGGCTGCTGCGGCTGCTGCGGCTCCGGCTGCGGCTCAGTGGGCGGTGGCGAGCGGGAGTCCGAGGTGGGTGCGGGCGAGCTCGCTCACGCCGTCGCCGTCGACCAGGTGGATGTGCTGGTGGCCGTCCTCGCCGGTGAGGTCGAGCGCCTCGTCGGTGAACCGGCCGGTGGTGAGCCGCAGTCCGCGCTCGGCGGACTCCTCGCGGACCGCCTCCGCCAGCGTCCTGATCTCCTCGTCCCCCACCGGCCCTGCGCCCCGGGAGGCCCAGACCACCCAGCGGCCCGGCAGGGCGCTGCCCGCCGGTCCCTCCCCCGTGGCGACCAGCCCGGCCGGACCGCGCAGCCGTACGCTCCACTGCGTCAGACCGCCCCTGGTGAGCAGCTCGCGGACCAGCTGGGCGAACTCGTTGGCCGAGAGGTCCGGAGCGGACGGCACCGCGGGCCCCGCCACCGCGGCCGGCTCGACCGCCGCCCGGGCGTACGGGTCCGGGGTGACGGCGGCGCCGAGCTGGCGCAGCCGCACCAGTGCCTCGTCCTGCTCGGCATCGGCGTAGACGCCCTCGCCGTCGGGCTCCGCGGAGGGGGCGGCCGACGGCAGCAGCCTGGTCCGGGCCAGCGCGTCGCGGTCGGCGTCCACGCTCAGCAGACAGAGCGGTTCCCCGCCGCCGCCCTCGCGCAGCCAGCCGTTGAGCACCACGCCCGCCAGGATCTCGTCGGTGTCGACGGCGTCCGCCGCCTGCAGGGCGCGCAACGCCAGTCGGGCGACCAGCCGCAGGTAGTCGGTGGCCCGGTCGGCGGGCGGCCGCGGCACCGGCAGGGTCTCGCCGTCCACACCGAGCCGGTAGCCGCTCAGCGAGGGCACCAGGTCGAGCGCCGGCAGGTCGAGGTCCAGTACGGCGGTGCGGGTCAGCGGGCGGAAGACGGCCCGGCAGGGCGCGGGCAGGTCCTGGGTGGACGTCTCGGCGGCGGCCAGGGCCCGCTCCAGCAGCGACTCCACCGCGGCCGGCTCGGCCAGCCGGTACGCCCGGCGGCACTCCTCCAGGCTGTCGTTGTACTCCCGCACGGCGCGGGCCCGGGCCTGCTCGACCTGTTCGTGGGCGCGGCGGGACTCGTCCCCGGCCGGGCTGCCGACCTCGGCCTGCCGGGTGCGCCACTCCCGCAGGGCCCGCTGGTGGGTGAGCCGGGCCTGGGCCAGCTCGCGCTGGTAGCCGGAGTCCAGCAGCCGTCGGGCGGGGGATCCGTCGGGGTCCGCGGCCGGCGGCTCGGCGGGGGCGTAGTCCTCCCAGCGCGGCTCGGCGTCCGTGCCGGCCGGCTCGGTGCCGCCGGCCGGGAAGGGCCGCGGCTCGTAGTGGCGCAGCTGGCTCTCGAAGTCCATCGCGGAGACGGGCAGCGCCGCCCGGCGCAGCAGGTCGGCCAGCCGCTCGTGCTCGGCCTGGACGGCGAGCGTGCGATGGTGGGTCAGCGCCGCGGCCCGGCCGTGGGCGGCGACGGCCTCGTCGGTTCCGACGCCGGTACCCCCACCGGCGTCGGCAGCGGCGCCCGCTCCGGACGGCGCGTCGGACGGGACGTCGGACGACGGACCGGCCTGCGCGGTGGTCGGTCCTCCTGCACCGGGCCCCTCGGCGAGTCCGCCGAACCCGTCGAACCCGTCGGGCAGGTCCGGACCTCCCGGCCCCTCGACACCGAGGTCCCGGAAGACCGACGCCAGAAAACCGGGTTGAGGGGCCGTGACCGCGCCGTCCGAGTGGCCGTCAGCTGAGTACTGCATCGGTGGTCGTTCCCCCATACTCGTCCGGCACCTGCCCGGGCCGGCCGGCGACCCCGCGGCCCGCCCCTGTCGGTCATTGTCCACCGAACGGGCGCACCGGTCAGCCAAGCCTCTCAGTTGGTCCTGGTGTTGGTCAGGTGCAGGCCGATGTAGCCGACATAGATCCGGCCACTGCCCGAGCAGTCGTCGAGGTAGTGCAGCCGCGGGGCGGTCCGCCCGCCGCCGATCCGCAGGTGCGCGCCCATGAACGCGCGCCGCGAGGCGTCCACGCACTCCGGTACGGGCAGCATCCGCTCCCGCTTCCACTTGGTGTGGCTGAACACCGTCCGGGACTCCCCGCGCACCGCCTTGCGGGGCGGGAAGCGGTGGCAGCCGGCCGGGGTGTGCTCGCACCACTGCTTGAAGTCGCCGCCCGCCTCCCCCCGCACCGCGGCCTCGGCGTACTCCTGAAGGGCGGTCAGGCCGTCCCAGGTGAGTCGCGCCCAGCCCGCCCCGGGGCACTGCATCTCGTCCAGCGCGAGCGCGGACTTCTGGTCGCCCGTGAAGGTCAGCAGCGGGAACTCCTCGATCCTGGCCATGAGTTCGGTGAAGGTGCCCGGAATGCCGGGGACCCCGGGGGTCCCGGGGCCGCCGGGAAGGCGCCCGGTGCGGCCGGCCACCGCTGCCACCCCGCCGGAACCCCCGCAGAAGCGCCCGGCAAGCGCCCGGACCTGGGCCCCGCCGCGTCGCTCCCGGCGCAGGCTGTGCCGGACCCGTTGCAGCTCGTCGGCCCTGGCCTGCTCCTCGGCCCGGTCCTGCTGCTCCTCGTGGGCCAGGACCGCGAGCTCGGCCGCGGCCGCGTCGGGGCCGGTGCCCGTGCGCGGCACGACCGGGGCCACCACCCGCAGCACGGGCACGGCCGCCAGCGGCAGCGGCAGCGGCTGCTCGGCGGCGATCCGGCGCGGCTCGCGGGCCAGCAGCCCGGCCGCCCGGCGGAGGTCCTCCTCGATCCGGCGGCGGGCCAGCACCGGATGCCGGGCACCGTCGTACCGGGAGGCCGGATCGACCTCCGGCAGGTAGGTGCGCACCGCGCCGCCGTACACGCTGTGGTACTCCAGCGCGACGTTGAACTCGGTGCGGGCCCCGGGATCGAGGACGTAGGCGGTGGCGAGACCGGGCAGCTGGCCGCAGAGCGGGCGGACCACCTCGGCGACCCACTCGTCGATCCCGCGGTCGGCCGGGACGCTGGCCACCACGGTGGGCATCCGGCGCTCCGGGTCGCAGAGCTCGTCGATCAGGCCGTCGACCTCGCCGGCGGTGAGCACCCGCGGCACCGACTGGACGGCGACCGGGCCGTCGGCCGCGTCGAGGAGCGGGAGCAGGGTGCAGGCCAGCTCCGGCACCGGCACCCGGCAGGGCGTCCGCACCCCGCTGCCGGTGGTGTGCGTCTCCGCCTCCAGCCGGACCCAGGTCGGACCGTCGGCCCCGGTGGCTATGGTCAGCGTGAGCTGGTGGGTGCCGTGCGGGGCGGGGGTGCGCAGGCGGCGGCGGTCGTAGCGGCCGCCGCTACCGCGCAGCGGGCCGCCGTCGCGATCGAGCAGGACGCGGCCGCCGAGCCGCAGGCGCTCGGCCGGGGCGTCGGCGGAAACCGTCGCATGGCCGGCCGGGTCGGTGAGGGCGGGGGGCGCGTTGCGGCCGCCGGGGTCGGCGAGGTGTCCGGCGGGGGCGGCCGGGTCTGCGGGTCCGGTGCGTGCGGTCGGGCCGGGGTGGGCGCGGTCCGAGCGGGCGGGTACGGGGGCCGGCGGCGGGGGTTCCTCGCAGCCCTCCTGTTTCAGCCAGGCGCCGAGGCGCTGGTCGGCCAGGGCGACGGCGTCGGCGTGCGGGAGCGCGGTCGTGACGGTCATCCGGTAGGGCGTCGCGGGGCCTCTGGGGCCGGGTAGACCGGCGCGGGCGCGCGACGTGGAGCGGTCTGAGGTCATGCGCATACCTCCGTGGCGGGGGTGGGGTCCGTCGTCCTCCATCGATGGGGGGTTCGTCCGGTTCGGCCGGATCCTTGCCCAGGAAACGCCACGACCCGGAGCGGAAGTTCCAAATCGAGGCCACGTGAATACGTTCGAGTGAATCTGGGGTGAATCCGCTCAAGCCGCCGGCCCGATCGGCAAGGCACGGCCGTCACCCGACGCTCGGCGCTCGCGCTCGGCCCCCGACGTGCACCGCGGGCCCGCCAAGCACTCAGTCCCCGGCTGCCTCGGCGCTGCGGCTCCACTCCGGTTCCGCCACCGGCACCGCCAGTGGACAGCCCTCCGGTGCGTCGTAGTCGGCGATCAGCACCACCGGGACGGTGCCGTGGTTGCGCCCGACGTGGATGTGGAGCGGACCCGCCTCCTCGACCAGCGAGTCCCCCGCGTCGCTGACCTCGACCCGGCCGTCGTGCAGCGTCCTGGTCAGCGTCCCCGACAGCACCACCACCGCGACCCGGCCCGGGTGGTAGTGCCATCCGGTGCTGCCGCCCGGGGGCAGCGTGACGGTCTGGACAACGGGCATCGCGGCTCGGCTCCCCGGTCGGCTCCCTGATCGGTTCCGGCCAGGCTAGGGAGACGGCCCGGACCTTCGAACACCCGGATCCGAACTGTCCGAAACACTGGCCGAAAACCGTCCGGTCGGCTCCACCCCGGAACGGCGGCCCCGCACCGCCCGAACACGGCGGCACCGGGTCAGACCGGCACCTCGACGTACGTCCGCCCCGCCGCCACCGCAACCGCGGTTCCGCCGGTCGCCTCGGCCAACCAGGTGTGGAACCCGGCCACCTCGGGCTCGGGCACCCCGACCTCGATCCGCACCCCCGCCGCCTCGTAGACCAGGTCGCTGACCGTGTACCCGGCCGCCCGGAGGTCGTTCCCCACCCGGCCGGCACGGGTGTGGTCCGCGGTCACCGCGAGCAGCACCACCGGCCTCCGCTCCAGCAGCCCGGCCGCGTCCACGGCCTCCGACACCGAGCTCCCGTACGCGCGGACCAGGCCGCCGGCGCCGAGCTTGATCCCGCCGAAGTACCTGGTCACCACGGCCACGGTGTCGGTCAGCCCGCGCCGGCGCAGCACCTCCAGCATCGGCACACCGGCGGTTCCACCGGGCTCGCCGTCGTCGCTGGAGCGCTCGCGGCGCTGCTCGTCGCCGACGACGAAGGCGGTGCAGTTGTGCCGCGCGTCCCAGTACTGCTTGCGGATGCCGACGATGAACGCCTGGGCCTCGCCCTCGTCCGCGACCCGGGCGAGGTGGCAGATGAAGCGGGACTTCTTGATCTCGATCTCGTGGCTGACCGCACGCCGGATGGTGAGGTACTGCCTGGGGGTCGGCTCCGGGGTGGCGGACATGGTGCGGTGGTCCTCCCGGACAACGAAACGGCGGGCGGCGGACAGCTGGACGGCCGGGCGGCGGACCGCGAAAAGGCCGACGGTGCCGCCCCCGGAGGACCCGCCGACCCGAAGGTCGGGAGGTCCGGGGCAGTACCGCCAGCCTAGGCCCTGCCCGAGTGGTCCCGGGCAGTGGTGGGCTCATGGCCGTCGCCCGCCGATCACCGTCCGGCCAGCGCGTCCAGCTGCGCACGGTCCAGGCCGGTGAGCGCGGTGACCTCCGCCGGGTCGACCGCACCGCAGTCCAACCCCCTCAGCACGTAGCCGCTGAGCGCACGGGCGGTCGCCGGCTCGTCCATCACGTCGCCGCCGGCCTTGGCGACGTACGCGGCCAGCCGGGCCGCGGCGGCCTCCAGGCCCTCGCGGTAGAAGGTGTAGACGGCCGCGTAGCGGGTGGGCAGATGGGCCGGGTGCATGTCCCAGCCCTGGTAGTAGGCGCGGGCCAGCGAGCGGCGGACCAGGTCGTGGTGGAGCTTCCAGGCCGCGTGGACCTGCTCGGTCGGACCGGTCGGGATGACGTTGGTCGAGCCGTCGGAGAGCCGGACGCCGGTGCCCGCGGCGGCCACCTGCATCACCGCCTTGGCGTGGTCGGCGACCGGGTGGTCCATGCTCTGGTAGGCGGCGCTGACCCCGCAGGAGGCGCTGTAGTCGAAGGTCCCGTAGTGCAGTCCGGTCGCCCGGCCATCGGCGGCCTCGATCATCCGCGCCACGGTGGCGCGGCCGTCCGGGCCGAGGATGGCCTGGGTGGTCTCGATCTGGATCTCGAACCCGATGCGGCCGGCGGGCAGCCCCGCCGAGCGCTCGAAGTCCTCCAGCAACCGGACCAGTGCGGTGACCTGCTCGGCGTAGGTGACCTTGGGCAGCGTCAGCACCAGTCCGTCGGGCAGGCCGCCGGAGGCCAGCAGAGTGGCGAGGAACAGCTCCAGGGTCCGGATGCCGCGGTCCCGGACGGCCGCCTCCATGCACTTGATCCGGATCCCGATGTACGGCGGGGCGCTGCCGTCCGCCACCGCGGCGGCGACCAGCTCGGCGGCGCGGACGGCGGCGGCGTCCTCCTCGGCGTCCGGCCGCGGGCCGTAGCCGTCCTCGAAGTCGATCCGCAGGTCCTCGACCGGCTCCCGCTCCAGCTTGGCCCGGACGCGGGCGTGGACGTCGGCGAGCAGCGCGTCGTCCGCCACGCCGAGTGCTCGGGCCAGCTCGGCCGGGGTGCCCGCGTGCGTGTCGAAGGCCTCCAGGGCCTGGCGGCCCCACTCGCAGACGGTGTCGGCGGCGAAGGCGTCGGCCGGGACGTACACGGTGTGGACCGGCTGCCGGGTTCCGGAGTCGCCCGGGTAGCGGCGGGCCAGGTCGGCGTCGACCGGGGCGAGCAGCGCGTCCACGGCCGCGCGGGCCGCGTCGGAGAACGAGGCTCCGCCCGCCGGTCCGGTACCGTCGACCTCGACCTGCGACATCCGTCCTCCTCCACGCCCCGCCGGCCCGGGGCGGGCCAGCGCTTCAACAATTTGTTGAGGTGAAGGTAGTCCCGCCGGGATCGGGCGTCAATGGCCGACCGAGCGGTGGACGCGGCCGCCCGGGGCCGACGGCCCCGGGCGGCGGTCCTGCTGCGATTCCCCGCCGCGGTCGGTCCGGCGGGAGGCGCCGGGTCACTCCCTCCCGGAGGCCAGGTAGCGGTCCTTCAGCTCGGGGTAGAGCTCGGCGACGTCCTTCGGGTGCACCGAGCCGTCCGGGCGGTTGCCGGTCACGCCGTACTTCGTGGTGAGCCAGTCGGCGAGCCGCTGCGGGTCCGGCTGGTGCTCGTGGCTGTCGATGTAGCTGACCAGCGCCTCGTAGGCGAGCTCGGGGTCGAGCCGGTGGTGCCCCGGGCGCGGCGCCGGGCCGGTCCGCTCGCCCGAGGGGCCGGGCGCGGGAAGGTCATCCTGCCGGTCGGCGAAGTCCGGACCCTGCGGGGCCGTCGGCTCGTGCTCGACGTACCCGGTCTCCTCGACGTACTCGCCCTGCTCCGCGTAGACGGGCTGCTCCCCGTAGACGGCCTGCTCCGCGTAGACGGCCTGCGGTGTGGCGGCCGGAACACCCTGGGCGACCGCGGCGGCGGACTGCCGTACCGGTGCGGAGGCCGGTTCCGGAGCCGGCTCGGCCCCGGTCGGCCGCGGCGGCTTGAACCACGGCGAGGCCTGACCCGGCACCCGGCCACCACCGGTCGCGCCCCCGCCCTGGGCGTGCGGACCGGTGGTGCGGACCGGGCGCTCGGTCCAGACGTTCAGCTCCTCCCGCAGCGGCGGAGCCTGCTCCTGCTCGCCCTCCGGCTCGTTCGCGGCACGCAGTCGCACCGCGGCGAGCTTGGCGAGCATCGGCGCAGCCACCTCGGCCGGAACCGGCATCACCGCGGGCGCCCCCTCGGCCTGCGGCTGCGGCCGGGACTGGACCTGAGCACCGGCCGGGGCGGGCTGCTGCTGGAGTCGGGGCCCCGGGGCCGCGGCAACGGCGGCGGACGGTACGGCGACGACGGCCGGCGTTGCGGCCGCTGCCGCCGGGATGGCGGCGGCCACGGCCCGGCCGTCCCGCAGCTCCTGGGCCTCGCGCTCCTCGCGGGCCGCGCGCGCCTCCTCGTCCAGCCGGTCCAGCACCGCCGGGTCGAGCGGCACCCCGTACTTGGCCAGCTTGAGCGGCAGCAGCGCCTGGATCGGGGCCGAGCGGCGCCAGCCCCGCCCGTAGCGGAAGCGCAGCTGGGCCCGGTAGACCAGGCGGTTCTGCTCCAGCCGGACCACCTCGTCGTAGGAGCGAAGCTCCCAGAGCTTCATCCGCCGCCAGAGCCGGAACGTCGGCACGGGGGAGAGCACCCAGCGCATCAGCCGGACGGACTCCATGTGCCGGTCCGCCGTGATCGCGGCGATCCGCCCGACGGCATGCCGCGAGGCCTCGACGACGACCACGAAGAGCACCGGGATGACCGCGTGCATACCCATGCCGAGCGGGTCACCCCACGAGGCGGCGGCGTTGAAGGCGATGGTGGCGACGGTCAGCAGCCAGGCGGTCTGCCGCAGCAGCGGGAACGGGATCCGCAGCCAGGTCAGCACCAGGTCCAGCGCCAGCAGCACCACGATGCCCGCGTCCACACCGATCGGGAACGCGTAGGCGAAGGCGCCGAACCCCTTCTCCGCGGCGAGCTCGCGCACCGCGTTGTACGATCCGGCGAAACCTATGCCCGAGATCAGGCAGGCCCCGGCGGCGACCAGCCCCAGCAGGCCCCGGTGAGCCTTGGTGAGCGTTGGGCGTGCCATAACGTCTATCAACCCCTGGATGTCGGCCGCGGCCGTACGCTGCTCGGGCTGCCGGTTCCCGCTTGTCGGGGCACCGGACGGCTGGGCTACCTCCGGGCTCGGCCCACCGGAGTTTACTCGTACAGCTGTTTCAGCGTTTCCGCAGCCCAGAGTGTCACCATCTGCCTCGATCCGACGCCGACCACCGGTCGGAGCGTCAGCGCGCCCGCTCCGCCGTGCCGTTGAGATAAGTGAGCACGGCCAGCACCCGGCGGTTCGCGTCGTCGGCCGGGGCCAGCTCCAGCTTGGTGAAGATGTTCGCGATGTGCTTGGCCACCGCGCCGTCGCTGACCACCAGCCGTGCCGCGATCGCCGAGTTCGAGCAGCCCTCCGCCATCAGCTCCAGCACCTCCCGCTCGCGCGGCGACAGCCGCTGCAGCGGGCCCGAGCGGCGGGACGTGCTCTGCATCAGCTTGGCGATCACGTCCGGGTCCATCGCCGTGCCACCGGCAGCCACCCGGCGGACCGCGTCGATGAACTGCTCGGCGTTGAACACCCGGTCCTTCAGCAGGTAGCCGACGCCGCCGGTGCCGTCCGCCAGCAGCTCCCGCGCGTACAGCTGCTGCACGTGCTGTGACAGAACCAGGACGGGCAGGCCCGGGATCTCCCGCCGGGCCTTCAGGGCCGCCTGCAGCCCCTCGTCGGTCAGCGTCGGTGGCAGCCGGACGTCCACGACGGCGACGTCCGGACGGTGGGTCAGCAACGCATCGAGCAGCTCCGGCCCGGTCTCCACGGCGGCGGCGATGGTGAAGCCGTGCGCTTCCAACAGGCGGATCAGACCTTCACGGAGGAGGTAGAGGTCCTCGGCGAGGACAACTCGCACGGCAGCTCCAAGGTAATGGTGGTCGGACCGCCCGACGTACTGTCGATGGCGAGGACACCGTCGAAGGTACCCAATCGCCGCTCGATCCCGCGCAGGCCGGTCCCCCGGGTGGGGTCCGCCACACCGACACCGTCGTCCGTCACCGTGATCCGCAGCGTCCCGGCCCGGTAGAGGATGTCCACCCAGACCTGCTCCGCACCCGAGTGCTTGGCGGCGTTGGCCAACAGCTCGCAGATGCTGAAGTAGGCGGCCGCCTCCACCGGGGCCGGCGGCCGGTCCGGCAGGCTGACGCAGACCTCCGTCGGCAGCGCGCTGTCCAGGGCCAGTGCCCGCACCGCGTCGCCCAGCCCGCGCTCGGCGAGCACCGGAGGGTGGATGCCGCGGACCAGGTCACGCAGCTCCTGCAGCGCCCGGGCCGAGGACTGCCGCGCCTCCGAGAGCAGTTCGCGGGCCGCCGTCGGGTCGGTGTCCATCAGGTGCTCGATCGTGCCCAGCGTCATCCCGATCGCGACCAGCCGCGCCTGTGCGCCGTCGTGCAGGTCGCGCTCGATCCGCCGCAGCTCGGCCGCCTGGTTCCCGACCGCATCCGCCCGGGTCTCGGTCAGCTCGGCCACCCGCTTGGTCAGCTGAGCGTGCGAGGCACGGTCGCCCTGGCGCAGTACGCGGCAGGCGATCTCCGCGTACGCACGGACCGCGAGCGGAGCCACCGCCACTCCGGCGGCCATCAGCCCCAGCCCGAGCAGGCCGTTCAGCAGCATCGACAGCATCCGATCGCTGCCCGCCCCGTAGCCGTCGACGAGCACCGGATCGTTGAAGGCGAAGGTGCAGCCGAGTCCCAGGAACAACAGGGCGGCCACCGGCACGGCGAGGCCCAGAACCACGATCGGACCGACCGCCAGCCAGAGGACCTCCGCGCGGGTCGCCCGGTCGCGCAGCCCCCAGTGCAGCAGCTGGGCGATCCGCGCCATGCCGTGCGAGCGGTGGTACGAGTACCCCGTCCACCAGTGACCGCGTTCGTCCCTCTCCAGAGCCGGCCGGGGGGTGTACGACACGGGCAGCCTCATGCCGTACCAGCGGGACAGCTGGTCGCGCGTCCGGCGGGCGACCCGGCGGACGAAGAGGGCCGCCACCGCGGCACCCCCCACGCCGGCCGCCACCACGGCGAACAGCTCCCCCATGCTGTACGGATCCAGGACCGAGGCGACCGCCCCGCCCGCCATCAGGGCCGCCACGAACGGCATCACCGTCACCGGGAGGATGCCCAGCACCAGGAGGCCGAGCCGGGCCAGGCCGCGGCCGCTCGACGTGAGTGCTTCCTCCGCCTGAGCGCGCACGGTCGCGCCGCTGGTTCGAGTCGCTGCTGTCACGGATGCTCCTGAGGCCGGTCCCGATCGTCCTGGATCAGTGTTCCCGAACGCCGTCTACGGGGCACTGGCCGTCGTACCCCATTGCGGAGGTGGACCTAGCACCACCCCCGCGCGGTTCCAGACCTCCCGCGCTTTCCGGGCTCGCGGCGGCCGGGTATTTGCCCCGGAAATGCGAAGAACCCCCGATCCGTTCCCGGACCGGGGGTTCTTCAGAAGAATTGTTCGGCGGCGTCCTACTCTCCCACAGGGTCCCCCCTGCAGTACCATCGGCGCTGTGAGGCTTAGCTTCCGGGTTCGGAATGTAACCGGGCGTTTCCCTCACGCTATGACCACCGAAACACTATGAAACTATCTACCGCCCACCCATCGATGGCGGGGGTCGTTGTTTCAGAACAACACAGTGGACGCGAGCAACTGAGGACAAGCCCTCGGCCTATTAGTACCGGTCAACTCCACCCCTCACAGGGCTTCCATATCCGGCCTATCAACCCAGTCGTCTACTGGGAGCCTTACCCTCTCAAGGAGGTGGGAGTGCTCATCTCGAAGCAGGCTTCCCGCTTAGATGCTTTCAGCGGTTATCCCTCCCGAACGTAGCCAACCAGCCATGCCCTTGGCAGAACAACTGGCACACCAGAGGTTCGTCCGTCCCGGTCCTCTCGTACTAGGGACAGCCCTTCTCAACACTCCTACGCGCACAGCGGATAGGGACCGAACTGTCTCACGACGTTCTAAACCCAGCTCGCGTACCGCTTTAATGGGCGAACAGCCCAACCCTTGGGACCTACTCCAGCCCCAGGATGCGACGAGCCGACATCGAGGTGCCAAACCATCCCGTCGATATGGACTCTTGGGGAAGATCAGCCTGTTATCCCCGGGGTACCTTTTATCCGTTGAGCGACGGCGCTTCCACAAGCCACCGCCGGATCACTAGTCCCTACTTTCGTACCTGCTCGACCCGTCAGTCTCACAGTCAAGCTCCCTTGTGCACTTACACTCAACACCTGATTGCCAACCAGGCTGAGGGAACCTTTGGGCGCCTCCGTTACCCTTTAGGAGGCAACCGCCCCAGTTAAACTACCCACCAGACACTGTCCCTGATCCGGATCACGGACCCAGGTTAGACATCCAGCACGACCAGAGTGGTATTTCAACGACGACTCCACAACAACTGGCGTTGCCGCTTCAAAGTCTCCCACCTATCCTACACAAGCCGAACCGAACACCAATATCAAGCTATAGTAAAGGTCCCGGGGTCTTTCCGTCCTGCTGCGCGAAACGAGCATCTTTACTCGTAATGCAATTTCACCGGGCCTATGGTTGAGACAGTCGAGAAGTCGTTACGCCATTCGTGCAGGTCGGAACTTACCCGACAAGGAATTTCGCTACCTTAGGATGGTTATAGTTACCACCGCCGTTTACTGGCGCTTAAGTTCTCAGCTTCGCCAGAGCGAACTCTAGCTAACCGGTCCCCTTAACGTTCCAGCACCGGGCAGGCGTCAGTCCGTATACATCGCCTTACGGCTTCGCACGGACCTGTGTTTTTAGTAAACAGTCGCTTCTCGCTGGTCTCTGCGGCCACCCCCAGCTCAGACAGCACGTGTCATCACCAGGAATGGCCCCCCTTCTCCCGAAGTTACGGGGGCATTTTGCCGAGTTCCTTAACCATAGTTCACCCGAACGCCTCGGTATTCTCTACCTGACCACCTGAGTCGGTTTGGGGTACGGGCCGCCATGAAACTCGCTAGAGGCTTTTCTCGACAGCATAGGATCATCCACTTCACCACAATCGGCTCGGCATCAGGTCTCAGGCT
>NZ_CP171642.1:3750000-5407500 GCF_043950205.1 Kitasatospora hibisci | reverse complement strand
TGCCGGCGACGCCGTCCAGGGCGCCGGAGCGCAGGAGCTGGGTGAGGAGGCGGTCGAGCTGGTACGGGTGCTCGTTGACGTCCTCCAGGAGCAGGATGCTTCCGGCGAAGGAGGGCCGGGCGGCGGGCGTGCCGCGTTCGGCGGTGAGGACGGTGAGGCATCCCCCGGCGGTGGTGCCCCGGACCCGCCCGGGCACGAGCGTGGTGGCCGTGGGCGAGGTGAGGACCGTGGTGGCTGCCGGCTCGAAGAGGGTGCGCCGCAGGTGCTCGGCGGTCGGGCCGTCGGTGAGGAAGGACGCGGCCGCGCTCATCGGACCGTGCAGGGTGGCGACGCCGAGCCGCTGGGCGAAGGCCTCGTGCAGGGAGGTGACGTCGCTGAAGCCGACGAGCGCCTTGGGCGGGACCTCGCGCATCGCGTCCCAGTCGAGCAGGTCGACCATGCGGTGGACGCCGTAGCCGCCGCGGGCGCAGATCACCGCGTCGACGGCCGGGTCGAGCCAGGCGGTCTGGAGGTCGGCGGCGCGATCGGCGTCGGTGCCGGCGAGGTGGCCGAGGACGGGGTGGATGTCGAGGACGTGTGGGGCGACGGTCACCCGCAGCCCCCAGGAGCGCAGGATCTCGGTCCCGGCGGTGAGCCGCTGGGGGTCGATGGGGCTACTGGGGGCGACCACGGTGACGTGATCCCCGGGGCGGAGGTGCGGCGGGCGGGTCAGCCCTCGGCCGGGCGAGGTCGGGTGCTGGTCCATGGCCGGGATCCTTCCAGGGTGCGGGTGGCGCGACGAGCCCGGGTGGGGTGCGACGGGGCGAGGGGCGCGCTGCGGCGGAACGGGGCACCGCCGGGGTCCGGAGTGGTCCGTGCCCGGTCTGGGGTGCCGCCCGCAGTAGGTATGCCCCGTGCTCTTCAGACCGATCCCATCACCGCCCTGACCTCGTCGAGCGTGGCGTCGGCCACGGCGTTGGCGCGCTCGGCACCGTCGCGCAGGACCTGCCGGACGTAGCCGCGGTCGGCGGCGAGTTCGGCGCGGCGTGCCCGGATCGGGCGGAGGTGTTCGTTGACGGCCTCGGTCACCGTCCGCTTGAGCGCGGCGCCGCCGCCGTCCCCGATCTCCTCGGCCACCTCCTCCGGTCGGCGGTCCTGGCAGAGCGCGGCGAGCAGGACGAGGCTCGACACCTCCGGGCGGGCGACCGGGTCGTAGCTGATCCGGCGCTCGGTGTCGGTCTTGGCGGAGCGGATCAGGCGGGCCGTGGTGTCCTCGTCGGCTGCGAGGGCGACGGCGTTGCCGCGGCTCTTGCTCATCTTGGTGCCGTCGGTGCCGAGCAGCAGCGGGGCGGCGGAGAGCAGGCCCTCGGGGTGGGGGAAGACCGCTGTGCCGTCCGGGTGCGGGTAGCGCTCGTTGAAGCGGCGGGCGACGGTGCGGGCGACTTCGAGGTGGGGCAGCTGGTCCTGGCCGACCGGGACCGCGTCCGCCTTGCAGAAGAGGATGTCGGCGGCCTGGTGGACGGGGTAGGTGAACATCAGCCCGCTGACGGCGGCCTGGCGGGAGTGGGTGATCTCGTCCTTGACGGTGGGGTTGCGGCTCAGCTCGGAGACGCTGACCAGACTGAGGAAGGGCAGTAGCAGCTGGTTGAGGGCGGGGACTGCGCTGTGGGCGAAGATCGTGGCGCGGTCGGGGTCGAGACCGGTGGCGAGGTAGTCGAGGACGAGGTTCTCGGCGTGCTCGGCGAGCCGGTCGGCGATGTCGCGGTCGGTGATCACCTGGTAGTCGGCGACCACGACGAACATCTCGACCCCGAGGCGCTGGAGGCGGACCCGGTTCTGCAGCGTGCCGAAGTAGTGGCCGAGGTGGAGCGGGCCGGTGGGGCGGTCACCGGTGAGGACGCGGTGGGCGCCCGGGCTGCGGCGGATCCGTTCGTCGAGGCCGGCGGATGCGGTGGCCTCGGTGGCGGTGGGAATCTCGGCGGCGATGGCGGTGGTGGCGACGGTCACGGGGTTCTCCTCGGTACGGCGGTGAGTTCACGGCCGTCCGGGGCTCGGGCCCGTTCCGTCGGAAGACGCGTCAGGGCCGTCCGTCCGGACGGCCCTGGTCAGGCGTGGCTGGTGGCCGTCCTAGGACGGCCACCAGTTGAGACCTGCGAAGCGCTTCATGCTGCCGAGCATAGCGTCGATCCTCCGCGACGAGGGAGGGAGTTTCCCGCGCAGGGTCCTGCCGTGGGAGAACTCCGGCCGGACCGGGAACCGCCTCGGCGGCGGCCGGGGAGAATGCGGTGTCCGAAAGGAAGGGAGGGAGCGGTGGTGTGGCGCACACCTGGCGGAGAGCCGCTTGGAGCTGGTCGCGCGGTGCGGGAGGATCGTCGGGACCGCACCGCGAAGGGCCCGTGCCGATGACCACGCTCGACCACACCGCGACCGCTCCCGAGCTGCCCTCGCCCGGCCCGTCCGCGCCCGCCGACGTGGGTTCCCCCCCGGTACCTTCGGCCGCCGCGGCGACGTCCGCGGCCTCCGGCCCGGCCGGCGAGGCCGCCCGGCGCTGCTCGGTCACGGGGGCGGACGACGGGAACGGCGGTGCCGCCCGAGCGGACAGCGTGCCCCGGCCGCGCAGCAGCGCCGGCCACGAGGACGACGGCGGCCGTGGCGAGCCGGCCGACGGCGCCCTCCGTTTCGTGCACCTCCAGCCGCCCGTCGAACCCGCCCGGGACCGGGCGGTCCCCGTCCTGCGCGCCGCGCAGGAGGAGCCGCGCGCGGTCCCCACCAGGAGGCCTTCGCCCTCCCGGCGGCTGCGCCGGATGCACCCCGGGACGGCACCCGCGAGCCGCGCCGGCGTCGGCGAGCCGGGGGCGACGTGGGCGTCGGCCGCGACGGCCGCCTCGGGAGACGCGACCGTCGACCGGGCGGCAGGCGCCGCAGGCAGGGGACCGGGGGCCGGGGCCGGTGGTGCAGGCGGGCCCGCCGCAGGCAGCGCCGCGCCGGCGGGTGCCGAGACGCCGCTGGGCATCCTGATCGGCGGCACGCCGAACCTCCCCGAGGCGCGTCGGGCGATCCGGGTGACGGCCGAACTCGTCAAGGTCGGCCGCGGCACCGTCCTGGTGGTACTGCCCGCGTGGCGGCCCGCCATCGCCGTCTCGGTGCCCACGGAGCAGTTGTTGCACGCCACCGGCCTGGGGTTCGACCGGCTGGCGGGCACGCAGCTGTCGGTACTGATCAACCCCGATGCGCTGCACGACCGGGAGCTGGACCTGCACGGTTGGCAGGCCGGACCGGCCGGGCGACCCGGCCGGCGCGGCCCGCGGCCGACGCCGTAGCGGGGCCCACCGCAGCGGCACCGGGTGATCAGGCGGTCGGCGCCGGGGCGTTGGGGACGTAGCCGAGGTGCACGGGGACCGGTTCGCGCCGGTCGGAGAGCCAGCCGTCCCGGACGTCGGCCAGCAGCTCCGGGAGCCGGGGCGGCCAGAGCGCGTCCGCGTCCGGGTCGGCGAGATCGGACGGTGTCCACCAGCGCCAGTCCAGGATCAGGTCGGCGGCGTGCACCGCACTGACGTCTCCGACCGGCCCCCGGTGCGGACCGCTGGTCAGGTAGATGTGCTCGTGCTGGCGGACTCGGATGCCGTGCCAGGTGAAGTCGTGCTCCCAGGTGCAGAGCAGCGGACCGGGTTCGAGGTCGGTCCAGCCGGTCTCCTCCCAGAGTTCGCGCCGCGCGCCGGCCCACGGCGTCTCGCCCGCCTCGATGCCGCCGCCGGGCATCGTCCAGTGCACGCCGACCTCGATGTTGTCGGAGCGGAGGAGGAAGACGGAGCCGCTCTCGTCGAGGACCACCGTCCGGGCCGCCCGCCGGGGAGTCCGCTTCGTGCGCAACAGGTTTCGCATCGGGCCACTCTCGCAGCGCCGCCTCCGGAGCGTCGACCGGATTCCTCCGGACGCACGGGTGTTGGGGTCACCGCTCACCGCGCCCACCCGTACCGTGGCGCCCATGCCTGCACCAGGAATCATCTTCCCGGCCGACCCGCTCCACCCCCGCCGACCGGACCCGCACTTCGCCTGGGAGGCCCGGACGCTGCGCGAGCTGGGCGGCGAGCAGTACCTCGTCGACCACGACGCCCTGCTCGCCGGGGAGGCTGAGGACGCGGTCCGGCGGGTGCCGCGGGACTGCGGCCCGGTCTGGTACCGGGGTTGGATGATGCCGTCCGCCGACTACGCCGCCTTCGCCCGGACGCTGGCCGGCCGCGGCGCCAGCCTGCTGACCAGCGCCCCCGCTTACGCCTCGGCGCACGAACTGCCCGGCTGGTACGGCGTGTTCGAGGGGGCCACCCCGCAGAGCGTCTGGATCCCGCTGGCCCCGACGGCCGCGAGGCCCGGCCCCGAGCAACTGGCGGCCGCCGTGGCGCGGCTCGGCGGGCACGGGCCGGCGATCGTCAAGGACTACGTGAAGTCCCGCAAGGACGAGTGGGACGAGGCCTGCTACATCCCGGAGTTGGCCGATCCGGCCGCGGTCGGGCGGGTCGTGGCGCGCTTCGTCGATCTGCAGGGCGACTTCCTGGCGGGCGGGGTGGTGCTGCGCCGCTTCGAGGAGTTCGCCCGGGCCGACGACACCGCCGTCGACAGCACCAGCGTCGTCGGCGCGCACGGGCCGAGCGGCGGCGAGCCGGCGGGCGGCACGTCGGCGGCGAGAGGGGCCGGCGGGAACGGCCGGACGGTCGAGGCCCGGGTGTGGTGGCTGGACGGCGAGCCCGTCCTGGTCGGACCCCACCCCGACGCTCCGGAGCAGTCCGCCGAGCCGGATCTCACCGCCGTCAGGCCGCCGGTCCGCGCGCTGGGCTGCCGCTTCGTCACCACCGACCTCGCCAGCCGGGCCGACGGCTCCGGCTGGCGGGTGGTGGAGGTGGGCGACGGACAGGTCAGCGGCCTGCCGCGCGGGGGCGACGTGACCGGACTGCTCTCCGCGCTGCTCGCCGTCTGAGCGGGCGGGTCCGGGGCCCCGACCGGGGTGACCGGACCCGCCTCGGGGTGCCCACCGACCTCGGCGCTGAAGTCAGTAACCCGCCACCGGCGCCGCCACCGGTGCGGGGGCGGGGTGACCGTCGGCGATGAACGCCTGCCAGAGCCGCGCGTACACGCCGCCCCGGGCGAGCAGCTCGGTGTGCGTGCCGTCCTCGACCACCTTGCCGTGGTCGAGGACGACGACCCGGTCGGCCCGCTCGGCGGTGGTGAGTCGGTGGGCGATCACCAGGGTGGTGCGGCCGCCGCTGAGCCGGTCGGACGCGTGGTTGACGGCCGCCTCGGTGGCCAGGTCCAGCGCCGCGGTGGCCTCGTCCAGCAACAGGACGTCCGGATCGACCAGCTCGGCCCGGGCCAGCGCGATCAGCTGGCGCTGCCCCGCCGAGAGGTTCCTGCCGCGACCGGTGACCTCGTGGTCGTAGCCGCCCGAGAGCTTGACGATCATGTCGTGCGCGCCGACCGCGCGGGCCGCCTCCTCCACCTCTGCCGCCGAGGCCGAGGGCCGCCCGTAGGCGATCGCCTCGCGCACCGTGCCCGCGAACAGGTACGCCTCCTGCGGCACCACGCCGAGCCGGTGGCGGTACTGCGCCAGGTCGTAGCGGGTCAGGTCGACGCCGTCCACCCGCACGGTGCCGGCGGTCGCGTCGTAGAACCGGGCGACCAGCTTGACCAGCGTCGACTTGCCGGCCCCCGTCTCGCCGACCAGTGCCACCGTCTGCCCCGCGGGAACGTGCAGGGTGACGCCGGTGAGCACGTCCGGGGCCCCGTCGGCACCGCCGTTGTAGGCGAAGCTGACGTCCTCGAAGTCGATCTCGCCGCGGAGGCGCTCGCGCACGGGCACCGCGTCGGCGGCCTCGGCCGTCGTGGTCGGGGTGCGCAGCAGCTCGCGGATCCGGCCCAGGCCGACGGCCGCCTGCTGATAGCCGTCGAAGACCTGCGAGAGCTGGTTCACCGGGGCGAAGAACAGGTCGATGTAGAGCAGGTAGGCGACCAGGGCTCCGACCGTCAGGGTGCCCGAGTCGACCCGCTCGGCGCCCACGATCAGCACCAGCGCGGCGGCCACGCTGGAGAGGAACTGGACGAACGGGAAGTACAGCGAGATGTAGAGCTGTGCCCGGACCCGGGCATCGCGGTAGGCGATGCCCCGGGCGACGAAGCGGTCGGTGTTGGCGTCCAGCCGGCGGAAGGCCTGGACGATCCGCATGCCGGCGACGTTCTCCTGCAGGTCGGCGTTGACCGTGCTGATCAGGTCGCGCGAGATCTCGTACTGGGCCTTGGACTTCTTGCGGAAGACCAGCGTCGCGGCGACCAGCAGCGGCAGCACGGCGAAGACCACCAGGGCCAGGCCGGCGTCGATGACCAGCAGGGCGCCGAAGATGCCGAAGAAGGTGAGCAGGCTGACCACGGCGGTGACGACACCGGTCTGCAGGAAGGACGTCAGCGAGTCCAGGTCCGTGGTCATCCGGGTCATGATCCGGCCGGACAGCTCGCGCTCGTAGTAGTCGAGGCCCAGCCGGTTGAGGTGGCTGAAGATCTTGAGCCGGAGGGTGTAGAGCACGCGCTCGCCGGTCCGGCCGCTGACCCGGTTCTCGGCGCTCTGCACCAGCCAGTCCAACAGGACGACCACCAGCGCGGTCAGCGCGGCGACGGTCACGCCCGACATCAGCGCCTTGCTCACACCGTCGTCGATGCCGTGCCGGATCAGGACCGGCAGCACCAGGTTGGCGCCCGCGTCGAGGGCGACCAGCAGCAGGGCGAGGGCGAGTGGACGACGGAACGGACGCAGCAGGCGGCGGAGGGTGAAGTCCGGGTCGCCGGCCTCGGCCTCGGCACGGGGTATCGCGGGCGTGTCGGTGGCCGGCGGGAGCGCGGCGACCTTGGCGATCAGGTCGGGGGCGGCGGTGCGGGCCGCCTTGGTCAGGGCCGCGGTCGGCAGGTCGGGTGCGGGCTCCGGGGTGGGGGCGTCCGCGGTGGCGGCGGCGTTCCCGGTCGTCGGCGCGGTCGGCTCGGCGGTGGTGGTGGCCGGGGTGGCCCTGGAGACGCCGGTCGCCGTGACGGCTGCGGTGGCGGTCGCGGGTCCGCCGGTGGAGGGTCCGCCGGTGGAACCGTTGGCGGCTGCGCCGACCGGCGTCCCGGCGGTGACCGCCCCGGGGACGGCCCGGCCGCCGGTGCGGTCGGTCTCGTGGTCGGATATCAGCGCCCGGTACTGCGGACATCGGCCGTCGAGCTCCTCGTGCGTCCCGATGTCCAGCAGCCGGCCGTGGTCCAGGACGGCGATCCGGTCGGCGAGCTGGAGGGTGGAGCGGCGGTGGGCGATCAGCAGGGTGGTGCGGCCGGCCATGACCGACCGCAGCGCGTCGTGGATCTCCGCCTCGATCTGCGGGTCGACCGCCGAGGTGGCGTCGTCGAGCAGCAGGATCCGCGGGTCGGTGAGGATGGCCCGGGCCAGGGCGATGCGCTGGCGCTGGCCGCCGGAGAGCGTGAGGCCCTGCTCGCCGACCTTGGTCTCGTAGCCGTCGGGCAGCTGCCGGACGAACTCGTCGGCCTGCGCCGCGCGGGCGGCCGCCACGACCTGCTCGTCGGTGGCGTCGGGCCGCCCGTAGGCGATGTTGGTGCGGACGGTCTCGGAGAACAGGAAGCTCTCCTCGGGCACGATGCCGACGGCCGCCCGGACCGAGTCGAGGGTGAGGTCGCGCAGGTCGTGACCGTAGAGACGGACCGCACCGGCCGCCGGGTCGTAGAACCGCGGCACGAGCTGCGCCACCGTCGACTTGCCCGAACCGGACGCCCCGACCAGGGCCAGGGTCTCGCCGGGGGCGAGCTTCAGGTCGAGCCCGTGCAGCACGGGTGCCGGGTGCTCGGGGTCGTAGCGGAACTCGACCCGGTCGAACTCCAGCGCCACGTCGGAGGTGCGGGCGCCGACCACCCGCGGGGCCGGGTCGGAAGCGCCGGTGCCGGTGGCCGCGCCGGTCACGGCGGACGCGCCGGTGGCGTCGGACCCGGTGGGGGCGGCCCCGGCGAGGTCGAGGACCGCCGCGCCCGGGTGCTCCTGCACCAGCGGCCGCTCGTCGATCAGCTGGAGCACCCGCTCCACGCCCGCCCTGGCCTGCTGGCCGACGGTGATCACCACGGTCAGCATCCGGACCGGGCCGGTCATCTGGGCGACGTAGGTGGAGAAGGCCACGAAGGTACCGAGCGAGACCCGGCCGTCCACGGCCAGCCACCCGCCGAACGCCAGCACCGCGACCTGGGCCAGCGCCGGGATCGCCTGCATCGCCGGGTTGTAGCGGCTGTTCAGGCGGATCGAGCGCAGCCGGGCCGCGAAGAGGTTGCGCGACGCCGACTCCAGCTTGTCCAGCTCCTGGGCCTCCTGGCCGAAGCCCTTGACCACCCGCACGCCGCCGACCGCCTCGTCGACCACGCCCGCGACGGCCGCGGCCTCCTGCTGGGCGGCCCAGGTGGACGGGAACAGGCGCTTGCGGCTCAGTACCGAGACCCACCAGAGTGCCGGGCCCATGACCAGCGCGATCAGGGTGAGCGGCGGCGAGAGCCAGATCATCACGGCCAGCGACATGACGAACATCAGCAGGTAGCCGGTCATCATCGGCAGCATCGACAGCAGGCCGTTGATCAGCTGGAGGTCGGACGTGGCGCGGCCGACCACCTGGCCGGTGTCCAGCCGGTCCTGCCGGTGGCCGTCGAGCCGGCCGAGCGAGCGGAACAGGTCGCTGCGCATGTCGTGCTGGACGTCGAGGGCGAGCTGACCGCCGTAGTACCGGCGCACCTGGGTGCAGGCGAACACCAGCACCGCCGCCAGCAGCAGGACGACCGCCCACGGGGCCAGCGACCGGGTGTGCGCGGTGATGACGTCGTCGATGATCAGCTTGGTGACCAGCGGGACCAGGGCCGTGACGGCCATGCCGACGAGGGAGGCGCCGAAGGCCAGCAGCACGCTGCGCCGCGACCGCCAGCAGTAGCCGATCAGCCGCCGCAGCCAACCCGGGCCGTCGGCTCCGCCGTCCTTCGGCCCGCCGCTGCCGGGTGCGCCGTCGCCGGGCACCGGGCCGCCGGGCGTACCGCCCGCGGGTCTGCCTCTGCCGTCCCGCGGCGCATCGGTGCCGGCCGGCTCGCCCGGGGTGCCCTGGGCGCCGGTTCGGGTGCCGCTCGGGGAAAGCTCCACCGTAGATCCGTGAGTCTCAGGCATATTTAGGGATGCTAACCATTCCGTCGGGTGGCCGCCATGGCTTTGTCCGGGGACCGTCCGGCCAGAGCGTGCCGGGCGTCCGGTCCGGCGGAGGAGCCAACAGCCCACGGCCCTCGGTGATTCCCGACCGCACGCCGCCACGGCCGCGTCGCCGGAGCGGCCGACTTCCAGGGTGGACGACGATGCGCCCCGCGCCCACCCGCCACCGGCGCAGCCGCCGGCCAGGCCCGCCCCGGGGCCGCCGCCCCGCCGCGGAACCACCCAGGGCCGGCTCCCGGGCCGGTCAGTCGCCGGCGTCGGCGGGGATCCCGGCGTCGGCGGGGATCCCGGCGTCGGCGGCGACGTCGACCTCGGCGCCGGAGGCCCCGGCACCCGAGGCAGCGGCGCCGGCCGCCGCCGAGAAGGCGCCGTGGGCGAGGCTGTGCAGCAGTGCCGCCATGCCGTCGCGCTGCAGGCCGGCGGCCCGGTCGTCCTGCGCGGGGTTCGGGCCGAGGCTGTGCGGGGTCGAGTTGATCAACCCGAAGACGGCGTGCACGGCGGCCCGGGCGACCGGCTCGGCCGCGGACTCGGCCAGCGCCGGGTAGGCGCGCCGGACCACGTCCACCCACAGTTCGAGGTAGCCGCGCTGGAGCCGGCGGACCGTGCGGCGGTCCTCCTCCTTGAGGTTCAGCAGTTCGCGGTCGTGCAGGGTGATCAGGTCGCGGTCGTCGAGCGCGAACTCGACGTGGCCGCCGATCAGCGCGTCCAGCGCCTCGGCCGCGCCGTCGCCGTTGCCCGCCCGGCGGCGTCCCTCCTCCAGCAGGCGCTCGCTGATCCCGATCAGCAGGTCGGCGAGCATCGCGTCCTTGCCGGCGAAGTGCCGGTAGAGGCCCGGCCCGCTGATGCCGACGGCCTTGCCGATCTCGTCGACGCCGACGCCGAGGAAGCCGCGGGCGGCGAACAGCCGGGCCGCCTCCCTGCGGATCTGGTCACGGCGTGGGAGCGCGGATGCGGCGGGGACGTTCGGCATGCTGCCCATCGTAGACAGTCGGGTTATCGACCGTTAACCTGGGCGGCACGAGTTAACGCTCATTAACGTTGGGGGTCGCGGGCTCACCCGGCTCTGCCACCCACCTGGTGCCGAGGGCAAGGGAGCTCTTGGGAATGGTCATCTCCACCGCCGGCGTACCCACCGGCGTCAACGGCAGCACGCCCGGCGCGGGCGTCTCCGGCCCGGGCGGCGCGGTCGCCGGGTCCGTCGCGCCGGGGGCCGCGGCTCCCGCGCCCCGGCTCGGCACCGCCGTCGATCCGGGCTCCGAGTCCTACCGAGCCAACACCGAGGCCCACCGGGCCCTGGTCGCCGAGCTGCGCGAGAAGCTCGGCACGGCCGCGCTCGGCGGCGGGGCCAAGGCCCGGGCCCGCCACACCTCCCGGGGCAAGCTACTCCCGCGCGACCGCGTCGACACCCTGCTCGACCCGGCGTCCCCCTTCCTCGAACTGGCCCCGCTCGCGGCCGACGGGATGTACGACGGCGCCGCCCCGGCGGCGGGCGTCATCGCGGGCATCGGCCGGGTCGCCGGACGCGAGGTGGTCGTCGTCGCCAACGACGCCACCGTCAAGGGCGGCACGTACTACCCGATGACGGTGAAGAAGCACCTGCGCGCCCAGGAGGTCGCGCTGGAGAACCGCCTGCCCTGCATCTACCTGGTGGACTCCGGCGGCGCCTTCCTCCCGATGCAGGACGAGGTCTTCCCCGACCGCGACCACTTCGGCCGGATCTTCTACAACCAGGCCCGGCTCTCCGCCGCGGGCATCCCGCAGATCGCCGCCGTGCTCGGCTCGTGCACCGCGGGCGGCGCGTACGTCCCCGCGATGAGCGACCAGGCCGTCATCGTCCGCAACCAGGGCACGATCTTCCTCGGCGGACCGCCCCTGGTGAAGGCCGCCACCGGCGAGGTGGTCACCGCCGAGGAACTGGGCGGCGGCGAGCTCCACTCCCGGACCTCCGGGGTCACCGACCACCTGGCCGAGGACGACGCCCACGCGCTGTCCATCGTCCGCACCATCGTCGCCGGGCTCGGCCCGCGCCCGGCGAAGCCGTGGCCGCTCGAACCGGCCGAGCCGCCCGCGGTCGACCCGGCCGGCCTCTACGGAGCCGTCCCGGTCGACCCGCGCACCCCGTACGACGTGCGGGAGGTGATCGCCCGGCTGGTCGACGGCAGCCGCTTCGCCGAGTTCAAGGCCGACTACGGCGCGACCCTGGTGACCGGCTTCGCCCGGATCCACGGCCACCCGGTCGGCATCGTCGCCAACAACGGCGTGCTCTTCTCCGAGTCCGCCGTCAAGGGCGCCCACTTCATCGAGCTGTGCGACCAGCGCGGCATCCCCCTCCTCTTCCTGCAGAACATCACCGGGTTCATGGTCGGCCGGCAGTACGAGGCGGGCGGCATCGCCAAGCACGGCGCCAAGATGGTCAACGCCGTCGCCTGCACCCGCGTCCCGAAGCTGACCGTGGTGATCGGCGGCTCGTACGGGGCCGGCAACTACTCGATGTGCGGCCGCGCCTACTCGCCCCGCTTCCTCTGGATGTGGCCGGGCGCCAAGATCTCCGTCATGGGCGGCGAGCAGGCCGCGTCCGTCCTGGCCACCGTCCGGCGCGACCAGTTGGAGGCGCACGGCGAGGAGTGGCCGACCGCCGCCGAGGAGGAGTTCAAGCGCCCGGTCCGCGAGCAGTACGAGCGCCAGGGCAGCGCGTACTACGCCACCGCCCGGCTCTGGGACGACGGCGTGATCGACCCGATGGACACCCGCACGGTCGTCGGTCTCGCCCTCACCGCCTGCGCCAACGCCCCGCTCCCGGCACCCGGCCCGTACGGCGTCTTCCGGATGTGACCCGCACCGGGGCCGGCCCCGCCCGGCCCCGGCCACCCGGCCCCCGCCCCTCCCAACCACCTCCTTCGTACGGCCCCCTCGACCCGGAGGAACGCCTCCCATGTTCGACACAGTTCTGGTCGCCAACCGCGGCGAGATCGCCCTCCGGGTGATCCGCACCCTGCGGCGGCTCGGCGTGCGCTCCGTCGCCGTGTTCAGCGACGCCGACGCCGACGCACCCCACGTCCGCGAGGCCGACACCGCGGTCCGGCTCGGACCGGCCGACCGCAGCGACAGCTCGGCCGCCGAGACCTACCTGCGGACCGACCAGATCCTCGACGCCGCCCGCCGCACCGGCGCCCAGGCCGTTCACCCCGGCTACGGCTTCCTCGCCGAGAACGCGGCCTTCGCCCGCGCCTGCGCCGACGCCGGCCTGGTCTTCATCGGGCCTCCGCCCGCCGCGGTCGAGCTGATGGGTGACAAGATCAACGCCAAGGAGGCCGTCCGCGCCGCCGGCGTCCCGGTGGTCCCGGGCAGCCAGGCGACCGCGCCGACCGACGAGGAACTCGTCGCGGCCGCCGCCGAGATCGGGTACCCGGTCCTGCTCAAGCCGTCCGCCGGCGGCGGCGGCAAGGGCATGCGCCTGGTCCGCGACCCGGCCGAGCTGCCCACCGAGATCGCCGCCGCGCGGCGGGTCGCCCGCACCGCCTTCGGCGACGACACCCTGCTGCTGGAGCGCTGGGTCGACCGGCCCCGCCACATCGAGGTGCAGGTGCTGGCCGACGCCCACGGCACCACCGTCCACCTCGGCGAGCGCGAGTGCAGCCTGCAGCGCCGCCACCAGAAGCTGATCGAAGAGGCACCCTCCGTCCTGCTCAACGCCGAGACCCGGGCCGCGATGGGCGCCGCGGCCGTGCGCGCCGCGGAGTCCTGCGGCTACACCGGGGCCGGCACCGTGGAGTTCATCGTCCCCGGCATCGACCCGGACTCCCCCGACCCCGCCGAGGGGGTGCGGGACTTCTTCTTCATGGAGATGAACACCCGCCTCCAGGTGGAACACCCCGTCACCGAACTCGCCGTCGCCGTCACAGCCCCGCCCCCCGGCACAGCGACGGCCCCGGCCCAGCCCCAGCGGCTGGACCTGGTCGAGTGGCAGGTCCGGATCGCCGCCGGCGAGAGCCTGCCCTTCGCCCAGCCGGACATCTCCTTCCTGGGCCACGCCATCGAGGCCCGCATCTGCGCCGAGGACCCGGAACGGGACTTCCTGCCCACCGGCGGGCGCATCCTGGTCCTCGACGAACCGCAGGGCGAAGGCATCCGGGTGGACTCCGGCGTCACCGCCGGGTCCGTCATCACCAGCGCCTACGACCCGATGCTCGCCAAGGTCATCGCCTACGGGCCCGACCGCCCGACCGCGCTGCGCCGCCTCCGCGCCGCGCTGGCCGACACCCGGATCCTCGGCGTGACCACCAACACCGGCTTCCTGCGGCGACTGCTCGCACACCCCGAGGTCGCCGCCGGCCGCCTCGACACCGGCCTGGTGGAGCAGACGGCCCAGCAGCAGCCCGCACTGCTGGCCTCGGCCTACTCCCCGGCCCGGACCGCCGACACCGCTTCCGTCACTCCTTCCGTCGCTCCTTCCGTCACTCCTTCCGCCGCCGGTTCCGCCGATTCCGCCGGTTCCGCCGGTTCCGCCGGTTCCGCCGACACTCCGTCACCGGCGCACCTCCTCTACTACGCGGCCGCGCTCGCGCGGCACCTCGACCTCGCCCCCGCCAGCGACGGTGGCGGCTGGACCGACCCCTTCTCCCTTCCGTCGGGCTGGCGCCTCGGGGGCGACGCCGCCTGGACCACCCACCGCCTCCGCGCCTCCGGCCAGGATCCGGTGACGGTGAGCGTCCGTCCGATCACTGCAGGCAACGTAGCGGAGCCCACTGACAACCGGCCGGGCGTCACTCCCGAGGTGGAGGTCCGGCTCGGCGACGGGCCGGTCCACCGCGCCCGCGCCGTGCGCACCGGCGACCGCCTGCACCTCACCGCGGCCGGCCTGCAGACCGCCTTCGCCCTGGCCGCCGACGGCGCCCCCAACCCGGTGGGCGGTCCGGTCACCTGGCTCGGCATCGACGGCGACGCCTGGCCGCTGCACGCGTACGACCCGGTCGGCGAGAGCGCCGCCGCCGGCGCCGCCCACCACGGCGCGCTCACCGCCCCGATGCCGGGCACCGTCACGGTCGTGAAGACGGCGGCCGGCGAGCAGGTCCGCCGGGGCCAACCCCTGCTCGTCCTGGAGGCCATGAAGATGGAACACGTGATCGCCGCCCCGCACGACGGCACGGTGACCGAGCTGCGGGCCACCGCCGGCGCCACCGTCGCCATGGAGGAGCTGCTGGTCGTGGTCGCCCCGGACGAGGACGGCCCCGCCGAGCGGACGGCCGCGGCCGGGGTGGCGTCGTGACCGCCCCCGCGGCCTCCCCCGCGCACGAGCCCGACGCGCTCGACCTCGGTCTGCCCGACCCCGTCCGCGACCCGGGCCTGCCCGAGCAGGTGCGGATCCACGAGGTCGGCCCGCGCGACGGACTGCAGAACGAGAGCGGCCTCGTCCCCGTCGAGGTCAAGGCCGAGTTCATCGCCCGGCTCGCGGCCGCCGGCCTGGGCACGGTCGAGGCGACCAGCTTCGTCCACCCGAAGTGGGTGCCCCAGCTCGCCGACGCCGAGGAGCTGGTGCCCCGGCTCGCCGACCTGCCGGCCCGCCACCCCGGGCTGCGGCTCCCGGTGCTGGTGCCCAACGAGCGCGGCCTCGACCGGGCGCTCGCCCACCACGCCGCCGACATCGCGGTGTTCGCGAGCGCCACCGAGACCTTCGCCCGGCGCAACCTCAACCGCTCGGCGGACGAGGCGATGGCGATGTTCCGGCCGGTCGTGGCGCGCGCCGCGGAGGCCGGGATCCGGGTCCGCGGCTACCTCTCGATGTGCTTCGGGGACCCGTGGGAGGGCCCGGTCCCGATCGACCAGGTGGTCGGCTTCGGGGTCCGGCTGCTGGAGATGGGCTGCTTCGAGCTCAGCCTCGGCGACACCATCGGCGTGGCCACTCCGGGCCAGGTCACCGCCCTGCTGGACGGCTTCGCCCGGGCGGGCGTCCCGGCCGAGCGGCTCGCGGTGCACTTCCACGACACCTACGGCCAGGCGCTCAGCAACACCCTGGCCGCCCTGCGCGCCGGCGTCACCACGGTCGACGCCTCCGCGGGCGGTCTGGGCGGCTGCCCCTACGCCAAGAGCGCCACCGGGAACCTGGCCACCGAGGACCTGGTCTGGATGCTGCACGGCCTCGGCATCCGGACCGGGGTCGACCTCCGCGCCCTGGTCGCGACCAGCGGCTGGATGGCTCAGCGGCTCGGCCGGCCGAGCCCCTCCCGTACCGTCCAGGCCCTGCTCGGCGCGGCCCGGGCCTGACCGGCGGCACCGGGCGTCCCCCGGGCGCCCGGTGGCCGCCGCCCCGCACAGACCCGCGGCGCCGGCCGGAACCACGTCCGGCCGGCACCGACGACACACCGACGGAACCGACCGTCACTCTCAACAGACCGTGCTGCCGTCACGCCCTCACACCGTCGGGCGGACGCGCGGTCGCCCCGCTCACGCCCGCGGCCACCCCGCCGGGGCCACAGGAGGATCACCATGCTCGACCACCGGCTGAACAGCGAGTACGAGGAACTGCGGCGCACCGTCGCCGAGTTCGCCCAGGACGTGGTCGCACCGAAGATCGGCGAGTTCTACGAGCAGGGCGAGTTCCCCTACGAGATCGTGCGGGAGATGGGGCGGATGGGCCTCTTCGGCCTGCCCTTCCCGGAGGAGTACGGCGGCATGGGCGGCGACTACTTCGCCCTCTGCCTCGCCCTGGAGGAGCTCGCCCGCGTCGACTCCTCGGTCGCGATCACCCTGGAGGCCGCGGTCTCGCTCGGTGCGATGCCCATCTACCGCTTCGGCACGGAGGAGCAGAAGCGCGAGTGGCTGCCGCGGCTCACCTCCGGCGAACTGCTCGGCGCGTTCGGCCTGACCGAGCCCGAGGGCGGTTCCGACGCCGGCGCGACCCGCACCACGGCGCGGTACGACGAGGACACCGACGAGTGGGTCATCAACGGCACCAAGTGCTTCATCACCAACTCGGGCACCGAGATCACCGGCCTGGTGACCGTCACCGCCCTCACCGAACCGATCGCTCGTTCGGGTGAAGGAGGCGAATTCTCCTCGCCGCAGCGCGAGATCTCGTCCATCATCGTGCCCACCGGGACCCCCGGCTTCCAGGTCTCGAAGAAGTACTCGAAGGTCGGGTGGAACGCCTCCGACACCCGCGAACTGTCCTTTACCGACTGCCGCGTCCCCGCGGCCAACCTGCTGGGCGAGCGCGGCCGCGGCTACGCCCAGTTCCTGCGGATCCTCGACGAGGGCCGCATCGCCATCGCCGCCCTGGGCACCGGCCTGGCCCAGGGGTGCGTCGACCAGTCCGTCAGCTACGCCGGTACGCGCCGCGCCTTCGGCCGGCCGATCGGTGCCAACCAGGCCATCCAGTTCAAGCTCGCCGACATGGAGATGCGCGCGCACGTCTCCCGCCTGGCCTGGCGGGACGCCGCGTCCCGGCTGCTGCAGGCCGAGCCGTTCAAGAAGGAGGCCGCGATCGCGAAGCTGTACTCGTCCGAGGCCGCCGTCGACAACGCCCGCGAGGCGACCCAGATCCACGGCGGGTACGGCTTCATGAACGAGTTCCCGGTGGCGCGTTTCTGGCGCGACTGCAAGATCCTCGAAATCGGGGAGGGCACCTCGGAGGTCCAGCGCATGCTCATCGCCCGTGAGCTCGGCGTCGTCTGACGCGCACCCACCTCCTCACGGAAGCACGCCCGTCCGCGGGCCCTCCTGCGCACCGCTCCGACACGGTCGGTGCGCACGGGGGCCTGCGAGAGGCCGGGAGGAACCGGCGGCAGCTGCAGCGCGCCGCCAGGACGGAACGTCAGGGAATCACGATCACCGGGCGGTTGGCGCGACGGGCCAACCGCCCGGAGACCGATCCGAAGATCTTGCCGAGCAGGCCGTGAGTGCTGCCGACCACGATGGCGTCGGCAGCGTACTCGCGGCCGACCTCCTCGATCTCGTGGCAGATGTCACCGCCCCGCTCGACCAGGATCCAGGGGACTCCGGCGAGGAAGTCCGCACAGGCGAGCTCCAGGCCGAGGACCTCGGTCCGGTGGTCGGGGAGGTCCACGAAGACCGGGGGCTCGCACCCCGCCCAGACGGTCGCGGGCAGGCGGTTGGCGACGTGCACGATCACCAGTCCGCACTGCGAGCGACGGGCCATGCCCACCGCGTAGGCAAGGGCGCGCTCGCTCGACAGGGAGCCGTCGAAACCGACCACCACACCGTGTTGGAAGGCCGGGTCGCAGGCACGGGCGGCAGCCTCCTGCGCGGTCGGCTCGCCGGTTGCGCTGGACAGCCCCGGGACGCCCGGGCGCTCGGCGCCCGGCCCCAGGCGTCCGTTCACGGCCGGCTCCACAGGGTCGGACCGGTGCTGTTCGCGGCGTTGGCGGGAGCCTGGGCGGCTGCGGCGCGCGATGTTGCGGAGGGCACGGGAGAGGGCGCCGGCGCCCACCGCAGGAGGCCGGACCTCGACGCCGTCCGCGCTCCGGCGGTCGTCTCCCCCGGCCGATGCGCCGCCGATCCGGGGCGCGTCCGGTTCAACCGGTCGGGAGGACTCAAAACCAGCCATGGCTCAAGGCTCTTCGCAGGAGATGGGCCGACAGGAGAGGACAACGCTGCCCAGGCAGCAGGGCCGCCCACGGGACGACGTCGGTCTGCGCCGAGCACCACCGTTTGTGACCTAGTCCTTTCAGAGTACGACGGGCGAGAGGCTCAGCCCAGCTGCGGAGCCCCGGATCACCCTTGTTCCCGCGAACGGAGGATGCGCCCGCCGGCGGCGGTGCGCCCGTCGTGTGCGCGGTCGCGCCCCCTCTGGCAAAGGAGGTTCTCTGGAGCTTGACTGAGCGGACCGGGCGGCGCAACAGGCCCCCCGGACACCGTGACCGGACTGTCATTGATCGACGACGATCCGTTGCCGCCCGTCACCGCGCGCTGCCGCGCGGCGGTCCGGCCGGAGACCGCACGACGTACCCGTCCGACCGGCCGGAGACCGCACGACGTACCCGCCTCCCCGGACCCGTCGCCGGAGCGTCCGGGAGGTGCGAGCCGCTACCGGTTTCAGCCATTCCATGCCGGTTCGCGACGGCCTCTGGCATTTGCCAGATGCATACCCATGCCCGCTGGCACCATGCTCGGCATGCCCCTGCTCCTGCTCGACCTCGACAACACGCTGCTCCCCAGGGATGCCGCTTTCCGGGCCTGGGCTCAGGATCTTCTGGCCGAACGAGACCTGCCGCCCGGCGACGTCGACTGGTTCGTCACGATCGACGGCGGCGGCTACGTGCCGCGCAGCACGGTACTGTCCGCCGTCCGACGCCGCTACGGCTTGGACGAATCCTTCGAATTACTGCTGGCGCACTACCGGCGTGGCATCAACTCCCACATCCAATGCCCGCCTCGGCACGTGGACGCACTGCGGGCGGCGCGCGAGGCGGGCTGGACGCTCGGCATCGTCAGCAACGGCGGCACACGGCCGCAGCTGGAGAAGATCCGCCGGACCGGCCTCGGGCCGCTCGTCGACGGCTGGGTGATCTCGGAGGAGGCGGACTGCGTCAAGCCCGACCCGCTGATCTTCGAGATCGCCGCCCAGCGATGCGGCATCGCGCCGACCGGCGACTGGACGGCGGACACCTGGATGATCGGCGACCACGCCCCCGCCGACATCGCGGGCGCGGAGCTCACGGGGCTGCGCAGTGTCTGGCTGCACCACGGCCGGCCCTGGGCCGAGCCGGGATACCGGCCGACACTGAAGGCGGCCGGGCTGCCGGAGGCGATCGGGCAGGTGCTGTCCGCCCGCGGCGCACCGGGCCTTCGGCCCGGAATCCGGGCCGGCGGCGCCGCCCGGCGCCGCCCCTCGGTCGCGACTCCGGGACCCCTCCCTGGCCGCGCCCGCGCGGTGACGGCGCGGCCCGGCGCGCGACCCGGCGCACAGTTTCCGATATCCGCCCCGGACGGCGTGCATGCGCCCGATGCCGGGAGCACGGCGTGGAACGGGCTCGCGGCCTCGACGGCGGAGATCGCTGTCCGAAACCTGTCCGGTGGATTTGCCGTGGCCGGCGGCGCGCGCTCCACGGATGCCGCGGGCCTGCCGGTCCCGGCCGGCCCGTCCACCACGGTGGTCCCCTCCAACACGGTGGCCCTGACCGGCACCGTGGCCCTGACGGGCGCAGTCGGTCTGGCGGTCGCGTCGGGCCTCCCGTCCGTCCCGGCGGAACCACGGACGGGCATCGGCCTGCCGGGGGGCGGGCGCCGCACCGCAGAGGGCCCGGCGGGCGAACGCCCGGCTCGGACGCTGTTCGCGACCCCGGCCGCCCGGTTCGGTCCGCGGCCGGCCCTGGCCGGTCCGCAGGGCACGGGCGAGGCCACGGCCCGGGCGGCGGCCGTCCGGTCCTGAGGCGAGTCGCACCGGGTGACCGACCGGGCCTCGGTCGAGGCCGGAACCACCGCCCCTCCGGCGGTCGCCGCCCGCCCACGGCCGAACGGTCGGGGCCCACCGCACCGACGACCGGACCCGACCGGCGACCCGACCGGCCACCCGGTCCGCTATTCGACCGCAGGCGCGAGCAGCGTCCACCAGTGCGTACGACCCTGCTCCGTGAAACCGAGCTTCCGGTAGAGCGGTTCGCCGAGCACGGTGGCGACCAGGGTCGCCGGGCGGTCCGGGTGGGCGCCGGCCAGTGCGGTCTCCAGGACGGCACGGCCCACCCCTCGGGAGCGGTGCTCGGGAAGCGTCGCGACCCAGTAGACCCCGGTGGCCCGGCCGTCGTCGTAGGTCAGGCAGGCACCCGCCGGTGCACCGTCGATCCGGCCGAGCCAGGCCCGGAGGCCCGGTTCGTCCAGCAGCGCCTCCGGCAGCATCCCCCCGCGCGTCCAGGGCTGGCGGGCCTCGATCGGGAAGCCCTCGACCACGGCGCGCTCCACCTCGGCGAAGCCGTCCGCGCCCAGCACCTCATCGACCGTCAGGGACCAGCCGCCGCCGTTCCCGGTGGACGCCACGGAGCCGGCAGCCACCGATCCGCTCCCCGCCCGCGCCGGTGAATTGCCGTCAGGCGGTGAAGCGGCCGCCTGCACACCGAAGCGCGGGTTCTCCAGCGGGCCCGGCTCGCGGGTCATCACGGCCATCGCACGGCCGTGGCCGAGTCCGTGGCGGGTCATGTCCAGCATCCCGTAAGGGTCTTCCACGGTCACGGCGATGCTGCCCCACTCCCGGACGAGGCCCGCCACGTCGTCCTCCAGTGCGACTCTGTCCCCGCCGGGACGGGTCACCACCACGCGGTGGGCGTCCCCCGGGGTGCGGGCGCAGCGGACCGCGGTGAATCGGGGGTCGACGAGCCGCTGCCAACCATGGGCGCGGGCTTGGGCGAGCCAGAATTCGGCAGCGTTGTCGGTGGCCTGTTCGAGCCGGCTGATGGTCTTCACGGCTGGACGTTAGCGCCGGGCGGTCGACCGTCGCCGACCCGCCCCGGCACTGGCCGGATGAAGCCAGGGAGGCGCACGCTTCGCCGCCCGTGCGCCCGCATGTGCACCGTCGATATTCGGCCAATCTCGGGCGACTCCCCCGGCCTTGGGCAAAGCCGCAGCCCAGACCCGCCGACCGGGCGCGCGGGAACCTGACGCCCCAGGACCGGTCCCGCGACAACCAGCCACCCTTGCACAGGCCCCCTTCCCAGAAGGGTCGACGGGTGCCACGCTTCGTGATCGAATGCATCACGCCAAATTGCCATGTCGACATAGCGTCGGATGGTGAACTTGTCACAACGGCAACGGTCCACCCGATAGATTCGATCTTGGCTAGCAGTGCCGCACCACCACACCACACCACCGAGGGGGCTTGAGCGCCTTGAGCAGGGTGAGCAGGAGCGACGCGGGTCCTGACAGCGGCCAGCCGGCGGCCGGCATCGCGGGTCGTTCCGCGAGAGCCGCCGCCTCCGCCGCTGCCAACACCCGCCTCTCCGGCAGCTCCAGCGCCGCCCCGTACCCCTCGTACAGCCCTGCGGCCGCTCCGGCCCCGTCCGCCCCGGCCACCGCCCCGTCCGCGGCGGCGGGATCGCCGGCCTACTCGGCCGCGACGGAACACGGTGGACGCACCGTCAGCCGACTGTCCGTCAGTCATGTGACGAACCAGGGCGCAGCGGCGGTCGGCCATGCCGGCCCGTCGATTCCCGGCCATGTCGCCGCTTCGCACACAGGCGGCCAGCACGCCGGACAGCACGGCGGCCATGTGTACGGCGGACCGTTGCACGGCGGCCAGGGGCATCCGTACGGCCAGGCCCCCGGCCAGCCGGCGGCGGACGCGGCGTTCCCGGCGTTCTCCGGCGGCCCGGCGCCCACCCCCACCGGCGGGCTCCCCGCCGGAGCGGCGAGCCAGGGCGTCACCGCCGGAGCCAACGGCCACAGCCCGAGCGGCCACGCCCCGGCCTCCCACACCCCGGGCGGCCACGCCCCGGGCGGCCACGGCGTCACCGGCCACGGCGTCACCGGCCACGGGGCGAACGGCACCTCCGCGCCCGTGATGGCCACCGCGCCCCGGAAGCTGTCCGGCCGGCGCCGGCGCGAGACCGTCGCCGTGCTGATCTTCGGCGGTGCACCGATCTTCGAGAGCTCGATCCCGCTCTCCGTCTTCGGGGTCGACCGGCAGGACGCCGGGGTCCCGCGCTACCGCCTGCTGGTCTGCGCCGGGGAGGAGGGACCGCTCGCCACCACCGGCGGACTCACGCTCTCCGCGCCGTACGGGCTGGAGGCGCTGGCCCGGGCGGGGACGATCGTGGTCCCGGCCTGGCGCTCGATCTCCCAGCCGCCTCCCGTCGAGGCGATCACCGCGCTGCGCAAGGCCCACCACGAGGGCGCCCGGATCATCGGCCTCTGCACCGGCGCGTTCGTCCTCGCGGCCGCCGGCCTGCTGGACGGCCGACCGGCCACCACGCACTGGATGTACGCACCGACCCTCGCCAAGCGCTACCCGCGGGTCCACGTCGACCCGCGCGAGCTCTTCGTCGACGACGGCGACGTGCTGACCTCGGCCGGCACGGCCGCCGGCATCGACCTCTGCCTGCACGTGGTGCGCAGCGACCACGGCGCCGAGGCCGCCAACGCGCTGGCCCGCCGGCTGGTGGTGCCGAGCCGGCGCAGCGGCGGCGGACAGGCCCAGTACATCGACCAGTCTTTACCGGAGGAGATCGGCAACGACCCGCTGGCCGAGGTGGTCACCTGGGCGCTGGAGAACCTGAACCAGCAGTTCGACGTCGAGGTGCTGGCGGCCCGCGCCTACATGAGCCGTCGCACGTTCGACCGGCGGTTCCGCACGTTGACCGGCAGTGCCCCCCTGCAGTGGCTGATCACCCAGCGGGTGCTCCAGGCGCAGCGGCTGCTGGAGACCTCGGAGCTGTCGGTGGACGACGTCGCGCGCCGCTGCGGCTTCCGGTCGCCGGTCGCGCTGCGCGGGCACTTCCGGCGCCAGCTCGGGGTCTCGCCGGCGGCCTACCGGACCAGCTACCGGGCCCGGCGGCCCGGCACGGCCGCGCCCGCGCCGGTTCCGGTGCACGCGGGCGAGCTCCGGCCGGTGGGCGCCGCCGCGCAGTCAGCCGGCGCGCACGCCGCCGCTGCGGCGGCCGCAGCGGCGAGCGGGGCACTGCTCGGGCAGCACGGGCAGTCGGCCGGGGCCGCGTTCCCGGCGACCGGCGGCTCCGGGCACCAGGGGCAGCACGGGCACCCGGGCCAGCACGGGCAGCCCGTGGCACAGGGGTTCCACGCCCGCGCCGCGCAGCCGTACCCGCACCAGCCGCACCCCGGGCAGCCCGGGGCGGGGCGGGGTCCGGTCCGGTCGCCGCTGGTCCCGCCGCAGGCCGGTCCGGGGGCGGGGCGTCCGGCGCGTACGGCGGAGCACGCCGCCGCGGAGGACGGCCACCCCCAGCCCGGTGCACGCGGCCAGGGCCAGGGGCACCGCGCCGCGGCCGAGCAGGCGTCGGACGACTCCGGCCCGGCCGGCGGGAGCGGCGTGCCCGGTGTCGGGCCGGGTGGCGGTCGCGGGCACGGTGCGCCCGCCGGCCGGGTACCGGCTCCTGCGACCGGTTCGGCGGAGGGCCGGGCCCGGCAGGCCCGGGCTCCCCAGGTGCGTCCGCAGGGCGGGCGGGCCGCGGCCCCGGACCCGGGCCGCGAGACCAGGGCCGCTCGGGACGCCCACCAGTCCCACCCGGTCGGCCAGGCCGGCCCGGCCCGCGAGTCGCACGAGCCGGACGGCCACGGCCAGGGCGAGCGTGCCGCCGAGGCCTGCGCCCCGGCGCCGCGCTCGACTCCTCCGGTGCCCGCGGCGCGCGATCGCGCCGTAGGGTGAGTGGCGTGAATGACCGTTTGGTATGGATCGACTGTGAAATGACAGGCCTCGACCTCGACCGGGACGCCCTGGTCGAGGTCGCGGCGCTGGTGACGGACTCGGAGCTGAACGTCCTCGGCGAGGGCGTCGACGTCATCATCCGCCCGCCCGCCGAGGCACTGGCCAACATGCCCGAGGTGGTGCGCGCCATGCACACCTCCTCCGGCCTGCTCGACGAGCTGGAGAACGGCGTCACGCTCGCCGAGGCGGAGGCCCTCGTCCTCGCCTACGTCCGCGAGTACGCGCCCGAGGCCGGGCGGACGCCGCTCTGCGGGAACTCGGTGGCGACGGACCGCGGCTTCCTGACCCGGGACATGCCGGCCCTGGAGGGGCACCTGCACTACCGGATCGTGGACGTCTCCTCGATCAAGGAGCTGGCCCGCCGCTGGTACCCGAGGGCGTACTACAACAGCCCGCAGAAGGGCGGGAACCACCGGGCGCTCGCCGACATCCGCGAGAGCATCGACGAACTGCGGTACTACCGCGAGGCGGTGTTCGTCCCCCAGCCCGGTCCGGACACCGACACCTCCCGGGCGATCGCCGAGAAGTACCAGGCCCCGACGTCGACGGACTGACCCGGCTTCCCCGGCGCGTTCCGGCGGCCCCCGGTCGGGGCCCCCGGAACGCGCCGGACGGTGCCTACGGACGCCCGGTCGAAACCCTGGCGCGAGCACCCTCTCGGATCCTGTAGAGTTCTTCCTGTCGGAACGGGAACGCGGGAGCGGGAACGGGCCGGACAGATGGTGGGTGTAGCTCAGTTGGTAGAGCACCTGGTTGTGGTCCAGGTGGCCGCGGGTTCGAGTCCCGTCACTCACCCCAGAGCCTGAGGGCCGATCTCGGAAGAGATCGGCCCTCAGGCGTTTTCGCGTGCCCGGGACTTCCACACCCCGGGACTTCCGCACCCCGGGTCTTCCCCACCCGCAACCGGCGCCCCACCGCAACGGAAGCGGCCGGAGGGAGCCGCTGGCCGCGTCCGCCGAGGCGGATCCGGGGTGTGAGATCTGCCGGCGGGTCTGCCGCTAGAAGCTACCGGCTAGTAACCTGACCGCCATGACGACACCTTCGATCGGCCAGCTGCTGGACTCGACCGTGCCGATGGCACGCACCCTCAAGCTGGAGTACCTGGAGACCACGCCGGAGCGCGCCGTGCTGCGGCTGCCCGACCAGCCCGAGTACCACAACCACGTCGGCGGCCCGCACGCCGGCGCGATGTTCACCCTCGCCGAGTCCGCGAGCGGCTGCATCGTCCTGGGCGCCTTCGGCGACCAGCTCTCACGCGCGGTGCCGCTCGCGGTCAGCGCCGAGATCGCGTACAAGAAGCTGGCCATGGGCGCCGTCACCGCGACGGCCGTGCTGGGCCGCCCGGCCGCGGACATCGTCGCCGAGCTGGACAAGGGCGAGCGCCCGGAGTTCCCGGTCACGGTCGAGATCACCCGTGCCGACGGGGCCGTGACCGGCGTCATGACCGTCATCTGGACCCTGCGCCCCAACTCCTGACCACCACCGGGCGCGTCCGGGCCTGGGGCCGGCCGGTCGGGAGCGCGGTCACGGCTCGCGACGATGACTGTCCGTAACGGTCACCGTGACCTCACGGCCCGTCCGCTCGTTCTCGATTCACGTGCGAGCCAATCACGCGACCATGGCACCGGAACCCGTCCGACGCGGCGTCGGCCTCACGCGGCGCACGGACGGCCGGCGGCCGACCCGGGGGCGGGCGGTCGCGGTCGGCGGAGCGCTCCTCGCCCAGGTCTGGTGGCTGGGGGCGCCGGGGGCGCTCGCCGCGACCGCCGAACCACTGCCCGAGCCGGTGAGTCGCACCGTCGGCCGGACCCTGGGCGGCGGCAGCGCCCCCGACGAGGGGTCAGCCGAGCGGCCCGCCGGCGGGGAACGGGAGAACGGACCGGGCGAAGGCTCGGGCGGCGGGGGCGAGGACTCCGACCGCACGGGCCGGGACCGGGGCGGGGCATCGGCCCACGGGCAGCCCCATGCCGCCGGCCGGGCGCCGGCCGGCGACGGCGAACCGGGCTCGCCCGGGCTGCTCGGCGGACTCGCCGCGGCCGCCGCCACCCCCGGCTCCGGCCCGGCCGGAGCGCGGGTCGGCGACGTCCTCCAGGGCCGGATCATGGCGGGCGGCCTGCCGCTGCCCGGGCAGCCGGCCGCCGTCCCGGACGCGTTCGCGATCGCCTCCGGGCTGCTCGGCGCCGTGCCCGCGCAGGCCCGCACCGCTCAGGCAGGCCCCGCCCGGGAGGGCGAATTCGTGGAGTCGGTGGCGCCGTCCGGCCGTTCCGGCACCGCCGCGGGACGGCCCGTGCCACCGCCCGCGGGGCCGCACGGCCCGGCCGCCCCACCCCCCGTCCAGGGAAGTGCCGAGCGGCGGGGTCCGACCGCCGGTCCGTCCGGACCGGGCGGTACCGGCGTACCCGGCGCCGCCGCCGCGGAGCGTTCCGCACCGCACGAGAACCTCGCCGCCGTCGATCCGGCCGTGGTCGCCGCCGATCCGGTCGGGCACGGCCTCGCGGGCACCGGGACGGCCGTCCTCGCCCCGATCGCGGCCGGGCTGCTGCTGACCGGGGCCGCGATGTGCAAGCACCGCGGGCTGCCCCGCGGCCACTGACCGCGGCCCCGCCCGTTCAGGCCCCCGTGCCCGCCGCGATCTCCAGCGCGAGCAGCGGCAGTTCGCGGCCCGGTATCGATTCCGACGGGGTGGTGCCGATCCGGGTCGCGCCCATCGCGAGGTAGAACGGCTCGGCGTTCGGATCGGCGTCGATGGTGAGGCGGCGGAAGCCGAGCACCCCGGCCCGCTCGCGGACGTGGCCGACGAGGCGACGGCCCACGCCCCGCCCGATGCTGTCGGGCTCGACGAAGAGCATGCCCAACTCGCCCTGCGGGGGCGCCCCGACGAGGGTGACGAAGCCCAGCACCCGCCCGCCGGCCTCGGCCACCGCCGTCCGCCGCCGCTCGACCGCGGCGGGGTCCAGGGTCAGCTCCTCCCGGCAGGCGGCCATGAACGCCTCGTCGTAGCCCCAGTACGCCTTGGAACGCAGGGCGATGGCGCTGAGCAGCGCCGCCTCCTCCGGTCGAGCCGGTCTGATCCTCATCGCACGTCCCCCCGGCCGGTCACGGCCGTCCGCATTCCGGATGGAGTGCCCATTCTCGACGCCCCGCCGACCGCGGCCAAGCGCTTTTCCGCACCGGCCCAGCGCCGTCGGACCGGCGCCGCGGACGCCGTGCGGTCAGAGAAAGGCGCCCGGGGGCGGGGACGGCGAGGGGGATGCGGTGGCGTCCGTGGCGGGTGCGGCGCCGGCGGCGAAGTCGGCCAGGGAACGGCCGTGCTCCACCCGCCCGAGCGCGGCGTCGGTGGCCACCTTGCGGCCCAGCTCGGCCAGCGGGAGCGGCGCGTGCGCGGCGGCCAGGATCAGGTTGCCGAAGCGCTTGCCGCGCAGCACCGCCGGGTCCGCCAGCAGGCAGAGCTCGGGGAAGACCGCGCCGAGGGTCGCGATCTGCGAGCGGGCGAACGACAGGCCCGCGCCGTCGGCGATGTTCACCGCGTACCGGCCGCCGGGGGCCAGCGCCCGCGCGGCGAGTGCGGTGAACTCGACGGTCGTGCAGTGGGCCGGCACCCGGGCCCCGGAGAAGACGTCGGCGATCACCAGGTCGGCGCCGGCCTCGGGGGCCCGCTCCAGCACGCTGCGGGCGTCCGCGGCGCGCACCTTGATCTGCCAGCTCCGCTCCAGCGGGAGCTCGGTGCGCACCAGTGCGGTGAGCGCGGTGTCGATCTCGGCCACCTGCTGGCGGGAGCGCGGGCGGGTGGCCGCGACGTAGCGGGCCAGGGTCAGGGCGCCGCCGCCGAGGTGCAGGACGGTGAGCGGGCGACCGGGCGGGGCGGCCAGGTCGATCAGGTGGCCGAGCCGGCGCTGGTACTCGAATCCCAGGTGGGTCGGGTCGGCGAGGTCGACCATCGACTGTGGCGCACCGTCGATCAGCAGCGACCAGGCGGCGGGGCGGTCGCGGTCGGGGCGGAGTTCGGCCAGTCCGGAGTCGACGGGACGGGTGAGCGGCCCCTGGGCGTGCGTCCGGCCGCCGGGGCCGGTGGCCGCCGGCTGCGGGTCGGCCGCCGTTCGGCTTCGGTCCTTGCCGCTGCCGGCCCTGCTGCTGCGTCCCATGCCGGCCATTATCGCCGCCGCGCGGGAGGGTTCCGCAGCTGAGCCGGGCCGGGATGGCCGAGCAGCGGGGGGAGGCGGTCTGCGGGCGGGGGCGGAGGGCCGCGGGGGCCGCGGCTCAGAACGGGCCGAGGCCGCCGGCGGTGAGGGTGCAGGCGGCCTCACAGAGCGCCGACCGGAGGACCCAGGCGTCGGTGGGGCGGGCGCCGCAGCCGGCCCCGGCGGGCGGCATCACCCAGCGCGGGTCGGCGGCGGGCAGCAGCAGCGCTCCGGCAGTACAGGAGCTGCCCGGCAGGTGCCAGGTGGCGGAAGTGCCGGCCGGGACGAAGAAGGAGAGGGTGCTGCCGTTGCGGCTCTGCAGCACCACGCCGCAGGCCCGGCGCAGCCGCAGGATGTCGACCGTCTCCAGACCGTGCCGCAGGGCGACGGTGACCGTGTCGTAGCCGGCGACGACCACGCCGCCGGCACCGGCGTCGTCCGCGCCGATGCGCCGGAGCGGGGTGCTGCCGCCGCCGCACGGGGCGCGGCCGCCGGCGGCGGAGCCACGGACCGGCCCGCGCTCGTCGGCCGGTTCGGGCAACAGGGCGGGCGCGGCGTCGGCGAGCACGCCCCCGGCGACCAGGCGGCGGTACTGCGGTAGTCCGGCGGCCATCACGGGCCCTCCTGTCACCTCGTCCGGTCGGAAGCACCGCCGCCCGGGGGCCGGGGGCGCCGCGGCGACGGCGGGGCGGGCGGGGCTTCCACGTATCAGGACAACGCCGAGGATGCGGCCCAGGCCACGGGGCGACTTACAGCAAGGCATGGCATTTCATGGCAGATCCCGGCAATCATGCCCGGATTGCACCGAATTGTCATCACATCAGCCACAAACTCGCCGTAGCGCCTCGGTGACTCCGGGTACTGTCTGTGGCGAGCCCGGTGGTCCGTCCCACCCCGGCCGGGCCCCTCCACAGCCGTCCACGATCCGGACCCGCCACCCCGCACGAGCACCGAGCAGCGAGCACCGAGCACGACCACGGAGCGCACCATGGCAGCCACCCCACCGGCCGAGCCGAACCGCCCGTCGCCCAACACCGTGATGCGCGCGCTGCGCGGCGACCGCTCACCGGGCGAGTTCGCCGTGGCCGTGCGCCGGGCCGCCCGCGAGATCGGCGAGCACGTCTCCTGCGACGCCCGCTACGTCGGACGGGTCGAGGCGGGCGAGATCCGCTGCCCCAACTACGCGTACGAGCGGGTCTTCCGGCACATGTGGCCGGACCGGTCGCTGGCCGACCTCGGCTTCTCCCCCCGCACCGCCGTCCGCCGACGTCCGGCGAACGGCACCGGAGCCGAACCACCCCCGCTCCACCCTTCGTTCCCGCCCGTGCCAGCCCCCCGATCACCGCTCTCCACCCGGCCCCCGTACGCTGCCTCGCCGTACACGGAGGCGCCCCCGCCGGACGGGCCCCTGCCGCCGAGGCCCGCGGCGCCGCCCGGGGGGCCCGCCGGACCGCACCATCTCGACGAGGAGAACGACGACGTGCGTCGCCGTACGTTGCTGGCCGGCGGCTCCGCCGCGCTGGCCACCGTGATCGGCCTCGACCGCCCGGTCGACGCCCCCGCCGCCCGCCCCGCCCCGGGTGCGGGCGCCGCCACGAGGGCGGCGGGCGGCTTCATCCCGGCCCAAGCGGGGCCCGGGGCCGGCCGGTTCGGCACCCGACCGGCGCTGTTCGAGCCCGACGCCGCCTTCGTCCCCGGGCGGCCGGGGCCGGTCCCGCCGCCGCGCAAGGTCGGCACGGCCGAGGTGCTCGGCGTCGAGCAGGCCGTCCGGGACATCCGGCTGGCGGACGACGCGCACGGGGCCGACGCCCTGTTCGAGCAGGCCGGGCAGTCGCTGCGCACCGCGTACCTGATGCTCAACGACGGCGAGTACGGCCCCGAGACCGAGCGCCGGCTCCAGGCCGGGGCCGGTGAACTGGCGATCTCGGTGGGCTGGTTGGCGCACGACTCGAACCGGCCGGCGGACGCCCGCTCGCTCTACGCCGAGGCGCTGGCGACCGCCCGGATGGCGGGCGACGCCGCCCTGGAGGCACACGTCTTCTGCAACAGCGCCTTCCTGGCCCGGGACGCCGGCCGGCCGCGCGAGGCGCTGCGCGCCGCCCAGGCCGGGCAGGCCGCCGCCCGCGACCTCGACTCCGACCGGTTGCTCGCGCTGCTGGCCATGCGCGAGGCCGGCGGCTGGGCGCTGCTGCAGGACCGCACCGCCTGCGAACGGGCGCTGTCCCGCGCGTACACGCTGTTCGACCGCGGCCCCTCCGAGGCGGACCCGGAGTGGATGTCCTTCTTCGGCGAGGCGGAGATCGCCGGACTGCAGTCCCAGTGCTGGTCGGCCCTCGGCGACTGGGACCGGGCGAGCGAGCAGGCCGGGCTGGCCATAGCGCTCCAGGAGCCGCACTTCGTCCGCAACCGGCTGCTGTACACGGCCGAGTTGGCGCACGACCGGCTCGGCCGGGGGGACCTGGCCGGTGCGGCCCACCACGGCGACGCCGCCGTAGCGCTGTTCGGTGAGGTCCGTTCGGCCCGGATCCGCAGCATGCTGGCGGACACCGCCGAGCGGCTGCGCGTACACCGGAACGTCCCGGAGGTCGGCCGCTTCCTGGTCCGGTACGACCTGGCGGCCGCGGCCTGAGCCGACGGACGCCCGGGGTCGGGCACGGCCGGGGAGGGCGTCCCGGCGGGCCCGCCCTCCCCGGCGGCGCGTCCGCCGCAGCGCCCGGGAGGGCGCGGCGGGTCAGTGCTTCAGGCCCTCCAGGTGGCTGAGGTCGTTCCAGACCTCCACCGCCGGGGCACCGTACTCCCAGGAGAGCACGCAGAGCGCGGCCGTCCCGAGCTTGAAGCGCTGGGCGAACTCCGGCGGCAGGCCGAGCCAGCGGGCGGTCAGGATGCGCAGCAGGTGGCCGTGGGCGAAGAGCACCACGTCGCGGTCGGCGCAGTGCATCACGGTGGTGTCGGCCTCGGGCACACCGTGCTCGTCGTTGAGGTCGGCGAGGAAGGCGTCCACCCGGGCGGCCACGTCGGACAGCTTCTCGCCGCCGGGCACGCCGTCCCGCCAGATCAGCCAGCCCGGGTGGTCGGTGGCGCGGATGTCGGCGCCGGTCCGGCCCTCGTACTGGCCGTAGTCCCACTCCAGCAGCTCGGGGCGGTCCACGGCGCGGTCGCCGAAGCCGGCCAGGGCGCAGGTCTCCCTGGCGCGGTCCAGCGGGCTGGTGAGGACCACGGCCTCCGGCAGGCCGTTCCAGGGCGCCTTGGCCAGCCGGGCGCCGAGCGCCCGGGCCATCGCGCGGCCCTCCCCGGTCAGCGGGATGTCGGTTCGGCCGGTGTGGCGGCCGGTGGCCGACCACTCGGTCTCACCGTGGCGGACGAGAACGATTCGGGCGGGCATGGGGGCTCCTCGCGGCGGGGCGGTGGCAACGGGCGGTCTCACCATTGAGCACCGGTACTCCATGATCCCCCACACACCGACCGGCCACGATCCCGGGCCCCGGCCCCCGGAGCCCCACGGCGGAGCGCAACCCGGCACGGCCCGGAATCGCCGCGAATCGCCGGGCCGGACCGGATTGTCGGACCCGGATGCGACACTGGGCCGCACCATGAACGTCTCGACGAACGTCACGTCCAGCGGGCACTCTGAGCCGCTCGCCCAACGGCTCGCCGAGCTGCGCGGTCCGGCCCCGCAGCGCAGCCTGAACGCCCGTGCCCTCGCCGCGCTCGCCGCCAACCCGGGCTGCCACCGCCGCGCCGTGCTCGACGCCGCCGGCGTCGACAAGTCCGCCCTGGCCGCCCGGCTCGGCCGCCCCGCACCGTTCGGGCAGTCGCCGTTCGCCATCGCACGCGGCGTGATCTTCGAGTCCCGGCTGAAGGAGGACGGCTACGCGGCGCTTCTGGAGCCGCTCCGGCGCCACCTCGGCCTCCCGACGGAGGGCGGCTCCCGGCTGACCGTGCCCGATCTGCTGCGCCGCTCCGGCCCGGCCGTCCGGGCCGAGCGGACGACGGCCGCGCTGGCCGAGGCCGCCGCCGACCCGGCGGCCTGGACGCTGCTGGACCACCCGCTGCTGCGGCTCACCGTGGCCGGCAGCACCGCGTACCTGGAGCCGGACGCCGTGGTGGTGCACGGCGGGCGGTGCACGGTGGTCGAGATCAAGTCCTTCCCGGTGCTGGACGGCAGCGCGGACCCGGCCAAGGTCGGCGCCGCCGCCCGCCAGGCCGCGGTCTACGTCCTGGCGCTGCAGGAGACGGCGGCCGCGTCGGCCGGCCGGGAGGTCGACCCGGACCCGTACACCGAGCAGCGGCTGCCGGGCAGCCCGCGGCTGAGCGTGCTGCTGGTCTGCCCCAAGGACTTCAGCAACCGACCGACGGCGGTGCCGGTGGACGTCCGCCGGGAGCTGGCCACCACCCGCCGCCAGCTGAGCCGGATGACCGGCATCGGCCGACTGCTGGAGACGCTGCCGCCCGGGACCGGCTTCGACCTCGCGGCCGACGAGGACGGCACGCCCTCCCGGTCCGCCGAGGAGCTGACCAGCTCGGTCGCCTCGGTGCCCGCCTCGTACAGCCCGGATTGCCTCTCCTCGTGCGAGCTGGGCTTCCACTGCCGTGCCCAGGCCCGGTGCGACGACCGGGTGGAGCAGCTCGGCCGGGGTGTGCGCGGCGAGCTGGGCAGCATCCGGACGGTGACCGCGGCGCTCGCCGCGGCCGAGTCCGCCGACGCCGACCGCCCGGCCCCCGCCCCCGGCGGCGACGCCGACGACACCCGGGCCGATGCCGACGAGGCCGCCGCCCGGCTGGCGTACGCCGCCGCGCTCCGCGCCGAGGCGCTGGGCCGCACCGCCGCGGCACCCGCCCCCGCGGCAGCGCCCGCGCCCGCGCCCGTCGAGGCGGCGGTCGGCGCCGGGGCCGCGGTATGAGCCTGCTCGGCACCCTCGCCCGGTTGGAGGCCGTCCGCAGCGGCCGCGCCGAACCGCTGGCCACCGTCCGGCACCGCCACCTCTCCGACCGCCCGATGGTGGTCGTCCCGCTGACCGCGGCGGGCGAGGCGGGCGCGCCGCTGGCCGTCATGCTCGGCACCGACCGGTCCGCGCCCGGCCTGCACGTCGTCCCGCAGCCGCTCAACCGCACGCTCCGCTTCGACTTCCTGGCCGAGCTGGCCGCCGACCTGCTGCCGTACCTGGAGTCCTTCGGCGACGAGGTGGAGCAGATCGAGGGCTCCGAGAAGGACCCGGAGACCGGGGAGAAGGCCCAGGTACTCCGCGAGCTCTGCGCCGACGCGCCCCAGTTGATCGTGCCGAACAGCGGGGGCGTGCACCACCTTGCGCTCATCGGCCGCTCGACCAGGTTCCGCCGCACGGTCGAGGACGACGAGCCGGGCCCGTACCCGGCGCCGGCCCGGGTGCCGCTGCTCGGCCGCTGGCTGACCCACCTCACCGACCGGGCGCAGGTCCCCGGGGCCAGCATGCTGCTGCCGATGACCGGGCTGCTCGCCCGGCACTGGGCGACCGGGCAGAGCCACCTGGAGGACCAGCACCTGGCCGCCCGGCTGGCCTGGCACGCGCCGCCGCCCGGCCTCTCCGGCGCCGAGGCCGCCGGGCTCGCCGAGTCCGCCCGGGACGGCCGCGGTCAGCTGCTCCACCCGCCGGCCGGTCCGGCCACCGATCCGCGCTTCGACGAGCTGGTGCTCGGCCCGGCGATCACCCGCTACGACGCCGCCGTGGCGGCCCTGCAGCAGCACGCCGGACGGCCGGACTCCGCGGCCGCCGACCAGGCCCGGGCAGCCGTCCGGGCCGCCGTCGACCTGCTCCGCGCCGAGCTGACGGAGGTCCTGCTGCCGACCTGGCAGGACGTCTGGACCGGCCTGGACCTGCTGCGCGCCCTGCCGCCCGCCGGGCACCTGGAGGAGCGCTGGACCGGCGACCGCTGGTCCTACACCGGTCACCGGGACCGGCTGGCCGCCGGCGAGCCGCCGCAACCCCGGCAGGACGACGCCGTGACGGCGGCCCGGAAGCTGGCGCAGCGGGAGCGCGAGCAGGCCCGGCTGGACGTCCAGGAGGCGCTGGACGACCCGCTGGCGATGGCCGAGCACCGCCTGGCCGGCGAGGCGTTCGCGGGCGTGGTGACCGAGGTGGTCCCGGACTACGACACCTCGGGCCGGTCGCCCAAGCCGCGGCCACTGGTGACGCTCCGCACCGCCGACCGGCCGCACGCCGACCTCGGCCGGGAGGCCCACCGGGTCTGGGCGTCCCCCCGGCCGGACGGGGGGAGCCCGACCGCACAGAAGGCGGTGATCGCGGGCGTCGACGCGGCCGCGGGCACCATCACGCTGCGGGTGCTCTCCGGCATGGGGCGGAAGAAGGAGCCGGAGCCGGGCAGCCTGCCCGAGCCGGGCGAGACGGTCACCTTCACCCTGTTCGAGCTGACGGTCCGCCAGTCCGCCCCGCTGCCCGAGCCGGACGACACCCCGTGGACGCACGGCGGGCCGCCCGGTACCGGGACGCCGGCCGCCGTGCCCGTGGCGGGACCGGCCGCCACCGCGTCGGCGGTGTTCGAGGAATGGGAGTGATCCGGCAGTGAGCAGCGAGCAGGGCCCCGGCGCGGCCCCGTCCCCGGCCCCCACCCGGGTCCCCTCCCCCGGCGCGGCCGCCGACGCCGCGGTGGCCCGCATCCTGGAGGCCACCGTCCGTCCGGCCCCCGGGGCGCCGCGCGGTGTGGTGGTGGACTCCCCGCCGGGCGCCGGCAAGTCGACCCTGGTGGTGCGCGCCGCCCGGGAGCTGGTCGAGTCCGGCGAGCGGCTGATGATCGTCGCCCAGACCAACGGCCAGGTGGACGACCTGGTCGACCGGCTCGCCGCCAAGGCACCGGAGTTGACGATCGGCCGGCTGCACGCCGCCGACTCCCGGCCGGGGCCCGAGGTGTTGCGGCACGCCAACGTCACGCCCTCCGACAAGGTGGCGGACCTCGCCGAGCTGGACGTGGTGATCTCGACCGCGGCGAAGTGGCAGTGGGTGAAGGCCGGGGCGCCGTGGCGGCACGCGATCGTCGACGAGGCGTACCAGATGCGCTCGGACGCGCTGCTCGCGGTGGCCCGGCTCTTCGAGCGGGCCCTGTTCGTCGGGGACCCGGGCCAGCTGGACCCGTTCACCGTGGTCGGCACCGAGCAGTGGGCCGGCCTGTCGTACGACCCGTCCAGCAGCGCGGTGGTGACGCTCCTCGCGCACAACCCGCAGATCGAGCCGCACCGGCTGCCGGTCTCCTGGCGGCTGCCGGCCAGCGCGGCACCGCTGATCTCGGACGCGTTCTACCCGTTCACGCCGTTCCGCTCCGGCACCGGCCCGGGAGAGCGGCGGCTCACCGCCTCGGTGCGGCCGGACGGATCGGCGCTGGACGCGGCGATCGACCGGGCCGCCGACCACGGCTGGGCGCTGCTGGAGCTGCCGCCCCGGCACACCGTCCGGACCGATCCGCAGGCCGTGGCCGCGGTGGCCGCCACCGTCCGCCGCCTGCTGGAGCGCGGGCTGACGGCCCACTCCGAGCAGGGCGCGGCGCCGCTCACCCCGGGGCGGATCGCGGTCGGCACCGCGCACCGGGACCAGGCGGCGGCCGTCCGGGCCGCGCTGGTCAGGGCCGGGGTCCCGGTCGATCCGAGTGCCGGACCGGCCGTGACGGTGGACACCGCCAACCGGCTGCAGGGGCGGGAGTACGACGTCACGGTGGTGCTGCACCCGCTCTCCGGGCGGCCGGATGCGACCGCCTTCCACCTGGAGACGGGTCGGCTCTGCGTACTCGCCTCCCGACACCGGCACGCCTGCATCGTGGTGGCCCGGGCGGGTATCGCCGAACTGCTGGACGAACACCCGTCCACCGAGCCGGTGCAGTTGGGCGTCTCGGTCGCGTTCCCGGACGGCTGGGAGGCCAATCACCAGGTGCTGCAGCACCTCGCCGGACACCGCGTCCGGCTGGGGTGATGCCCGCGGGCCCGGCCCCGGCTGGCTGCACGAGGAGCCACCGCCCGTCACCACGTGCGACTCCAGGCGCCGGCTCGGACGCCGCGGGCCGGGCTCGGCGTCCGGGGCACGCCCCCGGCGTACCGGCCGGGAATAGCGCCCCGATGCGCACCGTTCCGTTACCGGCCGCGCCCGCGAGACAATGGACGACGGCCACGACCGGGCGGCGGTGTCCCCTGGAGCCGTCGTCCGCCCCACCGACCACCTGGAGGTGTCCGTCCATGCCCGACTCCCACGCCCAGGCGTCCGACCCGAGCGGTTCGACCGCGCCGGCCGGGCCGGGTGCAGGTGCCGGCGAGGCGCCCGCCCCGCGCCGGCGTCCCGCGCAGCTGCTGTTCGAGCCGCAGGCCGCCGAGCCGGAGCCGGAACGCTTCTTCGACCTGGAGTCGATCGAGGACCCGGCGGAGTTGCTGCGCCGTTCCACCGAGTTGGCGCTGGCCTTCCGCGCGGCGGCCGAGCGGGCGACCGACTTCCAGGCGGTCGCGGCCGCGCAGCTGGCGGACACCCGCCGGTTCGACGCGCTCTCCGAGACCGAGATCGCGGAGCGGGCGGACTGGACCGCGGACTACGCGGCCAAGATGATCGAGTACGGCCGCGGCCTGCTCCAGCCGCGCCGCCACGACGACTGACCGCCCCCGCCCACCGGCGGTCGGCGTCGCCACTGGCATATGCGCGGGGCAGGGTACGCCGCTCCTCCGCGCGCTGTCCGGCAAACAGCGCTTTCCCTCCCTGCCGCGCCCCGGACCCCGCAGGCTGCTGTCCGTGGACATCTGGACGTATCAGTCGGTGGAGTACGTCACCGTGGCCGGGGAGGCCTGGCTTGCCTCCGCCAGCGAGTACCCGCGCAGTATGCGCGCCTTGTGGGAGTCGCGTCCGTGGGCGCCCTCGGTGCTGCCCTGCGGGCGCGCCTTCGACGTGATCAGCATGCCGGCGCTGTTCGGCCGCCGGGTACTGGACGAGCTGTGGACCTCCGGGCCCGGCTGCGGCCCGGTCGCGGTCTACCGGGGACGCACCCTGCTGTTCGTCCAGCCCGGCACGGCGCCCCGGCTGCGCCGGCTGCTGGCCTGGGAGGAATGGGCCCGGGACGTCCCGCCGCTGCTCTGCCACGGCCGGGGCGACGCGGTGACCGTCCCGCCGGTCCAGCGGATGGTGAACAGCCCGGACTCCCCCGGTCTGGGCTCGGGCCGGTGGATCGTGGCACCGGAGGAACGGGAGCCCTGGCTGCCGGGCGCCTCGGTGGTGCTCTGGGCCTGCGTCCGGGCCACCCGTGAGCCGTCCGACCGGGCCGAGCCGGTGGCCGTGCCGTCCTGCTGAGCCCGACCGGGACCCGACCGGGACCGACGTCGCGGGCCCCGGGTATTCGATTTTGGCTGCACCCCGGGCCACTGCTAGAGTCTTCCCTGTCAGCAGGCGCCGCTAGCTCAGTTGGTTAGAGCAGCTGACTCTTAATCAGCGGGTCCGGGGTTCGAGTCCCTGGCGGCGCACAGACAGCCGGAAGGCCCTTCGCGAGAGCGAAGGGCCTTCCGGCGTCTCCGGCCCGTCCGACGGCAGCGGCACGATCCGGGACCGTCCGGAGCACGGCCCGCGGGACACCACTGCGGAAGGGCCGGCGCGGGCCGCCGCCGGAGCGGACGGCCCGCGTCGAACGGGCTCAGCGCCCGCGCAGCGCCCGGTAGCGGGCGACCAGCTCCGCCGTGGAGCTGTCCAGCGCGTCGGCGCCCTCGCCGGTCAGCAGCACCGGCTCGATCCGCTTGGCGAGCACCTTGCCGAGCTCGACGCCCCACTGGTCGAAGGAGTCGATGTTCCAGACCGCGCCCTGGACGAACACCTTGTGCTCGTACAGCGCGACCAGCTGGCCGAGCACCGACGGCGTCAGCTCGGCGGCCAGGATGGTGGTGGTCGGGTGGTTGCCCCGGAAGGTCTTGTGCGGCACCAGCTCGGCCGGCACGCCCTCCGCGACGACCTCCTCCGGCGTCTTGCCGAACGCCAGCGCCTGGGTCTGGGCGAAGAAGTTGGCGAGCAGCAGGTCGTGCTGGGCGACCAGGCCGGGCAGCAGGTCGGCGACCGGCTCGGCGAAGCCGATGAAGTCGGCCGGGACGACCTTGGTGCCCTGGTGCAGCAGCTGGTAGTAGGCGTGCTGGCCGTTGGTGCCGGGGGTGCCCCAGACCACCGGACCGGTCTGCCAGGTGACCGGGGCGCCGTCACGGGTCACCGACTTGCCGTTGGACTCCATGTCCAGCTGCTGGAGATAGGCGGTGAACTTCGACAGGTAGTGCGAGTACGGCAGCACGGCGTGCGCCTGGGCGTCGAAGAACGCGCCGTACCAGACCCCGAGCAGGCCGAGCAGGAGCGGGACGTTCTGCTCCGGGGGCGCGGTGCGGAAGTGCTCGTCCACCAGGTGGAAGCCGTCCAGCATCTCGCGGAAGGCGTCCGGGCCGATGGCGATCATCAGCGAGAGGCCGATCGCCGAGTCGTACGAGTAGCGGCCGCCCACCCAGTCCCAGAACTCGAACATGTTGGCGGTGTCGATGCCGAAGTCGGCGACGCCCTCGGCGTTGGTGGAGAGCGCCACGAAGTGCTTGGCGACCGCCTCGCTGCCGGCGCCGAGGCCACCGAGCAGCCAGTCGCGGGCGGAGACCGCGTTGGTGATGGTCTCGATCGTGGTGAAGGTCTTGGAAGCGACGATGAACAGCGTCTCGGCCGGGTCGAGGTCGCGGACGGCCTCGTGCAGGTCGGCACCGTCCACGTTGGACACGAACCGGACGTCGAGGTCGCGGGCGGTGTACGAGCGCAGCACCTCGTAGGCCATGGCGGGACCGAGGTCGGAGCCGCCGATGCCGATGTTGACGACGGCGCGGATCCGCTTGCCGGTGTGGCCGCGCCACTCGCCGCCGCGGACCTGCTCGGCGAAGGCCGCCATCTTGTCGAGGACCGCGTGGACGGCCGGCACGACGTTCTCGCCGTCCACCTCGATCACGGCGCCGCGGGGGGCGCGCAGCGCAGTGTGGAGGACGGCGCGGTGCTCGGTGTTGTTGATCTTCTCGCCGCGGAACATGGCGTCCCGCAGCTCGGCCACGCCGGTGGCCGCGGCGAGCTCGCGCAGCAGGGCCAGGGTCTCGTCCGTGACCAGCTGCTTGGCGTAGTCCACGTGCAGGTCGCCGACCTGGAGGGTGTAGCGCCGGCCGCGCTCCGGGTCGGCGGCGAACAGCTCGCGCAGGTGCGTGTCGCCCAGCTCCTCCCGGTGCTTGCCGAGGGCGGCCCACTGCGGGGTGCGGTCCAGCGGGGTACGGGCGTCGGCACGGGTCTCCGACATCGGTGGCTCCTCGATTCATCTGGGTGCAGATACCGGCAGGGCCAGGCGGTGAGGGTTTCGCGAGGTCGAGCGGGTACGGGTGGTGCGCCGACTCCTTTGACGGCCTGCCCGGAGCCAGCCTATGCAACGTCGGGACCAGCCGCGCACATTCCGTTCGCGGACGCTCCGTCGGCGGCGGCCGGCGCCCCGCACCGACGGCGCGTCACTTCCGCTCGGAGCGCAGGTCGAGCCCCCGCAGCACCTGGTCGACCAGCTCGGGGTCGGCGCCGACCTCGCTGCGGGCGGCCAGCATCTCGCGCCGGGAGGCGGCGATCATCTCCTGCTCGACGCTGTACGCGGCCCGCCACTGGCTGAGCCGCTGCTTCGCCTCGGCCGCCTCCTCCTCGGCGTACTTCTCCGGGCAGAGGCGGGCCAGCCGGTCGTGCTGACGGTCCCGCAGCCGGTCGGCCACCTCGGCGGGCAGCCGGTCCAGCCGCTCCAGTTCGCCCAGCCGCTCCAGCCCGGCCTTGGCGGCCCGCCACCAGAGCTGGCGGACGGCCTGCTCGTGCCGGTCGTGGTCGATGTCCAGGTGGAGCCGCTTGGCCAGCCAGGGCAGCGTCAGGCCCTGGACCAGCAGGGTGAACAGGACGACGCTGAAGGCGATGAAGACCAGCCGGCCACGCTCCGGGAAGGCCTCGCCGGAGTCGAGGGTGAGCGGGACGGCCAGGGCCAGCGCGACGGTGGCCACCCCGCGCATCCCGGACCACCAGAGCACCACGGTCTCCTGCCAGCTGATGGGGGTGTCCTCCTCGTCCCCCGCGCGCAGTCTCCTGGAGACCCAGCCGGCCGGGAGCAGCCAGAGCAGCCGGACCAGGACCACGACCCCGATGACCGCCACCGCGTCGCCGATCATGGCGGTCCAGCCGTCGCCCGCCTCCTTGAGGACGGTGGCCAGCTCCAGCCCGATCAGGCCGAAGGCCACGCCGGTGATCAGGATCTCGACGATCTCCCAGAAGGCGTTGCCGACCAGCCGGTACGAGACGGCGTCGGCGTCCGCGGCCCGCTCGGCGAGGTAGAGCCCGCAGACCACGACGGCCAGCACCCCGGAGCCGCGGATCTCCTCGGCCAGGCTGTAGGCGGCGAACGGGACCAGCAGGTTGAGCGCGACCTGCTGGGTCGGGTCCTCCAGGTAGGAGGCGATCTTGGTGTTGGCCCAGCCGAGCGCGACGCCGATGACGACGGCGACGACGGCCGAGAGCACGAAGCGCAGCACCGCGTTCTCGGCCGTGAAGTCGCCGCCGACCACCGCCTCGATGGCCAGTGAGTAGATCACGATCGCGGTGACGTCGTTGAACAGGCCTTCGCTCTCCAGGATCGCCACCAGCCGGCGGGGCAGGCCGACGCTGCCGGCCACCGCGACGGCGGCGACCGGGTCGGGGGGCGAGACCAGAGCGCCGACCGCGACGGCGGCCGCGATCGGCAGGGCCGGCAGCAGCCAGTGCACGGCCCCGGCGACCGCCGCGGTGGTGACCACCACCAGGGCGACCGCGAGCAGCAGGATCGAGCGGGCGTTGGCCCGGAAGTAGCGGACCGAGGAGCGCCGCGCGACGGCGAAGATCAGCGGCGGCAGGACCAGCGGCAGGATCAGATCGGGGTCGAGGGCGATGTCCGGGATCTGCGGGACGAGCGCCATGACGATCCCGAGCAGGGTCATCAGCACGGGTTGCGGCACTCCGGTCCGCCGGGCGAGCGGCATGGTCACCACGGAGGCGAGCAGCACCAGGAAGAGCAGGGGCAGCTGGCCCACGGGAGGTTCCTCTCGGTGACGGACGGTCCGGGGCGGTCGGAGCGCACGGCCCCGGCCGCCGTTCAGGATAAATCTGACAATGCACCCGACTGTCGCAGCGCGCCGGACGGCGCTTGACCTCAACCGCGCTTGAGGTCTGATCATCGAAAGGACCGATCAGCGGCCCGACAGACAGGCAGGAAGTCGATGAAGGCAGTCACCGTCCCCCGGTTCGGCGGCCCCGAGGTGCTGCGGGTGGCCGAGGTGCCCACCCCCGCCGCCGGGCCGGGCGAGGTGCGCGTCCGGGTCCGCGCGGCCGGGGTGCAGCCCGCCGACCTCGCCGTCCGGGAGGGCTGGAGCCCTCCGGGCACCCGGCTGAAGCCGCCGGTGGTGCCGGGCAACGAGTTCGCCGGGGTGGTCGACCAGCTCGGGGCGGGCAGCTTCGGCTGGGAGGTCGGCGACGAGGTGCTGGGCTTCCGCCTGCTCGACAGCCACGCCGAGTTCGTCACCGTGGACGGCGCCCACCTGGTCGCCAAGCCGGCCGCGATGCCGTGGGAGCAGGCCGGCGCGCTCTCCGCCTCCGGCCAGACCGCGCACACCGCCCTGACCGAGCTGAAGGTGGGCCGCGGCGACACCGTGCTGGTGCACGGCGCCTCCGGCGGGGTCGGCACGGCCGCCGTCCAGCTGGCCCGCGCCTGGGGCGCCACGGTGATCGGCACCGCGAGCGCGCGCAACCACGACTACCTGCGGGAGCTCGGCGCCGTCCCGGTGGCGTACGGCGAGGGGCTGGTCGAGCGGGTGCGGGCGGTGGCGCCGCAGGGCGTGGACGCCGCCTTCGACGCGGCCGGGCGCGGCGCGCTGGAGGCGTCCGTCGAACTGGTGGCCGACCGGGACCGGATCGGCACCGTCACCGACCACGCCACCGCCGCGCGGCTCGGCCTGCGGCAGCTGCGCGCGCAGCGGTCGGCGGCCCGGCTGGCCGAGCTGGTGGAGCTCTGGGAGGCGGGCGGGCTGCGGGTGGAGATCGCCGCGGCCTTCCCGCTGGAGCGGGCCGCGGACGCGCACCGGACGGTCGGCACCGGACACGTCCGGGGCAAGGTCGTGCTCACGCCCTGAACGGGCCGGCCGGGCCGATTGTGTGTTTCCGCTGCTGACCAGGTAATGTTCTCCACGTCAGCAGGCGCCGCTAGCTCAGTTGGTTAGAGCAGCTGACTCTTAATCAGCGGGTCCGGGGTTCGAGTCCCTGGCGGCGCACAGACAGCCGGAAGGCCCTTCGCGAGAGCGAGGGGCCTTCCGGCGTTCCCGGGGCGGCGGGCCCTGCGGCCGCACGGCCCGCCGCCCCGGGCGCGGGCTGGACTGTCCCCGAGGCGGCACAGGCTCCGGCGGCCTCAGTGCGGGATGGCGGCGATCAGCTCGGACGCCCCCTGCCGCTTCAGCGCCAGGGCGGTCGCGGTGCCGAGGTCCTCCGGGGTGAGCGAGCCGGCCCACTCGTGGGCGTCCAGGACCTGCTTGCCGTCCGGGGAGAAGACCCGGCCGCGCAGCGAGAGCCGACCGTCCGGTTCGGCCTTGGCGTAGCCGGCGATCGGCGAGTTGCAGTGGCCCTGCAGGACGTGCAGGAACATCCGCTCGGCGCTCGCCTCGCGCCAGGTGGGGTGGTCGCCGAGACCGGCGACCGCCTCGATGGTGGCGGCGTCGTCCTCCCGGCACTGCAGCGCGAGGATGCCGGCGCCGATGGGCGGGCACATCGTCTCCGGCGGGAGGACCTCGGTGATCCGCTCCGGCTCGCCGATCCGCTCCAACCCGGACACCGCGAGCAGCAGGGCGTCCGCCTCGCCGGCGGCCAGCTTGGCCAGCCTGCTGTTGGCGTTGCCGCGCATCGGCACGCACTCCAGGTGCGGGTGGGAGGCGGCGAGCTGGGCCCGGCGACGGACCGAGGAGGTGCCGATCCGGGCGCCGGGCGGCAGCTCGCCCAGGGTCAGGCCGCCCGGGTGGACGAGGGCGTCGCGGATGTCGTCGCGGCGCAGGTAGGCGGCGAAGACGGTGCCGGCGGGCAGCGGACGGTCGGCCGGCACGTCCTTGAGGCAGTGCACCGCGAGGTCCGCCTCACCGGCCAGCAGCGCCGCGTCGACCTCCTTGGTGAAGGCGCCCTTGCCGCCGAGCCGCGCGAGGTCGCCCATCCAGCGGTCCCCCGAAGTGGTCACCGGGACCACCTCCGTCCGCACCTCCGGGTGCAGGGCGGCCAGCTCGGCGCGGACCCGTTCGACCTGGGCCAGGGCCATCGGCGAGGAGCGGGAGACGATGCGGATCAACTCTGCGGTTGCCATGACCGGATGATAGACCGTCAGGAGCGCCGCTCCCGCGCTGCCCGGATCGTGGGCCGCCGTGCCGCCGCCGCGGCTATGCTCGGGAACGCACACTGGTGTCAGGGCCGTACGCGACCGGCGATGAGGTGGGCCACATGCAGATCGGGGAGCTTGCGGAGCGGACCGGAACGTCCCGGCGGCTGCTGCGCTACTACGAGGAGCAGGGCCTGATCTTCTCCGAGCGCTGCGCCAACGGCTACCGCACGTACGACGAGCCCTCGGTCGACCGGGTGCTGCAGATCCGGGGCCTGCTCGACGCCGGGCTGCCGACCAGGATCATCAAGCAGATCCTGCCCTGCCTGAGCAAGCCCCGGACCATCCACTTCGGGGACGCCACCCCGGAGATGCTCGCCACCCTGGAGCACGAGCTCACCAGCATGACGCGGCGGATCCAGTGCCTCACCCGCAACCGGGACGCCATCGCCGAGTACCTGGCGGCGGTGCGCGTCGGGGTGTGAGCTCCGCCGGGTACCGGACGGTGCACCCGGGGCCAGGCCCCCGGACGCACCCGGCACCCGGCGGAGCGGTCGGCGGTGCAGCGGTCCGCCCGGTAGCGGTCGGCGGCGATCGGTCAGCGTCGGAAGTAGCCGTCGAAGTTCCGGGAGAACTCCCGGCCGCCGAACTGGTCCCAGTTGATCGACCAGGTCATCAGCCCGCGCAGGTCGGGCTGGGCGCCGGCCTTCGGCACGTAGCTCCCGCAGTTGGCCAGTCTGGTCAGGCAGTCCAGCGCCTTGTCGACCTCGGCCGGGGCGACGTAGCCGTTCCCCGCGTTGGTGGTGGCCGGCATGCCGATGGCGACCTTGCCTGCGGGCAGCGGCGGGAACACGTTGGCGGTGTTGCCCGCGACCGGGAAGCCCTTGAGCAGCATGTCGGTCATCGCGACGTGGAAGTCGGCCCCGCCCATCGAGTGGTACTGGTTGTCCAGGCCCATGATGGAGCCGGAGTTGTAGTCCTGGACGTGCAGCAGGGTGAGGTCGTCGCGCAGCGCGTGGATCACCGGCAGGTAGGCGCCGGCCCGCGGGTCCTGGCCGCCCCAGGGGCCGGAACCGTAGTACTGGTAGCCGAGCTGGACGAAGAAGGTCTCCGGCGCCATGGTGAGGACGAAGCCCGGCCCGTACTTGGCCTTGAGCGTCCTGAGCGCGGAGATCAGGTTGACCACGACCGGGCTGGTCGGGTTCTTGAAGTCGGTGTCGCCGGCCTGCAGGGACAGCGAGTGGCCCTCGAAGTCGATGTCGAGCCCGTCCAGGCCCCACTTGTCGATGATCGCCGAGACCGAGGCGACGAAGGCGTCGCGCGCGGCGGTGGTGGTGAGCTGGACCTGGCCGTTCTGGCCGCCGATCGAGATCAGGACCTTCTTGCCCCTGGCACGCTTGGCGGCGATCGCGGCCTTGAAGTCGGCGTCGGACTCCACGGTCGGGCACTCGGTGGCCGGGCAGCGGTCGAACCGGATGTCGCCCGAGGTGACGGAGGTCGGCTCGCCGAAGGAGAGGTTGATGAAGTCCCAGGAGTCCGGGACGTCGGCCATCCGGGTGTAGCCGGCGCCGTTGGCGAAGCTGGCGTGCAGGTAGCCGACCAGGGCGTGGCCGCCGGACGGCGGCGTGGTGGGGGTGGCGGTGGGCGTGGCCGTCGCGGTGGGCGTGGCCGTCGGGCTCGGGGACGCGGTCGCCGTCGCGGTCGCCGTCGCGGTCGGGGAGGCGGTCGGCGAGGGCGCGCCCGGGCCGTCCAGGGAGAGGTCGTCCGCGTAGTACGTGCCCTGGCCGTACCAGCCGTGGGTGTAGACGGTGGCGCTGGTCTGGGCGGCACCGGTGGTGAAGCTGACGCTGAGCTTCTGGTAGGCGCCGCCGGTGCCCGGCGTCCAGGTGGAGGCGCCGCCGGTCACCCCGAGGTAGACGTAGGAGCCCTTCACCCACCCGCTGAGCGTGTAGGTGGTGCTGGGGGCGACCGTCACGGTCTGCGTGCACTGGGCGTTGTCGCTCGCCGAGGCCGCTCCGGCGAGAGCGTGGCCGCCGCCGTGGGCCTGGCCGGTGACGACGCTGCCGGCGCCGCCGCAGCTCCAGGGGTTCAGGACGCCGCTCTCGAAGCCGCCGTTGACCAGGAACTCCCCGGCCGACGCGGCGGGCGCCAGTCCGAGGGTCAGGCCGACCACCGTGGCGGCGGCGACGGCCGAGGCGGTGCCCGCGGCGACCAGGGTGCGGGGGCTGCGCCGGTGGCGAGCGGGCGAGGCGCCGACGGGCGAGGCGCCGGGTACGGGTGTTCTGCGCATGCGGGGGCTCCTGCGGAAGCGCGGATCGTGGGGGACGTCCGAGGGCACGCCGGAGGTACGCGCCAGTGGGGGTTCGGCCCGACCGCGCACCCTAGTTGGACTAGACCACTGAAGTGGATCCGCCGGTGCGGTGTCAATGGCCGGGACCGGCCTCGGCCGGTCCGCGCCCGGCGTCCGGTTGCCGGGCGTGACACCCCGTCGAACCATGGAGGGGTGACCTCGCCCGGCTACCTCCGCTACCCCCACCTGCGCGGGGACCTGCTGGCGTTCGCCGCCGAGGACGACGTCTGGGTGGCCCCGCTCGACCCGGACGGCACCGTCGGCCGCGCCTGGCGGGTCAGCTGCGACCGCACCCGGGTCAGCCACCCCCGGCTCTCCCCCGACGGCGGCACCCTCGGCTGGACCGCCTGGCAGAGCCCGGCCCCGGAGATCTGGACCGCGCCGGTCGACGGCGGCGCGGCCACCCGGCTGAGCCACTGGGGCAGCCAGGACACCCGGCTGCGCGGCTGGCTGCCCGACGGCGAGCTCCTCGCCGTCACCTCGTTCCACGAGCCCTTCGGCCACTACACCTGGGCGCACGCCCTGCCACCGGACGGCGCGCCCGGGCGCCGGATGCCCTGGGGCCCGGTCGGGGACGCCCAGGTGAACCGCTCGCACACCGTGCTGCTCACCGGCGCCGCCCCGCACGAGCCCGCCGCCTGGAAGCGGTACCGGGGCGGTGCCCTCGGACGGCTCTGGGTCGACGGCGAGCGGATCCTGGCCGGCCACCGGGGCCACCTCGCCTCCCCCATGCCGGTCACCGCGGCCGAGGGCGACCGGATCGCGTTCCTCTCCGACCACGAGGGCATCGGCAACCTCTACTCCTGCCGCCCCGACGGCACCGACCTGCGCCGGCACACCGACCACGCCTCCTACTACGCCCGCGAGGCCGCCGGCGACGGCACCCGGATCGTCTACCAGCACGGCGGCGACCTCTGGCTGCTGGAGAGTCTGGACGCCCCCGGCCCGCGCCGGCTGAGCGTCCCGCTCGGCGGCGCGCGGGCCGGCCGGCGGCCGTACCCGGTGAGCGCCGCCTCGCACGTCAAGGACCTCGCCTGCGACCAGACCGGCCGCGCCGGGGTGATCACCGTGCGCGGCAGCCAGTACTGGCTGACCCACCGCGACGGCCCCGCGCGGGTGCTCGCCGACACCCCGGGCGTCCGCACCCGGCTGCCGGTGGTGCTGGACCACACCGGCGAGGCCGCCTGGATCACCGACGCCGAGGGCGAGGACGCCGTCGAGATCGTCCCGCTGCCCGGTCACCGGGCCGCCCCGGCCCAGCACGGGCACCGGGTGCTGGCGGCCGGCCGGCTCGGCCGGGTCCTGGAGCTGACCGCCTCCCCCGACGGCGCCCACCTGGCCGCCGCCACCTCCGACGGCCGGCTGCTGCTGCTCGCCACCTCCGACGGCGACGTGCGCGAACTGGCCGCCTCCGGCCACGGACCCGTCTCCAGCGCCCGCTTCTCCCCCGACTCGCACTGGATCGCCTGGTCCCAGCCCGCGGCCGGCCGTTCGCTGCGCCGGATCCGGCTCACCCGCGCCGACGGGCTCGCGCCGGTCACCGACGTCACCGACGGCCGGTTCGAGGACGAGCAGCCGGTGTTCACCCGGGACGGCCGCTACCTGGCCTTCCTCTCCTGGCGCGGCTTCGACCCGGTCCACGACGTGCACACCGGCGACCTCTCGTTCCCGCTCGGCTGCCGCCCCTACCTCGTCCCGCTCTCCGCCGACACCCCCTCGCCGTTCTCCGCCTCAGCCGAGGACGGCGCCCCGCGCGGCGACGGCGGCGGCGACGGCACCGTGGAGGTCGACCCCGAGGGCATCGGCGACCGGCTGATCCCGTTCCCGGTGATCGCCTCCAAGTACTCGGCCACCGACGCCGTGCGCGGCGGGCTGGTCTGGCTGCGCTGGCCGATCTCCGGCACCCTCGGCCAGACCTTCACCAATCCGGACGACACCTCGGGCCGCCCGTCACTGGAGTACTTCGACCTGGCCCGGGGCAGCCGCAGCACGCTCGCCGACAAGCTGGACGGCTACGCCGTCTCCGGCGACGGCGGCTCGGTGGCCGTCTACTCGGCGGGCACCCTGCGGATCGTCCCGGTCACCGCGCCCTCCGCGTCCACCGGTGTGGACCTGCGCCGGATCACCCACACCGTGCACCCGGCCGCCGAGTGGCGCCAGGCGTACCGCGAGGCGGCCCGGATCGTCCGGGACCAGTTCTGGGACGCCGGGATGTCCGGCCTGGACTGGCCGGCGCTGGTGGCCCAGTACGAGCCGCTGCTGGCACGGATCGCGAGCCCGGACGACTTCGCCGACCTGCTCCGCGAACTGCTCGGCGAGCTGGGCACCTCGCACGCCTACGTCACCCCGTCCCGGCGTGGCGAGGGCCCGTCACCGGCGCAGCAGCCGCTCGGCCTGCTCGGCGCCAACGCGCACCGCACCTCCGACGGGCGCTGGCTGGTCGACCGCATCCTGCCCGGCGAGTCCTCCGACCCTCGGGCCCGCGCCCCGCTCGCCACCCACGGGGTCCGGAACGGGGACGAGCTGCTGGCGGTGGCCGGGCGCCCGCTGGACCCGGTCCGCGGCCCGTCCCCGCTGCTGGTCGGCACCGGCGGCACCACCGTCGAGCTCACCCTGCGCACCGGCGGTCCGGACGGGCCGATCCGCCGGATCACGGTGACCCCGCTGACCGACGAGCGGCCCATCCGCTACCAGGACTGGGTGGTCAGACGGCGCTCGCTGGTCCGGGAGTTCAGCGACGGCCGGTGCGGCTACCTGCACATCCCGGACCTCGGCGGCTCCGGGTGGGCGCAGTTCAACCGAGACGTCCGGCGCGAGCTCGACAAGCCGGCGCTGGTGCTGGACGTGCGCGGCAACGCCGGGGGCAACGTGTCCGAGCTGGTCCTGGAGAAACTCACCCGGCGGGTGCTGGCCTGGGACTTCAGCCGGGGCCGGCACCCGGTCCGGTGGCCCCGGGACGCGCCACGCGGGCCGGTGGTGGCCCTCGCCGACGAGGCCACCAGCTCGGACGGCGACGTCATCATCACCGCGATCAAGCTGCTCGGGCTGGGCCCGGTGGTGGGCAACCGCACCTGGGGCGGGGTGGTCGGCATGACCGGACGGCACACCCTCGGCGACGGGACGCAGATCTCGGTGCCGAAGAACGCCTCCTGGTTCACCGGCGGGCTCGGCTGGTCGGTGGAGAACCAGGGTGCGGAGCCGGACGTGCACGTGCTGCGCAGCCCGCGGGACTGGGCCCGCGGACTCCACCCCGAGCTGGTCACCGCGGTGCGGCTGGCGCTGGATCTGCTGGAGGACGCCCCGGCCGCCGTCCCGCCGCCGGACGACACGCCGCGCCCGGACCTGCGCCGGCCGCCGCTTCCGCCACGCGGGTGAACCGGCCCGCCGGGCGGATCAACGGGCGCGGCCGCTCCGGGGGTGAACCGGCCCGCCGTGTGAACGGAGCGGCGCGGGCGGCGGGCCGCAGCCGCGGAGCGGCAACGGCGGCGGGCGCGTCCGTGTTCCGGACGCGCCCGCCGCCGTGCGATGTGCGTGGAGGTCAGTCCCAGGGGTCGCCCTCGGCCGTCATGTCCTCCCGGGCACGCTGCTCGGCCTGCCGCTCGGTGAGGTCCGCGGACTCCCGGGCCTCCCGGGCCTTCTCGGCCTCGGCGCCGAACGCGTCGGCGGCCTCGTCGTGGGCGAGGGCGGCGCGCTGGGCGGCGTCCGTCATCGCGGTGGTGTCCTGCTCGTGGCTCCCGCCGAGGGAGGACCTGGCCTCCTCGTCGGCGTGGTGCGCCTTGTGGCGGAACCTGTCGAAGATGCCCATGACTCCTCCTCGGACGAATTCCGGGCTGCCCCCACTCTCACACCGGCGTCCCCCCGGCGCATCCGCTGGGCGGGACGCGTCGCCCCGCCGGCGGGGGTTCGAAGACGGGCCCAAGGTCCCGGGCGGTGGGCGTCCAACGGCCGTGGCGGGCGGCGGACCGGCGGCGGAGGGTGGATGCGTCGGCCGGTCGATCCGCGCCGTCCCCGGAGTCCCCGTGACCGTTGGAGGCCTGCCGTGACCGTCGCACCCGCCCACCGCACCGCGGAGGACCACCACGGCGGTCCGCGCCGCCTGGTCGGGCCGCTGGCCGCCCTCGGCGGTCGGTTGGCCGGCCCGCACGACCTGCTGCTGATGCAGTGCCCCGGCTCTCTGCGGCCGGTCGGCGGCGGCGAGCTGCCGGACTGGGCCCGCTCGGTGCTGCGGGTGCACCCGTGGGTGACGGTCGGCCGGGCGCCCGCCGTGCTCGGCGGGCCGGCGGACACCCCGCCCCCGGTGCGCTGCACCCGGGACGTCGAGGCCGCGCCGGAGCAGTGGCTGCCGGTGACGGTGCGCGGAGCGGAGCGCGGCCGGCGGTTGGACGCGCTGGCGCCCCGGGCAGCGGTGGCCCGAACGCTGCGGCCGGAGCAGTTGGTCGGCCGGGAGGGGCTGTTGCCGTCCCGGCGGGTGACGGCGGTCCCGGCGCTCGCGGCGCTGCCGGCGGCCGGGCGGCTGGTCGCGGAGCACCGGCTGGCCTGGGGGCCGATCGGCGCGGTCGGCTACGAGCTGGGCACGGGCGTCCCGGTGACCGGGCCGCTGAGTCCGCTGCGGCTGGTGCTGCGCGCTCCGCAGCCGGTGAGCCGGCGGGACGCGCTGATGCTGCGGCGGGCCCTCGACCGGCTGTCCGTCCCGGTGCAGGCGGAGCTGGAGACCCGGTACGGGGCGGTGCTGCTCGCCGAGTACGCGAGCGGGGCGCCGACCCTCACGCTGCTGACGCCGGACGGGCCCCGGGAGGTCCACGATCCGTGGTTCCCCCGGGGCCGCCAGTGGCACCTGCCGTGACGGACGGCCGTCCTGGCCCCGTGCACCTGCGTCCGCGGTGCCGTCGGGCGTCCGGGACACGCCCGGCGGGTGTCAGCCGCTGATGCTCGGCACGCCGGTCTCCAGGTGCCCGGTGAACCGCTGCGACCAGCTGGAGTCGGCGTCCACCGTGATGGTGAAGTCGTACCAGCCGTTGGTGTAGGCGACGGCGTTGAAGTAGTCGCTGACGCTGCCGCCGGCCGGCACGTGGTACGTCCAGGGGCCGTCGGTGCGGTAGTTGTCGGAGGCGATGGTGAAGGTCATCGGCGTGCTGCCGGCGTTGGCCAGCTTGAAGTACACCGCGAGCTTGCCGGTGCCCGGCTCTACGGCGTAGCTCGCGGTGACCGAGGCGTTCCTCCCCGCCTTGTTGGCGTCTCCCCTGAAGCGGCGCAGGAAGCGGTTGGGGCCGACCACGGAGAGGTCGTACGGGCCGCTGCCGAAGCCGAGGCCGCAGTTGAAGAAGTCGCTCTGGTTGCCGCCGGGGTCGACGGTGTACTGCCAGGGGCCGCCGCTGCGGTAGGCGTTGGCGTAGGCCGCGAAGTGGGCCGACCTCTGCGCCTGCGGCCCCTCGTTGGCCATCTTCAGCCAGACCTTGATCGCGCCGGCGGAGCCGTACTCCAGGCGGTCCAGGTTGGCGTTGGGCTGGTAGGGAAGGGCACGGGCCGGGCGGGTGCCGGCCTCCTGGACGGGCAGCCTGTTGTCCACCGGGGCCGGGTTGGGCAGCGGGCCGCAGGTCGACAGGCCGATCGTGGCGTCGGTGTTGGGCAGCGCCGGGAGGCCGTACACCGGGTTGGCGAAGTCGAACAGGCCCGTGAGGTCGCCGCAGACCCGGCGGCGCCAGTCGCTGATGTCGGGGCAGGTGGCCGGCTTGCCGATGGCGGCCGTCCACCTCTCCAGGAAGCGCAGCACCGAGGTGTGGTCGAAGACCTCGGAGTTGACCCAGCCGCCGCGGCTCCAGGGCGAGATGGCGATCATCGGGACGCGGAAGCCCAGGCCGATGTTCTTGCCGCCGTAGAACTCGCCGGGGGTGCCGGCCGGGGCGGCCGGCGGCGGGACGTGGTCGAAGAAGCCGTCGTTCTCGTCGTAGTTGAGGAAGAGGATGCTGGAGTCGAAGACGTCCGGGTCGGCGTTGAGCGCGTCGATCACGTTGTGGACGAAGTGCGCACCGTCGGCCGGGGTGGCGTAGGGGTGTTCGGAGACCTCCTGGTTGGGGACGATCCAGGAGACCTGCGGGAGGGTGCCGTTCAGCACGTCGGCCTTGATCGCGGCGACGATGTCGTCCGGGGTGCGGCCGGTGACCCTGGGGACGGAGCCCGTGCCCTTGACGGCGAGCGGGCTGCCGGCCGGGGCGTTGGCGAACTGGGTGAAGTAGGCGAGCGCGTTGTCGCCGTAGTTGTCGGCCGCGTTCTGGTAGACCTTCCAGCTCACGCCGGCGTTCTCCAGCGCCTCGGCGTAGGTCTGCCAGCGCAGGCCCTTCTCGTCGCCGCCGTCGTACGCCGGGCCGCCCGCCTTGCCGTCCGGGTCGATCTGGCCGGACCAGTGGTAGGTGCGGTTGGGGCCGGTGGCGCCGATGACGGAGCAGAAGTAGGCGTCGCAGACGGTCCAGTTCTCGGCGAGCGCGTAGTGGAACGGGATGTCCTGGCGGGTGAGGAAGCCCAGGGTGCGCACATTGCCCTTGGCGAGGACCCAGGAGTCCAGCTTGCCGCCGTTCCAGGCGGTGTGCTGGTCGTTCCAGCCGTGCGCGAGGTCGCCGTTGCACTGCGCGAGCCGCTGCGGGTCGGCCCCGCCGGCGGGCTTGGTGAGACTGAACTGCCACGGGTACTGGCGGCCCAGGCCGTTGGGCTGGTTGAAGACGCTGTAGCCGCCGGCGATCTGGATCGCGCTGCGGTCGGCGAAGCCGCGCACCCCGCGCAGCATGCCGAAGTAGTGGTCGAAGCTGCGGTTCTCCTGCATCAGGATCACGATGTGCTTCGCGTCCGTGATCGTGCCGGTCTGCGACAGCGCCGCCGACGGCGCGGACTCGGGCGCGCCCGGCGCCGCACCGGCACCGGTGGTGCCGGCCACGGCCAGGCCGGCCGCGGCCGCTCCGGAGAGCGCGACGAACTTCCTACGACTCAGCTCGGCCATCAGCCCAGCCCGTCCCTTCACTGGCGATGTTGTGCACACAAGTTGGGGCCCATCGATCGCGCAGCATCATCCACCCGCTCCGAACGGCCCCACCAGGGGGCCGGAGCAGGGTTGGCGGACTGTTCGCCCCGCCGTCACCGAGCGACGGCCGGCTGAACGCCGGTGCCTCAGTCCTCCACCGTGATCCCCAGGGCGTGGGCGAACTGGGGAGCGAGCTCCAGGAGCTGGGTGGAGCTGATGACCGCGCCCCGCAGGCCCTGGTGGCCGTCGGGCAGACCGAGCCGGGCGGCGCCGCGCAGGTCGACCCCGGAGAGCTTGGCGCCGCGCAGCCTGACCTCCTCCAGGGTCGAGCCGGGGAAGGAGACGTCGGTGAGCCTGGCGTCGCCGAAGTCGACGTCCCGCAGCAGGCAGTCCTCGAAGACCACGTCGCGCAGGACGGCGGCCCGCAGGTTGACCGCCTCCAGCTTGCAGCCGCGCAAGACCGTGCGGCGCAGCGCCGAGCCGTGGGCCGCGACGCCGGCCAGCACACCGCCGGTGAACGCGCTGTCCTGCCATTCGCTCTCGGCGAGGTCGCAGCCCACCCACCGGCCGGCCTGCGCCCAGACCTCGGTGAAGCGGGCCTGGCGCAGCCGGACCCCGTCGAGCGCGACGCCGGTGAAGGCGCACTCCAGGAAGACGGCGCCGGCAGCCGACTCGTCGCGGTGCTCGCCGCCGTCGAAGTGCACGGTGTCGTAGCGCTCGTCGCTGCGCAGCGGGCCGGTGTGCGGGGTCAGCAGGTGGGCGTACGGCAGGTCGCCCAGGCGGTCGGGGACGGAGAGCGGCATGGCGGGTGGCACCTCGCGGTCGGGGGACGGTCCTCGCCCCGGATGGTCCCACGCGGCACCGACGGTCAGGCCGCTCATGAAGTGGCGCCGCCCGTGAAGCGCACGCCCGTCAAGCGCACCGCTCATGAGGCGGGGACGGCGGGGGCCCGGCCGCCCCGGGGGGAGGGAGCGGCCGGGCCGGTGTCACGGTGGATCAGCCGCGGGCCCAGAGGGAGTTCACCCGGCTGCGCTCCACGGAGTTCGGGTACGGGTTGGTGCACGAGGTGCCCGGGCCGCCGCCGGACATCAGCTCGCTGCAGGGGCCCGAGTAGTGGTCCGGCAGCCCGAGCACGTGCCCGGTCTCGTGGGCGGTGACCCGGGTCGAGTTGTACCGGCGGTTCTGCGCGTAGTCGAGGAAGATGTAGCCGCGGCCGTGCCCGTCGGTGCTCGCGTACGAGCCACGCGAGTCGTTGCCCTCGTAGTAGCGGAAGTCGGCGTTGGTGCCGGACCGCAGCTGGACGTTGCCGACCGAGCCGTTCCAGATCTGCGCGCTCTGGGCTATCTGGTTGCGGAAGGTCGGCGCGCTGCTGGCGTCGTAGGTCACCACGACGGCCTTGAGGAACGGCGCCGCGGCCTGCTTGGCGAGCGCCGACTTCATGACGGCCTCGTAGAACGCCTGGTTGTCCGCGTCCTCGGCGGCCGAGCCTGCGTAGCCGTTCGCGGTGTAGCCCTGGGTGGCCGGGGCGGCCGCGGCGGCGGTCGGCAGGACGGCCACGCCGGCGGCGAGGGCGAGGCCGAGGGCGGCGGAGAGCGTGCGGGCGATGCGGTTCACGTGGGGCTCCTGTTCGCGGGGGCGCGGCCATGGGGGACCGCGGTGACGGAGGGAAGAGGGGAACCGGTACTGCGGAGTGGAGCGGCGCGCGGGTCAGCCCGCGAGGCCGTACCGCCAGAGGGAGTTGACCCGGCTGCGCTCGGCACTGTTCGGGTAGGGGTTGGTGCAGGACGGGCCGGGACCGCCGCCGGACATCAGCTCGCTGCACGGGCCCGAGTAGTGGTCCGGCAGGCCCAGGACGTGACCGGTCTCGTGCGCCGTGACGCGCAGGGAGTCGTACTCCTGGTTCTGCGTGTAGTCGAGGAAGATGTAGCCGCGGCCGTGCCCGTCGGTGCTCGCGTACGAGCCGTTGCCCGGGTCGTCTCCCTCGTAGTAGGAGAAGTCGGCGTCGGAGCCTGCCCGGAGCTTCACGTTGGCGACCGAGCCGTTCCAGATCTGCGCGGCCCGGGCTATCTCCCCGGAGAAGGACGGCGCGTTGCCGGGGTCGTAGGTCACCACGACGGCCTTGAGGAACGGCGCCGCGGCCTGCTTGGCCCGCGCCGACTTCATGACGGCCTCGTAGAAGGCCTGGTTGTCGGCCTTCCCGCTGCTCCGCTGGGCCGACACCGAGGGGGTGTAGTGCCGGGCGGCGGCGGACGGGTCGGCGGGCGCGGCCGAGGCCGTGGTGGGCAGCACGACCGGTCCGGCGGCGAGCGCCAGACCGACGGCAGCGGAGAGCATCCGCGGGATGCGCTTCATGTGGGGGCTCCGATTCGCGGGTGCGCCGCGGCGGTGGGGGCCGGCCGCGGGCATCGGATGAAGGTTGCTGCCCCAGAGCTTCGGTCAGGTCGACGGCCCGGCGGATGATGTCAACCGGCGATAGCGCGGACCAATCCCCGCCGTCCGGCGGGGCGCCGGACCGGCCCGACAGCCTGTCATGTCCCTGGCGTAACAACCCATTCGCTCGTTATGCTCCCGAAATGGAGCTCGACGTGAGACACCTGCGGGTGCTGTGCGCCATCGCCGACACCGGCAGCCTCCGCAAGGCCGCGCGGCAGCTCGGGATGACCCAGCCCTCCCTCACCACCCAGCTGCGCCGGATCGAACGCACCGTCGGCGGCCCGCTGTTCACCCGCGAGCAGACCGGCAGCCGGCCGACCACGCTCGGCCACTCGGTGCTGTCGCGGGCCCGGCCGGTGATCACCGAGATGACCGCCCTGATCGCCGCCGCTCGGCAGGAGGCCCGCGAGTCGGCCGGCGGCGAGCGCTCCCGCCGGCTGCGGATCGGCAGCGTCGGCAGCCGGGCGGTGGCGGCCTGGCTGCGCCGGGTGCACGAGCGGCTGCCGGAGACGGACACCACCATCCACATCGACATCTCCGCCGACGCCCTGCTGCGAATGGTCGCCGCCGACCAACTGGACGTGGCCTTCGTGCACGAGAGCGAGGGATTCCCGCTCCGGGTGCCGCTCGGCGCCGAGCACCGGGTGCTGCTGGCCCGCGAGCCGCAGTTCGTCGCCCTGGCCGCCGGCCACCCGGCCGCCGCCCGGTCGGTGGTCCACCTGGCCGACCTCGCCGAGGACACCTGGATGGTCGACCCGACCGCCGACCACGAGTACGCGGCGATGCGCCGGGTCTTCACCGCGGCCGGGCTCAACCCCCGGGTGGTGCAGGTGCGCGACAACGCCACCGCCGCCGAACTGGTCGCCTCCGGAGAGGCCGTCCGCCCCTGCCAGCCGACCTCGACACCGGGACCCGGCACCGTCGTCCGGCCGGTGCACGGCGACCCGCTGGCCGTCCGGTTGCTGCTCGCCTGGCGACCGCGGGCGCTCAGCCCGCCCGCCCTGGACGTCCTCTACGGCGAGCTGCGCGCCGCCTACCTGGACCTGGCCCGGGGCAACCCGGCCTACCGGGCCTGGCTGGCCCGCCACGACCACGCCCTCCAGCACCTGCTGGGACCCGGCCCCCCGGAGGACCCCCGCGACGGGCAGCCGCGGGAGCCCCTCCCCACCGCCGGTCAGCCGCGGGCGTGCAGCGTGACACCCACCGCCACCGTGGCCGCGCTCACCAGGCCGGCCACCAGGACGCCCGAACCGCCGGCCGCCGTGCACGCCAGCACCGCCAGCGAGGCGATCGGCAGCAGCGCCTGCTCGACGCCGGTCTTGACGTGCCGGGCGTGCAGCAGCCAGACGGTGAACAGGTAGACCGCCGTCGGCACGGTCACCGTCGCGGTGGCGGCGGTCTCGGAGATGTGCGCCTTGTGCACCGCCGACTCGACCGCGACCTCCAGCCCCGCGCCGATCGCCGCCGCCGACCCGAACACCACGTAGTGGCCGTAGCCCCAGAGGAAGGCCTGCCGGTTCGAGCGCAGGTGCTGGTGGACCTCCCGGGCGAAGTAGATCCACCAGGCCGAGAAGCAGATCAGCAGACCTCCGGCGGCGACCGGCAGCAGCCGGCCGAGCCCCTCGTGCTCGTCCACCGCCGACTGCACCGCGACGGTCGCCGCCGCCACCGTCTCACCCAGCACGATCAGGGTGAACAGGCCGTAGCGCTCGGCGATGTGGTGCGGGTGCCAGCTGGTACGCAGCCGCAGCTCGGCGATCACCGGCACGGACAGCTCGGCCAGGATGCCGAGCGGGATCACGTACGGCCGGACCGACTCCGGCAGCAGCAGCACCACGACCCAGCCGACCTGGCAGAGCGTGATCCCCACCGCGTACTGCAGGGCCACCCCGCGCGCCGCGCCCTCCTCCCCGGCCGCCGCACGCAGCCACTGGGTGACCATGGCCAGGCGCATCACCACGTACCCGACCACCGAGAGCGTCAGGTCCTGGTCGGCGAACATCCTGGGCACGCCGGCCGCGAGGATCAGCACACCGGCGATCTGCACCAGCGTGGTGACCCGGTAGGGGACGTCGTCACAGTCGTACGCCGAGGCGAACCAGGTGAAGTTCATCCAGGCCCACCAGATCGCGAAGAACGCGAAGACGTAACCCCGCAGCCCGTCGCCGTAGTGTCCGGCGGCGAGGTCGTGGGCCAGCTCGCGGCCGGCCTGGCCGACCGCGACCACGAAGCACAGGTCGAAGAACAGCTCCAGCGGCGTGGCCGCCCGGTGCGGCTCGTCCCGGCTGCGCGGGACCATCGGGCGCACCGCGCGCCTGTCGACGGGATGCGGGCCCCGGGGGGCCGCGGCGGATTCGCTGCTCATGGTCGGATCTCCGGGCTGCGGGACGGCGGGCTGCCGGACGGCCTGCTGCGCCGTCCAGCGCATCCTGGCAGCGGCGCGGGCCGGGCGCACGCACCGGCGCGCGGTGGCGAAACGCGCCCTTCATTCCCTTTTGGTCCGATATTCTGCGCCCGTCTTCGACCGATATGCCCTTCCGTCAGCGAGAGTTGACGCCCGGGTGCGCGAACCGGGTGACAGCGGGACGGGTTTCCGGGCGCGCCCGTGCCGTACGGCACGGCGGCCGGGATCGCCCGCTAGATTCTTCCCCGGTTGGAAGCGAGTGGGTCCGGAGCGACCCCACGACACGGGCGGCCTGCGGGCAACGCGGAAGGTCAAGGCCGGCGGCAGGGACGGCGGGGGCGGCAGAGCCGTTCCCCCGCGTCCGCACCACCGGCCTCGTGATCACCGCGCTGCTCGCCAGCGCCTGCCGTGCCGCGCCTTCCGCCGCCTACGCGGACGCGACGGCCGCCGAGGACGATCGAGCCGCCGGGGCCGCTCCGGCGCCGGTCACTTCTCCCAGCCGACCTTTGCGTAGTCGACGCCGGCCAGGCCGAACGCGCCGTAGTTGGCCAGCCCCTTGCGGACCGCCACCACCGTCGGCCGCTGGTACAGCTCGACGGTGTGCCCGAGCTCCCAGATCCTGGCGTCCGCCTGGTTGTACAGCTTCGCCGCCGCCACCGGGTCGGTGGTTCCGGCCGCCTTCTTGAGCAGGTCGTCGATCTCCGGCGTGCCGAGCTTGGAGAAGTTGCCGAAGACGTTGTCGCCCTGCGGCAGGCGGAAGTTGAGCAGGCTGCTGGAGAGCGGGAACGAGTCGGTGTTGCGCCAGCTCGCGATGTCGAACTTGCCCGGGTTGACGTACTTGGTGAAGAAGTCGTTGCTCGGGACCTTGTCGAGCTCGACCTTGACACCGGCCGCCAGCCACATCGCCTGGGCCGCGGTGGCGAGGTCGAGCTGGGCCTGCGCGGACGACTCGCTGAACACCCAGTGCAGGGTCAGCGACCGGCCGTCCTTGGTCCGCGGCTGCCCGCTGCCGGCCTCCTTCCAGCCCGCCTCGTCCAGCGCCGCCCTGGCGGCGGCCAGGTCGAACTTGGCCCACTCGCCGGAGTTGTCCTGGTAGCCGGTCTGGTTGGGCATGAAGATGTGGTTGCCCAGCGGCTTGAACTCCACCGGCACGCCGTTGTTTGCGATCTTGATCAGGGCGGAGCGGTCCAGCGCCTTGCCGAGCGCCTGGCGCACCCTCTGGTCGGCCAGCGCCCCGCCGCCACCGAAGGAGATGTGCACCTCGTCCCACGGACTGGCGCTCCGGATCGCCGCGTCCTTGGCGTCCTTGAGCTGCCCGTACGCCGTCGCGGTGCCCGCCGTGGCGAAGTCGATCTCGTTGTTCAGGAACGCCTGGGTGGTCGCCGACTGCGACATCACCCGGAAGGTGATCTTCTCGACCTTGGGCTTCGCGCCCCACCAGGTCGGGTCCGGGACCAGCGTGAGGGTCTGCGCCGTCTTGTCCGCCGTGCCCACCTTCAGGGCTCCGGCGGTGATCGGGATCTTCTCCACCCAGCCCTTGTTGAAGTCGTCCGCCGTGGCGATCCCGGCCGCCGGGATCAGCGGGCGGAACAGGTTCTGCCAGTCGGCGTACGGCTCCGAGAAGGTCACCTTGACCTCGGCCGGATCCGCGCCCTGCTCCACGGCCGAGATCAGCTCGTAGCCGGCGGAGTCGGCGATGTTGTAGCCGTCCTTCCTGCCGTTGCTGGCCTCCCAGTCCGCCTTGAAGTCCAGGTAGCCGAGCGGCTTCCCGTCCGACCACTTGGCCTTCGGGTTGAGCTTGTAGGTGACCACCTGCGGCGAGGTGGAGGTGACCTCGGCGCCCAGCAGGTAGTCGGTGACCGGCTTGAAGGCGCCCGCCTCGTCGGTGGTGAAGAGCTCCGGCTCCAGCGCCCGCATGATCTCGACCGCGTCGCCGTAGCGGCCGTCGACCTGGAACGGGTTCCACTGGGTGATCCACTGGTACAGCGGGAACCGGACCTCGCCGCCGTCCTTCAGCTGGTCCACCGGCTTGGCGTTGATGTCGATCGAACCCTGTCTCGGCGGCTCGCTCTTGACCGCGTTGTCGGCCGAGCCGCCACCCGAGCTGCAGGCGGTCGCCGCCAGCGCGGCGGCGAGGACGAGGATGGCGGCCCGGCCGAGACGGCGGACGGGCCTGACGGTGGATGCGTCCATGAGGGTCCCCCAGAAGATCTGGAATGCGACAAGGGTTGGGCGCCGCGAGGTGTGGCGAGGCTTGAACGTGGGCAGCCAAGTCGGTGCCCGAGGAGCGAAAGTAACAGTCGATCAGATCCAGTACCAGGGGGAGTAGTTCAGGCCTGATCCAGAAGCAGCGGGCGGCAACACGGCCGCAACACCCCGGCCGTGCGCCGGTGCCAGACTCCTGACCTGCACCTCCCGCCACCCGGCCCGAACCGGGCCACCGACCGAAGGCCACCCACCGATGCCCACCAGACGCGTCGGGCCCGCCCCCACCCCGGGCGGCCGCTGATGCTCCGCTACCTGGCGAAACGATTCAGCTACTACGCCGTCCTGCTGGTCGTCGCCGTCTTCCTGGCGTACGCCCTCTCCGCCACCGCGCTCCGGCCCCGTACCTACTTCGAGGCCAAGGTGCCGCGCCCGGCCGCCGCATCGGTCGAGCGGCAGCTCGACGACCTCAACCTGAACGACCACACCCCCGTCGTCGAGCGCTTCGGCCGCTGGGCCGGCGACCTGCTCCACGGGGACCTCGGCCGCACCATCCACGACACCCCCGTGACGGACGACTTCCGCCGCAGGGTCTGGGTCTCGCTGCGGCTGCTGCTTCTCGGCAGCCTGCTCGGCATGGCCCTCGGCGTCGCGGCCGGCGCCTGGAGTGCGGTGCGCCAGTACCGCATCTCCGACCGGCTGCTCACCGTATTCTCGTTCGTGCTGCTCTCCACCCCGGTCTTCCTGGTGGCACTGTTCCTCAAGAACGGCGCCATCGCAGCCAAGGACGTCGCCGGCCACGAGGTCGTGCCCTTCACCGGGTACGAGACCCCCGGCCTGACCGGCGGCATCGGCGCCCACCTCGCCGACTGGGCGCTGCACCTGCTGCTCCCCACCCTCTCGCTGGCCCTCGGCGGCCTCGCCACCTACAGCCGCTACCAGCGCGGCACCATGCTCGACGTGCTCGGCTCGGACTACCTGCGCACCGCCGAGGCCAAGGGCCTCACCCGCGGCCGCGCCCTGGTCAGGCACGGGCTGCGGACGGCCGTGATCCCGATGTCGACGATGTTCGCCTACAGCTTCCTCGGCATCTTCACCGGTGCCGCCTTCACCGAGACCATCTTCGGCTGGCACGGCATGGGCGAGTGGTTCATCCAGTCCATCAACGAACAGGACGTCAACTCGGTGGTCGCCGTCAACCTGTTCGCCGCGGTGGTCGTCCTCGCCTCCGGCTTCCTCGCCGACACCCTGCACGCCATCCTCGACCCGCGTGTGCGGTCCTGACCGGAGGAGACTGCCGTGACCGCCGTCGCCGCGGAGCCCTCCGCGCCCCCACCCGCCCCCGCCCCCGGCGGGCCCGCCCCCGAGGCGGCAGGCCGGGGCCGGCTCGTCCTCACCCGTCTGCTCGCCGCCCGCTGGGCGGTGGCCGGCGCCGTCGTCGTGCTGCTGCTGTTCGTCCTCGCCTTCGGCGGCCCGTACCTCACTCGCTGGGACTACGCCGCCCCGGACTACAGCGCGTTGCGCCAACCCCCCTCCACCACGCACTGGTTCGGCACCAACGGGGTCGGCCAGGACGTCTTCGCGCAGACCGTCCGCGGACTGCAGAAGTCGCTGGTCATCGGGCTGCTGGTGGCGCTGTTCTCGACCGTGCTGGCCTCACTGTTCGGAGCCTGCGCCGGCTACTTCGGCGGCTGGACCGACCGCATCCTGATGTTCGTGGTGGACCTCATGCTGGTCTTCCCGAGCTTCCTGGTCATCACCATCGTCTCGCCCCGGCTGAAGGGCGCCGGCTGGCTCGCCTTCGTCCTGCTGCTGGCCCTCTTCAACTGGATGATCACCGCCCGGGTGGTCCGCTCCATGACCATCTCGCTGCGCGACCGCGAATTCGTCCGCGCGGCCCGGTTCATGGGCGTGCGACCGCTGCGGATCATCACCCGGCACATCCTTCCGAACGTCGCGTCCTTCCTCATCATCGACGCCACCATCGCCGTCGGCGGCGCCGTGATGAGCGAGACCGCGCTGTCCTACTTCGGCTTCGGGGTGAAGGCGCCCGACGTCTCGCTCGGTACGCTGCTCGCCGCCGGCACCAACGACGCGCCGGTCTTCCCGTGGCTGTTCTACTTCGCCGCCGGGCTGCTGGTGCTCTTCGTCCTGGCGGTCAACCTGATCGGGGACGGGCTGCGCGACGCCCTCGACCCCACCGCCGACGCGGCCCGCACCCGCCGCGGTCCCCGTCGGACGCGGAAGCGGGCACCGAGGGACGGTGCGGGCGACGCCGGTTCGGCGCAGGCCGCGACGGCCGGTGCGGCGGCTTCGGCGACGGCGGCCGGTGCGCCCGGCATCGACCGTTCGGCCCGCAGAAAGGGTGGCAGCCGGTGACGACCGCCGTCGAAACCCCGCCGACCACGGCCCCGCTGCTCGACGTCCGCGATCTGCGGGTCGACTTCGCGGGCCCGCGCGGCACCGCCGTCCCCGCCGTCCGCGGCGTCGACCTCACGCTGCGGCGCGGCGAGACCCTGGGCATCGTCGGCGAGTCCGGCTCAGGGAAGTCCGTCACCGCACTGTCCGTACTGGGCCTGCTCCCCGGCACCGCACGGGTGCGCGGCTCGGTCCGGCTGGACGGCCGCGAGTTGGTCGGCCTGCCCGGCCGCGAACTCGCCGCCGTCCGCGGTCGCCGGGTCGCCATGGTCTTCCAGGACCCGCTCTCCGCCTTCACCCCCGTCTACCGGATCGGCGACCAGATCGTCGAGGCACTGCGCATCCACCAGTCGCTCGACCGGGCCGCCGCGCGCACCCGCGCCGCCGAACTGCTCGACCTGGTCGGCATCGCGGCACCCGAGCGGGCGCTCGACAGCTTCCCGCACGAGTTCTCCGGCGGCATGCGCCAGCGTGCGATGATCGCCATGGCCATCGCCAACGACCCCGACATCCTGCTCGCCGACGAGCCCACCACCGCCCTGGACGTCACCATCCAGGCGCAGGTGCTCGACGTGCTGCGCACCGCCCGGCGGGAGACCGGCGCCGCGCTCGTCCTGGTCAGCCACGACCTCGGCGTCATCGCCGGGATGGCCGACCGGGTCGCCGTGATGTACGCGGGCCGCGTGGTCGAGACGGCCGGCGTGGACGAGCTGTTCACCGCACCCCGCCACCCGTACACGCTCGGACTGATCGGCGCCGTGCCGCGGTTGGACGGCCGGGGCGGACCGCTCGTCCCGATCCCGGGCGTGCCGGCGCCGATGGCCGAGCTGCCGGTCGGCTGCCCGTTCGCAACCCGCTGCCCGCTGGTGGAGGAGCGGTGCCGGACGGCCGAACCCGCGCTCACGGGCGGCGCGGAGCCCGCGAGTTCGGCGGCTGTCGGGGGTACGGACGGGGCCGGGGGTACGGATGCGATCGCAGGACGGGGCGGGCCTGCGGGTCCGGACGGATCCGTGGGCTCGCACGGCACCGCGGATCCGGACGGGGCCGGGGGCTCGGGCCGGCATCTGGCGGCGTGCGTCCGGGCCGGTGAGCTGGCCGAGCGGCGCCCCGCACCGAGCGAGGTGTACCCCGTGCCGCCGGTCCCGCCCGCCGCGGTCGCCGTGCCGCGCGAGGAACGCGCGCCGGTGCTCGCCGTCACCGGCCTGACCAAGACCTTCCCACTGCTCAAGGGCACCGTCTTCAAGCGCCGGATCGGCGAGGTCCACGCGGTGGACGGCGTCGAGCTGGACATCCGGCAGGGCGAGACGCTCGGCCTGGTCGGCGAGTCCGGCTCGGGCAAGTCCACCACCCTGTTCGAGCTGCTGCGGCTGGCCGCCCCCGAGTCCGGCCGGATCGCACTGCTCGGGCAGGACACCGCCCAGCTCTCCCGGGCCGATGCCCACCGGATGCGCGCCCGGCTGCAGATCGTCTTCCAGGACCCGATGGCCAGCCTCGACCCGCGGATGCCGGTCGGCGACATCGTCGCCGAACCACTGCGCGCCCAGCGCGCCGCCCGGGAGGAGATCGCCCGCCGGGTGCCCGAACTGCTCCGGCAGGTCGGCCTCGACCCGGCCCACGCCGTCCGCTACCCGCACCAGTTCTCCGGCGGGCAGCGGCAGCGGATCTCGATCGCCCGGGCACTGGCCGTCCGGCCGAAGCTGCTCGTCCTGGACGAGCCGGTCTCCGCGCTGGACGTCTCCATCCAGGCGGGCGTGCTCAACCTGCTCCAGTCGCTCAAGGCGGAGCTGGGCCTCTCCTACCTCTTCGTCTCGCACGACCTGTCGGTGATCCGGCACCTCGCCGACCGGGTCAGCGTGATGTACCTCGGCCGGACCGTCGAGCAGGGCGAGGTCTCCGCCGTCTTCGACCGCCCGCGCCACCCGTACACGCGCGCGCTGCTCTCCGCCGTCCCGCTCCCGGACCCGGCCGCCGAGCGGGCCCGCAGCCGGATCCTGCTGGCCGGCGACCCGCCCTCGCCCACCGTCCGGCACACCGGCTGCCGCTTCCGCAGCCGGTGCCCCGTCTACGCCGGGCTCGACGCCGGGCCCAGGGTCCGCTGCGAGAACGAGGCCCCTGGCTTGACCGGGCCCGCGCCGGGCGCCGACCACCAGGCCGCGTGCCACTTCCCGGAGTGACCGGCCCGGCCCGGGCCGTTGCGCCCCGGGCCGGGCCGGACCGCTGCGGGAACGGCACCGCCGGTCACCGGGAGTGCCCGCGCGGTCGCGATTCGGCGGATCGGCCCGGCCCCGTGTAATGTCTTCCAGGTCAGCAGGCGCCGCTAGCTCAGTTGGTTAGAGCAGCTGACTCTTAATCAGCGGGTCCGGGGTTCGAGTCCCTGGCGGCGCACATGGCAAGGTCGCAGGCCGTCCACTCCGGTGGGCGGCCGGCGGCGTTTCCGGACCACGGTAGGTTTGCGCGGACGGCGCGGCCTCACGCGCCCCGTCCGCGACCGCTGGGGGTTCCCCGTCCATGGCACCGCTCGACACTCGCTCGCTCCCTGAGGAGCTGCTGCTGCTCTGCGCCGAACCGGTGCGCGGCAGGCTCCGGATCCCGCAGTCCTCCCTCTACTGGGCCGTCCCCGGCAGCGTCCTCGCCGAACTGCAGCTCAGCGGGGGGATCACCGTCGACGGCCGGCGGATCACCGGCTTCCAGCCCCTCGGCTCCCAGGACGAGATCGCGGCCGGGGTGCTCACCCGGCTGGAGGAGGCCGGCAAGCGCAAGCACCGGCTCGGTCTCGACCTGGCCATGCGCCGGATCCCGCGCAAACCGACACAACAGATGTTCCTCGACCGACTGATCGCCGACGGTGTCCTCACCGTCGACCGACGGAGCTTCCTCGGTCTGCCGTACCGGCGCTACACGGCGGTGCCGCCGGGGATCGGGCAGGAGATCGCCGCCCGGGTGGCCGCCACGCTGACCTCCGACGACGCCGGGTCGGCCCTGACCGCACCGTCCGCCGCCCCCGCCTCCTCCCCCGCCGCCGAGGCGGCTCCTGCCGACGCCTCGTCCGCCGGCGGCGAGGGCTCCGGTACGGTCGGGGCGGCCACCGCCGAGGCCGATCGGGACCGCCGGCCGGCCGACCGGGACCGTCAGCTGGCCGGCCTGATCTTCGCGGCGGGACTGCACCGCCGGCTCTACCCCGGCCCGGCCGGCGCCCCCACCCGGCGCGCCGCGCGCCGGCTGGCCAACGAGCTTCCGGTCCCCCGCGCGGTCCGGCGGGCGATCTCGGCGATGTCGGCGAGCACAGCCTCCTGAGCCGCGGAGGGCGGCAGGCGTCCACCGGCGGGGGGCGACCGGCAGGGGACAACCAGGCGGCGGGGGGACCGGGCGGCGGCCGGCCGCGGTACCGGCGGCGCTCAGCGGGTGTCGAGGATCGCCGAGGCCACCGCGTCCGGGCGGTCGAACATCAGCAGGTGCCCCGCCGGGGCGGTGGTCCGGAAGTCGGCCCCGAGCAGCGCGGCCAGCCCCCTCTGCCGGGCCAGCCACTCCTCGGTGCGGCGGGTGCGGCACCCGTCGTCGGCGGCGAGCACGGTGATCGGCAGCTCCTCCGGAAGCGGCACCACGCCGCGCAGCTCGTCCAGCTCGGCGGCCACGTCCAGGTACCGGGCGTTCTCCCGGAGCACCGCGCGCAGGACCCGCCCGGTCCGGTAGCAGTGCCGGACCAGCGGTCGCGGGGCGAGGTCCTCGCGGCGCACCGTAGCGGCCCGCGCGACCAGCCGCCGCACGGTCGGCCCGAGGAGGTACGGCACCGCCAGCGCCGTCGCCACGCCCGCGACCGTCCGGGCCGCCAGGTCGCGCAGCTCCGGCGCCGACCGGGGGCGCGGCGACGACTCGACGCTGCCGTCCAGCAGGACCAGCCCGGCTGTCCGCTCCGGGTTCAACCGGGCGAAGGCCTCGACGTGGAAGCCCGCCAGCGAGTGGCCCACCACCGTGCAGGGCCCGCTCAACCCGAGCCCGTCCAACACCGCCCGGATTCGCTCCGCCTCGCCGACGACGGTCGGGCCGGGGCGGTCGGCCGGCTCCGAGCCGCTCAGCCCGTAGCCGGGCCGGTCGAAGCGGACCACGGTGCGGTAAGGGGTGAGGAAGGGGACCACGAGATCCCAGTCGAACCAGCTGCTGCCGAGCCCTCCGGCGAGCAGGACGACCGGGCCGCCGCCCTCGGTCCGGACGTGCAGCGGCGTGCCGCCGATGTGCAGGAACGCCACCGCGGCCGGCGTTCCCCCGGCGCCCGACCGCTCGCCGGCGCCCCTGCGCCCTGCCTGCCCCGCCTCCCCCGGCCCGGTCATCGAGGTTCCACTCCTTCACCCGTCCCGTCCGCGGCCCCCGTCGCGCCGGTCTCGTGTCGCCGCTCCCGTCGTCCCCGTCCCACGCGCTCCGCCCGGTGGTGCCCACCCGGTGGCTCCCGCCCGTAGCGGCGGCCGCGAGCCGGGCCGCCCGGCGGCCGGCGGGGTCGGAGCCGGGCACGTTTCCCACCCTAGCCGCCGGAAAACTCCACCCCAACCGGGCGGAAACGGGCGTCCGGCGCGACTTCCGAGCCTGCAGGACGCCTCAATGGTGCGGGCCACCCCTCCGAACCGTGTATTGTTCTTCAGGTCAGCAGGCGCCGCTAGCTCAGTTGGTTAGAGCAGCTGACTCTTAATCAGCGGGTCCGGGGTTCGAGTCCCTGGCGGCGCACAGACATTGGGGAGCCTCTCGCAGTAGCGGGAGGCTCCCCAGTTTTTTGCCCTTCCGCGTCCGATTTGTGTGTGATGTCGGTCTCGCTTGCCGCCCCGGTGGAGCCAACTGCCCCGATCGGTGCGTTTTGGGCTGTACGACCGGAAACGGGATGATCGATCCCGACCGCCGAAGTCCCCCGCTGTGCAGGCCGCACGGTCCGCCCGCAGGAAAGGCCGCCGTTTTGTCCCGAGACACCCAGAACGGCCGTCGCATGCCGTCCGCCCTCCTCCGCCCGGTCAACCGCCTGAAGCGCTCCGGCGCGAGCCCGGCCGACGGGACCGGCGGCACCGGGCCCCGCCGCGCGAAGCGCACCGGATGGCGCCGGCTGATCCCGACCTGGCGGATGACGCTGGCCGGTCTCGTCACCGCGTTGCTGCTCGGCATCGGCCTGTTCGCCCTGGGGATCACCCTGGTGAAGGTGCCGGACGCGCACGCCGCCGCGACCGCGCAGAGCAACACCTGGCTCTACCAGGACGGCTCGGTGATCGCCCGGACCGGCCAGACCAACCGGCAGAACGTCCCGCTGGACAAGGTCTCCCCCGCCGCGCAGCACGCCGCGCTGGCCGCCGAGGACCGCAACTTCTACGACGAGGGCGCCGTCAACGTGCAGGGCCTGGTCCGTGCCGCCGTCAACACGGTCAAGGGCGAGGGCACCCAGGGCGGCTCCACCATCACCCAGCAGTACGTGAAGAACACGTACCTGAGCCAGAAGCAGTCCATCAGCCGCAAGGTGCAGGAACTCTTCATCGCGATCAAGGTGGACGCCACCGAGACCAAGGACGACGTCCTCTCGGGCTACCTGAACACCTCCTACTACGGGCGCGGCGCCTACGGCATCCAGGCGGCCGCCCAGCAGTACTTCGGCGTCGACGCGTCCGCGCTCACCCCCGCCCAGGGCGCCTACCTGGCCGCCCTGCTGAACGCGCCGAGCGCCTACGACGTGGCGACCGCGACCCCGGCGGGCAAGCAGAACGCGGTCAACCGCTGGAACTACGTGCTGGACGGCATGGTGAAGGAGGGCTGGCTCTCCGCCGAGGAGCGGGCCGCCACCGCCTTCCCCGAGGTCCGGGACCCGCAGGCCCAGCTGGGCCTCTCCGGCCAGGCCGGCTACCTGGTCAACGCGGCCACCGAGTACCTGACCGCCAACCGGATCATCACCGAGTCCGAGCTGGCCAAGGGCGGCTACACGATCAAGCTGACCGTCGACCCGGGGCGCCAGTCGGCCCTCCAGGACGCCGTCCAGGCCCAGCTCCACGACACCCTGAACCCGGACAAGCGGAAGAAGGACGCCGCCGCCCAGGCCGGCGCCGTCTCCGTCGACCCGAAGACCGGTGCGGTGGTCGCCCTCTACGGCGGCGTCGACTACACCAAGCACTACATCGACAACGCGACCCGGCGGGACTACCAGGCCGGCTCCACCTTCAAGGCCATCGCACTGGCCGCGGCGCTGGAGAGCAACGCCAAGACCCAGTCCGGCCAGACCATCACCCCGCGCACGGTCTACGACGGCACCAGCGGCCGCAAGGTCCGCGGTGGCAAGGGCACCGCGTACGCGCCGCCGAACGAGGGCGACAAGAGCTACGGCCAGATCACCCTGCAGCAGGCCACCGACTGGTCGGTGAACTCGGCGTTCGCCCAGCTCGCCCAGGACACCGGCCTCCAGAAGGTGCGCGATACCGCCGTCGCGCTGGGCCTGCCCGGCGACACCCCCGGGCTCGACCCACTGCCGTCCATCCCGCTCGGCACCGCCACCCCGAGCGTCCTCGACCTGGCCGGCGTCTACGCGACGCTGGACAACGGCGGCAAGCAGATCACCCCCTGGCTGGTGCAGTCGGTGGAACGCGAGGGCGAGTCGCTCCAGCTGCCTGCCCACAAGGCCACCCGGGCGATCGGCGAGGACACCGCGCGGAGGGTGACCGCCATGCTGGAGGGCGTGGTGAGCGACCCCGGCGGCACCGGCTGGCGCGCGAAGGCCCTGGGCCGCCCGGCGGCCGGCAAGACCGGGACGACCGACGACCAGAAGTCGGTCTGGTTCGTCGGGTACACCCCCGAGCTGGTGACCTCGGTCGCCCTGTTCGGCCAGGACCCGGGCACCGGCGCCCAGGTCAGCCTCAGCGGCACCGGCGGCATCGACGGCGCGGCGGGCGGCCAGTACCCGGCGCAGATCTGGACCAGCTACATGAAGGCCGCGCTGAAGGGCCGGCCGGTCACCGACTTCGCCTCGCCCTCGCGCCGGGTCGACACCTGGTCGGACGCCTCCCCGTCGAGCGGCTCGGACAGCCCGGCGGCCCCGTCCGGGCCGGCCTCGGCACCGGCTTCCCCGGGCGGCTCCGGCAACGGGCCGGGAGCCGGCGCCTCGCCGAACGACTCCGGCGACGGCTCCGCCCGGTCCGGCCCGGGCGGTCCCGGTTCGTCGAACGGGCGGAACGGCTCGCGACCCGGCGACGGCGGGGCGAGCGGCGGGCCCACGCAGCAGCCGACGGCCCAGCCCAGCTCCCAGCCCACATCGCAGCCGACGGTCCGGCCTCCCAAGCCGCCGATTCCCACCACCGGGCCGACCACCGCCCCGACGACCGGGCCCAGCACGGCGCCGCAGCCGACGGGAGGCACCGGTTCGGGCGGCGGCTCCGGCGCCGCGGCCCCGGTGGCCGGGCAGTAGCCCGCCCGGGGGCGGTGGGGCGGTGGGGCGGTGGCGGCGGCCCGTCGGGGTGGGCGAGGTGGCCGTCGGGGATGGTGACCCGTAGCCGATCGGCGGGCGTGCGTGAACCTGCCGTCGCGCACAGTTGGAGGCAGGACCAAATGACGGAATGGCGCCTTACCGAACCGATGACATGACTGTCACAATGCCTCGGTGCACAGCTCAATCCCCCCACTCGGCCGGCCGTCGGCCAAGACCCTCGGACTCACCCTGGCGCTGGTCTCCGCCTTCGCCTTCGGCGGCTCCGGCACCGCCGCCAAGCCGCTGATCGAGGCCGGTCTCTCCCCGCTGCACGTGGTCTGGCTCCGGGTGACCGGCGCCGCCGTGGTCCTGCTCCCCCTCGCCTACCGCCACCGCGAAGCGGTGCTCCGGCGGCCCGGCCTGCTGCTGGGTTTCGGCCTGCTCGCCGTGGCCGGCGTCCAGGCCTGCTACTTCGCCGCCATCTCCCGGATCCCGGTCGGCGTCGCCCTGCTCATCGAGTACCTCGGACCGCCGCTGCTCATCGGCTACGTGCGGTTCGTCCAGCGCAGGCCGATCAGCCGGGGCTCGGCGATCGGCGCCGGTGTGGCCGTGGCCGGTCTGGCCTGCGTGGTGGAGGTCTGGAACGGCCTGAGCTTCGACGCCCTGGGTGTCGTGTTCGCCCTCGGTGCGGCCTGCTGCCAGGTGGGCTACTTCGTCCTGGCCGACGCCGGGAGCCGGGGCGAGCGCCCGATCGACCCCCTCGCCGTGAGCACCTACGGCCTGCTGATCGGCGCGGTCCTGCTGACCGCGTTCACCCACCCCTGGACCGCCGACTGGGGCGTGCTCGGCGGCGACGTCCTGATGAACGGGCACTCCGTCCCGGCGCTCCTCCCGGCCGCCTGGATGGTCCTGATCGCGACCGTGCTCGCCTACCTGACCGGCGTGATCGCCGTCCGGCACCTGTCGCCCCCGGTCGCCGGGGTGGTCGCCAACCTGGAGGCGGTGGTCGCCACCGTCCTGGCCTGGATCCTGCTCGGCGAGCACCTGGGCCTGCCGCAGACGGCCGGCGGCCTGCTCGTCCTGGCCGGTGCTTTCGCGGCCCAGGCCGGCAAGCCCGGAGCCGCGCCCGAGGACACCGGGTCGGCGCACGGGGCTGGGGCGGACGGTGGCGTGGCGGACGGCGACGTGGCCGACGGTGACGTGGCCGACGTCCGGTCGATGGACGACCGGTCTACCGCAGCGGACCTCGCCGGGGCCACGGCGTTGGGCGCGCGGTCGGCACGGGCCGCCGGCCAGGCGGGCGCGGAGGACCGTGCGGTGGCCGGGCCCGGGGGCGGCGGGCCCGGGGTCAGCGACCGACCCAGCCGAACCAGTCGAGGTGGTTGAGCGGCCACACCACGCCCGAGACCGGTCCGACCACGTTGTCCACCGGCACGGCGCCGCCGCCCGGCCCGCGCTGGTGGTACCGGGAGTCGGCGGAGTCGCTCCGGTGGTCACCCTCCACCCAGACGTAGCCCTTGGGCACGGTCACCGGGCCGAAGTCCAGCCCCGCGCAGGAGTCGTCCCCGGGGTGGAGGTACGGCTCGTCCACCTTCGCCCCGTCGACGGTGAGCGTGGTGCCCGAGCACTGGACGGTCTGGCCTCCGGTCGCGATGACCCGCTTCACCAGGTAGTTGTCGTCCTTCGGCGGCACCAGGCCGATGAAGCCGAGCGCGGAGCTCAGCGCGCGGGTGACCGGGTTCCCGTCGGTCGGCTGCGGCGGCAGCCAGTCGCCCGGGTCCTTGAACACCACCGGCTGGCCGGGCTCCGGCTCCCAGCCGGTGAGCGGGGCGAGCTTGTTCACCCCGACCCGGTCGCCGATCCGCAGCGTGTTCTCCATCGACCCCGAGGGGATGGTGAAGACCTGGAACAGGCACGTCTTGATCAGCAGCGCGGCCACCAGGCCGACGGCCGCCATCAAGGGGATCTCGATCCACCACGGTCGCTGGCGGCGCCCCGCCCGCCGTGCCTTGAGACCCCTGCCCGGACCGTGGCCGGCCGTCTCCGCCTTGCCCGCCTTGCCCGCCTTCCGCGAGCGCGCCCGCCGGGCGGCTGCGCGGCCGCCGTGACCGACGCCCGCAGCCGGGACCGGACCGACCCCGGCATCACTGTGCGTGTCGGGCAGGTTCACCGCCATCGTCGCTGCTCCACCTCTCCGGCCGGGAAACCTGCACGCTACGCCACCGGCGAAGCCTCACGAAATCGGGCATTTACCCTCAGCCGACACGACCGCCGACACCACCGCGGGGAAGGGGGCGGGAGCGAGGCGGTCGGGGGACGGCGCTCTGGGCAATGCCACCCAGGGTACGGCGGGCGGAGCCACAGCGGAGCTCCACCGCCGCCGGGGCCTGGCCGGGAGCGTGGGGGCAGGCGCGGAAGCGGGTGCCGAAGCCGGTGTGCACAAGGGCGCGAAGCCGGTGTGTACCCGGGGTGCGGCGGGGCAGCGGCGGCGGGCGGGTGCCGACCGGGGGCGGACCGGCGAGCGGGGCGGCAGGACCGTGGGCCACGGGCCGCCCGGCGCGCCGACGGCGGGACGGCGCCCGAAGCGGCGGGCGGGGGGCAGGCGGCCCCGCGGCTACGACAGGTCGGGAGACGGTCGCCCGAGGCTCGCCGGAGCGATCTTCCACCCGGGGCGGCGCGGAGTCAGACCGGCTCGTTCCGACCGGTCACGGTGTCGCTGGCGATCTTCTCGTGGTGCCGGATGACCTCGGCGATGATGAAGTTGAGGAAGCTCTCCGCGAAGACCGGATCCAGGTGCGCCCCGGCGGCCAGCTCCCGCAGCCGCCTGATCTGGTCGCGCTCCCGCGCCGGGTCCGCCGCGGGCAGCTTGTGCTCGGCCTTGAGCCGGCCGACCCGCTGGGTCGCCTTGAACCGCTCCGCGAGCATGTGGACCACCGCGGCGTCGATGTTGTCGATGCTCTCGCGCAGGCTGGTCAGCTCGGCCCGTACGGCCTCGTCGATCCCGTCGAGCGATCCGGTATCGGGGGTCGTGGGGTGATCCGTCATCGGGGCGGCTCCGCGGCTCTCTGGTGATGGGCGCCCGGCCGTCGGCGGGCCGGGGGTCAGGCCCGCGCAAATCTAACAGGGCACACGTCGCAGAACCGCACCATTCGGCCCATCCGTCCCACGATCCGGACACCCCGCGGACCGGTGTGCCGCCCGGGGCATCTGTCTGCCCGTAGGCTGGTGCGCGGCATGGCCGGAAGTGACGAATCAGCTGTCCCTCAGTGATGGAGGTACCGATCGTGGCAACCACCCGCACCGCACGCACCGCCTGGGAAGGCAACCTGCTCGACGGCAAGGGCCAGGTGACCCTCGCCTCGTCCGGCATCGGCGAGTACCCGGTGACCTGGGCGTCCCGCGCCGAGGAGCCGAACGGCAGGACCAGCCCCGAGGAACTCATCGCGGCCGCGCACTCCTCGTGCTTCTCGATGGCCCTCTCGCACGCCCTGGCCGGCGCGGGCAACCCGCCCGCCAGGCTGGACACCCAGGCCGACGTCACCTTCCAGCCCGGGACCGGCATCACGGGCGTCCACCTGACCGTCACCGGCGACGTGCCCGGCCTCGACGAGGCCGGCTTCGTGAAGGCCGCCGAGGACGCCAAGGCGAACTGCCCGGTCAGCAAGGCCCTCACCGGCACGACCATCACCCTGACGGCCAAGCTGGCCTGACGCTCCGACGGACCGACACCCCGTCCGGTCGGCCCGAGCAGGGACCGGACTCGGAGCGTCCCGGCGCTCGACCAGCGCCCGAGGGCGCACGGCAGAGGCACACGCCCCCGGCGCACATCATGTGATGTGTACCGGGGGCGTCTGCATGTATCACCGCACAGGATCCGAAAGCGGGCGAATCACCCTGGCGGCGGTCACCGCGCGTTGCCGTCGCGTCCTATGATCGGCCGCAGCGCCCTGTTCTTCACGCGGATCCCCACGCGGACGTTCCACGCGAGCGTGCCACCGGACTGCGAGGACCTCGACAGAGTGCGGGAGCCGGCCGCAGCAGTCGCGGGCGATCGGCCGGACCAGCGTCAAGCATCAAGCGTCAGCAGCGGACGGGAGTATGCCGTGCCGGGCCAGAACGAGGGGGCCGACGCACACCACTCGGGCGTGCGGCACGAGGAACCGCACCAGCACGTCCACCGGCTGTCCGCGCTCCGCCGTCCGGCCAGCGGCGCCACCTCCGACGGCACCACCGCTCTCGCCCTGGACGACTCGCATGACGTCGACGGTGCCCCCGGCCGTGACGGTGCCCCCGGCCGTGACGGTGCCCTCGGCGCCGGTGATCCCCGTGGTGCCGGTGGTGCCCGCGACGGCCAGGGCGCGCTCCGCGACGGACTGCGCGACGGACTCGGAGCCTTCGACCTCCCCGGCACCCACGGCACCGTCGCACCCGTCGACGTGACCGGCGGGGCGGTCGGCACCGACCTCCTGCTCTGCCCGACCTGTTCCGCCCCGCTCGCGACCGGCGCGCACCGACCGACCGACGGCCCAGGCCTGCCGGCCGAGGGGACCGACCGCCTGCTCGCCGCCCTGAGCGCCAGTGAGTCCCGCTTCCGGGCCGCATTCTGCGACGCCGGCATCGGCATGGCCCTGATCGACTCCGACGACCGGATCATCGAGGTCAACCCCGCCTTCGCCGCCCTGGTCGGCTGCACGTCCGGCGACCTCGTCCGCACGCACATCCACGAGGTGGTCGACGCGGACGGGATGCCGGACCGGCTCTTCCCGGAACTGGTCCGCGGCAAGCGGGAACGGCTGCGGGTGGAGAAGCAGCTCAAACACCGTGAGGGACGCACGGTCTGGAGCAAGGTGACCATCTCGCTGATCCGGGACGGCTCCGGCGACCCGCTCTACACCCTCGCCATGGTCGAGGACATCACCGAGCAGCGCCGGCTCGGCGACCGCCTGGAGTACCAGGCCCTGCACGACCCGCTGACCCGGCTGCCGAACCGGACGCTGTTCTTCGAGCGCCTCGACGCCGCCTGCCTCGCGATCGCCGGCCCGGTCGGAGGCGACGTCACGGGCGACCCGGGTGCGGTCGCCGGCGAAGGTGCGGCCGCCGGCGCCGGGCCGGACCGGGGCGTACCGCCGGGCGCCGATGGGCCGGCGGCTCTGGGCGGCGTGCCCGGCGAGCGCCGGGTGGGCGTCTGCTACCTGGACCTCGACGGATTCGCGGCGATCAACGAGACGCTCGGCCACCACATCGGCGACCAGCTGCTGATCGCCGTCGCCACCCGGCTGCAGCGCGGCTTCTCCGAGCCCGGTGCCCGGCTGGTGGCCCGGATGGGCGGCGACGAGTTCGCCGTCCTGGTGACCGACAGTCAGGGCAGCGACCAGCTCACCGCGCTGGCCTCGCGGATCCTGGAGGCGCTGGAACGTCCCTTCGACGTGGCCGGGCACCGGCTGGTGGTGACGGCCAGCGTCGGCGTCGTCGAGCGGTCCGTGCACGAGACCACGCCGACCGACCTGGTCAAGGACGCCGACGCGACCCTCTACTGGTCGAAGGCGGACGGCCGCGCCCGGTGGACCCTCTACGACCCGGACCGCGGCGCCCACCAGCTGACCCGCCAGCTGCTCGCCACCGCGCTCCGACCGGCCCTGGAGCGCGGCGAGTTCACCATCGAGTACCAGCCGCTGGTCGGGCTCGCCGACGGGGCGGTGCACGGCGCGGAGGCCCTGGTCCGCTGGCGCCACCCCCGCTACGGGACGCTGTCGCCGGACCGCTTCATCCCGCTCGCCGAGGAGTCCGGGGCGATCGTGCCGCTCGGCAAGTGGGTCCTGGAGGAGTCCTGCCGCCAGGCCAAGCGGTGGCTGACCGAGTTCCCCGACACCGAGACCTTCGTGAGCGTCAATCTGGCCGCCCGCCAGATCTGGGACTCCGACATCGTCGCCGACGTGGCCCGGGCACTTGAGGTCACCGGTCTGCCGGCCCGGCTGCTGCAGCTGGAGATCACCGAGAGCGCGCTGCTCGGCCCCGGCGGGCGCCCGCTCCAGGCACTGCAGGCCCTCGCCGACATGGGCGTCCGGATCGCCATCGACGACTTCGGCACCGGCTACTCCAACCTGGCCTACCTCTCCCGCCTGCCGGTGCACGTGCTGAAGCTGGACGGCACCTTCATCGAGGGGTTCCGCGACCCGGCTCCGGCGGGACGGCCCGAACTCGCCGCGCTCAGCTCCCGGCGCAGCGACGCCGACGAGCAGATCGTGGGCGCCATGGTGCAGTTGGCCCACACCCTGGGCCTGACCGTCACCGCCGAGGGCATCGAGAGCGCCGCCCAGGCCGAGCGGCTGCGGCTGACCGGCTGCGACACCGCCCAGGGCTGGTACTTCGCCCGGCCCGGCGAGGCGGAGCGCGTCGCGGCCATACTCCGGGAGAACCGCTTCGGGCCGCGGGGCCGGTAGCGGCAGCCCGCGCGGGACGCCCCACCGGCCCGGAGCGGTTGCCCCGGGCCGGCCGCCCGTTCGCGGGCTCAGACCGTGGCGACCCCGGCGGTCAGCCCGTAGGCCTCGGCGATCAGGCCGTACGAGCGGTGCCGCGCCTCGTGGCCGTGGATGTGCGAGGTGACCATCAGCTCGTCCACGCCGGTCCGCTTGCGCAGGGCCTCCAGGCCGTCGGCCACCTCGCCGGGCGAACCGATGACCATGTTGCCCATCCAGTCGGAGACGAAGTCGGCCTCCACCGGGCTGTACGGGTAGGACTCGGCCTCCTCGGGGGTGGGGATCGGGGCCGGGTTGCCGCGCCTCACCCGGAGCATCCCGAGCGCCGCCGAGCGCGCCAGCCGACGGGCGGCCGCCTCGTCGTCGGCCGCGACGGCGCCCACGCCGATCAGCGCGTAGGGCTCGTCGAGCACCGCGGAGGGCCGGAACGAGGAGCGGTAGAGGTCGAGCGCCGGGATGGTGTTGGCACTGCTGAAGTGGTGCGCGAACGCGAACGGCAGGCCTAGCCGCCCGGCCAGCTGCGCGCTGAAGCCGGAGGAGCCGAGCAGCCAGATCGGGGGCCGCCCGTCGCCCTGGGGGACGGCCGTCAGCCGCGCGTACGGATGGCCGCCCGGGAAGTCGCCGTCGAGGAAGTGGGTCAGCTCGGCGAGCTGCTGCGGGAAGTCGTCGGCGCCCTCGGCGAGGCCGCGCCGCAGTGCGCGGGCGGTCGCGGGGTCCGTCCCCGGGGCCCGGCCGAGCCCGAGGTCGATGCGCCCGGGGTGCAGGGCCTCCAGCAGGCCGAACTGCTCGGCGATGGTCAGCGGGGCGTGGTTGGGCAGCATGACGCCGCCGGAGCCGAGCCGCAGCGTCGTGGTGTGGGCACCGAGATGGGCCAGCAGGACGGCCGGGTTGGAGCTGGCGACCCCCTGCATGCCGTGGTGCTCGGCGACCCAGAACCGGTGGTAGCCCCACTCCTCGGCGCTGCGGGCGAGCCGGGTGGTCGCGGCGAGGGCCTCCGCCGGGGTGTAGCCGACGCCGACGGTCGCCAGGTCCAGGATGGAGAGCGGTACCGGCGCCGTGCCGCGGACGGCGCCGCGTATCGCCGTAGTGTCCTGCGGCTCGGGCCCGCTGTTCTGCTGCTCCTCGGTGGTCATGCCGTCCGCCCTCCTGGCAGTCCTGGTCGCTCGCGTGGTCGTTGGTCCTGTCGGCAGCCGTGAGCGACCGCGCCGATGGCCGGGTCGCGGCTGCCGACGGAGGACAACCACGCCATCACTCCCGGTGTTCCCGGGAGTTCGCCCTTTCTCGGCGGTCCGCCCCGGTGCGCAGCTGCCCCCCGACCGACCCTTCGGATGACTCAGAGCCAGCGGACGGATACGCGTGGCGACTTCACGCCAGCGCGGGAAGTCGCCAGCCGCAGGTCTCGCGATCTGCGGGTGGCGTCCGGCAGGCTGGTCCCCAGAGCGGATCAGCCAACCGGATTCGCCTCGCCAGCAAGGTCATCGGGCTGGACCAGCGCCGATCGATCCCCGTGAGCCCCTGGAGCGGCAACCCCGCCCCAGGGGCTTGCGCCATTGCGAGGTGCCGCATACCCGGGGTGCTTCATGGCATGAAAAGTCGAGGCGCTAGCGTTGGCTCCTGCAGCCGTCTGCTCCTCCGGGCAGCTTGGAGGGAGTAAGGGTCGTGGACATCGCGACGGTGATCGGATCCTCGTGGATCTGCGCCCTGGCGCTCTGCGCCGTCCTCGGGGACGCGTTCCTCCCCTTCATCCCCAGTGGGACGCTGGTCATCCTGGCCGTGCTCAAGACGTCGCAGACGAGCGGCGCGCCGGTGCTGCTCGGCCTCGGCGTGGCGCTGGCGTCGTTCCTGGGCGACCTGCTGCTGCTCCGGCTGGCCCGGCGCGGCGCCCCGTCGGTGCAGCGGCGCCTCGAACACCGCCCGAAGCTGGCGGCGAGTGTGGCGCGGGTCCAGCAGGCGCTCAACGAGCGCACCACCGGGGCGGCGGCCGCGATGGTGGTGGTGGCACGGTTCGTGCCCGCCGGCCGGACGGTCCTCGACCTGGCCATCGGCCACTCCCCCGGCCATCCGCACCGCTTCCTGCGCTGGTCGGCGGTGGCGGCGCTGGTCTGGGCCGCGTACATCGTCACCCTGGGCTGGCTCAACAGCCACTGGTTCGACACCGCCTGGCTGAGCCTCGCGGTCTCCTGCACGGCCGCCACGGCGGTCAGCACCGCCATCGCCCGGATCGTCCGCCGTAACCGCCGGCTCGCCGCGCTCTGACGCGCCGGCAGCGCGACCGGCAACCGGGCTGCGAGCGAGCGGCGAGCGCCTGACGACCGCCGGCGATCGACCGGTCGGCGGGCCGGTGGGCCGGTGGGCGGCCGAGGTGAAACGCCGACAGCCGCCGAGCGTCACAGGACGGCAACAGAACGCCGATTGCCGCAGCCCGAATACTCCCGATCCGCGTATTGACTGAGGCGGACCTGGGCACCCTTGGTGCCCCTACATCCGCATGACATCCTATTGACGGAATAATCATCAGTTGCCCGATTTGATCGGTAGGGCCGTTCGGCGCCGCCGACACCCGGCCAGCGCGGCACCCAGGGGAGACCATGACCAGCATCTCGCGCAGGACCGTGCTCAGCGCCACCGCCGCGACCGTGGCCCTCGGTGCCGTGGCGTCCTGTTCCAGCGGTGGCTCGGCGGCCGGATCCGGTTCCGGGACCTCACCGAGCTCGGGAGGCAGCGGCACCGGCGCCGGTACCGGTGAGCCGGGCACTCCCAGCCCCAGCACCGACATACCCAAGGGGCCTCCGATCGGCGACGGCTCCACCTCCGACACCGGCCCCCAGCCCAGGCAGCCCAAGCCGGAGAAGCTCAAGCCCGGCGAGCGGCCGCCGCAGTTCGTGGTGTTCTCCTGGGACGGTGCCGGCGGCACCGACGACGGCCAGTTCCCCCGCTTCCTCAAGCTGGCGGAGGAGCACAAGGCCTCGATGACCTTCTTCCTCTCCGGGATCTACGCCCTGCCCAAGGGCAAATCGGACCTCTACCACCCGCCGAAGCACTCGGTGGGCGCGTCCGACATCCCCTACCTCTCGGACGGTGCGGTCAAGGCCACGCTCAAGCTGATCAGCCAGGCCTGGCTGGCCGGCCACGAGATCGGCACGCACTTCAACGGGCACTTCTGCTCGACCCGCTCGGACGGCAACGGCGTCAACAAGTGGACGCCGGAGGACTGGCAGAGCGAGATCGACCAGGCGATCTCGTTCGTCACCCGGTGGCGGACCAACACCGGCTTCACCGACGTCGACCCGCTGCCCTTCGACTACAAGAAGGAGCTGATCGGCGGCCGCACCCCGTGCCTGGAGGGACAGAAGGCACTGCTGCCGACCGCCGTCAGGATGGGGTGGAAGTACGACGCCAGTTCCTCCGGCGGTCTGCAGATCTGGCCGCAGAAGGTGCAGGACGGCAAGATCTGGGACTTCCCGCTGCAGAGCATCCCGTTCCCCGGGCACACCTTCCAGGTGCTCTCCATGGACTACAACATCCTCGCCAACCAGTCGTCCGGCAGCACGAAGGGCGATCCGGCCAAGTTCAACGACTGGCGCACCCAGGCCCGGGACTCCTACCTCGCCGGGTTCGACCGCGCCTACAACGGCAACCGGGCGCCGTTCTTCATCGGCAACCACTTCGAGCAGTGGAACGGCGGCATCTACATGGACGCCGTCGAGGAGACCCTCAAGACCATCGCGGACAAGCCCGAGGTCCGGCTGGTCTCGTTCCGGCAACTGGTCGACTGGCTGGAGGTGCAGGACCAGTCGGCCCTGCGCAAGCTGCGGTCGCTGAACGTGGGACAGGCGCCGAGCGGCGGGTGGCAGTCCTTCCTCGGCACGGCCGGCTGAGACGGCGGACTCCGGCCGCTGCGACCGCACCGGCGGCACCTGCCGCGGCCACCGTGCCGACCGCGGGTGTCGGCCCGGTGGGTGTCGGCCCCGGGTCGGGCGGCCGGCGCCCCGACCGGGCCGACCACTACTCGGTGACGGCGGCGGCGGCGAGCAGTCGCCGCACCACGGCCTCGGCTCCGGTCCGGCCCCAGAGGATCGAGTAGTGGTTGGTGTCCGGGACCAGCGAGGCCGAGACCACCCGGTCCGGATCGAGCCCCGCCCGCGCGATCCGCTGCTCGTCGTAGAGTGCCTGCGGCTCGTCGAACAGCCCGCGCTCGGCCCAGAGCAGGTCACCGGGGCAGGGCAGCCGGTGGACGGCCGTCGCCGCGTCCCGGTCCAGGAGCACCTGGGCGCCGTCGGTCCGGACCGCCTCCAGCACGCAGGCGGAGTGCAGTTCGGGTTCCACGCCGACGAGGTCGCGCTGGGTGTACGCGTCGATCTCGTCCGACCAGTCGGCGGCGAAGGCCGGGTGCTGCCGCCAGAACGCCCGGTAGGCGGCACGGTCCGGGAAGGTCATCGACAACCGGGCCAGGGCCGGGCCGAGCACCGCGGCCAGCGCGTCCTCCTCGCCGACGCCCTCGGGCAGCGGGAAGCTGACCGCGCCGTCGACCAGCAGCACCCGGCTGACCAGCCCGGGGTGGCGGACCGCGGTCAACGCGGTGATCCAGGCACCCATCGAGTGCCCTGCCACGACCGTCGGCCCCAGGTCGAGCGCGGTGATCAGGGCGGCCACGTCGTCGGCGTGCCGGGCCAGGCCGTACGGCCCGCCGACCGCACGGCTGGCCCCCCGCCCGCGCAGGTCGGGCGCGAGCAGGGTCGCCCGGCCCGCGAGCGTGCGGACCACCTCGAACCAGGCGAGGGCATTGGCGGTGATGCCGTGCACCGCCACGACGGTCGGCGCCGCCGGAACTGTGGCGGGCCAGCGGAACACGGCCAGGTCCCCACCGGGGACGGGGACCGTCAGCCGCTCGGGCTGCGGGAACGACTTGCTCACGCGGGACTCCCTCCAGTGGGACGCACGCCCGCACCGGCCGGGCCGGCGGACCGGGCCGAGCGGACGGATCGGGCGGCGCGGATTCGGCCCGGCAGCCGGGCCAGACCGCCGGGCAGCAGGTAGACGACGGCGACGAAGAGGCCGCCGAGCAGGAACAGCGGTTGGGAGAGCGGAACCCGCAGGACCGCGGGCAGGTCGGCGACGGACGCGGAGTTGGCGAGGTCGCCGAGGCGGTGGCCGGCCCAGGTGTAGAGGACACCGCCGAGCAGCGGACCCCAGCGTGTGCCGGAACCACCGAGCACGACCATCACCAGGAGTGAGAGGGTGGCGTCGGAGGTGGCGGCCTGGGGCGTGGCGCCGCCGGTCAGCAGGAGGTAGACCACCCCGCCCACCCCCGCGAGGGCTCCGGCGAGGACGAAAGCGACCAGCTTGTAGCCGTACGGGCGGAGTCCGAGCACCTCCACCCGGCGCTCGTTCTCCTTGATGCCCTGCCAGACCCGCCCGATCGGCGAGCCGACGGCCCAGTGCACCGCGGCGAGGGTGAGCACCAGGTAGGCGACGGCGATCCAGTAGAGGTTCGCGGTGTTCTCGATGCCCAGGAGGGCGGAGGGCAGCCGCCCGGCCGGCGCCGACCGGCCCTCCTCCCCGCCGGTGATGCCGCCGGGGTTGCGCTGGACGAGGATCGACCCGGCCTGGGCGAAGGCGAGGGTGACCATGGAGAACCCGATGCCGGTGACGCGGAGGCTGACCGAGCCCAGCAGCAGGGCCAGCGCGACGGCACAGGCGACGCCGAAGACGGCCGCCGCGGCGAACGGCAGTCCGAGCTCCAGCATGCCGAGGTCGGTGGAGTAGAGGCCGGTCGCGAAGTAGAGCGCGTGGCCGAAGGAGAGCAGTCCGGCCCGCCCGAGCAGGAGGTCGTAACCGGTGGCGAGAGCCCCGTAGAGCAGGCACAGGGCGATGAGTTGGAGGCTTCCCGGGCTGCCGAGCGGTCCGTCGAGCAGTCCCGGGACGGGAAGCGCGCTGTAGGGGATGACAAGGAGCAGGATCAGCAGGGCGATCGGCCACCAGCGTAGTGATCCGTGCACGAATGTCGAGCGCCGCGCCAATGAATCACCAGTTCGAGCGAACATCCCCGCCTCGATCACCCGTACGGGGCGAATTCCGGGTTCGCTGTCGGTGCGCTGTGCTGAGGTTGCGTCAGTGCGGTCGGCAGCGGTGCCGCCGGTGCTCGTGTCCGAGGTGTCGGTGCTCACGCGAGCCTCCCGGTGAGTCCGCGCGGTCGCACCAGGAGCAGGACGGCCAGCAGGACGACGACCGAGAGGTCGCCGAGCCCCGCGGTGGTGTAGTAGTTGGCGAACTGCTGGACCAGGCCGACGCACACGGAGGCGACGGCGGCGCCGGCGACGGAGCCCGTGCCGCCCATCACGACGACGACGAAGGCGAAGATGAGCAGCCCGGTCCCCTGGCCGGGATTGACCGAACCGAAGTAGAGGCCGCCGAGAGCCCCGCCGAGCGCGGCGGCGGCACCGCCGATGGCGAAGACGAGGGTGAACGCCCTGCGGACGTCGATGCCGAGCGCCGTGACCATCGCCCGGTCCTCGACGCCGGCCCGGACGATCAGCCCGTAGCGGGTGCGGGCCAGGAACAACCGAAGAGCGAGCAGCAGCAGCACGGCCGCGGCCACCAGCACGAAGCGGTTGACCGGGACTGTAGCGCCCAGCACGTGCCAGGTGCCGGAGAGCAGGGCCGGCTGCGGGAAGGGGCGGGCGTCCGCACCCCAGACGCCCATCAGGAGGGCGGGCACGGCCAGTCCGACGCCGACGGTGGCGAGGATCTGGTCCCGCGGCCGGCTGTAGAGCGGCCGGATCAGGAAGAGCTCCAGGAGGACGGCGGCGGCCGTCCCGACCAGCGTGCCGAACGGCACGGCGAGCCAGAAGGAGAGGCCGGCCTCGGCGCCGGCCCACCAGGTCGCGTAGGCGCCGACGGAGAGCAGGGCGCCGTGGGCGAAGTTGAGCACGTCCATCAGCCCGAAGATCAACGACAGGCCGGAGGCCACCAGGAAGTACAGCGCTCCCAGACCGAGTCCGGTACAGGAAAGGAGGACGACGGTGTCCATCAGGGGTTCACCTCCTCGGTGACGGCAGGAGGGCCGGGGCGGCGGCCGCCGACGCCCAGCAGGCGGCGGGCGGCGTCCTCGTCGGCCAACAGCTCGGCGGTGTCGCCCTGGTGGGCGGTGCGGCCGTCGGACAGGACGGCGCAGGTGCCGGCCAGCCGGCGGACCAGGGCGAGGTTCTGCTCGACCAGGAGGACGGGCACGGCCTCGGCCGCCCTCGCCAGCACGTCGGCGACCTCGGCGACGATCCTCGGCGCCAGGCCCTTGGTGGGCTCGTCGGCGATGATCAGCCGGTTCCGGTTGAGCAGGGTCCGGCCGATGGCCACCATCTGCTGCTGGCCTCCCGAGAGGGTCCCGGCCAACTGGCCTGCCCGCTGTTCGAGTTCGGGAAAGAGCTCGTGGACGAGGCGGTAGTCCGGCTCGGCGCCTCGGTCGCGCTCGGCGAGCCGCAGGTTCTCGGCGACCGTGAGACCGGCGAAGATCCCGCGGTCCTCCGGGGCGTAACCGATGCCTTGGCGGACCACCAGATGCGTGGGAAGGCTGGACAGTTCGGCACCGGCGAACCGGACGCTTCCGGTGCGCGGCACGAGGCCCATCACCGCCTTGACGGTGGTGGTCTTGCCGGCGCCGTTGCGTCCCAAGAGTGCCGTGACCCCGGTCGGCGCCACGTCGAGGTCGACCCCGTGCAGGATGTGCAGCCCGTCGACGACCACCCGCAGATCACGGACCGAAAGGAGGGCAGTGTCACGGACCGGCGAGTCGTTCACGGTGGCGCCCTTGGCGGTGGCGGCGTTCAGGAGGGAGTCGTTCAGGAGGGAGTCGTTCAGGAGGGAGTCGTTCACAGCGCCTCGCCCAGGTAGGCCTGCTGCACGGTGGTGTCCGCCATCACCGCGTCCGGAGTGTCCAGGGCGAGCAGCGTGCCGTGGTGCATCACGGCCACGCGGTCGGCCAGGCCGAGCAGGACGTCCATGTGGTGCTCGACCATCAGGACGGTGCGGCCGAGGTCCCGGTGCACCGAGCGGATCAGCTCGGTGAGGGCCGGTACCTCCTCCGCGCTGACCCCGGCCATCGGCTCGTCCAGCAGGATGAGCCGCGGGTCGGAGACCAGCAGGACGGCGAGTTCGAGCTTGCGCTTCTCCCCGTGGGAGAGCGCACTCGCCGGGGTGCCGGCCCGGTGGGCGAGCTCGGTACGCGCCAGGGTCTCGGCCACCCGGTCCGCGTAGCGGTCGGCGCGGCGCCAGATCCGGTACGAGGCCCGTGGACCGGCGGCAGCCTGCGCCGCCAGGCGGACGTGGCCCGCCACGGTCGTCCCCGGCCAGAACGAGGAGGTCTGGAAGGTCCGTCCGAGCCCGCGGCGCGCCCGGGCGTGGACGGGCTCGGCGGTGATGTCGGCGCCGTCGAGTTCGAGGCTCCCGGCAGTCGCCGGGCAGATGCCGGAGATCAGGTTGAACAGGGAGGTCTTTCCGGCGCCGTTGGGCCCGATGAAGGCGATGAACTCGCCTTCCCCGACCGAGAAGGAGACGTCCTCGACGATCGGCACTCCACGGACGGCCCAGCCGAGGCCGTCGAGACGCAGCACCGGTGCGACCACGGCGGGCGAGGCAGGACGGGGCACCGGGGTCACCCCGCCATCGGGGTGACCGGGGGCGCCACCTCGTCCGCGGTGAGGGCGCGCTCCACCGAGGGCTTGGCGGCGGCCCCGTTGCCGGTCAGCTTGACCTGGAACATGGGCTGCAGCAGGGCATGGTCCTCGGCCCGTACCGTGGTGCGCCCCTTCACACCGTCGAAGCTCCAGCCTTCGAGCGCCTTCACCAGCACCGCGGTGTCGTCGGCCGAGCCGTGGCCGGCCTCGACGGCGTGCACGATCAGCTGGGCGGCGGTGAAGCCGTCCGGGGTGAAGATGTCGGACGTGCCTCCGGCGGCGGTGACGGCCTCGTCCATGGCCTTCTCCACCGGGGTGCCGGCGGCGCCGCCGAAGTAGTGGTTCAGGAAGGAGATCTTCTCGCCGGCGGGTCCGAAGAGCGGGTAGGAGGCGGCGAGGTCCAGGCCGGTGACCACCTTGGTCTCGGCGAACACGTCCTGCTGGTTCAGCGCCGTCCACAGCGCGGCCGAGGTGTCGCCGGCCCAGGCGACGAAGAGCAGGTCCGGCTTGGCGGTCTTGGCCTGAGTGGCGAAGGGGGTCAGGTCGGTCGCGCTCGGCGGCGCGAGGACGGCGTCCACCGTGGCGCCCTGGGAGCCGAGGACCGCTTTGACGGCCGCCACGTTGGCCTGCCCGAAGGCGCTGTCCTGAGCGAGCACGGTGACCTTCCTGCCCTTGGCGTCGCCGATGAACGAGGCCGCCGTCCTGATGTCCTGGTACGACTGGCGCCCGGAGCGGAAGGTGTACTTGTTCAGGCCGGTGACCTTGTCGGCGGCGGCCGGGCCGCTGACGAAGAGCACCTTGTTCTGGGCGGCGATCGGGCCGACCTGGAGGGCGACGCCCGAGGCGGTCGAGCCGGCCAGGATCTTGTGGCCCTTGCCGATGAGGTCCTTGGCGGCCGAGACGGCCTTGGCCGGATCGCCGGCGTCGTCCTGCTCCTCGACCTCGATCCGGTGCCCGTCGACCGCGCCGCTGCCCTTGGTCGCGTAGCTCAGCCCGGCCTTGAAGCCCTCCAGGTACTGCTTGCCGTAGGCGGCCAACGGTCCGGTCTTGGAGTACACCAGGCCGACCTTGACCGGGCTCTGGGCGCTGCCGCCGTCCGCCGCGCCCGTCCCCGCGGTACCGGCCTCGGCGCAGCCGGCCGCGAGGAGTGCGCAGGCCGCGAGGGCGACGAGCCCACGCGTCCGGCCGCCGGCGCCGGCAGCGCCCGCGGGGGCTCCGGAGGCGGTCCTGGTGGAGGCTGTAGAGCTGCGCATGGTGACCGACTCCTGAGGGGGCTGCGGGGGGTGGATGCCGGAACCGTAGGGGTGGCACGGGGGCTGCGACATGTGCCAGGGGGACGTATCAGCCCGTGCGGATGTGGCTGCAGCCGCCATACCGCTGGGCCGGCAGCCGGTCGGGAGGTCGCGCGTATGGGCGGTCGCCATGCCCACCGACCTGGGCGTGGCGCGCCCCGCCATGGCACGGCCCACCCGCGCCCGGTGACGGTGGAGGGGCAGGAGCGACGGCGGTCGCCTCGACGGTCGGGTTCCGGCAGGCGCGCTCGCCGGTCGGCCGTCCCGGCGCACCCGTACACCGCTCGCGCCGCGCCGTTGAGGCACCCCGCACCCCCTCACCCGCCTCCTGCCTCCTGCCTCCTGCCTCCTGCCTCCTACCGACTCCCCTTACGAGGTGACCCTTTGGACAAGGTCCTGGACTCCGCCGCCGCAGCGGTCGGGGACGTTCCCCACGGCGCCGTGCTGGCCGTGGGCGGCTTCGGCCTCTGCGGAATCCCCAGCACGCTGATCGGCGCCCTGGCCGACACGGGCACCACCGGACTGCGAGTGGTCTCCAACAACTGCGGGGTCGACGACTGGGGGCTCGGGCTGCTGCTCCGGTCGGGTCGGATCGCCCGGATGACCTCCTCCTACGTCGGCGAGAACAAGGAGTTCGCCCGTCAGTACCTCTCCGGCGAGCTGGAGGTGGAGCTGACGCCGCAGGGCACGCTGGCGGAGCGGCTGCGGGCCGGCGGCGCCGGCATCCCCGCGTTCTTCACCCCGGCCGGGGTCGGTACGCAGGTCGAGGAGGGCGGGCTGCCCTGGCGGTACGGGGCGGACGGTTCGGTGGCGCTCGCCTCACCGCCCAAGGAGGTCCGCGAGTTCGGCGGCCGCCGCTACCTGTTGGAGGAGGCCATCACCGCGGACTTCGCGCTCGTCCGCGCCGAGGTCGCGGACCGGCACGGCAACTGCGCCTTCCACGCCGCCGCCCGCAACTTCAATCCGCTCTGCGCCATGTCCGGCCGGGTCACCGTGGTCGAGGCGGACCGGATCGTCGAGCCGGGCGAGCTCGACCCGGACGCCGTGCACCTGCCCGGTGTGTACGTCGACCGCGTGGTCGCGGCGGCCCCCGGGGACCGCCGGATCGAGCGCCGTACCGTCCGCACCGCACCCCAGGAGGCCTGACCCCGATGCCCACCGCCACGACGCATCCCGCCGTGCTCGACCCGAGGAACGCGCTCGCCGCCCGGGCCGCGCGCGAACTGCGGGACGGGCAGTACGTCAATCTGGGCATCGGCCTGCCGACGCTGATCCCGAATCACCTGCCCCTCGGTGTCCACGTGGTGCTGCACTCGGAGAACGGCGTTCTCGGCATCGGCCCGTACCCAGAGGAAGGGGCGGAGCACCCCGACCTGATCAACGCGGGCAAGGAGACCGTGACCGTCGCCGCCGGGGCCTCGTACTTCGACTCCGCGCTCTCCTTCGGCATGATCCGGGCCGGCCGGATCGACGTCTCCGTCCTCGGCGCGATGCAGGTCTCGGCCGCCGGCGACCTCGCCAACTGGACGATCCCGGGCAGGACGGTCAAGGGCATGGGCGGTGCGATGGATCTCGTGCACGGCGCCCGGCGGCTGATCGTCGTCATGGAGCACACGGCGAAGGACGGTTCACCGAAGATCGTCGACGAGCTCTCGCTTCCCGCCACCGGGCGCGGCGTCGTCGACCGCATCGTCACCGACCTGGCGGTCATCGACGTCACGCCGGGCGGACTGCGCCTGGTCGAGACGGCGCCGGGGGTGGCGGTGGACGACGTCCGGGCGGCGACCGGGCCCACCCTCCTCCTCCCGGCGGCACGCTGAGGAGCGCCGCGCCGACGGCGCCGGAGGGCACATCGGCAGTACCGGCAACACCGGCAACGCTGGCAACACCGGCAACACCGGCAACGCCGGCAACACCGGGAGAACATCGCACCGGCGGCACCGCAATAGGAACCCGTCCAGAGCGGGCGAAGGCCTGACCGACAGCGCAACAGTCCGGCCTTCGCCTGTTCATTCGATTCACCCGGCGGATTCGGAATGCCCGTCGACCCGTCGACCCACCGACCCGTCAACCCGTCGACCCGCCGACCCGCCGACCCGCCGACCGCAACAACCGCCGATAGCATCAGCGATGCCACAGTTGGCCGAGAATCAACATATATTCACGCTTAAACAATGATCATTCATCAGACCGGTTGCGATCACGTGGGCGCTCCGGGAGAGTTGTGACAGCCCGAGGATCCTGCCCCCGGTGGGGAGTCCGGAGAACGAGCCGGGATCCTGCCTTCGAAGCAGCCGCGCAGCCCCGCACAACAATCGATCGTATACGTTTTAACGATTGACGGCCCGGAAACTGCCTGGACACGGCACAGTTCACCGGCCGGTGTTCTGCTTCGAAAGCAAGGCTCCGGGGGGAGTCGCGGTCCCGGCGCGCAGGTCGCAGCGCGCGGTTTCAGGTCGTACGCCCCCGGTCGGAGCACGCACCGAACGGTTCGGCCCGCGCGGCCGGCCACGGGGGGAGCCGCACATGATCAAGCTGTTCTCGCGTCAGACGGATCGAGGGGACTCGCCCGTCCGGGCCACGACGACTCCGACGGGAGTCGCTACAACCACGCGAGCTGCGGCAACCATGGGAGCCGCCACAGCCACGGGAGCGACGGACGACCTTCGCTCCATACCTGTTCTCGAAGCCCCTTACGACTACGCCCACTTCAGCCGACTGGCCGGCCCCGCCACCGATCCGACCGCCGCCACCGAGGCGACCACCGAGACCGAGCCGACCACCGCCACCGCACCCGGGGCCCCGCCGCCCTACCGCGTCCAGTACCGCAGCCTGCTGCGACGCGAGCCGCACCGCCTCCGAGCGGCGCTGCTCCTGCTCGCCGCCCCCGTCGTCGAGGCGGTGCTCCTCGTCTGGCTGCTGCTCCCCGGCCACTGGCCGGTCCGACCCGGCGAGACGCACACCTGGCTGCTGGTCGGCGACAAGGTGATGATCGGGATCATCGCGGTGGTCGAGGTGTTCCGGCTGGTCAACGTCGTCTCCAACACCCACGCGACACTGGTCGCCCGCGACCCGGTGCCGGTCACGCCGGAGGCGGGCACCCGCGTCGCGTTCCTCACCACCTGCGTTCCGGGCAAGGAGCCGCCGGAGATGGTGCGGGCCACCCTGACCGCCGCACTGGCCGTCCGGCACGACGGCCCGTACGACGTCTGGCTGTTGGACGAGGGAAACGATCCTGCGATGCGGTCCCTCTGCACCGAGCTGGGTGCGTGCCACTTCAGCCGGCGCGGGATCGAGCGGTGGAACCAGCCCGAGGGCCGTTTTCGCGCCAGGACCAAGCACGGCAACTACAACAGCTGGCTCCTGGCCCACGGCTCCGACTACGACTTCTGGGCCTCGGTGGACACCGACCACGTGCCGCTGCCCGAGTTCTGCGAGCGGATGCTCGGCTACTTCCGCGACCCCGACGTGGCGTTCGTGGTCGGGCCGCAGGTGTACGGGAACTACCGCAGCTCCGGTTCGGCCGTCACCAAGTTCTCGGAGAGCCAGCAGTTCCTCTTCCACGCGCTGATCCAGCGGGCCGGAAACCGTTACGGTGCACCGATGTTCGTCGGCACCAACAACGCCGTCAGGATCAGTGCGCTGCAGTCGATCGGCGGACTGTACGACTCGATCACCGAGGACATGGCCACCGGCCTTGAGTTCCACCGCCGCCGCAACCCGGCCACCGGCGCGCGCTGGAAGTCGGTCTACACGCCGGACGTGCTGGCGGTCGGCGAGGGCCCCTCGTCCTGGACGGACTTCTTCTCCCAGCAACTGAGGTGGAGCCGGGGCACCTACGAGACCCTGCTCACCCAGTACTGGCGGGCGGTACGTCGGCTCTCGCCCGGCCGGCTGCTCAACTACACGCTGATGGTCTGCTTCTACCCGATGGCGGCGCTGACCTGGCTGCTGGGCGGGCTGTCCAGCGTGCTCTACCTGGGCTTCGGAGCCTCCGGAGTCCACGTCTCGTCCGAGATCTGGATGATGCTGTACAGCGATGCGGCCGCGCTGCAGGTCCTGCTCTACACCTGGAACCGCAAGCACAACGTGAGCCCGCACGAGCCGGCCGGATCCTCCGGGGTGGCGGGCATGGTGATGTCGGCGCTCTGCGGACCGATCTATGCAGCATCGTTTCTGCAAGCGGCGCTTCGCCTGCGAAGCCGTTTCGTGGTGACGCCCAAGGGCGACTCGGCCAGCCCGGACCGGCCGGCGACGTTCCGGATCCACCTGTTCTGGGCGTTGGTGTTCGGCGGCGCCGTCACCGCCTCGTTCTTCACCGGCCACGGCCACGTGGCCATGCGCACGTGGGCCTGCCTGGCGCTCTTCCTCAGCCTGCTGCCGGTGCTGGTGCTGGCCGCGGACGCCGTCCGCCGACGCCGGGCCCGGCCCACCTCCACCCTCTCGGTCACCGGCGCCACCCCCACGGCGGCCACCACGCCGGCCACCACGCCGGCCACGGCGCAGTGCGTCCCACCCCATGGCCGCACCGCCCCGACCGCCCGCGCCGCCGCCCCCGCCGGGTCCTCCGCCAGCACCGCCCCCACCGCCGCGGCGCCCCCCGCCAGCGCCGCGCCCACTGCACGCTGAACCCGAACCCGCAGCACGAGGGGACCAACCACCGTGAAGATCCGCAACGCCGGCCGCACCAGGCGCTTCGCCCTCGGCAGCACGGTCGCGCTGACCGTGGCCGGGATGAACGCGCCGGCCGTGCTCGGCTTCGCCAACGAGCAGTACCACCAGTACGTGATCAACCGCGCCGAGTACAAGGCCGAGTACGGCCACTGGCAGACCGTCACCCTGCCCGCCGAGTTCCGGATCAACGCCATCCACGCCACCCTGCTGCGGACCGGCAAGGTCCTGATCATCGCGGGCTCCGGCAACGACCAACGGCAGTTCGACGCGGGCAGCTTCAAGAGCCTGCTCTGGGATCCGGCCGAGAACACGTACAAACCGGTCCCGACCCCGGCCGACATGTTCTGCGGCGGCCACACCGCGCTCCCGGACGGACGGCTGCTGGTGGCCGGCGGCACGTTGCGCTACGAGGCGCTGGACGGCGCCGTGAAGAAGGCCGCCGGCACCATGCGGGTGCGCAACGAGAACCCCGATGCCGCCCGCACCTTCCCCAAGGGCACGGTGTTCACCGCGCCGAACGGCCGCGCGTACGTGTCCACCGCCGCGGTCACCGTCCCGGCGGCGGTCAAGACCGGAGCCGGGGACCGGACGGTCGTCACCGCGAGCGAGCAGCACGTCTTCGTCGAGGCGGTGGCAGCGGGGGCCGACTACGTCGCCGAATCCCCCGTCCAGTACACGATCAAGGGGCTGAGCAGCGCCGACGCCCGCAATCTCTACGGCATGGCGGACCGCTTGACGCTGGAGAAGCAGGACTTCCAGGGCATCCGCTCCGCCTTCGAGTTCAACCCGGACACGGAGCTGTACGAGCCGGTCGCCGACATGGCGTACGCCCGCTGGTACCCGACCCTCACCGGACTGGGCGACGGACGGGTGGTCACCGTCTCCGGGCTCGACGACACCGGGCAGATCCTCAGCGGCGACGACAACGAGATCTACGACCCGACGAGCAAGACCTGGTCCAAGGCGCCTGACCGCTACTTCCCCACCTACCCGTCGATCTTCCTCACCGCCTCCGGCAAGCTCTTCTACTCGGGCTCCAACGCCGGCTACGGGCCGGCCGACAAGGGCCGGGAGCCGGGGCTCTGGGACCTCAAGGACAACAGCTTCCAACCGGTGCCGGGACTGCGCGACCCGGCACTGACCGAGACCTCGTCCTCGGTGCTGCTCCCACCGGCCCAGGCGCAGAAGGTGATGGTGCTCGGCGGGGGCGGGGTGGGCGAGTCACCACTGTCCTCCGCCCGGACCGACATCGCCGACCTGTCGGCCGCCGAGCCCGCGTTCACCCCGGGGCCGGACCTCCCGGCGGGCGGCACCCGGTACCTCAACAGCGTGATCCTTCCGGACGACACCGTGTTCACCACCGGCGGCTCCAGCGACTACCGGGGCAAGCACAAGAGCGACCTGCTCAAGGCGCAGGTCTACCACCCGGACACCAACGCCTTCACCACCGCCGCCGAGCCGACCGTGGGCCGGAACTACCACTCCGAGGCGTTGCTGCTGCCGGACGGCCGTGTGGTCGTCCTCGGCTCCAACCCGCTCTTCAACGACCGGGCCGACACCGAACCGGGCACCTTCGAGCAGCGGATCGAGATCTACACGCCGCCGTACCTGTTCCACGGCGAACGCCCGCAGCTGACCGGCGCGCCGGAGACCGCCAGGCTCGGCGGGGGGATCACGGTCGACTCGCCGGACGCCGGGAGCATCGCCACCGCGAAGCTCATCCGGCCTAGCTCTGTGACCCATGCGACGGACGTCGAGCAGCGGTCGGTCGCCCTGGACGTCGGTGCCCGCAGGGACGGCGCCGTCGCGCTGACCCTGCCCGCCAACGCCGATCTGCTGCCGCCGGGTTGGTACATGCTGTTCGTGACGGACGGCGCCGGGACGCCGTCGGTGGCCCGCTGGATCAAGGTGACGGGCTGAGCCGGGTCCGGCAGGGCCCGAACGGCCCGCAGGCACGAACTCGGCAGGCGGCCCCAAGGCCCACCACAAGGGTCCCGGGACCCCGGGGACCCACAAGGCCGGCAACACCGACAACACCGACAGGGCCCCCAGGGCCACGAGGCCCCGCGCCTCCGCGAGGCCCGCCGGGCGTGCGCTACGCGCCCCCGCGCGCGAGACCCAGGGCGTACGGCAGCCAGAACTCGCCCGCCCTGGGCTCGCCGCGGCCGCACTCGCCGTCGGACTCGCCGGGGTTCTTGATCCAGAGGTAGGCGTCCACGCCCGGCCGCCCGGTGGACGCGGTGGGCGGCTCGCCGAGTGCCCGCCCGGGCGGGTTGCACCAGGCGTCGCCACCGAGCGGGCCGTTGCCGTTGCGGCTGGTGTCGATCACGAAGGGCTTCCCGCCCAGCGCGGCGGAGAGCTCCGCGCCGTAGGCAGCGTTCCGGTCGGTGGCGTAGAAGTTGGAGACGTTGACCGCGAAGCCGTCCGCCGTGGCGACGCCGGACTTGCGCAGTGCCTCGGCCATCGCGGACGGGTCCTGCGCCCAGCCGGGGTTCCCCGCGTCCAGGTAGACCTTCACCTGCGGACGCTTCTTCAACTCCTGCACGGCGAAGGACAGCAGGCCGTACCGCTCGGCCGCGGCCGCGCCCTTCACCCCGCAGGCGTCCAGGGTGTGTGCGACGGCGTCCGGCTCCAGCACGACCCAGGCCCGGCGGTCCCCGAGCGCCTCGGCCAGGCCGGTGATCCAGGAGCGGTAGGACGCGGCGTCGGCCGCGCCGCCCGCCGAGTACTGGCCGCAGTCGCGGTGCGGGATGTTGTAGGCGACGAAGACCGCGGTGCGGTCCGCCGCCGCGGCCCGGCGGCTCACCTGCTCCGCGATGCCCTTGGCCGCCTGGTCCCCGAGCCACTGGGAGGAGGGCTGGGCGGCGATCCTCAGGAGCGTGTCGGCCTCGGCCGTCCGCCCCTGGCCGCGCAGGTCGACGAGCTGCCGGGCGGCCGAGGTCTGGTCCGAGACGTAGAAGGTCTGGCCCGGCAGTTGGGCCAGTCCGGCGGCGGACCCGCCGACGTCACCCCCACCCGCCTGCCCACCGGCCGCCGCGGACGCCGATGCACCACCCGAGCCGGAAACCCCACCCGACCCCGACGCGCCCCCCGACCCGGCCCCGCCCGAACTGCTCGTCGGACCATTGCCGTTGCACCCCGCAACGGCGGCCACGAAGCCCAGCACGACCGCCCCCGCGACCAGCCGGAACCCCGGCCCTCGCCCCAACCGGCGCACGTAACGCCCCTCCCCAGACCCGGTCCGGCGACCCGGTCGGCACCCAGCTTCGCACACCGGGTACCGACCGGCAGCCGAGGCCGGTGAACAGCGGACGGCGGCAGTACGTGGGCGAGGTGTCGGCTCGCCCTGACCGCCTCAGCCCTGCTTGAGGTTGGGCACCTGCCAGTCGATCGGGTCCACGCCGAAGCCGGACAGCGCCTCGTTGATCTGCGAGAACGGGCGGCTGCCGAAGAACAGCTTGGCGGAGAGCGGGGACGGGTGCGCGCCCTGGACCACCACGTGCTTCTCGGTGTCGATCAGCGGCAGCTTCTTCTTCGCGTAGTTGCCCCAGAGCACGAAGACGACCGGCTCCTCGCGGGCGCTCACCGCCTTGATCACGGCATCGGTGAACTTCTCCCAGCCCTTGGCCTTGTGCGAGTTGGCCTCGTGCGCGCGCACCGTGAGCACCGCGTTCAGCAGCAGCACGCCCTGCTCGGCCCAGTGCATCAGGTAGCCGTTGTCCGGGGCCGGGATGCCCAGGTCGGCGTCCAGCTCCTTGAAGATGTTGCGCAGCGACGGCGGCGTCTTGGTGCCCGGCAGCACGGAGAAGCTCATGCCGTGGGCCTGGCCGTCGTCGTGGTACGGGTCCTGGCCGAGGACGAGGACGCGGACCTTCTCGTACGGAGTGGCCTCCAGCGCCGAGAACTCCTGCCCGCTGGGCGGGAACACCTGGTGCTCCGCGCGCTCGGCCGCCACGAAGGCCGCCAGCTCGGCGAAGTACGGCTTCTCCGTCTCGGCGCCCAGCACCTCGCGCCAGGGCTCGGGCAGCTCCAGCCCGGCACCCGCTCCAGCCTCGACCACGCCCGCCTCGACCGTGTCCGTCACGACATCAACCTCCCACCGGACGGCCGCTCACCGCCGCACCGCCCCGACCTCGGACGCACCGCGCCGCTCGCGCCGCACGCCCTCTTTCCACACCGAACGCTACACAGACCGACTGACACTTCACTCCGCCGCGGACCGGCCGGCCCCCGCGGAACCGTCCTCCGCCCCCGCACCTCCCGCCGCGGGCCGCGCGGACCCCGCAGCCGCCGAGGCGGAAGCCGACGCGGCGGCCGCAGCCACAGCCCGCTCCACCCGGACGTGCTCGACGACGTTCAGCACCACCAGCACCACCGCCAGGGCCGCCAGCACCACGATGGCCGGCAGCCGCACCACCACCGGGACCAGCGCCAGCACCACCGCCGCCGCCAGGACCCGGGTGGTCGACACGGCGCGGAACATCATCCACCGGGTGTAGCCGAAGGTCAGCAGGTACAGCCCGCAGCCCCCGTACAGCAGCGCCACCGACCCCGGGCCGAGCGACTGCCGCGGGTCGGCCACCGTCTCGCCGAAGCCGACCGCCACCGCGATCACCGCGGCCACCAGCGCCAGGTGGCCGTACTGGAAGATCCGGCGGATCATGTCGCGGCGCGAGTCCGCGACGGTGACGGCGTGCCGCATGGCGTCCGCCGCGTAGACGAAGTACTGCCACCAGAGCCCGCAGGAGATGGTGAACGCGGCGGCCACCGCGGCGAGTTCGACCGCGTCCAGGCGCGTGTCCGCGGCCGTGGCGCCGATCCCGACGATCGACTCGCCGAGCGCCACCAGCAGGAAGAGCGCGAAGCGCTCCGGCATGTGGGACGGGTGGTAGGCCACCCGGGCCAGCCGGCTGCGGAAGATCAGCGGGGCGGAGAGGTCGCAGGCCGCCGCGAGCGCCCAGAGCGCCGTCCGCGGCCCCTCCGGCAGCAGCCCGCCGGCCAGCAGCAGCGGGCCGCTGACCAGCACGCCCACCCCGTACGGCCCGCGCCAGACGCCCGGGATGCGGATCAGCACCAGCAGCAGCACCACCCGGGCCGCCCAGTACCCGGCCCCGAGCAGCAGGCCCCGGCCCTCGTACGCGGCGGGCACGGCCAGCGCCATGAAGAGGCCGGCCAGGCCGACCGCGAGGATGCCGATCCGGCCCTTCGGGGTGTCCACGTCCCGGATGTTGGCCTGCACGGTGGTGCCGACCCAGCACCAGTACACGGGTACGAACACGACCAGGGCCCGGGCGACACCGGCCCAGTCGTGGTGGTGGTGCAGCAGGCCGGACACCTGGGTGATCGCGAAGACGAAGACCAGGTCGAAGTAGAGCTCCGCCCAGGTGACGCGCTTCTCCGCCACCGGGCCCGGCCCGGCCTCCACCACCGGCGCCCCGGTCGTCGCGGCCGCCCCGGCCGACATCCCACCCGTCGTGTCCGGCCCCCCGGCCGGCTCTTCCGTCGTTGTGCTCATCCGCCCCTCCTCGGCGACCACGGACGCACCGTGCACGGACTCACCCCGCACAGCGCACGGGCCCTTCCCCGGCCGGGCGGCCGGGGAAGGGCCCGAACAACAGAACGAACGCTAGATCAGTTCGACCAGGTCCGCGATGGAGTTGACCACGCGGGTCGGCCGGTACGGGAAACGCTCCACGTCGGCGGCGGCCGTGAGACCGGTGAGGACCAGGATGGTCTCCATGCCCGCCTCCATGCCCGCCACGATGTCGGTGTCCATCCGGTCGCCGATCATGACGGCGGACTCCGAGTGGGCGCCGGCCGTGTTGAGCGCCTCGCGCATCATCAGCGGGTTGGGCTTGCCGACGAAGTACGGCTCGACACCGGTCGCCTTGGTGATCAGCGCCGCGACCGAACCGGTGGCCGGCAGCACGCCCTCGGTGGACGGTCCGGTCTCGTCCGGGTTGGTGCAGATGAACCGGGCGCCCTGGTTGATCAGCCGGATCGCCTTGGTGAGCGCCTCGAAGCTGTAGGTGCGGGTCTCGCCGAGGACGACGTAGTCCGGGTTGTTGTCGGTCAGCACGTAGCCGGCCTGGTAGAGCGCGGTGGTGAGGCCCGCCTCGCCGATCACGTACGCGGTGCCGCCGGGGCGCTGGCCCCTGAGGAACTGCGCGGTGGCCAGAGCCGAGGTCCAGATGGACTCCTCCGGCACGTCCAGGCCCATGCCGGCCAGCCGGGCGCTGAGGTCGCGCGGGGTGTAGATCGAGTTGTTGGTGAGCACCAGGAACGGCTTGCCGGACTCCCGCAGCCGGCGCAGGAACTCCTCCGCACCGGGGATCGGCGTGCCCTCGTGGATGAGGACCCCGTCCATGTCGGTCAGCCAGGACTCGATGGGCTTGCGGTCTGCCACGTGCGTGTCTCCCGAAGTCTTGCAACGTCTTGCGATGGTCGTACGAACCTTCGGCGCACCGCCGTCACCGTTGCGCCTCCCACCGGCCGGACCCTCCCCGGGACACCGGACCGCCGGGGGTACTGCTGGCTGCCCCGACGGGGCACAGCCTAATCCGCACACCAGGCCGACGACAGCGAGGTCCCGGTCTCCGGGCCGGTCGCCCGGGGACCGGCCCGGAGAACCGGGCTCCGTGCCGGGAGGCCCGCCCGGCACCGCGCCCGCCTCAAGGGCTCCTTAAGCAGCCCCTAACCGCACTGATGACCTCTCAGTACGGCCGTCCCGCGGGTCTAGCGTGAGCGGCACCACCCTCACCGCACTCCCCGGAGGAGTCCCCTGCCATGCCCGTGCGCCGTCGTCTCTCCGCCGCCGTCCTCACCCTCACCGCCACCGGCCTGGCCGTCGGCCTGACCGCCGCCCCGGCCGCCGCGCACGGCTCGATGCAGAACCCGCTCAGCCGGGTCGAGGGCTGCTACCTGGAGGGCGCCGAGCACCCGAAGTCGGCGGCCTGCACGGCGGCCGTGGCCACCGGCGGCACGGCGGCGCTGTACGACTGGATGAGCCTGCGGATCGGCGACGCCGCCGGCCGCCACCGGGAGCTCATCCCGGACGGGAAGCTGTGCAGCGCGGGCTCGGACACCTACCGGGGCCTGGACCTGCCGCGCGCCGACTGGCCGGCCACCAACCTCACCTCGGGGGCCGACTTCACCTTCCGCTACCGCGCCACCGCTCCGCACAAGGGCACCTTCCAGCTCTACATCACCAACGGCAGCTACTCCCCCACCAAGCCGCTGACCTGGGCGAACCTGGAGCCGCAGCCCTTCCTCACGGTCACCGACCCGCAGCTCGTGGACGGCTCGTACGTCCTGCCCGGCAAGGTGCCGGCCGGGAAGACCGGGCGCCAGCTGATCTACGCCATCTGGCAGCGCTCGGACAGCCCGGAGGCGTTCTACTCCTGCTCGGACGTCGTCTTCGACGGCAGCGGCGCCAACCCCGGCACCGGCGGCGCGCCCGCGCCGACCGGAGCCACCGCGCCCACCACCCCCACCACGGCCGGAGGCCACGACCACGGCCACGCCCCCGCCCCGACCAGCAGTGCCCCGACCAGCAGTGCCCCGGCCGGCGGCGCCACCGCCCCCACCGCGGCACCCGTCCCCGCCTCCGCCGGCACACCGGCCGCCCCGACCGCCGTGACCGCCACCCCCACGCCCACCGCCCCCGCGCCCGCGGTGCCGACCCCCACCGGCACCGCGGGCACCGCGCTCGCCGCCGGCGCCGCCGCCGGCACCGCCCCCGCGACGACCGCCGCCGCCCCCGACCAGCTCGCCCAGACCGGCTCGGACCGCTCCCTCGGCATCCTCGCCTCCGTCGGCTCCGCCTTCCTCCTCGCCGGTGCCACCGTCGCCGTCCTCCACCGCCAGCGCCGCCGCCGGGCGCACGCCCGCTGACCCTGGTACGGCCGCGAACGCCGGTGCGCCGCCCCCGGGCCCTGGGGGGCGGCGCACCGGTCGTCGCGGGACCTACGCGGTCGCGGCCGCGGTATCCGCTGCCGGCGCCGGCAGCGGGACGGCCGGGAAGTCGACCTCGGTACGGCCGACCGAGTTGAAGTAGTTGGTGAAGGTGTTCAGCGCGACCGCGCCGATGATCTCGCCGATCTCGCCGTCCCCGTACCCGGCCGCGCGGACGGCGTCGAGCTCCTCGTCGGAGACGAACCCCTTGGTGCGGATCACCGCCCGGGCGAACCGCAGCGCCGCCTCCGCCCCGGGATCCGCCGCCTCGGCCTGCCCGCCGGAGGCGAGGTCCCTCGGGCTGACGCCCGCCTTGGCACCGAGCACGTGGTGGGCGGCGTAGCAGTAGTCGCAGGAGTTCTCGACGGCGGCGACCAGCGCGATCTGCTCGCGCAGCGCGGCGCCGAGGCGCCCCTTGGCGAGCGCGCCGCTGAACGAGAGGTAGGCGTCCAGCACCGCGGTCGAGGCCGCCATCGCGCGCATCATGTTCGGGGTCACGCCGAGCGCCCGCTCGACCTTGTCGAGGAGTGCCTTGGCGGTGGGTTCGGCGGTGTCCGGGTTCACGGTGCCGAGTCGAGGCATGGCTGTGCTCCGTTCGCGGAGGAGTGACTGACGGGGAACTGACGCAAGGCCGGTCACGGCGCAGCGTCGAAGCGCCGCGACCAATGATTGGCACTGCCAATCATTGGTTGGCAGTGCCAAATATACTTGGCGCTGCCTAGGATGCAAGGGCCGGAACGCACGAAGGAGACGGGTTCGGATGGCGGGTCGACTGCCGGGGCTGTCCCCGAGCGAACAGCTGCTGATCGGGCTGGCCAGGCTCGGCCAGGCGGTCAGGCTGAGCACCTGGCACAACGCCGGCCCGACCAAGCTCACCCCGCTGCAGGCCGACATCCTGCTCTACCTGGCAGGCGACCCCCGGCCTCGCCGCCAGGGCGAGATCGTCACCGCCCTCGCCTCCACGGCCCCGACCGTCAGCGACGCCGTGCGCGCACTGGCGGCGAAGGAACTGGTGGACCGTCAACGCGACCGGACCGACACCCGGGCCGTCACCCTGACCCTCACCGGAGCCGGACGCGCCGAGGCCGAACGGCTCGCCGTTGTACCGCCACCGCTGCGCGACGCGCTCGCCGCGCTCGACGAGGACGACGTCGCGGCCATGCTGCGCGGCACCACCGCCATGGTCCGGGTCCTCCAGCAGCACCGGGCCGTCCCGGTCTCCCGGACCTGCGTCACCTGCCGCTTCTACCGGCCCGACGCCCACCCCGAGAACCCGCACGAGCCCCACCACTGCGACTTCGTCGACGCGCCCTTCGGCGACGGCGGACTGCGTCTGGACTGCCCCGACCACGAGACTGCGGCGTTCGCCGACCCCTCCTCCGAAACCCGGGCCAATCGGACGCAGCGTGATTGAGTAGGCGCATGAGCCCCTCCTTGCGCCCCCTCGCCCAGCACGACGGCCCCTTCCGGGTCGGCCTGATCGGCTACGGCCTGGCCGGCTCCGCCTTCCACGCCCCGCTGATCGCCGCCACCCCGGGCCTGCGGCTGGACGCGGTGGTCACCGCCAACCCCGACCGCCGCGCCCAGCTGCTCCGGGAGCACCCCGACACCCGCGCCGTGGACACCCCCGAGCAACTGCTCGCCGACCCGGACGCGCTCGACCTGGTCGTCATCGCCTCCCCCAACCGCACCCACGTGCCGCTCGCCCGGGCGGCGCTGCACGCCGGGCTGGCGACCGTCGTCGACAAGCCGCTGGCCGCCACCGCCGCCGAGGCGCTGGAGCTCTGCACGACGGCCGAGGAGCGGGGCGCACTGCTCACGGTCTTCCAGAACCGCCGCTGGGACGGCGACTTCCTCACCGCCGCCCGGCTGATCCGCGAGGGTGCGCTCGGTCGGGTGCACCGCTTCGAGTCCAGGTTCGAGCGGTTCCGGCCGAAGCCCAAGGCGGGCTGGCGCGAGCTGGCCGACCCGGCCGAGGTCGGCGGCACGCTCTACGACCTGGGCAGCCACCTGGTCGACCAGGCGCTCGCGCTGTTCGGGCCGGTGGAGACGGTGTACGCGGAGATCGACGTACGCCGCGACGGCGCGGTGGTCGACGACGACGCGTTCCTCGCCCTCACCCACGCCTCCGGCACCCGCTCGCACCTGTGGACGAGCGCCATCGCGCCGATGGCGGGCCCCCGGCTCCGGGTGCTGGGCGACGCCGCGGGCTACGTGAAGACCGGGATGGACCCCCAGGAGGCCGACCTGCGCGCCGGCCACCGCCCGGGCGACGGACGCCCGTGGGGCGCCGACGAGCCCGGCCGCTACGGCACCCTCGGCACCGACGAGTCCACCGTCGCGGTCCGCACGGACCCGGGCGACTACCCCGCGTTCTACGCGGGCGTGGCCGCCGCACTGGCCAACCCGGGCACCCCGCCGCCGGTCGACCCGCGGGACGCCGTCGCGACCCTCGCCGTCCTGGAGGCCGCCCGCGCCTCGGCCGCCACCGGAACGACGGTCCGGCTGGACTGACCGTGCCCCGGGCGCCGGACCCCCGACCGCGGTCACCCGGCACGCCGTCGGGGACTGGCCGCGGCCCCCGGCGGTCAAATGCCGATGATCTCCACCGCCGAGCCCAGGCCACGGAAGTCCGCGACGTTGCGGGTGTAGAGCGGCAGGCCGTGCGCGGAGGCGACGGCGGCGATCATCAGGTCGATCCGCCGCGGGCGCGGCTGCCGCCCGGCCGCGATGGTGAGCGTGACCAGCGTCCCGTACCGCGCGGCGGCCGCCGCGTCGAAGGGCAGCGGGTCGAAGTCGGCCATCGCCGCGCCCAGCACCTCCAGCCGGGCCGCCCGACTGACCGGGTCGCGCGCCATCGACACACCCTGCTGCAGCTCGGCGAAGGTGATCGCGGTCAGCTCCGGCACGGCGGGCAGGTCCGCCGGGCTGAGCAGCGCCAGGTCGATGTAGACGCAGGTGTCCAGCACCCCTGCCGGCCGCCGCCGGGGCGTCCTGCGCCGCTCAGCCACGCGGCCGCTCGAAGGGGTCGTCACCGTCGTCCCCGACCAGTTCCTCGGGCCCGAAGTACTCCTCGGACTCCTTGCGCATCTGGTGGTAGTCGACGCGCGGCAGCTTCACGTGCCGCGCGACCAGCTCCTCCGCCGTGAGCCGCCGTCGGCCCGACACCGGTCGCAGCTCCGCGACCTCGACCCCGTTCCTGGTGATGTGGAAGGTCTCGCCCGCCTCCACCGCGTCCATCACCGCGGCGGAGTTGTTCCGGAACTCCCGCTGGGTAATCGTCTTCATACCCCCAAGGTAGCCCCGCGTAGCACCCGTGGCTACAGTGCGGACGGCAGCCGGCAGGGCCACCGCGCGAAGAGTGGCGGATCGCACCCCGACGAATCCGCTCCGCGGGAACCCGACAGGCCGTACCATCGTCGTCAACGTCCGGAACAGGTCGACCGCGAGCAGGAGAGGAGCACGACGTGGAACTCGTCGCGATGCTGCTCGGGCTGCTCCGGGTGCTGAGCGGGGACGTGCTCGCCGAGGGCGGCACGCTGACCTCGGTGGCGACCGCCGCAGCCGTCGTGCTGCTGACCGGAGCGGTGGCGGGGGCGCTGGTCGTCGCCCGACTGCTCGGCGCACGGGCACCGGCCGCCGTACGGAACGGGATGCTGCGCAGGCGCGCGTTCCGGACCGCCTTCCTTCCACAGCGTGATCCGGATGCCCGGGGCAGGCGACGCCCCAGGGCACCCGGAGCGGCCCCGACGGCCGCGTAGCTCCACTCCCTCCCCCCGAGCAGGCCACCCGGCCGTTCCGGGGTTCCGAGCGCCGTCCCGACGCGGCCGTCCTCCGCCGATCACTCATGTCCGCAGACGCTGAGACCCCGGAGGGCTCGCTCCACCATGTCCCTTTTCGCAGTTCTCGACCCGGCCGTCGCCCTGGCCCACGACGTCGTCGCCGCGCTCGCCACCGTCCTGCCCACGGCAGCGGCCATCGTCCTGTTCACCGTCGGCGTCCGGCTGGCGCTGCACCCGCTGGCCCGGGCCGCGGCGCGCGGCGAGAAGGCGCGGGCCCGGCTCGCGCCGAAGATCTCGGAGCTGAACCGCAAGCACAAGGACCGGCCGGAGAAGCTCCAGGCCGCGCTGGCCGAGCTGTACAAGGAGGAGAAGGCCTCGCCCTTCGCGGGATGCCTGCCGATGCTGGTGCAGATCCCGTTCTTCTCGGTGATGTACCGGCTGTTCACCACCCCGAACGACCTGCTCGGTCACCCCCTCTTCGGCGTCCCGCTCGGCCTGCACGTGGGCGGCGCGCAGGGCGCGGCGCAGTGGGCGGTCTTCGGTCTGCTGTACGCGGCGCTGGCCGCGGTGGCGTACGTCGGCTTCCGGCGCGCCCGCCGTGCGCAGGCGGCGCAGCCCGCCTCCGCCACGCCGCAGCCGGGGCTGGCCTTCCTGCCGTACCTGTCGTTCGGCACGGTGCTGTTCGCGGCGCTCGTCCCGCTGGCAGCCGGGATCTACCTGCTCACCACCACCGCCTGGTCCGCAGCCGAACGCGCCTGGCTGCACCGGGGCGCCGCGCCCGTCCCCGGCGTGGCACTGATCTGACCGCGGCCGGCCCCCCGGCCGCCGGGCCGCCGACCGTCCCAGGCCCTCCCTGGCGTGGGGCCGTTCGGGACTGCCGTCTAGCCTGAGCTGGTCATTCAGGTCGTCCGCCGGTCGGACCGATGGAGGGAAGTCGTCATGGTGGTCGCTGCTCCGGCGTTGGCCGAGTTGCGGGAGGTCTGCCAGCCGCAGGCGAAGCTGCAGAGCCGCAACGGGGAGCACTGGGCGGGCCGCCTCTACATGCGCCGCATCTCGCTGCGGACCACCCGGCAGCTGGTCCGCACCTCGGTGTCACCGAACACGCTGACCTGGCTGATGGTGGCCTGCGGCGTGGGCGCCGGGGCCGCGCTGCTGATCCCGGGGCTGACGGGTGCCGTGCTGGCGGCCGTGCTGTTCCAGGGCTTCCTGCTGTTCGACTGCGTCGACGGCGAGGTCGCCCGCTGGAAGCGCCAGTTCAGCACCGCGGGGGTGTACGTCGACCGGCTCGGCGCGTACCTCGCCGACGCCGCGCTGATGATCGGGGCCGGCGTGCGGGCCGCGCGCGGGGGCTCGGAGCTGTGGGTCTCGGTCGGGCTGGCGACCGCGCTGGGCGTGGTGCTGCTGAAGGCCTCGACCGACCTGGTGGACGTCGCGCGGGCGCGCAGCGGCATGGCGCCGGCCGACGAGGAGTCGACGCAGCCGCGGTCCCAGGGCATCGCCACCGCGCGCCGGCTGGCCTCGATATTCAAGATCCACCGGGTGGCCAACGGCATCGAGGCCTCGCTGGTCCTGCTCGCCACGGCGGTGGCGGACGCGGCGGTCGGCAACGTCGGTCCGACCCGGTACGCGCTCGCGGCCATCGCGGTGATCACCTGGGGGATGGTGGTGGCGCACCTCGCGTCGATCCTGTCCTCGTCGCGTCTGCGCTGAGCCCGGCCGGCTCCCCCGCTGCCCCCGGAAGCCCGCTTCCGGGGGCAGCGGCGTTCCGGCTCAGACCTTCTTGAAGCACATCGTGTAGTCGACGCCCTTGCTGCGGTCGACCTTGATGCCGTAGTCGAAGGCCGCGCCGCAGCTCTTGTCGGGGCCGTAGAGCTTGTCGGCCATCTTGTACTGGGCCTCGGAGGACTTGCAGTCGACGACGGTCGGCACCGGAGAGCCCTGCGGGTCCTGGATCTTGACGCAGTCGCCGACGTTCGGGTCGTGCGTCTTGTTCTCCGCGGCCTGCGCGGACTGCGAGGCCTCGGCCTTGGCCTTGCCGCCGTTGGGGTCGGTGTTGTACTTCCACACGTACCAGGCGCCGCCGCCGAAGACCGCCAGGACGATCACGATGGGGAGGACGGACTGCAGCGGGCTCCGTCGCTGCTGCGGGCGCCGGGGCGGCTGGGGGGCCGGCGGCTGGGCGCCGTACGGGGGCTGGGGCTGGGCGTACTGCGGGTGCGGCGGCTGCGCGTACGGGGGCTGCTGTCCGTAGGCGGGCGGCTGGCCGTACGACGGCTGGGGCGGCGGCGGTGCGTAGCCGTAGGGCTGCTGGGGCGGGTGGTTCTGGTAGGGCGGCGGTGCGGTCATGGTGCTGGAGGTCCCCGTGGTCGATGACATGAGCGGTGGTCAACGTGCCGTTGACCGGTGCAGGTTACCCGTCCACCTGTCGGTGATCGCGACGACCCCGATTGCGCGCGGACACCCTGTCCGAGCAGGCGGCGGGCGGTAAGTTGTGCACGGCGAGGCGCGGTTGGCGGGCGAGGGGGCGAGAATGCAGGCGGGCGATGTCCTGGACGACCGGTACGAGCTGATCGAGACGATCGGCGAAGGCGCGTTCGGGGTGGTGTGGAGGGCCCGCGACGCCCGGATCCAGCGCCACGTCGCCGTCAAGGTCATGCAGCAGGGCGGCAACACGGCCAAGGACGTGGCCCGCTTCGTGCGCGAGGTGGCCACGGCCGGGGCGCTCAACCACCCGCACATCGTCACCGTGCACGACTTCGGCGAGCACCGGAGCGCGGGCCGGCCGGTGTTCTACCTGGTGATGGAACTGCTCGACGGCGCCCAGCTGACCGAGAGCCTGGCCCGCGGGGTTCCGCCGCTGGCCCGTTCGCTGGCGTGGGCCTCACAGATCGCCGAGGCGCTCGCGGTGGCCCACCGCGCGGGCGTCGTCCACCGCGACATCAAGCCGGCCAACGTGATGGTGCTGGAGTCCGGTTCGGTGAAGGTGGTGGACTTCGGCATCGCCCGGACCGAGGCCGGCGACGACGGCGTGACCAGCACGCACGCCATCATCGGGACTCCGGCGTACATGGCACCGGAGCGGTTCGAGGGGAAGGGGCTCGACGCCCGCTCGGACCTCTACGCCTTCGGCTGCCTGCTCTACGAGCTGTGCACGGGCCAGCCCCCTTTCCGCGGTGGCGTCTTCGAGTTGATGCGGCTGCACGGCACGGTCGCTCCCGCGCCGCCGAGCGAGCTCCGGGGCGCTATCCCGGCTGAGGTCGACCGGATCGTCCTGGAGTTGCTGGCGAAGGACCCGGAGCAGCGGCCGTCCGGCGCCGACCAGGTAGCCGTCCGGTTGCGTGCGGCCGCGTGGTCATTGGCCAACCCGGCGCCCGCGTACACCCCGACGGTGCGCGACACCTCGATCAGCGACGACGTGTACGTGCGGAACCGGCGGGACGAGGCGGACGCGCTCTTCGAGGAGACCCGGGCGAAGGCCGCCCAGGCGGCCGCCGAGTTCGAGACCAACCTTGCCAAGCGCCGCGCCCAGGCCGAGGAGGAGGTCCGGGTAGTCCTGGAGGAGGCCAAGAACGAGAGCGCCCAGCTGCGCGCCAAGGCCAACCTCGATGCCCAGAACAAGCGCGGGGAGGCGGACGATCTGTTCGAGCTGACCCGCACCAAGGCCGCCCAGGCCGCGCTGGAGTTCGAGACCAACCTGGCCAAGCGCCGGGAGCAGTCCGAGCGCGACCTGGCCGCCCGTCAGGCCAGGGCCGAGAAGCGCCTCGCCGAGATCGAGCACCGGGCCGAGCAGCTGCGGCTGGAGGCCGAGAAGCTGCGCACCGACGCCGAGCGCCGGGCCCGCCAGACCGTCGAGACGGCCCAGCGCCAGTCCGAGGACATCGTGGCCGACGCCAACGCCAAGGCCGACCGGATCCGCAGCGAATCCGAGCGCGAGCTGGCGGCTCTGACCAACCGGCGCGACAGCCTCAACGCCCAGCTGAACAACGTCCGCGAGATGCTGGCGACGCTGACCGGCGCAGCCGTGGCCGCTGCGGAGCTTCCCCCACAACAACAGCAGCGTTAGCGCCGGGTAGGCAGGAGTCGGTCAGGAGCCCTTCGGCTGCACGTCGGTTTCGGCGTCGAGCGGCCGGAGGGATGCGGCCCGCGCCTCGCAGACGCCGCCGAGGACGGCGGAGAGCAGGATCAGGATCAGGAGTCCGAGCACGGGGAGACCGTTCGGCGGGGTGGGGGCGGAGTTCACGCGGCGGCGTCCAGTTCGAACCAGACGGTCTTGCCGCGCTTCCGGGGTTCGGCACCCCAGCGGTGGGTGAGGCCCTCGATCAGCTGGAGGCCCCGGCCGCACTCGGAGTAGCGGGACGGCGCGCACGGCTGGGGCAGATCGGAGCTGTCGTCGCAGACGGAGACGCGGAGCGTGCCGTCGAGGATGAGGAAGAGGACGACGGGGGAGGTCGTCCGGCCGTGTCGCCAGGCGTTGACGATCAGCTCGGCGAGGGCGAGTTCGGCGTCCGCGATGAGGTCGGGGTGCCAGCCGGAGCGGTCCATGGCGGCGCGAAGGGCCTCGCGGGCGATGGCGAGGGAGGGGGAGTTGAGGGAAGCGAGGTTGCGGTTACACACGGGAGTTCTCCCTGCGGTGTAGGTAGGGCTGCTGATCGGGTGTCGCCGTGAGCCAGCCTCAATCAGGTGCTCTTCGGCCACCGGACGGCGTTACTGACGACCCGTTCAGTGAGCGGTGCAGCACAGACTGTAGAGCATCGGTGGCACATGTGAGGGCACTTATACCACCGCCATTCACTCGATCGACTGATTGCTGGACCCGCTGAGGGATCGCGGTGGATGCTTGGGGCATGCCACCACGAACCACCCCGTCAGTCCGACAGGAAAGGGTCGGCGTCGAGCTGCGGAAGATGCGCGACAGTGCCGGCCGCACAACCGCCCAGGCAGCCTCCCTGTTCGGGCTCGACCGCACGAAGATCACTCAGATCGAAAAGGGGTACTACCCGGTCACAGCCGAGCGCGTGCGCATGCTCGCCTCCGACTTTCAGGAGAGCGACACCGCCTACGTCGATGCGCTCGCCGCCATGGCCGAGGAGAGGCACAAGGGTTGGTGGGAGGACTACCGCGGCGCCGTGCCGACCGGCTTTCTCGACATCTCGGAGATGGAATACTTCGCCAGCGAGATCAGCACGTACCAGGTCTCGCACGTGCCAGGCGCGATGCAAACGGAAGAGTACGGAAGGGCGATCTTCAACGACGTTTACCCGCCCCTCCCACCTCGGTTGCTGGAGGCGCGCGTCGAGAACCGAGTGCAGCGATCTGCAGTGCTGATGGGCGAGAGCGGCCGACCCTACTCCGCAGTGGTTCACGAGGCCGCCCTGCGAATGCTGTTCGGCGGCCGCGGTGCCGCCAGGCGCCAACTCGACAGACTGCTTGACTATGCGGAGATGCCGCACGTGACGCTCCGCGTGATCAGCTTCAGCTGCCATGGATTCGTCGGTTCAGGTCAAGGAATCATCCACGCGAAGGGGCCAGTACCCCGCCTCGACACAGTTCAACTCGACGCGGTGGGCGGCCCGGTATTCCTACACGAGCAGACGCAGTTGGACAACTATCGCCACATCATCGAGACGATGACGGGGCGATCACTCGCCGAGGCCCAGTCACGCGACCTCATCAGGTCCGTCAGAAAGGAGATCTGAGCATGGAAGCACTTCAATGGAATCGCCCCGAGGCCTGTCAGGACGGCGCGAGCTGCCCCGAGGTAGCCGTCACCGCCGATACCGTCTATCTCCGCAGCAGCCTTCAGCCCGATGGCATCGCCCAGCTGACCACTGCCGAATGGCGTGACCTCCTCACCGGCATCCGCAACGGCGAGTTCGACGTCTGACCGCACCACCGACGCCGGAAGGCCGGCACCCCCCGGGGTGCCGGCCTTCTCCGTTCACCGCTCCTCCTCACGCGGCGAGTTGGGGCTCCTCCACGGGCAGCTCCTGCTTCTTCCTGTCCCGCATCACCACCGCCGCCAGCAGCGCCGCCGCGAGGACACCCACCGCGCCCACCGTGAACGTGGTGCTCATCGCCGAGGTGAACGCCTCCCGAGCCGCATGCACCAGACCCGCATCCCCCTTCGCCTCCGCGATCGCCCCCACGATCGACTGCCTGGCCTGCTCCGACGCCCCCGCCGGCATCTCGTCCGCATACCCGCTCGCCAGCAGCGAGCCCAGGATCGCGATGCCCAGCGCCGTCCCCGCCTGCTGGATCGTGTCGTTGAGCGCCGACCCCACGCCCGCCTTCTCCGCCGGGATCTCCCCCATCAGCGCACCGATCGCAGCCGGCATCGCCAGCCCCGCGCCGAGACCCAGCAGCCCGAGCGCCACCGCCGGGACCGCGAACGCGGTCTCCGCGTCCACCGTGGTCAGCAGCGCGAACGCACCCGCCATCAGCGCCATCCCGACCAGCACCAGCGGCCGGTTGCCGATCTTCGCCGTCAGACCCGCCCCCGCACCGTTGCCGATCAGCGCGGCCACCGCCAGCGGCACGAAGGCCAGGCCCGCCTTGACCGGCGAGTAGTCCAGCACGAACTGGAGGTACTGGGTCAGCACCAGCAGCAGACCGCCGTTCCCGATCTGCACCAGGGTCAGCGACAGCGACCCGCCGCTGAAGTTGCGCTTCTTGAACAGGGCCAGGGGCACCATCGGCGCGGCCGCCACGTTCTCCCAGACCACGAACCCGACCAGAGCCACGACCGCGACCCCCGCGGTCACCAGCGACCTGCCCTCGAACGCGCCGTGCTTCGGGATCTCGATGATCCACCACACCAGCGACGTCATCCCGACCACCGACAGCACCGCGCCCAGCGGGTCCGGCTTCTGCCACGGCCCCTTGGACTCCGGCATCAGGACGAGCGCCGCCACGATCGCCAGCACCACGACCGGCACGTTGATGAAGAAGATCGAGTGCCAGGAGAAGTGGTCGATCAGCACACCGCCGAGCACCGGGCTGCCCACCAGGCCGAGCATCGACACCGAGCCCCATGCCGCCATCGCCTTGCCGCGCTCGTCCTCCTCGAAGACGGTGATCAGGATCGACAGCGTGGACGGCATGATCAGCGCGCCGCCGACGCCCATCGCCACCCGGGAGGCGACGACCTCGCCCGGGCTGGTGCAGTACGTCGCGGCCAGCGACGCGGCCCCGAAGAGCAGCAGGCCGATGACCATGATCTTCCGCCGGCCGAACCGGTCACCGAGGCTTCCCGAGGTCAGCAGGAGCCCGGCGAACACCAGGATGTAGGAGTCGAGGATCCACTGTGTGTCCTGCGCGGTCGCCCTCAGGTCCGCCGTCATCGACGGCACCGCCACCGTCAGCGCCATGCTGTCGATCACCAGGACCATCGAGCTGAGGCACAGCACGATCAGGATCCACCAGCGTCGTGGATTGCGGCCTTCCATGATTGTTCCCCTCCGAGGTGCGTACGGCGTTCCGTCGATGCGCACACTGTACGCATCGCGGAACAGTGTGCGCAACACCGGTTCCTGTACGCTCGATGCGAACGGTGTGCGCAGCCGAACAGCGACGAGGGAGTGCCCATGGCCGCCAAGACGAACCCGATCCCGTCCGTATGGGCCCGCGAGCAGCGCGAACCGGAACAGCCCTCCCTCAGCCGGGCCGCGATCGTCCGCGAGGCCATCGCGATGCTGGACGCGGACGGCATCGAAGCGCTCTCGATGCGCAAGCTCGGTGCCCGGCTCAACGCCGGCGCCACCTCGCTCTACCGGCACGTGGCCACCAAGGACGAGCTGATGGAGCTGGCCGTCGACGAGGTGTTCGCCGAGATCGTCCTCCCGCCCGCCGACAGCCCCGACTGGCGCGCCGCCACCACCGAGGCCGCCCGGTCCTTCCGGACCACCACGCTCCAGCACCCCTGGCTGGCCTCGGTCCTCGGCACCGCGGGCCTCGCCTACCTCGGCCCCAACCTGATGTCCTTCTCGGACCGGCTCGCCGCGCTCTTCACGTCCTTCGGCTTCCCCGAGCCGAACCGGGCGATCGACACCGTCATGACGTACGTGATCGGCATGAGCACCACCGAGGCGGCCTGGCTCACCACCGTCGCCCGCTCGGGCGAGAGCGAGGCGGAGTTCATCGCCCGCCTGATGCCCGCCGCCCAGGAGGCCGCAGCCGGATACGACCACCTCACCGAGTCCTACGCCGCGTCCTCGACGGTCGCCGCGGTCGATCCCGTCGCGATCCGGGACACCAAGTTCCACTACGGCCTGGAGGTCGTCCTCGACGGCCTGGCCCTGCGCCTGCCGCGCTGGCCGACCAGTCCCGCACGATCCGGATCCCCGTCCACATGGTCGAGGTGATCAACCGGGTGGCCCGGGCCCGCCGCGAGCTGGCCCAGGAGCTCGACCGCGAGCCCAGCCCGGCCGAGATCGCCGCGGCGACCGGCCTGACCCCCGAGCGCGTCGTCGAGGTCCGGCGATACGACCTCGCCCCGGTCTCCCTCCACACCCCGGTCGGGGAGGAGGGCGGGGCCGAGCTCGGCGACCTCATCGAGGACACCGGCTCGCCCGAGCCGCTACAGGCCCTCAACAACGTCCTGCTCCGCGAACAGCTCCGGAAGGTCCTCTCCGGGCTGAGCGAGCGCGAGGCCGGCGTGATCGTCCTGCGCTACGGCCTCGACGGCGGGGAGCCCAGGACGCTCGACCAGATCGGCCGGCTCCACGGCGTCACCCGCGAGCGCATCCGCCAGGTCGAGGCCAAGACCATGGGCAAGCCCCGCCACTCCTCCCGGACCCGGCTGCTCGAAGGCTTCCTCGCCTGACCTGCCGCCCGTTCCCCGTCACGGCCGCCACTGCGCACCGAACACTGCGCACCGAACCGACCGCCCCCGCCGGACGGGTCCGGCGGGGGCGGTCTCACCGGCAGCGGGCCGGTACGGCGGGGGGGTCAGCCGCGGTTCCACCCGGCGAGGTAGGTGTCGATCTCGCCGGTGAGCCGGGCCTTGCCGGCCCGGTCGAGGAAGGACGCCTCGACGGCGTTCCTCGCCAGCGCCGCGATCCCGGCCTCGTCCAGCTCCAGCAGCCGCGCCGCCACCGCGTACTCGGTGTTGAGGTCGGTGCCGAACATCGGCGGGTCGTCGCTGTTGACGGTGACCAGCAGCCCGGCCTCGACCATCTGCTTGATCGGGTGGTCCTCGATCCGCTCCACCGCCCGGGTGGCGATGTTCGAGGTCGGGCAGACCTCCAGCGCGATCCGGTGCTCGCCGAGGTGGTCCAGCAGCGCCGGGTCCTTCACCGCCTGCGTGCCGTGGCCGATGCGCTCGGCGCCGAGCACCCGCAGGGCGTCCCAGACGGTCTCCGGACCGGTGGTCTCGCCGGCGTGCGGGACGCTGCGCAGCCCGATCGCGCGCGCCCGGTCGAAGTAGGGCTTGAACTGCGGACGCGGCACCCCGATCTCCGGGCCGCCGAGCCCGAAGCTCACCAGGCCCTCGGGGGCCAGGTCGACGGCCAGGCGGGCGGTCTCCTCGGCGGCGGCCAGGCCGGCCTCGCCGGGGATGTCGAAGCACCAGCGGAGGACGACGCCGAGATCCTTCTCGGCGCGCACCCGGGCGTCCTCGATCGCCTCCATGAAGGCGACGTCGGGGATGCCGCGGCTGACCGAGGAGTACGGGGTGACGGTCAGCTCGGCGTAGCGGATGTTCTGCCGGGCCATGTCCTCGGCGACGCCGTAGGTGAGCGCCCGGACGTCCTCGGCGTCGCGGATCAGGTCGACCACGCTGAGGTAGACCTCGATGAAGTGCGCGAAGTCGGTGAAGGTGAAGTACTCGGCGAGGTCAACCGGGTCGACCGGCACCTTCGACTGGCCGCGGTGGCGGGCCGCCAGCTCGGCGACCACCCGCGGCGAGGCCGATCCGACGTGGTGGACGTGCAGCTCCGCCTTGGGCATCCCGGCGATGAACGCCTCGATGCTCCGGTCGGCACTCGGGTTGCTGGCGGTTCCGATCCGACTTCCGTCCGGCTGGACCACGGTGGTGCCCCTCTTCTCGTCTCTGGTGTTCCGCGGGGGAACGCGCGACGTCCTCCTGGCGCCGGTGGGCGCCGACGGCATCTACGCGCGTATCGAGCAGTGGTCGCAAGGATAGGCAACGCTCACCCTCCCAACGCCACCGCCACGGTGTGGATGAGCAGGCCGGCCAGGGCACCGACCACGGTGCCGTTGATCCGGATGAACTGCAGGTCCCGGCCGACGTTGGCCTCGATCTTGCGCGAGGCGTCGTCCGCGTCCCAGCCTGCCACCGTCTCGGAGATCAGCGAAGTGATCTCCGCCCGGTAGGTGTCGACCAGGTACTGGGCGGCGTCCTGCAGCCAGCCGTCCACCTTGGCCTGGAGCTTGCGGTCCGTCGCGAGGCGCACCCCGAAGTCGCGCACGCCGGTGCGGATGCGCCGGCGCAGTTCGCTCTCCTCGTCCTCGGCGGCGTTCAGCACCAGCGTGCGGACCGCGGCCCAGGTGGAGGCGATGAGGTCCTGCACCTCGGGGCGGGCCAGCAGTTCGACCTTGGCCCGCTCGACCCGGGCGATGGTCTCCGGGTCGGTCTGCAGCTCGGTGGCGAAGTCGGCGAGGAAGCCGTCGATCGCACCGCGGGCCGGGTGGTCGGGGTGGTCGCGGATGTCGGTGACGAACCGCATCAGCTCCTTGTAGACCCGCTCGCCCACCTGGTGGTCGATGAACTTCGGGGTCCAGCCCGGGGTCTTCTGGCTGACCCGCTGGACGACCTCCTCGTGGTTCGCGGTCAGCCAGCCGTGCGCCCGGACCGCGACGAGGTCGACCATGCCGTGGTGCCCGCCGTCGGCGACCACCTTGGCCAGCATCCGGCCGGCCGGCTCGGCGACCGAGGTGGCGGCGGCCCGCCGGGTGACCGCCTCGCCGACCACCGCCTGCACGTCGTCGTCCCGCAGCACCGCGAGCACGCCGCGAAGGGCCGCCGACGCCTCCTTGGTGACCCTCTCGGCACCGCCGGGGGCCGCCAGCCACTCCCCGAGCCGGCGGCCGATCCCGAGCGCGGCCAGCCTGCTGCGGACCACCTGGCCGGCGAGGAAGTTGTCGCCGACGAAGTCGCCGAGCGAGCGGCCGAAGGCGTCCTTCTTGGTCGGGATGATCGCGGTGTGCGGGATCGGCAGTCCGAAGGGGCGGCGGAACAGCGCCGTCACGGCGAACCAGTCGGCCAGCGCGCCGACCATGCCCGCCTCGGCCGCGGCGGCCACGTAGCCGGCCCAGGCGCCGGCGCCGGCCGACTTCGCCCAGGTCGCCAGGGCGAAGACCAGGGTCGCGAAGGCCAGCAGGCCGGTCGCGATGGTCTTCATCCGGCGGACGCCGCGTCTCTTCTCCTCGTCGGCAGCGGTGAACCGCACCCCGGGGCCGGTCCCGCTGAAGGCTTCGTCACTCACCCCGCCAGTCTGCCCGGTGACCGGCGCGGGTGGAGGGCTCGCCCCGCCAACTCGCGCCGGGTGCGCACCACAAGTGCTCCCGCGAGCGCTCCACCGGGCGAGGCGCAGGGGCGTGGGCCCGGGGCGCCGACGGCGGGCCGTCGGCGCCCCGGTGCCGTCAGCCGATCGCGACCTCCGCATACATCCGGGCGATCACGTCCTCGATCGCCGGCTCACGGACCGAGAGGTCGACCAGCGGGTAGCGGTCGGCGACCGCGGCGACGATCGGGGCGGCGCTCTGCCGGGCCGGGAAGGCCAGCCACTGCCGCGGGCCCTCGACCTTCACCACCCGGGCCCCTGCCACCTCGATCGGCGGCCCGGCCTCGGCGAGGTCGACGACCAGGGTCCGCTCGCTGTCGGCCGTGGCGTGCAGGCCCTCCAGGCCGCCGTCGTAGACGACCCGGCCGTGGTCGATCACCATCACCCGGCCGCAGAGCTGCTCGATGTCGGTGAGGTCGTGGGTGGTGAGCAGGACGGTGGTGCCCCGGTCGCGGTTGACCTCGCGCAGGAACTCGCGCACCCGCCCCTTGCTCACCACGTCGAGCCCGATCGTCGGCTCGTCCAGGTAGAGCACCTGCGGGTCGTGCAGCAGCGCCGCCGCGAGGTCGCCGCGCATCCGCTGGCCGAGCGAGAGCTGACGGACCGGCCTGTCCAGCAGCCCGCCGAGGTCGAGGAGTTCGACGCAGCGTTCGAGGTTGGCGCGATATCGGTGGTCGGGGATGCGGTAGAGCCGGCGGGCGAGTTCGTAGGAGTCGCGCAGCGGGAGGTCCCACCAGAGCGTGGTGCGCTGCCCGAAGACGACGCCGATCCGGCGGGCCAGCGCGACGCGCTCGCGGGCGGGGTCGATGCCGGCGACGCGCAGCCGGCCGCCGGTGGGTACCAGGATGCCGGTCAGCATCTTGACGGTGGTGGACTTGCCGGCGCCGTTCGGGCCGATGTAGCCGACGCACTCGCCGGCCGCCACCGTGAAGCTCAGGCCGTCCACAGCGCGGACCTCGCGCTTCTCGCGCCGGAACCGGCCGGCCTTGGTGCGGACGGTGAAGGTGCGCCGGACGTCGTCGAGTTCGATCAGGGTCATGGGAGTTCTCCGTTGTTCCGGGGGTGGGTCAGCTGCCGGTGCCGCGGTACGCGCGCAGGCCCGCGCGCCAGGCCAGGCCGGCCGCGGCGCAGCAGAGCACGGCGGCGACGGGCGAGGCGTACTGGAAGGCGGCGGGCAGCCCGAGCGGATCGGGCCGGTCGAGGATGCGCAGCGCGGGAAGCCAGTTGACGAAGGCCAGCGGGACGCCGAAGACGACGCCGGCCACCAGCTCTCTGGCGAAGATCGTCGGCGGGTACTGAAGCAGGGTGGCGCCGCCGTAGGTGAGGGAGTTCTGCAGCTCGCCGGCCTCGCCCCACCAGAACTGCACGGTGGCACCGCCGATGAAGAGCGCCGCGAAGATCGCGCTGCCGCAGACCAGCAGGACGGGCACCAGCAGGGCCTTGTCCCAGGTCCAGCGGACGTCCAGGGCGGTCAGCGACCAGACGAGCACCCCCGCGCCCTGCAGGGGCCGGCCGAGCCGGCGCAGGGTGAAGCGTTCGGCGCAGAGCTGGGCCAGGGCCGGGGCGGGCCGGATCAGCATGGTGTCGAGGCTGCCGGTGCGGATCCGCTCGCCGAGCGCGTCGGCGGTGCCCACCAGCAGGTTGGCGGTGCCCAGTGCGAAGGACGACGTGCCGTACAGGAAGCCGAGTTCGGGCAGGGTCCAGCCGCCGAGGGCGCTGGTGTGCCGGAACATCAGCAGGACGACGGCGAAGTCGAGGAAGGTGACGACCGTGCTGGCCACGGCCATCAGGGCGAAGGAGAGCCGGTAGGCCATGGTGGAGCGCTGCCACATGGCGGCCACCAGCCACCAGGAGCCGACCGCCCAGCGGACCCGGGCGGTCAGCGGCTCGGCCGGGACGGTCACGGGCCGCCCGGCGGACCCGGCGCGGCCGGCCCCGGCGGCAGGCGTGCCCGCGGCGGACGCGCCCGCGGCGGACGCGCCCGCGGCAGGCGCGCCGGCCGCGGGCGCCTCGGAGCGGACGGTGTCAGCCACCCTGGACCACCACCTTGCGGGTCGCGAGCCGCTGGACGGCCCGGCCTGCGGCGAGCAGCAGGACCGCCCAGAGCAGTTGGAGCCCGAGGATGCCGAGCAGTCCGGCACCGCTGTGCCGCTCCAGGAAGACGTCCGTGGGGATCTGGATCATCGCGGCCCAGGGCAGCAGCGGGGCGAGCTCGCCGAGCCACCCGGGGAAGAGCCCGAGCGGGAGCAGCATCCCGGAGAAGAACATCGTCACCACGACCATGACCGAGCGGATCCCCTCGGCGTCCTGCATCCAGAAGCCGGTGAGCGAGACCAGGAAGCGCAGCCCGAAACTGACCACCACGGCGAGCAGCGCGGAGAGCAGGAACACGGCCCAGACCGCGGGGTCGTGCGGCAGCCGGGTGTCGAAGGCGAACGCGCCCGCCGCGGTCGGCAGGATGCCGCGGGCGAGCAGTTGGAAGCCGGCCCGCCCGAGGTCGGTGGCCAGCCACCAGCCCTGGAAGTCGACCGGGCGGTAGAGGTCGATGGCGATGTCGCCGCTGCGGAAGCGGTCCTTGACGTCGTCCTGGAAGCCGCCGCCCAGGACGGCGACGGTGGCCAGCAGGGCCTGGCTGATCCAGATGTAGGTGACGGCCTGGGCGGTGTCGTAGCCGCCCAGACCGGGCCTGGCCCGCCAGAGGGCGAGGAAGGTGTAGGCGAGGATGAAGCCGAAGACGGTGTTGGTGACGGTGCCGGCCAGGGTGGCGGCGCGGTAGCCGGCGAAGCGGCGGAAGCCGGCGCGGGCGACGGCGAGGTAGAGGCGGGCGGCACCGCCGCCGTCGGGAGGGGGCCTGAGCCGCGTCGCGGCCGGCACGGTGTTCAGCATATTGTCTCCTTGTCGACAAATACGGGCGCGGGGGTGCGCCTGGGAACACCAGCGCACGCCGGAGTAGCCCCGACCGCCGCAACCCGGGGGTACCGGGCCCGACGGGCAGAGCTGCCCGAACTGAGTGCGCTATGTGGTTTGCACCTTTCACCGTACCGCCGGCGATCACCACGCGCATCCGGTTTGCGCAACACCTGATCGCGGATCAAATAGCACATAATCGCCCCATGACTCTGAGGGCAGACCACCGCACCCGGCGCCAGGCCAAACGGGCCGCCCGCCGCGAAGCGCGCCGCGCCAAGCCGCTCTGGCGCCGGCTCCTGCCCACCTGGCGGGTCACCCTCGGCGCGCTCACCGCCGTGCTGCTCCTCGCCGTCGGCTCCTTCGCGGTGCTCTACCTCATCGTCCCGGTGCCCGACGCCAACGCCCACGCCGTCGCCCAGAACAACATCTACCTCTACGCCGACGGCACCACCGAGATCGCCCGCACCGGCGCGGTCAACCGCACCGACGTGACGATCGAGCAGATCCCGCTGGACACCCGGCACGCCGTCGTCTCCGCCGAGGACCGCACCTTCTACCAGAACCGCGGGATCGACCTGTCCGGCATGATCCGGGCCGGCTGGAACACCCTCACCGGCAAGGGCATGCAGGGCGGCTCCACGATCACCCAGCAGTACGTCAAGAACTACTACCTGACCCAGGACCAGACCATCGAGCGCAAGGGCCGCGAGCTCTTCATCGCCCTCAAGGTCGACCAGCAGCGCGGCAAGGACGAGATCCTCTCCGGATACCTCAACAGCAGCTACTTCGGCCGCGGCGCCTACGGCATCCAGAGCGCCGCCCACGCCTACTACGGCGTCGACGTCTCCGCCCTCACCCTCCCCCAGGGCGCCTACCTCGCCGCCCTCCTCCAGGGCCCCAGCATCTACGACGTCAAGACCGCCACCCCCGCCAACCGCGAGAAGGCCCTCGCCCGCTGGAACTACACCCTCGACGGCATGGTCCAGCTCGGCTTCCTCAGCGCCTCCGACCGCGCCGCCACCACCTTCGCCGAGCCGATCGACCCCCAGCCCACGACCGGCCTCAGCGGCCAGGCCGGCTACCTGGTCGGCGTCGCCGACGACTACCTCGTCTCCTCCGGCATCATCGACACCCCCACCCTCAAGGCCGGCGGCTGGCGGATCACCACCACCTTCGACAAGGACAAGCAGGACGCCTTCGCCAAAGCCGTCCAGCAGGAGCTCACCGACGAGCTGGACCCCAAGGCCCGGCCCGCCACCGACACCGACGTCCGCGTCGCCGGCGCCTCCGTCGAGCCCGCCACCGGCCGCGTCGTCGCCGTCTACGGCGGCCCCGACTACGCCAAGCAGCCCTACAACGACGCGCTCCGCCAGGACAACCAGATCGGCTCCACCTTCAAGCCCTTCGACCTCGCCGCCGGCCTCGACTCCGGCCGCAGCAGCGGCGACGGCCGCCCGATCACCACCGAGACCCGCTACGACGGCACCAGCGAGCGCCCCGTCACCGGCGGCCCCACCCCGTACGCGCCGCCCAACGAGGACGACACCGACTACGGCAACATCACCCTGCGCTACGCCATGGTCAAGTCGGTCAACTCGGTCTACGCACAGGAGGGCGTCGACGCCGGGCTCGCGCACGTCCGCGAGACCGCCGTCCGCCTCGGCATCCCCGACAACGTCCGCGGCATGGACCCGGCCAACACCTCGATGACCCTGGGCACCGCGACGCCCAGCGCCCTCAACCTGGCCGGCGCCTACGCCGGGTTCGCCAACCACGGCCAGGCGTTCGCCCCGTGGTCGGTCGTCAAACTCGAACGCGTCCACCCCGGAGGCGCCATCGACGTCCCCAAGATGCCCGACCACGTCGCCACCACCGCGCTCGACCGCGGCACCGCCGACGCCGTCACCGACGTACTGCGCGACGTCGTCACCCCGCGGGGCACCGGCGCCGCCGCCCTCGAACTCGGCCGCCCCGCCGCCGGCAAGACCGGCACCACCGACTCCAACCTCTCGGCCTGGTTCGCCGGCTTCACCCCCGAACTCGCCACCACCGTCGGCCTCTTCCGGGAGCACCCGAAGACCCACGCCAAGGAGCCGCTCTCCGGCACCGCCGGCTTCACCCGGGTCAACGGCGGCGCCTTCCCCACCCAGATCTGGACCGCCTACATGAGCGAGGCGCTCGACGGCACCGACGTCCAGGACTTCGACCTCGAACCCAGCCACGGCAACAGCCGGGGGGAGACCCCGACCACCACCGCGCCCTCGCCGACCGCGACCCCGACCACCACGGCCACGGCCCCGGCGACCGCCACCGCACCCACCCCCAGCGCCCCGGCGCCGACCCAGCCGGCCCCCACCGCCCCGCACCCCGAGCCCAGCCGGCCCGCCGAACCCCCGCAGCCCACCACCGCCCCGCCACCGCCGAACCTCACGCCCGCCCCTGAGCAGCCCTCCGCCCCGCCACAGCAGCCCACCCCCACCGGTCGGCCCACGCCCACCCTCCCGACGGCGCCGCCGACCGCGACCACCCCACCCCAACCCACCGGAGCCGCCACCCCGACCCCGGCCCGGTAGCCGCGCCGGGGTCGGGGCCGGCGGACCCGGCCGGACACGCCCTACGCCGACAGCTCCCGCTCCAGCGGCGTCCGGAAGCGCGGCGTCACCCGCACCTCCCCCAGCCAGCCGGCCAGCCGGCCAGCCTCCGCCGCGACCGCCGCCCCGGCCTGCGCCCCGACGTCCGAGAAGAACCGCCACACCACCTCGCCGTCGGGGCGCTGCGCCCAGCCGCCCACCACCCGGCCGCACCACCACACCGTCGGCCCCGCGTTCCCGGCCCGGTCGAACAGCGCCGGCACGTCCTCCGGCCGCAGGTACCAGTCCCGGCCGCGCCAGCCCATCACCGTCGGGTCCAGCCCCGGCAGCAGCGCCGCCCACGGCTCGGGCTCAGGCACCGGCTCGGTGTCCGACGGCAGCACCAGCCCCGCCCCGCCGCCCGCCAGCGCGACGTCCACCGCGCCCACGTCGCCCAGCGCCCTGCGGGTGTCGCCCAGCGTCCAGCCGGTCCACCACTTCACGTCCTCGACGGTGGCCGGCCCGTACGCCGCCAGCCAGCGGCGCACCACCTCGGCCTTCGCCTCCCGCACCGGTACGTCCGGCCACTGCGCCACCGGCGCCCAGGGGTAGCTGCTGCTCAGCCAGGACCCGCGCGGACGGCACCGACGCACGTGCCCGTCCGAGGCCAGCAGCCGCAGCAGCCGGCTGCCCACGCTCTGCTTCGCCTCGTACGGCTTGCCGGCCGACATCAGCATGGTCTCGCGCAGGGCCGGGACGTCCGCGCCCAGTTCGCCCGTGGTCGCCTCGCCGCGCCGCTCCAGCGCGGCCAGCACCAACCGCTCCGTCTCGGCCAGCCGGGCCTCGTCCCAGCCCTCGGCGAACTCGCGCAGGTGCTTCAGCAGCGTCGCCCGCTCCTTGACGGCGATCGCCCGCGCCGTCGACGCGCTCACGTACGGCGCGAAGCCCTCGGTCACCGCGAAGATCGTCCGCCGCATCGACAGCAGCTTCACCAGCGTGACGTCCTCGTAGAGCGCCCGCTCGACCTCCGCCGCCGACGGCTCCGCCAGCCGGGCGCAGGCCGACAGGTACACCGTCGCCGCGTCGGTGGCGTGCAGGCCCACCAGCGCGTCCGCCACCTGCTCGACCCGGGCCGCCCGGCCGGCGGAGGCCAACAGGTGCCGCCGGCCCAGCCGGGCGCGGCGCTGCTCGTCACTGATCGGAATCGGACCGCTGCTCATGGCGGGACCCTAGCGCCCGCCACCGACACCGCCACCGACACCGACCGCCGGGAGCGGCGTCGACGACGACGGCGGCGGTGGCGCTCAGTCGACCGGTACGAACCCGTCGTCGACCGTCCAGCCCGGCCCCAGCTCGCGGCGCAGCGCGACCAGGGCGGCCCGGGCCCGCGCGTTGAACCGGTCCTGCTCCTCCCGCGGCCAGGGCGACGGGTCCGGCGGGTACTCCTGGTTGAGCGACGACTGGTACCAGTCGGCCAGCTCGGAGAGCTCCGCCCGCAGCGCAGCACCGATCGGCAACCGGTCGAGCTCGGTCGGGTGACCGTACGGGCTCTCCATGTCGTGCGGCCACAGCGGCGTGTCGACGCCGTATTCGTAGAAGTACCGCAGGTGATCCACGTGGTCCCCTCCCCCGGGGTCGGCCCGTTCGGCCGGAGCGTTCAGTGGTCGTGCAGCGGTCAGCGGGCCGTGCAGAGGCCGTGGCGGCCTCGGGTGCGACAGCCGTCGCACCTGAAGGCCCCGGTGCCCCGGATCAGAGGTAGAGGCCGGTCGACCCCTCCGTGTCGCCGAAGCGCATCGCGGCCACCGCGTGCAGGTCGCGCTCGCGCAGCAGCACGTAGGTGGCGCCGCGGACCTCGACCTCCAGCTTGTCCTCCGGGTCGTACAGCACGCGGTCGCCCGGCTCCACCGAGCGCACGCTCTGGCCGACCGCCACGGCCTCCGCCCAGGCGCAGCGCTTGGACAGCTCGGCGGTGGCCGGAATGAGGATGCCGCCGGTGGAGCGGCGCTCACCCTCGCCGCCCTCGGTCTTCACCAGGACGCGGTCGTGCAGCATCTTGATCGGCAGCTTCTCGCCCAGCCGGTCGTGACGCGGCGAGTCGGACTCGTGCGGGGCGGTCTGCGGGGTCGGTTCGTCGTTCGTACTCACGCCCCGAAGGTACCGCTCCCGGGCGGGCGGTGTGACGCTGGCCCGGGATGCGGAAGGGCCGGGCGCCACCGGCACCCGGCCCGGAGGACTCCCCGCTCAGCCCTTGCGGCGCTTGCGGGACGATGCCACCAGCAGGACCAGGCCGACGCCGACCAGCGCGGCCGGGACGATCCGCTCCTTGCGCGGCTGCCCCTTGTCGTCGACGAACTGCGCCTTGGCCTTCTCGACCAGCCCGCTGGCCGCCACGTAGGCCCGGCCGGCCTTCTCCTCCACCGTGGCCACGGCCTTGGCCTTCACCTGGGCGGAGATGGTGCTCGGGTGCACGCGCATGGCCAGCTCGTCCAGGGTCGACGCCAGCTGGGTGCGGGTGCGGGCGATGTCCGCCTCGATCTGGGCGGTCGTCCGCGTCGCCATGTCCTTGCTCGCCTCGCCCACTCGGGCCACCCCAATTCACTGATGTTGTCCTGTGCGACTGACCCAGTCTGTCAGCTGCGCTGCACGGCCGCGCGGCCCCACCCACCATCGGGGGTAAGTTTGCGGTGGTACGACCACCCGTCCACGCACCAGGAGAGTCCCCCGTGTCTGAGCGACTCCAGCCCGGCGACACCGCGCCCGCCTTCAGCCTGTCCGACGCCGACGGCAACCAGGTGTCCCTCGCCGACCACCTCGGCCGCAAGGTGATCGTCTACTTCTACCCGGCCGCGCTCACCCCCGGCTGCACCAAGCAGGCCTGCGACTTCACCGACAACCTGGAGGTGTTCGCCGGCGCCGGCTACGACGTCATCGGCATCTCGCCGGACAAGCCCGAGAAGCTCGGCAGGTTCCGCGAGGCCGAGGACCTCAAGGTCACCCTGCTCTCCGACCCGGACCACGCCGTCCTGGAGGCCTACGGCGCGTACGGCGAGAAGCAGAACTACGGCCGGACGTACGTCGGCGTGATCCGCTCCACCGTCGTCGTCGACGAGCAGGGCAAGGTCGAGCGCGCCCTCTACAACGTCAAGGCCACCGGCCACGTGGCCAAGCTGCTGCGCGACCTCAAGGTCGAGGCCGCCTGACCGGACTCCCCTCCGGGGCACGGCCGGTGTCACTTCGTCACCGCCGTGTCCCGGCGCTGTCCGCGCTCCGCGCGATCCCTGACGGGCGGAGCGCGAGCGGCGGCCCGTGCCGGGCACGACGCAGCGGTGGCGGCGCACCCCCCGACCGGGTGCACCGCCACCGCCGTTCCTCACCTCGGCGGACCGCCGTGATCAGCAGGCCCCGAGGTCGCTCCAGACTCCCCAGGCTCCGCTGAGCGAGGGGTCCTCACCCTTGGTCCACCACTTGTTCTGGTAGTAGTGGCCCTTCCACGACACCTTGGTGGTGGTCGCGTAGGTGGTGGCCGCGTCCCAGCTCGGGGCTCCGGCGCAGCCCGCCGGAGTCGTGGGCGGGGTCGTCGGCGGGGTGGTGGGCGGGGTGGTGGGCGGCGTCGTGGGCGGGGTGGTCGGCGGCGTCGTGGGCGGGGTGGTCGGCGGGGTGCTCCCGTCCGTCGCACCGCGGGTCAGGTCGCCCTTCAGGCCGTACAGTGTGCCGCCGACGTTGACCGTCCAGTTCGACGGCGTCGACACCGGCAGGTAGTAGACGAAGTCCATGTCGATCGACGCGCCCGGCGCCAGCGACTGCCAGCCGGGCAGCTTCACCGACACCCGGTTGTAAGTGCCCTTGAGGCCCCCCACGTTGCCCGGCCCGGGGTTGTCCTGCTTGATGACGGTCAGGCCGAAACCGGACTGGTCCTTGGCGTTGCCCGGGGCGGAGTTGCTGTAGTCGAACTGGAACTCGGTGCCGCCCGGCAGGGTCAGCGTCGAGTTGTTGACGATGTGGATCTTCGGGTTGATCGGGTAGTTCGAGTCACCCAGCGCGAAGTTGGTGAACGACACGTCGACCGGCAGGGTCTGCTGCGGCAGCGCCGTGGTCGCGCGGACGGCGCCGTACGGGGTGGCCGCCTTGAACTTGTCGTACATCACCGAGGTCAGCGTCGAGCCCGGCACGTACTGGCCCTTGCCGCCGTTGGCGGCCGCGTCCCACTTGTAGTCGCCCGCGAGCTCCCAGATCATCGCACCGCCGGCACCCCGGTCGACGATGTAGTCCGCCTTGGCGGCCACCGACTGCTCGTCCTCGGTGGAGAGGAACACCTTCTTGGTGTCGTTCCACAGCCACGGCGCCACCAGGGCGGAGCTGTAGTTGCGCGTGTAGGTGCCCTGCAGCGCGGTGTCCGTCACGCCGTACTCGGCGAGGTAGTCGGGCACGACGCCCTTCTCCAGGTTCTTCGCGTGCCACATCGGGTTCGACCCGGCCGGGGACTCCTTGCCCGCGTCGTCCTTGTCGTTCCAGATGTTGTCGATGCCGACCGCGCCGTCACCGCAGGTGGTCAGGCCGGAGCCGACCGGGCAGGTGTTGGTGGACGAGGTGCCCCAGAGGCCGTTGGTGCCGCCGGTGACGTTCTTGAACCCGCGGGTGTAGTACGGCAGGCCGACGTTGATCCGGCCGCCGGGCATCGCGCCGCGGAAGTAGTGGTACGACCAGTCCGCGTTCAGGTAACCGATCCCGCCGTACTGCGCGGTGCCGTAGACGTTGGCCGCCGCCAGCTCGCCGTCCTTGCCGTCGTCGAACAACGAGGCGTTCGGGCCGACGTACTTGTTCCAGGCGCCGTGCAGGTCGTACGACATGATGTTGACGTAGTCCAGGTACTGCGCGACCTGGAAGGTCTCCATCCCCCGCAGCAGGTACCCGGACGACGGGGCCGCGACCGAGAGCAGGTAGTGCCTGCCGTCGGCGGCTCCGGCCCGGTCCAGCTTCTCGCGCAGCGTCTTCATCAGCGCCGCGTAGCCCTTGGCCAGCGAGCCGCGCTTGCCGTTGGCGAGCTGCCAGTCCAGCGGGTTGCCCGCGTCCTTCATCGAGGTCGGGTACTCGTAGTCGATGTCGACGCCGTTGAAGCCGTACTTCTTGATGAAGTCGACCGCCGAGGTGGCGAAGGTGTCGATGCCGGCCTGGTTGACGCTGCCGTCCGGGTTGACGGTCATCGAGTAGAAGCCGCCGGAGTTGACGCGCTTGCCGTCGTCGCCGAAGTACCCGCCGGTCTCGGTCCAACCGCCCACCGAGATCATGGTCTTGACGTTCGGGTACTGCTTCTTGAACTTCGTCAGCAGGTTGAAGTGGCCCTTGTAGGGCAGCGACGGGTCCAGTTCGGCGCCGGGAACGCCCGGGAACGAGATGCCGGTGGCCTCGTTCTTGTCGTTGTCGGTGCCGACGGAGATCTTGTTGTCGCCGCCGACGTGCCCGAACGCGTAGTTGAGGTGGGTGACCTTGTCCCAGGGGATGTCGCTCACCAGGTAGGGCGGCGTGCCGTCCTTGCCGGTCCGCCAGCCGGTGAAGTAGCCGATGATGCGGCGCTGGTGGTCTGCGCCCATCTTCTCGCGGCCGCTGGTGTCGTAGACGCTGCAGTACGGGACGTCGACCCCGGGGGTCTGGTACAGCCCGTCGGGGCGGCAGGCCGCGTTGTCGACGGCGGCGGACGCCTGCGAGGGCGCCGCGCCCAGCGTCGCCATCAGCAGGCCGGCCAGGCCGACGGCCGCCAGCGAGGCCAGGCCCGCTCGGGCGGCCGGGCTCGTGGAGCGGCGATCGGCGGTGGGACGCCGCGTCGCCGTGCTTCGGATCAACACTCGGTCCTCCGGGAGAGAGTGTCGGCGCGTGCCTGTGGGGGAGCACGCTCGTGGGGGAATGCAGAATTGGCGCTGAAGGTATGTGGTCTGAACCACATAGGTCAATAGGTCTGTACCAATTGACCGCCAGTTTCCTTGAACCGACCACCGGAACCTCCGGTTCCGACGACCTCCCGACAAGGCCGTGACCGATCCTCGCGCCGGTCGTTCACCGACCGGGGGACGGGCGCACACCAGCCCGAACGGGGACGACCATGACGATCAAGTACACGCGCGAACTGCTCGCGGCCGCCGCGGCGACGACCGCCTCGCTCGACGAGATGCTCACCACCCTCGGCAGGGAGCCGAACGCTTACAACCGCTCCTACCTCCGACAGCGGATCAAGGCGTACGGCATCGACGCCTCTCACTTCCCTCCCGCCGGAACGATCTACACCAAGGAGTTGCTGCAGGAAGCCGTATCGGCCTCCCACAGCGTGGCGGGCGTGGTGCGATACCTCGGCCAGCGCCAGGCCGGCGGCACCCAGGCGCACATCGGGCGCCGAATCAAGGCCTTCGGCATCGACACCTCGCACTTCACGGGCCAGGCCCACAACCGCGGCAAGACATCCCCCAGGCGGCTCCCACCCGAAGAAGTTCTGGTTCAGCGGCCAATGGAGGCCAAGCGGATCCCAGGTGTCCGCATTCGCCGAGCCCTGGCCGCACTCGGACGCCCCGAATGCTGCGAGGGCTGCGGCACGGGATCCGAATGGCGAGGGCGCCCGCTCACGCTGGAGGTCGACCACATCAACGGCGACTGGTCGGACAACCGGCCCGGGAATCTCAGACTGCTCTGCCCGAACTGTCACGCCGTCACCGAGACCTACTGTGGGCGGAACAAGAATCGGTCCGCCCACATCCCCGGCAGCCGGTAGGCTAGTGCTCGCGTGCGCCCGTACCCCAGCTGGCTAGAGGGTTGCGACTTAGGATCGCAGTGTCGTGGGTTCGAGTCCCACCGGGCGTACCAAGCAGAATGGCCCGCCGACCTTTGATTCGAAGGTGGGCGGGCCATTGTCGTTACTGCCCACTCAGCCCAGCAGGTCCTTCACCACCGGGGCCAGGGCGCGGAAGGCCTGGCCCCGGTGGCTGATGGCGTTTTTCTCCGCCGGGGTCAGCTCGGCGCAGGTGCGGGTCTCGCCGAGGGGCTGGAGGATCGGGTCGTAGCCGAAGCCCCCGTCACCGGACGGCGCGGTGCGGAGGGTGCCGAGGAGGCGGCCCTCGACGACGCGCTCGGTGCCGTCGGGCAGGGCGAGGGCAGCCGCGCAGGAGAAGTGGGCGCCACGGTGGACGGCGTCGATGTCGGAGAGCTGGGCGAGCAGGAGCTCCAGGTTGGCGCGGTCGTCGCCGTGCTTGCCGGCCCAGCGGGCGGAGAAGATGCCGGGGGCGCCGTTCAGTACGTCCACGCAGAGGCCGGAGTCGTCGGCCACGGCGGGCAGGCCGGTGGCGCGGGCGAGCGCGTGGGCCTTGAGGAGCGCGTTCTCGGCGAAGGTCACGCCGGTCTCGGGGACGTCCGGGACCTCGGGGTAGGCGTCGGCACCGACCAGTTCGACGTCGAGGCCGGCGTCACCCAGGATGGCCCGGAGCTCGGCGACCTTGTGCTGGTTGCGGGTGGCGAGAATCAGACGGGTGGACATGAACCCACCCTAACCGCCCTGATCGCCCGGGTCCGGGCCCGGGCCCGGCGGCGTCAGCCGGTGCAGATCTTGGTGAGGTTGCCTGCGGCATCGCCCAGCGGCTTGAGGTCCGGGACCTGCTTGTTGTTGACGGCCTGCTGGAGCTTGTCGACCTGGGTGTTGAGGTCGGTGACGGCCTTGGCGACGTCGGTGTTCGAGGAGTTCTCGCCCAGCTGGTCCAGGTCGTTCTTCAGCTTCTGCAGCGATTGCCCGGCGGCGGCCGCGTCGTTGCTCGCGTTGTTGAACGCGGAGACGACGTCGTTGACGTCACCCGTGATGGTGACGGCGGTGTTGCCGCAGTCGATGGCCTTCTGGACGGCCGAGCAGCTGACCACGCTGAGCGGCAGGACGGCGATGAGCGCGGCCACTGCGAGGACGGCGGGGCGGGTGATGCCGGCGCGGGCGATGCTGTCGGGCATCAAGTCCTCCTCGGGGCGCGGGTTCCGTAGGGGAGGGACGCGCGCGAGAGGCTCGCGGTTCCCGCAACGGTGTGCTGCGGGAACCGTACGGTCTCCGGGCCCGGCGTGTAAACGCCGGACCCGGAGAGCCGGTGGTGAAGCGGGGTGAAGCAGGAGGGAGCGACGTGAAGGGGGGTCAGCCCTCCAGGGCCTTGCGCTGGATCTCGTCCAGCCCGGCGCAGCCGAGGGTGCCGAGGTCGAGGAGCCGGTCGAGCAGGGCACGGTCGAAGGGGGCGCCCTCGGCGGTGCCCTGGACCTCGACGAAGCGGCCGTCGGAGGTGCAGACGATGTTCATGTCGGTCTCGGCGCGGACGTCCTCCTCGTACTGGAGGTCGAGCATGGGGACGCCGTCGATGATGCCGACGCTGACGGCGCTCACGCCGCCGGTGATCGGCTGGCCCTTGGCGCGCAGGATCTTCTTCTCCCGGGCCCAGGAGACGGCGTCGACGAGGGCGACGTAGGCGCCGGTGATGGCGGCGGTGCGGGTGCCGCCGTCGGCCTGGAGGACGTCGCAGTCGAGCACGATGGTGTTCTCGGCCAGCGCGCGGTGGTCGATGACGGCGCGCAGGGAGCGGCCGATCAGGCGGCTGATCTCGTGGGTGCGGCCGCCGATCCGGCCCTTGACGGCCTCGCGGTCGCCGCGGGTGTTGGTGGCGCGCGGGAGCATGGAGTACTCGGCGGTGACCCAGCCCTCGCCGCTGCCCTTGCGCCAGCGCGGGACGCCCTCGGTGACGCTGGCGGTGCACAGCACCTTGGTGTCGCCGTAGGAGATGAGGACGGAGCCTTCGGCGTGCTTGCTCCAGCCCCGTTCGATGGTGACGGGGCGGAGCTGGTCGGGGGTGCGGCCGTCGATGCGTGACATAGGCACCGAGCGTAGTCGCTCCGCCGGGTGCTCCGGGTTCGCCCCGACCGGTGCGGAACGTGCCCCGATGGCCTCGGCCCGCCGGCCCCGGAGGGCGGGCGGGCCGAGGCGGCGCGTCCGGGCGCGGTGCCCGGGTGTCCCGGGCGTGGCTCGGTCGGCGGGCCGGGCGGTGAGCCTGGTGGGCTCAGCTCACATCATGTCCTCGATGTCGGCGGCGATCGGGTCGGCGTCGGTGCCGATGACGACCTGGATCGCGGTGCCCATCTTGACGACGCCGTGGGCGCCGGCGGCCTTCAGCGCGGCCTCGTCGACGAGGGAGGCGTCCTTGACCTCGGTGCGCAGGCGGGTGATGCAGCCCTCGACCTCTTCGATGTTCTCGATGCCGCCCAGACCGGCGACGATCTTCTCAGCCTTGCTGGCCATCTGTCTCTCCCTCTGTCTCGGCCCGCCGGCTGCTCTGCCGGGCGCCGTCCTGCGCTGTGCTGGGTCCCCCCGGCCGGAGGCCGGGGGCGGGTCGGTTCCGGTACTGACGCGGATTCAGCAGCCGTCGCGCCGCAACGCGGCGCGACAAGCATCGCCCGATCTGGACCGGCCTGCCACGTTAGTCCACTTTTGGCCCATTTCGGCGCGCACCGTCTGGATCTTCGTCCGAGGATGGCGATCAGCGGGGCTTCGTCCCGGCGCGCGCGGCCTGCGTTCCGAAAGTGGTCTACACCAATATATGTGTACTCCGACGAACGCAGGAAGGGCCCCGGTGGTTCCAGAGCCCCGCCCGGCGGCCCCGACCGGGGGATCCGCGGCCGGCAGCTGCTCGGAGGGCGACGGATGAGTTCGGCAGGCGCCACGGCCCCGCGGACCGCGTGGTGGCACACCTTCTACGGCGGGCTCCAGAAGATGGGCCGCTCGCTGCAGCTGCCGGTGGCGGTGCTCCCGGCGGCCGGCATCCTCAACCGGCTCGGCCAGCCCGACGTCTTCGGCCCGGAAGGCCTGGGCTGGGACAACGTGGCCAAGGTCTTCGCGGCGGCGGGCGGAGCCCTGCTGGACTCCTCGTTCGGCCTGCCGATGCTGTTCTGCGTCGGCGTCGCCATCGGCATGGCCAAGAAGGCGGACGGCTCGACGGCGCTCGCGGCGGTGGTCGGATTCCTCGTCTACTTCGAGGTGCTCCAGGCCTTCCCCGAGAAGTGCAAGCCGCCGACGGTGCTGATCAGCGACCAGTGCATCGACTTCACCTCGGCCAAGGCCGCGGCCGCGGTGTACCAGAACCCGGGCGTGCTGGGCGGCCTCCTGCTGGGCCTCATCTCGGCCTGGCTCTGGATGCGCTTCCACCGCACCAAGCTGGTGGACTGGCTGGGCTTCTTCAACGGCCGCCGGCTGGTGCCGATGATCACTGCCGTGGCGGGCCTGCTGCTGGCCTGCCTCTCGGTCTGGGTCTGGCCGCCGATCGGCCGCACCCTCACCGACCTGAGCCAGCACCTCTCCGACCTGGGCTCGGTCGGCGCCGGCATCTTCGGCGTCCTCAACCGCGTGCTGCTGCTGGTCGGCATGCACCAGTTGCTGAACTTCTTCCTCTGGTTCCAGTTCGGCGACTACACCAAGCCGGACGGCGCCATCGTCCACGGCGACATCCCGCGCTTCCTGGCGGGCGACCCGACGGCCGGGCAGTTCACCTCCGGCTTCTTCCCCATCATGATGTTCGCCCTGCCCGCCGCCGCGCTGGCGATCGCCCACTCGGCGAAGCCCCACCGCCGCAAGGAGATCTACGGCCTGATGCTCTCGGTCGGCCTGACCTCCTTCGTCACCGGCATCACCGAGCCGATCGAGTACTCCTTCGCCTACATCGCGCCCGCCCTGTACGCGGTGCACGCCCTGTTGACCGGTGCGTCGATGGCGATCACCTGGGGTCTCGGGGTCCACGACGGGTTCAGCTTCTCGGCCGGCCTGATCGACTACGCGCTCAACTGGGGGCTCGCCACCAAGCCCTGGCTGATCCTTCCGATCGGGGCCTGCTTCGCCGTCGTCTACTACGCGCTGTTCCGCTTCATCATCGTGAAATTCGACGTGAAGACCCCCGGGCGCGAGGACGAGAGCGAGGTCGAGGACGTGACCAAGGCATAGGCCGAGCGCCACCGCGCATTATCCGGAACAGTCTCCTAGAAGCAGCCCCGGCCCGGAGGCCTCCGGCATTTCCGGAAAACGATTCGGCCCGCACTTCCGGAGCGCCGGAATTTCCACTGCGGGAATTCGGCGACGGCCCGCCCGGCGCGGCCGGGCAGGCCCCGGCACTGCCCGGACAGTGCTGCGGCGACGCCGGGCGGGGCTGCGCCCGGGCCCGGGCGGCCGCGTCCGCGGCACGCCGGCCGGGTGGGGGAATGATCGCCACCGGCGCGCGCGGGACGACCCGACAATCGGCGACCGCCGTTCCACAAGGGCGCCGCCACGGGTTTCTCGGAGCGGACGGGACGCAGTCCTCGACTCCGCCGTGATCGGCCCACGGGAAATCCGGACTCCGGGGGGTGGCGGGAGGGACCTCCGGCCGGTCGCGGCGGGCCGTGGCCGACCCGCCCGCCACCCGCCCCGCCGCGACCGGCCGGGCGGCGGGAGCGGGCTCGGTCGCCGCCCCGCGCCGACCGGGCCACGCAGCGCGCCGGGCCCGCCCGGCCGGCCCCCGCCGGGCGACCGAGCCTTTTTGTTGCGCAAATAGCCAAAATCCCAATCGCGGCGGGTAATCATGATCGCCGCTCCGTGGGTAGGTTTCGATTTCATAGCGCTTCCCGTCGACACCGCTTTCGAGGGTTCCCCCCCTTCCCCGCCCGTGCTACAAAACTGGTCTACACCACGTGTGGTGTAGACCAGTTCGCGGTTCGGCCCCCTGTGCATCCATCCCCGACCGACCCGCCCTGCCGTTAGGAACCCACCCCCATGAGTCAGTCTGCGCAGGCACCGGCGCCCGCCGCGGCTCCGGCCCCGGCCCCGGCCAAGAAGTTCGGCTCCGGCCTCCTCCCCGGCCTCCAGAAGGTCGGCCGCAGCCTCCAGCTCCCCATCGCCGTGCTGCCCGCGGCCGGCCTGCTGGCTCGCCTGGGCCAGCCGGACGTCCACGAGAGCTGGCACTTCCCGGCGAAGCTGGTCGAGGTCTTCGGCGCCGCCGGCACCGCGATCACCGGCGCCCTGCCGCTGCTGTTCTGCGTCGGCATCGCCATCGGCTACGCCAAGAAGGCGGACGGCTCCACCGCGCTCGCCGCGCTGGTCGGCTACCTCGTCTTCAAGAACGTGCTGACCGCGTTCCCGGCCGACGGCACCGTCACGGCGGCCGTGCCGAAGGGCGAACCGCAGAACCCGGGCGTGCTCGGCGGCATCGTCGTCGGCCTGCTCTCCGCGATCCTCTGGCAGAAGTTCCACCGCACCAAGCTGGTGGACTGGCTGGGCTTCTTCAACGGCCGCCGCCTGGTGCCGATCATCATGGCCTTCGTCGGCACCGGCCTGGGCATCCTCTTCGGCCTCTGCTGGCAGCCGATCGGTGACGCGATCTCCAACGTCAACGACGGCCTGGTGGGCGCGGGCGCGGCCGGCGCCGGCATCTTCGGCCTGATCAACCGCGCGCTGATCCCGATCGGCATGCACCAGTTCGTCAACACCTACGCGTGGTTCCAGACCGGCGACTACACCGCCGCCGACGGCACCGCCGTCCACGGCGACATCAACCGCTTCCTGGCGGGCGACCCGACCGCCGGCCAGTTCATGTCCGGCTTCTTCCCGATCATGATGTTCGCGCTGCCCGCCGCCGCGCTGGCCATCGCCCACGCCGCCCGTCCGGAGCGCCGCAAGGTCGTCCTGGGCATGATGACCTCGCTCGCCCTCACCAGCATCGTCACCGGTGTCACCGAGCCGATCGAGTTCACCTTCCTCTTCATCGCCCCGGCGCTCTACGCCGTGCACGCCGTCCTGACCGCCGTCTCGATGGCGGTGACCTGGGCCCTCGGCGTCCACGACGGCTTCAGCTTCTCGGCCGGCCTGATCGACTACGCGATCAACTTCCACCTGGCCTCCAAGCCGCTGCTGATCATCCCGATCGGCCTGGTCTTCGGCGCGATCTACTACTTCGTGTTCCGCTTCGCGATCGTCAAGTTCAACCTCAAGACCCCCGGTCGTGAGGACGACGACGAGATCGAGGACGTGACCAAGGCGTAACGCCCGTCGCCTCCCCCGCGCCGCTCACGGCCCCGCCCCGCCGCCTGCTCCCCCAGGCGGCGGGGCGGGGCCGTTCTGCGTTCAGTGCGCCGGGCCGGCGGCGGTAACGAGGACCCGGACGCCGAGACGCCGAGACGCCGATCGAGAACGCCGGAGGAACTCCGAGGCCTCACCGTGCCCCGCCGCTGCACCTCTCCACGGCCCTCGACAGCCCCGGCCGCCCGGTTCGCCCGCGCCCGGAATCCGACCGGGTCCGGGGCCGGTACCGGCGCCCGCTCCGGCGTCGGCCTCAGATCCGGCCGAGGCGGGCGGCGTACACGCCGGCCTGGAAGCGGCTCTCCGCGCCCAGGTCCGCCGTCAGGTCGGCCACCAGCCGGCGCACTGTCCGCTCGGAGACCTCCAGCTTCCGGGCGATCGCCGCGTCGGTCAGCCCGGCCGCCAGCATCTTCAGCACCTCATTGTGGCGGTCCGTCACATCCGTTGCGCCGGAGATGAGTTCCGGCGGAGTCCAGGCCGCCGACCAGAAGTACTCGAACAGCTCCGCCACCAGCGCGACCAGGGCCGGCTCGCGGACCACCACGGCCGCCTGCTCCTCCGTCGCGCAATCGCCCTCCCCCGGGCCGGAGCCCGGACCGGAGCCGGAGGAGCCCGAACCCGGCGCGGGCAGGATGGCCAGGCGGGCGTCGACCGCGATGAGCCAGAGCGGCAGCGAGTGGGCGACCCTGATCCGGGCGCCGGCCGCGGCGAGCTCCCGGACGTGCGCGAGGACGGCGGGCCGGCGCAGCGCGGCGGCCGGGTAGATGGTGCGCAGGGCGGCGCCGTGGGCGAGGGCGAGCCGTTCGCGGGCGAGCTTGCCCGCCAGCGCAGGGCCGGAGAGGTCCTGGCCCGGGCGGAGCGACAGTGCCTCGGTGCGGGCGCCGCGGGCGGAGTCCTCCAGCAGGGCGGCGATCCGGTCAGGGCCGTGGACCAGTTCGAGGGTGGTGCCGGTGTGCCGGCGGTGCTGGAGCGGCAGGTAGCCGGTGTGCAGGCGGTCCACCGAGTCGCGGGCCCGGCGCAGCGCCTCGACCAGGGCGGCGACCTGGGCGTCGGTGTCGAGCAGCAGCTGGCGGACGGCGGTGTCGACGGACACCACGGCGTGGCTCCCGGCGGCCCCGGTGCCGCCGCCGTCCCCGGCGGACGGGGTGGCGGCGGCGGGCTGGAGCAGTCCGAGGCCGAGCAGCTCGGCGGTGGCGGCCGCGAGGCGGCGCTCGTCCCAGCCCTGCCCGAGGGCGGTAGGCGGTAGGCCGGGTTCGGCGAGCAGGCGGGCGTAGAGCAGCGTGGCGTCGCTGTCGTGGCGGCCGGCGGAGCTCTCCATCGGCGGCAGCGTAGTGAGCGGGCGGCCGCGCGGGCGGGGGTTTCCGAGGGGCGAGACGGCTCCGCTTCCGCTCCCGGTCATGGCCGGTTCCGGTCGGGGTGGTACGGCTGACCCGCCGCGGAGCGGTGGTCAGGATGGGCCGCATGGCTCTTTCCGAAGCTTCGACGATCTGGCTGGACGGCGCGCTGGTGCCCTGGCAGGCGGCGCAGACACACGTCCTGACGCACGGACTGCACTACGGGACAGGGGTGTTGGAGGGTACCCGGGTGTTCGCCACGGCGGACGGTCCGGCGGTGTTCCGACTGCCCGAGCACTTGCACCGGCTGGGCCTCAGCGCGCGCATGCTGCGCATGGAACTCCCATACAGTTTGAAGGAGTTGACCGATGCCACGGTCGACCTGGTGCGCGCCAACGGCCACCGCGACTGCTACCTGCGGCACTTCGCCTTCCTGGGCTACGGCTCGATGGGCCTGGACATGCGCTTCTCGCCGACCACGACGGCGATCGCGAGCTGGCACTGGCAGCCCCAACTCCCCGCCGAAGGGCGCGGGATCAGGGTCAAGACGAGCAGTTGGCGGCGGAACGACGCGAACGCGGTGCCGCCGGCCGCCAAGGCGACCGGTCCGTATCTGAACTCGGTGCTGGCCCGCCGGGAGGCGACCGACGCGGGGTACGACGAGGCGCTGCTGCTCGGCCCGGACGGTTCGGTGAGCGAGTGCACCGGCGAGAACGTGTTCGCGGTTCGGAACGGTGTGCTGCGGACGCCCCCGGCGAGCGCGGGTGCGCTGGAGGGCATCACCCAGGACACGGTGCTGGAGCTGGCCCGCGGCCTGGGTGTCCCGGTGCGGGTGGAGGGCCTGCTGCGCTCGGACCTCTACGCGGCGGACGAGGTGTTCGTCTGCGGGACGGCGGCCGGCGTCGTTCCGGTGCGCTCGCTCGACGACCGCGAGCTGCCGGCGGCGCCCGGCCCGCTGACGGCTCGGCTGCAGGAGGCGTACGAGGCGGCGGTGTCGGGCACCGACCCGCGCTACCGGCACTGGCTGACGCCGGTGGAGTGACACCTTCGGCGCCCGTGCGGGAGCGGGGAGCTCCAGGAGCCCGGGAGAACCGGGCCGGTCGGCTCAGATCCGGTAGACGGCGCCGGCCCGGGCGACCTCGACCGGGCCTGCGTAGGCGGCCTCGGCGTCCCGGCGGTTGCGTTCGGCGTCCGTCCACGGCGGGATGTGGGTGAGGACGAGCCGGCGGGCGCCCGCGGCGGTGGCGTGCTCGCCGGCCTCGCGGCCGTTGAGGTGGACGGCGCGGTAGGTGTCGCGGCCGTCGACGTAGGCGGCCTCGCAGAGGAAGAGGTCGGTGTCGCGGGCGAGCTCGACGAGTTCGGCGCTCTCGCCGGTGTCGCCGGAGTAGACGAGGCTGCGGCCGGCGTGTTCGATCCGGAAGGCGAAGGCGTCGACGGGGTGGTTGACCTGGGCGACACCGATCCGGAACGGGCCGAGGTCGAAGCCGCCGGGAGTGAGGGTGCGGAAGTCGAAGACCTCCTTCATGCCGGGGTTCTCGGGCATGTCGTAGGCGCGGGCCAGCCGCTCGGCGGTGCCGGCCGGGCCGTAGACGGGCACCGGATCCGGGCACCCCTCGGCGCGGTAGTTCCGGGCGACCCAGTAGGCACACAGGTCGACGCAGTGGTCGGCGTGCAGGTGGCTGAGCAGGACGGCGTCGACCTGGTAGATGTCGGCGTACTTCTGCAGGGCGCCGAGGGCGCCGTTGCCGAGGTCGAGCACGAGGCGGTAGCCGTCGGCCTCCACGAGGTAGCTGGAGCACGGCGAGTCGGCGGACGGGAAGCTCCCCGAGCACCCCACCACGGTCAGTTTCATCCGAGCCCCTCCGCCCCGACACGTCCTGGCTGCCACTGGTCATGGCAGTGCGGGCCGGGTGAACCGGCCGGTAGCACTGCTCTCGCGTGTGTCGAGGGTAAGGGCGGAGGGGCACTTTGCCCCCGTCTCCGTGCCGCGCTGTGGCTGGAATCACCAGAACGCCGGGAGCGGGGGCGGAACGGCTGATCAGCGGTGGCCGGGGCGCCGGCGGGCCCAGGCGCGGATGGTGTCGGCGTACCAGCGGGGGTGCCCGCTGTCGTCGACGACGTCCGGATCGGGCAGCAGCCCGTGCCGGCGGTAGTTGCGGACGGTCTCCGGCTGGACGTTGATGTGGCGGGCGATCTCGGCGTACGACCACAGGTCGGTGCTGCGGCTCACGGGGTCACCTCCGCGGTGCGTGGGGGCGTGCGCGAACAGCCTTTCCGGCACCCGCGGCGGCGCCACCGCGGAACGGACGCTGTGGTCATACCGTGACGAACCGGGTGCAGGACACGGACAAATCACCGAAGGTCAGGCCGGCATCGGTGGTGGCGGCGGGTCGGGGCCCGGTACGGTTCGCCGCATGACCAACTACTGGTGGCTCGCGCTCTGGGCGGTCGCTGCGGCGGGGGCCGCCCTGGTGGGGGCCCGGCTCCGGGCCCGTCGGCAGGAGCGCCGGGCTCCCGTGCCGACGGCGCCGCCGCGGCCGCGTCCGGCGAAGGGCCGCCCGGGCCCGGCGCCGCAGGAGATCTGGTGGGCGGAGGTGCCGTTCGAGGACGGCCCCGGGGCGAAGGACCGCCCCTGCCTGGTGCTGCGGGTGAACGGGCGGACCGCCACCGTCGCGAAGATCACCAGCAAGCACCACGCCGAGCGCCCGGGGGTGCTGCCGCTTCCGCCCAGCTCGGTGGGCGACCGCCAGGGCCGGACCAGCTGGCTGGAGACGGACGAGCTGCGCGAGGTGCCGCTCGGCGCCTTCCGCCGCCGGGCCGGCGAGGTGGACCGGCAGGTCTGGGCCCGCGCACAGCGGGCCCTGCGGTCCTGAGGCCCCCGGGGCTCGGGCTCGCGCCCCGGGTGCGGCTCGCGCCCTGAGGCGTCAGGCCCAGAGCTGGCCCTGCAGGGCCTCGACCGCGGCCTCGGTCGACTCGGCGGTGTAGATGCCGGTGGAGAGGTACTTCCAGCCGCCGTCCGCGACGACGAAGACGATGTCCGCCCGCTGCCCGGCCGCCGCGGCCTTGCGGCCGGCGCCGATCGCGGCGTGCAGGATCGCGCCGGTCGAGACGCCGGCGAAGATGCCCTCCTGCTGGAGGAGTTCGCGGGTGCGGCGGACGGCGTCGGCGGAGCCGACCGAGAAGCGGGTGGTGAGCACCTCGGCGTCGTACAGCTCGGGGACGAAGCCCTCGTCCAGGTTGCGCAGACCGTAGACCAGGTCGTCGTAGCGCGGCTCGGCGGCGACGATCTGCACCCCGGGGGCCTTCTCGCGCAGGAAGCGGCCGGTGCCCATGAGGGTGCCGGTGGTACCGAGGCCGGCCACGAAGTGGGTGACGGTCGGCAGGTCGGCGAGGATCTCCGGCCCGGTGGTGGCGTAGTGGGCGCCGGCGTTGTCCGGGTTGCCGTACTGGTAGAGCATCACCCAGTCGGGGTGCTCGGCGGCGATCTCCTTGGCCATCCGCACCGCGGTGTTGGAGCCGCCGGCCGCCGGGGAGGGGATGATCTCGGCGCCCCACATCCGCAGCAGTTCGCGGCGCTCCTCGCTGGTGTTCTCCGGCATCACGCAGACCATCCGGTAGCCCTTGAGCTTGGCGGCCATGGCGAGCGAGATGCCGGTGTTGCCGCTGGTGGGCTCCAGGATGGTGCAGCCGGGGGTGAGCAGCCCGGCGGCCTCGGCGCGCTCGATCATGTGCAGCGCCGGGCGGTCCTTGATGGACCCGGTGGGGTTGCGGTCCTCCAGCTTGGCCCAGAGGGTGACCAGACCCTCGGTGTTGCCGGGGACGGCGGCGGAGATGCGTGGCAGGCGGACCAGCGGGGTGTTGCCGACGGCTTCGAGCGGGCTGTCGTAACGCAAGGGGGGCCTCCGGCAACGGCGGTGAGGGTGGGGGCGGCTGCGCCCCCACCCGCGCGGCCGGCGGGCGGGGGCGCGGGCGGTCAGCGGGCGCCGCCGGCCACGGCGGGCAGGATGGTGACGCTGTCGCCGTCGGCGACGGCGGTGGAGATGCCCTCCAGGAAGCGGACGTCCTCGTCGTTCAGGTAGACGTTGACGAAGCGGCGCAGCTCGCCGCCCTCCAGCAGACGGGCGGCGATGCCCGGGTGGCGGGCGTCGAGGTCCTGGAAGAGTTCCCCGAGGTTGTTGCCGGTGCCCTCGACGGCCTTGGCGCCGTCGGTGTAGGTGCGGAGGATGGTCGGGATGCGGACCTCGATGGCCATGGGTGCGCTCCTGTGCGAGTCGTGAGGTGGGAGGGGCCGCAGCGGTCGCGGCAGGGCGGGGAGGGCCCGCGGCGCAAGGCCTGCGGCGGGCCTGGGCGGGCTGCTCAGCGAGCGCGCGCCGGCGTGCGGGGACAGATCGCGCCGGCGTGCCGGCACAGGTCGATGTGCAGGCGCGCCACGAGGCGGGTGCCCGGGGCCTGGTTGCTCACATCGACGGAACGCATGGGCTCATCGTATAGATTCCCGGCCCCGCGGGGACATGCCCGTCTCGGGATCCGGATGTTTCCGTTTCCCCTGGTGAGACGAAACGGCCCGCCGACCGCTCGGGAGGGTCGACGGGCCGCGTCCAGGTGGGGTGCCGGCCAGGCCGCTCAGACCTCGACGACCTGGACGTCTTCCTCTGTGATCTCGCCGTCCACGATGCGGAACGAGCGGAACTGGTAAGGGTCGTCGGGGCCGTTGCCCTCGGCGGTGGAGACCAGGACGTAGTGGGCGAACGGCTCGGAGGCGTAGCTCACGTCGGTGCGCGAGGGGTAGGCCTCGGTCGCGGTGTGCGAGTGGTAGACGATCACGGGCTCCTCGTCCCGCTCGTCCATCTCTCGGTAGAGCTTGAGCAGGTCGCCCGAGTCGAACTCGTAGAAGGTGGGCGAGCGGGCGGCGTTGAGCATCGGGACGAACCGCTCGGGCCGACCGGTGCCGGCCGGCCCGGCGACCACACCGCAGGCCTCGTCCGGATGGTCGGCGCGGGCGTGGGCGACGATGGCGTCGCGCAGTTCTCGTGTGATGGTCAGCATGCGGTCAGGATAGCCACGCCGCGGCGGCCGCCCGCCGGGTGTCCACGGCGTGGTCCACCTGTCGGTCAGCTGCCGCTCCCGGCGTGCAGCTGGCCGTGGGCGACGGCGTCGACGGCCTCCGGGCGGCGGCGCTTGAGCACCTGGTAGCCGATCACCAGGACCACGGCCCAGCAGGGGAAGACGTAGAGCGAGATCCGGTTGTCCTCGTCCAGCGCGATCAGCACGACCACCATGGCGAGGAAGGCGAGCGCGGCCCAGCTGCCCCAGACGCCGCCGGGCGCCTTGAAGGTGGGTGCCGGCAGCCGGCCGCTCGTCCAGGCCCGGCGGTAGCGGATCTGGCTGATCAGGATCATCGCCCAGGTCCAGAGGCCGCAGACGGTGGCGACCGAGGTGATGTACTCGAACGCCCGCGCCGGGACGAAGGCGTTGAGCAGCACGCCGAGACCCATCAGCGCACAGGAGAGGGTGATCGCGGCGGCGGGCGTGCGGCGGGAGTTGAGCGTCGTCAGCCCCTTGGGGGCCTGGCCGCGCAGCGCGAGGTCGCGCAGCATCCGGCCGGTGGAGTACATGCCGGAGTTGCAGGAGGAGAGCGCGGCGGTGAGCACCACGAAGTTGATGATGCCGGCCGCGGCGGGGATGCCGATCTTGCCGAAGGCGGCGACGAACGGGCTGACGCCGGGCTGGAACTCGGTCCACGGGACCAGCGAGAGGATGACCACCAGGGCGCCGATGTAGAACAGCGCGATGCGCCAGGGCAGGGTGTTGATGGCGCGCGGCAGGGTCTTCTGCGGGTCCTCGCTCTCGCCCGCGGTGACGCCGACGAGTTCGACGCCCAGGTAGGCGAACATGACGATCTGAAGGGTCATCACGGTGGCGCCGATGCCCTTGGGGAAGAAGCCGCCGTCCGCCCAGAGGTGGGTGACCGAGGCAGTGTCACCGGCGTCGCTGAAGCCGAGGGTGAGCACGCCGATGCCGATCAGGATCATGCCGATGATGGCGGTGACCTTGACCATGGAGAACCAGAACTCGATCTCGCCGAACAGCTTCACCGAGATCAGGTTGGCCGCGTAGAGGACCACCAGGAAGGTGAGCGCGCTGACCCACTGCGGGATGCCCGGCGCCCAGAACTTCACGTAGACGGCGGCCGCGGTGGTCTCCGCCATGCCGGTGACGACCCAGAACAGCCAGTACGTCCAGCCGGTCACGTAGCCGGCGAACGGGCCGAGGAACTCCCGCGCGTACTCGGCGAAGCTGCCGGAGACCGGTCGGTAGGTGAGCAGCTCGCCGAGCGCCCGCATGATCGCGAAGATCACCACGCCGGCCACGGCGTACGACAGGATCAGGCTCGGACCGGACTTGGAGATCGCGGTGCCGGCGCCGAGGAAGAGGCCCGTTCCGATGGCGCCGCCGATGGCGATCATCTGGATCTGGCGGCTGCCCAGCCCCCGCTGGTAGCCCTCCTCGTCCTGCGCGGCGGGCCCGGTATGGACCTCTTGGTCGTACAGCTGCTCGGCCATGGTGCACCGTCCTGGTGGTTCTCGTGGAGTGGAGCAGTCGTACCACGCAGGGTCCGGATACCGGTGACCATCTGAGCGATATTTGAGCATGGAGTCGCATGGTTTCGCCCGATTCGGACGGATATGACCCGACCCCCCGTCCAGCATGCGGACGGGGGGTCGGGGCGCCCGGGAGACCGGGCAGGATCGGGCCTCGGGATCAGTCCGCGACCGCCTCCAGGAGCGACTCCTGCAGGGCGCCCAGCCACAGGTAGGCCATCACCAGCGGCTTGCGCTCGTCGGAGTCCGGCAGGTTGTAGAGGCCCTGCTCGTCCTCCTCGGTGACGTCCAGCAGTACACCCAGGGTCAGTCGCAGGTCGTTCAGCGCGCCGAGCCAGCGCAGGCAGTCGGCCGCGGGCAGCTTGAGCACCCCGCCCTCGCCGCCGAGCCCGTCCAGCGCCCGGACCACCTGGAGCGCGTCCTCGCGCTTGCGGGCGCGCAGGTCGAGCTCGGTGTAGCGGCGGAACTCGCTGGAGGCCGCCTTGCTCTCGGCGTCCGGCCGCTCCCCCGGATCCCCGTACGCGTCGGGGAAGAGGCGGGCCAGTGCCGGATCGGCGGGCGCCTCGGTCGGCCCCTCGGCGAACAGCGCGGCGAGCGGGTCACCGCCCCCTCCGCCCGGGCCCGGGCCGATCCGCTCCAGCAGCTGCACTTCCAGGGAGCGGAGGATCGAGGCCTCCCACTCGTCCAGCGCGATCACCGCGCTGCCGCCGCCGGCACTCTCGAACAACCCAGCCATCTGTATCGGTCAGCCCGTCTTCGTCGTCTCGGTCGTCTTCGGTGGTGGTGTGCGGGGCGCACGGGAGCCGCCCGGCACGACCGGGCGCGCCGGGCGCGTCAGTCGTGCTGCAGCGTCGCCCAGAGCCCGTAGCCGTGCATCGCCTGCACGTCCCGCTCCATCTCCTCACGCGAGCCACTGGAGACCACCGCCCGGCCCTTGTTGTGCACCTCCATCATCAGCTTCCGGGCCTTGTCCTTCGGGTAGCCGAAGTAGGCCTGGAAGACGTACTGGACGTAGCTCATCAGGTTGACCGGGTCGTTGTGCACGATGGTCACCCAGGGCGTGTCCGGCTCCGCCACCGGCAGGCCTTCGACCTCCGGGCGCTCGATCTCCACGGGCGCGACACTCACCGCCGGGTTCCTCTCAGCCGCTCTTCTCGCACATACCCCTTCAGCCCCCATGCTGCCATCCGGGGGACCTCCGGGCGATTCCACCCCCGGGGCTCGCGAGGGCCCGGGGAGAGAAATCGTCACTCTGACGCTAAGTGGTAGTAGCATCATCTTCATGGACGCCACTTCACTGCCCGCGGCCGGTTCGACCGCGCTGCTCACCGACCGCTACGAGCTCACCATGCTGCAGGCCGCCCTGCGCAGTGGAGCGGCGCACCGCCGCTCCGTCTTCGAGGTGTTCACCCGCCGCCTCCCGAGCGGCCGCCGGTACGGCGTGATGGCCGGCACCGGCCGGGTGCTGGACGCCGTCGAGAACTTCCGATTCACCGCGGCGCAGCTCGACTGGCTGGCCGGCCAGGGCGTGGTCGACGACGACACGCTGCGCTACCTGGCCGACTACCGCTTCACCGGGGACGTCCACGGCTACCCGGAGGGTGAGGTCTACTTCCCCGGCTCGCCGCTTCTCACGGTCTCGGGCACGTTCGCCGAGGCGGTGATCCTGGAGACGGTGATCCTGTCGATCCTCAACTTCGACTCGGCGATCGCGGCCGCCGCCTCCCGGATGACGTCCGCCGCCGGCGGGCGGCCGGTGATCGAGATGGGGGCCCGGCGCGCGCACGAGCAGGCCGCCGTCTCGGCCGCCCGCGCCGCGTACGTGGCGGGCTTCTCCGCCACCTCGGACCTGCAGGCCGGGTTCACCCACGGCATCCCGACCACCGGCACCGCGGCGCACGCATTCACCCTGGTGCACGACAGCGAGCGGGACGCCTTCCAGGCGCAGATCGCCTCGATGGGCAAGGGCACCACGCTGCTGGTCGACACCTACGACCTGCGCGAGGCCGTGCGCACCGCCGTCGAGGTGGCCGGCCCCGAGCTGGGCGCGGTCCGGATCGACTCGGGCGACCTCACCCTGCTCGCCCACCGGGTCCGCCGCCAGCTGGACGAGCTCGGCGCCCACCAGACGAAGATCATCGTCACCTCGGACCTGGACGAGTACGCGATCGCCGCGCTGGCGGCCGCCCCCGTCGACGGCTACGGCGTCGGCACCAGCCTGGTCACCGGCAGCGGACACCCGACCTGCGCGATGGTCTACAAGCTGGTCGCGCGGGCCGGGACCGCGGACGGTCCGCTGGTGCCCGTCGCCAAGCGGGCGGCCGGCGGCAAGACCAGCGTCGGCGGGCGCAAGTGGGCGGCCCGCCGGCCCGACGCGGACGGGGTGGCCGAGGCCGAGGTGGTCGGCACCGGGCCGGTCCCGGCCGAGTTGGAGCCGCACCTGCTGCAGGTGCCGCTGGTGCTGGCCGGCGAGGTCGTCGGCCGTGAGCCGCTGAGCGCGGCGCGCGAGCGGCACGTCCGGGCACGGGCGGCCCTGCCACTGTCGGCCACCCAGCTCTCCAAGGGCGACCCGGTGCTGGCGACCGAGCTGATCCTCTGACAGCCGGCGGCGGTGGCCACGGGCGGGCGGCGGGACGGGCGGGCGCGACAAGCGGAGGTCCGTGCACCGCCGGGCCCTCCCGGGCCTTCCGCCTCCGGGTGCCACTGCCTACAGTCGACCTTAGAGTTCCCACCGGAAGCGCACAGAACAAGCGCAACCGTCCCCCACTACCGAGGATGCGAGCCATGCACCGGGCACTGATCGTCGTCGATGTGCAGAACGACTTCTGCGAGGGCGGCAGCCTGGCCGTCGCCGGCGGGGCCGAGGTCGCCGCCGCGATCACCGACCTGATCGCCGAGTCCAGCCCCGGCTACCACCACGTCCTCGCCACCCGGGACAACCACATCGACCCGGGCGACCACTTCTCCGACGACCCGGACTACGTCACCAGCTGGCCCGTGCACTGCGTGGCTGGCACCGAAGGGGTGGGCTTCCACCCCAACTTCGCCCCGTCCGTGACCTCCGGCGCGATCGAGGCGGTCTTCGACAAGGGCGCCTACTCGGCGGCGTACAGCGGCTTCGAGGGCGTGGACGAGAACAACCGCGGTCCGATCGAGTGGCTGCGCGAGCGTCAGGTCACCGAGGTGGACGTGGTCGGGCTGGCCACCGACCACTGCGTCAAGGCCACTGCCCTGGACGCGGCCCGGGCCGGCTTCACCACCCGCGTCCTGCTGGACCTCACGGCCGGGGTGGCGCCGGAGACCACGGCGGCCGCGCTGGCGGAGCTGCGGGCGGCCGGGGTCGAGCTGGTCGGTGCGCCGGTGGTGCAGGGCTGACCCGCCGGGGCCGGGGCCGCTCGGCCACCTGACACCTGGTCTCACCTGACCGCCGGATTCGGTGGGGCGGGTGGGGCGGGTGGGGCGGATGGCGCGGCAGGTCGGGTGGATCGAGCGGGCGGGCGGGGCACGGCTGGGCGGGCTGGGCGGGCGGCCTGGCCGGTGGGGACGGCGACCTGGCCACCGGGGCGAACACCCCGGTCCCCGCATCCGCGCAGGTCAGCCCTCGGTGACCAGCAGCTCCACCACGTCGGTGCCGCCCTCCCGGAAGGCCTCCCGCAGCTCGGCGCCGACGGCGTCGGGCTCCGCGGCCAGCCGGGCGCCGGAGAGGTAGACCACCCGGATCCCCAGGTACTCCATCCGGTGCTGGCCGCCGCGCACCCAGGCGGCCTCCCCCTCGCTGACGCACCGCAGGTCCGAGTCCACCTCCACTGCGACGCCCTCCTGCGGCCAGTAGAGGTCCGGTACCGCGATGTAGGTACCGCCGCGCATCCGCAGCTCGGGCCCGGCCAGCGGGGCGGGCAGCAGCCACTCGTCCACCAGGGCGCCGAGCCGCTCCAGCACCGCCTCCCGCTCGGAGGCCAGCAGCTCGTCCAGCGCGGCCCGCACCCGGGCGTCGCCGACCAGGCCGGACTCGGTCAGCTCGGCGGCCAACTCCCTTACCGTGCAGCGGATCTCGGGGCGGCTCACGGCCTCCCGCAACACCTCGCGGATCGGCAGCGCGACGCCCGCGCCGAACGCGGGGGCGGCCCCCTCCACGGCCCCCTCCGCAGCCCCCTCCGTGACCCCGTCGGCCGTCCACTCGGCCAGCGCGTCGGCCACCGCCCGGGCGACCGGCGCACAGGCCAGGCCGTGCACCGAGCGGGCCACCAACTCCCTTTCGGTGCGCCGGATCCGGACCTCGCCGGCATCCTTCAGCCGACGCTGACGGGGCACCAGAACGTCCACCCCGGTGACGGCGGGCAACCGGGGCACCGCAGCGAAGCCGTACAGCGCGAGCGCGGCGGTTCCGGTGATCACCGCCCCCTCCCGACGCCCCTCCTCCCGGCCGTTCTGCGCCGCGTAGAGCAGGGCGGCCCACATCCGCTGCTCCGGCGCGGGCTCGCCGGACTGCAGCAGGTAGACCCGGGGCAGCAGGCGCTGCCAGGGGCCGCCCCGGCGGCAGTGCTCGGTGATGATCCGTGCCGGCACACCCCGGGCCCGCAGCTGGCTGGCGGTGACGACGTTCTGCTGACGCTTCGCCAGCTCCTCCAGGGACGGGGGCGGCGAGGGAATCCGGTAGCTCATGCGGACACCATCCCCAACAGCTCCGGCGGCCCATCGGCCACCTGACGCACTGTTACCCAACCGTCGCGAAACCGGGACCACTCCGCACTAAAGTCCTCATACCCTCACCCATTCGGAGTATTAGCGCTTATATGGTTGTCATCTTTACTCCCGCCCCATCATCCGCTGTTCCCACGACCAGGTCGTCTGACCGTGAGTGACCAAGGGCATACGGAAAACACCCTCCGCGCGTCACTCCCGCTCCCTGGATTGCCTACCCTTAGTTCATGTCACGTGACGAGACCGCCGGCCTCCGCGCGGCCCAGCTCCGCCTCGGCCGCCTGCCCGGATACGTCCGCCGGCCGGACCCGGCCCGCCGCAGCGGCGCAGAGGGCCATACGTACAAAAAGGGCTGGGAGGTCCGCTTCACCGCCCGCAGCGAAGCGGAGATAGCCGAGATCCGCGATCTGGTGGTCGCCGCCGGATTCGCCCCCGCCAGACCCTTCTTCAAAGGCCATCAGCTCATCCAGCCGGTGTACGGGATGGCCGCCGTGCAGGCCTACCTGGCCGCCAGAGAGGCGGCCGAGGAACACGCCACCCGGGCGGCCGGCCGCGGCCGGCGCAGCACCGGCGAAACCGCCCGCAAGGTCGGGAAGCACGCCGTTCCGGCGGCGGACGCGGTAGAGGCGGCGGCCACCGCGGCGGCGGCAGCGGCGGCGACGGCAGCGGCCACCGCCAGGGCCGAGCTGGCCCGACGGCGGGCCGTCGAGGCGTTCCCCACCCAGCGCGAACGGTGCGCCGTGACGGACGGCCTGGCATCCCCCGCGGAGGCCCGACAGCCACACTGATCGAACGTCACTCCGCGGGCGCACACCCTTCGCCGCCCCCGCCGCCCCCGTCACCGACCCCGCCGCGGTCCTTCCGCGGCGGCAGCACCGGACGGCAGTCCGCCGCCCACGGGGCCGACCGGCGAGCGACCGCGGACACCCAGCCGCCCCTGCCATCGGCTCGCGCCACGGCCCCGCGCCCGGCCCGCGCCACACCTCCTCCCCGACCGTGCCACCCACCCGGCGCGCCACCACCCATGGGAGCGCGCCCTCACGCCCGCACGCCCACTTCCGCACCCGCCTCCACCGCCCCGCGCGCGACCGGGAGCGCGGGTGCGGCTTCACGCCGTAGGTGTGGACGCGACCCGGCGGACCGCCTACGGTGGCCCCTCAACACCCTGCGCCCACTCCTCACCCACCCCCGCCGGTCACTCCCTGCCAACCGGCCACGACGCCCACACGCCAAGGCTCCCGGCAGCTCCGCACGTCACCTCGGCCACCGGCCTCGCCACCCCGCCGCCGGCCGCCCCGCTCCCCTCGCTCCACCCTGTGCGCCCCGCGCCGACCCGTCGGCCGCCGGCCCCGCCCCCGGCCACCACCGGAACCGGCCGCGCGATGGCACCTTCTGGGCATTCAATCCGATTGGTCACCCAGCGCACCGAGCGCCTACCGTAGAGTGAGCACAGATGATCGACCGTCAGATTCCCATCTCACTTGCCGAGAAGCCGAGATGACCAATCGTCACGACAGCGGTGCCGAGCCTCCCCCGGGGCTCGGCGAAACGCCGGCCGTACCGCTGGAGTTCGCGGCGTTCTGCGAGCTGCACCGGCCGCGCTACCTCAGCTATGCCCGGGTCTGGCTGCCCGAGCGGGCCGAGGCTGCCGCAGCGGTCCAACAGGCCTTCGCCGAAATAGCCGTCCACTGGCGAGAGTTGCTGGGAAGTTCGAATCCGACGGCGCACGCCTGGCAGATCCTGCGCGAAACCGTCGCCGCTCACAGCACCGGCGGGGCGGTGGGCGCCGGCTCCGCCGGCACTGACCGCCGGACCACGGACGACCTCGCCGCCGGCGGGCCGGCCGCGGACGGCGGGACCACCGACGGCCGCACCGCGGACGGCGGGACCGGTCCGGGGCTGGGTGCGTACCTGAGCACCGTGGACCGGGCCGACCGCCCGCCGGACGACGACCTCGCCATCCTGCACTACGTGGTCGGCCTCGCCGCTCCGGAGATCGCCGACGTCATCGGCACCGACACCGCCAGCGTGGCCGGCCGGCTCCGCCGCACCATGTTGCGCGAGGCCTCCGGCTGGTGACCCCGGGGACGGCCGGGTGGCGGGCGAGGGAGTGGGAGGTGGTCGCGTAGCGGGTGATCGCGTGGCGGGCGGGACGTGGAGGGCGGGTGCGGTGGTTCAGGCGCGCTCACCCGTCACGTCGTAGAGGTGGTGGACCGGGTCGTGGACCAGGTAGCCGGCGAACGACTCGACCGTGAACCGCGCACCGTCGCTGCGGTTGCCCGTGCGCAGCCACTGCTCGCCCTCGACCCGCTCGAACGCGTCCGCGAGGACCCGCGCGGCCTCGGCCAGATCGGCCGCGACCGTCTTCGGCACCTGCTCCCCGTACCGCTCGGTGACGGCCGTCGCGTCCTGGTCCCAGTTCGGGAAGTCCGGGCCGTCCTGGTCGAGCATGAGGTCCAGCCGGAACCGGAACAGGCGGAAGACGTCGCGCACGTGGCAGGCGTACTCCAGGTCCGACCAGGTGTCCGGAGCGGGCCGGCGGCGCAGCTCCGCCCCGTCCCCGGCCAGTACGGTCACCCAGGCCTCGGCGTTGGCCCGGATCAGCCCGGGGACGGCCGTGCGCGTCACGGCGCCGGAGTCCAGGCCGCAGTCCGGGCAGGGCCGCTCCAGGACCCAGGTCCAGTCCTTGGTGTCGGGGACGATGCCCTCGGAGGGGGCGGTGCCGTCGGTGGCGTCGGGCTGCTGCTCAGGGGTGGTCATGCGTCCAGGATGGCCGGGCCGGTCGCCCTGCCACCAGCGGCGTCAGCGCCAGCCGGCACCGAAATCCTGCCAGCCGGGCCACGGCCCCATGCCGTGTTCTAGGCGGCGCGGGTGGCCCCCCAGGTGATCGGCGACCGCATCGCCCGGGCCGACCTCGCCGGAGCACTGGTCGACCGGCTCACCGCACCGACCCACCACCGGGAGCAGATCGCCGTCGCCGGGTAGTGGGGGGGGAGGGCGGCGGGTCTCGCGTGGCCCCGAAAATCCGTGGTCGGGGGCCGGAGGCGCGGGCCATGCTAACCCCGAGGATCATCCGCGGCGCAGGCCATCGCCGCCCGCCATCGACCGGGAAGCCCGAGGGACACCACCGTGATCAACGACGCCGCGCTCGTCGAGAAGCCCACCCTGCACAGCCCGTTGGTCACGCTCGTCCCGCTGAGCGCCCGCCACAGCGAGTCCGTGTGGGAGGCGGTCCTCGACGAGGAGACCAACCGGCTCACCGGCAACCGCCGGGCCTTCACCCGCGACGAGATCCAAGACTGGTGCACCACCCGGCCCGATCAGCCGGACCGCCTCGACCTCGCCATCGAGGACCCCGCCACCGGCCGCTTCCTCGGCGAACTCGCCCTGAACGGCCTCGACCGCGACAACGCGTCCGCGAGCTTCCGGATCGCCCTGACCCCCGAGAGCACGGGCCGCGGCATCGGCACCGCCGCGACCCGTCTCCTCCTCCGCCACGCCTTCGAGGAGGTCCGCCTCCACCGCGTCTCGCTGGAGGTCTACGACTACAACCCGCGCGCCGCCCGCGCCTACGAGAAGGCCGGCTTCACCCTCGAAGGCCGCGCCCGCCAGGCCCACCGTTGGGACGGCCGCTTCCACGACGTCCTCCACATGGCCGCCCTGCGCGACGAATGGCTCGCCGCGGACGTCACGCCTCACTGATACGGCGGCACCTGTCGCGGCGGAGACTGCGCCCCCGCGTACGGGTGGGCGGGCGGCGGCGGATAGGCGGCGGCAGCAGCCCGCCGCCGCGACCGCACCAGCAGCCCCACGGCCACCCCGGCGACCACCAGCACCCCGAGCACTCCGGCCCCGATCAGCGTGTACGTGATCCCGGGATTCCCCTCGGCCCCGGCCACCGGCACATCAACCGGCGGCAACGCGACCGCGTCATCGGTAGGATCCCCGGCCGCCGGCGCCCCCTGCGACTCCCCCCGCCCGAGCAGCGGATTCTCCTTGGGCCCACCATCCACGGCGGGATTGGGCTCCAGAGCCTTGGCGGGATCAACAATCCCATAACCGTAGTGTGCATTGGGCACCGACGAGCCATCCGCCGGGGAAGAAGCACTCTTGATCATCCGATTGATGACCTGCCCGGCTGACAGATTGGGATACTTCGAGCGAATGAGTGCTGCCGTGCCGGAAACGTAGGCTGTTGCATCGGAGGTGCCATCACCGATCCCATAACTACTGGCCGACTTGGCCGTCGCACGGTAGACCTCGACACCTGGTGCTGACAATGTGGTTTCAGGTCCGGATGTGGACTTCTCCCACACCACTCCCTGTTCATTCACTGCTGCCACCGCGATCACTCCGGGGTAGGCGGCCGGGTACTCGACCCCCGCGCCCTTGTCTCCGTTGTTCCCGGTGGATGCGACGAGAACAACGTCCTTGGAAACCGCATAGGCGATCGCAGCCCGCGCCTCGGAATCGAGTCGCCCAGAGCCTCCGATCGACATATTGATGACCCTGGCCCCGTGATCCACCGCAAATCTCACGGCCAGCGAAACGTCGGACTGCTGCAGCTCGGGGGATTCGCCGTTGGCCCTGATCTTGACGGGCAGGATCTTCGCCTTTGGTGCGAGGCCCATGATCCCGGCCCGGGAACCATGTCCAGTGCCTGCGATCAGGCTCGCCATCCCGGTGCCGTGACCATCACTGTCGACCCGGCCGTCCGTTCGACCCCCTGAGAAGTCACCGCCGGGCAGCACCTGCCCGGCGAGGTCCTGGTGCTCTCCCATGACACCACCGTCCACAACTGCGACGATGACGCCCTCACCCTGACTGACCGGCCATATCCTCGTCTCGGCCTGGTACTTCTTCAGAGGCCACTGCGAATCTCGAATCTGGTCGGCGCCTGCCGGATACGTTGCCGTTCCCCACAACAAGGCTCCAGCAGCAAGCACGGCTGTCCCGCGCCCTACTCGACTGCTCGTCAAGCCCGCTCACCCCACTCAGCGAAGCGTCCCCATAAATGGTCTGCGGGACGGCCGTTCATCGGTCTGTCCTGTGCCGGACAGGGTCATTCCACCACGTTCGGGTTCACGGGCTTGTCCGACGCCCAGGTCTCCTCGTCCTCGGTGAGATAGTCCGGGCGCTTACCGCCCCTCTCCTCATCCTTCTTACGCCGCTGGCGATCGGTGAGCGGCATCCCCGTTCCCATACCGCTCGCGGCATTCGTGCTCGACTCCGACCTCACCCGGTTCCTAGCCCCGAGGCCGGATCCACCCTCGGTGAAGGCCTGCTTCGCACCGGAGCCGCCGCCAGAACGGCCGGCGTCACCGAAAGCTGTTCCAGACCTCCCCGGCAGAGATGCAGCAGAGCGCTCCCCGGCGGCAGCTCGACCGCCCGCGCGGTATCCCCCCTCATAGACCTCGCCCGCGCCGAACGTCGTACCAGCTTGAGCAGAAGCCCGTCCGGGGGCATTGGTCCGGCCGGACCCGTCGCCCTGTGCCCCAGCTTTTCCCTGGATTCCGGGAACTCCACCCGGCGGGCCAAAAACTGGTCCACCACCGCCGGTGGGTCCGGGGACACCCGGACCGCTCCCGCCGGGACCTGCAAGAATTCCAGGGGTGGCAGGGCTCCCAGGTGTGGTGGAGAGGACGTTGGTCCCCGACGTGAGGGGAGCCGTGGCCCTCGCCCCATCGGCTCCCGTGCCTGGCCCATGGTGGACGACGGACAGCGGCTTGGGAGCGGACTGCGCCGTGCCCCCCTTGATGCCGGAGTCTGTCGGTGCTGGCGACGTTGCCTTCACAGTCGGCGCCTTCGGTTCCGCCCCGCCAGCCTTCTGCAACCGAGGCACAGGGCTACTGGAAGGAGACTGCACTGATCCTGTACCGGCATAGCCGATTCCCGTCATCACGGCGCTCAGCGCGGGCGCACCGTCAGAAGAATCGGTCGGCGAAACATCACGGACGTCGTCGCGGTACTTCGGCGGTGGGGGTGGGGGTAGTGGGGGCTTGAGGATAGGGGCGGCCACGCGGTAGTGCATGGCGAGGGTCTGCATGACGGCTGCGGCTTCGACCTTCTTCTGCTGCGCGATCGCCGTCTTGGTGTCCTCGTCGTCGCCGCCGAAGAGGGCGGAGACGGTGTCGCCGACGCCGTCGGTGAACTGGTCCCAGCCGCTGGGCTCTTCGGGCATGTCGCGCTTGGCCTTGGCGATGGCCTCGGAGAGGGACTTGAGGGTGTTGGCGGCGTCGTTGGCGTAGGAGGCCGCATTGTTGATGGTGTTGGCGAGGTGGAGCATGCGGCTGTGGAAGGCGTCACTGGTGGCGCCCTCCCAGGTGAGGGCCGTCTCGGTGCTGGCGCGGGTGAGGGTGGCCCGGATCGCCTTGAGGGTGTCGGAGGCGCGGCGCCAGGGGTCACTGGCGGCCATCACCCCACCGGGGTCGAGGGCCTGGGCCATCCTCCGGAGTTCGGCGTGGCTGTAGTCGTTGAACTTGGTGTAGTCCATCGCGTTCATCGGCGGCCGCCTCCGTTCTCTCCGGGGTCCGGACGTTCAGTGCTCACCGCTCGGACTTCCCGCCGTGGTGTCGGGCCGGGGCCACGGTCCGGGTGTAGGCGGCGGTGCTGGTGGCGGACGGGGTGGCGACCGACCAGCCGTCGTCGCCGAGCTTGAGCTTGCCCGATGTGCGCTGCTCCTGCTCCTCGTAGTTGGTGGCGGTGAGTTCGGCCCTCTTCTGGGCGTCGTCGACAGCCTCCTGGAGCTGGTTGAGCACGTCGCGCAGGCCGTCCCGCATGGCCTGGTAGCGGTTGTGCAGCTCGGCGGCCTCGGCGAAGGTGCCGAAGGCGCTCTTGCCGACGGCGCTCTGGCCGTGGGTCGTGGTGCCGTCGGCATGGCGCTGGAACTCGGCCAGCAGCAGCCGCACCTGGGCCGCGAAGGCCCTCAGCTGTTCGACCTCGACGCGGTAGCCGTTGCCGCCCCCGCCGGTCGATCCGGTCCCCGTAGCCATGTCGGCGCCTCCCCCGTTCGTGCGTCCGTAGCCCACTGTCCCGTACTGCTGCCGGAGAGACATGTGTAACACATGGCCCGCCCCGACAGAACGGGGCTCCGGACGTTCCGCGAGCCGCCTGGCGCGCCGTCAGTTCGTGGGCGTCCCCCGCTGCAGCCCGGCGAGGGTCCGGCGGCAGAGCGAGTCGGCGTGACGGGTGGTTTCGGGCAGCCGGTACCGGCGGGCGAGGGCCAGGGTGGTGTCGACGGCCTCCGTCAGACCGATGCGGTGTCCGACCGAGACGAACACCGGCTTGACGCCGGCCCGGGTGCGGACGGCGCGCCCGACCTCCTCGCCGGTGGCCGGGTCGGTGAGCGGGCTCCAGGAGCCACGGGGTGCGTCCGGCTCGTGGTGGTCGAAGGTGAACGGGGTCTTGGCGACGCCGATGGTCCGCAGGCCGGTGAGTACACCGAGGTGGCTGGCCAGGCCGAGGCGGCGCGGGTGGGCGAGACCGTAGCCGTCGCAGACGACCGTGCCGGGAGTGCGGGCGAGCCGGCCGAGGGCGCCGAGCACCGCGGGGAGTTCCCGGAAGGCGAGCAGGCCTGGGATGTAGGGGAAGGCGACCCGGTCGACGGCGGTGGTCTGCTCGACCACGGCCAGGGTGTCGAGGTCCAGCACCACGGCCGCGGCGACCACGAGGTCCCGCTCCTCGTCGTAGGCGACGTCGACCCCGGCGATCAGGCGGTCGTCCGGCGTCGCCCCGGAGCCGGACGCCACACCCGGGTCGGGCGACGGCGCCGGGCCGTAGGGCCGGACGAGTGGGCGCAGCCGCTCCTGTTCGGCGATCGCCGCGGCCTCGTTGGTGGGCCGATCGGCGGTGGACCATGCGAAAGCGGGCACGGTGTCTCCCCCTGGGTGCCTGGACGGTGCGGGACGGTGCGGGACGGTGCGGGACGGTGCGGGACGCGGAACGGTCCGGTCCCGCCTCACCGTACCGACCGGGGCGGACGACCCCGCGGTGAGCCCGTGCGCCCCCCGTGCCCCGGGTTCGACGGGTCAGGCTGCACTTACGGGGCTCCCCCACCGGGTAGGACATCCATTACGGCACCAGTTGCCCACGACACCACCCGCCCGTTCCCCCCGACGCGCGAAGGACCGACGCCATGCCGCGCCCGACCACCGCCCGGATCTGCCTCGGCACCTTCACCGTCGTCGTCTCCACCGTGGCCCTGCTGGCCGTCTCGGGCGCCGCAGGCGTCCTGGAGGTCACGGTACTGGTGGGCTTCGCGCTCACGCTCGGGACGCTGGTGACGCTGTTGCCGCGGTCCACCGCCGCCCGGCGGGGCGTGTCCGGGTCGGCGCCCTCGCCCAAGCCCGCGCCCGGCTCCGCGCCCGCCGGGCACGGCTACGCCCGGCAGCGCTGAGGCGCCACCGGGCGCTCGCCCGGGACGATGAGACCCGCTCAGGCCGTCGAGACCACGACGGTCTTGGCGGCCTTGTCGTGGATGCACTGGCGGTACGGCTTGTCGAAGACGCCGAACAGGCCGTCGATCACCCACCAGAGGGCGGCGCAGCAGAGTACCGCCGGGAGGATGAAGACGGCCGCGCGGGTCCAGGCGGCGGCCGGCGTCGGCACGTTGCCGTCGACCAGCATGGCGACGCGGATCTTCATCGCCTTCATGCCGAAGGTCTGGCCGTCCCGGCTGAACATCACACCCTGGTAGACCAGGTACAGGCCGCAGGCGACCCAGAAGGCGCCGGCGGAGCCGGAGCGGTCACTGAGACTGGCGAAGGGCAGTACCACGATCAGGCCCACGATCTGCACCAGCAGGTAGTCGATCACCGTGGCGAGGATCCGGTTCGGCCAGCTGCCGAGCGGCGGCATCCCGGGAACCGGGCCGGCGCCGGGCGTGCCGTAGCCGGTGGGGCCCTGGCCGGGCGGCGGCTGGTCGTACGGCGATTGCCCGTAGGGGCTCTGGCCGTACGGAGAACCACCGGGCGCACCACCGTAGTTGCCCCCGTACGCGCCGGGCCGGTCGTACGGGCTGCCGGATGGCGGCGGGGTCGGTCCGGGTGGCGGGGTTGAGCCGGGCGGCGGAGTTCCGTCCGGCTCGGACGGCGCACCTTCCGGCGTGCCGCCACTCGGCTGCGGGGGCTGCTTGTCGAAGGAGGGCTGGCCGCCCCCCTCCGGTTCGGGGCCTGAGGGATTGTAGGTGCTCATGCCCCGAGTAGAACATCACACATTCACCGAACTTCGGACATTCTGTCCGTTTTGCCCTCGAACGTGCCCGAGGAGCCGCAGCCCTCCCCCGGGCGCCCGGGGTCAGCTCCGGACGACGCGGGTGCCGGCCGTGCGGTCGTGCCAGCCGCGGCGGGCGGGGCGGTCGAACACCGGCCAGACCAGGCCGAGCAGCAGCACCGCAGAGACGTTCCTGACCAGCCATCGGACGAGCGAGCGGCCGAACGGCAGCCGGGCCCCGGTCGCGGCGGGGCCCACGGCGACCACCTTGATCCGGGCCAGCCGCTTGCCGAAGGTCTGGCCGGTGCGCGCGGTCGGCAGGACCTCGTAGAGCAGGCCGACGAAGGCCAGGATGCCGAGCAGGACGGCGGCCTTGCCCACCACGACACCGTCCACCAGCCAGACGTCGACCTGGCGGTGGGTGAGCGAGCTGGCCATCCGGGCCTGGTCGAGTTTCTGCTGGACGTGGGTCAGCGCGGAGCTGCCGAGCGGGACGGCGGCGGCGGTGGCGACGACGACGAGCACGACGGTGTCCACCAACCGGGCGGCCAGTCGGCGCCCCAGCCCGGCCGGGACGGGCGCCGCGGCCCGGCGGCGTGCGGCGGACCGGGCCGCGGCCCCGGAGCGCTGGGCGGACCCGGCGGCCGGGCGGGCGGCGGGCCCAGGGCGAGGGGCGGCCCAGGAGCGGTCGGCGACCGTGGCGGTGAGGGCGGTCGGAGCGGGGGCGGACGCGGGTGCGGGGGATGCCTGAGCGGGGGCCTCCTGGACCGGCGCCGGTACGGGCACGGGCGCGAACGCCTGCGCAGGCGCAGGCGCGGGTGCGGGCGCGGGCCCGGCGATCCGGACGGGCCCGGCACCGGCGGCGAGCGTCCGGGCGACAGGAGCGAGAGCGGGAACGCGGGCGGGCGCTGCAGCCGGCTCCGGCTCGCGCGCCGGAGCCGGCGACTGCGCCGGCATCGCTCCGGCGACCCTCAAGGCCACCACGGGCGGCTCGCCTCCGGCGCCCCCCGCCGGGCCCGCCGCCCCGCGATCCGCCTCGGCCCGCGCATCCCCGTCCGTGCCCGGCGACGGCTGCGCCGTCGGCAGCACGCCCCAGGAGACCCAGCGCTGCGATCCGCCCGTCTCCATCAGCCCGCGCTGCGCCCGCGGGTCCGCCTGCCAACCGGACGGTTCCTGCGCAGGCCCGGCCCCGGCCACAGAGCCGGCCTCGGCCGACGCCGGGTCCGGTTCCTCGGCCGCAACCGAGGGCGAAACCGAAGCCGAGCCCGACGGTCCGTTCCCCGCCTCGCCCGACCCCCCGACCGCGGCCCCCCGGAAGGCCGGCCCGGCGGCCAGCTGCGGCCCGACGGTGAACGAGGCCCCGCCCGCCGTCTGGTCCAGGTACACCGGCCCGGTGTCGCCGGTGGGCGGCCCGGACGCACGTTCCGGAGCCCGCTCCGGGCCGGAGTCCGCCGGCGCCTCCGTTGCCGGCGCCTCCGTTGCCGGCACCACCGGCGGCGGCACGAACCGCGCGCCGACGCCCACGCCCGGACCGGCCCCTGCCCCGGCGCCCGCACGTCCGCCCTCTCCGACCCCTCCGCCGCCTTCGGCCGCTCCACCGCGGCGGGCCACGAACCGGGGCGGCTCCAGTACCTCGCCCTCCGCCGGGGCGGGCCGGCTGGTTCCGGGCACCCACGCCGAACCGCCCCAGTAGCGGACGAAGCCGGGGATCGAGGGGTCCGGGTAGTAACCCGGCGTAGGGCCGACGGCCGTGTCGGCGCCGCTGGTGAGGGGCCGGTCCGTCATGCGGGTCTTCTTTCCTGGCAGGGGGCCGAGACGGCACGCCCGGCAGGCGGTACGCGCGGCGGTGGCTTCGCCTCCGGCGCGCGCGAAGGTAGCGCCGAACGGGCGGACAGTCGCCGGGCAGTCACAAAGGGTAGTACCTCGGAAGCCCAGAGGTTGGAAGTTGGCCATTCACCGGACAGTCCGGGCCCGCCCGGGGTAATGGAGGGGGCGCTCGGGCAACCATCCTGCGCCCCTGGCCTCGGGTCGCGCCCCTCCCGCGCCCCGGCTTCCGCGGAGGTTCCCGAAGAAGTCTCGGAAACGTGTGTAAGAGCGCCCGCCGACCGGCCTCTTCAAGGTCACGCGGCCCGAAACCGGGCACGAACCGCAGGCAGAGAGGAACCCGATCATGGAGCGCGCGACGAGCGTGGTCGAACAGGAGCTGGAGCTCAACCTGGTGCTCTCCCCCGAGCACAGCGTTCCCGTCCCGGCGCGGCTGTCCTACGGCAGCCACGACCCGTACGCGGTGCACGTCACCTTCCACCTCGACAGCGGCTCGCCGGTGACCTGGGTGTTCGCCCGCGAGCTGCTGGTGGAGGGCACCTTCCGGCCCTGTGGGCAGGGGGACGTGCGGATCTGGCCGACGCGGTCGGGCCGGCGCAGCGTGCTCTGCCTGGCGCTGAGCTCGCCGGCCGGGGACGCGCTGCTGGAGGCGCCGCTGCCTGCGGTGGCCGCCTGGCTGGAGCGGGCGCACCGGTTGGTGCCGCCGGGCAGCGAGATGGCCGCCCTGGACATGGACGGCTCGCTCGCCGAACTGCTCGCGTGAGCGTGGGTGCCGACCGGAGGCCCCGGCGCCGCCACGCCCGTCCGTACCGGCACGCCCGTCCGTACCACCACGCCCGTCCGACCGGCAGTCCCGCGGCCGTCACCGGCCCGCCACGACTCAGCGGGCCGCGGGGGCCTGCTGACGGTCGTGTGCGGTGCCCGGGTTTCCGCCGTCCCGCTGCCCCGGCACGGGGACCAGCGGAGCGCCGGCGGCCCGGCGGCGTGCCCTCGTCCGCAGCGCGGCCGCCAGCAGGAAGCAGATCCCGACCAGGGGGTAGACCGCGGCCGGGGCCTGGCTGACGGGCGGCAGGTGCAGATCGAGGTCGCCGTGGTGCGGCACGACCCACATCGCGAACGAGAAGAAGGCGACCAGCGTGGCTCCGAAGGCGGCCCGCCAGCGCACCTTGCGCACGGCGGCCGGGCGGGCCTGCTCGATCGCGGCCTCACAGGCGAGCAGGGCGAGTACCGGCACGCACCAGACCCAGTGATGGGTCCAGCTGATCGGCGAGATCAGCACCGCGGTGACAGCGGCGCAGCAGACGCCCCACGCCTCCGCGCGCGGCAGCCAGCGCGAGCTGGCGGACGCCCAGGCCGCGACGGCGAGGCCGGCCAGCGCGACCAGGCCCGAGCCCACGGTGGCCAGGGTGCCGGGGTCGGCGGTGTGCAGCAGGCGGGCGAAGGCGCCGCGGACCGACTGGTTGTCGACGATCTCGGTCTTGCCGACCCGGGACGAGTCGTAGAGGTACTTGGTCCAGAAGCCCCAGGTGGCGTCGGGCAGCACGAGCGCCCCGAGGAGGAAGGTGCCGAGGAAGGTGAAGCCGGCGACGAAGGCGGCCCGGATCCGGCCGGTGAGCAGCAGGTAGACGGCGAAGAGCCCGGGGGTCAGCTTGATCCCGGCGGCGATGCCGATCGCGACCCCCTTGCTGCGGCGGGAGTCCGGTCGGGTGAGGTCCCAGAGGATCAGGCAGGCGAGGGCGAGGTTGATCTGGCCGTAGCGCAGGGTGGTGAAGACGGGTTCGAGCCAGACGCCGCCGCCGGTCACCAGGATCACGCCCAGCGGGCGCAGCTCGCGGCGCGGCCAGCCGACCAGCCTGAACGACAGATGGGTCAGCAGTGCGAGCAGCCCGAGGTTGCCGAGCGTGATCGCGACCCGGAGGAACGGGATCGGGAACCAGGTCGTCGGCACGAACAGCATCGCGGCGAACGGCGGGTAGGTGGCGGGCAGGTTCCACTCGGTGACCCGGAGCCCGTAGAGGTCGCCGCCGTCGGCCACCGCGGCGCCCTCGGCCCGGTAGACGACCATGTCCACCATCGAGGTGTGGACGAAGTGCCGGACCACCGCGTAGACCACGAGGGACAGCAGTGCCACGGCCGAGACCGCCAGCAGCGGACGGCGCGGGGCCTGCCGCAGGGCCCGGACGGGTGCGCCGAGGGCGTCCTTGACGCGGTCCGGCAGAGGGGCGGGCGCCGGGTCTGGTGCGGTCCGCACCGGGCTGCGCTCGTCTTGCACCGCTGTCACTGTTCGCTCCGTCCACCGTTCGGCCAACCAGCGACGATACCGGATGCCCGGCGGGCCACCCCGACCGAGAAGGTGACGGAGCGTGACCACATGGGCGTCAGGCTCGGTGGGAAGCCCGCGGCCGTCCGTGCTCCGTTGCGGGCGGAGCACGGACGGCCGGGGTCCCGGGGAGGGGTCGGTGGCGGGCCTCCGCTGCGGCGTCAGCCGGTGTAGGCGCCGAGGGCCCGGGTGAAGTCCAGCGGCTGCTGGACGATGCTGCTGCAGGTGGCGTCGGCGTACGCCTTGGCGCCGCCCGCGCAGGCCTTGTCACGGGTGCCGGACCACATCGCCAGCCAGGCCAGGTGCTTGGTCTTCGCGAACTCGGCGAGCTGCTTGGCGTCGGCCACCGTGAAGACCTCGCTGGCCACGTCGTTGACACCGATCATCGGGGTGACCGCGACCTTGCGCCAGGCGGTGGCGTCGTCGACACCGAGCACGCTCTTCACCTGGGCCTGGGTGGCGGTGGCCGCCGCGATGGCGTACTTGCCCATCTGGCCCTGCGGGTTCGGGGCGACGCCGTCACCGAAGTCCATCGCCATGATGTTGACCGCGCCGATCGCGACGCCGTTCTGCTTGGCGTCGGCGACCAGGTTCACGCCCTCCTGGGTCAGACCTGAGGGCAGCGCGGGCAGGGTGAAGGAGACGTCCAGGGCCTTGCCCCTGGCGGCCGCGTTCCTCTGCAGGTTGGCGACGGCCTGGGCGCGGCGGGTGTTGGCCGCGGTGTTGGCGATCGCACCGCCCTCGACGTCGAAGTCGACCTTGGTGAGCCCGAAGGTGTCGACGGTCTTCTGGTAGACGGCGGTGAGGTCGGCCGCCGAGGTGCAGGCGAGGGCCAGCTCACTGCCGTTGGCGCCGCCGAAGGAGACCCGGACGTCGCCGCCGATCGCCCGCAGGGCGCCGATCTGCGCGGCCACCGCGTCGGCCGAGAGGTCGCTCACCCCGCCCCACTTGGGGATGCAGCCGCCGCCGGAGACCACGAAGGCGAGGTTGAACTGCTTCACCCCGGTGGCCTTGGCGGTGGCGACCAGGTCGAACGGCGGGTAGAGCGAGGTGTCCACGTAGGGGGCGAAGCCGGCGCCGGCCACCGGGGCGGGGGTGCCGGTCGCGGTGGTGGTGGGTGTCGGGGTGGCGGTGGGCGTCGGCGCCGGGGTGGTGGGCCGGACGGTCGTGGTGGGACTGGGCGATGCGGTGGTGGGCTTCGCGGTGGCGGTGGCGGTGGCGGTGACCGTGGGCGTCGCGGTCGGCTGGGCGGTGCCGGTCGCGGTCGGCGAGGCGGTGGGGGTGCCGGTCGGCCGACCGGAGGGCGTGGGCGGGGTGCCGTCGCCGGCCTTGCAGGACACGTTGTTGATCAGGCAGTTGCCCGGCTCGGCCTGGGCGCCGCCGGAGCCCTGGGCGACGAAGCCGACCACGACGCTCTTGCCGGGCTCCAGGCGCTTGCTCCAGGACTCCGGCTTGACGGTGATGTGCCGGCCCTCGGCCGTGAAGGTGGCGTTCCAGAGCGAGTCGATCCTCGCCCCGGCCGGCAGGTCGAAGGAGAGCGTCCAGTCCTCGATCGCCCGGGCGTCCGGGTTGGTGACCAGGTACTGGCCGGTGTAGCCGGAGTCCCAGGAGCTGGTGCGGCTGTAGACCGCACCGAGCGAGGCGGCGCTGGCCGAGGAGGCGAGGACGACGACGCCGCCGGCGACCAGCGCGGCGGCGACCGCCGAGGCACCGAGGACGACACCCTTGCGGCTGCGCCGGCGACGGGAACGGCGGTGGGGCTGAGTCGTCATGGGACGTACCTCCGTTGGGGGCTCCCCCGCCCGACGGGTGGCGGGGGGCGGCTGGCCGGACGGGGTCGCGGCCGCCGGGCACGGGTCCGTGGACCCGTCGCGGGCGGCGTGACCCGGCTCGGTCGGGTGACCGGCGCGGACGACGCTAGCGCCGCCGACCAGCCCGAACGGGGCTGCTGAGCGAGGGGTGAAGGTCTCTTAGGGCCCGCTTAAGGAAGAAGGGGGCGCCACCCCGGCAGGAAGCGCCGCGCGGCAGCGCCGAACCCGCCTCGGGCCCGACCGCCCCGGGCCTCAGCGGTGGAAGAGCGCGCTGCGGGTACGCCGCCGGCTGCCCCGGCCCGGTGCGCCGTCGGGCCGGGTCTGCAGCCGCAGCCGCAGCTCGGCGCCGCCGAGCACCGCCGAGCGGCCGAGCGCGAGGTCACCGCCGGTGGACTCGGCGAGCTTGCGGACGATGTCCAGGCCGAGCCCGGTCGAGCCGTCGCCGCCGTGGCCCTGGCCGCGCTGCAGAGCGGACTCGGGATCGGTGAAGCCGGGGCCGGCGTCGCCGACCAGGACGATGACCGAGCTCTCGGTGGCCAGCACGTCCACCGAGAAGGCGGTGCCGATGGCGGTGTGCCGGAAGACGTTGCCGAGCACGGCGTCGACGGCTGCGGCCAGGTCGCCGCGCTGGACCGGCACCTGGGCGGGCCGGTCGGCGCCGGCCAGCTGCCAGCGGCGGCCCTCGTCCTCGGCGAGCGCGGACCAGAAGCCGACCCGCTCCCGGATCACCTCGGCGGCGTCACAGCCGACGGTGACGGCGGGCGCGTCCTCGGGCGCCCGGCGGGCCGAGCGGATGATCTGGTCGACCTCGCGCTCCAGCTGGGAGACGGCGTGCCGGGTGGCGTCGGCGGCATCGCCCTCGCCGAGCGAGGCCGCGTTGAGCCGCAGCACGGTGAGCGGGGTGCGCAGCCGGTGCGACAAGTCGGCGGCCAACTCCCTCTCAGCGGCGAGCAGTTGGACGACACGGTCGGCCATCGTGTTGAACGCGTGGCCGGCCTCGCGCAGTTCCTCGGGGCTGCCCGCACCCGCCCGGCCGTCCACCGGCACCCGAACGGCGAGGTTGCCGGCGCCCAGCGAACGGGCGGCGGCGGCCAGTCGACGGGCGGAGGCGACGATCCGCGCGCCCATCCGGTCGGCGACCAGCACCGAGATGGCGACCAGGGCGAGCGCGACGGCCGAGAGCACCAGCCAGGCGGTGGCGACCCCCCGGGTGAGATCGTCGTCGGCCACGTACACCTCGACCACGGCGGTCCGGCCGGTGTCGACGGCGACCGGCTGGAGCAGCGCGAAGCCGCCGGGGACCCCGACGGTGAACGAGCGGCCCTGGCCGCCGGCGGTGGAGACGTCGGCGGACGCCGCGTGGGCCTCGCCGATGGTCGCGCCGCCGTCCGGCCCGACCATGGCCGCCCCCGGGACGGCCTCCGCGGGGGCCGGTCCGGGCAGGTGGACGGCCATCCGCCGCTGGGCACCGGCGTCGGTGCTGGCCACCGCGCGGGCGATGGCGTCCTGGTCGGTGGTGATGGCGAGGGCCGGGCCGAGCGCCGCCGCCTGCCGTTCGGCCGCCGTGAACGACCGGTCCCGCGCGGTCTGCTGGACCATCAGCCCGAGCGGGATGAGGAAGGCCAGCGCGACCATGGTGGTCCCGGCCACGGCGGCCTTGATCAGGGCCCAGCGCAGCGAGTGCCCGAACCGCCTCATGTCCGGCGCTCCGCGGGGTCCGGCCCCGGCCCACCCGGCCCCGGCCCCGCCGGGTGGCCGGCCGCCTCCAGCCGGACCCCGACGCCGCGCACGGTGTGCAGGTAACGGGGGTTGGAGGCGGTCTCACCGAGCTTGCGGCGCAGCCAGGAGAGGTGGACGTCGATGGTCTGGTCGCCGCCGTAGGTCTGACGCCACACCTCGGCCAGGATCTCCTTGCGCGGCACCACCACACCCGGCCGGGCGGCGAGGAAGGCCAGCAGGTCGAACTCACGCCGGGTCAGGTCGAGCAGCCGGCCGTCCAGGACGGCCTCGCGGCGCTGGAGGTCAATGGCGAGCCCGCCGACCCGGAGCACCTGGGCCACCGGGGCGGCGCCGCCGCCGAGTCGGCGCAGCACGGCGGCCATCCGGGCGCTGAGGTGCTCTCCGGAGAAGGGCTTCACCAGGTAGTCGTCGGCGCCGTCGTTGAGCAGCCGGACGATCTCGGCCTCGTCGTCGCGGGCGGTGGAGATGATCACCGGCACGTTGGTGAGGCCGCGGATCATCTTCAGCGCCTCGCTGCCGTCCAGGTCGGGCAGCCCGAGGTCGAGGATCACCAGGTCGCAGCCGACCTGGGCGACCTCGCGCAGCGCCTCAAGTGCCGTGCCCACACTGCGGACCGCGTGACCGGTGTCGGCCAGGTGCCGGATGAGGGCGGATCGTACGAAGGGGTCGTCCTCGACCACGAGCACTGTTGCCATGGCCCTGCACGGTACGCCATCGGCGCGCGGTGGTCTGTACCTCGGGGGTCCGTCCGGGGCGGCGGCCAGGCCCGCTCCGCCCGGTTCGCTCCGGCCCCGGCCGGTTTGTGCAAGTTCCCTGCAGAACGGCAGGGGTACCCACCTGCCACGGCGCCGAGTACGGCAGGATGTGCGGACGATGCGGAACGGACTGGTACAGCTCGGCGCCTGGGCGGCGGCCACCGGAGCAGCGGTGGCGCTGTCCTGGTTCGGCGTGCACGCGGTGCTGACCGGCGCGGCGTTCGAGCGGCCGAGCGCGCTGCCGCTGCCCTCCGCGTCGGGTGGCGCGCGGACCGCGCCGGACGAGGGCCCCGGCACGCCGGCCCCGACTCCGTCCCGGACGCCGGCCCCGGCCGGGCCGCCGTCGGAGTCGCCCGCCCCGCCGTCCACCACCGCCTCGGCCACGTCGCCGCGCGCCGCGGCGCCGTCGAGCGCCCAGCCGTCCTCGCGCCGTCCGGCCCCGGCCGCCACCACGACCTCCTCGGTCCACAGCTACCCGGTCCAGGGCGGCCGGGTCGCGCTGGACCTCCGGCCGGACGGCGCCTCGCTGGTGTCCGCGGTGCCGGATCCGGGCTGGCAGATGCAGATCTGGAACGAGCCGCAGTGGCTCCGGGTGGACTTCACCAAGGACGGCCAGGCCAACTCGGTCTTCGCCACCTGGAACGGCCACCCGCCCATGGTGGAGACGGTGGTCCGCTGACCGGGCGACCGACCGCCGGCTCCCCGCGGAGCCGGCCGTCACCACCGCTCGAAGGGCACGAACCCGGGCAGGTAGGGGCCGCGGTAGCGGGACCGGTCGACCAGGGTGTGCCGGGTGCCGCCGGGCACCCCGATCGCGGCGAGCACGACCGTCCCGTACCGGTCCTCGGTCTCGTACGGCTCGGCGAGCGCGCGGGCGCCGCGGTCCACGGCGTAGTCGAAGGCGTAGTAGACGTCCGGCACGGTGACCGCGAGGTCCAGCACGCCGTCCCCGTGCCGGGCGAGGTGCCAGGCGAGCTCCCGGCCGCGCGGCCCGATCACCTGGACCAGCGAGGTGATGACGAAGCGGGCGCCCGGTGCGTTCAGCACGTACGAGACGGTCTCCGGCTCGCCGGTCTCGGGCCCGGCGTAGGCGGTACAGCGCAGGCCGAGCGCCCCCGCGTAGCGGCGCGCCGCCCGCTCGGCGTCGCCGACCGCGAAGACCACCGCGTCGGCGCGCCCCATCGGGAGGAGGTCGGGCTCCCGGCCCGCGGTGCTCAGCACGGGTTCGGCGGCGGTGTCGGTCATGACGGCCTCCCGGTAGGCGTACGGGACACGTGTGCCCCGGTAGCCGGTGCGGGGCCCGGCGCACAGGGGTGTGGCTGGAGGGTGGCGCCGAGCCGACCGCCGCGCAACTGTTCCGTTTCCTCCTGGTCAAGGTGTGCGCCGGGGCGGGAGAATCGGACCCACCGCTGTACAGAATGCCCACCGGAGGACGGAGTCCGCGATGCCCCCCGCCCACTCCCCGATCAACCCCGACTCCCCTGAGGGGCAAGGGACTTCCGCTCCCGGGGGCGGCACCAACGACGCGATCGACGCGTTGGACGGCCGGCTGATCCGGCTGCTCGCCGAGGAGCCGCGGATCGGGGTGCTGGAGTGCTCGCGCCGGCTCCAGGTGGCCCGGGGCACGGTGCAGGCGCGGCTCGACCGGCTCCAGGCCAAGGGCGTGATCGGCGGCTTCGGGCCGGAGGTGGACCCGGCCGCGCTGGGCTACCCGGTGACGGCCTTCGCCACCCTGGAGATCTCCCAGGGCCAGGGGGCGGACGTGCGGGCGCACCTGGCGGCGGTGCCGGAGGTGCTGGAACTGCACACGATCACCGGGCGCGGGGACATGATGGTGCGGATCGTGGCCCGGTCCAATGCCGATCTGCAGCGGGTGATCGACCGCGTCGTGGGCTTCGACGGGATCGTCCGGTCCTCGACCGCGATCGCGCTGGAGAACCCGGTGCCCTACCGGATCCTGCCGCTGGTGGACCAGGCCGCCGCGGAGTAGCCGCCCCTGGCGGACCGGTCCCACCCGGCCCGGCTCGCCGGCCGGTCCCTGTCCGGCTCAGCAGCCGGGGACGGCCCCGCCGGTGCGCAGCGCGTCCAGCGCGGAGACCGCCTCGCCCAGCGTGCCCACCGGCACCAGCCGCAGCCCCGCGGGCGTGTTCACCTTGGCGTCCGCGCACTCGTCCTTCGGCAGCAGGAACACCGTCGCGCCGTCCCGGGCCGCCGCCTGGGTCTTCAGCGGCACGCCGCCCACCGCGCCGACCACGCCCTGGTCGTCGATGGTGCCGGTGCCCGCGACCTTCAGCCCGCCGGTGAGGTCACCGCCCTTGCCGTCGCCGGCCAGCTTGTCGACGATGCCCAGCGCGAGCATCTGGCCGGCGCTCGGCCCGCCGATGTCGCCGAGGTCGACCTTCACCTTCACCTGGTCCGGCGAGAGGTGGAGGTAGGAGAGCGCGGCCGTGGTGGCACTGTCCTGCGACTCGACCATCTGCTGGGCGGTCACCTCCTCCGCCTTGGCCGGGTCGCCCTGGGGGTAGACGGTCTCGGTCGGCCGGATCGCCTCGTCCTGGTCGAACCAGGCCCGCAGCGAGCGCCAGAAGGTCGTCTTCTCCCCCGGGTTGGTCGCCGAGATGGTGACCATCCGCAGCTCGCCCGAGGGGGTGCGCACCGGCGCGCCGGTGATGGTGAGCACCGGCTTGCCCTGGTAGCTGCCGAGGGTGTCCGCGGTCACGCCCGGCCAGGTCAGCGTGTAGGGCAGCGGGACGAAGGCGGCCACGGCGAACAGCGCGGTGATCAGCGCCCCGCACAGCGCCAGCGCGCGGGTCCGGGGAGCGGTCAGGGCCGGGGGCAGCTTGGTGTCGGACACAGGGGAAATCCAAACACACCCGGGCCCGTGCCCGGCACTACCGCAGGGCGTCGGCGACCTCGGTGGCGGCCTCCACCACCCGGGGTCCGACCCGCTCCGGGACCAGGCCGTTCAGCATCACCACGCCGACGCTGCCCTCGATCCCGCTCAGCCCGATCAGCGCCGCGGCGGCACCGCACGCCCCGGACTGCTCCTCCGCGCGGGTGATGACGAAGCCCTGCTCCGGGCGGCGCTGGCTCGGGAAGCCGCGGGCCTCCAGGATCGCCCGCCCGGCGGCGCTCTCCCCCAGCGGGTGGCGCAGCCCGGTCCGGTACGCGACGTGGAAGTCGGTCCAGCTGGGCTCGACCACGGCGACGGCCAGTGCCTCGCTGCCGTCCACCAGGGTGAGGTGGGCGGTGGCGCCGAGGTCCTCGGCGAGGCTGCGCAGTGCCGGCAGCGCGGCCTCGCGCAGCAGCGGGTGCACCCGGTGGGCCAGCCGCAGCACGCCGAGCCCGACCCGGGCCCGGCCGCCGATGTCGCGGCGGACCAGCCCGTGCTGTTCCAGGGTGGCCAGCAGCCGGTAGACGACGGTCCGGTTCACGGCCAACCGGGCCGCGAGCTCCGTCACCGTGAGCCCGCGCTCGGAGTCGGCGAGGAGCTTGAGGACCCGGACGCCACGGTCCAGGGTCTGGGATGTCTCTGCAGTCACGACGCGCATTCCTTTCCGCGGCGGGGTCGCCGGAGCGGCGGCGCCGGTCCGGGACTCGGGTGTCGCGCGCAGGTGGGGTGGCCGCGCTCGGGCCGCGGTGTGTCGTCCTTGACGCCCTGGCGGTCCTGCGGAGCCCGTCTCGCGGGGGGTGTCCCGGCGGGAGAGCGTGTGGGAAAGGTAGTGAAGGAATTCCCGCGGCGGAAGTGGTTGTCCAAAATTCGGTCAAGATCAATTGCGTGGCGACCGTCAAATGCGGGCAAATGCCGACAATCCGCGAGCCGGGTGGGGGCGCCAGTTCGAACACAGTCCGCTGTCCGGACACCGGGCCGGAGGGGGGTACCCGCAATCCGCGGAGGGGGGCCGGGGGGCCGGGCTCAGAGCGCCAGGTTCCGCACGAGCGTCCAGGCCGCCGCGGCGCCGAGCACGGCGGCGGTGCCGGCCCGGCCCAGCACGGGCCTCCAGCTCCGGCCGGCCAGGCCGTGCCGCAACCAGGTGAGGTAGAGCAGCGCGACCAGCGGCAGCGCGAGCAGCAGCGCCGCGTTGTCGTGCCAGGCCGCCGCGACGTCGCCGTGCAGCAGGTCGTACGCCAGCCGGGTGCCGCCGCAGCCGGGGCACTGCAGGCCGGTCACCCTCCGCCAGGGGCAGAACGGCAGCGCCTGCCCCGGCAGGTGCGGGTTCCGCGACCACAGGTACGCGGCACCGGCCAGCCCACCGACGGCCACCGCCAGCGGCGGCAGGGCCGTGCGCACCCGGACGGGAACGGCGAAGCCGCCCCGGCCGTCGCGGCCGGGGCGGCGCGCCGCGTGCGGTGGGCGCAAGGTCAGCCGCGCAGCAGACGGCCCTGGGCGTCCGTGCGGTCGTTGCTGACGAGGAACATGATGCCGTCGATCAGGGCCCAGAAGCCCAGACCGCCGCAGGTCAGCAGCTGGGCGATGCCCATGCCGACGTGACCGGTGTAGAAGCGGCCGACACCGAACCCGCCCAGGAAGAGCTGCAGGATACCCGCGACGATCTTCGACTTGTCGGACAGCTCGGGCTGCGGGGCGGCGTAGGGCGGGTACGACACGTTCGGTGTGCCCCTTGTGAAGACATGTCCGAGGGCGCGACGAAGGCGGTCGCGTCCTCCAGGGGTGAGGTGCCGGCCGTGTCCACCGGGGCCGCGGCAGCCGCCCGAACGGGGCGGAGCGCAGCTTTGACGGCCCGGAGGCGGCGCGGCACGCGGAACACTAGCGGATGATCAGGCCGCTGTCTCTATGAATCCTCCGCGTATACCTGAACGTCATATCGCCTTCGGGATACCGCCGGACCATCCCCGAAGGACCGTTACTTCGCCCATTCCCGGATTCGGGTGATTCGCGCCTTCAACTGGTTGGCGGTGGCCTGCGCGGTGAGCGGACCGCCGCACTGACGGCGCAGCTCGTTGTGGATGGTGCCGTGCGGCTGACTGGTGCGGTGGTGCCAGGCCGCCACCAGGGCGTTCAACTCCTTGCGCAGCTCGCGGAGTTCCTGGTGGGTCACGACCGGCCGCTGCTCGGCCGGCAGCTCCAGCAGGTCGGCCTCGTCGGCCGGCTTGCCCTTGCTGCGCTGGATCTGCCGGTGCTGGCGCTTCTGCAGCAGCATCTGCACCTGGTCCGGCTCCAGCAGGCCCGGGATGCCGAGGTAGTCCTCCTCCTCCTCGCTGCCCGGGTGCGCCTGCATGCCGAACTCCATGGCGTTGTACAGCACCCGGTCGAAGACCGCGTCGGAGCCGATCGCCTCGTAGGAGAACTCCTCGCCGCCGGCGCCGTCCGGCCCGTCGTTGGCCCGCTCGGCCTCGGCGAGCAGCCGGTCCTCCTCGTCGAAGAGGCCCTCGCCCTCCTTCTTCGGCCGGTCCAGCATGTGGTCGCGCTGAAGCTCCATCTCGTTGGCGAAGCCCAGCAGCATCGGGATGGTCGGCAGGAAGACGGAGGCCGTCTCGCCGCGCTTGCGGGCGCGCACGAAGCGCCCGACGGCCTGGGCGAAGAACAGCGGGGTGGAGATCGAGGTGGCGTACACCCCGACGCAGAGCCGGGGCACGTCGACGCCCTCGGACACCATCCGGACCGCGACCATCCAGCGGGACGTGCCGGCCGAGTAGTCGGAGATCCGCTTGGACGCCTCGGCCTCGTCGGAGAGGACCAGGGTGACCTTCTCGCCGCTGATCTCGCGCAGCATCTTGGCGTACGCGCGGGCCACGGTCTGGTCGGTGGCGATCACCAGGCCGCCGGCGTCCGGGATGGCCTTGCGGACCTCGGTCAGCCGGCGGTCCGCGGCCTGCAGCACGCTCGGGATCCACTCACCCTGCGGGGCCAGCGCGGTGCGCCAGGCCTGGGCGATCAGGTCCTTGGTCATCGGCTCGCCGAGCCGCGCCTCCAGCTCGTCGCCGGACTTGGTCCGCCAGCGCATGTTCCCGCTGTAGGAGAGGAAGATCACCGGGCGGACGACGTGGTCGGCCAGCGCGTGCCCGTAGCCGTAGGTGTAGTCGGCCACCGACTTGCGGATGCCGTCGCCGCCCGCCTCGTACTGGACGAACGGGATCGGGTTGGTGTCCGAGCGGAACGGCGTACCGGTCAGCGCCAGCCGGCGTGCGGCCGGTTCGAAGGCCTCGAAGCAGGCCTCGCCCCAGGACTTGGAGTCACCGGCGTGGTGGATCTCGTCCATGATGACCAGCGTCTTGCGCGCTTCGGTCCGGTTGCGGTGCAGCATCGGGTTCACGCCGACGCCCGCGTACGTGACCACGATGCCGTGGTACTCCCGGGAGAGCGGCCCGGAGGAGTACGCCGGGTCCAGCTTGATGCCTATCCGGGCGGCGGCCTCGGCCCACTGCTTCTTCAGGTGCTCGGTCGGCGCGACCACGGTGACCTGCTGCACCAGGTGGTTGTGCAGCAGGTACGAGGCCAGCGTCAGCGCGAAGGTGGTCTTACCGGCGCCCGGGGTCGCGACGGCGAGGAAGTCGCGCGGCTGGTTCTCGATGTACTTGTCCAGCGCCCCCTGCTGCCAGGCCCGGAGCTTGCCGGCGGTGCCCCAGGGGGCGCGGCCGGGGAAGGCCGGCGAGAGGTGGTGCGAGGAGGCCGGTGCGGCCTGGGCCACGGCCCGGACGGGCGCGTGCGGGTCCGGCACGTCGGAGAAGAGCGGCATCGAGGAGGCGGCGGCAGTACTCACGGTCTCCGAGGGGGATCGTCGCAGGTCAGAGGCGGAATTGCGGCCCCGGACCGCGGTCGGGCGGCAATCGGGCAACCCGCCCAGCGTACCGGCCCGGCGCCGATCGGGCGGCCAGGCCAGGCCCTCGCGGGGCCGGCCGCGGCACATTCGGCGGCCGGAAATCGATGTGACGCGGATCACGTGGACTGTCCCGGGAAACCGGGTAAGAGCGTTCTCCCGCACGACTCTCACCAGGGTGAGGCCGCCCCAACCGCCACAGCCGTCGCCGAGGCCTCGCCGCACCGAGAAGGGAACCGCCGTGCACGCCCCCACCGTCGACGAGACCGTCCAGGCCCGCCTGATCCTCTCCACCCACCGCTCCGCCCGGCTGCGGGTCACGCTGTCCTACCGCCCGGACGACCCGCTCGCCGTCCGGATGGCGTTCCCGGCCGAGTTCTCGTTGGACGAGCCGGGCGACGGGCCCGGCGACGCACCGGCCGGTGGGCCGGCCGACGGGCCCGGCGACGGGCCGGACCCGGACGGCGGCCGGGACATCGTCTGGGTCTTCGCCCGCCACCTCCTGGCGGCCGGCCTGGAGCTGCCCGCCGGCCTCGGCGACGTCCACATCCGGCCCGCGACCGGCCGGCGCACCATGGTCGAGCTGCGGGCGCCCGAGGGGACCGCGCTGATCCAGTTCGACAGCACCGACCTGCGGCGCTTCCTCTGGCGCAGCCGGGTCGTCGTCCCCGACGGCGAGGAGCACCTGTTCCTGGACCCCGACCGGGCGCTGGCCGAGCTGCTCGGCTGAGCGGGGCCGGGGCCCACGGCGGGGACGGGGCTCAGGACGAGAGCCGGCGCATCAGCCGGACCCCCTGCGCCGCCGTCAGGTGCGGCAGGTACGCCTTGCCGATCGCCCGGGTGATGCTGGGCAGCGCCGCGGGGTCCGGGTACGCCATGTACAGCGGCCGGTACTCCGGCTGGAACTTCGCCTTGAACGCCAGCAGCGAGCGGAACCCGTACACCGGCTCCAGCACCCGCCCCATCCAGTCGAGCATCCGCTGGAGCCCGGTGGGCGGGGCGTCCTGCCCGGAGCGGGCCAGCGGCGCGCCGGAGAGCGAGAGGAAGCGCGCACCCTCCTCCTTGAAGCCCAGGGCGGCCGAGGCGATCAGGAACTCCGTCACCCCGCGGAAGCCGTCCGAGCGACGGCGCATGAAGTCCAGCGTCCAGCCGACCGGCGCACCGTTCTCGTAGACCGGCATCCAGCTGGTCAGCCCGTGCACGGTGCCCTCGGCGTCGACCGCGACCAGCAGCCGGACGTCCGGGTCGTCCAGCTCCTCCAGCCCGCCGAGGGTGAACCCCATCTCGGGCAGGCCCTTCTCGGAGACCCACTCCTCGGAGATCGAGCGGATCTGGTCCCGCAGCGCGAGCGGCGCGTCGCGGTAGGCCCACCACTCGGCGGTGATGCCCTGCTTGCCGGCCTTGTTGAGCGCGGTGCGGATGTCCTGCCACTTGCGGCCGGTGAAGGCCAGCTGCGGCAGGGCGACCACGGTGTCCTCGGCGACCTGCAGGGAGCGCCAACCGAGCGCCCCGGCGGCGGCCTCGGTCTCCGGGGTGACGCTGTAGAAGCACGGCGTCCAGCCGCGGGCGTCGCAGTACCGGGCGAAACCGGCCACCGCGCGGACGCGGGCCTCCGGCTCGCCGAACGGGTCGCCGGTGGTCAGCGCCACGGTGGAGAGCACCCGGTAGGCGACGGCGGCCCGGCCCTCTTCGTCGAACCAGTAGTGGTTCCCGTCCCAGGTGGAGATGAACGAGAGGGTGCCGCCGCCGTGCGCGGTGAGCAGCGCCCGGGCCCGGGCGGCGTCCGCGGCGTCGGTGTGCACCACCGGGCGGCGGAAGGCCACCAGCAGCGCGGCCAGCGCGACCGCCCAGAAGGCGAGGCCGCAGTTGGCCTCCAGCAGCCGGGCGAACGGGCCGACGGCGATCGGGTAGTCGGGCAGCAGGTCGTTGTAGGCGGGCGGCAGGAACTGCGCGGGCAGGCCCGCGACCAGCCCGCGGAACGTCGCGGACGGCTCGAACTGCCCGGCTGCGGCCGCACCGAGGCCCGCGTAGGCGGCGGAGGCGATCAGCAGCGCCCCGCCGAGCACCGCGCCGAGCCGGGCGAGCACCGCGCCGGGCAGCCGCAGACCGAACCGTTGCCGGGTCGCCAGCAGCAGGGCGGTGGTGAGCAGCGGCAGCAGCAGCGCCTCGACGAAGTACTGCAGCACGCCCCCGCCGGCGGAGCCGGTCTCGGTGAACAGCCAGACCAGCAGCGCGACCCAGAGCAGCTCGGTGGCGACGGTGATCCGCCAGGCCAGCCGCAGCCCGCGGCGCAGGCCCTCGGCGAGGACCAGCAGCAGGGCCGGGAAGAGTGCGGCCATCAGCCGGCCCGGGGTGTCGAAGATCCGCTCGACCGCGTTCGCGCGGGCGCAGTCGTGCGCGGAGAGCGCACAGAAGTCGGCGATCTCGTCCGGGGTGAGCCGGTGCGAGAAGTACAGCTCGGAGAAGGTGTTGAACAGCCCGGTGGCGTTGTCGTAGAGCGAGGCGATCAGCGGCCCGAAGGCGGCTGCCACCAGGCAGAGCGCGACCAGCACCCGGGTCTCGGTGTGCGAGGAGCGCAGCGGGCTGCGCTGGCGCCGCCCCCGGGCGAGCAGCGCGCCGACGCCGAGGCCGAGCAGCGCGCCGGCGAACCGCTGGACGCTCTGCAGGTGACCGACGTAGAGGGTCATCACCAGCGGCACCAGCACCACCAGCAGGTGCAGCCGGCGCCGCCAGAGCACGGTGAGCCGGAAGCCGAGCACCCCGGCCAGTGCGAACAGGCCGGTGACCGGGCCGCACGCGGTCTGGTCGGCGACGGCGCCGGTCCACTGCTCGCCGGCCCGCGCGCCGACCCCGACCAGCCCGGTGCCGAGCAGGGTGCCGAGCAGTTGCCCGACGACCAGCACGGCGAGCGTGCGGGCCCGGCCGAGCCTGTTCTCGGCGACCGGGCCGACCAGGAGCAGCAGCAGGCTGGTGCAGACGTACGAGCTGGCACTGGAGCACCAGATCAGCGAGGTGAACGGCGTCCACCAGCGGCCCTCGGCGAGGGTGGGCAGGCCGACGCCGATCCGGGCCAGCAGTTCCCGGGAGGGACCGTGGGCGAGGGCCCCGGTGACTCCGCCGACCACCCAGAGGACGCCGAGCAGGGTGAGGGTGAGCGGGGCCGCGCGCAGCCGGCCGGCGATCCGGCCCGCCAGCCGGGCGGCGTGGCGCCGGCCGGGCCGCGGGGTGGGCTGCGGGTCGGGAGACGGGCCGGGGGGCGGTCCGGGCTGTGCCGGGACGGAGGGCGCGCGCCGCTGCGCGGTGCCCGTCGGCGCCGTGCCGAGCTGGATCACCGGATCAGCCCCATCCTCTTGGCCAGCCAGGGCAGGTTCTGCTCGAAGGCCCCCCGGAAGACGGACCAGCTGTGCCCGCCGGGCAGGGTCTGGTAGTCGACCGCCATGCCGGCCTGCTTGGCGGCCTCGAAGGCCTTCTCCTGCTGGGGACGGAAGTCCGGGTCGTTGGCGCCGACGACGAAGACGCCGGCGGTGTCCGGGAACGACCGGGCGGCCATCAGGTGCAGCGGATCGACCGCCGCGAAGGCCGCCTCGTCGCCGCCGAAGGCCTTGGCGACGGTTTCGGAATGGCTGCCGAGGGTGGGCTCCGACTGGCCGGAGATGTCCAGGAAGGTGCCGTACACCCGGGGCGCGTTGACGGCCAGCTGGAGCGAGCAGGTGCCCCCGAGGGAGAGCCCGCCGACGGCCAGCGAGGTGCGGCCGGTGGCGGTCTGGAGGCGGCTGTGGATCCAGTCCGGGACGTCCTCGGCCAGGTAGGTGTGGGCCTTGGCGATCCGGGAGTCCAGGCAGAGCGTGTTGGTCCAGGAGTCCCCGGTCGGGTCGGCGACCACCACGATCGGGGCCAGGCCGTGGTGCTCGGCGGCGAAGGCGTCCAGGGTGTCCTGGATGGCGCCGGAGGTGATCCAGTCGGACGGGGCGCCGGGCTGGCCGGGCAGCAGGACCATGACCGGCAGCAGCGGCCGGGGGCTCGCCTGGTAGGCCGGCGGGAGGTAGACGTAGGCGTCGCGGGTCTCGAAGCCGGACTTGGTGCCGGGTATTCGGGTGTTCGAGACGGTGCCCTTGGTCGGGAGGTCGGGCGGGGCCTGCCAGACGTCGGCCAGCGCCCGGTCGGGCGGCGTGGTGACGGTGTCGGAGGCCTGGCCGGCGGTCAGCGCCTGGGTCTTCGGCGCGAGCATCGTCCGCGCGGTCGGGTACTGGTCGAAGCCCCGGTTGACCTGGGAGGCCGCCGCCAGCACCACCAGGGCGGCGGCGCCGGCGGCGTAGAGCCGGTGGCGGCGGGAGAGCAGCGGTGCGCGGAAGAGCGCCAGGGACATCCCGAACAGGGCGAGCGCGATCCACCCGATGACGTAGTCGGGCAGGCCTTCGGGGAACGGGTGCCACCAGCCGTCGACGACGGCCTCGACCAGGCCGGTCAGTGCGCCGCCGAGCAGCACCGCGCCGACCGGGCGCAGGGTCAGCCAGCGCCGGTCGCGGGAGAGGGCGAGCGCGGCGACGGATATCCAGCCGGCCGCGAGGACGGCGTACGGGATCGGGCCGTGGGTGAGCGGCCAGTCGATCGGGTTCCAGTTGAGGGCGAGCTCGGTGGTCGTCATACGTTCTTCCCCGGCCGGGTGGTGGCGGCCAGGAAGCCGTAGGCCACCACGTTCCCCTGGTAGCCGTGTTCCTCGCTGTACCCGCCGCCGCAGGTGATCACCCGGAGCTGGGCGTCGGCGGCCTGGCGGTACACCCGGTCGTCCGGGAAGTCCTTTCGGTCGTGCACTTCGATGGCGTAGAGCTGGTAGACGGCGGTGGCACCGTCCTCGCGGACGATCTCGATCCGGTCACCGCGGTGCAGCGCCCCGAGGTGGTAGAAGACGGCGGGACCGCTGCGGTTGTCCACGTGGCCGGCGATGATCGCGGTGCCGCGCTGGCCGGGGGTGGCGCCCCCGCGGTACCAGCCGGCCAGGTTGCGGTCGTTCTCCGGCGGCGTCTGCAGCCGGCCCTCCCCGTCCAGCCCGAGGTCGGTGACGGGGGCGTCGAGCCGGACGGACGGGATCCGGATCCGGATCGGCGCCGAGGGCCCGAGCGGTGGGACGACGGAGACCGGGGCGAAGCCCGACAGCGCCTGCCCCGCGGCCGGGACCGGCGGCAGGGCGAGCCGGCCGCCGTCGTGCAGCAGCCAGGCGCCGAGCACGACCGCGGTGCCGACCGCCAGGGTGCCCGGCCAGGGACTCCTGCTCTGTTGGGCACCCACCCGGCGCTCCCCTCTGCCGACGTCTTGACCGTTCCTGGGAGTTTCCTGGGAACGATTCAACCGGACCGGACTTTATGACACATCCACACGATGGTCGTACCGGCACCCGCCGATCGGCAGGGTCGCGGGTCCCGGGTCTGCTCCGACCGGGACGGTGATCGCCCGGAGGGAGCAACAGCCGCCAGGCCCGCCCCGCATGTCCATCGACAACCAAGGGCGGCGATCCGGTTGCATCAATCGGGCGATCGATTCCGATCATTCGTGGTGAATCAACGACTGATCACGCCCACATGCCATGCTGACCCCGCTCAAAGGTCTATCACCGCACTTGTCTGACCGGGCAGTTGTCCGAACGGGCCCGGGCGACGGTACCCCACGAACGGAGTGACCATGGACGCTCTCTCCCGTCGGTCCCTGCTGGCCGCCGGCGCCGCGACCGCAGCCACCCTCGCGGCCGGATGCGCCGGGAGCAGCGGGGGCACCGGCGGGAAGGCGGCGCCGGTGCCGACCACCCCGGCGGCGGACCGGACCGGAGCGGGCGACACCCCGAAGCCCCCGGCCACCCTGATCGGCGACGGCTCCACCTCGGACACCGGCCCGCAGCCCCGCCAGCCCACCGCCGAGCCGCTGAAGCCCGGCGAGCGCCCGCCGCAGTTCGTGGTCTTCTCCTGGGACGGTGCCGGCGAACTGGACAACCGCCTGTTCGGCCGGTTCCGCCGGCTCGCCCGGGAGCACGACGCGTCGATGACCTTCTTCCTGAGCGGCCTCTACCTGGTGCCGGAGTCCAGGAAGGACCTCTACCGCCCGCCACAGCACAAGGTCGGCGCCTCCGACATCGGCTACCTGAGCGACCAGCACATCCGCGACACGCTGGAGAACCTGCACGCGGCCTGGCTGGAGGGCCACGAGATCGGAACCCACTTCAACGGGCACTTCTGCGGCGCCACCGGCGTCGGCAGGTGGTCGCCGGAGGAGTGGGACAGCGAGATCCAGCAGGCGATGGACTTCGTCATGAACTGGCGGACCAACACCGGCTTCACCGACCTGCCGGCGCTGCCCTTCGACTACCGCCGGGAGCTGATCGGCAGCCGCACCCCCTGCCTGGAGGGCCAGCGCAACCTGCTGCCGACCGCCGCCAAACGCGGCTGGCGCTACGACAGCAGCGGCAACGGCACCCAGGTCTGGCCGCAGAAGATCCAGGGCGGGGCGCTCTGGGACCTCCCGCTGCAGTCCATCCCCTTCCCCGGGCACACCTTCCAGGTGCTGTCGATGGACTACAACATCATGTTCAACCAGTCCGGCAGCAACACCAAGGCGGACCCGGCGCTCCACCCGGCGTACCAGGCGCAGGCCCGGGACGCCTACCTGATGGGCTTCGAACGGGCGTACACCACCAACCGGGCGCCGTACATCATCGGCAACCACTTCGAGCAGTGGAACGGCGGCATCTACATGAACGCCGTGGAGGACGTGCTCAGGGCGATCGCCGGCCGGCCCGAGGTCCGGCTGGTCTCCTTCCGCCAGCTGGTGGACTGGCTGGACGCCCAGGACCCGGCGGTGCTGCGCAAGCTGCAGGGCCTCGCCCAGGGCCAGGCCCCGGCCGGCGGCTGGGAGGCGTTCCTCGGTTCCCCCGGCCCGGCCGCCGCCACCGGCGGCCCCACGACCGCCCCGCCGACCGCCCCGTCGACCGCCGACATCCCCGCCGGCGGGAAGTGACGTCAGGCCTTCCGCACCCGGCCGGACACCAGGGCGCCCAGCAGCGCCACCCCGGTCATGGTCAGGAAGATCGCCGCGAACGCGCCGGACGAGCCGGCGCCCCCGGTCCCCTCCTGGGCGGCGGCCAGCGAGCCGCCGCCCAGCGCCGCGAAGAGCACCCCGGCGAGGCCGACCAGCAGCACGTTGCCGAGCGCGTCGCTCATCTGCAGTGAGGCCGAGTTGGCCCCGGCGTCCTCCGGCGCGGAGAGCCGCAGCATCAGCACGCTGATGCTCGCCACCGCCAGGCCCATCCCGATCCCGCCGACGCCCCAGGCCACCGCCGCCACCCAGGCCGGCACGGCCGGGACCAGCACCAACGCCGCCCCCGCGATCGCCACCGCGGTCAGTACGAACCCGCCGCGGATCATCGCCTCCCGGTACCGCTCCGCGCCCGGCCGCCCCTGCAGTGTCGAGCCCAGCGCCCAGGAGAGGCCGCCGCTGGTCAGCGTCAGCCCGGCCAGCGTCGGCGACAGACCGCGCTGGGTGACCATCATCAGCGGGATGAAGGCCTCCGCCGCGAAGAACGCCCCCGCCGCCACCCCGCGCAGCAGGATGACCGTCGGCAGGCCGCGCCCGGCCCGCAGCGTCCCGGCGGGCAGCAGTCCCAGCACCGCGGGCACCAGCAGCGCCGCTCCGGCGGCGGCCGGGAGCAGCCCGAGCAGGTCCAGCCGCTGGCCGGCGTACTGCAGCAGGCCCGCGCCCACCGCGGCCATCGCCGCCAGCAGGGTGCGGCGGCCGTCGAAGGCCGCGCCCGTCGCCGCCGGCTGCGCCCGCTCCGAACGCCGCAACGCCGGGCCCATCACCGCGAGCGGCAGCAGGATCAGCACCGGGACGGCGAGGAAGACCCATCGCCAGCCGAGGTGCTGGGTGACGGCACCGGAGACCACCGGGCCGACGATCGAGGGGAGCACCCAGGCCGCGGAGAAGGCCGCGAACACCGATGGGCGCAGCCGCTCCGGATAAGCCCGGCCGACCACCACGTACAGCGCCACGATGACCAGCCCGCCGCCCAGGCCCTGGACCGCGCGCCCGGCGACGAAGACCCACATCCCGGGCGCCGCCCCGGCCACCACCAGGCCGGCGCCGAACACCGCGACGCCGGTGAACAGCGGCTGCAGCGGCCCGCGCCGGTCGCACCACTGGCCGGAGACGACCAGGGCGAACAGCGTGGTGGTGAAGTAGCCGGAGAAGGCGAAGGCGTACAGGCCCAGGCCGTCCAGCCGGCGGGCGGCGACCGGCATCGCGGTGTTGACCGCCGTCGCCTCGAAGGCCAGCAGCAGGACCACGGAGACGATGCCCAGGGTCAGCGCCCGGTACGGGCCGCTGAGCACCCCGCCCGAGTCGGTCTCTTCGCCGGGTGTCGGAACGGAGTCGACCGAGGTGGGGGAGGCTGTGGTCATACGTGACATCGTAAGACCCATCCGATCGGATGACCCCTGACTTTCAGTCCTTGATCGACTCCTCATGCGGCCCCTTGGCGCGGCCTTCGCCCGTGCGGGCCGGGCCCGGCCGCCGGGTCAGTGCAGCACCTTGAGACCCACCACGCCGGAGACGATCAGCAGCAGGCAGCCGATCCGCGCCAGGGTGCCGGGATCGCCCAGCACCGCCATCCCGTAGAGGGCCGTGCCGACGGCGCCGATGCCGACCCAGACCGCATAGCCGGTGCCGATCGGGATCGAGCGCATCGCGTACGCCAGGCCGCCCATGCTCAGGGCCAGTGCGATGCCGAAGACGAGGGTGGGGACGAGCCGGGAGAAGCCCCTGGAGGACTCCAGGGCCACCGCCCAGACGGTCTCCAGGACACCCGAGATGATCAGAACGAGCCACGCCATGGCGATCGGACCTCCGCAGTCGGCAGCGGCCGGGTTGCCGCTGTACTGCGCCGTCTTGTCGTCACCGGGTACGACGCGCTCGTCCGGGGCGGCCGGATAAGGGCCACCTGTCTCCGACCGTAGCACAGCCCGCCACGCAGAATTCACGAGGAGATATTGACGATCCGCCACGGCGTCCGCGAGGATGAATTCACCAAAACGGCGAACGACGACAGGAGTCGGAAATGGACAGGAAGACGGTGGCCCCCGCTGCGCCCCGCACCTGCGCCGCGGCTCCCGCCTGTTGTCGCGCCTGTTGCGCCTGAGGCTGGTGCCGCTGCGCCTGAACGCGCCCGCAGTCCAGCTGTTCGGGCCACCTCCGGCCCGGCTCCGCCCCAGCTCGACCGCACGGCCGTGTGCCCGAGTGGTTCAGGGGACCGCCTGCAAAGCGGTTTACACGGGTTCGAATCCCGTCGTGGCCTCCACGAAAACGAATTGCCGGTCGGCGCGAAATGCGCCGCCCGGCAATTCTTCGTGCAATTGACCAGGAATTCCCGCGCGGGCCGCCCGGGAGCGGGCGGCGGGCCGGGCGCGGTTCCGCCCGGCCCTGCACGCTCAGGCCGTGACGGCGTCCTCGGGCCGGATCGGCAGGCGGCCGACGGGCAGCCCGGTGGCCGCACGGACCGCCGCCGCCACCGCGGCCGGAGCGACCACGGCCGGCACCGCGCTGACCGCCTTGGCACCGAAGGTGGCCACCACGTCCCGCTCCTCCAGCAGGGCCGCGATCCGCACCTCCGGGGTGTCCAGCGAGGTCGGCATCCGGTAGCCGGTGAGCGAGGGGTTGACCAGCCGGCCGCCCTCGGTGCGCAGGTCCTCCAGCAGGGCCAGGCCGATGCCCTGGGCGACGCCCGCCTCGATCCGGTCCTCGATCTGACGCGGGTTGAGCGCCCGGCCGACGTCCTGGGCGACCGTCACGTCCACCACCCGGACCGCGCCGAGTTCGATGTCCACGTCCACCACCGCCCGCATCGCGCAGAAGGCGATCGAGACGAAGGCGTCGCCCTGGCCGTCCTCGTCCAGCGGCTCGGTCGGATGCGGCCGGCACTGCGCGGTCGCCCAGAGCTCCTTGCCCTCCAGCGCCTCGGCGACCGGCATGCCCAGCACCCCGTCGTAGGAGGTGATCTTGCCGTCGGCGATCTGCAGCAGCTCGGCCGACATCCCGAAGTTGGCGGCGATCGGCTGCAGCAGCTGGTGGCGGACCATCAGCGCGGCCCGCTCCACCGCACCGCCGGAGACCCAGGTGTGCCGGCCGCGCGCGGAGGGCCCGGCGATCGACTGGTCGCTGTCGGCCGGGGCGATGTAGACCTCGCTGACGCCCAGCACCGACTGCACGATCTGCCGGGCCAGCGTGGCGAAGCCCTGGCCGGAGTCGACGGCGGCGCAGATCACCGTGGCGTGGTCGCCGCTGACCCGCACCGTCGCGGTCGAGACCTCGTCCTCGCCCTCGGCGCCCAGCATGTGCACCATGCCCACCGCGTAGCCGATGCCGCGCCGCACCGCCGCCGGGTCGCCGGCGCCGCCCGGACCGCCCGGCAGCAGCCACTCGGCGTCCGGGTCGTCCACCGGGAGCGCGGGCAGCGGCTCGGAGGAGACCGCGTCCAGCAGTGCGGCCACCGGTGCGGGGCACGTGACGGCCTGTCCGGTGGGCATCGGGTCGCCGGTGGCCATCGCGTTGCGGCGGCGGATCTCCACCGGGTCGATGCCGACCCGGGCGGCCAGCTGGTCGAGCTGCGACTCGTAGGCGAAGCACGCCTGCAGGGCGCCCTCGCCGCGCATCCGGCCGGCCGGCGGGTTGTTGGTGCGCACGGCCCAGGCGTCCACGAAGACGTTCGGGCAGACGTAGGGGCCGACCGAGAACGCGGTGGCGGCGGCCAGGGCCTCGGCCGAGACGTCCGCGTACGCGCCGCCGTCCAGCAGGATCTGCGCCTCGACCTTGACCAGCCTGCCCTCGGCGTCGGCGTGGTGGCGGTAGCGCAGCAGCGCGGGGTGGCGCGAGGTGTGGGTGTGGAAGGACTCCTCGCGGGTGAGGGTCATCTTCACCGGCCGCCCGGTGCGCAGCGCCAGCAGCGCCAGGGTGACCTGGAAGGAGAGGTCCTCGCGGTCGGACGTGGCCCCGGGCACGCCGGTGACGACCAGCCGGACCCGGTCCGGCTCCAGGCCGAGGCAGCCGGCGGTGCGGTCGCGGTCCCCGTGCGGGTCGGTGGAGGACAGGTGCAGTTCCACGCCGCCGTCCGGGCGCGGCACGGCGAGGCCGGCCTCGGCGCCGAGCGGCGCCGGGTCCTGCCGACCGACCTGGTAGAGGCCCTCGACCACGATCTCGCCGGCCGCCTCGGGATCCCCGGTGCGCAGCGGCAGGTGCCGGAACAGGTTGCCGTCCGGGTGCAGCGGCGCGGCGGTGAAGGCCTGCTCGGGGTCGGTGACGGCCTCCAGCGGCTCGTAGTCGACGGCGATCAGGCCGACGGCGAGGCGGGCGGTGTCCGGGTGGTCGGCGGCGACCGCCGCGACCGGCTCGCCGTGGTGGCGGACCACTCCGGCGGCCAGGACCGGCCGGTCGGCGACGATCGGCCCGGCCGGGGCGCCGTCGGGGCTGCCGTCCGGGCCCTCGGGCAGGTCGGCGGCGGTCACCACGGCGTGCACACCGGGCAGGGCGAGCGCGGCGGAGGTGTCGATGCCCCTGATCCGGGCGTGCGGGTACGGCGAGCGCAGCACCGCACCCCAGAGCAGGCCCTCGGCCCAGAGGTCGGCGGCGTAGGGGTAGATGCCGAGCGCCTTGGGCAGCGCGTCGCTGCGCAGCGGGGAGCTGCCGAGCCCGAACGGCTCCGGTGCGCCGCCCTCGCCGCCGTCCTGCTGGGGTGCTGCGCCGATGTCGGTAGGCGACGTCATGATGCGTGGTCGTCCTCGGGGAGCCGGATGCCGTGGGCGGGGGTGGCGCCGTACGGGACGCCGGCGGGGTTGGCGCCGTAGGGGGCGGCGCCCTCGGCCGGCGCGCCGAGCGGGGGCGCGGGGACGTACGGCGTGCCGTGCGCGGGGGTGCCCTCGTACCCGGTGCCGTCGAACGCGGGGCCGGTGAACGCGGGGCCGTCGAAGGCGGCGCCCTCGGAGCCGGGGACCGGGGTGCCGTGGGCCGGGGTCGGCTCGTAGACCGGGCCGTCGTAGGTCGAGGCGTCGTAGCCGGGCTGCTGCGGGTAGCCCTGGTCCGGGTAGCCGCCCTCGGGCCCGCCGCCGGGCAGGTAGGTGCCGTGGGCCGGGGTGTTGCCCGGACCGGCCGGCGCGTAGCCGGCCTGCTCCGGGTAGCCGGCCTGCTCGGGGTAGCCGGCCTGCTCCGGGAAGCCGGGCTGCGGGTAGTAGCCGGACGGCTCGCCGCCCTGCGCCGGGATGCCGTGCACCTGCGGCAGCACCCCGGTGTCGTAGACGCCGGTGTCGTAGCCGCCCAGGCCGTCGGGGGTGCCGTACTGCATGCCGACGCCGACGCCGGTGCCCGCGGTGGTCGGCGTCTCCTCGGCCGGCGGTTGCGGGACGTGCTCGATCCAGGCGTCCTCGTCGGTGTACACCGGCGGGTCGGCCGGCTGCTCCGGCTCCTGCGCCGCGGCCGGGTCGGCGCCCTCGGCGGCCGCCTCCGCGGCGAGCGCCGCCTCCGCCTCCGCCTCCTCGGCCTCGACCGCGCGCGCGTCGGCGACGTTCTGCACCGCGGCCAGCACGCCCCGGTAGCCGGTGCAGCGGCAGAGGTTGCCGCAGAGCGCCTGCCGGGCCTCGACCTCGGTGGGCCGGTGGTTGCGCTGCAGCAGGTCGTGCACGGCCATCGCCATGCCGGGGGCGCAGTAACCGCACTGCACCGCGCCGGACTCGGCCAGCGCCTGCTGGACGTCGCTGGCGCCGCCTCCGGCCGACAGGCCCTCGACGGTGTTGATCTCGCTGTCCGCGGCCAGCGCGGCCGGGACGAGGCAGCCGGCGACCAGCTGGCCGTCCACCTGCACCGAGCAGGCGCCGCACTCGCCCTGCTCGCAGCCGTCCTTGGCGCCGGCCAGGCCGAGGCGCTCGCGCAGCACGTAGAGCAGGCTCTCGCCGATCCAGGCGTCGGTGACGGGCCGTTCGAAACCGTTGACCCGCAGGGTGTACGAGGCGCAGGGGCGCAGCTCGCGGCTGACCTGCGGCGCGTGGTCGAACGCGCCCGCGTCGAGGGTCTCGATGGGGTCAGTGGTCACTTCAGCGCCCTTCCCAGTGCCCGGCGGGCCAGCACCGATACGGTACGCCGCAGCCGGACGGCGGCCGCGCTCGGCCCCTCGGTCACGGCCTCCCAGGCACCTTCGGCGCCGTAGCCGTCCGGGACGCAGGCGGCGGCCACGTACTCGCCGAACGCGGCCGTCGCGGCGGGGTCGATCTCCCGGCTGCCGTCCCAGTCGATGCAGCCGGCCACCCAGGCCTCGGCCTCCAGCGGGCGCAGCGGCACCGGGGCGACGGCGCCGACGGCGCAGCGCACGGCGCGCCGGGCGGGGTCCAGGACGAGGGCGACCGAGGCGGTGGCGCGGGCCGGGCCGCTGCGGCCGGTGGCCTTGAGGAAGACCTGCGGGGCGTGCAGCAGCGGGACACGCACCCAGGTGAGCAGTTCGCCCGGGCGCAGCGGGTCGAGGCCGGTGAGCAGGTGGCTGACCGGGACCTCGCGGCTGGCACCGGCCCGGGCGAGGGTGACGCTGGCTTCCAGCGCGGCGAGCACCGGGAGGGTGTCGCCGGTCGGGGCGGCGGTGGCGATGTTGCCGCCGAGGGTGCCGACGTTGCGCACCTGCGGGGGGCCGGCGGTGCGGGCGGCGTCGGCGAGGGCGGGGATGAGGGCGGCGAAGTCGGGGCGGTCCATCCTGGCGTGGGTGAGCCCCGCGCCGAGCACGGCGGTGCCGCCGTCCTCGTAGCGCCAGCCGCGCAGTTCGGTGATCCGGCCGAGGCCGATCAGGGCGGCGGGGCGGAGGCGTCCGGCGTTGACGGCCTCCATCAGGTCGGTGGCGCCGGCCACCGGCACCGCGGCCGGGTGAGCGGCCAGCGCGTCCACGGCCTCGTCGAGGGAGGCCGGCAGCATGATCGTCCGGTTCACCTGGGTCCCACCGTGCTCCACTTGCTCATCGATCGCCTGCCGCCCGCGGCCCTCGGCCGGGTGTCCGCGTCGGCAGCCCGGCCTGGCCCGTAGGGTACGGGCGATCGGGCCGGGTTGGGCAACTCTGGCACACAATGCTCGATGATCATTTCGGGGCCGGCGAACGGGACTGCCCGATTGGGACGGATACCGGGCGGTATCTGCTCCGATCCGGACCGGACCGGAGCAGATGTTCATCTGTTCTTGACGTCCGACGGCCGCTCAGAAGTTCCCCCGCCCCCACCGCCGGGGTCGGGCCGGGATTCAGACCGCCGGCGGCGGCCCGTCGATCGGCCGGCCGGCCACGCCGGGCCACCTCTGCCAGGGGTGCGGACCGCCGGCCGGGCGGTACTCCACCCCGAGCGCGTCCAGCACCTCCAGGTGGGACGCCATCCGGCGCTCGAAGCCGGCGAAGTCCCGCGCGGCCGGGTCGGCGGGCAGGGCGGACCAGGCGACCTCGGCGAAGGCGGCGAGCCGGGGGAAGGCCCGGTAGTCGATGTCCCGGGCACTGTCCATGAACTCGCTCCACAGGTTGGCCTGGGTGCCGATCACCCGCCGGGCCGCGGCCTCGTCCAGCTCCGCCGGCACCGGCTCGAAGCGGTAGACGTCCTCCAGGGTGCGCACGAAGCCGACCGGGATCGGCTCGTCCGGGCCGTCGGCCTGCCGGTGGTCGAGGTAGACGTGCTGCTCGGGGCACATCACCACGTCGTGCCCGGCCCGCGCGGCCGCGATCCCGCCGCCGAAGCCCCGCCAGGACGAGACCGCCGCGCGCGAGCACCACCCCGCCCCGGGGCGTTCGGCGGCCGGCACCGCCGCGCCCGCCGGAGGCGCGGCGGCGGTCGGCCAGCCCTCCAGGATCTCGTCCCAGCCGATCAGCCGGCGGCCGCGGTCGGCCAGCCAGCGGTCGAAGTGCCGGATCAGGTGGCTCTGCAGCTCGTCCTCGTTGGCCAGCCCCAGCTCCCGGATCCGCGCCTGGGCGGCCGGGCTCTCCTTCCACTGCTCCTTCGGGCACTCGTCGCCGCCGAGGTGGATGAACTCGGACGGGAAGACCTCCAGGACCTCCTCCAGCACGCCCTCGAAGAAGCGCAGGGTGGCCTCGGAGGGGTTGAGCACGTTGTGGCTGACGCCCCAGTCGGTCCAGACGCCCAGCGCCGCGGTGTCCACCACGTCGGCGTTGCCCAGCTCCGGGTAGGCGGCGACGGCCGCCTGGGTGTGGCCCGGCAGGTCGATCTCCGGGACGACGGTGACCGCCCGCTCGGCGGCGTACGCGACGATCTCGCGCAGGTCGTCCTGGGTGTAGAAGCCGCCGTGCGGCCGGTCGTCGCGACGCCGCCCGGCCCGGTAGCCGACCATCGAGCGCTCCCGCCAGGAGGCCCGCTCGGTGAGCCGCGGGTAGCGCTTGATCTCCACCCGCCAGCCCTGGTCGTCGGTCAGGTGCAGGTGCAGCACGTTGAGCTTGTGAGTGGAGAGCTGGTCGACGAAGCGCAGCACGTCGGCCTTGGGCAGGAAGTGCCGGGCGACGTCCAGCAGCGCGCCGCGCCAGCGGAAGCGCGGAGCGTCCTCGATGTCGGTGCCCGGGAGCACCCAGCCGCCGGCGCGCAGCGGCGCCCGCCGGTAGGCGTCCGGGCCGAGCAGCCGGCGCAGCGTCTGGGCACCCCAGAGCGCGCCGGCCGGGCCACCGGCGGTGATCACGGCACGGCCCGGACGCACCGAGAGCCGGTACGCCTCGCCGGCCAGCGCCTCGTCGTGGACCAGCTCGATGCCCTCGCCGGGCCGCCCGGGGGTGAGCGGCAGGCCGGTCGCGGCGGTCAGTGCGGACCGCAGCCACCGCTCCGCCCCGGCCAGTGCGGGCGGAGCGGTGAGGGTGGTGGCGCGGTCCAGCGGGAAGTCCCGGTCCGGGAGGCGGACGGAGCCCAGGGGGGCGGGAATGAGGTCCATCCCGTCATCCTGCCCCCGGCGCGGTCAACTGGCATAGACCAATTCGCGCACGTGTCGCGATGCGGAACGGTCCCGGCCGGACGGTCCGCTACTTGTCGCCGTCGCCGCCCTGCGGCTTGCCGATGCCGTCGTAGATCTCCTTGCACATCGGGCAGACCGGATACTTCTTCGGGTCCCGCCCGGGAACCCACACCTTGCCGCAGAGCGCCACCACGGGAGATCCGGAGAGCGCGCTCTCCATGATCTTGTCCTTCTGGACGTAGTGCGCGAAGCGCTCGTGGTCGCCGTCCCCGTGGGACACCTGCGGGACGGGCTCGACCAGGGTGCCGGTGCCGAGGCCGCGCTCGGGCTCAAGAGTGCTCATGAGTGCCAAGTCTATGGGCGGTCCGGGAAACCGGGCCAGTGTCGGGCCCGGCGGCCGGTCGCCGCGTCCCGGCCGAACGGGGGAACGGCCCGCCGGCGACGTCCGGGCTCAGTTCAGCGTGGGGTCGTCCGGGTACGTCGCCAGGAGTGCCAGCGGGCCGCGCTGACGGCGCAGCACCGAGCGCCAGAGCCGCTCCGGCTCCGGGCTGGAGATGTCGCCCGGCTCACAGTCGACCAGGTACCAGGCGCCGGAGGAGATCTCCGCCTCCAGCTGCCCCGGAGACCAGCCCGCGTACCCGGCGAAGATCCTCAGCCCGCCGAGCTCGCCGGCCAGCACCTCGGGCGGCGCCTCCAGGTCCACCAGGCCGATCGCGCCGTGCACCCGCCGCCAGCCGAGCGGCTCGACGGTGCCCGGCTCCCCCGGTGCCACCGCCAGGCCGAGCGCCGAGTCCAGCGCCACCGGCCCGCCCTGGAACACCACGGCCGGCCGGCCGACCAGCCCGCCCCAGCCGTCCAGCACGCTGCCCACCTCGACCGGGGTCGGTCTGTTCAGGACGACACCGAGCGCCCCCTCGGCGTCGTGGTCGAGGAGGAGCACCACCGCCCGGGCGAAGTTCGGGTCGGTGAGCACGGGGGTCGCGACGAGCAAACGGCCGGTGTGGGACCGGTCTCCGTGCGAATGGGCCGCCGTCATGCCTCACATGATCCCGCAGAACGGCCGGGGGCGGACACCGCAACACGAAGGCCGTCCGGACCGCCGCCGCCACGCCGCACGAACACCCGTACGGACGCACCGGCGGGCGCGACACCACCCGGCGAGAGCACCATCACGGGAGAGGCTCACGGGAACCACCTGGACGCCCACTACCATCTACTGATGGTGGACGCCCTTATGCGGTGCCGACTCGGTCACGCCGGGGGCCCGAACGCGCCCGTACGACCGGTCCACCGCCCGGCTCCCGTTCCGGAGCCCCACCCACTCCTCTGGCACCCCGGATTGCGAGAACGATGACCGACGACGTCCTGCTGGTCCACGGCGGAAACCCGCTCGAAGGCGAAATCCGCGTCCGTGGTGCGAAGAACCTGGTCCCCAAGGCCATGGTCGCCGCCCTGCTCGGGCAGGGCCCCAGCAGACTGCGCAACGTCCCGGACATCCGCGACGTGAAGGTGGTCCGCGGACTGCTCCAGCTGCACGGTGTCACCGTGCGCACCGGCGACGAGGACGGCGAGCTGATCCTCGACCCGTCCCACGTGGAGAGCGCCAACGTCGCGGACATCGACGCGCACGCCGGCTCCTCACGCATCCCGATCCTGTTCTGCGGCCCGCTGCTGCACCGCCTCGGCCACGCCTTCATCCCGGGCCTGGGCGGCTGCGACATCGGCGGCCGCCCGGTCGACTTCCACTTCGAGGTGCTCCGCCAGTTCGGCGCCACCATCGAGAAGCACCCGCAGGGCACCTACCTGGTCGCCCAGCAGCGGCTGCGCGGCACCCGGATCGAGCTGCCGTACCCGTCGGTCGGCGCCACCGAGCAGGTGCTGCTCACCGCCGTCCTCGCCGAGGGCGTCACCGAGCTGCGCAACGCGGCCATCGAGCCGGAGATCGTCGACCTGATCTGCGTGCTGCAGAAGATGGGCGCGATCATCTCGATGGGCACCGACCGGACCATCCTGATCACCGGCGTCGACGAGCTGGGCGGCTACACCCACCGCGCGCTGCCGGACCGCCTGGAGTCCGCCTCCTGGGCCTGCGCGGCGCTGGCCACCAAGGGCGACATCTACGTCCGCGGCGCCCGCCAGCTGGAGATGATGACCTTCCTCAACACCTTCCGGAAGGTCGGTGGCGCCTTCGAGGTGGACGACGAGGGCATCCGGTTCTGGCACCCGGGCGGCGAGCTCAAGGCGATCGCGCTGGAGACCGACGTCCACCCCGGCTTCCAGACCGACTGGCAGCAGCCGCTGGTGGTCGCGCTGACCCAGGCGACCGGCCTGTCCATCGTGCACGAGACGGTGTACGAGTCGCGGCTCGGCTTCACCGGCGCGCTGAACCAGATGGGCGCACACATCCAGCTCTACCGCGAGTGCCTCGGCGCCACCCCGTGCCGCTTCGGCGCCCGCAACTTCCTGCACTCCGCGGTCGTCTCCGGCCCGTCCAAGCTGATCGGCTCCGAGCTGGTCATCCCGGACCTGCGGGGCGGCTTCTCGTACCTGATCGCGGCGCTGGCGGCCGAGGGCACCTCGACCGTGCACGGCATCGACCTGATCAACCGCGGCTACGAGAACTTCATGGAGAAGCTGCGGGACCTCGGCGCCCACGTCGAGCTGCCCACCGAGCAGCTGATCGACGCCTGACCGGCACCCGACCCACGGCGAGAGGCCGGGCCCCCTTCCGGGGACCCGGCCTCTCGGCGTTCAAGGGGTTGCTCAGGCGCCCTTGGCGGCTTCCTTGAGCTTGGAGCCCGCGCTCACCTTGGCGCTGTAGCCGGCCGCGATCTGGATCGGCTCGCCGGTCTGCGGGTTGCGGGCGGTGCGGGCAGCGCGGTGGGTGCGCTCGAAGGTCAGGAAACCGGGGATGGTGACCTTCTCGTCGCCCTTGGCGACGACCTCGCCGACGATCTCGGCGAAGGCGGCCAGAACGGCGTCGGCGTCCTTGCGGGTCACCTCGGCGCGCTCGGACAGCGCGGCCACCAGCTCACTGCGGTTCATGTGTACTCCTGTGGTCTGTTCGCTTGCGGTGTGCGGGGGCCCATCGGTGCTCCCACCGGGGGGCACCCGGATAGGCCGCAGGTCCGCACACTGTGCTCATGCAGGCAATGCGTGGTCGCAGGCCGGGTCCGTACCCGATGCCGCGCGCCGGAGCCTTCGAAGGCCCGCCCGCCTGCCTGAATACGAATCCTGCCCCGACCGGCCCCGAGAAAGCCAATCGGGCCCCGACCGAGCCACCCGAACATCGCCCGCCCGTTGGAGGTGTGACGCTCCGTCGGCTCCGGCGGACCGGGCGCGGACGGCGGTCGGGACGACTCGCCGGAAGACCAGGGGGACGTTCCGTACTTGTCGGACACGCCTGCCCCGTGCAGGGCTACCGTACGCCCTAGGACTGACAAGCCCAAACACGCCCCTCGCCCTTGTGTCGCAAGGGTTCGGGGCGGGCCTGGGCCGCCATGCGTGCTATTCGGACATTTGGTCGATCCGCGACACGGGCCGCGGGGTCCCGTCAGAGCTTGACGGAGGGGAAGGAGGCGGTGTCGAGCGTGCCGACGATGCCCGGGGTCGGACGGGCCGCCGCGGGGGCCTCCTGAGCACCCGCCAGCGCGGCCTCGCGGACGGCCGACGCCACCGTCTTGGCGACGTCCTTGTGGAAGACGCTGGGGATGATGTAGTTCGCGTTCAGCTCGTCGTCCGCGACGGTGGTGGCCAGTGCCCGGGCGGCGGCGATCATCATCTCGGTGTTGACCGTCCGGCTCTGGGCGTCCAGCAGGCCGCGGAACACGCCCGGGAAGACCAGCACGTTGTTGATCTGGTTCGGGAAGTCGCTGCGGCCGGTGGCGACCACCGCGGCCGTCTGCCGGGCCACCGCCGGGTCGACCTCCGGGTCCGGGTTGGCCAGCGCGAAGACGATCGCGCCCTCCGCCATCGTGGCGATGTCGTCGCCGTCCAGCAGGTTCGGGGCCGAGACGCCGATGAAGACGTCGGCGCCCGCCACGGCCTCCTTGAGGCTGCCGGTGCGGCCCGAGCGGTTGGTGTGGTCGGCGATCCAGCGCAGGTTCTCGTTGAGGTCGTCGCGGCCCTGGTGGACCACGCCGCGCACGTCCGCGACCGTGGCGTGCTCGACGCCGGCCGCCAGCAGCAGCTTGAGGATCGCGGTACCGGCGGCGCCCGCGCCGGACATGACGACCCGGATGTCGCCGATCCCCTTGCCGACCACCTTGAGCGCGTTGGTGAGCGCCGCCAGCACCACGATCGCGGTGCCGTGCTGGTCGTCGTGGAAGACCGGGATGTCCAGCGCCTCGCGCAGCCGCGCCTCGATCTCGAAGCAGCGCGGCGCGGAGATGTCCTCCAGGTTGATGCCGGCGAAGCCCGGGGCGATCGCCTTGACGATGGCCACGATCTCGTCGGTGTCCTGGGTGTCCAGGCAGATCGGCCAGGCGTCGATGCCCGCGAAGCGCTTGAACAGGGCCGCCTTGCCCTCCATCACCGGCAGCGCGGCGGCCGGGCCGATGTTCCCCAGGCCGAGCACCGCGGAGCCGTCGGTGACCACGGCCACGCTGTTGCGCTTGATGGTGAGGCGGCGGGCGTCCTCGGGGTTCTCGGCGATCGCCATGCAGACCCGGGCGACACCCGGGGTGTAGATCATGCTGAGGTCGTCGCGGTTGCGGATCGGCAGCTTCGAGGACATCTCGATCTTGCCGCCGAGGTGCATCAGGAAGGTGCGGTCGGAGACCTTGCCGATCGACACGCCGTCGATGGTGCGGAGCTTCTCGACGATCTCCTCGCCGTGGGCGACGGACGAGGCGGCGACCGTCACGTCGATCCGCAGCGCCTCCAGGCCGGAGGCGGTGACGTCGAGGCCGGTGACCGAACCGCCCGAGGACTCGACCGCCGTGGTGATCGCGCTGACGGCGTTGCCCCGGGCCGGGACCTCAAGCCGCACCGTGATCGAGTTGGAGACACTGGGCACCGTCGCCATCGACGCTTCCTTCTTCCGTCCATCGGCAGGCTCAACATTTTGTTGAAGGCATCGCCTGCGCATGCTAGACCTCGATCGTCGCACCTTCCAAGCGGTAGCCAGAAATAACGTTCATTGAGTGTGCGGATCCGACAACTTCTTGCCTCTCCGGGCCGATGCGTTACATTGGACGGGACACCGGCTCGATCCAAGCCCCCGGGCCCAACCTTCGTCCCTTCGAGGGACCACTTGCCGCGAGGCGAGCATGGCGGGTCGGTGTCATCCAACGTCTGAAGGCCCCTCACCGTCGGTGAGGGGCCTTCGCCGTCCCGGCGGACCGACCGTCAGCCGTGCAGAAGCGCCGGCACTCCGGCCGCGTCCGGCAGGTCGTCCGGGCCGGAGAGCACGGTCAGCCGCTGGGTCGCCCGGGTCAGCGCCACGTAGAGCACCCGCAGGCCGGCCTCCGACTCGCCGGCGATCCCGGTCGGGTCGGCCACCACGGTCGCGTCGTACTCCAGGCCCTTGGCCTCCAGGCTGCCCAGTGCCACCGCGCGCTCGCCCAGGCCCTCGGTCCAGCCGGCCGCCTCGGCCCGGCGGTCCATCGGCACGACGATCGCCACGGTGCCGTCCACCTCCGCCAGCAGTCGCTCCAGCTCGGCCCGGGCCGCCGCGCCGAAGGCCTCCGGCGACGGGTCGGTGACGGCGGCGAACCGCGGCTCCACGCCGACGTGGCGCACCGCGCTCGGCGACGGCGTGCCCGGCGCGGCCAGCGCCAGCACCTTCGCCGCCACCTCGGCGATCTCGGCCGGGTTCCGGTAGTTCACGGTCAGCGTGTAGCGGCGGCGCGGCTTGCCGGAGAGCACCTCGTCCAGCGCGGCCTGCGCCTCCCGGGGGAACGGCCACGAGGACTGCGCCGGATCACCGACGATGGTCCAGGTGGCCATCCGGGCCCGGCGGCCGATCATCCGCCACTGCATCGGCGTGAGGTCCTGCGCCTCGTCGACGATCACGTGGGCGTACTCGGTGCGCTCCACCGGCATACGCTCACGCTGTCTGGAGCTGCGGTCGGCGAAGGTGGTGACCTCCTCCAGGCCGCTCAGCAGGTCCACCGCGTCCACCTCGCGGACCTTCGGCCGGGCCGCCTCGCCGAGCAGCACCTGGAGCTCGTCCACCAGCGCCACGTCGTGCGCCGACAACGCGCCCTCGCCGCGGCCGTCCAGCTGACGCCAGGACGCGGCCAGCACCTTCGCCTCCTCCGGGGTGACGGCGCGGCGGGCGATCCGGTTGGTGTGACGGCTCTGCTTCAGCGTGCCGAGCACCCCGCGCGGGGTCAGGGCGGGCCACCAGGCGTCCAGGAAGTCCAGGAACGACGCCTCGTCCGAGACGTACTCGTCGAACGCCTCCTTCTCCTCCTGGCGCTGCTCGCGGGCGTAGTGGTCGGCGGGCTTGGGCAGGTGGCGGGTGGCCTCCTGCCAGAGCGCGTCCAGCAGGAGCCGGCGGGCCCGCGGGCGCAGCAGGTTCAGCGGGGTCCCGCCGGAGCCGATCACGTGGCCGCGCACGGCCTTCAGCCGGCCCGCGTCCAGCCGCAGCACCTCGCCCCGGGCGACCACCTTGAGCTCCTGCGGGGCGCGCAGCTCCAGCGCGCCCCGGGCGGCCCGGCGGAGCAGCTGCACCATCCGGCCCGAGCCCTTGATCCGGGCCGCCTCCGGGGTGTCGTAGGTGCCCGCCTCGATGCCGTCCACCAGCGAGCCGACCGCACGGATGGCGACCTGGCCCTCCTCGCCGAGCGCGGGCAGCACGCCCTCGGTGTACGAGACCAGCAGCGGGGTCGGGGAGACCACCAGGATGCCCCCGGCGTAGCGGCGCCGGTCCTGGTACAGCAGGAAGGCGGCACGGTGCAGGGCGACGGCGGTCTTGCCGGTGCCGGGGCCGCCGGTGACCAGGGTGGCGCCGGCCGCGGCGGCGCGGATCACCTCGTCCTGCTCCCGCTGGATGGACGAGACGATGTCGCGCATCGAGTGGCTGCGGGCCCGGCCGAGCGAGGCCATCAGCGCACCGTCGCCGACCACCGCCAGCTCCCGGCCGTCGAGGGTGGGGGTGAGGTCGGGGCGGAGCAGGTCGTCCTCGACGCCGACCACCTTGCGGCCCTTGGAGCGGATCACCCGGCGGCGGATGACCCGGCCCGGCTCCACCGGGGTGGAGCGGTAGAACGGCGCGGCCGCGGGTGCCCGCCAGTCGATCACCAGTGGGCCGTACTCCGCGTCCAGCACCCCGAGCCGGCCGATGTGCAGGGTCTCGGCGACGGCCGGGTCGGCCGGGTCGAGCGGGGTGTTGGAGGGGATCCCGTGCTCCTCCGGGGCGTCGGCCTGCTGGAGGTCGATCCGGCCGAACAGGAAGTCCTCGAACTCGTTGTTGAGCCGCTGGAGGTGCGCGCCGGCCCGGTAGACCTGCGCGTCGCGCTCGGCGAGCGCGCCCGGGGTGCCGACGTGCACGCGCTTGGCGGCGTCCTCCAGGATGTACTCGGCCTCGGCGAGCTTCTCCTCCAGGCGGTGGTAGACCGTGTCGAGGTGGCGCTGCTCGCCGGCGATCTCGCGCTCGCGGACGGTCTCGGAGTCGGTGGCGGCGGTGGTGTCCGTATTGCTCTGCATGGCCTCGGTGGTTGAAACGGGAGTCCGGCTCTGGGAAACGAGCGGACGGAAGATCCTACGCCGCCACCCCCCTGGCGCGCCGCACCGGGAGCCGGAAACGCGAAGGCCGCCCTCCGCGGTGCGGTGGACGGCCTTCACTGTGAACATGGGGTGGTGGAGATGCCGGGAATCGAACCCGGGTCCAGTGGAGTGGATTCAGGACTTCTCCGAGCGCAGTCCGCTGTGAGTTTCTCGGCCCTGGCGGTCACGCGGACAAGCCGCCAACAGGCCCAGCTGCTGTTTGATTTCCCATCCACCCCCGCAGCCCGGGCGGACGGTTGAGTTCCCTAGATTATGCCAGGGTCCGGGTCGGGAACTCCCCGGTCTGACACCCAAGCGCTATCGGTGCTTATTAGGCAGCGAGAGCGAACTGCTGGGAATCGCTCTTAGAGTTGGCGATTATTTGTTTGCGACAGATGGTTAACGAGATCATTGCCGCGTTCCTCGGCTCGCTTCTCCTGTTTCGACGTCCCCTGTCGAAACCGATCATCCCCATGTTTTGTTGAGAAACAGCTCGGACGGTGTCCGTCCGTGTTGCTGGCGCCATAGTACGCGAGGCGACTGGCAAGGGTCCAGCGGATTAACTCCGTGGCGCCGAGGTGTCAGCGCTGGCGCCGCCTGGCCGCCGCGACGGCCCGGGCCGTCTCGCGGGTGTCCTGCTTCTCACGCAGCGTCTGGCGCTTGTCGTACAGCTTCTTGCCGACGGCGAGGGCGAGTTCGAGCTTCACCCGGCCGTCCTTGAAGTACAGCGAGAGCGGGACCAGGGTGTGACCGGCGTCCCGGACCTTGGTCTCGATCTTGCGGATCTCCAGCTTGTGCAGCAGCAGCTTGCGCTTGCGCCGCGCCGCGTGGTTGGTCCACGTCCCCTGCGTGTACTCGGGGATGAAGACGTTGTCGATCCACGCCTCGTGGTTCTGGATGTAGGCGTAGCCGTCGACCAGGTTGGCCCGCCCCTCCCTCAGCGACTTGACCTCGGTGCCGGTGAGCACGAGACCGCACTCGTAGGTGTCGAGGATGGTGTACTCGTGCCGCGCCTTCTTGTTCTGCGCGATCAGCTTCTGTCCGGTTTCCTTTGCCATAGCACAGGCATTCTCGCACCTCCGCCGGGGTCGGGGCAGCCCCTTTAGGTGCGCGTCCCCAGTCCGGCGAGCACCCGCAGCGCGAGCGCCCCGGCGTCCTCGGTGCCGGCCGCGGGAACGTCCGGGGTCAGGCCGCCGCCCTCCGGGGACCGGCCGGACGGAGTGAAGTAGCGGCCGACGGTGAGTTCCAGCACCGCGCCGTCGGCGAGCCGGCTGGGCTGCTGGACGGTGCCCTTGCCGAAGGTCCGGGCGCCCACCACGACGGCCCGGCTGCGGTCCTGGAGGGCGCCGGTGAGCAGTTCGGCCGCGCTCATGGTGCCGCCGTCCACCAGCACCACCAGCGGGGTCCGCTGGTCGCCGCCGGCCGGGGCGGTCAGCTCCCGGGTCTCGCCGCGCTCCTGGTAGGAGCCGATCGGGCCGCCGTCCAGGAAGGCCGCGGCGGTGCCGGCGGCCTCCTCGACCAGCCCGCCGGAGTTGCCGCGCAGGTCGAGCACCACGCCGGAGTGCGGGCCGCGCAGGACGGCGCGCACCTGTTCGGCCACGCCGCTGGTGAAGGCCCGCACCGCGATCCGGACGACGCCCCGGTCCAGCCGCTCGACCGCGACCTGCTGGCTGTCCAGCAGAGCCCGGCGCAGCCGGACCTCGCGGACCTCCCCCTCGTCGCGCCGGACGGCCAGCACGACCTCCGAACCGACCCGGCGCTCGCCCTCGCGCCCGCGCAGCCGGGCCACCACCTCGGTGACGGGCAGGCGGTCGGCCTCGTCCGTCCCGATCCGCAGCAGCCGGTCGCCCGCCGCGATCCCGGCCTCGGCCGCCGGCCCGCCCGGCTGCACCTGCGAGACCGCGGTCACGCCGTCCTGGCCGCGGCCGACCGAGAGCCCCACGCCCAGATAGCGGCCGTCCAGCCCCTGGCTGAACTCGGCGTACTCCTGCGCGCTGTAGTAGGCCCCCCAGCGGTCGCCGTTGGCGCCGATCAGGTGCTCGGCCTGCTGCTCGGAGAGCGCGGCGCCGGCCGGGTCCTGGCCCGCCGCGAGGGTGGCGACGGCCGCCGGGGCGGCGTCGGCGGACACGCGCCGCCCCGGCGCGCCCGGGTCGCCCCAGGCGCCGGCCGCGGCGCCGGCCAGCAGCACGACGCCGAACACCAGGCTGAGGGTGGCCGCCTGACGTGCCCTGCGCGGAGTTTCTGGCATGGCATCGGAGTGTAGGCGCAGCGCGCGGCACGGCGGGCCGGAACGGGTGACGGCGGAACGCCGACGGCCCCGTACGGCGCAGTGCCGTACGGGGCCGTCGGGGGCCGGGCGGGTCAGACCTTGAGGTACTTGCGGAGGGTGAAGAAGGCCGCGATGCCGGCCATTCCCATACCGACCACCACCAGCAGCGGTATCACCGCCAGCACCGAACCGAGCCCGATGAAGTGGATGAACTGCACCCGGTCGGCGAGCCAGTTGTGCACGAAGAAGTGCCCGCCGAGCAGCAGCCCGGAGGCCATGACCGCGCCGAGCAGCGCGGCGAACGCGGCCTCGGCGATGAACGGCATCTGGACGTAGAAGTTCGAGGCGCCGACCAGACGCATGATGCCGGTCTCGCGCCGGCGGCTGTACGCCGACACCCGGACGGTGTTGACGATCAGCAGCAGGGCCACGAAGAGCATCAGCACCATGATCACGAACGCCGCGGTCTGCAGACCGTTCAGCAGGCCGAAGAGGTTCTCCAGGATCTTCCGCTGGTCCTCGACCGACTTCACGCCGGGCTTGCCCGCGAAGGCGCTCTGGATGACGTCGTACTTGGTGGGGTCCTTGAGCTTCACCCGCCAGGACTGCGGGATGGCCTCCGGGCCGAGGACGGAGATGAGCGGGTTCTCCGGGTTCATCTCCTTCCAGTGCTTGTACGCCTCCGTCGAGTTCTCGAACGTCGACGACTGGACCACCGAGTCCATCTTGTCCAGCTGGGACTTGATGTCGGCGATCTGCTGGTCGGTCGCCGCGCCCGCCTGGCACTGCGGCGAGTTGCGGGCGTCCGACTTCGTGCAGAAGTAGATGCTCACCTCGACCTTGTCGTACCAGTACCCCTTCATGGAGTTCACCTGGTCACGGACCAGGAGGGAGGCACCGGCGAGGGCGAGGGAGAGCGCGACGCTGACGACGACCGCGATGGTCATCGTCAGGTTGCGGCGGAGACCCACACCGATCTCCGACAGGACGAACTGGGCGCGCATGCGTTCAACAACTCCAGGGTCGGTACTGCTGGTCTGGCGAGACGGCCGGCGGCCTACGGGGTCAGTGCTGGTACCCGTAGACGCCGCGGGCCTGGTCGCGGACCAGCAGCCCCTTGTCGAGCTCGATGACGCGCTTGCGCATCTGGTCGACGATGGCCTGGTCGTGCGTGGCCATCAGCACCGTGGTCCCGGTGCGGTTGATGCGGTCGAGCAGCTTCATGATGCCGACCGAGTTCTGCGGGTCGAGGTTGCCGGTGGGCTCGTCCGCGATCAGCAGCATCGGGCGGTTGACGAACGCCCGGGCGATCGCGACGCGCTGCTGCTCACCACCGGAGAGCTCGCCGGGCATGCGGTCCTCCTTGCCGCCGAGGCCGACCAGGTCGAGCACCTCGGGCACCACCTTGTTGATGGCGCTCTTGGGCTTGCCGATCACCTCAAGGGCGAAGGCCACGTTCTGCGCGACCGTCTTGTTGGGCAGCAGGCGGAAGTCCTGGAAGACGGTGCCCAGCTGGCGGCGCATGTGCGGCACCTTCCAGTTGGACAGCTTGCCCAGGTCCTTGCCGAGCACGTGCACCTCGCCGGTGCTGGGGCGCTCCTCGCGCAGGCACAGGCGGAGGAAGGTGGACTTGCCCGAGCCGGACGAGCCGACCAGGAAGACGAACTCACCCTTCTCGATCTCCAGCGAGACGTTGTCCAGGGCGGGACGGTTCTGCTTGGGATAGGTCTTGGAGACGTTGTCGAATCTGATCACGGCTGCATCACGGGGGCCATCCTAGGCGGCGCCAGTCCTCGGTCGATCCACCCCAGGGCCGCCCGGCCCGGGGACGGGCGGAGGGAGCGGAGGGCCGCTCCCGGCTTGGGACCATACGCGAAGCGGCGCAGGGCTCGCAGGGCCCGCCCGCGACATTTGGCGAAACCTGGGGGACAATGCCCCGTTATGCCCGGAAGATTAGGAGGCATCTCACAGCGCGGGGGCCGGAACGCCCGGAACCTGGCAGAGTGGAGGTGGTGGCCGTGACCGGCCGCTCCCCCGCACAGGGCACGAGAAGGAACCAAAGCCCCGTCCGGTGCGTTGGCTCAGCAGCAAGGAGGAGATCGCATGACTTGCGACCATCTGGTGTGCGCCAACTGCAACGGCCGCGTGAGCGAGGGCCGGTGCCCGGTGTGCCGGGCCAACCGGGCGCGACTGCAGGAGCAGCACGGTCCGTTCGCCGCGCTCTCCCCCGCGATGCTGCTGGCTCTGCTGGCCGGACTGCTCGCGGTGGCGCTGATCGCCCGGCAGGCGCTGGCCTGACGCGTCAGACGTGCGAAAGGCCCCCCGGCCGTGGCGGATTCTTGGGGTCCTCGCAACACCTGATGGCTATGTGGTCGTTAGTAGATCACGCAGGCGCTCGGCTGGGGTTCTCCAGTCGAGCGTTTTGCGTGGTCGGCCGTTGAGTTGTTGGGCGACGTGTTCGAGGTCTTCGGGGCTGTGGACGGACAGGTCGGTGCCCTTGGGGAAGTACTGCCGTAGCAGGCCGTTGGTGTTCTCGTTCGATCCGCGCTGCCAGGGTGAGTGCGGATCGCAGAAGTAGACCGGCACGCCCGTGGCCACGGTGAACTGCTTGTGCGCGGCCATCTCGCAGCCCTGGTCCCAGGTCAGCGAGCCGCGTAGGTGCTGGGGCAGGGTCTGGATCAGGGGCACCAGCACTTCCCGGACCTCCTCGGCGGTGTGCCCGCCGGGCAGGTGTCCGAGCAGGACGTAACGGGTGGAGCGCTCGACCAGGGTCACGATCGCGCTCTCGTTGCGGGTGCCGACGATCAGATCGCCTTCCCAGTGGCCGGGAACCGCCCGGTCCTCGACCTCGGCAGGGCGTTCGGAGATCATCACCATCTCGTCGACGAACCGGGACGTGCGCTGCTCCGGGCTGCGCTGCGGCTTGCGTCGGGTGCGCCCGGTGCGCAGTGCGAGTGCGACCTCGCGACGCAGCCCGCCGCGGGCCTGGACGTAGATCGCCTGGTAGACCGTCTCCGGACTCACCCGCATGCTGTCGTCGTCGGGGAACTCCATGACCAGAGCGTGACAGATCTGCTCGGGCGACCACCGTTTCCGCAGCCCGTCCGTGACGAACTCGCGCAGTGGACCGTCCTGGGCGAGCTTGGAGTCCTTGGGGCGCGCCCGGCTCCCGGCCCAGGCCCGCTGGGCGCGGTGCGGCCGGTAGAGGCCGTCGACGGAACGGGCATCGATCTCGCGTTTGACGGTGGAGGCCGGCCGGCCCAATGCCCGTCCGATCGCCCGCAGCGACCGGCCCTCACGGTGCAGGTCCGCGATCAGCTCCCGCTCGGCCACCGTCAAGAACCGGGGATGCAGCTCGGCCTCGACCGCCGCGAGGGACGGTGTGGCCTTGGAGGAAACGGTGCTGGTCATCCCCGTTGTGTAGTCGATCCTGCGCCCATCGGGGTATAGGCGCGCGTTGCCGATCTTGCGGATCCCGCGGTCCCAGTCCCGGGCGGTGCGCTCGTGGACCCCAACCCGTGCCGCGGCATCACGGCGTCGCACCCCGGACGCGCGTAGCCGCTCGTACTCCGCCCGGCCCGGATGCCCGCCCGTACCGGACTTCCCCCGGCCGCGGACACCGGCCTTCCGCGCCCAGCCGGCCGCCGTATGACGACTCACCCCGACCATCCGGGCAGCACCCGAGACGCTGCCGTCCTCCCGGTCCAACGCCTCGAAGAACCTCGCCTTCAACACCCCGAAATCCACGATCCCCGCAACTCCCTGAACTACAGGGTGTTGCGGGGATCGCTAGAACCCGCCCGTTGCCGGGGGGCCCTTTCGGTGCTCGACCGCTACGCGGCGGTCTCGCGCTGCTTGCGCCAGCGGATGCCGGCCTCGATGAAGCCGTCGATGTCGCCGTCCAGCACGGCCTGCGGGTTGCCGACCTCGAACTCGGTGCGGACGTCCTTGACCATCTGGTACGGGTGCAGCACGTAGGAGCGCATCTGGTTGCCCCAGGAGCTGCCGCTGTCCTTGAGCGCGTCCATCGCCGCCTTCTCCTCCTGGCGGCGCCGCTCCAGCAGCTTGGCCTGGAGGACGTTCATCGCGGACGCCTTGTTCTGGATCTGCGAGCGCTCGTTCTGGCAGGAGACCACGATCCCGGTCGGGATGTGCGTGATGCGCACCGCCGAGTCGGTCGTGTTGACGCCCTGGCCGCCGGGGCCGGATGCGCGGTAGACGTCGATGCGCAGCTCCGACTCGTCGATGTCGACGTGGTCGGACTGCTCGACGACCGGGAGGACCTCGACACCGGCGAACGAGGTCTGCCGGCGGCCCTGGTTGTCGAACGGCGAGATGCGGACCAGGCGGTGCGTGCCCTGCTCGACCGAGAGCGTGCCGTAGGCGTACGGGGCCTTGACGGTGAAGGTCGCGGACTTGATACCGGCCTCCTCCGCGTAGGAGGTGTCGTACACCTCGGTCGGGTACCCGTGCCGCTCGGCCCAGCGCAGGTACATGCGCATCAGCTGCTCGGCGAAGTCGGCGGCGTCCACGCCGCCGGCCTCGGCGCGGATGTTGATCAGCGCCTCGCGGGCGTCGTACTCGCCGGAGAGGAGGGTGCGGACCTCCAGCTCCTCGACCGCCTTCTTGACGGCCTCCAGCTCGTTCTCGGCCTCGACGCGGGTGTCCGCGTCGTCCTCGGCCTCGGCGAGCTCGAACAGGACACCGAGGTCCTCGATACGGCCGCGCAGGGTCTCGACCCGGCGCAGCTCGCCCTGGAGGAAGGAGAGCCGGCTGGTCACCTTCTGCGCGTTCGCGACGTCGTCCCACAGGTCGGGGGCGGCTGCCTCCTCCTCCAGGCGCGCGATGTCGGCCCGGATCTTGTCCAGGTCGAGGACGGCCTCGATCGACCCCATGGTCGTTTCGAGGTTCTTGAGCTCTTCGGAAGGATCGACGGCTGCCACGCCCCCAGGGTAATGGTTCCGGGGGTGGTCATGACGACACCGGGGTCATCCGGTCCGCTACGGGGCCCGCGGGGCGGTGGAGTGGACCGCCGGACGGGCCGGACGGCCGGCGTCCGGGGCGGTCGCGGCGAAGGCCGTCCAGGCCGCCGCGGCACCGGCCAGCAGCAGGACGACGGCCACCAGCACGGCCAGCATCCGGCGGCGGCGCAGCAGGGCCTGGCGGTCCCGCCGGTGGGCGGCGCCGGGGGTGGTGCGCTGGGCGCGGGACTCCGCCGCGTAGGAGGCCAGCTCCTGCGCGGAGGGGCGGCGCAGGCTGGTGTGGGTGTCGCGGGTGGAGTCGGGGGCGGCGCCGGGCACCAGCGGGACGGCCGGGCCACGGCGGCGCTTGTGGGTGCCGGGGCCGGTGTCCACCTCGGCGTAGACCGCCTCGCCGGGGGTCAGCACCTCCTCGGCCGGGGCGCGGCCCTGCTGCGGGACCGCCAGCGCCGGCAGCCCGGCCAGCGCGGGCAACTGCTCGCGCAACCGGTTCGCCAGCTCGGCGGCGCGCAGCCGGGAGGCCGGTGCCTTGGCCAGGCACTCGGCGATGATCCGCCAGAGTCCGTCGGGGAGGCCGGGCACCGGCGGCACCTGTTCGGTGACGTGGCGGCGCAGGACCGCGCCGGTGTGGCCGCCGCCGAACGGTGTGAAGCCGGCCAGCAGCTCGTACAGCACGGTGGCGAGGGCGTAGATGTCGACGGCCGCGCGCGGCTCCAGACCTTCGATGATCTCGGGCGCGAGGTAGTCGGGGGTGCCGATGATCCGGGTGGCCCTGGTCCGGCGCGGGGCGTCGACCAGCCGGGCCACACCGAAGTCGGTCAGCTTGGCGCGCGGGGCGCCGCCGGGGCCGGGGACGGCGGCGAGGTCGAGCAGGACGTTCTCGGGCTTGACGTCGCGGTGGACGATGCCGGCGGCGTGCGCGGCGGCCAGGCCGTCGGCGACGTCCGCGATGATCGAGACCGCGGTCTGCGGGGCGAGCGCGCCGTCGCGCTCCAGCCGGGAGCGCAGGTCGGTGCCCTGGACCAGCTCCATGACCAGGGCGAGGTCGCTGCCGTCGACGACCATGTCGCGCACGCCGACCACCCGGGGGTGGTCGAGGCTGGTCAGCGCGGCGCGCTCCTGGACGAAGCGGCCGACCAGCACCTGGTCGGCGGCGAGGTCCTCGCGCAGCAGCTTGACCGCCACCGGACCGTCCGGGCCCTCGCCGAGCCAGACCGTCCCGGCCGAGCCCCGGCCGATCACCTGGTGGACGGTGTAGCGGCTGCCGATCTTGCGTGCCAATGCTGCTCCGTGGGCGGCGGGAGCGCACCGGGAGGGTCCGGGGCGCTCGGTGGGGCGGGACAACAGCGACCAACCTACGCGCCCCGGACCCCTCCGCGGGCCGCCTGAGGCCGCTCGGCGGGTCCTGGCGGGCAGGAATTCCCACAAATTGTCGACAAAGCGTCAAAACTGCCGCCGGGTGGGGCTCCCGGAACGGCCGTGCCCTGCCCGACGGCACTCCCGGGTCAGGCCTTCGAGCTCCCGAAGAGGTTGCTCACCCAGTCGCTCGCGGTGTGGAACCAGCTCTGCACGGTGGCCCAGTACTCCGGCAGCGGTGTGAAGTTCCACAGCGCCACCGCCGCCACGGCCAGCACCAGCAGCACCATCAGGCAGCCCTTGAGGCAGCCGAGGCCCGGGATGTACATCCGGTTGCGGCTGCGCGGGCGCGGCTCGCGGGCCGGCCTGGGCTCCCGGCGGGCCGGCTGCGGCGGCGCCTCCCGGCGCTGCGGGGCCTCGCGGTACTGCGGCGCGGGCGGCTCGGCCCGGCGCGGCACGGCGGGCGCGGCCGGCTGCGGCGGCGCCTGGTAGCCGCCCGGCTGCTGCGCCGGACGGCCCTGCGGCTGCCCGTACCCGGGCGGCGGCGGCTGGTTGTAGCCGCCGGGCGGCTGCGGGCGGCCGCCGGACGGCGCGTGGCCGCCCTGCCCGGCCTGGTAGGGCGGCGGGGCCACCGGCGGGCGCTGGGCGTACCCGGGCGGCGGGGCCTGCTGGTAGCCGCGCGGCGGCGGCTGCGGCGGCCGGTATCCGGGCGGACCGGCCTGACCGCCCTGCCCGGCCTGGTAGGGCGGCGGGGCCACCGGCGGGGCGTCGAGGTCCGCCGGGTCGAAGTAGCCGATCTCGGTCTGCTGGTTGCGGTCCCGGGCGGCCCGCAGCTGGGTCTGCCACGGGTGAGGCGCCTCGGCCTGCGGCGGTCCGGGCGGGGTCGGGGGAACCGCCGTCGGCGGCATCACCTGGGTGCGGTCGGCGGCGCCGTACGGGGCCGCCGGCGGCTGGGTGCCCATCACCCGGGTCGCGGCCGCCGGGTCGAACTGCCCGCCCGGCAGCACCTGGGTGCGGTCGTCGGCCCCGGGCGCCCCGAGGGGGCCTGGGCCCTCCGGAGCGCTGCCGGGAACGGCGGCCGGCTGCGGGTCCGGCATCAGCAGCGCGCCGACCGCGAGGGCGGCGTCCACCGCGGCGGGGGAGGCGTGCACGCCGACGCCGGCCGCCACCACGCGCAGCGCCCGGGCCAGCGAGACCGCGCTCGGACGCTGGGCCGGGTCCTTGCGCAGGCAGCGCTCGATCACCGTCCAGAGCGGGTCGGGCATGGTGGACGGGCGCTGCGGCTCCTGGGACAGGTGGGCCTGGAGGATCGCCAGCGGGCCGTCGCCCTGGAACGGCTGCCGGCCGGTGACCAGCTCGTACAGCATGATCCCGGCGCCGTAGACGTCCACCGCGGAGGTCTGCGGGCGGCCCTCGGCGGACTCCGGCGCGACGTACGCCGGAGTGCCGACGAACTCGTGGGTGCGGGTGATGCCCGGGGAGTCGGCGAGCCGGGCGATGCCGAAGTCGGTCAGCATCGGGTGCATCTGCTCGGTGCCCTCGACCACGGTGGAGGCGAGCAGCACGTTGGCCGGCTTGAGGTCGCGGTGGACGATGCCGTCGGCGTGGCTGGCCGCCAGCGCGTCGGCCACCTGGGCCATCAGCAGGGCGCCGGCGATCGGGCTGAACGGGCCGTTGCCGCGCAGGTAGCGGGCCAGGTCGGGCCCCTCGATCAGGTCCATCACCAGGGCCAGCAGCTCGCCCTCGACGACCAGGTCGCGGACCTTGACGATGTTGGGGTGGGTGAGCCGCAGCAGCAGGGAGCGCTCCCGCAGGAACCGCATCACCACGTCCGGGTCGGCCGCCAGCTCCTCGCGCAGCACCTTGATCGCCACCTGCTGCCCCGGCTCGCTGCCGGACACCGCGACGTCGCCGCGCACCCGTCCGCGCCAGACGGTGCCGGTGGCCCCCCGTCCGAGGGTCTCCTCAAGCAGATACTTGCTGCCGACTGGCCGCACCTGTCGCACTCCTCGCCGTGCCGGCCGCGGTGCGCTCCTCCGCCGGTGCGGGTGAGCCTGCCGGGCCCGTGTTCCGGCCACTCTAACGGTGTCCGTTCACGTTTTTGAGGTGACCGGCGAGGGGCGCGCACGGGTCTCGGGGACATCCCCTACGGGTCCCCGGAGGCCGCCGGGCCGGGGGCCGGAGGGCGGCGGTTGACCTGACTCCCCGTCGACCGCAACATGGCGATGATCGCAAGATCGTCAAATCCGGTACCGTGCGCGGACTGTCGGTGACGGATGGCAGGATGACACTCGCCACTCTTGTGGCCCAGTGCCGTCACGGCCGCCGACCGGCGCGCCGACCGCCGGCAGGCAGGGCAGCGGGCGTCAGCACCAGGCGTCATCACCAGCAGAAGGGACCGCGGGCGAGATGCAGATCCGGCTGACCGTCCTCCGACCGCGCAGCGGCCCGGCAGCCGCCGGCTCCGCCATCCCCTACGTGGACGTGCTGGTCACCGCACCCGTGGGCACCGCGCTCGGCTCCGTCGCGGGCGCCCTCGCGGGCGCCGTGGGCGTGCGCGGCCCACGGGCCGCCACCCACGTGCACCTCTACGCCGGGGCGCACCGGGTGGACGAGCACACCCTCCTCGGCCACCCCCCACTGCTCGACGGCGCCGTACTCAGCCTCAACGAGCCCGACCCGACCGCCGACGACCCGGACGACGGCACGGCGGCCGCCGAGCTGCGCGTGGTCGGCGGCCCCGACGCCGGCGGCGTGCACCGGCTGCACGGCCGGGAGATCCGGGTCGGCCGCTCCGGCGAGGCCGACGTCCCGCTCGACGACCCGGACGTCTCCCGCCTCCACCTCGCCCTCCACCTCGGCGAGGACGGCCGGGTCACCGTCCGCGACCTCGGTTCCACCAACGGCACCACGCTGGACGGCCGGCTCGTCCCGCCCGGCTCACCGGAGGAGGCCGTCCCGCTCGACGGCACCGCCCTGCTCCGGATCGGCGAGTCCACCCTCCAGGTCACCGCCCCCGACCCCGGGGACGGCTCCGGGGCGCCGGTCCGCGCGGCGCTGCCCGACGGCCACGGCCACCTCCAGCTCGCCCCGCCCCCACCGACCCGGCCCGCCCCGCCGGCCGCCGAACCGCCGGCCGCCCCCGAGCCCGCCGCCGGCCGCGGTCGCGGTCTGCTCTCGCTCCGGCTCGGCCGCTCCGCCGCCGAACCGCCAGAGGAGAGCGCCGAGCGCCACCACGCCGCCGTCCGGCTCCGCCAGACCGCCGCCCAGCGCGAGCGCTTCCCCGACCTCGCCACCCTGCTGCTCAACGCCCTCGGCCCGGGCCCGCGGCTCTGGGAACGCGGCCCCGGCCACCCCGACGCGCTCACCCTGCGCCTGGGCACCGGCGACCGGCCCGGCGGCCCCGGCACCAGCCCCGGCACGCTCCTGCCCGCCGTCCCGGTCACCCTGGACCTGCAGACCGCCGGCAGCCTCGGCCTGAGCGGCCCGCGCGAGCGCCTCGACGCCCTCACGCGCGCCGTCGTCGCCCAACTCGCCGCGCTGCACCCGCCCACCGGCCTCAGCCTGGTCGTGGTCGACGCCGACCCGGCCCGCCCGGCCCAGGACCGTGCCGACACCTGGGCCTGGGCCCTCTGGCTGCCGCACCTGCGCCCCACCGACGGCCAGGACTGCCGGCTGCTGATCGGCCTCGACGACGAGCAGGCCACCGCCCGGCTCGGCGAGCTCACCGCCCGGCTCAGCGGCCCGGTCGGCCTCGGCGGCCACCCGGCCACCGTGGTCGTGGTCGACGGCCGCCCGGCCACCGAGGCCGCGCGGCAGGCTCTGGACCTGCTGCTGCGCCAGGGCCCGGCGGTCGGGATCTTCCCGATCTGCCTCGCCGAGCAGCCCGAGCTGCTGCCGCGCGGGCTCGGCGCCACCGCCCTGGTCACCGGGGAGGTCGGCACCCACCTCTCGCTCGACCGGCCGGTCGCGCGCGGCCGCGAGACCCTGCACGAGATCGCGCTGGACGCCGTCTCGGACGCCTGGGCAGAGCGGCTGGCCCGGGTGCTGGCCCCACTGCGCGAGGCCGTCCCGGCCGCCCGCGGCCCGCTGCCGGACGCGCTGCGCCTGCTCGACCTGCTCCAGCTCGACACCGTGACCCCGGCCAAGCTGTCCGCCCGCTGGGCGGCCCACGCCGACGGCATCGGCGCGGCCACCGCCCTGCTCGGCACCACCCGCGACGAGCTCTGCACGCTCGACCTCGCCGACCCCGAGCTCACCCTCCCCTCCCCCGACCCGGGCGGCCCACACCTGCTCGTCGGCGGCGCGCGCGGCTCCGGCAAGACCGAGCTGCTGCGCACCCTGATCGCCTCGCTGGCCGTCTCCGAGCGGCCCGAGCGGCTGGCCGTCACCGTCATCGAGGGCCGCGCGGTGGAGGACGGCCTCGACGGCTGCACCGAGCTGCCGCACGTCACCCGCCATGTGAACGCCGCCTCCGACCCGCGCGCCGCGCTGCTCGCGGCCGAGGCACTGGAGGACGAACTCACCCTGCGCGAAAGGCTCTTCGACGGCCTGGACTTCGCCTCCTGGCACGCCGCACGCATCCTCGACGGCGAGCGGGGCCTCGCCGGCGGGGATCCGGGCGCGGAACGGCCCGCCGTGCCGGTGCCGGCCGTGGTCGGGGCCGCCGGGGCGGTGGCCCCGGTCCCGGCTCAGGCCTCGAAGGGCGGCCCGCCACGCACCGCCGAGCCCCGCCGACCCGCGGCCGCGCCGTTGCCGGCCCGGCTGGTCGTCGTGGTGGACGACTACGACGCCCTGCTCTCCCCCACCTCCCCGGCCGGCCGGCCGCTCGCCCGTGCCCTGGCAGCGGTCGCCCGCCGCGGCGGCCCGCTCGGCGTCCACCTCGCGGTCACCACCGGCCGCCCGGAGGAGAGCGCCGGCACCGAGGTCGACGACGCGGCCCTGCTCCGGATCGCCCTGCGCACGGACGACCCCGCCGACTCCGACCTGCTGATCCACCTCGGCGACGCCGCCTCGCTCGCCGAGGACACCCCCGGCCGCGGCTACCTGCGGCTGCCGGACGGCGGCGTGACCGCCTTCCAGACCGCCCGGATCAGCGGCCGCATCCCCCGCACCGCGACGCTGCGGCCCACCGTCGTCGCCATAGAGCCGCTCAAGCTCGGCGCCCCGCCGGCCCGCCGGCCGGTCCGCGAGCTGGGCAACGGGCCGACCGACCTCGCCCTGCTGGCCAGCGCCCTCCAGCGGGCCGCCAAGCACTGACGGCGGGGTGGTACCACCGGCCTTCCGGCCCGCCGCCCGACGAAGGGTCAGGCGGCGGCGGGGGCCGGGCGGCCGGGAGCAGCACGCTCCGCGCTCGACCAGAGCGAGGCCGGCGACCTCCGGGCCGTCCATGGTGACCACGTCTGCCGCACAGTGATCATTCCCCTCGTTCGCGCGCAACCGCACCCGCCGCATGTCCGGGAAACGCGGCGGGGCCCGCGTCCGGAGACGCGGGCCCCGCCGGTGGAGCCGGCTGCCGTCAGCGCATCGAACCGGTGCGCAGCAGGGTACGGATGACACGCATCGCGACCGAGAGGCTGGACAGCTCGTAGTTGTCCGAGCCCCTTATGTCGTCGAGGGTGCTCTTGGCGCGGTTCAGCAGGGTGGCGTTGAGCTCCGCCCAGGCGGCGTACCGCTCCTCGGGCGTGGCGCCCTCGGGGCCGCAGGCCAGGATGTCGGCGGTCAGGGCCGCGTGGGCCGCGAAGAGGTCCTCGCGGATGGCGGCGCGGGCCATCGACGACCAGCGGTCGACCCGGGGCAGCTCGATGATGCGGTCGAGCAGGTGGGTGATCTGCAGGCGGTCGGCGAGGTCGTAGTACAGCTCGGCGACCTCGGCGACGTCCTTGTCGGACCGGTCCGCGACCTCGGTGATGTCCAGGGTCGGGAAGGTCGAGGACAGGCCCGCGATCCGGGTGGCCAGGGCCTCGGGCACGCCGGCCGCGGCCAGCTCGTCGTAGACCGACTCGAACCACGCCAGGTCCTCACCGCGCAGCGGCTTGGGCAGCGAGCCCCAGACCTGGTTCACCCGGTCGTGGAAGAACTCGATGGTGCCGGCGATGTCGAGCGGCTGGCGGCGGTTGTTGAGCATCCACCGGGTGGCGCGCTCGACGAGCCGGCGCGAGTGCAGGCGCATCTTGGTCTGGGCGCGGGCCGGGACCTCGTTGTCCAGGGCCTCGATCTCGGACCAGATCTCCTCCAGGCCGAAGACGGCCCGCGCGGCGGTGTGCGTCCGGGCGATCTCCTCGTACGTGGCGCCGGTCTCCTCCTTCAGCCGGAAGGCGAAGGTGCAGCCACCGCGGTTGATCGTGTCGTTGACGATCAGCGTGGTGATGATCTCGCGGCGCAGCGCGTGGTGGTCGATCGCGTCGGCGAACTTCGCCCGCAGCGCGCTCGGGAAGTACTCGTGCAGCGCGGCGCGGAAGTACGGGTCGTCGGGCAGCTCGGTGGCGAGCAGCTCCTCGGCCAGGGTGATCTTGGTGTACGCGAGCAGCACGGACAGCTCGGGCTGGGAGAGCCCGCGGCCGCTCTGCTGGCGCTCGCGGATCTGCCGCTCGGCGGGCAGGAACTCCAGAGCCCGGTCGAGCTGGCCGCCGGCCTCCAGGCGGTTGATCATCCGGGAGTGGACGTTGACCATGCTGTGCGCCTGGGCGACGGCGTTGGCCAGCACCACGTTCTGCGCGTAGTTGTTGCGCAGCACGAGGCGGCCGACCTCGTCGGTCATCTCCGCCAGCAGGGCGTTGCGCTGCTTGACCGTCATGTCGCCGTCGGCGACCACCTGGTTGAGCAGGATCTTGATGTTGACCTCGTGGTCCGAGGTGTCCACGCCGGCCGAGTTGTCGATGGCGTCGGTGTTGACCCAGCCGCCGGTGCTCTGCAGGCCGCCGGAGGCCGCGTACTCGATGCGGCCGAGCTGGGTGCAGCCGAGGTTGCCGCCCTCGCCGATGACCCGGGCCCGGACCTGCTCGCCGTTGACGCGGATGGCGTCGTTGGCCTTGTCGCCGACCTCGGCGTTGGTCTCGGCCGCGGCCTTGACGTAGGTGCCGATGCCGCCGTTCCAGAACAGGTCGACGGGCGCCTGCAGGATCGCCTTCATCAGCTCGGCCGGGGTGAGGCGGGCGTCCTCGATTCCCAGCACGGCCCGGACCTGCGGGCTGAGCTGGATCGACTTGGCGCTGCGCGGGAAGACGCCGCCTCCCGCGGAGATCAGCGACTTGTCGTAGTCGTCCCAGGAGCTGCGCGGCAGGTCGAAGAGCCGGCGGCGCTCGGCGTAGGAGACGGCCGCGTCCGGGTTCGGGTCGAGGAAGATGTGCCGGTGGTCGAAGGCGGCGACCAGGCGGATGTGCTCGCTGAGCAGCATGCCGTTGCCGAAGACGTCACCGGACATGTCGCCGATGCCGACCACCGTGAAGTCCTCGGCCTGGGTGTCGACGCCCAGCTCGCGGAAGTTGCGCTTGACCGACTCCCACGCGCCGCGGGCGGTGATGCCCATGCCCTTGTGGTCGTAGCCGGCCGAACCGCCGGAGGCGAACGCGTCGCCCAGCCAGAAGCCGTACGACTCGGCGACACCGTTGGCGATGTCGGAGAAGGTCGCGGTGCCCTTGTCGGCGGCGACGACCAGGTAGGTGTCGTCCTCGTCGTGCCGGACCACGTCGGCCGGGTGGACGACCTCGCCACCGACCAGGTTGTCGGTGATGTCGAGCAGCGCCGAGATGAAGGTCTTGTAGGACGCGATGCCCTCGGCCAGCCAGGCGTCGCGGTCCACCGACGGGTCCGGCAGCTGCTTGGCGACGAAGCCGCCCTTGGCGCCGACCGGCACGATGACGGTGTTCTTCACCATCTGCGCCTTGACCAGGCCGAGGATCTCGGTGCGGAAGTCCTCACGCCGGTCGGACCAGCGCAGACCGCCGCGCGCGACCTTGCCGAAGCGCAGGTGCACGCCCTCGACCTGCGGCGAGTAGACCCAGATCTCGAACGCCGGGCGGGGGGCCGGCAGGTCCGGGATGGCCTTCGGGTCGAACTTCATCGACACGTAGGAGTGCCACTCGCCCGAGTCGCCCGTGTGCTGGAAGAAGTTGGTGCGCAGGGTGGCCTTGATGAGGTGCAGGAAGGAGCGCAGGATGCGGTCCTCGTCCAGCGAGACGACCTCGTCCAGCGCGCCGGCCAGCTCCTCCAGGATGCCCTCGGTCAGCTCGGCGGCGCCCTGCTGGTGGCTGGGGCTCAGCCGGGCCTCGAAGAGGTTGACCAGCAGGCGGGTGGTGTGGGTGTTGTTGCGGAGCGCGTCCTCCATGTAGTCCTGGGAGAACGTGGAGCCCGCCTGGCGCAGGTACTTGGCGTACGCGCGCAGCATCATCGCCTGGCGCCAGGTCAGCCCGGCGGTCAGGACCAGCCCGTTGAAGCCGTCGTTCTCGGCCTTGCCGGTCCAGGTGGCGGCGAAGGTCTCCTGGAAGCGCTCGCGCGCCTCGTCGGTGAGGTCGGTGGCCTCGCGCAGCTTCAGGCCGAAGTCGTAGACCCAGGCGGTGGTGCCGTCCGCGCGGGTCAGCGCGTACGGGTGCTCGTCGAGCACCTCGACGCCCAGGCGCTGCAGGACCGGCAGGACCTCGGTGAGCGAGATCGGGCCGCCGACCCGGTAGATCTTGAAGCGGCGCTCGTCGTCGCCGGCGCCGACCGGCTGGTACAGGTTGAGCCGGAAGTCGCCCTCGCCGTGCAGCGACTCGATCTGCTTGATGTCCGCCACGGCGGTGCGCGCGGTGAAGTCGGCGCGGTAGCCGTCGGGGAAGGCGTTGCCGTACCTGCGGGACAGCTCGGCGGCCTTCTCCTCGCCCAGCTCCAGGTGCAGCTGGTCGTTGAAGCCGTCCATCCAGAACCGGGCGGCCTCGGCCAGCTTGGCCTCGATCCGCTCGATCTCGGCGTCGGTCAGGTGCGGCAGCTCGCTGCCGGGGGTGACCCGGACGACGAAGTGCAGACGGGTCAGCACCGACTCCGTCGACCAGACCGTGTAGTCGATCGAGGCGCCGTTGAGCTCCTGCATCAGGATGTCCATGAGGCGCAGCCGGATGCGGGTGGTGTAGCGGTCGCGCGGCAGGTAGACCAGCGCGGAGAAGTAGCGGCCGTACTCGTCCTGGCGCAGGAACAGCCGCAGCCGGCGGCGCTCCTGCAGGTAGAGGACGCTGGTGGCGATCTGGAGCAGCTCGTCGGCCGCGGTCTGGAAGATCTCGTCCCGGGGGAAGGTCTCCAGGATCTGCAGCAGGTCGCGACCGTCGTGGCTCTCGGTGGAGAAGCCGGACTGGGCGATGACGTCCTGGACCTTGCGGCGCACGACCGGGATGCGGCTGACCGACTCGGTGTAGGCGGCGGCCGAGAAGAGGCCGAGGAAGCGGCGCTCGCCGACGACCTCGCCGTTGGCGTCGAACTTCTTCACGCCGACGTAGTCGAGGTAGGCCGGACGGTGCACGGTGGCGCGGCTGTTGGCCTTGGTGAGGACGAGCAGCTTCTTCTCGTGGGCCTTGGCGCGCACCGGCGCGGAGAGCCGGCCGAAGGCCTCGCTGACCGGGTGGTGGTCGTCGTCGTGGCTGAGCGGGTCGGAGCGCAGGATGCCGAGGCCGGTGCCGGCGACGGCCTTCAGGACCTCCTCGCCCTCGTGCTCGACCAGGTCGTACTCGCGGTAGCCGAGGAAGGTGAAGTGGTCGTCGGCGAGCCAGCGCATCAGCTCCCAGGCCTCGCCGACCTCCTGCTCGGGCAGGCCGGCCGGGGGCTGCTCGGCCAGCTCGTCGGCCATGCGCAGCGCGGACTCGCGCATCTTGGCCCAGTCCTCGACGACCTCGCGGACGTCGCCGAGCACGCGGCGCAGGTCGGCCTCGATCGAGCGGAGGTCCTCGCGGTCCGTCTCGCGGTCGATCTCGATGTGCATCCACGACTCGACGATGGCGTCGGCGGGCCACTCGGCGCCGGCGGCCTTGCTGCGGGCGCAGGCGTCGATGTCCAGGATCTCCAGCAGCTTGCCGGTGATGTCACGGCGGACGACCAGCTGGGGGTGGATCACGATGTGGATCGCGCGGTCCTGGCGGGACAGCTCGTTGGTGACCGAGTCGACCAGGAACGGCATGTCGTCGGTGACGACCTCGACCACGGTGTGGCCGCAGGACCAGCCGTTCTCCTCCACCGAGGGGGTGTGCACCCGCACCTCGGCGGTGCCCTGCGGGCGCTTGAGCCCGAGACGGTAGTGCGAGGCGGCCGCGCCGTACACGTCGACCGGGTCGTGGTCGACCAGGTCCTCGGGCGCGGTGTGGAGGTAGTAGTGGTGCAGGTACGCGGTCAGAGCGCCGTTGCTCAGGCCCTCCCCCGGCGCCGCTCCCCCCACCTGGCTGTTCTCAGCGGCTGCTGCTGCCTTCGTGAGCAGTTCGGCCTTGGCTGCGTCCAGCTTGGTCTGCATGACTTCTTGGCTCCTGTCGCGCGCCGTTGCGTGACTCGGTGGTGTGTGGATGTGCACCGCCGGGTCTTCCGCAATCCTGCCGCACCGACCGACTGAAAGACTTCCATGGCACGCATGAAAAGCCTCTTCAGCGGGTAGGACGAGACATTCGGCCTGCAGCCACCCGACGACGCCAGCCAGCCTAACGGGAGGAATCCAAGGTGTCAGGGGACAGGGAGGCGCAATCCTGCAGGAAGATCCGTCCGTCCTGGACACCGTGTCCAAACCGGCCGGTCATGTTCGCCGCCGGCTTCGCCACCAGCGACGACGCCCCTCCGCCCCCGGCGGGCCGGTCAGCCCATGTGCGGGTAGCCGTACGTGGTCGGCGGGACGAAGGTCTCCTTGATCGAGCGGGCGGAGGTCCAGCGGAGCAGGTTCTGCGCCGCGCCGGCCTTGTCGTTGGTGCCGGAGGCCCGGCCGCCGCCGAACGGCTGCTGGCCGACCACCGCGCCGGTCGGCTTGTCGTTGATGTAGAAGTTGCCCGCCGTGAAGCGCAGCGCCTCCACCGCCTGGGCGATCGCGTACCGGTCCTGGGCGATCACCGACCCGGTCAGGCCGTAGGGGGCCCCGCCGTCGACCCGGCCGAGCACGTCCTCCCAGCGCGAGTCCTCGTAGACGTGCACGGCGAGGATGGGACCGAAGTACTCGGTCCGGAACATCTCGTTGCGGTGGTCGGAGGAGACGAGGACGGTCGGGCGGACGAACCAGCCGATCGCGTCGTCGTACTGGCCGCCGGCCGCCAGCTCCACCGTGGGGTCGGCCTTCGCCCGGTCGATCGCGTCCCGGTTCTTCTCGAAGGCCCGCTTGTCGATCAGCGCGCCCATGAAGTTCGAGAAGTCGGTGACGTCCCCGACGGCCAGCGCGTCCACCTCGGCCAGGAAGTCGTCCTTGATCCGCTGCCAGACGCTGCGCGGCAGGTAGGCGCGGGAGAGCGCCGAGCACTTCTGGCCCTGGTACTCGAAGGCGCCGCGGACCAGCGCGGTCCGCAGGATGTCCGGGTCGGCCGAGCGGTGGGCCAGCAGGAAGTCCTTGCCGCCGGTCTCGCCGACGATCCGCGGGTACGTCCGGTAGCCGGCGATGTTGGCGCCGACGGTCTGCCAGAGCGACTGGAAGGTGGCGGTGGAGCCGGTGAAGTGCAGTCCGGCCAGCGCCGGGTCGGCGAGCGCCACCGCGGAGAGCTGCTGCCCGTCGCCGGTCACCAGGTTGATCACGCCCGGGGGCAGCCCGGCCGCCTCCAGCAGCCGCATCAGGTGGTGCGCGGCCAGCGTCTGGGTCGGCGCGGGCTTCCAGACCACGGTGTTGCCCATCAGCGCGGGCGCGGTCGGCAGGTTGCCGGCGATGGCGGTGAAGTTGAACGGGGTGATCGCGTAGACGAAGCCCTCCAGCGGGCGGTGGTCGGTCCGGTTCCACACCCCCGGCGAGGAGATCGGCTGGTCGGCCAGGATCCGCCGGGCGAAGTCGACGTTGAACCGCCAGAAGTCGATCAGCTCGCAGGCGGAGTCGATCTCGGCCTGCTGCACCGTCTTGGACTGGCCGAGCATGGTCGCCGCGTTCAGCGTCTCCCGCCAGGGCCCGGCGAGCAGGTCGGCGGCGCGCAGGAAGACCGCGGCCCGGTCGTCGAAGGAGAGCGAGCGCCACTCCCGCCCGGCCGCCAGCGCCGCGTCCACCGCCGCCCGGGCGTCCTCCCGGGTGGCGTTGCCGAGGACGCCGAGCTTGGCCGCGTGGTGGTGCGGCTGGACCACGTCGATCCGCTCGCCGCCGCCGAAGCGCTGCTCGCCGCCGATGGTCATCGGCAGCGGGATCCGCTCGGCCGCCAGCTCGTCCAGCCGGCGCACCAGCCGGGCCCGCTCCGGGCTGCCGGGCGCGTAGCCCCGCACCGGCTCGTTGCCCGGGGTCGGGACCTGGGTGACTGCGTCGATGGGCATGGCGGCTCTCGCTCTCCTCGCCGGGGTGGGCTGGCGTCAATCCAGCCTGCCGAGGGAAGGGCCGGTTCGCCCGCTCAGACACGCCACCGGTGGACGTGGTCCGCGCCACGTCGGCCGGTCCGCGCCGTCCGCGGCGGGGCCCGGTTCGCCCGGTTCGCCCGGCCGGGCCCGGCGGCTCAGCCGGCGATCCGTCCGGCCAGCTCGACCGCCTCTGCCAGGCTGTCCACCACCGGCACGCCGACCGGCTCCAGCTTCTCCCGGGTGTGCGAGCCACCGGTGTACAGCACGGCGTGCGCTCCCGCGTGCAGCGCCGCCAGCGCGTCGTCCGCGGCGTCGCCGATCAGCACCGTCCGGGCCGGGTCCACGCGCTCGCCGAGCGCGGCCAGGTGCCGGGTGAGGTGCTCCGCCTTCTGGCCGCCGGCCGGGCCGCTGCGCCCGTCGACCCGCAGGAAGTGACCGGTCAGCCCGAAGCCGTCGACGACCGGCACCAGCTTCTCGTGCTCGTACATCGACAGCAGCGACTGGCTGTGGCCGGCCGCCAGCCAGCCGGCCAGCAGCTCCAGCACGCCGTCGGTCAGGCCGCAGGCCGTGCTCAGCTCCCGGTAGCGCTCGTGGAAGGCGTCGTCCAGCAGCAGCCACTCGGTCTCGGAGGGCAGCCGACCGAGCAGCCGCTGGTAGAAGCGGGGGATCGGGATCTCGTACTGCTCCCGGTACTCCTGCATGGTCATCGGCCCGATGCCGACGGTCGCGAACGCGGCGTTGCTCGCGCCGAGCACCGCTTCCATGTCGTGGAAGAGCGTCCCGTTCCAGTCCCAGACGATATGAGTGCGCACGGAGGGAACGGTAGCCCCGCCCGTCACCCGATCGGTAGGACGGGGCTCACGCCGCCGCAGGCCGGGGCCGCGGGCTCAGGCCAGCAGGCCGGGGATCTCCTGGGTGGCGAACCAGAGCAGCTCGTGGTCTTCGGCGCCGTCCACGGTGAACTGGGCGTCCTGGTCGCCCGCGTCCGCCCGGGCGACCGCCTCGACCGCCGCCGTGACGTCCGCGACCACGTCCGTGTCGGAGACGTCCGCGTGCACGGCCGCCGCCTTGGCCAGCGGCACCGGGCCGGCCAGCACCACGCGGCCGAGCGAGGCCTGGTCCTGGTACTCGTCGCCGGGGAACGGCTTCACCGCGGAGTCCGCGACGTCCAGGGCCACCACGACCCGGCGGCGCGGCGCCTGGGGGTCGCCGGCCAGCAGCCGCAGCGAGGACTGGGCGGCCCGGTTGAGCGCCGCGTACTCCAGCTCCTCGATGTCGTCGCTGACGTACCACTCGCGCAGGGCGGGGGTGACGGCGTACGCCGCGGTCTGGTCCAGGGCGCCGCCCGGGTGCGCCGCCGCCAGGCCGGTCAGGGTGGTGGGCACGTACACGCGCATCGGTGGCACTCTCCGGTTCGTCCAGCGGCACAGCTTCCAGCGTCCCCAAGAATAAGCTGCGCACGGGCGCTCGTGATCACCGTTCGGCGCATGCCCGCGCCGTGTGCGCCGGGCGCGCGGCCGTTCGCGGTACGCCGCCGGGGCGTGCGCCCCGGGGCCGGTCAGCGGACGCCGTCGTCCCCGGTCCGGTCAGCGGACACCGTCCAGGGCGGCCCGGCTGGTGCGCAGCGAGCTCTCCAGCACCGCGGCGCGCCGGGCCGTATCCATCAGGTTCGGGCCCATCACCGCGAGGTCGGCGGGCGTCGGCGCGAGCAGGTGCACCCGGACGCCGCTCGCCCGCAGCAGCCCGGCCTCGCGCACCAGCCGGCGGGTCACCGCCCGGCGGTAGCCGCCGACCAGCTGGGCGAGCACCCCGCGCGGCCGGTCCCGGGCGGCGTACCACTCGCGAAACTCGTGCAGCGCCGCCAGGGTGCCCCGGCCGGTCTCGTCACGCTCGCGGGGCTGCAGCCGCAGGGCCATCGGGGCGAGCACGAAGACCTCGTCCAGGCCTCGGCCGATCATGAGGTCGGCGTTGGTGGCCGACCAGCATCCGCCGTCGACGTACGCGGAGCCGTCCACCCGGACCGGGGTGAACCAGCCCGGGATCGCACAGGAGGCCATCACCGCGTCGGCGATCGCCGCGGGCGGCGCACCGCGGTCGCCGAAGACCACCCGGTGGCCGGTGCGGTAGTCCACCGCGGCCACCCGAAGCGGCGAGGCGTCCGGCCAGCCGCCCGGGCCGTGCAGGCCCCGCACCAGCTCGCCGACCATGGCCAGCGAGCCGCGGCCGTGCGGCGCCATCGCGGAGACCGTGGTCAGCAGCGGGTGGGCGCGCGGGTGCCGGACGGCGTCCCGCAGCAGACCGGGCGAGCCGATCCCGACGCGCGGGCGCGGCGGCAGGGCGCCGCCGACCGCGGTGTCGTAGTCGAAGTCCAGCCCGGCCAGCGGGCCGGCGGTCACGGGCAGGCCTCGCTGATGGTCGCGGAGCTGGTCGGCGCCGACCCCTCCGGCCAGCAGCGCGGCCAGGATCGCGCCCGCCGACGTGCCGAGCAGCACCTCGTCGCCGCCCGGGCGGCGGCCGGTCACCTCCTCGACGGCGCACAGCGCACCGACGGTCCAGGCCGCGCCGAGCATCCCGCCGCCGCCCAGGACCAGGCCGCGCCTCGGGGTGGCGTCGGCGGTGTCCGGCGGCGGCGCCCCGGTCTCCGCCGGCCGTGCGTGAGCTGCCTGCGCCGCCGCTCCGGCCCCCGCGGGTGGGGGCTGAGATGCCCGTGTCGTCATGCCGGCCGCCTGTCGTCGTCGGGGCGGTTCTCGCCGTGCCGGGCGTTGCGGTCCGTCCGGCGGTGGTTTCCGGTCCGGCTCCGATCGTGCGCGCCGAGCGGTCGGCGGCGCAACGCCACCCGCGGCGGCCGCGACGGGGGACGGGTGGAGCCGGACCGTCCCCTTTCGGGCCCTCCCGCCCGTGCCCGCACGTCAACCGGGTGCCGTGCGGGCGCTGTGGGGCCCCGCCACCGCCCTGGCCCGTTCATCCGGATAGGTGAACCTTCCGGCCCCTCGGGGGCGCGCCACAACACGGTTGCCGGCCCGTGTGGGAGCCGGCTACCAAAGGTCCGTCCGTAGTCGCACGACCTCCACGAGGAGCACCCGTGACCGCCTTGTACCCGTCGTCCGCGCCGCACGGCGGCAGTCGCCCGCACCGGCCCCACCCGCGCCCCGGCGTCCGACCCTGCCGGCCGCCGGCGGGCGGGCGGCAGCCGCGCCACCCCCGGGCCGCCTGTGCCACCGCCCCCGGCACCGCTGCCACCGACCCTCGCCTGCGGGCCGGGCTCACCACCCGCTTCGCCCACCAGCTGGTCGAGGTGCTCGTCGGCGCCCGGCCGTCCGGCCAGCTGATGCGCCACACCTCGCTGGACGGCTACGGCCAACTCGCCTCGCTGGTCCGCGCGGGTGCGCTGCGGCGCGGCGGTGCCGCGCGGCCGCGGCTCGGGCCGGTGCACGACCGGTCGCCCTCCCCTGACGCGGTCGAGGCCTGCGTCCGGGTCGACCTCGGCAGCCGGCACCACATGGTGGCGTTCCGGCTGGAGCTGCGCGGGCCCGCCGGGCAGTGGCAGTGCACCGCGGTGGAGGCCCGGTGAGCGCCACCACGGCGCCGGCCGCCCCGCGCCGGACCGGGCCCGGCCGCCCTGCCGCCGTGCGGCCTGCGCCCGCAAGGCCTGTTCCGGCCCGGCCCGCCCGGCCCGCCCGCAGAACGGCGCAGGGCGCCACCCCCGTACGGGAGCGGCGCCCTGCGTGGCGGCGGACCGGTCGGCCCGGCCGCGGATCAGCCCTTGCGGCGGCGGCCCTTGGCCGACTTGGCGGCCTTGCGGCGCTCGGCGCGGGTCATCCCGTCACCCTCGTCCTCCGGCACGTAGTCCTCGAACTCGCCCTCGACCACACCGCCGCCGACCTCCTCCGAGGGAGCCGTGTAGTGCAGCCGCTGCGGCTTCGGGGCCTCCAGGCCCTTGGCCTTGATCTCCGGGCGGGCGGCGTCCTTCTCCAGCTTGTCGAGCATCACCTCGGTGTCCTCGACCGGGACCTCCTCGACCTGCTGCTCGACCTGGACCTCCAGGTTGAACAGGTAGCCGACGGACTCCTCCTTGATGCCCTCCATCATCGCGGTGAACATGTCGAAGCCCTCGCGCTGGTACTCGACCAACGGGTCGCGCTGCGCCATGGCCCGCAGACCGATGCCCTCCTGCAGGTAGTCCATCTCGTAGAGGTGCTCGCGCCAGCGGCGGTCCAGCACCGAGAGGACGACGCGGCGCTCCAGCTCGCGCATGATCTCCGCACCGAGCTGGTCCTCGCGGGCACCGTACTGCGCCTGGATGTCCTCCTGGACGACCTTGGTGAGGAACTCCGGGGTCAGCCCGGCGACGCCGCCCGCCTCCTCCTCCAGGTCCTCGAGGTCCAGCGTGAGCGGGTAGAGCTGCTTGAGGGCGGACCAGAGCTTCTCCAGGTCCCAGTCGTCCTCGAAGCCCTCGCCGGTGGCCGCCTTGACGTAGGCCTCGACGGTGTCGTCCATGAAGTGGCCGACCTGCTCCTGCAGGTCCTCGCCCTCCAGCACGCGGCGGCGCTCGCCGTAGATGACCTCGCGCTGGCGGTTCAGCACCTCGTCGTACTTGAGGACGTTCTTGCGGATCTCGAAGTTCTGCTGCTCGACCTGGGTCTGCGCCGAGGCGATGGCACGGGTGACCATCTTGGACTCGATCGGCACGTCCTCGGGCACGTTGGCCATGGAGAGGACGCGCTCGACCATGCCGGCCTTGAACAGGCGCATCAGGTCGTCGCCGAGCGACAGGTAGAAGCGGGACTCGCCCGGGTCACCCTGGCGGCCGGAACGGCCGCGCAGCTGGTTGTCGATCCGGCGGGACTCGTGGCGCTCGGTGCCGAGGACGTAGAGGCCACCGGCCTCCTTGACCTCGTCCTGCTCCGCCTTCACGGACGTCTTGGCCTTCTCCAGCGCGGCCGGGAACGCGGCCTCGTACTCCTCCGGGCTGTCGACCGCGGAGAGCCCGCGCTGGGCCAGCTCGGCCGCCGCCAGGTGGTCGGCGTTGCCACCGAGCATGATGTCGGTACCACGGCCGGCCATGTTGGTGGCGACGGTGACGGCGCCCTTCCGGCCGGCCTGCGCGACGATCTGCGCCTCGCGCTCGTGGTGCTTGGCGTTCAGCACCTCGTGCGGGATGCCGCGCTTGCGCAGCTCCTGCGACAGGTACTCGGACTTCTCGACCGACACGGTGCCCACCAGCACCGGCTGGCCCTTCTCGTGCTTCTCGGCGATGTCCTCGACCACGGCGGCGAACTTGGCCGGCTCCGACTTGTAGATCAGGTCGGGCTGGTCGATGCGCAGCGGCGTCTTGTTGGTCGGGATCGGCACCACGCCGAGCTTGTAGATCTGGTGGAACTCGGCCGCCTCGGTGGTGCCGGTACCGGTCATGCCGGCCAGCTTGTCGTACAGGCGGAAGAAGTTCTGCAGGGTGATGGTGGCCAGCGTCTGGTTCTCGTTCTGGACCTCCACCCCCTCCTTGGCCTCGATCGCCTGGTGCATGCCCTCGTTGTAGCGGCGTCCGGCCAGGATGCGGCCGGTGTGCTCGTCGACGATCATGACCTCGCCGTTCATCACGACGTAGTCCTTGTCCCGCTTGTACAGCTCCTTGGCCTTGATGGCGTTGTTCAGGAAGCCGACCAGCGGGGTGTTCACCGACTCGTAGAGGTTGTCGATGCCGAGGTAGTCCTCGACCCGGCTGACACCCTCCTCCAGCACGCCGACGGTGCGCTTCTTCTCGTCGACCTCGTAGTCGCGGTCGATCTTCAGGCGCTGCACCAGCTTGGCGAAGTCGGCGTACCACTTGGTCGCCTGGTCGGCCGGGCCGGAGATGATCAGCGGGGTGCGGGCCTCGTCGATCAGAATCGAGTCGACCTCGTCGACCACCGCGAAGTTGTGGCCGCGCTGGACGAGTTCGTCCTTCGACCAGGCCATGTTGTCGCGCAGGTAATCGAAGCCGAACTCGTTGTTAGTGCCGTACGTGATGTCCATCCCGTACTGGCGCTTGCGCTCGGCGGGCGTCATGTTGGCGAGGATCACGCCGACTTCGAGGCCGAGGAAGCGGTGCACCCGGCCCATCCACTCCGAGTCGCGCTCGGCGAGGTAGTCGTTGACGGTGATCAGGTGCACGCCCTTGCCGGTGAGCGCGTTGAGGTACGCGGGCAGGGTACCGACCAGGGTCTTGCCCTCACCGGTGCGCATCTCGGCGACGTAGCCGAGGTGCAGGGCGGCGCCGCCCATGAGCTGGACGTCGTAGTGGCGCTGGCCGAGCACACGCTTGGCGGCCTCGCGCACGGTGGCGAACGCCTCGGGGAGGATGTCGTCCAGGGTCTCGCCGTCGGCGAGCCGCTGCTTGTACTCGTCGGTCAGCGCGCGCAGCTCGGCGTCGGTGAGGTTGACGAAGTCCTCTTCGATGGAGTTGACCTGGGCAGCAATCCGCTGCAGCTTGCGAAGGATCTTGCCTTCGCCGGCGCGCAGGATCTTGTCGAAGACGGACACTTGAGCGGGCTCCTTGCCTGTATTGGCACTGGACGACTGCACGGCGGGTCCACCCCACCGCACGGGCCATCGTATGCGAGGAGTCCAACACCCCGGGAGGTGCGTCAGCACGCTATTCCCGTGTCACTCGTGCGAGCACATGCCACGATAGCGCCGCCCACCGGGGCAAATCGGTCAGCCTCCCGGGCAGTTGGGCGGTAACGATGGTTAATCGAATGCTCGAATTCCTCTCTGCACTGAATAATCCGTGTATGGGAGAGACCACGGAACAGCAGGACCAGAAGCCCGGCCGGCCGGCCGCCGGCCCGGTCACCCTCACCACCGAGCGCCTCGTGCTGCGGGCCCCGCAGGAGTCCGACGTCGACGCGATCCACCAGGCCTGTCAGGACGAGGAGATCCAGCGCTGGACGGTCGTCCCGGTGCCGTACCGGCGCGAGGACGCGGAGTTCTTCGTCCACGACCTCGCAGCCAACGGCTGGCGCACCGGCGACGCCCCCGTCTGGTGCGTGTTCGAGCGTGAGAGCGGCGCCCTGGTCGGCGCCCAGGGCCTGACCCGCAACCCCGGCCGCACCGGCACCGCCGAGATCGGCTGGTGGGCGACCAAGGAGCACCGCGGCCGCGGGTACACCGTCGAGGCCGCCCGCGCGGTGGCCCGCTACGGCCTCACCGAGCTGGGCCTGCGCCGGCTGGAGTGGGTGGCATACGTCGGCAACGAACCCTCCCGTGCGGTCGCCGGGAAGGTCGGCTTCCGCATGGAGGGCACCCTGCGTTCGTACGCCGAGCAGCGCGGCCGGTTCCACGACGCCTGGATCGGCGCGCTGCTCGCCACCGACCTCGCCGGCGCCGACGGCCGCACCGAGCCCGCCGGCTGAGGCGCCCCGGGTACCGGTGGCCCGGCGCCCACGGGCCCCGTGAGCCCGCCGGGCCCCGGGACCGTCCTCCGGAAGCCCCGCTGTCGTACTCCCCGTCTACGCTCGCGGGTATGACCGCCATGCCCACCGCTCCGACCCCCTCCCCCGTCGCGACCCTGAGCGCCGACGAGGCCCGTCGCATCGCCCTGCGCGCCCAGGGCCTGCTCGGTGCGCCGGACCGCCGGGGTGGTGTGCGCGCGATGCTCCGGCACCTCGGTTCCGTCCAGCTCGACACCATCTCGGTGCTGGCCCGCTCGCACGAGCTGGTCCCGTACGCACGGCTCGGCGCGGTCGGCCGACCGGCCGTCGAGGCGGCCTACTGGAGCGCGGGCACCACCTTCGAGTACTGGTCGCACGCGGCCTGCATCCTGCCGGTCGAGGAGTGGCCGCTGTTCGCCTTCCGGCGCCGGCGGTACCGCGAGCGCAACCACCTCTGGGGCCAGCAGGTGGACGAGGCCACCTACCAGGGGGTGCTGGCCCGGCTGCGCGCCGACGGTCCGCTGACCTCCACCGAGCTGGGCGGCGCCAAGAAGACGGCGGACTGGTGGGACTGGTCCGACACCAAGATCGCGGTGGAGCGGGCGCTGGCCTTCGGCGACGTGGTCTGCGCCGAGCGCCGCGGCTGGAAGCGCGTCTACGCCCTGGCCGAACGGGCCGTCCCCGCCGAGCTGTTCCACGCGGAGCCGACCGACGAGGAGTGCCTGCGCACCCTGGTCGCCCAGTCCGGCGCCGCGCTCGGCGTGGCCACCCGGGCCGACCTGCTCGACTACCACCGGCTCCGCCCCGAACAGGTGGACGCCGTGGTCGCCGACTCCGGGCTCGTCCCGGTGGAGGTCGTCGGGTGGGGCCCGGCCGGCGCCACCGCCGCCGCCTGGGCCGACCCCGCGGCACTCGCCGCCGCGCCGCGCGGTCGCCACCGCACCACGCTGCTCTCGCCGTTCGACTCGCTGATCTGGGACCGCCCGCGCACCGAGCGGATCTTCGGCATGCTGCACAAGCTGGAGGCCTACACGCCCAAGCACAAGCGGGTGCACGGCTACTTCGCGATGCCGCTGCTGGCCGGCGGCCGGCTGGTCGGCCGGGTCGATCCGGCGCGCGAGGGAAGGACCCTGGTGGCGCGTCAGGTCTCGCTGGACGCCGCGCGGCACGTCGAGGCGCTGGCCGCCGCCCTGCGCGAGGCGGCCGCGTGGGTGGGCTGCGACGCGGTGCGGGTCGGGGCCCTGCGGGACGAGTCGCTGCGCCCGGCCCTGGAGAAGCTGCTCGACAGCTGAGTCCGGCCCGCCGCGCGGGTGCACAGGGCCGCCGCCGTCACCCTATTTCGAGGATCTTCTCCCGCATCGCGTAGACCACGGCCTCCATCCGGGAGTGCAGCTGCAGCTTCTCCAGGATGTTGCGCACGTGGTTCTTCACGGTGTTCTCGCTGATGAACAACTCCTTGGCGATCTCCCGGTTGTTCATCCCGGTGGCCACCAGCTTCAGCACCTCCAGCTCCCGGTCGGTCAGCCGGGGTGCGGGCACCAGCTCCCGGTCGTCGGAGCGGCGCTGGATCATCGACTTGAACTCGGTGAGCAGCTTGGAGGCCATCGACGGGCTGATCTGGGACTGCCCGTCGGCAACGGCGCGGATCGCCGTGGCGACCTCGTCGGTGGAGATCTCCTTGAGCAGGTAGCCGGTGGCCCCCGCCTTGATCGCCTCGTAGAGGTCGGCCTCCTCGTCGCTTATCGTCAGCATGATGATCTTGGTGCTGGGCACCACGTCCTTGATCGCGGTGCACGCCTCGATCCCGCTGCGGCGGGGCATCCGGACGTCCATCAGGATGATGTCGGGCAGCAGGTCGGCGGCCTTGAGCACGGCCTCGGCACCGTCCCCGGCCTCGCCGATGACCTTGATGTCCTCCTCCTCCGCGAGCACGATCTCCAGCCCGCGGCGGAACAGCGCGTGGTCGTCGACCACCAGGACGCGGATCGGCTCCCCCCGGTGCAGGGCGTACCCGGGCTCCCCCTCGGGCCCGGTCGCCACCCCCGCGACAGGCCCCTTGGCGGGCCCCAGCCCGAAGTGATCCCCCATCCGCTCCTCCCCCGTCGCCGGTAGTCGTGCGCCAATCATTCCACGGCCGGGAGGCCCTGCGGTCACCCTCCGGCGCCGATCGCCTCGCATCGGGTGACCTCGGGAGCGCCCCGGAAGGCCGGTGACCCCGGCGGCAGCCGCCACCGGGGTCACCTCTCCCACACTGTTCGAACGGTCAGTCCTCGTCGCCGACCCCGCCGATCGCACCGCCCGCGCCGCCACCCGCCATGGCCGAACCGTCGGCCTTCAGGTGGATGACGCCGTAGTTGTAGCCGTGCCGGCGGTAGACGACGCTCGGCAGACCGCTGTCCTTCTCCACGAAGAGGTAGAAGTCGTGCCCGACCAGCTCCATCTCGTAGAGCGCCTGGTCGAGCGCCATCGGGGCGGCCGGGTGGGTCTTCTCCCGGACCACCAGCGGGCCTTCGCCCTCCACTTCCAGGGATCCCATCATGGTCTTGCGGACGGCCCCGTTGGTCACGCCCTCCGGGTGCGACGGCTCGGGCAGCGCGGCCAGGGCCGCGGTCGCCTCGGCGACGCTGATGGGGGTGCGGCCGTTGCCGCCCTTGTGGACCCGGCGCCGGTCTGCGGACTTGCGCAGCTGCGCGTCGAGCTTCGCCGAGGCCAGGTCGAGCGCCGCGTACGGGTCGCCGGCGGCGGCCTCGGCCCGGATCACCGGGCCACGGGTACGGAGAGTGATCTCCACGCGGTCCGACCGGTCGGCCTGCCGCGGGTTGTGTTCCTTGGACACCTCGACATCGAGGCTGATCGCCTTGGTGTCGAACTTCTGGACCTTCTCCAGCTTCTCGGCCACGTGATCCCGGAACCTCTTGGGCACCTCGGTCTTGCGGCCCTTGACGACGATGTCCACGCAGAACTCCGATCCCTCGTGCTGACGCCGATCCGGGTGCTACCGAATCGGGCTGAGACCCAGCTGGACCAGCCCATCCACTGCCGGCCCCCCGCTCCACCGTGAACGGCGGAAGCGACTGGCCCTCACCTCACTTCCTCCCCATCAGGGACGGTTGAAACCCCCTGGAGCCTCATCGAACACCTCACAGGGGGTTTTCGCCTCCCCAGGCGGATAAGTGGGTATGACCCGATGCTGTGGCCTGGCCGTCAAACTGTTGCACCCTGTCTACCCTCCAGCGAGTGAAACATGGGTAAATACCTGGACAACACCCCCCGTACGGCGGATCCTTTGCTCACTCTCCGTGCCTTCAGCCGCCAGGAGCAGCCGTGCCGCCCACCCCCGTACCCACCCGTCCGCAGACCGCCCAAGGCCCGTTCGCCCACGCACTGGCCGGCCTTCTGGACACCCTGCTGCCGACCCGCTGCGCCGGCTGCGGCACCGACCGCACTCAGCTCTGTCCCGTCTGCCGCGGTGCGCTGGCCACCACCCGGCCCGGGCCCACCGCGCTGCCCTGGGTGCACGCCGCCGCCCCCTACGCCGACCCGGTGCGCCAACTGCTGCTCGCCCACAAGGAACGAGGGGCCCTACGGCTGGCCGGCCCGCTGGGCGACGCGCTCGCCAGGGCCGTGCGCTCCTCGCTCGGGCCGCGCGCCGCACTGGCGCCGTTGCTGCTGGTCCCGATGCCTTCCGCCCCGGCCGCGGTCCGCGCCCGCGGCCACGACCCGACGCTGCGGCTGGCCGACGCGGCCGCCCGGTCCCTGCGCCGGTCGGGACTGGACGCCCGTTCGGCGTCCCTGCTGCGGCACACCCGCCCGGTCGCGGACCAGGCCGGGCTCACCGCCGCCGAACGGCGGCGCAACCTGCACGGCGCACTCACCGTACTGCCGCGGGCCGACTGCCGGTTGAAGGGGCGTCAACCGGTACTGGTGGACGACCTGGTGACCACCGGCGCCAGCCTGGCCGAGGCCGCGCGGGCCCTGACCGCCGCCGGGCTCGCCCCGAAGGCGGCCGCCGCCGTGGCGGCCGCCGTCCCCCGCCGAGGGCCTCAGCCCGGGTAGACGAAGGCGGACGCCCGGAAGGTCGGGTTGACCTCCCGCCACTGACTGTTCACCAGCCGGTACACCTTGCCGTCCGCGGCCTGCCGCGCCAGCACCGGCTTGACCTCCTGCAGGACGTCCCCGCGGGCCTCGGACGCCTCCGCCGAGGACATCCCCTCGCCGCCCTGGAGCGGGGCCTCGCTGTTCTGCGAGCCGTCGGTGCTCATGTAGTGCAGCTGCGGCAGGCGGCCGTTCTCCTTGCCCAGCACGAGCAGCTGGTCCGCCTCCGCCCAGGACACCGAGGCGACCTCGGTGAGCAGCGGCGCGGCCGGGCGCAGCCCGACCACCTGCGCGGTCGGCGCCTCGATGCTGCCGCCGTGGACCACGAGGCCCAGCCAGAGCGAGCGGGTGCCGCGGACGTCCTTGAGCATCAGGGCGACCCGGACGCCGTCGGAGGAGATCTTGAGGTCCTGCACGGTGTGCCCGTCCAGGCCCTCGACCGGCACGGTGACGGGTTTGTCACCGCGCACCATGAGCACCCGGCGGTTCTGCGGGTCGCGGTCCACCACCCAGAGGTCGCCGCGGCCGTCCCAGCTGGGCGAGGCCAGGCCGTCCTCGGCCTTGTCCCCGGCGCGAACCGGGGTGGTGAGCAGCGGCTCGGGCATCGTCCGCACGTTGTCCGAGAGCCCGACCGTGTAGAGCTGGTGGCCGTTGGCCCCGATCGCCGCGGCCCGGGCGCCGTCCCGGGCCACCGCGATGGTGCCGAGCGGCTGCTTGCCGGGCTGCGGCTTGCCGAGCGGGCCGCGGACGGTGGTGCCCTCGGCGTCGTTGACCTCCATCAGCACGCCGTCCTCGGCACGCTGGAGGTACTGCTGACCGGCGGACGGCCCGACCAGCGCGCCGGGGCCGGTGAACGGCACGTCGGTGCGGCTCGCCTGGCAGCCGGCTCCGTGCGGGCCCTTCAGGTCCAGCCGCTCGATCTGCCCCTTGCCCTGGTCGGCGAGGGTGTAGAAGAGCTGCGTGGCCATCCGCCGGCAGAGCATGGTGCTGCCGAGGTCGACGCCGCTGAGCACCACGCGGGCGGTGCGGCTCTCGTCCACGCTCACCTGCTCGACGGTGCTGCCGGTCGGGAAGGCGGTCTGGGCCACCGGGGAGAGCCAGTCGGACGGGCCGGCGACCACCGCGCGGGCGGCCGAGGTCAGCGGGTCCGTCCGGCGCCGCAGGTAGATCGGGTCGGCGATCAGCACCTCCGGGGCGGCGGCCGCGGACGGGTCCTGCTTCGCGTAGAAGAAGCGGTCCGCCTGGCGGTAGCTGTTGCGGAAGTTGGTCTCGTTGATGACCACGCCGTCGGGAAGCTCGGATATCCGCCACTCGCCGCCCTTCTCCCGGACGAAGGAGAACGGGAGCGCGACGTCCCGCTGGCCGTCCGCGAACCGGTAGGCGTGCTTGTCGTCCACCTCGGCGACGACCCGGCTGGAGGCGCGGATCGCGAACGCCGTGTCGGCGTCCGTCACGGTCTGGCTGGGCTGCACCGTGGGATTGGCCGCGAGCACCTTGATGCCGGCGTCCGGCTTCCAGCGCATCCCCGCTTCGGCGGTGAGGTACTGGCGGGCGGTGTCGTAGCTCTCGTCCGAGGTCAGCGCGTCCAGGAAGCCGGCGAGCAGGTCGCCCGGCTTGGCACCCTTGGCCGGCCCCACCGGGAAGACCCTGACCTGCAGGTTCTTGTCGGCCGTCCCTTGCGAGAGCTCGACCTTGCCGATGCCGCCGGAGTCCGGCATCGCGGCGCAGCCACCCACCAGCAGGGTGCCCACCACCGCGCCGGCCACCGCGGCCAGCCGCGGCTCAGTCCTGCTGATCCGTCGCACGCTGCGACCCCTCCATGTCCGTCCCGCCGCCGGTGCCGACCGCGGCCTCCGCAGCCTCGGGCCCGCCCGTCTCGTCCGGCCCCGCCGTCCGCTGTGCCACCGACGGCCGCCTGGGCGCCGGGTCCACCATGACCTGGGCACCCGTGGCACCGTACCCGGCGCCCGCGGTCCGCACGTCCGAGGGGTCGGAGCGCGGTCCCTCCGGCAACCGGGGGTTGCCGAGGCCGGGGCCGATGCTCAGCACACCGCCGAGCCCGCTGCCGAAGCCGTTGCCGGAGGCCTCCGGGGTCTCCGGGACGGCGTCCTCGGCGGCGGTCAGCGCGGTGGCGCCGGCCGGCCGGATCGCCCGGCGGTAGGGCGTCCCGTACGTGCCGAGGCCCCGGTTGTTGCGTGAGTCCTCCGGCTCCAGCCGGAACGGCGCGCGGCTGATCTCGCCGCCGCGGGTGCGCGGCAGGGTGAGCCGGAAGTGCGAGCCGCCGCCGGGCTCGCCCCAGGCCTGCAGCCAGCCGCCGTGCAGGTGCGCGTCCTCGACCGCGATGGAGAGGCCGAGCCCGGTGCCGCCGGTGGTCCGCACCCGCGACGGGTCGGCCCGCCAGAAGCGGTGGAAGACGCGGGAGGCCTCGCCGGGCTTGAGCCCGATGCCGTAGTCGCGCACGCCGACCGCGACCGCACCGTCGGCCGAGCCCAGCCGGACCACGACGTCACGGCCCTCGCCGTGCTCCAGTGCGTTGACCACCAGGTTGCGCAGGATGCGCTCGATCCGGCGGGAGTCGACCTCGGCCAGCACCGGCTCGCCGTCGCCGCGGATCACCACGGCGCTGCCCTTGGCCTGGGCCAGCGGATCGGCGGCCTCGACCACCCGGCCGACGATCTCGCGCAGGTCGACCGGCTCGGCGTCCAGGATCGCGGCGCCGGCGTCGAAGCGGCTGATCTCCAGCAGGTCGGCGAGCAGCGACTCGAAGCGGTCCAGCTGGCCCTGGAGCAGCTCGGCCGAGCGGGCGGCCATCGGGTCGAGGTCGTCGCGGCTGTCGTAGATCAGGTCCGCGGCCATCCGCACCGTCGTCAGCGGGGTGCGGAGCTCGTGCGAGACGTCCGAGACGAAGCGCCGCTGCACCCGGGAGAGCTCCTCCAACTGGCGGATCTGCGCCTGCAGCGCGTTGCCCATCCGGTTGAAGGACTCGCCGAGGCGGGCGATGTCGTCCGTCCCGGTGACCTTCATCCGCTCCTCCAGGTGCCCGGCGGCCAACCGCTCGGAGATCCCGGCGGCCATCCGGACCGGGGTGACCACCTGGCGCACCACGAGCCAGGCGATGCCCCCCATCATGATCACCACGAAGACGCCGGCAGTGGCCAGCGTCCCGGTGACCAGGCCGAGGGTGTTGGTCTCCTGGCCGAAGGAGAAGACGTAGTACAGCTGGTACCGGGCCCCGGTCGGGCCGGAGAACTGCGTGCCGATGGCGAGGCCGGGCTCGGTCCGCCCACCGCTCTCGGCGGCGCGGTGGATCACGGTCGGCTGGTCGAAGATCCCGCTCTCGGAGGAGACCTTGGCCCGCAGGCTGTCCGGGATGCTGTTCGGCAGGATGTCGCCGGAGTAGCGCGGCCCGAGGCCGGTCTGCTCGGGCGTGACCGTCTGGCCGCTTCCGGGCAGCGTGGCGATCACCGAGTAGACGCCCTGCCCGCCGGCCGCGAGGTCGCCGACCTGTTTCAGCAGCCAGGTGCCGATCTCCTCGGTGGACGGGTCCGCGGTCGCGCCCACCTTGAGGCGCAGGTCCTTCGCCTCGTCGATCTTCTTCAGCTCGGTCAGGAAACCGGACTTGGCCTGGTTGCGCGCCGAATCCTTCTTGGTGTCCAGCAGGCCGTTGCGGACCTGGGCCACCACGACCACGCCCAGGACCAGCACCACCACGACGGAGAGCAGCAGCGTGGCCGCGACCACCCGCAGCTGGATCGAGCGGCGGTACAGGGCCACCACCCGCTGGACCGGCCAGCGCAGCTGACGGGCGACCATCGCGAACAGGGAGCGCGGCCCGCGCCGGCGGCGGCTGCGCGTCGTCGAACTCAGCACGTCCCCGCGCACGGCGCCGGCCCCGCCGGTCGCGGTACCCGACGGGGTCTCGTCAGCCCGGTACATCACGTCAGCTGGGCCCGGCCTTGTAGCCGACGCCACGGACGGTCACCACGATCTCGGGACGCTCCGGGTCCTTCTCGATCTTCGAGCGGAGACGCTGGACGTGCACGTTGACCAGGCGGGTGTCCGCCGCGTGGCGGTAGCCCCAGACCTGCTCCAGCAGCACCTCGCGGGTGAACACCTGCCAGGGCTTGCGGGCCAGCGCGACCAGCAGGTCGAACTCCAGCGGGGTCAGCGGGATGCCCCGGCCGTCCCGCTTCACCGAGTGGCCGGCCACGTCGATCACCAGATCGCCGATGGTCAGCTGCTCGGGCGTCGGCTCCTCGGCACGGCGCAGCCGCGCGCGCACCCGGGCCACCAGCTCCTTGGGCTTGAACGGCTTGGTGACGTAGTCGTCGGCACCCGATTCCAGGCCGACCACGACGTCCACGGTGTCCGTCTTGGCGGTCAGCATGACGATCGGAATGCCCGATTCCGCCCGGATCTGCCGGCAGACGTCGATACCGTCCCGACCGGGCAGCATGAGGTCCAGAAGCACCAGGTCGGGCTTGGTCTCCCGGAACGCGGCTAGCGCCTTGTCCCCATCCGCGACGAAAAACGGCTCAAAACCCTCACCACGCAGCACGATGCCGAGCATCTCGGCCAGTGCGGAGTCGTCATCAACGACGAGGACGCGTCCCTTCATGCGTCCATCTTCTCATTACCGGATTGTGACCTGCCGCACAGCAGTCCCATTGCTCCAGAACGGCCAACAAGCCACCCCGGCGAATTCCGGCCATACCGGGCGAATAACCGCCGCCCGACCCCGCCCGGCCGCCCGGCCGCCACCGCGCGGCCACCACGCGCGCGCCCGTTGCCGTACAGCAACCGGACACCCCTGGGGCCCGTCCGACCACCATGGCACGATGGGCGCTGCGCCCTGATGAAGATCCACCCGGCGCCGCGAACCTGAAGCCCTCCGAGGAGCAGTGATGACCGACACTCCGGGCTGGGCCTCGCCCAGCTCGTCCGAGCCGCCCCGCGACGAGCCCCGGCCCCCGGCCGACACGCCCGCCGCCGTGCCCGGGCAGTCGGTACCACCCCAGGGCGTGCCCGCCCCGCCGCCCGCCTGGGGCGCCGGCTACGGCGGCCCGCAGCCCGGCCCCGGCGGGCAGCTCCCCTACGGCGGGCCCGGCCCGTACGGCTGGGGCGTCCCGACCAGCCCCAAGCCCGGCGTCATCCCGCTGCGCCCGCTCGGCCTCGGCGAGCTCATGGACGGAGCCGTCTCCACCATCCGCAAGCACTGGCGCACCACGCTCGGCCTCTCGCTCGGCGTCGCCGTGGTCCACCAGGCCGCCGTCACCGGCACCCAGTTCGCCGTGAACGGCGACACCGGCGACCTCACCCCGGTCCTGGGCACACTGGTCAGCCTGCCGCTCACGATGCTGCTCGGCGTCGTGGCCACCGCCCTGCTGACCATGGTCGTCAGCCGCGCCATCCTCGGGCAGAACGCCACCGTCCGGGACGCCTGGCGCGACGCCCGCCCCCGGATGCTGCAGCTCACCGGCCTGACCCTGCTGACCGGCCTGATCGGCGCCGGCGTGGTCCTGCTGGGCTTCACCCCGCTGATCGGCTACCTGCTCTCCGGGGCGCACGAGCCGGTGATCGCGGCGCTGCTCGTCGTGGTCGGCCTGCTCAGCCTCCCGGTCGCCCTCTGGCTCTGGATCCAGCTCAGCCTGGCCGCGCCCGCGCTGATGCTGGAGAAGCAGGGCATCCTGACCGCCCTCTCCCGCTCCAGGCGTCTGGTCCGCGGCTCCTGGTGGCGGCTGTTCGGCATCAACCTGCTCAGCCAGCTGATGGCCGCCCTCGTCGCCGGGATGATCAGCGTGCCGTTCACCGTCGTCGGCCTCGTGCTCGGCTTCGACGACCTGGTCGGCCAGGTCGACAACGGCGAGGCCGCCACCCTGCCGGCCGCGATGCTGATCACCACCGCCATCGCCGGCGTCATCTCCGCCACGATCACCATCCCGTTCACCGCCGCCATCGGCGTGCTCCTCTACGTCGACCAGCGGATCCGGCGCGAGGCACTGGACATCGAGCTGGCCCGCGCCGCCGGCCTGTCCGAGTACGGCGCCACCGGCTGGAGCGGCCAGAGCGACCCCAGCGCGGCGAGGCTCTGAGCCGGATGCCGAACTGGGGGGACCTTCCGCGGGCGGCCGGCGGTGCGCCGATCACCGTGCCGCGCGACCCGGCCCGCGAGGCCGCCCGCGACGAGCTGCTCAAGGCGGACTACCACCGCCACGACCCGAGCCTCCAGGAGCGGGTCTACGACTGGATCATGGACCGGATCAACGACGCGCTGGGCGTCATCGCCGGCGACGGCACCAGCGGAACCACCGGGCTGATCGTCTTCCTGGTGGTCGCCGTCCTCGTCGGCGTCGGCCTCTGGTGGCGGCTCGGCGCCCCCCGCCGGGCCGCCCGCACCACCCTCGACGTCTTCGGCACCGCCGGACCGCGCACCGCCGCCCAGTACCGGGCCGACGCCGAGCGGCACGCCACCGCCGGTGAGTGGGCCGAGGCCGTCCGCGAACAGATGCGCGCCCTGGTCCGGGCCCTGGAGGAGCGCACCCTGCTCGACACCCGCCCCGGCCGCACCGCCGACGAGGCCGCCGCCGAAGCCGGCCGCTCGCTGCCCGAGCACGCCGCCGCCCTCACCGCGGCCGCCCTCACCTTCGACGACATCGCCTACGGCGACCGCACCGCCGACCGGGCCGCCTACCAACTGCTCCGCGACCTCGACCAGGCCCTCGAACGCGCCCGCCCGGCCCTCGCCGCGGCGCCGGGAGGAGCGGCATGACGACCACCGGCCCCGGACCGGCCCGGCCGCCGCAGCCCGCCCCGGCCGCTTCCCCCGCCGCCCAGACCTCACCCGCCGGCCCGCCGCAGGCGCCGGGCAGCGCCACCAGTCTCGCGCCCACCGGCCGCAGCCTCTGGCGCCGCTCCCGCTGGTACCTGCTCAGCGCCGCGCTGCTCCTGCTCGCCGCCACCGTGCTGGCCGGCCTGAACCAGGACCGTCGCTACCCCCGGCTCGACCCGCGCTCCTACGACGCCACCGGCACCCACGGCGTGGTCGCCCTGCTCCAGCGCGAGGGCCTCAGGGTCGACATCACCGAGGACCCCAGCGGACGCCCTGCCGGCAGCGGCACCCTCGTCATCCAAGAGCCCGACCTGCTCACCCCCGAGCAACTGCGCACCCTCGCCGCCGCCAAGCACACCCGCCTGGTCCTGCTCTCCCCCGGTCCGGCCGCGCTCAGCGCCCTGGCCCCCGGCGTACGGCCCTCCGACGAGGGCGGCGGCGCCCCCTACGCGGCCGTCCGCAGCACCGCCGCCCAGTGCTCGCTCCCCGAGGCCGTCCGGGCCGGCACCGCCCACCTCGGCGGCCTGCTCTACACCGCCGGCAGCCGCGGCGAGGGCTGCTACCCGCGCGGCCACGGATACCCCCTGGTCACCCTCCGGACCGGCAAGGACACCGAGGTCGTCGTCCTCGGCAGCGGCGACTTCCTCACCAATGAGCTCGTCAAGAAGGACGGCAACGCCTCGCTCGCGCTCGGCCTGCTCGGCTCCCGGCCCGACGTCACCTGGCAACTGCCCGACTACGGCACCCTGCTCGCCGAAGGCGGCAGCCGGAAGGAGCTCGGCGACTTCGTCCCCGACGGCTGGCGCTGGGGTGGCTACCAGCTGGTCGCCGCCGTCCTGCTCGCCGCCCTCTGGCGCGCACGCCGCCTCGGCCCCGTCATCGGCGAGAACCTCCCGGTGGTGGTCCGGGCGGCGGAGACCACCGAGGGCCGCGCCCGGCTCTACCACCGGGCGAAAGCCCGCGGCCGCGCCGCAGACGCGCTGCGCCGCGCCGCCGCGCACCGCCTCGCCCCGGCCCTGGGTGTCCCGCTCGACGCCGGACTCCCCGACCCCACCGCGCTCTGCGCGGCCGTCCTCGGCCGCCTCCCCGACCGCCCCGCCGGCGACGTCCAGGCCCTCCTGTACGGCCCGCCCCCGACCGACGACGCCGCCCTGCTGCGGCTCGCCGACGACCTCGACGCCCTCGAAAGGCAGGTACGGAAGCCGTGACCGAACAGGCCACCGCCCAGCTCCGCATCACCCCCGGCACGGCGCCCGCCACCCCCGGCACCACCAGTGACCCGCGTCAGGCGCTCACCGCCCTGCGCGCCGAGATCGCCAAGGCCGTGGTCGGCCAGGACGCCGCCGTCACCGGCCTCGTCGTGGCCCTGCTGTGTGGCGGCCACGTGCTGCTCGAAGGCGTCCCCGGCGTGGCGAAGACCCTGCTGATCCGCACCCTCTCCACCGCGCTCAGCCTGGAGACCAAGCGCATCCAGTTCACCCCCGACCTGATGCCCGGCGACGTCACCGGCTCCCTCGTCTACGACGCCCGCACCGCCGAGTTCTCCTTCCAGCCCGGCCCGGTCTTCACCAACCTGCTGCTCGCCGACGAGATCAACCGCACCCCGCCGAAGACCCAGGCCGCCCTGCTGGAGGCCATGGAGGAGCACCAGGTCACCGTCGACGGCGAGCCCCGCGCGCTGCCCGTCCCGTTCCTGGTCGCCGCTACGCAGAACCCGGTCGAGTACGAGGGCACCTACCCGCTGCCCGAGGCCCAGCTCGACCGCTTCCTGCTGAAGCTGATCCTGCCGCTGCCCGACCGTGACCAGGAGTTCCAGGTCCTCGCCCGGCACGCCTCCGGCTTCGACCCGCGCGACCTCGCCGCCGCCGGCGTCCGGCCGGTGGCCGGCCCCGAGCACATCGCCGCCGCCCGCGAGCAGATCGCCGAGCTCACCGTCTCGCCCGAGGTCCTCGCCTACATCGTCGACCTCTGCCGGGCCACCCGGCAGTCCCCCTCGCTCTCCATCGGCGTCTCCCCGCGCGGCGCCACCGCGCTGCTGGGCGCCTCCCGCGCCTGGGCCTGGCTGGCCGGCCGCGACTACGTCACCCCCGACGACGTCAAGGCGCTCGCCCTGCCCACCCTGCGCCACCGCGTCGCGCTGCGCGCCGAGGCCGAGATGGAGGGCGTCACCGCCGACTCCGTCATCCAGGCCGTCCTCGCCCAGACGCCCGCCCCGCGCTGAGCCGAGCAGTCCGGCGGGGCGGGCGTGCGACGCCCGCCCCGCTAACGACGACTCCCACACCTGACGACCCCGCTTCGACGAAAGAGCGCAACGCATGGCCCTCACCGGGCGTACCGCCCTCCTCGCCGCACTCGGCGCGCTCGTCGTGGGCCTGCTCCTGCCCTCCGCCGTCGGCCTCGCCGCCGTCACCGGCACCGTCCTGATCGCCGTCGCCGTCGATCTGGTGCTCGCAGCCCCGGTCCGCAGCCTCCGGCTCGCCCGCGGCGGCGACACCAACGTCCGGCTCGGTGAGACCGCGTCGGTGGAACTGACCGTCACCAACCCCTCCGGCCGCACGCTCCGCGCCCGCATCCGCGACGCCTGGGCCCCGTCCGCCTGGCGGCCCGACACCGAGTCGGCCGCCTCCCGGCACGGCCTGCGCATCCCCGGCCACGAGCGGCGCCGCGTCACCACGCTCCTCACCCCGACCCGGCGCGGCGACCACCACGCCCACAAGGTGACGATCCGTTCCCTCGGCCCGCTCGGTCTGGCAGGCCGTCAGGGCTCGCACCTCGTCCCCTGGACGGTCCGCGCCCTGCCCCCGTTCAACAGCCGCAAGCACCTGCCCTCCCGGCTCGCCCGGCTCCGTGAACTCGACGGCCGCACCTCCGTGCTGACCCGCGGCCAGGGCACCGAGTTCGACTCGCTGCGCGAGTACCTCGCCGGCGACGACGTCCGCTCCATCGACTGGCGCGCCAGCGCCCGCCGACACACCGTCGCGGTCCGCACCTGGCGCCCCGAACGCGACCGCCACATCCTGATCGTCCTCGACACCGGCCGCACCTCCGCCGGACGGGTCGGCGACGCACCGCGCCTCGACGCCTCGCTCGACGCCGCACTGCTGCTCACCGCGCTCGCCACCAAGGCGGGCGACCGGGTCGACCTGCTCGCCCACGACCTGCGCAAGCGCGTCTCCGTGGCCGGGCGGTCCCCCAGCGAGATCCTGCCGGCCTTCACCAACGCGATGGCCGTCCTGGAGCCCGCCCTCTACGAAACGGACATGCGGTCGGTGGTGGCCGGCGCGCTGAAGATGGCACCGCACCGCTCGCTGATCGTCCTGCTCACGGGCCTCGACGCGGCTCCCGTGGAGGACGGCCTGCTCCCCCTGCTGCCGATGCTCACCAAGCGCCACGAGGTCGTCCTCGCCTCGGTCTCCGACCCCCGCCTCGACGAGCTGGCCTCCGGCCGCGGCACCGTCGAGGCCGTGTACGGCGCGGCCGCGGCCGAGCAGACCCGCGCCGACCGCCGCCGCACGGCCGACCGCCTCACCCGCCAGGGCATCACCGTCCTCGACGCCCCGCCCGCCTCGGTGGCCCCGGCCCTCGCCGACGCCTACCTCGCCCTCAAGGCCGCCGGCCGCCTCTGACCGCCGGCCCCTTGCGCGGCCCTGCACCGACACGCCAGAGCCCCGCTGCGTAGTGCAGCGGGGCTCTGGCGTACGCCTCCCCGGCTGGGGGCCGGTGTGCCTGGAGGGCGGCGGAGTCGGCTCACCTGCCCCCTGGATCCCTCCCCCCGGCCTTCAGAGCCCTTCCGGGGCCGCCAGGTTGTCGGCCCCCCCGGCCCCTGCAGAAGCGGCCCTTCTCAGGATCCTCTGAGGGCGTTCGGCAGGGTCCTGCAAGACGTCCCGGAGCGCCCGGCACGACCCGGTCCCTGCGGTGTCCGGGGCATGGTGGAAGGCCATTTCCTCCAGCATTTCCCAGAGGCCCTGATCGTCCGGAAATGCGAAGAACCCCCGATCCGTTCCCGGACCGGGGGTTCTTCAGAAGAATTGTTCGGCGGCGTCCTACTCTCCCACAGGGTCCCCCCTGCAGTACCATCGGCGCTGTGAGGCTTAGCTTCCGGGTTCGGAATGTAACCGGGCGTTTCCCTCACGCTATGACCACCGAAACACTATGAAACTATCTACCGCCCACCCATCGATGGCGGGGGTCGTTGTTTCAGAACAACACAGTGGACGCGAGCAACTGAGGACAAGCCCTCGGCCTATTAGTACCGGTCAACTCCACCCCTCACAGGGCTTCCATATCCGGCCTATCAACCCAGTCGTCTACTGGGAGCCTTACCCTCTCAAGGAGGTGGGAGTGCTCATCTCGAAGCAGGCTTCCCGCTTAGATGCTTTCAGCGGTTATCCCTCCCGAACGTAGCCAACCAGCCATGCCCTTGGCAGAACAACTGGCACACCAGAGGTTCGTCCGTCCCGGTCCTCTCGTACTAGGGACAGCCCTTCTCAACACTCCTACGCGCACAGCGGATAGGGACCGAACTGTCTCACGACGTTCTAAACCCAGCTCGCGTACCGCTTTAATGGGCGAACAGCCCAACCCTTGGGACCTACTCCAGCCCCAGGATGCGACGAGCCGACATCGAGGTGCCAAACCATCCCGTCGATATGGACTCTTGGGGAAGATCAGCCTGTTATCCCCGGGGTACCTTTTATCCGTTGAGCGACGGCGCTTCCACAAGCCACCGCCGGATCACTAGTCCCTACTTTCGTACCTGCTCGACCCGTCAGTCTCACAGTCAAGCTCCCTTGTGCACTTACACTCAACACCTGATTGCCAACCAGGCTGAGGGAACCTTTGGGCGCCTCCGTTACCCTTTAGGAGGCAACCGCCCCAGTTAAACTACCCACCAGACACTGTCCCTGATCCGGATCACGGACCCAGGTTAGACATCCAGCACGACCAGAGTGGTATTTCAACGACGACTCCACAACAACTGGCGTTGCCGCTTCAAAGTCTCCCACCTATCCTACACAAGCCGAACCGAACACCAATATCAAGCTATAGTAAAGGTCCCGGGGTCTTTCCGTCCTGCTGCGCGAAACGAGCATCTTTACTCGTAATGCAATTTCACCGGGCCTATGGTTGAGACAGTCGAGAAGTCGTTACGCCATTCGTGCAGGTCGGAACTTACCCGACAAGGAATTTCGCTACCTTAGGATGGTTATAGTTACCACCGCCGTTTACTGGCGCTTAAGTTCTCAGCTTCGCCAGAGCGAACTCTAGCTAACCGGTCCCCTTAACGTTCCAGCACCGGGCAGGCGTCAGTCCGTATACATCGCCTTACGGCTTCGCACGGACCTGTGTTTTTAGTAAACAGTCGCTTCTCGCTGGTCTCTGCGGCCACCCCCAGCTCAGACAGCACGTGTCATCACCAGGAATGGCCCCCCTTCTCCCGAAGTTACGGGGGCATTTTGCCGAGTTCCTTAACCATAGTTCACCCGAACGCCTCGGTATTCTCTACCTGACCACCTGAGTCGGTTTGGGGTACGGGCCGCCATGAAACTCGCTAGAGGCTTTTCTCGACAGCATAGGATCATCCACTTCACCACAATCGGCTCGGCATCAGGTCTCAGACTACGTGAACGGCGGATTTGCCTACCGTTCGTCCTACACCCTTACCCCGGGACAACCACCGCCCGGGCTGGACTACCTTCCTGCGTCACCCCATCGCTCACCTACTACCCCGTTGGGTCACCGGCTCCACCACGTCCCATCATCCGAAGACTCCGGGCCGGCTTCACGGGCTTAGCATCAAGAGGTTCAGCGTTGGCGCTTCAAAGCGGGTACGGGAATATCAACCCGTTGTCCATCGACTACGCCTGTCGGCCTCGCCTTAGGTCCCGACTTACCCTGGGCAGATCAGCTTGACCCAGGAACCCTTGGTCAATCGGCGCAAGAGTTTCCCACTCTTGTATCGCTACTCATGCCTGCATTCTCACTCGTATACCGTCCACGACTCGATTCCTCGGCCGCTTCACCCGGCACACGACGCTCCCCTACCCATCCACACAGCCGTTGGGCCTATTATGTGAATGACACGACTTCGGTGGTGTGCTTGAGCCCCGCTACATTGTCGGCGCGGAATCACTTGACCAGTGAGCTATTACGCACTCTTTCAAGGGTGGCTGCTTCTAAGCCAACCTCCTGGTTGTCTCTGCGACTCCACATCCTTTCCCACTTAGCACACGCTTAGGGACCTTAGTCGGTGTTCTGGGCTGTTTCCCTCTCGACCATGGAGCTTATCCCCCACAGTCTCACTGCCACGCTCTCACTTACCGGCATTCGGAGTTTGGCTAAGGTCAGTAACCCGGTGAGGCCCATCGCCTATCCAGTGCTCTACCTCCGGCAAGAAACACGTGACGCTGCACCTAAATGCATTTCGGGGAGAACCAGCTATCACGGAGTTTGATTGGCCTTTCACCCCTAACCACAGGTCATCCCCCAGGTTTTCAACCCTGGTGGGTTCGGTCCTCCACACGGTCTTACCCGCGCTTCAACCTGCCCATGGCTAGATCACTCCGCTTCGGGTCTTGGGCATGCAACTCAATCGCCCTATTCGGACTCGCTTTCGCTACGGCTACCCCACACGGGTTAACCTCGCTACACACCGCAAACTCGCAGGCTCATTCTTCAAAAGGCACGCAGTCACGGCCAGCAGGCAAGCCCACTGACGACGCTCCCACGGCTTGTAGGCACACGGTTTCAGGTACTATTTCACTCCGCTCCCGCGGTACTTTTCACCATTCCCTCACGGTACTATCCGCTATCGGTCACCAGGGAATATTTAGGCTTAGCGGGTGGTCCCGCCAGATTCACACGGGATTTCTCGGGCCCCGTGCTACTTGGGAGATGAGCAAGCAAGCCGTACAGATTTCGCCTACGGGGGTCTTACCCTCTACGCCGGACCTTTCGCATGTCCTTCGACTATCCATACGGTTTCTGACTCGCCCAGCCGCCGGCAGACGACTGAAGCTCATTCCCACAACCCCCAAGCGGCAACCCCTGCCGGGTCTCACACCACCTAGGTTTAGCCTCATCCGGTTTCGCTCGCCACTACTCCCGGAATCACGGTTGTTTTCTCTTCCTGCGGGTACTGAGATGTTTCACTTCCCCGCGTTCCCTCCACACTGCCTATGTGTTCAGCAGCGGGTGACAGCCCATGACGACTGCCGGGTTTCCCCATTCGGACACCCCCGGATCAAAGCTCGGTTGACAGCTCCCCGGGGCCTATCGCGGCCTCCCACGTCCTTCATCGGTTCCTGGTGCCAAGGCATCCACCGTGCGCCCTTAAAAACTTGGCCACAGATGCTCGCGTCCACTGTGCAGTTCTCAAACAACGACCAGTCACCCACCTCCAAGAACCCGAAGGCACCTCTTCAGTGAGACCGGCAACTCTGAAGCAACGACCATACAGCCGTTCCCTCAGGACCCAACAACGTGCCCGACACACCCACACCATGACCTCTCTTCCACGCCGAAGCAGTACTAGGAGACATCGTCTGAACTGTGCCGAATAGTCAACGTTCCACCCATGAGCGAGCACTCCGGGACATTCGCCCGAAGCTGCTATGTGCTCCTTAGAAAGGAGGTGATCCAGCCGCACCTTCCGGTACGGCTACCTTGTTACGACTTCGTCCCAATCGCTGGTCCCACCTTCGACGGCTCCTCCCCTTACGGGTTAGGCCACCGGCTTCGGGTGTTACCGACTTTCGTGACGTGACGGGCGGTGTGTACAAGGCCCGGGAACGTATTCACCGCAGCATGCTGATCTGCGATTACTAGCAACTCCAACTTCATGGGGTCGAGTTGCAGACCCCAATCCGAACTGAGGCCGGCTTTTTGGGATTCGCTCCGCCTCGCGGCATCGCAGCCCTTTGTACCGACCATTGTAGCACGTGTGCAGCCCAAGACATAAGGGGCATGATGATTTGACGTCGTCCCCACCTTCCTCCGAGTTGACCCCGGCAGTCTCCTGTGAGTCCCCGACATTACTCGCTGGCAACACAGAACAAGGGTTGCGCTCGTTGCGGGACTTAACCCAACATCTCACGACACGAGCTGACGACAACCATGCACCACCTGTATACCGACCACAAGGGGGCGCCTATCTCTAGACGTTTCCGGCATATGTCAAGCCTTGGTAAGGTTCTTCGCGTTGCGTCGAATTAAGCCACATGCTCCGCTGCTTGTGCGGGCCCCCGTCAATTCCTTTGAGTTTTAGCCTTGCGGCCGTACTCCCCAGGCGGGGAACTTAATGCGTTAGCTGCGGCACCGACGACGTGGAATGTCGCCAACACCTAGTTCCCAACGTTTACGGCGTGGACTACCAGGGTATCTAATCCTGTTCGCTCCCCACGCTTTCGCTCCTCAGCGTCAGTAATGGCCCAGAGATCCGCCTTCGCCACCGGTGTTCCTCCTGATATCTGCGCATTTCACCGCTACACCAGGAATTCCGATCTCCCCTACCACACTCTAGCCTGCCCGTATCGAATGCAGACCCGGGGTTAAGCCCCGGGCTTTCACATCCGACGCGACAGGCCGCCTACGAGCTCTTTACGCCCAATAATTCCGGACAACGCTCGCACCCTACGTATTACCGCGGCTGCTGGCACGTAGTTAGCCGGTGCTTCTTCTGCAGGTACCGTCACTTGCGCTTCTTCCCTGCTGAAAGAGGTTTACAACCCGAAGGCCGTCATCCCTCACGCGGCGTCGCTGCATCAGGCTTTCGCCCATTGTGCAATATTCCCCACTGCTGCCTCCCGTAGGAGTCTGGGCCGTGTCTCAGTCCCAGTGTGGCCGGTCGCCCTCTCAGGCCGGCTACCCGTCGTCGCCTTGGTAGGCCATTACCCCACCAACAAGCTGATAGGCCGCGGGCTCATCCTGCACCGCCGGAGCTTTCCACCAACCCCCATGCGGAGGAAGGTCATATCCGGTATTAGACCCCGTTTCCAGGGCTTGTCCCAGAGTGCAGGGCAGATTGCCCACGTGTTACTCACCCGTTCGCCACTGATCCACCCCGAAGGGCTTCACCGTTCGACTTGCATGTGTTAAGCACGCCGCCAGCGTTCGTCCTGAGCCAGGATCAAACTCTCCGTGAATGATTACCGGTTATCCGGTTCACACCCGCGTTGAGCGGCACGGCAACCACCGGAATAGGGCGGCCCCGCGCACTGCGTCCTCGCTAGTGTTATTTCAAAAGGAATCTCCAACCCCGGATAATCCGAGGCCGGGGATGTCAACATATCTGGCGTTGACTTTTGGCACGCTGTTGAGTTCTCAAGGAACGGACACTTCCTTCAGGCGGCTCTCACACCGGCCCTCCGGGCGCTTCGTTCTTTCGTGTTTCCAGCTTATCAGATCCTCGCGGCCGTTCTTACCGGCGCTTGTTTCTCTGAATTCCCGCTGGAGGGATTTCCTTCGACTTCGCCCCGAAGCTTATCAAAGCTTTCGGTGTGCTCAGTTCCGGGATTTGCCTTACGTGGAGGGCGCGCATTCGTGAAGCGCACTCACCTCGATTCGGCGGTGTCGTAGACACTAACGCCTGGACCAGGTCGTTGTCCAACCTGTCCCAACCGTTCAAATCTACTAGCCCACCCCTACCACGTCAATGGTTCGGCCGGGATGCGAGAAGAGTAGCAGGTCAGAGGCTGGTTGATCACACCGGCTCAGGCCGCGACCGGCTGCAGGTCCGCCCGGTCGGCCGCGTCGAGGTCTCCGGTCTCACCGGTCGCCGCGGCCTTCCGTCCCCGCACGAGGGCATAGAGCAGGAACGCCACCTCGGCCAGCGCGCCGATCGAGATCCGGGCCCAGGTGGGCAGGCCGGACGGGGTCACGAATGCTTCGAGGACGCCGGCGACGGCCAGGACCGTCGCAAGGCCGATTCCCATGCCGACGATCGAGCGGCCCTGCTCGGCCAGCGCTGTCGCGCGGGTGCGCGGGCCGGGGTCGATGACGGTCCAGCCCAACCGCAGGCCCAGGCCGCCGGCCACGAAGACGGCGGTCAGTTCGAGCAGGCCGTGCGGGATGAGCAGGCCGAGGAAGACGTCGAGCCGGCCGGCGGAGGCCATCAGACCGATGCCGACGCCGAGGTTGAGGACGTTGGTCCAGAGCACATAGAGGACGGGGATGCCCAGCGCGACGCCGAAGACCAGGCACTGCACCGCGATCCAGGCGTTGTTCGTCCAGACCTGGGCCGCGAACGAACTCGCCGGGTGCTCCGAGTAGTAGGCCTCGAACTCACCGCCGGGCATGGTCAGCTGGTGCAGCGCCTCCGGGGTGACCAGACTGTTCCGGACCTCGGGGTGGTTCGCCGTCCACCAGGCGATCAGGGCGGTGCCGAACAGCGAGACGAGGGCGACCGACAGCCACCAGCGGCGTGAGAGGTAGAGCGCGGCCGGGAAGCTCGCCGTGTAGTAGCGGGCGACGTCGCGCCAGCCGCTGGTACGGCTGCCGGTGACCGCGTCCCGGGCCCTGGAGACCAGGCTGGTCAGGCGTCCCTCCAGTGTCGGGTCGGGCGCGGCGGCCTGGACCTTGGCGAGGTGGCCGGTGACACGCTGGTAGAGGGTGACCAGCTCGTCCGCCTCCTCGCCGGTGAGCCGGCGGGTCCTGGCGAGGGCGTCCAGCCGGGCCCACTCCCCCTGGTGGGTGGCGACGAAGACGTCCAGGTCCATTCGGCGGCTCCATGGTCGGCGCAGGACGCGCGGGCAGGCGGGTGCGGACAGGTGGGCCCAGCATGCCAGGGCACCGGGGCGCGTGGCGCGGGCGGGACCTCCCGGGTCCGTTCGTCCCGCCCGGGGCCTCCCTTCCCGAGTGGCCGCGGGGCCCCGTATGTTGACGACTGCAGTGACGGGGGCGCGGGGCCGATCCGGCGGACGCTCTCCGCCGCGAACCGCGAACTGCGCACCGAGACCTGCGCACCGCGGGCCCACGACCAGGGGGCCCACGACCAGCGGACCACGAACCACCGACGGGAACGGACGGGTGTCTTGAGCAACCTGGTGACGGGTGAGGCGGTCGTCCTCGGCCTGCGCACGGCGAAGCTTCCGAGTCGTGCCCTGGCGATCGGGCTGGACCTGACCGTCGAGCTCGCCGCACTGCTGGTGTGCACCCTGACGCTCAGCGTCGCCCTCGTCGACCTCGACCCGGCGGCCCTAGCCGCCCTCATGATCGGGCTGACCGTCTTCTTCATGGTCGCGGTGCCCATCATGGTCGAGACCTTCACGCGCGGGCGCTCGCTCGGGAAGGCGGCCCTCGGTCTGCGCGTGGTGCGCACCGACGGCGGGCCGGTACGGTTCCGGCACGCACTGGTCCGCGCCCTGGTGGGCTTCTTCGAGATCATCGTGCTGAGCGGTGTGCCGGCGGCCATCTGCTCCGCGGTTTCGGCGGACGGCCGACGGCTGGGCGACGTCTTCGCCGGCACGCTGGTGGTCCGTGAGCGCGTCCCGGGCGGCGGCGGTGCCGCGGCCGCGCTTCCGCCGGTGCACCCTCAGCTGCTGCAGGCCATCGGCGGCGAGCTGGTCGCGTTGGACCTCTCCGCCGTACCGGAGCCGCTCTGGCTTGCGATCCGGCAACTGCTCGGCCGGGTGGGCCAGCTGGACCCGGCGGTCGCGCACCAGATGTCGGCCCGGCTCGCCGACGACCTGGCCGCCCGGACCGGCCACCCGGTCCCGTACGGGCTGCACCCGGCGGCATACCTCGGCGCGGTGCTGACCGAGCGGCAGCGCCGCGAGTGGACCCGGGCCCAGAGTCAGGCGTTCCAGCAGGCCCAGGCTCAGGCCCGCCCCCAGGCCCAGGCGGGCCCGACGCCGCAGATGCCCCCGATGCCCGAGATGCCCTCGATACCCCAGGCCCCGGTGCAGACCCCGGCCCCCGCCACCGCGCCGGCCCCCGCCGCACCGTCCGCGCCCGCCCCCCAGCCGGCCACCGGTCAGACGTCCGGCCAGACCACCGGCCCGGCCGCCGGCACCGGCTTCGTGCCGCCCGCCTGAGCCCCGCGCTATCCGCCGAACTCCGCCGGCCAGGCGTTCGGCGGCGACTCCAGCTCCTCCAGCTCCACCCCGGCCGCGGCCAGCACCACGTCACCGGCCAGGTGCACCACCTGCTGCTCGCCCGTCTCCAGGTCCGCCACCTGGTACCTCTCGACCAGCAGCGGGCCGGTGTCCGTCTCGTGGGTGTCCACGCCCTCCAGCAGCCAGCCCTGGTCGAACGTGCGCGGAGCGAGCACCGGCTCCGTGAACGCGACCAGGCGCACCCGGGCGCTCGCGCCTTCCCGCAGCCGCAGCAGCCGCGCCGTGGCGACCAGAAAACCGGGGGATCGGCCCGCGAAGCCGTGGGCGCGGTCGTGCCCCTCCACCGCGTCCTCCCCGGTCGGGTCGGTCGCGGCGGTGCGTACCCAGGCCACACCGTCCACTGCGCCGCCGCGGACCTGCCAGCCGCCGGCGCGCAGCTCCATCCGCAGCGGTCGGGCCCGCGAGTCCAGCGTCAGGTCGCACGTGCCGAGCACCAGTCCCTCCGGCCCGTACGTCTTGGAGACGTACCGCCAGCCGGCCGCGCCGGGCGCGCAGCTGAAGCGCTCCTCGCCGAGCAGTACGTGGTCATGGGTGTCGTGAAGCGAGTACCGGCCGTTGGGCATGCCCGAAGCCTACGTCGACGATCTCCGGCGATCGGCATGCAACGTCGGGGCGGCCGGCCGCATTAGAGGGAGGACGGCGCGCAACGGCGCCGCTGGTTCGGGAGGAAGGGGGGCGGGGATGGCGAAGCAGGCACGCGACACGGAGTTCACCGAGTACGTGGCTTCGAGGAGCGGCTGGCTGCGGAAGGTCGCCTATCTGCTGTGCGGGGACTGGCATCGGGCCGACGACCTGGTCCAGGAGGCCATCACCAAGCTGTACGTGAACTGGGCGAGGGCCGGCCGGGTGGAGAACCTGGACGGCTACGCCCGCACGGTGCTGGTGAACACCTTCCTCGCCGAGCAGCGCTCGCCGTGGTGGCGGCGGACCAGCCGGGGCTGGGGCGCCCCGGACGCCGAGGCCGCGGCCGTCGATCTCGACGCGTCGCTCGACCTCCGGCAGGCGCTGGCCGCGCTGCCGCCGCGGCAGCGCGCCACCGTGGTGCTGCGCTACTACTGCGATCTGACGGTCGACCAGGCCGCCGAGGCGATGGGCTGCTCCTCGGGCAACGTCAAGAGCCAGACCTCGCGGGGGCTGGACACCCTCCGCCGCACCCTCACCGTCCGCCCCCTCGCCGCAGAGAGGACGCCATGACCGGAAACGAGCACCCCGACCTGGCCGAGCAGTTGGTCGCGCTGGCGGACCAGCCCGCCCCGGTGGCCGGCTACGACCCCGCCCGGGCGATGGTCCGGGGCCAGGCCCTGCTGCGCCGCCGCCGGCGGACGGCGATCGGGGCCGTGGCCGCCGCGACCGCCCTGGTGGTGGGCGGCACGCTGCTGTTCGCCCCGGCCGGCAGCACCGCTCCTGCCGCGCCCGCGGTCGCACCGCCCGTGACCGTGCCCTCGACCGCGTCGCCGAGCCCCGCACCGACCCGCTCGGGGGTGGACCCGCTCACCACCGAGGTCCGGTTCGGCTGGCTGCCGGACTGGGTCGGCGGCAACAGCGGTGTCGGCTACGAGACGGGCTACCACGGCACCTTCACCGAAGCCCGCGGCAGGGGCGAGTCCGCTCCGCGCATGATCCTCAGCCTCTTCCCGGCCGGCCCCGAGCCGGCGATCGAGCAGGGCCCGGGCGAGGAGCGGGAGAAGGTCCCGACGGCCGCCGTCAACGGGCAGCCGGCCTTCTGGCTGGTGGACCAGCAGGCCGGGGCCCGGGGCCAAGGGGACCGCCTGCTGCGCTGGCAGACCCCGTCGGGCCGGTGGGCGCAGATCCGTGCCTACGGCGGTCTGCCGAAGGACCTCGCCGACGACGTGCTGCTGCGCGTGGCGGCCGGGGCCGAGTACGGGAAGTGGAACGTCCCGCTGCCGGTGCGGTTCGCGCCGCTGCCGGAGGTGTTCGAGGCGACGGACGTGTCGCTCTCGAAGCCGTCCACGGGGGACGGCTCGCTCCCCTGGCAGCTGTGGCTGATGTTCCAGTTCGAGGGCAGGAACGTCTCGGTGACCATGGAGCCGATCGGCCCCGGGCCCAGCCCCTCCGCCACCGGGACGGACGGCTCGCCCTACACCGACCCGCACCCGCCGGCCTGCCGGGAGGAGAAGCAGGTACGGGTCTGCGTGGCCGCGGGCGCGGGCATCGCGCCGTCGTTGGAGCAGATCGGCGGTCTGGAGGGCCTGCTCGCCCGCACCCAGGTGCCGGGTGCGGACGAGAGCGCCTGGACCACCGACGTCCTGAACTGAACCGACGGCCGGACCGCACGGGCCCGGACGCGCCGGTGGCCGGCACCCCGAGCAGGGTGCCGGCCACCGGCGTTCGATCAGCGCGTCCGGACCAGCGCGTCCGGACCAGCGCGTCCGGACCAGCGCGTCCGGACCAGCGCGTCCGGACCGACGCGTCCGGATCAGTAGCGGTACTGCTCCGGCTTGTACGGGCCCTCGACCGGGACGCCGATGTAGTCGGCCTGCTCCTGGGTCAGGGTGGTCAGCTTCACGCCCAGCGCGTCGAGGTGCAGGCGGGCGACCTTCTCGTCCAGGTGCTTCGGGAGCACGTAGACGCCGATCGGGTACTGCGCGGTCTTCGTGAACAGCTCGATCTGCGCGATCGTCTGGTTGGCGAAGGAGTTGGACATCACGAACGACGGGTGCCCGGTCGCGTTGCCCAGGTTCAGCAGGCGGCCCTCGGAGAGCACGATGACGGTGCGGCCGTCGGCCTTGCGCCACTCGTGGACCTGCGGCTTGACCTCGGTCTTCACGACGCCCGGGAGCTTCGCGAGGCCTGCCATGTCGATCTCGTTGTCGAAGTGGCCGATGTTGCCGACGATGGCCTGGTGCTTCATCCGCGCCATGTGGGAGGCCAGGATGATGTCCTTGTTGCCGGTGGTGGTGATGAAGATGTCGGCCGTCTCGACGACGTCGTCCAGGGTGGCGACCTGGTAACCGTCCATCGCCGCCTGGAGCGCGCAGATCGGGTCGATCTCGGTGACGATGACGCGGGCACCCTGGCCGCGCAGCGACTCGGCGCAGCCCTTGCCGACGTCGCCGTAGCCGCAGACGACCGCGACCTTGCCGCCGATCAGGACGTCCGTGGCGCGGTTGATGCCGTCGATCAGCGAGTGGCGGCAGCCGTACTTGTTGTCGAACTTCGACTTGGTGACCGAGTCGTTGACGTTGATCGCCGGGAACAGCAGCTTGCCGTCGCGGTGCATCTCGTACAGGCGGTGGACACCGGTGGTGGTCTCCTCGGTCACGCCCTTGATGGTGGCGGCGACCTCGGTCCACTTGTTCGGGGTCTCGGTCAGGGTGCGGTTGAGCAGCTCCAGGATGATCCGGAACTCGTCGTTGTCCGCGGTGGCCGGGTCCGGCGCGGCACCGGCCTTCTCGAACTCGACGCCCTTGTGGATCAGCAGGGTGGCGTCACCGCCGTCGTCCAGGATCATGTTCGGGGTCTGGCCGTTCGGCCAGGTGAGCGCCTGCTCGGTGCACCACCAGTACTCCTCCAGGGTCTCGCCCTTCCAGGCGAAGACCGGCACGCCCTGCGGGTTCTCCGGGGTGCCGTTCGGGCCGACGGCGATGGCGGCGGCGGCGTGGTCCTGGGTGGAGAAGATGTTGCAGGAGCACCAGCGGACCTCGGCACCGAGGGCCGTCAGGGTCTCGATCAGCACGGCGGTCTGCACGGTCATGTGCAGCGAGCCGGTGATGCGGGCGCCGGCCAGCGGCTGGGACTCCGCGTACTCGGCGCGGATCGCCATCAGGCCGGGCATCTCGTGCTCGGCGAGCTGGATCTCCTTGCGGCCGAACGGGGCCAGGGAAAGGTCGGCGACCTTGAAGTCACCGGTGATGTCGGTCGACATGCGTCTGCTCCTCGCGGATGGGGTGGGGCACGGCCAAGGTCCTCGGGTGCGTCGCGGCAGGGCGGGGCCGCACGGGTGCGCGGCAACGCCGGGGCCACCGGAACGGAACGCGATGCACCGGTGCCCTGCTGCTCAGCACAAACCGTCGGAGGACCTCTCTCCCTCAATCGGTGCACGCCCCCGGTGGGGGGCGGGCCACCGATCGACCGCCATCAGCAGCGACGTTCTGGCTCTGGGGACGAATCTACACCGGCGGCCCTTGAGTCGGCCTCGCGTCGGCCGTTTTCGGCCGGGCTCGGCTCAGTGCGCGCCGGGCGGGGGGCCGCCGGGGGTGGCGAACGGGTCCTCGCCCGCGGCCTCCTTCTCGGCGCTGTAGACGTCCGGCTCCAGGTAGATGACGCGGGCGATCGGGACGACCCGGCGCACCCGTACCTCGGCGGCGTCGATGGCCTCCGCGACCTGGGCGGCGGTGTCCTCGGCGTTGACCGCGATCTTGGCGGCGACCAGCAGCTCCTCCGGGCCGAGGTGCATGGTGCGCATGTGGATCACCCGGGTGACGGTGTCGTGGTCGACCAGCGCGTCGCGGATCTCGGCCACCACCTCCTGGTGGGCGGACTCGCCGACCAGCAGCGACTTGGTCTCCACGGCCAGCACGAGCGCGATGGCGATCAGCAGGACGCCGATCGAGATCGTGCCGATGCCGTCCCAGACGCCGTCACCGGTGATCACGGTCAGGCCGACACCGAACAGCGCCAGCACCAGGCCGATCAGCGCGCCGGAGTCCTCCAGCAGGACGACCGGCAGCTCCGGCGCCTTGGCCCGGCGGATGTAGGCCGGCCAGCCGTGCCCGGCCTTGTCCTTGACCGCCTCGCGGAAGGCGGTGAAGAAGGACCAGCCCTCCAGCAGCACCGCGAAGACCAGCACGCCGACCGGCCAGTACCAGTTCTCCAGCTCGTGCGGGTGAACGATCTTCTCGTAGCCCTCGTAGACGGCGAACATGCCGCCGACGCTGAACAGCACGATCGAGACCAGGAAGGCGTAGACGTAGCGCTCGCGCCCGTATCCGAAGGGGTGCTCGGGGGTGGCCCGCCGCTGAGAACGCTTGCCGCCGACGAGCAGCAGCACCTGGTTGCCGGAGTCGGCCAGCGAGTGGACGCCCTCGGCCAGCATCGAGGAGGACCCGGAGAACGCGAAGGCCACGAACTTGCCGACCGCGATGCCCAGGTTCGCGGACAGGGCCGCCACCAGGGCCTTGGTACCGCCTTCGGTGCTCATGCTCGGGATGGTCCCTCCGCCGGGGGCGTGCAGCCCGCGCTCGTCTCGGTCGCGTTCGGTCGAACTCGGCCGGTCTGTGGCAGGACGGTCGCCGCATCACGGCGTCGCCGCCGAGCCCGTCGGGCCCGCCGGGTCCTGTCGAGCGCATACGGTACCCGGCGTGCCGGACCGCGATCAGGACTGCGCCGCCGCGAGCCCGAGGTAGACGGCGGCGAAGTCGGTCAGCGCGACGAGGTCGGTCAGCGCGTGCAGCGGCTCGGACCGGGCGCTGGCGTACTCGGTGAGCCGGACGTCGTGGGCCGCGGCCAGCCGGTGGGCCCGGCTCGCGCCGAAGCTGCGCGGGCCCTCGTCGTCGGCGGGCACCTCGGCCGGGCCGGTGCCCTCCCCACCGTCGTCGTCACGTCCCGCCGCCCCGACGGCACCGCCGGCGCCCCCTGCCCCACCGGCACCGCCAGCCTCCGGGACGTGCCGCAGCAACAGCACCTGCAGGTGCAGCGGGTCCGGCTCCTCGACCCGGTCGCGGAAGAAGTCGTCCGGGTCGGCGCCGGCGCCGAGCTGGCCGGTGAACATGCCGCGGTGCGCGACGAGCACCTGCGGCAGCAGCCCGGACAACGCCGGGCGACCGGCCCGGTCGGCGAGCTGGGCCGCGAACCGGCCGGCGGCCGCCCCGGCCACCGGGCCCTCGGCCCAGAGCAGCGGGACGGTGCCGGCCAGCCGGGCCGCCAGGCCCTTGGCCGGGTTGGTGTACGCCGCGGCGTCCGGGCGGCAGCGGACGGCGGTCGCGTCCAGCAGGTCGGCGGCGGCGGCCAGGGCGTCGTACCGGAGCTGGGTGACGCCGAGCTTCTGGGCGAGCGCCAGCAGCGGGGTGAGGTGGGCCCAGAGCGCCGCCGGGTCCTCGGCCGGCAGGTCGGGCTCGGTGCCCGGGCCGGCCGGGAGTCGGCCGGCCTCGGGAAGATTCGCCGGCACGTACGGGAGCGGAAGCGCGCGCACCTGGAGGGCGGCCTCGGCCAGCGGACTGCCGGCCGGGGCGGTGATCACGACGGCGCAGCCGCGCGCGTACGCCTGCTCGGCGAGGGCGATCAGGCCCCGCTCGCCGCCGTCGGCGGAGCTGATCACCAGCAGGTCGAGCGGTCCGGCCCAGCCGGGCAGCTGCCAGGCCAGGCCGGCGGTGAAGGCGGCCGGTGCGGCGCTCCGGTCGGGGCGCGGGACGGGTTCGGCGTCGCCCGGGGGCAGCGTGGTGACCAGGCTGGCGGTGCCGGCCAGCGCGGCGAGCACCTCACCGGCGGTCAGGGCACTGCCGTGGCCGGCGACCAGGACGGCGCGCGGGCGGCCGTCGGGGCGCAGCTCGTCGACGCCGGCCGCGCCGGCCAGGCGCAGCGCGGTGCGGACCCGCGCACCGGCGCCGGCCAGGGCGAGCAGGGCGCGGTCGTGGTCGGCGCGCTGGAGGGCGGCCGGGTCGTCGAGCAGGGTGTCGTCGAGCATGCGGCGGGCCTCCGGCTGCTGGCTGGGCGCTGAGGGGCTGCGGGGTGGGGGTGCAGGCGTCCCGCCCCCAGGATCAGGCCGGGCGGCGGGCCTCGTCCACCAGCAGCACCGGAATGCCGTCGCGGACGGGGTACGCCAGGCCGCAGTCCGCGCCGGTGCAGACCAGCTCGGGGTGGTCCTCGGTGCCGCCCTCGACGAGCGCGGCCCGGCACTGCGGGCAGACCAGGATCTCCAGCAGGAAGGATTCGAGCTTCATGGCGTTCGGGCTCCCAGTCTCGGATGGCGGGGTGTCGGAGGGGTGGCACGGCGGTGCCCCGGCCGAGAGGAAACCCTACCGGCCGGGGCACAGGGGGCGTGCGTCAGGCGCGGACGACGGCGAGGACGCCGTCGCGCAGCTCCGCCATCTTCGCCGGGTCCTTGGCCTCGACGTTGAGGCGCAGCAGCGGCTCGGTGTTGGAGGCCCGCAGGTTGAACCACCAGTCGGGACCGGCCACGGTGAGGCCGTCCAGCTCGTCCACCGTGGTGCCCTCCAGGCCGGCGTAGGCGGCGCGGACGGCGGCGGCGCGGTCGGCCTGGTCGGCGACGGTGCTGTTGATCTCGCCGGAGGCGGCGTAGCGGTCGTACTCGGCGGTGAGCGCGGAGAGGGTGCCCTCCTGCCCGCCGAGCGCGGCCAGCACGTGCAGCGCGGCGAGCATGCCGGTGTCGGCGCGCCAGAAGTCGCGGAAGTAGTAGTGCGCGGAGTGCTCGCCGCCGAAGACGGCGTCGGTCTCGGCCATCTCCTGCTTGATGAAGGAGTGGCCGACCCGGGTGCGGACCGGGGTGCCGCCGAGCTCGCGGACCACCTCGGGGACGGTCCAGGAGGTGATCAGGTTGTGGATGATGGTCGGCTCGGCCTCGCCGGCGGCCTTGGCGCGGGCGATCTCGCGGGCCGCGACCAGGGCGGTGATCGCGGACGGGGAGACCGGCTCGCCACGCTCGTCCACGACGAAGCAGCGGTCGGCGTCGCCGTCGAAGGCGAGGCCGATGTCGGCGCCGACCTCGCGGACCTTGGCCTGCAGGTCGACCAGGTTCTTCGGGTCGAGCGGGTTGGCCTCGTGGTTGGGGAAGGTGCCGTCCAGCTCGAAGTACATCGGGACGAGGTCGATCGGCAGGCCGTCGAACACGGTCGGCACGGTGTGGCCGCCCATGCCGTTGCCGGCGTCGACGGCCACCTTGAGCGGGCGGATCGCGGTGAGGTCGACCAGGCCGAGCAGGTGGTCCGCGTAGCCGCGCAGGGTCTCCTCGGTGGAGAGGGCGCCGGGCTTGACGTCCCTCGCCGGGACGGTGACGGTGTCGTCCTCCGCGGTCCACGACTCGACCAGCTCGCGGATCTCGGCCAGGCCGGTGTCCTGGCCGACCGGGGCGGCGCCGGCCCGGCAGAGCTTGATGCCGTTGTACTGCGCCGGGTTGTGGCTGGCGGTGAACATCGCGCCGGGCAGGTCGAGCTTGCCGCTGGCGTAGTAGAGCTGGTCGGTCGAGCAGAGGCCGATCTCGACCACGTCGGCGCCGTAGGCGGCCGCGCCCTCGGCGAAGGACCGGCTGAGCGACGGCGAAGTGGGCCGCATGTCGTGGCCGACCACGATCGCGGTCGCTCCGGTGACCTGCGTGAACGCGGCGCCGAAGGCGCGCGCGAGGCTCTCGTCCCACTGGTCCGGGACCACGCCTCGTACGTCGTACGCCTTCACGAGCTGCTTGAGGTCGCGCACTGCGGCTCCACCCTGGTTCTCTGGCTGAATCGGCGGGCTGGTCGCCCATGGTCACGATACGTCCGCGGACGGCACCGCTCGGCACCCGGACAGGTGGGCAGCGTACCGGCAGGCGGAGATCGGCCGGTTCGGGGTGGGGAACGGGGTCCGGGTCAGTTGTCGGGCGAGCGCAGCACCCGCAGGTGTCCGCGGCGACCCGCCTCGGTGGACTCGCCCTCGGGGGAACGGCCCTGACGGGGCGTCTGCGGGCGCGCGGCCTCGCGGACGGCGTTGGCGAGCGCTTCGAGGTCGTCGCTGCTTCTGCGCAGCGGGCCGGCTTCGGCGGCGAGCCGGACCACCTCCCAGCCGCGCGGCGCGGTGAGGCGCTCGGCGTGCTCGGCGCAGAGGTCGTAGCAGTGCGGCTCGGCGTAGGTCGCGAGCGGGCCGAGGACGGCGGTGGAGTCCGCGTAGACGTACGTCAGCGTCGCGACGGCCGGCCGGCCGCACGCGGTCCGCGAACAACGACGTACAGAGCTCACGAGGGTGGACGGTACAGCACTCCTCGCCGGGGAGCGAAGACCGCCTGTCCGGAGGGTGTGCCGTGTCGCGCTCCGCGCGCCGTCCGTGCGCCCTCCGCCCCGGGCGATTCCCCTCCGGAGTGGTCCACTTCCGACCGTCCAAGGACTACCCTCGGCAGTGATATGGACAGCTCTGCACCGCAGTCATCGACGGGACCTTCGCGCCGCCCCCGGCACCGCGACCGGCACGGCAGGGGTCTGCGCGGCCCGCTGGCGCCTCCGCAGGTGCCGATCTCGCTCACCCGCTCCGAGTTGTTCGACGACTACGTGCGCGAGTCGGTGGAACGGCTGGAGCGGCGCTGGCCGCAGCTGATCGAGGTGGAGTTCGCCGTCCAGGAGGTTCCGCTGCACGAGGCGGACGGCCCGGACGGGGACGGCGGCGTGCCGCTGGGCCGGGTGTCACCCGGGCGCCAGGGGCGGAAGAGCCAGATCGTGGTGTACCGGCGGCCGGTGGAGATCCGGGCGAAGTCACGCGAGGACCGCGCGGCGCTGGTGCACGAGATCCTGATCGAGCAGGTGGCGGAGCTGCTGGGGCTGTCGCCGGACGCCATCGACCCCCGCTACGACGAGGACTGACCGAGGACCGGCGCGGCGCGGGCGGCGCGTCCGCGCGTACGCCCGAGGGGCGGCACCCGGTGGTCCTGGGTGCCGCCCCTCGGCGTCGGCGCGCGGTCAGCGCAGGACGATGCCCGGATCCTGGGCGGCCTGCGGCACCTTGACGGTGCTGCGGTCGTCGCGCAGCGACTGGACGGTGAACATCGGAACGTCCTTGGTGGTGATCGCGAGCATCCGGGCGGCCGCGACCGGGCCGCCGGAGACGGTCTCCACGGTGAGCGCGAAGGTGTCCTTCAGACCGGCCGGCTCGGGCGCCGGGAGGGCGACCGTGCCGCCCGCCGGCAGCTGGACCTCCTTGGTGGCGGGGGTGCCGCCGCCGCTGCCCGCCGAGGCGGTGACCCGGACGGTGGCGGCCTCGCCGGTGGAGGTCAGGAAGAGCGTCGAGGCGCCGCCGCCGCGGTTGTCGGCCACGGTGGCCCGGGCGCCGACCGGAACGGTGCCGGCGAGCCAGGCGGCGTCCGACTTGCCGTTCTGGGCGGCGCGGTCGACCCGGAGGCCGGCCACGACCGGGGTGGGGTGCTTGTCGTCACTGGGCGACACCCGCAGGCCGGCCACCTCGTCGCGGGTGACCTTGCCGAGGTCGACCGAGGCCACCATGCCGGCCTTGACGTGGATCGACTCGTTGCCGGCCGGGGTGAACCAGCCGTTCTTGCCGGAGAGCTGGATCTTCAGGTCGGCGTCGTCCTCCGGCGGCGCCCAGACCACCAGACGGGCGCCGGCGGTGTCGGCGGGCAGGCCGGGCATCACCTGGGTGGGCGCCGGTTCGGCGGAGGCGGGCACCCAGTCGGCGCCCTTGTTGCCGTCGGCGGCGTGCAGCGCGGCGCCGACCCGGCCGCTGCGGGCGACCACGTGCACGGCGAGGTCGGCGACCTGGCCCTTGCTGATGGTCGGCAGCAGGATCGACTGCGAGCTGCCGGGGGCCACGGTGATGCCGTTGGCGGCGTCGTTCTCGATCAGGCCCTTGTCGCCGTACAGCTTGATGTCGACGACGGCGGCGGTCGCCTCGGGATTGACCAGGCTGACGTAGTCGGTGCGGTTCTCTGCGGTGCTGGCGCCGGCGAACCAGAAGCTGGTGCCGGCCGGGGTGCAGGTGATGCCGGAGAGCCCCAGGCCGCGCTGCTCGGTGACGGTGGTGGTCTGGGTGACGGTGAAGCCGGGGGCGAACGCGCCGGTGGCGACGGCCCCGGTGCCGGGGGCGGTGTCGCCGTTGGCCGCGGGGGCGACCACCGGGGTACCGGGCTTGGCCAGGGTCAGCCGGGCATCGGCGGGCGCGGCGTCCTTGTCGGCGGCGGGCTTGCCGGTGGCGGTCGGCGCGGGAGCCGACGACGGCGGAGCGGAGGACGGCGGAGCGGAGGACGGCGCGGCCGAGGGTGCGGCCGACGGCGGGGTGGCCGGGGCGGCCGCGTCGGAGATCCAGCCGGCCCCGGCCGCCGCGCCCTCGCCGGCGGCACCGCCGGGCGGGGTGTACGCGGTGAGGCTGGTGGAGCCGGTCAGGCTCTGGAGCGGCTGCGGGCAGACCACGGCCGTCCGCTCGACCTGCGCCGAGGCCGCGGCGCCCTGGTCGGCGCCGGCCGGGGCGGCCGGCGGGCGCAGCTCGGCGATGCCGAACACCACGGCGAGCACGGCGGCGGCGGCCAGCAGCGACTGGGTGGTCTTCGTCCCCCCGGAGCCGCCCCCGAAGGAGCCGCCCCGGGAACCGGGGTCCGCGGCACCGGTGCTCCCGTACGCCCCGGGACCGTCCGTCCCCTCGGCGCCGCCGAAGGTGTCGTCGGCCGGGCCCAGGGGCTCGTCGGCGGCCTTCGACCGCTTCTTGAACGCGGGCTTCTTCATCGCGGGTCAGCTCCCCGATCCGTGGTGGTGCGGGTACCGGCCCGGCCCGTTGGTGTTGTCCGGGTCATTGGGGTCGTAGTGGGTCTCGCCCTGCGGCTGCCCCGGTACCCACGGCTGCGCCCCGTCCTGCGGGTAGGGGGCGTAGCCGTACTGCGCGTCCTGCGGGTACTGCTCGTAGCCGGGCTGTCCGCCCTGCGGGTAGCCCTCCGGCTGGTAGCCCTGGCCGGCGTCGTAGCCCTGGCCGCCGCCGTACGGCGCGGCGGCCGGCTGCTGGGCGTAGGGGTCGTACTCGTAGCTGTACGGGTCGCCCTGCTGGTACGCCTGGTAGGGATCGGCGTACGGCTCGGCCTCCTGGGCGGCCGCGGCCGCGTGGACCGGCTCGACCGGCGGCGCGCCGGCGGGCTGCTGCGGGATCGCGCCCGGCGCCCCCTCGTACACCCCGCCGTCGCCGTCGCCGGGCTCGCCGCCCTCGCGCTCGGCCATCCGGCGGGCCCGGCGGCTTCCCGGGGCGGGCGCCTGCGCCTGGGCGGCGGCCGCCAGCGCGGCGGCGGCGACCACCTCCTCCGGCAGGTCGTCGTCCTTGTGGCTGCGGCGGCCGGGCAGGGCCAGCACCAGGACGGTGAGGCCGAGCAGCACCTGGGCCCAGATCCAGCCGGCGTGCGCCAGGCTGCCCTCCCGGGTGACGACCAGGCGGCCGGCCCCGGCGGGGAGTTTGAAGCCCTGTGCCCAGCCGTCGACGGTGACCGGCTCCAGCGCGGTGCCGTCCAGGGTGGCCTTCCACTCGGGGGCGGCGACCTCGGCGAGGCGCAGCACCCGGCCGTCCGGGCCGGCCGGGACGGCGGTGTCGATGTCGCGCTCGCCGGCCGGGACCACCACGGGCGTGGCGCCGGGGGAGGTGACCATGGCGCGGGTCGCCGGGGTGCCGGTGACCTGCCAGAGCGCGGCGCCGCCGTCCTGGTTGGCCTTGACCAGGCCGGGGGTGGTGTCCAGGACGTCCTTGAACGCGGCGATCGCCGGCTGGTCCACCAGCACGTAGGCGATGCCGTAGCCGGCCAGGGCGCCGGCCTGGTCGGCGCCGGAGCCGGCCAGCAGGCTGCCGACGACCTTGTTCAGGCCCTCGGTGGTACCGGTGGCCGGGTCCACGGTGGACTCGGCCTGGCCGAGCGTCAGCCCGGCGCCGCGCACCAGCGTGTAGCGGACCGAACCGCCCTTGGGGTCGCCGGTGACGGCCAGGGTGCGGGAGCGGTCGGTGGTGCCGGCCTCCTCCGCGATGAAGGCGGGCACCTGGGCGGACCGGCCCCGCTGCAGCGGGCCGTCGGCGCCGGTGACGGCCCACCAGACACCGGTGCCGATCGGGGCCAGCACGGCGGCGGCCACCACGAGCGCGGCGACCGGCTGGCGCCAGCCGAAGGCGATGCCGGCCACACGGGCGTTGGCGCCGTCCGCGCCGATCGCGGCGGCGGCCAGCAGCGCGACGCCGGCCAGCAGGGAGGCCGGGCCGGACCACGCGGGCACCGCCGGACCGCCGGAGGCGGGGGTCACCGAGAGGCCGGCCACCAGGACCGTGAAGACCAGGCCGGCGCCGGCCGCGCCCCAGGCCGCCAGCACCGCGCGGCGGCGGTCGGCGCGCAGCAGGGCGGCCAGCGCGGCGAGCACGACGCCCGCCGAGAGCCAGACCGGCGGTACGCCGGCGCCACCGGGGTTGACCAGGACCAGGCCCAATGCGCTCGCGCCGCCGCCGTGCAGCCCGGGCAGGCCGGCCTCCATCAGCAGCCGCTGGGGGTGCGTCAGCACCTGCAGCGACCAGGGCGCGAGCACCAGCACCGGGACGGCGAGGATCACCAGGACGCGCAGCCCGAGCAGGCGCAGCGCGGTCCCGCCGGAGCCGAAGGCCCCGCCGCGCACCACCGCGGCGACCAGCGCGGCCAGGCAGAGCGGCACGGCCAGCGCCCAGGCCAGCGGGACGAAGGCGGTGGCCAGGGTGAGCAGCAGGACGGTCATCCAGACCGGTCGCCAGCCGGGCCGGGCGCCCTTGGCCGCGCTCTCGGCGCGGATGCCGAGGCCGGCGGTGATCGCGGCGGCGCGGGCCAGCGGCGGAAGCAGCACGGCGAGGACGGCGGTGCCGATCCGGCCCTGGGCGAGCGCGCCGGTGGCGGCGGGCAGCAGCGCGTACGCGGCGGCGGCCCAGGCGCGGACCAGCTTGGAGTCGATCAGCGGCCGGGAGACCAGGTAGGCGCTGACGGCGGCGAGCGGCACCGAGAGGACGACCAGCAGCGTGACCGCGAGGTCCGCGTGGTCGAACAGGATCCAGGAGAGCACCGCCAGCACGCCGAGGTAGGGCGGGGCGGCGGCGGTGGAGCCGGTGCCGACGGGGTGCCAGGCATCCGCGTACATCGACCAGAGGCCGCCGGCACCGCCGGTGGCGGGCAGCAGCGCGCCTCCGAAGAGCTCGCCGCTGCCGAGCAGGCTCCGGCAGGCGACCAGGGCGAAGACCAGCAGGGCGGCGAACAGCACCGGGGCCGGGCGCCGGGCCAGCTTCTTGATCAGCGCGAACTGCTCGACGACCAGGTCCTCGGCGTCCTCGTCTCCCGGTCCGGCCTCGACCGAGCCGTGCCGTCCGGCGCCGGCGTCGTCGCTGCCTCCTATGCCGAGCGAGCTGATGACGCCTTCGACGGCGAGCCGTGCAGTGGCGCCGGGCGCCGGGAAGAGCGTGCGGTCGTCCAGCGCGTCGGCGGCCCTGGTCCGGGAGCGGCGTTTACGGGCGGCCAGCAGGCGGGGCAGCCGGACCAGCTCGTGGCCGAGGCCGGCGAGCTCGTCGAAGGCCTGCTTCGGGTCCTTGCCGAGGAGGTTGGTGACGACCCGGAGCAGGGTGCCGAGCACCAGCCGGAGCAGGACATAGGGGAACAGCACGCCCTTGGAGTTGGCGAGCAGGGTGTAGACGGCGCCGGCCTTGTCCACCCGGTGCGGGTGGGAGGCGGCGCAGTCGATGGCGCGGCGTTCGCGGCTGGCCGCCTCGGCGTGCCGCAGCACCGCGTCGGGGGCGATCACCACGCGGTGGCCGGCGGCGTTGACCCGCCAGCAGAAGTCGGCGTCGTCGCGCATCAGGGGCAGCGCCCGGTCGAAGCCGCCGAGCTCCTCGAAGACGTCTCGGCGCACCAGCATGCCGGCGCTGGAGACGGCGAGCACCGGGCGGACCTGGTCGTGCTGGCCCTGGTCCTGCTCGCGGCGGTCGAGGCCGGTCCACCGGCGGCCGGAGCGGGCGATCGTGACGCCGACCTCCAGCAGCTGGCGGCGGTCGTACCAGCTGCGCAGCTTGGGGCCGACCACGGCGGCGCTGGGGGTTGAGTCGGCGACCTGGAGCAGGCGGCGCAGGGCGTCGGTCTGCGGCTCGCAGTCGTCGTGGAGCAGCCAGAGCCACTCGACGGGCTGGGTCTCGCGGGGGCCGCCGCGGCCGAGGTCGTCCTCGTGGCCGAGCGGGTCGCCGAAGTCGTCCCAGCCGCCGGTGACCGGGTCGTACCCGGAGGGGTCGAGCCGGTAGGAGAGGTCCTCCGGGCGCAGCGGAGGGCTGTTGAAGACGGCCTCGGCGACGGCGGTGCCGAAGCCGGCCCGGCGGCTCAGGACGGTCGGACCGCTCTCGGGCAGCCAGTCGGCGAGGGTGTCGGCGAGCAGCTGCGGGGAGTTGTCCGTGGAGCCGGTGTCGACGGCGAGCACCCGCTGGACCTGGCGGTCCTGGCCGAGCAGGCCGGCCAGGGCCTGCGGCAGCCAGCGGGCGCCGTCGTGCGAGACGATCACGGCGGTGACCAGGTGACGCGGGTAGGCGGGTGGCCTGGCAGCGGTGAAGCCGCTCTGGTGGCTGTAGACGGTCATCGAGTGCGCGGGCCCCAGTTCTCGGTGGACACAGCCGGTGAACGGCAACCGGATGGCGCACCACACTAACGGCTCCGGATGGCGCCTTCGTCCGCGGTGCCGTGGAGAGGCTGTGGACACGAGCTCGCGGGGCGGGCCGCGACGGGCCCGGGGAACACGAAAGCGCCCCACCGCTGCGGTGAGGCGCCCGTAACTGCTCTGCGGTTGTCGAAGGGTCGGCAGGGCCGGTCGGGTCAGGGGCCGACCCGGTCAGACCGCGCTCTTCTTGAGCCGGCGGCGCTCGCGCTCGGAGAGGCCGCCCCAGATGCCGAACCGCTCGTCGTTGGCGAGGGCGTACTCCAGGCACTCGGAGCGGACCTCACAGGCGAGGCAGACCTTCTTGGCCTCGCGGGTGGAGCCGCCCTTCTCCGGGAAGAAGGACTCGGGGTCGGTCTGGGCGCACAGCGCGCGCTCCTGCCAACCGAGTTCCTCTTCGTCCTCCTCGATGCCGTCACCGATCAACAGCTCAAAGAGCTCGCTCATGTGGCGCGCCTCCTCTGCCCCTATTTGGCGTCCCCGTGGTTGCCGTTGCCTCGTGCGGCCGACGACACGAGTGAAATTACAGTTGCGTCACTCTGGCCCAGTCAAGCCGAGCTCTGGTATTGGGGCCAGGATTCACTCCTCGGCACCAAGCCGTTACGAATAGTGTACATATCCGGACACATCGGACTTTCCGACCGGATCGCTTCGAACCATTCGTAACCACCCGCCGAGTGACACGCAGTCACCATCACAGGCCGGTCATCGGCCTGCCTTCCCGGCGATCTTCTCATCGAAACATAGAGGGTGATTTATCACCCCATCGTGTGGTTCGTGCCCTATAAGACCCGATTGCCCCGGCTCCGAAGTTGACACCGGCCCCTCGGGTGCGGTCTCCTTTCCCCCATGTCAGAGTTCGCCAGCCCCCGGAGCGGTTCCGCGCTCCGCCGTGCCATGAACTCCTGTTGTCGCCTCTGTTCCTGCTGTATCTAGGCGCCCGCGTCCCACCGCGCGCCGCCCAGGAAGCACAGAGGCCGCCCGCGATTCCCGCCCCAGGACATCCCGGATCCGGCTGATCCCCCGACGAACCAGCCGTATATCCGAGGACGACTCCCGTGCGAACGACCCGCATCCGCATCCGCAAGCGCAACCGCGACCGCAACAAGCCCGCCCGCCACGGCCTCGCACCCGCCGCCGCTCCCGCCCGCGCCGCGCTGCCCTGGGCCGACGGCCTGAGCGACGTCTCCATCGCCGGCGACCCGCTCGCTTTCCCGCACCTGGCCCGCACCGACCTGCCGGGCCACCCCACCACCGTCGCCGGATACGCCCGGCTGGTCCGCGAGATCGCCGCCGACCGGGCCCGCTGGGAGCCGCTGGTCCGCTACGACGCCCTCACCCGCTGGTACGCCCGGCTGGAGACCGGGCCCGGCTACGAGGTCTGGCTGCTCAGCTGGCTGCCCGGCCAGAGCAGCGGTTTCCACGACCACGGCGCCTCCTCGGGCGTGATGACGGTCGTCCAGGGCGAGCTGGTCGAGCGTTCGCTCACCGGCGCGGGCGAGGGCGTGCGCACCCTGCGCCCCGGCGGGCGGAGGGTGTTCTCATCCGGCTACCTGCACGAGGTGGTCAACGGCGCGCTGGAGCCCGCGGTCTCCATCCACCTCTACACGCCGGGCCTGACCGAGATGAACCAGTACGGCGCCCCGGCCGTCCCCGAGCACACCACCGAGCAGGCCGCCGAGCAGGCCGCCGAGCAGGCCGACGCCCGGTGAGCACGGCCCCGGCGCGGCCGGTCGGCGGTCGGGCTGACGACCCGTCGCCGCGTGGCAGGATGGGCGCATGCGCATCGTGGCACTGGCAGGCGGGATCGGCGGAGCGCGTTTCCTGCGCGGACTCCGGGAGGCCATCGGTCCGGAGGACGAGATCACCGTCATCGGCAACACCGGTGACGACATCCACCTCTACGGGCTGAAGGTCTGCCCCGACCTCGACACCCTCATGTACACCCTCGGCGGCGGCATCCACGAGGAGCAGGGCTGGGGCCGGGCCGACGAGACCTGGTCGATCAAGGCCGAGATGAAGGAGTACGGCATCGGGCCGGAGTGGTTCGGCCTCGGCGACCGCGACTTCGCCACCCACCTCGTCCGCAGCCAGATGCTCACCGCCGGGTACACCCTCAGCCAGGTCACCGAGGCGCTCTGCGTCCGCTGGAAGCCGGGCGTGCGGCTGCTGCCGATGAGCGACGACCGGGTCGAGACGCACGTGCGGATCACGGACGAGAACGGCACCCGGGCGGTCCACTTCCAGGAGTACTGGGTCCGGCTGCACGCGGCCGTCGACGCCGAGGCGATCATCCCGGTCGGCGCCGACACCGCCAAGCCGGCGCCCGGGGTGCTGGAGGCGGTCGCCGCCGCCGACGTGATCCTCCTCCCGCCGTCCAACCCCGTCGTCTCGATCGGCACCATCCTCGCGGTCCCCGGCATCCGGGCCGCGCTGACCGCGGCCCCCGCACCCGTGGTCGGCCTCTCCCCGATCATCGGCGGGGCGCCGGTGCGCGGCATGGCCGACAAGGTGCTGGCCGCCGTCGGCGTCGAGGCCACCGCGGCGGCGGTCGCGCTGGACTACGGCTCCGAGCTGTTGGACGGCTGGCTGGTGGACACCGCGGACGAGGCCGCGGTCGCCGCGGTCGAGGCCGACGGGATCGCCTGCCGGGCCGTCCCGCTGCTGATGACCGACGTCGCCGCCACCGCCGAGATGGCCCGGGCCGCGCTCACCCTCGCCGAGCAGGTACGGGCGTGAACCCGGCCGCCCTGCAGGTCCTCCCGGTCGAGGGCCTGCCGGAGGTCGACGCCGGCGCCGACCTCGCCGAGCTGATCGCCAAGGCCGGCGCCTACGAGGACGGCGACATCCTGCTGGTCACCTCGAAGATCGTCTCCAAGGCGGAGGGACGGCTCCTGCACGCCGCCGACCGGGAGGCCGCGATCGACGCCGAGACCGTCCGGGTGGTGGCCCGCCGCGGACCGGTCCGGATCGTCGAGAACCGCAGCGGCTTCGTCATGGCGGCCGCCGGGGTGGACGCCTCCAACACCGCCCCCGGCACCGTCCTGCTGCTCCCCTCGGACCCGGACGCCTCGGCCCGCGCGCTGCGCGCCGGACTCCGCCGGCTGACCGGGCGCCGGCTCGCCGTCGTGGTCACCGACACCTTCGGCCGGCCCTGGCGCAACGGCCTCACCGACGTCGCCATCGGCGCCGCCGGGCTGGACGTGCTGGAGGACCACCGGGGCCGCCGCGACGGCCACGGCAACGAGCTGGCCCTCACCGTCACCGCCACCGCCGACGAGCTCGCCGCCGCCGCCGACCTGGTGAAGGGCAAGGCCACCGGCACCCCGGTCGCCGTGGTCCGCGGCCTCGGCCACCTGGTCACGGCCGACGACGGCGCCGGCGCCCGGCCGCTCGTGCGCCCCGCCGCCGACGACATGTTCCGGCTCGGCACCTCCGAGGCACTGCGGCAGGCCGTCACCCTGCGGCGCACCATCCGGTCCTTCACCCCGGAGCCGGTCGACCCGGGCGCCGTCCGCCGGGCCGTCGCCGCCGCGGTCACCGCGCCGGCCCCGCACCACACCACGCCCTGGCGGTTCGTCCTGCTGGAGTCGGCCGGGACCCGGACGGCGCTGCTGGACGCCATGCTCGCCGCCTGGCAGCGCGACCTGCGCGAGCTCGACGGCTGGGACGAGGCCCGGATCGCCCGCCGCACCGCGCGCGGGAACGTCCTGCGCGACGCGCCGTACCTGGTCGTCCCCTGCCTGGTGACGGACGGCTCGCACGACTACCCGGACGCGCGCCGGGCCACCGCCGAACGCGAGATGTTCACCATCGCCGTCGGCGCGGCCGTGGAGAACTTCCTGGTCGCACTCACCGGTGAGGGCTACGGCTCGGCCTGGGTCTCCTCCACCATGTTCTGCCGCGACACCGTCCGTGCCGCCCTGGACCTGCCGCCCACCTGGGACCCGATGGGCGCCGTCGCCGTCGGCCGTCCGGCCGAACCGCCCCGCGAGCGCCCCGAGCGCAGCGCGGACGCCTTCATCGAGGTGCGTTAGCGGCACGAGCCGGCGGCCCGCCCGACCGGGTGCACCCGGTCGGGCCCGGCTCACCGTCCCCGGTGGTCCTCGGGGGCGAGGCGCGGTCCGTAGCGCGGGGCGTGGGTACCGGTGGACAACAGCAGCCGGCAGAGACGGTGGCGGTGGGGGCGATAGGGCTCAAGCAGCGCGAGCATCTGGGCGTCGTCGCTGCGCGGGCGACCTCCCAGGGCCCAGCCGACCAGGTTGGGGAGGTGGAAGTCGCCCACCGAGACGGCGTCCGGGTCGCCGTTGCTGCGTTGCAGCGTCTCGGCGGCCGTCCAGACGCCGATGCCCGGGACCGCGGTGAGCCGGGCGAACGCGGCGGCCCGGTCCATCGCCGAGGCCTCCTCCAACCGGGGAGCCAGCCGGACGGCGCGCACGACCGTCGCCGAGCGCTTCGGGTCGACGCCCGCGCGGTGCCACTCCCAGCTCGGGACCATCGCCCACTCGCGGGCCGACGGCGCCACCCTCATGCCCTCGGCCGGGCCCGGCGCCCGGGTGCCGAAGTCGCGCAGCAGGGTGCGCCAGGCTCGGTACGCCTCGCCGGTGGTGACCTTCTGCTCCAGGATCGCGGGTACCAGCGACTCCAGGACCAGCCCGGTGCTGGTGAGCCGGATCCCGGCGGTCCGCCGCTGGGCGTCCCGCAGCGGGCCGGGCGGGAGGACCAGGCCCGCCGGGTCGTCCTCCGCGCCGAGCAGCGCCGGAAGCCGGTCCAGCAGCCACTGCGCGCCCGGACCCCAGGCACTCGCCTCGACCGCGCCCTCGGCCGGTCGGGGCAGCACCCGCAGAGTGCCGATGCCGGCCGGTGTCCGGGAGGCCCGCCACACCGCGCCGTCGCCTGTGGTCCGGTACGCCGGGTCGGCCGGGCCGCGGCGCAGCGGCAGCAGGGTGCGGGCCACGTCCAGGGGGTAGCCCGGCCGCCAGCGGCGCACCGCCGCCGGCCCGCTCGCGGCCTCGCCCGTCACCGCCCGCCTCGCCTCCGCTGTCCGGCTCCACCGCCTTCGCCGACGATGGGACTATGAACGATACGCGGCTGCCGGAGCTGTCCTCGGCGGACGAGAGCGCGGTACGGGCGCTCTACCGCCGGGCGCTGGACGGCTGGAACCTGCAGGACGGCGCGGCCTTCGCCGGTCCGTTCACCGAGGACGGGGAGGTGATCGGTTTCGACGGCACCCGGCACAGCGGGCGCTCGGTGATCGCCGCCGAACTGGGGCGGATCTTCACGGACCACGTGCCGCCCGAGTTCGTCGCCAAGGTGCGGCGGGTTCGGGCGCTCGGGCCCGGCGTGGTGCAGTTGGACGCCGTCGCCGGGATGGTGCCGGACGAGGCCGAGGACATCGACCCGGCGCTCAACGCGCTGCAGACGATGATCGCGGTCGACGCGGGCGCGGGTTGGCGGATCGCGCTGATGCAGACCACCCCGGCCCGCTACGACCTCCGGCCGGACCTCGCCCGGGCGCTGACCGCGGAACTGCGGTCCTTGATAGGGCGAGGGCCGGGGCCGGTGTAGCGGGGCAGCGGGTGCGGTGGCGGGGTCAGCGCCCCTGGAGGTGGGCGGCCCAGGAGCGGATGTCGCCGAGCCGCTGGTAGAGGGCGCCGCCGGGGCAGTCGGTGGCGAAGGCGTCCCGGTGGCCGGAGATGGTGGCGAAGGAGACGACCGTGCCCTTCGGGTAGCGGCTCTGTGAGGAACCGGAGGTCAGGTCGGTGGTGCCGCCGGCGTCCTGGCCGGTGAGGCCGAGCTTCCAGGCGGCGATCTTGCTGACGCCGTCGACCAGGGTCTGCTCCGGGCTGTTCGAGGTGAAGGTGCCCAGCGCGGCGACGCCCGCGCTGTCGGTGTTGAAGCCGAGGGTGTGCGCGCCGAACACGGGCTGGTCGACCCCACCGGCCCGGCCCTCGTAGATGGTGCCGCAGCGGTCGACCAGGAAGTTGTAGCCGATGTCCCGCCAGCCGTTGCTCTGGACGTGGTACTGGTAGATCGCCCGGATCATCTGCGGCGCGTCGCTGCACGAGTAGTCGGTGACGGTGGCGGTGTGGTGGACGAAGACCGCCCGGACCTGCCCGGTGTAGACGAAGCCCGGGTCGCGCAGCGACTCGTCGGCGCCCCAGCCGGCCCGGGTGACGATGCCCGGCCGCGGTGCCTCGTGGTCGGCCCTCCGCGCGGGTGGCGATTCCGCCGGAAGGGTGCGCGGGGCGGTGGGTACGGCGGTGGCGCCGTGGCCGGGGTCGACCAGCTCGGCCCGCAGCCCGGCGGGCAGTCCGCGCGGACCGGGGGTGATCTCGACGGACAGGCCGTCGCTGGGGCCGGTCCACAGCGGCGCCGAGGCGCCCCGAGCCCCGGACCGGCCGTCGCGCTCGTCGGGCGCGTCCTCGCCGTCGACGTCCAGTTCGTGCCACGTGCTCCAGGCGCCGGTGGCGATGCTGCGGGTGCGGACGCGGACCGAGGCGCCTTCCAGCGAGCCCCGGGGGTCGTCCCAGCTGACCCCGACGAGTGAGAAGGGCTTGGTGGAGCGGGTCGAGGACCCGTGCTCGGTGTGGGCGAGCGGGACGGTCGTCACCGATCCGCCGCCGGCCGAGGCTTGCCGGGTCGGGGCCGGCTCGGTCGTGGCGCCGACGGCGAGTGGTTGCAGGAGCAGGGCGGCGGTGCAGCCAGCGGCGGCACCGGCGAGAAGTGAGATACGCATAAAAAGGATATTGACGACAAACCGCTTCTGACGCCACGCCAGTTCACCCCGGTCCGGCGCCCCTCCCGGTCGCCCGCCCGGAGGCCGTAGGCTGGGGCGCACCATGACTTCGCCTTTCGCTGCCGATGCCCGCACCCCCGTCGAGCTGCTGCACGCTTACCTGCGAGGTGGCTCTCCCTCAGTCGACCCCGCGGCCCCGCTGGTCACCTTCTACGACGACGCCACCGGCGAACGGGTGGAGCTCTCCGCCCGGACCTTCGACAACTGGGTGGCCAAGACCGCCAACCTGCTCCAGGACGAACTGAACGCCGGCCCCGGCGACCGCGCCGCCCTGCTGCTGCCCGCCCACTGGCAGAGCGCCGTCTGGCTGCTGGCCTGCTGGTCGGTCGGGGTCGCCGCGGTTCCGGGCGGCGACCCGGCCGCCGCCGACCTGGTGGTCAGCGGCCCCGACGGCCTGGAGGCCGCCCAGGCGTGCGAGGGCGAACGGGTGGCCCTCGCACTGCGCCCGCTCGGCGGCCGCTTCCCGCAGCGCCCGGACGGCTTCCTGGACTACGCCGCCGAGGTGCCGGGCCAGGGCGACCGCTTCGCGCCGTACTCCCCCGTCACGCCGGACGCCCCGGCGCTGGAGACCCTGGTCGACGGCCTGCCGCTGAAGCTGACCGGTGACCAGACCGTCCAACTCGCCCGGGAGGGCGCCACCCGACTGGGCGTCGACACCGGCGACCGGGTGCTCTCCACCCTCTCGTACGACGACTGGGCGGGCCTGGAGGCCGGCCTGCTCGCGCCGCTGGCAGCCGGCGCCTCGGTGGTGCTCTGCCGTAACTCCGAGGGGCTGAGCGCCGAGCAGTGGGAGAAGCGCGTCGAGTCCGAACGGGTGACACTGCGCCTCGGGTAACCCCCGGCTCGGGCCCGGCGGGTAGGGATCCCTGCCATGGCCGAGGACGACACCGAGCACCCCCCGACCGACAGCTCACCACCCGGGGGAACGCCTCCCCCGGGCACTCACCCGGACCAGGACCCGGACCTCCCGCGCACACCGAAGCGCAGACGCCGGCGGTGGCTGATGATCACCGCCGGCGCTCTCGCCTTCCTCCTGATCGCCTGCGGCACACTGCTCTGGATCGCCTACCGCAAGCTGGACGGCAACATCCGGACCGACTCGGCCACCGACCAACTGCTGGCCAGACTGGAGGCCGAACGGCCCAGCCGCACCGCCGGCGCCAAGGGGGCGGAGAACATCCTGCTGATCGGCAGCGACGACCGCACCGGGGCCAACTCCTCGTACGGCGAGGTCGGCGGCCGGCGCTCGGACACCACGATCCTGCTGCACCTCGCGGCCGACCGGCGGCACGCGACCGCGGTCTCCATCCCGCGCGACGTCATGGTCACCGTCCCGGCCTGCGAGAAGCCGGACGGCACCCGGAGCCGGCCTGCGCTGCTGCAGTTCAACGCCGCGTTCGAGACCGGAGGTCCGGCCTGCTCGATCCGGACCGTCGAGCAGCTCAGCGGCATCCGGATGGACCACTACGTGATCCTCGACTTCACGGGGTTCAAGGCCATGGTGGACGCCGTCGACGGGGTCGAGGTCTGCGTCCCGCAGGCGATCCACGACAAGGACGCCAAGCTCGACCTGGCGGCCGGGCGGCAGACCCTGCACGGCGAGCAGGCGCTCGGCTACGTCCGGGCCCGGGAGACCCTCGGCGACGGCAGCGACACCCAGCGGATGGGCCGCCAACAGCAGTTCCTGGCCGCCCTGATCCGCAAGGTGCAGTCGCAGGACGTGCTGCTCAACCCGGCCCGGCTCTGGCCGGTACTGGACGCGGCGACCTCCTCGATCCAGGCCGACGGCGGGCTCTCCTCACTGGGCGCGCTCTACGACCTGACCCAGGAGCTGCGGGGCATCCCGTCCGCCGACGTGGTGTTCCTGACCGCACCGCGCCGGCCGTACCGCTTCGACTCGGACCGGGACGAGTTCGTGCAGCCGCAGACCACCCAGCTGTTCACGGCGCTGCGCGACGACCGCCCGGTCACCGTCCGGCCGCCGAACCCGTCGGCCCCGGCGGGCACGTCCGCGCGGGCCTCGGCGAGCGCGCGGTCGAGCGCGTCGGCGAGCGCGTCCGGCGGGCCGTCCGCCGCGCCCGGTTCGGACCGGGCCACGGGGCCGTCGCCGACCGCCGCGACACCGGCCTCCACCACGCCGCCGTCCTTCGAGGGCCGAACCGCCGACGTGGATGCCTGTGCCGTTCATTGACGTCCCGCCAGGTCACCCTTTCGTGTACAGATCATGATCTTGGGAGGTATTCCCCGGGAATTCCCGGCCGGCCCGGCCGCCTGCCGAATTGCATTCTCCGGACATGGCGGAGATCACACCAGGAACAATTCCCCCACCCGGCTCGTCTAGGGTGTCCGGGTCGGTGCGCGAGCGGACGCACCGATCCGCGGACCGGCCGGAGGGAGGGAACCCGTGCAGCAGGACAGGCAGGACACCGGGCCGTACCGGCTCGACCCGGCCACCGGCATCCCGGCCCAGCGCCGCCGGGGGGCGGCCCCCGAGCCGGCCGCCGGGCCCGCACCCGAGCCGGCCACCGCCGCCGGGTCCGTGCACCCGGGCGGACGGGCCGCCCGCCGCAGGGCGCTCACCCGGCGCAGCCGCCGGCGGGCGCTGAAGTGGACGGCCGGCGTGGGAGCGCTGGTCCTGGCGGCCGGCTGTGGCGGCGCGTACTACGCGTACCAGCACTTCAACAGCAACATCACCGCCGTCAAGGTGCAGTTGGGCGACGAGGCCGAGCGGCCCAAGCCGGCCGGCGACGCCCTCAACATCCTGGTCATCGGCACCGACAGCCGGGAGGGCCTCGGCCGCGAGTACGGCGACGAGGGCAGCGCCGGGCACGCCGACACGACCCTGCTCTTCCACGTCGCCAAGGACCGCAGCAATGCGACGGTGGTGAGTCTCCCGCGCGACCTGATGGTGCCGATCCCGGAGTGCCGGACCAGCACCGGGAAGGCGATCCCCGGTACGTCGCGGGCGATGTTCAACGAGAGCCTCGGCCAGGAGGGCCGCGATCCGGGCTGCACCTGGAAGACCGTGGAAAAGCTGACCGGAATCCGGGTCGACCACTTCGTGATGGTCAACTTCGAGGCCGTGAAGACGCTCTCCACCGCCGTCGGCGGGGTCGAGGTGTGCGCGGCCAAGGACATCAACGACCCGGATTCCCACCTGAGGATGAGCAAGGGCCGGCACGTGGTGCAGGGCGACGAGGCGCTGGCCTTCGTCCGTACCCGGCACGCCGTCGGCCTGGGCGGCGACCTCACCCGGATCCCGCTGCAGCAGCAGTTCATCAGCTCGATGATCCGCTCGGTCAAGAGCGGTGACACCCTGACCAGCCCGACCAAGCTGTGGAAGCTGGCGGACGCCGCGACCAAGGCGCTCACCGTGGACGACGGCATCGGCAGCGTCGACAAGCTGAAGGACCTCGCGCTGGACGTCAGCAAGGTGGACACCGGGAACATCACCTTCGCCACCGTGCCGGTCGCGGACGACGCGAGGAACAAGAACCGGCTGATGCTCAAGCAGCCCGACGCGGGGCAGCTGTTCTCGCTGGTGGCCAACGACCGTTCGCTGACCGAGACCGCTGCGCCCGCCGCGCCGACGGCCTCCGCCGCGTCCGCCTCACCGACGGTCTCCGCCGCGGCGGACGACGCCAAGGGCCTCCGGGTGACGGTGCGCAACGGCAGCGGGACGCCCGGGCGGGCGCAGCAGACCGTCGACCGGCTCCGGACCAAGGGCTTCACCCGGGCCGCGACCGCCGCCAACGCGCCCGCCGCAGCTGCCACTTCGATCACCTATCCGGCAGGGAAGGCCGCCGCGGCAGCCGCCCTGGCCGCCGTGCTCGGCGTGCCGGACGACGCCGTCGAGGAGAATCCGAAGGCAGGTGCCGGGGACGGGCTGGCGGTGGTCCTCGGCAAGGACGCGGTGGCGGCGGCTGCGTCACCCGGCGCGGTGCCGACCGAGGCGCCCGAGGACCTCCAGCGCGTCCAGGCGGACGACACCGACGTCTGCGCCAAGTAGCGCCGTCCGGCGCCGCGTTGCCGTGGCCCGCGGGCTCGCGGCCCGGTCCGTCAGAGCAGGGCGAGCGTGCCGTCGGTCTCGCGGTAGTCCTCACCGGTGCGCGGGCAGTGCCAACGGTCCGGGCCGGCCGGCTCCAGCGGTTCGCCGGCCCGGCCGACCCACTTGATCCGACGCGCCGGGACGCCGGCGACCAGCGCGAAGTCCGGCACGTCCCGGTGGACGACGGCACCCGCGGCGACGAGGGCCCAGCGGCCCACCGTCACCCCGGCGACCAGGACGGCGCGGCCGCCGATCGAGCAGCCCCGGCGGAGCGTCACCCCGCGGGCCTGCCAGTCGTCACCGCGCTTGAGGCGGCCGTCGACGTCGACCGAGCGCGGGTAGAGGTCGTTGGTGAGCACGGCCGCCGGGCCGACGAACACCCCGTCCTCCAGCACGGCGGGCTCGTACACCAGCGCGTGGTTCTGCAGCTTGACCCGGTCCCCGATCCGCACGCCCGGGCCGACGTAGGCGCCGCGCCCGACGATGCAGTCCGCGCCGATCACCGCGTCCTCGCGCACCTGGGCCAGGTGCCAGACGGTCGTCCCGGCGCCGAGCACCGCCCGTTCGTCCACGTCCGCGCTCGGCTCGACCCGGGCACCGACGACGGACCCGCCCTCAACTGTCCCCATGGCGCCCGACGATAGCGGCGGAGCGGGGGACGGGAGGGCGGGACCGTGGGATTGGCCGGATCGGGTCAGCGGGCCTCGGTGACCACGTTGGCCGGCGACGGCGCACGGCTGCCGATCACCCGGCGGGCGAGCGAGCGCGGCGAGGTGAGGAAGCCGAAGCCCCAGCTGAGGTGCATGGTGGCGAAGGCCACCGGCAGGAGGGCCTTCGCCCGGAACGAGAGGCCGCGCCCCTCGACCAGCGCGCCGCCGACGATCCCCGCCAGGTAGGCGCCGGGCACCGCGAGGAAGGCCGGGTGGACGGCGGCACCGAGCAGCAGCCCGATCGTCACGGCCAGGAACGCGGCCGGCGGGGCGAGGTAGCGCAGGTTGACCGAGCCCCGGTGGTAGCGGGTGACCACCCGGCGCCAGCGGCCGTAGTCCTTGTACTGCTTGGCCAGCGCCCGAACGCTGGGGCGCGGCCGGTAGGTGACCCGCAGCTGCGGGGTGAACCAGACCAGCCCGCCGTCCTGGCGGATGCGGTAGTTGAGCTCCCAGTCCTGGGCTCGGACGAACTCCTCGTTGTAGCCGCCGAGCTTCTCCAGCACCTCGCGCCGGAACACCCCGAGGTAGACGGTGTCGGCCGGGCCCGCCAGGCCGCCGGTGTGGAAGGCCGCGTTCCCGACACCGATCTTGGAGGTCATCGCGGCGGCGACCGCGTTCTCCCACTCGGTCTCGCCCTCGGCGTGCATGATGCCGCCGACGTTGGCCGCCTCCATCTCGCCGAGCAGCCGGACCGCCGTGGTGATGTACCCCGGGGTCAGCAGGCCGTGCCCGTCGACGCGGACCACTATCGGATGGCTGGAGCCGCGGATGGCGGCGTTCAGCCCGGCGGGTGTGCGACCGGTGGGGTTCTCCACGGTCCGGACCCGCGGGTCCTCGGCGGCCAGCTCGGCGGCGATCTGCGCAGTGCGGTCGGAGGACGGACCGAGGGCGATGACCACCTCCATCGGCCCGGCGTAGTCCTGTTCCAGGATGTGCCGGACGGCCGTACGCAGGTGTCGTTCCTCGTTGAGCACCGGCATGATCACGGAGACCGCCGGCAGCTCCTCAGCAGCCTTGGTGTTCATCGGGGCCAACCGTACCGGTGAGGACGGGTCTCCGTCTTGTCCCGGTCTGGGCAGCTCCGCGCACCCTGCGTTGGAGGAACGTTTCATCGGTCGCGCCCACCGTACCCGCCACCCCCGGCGCGCCCTCACCCGGCCCGGCACAGGCCGCCCCTACCATCCGAGAGATGCCCGTCTCCCCCCTCACCGCCCAGCCCGAACGGCGCCGCTCCTGGCCCCGACGGCTGGCCGCGGGCGTCGCCCTCGGCGTCCTCGCCACCTCCTGCGGCGGCTGGGCGGTCCTGGACGGCCTCGGCTCGATCGACCGGGTCGACGCCTTCAGCAGCGACCAGGCCCGGCCCGCCGACGACGGCTCCACCACCTTCCTCGTGGTCGGCACCGACGAGCGGGACGGCATCCCGGAGAAGACGCTCAAGGACGTGCTGCACGCGGGGGGCGAGTCCTGCCACTGCACCGACACCATGATGATCGTCCGGCTCGCCGGGGACGGTGCCCGGGCCAGTGTGATCAGCATCCCGCGCGACTCGTACGTGGACATCCCCGCCCACCGGGACCGGGTCACCCGCAGGGAGGTCCCGGCGGGCAAGGGGAAGATCAACGCGGCCTACGGGTTGGGCGGGCCGCAACTCACCGTCGCCACCGTGGAGCAGAACACCGGGCTGCGGATCGACCACTACCTGCAGGTGAACTTCACCGCCTTCGTCTCCGCCGTGGACGCCGTCGGCGGGGTGCGGGTCTGCACCGCCAAGCCGCTCAGGGACGAGTACTCCGGCCTCGACCTGCCCGCGGGCACCAGCACGCTGGACGGCGCCGGGGCGCTCAAGTACGTCCGTGCCCGGCACGTGGACGGCAGCTCCGACCTGGGGCGGATGCACCGGCAGCAGAAGTTCGTCGCCCAGCTGCTGCACCAGGTGACCGGCAGCGGCACCCTGCTCAACCCGGTCCGGCTGGCCCGGGTGACGGACAGCGTGCTCGGCTCGGTGAAGGCCGACAAGGACCTCGGCGCGGACGACCTGGTCACGCTGGCGACCCGGATGAAGGACCTCACCGACGGCCGGGCCGACTTCGCGACCGTACCGCTGGCACAGGTGGACCACCAGGTGCCCGGCTGGGGCTCGACCGTGCTCTGGGACCAGGCGGGGGCGCGGGCCCTGTTCGACGCGGTGCGGTCCGGGCGGCCGCTGGCGGAGACGGCCCCGGAGGCCACCGCCGTCCCGGCCGCCGGCTCGCCCCCGGCCGCCCCGGCCCGGGAGCCCTCCGTCGCACCGGAGCAGGTGCACGTCCAGGTGTTCAACGCGACCGGCGTGCCCGGACTGGGCGCCCGGGTCGACGGCGACCTGCGGCGGGCGGGGTTCGCCACCACCGGTGCGCCGTCCAACGCCCCGGCGGGCACACCGCCCGGCCGGACGGCGGTCCGGTACGACCCGCGGTGGGCCGAGTCGGCCCGGGTCCTGGCGGCTGCGCTGCCGGGCGCGGAGCTCACGGCCGTCCCGGGACTCGGGCCCACCCTTCAGGTGTACGCGGGCGCCGACCAGCCGGGGGCGGGCGGTGCCGCGGCGGGCCCGGGCCAGGGCCAGGCGCCCGCCCCGCCGGCCGCGGCGGCCCCGTCGGGTGCGGCGCCGGGCGGCGCCGGGATCGCCGCGGAGACGGCGGCGGAGATCATCTGCCCGTAGGGAGCGCCTCACGGATCCTGCCGGGCACGCCGCAGGGGCCGGGTGCTGGTTCGCACCCGGCCCCTGCGGCCCCCCGTTCGACCCCGATCCCCCCGGATCCCGGGGTCAGTCCGTCGCGATGGCCGCGAGGACGTTCATCCGCCCGGCCCGGAAGGCCGGGACGAGGGCGGCCACCAGGCCGATCACCACCGAGGCGACCAACGTGACGGCGATCGTGCCGGTCGGCACGGACAGCACCGCCAGGCCCTGCTCCTTCAGGACCTGCTGCCCGGTGATGCCCCAGGCCAGGCCGAGCCCGGTGCCGAGGACGGCGCCGAAGAGGGCGATCACCACCGACTCCAGCCGGATCATGCGGCGCAGCTGGCGGCGGGAGAGCCCGATCGCCCGCAGCAGGCCGATCTCGCGGGTCCGCTCGACCACCGAGAGCGCCAGGGTGTTGACCACGCCGAGCACCGCGACCACGATCGCCAGGGCGAGCAGGCCGTAGATCATGTAGAGCAGGGTGTTGACCTGGTCCTGGACCAGCTCCTTGTAGCCGGCCTGGTCCCGGACCGTGAGCTGCGGGTAGTCCTTGAGCGATTCCTCCAGTGCACCGAGCGTCTTGGCGACGTCGGCACCGGCCGCGGCCTTGCCGTAGAGCTGCACGTCGAGCGGCATGTCGGCGGCCGGAACGGCCTTGGCCAGGGTGTCGATGCCGACGAAGGTCGCGCCGGCGAAGAGCGAGTCGCCCTTGGCCAGGACGGCCCCGACCGGGACGGACTGGGTGTGGCCGTTGCCGTAGTCGACCTTGACGGCGTCACCGACCTTGAGCTTCTGCTCGGTGGCGAACTCCTCGCCGACCGCCAGCGCCCCCTGCTTCAGCGACTCGACCGCCCCGGACTTCAGCTCCAGCCGGAAGTCGTCGCCGAAGGTCGCCGAGACCGCGGAGACGTGCTTCTTGAACGTGCCGCCGCCCGGCAGGGTCAGCAGCGCCGGCAGGTTCTTGTGCTCGGTGACGTGGGCGAGCCCCGGCGTCCCCGCGGCGGCCTTGACCATGTCGGGGTTGACGATCCCCTGGCTGCTGGAGATCACATAGTCGGCGCCGACCGACTTGTCGATCTGCTGGTTGGTGGACTCGATCATGGACGAGGTGAAGACCGAGGCCCCGATGACCAGCGCCAGGCCGATCATCAGCGCGGCCGCGGTGGCACCGGTACGACGCGGGCTGCGCATCGCGTTGCGCTGGGCCAGCTTGCCGGACGGGCCGAACACGGCCGGCAGGGCCGCGCCGAGCACCCGGACCACGGTGGTGGCCAGCAGCGGGCCGAGGACGACGAAGCCGATCAGGGTGAGCAGCACGCCGAGGCCGAGGTACTGCCCGCCGGTCGCCGCCTTGTCCGCCGAGGCCGCGAGCACCAGCAGGCCGCCGCCACCGGCGGTCAGCACCAGGCCGGCGATCGTCCGGACCACGTTGGAGCGGGCCTCGGCGGGCGTGCCGTGGTCGCGCAGGGCGGCCATCGGGGCGATCCGGCTGGCCCGGCGGGCCGGTATCCAGGCGGCCAGCACGGTGATCACGATGCCCACCGCGTAGGCCGCGATCGGCACGTTCAGCCCGATCTGCAGGTCGCCGGCGTCGAGGTTCATGCCGACCGCGTTCATCAGGCCGATCAGACCCACCGCCAGGCCCAGGCCGGCGCCGAGGCCGAGGGTGGAGCCGAGCACGCCGAGGATCAGCGCCTCCACCAGCACCGAGCGGTTCACCTGCCGGCGGCTGCCGCCGATGGCCCGCAGCAGACCGATCTCGCGGGTGCGCTGGGCGACCAGCATCGAGAAGGTGTTGATGATCAGGAAGCCGCCGACCAGCAGCGAGATGCCGGCGAAGCCGAGCATCGCGTACTTCATGAAGTTGAGGAAGGAGCCGACGCCCTTGCTGTTCTCCTCCTTCTGCTCCGCGGCCGTCTTCACCTGGAAGCCGCCGCCGAGCTTGCCGAGGGCGTCGGCCTTGAGCTGCTCGTCGGTGCGGCTGCCGTCGCCGAAGGCCTCGACCGAGGTGAACTCGGCCTTGCCGAGGAGGTCCTTCTGTGCGGTCGGGGTGTCCAGGAAGGCGAGCGCGGCACCCGGGTTGGTGGTCTTGAAGGTGGCGATGCCGGCGAGGGTGAACTCGTGGGTGCCGTTGGTCGCGGTGATGACCCGGATCCTGTCGCCGAGGCCGAGCTTGGCCTTCTTGGCGGTGTCGGCGTCGAGCACCACCTGGTCGGAGCCCTGCGGCACGTGGCCGCTGGTGATCTCCACCGAGTTGCGCGGGGTGTCGGTCCAGTTCCCGGTCAGGGTCGGGGCACCGCCGGTCGGGCCGATGGCCTTGTTGGTGACCGGGTTGACCAGCACGGCGTTGGAGACGAAGACCTGGCCGAGGGCCTGCTTGACCCCGGCGATGGCGGAGACCCGCTCGACCGTGTCGGCCGGCACCGTGGCGACCCTGCCGGCCGGGCGGTCGTCGTCGTCCTCGCCGTCGAGCCCGGTCTTGGCGGGCTGGACGGCGATGTCGGAGGCCGTCGACGCGAACAGGCGGTCGAAGGTGCTGGTCGCGGTGTTGGAGAACACCAGGGTGCCGGACACGAACGCGACCGACAGCACGACCGCGATCAGCGAGAGCACCATCCGCCCCTTGTGGGCGAGGAAGCTCCGCAGTGACGTCTTGAGCAGCATGATCCTTTGCCCGCCCGCTCAGCTGGTGCGCTTGCCGTCGAAACGGCGCATGCGCTCAAGGACGGAGTCGGCGGTCGGGGCGTGCATCTCGTCGACGATCACGCCGTCGGCGAGGAAGAGCACGCGGTCCGCGTAGCCTGCGGCGACCGGGTCGTGGGTGACCATGACGATGGTCTGGCCCAGCTCGTCGACCGAGCGGCGCAGGAAGGTGAGCACCTCGGCACCGGCCCGGGAGTCGAGGTTCCCGGTGGGCTCGTCCCCGAAGATGATCTCGGGCCGGGCCGCCAGCGCCCGGGCCACTGCGACGCGCTGCTGCTGGCCGCCGGACAGCTGGGTCGGGCGGTGCTTGAGCCGGCCGGCCAGGCCGACCGTCTCGACGACCTGATCCAGCCACGCGGTGTCCGGCTTGCGGCCGGCGATGTCCATCGGGAGCGTGATGTTCTCCAGCGCGTTCAGCGTGGGAAGCAGGTTGAAGGCCTGGAAGATGAAACCGATCTTGTCCCGGCGCAGCTTGGTGAGCTGCTTGTCCTTCAGGCCGGTGATCTCGGTCTCGCCGATCCAGATCCGGCCCTCGGTCACGGTGTCCAGCCCGGCCAGGCAGTGCATCAGGGTCGACTTGCCGGAGCCCGACGGGCCCATGATCGCGGTGAAACGGCCGCGCTGGATGTCGACGTCGACCGCGTTCAGCGCGGTGACCCTGGTCTCGCCACTGCCGTAGGCCTTGGTGACCTGGCGTGCCGAGGCGGCGGCGGCACAGTTGCCGCCGGGAAGCTGGGAGTCGTACACGGCTGCTGCTGCCGTCGTCACTGGAGTCTCCTAAGAAGTGGGCCCACCCGTCGCCCCCAGCCTCGCCGACCCCACCTGTGCTGCGACATGGTGAAGGGGATAGTCCTCGACCGGGAGTTGACCCCACCCTCCCGGTAGACCGGGGTGTCCGACCCGGCAGAACCGGGCCCCGTTCGGACGGGCGGGGATGTGATCCACGTTAGGAGTACCGGGCGAACAGCTCGTCATCCGCCGGTATGAAGCCGCACAACCGTAGTTGTACGGGGCGGGGTACCCCTCCCCCTAGGGGTAGCCACCGCCCTCCTCGGGGTCGGCCCGTACGGGGGCCCGCGCAGGCCCCCGTCAGCAGGTCAGGACGGGCGCGGCGAGGCGCTCCAGTGCCGTCGCGAACCCGTCGACCACCGGCGTCAGCAGCGCGTCCGTCTCGCGCTCGACGGCCGTGGCGCCGTCCTCCCGGACGGTGATGTGGCGGTCGAGCACGAACCAGCCCTGGGTGACGTGGCCGGCGCCCATCGAGCTGAGCACCGGGCGCAGCGCGTAGTCCACCGCGAGCACGTGCGCGGTGGAGCCGCCGGTGGCCAGCGGCAGCACGGCCTTGCCGGTCAGCGCGTACTGCGGCAGCACGTCCAGCAGGGTCTTCAGCAGGCCCGAGTAGGCCGCCTTGTAGACCGGCGTACCGATGACCACGCCGTCCGCCTCGGCGAACAGCTCGGCGGCGGCGACGATCGCGGGGTGCGCGAAGTCCCCCGAGAGCAGGGCGTGCGCGGGCAGGCTGCGTGCCTCGAAGGGGACGACGCGGTGGCCGCGGGCCGTCAGCTGCGCGTCGACGTGGCGCAGCAGGCGGGTGGTGCGGGAGGTCGCGGACGGGGAGCCGGAGACGGACAGGACGGTGGCCATGGGTTCACCTCGGGGCGGGAAGCGGGGCAGCGCCGAAGGGCCGGGCGCGCCGCGGGAGCGGGACGACGGCGCCGGGCGAGTGGATCGGCGCCGCGGGGGGCGGCGGTACGTGGAGACGGCGCGGCGCCGACGCCACCGCGGAGCGGAGGCGGAGCGGGAGGAGGGTTCTCGGCCGGGAGGGGCTCGGCCGGACAGGACCTACGGGCGCGCGTCAGCCACGACAGAGCGAACAGGACACACGCTGGAGGTCGACGTGCCGCCGACGCGTGAGGGTCCGTCGCTGATCCATGGCGGTCATGCAAACACGCTGCGTTCCGGGCGGTCAAGGATCGTTCCGGCAGGCGAACACCGGCCGCGACGCATGCTGAGACGGTCTCGGGACTGAGGGGGCGGGAGTGGGCAGGGGGACGGGCGGCGTGCGGACCTCCGCGGGACGTTGCCCCGGAACGATCCGGCACGTGCATCAAATCTGCTACAAGGCGCCTGGTGGGGGCCCCGGGGGGAGTCACCGCAACCGGCGTCGGGCATCCTCTCCCACATGAACACGTGGCAGGAGGGCCGCCCGAGCGGCGGCGGGACCCCGTACGGCAGCGGCAGCGGCGGCGGCGCGTACGGGCAGGGCGGGGGCGGTACGGCGGCCGAGCCGCCGCTCCCCCCGGCGCTGAACCCGCGTGGGCCGGGCGCCCCGGCGCCGCGGCAGCCACAGGGCCACGAGCACGCGGCCCGCGGGAACGCACCGGGGCAGGCCCCCGGCTACGGCGGGCAGCAGGGCTACGCCGACCCCGGCTACGGCCGGCCGCAGACCTACGGACAGCCGGACGGCCGTCCGGGAGTGCCGCCGCAGCAGGCACCGGGTGCGCCCGGCGGCCCCGGCGGCCCCGGTGCGCCCGGCGGGCCGGGGGGCCCGGGCGCCGGCCGGCCGGCCACCGCCGCCCGCTCTTCGCGCTGGCCGCGGCGCAGGATCGTCAAGTGGTCGGTCTTCGGCGTGGTGATCGCGCTGATGGTCACCGCCGTCTCCACGTGGTTCTGGGCCGACTCCAAGCTCAACCACGAGAACGTGCTCACCGACTACGCCGGGCGCCCGGCCGCGGGCAAGGGCACCAACTGGCTGATCGTCGGCTCCGACAGCCGCAACGGGCTCACCGACTCGCAGGAGGAGGACCTGCACACCGGCCACGCGGGCGGCAAGCGCAGCGACTCGATGATGATCCTGCACATCGGGGACAACGGGAACACCCTGATGAGCATCCCGCGCGACTCCTGGGTGCCGATCCCCGAGCACCCGGGCGACAACGGGAAGACCGTCAAGGCCACCACCTCGAAGATCAACTCTGCGTTCGCGGCGGGCGGCGGCAAGCTGCTCACCCAGACCGTCGAGCTGAACACCGGCATCCGGATCGACCACTACGCCGAGATCGGCTTCGCCGGGTTCGTCGGCATCGTGGACTCGGTCGGCGGCGTGGACATGTGCATCGAGCAGGACGTCAAGGACAGGGACTCCGGTCTCGACCTCAAGGCCGGCTGCCAGACCCTGACCGGCACCCAGGCGCTCGCCTTCGTCCGCCAGCGCCACCAGATGGCCGACCAGGACCTCGGCCGGATGCGCAACCAGCAGAAGTTCCTCGGCGCGCTGGCCAAGCAGGCCGCCTCGCCCACCACGCTGCTGAACCCGTTCACCTTCTACCCGCTGGTGGACTCGGGCCTCGGCACCCTGATCGTCGACGAGGACGCCGGGCTGACCGACCTCGGCTCCCTCTTCCTCGCGATGAAGGACGTCAACGGCGGCGGCGGCAAGAGCATCACCGTCCCGATCGCCAACCCGGACTTCCGGACCAGCACCGGCGAGTCCGCGGTCAAGTGGGACAGCGCCAAGGCCAAGCAGGTCTTCGACGCGTTCAAGAACGACACCGCCGTGCCGGACGTGAAGTAGTCCCCGGAGCGACGGGGGAACGGGGGCGGGGCCGGGCTGCTGCCCGGCCCCGCCCCCGTTCCCGCGTTCCCCCGCGCCCCCGCCGCACGCCGCTGCCGTGGGCGGACGGACCGCGCGCGGCGGTTACCGCGCCCGGTCGGCGGGGGCGACGGGGAGGCGGTCGAGGGTGATGCCGAAGAGCGTGCGGTAGGCCGCCGACGCGCCGGCCTCGTCCAGGAGTTCCTCGCTGCGGGTGCCGTCGGCGGCGGTGCGGATCAGCCGTGTGCCGCTGAGCGTGACCCGGCCGCCCCCGGCGGTCGGCAGCGTGCAAGTGGTCGAGCGGGTGAAGTGCGAGTCCGGCGAGGTGGTCTGCCACCAGCAGGTCGGCACGAAGTCCGCCAGCGGGTACGGCCGCAGGTTCAGCCGGTACTGCGGCTTGCCGCCCATCAGCACGTCCAGCTCGTCGTCGCCGCTCGGCACCAGGGCGAACTCGCCGGCCGGATCGGCCTGCGGGCCGCGCTCGTCGAGGCGGAGCGGCTGCCGGCTGAAGCGGCCGAAGCCGACGTCGACCAGCCACGGCTCGTCGAGGTCCACCCGCAGCGCGAGGTGGTCGAACGGCGGGCCCGGCCGGTCGCCGTCGAAGACGCGGGCCGACAGCAGGCTCACCCCGTAGCCGAGGGAGCGCAGCAACTCGGCGAAGGAACCGTTGAGTTCGTAGCAGAAGCCACCGCGGCGACGGGTCACGACCTTCTCGACCAGTGCGCCTGGTTCGAGCACCACGGGCTCGCCGAGGTGGATGCTGAGGTTCTCGAAGGGCACCGCCTGCAGGTGGGCGAGCTGGAGCTCCGCCAGCGCCTCCGGGGACGGCCGGCCGCCGGGCGCCGGTACGCCGATCCGGGCCAGGTAGGCGTCGCGCTGGGTGTCGGTGAGGCCGTCGAACGGCGTGGGGCGATCCATGCACCCATTCCACCCGGACCACGGACGGCCTGTCATCGGACATCGGACCTGGGCCGCCGGTCCGAGCAGCGCCCGGCCTCCGGTCCCGGGCCGTGGCAGGATCGGCAGGGACCCCGTCCGGCTACCGAAGGCAGATCGTGGCCCAGCAGCTCTACGCCGTCCTCAAGACCAACCACGGCGACATCACCGTCCGGCTCTTCGAGTTCCAGGCGCCCAGGACCGTCCGCAACTTCGTCGAGCTCGCCGAGGGCCGGCGCGAGTGGACCCGACCCGGGACCGGCGAGCCGAGCACCGACCGGCTCTACGACGGCACCCGGTTCCACCGGGTGATCTCCGGCTTCATGATCCAGGGCGGCGACCCGCTGGGTGACGGCACCGGCGGGCCGGGCTACGAGTTCCCGGACGAGTTCCACCCGGAGCTCTTCTTCGGCCGCCCCTACCTGCTGGCGATGGCCAACTCCGGCCCCGGCACCAACGGTTCGCAGTTCTTCATCACCGTGAAGGCCACGCCGCACCTGAACCGCAAGCACACCGTCTTCGGCGAGGTCGCCGACGCCGCCTCGCAGCAGGTGGTCGACGCGATCGCCGCCGTGCCCACCGGGGCCGACGACCGGCCGGTCGAGGACGTCGTCCTCGAATCCGTGGTCGTCGAGCGCCGCTGACCGCTTCCGCGGCCGGCGCGGACCGGGGTGCCCGGAGGGGGAGGTCGGACCCGCCGACTTCCCCCTCCGGCCGCCCGGCCGCCTGCCGGACACGCCATCCGCCGCACCCGCCGTCGCACCGTCGGTCGCGCTATCCGTCCCGCTGTCGGTCGCGCCGGAAGACCAGCTCCAGAACCGAACGGGCGACCTCCTCGACGTCCCCCTCCGCACTCTCCGGCAGCGCGCCGTTCAGCCAGAGAGCGGCGAAGCCGTGGGCCACCGACCAGGCGGCGAGCGTGGTCGCCCGCTCCACCCTCCCGCCCGGTGCGAGCTTGCGGGCGCTAGCGGCGAGCACCGCACCCGCGCGGTCCCGGGCCGCGGCGGCCTCGGGGTCGTCCGTCCGGTAGAGCTCGGGCCGGAACATCACCTCGAAGTACGCCCGGTGGTCGACGGCGAAGCGCACGTACGCCACCCCGGCGCCGTACGGGTCGCCCGCGGCACGCTCCAGACTGTCCGCGAAGAGTGCGAAGCCCTCGGCCGCGACCGCCGTCAGCACTCCGGTCTTGTCCCCGAAGTGGTGCGCCGGCGCCGCGTGCGAGACGCCCGCCCGCCGGGCCAGCTCGCGCAGGCTCCACCCCGACGGGCCTGACTCGCCGATGGCCTCCAGGGCCGCGTCCAGGACGGCCCGCCGCAGGTTCCCGTGGTGATAGCTCGACTGGCTGATCTGTCCCACCTCCACTCTCGTTCGTTCCTCCACCATATCTAGTCATTGACAAGATAGCTTCCCGGGCAGCAATCTTTCCAGCGACAAGATTGGAGAACAGAGATGGCCCCGCTCATCGCCCTCGTCGGAGGGTTCGCCGTCCTCCGGCTGCTCGGCCTGTTCGCCGTGGACGGGCTCGACGCCTGGCAGCCCGCCCTTCGCGGCGGCCTCGCGCTGATGTTCGCCACCACCGGCGTGCCGCACTTCATCCCGTCCTGGCGGCGCGAGTTCGCCGCGATGGTGCCGCCCGCGTTCCCCCGCCCCGCCCTGCTGGTCACCCTCACCGGCGTCCTGGAGCTCGCCGGCGCCGGGGGGCTCGTGGTACCCCCGCTCGCGCCGTTCGCGGCCGGCGGCCTCGCCCTGCTGATGCTGGCGATGTTCCCGGCCAACGTCTCCGCGGCCCGGCGCGGGCTCACCCTCGCCGGCAAGCCGGTCACCCCGCTGCCCGCCCGGACCGCGCTGCAGGCGCTGTTCGTCGCCGCCGCCGTCGCCGCGGCGGTGTGACGGCCACCGGCGCCGGGCCCGGGGCCTGCCGCGGACGCGCGAGGGGCGGGGAGTCGGTCGATCCGACTCCCCGCCCCTCGCTGCGCTCACGCCCGCGGCGGTACCGCCGCGGTGTGGTCGTTCGTCACTCCACGATGCCCGACGCGGCGATGGTGATCTTCGCCTTGGTGCGGCCGCTCTGCGAGCCCAGCGACTCGATCTTCTTCACCAGGTCCATGCCCTCGACGACCTCGCCGAAGACGACGTGCTTGCCGTCCAGCCAGTTGGTCACGATGGTGGTGATGAAGAACTGCGAGCCGTTGGTGTTGCGGCCGGCGTTGGCCATCGACAGCTGGCCCGGCTTGGTGTGCTTGAGCTGGAAGTTCTCGTCCGCGAACTTCTCGCCGTAGATGCTCTTGCCGCCGGTGCCGTCACCGCGGGTGAAGTCACCGCCCTGCAGCATGAAGTCGGGGATGACGCGGTGGAACGACGAGCCGGCGTAGCCGAAACCGTGCTCACCGGTGGCCAGCTCGCGGAAGTTGCGGGCGGTCTTCGGGACGATGTCGTCGAACAGCGTGAAGACGATCCGGCCGGCCGGCTCGTCGTTGATGGTGATGTCGAAGTAAACGTTGGAACCCATGCAGGGATCATGGCATGCCGGGCGGGCTGGTGCGCGACAACCCCGGACCCGGCTCCCGGACCCTACGCCGGGCGGCGGGCGAGGAGCACGGCCTGCGGGGCCGTCTCCTCCCGGCCGCGCTCGCGGACCAGCCGGGTGGTGACCTCCAGCCCGGCGCCCGCCGCCAGCTCCGCGACCAGCTCGGGCCGCCGGCGGCGGAAGTCCAGGGCGACCGGGATCCCGAAGGGCTGCTCGATCCGCAGCGGCCCGTCGCCCACCTGGAAGGCGAGCAGCAGGTGGCCGCCCGGGGCGAGCACGCGGTGGAGCTCCGCGAAGACCTCCGGCAGCCGCTCCCGCGGGGTGTGGATGATCGAGTACCAGGCCACCGCGCCGGCCAGCACGGCGTCGCCCAGCGGGAGGTCGAGCAGCGAGCCGACCTCGAAGCGCAGCTCCGGGTACTCCGCGCGGGCCGTCGCGAGCATCCCCGGGGAGAGGTCGATGCCGAGGACGTCCAGCCCGAGCCGGTGCAGGTGGGCCGTCACCCGGCCGGTGCCGCAGCCGAGTTCCGCCACCGGCCCACCACCATCGGCCCGGACCAGGTCGGCGAAGGCGGCCAGCATCGCACGATCCAGCGGGTCGTCCGCCGAAACGTCACGGAAGCGCGCGGCGTAGTCGACGGCGATGGCGTCGTAGAACGCCCGGGTTTCGGAAAGGAATTCGGGCTCGGTCACGACCCGGAACCCTACCCGCCGACCACCCTCGGCCCAAGGCCCCCGGCCCCTTGCCCGCCTAGGATGGGCGGAGGCCAACAGAGCTGGGGGGAACGACAGATGGACGTTCAACGGGTCGGGGTGTACCTGGCGCATCCGCGGCCGGGGAGCTTCAACCACGCGCTGTACGGGGCCGTGGTGGACGAACTGCGCGGGCGCGGCTGCGAGGTGGTGGCGCACGACCTGTGCGCGGAGGGGTTCGCCCCGGCGCTCACCGCCGAGGAGACCGGAACGGTCGACCCGGCCGCCGCGCCCACCGATCCGCAACTCGCCCTGCACCGCGGGGAGGTGGCCACGCTCGACGCACTGGTCCTGGTCCACCCCAACTGGTGGGGCATGCCGCCGGCCGTCCTGGCCGGGTGGGTGCAGCGGGTGCTGGCGCCCGGGGTGGCGTACAAGCTGGGCACGGCGGACGGGGAGCCGGCCGGACTGCTGCGGGCCGGCCGGGCGCTGGTCCTGAACACCTCGGACACCCCGGAGGAACGCGAGCACGGCGAGTTCGGCGACCCGCTGGAGCGGATCTGGGCGGCCTGCGTGCTGCCGTACGTGGGCGTGGCGGACGTCCGTCGGCTGGTCTTCCGCACCGTGACCGACTCCGCCGAGGCCGCCCGCACGCAGTGGCTGCACCAGGCACGGCAGGCGGCCGCCGCGCTGCTCGACTGAGCAGGGCCGGAGGACCGGCCGGGGCGGGAGTGGACGGCGGTCGTCGCGCTGACCGCCGGGGCCGCCGACCGGCGGTGCCGGGCCGATCGTCCGGCGCGGCGCAGGACGTCGGCCGGTCCCGCGTCCTGCTCCGCGCCGGTGCTCCGGCAGCCGCCCCGGGCGGCCGGCCGTCAGGCGTCCGCGAGGTCGAGCTCCGCGACCACCTGGTCCCCGCTGAGCTCCCCGGTCGGCCGGAAGCCCAGGCGGGCGTAGAAGCCGGCCGGGCCGTCGCCGCCGGGGACGTAGGTGACCGTCGCCCGGCGGCCGCCACGGCGGCGGATCTCGGCGGCGACCTGCTCGACGGCGAACCGGCCGTAGCCGCCGCCCTGTTCCCCGGCGGCGATGTTGAGGCGCCAGAGACCGGAGCGGGGGCGGTCGTCCGGACGGTCGGGGTAGAAGGTGATGTCGAAGAACGCCATCACGAACCCGACCAGCCGATCGCCGTCGAAGATCAGCCGGGGCCAGGCGCTGTCACCGTGCACGTAGGCCTCGGCCAGCGACTTGACCACCGGGGACACCAGTCGCTCCTGGTCCGGTCGCACCTTGAGGGCGAGCGCCGCGTCGATCGTGGCCGGTGTGACCGGCTCCAGCCGCAGGGTGGGGGATGGCGCAGACATGTCGCCGACCCTACCCACAACTCCCCGGCCGGGTCGCCCGGGTTTCCTCCCGTCCGGGCGCCGCGCGGCGCTCGGGACGTCGTGCCCCCCCGGCCGTCGCGGCGCCGGGGTGAAGACCAGCGAGGCGTTGTGCCCGCCGAACCCGAAGGAGTTGGTGTGCGCGCCGGCCCGCGCACCCAGCTCGATGGAGACCCAGGCCGCCGGCCCGTTGGCCATCAGCATCGGGACCGTGTGCGGGGAGACCTTCCGCACGCCGGACGCCTCCAGCACGTCGTCCTGCCCGAGCATGGTGAGCGCGCCGCCGGTGCCGGTGCCGATCACCACGGCCAGCCGCTCCGGGTCCACCCCGGGCGCCCCGGCGTCGGCCCAGGCCTGCCGGGCGGCGATCAGCGCCACCTGCTCGCAGCGGTCCAGCCGGCGGGCCCGCACCCGGTCGAGCACCCCGGAGGGCTCGACCTTGAGCCGCCCGGCGATGCGGACCGGCAGCCCCGCGGCCCACTCCTCCTCGATCGGGCCGATGCCGGACTCCCCGGCCAGCATGGCCGCCCAGGTCGAGTCGGCGTCCCCTCCGAGCGGCGTGGTCGCCCCGAGCCCGGCGACCAGCACGGCGCTGTTGTCGAAAGCCATCGAACGAACCCCCTGAGGTGCTTGGAGCTTGTGGACGAGGCACAACCCCGCCGCACGAGAGAGCCCGGCGACCGTTCGCCTCCCACGCCACCCTGCCGGGGAACTGACGACCGGTCCGGTGTGCCAGCCATCCGATTCGGACGCGAAGTCCTCGGAGGGTTCCGCCCCTGTCGACCGACGGCCGGTCCGGTCCGGAACGCGGCCGGCCCCCGACCGCGGAGGGGCGGTCGGGGGCCGGAAGAGCCGGGAGCGCAGCTCGCGCCGGAGCAGTCGGGCGCTGCCCTACGGCAGGTTGCGGGCCATGACGATGCGCTGGATCTGGTTGGTGCCCTCGTAGATCTGCGTGATCTTCGCGTCCCGCATCATCCGCTCCAGCGGGTAGTCCCGGGTGTACCCGTACCCACCCAGCAACTGCACCGCGTCCGTCGTGATCTCCATCGCCGCGTCCGACGCGAAGCACTTCGCCGCCGCCCCGAAGAACGTCAGGTCCCCGTCCGAACGCTGCGACTTCGCCGCCGCCGCGTACGTCAGCTGCCGCGCCGCCTCCAGCTTCATCGCCATGTCCGCCAGCATGAACTGAACCCCCTGGAAGTCCCCGATCGGCTTCCCGAACTGCTTGCGCTCCCGCACATAGCCCTTCGCGTAGTCCAGCGCCCCCTGCGCGATCCCCAGCGCCTGCGCCGCGATCGTCACCCGCGTGTGGTCCAGCGTCCGCATCGCCGTCGCGAACCCCGTCCCCTCCGCACCGATCATCCGGTCCGCCGGAATCCGCACATTGTCGAAGTACACCTCACGCGTCGGCGACCCCTTGATCCCCAGCTTCTTCTCCGGCGCCCCGAACGACACCCCCGCATCGCCCTTCTCCACCACGAACGCCGAGATCCCCCGCGACCGGGCCTGCGGATCCGTCACCGCCATCACCGTGTAGAACTCCGAGACCCCGGCGTTGGTGATCCAGCGCTTCACCCCGTTCAGCACCCAGAAGTCCCCGTCCCGCACCGCCCGGGTCTTCATCCCCGCCGCGTCCGAACCCGCCTCCGGCTCCGACAGGCAGTACGAGAACATCCCCTCACCCCGGGCCAACGCCCCCAGGTACTTCGCCTTCAACTCCTCCGACCCCGACAACTGCACCGGCAACGACCCCAGCTTGTTCACCGCCGGGATCAGCGACGACGAGGCGCACACCCGCGCCACCTCCTCGATCACGATCACCGTCGCCAGCGCGTCCGCCCCCGCACCACCGAACTCCTCCGGCACGTGCACCGCGTGCAGATCATTGCCCTGCAGCGCGTCCAACGCCTCCTGCGGGAACCGGCCCTGCTCGTCCACCTCCGCCGCGAACGGAGCGATCTTCGCCTCGGCCAGCGAACGCACCGCCTCACGGAGCATCTCGTGCTCCTCGGAGATCCGGAAGAGATCGAAGTCCGCCGCCCCTGCGCTGCCCGCCATGATGCCCGCCTCGTCGAGTTCGGATGGTGCCGTGAAGTCCCGGTTAATTACCGTTAAGTAGAGATCCTAGGGCTCCGACCTGCGGCTGCCTAGATCAGTCGACGTCCGCGCCGAGGGTGTCGCCGGCCCGGTGGTCGCGGAAGTACTGCGGCATCCGGTCGTTGCGCATCGCCTCCCAGAGCTGCGCGGCCGGGCGCTCGTCCAGCAGCACCACGCTCTGCCCGTCCCGGGTGTCGAAGCCGCCGAACGGCGCGTTCATGAACCGGACGTCGTCCGGGCGCAGCGAGCGCAGGCTCCAGGCGAGTCGGAACAGATCGGCGTTGGAGAGCCGGTCGTCGACGCTGACCACCTCGCCGACCGACTGCAGCAGGCCGCCGAGCCTGGCCGGGCTGGTCAGGGTGCCGGAGCCCATGATGCGCAGCATCAGCGAACGGAGGAAGTTCTGCTGCCGCTTGGTGCGGTCGAGGTCCCCGCCGGGCAGGCCGTAGCGCTCGCGGACGTAGAGCAGGGCCTGGGCACCGTCCATGTGGTGGGTGCCGGCCTCCCAGGCGCGGGCCTCGCCGACCGCCTCGATGGTGCGCGGGACGGTGATGTCCACCCCGCCGACGGCGTCGGTCAGTGCGCGGAAGCCGTTCCAGTCGATCACGGCGAGGTGGTCGACCCTGATGCCGGTGAGGTTCTGCACGGTCTCGGTCATCAGCGCCGGGCCGCCCCAGGAGTAGGCGGCGTTCAGCTTGGCCTGACCGTGGCCGGGGACGTCCGCCCAGGTGTCGCGGGGCAACGAGACCAGGGAGGCGCTGCGGCGGTCCTCGGAGAGGTGCAGCAGCATCATGGTGTCGCTGCGGGCCGCCCCCACCCGCCAGGCAGGGGCCTTGGCCGCACTCCCGGTGGTCGGGACGTCGGACCGGGCGTCCAGGCCGACCAGCAGCAGGTTGAGGCCGCTCGCCGGGACGGGTTGCGGCTGGGCGGACTCCGGCGCGCTGGGGAAGGCGCCCGGGATGCGGGTGACCGAGGAGGCGTAGTGCTGGGCCACCCAGTACACGGTGCCGCCGGCACCGAGGGCCAGCACCAGCAGGGCGGAGAGCGTCCAGAGCAGGGCTCGGCGGGTGCGGCGGCGCCGGGCCGGCGGCTCGGGACCGTCCTCCTCCTCGGGGCCGTCCGCGGCGTCGTCCTCGCCGCGCCCCGGCCCGAAGAGGCTCAGGCCGGCCCCGGGGCGCGCGGGCTCCGGGGGGAGCGCGGGCTCCTCCGGGTGCGCCGATACCTCCGGGCCCTGCGGTTCGCTCGGGCGCTGCGGCTCGTCCGCGTGCGGCGGCTGGTCCGGGCGCGGCGGCCCGGCCTGGCGTTCGGGCTTCGGATCCATGCGCGCATTGTGCCGTCGGTCACACCCGCCGCGCCGGGCTTCCGGCCGGATCGCCGCGCAACTCCGGCGCCGGGCCGGAGACGGAGCCCCCGTCGGCCGGAACATCGGTCCTGCTGGGACGGCCTGGGCGGGGTAGAGGGCGGCGGATAGCATCGGGGTCGCACGTCCTGTCCGTCCAGCCGACCAGGCCCCCCGGTCGACATCCTGCAAAGGGGAACCCGTGACCCTCCGCATCTCCGTGATCGGCACCGGTTACCTCGGCGCCACCCACGCCGCTGCCATGGCGGAGTTCGGCTTCGAGGTGCTGGGCCTGGACATCGACCCCGACAAGATCGCCATGCTGACCGCCGGCCGGGTCCCGATGTACGAGCCGGGCCTGTCCGAACTGCTGCTGAAGCACGTGGCCGGCCACGAGGGCTCGACCGGGCGGCTGCGCTTCACCACCTCCGCCCAGGAGGCCGCGGAGTTCGGCGACGTGCACTTCATCTGCGTCAACACCCCTCAGCGCAAGGGCGAGTTCGCCGCCGACATGTCGTACGTGGACGCCGCGATCGACGCGCTCGCCCCGCACCTGACCCGCCCGGTGCTGGTGGTCGGCAAGTCCACCGTCCCGGTCGGTTCGGCAGGCCGGCTGGCCGAGCGGCTGGCCGCCCAGGCGCCGGTCGGCGAGGGCGCCGAGCTCGCCTGGAACCCGGAGTTCCTGCGCGAGGGCTTCGCCGTCCAGGACACCCTGCGCGCCGACCGGATCGTGGTCGGCGTCCGCAGCGAGCGCGCCGAGCAGCTGCTGCGCGAGGTGTACGCGGACCCGATCGCGGCCGGGGTGCCGTTCGTGGTCACCGACTTCGCCACCGCCGAGCTGGTCAAGGCCGCCGCCAACTCCTTCCTCGCCACCAAGATCTCGTTCATCAACGCGATGGCCGAGGTCTGCGAGGCGGCCGGGGCGGACGTCACGCTGCTCTCCGACGCGCTCGGCTACGACGAGCGGATCGGCCGCAAGTTCCTCAACGCCGGCCTCGGCTTCGGCGGCGGCTGCCTGCCCAAGGACATCCGCGCGTTCATGGCCCGGGCCGGCGAGCTCGGCGCCGACCAGGCGCTGACCTTCCTGCGCGAGGTCGACTCGATCAACATGCGCCGTCGCTCCCGGATGGTCGAGCTAGCCCGCGAGCAGTGCGACGGCGGCTTCCTGGGCCGCCGGGTGGCCGTCCTCGGCGCCGCGTTCAAGCCGAACTCCGACGACATCCGGGACTCCCCCGCGCTCAACGTGGCCGCCCAGATCCAGCTCCAGGGCGCCCAGGTCACGGTGTACGACCCGAAGGCGACGGACAACGCCCGCAAGATGTTCCCCGGCCTGGCCTACGCCGAGTCCGCGCTGGAGGCCGCCGAGGGGGCGCACGTCGTCCTGCACCTCACCGAATGGCAGGAGTTCCGCGAGCTGGACCCGGCCGAGCTGGGCGAGGTCGTGGCCGAGCGCCGTCTTCTCGACGGCCGCAACGCGCTGGACGCCGACGCCTGGCGGGCGGCCGGCTGGACGTACCGGGCCCTCGGCCGCCCGAGCTGAGCCGCGCCCGTCCCCGGCCGGGCAGCACCCGGCCGGGGACGGCTGTACGAGGTCGGCCCCACAGGTGCACGTCCCCCGGTGCCGCCCGGTCGTGCACCGTCGACGCGGTCGCGAGCCTGGCCCACCGGATGTGATCACAGGGTGGGACCGGGTGAACCGGGCGGGGCCGGCGCACGGCGAAGGCCCGCCGTGCCGCTCGTCCGCGGCCGGCGGGCCTCGCCCCGGCTGTCCGCCCCGCTACCGGCGGGCCGGGCCGAGCCGGGGGATCTCGATGGCGGGGCACTTGTCCATCACCATCTCCAGGCCGGCGGCCCTGGTCCGCTCGTACGCGGCCTCGTCGACCACGTCGAGCTGGAACCAGACGGCCTTGGCCCCGATGGCGGCGGCCTCGTCGGCGACCTCGCCGGCCAGGTCGGAGCGGACGAACACGTCCACCACGTCGACCTCGAAGGGGATCTCCGCCAGGGAGGCGTAGCCCTTCTCACCGTGGACCGTCTCCGCCTTCGGGTGCACCGGCACGATCCGCTTGCCGTAGCGCTGCAGCACGTCGGCCACGCCGTACGCCGCACGCCGCTGGTTCGACGAGAGGCCGACCACGGCCCAGGTGTCGCCCAGCTCGGTCAGGATCCTGCGGACCGTGTCCGGGTCGCCGTACATGCCCTGCCTCCTCGCGTCCGGGAAACTCGTCAGCTCCAGCACCGGTGGACGCCGGGCCATTCCCGCCCGGGGGCCGGGAGCCGGAGCCCGGGCCTCATCGGCCGTCGAGCTGCGCGAGGGTGGCGATGGACGGCCGGCGACCCTCGGCGTGCAAGCGGGCCGCGACCCCCTCGGCGTCGCGCAGGACGCGGACGGCGTTGTGCCAGGTGAGCTTGGCGAGGTCGGCCTCCGACCAGCCGCGGCGCAGCAGTTCGGCGATCAGGTTCGGGTAGCCAGCCACCGAGTCCAGGCCGGCCGGGAGGAAGGCGGTGCCGTCGAAGTCCCCGCCGATGCCGATGTGGTCGACGCCGGCCACCTCGCGCATGTGGTCGAGGTGGTCGGCCACGGTGGCCGGGGTGGCGACCGGGCGCGGGGTCGCCTGCTCGAAGGCGCGCTGGCAGGCCATCGCGGCCGGGGTGGTGTCGAGGTGGTCGAAGCCGTGGGCGCGCATGTTCTCGTCCGCCGCGGCGGTCCACTCGATGGCCGCGGGCAGGATGAACTTGGGCACGAAGGTGGCCATCGCCACGCCGCCGTTGCCGGCGAGCGCGGCGAGCACGTCGTCCGGGACGTTGCGCGGGTGGCCGCAGACGGCCCGCGCGGAGGAGTGCGAGAAGACCACCGGCGCCTCGGTGACGCGCAGCGCGTCGCGCATGGTGTCGGCGGAGACGTGCGAGAGGTCGACCAGCATGCCGAGCCGGTTCATCTCCCGGACGACCTCCTCGCCGAAGGCGGTGAGCCCGCCGGCGGCCGGCTTGTCGGTGGCCGAGTCGGCCCACGGGGTGTTGTCGTTGTGGGTCAGCGTCAGGTAGCGGACGCCGAGGTCGTACAGGGCCCGCAGGGTGGCGAGCGAGCAGTCGATGGAGTGGCCCCCCTCGGCACCCATCAGGGAGGCGATCCGGCCCTCGGCGCGGGCGGCCTCCATGTCGTCCGCGGTGCGGGCGAGCCGGAGCCGGTCGGGGAAGCGCTCGGCCAGCGCCCGGACGAAGTCGATCTGCTCCAGCGTGGCGCTGACCGCGTGGTCGCCGGCCAGCCGGGAGGGGACGTAGACGGACCAGAACTGCGCGCCGACCCCGCCCGCGGTGAGGCGGGCGAGGTCGGTGTGCAGGCGGGCGCTCTGGTCGGCGGCCAGATCGACCGCGTCGAGGTCGTAGCCGACCTGCTCGCGCATCGCCCACGGCAGGTCGTTGTGCCCGTCCACCACCGGCGCGGCGCGGAGCAGGGCCCGGGCGCGCTCCAGCAGGGCGGTGGCGGAGGAGGGATCCAGCAGCTCAGAGGTCATACGAGCTGTTGTATCCGATAGAACTACTTTCCAAAGCCGAAGGAGGAGGAACCCGCCACCTTGGCCCTGAGCTTCTTGCCCTTCTCCGTGGCCTGGCTGTTCAGCTCGGCCTGGAAGTCGGTCATCCGCTCGGTCAGCTCCGGGTCGAAAGCGGCGAGCATCCGCACCGCCAGCAGGCCCGCGTTGCGGGCGCCCGCGACCGAGACGGTCGCCACCGGCACACCGGCCGGCATCTGGACGATCGACAGCAGGCTGTCCATGCCGTCCAGGTAGCGCAGCGGCACCGGAACGCCGATGACCGGCAGCGGGGTGACCGAGGCGAGCATGCCCGGCAGGTGGGCGGCACCGCCGGCGCCCGCGATGATCGCCTTCAGTCCGCGCGCGTGGGCGTTCTCGCCGTAGGCGACCATCTCGCGCGGCATCCGGTGGGCGGAGACCACGTCCACCTCGTACGGGATCTCGAACTCGTCGAGGGCCTGGGCGGCGGCCTCCATCACGGGCCAGTCGGAGTCCGAGCCCATCACGATGCCGACGAGGGGGGTGCGCGCGTCGGCGTTCGAAGAGGAGTGGTGGCCGGGCGACGGGTGGGTCATTCGGTGATCGTTCCTCGCAGGTAGGCGGCCGCGTGACGGGCGCGCTCGCGGACGTCGTCGAGGTCGTCCCCGAAGACGTTGACGTGGCCGACCTTGCGGCCGGGCTTCACGTCCTTCCCGTACATGTGGATCTTCAGGCCCGGGTCGCGGGCCATGCAGTGCAGGAAGGCGTGGTACATGTCCGGGTAGTCGCCGCCGAGGACGTTGACCATGACGGTCCACTTGGCGCGCGGGCGGGGGTCGCCGAGCGGCAGGTCGAGCACGGCCCGCAGGTGGTTCTCGAACTGCGAGGTGACCGCGCCGTCCTGGCTCCAGTGCCCGGAGTTGTGCGGGCGCATGGCCAGTTCGTTGACCAGGATCCGGCCGTCCCGGGTCTGGAACAGCTCGACCGCGAGGTGGCCGGTGATGCCGAGCTCACCGGCGATCCGCAGGGCCAGCTGCTGGGCCTCGTCGGAGAGGGCCGGGTCGAGGCCGGGCGCCGGCGCGGTGACCTCGGCGCAGACGCCGTTCTCCTGGACGCTCTCCACCACCGGGTAGGCGACGGCCTGGCCGCTGGGCGAACGGACCACGTTGGCGGCCAGCTCGCGGACGAAGTCGACCTTCTCCTCGGCCAGCACCGGCACGCCGGCCAGGAACGGCGCCTGCGCCTGCTGCTCGTCGTCGACGACCCAGACGCCCTTGCCGTCGTAGCCGCCGCGGACGGTCTTCAGCACGACCGGGTAGCCGGAGCCCTCGTCGGCGAAGGCGGTGACGTCGGCCGGGTCGGCGACGATCCGGTGCCGCGGGCAGGGGACGCCGATGGCGTCGAGCCGGGCCCGCATGACGCCCTTGTCCTGAGCGTTCACCAGCGCGTCCGGGCCGGGGCGGACGGCGATGCCGTCGGCCTCCAGAGCCCGCAGGTGCTCGGTCGGCACGTGCTCGTGGTCGAAGGTGACGACATCGCAGCCGGCCGCGAAGCGGCGGAGCGTGTCGAGGTCGCGGTAGTCACCGAGGACGACCTCGGAGACCACCTGCGCGGCGGAGTCCTGGGGCGTGTCGGCGAGGAGCTTGAACCTGACCCCGAGCGGGACGCCCGCCTGGTGTGCCATGCGGGCCAGTTGCCCACCGCCGATCATGCCCACCACTGGAAAATTCACATTGCCCGGGGAAGTCACGCGGCCCAGGATATCCGGGCCGGTCGGGGGCGGTGGAACCGCCGCCGCGGCCGAGGTGGCGGACGCGCGTAGATGTCAAGCCGGCGCCCTCGGGGCTGAGCCGATCGGCTGAAGCGGGTAGCCTGGTCCGCCAGGCCCTGGTACGCGTGGTCGGATCATGTGCGTGCACGCAGGGCTTCAGGGGTCAGCCGCGCACCCGCTCCGGACCCCCTCGTCGGCAGGTACATGGAGGCAGCCCGGTATGGCGACGACCACGGCGTCGAACCCCTCGCTGGCGCAGAAGCTGCGCGGACTGTCGGGCGAGGTGGTGAAGTTCGCCATCGTCGGCCTGAGCGGCGTGGTGGTCAACTTCGCCGTGTTCTGGATCTGCATCAACGGGCTCCACCTGGCCTCGCTGCGGTCGAACATCGCCGCCACGCTGGTGGCCATCGCCACCAACTACCTCGGCTACCGCTACTGGCTGTACCGCGACCGCGACGCGGCCTCGCGCAAGCGCGAGATCACGCTCTTCCTGCTGTTCAGCGGCGCCGGCATGCTGATCGAGACCGGTGTGCTGGGCTTCTCGGTCTACGCGCTGGGGCTGGACTCGCACTTCGAGCAGCTGGCTGCGAAGGTCGCCGGCCTCGCGGTGGCCACGGTGTTCCGCTTCTTCTCGTACCGGACCTGGGTGTTCAAGGCGCTCCCCGAGCCGGAGGCCGCCGGGGGCGAGGCGCCCGGCCTGGTCGCTCAGGCCGAGCTGATGCTGGCCACCGAGGAGATCCGGTACGCCAAGGCCGAGTAGGCGCCGGCGTCCACTTGCCCGGGCCGCCCGGACGAGAGGACAGTGGTCTTACCGAGCGCGAGCACGGCCGGCGGACGATCGAGGCCGGGGGGACATCCAGGAGGCTCGCCATGACGTTCGTCCAGATCATCGACTGCAAGACCGACCGGTTGGACGACCTCAACCGGCTCATGGACACATGGGCCGAGCAGACCAGGGGCAGGCGGACGGCGGGCCACGCAGTGGTCGCCACGGACCGCGCGGACACCAAGCACGTCGTGGAGATCGTGGAGTTCCCCTCCTACGAGGAGGCCATGCGGAACTCCAACCTGCCCGAGACCGACCGGATCTTCCGGGAGATGGTGGCGCTCTGCGAGGAGCCGCCGACCTTCACCGACCTCGACGTGGTCCGCGACACCCAGTTCAACAAGGCGGTCGCGGCCCGGATGTTCGCGGAGATGTCCAAGGGCAACGTGGACGTCATGGACGAGCTGGTGGCGGAGGACTACCACGACCACGACTTCGCCAACCAGCGGGACACCGTGGGCCTGGCCGCGATCAAGGCCGAGGCCGCCGGCTACCTGGCGGCCTTCGACTTCACCTTCACCGTCGAACGCCAGCTCGCCGACGGCGACGAGGTGGCCACCCGGTGGAGCTGGACGGCCCGTCACAAGGGCGACTTCATGGGGATCCCGGCCACCGGGAAGACGGTGACCGGCGGCGGCACGACGACCTTCCGGTTCGAGGACGGGAAGATCAAGGAAGGCTGGTGGCACTGGGACGTGATGGGTGTGATGCGCCAGCTCGGCATGATGCCGTCCTAGCCCCTCCGGTGACTGCGCCCCAGGCCCCGCTGATCCTTCCGGTGGCTCCGCCCCAGGCCCCGCTAATCCTTCCGGTGGCTCCGCCCCAGGCCCCGCTAATCCTTCCGGTGGCTCCGCCCCAGGAAGAGCGCGAACACCGGCGGCTTCAGTGAGAGCAGTTCGAGCCGGCCGCCGTCCGCCTCCGCCAGGTCGCGGGCGACGGCCAGCCCGATGCCGGTCGAGTTGCGGCCGCTGACCGCGCGTTCGAAGACCCGGTTGCCCAGCTCCGGCGGCACCCCCGCACCCTGGTCCTGCACCTCGACCACCAACGACGTCCCGGACGGCCGCACGCGCAGCGTGATCGTCCCGGCGCCGTGCATCAGCGAGTTCTCGATCAGGGTGGCCAGCACCTGCGCCACCGTGCCCGGCGTGCCGACCGCGGTGACCCCGTGCAGGCCCTCCACCTGGAGCACCCGGCCGGTGCCGCGGAGCGACGGTCCCCACTCCTCCACCTGCTGCTTGATCACGTCGTCGAGGTCGAAGGCGACCGCGGTGGGGCTGCGCGGGTCCCGCTGGGTGGTGAGCAGCCGCTGGACGACGTCGGTGAGGCGCTCGACCTGCTGGAGGGCGATGGTCGCCTCCTCCTTCACGGTGTCCGGCTCCTCGGCGAGCGCGGTGATCTCCTCCAGCCGCATCGAGAGCGCGGTGAGCGGGGTGCGCAGCTGGTGCGAGGCGTCGGCGGCGAGCCGCCGCTCGGCGGTGAGCATCCGGGCGATCCGCTCGGCGCTGACGTCCAGGACCTCGGCGACCCGGTCGAGCTCCGGGACTCCGTAGCGGCGGTCACGGGGGCGGGGGTCGCCGGAGCCGAGCCGCTCGGCGGTCTCGGCGAGGTCGGTGAGCGGGCGGGCGAGCCGCTTGGCCTGCCAGACGGCGAGGGCGACGGCGGCCTGGACGGCGAGCAGGGCGACCACGCCGAGCAGCAGCAGCATGTTGGCGATCTCGTGGTCGACCGCGGCCCGCGACTGCTCCACGGTGACGGTCTCGCCGCTGGCGCCCTGCTCGACGGCCTTCAGCAGGTGGTCCCCCTCCGGCCGGGTGCCGCTGGAGACGATCGGCTGACCGGGGATGTCCACCTCGACGTACTGGCCGTCGGTCACCTGGTTGGCGAACTTGTCCCCGGTGACCGGTTCGCCGGCCGCGAGCCGGTTCTCCACCAGGGCGAGCACCCGGACGGCCTCGGCGTCGACGCGGTCCTGGGCGGCGTTGACGATGGTGCGCTTCTCGACCAGGGCGAGCGGCACGCAGAACACGACGACCACCACCAGGACGACGCCCAGCAGCGAGTTGATCATCCGGCGTTTCACGCTGCCGCTCCCCGTGGTGCTGTGGAACCGGGCCGGGGCGGGTGCCCCTGGCCGGGCCCGGGTTCTGTCTTGTGGATCGGCCCTAATTCTTCTCGAACCGGAAACCCACCCCGCGCACGGTGGCGATGTACCGGGGGTTGGCCGCGTCGTCGCCGAGCTTCTTGCGCAGCCACGAGATGTGCATGTCCAGCGTCTTGGTGGAGGTCCACCAGGTGGTGTCCCAGACCTGGCGCATGATCTCCTCTCGGGTGACCACCCGGCCGGCGTCCCGGACCAGCACCCGCAGCAGCTCGAACTCCTTGGCGGAGAGGGTGAGCTCCTCCTCGCCGAGCCAGGCGCGGTGCGACTCGATGTCGATCTTCACCCCGTGCGCGCCGGTGGTGAGCTGGTCGACGTTGCCGCGCCGGAGCAGGGCCCGGACCCGGGCCAGCAGCTCGGCGAGGCGGAACGGCTTGGTGACGTAGTCGTCGGCGCCCGCGTCGAGGCCGACCACCGTGTCCACCTCGTCGGCCCGGGCGGTGAGCACCAGGACGGGGCAGCTCTTGCCGTCGGCGCGCAGGCGCCGGCAGACCTCCAGGCCGTCCATCTCCGGCAGGCCGAGGTCCAGAACGACGAGGTCGACCTCCTCGGTGAGCCCGGCGGCCAGCGCGGTCGGGCCGTCCTCCCGGACGAGCACCTCATACCCCTCGCGTCGAAGGGCCCGGGCGAGGGGTTCGGAGATCGCCGGATCGTCCTCGGCGAGCAGCACACAGGTCATGTGGTGATGGTAGTCCGCCGGGGTATGGCCGCTGCCGCTGTGAGGTAGTTCACAGAGCGTGATCGTTATACGGACAGCGAGCACCGCTCAACGAACCACCCCCGACCGCGCGTTCGGCGAAGATTCCGCCTTTCGATCTTCAATCCGAAGGAATTACCGCGGCCAGACCATGGATCGAACAAGCTAGCCTGTCGCAGGCTTTACCATCGACATACCTAATTGCCGCGTTTTGTCAGCCGATGTCGCCAAATATCGCCACGTACAGTGGTTCCGTCCACGTCCGCCTCCACCCCCCTTGGCGGACGCTGTCAGGCAAGGAACCCCTACACATGGCGTCTACGACCCTGGACGCCGGCCTCAAGCCGGCCTCTCCCAGCGGCAAGACCTTCCTCGGGCACCCCCGTGGACTCGCCACTCTCTTCATGAGCGAGATGTGGGAGCGCTTCAGCTACTACGGCATGCGCGCCCTGCTGGTCCTCTACATGACGGCTTCCGTCGCAGAGGGCGGCCTCGGCATGAAGGCGGCCGTCGCCGCCGCCGTCTACAGCGTGTACACGGCGATGGTCTACCTGCTCGCCCTCCCGGGCGGCTGGATCGCGGACCGCTTCCTCGGTGCCCGCAAGACCGTCGCCGTCGGCGGTGTGATCATCATGATCGGCCACTTCCTGCTGGCCGTTCCGATGAGCGCGTCGTTCTTCGTCGGTCTGGCGTTCATCGCGATCGGCTCCGGTCTGCTGAAGGCCAACATCTCGACGATGGTCGGCCACCTGTACGACGGCCCGAACGACCCGCGTCGCGACGGCGGCTTCACGATCTTCTACATGGGCATCAACCTCGGTGCCTTCGCCGCCCCGCTGGTCATCGGCACCGTCGGCCAGAGCGTGAACTGGCACCTCGGCTTCGCGCTCGCCGGCGTCGGCATGGCGCTCGGCCTGATCCAGTTCCTGCTGGGTACCCGCCACCTGAGCCCGAAGAGCGACGTGGTCACGTCGCCGATCTCGGCCGCCGAGAAGAGCGCGATCTTCAAGAAGGCCGGCATCTGGCTGGGCCTGGCCGCCGTCTTCTACGCGATCGTCACGCTGACCGGCCACTTCACCATCAACTGGGCGATCTGGCCGTTGTCGATCGCGGGCATCGCGATCCCGGTCTTCGTCTTCTCGAAGGTCAAGCGGGACAAGGACCTCGACGAGACCGAGCAGTCCCGGATGAGCGGCTACATCTGGTTCTTCGTCGCCGCCGCCGTGTTCTGGATGATCTACGACCAGTCCGGCTCGACGCTGAGCATCTTCGCGGACGAGAACACCGCGTCCACGCTGTTCGGGTTCGACTTCCCGTCGACCTGGTTCCAGTCGCTGAACCCGCTGTACATCATGGCGCTGGCCCCGGTCTTCGCCTGGCTCTGGGTGGCCCTGTCCCGCCGGGGCAAGAACCCCAGCACCACCGTGAAGTTCGCCTTCGGTCTGCTGATGATCGGCGGCTCCTTCCTGGTCATGATGCTGGCGATGGGCGCCGCCGCGGGCGGCACCCAGGTCACCCCGCTCTGGCTGGCCATGGTCTACCTGGTCCAGACCGTCGGCGAGCTGACCCTCTCCCCGGTCGGCCTCTCCGTCACCACCAAGCTCGCCCCGGCGAAGTACGCCAGCCAGATGATGGGTGTCTGGTTCCTCGCCGTCACCGCGGGTGACTGCGTCGCGGCCATCTTCCAGCTGGTCCTCGGCGACGAGGTGGTCGGATCCACCGGGTACTTCGCCTTCCAGGGTGCGATGGCCATCGTGGCCGGCATCGGCCTGGCGATGTACCGCAAGAAGGTCGTGAGGCTGATGGGCGACGTGCACTGACGCCCAGCCGACCTGGCACCGGCTCCGGGGCCGCTGTGGATTCCTGAGATCCGCAGCGGCCCCGGCCGCGTTCCCGGCCCCCGCCGCGTTCCCGGCCCCCGCCGTGCGAGGGTGACGGGATGCCCACCGACTCACTCCCCCGTCAGCTCGCCCGCACCCGGCGCTTCACCCTCGGCGCCCCCTCCGCACCGGCCGTCTCCGCCGACGGCCGCACCGTGCTGTTCCTGCGCAGCCGGGCCGGCGACGACCCGGTCTCCTGCCTCTGGGCGCTCGACACCGCCACCGGCACGGAGCGGCTGCTCGCCGACCCCGTCGCGCTCGGCGCCGACGACGCCGCCCTCCCCGAGGCCGAGCGGATCCGCCGCGAGCGCGCCCGCGTGCTGACCACCGGCATCACCGCCTTCGGCACCGACGGCACCGGCCGGCTCGCCGTCTTCGCCCTCCACGGCGCGCTCTGGCTCGTGGACTCCGCCGACGGCGCCGTCCGCAACGTCCCCACCGCCGCCCCGGTGTACGACCCGCGCCTCGACCCGGCCGGCCGCCGGATCGCCTACGTCGGCGGGGGCGCCCTGCGCGTGGTCGGCACCGACGGCCGCGGCGACCGGGCGCTCGCCGAGCCCGAGCACGCGGAGGTGGCGTACGGGATCGCCGAGCACGCCGCCGCCGAGTCGATGTACCGGACCCGCGGTCACTGGTGGGCCCCGGACGGCACCGCACTGCTCGCCGCCCGCGTCGACGACCGCCCGCTGAGCCGACTCCACCTCGCCGACCCGGCCGAGCCGCAGCGGCCGCCGCGGACGGTCCGCTACCCGCTGGCCGGGACCGCCAACTCCGACGTCTCGCTCTGGCTGCTCCCCCTCGACCCGGACCGTCCCGGGGGTCGCACCGAGGTCCGGTGGGACCGGGCCGGCTACGAGTACCTCACCGCCGCCGGCTGGGACGACCACGGTCCGTACGCCGCCGTGCAGAGCCGCGACCAGCGCACCGTCCGCACCCTGGCGATCGCCCCGGACGGCGCCACGAGCGCCCTGGCCGAGCAGCGCGACGAGCACTGGGTCGAGCTGGTCCCCGGCCTGCCGGTCCGCACGGCGTCCGGTGCCCTGGTCGGCTCCGCCGACCTCGGCGGGACCCGCCACCTCACCGTGGCCGGCGAACCCGTCACCCCGGCCGGGCTGCAGCTTCGCGCGGTTCTCGGGGCCGAGGGCGGGCAGGTGCTGTTCACCGCCACCGAGGAGCCCACCGAGACCCACCTCTGGCTGTACGGGCCCGCCACCGGACTGCGCCGGCTGAGCGAGGGTCCCGGACTGCACAGCGGTGTGCGGCGCGGCGGCACGCTCGTGCTCACCACCCGGGCCGCCGGCGCCCCGGCCGGCCGGACCACCGTGCTGCCCGAGGGCCGCCCGGCGCTCCCGCTGGCCTCGCACGCGCAGGTGCCCGTCCTCACCGCCCGGCCGGAGCTGCTCCGGCTCGGCCCGCGCGGGCTGTGCGCCGCGCTCTTCCTGCCCGCCGGCCACCGCCCCGGGGACGGACCGCTGCCCGTCCTGCTCGACCCGTACGGCGGGCCGGCGCTGCAGAAGGTCACCACCGGCGGCGGCTGGCCGGAGCTGGTCTCGCAGTGGTTCGCCGACCAGGGCTTCGCCGTGCTGGCCGTCGACGGCCGCGGCACCCCCGGCCGCGGGCCTCGCTGGGACAAGGAGGTCTTCGGGGACAAGGCCACCCCGGCCCTGGAGGACCAGGTCGAGGGGCTGCACGAGGCCGCCCGGCTGCGGCCCGGGCTGCTCGACCTCGACCGGGTCGCGATCCGCGGCTGGTCCTACGGCGGCTACCTCGCCGCGCTCGCCGTGCTGCGGCGGCCGGACGTCTTCCACGCCGCCGTCGCCGGCGCCGCCCCCACCGACCAGCGGCTCTACGACACCCACTGGCAGGAGCGGTTCCTCGGCCACCCCGGCGAGCACCCCGAGCGCTACGACGCCTGCTCGCTGATCGCCGACGCGCCGCGGCTGCGCCGCCCGCTGCTGCTGGTCCACGGCCTCGCCGACGACAACGTCTTCCCGGTCCACGCCCTGCGGCTCTCCGGTGCCCTGCTCGCGGCCGGGCGCCCGCACGAGGTGCTGCCGCTCAGCGGCACCAGCCACACGCCCACCGACGAAGCGGTGACGGAGAACCTGCACCACCACCAGTTGGACTTCCTGAAGCGCTCGCTCGGCCTCGCCTGACGCCGGCCGCAGCCAGGGCCCACCCGACGTCCTGCCCGGGACACCGCCCGAACGGGAGGGAGCCCCCCGCGTCCCCGGCACGGGACGGGGGGGCTCCGGTGCGCCCGGTCAGACCTCGCGCACGCCCGCCCGCCAGACGGCCGCCGTCAGCGGCACGCCCGGCCGGTACGCGAGGTGCACGTGCGAGGGGGCCTCCAGCAGCTGGAGGTCGGCCCGGGCGCCCACGGCCACCGTGCCGACGTCCGTCCGCCGCAGGGCGTGCGCGCCGCCCGCGGTCGCCGCCCAGACCGCCTCGTCCGGCGTCATCCCCATCTCCCGCACCGCGACCGCGATGCAGAACGCCATCGAGCTGGTGAAGCTGGAACCCGGGTTGCAGTCGGTCGAGAGCGCCACCACGGCGCCCGCGTCGAGCAGCCGGCGCGCGTCCGGGTAGGCGGCGCGGGTGGAGAACTCCGCGCCGGGCAGCAGCGTCGCCACCGTGGCCGAGCCGGCCAGCGCCGCCACGTCCTCGTCGGTCAGGTGGGTGCAGTGGTCGGCGGAGGCCGCGCCCAGCTCGACGGCGAGCTGCACACCGGGACCGTAGGAGAGCTGGTTGGCGTGCACCCGGGGGGTGAGGCCGCGCTCGACGCCGGCGGTCAGGATCGCCCGCGCCTGGTCCCCGTCGAAGGCGCCGTCCTCGCAGAACACGTCCACCCAGCGGGCGTACGGCGCGCAGGCGTCCAGCATCTCGCCGGTGACCAGGTCGACGTACCCGGCCGGGTCCTGGGCGTACTCGGGGGCGACCACGTGGGCGCCGAGGTAGGTGGTCTCGGGAGTGTACGAGGAGGCGATCCGCAGTGCCCGCGCCTCGTCCGGCACGGTCAGCCCGTAGCCGGACTTGCACTCGATCGAGGTCGTCCCCTGGCGAAGCGCCTCGCGGACGAACCGGGCCAGGTTGGCGTCCAGCTCGGCGTCGCTCGCGGCCCGGGTGGCGGCCACCGTGGTGCGGATGCCGCCGGCGGTGTACGACTGGCCGGACATCCGGGCGTTGAACTCGGCGGTGCGGTCGCCCGCGAAGACCAGGTGGGCGTGCGAGTCGACGAAGCCCGGCAGCAGCGTCCGCCCCGCCGCGTCGAACCGCTCGTCGGCGGCCGGCGCCTCGGCGGCCGGGCCGACCCAGGCGATCGTGCCGCCGTCCACCACCACGGCCGCGTCGGTGAGCAGGCCCAGCGGCCCGGTGCCCTGCGCGGGGTCGTTGGTGACCAGGCTGCCGATGCCGGCGATCAGGGTGCTCGGCATGCCGTCGCTCTTGGGAGTGCTGGGGGTGCTCACGTCAGGCCTTTCGGTACGGACGAGGGGCGGGGCGGGCTCGGCGCCCGCCCCGCCCCGGGGGTCAACGGGATCTCTCAGCAGCTCAGTGCGGCGATCGAGGAGTGCAGCGCGCCAGGGACGTCCGGCACCAGCTGGTGCACGCCGTCCTTGACCACGTGCCGGCCTCCGACCACCAGGTGTCGCACGTCGGCGGCCGAGGCGGCGAAGACCGCGATCTCGGCGCCGAGTCGGGAGGGCGGGCCGGCGGTGCGCACGGAGTCCAGCGCGATCACGGTGAAGTCGGCCAGCGAACCGGCCTCGATCCGCCCGGCCTCCGGCCAGCCGAGCGAGGCGTGTCCGTCCTCGGTGCCGGCCCGCAGGAGCAGGTTGGCCGTCCAGTGGCCGCGGGTGCGGGTGCGCAGCCGCTCGTCCAGCTCCAGCGCGCGCGCCTCCTCGAACGGGTCGATGACGGCGTGGCTGTCGCTGCCGAGCGTCACCGGGCAGCCGGCCGAAGCCAGTTGGCGGGCCGGGCCGATGCCGTCCGCGAGGTCCCGCTCGGTGGTGGGACACATGCAGATGGTGGTGGAGGAGTCGGTGAGGAGCTTGATGTCCTCCTCCGTGAGGTGGGTGGCGTGCACCGCGGACGTGCGCGGGCCGAGCGCGCCGTGGTCGGCGAGCAGCCGGGTCGGGGTGACGCCGTGCGCGGTGAGGCAGGCGTCGTTCTCGGCGGTCTGCTCGGAGAGGTGGACGTGCAGCGGCGCCTTGCGCATCGACGCCCAGTGCGCGACGGTGCCGAGCTGCTCGGCGGGCACCGCCCGGACCGAGTGGATCGCCGCGCCGATCCTGGCGTGCTCGCGCGGGCGCAGCGCGGCGGCGCGCTCGGCCCAGGCGTCGGCGTCGCCGTCGCTGAACCGTCGCTGCGGCTTGGTCGGCTCGGCGCCGAAGCCGGAGGAGAGGTAGCAGGTGTCCAGCAGGGTGATCCGGATTCCGGCCCGGCCGGCCGCCTCGATCAGCGCCTCACCCATCGCGTTCGGGTCGTCGTAGCGGGCGCCGCCGGGCGCGTGGTGCAGGTAGTGGAACTCCCCGACCGCGGTGATGCCGGCGAGCGCCATCTCGGCGTAGACGGCGGTGGCGAGCGCCAGGTAGCTGTCCGGGTCCAGCGCGGTGGCGAACCGGTACATGGTGTCGCGCCAGGTCCAGAAGGTGCCGGAGCCGACCTGGACGTTGCCGCGCAGCGCCCGGTGGAAGGCGTGCGAGTGGGCGTTGGCCTGGCCGGGCAGCAGCAGCCCCTCCAGCCGGACCGCGCCGGGCGGGCAGGGCCCGCTGTCCGGCGTCACCTTGGAGATCTTGCCGCCGGTCCCGGTGGCGATCAGCACGTCCTGCTCGACCACCGGACCGTTGACGTGGGGCAGCCAGGCGTACTGCGCCCAGTAGGTTACTGACACGCCAGGTCCTCCAGTACGTCGGCGAGCGCGGCGACCCCGGCCAGGCAGTCTGCGGTCTCGGCGTGCTCGGCCGGGGAGTGCGAGACGCCGCTCGGGTTCCGCACGAACAGCATGGCGGTCGGGATCGCCGATGCCAGGATTCCGGCGTCGTGTCCCGCACCGGTCGGCAGGATCGGCACGCCGCCGGGTGCCCCGTCGCGCCCCAGCCTGCGGGCCAGGCGGTCGCGCAGCGGGCCGTCGAAGTCCACCACCGGGGTGTAGGACTCGCGGGTCAGCTCGACCCGGACGCCGTCGCGCTCGCCGCGTTCGTACGCGGCCCGCTCGATCTCCTCGACCAGCGCGGTGAGGGTCGCCTCGTCGGCGGCCCGGGAGTCCAGCCACCCGCGGACCAGGGAGGCGATCGCGTTGGTGCCGTTGGGCTCCACCGCGACCTTGCCGAAGGTGGCCAGGGCGCCCGCCAGCTTCGCCTTCTTCCGGGCCGAGAGCACGGTGTTGGCGTAGGTGAGCATCGGGTCGCGACGGTCCTCGATCCGGGTGGTGCCGGCGTGGTTGGCCTCGCCGTGGAAGTCGAAGCGCCAGCGGCCGTGCGGCCAGATCGCGCTGGCCACGCCGACCGGCTGGTCCTCGGCAAGGTAACGGCCCTGCTCGACGTGCAGCTCGACGAAGGCGCCGATCCGGGCCAGCCGGTCGCCGTCCGCGCCGATGGCGGCGGGGTCGTAGCCGGCCCGCTCCATCGCGTCCGGCAGCCGGACGCCGTCGGCGTCGCGCAGCTCGTACGCGGCCTCCCTGCCGAGCACGCCGGCGGTCAGCCGGGAGCCGATGCAGGCCACGCCGAACCGGGCGCCCTCCTCGTCGCCGAAGTTGACGATCGCCAGCGGCTTGCTGAACCCGGTGCCGCGCGAGCGCAGTTCGTCCAGCGCGGCGAAGGAGGAGACCACGCCGAGCGGGCCGTCGAAGGCGCCGCCGTCCGGGACGGAGTCCAGGTGCGAGCCGGTGACGACGGCGCCCTCGCCCTGCGGGTCGCCCAGCCAGGCCCACTGGTTGCCGTTGCGGTCCAGCTCGTAGGTCAGGCCGCGCTTGCGGGCCTGCTCCTCGAACCAGGCCCGGCACTCGGCGTCCGCGGAGTTCCAGGCGAAGCGGCGGTAACCGCCGGAGGAGGCGGAGCGGCCCACGGGGAGCAGCTCCGCCCACATCTCCAGGAAGGAGTCGCTCACAGCTCACCCATCGGGATGCGCACCCCGCGCTCGGCGGCGACCTCGTCGGCCCGGTCGTAGCCGGCGTCGACGTGCCGGATGACGCCCATGCCCGGGTCGTTGGTGAGCACCCGGCGGATCTTCTCGCCGGCCAGCGGCGTGCCGTCGGCCACCGTGACCTGGCCGGCGTGGATCGAGCGGCCGATGCCGACGCCGCCGCCGTGGTGGATGGAGACCCAGGAAGCGCCGGAGGCGACGTTGACCATGGCGTTGAGCAGCGGCCAGTCGGCGATCGCGTCCGAGCCGTCCAGCATCGCCTCGGTCTCCCGGTACGGGGAGGCGACCGAGCCGCAGTCCAGGTGGTCGCGGCCGATCACGATCGGGGCGGAGAGCTCGCCGGAGGCGACCATGTCGTTGAAGCGCTCGCCGGCCTTGTCACGCTCGCCGTAGCCGAGCCAGCAGATGCGCGCGGGCAGGCCCTGGAAGTGCACCTTCTCCTGGGCCATCTTGATCCAGCGGGCCAGCGACTCGTTCTCCGGGAAGAGGTCGAGCACGGCCTTGTCGGTCTTGTGGATGTCCTGCGGGTCGCCGGAGAGCGCCGCCCAGCGGAACGGGCCCTTGCCCTCGCAGAACAGCGGGCGGATGTAGGCGGGGACGAAGCCGGGGAAGGCGAAGGCACGGTCGTAGCCGGCCAGCTGGGCCTCGCCGCGGATCGAGTTGCCGTAGTCGAACACCTCGGCGCCGCGGTCCTGGAAGCCGACCATGGCCTCGACGTGCTTGGCCATCGACTCGCGCGAGCGCTGGGTGAACTCGGCGGGCTTCTCGGCCGCGTAGGTGGCCATGTCGTCGAAGGCGACGCCGAGCGGCAGGTAGCTCAGCGGGTCGTGGGCGCTGGTCTGGTCGGTGACGATGTCGATCGGCGCGTCCATCGCGAGCAGCTGCGGGAACAGCTCGGCGGCGTTGCCCAGCAGGCCGATGGAGAGCGGCTGCTTCTTGTCGCGGGCGGCGGTGGCCAGCTCCAGGGCGTGGGAGAGGTTCTTGGCCTCGACGTCCAGGTAGCGGTGCTCGATCCGGCGGGCGATCCGGGACGGGTCGCAGTCGATGCAGATCGCCACGCCGCCGTTCATGGTGACGGCGAGCGGCTGGGCGCCGCCCATCCCGCCGAGGCCGGCGGTGAGGGTGATCGTCCCCTCCAGGGTGCCGTCGAAGCGCTTGTTGGCGACGGCGGCGAAGGTCTCGTAGGTGCCCTGGAGGATGCCCTGGGTACCGATGTAGATCCACGACCCGGCGGTCATCTGGCCGTACATGGTGAGACCGAGGCTCTCCAGCCGGCGGAACTCCTCCCAGTTGGCCCAGTCGCCGACCAGGTTGGAGTTGGCGATCAGCACGCGCGGCGCCCACTCGTGGGTCTGCATCACGCCGACCGGGCGGCCGGACTGGACCAGCATGGTCTCGTCCTGCTTCAGGCCCTGCAGCGTCTTCACCATGGCGTCGAAGGAGCGCCAGTCCCGCGCGGCCTTGCCGGTGCCGCCGTAGACGACGAGCTTCGACGGGTGCTCCGCCACCTCGGGGTCGAGGTTGTTCATGAGCATCCGCAGGGCCGCCTCCTGCTGCCACCCCTGCGTCGTGAGCCCCGTCCCCCGCGCCGCACGCACCTCGCGCGGTCCGCTCGTCTGCTGCTGCACCATGTCCTGGCCTCCCTGCGGATGAATTCATTCAGTCTTGGTTCGGCTGAATATATCCAAACAATCAGCCCGCGACCAGACCTCGGGGCCATCCGATCAGCGCCGGTGCGCCGGATCCCCGAGCGCTACCCCGAATCAGGCGAACACCAGCCACTCGGCCCAGTGTCGGGGAGCGGAGGACACGGTGACGGCCATCGGCCGCGACCCGGCAGGCTTCGGGACGTGGCGGAGGAGATCGGGCGGAGCGCAGGTCTCCGTGTCCGGATCAAGCATGCGGGGACGGTCGAGCGCCCGTTCCGCCAGCTCGACAGCGGGCTCCCGACCGGCTTCGGCGCCTACGAGGTCTCCTCGATCACCGTGCCGAACGCTCAGGCCGCTGCGCCGCCGTCCCAGTCGATGCCGATCTCGGCGAGCCAGCGGCGGTCCTCCTCGTCCGGGACGGCGGGGGCGGCCGGGCGGGGCGGGCGGGGGATCTCCTGGACCGGGCCGAGGCCGTACTTGTCGGCGGCCGCGGCCGCGCGCGCGTCGGGCTCGATGACGCCGACGTGGACGGCGGTCTCGTCACCCGGGTCGAGGACGGTGAGTTCGGGTTCGGGCAGGCGGCGCACGGTGACGCGGCGTCCGCAGGCCGGGCAGGACCACTCGTCGGCGCCGGAGGCGAGCCGGCCGACGAACTTCATCTCGTGGATCACGCGCATGAGGGCACCCCCTACTGGAAGCTATGCCCGTTCTGGGCGGATCGACAACCTGCAGGTACGGTCGCTGACGGGTCGACGGGCGTCGGCAGCGAACGGGGAGGGGTCGGGATGGACCGCGAGTGGAGTGTCGAGGAGAGCATCAGCATGGCCGCCGCGCCGGCGGCGGTGTACCGCGCCGTCAGCGAGGTGCGCCGGATGGGCGAGTGGAGCCCGGAGTGCCGTGCGGTGTGGGCGCGCCGCGGCCCGCTGCACAGGGGTGAGCGGTTCGTCGGCTTCAACCGCCGCGGGCTCTACGTCTGGTTCACCACCTCCCGGGTCACGGTCGCCGACCAGGACCGCGAATTCGCCTTCCGGGTGGGGTCGTTCGGGCTGCCGATCGCCGAGTGGGGCTACCGCTTCGAGCCGGACGGCGACGGCGGCACGACCGTCACCGAGTACTGGCGGGACCTGCGGACCGGTCGGGGCGCGCCGTTCGCCGAGTTGCTCGGCAGGGTCTTCACCGGGGTCGCCCCGGAACGGCGGGCGCAGGCCAACCGGGTCGGCATGCGCGCCACCCTGGGCCGGCTCCGGCAGGCGCTCGACGCCTGACCGGCCGGGCCCCGGACTCGGCCGCTCGAAGCCGCACCCCGGGCCCGCCCGCTGCGGGCCCCGCTCACTCCAGGAACAGCCCGCGGGCCGCCGCCGACTGCTCGATCGCCTCCAGCCGGGCCTCCGCACCGGGGAGTTCGTCGCACATGGTCTGCAGCAGCACCCGGCCGAGCATCATCGGCGCACAGGCGGTGTCGAAGACCAGCCCGGTGCCGACGGCGGCCGGCAGCATCAGGTCGGAGAGCTTGGCCACCGGCGCGAAGGCGCTGTCGGCGACGGTCAGCACCGTCAGCCCGCACTCCCGGGCCACCGCCAGGGCGTCCATCAGCTCGCGCGGGTAGCGCGGCAGCGCGAAGCAGAGCAGCGCGGTGGCACCGGCCGCGGCGGCCTGTTCGAGGCGGTCGGCCAGCATGCTGCCGCCCTCGTCGAGCAGCCGGATGTCCGGGTGCACCTTGGCGGCGAAGTAGGCGAAGCCACGGGCCTGCGCCGAGGCGGCCCGCAGACCGAGCACCGGAAGCGGCCGGGAGGCCGCCAGCAGCCGGGCGGCTCGGGCGATCGGCTCGGGGTCGGCCAGCAGCTCGGCGAGGTGACGCAGGTGTTCGATCTCGGCGAGCACGGCCTGCTGGTGCTCGTTGCGCACCGCGTCGTCCGGGGTCTCCGGTGCGACCGGCTCGCCGGCGCCCAGCTCGCGCAACTGCTTGCGCAGCGCCGGGTAGCCGTCGTAGCCGAGAGCGACCGCGAAGCGGGTGACGGAGGGCTGGCTGACCCCGGCGAGTTCGGCCACCTCGACGCTGGAGAGGAAGGGCGCCTCGTTCGCGTGCCGGACCAGCGAGTGGGCGATCCGCCGCTGGGTGGGGGTCAGCCGGTGCCCCTCGAAGAGCTGGAGCAGCCGGGCGGAGGGGCCGACGGTGCCGGTTTCGTCGGTGGCGGTCATCAGCGATACCTCCGGGTGCGAGCTGTTCGGACGACGACTGTGCAGCAGCACGTCGCGACTGGCAAAGACGTCTCGTCCAGCGGGACGTCCGGTGAGACGGCCCCGCCGGCCGGGGCGGCCGCGGGTACACCGCGGTCCGGGTCGGGAGGGCTCTCGGGGTAACCCTGATTTCCCCCTGAGCCCGCCCCGATTCCCGTGCGAACCGATGGACCCGCGGGGTACCGGGAGCCAGGCTGGATCTCATGGACACTCGCCAGGACGAACTGAGGCGCGACCTCGACGCCACCCTGCAGGCCCGCAAGGATCTGGGCAAGGAGTACGAGTCGGAGTTGGTCGACTCGTTCCTGGCCCGGCTGGACTCCCGGCTGGACGCGCGCCTCGACTCCCGGGTGGAGCGCCGGGTGGCGGAGCGGATGGAGGACTACGGTCCGGCCCCCCACCTCCGTCACCACCGCGGCTTCGGCCGCTCCAAGCTGCCACTGGCCTCGCTGGTGCTGGGCATCCCGCTGACCGCGATCGCGACCGACGGCGGGAACGGCGGATTCTCCGGCCTCATGGGCCTGGTGGTCTGCTGGGCCGGCATCGTCGGGGTCAACGTCGCGGCCGTGCTGGGCGACCGGCGCGATGAGCGCCGCTCGAAGCCGTCGCGGAGCGAGTGGGACTGAGTCCCACCCGCTCCCACGGCGTCGGGCGTCAGGCCAGCGGGCCGGTGACCTGCTCGACCGCCCGGACCAGCTCTCCGGACGCGACCAGCGCGGCGGCGGCCTCCAGGTCCGGCGAGAGGAAGCGGTCCCGGCCGGCCCCGCCGACCCCGGCCTCCCGGGCTGCGGCCATCGCGGCCGCGGTGGCGGGCGCGACCCGGCCGCCGGAGTCGGCCTGCTGGCGGATCTCCAGCGCGCGGGCGGCGGCGGTCAGTTCGACGGCCAGGACCCGGCCGAGGTTCTCGACCGCCTGGCGCAGCTTGCGGGCGGCGGACCAGCCCATCGAGACGTGGTCCTCCTGCATCGCGGAGGACGGGATCGAGTCGACCGAGGCCGGGACGGCGAGCCGCTTGTTCTCGCTGACCAGCGCGGCCTGGGTGTACTGGGCGATCATCAGGCCGGAGTCCACACCCGGGTCGTCCGCCAGGAAGGCCGGCAGGCCGTGCGAGCGGGCCTTGTCGAGCAGCCGGTCGGTGCGGCGCTCGGAGATCGAGCCGAGGTCCGCGGCGGCGATCGCGAGGAAGTCCAGCACGTAGGCGACCGGGGCACCGTGGAAGTTGCCGTTGGACTCGACCCGGCCGTCCGGCAGCACCACCGGGTTGTCGACCGAGGCGGCCAGCTCGCGGGAGGCGACCAGGGTGGCGTGGGCGAGCGTGTCGCGGCCGGCACCGGCAACCTGCGGGGCGCAGCGGATGGAGTAGGCGTCCTGGACCCGCGGCGCGTCGTCCTGGTGGTGGCCGGTGAGACCGGAGTCCTTGAGGACGGCGAGCATGTTGGCCGCGGACAGCGCCTGGCCCGGGTGCGGGCGGATCGGAGCGTGCAGCTCGGGGGCGAGCACCTTGTCGGAGCCGAGCAGCGCCTCCAGGGTCATCGCGGCGGTGATGTCGGCGGTGGTGAAGAGCCGCGACAGGTCGGCGATGGCCATGACCAGCATGCCGAGCATGCCGTCGGTGCCGTTGATGAGGGCCAGGCCCTCCTTCTCCAGCAGCTCGACCGGCTCGATGCCGGCCTCGGCGAGCAGCTCGCCGGCGGGCCTCTCGACGCCGTCCGGACCGGTCGCCACGCCCTCGCCCATCAGCACGAGCGCGCAGTGCGACAGCGGAGCGAGGTCGCCGGAGCAGCCGAGCGAGCCGAACTCGCGGACCACCGGGGTGATGCCGGCGTTGAGGATGGCGGCCATGGTCTGGGCGACCACCGGGCGCACGCCGGTCCGGCCGGAGGCCAGCGTCTTCATCCGCAGGAACATCAGCGCGCGGACCACCTCGCGCTCGACGACGGGGCCCATGCCGGCGGCGTGCGAGCGCACCAGCGAGCGCTGCAGCTGGGCGCGCAGCTCGGGGCTGATGTGGCGCACGGCGAGCGCGCCGAAACCGGTGGAGACGCCGTAGACCGGGCGCGGCTCGGCCGCGAGGGCGTCGATCCGGGCGCGCGCGGTCGCCATCTCGGAGAGCGCGTCGGGGCCGAGCTCGACCTTGGCGTTGCCACGGGCGACGGCCAGCACGTCCTCGGCGCTGACGTCGGCCTTGCCGACCTGGACGAGCGGCGCGTGGGGGGCCGCAGCACTGTGCATATCCATATACACCATCTCATCAGGTGAATGGAGATATGACAACCGTCCGGGGCCATCCGGCCGCACCACACCACCCGACCGACCCGACAGGCAGGCTCGCGGCCGGGTGGGCGGCCCGCCACGTACAGCCCTCCGGACCGGACCCGGGCCGGCCGCACCGACACCCGTATCAAGACGATACGTTCCGTCTCGCAATCCGGATACGATGAACCCCATGGCCCGCCACACCGCCCCCGACCCGACCCGCCGCAACGAACAGAGCCGCGCCGCGATCCTCACCGCCGCCGCCGAGCTGGTCGCCGAGGCGGGCTTCGGCAAGCTCACCATCGAGAAGATCGCCGCCCGCGCCGGCGTCGGCAAGCAGACCATCTACCGCTGGTGGCCCTCCAAGGGCGCGGTGGTCTTCGACGCCTTCCTGGCCGCCAGCCAGGACGCCGGCGGCGGTTACGACCTCCCCGACACCGGCGACCTCGCCGCCGACCTGCGGGCCGTGCTGCGCCCCACCGCCGACGAGCTGGCCGACCCGGGCTTCGACCGCACCGGCCGCGCCCTCACCGCCGAGGTCCTCAACGACCCGGACCTGCTGCGCGAGTACCGCGAGCGACTGCTCGACCCGCTGCTGGAGGTCACCCGCGCACGCCTTCGGGCCGCCCGCACGGCCGGGCTGGTCCGCGCCGACGCCGACCTCGACCTCGCCGTCGAGCTGCTCTACGGCCCGATGTACTACCGCTGGCTGCACGGCCTCGGCCCGCTCGACCACGCGTACGCGGACCGCCTCGTCGAGACGGTCCTGCGCGCGCTCGGGGCTTCGACCGGCTGACCGCCTGCCAGCCGTCAGCTGCGGTTGCGGCGGCGGAGCATGACGATCACCGCGATGATCACGGCGATCACCACCAGCACCACCACGACGCCGATGATCACGCCGATCAGCTTGCCGAGGCCCTTCTTCTTCTTTTTCTTGGACTTGTCCTTGGAGGCGGCCAGCCGGGTGCTGTCGTGCCGGTCGGCGGCCACCCCGGCGGCCGGGGCCGCCTGCGCGCCCGCGCCGGCGGTGCCCGCCTGGACCGATCCGGCCGAGGCGGCCGAGGCGACGCTGGCCGCGGCCGCGCGCGGCGCGGCCTGGGCCGCCGGAGCGGCGGCGAGCGCGGTGCCGCCGAACGCGAGCACCGCGGAGAGGACAAGGCCCGTCAGACGAGCACGCATGCTGTGAACCCCCATCCGGTCCGGCCCCGGTGGGCCCGCCGACCGCCGAACACCATCCCACGCACGACCCGCGCCGCCCAGCCCTCCGGCAAGGTCCGCCCCGGACCGCGACCCGCTCGGGACACGCCGGTCACCGAACCGACACAACCCGCCGGGGCGGCGCGCCGGCCGCGCGGGCGGCGGCGGGTGCGTGCACCGCATGACGGGGGCGCGGGCGCCTCCCGGCCGAAGGGCCCGGAGCCGTCGACACGGGGAACGTCGCGCAGGCGGGGGTCCGACGGCGGTTCCCCGGCGCCGCCGTCAGGCCGGCGGTGCGGAGGAGGGACCGGCGAGGGCGACCGAGACCAGAGCGCGCAGGGCCGAGGCCACCTGGCCGAGCGGCAGGGTGGCGTCGTCGGCGAACAGCTCGACCAGCCAGCCGCCCGCCGGGTTCTGGCCGCCGGCCGCAAGCATGCCGCGGTAGCCGGAGACCACCAGCACGGCCTCCTCCGCCGGGTCGTTCCCGGCCGCGCCCGCCCGCAGCGCGAAGGCGCCACCGCGGACCGCCCCCCGGGTCAGCGGGTAGTGCCGCAGGTCGAAGACCGCGTCCGGGGCCTCGATCTGCGCCCGCTGGGTCTCCGCGCGCGAGCTGCTCGGGCCGCTGGTCATCCGGTACACCGCGTGCTGGGTGGTGCGCATCAGCGGCGAACCGGGCGGGACGTACGACACCCACCAGCCGACCGCGTCCAGCAGCCGGGCCGAGGTCTCCGCGACCACCACCAGCTTGCCGATGGTGTCGGCCGGGTGGACCGAGCGGGCCTCGCCGTGACGGTCGAGCGCGGCCAGCACCGCGGTGAGCAGCTGGCCCGGGTCTGCGCTGTGCGCCGCGCCGCGGAACCGCCGCCGGTCACCGGCTCCGGCCCGGCCGCTGCGGCCCCGGGCGTCGGCCCGGTGGTGCGGGTCGGCGGCGTCGGCGAGCAACACGGTCGGGTCGGGGGCGAAGCCGGGGCCGTGGCTGCGCCCGGCCACCACGGGATGGGCCGAGCGGGCGGCCTTGGCCCGGTACTGCGCGGCGTCGGCGAGCCGGAACAGCCGGTCGGGCGTGGTGACCGGGCCGATCGAGTCCCCGGTGGAGGCGACCCCGCAGGCCACGCCCTCGCCCTCGGCCAGCGCCAGCGCCCGTGCGCACAGCTCCTCGGCGACGGCCACCACCTCGTCCGCCTTCTGGCCCTCGACCAGCAGGCAGAACTCGTCGCCGCCGAGCCGGGCGGCCAGACTGCCGGGAAGCCGGGCGGCGGCCAGCGAGAGCTGGTGGGCGAAACGCTCCAGCAGCCGGTCGCCCATCTCGTGGCCGAGCTGGTCGTTGACCCGCTTGAGGCCGTTGACGTCGCAGACCACCAGCGAGACGACGGTGTTGTCCCGGTTGTGCGCCTCCAGCGCGCCCTCCAGCCGGGCGTCCACCGCGCGCCGGTTGGCCAGGCCGGTCAGCGGGTCGGAGAAGGCGAGTTTGCGCAGGTCGGCGAGGCGCTCGGTCTGGGCCAGACCGGCCGAGATCTGGGCCGCCAGCAGGGTGGCGTAGCCGGCGTCGGCCTCGGTGAACTCGGGCATCCCGACGGACCGGGCCAGGTAGAGCTCGCCCCAGGCCTGGCCGTGCAGCACGATCGGGGCGACCACGCAGCAGGCCCGCCCGCGCCTGCGCAGCGCCGCGGCGCGCTCCTGGCAGTACGCGCCGGCGGTCGGGTGCGAGTGTCCGGCGTGCGGCTCGGAGTCCTCGGCCGTCTGCACCCAGGCGCGCGGCAGCCGGCCGGTGGTCCAGCGCTCCTCCAGGTAGGTGACGATCTCGGGGAAGTCGGCGACCGGGTAGGACTCGTCCTCCGGCAGCTCCTCCTCCCCCGGGGCCAGCGCGCCGTGGTTGACCAGCACCCGCAGCCGGCCGGACTCCCGGTCCCAGACCGAGACGGCGGCCATGGACGCGCCGAGCGCCCCGGTGGCGCGGGCGGCGGCGGCCCGTACGGCCTCCAGGGGGGTGAGCGCGGCCGACATGTCCTGCGCGAGCTCGACCACGGACTTCAGCCGCAGGTCGGGGGCGGCGGGCGGCCGATCCGACCCGCCGCAGTCGCAGCCGCGGTCCGCCATGGTCGCCTCACTGCTCACCGGCTCGCCTCGTTCCCTGTGCCCGGTCCTGCTCGGTCCCGCGCAGCGCCGCCCGCCGGGGACGCCCGCTCCCCGCCCTGGGCGCGCAGCCACCACCGGGGGCTCGGACCGCGCCGGGGCCGTACCGCTCGCATCCGCTTGCACCAAGACTATGGCGGTTTCGTTCGGTTATGCCCCGTTTGCCGAGATCGATCCGTGCCCCCGGACGGGTTTCCACCGTTCGGCCACCGTTCCACCACGTACGCCGGCGTACGCCCCACCGCCGGGCCGCAACCGCGCGAACGCCACGCCGACCGGGCCGGGGCGCATGCCGGGCCGAGTGCGCCGAGCGGGCGCACCCCGCGCCGAGCGCGGGGCGTGGGCCGGGCGCGGGCTACTCCGTACGCAGCCGCCGCGACAGCAGCCAGGGCTCGACCAGCCCGAGTCCGCGGACCGGGCGGCGCCACATCGGCTGGAGGTTGAAGCGGCGCCCGGAGTCCGGCCCCGGTACCGGCAGGCCGGACGCCGGCATCCCGGCGGCGGCCGACAGCGCGTCGGCGAGCCCGGGACCGTCCGCATCCGCCGGGGCGACGCTGCCGTTCTGCTCCAGCGCGATGGCGAACTCGCCGTCGATCAGCACGGCGTCCTTGGGTGCGATGGAGGTGAGCCGGCTGGCCAGGTTGACGGTGGTGCCGAAGACGTCGCCCATCCGCGAGGTGACGGTGCCGAAGGCCATGCCGACCCGAAGGGCCGGGATGGTGTCGTCCTCGGCCAGCGCCTCGATCAGGCCGAGCGCGATCTCGGCGGCGGTCACCGGGTCCTCGGAGACGTAGAGGATCTCGTCGCCGAGGGTCTTGATCACCCGGCCGCCCTGGCCGGCGATCAGGTCGGAGCAGGTGTTCTCGAAGGTCTCGACCAGCTCGCCGAGCTCCTCCTCCTCCAGCCGGCGGGAGAGCCGGGTGAAGCCGACCAGGTCGGCGAAGCCCACCGCCAGCCGGCCGCTGGTGATCTCGGTGTCCTCGGCGGCCTGCACCACCCGGCCGGTGACGGCGGCCAGCTGCCGGCGCCAGACGTAGACCAGGAACTGCTCCAGCTCCGGCAGCAGCAGCTCGACGAGCGGGTAGGCCACCTCGGCCCGGGTCAGTCCGGGCTCGACGGACTGGGTGAGGTTCTCCAGGAAGGTGTCCATCTGCCAGCCCGCCAGCCGGGCGGTGGTCTGGCCGGTGGAGCGCGCCACCTGGATCGCCATCGACTCGCTGAGCAGGCCCGACTCCACCAGGCCGGCCAGTCGGCGCAGTGCGATCACGTCGCCGTCGGTGAGGGCCCGGGACTGCCCGATGTCGGGGAAGCCCATCGCCCGCCAGAACCTGGTGGCCAGCTCCATCGGGACGTCGGCGGCACGCGCGGCCTGGTACGGGGTGTAGCGGCGCGGCGCGTCCAGGATCAGGCGTTCGAGGTCGAGCGCGACCGTCTGGTCGTGGGTGCCCGCCGTTCCGCCCTTGCTGCCGTCCTCTGCCACCGGTCCGTCCCCGTGCGGTCGCCGCACTCGCCTCGTGTCCTGCCTGTCCGGGCGCGCCCGCCGCCCCGCGGGCAGTGGCGCGCCTCACACTCCTGCCAGGTGGAATATTCGCACGGAATCCCGCGATCCGGGGCATCCGCCCGGGTCAAGGGGAGGTGAAGAGTGCCGTTCAGCGCGGCTCCGGGCGCACGTGGACGACGTCCCCCGCGCCCACCGCCCGCCGGGCGCCGTCGGGAGTGCGGACCACCAGCCGGCCGTCGCCGTCCACCGCCACGGCCTCGCCCAGCAGCTCGCGGCCGCCCGGCAGGTGCACCCTGACCTGGCGGCCCAGTGTGGTGCAGCGGTCCAGGTAGGCCGGCAGCAGACCGCTGGCCTGCGGGTCGCCGGCGGCGGCCGTCCACTCCTCGTACAGCCCGGCGAACTCGCGCAGCAGGGCGCGCAGCAGGATGGACCGGTCGGTCACCGCGGCACCCGCCAGCACCAGCGAGCCCGCGGTGGGGACGGGAAGCTCGGCCTCGCGCAGCGAGACGTTGAGGCCGAGGCCGGCCACCACCGCTCCCCCGCCGAGCTCGGTGAGGATGCCGCCGATCTTGCGCTCCGCACCGGCGATCTCGACCTGGAGGTCGTTCGGCCACTTCAGGCCGACCTCGACCTCGGCGACCCGGTTCAGCGTGCTCGCCGCGGCGACGCCGACCAGGATCGGCAACCAGCCGTACCGCTCGACGGGTACCCCGTCCGGGCGGAGCAGGACGGAGAGGAAGAGACCGGAGCGGGCCGGGGCCGTCCACTGCCGCTCCAGCCGCCCGCGGCCGGCGTTCTGCTGCTCGGCCACCAGTACGGCGCCCTGCGGCGCGCCCTCCGCGGCCCGCGCGGCCAGGTCGCTGTTGGTGGAGCCGGTCTCGGTGACGACGTCCACCGAGGTCCAGAGCCCGCCCGGCAGCACCAGGTCGTGCTGGAGCGCCGCGGCGTCCAGCGGGGGCCGGTCCAGATCGGTCCAGGGCGACGGGCCGGCGTGGCCGAAGCCGCGCAGTCCACTACGGCGGGGGGTGACGGGTTCGGTCATGGTCCCGAGCCTAGGCGCTGCCAGGCCGTGCGGCGGGGATTGCCGGAAGCGCCCCGGACGGCGCAGTCCGCCCCATCGTCCCGCAGAACGCGCGTCAACACACTGTGTCGCTGACCATAACGGCAGGACGTTACGTCTGGCCCTCCGTGCTGGCTACGCTACTCAACGGTAGTTCGTTGCGCCGCCCTGCCCTCGTGCGCGGTCCTCCTTCCGGTCCGCGCAGCACTCAACAGGTCGCGGCCCATTGGATCAGGGAGAGCCCACCGGATGACCGAGGCGCCGTACGACCCCCACACCACTGCCGGAAAGCTCGCCGACCTGCGCCGCAGGATCGACGAGGCGGTGCACTCCGGCTCCGCCAAGGCCGTGGAGAAGCAGCACGCCAAGGGCAAGCTGACGGCCCGCGAGCGCGTGGTGGAACTGCTGGACGAGGACTCCTTCGTCGAGTTCGACGAGTTCGCCCGGCACCGCTCGACCAACTTCGGGCAGGAGAGGAACCGCCCGTACGGCGACGGCGTCGTCACCGGCTACGGCACCGTCGACGGCCGCCAGGTCGCGGTCTTCGCCCAGGACTTCACGGTCTTCGGCGGCTCGCTCGGCGAGGTCTTCGGCGAGAAGATCGTCAAGGTGATGGACTTCGCGCTGAAGACCGGCTGCCCGGTCATCGGCATCAACGACTCCGGCGGCGCCCGCATCCAGGAGGGCGTGGTCTCGCTCGGCCTGTACGGCGAGATCTTCCGCCGCAACGTGCACGCCTCCGGGGTGATCCCGCAGATCTCGCTGATCATGGGCCCCTGCGCGGGCGGCGCGGTCTACTCCCCCGCGATCACCGACTTCGTGGTGATGGCCGACCAGACCTCGCACATGTTCATCACCGGCCCGGACGTCATCAAGACCGTCACCGGCGAGGACGTCGGCATGGAGGAGCTGGGCGGCGCGCGCACCCACAACACCAAGTCCGGGAACGCGCACTACCTGGCCACGGACGAGAAGGAGGCGATCGAGTACGTCAAGAGCCTGCTCTCGTACCTGCCCTCCAACAACCTCTCCGACGCGCCCTCCTTCCCCGAGGAGGCGGACCTCTCGGTCACCGACGAGGACCTCGAACTCGACACCCTGGTGCCGGACTCGGCGAACCAGCCGTACGACATGCACAAGGTGATCGAGCACGTCCTGGACGACGGCGAGTTCCTGGAGACGCAGCCGCTGTACGCGGGCAACATCATCACCGGCTTCGGCCGGGTCGAGGGCCACTCGGTCGGCATCGTCGGCAACCAGCCGATGGACCTGGCCGGCTGCCTGGACATCGCCGCCAGCGAGAAGGCCGCCCGGTTCATCCGCACCTGCGACTCCTTCAACATCCCGGTGCTGACCTTCGTCGACGTGCCCGGCTTCCTGCCCGGCACCGAGCAGGAGTGGGACGGCATCATCCGCCGCGGCGCCAAGCTGATCTACGCCTACGCCGAGGCCACCGTGCCGCTGATCACCGTGATCACCCGCAAGGCCTTCGGCGGCGCGTACGACGTCATGGGCTCCAAGCACCTGGGCGCCGACCTCAACCTCGCCTGGCCGACCGCGCAGATCGCCGTCATGGGCGCGCAGGGCGCGGTCAACATCCTGCACCGGCGCGAGATCGCCGAGGCGGAGGCCGCCGGCAACGTCGAGGAGAAGCGGGCCGAGCTGATCGCCTCCTACGAGGACACGCTGCTCAACCCCTACCTGGCGGCCGAGCGCGGCTACGTGGACGCCGTCATCGCCCCGAGCGAGACCCGCCGGCACATCGTCCGCGGCCTGCGGGCGCTGCGCGGCAAGCGCGAGGTGCTGCCGCCCAAGAAGCACGGCAACATCCCGCTGTGATCGCCCCCACCCAGCAGCGGCCGTCGCGAGAGGATTGAGCCATGGCCCCGATCCACGTGCTGCACGGGCAGCCGACCCCCGAGGAGCTGGCCACCGTCCTGGCGGTGGTCCAGTCCCGGGCCGCCGCCGCGCAGGCCGCCGCCGAGGCGGCCCGCCGCGCGGGCGCCGGCCCGGACTCCCCCTGGAACGACCGCGCCCGCCGGCTGCGGGCCACCCCGCGCCCCGGCGTCAACGTCTGGCGCACCTCGGGCTGGGCGGGCTGAGCCGCCGCCCACGCACCACCCGCGGAGTGGGAAGTCGGCCCGTCCGACGTCCCACTCCGCTGCCCACTCCGCTGCCCGCTCCGCGCACCGCCGGGCCCCGCCCCGGGCCGTGCGAAACCTGAGTACGCGTACTCAGGCGGGCGGCGCCGGACGCGGCGCACCCTGGAAACGTGCTCTGGTCAGATCCACGCGACGAACCCTCACCCGAGGCCCAGCAGATGCAGAAGCGGATGCAGCAGGCGGGCCGGGTGCTGGCCGCCATCATGCTGGTGGGCTCCGTCCTGCTGATGGTGACCCGCTTCTTCACCTGACCGGCGGACACCACCCCCTACCCTGGTGGGCATGACCGACCGCCGCGCCCTCGTCCTCGCCTCCGCCTCCCCCGCCCGCCTCGGGCTGCTCCGCCAGGCGGGCCTCGACCCGCAGGTGATGGTCAGCGGGGTCGACGAGGACGCGATCACCGCCGCCACCCCCGCCGAGCTCGCGCTCGTCCTCGCCGAGGCCAAGGCCAAGGCCGTCGCCGCCGAACTCGCCGGCGGCGAGCTGGTGATCGGCTGCGACTCAGTGCTGGAGCTGGACGGGCAGGCGCTCGGCAAGCCCGCCGACGCCGCCGAGGCGCTGGCCCGCTGGCAGTCCATGCGCGGCCGCGCCGGCGTGCTGCGCACCGGGCACTGCGTGATCGACACCGTCACCGGCGAGCAGTCCTCGGCCACCGCCTCCACCACCGTCCGCTTCGGCACCCCGGACGACGCCGAGATCGCCGCCTACGTGGCCTCCGGCGAGCCGCTGCACGTGGCCGGCGCGTTCACACTGGACGGCCGCTCGGCCCCGTTCGTCGAGGGCATCGACGGCGACCCCGGCAACGTCATCGGCCTCTCGCTGCCGCTGCTGCGCTCGCTACTGGCCGACCTCGGCGTCCGCATCACCGACCTCTGGGCCTGACGAGCTCCCGGACTGACGGCCGACCGCCGGCCGGGCCTTGGCCTCCTTCGCACCCGAACCGTCGCGCTCCGCGGGGGCGGCGGCTCCCGCCGCCGTAGCACCCCGCGGCCGTCCCGCCGTTGTCCGGGTCGCCCGACGCGGGCCGGGAGCGGCTGTGGAGACCGTCCATGGCTGCGGTCGAGCACCACGGCTAGGCTGACCGCCGTTCCGACGGGGAGGAGGGCGAGCGGATGACCGACAGTCTGCTCAACGTGCTGCTGGGCCTGGTGGCCAGCGCGATCAGCGCCGGTCTGGGCTGGCTCGCGCAGAACCTGCGGCGGAGACGGCGGTTGGAGCGGGTCCGCTCCTTCCTCGGCCTGCCGGCGGGCAACGAGTGCCTGATCGTGGTGAACCGGCACGCCGCCTCGACCAGCGGGAAGAGCGTCTCGCGCAACGACGTCTTCGCGCTGATGGAGATCGCCGCGCTGGTCAGGGAGTGCGGCGCCGAGGCCGACCTGGTCGTCCACGACGAGGTCCGCCAGGGGCTGGGCCACAAGGCCGAGTTCTGCCTGGGCGGCCCGGTCAGCAACGACCGGACGGCGGCCCACCTGGCGTCCTGGCTGCCCGGGGTGGCGTTCCACCAGGACCTCGCGGGGGCGGCCCCGGTGTTCACCCTGTCGGTGGGCGGCGAGGAGTTCCGGTCCGAGAGCGAGTCCGAGCCGTCCGGCGGCCAGGTCTTCGCCCTGCTCGCCCGCGTGCACCGGGCGCCCGGCAACCGACCGGCCTTCCTGGTCGCCGGGCAGAGCGCCGTCGCCAACCACGCCGCCGTGCGCTACCTGGCCGCCAACCACCGGCAGCTCGCCCGGCGGTACGGCGAGGACGGCACCTTCGCGCTCGTGCTGCGGGTCGCCAACCCCAAGGCGTACGGGCCGGACGTGGTGGAGCTCGCCGCCGACGTGACCGCCCGGGCACTCGAACGGCCGCCCGCTGCGACCCCCGCCGGCTGAGTGTGGCCAAGGCCACCGCTTCGCCACGCCGCCCCGTCACCGTCCGCACGAACCTCGTGCGGATCACGGCACCCGCGGCCACCTGCAGAGACCCCCGTCCGACCGCGGACCGGCTCCCGGAATACATCACCCTGCGTGTGGGATAGTTCACAAGCTGGGGCTACTCGCCGGTACCGCCCAGAAATCCATAAACTCGACCAGGTTCAAGAAGGGAGCCACAGTGCGCAAGGTGCTCATCGCCAACCGCGGGGAAATCGCCGTCCGCGTCGCCCGTGCCTGCTCGGACGCCGGTATCGCCAGCGTCGCCGTCTACGCCGAGCCGGACCGGGATGCGCTGCACGTCCGCGCGGCCGACGAGGCTTACGCGCTGGGCGGCGACACCCCCGGCACCAGTTACCTGGACATCGCCAAGGTACTGAAGGCGGCCGCCGACTCGGGCGCGGACGCCGTCCACCCCGGCTACGGCTTCCTGTCGGAGAACGCCGACTTCGCCCAGGCCGTCCTCGACGCGGGCCTCACCTGGATCGGCCCGCCGCCGCAGGCCATCCGCGACCTCGGTGACAAGGTCACCGCCCGGCACGTGGCGCAGCGCGCCGGTGCCCCGCTGGTGGCCGGCACGCCGGACCCGGTCTCGGGCGCCGACGAGGTCGTCGTCTTCGCGCAGGAGCACGGCCTGCCGGTCGCCATCAAGGCGGCCTTCGGCGGCGGCGGCCGCGGTCTGAAGGTCGCCCGCACCCTGGAGGAGATCCCGGAGCTGTACGACTCCGCGGTGCGCGAGGCGGTCGCCGCCTTCGGGCGCGGCGAGTGCTTCGTCGAGCGCTACCTGGACAACCCGCGCCACGTCGAGACCCAGTGCCTGGCCGACCAGCACGGCAACGTGGTGGTCGTCTCGACCCGCGACTGCTCGCTGCAGCGCCGGCACCAGAAGCTCGTCGAGGAGGCGCCCGCGCCGTTCCTCACCCCCGAGCAGAACGCCGAGCTGTACCGGGCGTCCAAGGCCATCCTGAAGGAGGCCGGCTACGTCGGCGCCGGGACCTGTGAGTTCCTGGTGGCGCTCGACGGCACGATCTCCTTCCTGGAGGTCAACACCCGTCTGCAGGTGGAGCACCCGGTCACCGAGGAGGTCACCGGACTCGACCTGGTCCGCGAGATGTTCCGGATCGCCGACGGCGAGGAGCTGGGCTACGGCGACCCGGAGGTTCGCGGCCACTCCTTCGAGTTCCGCATCAACGGCGAGGACCCGGGCCGCAACTTCCTGCCTGCGCCCGGCACGGTGACGCTGTTCGCCCCGCCGTCCGGCCCGGGCGTCCGGCTGGACTCCGGCGTGGAGACCGGCTCGGTCATCGGCCCCGCCTGGGACTCGCTGCTCGCCAAGCTGATCGTCAGCGGCCGGGACCGCAAGCAGGCCCTGGAGCGGGCCAGGCGGGCGCTGAACGAGTTCAAGGTGGAGGGCATGGCCACCGCCATCCCGTTCCACCAGGCGGTCGTCACCGACCCGGCGTTCGCGCCCGAGGTGCACGGCAGCGACGAGCCGTTCAAGGTCTTCACCCGCTGGATCGAGACCGAGTTCCAGAACACCATCCCGGCGTTCGCGGGCGCTGCCGGCGAGGGCGAGGAGGCCGAGGGCCGCGAGACCGTCGTGGTCGAGGTCGGGGGCAAGCGGATCGAGGTCTCGCTGCCGTCCTCGCTGGGCGTCTCCGCCGCCCCGGCGGCCACGACCGGCGGCGCCGCCAAGGCCAAGCGCCGGGTGGGTGCCAAGAAGGCCGGCTCGGCGGTCAGCGGTGACACGCTGGCCTCGCCGATGCAGGGCACCATCGTGAAGGTCGCCGTCGAGGAGGGTCAGGTCGTCGCCGAGGGCGAGCTGATCGTCGTCCTGGAGGCGATGAAGATGGAGCAGCCGCTGAACGCGCACAAGGCCGGCACCGTGGTCGGCCTCAAGGCCGAGGTCGGCGCGAGCGTCAGCAGCGGCGCCGCGCTCTGCGAGATCAAGGACTGAACGGTCCAGGCCCGGGCCTGACGGGCACCGAGTGCTCCGAACCGGTCCGTACGCCCCTCGTGGGTGTGCGGACCGGTTCCGTTTGCGCCCCCGGCGGCCACGCGGGGCCGCCGGAGGCGCCGCCTCGCCGGACGGCGTGCCCGGACCGGCCGCCTCGCCGGGCTCAGCGGGCCCGCGGAAGGCCGCCCAGCTCGGCGAGGCGGACCGGGACCGGCCCGCCCGGCCCCGCGGGGCCGCCGTGCGTTCCGGGGCGGCGCTGGCCGGGCAGCGGGGCCCCGCCGGGCGGCGGCGCGGCGCGGCGCGCCAGCGGGCCGGGCTGGGTCTGGTGGAGGGGGCCGCTGCCGGTGCCGTGCACCGGTGCGTCGCCGGCCGGGGCGGCGCCGAGCGGCGCCAGGTCGATCTGCACCCCGCAGTCGGCGAGCGCGTCCAGCTCGCGCGCGGTGGTGTCCTCGGAGGTGGCGTGCTCGTCGGTGACCAGGCGGGTGATGGTCTCGGTCGGGACGGTCTGGAACATGGTGTCCGCGCCGAGCTTGGTGTGGTCGGCGAGGACGATGACCTCGGCGGCCGACTGCACCAGAGCCCGGTCCACGCTCGCGGAGAGCATGTTCGTGGTCGACAGGCCGCGCTCGGCCGTCAGCCCGCTGCCGGAGATGAACGCCTTGGAGACCCGCAGCCCGTGCAGCGACTGCTCGGCCCCGCTGCCCACCAGGGCGTAGTTGGAGCCCCGCAGGGTGCCGCCGGTCATCACCACCTCGACCCGGTTGGCGTGCGCCAGCGCCTGCGCCACCAGCAGCGAGTTGGTCACCACCGTCAGGCCGGGCACCCGGGCCAGCCGGCGGGCCAGCTCCTGGGTGGTGGTGCCGGCGCCGACCACCACGGCGTCCCCCTCCTCCACCAGGCCCGCGGCGAGGTCGGCGATGGCGCTCTTCTCGGCCGCGGAGAGGTGGGTCTTCTGCGGGTAGCCGGGTTCGCGGCTGAAGCCGCCGGGGAGCACCGCGCCGCCGTGCCGGCGGTCGAGGAGCCCTTCTGCCTCCAGCGCCCGCACGTCTCGGCGCACGGTCACTTCGGAGGTCTGGACGACGCGGGCCAGCTCGCGGAGCGACACGGCTCCGTTGGCGCGCACCATTTCGAGGATCAACTGGCGACGTTCTGCAGCAAACACAGAACCGACGGTAACCTGCGTGACCGTCTGCTTTCAGGCGTTTGCAGCTGGTAGCCGGAATTGCTCGCACCGGAGCGGCGCGTGACCGTACAATACGCGCCGTCAGCAACCCGGGACTGCGCCCGCCGTCCGGGTGACACCCCGGGTGCGCGAAGGGCGGCCACCGGTCGGCGGCCGCCCTCAACTTCGCGTCGGACGCTCAGCTTTCGCCGTCGGCCCGCTTCCGGATGTGCAGCTGACGGGCGGCCTCGGCGGTCGAGCCGGAGACGGACGGGTAGACGGTGAAGGCGCTGGCCACCTGTTCGACCGTCAGATTGGCGTCCACCGCGAGCGAGATCGGGTGGATCAGCTCGCTGGCGCGCGGCGCGACCACCACGCCGCCGACCACGATGCCGGTGCCCGGGCGGCAGAACAGCTTCACGAAGCCGTCCCGGATGCCCTGCATCTTCGCCCGCGGGTTGCCGCGCAGCGGCAGCTTCACCTCGACCGCGTCCATCTTGCCGCACTTCACGTCGGCGGCGGTGTAGCCGACGGTGGCGATCTCCGGGTCGGTGAAGACGTTGGAGGCCACGGTCTTCAGGTTCAGCGGCTGCACGGCGTCGCCCAGCGCGTGGTACATCGCGATCCGGCCCTGCATGGCCGCCACCGAGGCGAGCATGAAGACGCCGGTGCAGTCGCCGGCCGCGTACACGCCGGGGGCGGTGGTACGGGAGACCCGGTCGACCTGGATCTGACCCCAGTCGTTGAGCTTGACCCCGGCCTCCTCCAGGCCCATCTCCGCGGTGTTGGGGATCGAGCCGACCGCCATCAGGCAGTGCGTGCCCTTGATCACCGTGCCGTCGGAGAGGGTCACCTCGACGTGGTCGCCCACCCGCTTGGCGCCCTCGGCCCGGGAGCGGCTCATCACGTTCATGCCGCGGCGGCGGAAGACCTCCTCCAGCACCTCGGCGGCGTCCGGGTCCTCGCCCGGCAGCACCCGGTCGCGGCTGGAGACCAGGGTGACCTTGGAGCCGATCGCCTGGTAGGCGCCGGCGAACTCGGCGCCGGTGACGCCGGAGCCGACCACGATCAGCTCGCGGGGCAGCTCCTCCAGGTCGTACACCTGGGTCCAGGTCAGGATCCGCTCGCCGTCCGGCTGGGCGTCCGGCAGCTCGCGGGGGTGGGCGCCGGTGGCGATCAGCACGGCGTCCGCGCGCAGCGACTGGACGCTGCCGTCGGGCGCGTCCACCAGGACCTCGCGGGAGCCGTCCACGGCCTGGCCGCCGGCGCCGAGCCGGCCGCGGCCGCGCAGCACGGTGACGCCCGCCCGGGTCACCGACTGGGTGATGTCGTGGGACTGGGCGATGGCGAGCCGCTTCACACGCCGGTTGACCTTGCCGAGGTCCACGCCGACCACCCGGGCCTGCCGTTCCAGCGGCGGGGTGTCGTCGGCGACGATGATGCCCAGCTCCTCGTACGAGCTGTCGAAGGTCGTCATCACCTCCGCGGTCGCGATCAGCGTCTTCGACGGCACGCAGTCCGTGAGCACCGCCGATCCGCCCAGACCGTCGCGGTCGACGACGGTCACCTCCGCGCCGAGCTGAGCAGCGACCAGCGCCGCCTCGTAGCCGCCGGGTCCGCCACCGATGATCACGATCCGAGTCACGCCCCCCATTGTCCCGCACGCCGCGAGCACCGCCACGCCGGGGTCGGGGCTTCCGTGCGATCGCCCGGTCACCCGGGAGCGCCGGCCGACGGTCTAGGCTTCGCCCCATGCCCCTTTACGCCGCGTATGCCACCAACCTCGATGCCCGGCAGATGACCCGCCGCGCCCCGCACTCCCCGCTGCGCGGCACCGGGTGGCTGGACGGCTGGCGCCTCACCTTCGGCGGCGAGCACCTCGGCTGGGAGGGGTCGCTGGCGACCGTGGTCGAGGACGGCAAGGACCAGGTCTTCGTCTCGCTGTACGACGTGTCGCCGGTGGACGAGGAGGGCCTGGACCGCTGGGAGGGCGTCCAGCTCGGCATCTACCGCAAGATCAAGCTGCGCGCGCACACCCTGGACGGCGACATCCCGGTGTGGACGTACGTGCTCAACGACTACGAGGGCGGCCTGCCCGCGGCCCGCTACCTCGGGCTGATCGCCGACGCGGCGGAGAGCGCGGGCGCGCCGCACGACTACGTCCTGGACCTCCGCCGCCGCCCCTGCTGAGGCCGGACTCACGAACCCGCCGCCCAACCGCGCGCGGTCCCGGCGAGCACCGCGGCCACCCGGGCGCGGCGGGCCGGCTCGGTGCGCAGCGCGTTGGCCAGCTCGACGTGGAGCCACGGCACGCCGAGCCCGGCCGCGAACCGGCCCTCGACGTTGGTGGTGCCCTCCAGCTGACCGCACTTCTCCCGCCAGGCCCGGCAGACGGCGAACCCCGCCCGGCCGAACCCGTCGGCGGTCAGCTCGGCGGCCGGCCCGGCCGCCCCGGCGCCGCTGGAGACCACCGCGTCCGCCCCCGGCAGGCTGCCCTCGTCGAAACCGTGCACCTGGATGCCAGGCAGCCCGCGGCCGGTCAGCGTCTCGACCACCGCGGCGAAGACGGTGTCGCCGCGGTGCGCCGGATCCGAGGCGCCGTCGGCGCCGGCCCGGCGGTGCGCCCCGGCGAGCACCAGCACGCCGCCCGGCACGGCCCGGAAGAGGTCCACCCCGATCAGCTCGGTCCGGCTGTCCGAGACCGGGTGCGGCACCTGCACCGACCAGGCGGACTTCGACGAGAGGTCCAGGTAGACCCGGCCCCAGCCACGCCCGTCCGCGGAGCCCTCCGGGCGCTCCTCCGCGATCTCGGCCACCCGACGCCCGCTGCCCGCCTCGGTGAACTCGGTCAGCCGGTAGCCCACCGGTGCCAGCGCCTGCCCGGCCCGGTCGGGCCGCCCGTCGAGGACCGCGAGCACGCCGTCCGCGACGGCACGCCGCTGCGCCGCGTCCGGCACCAGGTACGGCCCGGAGGGGGCCAGGCCCGCGGTGTACGCGTCGACCTCGGCCGCCAGGTCGACCGGCTGCGGTCCACCCGGATCGGGCACGCCCACGGCCGCGCCCGCCGCCGGCCCCGCCGGACGCCCGCCCGAGCCGCGCGCCGCGACCGTCAGCCCGACCGCCAGCGCCAGCAGCACCAGCAGCGCCGCCACCGGCAGCGCCGCCGCGCGCCGCGCGCCGGGCCGGTTCGCTCCCCGTCTCTCCATGGGGCCAGAACCTATCGCGCAAGTCACCTTTCCAAGGCCATGGCCTATCGATACCAAAGCTTCTCCGTTGCGAGACCCAAACGAGACAGCATATTGAAGGTGGCTACGTAACCTGTTCAGGTTTGACCAGGGTCTGACCCACAGGTCACGGCGGGGCACCAGGGGAGGGGGCGCACTGCCACCCCCCCCCCCACCCCGAACCGATGGCGAGGCCTCCGTGAGCACGGCAACATTCCAGCCGCGACAGCACCGCCATCGCCGCCGGGCCGACATGCCGCTGCTCGGGGGCATCCGCCCGCCGATCGCGCTGCTGCTGATCCTGCTGCTGGCCGTCGCCGCCATCACCGCGCTGGCCGTCGGCGGCCTCCGGGTGGACGACACCCCGCAGGCCGTCCGCGAGTCCCACCAGTACGCCGCCGAGGACACCGCCGCCTCGCTCCGCGCCGGCATCCAGGAGAGCGCCACCGACCTGCGCCGCGCCGCCGCCCGCTACGACGGCGCACCCGCCACGCCCGACGCCGTACTCCTCGCGCTCGGCCAGGCGTACCGCAAGTGGCGCGGCACGGTGGTCGTCCGGCCCGACACCGGCCGGCTGCTCGCCGCCCGCGGTGAGACCGTCCCGCTGGCCGGCCTCGACCTCACCAAGGTCACCGACACCGCGCCCGCGCCGCTGCTCGTGCCCTCCACCGCCGGCACCCGGCTGCTCACCTTCGCCGTGGTCACCACCGAGGCGGACGGCCGCGCCCTGCTGGTCGCCTCCGACAACCTGCGGCTGCCCCGCATCGCCACCCGCAAAGAGCAGACCATCGAGGTCCTGGACTCCACCGGCGCCGTCCTGGACTCCACCGGCGCCGCGCCGGCCGACGAGTCCGACGAGCAGCTGGTCGCCCTCGCCCGGCAGCGCGCCGCCCGCGCCCGTCCGGCACCCGGCGAGACCGCCTCCGGCAGCCTGGCCGGCACCCCGGACGCCAAGGGCGTGCGCCGGGTGGCCGGCTACGCGGCGGTCGCCACCGCCGACGGACACGACCTCGCCGCCCCGCTCGGCCTGGCCGTCGTCTCCCTCGGCAGCGTCGAGGGCAAGCCCGGCAGCCTGCGCCATCCGGCCCTCGGCCTGACCGCCGCCGGCGCGCTGCTGCTGGTCGCGCTGCTGATCGCCTGGTTCCTGGTCCGCGTCCTCCAGCGCCCCCTGCTCCGGCTCTTCCTGGACGCCCGCCGGCTCAACCGCGGCGAGCTGGACGAACCGGTCCGCGGGCCCCGCCGCGGCGAGGCCGGCCGGATCGGCCGCGCCCTGGAGGAGCTCCGGCTCCAGCTGCTCGACCCGGCCCGCCCGGGCACCGCGCTGCCGCTCGCCCTGTGCGCGGTGGTCGTCCTCAGCTGGTCCGGCCCGCTGCTGCTGCTCGGCGGCGTCGACGACTCGGTCCGTGTCCCCACCCAGGTGGTGGCAGGCCAGCGGGACCGCACCGACACCGCCGCCGACCGGATCCGCCAGGCGCTGAACGAGGGCTACGCCGACCTGCGCTCCATCGCGCCCGCACTCACCGACGCCTCGGTCGGCAAGGCGGAGGCGCTGCTGCGCACCACCCTCGACGAGCACGAGCGGTACCGCTCGCTCTACGTCCTCGGTGCCGACGGCAAGGTGCTCGTCCGGGTCGGCGAGGAGCCGCACCGCACCGGGCCGGATTCCCTCGGCGCGAGCGGCGTCCTGCTGCTCAACACGTCCGGCAAGGAGCCCCGGATCGCCGCCCGCACGGCGCTCTCCGCCGCCGAGCCCGAGGGGGACGACGCCCGGCCGGCCGAGGGGCCGGTGCTGATCGGCGAGTTCAGGACCGACTTCCTGAACAGCCTGCTCACCCGCCCCGGCCTCGGCCGGGTCTGGCTGGTCGACGACCGCCGGCGCGTGCTCGCCGCGAACGAGGGCTACAGCTCCTTCGGGGCGCTCCCGGACGACCGGGCCGGGGCGGTGCTGGCCGGCGCCGGGAAGAACGCCGCCGCCGACGTGGTCCGCTCCGGAGGCGACCCGGTCGTGCTGGCCGCCGCCCCGCTCGGCGGCAACGGCACCGTCGCCAAGCTCGGCTGGTCCGTGGTCACCGCATCCCCCGTGGCCTGGCTCCACCTCGACCAGAACCGGGCCGACCGGCGCGCCGTACTGGCCGGCGTGCTCGGCCTGGCCGCGGCCGCGCTCTGCCTCGGCTGGCTCCACGTCGTCGTCGGCCTGCCGCTGCGCCGGCTCGCCGCGAGCGCCGAGGCGCTGGCCGCCGGGGACCGCCGCACCGTGCTCTACCCCGTCCACCACGACGAGGTGGGCGCCGTCGCCCGCAGCCTGGAGCTGCTCCGCCAGGACCTGGAACGCGCCGCTCGCCGCACGCCGACCGCTCACGGATCCCACGGATAAGGACCCGCCGTGCTCTTCCTCTACTTCGTGCTGTTGGCGTGCTGCGCCGTCCTGCTGGTGGCGGGCGTCGTCGAGCAGCGCCGGCACTTCTCCGCGCTGGAGCAGATCCCCACCCGTGTGCTGGTCAACGGCATCCGCGGCAAGAGCTCCATCACCCGGCTCTGCGCGGGCGCGTTGCGCGGCGGCGGGCTGGTCACGGTCGCCAAGACCACCGGCACCGCGGCCCGGTTCATCCACCCGGACGCCACCGAGGAACCGGTCTACCGCAAGTTCGGCATCGCCAACGTGGTGGAGCAGATCGGCATCGTCCGCCGCGCCGCGACCTACCGGCCGGACGCGCTGGTGATCGAGTGCATGGCGGTGATGCCGGCGCTCCAGGAGGTCAACCAGACCAAGCTGATCCGCTCCACCATCGGCGTGCTCTGCAACGTCCGCGAGGACCACCTCGCCGAGATGGGCCCCACCCTGGACGACGTCGCCCGCTCGCTGTCCCGCTCGATGCCGGTCGGCGGCGTCTGCGTCACCGCCGAGCAGGAACGGGCGCACATCCTGCGCGAGGAGGCCGCGAAGAGGAACTGCGAGCTGATCGTGGTCGACCCCGAGTCGGTCACCGACGAGGAGCTGCGCGGGTTCAGCTGGTTCACCTTCAAGGAGAACGTCGCGATCGCCCTCGCCGTCGCCGAGCTGCTCGGCGTGGAACGGCGGACGGCCCTGCAGGGCATGTGGCAGGCCCCGCCGGACCCGGGGGTGCTCTCGGTCGAGCGCTACCGCACCGAGGACGGCAAGCGGCTGCGGTTCGCCAACGTCTTCGCCGCCAACGACCCCGAGTCCACCCTGATGAACGTCCGCCAGCTGGAGGGCCTCGGTGCCATCCACCGACCGCTCAGCGTGGTGATCAACTGCCGGCCGGACCGCGTCGAACGCAACGGCCAGATGGGGCAGATCGTGCCGGACCTCGACCCGGACACGGTCTTCCTGATCGGCCACCCGACCAGGAGCGCCCGGGACGGCATACCCGGCGGCTGGTCGGGCCGGGTGGTCGACCTCGGCGGCGACCGGCGCGACCCGGCGGCACTCACCGCCGAGCTGCTGGGCCACCTGGGCCCGGACTCCTCGCTGGTCGCGGTCGGCAACATCCACGGCCAGGGCGAGCTGTTCCTGGAGGAGCTGGCCCGCCTGGTCCCGGACGAGGCGCCGGACGAGCCGGACGCCCCCGCGCACCCCGCGTACGGCGAGCCCGCCCCCGCCCACTTCGCGTACGACGAGCCCGCCCACCCCGCGTACGACGAGCCCGCCCACCCCGCGTACGGCGAGCCCGCCGTCGGCTTCGACCACCGGGGCCGCTCCCACGCCGTCAGCCCCGCGCCGCCCTGGCCCGCCGACGTCCCGGAGCCGCTGCCCGACTCCTGGTTCGAACCGGCTCCCGCCCGCCACCGCCAGCCCTTCCCGTACGGAGACCAGCCGTGATCCCCACCGAGCTCACCCCCGACATCGCCGCCATCGGCATCGCGCTCGGTCTGGTCTTCTCACTCGTCTGCTACCTGACGACCAACCTCTCGCCCGGCGGCATGATCACCCCCGGCTGGCTGGCCCTCACCCTGGTCGAGGACCTCCAGCGGGTGGCCATCGTGATCGGCGTGACGGTGCTGACCTTCCTCGCCACCCGGGTGCTCCAGAAGCTGGTGATCCTCTACGGCAAGCGGCTGTTCGCCGCCGTGGTGCTGGTCGGTGTGCTGCTCCAGGCCACCGTGATGCTGGCCCTCCAGCACGAACTGCCCACCCTGTACGCCAACCAGACCCTGGGCTTCATCGTCCCCGGCCTGATCGCCTACCAGCTGGTCCGCCAGCCCCGGGCCGCCACCCTGATGGCCACCAGCACGGTGACGCTCGCCAACTACGTGGTCCTCACCGCCGGCGTGCTGCTCGGTGCCCTCCCCGGTACCTGATCCCGGTACCCGACCCCGTCCCCGCTCCAGGAGGAGGCGTCATGCCCATCACCCGGAAGTCCCTGCTCAGCGGCGGCCTCGCCGTCACCCTGCTGGCCACCAGCGGCTACCTCACCGTCCAGCTGCGCGACCGCGAGCGCCGGCCCGCCGAGGCCGGCGGCACCGCGCCGCTGATCGCCGCCGCCCGGCCGGCCCCGGACGCCGGCCGGGCCACCGCGAAGGCCGCGGCCGGCTACCGGTACGAGCGGCTGACCGGCCCGGACCGGACGATCGTCCGGGACCCGCTCGGCGACGTGGTCGCCGCCCTGACCGACGGCGCCCGCACCGCGGTCCTGGCCGGCCCGAGCCGCACCTTCGCCGAGCCGGGCACCACCACGGCCACCCTGGTCACCGACAGCTGGGTCCGGCTGATGCCGCAGGCCTGGAAGGCCGGCGCCGAGAACGAGGGCTGGTTCCGCACCTGGTTCCAGCAGTCGCTCGGTTCCACCGCCGACGACGTGCTCGCCGTGGCCACCCAGTACCTGGCGGGCGCGCCCGAGGGCAGGGACGCGAAGGGCGTGCGGATCAAGGGCGACGCCTCGTTCGGCCCGCTCAACCCCAACGGCTCGGTCGGCAACGACCTGCGGCTGGAGCAGTCCGACTTCGTCGACTACCTCGGCACCGCCTACACCTTCGCCGACAAGGTCACCAAGCAGCCCGACCGGACCCGCTACGGCGCGTTCGACTGCTCCGGCTTCGTCCGCATGGTCTACGGCTACCGCTCCGGCTACCCGCTGCTCTCCAAGGACGTGGCCGGCAACGGCCTGCCGCGCACCGCCAACGGCCTGGCCCGGCTGGGCCCCGGCGTGCCGGTGCTGCCGCTGACCACCGCCCCCGGCTCGGACACCACCCTGCGGCCCACCTCGATCGACCTCCTGCTCCCCGGCGACCTGGTCTTCTTCGAGATCGACGCCCGCACCGGCGCCCGGCTCGACCACACCGGCATCTACCTGGGCCTGGACACCGACGGCCACCCGCGCTACATCTCCAGCCGCGAAGAGGCGGACGGCCCGACCTTCGGCGACAAGGGGGGCACCGCCCGGCTGGACGACAACGGCATGTACGCCAAGGGCCTACGGAGCGCCAAGCGGCTGTAGATTGCTCCGGGTCGTACTGCACGGGCACGCCCTCCGAGCTGTACTTTCACGCCATCCGGGTAACGATCCGGCACGTCGCACCCGGATCTTCTACGCGCGTAGCCATTTCCCGTCTATCCTCGGATGCGTGAACGCATCTCCTCAGTCGGTCGTCTCCGCCGACCCCTACGCCGCCGCCCAGGCCGCCGCCGAGCGCCTGCGCGAGCTGACCGGTGCCGAGCGCCACGACGTCGCCCTGGTGATGGGCTCCGGCTGGGTGCCGGCCGCCGACGCCCTCGGCGAGACCGTGGCGGAGTTCCCGGTCACCGAACTCCCGGGCTTCCCCGCCCCCGCCGTGGCCGGCCACGCCGGCACGATCCGCTCGGTCAAGATCGGCGAGAAGCGCGCCCTGATCTTCCTGGGCCGCAACCACTACTACGAGGGCCACGGCGTGGCCACCGTCGTCCACGGCGTGCGCACCGCCGCCGCGGCCGGCTGCGGCATCATCGTGCTGACCAACGGCTGCGGCGGTCTGCGCGAGGGCTGGGTCCCCGGCCAGCCGGTCCTGATCAGCGACCACATCAACCTGACCGCGGACTCCCCGATCGTCGGCGCGAACTTCGTCGACCTGACGGACCTCTACTCCAAGCGCCTGCGCGACCTCTGCCGCGAGGTCGACTCCACCCTGGACGAGGCCGTCTACGTGCAGTTCCGCGGGCCGCACTACGAGACCCCGGCCGAGGTCAACATGGCCCGGGTGATCGGCGGCGAGCTGGTCGGCATGTCCACCACCCTGGAGGCCATCGCCGCCCGCGAGGCCGGCGCCGAGGTGCTCGGCATCTCGCTGGTCACCAACCTGGCCGCGGGCATCACCGGCGAGCCGCTCAACCACGCCGAGGTGCTGGAGGCCGGCAAGGCCTCCGCCGAGCGCATGGGCGCGCTGCTGGCGAAGGTCCTTGAGCGGATCTGACCCGGATCCGGCGCACAATCATGAGCGACGGGGTCCGCGGGCGGCTGTGATCCGCTGATCACACCCGCCTGCGGGCCCCGTCCGCATGCGCACCCCCACCACTTTGCGGAACCTCTTCCATCGGAGCTGGCATGACGCAGGCACCCACCACCGACCTCCTCGCCCGCGCGCGGGCCTGGCTGGCCGAGGACCCCGACCCGCAGACCCGCGCTGAGCTGGCCGCGCTGCTGGCCGCCGCCGAGGCTCCGGAGGCCGAGTCCGAGAGCAAGCTCGCCTGGGCCCAGCTGGCCGAGCGGTTCGCCGACCGCCTCCAGTTCGGCACCGCCGGCCTGCGCGGTGAGCTGGGCGCGGGCCCGATGCGGATGAACCGCGCGGTGGTGATCCGGGCCGCCGCCGGCCTGGTCGCGTACGTGAAGAAGGAGAACCTGGGCGACCTGGTCGTCATCGGCTACGACGCCCGGCACAAGTCCTACGACTTCGCCCGCGACACCGCGGCCGTCGTGGTCGGCGCCGGCCTGCGCGCCGCACTGCTGCCGCGCGCCCTGCCCACCCCGGTGCTCGCCTTCGCCGTCCGCCACCTGGGCGCGGCCGCCGGCGTCACCGTGACGGCCAGCCACAACCCGCCGCAGGACAACGGCTACAAGGTCTACCTGGGCGACGGCTCGCAGATCGTGCCGCCGGCCGACGCCGGGATCGCCGCCGAGATCGACGCGATCGGCGCGCTCGCCGACGTCCCGCTGGCCGCGGACGGCTGGGAGGTGGTCGGCGAGGAGGTCGTCGAGGCGTACCTGACCCGCGCCGCGTCGATCGTGGACGAGCACAGTCCGCGCGACCTCTCCGTCGTCTACACCCCGATGCACGGCGTCGGCCGCGACACCCTGGTGGCTGCCTTCCACCGGGCCGGCTTCCCGGCCCCGACGGTGGTCGCCGAGCAGGCCGAGCCGGACCCGGACTTCCCGACCGTGGCCTTCCCCAACCCGGAGGAGCCGGGGGCGATGGACCTCGCCTTCCGCACCGCCGCCGCGACCGGTCCGGACATCGTCATCGCCAACGACCCCGACGCCGACCGCTGCGCGGTGGCCGTCCCGGCCAACGGCAACGCCGTCGGGGCCGGCAACGGCACCGGCTGGCGGATGCTCCGCGGCGACGAGGTGGGCGCCCTGCTCGGCGCCGCGCTGGTCGCCAAGAAGGCCGCCGGCACGTTCGCCACCACCATCGTCTCCTCCACCCTGCTCGGCCGGATCGCCGAGGCGGCCGGCCTGGGCTACGCGGAGACGCTGACCGGCTTCAAGTGGATCGCCCGCGCCGACGGCCTGCGCTACGGCTACGAGGAGGCGCTCGGCTACTGCGTCGACCCGCAGGGCGTGCGCGACAAGGACGGCATCACCGCCGCCCTGCTGGTGGCCGAGCTGGCCGCCACCCTCAAGCAGTCCGGCCGCACCCTGAACGACCTGCTGGACGACCTGGCGCTGGAGCACGGCCTGCACGCCACGGACCAGCTCTCCGTCCGGGTCCAGGACCTCTCGCTGATCGCCGACGCGATGCGGACGCTGCGCGAGCAGCCGCCGACCGTGCTGGCCGGGCTCGCCGTCACCAGGGCCGACGACCTGACCGCCGGCTCCCCGGACCTGCCGCCCACCGACGGCCTGCGCTACTACCTGGCCGGGGAGGCCGTCCGCTCGGCCCGGATCGTGGTCCGCCCGTCCGGGACCGAGCCCAAGCTGAAGTGCTACCTGGAGGTCGTCCTCCCGGTCGCCTCCGCCGCCGACCTGACCGGCGCCCGCGACCGGGCGGCCGAGCTGCTCGCCGCCATCAAGCGCGACCTCGCCACCGCCGCCGGCATCGAGGCCTGAGGCGCCGCGGGGTTCGCCCGCGCCGACGACGAAGGGGCCCGCCGTTCCCGAGGCGGGCCCCTTCGGTGCTGTCCGGCCTGTCCGGCCACGCGAGCGGCGGGACCGGTCGGACCGGACCCGAGGACGGCTGCGGCTGCGGGTCAGGCCGCGATCACGGTGATCAGCGCGATCAGGCCGACCAGGGTCGGCGCGATGATCCACCAGCACCACGACACGGTCACCGGGCCGGAGGCGTCGGGGCGCGAGGAGTTCCGCTCGGCCATCTCCTGGAGGATGCCGACCACCTGGTCGGACCAGGCGCGGGTCGGGTCCGACGCACCGGCCACCACCGGGGTGGGCTGCTTGCCCACGACCATGCCCAGCCGGGACACGTGCTCGGCGCCGCCGCGGTCGCGGACGCGGTTGGCCCGCTTGCGCTGGCGCAGCGAGACCGGGACGGCCCAGACCTGGAACTTCCGGCCGTCCGCCAGCAGCTCGACCGAGTACCCGGCCCGCAGCGCGTCCACCGCGGCCCACGGCGCCGTGATGGTCCGCAGCGGGTTGCGCACCACCAGCCGGCGGTCGTTGGCCAGCACGGCCGGCCGCAGGGTGTAGGCGATCACCGGGAAGGCGAACACCGGGACGGCGGCCAGCGCCACGTACGGCGTCTTCCCGGTCCCGGTCAGCGCCGCGTCCCCGATCAGCCAGGCGGCCACGGCCAGCAACAGCACACCGGAGATCACCCCGGGAATGGAGCGGTACACGCGGTCGGCGTACACGGGCTCGTCGGCGGAACCGGCAGGGCCCTGGTGGGGCTTGCCGTCGGATTCGGTCATGCCGACGATTCTGCCGCATGACCCGGCCGATCCACAGGGGGGGCGAGTGGGGCGGGAGGGGTTCGCAGATATCGGTCCGGCATCGAAAGGTCGCGGCCCTAGCGGTTGACTACGCGCGTAGATATGCTGGTCTGGTGACTATGTCCACTCTTGCAGCCAACGCCCTCCCCCAGCCTGGCGGCCGGGAGGTACCCCCAGGCGCTGCGGGCGGCGGTCTCCAGGACGTCGCGGCGTCCGAGGCCTCGCTCCGCCGCTTCCTGCACGGCCTGCCCGGCGTCGACCAGGTCGGCCTGGAGGCGCGTGCCGCCACTCTCGGTACCCGCTCCATCAAGACCACGGCGAAGGCGTACGCCATCGACCTCGCCATCTCGATGATCGACCTGACCACGCTGGAGGGCGCGGACACGGTCGGCAAGGTGCGCGCACTCTGCACCAAGGGCAGGACCCCCGACCCGACCGACCCGACCACCCCCCGCGTCGCCGCCATCTGTGTCTATCCGGACATGGTCGCCACCGCGAAGGCGGCGCTGCAGGGCACCGACATCCAGGTCGCCTCCGTCGCCACCGCCTTCCCGGCCGGCCGCGCCGCCCTCCCGGTGAAGCTCGCCGACACCGCCGACGCGGTCGCGGCGGGCGCCGACGAGATCGACATGGTGATCGACCGGGGCGCCTTCCTCTCCGGCCGCTACCTCGACGTCTTCAACGAGATCGTCGCCGTCAAGGAAGCGTGCAAGCGCGCGGACGGCACCTACGCCCACCTCAAGGTGATCTTCGAGACCGGCGAGCTGCAGACGTACGACAACGTGCGTCGCGCCTCGTGGCTGGCGATGCTCGCGGGTGCCGACTTCATCAAGACCTCCACCGGCAAGGTCGCCGTCAACGCGACCCCGCCGGTCACCCTGCTGATGCTGGAGGCGGTCCGCGACTTCCGCGCGCAGACCGGCGTCCAGGTCGGTGTGAAGCCCGCCGGCGGCATCAAGACCACCAAGGACGCCATGAAGTACCTGGTGATGGTCAACGAGACGCTCGGCGACGACTGGCTCACCCCGCACTGGTTCCGCTTCGGCGCCTCCAGCCTGCTCAACGACCTGCTGATGCAGCGTCAGAAGCTGACCACCGGACGGTACTCCGGTCCCGACTACGTGACGGTGGACTGATCACCATGGCCAAGAAGAAGAACACCGAGGAGCCCGTGACCGAGAAGCGCGGCGCCCTCTTCGAGTACGCCCCGGCCCCCGAGTCGCCCGCCGCCGCGGGTGACATCGCCACCTCGTACGGCCACTTCATCGGCGGCGAGTTCGTCGACTCCTCCGGCAGCGAGGCCCTGAAGACGGTCAACCCGGCCACCGAGCAGGTGCTCGCCGAGTTCGCCCAGGGCACCGACGAGGACGTCGAGCGTGCCGTCGCCGCCGCCCGCAAGGCCTTCACCGACTGGTCGGCGCTGCCGGGCAGCGAGCGCGCCAAGTACCTGTTCCGGATCGCCCGGATCATCCAGGAGCGCAGCCGCGAGCTGGCCGTGCTGGAGTCGATCGACAACGGCAAGCCGATCCGCGAGACCCGCGACGTCGACCTGCCGCTGGTCGCCGCGCACTTCTTCTACTACGCGGGCTGGGCCGACAAGCTGGACTACGCCGGCTTCGGCGCGAACCCGAAGCCGCTGGGCGTGGCCGGCCAGGTCATCCCGTGGAACTTCCCGCTGCTGATGCTGGCGTGGAAGATCGCCCCGGCGCTGGCGACGGGCAACACGGTCGTGCTCAAGCCGGCCGAGACCACCCCGCTGACCGCGCTGCGCTTCGCCGAGATCTGCCGCCAGGCGGGCCTGCCGAAGGGCGTCGTCAACATCGTCACCGGCGACGGCCGCACCGGTGCCGCGCTCACCGCGCACCCGGACGTCAACAAGGTCGCCTTCACCGGCTCCACCCCGGTCGGCCGGGCGATCGCCAAGCAGCTGGCCGGCACCCGCAAGAAGCTCTCCCTGGAGCTGGGCGGCAAGGCCGCCAACATCGTCTTCGACGACGCGCCGATCGACCAGGCGGTCGAGGGCATCGTCAACGGCATCTTCTTCAACCAGGGCCACGTCTGCTGCGCGGGCTCGCGCCTGCTGGTCCAGGAGTCGGTGCAGGACGAACTGCTGGACGCCCTGAAGCGCCGGATGGCCACCCTGCGGGTCGGCGACCCGCTGGACAAGAACACCGACATCGGCGCGATCAACTCCGCCGAGCAGCTGGCCCGGATCACCGCGCTGACCGAGGCCGGCGAGGCCGAGGGCGCCGAGCGCTGGTCGCCCGCCTGCGAGCTGCCGGGCACCGGCTTCTGGTTCAAGCCGACCCTGTTCACCGGCGTCAGCCAGGCCCACCGGATCGCCCAGGAGGAGATCTTCGGCCCGGTCCTGTCGGTGCTGACCTTCCGCACCCCCGACGAGGCGGTCGCGAAGGCCAACAACACCCCGTACGGCCTCTCCGCCGGCATCTGGACGGAGAAGGGCTCGCGGATCCTCTGGATGGCCGACAAGCTCAAGGCCGGCGTGATCTGGGCCAACACCTTCAACAAGTTCGACCCGACCTCGCCGTTCGGCGGCTACAAGGAGTCGGGCTACGGCCGCGAGGGTGGCCGCCACGGTCTGGAGGCCTACCTCGATGTCTGATGTCGTGACGCGTCTTGACGTCCTCAAGACCTACAAGCTGTACGTCGGCGGGAAGTTCCCGCGCTCCGAGAGCGGGCGGGTGTACGAGGTGACGGACTCCAACGGCGAGTGGCTCGCCAACGCCCCGCTCGGCACCCGCAAGGACACCCGCGACGCCGTGCTCGCGGCCCGCGCCGCGGTCAAGGGCTGGGCCGGCACCACCGCGTACAACCGCGGCCAGGTGCTGTACCGGGTGGCCGAGATGCTGCAGGGCCGGCGCGAGCAGTTCGCCGCCGAGGTGGCGCTGTCCGAGGGCATCGGCCCGAAGAAGGCCGCTGCCCTGGTGGACGCGGCGATCGACCGCTGGGTCTGGTACGCGGGCTGGACCGACAAGGTCGCCCAGATCGCGGGCGGGGCCAACCCGGTCGCCGGGCCGTACTTCAACCTCTCCACCCCGGAGCCGACCGGCGTGGTCGGGATCGTCGCCCCGCAGGCCGGCTACGGGCACTCGCTGCTCGGCCTGGTCTCGGTGATCGCGCCCGCCATCGCCACCGGCAACACCGTGGTGGTCGCGGCGGCCGCGGACGCCCCGCTGCCGGCCCTGTCGCTGGGCGAGGTGCTGGCCACCTCGGACGTCCCCGGCGGCGTGGTCAACATCATCTCCGGCCGTACCGTCGACATCGCGCCGACCCTGGCCTCGCACCAGGACGTCAACGCGCTGGACCTCACCGGGGCCATCGCCGCCGACGGACCCGGCGCGGCGGGTGTCCTGGAGGCCTCTGCCGCGGATACCCTGAAGCGGGTGGTCCGTCCGGAGCTGGACCCGTTCGCCCAGGACTGGACCAATGCGCCCGGTACCGACCGGCTACTCTCGTTCCTGGAGACGAAGACGGTCTGGCACCCGATGGGGATCTGACCGTTCCCGTCACCCGCTGACCGAACAACTCCACAGACTGGCCGTCCCCAACGCCCTCTCCCCCCCAGGGCCCGGACGGTCATTGGACGGACCCGCACCTCTCCCCCCCCCTGGTGCGGGTCCGTCGACTTTCGTCGCCGCGCGGTTCCGCCTTTCGGCGATCCCGGCGCGGATCCGGCCCGGGAAGAATCGTCCGTACCGGAGACGATCGAGGGGGAGGACGCCGTGGGGGATCTCACAGCCGAACTGATGACGCTGTTCGCGGACGGGTTCCTGCGCAGACTGCACGTGGCCCGCACCCGCCGCCGGCTGGCCGCCGGGCGCCCCGTCCGGGTGCCCTGCTCGGCCCGCTCCGACCGCCCCGGCTGGCGGCGCGAGTACGTCAACGGCCGGCTGCACATCGCCCCGGGAGCCGCCGGCGTCGGCTTCGGCTCGCGTGTCCTCGGCCACATCGAACTGGCCTGCGGCGGCACCTTCCACGAGCCCGCGCCCGACACCTGGTACGACCAGGACTGGGCCGCCACCACCTACCTGCCGCCCGGGGACGGGCACCCGGTCCACCTCCAGGTCGACACCCGGTACCTGCCGCTGGTCCAGGCCGCCCTCACCGACCCCCGGGCCGTTCGGAAAGGCTGATCCGCCCGGTTTCGGCATCGGGTCCGGATGCGTCAGACTGGTGTCTCGTGAGTGACTCCCCGCTGAACCCTGTGCCGACGACCCGCGCCCGGGTGGTCCTGCTGTCCGGCCCCTCCGGTTCGGGGAAGTCCTCGCTCGCCGAGCGCAGCGGCCTTCCGGTGCTCCAGCTCGACGACTTCTACAAGGACGGGGACGACCCGACCCTGCCGCTGCTGCCCGACGGCGCGGTGGACTGGGACTCCCCGCTCGCCTGGCACCGCGACCAGGCCGTCGCCGCCATCCGCAGCCTGTACGAGACCGGCCGCGCCGACGTCCCGGTGTACTCGATCCCGCACAACGGCCGGATCGACACCCGGGTGCTCGACCTCGCCGGCGCCCCCGCGTTCATCGCCGAGGGCATCTTCGCCGCCGAGATCACCGCCGAGTGCGCCGCCGAGGGCCTGCTCGGCGACGCGCTGTGCCTGCGCAACGGCGCCCTCACCACCGCCTGGCGCCGACTGCGCCGGGACGTCCGCGAGGGCCGCAAGTCGCTGCCGGTGCTGGTGCGCCGCGGCTGGCGCCTGATGCGCGCCGAGCGCTCGATCGTCGATCGTCAGGTGGCCCTCGGCTCGTACCCGTGCGCCGGGGTGGAGGCCGCGCGCCGGATCACCGCGGCGGCCCGGGCGGCGGAGTACTCCGCGGTCTGAGCGGCGACCCCGCCCGCTCGCCGCTCCCCCGGCCTCGCGCCGGGCCCGTGCACGACGAAACGACGACGGGCCGAGTGCGTCTCCCCCGCACCGGGCCCGCCGTCCCTCCTGGACGGCCGCCGGACTCCCCCGACGGCGCCGCTCCCCCGAGCCGGCGCCACCGATCCGCTGACCGTCCGCTACCCGTCCCCCGACGGGAGCTCCCGTGGCCGCGTCCCCCGCGGCCGGCCGGTCGCCGTTACGCGACCAGCTCACCGAACGCACGGGCGGTGTCGCCCGACTTGTTCAGGTGCTCGTCCTCGCGCATCCTGCGCAGGGCGCGCCAGATGCTGCTCTTCACCGTGCCGACGCTGATGCCGAGCACATCGGCGATCTCCGGGTCGGTCTTGCCCTCGTAGTACCGCAGCACCAGCATGGTCCGCTGGTTCTCCGGCAGCTTGGCCAGCGCCTGCCAGAGCACGGCGCGCAGCTCGGTGCCGCCCATCGCGTCGGTGTCGCCGGCCGTCTCCGGCAGCTCCTCGGTCGGGTACTCGTTGACCTTGCGGCGCCGCCAGGCGGAGATGTGCAGGTTGGTCATGGTGCGGCGGAGGTAGCCCCCGACCGCGGCCTTGTCGGTGATCCGGCCCCAGGCCCGGTAGGTGCTGAAGAGCGCGCTCTGCAGCAGGTCCTCGGCCTCGTAGCGGTCACCGGTGAGGTGGTACGCCGTGGCGTACAGGGAGGCGCGGCGCTCGCGCACGTACGTGGTGAACTCGTTGACGTGGTCCGCCGCGACGGCCGGGTGCTCCCCCTGCGCGCCTCCCTGTCCCGCCTCGGTGGCACGGGCCGCTGCGGGGTTCAGTCGCAGCAGCGTCGCGCCCGCGGCCTCACGGCCGGCCGATTCCCCCGAATCGACCGTCCGGAGACCGCTCCCCCCGATCCCCCTGGTTCCCCCGTTCCCCCCCAGGGTGTCCTTGCCCTCGACGCGGACGGGGAGGATCCCCCGCAGCGTGAGGGTGTTGGCGGAGTCGACCGCACTCCCCATGCGGCCGATTCCGTGAAGCTCCCCCGGCCTGCTGCCGCCGCTCACCCGGCAGGCAGCAGTGTTTCCACCGGTGCTGTGCGCGCACCCCCGTACGGTCACGGCACCGGAGGCCTCGTCGGTCCTGACCTCGAACCGGGTCCGGTGGGTGGTCGCTGACGAACGCGCGGTGCGGACAGCCGGGTTGGTCCGGGTCTGAAGCGTGGCGTTCATCGTGCGCCCCCTTGGTCGGTACGAGCGGTTCCTGTTGCCGCCCTCCAGCCGGCCGGTTGGCCCGCTGTCCTGCGGCGACATGGAAAATCCTGCCCGCCGGTTGTGATGGGCCTGTCCGCCGACTGTCACAGGGGTGTCACAGGGCCGGGCCCTTCATCCCGCACTCCCACCCGCCCTCACGGACGCCGGTGGCGAACATTCCGGTTCCCGCCCGGGCGGTGACCGGTGCCGGGGGGTGATTCGCCGCTCCGGGTGAGCCAGAATGAGGCCGTGCCTTTCCTCCTTCTGATCGAGGACGACGACGCCATCCGCACCGGCCTCGAACTCGCCCTCACCCGCCAGGGCCACAAAGTGGCCACCGCCGCCTCCGGCGAGGACGGTCTGAGGCTCTTCAAGGAGCAGCGGCCGGACCTGATCGTGCTGGACGTCATGCTGCCCGGAATCGACGGCTTCGAGGTCTGCCGCCGGATCCGGCGGACCGACCAGCTGCCGATCATCCTGCTGACCGCGCGGTCCGACGACATCGACGTGGTGGTCGGCCTGGAGTCCGGTGCGGACGACTACGTGGTCAAACCCGTCCAGCCGCGCGTCCTGGACGCCCGGATCCGGGCCGTGCTGCGCCGCGGCGAGCGCGAGAGCTCGGACTCCTCGGCCTTCGGCAGCGTGGTGATCGACCGGGCGGCGATGACCGTCACCAAGGACGGCGAGGACCTCCAGCTCACCCCGACCGAGCTGCGACTGCTGCTGGAGCTCAGCCGCCGGCCCGGTCAGGCGCTCTCCCGCCAGCAGCTGCTGCGCCTGGTCTGGGAGCACGACTACCTCGGCGACTCCCGGCTGGTGGACGCGTGCGTTCAGCGGCTGCGGGCCAAGGTCGAGGACGTCCCCTCGGCGCCGACGCTGATCCGCACCGTGCGCGGGGTCGGCTACCGGCTGGACCCGCCCGCATGAGCGCCGCCGACCGCCCGCTCGCCCTGATACCCCGGCTCTCCTGAACTACCGCTACGACAGGCTCCCGTGACTGACCACCAGACGATGACCAGCCGGTTCTCCTCGGGCCCGTGGCGACGGCTGCGCTCCCTGCGGGTGCGGCTGATCGCGGTGTTCGCCGCCGTCGCCCTGACCACCGCCGTCTCCGCCTCCGGCATCGCGTACTGGCTCAACCGCGACGCGGTGCTCAAACGCGCCCAGGACACCGCCCTCAACGACTTCCGCGTCTCGCTCAGCCGCAACGTCTCCGAACTGCCGCTGAACGCGACCTGCGACGACCTGGTCAGGCTCGCCACCAGCGTCGCCAGCAGCGGCCTCAACTACCAGGTGGTGGTCGGCGACGCCGCGCGGCCGGACTGCGTCGCCTCGTCGAACCCGGCGGGCTTCACGCTGGCCGACGTCCCGGCGAAGCTGCAGGACACGGTCGCCAAGCCGCGCGAGGTCACCGAGAGCAACCCGTACCCGTACCACCTGTACTGGCAGCGGCAGAACCTGGAGGGCCGGCCGTTCGTGATCGGCGGCACCAAGGTGGTGCCCACCGGTCCGACGGCGTACATGTTCAAGTCGCTGGAGAACGAGCGGGCCGACCTCAACACGCTCGGCTGGTCGCTGGCGATCGCCACGCTGCTGGCGCTGATCGGCTCGGCGCTGCTCGCCCAGGCGGCGTCGGCGACCGTGCTGCGCCCGGTCAAGCGCCTCGGCGACGCCGCCCGCCGGCTCGGCGAGGGCCACCTGGACACCCGGCTGGAAGTCGAGGGCTCGGACGAACTGGCCGACCTCGCCAGGACGTTCAACCGGACCGCGGAGTCGCTGCACGAGCAGGTCGAGGAGCTGAGCGCGCGCGAGGCGCAGAGCCGGCGGTTCGTCGCCGACATGTCGCACGAGCTGCGGACGCCGCTGACCGCGATGACCGCCGTGACGGACATCCTGGAGGACGAGGCGGAGTCGCTGGACCCGATGATCGAGCCGGCCGTCCGGCTGGTGGTCAGTGAGACCCGGCGCCTGTCCGACCTGGTGGAGAACCTGATGGAGGTGACCCGCTTCGACGCCGGCACGGCCAAGCTGGTCGCCGACGAGGTGGACATCGCCGACCTGATCATGTCCTGCATCGACGGCCGGGCCTGGTACGACGCGGTCGAGGTGGACGCCCCGCGCGGCATCCGGGCGGTGGTCGACCCGCGCCGGCTCGACGTCGTCTTCGCCAACCTGATCGGCAACGCGCTCAAGCACGGCGGCTCGCCGGTGCGGGTGAAGGTCCGGGAGGAGTCCCGCGAGCAGGGCGGCGAGCCGGGCGGCGACGTGGTCGTCGTCGAGGTCTCCGACAGCGGCCCCGGCATCCCGGAGGACGTGCTGCCGCACGTCTTCGACCGGTTCTACAAGGCCGACAAGGGGAGGGCGCGGTCGGAGGGCAGCGGGCTCGGCCTGTCGATCGCGATGGCCAACGCACAGATCCACGGGGGGACGATCACGGCCGCCAACGGGGAGGTGGGCGCGGTGTTCACGCTGACGCTGCCGCTGACCCCGCCGCCCCCGCCGGCGGAAACCGCCACCGAGGAGAGTGCGCAGTGAGCGCCGCCACGCCCTTCCGCCCGCTGCTGCGCCCCGCCGCGGGCGCGGTGCTGCTGCTCGCGCTGGCGACCGGCTGCGGCATCCGCCCGACCGCCGTCCCGGTGGACGCGGGCGCGCCGGCCAGCCGGACCGCCTGTCCGACCGTGGTGCACGTACCCACCGCGCCCGCCACGCCCTCGGCGACCGCTCCGGCGGCGCCGGCGCCGACCGTCCAGGGCGCACCGCCGGCCAAGGCGGGCGCGAGCCCGTCGCCGTCGGCGGCCCCGTCGGGGACGCTCTCGCCGACCCCGAAGGCGTCCACCCCGCCGGCGGACAACGCGTTCAGCGCGATGCCCACGGCGACGCCCACGGCGACCTGCCGGTAAACCCGCCGGGTGCCCCCGGACAGCGTTCCGGGGGCACGCCGGAATGTTCGCGCCGGGCGTGGAACCGATGCGCCACCGGCTCACGTCCTTCCCCCCGTGCAGCGACATGGCACCAGGACACGCGACGAGCGTTCCGGCGTGCGGACCGAGACCCGGCCGACGACGGGCGTCCACCGCCCCTTCCGCCTGGTGGGGCTCTTCGCCCTCACCGTCCATCTGGCGCTGGCCGGTTGGCTGGTGCTGAGGCCGTTGCCGGTGGCCTGGGTCTACGACGCCAACCTGACGCCGCTGGCCTCGCTCCGCTTCGCGACCGCCTGGCAGGTGCTGGGTGAACTGCTGCTCCTGGCCCCGCTCGGGGTCCTGCTCCCGCTGGCCGGCGGCCGGCTCCACGCCCGCTGGTTCCCGTCCTTCCTCCGCACCACCGGCGCCTCGGCCCTGCTGGCGACCGCCCTGGAGTTCCTCGCCTCCTGGACGCCGGGCCACGTGCTCGACGTCGACCGGATCCTCTTCGCGGTGATCGGCGTGACCGGCACCCACCTGGCGGTCGTCCCCGTCTCGCGCTCGCTGCTCCAGCGTTACGCCCACCGCCCCCGGCCGGCCCCGGCCGGCCCGGTCGTGCCGCCCGCACCGGTCGTCCCGGCTCCGGCGGCGCCTTCCCCCGCAGCCCCACCGGCCGTCTACGCGGACCCGGTCTCCTCCCCCGTGCGCTGAGGCCCGGCCGCGGGGGCCGCCGCGCGGTTCACGCCGGGGCTGCCGGCGGCCCGCCGCTCCTCGTGGGCGCGCACGGCCTCCGCGAACCGCCAGACCGGGTCCGGAATGCCCCAGGTCCCCTCCGACGGCTCCTCGACGGTTTCGACGGGCTCCCGACCGCCGCCGTCCCCGGGGAACTCGCCGAGGTCGATCAGGACCCGGCCCAGGTTGAACAGGGCCACGCCGCGGAAGACCGGGTGGCCGGTCCACAGGCGCAGTGCGGACCTCAGTGCGTCGGCGGCCTCCTGGTACCGGCCCAGCCCCTGCAGCGCCAGGCCGAGGCCGTGCCAGCCCTCGGCCTCCTGGTCGGGGTCGCCGAGGCGCCGGGCGGCCCGGAGCGTCGTGGCGGCGGTCTCCAGGCGCTCCCGCTCGCCGTACATCGGGCCGTAGGAGGCGAGCAGGTGGCCGACCCTGAAGGCGATCGACCACTCGCCCACCGACTCGGCGAGCTGCGCCGCCGCCAGCGGGTTGGAGCACTCGTCGCTCACCCGGCCCACGCCGTCGGCGGCCGGGTGGCCGTCCTCGTCGAGGCCGAAGTGGGCCTCTTCAAGCGCCTCGGCGTAGTGGGTCAGCAGGGCGCGCAGGTGCGGCGCGTAGCGGTCGCCGGCCGCGCGGGCGTGCCCGGCCGCGTACTCGCGCACCAGGTCGTGCATGCTCCACCGGCCGCCCTCCGGGCTCTGCCGGAGCAGGCCGGTGGCGGCCAGCCCGGCCAGGGCGAGCGTCGTCCTGCCGACGCCACCCGGCCCCGCGACCGACGCCACCAGGACCGGTTCGGCGCTCGCGGCCCCCGGGTCGAGCAGCGCCAGCAGCTCGACCGACTCCGTCGCGCGCCCGGTGAACCCCGTTGGAACGGGCGGGAGTCCGGGCAGGTCTGGCAGGTCGGGCAGGTCGGCGGGTACGCCGCCGGACGCCAGGGTGACGTGCGCGTGGTCCGCCATCACGACGTTCTGGAACTCGCCGCCGCTGATCGCGTTCGAGACGTCCACGCTCGGCACTCCCCGCTCCCCCTCCTGCGCCCTCAGGCCCGCCGGACCCGGCCGCCCACCTCGACGAGGCCGCCGTCGCCGAGCGCCGTGACGATCTGCGAGCCGCGGCCCTGGGTGATCGTCAGGTCCCGCTGGAGCTCGGCGGTCAGCAGCAGGGCGGCGGCGCCGGTGGCTTCGTCCTCGTCGATGCCGTCCCCGCGTCCGGGGAAGGCACGCGCCCGGACGGTGCCGGCCGGCTCGTCCTGCCAGGCCCAGGCGTAGATCCACTCGCCCGGGGGCGGGACCTCCAGCGCGTCCACCTCGGCCGCCGAGCCGTACTGCCGGGTCGTCCGGGCGGGCGCCCACTCCGGGCGGGCCTCGATCCGGGTGAACTCCCCCTCGTGGCGTACCCGGACGGTGCCGGCCGCGGTGACGAGCCGGTCCGCGCCGAGCAACCAGGCGGCCCCGACGCAGGGGTGGCCGGCGAAGGGGAGGCGCAGGCCGGGGGTGTAGATGTCGATCGCGCCCCGCTCGGGGTCGTCGACGAACACCGTCTCGCTGAAGCCGAGTTCGCGGGCGAAGGCCTGGCGCCGCGCCTCGTCGGGCACGGACGCGCCGTCGCGCACCACTCCCAGCTCGTTGCCGTGCTCGCCGCCGGGCCCGCAGAACACCCGCAGCACCTCGTAGTCCGTCACTCGCCCACCCCTGCCGTCGTCCCGGGCCCACCCGCGCACCCGTGCGCGCGGTCCACCGACCGTACCGCGGGAAAAGGGGAGGTCAGGTGTCGGTGCACTCCGATACTGTGCGCACTCGTCCCCATCAGTAGCACCTTCTTCACAGCACAGGACCTCCGTGAACCTCGACTTCAGCGCTGAGCCCCTCTTCTCCTGGTACGTCGTCCTGCTGGCCGTCAGCGGCTTCGCCATGGTCGTCCTGGGGGCCGTCAGCGGCTCGCTGAGTGGCGGCTGGCGGGCCGTCAACGTGATCGCCGGCCTCGCGTTCGCCGGCTACGCCTACTACCTGGCGTTCGTCTTCGAGGGCGGCGAGTACCGCCTGTTCTTCCAGGCGTTCATCCTCCCGGTGGTGCTGATAGTCAGGTCGGTGAAGTCCCTGGCGGCCCGCAACACCCCGGCCCCGCAGCCGGTCCCGTCCGCTGCGCCGTACAACCCGAACGCGCCGTACCACGGCTCCGCGCCGTACGACCCGAACGCGCCGCAGGGCGGTCAGGCGGTCCCGCCGCAGGCCGCGGCCCAGGCGCCGGCGCCGCAGCAGCCGTCCGCCTGACCGGTCGCCGACAGCTCCCCCGGCCCCGACGCGCCCCGTCTCGTTGGGGCCGGGGCGCGTCGGGCTCCGTCACGGTGTGAGGCGGTGGAGGTCGCGCGGGAAGAGGGTGGTGCGGCGGATGTTGTCCGCCCCCGTCAGCCGCGCCGTCCACCGCTCCAACCCGAGGGCGAAGCCACCGTGCGGGGGCATGCCGTGGGCGAAGGAACGCAGGTACGCCGCGTACGGCTCCGGCGACTCGCCGCGGGCGGCGAGGGCGCCACGGTAGTCCTCGTACCGGTGCAGCCGTTGGCCGCCGGTGACCAGCTCCAGGCCCCGGAAGAGCAGGTCGAAGCTGTTGGAGTACGCCGGCCGGCCGGGCTCGGGGTGGGTGTAGAACGGGCGCTTACGCATCGGGTAGCCGACCACGAAGAGGAACTCGCTGCCGTACTCGCGAAGCGCCCACTCGCCGAGCCACCGCTCGTGTGCGGGGGCGAGGTCCGGCTCGTCGGCACCGAGCAGCCGCATCGCCTCGGCGAAGTGGATCTGCGGGATCTCGGCCGGGACGACGGGCAGTTCCACGTCCAGCAGCTCGACGGCCGCGGCGACCCGGCCCGCCACCGCGGTCACCATGCCCGCGACGGCCTCGCGGACGACGGCCATCACGTCGCGGTGGTCGGTGATGAAACCGAGTTCGGCGTCCAGGCTGGTGTACTGGGCGAGGTGACGCGCGGTGTCGTGCGGTTCGGCACGGAAGACCGGTCCGGTCTCGTAGACCCGCTCGAAGACGCCGACCATGGCCTGCTTGAAGAACTGCGGCGACTGCGCGAGGTAGGCGGGCCGGCCGAACCAGTCGAGGGCGAAGACGTCGGCGCCGGACTCGGTGGCCGAGGAGACCACCTTCGGCGTCTGGACCTCGGTGAAGCCGAGCCCGTCGAGCACCGCCCGGAAGCCGGCCACGGAGGCCGCGGAGATCCGGTGCGGTGCGGCAAGTCGCGGGTGCCGGAGGGTGACCGGCGCGCCGTCGAGGACGACCGGCAGGGTGGCGGGCACGGTCGGACGGTAGAGACTGAACGGCGGTGCCTCAGCGAGGCTGGAGAGCACCTCGACGGTGGGCCCGGTCAGCTCGACGCCGTTCGGTGCCTGCGGGTTTGCGGTCACGGTGCCGCGGATCCGCAGGACTGTCTCCTCCGGGACGTCGGCCTCCCCCTCTGCGGTGACCACCTGGGCGAGCCCGGAGCGGTCGCGGAGGACCAGGAAGGTGACGGACTTCAGTGCGCGGCGGCGGTGCAGCCAGCCGCAGAGTTCGATGGACTTGCCGATGTGGCCGGGTAGTTCGGCGGCCAGGACGCGGGCGGTCGTCGGGTGGATCATCGCGGCCCTCCGGGGGCGTCGTCGTGATCCCTTGGGAGTGCGGGCGAGAAGGGGACTCGCGGTGCCACCGCACTTTCGCCGCCGCTGTCGGTGAAACGGCGGCCTCGTTCGCTGACCCGATGACGGGGGCCGACCGGCGGGGCATTTCCTCCCCGCGCTCAGGAGTGTCTTCCCCCCGGGGCGCGGGACCGCCTTCACAGCTGCCGGCAGCTCTCTCGGCTCACGGGTCCCGGGGGTACTCGTCTCCCTCAACGCGTTGCAGGAGAGGCTAGGCGGGGTGCAGGAACCCACGCAACGGAGTTACGCCTCGCCTACCCCAATGCCGCAGCAGCCGCTGCGATCAGCGCCCACGCCTCGGGACCGTGGACCGCCTGGGTGGCCAGTTCGGAGAAGGCCTGCTCATAGAGGGTGATCTCGCTGGGCTGGCTGATGGTGAGGTAGCCGGAGACCAGTTCCACGTTCACCTGGGCGGTGTCGTAGATCCAGAAGCCCTCCACCGGCATCCGCAGGCGGTCCGGGCTCATGGGGACAACACCGAGGCTGACGTTCGGCCGCGTGCCCACCGTGAGCAGGTGGTCGAGCTGGCCGCGCAGAACGTCAGGGCCGCCCAGGCTCGATCGCAGGACGGACTCCTCAACCAGGAAGGCAAAGCGCCGATCGCCTTCGCGGAGGACGCGCTGCCGTTCCATCCGTGCCTCGACCGCGGCCTCGACGTCGTCCACCGCAACCCTGCGCTGCTGCACGGCCCGCAGGACGGACTCGGTGTAGGCCCGGGTCTGTAGCAGCCCCGGCACCAGCCATGACGAATACGCCCGAAAGCGCCGCGTCCGCTCGAACAGCGGTAGGACAGCCTCCTGGACCCGCTTCAGCCCGTCGCGTTCCTTTCGCCGCCATTCCACGAACATGCCCTCGACCACACGCAGTGACGCCACCAGGTCCTGCGATCGGTCGGAGGCACCGCAGGCACGGCACCACGCCAAGACGTCCTCGGGTGAGGGCACCGTTCGCGCGTTCTCGATCCGCGAGGACTTCGACGGGTGCCAGCCACAGCGCCCGGCGAGTTCGCGTCCGGTCAGCCCTGCCTCCCGCCGGATCTCACCGAGCCGGGCGGCGAGATCACGGCGGGCCTGGCGCACGCTCGACGAGGCAGAGTCGGACATGACGGTGGCAGTCGCTCAGCGCGGCCGGTACTCCTCGTGTGGAATGGCCCGGTCCCACACCGATTCGAACGCCGAGCCGCACCGTTCCGCCAGGACCTTGTCGGTCACGTACTCGCGGCCGTCGGCGTCGAGTTGCCCCTCGCCGGTGAAGTGGTGGAACAGCACCGTCTCGTCGTCGAAGAGCCAGAAGTCCATTCCCGGCAGGGCGAGATCGCGTGCCTGTCGCCTGGGCAACCAGCGCACGAGTTCGCCGGCGGCCAGGTTGGCGAAGGTTCCGTCGTATTCGTACCGGACGTAGTCGCTGATCGGTTCGGACACGATGCGCGCACGCCTCACGGTGACGCCCCGGGCTACGGCCGCACTGACCACATCGTGCCAGGACAGCCACCAGGAACCCCGGTCCGCCTGGTCCGGCCGATGACCTCGCTGCCAGGCGATGAAGGAAGGGTCGTCACGCATGTAGCTGTCGCGCATCTCCAGGTGAACGGCCGACCTCCGAGCCGTGGCCAACGCCTCACGTGCCGGCGGTTGCACTCTCTCCCTCTCCCTCCGGTCGTGGGATGAACCGAAGCATGTTCATGGGCAGCCGGATCACGGTCTCGTGCTGCGGAATGTCGGTCGAGTGTCCCGGGATCGAGCCTACGTCCTGGGCTGCCCTGATCGTTGCTTCATCAGCCTTCCAAGACTGGATGATCAGGTCACCCGTGACCTCGTCCTGCCAGATCGTCGGGCATTCGTCCGTCTGCGAGTTGGGGTCGATGCCGAGGAACCGGAGCGACATGGCGCCTCCCTTGTGTCGAGTGGCTCACGTTCCGCCACCAGCGTTCACGTCCTGCCGAGGGCGGGTCAAGACCACTACCTGGCGCACCGTAGCGAAGCCGGGCGCGGGGGCGCATCGATGCAATCTGCTGCAACTTCGTTGGGGTGGCGATGGGACGACTCCTAGCTTGGCGATGGCCAGATGTGTCGAGCCATCGACGAGCACGCGAGAGGGATCCACCATGACCACACCCAGCGAAGGCCCCAAGCCCTCCGACCGGCCGCCCGGGCCGATGCCGCCCCAGCGACCGAGCCACACGGCCTGAGTCGAACCGACCACCAGCGAATCGCAGGGAGATGACGAATCATGGCGTGGGGAACCGGCAAGGGCGGCAGCTCAGGCGGCGGAAGCGGCTCCAACGACGGCGGGCAGGGCAAACACGCGGGCAACAGAGATCCGGGCAAGTCCGCACCCAATCCCGATACCAGCAAGCCGAAGCCGGAGCCGAAGCACAAGTGACTTGCGATCAGCAACACGCGGAGCAGGCCGGCGTTCCCGGCCTGCTCCGCGGCGTACGTGACGAGCTCGGCCACGAAGTGGCCCCGGAGTGGCAGGCAGCGGCACTCGCCGCGCCGCGACACCGGTTCCTGCCGGAGCGAGTCTGGCTGCCGGACGCGCAGGGCCGGTACGCGGTCTGTGACCGGTCGGCGCAACCAGAGGCCTGGCTTGCCGCCGCGTATACGGACGACGCCGTGGTCACCCAGGTCAACGACGGTGCGGACCCGACGGAGGACGACGAGCCGTGGCCGTCGTCCTCCGCCTCCGCGCCGTCTGTGGTCTTCCGCATGCTCGAAGCGCTCGACCTCGAAGCCGGCATGAAGGTGCTGGAGATCGGCACGGGCACCGGACTCACCGCGGCCTACCTTGCCCGTCGGCTGGGTGACGCCAATGTGGTGACGGTCGAGATCGACGCCGCCCTCGCCGAACGGGCGAGGGCGGCGCTGGAGTCGAACGCGTTGCGGCCCACGGTGATCTGCGCGGACGGCCAAGAGGGGTGGGAGCGGCAGGCACCGTACGACCGGGTAGCGGCGACCTGCTCGGTCACCCGCGTTCCAGTGGCCTGGCTGGAGCAGACACGGGTCGGGGGCGTCATTCTCACGCCGTGGGACAACCCGTGGATCTGCTGGGGACTGCTCCGGCTCACAGTGCGGCAGGACGGAACCGCAGAGGGCCGGTTCAGTCCGTACAGCGCGTTCATGACCCTGCGCGCCCAGCGGAAGGACCTGCGGATCTACCGGGACGTGGTGCGGGACGAACACCGGCCTCAGGAGTCGTCGACGGGCCTTGATCCCCGGCTCGTGGCCGGGAGGGAATGGACGAGCGACTTCACCATCGGCCACCGGCTCGGCAACGTCTGGTACGTCTGGCACGACGACCCGAACGTGGAAGGCGTGCGGCGTCGGCTGTGGCTCGCGACGACCGGCTGTACGTCGTGGGCCGCGGTGGACTGGCACGGCGAGGAACGGGCCGATCGATACACGGTGTGGCAGCACGGCTCACGGCGGCTGTGGAATGAGGCCGAAGAGGCGTACCAGTGGTGGCAGGGGCACGGGCGTCCCGGCCCGGAACGCTTCGGCCTCACCGTGAACGGCGAGGAGCACCGAATGTGGTTGGACGACCCGGCGCACAGCTGGTCGCTGCGCAGCTGAGGATGTGAAGACGAGGCGGGGCGGCCGGTGGCCGCCCCGCCTCGTCTTGCTTGGATACTGCCCTCAGATCAGGTGGTCGAACTCGCCGGCCTTCACTCCGAGGATGAAGACTCGGAGCTTCGAGGCGCTGGTCGTGACGATGGCGTTCGGGTCGTCCGACTCGCGGAGGTGGCGCAGGTCGCCGGCACCGAGGGCGAGTTCGACGCAGCTGCCGCCCTCGTTGGAGCCGCTGAATGACGACTTCTGCCAGCGGAGTTCGGACATCGTGAAGCCTTTCAGGTCTGCAGCAGATAGAGAAGGTGCCGGATGAGTCCCCAGGAGTCACGAGGCGAAGAAAGCGTAACCATCGACTGGTTGGTGTCGACGGGCGGCAGTGCGAGGTTGCTCAGCTGATTGAAGGTCCGGCTATACGTCACGATCGAGTGCTGGTCGCCGAGGTACTCGGTGTGGCTCGGATGATCGACCACGACAGTGGAGAGCTCTTCCGCTCCCGGTGCGAGCAGCAGGAACTGGCCGGTGTGAGGTGGCTTCTTCGCTGCGGTGAACGGCAGAACTTGAATGGTGACGTTGGGCAGCTCCGAGACTTCGAGCAGGTGGAGCATCTGTGCCCTCATCACAGCATCACCAGGGAACCTCATGCGCAAGGCTGTCTCGTGAATCACGAACCGGAATTCCCGGCGCGGCATGTCAGTGAGAATCCGCTGCCGCTTCAATCGGAACTCGACCTCAGCGGTTACATCCAGCTTCCGGTTGTGGTGGGAATCTTCGTAGATGGCTTCCGCGTAGGCGGGTAGCTGAAGGTAGCCAGGGAGATAGAAGGTCTCGTAGTTGTCGATGACGGCCGCACTCGCCTCCGCCTCCGCAAGGTCGAGTGACAACGCTGGAACTCGATCGGCGAAGTCCGTCCACCAGCCCTTGCCAGTACTACGCGCCATGTCGGCGAGCTTGGCCCGATAGACGGGGTCGGTGCAGCCGTACGCGTCCAGCCACACTTCCAGGCGTTCTGCGTTGAGACTGATCCGCCCAGCCTCGGTATGGCTGACAGCCGGACCCTTCATACCCACCAGCGCGCCCGCTTCCGGAGCGGAGTAGCCGGCCTCTGTCCGCAGTCGGCGCAGTTCATCGCCAAATCGGCGCTGCCGCTGACTGATTCCGCCCCTGAACCCCACGCTGACTCCTCCTTGTCAGGGCAGTGTTTCGCACAGAACAACCGCGACGCCACCTCGACGCCTCAGGTTCCAACAACGATGAAACTTGGGTTGCATCGATGCCTACCAGCCCCCTACTCTCAGTGTTGCATCGATCACGCGACGGAGCGTCAGTAATGCCTGTCCGGGCGCCGCAGAGCAGCCATGTGCGGCCTGGCTCACGGTCACGCCCCCGTCGCGAACTCCTATTCCTCCCCCGGAGGTTCTTCGTGCGCGCCTTCAACCCTCCCGACTGGTCCTCCGCCCGCCACGAGCTGCGGGAGGCCCTCGCGCTCTCCAACTGGCCGCCGGACACCATCGCCGACGCCGAACTCGCCTTGCACGAACTCTTCGTCAACGCGTGGAAGCACGCCGGCAGTCAGGCGCCCCTCGTCGTCGTCCTGCTCCTCAACCGCACCCTCCGGGTCTCGGTCACGGACGACAGCCCCGTCTTCCCCGAGCCCCGCGCCTCCTCCAGCCCGTACGAACTCTCCGGTCGTGGACTGCACTTGGTCCGCTCACTCACCCACCGGTTCGGCGCTGACCCGCGCAAGAACGGCAAATCCGTCTGGTTCGAGCTGGACGCGGCCGCGTGAGCCACGACCGCCGCCGGACGCCCACGCGGAGGTCACAGGCATGGGCGCCCTGACCCCCCTCGCCACCGAGGCGGTCCACACCGAGCGGACCACCGCCGCCTACCTCGCCGTCGAGCACGTCCCCGACGCCGCCCTCCAACTCCGCTTCGCCGTCGACCTCGACGTCCACGCCGCCTCGGGTGAACACCTCGCGCTCCCCCTCACCCGCGACCAGGCCCACGACCTCCTCCACACCCTCGCCGCCCACCTCGGCCACCGCGTCATCGGCATCACCCGATGAGGACCGGCACCGGCACCTTCCTCGTCGCCACCGCCTTCATCGCCCTTCTCGCGCTCGCGGTCCTCATCGTCGCCCTCGGTGTCGTGACCGCCCTCAAGGTGCACCGGCCCGACGACAGTGACACCCCTCCCGGCTGACGGTCCCTCCCAAAGGCAGCACACCCATGCCCGACCCCCTCCTCCCCAACGCCCTCGCCGCCACGCACTACGCCGTGGCCGCCGCCTTCAACGCCCACACGGGCGGCACACCCGTGCCGCCCGCGCCCGACGACTTCGACTGGCGACAGCTCGAAGCCTTCGTCCACCGCCTCGGCTTCGAGGCCGACCACTCCGACGCCACCCTCAACCTCTACCGCCTGCTCACCGCCGTCCAGCGAATCGCCCACCGCGAGGCCGCCGGCCGGAACACCGACTGGCACCCCGCCCGCCTCAACCCCGCCTAGGAAGTCGGCGCCGATCACACGGCCGGCCCTCCGGTTGCATCCTTGCCATCCACGGTTCGGCTCGCCGGCCCCTAGTCTGCCCCCGCTCAACGCCTCCGGAGGGCCGAGCCGCCATCGGCTCGGCCCCCCTGGCACGCACGCCCCCCTGCTGCGCGGAGGCTCAGGCCTGCGTGCCCGGGACGGTGAACACCCCGGCGACGTCCGCCACGTGCTCGCCCTCCCCGGCCGTCTCCCAGTTCGGGTAGTACACCTCGCGCGAGGCCCCGACGCGCTCGTACCCCTGCTCGCGGATCCAGGTGAGCACCGCGTCGTGCACGCCGACCATCGTCGCGAAGTCCCGCCGCTCCTTGCCCAGTTCCGTGTACGCCTCGCGGTGCGCGGGCTCGATCCGGACCCCGATCTCCCCCGCCGGCTCCACCGCGCTCGCCGTCGGGACGCAGACCTCGACCGGGCCGTCCGAGTCGTCGCTCACGATGCCGTGGTAGACGGCGAAGAGCGGTCCGGACAGGCAGGCGTCGGTCGTCCGCATGTGCGCGAAGATCGTATCCGTCGCCTCACCGAGGAAGTCGAGCAGACCCTCGGCGGTGACGTGACGCCGGACGAACAGCACCTTCTGCTCGGGCACGTCGCGTTCGGCCATCTCGTACATGCGGGGATTCCTTCCGTCCAGCACCGCTCGGGCATAGCCCACCGCCTCCCGGCGGGCCTCGTGCACGGACTGCTCCCCGCGCCAGTAGGCGTCGAGCAGCCGGACGGACTCGGCGCCTCCCGGGTCGAGCACCTCCGCGACCAGCGCCAGCGGCATCCCTGCGGCGCGCAGCAGCGCGATCCGGCGGGCCCGCTCCACCTGCTCCCGGAGGTAGCGGCGGAACCCGGTCCGCGGATCGACGTACGCGGGCGGCAGCAGCCCCCGGTCCCCGTACAGCCGCAGCGCCTTGTGGCTCAGCCCGGTTCGGGCCGCGAGCTCCCCGATGCCGATCAAGTCCTCGTGCATGACGCCACTCTGTCCCCTGCCCCAGGGGCAGAGGCAAGCGCCCCTGTGCAGCGCGGGCTGTGCACGGGAAGTCGGCCCCTCCGAGTTCCCGCTCTCCCGGAAGCCCTCCCCCGCAACCGGCCGGGGCGGCCCGCCTCCCGCAGTCGTCTCCGGGGCGTCCCTGAGGTGAACCCCGAGAGCACGTCCGTCTTCCCGGTGAGGGAGCTCCGGGGCGGGATCGCCGTCCAGGCTGAGGATTCGGCGGCCGCGACGGCGGACCATGGAAGTACGCCAGCCGGAGAGACCGGCCCCAGGCGCTACGACACGGAGAACGCCATGAGCCGCCTCGCCCGCCCCCGCCACAACCGCGTCATCGCCGGCGTCTGCGCCGGGATCGCCGAGCGCTTCGGCCTGTCCCCGTGGACCGTCCGGATCATCTTCCTCGCCTCCTGCCTGCTGCCCGGCCCCCAGTTCCTGATCTACCTGGCGCTCTGGCTGCTGCTCCCCCAGGAGCCGTGACCGCGGGGGCTGCACAGCCCCCGACAACGACGGCGGGCCACCCGCGTCCCCGGGATCACCGGGGTGCGGGCGGCCCGCCGTACGAGGCGGAACGCGTCAGCCGCCGATGCCCGGGAGCGGGAGGGCGCCGGTCAGCCCGCCGAGCGGGGTCTTGTCCAGGCCCGGCACGCTCGGCACGGCGGCCCGGGGAGCCGCGTCGGCCATCGGAGCGGAGGCCGTGGCCTGGCCCGCGGTGGGGGCGAGGGTGCCCAGGGTGCCGGTCACCTTGTCGCCGCCGGGCAGCTTGCCCGCGGTGTCGACGACCGCACCGGTCACGGCCGGGTTGCTCACCAGGCCGGCGGGAGACCCGAGGCCACCGGCGGCGACCGGGTCGGCCGAGGCGCTGCCGGCGCCGACCGCCGCGATGGCGAGACCCAGCGCGGCAGTGCCTGCGGCCTTGAGCTTGGCCTGCTTCATGTTCGTCCCCTTGGATCCTCGTCGGTGGCCGACGTCCACGGCCGGACGGCGGGTTCCGCCGTCACGACCGGTCGGCGATGACTGGCACACCGTAGTGAGTGGATCGCACGAGGATCAAAGGGGGTTAACCCACACGAGTGGGTAGTCGGATGAACGCCAACTCACCTGCGGTAAAACGGCGTTCATCCGTCCAGGCGTTCGGGTCGGCGTGGGCCGACGCCCTCCGGCACCGGCCACCGCACGACCTCAGGAGCCGCTGCTGAACAGCCACTCCGCCTTGAGCTCGGCGTAGCCCGGCTTGATCACGTCGTTGATCATCGCCAGCCGCTCGTCGAACGGCAGGAACGCCGACTTCATCGCGTTGACCGTGAACCACTCCATGTCGCCCAGGGTGTAGCCGAAGGCGTCCACCAGGTGGCCGAACTCCCGGCTCATGCTGGTGCCGCTCATCAGGCGGTTGTCGGTGTTGACCGTCACCCGGAACTTCAGCCGGCTGAGCAGCCCGATCGGGTGCTCGGCGTACGACGTGGCCGCGGCGGTCTGGAGGTTGGAGGTGGGGCACATCTCCAGCGGGATGCGCTTGTCGCGCACGTACGCGGCCAGTCGGCCGAGCTCGACGCTGCCGTCCTCGTTGACGGTGATGTCGTCGACGATCCGCACGCCGTGGCCGAGCCGGTCGGCGCCGCAGCACTGCAGGGCCTCCCAGATCGACGGCAGGCCGAAGGCCTCACCGGCGTGGATGGTGAAGTGGTTGTTCTCGCCCTTGAGGTAGTCGAAGGCGGCCTGGTGGCGGGTGGGGGGGTAGCCGGCCTCGGCGCCCGCGATGTCGAACCCGACCACGCCGCTGTCGCGGTGGCGGTTGGCCAGCTCGGCGATCTCCTGCGAGCGGGCGGCGTGCCGCATCGCGGTGATCAGGGTGCCGACGCGGATGCGGTGGCCGGCGTCGCGCGCGTTGCGCTCACCGAGGCGGAAGCCCTCCTGGACGGCCTCGACGACCTCGTCCAGGGTCAGACCGCCCTCCAGGTGCTGCTCGGGGGCGTAGCGGACCTCGGCGTAGACGACACCGTCGGCGGCCAGGTCCTCGGCGCAGTCGGCGGCGACCTTGATCAGCGCCTCGCGGGTCTGCATGACCGCGCAGGTGTGCGCGAAGGTCTCCAGGTAGCGGACCAGCGAGCCGGAGTCGGCGGCCTCGCGGAACCACTCGCCGAGTTCCTTCGGGTCGGTGGTGGGCAGGCCCTCGTAGCCGACCGCGGCGGCCAGCTCGACCACGGTCTCGGGGCGCAGCCCGCCGTCCAGGTGGTCGTGCAGCAGCACCTTGGGGGCGCGGACGATCTGCTCGGGGGTGGGGATCCGGGGGCCGGTGCCCGCGGTGGTGACAGGGATCTGCTTCTCCATTGCGGGAGTGTAGCTCCTACGCGCGTAGACAGGCCACCGTCCACACGGAGGGTTCGGCCAATGTGCACCGGTAATTCCACCGATCGGACGAACCCGCTCGCTACCGGCCGGCCTACCGGCCGGTAGTCCGGCCGCCGGGCGGTTGCGCCGCAGCCGAAGCCGCGCGCAGTCACCGCTTCCGGCCGCTCCCCGCGCCGGAGTGGCTGCCACCCCGGCCCCACCCCCGGAGCGCCCCGGCCCCACCCCGCTCAGTCGTGCTCCAGCAGCCGCCCCCGCCGCGACAGGACGAAGTCCCGGAACGCCGCCACCGGCGGAGTCGCCGGCCGGCCCGCCGCCCAGGCCAGGCCGATCGCCCGCCGGGTGCGCGGCGCCGTGACCTCCAGCTCCACCACCCCGGGCCGCGGCACCAGCGCGGGCGGCAGCAGCGCCACTCCCAGCCCGGCCGCGACCAGGCCGCGCAGCGTCTCCGCCTCCTCCCCCTCGAAGGCGATCCGCGGCGCGAACCCGGCTTCCTCACAGAACCCGTCGGTGATCGCCCGCAGCCCGTAACCGCGCTCCAGCCCGACGAACGGATCCTCGGCCACCTCGGCCAGCCGGATCCGGCGCCGGCCGGCCAGCCGGTGGTCGGCCGGCACCACCAGGTGCAGCCGCTGCTCGTCCAACCGCCGTGCCACCAGCGCAGGATCGTCGTCCGGCACCGGCGCGACCAGGCAGAGGTCCAGCTCTCCGGCGCGCAGCCGTTCCAGCATCGCGCCGACGTAGTCCTGCACCAGTTGGAACCGCACCTGCGGGTACGCAGCCCGGAAGTCGCGCAGCAGCGCCGGGACGGCGTCCGTCCCCATGGTGTGGAGGAAGCCGAACGCCACCCGCCCGGTGGCCGGGTCCGCCTCCGCCCGGGCCGCCTCCGTACCGCGCTCGACCTCGGCCAGCGCCCGCTCCACCGAGGCCAGCAGCAGCCGGCCGGCCCGGGTCAGCCGGACGGTCCGGCCCTGACGGGCCAGCAGGTCCACCCCCAGCTCCGCCTCCAACCGGGCCACCGAACGCGACAGCGTCGGCTGCGGCATGCCCAGCAGCGCGGCCGCCTGCGTCACGTGCTCCAGCCGCGCCACGGCCGCGAACTGAGCCAGCCCGGGGGCGAGTCGGGCGGCCGGCAGCTCCGGCCCCAACTCGGCCAACCGGTGCGGAAGCTCGGGCTCCGGTCCACCCTCGGCCATCTCCGCGCCACCTTCCCCCTCGCCGACCTCTACTCATGCACTCCGGTATGCATTATCGGCTGTTCATGCATTGGACGCATCAACCGCGACGGGCCTAACGTCGGAGCCATGCAGCCCTCAAGTACCGGGGCATCCGTGGTCACTCCGGATGCCCTGACCCAGCCGTCCCCGCACACCGCCGCCGCCCGCATCCAGCCGTCCCCGCACACGCGGCCGGCGGGTCTCACCCGGCCGCTGCCGGGCACCACCGCCGCCGACGGCAGGCTCCGCCCCGGGCAGCGCGCCTTCCGCCGCGCCAACCTCGCGCTCTTCGCCGCCGGCATCGCGACCTTCGTCCTCCTCTACTCCACGCAGGGCCTGCTGCCGATCCTCTCGGCCGATCTCGACCTCACCCCGGGCCAGGCCAGCTGGACGGCCTCCGCCGCCACCCTCGGCCTCGCGCTCGCCCTGCTCCCGGCCAGCGCGCTCTCCGACCGGTACGGCCGGACCGCGGTGATGACCGCCTCCGTGCTGGCCGCCTCCGTGCTCGCGCTGGCGCTGCCGTTCGCCCCGGACCTCACCACCCTGGTCGTGCTGCGCGCCCTCCAGGGTGCCGCGCTCGCCGGGCTGCCCGCCACTGCGATGGCCTACCTCGCAGAGGAGGTCCACCCGTCCGCACTGGCCTCCGCGATGGGCCTGTACGTGGCGGGCAACAGCATCGGCGGCATGGGCGGCCGGCTGCTCTCCGGCTGGGTCGCGGCCGGTTTCGGCTGGCGCTGGGGCCTCGCCGCCTCGGCCGCCCTGGCCCTGTCCGCGGTGCTCGCCTTCCGGCTGCTGATCCCGGCCGCCCGGCACTTCGCCCCGGCCCCGGTGGACACCCGTGCCCTGGCCCGCACGGTCGGCCGGCACCTGCGCAACCCGCTGCTGGTCCGGCTCTACGCACTCGGGCTGCTCTTCATGGCCGTCTTCGGCGCGGTGTACAACACCGTCGGCTACCGGCTGATCGCCGCGCCGTTCCAGCTTCCGGAGTCGGTGGCCGCCTCGATCTTCGTCGTCTACCTGGTCGGCACCGGCACCTCGGCCGCCGCCGGACGCCTCTCCGGCCGTCTCGGCCGGAGGGGCGCACTCTACGTGGCGATCGGTGTGACCGCCGCCGGGCTGCTGCTCTCGCTCACCGACTCGCTGGTCGGCGCCCTGCTCGGCCTGGTGCTGATCACCGCCGGCTTCTTCGCCGGCCACGCCACCGCCTCCTCGGCCGTCGGCCGCACCGCCACCGAGGGTCGTGCCCAGGCCTCCGCGCTGTACCTGATCGCCTACTACCTGGGGAACAGCCTCGGCGGCACGGTCGGCGCCGACGCCTACCACTCCACCGGCTGGTCCGGCGCGGCCGCCGTCGGCCTCGCCGCGATGACCGTGGCCGCCGCGGTCACCCTCTACGCCACCCGCCAGGCCCACGCCGCGCGGCGGGCCGTTCCCGCGGTGCACTGACCGGCCACGCCACCGCAACAACACCGACCTGCCGAAGTCGTGACCGCCCGGCGGATACCCGACGCTCCACGTCAGGTATCCGCCGCAGCATCCTCCCGGTCGGCCGCGACCCGACCCGCGAGGCCCCGAGGACTTCCTGAAGCTCGCCCTCACCGCGGCGGGGTGAGAGCCGCCCGGCCGTCGGCGTACGTCGATACACTCCAGATCATGAGCGTCGATCCTGCTGTGTACGCCCGGCTGCGCGCGATCGCGGATCAGCTGCCGCAGGTTCCGGGGATAGGGAAGGTCGAGATCGCCGACGGCGAGATCATCATGATGATGTCGCCGGTGAAGCGGCACGAACTCGCCGTGCTACGCATCGCCCGCCAGCTGAACGCGCAGCTGCCGACCACTCACCCCGGCTACATCGCCTACCACGGTGCGGACCTGGAGGACGCCGGGCTCGGCCGGCTGCGGAGCCCGGATCTGATGGTCTTCCCCGAGGCAACCTTGGAGGGCGAGCAGCGGGCGGTGCTCCCGCACGAGGTACTGCTCGCCGTGGAGATCGTCTCCAAGTCCAACCCCGAGAACGACTACCGGGACAAGGTCCGCGACTACGCGGCCATGGGCATCCCGTTCTACCTGCTCGTCGACCCCCGCACCGGCACCGGAATCGTGCACTCGAAACCCGGCTACGACTCCCGCGAGAAGTTCGTGTTCGGCGACGGGATCGCCGTCGGCCCCTGGAGCATCGACACCGGTGGTCTGCTCACGTACGCCTGAGCAGGCGTACGTGAGCAGGCCTCACGCCGCTCAGGCGATGCGGTCCAGCACGATCGGGTTCGGCGTGAACGCGGTGCCGGCCGGGGAGACCTCGACGGCGCCGGCCAGGGCCTCGATCGCGTACTCGAAGCGCTCCGGGGTGTCGGTGTGCAGGGTCAGCAGCGGCTGGCCGGCCACCACGGTGTCGCCCGGCTTGGCGTGCATCTCGACGCCGGCGCCGGCCTGCACCGGGTCCTCCTTGCGGGCGCGGCCGGCGCCGAGGCGCCAGGCGCAGACGCCCACCGCGTAGGCGTCCAGCCTGGTGAGCACGCCCGAGGCCGGGGCCGGGATGACGTGCTGTTCGCGGGCGACCGGCAGCGCGGCGTCCACGTCGCCGCCCTGGGCGGCGATCATCCGGCGCCAGTGGTCCATCGCGGAGCCGTCGCGCAGCGCGTCGGCCGGGTCCTTGCCGTGCACGCCGGCCGCGGCGAGCATCTCGCGGGCCAGCGCGAGGGTCAGCTCGACGACGTCCGCCGGGCCGCCGCCGGCCAGCACCTCGACCGACTCGCGGACCTCCAGCGCGTTGCCCGCGGTGAGGCCGAGCGGGGTCGACATGTCGGTGAGCAGGGCGACGGTGTTGACGCCGGCCGTGGTGCCGAGGCCGACCATCGTGCGGGCCAGCTCGCGGGCGTCGTCCAGGTTCTTCATGAAGGCGCCGGAGCCGACCTTCACGTCGAGGACCAGCGCGCCGGTGCCCTCCGCGATCTTCTTGGACATGATCGAGGAGGCGATCAGCGGGATGGCCTCGACGGTGCCGGTGACGTCGCGCAGCGCGTAGAGCTTCTTGTCGGCCGGGGCCAGGCCGTCGCCGGCGGCGCAGATGACGGCGCCGCTGGAGCGCAGGACGTCCATCATCTCCTCGTTAGAGAGCAGGGCGCGCCAGCCGGGGATGGACTCCAGCTTGTCGAGGGTGCCGCCGGTGTGGCCGAGGCCGCGGCCGGAGAGCTGCGGGACGGCGGCGCCGCACGCGGCGACCAGCGGGGCGAGCGGCAGGGTGATCTTGTCGCCGACACCGCCGGTGGAGTGCTTGTCGCTGGTGGGCAACGGCAGCGAGGAGAAGTCCATCCGGACGCCGGAGCGGATCATCGCGTCGGTCCAGCGGCTGATCTCGCGCGGCTGCATGCCGTTCAGCAGGATCGCCATGGCCAGCGCGGACATCTGCTCGTCGGCGACCTCGCCGCGGGTGTAGGCGTCGATGACCCAGTCGATCTGAGCGTCGCTCAGCTCTCCGCGGTCGCGCTTGGTCCTGATGACGGAGATGGCGTCCATGGCTTGCTCCAAGAGGGGTTCAAAAAGCGAAGAGTGTCGCGAGCTGGCCGGGTTTCGGCCCACTCGCGACACTCTACGCGCGTAACAGAGAGACAGACTAGAGCCGCTCCGGCCCGAACGCGTCGGGGAGCACCTCGCTCATCGGCTTCACCCCGGAGGGCAGCTCGACCAGCAGTTCCGGCCCGCCGTGCTCGTACAGCAGCTGGCGGCAGCGGCCGCACGGCATGAGCAGCCGGCCTTCCCCGTCCACGCAGGTGAACGCGGTCAGCCTGCCGCCGCCGCCGGCGTGCAGCGCGGAGACCAGCCCGCACTCGGCACAGAGGCCGAGCCCGTACGAGGCGTTCTCCACGTTGCAGCCGGTGACCACGCGGCCGTCGTCCACCAGCGCCGCCGCACCGACCGGGAACTTGCTGTACGGGGCGTAGGCGTGGCCCATCGCCTCCAGCGCCGCGGCGCGCAGCCGCTCCCAGTCGACCTGCGAGGCCGTTCCGGACGTCACTTGCCCTGGCCCTTGCGGTAGATCTGGCCGTCGGCCTTCGGCGGCCGCAGGCGCTGCGAGGCCAGCGAGAGCACCACCAGGGTGATCACGTACGGCGTGGCCACGATCAGCGGACGCTGCACCTGGTCGGTGGTGAAGTACCAGGCGAACAGGCCGCCGGAGACCACGAGGGTGATCGCCGCGGAGGTCAGCTTCCGGCGGTAGACGTTCCAGAGCGCGAGCAGCGCCATCGCGATGGCGACCACCAGGATCAGCACGTGCACCGACTCCGGGTCGCGCAGCTGGAGGCTGTCGGTGAAGCCGAACAGGCCGGCGCCCATGGCGAGGCCGCCGGGCATCCAGTTGCCGAAGATCATCGCCGCGAGGCCGATGAAGCCTCGGCCGAGGGTCTGGCCGTCCTTGTAGAAGTGCGCCGCGACCAGCGAGAGGTACGCACCGCCGAGGCCGGCGAAGGCGCCCGAGGCGATGACCGCGTAGTACTTGTACTTGTAGACGTTGACGCCCAGCGACTCGGCCGCGGTCGGGTTCTCACCGCAGGAGCGCAGGCGCAGGCCGAAGACGGTGCGCCAGAGGACGAAGTAGCTCGCCACGATCAGTGCGCCGGCCAGCGGCACCAGGACCGAGATGTTGGTGACCAGGCCGCCGAGCACGCCGGCGACGTCGGAGACCAGGAACCAGTGGTGGGCCTCGATGTCCTTCAGCCCCGAGGAGAGGCCCGGGATGGTGATGTACGGCAGCGGATCGGCCGGCGGGGACTGGTTCGCCCCGGCGCCGTCGGCGATGTAGTCCTTGTAGTAGATCCGGTTGACGTACGCGCAGATGCCGGGGATCAGCAGGTTGATGCCGACACCGGAGACGATGTGGTCGACGCCGAAGGTGACGGTGATGACGGCGTGCAGCAGACCGCCGAGCGCGCCGCCCAGCATGCCGGCCAGCAGGCCGACCCACGGGTTGACCAGGAAGCCGGCCCAGGCACCGCAGAAGGTGCCGGCGACCATCATGCCTTCGAGACCGATGTTGACCACGCCGGCCCGCTCGGACCAGAGACCGCCCAGACCGGCCATGCCGATCGGCACGGCGGCGCTGAGCGCGGCGGTGACCTGACCGGAGGAGGTCAGCGAGTGGTTGTCGGTGATCATGCCGACGGCGGAGAACAGGACGAGGGCGCCGGCGATCAGCAGCAGCACCACCGGCCAGGACATCTTGTGCTTCTTGGCCGGAGCGCCCGGCGCCTTCGCACGGGCAGCGGTGGCGGTGCTCATGCCGACACCTCCTTCTTCTGGTTGGCCGCGGCGGCCTGGGCGGCGAGCTCGGCGCCCACCCGCTGCTGCTGGCGCTTGAGGCCGTAGCGGCGCACGACCTCGTACGCGACGACGACACAGATGACGATGGTGCCCTGCATGACCGGCACGATCTCCTGCGGGAAGCCGCCCTGGTTGGGCAGCAGCGCGCCGGTGGTGTCCAGGAAGGCGAAGAGCAGCGCCGAGAAGGCCATGCCGATCGGGCTGTTGCGGCCGAGCAGGGCGACCGAGATGCCGAGGAAGCCGAGACCCGGCTGGAAGCTCTGGCCGAAGTAGTACGAGTTCTGCAGCAGCTCGGGCAGGCCGATCAGGCCGGCCAGCGCACCGGAGACCAGCATCGAGACGATCACCATGCGCTTGACGTTCACGCCGGACGCGGTGGCCGCGGACTCCGAGCGGCCGGTGGCGCGCAGGTCGAAGCCGAAGCGGGTGCGGGTCAGGGTGAACTGGAACGCCACGCCGACCAGGATCGCGATGAACAGGAAGCCGTAGAGCGGCCCGCCGTTGGTGTCGAGCGCGAAGAAGTGGCTGGACTCCGAGACCGGGGCGGTCTGGATCGCGTTGGTGGTGCCGCCCTTCTCCGGCGCGAAGATGCCGGGGACGAGCAGCAGACCGACGATGGCGATCGCGATGGCGTTCAGCATGATGGTCGAGATGACCTCGCTGACGCCGCGGTAGACCTTCAGCAGGCCGGCGATGCTGGCGTAGAGGCCGCCGACCAGCATGGCGGTGATCAGCAGCAGCGGGATCTGGATGAACGACGGCAGGTCGATCTGGCTGCCGACGTAGGCCGCGAACAGCGCCGCGACCTTGTACTGGCCCTCGACACCGATGTTGAAGAGGTTCATCCGGAAGCCGAACGCGGCGGCCGCGGCGGCCAGGTAGTACGTGGTGGCCCGGTTGAGGATCAGCACCTGGCCGTCGGCCTTGGTGCCGAAGGTGACCATCACGTCCCAGGCGTCGAACGGGTTCTTGCCCGAGGTCGCCAGCAGGACCGAGCAGATCGCGACGGAGAGGATGACGGCGAGCACCGGCGCCGCGAGGGCGAGCACGATCTTCTCGACGTTGAACCGCTGCGCCAGGGAGCTCTTGGCGGCGGGGGTGGTACTGGTCATGTGGCTACTCCCCCGCCTGCGGGTCGTCGGCGGTGTCGGTGGGGGTGTCGGACGCTTCGGTGCCCTCGGTCAGCGTCGCGTGGAACTCCTCGACGGCCTCCGGCTCGGACTCGATGTGGCCGCGGGCGGCACCGGTCATCGCGGTACCCAGATCCTCCGCGGTGACCGTGGCCGGGTCGGCATCGGCGACCAGACGGCCGCGGTAGATCACCCGGATGGTGTCGGAGAGGCCGATCAGCTCGTCGAGGTCGGCGGAGATCAGCAGCACCGCGAGGCCGTCCCGCTGGGCGGTCCGGATGTGCTCCCAGATCTGCGCCTGCGCGCCGACGTCCACACCACGGGTCGGGTGCGCCGCGACCAGCAGCTTGGGGGCGTGGCTCATCTCGCGGCCGATGATCAGCTTCTGCTGGTTGCCGCCGGAGAGGGAGGCCGCGGTGACCTCGATGCCGGGGGTGCGGACGTCGTACTCCTCGACGATCCGCTGGGTGTCGCGGCGGGCGCCGGCCGGGTCGAGCAGCACGCCCTTGGAGTTCGGGGTCTCGGTGACGTGGCCGAGGATCCGGTTCTCCCAGAGCGGGGCCTCCAGCAGCAGGCCGTGCCGGTGGCGGTCCTCGGGGATGTAGCCGATGCCGGCCTCGCGGCGGGCGCGGGTCATCGTGCCGGAGAGGTCCTTGCCGTCCAGCGTGACGGTGCCGGCGTCCAGCGGGAGCATGCCCATGATCGCCTCGACCAGCTCGGCCTGGCCGTTGCCCTCGACACCGGCGATCCCCAGGACCTCGCCCTTGTGGATGCGCAGCGAGATGTCGTCCAGCACCACGCGCTCGATGCCCTCGGCGTCGGTCTTGGCGATCCGCAGGCCCTGGACGTCGAGCATCTCGGTGGCGGTGACGGTGGACTCGCGGCTCTCCGGGGAGGGGAGCTCGGCGCCGACCATCAGCTCGGCGAGCTGGCGCGCGGTGACGCTCTTCGGGTCGGCGTCGCCGACGGTGGTGCCGCGCCGGATGACGCTGATCGCGTCGGCCACCGACAGCACCTCGTGCAGCTTGTGCGAGATGAAGATGACGGTGACGCCCTCGGCCTTGAGGTCGCGCAGGTTGTCGAAGAGGGCGTCGACCTCCTGCGGGACGAGCACGGCGGTCGGCTCGTCGAGGATCAGGATCCGGGCACCGCGGTAGAGCACCTTGAGGATCTCGACGCGCTGGCGGTCGGCCACGCCCAGGTCCTCGACCAGGGCGTCCGGGCGGACGCCCAGGCCGTACTGGTCGGAGATCTCCTTGATCTTCGCCTTGGCCTTGGCCCCGATGCCGTGCATGTGCTCGCCGCCGAGGACGACGTTCTCCCAGACGGTCAGGTTGTCGGCCAGCATGAAGTGCTGGTGCACCATGCCGATGCCGCGCGCGATGGCGTCGCCCGGGGTGTTGAACTCGCACTGCTCGCCGTTGATCGCGATGGTGCCCTCGTCCGGCTTCTGCATGCCGTAGAGGATCTTCATCAGCGTCGACTTGCCGGCGCCGTTCTCGCCCATGAGCGCGTGCACCGTACCGGTGCGGACGGTCAGGTTGATGTCGTGGTTGGCCACGACGCCGGGGAAGCGCTTGGTGATGCCGCGCAGTTCGACGGCCGGTGTCGCCGTCCCCGCGCTGGGGGTACCGCCCTGGTTCAGGGCGGGGTCGGATGCGGTGATGGCGATCTCCTGGTGGTCTGGAGGCGCGACGTTGCGCTGGAGGGCCAAAAGAGAAAACGGTGGGGGGACGGGACGGGGCCCGGGGGTACGCACTGAGCGCACCCTTCCGGGCCCCTCCCTGATGCTGCGTCAATCATCGCGCTGCCGGGCAGGTGGCAGCGGCAGCGACGTCCGGGCGCGCCTTACGGGGCGGTCGGGACGGTGGTGGCGCCGCTCTTGATCGCCGTGGCGGCGTCGTTGAGCTTGCCCTGGATGTCGTCGATCTTGCCGCCGGTGGTGGCGAGCGAGACGCCGTCGGCCTTCAGGTCGAAGTTCTTCACGCCGGTGAAGACGGAGCCCTTCTTCGCCGACTCGATGTAGGCGTAGACGGCCTTGTCGACGTTCTTGACCATGGAGGTCATGATGACGTTCTTGTACTTCGCCAGGGCCGGCTGGGCGGCCTGGTCGGAGTCGACGCCGATGGCCAGGGCGCCCGGCTTGTTGGAGACGGCCTCGATCGCGCCGTTGCCGGAGGAGCCGGCCGCGGAGTAGATGACGTCCGCACCCTTGTCCAGCTGACCCTGCGCGGCCTCCTTGCCCTTGTCGGGCGAGTTGAAGCCGGAGAAGTCCGGGGGCGTGGTCAGGTAGGTGGTCTCGATCCTGATGTTCGGGTCGACCGACTTGGCGCCGGCCACGTAACCGGCCTCGAACTTCTTGATCAGCTCGGACTGCACGCCACCGATGAAGCCGATGTGCTTGGCCTTGGACTTGAGCGCGGCGGCCACGCCGGCCAGGTACGAGCCCTCCTGCTCCGAGAAGGTCAGCGAGGTGACGTTCGCGGGCTGGGTGTCGGAGGCCGAGTCGATGATCGCGAACTTGGTGTTCGGGTTCTCCTTGGCGACCTTCTCGACCGCGGACTGGTACACGAAGCCGACCGCGATGATCGGGCTGTAGCCGGCGGTGACCAGGTTCTTGAGGCGGGTCTCCTTGTCGGCCTCGGCCTCGCCGGTCTTGGCGTCGGCCTCGGTGACGGTGACGCCGAGGTCGGCCTTGGCCTTGTCGAGGCCACGGGCGGCGGAGTCGTTGAACGACTGGTCGCCACGGCCGCCGATGTCGTAGGCCATGCCGACCTTGATGCCACCTTCGGAGGATCCGGAGGAAGCGGTGGTGTCGTTGCTCTTTGCGCCGCAAGCGGCGAGCGAGGCCATGCCCAGGGAACCCGAGAGCACAACCGCGGCGAGCTTAGTTGAACGGCGCAAGGGAATATCTCCTTCTCACACGCACCCGTTTAGCGTGGTCGGACGCCACCGTAACGCGCGTAGAACACGGTTGGGTTACGGGCCGCCGGAGCATTCGGGTTGTTATCAAACCGTGGTCTCACGGCTCACCCGGCGCTCCTTCCCGGTACGCGAACGGTGCTTGGTACTGGCCCGGCCCAGTTTACGCAACCCGGCATAAAGCCCGTATCGTGACAATCCGCCCCGCCGCTGCGCGTCCCTCCGGCCCGCCCCGCCTCTCCCTGCCCGCGTTGGGGCCTCTTCCGCCCGGGGCCCACGACTCCGCCGGGGCCTACGACTCCGCCGGGGCCAGCGCCAGGGACGAGAACAGCTCCACGCCGATCCCGATCGCCCGCTCGTCCACGTCGAACCGGCCCTGGTGCAGGTCGCGGACCGAGGTGTCGCCGGGGGTGCGGACGCCCAGCCGGGCGAGGGCCCCCGGCGCGTGCTCCAGGTACCAGGAGAAGTCCTCGCCGCCGAGGCTCTGCTCGGTGTCCTCCACCACCTGGCGGCCGTCCCGCCCGAACCGCTCCGTCATGGCCGCGTCCAGCAGCCCGACGGAGACCGCCTCGTTGACCACCGGCGGTACCCCGCGGTGGTAGTCGAGCGTCCACTTCGCCCGGTAGGTCTCGGCCAGCTTGGCGATCAGCTCGTGCAGCTGGTCCGGAGCCTCCTGCCAGCCGGCCAGCTCCAGGCAGCGGACGGTCCCCTCCAGCTCGGCGTGCTGCGGGATCACGTTGGGGGCTGATCCGGAGGCGATCCGGCCCCAGACCAGGCTCACGCCCCAGCGCGGGTCCATCCGGCGGGCCAGCGCGGCCGGCAGGTCGGCGGCCATCCGCGCGATCGCGGTCACCAGGTCGGTGGTCAGGTGCGGGCGGGCGGTGTGGCCGCCGGGCCCGTCCAGGTGCAGCATCAGCCGGTCGCAGGCGGAGGTGATCGCGCCGATCCGCAACCCGATCCGCCCGACCTCGACCTTGGGATCGCAGTGCACCGCGAAGATCCGGCCGACGCCGTCCATCCCGCCGGCGTTGATCACGTCCAGCGCCCCGCCCGGCATGACCTCCTCGGCCGGCTGGAAGACCAGCCGGACCGGGCGGCGCAGCTCGCCGGTGCGGGCGGCCTCGGCGAGCACCAGGGCGGTGCCCAGCACCACCGCGGTGTGCACGTCGTGGCCGCAGGCGTGGGCCCGGCCCGGGACCGTCGAGCGGTACGGCACGTCGGTCTTGGCGTCGTCGATCGGCAGCGCGTCGATGTCGGCGCGGAAGGCGAGGAACTCGGCACCGCGCGGGGTGCCCGCGGGCACGATGTCCACGGTCATGCCGGTGCCGCCGGGCAGCACCCGGGGGGCGAGGCCGGCGGCCGTCAGCCGGTCGCGCAGCAGGCCGGTGGTGCGGAACTCCTGGCGCCCCAGCTCCGGGTGCCGGTGCAGATCGCGACGGAAGGCGATCAGCTCGGGCTCCAGCGCCGCGATCCGGCCGCGCAGGTCGGCGGCGGGGCGGGCAGCGGTGAGCGTGACGGCCGGCTGGGCGGACTCAGGACGGTTCATCTCAACAAGGGTAGGCCTGTTGGGGGGATTTGGCCCGACTTCCCGAAAAGAAGTCCCCGGATGGGCGCATACCGGCCGAGCAGGTGGGTATGACATCTCGTTTCAGCCGCCTTCCCCGTGTTGCCTGCACTGTGCAACGACCGCCCGCCCCGGCGGTCACGGCCCCACCCGCTCGGCGGATTGACGCGCCCTCAGAACCGCTCGACGGGGGTGTACGTCCCCCACACCTGGCGCAGCGCGTCGCACACCTCGCCGAGGGTGGCCCTGACGGCCAGCGCCTCCTTCATCGGGTACAGCACGTTGTCCCGCCCATCGGCGGCACGGCGCAGGGCGCCCAGCGCGCGGTCCACCGCGGACGCGTCGCGGGCGGCCCGCAGCCGGGCCAGCCGCCCGGCCTGCTGCACCTCGATCGCCGGGTCCACCCGCAGCGGCTGGTACGGCTCCTCGGCGTCCAGCCGGAAGCGGTTGACGCCGACCACGGTCCGCTCACCGGAGTCGGTCTCCTGCTGGACGCGGTAGGCGGTGCGCTCGATCTCGGCCTTCTGGTGGCCGGCCTCGATCGCCGCCACGGCGCCGCCGAGGTCCTCCACCCTCTCCATCAGCGCGAGCGCGGCGGCCTCCACCTCGTCGGTCAGCGACTCGACGACGTACGAGCCGGCGAACGGGTCGACGGTGGCGGTGACGTCGGTCTCGTAGGCGAGCACCTGCTGGGTGCGCAGCGCGAGCCGGGCGGCCTTCTCGGTGGGGAGCGCGATCGCCTCGTCGAAGCTGTTGGTGTGCAGCGACTGGGTGCCGCCGAGGACCGCCGCCAGCGCCTGCACCGAGACCCGGACCAGGTTGACCTCGGGCTGCTGCGCGGTGAGCTGCACCCCGGCGGTCTGGGTGTGGAAGCGGAGCATCTGCGACCTCGGGTCCCGGGCGCCGAACCGCTCGCGCATGACCCGGGCCCAGATCCGGCGGGCTGCCCGGAACTTGGCCACCTCCTCCAGCAGCGTGGTGCGGGCGACGAAGAAGAAGGAGAGCCGGGGCGCGAAGTCGTCCACCGCCATGCCGGCCGCCACGGCGGTGCGCACGTACTCGATGCCGTTGGCGAGGGTGAAGGCGATCTCCTGCGCGGGGTCCGCCCCGGCCTCGGCCATGTGGTAGCCGGAGATCGAGATGGTGTTCCAGCGCGGGATCTCGGCCCGGCAGTACCGGAACACGTCCGCGACCAGCCGCAGCGAGGGTTTCGGCGGGAAGATGTAGGTGCCGCGGGCGATGTACTCCTTCAGCACGTCGTTCTGGACGGTGCCGGTCAGCCGGGCGGCCGGCACGCCCTGGGCCTCGCCGACCAGCTGGTACAGGAGCAGCAGCGGGGCGGCCGGGGCGTTGATGGTCATCGAGGTGGAGACCTCGCCCAGCGGGATGCCGTCGAACAGCACGCCCATGTCCTCGACGCTGTCGACCGCCACCCCGACCTTGCCGACCTCGCCGGCCGCGAGCGGGGCGTCCGAGTCGTAGCCCATCTGGGTGGGCAGGTCGAAGGCGACCGAGAGGCCGGTGCCGCCGCCGGCGATCAGCTGCCGGTAGCGGGCGTTGGACTCGGCGGCGGTCCCGAAGCCGGCGTACTGGCGCATGGTCCACGGCCGGCCGGTGTACATCGTCGGGTAGACGCCGCGGGTGTAGGGGTACTCCCCCGGCCTGCCCAGGCGCTCCCCGGGGTCCCAGCCGGCCAGGGCTTCGGGGCCGTACAGCGGCTCGACGGGGAAGCCCGACTCGGTGCGGCGCGGCTCGGCTGCCATGGTGTCCTCCGCGGGGTCGGCGGAACGGTGCACTGGTACCCGCAATGTAGTGGTGCGGGCGGGCGCGGGCGCGGGCGACACCATTGAGATGATCGGGTCAGCGACCGAAGTGCTTCCACGAATGACCCAGGGAGTGGCAATGACCGAGCAGAAGGTGGCCGTGGTCACCGGTGCGAGCAGCGGAATCGGCGCGGCGACCGCCCGCCGGCTCGCCGAGGAGGGCTTCGAGGTGGTGCTGACCGCCCGGCGGACCGACCGGATCGAGGCACTGGCCAAGGAGATCGGCGGGCGTGCCCACACCCTGGACGTGACCGACCGGGCCGCGGTGGACGCGTTCGCGGCCGGGATCGGCCGGGTGGACGTCCTGGTCAACAACGCCGGCGGGGCGATCGGCGCGGAGACGGTGGAGAGCGGCGACCCGGCCGACTGGCTGGCGATGTACCAGGTGAACGTCCTCGGCGTGCTGCACATGACGCAGGCCCTGCTGCCGGCGCTGCGGGCGAGCGGCGACGGCACCGTGCTGCTGATGTCCTCCACCGCGGCGCTGGCCGCGTACGAGGGCGGCGGCGGCTACGTCGCGGCCAAGCACGCGGCGCACACCATCGCCGCGACGCTTCGGCTGGAGCTGTGCGGGGAGCCGATCCGGGTGATCGAGATCGCCCCGGGCATGGTGAGGTCCGAGGGCTTCGCCGTCACCCGGTTCCGCGGCGACGAGGAGAAGGCGGCCGCCGTGTACGCGGGCGTGTCCGAGCCGCTGACCTCGGAGGACATCGCGGACACCGTCGCCTGGGCGGTCACCCGGCCCGCGCACGTCAACATCGACCTGCTGGTGGTCCGCCCGCGTGCCCAGGCCGCCAACCACAAGGTCCACCGCGCCTGACGGCCCGGGGCGGGCGGACCGAGGGTCAAGATCGAACATGTCACCCTGCAGTGGTACACACGTACGATGAAATCTCTTCGGGCCGCCCGCCCGCGGCTGCTGCTGGCCGCACTGGCGACCGGCACCCTGCTCCTCGCCTCGGCCTGCAACGACGGCCCCGCGCCCGCCCAGGACCGGGCCGCCGGGCCCGCCACCGACACCGCCACCGCCACCGCCACCGACACCCCGTCGGCCACCCCGTCCGCGACGCCGACGCCGACGCCCACCGGCGCGGACGACCCCGCGCTCAAGCCGTTCTACGGCCAGCAGGTCTCCTGGGCCGCCTGCCCGGACGACCCCAAGGCCGCCAAGGCCAAGATCGACATATCCGGGATGCTCTGCGGCAAGCTGCACGTCCCGCTCGACTACACCCACCCTGCCGCGGACGCCCTGGACATCGCACTGATCAAGCTGCCGGCCGCCAAGCCGGACCAGAAGCTCGGCTCGCTGATGGTCAACCCCGGCGGCCCCGGCGGCTCCGGGATCGAGATGGTCAAGTACGGCGCCAAGGAGTACGACGGCGTCCTGCACGACCGCTTCGACGTGATCGGCTTCGACCCGCGCGGCACCGGCGAGAGCTCGCCCGTCGTCTGCTACGACGACAAGCAGCACGAGGAGTCCAACCAGCGGGACACCCCGATGGAGCCGGCCGCGCGCAAGGCGCAGCACGTCAAGGCCGCCACCGAGCACGCCGCGGCCTGCCAGGCCAAGTCCGGCAAGCTGCTGCCCTTCGTCGGAACCCGCAACACCGCCCGCGACCTGGACGTGCTGCGCGCCGCCGCCGGCGACAAGAAGCTCAACTACCTCGGCATCTCCTACGGCACCTACCTCGGCGCGCTCTACGCCGAGGAGTTCCCGAAGAACACCGGGCGGCTGATCCTGGACGGCGCCGTCGACCCCGCCCAGGACCGCCTGGACCACGGAATCGACCAGCAGGTCGCCTTCGAGAAGGCCTTCCGGCGCTTCGCCGCGGACTGCGTCGAGAACCACGCCGAGGAGTGCCCGCTCGGCAAGGACCCGGACACGGCCGCACAGAAGGCCGCCGACTTCCTGGAGGGCCTGTACGAGCACCCGCTCACCGCCGAGGACGGCCGCAAGCTCAACCGCGACCTGGGCTGGACCGGGACCCTCTCGATGCTCTACGGCGATGAGAAGACCTACTGGAAGGCCCTGCGGATCGCCCTCGGCTGGGCGATGCTGGGCAAGAAGCCCGACTACCTGCTGGCCTTCGCCGACGAGTACAACGGCCGCGACGAGGACGGCCACTACAACCCGATGGAGGAGGCCAACGGCGCGATCAGCTGCGCCGACACCTCCCGCCCGGCCCCGACCCCCGAGCGCGCCCGGCAGGCGGTGGCCCGGCTCAAGGCCGAGGCCCCGCTGCTCTCCAAGGGCGTCACGGTCGAGGACTACGACGAGCCCTCGTGCGCCTACTGGCCGTTCAAGACCACCGAGAAGCCGCACGCCGTCCGCGCCGAGGGCGCCGCGCCGATCCTGGTGGTCGGCACCACCGGGGACCCGGCCACGCCGTACGCCTCGGCGGAGGCGCTGGCCAAGGGCTTCGCCGACGCCACCCTGCTGACCCGGGTGGGCGAGGGCCACGGCGCCTTCGGCAAGGGCAACAGCTGCATCGACGCCGCGCTGGAGTCGTACCTCGTCGACGGCACCGTGCCGGCCGCCGGGACCCGGTGCTCCTGAGGGGCCGGGCGTGCCCAGGGAACCGGAGTATTAGCAGATGAAGGCGGGGAGGGCGCTGACGGTGGGGTGTCAACGTCACAACTTGATAGCTCGATCGGATGAATTCCGCGTGCGCCCTCCCCAACTGATGACCGCTCAACTACCGTTGAGCCGCTGCCCAGCGGGCGCTGGACGCCGCTCCGCAGCCCCATACTTCATCTGTTCCCCCCTTCCCACCGGCACCTTCCCGCCCTCACGAGGAGGACCCGCTGGCCAGCGACATCCCGCCGCAGCGGCTCGATCCGCGCTCCGAGCCGACCCTCCTCGGATTGCACCGCTTCAACGAGGCCGACGCCGGCGCCGCCGAGGAGGCCCTGCTGGCCTGCTGCGGCAGCCACCGCTGGGCCCTGCGGCTCACCGCGCACCGGCCCTACCCCGACATAGAGTCCCTGCTGGCCGCCGCCAGTGAGGCCTCCTACGACCTGCGCCCGGCCGACCTGGCCGAAGCGCTGGCGGACGAGAGCTGGATGCCGCAGCCGCTCCTCGGCATGCGCGCTCCGGGCAGCCAGGCCGCCCACACCGCCCTGCGCGCGGCCCACGCCGCGTACGAGGCCCGGTTCGGGCACGTCTTCGTGGTCTGTCTGGAGGGCGTGGCCCCCGAGGAGATGCTCGACACCGTCCTCGACTCGATCCGCACCCGGCTCACCAACGACCCGGACGAGGAGCGGCTGATCGCGGCCGACGAGCTGCGCCGGATCGCCCTCACCCGGTTGGAGCACCTGGTCGCCACCCACTCCGGGGCCGCGGCCCGCTGACCCGGGGCCCGCACCGCGCCCCACGACACCACGCCCCACGACACCACGCCTCACCGCACCGCCTGCGCGGCGCGGAGCTTGGCCGCCTGCTGCCGGACGATCCGCTCGTCCGGCGCGGCGGCCGGCTGCGCGCCGACGCCGACGGTCGTGAAGACCGCCAACACCTGGCCGACCCGGGCCACCACCGCGCGCTGCGAGAGCACGACCGGTCCCGATTCACTCGTCAGGGTGAACCCGGTCGCCGCGTCCACTCCCCCGGGCGTGGGCGTGTCGCCCCGGATCAGCCGGTGCCTGGTCCGGATCCCCTTCCGCGACCGGTCCGCCGGCGGGGGCGGCGCCGTGGAGGAGAAGGAGGCGCACGGGCCGAACAGCTTCTCCAGCTCGGCCTGCAGCCGCGCCGCCCGGCCGGGCCGGAAGGCCAGCAGCCCGCCGTACACACCGCCCTCCGGGTCGGCCGCCCTCGCCACGCTCAGACCGGTCTCCGCGTACGGACCCTCCGGGCCGGGGGAGGCGCCGGCGGCCGGGGTCACCGCGTCCAGCAACGGCTGGCAGGCCGGCACGTCGGACAGCTCCCGCGCCCCGCCGGAGCCGACCTCCCCGTGGCCGGGTGTCATCACCGTCACCGTGTAGCCGGGGCCGAGGTCGGCGTCGGCCACCGCGGCCGCCCGCAGCTCCCCGGCGGACAGCTCGCGCGTCGGCCCGGCCCGGTCGGCCGAGCCGCCGACCGTGGTGCAGCCCGCCGCGAGCGACAGCGCGAGTACGGCGGCGGGGGCGAGGGGGCGGGACGGGCGGAGCGGCACGGCGGCCTCGGCAGGGTGTCGGCGCGGACGGCGGGCGGCCACCGTAGCGCAGCCGGACAGTCACCCTGAGTGCCGAATCCGGGCGGGGTTCCCGGCAGACTAGGCCAGTCGTGCCTGATTGATCACACCTCGGGCCCCCGGAGGCGGTTACCGAGAAGGCGTCGATAGGATGCTCGCGGCCGGTGGACCGTACCCGGCCGGGCTGACCGACACCGAAGCCGGCCGAGCCCCCAATCGCTTCCGGAGGGTTTTTCCGTGCCGGCTGGAACGCTGTACCGCGGCCGGGAAGGCATGTGGAGCTGGGTGGCTCATCGAGTCACCGGCGTCCTCATCTTCTTCTTCCTGTTCGCCCATGTCCTGGACACCGCGCTGGTGCGGGTGTCGCCCGAGGATTACGACACCGTCATTCAGACGTACAAGACGCCGCTGGTGAACCTGATGGAGTACGGCCTGGTGGCCGCCATCCTGTTCCACGCCCTCAACGGCCTGCGCGTCGTCGCCGTCGACTTCTGGTCGAAGGGCCCGAAGTACCAGAAGCAGATGCTCTGGAGCGTGGTGGGGGTGTGGGTCGTCCTGATGGCCGGCGCCTTCTACCCGATCCTTCAGCACACGCTGACCTCCTGGTTCGGGAAGTGATCTGAGACATGTCCACGGAAATCTCCGACGCCCTGGTCGTCCCCTCCGCCCAGGCGCACACCGGCAAGGGCCTCGGCACCGGCAACCCTGCCGACGCGTTCGTGATCGAGCCGGCCCGGCAGCGGACCAAGAAGACCCCGCGGCGCACCCGCACCAACTTCGAGATGCTGGCCTGGCTCTTCATGCGCCTGTCCGGCATCGTCCTCGTGGTGCTGATCCTCGGCCACCTGCTGATCATGCTGGTGCTCGACGGCGGCGTCTCCCGGATCGGCTTCGCCTTCGTGGCCGGCCGCTGGGCCTCGCCGTTCTGGCAGGTCTGGGACCTCCTGATGCTCTGGCTCGCCATGCTGCACGGCGCCAACGGCATGCGGACGGTCATCAACGACTACGCCGAGAAGGACTCCACCCGGCTCTGGCTGAAGGGCCTCATGGGCGCCGCCACGGTCTTCACCGTGCTGCTCGGCACCCTGGTCATCTTCACCTTCGACCCGAACATCTAATCGGCAGAGGCCAGAGGCGAGTTAGAACCCCATGCAGATTCACCAGTACGACACCGTCATCGTCGGGGCCGGTGGCGCCGGCATGCGTGCGGCCATCGAGTCGACCCAGCGCACCCGCACCGCGGTGCTCACCAAGCTGTACCCGACCCGGTCCCACACCGGCGCGGCCCAGGGCGGCATGTGCGCCGCCCTCGCCAACGTCGAGGAGGACAACTGGGAGTGGCACACCTTCGACACGGTCAAGGGTGGTGACTACCTGGTCGACCAGGACGCCGCCGAGATCATGTGCAAGGAGGCCATCGACGCCGTCCTCGACCTGGAGAAGATGGGCCTGCCCTTCTCCCGCACCGAGCAGGGCCGGATCGACCAGCGCCGCTTCGGCGGCCACTCCCGCAACCACGGCGAGGCCCCGGTCCGCCGCTCCTGCTACGCGGCCGACCGCACCGGCCACATGATCCTGCAGACGCTGTTCCAGAACTGCGTCAAGCACGGCGTCGAGTTCTTCAACGAGTTCTACGTCCTCGACCTGCTGATCAACGGGGGCAAGACCGCCGGCGTCGTCGCCTACGAGCTGGCCACCGGCGAGATCCACGTCTTCCAGGCCAAGTCGGTCGTGTTCGCCTCCGGCGGCACCGGCAAGTTCTTCAAGGTCTCCTCCAACGCCCACACCCTCACCGGTGACGGCCAGGCCCTGGTCTACCGCCGCGGCCTGCCGCTGGAGGACATGGAGTTCTTCCAGTTCCACCCGACGGGCATCTGGCGCATGGGCATCCTGCTCACCGAGGGCGCCCGCGGCGAGGGCGGCATCCTGCGCAACAAGGACGGCGAGCGCTTCATGGAGCGCTACGCCCCCGTCATGAAGGACCTCGCGTCCCGTGACGTCTGCTCCCGCGCGATCTACACCGAGATCCGCGAGGGTCGCGGCTGCGGTCCGGACGGCGACCACGTCTACCTGGACCTCACCCACCTGCCGCCGGAGCAGCTGGACGCCAAGCTGCCGGACATCACCGAGTTCGCGCGCACCTACCTCGGCATCGAGCCCTACACGGACCCGATCCCGATCCAGCCCACCGCGCACTACGCCATGGGCGGCATCCCGACCAACGTCGAGGGTGAGGTCCTGCGCAACAACACCGACATCGTCCCGGGCCTGTACGCGGCCGGCGAGGTCGCCTGCGTGTCCGTGCACGGCGCCAACCGCCTGGGCACCAACTCGCTGCTGGACATCAACGTGTTCGGCCGCCGCGCGGGCATCGCCGCCGCCGACTTCGCCAACGCGAACGACTTCGTCGAGCTGCCCGAGAACCCGGCCGAGAAGGTCCAGGCCCTGGTCGACGGCCTGCGCGAGTCCACCGGCACCGAGTCCGTGGCGCAGATCCGCAAGGAGCTGCAGGAGACCATGGACACCAACGCGATGGTGTACCGCACCGGCGCCACCCTGAAGCAGGCGGTCGAGGACATCGCCGCGCTGAAGGAGCGCTACAAGAACGTGGCGATCCAGGACAAGGGCTTCCGTTACAACACGGACCTGCTGGAGGCCGTCGAGCTGGGCAACCTGCTCGACCTGGCCGAGGTGCTGGCGGTCTCCGCACTCGCCCGCGAGGAGTCCCGCGGCGGCCACTACCGCGAGGACTTCCCGACGCGTGACGACGTGAAGTTCATGCAGCACACCATGGCGTACCAGGAGGTTGCCGAGGACGGCACCACCTCCATCCGCCTCGACTACAAGCCGGTCGTCACGACCCGCTACCAGCCGATGGAGCGTAAGTACTGATGAGCACTCCGACCGTGGAGAAGCACTCGGCCGCTCTGGACGCGGCCGAGGCGGGTGCCGTCCAGCTGATCACCGTCACCGTCCGGATCCGCCGGTTCAACCCGGAGGAGCACCCGGACCCGGTGTGGGTCGACTACCAGCTGGAGATGGACCCGAAGGAGCGCGTCCTGGACGCGCTCAACAAGATCAAGTGGGAGCAGGACGGCACCCTCACCTACCGCCGTTCCTGCGCGCACGGCATCTGCGGCTCCGACGCCATGCGGATCAACGGCCGCAACCGGCTGGCGTGCAAGACCCTGATCAAGGACGTCAACCCGGAGAAGCCGATCACGATCGAGGCCATCAAGGGCCTGACGGTCCTCAAGGACCTGGTCGTGGACATGGACCCGTTCTTCCAGGCGTACAAGGACGTCATGCCGTTCCTCATCACCAAGGGGAACGATCCGACCCGCGAGCGCCTGCAGTCCGCCGAGGACCGCGAGCGCTTCGACGACACCACCAAGTGCATCCTGTGCGCCGCGTGCACGTCGTCCTGCCCGGTCTTCTGGAACGACGGCCAGTACTTCGGCCCGGCCGCGATCGTCAACGCGCACCGCTTCATCTTCGACTCGCGCGACGAGGGTGCGGAGCAGCGGCTGGAGGTCCTGAACGACCGCGAGGGTGTCTGGCGCTGCCGGACCACCTTCAACTGCTCGGAGGCCTGCCCGCGTGGCATCGAGGTCACCAAGGCGATCCAGGAAGTGAAGCGGGCGCTGGTCACCCGCCGCTTCTGATCCCGGCCTGACACGACGAGGGCCCCGTCCGATCCGCCGATCGGACGGGGCCCTCGTGCGTCCCGGCTCAGCGCAGGACGCCGAGGTCCTTCGGGGTGGTGAAGCCCCGGTACGTCAGAAGGTGCCGGTCGGCCGTGACGGCCCAGAGGTCCGGCTCGCCGTCACCGTCGAGGTCACCGGAGCTGCCGAGGGTCGGGTAGGCGTCCACGGTGAACCCGGTCGCGACCACCCCGGAGGACGGGTCGGCGAGGGCGGAGAAGTCGAACGGGGTACCGGGCTGCTTCGGGACCGGGTAGGCGTGCAGCACACCGTTGGCCCGCTCCCGCGCCCAGAGGTGGAACGTGCCGGAGGTGCCGATGCCGGCGACCAGGTCGTAGCCGGTCCAGGCGCCGCTGGTGGTGAGCCGCTGGACCGTGCGGTACGAGTTGAGACCGGGGTAGTAGGCCCAGAGGTCTCCGTGCTCGACCGAGAGCAGCACCGGCCAGCGGTTCGGCGTGTCGTTGCCGAGCGCGACGAGTTGCTCGGCGTCCTGCCAGTCCGCTCGGAACCCCTCGGGGCAGGGAACCTCCGCGAGCGCGGCGTCCACGCACCCGGTCTCGTCGGGGTGGCCGACCAGCGACGGGAAATCGGAGCCGAAGTCACCGGCGCCGCTGTTCGTGTACGCGTAGAGGGAACCTGGGGCTGCCGGGTTACGCATCAGTAGGTCGTCGGCCGGGGCATGCGGCCCCCAGCCCTTGTGGATCACTCGGGTGCCGTTCCAGCCACCGCGCGAGAGCGCCGCCGGGATCAGCGAGGTCGGGGCCGTGCTGTTCGCCCGGCCGCTGATGACCTGCAGGTTGCCCGCGGCGTCCGGGAGCAGGATGTCCGGGACCGCGTCGCCGTCGACGTCACCGGGGACGCCGGCCTTGGGGCGCGGGTCCGACGGGGCGTAGAAGTTGTATGCGAAGGCCTGGCTGATGTTGCCCGCGTTGTCCACGGCCTCGACGTAGAGGGTGTTGCTGCCCCACTCCGGCACCTTGAGGGCCAGCGCGGCGCTGCCGTCCGGACCGGGCTGCACGGTCGGGCCGGCGCAACCGCCGTAGACGGCGCTGTGGTCGTTCAGCGCGTACCGGTAGCACGCGATCCCCGAGGCTTCGCCGCCTGCCGGCACCGGATCGGTGCCGGTGAGGGTGAAGGTGGCGGTCTCGCCCGCGTACTTGTTCGGCTTCTGGCCGGAGCCCAGGGCCGGGAAGTCCGTGGAGGTGACGGCCACGGTGGCGCTGGTGTTGTCCACCCGGAAGTGGCAGTCGGCCGACGCCGGGGAGATCTTGTGGCCCTGGAGGGCACGGGCCTGCCAGGTGTAGCTGTGGCCGTCCGCCAGGCCCGCGGCCTTGATGCGGGCCTGCCCGGACACGGCCTGGGCGATGCCGCTGAAGACGGCCGTGTCCGCACCGGTGGTCGCGTCCCAGACGGCGAAGCGGGCCGAGAGGCCGGTGGCGGTGTCGGCGGCGACGGTCGCGTCGAGGAACGGGCCGTCGACCGTGCGCCCGATCCAGCCGGGCGTGGTGGTCGAGTCGCAGGCGTCCGTGACGGCGCCCGTGGAGACGGTCCGCGGCTGCGGGGACGCGGTCGTCGCGGTGACCCGCAGTCCGGTGTCGGCCGCGGCGGCCGGAGCCGCCAGCAGACCGGCGGCCACCGCCGCTGTCGCCGCGGCGCCCCACCGGCGCAGGTGCGCAGGCTTCATGAAAGTACCCACCCCTTTGGAGTCGAAGAATGGTTCGACCTCTACTCAAACGGTGTGGATCCTGCCAGCGCCCCCGCCGACCGGCAACCGGGTTTGACCGGTCAGTCGGCGACCGGCTCGCGCCGGGTGGCGCGGAGCCCGCGGACGCCGATGGCGCCGATCCCGACGCCGAGGACGAAGGACGTCACCGCGAGCAGGAGGTGCACCCAGAAGAAGGCGGTGGGCTGCGAGTGGTCGCCGCCGGTGAAGGCCTGGCCGCCCGAGTCCTTCCAGAGGTTCTTGACGAAGGTGGTCCAAATGATCATGGACCAGACGCCGAAGGCGGTCAGGAACCAGGACGTGCGACGGCTGAGCTTCATGAGGTCCTCAACGGGCGGTGACGTGAAGAAGGCGTGTCCCCCCAGTATGCGCGGGGGGCCGTTCGGCGTACCGCAGCCCCCTCCTGCGGAGGACGGGCCCGGAGTGGCGGACCACCGGGGCCCCGACTGGGTACGGTCTGCTGGTGCTCACACGCCCTAAGCTCGCACAGCTGCTCGCCGCATGCCTCGCGGTGCTCCCGGCCCTCCTCGCCACCCCGGCGGCCGTCGCGGCCCCGGACTCCCCGCCGCCCCCGCAGACCGCGGTCGGCGGCGAGCGGATGGGGCTCTCCGGCGTCCAGGTGGACCCGCTGGCAGGCGCGCCGGCGCTGCCGCGGGACCTCACCGGGCGCTCCTGGATAGTCGCAGACGCCACGTCAGGGGACGTGCTGGCGGCGAGCGAACCGCATCTGCGCCTGGCACCCGCCAGCACGCTGAAGATCCTCTTCGCCGACACCGTGCTGCCCAAGTTCGACCGCAACGCCGTACACCGGGTCGCGGACGCGGAGATCCAGGGCATCGGCCCCGGCAGCAGCCTGGTCGGCATCAAGGAGGACCTCGACTACAAGGTCGAGGACCTCTGGCGCGGGGTCTTCCTCAGCTCCGGCAACGACGCCGTGCACGTCCTGGCGCACATGAACGGCGGCATCCAGCAGACCGTCGCCGAGATGCAGGCCCGCGCGGAGGCGTTGCAGGCGAAGGACACCAGGGTCGTCTCGCCGGACGGCTACGACATGGAGGGCCAGCTCTCCTCGGCCTACGACCTCACGCTGTTCGCCCGGGCCGGACTGCGCAACCCCGACTTCCGGATGTACTGCGCCACCCGGGACGCGCTGTTCCCCGGCGCGGTGGACAGGAACACCGGCCAGCGCGGCAGCTTCGGCATCGCCAACACGGACCGGCTGCTCGGCAAGTACCCGGGGCTGATCGGTGTGAAGAACGGTTTCACCACCGAGGCCGGCTCCACCTTCGTCGGCGCCGCCGAACGGGACGGCCGCACCCTGCTGGTGACGGTGATGCACCCGACCACGTACCAGAAGGTCTACGACGAGACCGCGGCGCTGCTGGACTGGGGGTTCGCCGCGGCCGACAAGGTCACGCCGGTCGGGCGGCTGGTGGACGAGGTTCCGGCGGCGGAGCCGGCGCCCGGCGGGCAGGCGGGCGGCACCGCCGGGGCCCCCGCGCCGCCGCCGCACCCCTCGCCGCCCGCGCAGACCGAACAGGCCGAACAGGCCGAACAGGCGCCGGGACCCGCGGCCGCCCGGACGGCCTCCGGCGACGACGGCGGTGGGCCCGGCACGGTCGGCCGGCTGCTGGCCGCACTCGCCCTGGCGGCGGCCGGCACCGGGGCGCTGCTGCTCTGGCGGCGCCGCTCCGGCCGGCCGGCCGAGTAGGCCCGGACGGCGCCGAGCCGAACGGCGAGGGCCGTCACCGGTCCGAGGCCCCCGCGGGCCCGGTCTCACTCCCGGGACCGGGCCCGCGGCGTGTCCGTCTGCTCCACCCGCTCCGCGTACTCCCCCTTGTCCGCCTCCGCCACCATCTGCCGCGCCAGCTCCCGGGCCCGGTTGCGCGCGGCGGCCGGGTCCGCGGTCGCCGTCCACGCAACGCAGTACATCAGCAGCCGGCAGACGAAGTTGATCCAGAGCAGCAGCGCCACCGGCACGCCGAAGGCGCCGTAGAGGCTCTTCCCGGCGACCGAGCCGAGGTAGGAGGCGAGCAGGATCTTCAGCAGCTCGAAGCCGACCGCGCCGATCAGCGCACCCTGCAGCACGTCCCGCCGGTGCTGGCCGCCGATCCGGGGGAAGGGCGCCAGCAGGTAGGCGAAGAGCAGCGCGTCCGAGGCGACCGCGATCAGCAGGCCGACGCCGGTCAGCAGGTAGCCGCCGGGGCCTCCGGTGCCCAGGCCGATCCATTCGGCGATCCGCCCCGCCAGGGTCGTCCCGGCGGCCGAGGCGGCCAGCGAGAGCAGCGAGACCAGGCCCAGTCCGAAGAGCACCACGCAGTCCCAGGCCTTGCGCAGCGCCAGGTTGCCGCCGTCCTCGGGCAGCTGCCAGACGTCCCGGATCGAGGTGCGCATGGTGTCCACCCAGCCGAGGCCGGAGAGCAGCAGCAGGATGCCGCTGACCAGACCGACGGTGCCCGCGTTGGCCACCAGCGAAGGCAGGTTGAGCGCGTCGGAGATGCCCGGCAGCTGTTCGGAGATGCGCTTCTCCAGGTCGGCGACCCGGGTGTCGGAGAAGGTCGCGACCGCGATCGCCAGCGCCACCGTGAGCAGCGGGAAGAGCGCGAGGAAGCCGAAGAAGGTGACCGCTCCGGCCAGCCGGTTGCCACGGGCGGCGGTGAAGTGCTCGTACACCCGGTACGGGCGGCTGCGCAGCACCCGCGCCACGAGCGGGCCGATCACGGGGAGGCGGGTCAGGAAGTCCACCCGAACGGTTATACCGGCCGGTCGCCCGAACGGCCGACAGGCTCGGCGCGCACCCGGGCCGTCGGGCGCCGGGTGCACAACGGGGATCTGCCCTGGCGCCGCGCGCTCAGCGCTTCAGCAGGCGGCGGGCCTTCGCCAGGGCGCGGACGGCCTGGTAGGCGCCGTAGCGGCCGTGGCTGAGCAGTTCGGTGCGCACGCCGTCCACCCCGGCGGGTGCCTCGTAGCCGGCCGGGCGGAGCCGGGCGCAGTGCTCGGCGGCGCGGCGGAAGTACTCGCGGCGATCGCCGGGCGGGACCCGGCCCGGCCGGGAGACCACCGTGTTGAGGTGGTGCAGCATCCGCCCGTAGACCACCGGACGCCAGCGGTCGAGGTCGGGGCGGCGGTCCAGGAAGGCGAAGACCAGGTCGTACTGGGCGAAGACGTCGAAGTGCTTGCGGCTGGCCGTGGCCAGGATGTTGCCGCCCTCCTGGCGCTGCCGGTAGTGCACGCCGACCTGGTCGAGCAGGGTGATGCTCGCGGCGGCGAGCAGCGCCGGGTACGTCCAGGGGGTGTCCTCGTAGTAGCCCGCCGGGAAGGTCAGGCCCTGCTCGGCGATGAAGCCGCGGCGGTAGGCCTTGTTCCAGACCACCTGGAGCAGGTCCAGCAGGTCGGGTCGGCGGTCGAGGTCGAAGACGTCCGGCGAGTCCGCGCCGAAGACGTGCGCCGAGGCGGCCCGGGTGATCCGGCCGTCGGCGTAGGTCCGGGCGTAGTCGTAGACCAGGACGTCCGGATCGCCGCCGGCCGCGAGCCGGTCGTCGACGGCCTTGAGCAGGCCGGGGGTCAGCGTGTCGTCGCTGTCCAGGAAGATCACGTACTCGCCGGTGGCGACCGCCAGGCCGGCGTTGCGGGCCCGGCCGAGGCCGACGTTCTCCGGAAGGTGCAGCACCCGCACCCGGGGGTCGCGGGCGGCGGCCTCGTCCAGCAGCGCGCCGCAGCCGTCCGGCGACCGGTCGTCCACCGCGATCAGTTCGAAGTCCGGGCCGCCCTGGCCGAGGACGGAGTCCAGGCATTCGGGGAGGTACTCCTGAACCCGGTAGACCGGGACGATCACGCTGAAGCGGGGCATGGGCCACAGGGTAGTGGCCGCTCCGACCGGCCGGTCCACCGCGTCCCGGGGCGTCCTCCGCGGGCCCCGGCTGCGGGCGCCGGGCGGGCCAGGAGGGGGTCGGAGGCCGGACGGTAGGATCGACGGGCACGTACGCACCGATCAAAAGTGCGGCCAGACCCCGACCGGGCTGCCACGCTCCTTCCCAAGAAAGGCCTGCGTAGCCGATGGCTCCCCGCCTCTCCATCGTCGTACCGATCTACAACGTCGAGCGCTACCTCGTGGAATGCCTCGACTCGATCGCCGCCCAGACCTTCACAGACTTCGAGTGCGTCATGGTCGACGACGGTTCGAAGGACGGCAGCGCGGCCCTCGCCGAGGCGTACGCGGCCAAGGACTCCCGGTTCCGGCTGGTCCGGCAGGTGAACAAGGGCCTCGGCGCGGCCCGCAACACCGGCATCCGGCACATCGACCCGGACGGCGAGTTCCTCTGCTTCGTCGACAGCGACGACTCGATGCCGCCGAGCGCGTACGAGCTCATGATCAACACGCTGGACGAGACCGGCTCGGACTTCGCCACCGGCAACGTGCTGCGGTTCCGCGCGGTCGGCTACTACCAGTCCGGCGGCCACAGCCGGCCGTTCGCCAAGACCGCGCTCAAGACCCACATCACCGAGATCCCGTCGCTGGTCACCGACCGCACCGCGTGGAACAAGGTGTACCGCCGCTCGTTCTTCGACGCGGCCGGCCTGCTGTACCCCGAGGGCATCCTGTACGAGGACGCCCCGGTCAGCGTGCCGCACCACTACCTCGCCAAGAGCGTGGACGTGCTCTCCGAGCCGATCTACCACTGGCGCGAGCGCGAGGTCGGCGAGATGTCGATCACGCAGATGCGCACCAACCCCAAGGGCCTGATCGACCGCGTCACCTCGGTGGAGCTGGTCCGCGGCTGGCTGAAGAAGCAGACCGAGCCGCGCTTCGCGCAGTACCTGCGCACCTACGACGAGAACACCCTCGTCGAGGAGATCCCGATGTTCTTCTGGTCCGTCGTCGACGGCGACAAGGAGTACCGGGACGCCTACATCAAGAACGTCAGCCGGCTCCTCCGGGCGATCGGCCCGGAGCAGGTCCGCAAGCTGCGCGCGCCGCTGCGGCTGAAGTACCACCTGACCCTGCAGGGCCGGATCGACGAGTTCGTCGAGCAGATCAAGTTCGAGGGCGAGAGCAACGGCGGCGTCACCGCCCGCGGCCTGCTGCGCCCGTACGCCGACTACCCGTTCCTGCGCGGCGGCCGCAAGAGCGTGCCCTCCAGCGTCCTCAAGCTGGACAACTCGCTGGTGATCCGCAGCCGGCTGTACGAGACGGCCTGGGTCGGCGGCAAGTTCCAGCTGACCGGGCACGCGTACCCGGAGCAGCTGGGCGCCGAGAACAAGCACGACATGGTCCGGGTGCTGATCCTGCGCGAGGCCAAGGGCCGCCGCGTGGTCGCCGTCCCGACCAGGACCACGTACAGCCCCGAGGCCACCGCCACCTGCCACCACGACCTGTACAACTGCGACTGGGCCGGCTTCACCGCCTCCATCGACCCGAAGAAGCTCAAGCAGCGCGGTCAGTGGAAGGACGGCAACTGGCGCGTCCTGATGGCCGGCGGCGGCAAGGGCGGCGTCTACAAGGGCCGGATCTGGGCCGGCTGGAGCGACACCGCGCTCTACATGCCGGCGCACTGGGTCGAGCCGGACGTCCGGATCGTCCCCTGGGTCCGCGACGGCAGCGTCTACCTGCGCGTCGAGACCGTGCAGGCCCGGGTGACCGGCCTGGCGGCGCACGGCGGCCGGGTGGAGGTCTCCGGCGCGATCCGCACCGGCGCGAGCCTGGCCGGCGCCCAGCTCAAGCTCACCCACGTCGAGTCGGACCGCACCGTGCAGTACCCGCTGGAGCTCGCCGCCCCGGTCGGCACCCTTCGGCCGTTCAACGTCTCGGTCCCGACCGCCGAGCTGACCGCCGTCCGCGCGGCCTGGGCCGAGCTCGACCCGGTCGCGCCGACCCGCGCCCGCGACCGCTGGGACGCCGTGCTGCTGCTCGCCGACGGCACCTCCGTCCCGGTGGCCTGGGACGACCGCAACGCGCCCGAGCAGCTGCACGTCGCGCTCAACCCGGAGGCCGCCGGCCCGCAGCGCCGCGCGCTCTACGCCAAGCCCTCCCCCGGCGGCTACCTGCAGCTCACCGACCAGCTGCTGCAGCCGGTGGTGGACGAGGTCGTCTCCCGCGGCGCCGACGGCTTCCTGCTCAGCGGTGCCTTCCCGCTGCCCGGCGCGCACCGCTGGGAGCTGGTGGTCCGCCACAACTGGCGCGAGGAGGAGCACGTCTACCCGGTCGAGATCGCGGACGGGCGCTTCCGCACCACGCTGCCCTCGGTGCCGACCGCGTCCTTCGCCGGCCGGGTGCCGCTCGCCCAGGGCACCTGGGACGTCTTCTTCCGCCCGGTCGGCGCGCCGGTCGACTCCGAGGCCACGCTGCACGCGCTGATCGCGCCCAGCTGCTTCGGCGCGCTGCCGCTGGAGACCGAGTCGCGCGGCAAGCGGATCGTGCTGGAGCGCCGCCACTACGACGGCCTCTCGCTGGAGTCGCACAACGCGCTGCTGCCCGAGGAGCGCAGCGGCTGGCGCCAGCGCCAGCTGCGCACCGTGGACTACCCGGCCGCGCGCCGGCTCCCGCTGCGCGACACCGTGCTCTACAACGCGGCGCTCGGCGGCCTCTACGCCGACTCGCCGCGGGCGATCCACGAGGAGCTGGTCCGCCGCGGCCTGCCGCTGGAGCACTTCTGGGGCAGCGACGACATGCAGGCCGACCTGCCGCAGACCGCGAGCGCGCTGCGGCTCTGGAGCCCGGAGTGGTTCGAGACCCTGGCCACCGCCAAGTACATCGTCACCAGCGCGCACCTGCCGGACTTCTTCGTCCGCCGCCCCGGCCAGGTGGTCGTCCAGACCTGGCACGGCACCCCGCTGAAGCAGGTCGGCTACGACTTCGAGAAGGTCTGGTTCACCGACGCCAATTACCTGAAGGGCGTGGCCAAGGAGGTTCCGAACTGGAGTCTGCTGGCCGCCGGTAACACCTGGTCGGCTCCGGTGCTGCGGCGCGCGTTCGATTACAAGGGCGAAATCCTGGAGAGCGGTTCGCCCCGCAACGACCTTTTGTTCGCACCCGACCGGGAGAAGACGGCCGAGCAGGTCCGCGAGCGGCTCGGTTTGCCCGAGGGCAAGAAGGTCGTGCTCTACGCACCGACCTTCCGCGAGGACCGGCGCCGCCCGAACGGCGGCTACCAGATGGACCTGCGGATCGACCTGGCGGCGGCCAAGGCCGCGCTGGGCGACGACCAGGTGCTGCTGGTCCGCCGGCACAGCGTGATGTGCGGCCAGGTCCCCGACGCCGGCAACGGCTACGTGTGGGACGTCGGCAGCTACCCCGACATGGCGGAGCTGCTGCTGATCGCCGACGTGCTGGTCACCGACTACTCGGCGTCGGTCTTCGACTTCGCCACGACCGGCAGGCCGATCCTGTTCTTCACGTACGACCTGGAGCACTACCGCGACAACCTGCGCGGCTTCAGCCTGGACTTCGAGTCGGAGGCGCCCGGCCCGCTGCTGGCCACCTCCGCCGAGCTGGTCTCGGCGCTGGGCCGGATCGACGCGGTGGCCGCCGAGCACGCCGAGAAGTACACGGCGTTCCGCGAGGCGTACTGCGACCTGGACGACGGCCAGGCCGCGGCCCGCGTGGTGGACGGCATGCTCCGCCGGCAGCAGTAGCGCAACCCGCCCCGGAGGCGCCCGACGCGAACCGCGTCGGGCGCCTCCGGGCTTTTCTGGGAGTTCCCTGGGAGTTGCCCGCGCTTTACACCCGCATTGCACTCGAACTCATGTTTCACAAACGAATTCCTGAGCAAATCTGCCGGACCGTACAGTTGACCCCGGGTGTCATTCCGGTGTGGGATGCGCATTGGCCTTCGTACTTCCCCTCCCCCGTGCGCAGGTCTCCGGGCCACCGCCAGGGACCGGATCCCGTTCCGAAGGACCTCCCATGCCTGTCCTCACCCGGCTCGTACTGCCGCACGCCGATCCCCGGTCCGCGGACGGCGTGCCGCACGCCGACGAAGACGCCGTCTTCGGCCTGCTGCGTGCCCGCTGGAGCGCCCGCGGGCTGGAGCTGACCGGCTTCGCCCGCCCCGAGGACGCCGACAGCGCCCGCCCCGGCTCCGCCTGGACCTGGCTGACCCTGCGCCTCGGCGGGGACGAGCCCCCGGTCCACCTCCGCACCAGGCCACGCCGCCTGCCCGAGGTCACCGACGACAGCGCCCGGCCCGACCACAACCACGACTGGTCGGGCTTCACCGCCCTGATCGAACCGCGCCGGCTCCGCCGCGGCGAGCAGTGGCTGCTCGGCGAGTGGCAGGTCGAGGCCACCCTCTTCACCCGTCCGCGCCCCACCCGACTGCGCCGCCAGTACGGCCTGCTCGCCCCGCACTGGTGCGGGTCCGGCGAGTACCCGCCCGCCCGCTGGGTCGACCGGGACGTCCGGCTCCAGCCCCGGTTCGAGGACGGCCGGCTCCGCCTGCTGCTGGAACGCCCCGGCGTCCGGCTCACCCAGGCCGTCCCCGAGGCGGACGGCCTCGACCTGCGCGGCACTGCCGACCACTGCCCGGCCGGCTCCGTCCTGCGGCTGCGCCACCGCGAGAGCGACGCCGTCGTCGAGCGCCCGGTCGCCCGCACCGGCAACGGCTTCGCCGTCCACCTGCCGTACCGGCCGTTCACCGCGGACGGCCGCGGCACCCGCGAGCTGGAGCACTGGGACGCCGAGCTGCTGCGACCGGACGGCTCCACGGAGCAGCTCACCCTGGACGAGCGCGGCGGCCCGGTGGCCGGCCAGCACCCGCTGCCCGGCGAGCCCGACCGGGCGCTCTACCTCAAGCACCTGTCCGACGGCCGGCTCCAGGTCTGCGTCCAGCCCCCGGCCGGCTACGTCGAGCGGGCCGAGGCCGGGCCCGGCGGATTCGACCTCACCGGCCACTGCCCCGGCACCGGGCCGTTCGAGCTGGTCCTGCGGCACAGCGGCACCGCCGGCGAGGTCCGCCACCCGGTCGAGCTCGGCACCGACGGCCGCTTCCGGATCCACCTGCCCGCCACCCGCACCGGCTCCGACGGCGCCACCCTCCCGCTGCGCAAGGGCATCTGGGAGGCTTCCCTCCACCCGGCCGGCCGGCCCGGTCCGCGGCGCCCGCTGATCGCCGCGCCCGCCCTCCTGCCCGCACTGCCCGCCGAGACCCGGGCGGGCGGCAAGCGGATCCTGCTCCAGCGGCGCTGGCACGACACCCTGCTGCTGGACTCCACGCCCGTCCTCACCCCCACCGAGCGCAGCGCCTGGGCCCAGACCCGCCAGCGCACCGCCGGCTACCCCGCCGCCCGCCGCGAACCGCTGCGCGACGCGGTGCTGTACGACGTCTTCGGCGGCCGCGGCTACTCCGACTCCCCGCGCGCGGTGCACGCCGAACTCGCCCGCCGCGGCGCCTCGCTGGAGCACCTGTGGGTGGTCGACGACGCCCAGGCCGAACTGCCCGCCGGGGTGCGCCCGGTGCGGATCTGGAGCCCCGAGTGGTACCGGGCGCTGGCCACCAGCCGATACCTGGTCGGCAACACGCACTTCCCGGAGTTCCTGCGCCGCCGCCCCGGCCAGGTGGTCGTCCAGACCTGGCACGGCTCCCTGCTCAAGCGGATCGCCCACGACGTCGACAACCCCTGGCTGGCCGACCACGGCTACCTGGAGGCGCTCGACCAGGAGACCCCGCAGTGGAGCCTGCTGCTCTCCCCCAGCGCGTTCGCCACCCCGATCCTGCGCCGGGCCTTCCGCTTCGACGGCGAGATCCTGGAGTCCGGCTACCCCCGCGGCGACGTACTGGCCCGACCGGACGCCGGCCAGATCGCCGCCGTCCGCCGCCGGCTCGGCATCCCGGACGGCAAGCGGGTGGTGCTGTACGCGCCGACCTGGCGCGAGGACCAGCAGCACGGCGACGGCGACGGGTTCCGGCTGGACCTGAGGATCGACCTCGACGAGGCCCGCCGTGCCCTCGGCCACGACCACGTGCTGCTGATCCGCCCGCACGTGCACGTCCGCGAGCCGCTGCCCGGCGCCGGGGACGGCTTCCTCTGGGACTGCGGCGACTACCCGGACGTCCAGGAGCTGCTGCTGATCGCGGACGTGCTGGTCACCGACTACTCGTCGATCATGTTCGACTTCGCGATCACCGGCCGCCCGCTGCTCTTCTTCACCTACGACCTGGAGCACTACCGCGACACCCTGCGCGGTTTCTACTTCGACTTCGAGGCGCAGGCGCCGGGGCCGCTCGTCCCCACCTCGGCCGAACTCCTGCACGAGCTGCGCGAGCTCGCCGACCGCGGCACCGCGGTGCCCGTCGGCTACGAGGAGCGCCACCGCCGGTTCCGGGCCGAGCACTGCGGTCTGGACGACGGCGGCGCCGCCCGCCGGGTGGTCGACCGGATGCTCCGGCTCGGGCGGGCCTGACCGCCCGGGGCCCGGGGGCCCGGGACGGCACCGCCGCCGGGGCCTCCGGGCGCTCAGGAGAAGTCGTAGGCCCGCCAGGGCCGCCAGACCTCGTCCTCGTCGAAGCGGGAGAGGCTGAAGCCGGGCACCGGAAAGGCCGCCCGGAAGCCGCGGGCCTGCTCGAACGCCCGGTCCAGCACGTCGTCCGGCAGACCGTGCGCCACCGTGACGTGCGGGTGGTACGGGAAGGCCAGCTCCCGCGCCAGCGGGCCGGAGCGGACGTCCGCCTCCAGCAGCCGGCACTCCTGCGCGCCCTCCTCCACCCGGACGAAGACCACCGGCGAGACCGGCCGGAAGGTGCCGCTGCCCTGCAGCAGCATCCGGAACGGCCGGTGCGCGCGCGCCACCGTCGCGAGGTGCTCCTCGATCTTCGGCAGGTCCGCGGCCGCCACCTCGGTCGGCGGCAGCAGGGTGACGTGCGTGGGTATCGACCGGGCCAGCGGATCGCCGTGCCCCGCCCGGGCGTCCTGGACCTCCGAGCCGTAAGGCTCCGGGACGCTCACGGACACGCCGATGGTGAGCACCTCCCCGCCGAGGGGTCCGGCGGCGAAGGGCCCGGAGGCGGGGTGCCCGGAGGCGGACGGCGAGTTGCCGGTCACCGCTTGGCGGCCGGGAGGAAGCCGATCCGGTCGTACACCGTCTCCAGGGTCTGCGACGCCACCGCGCGGGCCTTCTCGGCACCGACCGCCAGCACCCGGTCCAGCTCGGCCGGGTCGTCGAGGAAGGTGCGGGTGCGCTCCTGGAACGGCGTCACCCACTCGGTGAACAGCTCGGCCAGCTCGGTCTTCAGGGCGCCGTACATCTTGCCCTCGAAGTGGGCGACCAGTTCCTCCACCGACTGACCGCTGAGCGCCGAGTGGATCCGCAGCAGGTTGGAGACGCCCGGCTTCTCCTCCTCGTCGTAGGAGACGACGGTGCCGGTGTCGGTGACGGCGCTCTTGAACTTCTTGGCGCTGACCTTCGGCTCGTCCAGCAAGCTGACCAGGCCCTTGGGCGAGGAGGCCGACTTGCTCATCTTGACGGCCGGGTCCTGGAGGTCCTGGATCTTCGCCGTCTCCTTGAGGATGTACGGCTTCGGCACCGTGAAGGTCGGGCTGTAGCGGGTGTTGAAGCGCTCCGCGACGTCGCGGGTGATCTCCACGTGCTGGCGCTGGTCCTCGCCGACCGGGACGGCGTCGGCCTGGTAGAGCAGGATGTCGGCGATCTGGAGGATCGGGTAGGTGAACAGGCCGACGGTGGTGCTGTCCGCACCCTGCTTGGCGGACTTGTCCTTGAACTGGGTCATCCGGGCGGCCTCGCCGAAGCCGGTGAGGCAGTTCATCACCCAGCCGAGCTGCGCGTGCTCGGGGACGTGCGACTGGACGAACAGGGTGCAGTGCTCCGGGTCCAGACCGGCGCCGAGCAGCTGGGCGGCGGAGACCCGGGTGTTCTCGCGCAGCAGCTTCGGGTCCTGGGGCACGGTGATCGCGTGCAGGTCGACCACCATGTAGAAGGCGTCGTTGGCCTCCTGCAGGTCGACCCACTGGCGCACCGCCCCCAGGTAGTTGCCCAGGTGGAACGAGCCGGAGGTGGGCTGGATCCCGGAGAGCACCCGGGGACGGTCCTTGACCGGACCAGTGACCGCTGCGTTGACCATGGGGGCCATTGTTCCAGTTCCACCGACCGCTCAGGAAACGTCCGCCCCCGGAGGTTCCGACAGTGTGACCGCACTCACCCTCACCCGGGCGATCCGCCGGCCCTCCAGCTTCGCCACCGTCAGCCGGACCTCCTCGTCGCCGATCGGGATCCTGACCTGGTCACCGTCGGCCGGCAGCCGGCCCAGCGCAGCCACCAGACAGCCCGCCACCGTCTCGTACGGGCCCTCCGGAAGGGTGACGCCGGTCTCCTCGGTGAAGTCGCCGAGGTTCAGCAGACCGTCCAGCTCCATGCCGCCGCCGGCGAGCCGGCGGGTGGTGGTCGGCTCCTGCGAGTCGTACTCGTCCCGGATCTCGCCGACCACCTCCTCCACCAGGTCCTCCAGGGTGACGATGCCGGCGGTGCCGCCGTACTCGTCGACCACGATCGCCAGATGGTGGCCCTCACGGCGCATCTCGCCCATCGCCTCCAGCACCCGCTTGGTCCCGGGCAGCAGCTTGACCGGGCGGGCCAGGTCACGGACCCTCACCGCCTGCTCGCCGCGGGCGCCGTAGAGGTCGCGGACGTGCACGAATCCGGTGACCGCGTCGTAGCTGCCCTCGACCACCGGGTAGCGCGAGTGCGGGGCGGAGCCGGCCTGCTCGCGGACCTCGGCGAGCGGCTGCTCGGCGTCCAGGAAGGTCACCTCGGTCCGCGGCACCATCACCTCGCGCAGCTGGCGCTCGCCGGCCGAGAACACGTCCGCGATCAGGGCGCGCTGGTCGCTGCCGAGTTCGGTGTTGGCGGCGACGAGGCCGCGCAGCTCCTCGGAGCTCATCGAGCCGCGGCCGGCCGCCGGATCGCCGCCGAGCAGGCGGACCATCAGATTGGTGGAGTGGCCGAGCAGCCAGATCGCCGGACGCAGCACCACCGACATCACGTCCACCACCGGGGCGGAGAGCACCGCGATGGAGTCGGCGCGCTGGAGGCCGATCCGCTTCGGGGTGAGCTCGCCAAGCACCAGGGAGACGTAGCTGATCACCAGGGTCAGCCCGACCAGGGCGACCGCGTCGGCGACGCCCTCACTGAGCCCCGCCTCGACGAACAGCGGGGCCACCTTGCCGGCCAGGGTGTCCGCGCCGAAGGCGGCGGAGAGGAAGCCCATGCAGGTCACGCCGACCTGGACGGCGGCCAGGAAGCGGTTCGGGTCGGCGGCCAGGTGTGCGGCGCGGGCCGCCCGGCGGGTGCCGCGCGCCTCCAGCGACCGGATCTGGCCCTCCCGCAGGGAGATCAGCGAGATCTCCGCGACGTTGAACAGGCCGCCCAGCATGATGAAGACGAGGACGAGCGCCGCGTCTTCGATGGTTTCGCTCACGGGGGGCAGTGTAGGGGCACCACCCCGGCGCGCCGGCCCGCCGCCTCGTGGTGAGGCGGCGGGCCGGGTCGCTCAGCGGAGCTGCGCTCAGATCAGGCCGAGGGCCTGGACCGCGTCGCGCTCCTCGACCAGCTCGTTGACCGAGGCGTCGATGCGGCCGCGGGAGAACTCGGAGATCTCCAGGCCCTGGACGATCTCGAACTTGCCGTCCTTGGCGGTGACCGGGAAGGAGGAGATCAGGCCCTCCGGCACGCCGTAGGAGCCGTCGGAGACGACACCCGCGGAGGTCCAGTCGCCCTCGGCGGTGCCGTTGACCCAGGTGAACACGTGGTCGATGGCGGCGTTGGCGGCCGAGGCGGCCGAGGAGGCGCCGCGGGCGTCGATGATGGCCGCGCCGCGCTTGGCGACGGTCGGGATGAAGTCGCCCTCCAGCCAGGCCTGGTCGGCGCCGACGGCCTCGAAGGCCGGCTTGCCGGCGATCTCGGCCTGGAAGACGTCCGGGTACTGGGTGGCGGAGTGGTTGCCCCAGATGGTGACGCGCTTGATGTCGCCGACGGTGGCACCGGTCTTCAGGGCCAGCTGGCCGAGCGCGCGGTTGTGGTCCAGGCGGGTCATCGCGGTGAAGCGCTCGGCCGGGACGTCCGGGGCGTTGCGCTGGGCGATCAGGGCGTTGGTGTTGGCCGGGTTGCCGACGACCAGGACCTTGATGTCGTCCGCGGCGTGGCCGTTGATGGCCTTGCCCTGCGGGCCGAAGATGCCGCCGTTGGCCTGCAGCAGGTCGCCGCGCTCCATGCCGGCGGTACGCGGGCGGGCGCCGACCAGCAGCGCGACGTTGGCGCCGTCGAAGGCCTCGTTGGCGTTGTCGGTGATCTTGATGTCGCGCAGCAGCGGGAAGGCGCAGTCCACGAGCTCCATGGCGGTGCCCTCGGCGGCCTTGAGGCCCTGCGGGATCTCCAGGAGGCGCAGGTTCACCGGCACGTCGGCGCCGAGCAGGTGGCCCGAGGCGATGCGGAAGAGCAGCGCGTAGCCGATCTGGCCGGCCGCTCCGGTGATGGTGACGTTGACGGGGGTGCGGGTCATTTCTACCTTCTCCAGCAGATCGCCAGGTGCCCCAGGCACACCGGCGCACTGGAGCCGAGGACGGTCTCTCGACGTCGAGAGACCGGCGTCAGGTTATCGCAAAGGGAAGCCTACGCCGCGTGTGCGGGCGTGGCTGATACGTCACAGAAGCAGCGGCCCCCACCCGGGATTCCGGGCGGGGGCCGCTCTCGGTCACTGCTGCGGGGCCGGCCCGTCAGCGCCGCGGGCGGCCGATCAGCTGGCCGATGTTGTCGAGCAGCGAGATCTCCAGCCACGGGTTGGGCTGGGCCACCAGCGTCAGCAGCACGATCGAGACGCCCATGACGCTCAGCACGATCACGTCGGTGAACCGGCTGCGCACCGCGAGCATGCCGACCTCGGGCAGGACCAACCGCAGCACCGCGCCGAGCAGCACGCCGCCGCCGAGGATCAGCAGGCCGTACTTGAAGCCGTCCTGGAAGTCCGCGAACCAGGTGACGGCGAGCCCGGCACCGACCACCAGCAGGACCAGCGTTATCGGCCACTGGCGCACCGGGAGCGAGTGCTCGCGCCCCAGCGCCGCGGCCGAGCCCTCGGGGGGCAGCGTGCCGGTGGTCTTGACCGGCCTGCGCCGCGACCGTGCCTCACTCATGGCTGGACGTCCCAATCCCTCTGGTGTCAGACGCCGGCGCGGCGCTCGGCCGCCTCGACGATGTTGTTGAGCAGCATCGCGCGGGTCATCGGGCCCACGCCGCCGGGGTTCGGGGAGATCCAGCCGGCCACCTCGGCCACGCCCGGGTGGACGTCGCCGACGATCTTGCCCTCGCTGCGGCTGACGCCGACGTCCAGCACGGCCGCGCCCGGCTTGACGTCCTCCGGCTTGACCAGGTGCGGCACGCCCGCGGCGGCCACGACGATGTCGGCCTTGCGCAGGTGGTAACCGAGGTCCCGGGTGCCGGTGTGGCAGAGCGTGACGGTGGCGTTCTCACTGCGACGGGTGAGCAGCAGGCCGATCGAACGGCCGACCGTGACGCCGCGGCCGATCACGACCACCTCCGCGCCGTTGATCTCGACGCCGTGGCGGCGCAGCAGCTCGACGATGCCCAGCGGGGTGCAGGGCAGCGGGCCCTCGATGCCGAGCGCGAGGCGGCCGAGCGAGGTCGGGTGCAGGCCGTCGGCGTCCTTGTCCGGGTCCATCAGCTCCAGGACCGGGTTCTGGTCGAGGCCCTTGGGCAGCGGGAGCTGCACGATGTAGCCGGTGCAGGCCGGGTCGGCATTCAGCTCGCGGACGACGTTCTCGACGTCCTCCTGGGTGGCGGTGGCGGGCAGTTCGCGCTGGATCGAGGCGATACCGACCTCCGCGCAGTCCCGGTGCTTGCCGTTGACGTACCAGCGGCTGCCCGGGTCGTCACCGACCAGGACGGTGCCGAGGCCGGGCGTGACACCCTTCGCCTTGAGGGCCGCCACGCGGGCGGCGAGTTCGGACTTGATCGCGGCCGCGGTGGCCTTGCCATCGAGAATCTGGGCAGTCATGACCCCATTCTCCCGGATCGCCGCAACCTTCCGCGCCAGCCCCGGCAGCACCCCCGCGAAGGCCGGGAGCGCGGCGCCCGGGGGCCCGGCCGGTGCGGCCGACGTTGCGGTTGCGCCACAGTCCGGTCCGGTGCGCGAACGCCGCTGGACAGCGCCGGGTTGTCGGGTTGACGATAAGCGGGCATTCCCTGCCGCATCCGGCCCGGTGACGGGCCGACGGACACACGGGCGGGGCGTACCCGGGGGAAGAACAGAGTGAGCCGACCACACCAGACCGTGCCGCCCGACCGCCACGGCGGCGTGCCGCCGTGCCCGCAGCCCTGGTTGCTCCCGTTCGCGCCACGGCCCTCGTTCCCACGCTTCCCACGGCTCTGAGCCGGACGGCGGGCGCCGCTTCCTGCGCGCCCCCTTCGTCACCGCGCTCCGCCGCCCTCCCGAGCGACCGCAGGCCCGACCGGCGGTCCGCTCCGGATCCCGTGCTGTCCCGCCACCAGTCCCCACATCCTGCCCGGAGGCATCGATGAGTTACCCGCCCGACCCGAACAACCCGTACGGCCAGCAGCCGCCGCAGGGCTACGGCTACCCGCAGCAGGCCCCGCCGGCGGCCGGCTACGGCTACCCGCAGCAGCCGCCGCAGGCCCCGGCCTACGGCGTCCCGCAGCAGCAGGCGTACGGGTACGCGCCGATGCCGGGCACCCTCCAGGCGAACAACGGCTACATCAACCTCCACCACCTGGGCCCGGTGAAGCTCGCCACCATGGGCCAGCGGTTCCTGGCCCGCCTGATCGACGGTCTCGCGATCGGCGCGATCGTCGCGCTGGTGATGGCGCTCGGCCTGGCCAGCGCGCTCGGCATCGCCAAGGACCAGAAGGACTGCAGCGGCCTGTACTCGTACGGTGGCTCCAACTCCGCCTACTACGACTGCCTGAACAGCAACAACGAGGCCGCCGCCGGCTTCTTCGTCACCATGATGGTCATGGTCGGCGTGCTCTCGCTGTTCAACCTGCTCTACGAGTGGCTGATGGTCTCGTTCGCGGGCGCCACCCTCGGCAAGATGGCCATGGGCCTGCGCGTGGTCAAGGAGAGCACCGGCCAGGTCCCCGGCCTCGGCGGCGGTTTCATCCGCTTCATCATCCCGATCGTCGGCGCCTTCCTCTGCTACATCGGTGCCGCGCTGGTCTACCTGTCGCCGTTCTTCGACAACTCCGGCAAGCTGCAGGGCTGGCACGACCGTGCCGCCGGCACGCTGGTGATCAAGAAGTAGCGGTCCCCGCGCACACGACGGAGCGGCCCGGTCCCCGGGGAGGGGGCCGGGCCGCTCCGTCGTCCCGTCAGTGGAAGAAGTGGCGGGTGCCGGTGAAGTACATCGTCACGCCGGCCGCGGCGGCGGCCGCGACGACCTCCTCGTCGCGGATCGAACCACCGGGCTGGACAACGGCCTTGACGCCGCCGTCGATGAGGATCTGCAGGCCGTCCGCGAACGGGAAGAACGCGTCGGAGGCCGCGTACGAGCCCTTGGCCCGCTCGCCGGCCCGCTCGACCGCGAGCTTCGCCGAGTCGACCCGGTTGACCTGGCCCATGCCGACGCCCACCGAGGCACCGCCCTTGGCCAGCAGGATCGCGTTGGACTTGACGGCCCGGCAGGCCCGCCAGGCGAAGGCCAGCTCGGCCAGCTCCACCTCGGACAGCGCCTCACCGGTGGCCAGCGTCCAGGTCGCCGGGTCGTCGCCCTCGGCGTGCACGCGGTCGGTCTCCTGCAGCAGCACGCCGCCGGAGATCGGACGCAGCTCCTGGCGGTTGGCCGGCGCCTCGGGGGCGAGCAGCACCCGCAGGTTCTTCTTCCGGGCCAGCACCTCGACGGCGCCGTCCTCGTAGCCCGGGGCCACGACGACCTCGGTGAAGATCGGGGCGATCTGCTCGGCCAGCTCGACGGTGACCGGGCGGTTGACCGCGATCACGCCGCCGTACGCGGAGACCGGGTCGCACTCGTGCGCCTTGCGGTGCGCCTCGGCGGCGTCGGCGCCGGTCGCGATGCCGCACGGGTTGGCGTGCTTGATGATCGCGACGGCCGGCTCGGCGTGGTCGTACGCGGCGCGACGGGCGGCGTCGGTGTCGACGTAGTTGTTGTACGACATCTCCTTGCCGTGCAGCTGCTCGGCGCCCGCCAGGCCGCCGGTGCCGTCGACGTACAGCGCGGCGCCCTGGTGCGGGTTCTCGCCGTAGCGCAGCACGTTCTGGCGCTCGTAGGTGCCGCCCAGGAACTCCGGGAACCGCTCGTCGCTCGGCGCGTAGCCGGCCTCGAACCAGGAGGCGACCGCGACGTCGTACGCGGCGGTGTGGGCGAACGCGGCACCGGCCAGACGCTTGCGGGTGGCGAGGTCGAAGCCGCCCTCCCGGGCGGCCTTCAGCACGTCGCCGTAGCGGGCCGGGTCGACCACCACGGCGACCGACGGGTGGTTCTTGGCGGCGGCGCGGACCATGCTCGGGCCGCCGATGTCGATCTGCTCGACACACTCGTCCGGGGTGGCGCCGGAGGCGACGGTGGCCTTGAACGGGTAGAGGTTCACCACGACCAGGTCGAAGGGCTCGACGCCCAGCTCGGCCAGCTGCGCGCGGTGCGACTCCAGGCGCAGGTCGGCGAGCACGCCGGCGTGCACGCGGGGGTGCAGCGTCTTCACGCGTCCGTCCAGGCACTCCGGGAAGCCGGTCAGCTCGGAGACCTCGGTCACCGGCACGCCGGCGGCGGCGATCCGGCCGGCGGTGGAGCCGGTGGAGACGATCGCGACCCCGGCGGCGTGCAGGCCCTGGGCCAGCTCCTCCAGACCGGTCTTGTCGTACACGCTGATCAGCGCGCGACGGATCGGACGGATGTCCTCGGAGACAGGGGGGGTGGTGGAGCTGGCACTCATGCTCCCACCTCGCTGCGCTCGGCGGGCGCTACGCGCCAGGCACCATCCTCGATGATTCGTTCGATCCGCTCACTCATGTGCCGGAATCCATACCTTTCGGTCCTCGATGCGGTGACCCTCGCGGGCCAGCCGGCCCACGACGTCGACGAGCAGCTTGCGCTCGACAGTCTTGATGCGCTCGTGCAGCGCTTCGCCGCCATCGGCGTGGTCGGCGTCGACGACCTCGACGACGCCCTGCGCGATGATCGGCCCGGTGTCCACGCCGGCGTCGACCAGGTGGACGGTGCAGCCGGTGACCTTCACCCCGTGCGCGAGTGCGTCGGTGACGCCGTGGGCACCGGGGAAGGAGGGCAGCAGTGCGGGGTGGGTGTTGACGATCCGTCCGGCGAAGGCGGCGACGAACGCGGGGCCGAGGATCTTCATGAAGCCGGCGGTGACCACCAGGTCCGGCTCGTACGCGGCGACGGAGGCGGTCAGGGCGCGGTCCCAGTCGGCACGGTCGGCGTGGTCCTTCACCCGGTGCACGAAGACCGGGAGGCCGGCGCGCTCGGCGCGGTCCAGGCCGGCGATGCCGTCGCGGTCCGCTCCGACGGCGACGATCCGCGCGCCGAAGGCCGGGTCGGCGGAAGCCTCGATCAGCGCCTGCAGATTGGTGCCGGAGCCGGAGACCAGCACCACCAGGCGGGCCGGTCCGGGCGTGCGGGGCGGGAAGAGCTGAGCGGGGGCGGCGGCCACTGCGCGATTCTCCGTAGGTCGGGCGCCGCCCGCTGGTACGTCCACCGGCGGTGGGGCCACTACGAACGGCAGGTCGAGCGAGGGGGAACACCAGGAGAACCCGCCACGACGCGGGCCCCGGGGAACCTCTGTGAGCTGCTGACCGTCACCACGATAACGGCTGGTCGGACGGCCTCTGAAACGGCCTGCGGGCGCTACGCGCGTAGTTGAGACGGGGATCTCCTCCCGCCCGCCGGGCCCGTCCGCGCCGGGCGCCCGACCGGGTGTCCCGGCCCGGCGGCAGGCCGCAGGGCTGCCCCGGGACGGCTGCGGGATCATAGGGTGGCGCGGGCGTCCGCCCCACCGACCGAGTAAGGAATGGCTGAAACCATGAGCAGCGGTGACGACACCGGCGAGCGCAACCCCTTCGCGCCGCCGCCGGCGGATGCCCCGGACCAGCCGTGGCGGCCGCGCAACCCCCGGCCCGACGGCGGGTCGGAGCCGTCCGACGGCCAGGGCGGGCCGGAGGAGCGCCCGCACGTCCCGCCGCCGCACCCGTGGAGCCCCGGCTACCGGGGCGGCGGCTGGCACCCCCGGCCCCCGGCCCCGCAGCCGCCCCGCCTCGACCCGAACGACCCGGCGCAGCGCAAGGCCAGGAACGCCGCGCTGGCCGGCATCGCCTCGCTGATCTGCGCGCTGGCCGCGCTGCACTACGTCGCCCTGTTCGTCGGCGCGCTCGCCGTCGTCTGGGGCATCGGCGCGATGCGCGCCCCGAAGCCGGCCGCGAGCGCCGCCGGGGGCGCACCCGCCGCCGCGGGTCCGGCCGGCGCGCCGAACCCGCTCACCCCGGCGGCGCTCGCCGGGGTGCTGACCGGTGCGATGACCGTGGTCTTCGTGACCTCGGCGATCGGGCTCAGCCTCTACTACAACGACTACGTCACCTGCGTCCGGGACTCGCTCACCACGACCGGTGCGGACAACTGCGAGCGGCTCGCGCCGAAGTGGTACGTGGACGTGACCAGGCAGAGCGAGTAGTCCTGCCCGGCCCTCAGGCGGCGGCCCTCAGGCGGCGTCGGACCTCGTCGGTGTCGGCCCTCAGTCCGTGTCGGGCTGCTCGGGGACGGCGGGGGCCGACGGCCGTGCGGCCGGCCCGTCCGGCCCGTCGACGGCGTCCGGGGCCGTCGACGCGCCGCCCAGCCGCAGGACGAGCCCGTAGACACGGGACCGCACCCGGAGCCCGCTCCGGCGGACCCGGCCGGTGAACGTGACGACGAACCGGTCGACGGCGCCGGCCGGCCGGGGCTCCGTCTCAGCCCCCTCCCGGGCCGCCTCAGCCCTCTCCCCGGCCGCCGCCCCGGCCAGCGCGCGGGCCCGGGCGAGCAGGGCTCCCGGCACCGCCACCGCGGTCAGCCAGCCGGCCGCCGCCAGACCCGTCCGCCACGGCACCGGGCCGAGCTCGGACATCCGGCCGCCGGCCAGCGCCCCGCCGGCGAGCCACCCGAGCACCATGGCGGCCGCACCGGTCAGCAGCGCCACCGCCAGGACCGCGACGGCGGTCGCCACCGGGTGCCACGGCCCGGTGGCGGCGGGCGACCGCTCGGCCCGGTCCGGCTCGTCCAGGCCGTAGTCCTCGAAGCCCCCGCCGTCCGGGCGCCGCCCGCCCCTGCGGCGCACGTCCGGATCCCCGCCGTGCGACCACTGCGGGCCGGCCGCCGCCCGCCCCAGCATCAGAGCCGGAACCACCCCGGCCAGCGCCGCCAGCGTGCAGGCCGCGAGCCTCCAGCCACCCGCCCCCGGCTCCGCCACCAGCGCCAACAGCGGGAAGTCCGGCACCGGCCCGAGCACCGCCCCGGCCGGCGCCACGAGCGTCCCCTCCCCCACCGCGAACCCCGGACCGAGCGCGTACGCCGCGCCCCAGACCACCGCGTTCGGCAGCACCGCCAGGCTCAGCAGCAGCAGCCCGGCCACCGCGGCCGGACCGCGGGCCAGCGCGACGGTCGCCGGACCGCCGCCGTCCACCGCCGCCAGCACCGCCGCCACCGCGACCACCAGAGCGCCCGCCGCCACCAGCCCCGCTCCGGCCGCCAGCGCGGCCGCCCGGACGACCGGCGCTCCCCCGTCGGGCCGCGCCCACTCCGGCACCCGGTCCAGCCACTGCTGCCAGTGCCCCGGCCACCTAGGGCCGGCCAGCCCGCCGCCGGGCCCGGGCCGGCGGGCGGCCCGAGCACCCGAGCGCGTCGCCGCGGCGGCCAGCACCACGACCACCAGGACGTCCGGCAGCACCCGGGCCCGGAACGGGCCGGGGCCCGCGCACTGGGCCACCACCACGCCGGCCACCGCGCAGTAGCCGCACCACACCGCCCACGGCCCGCCCCAGCGCGGCCGCGGACCGCGCCGGGCCGCCACCCGGGCACCGGCCCGGCGGAGCTGGGCCACCGCGAGCAGGCCGAGCAGCAGCGGAGTGACGGTCAGCGGGGCCTGCGCGGCACCGCGCAGGACCGGGGCACCGTGTCCGAGCAGCCAGAGCGCACCGGCGAGGCGGAGCGCACCGGCCGCACCGTCGTCCGCGTACGGGGTCACCACCCAGAGCGCGAGCACCGGAACGGCGACCGCCGCCAGCCCGAGCAGCGCCGTCCGCGCCCCGGTGAGCAGGTCGGCCAGGACGGGCCTGGCCCCCAGTTCAACCGGCACTTCCACGATCGGACGGCCCATCAGCTGCGTCATGCGCCTCATGGTGCCAAGGCGACTCGCCATGCTTCGTGAAGAGGCAAACCGCCGTCGTGTCCCAGATTATTGGCTTATGCGCATTTTCGGACCCGGCCCGCTAGCTGCGGCCCCCACCCCGGCCCGGAGTGTCTGATGAGCACACCGCCAACCGCCGAGCGCCCCACCGGCGCACCCGCCACCACCGACCACCAGCCGGCACCGCAGGGCCGCCCCGGGAGGGGCCGGCCCGGCCGCGGCCGCGCCGTCGCGAAGCCCGCAAAGGGGGTGCCGGGCACGCCGGGTGCGCCGGAGGCCCAGGCCGTCCCCGCCGGGCAGACGGCCGGGAGCTCGCGCGGCGAGGCGGCCGGCGGGGTCTCCCTCGACCCCGCGGAGGCGTCCCGGCTGCTGCGGCAACTGACCCCGCGTGAGGCCCAGGCACTGGCCCACCTGGCGGCCGGTCGGCCGCTCGCCGAGTCGGCGGCCGTACTGGGCGTCACCCCGGCCACCGCGCGGACGTACCAGCACCGGGCGATGCGCAAGCTCGGCACCCGTACCCGCGCGGAGATCGGCGTCTTCGCCGCACTGCTGAGCCCGGCTCAGGCCTCGCCCGCGACGGGGGAGAAGGCGGGTGCCGCAGGCCGCCCCGACCCGGCCCCACCCGGACGCGGAGCGGCGGCGAAGCCCCCGGCCGAGCCGGGCCGGAGGCGGTCGGACCGGAGCGGGGCGGGCGGGGAGAAAGCGCGTGGCGCCCTCGGCGGCGTGCCGGACAGAAGCGCGTCGGACCGTCCTGCACCAGGGGGTACGGCAGCTCCTGCCGCGCCCGGCGGGCGGCACCGCCGCAAGGGCCCGGTCGACGGCGCCCGCCCCGGCACGCCGGACGGTGCGGCGCCGGACACCCCCGGGCCCGGCGGCGGGCGGCACCGCCGCCGGAACCCGGCCGGCCAGGCACGACCGGCGGACCGGCAGGCCGGCCGAACGGTCGAACGGCGGGGCGGCGGCACCCCCGCCGAGCCCGGCGCCCCCGTGCCGGCGGCCGGCCGGGACGGGCGCGGCGAGCGGCCCGCTGCCGCTCCCGCGCAGCCCGCCGCGGCCCCCCGCCCGGAGCCGCCGGACACCACCGCCGGCGGCCCCACCCCGGAGTTCGGACGGGCCGAGGCCGGACCGGGCGGGCGGACGGACTCCCGGCGGCGACCGGGCCGGCCGGGCGCCCCCGACCGCACCGGAGCTGCGTCGCCCCGGAGTACCCCCCACCCCGGCCCGGACGGCGGGCCGCAGGACCCCCGGCGGCAAGGCGACCGCCCGGACCGCCCGGACACACCGGCCCCCGCCTTCGAGGAGCTGTACGAGACCGTCCACACCCGGCTGGTGCAGCAGACGTTCCTGCTGACCGCCTGCAAGCACCGGGCCCTGCACTGCGTCGGGCGGGTCTTCGCCGAGGCACAGCGCCGCTGGGCCGAGGTCTCGGGCGAGCCCGACCCGGAGGGGTGGCTGCGGACCCGGGCCTTCGAGGCGGCGCTCTCGCCGTGGCACCGCGGCGGCCCGCGCCGGGCACACGTCTGGCGGCTGCCGCACCGTCGGATCAAGGTCCGCCCGGCCGACGAGGCGCAGGCGGTGCTGCCGGACCACGACCGGCTCACCGGCCACGACCGCGCTCTGCTCAAGGCTCTCAAGCGGCTCTCCCGCCCACAGCGCCGGGCGCTGGTCCTGCACGACGGCCTCGGCCTGCCCGCCGACGCCGTGGCCGTCGAGGTGGAGTCCACCGTGACGGCCGCCGAGGGCCGGGTCTGGGCGGCCCGGACGGCGCTGGCGCACTGGGTGCCGGAGCTGGTCGGCCCGGATCCGGCGGCGGACGGCTTCGCCGACCGGCTCAGCGGGCTGCTGCACCGCGCGGCCGTCCGTGGCTGCCCGGAGCCGCACCGGCCGCCGATGCCGCTGCTGCGCGCCAGGCACGGACTGGCCGACGCCGGCCGGACCACCGCCGCGGCCCTGCTCACCGCCGCCGTCGGTGCGGCCGTGGTGGCGACGCTGAGCGGCAGCGGGCCCGGGCAGCTGTTCCGGCCCGGCGAGCCGCCCGCCCCGACGCTCTGCGCCACGGCCGAGACCACCGCCGCCGTCCCGGCTCTGCCGGACGCCCCGTCGACCGGGGTGCACAGCCTCTGGTGCAGCCCCACACCGGGGGTCGAGCCGGTCGTGGTGGATCCGCCGCCGCCCCGCCGCCTCTGGGAGCTGCCGTCCGCCGGGCACACCGCCGAGGCGCCGCCTCCCGGCCCGGTCACGGCGGGTCCGCCGGCCTGTACGGGCTGGACGCTGCGCCCCTGCCCGACGGACGACGTCTGACGCCCGGCCCCGCCACCCGCGGAGCGGCGATGACGGCGGGCGCCCCCGAAAACGGCGAGCGCCCCGCCCGGTTTCCGGGCGGGGCGCTCGACGAGCGGGTGGCGTCAGCCGATCAGCTCGCGCGCCAGGCGGGCGGTCTCGGACGGCGTCTTGCCGACCTTGACACCGGCGGCCTCAAGGGCCTCCTTCTTCGCCTGCGCGGTGCCCGAGGAGCCGGAGACGATGGCGCCGGCGTGGCCCATGGTCTTGCCCTCGGGGGCGGTGAAGCCCGCGACGTAGCCGACGACCGGCTTGGTGACGTGCTCGGCGATGTAGGCCGCGGCACGCTCCTCGGCGTCGCCGCCGATCTCGCCGATCATGACGATCAGCTCGGTCTCCGGGTCCTCCTGGAACGCCTTGAGGGCGTCGATGTGGGTGGTGCCGATGACCGGGTCACCGCCGATGCCCACGGCCGAGGAGAAGCCGATGTCCCGCAGCTCGTACATGAGCTGGTAGGTCAGGGTGCCGGACTTCGAGACCAGACCGATCTTGCCGGAGGAGGTGATGTCGGCCGGGATGATGCCGGCGTTCGACTGTCCGGGGCTGATCAGGCCGGGGCAGTTCGGGCCGATGATCCGGGTCTTGTTGCCCTTCGAACCGGCGTAGGCCCAGAAGGCGGCGGTGTCGTGCACCGGGACGCCCTCGGTGATGACGACGGCCAGGCCGATCTCGGCGTCGATGGCCTCGACGACGGCGTCCTTGGTGAACTTCGGCGGCACGAAGATGACGGTGACGTCGGCACCGGTCTTCTCCATGGCCTCGGCGACGGTGCCGAAGACGGGCACCTCGGTGCCGTCGACGTCGACCGTGGTGCCGGCCTTGCGCGGGTTCACGCCACCGACGATCTGGGTGCCCGAGGCGAGCATGCGGCGGGTGTGCTTCATGCCCTCGGAGCCGGTCATGCCCTGGACGATGACCTTGCTGTCCTTGGTAAGGAAGATAGCCATGGTTGTGTAGTCCCCTTCCTTACTTGTTGGCCAGCTCGGCGGCGCGGTCGGCCGCACCGTCCATGGTGTCCACCTGCTCGACGAGCGGGTGGTTGGCGTCGGTCAGGATCTGACGACCCAGCTCGGCGTTGTTGCCGTCGAGACGGACGACCAGCGGCTTGGTGACGGCCTCGCCCTTGCTCTCCAGGAGCGCGAGGGCCTGCACGATGCCGTTGGCGACCGCGTCGCACGCGGTGATGCCACCGAAGACGTTGACGAAGACCGACTTGACGTCGGCGTCGCCCAGGATGATCTCCAGGCCGTTCGCCATCACCTCGGCGGAGGCGCCGCCGCCGATGTCGAGGAAGTTGGCCGGCTTGACGCCGCCGTGCTTCTCACCCGCGTAGGCGACCACGTCGAGGGTGCTCATGACGAGGCCCGCGCCGTTGCCGATGATGCCGACCTGGCCGTCGAGCTTGACGTAGTTCAGGCCCTTGGCCTTCGCCGCCGCCTCAAGCGGGTTGGCGGCGGCCTTGTCCTCAAGCGCCTCGTGCTCCGGCTGGCGGAACTCGGCGTTCTCGTCCAGCGAGACCTTGCCGTCGAGCGCGATGATCTTGCCTTCGCCGGACTTGATCAGCGGGTTGACCTCGACGAGGAGGGCGTCCTCGGCGATGAAGACGGCCCACAGCTTCTGCAGGACCTCGGCGACCTGGTCCGCGACCTCGGCCGGGAACTTCGCCGCGGCGACGATCTCGGCGGCCTTCTCCGGGGTGCAGCCCTCGTTGGCGTCGACCGGGATCTTGGCGAGCGCCTCGGGGTTCTCCTCCGCGACGACCTCGATCTCCACGCCGCCCTCGACGCTGGCCATGGCCAGGAAGGTGCGGTTGGTGCGGTCCAGCAGGAAGGAGACGTAGTACTCCTCCTTGATGTCCGCGGTCTGGGCCAGCATCACCTTGTGGACGGTGTGGCCCTTGATGTCCATGCCGAGGATCGCCTCGGCCTTGGCGACGGCGTCCGCCGGGTCGGAGGCGAGCTTCACGCCACCGGCCTTGCCTCGGCCACCCACCTTCACCTGAGCCTTGACGACGGCGCGGCCGCCGAAGCGCTCCGCGATGGCGGCAGCGTCTGCGGCGGTCTCGATGACATCACCGTCAAGCACGGGCACGCCGTGCTTGGCGAAGAGGTCCCTCGCCTGGTACTCGAACAGGTCCACGTGTTTGTCCTTGTTCGTGGTCGCGGATTGTGTCTCTACGAGCGTGCCACGGCAGGATCTTCGCTGCGGGTCGTCGGGGCGGTGCGGGTACGCAGAGGTACGGCCTTGCGGCCCACACAGCCACGGGCGCACACGTCAATCAACACGCGCGTCACGTCCGTCTGGCAGGTTATCCCCGTCCGACGGGACTCTTTCGCCCGGGGCATGCCCGTATTGGGTGAGAACCGTCACAGCCAGCCTACGGCCGGGTGACGTGCACCGGGTGCCGTCAGGCGCCGGCCCGGGCGCCCGGACGGCGCGGGTTCGCCCGTCCGGGTGAACCCGCACACCGGTCGGCTACGCGCTCCGGTCGGGCACCGGAATCGGGCGCTTCTCGATCGCCGCGGCCATGACGTCCGGGAAGGCGTCGGGGGTGCAGGCGAACGCCGGAGCCCCCAGCGAGGCCAGGGCGGCGGCGTGCGCGTGGTCGTATGCGGGCGCACCTTCGTCCGAGAGCGCGAGCAGGGCGACGAACTGGACGCCGGACGCCTTCATCGCCGCCACCCGCTTGAGCATCCCGTCCCGGATGCCGCCCTCGTAGAGGTCGCTGATCAGCACCACGACGGTCTCCGACGGGCGGGTGATCTTCGACTGACAGTAGGCGAGCGCCCGGTTGATGTCGGTGCCGCCGCCGAGCTGGGTGGCGAACAGGACGTCCACCGGATCGGTGAGCTGCTCGGTCAGGTCGACCACCGCGGTGTCGAACACGACCAGCCGGGTGTCCAGGGACCTCATCGAGGCCAGCACCGCGCCGAAGACCGCCGAGTGCACCACCGAGGGGGCCATCGAGCCGGACTGGTCGATGCAGAGGATGACGTCCTTCTTCACCGCGTGCTGCGCCCGGGCGTAGCCGACCAGTCGCTCGGGCACGACGGTGCCGTGCTCGGGCAGGTAGTTCTTCAGATTGGCCCGGATCGTGCGGTCCCAGTCGATGTCGCGGTGGCGCGGACGGTTCACCTTGGCGCTGCGGTCGAGCGCGCCGCCCAGAGTGGCCCTGGTCCGGTCCGCGAGCCGGCGTTCCAGCTCGGCGACCACCTTGCCGACCACCGCGCGGGCGGTCTCCCGGGTGGTCTCGGGCAGCGCGTGCTTGAGCGAGAGCAGGGTGCCGACCAGGTGGACGTCGGGCTCGACGGCCTCCAGCATCTCCGGCTCCAGCAGCAGGCGGTCCAGCCCGAGCCGGGTGATGGCGTCCTGCTGCATCAGCTGGACGACCGTGGTCGGGAAGTACTCGCGGATGTCCCCCAGCCAGCGCGCCACCTGCGGCGCCGATCCGCCCAGCCCGGCGCTGCGCCTGCCGGCCCGCCCGGCCCGGCCCTCCTCCGGTGCACCCCGGTACAGGGCGGCGAGCGCACCGTCCATCGCGGCGTCCCGGCCGCGCAGGGTGCAGCCGGTGCCGTCCGCCTCTCCGCCGAGCACCAGCCGCCAGCGGCGCAGCCGCTCCTCGGCGGCGAGCGGGGTGGTCACTGCCATCGGATGCTCCTTCGGGTCTTCGGGTCTTCGGGTCTTCGGGTTGTCAGGTCGTCGGGGCGCCCGGTCCGCTCGGATCCGCGGGTACGGCGTCAGGTGTCGCGGCCGGAGGCCTGCCGGGGGATCCGGACCGGACCGCCGGGGTGGGCCGAAGCGGCGGGCAGGCCGAGCAGCAGCGCGACCACGGGCACGGCCGCGTCGGCGCGGGCCCGGTCGAGCACCGGGCCGGGCTCGACGGCCCCGGCCGGCTCGCCGTCGAGCGGGCCGGCGGCGACCCGGCTCCCGACCGTGTTCCGCACGCCCGCCTCCAAACCGGCGAAGGTCCGGCGCAGCAGCGGCAGCACGTCGGTGAAGACCTCCGCCGGGACGGCCGTCAGCCAGGCGTCCAGCAGGCCCAGCAGCCGGGGGTCGTGCAACAGCAGCGCGCCGCCGCCGGTGAGGAAGCCCTCCACCCAGCCGGCCGCGTCCGCCGGGGCACTGGCGGGCGACAGGACCAGGCCCATCCGGCGGCCGGCCTCGGCGGAGTCCAGCCGGCCGTCGTCCAGCAGCAGCCGGACGGCGCGGCCGCGCAGCAGGCCGGGGACGCCGTCGGCCGGGCCGCCGGTCGGCTCCCGCCGGGTGAGCGAGCCCAGCGTGCCGGCCCAGCGGTCGGCCAGGCCGTCCGCGCCGTCCGCGTCCAGCAGGCCGATCGCGCCGTGCACCTCGTCGAGGTGGCCGCGCATCGCCGCCGCGCCGTCGGCGTCCAGGCCGGTGCAGGCCGGCGGCAGGCCGACGCAGATCCGGTCGGCGAGACCGGTCGCGACCTCGCCCAGCGCACCGTCGTCGGTGCCGCGGACGTCGCCGTAACGCAGGGCCCGGACCAGCGCGGGCAGGGCGCCCGCGAGGCGGGCGACGTCGGTGTCCAGCGCGGCGCAGTCGGCCAGCACCCGCATCACCGCGGGCAGCGCGCCGGACAGGCCCGCCAGCAGGCAGGCCTCCACCAGCGAGGTCAGCTCGGCCAGCTCCACCGCGGCCCGCGCGGTGCCGACGGCCTTGCCGGCAGCGGCGTCCTCGACCGTGGTGCCCCACTGCGCGGCCTCGACGATCCGGACCGCGAACTCGGGCTGCCAGCAGAGCCGCCAGCTCTCCCGGAAGGTGCCGGTGGAGTTCACCGCCGACCGCGCGGGCACGCCCCAGTCGATGCCGAGCAGTCGCAGCCGGTGCAGCAGCCGGGAGCGCGCCGCGTCGTTCTCCTTGCGCAGGTCCAGGTCGAGTTCGCGCGGCTCGGCCTCCGGCTTCAGCCGCAGCGAGCGCTGCAGCCGGGCGAGGTCACGCTGGAGCGGCACCGCCGGTGCGCCGTCCGGGACTTCACCGAGCGCGTCGCCGATCACCAGGCGGTCGCGGACCAGTTCCAGCGCGACGTCGGAGCCGTCGCACATCACCGACCGGACGGCATCGAGCGCCTCGGTCAGGCCGGCCAGCGGACGGCCGCGCATCACCGCCAGCGTCCGGGCCAGCCGGACCGCCTCGATGACGTGGGCGGAGGAGACCGGGTGGTCCGCGGCCCGGAGCAGCTCGGCGGCCCTGGTCAGCCACTTGGGCAGCGGGTCCCCCGGCTCGGCGAACAGGTGGTGGTACCAGCCCGGCGAGACGATGCCGGCTCCGTAGCCGCTGAGCTGGGACAGCCGGCGGTGCGTCCAGGGCACCCAGGTGATGTCGGTCCGCACCTTCTTCGGCAGGCCGGCCAGCAGTGCCCGGTCGTGGGCGACGGTCGGCAGTACGGCCAGCGCGGGCACGTGGAACGCGCCGCAGACCACCGCGATCCGCCGGTGCCCGGCCCGCTTGGCGGCGCGGATCTGCTGGCGCATGTACGCCTCCCGCAGGTCGTCCCGGCGGACCGCGCTGCCGGCCGCCCCCGCCTCGCGCAGCGCCGTCATCGCCTCGGCCACGGCGGCGAACGGGGCGAGCGGGTCGGCGCCGGGGGCGCGGTGCTCGACGACGTCCTCCCACCAGCGCTCCGGGTCGTCGTGGCCGGCCGCCTCGGCGAGCAGGGCGATCGGGTCGCCCGGCCGGTCCTCGACGGCACCGTCCGCCGTCGCGTCCGCCGCGCCCGCGTCCTCCGCAGCGCCGTCCCCCTCACCGGCGTCCACCACCGGGGCGGGGGCGAGTCCGTACGCCGCCGGCAGGTCGATGAAGCGCACCGGGACCTCGGCGTCCAGGCCGTACCGGATCGCCACCCACTCCGGGGAGAACTCGGCGTACGGCCAGAACGCAGCCCGGGCCGGGTCGTCCACGGCGTGGGCGAGCAGCGCGACCGGCGGCACCATGTCCTTCCGGGCCGCCAGTCCGACGATCGCATCGGCCTCCGGCGGGCCCTCGATCAGCACCGTGTCCGGCTGCAGCGCCTCCAGTGCGGCGGCCACCGCACGGGCCGAACCGGGGCCGTGGTGCCGTACGCCCAACAGCGTCACCTCAGCGCTCACTCGCCCTCCTCCCTCCACGAACTCGAACCTCGGACCGTCACCACGTCAGCGGGCGTTCTCCCGGGCGGCGCGGTAGAAGTCCTTCCAGCCGTCCCGCTCCCGCACCACGCCCTCGACGTACTCGCGCCACACCACCTGGTCGGCGACCGGGTCCCGGACGACCGCGCCGATCACGCCGGCCGCGACGTCGCCGGCCCGCAGCACGCCGTCTCCGAAGTGGGCGGCCAGCGCCAGCCCGTTGGTCACCACCGAGATCGCCTCGGCCGTCGACAGCGTGCCGCTCGGCGTCTTCACCTTCGTCCGGCCGTCCGCGGTGACCCCCGCCCGCAGCTCCCGGAAGACGGTGACCACGCGCCTGATCTCCTCCGCGCCGCCGGGCAGTTCGGGCAGTTGCAGCGAGCTGCCCAGCTGCTCGACCCGGCGGGTGACGATGTCCACCTCCTCCTCCAGCGAGGCGGGCAGCGGCAGCACCACGGTGTTGAAGCGGCGGCGCAGCGCGCTGGAGAGCTCGTTCACCCCGCGGTCGCGGTCGTTGGCGGTGGCGATCAGGTTGAAGCCCCGGACCGCCTGGGCCTCGGAGCCCAGCTCCGGTACCGGAAGCGTCTTCTCGGACAGGATCGTGATCAGGCTGTCCTGCACGTCGGCGGGGATGCGGGTCAGCTCCTCGACCCGGGCGATCTTGCCGTCGGCCATCGCCCGCATCAGCGGCGACGGCACCAGGGCGTCCCGGCTGGGCCCGTTGGTGAGCAGCTGGGCGTAGTTCCACCCGTAGCGGACGGCCTCCTCCGGAGTGCCGGCGGTGCCCTGCACCAGCAGGGTGGAGTCGCCGCTGATCGCCGCGGACAGGTGTTCCGACACCCAGGTCTTCGCCGTCCCGGGCACGCCGAGCAGCAGCAGCGCGCGGTCGGTCGCCAGCGTGGTCACGGCCACCTCGACGACCCGCCGCGGCCCGATGTACTTGGGCGTGATCACGGTGCCGTCGGCCAGCTCGCCGCCCAGCAGGTACTGGGCGACGGCCCACGGCGACAGCTTCCAGCGCTCGGGGCGCGGACGGTCGTCCTGGGCGGCCAGCGCGGCCAGTTCGGCCGCGAAGGCGTCCTCGGCGTGCTGCCGCAGAACGTCGGTCATGGGGCTCCTTCGGGTCGGCCGCCGGACACACCTGTGGCAGGCGGCGGGGTGATCGGGGGAGCGGGTGAGTGAGGCAGGTCGGCGTCCCGGCCTGCAGGAACCACCCTGCACCGGGCCACTGACAATCCTGACCGGACCTCAGTTCGACGGCCCGGACTGTCAGTCCCCCCGCCTACCGTCGTCGGCATGGAGGAACGCTGGAGCACCGAACACGTCCTGTCCCTCGCGCCCGACGCCGCGTCGCAGAAGGCCGCGGGCAAGCTCTCCTCGCCCGCGCCCTGGTCGGCCGCGGGCACCGACGGCGACGCCCTGTGGGGGGAGTGCAAGGGCAGCGGCCGGACGCCGTACCGCACGGTCGTCGAACTCGCCACGCCCGCCTACAGCTGCACCTGTCCGAGCCGGAAGTTCCCGTGCAAGCACGCACTCGGGCTGCTGCTGCTCTGGAGCGGCAGCCCCGAGGCGGTCCCGGCCGCCGAGCCCGCCGACTGGGCGTCCGAGTGGCTCGCCCAGCGCCGCGACCGCGCCGAGCAGCGGGCCGCCCGGGCCGAGGCCCCGGCCGACCCGGCCGCCGCGCGCCGCCGCGCCGAGCGGCGCGCGGCCCGGGTCGCCGGCGGGGCGGCCGAGCTCCGGCTGCGCCTGGCCGACCGGGTCCGCCACGGCCTGGCCGACCAGTCCACCGCCGGCCCGTGGGAGGAGGTCGCCGCCCGCATGGTCGACGCCCAGGCCCCGGGACTGGCCACCCGGGTCCGCGAGCTCGACACCGCACCCCAGCACCGCCTCCTGGAGGAGTACGCCATGCTCCACCTGCTCGCCACCGCCGCCACCCGCGTCGACGAGCTGCCCGATCCGCTCGCGGCCACCGTCCGCGCCCGGGTCGGCTACACCACCGACGCCTCCGAACTCCTGGCCGGCCCGACCGTCCGAGACCGCTGGTACGTGCTCGGCAGCCGCGACACCTCGGACGACCGGCTCACCACCCGCCGGGTCTGGCTCCGCGGCGCCAAGACCGGCCGGCCCGCCCTCCTGCTCGCCTTCGGCCGCCCCGGCCAGGCCCCCGACCTCGCCCTCCCCACCGGCCACCTGCTGGAGGCCGAGCTGGCCTTCCACCCCGCCGCCCGCCCGCTGCGCGCCGCGCTCGGCACCCGCTACGGCGCGCCCGGGCCCGGCCCCGCCGTCGAGCCGCCCGGCCTCACCGTCGCCGAGGCCGTCGCCGGCTACGGCACCGCCGTCGCCGAGGACCCCTGGCTCGACACCTGGCCCACCGTCCTGACCGACGTGGTCCCCGTGCTCAGCCCCGAGGGCTGGCACGTCACCGACGGCCACCACACCCTGCCGGTCCACCGCGCCGGCGTCCCCGAGTCCGCCCTCTGGCGCCTCGCGGCCGTCTCCACCGGGCGCCCCCTCACCGTCTTCGGCGAGTACGGCCACCGGGGCTTCTCCCCCGTCACCGCCTGGGGTCCCGACCGGTGCCCGATCGGCCTCACCGCCCCCTGACCTCCGGGCGCGCGGCCCCGCCCCGACGACGGTCGCCCCAGCCGCCCGCCGCCCGCCGCCCCACCTCACCCCTCAGGAGCCCGTATGCCCGACCCCTGGGAGTCCCTCCACACCACCGCCCTGCTCGGCACCGACCGCCGCCCGCTCCCCGCCGCCGACCCGGCCGTCCCCGCCACCGGGGCGGTCGACCGCAGCGACCCCGCCACGGCCCTGCTCGAACTGGCCGCCCTGGAGACCGTCCGCCGCCGCGCCGGCGCCCTCCCCTGCGCCGCCACCGTGCCGATCGACCCGCCCGCTCCGGCGGACGGGCGGCCCGAGCTGCCGGCGCCCGCCGCACGCCGGCTCTCGCTGCTGCTCGGCACCAGGCCCGGCGGCGGCGCCGTCCTCGCCAACGTCGCCGAACTGCTCCCCCAGTGGCTGGGCACGGCCCGTGCCCGGGGGTTCCGCCCGCCCGCCGCGCTCGTCCCGAGCCTGCTGGACGCCGCCCGCGCCCGCAGCGAACTGCGCCCCGACGCGGTCGTCCTGGCCGGTCCGCTGGGCCGATGGCTGGCCGCCCGGAACCCCGACTGGCGGTTCGTCCTGCGCACCACCGGCGAGGCCCCGACGACCGGCGGGGCCTGCGCGTCCGGCTCCCCCTCGCCGGACTCCCCCGCGCCCCGCACCGCCGACGGTGACCACCGCCTCTGGCACGAGGGCCTGTTCGCCGAGCGGGTCACCCACCTGACCGTGCTGCGCCGTACGGACCCGGCCGCCGGCCTCTCCCTGCTCCAGAGCACCTGGCCGACCGAGCGCGCCGAGGACCGGCTGCTCTTCCTGGACGCCCTGCAGGAGGGTCTCTCGGCCGCCGACGAGCCGTTCCTGGAGGCCGCACTCGGCGACCGCAGCAAGAACGTCCGCGCCACCGCCGCCGAGTTGCTCTCGACCCTGCCCGGCTCCGCCCTCGCCCGGCGGATGGCCGAGCGGGCCCGTGCCGCCGTCCGCCTCTCCGACCGCGGCACCCACCTGCTGGTCACCCCGCCCGCCGAGTGCGACGCGGCCATGCAGCGCGACGGCATAGCGCCCAGGTCGCCCACCGGACGCGGCGAACGGGCCTGGTGGTTCGGTGAGGTGATCGCCGCCTCACCGCTGTCCGGCTGGTCCGAGGCCACCGGGCTGACACCCGATCAACTGCTCGCGCTGCGGGTCGGCGACAGCCTGGACGAGACCGACGGCAGCTGGTCCGACGACCTGCGCGAGGCATGGGCGCGGGCCTCCGTCCGCCAGCAGGACGCCGACTGGGCCCGGGCGCTGCTCGGCCCAGCGCCCGCCCCGGCCCCGGAGCAGCGGCGCGCCCGCGCGCCCCGGCCGACCGGCGCCCCGGCCAAGCTGCTCGCGGTGCTGCCCGCCGAGGAGCGGGCCTCCTGGACGGCCGCGTTCATCCGGGTGCACGGCCTCGGCGAGGCCTTCCAGCTGCTCGGCGCCTGCGCGACACCGTGGACACCGCCGCTCTCCACCGCCGTGGTCGCGGCCCTCGCCCGGGCGGCCGCCTCCGGCGCCTACCCGTGGAGCCACAGCGGGGTGCTGGGGATGACCGAACGCGCGCTCGCCCCCGAGACGGCCGCCGCCGTCGAGGAGCTGGCGGCGGACAGCACGCCGGCGACGGCCTGGGCCGAGACCTTCGCCCGGCTGGCCGGCACCCTGCGCTTCCGCGAGGCCATGCTCGCCGAGCTCGCTTCCTGACGGTCCGGCCGCCACCGAGGAACGCCCGGGCCGGTACGGGGCGGACACCCCGTACCGGCCCGGCGGGCAAGGGCGGGACGGTCGGCTCAGCCTGCCGCGCGCAGGTTCGCCTCCACCCACGCCACCACGTCCCGGGTCGGCGTCCCGGGCGTGAAGATGTCCGCGACGCCCATCGCCTTGAGCTCGACGATGTCCTCGTCCGGGATGATGCCGCCGCAGAACACCTTGATGTCCTCCGCCTCGCGCTCCTTCAGGAGCTCCAGGACGCGCGCGCAGAGCGTCATGTGCGCGCCGGAGAGGACCGAGAGGCCGATGCCGTCCGCGTCCTCCTGGATCGCGGTGTCGACGATCTGCTCGGGCGTCTGGTGCAGGCCCGTGTAGATGACCTCCATACCGGCGTCGCGCAGGGCACGCGCGATCACCTTGGCGCCGCGGTCGTGACCGTCGAGCCCGGGCTTGGCGACCACCACACGGATCGGGCCTGACACACCCATCACTGCCTCCTGGACCTCGTCGTCCACCACCCCACCGGGCCTCGTGGGCCACGGGCGCGGTTAACCAGCAATAACCAACCTGAGGGGAGGTTAGCGCCACCCGGCCACCCTGGCCGCGCCGCCCCTCAATTGGAGGGGAAAATCACAGCGGGCCCCGCCCCCGACCCGCCCACCACCTGCCGGTATACCCGCGGAATCCGCGCCCAGCCCGCCCACGACCTGCCGACTCACCTCTTGACTTCCGGACTTTTGTCCGGATGTCGGCGTTGCGGCTACAGTCTCGGCAGCTTTCCCTCGCCCGACGACGTGCCCGAGGCCCACCGAGGAGGCAGCCCCCGATGGCTCCCGATGTAGCCGCCCGCCCGACCCGTGCGGAGATGCGGATGGCCGCCCGTGAGCAGTCGCGCTCCCAGCGCCGCGACGCCGCCCGAGCCGCCACCCGTACGGCTCTGCTGCGCGTCGCGCTGCCCTCGATGGCCGCGCTCGGAGTGGCCGCCGCGGCCGCGATCACCGTCCAGGGGGAGGCCGATCAGCGGCGCGCCCAGGCGGCCGGCATGGTGCCCGACCGGGCCGTCACCGCCGCCGACAACACGTCGGCCCGGGACGCCGCCCAGCAGGCGCTCGCCGGGAACGACGCCCCACAGGCGTCCCGCGCCGACGCCCGCGAGCCGCTCGCCGGGGCCCAGCCCGCCGTCGCGGCCGACCCCGGGAGCACCGACCCGGCCGAGGCCGAGGCAGCCGAGGCGCCGCAGCAGCAGCGCCCGGCCGTCTCGCTCCCGGTGGCCCAGCACGGGCTGGGCGAGACGTTCGGCGCCGCCGGCACGCACTGGGCGAAGCGGCACACCGGCATCGACTTCCCGGTGGACGGCGGCACCCCGGTGATGGCCGTCACCGACGGCACGATCCGTACGCAGTGGAACCCGTCGTACGGCTACATGACGATACTGAAGATGGCCGACGGCACCGAGGCGTGGTACTGCCACCTGCGCTCGTACAAGATCCGCAAGGGAACGGTGAAGGCCGGCGACGTCATCGCCTTCGTCGGCAGCAGCGGCAACAGCACCGGCCCGCACCTGCACTTCGAGATCCGCCCGGCGAACGGCACCGGCCCGGTCGACCCGCTGCCCTGGTTCCTCGCCCAGGGCGTCGACCCGCGCTGATCCGCCGGCGCCGATCCGCCGGCGCGGGCCGCGCCCGGAGCCCGTCCTGCCGGTCGCGCCGCGGCCCGACCGGCAGGACGGGGCCTCAGAGCTTCTCGACCGGCGCGTACCGCAGCAGCAGCTGCTTGCGGCCCTCCGTTCCGAAGTCCACCGTGGCCTGCGCCTTGTCGCCGACGCCGGTGGTGGCCACCACCGTGCCCAGGCCGAAGGTGTCGTGGGTGACGCGGTCCCCGACCGCCAGCGCCACGACCTCGCGCTCGACCGCCGAACCGGAGCGCCGCGCCGACTGGCCCCAGCCGGCCTTCGGCGAGGCCGCCGCCGAACCGCGCACCGTGCCCCGCGCGGAGCCGCCGCCCGAAGCGGCCCCGCGGCCGCCCCAGGACGCCCCCGAGGAGTAGCCCCGCGCGGCCGGCGCCGTAGCCGCCCCGGTCCGCTTCCACTCCACCAGCGAGTCCGGGATCTCCTCCAGGAACCGCGACGCCGGGTTGTACGCGGGCTGGCCCCAGGCGCTGCGCAGGACCGAGCGGGTCAGGTAGAGCCGCTCCCGCGCCCGGGTGAGTCCGACGTACGCGAGCCGGCGCTCCTCCTCCAGCTCCTTGACCTGGTTGAGCGCCCGCATGTGCGGGAAGATCCCGTCCTCCATGCCGGTCAGGAAGACCACCGGGAACTCCAGGCCCTTGGCGGTGTGCAGGGTCATCATCGTGATGACGCCCTGCCCCTCCTCGTCCTCGTCCGGGAGCTGGTCGGAGTCGGCGACCAGCGCGACCCGCTCCAGGAAGTCGGCCAGCGAACCGACCGGCGGCGTGCCCTCCTCCTCGGCGTCGGGCCGCTCGCCCGGGTCCTGCTCGTACTCCAGGGCGACCGAGGCGAGCTCCTGGAGGTTCTCCACCCTGGTCTCGTCCTGCGGGTCGGTCGAGGACTGCAGCTCGGCGAGGTAGCCGGTCTCCTCCAGCACCGCCTCCAGCACCGCGGCCGGCCCGGCGCCCGACTCGACGACCTGTCGCAGCCCGGCCATCAGCTGGTTGAACTTCTTCACCGCGTTGGCCGAGCGCGCGGCCATGCCGTACGCCTCGTCGACCCGCACCAGCGCCTGGGCGAAGGAGATCCGCTCCCGCGAGGCCAGCGCGTCGATCATCGCCTCGGCCCGCTCGCCGATGCCGCGCTTGGGCACGTTGAGGATCCGGCGCAGCGGCACGGTGTCCTCCGGGTTGGAGAGCACCCGCAGGTACGCCAGGACGTCCCGGACCTCCTTGCGCTCGTAGAAGCGCACCCCGCCGACCACCTTGTACGGCAGGCCGACCCGGATGAACACCTCCTCGAACACGCGGGACTGGGCGTTGGTCCGGTAGAAGATCGCGACGTCGCCGGGCTTGGCCTCGCCCTTGTCGGTGAGCCGGTCGATCTCGTCGGCGATGAACTGGGCCTCGCCGTGCTCGTCGTCCGCGACGTAGCCGACGACCTTCTCACCGTGTTCGCCGGCCGTCCAGAGCTTCTTCTCCCGCCGGTTGGCGTTGCGCTCGATGACGGCGTTGGCGGCGCTCAGAATGGTCTGCGTGGAGCGGTAGTTCTGCTCCAGCAGGATGGTCGTCGCGTCGGGGTAGTCCTCCTCGAACTGGAGGATGTTGCGGATCGTCGCGCCGCGGAAGGCGTAGATCGACTGGTCCGCGTCACCGACCACGCAGAGCTCGGCGGGCGGCACCTCGGCCAGCCGGCCGGCCGCCGGGTTCACGTAGTCGCCGTCGGCGGTGCGCTTCGGGGCGTCCGCGACCGCGCCGCCGCTCAGCTCGCGGACCAGCGTGTACTGGGCGTGGTTGGTGTCCTGGTACTCGTCGACCAGGATGTGCCGGAACCGGCGGCGGTAGTGCTCGGCGACGTCCGGGAAGGCCTGCAGCAGGTTCACCGTCGTCATGATGATGTTGTCGAAGTCGAGCGCGTTGGCCTCGCGCAGCCGCCGCTGGTAGAGGAAGTACGCCTCGGCGAGCTTCTTCTCCATCGGGTTGGCCGCCTGGTCGGCGTAGGTCTCCTCGTCGATCAGCTCGTTCTTGAGGTTGCTGATCTTCGCGGTGAAGGACTTCGGCGGGAACTGCTTCGGGTCCAGGTCGAGGTCCCGGCAGACCAGCGACATCAGCCGCTGCGAGTCCGCCGAGTCGTAGATCGAGAACGACGAGGTGAAGCCGAGCAGCTTGGACTCGCGGCGCAGGATCCGCACGCAGGCGCTGTGGAACGTGGAGACCCACATCGCCCGGGCGCGCGGGCCGACCAACTGCTCGACGCGCTCGCGCATCTCGCCGGCGGCCTTGTTGGTGAAGGTGATGGCCAGGATCTCGCCCGGCTGCACCCCGCGCGCACCCAGCAGGTGGGCGATCCGGTGGGTGAGCACCCGCGTCTTGCCGGAACCGGCGCCGGCCACGATGAGCAGCGGCGAGCCCGCGTGCAGCACCGCCTCGCGCTGCGGGTCGTTCATGCCCTCCAGCAGCTGCGCCGGGTCCACCACCGTACGGGCGGCGCCGTTGCGGTACCAGGCGTCCCGCTCGGCCTCGGCGGCGTGGTCGGTCTGGAAGAGGCCCTCCGGGATCGACTCCTCGTACGCCTCGTACGGGAGGTCGTCCTCGTACGGCGGCGGCTCCTCGTCGATGGGCGCGGGCTGGTGCTTCGACCCGGCGGCGGGGGCCTCGAAGCCGGGGAGCGGGAGGTCGTCAAAGAGGCTACTCATGGCACATCGAGTCTATGGCCCCGCACCGACAAGCCCGCCCGGCCCAGGCGGACCGGGCGGGCGGGAACGGCGGACCGGGCGGGGACCGGCGACCGGGGCGACCGGGGACCGACCGCCCGGGCGGAAGGGCGGCCGGCGGCCGGCGGCCCCGCCGACGGCCTCAGACCAGGCGGCGGGCGGTGGCCCAGCGGGTCAGCTCGTGCCGGTTGCTCAGCTGGAGCTTGCGCAGCACCGCCGAGACGTGGCTCTCCACCGTCTTCACCGAGATGAACAGCTGCTTGGCGATCTCCTTGTACGCGTAGCCGCGGGCGATCAGCCGCAGCACCTCGCGCTCGCGCTGGGTCAGCCGGTCGAGGTCCTCGTCCACCGGCGGGGTGTCGGTGGCCGCGAAGGCGTCGAGCACGAAGCCGGCCAGCCGGGGCGAGAACACCGCGTCGCCGTCGGCGATCCGGAAGATCGCGTCCACCAGGTCGGTGCCGGTGATGGTCTTGGTGACGTAGCCGCGGGCGCCGCCGCGGATCACGCCGATCACGTCCTCCGCCGCGTCGGAGACCGAGAGCGCGAGGAACCTGACCCCACCCGGCTCCCCCATCAGCCCGGCCGAGCGGCGCAGCACCTCGACGCCGCCGCCGCCGGGCAGGTGGACGTCGAGCAGCACCACGTCCGGCCTGGTCTCGGCGACCACCTGGACCGCGGACTCGACGTCGTCGGCCTCGCCGACCACGTCGATGCCGGTCGCCTCGGTGCGCCCGATCTCGGCCCGGACCCCCGTCCGGAACATCCGGTGGTCGTCGACCAGCACGACCCGCGCGGTCCTGTCCGGCGCTGCCTCAGTCATTCGCTCTCTCCATCTCCAGCTCGACCTCGGTCCCGCCGTCCGGCGCGGGCCGCACCCGTGCGGTGCCGCCGTTGCGCTTCATCCGGCCGAGGATCGACTCCCGTACTCCCATCCGGTCCTCGGGCACCGAGTCGGGGTCGAAGCCGGGTCCGTGGTCGCGGACGAACACCATCACGGTCCTCCCCTCGACCTCGGCGTAGACCTGGACCGGTCCCCCGCCACCGTACTTGGCCGCGTTGACCGTCGCCTCCCTCGCGGCCTGCATCTGGGCCGCGATCCGCTCGTCCATCGGGCAGTCGCCGACGACGACCAGCTCGACCGGGACGCCGTGGCGGTCCTCGACCTCGGCGACCACCGCGCGCAGGCTCTCCGCCATGGTGTCCGGCGCGGCCTCGGCCGCGGCCTCCGGCCGGTACAGCCAGAGCCGCAGCTCGCGCTCCTGGGCCCGGGCGAGCCGCAGCACCTCCTTGGGGTCCTCGGCCCGGCGCTGGATCAGGGTCAGGGTGTGCAGCACCGAGTCGTGGACGTGCGCCGCGATCTCGGCGCGCTCCTGGGCGCGGATGCGGGCGGTGCGCTCGGCACCGAGGTCCTGCCACATCCGCAGCGCGTACGGGCCGACCAGCACCAGCACGCCGGCCAGCACGGCGATCGCGGCCTCGACCACCGAGCCGATGGTGGAGCCGCTGCCCTGCAGGGCGAGGAAGGCGATGGTGCCGACCACCACCAGCAGCACGCCGGCGCCGACCCGGGTGTAGGCACCGCGGCGCTTCTCGCCCTCCTCCAGACCGAACCAGCGCTGCCAGCGCGAGTCGTCGGCCTGCCGCCAGACCAGCGCGACACCGACGCCGATGGCCAGCAGCGGCCAGGTGTAGGGCCGGGCGGTCTGCACGCCGAGTGCGCTCAGCAGGGCGATCAGGCCGATCACCACCATGACCAGCGCGGCGAGCTGCCCGAGGCCGCCCTGGCGCGGCGCGGCCACCCGGACCTGCGCGGGCTCGGCGCCCGGCACGGTGGCGGGCTCGCCCTGCAGGGCGTGCTGCAGCAGCTCCCTCAGCCGGCCGATCCGGCCGCGCCGGCCCTTGCTCAGCTCCGTGCCGGGCCCGCCGGAGGCCTGCCAGGAGCCGGCCGGTACGAAGGCTCCGTTGACGTACACCCAGTGCGCGCCGCCACGCTGCGCGGGCTCGCCGATGCCGATCGGCACCACGAACCAGAACGCCGCGTACAGCAGGGCGCCGATCCCCTGTGCGAAGAAGAGCAGGACGAAGGCGACCCGGACCCAGGCCACCGGGAGCCCCAGGTGCACCGCGAGACCGTGCGCGACCCCGCCGAGCATCCGGCCCTGCGGGCTGCGGTAGAGCCGCCGGTAGGGCGACCTGTCCTCGCCGGGCGCGGTCGGGTCGCCGCCCGGCGACGGCGGGGCGTCGGGAACGAGCGGACGGGGGTCGGTACCGGGGGCTGCCACGCCACCGATCGTTCCACGCGGGCGGGTGCGGGCGCATCAGGGTCGGTCCCTACCCCCTCTCAGGGACAAGTCAGGGTACGGACAGGGCCGCGAGCGGTTGGGCGGGCGTCCGGGAGCCACCAGGATGGTGGGCATGACCGAGGACCACCGCACCCAGGAGGCCGGGCCGAGCGCCCCGCCTGCGCCGGACCGCCCTCCGCTGAACCGGACCGAGCACCACCGCGTGGTCGCCGGCGTCTGCGGCGGCCTGGGCCGGCATCTGGACATCGACCCGGTGGTCTTCCGCGTGGTGACGGTGGTGCTCTGCCTCTCCGGCGGCCTCGGCCTCTTCCTGTACGGGCTGGCCTGGTTGATCGTCCCGACCGAGCCGGTGCCGGACGGCAAGGGCGGCAGTCGGGCGGGCCGCACCGAGCTCCAGCGGGTGCTCACCGGCCGGGTGGACGGCCAGTCGGTCGGCGCGGTGCTGCTGACCGTGATCGGCACCGGCGTCTTCTTCTCCTCGATGGGCGACGGCGGCCAGTTCTTCCCGCTGCTGCTGCTCGCCGCGCTGGTCTTCCTGGCCGTCCGCTACGACCCGGAGCGCCACCGCGGCCGGGTGCGCGGACGCCGGCGCGGCCGGGGGCACCCGCACGGCCCGTACGACCGGCTCTTCCCGGAGGCGGAGCCGACGGCCCCCGCCGCCGCCTGGACGCGCCCGGCCGAGGACGAGGCGGTCCGCGAGCGGCACGCCCGGGAGCGGGCCGCCGGGACGGTGCCGGTCGACACCCCGCACGCCGGCCCGACCGGCTACCTGTGGGACCCGCGCCACCCCGAGCGCAACCCGTACGGCGAGGCCGGGGCGACCCCGCCGCCCGGGTGCACGGCCCAGCCCTGGTGGCAGCGCACCGACCTGCCGCAGGGCGACCCGCTGCGCAAGAGCGGCCCGGCCGCCCCGCCCCGGCCGCCGGTCGTGGTGCACCGGCGCCGGCGCGAGCACTCGCCGCTCGGCCTGATCGGGCTGCTACTGGCGGCCGGTGCGGCCACCGCGGTCTGGTCGGCCTCCTCCCGGGGGCACGGCGTCACCGTGGTGAGCGCCGCCGGGCTGGCGACGGCGCTGCTGGTGATCGGGGTGACGCTGCTGGTCGGCGCGAAGTTCGGCCGGGCCCGCAAGCTGGTCGTGCCCGGGCTGCTGCTGACGCTGGCGCTCACCTTCGTCGGCCACTCGCCGACGTCGATGCAGAACGCGGCCGGCGAGCGCAGCTGGACGGTCACCGCGCCCGCCGAGCTGGAGGAGCGCTACAGCCTCGGCGCCGGCGAGATGAGGCTCGACCTCGGCGGGCTGGACCCGGCGGGCGCCACCCTGGCGACCACCGTGGAGCTCGGCGCGGGACAGCTGACCGTGACCCTGCCCCGGGACGTGACGGTGAACCTGACGGCCCGGGTGCTGCTCGGCGACGTCAAGGCCCCCGGGGAGCCGGTCAGCCGACAGAACGTGACCCGCCGGTACCAGTACCACCCGTTGAACGGTCAGACATCCAAGGGCACGCTCGACCTGAGGCTGACGGTCGGGCTCGGCGACATCAAGGTGGTCCAGTCGTGAGGAAGCACCAGCTCGATCTCTTCTCCCTGATCGCGGGCGGGCTGTTCACCGTGCTCGCGGTGCTCTACCTGGTGGCCGCGCTCAACCACCAGTCGGTGAACGGCCGGATCGTCCTCCCGGTGACCTTCATCGTGCTGGGTGTCGGCGGACTGGTCGGCGCGGTCGCGGCGATGGCCCGGCGCGGCCGCCCGGAGGAGCCGGAGCAGGACGACACGTTCTGAGCACGAGACGGCGGAGGCCGGGTCGCCGTACGACCCGGCCTCCGCCGTCGGGCGAGCGGCTCAGCTCTGCAGCGGCCCGAGGTTCAACTCGTCGCCGTCCCTGGTGACGCTGTACTTCGGCAACGGCTTGGTGGCCGGGCCGTTCACCACCGCGCCGGTGGCGGCGTCGAACCGGGAGCCGTGGCAGGGGCAGTACATCTGCCCGTTCTTCGGCGCGTCGACCGCGCAGCCGGAGTGCGTGCAGACCGAGGAGAAGGCGCAGTACTGGCCCGCCTTGGGCTGCACGATGTAGACCGCGTCGCCGGTGGCCGGGTCCTTGACCTGGGCCGAGCCGCCGACCGGGACGTTCGCGGCGGCCACCGAGGCGGGCGGGCCGGCGGGGGCCGGGGCGGCGGACTGCTTGGGCTTGGCGGCGTTCTTGTCCCGCCCGAAGGTGTTGGTCAGCGAGCCGGTGAGCAGCCCGGCACCGCCGATCGCGACGGCCGCGATGCCGCCGTCCATCACGGCCCGCCGGCGGACGTGGCTCTCGGCCAGCCCGCGCTCGCGGTCCCGGGCGGCGCGCTTGGCCAGGTAGCCGTCCAGCGAGAGGTACGGGGTGCCGGCCAGCACCAGCGGGGTCCAGGCCATCAGGTAGGCGAGGTCGTTGCCGAGGTAGTACGGCGAGACGTTCCAGCTCACCGTCAGCCAGAGGCTCAGGTTGATCAGTGCACCGCCGAGCGCCGCCACCCGGCCCCAGAGGCCGAGCAGGGTGCCGAGGCCGACCGCCAGCTCGCCGAACACGACGGCCAGCGCGAACAGGGTGGGCGCGTCCAGCGCGAGGCCGAGCAGGAAGGAGATCGGGCTGGTGCCCTTCACGGCCTGGGTCTGCGAGACGAAGGAGGCCGGGTCGCCCGCGCCGGCCAGGTAGTGCGCGTCCGAGAGCTTGTCCAGGGACGCGTAGACGAAGGTGACCCCGAGGAAGATCCGCAGCGGCAGCAGCGCGTACTGCGACGCCACCGCCTTCCGCAGGGCCGCTCGCTCGGCCCTGCCGCCCGCGTCCGCGACGGTCGCCCCGGCGCCGCTGGCCTCCGACATTCCTCACACCTTCCTTCACGGCCCGCCAACGTCTGACAGGTCCGGTCCGCATTCTGCACGGTTGTGAGCGCTTTCGGTGGGAGGGCCCACCCGGTGGCTCCCCGTCCACCGCGAACGGCCGCGCCGCCGCTCCCTTGTATACGGGAACGACGGCGCGACCGTTCAATGCCGGTTCAGAACCGGTCGGGAGTGATCACTCCCACTCGATGGTGCCCGGCGGCTTGCTGGTGCAGTCCAGCACGACGCGGTTCACGTCACGGACCTCGTTGGTGATCCGGGTGGAGATCTTCGCGAGCACCTCGTAGGGCAGGCGCGACCAGTCGGCCGTCATGGCGTCCTCGGAGGAGACCGGGCGCAGCACGATCGGGTGGCCGTAGGTGCGGCCGTCGCCCTGGACGCCGACACTGCGGACGTCCGCCAGAAGGACGACCGGGCACTGCCAGATCTCGCGGTCCAGACCGGCGGCGGTCAGCTCCTCGCGGGCGATCGCGTCGGCCTCGCGGAGCAGGTCCAGGCGCTCCCTGGTGACCTCGCCGACGATCCGGATGCCCAGACCCGGGCCCGGGAACGGCTGGCGCTGGACGATCTCCTCCGGCAGGCCGAGCTCCTGGCCGACCATCCGGACCTCGTCCTTGAACAGCTTGCGCAGCGGCTCGACCAGCTGGAACTGCAGGTCCTCGGGCAGGCCGCCGACGTTGTGGTGGGACTTGATGTTGGCGGTGCCGGTACCGCCGCCGGACTCCACCACGTCCGGGTACAGGGTGCCCTGGACCAGGAACTCGACCGACTCGCCGTGCTCGCCGGCCTCGGCCACGATCTCGGCCTGCGCCTGCTCGAAGACCCGGATGAACTCCCGGCCGATGATCTTGCGCTTCTCCTCCGGGTCGCTGACGCCCTTCAGCGCGTCCAGGAAGCGCTCCTGCGCGTCGACGACCTTCAGCTGGACGCCGGTGGCCGCGACGAAGTCCTTCTCGACCTGCTCGGTCTCGCCCTTGCGCATCAGGCCGTGGTCGACGTAGACGCAGGTGAGCTTGTCCCCGATGGCCTTGTTGACCAGGGCGGCCGCGACCGCCGAGTCCACGCCGCCGGAGAGGCCGCAGATGGCGCGCTTGTCGCCGACCTGGGCGCGGATCAGCGCGACCTGCTCGTCGACCACGTTGCCGGTGGTCCAGGTCGGCGCGATGCCGGCGCCGCGGTAGAGGAAGTGCTCCAGGATCTGCTGGCCGTGGTCGGAGTGCAGCACCTCGGGGTGGTACTGGACGCCGTAGAGACGCGCCTCGTCGTTCTCGAAGGCCGCGACCGGCACCAGGTCGGTGGAGGCGGTGACGGTGAAGCCCTCCGGGGCGGCGGAGCAGGCGTCGCCGTGCGACATCCACACCGAGTGCTGCGCCGGGACGCCCTCGAACAGGGTGGAGCCGGCGCGGGAGACGGCCAGCGGGGTACGGCCGTACTCCCGGGCGCCGGTGTTGTCGACGGTGCCGCCGAGGGTGATGGCCATCAGCTGGAAGCCGTAGCACATGCCGAAGACCGGGACGCCGGCCTCGAAGAGCGCGCGGTCGAGCCGCGGCGCGCCCTCCTCGTACACCGAGGACGGGCCGCCGGAGAGGATGATCGCCTTCGGGTTCTTGGCGAGCATCTCGGCGACCGGCATGCTGCTCGGCACGATCTCGCTGTAGACCCGGGCCTCACGCACCCGTCGGGCGATGAGCTGGGCGTACTGGGCACCGAAGTCGACGACCAGGACGGTGTCGGTCTCGGGTGCGTTCTGGTCGGGAATAGCAGAGGACACGGACGGCCTTCCGGCAGCGGTATCTAGCGTGTCGCACGCTTGGCGCCCCCGGCTGGGGCGGCGGCGACGGGCGGGGGTCTCACCCCGAGTCTACCGGGCTGGCCGGTTTCACTCGTCTGCCCGTCCAAGAGACCGTGACCGCGCGGGCCGCCGGTTCGTTGCTTCAGACGACCGTGCCACCGCGCCGCGCCCGCCAGGCGCGCCGCCTCCGCCCCGGCCGGGGCACCGCCGCACGGACTTGCAGGACCACGCGTGGAGCTCATCCCAGTCCACCGGCGCACGTGGTGCCACCGCCGTCCCGGCCCGCCGGGAGCGGGGGCGCCGTGGGACCGTGCGCGGGTGCAGCGGCCGGCCAGCAGGGGACAGCGACCCCGGCCGCGACTGGACCAAGGAGGTGGGGCGGTCGGCGCCCGGGGACGCCCGGAGGCCGGCCGCCGCACCCCGGCCCGCCCCGGGCGCACACCGTTCACCGCCCCGCGCCGCTACGCGCGTCCTCGTGCGCTCCGGCGCCACCACTACGCACCGTGATCATCCAACCCACCCTGCCCGGGTGTCACAGAGTGCCTCCACGCGGCCCCGGCCGGGCCGGACCGGAACGGCCGGGCCGAAAATGGACTGTGCCGAATCATGCCGAATCGGTTGCAGAGCAAGCCCTTCGTCCAGCACGATGCTGCGTGGAAGAGGTTCTCCCGATGGCCGAAGGCCTACTGCGGAGTACCGTCCCGGTGCCGCCGAGACCCGCGGTGGCAACGATTATCACCTCACGCTCCGTGAGCGAAGGTCCGCTGCAGACCTGCACGCCGGCCCCGTACCGCGAGCGTGCGCGCCCCGCGCGACCGGCCCACCCGCGCCGGATCGCGACGGTGCGACCCGAAGCCGACCGACCCGACGGCGCTCCTCCCCCGGCGCCGTCACCCCAGCACCGGCGCAGCCCTGACGCCGTGTGCTGAACGACAAAGGGCCCCGTTCCCCCGCGGGGCCCTTTGCCCTGTCCGCGCCCCCTCGCCCGGTCCGCCCTGCCGGCCCGTCCGCCCTGCCGGCCCGTGCTGCGCACCGGTCGTGCGCCACGTCCTGTGCGCCGGGCGCGGGACGGCCCCGCGGCCCGGTGCGCGGCGTGCGCCCGGTCGACCCGCTAGAGGTGCTTGCGCCAGACGCTCGGGTCCGCCGGGGGGTCGGCGGGCGGGATCGGGTCGCTGTGGGAGCCGATCACCTCGCTCACCCCCAGGCCCGGCGCGAACGGCTCCGCCGCGGGCGCGGGCGCGGAGTCGGGCGCGGCCCCGGGCGCAAGGCCGGCGGCGTCCAGCGGGCCGCCCTGCCGGGGTACCGCGGCGACCGCGCCATCGGGTGCGCCGCCGCGGACCGCCGTCAGCAGCGGCGGCAGCGCGAGCGCACCGACCGCCGCCCAGATCGCATTGGCCGCCAGCACCGTGCCGAACACCAGGCCGGCCGAGTACTCCTGGCTGAGGTCCCGACTGCGACCGGAGTACGTCGACGTGGCGCCGGAGCTGACCAGTGCCCCGGCCACCGTCATCAGCAGCGTCAGCCCCACCGCGTGGACCGCAGCGAGCCGGAGCCGGTCGGCCGCGTCGAGCTGCCGCCGGTACGCCGTCCAGCCCAGGTAGGCCGCGGCGACCAGCGCGAGCAGGCCGGTCCACCGCCAGTCGGCGCTCTCCCCGTGCAGGTCGAAGAAGGAGAAGTCGGCGTCGTCCGCGCGGCCGCCGGCCTCCCATGGCCCGGTGGACCCGCCGCGCCCGTCGTCGCTGCCGCCCCGGAGGGTCGCGCCCGAGCCGATGCCGAGCAGCAGCAGGCCGGCGTTCGGCAGGAAGGCCACGGAGACGCCGGTCTGCCAGCCCTCGCCCTGGACAGCGATCAGCACGAAGGCGGTGAGCGCGGACAGGCCGACCGTGAACGCCAGCGCCCGGCCCGCGCTGAGGCCGGCCACCGCCCAGCCGCGCACCGCCCGGTTGCGCCAGGCCGCCCAGCGCAGCGCGTCGGTGCCGTGTACGGCGAGGGCGAGCAGCCCGGCGAGCAGGGCGGTCCAGCCGGCCGCCTGCAGCCAGCCGGCGTCCGTGGTGTACGTGGCCCGGCCGAACAAACTGCCGTAGTCGAAGTCGCCGGGGCGGTCGCCACCGCGCGACCCGCCGGGGTGCCACTCGGCACCGGCGACGAGGCCCAGCAGCAGCGTCACGCCGCCCGCGACCAGCGCGGTCCGCAGCGCCTCGCCGACCGCCTGCCTCCGGGTCTGCTGCTCACCGGTCCGGGCCTGCCGGGCGCGCGCACCCGCGCGCAGGCCCAGCCAGAGTGCGAACAGCCAGGCCGCGGTGACCGTCATCGGCACCAGCCGCACCGTGGTCTCACTGGCGCCGGCGCCACGCAGCGTGCCGAGGTCGACGCCCAGCCGGAACGGCGCGCCGAGCGCGGCCAGGGCCATGGCCAGCGCGGAGCCGAAGCGGTCGTCGAACCCGGGCGCCTCGAAGTAGAACGAATACCCGTAGTCGTCCGGGATCGCGGCGATCAGGGCGGCGAGCAGGAGCACCACGGTCGGCGCGATCAGCGCACGCAGCGCCGGACGCCAGTCCTCGCCGGTGAGCCAGCGCAGGGCGGCCGGCTGCGCCGCGGCCGGGTCGTACGGCAGGCCCGCGCCCCAGCTGCCCACGGCAGGGGGAACCGCGAGCGGCACGGCGGGCGGCGGGTACCCGGGCGCGGCGGGCTGAACCGACGGAGCCGGCGGCGCGGCGGGCTGTACCGGCGGGGCCGGTGGAGCGGCCGGCACCGCAGCCGGCGCCGCGACCGGGGGCGGCGGCACCGCCGGGGCCGCGGGTGGGGCGGGCGGCGGCAGGGACGGCGCGAGCGGCCGTCCGCACGAGGCGCAGCCGAGCGCCCCCTCCGCCGAAGCCGCACCGCACGCTGCGCAGATGGCCATGAACCGCGTTCCCCCCGGTCGAACGAGCCCCTGGTCCCCCCAGGGAGCCCGTTTATCCCACCGCGCCCGGAGGGATGTCAACCGGCGCCGGCGCGCCGCCGCCCCGTCCTGACGCAGGATCAGGAGTCAGCCGGCTCGGCCTTCTTCGGCACCTTCGGGACGGCCAGCAGCGGCAGCCGCAGCGCACCGAAGGCGTCCGCCGGCACCGCCGGGCGCACCGGCACGACCGGTTCGACCCGCCGGTAGGCGTCGCCCGGGGCCGGGCGGGGGTCCTGCTCGCCCTTGTTGGGCCACATCGACATGGCGCGCTCGGCCTGGGCGGTGATCGTCAGCGAGGGGTTGACCCCGAGGTTGGCGGAGACGGCCGCCCCGTCCACCACGCTGATGCCCGGGTGGCCGTAGAGGCGGTGGTACGGGTCGACCACGCCGGTCTCGGCGGAGTCGCCGATCGGGCAGCCGCCGAGGAAGTGCGCGGTCATCGGGATGTCGAAGATCTCCCCGACGGTGCTGCCCGCGAAGCCGTTGATCTCCCCGGCCAGCGCCTGGGCGCCCTGCTCGGCGGCCGGGATCCAGGTCGGGTTCGGCGCGCCGTGGCCCTGGGTGGAGGTCAGCTGGCCCTTTCCGAGGCCGCTCTTCTTGAGCGAGACGGTGATCGAGTTGTCCAGCGACTGCATCACCAGGCCGATGATCGTCCGCTCCGACCAGCGGCGCTGGTTCATCGAGCGGGCGAAGGTGACCGGGTGCCGGACCGAGTTGCCCAGGTAGCGCAGCCAGCGCGGTCCCTTCCCGGCACCCCTGACCTGCGCGATCGAGAGCGCGCCCATCGCGTTGGACCCCTTGCCGTAGCGCACCGGCTCGATGTGGGTGTTCTCGTTCGGGTGGATCGAGGAGGTGATCGCGACGCCCTTGGTGAAGTCCGCCCGGCTGCCGTACCGCCGGTCGGTGGTCTGGGCTCCGACCAGCGCCTCCGAGTTGGTCCGGGTCAGCTCGCCGAGCCGGGCCGACAGCCCCGGCAGGTGGCCGGCGTCGCGCATCCGGTGCAGCAGCGACTGGGTGCCGTACGTGCCGGCCGCGACCACCACCCGGGCGGCGGTGATGGTGCGCGCGCCCGCCTTGACCCGGTCGGTGGTCGAGCGGGCGTCGGTGCGGCGCACGTCCACGGCGAAGCCCTCGGTCCCGCGGGCGCCGCGGTGCTCGCGGATCCGGGCCACCGTGGTGAGCGGGTGGATCTCGGCGCCGCCGCGCTCGGCCAGGTGGAGGTAGTTCTCGGTGAGCATGTTCTTGGCGCCGTGCCGGCAGCCGGTCATGCACTCGCCGCACTCCACGCAGGCCTTCCGGGCGGGGCCGGCACCGCCGAAGTACGGGTCCGCGATCTCGTCGCCGGGGGCCGCCTCGGCCCGGCCGTCGGCATCCTTGCCGTCGCCGAAGAACACCCCGACCGGCGCCATGTGGAAGGTGTCGCCGACGCCCATCTTCTCGGCGGCCGCCTTCAGGTGGACGTCGGACGGGGTGACCGTCGGGTTGAGCCGGACGCCCAGCATCCGCTGCGCCTGGTCGTAGAACGGCGCCAGCTCCTCCTGCCAGTCGGTGATGTGCCGCCACTGGCGGTCCTCGAAGAAGGCCTTCGGCGGCACGTACAGGGTGTTGGCGTAGTTCAGCGAGCCGCCGCCGACCCCGGCGCCGGCCAGGATCAGCACGTTGGCCAGCAGGTGGATCCGCTGGATGCCGTAGAGGCCGAGCTTCGGCGCCCACAGGTACTTCGCGAGGTCCCAGGAGTTCCGGGGCAGCTCGTCGCGCTCGAAGCGCCGGCCGGCCTCCAGGACGGCGACCCGGTAGCCCTTCTCGGTCAACCGCAGCGCGGAGACCGAACCACCGAAGCCGGAGCCGACCACGACCACGTCGTAGTCGAACTCCGCCTCATCGCGGGACCCCACCATGTGCCTTGCTCCTTCGGGAAACGAAACGCGACGACGAAACGCGGAACGGGCGCGCCCCGGCTCGGGACGGCCGTGCACCGGCCCGGACGGGACCGGCCCGGACGGGACCGGCCCGGACCGGCCTACTTGAACCGCAGCGCCTTCAGCACCCGCAGCCCGCCGGTGAGCACCGCGGCGAACTGCCGGTCGTCCAGGCCGAAGGCGGGCGCGATCGGCACCAGCCGCTGGCTCGCGACGGTCTGCGCCTCGGTGTACCGCAGGATGCCCTCGGCGCCGTGCCGCCGGCCGAGCCCGGAGTCGCCCATTCCGCCCATCGGCGACGAGACCGAGCCGTACGCCGCCGCGTAGCCCTCGTTGACGTTGACCGTGCCGGTGCGCAGACGGGCCGCCAGCTGCCGGCCGCGCCGCAGGTCCTTGGTCCAGACGCTGGAGTTGAGGCCGTACGGGGTGGAGTTGGCCGCGGTGACCGCCTCGTCCTCGGTGTCGAAGCGGTAGACCGAGACCACCGGGCCGAAGGTCTCCTCGGCGCAGACCGCCATCTCCGCGGTGACGCCGTCCAGGATGGTCGGCTCGTGGAAGAACGGGCCGAGGTCCGGCCGGGCCCGACCGCCGGCCACCACGGTGGCACCGGCCTTGACCGCGTCCTCCACGTGCCGGACGGTGGCGTCCAGTTGCCGGACCGAGACGAGGGAACCCATGTCCGCGCCGTAGGCGAGGCCGCCGCCGAGGCGCAGCGCGCGGGTGCGCGCGGCGAACCTCGCCAGGAACTCGTCCGCCACCGAGCGGTGCACCAGCAGCCGCTCGATCGAGATGCAGAGCTGGCCGGCCGAGGAGAAGCAGGCGCGGACGGCGCCCTCGGCGGCCCGGTCGAGGTCGGCGTCGGCCAGCACCAGCATGGCGTTCTTGCCGCCGAGTTCGAGCGAGGCGCCGACCAGCCGGGCGGCGGCGCGCTGGGCCACCTCACGGCCGGTACGGGTGGAGCCGGTGAAGGAGACGTAGTCGGCGTGCTCGACCACGGCCGGGCCGATCACCGGGCCGTCGCCGATCACGACCTGCCAGAGGTCGGCCGGAAGCCCGGCCTCGACCAGCAGCTCACGGGCCCAGAGGGCGGTCAGCGCGGTCTGCGTGTCCGGCTTGTTGACCACGGCGTTGCCGGCCGCGAAGGCGGGCAGCGCGTCGCCGATGGAGAGCTCCAGCGGGTAGTTCCACGGCGAGATGTGCCCGATCACGCCCTTCGGCCGACGGGCCTCGATCGCCTGGGTGAGTACCGGCAGCGCGCCGCCGTGCCGCTTGTCCCGCAGGTAGGAGTGCGCGGCGCGGCCGTAGTGGCGGGCGGCCATGGCGACGGCCAGCACCTCCTCGAAGGCGTGCAGCCGGGCCTTGCCGGTCTCGGCCTGGATCAGGTCCAGCACCTCGTCCTGCCGCTTGAGCAGCAGGTCGTGGAAGCGCAGCAGGACGGCGGCCCGGCGGCGCACGGGCAGCGCGCCCCAGGCCGGCTGGGCGCGGCGGGCCAGCTGGAAGGCGACCTCGACGTCGGCCGGGGTGGACTGCGGCAGGCCGGCCAGGAGCTCGCCGGTCAGCGGGGCGACGGTCTCCACCAGGGCCGGCTCGCCGGCCGCGGTGATGCCGGCGGTGAGGCGGGTCACCAGCGACGGCGGGACGGCTGCGGCGACGGTGCGGCCGCCACCGGGGGCGGCGGGGTTGCGGTCCGCGGCACCGGCGCCGGGCTGCGCGATGGCCGGGGCATCTGCTGTGAGGTCCGTCATACGGCGCAGCCTAGGCGGTCGACGGCCCGTTCGGTACCCGTCGGTAACAAGTATCTGCCCCGATCGGGCGCATGCGGTCGCCGGTCGTCAACGGGTCGGCGTGAAGTAGTGCAGCACCGTGTTGAAGCGCTGCTCGGCCTCGTCCCACTCGGTGCCGTGTTCCGGGCTGGACGAGTAGATCGCGTAGCTGGTGCCGTCGTCGTCGATGAACTCCGCCTCGATCGCCCGGCGGCGGCCGCCCTCCTTGGCCGCGTAGCTGAACTCCCAGACCGCCGCGTCGTGCCCGTTGACCGCGACGCCGGTCAGCCTGTGCTGACGGTAGTCCTTCAGCTTGGAGACGGTCGTCTCCATCTGCCGCATGTGCTCCAGCGGCTTGACGGACTGGCCGACGGTGACGGCGAACTGCAGGTAGTGGGACTTGTTGTCCGGGCTGTAGAAGATCTGGTTGGCGGTGTCCGTGCTCCGCTGCCAGGCCGGCTTGGCCACCGGCAGCGGGAAGCGGAAGCCGGCCGGATCGTCCGCCCACCGGAATCCGGTGGGCGGCGGGTCGGCGGTGCCGGAGGGCTGCGGCTCGTCCGAGGCGGTCGGCAACGGGTCCACGGCCGGTGGCCCGGAGTGCCGGGTGGCCAGGAAGGTCGCCCCGGCGGCCAGGACGGCCACCGCCAGCGCGGCCGCGGCCAGCCGAAGCACGTTGCGGCGCTTGGCCGGACCGCGCGCGGGCGCGACGGGGTGCGCCACCGGCGCGGTCGGTGAGGTGTACGCCGCAGCCGCCTCGGGAGGCGCCCCCACCACCCCGGCGGTCCCGAGCACGGCGGGGCCCGCACCGGCTCCACCGTCGACCTCGGGCACCGACCCCGTGTCGGCCCCGGGGGCCGGCACCGCCGGGCGCGCCGCGGTCGGCGGCTCCGACTCGGCGGCCGCCGGCTGCTCCGGCCCCTCGGTCCGGTCCGCCACCGGCACCGACTGGGTCGGCGTCTTCACCGACGCGACCGGCTTGAAGCCCATGGTGTGCCCGGCCTTCACGTCGGCCAGCATCCGGGCCGCCTCGTCGGCGGTCGGCCGGTCGGCCGGGTCCTTGGCCATCAGCGCCGCCAGGACCGGGCCCAGCGCGCCGGCCCGGCGCGGCTCCGGCAGCGGGTCGCCGACGACGGCGGCGAGCGTGGTCAGCGGCGAGGTCCGGCGGAACGGCGACTCGCCCTCCACCGCCGCGTACAGCGTCGCGCCGAGGCCCCAGAGGTCCGAGGCCGGGCCCGGCCGCTCGCCCTGGGCCCGCTCCGGCGCCAGGTAGTCCGGCGAGCCGACCAGGTCACCCGGCCGCGTCAGCTCGGTCGAGCCCTCGTAGGTCGCGATGCCGAAGTCCAGCAGCACCACCCGCCCGGTGCCGCGCTCCAGCAGGACGTTGGCCGGCTTCACGTCCCGGTGCAGCACGCCCAGCTGGTGACCCCGGTGCAGGGCCGCCAGCACCTGGCTGCCGACCTCGGCGACGGCGCGCGGCTGCAGGGTCCCGTCCTGGCTGATCACATCGGCCAGCGAGCGGCCGTCGACCAGCTCCATCACGATCCACGGTCGGCCGTCCTGCTCCAGCACGTCGTGGACGGTGATCACGCCGGGGTGCTTGATCCGGGCGGCCGCGCTGGCCTCCCGCTTCATCCGGGCGTGCAGGATCTGGAGCTCCTCCTCGGGGAGGTGGCTGACGGTGAGCTCCTTGACCGCGACCTCGCGGTCCAGCATCCGGTCCCAGGCCCGCCAGACCGTGCCCATCCCGCCGCGGCCCAGACGGTCCCCCAGCTCGTACCGCCCGGCCAGCAGCCGCTCCACCTCGGCCGCGTCCGGCCGGTCCTGCACGCCCATCGGCGACCGCTCCCCCTCATCCACCTGCCGTCACCGCGACGGAGGGCCTGGTGCAGACCACAGTTCGAACAAATCCCACGCACAGATTAGGCGGCCCGTCCCCGCCCCGGTAATCTCCCCCGGCGCCCGAACCGGCCACGGCCGCCCGGCGGGCACCGTCAGCCTGCGAACATCACCACGGCGGCCACGCCTAACACCAGCAGCAGGAGGACCCCGCCGACCAGGACGGGGCCCAGCAGCGCCGGCGGAATCCGCGGCGGCCGCGGCTCCGGCCCGGCGTCGGCCGCCGCCACCCCCCGGTCCGCACCGCCCCGCCCGCGCCGACGCGGGTCCAGCGGCACCAGCGGGCCCTCCGGTCGCACCGCGAGCGCCCGGGCCGGCCGCTCGCCGTCGACCGGCTCGGGCACGCCCACCAGCAGCGCCGCCAGCTCCCGGCGTACGGCCGCCGCGCTCGGCCGCCGCCCCGGGTCCGGCTGCAGCAGCCGCTCCGCCAGCGGCGCCAGCGGCCCGCACGCCGCCGCGGGCTCCCGCCGGCCGTCCCGCACCGCCGTCACCAGCTCCGGTACATCCGGCTCGGGGAACGGCGACCGGCCGGTCACCAGCCTTTGCAGCAGCACGCCGAGCGCCCAGCAGTCGCCGGCCGCGCCGCCGTCCAGCGGCCACCGCTCGGCGACCGGCCCGACCAGGGCGGCCCGCACGTCGTAGCGGCGGCGACCGGCCGGTCCGCCCAGCTCCTCGGCCAACGCCTCCTCGGCCACCCCGGGCAGCAACCCGCCGAGCATCGCCGCGCCGTCCTCGCAGACCAGCACCGAATCGACGGTCAGATTGCCGTGCACGAGCCCGGCCTCGTGCAGCGCCCGCAGCGCGCCCGCCAGATCGGCCGTCACCTCGGCCACCCGGTAGGGCGGGAGCGGACCGTCCGCCACCAAGTCGGCGAGCGCGACGCCGACCGGCGACTCCTCGACCGTCCAGAGCACGTCGCCGTCGACGAACGCCCCGGCCCCCTGCAGCAGTCGGGGGTGCGCCGGCGCCGCCGACCCGGCGGCCGCCACCTTCCGCACCAGCCGCTCGCCCTGCTCGGGCATCGGTTCGTCGGGTTCGTGGCCGCCTGTCAGCACGGGCGGCAGCTCCAGGCCGCGCAGCCGGACGGTACCGCCCGTCCGCTCGTCCACCGCGTACGCACGCAGCGCCTCCGGACGGTCCGTCAGCCGGTAGCGCCCTGCCAGTGTCCGACCCGGGCCCGCTCGCATGCGTGTTCCTCTCGCTCGCGCCCCAGCCTAGTTGGCGCCGCCGCATTAGGCTCGATCCCATGGACTGGACCGATCTGATCGACACGGCCTTCGACGTGGCCGGCAACAGCAGCAGTAGCACGCGGGCCGAGGCTCTGCGAACCGTCGAGGCGAGCGTCGTGCCCGACGAGAAGCCGGTCGCGTCGACGGCCGGGCGCCATCCCGACCACTTCCGCAAGGGGGTGCTGGTCCTCACGACCCACCGGCTGCTCTTCCTCAAGGACGGCAAACCGCCCGTCCCGGTTCCGCTTTCCGCGGTCACCGACGCGACCGTGACGAAGAGCCGGATCAACGGCGAGGTGCTGCTGGTGGTCGCGCTCACCGGCTCGCACCGCTTCGAGGACGTGGTCAAGGCCGAGGTCTTCGCCGACCAGGTCCGCACCGCCGCCCGGCTGGCCCGGGAGGCGAAGCAGACCTCCCCGGCCGCCGCCCCGGCCGCGGTGCCCTCGTCCGGCGCCGACCTGCTGGACCAGTTGGAACGCCTCGCCGCCCTACACACCTCCGGGGCGCTCACCGACGAGGAGTTCAGCCGCGCCAAGCAGCGCCTGATCGGCTGACCACCCGGCGCTAGGGCGCGGGCTGGAAGGTGCTGAACACGACGTCCCGGACGCTCGCCTGCGCACCCCAGTCCGCGTCCGGCACGATCCAGTAGATCGAGTAGCCGTACTTGGCGGGCGTGCCGGTGACGAAGCCCCGGTTGAGCGAGTGCATCTTGGGCGTGCCGTTGGTCCACTCCCAGTCCGCCGCGTTGGTCCACTGCCGGTAGGTGATCGCCGTCAGGTTCAGCCGCTGGTAGTTGCTCACCTGGCCGCGCACCGAGGGCTCCGACTCCTGCCAGTCGGCGACGGCGCTGGGGCCGGGCGTGTTGGTCCACTCGATCCGCAGCTGGCTGCCGTTGGCACCCTTGAAGATGCGCCGGTTGGAGTCGGATCCGGCGGGCTGCAACCAGTCGGGCAGCGCCACCGAGAAGCCGGAGGGGTCCTTGTACTCACGGAACCCGGCGGGCACCGCCGGGCCGGCCGGGGTCGGCGCCGCCGCGGAGGACGGGGCCGCCGGGCTGCCGGCCGCGGTGCCGGGGGCCGTGGCGGCCGGGGTGGCACCGCCGGGCGCGGCCGCGGTCTGCGCGGGGGGCGCCGGGGGCGCCGCACCGGTGGGCGCGGCCGGCGGGGTGGCCCCCGCGGGCGTGCTCGCGCCCGGGGTGCTCGCCGCCGGCGCCGAGGACTCCTGCTCCGCCGGCGAGGTGCCGGTGGCGCTCGCGCCGGTGGTGGCCGCCGCCGCGGAGCTGTGGCCGGTGCCCTTGGGCGACCGCTGGTCGGAACCGCCGAAGGCCTGCACCACCGCGACCACGCCGGCGATCAGCAGCAGCACGACGACCGCGGTGGCCACGGCCAGCCGCCGCCGGCCGGTGCGCGGGTCGGCGCCGGCCGCCTGGGTCGCGCCCAGGGTCCACTCGCTGGTCACCGGCCGGATCGGCTCGGTCGGCGGCGTGGCGGCGCGCTCGGCGGCCTCACCGGCGCCACGCGGTTCCACGGCCGCCGCACCGCCGTCGGCGGCCCCGGCCGCCGGCTGCTTCTCGTCCTTGGCCCGGCTGCCGACCCGGACGGTGCCGAGCAGCCCGCCGACCGGCGGCTTCCCGGCCGGCTTCGTCGGCTTCGCCGGGCTCTCGGGCGCACCCGCCGGCTTCTCGACGTCGGTGGCTGCGCCGGTGCCGGCCGCCTTCACCGGCATCGCGTGCTCGGTGGTCGACTCCGCCCGTGCGACGGCCTCGGCGACCACCCGCTTGAGCATCGACCGGGTCTGAGAGGCGTCCAGCCGCTCGGCCGGGTCCTTGGCCAGCAGGCCCTCGATCACCGGCCGCAGCGGCCCGGCGTTCAGCGGCGTGCTGAGCTCCTCGGTCATCACCGCCGTCAGGGTGGCCAGCGCCGAGCCCCGGTCGTACGGCGGCCGCCCCTCGACCATCGCGTACAGCGTTCCGCCCAGCGACCAGAGGTCGGCCGGCGGGCCGGGCTTCTGCCCGCGGGCCCGTTCCGGGGATATGTACGAGGGGGCCCCGACCAGCATGCCGGTGGAGGTCACCGAAGCGTCCCCCTCCACGCTGGCGATGCCGAAGTCGGTGAGCACCACCCGGCCGTCCTCGCCGATCAGCACGTTGGACGGCTTCACGTCGCGGTGCAGGATGCCCAGCGCGTGTGCCGCGACGAGCACGCCCAGCACGTCCAGCGCGATCTCGGCCGCCCGGGCGGGCTCCAGCGGGCCGTCCTCCTTGATCACGTCGGCCAGCGAGCGGGACTCGACCAGCTCCATCACGATCCAGGGCCGGTCGTCCTCCTCGACCACGTCGAAGACGGTGACCGCCGAGTTGTGCCGGATCCGGGCCGTCGCCTTGGCCTCCCGCAGCGTACGGACGATCAGCCGGTGCTTCTCGTCCTCCTCGACGCTGCCGTTCATCCGCAGTTCCTTGACCGCGACGATCCGACCGAGCATCTCGTCCTCGGCGCGCCAGACGGTGCCCATGCCGCCGCGCCCGAGCACGGCGTTCAGCCGGTATCGGCCGGCCAGGAGCCGGCCGGTGGAACCCTGCGCCTGGGTCATTCGGAACGTTCCCCCATGTGGTGCTGGCCGGTCGTGACGACGCATCGGCCCGACGCCGGGCCCGAACGCCAAGCCTCCATCATCCCCTGTCCCGCGGGGTCGCGACCACCCGCCCCCCGGCCACCCTGGCTCCGTACCCGGCGCGAACCGGCGCTCCGTGCCCGATCTGTGATCGAAAACGCTGTTCGAGCACGCCGGGCCGCTGCTACCGTTCGGCAGCTCACAGTCTTTCCGGGGGGATTCGACGCCCATGACCGCACCCGCAGAAGGCGCTGACGGCCAGTCGGGACGGCCGCGGACGGCCGAGCACTACTCGGTGGCACCGGCGCAGGCCGCCCCCGAGGGTTACGTCGCCCCCGGCATGCCCGGCACCCCGGCGGCCGACTACCGGCCCGAACCCGCCGCCGAGCGGGCACGCCCCCGCCGGACCGGGGCGGCGGTCGCGGCCGCCGTCACCGCGATGCTGGCCGGCGCGGCCGCGTACGGCACCGCCCCGGCCCGGGTCGAGAGCACCATCGGCTGGCTGGCCATCGCCCTGGCCGCCGCCGTCGCCTGGCCGCTCGGCCGGCTCGGCGGCCGCAACCGCCTGCTGCCCCCGCTCGGCGCCCTGCTGGCGGCCGGTTCGCTCCTCCTCGGCCAGTTGCTCGGCCAGACGCTGCGCCTGCACGACCTGGCCGGAACCCCGTACGGCGAGCTGCTGCACGGCGCGCTGACGACCTGGCGGGCCGAGCGCCACCCGCTGGACCTCGCCTTCTACGGGATCGCCCTGATCGGCGGTTTCCTGCTCACCCGCCGCACGGCCAACCCCGACTGACGGCAGGGCCCCCGCCGGATCGCGATCCGGCGGGGGCCCTGCTGCAGTCGTCGGGCTCAGCGGTGGTTGAGCGCCGGGTTGACCGTCACCTCGACGCGCTGGAACTCCTTGAGCTCCGTGTAGCCCGTGGTGGCCATCGCGCGGCGCAGTGCGCCGAACAGGTTCATGGTGCCGTCGGGGGTGTGCGACGGGCCGGTGAGGATCTCCTCGGTGCTGCCGACGGTGCCGAGGTCCACCCGCTTGCCGCGCGGCAGCTCATCGTGCACGGCCTCCATGCCCCAGTGGAAGCCCTTGCCGGGCGCGTCGGTGGCGCGGGCCAGCGCCGCACCGATCATCACCGCGTCGGCGCCGCAGGCGACGGCCTTGGGGATGTCGCCGCTGTAGCCGACGCCGCCGTCCGCGATCACGTGCACGTAGCGGCCGCCGGACTCGTCCATGTAGTCGCGGCGCGCGGCCGCCACGTCGGCGACGGCGGTGGCCATCGGCACCTGGATGCCGAGGACGTTGCGGGTGGTGTGGGCGGCGCCGCCGCCGAAGCCGACCAGCACGCCGGCCGCGCCGGTGCGCATCAGGTGCAGCGCGGCGGTGTAGGTGGCGCAGCCGCCGACGATGACCGGGACGTCCAGCTCGTAGATGAACTGCTTCAGGTTGAGCGGCTCGGCGCCGCTGGAGACGTGCTCGGCCGAGACCGTGGTACCGCGGATGACGAAGACGTCGACGCCGGCGTCCACGACGGCCTTGGAGAACTCGGCGGTGCGCTGCGGCGAGAGTGCGGCGGCGGTGACCACGCCGGAGTCGCGGACCTCCTGGATCCGCTGCTTGATCAGCTCGGCCTGGATCGGGGCGGAGTAGATCTCCTGCAGGCGGCGGGTGGCGGCGGCCTCGTCCGGGATCGAGGCGATCTCGTCCAGGAGCGGCTGCGGGTCCTCGTAGCGGGTCCAGAGACCTTCCAGGTTGAGCACGCCCAGGCCGCCGAGGCGTCCGATCGCGATGGCCTGCTGCGGGGAGACCACGCTGTCCATCGGGGCGGCCAGGAACGGCAGCTCGAAGCGGTAGGCGTCGATCTGCCAGGCGATCGAGACCTCCTTCGGGTCACGCGTACGGCGGCTGGGGACGACGGCGATGTCGTCGAAGGAGTACGCCCGGCGGCCGCGCTTGCCTCGCCCGATCTCGATCTCAGTCACTTCGAGCCCTTCTGGTTTGTTGCTCATGCCCGCCGGGTCACCCCGGCCGCCCCCAGTATCCCGCACTGGTTGCGGGTCGCGCTCTCGCGTCCACAGGCGCGCACCGCACGCGCGAGGGGCCCGCCACTAGGTGGTGACGGGCCCCTCGGATGCGTGCGGTGCGCGCGATCAGCCGCGGCTGGTGTAGTTCGGCGCCTCGACCGTCATCTGGATGTCGTGCGGGTGGCTCTCCTTGAGGCCCGCCGAGGTGATCCGGACGAACCGGCCCTTGCTCTCCATCTCGGCGACGGTGGCCGCGCCCACGTAGCCCATGGTCTGGCGCAGGCCGCCGACCAGCTGGTGCAGCACGGCGGCCAGCGGGCCGCGGTAGGGCACCTGACCCTCGATGCCCTCGGGGACGAGCTTGTCGTCCGAGGCCACCTCGGCCTGGAAGTAGCGGTCCTTGGAGTACGAGCGGCCCTGCCCGCGGGACTGCATGGCGCCCAGTGAGCCCATGCCGCGGTAGGACTTGAACTGCTTGCCGTTGATGAACAGCAGCTCGCCCGGGGACTCCTCGCAGCCGGCCAGCAGCGAGCCCAGCATCACGGTGTCGGCACCGGCGGCCAGCGCCTTGCCGATGTCGCCGGAGTACTGCAGGCCGCCGTCGCCGATGACCGGGACGCCGGCCGCCTGGCACGCCACCGCGGCCTCGTAGATCGCGGTGACCTGCGGGACGCCGATGCCGGCGACCACGCGCGTGGTGCAGATGGAGCCGGGGCCGACACCGACCTTGACGCCGTCCACGCCGGCGTCGATCAGCGCCTGGGCACCGTCCCGGGTGGCCACGTTGCCGCCGACCACGTCGACGCCGACGGCCGACTTGATCTTGGCGATCCAGGCCAGCGCGTTGTGGCTGTGGCCGTGCGAGGTGTCCACGACCAGGAAGTCCACGCCCGCTCCGACCAGGGCCTGGGCCCGGTCGAACGCCTCGGCGCTCGCGCCCACCGCGGCACCGACCAGCAGCCGGCCCTCGGCGTCCTTGGCGGCGTTCGGGTACTTCTCGGCCTTGACGAAGTCCTTGACGGTGATGAGGCCCTTGATCCGGCCCTCGTCGTCGACCAGCGGCAGCTTCTCGATCTTGTGGCGGCGGAGCAGCGCCATGGCGTCCTCGCCGGAGATGCCGACCTTGCCGGTGATCAGCGGCATCGGGGTCATGATCTCGCGGACCTGGCGGCTGCGGTCCGACTCGAAGGCCATGTCGCGGTTGGTGACGATGCCGAGCAGCTTGCCGGCCTCGTCCGCGATCGGCACACCGCTGATCCGGAACTTGGCGCAGAGCGCGTCGGCCTCGGCCAGGGTGGTCTCCGGGCCGACCGTGATCGGGTCGGTGACCATGCCGGACTCGGAACGCTTCACCAGGTCGACCTGGTTGACCTGGTCCTCGACGGAGAGGTTCCGGTGCAGCACGCCGACGCCGCCCTGGCGGGCCATGGCGATCGCCATCCGGGACTCGGTGACCTTGTCCATGGCCGCGGAGAGCAGCGGGATGTTGACGCGCACGTTCCGGGAGACCCGCGAGGAGGTGTCGACCTGGTTCGGCAGCACCTCGGAGGCCCCGGGCAGCAGCAGCACGTCGTCGTACGTCAGCCCGAGCATCGCGAACTTCTCGGGTACGCCTGCGGCGTTGTAAGACATTTCGGGGGTACCTTCCGTGGCCGGCCTAATCCGCTCGCGCCCTGAGGGTGGGGGCACTGTCGTCGCTCACTCGCTCAGGCCGCCGAAAGCTCGGTGCCTTTGGAGGAACCTCCAGGGAATCCCCGCTCGCACCCACGGAACTTTGGCGACCCGCCCAGGCGCCGATACCCCATGGTACTGGCACCGGGAATGTGTCCTCGTGTGCCCTTGACAACACCCGGCACCCGTGGGCCATTCCGTTCGCAGCCGAACCCGGCCGGAGCAAGGAACTCGGGCCGACCCGGCCGGAGCAAGGAACAGGGAGCACCGCCGTCCGGCACCCGGAGCCGGCGAACCGCTCCACCGCGTCAGGAGGACTCCTCCGCGAGCGCCCGCAGCCGACTGAGCGCGCGGTGCTGGGCGACCCGGACGGCCCCGGGCGACATCCCGAGCACCTCGCCGGTCTCCTCCGCGGAGAGCCCTGCGGCCACCCGCAGCAGCACCAGCTCGCGCTGACGGGCCGGCAGGTTGGAGAGCAGCTCCTTGGCCCAGGCGGCGTCACTGCTCAGCAGTGCGCGCTCCTCCGGGCCGAGCGCCTCGTCCGGCACCTCCGGCAGGTCGTCCGGCGGGATCACCGTCGACCCGGGGCCGCGCATCGCGGCGCGCTGCAGGTCGGCGATCTTGTGGGCGGCGATGCCGTAGACGAAGGCCTCGAACGGGCGCCCCTGGTCCTTGTACCGGGGCAGCGCGCACAGCACCGCGACGCAGACCTCCTGCGCGATGTCGTCCACGTGGTGCCGGGCACCGCCGGGCAGCCGGACCAGGCGGCCGCGGCAGTAGCGCAGCGCCAGCGGGTGGACATAGGCGAGCAGCGCGTCGATCGCCGGGCCCTCGCCGCGGACGGCGGCCGCGACCAGCTCGCCGACCAGCGGGGAGGAGCCGCCGGCGCCGAGCACCGGCGCCCGCCCGATCCCGCTCCCGGTGCCCGCGCGCCCGGCGGAGCCGTCGCCCGGCGCGTCGCCGGCGGGTCCGCCGGGGCCGTCCTGATCCGCGCACGACGGATCGCGACCCGGGCCGGAGGGCTCGACCGCCTCCACCGGGTCCGCCTCGCCGGCCGCACCGGCAACGTCGTCACGCATCGGTCCATGGTGCCTGGTCGAACGGGAAAACGCGGCACCGCGTCCGGAGTTGTGCACCGGAACGTTATGCGGTAGGCCGCCCGGCCCGTGACCGCCGCGCACCACCGGCCCCTCCTGCACCGCGCCGTCTCCCGCCCCGCAGCCTCCGGTGGTCCCGTCCGCCGCGCCGTCCGCCGAGTGTCCTGCGGCTGTGTGGTTCGCCGCAGCGCCTGTCCGCTGGTCCCCGAGGTGCTCCACTACTCCATGGTGCAACCTCGGGACCGTAACGTCACACGCCCCGGCGGAGGAACCTTGAGCAGCCCGCCGCGACCGGCGGGGCCGCCGGCGGTCAGCGGACCAGGCCCCAGCGGAAGCCCAGGGCCACCGCGTGCGCACGGTCCGAGGCGCCGAGCTTCTTGAACAGCCGCCGGGCGTGGGTCTTGACGGTGTCCTCCGAGAGGAAGAGCTCGCGGCCGATCTCGGCGTTGCTGCGGCCGTGGCTCATGCCCTCCAGCACCTGGATCTCACGCGCCGTCAGCGTGGGCGCCGCGCCCATGTCAGGGCTGCGCAGCCGCCGCGGGGCGAGCCGCCAGGTCGGGTCGGCGAGCGCCTGGGTGACGGTGGCCCGCAGCTCGGCGCGCGAGGCGTCCTTGTGCAGGTAGCCGCGGGCACCGGCGGCCACCGCGAGGGCGACGCCGTCGAGGTCCTCGGCGACGGTGAGCATGATGATGCGGGCGCCCGGGTCGGCGGACAGCAGCCGCCGCACCGTCTCGACCCCGCCGAGGCCGGGCATCCGGACGTCCATCAGAACGAGATCGGAGCGGTCGGCCACCCAGCGGCGGAGGACCTCCTCCCCGTTCGTCGCGGTGGTGACCCGGTCGACGCCGGGTACGGTCGCGACCGCGCGGCGAAGCGCCTCGCGGGCGAGCGGGGAATCGTCGCAAACGAGAACGGAAGTCATGACCGTCGTCCTCCGCAGCTGATCCGCGTCACGTTGAGCCTCCTGGCTGGTACGAATCTCTCCGACACGGCCGATTGGCGACGGACCCGGTGCCGATCGCCTGAACTTCCCCGCGATCGTTCCCGACCTCCGGCGCCCGCTAACCGCCTCCGCACTTCCAACGACCGTCACTCGAATGAGTTACGGCCTTCAGGGCCATCTCCACCACTGTACGTGGCCAACCCGTTACCGATCAGCCGCATCGCGGTGCACACGCCGCACTTTTGTGCAGCTCGCGCGCGGTCGGCGCACCACCCGCACACCGGTGCGGGGTGCCGCGCGCCCGTCGGCCACCCGATTGCCATGCCCGCACCCGCCGAATCCCATGCCCACTTTGCCCGGTTTTATAGCTTTTGTATGGTCATTGACTGTTGTGCCACTCTGTGGGTGACTTGTCCATGGAGTTGCCGTAAGTCATATTTCCAGGTGTCCACACCAGCGCATCGAAGCCTCGCCGTACCGCACAGCCCGCCGGCGGTCGGCCCGCGGTCGACGAGCCTCTGAAGGGAATGAGCCATGGCAGATTTCTCCCGCCTCCCCGGCCCCAACGCGGACCTATGGGACTGGCAGCTCTCCGCGGCCTGCCGCGGCGTGGACAGCTCGCTCTTCTTCCACCCGGAGGGCGAACGCGGTGCCGCCCGCAGCTCGCGCGAGGCGAGCGCCAAGGAGGTCTGCATGCGCTGCCCGGTACGCACCGAGTGCGCCGCGCACGCGCTGGCGGTCCGGGAGCCCTACGGCGTCTGGGGAGGGCTGACCGAGGACGAGCGCGAGGAGATGATGGGCCGCTCGCGCAACCGCCTGGCGGAGGTGCCGCTGGCGGCGCCGACGGGGCTGCAGCACTGACCCGACGCCTTGCCCGCACCGGGAAGAAACGTTTCTTCTCGGCACACTCTGCCGCCTGTGCCCGAAGCTGGGCAGGAGCCGTCCGGGCCGTGACGTCCGCCCGGGCCGTTCGACCGTCCGGGCCGTGAAGTCCGGTCAGCGCCCGGCGGCCGCGCCCGCCAGCCGTTCCAGCATCAGCGCCACGGCCGGCACCTCCGCGAGGTCCGGCAGGGTCAGGGCGACCACCTGCCGCACCGCCGGCACCCCCGAGGCGGTCCGCACCGGCACCGCCGACACGCCGTCAGGACGCACCGATTCCAGCGCCAGGCCGGGCAGCACCGCCACCCCGAGCCCGGCCGCCACCAGGCCGACCACCGCCGGGTAGTCGTCGGTCGCGAAGTCGATCCGGGGCTCGAAGCCGGCCCCCGCGCAGAGCTCCACCAGATGCCCCCGGCACTGCGGGCAGCCGGCGATCCACTGCTCCCCGGCCAGCTCGGACAGCTCCACCGGCCCGTTCCCGCCGCCGCGCCCCGCCAGCGGGTGCGCGGCGGGCAGCAGGCCGACCAGCGGGTCGTCCAGCAGCGGGGTGACCACCAGGTCGGACCAGTCGGCGCCCGCACTGAGCTGCTGCGCCTCCAGGTTCGCCTCGGCCCGCGCCTCGCGCGGGGTGCCGTGCGCCGGGGGCGGGGCGGGCGCCGGGGCGCCGTCGGGCGACTGCGGGTACCGGAAGGCCAGCGCCACCTCGCACTCGCCGCCGCGCAGCATCGCCAGCGACTCCGGCGGCTCCGCCTCGACCAACGACACGCGGACCCCCGGATGGCCGTCCCGCAGCCGGGCGACAGCCGGCGGCACGAGGGTGGAACTCGCGGTCGGGAAGGACACCAGACGCACCCGTCCGGCCCGCAGGCCGGCGATCGCCGCCACCTCCTCCTCGGCCGCGGAGAGCCCGGCCAGGATCCCGGTGGCGTGCTTGAGCAGGACCCGACCGGCCTCGCTGAGCTGCATCCCGCGGCCCGAACGGACCACCAGCGGGGTGTCGACGGACTTCTCCAGGGCCTTCATCTGCTGGCTGACGGCAGGCTGGGTGCAACCCAGCTCGCGGGCGGCGGCGGAGAAGGAGCCGGTGCGGGCGACGGCACGCAGGACGCGCAGGTGGCGGGCCTCGATCATGCCTCAGTTATAAGGCAGGCTTTGCCGTCTGCAAAATTCTACTGATGATTAAATGCTGAAACGCGCGTCGGACGGACCGGAACACGCGCGGAGCGGATCAACGCCGGAGGCCCGGCCCGAACCCCTGGGGGCGCGGACCGGGCCTCCGGTCACCGTTCACCGGTCAGGCGTCAGTGGGAGTGGCCGTGACCGCCGTGCGAGTGGCCGTGACCGTTGTCGGCCTCCTCCTCCTTCTTCTCCACCACGAGGGTCTCGGTGGTGAGGAGCAGGGAGGCGATGGAGGCGGCGTTCTCCAGAGCGGAGCGGGTCACCTTCACCGGGTCGATGACGCCGGCCTTGACCAGGTCGCCGTACTCGCCGGTGGCGGCGTTGTAGCCCTGGCCCTGCTCCAGCTCGGAGACCTTGGAGGTGATGACGTAGCCCTCCAGGCCCGCGTTCTGGGCGATCCAGCGCAGCGGCTCGTGCAGCGCCTTGCGGACGACCGCGACACCGGTCGCCTCGTCACCCGACAGGCCCAGGCCGCCGTCCAGCACCTTGGCGGCGTGGACGAGGGAGGCGCCACCGCCGGCGACGATGCCCTCCTCGACCGCGGCGCGGGTCGCCGAGATGGCGTCCTCGAGGCGGTGCTTGCGCTCCTTCAGCTCCACCTCGGTGGCGGCGCCGACCTTGATGACGCAGACGCCGCCGGCCAGCTTGGCCAGGCGCTCCTGCAGCTTCTCGCGGTCCCAGTCCGAGTCGGTGCCCGCGATCTCGCCCTTGATCTGGGCGACGCGGCCGGCCACGGCCTCGGCGTCACCGGCACCGTCGACGATCGTGGTGTCGTCCTTGGTGATGGTCACGCGGCGGGCGGTGCCCAGCACGTCCAGACCGGCCTGGTCGAGCTTGAGGCCGACCTCCTCGGAGATGACGGTGGCACCGGTCAGGGTGGCCAGGTCGCCGAGGATCGCCTTGCGGCGGTCGCCGAAGCCCGGGGCCTTGACGGCGACGGCGTTGAAGGTGCCGCGGATCTTGTTCACCACGAGGGTGGACAGCGCCTCGCCGTCGACGTCCTCGGCGATGATCAGCAGCGGCTTCGAGGCACCGCCCTGAAGGATCTTCTCCAGCAGCGGCAGCAGCTCCTGGATGGAGGAGATCTTGCCCTGGTTGATCAGGATGTACGGGTCCTCCAGGACCGCCTCCTGCCGCTCCGCGTCGGTGACGAAGTACGGCGACAGGTAGCCCTTGTCGAACTGCATGCCCTCGGTGAAGTCCAGCTCCACGCCGAAGGTGTTCGACTCCTCGACGGTGATGACACCGTCCTTGCCGACCTTGTCGATCGCCTCGGCGATCAGCTCGCCGACCTGGGTGTCCTGCGCGGAGAGGGAGGCGACGGCGGCGACGTCGTCCTTGCCCTCGATCTCGCGGGCGACCGAGAGCAGGTGCTCGGAGACGGCGGCGACGGCCTTGTCGATGCCCTTCTTCAGGGCGGCCGGGCCGGCGCCGGCGGCGACGTTGCGCAGACCCTCGTTGACCAGGGCCTGGGCCAGCACGGTGGCGGTGGTGGTGCCGTCGCCCGCGACGTCGTTGGTCTTGGTGGCGACCTCCTTGACGAGCTGCGCGCCAAGGTTCTCGTACGGGTCGTCCAGCTCGACCTCACGGGCGATGGTGACGCCGTCGTTGGTGATGGTCGGGGCGCCGAACTTCTTGTCGATGACGACGTTGCGGCCCTTGGGGCCGATGGTCACCTTGACGGTGTCGGCCAGCTTGTTGACACCGCGCTCCAGCGAGCGGCGGGCGTCCTCGTCGAACTGCAGGATCTTCGCCATGTTCCCTATTCCCTCGGGGCGACGGCCGGCACGGCGGCCGCCGGACTACGTGAACCAACAACCACGCCCCGGGCCCCTGTCACTTGGGACACGGATCCGGGGCGGGCTGGAACGTCTTACTTCTCGATGATGGCGAGAACGTCGCGAGCCGAGAGGACCAGGTACTCCTCGCCCTGGTACTTCACCTCGGTGCCGCCGTACTTCGAGTACAGGACGATGTCACCGACGGCGACGTCGAGCGGCAGACGCTGGCCGTCCTCGAAGCGGCCCGGGCCGACGGCCAGGACGACGCCCTCCTGGGGCTTCTCCTTGGCGGTGTCCGGGATAACCAGGCCGGAGGCCGTGGTGGTCTCGGCGTCGAGCGGCTGGACCACGATGCGGTCCTCGAGCGGCTTGATGGCAACCTTGCTGCTGGTGGTCACGTCCGAGCTCCCCTTCGGAGATTACGGGGTTTTCTAACGGGTAGGTGGCGAACCTGCGGGTCTGCCGTCGCGGGGGTCAGACGCGCGTCATCGCGTTAGCACTCCCCATGGGGAGAGTGCCAAGGAAGACCTTAGGCCGCTGTTAGCACTCAGTCAACCAGAGTGCCAACGACGCGCCCGCCGATTCCGCGGAACGGGACGAGGGGCCGCACTCGTGCGCCGCCCCGGGCCGCCGCGCGCTCGGGCCCCGGGCCGCCGGGGGACGCCCGGGGCCGCGGCACCGGCGAGAATGGCCCCGTGGAGACCGAGAACCTGCAGCCCCTGCTGACGCCCGAGGGCCAGGCCCTGCTCGCCGAGCTGCGCGAGTTCACCCCCGAGGAGGAGCTCGCACTGGCCACCCGGCTGCGCCGCGGGCACCCGGCGGAGCTGGTGTCGGCGGCGTTCGGGCAGGCCCGGCTGCGGCAGCGGGCCCGGGCCAAGTTCGGTGCCGACGCCGACCTGATGTACTTCACGCCCAACGGCGTCGAGCAGTCCACCCGGCGCGGCGTCGCCGAGTGGCGGGCCCGGCGCTTCGCCGAGCTGGGCGTGAAGCGGCTGGCCGACCTCTGCTGCGGGATCGGCGGGGACGCGCTCGCCCTGGCCCGGGCCGGCATCGAGGTGCTCGCGGTCGACCGGGACCCGGCGGCCTGCGCGGCAACGGCCGCCAACGCCGCCGCACTGGGCCTGGCCGACCTGGTCGAGGTGCGCTGCGCCGACGTCGCCGAGGTCGACGTCGCCGGCTACGACGCGGTCTTCACCGACCCCGCCCGCCGCACCTCGCGCGGCCGGGTCTTCGACCCCGAGGCGTACGCGCCGCCGCTGTCCTGGGCGATCGAGACCGGCCGGCGCACCCCGGTCGGGGCGCTCAAGGTGGCCCCGGGCATCCCGCACGAGGCCGTCCCGGCGGACGCCGAGGCCGAGTGGGTCTCCGACCACGGCGACGTCAAGGAGGCGGTGCTCTGGTTCGGCACCCGCGCGGAGCGGCCGCACCGCGCCACGCTGCTTCCGCAGGGCGCCTCGCTCACCGGCGGCGACCTGCCCGACCCACCGGCCGGACCGGTCGGGCGCTACCTCTACGAGCCGGACGGCGCGGTGATCCGGGCCCACCTGGTGGCCGAGGTGGCGGAGCAGGTCGGCGGCCGGCTGATCGACCCGAAGATCGCCTACGTCACCTCGGACGAGCTGGTCGCCACCCCGTACGCGCACGCCTTCGAGCTCACCGACGTGCTGCCGTTCCACATCAAGAAGCTGAAGGCGCTGCTGCGCGAGCGGACCGTCGGCACCGTGGTGATCAAGAAGCGCGGAATGGCGATCACCCCCGAGGAGCTGCGCCGCCAGCTGAAGCCGAGCGGCCCGAACACCGTCACGGTGATCCTCAGCCGCACCGACCACGGCCCGCTGATGATGCTCGGCCGGCCCGTCAGGGCCGACGCCCCGGCTCCCGGCCCGGGCGCTCCCTAGGAGCCCGGCGCCTGGATGTAGTCCTCCAGGCGGGCCACCGCGAAGCCCTGCTCCTGGATCCGGGCGAGCATCTCCCCGAACATCTGCGTCATCGTCTCGCCCTTGAGGTCCTTCGGGCCGCGGAAGTGGGCGAGCACGATGTCCCCGGGCCGGAGCCTCTTGTCGGCCGCCTGGTACTGCATGTCGTGGATCTGCATCGACTCGCGCCAGAGCACGACGGCCCGCGGCCCGCACTGCTGCACCGCGGTGTTCAGCGCCGGGGTGTTGGCGCCGTCACCGTACGGCGGGCGGAACAGCAGCGGCGCGGCGCCGTACTGCTGGGTGAGCGCGGACTGCGCGTCGCAGATCTCCGACTTCTGCTTCTCCGGCGCGGCCTTGCTCATGATCGCGTGGTCCACGGTGTGGTTGTGGATGTGGTTGCCGAGCGCCTGGAGCGGCTTGAAGTAGCCGTAGTCGTCCTTGACGATGTCGCGGGTCAGGAACATCGAGACCGGCACCTTGAGGTCGGTCAGCATCTCGACGAACCTCGGGTCCTTCTCGGCGCCGTCGTCGATGGTGATGAAGACGACCTTGTCGGTGGTCTTCACGTCGCTGAAGACCGGGACGGGGCCGGTCCGCTGGAGCTTGACCGGCTTGTCGGCGGGCGCCGCCGGGGCCGGCGGCAGCGGCTTGAGGTTCCACTTGGCCCAGGCGGCCGCGTCCCCGGCCGCGGGCGCGGGCGCGGCGGCCGGCGTGGTGCCGACCGGGGCCGGGACCGGCCGGCCGGCGGTGGTTCCGGCGGACGGCGCGGCCGCCGACGACGTGCCTCCGGCCCCGGCGGGCCCGGTCGTGCCTCCGCTGCCGCAGCCGGTGGCGGCGGCCAGCAGCGCCAGTGCCCCCACCGCGTACGTCCCCGCCCTGCCCCGCCCGTACCTCTTCACCGCGCCGCGCTCCCCGGTCCCGTTCAGCGATCTCTCAGCTATGCACGGTAGCGATCGGTCGTTCGGTTCCCGGACGGGCCCGGGCGCGGCGGCTCGGCCCCGGCGAACGGGCGGGGCCCGTCGCGTGGATCAGGCCCTACTCCACGTGCTCGCTGGTGAAGGACCAGCGGTGCACCGGGCGGCCGAGCAGCTCGGCGGGCGGGTCCGCGACCGGCACCGGCCGCTCACCCGCCCACCAGGTGATCAGCAGCACCCGGTCCCCCGCGGCGCCGAACAGCTCGGTGCGGACCAGTCCGGCCGAACCCCGCAGTGCGGGCAGCGCCGTCCCGCGCACCCAGGCGGCCAGGTCGGCCCCGCGCCCGTCGGCGGCCCGGGCCTCCCACATGGCGGCGGTGGTGGTCACCGGCCGCCGCCGCCCAGCGCGTCGTACGCCCGGCCGTGGACGTCGCCGTGCCCGGTCGACCCGGCCGGCACGTGCACGTCGGTGACGGGCAGCGAGGAGTCCGCCGACAGGTCGAAGGAGGACGGCGCGCGGTCGCGCCAGACCATCTCGGCGCCGAGCGCGGCGACCATGGCGCCGTTGTCGGTGCACAGGCCGGGACGCGGCACCCGCAGCCGGATGCCGGCCCGGTCGCAGCGCTGCTGGGCCATCTCGCGCAGCCGCGAGTTGGCCGCCACCCCGCCACCGATCATCAGGTGGTCGACGCCGTTGTCCTTGCACGCCTTGACCGCCTTGCGGGTGAGCACGTCGGTCACCGCCTCCTGGAAGGAGGCCGCCACGTCGGCGATGGGCACGTCCTCACCGGCCCGGCGCTTGGCCTCGACCCAGCGGGCGACGGCGGTCTTCAGGCCGGAGAAGGAGAAGTCGTACTCCGGGTCCCTGGGGCCGGTCAGGCCGCGCGGGAAGGCGATCGCCTTCCGGTCGCCCTCGCGGGCGGTGCGGTCGACCACCGGGCCGCCCGGGAATCCCAGGCCGAGCACCCGGGCCACCTTGTCGAAGGCCTCGCCGGCCGCGTCGTCGATGGTCGCGCCGAGCGGGCGGACGTCGCTGGTGATGTCCTCGCTGAGCAGCAGCGAGGAGTGCCCGCCGGAGACCAGCAGGGCCATCGTCGGCGACGGCAGCCGGCCGTGCTCCAGCTGGTCCACGCAGATGTGCGAGGCGAGGTGGTTGACCCCGTACAGCGGCTTGTCCAGCGCCCACGCGTAGGCCTTGGCGGCGCTGACGCCGACCAGCAGGGCGCCCGCCAGACCGGGGCCGGCGGTGACGGCGATGCCGTCCAGGTCGCTCGCCTTGACGCCGGCGGTGTCCAGGGCGCGCTGGATGGTCGGGACCATCGCCTCCAGGTGCGCGCGGCTGGCGATCTCCGGCACCACGCCGCCGAACCGGGCGTGGTCGTTGACGCTGGAGGCCACCGCGTCGGCGAGCAGCGTGGTGCCGCGCACGATCCCGACGCCGGTCTCGTCGCAGGAGGTCTCGATGCCGAGGACGAGCGGTTCGTCAGCCATGGCGGGTTTCCTTCAGGTCCTTCGGTTCGATGCTTGGGTGGTCGAGGCGCATCACCAGCGCGTCGACGTTGGCCGGCTGGTAGTAGCCGCGCCGGATGCCGACCGGTTCGAAGCCGAACCGCTCGTAGAGCCGCTGGGCGCGCGGGTTGTCCACCCGCACCTCCAGCAGCAGCTCGGTGCAGCCGCGCCGGGCGGCCTCCCGGATCAGGTCGGCGAGCAGCGCCGCGCCGAGGCCGGAGCCCTGGTGGCGCACGTCGACGGCGATGGTCTGCACGTCGCCCTCACCTGCCACGGCCATCAGGCCGGCGTAGCCGACGATCGCGCCGTCCGGGGCGGTGGCGACGGTGAAGTGCCGGGTGCCGCCGGGGTGGGTCTCGGCGAGCTCGGACCAGAACATCCCGGCGGACCAGGCGTCCTCCGGGAACAGCTCCAGCTCCAGCTCCATCACCGGGGGGATGTCCCACCAGCGCATCGGCCGGAGGATCGCCGCGCCGGCGGCGGGCTCGGCGGTCCCGGGTGCACCGGTTCCGGGCGCGCTCACGCCTGGGGCGCTCACGCCGGGAGCACCGCCTTGTAGCCGGCGGGCACCTGGGCGTCCGGGCGGCGCAGGTACAGCGGCGCGTTGGGCAGCAGCTCGCGTCCGGCGGCCAGCTCGGCGGCGGCGAAGGCGGCCAGCGCGCCGGCCGAGACGTGCTCCGGTCCGTGCGCACCGGGGAAGGTGTCCGGGTAGAGCAGCGCGCCCGCGCCGACCGCGCGCGGGCACGGCGACAGTTCGGCCGGGCGGTCCACACCGGGGCCCTCGGCACGGCGGCCGTCGGCGTCGTACGAGGCCCAGTAGACCTCCTTGCGCCGCGCGTCGGTGGCCACCGTGAACGGGCCGGTGAGCCCCTCGGTGCGGGCCTGGTGCGCGATCGCGTCCAGGGTGCAGACGCCGTACACGGGCAGGTCGAGCGCGTGGCCGAGCGCGGCGGCGGTGACCAGGCCGACCCGGAGGCCGGTGTAGGGGCCCGGGCCGACGCCGACGGCGATGCCGGTCAGCAGGCGCTTGTCGACACCGGCCGACTGCAGCACCCGGTCGATGGCGGGCAGGAGCAGTTCGCCGTGACGTCTGGCGTCGACCTGGTCGGTCTCGGCGAGGACGGTCGTCCCGTCGTGGACGGCCGCGGTGACGGCGGGGGTAGCGGTGTCGAACGCGAGCAGCAGCACGGGTCAAGGTTAGACCGGTCGGAGCGGCGGGCGGTTCCCGGTCCTCGGCCGCCCCGGCCGGCGGTCCGTCGCAGGACCGCCGCAGGTCACCGCCGGCCCGCCGGATCGACCGGGCGTACGGATCCGGAACACACGTCCTACGTGGTGCGGGTCCGAGCGCGCGGACCTGGCACGATAAGGCCGACGGGTTTTGGGACGGCGGTGGGAGCACACGTGGCGAAGATGGGTCCTGGAGTGGTGGTCACGGGGCTGACCCTGGGGGCCCTGACGGTGGTGAGCCTGCTGGCCTTCCAGGCCAACGGCGCCCAGGAGCGCGCGGGCGGCACCCGTCCTACGGCGAGCGTCACCGCCTCGACGAGCGGACCGGCCGCCACGGCCGCCCCGACCGCCTCGGCCACCCCGACCGTCCCGGCGCTGCCCACCACCTCGGGCACCGGGCTGCGGGTCGTCTACTCGGTCGGCGGCCACCACGTCTGGCTGGTCGACCCGAAGAAGAACCCGCAGGTGGTGGCCGCCTTCGCGGTCACCCCGGGCTCGGTGGAGCCGAACCCGGGCAGCTACCCGGTCTACAGCCGCACCCCGGCCACCACGGGCACCGACGGCCGGCAGATCGAGCACGTGGTGCGGTTCGCCCAGCAGAACGGTGTGGTGTTCGGCTTCAGCGCGGCCGTGGACGGAGCCACGCCGACCGCCGATCCGAAGACCAAGACCGGCGGCATCCGCAGCAGCCGGGCGGACGGCCAGCTGATCTGGGACTTCGCACCGAACGGCACCAAGGTGGTCGTGGTCGCCTGAGGCCCGGCAGGAGCTGTGCGCGGGCCGGCATCGGCACGGGGGACCACCCTCACCGTCCGGGCCGAGCGCAGGGCTTCCCCGGGTCAGGCGGCGCGCCTCGCCTCGGCCGCCGGAGCTTCGGTGCCGGCCTCGGACCGCTCCGCGCCCTCACGGCGCTCCGGCGGGGTGGAGACCGCCTCCGCGGCCGCGCACGCGGCCAGCAGGGCTCGCATCGACCCACCCGGAACGCTGCGGGCGGGCTCTCCGGCCCCGGCACCGCGCGGCGCGCGCTCCGGGGCGGGGGTGGTGCTCGACATGGCGCCTCCCTAGTTAGGCAGACCTAACCGCAGCACCCATCCCATCACGCCCGGTCCCCCGCCCGCAACACTTTGCCGACAGCCTGTCGGCAAGAGCCCGCCGCGGCGGGCCGGGGCCTCGTCCGCACGGGAGGAGCGGGCCGGTCGGCCACCGGCGGCAGGCGGCCCGCTCAGACCAGCGCGTCCAGCTCGACCCCGTCCCAGCGCGACCCGAGCCCGCTCAGCACCACCCGGCGCGGATCGTGGTCGTCCCCGTTCGCCGTGTCGCCGAGGGCCCGCTCGATCCGGACCTCCAGCCGGTCCTCGGACAGCCGCTCGACCTTGCCCTCACCCCACTCGACCACCACCACCGACTCCGGCAGCGAGACGTCCAGGTCGAGGTCCTCCATCTCGTCCAGGTCACCGCCGAGCCGGTACGCGTCCACGTGGACCAGCGCCGGGCCGCCGACCAGCGACGGGTGGACCCGGGCGATCACGAAGGTCGGCGAGGTGACGGCGCCGCGCACCTGCAGCCCCTCCCCCAGCCCACGGGTCAGCGTCGTCTTCCCCGCGCCCAGCTCGCCGGAGAGCAGCACGAGGTCCCCCGGCCGTAGCAGCGCGGCCAGCTCCCGGCCGAGCCGGCCCATCCGCTCGGGGGTGGCGACGGTGAGAGTGGCGTGCGAGCCCATGCGTGAATCAAGCCCTTCGGTGCGGACGGCGGCGCACCGACCGCCGGGCGCCACCGCTACGGTGCCACATCCCCGCCCGGCCGCGCTCCGGACCCGGTCCGTCCCGGAGTGACCGGGTTTGACACCCGCGCTCAGGATCGATACCCCACCCCGCTCCCAGGCAGTTCCCAGGTTGCCTATAGCGTCCTGCTTCTGTTCCCCGTTCCGCACCGGTGCGAGGCCTTGCTTCGTGCCGGTCCGAACCCATGCACCCGGGCCTCCCGACGGCCCGGCCGACCCGGTGAGGTCACGCTCCATGAAGCTCCGTCGCGGTCTCGCGATATCCGCGGTCGCCGCCCTGGCGTCCGCCTCCGTCCTCGCTGCCGCTCCCGCCGCGCTCGCCGCCCCGCAGAGCACCGGCGCCGCCGCCTCCGCGGCCGAGTACGACGTCCACCCGCGCCTGACGGTCAGGAACCTCCCCGCCCAGATCGCCGCCGGCGGCGCCGCAGCGACCTTCATGGTCGAGATCGAGAACACCGTCCACCGGGACATCGTGTTCCTGCCGTTCATCGGCACCGGCGCGGACCACTCCCCGCTGTACGCCGGGCGCCAGAAGCTCCAGTACCAGGACGTGGACACGAAGGCCTGGCACGACGCCTCCTGGGTCACGCCGGAGGACGCGGCCTACCCGGTCGCCCTGCTCGGCCCGATGAAGGACGGTGTCGAGGCCGACGACGCCTACCTGTTCCTGCCCGAAGGGGAGACCGTGAGCATCCAGGTCCGGCTCTCCCTGACCGGCGATGCCGTCGCGGACACCGCGGCCCTGCAGTTCGTCACCACCTCCTTCGACCTGGAGTCGGCCGAGCCGCTGCCGGTGACCTCCGCGAGCGCGCCGGCCTGGTTCACCATCACCTCGCCGGGCGGCGGGACGGCCTCGCCGTCCGCGACGGCCGAGCCCACCACGACGGCCACGGCGTCTCCGTCGGGCTCCGCCTCGGCCTCCCCCTCCGCCTCGGCTTCCCCCTCCGCCTCGGCTTCCGCTTCCGCGACGGCCTCGGCCTCGGCCTCGGCCACCGCGACGGCGACGGCGACGGCGACGGCGTCCGCCTCGACCGGCCCGAGCGCCTCGGCCACCGCGGGCGCCACCACCGGCTCCGCCGGGCCCGTGCCGGCCACCTCCGCCACCTCCGCCGCCACGCCGGCCGCAACCGCCTCCGGCACCAGGGTCGTCCCGGCCGCGCACATCACCCCGGTCGCGGCCAAGGCGCCGAAGCCGTCCGCCGGCACGGTGGCCAAGGCCAAGGCGAAGGCCGCCGAGCGCCCGTCCGGCGGCGCCAACCTGGCGACCACCGGTGGCGGCGACGACACCACTGCCATCGCGCTGGCCGGCGGCGCCGTCCTGACCGCCGGCGTCGGCACGCTGTTCGTGCTGCGCCGCCGCAAGGGCGACGCGAGCGCCTGACGCCTCGCCGCCGCCCGACCCGGCCGCCCGCCGCGGCCGCGCGGCAGAGACCGGTGGCCCGGGCCCTCAAGACGGGGCCCGGGCCACCGGGTGTTCGGGACGGCTCGGCGGCTCCGCCGGACGGCGCTCGGGCCGGGCTCGTTCGGACCGGGTGCGCCGCTCAGGCCAGGTCGGACACCGAGGGCGGCAGCGGGGCCGTCCGGCGGTGGTCGACCGCCTGCCTGAGCAGTGCGGCCAGCCGCCGGTCCACCAGGTCGGGGCGCTCCAGCATCACCAGGTGCCCGGCCTCCTCGATCAGCAGCAGCTCGGCACCGGGCAGCTGCCGGGCCATCGCCTCGCTGTGGCCCGGCGGGGTCAGCAGGTCCCTGGTGCCGGCCAGCACCAGGGTGGGGATGCCACGCAGGGCGACCAGCGCCTCGTTCTTCTCGTGCGCCCCGAAGACCGGGTAGAACTCGGCCACCACGTCGATCGGGGTGGCGTCGAGCAGCTGCTCGGCGAACCGGACCACGCCCGGATCGACGTCCTTACCCCCGAAGGAGAACTTCCGGTAGAAGACGGCGCTCACGTCCGCGCCCAGCCGCCGCGTCGCCTCCACCAGCTCGACCTGCCGGCCGAGCAGCTTCACCACACCGGGCGCGACCTTCTTGAACAGCTTGGCGCCGGCCGACGGCAGGCCGAGGGTGACCGCCTCCCAGTTCCCGGCCATGGTGCCGATCAGCGCGACCCCGGCGACCCGCTCCCGGAACAGCTCCGGGTGCTGGTCGGCGAGGGCCATCACCGTCATGCCGCCCATCGAATGGCCGACCAGGACGAGCGGCCCGGTCGGCGCGACCGCGTCGATCACGGCCTTGAGGTCCCCGCCCAGCTGATCGATGCTCGCGGGCTCGCCGGCCAGGTACGACCGGGAGCGCTCGGAGCGGCCGTGGCTGCGCTGGTCCCAGAAGACCAGCCGCATGCCCTCGCGCAGGGCGGCCCGCTGGAAGTGCCAGCTGTCCTGGTTGAGGCAGTAGCCGTGGCAGAAGACGACCGTGAGCGGCGGCCGGTCGCCGTCGACGGGCTCGTCCCGGCCGCTGTCGTCGAGCTCGACGTAGAGCTCGGTGCCGTCGGCGGCGGTCACCGTCTGCGGGCGGCCGCGCAGCGAACCGTACGGGGCGTTGGCGTCCAGCTCGGCACGGGCCCGGCGCCTGGTCGCCCGGTGGACCGTCAGCCGCTCGATCGCCACGCCGGCGGCCGCACCGGCCGCGACCACGCCGACCGAGATGCCGATCAGGCCTGCCCGGCTCACCCCGGACGCCCCGCCCGCCGCCTTGACCACCGACGCGACCGGACCCGCCGGGCCGGAACCGGGCTCCTCGCTCATGCGAGCAGGCCCTGGACGGCGGCGTCCTCCACCGGGAACTCGGCCGCACCGGCCGCGGTGGGCTCCTCGGCGATACCGCCGACGTAGCGGCGCGGCACCCGGGCGCCGATCCGGGTCACGATCTCGTACGCGATGGTGCCGCAGGCACGGCCCCAGTCCTCGGCGGTCGGCTCGCCCTGCGCGCCGTTGCCGAAGAGCAGCACCTCCTCGCCGGCAGCCGGGGTGTCCCCGCCGAGGTCGACGACGAACTGGTCCATCGCCACCCGGCCGGCCACCGTGCGCCACTTGCCGCCGATCTGCACCGGGCCGGTGTTGCTGGCGTGCCGCGGGATGCCGTCTCCGTAACCGACCGGGACGAGGCCGAGGGTGGTCGGGCCCGGCGTCGTGTAGTGGTGGCCGTAGCTCACGCCGTGCCCGCCGGGGACGCTCTTCACCAGGGCCAGGCGGGCGGTCAGCGCCATCACCGGGCGCAGGCCGAAGTCGGCCGGCGAGCCGACCTCCGGGACGGGCGAGAGCCCGTACACCGCCAGGCCGGTGCGGACCAGGTCGTAGTGCGAGTGCGGGAGCAGCAGGGTGGCCGGCGAGTTGGCCAGGTGCCGGACCTCGGGGCGCAGCCCGGCGGCCTCGGCGTGGGCGAGCGCGTCGCGGTAGGCGTCCAGCTGGGCCTGGATGGACGGGTGGCCGGGCTCGTCGGCTGCGGCCAAGTGCGACCAGACGCCGACCACGGTGAGCAGGCCCTCGGCCTCGGCCCGGCGGGCGGCGGCGACCAGCTCGGGCCAGTCGTGCGGCTGGCAGCCGTTGCGGCCCAGGCCGGTGTCGGCCTTCAGGTGCACCCGGGCCGGGATGCCGGTCGTGCGGACGGCGGCCAGCAGCTCGTCCAGCGCCCACCGGCCACCGACCGAGATGTCGACGTCGGCGAGCAGCGCCTCGCGCCAGGGGCCCCCGGGCGTCCACAGCCAGCAGAGGATGCGGGCCTGGTCGGGGCGGATGCCGGCGGCGCGCAGGGCGAGCGCCTCCTGCGGGAGCGCCGTGCCGAGCCAGCCGATGCCTGCGGCGACCGCCTCGCGGGCACACCGAACCGCGCCGTGGCCGTAGGCGTCGGCCTTGACTGTGGCCATCACAGTGGCGCTGCCGACGCGCTCGCGCAGTGCGTCGAGGTTGCCGCGCAGGGCGGCCAGATCGATGGTCGCCTCGGCCCGTTCGCCGTCGGTGAGGGTGGCCGTGCCGGTCGTCTTCGCAGTTGTCATCAGGGTCAGTCTCCCAGACGTGCCAGAGTCCTCGCCGAACGACCCTTCGGCGCGGCGTCCCCCACACCCCTCCCCGACCTACCGGACGCCCACGAAGCAGACCCGGTTCCACCCCCTCCGCCGCGCACCCGGAACCCCCCGGGAAGCCGCTGGACCGGTCGGGTCTATTCGCCTGCGGCGGCCGCGGAGTCCGCGGCCGCCGAGGCGCGCACCCGGCGCCAGACGGCCGGCAGGGCGGCGGCCACCTGCAGCGCCGTGATCGGGGCGCCCGGGGAGCCTGCGGCGTACCGGCCCGCGAGGCCGTGGAGGTACGCGGCCACCGACGCGGCGTCCAGGACCGGGAGGCCGGCCGCGAGCAGGGAGCCGGCCAGGCCGGCGAGCACGTCCCCGCTGCCGGCCGTGGCCAGCCACGAGGTGCCGGACGGGTTGACCCGGGCCACACCGCCCGGGTCGGCGACCACCGTCGTGGACCCCTTCAGCAGCACCGTGGCCCGGTACGCGGCCGCGAGCCGCCGTGCGGTGGCCAGCCGGGCGGCGGCCAGCTCGTCGGCGGGCGGCGGGGTCCCGCCGTCCGCCCCGGCCAGCAGCCGGGCCGCCTCGCCGGTGTGCGGGGTGAGCAGGGTGGGCGCCGTCCGCCCGGCGAGCGCGTCCGGGCCGAGCCGCCCGAGCTCGGTCAGGCCGTCCGCGTCCACCAGTACCGGCACGTCGCTCGCCAGCGCCTCGGCGAGCGCCTGCCGGGCCCCCTCGCCGCCGCCCGGGCCGACCACCCAGGCCTGGACCCGCCCGGCGCCGGCCGGCCCGCCCTCGGTGACCAGCGTCTCCGGGAACCGCCGCACCACCTCCTCGGCCGCGGTCCCGACGTAGCGGACCGCGCCCGCACCACCGTGCAGCGCCCCCGCGACCGCGAGCAGTGCCGCCCCCGGGTAGGTGGCCGAGCCGGCCGCCACCCCGACGACGCCGCGCCGGTACTTGTCGCTCTCCACCCCGGGCTCCGGCAGCAGCTCCGCCACCGAGAGGTGCTGCAGCGCCGACACGTCGGCAGGCGGCAGGTCCAGCCCGATCCCCACCAGCTGCACCGCGCCCGCGTACGCGGCACCCGGGTCGATCAGCAGCCCCGGCTTGTACGTCCCGAAGCAGACGGTGACGTCCGCCCGCAGCGCCACGCCGGCCACCTCGCCGGTGTCCGCGTCCACGCCGCTCGGCACGTCGACGGCCACCACCGTCCCGCGCCGCGCCGCACGGGCGTACGGGGCGGCCTCGGCCCTCAGCCCGCCCCGGCCGCCGATGCCGACGATGCCGTCCAGCACCAGGTCCGCGCACGAGAAGTCGGCCAGACCGACTTCCTGCTCCAGAACCACGCGCCCGCGGGCCGCCCGCAGGGCCGCGAGGCCCCCGGCGTGGGCCCGCTCCGGTGCGAGCAGCACCGCCGACACCCGGGCCCCGCGGCGGGCCAGCGCCGCGCCCGCGTACAGCGCGTCGCCCCCGTTGTCCCCGCTGCCGGCAAGCACCACCACCCGGCTGCCGTACACCCGGCCGCGACGGCGGGTCAGCAGCCGTGCGCAGGTCGCGGCGAGGCCGGCAGCCGCCCGCTGCATCAACGCCCCCTCCGGCAGTCGGGCCATCAGTTCGGCCTCGGCGGCCCGGACCTGTTCGACACGGTGAGCGTTGCGCATGCGGAAGCCCTAACCCCTCGGCGACGACTACCGCCGACGCTACGCCCGCAGCCCGGCCACGCGACACGCGGCACGGCCGACGCGCTCCGGCCCGCCCGGTCCGCCCCCCGGCCGCGCCGCCCGCCCCGTCCCCGGAAAGCACGGTGCCCCCGCGGTAGGACGCAGCCACCGCGGGGGCACCGGGGAACGAGCGGGGTCGGCTACTCGACCGTGACCGACTTCGCCAGGTTGCGCGGCTGGTCGACCTCGTGGCCCTTGGCCGTGGCCAGCTCGCAGGCGAAGACCTGCAGCGGCACGGTGGAGACCAGCGGCTGCAGCAGGGTCGGCGTCGCCGGGATGCGGATCAGGTGGTCCGCGTACGGGACGACCGCCTCGTCGCCCTCCTCCGCGATGACGATCGTGCGGGCGCCACGGGCCCGGATCTCCTGGATGTTGGAGACGATCTTGTCGTGCAGGATCGACCGCCCGCGCGGCGAGGGCACGACCACCACGACCGGCAGCCCCTCCTCGATCAGCGCGATCGGCCCGTGCTTCAGCTCGCCCGCCGCGAAGCCCTCGGCGTGCATGTACGCCAGCTCCTTCAGCTTGAGCGCGCCCTCCAGCGCCACCGGGAAGCCGACGTGACGGCCCAGGAAGAGCACCGAGCGGGCGTCCGCCAGGGAGCGGGCCAGCTCGCGCACCGGCTCCATGGTCTCCAGCACCTGCTCGACCTGCTTCGGCGCGTCGCCGAGCTCGCGGATGATGGTGAAGATCTCGTCGCCCCACTTGGTGCCGCGCACCTGGCCCAGGTACAGCGCGACCAGGTAGCAGGCGACCAGCTGGGTCAGGAAGGCCTTGGTCGAGGCGACGGCGACCTCGGGGCCGGCGTGCGTGTACAGCACGGCGTCCGACTCGCGCGGGATGGTGGAGCCGTTGGTGTTGCAGATCGCCAGCACCTTGGCGCCCTGCTCGCGCGCGTGGCGCAGCGCCATCAGGGTGTCCATGGTCTCGCCGGACTGCGAGATCGCGATGACCAGCGTGCCCGGGCCCATGATCGGGTCGCGGTAGCGGAACTCCGAGGCCACCTCGACCTCGCAGGGGATGCGGGTCCAGTGCTCGATCGCGTACTTGGCGATCATGCCCGCGTGGAAGGCGGTGCCGCAGGCGACGATGACGACCTTGTCGACCGAGCGCAGGTCGGCGTCGGAGATCCGCAGCTCGTCCAGGGTCAGCCGGCCGTCGGTGCCGATCCGGCCGAGCAGGGTGTCGGCGACGGCCTTCGGCTGCTCGGCGATCTCCTTGAGCATGAAGTAGTCGTAGCCGCCCTTCTCGGCGGCCGAGGCGTCCCAGTCGACGTGGTACTCGCGCACGTCCGCCGGGGTGCCGTCGAAGTTGGTCACCGTGACGCCGTCCCGGCGCAGCTCGACGACCTGGTCCTGGCCCAGCTCGATCGCCTCACGGGTGTGGGCGATGAACGCGGCCACGTCCGAGGCGAGGAAGTTCTCGCCCTCGCCGCGCCCGACGACCAGCGGGGAGTTGCGGCGGGCTCCGACCACCACGTCCGGGGCGTCGGCGTGCACCGCGACCAGGGTGAAGGCGCCGTCCAGGCGGCGGCAGACCGCCCGCATGGCCTCGGCCAGGTCGCCCTCGTACACCTCGCCCAGCAGGTGTGCGACGACCTCGGTGTCGGTCTCGGAGCGCAGCGTGTGGCCGCGCTCGGCCAGCTCCGCCCGCAGCTGGGCGAAGTTCTCGATGATGCCGTTGTGGACCACCGCGACCCGGGCGGCGTCGTCCAGGTGGGGGTGGGCGTTCGCGTCGGTCGGACCGCCGTGGGTGGCCCAGCGGGTGTGGCCGATACCGGTGGTGCCGCCGGGAAGAGGGGTCTCGGCGAGCGACTTCTCCAGGTTGGCGAGCTTTCCGGCCCGCTTGTCGGTGGCCAGGCTCCACTGCCCGTCGGAGCCCTGCACCTGCACCGCGACACCGGCGGAGTCGTAACCCCGGTACTCAAGGCGCCGCAGGCCGGCGATTACTACGTCAAGGGCGGGCTGCGCGCCCACGTATCCAACAATTCCGCACATGCGTGCCAGCATAAGGGCGCTCAGGATGCCCGTTTCTCACCGTTCGCCCACAGCGCGTGACCGACACCACAGCCACCGTGAACGCCGCTACGGCCCACAATGGAGCATGTGCTGACCGAACTCTGTACGCGGGGCGCCGCCACGCCCGGCCCGTCGCCGTCCCCCTACGTGGACCTCAGCCGGGCCGAGTGGAGCGCGCTGCGCGAGCGTACGCCGCTGCCGCTCACCGCGGAGGAGGTGGAACGGCTGCGCGGCCTGGGCACCGCCCTCGACCTGGACGAGGTCCGGGACGTCTACCTGCCGCTGTCCCGGCTGCTGAACCTCTACATCCACGCCACGCACGAGCTGCGCGGCGCGCTGGGCACCTTCCTGGACACCCCGGACACCGAGCGCACCCGCACGCCGTTCATCATCGGCGTGGCCGGCTCGGTCGCCGTCGGCAAGTCCACCACCGCCCGCCTCCTGCAGGCGCTGCTCGCCCGCTGGCCCGAACACCCCCGGGTCGAACTGGTCACCACCGACGGGTTCCTGCTGCCCAACGCCGAGCTGCGCCGGCGCGGTCTGATGGCCCGCAAGGGCTTCCCCGAGTCGTACGACCGGCGCGCGCTGATGCGCTTCGTCGCCGACGTGAAGGCCGGGAAGGAGAAGGTCACCGCCCCGGTCTACTCCCACCTGGTGTACGACATCGTGCCGGACGAGAAGCTCACCGTGGAGCGCCCGGACATCCTGATCGTCGAGGGGCTGAACGTGCTCCAGCCGGCCCTGCCGGGCACCGACGGCCGGACCCGCCTCGCGGTCGCCGACTACTTCGACTTCTCGATCTACGTCGACGCCCGCACCGACGACATCGAGAGCTGGTACCTGGACCGGTTCCGCAAGCTGCGGCAGACCGCCTTCCAGGACCCGAACTCCTACTTCCGCCGCTTCACCGAGGTGCCGGAGGAGGAGGCGATGGACTACGGCCGCCAGGTCTGGCGCACCATCAACAAGCCCAACCTGCTGGAGAACGTGCTGCCCACCCGCGGCCGCGCCACGCTGATCCTGCAGAAGGGCCAGGACCACAAGGTCCGTCGCGCACTGCTGCGCAAGCTCTGACGCCGCAGGCCCCCGCCGCCCTGCACGGCGGGGGCCTGCTGACGAACCGTCCGGATGAGGCGGGGTCAGCCCAGGTGGGTACGGACCGCCTCGGCCAGCCGGTCGGCGACGGCCTTGGCCTGCACCTCGTCGGCGGCCTCGACCATCACCCGCACCAGCGGCTCGGTGCCGGAGGGCCGCAGCAGCACCCGGCCGGTGGCGCCCAGCTCGGCCTCCGCCTCGGCGACCGCGGCGGCCAGCTCGGTGCTGGTCTTCACCCGGCTCTTGTCGACGCCCTTGACGTTGATCAGCACCTGCGGCAGCCGGGTCATCACGGCGGCCAGGTCGGCCAGCGGCTGCTTCGTGGCGGCCAGCCGCGCGCCCAGCATCAGGCCGGTGAGGGTGCCGTCGCCGGTGGTGGCGTGGTCCAGCAGGATCACGTGGCCGGACTGCTCGCCGCCCAGCGCGAAGCCGTGCTCCTTCATCGCCTCCAGCACGTAGCGGTCGCCGACCGCGGTCTCCACCAGCTCGATGCCCTCGCGCTCCATCGCCAGCTTGAAGCCCAGGTTGGACATCACGGTGGCGACGGCGGTGTTGCGCCGCAGAGTGCCGGCCTCCTTCATCGCGACGGCCAGGATCGCGATGATCTGGTCGCCGTCGACCTCGTTGCCGTCCGCGTCGGCGGCCAGGCAGCGGTCGGCGTCGCCGTCGAGCGCGATCCCGAGGTCGGCCCGGTACTCCCTCATCGTGGTGCGCAGCCGGTCGAGGTGGGTGGAGCCGACGCCGTCGTTGATGTTGAGGCCGGTGGGCTCCGCCCCCAGGGTGTGGACGACCTCGGCGCCGGCCCGGGCGAAGGCCTCGGGGGCGACGTAGGCGGCCGCGCCGTGGGCGCCGTCGATGACGACCCGGATGCCGTCCAGACGGTTGGGCAGCACGCCGATCAGGTGGGCGACGTACTTGTCGAAGCCCTCGGTGTACTCGCGGACCCGGCCGACGGCGGCGCCGGTCGGGCGCTTCCACTCGTCGCTGCCGACGGAGTACGTCCGGTAGTGCGCCTCGATGGCGTCCTCGATCCGGTCGTCCAGCTTGTGGCCGCCGCGGGCGAGGAACTTGATGCCGTTGTCCGGCATCGCGTTGTGGCTGGCGGAGAGCATCACGCCGAAGTCGGCACCGAGGGCGCCGGTGAGGTAGGCCACCGCCGGGGTGGGCAGCACTCCGACCCGCAGTACGTCGACGCCCGCGCTGGCCAGGCCCGCGATCACCGCGGCCTCCAGGAACTCGCCCGAGGCCCGGGGGTCACGGCCGACGACCGCGACCGGCCGGTGGCCGTCGAAGGCCCCCGCCTCGCCGAGGACGTGCGCCGCCGCGACCGACAGCCCGAGCGCCAGCTCGGCCGTCAGTCCCTCGTTGGCCACACCGCGTACGCCGTCCGTACCGAAGAGTCGTCCCACTGTCCCGTCCTCCATCGCCGCTGCTGGCAGTCGTCCAGCATCAAATCCGATCGAATCCCCGGCCACCGCACAATGGCCGGGGAGCACGACGCCCCGGAGTACACGGGGTACTCCGGGGCGTGAGAGCGCAACCGGGGGTGTGCACCACCAGGGCGGTACACACCCCTCGGGCGCGATTAGCGCTTGCTGTACTGCGGCGCCTTGCGGGCCTTCTTCAGACCGGCCTTCTTGCGCTCGACGGCGCGGGAGTCACGGGTCAGGAAGCCGGCCTTCTTGAGGGCGCCGCGGTTGTTGTCCACGTCGGCCTCGTTCAGGGCACGGGCCACGCCGAGGCGCAGCGCGTAGGCCTGGCCGGACACGCCGCCACCCGAGATGCGGGCGACGACGTCGTAGCGACCGTCGAGCTCCAGCAGCTTGAAGGGCTCGTTGACGGTCTGCTGGTGCACCTTGTTGGGGAAGTAGCTCTCCAGGGTGCGACCGTTGATCTTCCACTGCCCGGTGCCGGGGACGATGCGCACGCGGGCGATCGCCTCCTTGCGGCGGCCGAGGCCGGCGCCCGGGGTGGCCTCGCCGAAGCGGCCGGCCAGCGACTCGGAGGTGTAGCTCTCCTCGGAGGTGTACTCGCCCTCGACGTTCTCGTCGAAGTCGACCTCAAGGGTTTCAGTGGTCTCGGCCACGGTGTTCCTCAGCTCTTTTCAGTGATGGGGGGCTTGGTGGCCGGAATTACTGCGCGACCTGGGTGATCTCGAACGGCACCGGCTGCTGGGCAGCGTGCGGGTGCTGGTCGCCCGAGTAGACCTTCAGCTTGGAGAGCATCTGACGGCCCAGGCTGTTCTTGGGGATCATGCCCTTGATGGCCTTCTCGACGGCCTTCTCCGGGTTCTTGTCCAGGAGGTCGTCGTAGCGGACCGAGCGGAGACCGCCCGGGAAGCCGCTGTGGCGGTAGGCCATCTTCTGGGTCTTCTTGTTACCCGACAGGTGCACCTTGTCCGCGTTGATGATGATGACGAAGTCACCAGTGTCAACGTGCGGCGCGTAGATCGCCTTGTGCTTGCCCCGGAGGAGGTTGGCGGCCTGGGAGGCCAGGCGGCCGAGCACGACGTCGGTCGCGTCGATGACGTGCCACTGACGCTGGACGTCGCCGGGCTTGGGGCTGTACGTACGCACGGTCGTAGCCTTCGCTTTTCAGTGAGTGAGTCCTGACAGGAGCACCTGGTCGAGGGCATCAGCCTGGCCGCCTTGGACGCAATTCAAGGGGGGCCGCTGGGTCGTCGACCTGGTATCTCCGGCGTACCGACCTCTCACGTGAGATAGAGCGAGCCAATACGCACAACAAGCACCCAGATTACCGGGCGCGCCGGGGTGGGTCAAAATCCCCCGGCGCCGACCCGCCCGACCGCCACCGCAGGCAGGGCCAACGGCGGCGCCGGGAGCGGGAGTCCGGGCCCCGTCAGCGTTCGCGCTCGACCCGGGTGACGTCCCAGACCGGCTCGGGCGACTCGTAGACCCGGCCGTCCGCGCCGAAGACCAGGAAGCGGTCGAAGGTCTTGGCGAACCAGCGGTCGTGGGTGACGCAGAGCACCGTGCCCTCGAAGGCCTCCAGGCCGGCCTGCAGCGCCTCGGCGCTCTCCAGGTCCAGGTTGTCGGTCGGCTCGTCCAGCAAGAGGGCCGTCACACCGGAGAGTTCGAGCTTGAGGATCATCAACCGGGCCTGCTGCCCGCCGGACAGCGACTCGAACTTCTGCTCCTCCTGGCGGTCCAGCTCGTACCGGCGCAGCACGCCCATCGCGGCGCCGCGGCTGAGCGCGTGCTCCTCCTCGACGATCGAGCGGACCGTCCGGCCGAACAGCTCCGGGTGGGCGTGGGTCTGCCGGAAGTGGCCGGGCACCACCCGGGCGCCGAGCTTCCAGCTGCCGGTGTGCGAGACCGTCTCGTCACCGGCCAGCAGCCGGAGGAAGTGCGACTTGCCGGAGCCGTTGGAGCCCAGCACGGCCACCCGCTCGCCGTAGAAGACCTCCAGGTCGAAGGGCTTCATCAGGCCGGTGAGCTCCAGCTGCTCCATGGTGAAGGCGCGCACGCCGGTCCGGCCGCCCTTGAGCCGCATGGTGATGGTCTGCTCGCGCGGGGGCTCCTCCGGCCGGCCGGCCTCCTCGAACTTCTTCAGCCTGGTCTGGGCGGCCGCGTAGCGGGTGGCGAGCGCGTGGCTCACCGAGGCGGCCTGGCGCAGCGTGACGACCAGCTTCTTGAGCTTGGCGTGCTCCTCGTCCCAGCGCCGGCCGAGCTCCTCGAAGCGGGCGAAGCGGTCCTTGCGGGCGTCGTGGAAGGAGTCGAAGCCGCCGCCGTGCACCCAGACGGTGGAGCCGGCCGCGCCGGCCTCGACACTGATGATCTTCTCGGCGGTCCGGGAGAGCAGCTCGCGGTCGTGCGAGATGTACAGCACGGTCTTCGAGGTGGACCGGATCGCCTCCTCCAGCCAGCGCTTGCCCGGCACGTCGAGGTAGTTGTCAGGCTCGTCCAGCAGCAGCACCTCTTCGGGGCCGCGCAGCAGCGCCTCCAGCACCAGCCGCTTCTGCTCGCCGCCGGAGAGGGTGTTCAGCCCGCGCCACTGCGCCTTCTCGAAGGGCATCCCGAGGGCCGCCATGGTGCAGACGTCCCAGTCGGTCTCGTAGTCGTAGCCGCCGACGTCGGCCCAGTCGGAGAGAGCCTGGGCGTACGCCATCTGCGTCTTCTCGTCGTCCTGGGCGATCATCGCCAGCTCGGCGGCGTCCACCGCGCGCGCCGCGACGGCGATCCGCTCGGGGGCGACCGAGACCAGCAGGTCGCGGACGGAGGCGTCGGCGGGCAGCGCGCCCGGCGTCTCCTTCTGGTCCTCGCGGCCGGTGGTGCCGACGAACTGGCGCATCACGCCGAGCCCGCCGCTGATCGTCACCGAGCCGCCGTGCGGCTGGAGGTCGCCCGCGATCATGCGCAGCAGCGTGGTCTTGCCGGCACCGTTGGCGCCCACCAGGGCGACCGCGGCGCCCTCGCCGACCCGGAAGGACGCGTCGTCGAACAGCACCCGCCCGTCCGGCAGGTAGTACTCCAGGTGCGAAATCTCGACGTGTCCCATGCGGACGATTGTCCCCATCGTCCGCCCAGGACCAAAACGGATTACCCGGCGACCGGCGCCGGCTGCCCCGGCAGCGTTCGGATCCGGCGGGCGAGCCGACTGCGCTCGGCGAGCTGGTCGTCGGCCGGGTAGCCGACCTCCTCCAGCGTCAGCCCGTACGGCCGGATCACGTTGACCGCGGAGTTGCGCACCCCGCCGGCCAGCACCTCGCCGGGGAACTCCACCGGCCGGTGTCCGTCGCCGACCAGCAGCATCGCACCGACCAGGGCCCGGACCATGTTGTGGCAGAAGGCGTCGGCGCGCACGGTGGCGACCGCCAGCGAGCCCTCCTGCGCGGCGTAGGCGTCCACCGGGACGCGGTCCCAGTGGAGCTCCAACAGGGTGCGGATGGTCGTCGCGCCCTCGCGCTTCTTGCAGTACGCCGCGAAGTCGTGCTCGCCGACGAGCAGCTCGGCCGCGGCGTTCATCCGGTCGAGGTCCAGCGGCCGGTCGTGCCAGAGGACGTGACCGCGCAGCAGCGGGTCCACACCACCGGGGTGGTCCGCGACCCGGTAGGCGTAGCGGCGCCAGATCGCGGAGAACCGGGCGTCGAAGCCGGCCGGCGCCTCGCCGAGCCGGTAGATCCTGACGTCCCCGGGCAGCCGCCCGGCCAGCCGGCGCAGCAGCTTCTCCCGGTGGGCGGCCCAGAGCTCGGCCGGCAGGTCCACGTGCGCGACCTGGCCGCGGGCGTGCACCCCGGCGTCGGTGCGGCCGGCCACGGTGAGCGGGAAGAGCTCGGAGCTGCGGGTCACGATCTGCAGCGCGGTCTCGATCTCCTCCTGCACCGTCCGGCGGCCGCCGCGCTGGCGGGCCCAGCCGGAGAACTCGGCGCCGTGGTAGGCGAGGTCCAGCCGGACCCGGACGTACCCGTCGGCCGGGCCGTCCTTCACCGGCGGCTGCTCGGCGCAATCGTTGACCACTGCTCTCCACTCCCTGGACATGAGGAACGGGCCCGCTCCCCCACGGATGGGGAAGCGGGCCCGCGACGGCACCTAGCGGTGTCAGGCCTGCTCGGCGGCCTCGGCCTCGGCGGCCGCGGGGGCCTCCTCGACCTTGGTCTCCTCGGCCTTGGCGTCGGCCTCCTTGACGGCGCGCTTGGTGGCGGCCTCGGCCTCGCCGACGGCGGTCTGCGCGACGGTCAGCGCCTCGACCAGCTCGATCACGGCCATCGGGGCGTTGTCGCCACGACGGGGACCGATCTTGGTGATGCGGGTGTAGCCACCCGGGCGGTTCTCGTAGCGCGGCGCGATCTCGGTGAAGAGGGTGTGCAGCACCGAGATGTCGGTGATGGTCTTGCGCACCAGGCGACGGTTGTGGATGTCGCCCTTCTTCGCCTTGGTGATCAGCTTCTCCGCCAGCGGGCGCAGGCGGCGGGCCTTGGCCTCGGTGGTGGTGATGCGGCCGTACTGGAACAGCTCACGGGCCAGACCGGCGAGCAGCAGCGGCTCGTGGTGCGGGCCGCCGCCGAGGCGGGCACCCTTGGTGGGACGCGGCATGGAATTACTCCTCGATTCTCCGACTGCGGCCGTACCAGGTACCGCAGCGGGCGTACGGGCACTGTGCCCGCACGACTTTCACGACGGCGGGGGCGGTTCCGGGGAACCGCCCCCGCGGTCAAGTCTTTCAGTACTGCTCGGTCTCCGCGTAACCCGCGTCGTCCAGGTCGTCGGCGCCGAAGGCGTCGGCGGCGGCGGTCGGGTCGAACCCGGGCGGGCTGTCCTTGAGGGCCAGGCCCATGCCGGCCAGCTTCGCCTTGACCTCGTCGATCGACTTCGCACCAAAGTTGCGGATGTCGAGCAGGTCGGCCTCGGAGCGGGCGACGAGCTCACCCACGGTGTGGATGCCCTCGCGCTTGAGGCAGTTGTAGGACCGAACGGTGAGCTCCAGCTCCTCGATCGGCAGCGCCAGGTCGGCGGCCAGGGCGGCGTCCGTCGGGGACGGGCCCATGTCGATGCCCTCGGCGTCGATGTTCAGCTCGCGGGCGAGGCCGAACAGCTCCACCAGGGTCTTGCCGGCCGAGGCCATGGCGTCGCGCGGACGCATGGCGGGCTTGGTCTCGACGTCGACGATCAGCTTGTCGAAGTCGGTCCGCTGCTCGACACGGGTGGCCTCGACCTTGTAGGTGACCTTCAGCACGGGGCTGTAGATCGAGTCGACCGGGATGCGGCCGATCTCCTGGCCGGAGGCCTTGTTCTGCACGGCGGAGACGTAGCCGCGACCGCGCTCGACGGTCAGCTCCATCTCCAGCTTGCCCTTGCCGTTCAGCGTGGCGAGGACGAGCTCGGGGTTGTGCACCTCGACACCGGCCGGCGGCGCGATGTCGGCGGCGGTGACCACACCCGGGCCCTGCTTGCGCAGGTACATCACGACCGGCTCGTCGTGCTCCGAGGAGACGACCAGCTGCTTGATGTTGAGGATGAGGTCGGTCACGTCCTCCTTGACGCCCGGCACGGTGGTGAACTCGTGCAGGACGCCGTCGATGCGGATGCTGGTGACAGCGGCACCCGGGATCGAGGAGAGCAGCGTGCGGCGCAGGGAGTTGCCGAGGGTGTAGCCGAAGCCCGGCTCCAGCGGCTCGATCACGAACCGCGAGCGGAACTCGTCGACGACCTCTTCGGTCAGCGAGGGACGCTGAGCGATGAGCATGTTTCGATCCTCCAGTCTTCGACGCCCACTATTTGACGCCGAACGAATGGCCGTGAGGCGGTGGCCTCACGCCAAGCGTACGGGGTCCCGCACAGAACGGGACCCCGTACGAGGTTTAAAGCGTTACCCGCGTGCCCGAAGGCACCGCGTCAGACGCGGCGGCGCTTCGGCGGACGGCAGCCGTTGTGCGGGGTGGGGGTGACGTCCTGGATCGAGCCGACCTCCAGGCCGGTGGCCTGGAGCGAACGGATCGCGGTCTCGCGGCCGGAGCCCGGACCCTTCACGAAGACGTCAACCTTGCGCATGCCGTGCTCCTGCGCGCGACGGGCAGCGGCCTCGGCGGCCATCTGCGCGGCGAACGGGGTGGACTTGCGCGAGCCCTTGAAGCCGACGTGGCCGGCGGAGGCCCAGGAGATCACGTTGCCCGACGGGTCGGTGATCGAAACGATGGTGTTGTTGAACGTGCTCTTGATGTGCGCGTGGCCGTGAGCGACGTTCTTCTTTTCCTTGCGGCGGATCTTCTTCGCGCCGGCAGCCTGACGACCCTTGGGGGGCATAAGTCTGTTCTCCTACTGAGGTGGTCGGTCCGCTGACCCGCGGGCCGGAGGGATGTCCGGTTACGGGACGGACTACTTCTTGCCCGGCTTCTTCTTACCGGCGATCGCGCGACGCGGGCCCTTGCGGGTACGCGCGTTGGTGTGGGTGCGCTGGCCGCGGACCGGCAGGCCACGGCGGTGACGCAGACCCTCGTAGCAGCCGATCTCGACCTTGCGGCGGATGTCGGCGGCCACCTCGCGGCGGAGGTCACCCTCGACCGTGAAGTTGGCGTCGATGTACTGGCTCAGCTTGACGAGGTCTTCCTCGGAGATGTCGCGAACGCGGACATCCGGGTTGACGCCGGTCTCGGCCAGGGTCTGCTGGGCGCGGGTACGGCCGATGCCGTACACGTAGGTGAGGGCGATCTCGATCCGCTTCTCACGGGGGAGATCAACGCCGGCGAGGCGTGCCATTCAAGGCTCCTGTGGTTCTTCAGAGGTCTTGCGTGCTGCCTACTCCGACACCTCACGGTGAGGGAGCCCCGGCCTCTGACCGGGGGCGGCAGTCCGCCCTGCGAGAGGGGGATCGGGCAGCCCGCTTATGACGTTTTCGCGTCGCGCGAAGTACTACGAGAAATGCTGGGGAGAGATCAGCCCTGGCGCTGCTTGTGGCGCAGGTTGTCGCAGATCACCATGACCCGGCCGTGACGGCGGATCACCTTGCACTTGTCGCAGATCTTCTTGACGCTCGGCTTGACCTTCATGTCTCAGGTTCTCCGGGTCTAGATCTGGCGCCACCGCCGTCAGGCGGTGGTTCTTTACTTGTAGCGGTAGACGATCCGGCCGCGCGTGAGGTCGTAGGGGCTGAGCTCCACCACGACCCGGTCGTCCGGCAGGATGCGGATGTAGTGCATGCGCATCTTGCCACTGATGTGCGCGAGGACCTTGTGACCGTTCTGCAGCTCGACCTTGAACATCGCGTTCGGAAGAGACTCGATCACGGTGCCCTCGATCTCAATGGCGCCTTGCTTCTTAGCCATGAACTGCGAGATCCACCTTCCGGGACCGGCTACCGTATGCGGAACGCTCGTGCGAACCTGGGTCCACCCCACCCCCCGGAGGGGAAGAGGGCGTGCTGAAGCACGCTACGAGTGAGCCGACGGTCCATCCTACGCCAGTGGACGGGATGGACCAAAACCGGGGGCACCCGAATCAGTGCTTGGCCGCCACGGCCAGCGGCTGGACGTGGGCGGTGCAGGCCGAGCAGCGGCGGGCCGCCTCCGGGATCTCCGTCAGGCACTCCGGGCAGGGGCGCTTCGGGGTCTTCGGCTTCTTCGGCATGTACCGGGCGGTGGCCTTGGTGACCGGCAGCACGATGCAGAAGTACAGCACCGCGGCGGTCATCAAGAAGGCGATCAGCACGTTCAGGAACTGCCCGTACGGGAACGTGACGCCGGCCACGGTGGCCTTGTACGAGCTGAAGTCGCCGGCCGCGCCGACCACCACGCCGACCAGCGGGGTGAGGAAGGCGGAGACGAAGCCGGTCACCACCGCGGTGAAGGCGGCACCGATCACCACACCGACCGCCATGTCGACGACGTTGCCGCGCATCATGAAGTCGCGGAATCCCTTGAGCACTGCTCTCTCCTGCTCGCTCGAAGCCAGTCCAACGGCAACAGCCACTGCCAGCCGATAAAAGTAGGACAGAAGCCCTGGAGGTCCAAACCTCCAGGGCTTCGATCCGCTCTCAGCGGCGGTCCGCGGCGCCGGCGCCGCGGCCGACGCCCGGACCGACGGTCAGGCCAGCGGGTCCGGGGCCGCGGTGACGCCCAGCTTCGCGAGCTCGGCCCTGCCTCCGTCGAAGGCGGTCAGCACCAGCGGACCCTGCTCCGTGACCGCCACCGAGTGCTCCCAGTGCGAGGCCCAGGTGCCGTCGTTGGTCACGACGGTCCAGTCGTCCTCCAGCACCGTGGTGTGCGGGGTGCCGAGCGAGACCATCGGCTCGATCGCCAGCACGGTGCCGGGGACCAGCTTGGGGCCCTTGCCGCGGCCGCGCTCGACGTAGTTCAGCACGTGCGGCTCCATGTGCATCGCGGTGCCGATGCCGTGGCCGCCGTAGCCCTCGGTGATCCCCCACTTGCCCTTGGGCGGCAGCGGCTGGCGCCGGATGAAGCCCTCGATCGCCTTGGAGACGTCGACCAGGCGGTTGTTCTTCTTCATCTGGGCGATGCCGGCCCACATCGAGCCCTCGGTGACCCGGCTCAGCATCTCGACCTCGGGGCGGACCTCGCCGACCGCGACGGTGATCGCCGCGTCACCGTGCCAGCCGTCCAGGATGGCGCCGCAGTCGATCGAGATGACGTCGCCCTCCTGCAGCACCCGCTCGCCGGGGATGCCGTGGACGACCTCGTTGTTCACCGAGGCGCAGATCACGCCCGGGAACCAGAGGCCGCCGTGGTGGGCGCGGAAGTTCGAGGTGGCGCCGTGCTCGGTGATGACCTTGTCCGCGACGTCGTTGAGCTCCTGGGTGGTCACCCCCGGAGCGACCGCCTCGCGGCAGGCCTTCAGCGCCTCGGCGACGACCAGCCCGGCCGCTCGCATCTTCGCGATCTGCTCGGGGGTCTTGATCTCCACCATCTGGTCACGCCTTCCTTGGGTTCCCGCCCGGTCCTTGCCGGGCGGCCGTGCACTCGTTCCACCGTACGAACGTCGATCGGACTCAGCTGTCCTGCTTCAGCGCCTCGATCGCGCGCTGGGTGACCTCGTCCACCTTGCCGAGGGCCGGGATGACCTCCACCAGGCCCTGCTGACGGTAGTAGTCGATGATCGGCTCGGTCTCCGTGTGGTAGACCTCCAGGCGCGTGCGCACCTTCTCCTCGGTGTCGTCCGAGCGCTGGTACAGCTCGCCACCGCACTCGTCGCAGACACCCTCGACCTTCGACGGGTTGTAGTCGACGTGGAAGACGTGACCACCGTCGTTGCGGCAGAGCCGCCGGCCGGCGATGCGCTTGACGACCTCGTCCTCGGGGACCTCCAGGTCCAGCACGCCGTCGAGCTCGATGCCCTGCTCCACGAGGAACTCGTCCAGCGCCTTGGCCTGGCCGAGGTTGCGCGGGAAGCCGTCGAGCAGGAAGCCGTTGGCGGCGTCCGCCTGGAGCATGCGGTCCTTGGCCATCCCGATGGTGACCTCGTCCGGCACCAGCCGACCCGCGTCCATGTAGCTCTTGGCCTCAAGCCCCAGCGGGGTGCCCTGGCCGATGTTGGCGCGGAACAGGTCACCGGTGGAGATGTGGGGGATGGACAGGGTCTTGGCGAGCAGGTGCGCCTGAGTACCCTTCCCGGCCCCGGGAGGCCCGACGAGGACGATACGCATCAGCGGAGGAACCCTTCGTAATTGCGCTGCTGGAGCTGGCTCTCGATCTGCTTCACAGTTTCGAGTCCGACGCCGACGACGATGAGCACGCTGGTGCCGCCGAACGGGAAGTTGGTCTGCTGTCCGAAGGCGACCAGGGCGATCATCGGGATCAACGCGATCAGGCCCAGGTAGAGCGAACCCGGCCACGTGATTCGGGTGAGCACGTAGTTCAGGTACTCGGCCGTCGGCCGGCCGGCCCGGATACCCGGGATGAACCCACCATACTTCTTCATATTGTCGGCAACTTCTTCGGGGTTGAAGGAGATCGCGACGTAGAAGAAGGCGAAGAAGACGATCAGCAGGAAGTAGGTGGCCATGTAGATCGGGTGGTCACCCTTGACGAAGTTCGTCCGGATCCACACCGCCCAGCTGGCCTGGCTGTTGGTCAGCTGAACCACCAGCGCGGGGATGTACAGCAGCGACGAGGCGAAGATGACCGGGATGACACCGGCCTGGTTCACCTTGAGCGGGATGTAGGTCGAGGTGCCGCCGAACGCGCGGCGGCCGATCATCCGCTTCGCGTACTGGACCGGGATCCGGCGCTGGGCCTGCTCCACGAAGATGACCAGCATCACAACGATGATGCCGACCGCGACCACGGAGAGGAACTCGACCCAGCCGTCGCCGATGGTGCCGGACTGCTTGATCGCCCACATCGAGGACGGGAACTGCGCCGCGATCGAGGTGAAGATCAGCAGCGACATGCCGTTGCCGATGCCGCGGTCGGTGATCAGCTCGCCGAGCCACATGATCACGGTCGTGCCGGCGGTCATGGTGAGCACCATGACGGCGATCCGGAACACGCCGGTGTCCGGCACGATCTGGTTCGCGTACGGGCAGCCCGAGAACAGCGCACCGCTGGACGCCGTCGCCACGATGCCGGTGCCCTGGAGCACGGCGAGCGCGATGGTCAGGTAGCGGGTGTACTGGGTGATCTTGGCGGTCCCGGCCTGGCCCTCCTTCTTCAACGCCTCAAGTCGCGGGATCACGACGGTGAGGAGCTGGAGGATGATGCTGGCCGTGATGTACGGCATGATGCCGAGCGCGAAAATCGTCAGCTGGAGGAGCGCGCCACCGCTGAACAGGTTGACGAGCCCGAACAGGCCGCTGTTCTTGGTCTCCTTCACACAGGCGTTGACGGCCTGGAAATCCACCCCGGGTACCGGGATGTGCGATCCCAGCCGGAACAGCACCATGATGCCCAGCGTGAACAGCAGCTTCTTGCGCAGGTCGGGCGTCTGGAACGCCCGCGCGAACGCACTGAGCACGGTGCCTCCTGCGCCTCCCGCGCGTCGTCGGCGGGAGGGTCGGTCCTGAATGGGGAGTTTGCGGTTCGGGCCCCCGTACAGACGGCACAGGCGAGCCTACGCGCAGCCTACAAGGGAACTCCAGGGACTCTAACAGTGCGCGGCCACTCGAAAGAAGCGCGTACGGCCCCTCCCCCACTCACGGGGTACGGGATGCCCGGGTTTGCCACACAAAAGAACGAGGGCCCCGGCCGCCGGGGAACGCGGCCCGGCCGGCGCGCCGCCGCAGCCGGGGAAAGGCGCGAGCCCCGCACCACCCGGAACGGGCGGTGCGGGGCTCGCGGAAGGTCAGCGGGCTCAGACGAGCTCGGTGACGGTACCGCCGGCGGCGGTGATCTTCTCGGCGGCGGAGCCGGAGACGGCGTCGACCGTCACCTGCAGCGCAACCGAGATCTCGCCGGTGCCGAGCACCTTGACGAGGGAGTTCTTGCGAACCGCGCCCTTGGCGACCAGGTCCTCGACGGTGACCTCGCCACCCTGCGGGTAGAGCTCGGCCAGCTTGTCGAGGTTGACGACCTGGAACGTGATCTTGAACGGGTTCTTGAAACCCTTCAGCTTCGGCAGACGCATGTGGAGCGGCATCTGGCCACCCTCGAAGCGCTGCGGAACCTGGTAGCGGGCCTTGGTGCCCTTGGTACCACGACCGGCGGTCTTACCCTTGGAGCCCTCACCACGACCCACACGGATCTTCTCGGTCTTGGCACCCGGGGCGGGCCGCAGGTTGTGGATCTTGATCGGGTTGTCGCCCATGATCAGTCCACCTCCTCAACCGTCACCAGGTGACGGACCGTGTGGGCCATCCCGCGGATCTCGGGACGGTCCTCCTTCACCACGACGTCGTGCATGCGCTTGAGGCCAAGCGAACGCAGGGTGTCACGGTGGTTCTGCTTGCTGCCGATGTACGACTTGGTCTGCGTGATCTTCAGGCGAGCCATCAGGCGCTCACCCCAGCAGCACGCGCCCGCAGCAGAGCGGCGGGGGCCACGTCCTCCAGCGGCAGGCCACGACGGGCGGCGATCTCCTCGGGGCGCACGAGGCCCTTCAGAGCAGCCACGGTGGCGTGCACGATGTTGATCGCGTTGTCCGAGCCGAGCGACTTCGACAGGATGTCGTGGATGCCGGCGCACTCCAGGACGGCACGCACCGGGCCACCGGCGATAACACCGGTACCGGGGGCGGCCGGCTTCAGCAGCACGACGCCGGCGGCCTTCTCGCCCTGAACGGGGTGCGGGATGGTGCCCTGGATACGGGGGACCTTGAAGAAGTTCTTCTTGGCCTCCTCAACACCCTTGGCGATGGCGGCCGGAACCTCCTTCGCCTTCCCGTAACCAACACCCACGGTGCCCTCGCCATCGCCCACCACGACCAGCGCGGTGAAGGAGAAACGACGACCACCCTTGACAACCTTGGCGACACGGTTGATCGCGACGACGCGCTCGACGTAAGCGGTCTTCTCGACAACCTGGGCGCCGCCCCGGTCGTCACGCTTACGGTCGCGCCGCTCGCCACCGGTGCCGCCACCGGCGCCGCTACCGCGGCGCTGGGGTCCAGCCATTGGAATTACCTCTCTCGTTTACGTCCGTCGACAGAGCCGACGAGCGGCTTAGAAGTCGAGCCCGGCCTCACGGGCCGCGTCCGCCAGGGCGGCGATGCGGCCGGCGTACCGGTTGCCCGCGCGGTCGAAGACGACCGCCTCGATGCCGGCGGCCTTGGCGCGCTCGGCGACCAGGCTCCCGACCTTCTTGGCCAGCTCGGTCTTGTCGCCCTCGGCGCCCTTGATGGACACGTCGAGGGTGGACGCCGACGCCAGGGTGTGACCCTTGGCGTCGTCGATGACCTGGGCGACCATGTGACGGTTCGAGCGCGTCACGACGAGACGCGGACGCACCTCGGTGCCGACGACGCGCTTGCGAACGCGGATCGCGCGGCGCTTGCGAGCGGCGCTCTTGTAGGCGTTGCCCTTGCCGATCTTGACAGAGACGCTCATCGCTTACTTACCACTCTTTCCGACCTTGCGGCGGATGACCTCGCCCGCGTACTTGACACCCTTGGCCTTGTACGGGTCGGGCTTGCGCAGCTTGCGGATGTTCGCGGCGACCTCGCCGACCTTCTGCTTGTCGATGCCGTCCACGTGGAACTTGGTGGGCGACTCGACCACGAAGGAGATGCCCTCCGGGGCCTCGACCAGGATCGGGTGGCTGTAGCCGAGCTGGAACTCCATGGAGGAGCCCTTCGCAGCGACTCGGTAACCAACACCGCTGATCTCCAGCGACTTGCGGTAGCCCGCGGTCACGCCGGTGATCATGTTCGCCACCAGCGTGCGGGTCAGGCCGTGCAGGGCCTTCGACTGACGCTCGTCGTTGGGGCGGGTGACAGCCAGAGTGCCGTCCTCGCCCTTGCCGATCTCGATCGGCGCGGCGACAACGTGGGTGAGGGTGCCCTTGGGACCCTTCACCGAGACCGCCTGGCCATCGATGGTGACGTCCACGCCGGCGGGAACCGGGATGGGCAGCCGTCCAATGCGCGACATTGCTGTACCTCCGTTTCCCGAATTACCAGACGTAGGCGAGAACTTCTCCGCCTACGCCCTTCTTGGCAGCCTGCTTGTCCGTGAGGAGGCCGGAGGACGTGGAGATGATCGCCACGCCCAGGCCGCCGAGGACCTTCGGCAGGTTGGTGGACTTTGCGTAGACCCGCAGGCCCGGCTTGCTGATCCGCTTGATGCCAGCGATCGAGCGCTCACGGTTGGGGCCGAACTTGAGCTCGATGGTCAGCTTCTTGCCGACCTCGCCCTCAGCGGGCTCCTCAACCTTGTAGGAGGAGATGTACCCCTCCTGCTGCAGGATCTCGGCGACGTGCGCCTTGATCTTGCTGGCCGGCATCGCCACGGAGTCGTGGTACGCCGAGTTAGCGTTACGCAGACGCGTGAGCATGTCTGCGATGGGGTCGGTCATGGTCATGATGGCCTCAGGCCTCTCTCGCCGTGGTTTCTCCGCGCAAGGTCCCCCGTACTCCTGTGGAGTACGGGGCACAGACGCAGGGGACCTACGACGTAGTAAGACTGGGTGCGAGCCCTCCGAAGAGGATCACCTGCCGCCATGGGACGGCCGTGACAGGGGGCCCGACCCCACTACCTTACGGGATTCCGTACGGGAGCCCAAAAACGGGCGATGTGGGGTCGGGCACCTCTGCTTCGCTAGCTGACTAGAACCGCCTGGACTACCAGGAGCTCTTGGTCACGCCCGGCAGCTCGCCGCGGTGCGCCATCTCACGGAGGCAGACACGGCAGAGGCCGAACTTGCGGTACACCGAGTGCGGACGGCCGCAGCGCTGGCACCGGGTGTAGGCCCGGACGCCGAACTTCGGCTTCCGCTCGGCCTTCGCGATGAGGGACTTCTTCGCCATTGGCTCACGCCTCCTTGAACGGGAAGCCCAGGGCGCGCAGGAGCGCCCGGCCCTCGTCGTCGGTCTGAGCGGTGGTCACGACGGTGATGTCCATACCGCGCTGACGGTCGACCTTGTCCTGGTCGATCTCGTGGAACATAACCTGCTCGGTCAGACCGAAGGTGTAGTTGCCACGGCCGTCGAACTGCTTCGGGGAGAGGCCACGGAAGTCACGGATACGCGGCAGGGCCAGCGTCACCAGACGGTCCAGGAACTCCCACATGCGGTCACCACGGAGGGTGACGTGGGTGCCGATCGGCTGGCCCTCGCGCAGCTTGAACTGCGCGATGGACTTGCGAGCCTTGGTCACGGCCGGCTTCTGACCGGTGATCGCGGTCAGGTCGCGGATCGCGCCCTCGATCAGCTTGCTGTCACGGGCGGCCTCGCCGACACCCATGTTGACGACGACCTTGACCAGGCCGGGCGTCAGCATGACGTTCTCGTACGAGAACTGCTCCTGCAGCTGACCCTTGATCTCGGAGTTGTAACGCTCCTTGAGACGGGGGGTCACCTTCTCAACAGACGTCTCAGACATCAGATGTCCTCACCGGTTCGCTTGGCAACGCGGATCTTGTTGCCCTCGTCGTCGAAGCGGTAGCCAACGCGGGTGACGACCTTCTTGCCGTCCTTCTCCACGACCAGCTGGACGTTGGAGACGTGCACCGGGGCCTCGACGGTGACAATGCCACCCTGGGTGCCCGGGCCCGGCTTGGTGTGCTTCTTGACCCGGTTGACACCCTCGACCAGGACCTTGTTCTCGGCGGGGAGGGCCTGGATGACCTTGCCCTGCTTGCCGCGGTCCTTGCCGGTGATGACCTGGACCAGGTCACCCTTCTTGATCTTCATGCTGTTCGCCATGAGTCAGAGCACCTCCGGCGCAAGCGAGATGATCTTCATGAACTTCTTGTCGCGCAGCTCACGGCCGACCGGGCCGAAGATGCGGGTGCCGCGCGGGTCACCCTCGGTGTTCTTCAGAACGACCGCGGCGTTCTCGTCGAAACGGATGTACGAGCCATCCGGACGACGACGCTCCTTGACGGTGCGGACGACGACGCACTTGACGACGTCACCCTTCTTCACCGAACCACCGGGGATCGCGTCCTTGACGGTCGCGACGATGACGTCCCCGATACCGGCGTAGCGGCGACCGGAGCCACCGAGAACACGGATGCAAAGGATCTCCTTGGCACCAGTGTTGTCGGCGACGCGCAGTCGCGACTCCTGCTGGATCACAGCTTTCTCCTGATCGTCAACGAGAGTCGACGGGCCGGCCGCTGCTCACACCGGCGTCCACGGGGGACCCGGTGCACATACGGCCGTACCTCATCGGCTTCGTTACTTGGCCTTCTCGAGGATCTCGACGACGCGCCAGCGCTTCGTCGCGGACAGCGGGCGGGTCTCCGCGAGGAGGACCCGGTCACCGATGCCGCACGCGTTCTGCTCGTCGTGCGCCTTCAGCTTGTTCGTACGGCGGATGACCTTGCCGTACAGAGCGTGCTTGACGCGGTCCTCGACGGCGACGACGACGGTCTTGTCCATCTTGTCGCTGACGACGAGACCCTCACGGGTCTTGCGGAAACCGCGCGTCTCGTTGGTGTTCTCAGTCATCAGGCGCTCTCCACCGTCTCGATGCCCAGCTCGCGCTCGCGCATCAGGGTGTAGATCCGCGCGATGTCCTTACGGACGAGCTTCAGCCGTCCGTGGTTGTCGAGCTGCCCGGTCGCCGCCTGGAAGCGGAGGTTGAACAGCTCCTCCTTGGCCTCACGCAGCTTGGCAACGAGAGCCTCGTTGTCCAGCTGGCGGAGGTCAGCAGCCTTGGTAGCGGCCGACATCAGCTCTCACCGTCCTCGCGCCGGACGATCCGGCACTTCATCGGCAGCTTGTGAGCAGCGCGGGTGAGCGCCTCACGAGCAACCTTCTCGTTCGGGTACGACAGCTCGAACATGACCCGACCCGGGTGCACGTTCGCGATCCACCACTCCGGCGAACCCTTACCGGAACCCATGCGGGTCTCGGCCGGCTTCTTGGTCAGCGGGCGGTCCGGGTAGATGTTGATCCAGACCTTGCCGCCACGACGGATGTGACGGGTGATCGCGATACGAGCGGACTCGATCTGACGGTTCGTCACGTAGGCCGGGGTCACGGCCTGGATGCCGAACTGGCCGAACGCCAGCTCGGTGCCACCCTTCGAAGCGCCGCGGCGCTTCGGGTGGTGCTGCTTGCGGTGCTTGACCCGACGGGGGATCAGCATTGGGGTCAGGCCTCCGTTCCGGTGTTCTCAGCAGCCGGAGCCTCGGTCACCGGGGCCGCGGGGGCCTCGGCGGCGGGACGACGGCCGCGGCCACCGCGCTCGCCACCACGGCGCTCGCCACCGCGGGCGGGACGACCACCCTCGGGACGGGCCGGGCGGTTGCCCGAGCGGGCAGCGGCGTTCTCAGCGCGGACCTCGGCGATGTTCTTGACGTCGCCCTTGTAGATCCAGACCTTCACGCCGATGCGGCCGAAGGTCGTCTTGGCCTCGAAGAAGCCGTAGTCGACGTTCGCGCGCAGGGTGTGCAGCGGCACACGGCCCTCGCGGTAGAACTCCGAACGGCTCATCTCGGCGCCGCCGAGACGACCGGAGCACTGGACCTTGATGCCCTTGGCGCCGGACTTCATGGTGCCCTGCATCGACTTGCGCATGGCACGGCGGAAGGAGACGCGGGAGGACAGCTGCTCCGCGACGCCCTGAGCCACGAGCTGGGCGTCCAGCTCGGGGTTCTTGACCTCGAGGATGTTCAGCTGGACCTGCTTGCCGGTCAGCTTCTCGAGGTCGCCGCGGATGCGGTCGGCCTCGGTGCCACGGCGGCCGATGACGATGCCGGGGCGAGCGGTGTGGATGTCAACGCGGACGCGGTCGCGGGTGCGCTCGATCTCGACCTTGGAGATGCCGGCGCGCTCCATGCCCTTCGTCATCATGCGACGAATGGCGACGTCTTCCTTGACGTAGTCCTTGTACAGCTTGTCGGCGTACCAGCGGGACTTGAAGTCCGTGCTGATGCCGAGGCGGAACCCGTGCGGGTTAACCTTCTGGCCCATTACCGGGTCCCTTCCTTGCTGCTGACGACCACGGTGATGTGGCTGGTCCGCTTGCGGATCCGGTAGGCACGGCCCTGGGCGCGCGGACGGAACCGCTTCAGGGTCGGACCCTCGTCAACGTACGCCTCAGAGATGTAGAGGTCGTCCACGTTGGAGTGGTTGTAGTTGTGCGCGGCGTTGGCGATGGCGCTGTCGAGCACCTTGCCGACCGGCACGGTGGCGGCCTGCGGAGCGAAACGCAGGACGGCCTGGGCCTCCGTGGCGTTCAGGCCACGGATGAGGTCCACCACGCGGCGGGCCTTCATGGGCGTGACGCGGATGTACCGCGCCTGGGCCCTGGCTTCCATGGTTGTCCCCTTAATGGAGTAAGTCATTGAGTCGTTCTGGCGGTGAAGCTCAGGCGACTAGCGACGCTTCGACTTGCGGTCGTCCTTGACGTGGCCGCGGAAGGTGCGGGTCGGAGCGAACTCGCCCAGCTTGTGGCCGACCATCGACTCGGTGACGAACACCGGGACGTGCTTGCGACCATCGTGAACCGCGATCGTGTGGCCGAGCATGCTCGGGGAGATCACGGAGCGACGGGACCAGGTCTTGATGACGTTCTGGGTACCCGCCTCGTTCTGAGCGTCCACCTTCTTGATGAGGTGGCCGTCGATGAAGGGGCCCTTCTTGAGGCTGCGCGGCATCTGACCTGCTCCTAGCGCTTCTTGTTGGTCTTGCGGCGGCGCACGATGAGCTTGTCCGACGCCTTGTTCGGGCGACGGGTACGGCCCTCGGGCTTACCCCACGGCGAGACCGGGTGGCGACCACCGGAGGTCTTACCCTCACCACCACCGTGCGGGTGGTCGATCGGGTTCATGGCCACACCACGCACGGTCGGGCGAACGCCCTTCCAGCGCATACGGCCGGCCTTGCCCCAGTTGATGTTCGACTGCTCCGCGTTGCCGACCTCGCCGACGGTGGCGCGGCAGCGCGCGTCCACCAGGCGGATCTCACCGGAGGGCATGCGCAGGTGCGCCATCTTGCCCTCACGCGCCAGCAGCTGGATGCCGGAGCCGGCCGAGCGGGCCAGCTTGGCACCGCCGCCGGGACGCAGCTCCACCGCGTGGATGGTGGTACCGACCGGGATGTTGCGCAGCGGCAGGTTGTTGCCCGGCTTGATGTCGGCCGCGGGGCCGTTCTCGATCCGGTCACCCTGCGTGATGCCGCGCGGAGCGATGATGTAGCGCTTCTCGCCGTCCGCGTAGTGCAGGAGCGCGATGCGCGCGGTGCGGTTCGGGTCGTACTCGATGTGCGCGACCTTGGCCGGCACGCCGTCCTTGTCGTGACGACGGAAGTCGATCACGCGGTAGGCGCGCTTGTGACCGCCACCCTGGTGGCGAGCGGTGACACGACCGGCGTTGTTACGGCCGCCCTTGCTGTGCAGGGGGCGAACCAGCGACTTCTCCGGCGTGGACCGCGTGATTTCTACGAAGTCGGCCACGCTGGAGCCACGACGGCCCGGCGTAGTCGGCTTGTACTTGCGGATGCCCATTTGGCTCTCTCGTCCTCGTCCTAATCGACGATCACGATCTCCCTATTCAGGAGACCGGACCACCGAAGATGTCGATGCGGTTGCCCTCGGCCAGCGTCACGATGGCGCGCTTGGTGTCCTTGCGCTTGCCAAAGCCCGTCTTGGAGCGCTTGCGCTTGCCCTGACGGTTGATCGTGTTGACAGCCTCGACCTTGACCGAGAAGACCGCCTCGACGGCCTGCTTGATCTGGGTCTTGTTGGCGCCCGGCGACACGATGAACGTGTACTTGTTCTCGTCGAGAAGGCTGTAGCTCTTCTCGGAGATGACCGGCTTCACCAGGACGTCACGGGGGTCCGTGAACGTCTTGCTCGTAACGTCGCTCATCAGGCGGCGCTCCCTTCGAGCTCGCCCTCAGCGGCAACGGCCTTGGCGGACGCGGCCGGACCGGCCACGAAACGCTCGAAGGCGGCCTGGGTGAAGACCACATCGTCGGAGACGAGCACGTCGTAGGTGTTCAGCTGACCGGCGTCCAGGATGTGCACGTGCGGCAGGTTGCGAGCGGACTTGAGGCCCAGCTCGTCCGAGCGCTCGACGACCAGGAGGACGTTCTTGCGGTCGGTGATCTTGCCGAACAGGCTCTTGGCGGCCTTGGTCGACGGCGCCTCGGTCGCGGTCACGTCGGTGACGACGTGGATGCGGTTGTGGCGGGCCCGGTCCGTGAGCGCACCGCGCAGGGCGGCGGCGATCATCTTCTTCGGGGTCCGCTGCGAGTAGTCGCGCGGCACGGGACCGTGCACGACGCCACCGCCGGCGAACTGCGGCGCACGGGTCGAGCCCTGACGGGCGCGGCCGGTGCCCTTCTGGCGGTACGGCTTCTTGCCGCCGCCGCGGACCTCGCCACGAGTCTTGGTCTTGTGGGTGCCCTGACGAGCCGCAGCGAGCTGCGCCACGACGACCTGGTGCATCAGCGGAACGCTGACCTTCGCGTCGAAGATCTCGGCCGGCAGCTCGATGCTGCCGGTCTTGTCGCCAGCCGGCGACAGGATGTCAATGGTGCTCATTTCCTCACAGCCCCTTCGCCGCGGTGCGGACGAGGACGAGGCCGCCGTTCGGGCCCGGGACGGCGCCCTTGATGAGCAGCAGGCCCTTCTCCGCGTCGACCGCGTGCACGGTCAGGTTCTGGGTGGTCACACGCTCGTGACCCATCCGACCGGCCATGCGCAGGCCCTTGAACACGCGGCCCGGGGTGGCGCAGCCACCGATGGAACCGGGCGAACGGTGCTTGCGCTGGGTGCCGTGGCCGGCGCCGAGACCCTTGAAGTTGTGACGCTTCATGACACCGGCGAAGCCCTTGCCCTTGGAGGTGCCGGTCACGTCGACCTTGACACCCGCCTCGAACAGCTCGGCGGTGATCTCCTGGCCCAGGGTGTACTCGGACGCGTCCGAGGTACGCAGCTCGACCAGGTGGCGGCGCGGGGTGACACCGGCCTTGGCGAAGTGGCCCGCGAGGGGCTTGTTCACCTTGCGGGGGTCGATCTCGCCGAAGCCGATCTGGACGGCGTCGTAGCCGGCCGGGCTGTCGGCGGTGTGGACCTGGGTCACGACATTGGGCCCAGCCTTGACGACGGTCACCGGAACGATCCGGTTGTTCTCGTCCCAGACCTGGGTCATGCCGAGCTTCTCGCCCAGGATGCCCTTAATCTGCTTAGCCATCTTCGGTGCGCCTCTCAGAGCTTGATCTCGATGTCGACACCAGCCGGCAGGTCGAGACGCATGAGCGAGTCAACCGTCTTCGGCGTGGGGTCGAGGATGTCGATCAGACGCTTGTGAGTACGCATCTCGAAGTGCTCGCGCGAGTCCTTGTACTTGTGCGGCGAGCGGATGACGCAGTACACGTTCTTCTCAGTGGGCAGCGGCACCGGGCCCGCGACCTGCGCACCAGTACGGATCACCGTCTCGACGATCTTCTTCGCCGAGGAGTCGATGACCTCGTGGTCGTAGGCCTTGAGCCGGATGCGGATCTTCTGTCCCGCCATGGCTACTCAGTAGTCCTTTGTGTCGTCTGCTGCTTCTACGGCCGGATTCGTCCGGGTGGACTGTGTCCGGTGGCATCCCCGGGTGGTTACCTTCGACCCACGCGGTCGGGCGTGTCGCACTCCCGCTTGCAAAAAACCGGAAGAGTGTGTCCTCTTCTCGGTGTTCTCGCTGTGAGTCGGTGAGGTCTTGCACCCACCGGATGTCGGGTCGAGGCCCCGCCCACGCTTCCCGGAAGATTCCCGTACGTCCGCCCCGCAGCTGCCGCGGTGTCGACTTCACACCACTGCATTCACACACTTCACGTGAACACATGAACGGCCATCACGGGAACGACGAGTACATGGGACTCGCTTCCGGTCCTCCCGGCGGGAGGCGCGCAGCATCGGCACTCAACCGAGCAACTTGGACATACTGCCACATGGAGCAGCCCGGATGCCAATCGGCCCCGGCGTGGTCCGTACCACACCGGGGCCGCTCAGCCGATCCGCTCCGCTACCAGGGGCGCTTGGAGCCGCAGACCAGGGCCCACTCCTCGGACTTCACGTTGGCGCACCACAGCTGCCCCTTGTCGGGCTCGTTGTTGTACTCCTTGAGCTTGTAGTTCACCGGCGCGCAGTCCGTCGGACCGGCCGGGTCGTACTTGGGGCACTTCCCGTCGCGGTTCACCAGGATGTGCGCACGCCAGGCGTCCGCGCCCATGTCGATGATCTCCGACTTGCCGTCCGGGATGGCCTTCGGGTCGGTCGTCGGCATGTAGCGGTCGGCCGACCAGGAGGCGCCCATGGTCGCGAACAGCGCGAGCGCACAGACCGCGCCCGCGACCATCCGGCCGGTGACCGCCGGGCGGATCGCCCCCGCCACCGGCTTGCCGTCCTCGACCCGCTGGAGGGTGCGGACCCAGCTCGTCCCACGCTGAACGGCGAACATCAGGCCGAGCACGGCGAGGATCATCAGGGCGTACAGGATGATCCAGGTGGTGCGCGGGTAGAGCTGGATCGCCTTGTCCTGGGCCAGGTGCGAGGCGAACCAGAAGCGCAGCAGCCAGGCGCCGATCAGGGTCGCCGCGACCGTCCGGACCGCGATGCTGCGCAGGCCCAGGCCCAGCGCCAGCGCCGCGCCGGCCAGCAGCAGCAGGGTGTAGGCGCTCTGGCCGGCGAGCTCGCCGTGCCACGGCCAGTCGTGGTACGTGAGGCGGCCGGAACGGTCCGAGGCCCAGCCCATGATGTACGCCGGGTCGATGTAGACCGGCAGGTAGGCGTACCGGTCCTTGGCCTGCGCCCCCAGCTTGACCAGCTGGTACAGCAGCGGCGAGGCGACGACGCCGGCACTCAGCACCGTCACGCCGACGAACAGCAGGGCCCGCTTGAGCCGCGCGGCGCCCTGCCGCCACGGAACGACGAACATCGTCAGGACGAAGACCCCGGGGGCCGCCCAGACGAACCAGCCGTTGTACCAGAGGAACATCACGCCGAACGAGCCGCCGAAGCCCAGGGCGCGGAGCACGACCGAGCGGGTCGACAGCTCGTGGGCGCGGCGCAGCTCGCGCAGGGCGCCCGCCAGCATCGGCACCATCACGATCATGGTGACGTGGCTGTACGGGCGGATCGGGTCGAGGAAGAGGATCGCCGACGGGACGGCGATCAGCAGGGCCCAGAACGGACGCAGCAGCAGCCGCCAGGACAGGTAGGCCATCGGGCCGACCAGCGCGCTGCAGATCAGCTGGAGGTCCTTGAGCGCGTAGCCACCGCCGCCGACACCGCCGTAGAAGAGCTTCGACCAGATCGCCAGCGCCCCCGGGAACCCGGGCGGGTAGACGCCGGGAACGCCCTGGCCGCGCAGCATGTCGTTGGCCATGCCGATGAGGTTGCCCGGGTCGCCCTCCTGGCCGCCGAGCCCCCACTGGGTGCCGTTCAGCGCCACCACGATGCCGCCGGCCACCACGCCGGTGGACAGACCCGCGACGGCGGCGCAGACCAGCCGCTGGGCGAGCTGGGCGCGCGCCACGCTGCCGCGGTAGGCGGTGTAGAGCAGCACGGCCAGGACCGGCAGGCCCACCAGCGCCGCGTACTTCTGGATCATGGCCAGGCCGCTGACCTGGCCGACCCGGGCTAGCGGGTTGACGTCGATGCGGGTGCAGAGCAGGGCGAAGCCGAAGGCCGCCACGACCGACACCACCGCCTCGGCGGTGCGGGCCGCCCAGGGCCGGGCCAGCAGGCCCGGAGCCCGCGAGCCGACCGGTTCCGTCGTCACACCGCCCGGCCGGCGCGGCTCCGTGGTGGAGCCGCCGACCGGGTCGGCAGCCAGATCAGTCATGTCAGTCGCTTTCGTGGAGTGGCGCGGATGTGGCGACGGTCAATCGGACGTCGTGGGGGCGCCGCCCGGTCCCCCGGCCTCCGCCGAATGCCTGCTTCGGCGCTGCCCGGGCGGTCAGCCGGTGCGGACGGCCCGTCCCACCATGGCCCCGGCGTGCGCGAAGTCACCGGCGCCGAGTCGGCCGGCCGCCACCATCAGCGCGTGCAGACGCGAGGACAGGTGCAGGTCGGCGGAGCGGGCGGCGGCGTTCCAGCCCTTGGCGCGCAGTTCCTTGGCGATCAGCCCGTAGTAGTGCAGCTCCTCGTCGAAGCGCTTGCCGTCCTTCACCCGGGTCGAGGAGTCGCTGGCCTGGTGGCGGCGGTAGCGGAACACCTCGCGCTCGTCGACCAGGAGGTTGCCGCCCTCCATCAGCATGTCGACCATGAAGGCCAGGTCGTGGATGGCGTCGATGTCCGGCCGGTAGGGGATCTTCGACAGGGCGGACTGGCGGTAGGTGAGCGAGGGTGTGTACAGCCAGTTGCCGGAGAGCAGGCTCTTCACCGCCTCCTCGCCGCTGATCACGCCGGCCTTGCGGGCCGGGGCGCTGATCTTGCGCTTGACCTTGTCGCCGATGCCGACCGAGGTGAGGATCGTGCCCTCGCTGTCCATCACCCGCACCCCGGGCTGGACCGCGATCGCCTTCGGGTCGGCCCGCAGGCGCTCCAGGACGACGTCGAGGTAGTCCGGCTCCAGAAGGTCGTCGGCACCCATCATCGAGACGAACTCGCGCTCGGCCAGGGTCGAGGCCTTGTAGGTGTTCCCGTTGGGGCCCAGCCGCTCCTCGTTGCGGACGTAGCGGATCCGCTCGTCGCCCAGGCTCTCGATGTACTCCAGCGCCCGGAAGCCCGGGTACTGGTCGTCCACGATCGTCAGCCGCCAGTCCTCCTGGTGCTGCGCCCGGATGCTGTCGATGGTGGCGAACAGGTACTCCGGGTCGCCGTAGTACGGAATGACGAAATCGACGCTCATGGCGGCGCCGCACCTCCTGGTCTTGATCGCGCTTCGGTGCACCGGCGCGCCTGCCCGGTGACGCGAAGAGGAACGGTACCCCGCACGGGGGTCCCGTTCTCTCGTCGGTGTCCTCGCCCGGCGGGCCCGGGTCAGCGCTCGGAGCTGACCGGGACGTCGAGGCGGTCGTTGTTGTGGCGGATGCCCTCGGTGATGGCCACCGTGCGCGCCAGGTCGGTGATCTTCTTCTCCAGCGAGCGGAAGCGCAGGTAGGTGTTGAGCGTCAGGAAGCCCATGGCGATCACCATCAGGTACAGCACCAGGTCGGTGCCGCGGCCCACGCCCAGGGCGGTGGCCAGCTTGGTCACGCCGGTCGGCCACAGGATCGCGACGATGTTCGCGACCACGAAGAGCGAGAAGGCGATGCGCTTCCACGCCCTGGTGTTCGCGGCGTCCCAGCGCCGGACGAACAGGAGGGCCATGGCCACGGCGGCCACGACGAGGATCAGCTGAATCCAGAGGTGGTTCATCGGCGGTTACGCTCCCGCAGCGAGATGTCGAAGAGGATGTTGACGCCATTGATCAGGGACTGACCCTTGGCGCGAGAGTAGTCGGTGTACAGGATGTCCACCGGCAGCTCGGCGACCCGCAGATCCGAGCCGGCGAGGAAGGAGACGATCTCCGAAGCGTGGGCCATGCCGTTCATGGTGATCCGGATGCGGCCGGCGGCCTCGCGGTTCATGACGCGCAGACCGTTGTGCGCGTCGGTGAGCTTCAGCTTGCGGGCGGTGGGGCTGACCGCGGCGGCCGTCCGCAGCACCACGCGCTTGATCCACGGCACCTGGCCGGTCTGCTCGATGAAGCGGGAGCCGAGCACGATGTCGGCCTCGCCCTGGCGCAGCAGCGCCACCATCTTCTCGACGTCGCCGGTCTGGTGCTGGCCGTCCGCGTCGAAGGTCGCGAAGTACTCCGCGCCCTGCTGCTCCAGCGCGTACTTCAGACCGGTCTGCAGCGCGGCGCCCTGGCCGAGGTTCACCGGGTGGCGGACGAGGTGCGCACCGGTCGTCATGACGTGCTGCGCCGTGTCGTCGGTGCAGCCGTCGTCCACCACGACGATGTTGGGGAAGGTCTTGCGTGCCCCTTCCACGACCTCGGCGATCACCTGGCCTTCGTTGTAGGCCGGGATCACCAGCCAGACGTTGTCGTACTCGGACACAGGGGCTCCATGCTTGGCGATCGGCACGCCGGTGCGTGCCTGGGTCGGTCTGTCGTCGGTGCTGCTCATGGGCGTCGTCGGCCAGTCACAGTCGGGTCCTCACCGTCACGGGGTGCGCAGCGGCTCGGTCGCCCGGTCCCCGTCCGGGCGCGGGCGGGCGTCGCCGGACGGGCGGGGACGGGAGGGCATGGCGCGGTACAGGGCCCACAGCATCAGCACGGCGCTGACCGCCGCACCGGCCAGGTAGGCGAGCTCGGCGCGCAGGCCGACGGCACCGGGGGCGCACGCGACGGCCACCAATGCTACGGAACCCGCGGCCCAGCCCACCAACTGGAGGCGGTGCTGCGAGCGCGACATCAGGGCCTGGCCGAAGACGGTGGCCAGGACGTAGCAGAGCGTCCCGAGGACCAGCCAGGTGAAGTCGAGCGGGCCGAGCAGGTCCTTGGCGTTGAAGAGCAGCGGGTTGAGCCAGGCACCGAGCGCGATGACCGGCAGACCGCCGCCGATGCACATCGCCGCGACCACCGCGGTGGTCCGGGTCAGCACCTTGCGGAACTCGCTGTGGTCCCCCGCCGCGGCCGCGCCGGAGAGCGCCGAGACCATCGAGGCCTGGAGCGCGCTGTAGGCGAAGAGCGGCACCCGGGCCATCACCACGGCCTGGCCGAGCGCGAACACCAGCGCGTCGGAGGCCTCGGAGTGCCTGGGGGCGAGCAGGCGGACGCAGACCACGGTGGCGTTGACCACCAGCTGGGAGAGCATCACCGAGGCGATCAGCAGGCCCAGGCCGCCGGTGAGTTCCTTCCAGGCCACCTCGGGGCCGGGTGCCCGGTCGGCCAGGATTCCGCGCAGGCCGATCAGGGCCGCCACGACCGGGGCCACCACCAGGATCAGGCCGAAGGCCAGGGCGGAGTGCAGCCCGGCCACGGCGGTCAGCGCGGCCAGGCCGATCCGCAGGGCGCCGTCGACGGCCAGCTGGGTGCCGTACGGGCCGAACAGGCCGAGGCCGGCCAGGGCGCCGCGGGAGACGGAGCTCACCGCGAGGCCGGCCAGCCCGCCGGCGAGCGCCAGCACGAGCGAGCTGTCGCCGCTGAAGAGCAGGTCGGCGATCGGGCGCGCGGCGGCGGCCAGGACGCCGCAGGCACCGGCCAGGATCGCCAGCGCGAGCAGCAGCATCCGCCGGACGGCGGGCAGTGCGCCGGCTCCGGCCACCTTGCGGGCGGCCACCAGCCTGGTCAGCTCCAGCTCGACCGGCTGGAACAGCCCCCAGCCGACCGACATGACGATGGTCCAGAGCATCGTCACCCGGGCGGCCCCGGCGGTGCCGAGGCTGTAGCCGACGAGCGCCATGTAGACGTACGCCGAGGCTCCGAGCACAACCGTGCCACCGACCACGAGCCGGGCCCCCGGGGGGAGAATCCCGAGCAGCTTGGCGATCGGGTTCTTCATCACATGATCACCGAGTTCACCGGCCGACCTGGGCTCCCGTCTCCGCACGCGGTCGGCCCCCTCCGTGCGATTGCTGTGAATAGTAGCGGGTCACCGTGAATGGCCGGTGACCCTCCCGGGGCCGTCAGCCACCGGGGAAGGTGCGCTTCCACGGTTCGGTCCAGAGGTTCTGAGGATCGCTCAGCACCGTCACCTTGACGCCCTGGGCGGCCAGGTCCCGCTTGATCCGATCACCCACGGGGCGATCGGCGGTCACGATCGTCGGCGGGGCCGGCAGCTTGGCGATGAACTCCTTCAGCTTGCCGACCGACTTGCGGTAGTCCTCCTCCTTGGGGGACGGACCGCCGATGCCGATGTGCGGGTGCATGTCGTACAGCGCGGCCATGTCGCCGCCGCGCCGGTTGAGCAGCGAGGCGAGCCAGGTCGCCTTGAGGTTCTTGTAGTCGTCGTTCGCCACCAGGAAGACGACCGGTCCGGTCACACCGGGAAGCTGCAGCGCCTCGGCGCCCTTGGGGCCCATGTCGCTGCGCCACTCGCCGCGACCCCAGGCCACCAGCGGGTTGGCGTACCAGTCGGCGCGCTTGTCCTTGGTGCTGAGGAAGCCCCACTGGACGCCCGCGAAGAGGCTGAGCGCGGTGGCGACGGTCAGGACGGAGACGACCAGCTCGCCGGCCCGCCGCGGCAGCGTCCGGGCGCTCCCCCGGTACTGGCCCTGCAGGACGACGCCGACCGCGCCGAGTGAGACCAGGCTCACCACCACGCCGACGCCGGTCATCTTGTGGAAGTAGTAGGAGTACCGCTGGATGGTGTGCAGCTGGTACAGCGCGAAGGCGCTCAGCAGCGCGCCGGTGCCGAGCAGCACCGCCAGGTGCGCCTGGCCGGTGGCCGTACGGCGGTTACGCGGCATCACCGCGGCCAGCAGGCCCAGCAGCCCGCCGCCGATCAGCACCGAGTTGTCCGCGCTGACGGACGGGCCGTTCATGTTGGAGGCGCTGGCCACGTCCAGGTCGCCCATCAGCGAGAGGGCGCTCGGCAGTGCCGCGACACCGAGCGTCACCACCAGCGCGCCGAGCACCCAGGGCCAGCGGCCGGCGAACCTGCGGCGGTGCACGACGAGCGCGCCGAACAGCGCGACGCCGGCGAACGCGCCGTAGATGTTGTACGCGTAGGTGACCGTGATCATGCCGGCGGCGCCGGCCAGCAGGAACTCGCCCACCCCCATGGCCGGGCGGACGGCGACCGCGAGCGTCAGGGTCACGAAGAAGAGCCCGATGAAGGTCGAGTCGAAACCGTGGGCGAGCAGGTCCAGATAGTTGGTCGCCAGCATGACGGCGCCGACGGTCGCGCAGACCGCGGTGCACCGCCAGCCGCGCAGCCGCGGCCCGCCGATCCAGCGGGCGGCCCAGACCAGCCCGCCGCAGAACAGCGCGTAGCAGACCAGCAGGTACAGGAAGTAGCGGTTGACCGTGTAGATCATCGCGCCGGGGTCGGCGGAGGAGTGGACCAGCGCGTCCACCCAGGCCAGCAGGAAGTGCGAGCCCTGCGGGTAGGTCACCTCGGACGGCGGGATGAGGTACGCCTTGGCCGCCTCCTGGTGGAGGAAGTTGAAGCCGCCGACGCCCTGGATGCCGGAGAAGAAGGAGAAGTGCGCGAGCCGGTCCTCGGAGGTGGCGAACAGCGCGACGCGCTCGGCCGCCGTCTCCCCCATCAGCGGGTGGAAGAGGTAGCGGCCCACCACCGCGACGGTGCCCAGGACCAGGAGGTCCGATCCGCGGAAGCGCAGCGGCAGCCGCGGGCGCCGGCGCGCGAGCCAGCCGCCGACCGAGATCAGGGTGAACATCACCCCGGTGGTCGGCACCGGGGCGAGGCCCCACGGCCAGAGCGAGTACAGCAGGCCGAGGGTGAGCACCGAACCGGCCACGATCAGGCCGGCGATCACCAGGCGGTCCAGCAGCACGCCGCCGGTGCGGATCACGACGGCGACCGCCAGAACGAGCAGCGGCAGGAGCAGGACGCCGAGGTGCACCGCCACCAGTCCGGCCGGCACCAGCCAGGACAGCAGCACGGCCAGGGCCAGGTGGAGCGGGTTGCGCCGGGGCGGCTGGGCCCCGGCCCGGCTTCTCGGCCCGACGGGTCCGGCCGGCTCGGCCGGCTGTTGCCGGCTCCGAGCTCCTGTGGTCAGCTCGGACTGTGCGGTCGACACGCGGAGTGCCCCTTCGGTCGGATCTCCGCCATCGCCCCCCTCTGGGCCAGGCGGGCCCCCCGTCCACCGAAACGACACAACAGCGCACGGGTAGGCTACAAAGGGCAATCATATAGACAGCCTGCGTCCCCGAACGATCGCGGGGACGCCGTCAACTGTCCGACTGCCCGGACGGCTTGCTCCGGAAGACCCAGACCTTCAACAACAGGAACCGGGCCACGGTGGCGAGCCCGTTCGCGGCCACCAGGCCGGCGACCTCCACCACCCGGGACGCGTCCGGGACGGCGAGGTCGAGCAGGGCGAGCGCCCCGGCGCTGAGGCCGAGACCGATCAGGAAGGCCACCGCACCCTGGAGCTGATGACGAATCATCCCCTCCGACCCGGCGATCCCGAAGGTGAAACGCCGATTGGCGGCCGTGTTGGCGACCGCGCTGACGGCGAGTGCGATCAGGTTGGCGGCCTGCGGGCCGGTGAACCAGCGCGCGACGACGAACAGCAGCAGGTAGAAGAGCGTGCTGAGGACGCCGATGACCAGGAACGAAGGGAGCTGACGCCGGGTCGATCCGCTCGCCGGCGACGCGGCGGGCGCGGGGGCGGGCGGCGAGGGGGGCGGCGTCGGGCCGCCGGCGGACGCCATCAGGCCCGCCCCTCCGACTCGTCGTCGGCGGAGTCGTAGCCGACGAAGTAGGCCGGCCGGGCCTGGACGGCCGAGTAGATCCGGCCGACGTACTCCCCGAGCAGGCCGACGCAGACCAGCTGGACGGCACCGATGAAGAGCATCCCTATGAACAGCGACGACCAGCCCGGCACCGTCGAGCCGAGCGCGTACTCGACGGTGGTGTAGACCGCCAGGCCGATGCAGACCAGGAAGCTCAGCAGGCCCAGCCAGGTGGCCAGCCGCAGCGGGCTGGCGGAGAAGTTGGTGATGCTGTCGAGGGCGAGCCGGAGCATCTTGGACAGCGGGTAGTGGGTGCTGCCGGCCACCCGCTCCTCGCGCACGTAGACGACCTCACCGCTCGGGAAGCCCAGCCACGGCACGAGCATCCGGTAGACCGGCTGCTGCTCGGGCAGCGCCTTCAGCGCGTCGACCGCGGAGCGGCTGAGCAGCCGGAAGTCGCCGGCCTGGTTGGGCATCCGCTTGCCGACCAGCTTGCGCATCAGCCAGTAGTACGCGCCGGCCGTGTGGCGCTTGAAGAAGGTGTCGGTGCCGCGGTCCCCGCGCACCCCGTAGACGATGTCGAGGTTCTGCTCGCGGGCGAGCGAGAGCATCTCGGGGATCTTCTCGGGCGGGTCCTGCAGGTCGGCGTCGATGGAGACCACGTGGTCGCCGAAGGCCCGGTGGATGCCGGCGGTCAGCGCCGCCTGGTGCCCCGAGTTGCGGGCGAATCGCACGATGCGGAACTCGGGCCAGTCCTGCCGGATCTTCTGCATCAGCACCGGGGTGGCGTCGGTGCTGCCGTCGTCGACGCCGACGACCTCGTAGGTGACGTCGAGCCCGTCCAGGATCGGTCGCAGTCGCTCGACCGTCAGCGGCAGCGCTTCCTGCTCGTTGTAGATCGGTATCACGATCGACAACTGGGGAGCCGTGGGCATGAGCTGGTCCCGCTTTCCGCTGCTGGGCTTGGTTTCGGCAAAGATAGCAGCCGCCTCTGAGCGGTCCGTGAAGGCCGATGAGGCGCTGGTGAGAAGCCGAAGGGCCCCGCACACCGGGGTGTGCGGGGCCCTTCGGATGCCTGTGGAGCAGGCAGGTCTAGATCGTCAATTACTTGATGATCTTGGTGACCTGGCCGGCGCCGACGGTGCGGCCACCCTCACGGATGGCGAACTTCAGGCCCTCCTCCATGGCGATCGGCTGGATCAGCACGACCGACATGGCGGTGTTGTCGCCCGGCATGACCATCTCGGTGCCCTCGGGGAGGGTCACGACGCCGGTCACGTCCGTGGTACGGAAGTAGAACTGCGGGCGGTAGTTGTTGAAGAACGGGGTGTGGCGGCCACCCTCGTCCTTCGACAGGATGTAGGACTGGGCCTCGAACTCGGTGTGCGGGGTGACCGAGCCCGGCTTGATGATGACCTGGCCGCGCTCGACGTCCTCGCGCTTGATGCCACGGAGCAGCAGACCGACGTTCTCACCGGCCTGGCCCTCGTCGAGCAGCTTGCGGAACATCTCGATGCCGGTGACCGTGGTGGTGGTCTTGGCTTCCTTGATGCCGATGATGTCAACGGTCTCGTTGACCTTGAGGATGCCGCGCTCGATGCGACCGGTGACGACGGTGCCACGACCGGTGATCGTGAAGACGTCCTCGATCGGCATCAGGAACGGCTGGTCCACGGCGCGGGCCGGGGTCGGGATGTTCTCGTCGACCGCGTGCATCAGGCCGAGGAGCTTCTCGCCCCACTCCTTGTCGCCCTCCAGCGCCTTCAGCGCGGAGACGCGGACGACCGGCAGGTCGTCGCCCGGGAACTCGTACTCGGAGAGGAGCTCACGGACCTCGAGCTCGACGAGCTCCAGGATCTCCTCGTCGTCCACCATGTCGGCCTTGTTCAGGGCGACGACGATGTAGGGGACGCCGACCTGGCGGGCCAGGAGGACGTGCTCCTTGGTCTGCGGCATCGGGCCGTCGGTGGCGGCGACGACGAGGATCGCACCGTCCATCTGGGCCGCACCGGTGATCATGTTCTTGATGTAGTCCGCGTGACCCGGGCAGTCAACGTGGGCGTAGTGACGCGCCTCGGTCTGGTACTCGACGTGCGCGATCGAGATGGTGATACCGCGCTGCCGCTCCTCCGGCGCCTTGTCGATCTGGTCGAACGGCGTGAAGGGGTTGATCTCCGGGTACGCGTCGTGCAGCACCTTGGTGATGGCCGCGGTAAGGGTCGTCTTACCGTGGTCGATGTGACCGATGGTGCCGATGTTGACGTGGGGCTTCGTCCGCTCGAACTTCGCCTTCGCCACTGCAGTCCTCCTGAGGACAGTTCTGTACGCCGTGCTGACGTCAGTTGGTCTTTGATCGGGTTGGGTACGGGGTGCCGGAGCACCCCATGCCGTCCCGCGGGTGGGGGCCGGAGGCCCCCGGGAGAATCCGGCTGGATCCTCCCGGGTTGTCTCCTAATAGCCTAAGGGTTCGCAATCGTCCCGAATGTCGGGACGTACTGCGGCCTCGGATAAGGGGCCGGCTGGCGCCGGTCCTTACTCGCCCTTGGCCTTGGCGATGATGTCGTCCGCCACGTTCCGCGGAACCTCGGCGTACGAGTCGAACTGCATCGAGTAGCTCGCGCGACCGGAGGTCTTGCTGCGCAGGTCACCGACGTAGCCGAACATCTCGGAGAGGGGCACCAGCGCCGTGACGACGCGGGCACCGTGACGCTCGTCCATGGACCGGATCTGGCCACGGCGAGAGTTGATGTCGCCGATCACGTCGCCCATGTAGTCCTCGGGCGTGGTGACCTCGACGGCCATCATCGGCTCAAGAAGGACCGGCTTGGCCTTCTTGGCGCCTTCCTTGAAGGCCATCGAACCGGCGATCTTGAACGCGAGCTCGGAGGAGTCGACGTCGTGCGCCGCACCGTCGAGCAGCTTCACGCGGACACCCTGGAGCGGGTAGCCGGCGAGCACACCGAACTCCATGGCCTCCTGGCAGCCGGCGTCGACCGACGGGATGTACTCCCGCGGCACACGACCACCGGTGACCAGGTTGACGAACTCGTAGCCCTCGGTCTGCTCGAGCGGCTCGATCGCGATCTGCACCTTGGCGAACTGACCGGAACCACCGGTCTGCTTCTTGTGGGTGTAGTCGATGCGCTCGACGGCCTGGCGGATCGTCTCGCGGTACGCGACCTGCGGCTTGCCGACGTTGGCCTCGACCTTGAACTCACGGCGCATACGGTCGACGAGCACCTCAAGGTGCAGCTCGCCCATACCCGCGATGATGGTCTGGCCGGTCTCCTCGTCCGTGTTGACCTGGAAGGACGGGTCCTCCTCGGCGAGACGCTGGATGGCGACACCCAGCTTCTCCTGGTCACCCTTGGACTTGGGCTCGATCGCGACGCGGATGACCGGGGCCGGGAAGTCCATGGACTCCAGGATGACCGGGTTCTTCTCGTCGGACAGCGTCTCACCGGTGGTGGTCTGCTTCAGGCCCATGACGGCGATGATGTCGCCGGCGCCCACCGAGTCGATCTCCTCACGCTTGTTCGCGTGCATGCGGTAGATCTTGCCGATGCGCTCCTTCTTGCCCTTGACGGCGTTCAGCACCGAGGTGCCGGACTCCAGGCGGCCCGAGTAAACCCGGACGAAGGTGAGCTTGCCGAGGTGCGGGTCCGACATGATCTTGAACGCGAGCGCGGCGAGCGGCTCGTCGTCCGAGGCCTTGCGGGAGATCTTGACGGTGTCGTCGCCCGGCTTGGTGCCCTCGATGGACTCGATGTCCAGCGGGGACGGCAGGTACTTGACGACGGCGTCGAGCAGGGGCTGAACGCCCTTGTTCTTGAACGCGGTGCCGCAGAAGATCGGGGTGAAGTCCGAGTTCAGCGTGCCCTTGCGGATCGCGTCCTGCAGCAGCTCGACCGGGATCTCCTCGCCCTCAAGGGCGAGCTCCATGATCTCGTCGCTGACGTTGGACACGGTGTCGATCAGCTGCTCGCGGTACTCCGCGGCCTGCTCCTGCAGGTCGGCCGGGATGTCGACGACGTCGTACATCTCGCCCTTGGCGGCCTCGGCGGACCAGACCAGCGCCTTCATGCGGACCAGGTCGACGACGCCCTGGAAGTCCGACTCGGCACCGATCGGCAGCTGCATGACCAGCGGGGTCGCGCCGAGGCGGTCCACGATGGTCTTGACGCAGAAGAAGAAGTTCGCGCCCGTGCGGTCCAGCTTGTTGATGAAGCAGATGCGCGGGACGCCGTAACGGTCAGCCTGCCGCCACACGGTCTCGGACTGGGGCTCGACACCCGCGACACCGTCGAACACCGTCACGGCACCGTCGAGCACGCGCAGCGAACGCTCCACCTCGACGGTGAAGTCGACGTGGCCCGGGGTGTCGATGATGTTGATGGTGTTGTCGACGCCGTCGACCGTCCAGTGACAGGTCGTCGCGGCCGACGTGATCGTGATGCCGCGCTCCTGCTCCTGCTCCATCCAGTCCATGGTGGCAGCGCCATCGTGGACCTCACCGATCTTGTACGAGACACCGGTGTAGAACAGGATCCGCTCGGTGGTGGTGGTCTTGCCCGCGTCGATGTGGGCCATGATCCCAATGTTGCGGACCCTGGCCAGGTCAAGGGAGGTTGCAGCCATGGTGGCTCGTTCTCTCTCTGTCTAGTGACGGGGTACGGACTACCAGCGGTAGTGCGCGAAGGCCTTGTTGGACTCGGCCATCTTGTGGGTGTCCTCGCGACGCTTCACGGAAGCGCCCAGACCGTTGCTGGCGTCGAGGATCTCGTTCATGAGGCGCTCGGTCATGGTCTTCTCGCGACGGGCGCGGGAGTAACCGACCATCCAGCGCAGCGCCAGGGTGCTGGCGCGGCCCGGGCGGACCTCGACCGGAACCTGGTAGGTCGCGCCACCGACACGGCGGGACTTGACCTCGAGGGCCGGCTTGACGTTCTCCAGCGCGCGCTTCAGCGTCACGACCGGGTCGGAGCCGGTCTTCTCACGGACGCCCTCAAGGGCGCCGTAGACGATCCGCTCGGCGGTGGAGCGCTTGCCGTGCAGCAGGATCTTGTTGACCAGCTGGGTGACGACCGGGGAGCCGTAAACCGGGTCGATGATGACCGGGCGCTTCGGGGCGGGGCCCTTACGAGGCATTCTTACTTCTCCTTCTTGGCGCCGTAGCGGCTGCGGGCCTGCTTGCGGTTCTTGACACCCTGGGTGTCGAGCGAACCGCGGATGATCTTGTAGCGGACACCAGGAAGGTCCTTCACACGACCACCGCGCACCAGCACGATGGAGTGCTCCTGCAGGTTGTGGCCCTCGCCCGGGATGTAAGCGGTGACCTCGATCCCGCTGGTGAGGCGCACACGGGCGACCTTGCGGAGAGCCGAGTTCGGCTTCTTCGGGGTGGTCGTGTACACACGCGTGCAGACCCCACGGCGCTGCGGGGAGCCCTTCAGCGCGGGAGTCTTGTTCTTCTCGACCTTGTCCTGCCGGCCCTTTCGGACCAGCTGCTGGATCGTAGGCACCGTTTCTCCGTTTTCTGTGTGCCAAGGCTTGGTGGAACTAACCTGCGGTGTTCCCGTCGCACACGGCCCCGTGGTCGACCCACGCGGTCGGGTGTGTTGGGCTTATTCCGGCACGGAATCCCATGGGCTGCTGTACAGCGACGGCGCTCACGCGCGGCGCGCCGAAGAGGCGCTCCGGCTTGGCGCGGCGACCGGTGTGCATGCACGCACAAGGACCCGGGGACACCCCAGGCACAAGGTCAGAGCGTACCTAGCGCATCGGGCGCGGTCAAAACAAATGGAACGCCGCAGGTCGCGGCCGTCGGCCGGGTGTCGCGCGGGTGTCCCGCGCGCGGCCGCCCGGTGTCGGGCCGCTCCTCATGCCGCTCTATCACACCTCGGCGGTGCCCGCCACCGGAAGCGCCACCGGGGCGGCGGCCGACGCCGGGCTCAGCCGACCGAGAGCACCACCAGCATGAAGAGGCTCCACATCACGCACTCCAGGTAGCCGAGGACCAGACCGACGGTGGCCATCGCGTCGCCGTCCTCGTTGCGCTCGCGGATCTGGCCCTTGGCGATGTGGCCGGCGATCACCGCCGGCAGCCCCAGCCCGACCAGGCTGAGCACCAGCGAGGCGATCGCGGCGCCGTTGGTCGGCCGCGACGGCGGCGGTGGGGGCGGCAGGAAGGTCTGCGGCACCGGCGCGCCCGCCATCGTCATCGGCGTGACCATCGGGCCGGACGGCAGGTCGGCGACCAGCCGGGCGAGCTCGCCGTAGGTCTGCGCAGAGCTCGCGGCCTCGAAGCGCTGACCGTACTCGTCGGCGGAGAGCCGCCCCTCGGCGTACGCGGCCTTCAGCACGTCCACCGTGCGGTCCCGGTCCGTGTGCGCGGCCCGCATGGCCGCCTGCGGCACGTGCGGTGCCGGCGGCACGTGCGGTGCCTGCGCGGGCTGCCACGGCTGGGCATACGGCTTGACCGGCACGTGCGGCGGTGGCGCCCCGTACCCGGAGCCCTGCTCGCCCCACGGCTGAACGGCCATCCGACACCTCCGACACCCCGGCGCGCCCCGCGCGCTCACTGCCCTTCATAGTGCAGGACGAACCCGGGCCCTGAGTAGTTGCCACTTTGCGCAGCCGTCTCCGGGCCGGTCCCGCGCCCCACCCGCACGGACGGCTCCGGCCCGCTGTCCGGCGTTCGCGGCACCGTCCCGGGACCCCGCCGAGGCCGGGCCGGGCCGGGCGCAGGGCACCGGGTGCGGCACCCCGGCCGCCCGTGCGGGGCGCCCGCTCCGGTCTCCGGGCCAGGCGCTCCGGCATCATGGGCGGGAGGCTGTCCTGACCGCAGGGCGGGACGAGCGACGAGGGCAGGCACACCGTGGGCAGGCGCAGGCAGCAGGGGCAGGCCGGGGCGGACGGGGGCGCGGCGCCGCTGCTGGACCAGGCGGTCCGGGCGGTGCTGACCGCACCCGAGGACGGGCTGGACCTCGCCCTGGACACCGGCGCCTCGTTGCTGGCAGCCGTCCCGGCCCAGTGGCCGGCGGTGAGCCGGGCGCTGCTCGGGTACGCGAACACCGCGGTCGGGCGCTGCTGGTCGGCGGGCTGGCGGCCGGCCGACCTGGCCCGGGTGGTCCGGCGGGAGCTGAAGCCGGTGCACCTGGCGCTGGCGGTGGACCTGATCGCCGCCGAGGGCCGGCGCCACCCGGCGGCCGTCCTGGACCGGCGCTGGCAGGAGCAGCTGCGCGAGCTGGAGGCCGAGGTCTGGTGGCAGGGCGACGAGGCGTACCTGGCCGCCTTCGCCCACTGGCACCGGCTGGACCGCTTCGCGCTGGCGACGACGGCACTGGAGCTGCTGCGGACGTGGGGCCGGCTGCCCCCGATCGCACCGGTCGGCCCGGCCCCCGGGCCCGGCGGCCGGGCCGGGGGCGCGCCCCGGGTGGAGCAGCGGGCGCAGGGGCCGGTGCCGGGTGAGCCGCGGATGCTCTCCCGGATCCGGGCGCTGCTGGCGAAGGCCGAGTCCACCGAGTACCCGGAGGAGGCCGAGGCGCTGACCGCCAAGGCCCAGCAGCTGATGGCGCAGCACAGCATCGACGAGGCGCTGCTGGCGGCCGTCGGCACCGACCGGAACGCCCCGGGGGCGCTGCGGATCGGCGTGGACAACCCGTACGAGGGCCCGAAGACGATGCTGCTGGACGCGGTGGCGGCGGCCAACCGGTGCCGGGTGGTCTGGGCGAAGGAGTTCGGCTTCTGCACGGTCGTCGGCTTCGACGGCGACCTGGACGGCGTCGAGCTGCTCTACACCTCGTTGCTGGTGCAGATGACGCACGCGATGCAGAAGGCGGGCTCCCGTCAGCACCTGGACGGCGCCTCGCGCACCAAGGCGTTCCGGCAGTCCTTCCTGGTGGCGTACGCGGCGCGGATCCGCGAGCGGCTGACCGCCGCGACCGAGCGGGTCACCGAGGACGCGGCGGCCGGGCGGCACCTGCGCGAGGACGGCACCGAGGAGCACCTGGTGCCGGACGAGCGGCTGCTGCCCGCGCTGGCGGCCCGCACCGAGGCGGTGGACCAGGAGGTGGGGCGGATGTTCCCGAAGCTGGTCTCGCAGCGCGTCCGGGTGAGTGACGGCGAGGGCTGGGTGGCGGGCCGTGCGGCGGCCGACCGGGCCGCTCTGCACGGCCGGGCCGGGGAGATCCGCCGGTAGCGGGCGGATCCCGGGGAGATCGGGGTCGTCCCGGCCGGGACGGTCCGGCGGCCGCGGGCCGGCCTGATAGAACGGACTCCGGGACGAACGAGGGGGAGCGACGGTGACCGAGCCCAAATACCCGGACCGGGTGCGCGGCGCGCTGCTCGGCGGCGCGGTCGGCGACGCCCTGGGCTGGCCGGTGGAGTTCCAGCAGCTGCACCAGATCCGCGGGCAGTACGGCCGGGCCGGCGTGGCCGGGCTGCCGTCCGGCGGCCGGATCGCCGAGGTCACCGACGACACCCAGATGACGCTGTTCACCGCCGAGGGCCTGATCCGCGGCTTCGTCCGCGGCTGGTCGGGCGGCGGCGGCTCGGTGCCGGAGGCCGTGCACGGCGCTTACCGGCGCTGGCTGCTGACGCAGAACCAGGGCGCGCCGGACCGCCACCCGCTCCCCCGCCCGTACGACGGCTGGCTGCTGCGGCAGCCGTTCCTGTACGCGCGGCGGGCGCCGGGCAACGCCTGCCTGACCGGGGTGTCCTATCACCCGGAGTTCGAGGCGCCGGCCCCGTTCGGGCAGCCCGGGCCGATCAACGCACACTCCAAGGGGTGCGGCACGGTGATGCGCTCGGCGCCGTTCGGGCTGGCCCGGCTGGGCGCGGAGCAGTCCTTCGGGCTGGCGGCGCAGTGCGCACAGCTGACCCACGGGCACCCGACCGGCTACCTGGCGGCGGGCGCGTTCGCGTCGCTGGTGGAGCGGCTGGCGGACGGGGTGGAGCCGTGGACGGCGGTCGGGCTGACCGTCGAGCAGACCCGGGACTGGCCGGCCTCCCAGGAGACCGTCCAGGCGCTGGCGAGGGCCGTCCGGGTGGCCGAGGAGGCCGAGCCGTCGGCGGAGGCGGTCGAGCGGGTCGGGCTCGGCTGGATCGCCGAGGAGTGCCTGGCCATCGCGGTGTACTGCCTGCTGGCCACCGCCTCGGGACCGGACCCGGCCGGGAGCGCGCTGCTGCTGTCGGTGAACCACTCCGGGGACAGCGACTCCACCGGTGCGGTCTGCGGCAACCTGGTCGGCGCGGCGTACGGCGCCGCCGCCCTGCCGACGGCCTGGACCGACGCGGTGGAGGGCAACGAGACGCTGCTGCGGGTCGCGGACGACCTGCTGGTGTTGTTCGGCAGCCGGGAGCCGGCCCACCCGGCGCTCGGCGACCGGTACCCGGCCTGGTAGCGGCCCCGGTCGGCCCCGGTCGGCCCCGGTCGGCCCCGGTCGCGGGCCGAGGGGTCCCGGCTCAGTACGGGGTCCCGGCTCAGTGCGCCTGGGGGTCGGTGACCTGGCCGAGGAAGAGCGGCCGCCCGTTGGCGGTGTCCCGGACCACGAAGAGGAACGGCCGGTCGACGTGCAGCACGGCGGGCTGCTTGGGGGCCTGCGCGGCCGCCGCCTCCAGGCTGACGCCGCTGCCGGCGGCGGCCACCGTGCCCTCCTCGTCCACCTGGACGGCGGCCTTCTGCACGACCGTGCCGATCACCAGCCGTTCGTCGGTGCCCGGGCCGGGGATGCCGCCGAAGTCGGCGGGGCCGAAGGCCGCCTGGACGCCGAGCGCGCGCAGTGCGGGGGTGAGCTCGTTGGCGGTGTCGAAGTGGAAGCGCGGCAGCGCCAGGTCGACCTGCCGCTCGGCGAGCGAGTCCAGGATCAGGGCCAGCTGCGTCTGGTCCAGACCCTTGCGGAAGGCCTCGAACCCTCCCTGCGCGGGCACCACCACATCCATCGCGAGCCGGCCGCCGGCGTAGGGCAGCTCGACGGCCTGCCACGGCTCGCCGAGGATGCCGCCGGAGCCCTCGGCGTAGCGCAGGGGCGCGCTCTGGCTCATCGTGCTGACCGCCGGGGTGGAGCCGTCGAGACGGTGGAACGGCCGGTCCGCGGTGTTCCCGGCCTTGAACGGGGAGGCCCACTTCGCCTTGAGGTAGAGCGCGTCGGTGAGCGCCAGCCGGGTGTCCCGGTTGAGCCCGTTCGGGCCGAAGAGGTCCTTGATCCGGCCCTCGGTCGCCTTCTCCACCGCCGCGTTGACGGTCTTGCGGGCATCGTCCGGGTGCTTCAGGAAGTCGACCGGGTGGACGCCGGTGTCGAAGGCGGCGGCCAGCGTGGCCAGGTAGTCCTGGCCGAGCGGGAAGCCCTGCTGGACCCAGAGGTCGTCGGCCTGCCGGAGGGTCAGCCCGTCGGCGGGCGGGACGCCGCGGCCGAGGGCGCCCATCGCGACGGCGTACTGCTGCGGGGTGAGGTCGGTGTGCAGCGCCTTGGCGAGTTCGTCGGCGGTGGTGCCGCGGGCGCCGGGCAGCACCATGGCGAGCACGGTCGCCAGGCCGGACGGGGAGAGCACCAGGTTCCGGCCGGCCTGGTCGGGCGTCGCGGTCAGGGTGTGCAGCAGGTCGAGGCCGAAGGCGTTGGCGGCGGCCGCGGTCGCGGCGAGCCGGACCGGGTCGGCCGGCGGCAGGGAGGCGGGTGCGGAGGCCCGGACGACGATCGGCGCGCCGGCCGCGCCGCTGCCGCACCCGGCGAGCAGCGGCGCGGCGAGCGCGGCGGTGAGGAGCAGGACCGCCGGGCGGCGGACGGGGAACCGGGTTCCGTGCGTACGGCTCGTCATGGCGATTCGACGTGCCCGCCGCCGGACCGGTTCCACGGCCCGCACCGGCCGGCGGCCCCGCTCGCCCCCGCCCGCTTCGCCCGGCCGCTCAGACCTCGACCGGCAGCTCCTGCAGCCCGCGGATCACGTAGCCCGGACGCCACTCGGGGTCGCGGACCAGCCGCAGGCCCGGCGCCCGGCGCAGCAGCGCGCCGAACGACTCGCTCAGCTCCAGCCTGGCGAGCGGGGCGCCGAGGCAGAAGTGGATGCCCGCGCCGAAGGTGATGTGCGGGTTGTCGGCACGGCCGAGGTCGAGCCGGTCGGGGTCGGCGAAACGGGCCGGGTCGCGGTTGGCGGAGCCGAAGAGCAGGGCGATCTCGGCGCCGCGCGGGATGGTGGCGCCGCGCACCTCGATGTCCTCCAGCACCCAGCGCTCGAACATCTGCAGCGGGGTGTCCCAGCGCATCAGCTCCTCGACGGCGGTCGGCAGCAGGCCGTCCACGTCGGCGCGCAGCCGGGCCAGCTCGTCGGGGTTGCGGAACAGCGCCCACCAGCCGTTTCCGGTGGTGTTGACGGTCGCCTCGTGGCCGGCGTTGAGCAGCAGCACGCAGGTGGAGACCATCTCCTGCTCGCTGAGCGCGTCCGCGCCCTCCTGGGCCTGGATCAGCGCGCTGATCAGGTCGCCGCCGGGGGCGGCCCGGCGCTCGCGGATCAGCGCCCGCAGGTACTCGGAGAACTCGGTGCTCGCGGTGACGGCCCGGCGGGCGGCCTCCTCGGTGGGGTTGAGCTCGAACATGCCGGTGATGTCGGCGGACCAGGGCCGCAGCAGGTGCCGGTCCGCCTCCGGGACGCCGAGCATCTCGGCGATCACCGCGACCGGCAGCGGTTCGGCGACGGCGGCGATCAGGTCGCCGCCGCCGGCCGCGAGCAGCCCGTCGACCAGTTCGCCGGCGAGCCGCTGCACGGTCGGCCGCAGGCCCTCGACCATCCGCGGGGTGAACGCCTTGGAGACCAGCCGGCGGATCCGGGTGTGGTCCGGGCCCTCAAGGTCGAGCAGCCCGTGGTCGTTGAGCGTGTGGAACGGTTCGTGAGCCGGGTCGGGTGCGGACCGGCCGAACTCCTCGTGGGTGAAGCGGTGGGTGTACGTCCGCCCGAGCCGCCGGTCCCGCAGCAGCGCGCTGACGTCCTCGTACCGGGACACCAGCCACTGGCCGGTCGGTTCGAAGTACGTCACCGGCGCGTGCTCGCGCAGCTCGGCGTACGCGTCGTACGGGTGGGCCACGAACGCCGCCGACCAGGGGTCGAACTTCGCCGTCGTCGTCATCGATCGATCACTCCTGGCCGTGAGGGGGAGCCGGGATGATCATCGTACGCACGCAGCCTGTCCGGTTTAAGTCCCTTCCGGGATCGGTTTCTCCCGGTCCTCCGGGGCCCGGCCGACTACCCGTACTGCTCCACCAGCCGGCGGACCAGTGCCGGGAGCGCCGTGGAGATGGGCTCGCGGACCACCTCGGCCGCCGCCTCGTCCAAGGGGGTGGGCTCGCCGTTCACGATGACCAGCCGGGCGCCGCTCCGCACCGCCTCCAACGGCAGTCCCGCCACGGGGAAGACCTGGAGGCTGGTGCCGACCGCGACGAAGAGGTCGCACGACCTGGCGACGGTGTCGGCCTGCTGGAGCACCGTCCGGTCCAGAGCCTCGCCGAACATCACCGTGCGGGGCCGGAGGATGCCGCCGCAGTCCCGGCAGGCCGGGTCCGGCTCGCCGGCCGCCACCCGCTCCAGCGCCCCGGCCATCGTTCCGACCGTCCGGCAGTCCACGCACTGCACCTCCTGTGCGGTGCCGTGCAGTTCGAGCACCTTGCGGGGCGTCAGGCCGGCCCGCTGCTGGAGGCCGTCGACGTTCTGGGTGAGCACCCGCATCGGCAGCCCGCTGCGTTCCAGCTCGACCAGGGCCCGGTGGCCGGCGTTCGGCTCGGCGGTCAGGGAGCCGGCGTCCCGGCGCAGTAGCCAGGCCCGGCGGCGGACGTCCGGGTCGGCCAGGTACGGGCCGACGGTGACCAGGTCCTGGGCGCTCGGGTCTCGCTGCCAGAGCCCGTTCGGGCCGCGGTAGTCGGGGATTCCGGAGTCGGTGGAGATGCCCGCTCCGGTGAGTACGGCGATCAGCGGACGCTTCGCGTTCATGCCCCGGACGGTATGGTCCGGCCGTCGGGGGCGCCAGCGAATTCCGCCCACGCCCCGCCACCGCCCGGACCTGGCCGTCCCGCCCGGGCCGGCACCGCCCCGCTCAGGCTTGGGCGGCCACCGGGCGGCGCAGTCCGGTGAAGCCCGCCAGCGGGGCCAGGGCCACCAGGTAGAGCACCGCGGCCACCGGGATCAGCGCCAGGTCGGCCGCCGTCATCGCGGTGCCGACCAGCACCAGCACCGGGCTCCACCAGCGCAGCGTGCGCGTCCGGCCCGCCGCGGCGGCCGCCAGCAGAGCCAGCAGGCCGACGTAGAACAGCGTCGGACCGACCGAGTAGAACGCCGGCAGCACCCCCGGCCGGCTCTGGACGGCGTCGAACAGCCGGTGCTGGTCCGCCTTGTCGACGGCCACCGCCCCGACGTACAGGTCGATGCCGATCTGCCCCAGCGAGGCCGCCAGGCCCGCGAAGGCCGTCCCGGCCGCCGCGTCGGCGGCGAGCCGGCCCGCCGCCCCGCGGGGCCGCAGCCCCCGGCGCAGCGCTGCCAGCACCACGCCGAACAGCAGCAGTCCGACGAACATCAGACCGTGGCCGACCAGCCAGCCGGGGCCCGGGTCGCGGGAGCCCTCCAGCAGCCGGATGCCGCCGTACAGGCCCATCAGGGCGGGGGCGCCGACGACGGCGAGCGGGATGAGGCGGGCGGGCTTCGAGGTGTCCATGGCTGCGCTCCGAATCTGCGGTCCGTTCCGACACCACCGATGCTGTCCGCTGCGGCCCTCGTCGCGGATCGCCCGTACCGGCGAAGTGGCCGCCTCCCCCGCGTGGGTGAGCCGCGCCCGGCCCCGCACCGTGCGCAGCCCGGGGCCGCGCTCAGCCCTGCCCGGCGACGACCGCCCCGGCCTCGTAGGCGAACACCACCGCGTGCACCCGGTCCCGCAGTCCGAGCTTGGCCAGCACATTGCTGACGTGCGTCTTCACCGTGTGCTCGCTCACCACCAGCTCGGCCGCGATCTCCGCGTTGGAGAGCCCCCGGGCCAGCAGCCGCAGCGTCTCCTGCTCCCGCGCGGTCAGCTGCTCCAGCAGCCGGGCCGGCGCCCGGACGCCCTGCACCCCCGGGACCGCGGCGCCCGGCCCGCCCGGCCGGCGGGCGGCGAACTCACCGATCAGCCGGCGGGTCACCGACGGTGCCAGCAGCGCCTCACCGGAGGCCACCATCCGCACGCCGTGCGCCAGGTCGTCCCGGCGGACGTCCTTCAGCAGGAAGCCGCTGGCCCCGGCGTACAACGCGTCGAAGACGTAGTCGTCGACGTCGAAGGTGGTCAGCATGATCACCTTGGTGGCCGGGTGCTCCGCGCAGACCCGCCGGGCCGCCTCCAGCCCGTCCATCACCGGCATCCGGACGTCCAGGAGCAGCACGTCGGGCTCGTGCACCCGCACCGCCTCGATCGCCTCGGCCCCGTCGCAGGCCTCGCCCACCACCTCGATGTCCGGCTGCGCGTCCAGGATCATCCCGAACCCGGCCCGCACCAGCTCCTGGTCGTCCGCGACGACCACCCGTATCGGCTGCATCAGCCCACCCTCTCCACCAGGCCCGCTGCGCCCAGGGGCAGCCGGGCGCTCACCAGGAAACCCCTGCCGCCCGGGCCCGGCCCGGCCTCGGCCCGGCCGCCGCAGGCCGCCGCCCGCTCCCGGATGCCGACCAGGCCGCGACCGCCGGACCAGCCGCTCGCCACGTGCTCCGACGACAGCCGCAGCCCGCGCCCGTCGTCGGCCACCGTGACCGACAGCTCCTCCCCCGCGCGGACCACCCGCACCGACACCCGCGAGGCCTCGGCGTGCTTCACGGCGTTCGTCAGCGCCTCCTGGACGATCCGGTAGGCCGCCGCCTCCACCTCGACCGGCCACGGCCCGGCGGAGGAGTCCACCTCCAGCTCGACCGCCGGCCCGGTACCGCTCACCCGCTCGGCCAGCGCCGGGAGTTCGGCCAGCCGCGGCTGCGGGGACAGCTCCGGCGCCGCGCCGTCCTCCTTCAACACCCCGAGCACCCGACGGAGTTGGACCATCGCATCGCGGCCCGCGCCGGCGATGTCGTCGAAGGCGCGGATCGCCCGGTCCGGATTGTCGCGCACCACCAGCGGCCCCGCCTCGGCCTGAACGACCATCAACGAGACCGCGTGCGCCAGGATGTCGTGCATCTCCCGGGCGATCCGGGCCCGCTCCTCGGCCACCGCGCGGGCCGCGTCGCTGGCCGCCCGCCGCCCGGCCTCCAGCGCCCGGTCCGCCTCCACCCGGGCCAGCCGGCGCAGCTCGCGCACCAGCGAGCCGAAGACGAAGGTGCCGATGGTCAGCAGCAGGCTGAAGAACGCGCCGTTCACCGAGTGCGTGCCCAGGATGTTGGAGACCACCAGGATCCCCAGCAGCAACCCCCGCTGCCAGTCGCGGGCCCGGTCCGCCACCGTGTAGATGGTGACCACCGCGTACACCGGGATCTGCGGCATCACCGAATGGGCGACCACCGACACCGGGATCGACGCCAGGCCGCTGAGCGCGGCCACCGTCAGCGGTGCCCGGCGGCGCCAGGGCAGCGGCAGGGCGGTGCCGATCGTCATCGCGTAGACCCACCAGGGCCAGTCCGTGTCGTCGTTCCGGACCGACCAGAGCGAGACCGCGAACGAGAACAACGCCAGCGGGACATCCAGCAGATACGGGTTCCCCCCGGCCGACCGGGCCCACCACTGTGCCACTCGTCCCACCACGACCCCTCCCCCGAGTCCGGGGGCACCGCCCCCGCGGAGAAGATCATGCCCCACCGGCAGGACGCTCGGCACGCGGATCTCAGCCATGCCCGACCGTCACGCCACCCGTCTCGGCCCGGGCGAGGATGCCGCGCGGCGCCCCCGGCTGCTGCGGCACCGCCACGTCCACCTCGCCCGTCCCGGCGCTCGCGTCCACCGCGTAGGCGTCTCCGGCCGGCACCCGTAGCCGGACCCCGCCGGTCCCGGTCCGCGCCTCGACCTTCGCCGGCGCGGCGGCGAAGGACGCCTCGATCCCGCCGGTGCCGGACCGCAGCAGCACCGTCCGCGAGGTCAGCCCGGTCGCCTCCACGCCGCCGGTGGAGACCGTCGCCTCCACCTCGCCGGCCAGCCCGCTCAGCCGCACGCCGCCGGTCTGCGCCGTCACCCGCACGGCCGTCCCGGCCGGCACGTCCACCTCGTAACCGAGCCCGCAGTCCTCGCAGTCGTAGGTCAGCGTCAGCGTTCCGTCCTTCAGCACGTGGCTGCTCCGGGGCGCCTCACCCCGGTAGCTCTGGTGCTCGGTGACCCGCACCTCGCTGCCGCCGCCACCGCGCACGACCACCCCGCCGGTGCGGCCCTGGACGACCAGCACCCGGACCGGCTCGGCCACCGCGTAGCCGACGTCCCGCCGCTCGCCGTCGTCCCCGACGAAGCACCCCGACATCCCGGCCAGCACCGCCCCCGTGATCGCCATCGCACCCAGCACCCGCTTCATCCCTGCTCCTCCCGCATCCGTGCTCCGATGCCCCGAGGCTCCCCCGGGCCGTCCCGCCGGCGCCTCGCCCGCCGGAGCGGTTTCCCCGCCTCCCCCGCGCGACGGATCCGGCCGCGGGAACGCCGCAGGGCGGCCACCCGAATGGGGTGACCGCCCTGCGGCGTTCAGTGACCGTGGACTCAGCCGGTGTACGGGCCGTAGTCGTAGTCGTCCAGCGGGACCGCCTGGCCGGAGCCGGCGCCGAAGGGCGACAGGTCGTAGTCGTCGTAACCGACGGCCGAGTACATGGCGGCCTTGGCCTCCTCGGTCGGCTCGACCCGGATGTTGCGGTAGCGGGGCAGACCCGTACCGGCCGGGATGAGCTTACCGAGGATGACGTTCTCCTTGAGGCCCAGCAGCGGGTCCGACTTGGCGTGGATCGCCGCGTCGGTGAGGACCCGGGTCGTCTCCTGGAAGGAGGCGGCCGACAGCCAGGACTCGGTGGCCAGCGAGGCCTTGGTGATACCCATCAGCTGCGGACGGCCGGAGGCGGGGTGACCGCCCTCGGAGACCACGCGACGGTTCTCCTGCTCGAAGCGGCCGCGCTCGACGAGCTCGCCCGGGAGCAGCTCGGCGTCGCCCGACTCGATGATCGTCACGCGGCGGAGCATCTGCCGGATGATGATCTCGATGTGCTTGTCGTGGATCGACACACCCTGCGAGTTGTAGACCTTCTGGACCTCGGCGACCAGGTGGACCTGGACGGCGCGCTGGCCCATGATGCGCAGGACGTCGTGCGGGTTGGTGGCACCCATGGTCAGCTTCTGGCCGACCTCGACCGCCTCGCCCTCGCTGACGAGCAGCTTCACACGCTTCGAGACCGGGTAGGCGATCTCGTCGGTGCCGTCGTCCGGCGTGACGACCAGCTTGCGGGTCTTCTCGGTGTCCTCGATGCGGACCCGGCCCTGCGCCTCCGAGATCGGGGCCACACCCTTGGGGGTACGGGCCTCGAAGAGCTCGACGACACGCGGCAGACCCTGGGTGATGTCGTCACCGGCCACACCACCGGTGTGGAAGGTACGCATGGTCAGCTGGGTACCGGGCTCACCGATGGACTGGGCGGCGATGATGCCGACCGCCTCACCGATGTCGACCAGCTTGCCGGTGGCCAGCGAGCGCCCGTAGCACATGGCACAGGTGCCGACGGCCGACTCACAGGTCAGGATCGAGCGGGTCTTGACCTCGCTGATGCCGTGGCGGATCAGCTCGTCGATCAGCACGTCACCGAGGTCGGTGTTGGCGGTGGCGAGGAGCTTGCCGTCCACCGTGATGTCCTCGGCCAGCATGCGGGCGTAGACGCTGGTCTCGACGTCGTCGGCCTTGCGCAGCACGCCGTCGGCGCCGACGGAACCGATCGCCAGCTTCAGGCCGCGCTCGGTGCCGCAGTCCTCCTCGCGGATGATGACGTCCTGGGAGACGTCGACCAGACGACGGGTGAGGTAACCGGAGTCGGCGGTACGGAGGGCGGTGTCCGCGAGACCCTTACGGGCACCGTGGGTGGAGATGAAGTACTCCAGCACGGAGAGACCCTCACGGAACGACGCCTTGATGGGTCGCGGGATGGTCTCGTTCTTCGCGTTGGACACCAGACCACGCATACCGGCGATCTGGCGCATCTGCATCATGTTTCCACGAGCACCCGAGTCGACCATCATGAAGATGGGGTTCGTCTTCGGGAAGTTCGCGGCCATGGCGTCCGCGACCTCGTTGGTCGCCTGGGTCCAGATGCCGACGAGCTCCTGCTTGCGCTCGTCGTTGGTGATCAGACCGCGCTCGTACTGCTTCTGGACCTTCTCCGCCTTCGCCTCGAAGCCCTCCAGGATCTGGGGCTTGCTCGGCGGGACGATGACGTCCGAGATCGAGACGGTGACACCCGAGCGGGTCGACCAGTGGAAGCCGGCCGCCTTCAGGTTGTCCAGGGTCGCCGCGACGACGACCTTGGGGTAGCGCTCCGCCAGGTCGTTGACGATCGCGGAGAGCTGCTTCTTGCCCACCTCGAAGTCGACGAACGGGTAGTCCTCGGGCAGCAGCTCGTTGAAGAGCGCACGGCCCAGGGTGGTGTTCAGGCGGAAGGACTCGCCCTCGAACCAGGTCGGGCGGCCCTCCTCGTCCACCGGAGCGGTCCAGCCGCGGGGCGGGACGGTGCCGATGGGCAGGCGCAGCTCGATCGGGGCCTGGACGTCCAGCTCGCGGGCGTCGAAGGCCATGATCGCCTCGGCGGTCGACGAGAAGGAGCGGCCGGCGCCCTTCACGTTCTCGCGGTCCGAGGTGAGGAAGAACAGACCGAGCACCATGTCCTGGGTCGGCATGGTGACGGGGCGACCGTCGGCCGGCTTCAGGATGTTGTTCGAGGACAGCATCAGGATGCGGGCCTCGGCCTGCGCCTCCGCGGAGAGCGGCAGGTGGACGGCCATCTGGTCACCGTCGAAGTCCGCGTTGAACGCGGTGCAGACGAGCGGGTGGATCTGGATGGCCTTGCCCTCGACCAGCTGCGGCTCGAAGGCCTGGATGCCGAGGCGGTGCAGGGTGGGTGCACGGTTCAGCAGCACCGGGTGCTCGGCGATGACCTCTTCGAGCACGTCCCACACGACCGGGCGGGCGCGCTCGACCATGCGCTTGGCCGACTTGATGTTCTGCGCGTGGTTCAGGTCGACCAGGCGCTTCATCACGAACGGCTTGAAGAGCTCCAGCGCCATGGCCTTCGGCAGACCGCACTGGTGCAGCTTGAGCTGCGGGCCGACGACGATGACCGAACGGGCCGAGTAGTCGACTCGCTTGCCGAGCAGGTTCTGGCGGAAACGACCCTGCTTGCCCTTCAGCATGTCGCTGAGGGACTTCAGCGGGCGGTTGCCCGGACCGGTGACCGGACGGCCGCGGCGGCCGTTGTCGAACAGCGCGTCGACGGCCTCCTGGAGCATGCGCTTCTCGTTGTTCACGATGATCTCGGGCGCGCCGAGGTCGAGAAGCCGCTTCAGGCGGTTGTTGCGGTTGATGACGCGGCGGTACAGGTCGTTCAGGTCGGAGGTCGCGAAGCGGCCACCGTCCAGCTGGACCATCGGACGCAGGTCCGGCGGGATGACCGGGACGCAGTCCAGCACCATGCCGTTGGGCTTGTTGGTGGTCTGCAGGAACGCGGAGACGACCTTGAGGCGCTTGAGCGCACGGGTCTTCTTCTGGCCCTTGCCGGTGCGGATGATCTCGCGCAGGCGCTCGGACTCCTCCGCCAGGTCGAAGGTCTCCAGGCGGTCCTTGAGGGCCGCCGCGCCCATCGAGCCGGAGAAGTAGGTGCCGAAGCGGTCGCGCAGCTCGCGGTAGAGCAGCTCGTCGCCTTCGAGGTCCTGGACCTTGAGGTTCTTGAAGCGGGCCCACACCTCGTCGAGGCGGTCGAGCTCGCGCTGCGCGCGGTCGCGCAGCTGCTTCATCTCGCGCTCGGCGCCCTCGCGCACCTTGCGGCGCACGTCGGCCTTGGCGCCCTCGGCCTCCAGCTCGGCCAGGTCGGTCTCGGCCTTCTTGGCGCGGGCTTCGAGGTCGGAGTCGCGGCGGTTCTCGATCTGCTGGCGCTCGACCGAGACGTGCGCCTCCAGGGACGGCAGGTCACGCTGACGGCGCTCGTCGTCGACCCAGGTGATCATGTAGGCGGCGAAGTAGATGACCTTCTCAAGGTCCTTCGGCGCCAGGTCCAGCAGGTAGCCCAGGCGGGACGGGACACCCTTGAAGTACCAGATGTGGGTGACCGGAGCGGCCAGCTCGATGTGGCCCATCCGCTCACGGCGCACCTTGGCACGGGTCACCTCGACGCCGCAGCGCTCACAGATGATGCCCTTGAAGCGGACGCGCTTGTACTTGCCGCAGTAGCACTCCCAGTCCCGGGTGGGGCCGAAGATCTTCTCGCAGAAGAGTCCGTCCTTTTCGGGCTTCAGGGTGCGGTAGTTGATGGTCTCCGGCTTCTTGACCTCGCCGTGCGACCACTGGCGGATGTCGTCGGCGGTGGCCAGGCCGATGCGGAGCTCGTCGAAGAAGTTGACGTCAAGCACTGGTCGTCAAGCCCTCTTTCGTAAGTCGAGAGTCGTTCGTGTGGTCTGAGGGGGGCCTGGGGGCGGGCCGGCTGCTCAGCGGGCAGCCGGCCCAACCTCCGTCAGACCTCTTCGACGCTGCTCGGCTCGCGCCGGGACAGGTCGATGCCGAGCTCCTCGGCGGCGCGGAACACGTCCTCGTCGGAGTCCCGCATCTCGATGGACTGGCCGTCCGAGGACAGCACCTCCACGTTGAGGCAGAGCGACTGCATTTCCTTGATGAGGACCTTGAAGGACTCGGGAATGCCGGGCTCGGGGATGTTCTCGCCCTTGACGATGGCCTCGTAGACCTTCACGCGGCCGAGAACGTCATCGGACTTGATGGTGAGCAGCTCCTGCAGCGCGTACGCGGCGCCGTATGCCTCAAGGGCCCACACCTCCATCTCACCGAAGCGCTGACCACCGAACTGCGCCTTACCACCGAGCGGCTGCTGGGTGATCATCGAGTACGGGCCGGTCGAGCGGGCGTGCAGCTTGTCGTCGACCAGGTGGTGCAGCTTGAGGATGTACATGTAGCCGACCGAGATCGGCATCGGGAACGGCTCGCCGGAGCGGCCGTCGAACAGCCGGGCCTTGCCGGTGGAGTTCACCAGGCGCTCACCGTCACGGGTGAGGGTGGTGTTGTCCAGCAGACCGGTGATCTCGTCCTCGCGGGCGCCGTCGAAGACCGGGGTGGCGAGGTTGGTGCCGCCCTCGACCTTGTCCGCGCCGATCGCCTGCAGGCGCTGGGCCCACTCGTCGGCCAGGCCGGAGACGTCCCAGCCCTGCTGGGCGAGCCAGCCGAGGTGGATCTCCAGGACCTGTCCCGGGTTCATTCGGGACGGGACACCCAGCGGGTTGAGGATGATGTCGACCGGGGTGCCGTCCTCAAGGAAGGGCATGTCCTCGACCGGGAGGATCTTGGAGATGACACCCTTGTTGCCGTGGCGGCCGGCGAGCTTGTCACCGTTGGTGATCTTGCGCTTCTGGGCCACGTAGACGCGGACCAGCTGGTTCACGCCCGGGGGAAGCTCGTCGCCCTCCTCGCGGTCGAAGACGCGGACGCCGATGACCTTGCCGGACTCACCGTGCGGCACCTTCAGCGAGGTGTCGCGGACCTCGCGCGCCTTCTCACCGAAGATCGCGCGGAGCAGGCGCTCCTCCGGGGTCAGCTCGGTCTCACCCTTCGGGGTGACCTTGCCGACCAGGATGTCGCCGGTGACGACGTCGGCGCCGATGCGGATGATGCCGCGCTCGTCGAGGTCGGCGAGGACCTCCTCGGAGACGTTCGGGATGTCCCGGGTGATCTCCTCGGGGCCGAGCTTGGTGTCACGGGCGTCGACCTCGTGCTCCTCGATGTGGATCGAGGAGAGGACGTCGTCCTGCACGAGGCGCTGCGACAGGATGATCGCGTCCTCGTAGTTGTGGCCCTCCCACGACATGAACGCCACGAGGAGGTTCTTGCCGAGCGCCATCTCGCCCTCGTCGGTGCACGGGCCGTCGGCCAGCACCTGGCCGGCCTCGACCCGGGCGCCCTCGTCCACGAGCACCTTCTGGTTGAAGGAGGTGCCCTGGTTCGAGCGGGTGAACTTGGCGGCGCGGTACGTGGTGTACGTGCCGTCGTCGTTGGCCACGGTGACGTAGTCGGCCGAGACCTCCTGGACGACACCGGCCTTCTCGGCGGTGATCACGTCCGCGGCGTCGACGGCGCAGCGGTACTCCATGCCGGTACCGACCAGCGGGGCCTCGCTCTTCAGCAGCGGCACCGCCTGGCGCATCATGTTCGAGCCCATGAGCGCGCGGTTGGCGTCGTCGTGCTCCAGGAACGGGATCATGGCGGTCGCGACCGACACCATCTGGCGCGGCGAGACGTCCATGTAGTCGATCTCGGTGCCCGGGATGTAGTCGATCTCGCCACCACGGCGGCGGACCAGGACGCGCGGCTCGGCGAAGTGCAGGTCCGCGGTCAGCGGCGCGTTCGCCTGGGCGATGACGTAGCGGTCCTCCTCGTCGGCGGTCAGGTAGTCCACCTGCTCGGTGACCACACCGTCGACGACCTTGCGGTACGGGGTCTCGATGAAGCCGAAGGCGTTGACCCGGCCGTACGAGGCCAGCGACCCGATCAGACCGATGTTCGGGCCTTCCGGGGTCTCGATCGGACACATGCGGCCGTAGTGCGAGGGGTGCACGTCACGGACCTCGAAGCCGGCGCGCTCACGGGAGAGACCACCGGGACCGAGGGCGGACAGACGGCGCTTGTGGGTCAGGCCCGACAGCGGGTTCGTCTGGTCCATGAACTGCGACAGCTGGCTGGTGCCGAAGAACTCCTTGATGGAGGCGACGACCGGCCGGATGTTGATCAGGGTCTGCGGCGTGATCGCCTCGACGTCCTGGGTGGTCATGCGCTCGCGCACGACGCGCTCCATGCGGGCGAGACCCGTACGGACCTGGTTCTGGATGAGCTCGCCGACGTTGCGCAGGCGGCGGTTGCCGAAGTGGTCGATGTCGTCGACCTCGACCACGATGTCGCGGCCGTTCTCGTCGCGCCACTCGGTCTCACCGGCGTGCAGCTTCACCAGGTACTTGATCGCACCGATGATGTCGGGCTCGGTGAGCACGCCGGAGTCCAGCGACTCGGCGTTGCCCAGCTTGCGGTTGACCTTGTAGCGGCCGACCTTCGCGAGGTCGTAGCGCTTCGGGTTGAAGTAGAGGTTCTCCAGCAGCGTCTGCGCGGCCTCACGCGTCGGCGGCTCGCCCGGGCGCAGCTTGCGGTAGATGTCCAGCAGCGCGTCGTCCTGGCCCTGGGTGTGGTCCTTCTCCAGGGTGGCGCGCATCGACTCGTACTCGCCGAACTCCTCGAGAATCATCTCGTTGGTCCAGCCGAGCGCCTTGAGCAGCACGGTGACGGACTGCTTGCGCTTGCGGTCGATGCGGACGCCGACCATGTCGCGCTTGTCGATCTCCATCTCCAGCCAGGCACCACGCGAGGGGATGACCTTGCAGGAGTAGATGTCCTTGTCGGACACCTTGTCCAGGGTGGAGTCGAAGTACACACCCGGGGAGCGGACCAGCTGCGACACGACGACACGCTCGGTGCCGTTGATCACGAACGTGCCCTTGTGGGTCATGAGCGGGAAGTCGCCCATGAAGACCGTCTGAGACTTGATCTCACCGGTCTCGTTGTTGGTGAACTCGGCCGTGACGAAGAGCGGAGCCGCGTACGTGAAGTCGCGGTCCTTGCACTCGTCAATGGAGTTCTTCGGCGGCTCGAAACGGTGGTCGCGGAAGGTCAGGGACATCGACCCGCTGAAGTCCTCGATCGGCGAGATCTCCTCGAAGATCTCCTCCAGACCGGACTTGGTGGGGACGTCCAGACCAGACTCCAGCGCCTGCTCGACCCGGGCCTTCCAGGCCGCGTTGCCGAGCAGCCAGTCAAAGCTCTCGGTCTGCAGGGCCAGGAGGTTCGGGACCTCAAGGGGCTCCTTGATCTTCGCGAAGGAGACGCGGAGCGGGGCGGTGGATGCGGCGGAATTGTTCGAGGCGTTGCGCGGCGCGGCCAAGAGGGGGGTCCTTCCGAGGGCTCGGAGCTCACTACGCGCATACCAGCCGGGCCTTCACGGGCTTGGATCCGCCTCCGTCGCCGTCGGCCTCCGCCGGGGGAAATCCCAGGTCAGAGCCGCTTTGCGGAGGCGATGCCAGACCCCTTCAGGGCAACGCAGACTCCGGGCGACGAGTCACGGAGCAGCTAACAGGCAGCGCAAAGGGACAGTGTAGCCAAACGGCACACTGCTGTCCAGCTCTGATTCGGAAACCGAATCGGAGACTCCTCCCGGTCGCCGGCGGACGCGGACGCCCACCGGGTACTGCACGGCCCGGGAACTCCCGGACCTCCACCACTCACGTGGAGTCACTTCCCGCCGGAGCCACTGGTTATGCATCCAGTGGTGGACCAACCGGGGCGGACTCGCGCCTTGAGAATCGCGCGCCGCGCCTGGTTCGTCAAGGGCCCGCCTCCGGTGCGGGCCTCGACCTGTCCATCGGCGCGGACCCGCCCGGCGTTACAGATGCCGTGGTCGGGGCCACTGCCGGCGACAGCGATCACCATACCCGCCCGCACCGACAGTGCCGAGTGCGCTCTCGGCCAGACCGGTGGTTCGACCGCGCGGAGCGCCCCGGGAGCGGGAACGCGAAAAGGCCGGGCCGACCACCCGCAAGGGTGATCGGCCCGGCCTCGGAGCTCCCGCCCCTCAGAGGGGGCGTGGGGGCACCTCCCGGCCGCTAGGGCCGGGAGAGAGTCACTTGACGGTGACCTTGGCGCCGGCGCCCTCAAGGGCGGCCTTGGCCTTCTCGGCAACGTCCTTGGCGACCTTCTCCAGGACCTTGGCACCAGCGGTGTCAACGAGGTCCTTGGCCTCCTTCAGGCCGAGGGAGGTCAGGGTGCGCACCTCCTTGATGACCTGGATCTTCTTGTCGCCGGCGGCGTCGAGGATGACGTCGAACTCGTCCTGCTCCTCAGCGGCCTCGGTCGGGGCGGCCGGGCCACCGACGGCGGCGACGGCGACCGGGGCGGCAGCGGTGACGTCGAACTTCTCCTCGAAGGCCTTCACGAAGGCGGCGAGCTCGATGAGGGTGAGCTCCTCGAACTGCGCGAGCAGCTCGTCCTGGGACAGCTTCGCCATGATGGCGTCCTTCCACTAAATCGGCAGGTGGTGCCGTATGTACGGGTTGGGCGGGCACGGGCCCGCAGCGAGGCGTGAGCCTGCGGAATTACTCCGCGGCCTCGTCCTCGGCGGCGGGAGCCGGCGTACCGGCACCGCCCTGCTCGACCTTGTCGCGCAGCGCGTCCACAGTGCGGACGAGCTTCGACGGCAGGGCCTGGAAGAGCGCGGCAGCCTGGGACTGCTTGGCCTTCAGGGCACCCGCCAGCTTGGCGAGCAGCACCTCGCGGGACTCAAGGTCCGCGAGCTTCTTGATGTCATCGGCGGACAGTGCCTTGCCATCAAGAACACCGCCCTTGATGACGAGAGCGGGGTTCTCCTTGGCGAAGTCACGCAGAGCCTTCGCCGACTCCACCGGGTCACCGGTGACGAAGGCAACAGCCGTCGGACCGGCGAACAGGTCGTCGAGCTCCGTGATCCCGACCTCGTTGGCCGCGATCTTGGTCAGCGTGTTCTTCACCACGGCGTACTGGGCGTTGTCACCCAGCGAGCGACGCAGGGTCTTGACCTGCTTCACCGTCAGACCGCGGTACTCGGTCAGCACGGCCGCGTTCGAGCCACGGAACATCTCCGTGATCTCGGCGACGGCAGCAGCCTTGTCGGGCCTAGCCATAGGCTTACGCCTCCTTCCGTGATGTCGAAGTCCGGCCGACCGCGAGAGTCGACCATTCGCGCCGCGGACCACCGGACGGAAGGAAGGCCTCTGCGGAAAAGCAGATGAGCCCCGGTGCGCAGGCGCACGGGGCTCAGCACGACCTCGACAGGTCCCGTGTGCGGACACACACGACCCGGAAGTCCAAGCTCCAAACAGTCCTGCGCGGGCTGCCTGCGACGAAGCGCAGATCCTTCGGCCGCGAACACCCTTTCGGACGCACCGCGACAACCAGCGGTCTTTGGCTTCGGCAACAGTAGCCGGACTCCGCCGTCCGGGGCAAATCGCCCGTCGCGGGGCTTCCCCGGGGCTGCCGCAGGGGCGCCACCGGGCTCCGCCGCCGGCCGGCGGGCGGGGTCAGCGGGCCAGCGGGGAGACGCTGCGGGTGCCGGCGTCCACGGTGTCCCCCTCGGCCGGGGCCTGCACCGAGAGGGGCCCGGCGAACTCCGAGTAGAGCACCGTGTCGTCCGCCCGGCCGATCTCCCCCGTGCCGGTGCGCTGCAGCTTCACCAGCTGGTCCTTGTCGTTCAGCCACAGGTCCAGGGTCAGCGAGACCGAGCCGCCCGGGGTCAGCGCGGCGCGCAGCCCGTCCCGCCGGGCCGGGCCCAGTTGGGTCTGCGCCGCGGCATACCGCTCGGCGTCGGTGGTGACCCGGTAGTGCGCCACCGTCGCGTCCTCGAACTTCTCCTCACCGACGAACTGCGCCTCCACCCCGTCCGCGGTGGCGGCGGCCAGCGCCTCGGCCGGGTTGAGCAGGTCGATCAGACCTGCGTACGGGATCTCCTTGTGGCCGTCCGGCCCCGGCGGGACGGAGAACCGCTCCCAGTGCCGGCCGCCGAGCCGGGCCGTGGCGGCCGCGTCGCCGCCCTGGTAGGCGACGGTGTCGACGACGATCAGCTGCTCGGCCTCGGCCGGAGTGGTGCGTTTCACCTGGAGCGCCGTCTTCGGCAGCCAGAACAGCGGGCCGGTGCCGGCGTCCGACCCCAGCCGGTAGTTCACCTTGGCCCGGCGGGCGGTCTGGGCGGCGAGCTGGGCCGAGAGCAGGACGCCGTGCGGCGAGCGGTCGGTCGGCTTCGCCGGGCCGGTCGGGGAGGCACTGGTCGGCGTCGGCGTGGGCGTGTGCGGGGGCGTCGGCACGGCCGCCCCGTCGCCCCCGCACGCCGTCAGGCCGCCCGCCAGCAGCACCGCGGCCGTCCCGGCCGCCAGCCGCCGCCGAACCGCCATGCCCGTCTCCCCGTTCCGTCCCGTCACCGACCGTCCGCCCCGCGCCGCCGCGTCCCCGCGAGCCACCATGCCACCAGCGGGCCGGTCAGCTCGCGGCGCCCCCCTTGGCCGCCCCGGCGACATCCGCCAACTCGGCGACGTCCGAGGCGTCCGGCGCCGTGGTGGCGACCTTGGTGCCGTAGTCCGAGTAGGTGACGGTGACCTTGAACGGGCCGGCCTTGGTGTCGGCCTCCTCGGTCCGCTTCACCACCAGGTTGTCCGAGTCGACCCAGACGTCGACCGTCTCGCTGGTGACCCCGGCGGCACCGAGGTTCTTCTTCACCTGGGCGAGCTGCTCGTCGGTCAGCCCGCTGCCGCTCGCCGCGGCGGCCAGGTCGGCGACGGTCAGCTCGCCGGTGTAGTGGGTGGTCTGCTTGCCGCCGACGGTCTCCTTGCCGGCCTCGCTGACCCTGCCCGACGCGATCAGGGTCCGCACGCCCTCGACCGGGTCGGCGCTCTTCAGCTGGTTGCCGCCGATCCCGCCCTGGGCCTTGCCGAGGTCCTCGTAGGTGTAGTGCAGCCAGTGCTTGCCGCCGAGCTCCTGGGCGGCCTGGCCGCCCACCCGCATGTACATCCCGTCCTTGAGGTACCGGGCGGTGAGGGTCGAACCGCCGGTGAGCCCGGAGAGCTGCTTGCCCGCCGGCGTCGCCGACATGTCCATCTGCAACTCGCCCTGGAGTCCTGCGGCCCAGGAGATGGCCCCGGCCGCCGTGATCCTCCCGCCGCCGACGCTGATCTCCTCGGTGATCTTCGCGGAGGTCTGCGCGCCGGTCTTCTCGGTGACCAGCTTCAGGTAGGCCGCCGGGGTCAGCTTGACCGGGGCCTCCTTGGTCGGCTCGGCGGTCGGAGCGGCCGTGGCCGTGGCCGGCTGGGCGGCGGCCGAGGTCGGCGCGGCGGGTGCGGCGTTGCCGCTCTTGTCGTCGCCGTTGCAGGCGGTCGCGGTCAGGGCCAGCGCGGCCAGCACGACGGTCACGGCGGTGTTGCGGGTGGTGGTTCCAGCCATGATTCCCCTCCGAGGAGCTCCCGGGCGCACGGTGCGCCCGGAGCGGAAGCCGGTGAAGACGAGCCTGGTGGGCTCAGTTGAAGAGCTTGGCGAGGTCGGCCGCCTTGCCCACGTCGCTCGCGGCGGGTGCCTCGATCTTGGGAGCGGCGCCCAGGCCGGAGTACTTGACCGTGACGGCCGACTTCTCGCCGCCCTTGTCGCCGTACTCCCTGAGCTGTACGAGCTCCTGCTTGGCGTTGATCCAGAGGTCGACGGTCAGCGTCTTGCCGTCCTCGTCGAGCGACTTCTGCACGGCGGCCCGTTGGTCGGCGCTGAGCGCACCCAGGCCCTCGACGAGCTTGGCGGTGTCCTCGACCGCGTGGAAGTGCGTGGTCTGGACGCCGTCGACGGTCTCCGCTCCGACCTTCGCCGGCTTGCCGGCCTGGGCCGCGACGGTCAGCTGGAGGACCGGGTTGACCATCTGCGCGGTGGTCAGGAAGACCCCGGCCGTCGGCCCGAGGACCGGGTCCTTGGGGTCCATCCTGGCCCAGTGCCGGCCGCCCAGCGCGGCCGTCGCGGGGCCGCCGCCCAGGTAGAGGTCGTCGCCGATGACGCGGGCCTTGGTGCCACCGCTCCCCTGGCCGACCAGGTCGACCGCGAGCTTCTGCCTCCAGTCGGCGGCGCCGGTGCCGGTTTCCTCGGGCGTGACCACACTGATGCTGCCGTTGCCGGCCTTCTGCATCACCAGGGCCGAGGCGGCCAGCGCCGTCTTGGGGTCGAGGTCGGCCACCTGGCCCGCGAGCGCGTCGGCCGCGGACTTCGGATCCGTCCCGGCGTCCGAGGTGCCGCTGCTGCCACAGGCCGCGAGGACGGCGACCAGGACGGCGGACGTGACGACGACGGCGCCGAGCCGCAGAGCGCGCATGAGCAGATCCCCCCGTTGCGACCCGGTCCCGGGTCGTTCCCCAGCAGACTCTAGCCAATCGCCGAGCCCACTCCCCAGCGGATATCCCCGGCCGGGTCACCCCGCCGCGGCCGGGCCCTCCGGGGCTGTCCCCGTCTCCGAGACGTCGGTCGTGGTGACCACGGTTCCCGCGCTGCCCTGGGCGGTGGCCCGGAGCCTCAGCAGGTGGTCGCCGGGCGCGACCCAGAAGTCGTAGCCGATCGTGGCGACCCCGCGCTCGCGGTAGTACACCAGCACCGCGGCGAGCCGCGCCTCGCCGATCCCCTCGTCGGCGGCGAAGAACTCGGCGACCGAGGCCGAGCCCCGGTAGTGCGCCACGGTGGTGCCGGCCAGCTGCTCGCCGCCGAGCGAGGTGAGCTTGCCGGCCAGCGCCATGGCGTGGGCACGGCCGCCCGGGTTGGTGACCAGTCCGGTGAACCAGCCGCCCGCGTACCCACCGCCGTTGCCGCGCGGGTCGAGCGACTCGGCGTCGGCCCGCTCCGCGCGCCGGCCCGGGGCCCCGTCGTAGCCGAGGTCGAGGGTGCCGTCCTGGACCCGCAACCGGCCGCTGCCCCGCTCGTCGGTGACGGTCAGCTCCGCGTCGTCCCGGGCTCCCCAGGACACCGTGCCGGAGGCGGTGCGGCGCCCGTCCGGCCCCTCCTCCACCGCCTCGATCCGCGCGCCGCCCACGTCGTCCAGGGCCTGCGCGGCCGAGAGCAGCACCTGCTTGGGCGGCCGGACGGTCGCGGCCCCGTCGTCCGGGGTTCGGTCCCCCGAGACGGCCATCAGGCTGCAGGCGGTCAGGACGCCGGCGAGCAGCAGCAGGGCGGTCCCCTGTACGGCGGGGCGAAGGGCGGGCGGCACTGCACACTCCGGCGGTCGGCTCGGGGTCGAAGGTCCGGTCATATCGTCGGACCGGCCGAGCGTACGACGCGGGGCGCGGAGCTCGACCCCCGCGCCGGTCTCGATCCGGACACAACCCGCCCGCGGCGCCCGTCTCCGCCGCCGGCGGACCGTCCCCGGGAACGACGGCGGGCCCGCACCCCCGAAGAAGGGGGTACGGGCCCGCCGTACGGACTACTGCTGCGCCCAGGACGCGACTACCGGTCGGAGCCCATGGCTCAGACGGCGGCCGGGTCCTCCTCGACCAGGAGGTTGCGGGTGCGGTTCGGGTCCACCGGGATGCCGGGGCCGATGGTGGTGGAGACCGCGGTCTTCTTGATGTAGCGGCCCTTGGCGGCGGACGGCTTGGCGCGGAGCACCTCGTCCAGCGCGGCGACGTAGTTCTCGACCAGCTGCTCGTCGGTGAAGGAGACCTTGCCGATGATGAAGTGCAGGTTCGAGTGCTTGTCGACGCGGAACTCGATCTTGCCGCCCTTGATGTCGTTGACAGCCTTGGCGACATCCGGGGTGACGGTGCCGGTCTTCGGGTTCGGCATCAGACCACGGGGACCGAGCACGCGGCCGAGACGGCCGACCTTGCCCATGAGGTCCGGGGTGGCGACGACGGCGTCGAAGTCCAGCTTGCCCTTGGCGACCTCGTCGATGAGCTCGTCGGCACCGACGATGTCGGCGCCCGCAGCACGCGCGGCCTCGGCACGCTCGCCGGTCGCGAAGACCAGGACCCGAGCGGTCTTACCGGTGCCGTGCGGGAGGATCACGGTGCTGCGGACCATCTGGTCGGCCTTGCGCGGGTCGACGCCCAGACGCATGGCGACCTCGACGGTGCCGTCGAACTTGGTGGTGCTGGTCGCCTTGGCGAGGCGGATCGCCTCGAGGGGGGCGTAAAGGCGCTGGCGGTCGACCTGAGCGTCCGCGGCCTTCAGAGCCTTGCTGCGCTTCACTGCTGCTCCTGAATGGTGATGGGAGTTGTGGTGCCTCGGGCCTGCGCAGGCCCTACCACGGGGGGCGGGACTGAGACATCAGTCCCTGGCGGGACGGGGCTGCTCAGCCCTCGACGGTGATGCCCATCGACCGGGCGGTGCCGGCGATGATCTTCTCCGCCGCGTCCAGGTCGTTGGCGTTCAGGTCGGGCATCTTGGCGGAGGCGATCTCGCGGACCTGGGCGCTGGTGAGCTTCGCGACCTTGGTCTTGTGCGGCTCGCTGGAGCCCTTGTCGACGCCCGCGGCCTTCAGGATGAGGCGCGCGGCCGGCGGCGTCTTCGTGATGAAGGTGAAGGTGCGGTCCTCGTAGACCGTGATCTCCACCGGCACGATCATGCCGCGCTGCGACTCGGTCGCAGCGTTGTAGGCCTTGCAGAACTCCATGATGTTGACGCCGTGCTGGCCCAGCGCGGGGCCGACCGGCGGCGCCGGGTTGGCCGCACCGGCGTTGATCTGGAGCTTGATAAGCCCCGTGACCTTCTTCTTCTTGGGAGGCATGTCTCTCCGGGTCCTTCCGAGAGGTGATTGCTGGTGTGTGCCGAACCGGGGCGACACCCGGTCGCCAGCACACACATCGGACCAGGCTAACGCGGATGCGCCGCTGGACCAAAACGGGTTTCGGGGCGGGAGCCGCAGCCCCCGCCCCGAAACCCGAGAACGTGACGACTAGTTCTTCTGGATCTGGTCGAAGGAGAGCTCGACCGGGGTCTCCCGGCCGAAGATCTCGACCAGGCCCTTGACCTTCTTGGAGTCGGGGTTGATCTCGTTGATGGTCGCCTGCAGGGTGGCGAAGGGGCCGTCGGTGACGGTGACCGAGTCGCCGACCTCGAAGTCGAGCACCTGGACCTCGACCGGGCGCACCGGCGAGGCCTTGCCGGCCTCCTTGGCCGCCTGGCGCTCGACGTCCGGGGCGAGCATCTTGACGACCTCGTCCAGGGTCAGCGGGTACGGGTCGTAGGCGTTGCCGACGAAGCCGGTGACACCGGGGGTGTTGCGCACGACGCCCCAGGACTCCGGGGTGAGGTCCATGCGCACCAGGACGTAGCCGGGGAGCTTGTTCTGGCGGATGGTCTTGCGGTCGCCGTTCTTGATCTGGACGACCTCCTCCTGGGGCACCTCGGCCTGGAAGATGTACTCCTCCACGTTGAGGGAGACCGCGCGCTGCTCCAGGTTCTGCTTCACCCGGTTCTCGTAGCCGGCGTAGGTGTGGATCACGTACCACTCGCCGGGCATGAAGCGCAGGTCCTCGCGGAACTTGGCGACCGGGTCGACCTCGACGGCCGGCTCGACGGCCTCGGCCTCGGCGGCGGGCTCCTCGTCGGACTCCTCGGACTCCTCGGACTCCACGGACTCCTCGGACTCCACGTGCAGCGCGGCCTCCTCGGCGGGCTCGCCGGCCTCGGCCTCGTCGAACGCCTCGACCTCGTCCTCGTCGCTGTCCGCGGCGTCCACGATCTGCTCGGCGGACTCGGCGTCGTCAGCCAGCTCGGCCGCGTCCAGCTCGGCGGCGACATCCGCCTCGCGGACGGTCTCGTCGGCGTCGTACAGGGGGGACTCAGACACGGTGGCTGCTTCTTTCCTGGAGATGGTGAAGGTGGCGCGCTCCGGGACCGCTCCGGCGCCGCTCGCTCGCGCGGGCGCCGACGGATGCCTCGGAGACTTCAACAGTACCGAGTCAACGGTAGCGGCCCCGTACGTCCGGCGCCGACAGCTCGACCCGGGCCGAAGAATCGGCCCGGGTCGGGAGGCTGTGGTGGAGGCGGTGCGGCTCGGTCAGCCGAAGATCCAGAGGCTGAGCTTCGAGAACCCGTAGTCGAGGCCGGCCACGAAGGCCATCACGACGACGACGAAGACGACCACGACGGTGGTGTAGTTGACCAGCTCGTTGCGGCTGGGCCAGACGACCTTGCGCAGCTCGGCGATGATCTGGCGGTAGAAGAGGGCGAGGCGGGCGAACACGCCCTTCTTGGCCCGCTTGCCGGACTTCTTCTCGCCCCGCTTGCGGTCGCGGCGCGACTCGCCGCCGGCAGGCGTGGTCTCGGCAGCGCCGTCGGCACCCTCGGGGTTGCCGCTCTCAGGCGTTGCGGTGGAGCCCGTGGTCTCCGTCACTCGTCCTCACCTGAATCCGGGTCCTGCCGATCATCACCTGCGTACCCGATCGGGCACGAGCGGCCGGCTTAAGCGGTGCTGTTCGGTGCCCTCTCCGCATCAAGCCCGCTCGCTCTGTGGAGCGAACGGGCTGAATGCGGATCAAGCAGCAGGGCAAGAGGGACTCGAACCCCCAACCGCCGGTTTTGGAGACCGGTGCTCTACCAATTGAGCTATTGCCCTACGGTGCCTCGCGGCTCCAGTAGCGGCCACCAACGTACCGCATCTTCCGTCGCTGTTTGCACAGGCGGTGGAAGCTGTGGCTTCTCGGTGGCCGTCGAGGAGTGAGTGTACGTGGTCGAGGGGTGTTTGGTCGAACCTCTTCCGCTTCCCGGCCGGTCCCGGGCGGTTTCCCCCCGTTCCTCCCCCCGGCGCTCCGGCCCGCGGCGCGGGCCTGCGCGCGTACCGGATCGTGGGCCGTATCGCGGCCGCGATACGGACGGGCCCGTACATATGGTGAAACCGCCGCACCCGGTCCGTCCCGGTTCTGCGACCATGCAGGCATGAGCGCTTCCACCCCGCAGCCCGACAGTTCCGTCCGCCCCGCCGACCGGCGCGTCTCCGCCCGGATCGGTGCGATCGCCGAGTCCGCGACCCTCGCCGTGGACGCCAAGGCCAAGGCCCTCAAGGCGGCCGGCCGGCCGGTGATCGGCTTCGGCGCCGGCGAGCCGGACTTCCCGACCCCGGACTACATCGTCGAGGCCGCCGTCGAGGCCTGCCGCGACCCCAAGAACCACCGGTACACCCCCGCCGGCGGCCTGCCGGAGCTGAAGGCCGCCATCGCCGCCAAGACACTGCGCGACTCGGGCTACGAGGTGGACCCCGCCCAGATCCTGGTGACCAACGGCGGCAAGCAGGCGATCTACGAGGCCTTCGCCGCGATCCTCGACCCGGGCGACGAGGTCATCGTCCCGGCGCCCTACTGGACCACCTACCCGGAGTCGATCCAGCTGGCCGGCGGCGTGCCGGTGGAGGTCGTCTCGGACGAGACCACCGGCTACAAGGTCTCGGTCGAGCAGCTGGAGGCCGCCCGCACCGAGAACACCAAGGTCGTCCTCTTCGTCTCGCCGTCCAACCCGACCGGCGCTGTGTACACCCGGGAGGAGGCCGAGGAGATCGGCCGCTGGGCGCTGGAGCACGGCCTCTGGGTGCTCACCGACGAGATCTACGAGCACCTGGTCTACGGCGACGCGTCCTTCACCTCGCTGCCGGCCCTGCTGCCCGAGCTGGCCGACAAGTGCATCGTCGTCAACGGCGTCGCCAAGACCTACGCGATGACCGGTTGGCGGGTGGGCTGGGTGATCGGCCCGAAGGACGTCGTCAAGGCCGCGACCAACCTGCAGTCGCACGCCACCTCGAACGTCTCGAACGTCGCGCAGCGCGCCGCGATCGCCGCCGTCACCGGCGACCTCTCCGCCGTGCACGAGATGCGCACCGCGTTCGACCGCCGCCGCCGCACCATCGTGAAGATGCTCAACGAGATCGAGGGCGTCGTCTGCCCCGAGCCCGAGGGCGCCTTCTACGTCTACCCGTCGGTCAAGGCCCTGCTCGGCAAGGAGATCCGCGGCAAGCGCCCGCAGACCTCCGGCGAGCTCGCCGCGCTGATCCTGGACGAGGCCGAGGTCGCGGTCGTCCCGGGCGAGGCCTTCGGCACCCCGGGCTACCTGCGCCTGTCGTACGCGCTGGGCGACGCCGACCTGGTCGAGGGCGTCAGCCGGATCCAGAAGCTGCTCGGCGAGGCCACCGCCTGACCGCCCTCCCGGCGACGACCGGCAACCGCCCCCTTTTCACCCCTTCGGGGGATGGGAAGGGGGCGGTTCCCGTATCGGGGTCGGATACGGCAGGATCGGCGAATGGAACGCCTGTTGAACCCGCGAGACGTCAGGGACCTCCCCAAGGCCCACCTGCACCTGCACTTCACCGGCTCGATGCGCCCGGCCACCCTGCTGGAACTGGCCGACAAGCACGGCGTCCGGCTGCCCGAAGCGCTCAGCTCCGGCGAGCCGCCCAAGCTGCGGGCGACCGACGAGCGCGGCTGGTTCCGGTTCCAGCGCCTCTACGACACCGCCCGCTCGGTGCTGCGCGACGAGGCCGACATCCGCCGGCTGGTGCTGGAGACCGCCCAGGACGAGCGGCGCGACGGCTCGCGCTGGCTGGAGATCCAGGTCGACCCGACCTCGTACGCCCCGCGGTTGGGCGGTCTGATCCCCGCCCTGGAGCTGATCCTGGACGCGGTGGAGCACGCCTCCACGGCCACCGGCGTCGGGATCCGGGTCCTGGTCGCGGCCAACCGGATGAAGTCCCCGATGGACGCCCGGACGCTGGCCCGGCTGGCCGTCCGCTACGCCGACCGCGGCGTGGTGGGCTTCGGCCTCTCCAACGACGAGCGGCGCGGCCTCGCCCGGGACTTCGACCGGGCCTTCGAGATCGCCCGTAAGGGTGGTCTGCTGGCCGCCCCGCACGGCGGCGAGCTGGCCGGCCCGGAGTCCGTCCGGGACTGCCTGGACGACCTCGGCGCGGGCCGGATCGGCCACGGCGTCCGGGCCGCGGAGGACCCGCGGCTGATGCAACGGCTGGCCGACCGTCAGGTGACCTGCGAGGTCTGCCCGTCCTCCAACGTGTCGCTGGGCGTCTACGAGCACGCCGAGGACGTGCCGCTGCGGCGGCTGTTCGACGCGGGCGTGCCGCTGGCACTGGGCGCCGACGACCCGCTGCTCTTCGGCAGCCGGCTGGCCGACCAGTACGGGCTGGCCCGTGACGTGCTCGGCTTCGGCGAGGCCGAACTGGCCGAGCTGGCCCGCCAGTCGGTCCGTGGCTCGTGCGCGCCGGAGAGTGTCCGGAAGGAGCTGCTGGCGGACATCGACGCCTGGCTGGTGGACGGCGACGCTACAGCGTGACGCCGACCATCACCGGCTCGTTCACCAGCTCCACGCCGAAGGCCGCCCGCACCCCGTCCCGGATCTCCCGGGCGAGCGCGAGCAGGTCCTCGGCGGTGGCCGCGCCACGGTTGGTGAGGGCCAGGGTGTGCTTGGTGGAGAGGGTGGCCGGGCCGGTGCCGTAGCCCTTGCCGAAGCCCGCCCGGTCGATCAGCCAGGCGGCCGAGGTCTTGGTGCAGCCGTCCGGCGCCGGATAGGCGGGGGCGGCGAGCTCGCGCTCCGCGGTCAGGGCCAGGAAGGCGGCGTACTGCTCCGCGCTCAGCACCGGGTTGGTGAAGAAGGAGCCGGCGGACCAGGTGTCGTGGTCGGCCGGGTCGAGCACCATGCCCTTGCCCGAGCGCAGCCGCAGGACGGCGTCGTGGGCGTCGGCCAGCGGGACCGGCTCGCCCTGCTCGACGCCCAGGTGGCGGGCGGTCTCGGCGTACCGGACGGGGGTGGAGAGCCCGGCGTTGTCCTCCAGCGCGAAGCGGACCCGCAGGACGACGTAGCGGTCCGGGTCGGCCTTGAAGCGGCTGTGCCGGTAGGAGAAGGCGCACTCGGCGTTGGAGAGGGTGACCACCCGGTCGTCCCGGCGGTCGTAGGCGACCACCTCGGTGATCGACTGGGCCACGTCCTGGCCGTACGCGCCGACGTTCTGCACCGGGGTGGCACCCGCCGAGCCCGGGATTCCGGCCAGGAACTCGATGCCGGCCAGGCCGCGCTCCACCGTACGGGTGACCGCGTCGGCCCAGACCTCGCCGGCGGCCAGTTCCAGGACGGTGCCGTCCAGGGCGAAGCCCTCAGTGGCGATCCGCAGCACGGTGCCGGGGAATCCGGCGTCACCGATCACCAGGTTGGAGCCGCCGCCGAGGACGAGCAGCGGCTCGCCGGCCGCGTCGGCCCCGCGGACGGCGGCGACCACCTCGTCGTCGGTGGTCGCGGTCACCAGGCGGCGGGCCGGGCCGCCGAGCCGGAGGGTGGTCAGCGGGGCGAGGGGGGCGTCGAGTTCTACCAGCACGCCCCCAGCGTACGGGGAGGGGCCGGGCGACCCCTCCCCCACCGGGCACAGTGCGGGCCCTAGGCCAGGCGGACGACGGCGCGGGACATGCCCAGCACCTTCTGACCCCCGTACGTCGCCACCAGGTCGACCTGGACCTTGCGGTCCTCCAGCAGCTTGGCCACCTTGCCGGTGACCTCGATCACGGAGCCGACGCCGTCGTCGGGCACCGGCACCGGGCGGGTGAACCGCACGCCGTACTCGACCACCGCGCCCGGGTCGCCGACCCAGTCGGTGACCACCCGGACGGCCTCGGCCATGGTGAACATGCCGTGGGCGATGACGTCCGGCAGTCCGACCTCCTTGGCGAACCTCTCGTTCCAGTGGATCGGGTTGAAGTCGCCGGAGGCGCCCGCGTACCGCACCAGCGTGGCGCGGGTCACCGGGAAGGACTGCGCGGGCAGCTCGGTGCCGACCGCGGTCTCGTCGTAGCGGATCGCCATGGCGTTACTCCCCTGCCTCGTCGGCGGCCCGGGCCACCAGGGTCATGACCGACGTCACCACGTGCTCGCCGCTCGCGTCGGTCACCTCGCCGCGCACGGTCAGCACGTCGTTGCCGGCGAGGGACTTGATGTTGTCGATGGTCACCTCGACCGAGAGCCGGTCGCCGGCCCGCACCGGGCGGGTGTAGGCGAACTTCTGGTCACCGTGCACCACGCGGGTGTAGTCCAGGCCCAGCTGCGGGTCCTCGACCACCTGACCGGCCGCCCGGTACGTGATGACGAACGGGAAGGTCGGCGGGGCGATGACGTCGGGGTGGCCCAGCGCCTTGGCGGCCTCCGGGTCGGTGTACGCCGGGTTGGCGTCGCCCACGGCGACCGCGAACTCGCGGATCTTCTCCCGGCCGACCTCGTACGGCTCGGTGGGCGGGTAGGTCCGCCCGATGAAGGAGGGGTCGAGCGCCATGGGCAACTCCTCGGAAGTGCGTGCGGGTGACGCGTGTGCGGGTGACAAAAAGACTCCGGGCCACACCCTGGAGGGGTGCGGCCCGGAGTCGGAGACCTGAATCACACAGGCCCGGTGACACGCGACAGGGTCAGCGGGTCTCGCGGTGCGCGGTGTGCGAGTTGCAGCGGGGGCAGTGCTTCTTCATCTCAAGACGGTCCGGGTCGTTGCGCCGGTTCTTCTTGGTGATGTAGTTCCGCTCCTTGCACTCCACGCAGGCCAGCGTGATCTTCGGGCGGACGTCGGTGGCAGCCACGGGAGTGCCTTCCTTGGACAATGAATAAGAACACAACAAGAGTAGCCGACCGGGAGTGCGATCTCCCGACCGACTACGCGGGGTAGCGGTGACCGGACTTGAACCGGTGACACAGCGATTATGAGCCGCTTGCTCTACCAACTGAGCTACACCGCCACAGTGAGCAGGAGGCCGGCCGAAGCTGACCCCATTTCACCAGAGCCCCCATGCGGAATCGAACCGCAGACCTTCTCCTTACCATGGAGACGCTCTACCGACTGAGCTATAGGGGCGAACGAGGAAGACATTACACGTTCCGCGCCCAGAGGTGAAATCCGTATCCCGCCGCGAAGTCCGCAGGTCGACGGGCTGCACGGACGAGCGATCGAAGGCCGGGCGTTCGGCCGACCCCCGGCGGTGCGGCCCGACCCGATACGACTATTGCCCGCCTCCCCACCCCCCGCGCCCGTGCGCCATAGGCTCGACGCTCATTGATCGGGACGGGCCGAGGCCCGGACGGGCCAGCGCGAGGAGGAGCCGGGCGATGGACAGCTCAGCCGCCGACGGGCCGCACTCCGGGCCGGGCCCGTCGGCCAACCCGCTCGGGCACGGCCCGGTCCTGCTGCTCACCGATGCCCGGCTGGCCGACGGCCGGGTGGTGGACGTACGGATCAGCGGCGACCGGATCCAGGCCGTCGGCACCACCGGCAGCCTCGGCCCGCTGCCCGCCCTGCCCGGTGCCCCCACCGCCACCACCGGCGCCCGGATCGACCTCAAGGGCTACCTCCTGCTGCCGGCCCCCGCCGAGGCGCACGCCCACTACGACACCGCGTTCGCCGCCGCACTGCCCGACCCGCCCCCGGACACGTCGGCCGACCTCACCCGGCGGGTCACCGAGGCCGCACTGACCTCTCTCGGCTACGGCGCCACCGCGCAGCGCACCCACGTCCGGATCGGCGACGTGCACGGGCTGGGCCGGCTGGAGGCGGTGCTCACCGCCCGGCAGGCGTTGCGCGGGCTGGCCGAGCTGCAGGCGGTCGCGATGCCCCGGCTGCTGACCGGCCGGGCCGGGGCGGACGGCCGGGCGCAGCTGCGCGACGCCCTGAAGCTGGGAGCGACGGCGGCCGGCGGCTGCCCCGAGCTGGACCCTGACCCGGCGGGGTACGTCCAGGTCCTGCTGGAGGCCGCCCGGGAGGCGGACTGCCCGGTGGACCTGCACACCACCGGCACCGACCCGGCTCAGCTGGCCCGACTGGCCGGCGCGCTCGCGCCACTGCGGCCCCGGGTGGTGCTCGGCCCGTGCGGGACGCTGGCCCCCGGCGCCTCGACGGTGCTGGCCACCAGCGGTGTCCGGGTGGTCTGCCTGCCGCAGAACGGTTGCTGCACCGGACTGGAGGGCCGGGCCCCGGGGATGCGGCCGGGGCTGCTGCGCGAGCTGGTGACGGCTCGGGTGCCGCTGGCGGCGGGCAGCGGTTCGCTGCGCGACCCGGCCAATCCGGTCGGGCGGGCGGATCCGTTGGAGGCCGCCTACCTGCTGGCGTCGGGCGGGGTGCTGGACGCCGAGGCGGCGTACGACGCGGTGGCCAACCAGGCGCGGGCGGCGCTCGGGCTGCCGCCGGTGCGGGTGGACGCCGGGTTCCCGGCGGAGCTGCTGGCGGTGCGCGGGGACAGCCTGGCGGGCGCGCTGGCCGGCGGGCACAGCCGCCTGGTGGTGCACAGCGGACGGGTCGTCAGCCGCACGAGTGCGGTGCGGGAGTTCGCGGACACGGTGGCGCTGGCGCTGCCCCGCCAGTCGGGGAGCGCGGGCGGGGGCTGAGCCGTCCGGACGGCGTACGCGCGGGCGCTGAGGTTGATCCGCAGGGTGCACAGCGCTGCCGGTTCGTCGTCGACGATCAGGATCTCACTCATGTACGGGACCCCCGGGGTCTGCAGCGGGCAGGGTGAGCAGCATCGTGGTGCCGCCACCGGGTGTGTCCTCGACCTCCAGGCTGCCGCCCATGGCCTCGGCGAGGCCGCGGGAGAGAGCGAGGCCGAGGCCGACGCCGGTGGTGTTGTCGGTGTCGCCGAGGCGTTGGAAGGGGAGGAAGACGCGGTCGCGGTCCTCGGGGGCGATGCCGGGGCCGCGGTCGACGACCCGGACCTCGACCCGGTCCAGGTGGTGGCCGGCGGTGACCAGGACGGGTTCGCCGGGCGCGTTGTGGCGCAGGGCGTTGGTGATGACGTTGGCCAGGACGCGCTCCAGAAGCGGCGGGTCGGCGAGCACCGCCGGGGCGGTGTCGAGGTCGAGCGGCCGGACCGGCGCGTACGGGTCGGGGAGGGTGTCCAGGGCTCGCGGCAGGATCTCGTCGAGGTGGGTGGCGGCGAGGTGCAGGGTGAGCGCGCCGGCCCGGAGGCGGCTCATGTCGAGCAGGTTGTCGACCAGCCGGGTGAGTCTGACCAGCGATTCGTCGGCGGTGGCCAGCAGTTCGGCCCGGTCCTCGGGCGAGAACTCCACGTCGGGGCTGCGCAGCGAGCCGACCGAGGCGAGGGCCGCGGCCAGCGGGGTGCGCAGATCGTGGCTGACGGCGGCGAGCAGGGCGGTGCGCATCCGGTCGGCGGCCTTGATCGGTTCGACCTCGGCGGCGACCACGGCGAGCCGGTCGCGTTCGAGGGCGGCGGCGACGTGGGCGGCGAAGGCGGTCAGCACGCGCTGGTCCGCGGCGGGCAGCCGGCGGCCGGTGAGGACGAGCACCGCGTCGGCGCCGACCGGGGCCTCGGTGGCCTCCGCCACCCGGCCGGGCTCGGGCCGGTTCCCGCTCTCGCTGGCGGCCAGCACCTCGCCGCCGCTGCGTTCCAGCAGAGCGACGGAGTCCATGCCGAAGGCGGTGCGGGACTTCTCCAGCAGGGCGGGCAGGGCGTCGGCGCCGCGCAGCACGCTGCCGGCCAGGGTGGAGAGGGTCTCGGCCTCCGCGGTGGCCCGGGCGGCCCGGGTGGTGAGCCGGCTCGCGCGGTCGACCACGGTCGAGACGGTCAGCGCGACGGCGGCGAAGACGATCAGGGCGACGAGGTTGTTGGTCTCACCGATGGTCAGGGTGTGGACGGGCGGGATGAAGAAGTAGTTGAGCAGCGCCGAGGCGACGAGTGAGGCCAGCAGCGCCGAGGTCGCGCCGCCGAGCAGGGCGACCGCGACGACGCCGAGCTGGAAGATCAGCGCGTCGGTGGTCAGGTTGACCGTCGCGTGGAACCGGGAGAGGACGAGGGTGAGCAGCGAGGGCACCGCCAGGCCCGAGGCGAACCCGGCGGCGGTGCGGCGCCTGGAGTGGCGGCGGCCGAGCGGGGGCAGCCGGCCGCGGCCGGTGAACTCGTGGGTGACCATGTGGACGTCGATGTCCTCGGAGGCGTCGACGGTGGACTCGCCGATGCCGGGGCCGGTGACGAAGCGGTTGAGCCGGCCGCGGCGGCTGGTGCCGAGCACCAGTTGGGTGGCGTCGTGGGCGCGGGCGAAGGCGAGCAGCGCGGTGGGGATGTCGTCGCCCACGACCACGTGGTAGCTGCCGCCGAGGGTCTCCACCAGCCGTCGCTGCTGGGCGAGCGTGCCGGAGGAGGCGCCGGCCAGGCCGTCGCTGCGGGTGACGTGGACGGCGAGCAGGTGGCCGCCGGCGGTGCGGTCGGCGATCCGGACGGCGCGCCGGATCAGCGTCTCGCCCTCGGGGCCGCCGGTGAGGGCGACCACGACGCGCTCCCCGGTCTCCCAGACCCGGTCGATGTCGTGGCCGGCCCGGTAGTCCCGCAGCCCCTCGTCGACCCGCCCGACCACCCAGAGCAGGGCGAGCTCGCGCAGGGCCGTCAGGTTGCCGACCCGGAAGTGGTTCGCGAGCGCGGCGTCCACCTTCTCCGCCCGGTAGACGTTGCCGTGGGCCATCCGACGGCGCAGTGCCTGCGGGGCCATGTCGACGAGTTCGATCTGGTCGGCCCGGCGGACCACCTCGTCCGGGACGGTCTCGCGCTGGGGGACGCCGGTGATCTTCCGAACGACGTCGTTCAGCGATTCCAGGTGCTGGACGTTGACGGTGGTGATGACGTCGATGCCGGCGGCCAGCAGTTCCTCCACGTCCTGCCAGCGCCTGGCGTGGCGCCCGCCGGGGATGTTGGTGTGGGCCAGCTCGTCCACCAGGACGACGGACGGCTTCCGCGCGATGACCGCGTCGAGGTCCATCTCCTCGAAGTCCGATCCGCGGTAGGAGCGTTGCACGCGTGGCAGGACCTCCAGGCCGGTGAGCATGGACTCGGTGCGGCGGCGGCCGTGGCACTCGATGTAGCCGACCACGACGTCCGCGCCGCGCTCCTGTCTGCGGCGGGCCTCGTCCAGCATCCGGTAGGTCTTGCCGACGCCGGGGGCGGAGCCGAGGTACACCCTCAGCCGGCCGCGGCGGGGGCCGCTGCCGGGGGCGAGGTCGCGGACCATGGGCGCTGCTCCTTCGTCTTCGGGGCGGGGCTCGGGACGTGCTGCGGCCGACCCGGGCGCGGGGCGGCACCCCTTGCCCGGGTCGGCCCGGTCTCACGGATCCGATCGTGGACCCGTCACCTCAGTTCCGCCAGCGCGGTGTTGAGCAGGACGACGTTGACGCCCTCCTGTCCGAGGAAGCCGAGCGAGCGGCCCTCGGTGTACTTCTCGACCAGTCCGTTCACCACGTCGGTCGGGAGCTCCCGCTCCTTGGCCACCCGGTCGACCTGCTCCACGGCGTAGGCGACCGAGATGTGCGGGTCCAGCGACGAGCCGGAGGCGGTGACCGCGTCCACCGGCACGCTCGCCGGGTCGACGCCGTCGAACGCGGCGACCGCCCGGCGGCGCTCCTCGATCGCCCTGACGAGGTCCTCGCTGTCTGGGCCCAGGTTGGAGGCACCGGAGACCTTGCCGTCGTAGCCGTTGGCCGAGGGGCGGGGCTGGAACCACTTCGGGTCCGGCCGGGCCTGCTCGTTCTCGTCGTCCGGGTTCCGCTTGGGCAGGTCGTAGTTCTGGCCCAGCAGGCTGGAGCCGATCTCCTTGCCGTCGGCGGTCCTCACGATCGAGCCGTTCGCCGTCCGGCCGAAGGCTGCCTGGGAGATGCCGGTGACCAGCAGCGGGTAGGCGATCCCGAGGACCGTCGTCATCACCAGCAGCATCCGCAGTGCGCTGACGTGCGTGCGCAGGAGGGCGGGCAGGGGCTTGGACATTCCGGGTGCTCCTCTCTCAGCTCAGACCGGGGATGAACTGGACGGCCAGGTCGATCGCCTTGATCCCGATGAAGGGGACGAGCAGACCGCCGACGCCGTAGATCCCGATGTTGCGGCGCAGCAGCGAACCGGCTTCGGACGGGCGGTACTTCACCCCGCGCAGGGCGAGCGGGACGAGGCCGACGATGACCAGGGCGTTGAAGACGACGGCCGAGGTGATCGCGGACTGCGGGCTGTGCAGGTGCATGATGTTGAGCCCGTCCAGGCCCGGGTAGACCGCCGCGAACATCGCCGGGATGATCGCGAAGTACTTCGCGACGTCGTTGGCGATGGAGAAGGTGGTCAGCGCGCCGCGGGTGATGAGCAGTTGCTTGCCGATCCCGACGATCTCGATCAGCTTGGTCGGGTCGGAGTCCAGGTCGACCATGTTCCCGGCCTCCTTGGCCGCGGTGGTCCCGGTGTTCATCGCGACGCCGACGTCGGCCTGGGCGAGGGCCGGTGCGTCGTTGGTGCCGTCGCCGGTCATCGCGACCAGCTTGCCGCCCTCCTGCTCCGTCTTGATCAGGGCCAGCTTGTCCTCGGGGGTGGCCTCGGCGAGGAAGTCGTCCACGCCCGCCTCCTCCGCGATCGCCCTGGCGGTCAGCGGGTTGTCGCCGGTGATCATGACGGTCTTGATGCCCATCCGGCGCAGCTCGTCGAAGCGCTCCCGCATGCCCTCCTTGACCACGTCCTTGAGGTGGACGACCCCCAGGACGCGGGCGGGCTCGGCACCGCTCTTCGTCGCCACCACGAGCGGCGTGCCACCCGCGGCGGAGATCCCGTCGACCAGCGAGGACACCTCCGAGGCAACCGAACCGCCCTGCGCGGTCACCCAGTTGGTCACCGCGCTGGCCGCGCCCTTGCGGACCTGGCGCAGGCCGCCCGGCTCGTCGAGGTCGACGCCGGACATCCGGGTCTGCGCGGTGAAGGGCACCCAGGCGGCGTGCGTCAGCTCGCCCTGGGCCCGGGCCCGCAGGCCGTACCCGGTCTTGGCCAGGACCACGACCGAGCGGCCCTCGGGGGTCTCGTCCGCGAGGGACGAGAGCTGCGCGGCGTCGGCGAGCTCCTCGGTGGAGGTGCCGGGCGCGGGCAGGAAGTCGGCGGCCTGGCGGTTGCCGAGGGTGATGGTCCCGGTCTTGTCGAGCAGCAGGGTGTCGACGTCGCCCGCGGCCTCGACGGCGCGACCGGACATCGCCAGCACGTTGCGCTGCACCAGCCGGTCCATGCCGGCGATGCCGATCGCGGAGAGCAGCGCGCCGATGGTGGTCGGGATGAGCGCCACGATCAGGGCGACCAGCACGGTCGTCGACTGCGGCGCACCCGCGTAGGCGGCCATCGGCTGCAGGGTGACGACGGCGGTCAGGAAGACGACGGTCAGCGAGGCCAGCAGGATGTTGAGCGCGATCTCGTTCGGCGTCTTCTGCCGGGCGGCGCCCTCGACCAGGGCGATCATCCGGTCGATGAAGGTCTTGCCGGGCTCGGAGGAGATCCTCACCACGATCCGGTCGGAGAGCACCCTGGTGCCGCCGGTCACGGCCGAGCGGTCGCCGCCCGACTCACGGATCACCGGCGCGGACTCACCCGTGATCGCCGACTCGTCCACCGAGGCCACGCCCTCGACGACGTCGCCGTCGCCGGGGATGATCTGCCCGGCCTCCACGACGACGTGGTCGCCCAGCCGCAGCGCGGTGCCGGAGACCTCCTCCTCGGCCCGGTTCCTCGGCCAGTCGGGGAGGCGGCGGGCCGTGGTGTCGGTCCTGGTCCTGCGCAGCGTGTCGGCCTGCGCCTTGCCGCGGCCCTCTGCCACGGCCTCCGCCAGGTTGGCGAAGATCGTGGTCAGCCAGAGCCAGACGGTGATCGCCCACGCGAACACGCCGGGGTCGGCGATCGCGGCGACGGTGGTGACCACCGAGCCGACCTCGACCACGAACATCACCGGGTTCCTGACCATCACCCGGGGGTCGAGCTTCTTCACCGCGTCCGGCAGCGAGACGACGATCAGCTTCGGGTCCAGCAGTCCGCTGGCCACTCTGCGCGGCGCCGCGGCGGGCGCCTCCGGCCGGGTGGCCGGCGTGCCGGTAAGGGTGGACGACATCAGGAGAGACCTTCCGCGATCGGCCCGAGCGCCAGGGCCGGGAAGTAGGTGAGACCGACGACGATCAGGACGACGCCCGCCAGCAGGCCCACGAACAGCGGCTTGTGGGTGGGCAGGGTGCCCGGGGTCGCCGGGACGCGCTGCTGGCGGGCGAGCGCGCCGGCCAGGGCGAGGACGAAGACCATCGGCAGGAACCGGCCGAAGACCATCGCCAGGCCCAGCACCGTGTCGTACCAGCCGGTGTTCACCGTGATGCCGGCGAACGCCGAACCGTTGTTGTTCGCCGCCGAGGCGAAGGCGTACAGGACCTCGGAGAAGCCGTGGGGGCCCGAGTTGAGCATCCCGGCCCGCTCGCCCGGCAGTGCCGTCGCGGCACCGGTACCCACCAGCACGATCGTGGGCGTGGTCAGGATGTAGAGGGAGGCGAACTTCATCTCCCGTCCGCCGAGCTTCTTGCCCAGGTACTCCGGGGTGCGGCCGACCATCAGACCGGCCACGAAGACCGCGAGGATCGCCAGGATCAGCATCCCGTAGAGGCCGGAGCCCACCCCGCCGGGAGCGATCTCACCCAGCATCATGTTGAACATCGTGAGGCCGCCGCCGAACGGCGTGAACGAGTCGTGGAAGGAGTTGACCGCACCGGTCGAGGTCAGCGTCGTCGACGCCGCGAACAGGCTGGACGCCGCGGTGCCGAACCGCTGTTCCTTGCCCTCCATCGCCCCGCCGGCCGCGCTCGCCGCCGCACCCGAGTGCTGCGACTCGAAGAAGGTCATCAGCGCCACCGAGGCGACCCAGAAGATCGCCATGACGGACGCGACGGCGCGGCCCTGGCGGTCGTCGCCGACCATCCGGCCGAACGTCCGCGGCAGCGCGAACGGGATCAGCAGGATGAGGAAGACCTCCAGGACGTTGGTGAAGCCGGTCGGGTTCTCGAACGGGTGCGCCGAGTTGCCGTTGAAGAAGCCGCCGCCGTTGGTGCCCAGCTCCTTGATGACCTCCTGCGAGGCCACCGGCCCGCCCGGGATCGACTGCGGGCCGCCGGCCGCAGTGGTGACCTCGTGGAAGCCGTGGAAGTTCTGCACCACGCCGTTGGCCACCAGGACCAGGGCGAAGACGATCGAGACCGGCAGCAGCAGGCGCAGACAGATCCGGGTGAGGTCGACCCAGAAGTTGCCCAGCCGGTCGGTGCGGTTGCGGGTGAACCCGCGGATCAGCGCCGCCACGACGGCGATGCCGACGGCGGCGGAGACGAAGTTCTGCACCGCCAGGCCCGCCATCTGCGCCAGGTGCCCCATCGCGGACTCGGCGCCGTAGGACTGCCAGTTGGTGTTGGTGACGAACGAGATCGCGGTGTTCCACGCCTGGTGCCCCGCCATCTGCTCGGCCCCGAGGTTCAGCGGCAGGTGCTGCTGCAGCCGGATCAGGCCGTACAGGAAGAGGACCGAGACGGCCGAGAAGGCCAGCACCGAGCGCAGGTAGACCGGCCAGCGCTGGTCGGCGTCGGCATCGACGCCGACGGCCTTGTACAGGCCGCGCTCGACTCCGAGGTGCTTGGAGGTGGTCAGGATGCGGGCGATGCAGTCGCCCAGGGGGCGGTGGCACAGGACCAGCGCGGCCACCAGGGCCAGGACCTGCAACCAGCCCGCGAGGGTGGAGCTCATGTCAGAACTTCTCCGGGTGGATCAGCGCCACGACGAGGTAGCCGACGAGGGCGACGGCGACGATGAGACCTGCGATGTGCTCGACGCTCACAGCTTCTCCACCCCCCGCGCGATCAGGGCGATGGCGGCGAACACGACGACCGTGACACCGACGTAGATGAGATCGGACATGGGCTCCACCACGGTGGTTCGGAGGTGGCCGCAGTCCCGGCCCGGCGGGCTCGGTGCGGCACCGGCGGCGGGCCGGCGATGCCAGCCAACCGCGTTCACGGGCCGTTACCGCTGCTCTTGACGGCCCCCATACGCCGCCCGTTCGATCGTTGACGGGCTCCATACGGGAGCCGTAGGGGCGTCGGAGGGGACGTCGGAGGGGGCGGCGCCGGGACGGCGCGGGGACCGCGCCGAGGTGCGTCCGGGTGTGCTCGGATGTGCTCGGGTATGCCGAGAGCCCCGGGCGTGATGCCCGGGGCTCTCGGTGTCGTCCGGTCCGTGGTCGCTCTCGGTGGTTCGGCCCCGGGCGCTACCGACGTCGGACGTGGGCGTCCTCAGGCGCAAGCGTCCTCAGGCGTTCTCGGGTGCCGGGAGCCTCTCGTACTCCGATCGCGCCTTCGGCTCACCGCGCCGGACCGCTCCTGGTGCCCGGCCGGAGGGGTGGTGCGCCCGGCTGGAGGAGCTGAGCTGCCACGGCACGCTGATCACCATCACCCCCGCGGTGAACAGCAGCCGGCTCTTCAGCCAGAGCGCCGACTGGTTGTGCAGCAGGTGCTCCCACCAGTGCCCGACCACGTACTCGGGGATGAAGACCGCCACCGCCTCCCGCGGCCTGCTCCGCCGGTACTCCCGCACGTACTGCAGCACCGGCTTGGTGATCTCCCGGTAGGGCGACTCCAGCGCCCTGAGCGGCACCTGGACGTCCAGCTCCTCCCACTGCCGCTCCAGTTCGGCGGTGGCGTCCTTCTCCACCGCGACCGTCAGCGCCTCCAGCGAGTCCGGCCGGAACGCCTCCGCGTAGCCGAGCGCCCTCAGCGTGGGCTTGTGCAGCTTCGAGACCAGCACGATCCCGTGCACCCGGGACGGCCGCACCGACTCCGCGTCCGGGTCGTCCACCGCCAGCTCCGCGGCCACGCCGTCGTAGTGCCGGCGGATGCCCCGCATCATCACCCAGAGCACGGCCGCGGCGACCACCGCCAGCCAGGCGCCCTGGGTGAACTTCGTCAGCAGCACGATCACCAGCACCAGCGCGGTGGTCACCGCACCGAAGGCGTTGATCACCCGGGACCGCTGCGCCGAGCCTCGCGCGGCCGGGTCGGCCTCGGCGTCGAGGACGCGGTTCCAGTGCTTCACCATCCCGATCTGGGAGAGCGTGAAGGAGGTGAAGACACCCAGGATGTAGAGGTGGATCAGGCTGGTGACGTCCGCGTCGTACAGCCAGAGCAGCCCGCCGGCCACCACCGCGAGCGCGATGATGCCGTTGGAGAAGGCGAGGCGGTCACCGCGGGTGTGCATCTGCCGGGGCAGGTAGCGGTGCTCGGCCAGGATCGAGGCCAGCAGCGGGAACCCGTTGAACGCGGTGTTGGCCGCCAGGATCAGTACCAGCGCGGTGACGGCCTGGATGAGGTAGAAGAGGACGCTGTGGTCCCCACCGAAGATCGCCGCCGCCAGCTGGGCGATCACGGTCTGCTGCGGCGCGGTGCGGCAGTCCCCGGCGAACCCGGTCAGCCGGCAGGCGTCGTCGGTGATGTGCACCTTCGCCATCAGGGCCAGCGCGGTGATGCCGACGAACATGACCACGGCCGTGGTTCCCATCACGGCCATCGTGGCGGCGGCGTTCTTCGACTTGGGCGCGCGGAACGCCGGCACGCCGTTGGAGATCGCCTCCACCCCGGTCAGTGCCGTGCAGCCGGAGGCGAACGCCCGCAGGCCGAGCATCAGCAGGCCCAGGCCGGTCAGGGCGTCCTTGCCGTCCACCGGCAGCACCCCGTACGCGGCGCTGGCCGCCACCGGGGTCTCCCCGAAGACCGCCTTGATCAGGCCGGTGACCACCATCAGCAGGATGCCGCCGATGAAGAGGTACGTCGGCGCCGCGAAGGCCTTGCCCGACTCCCGGACCCCGCGCAGGTTCGTCGCCGCGAGCAGGACGACGAAGCCGAGCGCCAGCTCGACCCGGTGGTCGGCCAGCGAGGGCAGTGCCGAGATGATGTTGTCGACACCGGAGGCCACCGACACCGCGACCGTCATCACGTAGTCGACCAGCAGCGAAGCGGCCACCACCAGGCCGGAGTTGGCGCCGAGGTTGCGGGACACCACCTCGTACGAGCCACCGCCGCTCGGGTAGGCGTGCACGACCTGGCGGTAGGACATCACCACGACAGCCATCAGGGCGACCACGCCGGCCGCGACCCACGGGGTGAGGTGGAGGAACGCGGCACCACCGACGGTGAGCACCAGGAGGATCTCCTGGGTCGCGTAGGCGACCGAGGAGAGCGGGTCGGAAGCGAAGATCGGCAGCGCCAGCCGCTTGGGGAGCAGCGTCTCGCCCAGCTCCTCGCTGCGCATGGCTCTGCCGATCACTAGGCGTTTGAGCGCCTGGGGCACGTTGAACACATGGGCGAGCGTAAGCGCGCCGAACGGGCGCGCAATGGGCCGTCGCGGAGCATCCGAAGCGCCCGACACGCCCAACAGGCGGGGTGTTCCCGCAGGTCGGAGCCGCTAAGGGCGAAGCGTGTCGGGCCAGGCGCCGGCGCTTCGAGGGCGCAGAGGGGGGCCGTTAAGACATCGTCAAGATATGACGATGTACCCGGATCTTTGCCTCTTATCGGCAGATGTCGGACAGCACTGCATTCGCATCCGGAGTCGGCAGACCACCACGTCGGCTCGGCGGCGCAGGGCCCGGTCGATGACGGCGCCGCGCCGGTTCTGCGGCGCCCGCCGCCAGGGCCTGCTGGCTCAGCCTCGGGAATCAGGACGGCGAGGCGGCGGCACACCCGCGACAATGGCCTCACACCCTTCGCCACGACGGGTTGCCGACGCCCCGGCGCACGCTCTTGACGCCCTGCGACGGGCACCCCGCGCGAGCGGCACGGGCAGACGAGGGGAAGCGGGAGGGGCGGGCGGACCGGTGTCCCGGCGGGCGCCGGCTGGGAAGACGATCAGCTCATACGGAGGACTCCGGCGCACCTCGGCACATCCGGAACGTCTCAGCGGAAGGCCGAACGGCCCGACCGCCCCTGCTGCCACTCTGCTGCCTAATCCAGGTAATTGCAAGCTATATGCAATAAGCCCACACCTCCCCATCCCACCCATGCGCTACCCTCCGCGCATGTCCGACCACTCTCCGCCCCTGCTCCTGATCGACCTGGACCACACCCTGGTCGAGCGCGACGGCGCCTCCGATGCCTGGGCTCCGGCCTTCTGCGCCGCCCACGGCCTCCCCGCCGAAGCCGCCGCCGCCGTCTTCGACCTCTTCGTCGCCGACCGCTCCCCCGCCGGCTTCGCCCGGATCGCCGCCGCCCACGGCCTCCCGCACTCCGGTGAGGCCCTCTGGGAGGAGCACGTCGCCCACGAGGCCGCCCGCACCCACCTGATCCCCGGCGTCCCCGGCGCACTCGCCGCCCTCCGTGAGGCCGGCTGGGCCATCGCCGTCGTCACCAACGGCAGCACCGACATCCAACGCGCCAAACTCGCCCGCACCGGCCTGCTCCCGGCCGTCGACGCCGTCTGCGTCTCCGAGGAGGCCGGCGCCCGCAAGCCCGCCCCCGAGATCTTCCACGCCGCCGCCGCCCGCCTCGGCCGCACCCTCACCCCCGACGCCTGGATGGTCGGCAACAACCCCGCCACCGACCTCCGGGGAGCTCACGCCGTCGGTCTGCGCTCCATCTGGATCACGCCCACCCCGCCCCCACCTCTCCCCCCGTCACACCCCGCCCCCACCTACACCGCCCCCGACACCCCCGCCGCGGCCGCCCTCCTCCTCGCCACCTCCTGACTCCCCGAAACCCCCAAACCAGGACCGGCCCCGAACAGCGCTTCCGCTGTTCGGGGCCGGTCCGGTAATAGCGCCGAACCTGGCACGGGTTCGGGCAGCGAAGCAGGCAGCAGCTCCGCTGCTGAGGTTCTCACTGCGCCTGCAGCCCTTGTGACTGCGATTACGGGCCTAATCGGCGCGGTCGCAGCGCTGATGCTGGCGCGGCGGCACAGCAGAGCCGCACCCGAAGATGCCGGCCAGCGTCACGATTGATCCAGGCCCTCACGGAGTCGGCGCGCGACCTCCGGAGCGGGGAGGCCCGCGGAGACCGGGCACACCGGACCGTCGAAGTTGAGGAGCACGCGCTTCACCGGCCGCAGCACGTCGGCGAGTTGCCGAGGGGGGCGGCGGTCATGGCTGCCGCTCGTAGGCAATCGTGCTCCACACGCCGTCGAACCGCCTCTGGGCCTGCTGAACGCACTGCGAGCCGAGCGAGGCGTCGTCCGGTCCGGTGGCGTGGTGGAACAGGGTGGTGAACGGCTCCAGCCGCGGCCCGCTTGCCGGCCGGCGCCCGACGGCTTCTGATCCATGCACGGACCACGGTCAGACCACCCGGCGCAGCCGGGCCGGCGAGCAGCAGCTGGAGCAGCTGCGGGTCTGGAACCGTCCGGCACCTTCGCCCGAACGGCTGCCCGGCCCCGCTCAGCTCTTCCGCTCACCCAGGACACAGAATTCGTTGCCCTCCGGGTCGAGGAGGGTCACCCAGTGCTGCTCGTCCTGCACGGTGTCGGCGGGCCGGGCACCGAGGGAGAGCAGCCGGGCGACCTCGGCCTTCTGGTCGTCGGGGCGGAAGTCGGGGTGGAGCCGGTTCTTCGACGTCTTGCCCTCGGGGACAGGCACGAAGAGCAGCCCCGGCATCCGGTCCGGCGTAGGCCGGATCTCGATGATCTCCTCGGACTCGTCGACCACGACCCAGCCCAGAGCCTCGGCCCACCAGCGCCCGAGGGCGATGGGGTCGGCGGAGTCAACGATGATCTGTTCCCATTCGAGCGTCATGGGCGTGATCATAAACAAACAGGGTCGGCTGGCTGCCAGGGCTGGGGGGTGACTGCCGTCGACCGCCGGTCCGGCGTGCGGATCGTGTCCCGCAGAGCGGTGTGGTATCGCGATGCGGTAGCAGCAAGTCGCGAGAAGTGATCGCTGCTGCACCACTCCAGGGGACATCACCCTGATCCCGGTCCGCGCCCGGTCCGGAACCGCTGGTCCGGGCTGGGATCCGGGCGAAACGAGGTGAGACAAACCACGCCAAACGGCCATCCGGTGTGGCCGGTGTTCGAGCACAACGAAACAGGCCCTGATTTGCGTTTCCGCAGATCAGGGCCTGTTATCTATCCTGTGGCTGGTGCAGGGTTCGAACCTGCGTAGCTTGCGCGACAGATTTACAGTCTGCTCCCTTTGGCCGCTCGGGCAACCAGCCAGGATCGGTGTCTCGCGGGGCTTCCCCCGCTCGACTCCGTAAACGATACCTGATGCCAGGGGGTGGTTCGCCACTCGGTTGGTCACGTGATGATCAAGGCGCGCGGCGCGCTCGCCGCGGGCGGGGGCGGGGTGGTGCTGGATAGGCTGGGGCGGCGGTCGCCCGGTGGGGCGGGCCGTGTCAGTGAAGCCACAGCATCAAGGAGACCAACACCCATGGCCGACTCCAGTTTCGACATCGTCTCGAAGGTCGAGTGGCAGGAGGTCGACAACGCGATCAACCAGACCTCCCGCGAGATCGCCACCCGCTTCGACTTCAAGAACGTCGGCGCCGAGATCAGCCGCTCCGGCGAAACGATCGAGATGAAGGCCAGCGGCGAGGAGCGCGTGAAGGCCGTGCTGGACGTGCTGCAGAGCAAGTTCATCAAGCGCGGGCTGTCGCTGAAGGCGCTGGACGCCAAGGAGCCGCAGCTGTCCGGCAAGGAGTACAAGATCTTCGCGAACGTGAAGGAGGGCATCTCCCAGGACGATGCCAAGAAGGTCGCGAAGATCATCCGCGATGAGGGCCCCAAGGGCGTGAAGGCCCAGGTCCAGGGCGACGAGCTGCGGGTCAGCTCGAAGAGCCGTGACGACCTGCAGGCCGTCCAGGCGCTCCTCAAGGGCAAGGACCTGGACTTCGCGATCCAGTTCGTCAACTACCGCTAGTAGAACCCGCCGACCTGCGGAAGCGCTAGCTTTTCGGCCCGGGAGGGCACATCAAGGGAACAATGCGGAAGACAGCCTCGGCCGCAGCCCTCGTTGTGCCCTCCTCGTCCGGCCACAGGTTCGTGTCGGTGTTGAGCGTGATCGAGGGCTTGGCATGGCCGAGGTGCTTCCGGACCGTCTTGACGCTCTCGCGATGCTTGGTCAGCACCGGGTAGACGTGCCGGAGGTCGTGCATCGTCACCTCGTCCGACACGTGCCATAGAACGTTCAACCGCAAGCGGATAGCCCGTCTGATGCGCGAGCGCGGCATCGTCGGCCGTCACCTGCGCAAACGCTGCCGGACCACAGTCCGGGACAGGAACGTGCCACTGGTGGCGGACCTGATCGGACGCGACTCCACCGCGGGCGGGGCCGGAAAGAGGCGGTCCACCAGCAGTCGCAGCGCCTCGGATCCGTGGCCGCGATCCCAGCACCGCCGCTCACCGATCACGACGCCGGGGGTGGCCGTCCCGCCGTACGGGTCGAGGTCCTGGTAGTTCGGCCAACCCGATCGGCTGGCCCGCGACCGTGAACACTGCGCCCTTCAGCGGTACCAGACGCAGCATCGACTCGAAGGCGATGCCGAGCGCCCCGGCGGTCACCGGTCCGGAGCACGGGCCGCGGGCGGTCGCCCAGGGCGCGACCTCGGGACCGTTGCGCCGGCGAAGGCGGTGTTCGACGTCCTCGGCGCGCAACGCGCGCAGCCGGACACGGTCGCCTTCGCGCATGGTTCGGCTCCTGTAAGCAGCCGGGTGCGTTCCCTGTGGGTGGTGGTTCAGGCGAAGAACTTCAGCAGCACGGGGGTCAGGGCGTCGGCGGCCACCTCGTGCGTCTGGCCCTCCAGCGTCTCGTGCTCGGCGTCGGGGATCGCGGCCGCGACCGCGCGGGCGGGAGCGCGCAGCAACTCGGGGCTGGCACCGCCGTCGATGACGAGGGTCGGCACGGCGATCTCGGCGAGGGTGTCGGCGGGAACCACCGCACCCGTCGATGCGCCCAGCGCCTCGGCGTCGTACGCCAGGGTCGGTGCCACGGCCTCGAACAGCGGCCATACGGGGGCGCCGCGCATCTGGTCGACCATCTCCGAAGGCATGCCGGCGAACGCCATGAAGTGGGCGACGGCGTCGCCTCGGCGGTCGTCGGCCAGGGCCGCCTCCAAGTCCGCCGCGTACTGGACGAAGCGCTCGCGCTGTCCGTCCTCGGTACTGAACGGCGGCTCGTAGACGGCGAGTCGGGTAATGCCGATACCGCGCGGGGCAGCTCGCAGGGCGAGTGCCGCACCGGAAGAGAGGGCGAGGACGTGTGCGGAGCCGCCGGCGGCCGCGATCACCGCCGCGAGGTCCTCGATCCCGCGGTCGACGGTGAAGGGCGCGGTGTCGCCGCTCTCGCCCCGGCCCCGCCGGTCGTAGGTGTGGACGGTGTGGTGGGTGGCGAGCTGTTCGGCGATGGCAGCGCTCGGGCCAAAGGTTCGGTGGCACAGCGCGCCGTCGACGAGAACGACGGCGGGTCCGGTGCCGGTCGCGGAGTAGGCGATCGGGGTGCCGTCGGCGGAGATGACGGTGGTCACGAGGGGAATCTCCTTGTGTGATCAGGGGTGGTACGGATCCGGTGGGGTGTGGGCCGGATCCGGGAGTGCGAGGAGGGCGGCCACCAGCAGGTGGACGGTGTCGCGATGCTCCAGGTGGAGGTCGTGTCCGGCGCCGGGAGTGCTGACGGCCGTGGTTGCGGAGCGGCGGGTGAGCATGTCGGTGATCGTGGGGCGGGATGATGCCGTGCTGTCCCAGGGCGAGCAGGGTGGGGCAGGGCCGCCGTCCCGGTCCCGGTAGTGCGGCCGCACGACGTCGCGGAGCACGGTGCGAGGTGTCCATGGCGCTGTCCGGTGGTCGCTCATGGCCGGGCGCGTCACGAACCGTGCGAAACCGAGGAGACCTCCCGTACAGGCCGGTGACGCAACAGGGTCACCTGTTTGTCGAAGACCCTGGACTCGACGAGGGTGAGGCCGAAGCCCGGCTGCGGGCTGCGGAAGACCGGCTTGCCTCCGCCGAGGACCACCGGGTGGACGAAGACCTGGTACTCGTCGATCAGCTGGTGCTCGGTGAGGTGGGCGGCCAGCGTGGAGCCTCCGAACAACAGCAGGTGGGCACCGCCCCGCTTGAGCGCGGCCAGTTCCTCGACGACGTTCTCACCGATCACCCGGGTGTTCCAGTCGACGTGTCCCAGGGTCGTCGAGACGACCACCTTGGGTGCCTTCCGCCACACCGGCGCGAACGCGAGGTCGTGCTCGTGGGTGGAGAACTCCTCGGCGTGGGGCCAGAATCCGGCCATCAGCTCCCACACGCCGCGGCCGTAGAGAAAGATGTCGGCGCTCTCGGTGAGGGAGCGGGAGTACGCCGACAGCTCCGGGTCCATGACCGGCCAGTCGAACTCGCCGTTCGGCCCTTCGATGAAGCCGTCCAGCGACTGGTGGACAAAATGGGTGATCTTCCCGGTGGTCTGGTCCATGGTCCCCTCCTGGGCTCCTGTGTGCGGCACTCAGCCAGGGCTGCTACGGCCCCGGCCTGCCCGGAAACGATCTCCTGACACGGCGAACCGGATCAACGTACGATCCGCGAAGATCCGTTTAGGCAGGCTCAACGACGAGGGGTGCAGTGCTCGAACGACAGGAGATCGAGGTCTTTCTGGCGCTCGCCGAGGAACTGCACTTCGGCCGCACCGCCGAGCGGCTTCGCTGCACCCCTGGACGGGTCAGCCAGATCGTCAAGAACATGGAGCGGCGCATCGGCTCACCCCTGTTCGTACGCAGCAGCCGCCGCGTGACGCTGAGCCCGCTCGGGGAACAGTTGCGCGCCGACGTGCTGCCGGCGCACCGGCAGATCGAGCAGGCGTACAGGCGGGCCGTCGCCGCTGGGCGCGGCATCACCGGCACGCTACGGGTCGGCTACACCACCCCCTGGGCGGCGGACGCGGTGCTGCGCGCGGGCGAGGCGTTCTCCGCCCGTCACCCCGACTGCGCGGTCGAGATCCGGGAGATCCAGTTCGCCGACCCGCACGGGCCGCTGCGCTCGGGTGAGGTCGACCTCCAGATCAGCGAACTCCCGGTCCGGGAACCGGATCTGACGGCGGGGCCGGTGCTGTTCGCCGAGCCCAGGGCTCTGCTGGTGCCCGCCGGGCATGCGCTGGCTCGGCAGGCGAGCGTCAGCGTGGAGGACCTCGCGCTCGCCCCGCTGATCACGTTCGCGGCCGAGTACCCCGCCTACTGGCTGGAGTACCACCTGCCCACCCACACGCCGGGTGGGCGGCCCATCATCCGCGGTCCGGCCGTGCGTTACTGGCCCGAGGTCCTGACGCAGGTTGCGGCCGGGCAGGGCGTCGCTCCCGTGGCGGCCCGTGCCGAGGAGTTCCACAGCCGCCCGGGCATCGTCTTCGTCCCGTTCCGCGACGCGCCCACCATCGACTACGGCCTGCTGTGGCCCACCCACCAGGCCACGGCCGCCGTGCGGGCCTTCACGGCGATCCTGTGCGAGACCGTTGCCGAGTCGGCTCCGGACGCAGGTCGCCGTTCGCGCACGGCAGTGACGACCCGTGCAAAGTGAGGGCACGTCCAGGGCGCACGCGGGCGGAAAGTGGCGCTGACCAGCGGAGCTCGTGGCATGAGTCTTCCCAGGTCAGCGCCGCGATCGCCGCAAACTCTCAGGTCGGCCGGGAGATCCGGCGCAACCGCCGCCCCGGCGGCGGCCGGTACCGGCCCGCTCGCCGTGCAGGCTCGCCGTGCAGGCTCGCCGGCCCCGCCCGACGCCGGACGCCCGACGCCGGACGCCGGACGCCGGACGCCCACCAAGATCGCCCACAACCGGGCCCTGCGGGACTTCGTCCGGGACCACCTGGACGAGAAGTGCAGCCCCGAGGAGATCTGCCTGCTCGGCGGGAGACCTCTCCCGAGCGGCCCGAGATGCAGGTGGCCCCCCGCACCGTCCACCAGGCCCTCTGCGTCCAGGGCCGCGGCGGGCTCCGCCGGGAGCTGGCCGGCGCCCTGCGCACGGGCCGTGCCCGCCGCGTCCCCCATCGGCCGGCCAACTGCCGCAGGCCAGGCCTCATCGGCCCGATGACCGTGATCGGCGAGCGGCCCGCCGACTTGTGACGGTGGACGCCGAACTCGACGGCCGCCCACGCAGAACGCTCGGCCGGGAGACCCCGGCCGAGCGCCTGCACTGACTCATCGCGGCCCGATCAAGCCGACCACGTGTTGCGACGGCCCCTGCAAACCGCCTCCGGGGCCTCGTGCGTCATCGGCGGGCCGGTCAGCCGGCGGCCGGGTGCGGGTGAACGGCGGCGCGGGCCTCGGCCGCGGCGTCGGCCAGCAAGCGGGCCTGCACCTTGAGGGAGGCGAGCTGGTCCGCGCGGGTCTGCGTGCCGCTGCCTGGGAGAGCCGGCGGGGACGGGACGTTCACCGGCGGGGTCGGCAGCTGACCGAGCAGGCCCTGCAGGACCGCCTGGAGCGAGCTGACCAGCTGTTGCACGGCGCCGAGGTCGACCGCGGACGTCAGGGACGAGAGCAGGCCGGTGACGGTGTCGACGAGGTCGCCGACCGTCCCGAGGAGCGCGGACGTGTCGGGGGCGGCGGGCAGCTCCGGAAGGGCCGGCAGGTCGGGGGTGGCCGGCAGGGCCGGGGCGTCCGGCGCCGGGACCGCGACCGGGGGCACCGTGACGGGCAGCGGCACGTCGGCCGGGCGGGCGGGGGCCGCCGGGGCTCCGGAGGCCTTGGGCACCGGGATCGCGGGGACGGCCGGAACCGCAGGGAGCACGGGGTGCACGGGGACCGCAGAGACGGCCGCGAAGGCGGACGAGCCCGGGAGGGCAGCGGCGAAGGGGGAGGTTCGGGGGGCCGCGGATCCGTTTCCGGCGGCGGTGGCGGACGCCGTGGCGACCGGGGTCAGCACGATGGCTGCGGTCAGCGCGGCGGCCATCCAGGTGGCACGCATGGGTGTTGCTTCCTCTCGATGCGAATCAGGCGAGTTCGCCTGGTTCACACGTTGGGGCACGGCAGTTGACCCAGCCACCGCACGTACGCCGAACGGTGAGGGGGAAGTCGGCGAGGGCCGGGACGGCTCAGGAGGGGGACGCCCAGCGGGCCGTGCTGCGGTGGGCCGGGAGGCCGACGGCCTCGAACTCGTCGACATAGTCGGCCCCGTCGGCCCGGGCGGGCTCCACCCGGGCACCGAGGTGGCGCAGGGCGCGGGAGATCGGGCCGCCCTCGGGCGGGAAGGGCGCGAACTCGGCGTTGGTGAGCGGGCCGAGGGCGAGACGGCCGTCGACCCAGACGGCGGCGCGCTGGGTGCCGCTGCCGCCGAAGAAGAAGGCCTCGACGCAGGCGATCGGGCCGGCCTTGGACCACGCGGCGAGCCGCCGCCCGGAGCCGTCCGGAAGCCAGTCGAACCCGGCCTCTTCATCCGACGCGCCTTCGGCGCCGCCGACTTGGTACCCGAGCGCGGCCAGGAACTCGGGCGTGGCCGGGATCAGGGCCAGCCCCTGCGACAACGGGGCGAGGCGGGCGACCGGCACCTCGGCGGCGGCCACCGCGAGCAGCTCCGCCGAGCCGATCAGCGCCTGAAGTTCGTATGGCATTCAGTCATCCTGAACCACCGCACCGACAGTCCGCCTGCGATTTACGAATCCGTGCCTCGATGGGAATCGACCCGAGAGGGTGTTCCGGCCGGACGCCGTGGCTCACGGTGAGCGCGATGACGTCCACGGCGTCCTCCGCCTCCTCCCCGGACCCGTCCTGCAACTCGGCGATCAGCTCGTCGAAGACCTCGGCGAGCCGGCTCCGGAGCCGGTCCGGGCGGCCCGGGCTGAGCGGCAGCTCCGGGTGTGCGAAGAGGCTGGACGGTCCGGCCGAGCCGTCCTCAGGGGTCCTCCGGCCGGACCGGCCGGAGGCCGGCCGAGGGGTCGCGGGCCCGACACCGACCCGACACCGACCCGGTCCGGCACTACGCCGCCGCGACCCGGCCGTGATAAGGCATCGGTGACGGCCGCAGCACCGGCGTCCGGTGGTGCGCGGTGGATCCGTCGTGCACCGCCGGTCCGGGGCTCCGGGTGTCCGAGGCCGATCCCCACCACATGACGCTGCCCATCCAGGAAGGCGGGAGACACCCGTGCCACGACCGTTCACCACCGAGGACTACACCGCCCGGATGGCCCGGGCCACCGCCGACGCCACCGCCGCCGGGCTCGCCGGCCTGGTTGTCGCCCCCGGCCCCGACCTGGTCCACCTCTGCGGCTACCAGCCCACCGCGATCACCGAGCGGCTGACCGCGCTCGTCCTCACCGCCGGGCGCGAGCCCGCCCTGATCGTCCCCAAGCTGGAACGCCCGGACGCCGAGAAGGCCCCCGGCGCCCCCGCCCTCCGGCTGGTCGACTGGACCGACGGCGAGGACCCGTACGCCGCCGCCGTCCCGCTGCTCGAACCCGCCGGCCGGTACGGCGTCTCCGACAACACCTGGGCCATGCACCTGCTCGGCTTCCAGGCCGCCCTCGCCGGCACCCGCTGGACCTCGCTCTCCGAGACCCTGCCGATGCTGCGCGCGGTCAAGGACGGCGACGAGCTGGAGCGCCTGGCCGCGGCCGGCGGCGCCGCCGACTCCGCGTACCGGGGCATCCTGGAGGTCCGGTTCGCCGGCCGCCGGGAGACCGACGTGGCCGCCGACCTCAGCGCTCTGCTCATCCAGTACGGGCACAGCCAGGTCGACTTCACCGTGGTCGGCTCCGGCCCCAACGGCGCCAACCCGCACCACGAGGCCGGCGACCGGGTCATCGAGCCCGGAGACACCGTGGTGCTGGACTTCGGCGGCCTCAAGGACGGCTACGGCTCGGACACCACGCGCACGGTGCACGTCGGGGCGGACGTCCCGGACGAGGTCCGGAAGGTCCACGACGTCGTACGGCGGGCGCAGCAGACCGCGTTCGAGGCCGTCCGGCCCGGCGTGAGCTGCCAGGAGATCGACCGGATCGCCCGCCGGGTGATCACCGAGGCCGGCTACGGCGAGTACTTCATCCACCGCACCGGTCACGGCATCGGCATCACCACCCACGAACCGCCGTACCTGGTCGAGGGCGAGGAACGGCCGCTCGTGCCGGGCATGTGCTTCTCGATCGAGCCCGGCATCTACCTGCCGGGGCGGTTCGGGGTACGGATCGAGGACATCGTGACGGTGACCGAGAACGGCGGGCGCCGGCTCAACAACACCCCGCACGAGCTGGGCATCGTCGCGTAGACCGCGCACGGGTCGGCGTGACCGCGGGCCGTCCCACCGGCCCGCGGTTACGCCGACCGGCGGCTTTCTGAGCCTTTGCTGGGCGGCGGGCCGTACGCGTAGAGAGTCCTCAAAGAATGCCTTGCTAGATTAGACCGGCATGACCAAACTGCTCCGCCCGGCACCGCTCCCACCCGAGCGATCCGGGCGGCTGCGTCCGGTGAACCGGCCCGGACCGGGTGCGCCTGTCGGCGCCCTGTCCCGACTCCGGCTGCTGGCGTGGCCCCTCTACTTCCTCGCCCTGCTCTGGTACCTGCGCGCGTACGGGCTGCCGTACGCCAACGACGTGGTGTTCTGCTGGCTCATCGGCGCGCTGCTGGCGGCCGCCGTGCACAGCGGTCACGGGCCGCGCGGCTTCCTGCTCGTCCTGCGTGACTGGGTCCCGGTGATGGCCGCCGTCTGGACGTACTCGCTGCTGCGCGGCTACGGCGCGCACACCCCGTGGGCCCCGCACTGGCGGCCGCAGCTGCGCGCCGACGAACTGCTCGGCTTCGGCGAGACCTGGACCGTCCGGCTCCAGTACGGGCTCTACACCCCCGGCTCGCCGCGCTGGTACGACTACGCGGCGGTCACCGTCTACCTGTCGCACTTCTTCGTGGTCTTCGTGGTGCTGGCCGTGCTCTGGCGGCGGCGCCACGACCGGTTCCGCCGGCTGCTCACCTGCTACCTCGCCCTCACCTTCGCCGGCTTCGCCACGTACCTGCTGTACCCGGCCGACCCGCCGTGGCTCACCGCCCAGGAGGGGAACATGCCGGCGCTCACTCGGGTGGTGTCCGACGTCCTCACCCAGAGCGGGCTGCCACGGGCCGGCTCGATCTTCGAGAACGGCAGCCGGTTCGCCAACGACGTCGCCGCGATGCCCTCGCTTCACTCCGCCTACCCGGCGATGCTGCTGTTCTTCTTCTGGCCGACGGCGACGCGCCGGATGCGGGTGCTGCTGGTCGCCTACCCGCTCGCGATGGCGTTCACCCTGGTCTACGGGGCCGAGCACTTCATCGTCGACATCTTCGCGGGCTGGGCCTACGCGGCGGCCGTCGTGTACGGGCTGCGGTGGCTCCGGGAGCGGCGCCAGGCACGGCTGCGGGCCGCCGTCCCCGGTGTCCTGGCCGAAGCCGGTGTCCCGGCCGGATCCGGCGCCCCGGCGGCCCCCGGCACGCCGGGGGCGGGCGCGGGCCGGGCAGACTGGGCGGGTGACCGACAAGCCCGCGAAGCACGCCGAGTCCCCGCATCCGACGAAGTCGGCGACGCCGGCGGTGGCTAAGCCGACGGCCGAGCAGTTGCTGGCCGCCCGTGACACCACCATCCCGGACGTCGTCGCGCCCGGCCTGCGGGTGCTCTTCTGCGGCATCAACCCCGGACTCTGGTCCGGCGCCACCGGCCACCACTTCGCCCGCCCCGGGAACCGTTTCTGGCCCGCACTGCACCGCTCCGGCTTCACCCCGCACCAGCTGCGCCCGGGCGAGCAGCGCGAGCTGCTCGCCCTCGGCCTCGGCATCACCAACGTCGCTCCGCGTGCCACCGCCAAGGCCGACGAGCTGACGGCCGACGAACTGCGCGCGGGCGGCGCCGCGCTGGCCGACCGGGTGCTGCGGCTGCGTCCGCGCGTCCTGGCCGTCCTCGGCATCGGCGCCTACCGCACGGCGTTCGGGCGGCGGACGGCCACGATCGGACGCCAGCCGGACGGCATCGGGACGACGGAGGTCTGGGTCCTGCCCAACCCGAGCGGCCTCAACGCGCACTACACCCTGGACGGGCTGGCGGCCGAGTTCCGCCGGCTGCGGGAGACCGTGGAGCAGCCGGCGGCGCGGTAGCGGCGGCTTGGCGGCCTGAGGCGGCGTCCGGCCGACGCCGGGCCCGTCGGGCCGACCGACCGACCGGCCGACAGCCGGACCTCGCCCCGGCCGGACGCCGCCTCAGGCCGCCGCCAGCCCCTCCGGCAGTGGCGCCGAGCGCAGTTCGCGGATCAGCGCCCGGACGGCCGCCGTGCCCGCCAGCTCCGGCGTGGTCACGTACCCGACGTACCGGCTGGGCGGCTGCGGGCCGAGGTCGGTGACGGCCAGGCCGGCCGGGGCCCCGAGCAGGGCGGTCCGCGGCATGATGGCCATCCCCAGCCCCTGCGAGACCAGCGAGACGGCCACCGTGTCGTCCTCGACGTCGATGGTGGCGGGCGGGATCCAGTCCTGGCGGTCCCACCAACTGCGGGTGTACGAGCCGCAGTTCTCGTCCCAGTCGACCAGCGGCAGCCCGCGCGGCGCCGGGTGGCCGTCCGGGTGGACCAGGGCGTAGGACTCCTCGAAGAGGCGGACCGCGACCAGTCCCGGGACGGCCGGCGGACCGCCCGCGTCCAGGGTGGCGAGGCCGAGGTCGGCGCGACCGTCCGCGACCTCGCCGGCGGTGCCCCGCCCGACCTCGCGGACGATCCGGACCTGTGCGGTCAGCCTGGGGTGACGGGCCGCCAGCGCGGCCAGCACGGGCGGCAGCAGGTGGGCGGCCACACTGCGGAAGGCCGCGATCCGCAGTGTGCCGGCGACCTCCCCGGCGCCGTCCGCCAGGCCGGCGGCGCGCACCTCCGGACCCATCGCCCCCAGCAGCCGCAGGATCCGCCGGGCGTACGCGACGGCCCGCGCGCCCGCCTCGGTGGGGCGTGCGCCGTGGCGCCCACGGTCGAAGAGCACTGCGCCGAGCTTCCGCTCACAGCCGCGGACGGCGTGCGAGACGGCGGACTGGGTGGTACCCAGGCGCGCGGCCGCGGCCGTGAAACCCTGTTCCTCCTCGACGGCGACCAGGATGCGCAGCTCCTGCGGGGCGAGGTCGGGGACGGCGGCGCCCCGGGCGAGGTCGTTCATGCCCTCGAATCTAGAGCCTGCCCCCGCGCGCCCCGACCTCCATCCATCGAAGCTGCTCATGGAAGTGGCTCTTCCATCGACGCGCACCCCTGCCCAGCCGGCCCCCGCCCTCCGTACGGTGACCACGTTCGCCCGGCCGGCCCGGCGCCGCGCCCCCGCAAGAGCAAGAGCACCCACACCCACCCGGAGTACCGCCATGCCGCGCCCCACCGCCCTCGTCGTCCACCAGGTCTCCCGCCCCGTCGGCGCGCCCACCGCCGCCGACTTCGCGTTCCTGGAGGAACGCGTCCCGGCGCTCGCCGAGGGCCAGGCCCTGGTCGAGAACATCTACCAGTCCGTCGACCCGTACATGCGCGAGGAGATGGACGAGGGCGGCTGGGCACTGCACGCCCCGCTGGAGGGCCGGACGCTCGGCCGGGTGGTGGAGTCCCGCGGCTCGGCCCTACCGCTCGGGGCGCTGGTCTTCCACCGCAAGGCCTGGCGCACCCACTCCGTGGTCGGCCCCGGCGAGGCCACCGTGCTGCCCGACTTCGCGGGCGTCCCGCTCAGCGCCCACCTGAGCGTCCTCGGCGGTACCGGCCTCTCCGCGTGGGTCGGCCTGACCCGGATCGCCCGTCTCCAGCCCGGCGAGACGATCTTCATCTCGGCGGCGGCCGGCGGCGTGGGCTCAGCCGCCGGGCAGCTCGCCCGGCTGCTCGGCGCCGGCCGCATCGTCGGCAGCGCCGGCTCGGCCGCCAAGGTCGAGCACCTGACCGAGCGGCTCGGTTTCGACGCCGCCTTCGACTACCACGACGCGCCGATCGCCGACCGGCTCCGCGAGGCCGCCCCCGGGGGCCTCGACGTCTACCTCGACAACGTGGGCGGCGACCACCTCGAAGGCGCCATCGACGCGCTGCGCGACCACGGGCGGATCGCCTGGTGCGGCGCCGTCGCCCAGTACAACCACCTCCAGGACCCGCCGGCCGCACCGCGCAACCTCTACGACGTGGTCGGCAAGAGCCTGCGGCTGGAGGGGTTCCTGGTCCGCAACCACCTGGACGCCCGGCCGGAGCTGTACGACTTCCTCGTCCCCCACCTGCGCTCGGGTGCCGTCGTCCCGGACGAGACCGTCGTCCAGGGCTTCGAGAACGTGGTGGACGCCTTCCTCGGCATGCTCCGCGGTGCCAACACCGGCAAGATGATCGTCCAGCTCAGCGAGGCGCCCTGACCGGTGCGCCCGTCGCCGGTACCGGCCCGGGCATCCGGCGACCCGACGCGACCCGGCCCCGCACTCGGCTCAGAGGCCCGGCTCAGCGCCCGAAGCGCTCGTCCGTCGACACGACCTCGCGGCCGAGCGGCATCAGGGAGATCGGGATCATCTTGAGGTTGGCCCACCCGAACGGGATCCCGATGATCGACAGGAACAGCGGGATGCTGGTCGCGACGTGCGCCAGCGCCAGCCACCACCCGGCGAAGACCAGCCAGATCACGTTGCCGACGCAGGACGGCGCCCCCGCGTCCGCCCGCTCCACGGTCGTCCGCCCGAACGGCCAGATCACGAAGCCGGCGATCCGGAAGGCCGCGATGCCAAATGGAATGGTGACGATCAGGATGAAACAGATGATGCCTGCGACTGCGTAGGCGATCGCCATCCAGATGCCGCAGAAGATCAGCCAGATCGCGTTCAGGACGAATTCGAGCACCTTCATGGCGAGCATCCTCTCGCGGTGGACGGTCAGCACCTCATACCGATCATCCCCGCCCGAGGGCGTGTCCACTCGGCGGGGACCCGCCGTCGGCCCGCCGGGGTGAACCGGGCCGGACGCTCCCTACAACGGGGTGACGGCCTTCAGGACCAGCAGCAGGGCCACCGCCGCGTTGACCGCGCAGAGCGCCGAGGCCGCCGTCCCGATCGCCGCGACCATCGCGGCGACGCCCGCCCGGGTGTGGGCCGGTGGCCAGTTCCGCGCGGCCGGCACCGGGCCGAGCAGCGCGGCGACCCGGCGCGGCACCGGCCCGGGGGCGGCGAAGGCGGCGAACCCGGGCACAGGGGCCCGGTGCGAGACCAGCGCGGCACGGGCCACCGCCCGGGCCGTCACCCGCCGGTCGCCCACGGCGTGGGCCGACTCCTCGTCCGCCCAGCGCTCCGCGCTGTAGGCGACCGCCTGCTGCAGCGGCCGCAGGAACGGGTTCACGCAGCCAGCGAGCTGCGTGGCCAGCAGGTAGCGGTGGTGCCGGTGCTCCAGGTGCGCCCGCTCATGGGCGAGCAGCGCCTCCCGCTCGTCGGCGGCCAGGCCGGCCAGCATCCCGGTGGAGACCACCACCCACCCGGGCGAGCCGGGCAGCGCGTACGCGTACGGGCTGGTGTCCGGCAGCACGGCCACGTCGTCTGCGCCCGCCGCACCTGCGGCAGCGGCCCCCGCCCCTTCGACGCCGCCCGCACCGCCCGCGCCTCCGACGCCGCCCACGCCGCCCACGCCGCGGCAGCCCAGGGCCCGGCGCGCCCGGGCCCGGACCCGCAGGTGCCTGACGACCGTCCGCAGACAGGCCGCGGCCACCGCGGCCAGCAGGCAGATCGCCGCCGTCCCGACCGTCTCGTGGTACGGCAGCGCCGCCCGGACCTCCGGGTCGGACCAGCTGTCCGGCAGCGGGTTGCCCGGGATCTGGGCCGTGCCCACGACGCCGGTCAGCCCCAGGCAGACCGCGCTGCACAGCGCCATCACCGCACCGATCGAGGTCAGCAGCCGGGCCGCGCCGCGCGGGTGCAGGTGCTGCTCGGCGAGGCGGGCGATCGGAACTGCCGTCAGCGGCAGGACGAGCGGGAGGAAGACGAAGAAGCCCACGGGTCAGCTCTCACGGTCGACCACTGCCGGACCGGCGGACGCGCTGTCCAGCAGGGCCCGCAGCAGTTCCTCGTCGTGCGGCAGCAGCGCGGTGACGAAGCTGGCCAGCACGGCGTCCCGGTCGGGCTCGCCGTCCAGGACGCGCCGCATCCGCAGCGCCGCGAGGCCGGCCGCGTCGGAGGCGGCCTGCCAGTGGTAGGAGCGGCCGGAACGGGTCCGGGAAACGGCGTTCTTGGCGTGCAGCCGGGAGAGGATGGTGATCACCGTGGTGTAGGCGAGGCCTCCGTCCAGGTGCTCCTGGACCCAGCCGGCCGTGGCCGGACCGGGCGCGCGCTGGAGCACCGCCAGCACCTGGGCCTCCAGTTCGCCCTGGCCGCGCCGCCGGGCCCGCGGGTCCCCGGCCGCCGGGGCGTTGGTCTCCTCTGCCATGGCGGCCATCCTAACGAGCGCCCGGGAACCGCCCCGAGACCGCCCGGCGCCGCCGGGTCCGCCGCACTCAGACCAGCGGTTCGCCGGCGTTCTGCCGCCGGTCCAGCGCGGCGATGTCGGGGTGGTGCAGGTCGAAGGCCGGCGACTCCGAACGGACCCTCGGCAGGGCGGTGAAGTTGTGCCGCGGCGGCGGGCAGGAGGTGGCCCACTCCAGCGAACGCCCGTACCCCCACGGGTCGTCCACCGTCACCTTCTCGCCGTACCGGGCGGTGTACCAGACGTTGTAGAGGAACGGCAGCGTGGAGAGGCCGAGCAGGAACGAGCCGATGCTGGAGACGGTGTTGAGCGTGGTGAAGCCGTCCGAGGCCAGGTAGTCGGCGTACCGGCGCGGCATCCCCTCGGCGCCCAGCCAGTGCTGCACCAGGAAGGTCGCGTGGAAGCCCACGAACAGCGTCCAGAAGTGCATCCGGCCGAGCCGCTCGTCCAGCATCCGCCCCGTCATCTTCGGCCACCAGAAGTGGAACCCCGCGAACATCGCGAAGACGACCGTCCCGAACACCACGTAGTGGAAGTGCGCCACCACGAAGTACGAGTCCGAGACGTGGAAGTCGATCGGCGGAGCGGCGAGCAGCACGCCCGTCAGACCCCCGAACAGGAAGGTGACCAGGAAACCCACCGTCCAGAGCATCGGGGTCTCGAAGCTCAGCGAACCGCGCCACATGGTGCCGATCCAGTTGAAGAACTTCACCCCGGTCGGCACCGCGATCAGCATCGTCATGATCGAGAAGAACGGCAGCAGCACCTGCCCGGTGACGAACATGTGGTGCGCCCAGACCGTGATCGACAGACCGGTGATGGCGATGGTCGCCGCGATCAGGCCGGAGTATCCGAAGACCGGCTTGCGACTGAAGACCGGGATCACCTCGGTGACGATGCCGAAGAACGGCAGCGCGATGATGTACACCTCCGGGTGCCCGAAGAACCAGAACAGGTGCTGCCAGAGCATCGCGCCCCCGTTGGCGGCGTCGAAGACGTGCGAACCGAAGCGGCGGTCCGACTCCAGGCAGAGCAGCGCGGCCGCGAGCACCGGGAAGGCGAACAGCACCAGCACCGCGGTGAGCAGGACGTTCCAGACGAAGATCGGCATCCGGAACAGGGTCATCCCGGGAGCACGGAAGCAGACGATCGTGGTGATGAAGTTGACCGAGCCCAGGATGGTGCCGAAGCCGGAGAAGGCCAGGCCCATGATCCAGAGGTCGGCGCCCAGGCCGGGGCTGTACTCGGCGCTGTTCAGCGGCGCGTAGGCGAACCAGCCGAAGTCGGCCGCCCCGTCGGGGGTGAGGAAACCGTAGACCGCGATCAACGAGCCGAACAGGTAGAGCCAGTAGGCGAGCGCGTTCAGCCGGGGGAAGGCCACGTCCGGCGCGCCGATCTGCAGCGGCATGATCCAGTTGGCGAACCCGGCGAACAGCGGCGTCGCGAACATCAGCAGCATGATCGTGCCGTGCATGGTGAAGAGCTGGTTGTACTGCTCGTTGTCGAGCAGCTGCATCCCCGGGCGGGCCAGTTCGATCCGGATCAGCATCGCCATCAGGCCGCCGACCAGGAAGAACAGGAACGAGGTGGCGATGTAGAGGGTGCCGATCCGCTTGTGGTCTGTGGTGGTCAGCCAGCCCACCAGCGCCCGGCCGCGGCGGCGGCGTGCGGCCGCCAGGAAGCGGGCCAGCCGGGAGGTGCGCGGCGGACCCCCGGCCTGCTCCACGACGTCCTTCGGCAGAAGAGTCACGCGGCGCGCCTTCCGTGCTCGGGCCGGGCGGTGGCCCGCCGGAGCGGGCGGACCGGGCCCGGACAGTGGTCGCACAACCACTACCAGTCCCGCCTCGCGCGCCCCGGCGGCGCGCGGAGCCCGTCACCCGAACAGTTGCGCCCGATTGCCCACCGCCCGGGTTCGGCGGACGGTCGAAGTCCGAACGCCTTTCCGTACGCCCGTGCCGGGGCCTCGGCGCGTCGCCTCCGTGCGCCGCGCCTTCGGCCCCGGCGCACGGCCCAGGAGGAGCAGCATGAGCAGCGCGTCGCCCACCCCCGACCAGCCCCCGCCCTGGCGCTCCGGCACCGGGCAGCCACCGCCGCCGGCCTCGGCCAACCGGTTCAGCGAGTGGGCCCCCGGGCTGGTCGTCTTCGCCGGTGTCCTGATGCTGATCAACGGCTTCTTCGAGGCCTTCCGCGGCATCATGGCGATCGCCGACGACGACGTCTTCCTCACCACCCCGCGCTACGTCTTCCGCTTCGACCTCACCGGGTGGGGCTGGGTCCACGTCATCACCGGCGCGGTGGTCGCGCTGATCGGTGGCTTCCTCCTCGCGGGCGCCCGCTGGGCCCGCTGGGCCGCCATCGTGGTCGTCGCGCTGAGCGCCCTGGAGAACTTCCTCGATCTCCCGTACTACCCGTTCTGGTCGATCATCGTGATCGCGGCGGACGTCTTCATCATCTGGGCGCTCTGCGTCTACCGCCCCGAGGACATCTGACCGCCCGCGGCCGCGCCCGTACCCGGTGCCCGGGTACGGGCGCGGCGGCGGCCGTCCCGGCCTCAGCTGCGGGCGCGCTGGGTGACCGCGATGCAGACCAGCACCACCACCGCCGTGACCGGTGCCGCCGCCGGCAGCTCCTCGCCCAGCAGGAGCACCGACCAGACCAGCGTCAGCAGTGGCTGCGCCAGCTGGAGCTGACTGGCCTTCGGCACCCCGACAGCCGCCATCCCCCGGTACCAGACCACGAACCCGCCGAACTGCGAGACCGCCGCCGTGTACGCCAGCCCGGCCAGCGCCTTCGCACCCGGGTGGACCGACTCCGCGGGCAGCGCCAGCACGGTGGTCAGCACCGTGACCGGCAGCGCCGCGACCACCGCCCAGGCGATCACCTGCCACCCCGGCAGCTCCCGCGAGATCCGCCCGCCCTCCGCGTACCCGGCCGCGCAAACCAGCAGCGCGGCGAACAGGTAGAGGTCCGCGACGGTGGGCCTGCCGTGGCTCTGCATCAGGGTGAACGTCAGCACCGCCGCGGCCCCCGCGAGCGCCGCGCCCCAGAACGCCCGGGACGCGCGCCGGCCGGTCCGCAGCGCGGCGACCGAGGCGGTGGCGACCGGCAGCACCCCGATGACGACGGCCGAGTGCGCGGTCGAGGAGGTCCGCAGCGCCAGGGTGGTGAGCAGCGGGAAGCCCAGCACGCAGCCGGCCGATACCACCAGCAGCCCGGGCCAGTGGCGGCGTTCGGGGAGCGGCACCCGGGCGGCCGCCAGGCAGAGCGCGGCGAGCAGCCCGGCCAGGACGCCGCGCAGCCCGGTCGCCGTCCACGGACCGAAGCCGGTCAGGGCCCAGGCGGTGGCCGGGAAGCTGAACGAGAAGGAGAGCACCCCGAGCCCCGCCAGCGCGGTGCCGGAGCTTCCGGAGGAACGGGTGCCGCGGGAGGAGCCGCTGCGACCGGCGGTGCCATCGGCGGAGCGTGCTCCGGGGGCGGGCGCCGACTGCTCGGCCGCTATCACCAGGGACCGAGTAGCGCTATCTTGTGCCGTCATGAACGAGCGTAGCAGCGTCACCGAACTCGCCGACATCCTTCGACGAGAAGTGGAGCGCTATCCGGAGGGGCGGAAACTGCCGTCCAGCCGGGCGCTGGTCGAACGCCACCAGGTCAGCCCGGTGACGGTATCCCGTGCGGTCGCCGTGCTGGCCGCCGAGGGGCTGGTGGTCTCCCGGCCGGGCGCCGGGGTCTTCCGCGCCGCGGCCTTCGCCCCGCCCGCCGCACCCACCGCCCCACCGCCGGGGCGTTCCGGTGACCTCTCCTGGCAGGAGGTGGCCCTGAGCGCCGACGCCGGCCCGCGCACCCCCGCGGCGGAACCGCTGCTCGCCACCCTGAACGTCCCCGCGCCCGGGGTCGTCGACCTCACCGGCGGCTACCCGCACGCCTCGCTGCTGCCGGAGCGTCTGCTGGCCGCCGCACTGGCCCGGGCCGGACGGCGGCCCGGTGCCTGGGACCGCCCGCCGGTGGAGGGGCTGACCGAACTGCGCGGCTGGTTCGCCCGGGACATCGGCGGCAACGGCGGGCCGCTCGACGCGGGGGACGTGCTGATCACCGCTGGCGGGCAGAGCGCGCTCACCGTCGCGCTGCGCTCGCTGGTCGCACCGGGCGCCCCCGTCCTGGTCGAGTCCCCGACCTACCCCGGCACCCTGGCCGCAGCCTGGGCGGCCGGACTCCGGGTGGTGCCGGTCCCGGTCGACGCGGACGGCGTGCGCACCGACCTGCTGGCAGCGGCCTTCGACGCCACCCGGGCCAGGCTCTTCGTCTGCCAGCCGCTGTTCCAGAACCCGACCGGCGCGGTGCTCTCCGCCGAGCGGCGGGCAGAGGTGCTGCGGATCGCCCGGACCGCCGGCGCCTTCGTGGTCGAGGACGACTTCGCCCGCCGCCTGGTGCACTCCGACTCCCCCGCGCTGCCCCGCCCGCTCGCCGCCGACGACCCGGACGGCGTCGTGGTCCACCTGCGTTCGCTCACCAAGGCGGCTTCGCCCAACCTCCGGGTCGGCGCACTCACCGCCCGCGGCCCCGCCCGCCAGCGGCTGCGGGCCACCCAGGTGGTGGACAGCTTCTTCGTCTCCCGGCCGCTCCAGGAGGCCGCGCTGGAGCTGGTCGCCGACCCCGGCTGGGCCCGTCATCTGCGCACCCTGGGCGCCGAGCTGCGCGACCGCCGGACCGCCACCGTCGCCGCGCTGCGCCGCGAGCTCCCCGGTCTGCTCGGCGCGTTCCGGCCGGGCGGCTACCACCTCTGGGTCCGGCTGCCCGACGGCACCGACGAGACGGCGCTCGCCGCCGCCGCGCTCCGGGCCGGCGTCCTGGTCGCCCCCGGCCGCCCCTACTACGCGGCCGAGCCGCCGGCCCCGCACCTGCGCCTGAGCTACGCCGGGGTGGACAGCCCCGCACACGCCGCCGAGGGCGTCCACCGGCTGCGCCGGGCGTACGAGGAGACCGCCGTCGGCTGAACCCGGAACCGTACGCCCGGGTCGCCCGGCCGACCGCACTCGGCGGGCACCGGGCGGCGGGCGTTCAGCGCCGGTGGCCTGCCATCTGCTCCAGCCGGGCGATCCGCTCCGCCATCGGCGGGTGCGTCGAGAACAACCGGGCACCGGCCTCGCCCGGCCGGAACGGGCTGGCGATCATCATGTGGCTGGCCGTCTGCAGCTGCGGCTCGGGCGGCAGCGGCAGCTTCCGGGTGCCGGCCTCCAGCTTCCGCAGCGCGCTCGCCAGGGCGAGCGGGTCCCCGGTGATCCGGGCGCCGTCGGCGTCGGCCTGGTACTCGCGGGAGCGGCTGACGGCCAGCTGGATCAGGGAGGCCGCCAGCGGCCCGAGGATCATGATCGCGAGCGTCCCGAACAGGCCGGGCCCGTCGTCGTCCTCGCTGCGCCCGAACGGGATCAGCCAGGCGAAGTTCACCAGGAACATCACCACCGAGGCGAGCGCCCCGGCGACCGAGGAGATCAGGATGTCCCGGTTGTAGACGTGGCTGAGCTCGTGCCCGATCACGCCCCGCAGCTCGCGCTCGTCCAGCAGCTGCAGGATGCCGTCGGTGCAGCAGACCGCCGCGTTGCGCGGGTTGCGCCCGGTGGCGAAGGCGTTCGGCGCCGGGGTGGGCGAGATGTAGAGCCGGGGCATCGGCTGCCGGGCCGAGGTGGAGAGCTCCCGGACGATCCGGTACAGCCGGGGCGCCTCGATCTCGCTCACCGGGCGGGCCCGCATCGCGCGCAGCGCGAGCTTGTCGCTGTTCCAGTACGCGTAGGCGTTGGTGCCGAGTGCCACCACCAGGGCGATCACGAACCCGGTGCGGCCGAAGAGGCTGCCGATCAGCAGGATCAGTGCCGAGAGGCCGCCGAGCAGTGCGGCGGTCCTCAGTCCGTTGTGCCGGCGGTGCACGGCAGGCCCTCCAATGGTGCGGTGGGGAAGCCCTCTCTGCCTCGTCCCTCTGCCCGCTCAACGGGTGGGGCCGTGGGCCTTGTTCCCTTGTGACCTCCGCCTGTGACCACCACCGCACCCGCCGGGGCCGGCCCGGGGGCCGGCCGGCGGGGGTCAGAACAGGGTGCCGCCGACCACCTGGAGGACGAGCTCCGGAGCCACCGAGAGCACCACGGCCGCGGAGGCGGTGAGCCCCAGCGTGGCCGCCAGCGGGACCGGGAGTCGGCGCTCGGTGACAGCCTCGCCGACCGGCTCCCCGGCCGCCACCGGAGCGAACAGCCGGGCCGTCCAGAGCAGGTAGTAGTAGAGCGCCACGACCACGTTGACGGTCATCACCACGGCCAGCCAGCCCAGCCCGGCGTCGACCGCGGCGCGGAACACCACGACCTTGCCGAACAGGCCGATCACGCCCGGCGGCAGGCCGGCCAGGCAGAGCAGGAAGAAGGCGAGCGCCAGGGCGGTCCAGCGCCGGCGGGCGAACAGGCCCCGGAAGTCGTCGACGCTGGTCCCGGCCCGGCGGCCGACGGCGGCGACCACGCCGAAGGCGCCCAGGTTCACCACACCGTAGATCAGCGCGTACGCCGCGGTGGCGCCCAGCGGGTCGGTGCCGGTGGGCGCGTACCCGGCGGCGGCCAGCGGGACCAGCAGGTAGCCGGCCTGGCCGACCGAGGACCAGGCGAGGAGCCGGACGGCGCTGTACCGGGTGTCGAACCGCTGGCGCAGCGCACCCGCGTTGCCGACCGTCATGGTGGCGGCGGCCAGCACCGCGAGCACCGGGCCCCAGGTGTGCGCGTACGGCCGGAAGGCGATCACGGTGACCAGGGCCAGGCCGGAGAGGCCGGCCGCCTTGCCGACCACCGAGAGGTAGCCGGCCACCGGCAGCGGGGCGCCCGTGTAGGTGTCGGGCACCCAGAAGTGGAACGGGACGGCGGCGACCTTGAAGGCGAAGCCGACCAGGGTGAGCACCGCGCCCACCTCGGCCAGCGGCTTCAGCTGGGCCGGCGCGTGCGCCAGGCCCTCGGCCACCGCGCCCAGGTGGAGGCTGCCGGCGGCGGCGTAGACGAACCCGACGCCGAGCAGCATCACGGCGGTCGCGGTGACGGAGGTGAGGAAGAACTTGAGCGCCGCCTCGGCGCCCCTGCCGTCCCGGCGCAGCGCGACCAGCGCGAAGGACGGCAGCGAGGCCACCTCCAGGGCGATCACCAGGGTGGCGAGGTCGCGGGAGGCGGGCAGCAGGGCGGCGCCGGTGGCGCTGGAGAGCAACAGGAACCAGTACTCGCCGCCGGGCAGCTTCTCGTCCTCGACGGTGTGCACCGAGAGCAGCGCGGCGATCAGTGCGCCGCCGAGCGCGAGCAGCTGGAACACCAGGGCGAAGTGGTCGGCGACGTACGAGCAGCCCGCGCCGCCGGCGGATCCCGGGACGCTCTGCGCACAGAACGTCGCCCGGGGCGATCCCCCGGTGAGCGGGAGGATCGAGGCGAGCGCGAGGGCGAGTCCGGCCGCGGTGAGCAGACCGAGGAGCTTCTTGTGGCGCTCGGGCAGGAAGAGGTCGGTGACCAGCACGGCGAGGGCGGCCACGGCGGCGATCAGCGGGGGCGCGATCGCCACCCAGTCCACGGACTGGATCAGGCTGCCCGGGTTGGCTACGGCGAGGGAGGTCACAGTGTGCTGCCCCGTGGAGTGAGGTCCGAGTGCGGCGAGCTGGGGTCCGAGCATGCTCAGCCACCTCCGAGGAGGAGCTTGACGGCGGGTTCGGAGAGGCTCAGCAGGAGCGCGGGCCAGAGTCCGGCCAGCAGGGTGAGCGCGGCCAGCGGCGTCCAGCTGACCGCCTCGTACGGGCGCAGGTCCGCGAGCTCGGCCACCGGGGCGGGCTGCTCCGGGTCTCCCATGCAGACGCGTTTGACCACGACCAGCAGGTACGCGGCGGTGAGCAGGGTGCCGAGGCCGGCCAGGACCATGTAGGTGAGGAACGCGGGACGCGAGAGGCCGGCGGCCGGGTCGAAGGCGCCGAACATCGCGAGCAGCTCACCCCAGAAGCCGGCCAGGCCGGGCAGGCCGAGGCTCGCGACGGCGGCGAAGGCGAGCAGGGCGCCGATCCGCGGGGCCCGCCCGTAGAGCGCGCCGCCGGTGGAGCCGGCCAGGGTGTCGAGGTCGGCCGTGCCGTAGCGGTTCTTGAGCGCGCCCACCACGAAGAAGAGCAGACCGGTGATCAGGCCGTGGGCGATGTTGGCGAACAGCGCGCCGTTGACGCCCACCGTCGTGAGGGAGGCGATGCCCAGCAGGACGAAGCCCATGTGGCCGACGGAGGAGTACGCGATCAGGCGCTTGAGGTCGCCCTTGGAGCCCGGACGGGCGAGCGCGAGGCAGGCGAGCGAGCCGTAGACGATGCCGACGGCGGCGAACGCGCCCAGGTAGGGGGCGAGCGTCGCGGTGCCGTCGGGCACGACCGGAAGGAGGACGCGGACCAGGCCGTAGGTGCCCATCTTCAGCAGCACGCCGGCGAGCAGTACGGAGCCGATGGTCGGGGCCGCCGTGTGCGCGTCCGGGAGCCAGCTGTGCAGCGGCCAGGCGGGTGCCTTGACCGCGAGGCCGACCATGATCGCCAGCGCGGCGGTCACCTGGGTGGTGTGGCTCAGGCCGTTGCCCTGCGCGGCGGCCAGGGCCTGCATGTCGAAGGTGCCCGCCTTGCTGCCGACCAGCAGGAAGCCGAGCAGCATCACGGCCGAGCCGAGCAGCGTGTAGAGGATGAACCGGTTGGCGGCCGGCACCTTCGCCCCGCTCCCCCAGCGGGCGATCAGGAAGTACATCGGGATCAGCACGATCTCGAAGGCCAGGAAGAAGAGCAGGAGGTCCAGCACCGCGAAGGTGGCGAGCATGCCCACTTCGAGGAGGAGGAACAGCCCGACGAAGGACTGCGCCGACGGACGGCCCGAGCCGGGGGCCCCGCCCGGGGCGTCGCCCGAGGGCGGCCGCTTCTCCGAGTACAGCGCGCAGAGGAAGGTGAGCAGCGAGGTCAGCACGATCAGCGGCAGCGAGACGCCGTCCACGCCGAGGTGGAGCCGGACGCCGATGGCCGGGATCCAGGACACGTCCGTGGTGGCCTGCATCCGGGCGGGCTCGTCGTGGTCGAAGCCGGCCGCCAGCACGACGGTCAGCACGAGCACGGCACCGGTGACGACGCTGTTCAGCCGGAGCGCGCGCCGGTCGGCGACGGCCGCGTCGGCGCCGAACACCGGCGCCAGGGTCAGCGCGGCGCCGGCCAGCGGCAGCAGCAGGAGGGCGATGAGGACTGCGTTCATCGGGGGCTCCTACGGGCGGTGCGGGCGGCGGTGGACATCGGGGGGACCGGCGGGGCGGGATAGGGCATCCGGCTACACCGCCACCAGGACGGCCAGCAGGACGACGCCGGCGAGCAGCGCGCCGAGGTAGGTCTGTGCGTTGCCCGTCTGCGCGAGCCGGACGGCCCGGCCGAGCAGGTTGGCGCCGAGCCCGCTGCCGCGCACGTAGGTCTCGACGACCTCGCGGTCGAGGAAACGGACCAGCTGCGCGGCGGCGGCCACCGGGCGGACGAACAGCGCGCTGTAGAGCCGGTCGACGCCGAAGCCGTGCCGGGCCGGGCCGAACAGCGGGCCGAGCAGGGCGCGCCCGGGGTCGCCGACGATCACCTCGGCGGCCGGGGCCCCGGCCTGCTCGGGCACCCGGCGCGCGTCGGCCGGCTCGGTGCGGCCGGCCGCGACCCGCGCGGTGGCGGAGCGCCAGGCCCCGTACGCCAGCAGCGCACCGACCGCGGCGAGGCCGGTGCCGATCACGGCGGTGACGGGCGACGGGCGCAGCGAGCCGCCGTCCAGCAGCGCGGGCAGCCAGTCGGAGCGCAGGCCGAGCACCCCGAGGCCCATCGTGGGGAGGGCCAGCACCCAGAGCGGCCAGCGCATCGCGGGCGGCTCCGCGGTGGCCGGGTCGGCCTCGTCCACCTCGGGCGAGTACGGTGCGTCGGCCTCGTGGTCCGGCCGTCCCACCGCGGGGGCGGCGGCCGCGACGGCCGCCGGCGGGGTGTGGAAGGTGACCAGGAACATCCGGGCCGCGTAGGCCGCGGTGAGCAGCGCGGTGAGCGCGGCCGAGACCAGCACGATCCACCCGGCCGCCTCGGGGACGGCCGAGGCCGGGCCGAGCCCGTTGGTCAGCGCGTCGCCGTCGGCGGCGTGCTCGGCGGCGGTCAGCACCGCCTCCTTGCTGAAGAAGCCGGAGAACGGCGGGAGCCCGACCAGGGCGGCCAGCGCGATGCCCATCGTCCAGTAGGCGTCCGGGACGCGCTTGCGCAGCCCGGGCAGCCGGGACATCGCGGAGATCGAGTTGGTGTGCGCGGCGTGGATCACCACACCGGCGGCGAGGAACAGCAGTGCCTTGAAGACGCCGTGGGTGACCAGGTGGAAGACGGACGCCTCGCGGTCGCCGCTGGCCAGCGCACCGGCCATGTAGCCGAGCTGGCCGACGGTCGAGTAGGCGAGCACCCGCTTCAGGTCGTCCTGGGCGAGTGCGCAGAGCGCCGAGCCGATCATCGTCACGGCGGCCATGACCGCCAGCACGACCAGCGCCGCCCCGGAGAGCAGGAAGACCGGCAGCAGCCGGGCCACCAGGTAGATGCCGGCCGCCACCATGGTGGCGGCGTGGATCAGCGCGGAGACCGGCGTCGGACCGGCCATCGCGTCCGGGAGCCAGGTGTGCAGCGGGAACTGCGCACTCTTGCCCGCGACCCCGGCGAGCAGCAGCAGCGCGGTCAGCGTCGGGTGGCCGAGCCGGCCGTCGGTGGCGGCGGCCAGCACGTCCGGGATCCGGAAGCTGCCGGCGTCGGCGCCGAGCAGGAAGATCCCGAACAGGAACGGCACGTCGCCGAGCTTGGTGACCAGGAAGGCCTTCAGCGAGGCCGAGCGGGCGTCGGCGGTCTCCCAGTGGTGGCCGATCAGGAAGTACGAGCAGATGCCCATGACCTCCCAGCCGACCAGCAGCACGATCAGGTCGCCCGAGTAGACGACCAGGAGCATCGCCGCGGTGAAGAGCGAGACCAGCGCTGCGTACGAGGGGTAGCGCGGGTCGCCCTTGAGGTAGGCGGTCGAGTAGACCTGCACGCAGGTGGCGACCAGGCCGACCAGGACGGAGATCAGCGAGCTGTAGCCGTCCAGGTAGAAGCCCAGCGAGATCTCGGGGCCGCCGGTCGGCGCGAGCCGGGTGGCGGCGTCCAGGACCTGGCCGGTGCCGAGCTGGAGCGCGACCACCAGGGCGAGTACGGCCGAGGCGGCGACCGGCACGATCGCCAGCGGCTTGGCCAGCCCGCGCGCCTTCTTGCCGGTGGCGAGGGTTGCGGCGGCACCGAGGGCGGGCAGCGCGGGGACGAGGGCGGGCAGGGCGAGGTTCATGCGGCGGCCTGGCCCTTCAGCGCCTCGGCTCCGGTCGGCGCCTCCTCGGCGGTCTCGGCCGGGTCGCCGAGCTCGGTGGCCCGGTCGACGTCCGCGGTGCCCCGGGCCCGGAACAGCAGCAGGACGATGGCGAGCCCGAGACCGATCTCGGCGGCGGCGATGGTGATGGTGAACAGGGTGAGCGCCTGGCCGGCGTGCAGGGAGTCCCGCAGCCAGACGTCGAAGGCGACGAGGTTGAGGTTGACGGCGTTGAGCATCAGCTCGACGGACATCAGCACCAGGATGACGTTCCGCCGGGCGAGCACGCCGTAGACGCCGACGCTGAACAGCAGCACGGCGAGCACGGCGGGGTAGGCGAGGTGCATCAGCTCTCCTCCGCCGGGGTGGTCGCGGACGCGGTGGCAGCGGTCGGCGCGGTGGCAGCGGCCGCGGTCGGGGCCTCCGGGGCGGCCTTCGGCGTGGCGGCGGCGTCGGCCTTCGGTTCCGCGGCCCGCGGCGCGGTGGCGGCGACCGTCCCGTTGCCGCCCACCGGCCGGCCGGCCCTGATCCGGCCCGCCCGGGGCGGCGGCACCCGCCGCCCGGCCCCGCGCGACAGCACGATCGCGCCGATCAGCGCCGCCAGCAGCAGCACCGAGAGCGCCTCGAACGGCAGCACCCACGTGCGGAAGAGGCTCGCCCCGGTCACCGCGGCCGAGCCGCCGCCGGCGCCGAGGTCGATCCAGGACTTCCGGAAGGCGTCCACGACCAGGGTCACCAGGGTGCCGGCCGAGGCCAGCGCGACCACCAGGGCGACCCAGCGGTTCTTCGAGTCGGCGTCCGGCGAGCGCCCGATCGGCGCCTTGGTCAGCATCAGCCCGAACAGCACCAGCACGACCACCGAGCCGAGGTAGATCAGCACCTGCACCCAGGCGATGAACTCGGCGGTGAGCAGCAGGAACTCCACCGCCAGGCCGCCGAGCGCGGCGACCAGCCAGAGCGCGGCGTGCACCAGTTGCTTGGTGGTGACGGCGACCACGGCCGAGCCGAGCACCGCGATGCCGACCAGCAGGAAGACGATCTCGGCCCCGGTCGGGGAGAGGAACGAACGGGCGGCCGGGTCCAGCGACCCGGTCGCGGCGATCAGGGCGGCGCTCACTCGGCGTCCTCCTTCCCGTCCGGCTCCTCCGACGCGGCGGCCGCGGCGGCGGCCGCCGCCAGCTTGTCCGCCGCCTTGCGCGCGGTGGCGATCTCCTTGGGCTCCTCGGCCCCCGGGTCCAGCGCCGGCGGCGCCGGCACCGTCCACATCCACTCGCGGAGCTTGTCCCGCTCGTGGGTCAGCTCCAGGATGTCCGTCTCCGCGTACTCGAACTCCGGCGACCAGAAGAGCGCGTCGAACGGGCACACCTCGATGCAGATCCCGCAGTACATGCAGAGCGAGAAGTCGATGGCGAACCGGTCCAGCACGTTGCGGGTGCGGGCGCGGGCGTTCGGGTCCGCGGCCGGCAGCGTCTCCTTGTGGGAGTCGATGTAGATGCACCAGTCCGGGCACTCACGGGCGCAGAGCATGCAGACCGTGCAGTTCTCCTCCAGCAGCGCGATGACGCCGCGCGAGCGCGGCGGCAGCACCGGCTGCACGTCGGGGTACTGCGCGGTGACGCTCTTCCTCGTCATCGTCCGCAGGGTGACGGCCAGGCCCTTGGCCAGGCCGGAGCCGGGGAAGGTCATGAGATCGCCACCTTGATGACGCCGGTGAGGGCGAGCTGGACGAGGGCGAGCGGGATCAGCACGGTCCACGCGAACTTCATCAGCTGGTCCTCGCGCAGACGCGGATAGGTGACCCGCAGCCAGATGACGACGAAGGCCAGCGCGAAGGTCTTGAGGATGGTCCAGAGCCAGCCGAGCTGGTCCGGCAGCGGGCCGTGCCAGCCGCCCAGGAACAGCACCGCGGTCAGCCCGGACACCACCAGGATGCCCACGTACTCGGAGAGCAGGAAGAACGCGAAGCGCAGGCCGGTGTACTCGGTGTACGCCCCGAAGATGATCTCGGAGTCGGCCACCGGCATGTCGAACGGCGGGCGCTGCAGCTCGGCCAGGCCGGCGGTGAAGAAGACGAACGCGCCGATGAGCTGCCACGGGAGCCAGTACCACTCCCAGGCGTCCATGATCCCGGGCAGTGAGAGCGTGCCGGCGGCCATCGCCACGGAGGCGGCGGCGAGCACCATCGGCAGTTCGTAGGACATCAGCTGCGCGGCCGTGCGCAGGCCGCCGAGCAGCGAGAACTTGTTCGCCGAGGCCCAGCCGGCCATCAGCTTGCCGATCACGCCGATGCCCATCACGGCCAGCACGAAGAACAGGCCGGCGTCGACGGCCTGGCCGACGAAGCCGTCCGGGCCGACCGGGATCGCCAGCAGGACGAACAGGTACGGCAGCAGCGAGACGGCCGGGGCGATCTGGAAGATCCGGCGGTCCGCACCGGCCGGGACGATGTCCTCCTTCTGCGCGAACTTCACCCCGTCCGCGACCAGCTGGGCCCAGCCGTGGAAGCCGCCGGCGTACATCGGACCGAGCCGGCCCTGCATGTGCGCCATCACCTTGTGCTCGGTCTGGCCGATGATCAGGGGGAAGGAGAGGAAGACGACGAGCGTGGCGGCGCAGCGCAGCAACGTGTCGAGCAGGTTCACGTGCTGTCTCCGTCCTGGCCGGCCCGGTCGGCCGGCGTCTCGTCGGTCGTCCCGTCGGTCGTCCCGTCCGACGTGGGCCCGGCCTCCGGCGCGGGCTTCGGTTCGGGTGCCGCTTCGGGCTCCGGTTCGGGCTCCGGTTCGGGCTCCGCCCCGGTCGCCGCTTCCGGCTTCGTGCCGGGCTTCGCCCCGGGCTCGTCGTGCGCCGGCACGGGGTTGTGCCAGGGCGCGTCCGCGGACTGCGGCCGGGCCGGCGCCGGCCGGTCGGGCCTCGCCCCGGCGTCTGCGGAGTCGGTCCCCGCACCCGCCGCCTGGCTCGCGGAGCCGTCCGAGGCCGTCCTGGTCCGCCGCGGCCGGTCCGCCCGCACCGGCGGTGCGGTGCTCTCCGCCGCACCGACGACCGGCGCGCCTTCGACGGCCGCGCCCCCGGCCGCCTCGGCGGCCTGGCTCGCGGAACCCTCGGAGACCGACCTGGTCCGCCGCGGCCGGTCCGCCCGCACCGCGGCAGCACCCTCGGCCGCCCCGGCAGCGGCACCCGCACCGGCAGCAGCGGCCCGCGGCACCCGGGCCGCGCCCGCCGCCCGCGCACCGCGCGCGGGCCGCTCCGCGACCGGCGGCAGGGTGCCCTTGAGCGGCCCCCACTCGTTCGGGTCCGGCACGCCGGCCGGCTGCATCTTGCGCCGCGCCGGCCCGTCGCCGTGGTCGGACTCGCCCGGCTCCTTGGCACCCGGCCAGGCCTTGGCGACCCGGGCCGCGAGCACGAACTCCTTGCGCAGCGGGTACCCCTCGAAGCCGTCCGGCAGCAGCAGGGTGGCGAGGTAGGGGTGCCCGGGGAAGTCGATGCCGAACATCTCGTGCGTCTCGCGCTCGTGCCAGGCGGCGCCGGCGTACACCGGGACGGCCGTCGGCAGCGCGGCCCCGTCACGCGGCACACGGGTGCGCACCGCGAGGTGGCGCACACCCGGCGCGTCGGCGGAGGCGAGGTGGGCGACCACCGAGAAGCCCTCGGCCAGCTCGTCCACGGCGCTCAGCCAGTCGAAGAAGGAGAGCCCGAGGACGTCGCGGGCCGCGGTGAGGGCCTCGACCCAGTGCTCGGCGGGAACGTCGACGGTGATCAGCCCGTACGCCTCGGCGCCGGTGGCCCACTCGCCGACCGACGCCGCGTACTCCTCGGCGGTGCTCATGCGCCTCCTCCTTCCGAAGCGGCGTCCGGCCCGGCCACCAGCGGGCGGCGCAGTGCGGCGGCGGGCGCGGTGTACCGGCCCGGCAGGGACTCGGCGGCGATCTTCTCCTGGAGCTTGAGGACGCCCTGGAGCAGTGCCTCCGGCCGCGGCGGGCAGCCCGGGACGTAGACGTCGACCGGGATGATCTGGTCCACGCCCTTGGTGACCGAGTAGGAGTCCCAGTACGGGCCTCCGGAGTTGGAGCAGGCACCGAAGGAGATGACGTACTTCGGTTCGGGCATCTGCTCGTACAGGCGCTTCACCGCCGGGGCCATCTTGTCGGTGACGGTCCCCGAGACGATCATCAGATCGGCCTGGCGGGGGCCGGGCGCGAACGGGATGACACCCATCCGGATGAAGTCGTGCTTGGCCATGGACGCGGCGATGAACTCGATCGCGCAGCAGGCCAGGCCGAAGTTGAAGCACCAGAGGCTGTAGCGGCGCCCCCAGTTGAGGACGACCTTGACCGGGTCCGGTGCCAGCCGGGCCAGCGGGCCGATGGCGCGGCGCTCGACGGCCGCGCCGGGGCGGGACGGGTCGGGCAGGCCGAGCGGGACGGGGCCTCCGGCGCCGTGCGAGTGGTTGTGCGTCACGTCCATTCCAGAACGCCCTTCTTCCAGGCGTAGAGCAGCCCGACCGCGAGGAAGCCGATGAAGACGAACATCTCGATCAGCGTCCCGGCGCCGTACCCGGGGGCGGCGAAGACGGTCGCCCACGGGAACAGGTAGATCGCGTCGACTGCGAAGATCACGTACAGGAAGGCGTAGACGTAGTAACGGATCTGGGTGTGCGCCCAGTCCTCCCCGACCGGGTCCACACCGCACTCGTAGGCGAGGAGCTTCTCCGGCGAGTACACCACCGGCCGCAGCAGCCGGTTCGCGGTGAACGCCACGGCGACGAACAGCACGCCGACCACCGCGAGCAGGCCCATCGCGGCGTACGCGTCGAAGTAGCCGCTGCCGACCGCCGGGTCGGCAGCGACGGCAGCCGCCTGCTGCCCCTCCATGCCACTCGCCTCCACATCGGCCGTGGAAACCGCCCCTCGGGGCAGTTCTACGACGTTTCTTTACACGGTCATAACCATCGCCAATGCGTGAGTCTAAGTGCACGGCCGTCGACCACCGCACCCTGCCCGATCCGCAAGACAACCCGTGGACAGCCGCTGGACGCCCGGCGGACACGGGAGTGGCCACCGGGCGGGACGCGGGGGTGGGGATAACCCCCGCCCGGGAAGACGGAGCACCCCCATGGCCCCGAGCACCGCCGGCCCGGGAAGCTTGGATCACCAGCTCGACCGAGAGGGACGGTAGATCCAGATGAAGCCAGAGCACCGCGGCACCGCGGATGCCAGCGACGAGCAGGGTGCGCGCACGGAGCGCGCCCCGCTGTACGGCGCGCGGATGTGGCGGCAGGCCGGCCAGCTGCTGCTCAACCTTCCGGTCGGCATCGCCGGGTTCGTCTTCGCCGTCACGCTGCTCTCGATCGGCCTGGCCCTGTCGGTCACCGTGGTGGGGCTGCCGCTGCTCGCCGCCGGGCTGGCCGGGTGCCGGGCGCTGGGCGGCGCCGCCCGCCGCCGGGCCCGGTCGGTGCACGGCTCCGGGGTGAGCGAGCCGCCGCCGGTGTGCCGGACCCGCCCGGGGATCACCGGCTACGCGATCGCCCACCTGACCGACGCGCTGAGCTGGCGCTCGGCCCTCTACTGCGTGCTGCTGCTGCCCTGGGGCGTGCTGAGCTTCGCCCTGACGCTGGTCTGCGTGATCGCCGGCTGGCCGGTACTGCCCTGGGTGGTCCGCTTCGAGTCGGCGGTCGACCGGATGCTGGTGGAGACCCTGCTCTTCCCCGGGGCGCTCTCCGAGCGGGTGCGCGAGCTGGAGGACGACCGCGGCACGGTGGTCGACACCGCCGCCGCGGACCTGCGGCGGATCGAGCGGGACCTGCACGACGGCGCCCAGGCCCGGCTGGTGGCGCTGGCGATGGACCTCGGCATGGCCAAGGAACGGCTGCGGGAGACGGAGACGCCGGAGGACGTGCGGGCCGCCGCGCAGATGGTCGACAACGCGCACGGCGAGGTGAAGCTGGCCCTCCAGGAGCTGCGCGACCTGGCCCGCGGCATCCACCCGGCGGTGCTCACCGACCGCGGCCTGGACGCGGCGCTCTCCTCGGTGGCCGCCCGCTGCACCGTGCCGGGCGGGGTCAAGGTGCACGTCGAGCTGAGCGACGGCAACGGCGCGGTGGAGCGCCCGGACTCCGCGGTCGAGGGGATCGCCTACTTCACCGTGAGCGAGCTGCTGACCAACATCTCCAAGCACGCCGGCGCCGGATCCGCCACCGTGGACGTCTGGCGGGCCGGCGAGCAGCTGATGCTGCTGGTCCGGGACGACGGCAAGGGCGGCGCGGCCCCGTACCCGGGCAGCGGCCTGGCCGGGCTGGCCGAGCGGATCCGGGCCGTGGACGGGGTCTTCCTGGTGGAGAGCCCGCACGGCGGCCCGACCACCGTGACCGTCGAGCTTCCCTGGCGGACCCGGGCGGCCCGCCGCTGAGCCCCGGGGACGGAGACACGCGCCCGGGCGGCCGAAGCGGCCGGGAACCCCTCCGAGGCAGTGGGCGGGGTTCCCGGCCGCGACCCGTCCGGCGGCCGCCCGCGGACCCTTGCGCGGCGGGCGGGTGACCTCCGGCGGGGCCTAGGGGGTCGCCAGGGTGCCGAGGGTGACCTCGGTGCTCCTGGACTGGCCGTCGCGGGTGTAGGTGACGGTGGTCTTGTCGCCCGGGGAGAGCGAGGCCAGCGCGGTGGTGAGCGCGTTCAGCGAGTCGACCGGGGTGTCGCCGACCTTGGTGATCACGTCACCGGCCTGGAGGCCCGCCGCCTCGGCCGCGCCGCCCGCGGAGACCGCCACGACGACCGCGCCCGCCGGGCGGAACTCCTGGTCGAAGAAGGTCCGGGCGGTGATGCCCAGTGCGGCCCGGCCGGAGTTGGTGACCTTGCCGTCCTTGATCAGCTGGTCGGCGATGCGGGTGACGGTGGACGCCGGGATGGCGAAGCCGATCCCGGGCGCGGCGGCGGTCCCGTTGCTCTCGGGCTCGGTGGCGGCCAGCGTGTTGATGCCGATCACCTGGCCGTTCAGGTCGACCAGCGCGCCACCGCTGTTGCCGGGGTTGATCGCCGCCGAGGTCTGGACCATGTTGCCGATGGTGGCGCCCGGCGATCCGGGGCTGTCGGGTTCGGAGACGGTCCGGCCGGTGGCCGAGACGATGCCGTCCGTGACACTGCTGGAGAGCCCCAGCGGGCTGCCCATGGCCAGCGTGATCTGCCCGAGCTGGACCTTGCCGGAGTCGGCGAAGGAGGCCGGCTTGAGACCGCTCGGCGGGTCGGTCAGCCTGATCACCGCGAGGTCGGAGTCCGGGTAGCTGGCGACCAGGGTGGCGTCCAGCGGCTTGGTGCTGTTGGCCAGCGTGACCGTGAAGTTGGTCGCGTTGCCGACCACGTGGGCATTGGTGACGATGTCGCCCTTGTCGTTGTAGACGATCCCGGAACCGAGCCCGCTGCCGGTGGTGATCTGCACCACCGAGGGCAGCACGTCGGTGATCACCTTCCGGTAGGCCTCCTCCAGCTGGTTGGCGGGCCCGGTCGGCTGGGCGGGCGCGGTGGCGGTGGCGCCCGTGGTGGTGGCGGCCGGGGTGGTGGCGGCCGGGGACGACGCGGACGACGAGCCGCTGCTGCAGCCCGCCACGGCCGGCGCGGTGAGCACGGCGACGGCCGCCAGGACGGCCGTGCTCACGCCGAAGGCTCTGGGCCCGGTCGGCCGCGGCCCGGCCGGGATCGGGCGGGTGGGCTCCTTCTTGCGGTTCACCTTGGCTCCCTCCGATTCCCCACACAGAGATCTTTGTCAGCATTTCACCGAAATGTCCGAATGCTCTGCACCGACTCGCCCGGCCGCCTTTCCGACCGTACGGGCCCGTAAGATGCGGCCATGACTTGGTTGATCACCGGCGGCGCCGGATACATCGGCGGGCACGTGGTAGGGCAGCTCGTCGAGGCCGGCGAGCGCGTCGCCGTCCTCGACGACTTCAGCACCGGCGACCGCACCCGTCTGCCGGAGGGGGTCGCCCTGATCGAGGGCTCGACCCTGGACCGCGCCGTCCTCGACGCGGCCATCCGCGAGCACGCGGTGGAGGGCATCCTGCACTTCGCGGCGAAGAAGCAGGTCGGCGAGTCGGTCGAGAAGCCCTTCTTCTACTACCGCGAGAACGTCACCGGCCTGCAGACCGTGCTGGAGGCCGCGGCCGAGGGCGGCGTCAAGCGATTCCTCTTCTCCTCCTCCGCCGCCGTCTACGGCATGCCGGACGTCGACCTGGTCACCGAGTCCACCCCGTGCGCGCCGATGAGCCCGTACGGCGAGACCAAGCTCGCCGGCGAGTGGCTGGTCGCCGCGGCGGGGCAGGCCTACGGCATCTCCACCGTGGCGCTGCGCTACTTCAACGTGGCCGGTGCGGCCTCGCCGGAGCTCTCCGACGCCGGGGTCTTCAACCTGATCCCGATGGTCTTCGAGCGGTTCACCGCCGGTCAGGCCCCGCGCATCTTCGGCGCCGACTACCCGACGCCCGACGGCACCTGCGTGCGCGACTTCATCCACGTCTCCGACATCGCCTCCGCCCACGTCGCGGCCGCGAAGCGGCTCGCGTCCGACCCGGCCGGCGAGACCTCGCTGGTCCTCAACATCGGCCGCGGCGAGGGCGTCAGCGTCAAGGAGATGCTGGACGTGATCGGCAAGGTCACCGGCTACGACGCCACCGGCGAGGTCACCCCGCGCCGCCCCGGCGACCCGGCCCGGGTGGTCGCCTCCGCCGACCTGATCCGCCGCGAGCTGGACTGGACCGCCCGCTACGGCGTCGAGGAGATGGTGGCCTCGGCGTGGGAGGGCTGGTGCAGCCGCCACCCCGAGGCCCGCAAGAAGTAGCCCCGGGGCGGCAAGCCGCACCGAGCGGGGCGGGAGCCGTACGACGGCTCCCGCCCCGCTCCGTCAGCCGCTCCGTCAGCCGCTCCGGTCAGTGCGAGGGCACCGCCGTGCCGTAGAAGGCGTCGAGCGCGTAGACGCAGCGGTCCTTGCTGCCGACGAAGACCTTCCCGCCGACGGCCACCGGCGAGCCGGTCAGCTCGCCCTTGGTGCCGAGCTCCCAGCGCAGCTGACCGCTCGCCAGGTCCAGGGTGTGCAGCGAGTGGTCCCGGCTGCCCAGGTGCACCAGGCCGTCGGCCACCGCCGGCGAGCCGACGATCTCGCCCCGTGCGGTGTACCGCCACCGCTCCCGGCCGCCGGCCGCCTCGAAGGCGTACAGCACCTCGCCGCTGCCGACCAGCACCATGCCGTCGCCGACCACCACCGGCTCGGCACCCTGGCGGTTGCCGGTGACGCCGCGCCAGCGGTCCCGGCCGGTGGCCGCGTCCAGCGCGTACACGGTGCCGAGGTAGTCGGCGACGTACACCGCGTCCGCGTCCAGGGCTGGCGGGGTGAACAGCACCACCGGGGCGTCGAAGCGCCAGCGCTCGGTGCCACTCGCCGCGTCCAGCGCGTACACCCGGGTGCCGGCCGTCACGTACAGCACCCCGGCCCGTTCGGCCGGGCGGGCCGGCACGTCCTCGCCCACCGGGAAGGACCAGCGCAGGCCGCCGCCGCGCGCGTCCACGCAGCGCAGCCGCCCCCCGCCGTAGTAGTACGCGGAGCCGCCCACCAGCGCCGGGCCGGACTGCGGGTTCTCGTAGTCCTGCTGGGCGTCGTCGGCGCGCCAGAGCTCGGTGCCGTTCGCCGCCGAGCGCAGCTGCACCCCGCCGCCGCGGACGCCGCAGCAGAGGACGCCGTCGGCCGCGTCCAGCGAGTAGACCCAGCCGTCCAGCGAGTGGCGCCAGTGCTCGGCGCCCTCCGCGACGTCCACCGTGTACAGGTGCGGGCCGTCGGCGGCGTGCACCCGTCCGGCGTCCACCGCGAGTGCCCAGGCGACGTCCCGGGTCTTGTAGCGGCGCTGGCCGGAGGCGATGTCGAGGGCGTGCACCTCGAAGCTGGAGACGAACAGCGTGCCGTCGGCGACGACGGGGGTGCCCCAGACGTCGTTCGACATCCGGAACCGCCACGGGCGCCAGCGGGCGGCCCGCACCGGCGGCGGGGTGACCCGGCGGACCCAGTCGGTCTCGGCGGGCGCGGTGCCCGGCCCGGCCTGCTCGGCCCGCGGCCCCGGGCCTATCCGTACGGAGGCGCCCGACAGCTTGACCTCGGCCGCGCTCCCCCCGGCGGCGGGGGCCCGGTGGCTGCGGGGCGCGGCGATCTTCTCGGTGGCGGCCTCGGTGTCCGGCCCCGGCAGGGCCGGCGCGGCGTGCACCGGCCCGGTCCCGGGCGGGGCGTGCCGGCCGACGGGGTGCCTGGTCCGCGGGTCCTCCTGGAGCGGAACGCGCGGCGGCGCCGGCTGCGACAGCTGCGGCTCCGGGCGGGGCGGAGCCGGCTGGGGCTGCACCGGCACGGGCGGGGTCGGCTGGGCGAGCGGGGTCTGGCGGCGGCCGCGCTTGCGCTCGATCAGCTCCAGCGCGTTGGCCGGCAGCCAGTCGCCCGCCTCGCCGGAGGCGTCGTCCCGGGAGAAGAGGTGCGGGGCCAGCTCGCCCTGGATCTGCGCCGGGGTCGGCCGGTGCTCGGGGGACGGCCGCATGCAGGCGCGGACGAGGTCCACCAGCTCGGCCGGCAGGCCGGAGAGGTCGGGCTGCTCGCGCAGCAGCTGGAACACCGTCTCGACCGGGTTGGCGCCGCGGTAGGGCGGGTGGCCGGTGGCGCAGAAGACCAGCAGCGAGCCGAGCGAGAAGACGTCGCTGGCGCCGGTGACGCCGCGGCTGTCCCGGGCCTGCTCGGGCGACATGTACGCCGGGGTGCCGACCGCGACGTTGGTCATGGTCAGCCGGGTGCTGGAGACGCCGGCCGCGATGCCGAAGTCGATCACCCGTGGGCCGTCCTCGACCACCAGCACGTTCGAGGGCTTGAGATCGCGGTGGACCAGTCCGGCCGCGTGGATGGACTGCAGCGCCTCCGCGATGCCCGCGACCAGCCAGCGCACCGCGTCCACCGGCAGCGGCCCGCACTCACCGACAAGATCCTCCAGGGACGGCGCCGGGACGTACGCGGTGGCCAGCCAGGGCACCCGCGCGTCGGCGTCCGCGTCGACCACGGCCGCGGTGTAGAAGCCGCCGACCGTCTTGGCCGCCGCGATCTCCCGGGCGAAGCGGACCCGGAACAGCTCGTCCTCCGCCAGCTCCCCCCGGACGGTCTTGATGGCCACCCGCCGACCGGCGGGCGACCGCGCCAGGTAGACCAGCCCCATCCCACCCGCGCCGAGTCGCCCCAGCACCTCGAAGGGCCCGATCCGCCTCGGATCGTGCGCCGTCAGCTGGTCCACTCCGCTGCCACCTCCCCGTTTCCGCACCCGCCGCGTGGTGCCGGACCCGATTCTCCAATGCCGCCGGTCCCATCTCCAACCTCCCCCGCCCAGAGCCCCCTCCGGGCCGGTCTCGTGGATCGGCCCGGGCGGTCCTGATCCAGAAGGCCGGTCCCAGGCCCGTCACCGTCCGGTCAGTGGCGACGGAACGGCCGGATTCTGACGTCCGCTCCGTCGGCGGCTTGCGCCCGGCGGCTCCGGCACGCTCGCGCGCCACGACCGGATCGACCCCCGAAATCGTCACACACTGTCACCGGACCGCCCCTCAGCGAAGGGTCCGTCACGCTGTGGGGTCAAAAGCACACGGGGGGGCTCCATACCGGGCTGCCTGATCCCGGTGAATATCCGTCCGAACTGCTTCCGACCCCCCGGACGAACCCCCGAGCGGAGTAATTGTCACATCACCGAATCGCGCCAAGATCGTGCCGCGGTAAGCTGACGGCATGACAGGACAAGTTCGCACCGTCGACGGTCGCGTCGCCGGGCGACGCGGACAGGAGACGCGGCAGAAGCTGCTCGACTGCCTCCGCGAGATGCTCAGCACGTCGCCCTATCGGGACGTCAAGGTCATCGACGTCGCCCGTATGGCGGGTACCTCCCCCGCGACCTTCTACCAGTACTTCCCGGATGTCGAGGGCGCTGTCCTCGAAATCGCCGAGGAAATGGCCAAGGACGCCGACACCCTCAAAGAGCTGGTGGCCGGAAAGTCCTGGGCAGGGAAGTCCGGCACGGCCACTTCGGAAGAACTGGTCGACGGATTCCTCGCCTTCTGGCGCAAGAACGACGCCATTCTCCGAGTGGTCACGCTCGGTGCCGCCGAAGGGGACAAGCGGTTCTTCAAGATCCGCATGACGGTCCTCAACGCGGTCGCCAAGCCACTCACGGATGCCGTCAAGGAACTCCAGGCGAAGGGACAGGCCGACAAGTCACTCGACGCGGCCGCCGTCGCCGGGTCTCTGGTGTCGCTGCTCGCCTCGGCGGCCGAGCACCAGAAGGCCTTCACCTCCTGGGGCGTCAAGGTCAAGGACCTCAAGCCCAACCTCGCTCCCCTGGTGTACCTGGGCGTCACCGGCAAGAAGCCGCCCAGGTAGACCGATCCGCCTACTCACCCATCCGCTCCGCGCGCAGCCCCGGCCTCCTGTCCGGGGAACGACGGACGGCGGCCGTGTCCTCGGGGGAGGTCCGCCGGCGGTCCGCAGCGCGCCCGACATGCCGGTGGGCGGGCACCCTCCACGGGGTGCCCGCCCACCGGCATGTTCGCGTTCCCGGGCGCCACGGGCGCCCTCCAGGGGCCCGGAGGGGCCCAGCGCGCCCGAAGGGGCCCAAGGGGGCCGCGGGTGCGCGGGAGAGCCCCGCAGGGGCTCCCACGGCTCTCAGGGGCAGCGGACGACCTGGCCGGCGTACGCGAGGCCGCCGCCGAAGCCGAACAGCAGCACCGGGTCACCGGGCGACAGCTCGCCGCGCTCGACCAGCTTGGAGAACGCCAGCGGGATCGACGCGGCCGAGGTGTTGCCGGAGTCGACGACGTCCCGGGCCACCACCGCGTCGGTGACGCCCAGCCGGGACGCGATGGCGTCGATGATCCGCAGATTGGCCTGGTGCGGCACGAAGCCCTTGAGCTCGGCCGGGTCGATCCCGGCCTTCTCGCAGGCCTGCCGGGCCAGCGGGGCGATCTGGGTGGTCGCCCAGCGGAAGACCGACTGGCCCTGCTGGCTGATGACCGGGTCCCAGCCGGTGATCACCACGGCGTCGCCCCGCTCCGGCTCCGAGCCCCAGACCACCGGGCCGATGCCGGGCTCGGCGCCCTCCTCCTGGGCCTCCACCACCGCGGCCCCGGCGCCGTCACCGAAGATCACGCAGGTCGACCGGTCGGTCCAGTCGATGGTGTCCGACATCCGCTCGGCGCCGATCACCAGCGCGACGCGGGCCGCGCCGGCCCGGATCGCGTGGTCGGCGGTGGCCAGCGCGTACGAGAAGCCCGAGCAGACCGTGTTGATGTCGTAGGCGGCGGGCGCCCGCACGCCCAGGCGGGCGGCCACGGCGGCGGCGGTGTTGGGGCTGCGCTCGATCGCGGTGCAGGTGGCGACCACGACGAGGTCGATGTCGGCGGCGGTGCGGCCGCTGTTCGCCAGCGCCTTCTGGGCCGCCTCGGTCGCGAGGTCGACGAGCGTCTCGCCCTCGGCGATGTGCCGGGTCCGGATCCCGACCCGGCTGCGGATCCACTCGTCGTCGGTGTCGACCAGCACCGCCAGATCGTCGTTGGTGAGGACCTTGGGGGGCTGGTAGTGCCCGAGTGCCACAATGCGCGAACCGCTCATAAAGCCACTCAACCGGGTTACCCGCTGGTCAGCGGGGCGCGACCGGCTACAGGATCCGGCCCGGGAAGCTGTAGGAGGCCCACAAGAGCCGTTGCGGCGCCCGGGTCGTGGGCCGGCCGCCGTGGGAACGCGCGCGCGTCCGGCTGGCGTCCGCAGGGCCGCTCAGGCGGCCAGCGAGGCCGCGTCACCCATCACGATCACCGGGTGGGCGGCCGGGTCGAGGGTCCGGATCAGCTCGGCCATCTTGTCCTCGGGTATCGAGACGCAACCGTGGGTGGGGCCGTCGTGGTCGACGTGGATCCAGATGCCGCCGCCCTTCTTCGAACCCATCGGGCGGCGCGGGTCCAGCGGCGAGTTCCCGGGAACGCGGTTGTAGTTGATCGCGACCACGTAGTCGAAGGAGCCCTCCAGCTGGTCGCCGAAGAAGCCCGTCCCGGAGACCACGAAGGCCGGGTCCTTGTCGTACGGGAGCTTGCCCCCCGGGTCGGCCTTGCGGCCGCCCGCGTCGGTGAGGCTGAAGACACCGATCGGGCTGCGCAGGTCGCCCTCCTTGTGCTCGGTCGTCCAGCCGTTGTTGCCGTTGTGGCCCTGCCAGGTCTCGCCGGCCAGCCAGCGGCCCTCGGGGGTGCGGGTCCAGAGGGTGACGCTGTTCTTGTTGGCGTTCTTGTCCTGACCGGAGGCCAGCACCACCTGCGTGGTCTCGGCGGGTATCCGGGCGGTGAAGGCGGCGCCGAGCCCGGGTATCGCGGCCACCGAGGCGTCCGGCCGGGCCTCGCTGCGGGCAGCGGCGGGGGCCTCGGCCTGCCGGTCGGCGGCGGCCTGGGCGGCGGGCCCCGCGGCCTGCGGGGCGGGCTGGTCCGGGGTGGAGACGCCCTCGGGCCCGGGGCCGTCGGCGGCCGTGAGGCCGGGCTTGGCGCCGTCCTGGCCGACGGTGTACCAGCCGGCGGCCGCCGCGAGCAGCAGCGCGGTGCCGGCGGTGATGGCTTTGCCGTGACGCTTCTTCTTGGGCTTGCGCCGGTGGCCTCGGGCTGCCGTCCGGGAGCCGACCGGGGCCGGGGCGTCGGACGCGGCGGGGGCCGCGGACGGCTCGGGCGCCGGGGCGGGGGCGGGCACGAAGACGGAGTCCCGGTCGTAGGAGGGGCCCTGCCCGTGGGCGGGGTCCGCCTCGTGGCCGGGGTACGGCCGGAACGGCTGGTCGTAGGCGTCGAAGCCGGTGTCGGAGCCGTCATGGCTCCCGTAGCCACCGTAGCCCTGGTGGACCTCGTGGCCCCCGTACGCCTGGTACGCGCCGTACGACTGGTTCCCGCCGGTCCCGTACTGCTCCGAGGTGTCGTACGCCGCCGGGTACGACGCCTGCTCGTACACCCCGTGGGACGGCTGCGGCACCTCGTATCCCGGCTCGTGCATCGGCTCGTACGGCGGGTACGTGGTGGCGCGATGGGAACCGGACATGTGGCCGATCCTGCCAAACCAACGGCCCGTAGGGAAACCCGGGGTCTGTGCGGGGGCGGTGAAGGCTGTGCCGACCCCGTGGAGACGAACCGTCCCCCGGGCCTCGGCGCGGGCCCGGGGGGCGGTGGAATGCGCTGGTGGGAGCGGGTCAGAGGCGCATGGCCTGCGGGGTCTCCCGACGCGTCAGATCCGGGCCGTCGTACTCCCGGATGACCTCGTAGCGGGTGTTCCGCTCGACCGGGCGGAAGCCGGCGTCCCGGATCAGGCCGAGCAGGTCGTCGCGGCCGAGCTTGTTCGGGGTCCCGAAGTTGTCCGCGTCGTGGGTGATCTTGTACTCGACCACCGAGCCGTCCATGTCGTCCGCGCCGTGGCTGAGCGCCAGCTGCGCGGTGGTGATGCCGTGCATCACCCAGAAGACCTTGACGTGCGGCACGTTGTCGAAGAGCAGCCGGGAGACCGCGAAGGTCTTCAGCGCCTCGGCGCCGGTGGCCATCTCCGTGCGGGCCATCAGCTTGTTGCGCACGACGCCGTCCTTGGAGTCGTGGAAGTCGTGCTGGTAGCGCAGCGGGATGAAGACCTGGAAGCCGCCGGTCTCGTCCTGCAGCTCGCGCAGCCGCAGCACGTGGTCGACCCGGTGGCGCGGCTCCTCGATGTGGCCGTAGAGCATCGTCGACGGCGTCTTGAGGCCCTTGCCGTGGGCGAGCCGGTGGATCCGCGACCAGTCCTCCCAGTGGGTGTCGTGGTCGACGATGTGCTGGCGGACCTCCCAGTCGAAGATCTCGGCGCCGCCGCCGGTCAGCGACTCCAGGCCGGCGTCGATCAGCTCGTCCAGGATCTCGTCGGCCGACAGGCCGCTGATCCGCTCGAACCAGTGGATCTCGGTGGCGGTGAAGGCCTTCAGCGAGACGTTCGGCAGCGCAGCCTTCAGCTCCCGCAGCGAGCGGGGGTAGTAGCGCCACGGCAGGGTCGGGTGCAGCCCGTTGACGATGTGCAGCTCGGTGAGCGAGTCCACCTCCATGGCCTTGGCCAGGCGGACGGCCTCCTCGATGCGCATCGTGTACGCATCCTTCTCGCCCGGCTTGCGCTGGAACGAGCAGTACGCGCAGGACGCGCTGCACACGTTGGTCATGTTGAGGTGGCGGTTGACGTTGAAGTGGACGACGTCGCCGTTCTTCTGCGTCCGCACGTGATGGGCGAGGCCGCCCAGCCACGCCAGGTCGTCGCTCTCGTAGAGCGCGATCCCGTCCTCACGGGTCAGCCGCTCACCCGCGTAGACCTTCGCCTCCAGCTCGCGCTTGAGCCCTGCGTCCATGCGGTGCCCCGCCTCCTCCGACTTCGAATCAATGCCGGAACGAGCGTACGCCTATGCCCTGCTCAGACTGCGAGCAGCTCCGAGAGCAACGCCGGGTCGATGTTGCCGCCGGAGACCACCGCCGCCACGACCTGCCCGCCGACCTCGTCCGAACGGTGGAAGTACGCGGCCGGCGCCACCGCGCCGGAGGGCTCCGCGACCAGCCGGCCGCGCCGGGCGAGCAGTGCCACCGTGGCCCGGATCTCGGCCTCGGAGACGGTCACGATGTCGTCCACGTAGGCGGTGAGGTGCTGGAACGGCAGCTCTCCGACGGACGGCGTGCGCAGGCCGTCCGCGATGGTCCGGTAGGTGTCGGCGACCGGCCAGCTGAGCCGCTCGCCGGCCCGCAGGCTGGCCTGCGCGTCGGCGGCCAGCTCGGGCTCGACGCCGACCACCCGGACGCCCGGGCGGGTGAGCTTGAGCGCGGCCGCCGTCCCGGAGATCAGGCCGCCGCCGCTGACCGGCACCAGCACGGTGTCCAGCTCGGCCGGGGCGTCCTCGGCGATTTCCAGGCCCACCGTGCCCTGGCCCGCGATGATGTACGGGTCGTCGTAGGGCGGCACCCAGACGTAGCCGTGCCGCTCGGCCAGCTCGACCGGCAGCGTGTCCCGCTCCTCCGGCGCGACGACGACCACCTCGGCGCCGAACGCGCGGGTCGCGTCGATCTTCACCCCCGGCGAGGTGTCCGGCATGACGATGACGGCCTTGATGCCGAGCAGCCCGGCCGCGTACGCCACCGCCTGCGCGTGGTTGCCGCTGGACTGGGCGACCACGCCGCGGGCCCGCTCCTGCTCGGTGAGCGCGGCGAGCCGGTTGTAGGCGCCACGGGTCTTGAAGGCGCCGGTCGGCTGGAGGTTCTCCGGCTTGAGCCAGAGCCGGCGCTCCCCGGAGCCCGCCCAGGGGGCGGGGACCAGCGGGGTCCGTACCGCGACCCCGGCGATCCGCTGCCGAGCCGCCCGCAGCTCCTCCAGTCCGACCAGTGCCATCGCGTTCACTCCCCTTCGACGAGCGGGAGTTCGCTGACCCGGTTCTCCCACTTCGTGGAGAGTACGACGGTGGTGCGGGTCCGGGCCACGCCCTTCGTGCCCGAGATCCGCTTCACCACCGACTCCAGGCCGGCCACGTCGGCCACCCGGACCTTGAGCATGTAGGAGTCGTCACCGGCGATGAACCAGCAGTCCTCGACCTCGCTGAGGTCCTTCAGCCGGAACGCGACGTCCTCGTGGTCGGCCGCGTCGGTGAGCTGAAGGCCGATCAGGGCCGTGACGCCGAAGCCGAGCGAGGCCGGGTTGACCGTCGCCCGGTAGCCGGTGATGACCCCGGCCTGCTCCAGCCGGTTGATCCGGTCCGTGACGCTCGGGCCGGAGAGGCCCACCAGTCGGCCCAGCTCGGCGTAGGACGCACGGCCGTTCTCCCGGAGCGCCTGGATGAGCTGTCTGTCCACCGTGTCCATATACCGTCCGCGTCCTTCCGAACCTCACCAGACCCACAGATCATTATCCGGATTCAAAGGCGCCGTGCGCGGAACAACCCGGATATCGCAGAGAACATACTCTCCCGGTTTCCGCTTGCTCACGCCCCCTCACTCCGGTGGCGCGGCGTCGCGGGCGGCCGCACCCAACTCACCCTCCCAGCGCCGGTACAGCGTGTGCGGCACCCCGACGGCGTCCAGCACCCGGCCGGCCACGAAATCGACCAGTTCGCGGACGGTGGAGCCGCCGGCGTAGAAGCCGGGCGAGGCGGGGAGCACGACGGCGCCCTGCGCGTCCAACTCGACCAGGTGCTTCAGGGTCACCCCGTTGAGCGGCGTCTCGCGGACGCAGACCACCAGCGGGCGGCGCTCCTTGAGGGTGACGCTGGCGACCCGCTGCAGCAGGTCCTTGCTCAGCCCGAGCGCGATCCCGGCCACCGCGCCGGTGGTGGCCGGCACGACCAGCATGCCCTTGGCCGGGTAGGAGCCGCTGGACGGCCCGGCCGCGAAGTCCCCGGCCGACCAGTAGCGCACGTCGTCGAGCTCGCCGGGGTCGGTGCCCAGCCAGGCGGCCAGGTCCGTGCGCCAGTGCGCGTCGCGGAAGGAGATGCCGGTCTCGTCCAGGATGGTGAGCCGGGCCGCCCGGCTGACCACGAGGTCCACCGCCTCCCCCGCGCCGAGCAGCGCCCGGATCACGGAGGCGGCGTACGGCGTTCCGGACGCGCCCGAGACCCCGACCACCCACGGCTGACGCTTCGCTGTTCCCATGCCCCCTTTCTATACGGCGGGCCCCGCTTCCATCCGGCGGGCCCCGCGGCGGCTCCGTCCGGCGTCACCCCTGCGAGGATGGGCGGCATGGCAGCGACCCTCGTCGACCTCACCCACCAGGTGACCACCGCGATGCCGGTCTACCCGGGCGATCCGGCCGTCGTCCTGGAACCGGCCCTGACCACCGCCACGGCCGGGGTGAACGTGCTGGCCCTGCACCTCGGCTCGCAGTCCGGCACCCACGTGGACGCGCCGTACCACGTGGACGTCACCTGGCCCACCCTGGACGGCCTGCCGCTGGAGCGGTTCACCGGTCCGGCGGTCGTGGCCGACCTGCGCGGCCTGGAGCCGCGCACCGAGCTGACGCCGGAGCTGCTCGCCCCCGCGCTGGAGCGGGCCGGGGCCGGCACCGTACTGCTGCTGGCCACCGGCTGGGCCCGGCACTGGGGCACCGACGCCTACCTCGCCCACCCCAGCCTGACCACCGAGGCCGCCGAGGCGATCGTCGCGGCCGGGGTGCGGACGGTCGGGGTCGACGCGCTCAGCGTCGATCCCACCCCCGACCCCGGCCCCGGCGATCCGGCGGTGGCCGCACTGCTGGCGGACCTGACCGACGAGCACGACCAGCCGGGCGCCGCGGAACCCACGCTGGCCGCGCACCGGGTGCTGCTGGGCGCGCCCGGCGGCGGGGTGATCGCGGAGAACCTGACCGACCTGCGGGAGCTGCTCGACGCGCAGCAGGCCGGACGACCGGTGGAGGTCTCGCTGTTCCCGCTGAGACTGGTGGCGGCCGACGGCGCGCCGGTCCGGGCGGTGGCGCGGCTGGGCTGAGTGCCCACCCGTGCCGAAGGCCCGCCGGACGCTTGGTCTAGACCATCCCCGGCGGGCGCCGCTACGCTGTCAGCCCATGGCAGAGATCATCGGAGTGATCGAGCAGCTGTGGCGCTACCCCGTGAAGTCCACCGGCGGCGAGCGGATCGACTCCATCGAGGTCGACGACCGCGGACTGGCCGGCGACCGCCTCTACGCCGTGCGCGACGGGGCCGGCAAACTCGGCTCCGGGAAGAACACCCGGCGCTTCCGCCGGATGGACGGCCTGCTCCGCCTCTCCTCCCGGCTCGGCCACCGGCTCGACCGCCCCGAGCTCCTCGACCCGCTCGGCCGGCCGGTCGCCGATCCCACCGCCTTCCTGCGCGCCTACCTCCAGCGCCCGGACGTCGCGCTCGCCCGCGAGGACGCCGTCTCCCACTTCGACCAGCTGCCGGTCAGCGTGCTCACCACCGCCACCCTGGACTGGGTGCGCGAGGCCGCGCCCTCCGCCGTGGTGGACGAGCGCCGGTTCCGCCCCAACGTCCTGCTCCGCACCCCGCCCGGCACCCCGCCGTTCGTCGAGGACACCTGGTTCGGCCGGGAGGGGCGCGGCGGGACCGGGGTCCGGCTCACCTTCGTCCGGGCCAGCGAGCGCTGCGCGATGACCACCGCCGCCCAGCCCGGGCTGCCGCACGCGCCGGAGATCCTCAAGGCCGTCGTCCACGCCCACGACTGCCGGCTCGACGCCCTGGCCGAGGTGGCCGCACCCGGACGGCTCAGCGTCGGTGACGCCCTCTCACTCGGCTGATCCGCCCCCGGGAGCGGAAAACCGCAGGTCAGGACGGCCGCAAAAGATTCTCGAAAAAGTTCGGAACCCACCTGCAACCCCCGCGGCCCCCACACGTCTGTGTAAGTGAGCGGCGGGGAAGCCCCCGCCGAGGGGACCGCAAGCGGCGCCGAGACAGCGCTTACTCCGCGAGTCCGGCCACCGCATCCGCACCACGGCTGCCGACCTGCACCGGCAGCCGGATACACCCTGGGGGGTATTCAGAATGTCCATCACCACGCGCACCCGTCGTTCCCGCTCCACCGTCCTGACCGCCGCCACCCTCGGCGTGCTGCTGGCCACCGGAGCGGTCGTCTCGGCCCCCGCCGCGTTCGCCGCCGAGGTTCCGCCGGCCGTCACCGCCCCGGCCACCACGGCGCCGGCGGCCCCGGCCGCCGACGCTCCGGCCGCCAAGGCCGCCCCGGCCGCCAAGGCCGCGAACGAGGCCGCCAAGCCGGAGCTGACGGTCAACCCGCCGGCGTCGATCGGCCACGGCGGCCAGGCCGTCGAGTTCACCGAGACCATCACCAACCCCGGCACCGCCGAGACGACCTTCACCCTGAAGCTCGACGCGAACGCCGACTTCGCCCGCTCGCAGGACCGCGTCACCATCGAGCACCGTGCCGCGGACGGCACCTGGAAGCCCGTCGCCCTGGCCTTCAGCCTGAACAACGGTTGCCACTTCACCGGCGAGATCACCGACCTGACCGTCGCCGCCGGCGCCACCAAGACCGTCCAGCTGCGCATCGCCACCCCGACCAACAACGACTGGGGCAACTGGGACACCGCCGTCAAGCTCAGCTCCGCCGTGCTCGACCCGGCCGCGAAGACGGTCCTCGCCGAGAGCACCAAGGAGTTCAAGGCCAAGGCCCTCACCGTTCAGACCAAGGACGCGCCGACCGGCATGGTCGCCGGCGGCGCCCCGGCCGAGTTCGACGTCACCTTCACGAACGCCAGCGCCTCGCGCTACACCGACGTCGACAAGGTCGTGGAGGCCGACGGGCGCAGCACGCTCCAGGTGCGCAAGGCCGACGGCAGCTGGGAGAACATCACCGGCGAGCCCAGCAGCCAGCCCGGCTCCGAGCGGGTCACCTACCACCTCACCGGGGACCAGACCCTCGCTCCCAACGGCAGCGACACCCGGCACGTCCGGCTCGCCTTCACCGCCGACGCCCCGCTCGGCAAGACCTACATCCACCCGCTGGCCGTGCAGCACATCCCGGGTTACATGGACGCCGCCCGCGGCCCGCAGTTCGTCGAGATCAACCTCACCGCGGCCCCGGTCGTGGGCAAGCCGGAGCTGGCGGTCAACGCTCCGGCGTCGATCGGCCACGGCGGCCAGGCGGTCGAGTTCACCGAGACCATCACCAACCCCGGCACCGCCGAGGCGACCTTCGCCCTGAAGCTCGACGCGAGCAACGGCTTCGCCCGTTCGCAGGACCGCATCACCCTCGACTACCGCGCCGCGGACGGCACCTGGAAGCCCGTCACGCTGGCCTTCAGCCAGACCAACGGATTCCACTTCACCGGCGAGATCACCGACCTGACCGTCGCCGCCGGCGCCACCAAGACCGTCCAGCTGCGCATCGCCACCCCGCTGAACAACGACTGGGGCGGCTCGGACACGCCGATCAAGCTCAGCTCCGCCGTGCTCGACCCGGCCGCGAAGACGGTCCTCGCCGAGAGCGCCAAGGAGATCGTCGCCAAGGCCCTCACCGTGCAGGTCAAGGACGCGCCGACCAGCATGGTCGCCGGTGGCGCCCCGGCCGAGTTCGACGTCACCTTCGCGAACGCCAGCGCCTCGCGCTACACCGACGTCGACAAGATCGTGGAGGCCGACAGCCGCAGCACCCTCCAGGTGCGCAAGGCCGACGGCAGCTGGGAGAACATCACCGGCACCGCGAGCGGCTCCGACCGGGTGGTCTACCACCTCACCTCGGACAAGACCATCGCCCCCGGCAGCAACGACACCCGGCACGTCCGCCTCGCCTTCACCGCCGACGCCCCGCTCGGCAAGTCCTACGTCCACCCGCAGGCCGTTCAGCAGACCCCGGGCTTCGCGCCCGCCGTCCGCGGCCCCCAGAACGTCGAGATCGAGCTCACCGCCGCTCCGGCCGCCACCGGCACCGGCACCGCCACCGGCACCACCGTCCGGAACGCCGGCTTCTCGACCACCACCACCGGCACCACCACCACCGGCACCACCTCGGTTGCGGCGGGCGGCGAGCTGGCCCACACCGGCTCCGACGGCATGGAGAAGGCCGCGATGGGCGCGGGCGCGCTCCTCCTGGCGGGCATCGGCGCGCTGTTCGCGTCGCGCCGCCGTCGCTCCGCCTGACGATCCACCCTCAACGCCGAGCCCCGGCTCCCCGGCCCCCAACCGGAGAGCCGGGGCTCGGCCCTTCCCGTGCGCCGGCCGGCGGCCGGGCCGTTCAGCCGTTCAGCCGGGGATCAGGCAGAACGGGTGGCCGGCGGTGTCCGCATAGACCCGCCAGCCTCCGGCATCGCTCAACCGGGTGGCGCCGAGCGCGAGCACCTCGCGCTCGGCCGCGTCGAGATCGGCCACGTCGATGTCCAGGTGCACCTGCTGCGGGTGGGCCGGGTCCGGCCACCGCGGCGGCCGGTGGTCGGCCACCCGCTGGAAGCAGATCACCGTCCCGTCCTCCGTGTGCAGGGTCGACCAGTCCGCGTGCAGCGACCAGCGCCGGTCCGGCCGGTCCACCTCACCGCCCAGCAGCGCCGCGTAGAAACGGGCCAGTGCGGCCGGGTCCGGGCAGTCGAGCACGATGCACTGCAGCTTGCCGATCACGTGTCTCCTCCAGAGGTCGGGTGGGCCCATTCTCCCGTCGGACGGCGGTCAGCGGGCGGTGGCCGTACGGGCGGCGACGGCGGCGGCGAGCCGCTGGAGGCCCTGCGGGGTATGGCCGAGGAAGAGGTTCGGCTCGATCAGCTCCAGTTCCATCACCACCGGCTCCCGGGCCTCGTCCAGGGCCAGGTCGACCCGGGCGAAGAGCAGGCCGTCCGCAGCGGGGCCGCCGCCAGGGCGGCCCGGGCGGTGCGCAGCTCCGCCCCGGTCGGCTCGTACACGGTGATGCCCGGGTGGGCGACCCGGTCGTTGTCGATGACGCCCGGCTCGGTCAGCACCGGCCCCTTGCGGATCGCGTGGCTGAACGCGCCGGCGACGAAGACCAGGGCGCGCTCGCCCTCAGCCACCAGTGGGAGGTAGGGCTGCACCATCACCGTGCGGCCCTCGTCCAGCAGCATCCGGGCGTGGCGCAGGGCGTCCGAGGAGCGGCCGGGCTCGTACCACGCGGTGTCGCGGGCCCCCGCGGAGACCGCGGGCTTGACCACCACGCCCGCGGGCCGGTCGAAGTCGGCCTCGGCGGCCGGCGCGCCCGGTTCGAGGATCCTCGTCGGCACGACGGGGACGCCGCGCTCGGCCAGCTCCAGCAGGTAGCGCTTGTCGCTGTTCCAGCGCACCACCGGCGCCGGGTTGAACAGCCGGGTGGCGCGGGCCGTCGTGTCGGCCCAGGCCAGGAACTCGCCGAGCCGCTCCGAGTAGTCCCAGGTCGAACGGATGACCGCCAGGTCGAACGCCTCCCACCCCGGGCGGTCGGCGTCCCAGGCCACCGGTTCGGCCGCCAGCCCCTCGGCACGCAGCGCCGCAACGACCGGCGCGAGGTCGGGATCGTGCTCCGCGTGGGCGAGGCTGGTCACGACGGCGATCCTGGCGGTGCTCACACGACTCTCCTGGCTCCGGATCCCGGGGGATCCTCGGTGGGGGGACGATCTCGGTGAGCAGGGGACTCACACGTCCGGGTGAACATCCTGCCCGGCGACGGAAATCTGCGGCAGGCTCTTTCTCGCAGCTGACAGGCCGTCAGCCGATCCGCCCGGCGATCCCCGGAGGCCCCAATGGCGAACATCCCGAACGACCGCAAGTACACCAAGGACCACGAGTGGGTGGCGACCTCGGGGAAGGACACGGCCCGCCTGGGCATCACCGACTACGCACAGCGCCAGCTCGGCGACATCGTCTTCGTGGAACTCCCCAAGAAGGGGGACGGCTTCGAGATCACCGAGCCATTCGGCAGCATCGAGTCGGTCAAGTCGGTCAGCGAGGCCTACATGCCGCTCACGGGCACCGTCGCCGCCGTGAACGAGGGCCTGAACGACGAGCCCGAGCAGGTCAACGACGACCCGTACGGCGACGGCTGGATGATCGAGATCACGTTCACCAAGCCCGCCGAGCTGAACGGCCTGCTCACCGCCGCCCAGTACGAGGCGTACATCAAGGAAGAGGCCGCCGAGTAGCGGCACAGCCCGCCCCGGGTCGGCCGCCACACGACCGGCCCGGGCCCTGCCGCCCGGGTCAGTAGCGCCGGTAGACCTCGCGGCGATGCCCAGCAGCGAGGACCCACACGATGAGCCGGCCGTCCTCGATCGTGTAGACGATCCGGTAGTCGCCGACCCGCAGCCGCCACCGGGCGTCGTGCCCCTGGAGCGGCTTGACGTCGAACGCTTCGACATCACCCGCGTCCAGCGCCCGCTGGAGCTCGGTGAGGCGATACATGATCCGAAGTGCATCGGCGCGCGGGATCTTCAGGAGGTCCCGCTGGCCGTGCGGAGTGAATCGCGTGACGTACCCCATGGCTCAGCCGTGCTGCGCCCGCAGCATGGCGGCCATCTCTTCCAGCGAGACCGACCCTTCCGTCCCCTCGGCCTCCGCCTCGTCCGCCAGCTGGTTGAGCCAGGCATCCTCGGCGTCGTCGGCGAGCCGGCTCAGACGTCGGTACTCGTCGATGTCGATCACCACAGCTTCTTGCTTACCCCGCCTGGTGATGATCGTCGGCGTCTCGCCCCTACGGGCGCGGTCGATGACGTCCGCAAGGTGGCTCCGGACCTCGGCCATGGAGGCAATCACAGGCTCGCTCATGCAACCAATGTACGGGATGTACATCAGCTCGCCTCCGGATCACCCGGTCGCCCCGCGGACGGGGGCCACAGGCAGCCGGACGACAGTGGCGCTCCTATGCTGGCGGGATGATCGCGATCAGGCTGGAGCGGTTGCGGGCCGGCCACGCGGACGCCCTGCTGGAGTTCGAACGCGCGAACCGGGCGTACTTCGCCCGGTCGGTGCCCGACCGGGGAGACGGGTACTTCACGTACTTCGCCGACCGGCACCGCGCCCTGCTGGCCGAGCAGGACGCCGGAACGTGCCGCTTCCACCTCGTCACGGACGAGGACGGGGCACTGCTCGGCCGGGTGAACCTGGTGGACGTCGAGGACGGCTCGGCCGAACTCGGCTACCGGATCGGCGAACGGGCCGCGGGCCGGGGCGTGGCCACGGCCGCCGTTCTGGAGGTCTGCCGGCTGGCGGCCGCCGAGTACGGGCTCACCGCGCTCACCGCCGTGACCACCCTCGACAACCCGGCCTCCATGGCCGTGCTCCGCCGCACCGGCTTCACCGCTGTCGGGGAGCTCGTGATCGACCACCGGCCGGGCGTCCGCTACCGGCGCGGCCTGACCGCCTGAGCGGGCTCAGCCGCCGCTGGCGAGCTCCCGGGCGCGGGCCACGACCTCGGGCGTCGCGGTGGCCAGGGAGCCGCTGTCGTACGGCGGCTGGGGGTCGTACTCGGTGAAGAGCTGGATGGCCCTGGCGGTGAGTTCGTCGCTCAGCAACGCACACAGCCCCAGGGCCAGGTCGATACCGGCGGAGACCCCGGCCGAGGTCATGATCTTGTCGTGCCGGACGACGCGTTCCGCGGTGTAGGTGGCACCGAACGTCTCCAGGTCGTCCATCGCCAGCCAGTGGGTGGTCGCGGTGAGACCCTTGAGCAGCCCCGCCGCCCCGAGAATGAGCGCCCCGGTACAGACCGAGGTGGTGAAGCGGGTCGTCTCGTGGATCCGGCGCACCCAGTCGATGAACTCCGTGTTGTCCAGCATCAACCGTGCCCCCGCTCCGCCCGGAACGAGCAGCACGTCGCAGGACTCGACCTCCGAGTACCGGGTGGGCACGTCCACCCGCATGGCGCCCAGCACGTCGGCGATCCGCCCCGGTTCGGGCGCGACGAAGCGCACCCGGGCGTCGGGCACGTTGGCCAGAAGCTCGTACGGCCCGATGGCGTCGAGCGGCTCGAAGAGCCTGAAGAGCGGGATCACGATGTCCATGCCGGGGAGGCTAGGCGCGGGTTCGTGGACACGCCCGGGCACGCCTGGGCACGCGCGGGAAGTTCACGAGAACGGGTGCCGGGCCGCCTCAGCCCGGTGCCCCCGCGGCCGGTCGGGGACCGCGCAGGGCGAACCGGGCCCGCGCCGCCCCTGCGGCGGCCACCGCGAAGCCGCGCCCGACGGCGAGCGGCCGGGGCGCCAGGCCCGCGCAGACCCGGCAGATGCCGGGGCGGGGCACCGGATCGTGGCACTCGGCGCATTCGGCGTACCCGGCCGGCTGCGGCGCGGGGGTCGCCCGTTCGGGCGGCATCTTCCGCTTCAGGCGACTGCGGAGCAGGCCGGCCGGGGAGCTCACGTCCGAGGGCAGACCGGACAGCAGGGCCCGGGCCAAGTCCGCCTCGGTGGCGCCTCTTTGCAGCCACTCGGCGACGAGCGGCGCGAGGGCCGTCGCCTCGCGCGCCCCGAGCCGCAGGCGCGGCTCGGGGCGGATCACCCGGAACAGCAGGGCGACCGCGGCACTGGTCTGCGCGTCGGGCGACTCGGCCGGGAGGGTGGGTTCTTGTTCCGGGTTCTTTACGGGAGGGGTGACAGGGGCGCCACCTTCCGGCCCACCGACGTCCGGAGGGGTGTCACCCGGCGGCCGGCGAGGCTGTGGCGTGTCGTAGACGTGGGCCTCCGAGCGCAGGGTGCCGTCGGGCATCCGGATCAGTTCGACGCGGTAGTAACCCGCCTCGGTCAGCTCCTTGAGGGTCCGTCGGACGGTCCCGCGTCCGTGCGGGCTGGAGCCGGCGATCTGACGCCCGTCCTCGCGCCAGCCGTCGGGCCGGGAGAGCAGGTCGGCCAAGAGGCCGCGGGCGGTGAAGCTGAGCCGGCGGTCCTGCAGCAGGACGTTCGGAAGGACGGAGAATCCGCGCGCGTGCGCGCTACGATGAATCTGTATGGGGAGTCTGTTGCTCCTGGTGCCAGACCCCGGGGTGTTGGCGCACCGCTGGGGTCTTCTTCTCTTCTGCTTACGTCGCGGACCGTAACACGGTCATAACGCAGCGCGGTAGTCGGTCTGCGAAACAGTCAACTCCGGTCCGAATGCGGAATATTACGGCTGAGAGCAGCCCGGCGGGCCTCGTTCGCCGCGCCGGTCCGGCTCTCGCAGGAGCCGGACCGGCGCCGGATCGGGCGGTCAGCACCTAGCGCACCCGCACGTACTGGTCGCCCTTGAAGAAGTACAGGTCGCCGGCGCCGCCGGGGACGCGGCAGGCGTCGTCGACGCCGCCGGCGAAGACCCCGTCGACCCCCCAGACGTCCGCGAGGCTCTTCGGGCCGGAGATGATCTTCTCGTCGGTGACCCGGTAGCTCAGGTACTTGCTCCCCTTGAACAGGTACAGGTTGGTGGGCTCACCGGGCACGCTGCAGGCCGCACTGACACCCGAGGTGAAGTCGGTGCCCTTCAGACCCGACCAGCCGTCCGCGAGGCCCTTCGGGCCGGAGGTGACCTTCTCGGTGCCGACGTGGTAGCGCAGGTACTTGTCACCCTTGAAGAGGTAAAGGTCGGTGGAGCTGTCGGGCACGCTGCAGGCGGCGTCGATACCCAAGGTGAAGTCGGCGCCCTTCAGACCTGGCCAGCCGTCCGCGAGGCTCTTCGGGCCGGACGTGATCTTCTCGTCGGTGACGCGGTAGCGCAGGTACTTGTCACCCTTGAAGAGGTACAGGTCGGTTCCGCTGTCCGGCACGACACAGGCGGCGTCGATGCCGGAGGCGAAGTCGGTGCCCTTCAGTCCCGGCCAGCCGCTCGCCAGGTTCTTGCTCTGCAGGGCGGCGGGGGCGGTGGTCGTCGTGGTGGCCGCCGTCGCGCCGTTGACCTCGCGGAGAAGCTGCGAACCCCACGGGCACCAGAAGCAGCCAGGGAGGAACGCGCCGCAGACCTCGTCCAGGTGGTCCTCGGTGTACCGGATGCTGGCGTCGCACACCTCGATGGCCATCTCGAAGAAGTCGATGGTGTCCGGGTCCAGGTGGTAGCTCCAGCCGGGGTTGTACGAGGCCGCCTGCTTGCGGATCCTCCCCATAACGTGGGTCCTGCTCTTCTCCTCGCCGCGGAGGATCCTCCGGGCCTCCTCGATCTTGGCATCGTCCGTCAGCTTGAAGATGAACTCGTCAGGTGTGGGCGGGTACTTGAAGGCGAAGTAGGCCTCGGCCATCAGACGTCCCTCTCGGTCGGCAGTGCGCACTCGGCCACGCGTCCGCGCGCGTGCCCCGCACACAAACGACACCGGGCGGGGAAGGGTTACGTGCCTGTTCAGCCCGGTGGCCGCGCTGCGGCCGCGTACGTCGCCGCAGGCCCTAGCCGAGCGCGTCGAGCTCGGCGGTGATGGCGGCGCGGATGGCGTCGTGCTGCGGGGCGAGGGCATACCGCTCGTTGCGCCAGTGATCCGGCGGGTAGAGCCAGACGGGCTTCTGCACGAGGTTTTCCGGCTCCCAGTCGAAGCGGGGCCAGACGTGGGCGTGCAGGAAGGGATCCTTGTTGCCGAGGATCTCCAGGTTCACCCGCCGGAAGGCCGGATCGGCGGCCCGGCAGGCGCGTTCGACGGCCTCGCCGAGCCGGTCCAGGTCCGCGAGGTAGACCAGTCGGCGCGGGCGGGGCAAGTCGGAGAGCCGTTCGACACCGGGCTCGTCGGCGAGCAGGATCGAGTACCCGGGCAGGAACTGGACGTCCCCGATCACGGCGAACCCGGCGTCGAGGCGGCGCATGACGGTCGGGTTCTCGCCGCGAAGGGCGCTGCCGATCCGGTCCGAGCGGAAGTCGCTGGTGTTGTCGATCACGCGGCCGATGCTAGTGCCGCGGCTTTCCGAGAACCGCTTCGGACGGACCGACGCCCGCCTCTACGGTGATCTGGTGACGACTCAAGTGATCGTGCTGAACGGTGGATCGAGCTCCGGCAAGTCCGGGATCGTCCGGTGCCTCCAGGCAGTCCTGCCGGATCCGTGGCTCGCGGCGGCGATCGACTCGCTGATCGAGATGATGCCGGCCTCCATGCAGGCCTCGGACCTCGGGATCGAGATCGCCGACGACGGCGCCGTGGCCGTCGGACCGACGTTCCGGGAGCTGGAGGCCGCGTGGATGGCAGGGGTCGCCGCGATGGCTCGGGCAGGCGCCCGGATCATCGTCGACGACGTGTTCCTCGGCGGAGCGGAGTCCCAGGCGCGCTGGCGGGACGTCCTCGACGGCCTGGAGGTGCTGTGGGTCGGTGTCCGGTGCGAGAGCGCGGTGGCCGCGGGCCGCGAGATCGCCCGCGGGGACCGGACCCCGGGCATGGCCGCCCAGCAGGCCCCGATCGTCCACGAGGGCGTGGTCTACGACCTGGAGGTGGACACCACCCGTACCGAGTCCCTGGACTGCGCCCGAGCCATCGCCACCCGGGTGAGGTGAGCGACCGTCAGACGGTGCCGAACTCGCCGTTGGCGGCGGCGGTCACGAAGGCCTGCCAGGCGGCCGGGGTGAAGCGGAGACGGGGGCCTTCGGGGTCCTTGGAGTCGCGAACCGAACCCGGGCGGGCGCCGAAGAGCGCCCTCGCATAATCCGCCGTCTGCAGCAGGCCGGGCACGAGGAGCGGGGAGAACTCGCTGATCGACAGCGCCATCGGCTGGAGTCCAACCACGTCCGCGAAAGTCGACGTAGCGCGACGCCGTCCGCACCAGCTGATACACCCGCAGGAAGTGCCCGTCCGTCTTGAGCGCCTCGTCCAACAACTTGGAGAGTTCCTCCTGCGGCTTCCGCACCGCCACTTCCATCTGCCCGATGTATCCGCCCGAGCAGAAGACCAGCTTCCCCAGGGCCTCCTGGCTCAGTCCCGCCAACTCGCGGAGGCGCCGCAGCTCCGCGCCGTAGTACGCGCGGGGCGAGTGCGAGGGGTCGTGCTCGACAGCCATGCCGTGTTCCTTCAAGGAACCGGTGTTCGGGCTTCCAGGCCGCCCACAGCAGCCAGCACCCGCGAGGCTCGGAGCGCGAACGGCGATAGCGGGCTCGTCGCACCGTCGAGTGGCCCAGATCACATCCGCACCACCGATGAGTTCGGCCCACTCCCCCGGTCCTCCTGGCATGACCAACACACTCACCGCCGCCCCGCTCGCCGCCGCTCCCGCAGCCCGGACCCTCCTCACCGCCGGCGCCCTCTCCGGCCCGCTGTTCCTCACCGCCGGCCTCGTCCAGGGCCTCACCCGCGAGGGCTTCGACTTCTCCCGCAACGCCGTCAGCCAGCTCGCGCTCGGCGACACCGGCTGGATCCAGACCGCGAACTTCCTCCTCGCCGGCGTCCTGGTCCTCGCCGGCGCGGCCGGCCTCCACCAGGCCCTGCGCAACCGCCCCGGCGGCACCTGGGCACCCCGCCTGGTCGCGGCGTTCGGCGCGTCGTTCCTCCTCAGCTCGGCGTTCGAGGCCGACCCCGGGGCCGGGTTCCCGGTCGGCGCCCCCGAGGGCCGGGTGACCGAGCTGAGCGCCCACGGCACCGTCCACATGATCGGCGGCGCGGTCGGCTACCTCGCGCTCTGCGCCGCGTTCCTCGTCCTCGCCCGGCACTTCGCCGCCACCGGCCGCCGCGGCTGGGCGATCGCCTCCCGCCTGATGCCCCTCGGCGTGCTGGCCGGGTTCGTCGGCTCCGGCGCCACCGTCATGGCCTTCACCGCCGGCGCCGCGCTCGGGCTCGCCTGGCTGAGCACTGTCGCCGTCCGGCTCTCTGCGTGAGAATCACCCCGGCAAGACCGAACTGACAAACCGACAGGAGCAGCACCATGAGCACCGACGCCGCCAAGGGCCCGGCCAGCTACTTCCCCTCCATCGAGAAGAAGTACGGCCAGCCGATCGCGCACTGGAAGGAGCTGATCCGCAACTCCCCGCTGACCAGGCACATGGAGCTCGTCGCCTGGCTCAAGGCCGAGCACGGCCTCGGCCACGGACACGCGAACGCCCTCGTCAAGCACACGCTCGACGAGGGCGCCAAGTAGCCGCGCGGGGAGGCTCAGATCCCCAGTCCGCGCACGACCAGGTCGACCAGCGCGAAGAAGAACAGCGAGATCCCGACGAACCCGTTCGTCTGGAAGAACGCCCGGTTCAGCTTCGACAGGTCGTTCGGCTTCACGATGGTGTGCTCGTAGACGAAGGCGCCGGCCACGACGGCGAGGCCGATCCAGAACGCGGCGCCGGCGCCGGTCAGCACCGCGTACCAGCCGAGCAGCAGCGTGGTGAGCACGTGACAGACGCGCGCTCCCCACACCGCCGCCGGGATGCCGAAGCGGGCCGGAACCGAGCGCACGCCGCCCTCGCGGTCCGACTCGACGTCCTGGCAGGCGTAGATCAGGTCGAAGCCGCCGATCCAGATCCCGACCGCGGCGCCGAGCACGACCGCGTCCCAGGACCACGAACCGGTGACGGCCAGCCAGGCGCCGACCGGGCCCATCGCCTGGGCCAGGCCCAGGATCGCCTGGGGGAAGTCGGTGAACCGCTTGCCGTAGGGGTAGACCACCATCGGCACCACGGCGACCGGCGCGAGCGCCAGGCAGAGCGGGTTCAGCAGGGCGGCCGCGCCCAGGAAGACAGCCAGCGCGATCGCCGAACCGATGTACGCGGTCTTCACCGCGACGGCGCCGGTGACCAGCTCCCGCCCGGCGGTGCGCGGGTTCCGGGCGTCGATCTCACGGTCGATGATGCGGTTGGCGGCCATCGCGAAGGTCCGCAGGCCGACCATGCAGACGGTGACGACGAACAGCTCGCCCCAGTGCACCCGCCCGTCGGCGAGGAACATCGCGGTGAGGGCGGCGATGTAGGCGAACGGCAGGGCGAAGATCGAGTGCTCGATCATCACCAGCCGCAGGAAGGCCTTGACCTTGCCCGGCGGGACCTCGGGGAGGGCGGCAGCGGTGCTCATCAGAGCCCGTACTCCTTCCAGCGGCGGTCGACCAGGGCGGCCGTGGCGGGATCGGAGGAGACCATCTCGGGCCAGCCGCCGTCCCGGGTGTAGCCCTCCTCCGGCAGCTTGCGGGTGGCGTCGATGCCCGCCTTGCCGCCCCAGAACTGCTGGTACGAGGCGTGGTCGAGGTGGTCGACCGGGCCCTCGACGACGGTGAGGTCGCGGCTGTAGTCGACGTTGCCGAAGGCCCGCCAGGCCACTTCCCGGTAGTCGTGGACGTCGCAGTCGGAGTCCACCACGATGATCAGCTTGGTCAGCGACATCATGTGCGCGCCCCAGATCGCGTGCATCGTCTTCTGGGCGTGCTTGGGGTACTTCTTGTCGATCGAGACGATCACGCAGTTGTGGAAGCCGCCGGCCTCGGGCAGGTCGTAGTCGACGATGTCCGGAATGATCACCTTCAGCAGCGGCAGGAAGAACCGCTCGGTGAACTTGCCCAGCGGGCCGTCCTCCGTCGGCGGGCGGCCCACCACGATGGACTGCAGGATCGGGCGGCGGCGCATCGTCACGCAGTCGATCTTCAGTGCCGGGAACGGCTCCTGCGGCGTGTAGAAGCCGGTGTGGTCGCCGAACGGCCCCTCCGGCAGCATCTCGCCGGGCTCCAGCCAGCCCTCCAGGACCACCTCGGCGTCGGCCGGGACCTGCAGCGGCACCGTCTTGCAGTCGACCATCTTCACCCGCTCGCCCGCGACGAAGCCGGCGAAGAGGTACTCGTCGATGTCGCCGGGCAGCGGGGCGGTGGCGGCGTAGGTGACGGCCGGCGGGCAGCCGAAGGCGATCGCGACCGGCAGCCGCTCGCCGCGCTTCGCGGCGACGGCGTAGTGGTTGCGGCTGTCCTTGTGGATCTGCCAGTGCATGCCGATGGTCCGGCGGTCGTGCCGCTGGAGCCGGTACAGGCCGAGGTTGCGGACGCCGGTGTCCGGGTCCTTGGTGTGGGTGAGGCCCAGGTTGAAGAAAGAGCCGCCGTCCAGCGGCCAGGTGAACAGGGCCGGCAGCTCGTCCAGGTCGACGTCCTCGCCGGTGAGCACGACCTCGTGCACCGGGGCGTCGGCGGACTTCACGTGCTTCGGCGGCACGTGGGCCATCGAGGCGAGCTTGCCGAAGGCGTCCCGGAAGCCGGTGAAGCCCTGCGGCAGCTCGGGCTTCAGCAGACCGGCGATCTTGTCGGCGATGTCGTCGGGGCCCTTGAGTCCGAGCGCCTTGGCGAGGCGGCGCTCGGTGCCGAAGACGTTCATCGCCAGCGGCATCGAGGAGCCCTTGACGTTCTCGAAGAGCAGGGCCGGGCCCTTGGCCTTCTGCACCCGGTCGACGATCTCGCCGATCTCCAGATGGGGGTCCACCTCGGCCTTGATGCGCTTGAGATCGCCCTCGCGGTCGAGGGCCCGCAGAAACGAACGGAGATCGTCGTATGCCATGCCAGCCAGTATCCGCCACCCGATAGCCTGGCTCGGTCAAGGGCCCCCGTCGAAGCCGTCCACCGGTTCGCGGCGCCCGCCGCCACCGCCACCGGGGGAGATCGCCGCCGTGCTGAGGATCCTGACCTTCGTACTCCCGCTCGCCCTCTGGGTCTGGGCGTTCATCGACTGCCTGACCACGCCCGAGGAGGAGGTGAAGCACCTCCCCAAGGTGGTCTGGGTGATCATCGTGCTGCTGTTCCCGCTGGTCGGCTCGATCGCCTGGCTGGTGGCCGGCAAGCAGCGCGGCGCCCTGCAGCCCCGCCCGGCGGGCCGTACCACCGGCTACCCCGAGTACGAGCGCCCGCGCGGCGGCCGGCCGCTCGCGCCGGACGACGACCCCGAGTTCCTCGCGTCGTTGAAGAAGGACAACAAGCGGCACGAGGACATGCTCAAGCAGTGGGAGGCCGACCTGCGCCGCCGCGAGGAGGAGCTGCGGGGCAAGGACGAGCCGGAGGACGGTCGCAAGAGCTGAGCGCTCCCTCGGACGGCCCACCCGGAGGTTCCCGGGTGGGCCTCGCTGTTTTTGGCGCATCCCTACGACTGATCGGCGCCCGGAGCCGCCTTGGGTCGCCCAGCACACTCCACTGAAGTCCGGCTAGCGGCCCCCTTGAGGCACCCCGCCCGGGCTCCCGCCCGCCTGGCCTGACCTGCACGTTTCCTTCCACTCAGATCATCGGACCGCCACTCGGGCGACAGCTGCGGGTAATCGAACGGACACCGTCCGATCACGGCGCCCGCCCTCGGTTTCTGTACAGCCCTGACATCTAAACGGACGCGACCTTGTACGGAATCGACGCCGAAACCAGCGCCGGGCCCCTCGTACAGTCATAAGTGAAGAAGTGATTCGCAGCCGGGGGCAACGCAGACGTTGGCTGTCGGACAGTTCCCTCACCCTTGGAGTGGTTCGAGATGACGGTTGTGCATGAGGCGCCGGTCGGCGACGAGATCCCCGAGATCCCGGCCGACGCCCACGGGCGGGTCGCCGAGCTGCACGAACTGCGCGACCAGGTCCGCCGGGGCCCGAGCGAGAAGGCCACCGAGGCCCAGCACGCCAAGGGCAAGCTGACCGCCCGTGAGCGCATCGAGCTGCTGCTCGACGAGGGTTCGTTCCGCGAGGTGGAGCCGCTGCGCCGGCACCGCGCCACCGGCTTCGGCCTGGAGGCGAAGAAGCCGCACACCGACGGCGTGGTCGTCGGCTGGGGCACGGTGCACGGCCGTACGGTCTTCACCTACGCCCATGACTTCCGGATCTTCGGCGGTGCGCTGGGCGAGGCCCACGCGCAGAAGATCCACAAGATCATGGACATGGCCATCGCGGCCGGTGCGCCGCTGGTGTCGCTGAACGACGGCGCCGGCGCCCGCATCCAGGAGGGCGTCACCGCCCTGGCCGGCTACGGCGGCATCTTCCAGCGCAACACCCGGGCCTCCGGCGTCATCCCGCAGATCTCGGTGATGCTCGGCCCGTGCGCCGGCGGCGCCGCGTACTCGCCGGCCCTGACCGACTTCGTCTTCATGGTCCGCGAGACCTCGCAGATGTTCATCACCGGCCCGGACGTGGTCCAGGCCGTGACCGGCGAGAAGATCAGCCAGAACGGCCTCGGCGGCGCCGACGTCCACTCCGGGGTCTCCGGCGTCTCGCACTTCGCCTACGACGACGAGCAGTCCTGCATCGAGGAGGTCCGCTACCTCCTCTCGCTGCTGCCGCAGAACAACCGCGAGATGCCGCCGACCGTCGTCAACGACGACCCGGTGGACCGCCGCAACGACACGCTGCTCGACCTGGTGCCGGTCGACGGCAACCGCCCGTACGACATGCGCAAGGTGATCGAGGAGATCGTCGACCACGGCGAGTACCTGGAGGTCCACGAGCGCTGGGCCACCAACGTGCTCTGCGTGCTGGCGCGGATCGACGGGCACGTCACCGGCATCATCGCCAACCAGCCGCAGTCGCTGGCCGGCGTGCTCGACATCAACGCGAGCGAGAAGGCCGCGCGCTTCGTCCAGATGTGCGACGCCTTCAACATCCCGCTGGTCACCATGCTCGACGTCCCCGGCTTCCTGCCCGGCGTCGACCAGGAGCACGACGGCATCATCCGGCACGGCGCCAAGCTGCTGTACGCGTACTGCAACGCCACCGTGCCGCGCATCCAGCTGATCCTGCGCAAGGCCTACGGCGGCGCGTACATCGTGATGGACTCCCGTTCGATCGGCGCGGACCTCTCGTTCGCCTGGCCGACCAACGAGATCGCCGTCATGGGCGCCGAGGGCGCCGCCAACGTGATCTTCCGCCGCGACATCAACGGCGCCGAGGACCCCGAGGCGATGCGCACCCAGAAGATCAAGGAGTACAAGACCGAGCTGATGCACCCGTACTACGCGGCCGAGCGCGGCCTCGTGGACGACGTCATCGACCCCGCCGAGACCCGCCAGGTCCTGGCCTCCTCGCTCGCCATGCTCCGCACCAAGCACGCCGACCTGCCGAGCCGCAAGCACGGCAACCCGCCCATGTAGCACCGCAGTTCTGCTGACCGTTCACCAGAAACGTGCCGGGGGAGAAACCAACACCATGACCGCTTCCGCCGAACCACTCGTCCGCGTCGTCCGCGGCTCGCTCTCCGACGAGGAGCTCGCCGCCCTGACCGCCGTGCTGATGGCCCGCGCCGCGGCCGCCCAGCAGGCCGCCGCCGCCGTGGCGCCGGTCGAGCCGATCGCCAACTGGCACCGCCTGGAGCGCCGTCCGGCGTACTTCTCGCCGGTCAGCTGGCAGCAGGCCGCCTGACGGCCCCGCAGCATCCGACCGAAGGCCGGCCACCCACTCCGGGTGGCCGGCCTTCGCCGTTCCCGGCGCCGGCGGAGTCCTCGCACACCGGTCCGGCGACGGGCGGCTCGGTAGAATACCTACTGGACGGTATGCGATTCCCCGCCCCGTCGGCCCCCGTAGGATCGGCCGCCGCCGAGTACGAGAGCATTCCAGGGAGGCTGCGATGGCCAGGCAGGCCCGGGCACTGGCAACGCGCCAGGCGGTACTCCTCGCCGCGGCCGAGGTGTTCGACGAACGCGGCTACGCCGCCGCCACCATGTCGGAGATCCTGGAGCGGGCCGGCGTCACCAAAGGCGCGCTGTACTTCCACTTCGGCTCCAAGGAGGAGCTCGCGCTCGCGGTGATCGAGGGGCAGGGCGCCTGGCTCGCCACCTGGCGGCCGACCTCGGACAGTCCGGTGCAGACCCTGATCGACCTCGGGTACGCCTTCGCCCACGCCCTGGTGGACGACCCGATGGTGCGCGGCAGCATCCGGCTGACCATCGAGCACGGCAGCTTCACCCAACCGCAGATCGCCGCCTACCAGCGCTGGTCCGACGCTGCGCGCGCACTGCTGGAGCAGGCGCGCGACTCGGGCGACCTCCACCCCGGCCTGGACCCGGCGGCGGCCGCCGGGGTGATCACCGGGGCGGTCACCGGGATCCAGCTCAGCTCGCAGGTGCTGACCGGCCGAAGCGACCTGCTGCAGCGGATGGCCGACCTCTGGACGATGCTGCTGCCGGGGCTGGTCCAGCCGCACGCGCTGGCCCGGATCAGCGTGGCCGAGCGGGCGCCGGGCAGCGGCCCCGGGCCCTCGCCCACCCCCGACCCGGTCGCGCGCACCGGCGACTGACCCGGGCCGGGTGGCGCCGGCCCGGTTTCGGGCGCGCCGGCCCGGCCGCGGATACGGAGGTGCGGCCTCGGGTGCGGTGGCGCGGCCTCAGGTGCGGTAGGCCGAGCAGCGGTCGGCCGGCACCAGGGCGGGCAGGGCCGCGGCCCAGAGACCGCGCACCGCCTCCGGCCGCAGCCGGCCGGCGTCCTCGGGGGCGAACAGCACCAGGCCGGCCGCCAGGGTGGTGAGCAGGTCGGCGGCCTGCCGCAGGTCCACCCCGGGGTGCAGCTCGCCGGCGTCGGCGGCGCGGTCCAGCAGACGGCGGAACACCTCGGTGAGGCTCCGCCAGGCGGCCCCGGCCCCGAACCGGGTGCCCTGGCCGAGCTGGACGCCGGCCCGCACCAGCACGTCCTCGCGCAGCAGCCGGGCCAGCTCGTGCGAGAAGTCGATCAGGCCCTGGAGGGCCGGGCCGCCGCCCCGCCGGGCACGCAGGGCGGCCGAGCCGATCTCGCGGGCGGCCGCTGCGCGGACGCCGTCGGCCAGCGCCTGCTTGGAGACGAAGTGGAAGTAGAGCGCGCCCTTGCTGACGCCCGCCCGGCGGCTGATGTCCACCAGGTTGGCCGCTTCGAAACCGGCCTCCGCGAACGCGTCCGCCGCGGCGAGCAACACGGCCTGCCTCGTCCTCCCCGCACGTTCCTGCTTGACCACTGGCCCCTCCGGCCTCGGCCTCGGCGAGATCCCGGCTCGCCCGGCTGCTGTCAGGGCGCCGCCGTCGGTGGTGCGACGCCTCGCATGCGGACGGCCAGCCCGAAACCGCATGGTTGGTATCTAATCTAGCTCCTCGCTCTCCCCCGCCGTCCAGCGGGGATCGACCCCCGCCCAAGGTCCGGCATCGCCCGCCCGGGCGTTCCCGCAGGCCGTTGCGCGGGTAACGTGATCACGCAGAGGTCCCGGCAGCGGGGACCCCACTCACAGCAGGCAAACCGGTTGGTTTGTATGTTTTGTGAGGGGGCCGCCGGCGCGGCCGGTCGACTGAGACCCGGGAGTGGGGCCAGCCATGCCAGCGATCGTAGAACCGGATGCCGACGGCCCGTATTTCCACACCGGCGCCGGCTACGACTTCCACGACCGGACCGTCTCCCGCCACCTGGTCCACCGCTCCTCCGTCTCCGAGGTCCTGATCACCGGCTGGCAGTCCACCGGCCCCTACGACTTCCTGCTCGGCGCACAGTGGCCCCGGCTGCACGGCTTCTACCGGCTGCCCGGCGACCGCCACCACGACCCGGTGCTGATGGCCGAGACCGTCCGGCAGGCCGCACTGCTGATCGGCCACGTCGGCTTCGGCGTCCCCCGCGGGCACCACTTCGCGCTGGACGAGCTCTGTTACTCCCTCGGCCCGGACGGTCTGGACGGGCTCGCCATCACCGGCGCCCCCGCCGCCCTGATGCTCCGGGCGAACTGCCAGGACGTCCGGATGCGGCACGGGCGGCTGGCCTCGCTGCGGGTGCACGTCGAGGTCGAGCGGGACGGGCGCCCGGTCGGCCGCGCCGCCGTCCAGCTGCGGGCGCTCTCCCCCGCCGCGTACGCCCGGCTGCGCGAGCCCTCCCGACGTGCGGCGGCGCCCTGGCTTCCGCCCGCCTGCACCAAGCCCCAGATGGCCGGCCGCGAGCAGGCCGCCGACGTCGTGCTCGGGCCGTCGCCGGTGCCGGGCAGCTGGCTGCTGCGCGCCGACGTCCACCACCCGGTGCTCTCCGAACCCTCCCTGGACCACGTGCCCGGGATGGTCGTCCTGGAGGCCGCCCGGCAGGCCGCCCAGCGGCTGCGCCACCCCGATCCGGTGGTGCCGGTGGAGCTGGTGTCGTCGTTCAGCGGTTTCATCGAGCTGGACCGGCCGTGCCTGGTGCGGGCCGTCCGGGAGTCGAGGATCGCCGCCGGAGCCGGGGCGGACGCCCCGTCCGTCCCGGTCCGGGTGCTGCTGACGCAGGACGACCGGACGGTGGCCGAGTGCCGGCTGCTGACCGCCCCTGCCGACGGCGGGGCCGCCGAGCGGCGCCCGGGAGGCCCGGACCGGGATCCGGGCCTGCCGCTCGCCTGCTGAGACCGGCGGCGCCCCGCCGGGGTCAGGCCGCGACCAGCGCGGCCGGCCGGCCGGCGTGCATCACGCTGAGGTTGGCGGCCAGTCGGCTCGGGTCCTGGGCCAGCCAGAGCCGCAGGGCGGCGCCGAGCATGGCGCTGGCCGACCCGACCCGGACCTGGGTGACCTGGGCGATCCGGGCCGCACCCGGGACGAGCAGGTCGGCCAGCGGCGTCGGCAGCCAGACCGTCAGGGCGCACGGCGCGGGGGCCGCGAGCGCGCCCAGCAGGCGGAAGGCGTCCGCCTGCGTACTGAGCGTGGGGATGATGTCCAGCAGGCCGTCCGCCACGACCTCGGAGACGTCGCTCCGGTGCCCCTGGGCGAGCCGGCGGAGCAGCATGCGCTCGGCGGCGGTGATTCGGACGGTCAGCATGACCTCGTCGCACTCCATTGCGCGATTTCCTCCTCGTTCCTCCCCGTGCCGGCTCGGGTTGGCCGGCACGAACTACCCCTGTCACACCTCGGCCCGGCTTCCGATCTGCGGAGCGCCGGGCCGAGCGTGCTTCGTGCTGTGCCCGGGTCAGATCCCCGCGTAGGAGTGCTTTCCCGTGACGAAGATGTTCACGCCGTAGTAGTTGAAGAGCCAGCAGGCGAACGCGGCCAGGGCCAGGTAGGCGGCCTTGCGTCCCTTCCAGCCGGCGGTTGCGCGGGCGTGCAGGTAGCAGGCGTAGGCGACCCAGGTGATGAACGACCAGGTCTCCTTCGGGTCCCACTCCCAGTACTTGCCCCAGGCGGCCTCGGCCCAGATCGCGCCCGCGATGATGGTGAAGGTCCACAGCGGGAAGACCAGCGCGTTGATCCGGTAGGAGAGCTTGTCCAGGGTGGACGCGGCCGGCAGGCGACGCCAGATGGACGGCGAGGTGCCGAGCGGGCCGGTGGCCAGGCCGGCCGCCATCCGCTTGTCGAAGGAGTCCTTGCCCAGGTAGAGCAGCGTCGCGATGAACGCCGCGTAGAAGGCGCCGCCGCAGACGATCGCGGTGGAGACGTGGATCGCCAGCCAGTACGAGTGCAGCGCCGGGACGAGCTGCTCGGACTCGGTGTACAGCACCGAGACCGCGACGCCGAGGGTCAGCAGGACGGCCAGGGTGACCGGCAGGCCGAGCCAGCGGACCTTCTTCCGGGAGGCCAGCAGGCCGAGGTAGGCGGTGGTCATCGCCAGCGCGAACGCACAGGAGAACTCGTACATGTTGCCCCACGGCCAGCGCGAGACCGAGAGGCCGCGGGTGAGCACGCCGCCCGCGTGCAGCATGGCCGCGAGCACGGTCAGCGAGACCGCGATCCGGCCGGCCAGGTCGGCCCGCTCGCTGGTGCCGGCGGCGCCCGGGCCGTCCGTCTCGTCCTCGCCGCGGCCGCTGGTGACCACCGTCGCGCCCTCGCCCGCCAGGGCGGTGCGGGTGAGCGTGGTGGTGCCGCCGCCCGCCGAGGCGACCGTGACGGTGACCTTCTTGGCGCTCTTGGCGTTCGCGGCCCCGGCCGCGGCGACCGTCTCGGCCAGGCCGGCCTGCTCGGTCGAGCGGACGGCGACGGCGCCCTTGCTGCCGAACGTCCACTCGAACATGTGGGCGAACATGGCGATCAGGTAGACGGCCATGGCCGAATAGATCAGCTTGTTGGAGAGGTCGGCCAGCTGGGGGTCGACCGCCGAGGCGAGTTGCACCGTCTACTCCTTGGACTTCTGGTCGGCGGGGACTGCGGGCTGTGCGGGCGCTGCGGGCTGCGAGGGCTCGGGGACGGCCGAGGCCTCGTCGGGCGCGTCCGGGTCGGCGGGCGCGTCCGGGTCGGCGGTCGCGGGTGCGTCGTCGGTCGCGGGTGCGTCGTCCTGGAGGTCCACTGCCAGCTCGGCCAGCTCCTCGGCGATCTTCGCCGACTCGCTGCGGGCCAGGCCGGCCAGCTCCACCTGGGTGCCGCCGCCCGGCAGGGCCACGGCCCGCACCCAGATCCGGCGGCGCTGCACGAACAGCGAGCCGATCAGGCCGAGGATCGCCAGCACGCCGCCGACCAGGGCGATCTCGTTGCCCGGGCGGTGCGAGATGTTGAAGCTGGCCCACTGCTTGTAGCCGTCGAAGGTGACGGTGCCGTAGCCGTCCGGCAGGGTCCAGCCCTGGCCCACCTTCAGCCGGACCTTGGCGGGCTGGCCGTCCTGCTGGAGCTGGGTGAGGTTCTTGGTGTTGAGCTGGTAGACGTTCTGCGGCAGGCCCGAGTCGGTGCCGAGGTCGCCCGCGAAGGCGTTCAGCACGAGGGCCGGGTCGGCGTCGCCGGGGAAGAGCGAGCGCGGGCCGGTGTTCGCGTCGAACGCCACCGGGGCGGTCGGCAGGAAGAAGCCGGAGAAGCCCATCTGGGTCTTCTCGCCGTCCTTGTCGCCGTAGTCGGAGACCTTGACGACGCCGGTGGAGGTGAGGTTGCCGTCCTGCGGCAGGAACGGCGTCGCACCCGAGTAGACGACCTCGCCGGCGGCGTTGCGCACGGTGATCACCGGGGCGTAGCCGTGACCGATCAGGTAGACCTTGCTGCTGCCGATCTCCAGCGGGTGGTTGACCTCGATCGTGCCCTGCTTGAGCTTCTCCGCGTCGCTGCCGGCGTAGTACTCGACGTTCGCGGTGAACTGCCTGGCCGCGCCGATCTGGTCGCCCTTGCTCTGGAAGCGCGCCGTGAAGCCCTTCAGCTTCAGGTAGAAGGGGTCGAGGTCCTGGCTGGTGTAGAACCGCGAGCCGGTGAAGTCGTCCAGCTGGGTGATGGTGTTGGAGTAGCCCTCGCCCGCGACCATCAGCTTGCCGCCGGTGCCGCTGGCCAGGCTCGCCCAGGCGAAGCCGCCGAGCAGGGCGAACAGGGACAGGTGGAAGACCAGGTTGCCGACCTCGCGCAGGTAGCCCTTCTCCGCGGCCACCGAGCCGCCGGCCAGGTTCGCGCGGAACCGGCGCTTGCGCAGCAGCCGGTACGCGGCGGCGTTGACCGTCCCGGCGTCGGCGTCGGTGCGCCAGGCCGCGTGGACGGGCATCCGGGTCAGGTTGCTCGGCGCGGCCGGCGGCTGGGCCCGCAGCACGCCGACGAACTGCCAGGTGCGCGGGACGATGCAGCCGGCCAGCGAGACGAAGAGCAGGATGTAGATCGCCGAGAACCAGACCGAGCTGTAGACGTCGAACAGCTGGAGCTTCTCGTACACCGGCGCGACCGTGGTGTGCTGCGCCTTCCAGGTCTCGACCTTGAACTGGTTCTGGCCGTTCTGCGGGATCAGCGACCCGGGGATGGCGGCCAGCGAGAGCAGGAAGAGCAGGATCAGCGCGACCCGCATCGAGGTCAGCTGGCGCCACACCCAGCGCAGCCAGCCGAGCACGCCGATGCCGACGGGGCCGTCCGACTCGGTCGGCGCGGTGGTCAGCCGCTCGGCCGCGTCCTCGACCGCCGCCGGGGGCAGCTCGGTGTCGGTCGTGGTCTTGCTCACGGGTCAGATTCCGATCTGGAAGTCGGCGGTCCAGGACTGCAGCTCGTTCACCATGGAGTCCCAGGCCCCGGTGATCAGCAGCAGACCGACCGCGACGAGCATGCCGCCGCCGATCCGCATGACGAGCGGGTAGTGCCGCTTGACCCAGCCGAAGGCGCCCAGCGCCCGGCGGAAGGCCAGTGCGGCCACGACGAACGGTACGCCCAGCCCCAGGCAGTAGGCGGTCATCAGCAGCGCCGCGCGGCCCGCGTCGGCCTCGTTGAGGGCCAGGTTCTGGACGGCGGACAGGGTCGGGCCGAGGCAGGGCGTCCAGCCGACGCCGAAGACCACGCCCAGCATCGGCGCGCCGAGCAGGCCGACCGCCGGCCGGCGGTGGGAGCGCAGCTCGCGCATGCTCAGGCCGGGCACCAGCCCCATGAAGGCGAGGCCCATCACGACGGTCAGCGCGCCGAGCACGATCGAGATGACCCGCTTGTGCTCCTGCAGCGTCGAGCCGAAGTAGCCGAACAGCGCTCCGCCGGAGACGAAGACGGCGGTGAAGCCGAGGATGAAGAGCAGCGCCCCGGCCAGCATCCGGCCACGCCGCGCGCCGCGCGCGTCGGCGAGGTCGGCGGCGGAGAAGCCGGTGACGTACGAGAGGTAGCCCGGGACCAGCGGCAGCACGCAGGGCGAGAAGAACGAGGCCAGGCCCGCCACCAGGGCGATCGGCGCGGCGATCAGCAGCGCCCCGCTCTGGATGGTCCCGGTGGTGTCGGCCAGCTGCAGCGCGGCACTCACTGCTTCTGCTCCGCGAGCACCGGCTGGAGCACCGACTCCAGGGCGTCGTCGGTCTGGCCGCCGACGGCCCGGGCGGCGAGCCTGCCCTCGCGGTCGACCACGATGGTGGTCGGGACGGACTGCGGGTTGAGGCTGCCCTTGGGGAACTTCAGCAGCTGGGTGCCGGCCGGGTCGTAGAGGCTGGGGAAGGTGACGCCCTTCTCCTGCTCGAAGCGGACGGCGTTGGTGATCTCCGGGTCCCGGGTGTTGATGCCGAGGAACTGGACGCCCTGGTCCTTGTACTTCTCCCAGACCCGCTGCAGGTCGTCCGCCTCGGCCCGGCAGGGACCGCACCAGGAGCCCCAGACGTTCAGGACGACGACCTTGCCGCGGTAGTCGGCGAGCTTGACCGGGGTGCCCTCCAGGGTGTTGCCGGAGAGGTCCGGCGCGTCCTGGCGGTGGCCCACCTCGGCCTTGGAGATGTTGCTGCCCTTGGCGCTGACGAAGCCGATCTGGCCGTCACCGCTGCCCGACGAGCCCGAGGAGGAGCAACCGGTGAGGGCGAGCGCAGCGGCGGCGGCGGTGGCGGCGGCAGCTGCGGCGACACGGGGACGGGGGCGCGCCATGGCAGACATGTGAAAAGTTTCGCATGGAGTCCCGGGCAGGTTCGGGGGGGTCCTGCCTTGCGCGCCGCACCCCCTCTGACCTGCGGCTGGGCCGGACCACCCGGTGGCGGTCCGAGTGATCCGGCCCATACTTACGCACGGCTTACGGCCCGGTGTGCGCGTGGTTCGCGCACGGTTCCGCATCCGGTGCCGGTCACGGCTCAGGCGCCGAAGCTCTTGCCCACCGGCTTGCTCTTGCCGCCCTTGCCGACCAGGTGCGCGGGCAGCAGGTCGCGGGCCGGCTCGCGGTAGCCGACCGAGACGATCCGGTCGCCCTCGAACGTGAAGCTGGTCAGCGAGGCCAGCGAGCACTGCCGGTTGCGCGGGTCGTGCCAGAGCCGGCGGCGCTCGACGAAGGAGCGGACGGTCCAGATCGGCAGCTGGTGGCTGACGCAGACCGCCTCGTGCCCGCGCGCGGCGTCCCGGGCGGCGGCCAGCGCGCCCATCATCCGCACCGCCTGCTCGACGTACGGCTCGCCCCAGGAGGGCTTGAAGGGGTTGGTGAGGTACTTCCAGTAGCCCGGGTTCCGCAGGGAGCCGTCGCCGACCCCGAAGGTCTTGCCCTGGAAGATGTTGTCCGCCTCGATCAGCCGCTCGTCGACCGCCAGGTCCAGGCCGTGCGACTTGGCGATCGGCTCGGCGGTCTCCTGCGCCCGCTCCAGCGGGGACGCCACCACGTGGGTGATGTCCCGGTCGGCGAGGTCCTCGGCCACCCGGTCGGCCATCCGCCGGCCCAGCTCGGAGAGCCGGTAGCCGGGCAGGCGGCCGTACAGGATGCCCTCGGGGTTGTGCACCTCGCCGTGCCGCATCAGGTGCACGACGGTGATGTCCTTGGCGCTCACTTCTCAGTTCTCCTGGGACTTCGTAGGGGCTGGGCCTGGCCGACCGGCCCTCAGGCCGTGGCCTCGGCGGCCGCGCGGGCGGCGGCCGGCAGGGCGGCCGCGATCCGCTCGACCGCCCGGTCGTCGTGGGACGCCGAGACGAACCACGACTCGTAGGCGGACGGCGGCAGGTAGACGCCCTGGCTGAGCATCGAGTGGAAGAAGGCGTTGAACCGGAACGCCTCCTGGGTCTTGGCCTCGTCGTAGTTGGTGACCGCGGCCTCGGTGAAGAACACCGAGAACATGTTCCCGGCGGTCTGCAGCCGGTGCGCCACACCCTCCTTGGCCAGCGCGTCCGACACCAGGGTCCCGACCTCGGCGGCCACCCCGTCCACCGCGGCGTACACCGCGTCCGTGCAGCCGCGCAGCTGGGCCAGGCCGGCCGCGGTGGCGATCGGGTTCCCGGAGAGGGTGCCCGCCTGGTAGACCGGGCCGGCCGGAGCCAGGTGGCCCATCACGTCGGCGCGGCCGCCGAAGGCCGCCGCCGGGAAGCCGCCGCCCATGACCTTGCCGAAGGTCAGGAGGTCCGGCGCCCAGCCCTCGTTCGCCGCCTCCAGGCCGTACCAGCCGGCCTTGGAGACGCGGAAGCCGGTCATCACCTCGTCCGAGATGAACAGCGCGCCGTTCTCCCGGCAGAGCCGGGCCAGGCCGCCGTTGAAACCCGGCAGCGGCGGAACGACGCCCATGTTGCCGGGCGAGGCCTCGGTGATCACGCAGGCGATCTCGCCCGGGTGGGCCCGGAAGGCCTGTTCGACGGCGGCCAGGTCGTTGTAGGGCAGCACGATGGTGTCGCCGGCCTGGGCGCCGGTGACGCCCGGCGTGTCCGGGAGACCGAACGTCGCCACGCCGGAACCGGCGGCGGCCAGCAGTGCGTCCACATGACCGTGGTAGCAGCCTGCGAACTTCACGACCTTCGCCCGGCCGGTGAAGCCGCGGGCCAGCCGGATCGCGGACATGGTCGCCTCGGTGCCCGAGGAGACCAGGCGGACCTGCTCGACCGGGGCGACCCGGGCGACGATCTCCTCCGCCAGCTCGACCTCGCCCAGGCCGGGCGTGCCGAAGGAGGTACCGCGGGAGACGGCCTGCTGGACGGCGTCGATCACGGCCGGGTGCGCGTGGCCGAGGATCATCGGGCCCCACGAGCACACCAGGTCGACGTACTCGCGGCCGTCGGCGTCGGTGAGGTAGGGGCCGGTGCCGGACACCATGAACCGCGGTGTGCCGCCGACCGCGCGGAAGGCGCGCACCGGGGAGTTGACGCCGCCGGGCGTGACGACCGAGGCCCGCTCGAAGAGCGACTGGGACTGGGGTGCTTCGTAGGGGTAGCTCACGGGAGACATGGTCTCAAATCGTGTCCTTCACCTCTGCATGTCGGACCTCATCATCTGGAACGATGATCCGGGCGAGGAATTCTGTACGGTTATCCGTACAACGGAGCCCCTGACTGCTCCGGCTGCACGGACCAGTCAGACTATGTACTCGGCTTTCACCGCGGGGGGTTTCCGGCCTCCTGCGGGTGCAGGGGTGTTGAGAGGACTGCCGCGTGCCCGGACTGGGTACGGCGGCGCATGACGGGTAAGGAGCACGTCCGGAGGGACGCCGGGCGTGCGGGGGTCTGTCGATTCCGGCGAATTCCGGTGAGGATGGTCCGAGTGTCCGAGGCGCAGGACGGCTACGACGAGGCGGCGGGTGGCTCCCGCAGGCCCGCCGAGGCCGCACGCGGGGGTACGGGAGCGGGTACGGGTCGTGGCGGTCGCGGCGGTGAGAGGCGGGGTGAGGGACGCGTGGGGGTGACCTACAAGTACTTCGGCGCGCCCGACCGCGCCACCGCCGCCAGAGTCCCCACCGCCCTCGGCCCCGGCGGGCTCGGCCTGGACGCGGGCGAGCTCGGCTCGCTCGGGCGGCTGGGCGACCTGATGGAGACCAGCGGCTCCCCCAACGGCCACCTCTCCACCAAGATCAAGCCGGAGACCATGAGCGCCATGGTCCTCACCGGCATCCAGGGCGTGCCGCTGCACCAGGTCCCCCCGCTGGAGCTGGTCGTGCTGCACCCCGACTACGCCGTCGTGCAGCTCCCGCACAACGTGGTCGAACCGCTGCGCAAGGCCGACGAGACCGAGCTCGGCGCAGCCGCGTTCATCTGGTCGACCGTCCCCGACCGGCGTGGCCCACGGGACGCCTTCGTGATCTACAGCATGCTGCACGAGTGGCAGGACTTCGCCAACCGGCTGCACGACGCCGGGCACCAGCTGTACTGCCTGGTCTGGCCCTGACCGGTCCGGTCCGAGCCCTTCCCGGCGGTGACACCGGGCGCGGGGCCGGACCGCCGGTGCTCAGCTCCGGGAGCGCCGGGCCCGCCGGATCGTCCGCTCGACCTCCACCGGCTCCGCCAGCGGCCCGTCCACCAATCGCGACAGCGCCGAGACGAAGGCCGCCCGCTCCGCGTCCGGGAGCGACTCCAGCACCTCCCGGTGGACCCGGTCGGCGACCTCGGTGCCGCGCTCGACGGCCCGCTCCCCGGCCTCGGTCACCGAGACGATCCGGGCCCGGCGGTCGGTGGCGGACGGTCGGCGCTCGGCCAGGCCGGCCCGCTCCAGCTCGTCGACGGTGACGACCATCGTGGTCTTGTCCAGGTCGGCCAGCTCGGCCAGCTGGATCTGGGTGCGCTCGGCCTCCATCGCGTGGAACAGCACGGAGTAGGCGCGCGGGGTGATCCCCAGCCCGGTGAAGGCGGCCGCCATCCGGGTCGCCAGCACGTGGCTGGCGTGGTCGAGCAGACCGGAGATGTCGCGGAACTGGCGCGCGGGGCGACTGGTCGTCATACGCACGAGCGTAGCAACACCGTCTATCGGCAGATGATCCCGTGATCAACCATCTCCGCGGTCCGGTCGGGGAGGTGTCGTTACGGGATGCCCAGCTCGAACAGCGCGTACCCGGCGTACCAGCCGGCCGCAACCGCCGGCATCGCGAACAGGCCCGCCAGCGTGGGCGGCCGCAGCCGGCGCAGCGCGATGGCGAGACCGACGAAGAGCGGGAAGGCCGGCAGCAGGTAGCGCGAGATGTTCCCGAAGATCTGGTTGCTGCTGAGCGCGGTGAAGACGGTCAGCAGCGTGTAGACCACCAGCACCAGGGGCGGTCGGGTGCGCAGCAGCAGGACCAGCAGGCCGGGCAGGAGGATCAGCAGCGCCACCGCGATGAGGTCCGGCACCGGGTTGGACTGCCAGAAGTCCCAGTGCCCGGTGACCACGTCCAGGAAGGTGCGGGAGGTGGAGGCGCCCCAGTCGAAGTAGCGGTTCCAGGCGCCGCGCTGCAGCTTGAAGTAGCCGCCCCAGTCGCCCATCCGGTAGCCGACCCAGGCGACGTACCAGAGCAGGCCCCACGGGGTGATCAGCATCGCGGTCAGCGGGCGGGCGATACCGTCCGTCCGCCGGACGAGCGCCACCAGTGCGGAGATCGAGACGGCCGCGATCACGGCCGCGGCGGTCGGGCGGTTGAGGCCGGCCGCGAGGGCGAGCGCCCCGGCCGCCACCCAGCGGTGCGTCATCACGCAGTAGCAGGCCCAGGCGGAGATCGCCACGAAGAGCGAGTCCGAGTAGACCGCCCACTCCACCCCCGAACCGGGGAAGAGGCCCCAGATCACCGCGGCGACCACCCCGGCCCGGAAGCCGCCGAGCCGCTCGGCGATCGCGAAGATGCCGGCCGCCGCGACGAACGAGGCCAGCACCGAGACCAGGATCCCGGAGCCGTAGGGCCCGAGGCCGGTGACGGCGCCGACCAGGCGCATCAGCCACGGGTAGAGCGGGAAGAAGGCGGCCGAGTTCTCGTAGTAGCTGGCCAGCGGGTACCCGTGCAGCGGGATGAGTTGCGGGTCGTAGCCGTTCTCGGCGATCCGCTGGTACCAGATGCCGTCCCAGGTGCCGAGCACGTCCCACGGCCGGGCACCGCCGCCGCGGCCGACGTCCTTCTTCAGGAAGTCCCCGGTGTGCGAGAGCAACAGCATGAAGACGGTCAGGCCGGTCGCCTTCACGACCGCGTACGCACCGAGCGCGGGCGCGAACCGGTCCACGGCGGCGGAGAGCCGGCCCTGCCGCGCGGCGCCCCCGGACCGCTCGGCGCGGTCGTCCGGCTCCGTGCTCGACGGCTCCGTACTCGATGTGCTCGATGCCGTGGTCATCGCTCTGGACTCCCCGCCCCCGCTCGTGATCGGCGCGACCACGAACGGGCGGCCGCCGGGCGAGCCTACGGCACCGGGGTTCGGCGGTACGCGTCAACCTTCCGTGCCGGGCTCCTCGAAGGCGTAGAGCCGGTGCAGGGCTTCGACCAGGGCGCGGCCCCGCGCGGTGAGGGCGCGGCCGTCCGGGGCGGTGAGCGAGCGTCGGGCGACCAGCCTGGCCAGCACCGCGCCCCGGTGCAGCACCGTGCCGTCCGGGGGCAGGTTGACCAGCACGGTCTCCTCGGGGCCGCACTCCAGCAGCCCGGCGGCGTCGCCCCGGCGGACCAGCGCGCCCTCGCACAGCGCGTACGCCCCCGCCCGCGGTACCCGGACGGCACGGGCCGGGCCGCCGGTGTGGCGGACGGTCAGCTGCACGCCGGACGCCGGGTCCGGGTCGGGCTTGCCGAGGGTGGGCACGCCGTGCCGCTCCAGCACGTGCCGCACCTGGGTCGGCAGCCGGCCGTCCGGCCGCTCCAGCTCGATCTCGCCGAGCAGCCAGGTGGAGCCCTGCATCCGGCAGTTGATTTCCAGGGCGAGCGCGCGGTCGCCGTCGAGGACGAAGTCGGCGCCGAAGACGCCCCGGTAGCCGAGGCCGGCCAGGCCCCAGCCGATCCGCTCGGTGGCCTCCAGGCACCGGTTCAGGGCGCGCGGGGGGAGCAGCTCCGGAGCCTCGAAGTCACAGCCGGCGTACTGGCCGAAACCGGCGCCCGCCTCCGCGACCCCGATCAGCTGGAGCGAGGGCCGCAGCACCTGCGGCAGGCCGTCCGACCCGACGAAGCCGTGCACGTTGAGCGCGGTGTCGCCGACGTACTCGCTGACCAGCCAGCGCTCGCGCTCGGGCAGCACCGCGGCGTCGTCGGCGGCCCGGACGAGGTGGGTGCCGTTGCCCGCGGAGCCGCGCGGCGCCTGGGCGACGTAGAGCGGGCCGAAGCGGCCGCGGAGCGCCCGGTGGTCGAGCCGGCCGGACACCACGGTGCTGGCCGGGGCCGGTACGCCGAGCTGCCCGAACCAGGCGCGCATGGCGACCTTGTCGACCAGGACGTCGGAGCCTGCGGTGGGCGGCGGCACCAGCAGCCGGGCGCCGGTGGCCGCCACGGCGGCGGTCCACTGCTCGCGCTGGCTGCCGTAGCCGGCCAGCCGCAGCTCGCGACCGCGCCAGCGCGTGCCGACCAGTCCTGGCAGCCGGCCGGCCACGCCGTCCAGCCCCGGCCCGCCCGGCCCGCCGTCGCGGGTGCCGGACCACACCTCCTGCGCGTGCAGTTCCACCCCGAACCGCGCACCCCAGCCGGCGTCCGCCGCCTCACCGGAGAGCAGCGCGGCCAGGGCGCCGGTGCGGAGCAGCGGCAGCAGGTACAGCGGCCGGGAGACGATCCCGAGGTGTGCGCCCGGGCGAAGCACCCGCCCGGCGTCCTCCAGAGTGGCGATCACCCGATGGATCATGCACCCGGATGCGATCCCGCACTTCCGCCAAGGCGTCTGCACCGCAAGAGATCTGACGATGCCTTAGACTCCGCGCCGCCGACAGCCCCGCAAGGCACCCGACCGCCCGACCGGGGACGCCCGGCGGCTCGGGCGAGGAGAGGCGGGCATGCCCCGTGTCCCACGTGCCGACCGGCAGCGCACCGAATCTTCCGGCAGCGGCCGGCATCGACGCTCCACCACACTGCGGCCGACGGGACAGAACGCCGCGCACACAGCGGAGAGCCGCCGCTCCGCGCCCCAGGAGGGAAGCGCGGGGCGGCGGCTCGCGCCGGCCGAACCGGGCGCAGATCAGCCCGCGTTGAGGCAGTGGTTGCCGAACGCGGGGTTCAGCAGGCCGACCACGTTGATGGTGTTGCCGCACAGGTTGACCGGGACGTGCACCGGAACCTGGATCTGGTTGCCGGAGATGACACCGGGGGAACCCGCGGCGACACCCTCGGCGCCCGAGCTGGCCATCGCGGTGCCGGCACCGGCCGCCACGATGCCTACCACGGCGGCACCGACGGCGGCCGTCTTCTTGATGCTCATAGGAGCCTCCTGACTCATCGACAGATATGCACGGGGAGTGCGACATCTAGAACGACACCCGCTCGACCCGGTTGCGACGACCCGCCCTTTGTCACCCGACTGGCCCAACGCAGGGCCCGCCAGGCATTCGGGTGATCACGGGACCCGACCGTTTCCCCCCGGGCCCGCCCTCGTTCTCCCTGTCGGAACACGCTCCACCGGGCCCCACCGGGCTCCACCCGTTCCACCAGGCTCCACCGGGCCCCACCGGGCTCCCTAGACGAATCGAGTACCGCACATGCGCAAGCTCGCCCACGGCGTCCTCGGCACCGCGGCCTCCGCCGCCCTGCTGGTCGCCGGCGCCGGCGCCGCCTCCGCCCACCACGCCCACGGCGCCTCGGCCGAGGGTGTCGCGGCCGGCTCGCCCGGCGTGGCCTCGGGCAACGAGGTCCAGGTGCCGCTGCACATCCCGGTGAACCTGTGCGGCAACTCGATCGACGTGATCGGCGCCCTGAACCCGGCGTTCGGCAACCACTGCGCCAGCGCCTGACCCAGCTCGACCGGCGACCCGGCCCCGCCGCCGGTCGCCCTCGAACCCGGGACGTCCGCCGCCGGTCCGAGCCCGTCCGGAATTGTTCCCGGTCGCGCGTCTGCACGAATTGCCCCGGCCGTGCGGGAACAATTCGCGACGCGCGGTTCCGCGGCCGCGTCCGTCGTCCAAGCCACGGGCGACACGAGCCATTTGGGCCGCCAGAGTGACAATCACGGCATTCCCAGAAGCCAGCGGGCGATGATTTCCTTTCGCCCAGCTCCCGACTATTTCCAATTTCGGTCGGGCAGAAAACGGAGGAAGAACCCAACATGCGTAACCTCAAGAAGGCCGCCGCCCTGTCCCTCGCCACCGCCGGCCTGGTGGTCGGTGCCGCCGGCGGCGCGTTCGCCAGCTCCGGTGCCGAGGGCGTCGCCGCCGGCTCCCCCGGTGTGCTCTCCGGCAACCAGATCCAGATCCCGGTGCACATCCCGGTCAACGTCTGCGGCAACTCCATCGGGGTCATCAGCATCCTGAACCCGGCGTTCGGCAACAACTGCGCCAACATCGGCTGATCCGGCGGTCGCCGCACCGGCGACAACCGACTCACCGAGTCCGTGCCGCACCCCGCCGCCGGCGGGGTGCGGCCCGCTCAACCCGTGTGTGATCGAGGAGATCAACCCCCATGCAGAACGTGAAGAAGGCCGCCGTCCTCTCCGCCGCCGCCGCCGGCCTGGTGCTGGGCGCTGCGGGCTCCGCCGCCGCCAGCTCCGGCGCCGAGGGCGTCGCCGCCGCCTCCCCCGGTGTGCTCTCCGGCAACCAGCTCCAGGTGCCGGTGCACATCCCCGTCAACCTGTGCGGCAACTCCGTCGACGTGATCGGCGCCCTGAACCCGGCGTTCGGCAACAGCTGCGCCAACGTGGAGGCGGACCCGCTCCACGACGCGGACGACTGCTGATCCCCGGTCGGCACGCGTTTCGGCCGAACTGCCCCCCGACCAGCCGGCCGGGGGGCAGTTCGGCATCCCCGGGCGCAGTCCGGACGCCCGGCGACCTGAACCCCGAAGGGTGATTCCGCATGGTTTCGAAGAAGAGCGGGGCCGGCCTCGCCGCCGCCCTGGGCGCCGCGATGCTGCTCGGCGCCGGCGCGGGCACGGCGCACGCCGCACCGGCCGAGGGCGGCGCCAGCCTGGCCAAGACCGACGTCGCCCAGGCGCTGGGCGGCACGACCGCCGGCCTCGGTTACGGCATCGCGCCGGTGAAGGACCTGCGCCTGGACCCGTGGGCCAACTCCTCGGCCGACGTGCTCAACAACGGCGCCACCGTCCAGCCGGACGACTCCGGCCTGGCGCCGGTCTCCACGGGGACGCTGACCGGACCGCTGAGCGCCGGCGGCGGGCCGCGGGACCTCCCGGTCGTCGGACAGCTGCTCGGCGCGCTGCCGGGCTGAGCCGAGGAGCGCACACGCGGGAGCCCGGCCCCCCTCCGGCGGAGGGGGTGCCGGGCTCCCGCCCTGCCGGGGCCCGCTCGGCGCCGGATTCCGGACCACCCGCGTCGGCGCCGGCGCGGCGGTGGGTTCAGAGCTGGGCGAGCCCGGCCAGGCCGGTCTGCTGAACCACGCCGGTGGTGGTCGCCGTCGTGGTCTCGGCGAGGTTCCCCACCGAGTCGGTGACGGAGATCCGCTCGTCCTCGTTGCCCAGGGTCGCCTTGGCACCCGGCACCGCCTGCACCGCGCCGGTGATCAGCCGCGGGTCGACCTCGTCCACCTTGAGCGCGCCGGCGGCCAGCTGGCCGGTGCCGTCCTGGGCCAGCGCGAGCGGCTTGCCGAGGCCGACACCGGGGGTGTCGGCGTGCAGCGGCGCGGCGGGGGCGTCCAGCAGCAGCTCGCCGAGATCGGCGCCCTGGTCGACCAGTGGCAGCGGCAGCTCCGCCTTGGCGCTCGGGCCCACCTTGCCGGTGCCGAGCGCGGGCACCAGACGGTCCGGCAGCAGGGCGTCGCCAGTGGTGCGGCCCGGCACGGGCGGCATCACCAGGGAGGTCGGGATGCCCCCGGAGATCCGGCTGTCCAGCGGGGCGAGCGGCACGTCGAGCGGGACCTGCTGGGTGCCCAGCCGGTCCTCCAGAGCCCCGACCTGGTCGGGGCTGACCGCGGCGGCGGAGGCCGCCCCGGGGGACGCGAGCACGCCCGCACCGACCGCCAGCAGCATCGCGCCGGCCCGCTTGGAGAACTTCATGCTTTTCACCGTTCTGCCTGTCCGTACTGGAGTCCTGGGGGGTCGGCTGCGTGGGCGCAGCCGGAAAGCAACCTGCCTCAACGATCCACCCGGAGCCCGGATTGCGGGCGTTAACCGGTTCGGCCTAATAATCCGACCGGAAACCTCCTGCCGTCGCGCCTCCCGGGGTGTTTTCAAAATTCCGCGTAACCTTCCGTGCCGTCATTCTTTGATCTGAACGTCAGTGACCGCAGACCGGGTCTGAGCGTTGTACGCGTTGTACGCACGGAAACCAAGAGCTTTTCAGAGAGGGATCTCCCCATGATCCAGAAGTCCTTCGCCGCCGCCGGCCTGGCCGCCGCCGCACTGGCCGCCGCCGCGGCGCCGGCCTCGGCCATCGCGGACTCGGACGGCTCCGCCGCGTCCCTCCAGGGCAACGGCGGCACCAACTTCACCGGCACCGTCGGTGACAACAGCCCGAACTTCCACTTCCTGGACAACGCGAACGTCTGCCTCCCGGAGATCCACAACATCGCCGTCGGCGTGCTCGGCGTGGCCGTCCCGGTCGAGGTCCCGATCGCCAACAGCGGTGGCAAGCAGTACTGCACCCAGGGTCAGGGCACCCAGAGCAAGGGCGACTCCGGCGTCTCCCACCTGATCGGCTGACCCTCACCAGCTGCGCCACCCCCCGAACCACCCTTCGAATCGCTCCCCGATTCACCCCTCGAGAGGAAACCCAGAAATGATCAAGAAGACCCTCGCCGCCGCCGGCCTGGCCGCCGCCGCCATCGCGATGTCCGCCGGCTCGGCTTCCGCCATCGCCGACTCGGACGGCTCGGCCGTCTCCGCCCAGGGCAACGGCGGCACCAACCAGACCGGCACCCACGGCAACGGCAGCCCGAACTTCCACACCCTGGACAACGCGAACGTCTGCCTGCCCGAGGTGCACAACATCGCGGTCGCGGTCGTCGGTGTCGCCGTCCCGGTCGAGGTCCCGATCCTCAACAGCACCCCGAAGCAGATCTGCAACGTCGGCCAGAACACCCAGTCCTCGGGCGACGCGGGTGTCTCGCACCTGATCGGCTGATCCAGGGGCATGGCGCGGTCGGAGGGCCCGGGGACGTGTCCCCGGGCCCTCCGGGCTTCGGTGCGATCAACTGTCCGGCCGGACCGTCCCGAACGGGCGCGGGCCGGCCGGGTGACAGACCGTCGGGAGCGGCGCGTGGGGTGCCGCGGCCGACGGCAGCGTGTGTTCACGTGACCAGTGAGAGCGCTCCGACCGAGCGCTCCGGACGAGAGGGCAGATCCATGAAGAGCAAGCTGGGCAAGGTCGCGCTGACCGCCTTCGGCGCGCTGGCGCTGGCGGGCGTCGCCACCCCGGCGTTCGCGCACGTCGGCCTGGTCGGCGGCGGCGAGTTCGCCGCCTCGGCCGACCCGGTCTTCGCGGCCGGCGAGTGGTGGGGCCTCGCCCACACCTCGAACATCCAGACCGGTGCCTACGGCTGGGGCGCCGCCACCTCCACCGACCTGGTCGGCGGCGAGGAGGGCTTCGCCCACATCGGCTGACGCCGGGCGAACGCCGGAGGCCGGGCCCCGTGGCGGGGCCCGGCCTCCGGCGTCCCCCTCCCGCGCCCGCCTTCAGGCGAGCGGGGCGAGTGACGGCTAGATCATCCGGGCGGCTTCGAGGGCCCAGTAGGTGAGGATCTGCTGGGCGCCGGCGCGGCGGATCGAGGTCAGCGTCTCCAGGATCATCCGCTCCCGGTCGATCCAGCCGTTGGCCGCGGCGGCCTCGACCATCGCGTACTCGCCGGAGACCTGGTACGCCGCCACGGGCACCGGCGAGGCGTCGGCCACCTCGCGCAGGATGTCCAGGTAGGCCATGGCCGGCTTGACCATGACCAGGTCCGCGCCCTCGGCGAGGTCCTGCTCCAGCTCGCGCAGCGCCTCCCGGGCGTTGGCCGGGTCCTGCTGGTAGGTCTTGCGGTCGCCCTTCAGCGAGGAGCCGACCGCCTCGCGGAACGGGCCGTAGAACGCCGAGGCGTACTTGGCGGTGTAGGCGAGGATGCCCACGTCCTGGTGCCCCGCCTCGTCCAGCGCCCGACGGACCACACCGATCTGGCCGTCCATCATCCCGGAAGGGCCGACCAGGTGGACGCCGGCGTCGGCCTGCACCCGGGCCATCTCCGCGTAGCGCTCCAGCGTCGCGTCGTTGTCCACGCTGCCGTCGGCGGCCAGCACGCCGCAGTGGCCGTGGTCGGTGTACTCGTCCAGGCAGAGGTCGGACATCACCACCAGGGCGTCGCCGACCTCGGAGACCACGTCGCGGATCGCCTGCTGCAGGATGCCGTCCGGGTTGGTGCCCTCGCTGCCCACCGCGTCCTGCACCGCCGGGACGCCGAACAGCATGACCCCGCCCAGGCCCGCCTCGGCGGCCTCGACCACGGCCTTGCGCAGCGTCTCGCGGGTGTGCTGGACCACGCCGGGCATCGACGTCACCGGCACCGGCTCGCTGACGCCCTCACGGACGAACAGCGGCAGGACCAGCTCCGCCGGGTGCAGCCGGGTCTCGGCGACCAGGCGGCGCATCGCCGGGCTCCGGCGCAGCCGACGGGGGCGAACGTACGGGAATTCAGCGGACACGGCTTCTCTCTCCGAACGGTTGTGCAGTCCCCGGGGGCGGCGGGTGGACCGCCCCCGGTCTGGATGCTTCTCGGCCGGCGCCTCAGCGGGCCTTGCGGCGCGAGCCGGGACGGCGCTCGCTGGGCCGGTAGACCGGCTCGCCGGCCGCGGTGGCGGTGTCGCGGCGCTTGGCCCCGAAGTCTGCCAGCGCCTGGGCCAGTGCGGCCGCCGACGGGGCCGGGGCCATCACGTCGACCCGCAGGCCGTGCTCCTCGGCGGTCTTGGCGGTGGCCGGGCCGATGCAGGCGATCACGGTCACGTTGTGCGGCTTGCCCGCGATGCCGACCAGGTTCCGCACGGTCGAGGACGAGGTGAAGAGCACCGCGTCGAAGCCGCCGCCCTTGATCGCCTCACGGGTCTCGGCCGGCGGCGGCGAAGCGCGCACCGTTCGGTACGCCGTCACGTCGTCGACCTCCCAGCCGAGCTCGACCAGGCCGGCCACCAGGGTCTCGGTGGCGATGTCGGCGCGCGGCAGCAGCACCCGGTCGATCGGGTCGAACACCGGGTCGTACGGCGGCCAGTCCTCCAGCAGGCCGGCGGCGGACTGCTCGCCGGACGGCACCAGGTCCGGCTTCACGCCGAAGTCGACCAGCGCCTGCGCGGTGGTCTCGCCGACCGCGGCGACCTTGATCCCGGCGAACGCCCGGGCGTCCAGGCCGTACTCCTCGAACTTCTCCCGGACGGCGCGCACCGCGTTCACCGACGTGAAGGCGATCCACTCGTAGCGGCCGGTGACCAGGCCCTTGATCGCCCGTTCCATCTGCTGCGGGGTGCGCGGCGGCTCGACCGCGATGGTCGGCACCTCCTGCGGCACCGCGCCGTACGAGCGGAGCTGCTCGGACAGGCCGGTGGCCTGCTCCTTGGTCCGCGGAACCAGCACGTTCCAGCCGAACAGCGGCTTGGTCTCGAACCAGGAGTGCGAGGCGCGGTGGGCGACCTGCTCACCGACCACGGCTATCACCGAGGTCGCCGGGTCCACCGGGGCGGAGACCGGGGAGGGCAGTACCCGGGCCGCCTTCAGGTCGGCCGCGATGGTGGCCAGGGTGGCGGTGAAGGTCCGCTGCCGGGTGGTGGTGCCGGAGAGCGTGGCGCTGAGCGCGGAGTCCGGCTTGCGGCCGTTGGAGACCAGCGCGTTGGCGGTGGCCGGCAGCTGGCCCAGCGTGGTGCGGACGACCAGGGTGGTCTCCGGTGCGCCGAGGTCGACCGGGCTGCCGGCGAGCAGCGCGCCGCCGTCCACGAACCGGACGTCGGCGCCGCCGGTGCCGCGCAGCGGCACACCCGCGTAGGCCGGTACGCCGACCGACTGGGCGACGCCCGGGATCACCTCGAAGGCGATGCCGTCGCCGGCGCAGCTGAGCATCTCCTCGGCGGCGCAGCCGTCCAGGCCGGGGTCGCCGTCGACGGTGCGGACCACGTGCTTGCCGTTGCGGACGGCCTCGGCGACCAGCTTGGCCAGGTCGAAGTCGGCGCCCTCGGCGGTGGGGGTGTGCACCTGTACGCCGGCCGGACAGTGGCTGCGCACGGCGGCCGCGGTCAGCGGGTCGGCGACCAGGACGTCGGCCGAGGCCAGTACCTCGACCGCACGCAGGGTCAGCAGGCCCGGGTCCCCGGGGCCCGCGCCCAGGAAGGTGCACCGGCCGGCGGCGGCCGGTGCACCCGGGAACGGGCTGTCGGCCGGGTAGGGGGTGTCGGTGGCGGTCGTGGGGCTCATCGGGCTCGCTCCCCCATGAGGGCGGCCGCGCCCGCGTCGAGCAGCCGGGCGGCAAGGGCTCGGCCGAGGGCCGTCGCCTGCTGCTCGGCGGTCTCGTCGAGGACGATCGGACCGTGGGCGGACATCTTCAGCAGGGTGGCGCCGTCGGCGGTGCCGACCACGCCCTCCAGCCGCAGTTCGTGCGGGTGGCCCCAGGTGGCCAGGCCGGCGACCGGTGCGGAGCAGCCGGCCTCCAGGGTGGCCAGCAGCGCGCGCTCGGCGGCCACCGCGACCCGGGTGGGGGCGTGGTCGAGGGCTGCGAGCGCGGCGGCCAGGGCGGGGTCGGCGGTGGTGCACTCGATGGCGAGCGCGCCCTGGCCGGGGGCCGGGATCATCAGTTCCGGGTCGAGGTGCTCGGTGACCTCGGTCGCGCGGCCGAGCCGGTTCAGGCCGGCGGTGGCCAGTACCACCGCGTCCAGCTCGCCGGAGGCGACGAAGCCGATCCGGGTGTCCACGTTGCCGCGGATCGCGACCGTCTCGATCTGGGCGCCCCGGGCACGGGCCCAGGCGTTCAGCTGGGCCATCCGGCGCGGCGAGCCGGTGCCGATCCGGGCGGCGCGGCCGGCGCCGGCGAGCTTCTCGGCCAGCTCCTCCAGGGTCAGGCCCTCGCACGCCACCAGGGCGTCGCGGACGTCCTCGCGCTCGGGCACCGCGGCAAGCACCAGGCCCGCGGGCTCGGCGGTGGGCAGGTCCTTCAGCGAGTGCACGGCGAAGTCGATCCGGCCCTCCAGGAGCGCGTCGCGCAGGGCGGAGACGAACACGCCGGTGCCGCCGATCTGCGCCAGCGCCTCCCGGGAGGTGTCGCCGTAGGTGGTGATCTCCACCAGCTCGACGGGGCGCCCGGTGAGCCGGGTCACCTCGCGGGCGACCATGCCCGACTGGGCCATGGCGAGCGCGCTGCGCCGGGTGCCGAGCCGCAGCGGAGCGGTGTCGGCCGGAGCCTGGTCGGTGAGCGGTTGACCATTCATGAGGTGATCGTCCCGGTGGTACTCGTGGGATGGCTGACGGTTCATCTGGCGCCCCCGCCCGGGGGCTGGGTGCCGATCGGGGTGCCGGAGACCGCGTGCACGGCCGCCGGGTCGAGGTCGAACAGCTCGCGCAGGGCGTCCGCGTAGGAGGCCCCGCCGGGCTCGGCGGCGAGCTGCTTCACCCGCACGGTCGGCGCGTGCAGCAGCTTGTCGACGACCCTGCGGACGGTCTGGGTGATCTCGGCGCGGGAGCGGTCGTCCAGTCCGGGCAGCCGGGAGTCGAGGCGGCCCAGCTCGGCGGCGACCACGTCGGAGGCCATCGCCCGGAGGGCGACCACGGTCGGCGCGATCCGGGCGGCCCGCTGGGCGGCGCCGAAGGCCGCGACCTCGTCGGCCACGATCCCGGTGACCGCGTCGACGTCCCCGGCGCCGGGGCTGGCGGCGTGGGCGTGCGAGAGGCTCTCCAGGTCGACCAGGAGCGCGCCCGGCAGCTCGTGCACCGCGTGGTCGACGTCGCGCGGCATGGCGAGGTCGAGCAGGGCGAGCGGGGTGGCGGCCGTGCGGCTCGCGACGGCGGCCGCCACGTCCTCGGCCCGGATCACCACGCCGGCCGCGCCGGTGCAGGAGACCACCAGGTCGACGTCGGCCATGGCCTCGGGCACCTTGGCGAGCTCGACGGTGCGCGCGACGTCGGCGCCGAGGATCTCGACCAGGCGCTCGGCGCGCTCCGGGGTCCGGTTGGCGATCAGCAGGTCGGTCACGCCGGAGCGGACCAGGGTGGCGGCGGCCAGCGAGCTCATCGAGCCGGCACCGACCACCAGGGCCCGCTTGCCCGCGATCGCGCCCGCGCCGGCCGCGACCTGCTCCAGGCCGAACGTCACCAGGGACTGCCCCGCCTTGTCGATGCCGGTCTCGCTGTGCGCGCGCTTGCCGACCCGCAGGGCCTGCTGGAACAGCTCGTTCAGGCCGCGGCCGGCGGTGTGCTCGTCCTGCGCGGTGGCCAGCGCGTCGCGCAGCTGACCGAGGATCTGGCCCTCGCCGACCACCATCGAGTCCAGGCCGCAGGCCACCGAGAAGAGGTGGTGGACGGCGCGGTCCTCGTAGTGCACGTAGAGGTGGGAGGTCAGCTCCTCCAGGTCCACCCCGCTGTGGTGGGCCAGCAGCAGTGACAGCTCGGCGACGCCGGCGTGGAACTTGTCCACGTCCGCGTAGAGCTCGATCCGGTTGCAGGTGTTCAGCAGCGCCGCCTCGGCCACGGTGGCGGTGGCCGAGGCGTCGTGCAGGAGCCGGGTCGGGGCCTCACCGGTCAGGGCGGCGCGCTCCAGCACGCCGACCGGGGCGGTGCGATGGCTCAGTCCAACGACGAGAAGACTCACGCCCGCCCCCAGGTGCCACGGATCTCGGTGCTCATGCCGGCATCACCGCGGAGAGCTCGCCCTCGCCGCCCTTGCCGGGCTTGGTCGTCCCCGGGTCGGCGTCCTTGGCCGCGGGCTCGGCCGCGCGGGCCTTGCCGTTGCCGCCGGCCGCCCGGCGCAGCTTGGCCGCGGCCGCGCGGACCGGGCCGGGGGCGCGGTCGAGCACGGACTCGGTGCGGTCCGGCTCGTCGCCGGCCTTGCGCTGCTCGTGGAAGGCCAGGATCTGCAGCTCGATGGAGAGGTCCACCTTGCGCACGTCCACGCCGTCCGGGACGGTCAGCACGGTCGGCGCGAAGTTCAGGATGCTGGTGACGCCGGCCTCGACCAGCCGGTCGCAGACCTGCTGGGCGGCGCCCGGCGGGGTGGTGATCACGCCGATCGAGACGTGCTGGCTCTCCACGATGGACTCCAGTTCGTCCATGTGGCGCACCGGGAGGCCGGCTGCGCTGGTGCCGACCACGGCCGGGTCGGCGTCCAGCAGGGCGGCCACCCGGAAGCCGCGGGAGGCGAACCCGCCGTAGTTGGCGAGCGCGTGGCCGAGGTTCCCGATGCCGACGATGACGACCGGCCAGTCCTGGGTGAGACCCAGCTCACGGGAGATCTGGTAGACGAGGTACTCGACGTCGTAGCCGACACCACGGGTGCCGTAGGAGCCGAGGTAGGAGAAGTCCTTGCGCAGCTTCGCGGAGTTCACGCCCGCGGCGGCCGCCAGCTCCTCCGAGGAGACGGTCGGCACCGAGCGCTCGGAGAGCGCGGTGAGGGCCCGCAGGTAGAGGGGCAGGCGGGCGACGGTCGCCTCCGGGATGCCCCGGGCACGCGAGGGTCGGCGCGCGGCACCCTGGTCGGGCGTCTGCGAACTGCTCTGTGGTGATCGGCCGATTGCCACGGTGCTCCTGTGGGTGAAGCTGGGCTTTGGCAGCCAGGCTATGCGTTTGTGAACGTGTGCACAAAGATGGTGTCCGATTTGTCCCCGCACAGTGATGCGCATCACGCCGACGACCCCATAGCACCGGTCCCCTTCCGGACCTCCGCCGGGGGCCGCGCCCGGGGCGGCCGAAGGCCGTACGCAGGGCCGCGCGGGGACCCCTCCGGCACCTGGTGCGGCTGCTCGGAGCGCTGGCCGGAGCGCTCGCCCGAAGGTTGATCGGAGCGGTGGTCGGAGGCGGACCCGGACGGCTGCACCGGGAACCCGGGCAGCGGGTCGCAGGCCGGCTCGCCGATCGGCTCGGACAGCGCACCGGGGTGCGGGCCGGGCAGCGGGTCGCGCCGCACCAGCAGCACCGGCTCGCCGGACTGGCGCGAGCGCGCCCGGCCCAGCCGCGGCCACGGCACCCGCGCCGCCTCGCACAGGGGCACCGCCCAGTCCTCCGGCGGGCAGGACGCCGCCCCCAGACAGTGCCGGAGCAGGTCGGCGGTGGCCCGAGCGTCACCCAGGGCGGTGTGCGCCGGGAACCGGCCGAGCCCGGCCGCCTCGACGCAGGCCGCCAGCCCGAAGCCGCGGGCCTCCGGCAGGTGGTCGCGGGCCAGCCGCATGGTGCAGAGCAGCGGGACCGACGGCAGCGGCACGCCGATCCGGGCGAATTCGCGGTCGAGGAAGGCGTGGTCACAGGTCACGTGGTGCCCCACCAGCACCCGCCCGGCCAGCAGCTCCAGCAACCGCGGGGCTATCTCGCGGAACCGGGGCGCGCCCTCGACGTCGGCCTGGGCTATCCGGTGCACGTGGGTCGGGCCGACCGGGCCCAGCGGGTCCAACAGGGTACAGAACTCGGCCTCAGGACGAAGGCGCTCGTCCAGCAGCACGACGGCCACCTCGACCACCCGATGCCGCCACGGACTGCGGCCGGTCGTCTCCACGTCCACCACCGCGAAGCCCCCGGCCCCGGTCGGGGCGAGGGGCGTCCCTGGTGTCGGGCCGGGAAGCATGGCGGCACTCCTCGCGTGCTCAGCCCCCCACGGGCGCAAACGCGTTCGATCGTAAGCCGACGAACACCGGGCGCCCCAGGCCGTGCACGCGATTCTTCACAACGATTCGGCGAACCGCCCCCGCCGGTCGGCGGGGGTCGACGGTACCGTGCGCCCGCCCGGCCGGCCGGGCCGGGGCCGAGGCGGGCCCTACGCGCCGAGGGCGGACCGCAGCCGGCGCTCGTCGACCCGCCAGAAGTCGTGCTGGCGGCCGTCGACCAGGGTCACCGGGATCTGCTCCCAGTACTTGCGGTACAGCTCCTCGTCCTGCGTGATGTCCTTCTCCTCGAAGGCCGCGCCCAGTTCCCCGGCCACCCGGACGATCACCTCCCGGGCGTCGTCGCACAGGTGGCAGCCCGGCTTGCCGACCAGGGTCACGGTCCGGTCGGACGGCTTCGGGCTCGGGTTCTTGTCACGTCGCAGCAGAGGACTCACCCGGCTATTGTGCGCCTGCTTACACCCGCGCCGGCGCCGCCCGGGGGCTCGCGGCGGCCACGGACGGGCAGCGCGCTGTTCACTCCTCGGGCACGCCGCCGTCACGGCCGCTCCACGCCCGGCTGGCTATGCTCGATGCCATGGCCGTGCTCCGAAGGCTCACCCAGGCAAGGCGCCCCACCAGCGCGCAGACCGCCCTGGCGGGCGAGGCCGCGGCCGAGGCCGCGGAGGCCGCGCTGAAGGCCGACCCGGGCGCCCCTCCCGTCGGCCGGTGGACCGCGCCCGCCGAGCAGAGCACCCCGGCCCGGGACGCCGCGCCCGGACGGGCCGGCAAGGCCCCCAAGGCGCCCGCCGGGAACCACACGCCCGAGCCGGGCGACCCGCGCGCCGCCGCCTTCTTCGACTGCGACAACACCATCCTGCGCGGCGCGGCGATCTTCTACCTCGGCGTCGGCCTCTACCGCCACGGCCTCCTCACCCGCCGCGACATCGCCCGGTTCGCCTGGCAGCAGGCGTGGTTCCGGCTGCACGGCGCCGAGGACCCGGACCACATGGCCGACGCCCAGCACACCGCGCTCGGCCTGGTCGCCGGCAAGCGGACCGCCGACCTCGAAGCGCTCTGCGAGGAGGTGTTCGAGCAGGTCGTCGCGGACAAGATCTGGCCCGGCACCCGCGCCCTGGTCCAGATGCACCTGGACGCCGGCCAGCGGGTCTGGCTGGTGACGGCCGCCCCGCTGGAGGTGGCCCGGATCATCGCCCGACGGCTCGGCATGACCGGCGCGCTCGGTACCGTCGCCGAGGCCCACGACGGCGCCTACACCGGCCGGCTGGTCGGGGACCTGCTCCACGGACCGGCCAAGGCCGCCGCCGTCCGGTCGCTGGCCCGCCGCGAGCGGCTCGACCTGGACCGCTGCGCCGCCTACAGCGACTCGGCCAACGACATCCCGATGCTCTCACTGGTCGGCCACCCGTACGTGGTGAACCCGGACGGCGCGCTGCGCCGGCACGCCCGGGCGCAGGGCTGGCGGGTGCGGGACTTCCGGACCGGACGCAAGGCGGCCCGGGTGGGCCTGCCGGCGGCGGCCGCGCTCGGCGTGGCCGCGGGTGCGGCGGCGGCCGGGGTCGCGCTGCACCGCCGGCACCGCGCCTGACGCGGCGGGCCCCCACCGGTCCGCCTCGGGCCGCTCCCGGACCGCCGCGGGCCACCGCCCGAGCGCGGCGGCCCGGACCCCCTGCGGGAGTGACCGTCCGTCAATCCGCACGCTGACCAGCCCGCCCGTACGGGCGAATCCGCCCGTTCCACGGGCCGGCCCGACCCCCATGACCGAACCTGCAAGCCGGCGACCGGTTCTGATCGTTCGCCAGACCGGGAAAGTCGGGGGTTACCGAGGCCAACCCCGGGGAAACCGCCCGCCCGGCCACCGAATTGGTCACCCAGCGCACCCGTTCGATCACGTTGAGCCGGATGAACGACGACATCTTCGGTCAGTGTCGGCCGAATATGCAGGCGATGCGGATCCCAAACGACCACTTCGACCACACGGTGTAGCTGTCATTGCACAAAGCGTTATTCTCTCCTGGATGCACGTCACCCACCCGCCCCTCGCGACCGGGCGGCGCCGGCGTGCTCTCCGCGCAGGCGGAGGTGATCCGTCCACAGTTCTGCCTCTGGGAGTCCCGTGTACCCACCCGTCCGGAACGACGCGCCTGCACCCTCCCGCCCGTCGCCCGCGCCCCTGCGCTCCCGCACCAGCCTCCGCGGCCGGCCGGCGTCCGCCCGGCAGATCTCCACCGGCCTGGAGCTGCTGCGCACCCTGCTCCGCAGCCAGCTCGCCGCCACCACCCCCCAACTGGTCCCCGCCGGCGCCTCGATCGGCTACGGGCCGACCCACCCCCCCGGCCTGGCGCTGCGCACCACCGCGGCCGGCTCCACCGGCGCCGGCGCACGCGGCCGGACCGGGACCGGCACGGGCGGCCGCAGCCGCACCCGGACCGCCCCGAGCCCCGGATTCGAGACCGAACACAACCCGATCATGGAGCTGGTCGAGCGGGCCCAGGCCGGGGAGAGCGAGGCCTTCGGCCGCCTGTACGACCACTACGCGGACACCGTCTACCGCTACATCTACTACCGGGTCGGCAGCCGGGCCACCGCCGAGGACCTCACCAGCGAGACGTTCCTGCGCGCGCTGCGCCGGATCGGCACCTTCACCTGGCAGGGCCGGGACTTCGGCGCCTGGCTGGTGACCATCGCCCGCAACCTGGTGGCCGACCACTTCAAGTCCAGCCGGTTCCGGCTGGAGGTCACCACCGGCGAGATGCTCGACTCCAACGAGTGCGAGCGCAGCCCCGAGGAGTCGGTGCTGGAGTCGCTCTCCAACGCCGCCCTGCTGGAGGCCGTCCGACGGCTCAACCCGCAGCAGCAGGAGTGCGTCACCCTCCGCTTCCTGCAGGGCCTCTCGGTCGCCGAGACGGCCCGGATCATGGGCAAGAACGAGGGCGCCATCAAGACCCTCCAGTACCGCGCGGTGCGGACGTTGGCCCGCCTCCTGCCGCCCGACGCGCGGTGAGCGGTACCAGGACCGGGGCCGGGGCCGGCGGCAGCGCCGGTGAAACCCCCTGTGGAATAGCCGGAACAACCCGAGGACCGTCACCGTCGGTGCCGGTCCGACACGTCCGGGTGAACGGTCGGTCCGATGATCAGCCGTGCGTAACCGACCGCCCGCACCACTCGTTGGCCAGCGTGCAAGCCCCCACCAGGCGTACGGTCAAGTCGAATTGCGACCTCTCACCCGATGGAGTGGCTTTGGCCCGCCGAGGCAACCGTCCGGCAGGCCGGGGTGTCGACAACGACGAAGGGAGGTGTGGCCCGTGACGGCAAACGTGCTGGAGCACCGGCGGGCGAAGGCCTTCGCCGAGGCGCTGGAGGCCCACCAGGCAGAGCAACGCGGCGCCACCGCGGCCGGATCGGCCAACGCCGCCGCCATCGGCGCCGGTTCGACCGCGACGGCCGAACTGGTCGACCTGGCGGGCGCTCTAGGGGCACTGCCGGGACCGGCGCTGGACGCGGATGTCCGGATCGTCCAACGCGCCCAGCTGATGGCCGCGTTCGAGCAGGTCTTCGCCGGCGGGACGGGCGCCGTGGTGCCCCGGCAGCGCAGGCACCGGGCGCTCCGCGGGGCGCCGCGCGGCCGGTGGAGCCGCCGGTTCGCGATCGGCGGCCTGGTCGCCGGCCTCGCCGTGGGCAGCTTCGCCGGCGCGGCCGCCGCGAGCTCCAACGCCCTTCCCGGGGACACGCTGTACGGCATGAAGCGCGGCCTCGAAGGGCTCCGGCTCGACCTCGCCGGCTCGGACACCGAGCGCGGCGAGCTGCTGCTCGACAACGCCGCCACCCGGCTCGGCGAGGCCAAGAGCCTGGTCGGCCGGTCGGACGCGGCCGCACTCAGTCCGGGCACCGTCGAGCGGGTCCGCAAGGCACTGGACGACATGCACGCCGACGCCCTCAAGGGCCGCGACCTGCTGCGCTCGGTCTACCGGAGCAACGGCTCGCTCGACCCGATGCGCACGCTGGCCGGCTTCGCCCAGGACGAGGACGGCCACTGGGCCGAGCTGCAGAGCAGGCTCCCGGTCCAGCTGATCTCGCAGGCCCACCTCGTCGACCAGCTCTTCGACGACATAAGCGAGGACGTCGCGCCCCTGCATCTGGCCCAGCCGCCCGCCAAGAGCGGCAGCCCGGCCGGCTCCGGGGCGGGCGGCGCGACGGGCGGCCCGGCGGACGGCGGCAGCCCGGCCGAGGCCCCGGCCGTCGACGGCACCCCGGCCGCAGGCTCCGGACCGGACCGCAACGGCGGATCCGGCGGCACGGCCGGCAACGGCAAGGCCGGCAGCACCGAGCAGGCGCCGTCCGCCGGGGCCAGCACGCCCGGCGCCGGTGCGGCGGCCGGCGGCGGAGCGGCGCCGAGCAGCCTGCCCAGCAGCGCCTCGGACGCGGTCGGCGGGCTGGTGGACGACCTCACCAGTGGCCTCCCCGGCACCAAGCCCTCGCCGAGCGCCGACCCGGCGCCCGCGCAGGCCCCGCAGCCGTCGGGCACGCCGACTGCGGCCACCGGTGACGGCAGCGGCACGCAGCAGGGCGTCGACGTGCCTCCGCTGATCCCCGGGCTGCTGCCCGGCCTGCGGATCCTCGGCGGCTGACGGGCCGACGCAGGCGGAGGGGCCCGGCGACGTGGCGGTTTCTAGCGTTCGCCGGGCCCCTCCGCCGTTCCCGGCCCGCTGCGCAGCGGGCCGGGCGGGCAGGGCGAGCCGGGCCGTTCGTCAGAAGAAGACCGACCGACGCTGCACCAGCAGCTTGTAGAGCGTGTGCTGGATGGTCTCCCGCACCTCGTCGGCCAGGTCGAAGACCAGCATCGGGTCGTCCGCCGCCTCCGCCGGGTGCCGGTCGGTGGCGATCGGCTCGCCGAACTGGATGATCCACTTGGTCGGCAGCGGCACCGCACCGAGCGGCCCGAGCCACGGGAAGGTCGGCGTGATCGGCACGTACGGCAGGCCGAGCAGCCGGGCCAGCGTCTTGAAGTTGCCGATCATCGGATAGGTCTCCTCCGCCCCGACGATCGCGCAGGGAACGATCGGCACCCGGGCCCGCAGCGCCGAGGAGACGAAGCCCCCGCGCCCGAACCGCTGGAGCTTGTACCGCTCGGAGAACGGCTTGCCGATGCCCTTGAAGCCCTCCGGCCAGACCCCGACCAGCTCGCCGCGCTCCAGCAGCGCCTGGGCGTCCTCGTTGCAGGCGAGCGTGTGGCCGGCCTTGCGGGCCAGCTCGTTGACGCCGGGCAGCACGAACACCAGGTCGGCGGCGAGCATCCGCAGGTACCGCCGCGCGGGGTGGTGGTCGTGGATGACGACCTGCGTCATCAGGGCGTCCAGCGGGATCGTCCCCGAGTGGTTGGCCACCAGCAGTGCGCCGCCCTCGGCCGGGATGTTCTCGATCCCGCGCACCTCGACCCGGAAGTACTTCTCGGCGAGCGGCCGCAGCATCCCGAGCAGCACCTCCTCGGTGAGCTCCCGGTCGAAGCCGAACTCGTCCACCTCGTAGTCGCCGGTGATCCGGCGGCGCAGGAAGGAGAGGCCGTCGGCGGCCCGGCCCTCCCAGCCCTTGCCGAACAGCCGGGTGGCGGCCGGGCCGAGCGGCCCGGCCAGCGCCCCGCCGACGGCCCCGGCGAGCCGGTCGGCCAGGCCGGCGGGCCGCTCGGGCTCGCTCCAGCTCGGCGCGGACTCGATCGGGATGACCTTGGCCTCGCCCGGCGCGTTCTCGGCTGCGGCACTCATCGCGGGTTCAGCTCCTGGGTCGACGGGGACGGTTCGGGGGGGGCCTGGCGCGCCGGGTGGGCGCCCGGGGTGCGCTCCGGCCCCAGCAGCGCGCCCAGCCGGTCGGTGACGGCGGTCAGCCGCTCGGGCGGCAGCAGCCCGGTGCTCTGCGCGGCGGCGAAGTCGGCGAACGCCTCCGGGGTGGTGAAGCGCGGCCGGTAGCCGAAGGTGTCGCGCAGCGCGGTGGTGTCCACCACCCGGCCGTGGGTGAGGAGCCGCAGCTGCTCGGGGGAGAAGTCGACCATCCTGGTCTGCCGGGCCAGCCCGGCCATCCAGCTGATCGCGGGCAGCAGCAGCGGCAGGGTCGGCCGGCCGAGCCGGCGGGCGCACTGGGAGAGCAGCAGCACCCCCTCCCCCGCCACGTTGAAGGTGCCGGTGTTGACGGTGCCGGGCTCCGGCTCGGCCGCCGCCCGGGCGAGGACCGCGAGCGCGTCGTCCTCGTGGACGAACTGCAGCCTCGGGTCGTAGCCGAGCACGGTGGGCAGCACCGGCAGTGCGAAGTACTCGCTGAGCGGGGTGTCCGCTCCGGGGCCGACGATGTTGGCGAACCGCAGCACGGTGACCGCGACGTCCGGGCGGCGCCGGGCGAAGCCGCGGACGTAGCCCTCGACCTCGACCGCGTCCTTGGCGAAGCCGCCGCCCGGGAGGTTCTTGGGCTGGGTCCGCTCGGTGAACACCGCCGGGTCGCGCGGTGCCGAGCCGTACACGCCGGTGGTCGACTTCACCACCAGCCGGCGCACCCCCGGGGCCTTCTGGCAGGCACCGAGCAGCTGCATGGTGCCGATGACGTTGGACTCCTTGACGGCGGCGCGGTTGGTGGAGCCCAGGCCGGTGGCGCTCACCGCCAGGTGGACGACGGTGTCGACGCGGTGCTCGGCGATCACCCGGGCCACCGCGGGCCGGCGCAGGTCGAGCTGCTGGAACCGGTACGGGGCGGCGGGCTCCGCCGGCTCCTCGACCGGCAGCCGGGGCGGCTGCACGTCCACGCCGACCACCAGGTCGACGCCGGGCCGGCGTCGGAGCTCGGCGACGAACCGGGCGCCGAGCCGGCGGGACACGCCGGTGACGAGCACGACCATCCCCACAGTGCTGCACCCCATTCCTCGGCCGCCACGGCCCTGCGTGCACCGTACCGCGCCACCCGGCCGGGCCGGGAAGTGACACCGCCCGGCGCCGCGGGCAAGTGACGCCGCCCGGAAATGACACCGCCCGCCCAGGCCGGCAGGCCTGGGCGGGCGGTGGAAGCGCCGGGCGCGCGAGGCGCGCGGCCGGGGGCGCTTACTTCTTGTTGCGACGCTGCACGCGGGTCCTCTTCAGAAGCTTGCGGTGCTTCTTCTTGGCCATACGCTTGCGACGCTTCTTGATGACAGAGCCCACGGAACAACCCTCGCTCACTAAGACTCGCGCCCGTGAGAGACGGAGTCCATACGACTGACGGAGGGCCTAGCCTACCGTCCGTCCGGCCAGGGCCGTAATCGTGCTCCCCCGGAACGGCGAACTCGGGGGAAATCCGGGGCGAACGGGTGCGGGGGCCACCGGCTGTGACCCCGCCCCGTCGACCGGTCCTACGCGCTCTCAAGCCGCACGTAGGACTCCTTCAGGTACTCGTGCACCGCCTGCTGGGGCACCCGGAAGGACCGCCCGACCCGGATGGCCGGCAGCTCTCCGCTGTGCACCAACCGGTACACCGTCATCTTGGACACCCGCATGACCGCGGCCACCTCGGCCACGGTCAGGAAGACGACTTCCTGCAGGGGGCGTTCGCCGGAACTCATGACCATCACCGACCCTTACCCGTGTGCAAGGCACCGGCTTCCCCTCCGGTGACTCCACCGGCACACGTGTATCCCCAGAGTAGTTATGGGTGGTACCAGTGGGAAGAGGGGGAAGCGCAGTCCTCGTACGGTGAGAGATAGGACTGTTGCAGTACGTAGTCGCTAGGCGGTCTGCACTAGCGGGCGTGCGCACCGACCGGCATCTTCACAACCGGGGGCCGGCGTTCGGCCCGCCCGGACCGGCGCGGGTCAGGGCAGCAGGCCGTGGTGCGGCAGGACGGCGCGGCGGGCGGCCAGGATCGCCTGATCGAGGCGGTCGGCCGGATCGTAACCCGCGTCGAAGTCCCGCCAGGACGGCCGGGCGCCGTCGGTCATCCGCGGCGGGGCCGGGCGGCCGGTGCGCCGCAGGACCTCGGCGCGCCATGACCCCGGGGTCTCGGCCGCCGGGTCGACGGGTCTGCCGGCGGCGGTGGCGACCAGGTGGGTCCAGCTCCGCGGGACGACGTCGACCACGGCGTAGCCACCCCCGCCGAGGGCGATCCAGCGGCCGTCGGCGTACCGGTGGGCGAGGCCGTGCAACTCCTCGGCGATCAGGCGCTGGGCGTCCACGGTGACGGCGAGGTGGGCGAGCGGGTCCGCCAGGTGGGTGTCCGCGCCGTGCTGGGTGACCAGGACCTGCGGGCGGAAGGCCGCCAGCAGTTCGGGGACGAGCGCGTGGAAGGCGCGCAGCCAGCCGGCGTCTCCGGTGCCGGCCGGCAGCGGCAGGTTGGCCGCCGAGCCGGGGGCGTTGGGCCCGCCGGTCTCGGTGGCCCAGCCGGTCTGCGGGAAGAGCGTGGCGGGGTGCTCGTGCAGCGAGACGGTGAGCACCCGGGGGTCGTCCCAGAACGCCTCCTGCACGCCGTCGCCGTGGTGGACGTCGACGTCGACGTAGGCGACCCGCTCGGCGCCGAGTTCGAGCAGCCGGGCGATGGCGAGCGCGGGGTCGTTGTAGATGCAGAAGCCGGAGGCCCGGCCGGGCATGGCGTGGTGCAGGCCGCCGGCGAAGTTGACGGCGTGCGGGGTCTCGCCGCGCCAGACGGCCTCGGCGGCGGCCACCGACTGGCCGGCGATCAGCGCGGAGGCGGAGTGGACGGCCGGGAAGCCCCAGTTGTCATCGGTGCCGAGGCCGTGCCGCCGGTCCGACTGGTCGGGGTGGTCGGCGGCGTACTTGACCGCCTCCACGTAGGCGCGGGTGTGCACCAGGTGGAGGGTGGACTCGCCGGCCGGCGGTGCGGCCCGGACGGTCACGCCCGGGCCGGCGTCCAGTCCAAGCGCCTCCACCAGGCGCATGGTGAGCGCCAGGCGGGTCGGGTCCATCGGGTGGCCGGGACCGAAGTCGTAGGCGGTGACCGCCTCGTCCCAGAAGAGGTGCAGGCCGCAGGGGGTGTCACGCTCGGCTTCGGGCATGGCCCCACCGTAGTGCGTCGCGGCCGTGGGAAGGCCGCCAGGGGCGCACCGCCGGGCGCGCGCCCCGTCGCCGTTGCCAGCGGGCCGTCCGTCGCGTGCGGGTACCGGTGCGGGAGCCGCGGCTGTCGCCTGCGCGGGGGCGGGGATGACGGCGGTGGCGCGGACCCGGCGTCAGGCCACCGCCGGCACCGGGACGGGCGCGGGGGCCGGGGCGAACCGGCCGGCCAGCGGCAGCACCGCCAGGACCAGCAGCATCGGCGCGAGCAGCGCCCAGCGGTACGAGCTGGCGTCCGCGATCGCACCGACCAGCGGCGAACCGACCAGGAAGCCGGCGTAGTTGAACAGGTTGAGCCGGGCCACGGCGGCGTCCGAGTCGGCCGGGAAGAGCCGCCCGCCGGCCGCGAACACCTGAGGGATGATCGCGCAGATGCCGAGGCCGAGGACGGTGAACCCGGCGATCCCGGCCCAGGCCCCGGGCGCGGCGGCGGCCACCGCGAAGCCCAGCGCGGCCAGCGCGGCCCCGGCCCTCACCACCGGGACGGCGCCCCAGTGCTGCACCGCGCGGTCCCCGACGGCCCGGCCGAGCAGCATCGCCACCATGTAGCCGAGGTAGGAGAGCTTGGCGACGTCCTCGGGGCTGTGCAGGCCGTCGGTGAGGTACTTGACGCTGTAGTTGGAGACGGAGGCGTCCGCGATGTACGCGAAGGCCATCGCCAGGCAGAGCGGCAGCAGCGGGCGCCACGGGATCGACCGGGCGGCGGCCTCGGCGGCCTCCCGGACGACGTCGCCGGGTTCGGCCGGCCCGGCGGTGGGGGTCCCCGCGGCCGAGGGCCGGGGGAGGGTGCCGGCCAGCACGGCGAGCGGGGCGATCACGGCGGCCGCGGTGCCGAACAGCACCGGCAGACCGGCGTCGTAGTGCGAGCCGAGGCCGGCCAGCGCCGCACCGAGGATGCCGCCGAGGCTGAACGCGGCATGGAAGCCGATCATGACCGAGCGGCCGTAGTGGTGCTGCAGGCCCACCCCGAGCATGTTCATACTGGCGTCCAGCGCGCCGACCAGGAGGCCGAACGCACCCAGGGCGAGCGCGAGTTGCCAGAGCTCGTCACCGAAGCCGACACCGGCCAGGGTGAGGCAGACCACGGGCTGGACGACCCGCAGCACCGCCCGCGCGCCGGTCCGCCGGACCAGTTGCTCGGAGGCGATCGACCCGACGCCGGCCAGGATCGGCACGGCGGCCAGGAATACCGGCAGCAGCGCGTCGCTCAGCCCGTACCGGTCCTGCAGTTCGGGGATGCAGGTGACCAGCAGCGCGAAGGTGGTGCCCTGCAGCAGGAAGCCCACGGCGAGCGCCGCCCGGCCCTGGCGCAGGCGGGGCGTGATCACGGTACTCGCGGCACTCATGCGGACCTCGCTACCGGCCGGTACGACGATGTTGGCGAGAGCGTAGGCGGTGCCGCCGCTTTTGGGGAGGGGTTGCGCAACGCGCGGTCGCGGGGGGGGGGGGGGGGCCCGCCCCCGCGACCGCTCAGCCGAGCAGCGCGGGCACCTCGGCCAGGTCGGCGATCAGCCCGGTGGCACCGGCCGCCAGCAGCTCGGCCGGATCGGTGAGCGCGGTGTAGCCGTACACGTCCATCCCGGCGGCCCGGGCGGCCAGCACGCCGTTGACGCTGTCCTCCAGCACCAGGCAGCGGGCCGGGTCGGCCCCGAGAGTGCGGGCGGCGTGCAGGAAGAGGTCGGGCGCGGGCTTGCCGACGCCGACGTCCTGGGCACTGAAGATCCGCTCCTCGGCGAGGTGCCCGCGCAGGCCGGTGAGGTCGAGCGCGGTGCGGATCCACGTGTGGTGCGCCGAGGAGGCCAGGCAGTACGGCACGGAGCGCTGCCGGAGCTCCTTCAGCAGCGTCTCCGCGCCGCGCACGGCGGTGAGCTCCTCGGCGAAGGCCGCGAACACCCGGGCGTGGAACAGCTCGTCGAAACCGTCCGGCAGCTTCGCTCCGTCGTACCGCTCGGCGATCACGTCGTGGATCCGGTGGGCGGCACTCCCCATGAAGTCCCGGTACGAGTCCTCGACGGTCGTCGGGTACCCGAGCTCGGTGAGGTACTCGGCGAGCGCCCGGTTGGAGAGCGGCTCACTGTCCACCAGGACGCCGTCGTTGTCGAAGATCACCAGTTCGTAGGACACCGGAGGAGCCTACTTGCCGCCGGAGGCCAGCTCCCGGGAGCGGTCGCGGGCCGCCTCCAGGGCGCCAAGAAGCGCGGCCCGGACGCCGTGGTTCTCCAGCTCGCGGATGGCGGCGATGGTGGTGCCGGCCGGAGAGGTGACCGCCTCGCGCAGCTTCACCGGGTGCTCGCCGGAGTCCCGCAGCATGACCGAGGCACCGATCGCCGACTGCACGATCAGGTCGTGCGCCACGTGCCGGGGCAGACCGAGCAGGATGCCGGCGTCGGTCATCGCCTCCACCAGGAAGTAGAAGTAGGCCGGGCCGGAGCCGGAGAGCGCGGTGGCGGCGTCCTGCTGGGACTCGGGCAGCCGCAGTGCCTTGCCGACGGAGCGGAAGATCTCCTCGGCCCGCTCCAGGTGCGCCTCGGTGGCGTGCGAGCCGCCGGAGATGACGCTCATCCCCTCGTCCACCAGGACGGGCGTGTTGGGCATCACCCGGACCACCGGGGTGCCGGCCGCCAGTCGGGCCTCGAACCAGGCGGTGGGGATGCCCGCCGCCGCGGAGATCACCAGCCGGTCGGAGCCGACGTGTGGCGCCAGCTCGTCCAGCAGGGTGCCCATGTCCTGCGGCTTGACCGCGAGGATCAGGGTGTCGGCGAGCTTGGCGGCCTCGGTGTTGCCCACCACGCCGACGCCGTACTTCTCGGCCAGTTCGGTGGCCCGCTCGGGCCGGCGGGCGGTCACCAGGACGTCCGCCGGGTTCTTGCCGGCCCGGAGCAGACCGGAGAGCAGCGCCTCCCCGATCTTGCCCGTGCCCAGGAAGGCGATCTTCTGCCCGTGCGCCGCTGCGCTGCCCATGCCCGCTCCTCGCGTCCGTACCTGCCGCCATCCTCGCACCGCGCGCCCGGCCGCAGCGGGACCGTCCACCCTGCGGAAGGGCCCCGGACCTGCGCCGGCGCCACGGCAGCGGGCGGCCGGCGGCGGCCCGGCCCCGTAAGGGCCGAACTCCGGGTTCTCCCCTATGGCCCCGGGAGGCTTCCGGGCGCACCGTGGAGGTATGTCACACGGAGAGATGTCCCGACGTGAGAACCGGCAGGCCGCCGTCGCCGCTGCGACGGTGGGCCCGTGGAAGACGGCCGCGGGTGTCGGTGCGGTGGTGGGGGCGACGGCCCTGGGGATCGATCTGGTCACCGGGGACTGGTCGCTGAGCATGCTGGCCGGCCCGGCCGGCTGGGCGCTGTTCTTCTTCTTCCTGGTCGGCACGGTGGGCGGCCAGTTGCGCCGCGACACCGCGGACCGGCGGCTGCGCAGGTGGGCGGCCGAGCACCCGTGGCAGTCGGCGATGCCGGCGGCCGGCGCCCTGCTGGTGCTGAACACCCTGGCACAGACGATCCTCGGCGACGCGAGCCTGATCGGCGCGTTCTTCCTCTCGCTGCTGCCGGCCGGAGTGCTGCTGGCGGTCGCGGGCGTGGTCGGATCGGTGAAGCAGGCCCGCGGCAAGGGGTGAGCGGAGGGTGGGTGAGCGTCCGGGGAGGAGCACCGAGGGTGATCCGCACACGACACGCACACGCTGACCACCTGGTGCGCCCCCGGTCGACGCCCTGTCACACCGCGTCGACGCACTGGCGCGATGCCGATCGCCGAAGATCCGGAGCCGTGCCCGACCGGGGGCCGTGACCAGGACGGGCACCGCCCCGGCCGGATCCGACCGGGCCGACGCGGGAGCCGTACGACCGCACCGGGGAGCCGGCGGGCAGGGACAGCCGCGACGCGATCAGCCGCTCCCGGGTCAGCGCCGGCGCTTGGCCCGGCCCGGCGCCTTGGCGGCCGGCCGGCCGCTGCGGGCGGACTGCCGCCGCCGGTGGGCGGCGGCGGCCCGCTCGTAGTCGGCGCGCCTGACCGCCTCGCCGGGGGCCTCGACCAGGCTGCGGACGAAGTAGGCGAGCAGTGCGCCGACCCCGCCGATGATCCACACCGCGCCGAGCGACCTGTCCTCGGCCATCCAGCCGGTCAGCCGGTCCTTGCCCTCGGTGAGCTGCTTCCAGGTGCGCAGTGCGGCGAGCAGCGAGCAGATCGCGATGGCGGCGACCAGCAGGCCGTTGAGGAAGCCGCCGTTGTCGGAGAGCCGGATGCCCTCGACGCCGAAGCGCAGCACGAGCGCGGCGGCCGCGGCGGCCAGCAGGGCGCCGATCGGCACGGCGACCCGGCGCAGCCGGTAGTCGGTGCCGCGCTCGACCCAGCTGGTGCCGAACCAGCGGATCGGCTCCGGCTCGGGGGCGCCGGCGGGCGTGGGGGCGGGGGCGGGGTGCTCGGTCACACGGCCGATTATCACCCGGCGCCCCGCGACACCGGCGAACGGCCGCGGCCACCGGCGGACGGTGGGCGCGGAACCCCCGATACCGCCGGAGCGCGCCGGAGGGGCCGTCCCGGCGGGCGGGACGGCCCCTCCCGGGGCTACCGGGCGCCGGGTGTCAGCCGAGCTTGCCGACGTCCCGGACGGCGCCCTTGTCGGCGGAGGTGGCCATCGCGGCGTAGGCGCGCAGGGCCTGGCTGACCTGGCGGTCGCGGTTCTTCGGCCGGTAGCCGCCCTCGGCCTCCAGCTTCAGCCGCCGCTCGTGCAGTTCCTCGAAGGAGACCTCCAGGGAGATCTTCCGGCCGGGGATGTCGATGGCGATGACGTCGCCGTCCTCCACCAGGGCGATCGTGCCGCCGGAGGCCGCCTCCGGCGAGGCGTGGCCGATCGACAGGCCCGAGGTGCCGCCGGAGAAGCGGCCGTCGGTGACCAGCGCGCAGGCCTTGCCGAGGCCGCGGCCCTTGAGGAAGGACGTCGGGTAGAGCATCTCCTGCATACCCGGGCCGCCCTTGGGGCCCTCGTAGCGGATGACGACGACGTCGCCCTCCTTGACCCGCTTGGCGAGGATCGCGTCGACCGCGTCCTCCTGCGACTCGACCACGACGGCCGGACCGCTGAAGGTCCAGATCGACTCGTCCACGCCGGCCGTCTTCACGATGCAGCCGTCCTCCGCGAGGTTGCCGTAGAGCACGGCCAGGCCGCCCTCGACCGAGTAGGCGTGCTCGACGCTGCGGATGCAGCCCCCGGCGGCGTCGGTGTCCAGGGACTCCCAGCGCTCGGACTGCGAGAAGGCCTCGGCGGAGCGGACGCAGCCGGGGGCCGCGTGCCAGAGCTCGACGGCCTCGGCGGACGGCGAGCCGCCGCGGACGTCCCAGGTCTTGAGCCACTCGGCGAGCGAGTCGGAGTGGACGGTGTGCACGTCCTCGTTGAGCAGCCCACCGCGGTAGAGCTCGCCGAGGATGGCGGGGATGCCGCCGGCCCGGTGCACGTCCTCCATGTAGTACGAGCCGTTCGGCGCGACCTTGGAGAGGCAGGGCACCTTCCGGGAGATGGCGTCGATGGCCCGCATGTCGAAGTCCAGCTCGGCCTCCTGGGCGGCGGCGAGCAGGTGCAGGATCGTGTTGGTGGAGCCGCCCATCGCGATGTCCAGCGCCATGGCGTTCTCGAAGGCGGCGCGGGTGGCGATCGAGCGCGGCAGGACCGAGTGGTCGTCCTGACCGTAGTGGCGGTCGGCGATCTCGACCACGGTCCGCCCGGCCCGCTCGTACAGCGCCCGGCGGGCGGTGTGGGTGGCGAGCACCGAGCCGTTGCCCGGCAGCGAGAGTCCGATCGCCTCGGTCAGACAGTTCATCGAGTTGGCGGTGAACATCCCCGAGCAGGATCCGCAGGTCGGACAGGCGTTCTCCTCGATGATCGCGATGTCCTCGTCGGAGACGTTCTCGTTCACCGCCTGGGAGATCGCGTCGACCAGGTCGAGCTTGCGGACGGTGCCGTCGACCAGGGTGGCCTTTCCGGCCTCCATCGGGCCGCCGGAGACGAAGACGGTCGGGATGTCGAGCCGCAGCGCGGCCATCAGCATGCCCGGGGTGATCTTGTCGCAGTTGGAGATGCAGATCAGGGCGTCGGCGCAGTGCGCGTTGACCATGTACTCCACGGAGTCGGCGATCAGGTCGCGCGAGGGCAGCGAGTAGAGCATGCCGCCGTGGCCCATCGCGATGCCGTCGTCGACCGCGATGGTGTTGAACTCCCGTGGGATGCCGCCCGCCTGCTTGATCGCCTCGGAGACGATCCGGCCGACCGGCTGGAGGTGGGTGTGGCCGGGGACGAACTCGGTGAAGGAGTTGGCGACCGCGATGATCGGCTTGCCGAAGTCCTCGCGGGCTACGCCGGCGGCCCGGAGAAGCGCCCGGGCGCCTGCCATGTTGCGACCGTGGGTGACCGTACGGGACCTCAGCTCGGGCACTGTGCTCCACTCCTTCGGGGCTGTCCGGCGGCCCCGCTCGGCACGAGGGGGTGCGGAACCGCTGTGTCCGTCGAGCCTACGCCCGCCGTCCGGGCGGTGAGCGCCGCGTCCGCGATGCGGTCAGCACGCGGCGCCGGCCCGCCCGGGCGCGTCAGCTCGGGGTGATCGCCACGGTGAGGTCCAGCACGTACGGCTCGACCACCCAGCCGTCCGGGAACTCCGCCAGCAGCGCCTCGCGCTCGACTGCCAGCAGCGCCTCGCGCTGCTCGGGGGCGAGGGCGGCGAGGTAGGAGCGGGACGTGAGGTCGGTGATCACGTGGTCCACGGTGACCCGGCGCTCCCAGCGGAGCACGGCGGTGCCGCTCCGCAGCCCGAACGGGGCGAGGTGGCCGGCGATCTCGTTCACGGCCCCGTAGCCGTGGTACGTCCCCGGCAGCGCGACCGCCAGCCGCTCACCCATCGCCCGGACCCACGGCGTGCTGCTGTCCTTCACGTTCCAGAAGGCGGCGAGGGCGCCGCCGGGACGCAGCACCCGGATCGCCTCGGGGATCGAGCGCTCGGGGTGGGTCCAGTGGAAGGCCTGGGCGTAGGTGACGATGTCCGCGGAGCCGTCGTGGAACGGGAGCTCGTCACCGCTGCCCCGGACCAGCGGCAGGCCGGGGCAGCTCGCCAGGAACTGCGCACCCATCCCGTCGTTCGGCTCCACCCCGACCACGGCCGCACCGCGCGCGGCCAGCAGGCGGGTGGCGATGCCCGTCCCGGCGCCGACGTCCAGCACCCGGGCGCCCTTGAGCGCTCGGCCCGCCAGCCGCTCCAGCTCGTCGAACAGCTCCTCCGGGTAGGTCGGCCGCGCCCGGTCGTACTCCGACGCCACCGACCCGAACGCCCCGGCGATCTCCCGGTAGTCCCGATGCTCCGTCATTTCTCCCCCTCCGCAAGGTAGTTCGCACTCAGCGTACGCGCGCCGGGGTCGCCAGGTGGAGCCGGGTGAAGGCGAGCGCCTCGGCCAGGTCGGCCTCGCGTTCGGCGGGGGACGCGGAGCGGCGGGTGTTGACCTCCAGCACCACGTGGCCGTCGAAGCCGGTCCGGGCGAGGTGCTCCAGCAGCTCGGCGCAGGGCTGCTTGCCGCGGCCGGGGATCAGGTGCTCGTCCTTGCCGGAGCCGCTGCCGTCGGCGAGGTGGATGTGGGCCAACCGGTCGCCCATCCGCTCGACCATGGCGAGCGCGTCGATCCGGGAGGTGGCGGCGTGCGAGAGGTCGATGGTGAAGTGCCGGTACTCCTCGTCCGTGACGTCCCAGCCGGGGGCGTAGGCCAGCATCTCGCGGTCGCGGTAGCGCCACGGGTACATGTTCTCGACGGCGAAGCGGACCTCGGTCTCGCCCGCCATGCGCTCGATGCCCTCGACGAACTCGCGGGCGTACTGGCGCTGCCAGCGGAACGGCGGGTGCACGACCACGGCGCTCGCCCCGAGCTTCTCGGCGGCGGCCCGGGCGCGGACCAGCTTGGTCCACGGGTCGGTGCTCCAGACCCGCTGGGTGATCAGCAGGCAGGGCGCGTGCACGGCCAGGATCGGCACTCCGTGGGCGTCGGAGAGCCGGCGCAGCGCCTCGGTGTCCTGGCTGACCGGGTCGTTCCAGACCATCACCTCGACGCCGTCGTACCCGAGCTTGGCGGCCAGCTCGAAGCCGACCGCGGTGTTGGCCGGGTAGACCGAGGCCGTGGAGAGGGCGACCTTGGTGTCGGGGATGTGCAGGGACGGGTGCGACGGCAGCACGAGGCGGTCGGTGGTGCGCAGCAGCGGGGCGGTCCGGGCGGCGGCCTGGCGGGCGGCCTTGACGGACCGCACGGACTGGACGGCGGCCTTGGCGGCGCCGGCTGCGCGGGCGGTGCGCTTCTCCCGAGGGGGCCGGGCGGCGGTGGGGGCGGCGGCGGACGTGGCGGCCGAGGTCTGCCGGGCCGCCTTGCACGCGTTCCTGCGGGCGGTCTTGGCCTCGGCCGCGGGGTCGGCGTTCGGGGCGGGCTTCGGCTCGGTCTCCGGCTCGGCCTCCGACTCCGGGCCGGACGGACGGGCGGTGCGCTTCACCGCGGCGGCGGTCTTGGCGGCGGCGGCCCGGGCCGCCGCCTTGGCGGCGGTCTTCGCGGCGGTCTTCGCGGGCTTCGCGGCGCGCTTGGCGGGCTTCGCGGCCTCGGCGGCGCTCTCGGCGGGCTTCCCGGTGGCCGCCTGCTCCGGGCCCGGCCCGCCGGCCCCGTCCCGGGCGGGCTCGCCCGTGCCGGCGGCCGCGGTCCTGGCGGCACGGACGCCCTGGACCGCCTGCACGGCCTTGCCCAGGGCACGGGGGCGGCCGGCCGCTCCGCCGTCCCGGTCCTGGCCGCCGGTGCGGCGCGCGCGGCGCGGGCCGTCCGGCCGCGGCTGCCCGTCCCCGGGTACCCGGCTCTCCTGCGTCCCGTCCTCGTCCGCTGGTTGCGCCACGGGAGACAGCGTAAGCGGACCGCGCCCGGAACGGGGAGCGGCCCTCGGGCCCGCCCTCAGGTGGTGAGGGCGGGCCTGCGGCGGTCGGCGGGGCTGTCCATGGCGTCCAGGCGGCGCAGGATGATGCCCTCACGCAGCGCCCAGGGGCAGATGTCCAGCTCCTCCAGGCCGAAGAGGTCCATCGCCGCGTCGGCGACCAGGGCGCCGGCCAGCAGCTGCTTGGCCCGGCCCTCGGAGACACCCGGGATCTGCGCCCGTTCGGCGACGGTCATCCCGGAGAGCCGGGGCAGCCAGGCGGAGAGGCCGCTGCGGGTGAGCCGCCGGTCGGCGTACGGGCCTGCGTCGGCGGGGGCCGCGCCGGTCATCCGGGCCAGCTGCTTGAAGGTCTTGGAGGTGGCGACGGCGTGGTCCGGCGGGCCGAGCCGGGAGATCTCACCGACGACGGTGGCCATCTCGGCGCGGATGTGGCGTCTGAGTTCGCGCAGGTGATCCGGGTCGGCGATGTCGCCGGGCAGCCAGCGGCCGGTGAGCCGGCCGGCGCCGAGGGGCAGCGAGCAGGCGACGTCGGGCTGCTCGTCCAGCCCGCAGGCGATCTCCAGCGAGCCGCCGCCGATGTCGAGGTTGAGCAGCCGACCGGAGGACCAGCCGAACCAGCGGCGGACGGCGAGGAAGGTGAGCCGGGCCTCGTCCTGCCCGGAGAGCACCTGGAGCTCGACGCCGGTCTCGGCGGCGACCCGGCCGAGCACCTCCTCGCCGTTGACGGCCTCGCGAACCGCGGAGGTCGCGAACGGCAGTATGTCGACGACGCCCTTGTCCTCGGCCACGCGCAGCGACGAGGAGACCATGTCGATCAGCTTCGCCACGCCCGGCTCGCTTATGCCTCCCGCCTCGTCGAGGAGTTCGGCCAGCCGCAGCTCGGCCTTGTGCGAGTACGCGGGCAGCGGGGCGGCCCCGGGATGGGCGTCCACCACCAGGAAGTGGACCGTGTTGGAACCTACGTCGAGCACACCGAGTCGCATAACTCTCCACGCTACGCGATCCGCCCCGGCGGAAAATCGGCTACTCCGGTATTCGCGCTGGTCCGCCCGGTCGGCCCGCGGCCCCGGGCCCGCCGGAGGGCACCCTCAGTGCGCGCGGGCGCCGCGCGGGGCCGCCGGGGGCTCGGTGCGGCAGTTGGCGTCGGCCCAGCGGCGGGCCCGGCCGGGGGCATCGGTGATCAGGCCGTCGGCGGAGCGCTCTGCCATCAGCTGCCAGGAGTCCTCGTCGTCCAGCGTCCACACGTAGACCTCGCGGCCGGCCCGGCGCTCGGCGGCGATCCGGGAGGCGGTGGCCAGGGTCGCGTCCAGGGCGATGCCGTGCAGCGGCAGGTCGCCCGGGTCCTCGGCGAACGAGGCCCCCTGGATCAGCACCACCGGCAGGTCGGGGGCGACCGCGTGGGCCTGCCGCAGGTGCTCCGAGGAGAAGGAGTAGAGGAAGACGCGGGCGCGGCTGCCGGCGGCGAGCCGCGCGATCCGAGTGACGTCCTCGGCCCGCTGCCACTTGATCTCCATCAGCAGCGTCACGCTGCTGCCGGAGAGCCGGTCGAGCAGCTGTTCCAGGGTCGGCACCGGCTCGTCCGGCCCGGGGCCGGCGGTCACCCGCAGGGCGGCCACCTCGGCGGCGGTGAGGTCGGCGACCGCGCCCCTGCCGTTGGTGGTGCGGTCGACGGTCGCGTCGTGCATCAGCACCGGGACGCCGTCCTTGGTGGTCTGGACGTCGGTCTCCAGCCAGTCGGCACCCTGCCGCAGGGCCGTCTCGAAGGAGGCCATGGTGTTCTCGGGGGCGTCGAGCGGCGATCCGCGGTGACCGATCACCGCCGGTCCGGCGCAGACCGGCCGGGCGGCGGCCGGGCGGGCGCGCAGGCCGGGGGCGGCCGCGCAGCCCGCGGCCAGCACGACGAGGGCTGCGGCGAGCACGGCCGTGTGGGTGGCGGCTCGGGGCGAGACGGTCACGGCGCGGGGCTCCAGCTCTGGTTCGGACGGCCGCGGGTGCGGCGATCGGGGAACGGTCGACGCGTTGGCGAAGCATCGTCAATATGATCTGACAACCCGACAGTACGGTCGGTTTCCTTCAGCGTGCGCCCGCCGCTCGGCGCGCCCCGGCCACGACGCACCGCAGATCACCCGGACGCGCCGCCGAGCCGGCGTCCGCCGGGTGCCGGTGCCCCGGCCGGCCGGCCGGGGCCGCGCTCACAGCAGGCCGTCCCAGAACTGCTCGACGATGACGGCCCACCAGTTCTCCGGGTCGTCGAAGACGGTCGGGTCGATCGCCGCCAGCCCGCGCTGCAGCGCGTCCACGGCGGCACCGGCCGCCCGCCGGTCGGGCCCGCGCAGACCCGGCAGCCGCTCGTCGAACAGCGCCAGGCAGCGGACGAAGGACGCCGCGCCGTCGTTGCAGTGCCGGACGGTGGCGTAGTCGGGGTCGACCGCGCGGACGGCGCCGCAGGCGGTGTCCACGGTGATCAGCGCCCAGCCGTCGGTGCCGAGCAGCAGCTGCGGCGCCAGCGCCAAGCGCTCCCGCTCGGCCACCCGGGTGCCTCGCCCGGTCTCCGCCAGATGGGCGGCCAGCGGCGGGAGCACGCTGCCGGCCCGGGTGCCGTCGGCTATCGCGTCCGGCCCCGGGTGGTGCAGTCCGAAGAAGCCCTCGACGGCCACCGGCACCCCGATGTCCCGCAGCACCCCGGCGGTGGCCTCGGGCAGGTCGGCGCGCGTGAGGTCCGCCGGGTCGAAGCGCCGGACGCCGCCGGCGCCGAACCGCTCCACCAAACGGTCGGCCAGCGCCCGGTCTGTCAGCTCCCCGGCCGTCAGCTCCCCGGCCGTCAGCTCCCCGGCCGGCCGGGCCGCGTCCGGCTGAGGCCGGTCCGGGCGGGCCGGGCTCGGCGCGGCTCCGCGCGGGAACGGCACCCGGTTGCGGGCCGGGCCGTCCGGGTCCGCGGGCAGGGCGCGGACCGCCGCCGCCCGGTGGTCGAAGCGCGGCCCGTACGGGAGGTCGGACCCGACCCGGACGCCGGGCAGTTCGGCGGCCAGCGCATGGGCCCAGTAGCCGCCGGGGAGCGCTGACAGCCGCAGGTCGGTGTGGACGGCGAGCACGTCCTCGGCCCGCACGCCCTGCTCGCGCAGCCACCACCAGCCGCGCAGAGCCGGGTGCGGCAGGCCGGGCGCCGAGCGCAGCGCCAGCGACCGCAGCCCGCCGAGGGCGTCGCGGTAGGTCAGCTCGGCCCGGGTGCCCCGGCCGGTGGCCGGCGGCAGGCCGGGGTCGTGGGCACCCGCACCCAGGAAGTCCCGGTAGAGGGTGACCACCTGGTCCACCGGCACCGAGGGCCAGACGGTGAAGCGGCCGGTCGCGCGGTCCACCACCGCACAGGCCGCGCCCACCTCCTCGGGGGCGCGCCGCTCGCCGGTCAACGGGTCCACCCGCACCGGCGGGGGCTCGGCCCAGAGCACCCAGCCGAGGTCGAACTCGTGGGAGTGCACCCGCCTCGCCCCGGTCGAGCCGTCGGCCGAGGCGCCGGGCAGCTCGCCGTTGATCCAGCGGTGCGCGGCCTCGATCGCCTGCGCGCGGGTGGTCACGAGGTGGTGCTCCTTGCATCGGCGCGAGGGAGGAGGAGGCGGGCGGGCACCGGACGGCGCCCCGGGGCCCCGCGGACCGGCAGACAGGATGCCACGCGGGCGCCGGGGTGCCCGCGCCGGGCCGGGGCCGCCGGACGCGGCGTCACCCGGCGGCGGGCGGGGGACGCGAGCCGTTCCCGCCCGGCCGCCCGACCGGTGGTCGGACGGGTCGTCACGGGGTGTTGCCCACAGCGGGCTCGGGGGTCGGGGCCGGGACCGCCCCGGACCGGCGCCCGGCCAGGTCGAGCGGACGGCCGTCGGGGTCCAGGGCGATGGCCCAGAGCCCACCGACGGCGTCGTGCAGCGGCGCGCCGCCCAGGCGGCCGACCTGGTGGTCCAGGTAGGTGACGGCGTCCTTGTGGTTCACCGCGTTCCAGGCGTGCGGACGGCCGAAGCCGTCCAGGGTGAGCAGCACCGCCTGGGAGCCGTGACCGGCCCGCTTCAACTCCTCGGCCAGGCGGCCGAAGGCCGGCCCGCCGTCGCCGAGGTCGCGGAACGGCGCGCCGAGTTCGCGCTCGGCGCGGTCGCGGCCACCGCGCTCGCCGGCGTCGCCGTCGGTGGGGATGCGCGGGGCGGCGCAGGTCGGCCGGCCGGTGAAGGTCTCGACCGCGGAGAGCGCGATCTCCAGGCTGTTGTTGGCCCGGCCCGGCTCGCGGTGGCCGCCGTCGTTGACCACCTCGGCCCAGCCGCCGGCCGCCGGGTCGGGGTGGCGCAGGGCCAGGCCCTCGCCGTCCCGGGGCGCCCGGCGCTCGCTCTCGCGCTGGTGCTCGGGGTCGACCGGGCCGAGCCCACCGGGCAGGCCGTACGGACGGCTGTCGGCGATGGTCCGCAGCCGGGCGACCGGCTCGTCCACGGTGGTGCCGCGGCGGGCGCGCAGCGCGAGCTGCAGGGCCGTCGCGTGGGCGGTGGCGACCGGGACGGCCGCCCAGGCGAGCCCGGTCTCGCCCTCGACCGGGGAGCCGTCGGGGCGGCGCCGGTGGTCGCCGGGGTGGAGCTCGGGACGGGGGGTGCCGAAGCCGGGGCCGAACCCGGGGCCGGCCGCCGGCGGGGCCGCCGGGGGCGGTACGAGCAAGGGTGCGGGGACGGGATGCGGGGCTCCGGTGGTCGCGCGGGGGCCGGCGCCCGGCCGGGGCTCGGTCTGCGCGTGCTGGCCGGGGGCGGCCGCGCCGGGCGTTCCGGCGGCTCCGGAGGCCGGGGCCGATCCGGTGACCGGGCCGCCGGGGACGGCGACCGGGCCGGCCGGGCCCGCGGCGCCGGCGGGTCCGCCGGGGCCGACGCCGCTGCCGAACGGGGCCGGTCCGTGTCCGGCGGCCGCGGGGCCCGCGGCGTGTCCGGGGTGCCCGCCGACCAGCGGGCCGGGGCCGACCGGGCCGGTGGCCACCGGCCCGGACCCGCCGCCCGGCACGTTGAAGGAGCCGCCGTAGGAGGGCCCGTTGTACGAGGAGCCGCCGGAGGTCGGGCCGCCGTGCCCGCCGCCCGTCGGCGCGTCCGGCCCGGACGGGAACCAGGCCGGCGCCGCCGGGGGCGCGGACGGCGCGAGGACGGAGTCCGTCCGGACCGTCACCGGGCCGCCGCCACCCCCGTGCGGGGCCTGGGCGGCCGGCCTCTGGTGGTCGCCGTCGGCCGGGCCCGACCAGCCGGCCGCCACCGAGCCGCTGCCACCCGAGCCGGAGCCGCCGTCCCCGCCGTGGTGCGCCGGTCCGGCGGGGCGGGAGGGTGCGTCGGGGCGGGCGGGCGGCGACCAGTCGCCGCCGTTCACCGGCCCGCTCCGCACCGGTCCCCGCCCTCCGTCGCCGGCCTGCTCCGGCCCTCCGCCGGACGGGCCGCCGGGGCCGCCGCCGTCCGGCGTCGACATGATCACCACGTCGTCCGGTCCGGCCCCGCGCACCACCGGGCCCGGGGCGACGGGGGCTCCGGGCGTGCCCGGCAGCACGGCGCCCGGGCCGTCGGCGAGCGGGCCGCCGGGCTTGCCGTCCAGCGGGTGCCCGCCGCGGCCGCCGCCCGCCGGGTCGGCCAACGGGAGGCCGGCGACCTCCTTGCCGTCCTTGCCCAGCACCACCGGGCGGCCGTCCTTGCCCAGCAGCGGCTGCCCGTGCTCGTCCAGCTCGACCGTGAGGTCCTCCACGCCGACCACGGGCCGGCCGGCCGCGTCCTTGACCACGAGCAGCCCGTCGGCGTCCGTCACCGGAGTGCCGTCGGGCCGGAGGATGACCGGGTCACCGTGCTCGTCCAGCACCGGGCGGCCGGCCTCGTCGAGCTTGACCGCGAGGCCGGGCACGCCGACCACGGGCCGGCCGTCCTCGCCGACCAGCGGCTTGCCGTCCCTGCCGAGCACCACCGCCAGGCCGGCGCCGCCGCCGGCCCCCAGCACGCCGGGCTCGCCGAGCACGGCGGGCAGTCCGGCGGCCACCGGGTCGAAGGCCCCGCCGGGGCCGGTGAACGAGGCCGGGCGCACCCCGTCGGGACCGCCACCGGGACCGAGGCGCAGCACCGCGACCACCGCGGGCTCCTTGAGCGCGGTGCTGAGGGCGTCCTTCATGGCGCGGCCGAGCTCGTCCAGCAGCCCGCCGATCTTCAGCCGGGCGCCCTCGACCGCCAGCGCCGCCGTGGCCTCGGCGACCGTCTCGGTGGCGGTCTGCCGCAGCCCCTCCGCGACGGCGTTGGCGCTCCGCCGCAGCCCGCCGAAGACCCCGCCCCCGGCGTCCCCGCCCCCCGTGGCGTCGGCGACCCGGGCGGCGGCGGCCTTGGCCCGGGCGGCCTGCTCCTCGGCCTGCTTCAGCTCGGCGGCCAGCTCGTTGAGGGCGGCGACGACATCGGCCTTGCAGGAGTCGACGGCCCGGGCGGCCTGGTCGAAGGCGCCGGCGACCAGACCGGCGGCGGAGTGGGCGTCGTCCAGGTGGCCCCTTCCGCTGCCGCGGAACGCCCGCCAGTAGGCCTCGAAGGCGTCCACCGCGCGGCCGGAGTTCTCCGCGGTGACGCGCTTGGCGGAGTCCCCGCCGCGCTTGCCGAGACGTTCGGCCTCCGTCCCGAACTCGCGCCAGAGCCCGGCCGCCTTGCGCAAGCCGTCCTCGTCGGCCTGCGGCCACTGGTGACCGGTCCGGGCCAGGACCGGGGCCAGTTCCTCGGGCAGCTTCCGGGACACGCGCTTCCCCCTTCGACGTGCGGACCTCCGGCTCGGGCCCCGGGGTGCGGAGAGCGGGCGTGCGGACGTCCGTGATGCGGACTTCGCCGTGCGGCTCCCTCAGCGGGCCGCCGGCGCGGAAAGGCCGGACGGTTCCGGCGTCAGGCCGACACGTCCTTGTGGGGGACGATCCGGGCGGGCACCGGGGTTGCGCCCGGGCGCGCGGCTCCACCGAATCCGGCCGCGGCCGAGGTCTCGGCGTCGGCCGTCCGCTCGGCCATGGTGTGCAGCCCGGTCCCGACCTGGCCGAGCCCGCCGGCCAGCCCGCGCAGGCCGCCGATCAGCCCGCCCTGCGCCTCCCGGTAGGCGGCGGCGAACCCGCTGCCCGGCCGGTCCTGCCCCCACGGCGCGCCGAGTGCGGCGAGGCCCTGTTCCAGGACACCGGCCGCCTTGCCGAAGTCCGCCGAGATCTTCTCGAACTCCCGCCCCTCACCGTGCAGTTCCCATGGCTTGAGGACGAACGAGCCGCCTCCGTCGCCCCCGCTGCCGCTGCCGCCGGCCATCCCCGTACCTCCCCGTAGCGGACCGGCCGCCATCCTAGGGCGAGCCCCGGGGCGCCCCGCAGCACGCGGGCGACCTCTTCACCCCGCCTTCACTCCGTCACCGTCCGTACGGCCCGGCCACCACCCGGTGAAATCGCCGCAAATGCCCACGCCACGGGCGGTTCGCACCTCCGCCGAGGCTCTACCCTTGCCGGGTGGCAGCAGCAGAAACGTCCAAGAAGAAGTCCAAGGCCGGTTCCACCGCGGTCGACCTCGCCATGCCCACCCTGCGCACCGAGGTCCCGCTCGACTTCCCGCGCGCCTGGGTCGAGTTCACCGACCCCGACGACGAGGAGCAGGCCTTCCGCTGCGACCTCACCTGGCTGACCTCCCGGTGGTCGTGCATCTTCGGCCAGGGCTGCCACGGCATCCGCGAGGGCCGGGGCGAGTCGGACGGCTGCTGCACGCTCGGCGCGCACTACTCGGACGAGGAGGACGAGCAGCGGGTGACCGGCCACGCCGCCCGGCTCACCCCCGAGCTCTGGGAGAACTTCACGCACGGCACCGACGCCGGGGGCCGGATCAGGACCGACGGCGGCATCACCATGCTCGACGAGGACGGCGACCGGCAGACCCGCCGGGTGGGCGGCGCCTGCATCTTCGTGAACAGCCCCGGCTTCGCCGGCGGCGCGGGCTGTGCGCTGCACGCACTGGCGCTCAGGGAGGGCCGGGAGCCGCTGGAGACGAAGCCGGACGTCTGCTGGCAGCTGCCGATCCGCCGCACCTACGACTGGATCGACCGCCCGGACGACACCCGCTACCTCCAGGTCACCATCGGCGAGTACGACCGCCGGGGCTGGGGTCCGGGCGGTCACGACCTGCACTGGTGGTGCACCGGCAGCCCGGAGGCGCACCAGGGCGCCGATCCGGTCTACGTCAGCTACCGCCCCGAACTCACCGAGCTGATGGGCGCGGCGGCGTACGAGGTGCTGGTGGGCCTCTGCGAGCAGCGGATCGCCGCCAAGGGCGACCGCAGGTTCGCCCCGCACCCGGCCGACCCGGCGAAGAAGGCCGACCGGAAGGCGAAGTGACCGCTCCGGGAGCGCCGCCGGGCACCGGCGGCGCGGCCCGGCCCGCTACTTGTCGATGTCGCCGACGACGAAGAACATCGAGCCGAGGATCGCCACCATGTCGGCGACCAGGGTGCCGGGCAGCAGCTCGGTCAGCGCCTGGATGTTGTTGAACGACGCCGAGCGGAGCTTGAGCCGCCAGGGCGTCTTGTCCCCGCGCGACACCAGGTAGTAGCCGTTGACCCCGAGCGGGTTCTCGGTCCAGGCGTAGGTGCTGCCCTCGGGTGCCTTGAGCACCTTGGGCAGCCGCAGGTTGACCGGGCCGGGCGGCAGCGTGGCGAGCTTGTCGAGGCAGGCGTCGGCGAGGTCCAGCGAGTTGACCGTCTGCTCCAGCAGGCACTCGAACCGGGCCAGGCAGTCGCCCTCCTCGCGGGTGACCACGGTCAGCACCGAGCGCAGCTCGTCCGAGCCGTAGGCCAGGTAGGGCTCGTCGCGGCGCAGGTCGAAGTCGAGCCCGCTGGCACGCGCGATCGGGCCGCTGACGCCGTACGCCTCGGCGTGCTCCTCGGTGAGCACGCCGACGCCGGCGGTGCGGGCGCGGAAGATCTCGTTGCCGAGGACGAGGTCCTCGAAGACCGGCAGCTGGGAGCGGACGACGGCGACCGCCGCGCGGACCCGGCCGAGCCAGCCGGCCGGCAGGTCCTCCTTGAGGCCGCCGACCCGGTTGAACATGTAGTGCATCCGGCCGCCGGAGGCCTCCTCCAGCACGTGCTGGAGGTCCTCGCGGCCGGAGAAGGCGTGGAAGATCGGGGTGATCCCGCCCAGCTCCAGCGGGTAGGAGCCGAGGAACATCAGGTGGTTGAGCACCCGGTTCAGCTCGGCGAGCAGGGTGCGGATCCAGACCGCCCGCTCCGGCACCTCCATGCCGAGCATCCGCTCGACGCCCAGCACCACGCCGAGCTCGTTGGAGAAGGCCGAGAGCCAGTCGTGCCGGTTGGCCAGCATGATGATCTGCCGGTAGTCGCGGGCCTCGAAGAGCTTCTCCGCGCCCCGGTGCATGTAGCCGATCACCGGCTCCGCGGTCACGATGCGCTCGCCGTCCAGCACCAGCCGCAGCCGCAGCACGCCGTGCGTCGCGGGGTGCTGCGGGCCGATGTTGAGCACCATGTCGGTGCTGCCCGCCGTGCCCGTGAAGTTCTCGGCTCCCGCCCCGATGCCGACCGTGGTCTCCCTCATGACCCCAGAGTCTGCCATCCCGGCAGGGGCTCCAGGCTCGCCGGTACCGGCATGCGGACGGTCTGCGCGAGCCAGCCGAAGGCGCCCAGACCTGCCGGATCGGTCAGCTCGGCGCCCTCACCCGCGTCGCCGAGCGCCCGCAGGTAGGCCACCGGGTCGGTGGAGGCCAGCGCCAGCGACGGGCGGGCGCCGCTCACCCCGAGGGCGCGCAGCGCGTCCCGCTGCGTCGTCCACAGGCTGTGGAGAGCGGGGGCCGCGATCGAGTCCAGCGCCACGTGCGCGGTGACGTCGCAGGAGCCGTCCGGCACCGGGGCCACCTCGCGGCCGGAACGGAATCCGGCCCGGGTGGCGAGCGGCGGGCGGCGCCCGGCGGTGTGCCCGTAGTCGACGGCGACGGCCAGCCCGCGCTCCAGCCCGGCCACCGCGTGCGCCCAGGCGGCGTCCCGGGGGCCGCCGAACTCCACGGTGTCGCCCGGCCGTTCGGCCGGCCACCAGCGGGCGGCCCAGGCCGCGTCCGCGGCGGCCACCCGGTCGCCGAGGCGCTCCGCACCGGTCGCGGTGTCCACCTCGACGTAGCGCAGCACCCCGTCGTCGTCGACCTCGCCGGTGTCCAGCGGCACGTTGTCCAGCCACTCGTTGGCGAACAGCAGCCCGGTGACGCCGCGCGGCACCTCGTCCGTCCACAGGACCCCGGCCGGCAGCGCGTCCGGCCGGGCCGCCAGCTCCACCGCGTACGGGCGCAGCCGGTCCCGCACCTCCGCCGGCAGCTCGGCCAGGACGCCGGCCGTCAGCTCGCCGCGGCCGGCCCCGACGTCCACGAAGGACAGCTCCTCCGGACGGCCGAGGGCCGTATCGACCTCGCGCAGGAGCCGGGCCACCGCGCGGGCGAACAGCGGGGAGGCGTGCACCGAGGTCCGGAAGTGCCCGGCCGGCCCCTCCGGCCTGCGGTAGAAGCCGCCGTCCGGGTCGTACAGGGCCTGTTCCATGGCGGGCCGCCACCGCATCCAATCCACGAAGCGGGACGCTACCGGCCCCGGGGGCGGCCCTCCCAACCGGCGACAGGTGATCTCCGACCTAGGGAGTAGGGCGGATCGCCCTCCCGGCGGACCTGGACACGCTGCGCGACTGCCTAGGCTTGAGACGTGCATCGACTCAACGCCTGGCTCCGCCGTCACCCCATGGTGGTCGACTCCGCCTGGGCGTCGCTGGTGCTCTTCTTCAGCGTCCTTCCCGACAGCACCTCCGCGGAGGGCTGGCGGCTCGGCGTCCACTACGTCATCGCCCTGGTCATCCCGCTGCTGATGGTGTTCCGCCGCAAGCTGCCGGACCTCACCGTCTACCTGGCCGGCGGGGTCGGGCTGCTGCAGGTCGCACTCGGCGTCCCGGTCGCCGCGTCCAGCCTCGGCTACCTGGTCTTCGCCTACACCGGCGCCGCCTTCGGCACGGCCTGGACGTCGCGGCTCTGCCTGGCCGGCAGCCTGCTGGCGGGGCCGCTGACCCTGGCGCGCTTCCCGTCCGGCTACACCGACGACGAGGGCATCTGGCACGGGCAGCACCGCAGCACGGCGGAGTTCCTGCTGATCTCCGCCCTGATGTCGACCCCGTTCATCCTGTGCTGGGCGTGGGGCCGGCTCACCCGGGTACGCCGCGCCTACCTGGTCGAGCTGGAGGACCGCGCCGCCCGGCTGGAGCGCGAACGCGACGCCCAGGCCAAGGTGGCGGTCGCCGCCGAGCGCGCCCGGATCGCCCGCGAGCTGCACGACGTGGTCGCGCACAACGTCTCGGTCATGATCGTCCAGGCCGACGGCGCCGCCTACGTGCTGGAGAACTCCCCGCAGCAGGCCAAGGAGGCGCTGGGCACCATCGCCTCCACCGGCCGTCAGGCGCTGGTGGAGATGCGCCGCCTGCTCGGCGTCCTGCGCACCTCCGACACCAACGCCGAGGAGTACGTGCCGCAGCCCGGCGTCGAGGAGCTCCCCGAGCTGCTGGAGCAGGTCCGCACGGCCGGCCTCCCGGTGGACTTCGCCACCTCCGGCACCCCGCGCGAGCTGCCCCGCGGCGTCGAGCTGACCGTCTACCGGATCGTCCAGGAGGCGCTGACCAACGTCCGCAAGCACGGCGGCCCGGACGTGCACGCCCGGGTCGCGGTCGACTTCGGCGAGCGCGAGCTGGCCGTCCTGATCGAGGACGACGGCCGTGGCACCACCGACGAGCAGCTGGCCGCCGGCGGCACCGACGGCCTGGGCCACGGTCTGATCGGCATGCGCGAGCGGGTCGGCATGGTCAGCGGGAGCCTGGATATCGGGCCCCGCCCCGGCGGCGGCTTCCGGATCCGCGCCGTCCTGCCGCTCAAGGCGGCCCACTGAGCCGCGCCCGAACCGCGCCGCTCCCCACGAACCAGGAGACCCCCTTGACCATCCGCGTGATGCTCGTCGACGACCAGGAGCTGCTGCGCACCGGCTTCCGGATGATCCTGCAGTCGCAGGGCGACATCGAGATCGCCGCCGAGGCCGGCGACGGCGCGCAGGCCCTGGAGAAGCTGCGGCACACGGCCGTGGACGTGATCCTGATGGACGTCCGGATGCCCCGGCTGGACGGCGTACAGGCCACCCGCCGGATCTGCCTCGCCGACGACGGCAGCCCGCTGCCGGACGCCCCGCACGTGCTCATCCTCACCACCTTCGACCTGGACGAGTACGCCTTCGCCGCGCTCAAGGCCGGCGCCAGCGGCTTCCTGCTCAAGGACGTGCCGCCGACCGAGCTGGTCGCCGCGATCCGCGCGGTGCACGGCGGGGACGCGGTGGTCGCGCCGACCACCACCCGGCGCATGATCGACCGCTTCGCCGAGGTGCTGCCCACCCCGCACCACCTGCCCGGCCCGGACCCGCTGGGCCCGCTCACCGAGCGCGAGCGCGAGGTCTTCCTGCTGGTCGCCCAGGGCCTGTCGAACGGCGAGATCGCCGCCCGGCTGGTGCTCTCCGAGGCCACCGTGAAGACCCACGTCGGCCGGATCCTGGCCAAGCTCGGCCTGCGCGACCGGGTCCAGGCCGTCGTCCTGGCCTACGAGGCGGGACTGATCCGGGCCGGCGCCTCGGACTGACGTTCCTTCGAAACGTTCTCCGGACCGGCCTGGGCCCCGCGACGGGGGCGCCCGGGGGCCCGTCGGCCCGGCCGTAGAATGGGCCGGTGCGTCCGGTACCCGAAGAGGACCGGAACGGAGAGTGAGGACCAGGGCCGAGCCGTGACCGAGCGAAGCGACAGCGCCGACTTCACCCCGCTCGCCGACGGCTTCGGCGACCCGGCCGACCCGGGCAACCGTCCGGCGCGGCTCGCCGTGGGCGTGGTCGGCACCGGCCGGGTCGGCCCGGCGCTGGGCGCCGCCCTGCAGCTGGCCGGGCACCGGGTGGTCGCCGCCTCCGGGGTCTCCGCGACCTCCCGCCGGCGTGCCGAGGCGCTGCTGCCCGGCGTGCGGGTCGTCACCCCGCCGCAGGTGCTGGCCGCCGCCGACCTGGTCCTGCTGACCGTCCCGGACGACGCGCTGGCCGACCTGGTGGCCGGCCTGGCCTCGACCGGCGCCGTCCGCCCCGGCCAGCTGGTCGTGCACACCTCCGGCGCGCACGGCGTCGCCGTCCTGGAGCCCGCCACCCGGGCCGGGGCGCTGCCGCTGGCCCTGCACCCCGCGATGACCTTCACCGGCACCTCGGTCGACCTGGCCCGGCTGGCCGGCTGCCCGTTCGGGGTGACCGCGCCGGAGGAGCTGCGCCCGGTCGCCGAGGCACTCGTGGTGGAGATGGGCGGCGAGCCCGAGTGGGTCCCGGAGGACGTCCGGCCGCTCTACCACACGGCCCTCGCCCACGGCGCGAACCACCTGGTCACCCTGGTCGCGCAGGCGCTGGAGCTGCTGCGCACCGCCGGGGTCTGCGAGCCCGGCCGGCTGCTCGGCCCGCTGCTCGGCGCCGCCCTGGACAACAGCCTGCGCTCCGGCGACGCGGCCCTCACCGGCCCGGTCGCCCGGGGCGACGCGGGAACCGTGCGGCGCCACCTGGCGCAGCTCAGTACGGTGTCCCCGGACATCCCGGCCGCCTACCGGGCGATGGCCCGCGCCACCGCCCAGCGGGCGCTCGCGCACGGGACGATCGACGAAGCGTCGGCGGCGGCACTGCTGGACGTACTGAACGAGGAGAACCACTGATGGCACGCGGCAAGCAGCCGGGCAAGGCCCAGCGCGCCCCGAAGGTCCACCGGGCCGTGGTCACGCACACCGTCGACGACTTCGAGGCCGCGTTCTGGCCGGACGAGCAGCCGGTGGACAACGCGGTCGTGATGACCATGGGCGCGCTCCACGAGGGCCACGCCGCGCTGATCCGGGCCGCCCGCCGGCAGGTGGGCCGCGACGGCCGGGTCGCGGTCACCGTCTTCGTCAACCCGCTGCAGTTCGGCGCCGGCGAGGACCTGGAGCGTTACCCGCGCAGCCTGGACGAGGACGTCCGGCTGGCCGAGGAGAACGGCGCCGACGTGGTCTTCGCGCCGTCCGTCGACGAGGTCTACCCGAACGGTCGGCCTCAGGTCCGCCTGGCGGCCGGCCCGATGGGCGAGCGGTTCGAGGGCACCACCCGGCCGGGCCACTTCGACGGCGTGCTGACCGTGGTCGCCAAGCTGCTGCACATCACCGACCCCGACTTCGCCCTCTTCGGCGAGAAGGACGCCCAGCAGCTGGCGCTCGTCCGCCGGATGGTGGCCGACCTGGACTTCGACGTCGAGGTGGTCGGCGTGCCGACCGTCCGCGAGGAGGACGGCCTGGCGCTGTCCTCGCGCAACCGCTACCTGTCCGCCGAGGACCGCGCGCACGCGCTCGCCCTGTCCAAGGCGCTGTTCGCCGGCCGCGACGTGGCCGCGCAGGGCCCCAAGGCCGTGCGCGAGGCCGCTGCGGCGGTCCTGGACGGCGCGGAGGGTGTCACCCTTGACTACCTCGCCCTGATCGATCCGCACGACTTCACCGAGGCGCCGGACGACTTCCAGGGCGAGGCGGTGCTGGCCGTCGCCGCGACGGTGGGCACCACCCGCCTGATCGACAACGTCCACCTCATCTGCCGCTAGGCGGACGGGGGACGGGCACCGGATCGTCCGCCGGGCGGCGGCCGGCAGGGGCCCGTCCACAGCTCAAGCCCACGTTCGGCAGCTCCCCTTCCAGGCATGCACTCACAGGAGGCGTGACCCCATGCTCCGCACCATGCTCAAGTCCAAGATCCACCGGGCCACCGTGACCCAGGCCGACCTGCACTACGTCGGCTCCGTCACGGTGGACGAGGACCTGCTCGACGCCGCGGACCTGCTCCCCGGCGAGCTGGTCCACATCGTCGACATCAACAACGGCGCCCGGCTGGAGACCTACACCATCGCCGGCCCGCGCGGCTCCGGCGTGATCGGCATCAACGGCGCCGCCGCGCGCCTGGTCCACCCCGGCGACCTCGTCATACTCATCGCCTACGGGCAGATGGACACCGCCGAGGCCAAGGGCTACGAGCCGAAGGTCGTCTTCGTGGACGGGCACAACCGGATCACCGGCACGGGCGGCGACCCGGCCGAGGCCGGGGAGGGCACCGGACTGCTCCGCGGCGACCGAGCGTACGGTGGCCACGACGCGGCCACGACCGCCGCGCGCTGAAGGAGCCACTGACCGACATGCCCGTCACCCACCGCCTCACCGCCCCCGCCCCCGGCTGGACGACCGCCACCGACGTCGTCGTGGTCGGCTCCGGGGTGGCCGGTCTCACCGTCGCCCTCAACGCCCGCCGGGCCGGCCTGCGGGTCATGGTGGTCACCAAGGCGATGCTGGACGACGGGTCCACCCGCTGGGCCCAGGGCGGCATCGCCGCCGCCCTGGGCGAGGGCGACACCCCCGAGCAGCACCTGGACGACACCCTGGTGGCCGGCGCGGGCCTCTGCGACGAGGACGCCGTGCGCACCCTCGTCACCGAGGGCCCGGACGCCGTCCGCCGGCTGATCGCCACCGGCGCCGCGTTCGACCGCGACGCCGCGGGCGAGATCCTGCTCACCCGCGAGGGCGGCCACCACCGCCGCCGGATAGCACACGCCGGCGGCGACGCCACCGGCGCCGAGATCTCCCGCGCCCTGGTCTCGGCGGTCCGCTCGGACCCGGGCATCGAGCTGATCGAGCACGCCCTCGTGCTCGACCTGCTCACGGACGCCGACGGGAACGCGGCCGGCCTCACCCTGCACGTGATGGGCGAGGGCCAGCGCGACGGCGTCGGTGCCATCCGCGCCCGCGCGGTGGTGCTCGCCACCGGCGGCATGGGCCAGGTCTTCTCCGCCACGACCAACCCGGCGGTATCCACCGGCGACGGCGTGGCGCTCGCGCTGCGGGCCGGCGCCGAGGTCACCGACCTGGAGTTCGTCCAGTTCCACCCGACCGTGCTCTGGCTCGGCCCGGACGCCGAGGGCCAGCAGCCGCTGGTCTCCGAGGCGGTCCGCGGCGAGGGCGCGCACCTGGTCGACGCCGGCGGCACCCGCTTCATGCTCGGGCAGCACGAGCTGGCCGAGCTGGCCCCGCGCGACATCGTCGCCAAGGCCATCACCCGGCAGATGCAGCTCCAGGGCGCCGAGCACATGTACCTGGACGGGCGGCACTTCGGCGCCGAGATGTGGGAGCGCCGGTTCCCGACCATCCTCGCCTCCTGCCGCGCGCACGGCATCGACCCGGTCACCGAGCCGATCCCGGTCGCCCCGGCGGCGCACTACGCCTCCGGCGGCATCCGCACCGACCTGTCCGGGCGCACCACCGTCCCCGGCCTGTACGCCTGCGGCGAGGTCGCCTGCACCGGCGTGCACGGCGCCAACCGGCTGGCGTCCAACTCGCTGCTGGAGGGCCTGGTCTTCGCCGAGCGGATCGCCGACGACCTGGCCGCCCGGCACCGGGCGGGCGACCTGCCCGAGCGGGCGGTGGACGTGGCCGCGGCACGCGCCGCCCGCCCGGTCCCGCTGCCCGCCCCCGAGGCGCGGGCCGAGATCCAGCGGCTGATGTCGCGCGGCGCCGGCGTCCTGCGCTCGGCCGCCTCGATGGCCGACACCGCCGCCGGGCTCGCGCTGCTCACCGGGACGGCCTACACGCACGTGGCGGAGGAGAAGCCGGCCGACCCACGGGTGGAGACCTGGGAGGCCGCCAACCTGCTGCTGGTCGCCGCCGCCCTGGTCGCCGCCGCCGCCCAGCGTGACGAGACCCGCGGCTGCCACTGGCGCGAGGACTTCCCCGAGCGGGACGACGCCCGCTGGCAGCGCCACCTGATCACCACCCTCACCGCCTCCGGCGATCTTGTCAGCACCCCTGAGGAGCAGTAGAACCATGACCCACTCCCACGAGGAACTCCCGATGGCCGGCTGCGGCGACGGCTGCGCCTGCGGCGACGGCGAGGGCTACGAGACCGGCCTGGACCCGCAGCTCGCCGAGCTCCTGGAGGAGGCCGGGCTGGACCCGGTCGAGGTCGAGGACGTCGCCACCCTGGCGCTGGCCGAGGACCTCGCCGGCGGCGAGGACGTCACCTCGGTCGCCACCGTGCCCGCCGACGCGGTCGCCACCGCCGACTTCACCGCCCGCGAGGGCGGCGTGGTGGCCGGCCTGCGGATCGCCGAGGCCGTCGTCTCGCTGGTCTGCGAGGAGGAGTTCGAGGTCGAGCGCCACGTCCGGGACGGCGACCGGGTCGAGGCCGGCCAGGTGCTGCTCTCGGTCCGCGGCCGCACCCGCGACCTGCTCACCGCCGAGCGCAGCGCGCTCAACCTGCTCTGCCACCTCTCCGGCATCGCCACCGCCACCCGGGCCTGGGCCGACGCCCTGGCCGGCACCGGCGCCGTCGTCCGCGACACCCGCAAGACCACCCCGGGCCTTCGGGCGCTGCAGAAGTACGCGGTCCGCTGCGGCGGCGGCGCCAACCACCGGATGGCGCTCTCCGACGCGGCCCTGGTGAAGGACAACCACGTGGTCGCGGCCGGCGGCGTCGCCGAGGCGTTCCGGGCCGTCCGGGCGGCCTACCCCGACCTGCCGGTCGAGGTCGAGGTGGACACCCTGGAGCAGATCCCGCCGGTGCTGGAGGCCGGGGCGGACCTCATCCTGCTGGACAACTTCACCGTCCCCCGGCTGAAGGAGGCCGTGGACCTGGTGGCCGGCCGGGCCAAGCTGGAGGCGTCCGGCGGCCTGACCCTGGCCAGCGCGCGCGAGGTCGCCCAGACTGGTGTCGACTACCTGGCCGTGGGCGCGCTCACGCACTCCTCGCCGATCCTGGACATCGGCCTGGACCTGCGCGCCTGATCAGTACTGATCACCCCTCACGCAGAAAGCACCTCATGCTTCTCACCATCGACGTCGGCAACACCCAGACCACGCTCGGCCTGTTCGACGGCGAGGACGTGGTCGAGCACTGGCGGATCTCCACCGATCCGCGCCGCACGGCCGACGAGCTGGCGGTGCTCCTGCAGGGGCTGATGGGCTCGCACACCGCGGTCAACGAGGCCGCGGTGGAGGGCCTGGCGATCTGCTCGTCCGTCCCCTCGGTGCTCCACGAGTTCCGCGAGGTGACCCGCCGCTACTACGGCGACGTCCCCGCGGTGATCGTGGAGCCCGGGGTGAAGACGGGGGTGCACGTCCTGATGGACAACCCCAAGGAGGTCGGCGCGGACCGGATCGTCAACGCGCTGGCCGCCAACCACCTCTACGGCGGCCCGTGCATCGTGGTCGACTTCGGCACCGCGACCACCTTCGACGCGATCAACGCGCGCGGCGACTACGTCGGCGGGGCGATCTCCCCCGGCATCGAGATCTCGGTGGAGGCGCTCGGCGCCCGCGGCGCCCAGCTGCGCAAGATCGAGCTGGCCCGGCCGCGCAACGTGATCGGCAAGAACACCGTCGAGGGCATGCAGTCCGGCATCCTCTACGGCTTCGCCGGGCAGGTCGACGGCCTGGTCGACCGGATGGCCCGCGAGCTCGCCAAGGACCCGGACGACGTCCAGGTCATCGCCACCGGCGGCCTGGCCCCGCTGGTGCTCGGCGAGGCCGGCAGCATCGACGTCCACGAGCCCTGGCTGACCCTGATCGGCCTGCGCCTGGTCTACGAGCGCAACCGCCCGAGCTGACACGCCGCGGCGGGCCGCTCCCGGGCCCCGCCCCCGACGGCCGGACGCCCCGCCCTTCGCGCGATCTGACGCCCGGTCGACGATGTTCGCGGCCGAGCACGGTGGGCCGCCGCCCGGCGGCCGGCGGACCGCGCCGCCGGGTCGGCCTCGCCCGGCCCGCCCGGCACCTCGCCCGGGGTGCTCACCGTGCTGGAGGTGGCGGTGGCCCGCGCCTGGACCCCGGTCCTGGACCCGCCGGCGGCGGCCGCCGCGCCGGCCGCCGGCCTCGCCACCGGCCTGCCGGCCGGCGCCTACCCGGCCTGCCGCGCAGCCCGGGGTCCAGGCGGCCGAAGCCCTCCGCCACTGACGCAGGCGCCCCCGTGGCGGCGGACGCTTCGTCCACAGGACATTCACCGGGCCAAACGTGGGGCATCGGCGCGACGTTACCGACAAATCGGATATTCCTCACGTAGTGTCAGCGCATGCCTACGCCACACGGATCGCGCGGCGGCATGGCCTTCAGCGCCGACGAAGTCCGCGTGCTGCGCCGCGCCCTCGCCCAAGCCCTCCACCCCGCCGTCCCCGTCCACCTCCAGGGTCCCGACCGGCTGCCGTTCAACGGCACCGGCGCCGAACTGTGGGCCGAGGACGTGCAGGACGCCCTCCGCCTGACCGAGGCGATCGACGAGGCCGTCCAGGAGGGCGGCCGACTCCGCGCCTTCCTGCTCGCCGACCTCGCCCGCTACCGGGAGGCGCTGCCCGGCAGCGCCTCCGGGTACCTGGAACGGCTGGAGGAGGCCGTGACCGACGGCTACCTCCCCGGGCCCGAGGACCTCACCGCGCTGCGCGGGCTGACCCGCCAGCCGTGCGGCCAGCACGAACGGTCCCGCCGCTCGCGGCTGGCCGGACGCTGCCACGCACTGGCCGAGGCGGCCGTCCGCGAGCGGCTCGCCCTCACCACCGGCCAGCGCCACCTCGTCGCCGTACCGAGCCCCGCCGCACCCCCGAGCAGTCTCCCCACCCCTGTTGGAGGACGGATCCCGATGAGCAGCACCGAGCCCGCCGCCGCCGCGAAGCAGGCCGCTCCCACGACGACGCCCCGGCCGCACCGGATGCCCACCCCGGCCGAGCTGTTCGGCCGCCGGCCCAAGCCCCCGGCCCGGCCCGCGCCGCCCGCCGCGGGTGAGGAGCTGGAGCTGGCCACCGGCACCGGCTGACCGCACCCGCCCGCACCCCGCCCGCACCCCGAGGGGGAGACCGCACCGCGGTCTCCCCCTCGGACGTTCCCCGGCGCCGGGCCGCGCGCGGCCCGGCCACCGCGCCCCCGACCGGCCGGAGCGCGCGGCACGGATATCCCGTGGCGGAGCACCACCACGGGCTGGCTACCCTGGTGGGGTGAGCGATCAGAGCCCCCTCCCCGCGACCGACGACCTTCCCGAGCAGATGCGCGTCCGGCGCGAGAAGCTGGACCGGCTGCGGGCCGCCGGTGTCGACCCGTACCCGGTCGGATTCCCCCGGACCAGCACCATCGCGGACCTCCGTGCCAAGCACCCGGACCTGGCGCCGGACACCGCGACCGGCGAGCGGGTCGGCATCACCGGCCGGGTGATCCTCTCCCGCACCGGCGGCAAGCTCTGCTTCGCCACCCTGCGCGACGGCACCGCCGACCTCCAGGTGATGCTCTCCCTGGACAAGCTGGGCGAGGAGCGACTGGCGGCCTGGAAGTCCGACATCGACCTCGGCGACCAGGTCGGCGTCGAGGGCGAGGTGATCACCTCCCGCCGCGGCGAGCTGTCGGTGATGGTGGACGACTGGGCGCTCACCGCCAAGTGCCTGCGCCCGCTGCCGGACAAGCACAAGGGCCTGACCGACCCGGAGGCCCGGGTCCGCCAGCGGTACGTCGACCTGATCGTCAACCCCGAGGCCCGCGAGATCCTGTACCTGCGCTCCAAGGTGGTCCGCTCGATCCGCCGCACCTACGAGGAGCGCGGCTACATCGAGGTCGAGACCCCGATGCTGCAGCCGGTGCACGGCGGCGCCAACGCCCGCCCGTTCAAGACGCACATCAACGCGTACGACATCGACCTCTTCATGCGGATCGCCCCCGAGCTCTACCTCAAGCGGCTCGTGGTCGGCGGCGCGGAGAAGGTCTTCGAGATCAACCGCAACTTCCGCAACGAGGGTGCGGACTCCACCCACAACCCGGAGTTCACCTCGCTGGAGTCGTACGAGGCCTACGGCGACTACGACACCCAGGCCGAGCTGATCCGGGCCACCATCATCAACGCCGCCCGGGACGCGCTGGGCACCACGGTGATCAAGGGGCTGGACCCGCACGGCGTGGAGCACGAGATCGACCTGGCCGAGCCGTGGGCCGAGGTCAGCGTCTACCCGGGCATCTCCGAGCACCTGGGCACCGAGGTCACCCCGGAGACCGGCGTCGAGGAGCTCCGCAAGCTGGCCGCCGAGCACGGCATCCCCTTCGAGAAGGAGTGGGGCCACGGCCAGATCGTGCTGGAGATGGTCGAGCGCCTCCTGGAGGAGAACGCCGTCCGGCCGACCTTCATCAAGGACTACCCGACCGAGGTCTCCCCGCTGACCCGCCAGCACCGCTCGATCCCGGGCGTGGCCGAGAAGTGGGACCTGGTGATCTTCGGCACCGAGATCGGCACCGCCTACTCCGAGCTGATCGACCCGGTCGAGCAGCGCGCCCGCCTGACCGCGCAGTCCCTGCTGGCGGCCGGCGGCGACGTCGAGGCGATGCAGCTCGACGAGGACTTCCTGCGGGCCCTCGAGTACGCCATGCCGCCCACCGGCGGCCTCGGCCTCGGGGTGGACCGCCTGATCATGCTGCTGACCGGCAAGAACATCCGGGAGACCGTGCTCTTCCCGCTGGTGAAGCCGGAACCCAAGGCGTCCGCCGCCGCGGCGGAGAAGACAGAGGAGGAGTGACCTGATGGACTACGTCAGCGCGATCGTCCCGCCGCTGGTCATGGCGGTCTTCTTCGGCTTCCTGGTGCGGGCCATCATCCGCACCCAGGGCGGAGCCCAGAAGGCCAAGGAGGACCTGGTCGACTGACACCGTCAGCCGCCCGCGAGCAGCCGCGCGCCGCCATTCCCGATTCCCGGGGGTGGCGGCGCGCCGGTTTGGCGGCACTTCACAAGATTTGCCCCATTCACTCCCTATCCTGGCCGCACTATGGTCCGGCAACTCGGCGAACTTGAGAACGCCATCATGACCCGGGTGTGGCAGTGGAACCGACCGGTCACGGTTCGCGAGGTTCTCCTGGATCTGCAGTCGGAACGCGATATCGCGTACACCACGGTGATGACCGTCCTGGACAAGCTCCACAGAAAGGGCTGGCTGCGCCGGGAGCGCGCCGGGCGGGCCTATCGATATGAACCGGTCTCGTCCCGCGAGGCCTACACCGCGGCCCTGATGAACGACGCGTGGGCGACCAGCGACAATCCCGCGGCGGCCCTGGTGCACTTCTTCGGCCTGATGTCGCCCGAGCAACGGGAGGCGCTGCGCGACGCGTTGCGGGTGGCGGCTCTGTTCCCGACCGATCCGGCGCCGTTGGCGGATTCCGCCGGGCCCGCGCCGGATACCGGGGAGACCGGGGAGGGGCCGGCGCGATAACGTCCCGGCATGGAGGTCACCATCCGCCGGGCGCGGACCACGGACGTGCGGGCGGTGCGCGGGCTCATCGACGCGTACTCGCGCGACGGCATTCTGCTCGACAAGCCGACGGTCACACTGTTCGAGTCGGTCCAGGAGTTCTGGGTCGCTGAACGCGACGACAACGGCGCGGTCGTGGCCTGCGGAGCACTGCACGTCATGTGGGAGGACCTCGCCGAGGTCCGCACGCTCGCGGTCGATCCGTCCTGCCGCGGACACGGGGTCGGACACCTCCTGCTGGAGAAGCTGCTGCAGACCGCGCGCTGGCTGGGCGTCCGTCGGATTTTCTGCTTGACGTTCGAGGTGTCCTTCTTCGCGAAACACGGTTTCGTCGAGATCGGCGAGCTCCAGGAAACCGATGATGGTACGACAGACCCGGCGGCGATCGCTACGGATGTCTATGAAGAACTTCTCCGCTCGTACGATGAAGGTGTCGCGGAGTTCCTCGACCTGGAGCGGGTGAAGCCCAACACTCTGGGCAACTCGCGCATGCTGCTGCACCTGTGACCGCCCCCGGGACGGGGCAGGGGTTTGTGTTTTCCGCGGAAAGGCGCTTTCCTTTCCTTAGGCAATGGGTCGTTTAGCGGAAAGGGAAGCCCGTGGCACAGAGGGTGCAGGTCATTCTTGAAGACGATCTCGACGGTGGTTCGGCGGACGAGACGGTGACGTTCGCGCTCGACGGCGTTGCCTACGAGATCGACCTGAAGAGCGCCAACGCGGACAAGCTCCGTGGTCTGCTGGCGCCGTACGTGGAGAAGGGCCGCAAGCAGAGCGGCCGGCTGGCCGGCGCCCGCCGCCCGGGCCGCAGCGCGGCTCCGCGGCCGTCCGGCAGTGCTCCGGACACCGCCAAGATCCGCGCGTGGGCCAAGGAGCAGGGCCTGGAGGTCAACGACCGCGGCCGGGTGCCGAGCAACGTCCGCGAGGCCTACGAGAAGGCCAACGCGTCCTGATCCCGGCGCCGGCGGACCGCCGGAGCGGGTGCGGGGCCCAGTGGGGGTCCCGCGGCCTCCCGGCCACACGCACGGGGCGCGGAGGAGTCTCCTCCGCGCCCCGCGGCACGCGGCCGGGCGGCCGCCGGCCCGGGCGGGGGTGCCCCTCCGGGCACCGCTGCGACCGTCGGCTCGGGCATCGGCTCGGGCGGCGGAACAGTCACGAGCTGTGCAACGCTGGAGGGACGGAGCGGTAACGCCGACACCACCGGTACGGCCTACCGGCCGCAGCGGCCGCAGCGGCCGCAGCTGAACCGCCGTCACCGCCGGCCGACTTCTCGCCAGGCGAACACCGCCACCGCGGAAACTGCGCGAGAACCGCCCCGATACCGGGTATGAATGCAGGTGGACGGGGTCCGACCACCCCGACCGGGGCAGTACGCGCGACCGACCGCAGGCCGCCCGGATCCGCCGAGGCCGGCGTTGTTCGCCGATGGCGTAGCGGTATCTGGTGCATCCGGCCCACCTGTGGGAACACCGTCTCCCAGCATCAGGTTGGGATTGGTGTCGGCTGGTCGCGCAGCATGTCGCTCCCGTACCGGGGAGTGAATCCGTGGGCCGCGCCGCTGAGCGGGACTAGCATGCGGAAGGACAGGGCGGGGACCGACCCCGAACTGCCCGACCGCTCTGAGGAGCGATAAACGATGTTCGAGAGGTTCACCGACCGCGCGCGGCGGGTTGTCGTCCTGGCTCAGGAAGAAGCCCGGATGCTCAACCACAACTACATCGGCACCGAGCACATCCTCCTGGGTCTGATCCACGAGGGTGAGGGTGTCGCCGCTAAGGCCCTGGAGAGCCTCGGGATTTCTCTTGAGGCCGTTCGCCAGCAGGTCGAGGAGATCATCGGCCAGGGCCAGCAGGCCCCGTCCGGTCACATTCCCTTCACCCCCCGGGCGAAGAAGGTCCTGGAGCTGTCGCTCCGGGAGGCCCTGCAGCTCGGCCACAACTACATCGGCACCGAGCACATCCTGCTCGGCCTGATCCGCGAGGGCGAGGGCGTCGCCGCCCAGGTCCTGGTGAAGCTGGGCGCCGACCTCAACCGGGTGCGCCAGCAGGTCATCCAGCTGCTCTCCGGCTACCAGACCGGTGGCGGCAAGGAGTCGGCCACGGCCGGCGGGCCCGCCGAGGGCACCCCGTCCACCTCCCTGGTCCTCGACCAGTTCGGCCGCAACCTCACGCAGGCCGCCCGCGAGGCCAAGCTCGACCCGGTGATCGGGCGCGAGAAGGAGATCGAGCGGGTCATGCAGGTGCTGTCCCGCCGCACCAAGAACAACCCCGTGCTGATCGGTGAGCCGGGCGTCGGCAAGACCGCCGTGGTCGAGGGCCTGGCCCAGGCGATCGTCAAGGGCGAGGTCCCGGAGACGCTCAAGGACAAGCAGCTCTACACGCTGGACCTCGGCGCCCTGGTGGCCGGCTCGCGCTACCGCGGCGACTTCGAGGAGCGCCTGAAGAAGGTGCTCAAGGAGATCCGCACCCGCGGCGACATCATCCTGTTCATCGACGAGCTGCACACCCTGGTCGGTGCGGGTGCCGCCGAGGGTGCCATCGACGCCGCCAGCATCCTGAAGCCGATGCTGGCCCGCGGCGAGCTGCAGACCATCGGTGCCACCACCCTGGACGAGTACCGCAAGCACCTGGAGAAGGACGCCGCGCTGGAGCGCCGCTTCCAGCCGATCCAGGTCGCGGAGCCCTCGCTGCCGCACACCATCGAGATCCTCAAGGGTCTGCGGGACCGCTACGAGGCCCACCACCGGGTCTCCATCACGGACTCCGCCCTGGTCGCCGCCGCCACCCTGGCCGACCGGTACATCTCCGACCGCTTCCTCCCGGACAAGGCGATCGACCTGATCGACGAGGCCGGCTCCCGGATGCGCATCCGCCGGATGACCGCGCCGCCGGACCTGCGCGAGTTCGACGAGAAGATCGCCGACGTGCGCCGCGAGAAGGAGAGCGCGATCGACGCGCAGGACTTCGAGAAGGCCGCGTCCCTGCGTGACGACGAGAAGCAGCTCCTGCAGGCCAAGGCCAAGCGCGAGAAGGAGTGGAAGGCCGGCGACATGGACGTCGTCGCGGAGGTCAACGAGGAGCTCATCGCCGAGGTCCTGGCCACCGCGACCGGCATCCCGGTCTTCAAGCTGACCGAGGAGGAGACCTCCCGCCTGCTGCGCATGGAGGACGAGCTGCACAAGCGCGTCATCGGCCAGAAGGACGCCATCAAGGCGCTCTCCCAGGCCATCCGGCGCACCCGTGCGGGCCTCAAGGACCCGAAGCGCCCCGGCGGCTCGTTCATCTTCGCCGGCCCGTCCGGCGTCGGTAAGACCGAGCTCTCCAAGACGCTGGCGGAGTTCCTCTTCGGCGACGAGGACGCGCTGATCGCGCTCGACATGTCCGAGTTCTCCGAGAAGCACACCGTCTCCCGGCTCTTCGGTTCGCCCCCCGGCTACGTGGGCTACGAGGAGGGCGGCCAGCTGACCGAGAAGGTCCGCCGCAAGCCGTTCTCGGTCGTCCTCTTCGACGAGGTCGAGAAGGCTCACCCGGACATCTTCAACTCGCTGCTGCAGATCCTGGAGGACGGTCGCCTGACCGATTCCCAGGGCCGCGTGGTCGACTTCAAGAACACCGTCATCATCATGACGACCAACCTCGGCACCCGGGACATCTCCAAGGGCTTCAACCTGGGCTTCGCGGCCCAGGGCGACACCCAGACCGGGTACGAGCGGATGAAGGCGAAGGTCGGCGAGGAGCTCAAGCAGCACTTCCGTCCCGAGTTCCTGAACCGCGTCGACGACATCGTGGTCTTCCACCAGCTGTCCGAGGACGACATCATCCAGATCGTCGACCTGATGATCGCCAAGGTGGACGAGCGGCTCAAGGACAAGGACATGGGCCTGGAGCTCAGCGTCGAGGCCAAGAAGCTGCTGGCCAAGCGCGGCTACGACCCGATCCTGGGCGCCCGTCCGCTTCGCCGCACCATCCAGCGCGAGATCGAGGACCACCTCTCCGAGAAGATCCTCTTCGGCGAGCTGCGGGCCGGCCACATCGTGGTCGTCGATGTCGAGGGTGAGGGCAAGGAGGCCACCTTCACCTTCCGCGGTGAGGAGAAGTCCGCGGTCGCGGACACTCCGGCCGCTGTCGCCTCGTCGGGTCCGGACCTGACGAAGTAGCAACATTTAACAGACAACAGCAATCGGTCTGAGCCCCCGGCGTTCGCGCCGGGGGCTCAGACCGTTTTACGCGACGTCGCGAAACCTGTGATCCTGCCCACGAAGCCGCAGGTCGGAGGCCTCATCAGGGGGTCGTGCGAATACGATCGGCTCAACTGTCAGCATTAATGACAATGCTGTTGACGCCTCGTCATCTGATAGGAAGTCGCGGAGCATAGCGCTGTGGCCATGTCACGGTCAAGGTCTATCTTTTCCGTCCACGCTTGGATCAAATGTCCTCCACCTGTCTTTCATTGGTTTACCGGGAGGCCAAGAGCCGGTCCGGTTTGGGGAGGACGTCACAACGTTGAAGATGACCAGGAAAGCCGCTGCGGCCGTCTCGGCCACGGCGGTCATAGCCGCGCTCGGCGCGGGTCTGCTCCCGGGCACGGCCGTCGCGGCCGGTTCCGCTCCGGTTCCGCAGGACCCGGCCGATGCTGTTCAGGTCAGCACTGAACACAACATTCCGGGCCCGCTGACCGCCAAGGTCGAGGCCGAGCAGAAGGCCGCCACCGAGCAGTTGCTCGCCGGTACCGCGAAGATCGAGCAGCACGGCGGCAGCACCAGCATCAAGCTGGGCAAGGACAAGTACGTCGAGCTGGCCCGCGAGCGCACGGACAAGATCTTCACCATCCTGGTCGACTTCAGCGACCAGGTGGACACCACCACGAAGACCCCGGACGGCAAGGTCAAGTACGGCGGCACCCCCGGTCCGGCGCACAACCAGATCGAGCAGCCCGACGCGGCCACCAACAACTCGACGCTCTGGCAGGCTGACTACAACCAGCAGCACTACCAGGACATGTACTTCAGCAAGACCCAGGACTCGCTGAAGACCTACTACGAGAAGCAGTCCTCGGGTCGCTACTCGGTCGACGGCCAGGTCACCGACTGGGTCAAGGTGCCGTGGAACGAGGCCCGCTACGGCTCGGACTACTGCGGCCAGCACGTCTGCGCCAACGCGCAGGACCTCATCCGCGACGGCATCAACGCCTGGGTCGCCGACCAGAAGGCCAAGGGCCAGACGGACGCTCAGATCAAGGCCACCATCGCGCAGTACGACCAGTGGGACCGGTACGACTACGACCACGACGGCAACTTCAACGAGCCCGACGGTTACATCGACCACTTCCAGATCGTGCACGCCGGTGAGGACCAGTCGGCCGGCGGCGGCAAGCAGGGCAGCGACGCGCTCTGGGCCCACCGCTCGTACGTCTACGGCTCCCAGCAGGGTTCGACCGGCCCGACCGGCAACCTGCTCGGCGGCACCCCGGTCGGCGACACCGGCATCTGGATCGGCGACTACACCATGCAGCCCGAGAACGGCGGCCTCGGTGTCTTCGCCCACGAGTACGGCCACGACCTCGGTCTGCCGGACCTCTACGACACCTCGGGCAGCGGGATCGACAACTCGGTCGGCTTCTGGTCGCTGATGTCCTCCGGCTCCTGGCTGGGCGAGGGCAAGAACTCGATCGGCGACATGCCGAACGACCTCGACGCCTGGAGCAAGCTCAAGCTCGGCTGGCTGAAGTTCGACAAGGCCAAGGCCGGCACCGAGTCGACCCACCACATCGGCCCGGTCGAGTTCAACACCAAGCTGCCGCAGGCGCTGGTCGTCGACCTGCCGAAGAAGACCGTCACCACCGAGATCAACACCCCGTTCGCCGGTGCGAACGAGTGGTGGAGCGGCAGCGCCGACGACCTGAACGTCTCGCTGACCCGTGACGTCGACCTGACCGGCAAGACCTCGGCCTCGCTCAAGGCGAAGGCCTGGTACGACATCGAGCAGGACTTCGACTACGGCTACGCCGAGGTCTCGACCGACGGCGGCGCCAACTGGACCGCCCTGGAAGGCACCTTCAACGGCGTCGCCATCCCGAAGAACGCCGCCGACAAGGCCGGTCTGACCGGCAACTCCGGCGGTCAGTGGGGCGACCTGGCCTACTCGCTGGACGCCTACGCCGGCAAGGCCGTCAAGGTCCGCTTCCACTACACCACCGACGGCGGTCTGCACCTCAAGGGCCTGGCCCTGGACGACGTCGCCATCACCGCCGACGGCGCCACCGTCTTCACCGACGGCGCCGAGAACGGTGACAACGGCTGGACCGCCAACGGCTTCTCCCGGATCACCGGCAAGTTCTCGAACGACTACAACCAGTACTACATCGCCGAGAACCGCCAGTACGTCTCGTACGACCGGACCCTCCAGGTCGGCCCGTACAACTTCGGCTTCGGCGCCGCCAAGCCGAGCTGGGTGGAGCACTACCCCTACCAGGCCGGTCTGCTGATCTGGCTGTGGGACGAGTCGCAGAGCGACAACAACGTCACCAACCACCCGGGCTCGGGTCTGGTCCTCCCGATCGACTCGCACCCGACCCCGATGAAGTGGTCCGACGGCAGCCTGATGCGCTCGCGCATCCAGGGCTACGACTCGACCTTCGGCTCGCGCCGGGTCGACGGCCTGTCGCTGCACAAGAACGGCGTCGAGACCATCGTCCCGAAGGCCAAGGGCATCGACGAGTTCAGCGACCTGAAGTCGTACTGGTCGAAGGACAACCCGTACAGCAGCGTCATCGTCCCGAAGACGGGCACCAGCATCGAGGTCGAGAACGAGTCCTCGAACTACCTGGAGACCTGGATCCGGGTCCGTCCGGTCGACAACTGATCGAACCGAGCAGTGACGATCAGCCTCTGACCAGGCGCCTCTGATGCACCGTCCGGCCCGCCCCCGCACCCGCGGGGGCGGGCCGGACGCCTTTCCGGGCGGCCCGGCAGCCCGGAGCCCGGCAGCCCGGAGCCGGCCCTACCCGCGGCCCGGCAGCAGCGCGACGAAGGCCGCCACCGCCTCCGCGACGTCCCCCTGCGTCCACTCCAGCGCGTCGGCCGCCACCGTCACCTCGGTCATCGACAGTCCCGGCAGCCCCTGCTCCCGCCAGGCGCCGAACAGCGCCGCCCCGGTCTCCTCCACCAGCCGCAGCCCCACCGTGTCCAGCTCCTCCGGGGTGTACGGGAGCCAGAGCCGGAACTGGTGGGTGTGCGGCGGGGCCGGGTGGACCCGAGCGCCCGGAACCGCCGCGAACCCCTCGGCGAGGACCGCCGCGATCGCCTTGGCGTGCGTCACGTACCCCGTCAGCCGGGGCAGTTCGCGGTCCAGCCCGGCCAGTGCGGAGAGCGCCGAGGGCCACTGCTGGAAGAGCTGCCCGCCGTAGCGGTGCCGCCAGGCCTTGGCGGTCCGGACGAAGCCCTCCCGGCCGGCCAGCGCGGCGCCGCTGATCCCGCCCAGGGTCTTGTAGAAGGAGACGTAGACCGAGTCGGCCTGCGCGGCGACCTCCGGCAGCGGGCGGCCGAAGTGCACCGCCGACTCCCAGATCCGGGCCCCGTCCAGGTGCAGCGCGGCGCCCTGTTCCTCCCGGACCACCGCGGCCACCGCCAGCAGGTCGTCCCAGGACGGCAGCACGAACCCGGCCTCGCGCAGCGGCAGCTCCACGATCATCGCCGCGTACGGCTCGTCGAAGGCGCGCAGCTCGGCCACGGTCGGCAGGCGGGGCGCGACCGTGGGCCAGACGCTGCGCAGACCGCTCAGCGCGGAGAGCGCCTGCCGCTCGTACTGCTCGGTGTGGCCCAGCGGGTGCGTCGCGACCGTCCACAGGCCGGCCGCCTCGGCGTGGATCCGCAGCGCGACCTGCTGGGCCATGGTGCCGGTCGGGAAGAAGGCCGCGTCCTCGGTGCCGAGCAGCTCCGCGACCCTGCGCTCCAGGGCGCGGACCACGCCGTCGCCGTACATGTCCGGCCGCCGGTCCAGGTCGTACACGCCGCCGGCGTCCTCGGCCAGGTCGGCGAGCCGCTCGCGCATGCTCCGCGGCCGGGCGCCGGAGAGCAGCCGCTCGCAGCCGCGCAGCGCAGCGTAGCGGCGGTCCTGGAGGCTGCTGCCCCGGCCGCCCTCGGTGGATTCGCTCCTGTTGGGATACATGCGTCGATGGTCCCGCAGCGGGGGCCTCCGGTCAGCGGTGCGGGCGCCGCGAGCGCCGTCGGCTCGCCCAGGGGCCTCGTGGGGCGGCTCCGCGGGGCCAGGACGGGCCGCAAACCCCGGTGCCGGGTGGCACTGGTCACAGGAGCCGCGGGCGGTACGAGCGGCCGTAGTAGGGGCGGCGGAGGGCCTCGGGGAGCCCTCGACCCCGAACGGACTACCCGATCGAATGATCGTTACTCCGTCAGCTTGAATCTTCGGCGCAACGCTGACTACACGCCGTAGTAGGTCACACCGTTTGGGACTCCGCTCGGTGACGGTTACACCTGAGTGGTCCCCCGCTCAGCACGCCCGAACGGGCTCGTTGTGCTGTCCCCGTACGTCCGTGAGGTTGAGCTCCCAATGTCTTCCGTCCCGCCCATGGGGCCGGCCCTTCGCCGCCTCGCCGCCCGCGCGGCGACCCAGGCGGCGGCCTGGCAGCCCCGGCTCGGCCACGCCGTCCGCACCCACGCCGCCCCGCTGCGCGCACTCACCGCCCCGCGGCACACGCTGGCCGAGGGCCCGCTGCGGGCCACCCGGCACCGCGCCGCCACCGCGGTCGGCGCCAGCGCGGTGATACTGTCCGGCGCCCTGCTGGTCGCCGCCCCCGGCAGCGCCGCGGCGCAGACGGTCATACCCACGACTCCCGGCAGCTCGGTGTTCACCGCCCCGCAGGGCGCGGCGCCCGTCGCGGGCGTGGTCCAGGTGGCCGGTCCGAGCCCGTACAAGCTGGCGCACGACCAGGAGTCGGCCCAGGAGTACGTGGCGGTCGCCGCCAACCTCCAGGCCGCCGAGCCGCCCGCCGCCCCGGCGGCCTCCCAGGACCAGGCCCCGCCGGCCGAACCGGAGCCCGCGCCCGCGCCGGAGCCCGCGCCGGCCCCGGAGCCCGCCCCCGAACCGGCGCCCGCCCCCGAGTGGTCCGCGCCCGTGCCGGGCGCGCCGACCAGCAACCCGTACGGCGTGGCCAACCCCGAGTACGCGGCCGGCTACCACACCGGGGTGGACTTCGCGGTCGCCCCGGGCACCCCGCTGCTGGCCGTCGGCAACGCCACCGTGGTCTCGGCCGGCTGGGACGGCGCCTACGGCAAGGAGGTCGTGCTCCGGCTCGCCGACGGCCGGTACGCGCAGTACGCGCACATGTCGTCGATCTCGGTGTCGAAGGGCGAGAAGGTGTCGGCGGCCGAGCAGATCGGCCGGTCCGGGAGCACCGGCAACTCGACCGGGCCCCACCTGCACTTCGAGATCCGCTCCAGCAACCGCTACGGCGCGGTGATCAACCCGATCGCCTACCTCTCCGGGCACGGGGTCACCGGGTTCTGAGAACCGCAAGGGGCCCTCGGGGCGGCCGGGTCGCCGATCCGGCCGCCCTTCGGCGTGCGCGGCGGCGGTCGGGGCCCGCCGGATGTCGGCGGGTATCGGCGGGTGTCGGCGGGTGGGCCGGTGTCAGAGGGCTGCCGCGGGGCGGTCGATCAGACCGCCGATCTCCAGCGCCACCCGCTGGGCGGCCCCCATCGCCTCCTCCAGCGTGGCCACCTTCACCGGGGCACCGCCGGTGTGCCCCTCGGCCTCGCACTCGGTGGTGTCCTGCTTGAGCAGGAAGAGCGCCGAGTTGATGGTGAACAGCGACATCGCGGCACGCAGCCGGTCCTCGAAGGTGGCGTCCGGGCCGTGCACCAGGCGGACCATCGCGATCATGCGATCGCGGAACTCCAGCCCGGCGGGCGAGTCGCGAAGCGCGGGCTGGTTCTCGTGGAAGAAGCGCAGCAGCGGTGCCCGCTCGGACATCCCGGCAGCGAACCGCCGGATCAGCTCGTCCCGCAGTCCGGGCGACCAGGGCTGCGTCCGGCCCCACGCGATGGTCTCGTCGATCGGCGCGGCCATGCCCTCGACGATGCCGTGGACGATGTCGTCCTTGGTCTTGAAGTGGTAGTACAGCGCCGCCTTGGTCACGCCGAGCCGGTCGGCGATCTCGCGCAGCGAGGTCTGCTCGTAGCCCTGCTCGGAGAACAGCTCCAGCGCGACCGCGATGATGCGGGCCCGGGTGTCGCTGCGCGGGTTGTGCGTCGTACCCATGGCCTGCCTCATGCGTCGGTCGGAGTGCTGCGTTGGCCGGGCCTCGCTTCCGATGCCCGCCCCCCGGCCACATTCTCCCTGCCCGGGGGGCCGTCGGAGAAACTGGCTTGACGACCGGCTAGTGGACAACTTACCGTGCCGACGGTCCACAAAACTAGCCGGGCGACAAGTAAGTAGGCCGAGCAAGCGGCCAGCCCGACCGTCCGATCCAGTCCGGGAGACACCCCCCATGTCACAACCGAAGGCCGCCGACCCGGCACCGGAGAAGAAGGCCGCCGAGGAGGAGGAGCCCGTCCGCTCCCCCCGCGAGATCCGCCTGGTCATGATCGGCCTGGTCGTCACCATGCTGCTGGCCATGCTCGACAACCTGATCGTCGGCACCGCGATGCCCACGATCGTCGGCGACCTCGGCGGCGCCGAGCACCTGTCCTGGGTGGTGACCTCCTACACGCTGGCCACAGCCGCCTCCACCCCGATCTGGGGCAAGCTCGGCGACCTCTACGGCCGCAAGGGCACCTTCCTCACCTCGATCGTGATCTTCCTGGCGGGCTCGGCCCTCTCCGGTCTCTCGCAGAACATGAACGAGCTGATCGGCTTCCGCGCGCTGCAGGGCCTGGGCGCCGGCGGTCTGATGGTCGGCGTGATGTCGATCATGGGTGCGCTGGTCCCGCCGCGCGACCGCGGCAAGTACCAGGGCATGTTCGCCGCGGTGATGGCGCTCGCCACCATCGGCGGCCCGCTGGTCGGCGGCTTCATCACCGACCACCTGAGCTGGCACTGGACCTTCTACATCAACCTGCCGCTCGGCGTGGTCGCGCTCGCCGTCGTGATCGTCACCCTGAAGCTGCCGAAGGTCACCACCAAGGCCCGGATCGACTACGTCGGCGCGATCCTGCTCACCACCGGCATCACCGCGCTCACCCTGATCACCACCTGGGGCGGCCAGGAGTACGCCTGGGGCTCCAAGCAGATCCTGGGCCTGGCCGCACTGGCCGCCGCTACCCTGATCGCCTTCTGCTACGTCGAGCAGCGGGTCCAGGAGCCGATGCTCCCGCTCGACCTGTTCAGGAACCTGAACTTCACCCTGGTCTCACTGATCGGCTTCATCGTCGGCTTCGTGATGTTCGGTGCGACCGTCTTCCTGCCGCTCTACCAGCAGACCGTCCAGGGCGCCTCGGCCACCAACTCGGGCCTGCTGCTGATGCCGATGATGTTCGGCATGCTGGTCATCTCGCTGGCCGTCGGCCAGGCGGTGACCAAGACCGGCAAGTACCGGATCTACCCGATCATCGGCACGATCGTGATGACGGGCGGCATGGTCCTGCTCTCCACCATGGGCACCGAGACCAGCAGCTTCACCTCCGCCTGCTGGATGGTCGTGCTCGGTGCGGGCATGGGCTTCCTGATGCAGATCACCATGCTGGTCGCACAGAACAGCGTCGAGATCAAGGACATGGGCGTGGCCAGCTCCACCGCCACCCTGTTCCGCACCATCGGCGGCTCGTTCGGCGTCGCGCTGTTCGGCGCGCTGTTCAACAGCCGGGTCACCGAGACCATGAAGGAGCGGCTCGGCGAGGCGGCCGCGAACGGCGGTGGCAAGGGCGACCCGAGCCAGCTGAGCCCGGCCGCACTCAGGGCGCTGCCCGCCCCGGTCCAGGACGCCTACCACCACGCGGTGGCCAACGGCATGCACACCGTCTTCCTCTGGGGTGCCGCGGTCGCCGTGATCGCGGTCGCCGCCGCGGTCTTCATGCGCGAGGTCCCGCTTCGGGGCGCCGGTGCCCCGCCGAAGGACGGCGACGGCGGCAAGGCCGCCGAGCCCAACGCCGAGGCCGTCGCGATCTGACGCCGGCCCGGAGATCCCCCCTTCCGCCTCGGGAGGGGGGATCCGCGTTCTCCGGGGTCTCCGGTCACGGGGCCGCCGGTCACGGTTGCCGGGGTGCGCCCGCGCTGCGCCGTGCCGTGCAGCGCCGTGCCGTGCAGCGCCGTGCCGTGCGGGGCCCGGGTGGGCGCCCCGCCGCCGGATCCGGGCTACTGCGGGAGCCGGTAGACGCCCTGCTCCACGGGCTCCACCAGGCCGTCGGCGACCAGACCGTCCAGCGCCCGGGCCCGCTGCACCGGATCCGGCCAGACGGCGTCCAGCCGGGCCTGCTCCACCGTGCCGTGCTCGGCCCGCAGCACCGCGAGAAGCTTCCCGCGCACCTGCCGGTCGGTGCCCTCGTACGACTGGCCGCGCCGCGCCGGGCCCTCGTAGGGCGGGCAGCCGGCCCGCTGCCAGACGCAGGCGGTGAAGAGCGGGCAGTCGCCGCACTCCGGCCCACGGGCCGTGCAGACCAGCGCGCCCAGCTCCATCACCGCGACCGCCCAGGTCGCGGCCGTCTCGGCGTCCGCGGGCAGCAGCGCGGTCGCCGTCCGGCGCTCGGCCGCCGTGGTGGCCTGCGCCGGGTACTCCACCCCGGTCACCGCCCGGGCGAAGACCCGGCGGACGTTGGTGTCCAGCACCACGTGGCGCTGGCGGAAGGCGAAGGACGCCACGGCGGCCGCGGTGTACTCGCCCACGCCGGGCAGCGAGAGCAGCGTCGCGTGGTCGTCCGGAACCCCGCCGCCGTGTTCCTCGGTGATCGCCACCGCGGCCGCGTGCAGCCGCAGGGCGCGCCGCGGGTAACCCAGCCGCCCCCACATCCGGACCGCCTCACCGGGCGCCTCGGCGGCCAGGTCGGCCGGGGTGGGCCAGCGCTCCAGCCACGCCGCCCAGGCGGGCAGCACCCGCTTCACCGGGGTCTGCTGGAGCATGAACTCGCTCACCATCACCGCCCAGGGCGTGGCCTCGGGGGTCCGCCAGGGCAGGTCGCGGGCGTTGGCCTCGTACCAGCCGAGGACGGTCGAGTGCAGCACCGGCAGCGGCAGCGCGAGCGGGACGGCGACGGAGTCCGCCCCGGCCGGGCCGGCGGCGGCGGGGCGGGGGACGGCGGGGGTGACGGTGGTGGCAGCCATGGCCCTTCGATCCTCCCATGCCGACCCGGCCGACCGAAGCGGAACCCAGAGGTCCGCATCGCACCCGAAAACCCCCGATCGGCCTCGCCCGAACGGCGCAAACGGCGGATCATGTGAAGGAAGGGGCGACTGTGCGGTGTTGGTGCGTCAAGGGGCACACACTGTCTCGTAGAGTTTGGGCGTGCCCTCTCTCCGTCAACCCGTCGGACCGCTGCCGGCCTCGATCTACTGGCGCCGACGCCTCGTCGTCGCCGTCGCCGTCGCCGCGGTCATCGCCCTGGTCTACTGGATGATGTCCGATCAGGGCGGCGGTGACGACGGATCGGCGGGCAAGGCCGCGCAGGCCGCGCCGTCCCAGACCCCCGCCCAGGCGATCACGCCCGGCGCCTCGCCCAGCGGCCCCGCGAACAACTCGCGGCCCGGCAGCAGCGGGAGCGGTGGCGGCAGCACGGGCGGCGGGGCGGTCTCCGGCTCCGGCGGCGGCGACGTCAGCCTCAGCACCGGCGGCACCACCGGCGGTGGCGCCAACCCGGCGACCACCGGTGGCGGTGCGGCGGCCGGCGGCACAGCGGCAGGCGGCGCGGCGGCGGGCGGTGCCGGCGGGGCCGCCGGCGGCACGGGCGGCGGTGCCGGTGGCACCGCCGGGACTCCCCCCGTGAACACCTCCGAGGTGATGGCGCTGCCGGTCTGCGTCTCCTCCCAGGTGACGCTGGAGCTGGCCGGCGCCCAGAACGCCTACCAGCCCAAGGACAAGCCGAAGCTGGCGCTGACCGTGCACAACGCCTCCGGCACCAACTGCCGGGTGGACCTCGGCCGCACGGCCTCCGCCATCACCGTGACGGCGAGCAACGGCGACCGCGTCTGGTCCTCCGGCGACTGCCCGCAGGACCGGGGCAGCAGCTGGGTGCAGATCCCGGCGAACGGCAGCCTGACCGAGACCTTCACCTGGGACCGCGTCCGCAGCAAGCCGCAGTGCGCCACCGCCGACCCGGCCCCCGCGCCCGCCGGGAACTACCTTGTGGTCGCCGAGCTCACCGGCCTCTCCGGGGGCCAGGCCTCGGCACGCTCCTCGATCCGCCTGGAGAGCTGACCGCTCCTCAGCCCCGGCCGCACCGCACCTCGTCGTCCCGTTCGCCCCGGCCGGTTCCCGCGCCGGGGCGTCGGCGTTCTCCGGGCGGGCCCGGCCCGGTGGCGCGAGCGACGAGGTCCCGGACCCGGGAAGGCGGACGGCCCCGGGGATCCGTGGATCCCCGGGGCCGTCCCGGCAGGTGCTCGTCGGCACCGGGCGCTCCCGGCGCCGACGTCAGACGTACCGCTCCAGGATGGACGATTCGGCGAGGCGGGAGAGACCCTCGCGGACCGAGCGGGCCCTGGTCTCGCCGACGCCCTCGACCGTCTGCAGATCGTCGATGCTGGCCGCCAGCAGCTTCTGCAGGCCGCCGAAGTGCTCGACCAGCCGCTCTATCACCGTGTTGGGCAGCCGCGGGATCTTGGCCAGCAGCCGGTAGCCGCGCGGCGAGACCGCCGAATCCAGCGACTCCGGCGTGCCCGAGTAGCCGAGTGCCTTGGCGACGGTCTGCAGGTCCAGCAGCTCGGCGTGGGTCAGCGCCTCCAGGTCCGCCAGCACCTCGGCGACCGTCCGGCCCTTCTTCGCGGCCCGCTCCGGGAAGTAGTCCCGGGCGACCAGCTCGCGCTCCGGCTCCACGCCCGCGATCAGCTCGTCCAGCTGCAGCGAGAGCAGTCGGCCGTCGATCCCGAGCTCCAGCACGTAGCCGGCGATCTCGGTGGCGATCAGCCGGACCATCTCCAGCCGCTGCGCCACCGCGGTGACGTCCCGGACCGTCACCAGGTCCTCGATCTCCAGCGCGGAGAGCGTGCCGGCCACCTCGTCCAGGCGGAGCTTGTAGCGCTCCAGGGTGGCCAGCGCCTGGTTGGCCCGGGAGAGGACGGTGGTGGAGTCCTCCAGCACCCGGCGGGTGCCGTTGACGTACATCGCGATCAGCCGCATCGAGTGCGAGACCGCCACCACCGGGAAACCGGTCTGCCGGTTGACCCGCTCCGCGGTGCGGTGGCGGGTGCCGGTCTCGTCGGTGGGGATGGTCGAGTCCGGCATCAGGTGGACCCCGGCCCGGACGATCTTGGTGATGTCCTTGTCCAGCACGACGGCGCCGTCGAGCTTGCACAGCTCGCGCAGCCTGGTCGCGGTGAACTCCACGTCCAGGACGAAGCCGCCGGTGCAGATCGACTCGACCGTCTTGTCGAACCCGAGCACGATCAGACCGCCGGTGTTGGCCCGCAGCACCCGTTCCAGGCCGTCACGCAGCCCCGTGCCGGGGGCGATGGCGGTGAGGGAGGCCCGCAGCAGGGCCTCCTCGCGGGAGGACTTGTCCGCCCGGTCGCTGGCTGCCACGTGACTCCTCCGGTCGACCCCGTACCGCGCGCCTCACGCGGTGCGCCGGCCTACGGTCTGTTGCTCTGTCGCTTAGTACTGCCCTATCACCAATGAGACAGGGGAAGTCTAACTGCGACCGGCATCGACAGGGCTTGGGTCAGCGCAGTTCGTCGGAGTCGAGCGGCTCCCACCCCTCCATCAGCTCCTCCGGGTAGGCGGCGACGGGGGCCGGCGCGGCGGCCCGGCGCGGGGTGGGCGGCGCCGACGCGGCCTCACTCCGCGGCTTCGCGGGACGGCGACGGCCCGGGATGGCCCGCAGTGCCTCTCCGATGTCCGCCACCTCGACCACCTTCATGCCGGCCGGCACCTTGCCCGGGTCCGGCGGGACCAGCGCGTGGGTGAAGCCCAGCCGGTGCGCCTCGGTCAGCCGCCGCTGCACACCCGTCACCCGCCGGACCTCGCCCGCCAGGCCGACCTCGCCGATCGCCACCAGGTTGCTCGGCAGCGGGGTGTCGGAGGAGGAGCTGGCCACGGCGAGGGCGACCGCGAGGTCGGCCGAGGGCTCGCTCAGCTTCACCCCGCCGACCGTCGCGGTGTAGATGTCCTGCTTGCCGAGCTTGACCCCGCCGTGCCGCTCGACCACGGCCAGGATCATCGCGATCCGGGGCGACTCCAGACCGGAGGTCGTCCGGCGCGGGGACGGGATCTGCGAGTCCACCATCAGCGCCTGCACCTCGGCGACCAGCGGGCGCTTGCCCTCCAGGGTGACGGTCAGGCAGGTGCCCGGAACGGGCTTGTCACGCCTGGTCAGGAAGAGGCCGGACGGGTCCGCCAGACCGGCGATGCCCTCGTCGTGCAGCTCGAAGCAGCCCACCTCGTCGGTGGCGCCGTACCGGTTCTTGACCCCGCGGATGAGCCGCAGCCGGGCGTGCCGGTCCCCCTCGAAGCTCAGCACCACGTCCACCAGGTGCTCCAGCAGACGCGGGCCGGCGATCTGGCCGTCCTTGGTGACGTGGCCGACCAGCAGGGTGGCCATGCCGCGCTCCTTGGACGCCCGGATCAACGCGTTCGCCACCTCGCGGACCTGCGCCGGACCGCCGGGGGCGCCGTCCAGCTCGGCGGAGGCGATGGTCTGCACCGAGTCCAGGATCAGCAGGCCGGGATTGACCGCCTCGATGTGGCCGAGGACGGCCCCGAGGTCGGACTCCGCGGCCAGGTAGAGGTGCTCGGAGAGCGCGTTGATCCGGTCCGCGCGCAGCCGGACCTGCCCCGCCGACTCCTCGCCGGTGACGTAGAGCGTGCGGTGCTGCGCGCTGGCCGCCTTGGCCGCGACGTCGAGCAGCAGGGTGGACTTGCCGACGCCCGGCTCGCCGGCCAGCAGCACCACGGCGCCGGGGACCAGACCGCCGCCGAGCACCCGGTCCAGCTCGGGCACGCCGGTGGAGCGGGCCGTCGCCACCTGGCCGTCGACCTGCGCGATCGGGCGGGCCGGCGCGCTGACCGGCCCGGCGGCCGTCGTCCGGATCGGCACCGCGCCGTACTCCTCGACGGTGCCCCAGGCGTTGCACTCGGGGCAGCGGCCGACCCATTTGGGCAGCTGGTTGCCGCACTCGGTGCAGCGGTACGCCGGGCGCGGCTTGGCGGTGGTCTTGGAACGGGCAGCCATGCGGTCACCGTAGCGCCTGGGTACGACAACGCGGGCGCCGCGACGGCCGAGGACCGGCGGTGCTCTGGGCAGGCGGCGGCCCGGCGGCGTCAGCGGCGGCGGCGTCAGCGGCGGCGGCGTCAGCGGCGGCGGGGTCCGCCGGTGAACGAACGGGCGATGTTGTTACCCGAAAGAAGTACAACAGCAGGGAACAGCCCGGATCCCGCGTCCCCGCTCTCTACCGTCGGACACGTGACGACGAAGGCTGAAGCGCCGCACGGCCCCGTGCTCGCGGCGTACGACCGGCAGGTGGACGGGCTGTTCACCTACTGCCTCTCGGTGCTGTGCGAGCACGACGCGGCCGCCGCCGCCCTGCGCGAGGTCCGTGAGCTGGCGGTGCGGCACGGGGCGCGGCTCGCCGAGCCCGGACTGGTGCGGGCCTGGCTGTACTCGCTGGCGCGCTACTGCTGCCTCCGCCGTCTGGAGGACGGCGCCGGCAGCGGAGCGGGCCCGGCCGGGGTGGCCGGGGTCGGGGGTGCGACGGCCGGGGGTGCGGCGGTCGCGGCCCGGGGCGGCGTGTCCGAGACGGAGGCCGCGCGGCGGCGGCGTGAACTGGCCTCGCTCGCGTGGCCCGAGGCGGCCGGCACCGGCCCCGAGCAGCGCGAGGCGCTGGAGCTGTCGGTGCGCCACCGGCTGACCCCGATCGAGGTGGCCGCCGTGCTGGGCCTCCCGTTCGACGCCGTCCGGGCGCTGCTCGCCTCGGCGGAGGCCGAGGTCGGCCGGACCAGGGCGGCGCTGCTGGTGCTCGGCGTCGGCAGCTGCCCCGAGCTGGACCGGCTCGGCGGGGCCGGCGCGGAGAGCTGGCGGGACTGGGTGCTCGGCCCGGCCCTGCGCCGCGAGCTGGTGCGGCACGTGGTCGACTGCCCGACCTGTCGGGGCACCGCCGAGCGGGTGGCCGACGAGGTGTCGGCGGGCACCGTCGGCCTCTCCGGGCTCCCGGTGCTCAGCGCGCCGACCGCGCCCGCGCCGCCGTCGGCCGGGGCCGGGAACGGGGGCACCGGCAGCGTGCACTTCCTGCCGCACGCGGCCGGGGCACCGACGGGGCGGCGCGCGGCCGGTCCGGTACCGGTGGTCGAGCCGTGCCTGCGGTTCGACCAGAGCGGGTTCCCGCGTCACCGCGCGCCCGACGCGGGCCGCGGGCTCGCGGTGCGGCGGCGGGTGGTGACCACGGGGGTGCTCGCGGCGGTCCTGGCCGCGCCGGTGGTCGCGCTCTGGGCCGGGCACCGGGGCGGCGGCGGTCCGGGCACGGCCGCGGCGGTCTCCACGGTCCGGGTCGATGACGACGGGCGGTCCGCCGGACACCGACCGGACGGCGGGCCCGGTCCGGGCGGGCCGGTGGGTCCGAACGGGCCGGGCGCCGGCGGAGAGGGGGACGGCGGGCCGGTGCCCGGGCTGGAGCTGGCCTGGGCCGGGCCGGCGAATGAAGAAACGTTGCTGCCTGGGTTGCTGGGGCCGGCCGTCCCGGTGCCCGTGCACGGCGCGACCCCGCTCGGCAGTCCCACCCTGGTCGCGGCGCCGGCCCCCGCAACCGGACCGGGCGGAGGCGCCGGCTCCGGGCGGGGCCCGGACACCCCGGCCCCGGCCGGGCTGCTGACCGTCGAGGCCGGCGAGTACGGCAACCGGACCGTGCTCACCCTCACCAACTCCGGCACCACGGAGATCCGCTGGCACGCGGTGGCGGACGCCGCCTGGCTCCGCCTCAGCCGGGACGCCGGGACGCTCGCGCCGGGCCAGCGGATCACCGTCATCGTCAGCGTCGACGACGACCTCGCGCCGACCACGCCGTGGACCGCCCGGATCGCGCTGCCGCCCTCACAGGCGGTGGTCACCCTGGAGGGCGGCCCGCACCGCCGTGGCGGTGCGACGCCGGTCGAGCCGACCGAGAGCCCGACGGAGTCGGGCCGGCCGTCACCCGGCGGGACCCCGCCGGGCACCCCGGCCGGCGGGGGGCCGACCGGCGGCTCGCCCGGCGGAGGTGGACCGACGGCGGGGCCGTCCGACTCGCCCACGCCCGGCTCCACCGCTTCGCCCGGCTCGCCCGGCTCGCCTGCACCGACGGGCGGACCGGCGTCGCCCACGGCCGCGCCGTCGTCGCCGGCGCCGAGTCCGAGCGCCTCTTCGGCCTCGCCGGGACCGTCCGGGGCGCCGTCCGCCCCGGGAGCGTCGGCGTCCCCGCCGAGGTCTGCGCCGGCGTCGGCCCCGGCGGGCGCCTCCGGTGCGCCGGCACCGTCGCGCTGAGGCCTGGCCGGGCACGGGAGCGCCGGTGGCGTACCGGCGGCCGAGGTCGGTGCCGCGTGCTGGGGGGTGGGGGTGAAGGACCGAAGACCGCGGTCAGAGCCGGCGGATCGGCGGCACGCGGTAGGTGCCGTCGAGCACGGCCTCTTTCGGCTGGTAGAGCCGGATGATCGGACGGAAGCCGCCTTCCGGGGTGGGCAGCCAGTTCGCCGCCGCGGCCGGGTCGGCGGGCGGCTCGTGCTGGAGCAGGAGGGTCAGCGAGCCGTCGTCGCCGTACACCAGGCCGGGGGTGCGGTCCCCGATCGCGTAGCGCTCGATCGGGTTGGCGACCAGGTAGTAGTCCGGCAGGCCGTACATGGTGAGGGACCAGAAGGCCTCGGCCGGCGGGGGCTCGTCGAAGCGCAGCGTGTACGCGTGGGCACCGCTCAGCGGGCGGCCGTCGGCGTCGTCGTAGGTCATCGCGAACACCGCCTCGTACGCGTGGTTGCCCCAGAGCCCGGCGCGGGCGGCGGCGGCCCGGCTGAGGTAAGCGGCCCGGCGGTCGGGGATGCGCCACTCGGGGTCGTCGATCGTGCCGGGGCCCAGGTAGTCGGTGTTGAAGTCAAAGAGGTGCAGCCCCGACCGCCACTCGCCGGCCGGGTGGTCCTCGGGCGGCCGGGTGGCGTCCTCGACGCGCTCCCGGCCCGCCGCCAGCCCCTTGAGCAGGGCGGCGGTCCACTCGGGCGCGGCGGCCCGGAAGGGCGAGGGGTCCGGATCGAGCAGGCCCAGCGGGGCGAACCGCCGCTGGTACTCGACGTCCGGACCGGCCGGCGGGAAGGCCGCCATCCAGACCCGGAGCCGTTCGAAGAAGGCCAGCCGCTCGGGGACGTCCGGATCCGGCTCGGGCAACCCCGCGACCAGCCCGCCGGGCTCCAGCGGGCTCAGCGTCAGCGCCTCCTGGAGCGCCTGGACCCGGGGCAGGTCGTCCGGGCCGGTGCAGGCGAAGCGGCCGACGATGCTGGCGATCGTGGTGGGCGAGACGATGACGCGGCCGGGGTCCGGCGGGTCGCCGTGCCAGTTCGGCGGGACGATCAGCCAGGTCTGCTCAGCGGTGCCGGTGGCCCGGCTGCCGACGTAGGCGAAGTTGTCGGTCCAGGCGTCGACGAACTGCAGCACGTAGTACGCCCCGGCGGCGTCCGGGACGTGCAGCACCTGCGGGCCCTCGGAGAGGTCGAGCTGGGCGATCGAGTAGACGCTGTCGTTGTTGACGGAGACGAAGGGGTCGCCCGGCTCGGCCAGCCGGGTGGCGTGGCTCAGCCGGTTGAACGGAGCCGCCGGCAGGGTGCCCATGCCGCCCCCGGTGAAGCGCTCGACCATGGTGAGGTCGGAGACCAGGGGGTAGCCGTAGACGTAGGCGTCGGCGGCCAGGGCCTCCAGCTCGGGCTGGGTCATCGGGGGTCCTTCTCGGGTCCTGGTGGGGGTGGGCGGCGGGCGGCGCCCCGGCGCGGGGCGGGGCTGGGCGGCGGGCTCAGCGGGGCGTGAGCGGGGGTGGCGTCCAGCGGCCGTCCAGCACCTGCGCGGCCGGGCCGTAGACCCGCAGGGCCGGTGCGAACGGCCCGTCCGGCGCCGGCAGCCAGTTGGCCGAGTGCTGGGCGTCGGCGGGCCGCTTGTGCTGGAGGTAGAGGGTGAGGCCGCCGTCCGGGTCGTGGACCAGCCCGGGGGTGAGGTCGCCGATCGTGTACCGGTCGAGGGTGTTGTCGACCAGCCGGCGCCCCGGCAGCGCGTACATGGTGACCGACCAGAAGAACCGCGCGGGCGGCAACCGGTCCGGGGCGAACCGCAGCACGTAGTCGCGGTCGCTGGCGTTCGGCGGGCCGCTGCCCTCGCTGTCGACCGTCCAGCCGCCGTACCAGACCTCCTCCTCGGGCAGCCCGTACAGCCCCTTCACCGCGCCGACCGCCTGTTTCAGGTAGGCGGTGCCGAGCCGGTCGCGGGTGCCGAAGAGGCCGGACGAGTCGGCGGCCCGCTCGGCGGCCCGCTCCAGTTCGGCGCGGCCGTCGGCGATGCCGTGCTCGATCTCGGCGCGGACCTGGATCGGCAGGGCGGCCGGCTCGAACTCGCCGCGACCGTCGACACCGAGGTCGGTGAGGCGGCCGCGCAGGTCGGCCTCGGCGGGGAGGGCCGGGAAGAAGCCGAGCAGGAAGTCCAGGAAGGAGAAGAACTCGATGGTGTCCAGCACCTCGTCGCGCCAGACCGGCCAGACCGGGTGCGGGGCCGGCTCCGGCGCGGGGGTGCCGGCGTACTCGTGCAGCGGGCGCAGCCGGTACTGCTGCTGGATCGCCCTCAGCTCCGAGACCGCCGCCGGCGAGGTGTCGGCCAGGTGGGTGCGGCCGACGATGCCGACCAGCTCGCTCGCGGTGCGAATGACGCCGGTGATGCCCGCCGGGACCTCCCCCTGCCAGCCGGGACCCGCCACCAGGTGGTCGCCGGCCTCCTGACCGGTGGCCCGGGCACCGATGAACCCCGCATACACGGTGTCGAGTTCGTGCACCGGGAGGACGTAGTAGCGGTCCGCGGCGGGGACGGACACCACCCAGGGCTCGGCCCGCAGGTCCAGCCAGGCCCAGGAGCAGGGGGTGTCTTCGTCCGGAGCGGGGACACCCGGGGCGGGGACCTCCGGGGCGACGAGGTCCGGGGCGACGAGGTCCGGGGCGACGACGTCGCCACCGGCCGGTGCGAACGGCTGCCGCTGCTCGTGCCGGAAGACGCCGAAGCCGCCGGCGTACTTCGGGTCGGCGTCGTCCACAGCCTGTGCATAGAGGGTGCGGTAGTTCTGCAGGACGGGATAGCCGCGGACCCAGGCCTCGGCGGCGGTCGCGCGGATGGTGGCCGGGTCCACGAGTGCCGGGTTGACCATGCTGACGCACTCCCCTGGGGCTGGATGCCCGAGCCTCGCTCGCAGACATCGGTCGCAATTCGGACATACAGGTACACGGGGATGCTATGCGGACGGGATTCGATCAGCACCTCGGACGCGGGCGGCGGGTTCACCGCCCGTACGGGACGGGCGCGCCCTGTCGGCGAGGCCGGGGCTGCACGCCGGCGCCCTACCGCGGGCCGTACGCCCGGGCTGCACAGCGGGCCGGACACCGGGCTGCACGCCGGGCCGCGCGGTGCCTCTGCCGACAGCGAATCGGTGTGTGCGGACGGCTCGGGGCAGGAAGCCTTGCCGGTATGAGAATCCTCCTGCTCGGTGGATCGTCGTTCCTGGGGCGGGCCTTCGCGACCGAGGCCCTCGCGCGGGGCCACGAGGTGACCACGTTCAACCGCGGCCGTTCCCATGACGACCTGCCCGGTGTCGAGCCGGTCCGGGGCGACCGCGACCGCGCCGACGACCTGGCGCGGCTGGTCCAGCGGCAGCACTGGGACGCCGTCGTGGACACCTCGGCCCAGCAGCCCGCCCAGGCCGCGACCTCCGCCCGCCTGCTGCGCGAACACGCCGACCACTACACCCTCGTGTCCTCCGTCCACGCCTTCACCGGCTGGCCGGCCCAGGTGGTCGACGAGGACTCCCCGCTGCGCCCGTGCCCCGCCGACACCCCACCCGACCAGCCGTTCGACAACGCCCTCAAGGCCGGCTGCGAGCGTGCGGTACTGGAGCACTTCGGCGCCGAGCGGGCGCTGATCCTCAACAGCGGACTGCTGATCGGCCCACACGAGAACGGGGGCCGCCTGCCCTGGTGGCTGGAGCGGATGGCCCGCGGCGGTCGGGTGCTGGCGCCGGGCGATCCGACCCGGGCCATGCAGGTCATCGACGTGCGCGACTTCGCGACCTTCGGCCTCGATGCGCTGACCGCCGGGCACGCCGGGCGCTACATCACCACGGCCCCGCCGGGGAACGTCACCTTCGGGGAATTCCTACTCACCTGTCGGGACGTGGTCGGCACACCGGTGGGCGGTGGTGCACCCGCCGAGCTGGTCTGGGTCGAGGACGGCCTGCTGCTCGCCGAGGGGCCGGACAGCGTCCGGCCGTGGAGCGAACTCCCGCTCTGGGCGCCCGCGGGGCCGGACTTCGCAGCCGTCTGGCTTGCCGACACCTCCCGGGCTCGGGCGGCCGGTCTGCGGTGTCGGCCGTTCGCCGAGACCGCGCGCGACACCTGGCTCTGGCTCCAACAGCGTGGGCCTGCCGAGGACACCGACGACGACGGCCTCAAGGGGCGCATGGACGCCCACGTCCGGCAGGGAATCGTCCCGGCCAAGGAGCAGCGCCTGCTCGCCGTCCTGGCGTAGCGCGACGGACGTAGGCGCCGGGTGGCGGGCGCGGTCGCACGCCCAGCGGTTGCAGCCGTACGCGCAGCGGGTGCAACCGTACGCGCAGCGGGTGCAACCGCTGCGCGCAGCGGGTGCGGCGGGCGATCCCTCGGACGGGAGGCCCGGGCCGGTGTTCGCGGCCCGGGCTCACGGCCCGACGTTCCCGGGCCGAGGTTCCCGGGCCGGCGCTCGCGGACCCGGGCTCCCCGTCAGTGGCTGCGCCGGGTGACCAGCTCCGCGAGGGCGAGAAGGTCGTCGGCCGCGGAGGGCACGGGCACCGCGACGGCCAGCTGGGCGAGCGCCGCCGCCATCCGCTCGCAGGACTCCCCCTGCGCCCAGCCGCGCCCACCCGCGCCCTCGACGGCGGCCGCACAGCGACGCAACTCCTCCGGGCTGAGCACCCGTTCGAGCGCGTACAGCTCGGCCAGGACCCGGCCTTCGGCCGTCCCGGAGCCTAGCGCCGCCACCACTGGCAGCGACTTCTTGCGCGCCACCAAGTCCGCACCGACCGGCTTGCCGGTGACGGCCGGGTCACCCCAGATCCCGATCAGGTCGTCGATGAGCTGGAACGCCAGGCCGATCTCGCGGCCGAAGGCGTCCAGCGCCTGGGCGGCCTCCTCGGAGGCGCCCGCGTACCATCCGCCGATCGCGCAGGCGGCGCCGAGCAGCGCGCCGGTCTTGGCCTCCGCCATCGCCAGGCACTCGGCGAGCGAAACGTCACTGCGCTGCTCGAAGGCGCAGTCGATCTGCTGGCCCTCGCAGAGCTCGACCACGCAGTCGGTCAGCCGGCGGATCGAGCCCTGCGCGGCCGGATGCGGGTCCGCCGCGAGCAGGCGCAGGGCCAGCGAGTGCATGGCGTCACCGGCCAGGATCGCCTCGGTGGTACCGAACACTCTCCAGGCGGTGGGCCGGTGACGCCTGGTCTCGTCGCGGTCGATGACGTCGTCGTGGAGCAGCGTGAAGTTGTGGACCAGCTCGACGGCTGCCGCCGCCGCGGTGGCCGAGCCCGGGCTGCCACCGAGGGCCTGGGTGGCCGCCAGGACCATCGCCGGTCTGATGGCCTTTCCGGAGGGGGCGGTCACGGGCGATCCGTCCGCCTCCCACCAGCCGAAGTGGTAGCCCGCGACCTTGCGCATCGAACCGGGCAGTGAGTCGACGGCGGCGCGCAACACCGGGTCCACCAAGCCACGGGCGCGGGCGAGCACGTCCGCCGCCTCGTTCCCCTCGCGGTGATCGCGCTCCAATGTGAAAGTTCCCATGAATTCCTCCCCCTCATGAGGTGGCCGGCGCTGTCCGGCCGGCCGATTCCGCCCGGCCGGGCAGGGCCGTGGCCGACCGGCCCCGGTCAGTCGCGACGCTGGGCGACGTTGACGTTTTCGAGGACACCGACGGCGTCGGGCACCAGAATGGCTGCGGAGTAGTACGCGCTGACCAGATAGGAAATGATGGCCTTCTCGTCGATCCCCATGAACCGGACCGAGAGGCTCGGCTCGAATTCGTCGGGGATCCCGGTCTGGTGCAGGCCGATGACGCCCTGGTTGTCCTCGCCGGTACGCATCGCGATGATCGAGCTGCTGTGACCGTCGGCGATCGGGATCTTGTTGCACGGGAACACCGGCACCCCGCGCCAGCCGAAGACCTGCCGCCCCTGCACCTCGACGGTGTCCGGGTAGAGGCCGCGGCGGCTGCACTCGCGGCCGAAGGCGGCGATGGCTCGCGGGTGGGCGAGGAACATCTTGGTGCTGCGCCGACGGCTCAGCAGCTCGTCCATGTCGTCCGGGGTGGGCGGCCCGGAGTGGGTCTGGATCCGCTGGTCGTACTCGGCGTTCCGCAGCAGGCCGAACTCCGGGTTGTTGATCAGCTCGTGCTCCTGGCGCTCCCGCAGCGCCTCGATGGTCAGCCGCAGCTGGTGCTCGGTCTGGTTCATCGGCTGGTTGTAGAGATCGGCGACCCGACTGTGCACCTTGAGCACGGTCTGCGCGACGCTCAGCTCGTACTCGCGCGGCTTCAGCTCGTAGTCCACGAAGGCGCCGGGCAGCTCGTACTCGCCGTGGTGGCCGGCCGAGAGGCCGATCGCCGCCTCCCCGTGCTTGTTCTGCGCCTGCTCGAAACCGGCCCGATAGTCCGTGATCTGGAGTTGCAGGGCCTCGGAGCGGTTCGCGAGCGCCTGGAACGAGGACCGGGGGAGCGCCAGTACGGTGCCCGCGGTGGCGGCCCGCACGGTGTACGGCCAGACGCCCTCGCTCCGGAGCGCCTCGTCGCCCAGGTGGTCGCCGTCGGCCAGGGTGCCGACGACCGCCTCCTCGCCGTACTTGCCGGACCCCAGTCGGTCGAGCTTGCCGTACGCGATGACGAAGACCTCGTCGCTCGGCGCCCCGGCCGCAACCAGCACGTCACCGGCGGCGAAGTCCCGTCGGACGAAGCGGCCGGCCAGCTCCTCCAGCACGGCGTCGTCCTCGAAGCCGCGCAGCACCGGGATCTCGCGCAGACTCGGCGGGACGATCCGCACCTCGGCCCCGGTCTGGACGAAGCCCACCCGGCCACGGCCGACCGAGTAGCGCAGGCGACGGTTCACCCGGTACGTGCCGCCGGACACCTCGACCCACGGCAGCATCCGGAGCAGCCAGCGCGGGCTGATGCCCTGCATCTGCGGCGCGGACTTGGTGGTCGTCGCGAGATTCCGCGCACCCTCCGTGCTGAGACTCTGCTGCTGGACCTGCGGCTGACCGCCGGGCGCAGGAATACCGACGGTGGTTTCGGTCGACATAGGGAGCCCTTCGCATACCCGGTGAAGTGTCGCCTTGCAACAATCATGGTGAGGCCATTCGGAGGTCCGCCGCAATCACTCTTTCGAGTGGTCGGGATAGCCGAACAAATAGGACGACTAGATCACCTGATCGATATTAATTCGATAAGAATTCGAATACTCGGAACCAGCCTGCCGTTCGGTCGTCGAACGCCCGGCCGGACGGACTGCGGCGCGACCGGCCCGCCACGACCCCGCCGAACGGCCCCGCGCCCCCGCAACCCCGCGGGCACCCCCGGTGCGCGACCCTGCGTGGGGCCGCTAAGGTGCCACCTCAAAGGGCCACGGGGCCGGTTGACGTGTGTGGTCGCACCGGATGGCCCTCCCCTCGTTCACCCCTGCCCTGGTAGGCCTTCATGAGCGCCCCCGTACGTGTCTGGCTCAACCGCACCTACGCCGAGAACGTCTTCTTCATCGAACAACTGCGCGCCGCCCCGCGCCCCGTCCTGGTCCACGCCACCCATGTCGACGCCGACTCCCCCGTCCTGGCCGCCGCCGACCACGCCGCTCTGGAACCGGGTGGCCTGACCCCGGACGCCTACGTCGCCTACGCGCTCGACTACTGCGCCCGCCACTCCGTCGACGTCTTCCTGCCCCGCCTCAACCAGCTCGCGATATCCCTGCACCACCAGGAGTTCGAGGCGATCGGCACCGCCCTCGCCTGCCCGCCCGCGACCGCGATCGCCGCCTTCGACAGCAAGGCGGACGGCTACGCGGCGCTGGCCGCCGCCGGCCTGCCCACCCCGCCCTGGTGGCAGGTGCGCAGCGCCGCCGACCTGCTCGCCGCCGTCGACCGGATCGAGGCCGCCGGCCTCACCGCCTGCCTCAAGCCGGTCTCCGGCGCCGGCGGCGAGGGCTTCCGGGTGCTCACCCGCGAACCGTTCGGCCTGCACCGGCTGGCCGGCTGGGACAGCCGGGTCCAGGTCGAGCAGGTGGCCGCCGCACTGGACGCCTCCGACGAACCCGCCGACCTGCTGGTGATGCCCTTCCTGGACGGGCCCGAGGTCTCGGTGGACTGCCTCGCCGACCGCGACGGCACCCTGCTCGCCGCCGTCGGACGCAGCAAGCACCGGCGCCGCCGCAGCTTCACCACCGCACCGAGGTATCTGGAACCGGCCCGCCGGGTGGTCGAGTCCACCGGGATGGCCTTCCTCTCCAACGTGCAGTTCCGCCACCTCGCCGGGGAGCCGATCGTCATCGACGTCAACACCCGGCCCTCCGGCGGTCTGCACCAACTGCGCCTGTGCGGGCTCAATCTGCCGTGGAATGCGGTGCAGTTGGCGCTCGGCGAGCGGCCCGACACCGACTGGCCCGAGGAACTGGCCGGGATCGAGTACACGCTGGTCGCCGGCATCCAGCCGGTGCTGCCGCGCGAGGTCCCGTTCGGCCTCGGCCTCACCCCGGTGGAGCTCGTGCACTGAGCGACGGCGACCTTCGGGGGGCCTTCGGGGCGGGGTCCGGTCAGGTCCCGGCCGCTCCGGCCGCCACTGCGGGCCCGACGCACCTGCTACAGCGGGCCGTTCCAGTCCAGCGTCGGTTCCAGCACCCCCTCCAGGGTGAGCAGCCAGCGCTTCACCTCGATGCCCACCCGGCCGCCGCCGAAGCCGCCGATCCCGTCCGCCGCCACCACCCGGTGGCACGGCACCAACAGCGGCACGGGATTGGCGGCCATCATCTGCCCGACCGTCCGGGCGGCCAGCCCGGGCTCCGCCACTCCCTCGAACACCCCACTGCGGGCGGCCAGTTCACCGTAGGTGATGGTCCGACCGTAGGGCACCTCGCGGAGCAGGGTCTGCAGCACCGTCCGGTGCGGACCGGTGCTCAGGCTCCAGTCGATCGGAAGTCCCGGCTCCCGGCTCCGCCCGGCCAGGTAGTCGCCGATCCGCGTCTTCACCGCGGCGATCTTCGCCTCGTCCGTGCAGCGCGGCAGCTCACCGGCCTCGTCCCCCAGGTAGCCCCCGGCCACCACGCCCAGCGGCGTCACGGCGATGTGCATCGGCCCGCTCGGCAGCGGCGTCTCCACCCTCAGCCAGGACATCCCGCCCGGCCGGGGCGCGCCGCCCGGTCGCGCTCCGGACGGCGTGGCCGCTCCGGACGACGTCGACGCTCCGGTCCGCTCCATCGACCCCGACTGCGACATCCGCGGGCCCCCGCCCTCCTCCGCCGGACCGGCCGCCGGCCGCGCCGGCACCCGGAAGGCGCGCGAGGACCACCCGCCCCGCGCGCCATCGTACGTCTCACAGCGGTCCGGCACCGGTCCGTCCGGAGCACGTCCTCGCCCGGGGACCGACCCGACGGTCCTGCCCTAGAGCCGCCCCTTCATTTCCGTGGCGAGCTCCCGCGACCAGTGCACCAGCTCGGCCCGGTCGGGCGCCCGGCCCTCGCAGAGGGCCACGAGCTGTGCGTCGTTGATCCGGTTCGGCCCGGGGATCTCCAGCAGATAGGCGAGTTCCTCAAGCATCGTGGCGAGTCGCTTGGCATCGGCGTGCTCCACGGCGACGGACGCCTCGTGGTGGCTGATGGTGAGAGAACCAGGCATGGCCGACCTCCTCCGTTCACCCCCGCACTCCCTCCACCGTACGACCGGCCCGCCCACGGTGCTCTCCCGGTGCGCCGGAGTCGCACCCGCCGGGAGGCCCCCGGCCCCGCTCCCCCGGCGTTCCCCGGCTCAGCCGGCTCCACCGCCACTCGCCCGCCCGGGTGGGTCCCAGCTCGCGCAGCGCACCTCGCGCACCGCCAACACCGTGACACCGGAGACGAGTTGCCAGAGGGCCCCGAAGGCCAGCACGGTACCCGCCCCGACCCGCTCGGCCAGCGGACCGGCCGCCGCCAGCCCGAGCGGGCCGAGGACGAAGGCGCCCAGCCCGCCGAAGGCGGTGACCCGGGCCAGGACGTCACCGGGCACCCAGCGTTGCATCGTGGTTTCGTACAGCGCCCCGCAGACCGCCGACCCGAGCCCGGCCACCAGTGCCGCCGCGGCCGTCCAGAGCAGCGGCGCGCCCGCCGCGAGCGCCGCGGAGGGCAGCGCCCAGCCGAGGGTCGCCACCGTGGCGACCGCGAGCGGCCGCGCGGGCCGGCGGCCCAGCATCAGCAGACCGCCCAGCACCGCGCCGACCCCGTACGCAGCCATCACCAGGCCCCAGGCGCGCGCCCCGCCGAGCTCGCGCTGCGCGGTCAACGGCCCGAGCACCAGGAACGGCGCCCAGACCAGCAGGTTGAAGAAGGCCATCTGCACCGTGGTGACCCAGAGCCACGTCCGCGACCGGAACTCCGACCACCCCTCGCGCAGATCCGCCGGCATCGAGTTCGACGCACCCGGTTCCGCCGGCCCGGGCACCCCGAGCCGACCCAGCGCCAGCGCACCGACCCCGTACGTGACGGCGTCGACCAGCAGGACGGACGCCGGCCCGGACCACGCCACCAGCACCCCCGCGAGCGCCGGACCGGCCACCGTGGAGACCGAACGGGCCAACCCCAGCAGGGCGATAGCGTCCGCAAGGGACTCCTTCCGCGCGACCAACCCGGGCACCAGCGCCCCCAGCGCGGGCAGGAACACCCCCTCACCGAGCCCCCAGAGCGCGACCAGCCCCACCATCGCCCACACCGGCGCGTGCCCGGAGGCCAGCGCGACCGCGAACACCCCCTGCACCCCGCAGCGCAGCCCCTCTCTGTCAGCCTTGGGTGAGACGTCCCGCTTTGTCGGGTTAGCCTGAGAGGGCCCGAGTAGGAGTTCCACCCCTGATGACCAGCACCAAGCCGTCCGCGTCCGACCCGGCTCCCCGGCCGAAGCGCCGCACCTTCACGCCCGAGTACAAGCTGCGGATCGTCGCCGAGTACGACGCCGCGCCCGAGGGCGAGAAGGGCGCGGTCCTGCGCCGCGAGCGCCTCTACCACTCCCACGTCACCGAGTGGCGGGCCGCGCGCGACGCCGGGGCCCTGGAGAACCTGGTCGACCGCCGCACGAGCCCGGCCCGCCCGAAGAAGTCCGCCACCGAGGCGGAGAACGAGAAGCTGCGCCGCCAGGTGGAACGGCTGGAGAGGGAGCTCGCCCGGAACAAGGCCGCGCTGGAGGTCCTGGGAAAAGCGTCGGCGCTCTTGGAAATGATCTCCGAGAGCGCGGACTGACGCACGCCGCCGACCCCGTCGTGGACGAGGCGTTCACCGCCATCGAACACCAGTTGGGCACCACGGCCGCGTGCCGGCTGACCGGCCGCTCCCGGGCCACCCACTACCGCAGACTGAAACCGCCACCCCCGCGCAAGCCCAGGTCCCCGCAGGTCCAACCCTCCGCCCTGACGGCCGAAGAGCGTGACGCGGTCCTGAAGTTGATGAACAGCCCCGAGTACGCCGAACTGCCACCCGCGCAGATCTGGGCCCGCGAACTGGACACCGGGCGCTACCACTGCTCGGTCTCCACGATGTACCGGATCCTGCGCGAGCGCGGCCAGTCCGGTGAGCGCCGCCGCCAGGCCACCCACCCGGCCAAGACGGTGCCCGAACTGGTCGCCGACGGCCCCTCCCAGGTCTTCACCTGGGACATCACCAAAGCGGCCGGCCCCCGCAAGGGCATCTGGTACCACGCCTACGTCATCATCGACATCTTCAGCCGCTACATCGTCGGCCACACCGTCGAGGCGGCCGAATCAGCCGAACGAGCCGAGGAGCTGATCCGCGAGACCATCGCACGCAACGGCATCGTCCCCGAGACCGTGCACGCCGACCGGGGCACCTCGATGACCTCCAAGAAAGTCTCCCAGCTGCTGATCGACCTCGGCGTCACCAGGAGCCACTCGCGCCCCAAGGTCTCCAACGACAACCCCTACAGCGAGGCCCAGTTCAAGACCACCAAGTACATGTCCGACTACCCCGAGCGATTCGACTCCCTCGCCCACGCCCGCGAATGGTTCGACGCCTTCATCGCGTACTACAACCACGAACACCGGCACTCGGGCATCGGACTTCACACACCCGCCAGCGTCCACTTCGGCACCGCCGAGGAGATCCGCGACCAGCGGGCCATCACCCTCTCCGAGGCCTACGCGCGCCACCCCGAACGCTTCGGCCGCCGCCCCAGACCACCCGAGATCCCGAAGACGGCATGGATCAACGACCCCGCCAAGCGCAGCCAACCCGCACCACAAACCTCATAGCATCACGACCGTCTCACTGGACTTGAAATCTTCCGGCACGTCCGCGGCCAGCATCACCCGCCGGCTGCCCAGCCGGTCCGCGACCACCCCGCCGGCCGGCATCACCAGCACGATCGGCAGGACCCTGGCCGCCATCACCCACCCCAGGTCGGTGCCGCCCCCACCATCGTCGAGCACCGCGAAGGCCACCGCGACCGGCGCCATCGAGGAGCCGAAAAGGGAGGTCGCGTAGCCGACGAAGAACCACCGGAAATCGTGTTCGCCCAGCACGGAGAGGCGGCTGCGCAGCCGCGTCCGGCGGGCGGGAACCAGGTCCACATCCACTGCCATGGGCGGCAAGTCTGCCCGCGCCCCGAAGCCGCTTTCAAGACTTCCGGCCGGAAAACCTGAGCCCATTAGGGTCAATTCCTGCAGCCAAGCCACCTACCGCAGTAAATTCTCCCTGCAACCTCCTCTCACCTGCTATTTACTGCGCTATCCGGCTATGCTCAATTCGCCCTCCACCCATCATTTACTGCGGAAAGCGAGCTCCGATGACCATGAGGCCCCCCGTCGAGTACGCGGTCGCGGTCGAGCGCTACCTGGCCGCCTCAGGCCTCGGCACCGGCTCCCGCCGCGTCTACCGGATCGCCCTCGACACCTGGGCCTGGGCACTCGCCGACCGACCAGCCCCCACCGGTCCCGAGCGGCGCCGCGCCCGCCCCCCGGTCCTCCCGCTCGCCCTGCTCGACCGCCCCGACGCCCCCGCCCGTCTCCAGGCCGCCGCCGCCCACCGCGCCGCCACGTCCGGCACGCGCACCCTCAACCGCGAAGTCTCCACCCTGCGTGCGGCCGCCGCCTGGTGGCTCGCCCAGGGCTGGATCTCCACCCGGAAGATTTCAAGTCCAGTGAGACGGTCGTGATGCTATGAGGTTTGTGGTGCGGGTTGGCTGCGCTTGGCGGGGTCGTTGATCCATGCCGTCTTCGGGATCTCGGGTGGTCTGGGGCGGCGGCCGAAGCGTTCGGGGTGGCGCGCGTAGGCCTCGGAGAGGGTGATGGCCCGCTGGTCGCGGATCTCCTCGGCGGTGCCGAAGTGGACGCTGGCGGGTGTGTGAAGTCCGATGCCCGAGTGCCGGTGTTCGTGGTTGTAGTACGCGATGAAGGCGTCGAACCATTCGCGGGCGTGGGCGAGGGAGTCGAATCGCTCGGGGTAGTCGGACATGTACTTGGTGGTCTTGAACTGGGCCTCGCTGTAGGGGTTGTCGTTGGAGACCTTGGGGCGCGAGTGGCTCCTGGTGACGCCGAGGTCGATCAGCAGCTGGGAGACTTTCTTGGAGGTCATCGAGGTGCCCCGGTCGGCGTGCACGGTCTCGGGGACGATGCCGTTGCGTGCGATGGTCTCGCGGATCAGCTCCTCGGCTCGTTCGGCTGATTCGGCCGCCTCGACGGTGTGGCCGACGATGTAGCGGCTGAAGATGTCGATGATGACGTAGGCGTGGTACCAGATGCCCTTGCGGGGGCCGGCCGCTTTGGTGATGTCCCAGGTGAAGACCTGGGAGGGGCCGTCGGCGACCAGTTCGGGCACCGTCTTGGCCGGGTGGGTGGCCTGGCGGCGGCGCTCACCGGACTGGCCGCGCTCGCGCAGGATCCGGTACATCGTGGAGACCGAGCAGTGGTAGCGCCCGGTGTCCAGTTCGCGGGCCCAGATCTGCGCGGGTGGCAGTTCGGCGTACTCGGGGCTGTTCATCAACTTCAGGACCGCGTCACGCTCTTCGGCCGTCAGGGCGGAGGGTTGGACCTGCGGGGACCTGGGCTTGCGCGGGGGTGGCGGTTTCAGTCTGCGGTAGTGGGTGGCCCGGGAGCGGCCGGTCAGCCGGCACGCGGCCGTGGTGCCCAACTGGTGTTCGATGGCGGTGAACGCCTCGTCCACGACGGGGTCGGCGGCGTGCGTCAGTCCGCGCTCTCGGAGATCATTTCCAAGAGCGCCGACGCTTTTCCCAGGACCTCCAGCGCGGCCTTGTTCCGGGCGAGCTCCCTCTCCAGCCGTTCCACCTGGCGGCGCAGCTTCTCGTTCTCCGCCTCGGTGGCGGACTTCTTCGGGCGGGCCGGGCTCGTGCGGCGGTCGACCAGGTTCTCCAGGGCCCCGGCGTCGCGCGCGGCCCGCCACTCGGTGACGTGGGAGTGGTAGAGGCGCTCGCGGCGCAGGACCGCGCCCTTCTCGCCCTCGGGCGCGGCGTCGTACTCGGCGACGATCCGCAGCTTGTACTCGGGCGTGAAGGTGCGGCGCTTCGGCCGGGGAGCCGGGTCGGACGCGGACGGCTTGGTGCTGGTCATCAGGGGTGGAACTCCTACTCGGGCCCTCTCAGGCTAACCCGACAAAGCGGGACGTCTCACCCAAGGCTGACAGAGAGGGCCGCGGTAGGCCTCGATGAGCGTCACCGACGTGGTCACGACCCGGATACCGGAGCGATCCGCGTCCTTCAACCGGGCGCCCATCGCACGGTGCCCAAGAACGGCTTGAGACAAGCCCTCGCTGTCGAGCACCTACACGAGCTCGGACATCAGCCCGCCTTGCGATGAGGCACCGAACGAGCCTTGCGCTCCGCGTGTCGCCGTTGAGCGAGAGCCTCTCCGCCTCGGCGGCCACCAGCTCCGCGCCGGTCACCTCACCGTGCTCGCCTTCCCACCAGCCGACGAACTCGTGCAGGTGGTCCCGCTCGCGCTGACGCGCGATGGCCTGCGCGACGTCCGACTGAACCCGCCTCGGCGCGGACCTCCTCCGCCAGTTCCTCCGGCAGCGTCACCGTGCACTTCTTCGTTGCCATACCAGTCACCACACCGACTGGCCGATCCGAACGAACCGGGGCGGCACCGCCCCGCAAGCCATCGCGTCGCTCACGCAAACGGCCCCGGACATCCGAGGCCGGTGATCAAGCCCCCGGAAGGCCGAAGCTGCCGCCCATCCGGGTGGTGCCGAGAGCCCCCTGTCGGGTTCGAACCGACGACCCCCGCTTTACAAGCACCGCCCCGATCCTGACAGTTCGTAATGCCTGCTGCTGCGCGGTGCTGATCCCGCAGGCCAGCGCCGCGCAGCAGGTTGCCTCGTCCAACCCCGCCAGCTCGCTGCCACGCCATCCGCTCACGCGAGCGAGCTCCGTCGAGATGGGGCCATACCCACCGCGGGGTCGCCGTCAGGCATGTCCTCAACAGAGATTGAGAGAGGTGTCTCCGAAGTCGGCAACGACTCGCAGTTGCCCGCCAAGGGCCTCGATGTACTTGCGCAGCGTCGGCAGTTCGGCGATGTCGAGGTCTCCCCGCTCAATCTGGGAGACACGGGGCTGCCCAACCCCCATAGCCGCAGCCACTTCCACCTGAGTGAGGTGTTGGGACTTGCGGACCTCGGCAAGGCGATAGGCGCGGACTTCGGCACGCAGGTGCTCGAGAGCCGCGGCTTCCTCGACCAGCGTGCGCTGAGTGCCCGCAGCCTCACGAAGCTCACGGGCCTTGACCTTGGTATCGGTCCAACTGGTGAAGTTCTTGCTGCTCATGCGGGACCTTCCTCCTCCATGGTCTCCAGGTGCTCGTCGTATCGCGCATCAGCGACCGGGATGTTGGCGCGGTACCACTGCGTCCATGCACGGGCCTTGTCTCCAGCGACGAGGATGATCGCCCGCCGGACTGGATCGAAGGCGAATAGCAGCCGCAGCTCCGATCCGCCCGACGATCCGGGACGCAGCTCCTTCATGTTGTGGTGGCGGGAGCCTTGAATCCGATCCACCAGCGGACGGCCCAGCGTGGGCCCTTCGACCTCCAGGGTATTGATGGCGTCAGCGACCTGGTCCGCCGACACCGGGTCGTTCTTGGAGAGGTCGAGGAACCAGGCCTCAACGTCGTTGTGAAGAATGATCTCCCAGCCCACGACAGACCAATATATCCCACGCCTAATATTAGGCGCAAGCCATACTTGCATCAGGCCTGCACTCGCCGATCGTGCGGTCGGCGCCGGACTTTCGCGTCCCCGCTCACGCAAAACGGCCCCGGACGAGTCGCCCGAGGCCGGTGATCAAGCCCCCGGAAGGCCGAAGCTGCAGCTCATCCGGGGTGGTACTCAGAGCCCCCTGTCGGGTTCGAACCGACGACCCCCGCTTTACAAGAGCGGTGCTCTGGCCAGCTGAGCTAAGGAGGCATGGTGACCGTCCGCGACGTGGTCACGGCGGCACCGGGGGCAGTCTACCGGGCGGGGCCGGGACGGGGGCGGCATATCCGGGGGATGGGCGGGGTGGCTGGGATGAGGCGGGCGTGACGCAACCGATGCCGAAATCGAACGGTCCGGGGGCTGACAAGCGGCGTGGTCGCAGGTAGCGTCGCCGGGAGTCGGCTTGTGCGGTGGTTCAGACCACTGGGCGGGCCGGCGGCACGACATCCACCCTTTACTCGGATCGTCCGGCACGTTCCTGCCGGTGAAGGAGAGCTCAGTCATGGCTTCTGTGACGTACGACAAAGCGACCCGGGTCTACCCCGGCGCCGACAAGCCGTCGGTGGACGCGCTGGACCTGGAGATCGCGGACGGCGAGTTCCTCGTCCTGGTCGGCCCCTCGGGCTGCGGCAAGTCGACCAGCCTGCGGATGCTGGCCGGTCTGGAGGACGTCAACAGCGGCGCCATCCGCATCGGCGACCGCGACGTCACCCACCTGCCGCCGAAGGACCGGGACATCGCGATGGTGTTCCAGAACTACGCGCTCTACCCGCACATGACCGTGGCGGAGAACATGGGCTTCGGGCTCAAGATCGCGGGCGTCAACAAGAGCGAGATCCGCACCAAGGTCGAAGAGGCCGCGAAGATCCTCGACCTCACCGAGTACCTGGACCGCAAGCCGAAGGCGCTCTCCGGCGGTCAGCGCCAGCGCGTCGCCATGGGCCGCGCGATCGTCCGCGAGCCGCAGGTCTTCCTGATGGACGAGCCGCTGTCGAACCTCGACGCCAAGCTCCGCGTCTCGACCCGTACCCAGATCGCGGGCCTGCAGCGCCGGCTGGGCATCACCACCGTCTACGTCACGCACGACCAGACCGAGGCGCTCACCATGGGCGACCGGGTCGCGGTGCTCAAGGGCGGCGTGCTGCAGCAGGTAGACACCCCGCGCAACATGTACGACAAGCCCGCCAACCTCTTCGTGGCCGGCTTCATCGGTTCGCCGGCCATGAACCTGGTCGAGGTGCCGCTGGTGGACGGCGGCGTGAAGTTCGGCGGCTCGGTCGTCAACATCTCCCGCGAGGACCTGGCGGGCGCCGGCAGCGACAAGACCGTGACGGTCGGCATCCGACCGGAGCACTTCGAGATCGTCGCGGGCGGTGGCATCGAGGGTGTCGCCGTGACCGTCAACGTGGTCGAGGAGCTCGGCTCGGACGGCTTCGTCTACGGCACCACCAAGATCGGCGGCGAGGACCGGGACCTGGTCGTCCGCGTGCACGGCCGTCAGATCCCGGCCCGCGGCGAGACGATCCACGTCGTGCCGACCGCCGGCGAGACCCACGTGTTCTCCACCACCACCGGTGCCCGCCTGAGCAGCTGAGCGCGCCGCGGGCGACGGGCCGCCCACGGCAGCACCGGGACGGAGCCCCGTCGGACCACGCGGTCCGGCGGGGCTCCGCCGTCGTCAACACGGTGCAGGGACGAACCGGGACACCCTGTCACTCGATGGTGTAACGGAGCGCGATCCTCCCCCCACTCGCCGCTACGCTCCTGAGCGTGAAGCAGCTAGTTCGCCGCATCGGCCAGACCATCGCCCTCACCCTGCCCGTGGTCCTCGTCACCACCGGCACCCTCGCCGTGACCAGGGTGCCGTGGGCTCCGCCCACCGGGCTGGACCAGCAGGTCGTGGCGGCCTCCAGCGAGGACGGCGCCGGCATCGGTCGGACGTCCGCCGGCAAGGCGCCGGACGGGCTCGCCCCGCAGGACGCCCTCCGCGTCGCGCTGCTGGACGAACTGCGCGCGCACAACCCGGGCACCGCGCTGGACCTGCTGGAGCGCTCGATGCGCGAGCAGCCGGAGCTGACGCCGTACTGCAGCACGCTCGCCACCGAGCTGGGCAAGGCGGCCGTGCGCAAGTACCAGGGCGACGCCAAGCGTGCACGGTCCTTCGCCCGCCCGGTCTGTGACGGTTCCTTCGCCGCGGGTGCCGCCGGCTGACGCCCGCCGGGCGGCGTGCGCGCCTATTGTGCAGGCATGAGCGCTGACACCACGCCCCCGCCGGCCCCACAGCCATCCGCGGCGCAGCAGCAGCCCGTCATCACCCAGGCCGTCATCCTGGCCGGCGGCCAGGGCTCCCGGCTGCGTCCCTACACGGACGACCGGCCGAAGCCGCTGGTCGAGATCCCGGGAACGGGCACCCCGATCCTCGGGCACCAGCTGGCCTGGCTCGCCGCCGAGGGCGTCACCGACGTGGTGATCTCCTGCGGGCACCTGGCCGACGTGCTGCAGGAGTGGCTCGACAAGGCCGAACTGCCGCTGCGGGTCCGTACGGTCGTCGAGGCGGAGCCGCTCGGACGCGGCGGCGGGCTCAAGTACGCGGCCAGGGCGCTGCCCCGGCCGGACGAGCCCTGGTACGCCACCAACGGCGACATCTGGACCAGGTTCAGCCTGCGCGACATGGCCGCCTTCCACCGCGAGCGGGACGCCGTCGCGACGCTCGCGCTGGCCCGACCGCGGATCCCCTGGGGCGCGGTGGAGACGGACCAGTTCGGCAACGTCCTCGACTTCATCGAGGCCCCGCCCTCGCCGTTCCTCATCAACGCCGGCCTCTACGTGTTCGGGCCGGAGTTCACCGAGCTGCTGCCGGACGTCGGCGACCACGAGCGGACGACCTTCCCGCAGCTGGCCCGCAGCAAGAAGCTGGCCGGGTACCAACTGCCGCAGGGCGTGTACTGGCGCGCCATCGACACCGCGAAGGACCTCACCGAGGCGGCCAAGGAGCTCGCCTCGGGGGCCGGCCGGCCGCCGGCGTAGCCGCGGGAGGCCTCCGCCGGACCACCTGCGGCGGGCCGTCGGGCCGCAGACCCCGGCGGCCCCCGCCCCACACGACAGTGGGCCGGGTGCTCCCCCACGGAGCACCCGGCCCACTCGTTCCGCCGTGAGCGGGGACCTGCCGCTGCGGGCGTCCGGCCCCGCTCGGACCGTACGGCCCCGGGCCGGGCCTCAACCGGACCCGGGCCCGGGCAGGCCCGCACCGGCAGGCCCGCCCGGGCCCCCGCCCACCGCCGTGCATCAGGTCGACACCGGCACTCCCGGCCGCGAGCCGCGCGTGCCGCCGCTGGAGAGCTCGGACAGCGGACCGCTGCCCAGCACCCCGCCCAGCAGCCCCGAACCCGAGCCGGAGCCAGAGCCCGAACCGCCCCCGGAGCCGCTGCTCTGGCTCGGCTTCGGCGCCGTCCCCGCCCCGCCCGCCGGCGTACTGCGCTGTGCGGTCGACGAGCCCGCGGCCGGTGCGGCGGCCGAGGGCGCCGCGGCCGGGGCCGAGCCTGCGGCGCTCTCCGGCTTCGTCGAGCGCGCCCTTCCGCTCGGGCTCGCCGACGCGGCCTTCGGCGGCGTCGACGGCGCCGCGGACGGCGAGGCCGGGGCGGACGCGCTCGGTGTGGACGAGGCCGGCCGCGAGGGTGCGTGCGAGGGCGAGGTGGACGGGCCCTGCCCGCCGGGGGCGACCGACGGACCGCCGCTCGGCCAGACCGGCGTGCCGTAGTCGGTGGCCGGCCTGGCCGGCGCGGGGTGCGGCCGGCTGCCGGTCCGGACCGCCGCGCCCAGCATCGAGCCGAGCAACAGGGTCAGGCCGACCACCACCGCGGTGACCACCGCGCCGCGGCGCAGCACCCGCCGCCGCAGGGCCGCCGGGGCCCCGGAGCCGTACCGGCGCCAGGCCTCCAGGTTGAGCCGTCCGTCCAGGGAGGCGAACGGTGCCCCGGCGATCAGCAGCGGGCTCCACGCCGCCAGGAAGATCAGGTCGGGGGTGTCGTAGACCGGCACCGCCCGCCAGCTGACGGTGAACAGCAGCGCGGCGGAGAGCAGCATCGCCACCCCGGCCGCGACCCGCTGCCAGAGGCCGAGGACGGTCAGCACGCCGACCACGATCTCGGTGAACGACACCACCAGGCCCGCGCCCACCGGGTGCGCCATGGCGAAGGCCAGCAGCGGCTCGGCGGCCTTCCAGGGGTGCAGCGAGGCGAGCCAGCGCATCATCGAACCGCGCTCGCCGCCGTCGAAGTACACCGGGTCGCAGAGCTTGCTGAACCCGGCGTAGACCGAGAGCGAGCCGAGCACGGCGCGCAGCGGCAGCAGCACCAGGCCCAGGTCGACCCGGCGGCCCGGGTACCAGGCCTGCTTCCCCTCCGCGGAGGCCGCGGAGACCTCGGGCAGCTCGCCGCTGGGCGTCCAGCCCTGCGGTGCACCGACGGGGCCGACACCGGCCTCGGTGGCCGTCCCGGCGCCTTCGCGGGGCTGCCTCGGGACGGTCCGGGCACCCGCGTACGAGGGGATCACCCGGGTGTCCTCGTCGGCCGAGGAGCCGCCGCGCCCGCCGACCCCCGCCGGGGCGGGCACGCCGGTGAGCCGGACGGCCTCCAACAGCCGGGTGGCCGCCAGGTCCCCGGGGGGCGCCTGGCCGGTCCAGGTGACGGCGGTGACCCGGCCCTTGCGGCGCGGTGCGCCCGCGCCGCCCACCCCGGCGAACGCGGGGACGGCCGCGGCGGGCACGACGACCTGCGGGGTGACCAGCGGACGGCGGATCAGGCCCTGCGAGGCGTACGGGTCGCCGAACGCGGCGCCGGTGGAAAGCAGTCCGGCCGGGGCCTCGATCAGCGGCGCCACCGGGGCGCCGAGCCGGAGCCGGAAGCTCGCCTGGGTGCTGCTGAGGCGCGCGGGGTCGGACGGCACCTTGACGGTGTTGAGGCCGGGGCCCGCGTCTATCCCGGTGCTGCCGCCGCCCAGGAGGGGGCGCCGAGGTGTTCTGGTGTCCACACCCGTCTAACCGGGTGACACCCGGTTAGGACACTCTCCCGGGTGGATGTCCGACACCTACTTGAAGTGATCATGAATAAAGCGATCGAGCCCGGTCGAGCCCGATCGCTTTCACCCGAATTGCGGACGGAGCGCGGCCAAAACGAAAGACCGGCTGCGCCGCGCCCGGCCGATGTGCCTGTGGGGTCAGCCCACCCTGGAGCGCAGCCGCGCGGCCTCGTACAGCACCACGCCCGCGGCGACACCGGCGTTCAGCGACTCGGTGAGACCGGACATCGGGATCCGCACCCGCAGGTCGCAGGTCTCCGAGACCAGCCGGGACAGGCCCTTGCCCTCACTGCCCGCGACGATGACCACCGGACCGGTCAGCGCCTCCAGGTCGCCGATCTCGGCCTCGCCGTCGGCGGCCAGGCCGACCACCATCAGGCCGGCCTTCTGGTAGGCCTCCAGCGTCCGGGTCAGGTTGGTGGCCCGGGCGACGGGCAGCCGCGCCGCGGCACCGGAGGAGGTCTTCCAGGCACCGGCGGTCATGCCGGCCGCCCGGCGCTCGGGGATGACCACGCCGTGCGCGCCGAAGGCGGCGGCGGAGCGGACCACGGCGCCCAGGTTGCGCGAGTCGGTGACCCCGTCCAGCGCCACGATCAGCGCGTCCTGGCCCGCGTCGGCCGCCTCCTCCAGCAGGTCCTCGGGGTGCGCGTACTCGTACGGCGGGACCTGCAGCACCAGGCCCTGGTGGTTCATGCCGCCGGTCATCTGGTCCAGCTGCGGGCGCGGGGCCTCCATCAGCGGGATGCCGCGGTCGTTGGCGGCCTGGAAGGCGTCGCGGACCCGGTCGTCGGTGTCGATGAACTGCTGGACGTACAGCGCGTTGGCCGGCACGTCGCCCTGCAGGGCCTCGACCACCGAGTTGCGGCCGAACACCAGCTCGGCGGCGCCGGCGCCGCCGCGGCCGCCCCGGCCGCCGCCACCGGCCCGGCGCATGCCGGCCCGGGCCTTGGCGTCCCGCTCGCGCTTGATCGCGGCGTTGGCGGCCCGCTGCTTCGGGTGGCCCTTGCGCGCCTCACCGGGCGGGGTCGGGCCCTTGCCCTGGAGCGCCTTCCGGCTGTGCCCGCCGGTACCGACAGACGCGCCCTTCTTCGATCCGGGGTTGCGGCGGTTCCTGCGCTGGCTGTTGCCGGCCATGGCTGTACTTCCTGTCTGTCTGTCCGGCATGGCCGGCCGCCCGGTGGGACCCGGGACCGCCGACGGCATGCGCTCCGTCATGCGGGAGGGCCGCACCGGTCCGGTACGGCCCACCCTCACCCCTTCGTACGCTGAGCGCCGAGGGGGTTACTGGCTGTTGATCGTCCAGCGCGGGCCGGACGGGGTGTCCTCGATGGCCAGCCCGGCCTCGCCGAGCTGGTCGCGGATCGCGTCCGCGGTGGCGAAGTCCTTGCGGGACCGGGCGGCCTGCCGCTGCTCCAGGACCATCCGGACCAGCGCGTCGACCACACCGTGCAGGCCCTCGCCGCGCGCCGTCCCGGCCCAGTGCGGGTCGAGCGGGTCCAGACCCAGTACTCCGAGCATCGCACGGACCTCGGCCAGACGCGCCACCGCGTTCTCCTTGTCGTCCGCGGTCAGGGCGCTGTTGCCCTGGCGGACGGCGGTGTGCACGATGGCCAGGGCCTGCGGCACACCCAGGTCGTCGTCCATCGCCTCGGCGAAGGCCGGCGGCACCTCGGCGGCAGCCTCGACCGGGCCGCAGAGCTCGACCACGCGCTGGACGAAACCCTCGATCCGGCCGAAGCCGACCTCGGCCTCGCGCAGCGACTCCTCGCTGTACTCGATGGTCGAGCGGTAGTGCGGGGCGGCCAGGTAGTACCGGAGCACCAGCGGACGCCAGCGCTCGACCATCTCGGAGACCAGCACCGAGTTGCCGAGCGACTTGCTCATCTTCTCGCCGCTCATGGTGACCCAGGCGTTGTGCACCCAGAAGTTGGCGAAGTCGTCGCCGTACGCCTTCGACTGGGCGATCTCGTTCTCGTGGTGCGGGAAGATCAGGTCGATCCCGCCGCCGTGGATGTCGAAGGCCCGGCCGAGGTACTTGTGCGCCATCGCCGAGCACTCCAGGTGCCAGCCCGGACGGCCGGCGCCCCAGGGGGTGTTCCAGCTGGGCTCGCCCGGCTTGGCCGCCTTCCACATGGCGAAGTCGCGCGGGTCGCGCTTGCCGGTCTCGCCCTCGCCCTCGGGCTGACGCAGGTTCTCCAGCTTCTGGTTGGAGAGTTCGAGGTACTCGGGGTAGGACTTCACGTCGAAGTAGACGTTGCCGTCGGCCGCGTAGGCGTGCCCCTTGGCGATGAGCGCCTGCATCATCTCGATCATCTCGGGGACGTGCCCGGTGGCCCGCGGCTCTACGGTCGGCGGCAGGCAGCCCAGCGCCGTGTAGCCGTCGTTGAAGGCCCGCTCGTTGGCGTACGCGATCTGCCACCAGGGCGTGCCGAGCTCGCGCTCCTTGGCGATCACCTTGTCGTCGATGTCGGTGACGTTCCGGACGAAGGTCACCCGGTAACCGCGGTGGGCGAACCACCGCTGCATGATGTCGAAGTTGAGCCCGGACCGGATGTGCCCGATGTGTGGCGCCGACTGGACGGTAGCGCCGCACAGGTAGATCGAGACACAACCCGGTACAAGCGGGACGAAGTCGCGTACCTGGCGGGTGCTGGTGTCGTACAGGCGAATGCTCACAGCGTCAAGCGTAGTGGGCGGCAGGGGGTGCCCCGCGACATTCCGGAATGTCAATACCGCCGCAGCCCGGTTTTCTGTTCCGCGCCCCGGCCGGCGCGGCCCCTCGCGCGGGCGGGCGGGGGCCCCGGCTCAGAGGTTGCCGACCACCTTGCGCGGGGTGAGCCGCACCACCACCCGCACGTCCTCGGGGCCGTCGAAGCGGTAGATCTCCTCGCCGCGGTACTTGTGCGCCAGCTCGTCGATCAGCTCCTTGCCGCCTTCCCGGGTGAAGGTGACCGAGCCGCGCACCTCCGTGTAGGTGTACGGGCTGTCCGGCGGGTTGACCACCAGGGAGATCCGCGGGTCCCGGACCATGTTGAGGTGCTTGCGGCGGCCCTCCACGGTGGAGAAGAGGACGTCCTCGCCGTCCCGCTTCACCCAGACCACGGAGGACTGCGGGCTGCCGTCGGGCTGGATCGTCGAGACCACGGCGAAGCTCTTGCCGTCGATCAGGGCCTTGGCCCGGTCGGAGAGGTGTTCGGCCATCGGGGACCTCTTCTCGTCAAGCGGCGGAGACGGGCGGGCCCGCCGAGCGGGCCCGCACCGAACGGTAGCGACTCCCGCTCCGACACGCCGTTCTGAACACCCGTCAACACCCGTGAATTCCCGGACCGGACCACCGCGGCCCCCGCGGGCCGCCGGGTCAGCGCCGCTCGTACACCAGGGCGGTGGCGATCGCCGCCAGTCCCTCGGCCCGGCCGGTGAGGCCGAGGCCGTCGGTGGTGGTGCCGGAGACCGACACCGGCGCGCCGACCGCCGCCGAGAGCGCGGCCTGTGCCTCGTCCCGGCGCTTGCCGATCTTCGGCCGCACGCCGATCACCTGGACCGAGACGTTGCCGATCTCGAAGCCGGCCTCGCGGACCAGCCGGGCCGCCTCCTTGAGCAGGGTGACGCCGGAGGCACCGGACCACTCGGGCCGGTCGGTGCCGAAGTGCGCCCCGAGGTCGCCGATCCCGGCGGCCGAGAACAACGCGTCGCAGGAGGCGTGCGCGGCCACGTCGGCGTCCGAGTGCCCGGCCAGGCCGTACTCGGCGCCCGGCCACTCCAGCCCGGCCACCCAGAGCGGGCGGCCGGCCTCGAAGGCGTGCACGTCGGTGCCGATGCCCACCCGGGGCAGGATCGGATCAGTAGCCATCGGAGGCCCTCCTTCGGGCGAGCACGGCCTCGGCGAGCACGAGGTCCAGCGGACGGGTCACCTTGAACGCCTCCTCGTGGCCGGGTACCACCACGACCCGGCCGCCGAAGCGCTCCACCAGGCCGGCGTCGTCGGTGACCGGCGGCAGGCCGCCGGCGGCCTCCTCGGTCAGCGCCTTCTCGTGCACCTCGGCCAGGGTCTCCCGGCGGAAGCCCTGCGGCGTCTGGACGGCCCGCAGGGTGGACCGGTCGGGTGTGTCCAGCACCGGCTCGGGGCCGCCCCGGTTCGGCTCGACCCGCTTGACGGTGTCGGCCAGCGGCACGGCCGGCACCACCGCCTCGGCCCCGGCCCGGACGGCGGCCGCGACCGCGTCCACCACCTCGACCGGAACGAGCGGGCGGGCCGCGTCGTGCACCAGGACGATCTCCACGTCGGGCGGGATGGCGGCCAGGCCGAGCCGGACCGACTCCTGACGGGTCGCCCCGCCGGCCACCACGCGGACGTCCTTGCCGTCCAGGCCGTGGCTGTCGAGCAGCCCGACCACCTCGGACACGCCGTCGGCCGGCGCGGCCACCACGACCAGGCCGACCGCACGGCTGCGGGCGAGCGCGCGGACGGCGTGCACCAGGAGCGGCACGCCGCCCAGTTCCCGCAGGGCCTTGGGGGCGCCGGGCCCCAGCCGCTCGCCGCGTCCGGCGGCGGGCACCACTGCTGCTGCGACTGCTGCTGTGGCGTTCAGGTTTCACTCCTTCGGCGAAGTGGGTATGGCCATGGCGTGTACGACGGGCGCGGGCCTCTTCCGTGAGCACCACCGGCCTCCCGCCCACAGAACACGCAGCACGGAACGCGCGGAAACGGTCATGCGGCCAGCGCCGGCCGGCTCGGGTGAGGGGGCGTCGTCCGGACACGCCTCAGCGCCCGAAGTGCCACTGCACCACTCGCGGACGTACGGTCCGGTGAGCGGCGCGCCGGCATCGGGCGCTGTGTGCGGTGGGCGGAAGCCCGCCTGCCCTACGAGGCCAGCACCTCGTCGAGCAGCGTCTCCGCCTTGTCCTCGTTGGTGTTCTCGGCCAGCGCGAGCTCGCTGACCAGGATCTGGCGCGCCTTGGCGAGCATGCGCTTCTCGCCGGCCGACAGACCGCGCTCGCGCTCGCGACGCCAGAGATCGCGCACAACCTCGGCGACCTTGATAACGTCACCCGAGGCGAGCTTTTCGAGGTTCGCCTTGTAGCGACGGGACCAGTTGGTCGGCTCTTCGGTGTACGGTGCGCGCAGCACCTCGAAGACCCGGTCCAGACCCTCCTGGCCGACTACATCGCGCACGCCGACGAACTCCGCGTTCTCGGCGGGCACGCGGAGCGTCAGGTCTCCCTGCTGCACCTTGAGCACCAGGTAGGTCTTGTCCACACCTTTGATCTGGCGAATTTCGATGGCCTCGATCAGCGCGGCCCCGTGATGGGGGTAGACCACCGTGTCGCCAACCTTGAACGTCATGTGACAGGACCCCTTCCGTGGCTTTCCAGAATAACACGCCCCACGGCGCACCCGAAGGGCGTTTTCGCAGGTCAGGGCAGGTCTCGGGGCTTGACAAGGACCCCCATGACGTGCTGCGACCGGTGTTCGAGGCGGGCTTCCCGCAGGTCGGAGGCGGTTCCGGCACTCGCCGAAACCTGCGGCAACGCTCCCGAAACCGTGATTTGATCTTGGGATTTCACCGTTTATCGGGCCGTTTCCCGATCGTGATCCGATCTTGGTCTCTCTTGATCTGAACACGCCGACGTGCGGCCGTACGGGCGCCAGGCCACGACCCGGCGGGCGACACGGGGACCACCCCGTGAGGAGCGCATAAGCAGGGTCGATAATCTGAGACCTGACCAACCGACACGTGACCTAGGAGAAGCCGCCGCCGTGAGCCGCAGCCTTCGAGTCGGCAGCATCGCCGCCATCGCCGCCCTCGCCATCGCCTCGCTGTCGGCCTGCTCGGCCGGCAACACCGCGGAGACCCTGGAGATCAAGCCCGACAACGCCTCGGCGACGATCGGCACCGACCTCCGCATGAACAACATCGTCGTCGTCACGGGTGACGAGAGCTCCGGCGAGCACACCGGCCCCGCCAACGTGACGGTGAACATCAGCAACACCGGCGCGCTGCCCGCCGAGCTGCAGTCCCTCACCGTGGGCAACGCCAACGCCGCGTTCGTCGACGACAAGGGCGCCCCGCTGACCGGCATCGTGATCCCGGCCAACGGGGCGGTGGCGATCGGCGGCGCCGGCAACCCGTCCGCCCAGATCCCCTCGGCCGCCGTGAGCGTCGGCGGCTTCGTGACGACCACGTTCACGTTCAAGAACGGCCAGTCGGTGCAGGCCGAGGCCTCGGTCAGCCCGAGCCGGGGCCTCTACGAGGGATTCGGCCCGAGCGCCAGCCCGGCGGCCGTGCCCACCAAGGCCGCCTCGCCGGCCGCCGCCGGCACCGCGACCGCCCCCGCCGCCGGTGCGACCGCCACCGGTACCGCGACCGCCCCCGCCACCGGTGCGGCCACCCCCGCGGGTGCCGCGACCGCGACCGGCTCCGCCACCCCGGCCGCCGGGACCCACTGACCCCCGGTCCCAGCCGACCCCGGTCCCGAGCGGCCGCGGCGGCCCGGGCGACACCGCGCCCGCGGCGAGAACGACGACGAAGGCCCCTGGAAACCGCCAGCGGCGGTTTCCAGGGGCCTTCGTCGGGGCCGTGGGTCGGGCCCCGCCAGCGGGGCCCGACCCACGACTCGGCCCACGGACCCGACCCGGCCTACGGCTCGAACTTGTAGCCGAGGCCGCGGACCGTCACCAGGTAGCGCGGCGCGCCCGGGTCCGGCTCGATCTTCGCCCGCAGACGCTTCACGTGGACGTCCAGGGTCTTGGTGTCGCCGACGTAGTCCGCGCCCCAGACCCGGTCGATCAGCTGCATCCGGGTGAGCACCCGACCCGCGTTGCGGAGCAGCATCTCCAGCAGGTCGAACTCCTTGAGCGGCAGGTCGACCTTGGCGCCGTCCACCGTCACCACGTGCCGGTCGACGTCCATCCGGACCGGGCCGGCCTCCAGGGCTCCCGGGCCGCCGCCTTCACCGGGGCCCTCGGCCTCGCCGCGGCGCCGCAACACCGCGCGGATCCGGGCGACCAGCTCACGGGTGGAGTAGGGCTTGGTGACGTAGTCGTCGGCACCTATCTCCAGACCGACCACCTTGTCGATCTCGCTGTCCTTGGCGGTGACCATGATCACCGGCACGTTGGAGCGCACCCGGAGCTGGCGGCAGACCTCGGTGCCGGGCAGTCCCGGCAGCATCAGGTCGAGCAGGACGAGGTCGGCGCCGTTCCGCTCGAACTGCTCCAGGGCGTCGGGGCCGGTGGCGGCGATGGCCACCTCGAAGCCCTCCTTGCGGAGCATGTACGAGAGGGCGTCACTGAACGACTCCTCGTCCTCGACCACCAGTACACGGGTCACGATCAGGCCTCCGGGGCAAGCTGGGGGGTTGTCTCTGACAGGGGTTCCGCGGCGTCCCCGGCCGGGGGCGTGAGATCCGCGGGTGCCTGCCCGGCGGGCAGGCGGAGGGTGAAGGTGGAGCCCTGGCCCTCGACGCTCCACACCGACACGGTGCCGCCGTGCGAGGCGGCCACGTGCTTGACGATGGAGAGGCCGAGGCCGGTGCCGCCGGTCTGCCGGGAGCGGGCCGGGTCGACGCGGTAGAAGCGTTCGAAGACCCGCTCGCGGTCCTTCTCGGAGATGCCTATGCCCTGGTCGGTCACCGAGATCTCGATCAGCTCGCCGTCCGCCTCGCCGAGGGCGGCGGCGCTGGAGATCCGGCGGGTGGCGATCGCGACCCGGGTGCGCGGCGGGCTGTAGTTCACGGCGTTCTCGACCAGGTTGCCGAGGGCCGCGGCCAGCTGGCCGCGATTGCCGTGCAGGTAGAGGCCGGCGATGCCGCCGGCCGAGATCAGGATCTGCTTCGCCGCGGCCTGCTGGCGGCAGCGGTCGATGGCCTCGGCGATCAGCTCGTCCACCGCGACCGGCTCCGGGTCGGTCATCAGGCGGTCGTCCTGGACCCGGGAGAGGTCGATGATCTCCTGGACCAGGCTGGCCAGCCTGGTCGCCTCGATCTGCATCCGGCCGGCGAAGCGCTGGACGGCCTCCGGGTCGTCGGCCGCGTCCGCGACCGCCTCGGAGAGCAGCGAGAGCGCGCCGACCGGGGTCTTGAGCTCGTGGCTGACGTTGGCCACGAAGTCGCGGCGGACCGCCTCGACCCGACGGCGCTCGGTCTGGTCCTCGACCAGGACCAGGACCAACCGCGAGCCCAGCGGGGCGACCCGGACCGACACCGCGAGCGGCTCGGCGGCGCGGGCCGCGCCCGGGCGGGGCAGCTCCAGCTCGACCTGGCGGATCTCGCCGTCCCGCCGGGTGGAGCGGGCCAGTGCGAGCAGCTGGTCGACGGCCACCGCGCCGCCGCGGACCAGGCCCATCGCGTAGGCGGCGGAGCTGGCCTTGACCACCTCGTCGCCCTCACCGAGCACGACCGCGCAGGAGCGCAGCACCGAGAGCACGGTGTCGACTCCCGGGGGCAGCGGGGGCTCCTGGGCGGTGCCGCCCAGAGTCTGCTGCCGGTTCCTGCCGCTGGTGCTGCCGTACCTGCCCCTGGCCTGTTCGCGCTCGCTCCAACGGAAGGCGATGGAGGCCGTGAGGCCGACGCCGAGCCCGGCTATGGCGCAGGCAGCGGCGGCGGCCACGTTCACGTCCATACCGAAAGCCTAAGCGCACAGCACAGGCGCTCCCCAAGGGTCGGATCAAGGCATCGGCCTCGCGTTGCCGAGAATTCACCTCCACGTGGCTACCGATTCACCGGACCGGCCGTGCGTGGTCGCCCGGACGGCCGAGAGTTGGCCACGCAGCCCGTGTGGGAGTGGGCAGCGGGTCGAACAGAGGTCCGCCGCCCGGGTGCGCGCGTAGCATTCGCGCCACCAGCAGCGGTCGCCCGTACGCCGTACCCGCGGTCGTACCGGCTGACCGGTCGGCACCGCCACCGACACAGCTTCTGAGGAGAGAGCATGCGCGACGCGTACCACGAGGAACTCGACTCGATCGGCGACAGCCTGGTCGAGATGGCCCGGCTGGCAGGCTCGGCGCTGGGCCGGGCCACCACCGCACTCCTCGACGCTGACCTGGCGCTGGCGGAGAGCGTGATCGCCTCCGACGAGAAGATCAACGAGCTGCACCACGAGCTGGAGAACCGGGCGATCGACCTGCTCGCCCGCCAGCAGCCGGTCGCCACCGATCTGCGCATCGTCGTCACCTCGCTGCGGATGAGCGCCGACCTGGAGCGCTGCGGCGACCTCGCCCGGCACGTGGCCAAGGTCGCGCGGCTGCGCTACCCCGAGTCCGCGGTGCCGCGCGACCTGCACGCGACCCTCCTGGAGATGGGCCAGCTCGCCCAGCGCCTGGTGGCCAAGGCCGCCCTGGTGATCGCCACCAAGGACGTCGACAAGGCGCTGGAGCTGGAGCAGGACGACGACGCGATCGACGCGCTGCACCGGGAGCTCTTCTCCCACCTGATCGACGAGCGGTGGCACCACGGCATCGAGACCGCCGTGGACGTCACGCTGGTCGGCCGCTACTACGAGCGCTTCGCCGACCACGCGGTCTCGGTCGCCAAGCGCGTGGTGTACCTGGTGACCGGCGAGCACGTCGCAGAGTTCGTGGCCGCCGCCGAGGCGGCCGAGTCCGTCCGCGACTGACCGCGTACGGCCGCGGGGCGGGCGCCGTACACGGCGGCCGCCCCGCGGCCCCGTTCTCGGGGATCGGCGCCGGGGATCGGCGCCGGGTTCGTGCCTGGGCCCGGTCCCGTGCCGGGCTCCCGCGCGGAGGTGCTCACCCCGAGGGGTGAGTAAACCTCACACCGGGGTGGCGGGGGAGCACGCCGACCCCGAGACCCCACCACTGCGCGCCTGTTGACGCTCCCTCCGATCGGCGGCTTCACTCGATGGCGTGGGCACCGACGTGTGCCCGTCACAAGGGAGGGTCCAGCGCGATGAAGGCAAACCCGACTCGACCGGCACCGGCCACCGACACCGTCGAGCCGACCGCCCCGAAGCTGCTGCCCGTCCTCGCCGCCGGCTGCGGCTGCGGTCCGGGCTGTGGCTGCGGCTGCCAGTCCGGCGCACCGTGCCAGTGCGGCGGCGCCGACGGCGGCTGCTGCGGGCACTGAGGCCGCCCGGAACCCGACGGATCCCCGGGGTGCACGGCCGCCGTGTGAGACGGTCGTGCGCCCCGGTGTGCCCGCAGACCACCGGACCGGCGCCACTCGGCACCGGACACCTTCAGAGCGGGGGTCCGCTCAGAACCGGACGTCGGTGCAGGAGTAGAAGGCGTTGCCGGTGTCCGCGATCTCCCAGACAGCGACGACCACCTGGTGCCCGGTCCGGCCGCCGGGGACGGTCGCCGTGTGGCTGAGCGTGCTCGGGACCTGGGTGCCGTTGTAGGGGACGGTCAGGAACGGCGTGAGCTCCAGGTTGGCCCGGGTGACCTTCTGGGTGGCGTCGTAGCCGGGCTTGGTGAGGTAGTACTTGAAGTTCGTGGTCGCGTGCCGGGCGGTGAACCTCCAAGTGAAGGTCAACCGCTGGCCGGCCGACACCTTGGTGGTGGGCCAGCCGCCGCCGCGCGGGTCGTCCAGCTCGGCGAACCGGCCGTTGCCGCCGGCGCAGATGGCGCCGTCGGCCGGCCCTCTGCCCGGGAAGCCCTTCGGCCCCTCGACGCTCTGCGGCTCCCACCGGATCTCACCGCACTTGGCGACCGTGCCGGCGGCGCAGAGCGCGGCCCGGCTGGGCGGGGTCGAGATGTAACCGTGGGACTGGGCCGGCAGGGCAAGCGTGAGCGGGACGGCGACCGCCGCCACCACTGCTCCGAAGACATGACGTGTGCGCATGGTGCTCCTCCGTGGGGGTGGGTGGAGAGTGCGCCGGGCACAGACGCGCGCGCGTGGGGGTGCGGCGGCCGGTTCGATCCGAGGGGAGATCGTTGGCATGCCTGCGCCGGGTCGGTGCTCACACGGTAGGAGCCGGCACCGCTGGCCGTCAATGGTCTGAACCACTCTTGCGAGCGCGAACGGTGTTGCGACACAACGGAGTTGAAGGACGAGGGCCCCACTCCCCGCCAGCGGGGAGTGGGGCCGTTCCGGCAGGCGGGCTACGTCCCGCCCTGGGGCGGCCTGCCGATTGCGCGGGGCCGCTCAAAGGGCGCCGACCTCGGGCCGGGGCGTCGACCGTGCCATCGCCGTCCGCCCTTGGCCGACCCCGGACGGCCCGCGGGCGGCCCGAACTAGGCGTACGCCGATGCCCGACGCGGCAGCACCCCGCCGGATGCGGGCGGCGGCCCGATCCGGGCCGGGGCGGCGCGTTCGCCGGTCGGCAGGTCGACGGCCTTCGCGTACTTCGCCGCGTCGACGGACCCGGGTCCGTGGATGGTGAGTTCGAAGTCCTGGTGCGCCTTGGCGTCCGGCGCGAACGGCAGGCGGATCCGCCCGTCCGCGACCAGACGGCGTACCTCGGCACGGCTCAGCCCGAGACCGAGTTGGAGCAGCCGCTCCACCCGGACCGGCGCGGGCAGCTCGAAGCCCACCGATATCGAGAGCGGGCTCGGATCGTCGAGCGCGTACAGCGGCATGCGGGTCTCCAGCTCCCAGGTGCCGGCCCAGTCGAGCCGGTACCGGTTCTTCGCCGCGAGCGACGCGCTCATCACCAACTCCCGCACCGCAGTGGGGTCGTTGATCTCGTACGCCACCAGCCGGGCCGGCTCCAGCGTCGAGACGTGGGCACGCTCGTGGACGGGCACCTTCGACGTGCGATCGCACGACGCACAGCTCAGCAGAAGCCAGACGTCGAGCAGCTTGCCGTTCGCGTTGACACGGATCTTCCCCGAGGCGCGGTGCCGCATGCCGGGGCAGTCCGGGCAGGGCCGGACGACGGTGGGCAGGGCGGACTGACGCACGGCCCACAGGGCCTTGCGGTCGGTATTCATGTGTGGTGGTTGCTTTCAGGACTCAGCAGGAGGGCAGGCCGAAATCGCTCGGCGGCTCCCGCTCTCTGACGGATGCTCACGAGGGGCGCAACCGATCACCCCGGGGCCGGGTCGTCAGGCTCCGAGGTCGATCGCGCGACAGGTACGTACTACGTGGCAGTCATCAAAAGTCCATGCGGGCGATCATGATCGAGGCGGAAGCCCGCGGCAACCGAATTTCGGAGGAGCGGGCGTCGGTCGGCTGCCGTCGGGGACGCAGCGGAGGCAGGCGCGGGCTACCGGCCGCGGCAGGTCGAGTCCTCGGTTCGGCCGTGGATGCGCTGGACTTCGCGGCGGGCACGGTGCACGTCACCCACCGACTCAAGCTCGGCCCCGGCAAGCCCGGTCTTCGCCCCGCCGAAGGGCGGGACGCCTCGGTGCGCCCCCTCCCCCGGCCGGTGGCCGACGCACCGGGTGCACGCCCGCCTGGTGCCGGACAGCGGCACCGGGCCCGGAAGACGGTCGAGGGGCTCTTCAGGACCCGTGATCACGAAGGCTGACGGCCCACAGACGGCCCGAGAATGAAAACGGCCCCTCACCGGCGCCGAACGCGCAGGTGAGGAGCCGTTTCGGCAAGCGGGTTACTTCTTGCCCTGGTTCTTGACCGCCTCGATGGCCGCCGCGGCGGCCTCCGGGTCGAGGTAGCGGCCGCCCTGGGCGACCGGCTTGAAGTCGGCGTCCAGCTCGTAGAGCAGCGGGATACCGGTCGGGATGTTGAGGCCGGCGATGGCCTCGTCGGAGATGCCGTCGAGGTGCTTGACCAGCGCACGCAGGCTGTTGCCGTGGGCGGTGACCAGGACGGTCCGGCCGGCGGCGAGGTCCGGGACGATGGCGTCGTACCAGTACGGGAGCATCCGCTCGACGACGTCCTTCAGGCACTCGGTGCGCGGGCGCAGCTCGCTCGGGATGTCCGCGTAGCGGGCGTCGCCGGCCTGCGAGTACTCGGCGTCGTCGGCCAGCACCGGCGGCGGGGTGTCGTAGGAACGGCGCCAGAGCTGGAACTGCTCCTCGCCGAACTCGGCCAGGGTCTGGGCCTTGTCCTTGCCCTGCAGAGCACCGTAGTGCCGCTCGTTCAGACGCCAGCTGCGGCTGACCGGGATCCAGTGGCGGTCGGCCTTGTCCAGGGCGATCTGCGAGGTGCGGATGGCGCGGCGCAGCAGCGACGTGTGCACGACGTCGGGGAACAGGCCCTCGGCGGCGAGGAGCTCACCGCCGCGGGCGGCCTCCTTCTCGCCCTTCTCGTTGAGGTCGACGTCGACCCAACCGGTGAACAGGTTCTTCTGGTTCCACTGGCTCTCGCCGTGGCGGAGCAGGATGAGTCGGTACGTCGTGTCAGCCATGGCCCCCAGCTTAGTGGAGCCCCGAAAACGGCTGGTGGGCCCCCACCTGGCTGTGTAATCTACGCATCGCCGCTGCACCACTTACTCACCGCTGGACGGACGCGGCCCGCCGTCCAGCGGACACCTGCTGCCCAGGGAGCCCCCACATGCCCGTGCTGCCCGTCCCCGCCGGTGCCCGGAGAGCAGTGGTCGAGGCCGTGAGCGGGCTGCCGCGCCAGTTCTGGTGGCTCTGGACGTCGACGCTCATCAACCGCCTGGGCGGGTTCGTCGTCACCTTCCTCGCGCTCTACCTGACCGCCGACCGCGGGTACTCGGCCTCGTACGCGGGCCTTGTCGCCTCACTGTTCGGCCTCGGCTCGGCGATCGCATCGGTCGGCGCCGGCGTGCTGACCGACCGGATCGGGCGGCGGCCGACGCTGGTCACGGCCCAGCTGGGCACGGCGCTGTTCACCGCGGTGCTCGGCTTCGCCGACGGCCCGGTGGCGATCGCCGTGGTGGCCTTCCTGGTCGGCCTCTGCAACAACGCGACCCGACCGGCCACCTCGGCGATCATCGCGGACATCGTGCCCGCGGCGGACCGGGTCCGCGCCTACTCGCTGAACTACTGGGCGATCAACATCGGGTTCGGGCTCTCAGCGGCCGTCGCCGGCCTGATCGCCACCCGGGGCTACCTCACGCTCTTCCTGCTGGACGCGCTCTCCACGCTCGTCTGCGCCGTGGTGATCTTCGTCCGGATCCCCGAGACCAGGCCGGACGCCCCGGCCGCCCGGGCCGGGGAGCCTTCGACCGGCCTCGGCACGGTGTTCGCCGACGCCCGATTCATGGCGGTGGTGGGGCTCAACCTGCTGCTCGCCCTCGTCGCCCAGCAGGGCAGCACCACGCTCGCCGTGGACATGGGCCGGGCAGGGATCAGCTCCACCGAGTACGGCCTGGTGATCGGCCTCAACGGTCTGCTGATCGTGGTGCTGCAGATCCCGCTCACCCGGTGGATGGAGGGCCGCAGCAGGACGGCGCTGCTGATCGCCAGCGCGCTGTTCATCGGATGGGGCTTCGGGCTGACCGCGCTTGCCGGTTCCTCGGCGTGGTTCTTCGCCTTCACCGTCGCGGTGTGGACGATCGGCGAGATCCTCAACGCGCCGACCATGATGGGCCTGGTCGCCGAGCTGTCACCGACCCACGCCCGCGGCCGCTACCAGGGCGTCTACTCGCTCTCGTGGTCGCTCGCCTCGTTCCTCGGCCCGGCCGTCGGCGGGGTCCTGCTGGAGCGGGCCGGCGGGGCGGTGATGTGGGGCGCGTGCGGGGTCTGCGGCACCGTGGCGGCGGCCGGGTACGCGCTGCTCGGCCGACGGCCCGGCCCGGCGACGGAAGCTGCCGGGGCGGAGGCGGAGCCCGGTGCGGCGGCCGGAGCAGCGGAGCCGGCGGACGCCGGGCCGGGGCCCGCCCCTGCCCGGTCCTGACCGGGCACCGCCCCTGCCCGGACCCGGCGCACCGCTACTCGGCGGCCGGAGCCGCGGCCGCCTCGCCGGGCGCGGCCAGGTGGGAGAAGGCGGACAGGTTGCGGGTGGACTCGCCGCGCTTGGTCCGCCACTCCCACTCACGGCGGATGGCGGACGCGAAGCCCAGCTCCAGCAGGGTGTTGAACGGCTCGTCGGCGTTGTCCAGCACCGTCCCGAGCAGCCGGTCGACGGCGTCCGGGGTGAGCGCCTCCAGCGGCAGCCGGCCGGCCAGGTAGACGTCACCGAGCCTGTCGATGGCGTAGGCGACACCGTACAGGCGGGTGTTGCGCTCCAGCAGCCAGCGGTAGACCGCCTCGTGGTTCTCGTCGGGCCGGCGGATCACGAAGGCGTTCACCGACAGGGTGTGGTCGCCGACCCGCAGGGCGCAGGTGGTGCTCAGCTTGCGGGTGCCCGGGAGGGTCGCCACCAGCGTGTACGGGTCGGCGGTGGCCGGCTCCCAGGCCACCCCGGCGTCGTCCAGGGCGGTGCGCAGGAGGGGCAGGGCCTCGTCCTTGGTGCGGATTGCCATGGGGGTGACGTTACTCGGCGGTACCGGTGGCGCGCAGCAGCGGACCCGGACCGACCGCGGGCGCGCCCGCCCGGCACCGGAAGCCGGGCACCGGCGCGGTCCGCGACCGGCCCCCGGTGCGGGTCAGACCAGGCGGCGCAGGGGGCCGGTGCGCAGGCCGGCCGGGCGGGCGAGGCTTCCCGCGTACACCTCGGCGGTGGTCGCCGCGGCGGTGTCCCAGCCGAAGGCCGCCGCGTGCCGGGCGGCCGCCGCGCCCCGCTCGGCGACCAGGCCCGGATCGGTGACGTACGGCTCCAGCGCGAGGGACCAGGCCACCGGGTCGTGGCCGTGGACCAGCGTGCCGGTCGCGCCGTCCCGGACCGCGACCGGCAGCCCGCCGACCGCGGCCGCCACCACCGGGGTGCCGCAGGCCTGCGCCTCCAGCGCGACCAGTCCGAAGGACTCGCTGTACGAGGGCATCACCAGCGCCGTCGCCGCGCGGTACCAGTCGGCCAGGCGGGCCTGGCCCACCGGCGGGTGGAACCGGACCACGTCGCAGATGCCCAGCTGGGCGGCCAGCTTGTGCAGGCTCTCCGGCTTCGCCAGGCCGGTGCCGGACGGGCCGCCGACCACCGGTACCACCAGCCGCTCGCGCAGCTCGGGCCGGCGCTCCAGCAGCACCGCGACGGCGCGCAGCAGCACGTCCGGCGCCTTCAGCGGCTGGATCCGGCCGGCGAAGAGCAGCACCGCGGCGTCCGCCGGCAGGCCGAGCGCCGCCCGGGCCGCGGCGCGCGCTGCGGGGGCGGCCGGGCGGAAGACGTCCAGGTTGACGCCCGGGTGGACGACGGCCAGCTGGTCCGGCCGGGCCGCGTAGTGGCGGGCCAGCTCGGCGGCCTCCTCGGTGGTGTTGGCGATCAGCCGGTCGGCGGCCTCGACCACCTGCGTCTCGCCGATCACCCGGGCGGCCGGCTCGGGGGTGTCGCCCTCGGCCAGCGCGGCGTTCTTGACCTTCGCCATGGTGTGCATGGTGTGCACCAGCGGCACGCCCCAGCGCTGGGCGGCCAGCCAGCCGACCTGGCCGGACAGCCAGTAGTGCGAGTGCACCAGGTCGTAGTGGCCGGGACGGTGGCCGGCCTCGGTGCGGAGCACGCCGTGGGTGAAGGCGCAGAGCTGGGCCGGGAGGTCCTCCTTGACCAGACCCTCGTAGGGGCCGGCCGTCACGTGGCGGACCAGTACGCCGGGGGCCAGCTCGACGGCGGGCGCGTCGTCCGAGCAGATCGCGCGGGTGAAGATCTCGACCTCGATGTCGAGCGCGGCGAGGCGCTTGGCCAGCTCGACGATGTAGACGTTCATGCCGCCGGCGTCACCGGTGCCGGGCTGGTGCAGCGGGGAGGTGTGGACGCTGAGCATGGCTATCCGGCGCGGCCTGCGCTGGCGGCCCCCCACCAGCGACTGGATCCGGCCGCGCACGGGCGCGGCCGGCTGGGCACGGCGTACCGAACGGACGGGGTGCTGGATCACCTGGCTGAAGCCTCCTCTGTGCTGCCCGTCTGGGCAGCGCTGCCCACTGCCCTGCTGCCTGCTGTCCTGCTGCGCTGCCTGCTGTCCGGTGTGACGCTGCCGCCCACGCCGCATCGCCGCACCGCGGTGTCCGCACGTCCCGTCCGGGCGCACATCACCACCAGTGTGCCAACCACGCGGTCATCGACCGGCATTCCCGCCCGGGGCGATGAGATCGCCCCGGGCGATGAGATGGGCGACGGCGGCGGTCGGCCGCGCCCCGGGGTCGGCCGGGCGGCCGCGGGACCGGGCGGGCGGGCGGGCCGGAACGGCCGCCCGGGTGGTCCGCGCGGCCGCGTACGCTTCTGGGCATGGCCGCGACCTTCGACTCCTCGACCGCGCAGGCCCGCGGGCGGGCGGGCCGACCGGTGGGCACCGTGACCCGCGGCACCACCAACACCAACCGGCTGCGCCGGATGGACCGCTGGATCGCCCACGCGCTCGGCCCGGTGCTGCGCTCGGCCGACCGGCCGCCGGTGGCCGTCGACCTCGGTTACGGCGCCGCGCCCTGGACGGCGGTCGAGCTGGCCGGGCGGCTGAGGTCGGTGCGGGCGGACGTCCGGGTGGTGGGGATCGAGATCGAGCCGGAGCGGGTCGCCGCCGCGGCGCCGTACGCCGATCCGCCGCTGCTCTCGTTCCGGCGCGGCGGCTTCGAGGTCCCGCTGGACGGCGGCGCACCCGCCCAGCTGATCCGCGCAGCCAATGTGCTGCGGCAGTACGAGGAGGCCGCCGTGGCGGGGGTCTGGGAGCGGCTCTGCGACCGGCTGGCGCCGGACGGCCTGCTGGTCGAGGGGACCTGCGACGAGATCGGGCGCCGGCACGTCTGGGTCGCGCTCGGCCCGGAGGGCCCGCGGACGGTCACCTTCGCGGCCCGCCTCGGCGGTCTCGGGCATCCCTCCGACCTGGCCGAACGCCTGCCGAAGGCGCTGATCCACCACAACGTGCCGGGCCGGCCGGTGCACGCCTTCCTCGCCGACTTCGACCGGGCCTGGGCCGCGGCCGCCCCCTACGGGGCGTTCGGCGCCCGGCAGCGCTGGGTCGCGGCCTGCACCGCGCTGGCGGGCTCCTGGCCGCTGGTGGACGCACGCGGCCGGTGGCGGCAGGGCGAGGTCACCGTTCCCTGGGCGGCGCTCGCACCGTAGGACCGAGCGGCGGGCGCGCCGCTCCGTCGGGCGGGGATCCCGTCCGGCGACCCCGGCCGGCCGGCCCGCCCGTCCCGTCCTCGCCTTCGCAGGCCAGGTGAGCGATCCCGGGGATTCACTCGAACGAGTTATCGAATATCTCTGGCGTGTTGACGCCTCGTCACGCCACCATGGGGGCGTCCCGATCCGCCCTCAGTCCTGCCCCTGCCGCCCCTCCTGCTCGCCCCCCATCCCCAGCCACACCTGCTCGAACGTCCCGTACGCCGCCGTGCCGAACAGCACGAACCGCACCTCCGTCAGCTCTCGGGCCGGCCCGGCGACCGTCGCCGCGACGGTGCCGAGCGCGATCCGGGCCGCGTCATCCAGCGGCCACCCGTACACCCCGGCCGACACGGCCGGGAAGGCCACCGTGCGCGCGCCCAGCTCCGCCGCCACCCGGAGCGACTCGCGGTAGCAGGAGGCCAGCTGCCCCGCCCTGTCCTCGTACTCGTCCTCCCAGTAGACCGGCCCCACGGTGTGCACCACCCAGCGGGCCGGAAGCCGCCCGGCCGTGGTCGCCACCGCCCGCCCGGTCGGCAGTCCGCGCCCCCAGTGCGACGCCCGGAGCCTGCGGCACTCCTCCAGGATCTGCGGCCCGCCCTTGCGGTGGATCGCACCGTCCACGCCACCGCCGCCCAGAAGAGAGGAGTTGGCGGCGTTCACCACCACGTCCACCTGCTGTTCCGTGATGTCACCCTCGACCAGGGTGATCCGCGTCACCACCGCGTCCGCCCTTCCCGTCGGTCCGCACCCCGCCCGTGCCGGGCTCCGACCGCCGTTCCCGTTCCGTCCGCCACACCACCCGCCGGCATGGCAATAGCCACAACGCCGCCGGTCGGCCAGAGAAATCCCCGGAGATCACGTTATGGTCGCGAGAAGTTCCCCGACGCAGGGTGCCAGGCGGGCACTGCGGACGATCGCCGACCGTTACGCATGCGGGGAAAGGGAGGATCAGCCGATGCCCGCAACGGGAGACGGGCGGGCACCTGGTGCCGCAGACCTGCCGGGCGCCGTCGACGGCGCCCTCGCCGACCGCGCCCGCGCCCGGTCCGCCGCTCCGGCCACGGCGCCCGCCCCGATACCCCACCCCCGGTCCGACGCCTCGGCCGCCGCCTCCGGCCCCCGCACCGCCCCCTCCGCCGCACCGCTCAAGCTGCTGGTGATCGAGGACGACGCCTCCGACGCCCAACTCCTCAAGGCGGCGGTGGCCGACAGTGGCGCCCCCATCGAGATCCACTGGGCCCGCGGCCTGGAGCAGGCCTCCGAACTGCTGGCACCCGCCTCCGCCGCGGCCCGGCGCGGCCGGCCGCGCAGCACCGACTTCAGCTGCGTCCTGCTCGACCTCGCCGCCCCGGCCGACCTGCCGCACCCCTCCGACGCCTCCGACGGCCTGGAGGGCCTGCACGAACTGCTCCGCCGCGCGCCGCACACCGCCGTCGTGGTGCTCACCGACGCCGCCGGGGCCGAGCTGGGCGCCGCCGCCGTGGCCGCCGGAGCCCAGGACTTCCTGATCAAGCACGAGACGGACGGCCCGCTGCTGGCCCGCGCCCTGCGCTACGCGGTCGAGCGCAAGCGCGCCGACGAGTCCCAGCGCCGGCTGGTCGAGGCCGAGCTCCGCGGCCAGGAGAACGCCCGCCTGCAGCGCCATCTGCTGCCCACCCCGCTGCTGGACGGCGCCGGGCTCTCCTTCACCCGGCGCTACCGCCCCGGCCGCCGCCGCGCCCTGCTCGGCGGCGACTTCTACGACGCCGTCCGCACCGACGACGGGACCGTCCACGTGGTGATCGGCGACGTCTGCGGCCACGGCCCGGACGAGGCCGCGCTCGGGGTGGCGCTCCGGATAGCGTGGCGCACCCTGGTCTTCGCCGGACTCACCGGCGAAGCCCTGCTCACCACCCTCCAGCACGTCCTGGAGCACGAGCGGCGCAGCGACGAGATCTTCGCGACGCTCTGCATGCTGGTCATCGAGCCCCGCGAGGCCACCGGCCGGCTCGACGAGCTGGGCGCCGTCGAGACCGCCCGGCTCTACCTCGCGGGCCACCCCGCACCCCTGCTGCTCGGCTCGGACCACAAGCCGGTCATGCTGCCGGCAGACCTGGCCGGCCCGGCGCTCGGCCTCCTCCCCTGCGACGACTGCGACGCCGTCTGGCCCGCGCACCGACTCGAACTGCGCCCCGGCTGGCGACTGCTGCTCTACACCGACGGCCTGATCGAGGGCCGTGTCGGCGCCGGGTCGCGCAGACTCGGCCAGGACGGGCTGGCGGACCTCGTCGGTGACCACCTGGCCGCCGGGCTGACCAGGGGCCGGCTCGTGGACAGTGCGATCGCCGAGGTCGAGGAGCTGAACGGCGGCGCGCTGACCGACGACGTCGCCGTGCTGCTGCTGGAGCGCAACCCGGTCCAGCTGATCCTGGGCTGACGCGGGCAGCGGAGACAGGGTGAGCCCCGGTGCTCGCGGATCGGTCCCGCGAGCACCGGGGCTCACCCCTTCGATCGTGTCCGGTGCACATCGGCCCGGCACCGGGGATCCGGCAACGAGGCCCGGCACCGGAGATCCGGCACCGATCGGCCCGGCCGGTCTACCAGGGGCCGTAGGGACCGATGTTCCGGTCGTTCCGGCCGCCCCGGTTGGTCAGCGCCCGGATCGCCGGGCGCACGTCCACCATGTAGACGATGGCCGCGACCAGACCCGCCAGCGTCAGGAAGCCCAAGCCGAACAGCAGGTCCAGGCCGAACGCGATCCCGAGGAGGGCCAGCCAGAACCCCTTGGTCTTCTTGTCCGCCGCCCGGTAGGCGTCCTCGCGTCGGGTGGCCGCGTCGACCAGCGCGAACAGCTTGAACCCCAGAATGGCCACGGCCAGCCACCAGAACGGGTTCAAGTAGTCCAGGACCAGAACCTGGCCCACTCCGCCCATCGCGGCCTCCTCTGTGTCTCGGCTCGGCACCCCGGCTGCCACCCATCGTGGCACGGCGATCCGCCCGCCACGGTGTCAACGATCCGGGGTCAACAGATGTGCCCCGGTCGGCCCGGGTCCAACCCCGGCCGCGGCACGGTGGGCGGATGCTACTCGGCGGCCTTCCGGCCCTTCGCGGACTTCTTCGCGGCCGGCTGCTCGGCGGCCCCCGCGTCGTTGCCGGCCGCGTCGGCCTCGGCAGGGTCCTCCACGAGTTCGGCGTCGACGGGCTCGTCCTCGACCAGCTCGACGTCGACCCGCTCGGTCTCGGCGGACTCCACCGCATCGCCGGGACGGCCCCGGTCGACGACGCCCCGGCCACGCTCGGCGAGCTCGTCGTAGGCCTCCTTGGCCTTCACCGCCAGGTCGACCGCGCGGCCGACCTGCTGGAGGGCGAAGGACTGCGCCCTCTCCTGCAGTTCCTTGAGGTCGCCGGGCAGGGTGGTCACGCTGCCGGCGACCTTGGCCTGCGCCTCGACCAGCCGGGTCTGCGCCTCCTGGAACCGGGCCGCGGCCTTCTCCTGCGCGCCCTTGCGGTCCGCGGCCAGCGCCTCGACCTTGCCGGGAACCTCGCGCAGCTTCTCGTAGGCGAGGTCACCCGCGCCGGCGAGGGCGTAGAACGGGGTCGGGTCGCTCAGGGTCTTCTTGATCTCGTCCGCCATCGGCATGGCCGGTCTCCCGTGGTCTAGGTTGCCGGGCCGGCGGCCGCCGGGCCGCCGTCGGCGTGGTCGTCGGGCGCCGCGTCCGAGTCCTTGCGGGCGGCGTTCTCCTTGAGGAAGGCGTCGTAGACCGCGAGCAGCGCCTGCTTCTGCTGCTCGTTGATCAGCGGATCGGCCAGGATCGAGGCCCGCAGTTCGAGGCCCTCACCCCGCCGCTCCTCCAGGATCCCGGCCTGGACGTACAGCGTCTCCGCCGAGATCCGCAGCGCCTTGGCGATCTGCTGGAGGATCTCCGCGCTCGGCTTGCGCAGCCCCCGCTCGATCTGGCTGAGGTAGGGGTTGGACACGCCGGCGGCCTCCGCCAGCTGCCGCAACGAGTACTGCGCGTTGCGACGCTGCTCGCGGATGTACTCGCCCAGCGAGCCGACGTTCAGTGAGGCCATGCGACCACCCTGCACCACACTGCTTGCAAAAGCAAGCACGCCGCTAGCAGCAGCAAACACGCAGCGCCGAGCGGTCGGCCGAGCCGCGACCGGTGTCCCGTCTCAGTGAAGCTGAGCCAGTCTCAGTCGATCTGCACCAACTGGCCGCGTGCCTCAGTTGACCTCGGCCAAGCTGAAGACGGGACACACTGCCCTGAAGGATGTCGTGTCTGATCATTGGGCTTTCGCCCATGACCAGTGATCTCGGATTCACTTGCTCGTGCTGCGGCGAGCACCACGCAGAGCTGCCGATGAACTACTCGACGATGGCCCCCTACGTCTGGGACCCGAGCTTCGACGAGGCCCCCGACTGCCTGCTCTCGTCGGATCAGTGCGTCATCAAAGCGCAGCACTACTTCGTCAAGGGTCTGATCGAGATACCGGTCATCGGCAGCAGCGACGTGTTCTCCTGGGGCGTCTGGGTCTCCCTGAGCCGCGAGAACTTCTCCCGCGCCGCAGACCTCTGGGAGACACCAGGGCGTGAATCCGAGAAGCCGTACTTCGGCTGGCTGACCACCGAGCTTCCCATCTATGCGCCCAGCACCATCAACCTGAAGACCCACCTCCGCACCAGGCCCATCGGTCAGCGCCCCCTCGTCGAGCTCGAACCCACCGACCACCCCCTCGCCGCCGAACAGAGGACCGGCATCACCCGGGATCGCGTGCGCGAGATTGCCGAGGCCGTTCTTCACTCCACCAACGGCGGCTCGTGACCATGACCGGCTCGGGAGGGGCATGAAGCAGCTCTCGGAGATAAGCGAACGCGAGTACTTCGCCTGCGTCGGCCGACGTCCCGGCATGTTCGTCGGCAGGACCTCATTCCACCTGCTGACCGCGTTCCTGACCGGCTACGACCAGCACGCCGTCCGTCATGGCGGACACGGGCTCGCCGGCTGGCACGAATGGCTCGTCGCCCGCCGAGGCCGCGAGTGCAGTCACGCCTGGCCCGGCCAGGTACTGCACATCGCGCTCCCAGACGGCTGGGACAACATCTCGGACCTACCACCCGAGGACGAGAAGCAGGCGATCAAGGTCCTCTTCCAACTCCTCGACGACTTCACAGCCGAGCGCGAAGCAACGCAGGGCTCTCAGGTGACAGGTTGAGTGAGACGACCGCCAACACCGCGTCCCACTCGATCTGAACCATCGCTGGTCACAGCCTCACCGTGGTTCACCTTCACTGAGACAGGACAGCCGCGACCGGGGCGGGGAACGGGACGGCCGGGTACCGTCCGGGGATGGGGCGCAAGCGGCGGTTGCGGCGGACGGTCATCGACGGGGACGTCCGGCTCTGGTCGGTGCACCACCGGCACCCCGACTGCCGGGAGGTGCTCACGGTGCACCGGGAGGGCGGGGGAACGCTGCGGATCGTGTTCCGCCCCGGGCCCGGGCGGTTCGTCCCCGACGGATTCCTGCACTCCGGGCAGGTGGCCGACGATCGGGGCGGGGCGCTCAACCTGCACCTTCCCGGCGCGGTCCGGCAGCTGCTCGACGAGGCGCGGGCGCAGGGACTGGAGGTGCCGGACCGCGGCACCGCCGAGGCCGACGGCTGGCCCCTGTTCGACGCGGCGACGGGGGCGGACCGCTGACCGTCCGGCGGCTTCGGCGATGCGGAGCCAGACCTCGGCGAGCAGGGCGGGCAGCCCCGGCTCCGCTACGGGCGCGCGTGCCGCCCGGGCCGCCTCGAACCCCTCCGGACTCCCCGCGCCCGCCACCGAGGACCGGCCCCGGGCGACCGCCGTGTGATCACACGGCGTCCGGGACCCGGATCGGCATCAGGATCGAGAAGGTGCCGGCCCGCCCCTCCGTCCGCACGGCCAGCGGGGCGATCGGGCCACCTATCTCCAGCACGAGCTGCTCGGAGGCGCCGGCCCGGACGGCGTCCAGGAGGAAGTCGCGGTTGACCGCCACCCGGAGGCCGCCCGGGTCCGGCTCGGCACCCTCGGCGGCGACGGCGAGCCGGCCGTCCGGGCCGAAGGCGAGCACGGTGGCCTCGCAGGCGGCACCGTGCGGGCCCGAGGGCAGGGTGCGGGTGGCGCCGGTTTCGACGGCCTCACGCAGGTCGGCGGCGGGTACACCGACCCGGTGCACCGGGTCGAGCCGGACCAGCGAGCGGTAGTCCGGGTAGTCGTGGTCGAGCGTCGCGCCCTCGATCCGGTGGCCGCCGGTCTCGGCCCGGACCAGGCCGCCGCCCAGGGTCAGCCGGGCCCGGTCGCCGCCCGAGCCGAGCAGTGCGCGGAGCGCGTCGACCAGTGCGGTCGGCACCAGCGCGGCGACCGAGGCCTCCGGCGACCGCCCGCCCGACACCGGCAGTTCGGCCAGCGCCATCCGGTACCGGTCGGTGGCGACCAGCCGCAGCAGCCCGCCGTCGAGGTCGAACAGCACCCCCGAGAGCATGGGCAGTTCGGGGTCGCCGGAGACCGCGAAGCGGACGGCTTCCAGGGCGGCGGCCAGCTCGCGAGCCGGAACCGTGAGGTCGTGCGTGGTGGGGGCGGTGGTCATCGGGCTCTCCCTCTGGTCGATCAGGTCGCGGATCAGGGAGAGCTCCCGGCGGGCGTCGGCGAGGCCGTCCTCCAGCCGGCGCAGGTGCGCGTCGACCACCCGGTGGGCAGCCCCGGAACCCGGTGCCGCACCCAGCACGGCCCGGATGTCGGCCAGCGGCAGGCCCACCCGCCGCAGCCGGCAGAGCAGCCGGGCGTCGGCGAGCTGACCGGGCCCGTACCAGCGATAGCCGGTGCGCGGATCGACCCAGGCGGGGCCGAGGACGCCGGCGTCGTCGTAGAACCGCAGCGCGCTGACGCCGAGGCCGCTCTCGCGGGCCAGTTCACCGATGCTGCGCAGGTCGCTCTCCACGCCGGAAGCGTGGTGCCTCGACCAGGTCGAGGGTCAAGCCGGGCGGCCGGACCGGGCTCGACGGTACCGGGGCACCCGCCCCGCCGTACGGGTGGATTCCGTGGCGCCGGGGTCACCATGGTTGAAGTTTTAACGAAACCGCCCTACAGTGGAGCCAACAAGTTGAAGCCTAAACAATTGGCTTCGAACCCGAGGAGGAGCCATGGGCCTGTTCAACCGCACCAAGACCGCCGCGACCACCACCGCCGTCGCCGAGGCGCCCGCCGGGCCGGACCTGTCCCACCTCTCCGGCGACTGGGCCATCGACACCACCCACAGCGAGGTCGGCTTCTCGGTGCGCCACGCGATGGTCACGAACGTCAAGGGCCGCTTCACCGAGTACGACGGCAAGCTGAGCCTGGACGGTGCCGAGCCCGGCAACTCCAGCGCCGAGCTGGTGATCAAGGTCGCGAGCATCGACACCAACCAGACCCAGCGCGACGAGCACCTGCGCACCGGCGACTTCTTCGCCGCCGAGACCTACCCGGAGATCCGCTTCCACAGCACCTCCGCGGAGCGCCTGCGCGGCGACACCTACCGGATGACCGGCGAGCTGACCATCAAGGACACCACCCGTCCGATCGTCCTCGACCTCGACTACACCGGCAGCGCCACCGACGCCTACGGGGCCGAGCGGGTCGGCTTCGAGGGCACGGCCGTGCTGGACCGCACCGACTGGGGCCTCACCTACAACGCCGCTCTGGAGACCGGCGGCGTGCTGATCGGCGAGAAGGTCAGGCTCAGCTTCGACATCTCCGCCGTCCGGGCGTCCTGAACCGGCCGCCCTCGGCCGCCCCCGTCACACCGGGCACCGGTCCACCCGGTGTCCCGGCGGTCCACGCCACGACCGCCCCGCACACGACCCGCCCCTGCCGACCCCCGAGCGGCAGGGGCGGGTCGTTTCCGGCCGCAACGACCACGGCGCGCACGGCCGTTCCGTTCCGGCGACGCCGACAGCCCACCCGCGGGGCCGTCCGAGGCCCCGGCCGACCGCAGAGCGGCTAACGCGCCAGCAGTGCGGCGTCGGCCACAGGCAGCCAGCTGCCCGCCGGACGCCGCAACCACCTCTCCTCCGCGCCGAGCTCGGCGGCGGCCGTCACCAGTGCGGTCAGCCCGGGGTGACGAAGGTCCGGCCGGTGCACCAGGCTGAGCAGGGTCAGCGGCACCGGCTCCACCAGCGGCAGGTTCACCACCCCGGGCATCACCAGCCCGCCCACGGTGGTCAGCATCGGATCGCGATGCCGGGCCATGTAGCGGACGGTCTCGTCCACCCCCACCGGCGGCACGTGCGGTGCGGCCGGAACCAGGCCGTGCTCGCGCAGCAGCCGGACGCCGAGGTCCGCCCACTCGGTCGTGGCCGGGTTGCCGGCGCAGATGTCGACCGGATGGCCGACCAGGTCCGCGAGCCTCAGCACCGCACGGTCGGCCAGCGGGTGGTCGGCCGTCATCATCACCGAAACCCGCTCCAACCGGACCGGAACCTGGACCAGTTGGGCCTGCAGCCCGGCCGCGAGACCGGCGAAGCGGCCGAACGAGACGTCCAGCCGGTGGTCCACCAACGCGGCGGCCGCCGCTGCGAGCCCACCGTGGAAGCGGGCCAGCAGCTCCCCCTCCGGCCAGGCGGCACGGGCCCGTTCGAGCACCCGGTCCCCGGTCAGGTCCGGCCCGCTGACGTCGCTGTTGAGGTCCATCAGCAGGGGCCGCGCCGCCTCGCCGGCCACGATCTCGTCGTGCAGCGCCAGCAGTTGCCGGGCCTTCGGCAGCAACCGCTGTCCGGCCGGGGTGAGTTCGACGTTGCGGGTGGTCCGGGTGAAGAGCGCGTCGCCGAGCAGCCGCTCCAGTGTCCGGACGTCCCGGCTGAGCGCCTGCTGGGCGACGTGCAGACGCTCGGCGGCCCGGCCGAAGTGCAGGGTCTCGGCCGTCATGGCGAAGCCGCGGAGCAGGCGGGGGTGCAGGTCGGCGGGCATGGCGGCAGATTAACAACACCGTGTTGTCGATGCGACGGAACCGGTGTTGGACCGCCGCCGGGTGACGGTCCGAAGCTGGGACCACACCCACCGGTCCCTTCCTCGGAGTTCCATGCTGTCCTCGTACCGTCGGCTCTTCGCCCTGCCCGGCACCGCCGCCTTCACCCTGGCCGGTCTGCTCGGCCGGCTCGCCATGTCGATGACCGGCGTCTCGCTGGTGGTGCTGCTCGCCGAACGGCGCGGCTCCTACGCGCTCGCGGGCGCCGTCTCGGCGGTCGGGCTGGCCACCGGGGCGATCGGCCTGCCGCTGATCGGCCGGCTGGTCGACCGTCACGGCCAGGCGCGCGTCACCGTCCCGGCCGCGCTGTACAACGCCCTGCCGATCACCGGCCTGCTGCTCTGCGTCCGGGCCGGCGCGCCCGACTGGACGCTGTACGCCTGCTGGGCGGCGGCCGCGGCGGCCCCGAACCTCGGCGGGATGGCGCGAGCCCGCTGGGCACACCTCTACCGGGCCGACCCGGAGCTGCGCCACCTGGCCAACTCCTTCGAGCAGGCGCTGGACGAGCTCTGCTTCACGACCGGGCCGGTGCTCGCGATGCTGCTCTGCACCGCGGTGGCCCCGGAGGCCGGGCTGGTCACCGCGGGAACGCTCGGCGCCGCCGGTGCGCTGCTGTTCGCGAGCCGGCGCCGGACCGAGCCACCGGTCGCGGCACCCGCCCGTGCGGCCGCCCGGCCCGGCTCGCCGCTGCGCGTGCCCGGTCTGCGGGTGCTGCTGCTGACCTTCCTCGCCACCGGCCTCGTCTTCGGGGCGATGGAGGTGACCACGGTCGCCTACACCGACGCGCTCGGCCGGAAGCCGCTGGCGGGCCTCCTGCTGGGGCTGGTAGCGGCCGGCTCGTGCGCGGCCGGGCTGGCCTTCGGGCTGCGCCGACCGCGTCGCGCACCGGGGGTGCGGTTCCTGCTCGGCGTCGCGACCATGGCCGTGGTCCTGCTGCTGCCGCTCGCCGCCGTCACGGGCGGAGCCGGGCTGGGCGACCCGGGGCTCGCGCTGCTCGGGGCGGCCCTGTTCACGGCCGGCACGGGCACCGCACCGACCATGGTCACCGGTATGACGCTGGTCCAGGACCTCCTGCCGCAGGCACAGCTGAACGAGGGCATGGCGGTGACGGTCTCCGGCATCGTGGTGGGCGTCTCGGGCGGAGCGGCGCTGGGCGGCGCGGTGGCCGAGCACACCGCGCCGGGCACCGGCTACCTCCTGCCTGCCGGTGCCGCCGCGCTCGCCCTGCTGATCGCCCTCGCCGGCCGCCGCCACCTCCGCCCGTCGACCGCGCCCCCGAGAACGGCGGCCGCGGGAACGGTGGCCGCGGGCCGCGACCCCGAACAGCGTGTCAGTACCGTTCACTAGGCTGTCGGGCATGGAGACCGCAACCCTGCAGTACCTGCGCGGAGACGCCACCGCGCCCCAGGGCAAGGGCGTGAAGGTGATCGCGCACGTCTGCAACGACCTCGGCGGCTGGGGCAAGGGCTTCGTTCTGGCGTTGTCGCGGCGCTGGGCCGAGCCGGAGGCGGCGTACCGGCGGTGGCACCGGGATCGCGCGCGGAACGACTTCGGCCTCGGCGCGGTCCAGCTGGTGCAGGTGGAGCGCTATGTCTGGGTGGCCAACATGGTCGGCCAGCGCGGCATCCGGACCGGCCGCTCGACAGGCGCGCCGGTGCGCTACGAAGCGATCGCCACCGCGCTGGCCGCCCTGGCCGAGGAGGCGCTCCTGCTCGGGGCCTCGGTCCACATGCCGCGGATCGGCTGCGGTCTGGCCGGCGGGCGGTGGGATCGGGTCGAACCCCTGGTGACGAGCCGTCTGGTGGACCGCGGCGTGCCGGTGACGGTCTACGACGTCGACTGATCCCGATCGGCCGCCGTCCAGGTGTACTCGTACTCGGGGAGTACGAACCCCCCGGGGAAGAAGCCCTCCTGCTCCGCCGTGCGCAGGCCGCCCTCGCGCTCGTAGAACGCGACCGCCCGGGTGTTGTCGCACAGCACCTCCAGGTAGAGGTCCGCGCCGGGGTGCTGCCGCGCGACGTGCGAGCGGGCCGCGCCCAGCAGCGCGCGGCCGATCCCGCCGCCGGTACGGCCGGGCTCGACGTGCAGGTTGTCCAGCAGGATCCGCCCGTCCGCCTGCGGCACCAGGTAGGCGAAGCCGACGGCGCTGCCGGCCTGTTCGGCGATCAGCAGCTCGGGGGTGTTCGCCGGCTCGCCGTACTCGGCGGCCAGCCGCAGTTCCCAGAGAGCGCGGCGTTCCTCGGAGAGCCCGTCGCCGAGCGCCTGCTCCGGGACGATGCCGACGTAGGCGGTGCGCCAGCTGAGCGCGTGGAGGCCGGCGACGGCCTCGGCATCGTGCACGCTGCCGCGCCGAATGGTGGCGTTCATGTGACGAGCCTCCCACAGGAACTGACTTGAGCATGTTCAGCCCTCCCCCTAGAGTCATGGCATGCTTTTGAACACGTTCGAAAGGCACGGGGGCGGCGCTGCGGTACCGGATGCGGAGGGGGCATCCGGTGCCGTGCGCACCGACACCGGTTGGAGCTGAGCAGTCCGACTAGGCTCGGGGCGTGGACGAGCTGGCAGCAACGAGCGGAACGAGCGGTACGAGCGGGGCCACCGGCCCGGACGGCACGCCGGAGGAGCCCCGGGGCCGTCCGGCGGCGGGCGGCGGGCGCAAGCCCCGGCGGGGCCCGGCGCGCTCCGGCGACGTGCCCACGGCGAGCGGCGACGACGGCCTCCCGGCCGGCGCCCCCGCGGCGTCCGAGCTGCCCGGTGGGCGGGCCCAGCCGAAGACGGACAAGAGCGAGCAGACCCGGGCCATGATCCTGGAGACGGCCATGCGGCTGTTCCAGGAACGCGGCTACGAGAAGACCACCATGCGGGCCATCGCCGCCGAGGCGGGCGTCTCCGTCGGCAACGCCTACTACTACTTCTCCGCCAAAGAATTGCAGGTCAGGTCTAGTACGGGTTCGGCCTGCGTGGCCGCCAGCAGTCGGCGCCCGAGGTCTGTCCAGTCCTGCGGCGCTGCCGGGTTCGGCCCCCCGAAGATCCACCACGCCCCGTCCGGCATCGTCAGGTCGCGCGGCCCTGCCGTGCACGGGATTCCCTGGCCAGCCAGCAGGGCAACAGCGGCTTCCGCATCCATCTTGATCATGAGGGCAGGCTACCGCCCAGGGCTTACGCAGGACGGGGTTTCGCCGACCCCGGCCCGGTAGGGTCGGCCAGCGTGGACAAGCCGAACGAGACTGGCGCCCCCGAGCTTCCGGGCGGGCGTGCCCTGCCCAAGACGGACAAGAGCGAGCAGACCCGCGCCCTCATCCTCGAAACGGCCATGCGGCTTTTCCAGGAACGCGGATACGAAAAAACCACGATGCGCGCCATTGCGGCGGAGGCGGGAATCTCAGTCGGGAACGCGTACTACTATTTCGCCGGAAAAGAGTTCCTAATTCAGGGATTCTATGACCGGATGACTTATGACCATGCCGCGGATGCAAGAAGTAGAATGGCGGAAACCCGCGATTTCGCGGAGCGCTTGGAAATTGCTATTGCATCCTGGCTCGACACCGCCGCGCCGTACCACGAGTTCGCCGCGCAGTTCTTCCGCACGGCCGCCGACCCGACCAGCTCGCTGAGCCCGTTCTCCGACGAGTCGCACCCGGCGCGAGCTACCGCCGTCGAGCTGTTCCGCGACGTGCTCGCTGGCTCCGAGTTGGCTCCGAAGCTGGACGCCGAATTGGTCGAGCTACTGCCGGATGTCCTCTGGCTACACCTTATGGTCGTGGTGCTCTACTGGGTTTTTGACCGCACCGAGGACACGGAGCGGACCCGGGAATTTGTCCGCAGGTCTACCCCCATGGCGGCGCGGGTCATCAACTTGTCCCGCTACCGGGTGTTCCGTCCAATTGTGCGGGACGCCAAGGGACTGATCCAGGACTTCATCCTGCCGACCATAGGAAAGGCTGCGATCAAATAGGCGAAGCCCCGGCCACTCGTCACGGGAATGAGAACGGGTGGCCGGGGGGGGACCGGTTACGCCTTCCGGTGGTCTCGCCACCGGCGTGCGGCGCCGACCATACGAACCGTCCACGGGTCGGGGTCCTGTTCGCCGATCTCGTCCCACATGTTGGCGTTGGCGACGGCGAACGCGTCGATCCCGAGGGCAGGGGCCGCCTGCCACGTGGGGACGCGGGAGGCCCATTCCTCAGCCGAGACGGGGTCGTGCCCGGATGCGATCAACCAGATCACCCAATACCCGGCGTCCAGCCACGGGGCGCCCTTTGTAGCCCAGGCCCAGTCAACGAGCTGGGCGCCCTGGTCGGTCACGAGAACGTTCGTGTTATGCCAGTCGGTGTGGAGCAACGCGTCCCCGGCGAAATGATCGAGATCTTCCGGCCAGGCGGCATACCGGGCTAGGCGCTGCTCGGCGTATCGAAGTTCGATCGGCGGGCAGGGGATAGCCGACAGGCGCCGCAGCACGTCAACGACCTCCGGTAGGTCGGGCGAGTCGGGACGGTAGTCGGCGTGGTGCCCGTCGACCGCTTCGAAGATCAGCATGTCCCACCCGCCGGACTCCACTCGGCCTACCAGGGCCGGGGCGATTTCCCGCACGTACGGGTTCACCTCGGCCTCTCGGGCCTGCGTCCATACCCGGCGGTGATCTGCCCGGAGCCCCTTCACGTAGTACTCGCCGGTCTGCGAGATGAGGCGGGCGGCGATTTCGCTGTTGAAGCCCTCGGCCTCCGACTCGACTTTCAGGGGCGGGCCTGTGTGTACTTCGACGGCCCTGCGCGCCGTAACGGGCAGGTCGGCGTACGGGATTCGGGGTGTGGTCACGGTCGTCCGTTCGTCGGTCGTGGTAGGCCCCCGGGCGGGCCCCAGGTTGAACGCTGGGAGCCTGCCCGGGGACACGTCACGCTACTGCCGGGTTACCGGTACGGGTTGTCGTCGTTGCACCCGGGCAGCGCGTCGGCGCCGAACGCCTCGGCGTCGTCGATGAACGACAGCTCGTCGTCCTCCTCGGTGCGGGTGGGGCTCATCTCGACCATGACAGCGGTCATGCTGCACTCTCCTTCTGTCCGTGTTGGCAGTAGTTCCTGAGTGGTGCCTTCGCCTCCTGGTAGCGCTTGGCCAGCGGCCTGCACACCGAGCATTTCTCGGAGAGCTGGCAGCCGGCACAGCCACCGGTGCGAAGCATGAGGCCGTCGGCAATCACGCCGAGGCGGGAGAGTCCTTGGACTCCTTCGGTCATCAGGTCAACCTGTTCGTCGCGGGCGACCTTGCAGATGGACGCTCGGCCGTGCGGGTCGACGTGCAGGAAGGTGTGACCGGCGTTGCAGCCCTCGAACCGCCCGAGCGGCTTGAGGTGGGCGGCGCTCTGAGATTCGAGTGTCTGGCCCCCGCCGTAGATCGTCGGGGACATCTGGGTGTACTCGATGTACGGCACGCCGAGGTCATCGGCCATGCCGCGCATGCGTTCCTGCTCGTGTGCGGTTTTCGCCGTGATGATCAGCGACAGGCGCACGGGCAACCCCGCCTCGACGGCGGCGGCCAGTCCGGTGGTGACGCGCTTGAACGCGCCACGGCTGTGGGTGAAGCCGTCGAACGTTTCTTGCGTGGCGCCGTACAGGGACACGGCGACCCGGTGCGGGCGGACGGAGGTCAGCACGTCCAGGATCTCCGGCCGGGACAGCCTCGACCCGTTCGTCTGGACCTCGATCATCATTCCGAGGTCGTGAGCGAGCCGCGCGGCGCCGGGGAAGTCCCGGTCGATCAGGGGTTCGCCCCCGGTCATCTGGAGCCAGAGGACACCAGCATCCCGCAGGGTCCGCAACAGACCGTGCTTCCCTGCCTCGTCCAGGCCCGCGAACGGCCGCTCTCCCAGGAAGCAGTGATCACAGCCGAAGTCGCACCCAAGGTTGAGTTCCCAACTGGCCCGGCTGTGTCCGAACACCGAGGGCCGCCGGATCAGCACCGACTCGGCGACCCGGCGCACGGGCAGATCTGCGCTCCATCGGGCCTTCGCGGCGGACAGCAGCCACGGGGGACACATCTCACCGCGCGCGCTGGCGAGTCCCAGTTCCCGGAACCGCTTCTCGGGCAGCTTGATCGCTTCTCGGCGGCCCGGCCGCAGTAGCACATGCGAGCCCACGAAAGGGGCCGCTATCAGGTCGTACACCGTGCCTTGCCTCCTTGGCTGTGCGCAGGGCTGTACTTGGTCGGTGGTGCCCGTCCCGGTCGAACCCCAGCTCGGCTGGGGCGGGGGTCTGTGGCGGCCCTGCCCGTCCCGCCGGGGGGATTCGGTCGGGGCAGGGCCGTGGGGCCCACGAGAGGCCGAGGACGCCCTTTCCGGGCCTCTCGCGGGGGCTAGTTGGGCCGGTTGGGCGGTCGGTCCACCCGGCGCCGTCGGTGGGGGCTGTGGTCGTCCAGGATCGTGCGGAGCAGGCCGAGGATGACCGAGGAATCCCGGTCCGGACTGTCGAGTTCGCGCCGCAACATATCCCGGGTGAGTGCCTGGCACGTCTCGCGGAAATACCGGTCCTCGGCACGGATGCGTTCCACTGCCCTGACGGCCTGGCGCCGCTTGGGGCTAACGGCGAGCACGACGGGCGAGAGCTGGATGTAAGCGCCCCAGATCCACGCCCACGTGATCCGAGGCTCACGGACCAGGCTTCGCGCGGTTCGACCGAGGAACGCGAGTCGGCTGTGTGATCTCACGCTGCGATCACCTCGGCCTGGCCCATGGTTGCCCGCAGTTTGGCGCGGTGGCGCTTTCGCTCGGCCCGCTCGAAGCCCACCCGGCAGAGCGGCAGCGACATGGCGTCGGGGCCGTAGCTGGCCCCTGCCGCTACCAGGGTCCACCGGTCGCAGCAGAAGCATTTACCGAGCTTCCACGCCTTCCGGGGCGGCAACGGGTAGTGCTCCACTGTCGGGCTTCCTCTCGCGGTGGCGCCGCAGGTTGCGGCGGCCGAAGTACTGGACTTGGGATTCGTTGTGCTTCTCGGCATACTCGGCGGGCCACAGGACACCGAACCTGCCGCATACCGGGCATTCCCAGGGCTGTGCTGTCTCGGTGCCCTTGCCCACCAGCTCGGTGCGTGTCTCGCAGTCCCGGCCGGGACAGACCGGCCCGGCCTCGGTGGTCATGCGGCGTCGCCGGCCGTGGTGGGCCGGGGCCGCGACGGCACCTGAACTTCAATCAACTCCGGTTTTTCGCCGACCCGTTCGACACTGGCGGGCTTCGTGGTCCACTCGATTCCACCGCCCCGCGGGCGCAGGTGGGCCTCTCCGTTGTGCTGGCCCATGTAGACGCCTTCGACGCCGATGGCGCGGTCCTTGACCACCTCGCCAACCTTGGGGACGTACACACGCTGTCTGGTGGCCACGTCCGCTCCCTTCCGTAGTCGAGCTACTACCCAGCATCGGCAGCTAGCCGTACGATCGCCAGGGTTTTGCCCTTAACAGCAATGTCGTGTGAAGGGACCTACCGGTCATGAATGAAACCGTCCTTGACGATCAGTCATCTCCGCAGGTGCGGTTCGGCGAGGAACTGCGCAGGTCACGGCGGGCTAGGCGCTGGTCTCAGGTGGTGGCGGCCGAACGCCTGGGGTACTCCCCCGCACACGTCTCGTACGTCGAAAGAGCTAAGCGTTCCGCAACAAGGCCGCTGGCTGTGAAGGCCGATGAGGTGTTCGAAACAGGACAGAAGTTCTACGAACTCTGGCGACGCTGCACCCGTGCGGCGCTCCTTGAGGGCTTCGCAGAGTTCGCCGATGCCGAGGCCAGGTGTCGCCGTCTGCGGACCGTAGGTCTGGTCATCGTGCCCGGCTTGTTCCAGACTCCCGCGTACGCCAGAGCGCTGGCACAGGCGTCCGTAAGGCGCGGCGCGATCAGCCAGGCCGAGGCAGACGAGCGAACCGAATACCTGGCTCTGCGGCAGGAGATCCTGGATCAGAAGACGCCGCCAATGGTTCACGCAGTGATCGAAGAGGGGGCACTACTGCGCACAGTCGGCGGTCTGCGGGTCATGGCCGAGCAACTTCGCCACCTTGAGGACTTGGCTGGGCGACCGAACATCACCATCCAGATGGCCCCCTTCGGTATCGGCGAGAACCTCCCCTTCACTCTGCCGGTGGTTCTGTTGAACCTGCCGGACCACTCGGTCGTGGGGTACGCAGAATCAACAGCCAAGGGCCATCTTGAGCGGTCGCGCACAACGGTCGCCGGGTGGGAGAGAGAGTACGATCAGCTACTGGTGGAAGCGCTGCCCACAGCGGCATCCCTGGCACTGATCCGTAAGGTTCGAAAGGAACTTCAGCCATGACCGACCCTGTAGACCTGACTGGCGTTTCCTGGGTCAAGTCGTCGTACAGCAACAACGGCGGCGACTGCATCGAAGTCGCCCCCGGCTTCCCCGGCGTGATGCCCGTCCGGGACTCCAAGGACCCCGAGGGCCCCAAGCTCATGTTCTCCGCCGAGGCGTGGGCCTCGTTCGTCCAGGCGGCGGCGGACGGCAAGTTCGGCGACGTGTGAGCCGCCGCACGAAGCACAAAAGAACCCCCGTCCGGAGCGGTCGGGGGTTCTTCTGTCTGAGGGCCTACTCCGTGTCTCCCTGGCCCTCGGCCGGCTCCAGGAACGGGTAGGGGTCGACGGGCTTCCCGGCCGCCCGCATGGCGGCCTGCCAGTCGCTCACGGCGGCCTGGCCGCAGCGTCGTGCCATGTCCTCGACTAGCCAGTCCTCAAGGGTCGCGGACGGCGCCATCTGCCCGTCCAGCCACTCGGTACACAGTTCCCGCAGGGACAGGCTGGCGATCATCGCCCGTGCCCTCTCGAAGTCTCTCCGGCCGGGTGCTACCCCGTCGGCCCCCCGCCGCTTTCGCTGAGTCATGGCCGCCAACGTAACAGCGTGCTAGCACGCCAGCAACGGCCGGGTGGCAGTCGGACTATGCACCCAACGCAAAATGAGCCCCCGACCATTTAGGCCGAGGGCTCATTTTGAATTGATAGGGCTTTACGCGGCCATTGCTCTACCTTTCACATTCGCATTACTGACTCGGCGAATCGCTTCGGCACGGCCGCGGGGGCTCAGGAGTAGTCGGGTGGTCCGCACTCCATTTTGATCCGGTTCGGTGTCGATTATCGCCAGCCTTTTACATACGAGTGAGAGCATGACCGGATATTCCGGCCCTATCTCCAGAATGTCCGGCATTTCCGCGTACGCCGTAAGGAGAACCGAAATTTCTTCGGTCGTCAGCGCAACCACGGGTGTCCCCCCTTGCCTCGGTGACGCGACGACCGAAAGCTAACATGCAGGTGGTTCGAACTTGAAACCGATCATTCAGGCGGCGTAGCGGGCCACCCCGTCAGACTCAGAAATGGGCACGCTCCCATACATAAAACACCTGGCCAGGGGCGTACGGATGCCATCCTGGCGTGCTGTCGAATCGGAGCAGGACGACCCGCTTGTCATCTCGGCGCTCGAATTGGACGGCCAGCACGACGGGTCGCGCCGTGGTGCCGATCACATCGCCGATTGCAAGACTTGCGGCAGGCTTGGCGGTTCGCATGGTCCCCTCTTGGGCAGTGTGAGATCTCACCCTGAAACGACGAAATGGCCCCCGCCCCTCACGCGGAGAGACGGGGGCCGGCTGCGCTGGGCGCTAGGTCCAACGGCTTTTCCCGAGTAGATATCGCGCCATTTCCATTCGACTTTCCGCCGAGGCGGACGGGCCGAGCATTTCAGTTGCGCGGATAAAGGCTCGCTCCCGGTCCTCGGTGCCCGGGGCGGGCATCATGGACTCGGCGAAGGTCGCCCGGCGGGCCGCTTTGTCCGCCCATTCTTCGGCCTCGACCATTTCGGGTGTACGGGGGTCGACGGGGGGTATATCGGCAGGGCCGGGCAGGGCGGTGGCTGCTGCGCGGTGAGCGGCGCCGGTCCGACCGAGGCGGCGGACCGCCACGGCCAGGGTGTCCACGTCCTCGGGCCGCAGGTAGAACCCGCCGACCGCTCCCCCGCCCTCGTGTGTGGTGATCAGTACGTCCCCGTCCTTGTCGACCTTGAGGACCAGGGCGTCCCCGTTGACGTGATGGTCCTCGAACCGGTACTCGGTGCGTTCGGGCAGGTTCACGGTCGGGCTCCTCTCAGAAGCGCCAGGACGGACCGGTCCGGCCCTCAAGGCTGCGGATGATGTCGGCACGCGCACGCCGGGCCGCCTCGGTGCGCTGGCGCTCGGTCTCGGCACGCTTGCGCTCGGCCTCGGCCTTCGCGTCCTCCTCGGCCTCAAGGCGCTTGCGCATCGCCTCGGAGGTGATCCGGTTCGCCTCGGCGGTCAGCCACGCGGCGAGTGCCTGCATGTGCTCCGGCTCAAGGCGGGTGTTCGCGGCAGCGGCCAGCAGTACGCCGCTGTTGTCCCCCTCCGGGGCAACCAGGGTGATGCGGCCGGACTTGGCGTTCATGGTGGTGACGGTGCGGGTGTTGAGCTTGACGGACATGGGGTTCTCTCCTGTTGCAGTGTTAGATCTAGCGCTGGTCGTCGTCGGTGGGGTCGAGTAGGTCGGCGGCCCATGTCGGGCCGGTCGGGTCCTCGGCCAGGTCGAGCACGCTCGCGCCGGCTAGGGCGGCGTCCTCGGGGGTCATGTAGCGAGGCACGGTTCAACTCCCGTGTGCGGAGGGGCGGTTTAGGCGGCGATGGATTCCGCGGTGGCAAGGGCGTCCTCGAAGTCCCCGTAGCTGCGCCGGAGTTTGGCCAGGCCAGCCGACTTGTGGGCCTTCACAGCGGCCGTGGTGGTGCCGATCTCCCCCGCTATCGCCTCAAGGTCGGGGGTCACGTCCGCCCCGCGCATGCCGATGGCGGACACCTTGACCAGCCAGGCGGCGCCCGAGGTGCCATACGTGTGGTCGATCACCTGGCGCTGGGTGGGCGACAGCTTGGGCAGTAGCACCCGGTTCACCAGGGCGGCGCGGGTGTGCTGGTCGTGGGCCACGTCGTCGCGGACCAGGCCGAGGGAGGCGTCAGCCTTGCCCTGGCGCTCGGCCCATCGGTCCTGCGGCGACTTCACCCGGTCGCCCCGGAACTTGAACTCTCGCTGCGCGGCCTCGGCGTCGTCGTGGGTCATGGTGTCGAGTGCGACCGGCGGGGCGAACGCCAGGCGGGCCGCACGGGCGGACTCCCGCGAGAGGCGGTGCTTGGTGTCCGGCAGCGTCCTGACAAGGGCCTCGGCGGCGTCGTGGTCGCCGTCGGCCTCCCGCAGAGCGGCGAGGTAGGTTCGGGCGTCGCGCTGGTCGACGCCGGGCGTCGTCTCCTGCCATGCGGCCTGAGAGATGGCGTTCTTGATGCGGGTCATGGCGTACGTGGTGAAGGTGGCGCCCGGCTGCGGAGAGTAGTCCTTGAGGGCCCCCAGGATGGCCATCCGTCCTTCCTGCGCCATGTCGTCGCGGTGTGCCATCCCGTTGGCGGTGCGCTCGGCGCGCTGGTGGGCCAGGGCGATGACGGCGCCCTCAAGGCGGGCAAGGACGGCCTCGACGGCGTGGGGGTCGCCAGCCTGCGCGGCGGCCACGGTGGCGGCCAGGTCGTCGGCGTCGGCGGGGGTGTTCGGGCAGGTCAGGGCGTGCGTCATCGCGGCTTGGCTCCGTGGTGCGGTGGCTGAGTCGCGGGGGTTGATGGGGGCCGGTAAAGGGCCCCGAAAGGGCATGGACATGCCAGGGCTTGGGGTGCAGAACGGCAGTCGGAGGCCGTGCACGCGCCGAGCTAAGTCCCCCGCGCGAAAGGGGAGTTAAGGAATTTGGGCAGGCCAGATGGCGGCGCGGCGCGCGCTATGGCTGCGCCGACCGGTGCCTAGATATGCGAAAGCCCCCGCCCGTCCGGGGTCGCCGGACGAACGGGGGCCAGGAGAGGCGCTAGAACGCCGCCGTGCCCGCCGTCGACCGACCGGAGGGCAGGGAACCGCGCTGGCTTAGCGCGTGGGCGAGGATCGCCACACAGGCCCGCAGCAGGCGGGCGGTCGCGCGGGCCACGGCCACGGTGCGGGCGGCGACGCGGAAGGGCAAGACGGCCAACACGTTGAGGATGGCCAGGGCGCCGGTCAGCCGGCGAACCCGGACCAGCTCGGCGGCGGCGTGGGCCTCACCCGAACGGGCCGCGCTGACGATGGCCTCGGCCACCAGGACGCGGGCCGCCATGGGGTAGCTGGACAGAGTGAAGCGCAGGTACACGCGCACGGCGGCGAACATCACGTCCCGGCCGATGCGGGCCCGGCCAGCGTCACGCCGGACGGTCTCCAGCACGCGAGTGGCGGCGTCAAGGAAGAACGCGCCGAGGCGCCGCAGTAGCGTGGTGCGGGTAGCGCGCACAGCCATACGGCCCCAAGGCGTGACGCGGCCAAGCTGGGACACAGAGAGTCACCCCCCAAATTCGTTCAGTCGTTCGAGAGAGAACGTAAGCATGCGGTTCGAATCTGAACAAGCGTTATTTCGGCACGTCGAACCACCAATGGCTACACTGAGTGATGGCCTGGTGGCACCTTAAGGAATCCTAGAACGTGCTGGTGACAGTGCCCGCCGAGCGACCCGAGGTGCCGGGCGATCGCGCCCAAGGACCGGTGCGGGCAGCGTTAGATCTGACACTGCCCGCAACGGGTGCCGAGCACGTCCGCCCGTAGCCACTCCCACGGGTCACGGTCCGACTTGGCCAGGTTGCAGGGTGAGCACAGCGGCAGCAGGTTGTAGACGCTGTGCTCACCCCCTCGGGCCAAGGGTTGGATGTGGTCGGCGTGGTCGGGTGGCCCCCAGCAGGCGACACAGGCGTACGCGCCGAGGTCGTCCCACCAGTCGGCCAGGGCCTCGGGGGTCACGGTCGGGGGGACCTTGGTCCGTCGGCGGGCCAGGGTCCGGTAGTCCTCGGCCCCGGTCACGCTGCCGCGCCGTACAGGGTTCCCCAACTTCTCCCGCCGACCTTGCCCTTGGCGTCGATCCGTACCCCGAACAGGTCCATGGTCATGGCCTTTTCGACGGTACGGCGAACTTCCTCGGCCTCGGCCTTGGGAGCGGATAGGACCACCTCGTCGTGGATCGGCAGGCGCAACAGGTCCAGCGCGCCAGCGTCCTGAATGTTGATCAGAGCCTGGCCCAACAGATCGCGGGCCGTCGACTGGCACATGTAGTTGACCGCCGCGTACGTCCTGTCCCGGTCCAGTGGCAACCGGCGCCCGACCGGGGAGACCAACACCATGTTGTTGGCGAACGCCTCACGCTGCCAGGCGTTGGACGCCCGCTTGATCTCGGGGTAGACGCGCCCATACGTCTTGCGGGCGTGCTGGATTTCGTCCAGCGGGGCGCCGGTCTGGCGGTGGATGGTTTCTGCGCCACCACCGTAGATCGTGGCCAGGCCCACGCCCTTGGCCAGTCGGCGGTGATCCTGGGTGAACCCGGGACCATAGACCAACTCGGCCGTGTAGTCGTGGAGATCGGCCCCGGCCTTGATGGCGGCCTTCATCTTCTTCACGTCCGCCAGGGCCGCCAACACGCGCATCTCCACGGCGGTGAAGTCCACCGCAACGACCACTTCGCCGGGATCGGCGAGCAGCGCGCGGCGGATCGTCCAGTTCCCGGACGGGAGCGTCTGGAGAGCCGGCCGGGAGATGGACATACGTCCTGTCCGGGCCTGCTGGTGCCGGATGTCGCAGTGGACGCGTCCGCGAACGTCCATGGTTTCCAGGAATGTTGAGGCGTAGGCGGATCTCCACTTGGACGCCCTCTTGGCCCTGACGATGGCCTCGGCCAGGGGGTTGGGCTGGCGCAGGTCCAGCCGGTCCCACGACAGGTCACGGTCGGCCAGGGCCAGGAGGACGGCCTTGTCGACGCGGAGCTGTCCCCCGGCGGTGCGGTCGGTCAGCTTCTCGCCCATGGCCCCCAGGGCGTCCGCCACCTGCGTGGTCGAGTTGATGTTGTCGACGCCGAACCGCGCAGCGAGTAGGGCGAACTCCTCGGCTTCGGCCAGGAGTTGTTCGTCAAGCTCGCGGACGTACTCCACGTCCAGGACCATTCCGCGGCGCTGCATCACGGCGCAGATGAACGCGAGTCGGTGTTCGTACTCCACCAGCTTGGGCCGGATGTCCAGCTCTCGATGCACCCGGCGCATCACTTCCAGCAGCCAGGACCCGAGGATGACGTCAAGTCCCGCGTACAGCTCGTACGTTGGGTGCGTGAGGGGTATTCGGGCCCAGCCGTTCGCCTTGGTGAGCTTGAGCGCCCGGAACGTGGCCGTGAGGTCCCCTTGGGTATCCGGGGCGGCCGGGTCGATCCAGTGCGCGGACAAGGGCTTGAGGCCGGTACCGATGCCGCCTTCTTGGGGCTGGCGGGGGTCCACCAGCGTGGCCAGGATCTTGGTGTCCACGGTGCGCGGGTACAGATCCTCAAGGCTCACCCCGAGGTGCGTGTCACAGACCAACCAGTCGAACGGTGCGTTGTGGATGGTGAGTTGCGGCAGGCGGAGCAGCCACTTGCGGGCGGCGGCGGCGAACTGGCCGCCGTACTCGACCGGCAGGACCCATGCGGTGGTGAGGTCGCCGAACTGGCAGAGCCTCAAGCGGTAGCCGGGCGAGAACACGTCCAGGCCCGAGGTTTCGGTGTCGAACCCGACGACGGCCTCGGCCTCGGCCTTGGCCGTGCACCAGGCGTCGAACTTGGCCAGGTCCTCCGCCGTCTCGACAACACGGATTTCTACCGGCTGACCGGCGATCCGGTACGGGTGGACCCGCAATGTGTTTCTCCTTGCTATTCGCCCCCGAAGATGCCGGGGCCGGCTGGCGTGGATTCGGCGAGCTTCACGCCGACCAGTGCCATTCCGAAACTGAGTCGCTTACGGGGGACGCCCCGTTCTTCCATGGCGGTGTAGAAAGCGCGTCGGGTCCAGCGCTCGCGGTACTGGAGGTTTTCCGCCTCGCACCACTGGAGATACGCGCTGAATGCGTCGCTTCCCCGGATGTGGTCGTTTTCCGTGGCGGGTACGAGAGTGCCCGGGTAGAAGCCGAAAAGGGCGTCCGACGTTTCCCGGTAGTTCCGGGTCGAGTCCTGTACGACCGGCGGGTCCTGCAATCCGCTGGCGTGCCATTCGACGGCGCCTCGGACTGCCCACGCAATGATTCCTTCGGCCTCGGCGAGCAGGTCCGCAGAGAGGTTGTAGTCCCGTTCGTGCGGGGCGAAGAACCGGGCGAACGGAATCATTTTCACGCGGCGCCAAAGGCCGTCGTCCTGACCCTTGAATGGGGGCTTGTGGTTGGTCGCAAGCAGGATGAGAAATGTCGGCTTGAACTCGAAGAATTCACGGCGCAAGAACCGTGCGGCTACCTTGTCCTTTCCGGTCACCCGCTTGATGGTCGCCTCGCTCAGCGGCTTGCCGGCCTCGCCTTCCGAGGCCATGACCAGGCGTGATCCCCTCAACGAGGCGATGTCATTCGGGATGCCGCCGCCTCCGGTGCGTTCCTCGAAGGTGGCGAAAGGCGTTGTCTTGGAGATGCCGGAGAAGATTTCAGACAGCGTGTCCGTGAATACGGATTTTCCGTTCGCGCCTTTTCCGTAAAGGACGGCGAAGCACTGTTCGGCGACCGATCCGGTAATGCCGTAGCCGACCAGTCGGCGGATGTAGTCCTTGAGTTCCTGATGGGCCGGGAAGATCTCGGAGAGGAACCGGAGCCAGCGCTTGCATTCGGCCTCGGGCCGGTAGTCGTAGGGCAGACAGACGGTCAGCAGGTCGGTTTTCCGGTGTTCCCGCAGGATGCCGGTCCGCAGGTTCACGACGCCGTTCCGGAAGGAAAGCAGCTCGGGCCGGTTGTCAAAGTCGTCGGAGTTCACGAATACCGAGGGCACGGAACGCAGTTCCCGCATGAGATCTTCGATTCGCCGGCTCATGGTGAAACCTTTCGCCGCGCGACCGATCGGGCAGTCCTTTTCGGGCTCCAAGCCCTGTTCCTTGCGGTCCTCGCGGCGCTTTGCGGCGGCCACGGTGAGCGCTGCCCCCATCGAATGGATGAGCTGGCGGACTTTCACCTCGTCGTCGCGCTCCCAAACGCGCCCGTTCCAGACGTGGAATCCGAGGCCCGGGGCGTATCGAATTCGGCCGTCCGACCATGCCACCAATGCGTGGGCATTCAGAACGTCGCTGGCCCCGTAGCGCTCCATGGTCCGTTCCAGGACGGACAGGGCGTGGACGGCCTCGTCCTCCGAGGGCATGGCGGTGCCAAGGTGGGCGTCCAGCTCGGCGTGCCCCTCGGCCGTCGACACCGGTAGCGCCGAGTCGACGGCGGCGCCGAGCTGTTGGACGAACTGGTCGACGGCGGCGGCCCGCCAGTCGGTCAGGTCCATGCCCGAGGCGGGCGGGACCAGGTGGTGAACGTCGAACCCGTACGGGCGCAGGGCCAGGGCGATGGCGGCGGCGAAGCGGTACCCGGCGGCGTCCCGGTCGGACGACACCAGGACGCGGCGACCGGCCAGGCCCTCGGCCAACTCGGCGGCCAGCTCGGGTGAGGCGGCCAACGACGCGCCCCGGATCACGACGGCGCCGTACCCGGCCGCGCGGGCGGTGAGGCCGTCGCCGGGGCCCTCGGTGATGATCACCACGTCCGAGGCGGCGGGCAGAACGCCGTAGGCCGTCCAGCGCATCCCTGTGGGGTTCGCCAGGGAGAGCCAGCGCTTGGGGCAGCGGCCTGTGAGGTCTCGGCCTTGCAGGCCCTTGGGCAGGCCGTTGAAGTTGCGCAGGGGGACGACCAGGCGGGGGTAGCGGGTGTACGCGGCGGGCAGGTAGGCGAACGCGGGTATGGCGTCCGAGGCGTCGTCCACGCCAAGTTCCAGCTCAGCGGCCAGTTCGTCGCCGACGCCGAACCGGTCGGCCAGGTAGGCGCGGGCGGCGGCGGCCCATTCGGCGGAGTAGTCGAACAGGCGGGCCGAGGCGGCGTCCACGTAGTGGGCCAGGGCGGCGACGGGGGCGCCGGACACCAGGTCGGGCCGTTCGGCCGGGGCGGAGTCGACCACGGTTCCGGGGGCGACGTTGAACAGGTCGGACATGGACAGCCGGGCGGCGGTGAGGACGGCCGAGGTCGGGCAGCCGGCTCGGCAGTGGATGCCGACCGTGCCGCCCTGGTGGTGGACCAGCAGCAGGGACGGGCGGCTGTCGTTGTGGGCCGGGCAGCGCACGACCACGCCGTCCGGCACGGTCTCGAAGTCGCCCCCGCCGAGGCGGGTGACCAGGCTGTCCATGTCCATGGGGGTGTCTCTCCTAGGGGTTGGGTGGGGCCTCCCGCAGGGCGCGGAGGATGCGGACGAAGGTGGCCAGGTCGGTGACGACGTATCCGTCCTTGACGTTCTTGCGGGGCGCCTTGATCACGGCGACGCCGAACGGCATGCCCGCGTTCACGGCCTCGGCATTGGCCTGGCGGACGTACTCGGGCAACGTGATGCGCTTCTCGGCCTTGCACTCGATCACCACGGGCCAGGCGTGCAAGTCGCCTACGTCGTACCGGCCTTGCTGTGTCTGGCGCTTGCAGTTGTGCGGGTCCGCGGAATCGGCGAACTGGCGCGACTCTCCCTCAACTGGCGGTAGATACTTGCCAGTTGAGTCATTGATGAAGTCGCGGACCGTGGTTTCCCAGGCCGTGCCCTTGCGCTTGGACTCATTGGCCACGCGACCGCCAGGCGTCGCGGACGGCCGCCAGGCCCTCGGCCAGCAGCAGACAGAACACGCCGAGCAGCACCAGGGCGCAGCCGGCCAGGGCAACCAGGGCCAGCAGGTTGGCGGTCAGGACGGTCCAACTCACTGTCATGGGCGCCCCTTTCGGTCCCGCAGGGTGGTGACCAGGGCATGGATGCCGAGGGTGAGCAGCAGGGCGAGTAGGACGGCCTCGGCGCCGAGCAGGAACCGCAGGGCGGTGCCGAACGCTTCACGGTCCATCGGGGATCACGCCCTCGACCAGCAGCAGGGCACCCCGGGTTGCGCCGACCACGGCGGCGTCCAGTACGCGGGAGAAGTCGGCGCGGCTGCGCGCGTCGTCGTAGATCACGATGTTGTCGCCCACTCCGGCGGTGCGCAGGTCACCGAGGGGTGGGCACTGTTCGGGGGTTACGCGGAAGATCACGGGTCACCGGCCCGGGGGGACGGTCACGGCCACGTGCTCGGTCGTGATGTTCACCTCGCGCATGCAGCGGCGCTTAACGAACCCGCTCTCGTTGCCGGTTGGGCGCACGCGCAGGAACGGGACGACGCGCCCGCCCACCAGGGCGCTGGACACGCGGGTGACGACGCCCTCGGCGAGGCGCACCCGGTTGTTGAGGCGGGCGGCGTAGACGATCACGGCGCCGGGGGTGATCGGGACTCCGGCTATGTCGGTGGCTGGACTCTTGGCCAAGTGCTCTCTCCTTGCACGGGCATGGGAAAGGGGGCGGGTCATGGCGACCCGCCCCCTTGGGCAGCGTGAGATCTCACACTGGTGGTGCGTTAGAAACCGACGCGGGACAGGTCCGAGCGCTCGGCGTCGCCGTCGTACGGCTTGAGGACCTTGAGGACGGGCTTGCGGAACGCCACGTCCTGACCGGCCGAGGTCTGGAACTCGACCAGTTCCAGGGTCAGGCGGACGACGGCCGGACCGCCGACCTTGTCCAGGGCCTCGGCGTACTCGTGGGCGACCTTGGCCAGCTCCCAAGAGCTGGACGTGAACTTGAACTTGCCCAGCAGCGGATCACTGGCCAGGCGGAAGGTCAGCGAGATGGACGGGGCCGGGCCTCGGCCCGACTTGGCCCACGCCTTGCGGTCGGCCAGCATCGGCGGGCAGCCGCACGGCTGGCCCTGGTCCTCCTCGGGGCCGAGGAACACGGCGCCGTTGCACTCGTGGATGGGACCGGAGCGGCCCCACAGGATCAGGCGGCTGTCGATGGCGTCGCCGTTGTCCACGATGATGTCCACCGAGGGGGACTCGGTGAGTACCTGGTAGATGTCCTCACCCGAGGTGTCCCACGTCTCGGACTCGCCGCCGAGGGCGGACGCCACGGTGTCGGCAACGTCCGGGTCGCCGGTCGTGACGCGCCAGTTGGGCAGCGACACCGGACGGTTGAGGCTGTTGAGCATGCCGGACCGGAACTTGCCCACGATGTCGCTGGTGAACTTCGCCTTGGGGCGGGCGTCGGGGTCGGTGTCGAAAATGGCAAGGGTCGACAAGCGGTGGTGCTCCTAAGTGGTGCTTGGGGGTGCGGAGTTGGTCACCGAGGGGCGGCGCGTGTCCACGGGGCCGGCTGGCCCTCTGCCGCGCCGCTCCCCGGCTCATTGGGGTTGATGGGGGCCGGTAAAGGCCCTGCGGGGCGGGCTACTTGGCGCGTCGCTCGGTGCCGGTCACCAGGGCGCCACCGGACGCCACGGGCTTGCCGAGCACTTCCTTGCTGATCTCGCGGTCCCACTGGAACGTCTGGCGCAGGGCAAGGAAGTGGTCGAACACCCGGTCCGAGACCTCAACGGGCTTGAGGGCCCATGCCTCGGGGGTGACGTGCAGGACGGCCCCGGCGTTGATCTCGGGCATGGGGTGTTCGATGCCCTCGGCGTCCACGATCTTGTCCGCCCTGGCGTAGGCGGTGAGCTGCAACGAGACGTTGGGGTACGTCGCCTTGCTGGTCTTCCAGTCCAGGACGCACAGTTCGCCGTCCACCTTGGCGATGGCGTCGAAACTGCCCGCGTAGGCGTGCTGGTCGCTCCACGCGATGTCTTCCAGCCGCAGGAACTCGGGCTGCACCTTGTCCAGGAACTCGGAGAAGTGGCGGCGGTACGGCTCGATGTCGGGGCCGACGCGGCGCACGTCCTCGCCCCTGGCCAGCCGCTCGAACACGTCGTGAGCGGCAGAGCCGATGTCCGCGCGCTGGCGGGTGTAGCGGCGGGCGGCGCCCTTGAGGTAGTCGACCGCCCCGGCCTGGTCGTTGAGGACCAGGCCCACCAGGGAGCCGATGTTGTTGACGGCGGCCTCGGCCACCATCTTGGCTTCCCAGTAGCGCAGGAAGTCCTGCGGAAGCATGCCGATGATGGACGTGACGCCGGGCACCTTGATGCGGGTTTCGGGGTTCACGTACAGGCGGGAACCCCCGCGCATGATGGTCGAAATGGTGGCCAAAGACTCTCCCGTGGTTGGCGCTGATTGCCTTGCACGGGGATGGATGGGGGCCGGTCAAGGGGCCAGCCGGCGCCGGGCCGGGATCACCGAGCGTGGTCACGCGGTCGCCCGCGGAACGGCGGCGGCCAGCAGCTCGGGCACGCGAAAGCCCCCGCCCGCCCGGGAAGGGGCGCGACGGGGGCTAGAACGGCCGTACGGGGCCTACGGGACCGGGAACCCCTCGGCCCACGCTCGGCGCAGCCTCTCGGCCAGCTCACGGGCGCTGTCGGCCATCACCTCGGCCAGCTCTCGGCGGTACTCCGGGACGGCCGGATCGTGGGCCAGGTCGTCCCACTGCTCGGCGCCGAGGCGAACGCAGTGCAACGCGCCGGTCAGGTCATCCCGTGTCAGGTCCAGCATCACGCGGCGCCGCTCGGTCACCAGGGGTCCTCTCGTAAAGCAACAGGCCCCCACCTACCGTCATGGTAGATGGGGGCCTGTTGGTGTCCGGACTACTCGGCGTCGCTCTCGGCGGGGACGACCTGGCCGATCAGCTCGGCCACCCGGTCACGGATCGCCCACAGCTCCACCAGCGGGTCCGCCCCCGCCTTGGGCTCCACCGTTGCCAGGTCGACCGAGGCAAGCGCCGCCCGGATGCTGGCGAGCATCGCCACGCCGTCCCGGGACGGCTCGGTGGGAGTGGGCTGCTCTCCCCCGTCCTCGGCACCCTCGGTGTCGCCACTGTCCGACTCGGCCGGGGCCGCTGCCCTGCCCGCCTTCTCGGCGGCCTGGCGCTCCCGCTTCTCGGCGGTCGTCTCGTTCACGATGCCGTATCCCTCGAACAGGGCTTCCGTGGTCTCAGCGCCGGGGAACTTGGCGCGCTGCTCCTCGTCGTCCATCACGCCGCGCAGGTACAGAACTCGCACGTCGTTGCCGTGCGCCCGGGTCGCGCCCCGCACCTTGTGAGCGGCCTTGGACGCCGGGTCCATCTCCTCACCGGCGGCGGGCTTGACGACCTTGAGACCGGCCTCCGCCCACATGTCGGCCAGCGCGTCCCGGGTGCGCTGCTGCTGGACCATGAGGTCCGGCCAGCCGTCGCCGTCGCGGGGGATCTCAAGCTTGATCTTGTGCTGCATGATGGCGAGCTGCTTCGGACCGGCCTCGGCCTTCTTGGACGCGCTGACCACCCGCTTGGCCAGGCTGGCGCCCTCGGTCACCAGGTCGACCACGGCCTTGATGCTGCGGTAGCTCTCGACGTGGGACGTGACCTTGCCCTCAAGGGGGGTCTCGGTGCTCTCGGGGTCGGGGTCCGTGACGCTGGTCAGTACAACCGTCGGCAGGCTCTCGGGGTCGTACGCCGCCGGAAGGTTGTCCGAGTCCATCGGCTGGCCGGACTTGTCCGCGCCCGCCTCACCGGCCGTGTTGACCAGCTCGGCCAGCTGGTCCCACACGTGCTCGGCCGGGTCGCCGTCGGCGTCGTACTCAAGGTCCATCACGTCGGCCAGCATCTCAGTGATGTCGGCGCGGGTGATGGCCACCCCCGGGTTCTCGTAGCCGTACCAGGCGTTCCGCAGGGCGCTGGGGGTGATGCGCTCGGCCGGGGCGTCCTCGGCCGGCTGCTCGGCCACGGCGGCGTCCTCAGCCGGGAACAGGCCCTCGAACTCGGCCGGGGCCTGCTCGGTGACCACGGGGGCGGCCTCGGCCTTCTTGGCGGCCCGGCGGCGCTTCGGCTTGGCCTCGGCCTCGGTGGGCTGCTCGGCCTTGGCGTCCTCGGCCGGGGTCGCCTCGGCGAGGGCGGCCAGCTTCCTGCCACAGGCACGGCACAGCGCGTCGGCAAGCTTGGCCTTACGCAGCGGCGCGGCCTCCTTGCCGGTGCACAGCGTCTCGATCTCCTGACGCTCGTTCTCGAAGTAGATCGCGTGCGGCGTCTTGCCCGTACCGACCGTACCCACCTGGTATCCGGCGTTCTTCGCGGTGCGAACGGTCGCCATGTCGAGTGCCATGGTTCCTCCCCATTTCCTTCGGTTTGCCCCGGTCCGTCCGGCGGCGTGCTCTGATCTTGCACCACCCAGGCAGCGTTAGTCAACTAACTCTGCTCGGTCATCTGTGCGGACCGGTTCCCCATGGTGGCAGCGTTAGATCTCACGCTGGGCCCGAACGCGAAAAAGCCCCCGCAGCACACCCGGTCAGGGGTGCGCCACGGGGGCGGGTGTCACGGCATGCGGCTGGCGATGTCGTCGGCCTTGGCGTGGAGCTCGGCAAGGGTGCCGTCGTTGGTGATGGCCACGTGGGCGTCCTCGGGCCCAAGGGCACCCTCGGACTCGTGGGACAGGCGGGTGACTCCGGGCCGGTGGAGGTGGACCAGCACGAACCCGGCCGCCTCAAGGGCGGTGGCCTCGTTCTTGTATCGCACGTCCGTGATGGCGATCGGGCGCCCGGTCTTGCCGAGGTTGCGCGCCTGGCGCATGGCGGCGCGAATCCAGAACCCAGAGTCGATGTCGCGGATGCTCTGGCCGAACGCCTGCAAGGTGCGGCGCACCTCGGGGTTGGTCTTGGCGTGCTCCCACCCGAACTCTTCCACGTAGTCGGCGATACGGGCCCGGCCGTGCCGCCCGTCCAGGGAGAACAGTGGATTGGCCCGCAGGACTGCCCCCTTGAGGCTGTCGGCGAACGCGACACGCGCGAACCCGTGCTTGCTCACCAGGCGTTCGCCGAGGGTGTCCTTGCCGGTCCTGGCCCGGCCGATGATTCCGATCCCGCGCATGCTGCTGCCTCCCGTGGTTGTCTGCCACGGGAGGAGATGGGGGGTGGTTAAGCCTTGGCCTCGGGGTCGCCGAGCACGTCCCGGCGGGCTGCCATTCCGGCGACAAGGGCCGCCTCCTCGCGGGCGTCGGCCACGTGCGTGGGGGTGACCCGGTTGTGGGCGCCTCGGCCCAGGACCAGGGCGACGGCGGCGACCGCCAGGCCGATGACGGTCTCGTTGCCCTCGATGCCCGCCAGCTCGGGCACGAACGCGCCGAGGGCGGAGAGGCCGGCGACGATGACGGCGCGGACCATGACCGGGTTGGCCTTGATGGTGTCGGTGAACTTCAGTGTGGTGCTCCCTACTTGGATGCGATGCGGATGGCCTCGGCCACGGCGGATCCGAGGCCCATGACGACGGTGGCCGGGACGGCGTAGCGCCAGCGTTCGATCTGGCGTAGGCGTTCCTCGTGGTCGGCCAGCTCGGCGCGGACGGACTCGCTGGTCTGCGTGAGGCCGCGCACGTCCTCGCGCATGCCAACGATCTGGTCGTAGATCTCCCTCGGGGAGATGTGGACGCCGAGGGAATCGGGCTGGTCGGTCAAGGTGTCACGTCCTTACTTGCCGTACGCCTGGCGGAACAGGGCGGACCAGCCCTTGGGGCCGATCGACGGGTCGTAGCGCTTGCCGCGCTCCTTGTAGGCCGGGTTCGCGTCCAGCCACTTGGCCACCGCGGACTGTGTCTTGGGGCCGTAGTTGTCCGCCGCTGCAACGGACTTGGGCATGTAGCCGGTCGCCTTGAGTGCGGCCTGTAGCTGTCGGGCCGAGGGCCGGGCCTTGTTCGGCGCGATGCCGTTCGGGTAGGCCGGGGGGACGTAGCGGCCAGCGCTCGGCTTGGGCGGCTTGGGGGTCGGGCCGGGGGCCGGCTGCGGGGTCGGAGCCGGGCCCGGGGCGGAAGTGCCCCCGCCCGTGGTCGAGTTGCCGCCACCCGGGGCAGTCGGCTTGACCGGAACGTTGATCTCCTGGCCCTCACGGACGACGTTGGGGTCCTTGATGTCCGGGTTGAGGCCGAGCAGCGCGGCGACCGAGACGCCGAGGGCGGCGGCGATCCCGCCGAGGGTCTGGCCCTTGGTGATGCGGTGGCGGCCGGTGGTCGCCGAGGCGCCGCCGGAGTAGGCCGGGCGGCCGAAGCCGAGAATGTACGCGCGGGAGCGGGTCCGGGCGTACACGCCGTCCCCGTTGCTCTGCGAACCGGCCTGACCGGACGACGTGTTGGCCTCGACGGTCAGCACGTCGGCGGAGCCGGTGGAGGCGGCACGGACCACGCCCACATGGTCGGCGGTGGGTCCGCCGTCCCAACTGAAGAACACGATGTCGCCCGGGACGACCGAGGCGTTGCGGCCGAGCCACTGTCCGCGCTGGCGGTACCAGTTGACCCAGCTCGGGCAGTAGGCGAACCAGCCGACGGCGCTTCGCTCGCCGATGGCCTGGCCCCACAGGGAAACCGCCATTGCGCAGTACGGATTGAAGTTGAGGCCGTAGGCGCGGCCGTACTTGGAATCGTTGTTGGGGCCCTCGCGGTAGCCGATGTCGGCGGACGCGACGCGCACAAGGTCGTTGCCAGTAGCCAGGGTTCTGGTCCTCTCGGGGCATGCGAAAGGGCCAGCGTCAGATCTAACGCTGGCCCTCGGCGGGGTGTGGTCAGGAAGGGTCGGCCGGTCCGGTGAGCGGCACGACGGGGTTGGGGTCGGTGGTGGGGTTCTGCACGGTAACCGAGGCGGCCAGGGGGCGGTAGTCGGCGACCCGCCGCAGCAGTGCCGTGACGGCCTGCTCGGCAGCGCGCAGGGCTTCCCCTCCCGCGCGGGTCACGGCGGATTCGTCGGCGATGCCGGGGTCAACGCCGGTGAAATAGGCGGTGATCGCGCGTACGTCGGCGTCCGGGAGAACGATGGTCAGGGTGTACGAATGGCCGTCGGCCACGGGGCCCCCTTACGGGTCGATGGTGTAGAACCCTGCGACGCTGGCGCTGGTGGCCACGGAGAGCTGTGTTCCGACGGTGATTCCGGGCCAGACGTAGAGGGTTGGCGAACCGCTGGCTACCCGGGCCTGTACCTCGACGCGCCGCCACGTGGTGGCCTGTCGGGCGAACCCGTCGCCCATGGGATACAGCCAGTCGCAGCGCAAGCGGTGGTTTCCGCCGATGCCTGCCGCGTAGGCGGTGGTCGTGGCGTTCGAGCTGAAGTCCCGTAGGCGGAACTCGACCACGCCCGTGCCGCCGAGTTGGTAGTAGAACTCACAGCGGATGACCGGGTTGTTGACGCCCCCGATGGGGAACTCAAGCACCTTGCTGAAGGTCGATCCGCCGGGCCACCAGGGGTAGGAGTTGACCGGGCAGGGTTCATCCCGGGCGCCTCGGCCGGGGGTGCGCTCCAGTCGGTCCAGGCGGCCCCGCAGGGCGGCCAGGTCGGCGGCGAGGCTAGGGCCGTGCATAGCTGCCGACACGGTCGAACACCCCCTTGGGCGCGAGCGTCAGCGCGGTGTCTTCGCCGCTGCTGTCGACGCGGGTCGTGATTTCGGTGATCTTGTATGTGTCGTTCACGGCGGCCCACCCGGCGACGCTGGCGCGCACTTGGACCAGCTGGCCGACGGCCAGGTCCCCGGTGGTGGGGTACTGGTCGGGGTACAGGCGAACGGCCGGTACCACCAGGGCGGTTGAGCCTTCGCTGATCGCCTGCTGGGCGTACCCGGACAGGGTGTTCGTGTCGGTTACGTCGGTGCGTGACTGGACGGTGGCCAGGCGCGGGATTCGCCGGCTGGCGTCGCTCTCGTGCTCAAGGTCGTACCACCACGTCACTAGCTGGGCTTCGGCGTCCCCGGCCCCGGTGGCGGTGGCCTCGGTGGCGATGTTCGAGCCGTCCACGGTGAACGCGGTGACATCGCAGGTGGCGCCGTGCTCCAGGACCACGGACGTGGGTTCGCCGGTCGTCGGGTAGGTCATGACGAACCGGTTGATCAGGCGCCCGGCGGACCAGGCGGGGTCAATGCGGAAGTCGAACCCGTTCGCCACGGCGGCCATGTCCTCGACGGCCTGGCCGAGGTTCTTCCACTCGTGGCGCCAGTACGTCCGGTCCCGCAGGATGCCCGTGGTGAACGAGTCGTCCAGGGTCAGGGCCTTGGGGCCGGTGTTCCAGGGGTAGGCGCCCGTCCCGTCGCCGAAGTCGCGCAGCAGGGTCCGGACGATCAGCGCTTGGTCACGCTGGGCGTGGGTGCTGGTGTAGTTGATGACCCGTCGGCGGTAGTAGGCCCACAGGCCGAGGCACGACAGGGTGACTTCCTCGGCCCCGAGGTCGACGCCGTAGGACACCAGCGGGCCGCCCCACAGGACTTGTTCGTCCCGCTGGATGTAGACCAGGACCCGCCACGGTTGGAGGACCTGAAAGTCCAGGGGGCCGGCTGCGAGGGGGACCTTGATGGTGGCAGCGCCGGGGGCGTTGAGCGTGCGCGTGAACTGGATATCGGAGAAGGGCAGTTCGCCCCAGACCTGGCCGGACAGGAACTCGGCGAAGATGACGCGGTACTGCAAGGGCCTCCTACTCGGCGGGGATCACGGTCATCTGGCCGTTGCTCTGCCACTCGTCGAACTGGTGGCTACCGCCCTGGCTGTACAGGTAGATGTAGACGGCCAGCGCGGTGTTCTTGGGGATCTGTACCTGGGCGGTACCGGCGTGGACGCCGCCCGCGTTCATGTAGCTGCGCATGCTCTCCCACTGGAACACGCCGTTGGACAGGACCCACGCCGAGGTCCAGCCTTCGCGGCCGGGCGGGCAGGAGTAGCGCATCTGGTACGACAGGATGCCGATCCGGTCGTACGGCACGGCCGGGCCGTCGAACATGATCATGCGGCCGTTGCCACCACCGGGGGCGTCGGCGCCCCACCAGCCGGTGGCGCCCTTGCCGGTGCAGCTCATGAACACGGTGGGCCGGTAGGTCACCGGCCGGGCGTCCGTGGCGCCCTTGACGTACAACCTGTCCTCGTCGGTGGCGTAGATGAGTCCGCCCCGGGCCTGGCTGCCCGCCACGGCGGCGACGCCCTGTCCGGGGGCCGTACGGATGGGCGCCAGGGTGGTGGTGTCGCCCTGGCCCGCGCTGGTGTACCGCACGTCCTCGACATCGGCGGCAGACAGGGACGTTGAGCCCTTGCGGACCTTGACCTTGGCCAGGATCAGGTAGCTGTCGAACGGCACGGCAGGAACGGCGCCGCCGTCGGTGCCCTTGACGATGTCCAGGGTCCATCCGGCGGTCAGGTCCCCGGGCACGAAGCTCGCAAGGGGCACCTCGGCGAACGCCGTTGCGTCGGTGTCGGTGGACACCCGGGCAACGATCAGGTCCCAGCGGTCGGCGCTGGCGCTCGGGGTCGCCAGGTTGAACGCGACACCCGGGGCGGGCAGTTCGACGTAGAAGCACTCACGGGGGTTGCGTACGCCCGTGGTGCTGGCCGGAATCCAGGCCCGGCCGCCGGCTACCGCCACGCGGGCCGAACTGCCGGACACCGCACTGACCTTGAGGCCGTCGGCGGTGGCCCCGGGGACGACGCCCACGGTGGTGCCGCGTACGTCGGTGAGCATCGCCCGGAAGTCGGCGGGGTTGTACTCCCCCTTGTTGAGGTAGAGCGGGGCGCGGAGTCCGCCAGGCAAGCGGGTACCTCTTTCAGAGCCAAGCAGAGCGCCAGCGCGCCACTGCGGAACGGGACTTGTCGCCCAACAGGTCGTCAAGGATCAGATCGTTGACGCCGGGGCGGAAAGGGAACCACCGGGAATCCGCGGTGAGGTTCCCGTAGCGGCTCGCCCCGTTCAACAGGACGGTGCGGCTGCGGGTGTCGATGGTCAGCACCTCGCGGGGCGGTACGTCGATCTGCACCGTGAGGCGTTCGGACGTGGACCGGTTGATGATGCTCGGTGACGACACGGGACCGGTGACGGTGAAGGTGGGCCAGGTCGGGGTGTTGCCCGCCACGGTGATAGGGATCGGGGCGGACATGCCGATGGCGCCCGCCTTCATGAACCCGAACGGGAACTTGAGCGGGAACACCTTCACGGACCCGCGCGGTGTGACCGGCAGGACCGGGGTCGTGGCCTCGGTGTCCGAGTACAACAGCGGATCCGGGCAGAAGAGTTCGACGGCCACCCGGACGCCCCCGTAGGCGTACGACTGGTCCAGGCGGACATCCCGTTTGCGGACCTTGGCCAGCAGCCGGCCAGCGCCCCCGGCGACGCCGGGAAAGGAGAACCGGAAGGGCTTCAACGGGCCGCCGGGTTGGAACGCCGCAAGGGTGTCCTCGACGTTCTTGGGGCCGTCCAGGACGACGAACGCCAGGTGGACGATGCGTCCGCCGAGGTAGTCCGTGCCGGTCGCCAGGCCGTTGCGCTGCAACAGGGCCCGGTCGGTGCCGCGCACTTCGGGGGCGTCCAGCAGTCCGGTGACCTCTTGCAGCACGATGGCCGAGGGGCCGCCGAGCAGGACGCCACCGTAGTGGGCCGTCCACGACTCGGCGGCGAACGACATCGTGACGCCGGTCTCGGGCGTGGGGAGTTGCACGGGCGGGGGCGGGTTGCCGGTGGTGGTGAACTCCACCTGCGCCGACCACGGCCCCCACGTGGTGGCGTCCCCGGCCTTGGCCTCGGCGCGGTAGATGGTGCCCGCATTCAGCGGGTAGTCCGCAGCGTTGCCCGCCGAGTCGTTGCCGAGCGTCAGGGCCTTGGTGCCCGTGAACTGGCTTGTCACGCTGTCGTGGGCGACGGGGGCGCCAGTGAGGGCGACCACCCGGGCCGCGTAGCGGGTTGCCCCCGCCACGGGCGCCGTGATGGTGATGGTGACGGTTGATTCAGTGACGCCGGTCAGGGTGATGACCGGGGCGGCCACTGCCAAGCGGTTACCTCCCTCCGTATCGGGTGTCCCACGCGATGGCCCGGCCGATCTCGTAGGGGTCCGCGTCGGTGCGGACGTTGACCGTGACCCCGGCCCCGGCAGCGTTAGATCTGACGCTGGCCCCCTCGGTGGGGGCGATGGCGTCGCGCGCCAGGGCGGGGGCGGTGCCGACCGCCAGGGCCGGAACGGCGCGGGGGCCGGTGGTGAGGGCGTCGGCCATGCCGAGGGCGTATCCCTCGGCGGTGCGGCGCATCTCGGGGGCGGTGGCCTCAAGGCCGACCACCAGGCCCCGGCCTGCCCACATGCCAAGTTCGGCGGTGACGCGGGACGGGGAGTGGATGCCGAGGGCGTCCTTGATGGGGCCGGGGATCACGGAGCTGACGAACCCGGACACCTTGTCCTTGATCCAGCCACCGGCGTTCTGGATGCCCTGCCACAGGCCCTCGACCACGTGGCGGCCCTCGCCGACCAGCAGCGATCCCAGGTTGCCGATCCCGGTTGAGATCTTGCCGGGCAGGGCCTTGGCTTCCTCAACGACCTTGCCCGCGCCGTCCGTTACGGCGCCCTTCATGTCGTTGAAGCCGTCGCGTCCGGCCCGCGCCAGGTAGCTGCCGAGACTGGACAAGCCGCTGACGAACCGTCCCGGCAAGCCGGTCACGTACGAGACGGCCTCGGAACAGCCGTTCGACACAGCGGACTTGAAGCTCTCGAAGTGGTCGCGGACAGAGCCGGCGAACCGGCCGACAGATCCCGCCGCATCGGACACGCCACGGCCGAGACGGACCAGCCAGTCAATGACGTTGCCGACCCAACCGATGGCAGTACCAAGGGCGTTGAACAGGTTCCCGAGCACTTCGCCCGCGAAGCGCAGGACGGGCGGGATGACCTCGCCGAGCAGGCGCGCGGCGAACTTGGCGACGGTCTCCGTGACGGTCACGATGACCGAGATCACCGGCTGCGCCTTGGTGTAGACCTCGGTCAGCTTCTCGCCGAGCATCTGGACGCCGGGGGCGACGTACTGGCGGATCACGTCGGCGGCAGCCGACACGATGGGCGTCAAGTTCTCGTAGACGGCGCCGTACACCCGCATCACGGCGGGGAACACGGTGTCCGTCAGGATGCTGCCGACGGTGCGGAACAGCGGCAGAAAACCCGAGGCGACCGCCGAGGCGACGGACTGGTACGCGGGCAGCAACTTACCGACCACCACGTCCCCGAGGCCCTGCACGGCGGGCAGGACATAGACCTTGGCCGTGTCCGCCAGGGACGACAGCTTGCCGCCGACCTCGGACACGATCCCGGAGCCGGAACCGATGCCGCTGAACAGCTCGGTGGCGACCTCCCGGCCCTTGGTGAAGGCCGGGCCGAGGACGGACCCGACGACCGAGGCGCCACGCTCAACCCACGGGATCAGGTAGCCGCCGACGGCGTTCGTGACGCCCTCGGAAATGCTGCGCTTGAAAACCTCGATCTTGCTTTGGGCATTGTCCCGAAGGGCGTTGCCCATCTTCTCGGCGGCGCCGCCGACTTCCCCGAGTGCAGCAACGGCATTGCTCGGGTCCATCGCGTAAAGCGCGGCCCCGAGGTCTTCGCTCTGAGTTCCGAAAAGTGCTACGGCGGCCTGTGACCGGGCGACGGGATCGGGTATTTCCTTGAGCTTTTGGAGCGTCAGGGCAAGGCCGTCGCTGGCCGTCTTTCCGCCCTGGCCGATCTTGGCGGCCATGTCCTCGGCGTCCAAGCCGATGGCCTTGAATCCGGCGGCCGTAGTGGTGCTTCCGTCAATTGCCCGGATGCTGAATTCCTTGAGCGCATCGGCCGCTACGTCTGAATCCCGCGCGCCCGCTTGAACGGCCTGCGATATCAGGCCGAGGGCGGCCGGTCCGTCAAGGCCGAGCTTTTGGAACTGGACGCCGTATTCGTTGAACGTGTCAACGAGATCGTCGGCTTTGTTCGTGCCGTTCTGAAATCCCTTGGTCAGAACATCAAGGGCGGCCTCGGCATTCGGCGCCAGACCGGTCCGCAGCATCTGCGAAACCGCGTTCGTGACCCCGCCAAGGTCCTGGTCGAAGACCCCGGCGACATCGGCCACCTTGGTGGAGATGGCCTGTAGCTGGTCGTTCGTCGCGCCCGGCGGGGCAATACCGGACTGCATTACGGCCTTGATGGTGTCGGCGGCCGTCTGGAAATCCTCGGTGACACCCTTTGAGTAGAGCTTTCCAGCGAGCTTTCCGGCCGAGGCCGCGGCCTCGTTGGTGGTGCCTAGCTGGGCTTGGAGTCGGCTCTTTATCGCGCCGTGTTCCAGCGCGTCCCCGATGCCCTGTGCGAGCAGGGCGCCGGCTGCCAGTGCGGCCCCGGCTATTCCGGCCTTGAGCTTTCCGCCGAAACCGGCGGCGAACCCCTGACCGGACTTTCCTCCGGGAGCCTCACCAATCGTGGACTCAAGCTCATTGCTGGCCCGGTTTCCAGCCTCCCGCGCGGCATCGGTGACACCGCTCACCAAATTCGATGTGTCACCCGCGCGGATATCAACGTAAGCGGACCCGGCCCGAATTGCATTACCCCGACCGGGCACGCGCACCACCTATCGAATTAGCGGACGCTGGCCCATTCGGGCAGCCAGCGCCATGAATCCCCTACTTTCGTTCGGCTTCTTCGCCTCCACCCCGGGGCGGGGAACGGGAGACGGTTCGGGAACGGGATTCTTCCTCGCCCCTCCGAGCGCCACTAGAAGGGCGCCGATAAGCCAATTGGTCGACCGCATGTGGTCGATCTGAGATGCCAACAGGTGGCGGTCAAGGGTCCACTCGCCCACGTCCTCACCCGAGAGCGCCCGCACGTGGCAGGAGTCGGCGGGCAACCGTGCCAGCAGGTCCCGGAAGCGGCCCCACGTCAGGGCGTGGGTGCCCACGTCCGCGTGCAGGTCGAACCGGTACAGGCGCCGGAAGTCCGCGTCCAGGTCCGGGTAGTGCTCGGTGAGGTAGTCGGCGAGCGCCGTTATTCCCCCACGGTGGAGTCCTGGCCCTCGGCGTAGGCGCGGAACAGTAGGCCGAGGTCGTCCGCGCGGCCACCGGCCTGGCGGAACTCCTCGTAGCGGTCGGCGAGTAGGGCGCGGGCCATGCCCACGTCGTCACCGGCCTTGATGCACAGCTTCACGTCGTCGTCCCAGAATCCGGGGGCGGGGATGGCGAACTCGGCGCCGTCCGGGGTCTCGAACTCGATGGTGTCGCCGCCGAGGCGGGCGGCGGCGTTCTGCCGCAGGGTGGCCAGGCGGTAGCGGGCGCCGTTGGGCTTGCTCAAGTAGGTATCTCCTGTGGTGCTGCGGGTCGTTGCGGGTCGGCAGCGTGAGATCTCACACTGCCCCCGAGGGGCCCCGGACCCGCATCACGGGGCCGCCTCGGGGAGTTGGGGCCACCCCCGTTACGGGGTGACGGTGATCCCGGCCGCAGTGAGGACCGGTGCGTCCGTGATCTGCCACTGCGCCAGGGAACCGGCGTTGCCGAGGGCGGAGAGGGTGAACCCCCACGTGACGGCTTCGGTGTTCTTGAAGCTGGGCGATTCCACGTCGCTGACCTGGCCGACGGCGATGTACAGGCGCCACATCTGGCCTACGGCGTCCTGCCACTCGAACAGGTACGTCTCACGGGGCCGGCTGACGGTCGCCTTGATGTCCAGGACACCGGACTTGGAGTCTCCACCGGCCGTCAGGGCGGAGCCGTAGAAGGTCTCCAGGACGGCCTTGCTGGACTCCAGGGCGGACACCTTGAGGGTCAGCTTGCGGCCCTTGACCAGGGTCCGCACTACGCCGTTCTGCCAGGACGTGATCTCGTCGGTGTCCTCGGAAAATTCATGGGACACGCCGTCGTCGGTGAAGGTGCCGAGGCTGGTCCACTTGGTCAGGTCGGTGGCCACGCCTGCGGCGGGGAGAGGGGTGCCGAGCGGCGCCTTGTAGAGGGCGCCCCCGGTAGCGACACGGGTTAGCTCGGGCTGGAACATCGGGGTGGTGCTGGGCAGGGGGTTACTCCGATCGGGTCGCCCGCGTGGCAAGGTCGATGGACGCCAGCCAGCGCGGTTCGCCGGTGATGGCGTCGGGGGCGTACTGCGGGGCGGAAGTCACCCGCACGGAGGCGATGGGGCCGGGCTGGCGGTCGAGTGCCAACAGGGCACCTAGGGCGGCCTGTAGGGCGTCGTGCGCCTCGGCCCGGTCGGGGCCCCACACCTCAAGGTCAAGGGCGGCGGTGTCGAGTACGGGCCAGGTCATGGACCCGCCCGTCCGGCCGACCACCAGGAACATGCGGCCGTCCGCGACGGCGGGCAGCTCGGTGCCGCACCGCAGGGTGGGCAGGGCGGCCCGCAGGTGGGCCAGCGCCAGGGCCTCGGCGTCGGGGAAGACGATCAACTAGTCCTCCCGGATGGACTGCAAGGCCCGGCCGAGTACACGGTGTTTGGGGTTCTTGCCGCCCCGAGCGCCGAGTTCGATGACGTTCGCGGCGGGGTCGGTGTTGGCGACCTGCGCGAACGCCTTGCCGTTATTCACTCCGGAGCGGAGTTTGAACTTGCCCGCGTAGTCGCCGGATTGGCGCGGCGCGATGGCCACGGCCTTGGCCTTGACCTCCTGGGCCTTGCGGACCAGAACGGCCAGGATCTCGGGGTCCTGGGCGATAGCGTCCAGGGATGCGGCGTCGATCTCCACGCGCACGTCAGACACGCTTGACCCCCTCGTAGTTGGTCAGCTCGGCCTCGACGTGGTGGGGCCCTACGGCGGTCCTCACCAGCCGTGCGGGGCGGGCGAGTTGGTACGTCTGGCCGTCGACCGTGATGCGGTCGGACAGGGACAGGTCGGCGTCCGGGGGAAGGACCAGCAGGCTTGTGCGATACCCGCCGGGGGCGGGGCGGCCGAACAGCTCGGCGCCCTGGTCCTCGATCCACGCGGGGTACTCGGCGCGGGTCGACGTGGACCAGTCGTCCACGGACGCGCCGTACCGGTCCGTCCTGCGGGTGGGCCGCTCGACCAGCGCGCGGTGCGGCAGCAGGGACGGCGGTATCAGTCCGGCCACCCCACATCCGTGACGGTTCGCCGGTCGGCCCGGTCGTAGCCGAGGCCGAGCTTGGGACTGGCGGTCTGCGGCAGGCCCACCAGGCGCCGGAGTTGGGCGCGTTCGTCCTCGGTGAGGCCGAGGCCGGCGGACGCCGAGGCGTCGCGCTGGTAGCTGTAGCTGCCGATGGTCTCGGCGGTGAACCCGCCAGGGTTGTCCAGCGCCCGGCCGACCATGCGCACAGCCAGCACCTTGGCGACCGGTAGGGCGGCCTCGGGCAGCGGGGTGCCAGCCTCGGCCAGGATCAGGGCGGACGCGTCCTCGCAGAGGATCGCCACCCGGGCCCGCTCGGCGTCCCCGATGGGAACGGGACGGCGGGCCGACACGTCGTCAGCGGTTGCGTACAGGGGCCCTCCGCCCAACTCGGCGGGGGCCAGCGTGAGATCTCACACTGACCCCCGGGGGTGTTACGCGGCGGGCTTGAGCTTCAGACCGATGGCGCGGCTGCTGTCCAGGGTGCTGACACCCATGAGGGTGGACACCACGGAACGGTCCGTCAGGGTGTCGCTGTTGTAGTCCCGCAGGTACCGCAGCGCGTAGCCCTGGCCGTCGGCCGTGGCGGCAAAGGTCGCACCCTCGGGCTTGCGCGGTGCGCGGACGACCAGCGCGAACGCCTCCCTGGTGAAGCCGATCGCGCCGTTGATCTGGTTGGACAGGAACAGGTTCCAGCCGGACAGACGGCCGATGTTGGCATCCCGCAGGGCGCCGCCCTCACCCGCAGCGTCCAGACGGATGATCTTGTCGTCCTCCAGAAGCACGGACAGGATGTCCGGGGAGACGACCAGGATGCGGCCGGTGCGGTTGATCTTCCGCTTGTCGAACGCGATGCCCGCGTCCTTGATCGCCTTGTAGGCGCTGGACGGGTTCGCGGCGTCGATGAGCAGGGAACCGGCGCCCGCCGGAACCTTGTTCATCTCGGTGGCAAGGTTCGCCTCGACCTTGTCGGCGACGGCCTGCACCTGCGGGTCAAGGATCTGACTCGCGTAGTCTTCGACGTTGAGGTTGGCGTCCTCCTCGGTGAGGTCGACGGCCGAGTAGACGTGGCGGTCGATGGTGACCGGCTCGGTGCCCTCATCCACGGTGTCCGTGGTGATGGGCACCTTGTTCTTGAGCGTGGTCTCTCGCGCGAGCAGCGTGCCGGGCTTCTTGATGTTCACGACGGTGCCGACACCGCCGACGAAATCGCGCTCGGCGTCACGGAAGACGAGACGGCCTAGGACGAGCTGTTCCTTGAGCAGCGGGATAGCTGCCTTGGAGTAGACCTTGGCCAGGTTGAAAGCGTGGTCAGCCAAAGGGAGTTAGGGCCTTTCTTAGCCGAGGCGGCGGGCCAGCACGGTGGCCGCCAGCTTCATGGGGTCGATGTCGCCCGTGGTGCCGGTGTCGACGGCGCCGCCGGTCGGAACGGTCGGGGTGGGGCGGGTCCGCAGGTTGGCGGTCGCGGCGCCCTTGAGCAGGTCGGCCAGGGCCTTGGCGTCGGCGGCCAGCTCCTCGGCGGTGGCGCCCTTGAGGCGGTCCGCCAGGGCGGCCGGTAGGCCGTGCTCGGCGGCGACCTTGGCGCGCGTCTGCGCGGCCCGCAGGTCGGCAAGCTCGGCCTCTGCTGCGGCGGCCCGGTCGGCGGCGTCCTTGGCGGCCTGCTGGGCGCGCTCCTGCTCGCTGAGCTGGGCGTCCTTGAGGGCCTTGAGCTCGGCGACGGCAGCCCGGTAGGTGTCCAGCTCGGCGGCCGACACGGCCGGGGCCGAGAGGGCAGCCGGCGCGGGGGCCGGGGTGGGCTCGGTGGCGGTCGCCTCGGGGGCCGGGGTGGTCTCAGTCGTCGGCGCTTCCGCCACTCGGTTTCTCCGCTTCGTTCTTGGTCGTCCGGCCGTCCAGGTGGCGGCGGACTTCGTTGATGTCGCCGTGGTCGGCGTAGAGCTTGTGGAATCGCTGGCCCGCGTCGGACAGCGGCGTACCGGCCCGGAACACGGGCTGCGGCTGGCAGCGGCAATGCGTGTGGTACCGCTTGCCGTTCTTCGCCGTGATGGCGGCGCCCCGGGCCTTGTAGACAGCGCCCCGGCTGGCCAGGACGCCGCAGAACGCGCAGCAATTCCGGTCGAACGGGGCGCGTTGGAATCCAATGGCGCGGTCGTCCCGTTCGATGCGGTGGGCGAGGGTGTCCCGGGAGCCGCCGAGGATGCTGTGTGACATCTGGCCGGACTGCTTGACCCACGCGGCGCGGGCGGCCTGCTCGAAGGTCATGCCGTCCGCCATGGCCTTGCGGATGTAGGTCGGGCCGATCGGCCCAAGGGTGAGTTCCATCTCTCCCGAGGTCACCAGGTCGGCCAGGAAGCGCCCGGCCTGGCTGGTCCCGGGGACGCCCTCGGCGGCCCGCAGCATGTCGTAGTAACCCGCCGCTGCCTTGGCCGAGTTGTGTTTGGCCTCGGCCAACACCGGTTCCGCCAGGCGCAGATACTCGGCGAACGAGTCGTCCAGGTTCTCGATGTCCAGGACGCCCCACAACGTGAGGACACGCCGTAGGGCGCCCGAGACGAGTCCGCCCTGTGCGGCGCCGTGCGCCCGCGTGAGGGCCTGCGCCAGCTCGGTGGCGGCCGTCATGCGGCCAGGCCCTGCGCGGCCGGGACAGGCCCGTCCACGCCCGGGGAACCGGTGAAGAACTGGGCCATGGCCCCGGCGACGGCGGCGTTGTCCTTGAGGGTTCGCCAGTACGCGATGTCCGCAGCAGTGACGCCGGGGATGCGCGACCACAGGCCCTCGGGGGGAATGCCGAGCATCTGCGCGGCCTTGCCGAGGCCGTCCACGGTGGCGGGAAGGGACCGGGACTCGGTGTCACGCCACACGATGCGGGCGGACGTGTCCTCGGCGGTGGCCAGGTCGCCGGCTGCTGCTGCGGCCAGGCGGAGCACCTGCGCCCACGACTCCCCGAACAGGGTCCGACGTTCATCCACCTTGTGCCGCAAACCGTCCTGAGCAGCCGTCAGGGCCTCGGCTGACAGGTTCACCAGGGAGCCCAGCAGCGTGTGCACGGGCACCTGGGCGATGGCGGCCATGCCCCGGACCCCGGCCTCAATCGAGTTGAGGAACCCGGACAGGTCGGTCTGGCCGAACTCCCCGAACTGCGCGGTGGGACTGTCCGTCATCCACAGCCGGTTCACGGCGGCGGAGAACGGTTCGACGGCCTGGCCGGTGGCCGGGTCACGCGGGATCGCCAGGCCGGTGGCCCAACGCTGCCGGAACGCGCTGTAGTTCTGCGCCATGAGCAGACCAAGGGTCGTCTCGTTCAAGCGCTCCTGAATCGGGATCAGCGGTTCGACTTCACCGACCGGGACCGCGCCGTCGTCCATCGGCAGACGGTTGACGAAACGAACGACCGGGCAGACACCGAGGCCGTGGGCGACCGGCGGTTCGTGGATCTCGACGGCCGAGGGGTCGTCCAGGCTGGACCCGTCGCCGGGCACCCGAACGAACGTCACCGTGGCGTCGTCCCACAGCTCGAACAGCGTGCCGTCCGAGTCGTCGGACATCTGCACCGAACGCATCCGGCGCAGGGCCCACAGGGGCCACTCGTCGCCGGGCTCGGCGTAGTGCACGGTCCAACTGGTCGACGGCGCCGACTGGATGACCGGGAACGGGTCGCCGGGCCGGACCGTGACGTAGCTGACGCCATAGGCCAGCGCGCTGCGGTGCACCACGGTCTGGTGCATCTGCAAGCGGTTGGCCTGCCAGATGTCCCAGACGGACAGGTCGTCGCCCGAGTCCGGGCGCCGGAACCCCTCCACGAACAGGTTCTCGGCGGTCACGTCGACCACCAGGGGGAGCCAATTCGCAATGGCCCGCTCCCGCATTACCTTGTATTCGCGGTCGTACGTCTTGGGCATGTACGACTCGCGGAATTCGCCACGCAGGGCGCTTGCTATTCGCTGAACCCGGGCAGACTCCGCCGATCGAATGGCGAGAGCACCGGGCAGCATGTCAAGTGCTCCCGCCAAAAGGTGAAACTCCCTAGAAACTCACGAACGTGCCGGGCGCCTTTCGGGCCCTCTTTTCAATGACTCCGGCCTCAAGGGCCGTACGTCGGGCTTCTCGGGCCAGGACAAAAGCAGCCGCGGCGTCCACCTTGTGGGGCGATTCACGGGACTGCTTGCCGAATCCGATGCCGTAGTTGTTCGGCCGGCGCCTGGCATTCTTGAGATGCCGGATCAGCGACGGGTGGTCCTCAATGGAAAGGGCACCCTCGACAATGGCGGCGTGTGTCGCCTCGGCGGCCCGGGTGAAATCCCGCAGCCGGTTGCGCATGTCGAATGCGACCGAGTGCTTGGGGCTGGCCTTGGTGAAAAGGTGCTCCCGGAAGTCCTCGGCCCACTGGTCGACGTAGCTTTCCCAGAACGCGACATCGGCGTTGAACGCCACCACGTCGAAGTTCTCGAACGTGTCGCGGACGGCCTTGTCCACGTCGGGCCGGGGAACCTCCCAGCCGATCGCGTCGGGGCCGTCCGGGCGTTCCCAGACGCCCACAACCCACGCGTGGCCGGTCTCCACGTCGACACCCACCAGGGCGGTAGCGTCGTCGCTCTTGCTCCCGTCGAAACCAAGCGCCACCAGGGCGCCAGGCTCCGGGGCACCACCGAGGCCGGCCAGGACCACGGCGTCCACCTCGGCCGGGTCCAACCACGAATCGCTACTGGCGACCACATGGTTGAGGTAGAAGCGGCGCATCTCCGAGGGGTCGGACGTGGGGTCGTAGATCTCGGCCATGACTCGGCCGAGGTCGACCCACGTCGAATCCCCGTACGCGACCCGCAGGGCCTCGCGGAGCTGGTCCGCGTCGGCCAGGTCGACATCCGGCGGCGCCTCGCGGCAGTCGTACAGAACGTCATTGGTCCGACGGGCCTTGCCCATCTTGATGTCAATGAACGCGTCGTATTCCTGCTCGCCCACCGAGTTCTCACCCGGGGCATGGGCGTTGGTCGTCATGACCATGCGCGCCATACCGCCGGGCCTTTTCCCGAGATTTCGGGAAAGCACTCGGGCCATGGCGAACCCGCCGGTGGACTTCGTCCAGTGATGGATTTCGTCCGCGACAACGAATGTCGGCCTGGCACCCTCAAGGGATGCACTCGAAGCCGTTACCGGCTCGATCTTTCCGGGCCTGCCATCAGCGAATTGAATTACGGTCTTGCCGACATCCAGGTTGTAATCCCGGACGGCCGGAGATTCGACCAACATTCCGCGTACGGCGTCCATGGTGTTGTATGCCTGCTGTACGGAAACAGCGGCCATCTGGACGTGCGGGGCGTTCTCGGCCCGGCCAGCGGGGTGGAGATTCCCGAACGGGTCACGGACGAATCGTCCGGGGTCGGGTCGGCACGGGCCGATGAATTCCACGATGGCCAAGGCAGCCAAGAGGGGACTTTTACCCCAGCCCTTGGAGCGGCGGAGGATCGCACGGCGGTACGCGAATTTCCCGGCGTCGTCCAGCGCGTAGAACCAGAGCACGAACGTGACCTGTTCGCGCGTGAACTGCCAAGGTCGGCCCGCGTGTTCGCCGTCCGGCTGGCGGATGTACCGGGAACACCAGGCGATGATGTGCCAGCCAAGGGTGCGCTCGGGCAGGCCCGAGGGCAGGTTGCCGGTCTGCACTAGGCGCCCCCGAACATGGCGGCGTAGTCCGCCAGGTCGATGACCTCGGCGCCCTGGCCCACGGCTTCGCCGGGGCCCTCGGCCGAGCCGGCGACCTTGATGCGGGCGCGGAGTCGGTCCAAGTGCGTTGCACCGAGGGACTGTTCGTTCTGCCGGATCTCGGCCAGCAGCTTGGCGGCGCGGAGTGGGTCCTTCTCGCGGTGGTAGCCGTCGACCAGCGGCAGCAGCATGACCAGCCGTTGCCAGTCGGTCCCGACGAACACGGCGGCCTGCGGTGCGGTGGACCAGGTGGTCCACCACGTCCGGGTGGCCGACAACCAGCGCTTGGGCGTGGGGAGTTCGGGAGCGGCGACGGATTCCGCGGTGACCTCGGCAACGTCCTGGTCGAACGTGTCGGCGTTGGTCCTGCGGGCGTTGGTCTTGGGCGGGGGCCCGAAGCCAGCCATGCGGCCCCCTTCCTTGGGTGCGGGCGGAGTCCTGTACGGCCGTCTGCGGCCCGTTGAGGGGCCCGGCCGAGGAATCCCGCCCGGGGGCGCTGTACGCCCGCCAGAGGGCCGCTCACGTGCGCGCGTTACGTGCACGCGCGCGTGGGTCACCCGGGGCAACCAGCCGAAAGGCCAGGTCACAGCGGGTTACCGAAAGATCAGATCGGAAGTCCCAGACCCGTAGCCGGGCCGGTTCCTGCTATGGCGTAGCGATAGGGGAGGAAGGGAGGGGAGTCCTCCCCCACTACCCTGCGTAACCGGGATGCTTCGGAAGCTCACGCATCCGTGACCATCGGCCACCAGGGGCCCGGTCCGCGTCACTGCCCGCACGGCCCTCGCGCCCGGACTTCACCGAGTGGTGATAGCCGCACAGGGCTTGCAAGTTGGCCACGTCGTGGTTGTCGCCAGGGGTGATGTGGTCGCAGTCCGTTGCCAGCTCGGGGCAGCGTCCGCCCGTGTCGGTGCGTATCCACTGACAGCGCCAGCCTGCCCGGTCCATCACGAACCGGCGGCGGGTGGCCCAGTCACGGGGCAGTCGCTTGGCCCGGTCACTGCCCTGCCAGCCGGGCACTCAGTCCCACCACCGACGGGCGACCAGCCACAGCACGGTGACCACCAGGGCCATAGCCAGGACCATGCCGAGCACGTCCCACCCCGACAGCCGGCCAGGCTCGTGGTGGTGCACCACAGGGGCGCTGACCACGGGGACCACCACGGGGTGAGGCACGACCACGATGGGCGGTGCAGCGACCCGAGGCGGGGCAGGCTTGGGCTGTACGGGCTTGGGGGCCGAGGGCTTCACCACGGACACGCCAGGGCGTCCGGACGTACCGGGCAAGGGGTTCCTCCTACGGGTGTCCCGAGAGGGATTCGAACCCCCATCGCACGGCGTCTAAGGCCGTCGTCTCTGCCGGGTTGGACTACCGGGACAGGGCAGGGTGAGATCTCACACTGCGATGCGGTGCCCGGGGGATTCGAACCCCCACTACCCGCGTGAGAGGCGGGCGGCCTAACCGTTAGCCGAGGGCACCAAAACCCCCGCCCTGGCGAGCGCTCAACCGGCGTGCGCCGGAGAGACGCGACTTACCGCAGGGAGCGCCCAAGGAAGCGGGCGGGGGCTGATCGGGAAAGGGTGCCGCATGCGTTACTGCGCGCACGCGCGTTTCCCGCTTACAGAGAGATTAATGGGGGGTGGTAAAGGCTCGGCGCGGGCGGGCCGCGTGCACGAATGCTGTTCTGCAAGGGGTTCCGGGTTTGCCCCACAGAGGACACAAGCCGGACTCTCTTAGGGTGGTTGCTAGATGTTGTTCATAGCTACATCAATACATCTCTACAGCCCTTATTCTCACCTCCTGTGACCTGTGGTGACTCTGCGCTTGGGAGCCGCTCGCGCCGTCCGCTTCGGCCACCGGCCGGGCCCGGACAGGGAAGTGGCCCGGATCACAGATTTTGCTCTGCGATCCGGGCCACCGGTCAGGCGCTTACACGGCCTCTACCTGCTCCATCTCGTCCGCTACCTGCCCCTCCTCGTCCGCCTCGTCCTCGTCCTCACAGGTTCCAGCCCAGAAGACTTCGAGACGATCCACCACCGGCATGTGGTTGCCCTTGCGCCCGACAGGCTTGACCTCCACCTTGTCCAGCATCATGGCCACGAAGTCGCGGCGTGTGTCCAAATCCCACTTGGACCAGGCGGAATCCTTGCCGATTGGGTCGGCTTGGCGCTCCGCCGAGAACCATTCGGACGGCAATTCGACCGGCCCGTTTAGCTCGGCCTCAAGGTGGTCAATCTTGCTGATCAGCCGGACCTCAGAAGCCGTGAGGCGCTTCACGGAAGCGCGGTACTGCTTTTCCATCGTCGGGCCCGTGTAGACACCCGCCTCTCGGTCCGCCGCAAGGTTGGTCAGCGCCCCCTGTACGTGCTCAAGTTCCTTCTTGGCCGCCTTGAGCTTGCCCGCCTTTTCACCGCCATCGGCCTGGGCCGCAAACCGGCGAGCCACGGTGGAGATGAACGCCTGGTCCTCGGGGTCGGTCTGGTCCATGCCGTAGAGGCGCTGGAAGGCCATACGGGGCAGGTGCTCCTCAACCTGGCGGGCCGTAACGCCCTGGCTGTGCTTCCCCGCCCCCTTGGGGCCTCCAGGGCCCGTGTTGCAGGTATAGAACGGGTACTTGTTCTTGCCGCTGCCCGGGTTGCTCTGCATGGGGCGCCCACACACATGGCAGGTGAGGATGCGCTGCCGGGTGAAGACACCAACCCAGTCGTCGCCGTCCCGCTCCTTGCGACGCGTGACGCTCTTAGCGTCCCGGCCCATCAGTTCCTGCAACTCCCACCATTCCTCGGGGGTGATGATTCCCTCATGCAACATCACCGGTTCCCCATCAGGCCCATACATGATCTGAGGCAGGAATGTGGTCGGGGTCCGCTTCTTGTTCCCGTCCTCGTCCGTTTCTATCTTCGTCGTGGGCTCAATGGAGTACCCGGCATACCGAGGGTCGCGGAGGATCTTATAAACCGCCTGCCGGTTCCAATCCTCTTTACCGCGAGAAGTCTTAATTCCCCGCTCCTTGAGCTTGAGGCAGATTTCGTCCTCGGTCATCCTCTTGAAACGGCGGTAATTGATGATGTCCAGAACGTGATCACTGGGAAGCGCATTTTCCTCATCCCCGAACTTCGGCTTGAGCTTTCCGACCTTTACCCCGTCGACAAGGATGCGGTCGATTTCAAGTCCGTACGGCGCCATACCGGAAACGTGGCCGCCACGCTGGCGAATCTGGTCCAGCGCCGCAGTAATGTACACCGATTTCTGGTTGGATTCCTGCGCCGCCAGGGCGGCCGTCAGACCCAAAATCGCCTGACCGACCGGGTTATTGGGGTCGGTGTCAAGCCACGGCTCGGTGACAGAAACCAACCGCACGCCATGCTTGGCGAAAACGTCAATGACCGACAGGACATCAAGCGCGCCCTTGCGGGACAGCCGGGACAGGGACCAGACGATTACGACGTCCAGGAGTCCACTCGTGACGGCCTCCATCATTCCGTCGTACCCGGGCCGCTTCACACCAGGGGCCCACCCGGACACGCCGATGTCGGCGAACACGTGCTCCGGGGCCACATGCCAGCCGGCGTGAGTCGGGGCCTTCACCAGGTGCAGCGCCCCGTCAAGCTGCGCCCGGGGGCTGTTGTCGCTGCGCACCTTGGTTACGGTGCCGTCCGGGTTCTTCCGCATCTCGTACTCGCGGGCCTTGGACTGGCGGATCATCAGGCCGACTCGCACGGTGTCGGGCCCGGCTATTCGGGGCGCGGGCAGGGCCTGAGACATGGCCCGTTCGATCATCTCTACCCACTCGGCGGGGCAGTGCAGCGCCTTGGTTTCGGTGTTTCCCATGGTCAGGACCGTACTAGACCTCTGTTGGAGTAGTAAGGAATTCCTGATCCAGGGGTTCTACGACCGCATGACGTACGAGCACGCGGCGGACGCCAGGAACCGCATGGCGCACACCCGGGACTTCGCGGAGCGGTTGGAGATCGCCCTCGCCTCCTGGCTCGACACCGCCGCCCCGTACCACGAGTTCGCCGCGCAGTTCTTCCGCACCGCCGCCGACCCGAGCAGCTCGCTGAGCCCGTTCTCCAACGACTCCCACCCGGCACGGGCCACCGCCGTACAGCTCTTCCGCGACGTGCTGGAGGGCTCCGAGCTCGCGCCGAAGCTGGACACCGAGCTGGTGGAGCTGCTGCCCGACGTGCTCTGGCTGCACCTCATGGTCGTGGTGCTCTACTGGGTCTTCGACCGGACCCCGGACACCGAGCGGACGCGGGAGTTCGTCCGGCGGTCGACACCCATGGCCGCACGGGTCATCAACCTCTCGCGCTACCGGGTGTTCCGGCCGATAGTCCGGGACGCCAAGGGCCTCATCCAGGACTTCATCCTGCCCACCATCGGCAAGACGGCCGTCAGGTAGCGCCCGGACGGCCCGGACCCGCTGCCCGGTCCGGCGCCACGGGCAGCGGGTCCGGCGCCGCACCCGTCGGCGCAGCACCCGTCGGCGGGGCGACGCCGCAGCGTCGACCCCGACGAGGCGGGCTCAGAAGCCGTCCGGGTTCCAGCCGGCCAGCGGTGTGCGCAGCAGCAGGTCGGCGGCGGCCGCGGCGCCCGGGCGCAGCTCGGTCACCAGGCCCGCGGCGGCGAGCCGCGGGACGGTCTCCCCGCCCAGGTACAGCGCGCCGAGCTGGGAGACGGTCAGCGCGAGGTCGGCCCCGTCGGTGGTCCGGGTGCAGCGGCCGGTGCCGTCGGGCGCCACCTCGACGGCCCAGCGGCCGGCGGCCCAGCCTTCACCGTCCTCCACCTCCAGGACGATCCGGCCGGGTGCGCCGTACGTCCGCGCGTTGAAGGCGGCCTCGACGTCCAGTACCCGCACCCACGTGAAGTCGGCGTTCTCGGCGTACGGGGTGGCGGCACGCGGGTCGTCCAGCAGCAACGGCAGCGGGTCGTCCGGGCCGAGGTTCTCGACCACGACCTTGCGCACCCAGTCGACGGAGAACACGAACCGCCACAGCGCGCGGGCGGTGGCCGGGTCGAGGGCCAGGAAGTCGAGGACGGTGAGGGTGCAGTTCGGGTAGCTGCCGTCCCAGTTGTCGTCGACCTTGTAGACCACCGCGCCGGTCACGGTGCCCTCGGCGTCCCGGTGGAGGGCGGCGAACGGTTCCTTCCAGTCGAAGCCCGGCACCTTGATCTCACCGGTCTGGCGCTTCCACCAGAGCTCGTCGCGGGCGAGCGCACCGGGCTGGGTGAGCCGCCAGCGATCGTGCAGCTCGGGGCCGAGCTTGCGCATCTCGGCCATGGTGGCGAAGTCGATCCGCCCGCCCGGCACGGTGGGCAGGCCCGCCCGCAGGCCGCGGGTGCGCTGCAGGTCGATGTTCCAGCCGTGGCCGCGGGTGGCCGGGCCGAAGCCGTACCGGCCGTAGATGTTGTACTCGGCGGCGATCAGGATCGCCACGGCCGCCCCGCGTGCGCGGGCGCCGGCGAGGTCGGCCGACATCATCCGGCGGAGCAGACCGCGCCGGCGGTGGGTGGCGCTCACGGTGACGGAGGTGATGGCGTTCGCCGGGACGACGGCCCCGCCGGGGACGGTCAGCTCGACGTCGAAACTCCGGAAGGTGGCGACGAAGCGCCCGTCGTCGACGGCCGCGAGCAGCCGGCCGGGCTCCCACTGCAGGCGCCGGTAGTCGGCGGCGCTCTCCACGTGCGGGCGCAGGAACCCCAGGGACAGCGCCCTGTCCCACGGCTCGATCTCGTCCTCGGCGATCGCCCGGATCTCGACCGCGCCGGTGCCCTCGTCCAGTCGGCCGCTCCCCGGATCACGGGGCCCGCCGTTCGCATCGTTGCCCATTCGCCCACGGTACGGCGGGCCCCCGGAAGCGGGCATCCCATTTATCCGGTACCGGTCGGCGCCGGCGCGCGGCCGGTGCGGTGCGCCGAACGGCCCGGCGCGGGCCCGACGACCAGGGGCCGGCGGCCCCGCGGCGCCAGGGGCCGGGCAGGGCCGGGCAGGGCCTAAGGGCGGGCGTAGAAGTCCGGGGTGCCCATGATCCAGAGGCTGGCCTGCTTGATCGGCATACCGGGGCGCGGGGCCTCGATCATCTGGTCGTCACCGATGTAGAGGCCGACGTGGTGGATGTCGGCGGCGCGGCCGGTGTCCGTCCAGAAGACCAGGTCGCCGGGGCGCAGTTCGCGGTAGCCGATCGGGGTGCTCTGCGCGTACTGGTCGGCGGCGAAGTGGTTGAGCTGCCGGCCGCCCTGGCGCCAGGCCATCATGGTCAGCCCCGAGCAGTCGTAACCGCCCGGGCCCTCGCCGCCCCAGACGTAGGGCAGGCCGATCGCGGCCCGGGCGTAGGCGACCGCGGCGGCCGCGCCCTCCGCGGACCACGGGCGGCCCGGCGGCGGACCGGTGACGCCCCCGGCAGACGCGGCGGGTCCGTCGGCCGCGGCGCGGGCCGCCTCGGCGGCAGCGGCCTCGGCCGCCGCCTGCTCTGCGGCGGCCCTCTCGGCAGCGGCCCGGGCAGCGGCCTCGGCCTCGCGGGCGGCGATCGCCTCCAACGCCTCACGCCGCTGCCGCTCCAGCGTGACGGTGGTGTGGCGGGCGGCTGCGAGGTCGGTCAGCAGCTGCTCGCGCCGCCGGCCGACGGCCACCGCCTGGCTCTGCTGGCCGACCAACCGCGCCTGGGCCCGCTCCCGGGCCGCGCCGACCTCGGCCTCGGCCCGGGCGGCGGCCTCGGCGGCCGCCCGGGCCTCGGCCGCTGCGCGGCCCGCGGCGGCCGCCGTCGCGGTGGCCGTGTCCAGGATCTGCCGGGTGCGTTCGCTGGCCACGCCGACCGCCGCCGCCTGGTCGCCGGCCTCGCGCGGACCGTGGGCGCCGAACAGGGCGTTGATCGCGGAGAGCTCCGCCGAGGTGCCCTGACGGTACGTTTCGGCGGCGAGCTCGGCAGCTTCCTCGGCGGCCTCGGCCCGCTCGGTCTCGGCGGCGGCGGCCCGGCCGGTCGCCGCGCCCTCCTCGGCGCGGGCCCGGGCCAGGGCGAGCCGGGCGCCGTTGTAGACCTCGACGGCCTGCTCGGCGGCCCGGCCGACCCGGTCGAGTTCGGCCTTGGCGACGGTGAGCCCGGCCTCGATGACGGCGACCGATGCGGCTCGGCGGTCGGCCTCGGCGCGGGCACGGGCGACCTCCTCGGCCGAGGGGAACGGCTGCGCGGCGGGGGCATCGGCCGGAGCGGCGCCCGCGGCCGCGTCCGGCCCGACCGGGGCGGCCGCGGCGGCGGGGAGCAGCCCGAACAGTGCGGTGAGGGAGAACAGCAGGGTCGGCAGGAGCCTGCGCGCCACGGGACATCCCCTTCTCGGGTCTCGGACCTTCTCCGGTCGAGGACCGGTCCGCCCGAGGACGAGAAGCATTCGGGCGAAACAGTCCTTCACGTGACAATTCGGTTACGCGTCGCCATGTTCTCAAGCCGGGCGGCCTTCCCGTCCGAAGCCCGCGCGGGCCGGGCGGGTGAGCTGTCGGATGATCCGACCGGCACCCGGGCTCCAGCCGTCCCGCTGTCCCGCCCTCGATACCCGGCCGGCCCGCACCTGTCACCGGCGATCCGACCGGGCCTCGACTCCGGCCGGACGCACCGGGCATCCGGACTACCGCCGGATCCTGCGGGTGTGCGTCCGGAGGTGGGGGTGACGGTCGGGCCGGGGCTCCAGGCCGGTCGGGCGGGCGGCGTAGCTGCGGCTGCGGCCGGCCCGGACGGTCCGCCGGCGCTGCTGGGCCTGCCCCCTGGCGCCGGGCTCGCGTCCCGCCGCAGCGGGCCCGGCCGGCCCCGACGGGTACCCGTGGCGGCCGGCCTCCGGGGCGGAGCCCGCCCCGGAGGCGGCCGCGGAGCGGCGGTCGGCCAGCCGCGCGGAGCGCCGGGCCAGGGCTCGGGCCGCGTGTGCGTCGAGGTGGGCGGTGGCCCGGGCGGCCATCCGCTCGGCGACCCGGTGGGCGGCCGGGTGGTTCACCGGGACCTTGTCCGGGGCGCCGGCGATCAGGTCGAAGAGCCAGGTGCGGGCGAGGTCCGCACGCCGGTGCAGCCGGCGCTCGCGCCGGAGCGCCCGGGCCCGGCGGCGCGGGCGGGTGGCGTACCGCCAGCGCGCCCAGGGACTGCTCGGTCGGGCCAGCCGGATCGCGCCGATCCAGGAGATGCCGGGCACCATGATGCCGAGCAGGCCGGTCCACATCTTGCCCTTGAGCAGGGTGATCACCATGGCCACCGCGTTCACCGAGATCACCGTGACCAGCCCCCACCTGGTCCCCCCGCTGGGCTCCGCGCCGAGCGGCACGTAGCCGATGAGCAGCAGGCCGGTGAAGAGGATGCCGAAGATCACCGCGTCCACCGACTTGCGGCCCTGCTCGCTCCAGTAGACGTCGTCGAGGTGCAGGATCAGCGCGAACTCGTCCAGCACCAGGCCGCAGCCGATCCCGAACAGAAGCCCGAAGAGGTCGATCCAGGGCCGGCCGCCGTACGTCGCGAACACGCCGATGCCGCCGGCCAGCAGGAAGCCCAGGCCGAACACCATGTGGTGGATGTGCAGCCCCCCCGGGGTGACGTTGCCCGGCCACCAGCGCACCTTGGCCCTGATCATCCGCACGCTGAACCGGATGAAGACGAAGGAGGTGGTGAACCCGACCAGCAGCAGGAACAGCGGTTGCTTGTGCGTGGCGACGATGTGGTCGCGATAGCCGTCCAGCAGTGTGGTCATGGGTCTTACCTTCGTTCCTGGTCCTGCGTCCTGCCTGACGCGACATGGCCCGGAGGCCAACACCGGTCCAACGACTCCCGGCCGGGCCGGCGGCGGTTCAGAAGCCGCGGGTCCGCTTGGCCGCGCGCCGCGGCACGGCCGGGGCCGGCGAGGGCAGCTCGGCACTGGCCGGCAGCTTCATGAACAGCCGGGCGATCTCTCCCCCGAGGTTCACGCCGATCGCCAGCGCCATGGCGATCGCGGCGGCCCGGGTGATCTGGACCAGCCCGCCGCCGGAGTGGCCCTGGGCGAACGCGAGCATGCCGAGGTACAGCGCCGAACCGGGCATCAGCGGACCGATCGCCGCGGTGACGTACGGCAGCGCGGAGCCGTTGCGGTAGCGGGCCATCAGCTGGCCGAAGAGGCCGACCAGTCCGGCCGCCACACCGGTGGCGACGATCGGCGAGATGCCGGCGTTGTAGACCAGCACGCCGTAACTGGACCAGCCGATGCCGCTGTTGAGGGTGACCAGGGCGAGCGTGCGGCGGTCCGTCTGCAGCAGCATCGCGAAGGCCAGCGTCAGCACCAGTGCGGCGATCATCTGGACCGGCGGGTAGCTCACCCCGACCAGGCTCTCGTCCGGTTTGAGCTTCGCGTTGTAGCCGACCCCGAGGTAGAGGATCAGCATCACGCCGATCACGATGCCCGCCACCAGGTAGATCACTTCGAGCAGGCGGGCGGCGGCGGTGATGTAGAAGCCGGTCAGGCCGTCCTGGACGGCGGCGACCAGGGCGCGCCCGGGGAGCAGCGCGAACAGCCCACCCGTGATCACCACCGAGCCGCGCAGGCCCCAGTCGTTGAAGGAGAGGATGATGCCGGAGGCCGCCGCGGGCATCGCGGCCGCCACGAACTGGTAGAACTCCGGCAGGCCGCGCCGGGCGATCAGCGAGGCCAGCCGGTCTCCGAGGGCGGCCGCGATGAAGGCGCTGGCGAAGACCAGCCAGGCCTTGTCGTCGATCTGCCCGCCGACCAGGAAGGTGGCCGCGCCGGCCAGCAGGCCGGTGTTCAGTGCGAGCAGCCAGGCCGGGTACGGGTGCCGGTTGCGGCGGATCACGGCGAGCCGGCGGTACGCGTCGTTGACGGTGACCTTCTCCGCCGTGATGTCGGCGACCAGCCCGTACACCGCGTTGAGCCGGGTGTAGTCGGAGGTCCGGCGGCGCACCACGCGGTCCGCGGTGACCGGCGGCTCGACCAGCGAGGGCTGGTGCGAGATGCCGATCAGGGTGAAGGTGACCTGCGGCTCGCAGCGGTCCAGCCGGTAGGCGTGGGCGATGCCGAGCATGGCGGCCTCGACGTCCTCGGCGGCCTCGCCGCTGGCCAGCAGCAGCTCGCCGATCCGGAGCGTCAGGTCGAGGATGCGCGGCACGTTGCGGGCGGCGGAGGGGTGGAGGTCGCGGGCGGTGCGCTCGAAGGCGGGGCGCTCGGACATCGGGGTGCGCAGCAGGGTGCGCATCCGGTCCGGCCAGGGGGCCTCGCCGGGGGCACCGGCCTTGAGGGTGGGGACGGGGACGCCGAGCGGCGGGGTGTAGCCGGCGGCCTGCCACTCCTCGGGGGTCAGGGTGTCCTCGGCGACCGACCGCCGGCGCTGCTCGGGGGCGGCGGTCGCGGCTCCCCGGGCGGCCCCCGCGGCCGCCGCCACGGCGTCCTCCGGCCCGGCGGGCACGCCGTCGAGGGGCGCGGTCCCGGCGGTCTCCGCGGTCCCGGCAGTCGCGGACGGCGCCAGGGCGTCGTCCTCCTCGTGCTCCGGCGCCAGCAGACCCCTGGTCTCCGGGACGGGCGGCGCGAACGGGATCACCGTGGCGGGCTCGGCGGCCGGCGCGGGGTGGCCGAGCAGGCCCTCGGTGGGCGGCGCGTCGGAGGGGTGGACCGACGGTGCCTGCGGCGCCGGCCCGTTCCGCCGCTCCCCCCGGCCGCCCCTGGCCCGCCTGCCTCCGCCCGGTCGGCCCCGCTTCGGCACTTCCGCTCCTTGCCGCCCCTGATGGCGCCGGGCTCCCGGTCACCGTTCGATTCCGCTTACACCTTGCCTGATCGAACAGCCCGATGCACATGTACGCCGCGGCGGGCGGCGGCGCCGGCGGGCGCCTACCCGGCGCGGTGGCGGCCGGCGGCCGGGGCGCAGACCAGCCGGAGCGGCTGGTGCAGGTAGGTGCCGCCGGCCACCAGCAGGCCGGTGGTGAAGAGCAGCGAGTCCCCGGGGAGGAAGAAGCCGATCAGCAGGCCGGACTCGGCAAAGACGACGGCCGGGATGCCGAGCAGCCCGAAGGTGGAGATCAGGTGCGTCGGATCGAGCCAGGACGGGCCGAGGGCGAGGCCGGCCCCGGGCCCGGAGCGGCCGCTGCCGAGCCGCTCCGGAGCCGCCGCCAGCGCCGCTACAGCCCGTACCGCTCGACGATCCCCTTGTGCCGGGCGGTGTCCGCGCCCGCCGCCTCGGCCAGATCGGGCCAGGCCAGCGGGTGCGTCCAGGAGCCGGTCAGCCGGTGCAGCAGCGCGTCCGCCTCGGCCGCCGAGGCGGTGGGCGGCACCCCCAGCGCGGCGTAGACACCGGGCAGGACGCCGTCCTCCTCGGCCGGGTCGGTGATGCTGTACTGCTCCCCGCTGTACGCCCACACCCCGTAGCCGATCCGGCTCAGCTCCTCGCGGAACCCGGCCCAGGCGTCGTCGCCCGGCCAGGCGCCGTCGATCCAGTAGGTGGTGTAGCCGGCCGGGTCGAGCAGGGTCAGCAGCCCGAACACCGGGCGCCAGCGCCGGCGCTCCTCCTCAGGAGCGTCCCCGGCCGGCGGCTCCTCCAGCAGCGCCGGGGCGAAGACCACCACGTCGCCGTGGTTGAGCGTCAGATCGTCGCCGAGCACCGGAAGGATGCGGGCGGTGGCCGGGCCGGTCCGGACGGCCGGGAGGTCCGCGGTGGCACCGTTGGTGCGGGTGGCCCGGACGGTGACCAGCTGCCACTCCTCGTCCACCGGCCCCTCGGCCTCGTCGAACTCGATGCCGAGCCGGGCGCCGGTGGAGCGCACCACGGCCCAGTCCCGGTTGGCGGTGGCCGCGGTGATCAGGTGCCAGAGGTCGGGCTCCCGGACCGTTCGGTGCGCCTCGGCCTCCGGGGCTTCCTCGGGCGGCAGCGCGTGCACCAGGATCTCCTGGTAGAACCGCTGCGCGGCGGCGTGGTCGCCGAGCTCGGTGGCGGCGCCGCCGGCCAGCCGGCGGGTGTTGATCCGGTCCGGCTGCTCGGCCAGGATCGCCTCGCAGTGCTCGACCGCCTCGGCCCAGCGGGACCGGGCGGCGGCCCAGCGGGCCCGGACCCAGTGGGCGTCGGAGGGACTGCTCACGGCGAGCCGGTCGGCCAGCCGGCCGACGCCCTCGGCGTCCCCGGCCTCGATCAGGACACCGCCCAGCATGCCGACCAGGTCCTCGCTGCCCGGATCGGCGTCCAGCCGCGCCCAGAGCAGGTCGGCGGCGGCCCGGGCGTGGCCGAGGCCGCCCAGCACCCCGGCCAGGTTCAGCGCCAGTACGGTGGCGCCGGACGGCTCACCCCGGTACCGGTCCAGGGCGACGGAGAGCAGGTCGGCGCCGGTCTCGAAGGGAACGCCCGTCTCGGCGAGGTACGCCGGCAGCTCGGCCGGCGGGACGGGCAGCTCCGGGGCGGGCAGCGCCTCGGCGGCCGCGCGCAGCGCCGCCACCTGCTCGGCGACGCCCTCGGTGCGGCGCAGGTCGGCCAGCTTGCGCCCGCCGGTGGCGGCCAGGGTCAGCGCGATCGTCCGGGCCCCGCGGGCCAGCGCCAGCCGCCCGGCGGCCAGCAGCAGGTCGACGCAGGGGCGGTGCGAGCCGGTGCCGTCCAGGTAACCGACCCAGCCGGCCAGCGCCGCGCCCAGCTCGGCGTCGTTCTCCCGGGCGCCCGCCGCGACCAGCAGCTCGACCGTCGTGGTCCAGGCCGCCCGCAGGTCGGCGTGCCGCTCGGCCTCGGCCAGGTCCGGCAGCAGGGCGAGCGCCTCCTCGGTGCGGCCCAGCGAGGCGAGCGCGCGGGACCGCAGCAGGGCGCCCCAGCGCCGGTCGCTCTCGTCGATCTCCCGGCCCCGGGCCCGCTCGGCCTGTTCGGCGGTGTCCAGCAGGGCCAGCACCTCCTCGTGCCGGCCGAGCAGGTGCAGCGTGCCGGCCCGGGAGTGGTGGAAGTGCAGCGAGAGCTGCTCGCCGGCCGACCGGATCCGGGCCGCCGCGGTGTCCAGGTGGGCGAGCGCCTCTGCCGGGCGTCCGTCGTCCTCCAGCGCGTCCGAGTACTCCCGGGAGAGGCAGTCGAAGCAGGCCCGGGCGGGCTCGATCCGCTCCAGCGTCTCGCTCAGCACCGCGAGCCGCTCCGGGACGTATCCGGGGCCGTCGACCCGGGCGTGGCAGATCGCGAAGTCCTGCACCACGCAGACCGACTGCGGACAGCCGGCGGTCTCCTCGCGGTGCGCGAACTCCAGCAGGTCGACCGCCTCGGGCAGCGCCTGCTCGCCCTGGTGGCGCCGGTTCAGCAGGTTCTGCATCCGCCAGTGCCGCAGGTAGACCTCGACCCACGGCAGGCCGAGCGCCCGGGCGGCGGCGACCGCCTCCGGGTAGACGGCGTCGAGCTGCTCGTTGCGCCCTTCGTTGGCGTGGCCGGGGAGCTCGTAGATGGCGTCGGCCAGCCGCCGGTGGCCGGCCTCGGCCAGCTGCTGGTGGGCGTCGTGCACCCAGGCCCAGATGTCGGTGCTCATACCGTTTCCGTCTCCCCCTGCGGGTCGTGCGCTGTGCTGGTGGTCAGTGTGACAAGGACCGCTGACAGTCCGTTCGGTCCGTCGGCCGTCGGCGGGGTCATCGCTCAGGCCCCCGCGCCGCGGCCACCGGACCCGTCGGGTCCCTTGAACTCGTCGAGCCCGTCGAGCCCGTCCGGGCTGTCCGGGACCGCGTCCAGACCGGCCGGGACGGCCGCGGTGAGCGCGGAGACCGCGGTGCCGATGCCGGCCAGGGCGGTGGTGAGGTCGCCGCCGGAGGCACCCGCCGAGGCCGCCGCCATGACGACCTTGATCGAGCGGAGCAGCCCGGCGGCGGTGGCGCTGCCGGTGTGTCCCGCCCGGTAGGCGGTCAGCAGGTCCCGGACGGCCGGACAGGACAGGTTCAGGTAGAGCCGCGCCTTCACCTCGCCGTCCGTGCGGGCGGTGAACGACCTGGCCAGTCGCAGCGCGGCGGACGGAATCCGGGCGTCCGCCTGGTCGTCCTCGATCCGGGCCTTCAGCTCGGCCTCGCGGTCGGGGACCAGCACCAGCGGAAGGCCGGGCGGGTCGAACCGGGCCGGGACGAGCTGCTCGCCCGGGTCGGCCAGCGCGCCGGCCAGCCAGGCGTACTCCTGCGCGGGCAGCGGGCGCTCCGGATCGCGGAACAGCTCGCGGTTGCCGCTCTCGCTGCCCAGCTCGACGATCCGGCAGCCGCGCAGCTGCGCGTAGCGGCGCAGGAACGGCAGGACGGCGTAGCGGTCGCCGCGGGCGATCGGCACCTGCATCGCCCGGTAGAGCATCTCCTCGAACCCGCCGCCGCTGCCGAGCGCGACGTGCACCGCGCCCGTGCCGGCCGCGCGCAGCGCCCCCGCGGTCAGGTCGCCCTGCGAGGTGGGCACCGGGACGTCGTCGGCGAGCAGGGTGAACAGGCGGTCGTCGCAGAGCGCGGCGCCGAGCAGGTCCTGGCCGTGCCGGGCCAGGATGCGCCGCCAGACGGCGGGCCGCAGTCGGGCGGTCTCGTAGAGCCCCTCGACCACGGCGTCGGCGAGCTGCCGCTGGAGCGCGCGGTAGTGCTCGTCGCGCTGGAGGTCCTCGCGGCTGGCGGTGGGGGTGAGCCGGTTGGACTCGACCACGCCGCCGATGAACCCGGCCCAACTGGGCAGCAGGTCACGGGCGTCCTCGGCGAGCAGCATGCCGCGCAGGTAGACGGCCAGGTCGCGGTTGTCGCTGCTGCCGTAGGTCGCGCCGTCCTGGACCCAGAGCAGGCCGACCGCGTCGCTGCCACCGCCCTGGGCGCCGCCCTCGACCGGCGCCACCGGGAAGGCGGTGAGCGGCTCGAAGCGGCGGCCGAAGGCGGCCGCGAAGCGCATCCGGGCGGCGTACGGGTCGCCGCCGAGCGCCTGCCGCCAGGGCACCGGGACGGCGTTGACCGGCTGCTCGTCGTCGCCGACGAAGACCGGGATCGGCAGCAGCACGCAGTACCGTCCGAGCACCTCCCGCAGCGCGTCCTCGTCGGCGAGGTGGGCGTGCTCGGTCTTCAGGGCCAGCTCGACCACGGTGCCGCCGCCGGGCCGGGCGGCGGCCGGCTCGACGCCGTACTGCTCGCCGCCGCGGCTGCGGTAGCGGTGGCCGGCGCCCGGCTCGCGGTGCGAGGTGGTGGTGACGGTGACCTCGTCGGCGACCGAGAAGGCGGAGAGGAAGCCGAGTCCGAAGGCGCCGATCAGCTCCTGGCTGCCGGTGAGTTCGCGCAGCATGCGGGTGTAGCCGGTGCCGACGGTGGCGAGGTAGGCGTGGATCTCCGGCTCGGTCAGGCCCGCGCCGGTGTCCTCGATGGCGACGGTGCGCCGGGCGCCGTCGGCCCGGACCCGGATCAGCGGGCGGTGGTCGCCGTCCGGGTCCTCCAACAGGCGCCGGGTGTGCGAGTCGTGGGCGTTCTGGACCAGCTCCCGCAGGGCGACCAGCGGGGTGGAGTAGAGGTGGGTGGCGAGGACGTTCACCAGTCCGCCGAGATCGACCTCGGTCGTACGCAGATCCTCGGCGGGCACGGACTCGGGCGGGAGACCTTCAGACATGGGTCCCCAGTGTGCCAGTGCGACTATCCGGCGACCATTTCTTTCTGACCAGGGGGGTTCGGTCAACCCCACATTGACAGCCACGGTCCTTCGAACGGCCCCGGGCAGTTCACCAACGATTGCCCTTCAAAAGGGACTTGACGCTGAACGGGGCCCCGGACGGCCACATCCGGCAGATCGGACATACCGTATTCATGACTCCATCGGGGGAATTGCCACCCATTCGGTGGAGTTCGTCCACGGTGCTGGTGAATGCTGGTCGGGCGACGTCAGGCAACGGCGCTCCGGAGCGGCCACTCCGGACCGCGCCACCATTCGCACTCCACCTTCAGGGAGACCAGCGTGTCCCGTATCCGCGCAGCCGCCGCCGTCACCGCCCTCGGAGCCCTCCTCCTCGTCGGCGTCGGTGCCGCCACCGCCCACGCCGACAACGGCGCCGGAGCCGACCACCTCTCCGACAGCAGCGTGGTGAGCAACACCGGCTCCAACAACGTGATCGGCGGAGTCGTCGGAAACGTGGTCAACACCCAGCAGACCGCCACCGGCTCCGGCTCCGGCAACCAGAACAACGGCCTGGCCGTGACCGGCAACGCGGGCGACATCGGCGCCCTGCAGGGCAACGGCAACCTCGCGGCCGACGTCTTCTACCCGGTCATGAGCTAGCCGGTTCCGGCGACAGCCTCCTCCGAGAGCCGTCCGGGCCGGGTGCCCGCCCCACCAGCGCGGGGCGGGCACCCGGCCCCCGCCGTTCACGGGCGGGCGCCACCCCGCTGCCGGACGGGGGCCTGCCCGGCCGCCACCCCCAGGACGGCCCGGCCGATCCGCCGCAGGCAGTCGCCGAGGTCCGGCCGGGTGCTGTACGGCCGGTTCCGCACCCCGTCGTTGACCAGCGCGAACAGCGCGTGCACCCGGATCCGGGCCTCCACCGCGTCGTACTCCGGCCGGACCAGGCGGAGCAGCTCGACCCAGGTCCGCAGGAAGTCGCGCCGGAAGTCCACCGCGGCACGGCGGTCCGGTGCGGCCAGCCGTTCGGTCTCGCTCAGCATCGCGCCCAGGTAGTCGCTGTTGCGCCGGGCGAAGCCCACGTAGGCCGCCAGACCGGCCTCCAGCGCCGCCGACGGCCCGGCCGCGGCGGCGATCGCTCCCTCCACCTCGTGCCAGAGCCGCTCCCGGCTGCGCACCAGCGAGGCGGCCAGCAGCTGCTGCTTGCTCTCGAAGTGCCGGTACACGCTGGGGCCGGAAATGCCCACGGCGGCGCCGAGTTGGTCGGTGCTGACGTTGTCGAACCCGCGCCGGTGGAAGAGCCGCACCGCCGCCGCGAGCAGCTCCTCCCGGCGCGGCTGCGGGGTCACCACGGCCGCCACGACGGCCGGTTCGGGATCGGTCCGGGTGCCGTCCAGGGAGACCGCGAACACCGCCGCGACCAGCTCGCCGAGCAGCCGCTCGGCCCGGCGCGGCTGCGGAGCGGCCGACTGGTAGGACAGGCCGGCGCAGGCGGAGAGCGCCGACCAGCAGAGCAACCCGGCGTCCGGACGGGCCAGTTCGGGCCGCTCGGCGCGGAGCGCACCGGCCATCAGCGCCGCGTCCGCGCGCAGCTCGCGGCGGAGCGCGGCCCGCCGGTCCGGCGGCAGCAGCCGGGCGTCGCGCTGAACCAGCGTGCCGAGCGACCGGTGTCCGACCGCGACGGCGGCCAGCGCCGCCCCCACGGCGGCCGTGGAGTCGGCGGCGCGAAGCCCCGCGGCCAGCTCGTCCAGGCCCACCCGGACGGCCCGGTCGAGGAGTTCCGGCTTGCCGCGGAAGTGCCGGTAGAGGGCGGGGGCGGTGACGCCGACCCCGGCGGCGACGTCCGTCATCGAGACCTGGTGGTACCCGACGCGGTGGAACCGGTCGGCGGCCACGACGAGGATCTGTGCCTGCCTGGACCGTGCGGGCGGCCGCCGTACCACCATGCCGGCGCTCCCTCGTTCCCGTCCCGTCCGATCTGCCGACCGTAGGCTAGCAACGATTCACTCGCGGCCGAGCACCGGCCGAGCACCGGCCGGGCCGAGGCCCGAGGGAGCGCCCCCGGGCCGGATCGCGGGCCCGGACGCACCCCCGCCGACCCTGGACAGTGGAAGCTACCCGGGATTAACTTGTGGGGCGATCACCTGGCCGAACCCCGCTTCAGCCCGGGCCGGCCCGGCCCGCCCGGCCCCACCGAAGGGAGCGCCACCGTGCGCCGCACCGTCTTCACCGAGGACCACGAGGCGTTCCGGGAGACCATCCGGGACTTCATCGCCCGCGAGGTCGTCCCGGTCTACGAGAGCTGGGAGGCCGACGGCCACCCGCCGCGCGACTTCTACCGCAAGCTCGGCGAGCTCGGCGTCTACGGCATCGAGGTGCCGGAGGAGTACGGCGGCGCCGGCGAGAGCGGCTTCAAGTACCAGGCGGTCATCGCCGAGGAGACCGCCCGCGCGGGCGTCTCCTTCGGCTCCTCCGGCGTGCACACCGGCCTGGTGCTGCCGTACCTGCTGGAGTACGCGACCGAGGAGCAGAAGCGCCGCTGGCTGCCCGGGTTCGTCTCCGGCGACATCATGACCGCCATCGCGATGACCGAGCCGGGCGCCGGCTCCGACCTCGCGGGCATCTCCACCACCGCACGGCTCTCCGAGGACGGCACCCATTACGTCCTCAACGGCGCCAAGACCTTCATCACCGGCGGCGTGCTCGCCGACCTGGTCCTGGTGGTCTGCCGGACCTCCCCGTACGACCCGCAGAACCGCCGGGCCGGCCTCTCCATCCTCTGCGTGGACACCGCGTCGGACGGCTACAGCGTCGGCCGCAAGCTGCAGAAGATCGGCCTGCGCACCTCGGACACCGCCGAACTCGCGTTCAGCGACGTCAAGGTGCCGGTGGAGAACCTGCTCGGCGAGGAGGGCCGGGCCTTCACCTACCTGACCCACAACCTGGTGCAGGAACGGCTCGCGATCGCGGTCGGCGCCTACGCTGCCTCGGCCGCGGCGGTCCGGTTCGCGGTCCAGTACGTCAAGGAACGCAAGGTCTTCGGCCAGGCGGTGGCCGAGTTCCAGAACACCAAGTTCACGCTGGCCGACTGCGAGGCCCAGGTGGTCGCCCAGCAGTCGATGGTCGACCGGGCGCTGGAGCTGTACCAGCACGGCGGGCTGACCGTCGCGGACGCGGCGGCGGTGAAGCTGTTCTGCACCGAGTCGGCGTCCGGCGTGATCGACAAGTGCCTGCAGCTGCACGGCGGGTACGGCTACATCCTGGAGTACCCGATCGCCCGCCTCTACACCGACAACCGGGTGTTCCGGATCTACGGCGGCACCAGCGAGGTGATGCGCAGCATCGTCGCCAAGTCGCTCGGGCTGTAGGGCCAGGGCGGGACTGCCGGGCCGGGCCGGGGCCGGCGGGCCGGGCCGGGGCCGGCGGCCGAACGAGGCCGCAGCAGCCGGGATGCGCACCGGGTCTCCGGTGCGCACCTCCATGACTCCGGGCGCGGCGGGCCGCACCCCCACGGCGGCCCGTCGCGGCCCGGTCAGTTCGGCGAGGCGTGCTCGGTCCGCCAGGCCTCCCAGCCGGCGGCCGAGGCCACCTTCGCCTCGTGCAGTGCCCGCTGGGCCACGGCCTTCGTCGGAGGCATGTCCATGCTCCGCACCCAACTGCGGCCGGCCGTGGCCAGCGCCGCACACACCATCGCCGCACCGGCCATCCCGAGCACCGCGCCGACGCCCGTGAGGACCGCGCCACCGGCCAGCAGCGATCGATTGACCTGGAACCCGCTGAAGAAATTCTGGTTGGTCGCCATGCATCCACCATCGGTGCAGTCGGCGGCCACCGCACGCCGAGCGACTCCGGGTGCGCGACCCGGGTACGTCCGGGACGCTGGCCGGAGGGGCCGCCGCGACGGCCCGGCAGGCCGAGGAGGGCACGCGATGGTCGATCTCGAACAGCTCGCCGTGGAGCACGCGGCCCTGGCCGCCGAGAGCCCGCACGGGCGAAGCGCCCACCTGGTGCTGCACGACGGCGTCCTGCGGCAGACCGTGATCGCGCTGACCGCGGGCACCTCGTTGGACGAGCACAACGCCCCGGCCGCCGCCTCCCTCCTGGTGCTGCGCGGCCGGGTGGCGCTCACCGTCGCCGGGCACCTCCAGGAGCTCTCGGCGGGCCAGCTGCACCCCGTCCCCCAGGAGCGGCACGGGCTGCTGGCCCACGTCGACTCGGTGGTGCTGCTGACGGCGGTCACCGCGTAGCGGGCCTCAGCACTCCGTCGCTGACCAGCCGCAGCCCCCGCAGGAACTCCTGCCCGCTGGGCGCAAGTTCGGGTGCCGCCAGCCACTGCGCGGCGAAGCCGACCATCAGTGCCTGGTAGAACATGCCGCGGGCGACCTCCTCCTCGGTGTCCGGCACCTCGGGCAGCCCCTGGAACAGCGCGGCGAGGCCGAGGCGCCCCTCCTTCTGCGCCTCGGCGAAGGCCTGGGCCAGCTCCGGTGCGTGCGCGACCTGCGTGATCGCCTCGAACTGGGCGGCCCAGAGGCCCCGGTGCTCGACGAACACGCCCTTGAGACCCTCCCACACGGCGACGAACCGCTCCTCCGGCTCCCCGGACGCCTGGTTCGCGGCGGAGACCACCCGGGCGAGGGACTCCCCCATCTCCCCGATGGCCTCGATCATCGCCGCGTTGAGCAGCGCCTCCTTGGAGCCGAAGTGGTAGCCGATCGCGGCCAGGCTGACGCCCGATGCGGTGGCGATGTCACGAGCCGTGGTGCGCCCGTAGCCCTTCTCGTAGAGGCAGCGCTTGGCGCCGGACATCAGGTCTTCGCGATTTCCCATGCCGTGATCCTACGGAAGAACTGGACAAATGTCTTGCACTTACGTCTCACACTCACGATTTAGACGAACGTGCTAGACAAACGTCTTACACCTCCGTACCGTCTTCGCCATGACCGCAACCACCGGCCGCGCAGGCCGTCGCGAATGGACCGGCCTGGTCGTCCTCCTGCTCCCGACCCTCGTCCTCTCCATGGACATGGGCGTGCTCTTCTTCGCCGTCCCGTTCATCTCCACCACGCTGGCGCCCAGCGGCACCCAGCAACTGTGGATCATGGACGTCTACTCGTTCCTACTGGCGGGCCTGCTCATCACGATGGGCGCTCTGGGTGACCGGATCGGCCGTCGGAAGCTGCTGATGACCGGTGCCGCCGGCTTCATCGGTGCCTCCCTGCTGGCCGCCTACGCGGACGGCCCCGGGCAGCTGATCGCCGCCCGCGCGGTGCTGGGCGCCGCCGGGGCCACCGTGATGCCCTCGACGCTCGCGCTGATCCGCAACATGTTCCACGACCCCAGGCAGCGCCAGGCCGCCCTCGGCGCGTGGGGAGGCGCCCTCACCGCCGGCGCCAGCCTCGGCCCGGTCGCCGGCGGCCTGCTGCTGGACCACTTCTGGTGGGGCTCGGTCTTCCTGCTCGCCGTCCCGGTGATGGCGCTGGTCCTGCTCGCCGCCCCGGTGCTGCTCCCCGAGTACCGCTCTCCGCGGCGCGGCGGCTTCGACCTGCTCGGCGCCGGCCTCTCGCTGGCCGCGATCCTGCCGCTGGTCTACGGCGTCAAGACGCTCTCGGTGAACGGCTGGAGCCTGCTCGCCGGGCTCGCCCTCCCGGTCGGCCTGTTCTTCGCCGGGGCCTTCGTCCTGCGCCAGCGCACCGCCGCCGCACCGCTGCTGGACCTCTCCCTCTTCCGGATCCGCGCCTTCAGCGGGGCGATCAGCGTCAACACGGTGGCGATGTTCGCGATGATGGGCTTCACCCTCTTCACCTCGCAGTACCTGCAGCTGGTCAAGGGCATGAGCCCGCTGACCGCCTCGCTCTGGGCGCTCGTGCCGAGCGTCGGCGTGTTCGCGGCGGTCGGTGCCGGATCGGCGCTCGCCGGGAAGGTCCGCCCGGCGGTGATGATGGCCGGCGGTTTCCTGGTCGGCGCGACCGGCTTCGCGATGATGACCCGGGTCGGAGCCCACTCCCCGCTCGCCCTCGTGCTCACTGCGGCGGGCGTGCTGGCCGCCGGCACGGTCGGCACCATGACGCTGACCGCGGAGCTGGTGGTCTCCTCCGCCCCGGCCGAGCGGGCCGGGGCCGCCTCGGCCACCTCGGAGACCGCGGTCGAGCTCGGCAGCTCGCTCGGCATCGCCCTGCTGGGGGCGGCCGGCGCGGCCGTCTACCGCTCGCAGCTGGACGGCGGCCTCCCGCAGGGCGTGGACGGCGAGCTCGCCCGCACCGCGCAGGACACCCTGGGCGGCGCGGTCGCCGTCGCCGCCCAGCTGCCCGGCCGGCTCGGCGCCGAGCTGCTGGAGACCGCCCGCACCGCCTTCACCGACGGCCTGCACGTCGCCGCGGTGGTCGGGCTGGTCTTCACCCTCGGCGCCGCCGGCCTCGCCCACCGCCTGATGTCCCACCTCCCGGCCCGCACCGTCGAGCCGACCGTCACCGAGCCGGCCGCCACCGAACCGGCCGCCACCGAACCGGCCGCCGGTTGACCCCGGGCCCGGGCCCCGCTCACCTGCGCGGCATCACGAGCCCCTGTCCGGCAACCGGGTGGGGGCTCTCGCCCCTCCCGTCGGCGCGGTCGGCCACGGATCGAAAACACGCGAGCGGCGGACGGCTGCCGCATGGCACCCTGCCGCCATGGACGACAACATCAACCACGTTCGGGCTAGGACGAGTTACGACACCGTCGCGGAGGACTACCGGGAGCGGATCGGGGACGAGCTGGCGGACAAGCCGGTGGACCGGGCGCTGCTCGGGGCGGTACTGGAGGAGGCCGCGGGCGGTCCGGTGGCGGACCTCGGCTGCGGTCCCGGTCACGTGGCGGCGTGGCTGGCGGAGCACGGGGCGGAGGTGGTCGGGATCGACCTGTCGCCGGGCATGGTGGCGGTCGCCCGGCGGGAGCACCCCGCGGTCGAGTTCCGGGAGGGGGACCTGCTGCGCCTGCCGGCCGCGGACGGCGAGTTCGCCGCCGCGGTGGCGCTCTACTCGGTGATCCACCTCGAACCGCACGAGCTGAAGCCCGCCTTCGCGGAGATGCGGCGGGTGCTCCGGCCCGGCGGCGTCCTGCTGGTCTCCTTCCACCTCGGCGCCGAGGTGCGCCGGCTGGAGGAGTGGTGGGGCCACGCGGTGGACGTCGACTTCCACTTCCTGGACCAGGACGCCGTCGCCGGGCAGCTGGCGGAGGCCGGATTCACGGTGGAGGCCCGCATGCAGCGGGCACCCCGCCCGCACGAGGCGGAGACCCACCGCGGCTACCTGCTGGCCCGGCGACCTTAGACCCCGTCCTCCGCAGGCGACCCGAAGCGGGCGAGGCAGTGCCAGACCCGCTTGAGGTCCTGGGGGTCGTGGCGACCGCGGCGGGCGGCGTCGCCGAGGATGCGCGGGTCCAGCCGCCCGGCCTCGGCGACCGCCTCGCCCAGCGCGACGTACTCGGGCCCGCGGTAGTCCGGGTGACGGCGCAACTCCTCGACGGAGAGCCGCACGCCGGAGTGCCACTCGACCGGGCAGGGCAGCCGGCGGGCCTGCTCCTCGACCGGGGTGCCGCGGTGGCTCGGGTCGAGCACCAGCGCCTCGACGTCCCGGTCCAGCCGGACCGGGCCGTGCACCTGGGCCTCGATGTAGTCGTCCAGGGCGTCCGCCGCCACGTCTGCCTCGGCGACCTCGATCAGCGCCATCCGCTCGGCGACCCCGAAGTCCGAGGGCTCCAGGAAGCTGTCCGGATAGCAGAACGTGGTCCGGTCGAGGACGGGCACGGCCAGCCGGAAGAACGCGGACCCGAAACGCGGGGCGCCGCCGAGCGGCCTGCGGCGGTAGTCGAGCGCCCCGTACACCGGGCGTTCATCCGCCGGCGCCCCGTCGTACGCGCCGCCGAAGATGCGGCTCTCCCAGCGCCAGCGGTCGCCGCCGGGGTGGGCGGTGAGGCCGCCGTTGCTGGTGCCGGTGACGAACTGGGAGCGGTAGACGCCGTCGGCGGCGAGCGACTCCAGGATCGACCGGCCGCCGGACTCCCGGTCGGGGTGGAAGTTGAGGGTGACCTGCAGGCCGGGGGCCAGCGGCGGACCGGAGGACAGCGCGGCGACGTGTTGCAGGGCGTGTTCCTGCGGGGCCCGGGACGTGTCGATGCTCATCACCGCAGTGTCGCGGAGCGGGGCCCGGCTCCGCACCCGTTTTCCGCCGGTGACCGTCCGGACCGGACACACCCCGCCCCCGACGGACCGGACCGGGGCGCACGGCACATGTGGTCTACACCACTACCGGCCGTCCGCCCCGGCAACATCTGGTTTTTGACCAGCGTTTCCCGGCCGGTGTATACGTTCGCCGCCGGGGCCAGGCATACTGGCCGGGTCGGGCGCTTTGCCCTCCTGTGACTCTAGACAAGAAGGGACCGGTGGCCAGGATGCTGCGGAACGGTCTTGAGCCCTGGCACCTCCTGGTGGTGCTGGCTGTCGTTGTCCTGCTGTTCGGATCGAAGAAGCTGCCGGAGATGGCCCGCGGCCTCGGCAAGTCCATGCGCATCCTCAAGGCCGAGACGAAGGCCCTGCGCGAGGACGAGGCCCCCGCCGCCGACGCCGCCCAGGGCGCCGCGCAGGCCACTGCCGCGCCCCAGCAGCCCGCCGCCGACCAGGCCCGCCAGGCCGTGACGCCGACCACTGTGACCAAGGCCACGGAGACCCCCCGGTCCGCCACCACGGCCTGAGCCCTCGACGGAGCCCCCCGCTGCCGGGCAGCGGGGGGCTCCGTCGCACTCCGGGCCGTCCACGCCGCTCGGGCCCGTTCCCCGGACCGCCCTGATGGGCGGTCAGCCCGGCGTCGACCGCCCCGCGGGCCCGGACGCGGGGCGGGCGGCTCCGCCGGACGGACCAGCCCGTCGGGCGGCCGCCGCCCGACGGCCCCAACCTGGGCGGGATGTCCTCGAATCAGCCGCCGCCGTCCCGGACCCGGATCGACAAGCGGGCCTGGCTCCTGCTCCTGGGTTCGTTCACGCTGCTGATGGTCGTGTACTTCACCATCCCGCTGCGCCGCCTCGGCGCGGACCGCCCGCTCCTCAGCTGGACGGTCTTCACGGCCGCGCTGGTCGTGCTGAGCGCACTGCTGATGGCACGGATGAGCGACGTGGTGCGCGGCACCGGTCGTCACCCGGGGGTCTGGCTGGTCTTCCTGATCTGCCTCGCGATGACCATCTTCGCCGCCACCTACTACGTGCTCAGCGCGAGGCCGGACGAGTTCGTCGGCCTGGAGAGCCGACTCGACGCGCTCTACTTCACCATCGTGACCATGTCCACGGTCGGGTACGGCGACATCACCCCGGCGGGGCAGGCGCCGCGGCTGGTGGTGATGCTGCAGATCGCGTACAACTTCGTCTTCCTGGCGGCCGCCGCCGGGGTGCTGAGCCGCCAGATCCGCACCGGGGTGGAGAGCCGTGCCCGGCGGCGGCACCCCGGGGACGGCTAGGCCGTCCGCCACCGGCCTCGCCGGGCCCACCGCGGGACGGTCACCCGGTGTCGTCGCGGTCGGCGGCGGCGTTGAGCGAGGTGATCAGGGCGCTGAGGCGGGAGTTCCAGTTCTGGGAGGTCTGGCCGTCGACGGCGCGCTTCTTCGCCAGGTCCCGCACGATCCGCTGGGCGCCCTTCAGCTCCTGCGCTGCGTCGTCCGGCTGACCCTGGTTGAGACGGGCGGCCGCGTCGTCCAGGGTGTGCAGCAGGTCGATCTGGCGGTCGCGCTCCTTGCCGACCTGGGTCTGCGCGACGGCCTGCCGCAGGGCGTTGAGCTGGACGGCCGGACCCTGGTTGCGCGGCGGGGTCGTCGAGGGGACCGCGGTGGGCGTCGCGGCCGGGGTGGTGGACGCGGCGGTCGACGGCGTGAGGGTCGACGGCGCGGCGGTCGGGCTCGGCGGGGCCGCGACGGCCTGCCCCGTTCTGCCAGCCGGGGCGGTCGGGGTACCCGGGTCGTCGAAGGCGGTGAGCGCGAGCATCGCGGCGCCCGCGATGCCGGCCAGGCCGAGCGCGCCGAGGACCAGCGGCTTGCGGCGGCTCTCCCGGGCCTGCGGCTCGAAGCCCGAGGAGCCGTACCCGGCGGAGCCGAAGCCTGCCGGACCGCCCCCGGGCCCGGCGTACCCGGGCGGCGCGACCGGCACCGGCGCCATCACCGAGGTGGCCGCGGCCGGCTGCGGCGGGAGCAGGGTGGTGTGCTGCTGGGCGGCGAGCCCGGGCGGGACCGGCGGCAGCGCCTGGGTGGGCTGCGCCGTGGTGGCGAGCAGCTCGGAGGTCGGGTCCACGACCGCCAGCCCGGGCACGCAGGCGAGCAGTTCGGCCCGGGCGGCGGCCGCGTCGGACGGCCGGTCGGCGGGGTTCTTGGCGAGCAGCCGCAGCACGGCCGCGTCCAGGGCGGGCGACACGCCGGCCCGGCGGGCGGACGGCGGCAGCGGCTGCTCGCTGACGTGCTTGAACGCGATCGCCACCGGGGTCTCGGCGGTGAACGGGGTGGCGCCGGTGAGCATCTCGGTGAGCACGCAGCCGACCGCGTACAGGTCGGTGCGCCCGTCCAGCGCGGAGGCGGTGGCCTGTTCGGGCGAGAGGTAGGCCGCGGTGCCGAGGACGGACGCGGTCTGGGTGAGGTTGCTGGAGGAGCCGGCCCGGGCGATGCCGAAGTCGACGACCTTCACCCCGCCGTCGTCCGTGATCATGATGTTGCCGGGCTTGATGTCACGGTGCACCAGGCCCGCTCCGTGCGCGACGGCCAGCGCCTCGCAGACCGCCGCCGCGATCCCGACCGCCCGCTCCACCGGCAGGCCCGGCTGCTGCGCCAGCACGGCGGCCAGCGAGCGGCCCTGCACCAGCTCCATGACGATGTAGGGCGAGCCCTGGTCCACGCCCGAGTCGAAGACCATGACGATCCTCGGGTGGACCAGCATCGCGGCGTGCTGCGCCTCCCGGCCGAACCGCTCGGCGAAGCGCGGGTCGTCGGCGAGGCCCCCGTTCAGGACCTTGACGGCCACCTGGCGGCCCAGCACGTGGTCCACCCCGCGGTAGACGGTGGCCATGCCTCCGACGCCGAGTATCTCGACGAGTTCATAACGCCCGTTGAGCGCCCGTCCGATCACGCCAACCGCCTCCCTCACGTGCCCTGTCCGGGGCCCCGGACCGCCTCGTGCACCTGTGCACGATAGCCTCCGGGCGCCTCGGGGCCGCCCACGCCGGCGCCGACCGGCTCCGGGGGACCGTCGGCGGCGGCCGGGCCCGCGGGCACCCGCAGGCTGCCGTAGCGCTGCATCCGCTGCCACCGCAGCCGGGAGCCGGCCAGCGCGGTGAACACCGACTGGATCACCACCAGGTACATCAGCTGCCGGTAGACGAACTGCTGCAGCGGGAGGCTCCAGAGCGGACCGAGCCGCTCGCGGTCGAGGCGGAAGGCATAGACCGCCATCAGCAGTTGGACCAGCAGGAACGCGAGCCAGAGGCCGACGATCCGGACCGGGTCGAGGAAGGCCAGCCCGTACAGCGCGAAGACGTCCACCACCGGGGCGAGCAGCGGCAGCAGCACCTGGAACACCAGCAGATAGCCGAGGCCGCGGCGGCCCAGCTTGCCCGCCTGCCCGCCCTGGCGCAGCGCGCCCCGGTGCTTCCACATCGCCTGCAGGGTGCCGTAGCACCAGCGGTAGCGCTGCCGCCACAGCGCGCTCAGGGACGCGGGGGCCTCCGTCCAGGCCTTGGCCCGCTCTTCGTAGACGACCCGCCAGCCGTCCCGGCAGAGCGCCATGGTGAGGTCGGTGTCCTCGGCCAGCGTCTCGTCGCCGACGCCGCCGACGGCCAGCACCGCCGAGCGGCGGAAGGCGCCGACCGCGCCGGGGACGGTGGGCATGCACTCGGCGAGGTCGAAGAGCCGGCGGTCCAGGTTGAAGCCGACCACGTACTCGATGTGCTGCCAGCGGCCGAGCAGCCCGCCCCGGTTGACCACCTTGGCGTTGCCGGAGACGGCGCCGACGGCCGGGTCGGCGAAGGGCTGGACCAGCATCCGGACGGCGTCCGGCTCGAAGACGGTGTCACCGTCGACCATCACCAGCAGCTCGGCCCGGGCGGCGGCGATACCGGTGTTGAGGGCGGCCGGCTTGCCCGCGTTGGCCTGCCGGATCACCCGGACGTACGGCAGGCCCAACGACTCGACCAGGTCGGCGGTCCCGTCGGTGGAACCGTCGTCGACCACGATGATCTCGACCGGGTGGTCGGACGCGAGCAGCGAGCGGACGGCGGCCTCGATGCCGGCCGACTCGTTGTAGGCGGGCACGATCACGGAGACCGGCTCGGTGACCGGCGGCCCCCAGGCGTTCCGCCGGCGACGCAGCCGCTTGTGCCGCCGGGCGGCGACCGGCACGATCACCGCGCGCAGCACGCTGACCGCGCCCGCCGCGTACAGCAGCCAGCCCAGCACCGTGAGGGTCCAGTCCCCGGCCTGCAGCACGCGGATCAGCGCGAGGCCCTGCCAGTGCTCGGTCCAGGTCGCCCGCCGGACCGGATCCGGCAGGCCCACCGACTCGCTGACCGTGGTGAAGCGGAAGCCCCGCGCCTTCAGCCGCGGCAGCAGTGCGTCCAGCGCGGCGACGGTCTGCCAGCGGTTGCCGCCGCCGTCGTGCAGCAGGACGATCCGGCCCTCGTCACCCCGCCCTGCGGTGGCCGCGTCGGTGATCTCGTCCACGCCGGGGCGGCGCCAGTCCTCACTGTCATGGGTGGTGAGCACGGTCAGATAGCCCTCGCGGCCGGCCTGCTGGACGGCGGCCCAGCCGGAGTCGTCCAGCACGTCGGCGGTGGACGAGTACGGCGGGCGCAGCAGTGAGCTGGTCACCCCGGCGGCGCCGGCCAGCGCGAGCTGGGTCTCGCGCAGTTCCAGCGAGCGGCGCCAGGGAGGCTGGGCGCCGAGGTCGGCGTGGGTGAAGGTGTGCACGCCGAGCTGGTGGCCCTCGGCGACGATCCGGCGGACCAGGTCGGGATGGGCGGCCGCCTCGGTGCCGACCACGAAGAAGGTGGCGTGCACGCCGTTGCGGCGCAGGGTGTCCAGGACCTCGGCGGTCCAGCGTGGGTCGGGGCCGTCGTCGAAGGTGAGCGCGACGGTGCCGGGGCGCGGCGCGGCGGTCCGCGGCTCGGCACCGGCCGCGTCGATCACCGGTCCGCCGCTCCGGACCTGCTCGGGGACCGTGGCCGAGCCCGCCGGCCGGGCGGCCGGGTCGGGGCGGTGGTCGTAGAGGTGCTGGGTGTAGCCCTGCAACAGCAGGGCGGCCGCCAGGGTGAACAGCAGGGCGGTCAGCAGCAGCCAGTGGGTGCGCAGCGGGCCCTGGCGGACGACGCCCCGGCGGCCGCGGCGGGCGGCGGGCGGGACGCTGGCGGGGCCGGGACTGCCGGTTCTGCGGCGGCGGGAGGGGCTCACGGTGGGGTGCTTTCGGAAGGGCCGGGGCGGGGCCCGGAAAGGTGAGGGCCAGAGGTGGAGCCTGCAGCAGGACGGTGGCGGGGCTGGCCCGGTGGCGGGGTCAGCAGGGCGGTTGGCGGGTCACGGGGTCGGGGACGGCTTGCCGGACTTGCCGCCCCCGTTGCCCGAGTTGCCCGGCGCGTCGGTGGGCCGGCCGTGGCCCGGGGTCGCGGTGGCGTTCCCGCCGCCGTTGCCGTTGCCGTTGCCGCCGGGCGTGGCGGGTACGGACGGCCCCGCGGAGGGCGGGGCGGACGACGGGGCGGACGGCGCCGGGGCGGAGGGCCGGCCGGCAGTCGTCGGGGCGTCCCGGTGGCCGGCCGTCGCCGACTGGGCCGGGCCCGGCTGGACGCTGTCCGGTCCGGGCGTGCCGGGGATCGTCGGCACCTCGGACGGGGTCTCGGCGGCCGGCCCGGGCGGGGCGGCGCTCGGGGCGGGCGGCAGCGGCAGGAACGGCGCGCTCACGCTCGGCCCGCCCAGCATCGTGCTGGCCACCAGCACCAGGTAGCCGGCGGCGGGCACGGCGAGCAGCAGGCCGAGGCGGCGGACCCGCCGCTGGCGGCGGCCGGAGGAGTCCACGAACACCGGGGCGGCGGCGGTCTCGGCGGCCTGCTGGGAAGGGGTGGCGGCCGGGGAACCGGGCAGCGGATCCCCGGCCGCCGGCTCGTGGTCGTACCAGGTGACGGTCACGGTCGGGTCCAGGTCTGTTCTGGTCGCGCGGGCCGTCGGCCCGCCCGACTGCGGGGCGGACGGGCCGACGGTTCCGGTCCCGTCCGGACCGCGGCGCGTCCGGGGGGTGCGCCTGCGGTCCGGCCGGGGCCGGCCGGGTGGACGGTGGGCACGGGGGAGCCGACCGGCCACCCGGGGTCTTCGGGTGGTGGAGCTACTGCGGGTCCTGCGGGTCGTACGGCCTGCGGGTGGAGCGGGCACTGCGGTGGTGCGTTCCCGGATGGGCGGCGGGCCCGGGGGGATTCGCTCGCCGCCCATCCGGAGTCTCGGGTCACCTCTTGGGTGAGGCTTCGGCGGGTTTGTCGGTGTGGTCGGGCTTCGGCTGCGGGTCGGTGAGCGTCGGCAGCGGGGACAGCGCGGGGGTACCGGTGGCCTTGCCGCCGTTCCCGCCGGAGCCGCCCGAACCTCCGGAGCCGGAGGTCTTGCCGCCGTCACCGTTCTGGTTGCCGTTCTGGCCGCCGTTCTGGCCGCCGTTCTGGTTGCCGTTCTGGCCGCCGCCGGTGCCGTTGCCCCCGTTGCCGGAGGTGCCGCCGGACGACTGGGAGGAGTTCCCGTGCTCGTCCTCGCCGGCGCGCCGGAGGACGTTCGCGCAGTACCCCTCCACCTTGTCCGGGCCCCCGGCCTCCGCGACCAGCGCGGCGAACTGCGGGTCCGCCGTGACCAGGCGCGGGCGCTCGCCCTTGCCCGTCCGGTCGGTGAAGCCGCGGCAGAGCGAGGCCAGGCCGTTCGAACCGCCCTTGGTCTCCCCGTTGGCCGGGGTCGAGGACGGTGCACCCGGCGCGGACTGCCTGCCCGCCCCGGTGGAAGGCCCGCCGGTGGCCGAGGGGTCGCCGAAGGGCCGCCGCGCGGCCGAGGAGCCGCCCGACGCGCCGGACTCGGTCCCCGGTACGGACGTCCCGGTGGCCGCGGGGACGGCCGGCATCCGGCCCCGGCCCTCGGAGCCGCCGCCGAGCGCCGACGGCAGGTTGCCCGTACCGGCCGCGACCGCCACCCCGCCGAGCGCGGTGGCGCCGAGCACGACGGCGACGGCCTTCGTGCTGAAGGCCCTGGCCAGCGCGGCGGTTGCCATCGATCGTCTCCGGACGGGTGTGGGTGCAGCAGGGACGGACGCGAGACGGGCCTCCCGGAACGCGGCCAGCGCCGCCTCCTCGCCGGAGAGCTCCTCCGCCACCGCCGGGGCGGAGGCAGCGGCCAGGACACGGGCCACCCGGTCCACCGGCCCGCCCTCGGGCAGTCCGGTCGACCCGGTACCGACGTCCGGTCCGGTGAGTGAGGCGTCCTGCCCGGCCGACGGGCCGCCCACGGCACCGCCAAGCAGTTGCTCGGCCGTGTCGCGGTCGATCCGACGGGATCGGTTGGTGCTCATCTCATGTCCTTCAGCGTCGCGGCCCTGCGTTCTGTCACACCCTGCGAAGAAATTTCTTCGCCGGACTTTCCGGAGCCCCGCCGGGCACCCCGTCCGACCCGGCCCGGCTGGTGCGGCACCGGCTGCCCGGTCGGCTGCTGCACCGTGGTCGAGGCCGCCCGTCGGGCAGCCTGCTGCGCCGTGGGCTGCGCCGGTATCCCGACCCCGGACGCGAAGGGCTGCTCCAGCAGCTTGGCCAGCCGCCGCAGCCCCCGGTGCGCGGCCATCCGCACCGTCCCCGCCCGCTTGCCGAGCACCCTCGCGGCGCTCTCCGCGTCGAGCTCCATCACCACCCGCAGCAACACGGCCTCGGCCTGGTCGTGCGGCAGCCGGGAGATCAGCGCCAGCGCGTCCGCCGTGCCGACGGCGGCCATCGCCGCGCCCGCCGTGTCGTCCCCCGCGGCCAGCTCGCCCAGGTACTCGAACGGGAGGTCCGCGACCGGTCTGCGGCGTTTGGCCCGCAGGTGGTCGAGGGCCCGGTTGCGGCCGATGGTGGCGGCCCAGCCGCGGAAGCCGTCCCCGTCGCCGGTGAAGGACGGCAGGTCGCGGGCGATCTGGAGCCAGGCCTCGGAGGCGATGTCCTCGGCGTCCTGGGCGTCCTCGGGCCGGCCGCCGATCAGCACCCGGAGGTAGCGGATCAGGCCCGGCTGCACGCTGCGGAACAGCAGCCGGAACGCCTCCTCGTCGCCGTCCTGTGCCGCTCGGACGGCGGCGGTCAGGTCGGTCGGGGCGGCACCCGGGGGCCGGGCGGACGGTGGACCGGGTGGTGGACCGGACGTCGGTACCGGTCCGGACCGGCCGACTGGGCTGTCGGTGCCCGCTCCCGGGCGCTCTGCACTCTGCACCCGCCACATCATGCGCCATCCGGGTGGCCGGTCGGACCCGCCGGGGCGATCGGGGGCTCCGGTGCCCGCTCGTCGGCCCGGCCCCGGGTACGATGCCGGACTCCTCGACAGGCCGCCCGGGGGTCGGCCGGACCTTCGGCCGTCCGGACCGAGCACCGCAGGTCAGGGGCCTCGGGTCCGGCAGCCGGCAGGCCTCGCCCACGGCCTCGCAGCCGGCCTGCTGCCTACCCTGGGGAGAGCGGCCGGGCCGTCCGGACCGAACCCGCGGACCCGTGCCGGCCTCACCGCCACGGCCGGCCCGTACCGCCGGCCGGCCGGACCCGTGGGCACCGGTAGCCTGCGCCCTCCACCGGCACGCCCGGCGAAAGCCCGGCACCGACCCGGCACGGGCCCGCGACCGCCGCCGCCCCGTACGCCACCCCTCACCACGACCGGAACCACGATGACGACCTCCCGCGAGCTCTACGCGAAGGGACTGCGCGACCACCTCGCGCCGGCCCTGCGCGCCCTGGGCCTCGCCGGGTGGCGCCGTACCTTCAGCCTCCCCGACCGGACCCACTGGGCACTGCTCGGCCTGGTCGAGCAGATCGGGCCGGGCCTCGACGACCGGGTGCGCTACACCTTCGGCCTCAGCCTGGTGCGCAAGGCGGACTGGGCCGCGGCGGCCCTCCCCGGCCTGCGCCCGGACCCCCGCGCCGGCTACGGCATCGAGGTCTGGCGGGCCCGGATCGGCGACGTGCTGCCGGTCGGCGAGGAGGTCTGGTGGGAGGTGCTGCCCGGCCCCCGCTGGCGGGTCGCGCTGGACGACTCGGTCTCCGCCGTCCGCCACTACGGCCTGCCCGAACTGCTGCGCCGGATCGAGCGGGACCGCACCGGCGGCGGGGAGACCTACCTCTCCCCCGCCGAGCTGGAGCAGGTCAACGCCGTCCTGTTGGGTGCCGCGGTGGCACGGATCCAGCGGGCCGAGCTGGTCGACGGGCACCTCGTCCTGGCCGGGGCCTGGAGCGGGGCGGACGCGGTCGCGCGGACCGTACTGCACGGCGTCGCCCGCGGCTTCCGCTCGGCCGGGGACGACCGCTTCGACACGGTGCGCTGCCTGGACACCCTCGGCCGCGAGCTCTGGTCGTTCCCGTCCTGAACCCCGGTTCCGCTCCGTGCATCCTGCCCGCGGGCGCGCTGCCGCGGCCCGGGGCGCGCACCCCGACGGCGTGCCCCCGGACCGCGCGCGCCGACGGAGAAGCCGCAGCTCGGAGGTGCTGTCATGACGCGGACCGTGACAACTGTCATGCGGATCCCGCAACGGACGACACTGCTCTGACGGAGGGTCGGGCCGGAAGACTGGAGGCACGACGCGGGCACCGGGCCCGCGACCGACCGCCCAGTCCGGGGAGGACCCACCGTGAGCCAGACCCTCAGCGCCCCCGCCGTCACCGCCACCGCTCCGGCCGCCGCCGCGAAGGCGCCGAACGCCCCGGCCTCCGCCCTCCGCCCGCTCGTCCTCGACGTCGCCGCCCCGCTGGCCGGCTACTACCTGCTGCATTCCGCCTTCGGCATGAGCGAGTTCGCCGCGCTCGCGTGGAGCGGCGCCATCCCGGCCGTCCGGACCACCGTCGGCCTGCTCCGCGAGCGGAGGCTCAACCTGTGGGCCTCGATGATGCTGGGCGTCAACGTGGTCGGACTGGCGCTCACCACCGTCACCGGCGACGCCCGGCTGATGCTGGCCAAGGACGGCGCGCTGAGCGCCACCATCGCGCTGGCGATCCTCGGCTCCGTGCTGCTCGGCCGGCCGCTGATGTCCTCGGCGCTGATGCCCTTCCTCACCAAGGGCGACCGGGCACGCTCCGACGCCTGGCACCGGCTGGCCGGCGGCCGGGCGGCAAGCTCGCGCAGCTTCCGCCGCCACGAGCGGCTCTTCTCCACCATCTGGGGCACCGCCCTGCTGACCGAGTGCGTGGCCCGGGTGGTCGGCGCGTTCACCCTGCCGGTCTCCACCATGGCCTGGCTCTCCACGGTCTTCCTGGTCGGTGCGATCGCCGCCGGTGCCGTGCTCGGCCAGATCGCCGCCGACCCGATGGAGAAGCTGGTCCGCGCCGAGGCCGCCCGCCCCACCGAGCGCTGAGAGACGTGCAGGCCGGAACGCCCGGCCCGGTCCATCCGCCCACGAAGATCCGCTGACGGCCCGTCGAACGGCCGGCGACGCCGAGGAACCATCGGGACGGCCCGGGAGTCCTCTCTATAACGAGGGGGTAACGGACCCCCGACGAGAACGGGGAACCCGATGAGCCGGACGGACGCGCTGACCACCACCGAGGACCGCACCCTGGTCTGGGACGGTTGCCTGAACGTCCGCGACCTCGGCGGGCTCCCGACCATCGACGGCGCACGCACCGCCCACCGCGCCGTCGTCCGGGCCGACAACCTGGACCGTCTCACCGCCGAGGGCTGGGACGCCCTCCTCGACCACGGCATACGCACCGTCGTCGACCTGCGCGACATCGCCGAGTACAAGCCGCTCCTCCCGCTGCCCGAGGGAGTCGAGCTGGTCCGCGTCCCGCTGGACGAACTGGCCGGCTCCGCCTGGTGGGAGACCTACGGAGAGCTGGACGGCACCCCGCTCGCGTTCCGCCCCTACCTGGACCACTGCCCGCACGCCGCCGCCGAACTGGTCACCGCCGTCGCCGGCGCCCGGCCCGGCGGGCTGGTCGTGCACTGCGGCGCCGGCCGCGACCGCACCGGCCTGGCCGCCCTGGTGCTGCTCGCCCTCGCCGGTGTGGAGCCCACCGAGATCGTCGCCGACTACCTGCTCAGCGCCCCCAACGTCCGCCCGCTGTACGGCATGCTGGGCCTGCCGGACCAGTACCGCCGGATCGACGCGGTGCTGGCCGACGCCGGGACCACCGCCGAGGCCGCCCTGTTCGCCGCCCTCGACGGCTTCGAGCCGACCGGCTACCTGCGCGCCGCCGGCGTCGACCCGGCCGACCTCGCCGCCGTCCGCGCCCGGCTGCTCGGCGACTGACGCCCGCCGCGCACCCTGGGCGCCGCGCGGCCGCCCCGGGCAGCCGGGGCCCGCACCGGCACTCAGAAGCCGGACACGTGGGTGGTGACGATCCGAACCCGCCCGTCGACGGCGGCCTCCATCGCCGCCCGGAGCCGCAACGAGCGGGCCGGGCCGAGGAGTTCGAGCGCTTCCTGATCAGTGGCCCAGCAGTGGTCGTCGAGCTCGCCGACCGGGACGGTCACCGGGGTGCCGTCCGGGACGGTGCCGAAGTCGAAGAGGAAGTGCTCGGCGGGGTGGTCGAGTTCACCGGACGCATGGGTCCAGGAGATGGCGAGCAGGTCGCCCGCCGACCGGACGATGCCGGTCTCCTCCTCCAGCTCGCGCGCCGCGCACTCGGCCGGCCCCTCACCGAGGTCGATCGTCCCGCCGGGGAACTGCCAGTGCTCGCGGTAGCCCGCCTTCACGATCAGGATCCGACCCGACTCGTCGCGCAGCACGCAGCCGGCCGCCGCATAGATCCGCGGCAGGGACGCCAGCCACTCCTCCCGGGACTTCAACGGCTCAGCCGACACGACGGTCCTCCTCCGATGCGGAACGGGTCTCCGCGCCCACTCCTCCGCGCCCACTCTGCCATCCGGCTCCGCCTCCCGTCGGCCGGACGGCGGCACGCCCGCGCCCGCCCGGCACAGCTCGGCCGGACGGGCGCACGGGGCAGGGGCACACGGGACAGGGACAGGACCCGTGCCGGGGCGGGCGCCGACCCGCGGCTGTCAGGCCTCGGCCAGGATGGCGTTGGCGCGCTCGGTGACGACGGTCAGGACGCGGGCGGCGACGGCCAGGTCCTCGGCGGGAAGGTCCCCGTAGATCTGGGCCACGATCCGCTTCACCCCGTCCTGGATCCGGCCGTGCAGCTCGCGCCCGGCGTCGGTGAGGGCGAGGACGGCCGGGTCGCCGTCGCCTCCCGAGGCGGTCGCCAGGCCGGCGTCGAGCAACTGCTCGATCACTGCGGCGGCGGCCGCGTCGTCGATCTTCAGCCCGGCGGTGAGCCGGGTGATCAGGTGGTCGCGGGTGGCGACGCCCTCCGGCTGCTCGCCGAGGCCGTTGATCGCGACCTCCTGGTGGAAGGTCAGACCGAGGCTTTCGAACACGGTCTCCGCCACGGCGCGGGTGGCGTAGTGGGCAAGGCCGATGGTCCGGCCGTTGAGGACGGCGACAGAGGTGGACATGAGATCACTCCTTCAGCAGATCCAGCAGGTCGTCGAGCAGGCGCGCTGGGCGGTTCGGGTGGCCGATGGCGCGGCTCGGCAGTGCAGACGGGCAGTGCAGTCCGGTGACACGTCCGGCGGGACGGTCAGCCGAGCTGGTCGTCGAGCGGGATGTCGAGCGCGACGTCCAGCGGGACGTCGAGCAGTGCGGTCAGCTCGGCCGCGAACGCCGCGGTCCGCTCCCCGTCCAGGCCGCCGAGCGGCGCGAGCAGCCGGTCGAGCAGCAGCTGGACGGTGGCGACCGCGCGGCGGGCGGCCTGCTCCCCCTCGGTGGTGAGCGAGAGCCGGACCGCGCGGGTGTCGGCCGGGTCCGGAGTCCGCTCGATCAGGCCCGAAGCCTCCAGCGACCGGGCGATCTTGGACACGTAGAGCGCTTCCAGCCCGGTGTGGTCGGCCAGCCGGCGCTGGCTCGGCCGCTGCCCGGACCGGTGCATCCCGTGCAGGGAACCGAGCAGCGTGTACTGCGCGTGGGTCAGCCCCAGCGGCGCCAGCGCCCGGTCGACGGCGGTGCGCCACCGCGTCGACAGCCGCCAGACCAGGAAGCCCGGCGTCGGGCCCTTCTGCGGAATCACGTTCTCACTCATGACGAATACAGTACATGGCTACTGTTGCCATGGCTACTATTTTCGCGGACTTCGCCACTCCAGTCCCCGGCGGGGTGCACCCGGCCCGGGCCGGCCGGAGCGCACCCCGCGAACGCCGCGGATCAGCCCCGGCCGGCCAGGTGCTCGGCCAGGCGGTCGAAGCTGGAGTTGAGGCCGGCCACGGCGTCCGGGCCGTTGTACCGGTCCGGCACGTCGGTCTGGTGCAGGACCACCTCGGTGCGGGCGTCGCCGAGGTCCCGGAAGGTCAGCGTGGAGCGCATCCCGGTGCTCGCCTCGACGACGGCCAGCAGCTCGCCCTCGCGGAGCTCGACGACCTCGGCCTTCATCGGGTACCGCTCGCCGGTGGCGTCGACGACCATCGTGCTGTCGTAGCGCCCGCCGACCCGCGGCTCGATCGTCACGGTGTCCAGCGGGACGTGGATGCCGGCCGGGCCCCAGAAGCGGACGAACTGCTCCGGGTCGAGGTAGGCCCGGAAGGCGGCGGCCGCGGTGCCGGGCAGCTCGCGGGTGACGGTCAGCTCACCGGGGTTCTCGGTCATGGTGTGTTCCTCGCGCTCGCGTTTCGGTGTGTCGCTCTCACAGGGTTGGACCGGGAGCGCGGCCGGAACTCATCGCTCCCCGGAGGAATTCTTCGGCGAATCTCCCGGCGGGCCGATGAGCCGCGCCCACCGAGCCGGTCTGACCTCCGTGGACACCTACCGAGAGACACCCCCCGCCCCGGAGCCGGCCCCCGCCCGGACACCGTCGATGCCCGCCCCGGCGCCACCCCGCGCCCCGCACCCGACCCGTGAACCGCGGCTGGCCTGCGACCTCGGCGCCCTGCCCGCCGCCGGCCCGGACGCCGCCGACCTGGCCGTCGTCGACGCGCTCGCCCGGCTCCGGCTCGCCGCCGCCCGGCACGGCGTCCGGGTGGTGCTGAGGAACGCGAGCGGCCCGCTGCGGGAGCTGCTCGCGTTCGCCGGCCTCGCCGGAGTGCTGCCGGTGGACCCGGACGACGATCCGGTCGGCGCGACGCACGCCCCGCCCCGGTGCGACCCGCTCGGCGCGGACCCCGCCCTACTCGGCGTCCAGCCGGGGCGGCAGCCCGAAGAGCGGGAACACCGTGTCGGTGTCGAGGAAGTTGGTGAGCCCGGTGATCCGACCCTCTGACACCTCCAGCACGATGAGCGCCCACGGCTCGTGGCCGCCCTCCGGGCTCGGGCGGTACTGCCCGAAGGCCGGACTGCCGTTGGCCTCCACCGGCACCAGCCGCGAACCCCGGCAACCGCAGCCCGGACCGAGCATCCACGCGCGGATCTCGCCCCGCCCCTGCAGCCACATCTCGTACGGCGGCATGTTGAGCGTGACGTCCTCGTGCAGCAGGGCCGCGAGACCGTCCATGTCGTACGCCTCGAAGGCCGTGACGTAGCGGGCCAGCAGTGCCCGGTGGTCGTCGTCCAGCGCCGGCGCGGGACGGGAGGCCGCGGCGTCCGCGGCCAGCACCGCGCGGGCGCGCTGCAGCGCACTGTTGACCGAGGCCACGGTGACACCCAGCAGCTCGGCGACCTCGGCGGCCTTCCAGCCGAGCACCTCGCGCAGGATCAGCACCGCCCGCTGCCTCGGCGCCAGCCGCTGCAGGACGGAGACGAAGGCCAGCCGCACCGACTCCCGCTGGGCGGCCACCTCGGCCGGGTCCCCCGTCTCGGGCAGGACCCGGCCGTCCGGCGCGGGCCCGATCCAGAACACCTCGGACCGCTGGGCCTCGCTCGCGGTGGCCACGGTGGACGGGCCGGCCAGGTCCATCGGACGGGCCCGGTTGTTGCGGCCGTTCAGCGCGTCCAGGCAGACGTTGGTCGCGATCCGGTAGAGCCAGGAGCGCAGCGCGGCCCGCCCCTCGAAGCCCTGGTGGCCGCGCCACGCGCGGACCATCGTCTCCTGGACCGCGTCCTCCGCCTCGAAGACCGAGCCGAGCATCCGGTAGCAGTAGCCGGTCAGTTCCCTCCGGTACCGCTCCAGCCGGAGCTCCAGCGGCTCCTCCACCCCGGTCATCAGATCGGCCATCGCGCGCCCCCGTGTCCACCCACCGCCAACGATCGAGCCGACCGTACCGCGGGGAACCGACACCCGGCCTGCCGAGGGCGCGGACTCCGGGCCCCGTGCGCACGGTGGCGCTCGTCAGGCCCCGGCCGAAGCAGGTGTGACCGGCCGTCGGGCCGACCTCGCGGCTCTCGTCCCGGTCGGCGGGCACGTCCGGGACGCGGAAGGGCACCGCCTGCCGGGTCGGCGGCAGCAGCCGGCCGTGCGGCGGTGCGGTCATGAACCGGTCCGGGTCGGCGGCGGCGGAGATCATGCCCCCCGGGGGCCAGGGGCTCTGCTCGGTGACGCCCACCCGTCCGCCGTCCGGGCCGGGCGCGTCGGGGAAGGCGGTGGCGTGCGGACCGGGAACGGCGGGGTGTTCACCGTCCAAAGCTCCAACTAGCTCTCGCCCGAAGGGCGGTGATCGCCCTTGGGAACGGGTCTGCGGGAGCCGGGCGCCCCGGCCGTCCAGGACGGTCCCCCGCCCGTCCACCGGCCGTCCCCCGGCCGACCCCGAGACGGCCCCGGGCCGGTCGCCGAGCATGCGTGAGGGGCGGGAGCCGGTCATCGGCTCCCGCCCCCGGGGATCGGGTCCGCCGCGCGGGCCGGTCCGGTCCCGCCGGGCGGGCGGGCGCGGACGGGACGCCCGCCGGACCCTAGTGCGCGGAGTGCTTCTCCGCTCCGCGGTGGCGGTGGCCCTTGAGCTCGGCGTGCATCGCGGGAGCGGAGTGCATGGCCGCCACCTCGACGTCGCGCCCGCCGTGGCGGAAGGCGGATCCACCCGAGGATGCACCGGCGGAGGACGGGGTGCCGGTCCGCAGCCGCGGTGGGAGCGGTCTCGGGCTCGTCGCCATGCCCCGCCGTTCCAGCAGGTCCTGGGTTCCCCGGCGGAGCTTGGTGCTGCTCGGCATCGACTTGGCCATCGTGGGCCTCCCTTCGGCGGTCTCCGGCCCGGACAAGCGTCGGCCGGGAGGGCCGCACGGGCGTTATGTCCGGATTCCGGCCGGGTTACACCTGGGTCCGCCCACCCGGTCGGGGCTCAGCCCATGACCTCGTGCACGTAGCACCAGCGCCAGTCCTCCCCCGGCTCGTAGGAGCGGATCACCGGGTGGGAGCTGTTGTGGAAGTGCGCGGTGGCGTGCCGCTGCGGCGAGAAGTCGCAGCAGCCGATGTGGCCGCAGTCCAGGCAGATGCGCAGGTGCACCCAGTCCCGGCGCCCCTGGGCCAGGCAGTCGGCGCAGCCGTCGGCCGGCGGGAGGGGGTCGATGTCCAGGGGTGCCGCGGTGAGGTCTTCGCAGGCGCTCATGGACGCAGGGTAGTGACGGCGCCCCGGCCCGCGGGGCCAAGACACGCCCCGCCGGTCAGTGCGCCACCGGCCCGCCCGGGGCCCCTGCTCCTCCGGTCCGCGCCGCCCCGGCCCGCGCCGCCCCGGCCCGCGTGCCCTCGGCACGCGGGTCGCCGGGCCCGCCGTCGGCGCGCCAGCTCGCCGGCAGGGCGAGCAGCGCGAGCTGGGCGAGCTGGGCGAGCTCCTCGCGGCGCAGTCCCTGCACCCGGCGGCGGCCGTGCGTGGTCAGGCCGACCTCCTCGGGCCGGATCCGGGACCGGCGCGGACGGAGGACGTCCCCCACGGTGTTCTCCACGCCGGGCAGCGCAGACCGGGACGACCCGGGCGAGGGTGGTAACGGCTTTCCCAGGATGGCCTTTCCCGGGTTGCGCCGTCCCGGGTTGCGCCGTCCCGGGTCGGACGCAGCCCTGGGCGCCCGTGCGCGGCGCGAACAGAGTGGTTCCCGCCGGGCCCGCCACGGCCCGGCGGGACCCCCCGCGGCGGCCCGCACCGACCGAGCCCGCCCGGCGTCCCCGACCGCCGGCAGCACCCGAACAGGAGCACCCGATGAGCTACCCCGCCCTCGCCACCCGCACCGCCGTCGTCACCGGAGCCGCCAGCGGCATGGGCGAGGCCACCGCCCGCCTGCTCGGCGCCGCCGGGGCCCGGGTCGCACTGCTCGCCCGCCGCACCGAGCGGCTGGACGCGCTGGCCGCCGAGATCGGCGCCGCCGGCGGGCGGGCGCTCGCCGTCACCGCCGACATCACCGACCAGGCCTCGGTGGACGCCGCCGTCGAGGCCGTCCACGACGCGTTCGGACCGGTCGACCTGGTGGTCAACAACGCCGGTGTGATGCTGCCCAACCCCGTCGCCGACGGCCGGATCGACGAGTGGACGCGCATGATCGACACCAACCTCACCGGTGCGCTGCGGATCGTCCGCGCCTTCGCCGGCGACCTCACCGAGGCCGCCGCCGGGGGCCGCCCGGCCGACCTGGTCAACGTCTCCTCGATCGCCTCGCACGTCGCCTTCCCCGACTACGCCGTCTACGGCGCGACCAAGGCCGCGCTGACCCAGCTCTCCACCGCGCTCCGCACCGAGTTCGGCCCGCGCGACGTCCGGGTCAGCGCGATCGAGCCCGGACTGACCGACACCGAGCTCGGCGGACACATCGACAACCCGGTGCTGCGCGAGCAGCTCGGCGGGATGTTCGCCGTGATCCCGGCCCTGACCGCCGACGACATCGCGGACCTGATCGGCTACACCGTCACCCGGCCCCGGCACGTCAACCTGCGCCACCTGGTCGCCCTGCCCACTCGGCAGGCCTGACCGGGCCGGCAGGCCTGGGTGCCCGGTGCCGCCCGGTGCGCCGGCCCGGGCCGAGGGTTCTCCGCCGCGCCCGGGCCGTGCCGTGGGAGCATGCCAACCGTGGCGATCGTGACGGGGAGAGTGGACAGCGACACGGGCGGTGCCCGGTCCGGCGGCATACCCGGGCCGAGCGGGCCCGGCGGGCAAGGGGTGCCCGGCCCGGCCGCCACCGGCCGGGTCCGCCAGCCGGTGGCACTGATCCGGCTGCTGGCCGGTGTCGCCGCGATCACGCTGACCCTGCTGCTCGCCGACTACGCCCGGGCCACCACCTCCGGCATCGCCAGCGACGTCGCCCAGGCGGCCGAACTGGTCCCTCGCACCCTGGCCGGACTCGCCGGGGGCCTGACCACCGCCGCCCTGCTGCTGGTCCCCGCCTACTCCGCGGCCCGCCGGCTGACCTCGGCCGCGGCCGACCGCCGGCGCACCCTCCAGCACCTCTCCGACGGGCTGCTGGCCGCCGTCGTGGCCTACGGGATCTCGCTCGCGCTCGACCTCTGGGTCGACGAGGCGGCGTCCCCGACCCTGGTCGCCGCGCTCACCCAACGGCTGCCCGGCGGCGGCCTGGCGCACACCGAACCGGTCTACGGCTACCTCGCCCCGGTGCTCGCCTTCCTGACCGCCTCCGGCGCCCGCGAGCGCCGGCTCCCCCGGCTCACCCTCGCGGCCTCCGCCCTCGCCGGCCTGGCCGCCGGGTACGCCACCCCCACCGCCCTGCTGCTCGGACTGCTGATCGGCTGGACCGCCGCGCACGGCACCAGCTACGCCGTCGGCACCCCCGACCCGCGGCCGAGGCCGGCGCAGCTCATGCGCAGCCTGCGCGAGGCCGGGCTGCGCCCGGTCGCCGCCCGGCCCGCCGGCCCGGACCGCTACCTGGTCACCCAGGAACCCGGCCGTCCCGACCTCGACGTCCAGCTGCTCGACCGGCAGGCCGTCACCGCCGCCCTGGTCCAGCGCGCCTGGCGCCGGATGCGGCTGCGCACCGCCCCGCACCCCCGGGCGCTGCGCTCGTTGCGCACCGGGCTGGAGCACGAGGCGCTGGTCTCGTACGCGGCCGTCGCGGCCGGCGTCCGCACCCGCCGGATCGCCGCCACCGCCGAGCTCGGCCGCGACACCGCGCTGGTCGCCTACGAGTACCTGCCCGGCCGCACCCTCGACCGGGTGCCCGACGAGGAGCTGACCGACGCGCTGCTCACCGACGCGTGGTCCCAGCTCGCGCTGCTGCACCGACGGGAGATCTCGCACCGGGCACTGGTCCCCTCCGCGCTGCTGGTGGACGACGACGGCGCGGTGCACCTCGTGGACCTCGCCGACGGCGACATCGCCGCGAGCGACCTGGTGCTGCGCTGCGACACCGCCCAACTGCTCGCCACGTTCGCCCTGCGCACCGGGGCCGAGCGCGCGGTGCGCACCGCCGTGGCCGTCCTCGGCGCGGACACCGTCGGCGCCGCCCTCCCGCTGCTCCAGCCGATCGCGCTCGCCGGCACCACCCGGCGGGAGCTCCGGCGGGCGGCCGCGGCCGCCCGGGCCGCCGCGGCGGAGCAGCCGCAGCCGGCGACCGCCCCCGCGCCGCCGGCGGAGCTGCTGGACGCCATCCGCGCCGAGGTCCTGCGCACGCAGCCGCAGGCGCCGGTCCGGGCGGTCAAGGTGGAGCGGCTGCGGCCGCGGACCCTGCTCGCCGTCGGCGGCGGTGTGGTGGCCGGCTGGCTGCTGCTGCCGCAGCTCTTCGCGACCGAGCAGAACCCGATCGCCGCCGTCGCCGACGCCGACCCGCTCTGGCTGGTGCTGGCCCTGCTGGCCGCCGCCACCAGCCACGTCACGGCCGCGATGGGCTTCGTCGGTTTCGTCCCCGAGCGGCTGGACTTCCGCAACGCGGTGTACGCGCAGGTCGCCGGCTCCTTCGTGAAGCTGGTCTCGCCCGGCGGCGTCGGCGGGGTGGCCCTGAACACCCGGTTCCTGCAGCGGGCCGGCATCCCGACCGCCCAGGCGCTGTCCAGCGTGGGCGTCGGCCAGCTCTTCGGGCTGGTGCTGCACCTGCTGCAGCTCGGGGCGTTCGTCTACCTGATGGGCATGGAGCCCGGCGGCTCGGAGCTGGACGCGCTGCCCGCCGTGGTGGGCGGGCTGGTCGGGGCGGGCGTGCTGCTGGCCCTGGTGTCGGCGGTGCCACCGGCCCGCCGCTGGCTGGCAGCCCGCCTGCGGCCGCTGACCTCCGAGGTGCTGCCCCGGCTGGTGGAGCTGCTGCGCAGTCCGGGGCGGCTGGCGGTCGGGGTCGCCGGCCAACTGCTGGTCTCGCTCTGCCTGGTCGCCTCTCTGTACTGCTGTTCCCGGGCGGTCGGGCGGGAGCCGGCCTTCGCCGCGGTCGCGGTGGTCTTCCTGATCGGCAACGCGGTCGGCAACGCGGCGCCGACTCCGGGTGGGGCCGGCGCCGTCGACAGCGCGCTGGTGACGCTGCTGGAGCACTCCGCGTCGATGGAGGAGGGCGGCGCACTGGCAGCCGTGGCGCTCTACCGCCTGCTGACGCTGGTCCTGCCGGTGCTGCCGGGATGGGCCGCCTTCACCTGGCTGCAACGGCGCGGCGCGCTGTAGCGGACGGCCGGCACGACCGGCACGGCTGCCGCGCCCGCCCGCGGCTGCGGCGGGGCCTCCCGTGACTACTCGCGGTACTCGTCCTCGTCCAGCTGGACGATCCGGCTCTGCTCGGCGACGTCGGCGACCTCGGTGGCCGGGTCCGCCCCGAGCGCGCGGCGCTCGGCCAGCTCGTCGTACTCGTCGCCCTCCTCGGGCTCCTCGTCCGACTCCACCACCTCGGCGACCTCGTCCAGGTAGTCCTCGTGATTCTGCGGCATGGCATCCGTCCTTGCTGCTCGGAGGCTCCCACGGGCCCGCCCCGGGTACTGGAAGTATCCGCCGACCGCTGCCCCGGCGCGATGCGCCGACGGCCGCCCGGCGTGTTGCCGGGCCCGCCCGACGGCCCCGGGGCAACCGGACGGAATCCGGGGGCCGGGCCGCCCGGGGGTACGATCAGTGCCGTACCAACAGGGCTTACCCACACCCACCCGGTGGCCCCGAGGCCCTTACGAACGACGGGGAAATCATGTCCGGCTCGCACTACTTCACCGGTGCACCCGAGGTCGAGAGCGACCGCCGCCCGATCACGGTGACCCTCCCGGACCTCACCCTGGAACTGACCACCGACAGCGGGGTGTTCTCCCGCAGCCGGCTCGACCCGGGCACCCGGATCCTGCTGGAGCACGCACCGCCGCCGCGGGTCCGCGGCCCGATCCTGGACGTCGGCTGCGGCTACGGCCCGATCGCGCTGACCTGGGCGACCCGTCGCAAGCGGCTGCCGGTCTGGGCGGTGGACGTCAACACCCGCGCGCTGGAGCTGGTCCGGCTCAACGCGGAGGGGCTCGGGCTGGGCAACGTGCAGGCGGCACTGCCGGAGGACGTTCCGGCGGACCAGCGGTTCGCGGCGATCTACTCCAACCCGCCGATCCGGATCGGCAAGGCCGCCCTGCGCCGGCTGCTGCACCAGTGGCTCGGCCGGCTCACCCCGGACGGTTCGGCGTTCCTGGTGGTGCAGAAGAACCTGGGCTCGGACTCGTTGCAGAAGTGGCTCAACGAGCAGGGCTACCCGACCACCCGGGTCACGTCGGTCAACGGGTTCCGGATTCTGGAAGCGCGGCCCCGCCCGGAGGGCGAGGGCCCCGAGAGTGGACGAGGTACGACGACGTGAAGCAGCTCCGCGGGACCGAACTGAAGCGGCTGCACCGCTCGTGGCGGCGCAGCAACGAGTTCCGGCTCGCGCTGATCCTGGAGAACCTGCAGTCGCCGTTCAACGTCGGCTCGGTCGTCCGGACCGCCGCCGCGATGGGTGCCGAGAAGCTGTACCTCACCGGCGACACCCCGTCGGTGCGCTCGGCCGGCGCGCAGAAGGCCGCGATGGGCACCGACAAGTACCTCAAGGTCGAGCACTTCGCCACCGTCGGCGAGGCGGTGGCCGCCGCCAAGGCGGACGCCTTCAAGGTGGTCGGCCTGGAGCTGGCGGACGAGGCGGTGCCGATGTTCGCCGCCCGGCTGACCCCGGCGGTCGCGTTCGTGCTGGGCCACGAGGACCGCGGCATCACGCCCGAGGCGCTGGGCCTCTGCGACCAGGTGGTGTTCGTCCCGCAGCTGGGCAGGGTCGGCTCGCTGAACGTCTCGGCCGCCGCGACGGTGGCCTGCTACGAGGCGCGCCGCCAGGGCTACGCGATCAGCGGCACCCCGGACGGCGACGCCGACGGCGGCCCGGACTTCGACGACGAGTGACCGGCGCCGGGTGACCTGCGCCGGGTGACCTGCGGCCGGTGACGGGTGACGGGTGACAGGTGACCTGCGGCCGGTGACGGGTGACCGGTGAGGACGACCGACCGGCCGGTGGGGGCTGTTCCGTGCCCCTTCCGCCCGGCCGGACGCCGCTCGACCGCTCAGATCAGACCTCGACCAGCACCTTGCCACGGTTGGCCTCGCGGTCCAGGTAGAGGCTCCGGTAGGCCCTGGGAATCTCGTCGAAGCCCTTGTGCACGGTCTGGTGGTAGCGGATCCGGCCCTCGCGGACCAGGCCGCCGAGGTCCCGGTGCATCTCGGCCAGCAGCGGCTCGGTGAACCACTCCTGCGCGAAGATCCCGCGGACGGTGGTGCGCGGGAACATGATGTACGGCAGCAGCCGGGGCCCGGTGAGCTCGCCGTTCACGGTGGTCGCCCACTGCCAGCAGACCGCCACCCGGCTGTCCACGTTGAGCATGGTGAACACCGCGTCGGTGACCGTCCCTCCGAGGTTGTCGAAGTAGCGGTCGACCCCGTCCGGGGCGGCGGCGAGCAGCTCCCGGCGGACCGTCTCCGCGTCGTCCGCCTGGTCGTACAACACCACCTCGTCGAAGCCCAGCTCCCGCAGGTACCCGGCCTTGCCGGGCGACGCGGTGGTGCCGACCACCCGGCCGGCACCCGCGAGCCGGGCCAGCTGGGCCACCAGGGTCCCGATCGAACCGGAGGCGCCGCTGATCACCACCGTGTCCCCGGGGCGGACCTCCAGGAACCTGGTCATCGTGCCCCAGGCCGTCATGCCCGGCGCGCCCATGATGCCGAGCGCCGTGGAGAGCGGCAGCCGCTCGTCGTAGCAGGCCGGATCGAGCCGCCGGTAGGCGGGGAAGACCATCGGGAAGGCCCCGGTCCGCCACAGCTCCTCGGCCCCGTTGTGGACGACGTGGCTGCGCCAGCCGCCGAAGCCCTGGACCAGGTCCCCGACCCCGAAGGCGGCCTCCGGCCCGGCCTCCACCACCTCCATGATCGAGTCGGCCCCCATGTGGTCGCCGACCGGCGTCTCCAGCGCCAGGCCGTTCTGGTAGGGGTCCACCGAGACGTACCGGGTGCGGAAGAGCATCTCGTCCGGGCGGAGCCGGACCTCGACGTCCTCCACGGCCTTGCGGTAGATCCGGTTGACGTCCGGCACCCCGTCGAGGTGCTCGCGGACCACCCACTTCTCGATCTTCATGCCGGGGCCCCCGTCGAGACGGTGCTGGTGGACGGGATCTCCTCGACGAGCTCGGCCTGTTGCGCCGGCGGGTCGGCCGGGAGGAGGAGATGGGTCGGCGGCGGCGAGCCGAGGTCGACCGAGGCGGTGAACTCCAGCCCGTCGTCCCGGCAGACGAACTGCATCACGTGCCGGCCGGCCGCGGCGGCCCGGATCAGGCCACCGATGGTGGCCCAGACCCCGGAGAGGTAGAAGTCCGACAGCCCGGGAAGCACCGGGCCGTGCCGCTTGATCTCCTTCTCCATCGTCTCGGCGCCCTCGACGAACGGGTTCCAGCCCGGGAAGGCGCCGTCGTAGACGCCGGTGTAGCGGACCTGGGTGAGCGGGGTGGAGACGTCCGCGACGGCCACCGCCCCGGCGAAGCCGGGGAACCGCTCGTCCAGGAAGGCGACGATCCCGTTGCGGACCCGGCGCTTGGCCTCGGTGTACTCCCGGCCGTGCTTGACCGGCAGGGTGTGCAGCTCCTCGCCCCGCCGCACCCGCGAGGACTGCTCCGGGCCCCGGTGCAGCGCCCGCCAGGGGGCGATGTCCGAGAAGTAGGTGGCGAACACCACGGTGGAGTCCCGGGGCGCCAGCTCCGGGTAGTGCCGGGTGCGGAACTGCACGTTCATGCTGGGGCAACGGATACCGGTGAGGTCGGCGGTCTCCCGCTCGGAGAGCAGGTAGGTGGTGCACGGGTCGCCCGTCGGGAACGGTCGGCGCAGGCCGAGGAAGAGCGAGACGTAGCCGGGCGACAGCTGGCCCGGTTCGTCGATCAGCGAGGTGTAGAGCCGCCGGTAGGTGTCGTTGAGGTAGCGGCCCTTGAGCAGCTTCATCACCGTGGTGTGGCCGTCGGCGGCGGAGACCACGATGTCGGCCCGGAACTCGCGGCCGTCGCTCAGCCGCACGCCCACCGCCCGGTCCTCCTCGACCAGGATCTCCTCGACCCTGGCGTTGTACGTCACCTCGCCGCCGAGCCCGAGGTAGCGCTGCTCGATCGAGCGGGCCAGCGCCAGTGAACCGCCCTCCGGCACCCCGGCGGCCCGGTTGGCGTGCGAGGCGAGCTGGAAGTAGAACGGCAGCACCGGGAAGGCCGGGTGCTTCTCGTAAAGGATGAAGTTGAACGCCTCGCGCAGCAGCGGGTCGCGGAACCGCAGCGCGTAGTCGGTCATCAGCACGCCGATCGACCTGCGGATGGTGCCGAGGTAAGGGAGGAACGAGGCGAGCATCCGCCAGCGCTCGGCCCGGCGCATCAGCCCCACCGGCTTGAGGAACGGGTACACCGCCAGCGCCTTCTGGAAGGTCCGGATGCCGTCGCAGAACTCCCGGATCGGGACGGCGTCGACCGGGGAGATGCCCAGGAGGTGGGACTCCAGCCGGTCCGGGTCGGAGTAGAACCGGACCTCCCGGCCGTCCCGGCCCCGGACGACGTTGAACACGTCGAAGTGCCGCATCTCCTTGCCCTGGAGCGCGCCGAGCTCCAGCCAGATCTGGTACATCTCGTTGCCCGGCCCGTTGCCGAGCAGCCAGCTGATGCACCAGTCGAAGGTGAAGTCGCTGCGGTCCCAGCCGGTGCAGGAGCCGCCGGGGATCTCGTGCATCTCGAAGATCCGGGTGCGGTAGCCGTTCATCCGGGCGTAGCAGCCGGTGGAGAGCCCGCCCAGGCCGCCACCGATGATGATCATCGATTCCCGTCGGCGTTCTGGCGCCTTGTCCCGTGCCAATTCCCTGGCCTTCCTCGTCGTTGCCGTTGCGTGGTCGCGTAGGTGCGTCTCCGGCGGGGTGCTCACCAGGCGACCGGAAGCGCCTGCAGGCCGTTCACCATGGCGTCCTCCTTCCAGCGCAGCCGGCTCTCCGGGACGGCCAGCCGCAGGCCGGGAAGCCGGTCCAGCACCGTCTCGATCGCCACCTGGAGCTCCAGCCGGGCCAGGTGGGCGCCGATGCAGTAGTGCACGCCGTGGCCGAAGCCGACGTGCGGATTGTCCGGACGGTCCAGGACGAGGCGCTCCGGCTCCTCGAACACCTCCGGATCGCGGTTGGCGGCGGCGGTGGCGATCATCACCGCCTCGCCCGCCCGGACGGTCACGCCGCCCAGATCGACGTCGGCCGTGGCGTACCGGGGCAGGCTGAACCCGGTGAGCAGCGGCACGTAGCGCATCAGTTCCTCGACCGCCTTCGGGATCAGCTCGGGCCGCCTCCGCAGTCGCTGCAACTCGGCTGGATTGACCAGGAGTTGGTGAAAGAAGTTGCCGATCTGGTTGGTGGTGGAGACGAAGCCGGCGATCAGCAGGTCGCAGCCGATCGAGAGCAGTTCCTCCTCCGTGATCAGCCCCTCCTCGCGGCAGGCCCGGACCAGCACGGTCAGCAGGTCCGGACCGGGCTCGCGTCCGCGCAGGTCCAGCACACCGGCCAGGTACTCGATGAACGCCCGGCCCTCGACGGCCAGCACCTCGCCGGGGGTGACGGCGGAGAGCACCGTCTCGGCCCAGGCCCAGAGTCTCCGGTGGTCCTCGGCGGGGATGCCGAGCACCTCGCAGATGATGGTGGTCGGCATCGGGATGGCGAAGTCCGCGACCAGGTCCGCCGGTCGGCCGGCCGCGACGAAGGCGTCGACCAGCTCACCGGCCAGCTCGCGGGCCCGGTCACGCAGCCGCTCGACCCGGCGGGCGCTGAACTCCCGGGCGACCAGCGAGCGCAGCCGGGTGTGTTCGGGCGGCTCGGTGGAGAACAGGCCGGCGCCGGTGCGGGCGACCGGGCGCATCCGGGGCTGGTCCCGGCCCATCGCCTCGGCCAGGCTGAAGCGCCGGTCGGCCAGCACGGTGCGCACGTCCTCGTAGCGGGTGGCCAGCCACGCCCCGTCGCCGTACGGCAGCCGGACGCGGGCCAGCGGACGCTCCCGCAACCCGGCGTACCGGGGGTGGAGTTCGAGCCCGACCGACTCGAAGGGGTAGGACAGCGGCGGGTGCTGCCGGAGCATGGCGGGGTCCACCTCTCGTGCGGGGCCGGGGACGGGGCCGGGGACGGGGCCGGGGACGGGGACGGCGGAGCCGATGCCGCTCTCAGGACGCATCGACAGCACCCCCGGCGAGGATCGACCGCGCCAGCCCGGCGTTGCGGGCGCTGTGCGCGCCGTCGAGCATCTCGGCATGGGCGCCGAATCCCTGGAACACCGCCGCCCCGGTCGCCGAGCTGCCGTGCCAGGCGCCGCGTTCCCCGGCCGCGTAGCGGGCCGCCGCGGCGTCGTCGGAGATCACGCTGATCGGTGCCGCGATCACCCCGAGGTTGGGTGTCCGGCTGCAGAACCGCAAGTAGTCCCGGGCCTGTTCGCTGGTCTCCCGGGCGACGGCGGCCGAGCCGGTGTGCCGCTGGAGGTGCTCGGCCAGCTCGCGCTCGAAGGCCTGCACGTGCTCGTCCCGGAGGGTGTAGCACTCCGGGATCCGGTGCGAGTCCATGATCACCACATGGGGCACCGCCCGGCCGCGCCGCTCCAGTTCCTTGGCCACCTCGAAGGCGAGGTTGCCGCCGAGCGAGTAGCCGAGCAGCGCGCACGGCCCCTCCGGATCGACGGCCTCGACGAGGTCCGCGTAGCGGGCGACCTTGTCGTCCCCCGCGAGGTAGTTGAAGGCGACCATCCGGTACTCCGGCAGGTGCGCCGCGAACTGCCGGTAGACCAGCCCGTGCCCGCCGGCCGGCGGGAAGCAGAACAGCGTCTGCTGCTGCTCCTGGTTGAACCAGAGGTACGGCTGGCCGCCCTCGATCCGGCCGGTGACGACCTGCTCCAGCGTCCGGGCCATCCCGTGCAGGGTGGTGGCCTTGAAGAGCAGGCTGACCGGGACGCTGACGTTGAACTCGGTCCGCAGTCCGTGGATCAGCTCGATCAGCCTGATCGAGCTGCCCCCGCACTCGAAGAAGTCGTGCTGGAGGCCGAGGCCGTCGACGCCGAGCAACGCCCGCCAGTGCTCGGCCATCCGCACCTCGTAGAGGGTGGCCGGAGGCTCCGCGGCCCGCTCCGTCTCCGCCGCCCGGGGCGCGGGCAGCGCGGCGAAGTCCACCTTGCCGTTGGCGGTGAGCGGCAGCGCCGGCAGCTCGGTGATGTGCGTGGGGATCATGAAGGTCGGCAGGTAGCCGGCCAGGTGGCGGCGGAGCTCCCGGCGGTCCAGCGTCCGCCCGGCCGCCGGGACGCAGTAGGCGCAGAGCACCTTGTCGCCGCCCCGGTCGGCCCGGAGGGTGACCACCGCCTCGGCCAGCCCCGGCCAGGCGGCGAGCCGGCTCTCGATCTCGCCGAGCTCGATCCGGTGACCGCGCAGCTTGACCTGCGAGTCGGCCCGGCCGAGCAGGTGCACCCCGCCCCCGGCGTCCCAGCGGGCGAGGTCGCCGGTGCGGTAGAGCCGGACCGGCTCGGTGCCGTCGGCCCCGCCGAGCGGCAGGCTGACGAACCTCCGCGCGGTCTGCTCCGGGTCGCCGACGTAACCGAGCGCGACCCCGGAACCGCCGATCCACAGCTCCCCCGGCACACCCGGCGGGACCGGTCGGCCCCGGTCGTCCAACAGGTAGAGAGCGGTGTTCGGGAACGGCCGCCCGATCGGGACCATCCGGCCGGGCTCCAGCGCCTCGACGGGGCCCTCGAAGTACGCGCTGTCGATGGTGGCCTCGGTCAGGCCGTACGAGTTGACCAGCCTGGTCCGCGGACCGCAGAGCGCGCGCAGCCGCTGGTACTCCTCCACCTTCCAGACGTCCGAACCGACCACCAGCAGCCGCATGAAGTCCAGCCGCAGGCCGGACCGTTCGCAGTGGCCGACCACCGTCCGCACCACTGCCGGAACGAACTCGCCGGCGTCCACCCGCTCGGCCCGCATCACGTCGAGGAGCCGGGCGGTGTCGAACATCAGCTCCCGGCCGGCCAGCACCAGGGTGCCGCCCGAGCAGAGCGCGCGGACCACGTCCCCCGTGAACACGTCGAAGGACGGACCGGCCATCTGGAGGTGGACCCGCGCCTCGCTCTCCAGCCGGTACTCGGTGCGCCAGGCCTGGTAGGCGGAGGCGAGGTTGGCGTGCGAGACCGCGACGGCCTTCGGACGGCCGGTCGAGCCGGAGGTGTGGATGACGTAGGCCGGGGACTCCGGGTCGACCGGCCGGTCGGTGAAGGCGGGAGCGGCGTCCGGGGTGGGAGCGGCATCGGCGCCTGTCCCGGCGTTCCCGTCCAGCAGGTCGCCGGTACCGACCAGCCGGAGCGGCAGCCCGGCGAGCCGCTCGGCGTCGTCGCCGACCAGGAGCACCGCGCCGACCTGCTCCACCACGTACGCCAGCCGGTCGGCCGGGTCGGCCGGGTCGAGCGGCAGGTAGGCGGCGCCGGTCCGGAGCACCGCCAGCAGCACGGTGATCAGCTCCGGCGACTTCTCCAGGCAGAGCGCCACCACCGCGCCCGGCCCGGCGCCGAGCGCCCGCAGCCGGGCGGCCGCCCGGCCGGAGCGCCGCGCCAGCTCGCCGTAGCCCAGCCGCACGGCCGCACGGCCGGACTCCGCCGGCGTGACGACCGCGCAGGCCTCCGGGGCGACGGCGGCCGCGCGCAGGATCAGCTCGTGCACCGGCTCCTCGTGCGCCACCCGCCGATCGGCCCCGCTCCACCGCTGGAGCACCACGGCCCGCTCGCCGCGGTCGAGCGGCTCCAGCCCGGTGGCCGGCTGCTCGGCGCCCGCCCCCGTCAGCCCCGCCAGCAGGTTGACGTAGTAGCCGGCCAGCCGGGCCGCCGTCGCCGGGAGGAAGAGGTCGGTGTTGTACTTGAGGACGCAGTGGAACCGGCGCTCCGCCTCGTCCTCGTAGGCGGACAGGGTCAGATCGAACTGCCCCTCCTCTTCCGGGAGTTCGATGTACTCCAGGCGGTAGCCGTACTTCCCGGCGGCCACCTTGTGGTGCAGCAGGATGAACATCGCCTGGAACACCGCCGAACGGCTCGGGTCGTGCTGCAGCCCGAGCTTCTCCACCAGCAGCACGAACGGGTACTCCTGGTGGTCCAGCCCGCCCAGCACCGTGGTGCGCACCCGCGCCAACAGCTCGGCCACCGTCGGCGCGCCGGCCAGCGAGACGTGCAGCGGCAACGGGTTGACGAAGTATCCGTAGACCGAGCCGAACTCCTCGTCCGTCCGGCCCGTCACCGGGCTGCCGACGATGATGTCGTCCTGGCCCGAACAGGCGTGCAGCAGCAGGTAGTAGGCGCTGAGCAGCACCATGAAGACGGTGACGTTGTGCGCGCGGGCCAGCTCGTGCACCCGGGCACTCAGCTCCTCGTCCAGGACGAAGAACTCGGAGGCGCCGTTGTTCGTCTGCACCGCCGGCCGCGGCCGGTCGGTGGGCAGCTCCAGGACCGGCACCTCCGCGGGCAGGTGCGAACGCCAGTACTCCAGCATCCGCGACGCCTCGCGGCCGGCCAGGAACGCGTTCTGCCGGTTGAGGAAGTCCAGGTAGCGGGCCCCGACCGGGGGCAGCTCGGGCGCCCGCCCCTGCCGCAGGCCCTCGTAGACCGCGAGCAGCTCCTCGATGAAGGTGAAGGTGGAGATCGCGTCCGAGATGATGTGGTGGACGGCCTTCATGATCACCCAACGGGCCGGCCCCCGCCGGAACAACCGGAACCGCACCAGCGGATCGCGCTCCAGGTCGTACGGCCTGCGGTACTCGCGCACGATCAGGGCGTGGACGTCGGCCCATTCCAGGCCCTCGACGTCGAAGACCCCGAAGTCCGGCTCGACCGCGGGCGAGATCCGCTGCACGGGCCGGCCGCCGTCGAGCACGAAGTTGGCCCGCAGGCTCGGGTGGCGCTCGACCATCGCCCGGAACGCCGCTGCCATCAGCTCCGGCTCCAGTTCCACCCGGACCTCGACCGCGCCGCCGATGTTGTACGCGAAGCCGTCCGGGTTGAGCTGTTTGAGGAACCAGAGCGCCTGCTGGTTCTGCGTCAGCGGGTACGCCGACTCGTCCTCGTACCGCTCCACCCCGGCCGGCCCGGCGCCGCAGCCGGCGACGTCGAGCAGCTCGGCCAGGCCCTCGTACAGCTGCGCCACCAGCTCGGCCACCGGCGCCCCGGAGAGCAGCGCCACCACCGGAGGCGCGGTGCCGAGCTCGGTGTTGAGCCGGGCCCGCAGCTCCATCGCGAGCAGCGAGTCCAGGCCGAGCCCGCTGAGGCCGCAGCCGGGCCGGATCCGGTCGGCGGGCATCCGCAGCACGACCGCGGCCAGCGCGGTGAACCGCTCGGTGAGCAGCGCCAGGCGCTCCTCCTCGCCCACCGCCCGCAGCGTCTCCAGCAGGCTGCTCCGCCGCGGCTCCGGGGCGTTCTCCCGGGCGGCCGCGGCGAGGTCGGCGACCAGCGGCGGCGGTGCCGGGTACCAGGAGAGGAAGACCGGCCAGTCCACCACCGTGGCGACCAGCAGCTGGGCCCGGTCCTGGCCGAGCACCCGCTCCAGCACGGCCATCCCGGTCTCGGGTGCGAGCGAGCTCATGCCGCGGCTGTTGCGGTAGTGGTCGATCAGGCCGAGCTCCTCGATCATCCCGGTGGCCCACGGGCCCCAGTCCAGGCTGAGCGCCGGCAGGCCGAGGGCGCGGCGGTGGTGCGCCAGCGCGTCCAGGAAGGCGTTGCCGGCGGCGTAGTTGGCCTGGCCGGCGGTGGTGAGCAGGGAGGCGATCGAGGCGAAGAGCACGAAGTGGTCGAGCGGTTCGTCCGCCAGGCAGCGGTGCAGGGCGAAGGCGCCGAGCACCTTGGGCCCGTGGACGGCGTCGAAGACCTCGCGGTCCAGCTCCGGCACCAGGGTGTCCCGGACCTGCCCGGCCAGGTGGAAGACGCCGCGGACCGGCGGACGGCCGAGCGCGCGGTGCTCGGCGAGCCAGTCGGTCAGCGCCCGTTCGTCGGTGACGTCCAGCACGGCCGGGAGCGGCTCGGCGCCGAGCGCCTCCAGCTCGCGCAGGAACGCGACGGCCTGTCCGGCAGGGGTGTCCGGGTCGAGCCCGCGCCACTGCTCACGCGGCGGTACCGGGCTGCGGCCGACCAGGATCAGCCGGCGGGCACCCCGGCGGACGAGGGTGCGGCAGAGCAGCCTGCCGAGCGCGCCGAAGGCGCCGGTCACCAGGTAGCTGCCGTCCGGCCGGAGGTTGGGGGGCAGCGGGCCGGTCAGGCCCTCGGCGGGGCGCAGCCGGGCGGTCAGCCGGCGGCCGGAGCGGAGCGCGATCTCGGCCTCGTCGGCGCGGGCGAACTCGCGCAGCAGCGCGGCTGCCTCCTCGTCGGCAGTGGCGGGGGCGGCGGGGGTGGACGCGGTGGCGGTGCCGGTGGGACCGGTCGGAGCTGCGGCCGGGCCGAGGTCGACCAGCTTGCCGAGGTGGCCGGGCAGCTCCTGGTGACGCAGCACCCGGCCGATGCCCCAGGCCGGGGCACCGAGCGGCTCGACCGGCTCGCCCGAGGCGGTGGCCTGTGCCGAGCGGGTGACGATGTGCAGCCGGGCGTCGGGCAGTTCGGCGGCCAGGAGTGCGGCCAGTGCGACCAGGCTGTACGCGCCCGCGCCGGTGTGGCCGGCCACGGCGGCGTGGTCGGCCGCCTCCAGCTCCGGCCGGTCGAGGTTCCAGAGGTGGACCACGGCGGCCGGGTCGGGGGCGCCGGAGGCCCGCCGGTCGGCCAGCAGCCGGCGGAGGTCCGCGGCGGAGCCGGGCTCGACGACGGCGGGGCGGCCGTCGTCGGCGGGGTGGTAGTCGGGGCCCGGGCGGACCGGTTGGCAGCTGCCACCGCGCGCGGCGATCCGGGCCGCGAGGGCGTCGGCCACGCCCCCGCCGTCGGCGAACACCAGCCAGTGGTCGGGGTGTTCGGCCAGCAGGTCGGGGGCGTCCGGCTCGTCCGGCAACTCGGTCCAGACCGGCTCGGCGAGCCAGCCGTCGATCGTCGCGAGGCCGACCGCTGTGGCGGCGGCGTCCACGTCCGCGGCCCGGAATCCGGTGATCCCGCCGAGCGGGACGCCGTGCTCGTCGTGGACGGCGACGTCGCCGACGAGTTCGGCGCCCGCGTCGCGGGTGACGGTGGCGTGCACCAGCAGCGGGCGCTCGCCGATCGCCTCCAGCCGCACCTCGTCGATGGCCAGCGGCAGTTTGATGCCGGTGCCGCCGGGCGCCGCCACCAGCAGCTGCGGTGCCAGCAGGGTCTGGAAGAAGGCGTCCATCAGCACGGGGTGGACGTGGTGGCCGGTGCCCTGCCCGGCGACCGCGGCCGTCGGGCGGACCACGGCCAGCGCCTCGCCGGGCCCGATCCAGACCTCCTCGATGCCCCGGAACGCGGGGCCGTAGTGGTAGCCGAGGGCGGCCAGCTCGGTGTAGCAGTCCGGGCCGGCCAGCCGGCGGACGGCGCGGGCGCGGATCCGCTCGGCGTCCAGCCGGTGCCCGTGACGGCGCCTTCGCTGGCCGGGCCGGACGCTGCCGGTGGCGTGCACGGTGCGTTCCTCGCCGGTGAGGGTGGCGACGGTGAAGGCGCCGTTCTCGGCGGAGAGCGAGAGCCGGACGGCCCGGCTCTCGCCGTCGGGCAGGAAGAGTGCCCTGCGGAGCTCGATCCCGGCCAGCGCGGCGTCGGTACCGCCGGTCAGCGCCCGGACGGCCTGGACGGCCATCTCCAGGTACCCGGCGGCGGGGAAGAGCACGCTGCCCTGGATCCGGTGGTCCTCCAGGTAGGGCAGCGCCTCGACGTCCAGCCGGGCCTCCCAGGCCGGTTCGGCGCCGACCAGGCGGCGGCCGAGCAGCGGATGGTCCAGTCGGCCCCGGCGTACCTGCTCGACCGACCGCGGCTCGACCCAGTGCCTGTCCCGGCGGAACGGATAGCGCGGCAGCGGCACCGGCCGTCCGGCGGGCTGCAGCACCGACCAGTCCACCTCGGCGCCCAGGTTGTGCAGGGCGGCCAGCGAGGCGGTGAAGACGACCCGCTCGTCCTCCCGGCGGCGGATCGAGGGCAGCGTCCGCACCTCCGGGCGGTCGGCCCCGGCCGGGCGGTCCACCGCCGTCTCCGGGGCCGCGCGGGCCGCCGGCGGCGCGGTCCGGGCCGCCACCGTCTCCTGGATCGCACGGCCCAGCACCGGGTGCGGGCCGATCTCCAGGAAGACGCCGAGGCCGTCGTCGGCCAGCCGTTCCACCGCCTGCTGGAACCGGACGCTGTCGCGGACGTTGTGCCACCAGTACCCGGCGTCCAGCTCGGTGCCGTGCGCGGTGCCCTCACGGGCGGTCAGGTGGAGCGGCACCTGGGCGGGGCGGGCCTTGAGGTCGGCCAGCGACTCCAGCAGCTCGTCCTTGATCAGCTCCATCCGGGCGCTGTGGTACGGCACGTCGACGGTCAGCCGCCGGACGAAGACCTGCTCGGCGGCGAACCCGTCCGCCAGCGCCGCCAGCACCTCCTCATCCCCCGCGAGGGTGAGTGAGGTCGGGCTGTTGACCGCCGCCACCGAGACCGCGTCGCCGTACCGGCGGAGCCGGCGGACCGCCTCGGCCTCGGAGAGGGCGACGGCGAGCATGCCGCCGGTGCCGGCCAGTCGCTGCTGGAGCCGGCTGCGGTGCACCACCACCTTGACGGCGTCGGCCAGGTCGTAGACCCCGGCCTCGTGGAAGGCGGCGACCTCGCCGGTGGAGTGCCCGACCACGGCGTCCGGGCGCAGACCGCGGCTGCGCCAGAGCGCGGCCAGGCCCACCTGGACGGCGAAGTTGGCGGGCTGGGCGAGCCAGGTCTCGGCCATCCGCGACCGTCCCTCGGCGGCGGCCAGCTCCTCCAGCAGGGACCATCCGGTCAGCTCGGCCAGGTGCTCGGCGCAGGCCTCGACCGCCTCGCGGTAGACCGGCTCGGTCGCGAACAGCTGCCGGCCCATCCCCCACCACTGCGGGCCCATACCGGTGAAGACCCAGGCCGTCCGGCGGTGCCGGGGCTCCCGGCGCCGGTCGGTCAGCACCCGGGGGTGCGGCTCGCCGCGCAGATACGCGCCGAGCGCCTCGTCCAGGGAGGCCCGGGAGTCGTAGACGACGGAGAGGCGGGCGTCCAGGTGCTGGCGGCGGTGGGCCAGGGTGTGGCCGAGGTCGGCCGGGCTCGCGGGAGTGCCACCGCGGACGCCGGCCAGCTCGGCCCGGATGCCGGCGGCGAGCTCGGGAAGGGCGGCGGCCTCCCGGGCGGTGAGCGGGAGCACGGTCGGGGCGGGGAGCGGTGCGACGGCCTGGGCCGGCAGCGGGACGCCGGCCGTGGAGGCCGGCTCGGGGGCGGCCTCCAGCAGGACGTGGGCGTTGGTGCCGCCGAAGCCGAAGGAGTTCACGCCCGCCCGGGCCGGGCCCCGGTGCTCGGGCCAGGGCGTGGGTTCGAGCGGGATCTCGTACGGCAGCGCGGCCGGGTCGATCGCCGGGTTGAGCCGCTCCAGGTTGATGTGCGGGGGAATCAGCCGGTGCTTGAGCGCCAGCGCCGTCTTGATCAGCCCGGCCAGCCCGGATGCCGACTCGGTGTGCCCGATGTTGGTCTTGACCGAGCCCACGTAGCACGTGTCGCCGGGGCGGCGGCCGACGGCGAGCGCCCGGGCCAGTGCGTTCGCCTCGATCGGGTCACCGACCGGGGTGGAGGTGCCGTGCGCCTCCACGTACTGCAGGCTCCCCGGGGCGATGCCGGCCTGGGCGCAGACCCGCTCGATCAGGCTGACCTGGGCGTCCGGGTTCGGCACAGTGATGCCGTTGGTGCGGCCGTCCTGGTTGACCCCGCTGCCGATCACGACCGCGTGGATCGGGTCGCCGTCGCGCAGCGCCTCGGAGAGCCGCTTGAGCGCGACGACGGCGACGCCCTCGGCCCGGACGTAGCCGTCGGCCGCGGCGTCGAAGGTGCGCGAGCGCCCCTCCGGGGAGAGGAAGCCGCCCTTGGTCTCGGCGACGGTGTACTGCGGCGCGATGTGCAACAGGGTGCCGCCCGCCAGCGCGAGGTCGCTCTCGCCGCGCAGCAGGCTCTGGACGGCGAGGTGGACGGCGACCAGCGAGGAACTGCAGGCGGTGTCGACGGAGACGCTGGGGCCGCGGAAGTCGAAGCAGTGCGAGATCCGGTTCGACACCATCGTCATCATCGTGCCGGTGGCGGTGTGTGCGGCCAGGGTCTCGAACGAGAGGTCCGAGAACTGGGTGATCTTGTAGTCGAGGGTGAACGCGCCCACGTAGACGCCGACATCGCGGCCAGCCAGCTCGGCCGGCTTCTGCCCGCCGTCCTCCAGCGCCTCCCAGGCCACCTCCAACAGCTTCCGCTGCTGGGGGTCCATGTGGTCGGCCTCGCGACCGCTGATCCCGAAGAACGCCGGGTCGAACTCGTCGAACCCGTCGATGTAGCCGCCCCGGCCGCCGACCAGCCGGCCGGGCTTCGACGCGTCCCGGCTGCCCAGGGTGGCCACGTCGTACCGGCTGCGCGGGGTGGGCGTGAGGCAGTCCTTGCCGTCGACCAGGTTCTGCCAGAACGAGCGGTGGTCGCAGGCGCCGCCCGGGAAGCGGCAGCCGATGCCGATGATCGCCACCCGCTCCGGACCGTCGGCGGTCGAGGGCGCACGGCGGTCGTGGCCGGCGGTGCGGGTGGAGGTGCGGGTGGAGGTGTGGGTGGCCGAGGCGGTGCGGACAGGGCCTGCCGGGGCGGGGGGATCGGCGGGATCGGGCGCTGCGGCGAGGAGTGCATCCGTCATGGTCGAGTCCTTGTGTCGCTGCGTTCGCGCGCGGCACGGGCGTGGGACGGCCGCGCGGGCATGGGGACGGCGGCCGTGCACCGGTTCCGGGCGTACCGGAAGCCGGGCCGGCCACGGGGGGAGGCCGAGGCCGGGGCGGGCCGAGGGCGGGCTGGGTCGGCGAACAGGTCGGGCCGTGAGCGTCAGGCTTCGGAGGGACGGCATCGGACGGACGGCATCGGACGGACGGCATCGGACGGACGGGGCACCGGAGCGGTCACCGGTCAGGCAGGGGAGTCCTCGGCCCGCACCGGCCGCCGCCAGGCCTGGAGGTGACTGGCGATCACCTCTCCGGTCCGGGGGAAGTCGGACGGGTCCTGCATCCCCACCGCGACCGGCCGACGGCCCGGGCGCCAGGTGAAGCTGCCGAAGACGTGGTCCCAGACCGAGAGGTCGGAGCCGTAGTGGCCGGCCTCTGCCAGGTCGACGCTGTGGTGCAGCCGGTGCTGCTCCGGACCGGCGAGGACGTGGTTGAGCACACCGATCCGGACGTCGATGTTGGCGTGCACGAAGTAGCCCTGGGCGACGACGAACAGCCCCACCACGAACACCGACTCGGCCGAGAAGCCCGCAAGTGCCAGCGAGAGCTGGACCGCCCCTTGGGTGACCAGCACGTCGACGACGTGGTTGACCCCGTTGTTGGCGACGTTGACCTTCTCGGGTACGTGGTGCACCCCGTGCAGGCGCCAGAGCCACGGGTTGGCATGGCTCCAGCGGTGCATCAGGTAGTTGGCCAGCGAACCCAGCAGCAGAGCGGCCGGGATCTCCGCCCAGAGGGGCAAAGCCGGACGCGGCGGCGCCAACCACGCCACGGCGGCGGCCACCGGGACCTGCGCGAGTGCCCCGCCGATCATCGTCAGCAGGAAGTAGACCCCGTACCAGCCCCATTCGCCCGGATTCGGACGCCAGTCGACTTCGTACGGGATCAGCCATTCCAGGACGACCAGATACCCGATGGTTCCGAGCAGAAAGAGCTGGGCGACCCGCCCGAGGTCCCAGCGCCAGCGCAGTGCGGAGAACGATATCGACACCATGACGACCAGCAGGGTCGGGTATGCGACATGGCGCAGCACGGCTTGCACCTGCCCACTCACGGCTGCCCCCTTCGCGGCCCGGTCGGATCACCGAAAGCGATCGTTCCGATACTAACGGCACCCGAAAGGGATGCGGGGAATTTGAGAGGGGAATACAAGGGGGCAAGCCTTGTCAGATAATAGGTAGACAAACCATCCGGTCAAGTCGGCGCGGAATCCGCGGGAATTTCGCGGATCATCTGATCAGCAGACCCGCTCGTTTCACGCTGCGGACCACCGGCGCCGATTCCAGGGTGACGACCCCGTCCAGCCCGCCCAACCGGTCCGTCAGGTAGTCGTAGAACGCCTCGATGTCCCGGCAGACCAGGCCCGCCGCCAGGTTGGTCGGCCCGGTGGTCGCCGCGGCGAACCCCACCTCCGGGTGGTCCGCCACCGCCTGCGCGACGGCCGTCAGCCGCCCGGGGTGCACGGTCAGCCAGCAGAACGCCTCGACCTCGAAGCCGAGCAGCCGGGGCTGCACGTCCACGTCGAAGTGGAGCAGCCCGGACCGGGTCAGCGCGGCGAGCCGCCGTCGCACCGTCGCCTCCGATCCCCCGGTCCGGGAGGCGAGCTCGGACAGCGGCGTCCGCCCGTCCACCGCCAGCGCCGCCAGCAGCCCTCGGTCCAGCCCGTCGAGCACCACCGGCGCGGGCCGCCCAGCCGGCACGGAGGCGTCGGGCACCGACGCGGCCGACCCCGCCGGCCCGTCCCCCGCCCCGGCCCGCAGCCGGGCCACCTGCGCGGCGCTCAGCGCCGAGGTCCGCCCGCTCCACGCCGACGTCCCGCCGACGAAGGTCCGCAGCAGGTAGTGCGCGCTGACCGAGAGCACCTGCGGGGTCCTCGGCAGCCTCCCCAGCAGCAGCTCCTCCCGGTCCGGCCGGGCGGGCGAGCGGGTGTTGCAGATGATCTCTCCGCCGCCCGACAGCAGGCTCACCCAGGACGTCTCCGGTCTGCGGGCCAGAGCCTCCGCGATCGCCCCCGCCGCGTCCGGCACGCAGCGGACCCGCGTGAGCCAGTCGACCTCCCCGAGCATCCGGGCCCTGGTCCGCCCCACGACCCGAACCCCGTCGTCGGCACGCAGCCGGTGGTAGCGCCGGGCCACCGTCTGGTCGGACACCCCGAGGACCTCCGCGATCCGCCGGAACGGCGCCCGGCCGTCCACGTGCAGGGCGTGCAGCAGCCCCCGGTCCAGCCCGTCCAGAGTCAGGGTATCCACCAGCAGGATGGTACTCAGTGTCGGATTCCGTCACATCGATCCCGCCGAGCGGCGCAACCACCCGCCCGCGGCGCAAAGTGACGGAGCCTCGGCCGTCCGGACCGGGCATCGGACGGAGGAGTACGGGATGAGCAAGTGGTGGCCGCTGGTCGCGGTCAGCCTGGGGGTCTTCATGCTGCTGACCGACGTCAGCATCGTGATCGTGGCGCTGCCGGACATCGGCACCGGGCTGGGGATGGACTTCGCCGGGCTCCAATGGGTCCTGGACGGCTACGCCCTCGCCCTGGCGGCCCTGATGCTGGGCCTCGGCGCACTGGCCGACCGGCGCGGCCGCCGCCGCGTCTACATCGCCGGGCTGACGGTCTTCGCCCTCGCCTCGCTGGCCTGCGGCCTGGCGCCGAACGGTGCGGTGCTGATCGCCGCCCGGGTGGTCCAGGCCGGCGGCGGGGCGGCGATGTCCGCCACCGCGATGGCCCTGCTCAACCTCGCCTACCAGGGCCGCGACCGCGGCGTGGCCTTCGGCGTCTGGGGGGCCGTCAGCGGCGCCGCGGCCGCCACCGGCCCGGTGGTCGGTGGCGTGCTGACCGAGTACCTGGGCTGGCGGTCGATCTTCCTGGTCAACCTCCCGGTCAGCGTCGCCGCCGTGGCGCTCGCCCTGCGCACGCTGCCCGAGTCCCGCGACCCGCACGCCCGCCGGATCGACCTGCCCGGCACCGTCACGTTCACCGCGGCCGCCGGCACGCTGGTCCTGATGCTGATCCGGGGCGGCACCGACGGCTGGACCTCCGCCCCGGTCCTCGCGCTTGCCACGGCCGCCGTCGTCTCGCTCGCCGCCTTCGTCCTGGTCGAGGCGCGCAGCGCGCACCCGCTGCTGGAGCTGGCGCTGCTGCGCAACCCGTCCTTCACCGGCGTCATGCTGTGCGGCCTCTTCTACTCCGCCGCCGCCTTCTCCTGCCTCCCCTACAGCTCGCTCTGGCTGCAGTCGGTGCTCGGGCAGGGCCCGCTGGCCGCCGGCCTCGTCATGCTGCCGATGAGCGCCGTCGCCTTCGCGGTCTCCGCGGTGGCCGGCCGCCGGCTGTCGACGCTCCCGGCCGCGGTGCCGCTCGGCGGCGGCCTGGCCGTGATCGGCGTCGGCGGGCTGCTCCAGTGCACCCTGGACGGCTCGTCGGGCTGGGGCGCGCTGCTGCCCGGTCTGGCGGTCGCCGGCCTCGGCGTCGGCGCGGTCAGCCCGGTCCTGGCGTCGAGCGCGATGGCAGCCGTTCCCCGGGAACGCGGCGGCATGGCCGGCGGCGCACTCAACACCTTCCGCCAGCTCGGCCAGGCCCTCGGCATCGCGGTGTTCGGTCTGGTCCTGCACCATGGCCTGCGCAGCGGCCTCGCCGACGCCCCCGCCGTCCCGGACCCCGAGGCCGGCGCCCGGGCCCTGAGCACCGGCCGGATCCCGGCGGACACCCCGGAGGCGCTGGTCCGGACCGCCTTCGCCACGGCGCTGGACCACACCCTGCTGGCCGCGGCCCTCACCGCCCTGGCCGGCGCCGCCCTGGTGGCCGTCCTGCTGCGCCCGCGCCCGCGCACCGGCAACCACCAGGCCCCGGCCCCGGCCCGCAACGGCGCGGCCGCCGAGCACCAGCGAACCGCCTGAGCCCGCACCGGACCACCCGCCGCCCGTCCGCCCTCCCTCAGGGGCGGACGGGCGGCGCGGCTACCGGCCCACCCGACCGCCCCCCACCCGACGGCCGCTACCCGACCGCCGACTGCTGACCGGCGACGAACTCGCTGATCGCCCAGATCACCGACGACACGTGTTCGTCGAGGAAGAAGTGCCCACCGGAGAAGGTCCGCAGCGAGAACCCGCCCGTGGTGTGCCCGGCCCAGGCCGCCGCCTCCTCCTCGGTCACCTGCGGGTCCGCGTCCCCCACCAGGGCCAGGATCGGCCGCGTGATCGAGTCGCTCCCCGGCCGGCTCCGGTACGTCTCGGCCGCCTTGTAGTCGCCGCGCACCGACGGCAGCACCATCGCCAGGATCTCCGGGTCCCGCAGCAGCGCCGGGTCCGTCCCGTTCAGCCGCACCATGTCCCGGATCAGCGCCGCGTCGTCCAGCCGGTGCACGTCCCGCTCCGCCGCACGCGGCCGCGACGGCGCCCGCCGCCCGGAGGCCACCACCCCCAGCAGCCCCATGCCCTCGCGCTCCATCCGCACCGCCACCTCGAACGCCAGCGACGCCCCCAGGCTGTGCCCGAACAGCGTGAACGGCCGGTCCGCCCAGGGCCTCAGCTCCTCCACCACCAGGTCGGCGAGCTCGTGCACGTCCTCGACGCACGCCTCCCCCGCCCGGTCCTGACGGCCCGGATACTGCACCGCGAGCACGTCCACCGCAGCCGGCATCGCCCGGGCCACGGACAGGAAGTACCCCGCCGAGCCACCCGCGTGCGGCAGGCACACCAGCTGCGACCCGGCCTCCGGTGCCGGCTGGAACCGCCGCACCCAGAGACTGCTGCGCTCCATCCCCATCCCCCATCCCCCATCCCCTCACCGTCCGGGGCACCCCGCCCCGCCCCCATTCAAACCCCACCCGCGGTCCCCCGACAGCAAGATCCCCAAACCCGTCAACCACCCCACCCGAAGACACCGAAGGCCCGAGCCACGTCCTTCGGCCACCCGCACACAACTGCAGACGAGATGTCAGACCCATCGCGCAGAATGTCGCCAGGCGGGAGGTCCCGCCACGCTTCTGACGAAAGAGAGATACGGCGTGGGCGTCCAGGACATCCAGCACGCGGTCGAGGGCTTCTGGTCGGTGCGGGACCGCCAGAGGTCAACCCAGGGAAACAAGCACATGAAGCCCCTCGAAGCCCTGGTGAAGCGCCTCTTCATCGACTGCGGGATCCCCGAGGAGTGCATCAAGACCGGACAGCCCTACCTGCCTGGCTACTACCGCGTCCGCAAGCAGTGGGACCTGGTGGTGAAGTACAAGGACGTGCTGGTCGCCGCGTTCGAGTTCAAGTCCCAGGTCGGTAGCGTCGGGAAGAACTTCAACAACCGCTTCGAGGAGGCGCTGGGAAGTGCCACCGACATCGAAGCCGCCCAGCGGAAGAACGAGCAGAGCCCGTTCGGGCAGGTACCACCGTGGCTCGGCTACGTGTTCGTCCTGCAGGAGACCGCCGAGACGGAGAAGGAAGGGAAGGAAACCCGAGCGTTGTTCCCGACCGACCCCGCCTTCGAGGGGCTTTCCTACAACCGGCGGTACCAGGAGATGATCCAGCGCTTCATCGGCGAGCGCGTCTACGATGCAGGCTGGTTCATCACGACGAAGCGTGTAGACGGTGACGTCAGTTACCTGGAGCCCCTGGCAACCGCAACGGAGAGTGTCCTTCGCGCAGCCATCGAGGGGCGCGTCAAGGTAGTGAAGGCGATGCTGAAGGAGTAGCGCCGGCTCCTGCAGGTAGGTGATCCGAGCGCTTGTGGCAGCCGAGAAGTGCCGCCAGTCGAGACTGTCGACCGGCTCAGGCCGACCGTCAAGGCCGGGTCCTCCTAATCGGGAAGCTCGGTAAGCCCGTAGACGCGCAACGCGGCCGCGGTGGCCGCCTTCACGTCCCTCTTGCGGAAGGCGTCTGCCAGGGCAGCTCGGTCCTCCTCGGCGATGTCTGCCGGGTCTGGCACGCGGATCTTGCGGAGGTACTGCGCCTGGAAGCGGAGGGTCCCCCCTCGCATCTTGACTGCGTATGCCTCCACGAACGCCTCGGCCACCTTGGAGAGGAGCAGGCCGCCGAGCACGCGCATGTCCCAGACGTCCGAGACGATGAAGTACAGGTTGTGGTGAGGGTACAACTTCCCTTCATCGAGCACCGGATGGATCGTCAGTTTCATGTCGGGGAGGAGAAGCTTCGGCCGACTCGCCAGTCCCTGGTCGACCTTGTCGATGGTCTTGTACCAGCGGTCCGGCTGCTTGACCGCCACGTACCGCTTGCGCAGGGCGCCGCTGTGCTGCCGGAGGTAGGCTGCGAGCCTCGGGAAGGCAGCGAGGTCAACGAGCTCACCCCGGGAGTTCCACGGGTTGACCAGGCGGGAACCGCTCCAGTCGATAGATCCGCTCGTGGTGTCTCGGACCATGGCCAAGGGCAGGAGACGGTCCGGCTCAACCAGTTCGGGATCATCAGTAATGAAGACCTTGTCCGCACCGGTGGCGATGCCGATGCCGACGCGCGTGCCCGTGGTCACGTCCTCCAGCAGGCCAAACCGGTCGCCCAGGTCTTCGAGGACAGCGAGCCGAGCAGGTGAGGCCGCCGGCCAGGAGTCCTCACCGGGGAACCAGTGCGGCAGAGGCGCAGCCTGGAACGCCGCCCCAGCGACCGGCCGCCGCTCCTCGGACTCGTACCAGGAAAGGAACTCGCGTGCTTCTGCCTCGCCGAACGCACGCGTCGTGTCGGCAGCTACTGCTCCCGCCTGTGCCTGGCGGGAAATGACCGTGATCGCGGGGTAGGCCGAGACCTGTTCCTGGAAGGCGTCCACGTCGTGCATCACCAAGGCCAGGTCCATGCTGAACTCCCGCGTCACGAGCTGGCGCAGCTTGCGGCCGTATTGGTTCCTCATCCAGCGGTCCGCACAGATGAAGCCCAGCCGGCCACCCGCCCGCAGACTCCGAAGGGCCACCTCGTAGAAGCCGATGTAGATGTCGGCCCGGCCACCCATGGTGGAGCAGGCAGCGCGGTAAGCGTCCATCCGGTCATCAGGTACATCCTCAAGCCTGATGTAGGGGGGATTGCCCACGACGAAATCCGCGCGATGCTCGGAGTCGGCCTGGAGAAGGTAGTCGCCCTGCCGCACCCAACTCGAAGCGACTCTCCGAGCGTCATGGAGCTCCCAGCCGTCATCACGGAGCTGCTCCTCGACCAGCGCACGGCTCTCGGCCACGTTCCGCGCAAGCAGGTCGAAGGCCTGGACCGCGTTCACCGCATCAGTGACAGGGCGACCGTGGGATCGACATGAGGCACTGATCCGCGAAGCGATCACGCCGAGAAACGCTCCCGCACCACAGGCAGGCTCTACGACTTTCAGCTCCGCGAGGTCTCGGTTCGACGTGTACCCGAGCAGATCGAGGATGAGCTCGACTACCCAGCGCCGAGTGAAGACCTCGCCGTGCTCGACAGCTTCCCCGGGAACCTCCGGGAGAGTCTGCTTGTCGATGTCGGAGAGCGCGAGAGTTGCCACGGTTTGACCCTACAGCGGGCACCTCGGCGGCCGCCCCGCACGAGCCTCACTGGTGGCGACGATTTCCAGCAGAGAAACTCACGGCGGCCAGGTCACGCCCTTCTTCTCGCCCTTGCGGCCGCGGTGGACGTGGAAGCCGTAGAGCATCCGGGACCGCCGGCCGGGCCTGAAGCAGCTCAGCCCCGCCGTGGAGTCGCGGCCGGATCCCCGGCCGCGCACCCGCACGACCGGGTGCAGCCGAGCCGGCCCCAGGTCCTGGCACGGACACGCGGCGGCCTCGTCGGCTGCCCGGCTTCACCCTCGGAGACGAGGTCGTCCGGATCCTCCCCGCCCCCGACGTCATCGAACGTCTCACCACCGCCGTGCGCATCGAGATGCACGACGCATGGATCGCCTTCCCCCGCCGCTGCCTACCCGCAGGCAGCATGGACGAGATCTACTCCCAGGGCAGAGACCGGAATGGTCGGGCTGCACCACTACAGGGACATGAACCGTTCCTCTCTTGCGGCGCCGAAGCCGACGGACCGATGGCTCACGGAATACGACCGGACGAGGTCCATCCCGTGTTCGGCAAGGCAGGCGCTCTTGAAGCGCACGTCGTCGGTGACCTCTTGGCCGAACCACGACGGTGCGACGAAGACTCGCGCGTCGGCCTCGCTGGCAAACCTCACCTCGGCCAGCGTGAGCCCTGCGTGAACTCCCGCGAACTCGTCCACCTCGATGACGCCTCCGCCATGGGCGACGGAGGACCTCTTCTTCTGCACTCGCCGTCCGCCAGTCAGCTCCCAGAGGGCCTGGAAGACGCCCTCGGTTATGCCGATCTCCACTTCTTCCCGGGCGAGACCCCGCCCGGTTTCGAGAGCGAGAAGATAGCTGTCGCCAGAAGCACGGACACGCATCTCTCCGTCCGCACCTTCGACAGGGACATACCCTTGCATCAGTTCGAGCGTCTGCTGCGCCGCAGCAGCCGGCCAACCGGCGGGGACCAGGAACCTGCGTTCGATCTTTGGCGACATATTCAACCTCTTTCCTTCCCCCGGCGAACGCGCCTTCGCCTTTCTCAAGCCCTGACACGTCGTGCGCAAGGCGCGCTGCTCCGCTCGATGCACCAGCCGCACCGCCCAGGCAACCCACGTACTACCGACCTGGAACTGTCCAGGACCAAAGGGGCCCACCCCGAACAGCCGAGGACCGTCAGGCCGACCGTTCCAGGGTGTAGTGGCGACGGAGTTCCTCGACGTGCGAGAGGACGGCCGGATCCTCGGCGGCGCGCGCAATATCGATCATGGTGTTCCAGACGAAATTCACACCCCCGTCGTACCGGAAATGCTTTTTGATGACAATGCTGAAGATTTCGTTGACCGTCTCCAGCGTCAGCACGTCCGCAAGCCCCATCAGGTTGGCGCGGTCGGCGCCGGTGAGCGGCGGTCGCTCCACTGTCCGGCCGGCCGGAATGCCGACGTCCGGGCCCGCACCCTCGACCGTGGTCAACGGCTTCGCGGACGGCACGTCGACGAAGTCGAACATCAGGTGCACCCGCTCCTGCGAGGAGAGCACCGCCACCGAGTGGATCTCCGAAGCGTCGAGGAACCACACCTCGCCCTTACGCATACGGTAAACGGTGTCGCCTTCGTTGAAGAAGCAGTCCTCGTTGGTGACAAGGGGGATGTGCATCCGGTGGGCGTTGCGGGTCTCGTCGGCGAGCTCGCTGAGCTCCAGGAGGTCTCGATGCGGGATGATCACGCTGTTCTGCACCTTCGCCAGGCGCACGAAGTTCAGCCGGTCCAGGTCGGCCGTGTTCGCGATCAGTTCCCGCAGATAGGGCAGCTTGTCGGCGAGCTCGGAGAAGGCCGCGGGCTGATCGTGGTCGTAATGGGTGACCACACCGTCGCCGGATATCCCGCCCCGCGCCCAGAGCATGCAGCTCTTCCACGCGCCGCCGAAAACGTAATCACTGTATGCCTCGGACCACGGAATGGAGTCGATCTGGTCAAGATCCTTCGCCAGGCGGGACTCGTCGAGACGGATGTCCCCTACATAATGGGTTCGCACCGGATCAAGCGCCCTTCTCAGTCGAAATCGTCATTTCCCTGGAACGGTGGATGTCTACTTCTGGGCGGAGTCACACGGCCCGGTGACGATCCAGGTCCTCCCCGATCTTCTCCAGGACTTCCACCTTGCCCTGGAAAGGCTCGTCCGGCCGCGGCCATTGCACGACGAGGTCCGTTATTCCGACCTCGGCAAATCTGCCCGCCGCGTCGAAGAACGCTGCCGGCGAATCGAGGACGCCGCCGACGGTGGGCCCGGTGACCAGCAGCCGGGACAGGGTGGACGGGTCACGGCCGATCTCCACGCATGCCTCTTCCAGTGCCTCCACCTGCCGGCGCAGGACGGGGAGGGCCTGCTCGTACGGAGCGCTCGCGAACAGGTTGGGTTCGCCCGTGGTGACCCAGGTCGACGCGTGCCGGGCCACTACGCGCATGCCACGGGGCCCGGACGCGGCGATCGCGAACGGGACGCGGGGCTCCTGCCGGCACAGGGGCTGGGAGTGCACCTCGTCCGCCAGGTAGTAGCGGCCGTCGAACGTGGTCACCGGCTGGGTCAGGAGCTGGTCGGTGAGCTCGACGTACTCGGCGAACCGCTCGGTCCGCTCCCGCCGGCTCCACGGGTTCCGGCGGGTCATGGTGGAATCGAAACCCGCCGCGCCGGCGCCGAGGCCGAGGATGAGACGGCCGCCCGAGATGTCGTCGATGGTGGTGACGTCCTTGGCCAGGTTCACCGGGTGCCGCAGGTTCGGCGAGGAGACCAGCGCGCCGATCCCGATCCGCTCGGTCTCCACGGCCGCCGCGGTCAGCGTCGGAACCATGGTGAACCACTCCTTGGCGCGGAACGCACGCCAGTTGAGGTGGTCGTAGGTCCAGGCGTGATCGAATCCCATCTGCTCGGCCTGGCGCCACTTCAGCCGCGCCGTCTGCCAGCGGTCCTCCGGGACGATCATGATGCCGAATTTCATGCGTCCCCCTCGCCCGGACGGCCGGGATCGATGTTGAAGTTGTAGCGGAAGAGGTTCTGCGGGTCGACCCGCCGCTTGAGCGCGACCAGGCGCCGCCACCTCTCCCCGTAGGCCGCGCGTACGCCGTCGCCCCCCTCGTCGTTGAGGAAGTTGACGTACTGCCCGACCGCGTACGGCGCCATCGCGTCGCTGAAGTCCCGGACCCACTGGACGTGACGCTCACGGTCGTCCTGACCGGGCTCCCACGCGCCGAACATGTTGATGTTGTGACCGGCGTGCCGGGAACCGAAGGCGGTGTCCGTGGCCGGCACCCGGCCGACCGCCCCGCCGAGGTGGTAGATCGGCACGGCCGCCAGCGGCGAGGTGATCCGCGACGCGTGCTCGACGACGGTCGCGATGACCTGGTCGCTGAGCTCCCCGAAGTCCACCGACCGCCAGTAGTAGTGCTTGCCGGGCGGGGAGGTGGTGTCGACCGTCTGCTGCAGTTCGACGTACGGCATCGGACCGACCGTGTCGAGCAGCGGACTCCCGAACTCGCGCAACGGACGCAGGAACGCCAGCCCCTCCTCGAGGTCACCGGACCAGCACACGTTGAGGGCCACGACCGGAGAACCGTGCAGCCGTTCGGGGACGGTCTCCAACGGCGGGCACAGCCGGAGGTTGAGGATCGTCCCGAGCTCGTCCGGAGCGTCCGCGATCAGGTCGCGGTACACGGTCAGGAACTCCGTTGCGACGTCCAGCGGATGGATGACCATCCCGGCCAGGACGGTCGGTCCGATCTCGTGCAGCCGGAAGCCGAACCGCACCACGGTCCCGAAGTTGCCGCCCCCGCCGCGCAGGCCCCACAGCAGCTCCGGGTCGGTGGTGGCGTCCACCCGGAGGCAGTTGCCGTCCGCGGTCACCAGGTCGGCCTCCACCAGGTTGTCCACGGTGAGCCCGCAGCGGCGCATGAGGTGGCCGATCCCGCCGCCCAGGGCGAGACCGCCGACGCCGGTCTCGCTGACGATGCCGCCGGTCGTGGCCAGCCCGTGCACCTGGCTGGCCCGGTCGACGTCCTGCCAGAGGGCTCCGCCCTGCACATGGGCCAGCCGGCGTTCCGGGTCGATCTCGACCGCGCGCATCCGGGACAGGTCGATGACCACGCCGCCGTCGCAGACCCCTTGGCCGGCCACGCTGTGCCCACCGCCGCGCACCGCGATGGGCAGTCCGCGCTCGGATGCGAAGGTGACGACCGCGGTCACGTCCGCCACGTCCGCGCATCGCGCGATCAGCAGGGGACGCCGGTCGATGTCTCCGTTCCAGACCTTGCGGGCCTCGTCGTACCGCGGATCGGCGGCGGTGATGAGATCGCCGCTCAGCGCGTCGGCGAGCTTCTCCGAGTCGCCGGTCGTGAGACTGTCCAAAGCCTTCGTCCTCCGTCCTAGTCCCGAGGTGACGGGATTGTCGTCTTGCGGATCGTCTCGGCGACGTCGCGCAGCGTGCCGTGCAGCAGCTGGGTCATGTCGGGTTCGGCCCGCAGGGTTGCCTTGCACTCGTCGAGCAGCCGGAAGGTGAGCAGCGAGTGGCCTCCGACCTGGAGGAACGTGTCCAACACGCTGATCGGGGACCGGCCGAGGACCCGCTGGTAGATCTGGACCAGGGCCGCTTCCAGCGCGTCCGCAGGCGGCTCGACCGGACGTTCCCGCTCGGCCAGCTCCTGCCAGATCCTGATCAGCTCGCCCTGGTCGATCTTGCCGTTCACCGTCGCCGGGAGGTAGTCGACCGGCACGACCCGGTCCGGCCGCATCTGCGCGGGCAGGAGCCCGGCCGCGTGCTCAAGGACCGCCGCCGGGTCCAGGTCGGTGGCGGAGCCCTGGCCGGCGGGCACGACGAAGGCGAGCAGGCGGAGCGGCTGCCCGTGCGCGATCACCGCGCAGTCGCCGACCGCGGGGTGCGCGGCCAGCACCGACTCGACCTCCCCCGGCTCGATCCGCAGCCCGCGGATCTTCACCTGCCGGTCGATCCGGCCGAGGTGCTCCAGTGTGCCGTCCGCGCGGTAGCGGCAGAGGTCACCGGTGCGGTACATCCGCGATCCCGGTGGCCCGTAGGGGTCCGCGACGAATCGTTCGGCGGTCTGGGCGGGCTGCCGCCAGTACCCGTCCGACAGGCCGACCTGACCGCTGATGTACGCCTCACCGGGTGTGCCGATCGGCACGAGATCGAGGTTGGCGTCCAGCACGGTCAGCCGGAAGTTGTCGGCGGGCCGGCCCACCGGAACGGACCCTCCGGTCGAGTCCGGGTCAACGATGTTGTCGGTGACCGGCCCGGCCTCGGTCGGGCCGAAGGCGTTGACCAGGCTGCTGCCGGGCAGCACTGCGGCGAACGCCTCGGGGATCCGCGGGCTCATCGGCTCGCCCCCGCACACCACCCACCTCAGTGCCTCGGAACCGGCCTGGGACATCTCCTCCAGGAAGGCCGTCATCATCGTCGGCACCAGGAAGATCTGCGACACGCCGTGGTCCCGGGCGAGCCGGGCCAGATGCCGGGGGTCCCGCTCGCCGCCGGGCCGGCAGATCACGAGACGGGCACCGTGGTAGAGCGGCCAGAAGAGCTCCCAGATCGAGATGTCGAATCCCGGGGATGCCTTGAACAGCGCCGTCTCAGCGGCGTGGAACGGGTACTGCCGCTGCATCCAGAAGAGGTTGGCCAGGGTGCCGGCCGTCCGGGAGACCACACCCTTGGGGCGGCCCGTGGTCCCCGAGGTGTAGAGGATGTGCACCAGCCCCGGGCCGTCGTCGAGGACGGGATTCGTCACCGGCTGGCCCGACCCGGCCTGCTCGGTGCCCACGTCATGGATCTCCCACGGGCCCTCGGGCAGGTGGTCGCGGCAGACCGCATCGGTCAGCACCAGCCCGGGCTCCGAGTCCGCCAGGATCAGAGCGATGCGCTGGTCCGGCAGGTCGGCGTCGAGGGGAACGTAGGTGGCGCCGGTCTTGACCGCGGCGTAGATCGCGACGACCTGGTGGATACCGCGCTGCAGGCAGATCCCGATCCGGGTGCCGGGGAGGGCGCCGAGCCCCCGCAGGTGATGGGCCAGCCGGTTCGCGCGCTCGTTCAGCTCGCGGTAGGTGACGGTGGTGCCGTCCTCGTCCTGCAGGGCGACCAGGTCCGGGGTGCATTCGGCCTGCTCCTCGAACGGCGCCGCCATCGTGCGGTACCGGATCTTCGGATCCCGGTACGGGTTGAGGCCTTGCCGGATGCGCTCGCGTTCCTCCGGGCCGACCAGCGGATGGCTGAGCATCGGTGCGTCCGGGTCGTCCGTCATGCCGATGAGCAGCTGCAGGAACGCCTGTGCCCACGCCTCCGTGGAGGGGACGTCGGACGAATCGGTCATGGATTCGACGTACAGGTTCCGGCCGTCCCGGGAGATCAGGATCGTCACGGCGGCCGGGGCGTCGCCCGTCTCCGCCGTGGCGGCGGCCTCGGACCGGGCGGCCTGCCGCAGCGCGTCGCGGAAGCTCATCGCCGGGTCCGGCGCACCGGACCGCGGCAGGACCGCGTCGAGTTCCTGCCGGGTGACCCGGACGCGGAGGTCCGTGCCGGGGCGCGGCAGCCGTTCGGCCAGCACGCCCGCACAGATCGACAGAGCGACGAAATCGTCGACCCCTGCCGCCGTGGAGAGCGAGTGCAGAGTGCGCGTCACGTCGGCCGGCACGGTGACCGGCCCGATGCAGTCCGTCCTGGACAACAGCCCGGTCACGGCGCGGTCCCTTCCAGGAGCGCGCAGGCGTAGAACCCCGGCGCCAGGGACTGCGCCAGATACGTCTGCCCGCTGCGGATGCCGACTCGCTCGTGGTAGTCGACCAGGTTGATCATCCAGTCGGCGTTGCCGCAGTGCCCGTAGGCGGAGAGCGTCTCGGCGAAGTGCAGCCGGTCCGGCGACAGGCCGACCGCGCTCGCGTTGAACATGGTCAGCGGCTTGTGCAGGTTGGCCGCGAACACCTTGGTCACCTGCCCGAGCTCCCGCCCGCCGTCACGCAGGACGGCGGCCAGCGCACGGTCGGCGACGGTCTTGCGGGAGGCGAACGTGTCGCGACCGCGCAGCCCTTCCGGGTCCGCCTTGACGGCGGAGCCGGACAGCCGCACCAGCCCGGGTTCGTTCCGGGTCAGCACGCAGCTGACCGCCGCGTCACCGAACACGGCGTAGGGCAGGATCCGGTCGCGGTCGACCGGCACGAAGTCCAGGGCGACCATGACCACGTGCGTCACGTCCGGATCGGCGAACAGGTCCCGGCTGTGCCGCAGCGCGGACAGCGAACTGCAGCACCGCTGGTAGGACATGAGGTGCGGGACGCAGTCGTCCAGCCCCAGGGCGATCAGCACCCGCTCCGCGAAGTCGGACGGCAACAGGGCGAGGGTCGGGTCGCTGGTCGCTATGACGAGATGGTCGACGTCCGCGGCGCCGGCGCCGGAGTCCCGCAGGGTCCGGCGCACGGCGTCCACGACGTAGTCCTGCACCGGCCCGGACATCTTCCGGTAGGTGGTGCAGCCCATTTCGGTGAAGTCCGTGCCGAACGACACGGTCTGCCAGAGGTCGTCGAAATCGGGTATGTTCTCCGGCTTGTTCTCCAGGTCGCCGAAGGCGCACGCGAACGAGCCGATGCCGACATTTTCGAGATCCGAGATCATGGTTCCTTCGATCTACCGAGCGGATGGGGTAATGCCGGCGCCGGCCTCTGCTTCGCGGGCGTCAGGCCCGATTCGGTACCACCGAACTCGCGTCGATCTGACGGAGCACGGAGAGGATGCCGTCGACGTCGCCCAGCAGGGAGACCCATTCAGGGCGCATGGTCACGGTGTTGTTCGTGAACTTTTCGATGTAGTTCACGAGGACCAGGACCATGTTGAGCGAGCTGATTCCCAGTTCGTCGCGCGTCTTCGCCCGAGCCACCTGCTCGTACGTGATGTCGCTGGTCATCGGCTGCGTGGCGAGGAAGTCGGCGAACTTGCGGCGGTACTCGTCGGTGCTCATCAGCCGACCTTCGGGAACGGGAAGCCGTTCAGGTTCTCGGCGTGGATGCGGTTGTGGCCCCACCGGTCCTCGCCGGAGACCAGGACGCTGCCGTGGTAGTCGAGGCTGATCGCGTCACCGAACCCGCTGAGGCTGTCGATGTGCTCGTAGACCCGGACGGACGGCGACACGTACCGGGTGGCGAGCCCGAGCCGCTTGGAGTCGCTGACGTTCGGCAGCGAGCCGTGGATGCACTTGGCCAGGAAGATGACGAACTGCCCCGGCTTCATCGGCATGGTGACGATCTCGCCGGCGTCCGGGTCCCAGTCCTTGTCGAGCTGCAGCTCCGAGTAGTCGTACCCGAAGAAGTCGTGGGACTTGCTCTCCACGTTCCGCGACATCGGCTTGGTCTCGTCGTAGTACCACTGCTTGTGGCTGCCCGGGATGAACCGGAGGCAGCCGTGCTCCTCGTCCGCGTCGGAGAACGCCGTCCACACGGTCAGTTCCTGCGTGGCCGCGGTGCTCTCCTCGGTGTAGCGCAGCGAGGGGTAGGCGACCGTCTCCGACTCGAAGACGGTGAACGCCTCGACCTGGTGCCACCCGGTTCCCTGCTCACCCGGCTGCTTCTCGAAGATGTTCGTCTTCCAGCAGATGATGTCCTGGTCCATCAGGCTGCGCAGCTTGTGCACGACCGTGGGGTGGGCGATGTGCCGGGACAGGGTGTCGCAGTCCAGGTGGCGGTCGTAGTTGATGATGGCCGAGTCGTGCGGCTTGTTCTGGGACGTGACCATCTCGATCATGGCCTGGTTCCAGAGGAGCTTGGCTTCGTCCTCCTCGTAGAGGTCGAAAGGTCCGATGAAACCGTTCTCCTGGAAGAACTTCACCTGCTCGGCCGTCAAGCCTTGGTTTGCCGTTCCGCTGGTGCTTTCAGCCACCTTCTTTTCCTTTCGCCAACGATTCCTGCCGGTGTGAGCCACCTGAAAGCAGGGAGGAATGCGGGGCCGATCGGACCCACCGTATGCGGGCCGGAGCGGCGCGTCTTGTCACCAGAACGGGGGTCTGCGGCGGTTGCCGAGGTCACCGTCGGCCTTGGCTGTTCGGGCACGGTCGCCCGGCGGACGGGTGCCGTGCAGCCGTGCCGACGTGCCGTCAGGCGGGGGCGCTGTCGATGGTGGCCTGTCGCCAGTTGCGGTAGAGCCCGGCGTACACGCCGCCCGCGTCGAGCAGCTCCCCGTGCCGGCCACGCTCCACCAGCCGGCCGCCCTCGAGCACCATCACCTCGTCGGCCAGCTCGGCGACGGCCAGCCGGTGCGCGACGGTCACCGAGGTGCGCCCTGCGGTCAGCCGGCGCAGCGCCTCGATGAGCGTCAGCTCGATCTCGGGGTCCACGGCCGAGGTGGCCTCGTCGAGGATCAGGCAGGCCGGGTCGGCCACGTGCGCGCGGGCCAGGGCGACCAACTGCCGCTCCCCTGCGGACAGGCTCTCACCGCGCTGCCCCACCGGGGTGTCGAGGCCGTTCGCCAGGCCGGCGAGGAACGCCTCCGCACCCAACTCGCGGAAGGCGTGCTCGATCTCGGCGCGGGTGGCGGACGGGCGACCGTACCGGACGTTCTCCTCCACGGTGGTGTCGAAGAGGAACGGCTCCTGCGGCACGACCACCACGCGGGAGCGCAGCGATTCGGTCGCTATCTCGCGGACGTCCACGCCGCCGATCAGGATGCGGCCCCGGTCCGGGTCGGCCAGCCGCGCGATCAGCTTGGTCAGCGTCGACTTGCCGGATCCGGTGGCACCGACCAGCACGACCTGGCGGCCCGCGGGCACCTCGAACGACACGTCGTCCAGCGTCACGCCGGCGCCCGGGTAGCCGAAGACCACGTTCTCCACGACCACACCGGGCGGTTCGGGTGGCAGCTGCCGGCCTTCGGCCTGCTCGGCGAGGTCGTCGGCGATGTCGAGCAGGGCCAGCACGCGACGCCACCCGGCGACCGCGCTCTGGGTGAAGTCGATGACCTGGGTGAACTCCGTGATCGGAGCCATGAACAGGGTCACCAGCAGGATGAACGCGACCAGCTCGCCGGCGCTGTGCCCGGTCGACGGGCCGATCGCCAGTCCCACCGCGACGACGGCGACCACGACGACCACGGAGAACAGGTCGGCGAGGGAGATCAGCACGCTGCCCAGGTACCCGGCCCGGATCTTCGAGTCCCGCCACCGGTGGATGCCGGCCGTGGTCCGCCGCAGGCTCGGCTCCTCGACGCCGTAGGCGCGGATGACGGAGGCACCCTGGACCGTCTCCGAGATCACCGTCAGCAACTCGGCGACCCGGACCCGGACCGCGGTGTGTGCGGGGCCGAGGCGGCCGACCACCACCCGGACCAGCATCAGCAGCGGAACGGTCAGCACGACCGTGATCAACGTCAGCACGATGTCGTAGTAGGCCATGCCGGCGAGGGCGGCCAGCATGATGGCGCCGTTCACCAGCCAGGCGATACCGCCCCACTGCAGGAACATGCTGAGGGTTTCGACGTCGGAGGTCACCCGGGACACCAGCTTCCCCCGGGCCTCGGCCGAGTGGTACGCCACGCTCAGCCGGTGCACCTGGGTGAAGGCGCGGACCCGCAGGTCGAACAGCGCACGTTCGCTGGCGATCGCCAGACGCACCAGGCTCGCCCAGCTGACCACCGCGGTGAGCACCACCACCAGCGCGGCCACCGCGCCGAGCCCCAGCAGCCGGCCGCCGTCGATGTGACCGGAACTGAGCCCGCGGTCGATGACCTGCTGGATGAGCACCGGCACGGCGAGCCGACCGATCCCGCCGAGCAGGGCGAGGACGACCGTCAGCGCCAGGCCCTGACGAATCGAGGGGATGGCCGCCAGACCGCGGCGGATCACGGCGGTCGTCGACCCCGTGACGCTCTCGGGGTCCGCCGGGTCGATCGTGGTCATGCCTGCACCCGCTCTCGCTCGTAGGCCCGGATCAACCGGTCGTAGCCGTCGATCCGCAACAGGTCGGCGTGTGAGCCGATGCCGGCCACCCGGCCCTGCTGGAGGTAGACGACGGCGTCTGCGAGAGCCAGCGTCGCGGCGCTGGTGGTGACGACGATCGTCGTGGTGGAGGTCAGGCCCGTCGCCAGGCCGCTCATGATCTCCTGTCGGGTGGTGGCGTCGACGGCGGAGGTCGCCTCGTCCAGCAGCAGCAGCCGTGGCCGGTGGGCCAACGCCCGGGCGAGCGCGATGCGTTGCCGTTCGCCACCGGAGAGCGTGACTCCACGCTCTCCGACCGGCGTGTCCGCCCCGTTCGGCTGGCCGTCCACCAGCGCGGTCGCCCGGGCCAGGCGGAGCGCCTCGTCCAGCCGCGGATCGGCCGCGGCGGAGTCGGAGGCGGAGGCAGAGACGGAGGCGTCGAAGTCGAGCAGCACGTTCCCGGCGAGCGAGCCGGCGAACAGGAACGGCTCCTGGAAGGCGGCTGCGACGGCCGCCACCCGGTCGGCCGGGCTGATCCGGCTCAGGTCGGCCCCGTTCAGCAGCACGGTGCCGCCGGCCGGCGGCACCAGGCCCGTCAGTGCCAGCAGCAGCGTGGACTTGCCCGACCCGGTACCGCCGGTGATCGCGACGGTGGCGCCGGCCGGCACGTGGAAGCTCACTCCGGACAGCGCTGCCGCGCCGCCCGGGTAGGCGAAGGAGAGGTCCTGGACGCGTACGTCGAGCGGGCCGTCCGGCAGCGGCTGCGGATCCGCCGTCGCCGGCGGCAGCGGCTCGTCGAGCACCGCCTGGACCCGGGTGTACCCGGCCAGCATGCGCGGCACGTCGCCGAGCACGTTGCCGATGGTGCGCACCGGGACCACCAGCATGGCGAACACGTTGACGAAGCTGACCAGGGCGCCGACCGTGATCGCTCCGCTGTTGACCCGGAACGCGCCGACGATGACGATGACCAGCGAGGTGACCGTCGGGATCGACTCGACCAGCGAGTCCAGCATCCACTCACGGACGGCCAGTCTGATCTTCGCGTCACGCAGGCCGGCCGCCTCGGCGGCGAAGCGGTCGCGCTCGACGCGGTCCCGGCCGAGCGTCTTCACCAGGGCCGCGCCGTCGAAGCTCTCGTGGGCGACCTCGGTCACCCGCCCCAGGCGCTCCTGGACCGCCTCGGCGGGCACCTCGACCTGTTTCTGGTAGACCGAGTTCACCAGCAGCAGCGCCGGGATCATCATGCCGCCGACCAGGGCCAGCACCGGGTCGACGACCACCACCCACCCGACGGTGACCACGAACAGCACCAGCATGCCGAGCACGTCCGGCAGCCGGGCGGGCAGCTCCGCCGCCGCTTCGGCGTCCGTCGTGACGTGCGCCAGCTTCTGGCCGGTCGAGTGGGCCTGGTGGTACGTCATCGGCAGCTGGTGGTAACGCCGGACGACGGCGTCCCGCAGGGTGGCGTCGAAGCGCGCCCTGGTCACGACGAGGGTCCAGCGCCGGATCAGTCCCGCGGAACCCTGCACCACGCCGACGGCGGCCACCGCCACCAGCACGGCGAGGACCGTGCCGGTGGCGACGTGGCCGTCGTCGAACCGCGGGATCACCACGTCGTTGCACAACACGCCGAGCGCCACCGACCAGGCGACCAGGCTCGTGCCGTACAGCAGCGAGCCGACGAGTCCCCAGGCGATCGGGCCCGGGTGGGCGCGGAAGGCGGCGAGCAGTAACGCCCGTGATCGCCGGACCTGTTTGAACCGCCCGGCCGTCCTCTGATCTGTCATCTGGCCTTCCCGGCCCTTCGCCTTCGTTGGTCGAACCGGTCGGCGAAGCACGGACGCGCCGACCGGCGTCGAGACGACGTCCCGGACTTAGAAGTAGGACTGCAGCTCACCGCGTCGGCGCACGTCCGTGGTGGCGCAGTGGAAGGAGCCGCCGAAGGTGTTGAAGTTCCGGAACGGGCAGGGAATCGGCGTGATGCCCCAGTTCTCGGCGAGTTCCTGCATCGGCCGGTCCTCGGCCTCGACCACCATGTGGGTCTCGTCCAGCATCAGGATGTTCATGTTGATCCACTTGCTGGTCATGTACAGCGGGTGGCCGTCCGGGATGACCGGCGCCGGTGCCCGGCGAACCTCCCAGTCCTTGAACTGGCGCGGCACCTCGACCACCCGGTCGGGATGGATGAGCAGCTTGCCGGGTGCGATCGGCATCAGGCTCGCGTCGATGTGCATCGGATGGTCGTCCGCCAGCTCGACCACGTGCACCTGGTACTCGTCGCCGATCTCCCGGCGCACCCACTCGATGCCCATCATGTTGGTGACGTGGCTGCGCTGCGCGAAGATGTCCCGGCCGCACCGGATGAAGTCGGCCGCGTCGAAGGTCGGTTCGAACTCGGTGATCACCGACCGGAACGGCTCGCCCTCCGGCTGGTCGGTCCAGCCCTCGACGTACAGCTCCTCGCTGAGCTCCGGGCGAGGGCCGGCGGACCACCGGGCACCCCCACGGAAGTACTCCTTGAGCAGCGGCCGGTAGGCGGAACTGGCGAAGTAGCGCGACCGCCAGGCCATCGGCGCCTCGATGATCTGCTCACCGATCACCAGCAGCAGGTCGCGCGGCATCGCGTCGTAGAGGCCGGTGCTGGTCCAGCCCGGCGCGCCGTACGACCGGCCGTGGTCACGCACGTCCGGTCGGCGCACCCGCACGCCGTGGTTCTTGAGGATGTCGACGAGCTGGTCGAGCTCGTCGCGGGCCGCGGCGATCTGGTCGGCCGGGAACGGCTTGCCGGCGTTCTCCCTGAACACCGCGCGCTGTTCGGGCGAGAGCGGCGCCGCCGTCACGGTGTCGTACGGCGGGAAGTGCGCACCGTCGACGGTGCCGACGATGACCTCCTCCAGCGGGTCCCACTCGTTGTAGGCGCGGACCGGCGACCCGGTCGTCTCCTCTGACTCAGACACTGTTCGTCCTTCGTTCGTCGGTGTACAGGGTTCCGCCGGACCACACGTACGGTGTGCCGCCCCAGGCGGTGGCGGTGGCCACGTCGGGGAAGAACCCGTGTCCCGACAGGTTGGCGCTCGTGTTGCACAACAGGGGGATCCCGCTGATCCGGTGGTACTCCTCGAGCACCCGGCCGACCCTGGTGTGCGGTGTGTCCGGCCGGATGGTCTGCAGCCGGGCCGTCCCGTCGAGGTGCAGCACGGCCGGCACCCGCTCCGCCCAGCCGGCCCGCAGCCGGTGGTCGAAGAGCATGTACGGGTCGGCGCCGCCGGGGTCGAAGACCGCCGACGCCGCCGACTCCAGGCAGATCGGCGCGACCGGCCGGTACGGCTCCCGGTGCTTGATCCGGTTCAGCTCGTCCTTCATGGCCGGCGCCACCGGGGCGGCGATGATGCTGCGGTTGCCGAGCGCCCGCGGGCCGAGTTCGGCCCGCCCGTCGACCACCGTCACCGGCGCACCCGTGGTGTGCAGGAGTGCGGCCAACTGCGCCTCGTCGCACGGCCGGGCCGACCAGCCGGGCGCCGGCCGGCTGGGCGTGACGGCCGGCCCCGAGTAGACGTTCCACTCCAGCTCCGGCCCGCCCCCGTGGCTGAGCACCTCGCAGAGGGCGGTGCCGATGGCGGCACCCGAGTCGTTGGTGAACGGCGGCACCCAGACACCGGTGAACAGCCCGCTGGAGCGGATCATGCTGTTCCACTTGATGTTCAGCGCACATCCGCCGGCGAGGCAGATCGGCAGCGGTGCGGGCAGTTCGAGCCGGCCCACCGCGTCGGTGAGCGCGCCGACCAGCGTCCGGCCGATGAACTCCTGGCAGGAGGCGATGAGGTCGGCGCTCGAATGCGACGGGAAGAGCTCGGTGCAGCGGGCGGCCAGCATCGTGCCGACCTCCGGGCCCATCAGGTCGGCGCCCAGCTCGGCGACGAGTTTGTCGAGCACCGCCAGCACGTCGTCGTCCACGGCGCCCAGACCGGCGTACGCCATCGCCTTGCCCGCCGTGCCGAGGTGGTGCTCGACGATCTGGACCTCCGTGAGCCCGTCCAGCGACCGGTGGAACGGCTCCAGCGCCAGGCAGAAGTACGTGAACATGTCGCCGACCAGGCCGAACAGCGGACCCAGGTACTCGCCGGTCACGGGTCGGCCGGGACGCACGAGGTACAGCCGGGGCAGCGTGCCTCCGTCCCAGACCAGGCCCAGCGAGGTCCGGCCGGCGAACGGACCGGTGCTGTAGCTGGCGTACAGGTGGTGGCTCACATGCGGGTAGCTGCTGTAGCCCCCGGCCAGTGGGCTGCCGGGGATGCCGTCGAACGTGTACCGCGCCGGCAGGGCGGGGACGAACGGGTCCGCGGCGTACGGCGCGGTGGCGACGCTGACCGGCTTCCCACCGGACAGGGTGTCGATGAGCGTCGGTCCGTCGCCCTCCGACCACCACCCGTCGACCACGAAGCGGTCCACGTCGGCGACGCCGAGCCCGTGGTCGGCCAGGACGGCGGAGATCCGGTCGAGGTCGCCGAGCGCGCTGTAGCGCCGGCCGTTGCCGAGCTTCTCCATCTCGGCACTGAAGAGCAGCCGCTGCCCGTCGAGCACGGCCACCGCGCCGTCGTGGGAGACCTTGATGCCGCAGACGATCACCGCTGGGATCCGTCCATGGCCGCCCGCAGGCTGGCCGGCCGCATGTCGGTCCACAGCTCGCCGATCCGGGCCAGGCAGTCCTCCCGGGGCGCGGGCTCGCCGACGGGGGTCCACCCGGCCGGCACCGGTCGGTCCGACCGCCAGATCGAGTACTGCTCCTCGTCGTTGTGCACGACTACGTACGTCTCATCGATGTCGGTCATGACTGCCCCTCGGTCTCGGTTCCTACGGCACGCTGTTCCCGGGACGGGTGGACGCGGCCGGACAGCATCTCGATCTCGACCTCGATTCCGACCGTGGCGTCCGGCGAACCCGCCGACTCCGCCGGGTCCAACCGGGCCAGGTGTCCGGCGATCCGCTCCCGGTCGCTCACCAGCCGGACGTGCCCGCGGACGTTGACCGACATCGGCTGACCGGCCGACGCCGGGTCGAACACCGCCAGCACCTTGCCGCCGTCGGTCAGCGGCACCGCGTCCGTCCGGTCCAGAACTCCGAACAGGACTCCCTGCCGGCCCCGGTTCCGTTCCAGGGTCAGCGGCAGCCGGATCGCGACCGGGAACTCCGAAGGTCCGGCGCTGATCACGGTGCCGGAGTCACACCGCCGGATCTGCGCGACCAGGGCCTCGAAGTCGTCCTGCGCGGCGGGGAACGCCCGCGCCATCGAACCGCCGTCCTTCGCGATGGCCGTGATGATCTGCTTGGACCGGAACGGCAGCAGCGACAGCAGCGTCTCGCCGAGCCCGTGCGTCGCCTCGGAAAGGCCCTGCAGGTACAGTCCGCAGGTCAACTCCGCGGTAGAACGCGCCCGGTGGTCCTGGGAGACCACGGGCCGGCCGCGGTCGTCGGTCTCCAGGTACGGCAGGACGTCCCGGTACATCTCCGTGTCGAGGTCCCGCCGGTAACCGGTGGCCAGCACCAGTCCGTCCGTGCGCAACTCGTGGGCTCCGGCACCGAAGCGGCTGAACACGCCCACCCGGACTCCCGTGCCGTCGGAGTCGGCCGAGGTCAGCCGGCAGCCGTCGTGCACCACGAGCCGGGTCCGGCCGCGTACCTCGTCGGCGTAGACCAGGCGGTACAGGTCGTCGAGGAAGCCCGCCTCGACCACGGCGTAGTTGGTGCCGCGCAGGCGGGCGCCGTAGTCGCGCCGGTTCTCCTCGCTGCGGAAGTAGAAGGCGTCGGCGTTGGCCTCGAAGAACTGCTCGTTGGCGAAGGGATTGTTGTCGGTGGCGCTCAGCGAGTACCCGGGCAGGACCAGGTGCACCCGCGAGTTGCGGTAGCGGTCCAGCAGGTAGTGGGTGATCTCGCCGGCGCTCTGCCCGTCCCCGGCGACCGCGAACTCCCAGTCCCGGTCGTGGTCGGTGAAGGCGCCCGGGAACTTGGACAGGAACGCGCTGGAGTGCACCACCGACGGGCCGGTCGTCACCCCGGTGGGCACCTTCGGCAGGCCGCCCAGCCCGTGCACCACGTTGCGGGCGTGGTACTCGACCACCTCACCGGTGGCGGTGTCGGTGGCCGTCACCCGCAGCAGCGACAGCGTGCCGTCGTCGCCGCGGACCGGGGACACCGAGGTGACCGCGGAGCGGTACCGCACCGTGCCGGAGAACTGACTGCCGACCCACCTCAGGTAGTCCTGGAACTCCAGCCGGGTCGGCCGGAACTCGGAGAGGTTGACGAACTTCTCAAGCCGCCCCTTGGCCTTCTGGTACGCCAGGAAGGTGAACGGGCTGGCGAGATTGCGCAGGGACACCAGATCCTTGAGGAACGAGATCTGCATGCGTGCCCCGTCGATGAGCATGCCCTCGTGCCAGCAGACGTCCGGCGAGCGCTCCAAGAAGAGGCAGCTGCGATCGGGGGCGATCTCCTGGGCGGCGATCGCCAGCGCGATGTTCGACGGTCCGAAACCCAGACCGATCACGTCGTACGGGTCATCCCGCGTGCCGAGATCCTTCACGTACTGTTCCTTCCTCGACGGCTTGGCGGCTTCATCCGACGGACGGCTTCGCCGACGGGCGATCACCGACGCGGCCCGTGTCCAGGAAGCCGACCAGGGCCGGCACCGGGGAGACCACGCGACCGGCTTGCTCGAACTGCTCCTGGTACTGCTCGGCGACCACGGGCAGCCGGCTCCAGTGCGTCGCGGGGCGCAGGTGGTGCTCCTGGTGGTAGCCGTCGTTGAAGGTCAGCAGGTTGTACAGCCGGCCGTAATGGCTCACCGAGTTCGCGTACCGGCTCTCCGGCTCCGCGCCGAAGTGCCGGTAGTAGTTCTGGATGTTGACCAGGGTGAACGCGAGCGCCACCGAGGGCAGGTAACACAGCAGGGTCCACTGCCAGGACAGAACGGCCAGCAGCACCGTGAACGCGACGTACGCGAGCCGGTCGTACCTGATCTGGCGGAGTTCGGCCGCCCGGCGGGTCGGGTTCCGGGAGGCCAGCCCCTGCAGCGTGGCCTCCTGCGGGCCGACCGCGCACCCCCGGCGCAGCATCGCCCAGGTGGCCACCCACTCCAGAGCGGAGGAGGCCAGGCCGCCGACCAGGTACCGCCACAGCGGGGCGTGCCCGTCGTCGCGGCCGTGCCGGTAGGTGGAGGTGATGTCGGCGGTGGTCCCGTCACGCTTGCGGTCGTTGTTGTACCGGTGGTGGTTGCGCACGTGGGTCAGGTAGTAGCCCTGCACCGACTGCGCGATGTTCGCCGAACTCACCAGCGACAGAAGGGCGTTCAGCCGTCCGTCGGTGAACCAGGGCTGATGGACGAACAGGTGGGTGACCACGATGATCGAGTAGGTCATCATGGCTGTGACCAGGGCGGCGGAGCCGAGCCTGGGCCACAACCCGTCCGGTGTCAGAGCCGCGAGCGCGATGGTCCCGACGAACTGGGTCAGAGTGATGGCGAGCAGGATGGCGTCGGCCGGACTGTTTCGCCAGAACTGCTGTGGTTTGGCGTCGACCATTGCACCAGTACCTTTCCGTACGCGTGGTGGACCTGCCCGGCGATTCACCGAAGTGGCGCTTCCCTGCGCGAATTCGCAAGCACCGGGAATCGGGCCACGGGTCACAGAGCCCGGGATACGGTGACGACGCTAACCACGGCCGGAACTGTCAACGATGCCGTCGACCGGGCGTTCACCACTCGCGCCACCGCGGGCGCCTCGACCTCGCCCGACGCCGACGGGCATGAGGCCGCGCCCGGCGTCCAACTGTTCACAATCGGCACTTGGAAGCGGCGTACTCACACGAAAAGCCGTGCGCCGCATGGTCCTAGGACCATGCGGCGCACGGATGTCGTTGTCCCGGCCCGGTCTGCGCGGATGCGCACCGGGTCTGTCGTCAGCCGCCCAGTCTGAAGATCAGCTCGGTGACGGTGGCCTGACGGCCGGGGGCGAACGAGTCCTCACTGCCGACGCGCACGAAGCCGTTGCGCTCCAGCACCCGGACGGAGCCGGCGTTGTCCTCCACGACCCGGGCGTGGATCGGCCGTTCCGTCACCTCGTCGAGCAGTGCCGCGACGGCCGCCGTGGCCACGCCCCGGCCCCACCAGTCCTTGCGAATCCAGTAGGTGAGCTCGGTGTCGCCCTCGATCGGGAAGGTGGCCACACTGCCGACGACCTCACCGCGGATCTCGACGACCCGGTTGACGATCGCGTCGTCGGCCAGGATCTTCCGGTACTTCTGCCGGAAGGCGTCGGCGTCGCGGGCGGTCCTGGCGTCGGTGAAGGCCGCCAGCTGCTGGGCTTCCTCGTCGAGTTGGATGTCGAAGAGCGCCGGAACGTCATCCTCGGTCAGGGGTCGCAGCGAGATGTCCCTGGCCACGTCGTCAGTCATCACATCTCCGTGTCGGACGGAACGACGGGGCGTTCCACGTCAGAGCCAAGCCGAGCCGAATCTAGCACGCCGGACGGACGGCGCCGGGAGCTCCGGAGGCCGGCCGGCGGCCCGCAGCCCTTTTACGGGACACGCCGACCGGCCGACGCGGCATTAGGTTGCTTTGAAGGGATTCCGGCCGGAGGACCACCTGATGGCAATTGGAGGTCGTCTTAATGGTGCGGCAAACCGAGCTGTTGACGCCTCAGCTCTCCGACTATCTCGACTTCCTCGATCGCGGGGAGATGAGGTACGTCCCCTATCTGATGTACTTCAACAGGCCGAACTTCCGATCGGCGGCCATCAACACCGACCGGCTCGGATTCCGGATCTCGCATGGCCCGAGCGGACCGGGGTCCGTCGGCGGTGACCAGGTCGACGGGCCGGTCCGGCTGCTCGTGGGCGGTTCGGTGTCGCTGGGTTACGGCGCCACGAGCGACGCGACCACGATCGCCTCCCGGCTCTGGACGAAACACGCGCCGAGCAGGCCGTGGTACACCTTCGGCGCCCCATACCTCAACTCCACGCAGGAGTTGATGCTGTTCATGCTCCACCGGCACCTGCTGCCGCCGATCGACGAGATCGTCATCCTCAGCGGCTTCAACACGCTGGTCATGGGACAGCTGACCGGGGTGGACGTCGGCGGCCAGGAGCCGTTCTTCTTCTGCAACGAGTACTTCGAGAAGATGCAGGAGTTGCGCGCACGGTACGCCGAGCCGGCCAGGACCAAGCGGTGGCGGACCGGCCCGAGGCCGTCGGCGCAGTCGGTCACGCCGTCAGCAGCCCGCCCGACGACGGACGGCATGATCCGGTCCGCGGTCGACGTCACGCTGCGGAACCTCGACAGCTGGCTCGTGATGGCCGCCGCGACCGGCGCCCGGGTGAGCTTCGCCCTCCAGCCGCTCGCGACCTGGCTGCGGGAGACGCCGGCGCCGCAGGAGAAGCTGCTCTTCGACGAGTTCGACCACGCCTCGGACTACGGGACCTGGGAGGAGCGCTACGGCGACGTCGGCAGCATCGCGACGGGCGCCGCCTATGCCGAGGCCCTCGGCGAGGCGTGCGCGCGCAAGGGCATCCCGTTCGTCGACACGCTCTCCCGGCTCAACGCGGTGACGAAGCCGTCGGACTGGCTCTTCGTCGACCGCGGCCACTACACCGACGAGGGCAACGACGCCGTCGCGCAGGTGCTCGCCGAGAGCCTCGACCTGACGTGACGTCCGGATGCCGACCCCGAAGTGAACCGAGGTGACTTCTCCGTGTCGTTCCTGCGTACGCTGATGGCCAGGTTGTTCGGCCGCCGCAAGAAGAAGAAGGCCGATGCCTCCATCTACCCGATGTTCTGATCAGGCGATGGGCGACGACGAGCCGATGTTGTCGGTCCGGACGGTGTTCGCGCGGGCGTGCGAGCCGGAGGACACGCCACTGCCCGACACGCTGCGGGCCGCGATCGCCGACGAGCTGGACCGTGCCGGCCGGGACGGCGCTCTGCGGTGCGAACCCTCTGCGGCCGCCACCTGGGCCGAGGCCGAACGGGTGCGCTTCACCGCGCTGTTCGCCACCGCGGAGCGCGAGGGCTGTGCGGACGTTCTCGTCCGCCGGGCGGTGCTCGCCTGCGCGCCGCTGGCCTCGGTCTCGGGTGCCTGGCTGCAGTGGATGAGCGAGCCGGGCAACGCCGAGGACCCGGTCACCATGCGGGCGCTCGCGCTGTTCGCGGCCGATGTCGGCACCGGGCATCCCGGCGAGTCCCGTGGCGACGCCTACCTCGCCCTGATGCGGCACGTCCGGGTGGCCGTGCACGCGCGCCCGGCCGCCCGCCTGGCACACGACCGCCGGATCGCCGACCCGTCCTTCCACATGTCGGCGCTCGCCCTGACGATGAGCCGACGCCCGGACGCTTACCGGGGCGAGATCATCGGTCTCGACCTCTGCTTGCGCGAGGTCGGGCTGCTGCCCCCGCTCGCCGGTGTCCGGACCCGGGGTCCGGACACGGCGGACTGGGCCGCGCTGGATCCGGGCCGCGCACGCGACCCGCGCCGGGCGCCGGCGATCGACGACGCACGAGCCGTCGCGGCCGAGTTCACCGCGACGGCCGGCGCGGCCGGTACGGCGGCGATCGAGCGCGGCTTCGCGTGGGCGTTCGCCGCCCTGCGGCGCTGGAGCGACGAGGTGTACCGGGAGCTCGACGCCGCTCGCGACCCGTCCTTCGAGATGGCCGAGCTGATGCGCTCCCGGGCCCGTGAGGCGTCGTCCTATCACGACCGGTTCGTCATGCGCGGGCGACCACTGAAGCAGTGGCTCACCGAGGCGCGCACCGACCCGGCTCCGTTCCTGGCCGCGCTCGCCGACAGCCGCCTCGTACGGCCGGGCCGGTCCGGGGAGAGCCGGCTCACCGGCGAACTGGTCTCGGAGAGCGGCCGGATGTTCCGGGTGTTCCCCGACGACGACCTGGACGTCATCAATCGGTGGATCGATGCGCTGCCGGCCGATCCGGCCGAGCGCGGGCAGCTCCGGCCGGCCGCGTACCAGCCCCGGAGCTTCGGATTCCGCCCGGCCCCCGACACCACGGGCGACGACGGCGTCGCTCCCGCCGACCTGCGGGAGGCGTACACCCGACTTCTGCGGCGTTCGGTCACGCAGGCCACCCGACGGTATGCGCTGCGCTACGTCGAGAGGTGGCTGGCCCGATCGCGCCACGGCATGAAGCAGGCGGCCCAGTCGCTGCCGGCCGAGCCGCCGGCGGACGGCCTGCGGCCGTGGCTGCTCGACCAGCACGACCTCCACAACAGCGAGTTCCGGGACGGCTCGGACGCTCCGCTGCCGAGCCGCGCCGAACTGATCGACTCGACGCTGCAGTTGGCACCGCTCACCCTGATCGACGGCGCCTGGCTGGCCGGACACACCGACTACCAGCTCGCCTCCGCCGAACGCGGCCACTTCCTGTTCAACACCTACTGGGACGAACTGGGCAACGGCGAGCTGGAACTGAACCACCCGCTGATCTACCGCATCCTGTTGCGGGAGATGGGCATCGACCTGCCACCGACCCGGTCGCCGGAGTTCGCGGCCTGGCCCGCCATCCGGGACCCGTCGTTCGAACTGCCCGTCTACTGGCTGGCGATCGGCCGGTTCCCGCGCACGTTCGAACCGGAGATCCTCGGCCTGAACCTGGCGATGGAGTTGTCCGGTGTCGGCGGCAGCTATCGCCGCGCCCGGCACGCGCTCAAGCAGTACGGCTTCAGCACCACGTTCGTCGACGTCCACAACACCATCGACAATGTCGCGACCGGGCACTCCGCGTGGGCGGCGGACGCCGTCGACGGGTATCTGGCGCAACAGGCGCCGGCGGCTCGCGCGGACGCGTGGGACCGGGTCCGGACCGGGTACCGCTCGCTGAACCCGCCATCCGGATTCTGGGCCCGCAACGCGGCCCGTCGCGCCCGAGTGGAGGCATCCGCACATGTCTGAACTGGTTCTCGGCATCTCCGCCTACTACCACGACAGTGCCGCGGCGCTGGTGTCCGACGGCCGCCCCGTGGCAGCCGCGCAGGAGGAGCGTTTCACCCGCCGCCGCCACGATTCCTCGTTCCCGGCCAACGCCGTCGGCTACTGCCTGGACGAGGTCGGCGCCACCCTCGCGGACGTGTCGGCGATCGCCTACTACGAGGATCCGGCCCTCAAGTTCCGCCGTGTCCTGGCGACCTATCTCGGCGCGGTCCCGTTCGGGCTCGCCTCGTTCCGCGACACCCTTCCCGGCTGGTGGTCGTCGAAGCGGCGGGTCGCCGAGGTGGTCCGTCGCGAGCTCGGGGGCCTGGAGCGCGGACGGGTACCGGAGATCGTCTGCCGGCGGCACCACGAGTCGCACGCCGCCTCGGCGTTCTTCGCCGGCCCGTACGAATCGGCCGCCGTGCTGTGCATCGACGGTGTCGGCGAGTGGGCGACCACCTCGATCTGGCACGGGCAGGGCACCCGGTTGGAGCCGATGGCCGAGATCCGCTTCCCGCACTCGCTCGGCCTGCTCTACTCCGCCTTCACCTACTTCTGCGGATTCAAGGTGGACTCCGGCGAGTACAAGCTGATGGGCCTGGCGCCCTACGGCGAGCCGCGGTACGCCGACCTGATCCGCGCGCGGCTGATCGACGTCAAGCCGGACGGGTCGTTCCGCCTGAACATGCGCTACTTCGAGTTCCTGCGCGGTCAGGTGATGACCGGTCGCGGATTCGAGGAGCTGTTCGGCGGTCCGCGCCGGGAGCCGGAGGGCGAGCTGACCCGGCGCGAGTTCGACCTGGCCGCGTCCGTCCAGCTGGTCACCGAGGAGGTCGTCCTCAAGCTCGCGCGCACGGCCCGCCGGCTGACCGGCGAGTCGCGGCTGTGCCTGGCCGGCGGCGTGGCCCTGAACTGCGTGGCGAACGGAAAGATCATCGCCGACGCACTGTTCGACGAGGTCTGGATCCAGCCGGCGGCCGGCGACGCCGGCGGCGCGCTGGGCGCGGCGCTCGCGGTCGCGATGGACCGGGGAGCCGCGCGTGCCCACGTGGGGACCGGACACGACGCGATGTCCGGGTCATTGCTCGGACCGGCGTACGACGACGACGAGATCGCGGCCTACCTGGCCGAGACCGGCGTCCCGCACCGCCGCCTCGAACCGGAGGAGCTGGCTGCCGAGGTCGCGAGGTCGATCGCCGCGGGGATGGTCGTGGGCTGGTTCCAGGGCCGGATGGAGTTCGGCCCGCGGGCGCTCGGATCACGGTCGATCCTGGGCGACGCCCGTGATCCGCGGACCCAGTCGGTCATGAACCTGAAGATCAAGTTCCGGGAGTCGTTCCGGCCGTTCGCGCCGTCCGTACTGGCCGAGGACGCCAAGGAGTTCTTCGACCTCTCCCAGGAGAGTCCGTACATGCTCGTGGTCGCGCCGGTCGCGGAGGCGGCCCGGCTCGCCGTCGAGACGGATTCCGGCCTGACCGGCATCGATCGGCTCAAGGTCGCCCGGTCGGTGATCCCGGCGGTCACGCACGTGGACTACTCGGCGCGGGTGCAGACCGTCGGGCCGCGGGACAACCCCGCCTACCACCGTCTGCTCACGGCACTCAAGAGGGAGACCGGCAGCAGCGTCGTGGTGAACACGTCGTTCAACGTGCGCGGCGAGCCGATCGTGAACACGCCGCACGAGGCGTACACCTGTTTCATGCGGACCGACATGGACCTGCTCGTGCTCGGCGGGTTCCTGCTGCACAAGTCCGACCAGCCGGACTGGAAAGAGGACGTGGACTGGCGTACCGAGGTTCCCCTCGACTGACCAGCAGCCGTCCGTCCCACACCGAAGGGGGTTCCTGATGCGCAAGGCCCTGCTCACCGTCGTGTACGTCCTGCTCGTGATCCCGGCCGGCCTGGTCCTTCGGGTCCTGCGCGATCCGATGCGCCGGTCGAGGCCCCGGGGCCGGCCGAGCTACTGGGAGCGGCCGCTCACGCGGGGGTGAAGACCACCTGGTCGGCGATGGTCCGTTCGATGGCACGCATCGCCGGGAGCACCTCGTCCGGCCGCGTGACCAGGCCCTCCACCACGCCGAGCGTGCCCTGGCCGCCCAGCCGCCAGTCGACCCGGTCACCGGGCTCCGCGGTCAGGACGACCGAGAGGATGTCGGGCCGCTCGGCGAGGGCGGCCACGTTGCCCCAGGAGGCCAACCGCCAGTCGCCGACCGGCGGCAGGATCTGGTAGCCGAAGGCGACCGCGGCGGGCTCCCCCAGCGACACCACGGGCTGTCGGCCGACGGCGACCTCGAACGCGAGCCGGACCGCCTCCACTCCGAACGACCGGTGCAGCAGCGCGGCCGAGTAGCCGCCGAGGCGGGCGTTCACCTCGATCACCACGGGCCCGTCGGCGGTCAGCTTCAGCTCGATGTCCGCCCACCCGTCCTGCACGCCTAGAGCCCGGCAGGCCGCCGCGGAGATCGCGTAGACCTCCGCCTCGACCGGCGCGGGCAGCAGACCGGGCAGGAAGAAGCCCCGTTCCCGGAACGGTTCCATCAACGGCAGCCGTGAGTTGAGCACCTGGCACGCGACCGTGCCGCGCCACCACAACACCTCGACCGACACGTAGTCACCGAGGCCGGGCCCGGCCACCGACGGGCAGCCGACCAGCATCTCCTCGACCACGAACTCGTCGGCGTCGCCGGAGGCGAACGCCTCGGCGGCGTACCGCGCCGCGTCCTCCGGGCTGTCCAGGCGGTACGTCTGACGACTGGACGCACCCCTCACCGGCTTGAGCACGGCCGGCGTGCCCACCTCGGCGAGCGCCTCCACCGCCTGGCCGGGCCCCGTCAGCAGCCGGAACCGCGGCACTCGGAGCCCGGCCTCACGGAAGCGCTGCCGCTGGACGTGCTTGTCGGTGGCGGCGAGCACCGTGCGCTCGGAGTGGAAGCGCAGGCCGAGCCGGGAGGCCAGCCGCTGCGCGAGCGGCAGGTCACGGTCGGAGAAGGCCACGATCCCGGCCGGGCGGCGGGCCGCGAGCACGGCGGCGCCGGCCGCCTCGTCGGTCATGTCGACGACCTCACCGACGACCGCCAACAGGTCGGTCAGTCCGTCCGGCACCTCCTCGACGGGCACCGCGAACAGGAGGTCGTAGCCCTCCGCGTCGGCGGCCAGTTCGAGCGGGCTGGCGGCTCCGGCCGTGTAGACCACGATCACCGTCTCGGTCATGCGTCCACCCTCACTGTGTGGTCGTGCTCGCGGTGCGCGGGCAGCGAACGGTAGATCTGTTCCAGGCCGCCCAGGGGGCCGCCGAGCCGCGGCAGTGCCGCGTACACCGGGTCGCGGCTCAGGATCGCGTCGACCTCGCGCAGTCGCCACATCGGCGTCCGCGGGAACAGGTGGTGGACCAGGTGGAAGCCCTCACCGTCGATCTCCCCCAGCAGGAACCGGGTGCCCCATCCGTAGACCCGGTTCCAGGACATGTAGATGTCCACCCGGGGCGCCGTCTCGATCAGCGGGAAGTGCTCCATCAGCTCGGACACCGCACCGATCCACACCTGTGTGGTGACCAGTGGAACGAACCAGAGCAGCAGCAGCCACAGCCACCAGCCGCCCAGGACGGCCCAGCTGAGCACCCCCGCCAGCAGGACCACCCGCAACGCCCGCTCGGCGGGATGCTCCCCCGCCGCCACGATGCGGTGCCGCAGCAGGTAGAACACGTACGAGGCGGTCGCCTTCGGCGTCACCACCGTGCGCAGGTACCGGCGCAGCGCCTTGCGGGTCAGGTCGTCCCCGCACAGCGCGTTGTCCCGGTACTGCTGGTAGTCCGGGTCGCGGTCCGGGTCACCCAGCCGGCCGTGGTGCTCGCCGAGGTGCGAGGCCCGGTAGCCGGTGTAGCTCTGCAGCACGGGGTACCCGCCGAGAACCGCCCCGATCACGCTGCCGGCCCGGTGGTCGGCCATGAACACCCGGTGCGTCGCCATGTGGAGCATGCCGGCGATGCCACGCTGCCGGCCGCCGATGAAGAACACCGCCACGAGGTACACCGGCAGCGCCAGCCACCAGGGTGCGTGCTGCCACGACAGCACCGATGCCGCGCACCAGAACGCCATCCAGGCCCAGTGCGTGACGGCTTCCACGGGACCGTGCCAGTTGTCAGGCCGGGACGCGGCCCGGACCTCGGCCATGAGGTCCGGCGCGAAGCGGTACCGCTCGGCTAGATGGGAATCGGCCACGGTCCTTCTCCTCACTCAGCTATGTCCAACTGACGGCTCTCCCCAGTCAGACATCCGGGTCACCATGTCGGCAACCAGGTCGGCCTCCTGGGGCCGCAGGTAGAAGTGGTCGCCGTCGAACGCCCGCCAGACGGCACCGCCTGAGGTCACCTCACCCCAGGCGGCCAACTCACCCGGCACGTCGCCGCCGTCGCCCAGCCCCGCGTAGGCGGCGATCGGGACCCTCAGCCGCACCGGTTCCTCGCGGTGGTACGTGAGGGACGCCCGGACGTCCGCCAGCAGCGCCGGCAGCACCAGCTCGCGCAGTTCCGGGTGTTCGAACACGACCGGATCGGTCCAGCCGGCCTCCCGGGCCTCGGCCTCGACGGTGGCGTCGTCGAGCGCCCCCTTCGGTGGCGCGGACCGCTGCGGGGCGAGCTGGCCGGAGACGAACAGACCGGCCGGATCCGGGCCCGGACCGGCCTCCATGCGGATCGCGACCTCGTAGGCGACGAGGCTGCCCATGCTGTGCCCGAACAGGAACAGGGGCCGGTCGGTGTACGGCGCCAGCGCCGCGACCACGGCATCGGCGATCTGCGGGACCGACGACATCAACGGCTCCGCCAGCCGGTCCTGGCGGCCCGGGTACTGCACTGCGATCAGCTCGATCGCGGGCGGCAGCCGGTCGGTCCACGGGCTGTAGACGCTGGCCGTGCCGCCGGCGTGCGGCAGGCACACGAGGCGTGCGGACGGGTCCTGGCGCGGCCGGGGCCGGCGCAGCCAGCGCGCGGCCGCGCCGGTGCTTCCCAGTGTCGAGGGTGCGGTCATCGAGGGACTCCCGTCGGTAGCGGGTCTGAGGCCAGAATCCGCATGTGATTCTTTGCGAAGGGTGCGTCTGGGACGGATTCGCGATGGATAGTGCCCCGGCCGATGTGCCGATCGCGATCGGTGGGCAGCTCGACCCGGCCACCGTTCTCGGCGGCTACCGGCACGGCGCCTTCCCCATGCCAGCCGCGACGGCGGCCGACGTCGAGGTGAACCACGCCCTCTACGAGGAGTCGGTGGAGTCCGGGAGGACCGTGGTGCTCGACTCGCCGCTGCCCGACCCGTACGCGCTGGTCTGGTGGTCCCCGGATCCCCGGCCGGTCATACCGTACGGCGGGTTGACCAAGGCACGCAGCCTGATGAAGCTGTTGCGCAACCGGCTGCGCTGGACCACCACGACGAACCAGGACTTCGCCCGGGTGCTCGCCGAGTGCCGCCGGGACCGCCTCCCCGAGTGGCTGACCACCGAGCTGTGCGCGTGCATGATCGAGCTCAACCGGCAGGGCTGGGCGCACAGCGTCGAAGTATGGGAGGACGACGAGCTGGTGGGCGGTGCCATCGGCATCGGCACCGGGGAGGTGTTCGTCCTGGACACCTGCTTCCACCGGCGCAGCAACGCGTCGAAGGTGGCGTTGCTCGACATGGAGCACCGGCTGGCCGGCGCCGGCGTGACGCTGCTGGACGTCGAGTGGGACAGCGAGCGGAGCCGGCGGCTCGGCGCGGGGCCGCTGCCGCGCCACGAGTTTCTGGCGGCGCTGGCCCGCGGCAGCGATCCGGTCCGGCTGGCCGACGGCGTGGAGCCGGTACGGCGCCTGGGGTACCTCCGCACACCCGGCTAGCGGGCGTTGCCCCCAAAACAGGTGAGTGCCGTGGGTCCGACCACGTGGTCAGGATGAACGAGGGCCGTGTGTCCTCGTTCGACCATCGGGGCCGTGACAGAAACGGAGCTGAACCAGTGCCGGTCAACACCTCTGGATCCATACTCGAAACCGCGACCTCCACCGGTGTGCAGCCGTGCACACAGCCGCTTTCCGACGGGGACGACGCAGTCGTGCAGTTGCCCCTCTCCGCCATCCAGGATGCCGACTCGCCGCGATCCGCGGGCGTGGACCTGGAGTACGCGGGCTCCCTGGCGGAGATGGAGGCGGACCTGCCACCGATCGTGGTGCACCGCGAGACCATGCGCGTCGTCGACGGCATGCACCGGCTCACCGCCGCACGCCTGCGCGGTGAGCAGGAGATCCGCGCGCAGATGTTCGACGGCGACAGTCACGAGGCGTTCCTCGTTGCCGTCCGGCTCAACGTGTCGCACGGCAGGCCGTTGACGCTCGCCGATCGGCGCGCCGCCGCGGTCCGGATCATCCGGAGCCACCCGCAGCTGTCGGACCGGTCGATCGCCGTCACCGCCGGGCTCGCCGCGAAGACCGTGGGCTCGCTGCGCCGCGGGATCGACGGCCCGCCGGTCGAGGCGCGCATCGGCCGTGACGGCCGGGTACGGCCGATCAACGGGGCCGCCGGCCGGCAGGCCGCGGCCGAGCTGATCGCCGTGCACCCGGAGGCGACGCTGCGCCGGATCGCTCAGGAGGCCGGCATCTCGGTGGAGACCGCGCGCAGTGTCCGGGCGCGTCTGCGGGCCGGCGAGGACCCGGTGCTGGACCGGCGGACCCGGCCGGAACTCGTCGACCGCGACGAGGACCGGCAGATGACGGTGAAACTGCCGGAGGCCGACCCCTCCCAGGAACTGCGGTCGCTGCTGGACAGCATCCAACGGGACCCGTCGCTGCGCTACACCGAGTCCGGCCGGGTGCTGCTGCGCTGGCTGGGACCGCGCGTGCTGGTGCCCGACGAGATCCCGCTGACGCTCAGCCACATCCCGCCGCACTCGCGGCTCAACCTGGGGTCACTGGCCAGGTCCTGCGCGGCCGCCTGGATCCAGCTCGCGATGGGGCTCGAAGACGACTACGGCAACACCGCGGCCGGCGGAGTGTCCGGCTGAGACCTCGGGAGGAACGCGACGGGCCGGTGTCCACCAGGACACCGGCCCGTTCTCATGCGTTCTCATGCGTTCTCAGCAGGGCGTCGCCGCGGGCCCGCCGCTTCGGCCGCTCAGCTCCGGTCCGGCTCGCTCAGGCGGGTGGCGAGGCCGGCCACGGTCGGCGCCTCGAAGAGCGTACGCAGAGCGACCGTACGCCCGACGAGGTCCCCGACCTCGTTGACGACCGCGACCGCCAGCAGCGAGTGGCCGCCCAGTTCGAAGAAGTTGTCCCGCACACCGACCCGCGGCACGGCCAGCACCTGCGACCAGATCGCGGCGATGCGCTCCTCCAGCGGTGTACCCGGCGGCTCGTAGGCGGCCGCCCCTGCCCACTCGGTCTCGTCGTCCGGCCGTGGCAGCAATGCGCGGCTGAGCTTCCCGCTCGGCGTGCACGGCAGTTCCGTCACCGTCAGATAGGCCGCCGGAACCATGTAGTCCGGCAGCCTGTCGGCGAGGAAGGCACGCAGCTCGGCGAAGGGCGGCGGGGCCTGCGGGTCCGGCACGACGTACGCGACCAGGCGCCGGTCGCCGACGCCGTACCGGTGGGCGGCGACGGCGCACTCCAGCACCTGCGGGTGCCCGCTGAGGACGGCCTCGATCTCGGCGACCTCCACCCGGAACCCTCGGATCTTCACCTGGTCGTCGAACCGGCCGAGGAACTCCAGCTGCCCGCCGGCGCTCCAGCGGACCTTGTCGCCGGTGCGGTACATCCGGGCACCGACGCGGAACGGGTCGGGCAGGAACCGCTCCGCCGTCAGGTCCGGGCGGCCCAGGTATCCGCGGGCCAGCGGGCTGCCGCCGACGAACAGCTCGCCGGCCACCCCCGGCGGCACCGGCCGCAGCTCGGCATCGAGAACGTACGTCCTGACGTTGTCGAAGGGCCGGCCGATCGGCGGCAGCGCCTGCCACTGCGCCGGGTCCCCGCCGAGCCGGTGCGACGTGGCCAGGTGCACCTCGATCGGCCCGTACTGGTTGAACAGCGTGCAGTCGGGCAGGCGGGTGAAGAACTCCCGGATCGCCGGGGTGGCCTGCAACTGCTCGCCGGCCGTGAGCACCGCGCGCAGCGACGGTGGGAACCGGTCGAGGCGCACGGCCAGCTCGGCCATGCCCTGCAGGGCCACGAACGGCATGAAGACCCGCTCGATGCGCTGCGTCTCGATGACGTCGAGCAGACGCTCGAAGTCGTGCCGGACCTCTTCCTCGACAAGGACCAGCGTCTCGCCCGCGGCCAGCGTGGTCAGCATCTCCTGATAGAAGATGTCGAAGCTGAGCGCTGCCCACTGCAGGGTCCGCCCGCGGCCACCGGGGCCCTGGCGCTGCTGCCACCGCACCTGGTTGAGCAGTGCCCGGTGCGACATGGCCACGCCCTTGGGCCGGCCGGTGGACCCGGACGTGTAGAGCACCCAGGCGATGTCGGCCGGGTCGGTCAGGTTCGCCGGGCCGGTGGCGGCGGCCAAGGGGCGGAACGCCAGTACCGGCGCGGCGCCTTCCGGGCCGGCCTCACCGTCTGCCGGGCCGATCACCAGGCGCAGCGCCGCGTCCTGCGCGATCAGCTGCCGCCGCGCCTCCGGATAGGACGGGTCGATCGGGACGCAGGCACCGCCCGCCTTGAGCACGGCCAGGTTGGCGACCACCAGGTCGAGCGAGCGGCGCAGTGCGATGCCGACCCGCTCGTCGGGGCCGACGCCCAGCTCCCGCAGCTGCCGGGCCAGGGCGTTCGCCTGCTCGTCCAGTTCACGGTAGGTCAGTTCCCGGTCGCCGAAGACCGCCGCGACGGCGGTCGGTGTGGCGGCCGCCTGCCGCTCGACCACCTGATGAAGGCAGATGTCGTCGTCGTACCGGGTGACCGTGCCGTTCCAGAGTTCGAGTACCTCGTGCTCCTCTCCGGCCGACATCAGGGGCAGATCGTCGATCGGCACGTCCGGCGTGGTGACCACCCCGGCGAGCAGGGTGACCAGGTAGCCGGCCAGGCGCTGCACGGTCGCGCGCTCGAACAGCGCGGTCTGGTACTCCAGCCCGACGCTCAGCTCCCCCGTCTCGCCCTCCTGCGCGAAGAGCGTGAGGTCGAACATCGCCTTGCGCTCGTCCAGCTCGATCGGGGTGACGGTCAGCCCGTCGAGCATGTCGAACGGCTCGGCCCTCAGGTAGGTGAACAGCACCTGGAACAGCGGCTGCACCGCCAGGTCCCGCTGTGGCCGAAGTTCCGCGACCAGGCGGTCGAACGGCGCGTGCCGGTGCTCGTACGCCTCCAGCAGCAGCGGTTGGAGCTTGCCCAGCAGTTCGACGAAGGTCGGCCGCCCCGCCAGGTCGGCCCGCAGGACGACCGGGTTGACGAAGTGGCCGATGTTGGCCTCGACGTCCGGGTGCGCCCTCCCGTCGACGATCATCCCGACGCTCACGTCGGTCTGGCCGCTCCACCGGTACAGCAGCGTGTGAAAGGCCGCCAGCAGCACCATGAACGGCGTGGCGCCCTCCTGCCGGGCCAGTCGGCGCAGCCCTTCGGCCACCTCGGCGGGCACCGGCACCTCGACCGTGTCACCGTCGAGTTCGGCGGTGGCCGCGCGGAGCCGGTCGGTCGGCAGGTCGAAGACGTGCGGTGCGTCGGCCAGTCGCCGCGTCCAGTAGTCCATGTGCCGCTTCGCCTCGGCGGCGTCCCGGCCGTTCTGCCACAGGGCGTAGTCGGCGTACTGCATGCTCAGTTCGGGCACGTCGGCCGGGGTACCGGTCCGGAACGCCCGGTAGAACGTGCGCAGTTCCTCGTAGAGGTTGGCGTGCGAGGGACCGTCGAGCACCAGATGGTACGAACGGAAGACCAGTACGTGCTCGGTCGGCGAGAAACGGATCAGCTCGGTCCGGAAGTTCTGTGCGACGGAGATGTCGAACCGGTACTCGGCGTACATCCGCTTGCGCCGGTCCAGCCACCGCTGCTGTTCGGCGGTGGACAGCTCGGACATGTCGAGCAGGGTGAAGCGGGGGTCACCGGGCGGCTCCACGACCTGCACGCCGATGCCCTCGCGCGCCGGGAACGCCGTGCGCAGGATCTCGTGCCGTCGCACGATCTCGGCGATCGCCGACCGCAACGCCGCCACATCAAGGTCGCCGGTGATGCGGTGCAACGCCGTCTGGTTGTACGCCGCGCCCAGCACGCCCATCTGCTCGAGGAACCACATGCCCTGCTGGTGGTCGGAGAGCGGGATGACGTCCGGCCGGGCAGCTGGGGCCGGGGCCGCGTCGGCGAGCATGGTGGCGATGACCTCGTCGCGCCGCTCGCGGAGCACCGCCAGCCGTTCGGCGTCGAGCGCACCGGCCGGCCGATAGCGCAACCTGCCTTCCTGAAGCCAGAGTTGTACGCCGGCCACGCGTAGTTCTTCCAGGAAGTCGGAGATCGGGATCACGGGCTGCCTCTTCTCGGCGGACCGCTCAGCGGGTGCTGAGCGGGCGCAGGTCGGTCCATTGCTGCGTGACGTAGTCGAGGCACGCCTGCCGGCTGTCCTCGCCGTGGACGATCCGCCAACCGGCGGGTACCGCCCGGCGGCTCGGCCACAACGAGTGCTGCTCCTCGTCGTTGACGAGCACAAGGAAACGACCTTCCGGGTCGTCGAACGGGTTCATCTCGACTCCTCTCTCACCAAGGGTGCGAACTCTTCGGCCGAGCCGCCGTCGTGGTGCGACTCGGCCTGCTGCCGGGGGTAGACGAAGGGCAGCAGTAAACCCGCCATCGATGTGGTGACCAGCGCCATCAGCACCAGAAGCGAGTACAGGCGTTGATCGAGCAGGCCCATCTGGAGGCCGACGGCCAGGACGATCAGCTCGGTGAGTCCTCGGGTGTTGACCAGCAGGCCCAGCGCGACGCTGTGCCGGCGCGACACCCGGACGAGCCGCGCGGCCATGAAGGCACCTGCCATCTTGCCGCCGATCGCGATCAGCAGGATCAACAGCAGCAGGCCGAACTCCCCGGCGTCCATCCCGGACAGGTTCACCGCGAAGCCGGCGACCACGAAGAAGGCCGGCAGCAGCACCGCCCGGTTGACCCGCTCGACCCAGGGCAGTACCCGCTCACGCAGGTCGGCGCCGCCCGAGCGAGGCATCACCGCGCCGAGCAGGAACGCGCCGAAGATCTGATGCAGTCCCATCCACTCGGTCGCCGCGGACGAAAGCCACAGTGCGCCGGCGATCGCGACCAGCAGGCCGGCGCCGTGGGTGATCCGGGCAGCGGACCCGCGCTCGCGCCCGGCCGGGCGGCTCGCCAGCCTGGCCAGCGCCGGTCGCACCACCCGGACGAGGAGAGCCACGAAGGGCACCACCAGCAGAATCCGCCAGGGAGGCCGGTCCCCGTGCGAGAGGGCGACCAGCACCGAAAGCATCGCCCAGGCGAGGACGTCCCCGACCGCGGCCACGGCCAGTGCCAGACCACCGATGGGCGTGTGGACCAGCTGGCGGTCCGCCAGTATTCGTGCCAGTACCGGGAAAGCGGTGATCGACATCGCCGTGCCGAGGAACAGACAGAAGAGAACCGCAGTCCTCCCGGACCGGTCGCCGACGATGCCGATCGCAAAGAGGCTGCCGAGAACGAACGGCACGACCATGGAGCCGATCGACAACGACAGAACGATCCGGCTCTGCCCGCTTAGACGACTTTCTGCCAGATGCAGCCCCACAAGGAACATGAAGACGCAGACTCCGACACCGGCGATCGTCTTGAGCTCCGGACGAATCTCGGTCGGGAACAAGGTGCGCGTGATCACACCGTGGAACAGGGAGGGACCGAGCAGGATTCCGCCGGCGATCTCGCCGATCACCTCCGGCTGGCCGAACCGCCTGCAGAGGAGCCCCAGCACCCGGGCGACCACGGTGATCACCAACAGTGCCGGGAGCAGCGCCGCAGCCGTGCCGATAGCCACCGGTCCCATCCCTTCACCAAGCCCACTGTGTGACCGACAGTAGGCGGGACCGGTCGGGGCCGCGCAGTCACGTGAACCGGCGACAGATACCCTCCACCGCGCGGAACCAATCATTGCCGCTGCGACGTTTGCGCAGGTCAGAGGCTAATGAACGCAATCCAAAGAAACGATCCTACGGTTGCCGTCAAGGCGGGTCCATGTCCCCGGTTGGCGCGACAAGCGGGCCGCCTCGAAGGGACTAATAATCGGTGGCGGTAGTGGATCACGGCCGCTCGTCCGGATACGACTCACTGCTCCCGGAGGCCGGACTCAGGCACGACCACCTGTCATGCGCCCGACGAACCGCTTCGTGGCAACGGGCAAACCATGGTCCGACTGCTACTCGCTTGACGATGGATGAACCCACCCAGCTATCTACAAGGGGAAGCATGCTTCGAGTTGATGTACTGGTCAACAATCCAGTCTATCTCGTCGGCCTCATGCAGGTCCTCTCCAACGAGGGGATTGCCGTCGTCTCGACCCGCCGGTCTCCGACCGAACGAGTGTCCTGGCTCGCGGACGCGGCCCTGATCGACAACGAAGCCCTCGGAGAAGCGGACGGCCTGAACGACATCGCCGAAACCGCCCGAACCACCTCGGTCCTGGTCCTGCTCAACAGTTGGTCGTCATTGACCGAAGACTACCTGCAGGCGGGCGCTGTCGGTGTGATCCACAAGCACCAGCCGAGCGAAAGCCTGGTCGCGGCGCTGCGAAACGTCACGGCCGGCACCCGGGTGCTGCCCGAGGGCCACGCCACGAAGCCCCCGGCGGAACGCCACGACCTGCTCACGTTAAACCTCTCCGCACGCGAAGAACAGGTGCTCAGCCAGATCTCCCAGGGACTGACCCACGGACAGATCGCCACCCGGCTCGGCATCAGCCCGCACACCGTGGACACCTACGTCAAGCGCATCCGCGCCAAGCTCGGCGTCGGCAACAAGGCCGAGCTCACCCGGGTCGCGCTGCTCAACCGGCTGGCGAAGTCCGCCGCCTGACCGAAGTCCTTCGCCGAGGCACCGTGGAGACCGCATGCACGCCACCGTTCGACCACCCGATCAGCAGGTAGCCAGCGAACTGCATGCCGTCGAGCTCCGTCGGCAGCGGGCACTCGTCGACGCCGACCTGGACGTCCTGGACGAGATCTTCGACGACACTCTCGTGCACACCCACGCACACGGCATCACCCACACCAAGACGCAACTTCTCGAACACACCGCCAGTCGGCGCCCCTATCTGCGCATCACCCGGGGCGAGTTGCTCATCCGGCTCGTCGGCGACGTCGCGGTCGTCACCGGCCAGCTCACCAACCTTCTGCGTACGCCGGACGGCGGCGAACGCACGCTCGCGGGCGTGGCGACGCAGGTCCTCCGCCGCCACGAACGTGACGGCTGGCAGTTCATCAGCTTCCAGATGACCCCGTTCGCCGAGCAGAAATGACGTCCTCCTTCGCGTTGTCGAAGGCAGGCACAGCCAGGAGGTATGCATGACCGGCACCGGCACGGCCCACGACGACCAGAACGCGCTTGAGAGAAACCACCTACCGACCGTCCGGTACGGCGTGCGGTGTGTGGGCAGGACGCAGGTCAACAACCCGTCGGGGGCCGGCCTCGAACGGCACATCTGCGACCTGGCCGCGCACGGGAATCACGCGTTCCTCACGGCCTATCGTGAGCCGACGTGCGAGCGAACCGGCGCCTACGTGATCGACATCAGCGATCCGCAGGCGCCGTTCGAGGTCGAAAGCGCGTTCATGGAGACGACGACGGGCAACTACGTCGGCGAGGGTCCGGGCGTCATCGAGGTCGACAACGAGTACTTCAGCGGTGTCCTGTTCGTTCACGGGAACGAGATCTACGCCCAGGCCCATGCGCCCGACCCGACCGGGCCGCGCCAGCGGGGCGGCATCAACATCTGGGACATCACCGACCCGGAGCACGCCCGGCTCTTGGCCGCCCACGCCGGCGACTACACGGACGTGGACGGCTCACCGCTGTCCCAGGCCGTCGAGGTCTACTACGTGTTCCCGTGGACCAACAGCTTCACGGGCCGCACCTACGTCGCCATGGTCACGGTGAAGATCACCACCGACATCTGCATCATGGACATCACCGACCCGCGCAACCCCACGCTGGTCAACTCCCTGGACCTGCGGGTGCCGCCGTTCGGAGTCGGCCAGGAGTCCCCCGCGGGCCTCGACTCGCTGTTCGGGCACGCCGTCGATGTGACGCGGACCGGCGACCGCTACGTCATGAGCGCGACGTACTGGGACGGCGGATACGTGCTGCTCGATGTGACCGACCCGACGCCGGGCAACGTCTCGATGATCGCTCAGTCCTTCTACGCCGAACTGGACGAGGAGCGTGCGAAGCACGGGCACCAGGTCCCGCCGGAGGGCAACGCGGAACACTGCGCGCTCTCGCCCGACGCGCAGTTCCTGGTGGGCGCCGACGAGAACTACGAGGCAGTGCGCCTGCTCGGCACCATCACGTCGGGGCCCGACGCCGGTCTGGAGTTCACCGCGGCCTGGAGCCCGGACACGGCACCGATCGACGACGACGGCCTCTCCGGCACGCCGACCTTCGTCGGCAACGGATGCCCGGGCACGGTCCGGCCCGGCCGCGGGATCGCGCTCATGGAACGCGACGCTTCGCTGCTGACCGCCGGGTCGAACCCGGGGTGCTCGTTCCAGGAGAAGCTCAACGCCGTCGCCGCGGCCGGTTACTCGGCCGGCATCGTCTTCAACCGGCAGGGGCCGGATGCGCTCCACCAGTACCCCACGTCGGCCAAGGGACCGATTCCGCTGATCTTCGTCAACCGCCTGACCGGTCTGCGGCTGCTCGGGGTGACCGGTGTGACCGAGGAGACGGCCGGCTCGACCCCGACACCGGCCGCGCCGGACATACCCTCGATCGACCTCAGGTCGGTGTTCAACGGATGGGGCTACCTCCGGCTGTTCAGGACACTCGTCCCGGCCGTCGGCAGCGGCTCCATCGAACAGGTCGACACGTACGCCATCCCCGAGTCGCAGGACCCGAAGTACGCGATCGGCTTCGGCGACCTCTCGGCGTCCCACGTCGCGATCGATCCGGACCGCCGGCTGGTGTACGCCACCTTCTACTCGGGCGGGCTCCGCGTCCTGAGCTACGGCCCGGAGGGCCTGAGGGAGGTCGGCGCCTACTGCGAGCCCGGCAACGACTTCGTCGGCGTCGTGGTCCACAGGATCGGTGGGAAGAACTACGCCCTGGTCACCGACCGCAACTACGGTCTCTACGTCTTCGACGTCTGACCAGCACGAACACGACGCTGGTGGCGGTCTTCGAGAAGACCGCCACCAGCGTCGTGTTCTGCGCGGAGTTCGTGCGGTCCTACGGCCAGGCGATGCAGAAGGGGTGACCGGCCGGATCGGTGTAGACCCGGAACCCGGTGCGCGCGGCGGGATCGTCGGACGACTTCACCAGCTGTCCACCCAGCTTGATCACCTTGTCGTGCGCGGCCTCGAGGTCATCGACGTAGAAGTCGAGATGAACCTGCTGCGAAGCCCCGTCCGGCCACACGGGCGGGACGTGGTCGGGCGCGAGCTGGACGGCCAGGTGCCAGTCCCCCTCGACCCAGACGTTGTGCCAGGTGTCCTTCGCCTCGACCGTGCCGTCCAGCAGCCCCGCCCAGAAAGCGCTTTCCCTCTCGATATCCGCCGCCTCGAAGACAATCGTCCGACGCCTGAAATCCACGAGCCACACCCTCTTCGTCCGAAGTCACATCACGTCGCGTCAAGCAGAATCATTCTGGCTTCTCCACCCGGCGAACAGCGGGTTCCGCGATGCCCCCTGTTTTGGGGAATCGTGCGAGCACCCGGCCCGCCGTATCCGGCGCGGAATTCGCCGACGGCCGCTAGAGTCGTCTCATGTCCAGCATGGGAGACGTACCACCGGAGATCCTGGACCGGCTGCGGCCGATCTGCCGGCAGCTGCCCGACTCGTACGAGGAACCGGCCTGGATCGGCGTGCGCTGGCGGATCCGTATGCGGACCTTCGCCCATGTCTACGCGCCGAACGCGGATCGCATCCCGTTCTATGCACCGCATGTGACCGAAGGCCAGGAACTGGTCGTCATGACGTTCCGGGTGCCCGTCGACGACCTGGTCGGCCTGACCTCCGGCGGCTTCCCGTTCCTCCGCGCCGACTGGGGCCACAACGTCGTCGCCGCCGTTCTCGGTGACCACACCGACTGGACCGAGATCTCCGAACTGATCACCGACAGCTACTGCCAACTGGCCCCGAGGTTTCTCGCCGCCCGGGTCGACCTCCCGCCACCGGCCGGTTGACCGGTCGCGGCCCCGTCGTAGTCCCCGAATTATGCGGCACCGCGAAGCTTCGTCTCCGGCAAGGTCTCCACCAAACTCTGACCATGCGTCGCTTCTTCGTGTATTGCACAGTTCTGGTCGCGGTCACAGGCGCCGCCGCCGCACCGGCCAGTGCCTCGACCGCCGCTCCCCACGTCCGCGGAACCAGCACGGTGCCCGTGTACTCGTATGCGGACGCGGTCCGTGAGAGCGTCTGGGTCCAGACCCCGTTGGACAACGACCACGACGGGGTGCCCGACAAGGTGGCGGTGGACATCGTGCGGCCCCGGGCCGGCAACGTCCGGGTGCCGGTCATCATGTCGGCGTCGCCCTACAACGCCCGCGTGGGCCGCGGCCTCGAGAAGGAGTTCAAGGCGTACGACGCGGCGGGCACGATCTCCAAGATGCCCCTCTTCTACGACAACTACTTCGTGCCGCGCGGGTACGCCGTCGTCTCCGTGGACATGGCCGGCACCGGCCGCTCCACCGGTTGCACGGACACCGACGGGCGCGAGGACACGCTGGGCACGAAGGCCGTCATCGACTGGCTCAACGGACGGGCGAAGGCCACGTACGCCGACGGGTCACCGGCCGTCGCGAGCGGCTGGACCAACGGCCGGGTCGGCATGGTCGGCAAGTCCGCGGACGGGACGGTCGCCAACGAGGTGGCGGCCACCGGCGTCAACGGGCTGAAGACCGTCGTGGCGATCGCGGCCACCTCCAGCGGATACGACTACTCGCGCCACAACGGCGTGGTGGTCGCCCCGAAGGCCAACGAGTACCTGTTCAACCTGGTCACCAGCCGCCCGGCGGAAGCCTGCGCCCAGATGCTGAAGGAACTCGACACCGGCAGCGACGACGCGACCGGCGACTACAACGCCTTCTGGGCGGAGCGCGACATCCGGCCGGACGCATCGAAGGTGCGGGCCTCGGTCTTCCTGGTGCACGGCCTCAACGACGGCAACGTGATGACGGACCACGCCACCACGTGGTGGAAGGGCCTGAAGGTCCCTCGCAAGATGTGGCTCTCCCAGACGGGCCACCTCGACCCGTTCGACTACCGGCGCGCCGAGTGGGTCGACACGCTGCACCGCTGGTTCGACTTCTACCTGCAGGGCCTGCACAACGGCATCGACCGGGAAGCGCCGGTGACCCTGGAGACCACGCCCGGGACGTGGGTCGACCAGCCGTCCTGGCCGGCACCGGGCGCGCGGCAGGTGCAGGTCGGCCTGGGTGACGGCAACGGCACCACCGGCACCCTGGGCAACCGCTCCGGCACCGGTGAGAGGACCTGGGTGGACAACCCCGATCTGGTCGAGGACGCCGCCACGGCCAACCCGAAGGACGCCGTCGCCGGCCGGGTCGCCTTCCTCTCCGGGCCGCTGACACGCGACGTACGGATCTCCGGGAATCCGGCCGTACAGCTGCGCGTCCAGGTGGACCGGCCGACCACCGAACTCAGCGCCCGGCTCGTCGACTACGGCACCACCTCGCGGGTCAACACCGTCTATCCCAACGAGGGCGTCCGCACGCTGGACAGCAGGTCCTGCTGGGGCGAGTCGACCGCGGCCGACAGCGCGTGCTACCGCGACTCCGTCGAGGACGTGGTGACCAGCGACCGCGGCATCCTGACCCGGGGCTGGCAGGACGCCGCCCACCGGATCTCGCTGCGCTTCCGGGTTCCGCTGCAGCCCGGCCGGTGGTACTCGATCACGGTGCCGATGCAGGCCACGGACCAGACCGTCCCGGCCGGACACGTGCTGGGGCTGGTCCTGCAGCAGAGCGACCCCGACTACACGACGCCGACCACCACCGGCGCCACCGTGCGACTGGACCTGCGCGGCAGCTACCTGACCCTGCCCGTGGTGGGCGGTGCCAGGCTGCCGTAGCCGGGGACCACGGCGCCGCAGGTCGAGGCCGCTGCGGCCACCCGTCGCCGGCCCCTTGGCGTGGGCTCCCCGCCAAGGAGCCGGCGATGCTTCACACTTCGGCTGCGGTCGGTGACCTTCATGGAAGACGGGTCGGAGTTCCGTTGCTCACGTGCCGACGGAGCTGCCGGAAGCGCCATGGCAGGTGATCGACAGGAGCCTCACCCTCACCAGCGGAGATCACCAGCAGCATCCACCTCGTGAACGTGCATCAGGGCCACCGGCTGCGCATCGACGGCGGAGCGTTTCCCCACCTGCGAAGTCCCGGTCTAGCCTGCTTGGGTACTGCTCTAGGCATTGTCTGACCGCGCATCTCACACAGTTGGACACGGTGGCAGATCCCCGTTCCCCGTGCGCGATTCACGCCCTTTCGGATACGGAGGCAGGCTATTCATGTCCATTCTCTGCGTACACCATCTGATCGAGGCGCAGGCGGCTCGGACGCCGACCGCGCCCGCGGTCATCTCCTGTGACGGAGTCCTGAGCTACGCCCAACTAGACGAGCAGGCGGGGCAGCTGGCCGGCCTGCTCGTCGAACGGGGTGTGCGCCCCGAGGTCCGGGTCGGGCTGGCCGTCGACCAGTCGGCACGCTGGCTGGTGACGCTGCTCGCCATCTGGAAGGCCGGTGGCGTCTACGTCCCGCTCGACACCGCGCTCCCCGCCGAACTGGCCGCCTCGATGCTGGCCGACGCCGGGGTGGAACTGCTGCTGCAAGCCGGATCCGGTCCGGTGCCGACCGGTTCCGGCTTCTCGGTCGTGGCGCTGGACGAGCTGGCCGCCCTGACCGGCACGGCCCCGGCCGACGGCGCGACGCCGGCGATGTCGCCGGACAACCTGGCCTACTGCATGTTCACCTCCGGCTCCACGGGCCGGCCGAAGCCCGTCGGGATCTCGCACGCCTCGCTGGCCGGCCACGCCGCCGCGATCCGGGCCGAGTTGGAGCTGAAGCCGACCGACCGGTTCCTCCAGTTCACCTCGATGGCCATCGACGCCTCGCTGGAGGAGACGCTGCCGGTCTGGCTCGCCGGCGGGACGGTCGTGCTGCCTGACGCGCCGCGCCCGACGAGCGTCGAGCTGACCGAGCTGATCACGGCGCGCGGCGTGACCGTGGTGAGCCTGCCGAGCGCGTACTGGCACCAGTGGACGGACGACCTCCGGGCCGGGGTGGTGGCGCTTCCCGGGACGTTGCGCACGGTCTTCATCGGCGGTGACAAGATCCGCATGGACAAGCTCGCCGCCTGGACGGAGGTCGTCGGCTCGCGACCGGTGGACTTCGTCGCCGACTACGGGCCCACCGAGACCACGATCAGCTGCACCACGTACCGTCCGGGCCCGGCGAAGCTGCCCGACACCGGACTCGTGCCGATCGGCCGGCCGCTGCCCGGGGTGACCGTGCACCTGCTCGACGACGACCTGACGCCGGTGGCCGACGGTGAACCGGGGGACGTGTGGATCGCCGGCTTCGGGCTGGCCCGCGGCTACCTGGGCGCGCCCGCGGCCACCGCCGACCGGTTCGGCCCGGACCCGTTCGGGCCGCCCGGCACGCGGATGTACAAGACCGGTGACCGGGCCGCGCGGCTGCCCGACGGGAACCTGCAGTTCCTCGGCCGCTCGGATCGCCAGGTGAAGATCCGCGGGTTCCGGATCGAGCCCGGCCAGGTGGAGAACGCCGTACGGGCCTGCGCCGGCGTCCGCGACGCCGTCGTGGTCGCGACCGAGGACCCGGTCTCCGGCGCGCGCCTGGTGGCGTACGTCGAGGCGGACGCGGCACCGGATGCGGAGGCCGCTCTCCGGACCGAGCTGGCCGGCCGACTGCCCGCCGTCATGGTCCCGGCGACCATCGTGCGGCTGGACCGAATCCCGCGGTCCTCGCTGAGCGGCAAGGTCGTCCCGTCCCAGCTGCCGCCGCCGGCCGCCGCCGACCGGCCCGGCCCGGTCGCACCGTCCACCCCGGAGCAGACCGTCGCGGGCCTCGTCGCGGACGTGCTGGGCCGGATGCCGGGCGCCGACGAGGACTTCTTCGCGGTGGGCGGCGACTCCTTGCGCGGACTGCAGTTGCTCAGCCGCATAGCCCAGGTCACCGGTGCGGCGCTGACCTTCGAGCAGCTGCGCTCGGACCCGACCGTGGCCGGCATCACCGCACTGGTGGACCGCGCGCCGCGGTACGAACCCGGCCTGGGGGCCGTCACGCCGACCGGCGGGCGCGAGGAGTGGCGGCCGGTGTCCCGTGGCCAGGCCGCCCTCTGGTACCTGGACAAGCTGCACGACGGCGCGGCGACGTACGCCGTGCCCTTCGGGTACTGGATCTCCGGCCCGCTCGACGTCGACCGGATGGACGCCGCGCTCACCGAACTGCTGGCCCGGCACGAGGCACTGCGCACCACCCTCGCGGAGCGCGACGGCCTGGTTCGGGCCCGCCTCCAGCCGCCGGCGCCGGTCCGCACCCGGGTGACGGCGGTGGCCGACCGCGCCGCCGCGACACGCCGGGCCGAGGCGGATGCGGCCCGGCCGTTCGACCTGTCCACCGGCCCGTTGCTGCGTTCCTTCTGCTACCGGGTCGACGACGAGAACCACCTCTGGCTGCTCGACGTGCACCACAGCGCCTTCGACGCCTGGTCGCTCGGGGTGTTCCGGCGCGAATTCGCCGCGCTGTACCAGGGCCGCTCTCTGCCCGAGCCCTCCGTGCGGTACGCCGACTACGTCGCCTGGCAGGAGCGCTGGCTGGCCTCGGAGGAAGCGGCCGGGCAGCGGCGCTACTGGACGGACCGGCTGTCCGGCGACGCACCGGTGGTGGAGCCGGGCCGGCCGACCGGGGCGCCGGGGCAGTCCGGGTTCTCGATACCGCTCAGGCTCGGCGGGCTCGGCCCGGCCCAGGTCGAGGACGTGGCCCGGACCTGCGGGTCGACCCCGTTCGGCGTGCTGCTCGCCGGCTTCCTCGCCACGCTGCACCGGATGACCGAAGGCGCCGACGACATCGTGGTCGGTGTTCCGATGGCCGGCCGGGGACGGGCAGGCACCGAGGAGTTGATCGGATACCTGGTGAACACCGTGCCGCTCCGCATGCGGTTCACCCCCCGGATGAGTTTCCGGGAGCTGGTGGAGCGCACCGATGCGGCACTGGCCGGGGCACTGTCCCGGCAGGACCTGCCGTTCTCGGAGATGGCCGGCGGCATCTCCCAGGGTGCGGACGCCACCGAGAACCCGCTCTTCCAGACCATGTTCGTCCTGCAGTCCACCCCGGTGGACGACGAGGGTGCGATCGACGGCCTTGAGATCACCGAACAGCTGATCCACTCGGGCACCGCCAAGATGGCACTGACCTGCACGCTGCGGCTGGACACCGGCGGGGTCACCGGCGAGGTGGAGTACGCCGGCCGCCGCTTCGACCGCCCGTCCGCCGACCGCTGGCAGGACGCCCTGGTGACGCTCCTCGAATCGGCGCTCGCGGACCCGTCGGCGCGGCTGGCCGAGTTGCCGCTGCTGCCGCGCGACGCGGCCACCGCCCAGCTGGCCGCGATCAATGCCGACCACCGGGACCGCATCGCCGCCGACACGCTGTTGCACGACGGCTTCCGCACGGCGCTGGCCCGCGACCCGTCCGCGGTCGCCGTGCAGGCCGGGACGCGCGCGGTGAGCTATGCCGAGCTCGACGCCCGGGCAGAGGCGATCGCGGCCGCACTGGCCGCCACCGGCATCGGTCCGGAGGCGCTGGTGGGGGTCTGCGTCGAACGCTCGGTCGCCTCGATCGCCGCGGTGCTCGGGGTGCTTCGCGCCGGTGCCGGGTTCGTGCCACTGGACGCCGGGTACCCGGCCGAGCGGCTGCGGTGGATCGCCGCCGACTCCGCGATGGCCGCGGTGGTCGCGTCCACGGTGCCGGCCGGTCTGGAGCACGTGCCGGTCATCGACCCGGCTGCGGACGCCCCGGAGGGCGGACCGGCTGTCGGGATCCACCCCCGCAACACGGCGTTCGTCTACTACACGTCCGGGTCGACCGGCCGGCCCAAGGGCGTGATCATCGATCACGGCTGCGCGGCCTCGCGGGTGGAGTGGATCGCCCGGCGCTACGAGCTGGGCCCGGGCCTGCGGGTGGTGCACAAGACCCCGCTGATCTTCGACGTCGCGATCTGGGAGATCTTCGCGACGCTCGGGGCCGGCGCGACGGTCCTGCTGGCCGAGGCCGGCACCGAGACGGATGTGCCGTACCTGGCCGAGTCGCTCGCCACACCGGACACCGTGGTCGCCCACTTCGTCCCGTCGATGCTGGACATGTATCTGGCCACGGTCGACGCCACCCGGTACCCGGGGCTCGATCGCGTGCAGACCTCCGGCGAGGCGGTCCCGGCCGCGTTGCTGCGGCGGTTCGCCACCCACTTCGATGTCCGGCTGGACAACGCGTACGGCCAGACGGAGACCTCGGAGGTCGCGCTGTGGAGCGGCCGCGACTGGCCGGGCGGCGGCAGCGTCCCGATGGGCCGGGCGGTGAACGGCTACCGGTTGTTCGTGCTCGACGAGGCTCTGCAGCCCGTGGCCCCGGGCGTGGTGGGCGAGCTCTACGTCGCGGGCGTGGACGGCCTGGCCCGCGGCTACCTCGGCCGACCGGACCTCACCGCGGAACGGTTCCTGCCGCACCCCTGGCCCGTGACGCCGGGAGAGCGGCTGTACCGCACCGGCGACCTGGCCGTCCGGGACGACGACGGCCTGCTGCACTACGCCGGGCGGTCCGACGGCCAGGCCAAGGTCCGGGGCGTACGGGTGGAGCCCGGCGAGATCGAGGAGGTGCTGCGCCGCCACCCGTCGGTCGAACAGGCGGCCGTGCGGATCCGGGAGGACGAGCCCGGCACCAAGGAGATCGTCGCCTACCTGGTGGGACCCGACGCCGTCGTCCCCGAGGTGGCGGAGTACGCGACCGGCTACCTCTCCCGGTACCTCTTGCCGGCGGTGTACGTGAAGCTGGCCGCGCTGCCGCTCACCCCGTCCGGCAAGGTCGACCGGCAGGCACTGCCGGCACCGACCGCGCAGGACCGCGGGGCACGAGCCGGGGTCTCCGAGGCCGCCTCGCTGATCGAGTCGCAGCTCGCCGAAGTGTGGTGCGGCCTGCTGAACATCGAGGAGATCGGCCGGCTGCAGAACTTCTTCGAGGCAGGCGGCAGCTCGCTGTCGGCCCTGCAGATGCTGCACCGGGTCAAGACCCGGTTCGGAGTGGCGGTCACCGTACGACAGTTCTTCAGCGCGCCGACCATCGCGGGTGTGGCCGAACACCTGGAGAAGGCGCTGATCGCCGAGTTGACCGCGCTGTCCGACGACGACACCGCGCAGCGCGACAGCCAGGAGGGCTGATCCGATGACCGCACTGAACGTGGACAAGCAGCAGATGCTCATGAAGCTGCTGCGCGAGCGGAGCACCGCGACGCGGGGCCCGCACATCACACCGGTACCGCAGGGCACCCCGGTGCCGCTCAACCCGCCGCAGGCGAGGATCTGGTTCTCCTGCCGCCAGTACCCGGACACCAGCGAGTACAGCCTGCCGGAGCTGCGGACCCTGGACCGGGCACTCGACCTCCCGACGCTGCGCGCGGCCACAGTGGAGCTGATGGCCCGTCATGACGTCCTGCGGGTAAGGATGTTCGAGCTCGACGGTGTGCCGGTGCAGCAGGACGACGGCCCGATCGAGCCGCCGGTGACCTGGCACGACCTGCGGCACCTGTCGGCCGAGGAGGCGGAGGCACGGGCGACCGGGAGCGGCAACGAGGCCGCTCGGCGCCCGTTCCCGCTCGACGGGCCGTGCTTCTTCCAGATCATCGGGTTCGCCCTGCCCGGCGACCGGACCATGCTGGCGGTCAACTTCCACCACATCGTCATCGACGGACTGTCCCGGATGATGGTCGTCGCCGAGCTCGACGCCCTGCTGGCCGGCCGCCCGCTCGATCCGGCCCCGCCGGTCGGCTTCCTCGACTACGTGGCCTGGGAGCAGGAGAACGCCGACGAGACGGCGGCCCAGCGCGACCTGTCCTACTGGACCGGAAAGCTGGCCGGCGACCTGCCGGTGCTGGACCTGCCGAGGGACCATCCGCGGCCGGCCCAGTCGAGGCGGTCCGGGGGCACCGTGCCACTCACGGTCCCCGGCCCGGCACTGGCCCGCCTGCAGCAGCTGGCGGCGGACGAGGGGGTCACCCTGTTCGTCGTCCTCATGGCCGCGTACAAGCTGTTCCTTGCCCGGATGACCGGGCAGCGGGACATCATCGTCGGCGCCCCGCTGGCCGGCCGGGACCACGAGGTCGCCGAGACGATCATCGGCTGTTTCGTGAAGTCGGCGCCGCTGCGCACCGACCTGAGCGGCCACCCCACGTTCCGCGAGGTCGTCCGCCGGGTGCACCAGACCGTCCTGGAGGCCCACGACCACCAGGCGGTGCCCTTCGACCAGGTGGTGGCAGAACTGGCCCTGCCCCGGCTGGACGGGGTGCAGGCGGTGTTCCAGACCATGGTCAACGTGCAGTCGACCGGCGCGGGCGGCACCGCCGACCTGGGCTCCGAGCTGGACACGAACGCCGCGATGTGGGACCTGGCCGTGAGCCTGTTCAGCGACCGGGACGGGATGAGCGGCGTCCTGATCTACGACGCCGGCCTGTTCGAGAGGTCGACCGCCCTGCGCTTCGCCGGGGTCCTGGAGAGCCTGCTGGCCGAGGGCGCCGGGCAACCCGACGCACGGGCGTTCGAGCTGCCGCTGCTCGCACCGGCCGAACGGGAGCGCAGCCTGCGCGAGCTGGCCGGATCCGGGCAGCCGGACATCCGGTACCGGACGATGGCACAGCCCTTCGAGGAGCAGGCCCGCCGCACCCCGGCCGCGGTGGCGGTCCACACCGGCGAAGGCGCGGTGAGCTACGCGGAGCTCAACACCCGTGCCAACCGGCTGGCGTGGATCCTGCGCGACGCCGGAGTCCGGCCCGGCACGGTCCTGGCGCTGTGCCTCGCCCAGGGCGCCGACCAGATCGTCGCCCGGTACGCCGCGGCCAAGCTCGGCGCCCCGTACACGGCGATCGCGCCGGAGCACCTGGCCGACGCCGCTCCGGAGCTGGTGATCACCGATCGGGCGACTGCGGCCCAGGTGCCGGCCGGATCCTGGCGGGTGGTCTCGTTCGCGGACGCCGAGCGGTGGGCCGAGGCGTCCACCGACGACCCGCCGACCCCGGAAGCCGGGTACGACCTGCTCCGCCTGGTCCGCGCCCCCGGCCGGCCGGGGGCCGTCGCCCGTTCCGTCGCCGGGGAGCTGGCCGAGGTGGCGGAACTGCAGCGCAGCCATCCCCTTGCCGCTGGCGAGGTGGTGCTCCCGGAGACCCCCGACGGCGCGTTCTGGCCGCTGTCGTACGGCGGCACGGTCACCCTCTGCCGGCCCGAGGCGCACCAGGACCCGCGGACCCTGCTGGAACACCTCGACACGTACCGCGTCACCACCCTGTGGACGAGGCCGTCGGTGCCGCTGGACGGCGCCGGCGGCGGGTCGCTGCGCCGGATCTTCTGCGGCGGCGAACCGGTGACCGTCGCCGGCTTCCCCGGCGACGTCATCACGTGGCAGGGATGGCCGGACACCGGCCGGGTCACCGAGAAGGGCCGGCAACCGGCCCACCGCGCCCTGTACGTGCTGGACGAGACGCTGGAGCCGGCGCCGGTCGGCGTCGTCGGCGAGCTGTACGTCGGCGGGGCCGGCGCGGCCCGCGGCTACCACGGGCTGTCCGCGCCGACCGCGGAGCAGTTCGTGGCCGACCCCTTCGGCGTGCCCGGCGCACGCATGGTGCGCACCGGCGAACTCTGCCGACGCCGCGAGGACGGTGCGCTGGAACACCTGGGCCCGGTCGACCGGCAGATCACGGTCCACGGCATGCGCGTCGACCGGGCCGCCGTCGAGGCGGCCTTCACCGGCCAGGGCGGGGTGGCCCTGTGCGCGGTCACCGCGGCGCCGGAGGGCGGCCTCGCCGCCTTCGTGGTGCCGGCCGGCGGCCGGACTCTGTCGGCGACGGAGCTCGCCGACGGCGCCGCCCGGCAGCTGCCCGGCTATCTTGTGCCGGGCAGCGTCACCGTGGTGGACCGGATCCTCCGCACCGACGACGGCCGGATCGACGTCGCCGCGCTGCTCGACCTGCGCAGCGACGGCGCACCCGTCGAGGACGAGGGGTTCGTCGCTCCGGAGACCGAGCTGGAGGCCCGCCTGGCCGCGATCTACGCCCGGCTCCTGCGCCGGGACGCGGTCAGCGTCACCGACAGCTTCTTCGAGCTGGGTGGCCATTCGCTGCTGGTGTTCAAGCTGATCGAGGAATGCGCGAGCCGGCTCGGACTGCGGCCGTCCGTCCAGGACGTCTTCACCGGCCCGAGGGTGCGCGAACTGGCGGCCACGCTGGGTACGGCGCAAGCCGCTCCGGCGCCCGAGGGCCACCTGATCAACCTGGTCGACACCCCCGGCGCGCCGCTGGTGGTGTTCGTGCACGCGGCGAGTGGTTCGGCGCTGCCCTTCCACGAGGTGGCCCAGCGGCTCGGCGGGGAGTTCTCGGTGTACGCCCTGCAGTCGCTGCCGGACGACGCACCGGCGACGGTCGAGGAGATCGCCGCCCGGTACGCGGCCGCCGTCGACGCGGTGCGCGGCGTCGCCCCCGTCGTGCTCGCCGGCTGGTCGATGGGCGGCTGTGTGGCGGTCGAGATGGCCCGGAACTGGCTGCTGCGCGGCGAGCGGGTCGCCGCGACGCTGCTGCTCGACACCTGGGCGCCGCCCTCGTTCATGTCCTCGGCGGAGGAGGCCGCCGAGGTGCGGGACGCGTGCCTGGCACTCGACGTGCTGCGCCTGGAGGGCGCCGAGCCCGGCGCCGCCACGGCGCTGGCCGAGCTGACCGGGATGGTCGAGCGCAACCGCGCCGCGTTCCTCGACTACTGGCCGGAGTTCTACCCGGCCGAGGTGGAACTGCTGCGCGCCAGCGACCCGCTGCCCGCCGACGCGCCGGGGTTCCCCGCGGGTTACATGGACGACGACCGCGGGTGGGGCGCCTTCGTCGCCGAACTGGAGAGCACCGAGGTCAAGGGCAGCCACCTGAGCCTGTTCGACCGCGAGAACGTGGACCAGCTGGCCACGGCGATGAAGGACGCCATCACCCGGCGGATGGGTTACGAGGAGATCTGAGAGCCGGTGACCGCCGCCTGCAGCTCGGGGTACATCGACCCGTCGTACGGCGCGGCGACCTGCTTCATCGGCTCGGCGGCGACGTCACCCGGCTGGTAGGGCCACCAGTTCACCAGAACCGTCAGCCGTTCCCGATGCTCGGGAACGGCTGACGGTTCCTGGAGCACGTCGCGTCGGCTGCCGACGGAGTGCCACAGATGGCCCGGGAACGTGACGTAGAGGTTCTCGGCCGGGAAGACGAACTCCCGGTCCTGCGCCTCCGGCGAGGGCTCACCGCCGAAGACCACCAGCGGGCCGTCGTCCACGTCGTTCAGATACATGACGCTGGACAGCATCGGGGACTCCAGCGCACCGGTCTCCGGATCCTCGCCGATGTCACGGTGCAGACCGAATTCGAAGTTCGGGGCGTACGGCGGAGACAGCCGACCGAGCCACCACTCGACGCCGACGGCGGCCGCCCGCACCTCGGCGGGGATGTGGTGCACGAGACGGTCCCGGACGGCCGCCTCGACCAGATTGCGTGGCGGCGTCCCCAGCGGGTACCAGAAGGTGTAGTGATAGGGGCTGCGGCCGCCCAGGCGTTCGGGCCGAGTTGCCGTCGCGACGGCCGAACGCAACTGGTTCAGCGTCTCGGTGGAGAGCGCCTGGGCGGTGTGAGCGATGAGTGCCATGCCTCGGACGTTACGACGTGCCGCACACTGTGGTCGACCGATCGTTCGGCGATCCGGGACCGGTCAGAACGGGCAGACCCCCGCGGCGGCGTCCGGCGTCAGACCGGGCCGTCCGGCCCCGGCCGGCTGCCCCATCCCGGCCTCGCGCATCATCCGGGCGATCGGCCGACCGGTGCCGCTGTCATCGGCCTCGTAGCGCCGGATCACCGACTCCTGGACGTCCGCCGGCTTCTCCTGGCTGAACTTGAACAACCCCTCCACCGCGTCGATCCGGAGCCGGAAGGCACCGACGCCGGGCAGGATCTGGCGGAAGTAGTCGACCGATGCGGTCTGGTCCCAGCCGGCGCCGAAGCGCTGCTCCAGGCGCTCGGCCGTCCACCGGACGACCTCGAGCGTCTCCTCCGGCTCGTGGATCAGCTGGATCCGCCCGCAGACGTGCACGGCCGCGAAGTTCCACGTCGGGGCGGACGGGTCGCCGGGGTAGACCGCCGGGGTGACGAATCCGCCCGGCCCGTCGAACATCAGCCGGGCGTACGTGCCGTCGGCCAGCGCCTTCCAGTGCGGGTTGGCGCGGTTGAGATGGCCGAAGAGCTCCGTGCCGGTGAGCGGGCCGGACTGGGGCTGGCCCGGAGCGACGAGGGCCGGCAGGCGCGACGCCCACGGCACGGCCGCACCGTTGGTGGTGAGCGTCGCCAGCGGGTGGCCGTCGATGATCCGGCGGTGCCAGTCCTCGTCCTGGATCTGGTAGTGGCTGGGCACGAACATGGCTACCGCCTCACGTGATCGGAAATTTAACGGCACACCGCGTACGCCTGGCGGCCGCGCGGACCGGCTGCGGCCCGCAGGAAACCGGTGACCGGGTCGACACCGGCGGAGCAGACCTTGCCGAGCGTGCCCTCCGGCACCACGTCGAGCCGGTGGCCCTTCTTCTCCAGCAGGGCGAGCACGGCGGGGTCGAACGAGCGCTCCACGACCACCACGCCCGGCCGCGAGGTGCGCGGTGCGAACGACTGCGGGAAGTGGTCGATGTGCCAGGCGGGCAGCTCGGCCGCCGCCTGCAGTTCGCATCCGAACTCGGCGACTGCGAGGAACGCGTGGAGCGTCCACTGGTCCTGCTGGTCACCGCCCGGAGTACCGAAGGCCAGGAACGGCTCGCCGCCGCGCAGCACGATGCTGGGGCTCAGCGTGGTGCGGGGACGCCGTCCGGGCGCGAGCGAGTTGGGGTGTCCCTCGGTGAGCCACGCGGTCTGGCCCCGGGTGCCGAGCGCGAAACCGAGTTCCGGGATCACCGGCGAGCTCTTGAGCCAGCCACCGCTGGGCACGGCGACGACCAGGTTCCCCCACGCGTCGGCGACGGCCACCGTGCAGGTGTTCCCGGCGCCGGCCCGCGGACCGATCGGGGTGACGGTGGGCAGGCCGCTGCGCAGATGGGTCATCCACTCCGGCTCCTCCGCGCCCGGCTCCTCCGGCGCCGCCTGCGGGATCCAGCCCTCGGCGCCGCCCGGCCGTCCCGGCTGCGGATCGAGGTTCGCCTGCTCGCCGATGAGCGAGCGCCGCTCGGCGGAGTACTCGGCCGCCAGGAGCTCGGCCAGCGGCACCGGCGTGTGGTCCGGGTCGCCGTACCACGCCTCCCGGTCGGCCATCGCGAGCTTGGCCGCCTCGGCGACGGTGTGGATGTACTCGCCGCTGCCCAGCCCCATGGCACGCAGGTCGCACCCCTGCAGGAGGGCCAACTGCTGCAGGAACACCGGGCCCTGGGACCAGGGTCCCGCCTTGTGGACGGTGAACTCGCCGTACGGCAGCGAGCACGCGGCCTCGACGCCCGGCCGCCAGGTTGCCAGGTCGTCGCCGTTCAGCAGGCCGCGATGGCGCCGGCCGGTCGAGTCGAACACCTCGCTGGTCCGCGCGAAGCGGTCGATCGCGTCGGCGACGAAGCCCTGGTAGAAGGCGATGTGAGCCGCCTCGATCTGGGCCTCCCGGTTCGACGACTTCGCCCGCGCCTCGCGGACCAGCCGTCGATAGGTGTCGGCCAGCGCCTCGTTGCGCATCCGGGACCCGGCCGCCGGAACCGCGCCGCCCGGCAGGTAGGTGCGGGCCGAATCGGTCCACTCCGTCCGGAACAGGTCGGCCATCGCCCCGATCGTCGACGCGGCCGCGGGCAGCAACGGGTAGCCGCTGGAGGCGTATCCGATCGCCGGTTCGAGGACGGACTCCAGCGGCATGGTGCCGAACTCGCCGAGCAGCCGCATCCAGGCCCCGAAGGCTCCCGGCACGGTCGCCGGCAGCAGGCCGCCCGCCGGTATCTGCTTGATGCCGAGCGCACCGAACGCGTCGATGCTCGCCGCCTGCGGCATCGGGCCCTGGCCGCAGATGATGCGGACCTCGCCGGTCGAGCGCGAGTAGACGGCGATCACGACGTCGCCCCCCGGCCCGTTCGAGTGCGGTTCGACGATCTGCAGGGCGAACCCGGCGGCCACCGCCGCGTCGAAGGCGTTGCCGCCGCGCTCCAGGATGCCCATACCGACGGCGGACGCGAGCCAGTGCGTCGCGGACACGCCGCCGAGGGTTCCGGTCAGCGCCGGTCGCAGGACGGTCATCGACTAACTCCTCGGCCAGGCTTCGTACGGAAGGTGGGCAGCGGCTGGGACGGAATGCCGCATGCGTGTTGGGCGACGCCCAGCAGGATGTCGACGAGGCTGTTCTCGCACTTGACCACTTCGGGCTTCTGGAGCTCGGTCGGCCGTTCGTCGGCGTCACCCGCCGCGTACAGCCCGTTCGCGGTGACGTCCTGGGCGATCGCCACGAGTCGGCGCAGCAGCTGGGCCACGACCTCGTGCCGGGGAACCGGCGCCCGCAGCGTCGTGAAATAGGAGTCGTAGATCAGCCCTGCGGCCCGGTGGCCGGGACTGCGGACGGCGGCCTCGCGCAGCAGCGACCGACCGTTGGCGACCAGACGCGCGGCGACCCCGTCGTGGACGAGGTGTAGCAGGCTGATGGCGTCCAGCAGTCCGCCGGCGTCGGTGTCGGAGATCCCGGGCAGCCGACGGCGGCGGAAGAGGTCCCGGATCGGCCAGTAGTCCGGCGCCCAGGCGCCGCTGAACGCACGGTGCCGCAGCCGCATGCTCGGCCGGATCAGAACGTCGTAGACGTCGGGCGGGCACGAGCCGGTGTAGAGCAGCATCGCGGAGTAGCCGTCCACGTAGTGGCTGATCTGCGGCAGCACCTCGTCGGCCGGCCGGCGTCCCTGGTCGAGGTCGTCCACGAGCTGAGCGATCAGCCGCCACACGACGAAGCACACCTGGTGCCCGGTGAGCCACCGGAACCAGAACAGCTCGTCCGGCGATTCACACGGCTCGACCTCGGGCGTCAGCAGGCCGCGCTCGCCGAGATCGGCCAGGCGCCGGCAGCTCTCGGCGTAGTCCCAGGCCGGAGCTGCGTCCGCCGGGCCGTCGGGATCCCCCACCGCCGGCAGGATCAGCGGTTCGAGACCGTAGGGAAACCCCCCGAAGTCCCATCGCCCGACGGCCGGAGCGTCGCACAGCGCACCACTGGCGGCTGGCTTCATGACAGCCCGTCCGGCAGGAAGGTGAATTCGAATTCCAGCCCGTTGACGTCGTACGTGTAGAAGCTCTGCACGCCGTCTTCGTCGATCACGATGTCAGTCGGCTGCTCATCTGTCGCGAACACGTAGCGCCCGGACTCGTAGAGCTCTATCCAGCGCCGGCGAAGCCATATCAGGTCCTCGGGGGTGTCCACTCTGAAGCAGAGGTGCTGGAACTGCACGGCACTCTCGGCCGGATCGGACTTGCGGCCGGGCCGGTCGAAGAGGTGAATGCGGACGTCTCCGAGAGTCATCTCGGTCAACTCGCGAATCCCGGGCAGCCGGCTACGGGTCAGTTCGGAGAACTGGTCGAGCGACCACGCCTGCCGGCACCCGAGAAAGTCCCCGTACCAGCGAACGCTGTTCTCGAGGTCGGTCGTCTGCACGCCGAAGTGATGAAACCGCAGCCTGGGAACTCCGACTTGGGTCGCCAGGGTGACATCCGATGGCGTCTCTCTCATGTCTCATCACTCCAGCGGGGAAACATCGCATCCGGACGCGGGCACTACTGCCGCCACCTCATGATCGACCCCCCAACGCGGTTCGGGGAGTTCCCCGCTTTATGGGACACCGGCACCACGGCCAGTCGTTCACGTAACGTGATGATGATCAGACTTGTTGGTGGCGTATAGGGCTGATGCTGCCGCCGCGTCTGGTCCGCGTGACGCGTTGACCGCCGACGAGGTCCGGTCCTGGGACGCGGATCCGGAGGCGTTGTGGGTGTCGGTGGACGATGAGGCGTCCCCCGGTGTGTGGACACGGGGACCACCAGGACTCATGTTGCGTGCTGCCGCCCCGTGCCGCCTCGTGACGCCTCGTGACGGCGTCGGCCGGTCGGTGACCGTGACCGCCTCGACCAGTAGGGCTGTCCGATCCTCCGGCAATGAGGATGTAGAGGTGGACGGCTCCGACCAGGGCGAGCGGGGCGATGGTGGACAGCACCGCGACCACCGTGCCGCCGAGCCGCAGCCCGGTGGTGGCGTTCTGCTCGTTGAGCCGGACGGTGTGCAGGGCGCTGGCACACAGGCTCGTCCCGGTGGCTGCGCCGAAGAGCGTCCACACGTGGATCCGGGCCCGCAGCGGTGCGGTTCGCGGGACCAGCAGGGCGCGCACCCCGTAGACAACCTGGGCGTGAGCCCCTTCACCATCATGGAGATCCCCGGCCACTCGCAGATCACGACCCGGCGCTACGTCAAGACCACCACGCCTACCACCTGCGAGGCGGCCCGGCGAATGGGCAACGCGCTCTTCCCGCAGCAGACCGGAACGGAGACCGCAGCTGGACCACGAACACCCGGGCGGCCCGAGCGCGCCACCGCCGACGTACGACGTGGACGACAAAAGGCCCGGTCAGAGTGCCTGACCGGGCCTTCCATGTCTGAGCCGCCCGCGGGATTCGAACCCGCGACCTACGCAATACGCGCCCGAGCGTGATCATGATGGCTGCTGCCGCTATCGATGGCGCGCCCGACGACGAAGTAGCGTCCGTCCTCCGAGCCACTGTCGACGATCTCCGGCACCGGGTAGCCGAGGCCGGCGGCCAGCTGCTGGAACTCGGTCTCGGCCCGCAGGTCCTCACCCCCGGTCCGCTTGCAGAGGAGGCCGTCGGCCGACCGCCACACCGCGCCCTCGGTGACGGTTCTGTCCTTCACGTACTCCCAGTCACTCATCCATCCATCCTTCCGTACCACCGAGTTGGGATGGGGCAGGTGAAGCTTGTGAGCACCTGAACGAGCAGCACCTCGTGCCGGCCTCGGGCCCGTCCACGGCGCTCTCCAGGCTGCGGCAGCCGCGAGCGCGGATGGACGCTGGGTCCTGTACGCCAGCGTGGTCGGCCAGACACCTTGCAGGCGTCTCGCCGGCCGCGCATCCCGCTTCGCGCTACCTGCCTGCGAAGAGTTCCCCGCGCTCGACGGCCTCGCGGAGGACGGAGGCGATCTCCTGCGGCAGGAGGTTGATCGCGTCGAGGGCCTCGATTGTGAGGGGGATCTCCTCCAGGAGGTACTCGCCTCGGCCCTCCTGGCTGAACTCGGGGCCGGTACGGTCCTCGAAGCTCCAGCTGTCGATCGTGGCGAGGTAGAAGTCTTGGCGCTCCTCGTCGGCCTCCAGGGTGTGGAGGAGGCTGACGATCTGGGCCTCGCCGGCGATCTCCTCGCGGACCTCACGCCGGAGGGCGTCCTCGGGGCTGGCGTCGGTCGGTTCGATCTTGCCGCCGACGATCACCCAGTACGGGTCGATGCCGGGGCGGATGCGCTTGATCAGCAGCGTGGTGTTGTTCGGGGTGAGGAGGACGGCGCGGACGCGGTGCTGCATGGTGTTCTCTTCCTTTCCAGGTGGTGCCGGCGGTCAGTGGAGGATCCAGCCGCCGTCGACGTGCAACGACTGGCCGGTGATGAAGGACGCGCTCGGGCCGGCGAGGAAGGCCGCTGCGGCGGCGACGACGTCCTCGGGGCGGCCCCGGCGCTGGACGCACTGGCGGCGGATCTGGTCCTGGGGTCGGGCGCGGTGGTGGGCGGGCAGGTCGTTCTCCGCCTCGACCTGGATGGCCCCGGGGAGGACAGTGTTCACGCAGATTCCGGCCGGGCCAAGTTCCCTGGCCAGCGACCTGGTGAAGCCGATCAGTCCGGCCTTGGCGGTACTGTAGGCGGTCAGGCCGGGCCGTCCGGCGCAGGCGTTGACGCTGCCGATGTTGACGATGCGGCCCCAGCGCCGAGCGGTCATGCCGGGGGTGATGGCTCGGCAGGTGCGGTAGTGGATGGTGAGGTTGGACTCGATGGCACCGTCCCATTCCACCTCGCCGAGATCCTCCCAAGAGGTGCGGGGGTAGGCGCCGGCGTTGTTGACGAGGACGTCGATCGGGCCGAGTTCGGGTTCGACCTGACTAGTCATCGCGGCGACGGCGTCCGGACCGGTGAGGTCGGCGCTGACCTCGACGCCGGTGCGGCCCTCGCGGCGGACGTCGCTGAGGACGGCGCGGGCCTGGTGGATCTGCGCGAGGTGGTTGACGGCGACAGGGGCTCCGGCAGCGGCCAGGGCTCGGCTGATCGCGGCGCCGATCCCGGTGGCTCCACCGGTGACAAGGGCGACCCTGCCTTGGAGCGGGAGGGCGGCGATGGGCAGTTCAAGCTCGCTGACCGTGACGGCCCAGCTCGTGCAGGACGGCTGGGAGGTCGAGGAGTCCGACCCCAAGACCGACGGGAGCTTCCGGACCGTGGCGCTGGACGACGACACGGTGGCCGTCCTGCGGCGCCACCGCGAGCGGCAGCGGAAGGAGCGGAACGACTGGGAGCCTGCCTGGAAGAACACCGGCCGGGTCTTCACCAACGAGGACGGGTCCTGGCTCCACCCTGGCAAGGTCACCGAGATGTTTGCGCGACTGATCACCGCATCCGGGCTGCCGCCGATCCGCGGGCACGACCTCCGCCACGGCGCGGCCACGCTCGCCCGCGCCGGCGGGGTCGACATGAAGGTGGTGTCCGAGATGCTCGGCCACTCCTCCATCAAGATCACGTCGGGCACCTACACCAGCGTCCTGCCCGAGATCGCCAAGGGCGCGGCCGAGGCCGCCGCGAAGCTCGTCCCCCTCCAGCGGAAGACCGAGGCCGAGACTCGCGCCAACGCCGCGGCCGAAGCCGAGAAGGCCAAGCGGAAGGCCGCGAAGAGGGCGAAGCCGAAGCGATCTTGCAGCGCGTCGCTGACGCCTGCTCACACGTCAAGGAATGGCAAAAGGCCCAGGTCGTGGGCTATATGACCTGGGCCTTCACTGAGCCGCCTGCGGGATTCGAACCCGCGACCTACGCATTACGAGCCCGGGAGTGATCATGATGGCTGCTGCCGCCATCGATCACATGGTGATGAACCCGCAGGTCAGGACGTTGCACCCTGATCCACAATCCCGCCCGAACCGGCACGTGCTGCCCCGTCCGCTCACGCATCGCTCACGCAATGCCAGCCCGGCGAGAGCCTGCCCGAGCCCACCAAAAGGGCCATCCTGCAGCTCCTCGGCCTCCCTCCTGAGCCTTGGATGCTCAGTCCCGAGGAGGAGGCCCGTCTCACACGCTGTACCTCGGACGCGGAGACACGGAGATCCGGTCTCAGCGTGTCCGCGACACGCTCGGGCTCGGAGCGTGGGTGCAAGTCATCGTCTGCTGGTCGCTGTTGCCTGCCGTATGGGACTCCCGAGATGTCAGGGCCCTCGTCCATAATCTAGGAACCGTCTTCAACGAAGGACCTCACCTCTGTGACGATCACCCAGAACGAGCTCGAGTCCCGGCTGTGGGACGCCGCGAACGCGCTCCGCGGCCCCGTCGACCCGGCTGACTTCAAGACCTACGTCTTCCCGATGCTGTTCTGGAAGTGGATCAGCGACACCTGGGTCTACGAGCACGACGCGGCGTTCGATGAGTACGGCGACGACCTCGACGACGAGATCGAGGCCGACTTCCATCGGTTCGAGCTACCCAAGGGCACGCTGTGGAGCGAGGTCACCGAGAAGGTCACCAACCTCGGTGCGGAGATCGCGAAGACCTTCCAGCGGATCGAAATGGCCAACCCCCGCTCGCTCGCCGGCGTCTTCGGCGACGCCTCATGGGGCAACCAGGAGCGCATCCCGGAGTCGGCTCTGCTCGGGCTCATCCGAGCTTTCAACAAGATCACGCTCGACCCGTCGACGGTCTCACACGACCTGCTCGGCGCAGGCTATGAGTACTTGCTGAAGAACTTCGCCGACGAGTCGGGCAAGAAGGCCGGCGAGTTCTTCACGCCCCGTGAGGTCGTGAACCTGCTCGTCGGGATCCTCCAGCCTGAGCCGGGCGACTCCGTCTACGACCCGTCCTGCGGCTCCGGCGGAATGCTGGTCGCGATGATCAACCAGCTGCGGGAGTCCGGCAAGGACCACCGCGCGCTCAAGGCGTACGGCCAGGAGATCAACCTGACGACGGCCTCAATCGCCCGGATGAACCTGTTCCTGCATGAGATCGAGGACTTCGACATCAAGCGCGGAGACACCCTCCGCGCTCCGGCGTTCAAGGACACCACCGGTGCCGTCCGTCGGTTCGATGTCGTGATCGCCAACCCGCCCTTCTCGCTGGCAAACTGGGGAGCGGACCGCTGGACTTCGGACCCGCGAGCCATCTGGGGCGTGCCGCCGGCCAAGAACGGTGACTACGCCTTCGTCCAGCACATGGTCTCGTCGATGCAGGCCGAATCCGGCCGGGTCGGCGTGGTGATGCCCCACGGAGTGCTGTTCCGCGGAGGCGCGGAGGCGAAGATCCGCCAGGGCCTCATCGAGCAGGACTCCTTGGAAGCCGTCGTCGGGCTGCCGCCCAACCTCTTCTACTCGACTTCGATCCCGGCGTGCCTGCTGATCTTCCGAGACAAGAAGCCTGCCAAACGCAAGAAGCACGTTCTCTTCATCGACGGCTCTGCCCGGTTCATCAAGGGCAAGAACCAGAACCTGATGTCCGAGGAGGACGTCAGCGTTCTCATCGAGGCGTACAAGACGGGCAATGACCCAGATGGTGCGAACGTCCGACTGGTGCCGTTCGAGGAGATCGAGCAGAACGGCTTCGACCTGAACATCGGCCGCTACATCAATGTTGCCGCCGAAGAAGCCGCTGATCTCGGCGCAGTGCTCGTCGCGTATGCCGATGCCCGCCAGCACCGGGTGGACACCGAGGCTGAAATGTTCAAGCGCCTCGCGGCGGCCGGCATCGACCTGAGCGTGTTCGGGGCATCCGATGAGTGAGTGGAAGACCGTTCCGGCCGGAACCGTCGCCACGCAACGCAAGGACGTGGTGACACTCGTGCCTGGTGTTGAGTACCGGACGATGGGTGTGCGCTGGTACGGCAGAGGGGCGTACGACCGAGGCGCCGGAAGCACCGAGACCATCAAGGCCAAGCGTCTGTTCCGAGCACACGAGGGCGACTTCGTCTTCAATCGAATCGATACGCAGAACGGGGCGTTCGACGTCGTTCCGGCCGAACTCCACGGCGCCCTCGCGACGAACGAGTTCCCCCTCTACGTCCTGGATCCGGACCGGCTGCTTCCCCGGTTCCTCCTCCTCTACTTCCAGCAGCGATCGGTGCTCAGGCAGATCGACTCCATGCGCGCCGGCAGCGAGGGGAGGTCACGCTGGAAGGAGACCGATTTCGAGGCGTGGAGGATCCCCCTCCCGCCCCTTTCCGAGCAGCGGCGCATTATTGACGTCATGGCCGCGGTGGACGCGCAGATCCAGGCGCTGCAAGAAGAATTCCACCGAAATCTTTCGCTGCGAGTTGCACTCTTCCTTAGTTCGGCTGATCTGCAAGAGGTTTGCATAGAGGATGTTGCTAACGTCTCGCAGGGCAAGGCCCTACCGAAATCCGTCCAGGGTGAGCAATCCGGCGAGTTGTCATGGTTCAAGATCGCTGACATGGTCGGACTTGGGAACGAAGACGGATATACCTGTGCTGAAACGCGATTGCCCCCTGAGCAGGTCAAATCATTGAAGGGCATCGCCGTACCAGCTGGCTCTGTCGTTTTTCCGCGAGTAGGTGCCGCCGTCTTGACCGAGAAGAAGCGTATCCTCGACGTCGATGCGGCGGTTGACGAGAATCACCTTGTACTCACGCCGAAAGAAGGGGTTCCCCCGGAGTGCCTACTCGCTGCCACCGAGTCGATCCGGTTGGCGGAATTGGTTCAGCCGGGAGCTGTCCCATCCTTGAATATGGGGCTGATTCGGCGCGCACGGATCCCGTGGCCAGCGGAATCAGGTACTGACCTCAACAACGCACTTGCACGGCTGCGCGCGACGACCAGGGGATTGCGGGAGGAACTCTTGCACATCCGCAACGTCCGCTCCGCACTCCTGGCCTCCCTCATCAACCAGGAAACCGAGATTCCCGAGTCGTACGACGCACTGCTCACGGAGGTGTACTGACATGGGGTGGACGGAAGCGAGCACGATCCAGCTTTCACTGCTCGAGTGGGCGGAGGAGGCTGGCTGGGAGCGTCTTCAAGGGGAGGAGTTGCCGCGCGATGAGCATGACGTCATCGTCGAGAACTGGGCGCGCGAGGCGTTACTCGCGCTGAACCCGGAGCTTGTCGACGACCCCGAGTCGGCAGACCTCGTTCTGCATGAGCTCAATCAGGCTGTCCTCGATGCGCACAACGGTCTCGTTGCGGCCAACGAGCGGCTGACCGTGATGCTTCGTGGCGACCACTCGTTCACGACGATCGACGGTAAGCATGTGCCTCGTCGGCTGATCGACTTCAAAGACCCCAATAATAACCGTTTCACTGTCGCTGACGAGGTCACCGTCAGCGGTGCAACCAAACCACGCCGGTTCGATGTCGTCTACTACGTCAACGGGTTCCCGCTGGTCGTTGCCGAGACCAAGACGCCTGTAAAGCATCAGGTCTCGTGGGTCAACGCCGCGAAGGACCTTCACGACGTGTACGAGGAGGAGTACCCGAACTTCTTCGCGACGAACGTCTTCAACGTCGCCACCGAGGGCCTGGAGTTCCGGATGGCGCCGATCCGTGCGGTCCCGGACCCCGACTCCGAGATCTGGGCCCCGTGGGGATCCACTGAGGACGACCCAAAAATCGTCACGGGCCCGGCTCGTGTCGAGCGGGCAGCGCGCTTGTTGCTGCGGCCGGAGACTATCCTGCCGATCCTCAAGGACCTGGTGATGTTCCGTCACGCTCGGGACGCCTCAGAGGTCGACATCAAGTTCTTGCCTCGCTACCCGCAGTTCGAGGCGGCTCTGGCGATCCACGCCAAGGTACTTGCCGGCCGTCCTGGCGGACTGATCTGGCATCACCAGGGATCAGGCAAGACCGAGCTCATGGCGTTCGCCGCTGCCCGTTTGCTGCGTGATGACGCGGTGACGGGAAAGTTCGGGAGCGCGCCTACGGTCATCGTGATCGCCGACCGTAAGGATCTGGTTCGGCAGACGGCGGAGATGTTCGAGACTGCTGGCATGCCACGGATGACGGTGCCCCGAAATCGGCGCGAGCTGCACTCTCTGCTGCGCACCGGTGAGCCGGGCGTGGTCATCACGACGGTGCACAAGTTCGCTGAGGCCGGCCATCTGAACAATCGGTCGAACATCGTGGTTCTCGTCGACGAGGCGCACCGCTCACATGAGGGGAAGCTCGGCGACGCGTGGCGCGCGGCGGTGCCGAACGCGAAGTTCTTCGGCGCGACAGGTACTGCGATCAAGGACAAGGACCGTTCGACGTTCAAGCTGTTCGGCGACCCTGACGACCCAGACTTTGTGATGTCGCGGTACACGCCGGAGCAATCCATCGCCGATGGGTTCACCAAGCCAGTGATCGTGGAGGGCCGGTCTGTCTGGTTCAACCTCGATAAGGAAGCCTTGGACGAGGCGTTCGACGAGCTGGCCACGGAAGAGGGTCTGGACGAGGAGGAGAAGGTCTTCCTGTCGGGGAAGGCTTCTCACATCGAGACGATCCTTTCCAACCCCGAGCGCGTGGCGGCTGTGTGTGCCGACATCGTCGACCACTTCCTTACCTATGTCGCGCCTTTGGGACAGAAGGCTCAGGTCGTGGCCTACAACCAGCGCCTTGTAATTGCGTACGCCAGGGCTATCGAGGCCGAGCTGGAACGCCGTGCTGCAGCCATGCCGGACGGTCGACTCCGTGAGGTCGGTGTTGTGATGCACGTCGCCGACAGCAAGGAGACCCCGAAGGAGCACAAGAAGTACCTGCTCACTCCGGAGCAGGAGGAGGCGCTTAAGCGCCGCTTCAAGAAGGTCGACGACCCGATGTCGTTCATCGTCGTCACCGCGAAGTGGATGACTGGCTTCAATGCGCCCATCGAAGGTGTCCTGTATCTCGACAAGCCCGCCAAGGACACGAACCTGTTCCAGACGATCACGCGGCCCAACCGTCCGTGGAAGAACCCTGTCACCGGTCAGCGCAAGGACTTCGGGCGGGTCGTCGACTACATCGGTCTCGCGAGGGCAATCGGCAAGGCAGTCGCCGGCCCGAAGGTGAAGGACGACGAACAGGACGAGCTCAACGTCACCGACGCCTCCAAGTTGGCGGGAAAGTTTGTCACCGACCTCACGCGTCTACTGCATCTGTTCGACGGTATCGACACCAGTGACTCGTCGTTCGAGTCGCTCGCCGAGGCTCACGAGCGGATTCCCGAGGGCGGCGGGCAGCGCACCGAGTTCATCGAGACCTACGTCGCGCTGCAGACGGTGTGGGAGTTCCTCGACCCGCACCCGATGCTCCGGCCGTTCGCGGGCCAGTACTTCTGGCTCGCGAAGGTGTACGAGTCGATCCGGCCCAAGGACGTCTCCAAGACGTTCCTCTGGGCACGTCTCGGCGCGAAGACCACGGATCTGATTCACGGTCACATGACTGATGTGGGCGTGAGGTCGATGCCGTCGAAGACAGTCACGCTCGACGCTGCCGGCCTGGAGCTGGTGAAGAAGATCGCCGAGCAGCTGAAGCTCTCCGAGCGGCAGACGCCGGCGTCGAAAGCCGATGATGTGTACCAGGAGGTCCTCGACTCCATCGAGGCGCGTCTCAGGCGTCGGCTCGCCGATACCGAGAGCCCGGCGTACCGGTCGCTGGCGGAGCGGATCGAGAAGCTTCGCGCCAAGGCGATCGAGAACGTCGAGGATTCGCTGGCGTTCCTCGAGGAAGCTCTGAAGATCGCTCAGGACGTGGTCGCTGCGGATCGGGCAGCGGAACAGGGCGACCAGGGAGCGCTCGATCGGCTGGCCGATCCGAAGCGTGGGGCGCTCACTCAGATCGTCGCGGAGAACACACCGCCTGGGCTGCACAAGATCGTTCCCGACATAGCCTCGCGGATCGACTCGATCGTCGTTGAGGTCGCCTATGCCGGTTGGAGCGTGAGCGACGCGGGCGACAAACGCGTTCGTCGCGAGCTGCGTTCCGTCTTGAAGGAATACGGCTTGCCGATCAAGGGCGAGCTGTTCGACCGAACGTACGAGTACGTGCGGGAAAACTACTGAACGACCGGCAGGGTGCTGGCGGTGCCGCTGAGATGGACGTTTCGTCCTCCTCTACAGCTCACGCAGGCCAACCAGCACCCTGCCGATCAGCAGGGGGTCGGAGATCGGGCCGGTAGCGTCGGTGGGTTGCCCACGTTCCTTGGCCTGCCCTGTCCGGCCCGGACCGGACCGCCCGGAAGCGTGAAGGAGAAGTTCCGCCCAGACGACCTTCCCGACCGCCGTGGCGGGGTAGTAGTAGCCCCAGCGGTTGGCCATCTCGCTCACCAGGAACAGTCCGCGTCCACCAGTGGCCTCCACGCCCACCTCTCGCCGTACTGGCGGCCGGGGGTCGTGGTCTGCGACTTGGACGAGCAGGCCCGTTCCCGTCATCTGGAGGGTGAGGGTGAACGTGCCGACGGCGGACAGGCTCAAGTATCCGGTGCTCCGCTGCTCGTTGTCGGCCGGGTGCCGGACCGCGTTGGTGGTGAGCTCGGAGACGATGAGGTTGGCCGTCTCGATGACAGCGCCCGGGATTTGCCAGCGGTGCAGGATGTCGGCGGTGTGCCGGCGGGCCCAGGGCACCGCGTTGGGGGTATCGGCCAAGGTCAGGTGGCTGATGTACGGATGGCCTTGAGACATGAGGTGCCTCCCGCTCGGGGCTGCGTAGGCGTGCAGGTGCCTGCTGTTCGCGTTGATCAGTGGTCCCGCCGTCCCGTGGTGGCCGGGCCGCCAGCTATCACGGTCAGAGGTCCTGTGCGCTCCCGTGCGGATCGCTCGCGGGCTACGCGGCTACTTCGTGGCGACCACGTAGACGCTGGCCCACTGGCGCTTCGGGTTGGCCATCGTGGGGTCGAAGGTCCACGGCTCGACGGTGCGGAAGCCCGCCTCGGTGAAGAGCTGGGCGAGCTTCTCATGGTCGTACGCCCAGTAGTGGGGGTTGTAGGTCGGGTCGTCGTCCTGGTCGCGGAAGACGTAGTTGATGAGGTCGAGGTAGGTGTTGATGTCGTCTCGGCACTGCCGCTTGGCGTACCACCGGTCGATCATCTCGGCGGCCCGGTCCGGCGGTGCCGGGTACTGGTTCAGCACGAAGGCGGCGTCGGGCACGCCGGTGATGAGCTGGCCGCCGGGCGCAAGGACGCGGTGGGCCTCGCGGGCGTAGTACTTGGCGGAGCGGGGGTAGTCGATGTGCTCAAGGAAGTGCTCGGAGAAGATCGTCTCGGCGCTGGCATCGGCGAGTGGGATGCCCTCGCGCACATCCCACAGGAGGTCGGCCGGCGGGACGATGTCGATGTTGAAGTAGCCGTCGATGTGGTGGCCGCCGCCGCCGATCTGGATCTTGGCGGGGCTGGGCACGAGGACGCAGTCGGGCAGGGCGGCGCCGCTGGCCCGGTGGTGGCGGTGCAGTTCGACTTCCTTGACGGCCGCCCGGAGGGTTCGGGCAAGGCCGTGCGTGGTCGCGGGTGAGTCGAGGGCCTGGTCGAGTTGGGCGAGGAGGGCGGTTATCTGCCGGTCGTGCGGGCTCATCGAGGGTCTCGCTTCCTGGGGTGCCTGGGTGGTGGTCAGGTGGTTCGGGCGCTGAGCTGGTCGATCTTCCACAGGCCCAGCCCGTTGCCGGGGTGGTGCCGGCCGCCGTCCGTGAAGTCGGTGTCGAAGTACTCGACGGGCTTGGGCAGGTGGAACGGGGCCGCTTGAAGGTTGAGCGGGCGCCAGTGGGTGTCCGTGGTGTCGCGGTTCTCGGCTTCGCCGACGTAGGTGGTGGCGAGCAGGTAGGTCGAGCGGCTGGCCGTCACGCGGTCGAGGAACGTGAGCACCTCGTGGTGGGTGAGGTGGACGAGGCAGTCCCGTGCGATGACAAGGTCCGCTGCCGGGATGTCGTCCCTGCTCAGGTCGGCCTGCCGGAAGGAGATGCGCTCGCTGCCGTGCCGTTCCTGGTTGAGCTGGACGAGGTCGGGGACGACGTCGAGGCCGACGTAGCTGTCCAGCTGGTCGAACCCGGCGACCCCGCGGATCCAGTTGACGTCACCGCATCCGGCGTCCGTGACGGTACGGATCGGGTAGCGCGCGAGAACTGAGGAGAGGGCGGCCCGGACGGCCTCGGTCTGACGGATCTCGGAGCCGGGACCGGAGACCGACTCGGGAGATCCCCAGTGGTTGGTGCGGTAGATCTCGGTGAAGAGCGTCTCGGCGGGCTGGGTGGGTACCGGCCAGGCAGCGGTGGACGGGGTGGCGGGGCCGTGGGTGGGCATGCGTCTCCTCTGCGATCGTCGTCGAGGGGCGTGGGGCAGCGGTCAGCGGCTGCTGTTGCGCATGAGCGTGTACTTGATGTCGACCAGGCGCGGCGCGATGCTCAGCGCCAGCTGCTCGGTCGGGTGGAGGTGCCCGGCGTCGTCCGGCTCGGCACGCCAGACGCGGTAGTCCAGGTTCGGGTAGGCCGGGTTGATGCCGATCTCGCCCTTGGGCATCGTGCCGTTGAACGGCACGACGATGTCCATGTGGTTCCAGTAGTTCCAGGCTTGCAGGGCCTTGTGCTGGTCGAAGTAGAAGTAGAAGTCGGGGTAGCGGCCGAAGCTGCGGAGTTCGCGGTGGATGAGGTGTCCGAGCAGCGGGCCGAGTTGGGCAGCGAGGCTGTCGAACTCCCAGCGCGTGCGGTGCCAGGCTTCGGGCACCTGCCCGCTGGTGAAAAGCCGGGCCGCCACGAGGTAGCTGATCCGCTCGACCATGTACGCGCGGGCGTGGTCGGCGGCGATGGTCGGGTCCACCCGCTGCAGAAGTGCCGCCAGCTGCTGCGGGCGGGGACGGAACCTGGCGAGGTTGAACTTGCCGGCCATGTCCGGGAAGGACGCGAACAGCATCTCCTTGTAGAGCCAGTTGTTGAACTCCCCGAGGTCGGCCAGCTGCCGGGTCCGTGCGGAGGTGGAGTGGAGCATCAGGTACTCGGCGAGGGCCTCGAAGTAGAGGTAGCCGAGGATCGGCAGCCGGGGGATGGCCGCATCCAGTAGCTGCAGGAAGCCCTCCGTGGCCACGGTCGAGCCCTGGTAGACGATGCCGGCGGCCAGGGCCAGGAACGCGGCCGAGTTCTTTATCCGGCCGACGACGGTCTCGCGCAGGTGGTGCCGCTCGGTCTTGCTGAGCAGGTACTCCAGGTCGGTGTAGATCTGCAGGTGGATCGAGCCCAGCCGCAGGTAGTCCACGCCTGCCAATCCGCGGTAGGCCTGGGGCGGCGCGGTGATCTCGAAGATCAGCGGCGTGGGTGCGCGTCCGCCCAGGCCGACCCTGGCAAGGGAGGCGGGGGCCTCCTTGGTGAGGACGTAGGCGGCCAGGTTGTGCATGCGGAAGCCGTGCTCGGTCGCTGTGAGCGGCGCGCAGTAGATGCTGCCGACGAGGCATCCGCCGGAGGGGTAGAGCACCCCCTCCTCGCTGATCTCTTCCAGGGCGTGGGTGACGTGGAGCAGGTGCAGCTTGCCGTCGCTGCTCAGGCTGTCGAAGAGCGCGTTCTTTCGGAGCAGGCTGCCGTTCGGCGTCTCGTCGGTCAGGCGCTTGTGCCAGGCGGCCGTCTGGGCTGCCAGTGGGTCGGCCTGCCCGGCCTCGGGCAGCAGCGCGGAGTCGAAGAAGGCATGCGCGTCGGCCCACAGGTCGTAGGCGTCGCGGAGGCTCACGGCTACACCAGCCCCTTCTCGGCGAGCGCGTACAGGACGGCTTCGGCGCTGCTGGCTCCGGCGAGGTGCGCGGTCTCGGAGACGGCGACGAGGTCGAAGGCCACGGCGCGGAGCTGGTCGAAGGCCGGCTCACGAACGTGTCGCGCGTCGGGCCACCAGCTGAGCTTCGGCAGGCGGTAACGGTCGAGCGCGTCTGCCGCCTTGACCAAGTCGCAGATGAGCCCGGCGCGGTGGTAGTCGGCCTGGTCGTCCAAGCAGAAGGCGCCGTACGGCACGTCGTGTAGGCGGATGGCGGTTGCTGCCTGGATGATCCGCCGGGGCGTGGCCACCAAGCCGAAGTGGGTCCAGACGGTGTCGGCGTTGGCGGCCAACCAGACGGCGGCACGAGCACCGTGGCCACGGTCGTCCTGATCGTGCAGGCGCTGGCAGTCGTGGACGGCTGCTGCCAGGACGACCGTGGCGGTCTCGGTGTCGTCCAGCTCGTGGATCTCAGCGAGCAGAGCGGCCAGTGCGGCGGTCCGCATGCTGTGCCTGAGACCGTGGAGCGAGTCGTGGAGGCGAGGCTCCGCCAACCACGTTGCCGGAAGAGCGGACCGGCTCAGGAGGTGCTTCGAGGCCGGCCGCAGGGGCGGCGGCCAGGCCGCGCCGAGGTCGGGCCGGTTGGCCTTGATCCACTCAACGGTTGCCGGGTCCATGTACTGGTGGTGCGGCAGCTGCCTTCGGGCAGCCAGGTCGACCAGACTCGTGGTCGTCGGGGTCGTGCTCATCTGTGCCCACCCCCTTCTGGTGGTCTACCGCGGTGACGTGCTCCTACCGGATCGGCGCGGCCTGTGCCTCGCGGGCCTTGCGCTCCTGCTCGGCGGCCTCGAAGGCGGCGGCGAAGTCGGCCAGCTCCTGCTCGCTCATCAGCGTCACGCCGAGCTCGGCGGCGACGTCGACGATCTGGGCGGACGCCTCGTCGCGGGCGGCGTCCGAGGCACCGTCGTCGAGCAGCACCTCGAACTCGGCGTGATAGCCCCATGCCTCGCTCCACTTGAGGGCGATCTCCACGCCCTGGAAGCGGAAGTTGTGGCGGAAGTTGAACGCCTCGTGCATCGCGGACTCGAAGCCGAGCGCGTTGAACACCTTCACGGCCGCCTGGACGTCCTCTCGGGCGATCGCGAATTCGGTCTCGTGGAAGGCGGCGCCCTGGCCGATCTTGCTGCCCTTGAGGGTGATCTTGGCGGTGCCGGCAGCCGTGTTGTCCGTGACCTTCAGCAGCTGCTCGGGCAGCACGTAGAAGTAGATGTGCTTGGCGTCGTCGCCCAGGTCCTCGCCGTCCTTCCGCAGGCGGTCCATGAGCTGGGCGTGGGTCTCCTTGTCGAAGCGGGCGCGCATCTCGATCTCGACAGCCACGGTCGTGTCTCCTCGTTTCAGGCATGGCGGATCCAGCCGAACCAAGGTGGGGTGGCCCCTGGCTGGTCCGGATGGGTGGTATGGAGTTGGTGGTGAAGCCGGGTGGTGCGGCGGGCCGTCACTTCACCGGCCGCACCACCCGAGATGGATCAGCCCAGGTCGCCGAAGCGCTCGCGGATCACGCCGGTGTGCAGGTAGTTCGGCAGCGGGACGCCGCCGACCGCCACGCGGGTGGTCGCCACCTGGTCCTCGGTCTCGTTCGGGAAGCCCTCCAGGAGCTGGAGGCACTGCTGGACCCACTCGCGGGACTTGGGCCAGTCCCCGGCGTCACGGAGGCGGACCGCCAGCGCGTAGGCGGTCTCGGTGGCCGCCCAGCGGTCGGTCGCCAGCTCGCGCTGGAAGATCGACTCCAGCTCCTCGGCGGAGGCCAGGCGGGTCTGGTTGGTCATGGTGCCCTCTCAGATCGGACGGTGGTGCCCCGGTGGTGGTCAACGCAGCGGCGTCTCAGCGGTGACGCCGCGATCGGCCTAGTTGGTGAAGATCTCGGCCAGCGTGCGGTACTCGTGCAGCTCGTCCTTGTCGAACCACAGCTCGACTTCCTGCGCGGCCTCCTCCTTGTTGCCGGAGGCGTGGACCAGGTTGGCCACGGCCTTGCCGACTGCCACGCTGCCCGCAGAGCTCATGTGCGAGAGGTCGCCGCGGATCGTGCCGGCCGGTGCCTGGTTCGGGTAGGTGCTGCCCACGATCTTCCGGACGGTGGCGATGGCGTCGTAGCCCTCCAGTACCAGGGCGATGACCGGCCCCTGCTGCATGAAGGTGGCGGTGAGGTTGTAGACCTCTGCCCCGAGCCGCTCTTCGAGGTCGAAGTAGTGCTTGCGGGTGAACTCCTCGTCCATCCACTTCATCTTGACGCCGACGATCTTCAGCGCGGCGTCCTCGAAGCGCGAGATGATCCGGCCCCCGAGGCCGCGTACCAGCGCGTCGGGCTTGAGCAGGACGAGCGTACGCTCGACCGTGTGGACCTGGTCCTCGGCCATCAGTTCCCTTTCAGCTTTCTGGGATTCAGACATGACGAACGGTCAGTCCGTCCTGAACTGAGGTTACCGGCGCTGGCGAGCCACTTTCGGCGCTCCGACCTACCCTCCGAACGGGTGAACCCTTCGCGGCCCGGTGGTGTTCGATCCGCCATCCTGTCGACAAGGCGGTCTCGCGGGCGTAATCGCCCAACTCGCTGTCCTGCTTCGGGTACTCACCTAGAATCTCCGAGGGGGTCGGCGTGTGTGTCCTGTTACTCCCGGGTGCTTCCAGAGCTCAAGTTGCCTAGATGAGCCTGGCCTTGGGGTGCCGACCGCAAGTCTTCCGGTATCCACGCCGCGCAGCGATGAAGCGCCAGTGCAGTCGATGTGCATCTTCGACGCACCTGCACTGCAGCGACCACGACGGAGAGGGAACGGCGTTGGACGTCATCGAGGTCTGGAGCGGTCGTTACGCCTGCCTGCTCCAGTCCGCCCTCCGCCTCACCAACGAGGCTTTCGCCAATCAGCTCGGGATCGCGGTGAGAACGGTGGCCACATGGCACGCCGACTCCTCCGTTGTGCCGCGAGCCGAGATGCAGCAGCTCCTCGACGCCGCGCACGAGAGAGCTTCCGACGCGGCTCGTCAGCGCTTCGCCCTCCTGGCAGCGAAAGAACGCGGCGACGGAGCCTCCGAGTCCGGCACGCTAGCTGCGCAGGCCCTGCGGGTGGCCATCGCGGTTGTCCTCCGGCAGGGCGACGTGCTGTTGGTCTGCCGGCGCGACGACGACACGTCCGGGATCACCTGGCAGTTCCCTGCTGGGGTGATCAAGCCCGGCGGGAAGCCGGAGACCGCGACCGTCCGGGAGACGCTGGACGAGACCGGCGTTCACTGTGCTGTCCGCAGGAGCCTCGGCAGCCGTGTCCACCCCGTGACGGGCGTGCTGTGCCAGTACTTCCTGTGCGAGTACCTGGCCGGCGAGGCAACCAACAGCGACGCCGTGGAGAACGTCGACGTGATGTGGGTTCCCCGAAACTCTGTGACGCGCTTCATCGACGCCGATACGATCTTCCCACCCATCCTGGCCGCCCTGGAGGAGCAGACGTGACACAGCAGACTGCGGAGGAACGCCCGGGTATTGCCGCCGCGATCGTGGTCCATGAAGGCCGCGTCCTGATGGTGAGGCGGCGGGTGAGCGAGGGCCAGCTCTCCTGGCAGTTCCCGGCCGGCGAGATCGAGGCCGGGGAGTCGCCCGAGGAGGCGGCTGTCCGTGAGACGGCGGAGGAGACCGGACTGGGTGTGGCCGCCGTCAAGCTCCTGGGCGAGCGGGTGCATCCGAAGACCGGTCGGCTGATGTCGTACACGGCCTGCGAGGCCGTCAGCGGCACCGCCGAGGTGGTCGACACGGACGAGCTGGACCAGCTTGCGTGGGTGGCTCTCGCCGAGATCCCCGAGTATGTGCCGTATGGGCTCTTCGAGCCGGTGCAGGCGTACCTGGACATTACGCTCACTGCCTGACCGAGGCTCAGGCTCTACTGGCGGTCACCCAGCGGGTGGCCGCCCGTAGGGCTGTTGGTCTAGTCCCAGGTGGTGCCGGCGAGCAGGCCGTCGAAGGCGAGTGCCCGCATGGCGGTGTTGTAGTCGTCCCACTCGTCCCACTCGTGTTCGGGGGCGGTGAAGTGCAGGTCGAAGTAGGCGCGGGTGAGGTCGGGCTCGTGCCATTCGGCCGCGCAGCGGCAGCGGACAAAGACCTGGTGGCGGACGTTGAGGAGGAGCCAGTCCCGGCGGGCGCGGCAGTTGGGGCAGGTGATGGGGATGCCGCGGGCGTCAAGTTCGCCGGGGTGGGGGACGGCGCGGATGACGGCTCTGTGGTGGCCGTCGTGGTCGGTGCTGGGGTTGGTCAAGTGGTGCCCTTCGGTGTCGGGTGACGGTTGGCAAGCACACAAGACGCACGGCGGCCGGGATGGTTCCCGGCCGCCGAAGAAGACATCGAAGCGACATCTGTGCGCACGGGCGTTCCTGTGACTGGGTGGGGGGGCTCGAGGCATCGGGTGTTTCCGGTCGGGGTCAGCGTCGGCGGGTGGGGTCGTTGGCGGCCCTGGTGCCGGTCGGCACGGTGGGTGTGGTGGGTGCGGGTGTCGGGGTGGTGCGGCTGCCTGTGCGGGCGCGTGCGGCCTGGGTGCGCTGGTCGATGCGGTCGCTGGTGGCGTTGCGCAGGCGCCAGAGGAGGACTTCGGCGGGTCGGTCGGCGGTGGTGAGTTCCCGTTGCTGGGCGGCCTCGGTGAGGGCTCGGCGGGGTGGTTGGCCGGAGGATTCGGCCTGGGCGAGCGCGGTGGCGAGGGCGGGCCAGGACGGGTCGGCGAGGATGCGCTGGGCGTGGTCGGGGACGGCGGCCTGGACCTGGGCGGCGAGGCGGTCGGTGGTCTTGGGGGTGGGGGTGCGGCGGGTGAGGTCGGCGATGACCGGCTCGGCCGTCTGCCGGTAGGCGGTTCGCAGGTGGACGAGGGACTCCTGGGCGGCGTGGGCTTGCTGCTGGTGGCCTCGGGTCTGGTGCCAGCGGGCAATAGCGATCACGACGAAGACGGCGGTGGACAACAGGGCAGCGGCGGTGGCGCCGTCCTCGCCGGAGCCGGCGGTGTGCAGGAGTTGCTTGGCGGCGGTGCGCAGGGCTGCGGCCTGCTGGTGTTCGGCACGGACCTTGGATCGGGTGGCGCGGTTGAACGCGATTGCGGCGGCTCGTAGTTCGGCGCGGGTGTGGGCGGGTGCGGTGAGGGCGGCGGTGTGGAGGAGTTCGCCGAAAGCGGCGGCCTGGGCCTGGACGACGGTGTCGAACGCGTCGACGTCGGGCACGTCGGGGTGGTGTTGGTCCTGGTAGACGAAGCGGGCGGTCTCCCGCAGGGTGGTCTCGGCCTGTCGCCAGCGGTCCGGTTCGACCGTGCCCCGTGCGGGCGTGGTGGGCTGCTGGGCGGCGAGGCGTTCGCGCAGGCGGTTGATGGACAGGTCGGGGGAGAGCTTGGAGCCGCCGAAGTAGACGGGTTCGCCTTGGGCGTTGACGTCGCCGGGTCGGGCGAGGCTGTAGCCGATGACGTCGCCGCTCTCGGGGCCGATGCGGTAGCGGACCTGGATGCCGAGGGCGGTGAGGGTGGAGAAGTACTCCTGCTCGTCGCGGACGGCCGAGGCGACGGCTTGGGCCTGCTCCTGCAGCCACTCCTTGGCGGTCTGCTGGTGGCCAGTGCGCTGGGCCTTGGCCTGCTCGGCGCTGGTGGGCATCGGGGCGGCGGTGTGGTCGCCGGAGTTGAGCTGGCGCAGACCGAGTTCCTTCTCGATCTTGCGGCACTCGGCCTGGGCGCGTTGGCCGTCGCGCTTGTTGCGGGGCCGGCGGCCGTCCTCGCGGACGCTGGTGGCCATGATGTGGATGTGGTCGTCGGCGTGCCGGACCGCGATCCACCGGCAGCCCTTGTCGTCGCCATCAGGGGCGATGCCAGTGGCGTGGACGATCCGGCGGGCGACCTCGGCCCACTCGGCGTCGGTGAGGTAGCGGTCGCCCGGGGCGGTGCGCACAGGGCAGTGCCATACGTGCTGCGGGACCGTCGCGCCCAGGCGCCTCTCGCGGGCGCGGGCGGGCTGGTCAAGGTAGTCAGCCAGTTGGTCGAGGAGCTGATGGTGTTGGTCGAGGGGGGCTCGGCTGGGGTCGGGCAGGCCGGGCATGGCGAACGCGGCGACGATGTGCGGGTCGGTGTGCTCGTCGCGCCGGCCGGGGCCGAAGAGGTAGGAGAGCAGACCGCGGGTGCGCGAGCCGGTGGAGACGTCAGGCACCACGGCGGCCTCCCGGCAGGACGCGCTGGTAAGCGTGACGGGCCTGGGTCGCGCAGGCGTGCAGCTCGGTCAGGACTTCCATGGCGCGCTCGGGGATCGGGCCGCTGTAGACCTCGACCATGAGCTGGTTGAGGTTGTTGCCGGCCCGGTCGATTGCCCGCTGGTGGGTGCCGATCGCTTCGGTGAGGAGGGCGATGGCCTCGTAGTCGGGCATGGGGACGAACGCATCGAGGCGGCCGGTCCGCATGTACGCCTGGGCGACGCTCATGGCGGAATCCGCGAGGAACGCGGATCGAGAGCGCTTGAGCTTCGTGGCGACGAAGTCGAGCAGTTCCTTCTCGGCCGGCTCGACCGAGCAGGTGATCTGGTCATCGCGCTTGGTTCCGGAACGCGGCCGGTACATGCGTTCGGCAAGCGGAGCGGTGTTGTCGTCCACCGGAAGCGCGGGGCGGTCGAGCACCGGAACGCGCTCGTGGATGAACTCGGCAGGGGTCACGGTCGGCGCTTCACGCACGACGCGGTCGTCGGCGTCGGCACGCTCGGCGCCGATGTCGTTGTGCAGCTCGGTGTCATACGGGGGAAGTTCGTCCTGGTCATGGCCGCCCTCGGTCATGACCTCCTGATCCGGCGCGCCCTCGCGCCGGTCCTGCCCCGCCACCCCTGGGGCGGGGTCAAGCGCAAAGTCCGCGGCGCCAACGGCGTTGTGGACTTTGCCCCAGCTTGCTCCGTCGTCGTCGTGACCGTGGCCGGTCCAGGGCAGGGCCTGCTTGACGCGGGCGAATATGCCACCACGTCCGGGCTTGTCGCTACCGGTTCCGCGGGGCTGGGCTTCCTGCTCGGGCATGGCGGTAGCAGGGGCGAGGTGGTGCTGCTGGTCAGGCACGGGGATCTTCCGGTTCTTCTGTGAGGGCAGGTGGTGGTCGGCTGGTGGGGCGTTCGCCGGATGCGGGGTGATGGTCCGGCGGAAGAGGGGTTTGGCGGTGCCGGAGTTCCGGTGTAGACGTCGCCGGTTCAGGACTTCCGGGGTCTCCGGATGGACGCTGGGGGAGTTCCGGTGAGCGTCGGTCAGCGCCGGTGAGGGACCGCTCGCCCGGTCCGGAAGCGGGCCGGTGCTCGGGCGAGCGGCGGGGGCCTCAGGCCGCCGAGGCGCTGGCTTGCGCGTCGGCCTGCCGGGTGGCCTGTTCGTCCTTGAAGCGCTGGGTCAGCTTGCCAAGGCGGTCGCTGGCGATAGGTATGCCGGCTTCGCGCAGGACTGTCCTGATCACGGCCTGGGTGGGGCCGTGCTCCTGGACAGCGGGCCGGACGATCTCGGCCAGCTCGTCCATCGAGGCGGCGGGTTTGCGGCCGGTGCGCGTGGTGCCCACCACCGGTTCCCGGCTGTCGGGCCGGACGTCGTCGTCGGGCTCGGGCACCGGTTCGTCGGCGGGCAGGTCGTACTGCTCCGCGTCTGGCACCGGTGCGGACTCGGTTGCCGGTGCAGGCTCGGGGTATTCGCGGGGCGGGAGTTCGCCCTCAGCGCGCTTCGGTTCGGTGGCGGTTGCCGTGGTGTTGTGGGCGAGGAGGGTGCCGCCGAAGAAGGCGAGGGCGGGCCATCCGGCGACCAGGATCCGCAGCCAGGCCGGGACGTGGTCGAGGTCGAGGAGTCCGGCGGTGGCGACGTTCGCGCCCAGGGAGGCGGTCAGGGCGATGGCGAACCAGGTCCAGGCGGTGCCAGCAGGGCGCCCGGTGGTGCGCAGGGCCCGCATGCGGTGCCAGGCGGCGACGAGCAGCAGGTCGACCGAGACGGGATAGGCCCAGGCTTTCCAACCGTGTTGTCCGGCGGCCTGGGCGATGTCGTGGAGGTGGGCGAAGGACAGGGCGCCCGCGATGCCGGCCTGTACGAGGACGGCGTCCGGGCGGGGCAGACGCGGTGGGGTGGTGGCGGTCATGCGGAAGGTGGTCCTCGCGGGTCGAGTGGTGGTTTGCGAGATTGCCGTCTTTGCCGTCTTGCCGTCTTGGCGCTGCAGGGCAGGCCCCCGGGCTGAGGCCGACGCGGGTGGCTCGGGGGCGTTACGAGGGCGGCGGGGACGGTGCGCGCATCCGTCTTGGGGCGCGTATCCGTCCCAGCGGCATAGCCCGTGACCTGCGGTTTTACGGCAGGGACGGCTGGGACGGCACAAGACGGATGTGTTTCCCGTCCCGGCCAGGGCCCGCCGCTCGCGCCCCGGACGGGGGCGGCGGCGGGCCGCTGGTGGGAGTGGACGGCTGCCGTCTTGGCGTGGGCCTGATCCGTCTTGGTACGGATGCCGTTGCCGTCTTGGGGCGCCGTTCCGTCTTGGCGGCAGGTGCGGTGACCTGCGGTGTTACGGCTGGGACGGCAGGGACGGCATTTCGGGGAGGGAGGTCAGCCTCTGCTGCCCGCTGCGGTGGCGTTCACGGGGTGGACGGTCGGACAGTAGCGGCGCCAGGCGTCGAGGAACTTGTTGCGCAGGTAGCCCTTGCGCTGGGTTCCGTCGGGCATTCGGACGTTGCCGGAGGAGATGCCGAACTCGCGGAGCATCGCGCCGAGGCCGCGCGGGGTCAGCCCGCCTCGGCTGGTCTCGGCCCAGGGCGCCTCGGGGTCGCCGTTGAGGTTGAACAGCAGTTGGTCGGTGGCGATGCTGTCCGGCTCACCGGCAGCGTGGAAGATCCGCCGGATGTCCGCGAGGATCCGCGCGCCGCCGGGGTTGTCCTCCTCGGTCTGGGCCTCGGCGTCGACCATGCGCTTGCACGCCTGGCGGGCCATGCGGGGCCATGGTCCTCCGGCGAGGTCGGCGATGATCACCAGGGGTTCCCAGGTGTCGGCGGCGCGGTCCTCGACCGGCATGCTCGGCTCCAGGTGGAGGGCCTGGTCGGCGAGGGGTGCGGTCCAGCGGGCGATCTTGTCGCGGATCACGTGCAGGGCGGGCCGGTCCCGCTGGGTGCGGTACGGCGCGACGCGCTCGCCCTCGGCTCGGCGGCGCATGCGGATCACGATCGAGCGGTCCATGATCGTGTCGGGGAGGTCGCCGATGCCGGCGATGGCCGCCATGGCGAAGGTGGGGAACTGGCGAGGGGTGTGGTCGTTGCCGACCACCCGCAGCACGTAGCGGTCGCGCTGGTGCCCGGCGTTGAGCAGGCCGCGCATCTCCTCGTTCTTCTCCGCAGCCTTCGGACTGCCGAAGATCGTGTCCGCCTCGTCCACCAGCAGGGTGGGCGGCTCCTCGCTGATCGAGCGGAAGATGGCGGCCGGAGAAGAGTTCACCGTCAGCATCGGCTGGTGGACGGTCTCGGCGAGCACGTCCAGCAGGCGGGACTTGCCGCAGCGCTTTGCCGGGCCGACCACGGCCAGGCGCGGGGCGTGCTGCCACGAGCACTGCAGGTGGGTCGCGGCGACCCACAGCGTGGCGGCGTCCAGGGCCTGCTCGGAGGGAAGGATCACGAACTTCGCGATCTGGGCCCTCAGCTGCGCGAGCAGGTCGGCGCCCTCGGTCGCCTCGGTGTCGGGTATCAGGTCGGTCCCGTCCGGGGCGGTGGGCTCGACGAACGCCGCCTCGGCGTCGTGTCCACAGGCTGTGGATGCAGGCTCCGGTTGTTGACCCGGCAGGAAGGATCCGGGCTCGCCGGGCTTGGCGACCGGCGGCCAACTCACGGTGGAAGCTGCCGGATCGGGCCGGTGGGACGTAGACTCCATGCTGAAGCTCCAGACTGGGGCGCGGGACCTGATCCGTCGCGCGCCGCCGATGAAGGTCGTGGATAAGGACTTCGCCTGGCCCTCGGTGTTCGCAGCACCGGGGGCCTTCGTGCGCCCTGGAGTGGTCGGGGTGGGGATCCGGGCCCTCTCAACTCACAGGGACTGCTTGCACCTTGGCGGTGTCCCCTCGGCGGCCGAGGCCGCCGAGGGACCACGAACGTACGGTCATGCCGAAGGAAGATCCACTCCAATCGGGCAAGTACGCCCACGGCAGACAGGCTTGTGGATCGGGCTCTCACCACGTCAAGCTGCATCAGCCGCCGAACCTTCGCCGAACGCCGCGTCGATGCCGAGCAGGCGCAGAAGGTCCGCTGTGATCACGCGGCACTTCTTGCCCAGTCGCAGGACCCGGCAGGGGTAGGCGCCGAGGCGGGCCAGCTCGTAGCCCTTGCTCCGCCCGAGGCCGATGGCCCGGTTGGCGGTGTCGAGGTCGATGGCCGCCGGCAGCCTGAGAAGTTCGGCCCGACCCATCCCCTGCGCTGTCGCCGATATGTCACCAGTTCGCACATGAACTCCAAATCTGAGCTGCCCCCGGACGGGGGGCTGCGGCGGAGTGCCGCAACGGAGAAGAGCTTTCCAGTGGCTACTGTGTCGATATGACACAACGCCGCGAGGAACACTGGTCCACCGACGACGAAGACGCGCCCGACTGGCCCGAACGGATCACCAAGGACGTGATCCGAGCAATCACCCGAAGGAGGCAAGACCTTGGACTGTCCGCGCAGGACGTGGCCGACGCAACAGGGGACTTGGGCTACGAAGTCCCCCGGAACGTCATCGCCAACTGGGAGTCCGGCAGGCGCAAGACGATCACGATTCCCGAGCTGATCGTCGTGGCCGAGGCCCTGGACATCGCACCGGTCGAGCTGCTCTTCTCCCCAGCCCTCGGCGGCTGGGTCGACTACCTGCCAGAGATGCCCAGCGACCGCTGGTCAGCGCTCACCCACTTCACAGGAGAGGCCCGCCACTCGCTCGGGATGTACCGGCTCCGCCTCTACCGGAAACACGAACGGATCTGGCAGGAACTCCAAGAGGAACATCACGACGCGTTCCAGCTGGAGTTCAAGTTGTTCCGGGAGGAATGGCCTCCCGGATCGCAGGAGAAACTCGACGCTTTCGTTGCCGCCGTCCGCGATCGGCTTCAACCCGTCAGGACACACCTGCGCGAGATCGGCCTGGAGGTTCCGCCCCTCGCGCCAAGCCTCGGTTTTCTCGACGCCGAACTCCCCCCTCTTAAAGCCGATTTCGACCTGGAGGACGAATGAAGGGTTCCACCTACCACCGCTGCTACTGCCGCGACGCCGAGACCGGAAAGCCGCTCGGCAAGGCGTGCCCGAAGCTCGGCAGCCGAAAGCACGGCGCCTACTCCATACGCCAGGAGCTGCCCAACGCCGAGGACGGCACCCGCCGTTCGTTCAACCGCGCCGGCTACGAGACGCTGAAGGAGGCGCAGGCCGACCTCGACCACGTTCGCGGCCTGCTCGCCCTCGGCAAGGAGGATCTCGACGACCTGGCCCTGGTCGCCGAGCTCCTGGTGAAGGTCGCCGACGAGAAGGCCCAGCTGCCCGACATCGAGGAGACCCGCAACCGCCTGAAGACCGGTCAGGACCTCTCGACCCGCGTCACCGTGGGCGAGTGGCTCGACACCTGGCTGGCCAGCAAGAAGATCCGCAAGTCCGGCCTCACCCGCTACGAGTGCGACGTCCGGGTGCACCTCAAGCCCCGCATCGGGCACATCCGCGTCGACCGGCTGCGGGTGAGCACGCTCGCCGAGATGTTCACGGCCATCGCCGACGCCAACGAGGAGATCCTGGAGAACAACGCCCTGCGGCACACGCTGAAGGCCGAGCTCGCCACGGTGCCGATCAAGGGCATGGAGAACCGCGCCCGCCGCAAGGCTCTGCGCGCCGAACTCGCCGAGATGCCGCCCTTCCGGCGGACGACCGGCGCGGCCACCCGCCAGCGCATCCGGGCCACGCTCCGGACCGCCCTGAACGCCGCGATCCCCGAGGGCCTGATCACCCTCAACCCGGCGGCCCACGTCAAGCTCGACCCGGCCACCAAGCCGAAGGGTCTGGTGTGGACACCCGAGCGGGTCGCGCAGTGGCGGGAGACCGGCGTGAAGCCCTCCCCCGTGATGGTCTGGACGCCGCAACAGACTGGCGCGTTCCTCGATTTCGTGGCTGACGACCGCCTGTACGCGATGTGGCACGTGATCGCCTTCCGCGGTCTTCGCCGAGGCGAGGCGTGTGGGCAGCTGTGGTCCGAGACCAACCTCGACGACAGCTCGCTGACCGTAACGACCCAGCTCGTGCAGGACGGCTGGGAGGTCGAGGAGTCCGACCCCAAGACCGACGGGAGCTTCCGGACCGTGGCGCTGGACGACGACACGGTGGCCGTCCTGCGGCGCCACCGCGAGCGGCAGCGGAAGGAGCGAAACGACTGGGGGACTGCCTGGAAGAACACCGGCCGGGTCTTCACCAATGAGGACGGGTCCTGGCTCCACCCCGGCAAGGTCACCGAGATGTTCGCGCGACTGATCGCCGCATCCGGGCTGCCGCCGATCCGCCTGCACGACCTCCGCCACGGCGCGGCCACGCTCGCCCTCGCCGGCGGGGTCGACTTGAAGGTGGTGTCCGAGATGCTCGGCCACTCCTCCATCAAGATCACGTCGGACACCTACACCAGCGTCCTGCCCGAGATCGCCAAGGGCGCGGCCGAGGCCGCCGCGAGGCTCGTTCCCCTCCAGCGGAAGACCGAAGCCGAGGCTCACGCCAAGGCTGCAGCCGCAGCGGAGAAGGCGAAGCGGAAGGCCGCGAAGAAGGCGAAGACCAAGGCCAAGAAGGCCAAGCCCTCTCTGTCAGCCTTGGGTGAGACGTCCCGCTTTGTCGGGTTAGCCTGAGAGGGCCCGAGTAGGAGTTCCACCCCTGATGACCAGCACCAAGCCGTCCGCGTCCGACCCGGCTCCCCGGCCGAAGCGCCGCACCTTCACGCCCGAGTACAAGCTGCGGATCGTCGCCGAGTACGACGCCGCGCCCGAGGGCGAGAAGGGCGCGGTCCTGCGCCGCGAGCGCCTCTACCACTCCCACGTCACCGAGTGGCGGGCCGCGCGCGACGCCGGGGCCCTGGAGAACCTGGTCGACCGCCGCACGAGCCCGGCCCGCCCGAAGAAGTCCGCCACCGAGGCGGAGAACGAGAAGCTGCGCCGCCAGGTGGAACGGCTGGAGAGGGAGCTCGCCCGGAACAAGGCCGCGCTGGAGGTCCTGGGAAAAGCGTCGGCGCTCTTGGAAATGATCTCCGAGAGCGCGGACTGACGCACGCCGCCGACCCCGTCGTGGACGAGGCGTTCACCGCCATCGAACACCAGTTGGGCACCACGGCCGCGTGCCGGCTGACCGGCCGCTCCCGGGCCACCCACTACCGCAGACTGAAACCGCCACCCCCGCGCAAGCCCAGGTCCCCGCAGGTCCAACCCTCCGCCCTGACGGCCGAAGAGCGTGACGCGGTCCTGAAGTTGATGAACAGCCCCGAGTACGCCGAACTGCCACCCGCGCAGATCTGGGCCCGCGAACTGGACACCGGGCGCTACCACTGCTCGGTCTCCACGATGTACCGGATCCTGCGCGAGCGCGGCCAGTCCGGTGAGCGCCGCCGCCAGGCCACCCACCCGGCCAAGACGGTGCCCGAACTGGTCGCCGACGGCCCCTCCCAGGTCTTCACCTGGGACATCACCAAAGCGGCCGGCCCCCGCAAGGGCATCTGGTACCACGCCTACGTCATCATCGACATCTTCAGCCGCTACATCGTCGGCCACACCGTCGAGGCGGCCGAATCAGCCGAACGAGCCGAGGAGCTGATCCGCGAGACCATCGCACGCAACGGCATCGTCCCCGAGACCGTGCACGCCGACCGGGGCACCTCGATGACCTCCAAGAAAGTCTCCCAGCTGCTGATCGACCTCGGCGTCACCAGGAGCCACTCGCGCCCCAAGGTCTCCAACGACAACCCCTACAGCGAGGCCCAGTTCAAGACCACCAAGTACATGTCCGACTACCCCGAGCGATTCGACTCCCTCGCCCACGCCCGCGAATGGTTCGACGCCTTCATCGCGTACTACAACCACGAACACCGGCACTCGGGCATCGGACTTCACACACCCGCCAGCGTCCACTTCGGCACCGCCGAGGAGATCCGCGACCAGCGGGCCATCACCCTCTCCGAGGCCTACGCGCGCCACCCCGAACGCTTCGGCCGCCGCCCCAGACCACCCGAGATCCCGAAGACGGCATGGATCAACGACCCCGCCAAGCGCAGCCAACCCGCACCACAAACCTCATAGCATCACGACCGTCTCACTGGACTTGAAATCTTCCGAAGGGCTAACCCAAGATCAACACCCGCGCTCACGCATCGCTCACGCAAGCGATCTCGTAGCGCGTCGCCGACGCCTGCCCGCACGCCAAGGAATGACAAAAGACCCAGGTCACGGGCTATGTGACCTGGGCCTTCACTGAGCCGCCTGCGGGATTCGAACCCGCGACCTACGCATTACGAGTGCGTTGCTCTGGCCAACTGAGCTAAGGCGGCGCCGCTGCCGAGTGCGTCGGCAACGCGGGCCAGTCTACACAGGTTCGGGGGGTGATCCGTACCCGGTTCTCCGGTGGGGTCAGGCGGAGGAGACGGCGAGCTTGGCGGCGAAGCCGGCGAAGAGGACGGCGACGCCGCTGGTGAGGCCGGCGGAGAGGCGCCGGCGGCGGCGGAAGGCTGTGGCGAGGGTGGTGCCCGCGAAGATCAGCATGGAGAGGTAGAGCAGGCTGAAGGTCTGCAGGATGCCGCCGAGGAGGGCGAAGGAGAGCACCGGTCGGCCGTAGGAGGGATCGACGAACTGGGTGAAGAAGGACAGCAGGAAGAGGATGGCCTTGGGGTTCAGCAGGCTGATCACCAGGGCGCGGCGGAACGGGCGCTCGGTGGAATCCGGGGCGGGGGCCTCGGCGGCGTCGGGGTCGGCGGCGCGGTGTTCGCGCCAGAGCCGGCGGGCCGCGCGGAGCATGCCGACGCCGATCCAGAGCAGGTACGCGGCGCCGCCGAACTTCACCACGGCGAAGACGGCCGGGTTGGCCTCCAGGAGCGAGGCGGCGCCCAGCGAGGTGAGGCTGATCAGGGTGAAGTCGCCCACGAAGACGCCGGCGGCGGCGGTGTAGCCGGTCCGGACGCCCTTGCGGGCCGCGACGGACAGCACGTACAGGGAGTTGGGGCCGGGGAGGAGGATGATGACGAGGGCGCCGAGGATGTAGGTCGCCAGGTCGTTGACTCCGAGCACGGTGCGCTCCGGTGGGGGTGGCAGGTGGGGGCGGGCGCTCATCGTAACGTCGTACCCGCGAGAGGTTGAAGCGGAAATCATCTGCTTCTCGTAAGCCCCGCGGTGCGCCTGTGGCCATCACCCGTGGTCACGGCTTCGTGACCGCACACCCTCCGGCCGCCGTCAGGCCCCGCAGCGCTTGCCGTTCTCCGGCGCCTCTCCTCCCAACAGGTACCGGTTGACGGCGCCGTCGACGCAGGCGTCGCGGCGGCCGTAGGCCGTGTGACCGTCCCCGTCGTAGGTCAGCAGCCGGCCGGACTCCAGCTGGTCGGCAAGGGACTGCGCCCACGCGTACGGGGTGGCCGGGTCGCGGGTGGTGCCGACGACCACGATCGGGGCCGCGCCTGCCGCCCGGACGGTGTGCGCCGAGCCGGTGGCCCGCACCGGCCAGTAGCTGCAGGTCAGCGCCATCCAGGCCATGTCGCGGCCGAACCGCGGCGAGGACTGCTCGAACTCCGGCACCGCTCGCAGGACGTCGGCCGGGCCGGCGAAGGGTGCGGGCAGGTCCAGGCAGTTCACCGCCATGTTGGCGAACATCAGGTTGGGGTACGAGCCGTCCGCGCCGCGGTCGTAGTACGAGTCCGAGAGCTTGAGCAGGCCGGTGCCGTCGCCGGCCTCGGCGTCGGCGAGGGCGGTGCGCAGCCGCGGCCAGAGGAAGTCGGCGTACATGGCCTGGATGACGCCCGTGGTGGCCTGGGCCTCGGTGAGCCGACGGCCGGAGTCACCGGTGGGCAGCGGCCGCGCGTCGACGGCCTGGAACAGGGCGGTGAGCTTCTCGCCGGCCTGCTGCTCGGTCCGGCCGAGGGGGCAGTCCTCGCGCTTGACGCAGTCCCCGGCGAAGGCCGCCCAGGCGGTCTCGAAGCCGCCGGCCTGGGTGCGGTTGCCACTGAGCGAGTCGAGCGACGGGTCCATCGCGCCGTCCAGCACGATCCGGCCGGTGCGGGTGGGGAAGAGGCCGGCGTAGGTCGCGCCGAGGAAGGTCCCGTACGACTTGCCGACGTAGTTGAGCCGCTCGTCACCGACCAGTGCCCGCAGCACGTCCATGTCCCGGGCCGCCTCGACGGTGCCGAGGTGGCCGAGCCGGTCGCCGGCCTGCCGGCGGCAGCCCTCCGCGAACTCCTTGTCGGCGGCCACCAGGGCGTCGATCTCGGCCTGGTCGTCGGGGGTGATGTCGACGGCGGTGTAGGCGTCCATCCGCTCGCCGCTCAGGCAGGTGACCGGACTGCTGCGGCCGACCCCGCGCGGGTCGAGGCCGACCAGGTCGTACCGGGCACGCACACCGCGGTCGAAGCTGCTCGCGGCGGCCTCCACGTACTCGACCGCCGAGCCGCCCGGGCCGCCGGGGTTGAGCAGCAGCGAACCGAGCCGGCCGGCCCCAGCGGAGCCCGGGCCGCTCCCCGAGTCGGCCGGGAGCGCCGGGGCCCGGACCGCCGACAGGGCGAGGTCCCCGCCCTCCGGGTGCGCGTAGTCGAGCGGCACCTTGAAGGTGGTGCACTCGAAAGCGTCGTCGCAGGGCTGCCAGTCGAGCCTCTGCGCGTAGTACGGAGCCAGCGCGGCGGGGACGGCCGCCGGGAGCGGTTCCAGCGGCGTGACGCCCGGCCGGGCGTCCCCCGCCGGGGGCGCTCCCGAGGCCGCCGCCGCTGAAGCAGCCGACGCCCCTCCGCCGGCCGCCGCGCCCTGGGCGGGCGCCGACCCGACCGTGTCCGACGAGGCGGAGCCGGGGGTGGACGCGGTGGTCGACGCGGCGGAGGAGCACCCGCCGAGCAGCAGCCCGGCCACCGCCAGCAGCGCGGCCACCGCCGTCGTGTGCCGGTCCCGATCTGCCCTCATCCGCTCCCCCTCGGGTGCAGGGGCGCGGCCGGTGCCGGCACCCCGGGTACGTCGAAGCGTAGTCCTCGCCGCGGCCCTGCTCAGGACGCCTTGGCCAGGGTCTCGGCCAGGTACTGCACCGCCTGCCGGACCAGCCGCAGCCGCTCCCGGTCCGGCGTGTAGTCCTGGACGTTGTCGGAGATCCGCACGTCGGCGCGGGCCGCCGCACCGGTCCCGCCGCGCAGCGCGGCCTGCAGCTTGCGGGCGGCGTCCAGCCCGGCGGCGTCCGCCTTGGCGGCGGCCAGCAACAGCTTGGGGGCGGCGCTGGCAGGGGCCTCGGCTCCGGTCAGGGCCAGCGCGGCGGTGTCGAACCGGCCGGAGACCGCGGCGGCCGCGCCGTACAGGTCGGGGCGTGCCAGGCCGGCGGCCGCGGCGCAGGGCGCGCCGCCCTCCACCCCGAGCGTGCCCCAGGAGGCAGGGCCGGGCGGCAGGGTCCGGAAGGCGGCCGCGATGGTGGTGCGCAGCGCGGCGTCGTCGGCGACGGCCTGCGGCGCGGCGGTGACCAGGTCGCAAGGGTGCTCGGTGCCGCTCGGCGCCTCGGGGGCGACCAGGATGAACGGGCGGGCCTTGCCGGTCTGGACGGCCGAGCTGAGGCCGTCGAAGACGTCGGGGACCTCGGCGTCGGCGGTCTTCCGGGGGGTGGCGGCCTGCATCACGACCACGGGGAACCGGGCGTTCGAGTCCTTGGCGTACTGGGCCGGCAGCCAGACCCGGACGTTGCGCGGGTGTCCGTCCGGCCCCAGGACGGCGGACTGCAGCAGCTCGCCGCCGCCCGGGTGGCCGACGCTGTCGAACCGGCTGGTCACCGGTGGGACCGGCGGCGCGGCGGACGTGGCCGGGGCGGACGCGGCAGCGGGCACGGCGGCGGGAGCGGCGCCGGCAGCGGGTGCAGGTGCGGGCGCGGTTGCCGGCGCGCCGTCGGCCGCCGGGGGCACCGCCTGCCGGGCGCCACCGGCGGCGGCACCGTCGGCCGGGTCGGCTGCCAGCTCCGCCGACCCGGACCGCGGCTCCGACGACGACCCGAGCACGCCGAACGTCCCCAGCACCGTCAGCACGGTGAGCAGCGTGACGAAGACACCGCAGGCCATCGCCCCGGCCGCCCGCAGCAGCATCGGCCGCTGGTCACCGGTCAGCTCGTAGGTCTCCGCGGCCCGCAGGTCGCGCCAGCGCTGCAGGGCGCCGCGGGCGAGCCAGACACCGCCCGCGGCGGCGGCGAGCAGGGGAACGACGAGGAGCGAACGGACCATGGGACGCACCGCCTCGGGAGGAGGGCCGGGCCACCGGTGGGCGCCGGTGCCGGACGGGACGTGACGGCCCCGCCGTCGGGGCGCAGTCGGCCCCAGCGTGCAAGACGACCCGGCGGTCACACGCCGCTGTGCACGGCGCGTACCGACCGTTCACTCGAAGGTGGGACGTGCGGCTAGCGCGGGAAGCCCTACCGGGTGCGGCCGTCGCGGACCTCGACGGGCCCGGAGCGCGCCGGAGACCGACGGCCCACGAGACACCGACCGCCCGCGCGGTGGCCCGGACGCTTCAGCCCGCCCGCAGTGCGACCGTCATCGCCTCCACCGCCAGCAGCGGGTCGACGTTGCGGTCCAGTGCCTGCCGGCAGGCCAGCACGGCCTCGATCCGCCGCAACGTGCTCTCCGGCGGACCGGCCTGGGCGACCCGGTTCAGCGCCTGCCGCTGGTCCTCGTTGGACAGCGCGCCGGCCGAACCTAGCTGCAGGGCGAGCACGTCCCGGTAGAAACCGAGCAGGTCCAGCAGGGCGACGCCGAGCGTCTCCCGGCGGGTCCGGGTGGCGCGGCTCTTCTGCCGCTTCTCCAGTTCCTTGACCGCCCCGGCCATCCCGCGCGGGGCCTTGCCACCCTCGGCCGCGCCGTACGCGGCCTTGAGGTCGTCGGTCTCCTTGGCGTCCTGGGTCTCGGCGAGGGCCTCGGCGTCGGCCTTCGCGGTGTCGACGAGGCGCTGGGCGGCGGCCAGGCAACCACCGATGTCCGAGACCTCCAGCGGGATCCGCAGCACCTCCGTGCGGCGGGTGCGGACCTGCTCGTCCACGGCGAGGCGGCGGGAACGCTCGATGTCCCCCTGCCCGGCGAGCGCGGCCAACCGGGCGGTCTCGGGATCGACGCCGTCGCGCCGGACCAGCATGTCGGCGACGGCCTCGGCGGCGGGCTGGCGCAGCACCAGCAGCCGGCAGCGCGAGCGGATGGTGGGCAGCACGTCCTGCACGGACGGGGCGCAGAGCAGCCATACGGTGCGCGGGGACGGCTCCTCGACGCCCTTGAGCAGGGCGTTGGCGGCGGCCTCGGTGAGGCGGTGGGCGGCGTCGACCAGGATCACCGACCAGCGGCCGCCGGTCGGGTAGCTGGACGCGCGCAGCACCAGGTCGCGCATGTCGCCGACGCCGATCGACAGGCCGTCGGTGCGGACGTACTTCACGTCGGCGTGGCTGCCCGCCATCACGGTGTGGCAGCCGTCGCAGAAGCCGCAGCCGGGCGTGCCGCCGAGCGCGAGGTCCGGGCTGGTGCACTGGAGGGCGGCGGCGAAGGCGCGGGCGGCGGTGGTCTGACCCGCCCCGGGCGGACCGGTGAACAGCCAGGCGTGCGTCATCAGCGAGGCGTTGCCGCCCGGCTCGGGTGCAGCCCCGCGCCCGGCGGCGACCGTGGCCCCGGCCGCCCGGGCAGCGGCGGTCAGCTGCTCGACCACCCGCTCCTGGCCCACGAGGTCGTCCCAGACGGCCACTGCTGCTCCCAAGCTCGGTACGAGCCACCTCGTACGGACTGCTGCCTCGTGCTGATCGCCCTGCGCGGGCTTCCCTGTGTGGACGCCGCCGCGCGGGGGGTGCCCCGCGCGGTACCCCGGTGCGGAGTCCGTGCCCGGCCCCGGACCGGCCTGACCGCCGTGGCCGCGCCGCCCCTTTGGCCGCCGTGCCCCGGGGCACGCGGCCCGGGGTGGTTTCCGCCGTCGAGCATACGTGGCGGGAACGACAGCGGGCGGTGCCGCCGGAGCTCCTCGCCCCGACCGCACCGCCCGCCTCCGTCCCCGACCCGACCCGTTCGGCCTCCGAGCCGTCGGGCCACCGCCTCCGCCGACCTGCGGCCTCCGGCGCCGCGCCGGGTCAGCCCCGGCGCCGCCAGCGCCGGCCGCCCTTGCCCTTGTCCCCGCTCCCGTCCTGCCCGTGGTCGCCCTGAGCGGACTGACCGGGCTGACCGGGCTGACCGGGGTCACCCGGCTGACCGCCCTGGTCCGCCGTGCCGGCGCCGTATCGGACACGCGGGTCGCGGGGGCCGGACTCCGCGGCACTGCCCTGCTCCCAACGGGCCCACTCGTCACGCGAGCCGAGCAGGGTGTCGGTGAGGCTCGGCAGGTCGTCCATCGGCGTCTCCTCGGCCCAGGAGGGCCGGGGCCGTGGCTCGACGGCCGGCTGCTGCTCGTCGTCGTCGACCACGGGCAGCTCGCGCGTGCTGTCGACCGGCTGCTCCCGGGCGGCGCGCCCGGCCGGGACGTCCCGCCAGAGGCCCGGCGGCACCCGGTCGGCAGGACCGGCAGGACCAGCAGGACCAGCAGGACCGGCCGACCCGATCCGGGGCAGCAGCTCGGTCCGGTCGGTGGCACCACGGTCGGCGTCCGCCGCGGGGATCCGGGGCAGCACGGCCGTCTCGTCCGCGGGGGGAGTCGTCGGCGCCGCCGGGGGCACCGGCGTACCGGGCACGACCGGCAGCTTGGCCGTCGCGTCGACCTCCGGGGTCCCACCGGCCGCAGCCGCCTCGGCGGCCCGGACGGCCGCCCGACGGTCCCGCTCGGAGATCTCCTGCGTGGCGTCGTCGGCACCCCGTTCCTTCACCACCCGCAGCTCGGTGGTCACCGCGTCACCTGTCGCCGGAGCCGGAGCCGGGGCCGGGGCCGGAGACGACGCCGGAGCCTCGGCAGCAGCCGCCCGCTCGGCCCGCTCGGCCGCCTCCGCCGCTGCCGCGGCAGCCGCCGCCAGGGCTGCGGCCTGCGCCAGCCGGGCCTCCTCGGCCCGCTGCAGCGCCTCCTCGGCACGACGGCGCTGCTCCTCGCGCTGAAGCTCCCGCTGCCGCTGGAGCTCCGCCTGCGCGGCGGCCTCCTCGGCGAGCCGCTTGCGCTCGGCGGCCTCGGCCGCCAGCCGCGCCTCCTCGGCCGCCCGGAGCCTCGCCTCCTCCTCGGCGCGCCGGCGGGCCTCCTCCTCAGCCTTGCGACGGGCCTCTTCGGCCGCCCTGCGCGCCGCCTCCGCGGCCTTGCGCTCGGCCTCCTCCTTCGCCAGCCGCTCCTTCTCCGCCTGCTCGGCCCGGAGCTGCTCCAGCAGCTCCTGCCGCTTGCGCTCGGCGGCCTCGGCCTCGGCCTTCTTCCGCGCCTCCTCGGCCGCGCGGCGCTCCGCCTCCTCGCGGGCGAGCCGTTCCTGCTCGACGCGGGCGGCCTTCTCCTGCTCGGAGAGCGGCAGCTCGCGGTCGAGCCGGTGGCGGATCGCCGTGGTGACGAAGCCGGGCTGCTGGCTGCCGTCGACGACCAGGTAGCGGGCGGGGTCTGCGGCCGCCAGTGCGAGGAAACCCGCGCGCACCCGCTGGTGGAACTCGGTCGGCTCGGACTCCAGCCGGTCCAGCGCCTCGGTGAACCGTTCCCGGGCCCTGGTCGGGTCGACGTCCAGCACGACGGTCAGGTCGGGCAGCAGCCCGCCGATCGCCCAGCGCGAGATCCGGGCCACCTCGGTGGCGGCCAGGTCACGGCCGGCGCCCTGGTAGGCGATGGAGGAGTCCATGTAGCGGTCGGTGATCACCACCGCTCCACGGGCGAGCGCGGGCCGGATCACGTTCTCGACGTGCTCGGCGCGGTCGGCGGCGTAGATGAGCGCCTCGGCACGGTGCGAGAGGCCGGTGTTGGCGACGTCCAGGACGAGGCCTCGAAGCCGCTGGCCGACCGGGCTGCCGCCGGGCTCGCGGGTGAGCACCACCTCGTGGCCCTTGCCGCGGATCCACTCGGCGAGCGCCTGCGCCTGGGTGGACTTGCCGGCGCCGTCGCCGCCCTCCAGCGCGATGAAGAAACCGGTACCGGTCGTCCGGTGCGGCGGGAGCCCGGCACCGCCGCGAACGGCGTCCAGCAGGTCCCGGCCGAACGGCGCGGTGCCCCGGCGGTCGTCGGTCTTGAGCAGCACGACGGCGGCGAGCACCAGGGTGAGCAGGCCCGCGGTGGCCACCGCGAGGGCGGCACCGCCGTGGATGAAGGTGAAGGAGCCGGGCTCGACCGTGCCGTACTCGACGTTCCCGTAGGCGGCGGCGATCAGCGGGACGACCACCAGCGCGGCGGCCACCACGGCCCGCAGCACCGCGAACAGGTGCTCGGTGACCTTCGGCAGCCGGACCTCCTCGACCTCCTGGGCGAGCAGGGTGCGCCCGGTCGAGACGACGGTCCCGGCGGCCAGCGCGGCCACCACGGTCAACAGCAGGACCAGCACGAAGTCGAGCACCAGGCCCGCGAGGATCAGCGCGACGCCCTCGACCAGCAGCGCGAGCGCGAGCAGCCGGCGGCGGGAGAGCGCGGGCAGGGTGGCCCTGGTCATCCGGACGCCGAGCGCCGGGACGCCGACGGCGGCCAGCACCAGCAGGCCGTAGCCGATCGGCCCGGCGCGGTGCTCGGCGGCGGTCAGCAGCGCGAGCGCGGCGACGCCTGCCATCGAGGCGTACCCGGCGGCGACCGCGAAGGTGAAGTAGGGGGCGGATCCGGTGCGGCCCTTGCGCAGTGCGGGGCCGGGCGTGGCGTCGGTCGGCGCGCGCAGGCCCTGGAGCGGGGAGTGCGGGGCGACGGCCACCGGCCCTCCGGGCAGCTGCTGCAGGTACACCCGGACGGCCGCGACCGCGAACAGGGCGGCCGCGCCGAGCGCGGCGAAGGTGCTCTGGTGGGCGCGCAGCCAGTCCGAGCCGAGCGCCGCGAAGACGTTGTTGGCCAGGGTGAGCGCGACCAGCGCGGCGGCGGCCAGGGGCACGGTGCCCCAGCCGGTGCGGCGGTCCAGCGTCCGGACGGTGTCCAGGTCGGCGGCGGACGGGCGCTGCTCGGCGGCCGGCGCGTACGGGTTGGCCGGGGGGAGCAGGCCCGGCACGGCGGCGGCCTTGGCGATCGCCCAGACCCGCTCGGCGGCGCCGGTCACGAAGACGGTGGCGAGCAGCACGTAGGTCGCGGCGCCGGACGGCCTGGGGCCGGAGCCCAGCCAGACGATCCACCACGGCGCGATGCCGACCAGCACGGCCCGCAGCGCGTCCGCCCCGAAGAGCGTCCAGCGGCGGTCCAGCCTTCCGGCGAGCAGCCCGTGCACCGGGCCGAGCAGGGCGACGCCGACCAGCCCGGTGGCGGCCACGCGCACGGCGAAGACCGCGGCGACCGCGAATGCGAGGTTGCGCGGCAGGTCGCCGAACTGGCCGCCGAGGGCGGCGGCGATCACGGTCAGCACGAGCAGCACCAGGAACCCGAGCCGGTCGGCGGTGCCGCCGATCAGCTGGGTGGTCCAGAGCCGCCGGTACGGGCGCAGCCGCAGCAGCGCCCGGGCCCGCTCACCAGGGGTTCCGGCGGGCACGACCTCCAGCAGGTCGGGCGTGCCGGGTCTCGCGGCCGCGGGGGCACTGGGGGTGGGCTGCTCCTCGCTCGTCATACGGTCAGCGTAGCGGCCGGGGCAGGTCGGATAAGAGGGGAGCGGGCCTCCGGATACCGGTCATTGCACGGTTGTGACGCAGTCCGCACGGCTCCCCGACGGCCCCGGGCCCGCGCCTCTCCCGGGGAGGGAGGGGCACGGGCCCGGGGTTCCGCAGGCGGGGCGGATCAGCCCTCGTCCGTGGCGGTCTCGCTCGTCGCGGACCCGCTCGCCGCGGAGTCGCTCGCCGCGGTCTTCTTGGCGGCCGTCTTCTTCGCGGCCGTCTTGGCCGTGGTCGTCTTCTTGGCGGCGGTCTTCTTCGCCGCCGTCTTGGTCGCGGCGGTCTTGGTGGCCGTCTTCTTGGGGGCCGCCTTCTTCGCCGGGGCCTTCTTGGCGGCCTTCTTCACCGGACCGCGCGCCCGCTTCTCCGCCAGGAGCTCGTAGCCGCGCTCCGGCGTGATGGTCTCGACGTCGTCGTCCTTGCGCAGCGTGGCGTTGGTCTCGCCGTCGGTGACGTACGGGCCGAAGCGGCCGTCCTTGACCACCACCGGACGCTCGCTGACCGGGTCGGTGCCCAGCTCCTTGAGCGGCGGGGCGGCGGCGGCCCGGCCGCGCTGCTTCGGCTGCGCGTAGATGGCCAGGGCCTCCTCCAGGGTGACCGTGAACATCTGCTCCTCGCTGGCGAGCGAGCGGGAGTCGGTGCCGCGCTTGAGGTACGGGCCGTACCGGCCGTTCTGCGCGGTGATCTCCACGCCCTCCGCGTCCACGCCGACCACGCGCGGCAGCGAGAGCAGCTTCAGCGCGTCCTCCAGCGTGACGGTGTCCAGCGACATCGTCTTGAGCAGCGAGGCGGTGCGCGGCTTCACGGCGTTCTTGCCGGTCTTGGGCGTGCCCTCCGGCAGGATCTCGGTCACGTACGGGCCGAAGCGGCCCTTCTTGGCGACCAGCATGTTGCCGCTGACCGGGTCGGGGCCGAGCTCGTAGTCGCCGCTCGGGCTGGCCAGCAGTTCCTCGGCCAGCTCGACGGTGAGCTCGTCCGGCGGCAGATCGTCCGGGATGTCGGCGCGCTGGCCCGGCTCGCCCTCGACGACCGAGGCGCGCTCGACGTACGGGCCGTAGCGGCCGACCCGCAGGGTGATGTCCTCGCTGATCCGGAACGAGCTGATCTCCCGGGCGTCGATCGCGCCGAGGTCGGTGACCAGCTCCTTCAGGCCGCCCAGGTGGTCGCCGTCACCGTTGCCAGCCTCGGCGGCGCCGCCGGGCGCGTGGCCCTCGCCCTCGCCGAAGTAGAAGCGCTTCAGCCACGGGACGGACTGCGCCTCACCGGCGGCGATCCGGTCGAGGTCGTCCTCCATCTTCGCGGTGAAGTCGTAGTCGACCAGCCGGCCGAAGTGCTTCTCCAGCAGGTTGACCACGGCGAAAGAGAGGAACGACGGCACGAGCGCCGTCCCCTTCTTGAAGACGTAGCGGCGGCCGATGATCGTGTCGATGATCGAGGCGTAGGTGGAGGGGCGGCCGATCTCCCGGTCCTCCAGCTCCTTGACCAGCGACGCCTCGGTGTAGCGGGCCGGCGGCTTGGTCGCGTGGCCTTCCGGGGTGAGCTGCTCGGCGGCCAGCGGGTCGCCCTCGGCGACCTGGGGGAGCCGGCGCTCGCGGTCGTCGAGCTCGGCGTTCGGGTCGTCGGCGCCCTCGACGTAGGCCTTGAGGAACCCGTGGAAGGTGATGATCTTGCCGGAGGCGGAGAACTCGGCGTCCCGGCCGTCCGAGGCGCGGCCGCCGACCTTGACGGTGACCGACTGACCGACCGCGTCCTTCATCTGGGAGGCGACGGTGCGCATCCAGATCAGCTCGTAGAGGCGGAAGTCGTCACCGGTCAGACCGGTCTCGGCAGGCGTGCGGAAGCGGTCGCCGGACGGGCGGACCGCCTCGTGCGCCTCCTGCGCGTTCTTCACCTTGCTGGCGTAGGTGCGCGGCGCGTCCGGCAGGTAGTCGGCGCCGTAGAGCTGGGTGACCTGCGCGCGGGCGGCCGCCACGGCGGTGTCCGAGAGCGTCGTCGAGTCGGTACGCATATAGGTGATGAAGCCGTTCTCGTACAGCTTCTGGGCCACCTGCATGGTGCGCTTGGCGCCGAAGCCCAGCTTGCGGCTGGCCTCCTGCTGCAGCGTGGTGGTGCGGAACGGCGCGTACGGCGAGCGGCGGTAGGGCTTGGACTCGACGCTGCGGACGCTGAACGCGGTCTGCTCCAGGGCGGCGGCCAGCGCGCGGGCGGCCTGCTCGTCCAGGTGCAGGGTGCTGGAGCTGCCCGCCTTCAGCCGGCCGTCCGGGCCGAAGTCGCGGCCGCTGGCGATCCGCTTGCCGTCAACGGCGGAGAGGCGGGCGCCGAAGGTCTCCGGGTTGGCGGCGTCGGCCGGGGTGCGACCGGTGCCGAAGGTGCCGACCAGGTCCCAGTAGGAAGCGGTGCGGAAGGCCATCCGCTCGCGCTCGCGCTCGACCACCAGGCGGGTCGCGACCGACTGCACGCGGCCGGCCGAGAGCTTCGGCATGACCTTCTTCCACAGCACCGGCGAGACCTCGAAGCCGTAGAGGCGGTCGAGGATGCGGCGGGTCTCCTGGGCGTCGACCAGGCGCTGGTTCAGCTCGCGCGGGTTGGCCACGGCCTCCTGGATCGCCGACTTGGTGATCTCGTGGAACACCATGCGGTGCACCGGCACCTTGGGCTTCAGGACCTGCTGGAGGTGCCACGCGATGGCCTCGCCCTCGCGGTCCTCATCGGTGGCGAGGAAGAGCTCGTCGGACTCCGCGAGCAGCGACTTCAACTTGCTGACCTGCGACTTCTTGTCAGCGTTGACGACGTAGATGGGAGCGAAGTCGTGGTCGACGTCCACGCCGAGGCGGCGCACCTCGCCCGTGTACTTGTCCGGGACCTCGGCCGCCGTGCTGGGCAGGTCGCGGATGTGCCCGACGCTCGCCTCGACGATGTAGCCGGGGCCCAGGTAGCCCTTGATCGTCTTCGCCTTGGCCGGCGACTCGACAATGACGAGTCGCTGTCCGTGCGCGGTCTCGCTGCTCGGGGACACCTTCGCTCTTCTCTCCCGGTCGTTATGTGAGCTGGTCGGCGCTGGCAGCACGGGCTGCGCTCCGCCCGACCCCTCCACCGTCCCGGGGCTGCCGCTGTACGACGACCCCACCAGCGGAGTGTGACCGTACCCCGGCCACCCTTGTCAAACGGACGGATCCCGCTTTTTCACCGGCAAGGCCGACCGACGCCACTCGAACGGTAACCCGATGATGGAGGATCGCGCCCCGTGGAGGGGGGCTTCGGCGGGTTTCGAAGGATGGAATGACGGATTCCAAGATCTGTCAACGGAAATTCGCCGCACCGGCGACGGGGGCGGTCGCGGTGGTAGGGGAAGGCGTGGGCGCACGGTGCACGGCGTCGGTCGGCGGCCCTCGGGGCGGGGTGGCGGTGGACGGCCGGGGCAGGGCGGGTGGCCGGCCGGACGGGATGGCCTACCGGGCGGGGGCCGGCAGGGCGGGTGGCCGCCCGGGCGGGGGCCGGCAGGGCGGGTGGCCGCCCGGGCGGGGGCCGGCAGGGCGGGTGGCCGCCCGGGCGGGGGCCGGCGCGGGTGCCCGGGCGCGACTCAGCGGGTGGCGACGGCCGCCAGCAGGGCGGCGCCCGCGGCCAGGCAACCGGCGCCGAGCGCCGCCCAGAGCAGATCCGTCAGAGCGACCCGGCCCGTCTCCGCCGCTGCCAGCACCACGCGGTTCGGACGGCGTGGGTCGTAGACGACCCGGACGGCGGCACCGGGCACCAGGCCAGGCGGGCGGCGCAGCGGGGTGTGGCCGCGCGGCCGGGTGATCACCGCCTCGGCGCAGCGCGCGGCACCGGGCCCTCCGACCGCCGCCAGGGCGGAGAAGGAGAGCAACGGCGCACTGTCGAGTTCGCCGTGCGCGTCGGTCTCGGCCACCACGGTGGCCACCGCCGGCACACCGCGCCGCCGAAGCCGGTGACGAAGGCGCACTTCAGCGGCGCACCAGAACAACAGCGCGCCCCCGAAGAGCGCGAGCACCGCGCCGCCCGCCATCGCCGTCGTCGGCTCCACCCCTCGCCCCCAGCCCTGTCCACAGCCTGTGGACAGAGCCTCACAGCCGCCGACCAACGAGGGGCGGACGTTCGACGACTGCCTGGCAAATCGCGGGCCACCGCGAGATGAACCCGGATGGCCTGCCCACGCTCCCCGGCGACGGGCGGACCGAGGACGACGGACACACCGGGGACGGCGGGGGCCCGGACCACGGACGGCCCGATGACCGCGGGGGCCCGGACCACGGACGGCCCGGGCCCGAACGGTCGATCGATCAGGTGACCGGCTGGATGAAGCCCTGCTCGGTGAGCAGCCGCAGCGACTCCGGCACCCGGTCGCGTAGCACCACGCGGTCCTCGCCGAGCAGCTGCGCGATGGCGTCCACGATCTCGCCGGCCGACAGCGTGCCGTCGCAGACGCCGACGAACCCGGCTCCCACCGTGTCCACCTTGGTCGCGCGCCGCATGCCGCGGTTGTGCCGCAGGACGACGTGCTCCGGGTCCTCCGCCCCGGGTTCGCCGACCTGCTCCTGGACCACCTCGTCGGCCAGCACGTACCGGGCGGCCAGCAGCCCCGCGTCGTCGTGCGTCCGCAGGAAGTCCTGCCGCTCGAACCACTCCTCGATGTGCGGGCCGAGCGGCTGCTCGACCGGGTGCGGCCACTCCTCCACCCGGACGGTCGGCTGTTCGGCGCCGCTCGCCCGCAGCGTGATCCATCCGAAGCCGATGCCCTCGACCCGGCCCGCCTCGAAGGCGTCCAGCCACTCCCCGTACCGGGCCTGGTAGTCGCCGCCGGGGCCGCGGTGGTCGCCGCCGTCGCGCAGCCACAACTCGGCGTACTGGGCCACGTCCTGGACCTCGCGCTGGACGATCCAGGCGTCCAGGCCGGTGCCCGCGACCCAGCCGGCCAGCCGCTCGCGCCAGTCCTCTCCCTTGACGTGCTGCCAGTTGGCCAGCAGCTGGCAGTAGCCGCCGGGCTCCAGGTGGTCGGCAGCCGAGCGGACCAGGCTGCGGCAGAGGTCGTCGCCGGCCATCCCGCCGTCGCGGTAGGTGAACCGGCCGGCCGGCGAGATCACGAACGGCGGATTGGAGACGATCAGGTCGAACCTCCGCTCCCCGACCGGCTCGAAGAGGCTGCCGGCCGCGGTGTCGGTGTTCTCGAATCCGGAGAGTGCCAGCGTCAGTTCGGTGAACCGCAGGGCGCGTGGGTTGAGGTCGGTCGCGGTGACCCGCCGGGCGTGCCGGGCGGCGTGCAGCGCCTGCACCCCGGAGCCCGAACCGAGGTCCAGCGCCGTCCGGACCGGTCGGCGCACGGTGATGTTGGCCAGCGTGGTGGACGCGCCGCCCACGCCGAGCACCAGGTCCCGCCGGGCCACGCCGTGCGCGGTCTCGCCGGAGCCGATCCCGCCCGCACCGCCGACCGCGCAGCCCAGGTCCGAGACCACCCAGGCGTCCGAACTGGGCAGGCCGGCGACCTCGTTGGCGTAGGGGCGGACGTCGACGGTGGCGCGCACCAGATCGCCGTCCGGGCGCAGCCAGCCGTCGGTCAGGCAGTCCTCGACCGGCAACGCGGCGGCGGCCGCCTTGTACGGCACGGGCTGCTGCAGCAGGAACAGCCGCACCAGCGTCTCCAGCGGGCTGCCACCGCGGGTCGCGCGCAGCGCCGGGACCGCCTCACTGCGGGCCAGCGCCGCATAGCCGGTGGGCCCGAGCAGGTCGAGGCAGCCGTCGGCGGTGAACGAGGCGGCGAGCAACGCTTCGCGCAGCTTGGCGAGGCGGGTCGGGTCGAGAACGGGGCTACTGATCACCCCGCCATTGTCCCCCGGCCACCGCCCGCGCTCCCCCGCTCGGGCGGCCTGCCGGCAGGCGGTCCGGCGACAGGCGGTCCGGCCGCCGGCGAGTGGCCGGGCGGCCCGGCGGACGTGGCGGGCTGATCCCTCCCTCGGACGGCTCGTTCGAGGGAGGGATCCCCAGCGAGGATCAGCTCGCCGTGGGAGCGGGGGTCGTCGCAGACGTGGCCGCGGGGGCGGGCTCGGCCGAGCCGGACGTCGAGCCGGACGGAGCCGGCGTGGCGGCCTGGTCCGTCGCCCCCGGCGTCGGGGCGCCCGTGGCCGGGGAACCCGAGGCCGACGATCCGGTGGCCGGGGAGCTGCCGGCGTCGGCGGTCGGAGCCGCCGCAGCCGAGCCCGGCTTGCAGCCCTCCTGCTTCGCCATCGCGGCACCGAGCTCCCCGCGCTGCAGCTTGGCCTGCGCCTGGGTGGAGAGCGAGGCCAGCTGCTGGATCTGGTCCGCCACGCTGCGCAATCCGTCCGCGAACTTCGACTGGTCGGCGTTGGACACCGCGTCCAGCTTCTTCTGAACCTCCAGGTAGCCGTCCGCCGCCTTGTTCAGCTCGGCGACGGTGTCCTTCTGGATGGTCGCACCGTCGTCCACCTTGGGCGCCCCGGCGGAGTCGATCGCCGCGGCGATGTCCTGGTTGGTCTTGGCCAGACGGCCGATGTCCGTGGAGAGGCGCTTCTGCAGGTCCGCGGGCGCCTCGCCGGTCTTCACCTGGCCGGTGTCCGCGAGCGCGGTCTGGGCCTGGGCGATCGGGTCCTTGGCCGCGCCACAGACGTTCGCCGCCCAGGACTCCAGCTGCTTGGTGTTGTCGTCGCCGCAGCCGACGGCGCCGAACGCGAGCAGCGCGCCGAGCGCGGGTACGGCCAGCAGTCGCTTGTTCACCGGGGGAAGCCTTTCGGTTTCGGTCGTCTTGGGTCGTCGAACTGCGAACCTACACGGCCGCCGACCGACCCCCGGTTCCCGCTCCCGTTCCTCCACCGACCGCCGGTGCCCGGCCCCGGGTCGGGCACCGGCCCCCGACCGGTTCGCGGCCGGTGCCGGTGTCACTGCCGGTGCCACTGCCACTGCCACTGCCGAACCGGGCAGAAGCCGGTCAGGCGCGCTCGACGCGGATCGAGTCGCCCGGACGGACCGTCCGCAGCACCTGGGCGTCCCCGTCCAGCGCGCCGAGGATGTTGCACGGGCTCGCCAGCCGGCACTCGTCGCCATGCGAGACCGGCGTCGGCCCGTAGGGCAGCGCCAGGCTGTCGCCGTCCGTCCAGAACGCGACCGTGCCCGGCTCGACGACCTGCCGAGCCCCGTCCTCGCGCGGCACGCTGACGGGCGTGTCGAAGTAGACCTCCTCGCCCCAGAGGCTGGCCGACGAACTGATCGGCAGCGCATCCCAGAGCGCCTCGGCGGTGGGCGTGGGGTCGAGTGTGGCGGTGGCCTGCCCGGCCGGCCACAGAATGCGGATCCGCATGGCTTTCCTCTTCCGCGACAGGTCCGACCAACGATCGGACCCGGTCGTGCCGGAAGCAGCGAACCGCCAATCTCAACAACTTGTCAACGCGTTCTTGGGGAATGGACCCTGGAGCACGGATGCGCAGCCTCGCGCGAGGACGCAGTCAGCACGGACGCGCGGTCGCGAACACCGGCTCGAAGCAGCGTGCGGGTAGGCCGAACCGGCAGACGTCCGAGCGGGCAGCGGAACGCGGGCGGGAGCGCCTCAGACCGCGACGGCGTCGACCGAGACCGGCCAACTCATCCGGATCACGCCGCCCTCGGCGCCGTCGGCGACCTCCAGGTCCTCGACCAGGCCGGTGATCACCGCGAGGCCCAGGGTGTCCTCGTCCGGATCGGCGCCCTCGGCCGCGGCGTCGGCCGGGGCGGTGGCGGGGCCGGCCTCGTCCTCGACCTCGATGAGGAAACGCTTCTCCTCGTCCTTGAGCGCCACCCGGACCGTGCCGGTGATCCCACCGCGCTGGTGCAGACCGACGGCACGGGAGCAGGCCTCGCCCACGGCGAGCCGCACCTCGTCGAGCACCGACTCGTCCACCCCGGCTCGTCTGGCGACAGCCGCGGCGACCAGCCGGGCCGTCCGTACGTGCTCGGGAAGCGCACTGAATCGAAGTTCGACGGTTGCCATCATTCCCCCTCGGGGTGTCCGACCGGGGCCGGGCATGCGGCCCCTGTGAGCCGGCGCCGGCCGGCTCCGAGGCGGCCGGGACAGCCGGAACCGCAGTGCGGCCCCGGCACGCCGGACGCATGGATCGGGCGGGCCGGCCCGGAGGCCGGCCCGGCCACGTCAGTCGGTCGAGTTGACCGCGTCGTCCACCGAGGTGTGGATCGGGAAGACCTTGGTCAGGCCGGTGATGCGGAAGATCTTCAGGATGCGCTCCTGGTTGCACACCAGCCGCAGCGAACCCTCATGGGCACGCACGCGCTTGAGACCGCCCACCAGCACACCGAGGCCGGTCGAGTCGAGGAAGTCCACGCCCTCCATGTCGACGACGAGGTGGTAGTTGCCGTCGTTCACGAGCTCGACCAACTGCTCACGCAGCTTCGGGGCGGTGTACACATCGATCTCGCCGCCAACCTCGACGACCGTGCGATCGCCGACTGTACGGGTCGACAGGGACAGGTCCACGGAACCTCCAGCACCTTGCCTTGCTACGTCATGTGCGATCTCCGGCCGGACAGCCGCAACCGCATGGTCGCGAGTCCGGGCGCGCCAGCCAACACGTGGCAAGCCTCGGCGCTGCGACCCACGGCCGTACGGCCGTCACGGCCACATTCAACCACCTGCGACCATGCCCGCACGATGGCTTACAACGATTCTCCGTCACGCCGGTGACACACTGGGTCCTCATGCCGCCCCGTCACAGCCTGCCCGAGGCACTGCTCGCGACCCTGTCCGCCACCCGGGGGCGATCGGACCGGCTCACCCATACGGAGCACCTTCCCGCCCGACCTGCCCGTTATTCGCCGTGGCCCGACTCGATCCGTCCGGAGATCGTGGCCGCCGCCCACGACCTCGGCGTGGAACGGCCCTGGACCCATCAGGCGGAGGCCATGAACCTGGCCAGAACCGGCCATTCCGTGGTGATCGCCACGGGAACCGCCTCGGGCAAGTCGCTCGGATATCTGGCTCCGGTCCTGAGCGATCTGCTGGACGGAACCGAGGCCCGGAACGGACGCGGCGCCACCGCGCTCTACCTGGCCCCGACCAAGGCGCTCGCCGCCGACCAGCGCCGCCGCGCCGCCGAACTCGCCCCGCCCAGGGTCCGCGCCGCGCTCTACGACGGCGACACTCCGCCGGAGGAACGCGAATGGGTGCGTCAGTACGCCTCGTACGTGCTCACCAACCCCGACATGCTCCACCGCGGCATCCTGCCCGCCCACGCCCGCTGGTCCTCCTTCCTCAAGACGCTCCGGTACGTGGTCGTCGACGAGTGCCACAGCTACCGGGGCGTGTTCGGCTCGCACGTCGCCCAGGTGCTGCGGCGGCTGCGCCGGATCTGCGCCCGGTACGGCTCCTCCCCCACCTTCCTGCTCGCCTCCGCCACCACCGCCGATCCGGCCGCCACCGCGCACCGGCTGACCGGCCTGCCGGCCCGGGCGGTCACCGAGGACGCCTCCCCGCGCGGCCCGATGGTCTTCGGCCTCTGGGAGCCGCCGCTCACCGAGAACGTCGGCGAGCACGGTGCACCCGTCCGCCGTACGGCCACCGCCGAGGCCGCCCACCTGCTGACCGACCTGGTCGAGCGGCAGACCCGGACCGTCGTCTTCGTCCGCTCCCGCCGGGCCGCCGAACTCGTCGCCCTCCAGGCCCAGGACCAGCTCGGCAGGCCGCTCGCCGACCGCGTGGCCGCCTACCGCGGCGGCTACCTCGCCGACGAGCGCCGGGCCCTCGAACGTGCGCTGCACACCGGCCGTCTGCTCGGCCTCGCATCCACCTCCGCCCTCGAACTCGGCGTCGACGTCTCCGGCCTCGACGCCGTCCTGATGGCCGGCTACCCCGGCACCCGGGCCTCGCTCTGGCAGCAGGCCGGCCGGGCCGGGCGCGAGGCCCAGGGCGCGCTCGCCGTCCTGATCGCGCGCGACGACCCGCTGGACACCTACCTGGTGCACCACCCGGAGGCCCTCTTCGCCACCCCCGTCGAGGCCACCGTGCTCGACCCGGACAACCCGCACGTCCTCGCCCCGCACCTGTGCGCGGCCGCCGCCGAGCTCCCGATCACCGACGCGGACCTGGAGCTGTTCGGCCCGTCCACCGGCCCGCTGCTGCCCGTCCTGGAGCAGCGCGGACTGCTCCGACGGCGCGGCGGCTCCTGGTACTGGACCCGCCGCGAACGGGCCGCCGACGCCGTCGACCTGCGCGGCAGCGGCGGCAGCCCGGTGCAGATCGTCGAGGCCCCGACCGGCCGGCTGCTGGGCACCGTGGACGCCGCGGCCGCCCACACCACCGTCCACACCGGCGCCGTCCACCTGCATCAGGGACGCAGCTACCTCGTCCGGGAGCTCGACCTGGAGACCTCCGTCGCGCTGGTCGAGCCGGCCGACCCGCCTTACACGACGGCCGCCCGGGACATCACCTCCATCTCCGTGCTCTCCACCGACACCTCGATCGACTGGGGCGAGGGACGGCTCAGCTTCGGCTCGGTGGAGGTGGTCAACCAGGTGGTCGGCTACCTCCGCAAACGGATCTCCACCGGGGAGATCATGGGCGAGACCAAGCTCGACCTGCCGCCACGCACCCTGCGCACCCGGGCGGTCTGGTGGTCCGTCACCGAGGACCAGCTCCTCGACGCCGAGATCCCGCCGGACCAGCTGCCGGGCGCGGCCCACGCCGCCGAGCACGCCTCCATCGGCCTGCTGCCGCTCTTCGCCACCTGCGACCGGTGGGACATCGGCGGTGTCTCGGTGCCACTGCACCCCGACACCGAACTGCCCACCGTGTTCGTCTACGACGGCCACCCCGGCGGGGCCGGCTTCGCCGAACGCGGCTTCCGGCGCGCCGTTCAGTGGCTGACCGCGACCCGGGAGGCGATCGCGGCCTGCGAGTGCGAGCGCGGCTGCCCCTCGTGTGTGCAGTCGCCCAAGTGCGGCAACGGCAACGACCCGCTGGACAAGGCGGCCGCCGTCCGACTGCTGGACGTCCTGCTCGCCGGCGCACCAGCAGAGGATGCGGGGCGCGCCGACGAGGAGGTCGGCCCGGCCGGGGACGGCACGGCTGCACCGGCCGGACCGGACGGACTTGGCGAGCCCGGCAGGCCCGGCGAGGCGGACTCGCCGGGCGCACCGGCCGGAGAGGCGTCGGCCGGCGGACCGGCAGAGGCCGGTGGACAGGCCTCGCCGGACGGACAGGGCCCGGCGGGCGAGCCCGGCGGCCCTGAGAGCCAGAACCGGGCGGGCGGGCCCCAGGAGCCCGGTCCCGGGGGCTCATGAGCCGCCCACCACGCTGAGGTCCACGCCCGCTTCGCCCCCGACCGGGGCGGGCGCGGCGCGGACCGGTCCGGCCCGGGACCGGGCGCGGGCCGGGCCGACCGGCAGCCGGACCGGTACTCCGGCTACCGGGACTTCGGCCACCACCTCGACGGCATCCGCCTCCCGGTCGACCGCGCAGGACACCACCGTGGCATCCTGCGCAGCGGCGACGCCGACCGCCCGCGCGCACCCGCCGTCCGGATCCAGCAACAGCCGATCGGCCGCCGCGAGGGCGGCGAGGTCCGCGGCCGCCTCCGCCCGGTGGCGGGCGCCCGCCACCGCGCCGACCGCGAGGGTCGCGGTGAACGCTGCGCAGCCGAGCACCGCGCACGCGACCAGCCAGACCGTCGCCGACCCCGCGTCGGGCGCCCGTCCCCGCCGCGCCCTCGCTGCCGTACGGCCGACCCGGAGCCGCGCTGCCCGATCCAGCGCCCGCCTCAGCGGGCCGACGACCGGCCCCGTGCTCAGGCCGGCCACGGGCCGCCACCTCCACCGGTACCGGCCCCGCCACCACCGCTGCCACCGCTGCCACCGCTGCCACCGCTGCCACCGCCCAGGATGTCCTCCCGCGCGGCCACGGCGGCCGCGCCGAGCCGTACCGAGAGCAGGGCCGCAAGCCGGCCCGGAGCCGCCGACCGCGCCTCGACCGTGACCCGCACGGTGTCGGCCTCGGCCGTGATCCGGACCGCCGCCCCGGCCGGGGCGGCCGAGCGGGCGATGGCGACGGCGACGGCGTCCGCCTCACCGCGGGCGGCCGCTCTGGCCCCCGCCCGTGCGGCGTCCACGCAGCGGAGCTGTGCGCCCGCCGCGAGCACACCCCAGACCATCATCACCGCGAGCAGCACCAGCGCGGGCAGGGCCACCGCCGTCTCGGCCGTGGCGAACCCTGCGTCGCCCCGGCGCCGGGCCAACAGACCCCTGCGACACCGCCCGGCCCGCCGGCCGCCCCAGGACACACGCCAGGCGGGCCGACCGTCACGTCGCATGGAGCGCCCGGTCCAGCAGGTCGGTCAGGCTCCCGATGACGGCCGCACTGGTCACGACCTTGTAGAGTCCGGCGGCCAGCGCGCACGCCCCGAGCGTCCCGACCGCGTACTCCGCGGTCGTCATCCCGGCGTCCGACCGCCCCTTGCCGGCCGACCGACCACCGCGCCTGCCCTTGGAACCGGCCGTGCGCAACTCCAGGCCCCGGCCGTCGCCCCCGCCGGGCCTCCTGCTCCCGAGTGCCCGCCGGATCCGGCCGACCATCCAGACGCCTCGCCGTCGGCGCACCCCGGGAAGACGGCGCCGGCGGAGTCCGCCGACCGGCCCGAGCATCGTGATTGCGGTCATGAGTTCTCTCCTCGATCGAAGACGATGATTTTGTGTCGGCCCGGCCGCCGAAGGGCCGCGCCCGCAGCACGGACGCTCACAGTGCCTGCGCGAACCGGGAGGTGAGGCCGAGGACCACCGGGACGACGCTGATCAGCACGAAGGCCGGGAGGAAGCAGAGCCCGAGCGGGGCCGTGGCCAGCACACCGGCACGCCGAACCCGGGCGTGTGCCGTGCGGACGGCCTCCGACCGCCGCCCGTGTGCCAGACCGGCCAGCGGCTTGGCCGCCGGAGCACCACTGAGGCTCGTCCGCACCAGGCAACGGGCCAGCGACGCCAGGGCCGGGTGCTCCATGCCCAAGCGGACCCAGCAGACCTCCGGTGGTGCGCCGAGGGCCAGCTCAGCCGCGATCGCCACCAGCCGCGGCCCCATCGGGGCACCGACGCTCCGGCCGACCGCCGCGACCGCCACGGCCGGCGAGGCGGCCGAACCGAGGCAGGCCGCCAGCAGTTCCGCGGTGAGCGGGAGCTGGCGAGTCAGCTGCTCGTCCTCCAGCGCGGCCCGCCGTTCGGCCGGCGACCGCGGCCTCGGCAGCCACCGGTACAGCCCGGTGGCCAGCAGTACCCCGGCCACCAGCCCGGCCGTTCCTCCGATCACCATCGCCGCGACCAGTGCGGCACCACCCGGCACGACGGCCCGCCGTACGCGCTCCGCACCGACGGCCACCGGCATCGACCCGATTACGCCCGGCCCGGACTCATCCGCCCCGGCCCCGCCCTGGGCCCAGGCCCGCCGCTTGCGGGGCCATCGCACGAGCGGCCTCCGGGCTCGGTCCGACGAGCGGCTCCCCGCCCGGAGCCAGGCTGCAGCCCGCCGCCGCCCAGCCCACCGGACCGCCGTTCGGGGTAGCAGGAGCACCCCGGCAGTCACCGCCGGCACCAGGGCCAAGCTGCCCGCACCACGGATCACGCCGGCATCGCCTCCGTCCGGGACACGCCGCTCGACCGCCCCGAGCTGGTTCCGGTCCGAGAGATGCCGCACCACCGGGCCTCGCCGTCACGGTCCCGCGCACGGCGCGGGACCGGACCCGCAGCGGGGACCGGACCCCGGCCCGCACCCGCGACGGCCGGCGGTCCGCCGTCCGCCGGCGCCTCCATGGCCCCACGCGACGCGGCCCGGACGATCCGCGCCGTCCACACCAGGCCGAGGCCTTCCAGGACCGCGCCGCCCAGCAGGCAGGCCAGCCCGGCGGGGGTGTGGAGCAGGACGGTGAACGGTCCGGCCCCGAGCGCCGCCCCGAGCAGCAGCCCCGCGACCGGGAGTGCCGCCAGGACCGCGACCGTGGTCCGCGGCGCGGCCAGCTCGGCCGCGATCTCCTCAACCAGTGCCTGCTCGGCGCGCAGCGCCTCCGCCACGCCGTCCAGCGCCGTCGCCAGCCCCGATCCGCCGTCGGCGGTGACCCGCCAGCAGGCGGCGATCGCCGTGGCCCCGCTGCCCCCCGGAAGCTCCGCGAGCAATTGGAAGGCCAGCGGAACGTCCCCGCCGTACCAGCCCGCGGCGAGCCGTGCCACCGGTTCCGCACCGATCCGGTGCAGCGCCTCGTGGTCCGCCGCAAGGCGGGTCGTCACCAGGTGCAGCGCCTGCTCCGGGGTCGCCCCGCCACGCAACTCGCCGGCCAGCCCGGTACAGAGGTCCACGACCGCGGCGGCCCGCCGCCGGGCCTCCTCTTCCGTGGCACGGCGCTGCCGTCGGCGCCGCAGCGGCACGAACGCCAGCACTGCGGCCAGCAGCGGGACGGGCGAGCCCGTCGCCCACGCGAAGGCCAACCCAGCCGGAACCAGCAGCGATTCGGGCGCCAACCGGTCGCGCCGGCGGCAAGCGATCCGCAGCTCGCCCCCGGATGCCCCGGACCTCACAGAGCTGCCCCACCGAACTCCTGCTGCCCGGCGTGCACCGCGCCCCGCGCCACCGCCGCCACCACCACCACCGTCGAAGCCACCATCGCTTCCGGTCAGCACCAATCGACACCTCCGCGAGCCGCGCGCGGCCGGTTGCAGCGACCACCACCCGGCGAGCGCCACCACGACGAGCACCGCCGCCCAGCACAGGGACAACTGATCACGAGCCATGTCCCGCACCTCCCTCTCGACCGGGCCCCGATCAGGCCCCTCGATCAGCTCCGTCATTCCGATTCCCCGCCCGATCCCCGCTCGGCCACCCGCCCCGGTGGCCGAGCAGCAACAGGGCTGCCAACGCGCACCCGCAGAGCGCGAGGCTGAACACCGCCTCGGCCAGGGCCGGCGTCACGGCGCCCGGTCCGCGGCCATCACGCCCCGAGCCGCCAGCAGTCCGGACAGCCGCTCCCAGCCCGCACCACGCACCGTGCTGCCGTCCGCCGCGAACAGCACCGCCGGTTCGGTGACGGCCAGGCCGTCGCGGTCGCCGGCCAGCGTGTGGATCTCGGCGACCCTGCGTCGCCCGGTGCCCGGCTCCCGCACCAGGTGCACCACCAGGTCGAGTGCAGCCCGGAGTTGGCTGTGCAGGGCCGACCGGTCCAGCCCCGCGAGCGAGCCGAGCGCTTCCAGCCGGACCGGGACGTCCGCCGCCGTATTGGCGTGCACCGTGCCGCACCCGCCCGCATGATCGGGATAACCGTGCACGTATCCTGTGCCGGGCCGTGGCCCAGTCCGACCGAAAGAAAGGGCCACCGTGCCAACCGTCGTCATCTACGACCGCTTGTCTCGCCTGTTCGCCGAAGAGGCGCCCGACCACCGCATCAACGCATGCAAGGCGTACGCCGAACAGCGCGGGTGGCAGGTGATCCACATAGCCACCGACACCAACGTGTCCGGCGCCACGAAGCTGGAAGACCGCCCCGGCATGCGCGAGGTCCTGTCTTGGCTTCCGCGCGCTGACTACGTGCTCGCCGCCAAGCTGGACCGCTACGCCCGCAGCGTTCTGGAGTTCCAGCGCCTGCTGAAGGCAGCAGACTCCACCCATGCGACGGTCGTCACCGCCGACGGTGTGGTGTCCCCCGAGAACGCTTCAATCATCATCAACGTGCTGGCTGCGTTCGCCGAGTACGAGCGGGACATGATCACGGCCCGGATCCAGGCATCGAAGGACCACTTCCGGTCTCGCGGCAATCACCTGGGCGGCTTGGCACCCTACGGCTACGCCGTGGATGGGCCAGTGAATAACAAGCGCTGGACCATAGACGAGACCGCCGCTTCCATCATCCGCGAGTGCGCCGAGCAGCTGACGCAGCACGGCGCATCGCTGGCCGGTCTGACTCGGAACCTTAACGAGCGTGGCATCCTGCCCCCCGCCGATCATGCGCGACAGCGCGACGGCCGCAAGGTGCGGGGTCAGGTCTGGCACACGACGACGTTGCGAGACGTGCTCTACACACCTGCGGTCCGAGGCTGGCTTGTACAGGCTGTGCCGGGTGAAAAGCGAGGGGCACTGACAAATCAGCCGGTGCTCGACGCCGAGGGCCGCCCTCTGTCCGCTGGCCCCGCACTCTTGGATGCCGAAACCTGGTCTGCGGTGCGCGGGATCCTCGACGAGAAGGCCAAGGGGCGTGGTGTGCGGCGCAGCGGGAAGGCTCTGCTGTTGCACGTCGCGCCCTGCTCCGAGTGCGACGGACCAATGTACCGGCAGCGCCGCGAGGCGCGCGGGAAGGACTACACCACGTACGTGTGCCGGAAGGGCGTCGGCAAGCACGGGATCCACCGGCCGAACGTGATCGTGGCTGCTCCGGTCGAAGCAATGGTGACCGCCGAGTTTCTGAAGCGCTTCGGACGGCTCAAGCTGATGCGCTGGACTGAGCCAGACGGCAGTGCGGTTCTCCAACTCTCCGAGGTCACGACGCAGATCGAGCGACTGGCCGGAAACCTGGTCCACCTTGAACCGGGTGGGGCAGCAGCGCGGATCGCCGTAACACAGTTGAACGCCTTGGAACGCCGACAGGCAGAGCTGCGGACGGAGGCCGAACAAGCCGAAGGGCGCTGGGTTGACGCTGGCCGGACGGTAAAGACCGAGTGGGAGCAGCGAGATGAAGAGGGGCGGCGGGGCCTGCTCATCGACTTGGGCGCACGGGTGGTGATATCACCCCCAGCACCGGGCGCACCCAAGCGGTTCGACCCATCGCGCGTATCCATCGACTTCGAGGGCCCCGCGTGGATGCGCGACGCTGATCCAGCGACGGCAGAGCTGGCAGCTATCGCGCGGGACGAACTGAACGAAGTCCCATAAGGTCCCCCGCGCCCTTAAGTGGCGCACGCAGCCCCGTCCTGGCCATCTGGCCGGGGCGGGGCTCTCTCGTGTCCGTGCTGGCCCTGGTTGGCGCGGGCTGGCTGCGGGCTGGGCGGCGGCATCGAAACCCGGCCAGTTGCCGACCACTTTCTGTGATCCGGACCACAGTAGCTTCCGGCCCCGGCCGGAGCGGCGCACTGCGGGAGACAACGACGCCGCGCTGAGCGCAAGCACACAGAGTTGCCGATCGATCGCTAATCGTTCATGATCTGCTGTTGAGTGTGACGAAGTGACGAAATGACGTAGTTCTGGCATCCACGCATACAGCAAATCTCTCTCTACCTCTATGCGCGCAATGCTGGAAGCCGCTTCATTTCGTCATTTCGTCACTCTGGGCGCCGGCGCGCCGTCGCACCCCGCCTTTACCGCCCCCCATCAATGTGGGTGATGGGCGAGGATGGGGGGTGAACCTTTAACCACCCCCCATTAATCACCCTGATGGGGTCGAAGCCCGGCGTTTCAGCCCGCCGGGCTCTCATCATTCAGGCGGACAACGTTCCGCCCGTCCTGCGGACGCGACCGGCCGATTCGGTGCGGAAGGTCCGCCGCTCGGGCCCGCGCACCCGCCGCTGGTACGCCTCCGTCTGGCGCACCACAACAACTCCATGCTTCGGCCGTCCGTGCCTTCGATCCTTCGTCACGGACGCGCCGATTTCGCCCCCGCTGCTGCGGGTGCCGCTCCAGGGTTAGACGGGCCCTGTCGATGCGCACCGCAGTGGCGGGGGCCTTTCTGTGTTTAAGCCCCCGTCGCGCTGCGCTGTCCAGTTCCTACGCTCCATTGGGACCCTGTGAGTAACAGCCACGATCAGACCGTCCGTGCCGCAGTCGCCAAGGCGACCGAGGAAACAGCAACAGCAGCCCAGAAGAAACTGACCGGCAAGGAAGCAAGCGCTCTCCGTGGCCGTCTTGCAGTTCGGTACGGCATTCCAATTCAGCTCGCTGATCGCCTGAAGGGCGATACAGAGGCGGAGCTGACCGCCGATGCCGAGCGGCTAGGTGCCATTGCGAAGAGCAGTGCCCCCGCGCAGCTGCCCGCGCCGCCAGTCCAGGCCCAGCCAGCTTCCGGCGGAACGCCCAGCGTTGGCCCCGGGAATTTCCAGAGCATCGGCGACATGATGGCCCGCTTCACCAGCGAGGTCATCCGGCGCCGATTCGAGTCATAGCCGTCTACCCCTAGGAATCGCTGAATGACCTCACCCAACCATTTCGAGCAGTCCGACATCATGGCCAGGGTCGGCATTGGCCTTCTCGAAGCCCAGCTAGTCCTCGGCCGGCTCGTCCACCGCGACGCCGAGAAGGACTTTTCCGGCGGTGTCGGCAGCCGCGTGCGCGTGCGCCTGCCCAATATTGTCAAGGCACAGGCGTTCACCGGCAGTGTGAGCGCCATTGCGACTCAGATCAACGAGCGTTCCGTTCCCGTGGAGCTGAAGACGCACGCCGTGAGCGCCGTTGATCTCACCGATGAAGATCTCACGCTGGACATTGTCGATTTCGGTGCGCAGGTTCTCGTGCCGCAGACGGCCGGTGTCGGTGAATTCGTGGAGCAGACCATTGCGGCGGAGATGAACAAGCTTTCCACCGCCGCCAACGCGCTGGAGATCGACGCCGCATTCCCGCGTAAGGCCGTGATCGCTGCGGGCGCCGTGCTCGACAAGGCCAAGGTCGGCAACCGCCGGTACCTTGTGGTCGATGCGGATGTGAAGGCCGCCATGCTGGCCGATCCGAACCTGTCGGCCGTAGACGACGCGGGCAGCGCCAACACCCTGCGGGAAGGCGTTGTAGGCCGCCTGTACGGCTTCGATGTGTACTTCTCTCCGTTCATCAAGGGTGCTGTCGCGTTCGCCTCCGAGGCATTTGCCCTGGCCGTCCGTGCGCCGAACGCCCCGCTTGGCGTCGCGTACGCAGCCTCGGTCCAGAGCCAGGGCTACGCGCTGCGGTACCTGCGGGACTTCAACTCCGAGGCACTTCAAGAGCGTTCGATCGTTTCGACGTTCGTCGGCGCGACCACGCTCGATGCCAACCGTGCTGTGGGTCTCAAGCTCAAGTCGGCCTGAAAGTAGCGGTATTGAGGGTGGGGGGCGACCCCCTTCCCGGTCTTCCCCTATCGCTACGTGATAGCAGGATCCGGCCTGGCTACGGGTCTCCCAACCTGAGTGATCTTGAAAATCCCCTGCGACATAAGGGCGAGGTCCGTTTTCAGGGGTGGGAAATACGCGCGCGTGCAGGGAGCGCGTGCACGTGACGCGAGCGTGAGTGCGCACGCGAGGGCGCCGACCGGCAGGCGACGCCCATGGGAGTGCCACGCCGAGCCGTGGGCGGCCCGGCAGCATGCCGGAGCCCAACCAGTCCACCCGACCTCCCTCGGGCCGCCAAATCTTCGCTCTGGCAGCAAGGCAGGTTCCTCTATGCGCACCACTCACCCGCAGTGCGGGCGGTCATGGTCCGGCCAGCGCGCCGAGCACTGCCCGGCCTGTCACGAGACGTTCGCCAGCACCCGAGCGGGCGACGCCCACCGCACAGGCCCGCACCATGCTCGCTACTGCCTCCCGCCCGCCACGGTGGGCCTCTGGCAGGACGACCGTGGACTGTGGCGCCGACGCCCCTACCGGGACCGTTGAGCGCCCTCATGCCCCCGCCTGGCCCTTCACAGGGTCGGGCGGGGGCCCTTCGTCGTTTGCCCTGACGCCCTCTTGTGCTGATCGACTGACGGGGCGATAGTCGTGCAACTGACTGCAATCGGCTCGACACAGGGAGATGTCATGAGGTTGCGTTTCCTCGGGATCATTCCGAACACCCCCGTCGACGACTCGCCGACGATCTGGCTGGACGAGGACACCGGTGATCTCCTGATCCAGTCCTACAAGGCCACCGAAGAAGAGGTGAAGGCGTGTCAGGAGATCGGGTCAATTCCCGGTCACAGCACGGACGTTCCCGGACACGAGACGATCATCCGGCTTCCCGCCGTGATGCTGAAGTACATCCCGCGACCGGAGGGCGGAAACGGTGAAGTACCCCGTACGTGAGGGCTTGACCAAGGCACGACACTCCGCCGTGCACCTAGAGATGCGCGACAGCTACACGCCTGACGATCCCGAGTTCGCGCGCTGGCGTGCGGGCCATCGGTACCGCAACGATCCGGCGAACCTGCCTGACTGGTGGGGATCCTGGGCCGACCTTGCTGCCGAGACCGTCGGACGCGGAGTGGTCATGCGGCGGGCCCGAATCGTCTCGGAGCCGGTGACGGACTACATCCGGTACGAGCACGACCTTACGTTCGCCAACGTCGCAGCGGGCGAACAGGTCCGCTGGCTGCCCCGGCGAAGGGCTGCCGACATTGCCCTGCCAGGAACGGACCTGTGGATGTTCGACGGGTCGACAGTGCTGTTCACGTACTTCTCCGGGGTCGGGGAGGTCGTGGACCGGGAGTGGCGGACGGACCCGGCCGCCGTGGATTTGGTGAGTTCCGCCTTCGAAGCGGTGTGGGAGCGCGCCACGCCGCACGAGGATTACAAGCTGGTCTGACCGATCATGTCCGTGTCTGGTTCGTCCCACGTCCAAGCTGCCCGGCAAGTCCTTGCAGATCGCCTCCGGGAGATGTGCAAGGACGCCGGGCTGGACGGCAAGCAACTCGCCGCCCTGTGCGGCTGGCACCCGTCCAAGGTGTCCCGGATCGCCGGCGCCAAGACGTCGCCCTCCGCCGACGATCTGCGCGCCTGGTGCAGTGCCTGCGGCCGGGAGGACGAGACGGCGGATCTGGTCGCCTCCCTGCGCGCCGTGGAAGGCATGTGGGTCGAGTGGCGCCGCATGGAGCGTGCGGGGCTGCGAAGGGCGCAACAGGCCGTTCTGCCGTTGTTCGAACGGACTCACTGGTTCCGGGCCTACTCGTCTTGGCTTGTGCCCGGCCTCCTTCAAACGTACGGCTACACCGAGGACGTGTTGCGCGCCGTTCAACAAAGGCGCGTGTCAGTCGACGATGTGGCCGACGCGGTAGCGGTTCGAATGGAGCGGCAACGCGTGCTCCGCGACGGACACCGGCGGTTTGCGTTCCTGCTGGAGGAGTCCGTCCTTCGCAACGGGCTGGGTGACGCCGATACCCAAGCCGAGCAGCTTGAACGGCTGGTCGCCGTGAGCGCACTGCCGAACGTCAGCGTTGGGGTCGTCCCCACTCGACTGCACCGTGCCCGGATGCCCGTTGAGGGATTTTGGATCTTCGACACGGCGCAAGTGAACGTTGAGCTTGTCTCTGGACATCTCACGCTGACGCAGCCCAGCGAGGTGGCTATGTACGCCGACACGTTCGCCACCCTGGCAGACATGGCGGTCTACGGCCTGAAGGCCCGAGCGCTGATCACCGCAGCCACTAATGCCCTCGGGTGACGGCCTGCAATCTCGTGCAATCTCATAGATCCCAACTTGCTTGACTACCTAGCGTGTTGCCCATCGGTTCTGACCAGTCCGAGGGAGTGGCCCGCATGGCGGTGAGCACCAGCACACGCAAGCCCAAGACCCGCGAGGAGTACCGGGCCGAGCAGCGCCAACGCGACCCCATCAACAACCCGCTCACCGGCTACGACGCCGAGCTGTCCATGCGGGTGACGCGTGACGGCATCCTGCGCGAGTGGCCTCCCTGCACCTGCGGCGCGGATCACTGCCCCGACAAGGGGGCCGCGTGATGCTGTACGAGATCACCCGGCGTTTGCCCGAGGAGCGGCCCACGGACGCCGGAGAGTGCCCCACCTGCCGGTGGTACGACGCCATGGCGCAGCAGGCGATCCAGGACCCGGAGGGGCTGAACTACTCGCTCCGCACGGACGTGAGGATCCTCCGCCGCCGACACGCCGAGTCGGGGGAGTGCCTGACCCCCGGGGGCCCCCGTGGCTGACCGCCAGGACGACGCGCAACCGGCCCTTGACAGCCCCGCCGAGGACTCTGACCCGCTGGACCCGTTCGGGTGGCTGAGGGCCCACCGCTGGCCCCCGGAGCGACCCGCCGGACCCCGGCCGGTCCTCACCCCGGAAGAGCACACAGAGGTGCCCCTGACGGCCGAGGAGCGGCAGAGGCGTGCCGAGCTGCTGGCCCGCGTGCGCGAGGCCAACCACCCGAGCCGCTGATGGACCCCTACGCCCCTCCCGTCTTCGGTATCGGCGGGCTGTGGGCGGGACAGCGCCGAGCACGCGACGGCCTACCTGCCCCGGTGCCCTGGTGGCAGCAGAACCGGCCCTCTTGGGCCCCACAGACTCCCGCCCGCAGCAGGCGACCCCAGCGGATTCGCCGGCTGCCGGATGCGGGCAGCCAAATCCCCTCCCGCACAAGCGGGTTGGGTCCGAACCAGAGCTAGGAGAGTCCGCAGTGACCTCGATCAGCACGGAACGGATCATCGGCCGGACCCTGGTGGACCCGGCGCTGTTCGGGCGCTTGGTCGCCCGGATCGTCAAGGACGAGGACATGGACCAGGCGCTCGCCGAGAGGGTCATGGACCAGGCGCTCGCTTTCCTCGGGGCGTGTGCCGTCAACCCGGACGCCGGGCTGTCCCCCTCGGGCCTGGTGGACGTCGGATGGCACACGTTCATCCTGCACACCCGGGACTACGCGAGGTTCTGCCGCTCGGTGGCCGGGCGGTTCCTCCACCACGTGCCGACCGATGGCCCGGACGAGTCCACCAAGGGCGTGAGCATCGCCGCCACGGTGGCCATCATCGAGGCCAGCGGGTTCGCCGTGGACACCGAGCTGTGGAGCATGTCCGCCGACTGCTCGGAGGGCAGCGGCGGTGACGGCAGCGACACCAGCGGAAGCGGCAACTGCTCGCAGTGCCACCGTGGTTGCCACAACAGCTAGCAACTGATCACCTGGCCCGCCCCCTCTGTTCCCCGGAGCGGGGCGGGCCCGAACCCGAAGGACCCACGATGGGTTACGCCTGGAACGACCTGCCGGACGAGTTGCGCGCGAGCATCGAAGGCCGGACGGGGGTGGTCGACGGCGCCGTGTCGCCCACGGCCGGGACCGTCTCCGACTTCGCCGCCACTCTGGAGACGACCGGTGGGCAGGTGTTCTGCAAGGCCGTCCGCGAGGACAACGCCAAGGCGTGGATGCACCGCCTTGAGTCGGTCGTGAACACCGTGATCCCGGCGAGCATCGCCCCCCGGATGCTCTGGAAGATCGAGGCCGCCGGGTGGCTGGCCCTCGGGTTCGAATACGCCCCCGGCAGGCACGCGGACCTGTCGCCCGGCTCCGCCGATCTGCCGCTGATCAGCCGGACGCTGGAAATGCTCGCCGAGACGCTGACCCCGGCCCCACCCCTGCGGGCCTTCAGCCTGGCCGACCGGTGGTCCGGTCAGGACTTCTGGCACAAGATCGGCGACCAGCACCGTGACCGGCTCGACCCGTGGATCATGGAACGGCTCGACACGCTGATCATGGCCGAACGCGAAGCACCCGACCTGATCGACGGCAAGACCCTGGTCCACACTGACCTGACTGGCCCCAACCTCATGGTGGACGGCGACACCGTACGCGTCATCGACTGGGCATTCCCCGCCCCCGGCGCGCCATGGGCCGACACGGCATACGTGGTCATCCGGCTGATCGAGGCCGGACACACGCCCGAGGAAGCCGAACAATGGGCCGACAGCGTGGCCATGTGGCGGGAAGCCTCCCCGTGGTCCATCACAGCCTTCGGCGCGATCCTCACCGGTCTGTGGACCCTGCGCGCCGCCGAGACCCCGGGTGCGCCGTGGGACGGGCTCAGCACCCCCGGGCTGACCTGGCTCCGCCACCGGCTCAGGTAGCCGTCCAAGACCGGCCCGGCCGCCTACGTCCCCCGCGAGGCGGTCGGGCCCCTGACTCCCGCTGCCGGGGAAGGCACGCCAAGCGCAGCGGGTCCGGCCCCGGTCGTGCGGTCTCATTCCCGTGACGGATGGCCGGGGATCCCATACCCAACGGGGCGAATACGTGTACGGTTATCGCAGTCACGCGCCCTCATGGCCGGTGTTCAACGCGGCCAGGAGGTCGGACACTTCGGCTCCACGGACCTCCCCGACCACCAGCCGGTCGGGGCGCATCCGCAGGGCCTGGCGGACGAGGTCGCGCAAGGTCAGCTCGCCCATCCCCTCCTGGTTGGGCGGCCGGCTCTGCAACCGGACCACGTGTGGGTGGGCCGGGCGGAGCTCGGCCGAGTCCTCGACGACGACGATCCGTTCGTCCGGTCCGGCCAGCCCGAGCAGGGCCGACAGCAGCGTGGTCTTGCCGGTGCCCGTCCCGCCCGAGATCAGCAGGGACAACCGCGCGCGCAGGATGTCCGCCAGCAGCCCGGCGCCGGCCTCGGGGACCGCCCCGCCGGCCACCAACTCGTCGAGCGTGAACGGGCGGGGTCGGCAGACCCGGAGCGAGATGTGGGTGCAGCCGGTCGCGATCGGCGGCAGCACTGCATGCAGGCGCGTGCCGTCCGGGAGCCGTGCATCCACCCAGGGTCGGGCGTCGTCGAGTCGCCGCCCGGCCGCCGTGGCCAGCCGGTGGGCCAGCCGCCGGACCGCCTCGGCATCGGCGAATCGGACACCGACGGCCCGCCGCAGCCCGCCGCCGCGGTCCACCCAGACCTCGTTCGGACCGTTCACCAGGACGTCCGTGACGTCGGGCGCCGCCAGCAGCCGGTCCAGCGGGCCCGCACCCACCAGCTCGGCGCGCAGCGACCGCACCGTGTCGAGGACTTCGTCACCCCCGAGCGGCGGCCTGGTGGCCCGCAGCGCCGCCGCGACGGACCCGGCCGTCGGCGGCGCCCCGGACTCCGCCAACCGGAGCCGCACCGCGTCCACCAGCGCCGCGGCGCGCTCCTCCCGGGCGGTTCGCCCGTAGGGGTTCGGCTCCGGGCCCGGACGGCGCCCCGGCGGCCCGTCGGCCGCCGTGACGCTGCTCAGCCACCGGTGCTCCCGCGCACCAGTCCTCTCGGTCGGGCCGCCGGCCGCCGCCCCACTGCACATCCTGCGCAGACGGACCATCAGTAGACACCTCCTCCGACCGCCGGAACCGGCGGCAGCACCTCGTCCAGGAAGGTTTGGCAGAACCGCGCCAGCGGTCCGCCCTCGCGGATTCCGGGCGGCACGCCCTGCTCCACGTCGACGGCCAGGCCGGGCTCGCCCTCCAGGACACCCGCGAGCTTCAGCCGAAGCCCGCGGGCGATCCGGTGGGCCGGGAGTCCGAAGGGGCGCAGCGGGCGCACCACGACCCGCAGGTCGTCTAGCCGCATCCGGGCGCAGGCTGCGACCCGGTCGGCGGCAGCCACTGCGCGCAGCTCGGCGGGAACCACCAGCAGCGCCGTGTCCGCCTGCTCAAGCGCCTGGCCGGCCGCCGGATCGAGGTGGCGCGGGACGTCGACCACGACCAGCCCCCCGCGCCGCCGGGCGGCGGCCAGCACACTGCGCATCGCCTCGGGCGGCACGGCGAGCATGTCGCCACGGTCCCAGGAGAGGCAGGAGAGCGCGGTCAGCCGTTTCAGCACCGGCAGCGCCTTGGCCAGTTCGGCGCCGCTGACCCGGCCGCGGGCACCGGCCAGGTCGGGCCAGCGCAGGCCACCGGCCGTCTCGCCGCCGAGCAGGATGTCGATCCCGCCGCCCAGCGGATCGCCGTCGACGAGTATGGTCCGGCGGCCCGTCCGGGCGGCCGTGACCGCGAGCGCGCAGGCCAGGGTGGAAGCGCCGGCACCACCGCGGCCGCCGAGGACCGCGACGGTGAGCGCGGGTGTGCCGACCCCCTCGACCGCGTCGGCGATCCGGTCGAGCAGCCACGCCTCCGCGTCGGGCAGGAACAGCACGTGCTCGGCGCCGAGTTGGACGGCTCTGACCCACACGCCGGGGTCGTCGAGGTCCAGCCCGAGCAGCAGCACGCCGGTGCGGCGGGGCATCACCGCACACCGCTCGACCTGGTCGTCCCCGACCAGCACGAGCGAGGAGCCCTCCCAGAGGTCGCGCGGCGGCGGGGCGCCCCGGATCAGCCGGGGTTCGGTGCCGGCGGCCGCGCAGAGCCGCAGCAGGTGCTCGGCCAGGGCCTCGTCGTCGGTGACGACCAGCGGGCCCGCCCCCGGGCCCGGTGCGGCGGTGTATCCGGCGATCGGCGTCGACATGGTGCTCTCCCCTCAGCGGGCGCCCATCCCGCGCGAGGCGGTCCGGGACGCGTCCGGATGGTCCGGCAGGCGGCCGGCCAGGACCTCGCAAGGAGGCCGCGGCAGCCGCTGCCGTGCACCACGGTGGGGGGAGGTGCGGTTTCCGTCAGGCGGGTTCCGAATCCCTGTGGACAACTCGGGGGCTGTGGATAACAACGTTCACCCGGGCGGGGGGCTATTGCGCAAAGAATTGACGAAAAGGCCTCACTGTGGAGAACCGCCCGACCGGGCGCCTGCCCGGCAGCGGGCACGCCGACGCCCGGAGGGGCACGCGGTACGGCCCCGCCGGCCACCGCTCGCCGCCCCTTCGAGCACCTCCGCGCCCGCCCTCCGAGCGGTCCTTCGGGGTCACTCCGACCCTTCGCGGCGGGCATGCCGAAGCGGCCGACCACCAGGTGCGACCGGCAACGCAGAGTGACGAAGGTGGGTCGGCGGACCCGCGACCCGACATCCCCTGTAGACCACCCCCGGGAGCGGCGAGGCATCTGCCGCACAGGCCGTTCAACCCCTGAAAATGGCCCCGGACGTGCGACGACCCCCGCCGGGGGGGAGAGCGGGGGTCGTCTATCCACAGCCCGACTCGGGGGGGAGGAGCCGGACCGGGTTAGCACGGTCGCGAACGATCCGTGACTTCCATGGTGTACCCGAGCGGCCAGAAACACAAACCCGCACGCCCACGAGTACACCGAATGGCGGCCCGTTTTGCGGCGCCCTCTATCCTCGGTTCCCGTGGACACCACCGAGAACGCCGACGAGTACGCCGACGAGTCCGCGGACTCCACCACCGGGTCCGCCGAGACGGCCGACGCCGCCCCGGAAACGGCTCCCGAGACACTGTCCGAGACCCCCTCCGGGACACCCGGAACCACCGGCGGGGCCACCACCGGTCCGGCCGCCGGAGCCGCGGACGCCGGTCGGGGCGCCGAGACTCCCGGGACCGCCGAACCGGCCGAGCCCGCCGGAAGCACCTCCCCCGGACCCCCGCCCGCCCGCACCCGCCCAGTCGGCCCGCGGACCGCGGCCTTCTTCGACCTCGACAAGACCATCATCGCCAAGTCGAGCGCCCTCGCCTTCAGCCGCCCCTTCTACCAGGGCGGCCTGATCAACCGTCGGGCCGTACTGCGCAGCGCGTACGCCCAGTTCGTCTTCCTGGTCGGCGGCGCGGACCACGACCAGATGGAGAAGATGCGCGAGTACCTCTCCGCGCTCACCCGGGGCTGGAACGTCCAGCAGGTCCGCGAGATCGTCGCCGAGACCCTGCACAACCTGATCGACCCGATCATCTACGACGAGGCCGCCTCGCTGATCGAGCAGCACCACGCGGCCGGCCGCGACGTGGTGATCGTGAGCAGCTCCGGCTCCGAGGTGGTCGAGCCGATCGGCGCCCTGCTCGGCGCGGACCACGTGATCGCCACCCGGCTGAAGATCGAGGACGGCCGCTACACCGGCGAGATCGAGTACTACGCCTACGCCGAGAACAAGGCCGCCGCCATCCGGGAGTTGGCCGAGGTCGAGGGCTACGACCTGGCCGCGTGCTACGCGTACAGCGACTCCTCCACCGACCTCCCGCTGCTGGAGGCGGTGGGCCACCCGTCCGCTGTCAACCCGGACCGGGCACTGCGCAAGGAGGCGGTGGCCCGCGAGTGGCCGGTGCTGGTCTTCGACCGACCGGTGGAACTGCGGCGCCGGCTCCCGGAGTTCTCCACGCCGAGCCGTTCGGTGTTGACCGCGGTGGCGGTCGGCACGGCGGTGCTCACCGCAGGGGTGGTCTGGTACGCCGCGCGCCGCCGCCGCCCGGCCGCCTGAGCGGAGCCCGCGCGCACCAGGCGGGGTCGAACCCCCGCGCCCGCAGCCGAACACGGCCCACGAACCGGCGGAGGGGACCGCTAAACCCTGCACTTTGGGACAAAACGGGCAAAAGCCGAAGACTTCTCGTTTCGGGTTCCCCTTTCGCCCGAAACGCGATACAAATGAAGCACGGCCCGCGAGACCCGGTCAGGACCCGAAGAGGTCAAACCGACAACGCAGTTCAGGCCCCACGGACCGTGTGTACAGTAGCCGAGCACCCACATGCAGCCGACCCGCTGTCGGGCCGCCGGACCAGACGAACGGGCAGGATCCCCGTCTGATCGGCACTTCCGGTGCATGCATGGTCACCCGGTACCTGTGCCAGCGGCGGCACCCGGCAGGATCAGGTGCCGCCGCATCCGCATGCTCCCGGGCCGGCGCGTCCGCGCCCCCGCACCCGACGGCACCGGCCGGGCCGGAGCCGTCAGACCATCCCCCGCTGCATCGCCTCGCAGACCGCCGTGCTCTCGCGCGCGCCGAGCCGAAGCGCCCGCCCGCAGTGGCCGATCCAGGCCGCCATACCCTCCGGGGTGCCCGCCAGGTAGCCCGCAAGCGCCCGCCAGTAGGACTCCGTGCCGAGCTCCGCGAGACCGACCTCGGCCGGGCAGATCGACTTCGGGTCGAGCCCCTCGGCGATCAGCACGATCCGCTGCGCGGCCCGCGCGATCACCCCGTTGTGGGCGCCGAACGGGCGCAGGGCCAGCAGTTCCCCGTGCACCACCGAGGCGACCACCAGGGCCGGGGTCCCGACGCCCTGCCCCTCGGCCCGTGCGACCAGCAGCCGGGACAGCTGGTCGAGCCGGGCCGCGACCTCCTCGGCCCCCGGCGCGGGCGGAAGCGCGGCCGGCGGCCCGGCCGGCGCCGGAGCGGCGCCGACGCCCTCCACCGGCTGGAGCTCCAGCGGGAACAGATCCTCGGCGGGCTCGCCGGCCTGTCGCGGCCGACCCGCCGCCGGGTCCGCGTCGCCGACCGCCAGCAGGTGCAGCCGGGCCAGCACCTGCAGCGGCGAGTGCCGCCAGACGCTCAGCAGCTGGCCCGCCTCGGCGGCGATCCGCAGGGCGGCGCCGACGGTGCGGGCCTCCTCGTCGGCGCTGAAGTCGCTGCGGCGGCGCACCTCCTCCAGCGGCCAGTCGGCCCCGGCCAGCGCTGCTGAGGCGCGGGCGCCGCGCAGGGCGGACTCGGAGGTGACCTCGGCCGCGCGGCGGCGCATCACCCGGTGCCCGTAGAGGCGGTCGACGGCCTTGCGCACCTCGGCCACCGCGTCCGGCACCCCGGGGAGCTGGGCCAGCGGGGCGAGGGGATCTGTTCCAGTGCTCACCTACCCGAGAGTAGTGACCGGACGCCTCTGCTGGAACAGCAACCCCGCATCACCCGTTCGAGGCAATCGTCACTTCCCTCCGACGACGAACCCGAAACCGCCGATAGCATGGCCGCTATCGGAGACGATAACGATTTCCAACTATGGGGATCGTCCTGCCTCGGCGCGGTCGGCACCGGCTCTGGACGAGCGGCCCGGAGCGGCGCGGGCGAGGCACCGAGCACGAGGCCCGAGGGCGGGCCCCAGAGCGAGAGCCGGAGTTCCAGATGAAGATCGCGTTCGTCGGCAAGGGCGGCAGCGGGAAGACCACGCTGTCCTCACTGTTCATCCGCCACCTGGCCGCCACCGGCCGCCCGGTCATCGCCGTCGACGCCGACATCAACCAACACCTCGGCCCGGCACTCGGCCTGGCGGACGCCCAGGCCGCAGAGCTGCCGGCGCTCGGCGCCCACCTGCCCGAGATCAAGGAGTACCTGCGCGGCTCCAACCCCCTGATCCGCTCCGCCGAGGAGATGATCAAGACCACCCCGCCCGGCCGGGGGTCGCGCCTGCTGCGGATCGTCGAGGAGAACCCGGTGTACGCGGCCTGCGCGCGCCCGATCGCGCTGGACGAGGGATCGGTGCGACTGCTGGTGACCGGCGCGTTCACCGAGGAGGACCTCGGGGTCGCCTGCTACCACTCCAAGGTGGGCGCGGTCGAGCTGCTGCTCAACCACCTGGTGGACGGCCGGGACGAGTACGTGGTCACCGACATGACGGCGGGCTCCGACTCGTTCGCCTCCGGGCTGTTCACCCGCTTCGACCTCACCTTCCTGGTGGTCGAGCCGACCCGCAAGGGCGTCTCGGTCTACCACCAGTACAAGGACTACGCGCGCGACTTCGACGTGCAGCTCCGGGTGGTCGGCAACAAGGTGCAGGGCCCGGACGACCTGGACTTCCTCCGCCGCGAGGTCGGCGACGACCTGCTGACCGCCTTCGGGCACTCGGACTGGGTCCGCCGGCTGGAGCAGGGCGCGGAGCCGCCGCTGCGGGCGTTGGAGCCCGGCAACCGGACCGTGCTGGAGCGGCTGCGCGAGGAGGCCGACGCCGCGCACGAGCTGCGGGACGCCCGCCGCTACACCGAGCAGGCCGTCCTCTTCCACCTCCGCAACGCCGAGAGCTGGGCCAACGCCAAGGTCGGGATCGACCTCGCCACCCAGGTGGACCACGAGTTCGTCCTCGGCGGCGAGCAGGCCGCGACCGCGGGGGCACTCGGCTGAGCAGCATCCGGTCGGCCGAGCGTCGCGCACCGCCGACCGGAGCAACCGCCGAACGGGCTGCGGCCCCCACCACCCGGGGGGCCGCAGCCCGTTCCGTTTCGCGCCCGCGGAGGGCGACCCCGGGCCGCCTCGCCGAACCTCACCGCCCGAGCCCGCCCGAGCCCGCCACCAGCAGATTCCCGTCTGTTCGGCCACCACCCAATGGGGTGAATCGGGCGCTTTGTCACTGTCGCCCGGGATGACGCTGTGCAAAGCTTTCATTACCCTCGGTTTACCGAGTCTTGATGGTCCTCTGCAAGGCAGCCGCCCACTGCCTCGCCGAGGCCCCAGATGGTCCGCGGTCCGGCCGGCGACACCCGCGATCCCCGCCGCGACCACACCATCCCGCCACGCCGTCGCGACCCACGACAGCCGATCCGCCCCGGTGGGCCGACAACCGGCCTCCCCCACCGGACCTGACTGCGTTCGTTCCCCCCGGACAGACGGGAAGACAATGACCCTCGACATCTCCAGCGCCCCCATCGCCTCCGACACCAATGACCACGCCCCACCGGGCCCGCACCCCCGCTCCCGCTGGGCACAGGACCTCTCCGCCTCCCTCGTGGTCTTCCTGATCGCCGTACCGTTCTCACTCGGCATCGCCCTGGCCACCGGTGCCCCGCTCACCGCCGGGCTCACCGCCGCGGCCGTCGGCGGACTCGTCGTCGGCCTCCTCGGCGGCAGCACACTCCAGGTCAGCGGCCCCTCAGCCGCACTGACCGTGATCACCGCCGGGCTGATCTCCCAGTACGGCTGGCAGGCCACCTGCGCCGTCACCCTCGCCGCCGGGCTCCTCCAACTTCTCCTCGGAGTGCGACGGGTGGCCCGGACGGCGCTCGCCGTCTCGCCCGCCATCGTGCACGGCATGCTGGCCGGCATCGGCCTCACCATCGCCATCGCCCAGCTCCACGTCGTCCTCGGCGGCTCGCCGCAGAGCTCGGCCCCCGCCAATCTCCTCGCCCTGCCAGGCCAGTTGGCCGGGTCGCACCCGCCCGCAGTGGCCGTGGGCACGATCACCGCGGCCCTCCTGGTGATCTGGCCCCGACTCAGCCGACTCCCCGGCCGGGCGGGCGTGTTGGGCGCCAGACTGGCCAAGGTGCCGGGCCCGCTGGTCGCCGTGGCCGTCGCGACGAGCCTCGCCATGGCCCTCGGCCTGCAGCTCGCCCGGGTCGAACTGCCCACCTGGCAGCCGCACGACATCATTCCCGAGCTGCCGCACGGCCCGATCGCCGGCGTGCTGGCCGCGGTGCTGACCGTCACCGCCGTGGCGAGCGTCGAGTCGCTGCTCTCCGCCGTCGCGATCGACCGGATGTCACAGCGCACCGGCGACCTCGACCGTGAGCTGCGCGGCCAGGGCATCGCCAACGTGGTCAGCGGCCTGCTCGGCGGCCTACCGATCGCCGGCGGCGCGGTGCGCAGCACCGCGAACGTCCGGGCCGGCGCGCAGACCCGGTGGTCCTCGATCCTGCACGGCGTCTGGGTGCTGGCCGCCGCTCTCCTGCTCGCCGGCGGACTGCGCCGGATCCCGCTCGCCGCGCTCGCCGCCCTCGTCCTGGTCGTCGGCCTGCAGATGGTGAGCTTCGCGCACATCCGCAAGGTGCACCGGCACCGCGAGTTCCCGGTCTACCTGGCCACCGTGCTCGGCGTGGTGCTGCTCGGCGCCCTGCTCGGCGTGGCACTGGGCGCCGCGACGGCCGTCCTGCTCGCGCTCTACCGCCTGACCCGCGCCCACGTGGACGTCCTGCCCGGCCCCGACGGCTCGTTCACGGTGCAGACGCACGGCCCGCTCACCTTCACCGCCGTGCCCCGACTGAGTCGTGCGCTGGCCGACATCCCCGGCACCGCCCAGGTCGCGGTCGTCCACGACGGATCCTTCCTGGACCACGCCGCGTACGAGGCCCTGCACAGCTGGCGGGTCGGCCACCTGGCGGCGGGCGGCCGGGTCTCGATGGTGACGCGGCGCCAGAGCGCCGAGGTGCTCGATCCCGACGGCACGGTTCGCACGGGCAGCTCTCCCGGCCCGCACCGGTGCCGGGCGTGGACGCCCTGGGTCGGCCACCACTGCATCGAGCAGCAGGAGGACCCACACGGCCGGCTGCTGGACGGCGTCCGCGGCTTCCAGCTGCACACCGCCCCGCTGGTCCGCCCCGAACTGGCCCGGCTCGCCCGGGAGGGGCAGACCCCCTCCCAGCTCTTCCTGACCTGCGCGGACTCGCGGATGGTCACCAGCATGATCACCAACAGCGGCCCGGGCGACCTCTTCACCGTCCGCAACGTCGGCAATCTGGTGCCCGCCCCGTTCGAACCGGGCGCGGCCGACGACTCGGTGGCTGCCGCGGTGCAGTACGCCGTCGAGGTCCTGGAGGTCCGGTCGATCACGGTCTGCGGGCACTCCGGCTGCGGTGCGATGAAGGCCCTGCTGGACGGCGTGCACGAACGCCCGGGGCCGCCGACCCCGCTGGCCCGCTGGCTGCGCAATGGCCGCGGCGCCCTCGACCGGCTGCGCCGGGCCCCCGCCGAGTTCACCACCCGGCCGGTGGTCGATCTCGTCGAACAGCTCTGCATCACCAACGTGGTGCAGCAGTTGGACCAGCTGGTGGCGAATCCCGCAGTGGAACGACGGGTCGCCGAGGGCGCCCTGCGCCTGGTCGGGATGTACTTCGACTTCGCCACCGCTCAGGCCTATGTGCTCGACCGTGAGCGCGGGCGGTTCAGCCCCGTGGAGGCGCTGGAGGGCCAGTCGGCCGGGCCCACGCCCTGCGACACGCCCGAGCGGGTGAACGGAATCGAACACGCCTCCGCCGCACCTGCCGCCACCGGGGGCGACCCCCGCCTGGCCGCCTGAAAGCCGGGTCCGCGCCCCGCCGGGCGGGCAGGGGCGCGGACCCACCCCCTTTCCGCGCGGGCGAGTTCCACACGCCTCTCGGCAACCGCCACGACCGGCCCGCTCGCCTGCTTCTTCGACTCCGCCTTCGATATTCGAGCAAAGGTCTACACCAATTCTCCCGGCACCTCTTGTCAACCGACCTGTTCGCCTGGTGAGCTGTGCGCTGGGACACACGGGACAATCCCCACGCACGGGAACGACCCCGATCATGACTCGATGAGGAGTGCGCGTTGAGCAACGAGAGCCTGGCCAACCTGCTCAAGGAGGAGCGGCGTTTCGCCCCGCCGGCAGAGCTCGCCGCCGGCGCGAACGTCACCGCGGCCGCGTACGCGCAGGCCTCCGAGGACCGTCTGGGCTTCTGGGCCGAGCAGGCCCGCCGTCTGAGCTGGGCGGTCGAGCCCACCGAGACGCTGGACTGGTCGAACCCGCCGTTCGCGAAGTGGTTCGCCGACGGCCGGCTGAACGTCGCCTACAACTGCGTCGACCGCCACGTCGAGGCCGGCCTGGGCGACCGGGTCGCGATCCATTTCGAGGGCGAGCCCGGGGACGGCCGCTCGATCACCTACGCCCAGCTCCGGGACGAGGTGTGCCGCGCCGCGAACGCCCTGCTGGAACTCGGTGTCGCCAAGGGCGACCGGGTCGCGGTCTACCTGCCGATGATCCCCGAGGCCGTGGTGGCGATGCTCGCCTGCGCCCGGATCGGCGCCACCCATTCCGTGGTCTTCGGCGGGTTCTCCGCGGACGCGGTGGCCTCCCGGATCCAGGACGCCCGCGCCAAGCTGGTCATCACCGCCGACGGCGGCTACCGCCGCGGCAAGCCCTCCGCCCTCAAGCCCGCCATCGACGAGGCGCTGACCAAGGTCGACGGCGTCGAGCACGTGCTGGTGGTGCGCCGCACCGGCCAGGACACCCCGTTCACCGAGGGCCGTGACGTGTGGTGGCACGAGATCACCGACCGTCAGAGCGCCGAGCACACGCCCGAGCCGCACGAGGCCGAGCACCCGCTGTTCATCCTCTACACCTCCGGCACCACCGGGAAGCCCAAGGGCATCCTGCACACCTCGGGCGGCTACCTGACCCAGGCCGCCTACACCCACCACGCGGTGTTCGACCTCAAGCCCGCCACGGACGTGTACTGGTGCACCGCCGACATCGGCTGGGTGACCGGGCACTCGTACATCGTGTACGGGCCGCTGGCCAACGGCGCCACCCAGGTCGTCTACGAGGGCACCCCGGACACCCCGCACCAGGGCCGGTTCTGGGAGATCGTCCAGAAGTACGGGGTGACGATCCTGTACACCGCGCCGACCGCGATCCGCACGTTCATGAAGTGGGGCGAGGACATCCCGGCGAAGTTCGACCTGTCCTCGCTGCGGGTGCTGGGCAGTGTCGGCGAGCCGATCAACCCCGAGGCGTGGGTCTGGTACCGCGAGCACATCGGCGGGGGGCGGGCCCCGATCGTCGACACGTGGTGGCAGACCGAGACCGGCGCGATCATGATCAGTCCGCTGCCCGGGGTGACGGAGACCAAGCCCGGCTCGGCCCAGCGCGCGCTGCCCGGCATCGCCGCGACCGTCGTCGACGACGAGGCCCGCGAGGTCCCCGACGGCTCCGGCGGCTACCTCGTCCTCACCGAGCCCTGGCCCTCCATGCTCCGCACCGTCTGGGGCGACGACCAGCGCTACATCGACACCTACTGGTCCCGCTTCAGCCCCGGCCTCACCCGGCCCGACGGCATCTGGCGCTACTTCGCGGGCGACGGCGCGAAGAAGGACGAGGACGGCGACATCTGGCTGCTCGGCCGGGTCGACGACGTCATGCTGGTCTCCGGCCACAACATCTCCACCACCGAGGTCGAGTCCGCTCTGGTCGGCCACCCGGCGGTGGCCGAGTCCGCCGTGGTCGGCGCCACCGACGCCACCACCGGCCAGGCCATCGTCGCCTTCGTCATCCTGCGCGGCACCGCCACCGAGACCCCCGAACTCGTCGACGAACTCCGCGCCCACGTGGGCAAGACCCTCGGCCCGATCGCCAAGCCCAAGCAGATCAAGGTCGTCGGGGAACTCCCCAAGACCCGCTCCGGCAAGATCATGCGCCGCCTGCTGCGCGACATCGCCGAAGGCCGCGAGGTCGGCGACACCACCACGCTGGCCGACAGCACCGTGATGAGCCTGATCCAGTCCCAGCTCCCGCCCACCGGCAGCGCGGGCTGACCTGCAAACCGCGCTGAGCGCAGAACTTCGAGGAACGGGTGCCCCGGGGCGGTCAGGACGACCGCCCCGGGGCCCCGCCGCGCCAGGCGCGGAACCGGACCGGCTGGAACGACCGGACGGACCCGCGCCGTTCAGCTGACGGAGCCCGCCGCCCGGCGCTCCACGACCAGCGTGCGCAGCGTGTCGTACGCGCTCTGGACGAAGCCCCGGCTGCGCAGCGGCAGCGGGCCGCCCATCACCGCCAGCCCCACCTGGGCACGAGGGCTGAACCCGACGAAGGTGGTGGATCCCCAGGTCGCGCCCGCGTGGTAGACCACCTCGTCGGCCGCATCGTCCGGCACTCCGTCGTCCGGGGCTCCGTCGTCCCGCAGCTCGCCGGCCGGCTCTTCGTCGCCCGGCGCATCCACCACGCCAGGCCCCTCGCCCTCCCGGATCGCCCGGCTCCCCGCACCCCCCTCGGCCGCCCCGGCCCGGTCCCGCAGGTCCGGCGGGCCCGGCAGATCGAGCAGGTCGGACCGGCCTGCCCGCGCCGCCCACGGGACCCAGCGGTGGTTCCACCCGAGGCAGATCCGCGTCCCGCCGCGGCGCCGGCCGGCCCTCGGTCGCCGGACCTCGCCCAGGGCCGTCCGCAGCGCCTCCTCGTCGGTCCGCTCGGAGAGCGGGACGGCGTCCAGCGCGAGATGGGCCTGCAGGTAGCGCAGCAGGTCGTCGGCGGTGGAGCGGAGCGCAGCCGCGCCCGGCAGGGCGGGCAGCCGGAACGACGGGACACGGCGGCCGCGCCGGTAGCCGGCGGCGTCCCCGCGACCGGGGCCGCAAGAGGTGTCCACCAGGCCGAGCGGTCCGCAGACCCGGGCCTCCAGCAGGTCGTCGTACCGCTGGCCCGCCGCGTTGGCCAGCAGCAGGCCGAGCAGCCCACAGCCGAGGTTGGAGTAGCGCACCTGGGCGCCCGGAGTCCCGCGCACGGGGGTCCGGGGCAGTGCCCTGAGCAGGTGGGCCGGTCCGAAGGTGGCGTAGGGGTGGGTGAACCAGCGCGGGGCAGCCGTCGGCAGCAGTCCGACCGGCAGGCGAGGCAGCCCCGAGGTGTGGGTGGCGAGGTGGAGCAGGGTGATCGGGCGCTCGTGCGGGTACCCGGGGGCCGCGTCGGCGGGCAGGTAGCGGCCGATCGGATCGTCGTAGCGGACCTCGCCACGGGCCGCCATCTCGGCGAGCAGCAGTCCGGTGAAGGTCTTGGTGACGGAGCCGAGTGCGAACCGGGTGTCGGCGCGCACCGGGCGCTCGCCGGGGCGGTCCGCATGGCCGCGGCACGCGACCACCCGTTCGTCGCCGCGGATCACCACGACGGCGACGCCACCGCCCGGAGCGGCGGCGCGGAACAGCGGGCGGAGCAGATGATCGAGGTCGGGGCCGGGTCCTACGGGTGGAGCGAGGTTCATCGGTCCGCACTCCCCCGGCGGCCCGTCCTCGGGACCGGCAGGCACGACGGGCCCGGCCGGAACCGGGACGAAGGGATCGAAACCGGACGAATCGAAGCCGCGCGCATCAAGGCCGGACGAATCAAGGCCGGGCGGATCGCAGCCGAGGCGGGGTGCGGTAATAAGAGGGGCGGTCTGGGCATGGTCGTGCCTCCACAGCACAGCAGAGAGAGGAAGGGGAAGGGAAGGAGGAGCACGCCGTCCGGACGGACGGCGCCTGCGACCGACGATAGGGAGGCGTTCACCCGTCTGCATGCGGCCGGCTCCATTCGGGGGCCGTCGAGTCGCCCGTACGGGGGCGGGAGAAGCCGCCAGGGCCTAGGTCCTGAAATATGACGATCAGGGTGTCATCTCGCCCTTCCGGCTAGACTGTCAAAGACGTACCAAGATCCAACGCCATTGGATCCAGCGTCACAGGGCGCGCCGGGAAGTCTGGTCGGCACTGCACCACACGTGCATCCGTACGCCGTTCCCCGCCCCAGGAGGTCTCGCGTGGCCAGCCAGCCGCCCGTCCACGAGCCGACGAACCGCCGCCGCCAGCTCCTCGGCAGGCTGCCCCTCCCCGAGCGCACCTTCATCGTCGACGCCCTGCGCACCGAGACGGTCGGCGGCATCCTGCTGCTCGCCGCCGCACTGGTGGCATTGATCTGGGCCAACGTGTGGCCCGCCGCGTACGACAGCGTTCTCGACTACACCGTCGGGCCGTCCGGCCCGCTCCACCTCGACCTCACCCTGGCCAACTGGGCCAAGGACGGCCTGCTGGCGGTCTTCTTCTTCGTCGCCGGCATCGAACTCAAGCGCGAGTTCGTGGCGGGCGAGCTGCGCAGCCCGAGCGCCGCACTGCTCCCGGTGGTCGCGGCGGTCTGCGGCGTCGCGCTGCCGGCGATCCTGTTCGCCGTCGTGAACGCGGGCGGCGGCGGGCATCCGGACGGCTGGGCGATCCCGACCGCGACGGACATCGCATTCGCGCTCGGCGTGCTGGCCGTGATCAGCACCCACCTGCCGGCCGCGCTGCGCGCCTTCCTGCTCACCCTCGCCGTGGTGGACGACCTGATCGCGATCATGATCATCGCGGTCTTCTACAGCTCCGGCATCAAGTTCTGGGCACTCGGGCTGGCCCTCGCAGGCCTGGTGCTGTTCTGGTTCCTGCACCGGCGCGGGGTGCACGGCTGGTACCTCTACGTGCCGTTGGCCTTCGTGATCTGGGCTCTGATGCACGAGAGCGGCGTGCACGCCACCGTGGCAGGCGTCGCGATGGGCCTGATCCTGCGCTGCCACCGGGTCGGCGACGAGCAGGAGTCGCCCGGCGAGCACATCGAGCACCTGGCACGCCCGTTCTCGGCCGGGTTCGCCGTCCCCGTGTTCGCGCTGTTCTCGGCCGGGGTGACGATCTCCGGGTCGGCGCTGGGCGAGGTCTTCACCCAGGCGACCCCGCTCGGGATCATCCTCGGCCTGCTGGTCGGCAAGACCGTGGGCGTGTTCGGCGGCACCTGGCTGACCGCCCGCTTCACCCGCGCCGAGCTGAATCCGCAGCTGAAGTGGGCCGACATGTTCGCCGTCTCGGTCCTGGCGGGCATCGGCTTCACCGTCTCCCTGCTGATCAGCGAGCTGGCCTTCCCGGACGACCCGGCGCTGGCCGACCGCTCCAAGGCGGCCGTCCTGGTCGGGTCGCTGCTGTGCGCGCTGCTCGCCACCGTGCTGCTCAAGTTCCGGAACCGGCACTACCGGGCGCTGTGCGAGGAGGAGGAGCGCGACCTCGACGGCGACGGCATCCCCGACGTCTACCAGCAGGACGACCCGGCCCGGCAGGCGCGGACGGCCGACCTGACGAACCACCCGGCGGAGTACCCGTCAGGGGGCCCGGCCGACCGTCCGGCCGACGGTCCGGAGGGCAGCCCGGCCGAGGCCCCGGCGGACGGCCCGGCGAAGGACTCCCCGAACGGCACGGCCGGGGGCTCGGTGAAGGGCCGCCCCGACCGGGGTTCCGGCACCGGCTGAGTCCCGCGGCGCCGACGGCAGCAAGGGGACACACCACTCCGGCAGGGCCCCGGAGTGGTGTGCCGCTGACTGCTGGGGGCATGATTCTGAGCTGTCGACAGTCCACGGCCGCCACCGGGCCCCCTCCGGCCCCGGAGAACGCACCGCCCGGCGGCGTACGCCGCAGAGCCGCAGAAGGAGAACCGCTGATGCCCGCAGGAGCCGCAGACCCGTCCAGCAACGGCCGGGCGCCCTACGAGGGCGAGCGTTCGGTGGGGCAGCTGTTCGCGGCGGCCACCGCCGACCTGTCCGCCCTGGTCCACGACGAGATCGCGCTGGCCAAGGCCGAGCTGCGCGCGGACGTCAAGCGCGGCGTCTCCGGCGGCGTCTCGCTGACGGTCGCCGGCGTGGTGGCGCTGGCCGCCGTGCCGATGCTGAGCGCCGCGGCGGCGTTCGGGATCCACGCGCTGGGCCTCTCGCTCGGTTGGTCGTTCCTGATCGTGGCCGGTGCCTACCTGCTGCTCGCGGTGGTGCTCGGGCTCCTGGCGCTCCGTTCGTTCAAGCGGATCGAGAAGCCGCACCGCACCATCGAGGGTGCCCAGAAGACCGCCGACGTGCTGAAGAACGCCCGTCCGCGCCCCGCCACCAAGGAGGAGATCGACCGGGCGCTGGGCCGCATCCCGTAGGGACGGACGCCTCCCCGGATCGCGCGGACGCTCCGAGACCGAGTGCCGGGCGCGTGTCCGGCGCACGGATGTGACACGCTCTCGGTATGCCGCTCGACCAGAAGCACCTGCCTGCGCAGCCGTCCGCCGACTCCGGTCCCGACCGCACGAGCGGTCGGGACGCCGTCGACCGGGACGCCGTCGACGAGGCGCCCGACGGCGCGACCGCGCTCGCCGACGGCGGCGACCGGTCGGCACCCGCGCCCGCCTGGGACATCCGGCAGGCGGGCCCCTGGACGCATCGCGACCTGGCCGCGAACGGGGCCCGGTTCCACATCGCCGAACTGGGCGAGGGGCCGCTGGTACTGCTCGTCCACGGCTGGCCGGAGTACTGGTGGGCCTGGCGCCACCAGCTGACCGCGCTCGCCGAGGCCGGCTACCGGGCGGTCGCACTCGACCTGCGGGGCATCGGCGGCAGCGACCGCACCCCGCGCGGGTACGACCCCGGCAACCTCGCGCTGGACATCACCGGGGTGATCCGCTCGCTCGGCGAGAACCGCGCCCACCTGGTCGGCCACGCCTCGGGCGGCACGCTCTCCTGGGTGGCGGCGGTGATGCGGCCCTCGGTGATCCAGAGCCTCACCGTGGTCTCCGCCGCTCACCCGCGCGACCTGCGCCGGGCCCTGCTGACCGACCGCCGGCAGATGGCCGCCTTCGAGCACGTCCTGGGCTTCCAGCGGCCGTGGATACCTGAACGCCGGCTGGTCGCCGACGACGGCGAGCTGGTCGGCCGCTACCTGGACGCCTGGACCGGCCGAAACCAGCTGGACCGGGCCGCGGTCGCGGCGTACCGGCAGGCGATCCAGATCCCCAGCACCGCGCACTGCTCGATCGAGCCGTACCGCTGGCTGCTTCGCTCGATGGCCCGCCCGGACGGCATCCAGTTCGCCCGCCGGATGAAGAAGCCGATCACCGCCCCCACCCTGCACGTCCAGGGTGCGGCGGACCCGGTGCTGCTCTCGCACACCGCGCTCGGCGGCGGCGAGTACGTGGCCGCACCGTACCGCTGGCGGCTGATGCCGGGGGTCGGGCACTTCCCGCACGAGGAGGCGCCGCAGGAGTTCACGGCCGAGCTGTTGGACTGGATCGGCCGGCACAAGGACTGAACCGCCGCGGCCGCCCACCCCGGAGCCCGCCCGGACGGCAGCCCAGGGGGCGGCGGTCCCGGCGGCCCCTGGCGGCCGGGGCACCCGGACGGCGGACGGAGGGGGCACCTCGGGCAACTTCAGCCCAGGAGCCGAAGGCCCAACTCCCTTGATCCTGGCTTCATATGACAAACGCATAGGCCAAGTTGGCGTCGCCGCGAGCGATTACTCCGACCGGCCCAGGGGCATCCATTGCGGTATGACCTGGATGCCCGATCGCGGCGGCGCTCCGCGCGGCCGACGCCACAACAGCTCGCAGAGGTCCGGACACCGCCCCGACTGGGCCGACGACCTCGGATACGACGGCCTGGACCGCCGTCAGCGCAGGGGGCAGCGTCAGCTCGGCATCCCGCGCATCCTGGGCCGGCGCGCCCGCTGGGTGGGCGCACGCCTGCGGCGCGACAGCTGAGGCTCCGGCCGCGACCGGCCACCGGACGGCACCGGCACCGGCACCGGTTTGGCACCGCACCGGGCCCCCGTCCCGCAGGTGTCAGAGCGCGCAACCCTGAGTGTCCACCCGGGCGCTCGCCGCGCTGCCCCGGACGGCGTCGTCGCGCACCTCGGCGGCGGTCAGCACGTACCCGGTGTCCGCACTGTCCAGCGACTTGGCGAACACCACGCCGTACACCTGGCCGTCCGGGGTGAGCAACGGGCCACCGCTGTTGCCCTGGCGGACCAGTGAGCGCACCGAGTAGACGTCCCGGACCACCTGGCCGCGGTGGTAGATGTCCGGGCCGTTGGCCTGGATCCGGCCGCGGATGCGGGCGGGCTGGACGTTGAAGGCGCCGTTCTCGGGGAAGCCCGCCACGATCGCGCTGTCGTTGGTCTTGGCCTCGCCGGCGAAGACGAGCGGCGGCGCGTTCAGCTTGGGCACGTCCAGGACGGCGATGTCGCGCTGCCAGTCGTAGCGGACCACGGTCGCGTCGTAGAGCTGGCCGACACCGCCGATCTGCACGGTGGGCTCGTCGACTCCGCCGACCACGTGGGCGTTGGTCATCACCCGGTGCGGGGCGTAGACGAAGCCGCTGCCCTCCAGCGTCTTGCCGCAGGCGGTGGCGGTGCCGACCACCTTGACCAGGCTCTGCTTCGCCCTGGCCACCGCCGGGCTGGCGGCCAGCGCCGGGTCGGGTGTGTCCACCTGGGTGATCGGCTCGTGTTCGAAGGGGTTGAAGACCTGCGGGAAGCCGTTGCGGGCGAGCACCTTGGAGAAGTCGGAGAACCAGTTGGGTGCGTCGGCGGGCAGCGCGTCCTGGACGCCGCCGAGCACCGCCGAACTACGGACCTGCTTGGAGACGGTCGGCAGTGACGTTCCGGCGAGCGCCGAGCCGATCAGCCAGGCGACCAGCAGCATCGAGATCACGTTGACCACGGCCCCGCCGGCCGCATCCAGGGCCTTGGCGGGGCGGCGGTCGATGCGGCCCCGCAGTTTCCAGCCGAAGTGGGTGGTGACCGCCTGGCCGATCGCCGCCAGCACGATCACCACCACGACGGCGATCACCGACGCGGTGGTGCCGGGACTGAGGTGGGCGAGCAGCAGCGGCAGCAGTTGGACGGCGAGGAGGCCGCCGCCGAGGAAGCCGAGGACCGACATCACGCCGACCACGAAGCCCTGCCGGTAGCCGGACACGGCGAATCCCACGGCGGCGGCGATCAGCAGCAGATCCAGGACGTTCACTCGAACACCCTCCCACGCCCGGCGGGGCGCCCGTGCCGACGGGCGGCCACGGATCCCCGGCCACGCGGGCGCACGCCCGGGGGGCCGCCGCCTTCCGGACGGACGGCCACGGCCCCCGGAGCAGCCCGACCCGCGGTCACGGCGACCCGGCCCCGCGCGGTCACGGCGACCCTGCGTCGCCGCCCGACAGCGAGCCGGCGCGCCCGCGGTCGCCGCCCTGCGCCAGTTCGATCGCCTCCTCGGAGAGGTCGAGCATCCGGGAGGGGTCCCAGGGCAGCTCCAGACCGCTGTGGTGCAGCACCCGGTCGATCACCCCGGCGGTGAAGCCCCAGACCAGCCGCCCGCCGACCTCGAAAGCGGGGCCGAGGTGGCCGGAGGGGTGGCGCAGCCGGGCCCGGTTGGCCGGGTCGGTGAGCTCGGCGATCGGCACCCGGAACACCGCGCCGGTCTCGCCCGCGTCCACCGGCCGGACCGGCGACTCCTCACGCCACCAGCCGAGCACCGGGGTCACCACGAAACGGCTGACCGGGATGTAGAGGGCGGGCAGCGTGGCGAAGACCTGCACCCCGGCCGGGTCCAGACCGGTCTCCTCCCAGGCCTCGCGCAGCGCCGCCGCGACCGGGCCGGGCCCGCCGGGGTCGCCGTCCTCCGGGTCCAGCGCGCCGCCGGGGAAGGAGGGCTGGCCGGCGTGCGAGCGCAGTGACCGGGCCCGCTCGATCAGCAGCAGGTCCGGCCCGGCGACGCCCTCGCCGAAGAGCATCAGGACGGCGGCGTCCCGGCCGCCCTCGTCGGGCGGGAGGAAGCGGCTCAGCTGCTCGGGCAGGACGCGCTCGGCGGCGTCCCGGACGGGCTCCAGCCAGGACGGCAGGCCGTCCCGCTCCACCCGCCGGTCCGGCGCCTCCGGCTGCCCCCCGTTGCCCCGCGCCGTCACTCGGCCACCGCCATGTCCGCGATCTCGCCGTGGTGCGCGGCGGCGTCGGCCCGTGCCGCCGCCTCGCCCGGGAAGTCGGCCGGCGGCCGCAGCCGCTGGCCGGGTTGCCCGCCCATCTCGTACTTCAGGAGCTTCTTCGCCTTCTCCGGATCCATCTCGCCCTCCCCGTAGGAGGGGCAGAGCGGCGCGACCGGGCAGGCCCCGCAGGCCGGCTTGCGGGAGTGGCAGATCCGCCGGCCGTGGAAGACCACGCGGTGGGAGAGCATCGTCCACTCGGACTTCGGGAATATCTCGGCCACGGCGGCCTCGACCTTCTCCGGGTCCTCCTCGGCGGTCCAGCCGAACCGCCGCGCCAGCCGCCCGAAGTGGGTGTCCACGGTGATCCCCGGCACGCCGAAGGCGTTGCCCAGCACGACGTTGGCGGTCTTGCGCCCGACGCCGGGCAGCGTGACCAGGTCCTCCAGCCGGCCGGGCACCTCGCCGCCGAAGTCGTCCCGCAGCGCGATCGAGAGCCCGATCAGCGACTTCGCCTTGGCCCGGAAGAAGCCGGTCGGCCGGATGACCTCCTCCAGTTCCTCCGGCACCGCCGCCGCCATGTCCTCCGGCGTCGGGTACTTGGCGAACAGCGCCGGCGTCGTCCGGTTCACCCGGAGGTCGGTGGTCTGGGCCGACAGCACCGTCGCCACCAGCAGCTCGAAGGGGTTGTCGAAGTCCAGCTCCGGGTGCGCGTACGGATACAGCTCCGCGAGCTCCCGGTTGATCCTCCGCGCCCGGCGCACCATGCCCAGGTGCGTCTCGGGCCTCCTCGGCTTCACGACCGCCTTGTCGGCCGCCGCCTTGCTCTCCGCCGGCTTCTTCACGGCCGCCTTCTTCGCGACCGCCTTCCCCGCGACCGGCTGCGGCTCCGCGGCCTTCCGGACCTTGCTCTCTGCCATGCCCGAAGGCTACGCCGCCCGCTCGGCGGCCGGGAGCACTTCATGACCGTTCACAGGACACCCTTGTGCGGCGGCACCGGGTGTGCCGGAGGCGGTGGTTCAGGGGCAGGTGACGACCTGGCCGGCCCAGGAGAGGCCGCCGCCGAAGCCGAGGAGGAGCGCGGGGGCTCCGCTGGAGGCCTCGCCGCGCTCGACCAGCTTGGCGAGGGCGAGCGGGACGGATGCGGCGGAGGTGTTGCCGGAGTCGACGACGTCGCGGGCGACGACGGCCCGGTCGGCGCCGAGCCGCCGGGTGATGGCCTCGACGATCCTCAGGTTGGCCTGGTGGGTGACCACGGCACCGAGCTCGGCCGGGGTGATGCCGGCCCGGCGGCAGGCCTCCTCCGCGATCGGGACGAGGGCGGTGGTGGCCCAGCGGAACACGGTCTGCCCCTCCTGGCGGAACCGGGGCTGCCAGCCGTCGTCCAACCGGACGGCGTGCCCCCGGGTGGGGTCGGAGCCCCAGACCACCGGACCGACGCCCCCGCCGGCCGGATCACGGCTGAGGACCGCCGCACCGGCACCGTCGCCGAGCAGGACGCAGGTGGAGCGGTCGGTCCAGTCGGTGACGTCGGTCATCCGCTCCGCACCGATCACCAGGGCGTGCCGGGCGGCGCCGGCCCGGATCGCGTGGTCGGCGGTGGCCAGCGCGGTGCAGAAGCCCGCGCAGCCGTTGTTGACGTCGAAGCCGACCGCCGCGGGCACGCCCAGCCGCCCGGCGACCTGGGTGGCGATGCTCGGGCAGCGGTCCATCGCCGAGCAGGTGGCGACCACCACCATGTCGATCTCGTCGGGGGCCAGGCCGGACGAGGCGAGCGCCTTGCCCGCCGCGGCCGCGGCCAGGTCCGTGACGGACTCGCTCTCGGCGATCCGCCGGGTGACGATGCCCGTCCGCTGCCGGATCCACTCGTCGCTGGTGTCGACCATCCCGGCGAGGTCGTCGTTGGTGAGGACCTTCGCGGGCTGGTAGTGGCCCAAGGCGGTGATACGGGAACCGGGCATGCCTGCTCCTTCGCGGGTGGCGTCACGCATGACGGGATGTCACGCCCGATGAATATAGCGTCCGAACGGTCGGACTTTAAATGGCCCGCGCTGGATACACTGGCGCGGTGAGCCCCAGAAGATCCGTCGCCGACACCCGCCGGACCCGAGCCGCGATCCTCCGCCGCGGCCTGGACCTCGCCTCGGTCGAGGGGCTGGAGGGCCTGACCATCGGGCGGCTCGCCACCGACCTCGCGATGAGCAAGTCCGGCGTGCTCGGCCACTTCGGCACCAAGGAGAGCCTGCAGCTCGCCGTCGTCGACGAGGCGGTGGCGCTCTTCGTCCGCGAGGTGGTGCGCCGGGCGGACGCGGCCGGCGCGGCCCCCGGGCTGCCGCGGCTGCTGGTCCAGTGCGAGGCCTGGGTGTCCTACCTGGAGCGCGACCTGCTGCCGGGCGGCTGCTTCTTCACCACCGTCACCGCCGAGTTCGACGACCGAGAGAGCGGCCCGGTCCGTTCCGCCGTCGCCGCCAAGAACGCCGTCTGGCAGCGCGAGCTGCGGAGACAGGCGGAGCTGGCGATCGCCGCCGGGCAGCTGCCCGGCGAACCGGACGCCGAGCAGCTGGTGTTCGAACTCACCGGACAGGTGCTCGCGCTCAACCACACCCGGCGGCTGTACCGGGACGGAGCCGCGGCCGGGCGCGCCCGGCGGGCGATGCGGCGCGTCCTCAGGCTGCCGGCGGGGGCGGGGCCGCTCGCCGGGCTGCCCGATCCCGAGCCGGACACGCCGGCCGGGTACGCGGAGGCACAGGCGGCGCGCCGGGCCTCGCCGCCCGCCCGCCGCCCTGCGGCGACCGCCGGCTCCGCGGGCGACCGTCAGCGGCGGTAGAGCGCGTCCAGCTCGCCGAAGCCGAGCGAACCGTCCAGCTCCGCCAGGGTGCCCGCGCCCAGCAGCTCGGCGGCGGCCCGCCGGGCGGCGGTGTACGCGGCCTGCGCCAGCCCGGTGCCGAGGCTGATCCGCCTCACCCCGGCGGCGGCGAGTTCGGCGACGCCCGGACCGCCCGCCACCGCCATCGCGTTCACCGGCAGCACGGTGGCGGCGGTCAGCCGGGCCAGCACGTCGAGATCCAGCAGGCCGGGAACGAAGAGCCCGTCCGCGCCGGCGTCCGCGTACGCCTCCGCCCGGACCAGCACGTCGTCCAGGCCGCCCAGGCCGAAGAGGAAGACGTCCGTCCGGGCGTTGACCACCAGCTCCGGCAGGCCCGCCCCGGCGGCCGCCTCCCGGGCCGCGCGCAGCCGTGCGGCCTGCTCGGCCACCGGGAAGAGCGGTCCGCCGGGGGCCGCCGAGTCCTCCAGGTTGACGCCGGCCGCACCCGCCGCGATCAGTGCCCGGACGGTGTCGGCGACGTCGGCCGGCTCCGGGCCGTAGCCGCCCTCGGCATCGACGGTGACCGGCAGGTCGACGGCCGCGGCGATCCGGTGCGCCGCCGCCGCCATGTCCTCCCGGCCGAGCTGCTGGCCGTCGCCGCGGCCGAGCGACCAGGAGACGCCGCCACTGGTGGTGGCGACGGCGGCCGCGCCGGCCGAGGCGATCACGGCGGCGCTGCCGGCGTCCCAGGCGTTCGGCAGGACGAGCACGCCGTCGGCCACCAGCTCCCGCAGCCGCAGTGCGTGCTCGCGGAGCTTCGTGGTGGGGAGGGTGGCGTCAGTGGACATGCGGGGTCACCGTCTTTCGGGTCTGCGGGTGGAGCGGGCGTCTGCGGGTGCTTCGGGACTGCGGCTGGTGCAGGGCTGCCGGACCGGCCCTGGTCGGAATCCTGCGCAGGATGCGGCCCGCCTTCCATTGATTAAGCTGAGGCCGAATCACGGGCAGAGCCAGGGCCCCGACGCCCAGGCGCCCAGCGGGGCGGCCCGGGAGACAGGAGGAGCGCGTCGATGCGGACCGAGCTGGCCTTCTCGGCCAACGACCTGGCCCAGACCCGGTTCGCCGTCTCCCCCATGTGGGAGGTCGTGACCAGCCTCCGGGCCCTGGCCCACGTGCCCGCGCCCGCCCTGCACCGCCGCTGGGCCGAGCAGGTCCGGCCCCGGCTGGCCGCCGCCGGGCTGGACCGCGGCCGGCTCGCCGCGATGGTCCCGGCCACCGGCCACCTGCCCGACTTCCTGAACCCGACGCCGACCGGCCCGTCCCCCGCACTCGCCGACGAGCTGGCCGCGATCGGCGCCACCACCGCCGCGCAGGTGCGGACCGACCTCGACCACGTCGCGGCGGAGCGCGGCGGAGGGCTCCCGGCCCGGCTCGGCCCGCTGTACCGCGACCCGGCGGGCCAGTTGCCCCGGGTCGTCGGCGAGATCGAGGCGTACTGGGAGCTGGCGCTGGCCCCCTACTGGGCCCGGATCCGCGCGGCACTGGAGGCGGACGTGTTCCACCGGGCCCGCCAGGCCGTCGAACACGGCACCGCGCGGGTCCTCGACGACCTGCACGAGACGGTCCGCTGGGACGGCGGCGCGCTGCGGCTGGAGCAGCGGCACTGCGCGGTCGAGCGGATCGACGCCGCGGACGGACTGCTGCTGGTCCCGTCCGCGTTCGCCTGGCCGCGCGTCCTGACCCGCTCGCTGCCACCGGACCCGCCGCAGCTCGCCTACCCGGCCCGCGGCACCGCCGCGCTGTGGGAGCGCCGCCCGGGCGCCGGCTCCGACGAGCACGCCGGCGCGCTCGCCGCCGTGCTCGGCCGGTCCCGGGCCCGGCTGCTCGCCGAACTGGACTCGCCGGCCTCCACCACCGAGCTGGCGCGCCGGACCGGGCTCTCCGCCCCCGGGGTCTCCCAGCACCTCACCGCCCTGCGCGCGGCCGGACTGACCAGCGCCCACCGGGCCGGCCACGCCGTCCTCTACGCCCGGACCGCCGTCGCCGACGCGCTGCTCGACCCGGTGCGACCCACTGCGTGAATCCGGGCGGAGCCGGCTGAATCCGGTGCCCGTCGGCCCTCCGCACCGGCCGGGCCGGCGGTACGAATGGCCCCGCGCAGCACCCCTCGGCGCACCCCCTCCTCATATGATCGGAGCGACATGCGCCATGCTTGGTGATGCAGAGCACTGTACGGAACTTGCGCCGGCCGGCTTGATCGCCGGGCGGCCGAGAAGGAGGAAGCACGTGGACGACGTTCTGCGGCGCGCCGCACTCTTCGCGGCACTCGACGACGAACAGGCCGGCGAGCTGCGCGCTTCCATGACCGAGGTCACCCTCGCCCGCGGTGAGTCGCTGTTCCACGAGGGCGACCCCGGCGACCGGCTCTACGTCGTCGCCGAGGGCAAGGTCAAGCTGCACCGCGCCTCGCCGGACGGCCGCGAGAACATGCTCGCCGTCCTGGGCCCCAGCGAGATGATCGGCGAGCTGTCGCTGTTCGACCCGGGCCCGCGCACCGCCACCGCCAGCGCGCTGACCGAGGTCAAGCTGCTGGGCCTCGGCCACGGTGACCTCCAGCCCTGGCTGCACGCCCGGCCCGAGGTGTCGATCGCACTGCTGCGCGCCATCGCCCGCCGCCTCCGCCGGACCAACGACGTGATGTCCGACCTGGTCTTCTCCGACGTGCCCGGGCGCGTCGCCAAGGCCCTGCTGGACCTCTCCCGTCGCTTCGGCGTGCAGTCCGAGGAGGGCATCCACGTCGCCCACGACCTCACCCAGGAGGAGCTGGCCCAGCTGGTCGGCGCCTCCCGCGAGACGGTCAACAAGGCGCTCGCCGACTTCGCCGGCCGCGGCTGGCTGAAGCTGGAGGCGCGCGCCGTGGTCCTGATGGACGTCGAGCGGCTCTCCCGCCGTTCGCGCTGACCGCACCCGTCCGGCCACCGGCCGGCTGCCGGCCGGTTCCATCGCGAGGGCCCGCACATCATCCGGCCATCCGGTGTGCGGGCCCTCGCGCATGCCCGGACACCCGTCCGCGCAGGTGGGCGGGCCGCCCGGGGCGGGCCCGGACCGGTCAGATCAGCCCGTGCTCCTCCAGGTACTGGAGCTGGGCCAGGACCGACAGCTCGGCCGCCGGCCAGAGCACGCGGTCCACGTCCGCGTAGACCCGGGCCACCACCTCGTGCGCCGTCCGGCAGCCCGCCTCGACGGCCGTCTCGACCTGGGCCAGCCGGCCCGCCCGGTGCGCGAGGTAGTAGTCGACGGCGCCCAGTGCGTCCGCGAGCACCGGCCCGTGGCCGGGCAGCACGGTCCGGACGCCGTGCTCGGCGGCCATGGTGTGCAGGTGGCGCAGCGAGTCCAGGTAGTCGCCGAGCCGGCCGTCGGGGTGGGCGACCATCGTGGTGCCGCGCCCGAGGACGGTGTCGCCGGTGAGGATCGCCCCGTCGGCCGGCAGGTGGAAGGTCAGCGAGTCGGAGGTGTGACCCGGGGTCGCGACCACCCGCAGGTCCAGTCCGCCGACGTCCAGCCGCTGGCCGCCGGTCAGGCCCTCGGAGCCGAGCCGGTGCGCCGGGTCCAGCGCGCGGACCTTGGTCCGGGTGAGCTCGGCGAACCGGGCGGCGCCCTCGGAGTGGTCGGCGTGGCCGTGCGTGAGCAGGGTCAGCGCGACGCGCTTGCCCTGCTGCTCGGCGGTCTCGATCACCCGGCGCAGGTGGCCCTCGTGCAGCGGACCCGGGTCAATCACCACCGCGAGGTCCGAGCCGGGTTCGGAGAGCAGCCAGGTGTTGGTGCCGTCCAACGTCATCGGCGACGGGTTGGGCGCCAGGACGCACACCGCCCGGGGGGTGGCCTCGCCGCCGATGCCGGCGGCGGGGTCACCCGGCAGGAGACCGCTCACCGGCTGCCCTCGCCGGAGCGGTGCAACCTGCGCCGCGGGAGGGCCCGGACGATCGCGCGCTGTGCCACCTCGGTGAAGGGGACGGGGGCGGAGTCGCAGGCGGGGACGTGCGGGTACAGGCTGCGGGCGGGCATCTCGCGCGCCGTCCGGCGAGCCACGTCGTTGTGGGTCATCGGGCGTCGGTCCTTCCTCGGGTCGGGTGGTGTCGGCGTTGTCGGCGTTGTCTGTGGTGTCGGCGTTGTCTGTGGTGTCTGTGGTGTCGGTGGTCTTGGTGCCGGTGGTCTTCGGTGCCGGGTGATCCCTCGGGCCACGCGGCCTCACCGGGTCCGGGGGGCTCAGCCGTCCGCGGGGAAGTGCCCGTCGATGGTCAGCTCGTCGTACCCGGCCCAGCGAACCGTCATGCGGTCGCCCCGGACCTCGGCCCGGCCGAGGATCGGATCGAGTGAACGGCCCGCGGCCGCCTGCAGCGCCTCGGCGGCGGTCTGCACCGGCATCAGCTCGCGCAGCACCGTGACGGTGGGCGGCAGCATGCCGAACCGGCCCTCCTCACGGCCCCGGACCGCCTCGGCCGGGGTGAGCCAGGTGACCCGGTCCGCCTCGCCGACCTCCAGCGCGGCCCGCTGGCCCGGTGGCAGGGCGGCCACGAAGAACCAGGTGTCGTACCGGCGCTCCTCGAACTCCGGGGTGACCCAGCGGGCCCAGCCGGCGAGCAGGTCGCTGCGGAGCAGCAGGCCGTGCTTGCGCAGGAAGTCGGCGAAGGAGAGTTCGTGGGCTTCCAGGGCGGCGCGCTCGGCGCTCCAGTCCCGCGGTTCGGCCGTGCTCTCCGCATCGGGTCCGGCCAGCAGGACGCCGGCCTCCTCGAAGGTCTCGCGGACGGCTGCGCAGACCACTGCCTGCGCGGTCCCAGCGTCCACCCCGAGCCGCTCGGCCCACTCCTGGGGGCCGGGGCCGACCCAGCCGAGTTCCGCCTCGGCGTCGCGCGGGTCCACCCCGCCGCCCGGGTAGGCGTACATGCCGGCGGCGAAGGCCATCGAGGTGCGCCGGCGCAGCAGGTAGGCCTCGGGCCCCTCCACCGCGTCCCGCAACAGCACCACGGTGGCGGCGGGCCTGGGCACCGGCGGGGTCAGCTCGCCGGACTCGACCCCCCGGATCCGGGCAGGCCAGCCGGGCGGCATCGGGAGCGTCGTTGCTCGATGGTCCATGCCCCGGATGCTAAGCGCACGGAGGCGGGGTTGGAAGGGCCAACCCCGCCTCGTGATCGGCTGTCCCCTTTCACGGGCCCGGGCCCGGGCCCGTGAAAGGTGCCGCAGCTCAGGCGCCGGGCTTGATCCGGACCTGCAGCTCGACCTCGACCGGGGCGTCCAGCGGCAGGACGGTGACGCCGACCGCGCTACGGGCGTGCACACCGGCCTCGCCCAGCGCCTGGCCGAGCAGCTCACTGGCACCGTTGATCACGGCGGGCTGACCGGTGAAGTCCGGGGCGGAGGCGACGAAGCCGACCACCTTCACGACCCGCTCGATCAGGTCCAGGTCGCCGATCACCGACTTCACGGCCGCCAGCGCGTTGAGCGCGCAGGTCTGCGCGAGCTCCTTGGCCTCCTCCGGGGTGACCTCGGCGCCGACCTTGCCGGTGCTCGGCAGCTTGCCGCCCACCATCGGCAGCTGGCCGGAGGTGAAGACGAACTCACCCGTCCGCAGGGCCGGGACGTAGGCGGCGACCGGAGCGGCCACCGGCGGCAGCGTCAGGCCCAGCTCGGCGAGCTTCTCCTCGACCTTGCTCATGCGTTCTTCTCCCGCTTGAAGTAGGCCACCAGCTGCTCCGGGTTCGGGCCCGGCACGACCTGGACGAGCTCCCAGCCGTCCTCGCCGAAGTTGTCCAGGATCTGCTTCGTCGCGTGCACGAGCAGGGGCGCCGTCATGTATTCCCACTTGGTCATGGCCAGACTCTAGACGAGCGGCCCCCGCGCGCGGCGCGGCCCGCGGCCCGGTGTGTGAGGTGGCCCACAAACCGGGCATGATTCAGCCCTGGTCCCCCCGATGCTCCCGGCATCCGGCGCGGTCCCTGGTTACCCTCGCGGGAGGGCACCTGAGCGGTGCCGGCCCTCGGAGACGGACGGAGACGGAGCGTGGCACGCACCCCCGGCCAGGAGGCGGCCCGGCGCGACCCCGACTGGGAGGGCGTACGGCTGCACGTGGTCAGTGGCAAGGGCGGCACCGGGAAGACCACCCTGGCCGCGGCGCTGGCACTGGCGCTGGCCGCCGAGGGCCGGCGGACCCTGCTGATCGAGGTGGAGGGCCGCCAGGGCATCGCCGAGCTGTTCGGGATCTCCGCGCTGCCCTACGAGGAGCGCAGGATCGCCTCGGTCTCACGCGCCCAGCTGGGCCTGCCGGGCACCGCCGCCGCCGGCGGCGAGGTGTTCGCCCTGGCCATCGACACCGAGCAGGCGCTGCTTGAGTACCTGGAGATGTTCTACAAACTCGGCCGGGCCGGCAAGGCACTGCAGAAGGTCGGCTTCGTCGACTTCGCCACCACCATCGCGCCCGGCGTCCGGGACGTCCTGCTCACCGGCAAGGCCTGCGAGGCGGCCCGGCGCAAGGGCACGGACGGGCGGCGGGCGTACGACGCCGTCGTGATGGACGCACCGCCGACCGGCCGGCTCACCCGGTTCCTGAACGTGAACTCCGAGGTGGCCGGGCTGGCCCGGATCGGCCCGATTCATACGCAGGCGCAGGCCGTGATGCGGGTGCTGAAGTCTCCGGAGACCGCGGTGCACCTGGTCACCCTGCTGGAGGAGATGCCGGTGCAGGAGACGGTCGACGGCTTCGCCGAGCTGCGCGAGGCCGCGCTCCCGGTGGGCGGGGTCATGGTGAACATGGTCCGGCCCCCGGTCCTGGACGCCGCGGCGGTGGCGGCGGTCGACGGCGACCACCGCGAACAGGTCGCGCTGGCCCTCGGCGAGGCGGGCCTGGGCGGGCGCTCGCGCAGGGCGGAGACCGTCCGGGCGGCGGTGGACCCGCTGATCGACCCGCTGCTGGACCAGGCCCGGGAGCACGCGGAGCGGGTGGAGCTGGAGCGCGAGCAGCGCGCCGACCTGCAGCAGCTGAAGCTCCCCACCTACGAGCTCCCGCTGCTGGGCGAGGGCGTCGACCTCGGCGGGCTGTACCGGCTGGCGGGCGAGCTGAAGCGTCAGGGGGCGGCATGAGCGACCAGGACGTGAACGACCACGGGGAGGGCGGCGGCCGGGCGGCCGGCAGCCGGGAGAGCAGGAGCCGCAGGAGCGGTGTCCGGGAGAACGGCGGTCAGGGGAACGGTGGCCGGGTGAACGGCGTGCGGGGCACGGGGAGCCGGCTCGCGGTGGACGAGCTGATCGACAACCCGAAGACCAGGATCATCGTCTGCTGCGGCTCGGGAGGCGTCGGCAAGACCACCACCGCGGCGGCGCTCGGGCTGCGCGCCGCCGAGCGCGGCCGCAAGGTCGTCGTGCTGACCATCGACCCGGCCCGCCGACTGGCGCAGTCGATGGGGCTGTCCGAGCTGGACAACACCCCGCGGGTGGTCAAGGGCGTGACCGGCGAGGGCGAGCTCCAGGCCATGATGCTCGACATGAAGCGGACCTTCGACGAGGTCGTGCTGGCCCACGCCGAGCCCGAGCGGGCCCGGGCGATCATGGAGAACCCGTTCTACCAGTCGCTCTCGGCCGGTTTCGCGGGCACCCAGGAGTACATGGCGATGGAGAAGCTCGGCCAGCTCCGTGCGGCCGAGGAGTGGGACCTCATCATCGTCGACACCCCGCCGTCCCGCTCGGCGCTGGACTTCCTGGACGCACCGAACCGGCTCGGGTCCTTCCTGGACGGCAAGGTGATCCGGATCCTGACCGCGCCGGCCAAGGTCGGCGGGCGCAGCGCGATGAAGTTCCTCAACGTCGGGATGGGGCTGTTCACCGGCACCCTGGGCAAGATCTTCGGCGCCCAGCTGCTGACCGACGTGCAGACCTTCGTCAGCGCGATGGACTCGATGTTCGGCGGCTTCCGCGAGCGTGCGGACCGGACGTACCAGCTGTTGAAGGCGCCGGGCACGGCGTTCCTGGTGGTGGCCGCGCCCGAGCGGGACGCGCTGCGCGAGGCGGCGTACTTCGTCGACCGACTGGCGGCCGACCGCATGCCGCTGGCCGGGCTGGTGCTCAACCGGGTGCACGGGACGGGCGCTCCCCAGCTCACCGCGGAGCGCGCGCTGGCGGCGGCCGAGGCCCTGGAGGAGAACGGTTCGGAGAACTCCTCCCCCGAGGCCGAACTGCTCGCGGCGGGGCTGCTGCGGCTGCACGCCGAGCGGATGCAGATCATGGCGCGGGAGCGCCGTACCCGTGACCGCTTCGTCTCCGTCTACCCGGACGTGCCGATCGTCGAGGTCGCCGCACTGCCCGGGGACGTCCACGACCTGGACGGCCTGCGGGCCATCGGCGAGCGGCTCAGCGGCGGCGCTTCGTAGTGGCGGCGCCGCGCCGTGACGCCCGGTCAGGTGCACAGCCGAAGCCGGCTCGGCCCGTGACGGCATCGGCCGCAGCGGCTCGGCCCGTCGGAACCCGGCCCACCGGGGCCCGGCCCGTGGCGGCTCAGCCGGCCTGGGCGTAGTCCGTCAGTATCACGCCGGTCGCGAGGGACTCCTCGTACTCGGTGCGGGCCGTCTCCAGCAGCCGCCGCCACGAGATCACCGTCGGCCGGCGGCGCAGCAGCGCCCGGCGCTCGCGCTCCGTCATCCCGCCCCAGACCCCGAACTCCACCCGGTTGTCCAGCGCATCCGCCAGGCACTCCGTACGGACGGGGCACCCACTGCACACCGCCTTGGCGCGGTTCTGCGCCGCCCCCTGGACGAAAAGTTCGTCCGGATCACTAGTGCGGCAGGCGGCCTGCGCACTCCAGTCGTCTACCCAGCCCATGCCGGCGCCGTCCTCTCCCGAATCGAGGCTCCCCCACGGCGGCAACGGCATATTCACCGTTGCCAGTTGAGGACGTTACGGAAGAACGACAGCTTGCAACAGCCCCTTCGGGCTCAATCTCGAATGGTCCGATTGGACTATGGGTATCGGCCAGCTCACTCGTTGGAGTGATCGCAGGTCGCAAGCCTTGCCAAGAACGTCGAAGACACTCTCGCCACGCACGCCGTCACGGAGCGCTACCAGAACCAGCCGCACCGCGGGTGACAGTCGCCCCAAAAGCGCTTCAGAAAGGGGCAATTCGGTCAAACCTCATCACTCACAAGAGTGAGCGATGTTGACGTACCGAAGCTGTCGCAAGCTTGTGACAAGCCTAGGCGAACACCTGCTCCGCCGGAGGGGATTCGGCAACGTAGGGTTCTCCTCATGGCACCGACGCGCCCCCAGGCACCCCAGCCCCCAGGCAACACCGGAGCTCCGCGCGGCCCGCGCCGCGAGTCACCGCTGGACTTGGCGGGACACGGAGTGAAGTTCCTGGGCATCAGCGTGCTCTCCGGAGTCCTGCTGGCCGGCATGGCCCTGCCTGCGGTCGGAGCGCTGGGCCTGACCGCAAAGAACACCGCGGAGAGCTTCGACAGCATCTCCGACGACTTCAAGACCCCGCCGCTCACCCAGGCCACCCAGATCTTCGACAGCAAGAACCAGCTGATCGCCAAGGTCTACGAGCGCGACCGCACCGTCCTCGCGGCCGACCAGATGTCGCCCTACATGCGCAAGGCGCAGGTGGACATCGAGGACGCCCGCTTCTACGAGCACGGCGCCGTCGACCTCAAGGGCGTGCTCCGCGCGATCGGCAAGAACGCGGAGAGCGGCACCGCCTCGCAGGGCGCCTCGACGCTGACGCAGCAGTACGTGAAGAACGTCAACGTCGAGAAGGCCGGAGACGACCAGGCCGCCGTTCTGGAGGCCCAGCGCAAGACCCTGGGCCGCAAGATCCAGGAGCTGAAGGTCGCGATCAAGCTGGAGGAGGATCTGACCAAGGACCAGATCCTCACCAACTACCTGAACATCACGTTCTACGGCCACCAGGCCTACGGGGTCGAGGCCGCCTCCCAGCGCTACTTCAGCAAGTCCAACAAGGACCTCACCATCGCCGAGGCCGCCACCCTCGCCGGCCTGGTGCAGAACCCCTCCCAGTACGACCCGGTGCGCTACCCGGAGAACACGGTCAAGCGCCGCAACGTGGTGCTCGACAAGATGCTGGAGAACAAGCACATCACCGCGGAGGAGGCGGCCACGGCGAAGGCCGCCCCGCTGGGCCTGAAGTACAAGGACCCGCAGAACGGCTGCATCACCGCCAACGCCGGGATGGGCTTCTTCTGCGACTACGTGCGCCACGTGGTCAAGCAGGACCCGGTCTTCGGCAAGACCGCCGCCGAGCGGAAGAAGTTCTGGGACCAGGGCGGTCTGAACATCTACACCACCCTGGACCCGGACAAGCAGGCCGCGGCGCAGAACGCGGTGACCAGCAAGGTGAAGGTCACCGACCCGGTCTCGGCCGCCGCGACCATGATGGAGCCCGGCAGCGGCAAGATCCTGGCGATGGCCCAGACCCGCCCGTACGGCCTGGACCCGAACAAGAACCAGACCGTCGTGAACCTCAACGTCGACGCCTCGATGGGCGGCGGCAACGGCTTCCAGACCGGCTCGACGTTCAAGCCGGTGCTGGCCGCGGCCGCGCTGGAGTCGGGGATGTCCCCGACCCAGTCGTTCCCGTCCGAGAACCGGATCGACTACCCCACGATGTCCACCTGCTCGGGCACCTGGAGGAACACCGCCAAGGGCAAGGACCGCAGCGTCGGCAACGAGTCGAGCAGCGAGATCGGCCCGTACGAGCTGAAGCAGGCCATGGCGCTGTCGGTCAACACCTACTTCGTGCAGATGGAGCAGCAGGTCGGCCTCTGCGCGATGAAGCAGATGGCCAACAAGCTCGGCATCAACCAGACGGCCAAGGGCGATGCCTTTCTGGAGGTCCCGTCGATGGTCCTCGGCACCCTGGAGCTCTCCCCGCTGACCATGGCGAACGTCTACGCGACCTTCGCCGCCCGGGGCAAGTACTGCACCCCGGTCGCCATCAACAAGATCACCACGGTGGACGGCAAGGACGTCAAGGTCCCGCAGTCGTCCTGCAGCCAGGCCTACTCCGAGAGCACCGCCGACGCGCTCAACGCCGTCCTGCTCAACGTGACCGAGAAGGGCACCGGCGCCTCCCTCGGCCTGGAGGGCGGCCGCCAGATCGCCGGCAAGACCGGTACCACCGACGAGAAGAAGGCCGCCTGGTTCAGCGGCTACACCCCGCAGCTCGCCACCTCGGTCTGGCTGGGCGGTCCGGCCGGCGGTGTGAAGATGAAGAACATCAAGATCGGCGACACCTACTACGGCAGCGACGGCGTCTTCGGCGCCACCGGCCCGGGTCCGATCTGGCAGATGGCGATGAACCAGGCCCTGCGCGGCGCCCCGATGCAGACCCTGCCGACGATCAGCATCCCGGACCCGGCCCCCAAGCCGGACCCGAACGCGACGCCGCCCGCCGCCACGCCGCCGCCGAACGGCGACGCGGCGGGTGGCAACCCGGGCGGGGGCGGCATGATCGGCGGCGGGTTCACCCTCCCGCCGGGGGTCATCGGCGGCGGTGGCGGCAACGGCCACGGCGGCCGGCGCTGACCGGCTGACAGCCCGGCCAGCTGACGGCACGCGAGAGGGGCGCCCCCGAGCGATCGGCTCGGGGGCGCCCCTCCGTCGTGGTCCCTCGCTGGTGCCATCGGCGGCCGACGAACCCGCTGCGCCAGGGGGTCAGCCGGAGAGCGCGGCCTTCACGGCGGCAGCGACCCGGCCGCCCTCGGCCAGCCCGTCCACCTTCGGCTTCACGATCTTCATCACGGCGCCCATGGCCTGCGGGCCGGTCGCGCCGCTCTCGGCGACGGCGGCGGCCACGATCGCCGCCAGTTCCTCGTCGGAGAGCTGCTTGGGCAGGTAGTCCGCCAGCACCTCGCCCTCGGCCCGCTCGCGGGCCGCCTGGTCGGTGCGGCCCGCGTTGTCGAACGCGGCGGCGGCCTCCCGGCGCTTCTTCGCCTCGCGGGCGAGCACCTTCAGGACCTCGTCGTCCGACAGCTCCCGCTTCTCCGTACCCGCCACCTCCTCGCTGGTGACGGCGGCGAGCGTGAGCCGGATGGTGGACGAGCGGAGCTCGTCCCGGTTCCTGATGGCAGCCGTGAGGTCCTCCTGCAGCTGCTCCTTGAGCGTCGTCATGGACCAGAGTCTCCCACCTGCGGCGTTCGGCCGCCCACCAATAACGCCCGGGCCGCCGTTCCGCGACCCGGCCGCCCCCACCGGCCCCGGTCCGCGGCCTTCCGCCCGCCCGGTGTAACCACTTATAGTGGTTACATGACTGACGAGTGGACGCCGGGGCTGGTCCTGCAATCCCCCGAGGGGGCGCGGTACCACTTCGATCCCGGGGCGCTCTGCCTGGAACTGCTCACCACGGGCGGGCCCGACGCGTACGCCCGGTACGAGGTGCTGCACCGCCCCGAGGACCTCGCGCAGTGGCTGGGAACGTCCCGGCTGCGGCTGCCGGCCGACGCGGTCGCCGTCAGCCCCGGCCAGCTGGCCGCCGCGCGGACGCTGCGGGACGCGCTGTGGCGGCTCGCCGCCGCGCGGGCCCACGGCAGGCCGGGCACCGCGGAGGACCACGCCGTGCTCAACGAGGCCGCCGCCCACCCGCCGCTGGTCCCGCAGATCGCGCCGGACGGCACGGCGGCACGGCCACTGCGGGCCGACGGGGCCCAGCTGGTCTCGACCGTCGCCCGCGACGCCATCGCGCTGCTCACCGGCCCGTACGCGGACCGGGTCCGTGAGTGCGGCGCGGCGAACTGCTGTCTGCTCTTCGTCGACGTCTCGCGGCCCGGACGGCGGCGCTGGTGCTCGATGGAGCGCTGCGGCAACCGCCACAAGGTCCGGGCGCTGCGGGCCCGGCGCGACCGGACCGAGGAGTGATCCGGACGACCGGGCGACGGCCGGCGGCGGGTGCCGCAGAAGGTGCCGCCGGGAGCGTTGCGGACGGCGCGGGCGGGCCGCCCCCGGCGGCGGCCCCCGGAAACCGCCGTGCGTCCGACCGGGGGCTCCCGTGGTGCGGTGGCGTGTCCGGGCACGCCCACCAGGCGTTCACCAGCTGATCCGCCGTCTGAGAGCATGGAGCGATGCGACCGCTGTACTCCGTCCCCCTCGGAATCGCCGCCACCGGCGCCGCCTGCCTCGCCTACTCCGTCGGGTACGAGGTCCGTGCCTTCCGGCTCCGCCGGGTCGAGGTTCCCGTCCTGCCCCGGGGCGCCCGCCCCCTCCGGGTGCTGCAGGTCTCCGACATCCACATGGTCAGCGGACAGGGCAAGAAGCAGCGCTGGCTGCAGAGCCTCGCCGGGCTCCGCCCCGACCTGGTGGTGAACACCGGCGACAACCTCTCCGACCCGCTCGGCGTCCCCGCCGCGCTGGACGCGCTCGGGCCGCTGATGGACTTCCCCGGCGTGTACGTCTTCGGGTCGAACGACTACTACGGCCCGGCCCGCAAGAACCCTGCCCGGTACCTGCAGGCGATGCGCACCGGCGCCCACGGGATGAACAACCCCGACGGCACTGCGCGGCGCGGCATCACCGGCGCCGTGCACAACCCGTGGGAGAAGCTGCGCGACGGCTTCGACGCGGCCGGCTGGCTCGACCTCACCAACACCCGGGGCCGGCTGAACCTCGGCGGCCTCGACATCGAGTTCACCGGACTGGACGACCCGCACATCCGCCGCGACCGCTACAGCGAGGTCGCCGGGGGCCCGTCCGCCGACGCCGACCTCTCGCTCGCCGTCGTGCACGCGCCGTACCTGCGCGTCCTGGACGCCTTCACCGCCGACCGCTACCCGCTGATCCTCGCCGGACACACCCACGGCGGCCAGCTCTGCGTCCCCTTCTACGGCGCCCTGGTCACCAACTGCGACCTCGACGCCAAGCGGGTGAAGGGCCTCTCCACCCATCAGGCCGGCGGCCGCCGCTCCTACCTCCACGTCTCGGCCGGCTGCGGCACCAACCGCTACACCCCGATCCGGTTCGCCTGCCCGCCGGAGGCCACCCTCCTCACCCTCACCCCCGCCCGCTGACCTGCACCGGACGCCCGCCGGGAATCGGATTTCGTCTCTCGGCGAGCGTCCGGTAGAGTTCTACTCGTCGCGAAGGAGACGGAGCGACAAACAGAAAGACCGGGGTGTGGCGCAGCTTGGTAGCGCGCTTCGTTCGGGACGAAGAGGCCGTGGGTTCAAATCCCGCCACCCCGACCCAGTAGGACCAGCTCAGGGCCGGTCTCCCGCAAGGGAGACCGGCCCTGACTGGCTTTCCGGCGGCGCCCGGGAGAATCCTGGGAGAAGAGCGCTCCGGATGATCTTCCGGCGGACCCCCTACTGACCGGCCCTCAGCAAGACGTCGAGCACTCCCACGGGCGACCCCGGCGACATCCGTCGGCGCGCTTCGAGTGACGCGTCCCACACTCCGGTGAGATCGTCCGGGAGGTCGCTCCTCATTTCGGGCGTGAGGTGCGGGTAGCGGGCCTGGACCGACCCGTCCTCGTGCCCCATCCGCTCGTCCTTGAGCTTCGGCGGCGTGCCGAAGCCGTCCATCATCGTCTTGTGCGTGTGCCGCAGCCCGTGCGGTGTGAGACCCCGGGCGATCGGCAGCCAGCAGGCCTCCGCCCGCACGGAGGCTCTCCTGCCGCGCGCCGGGATGCCGGGCCACGGCTCGGCGCGCAGCGGCACCGGCCAGGCCTCCTCCGGCGCCTTCTTCGGGTACCAGCCGGAGGTCGCCGGATGGAACAACCACGTGGCGAACCCGTCCCGGCGCCAGTGCGCGGCGTTCTCCCCGGACGGCCAGTACCGGATGTAGCCGAGGTCGGCGATCGCCTTCTCCACCCGGGACCGGGTGTCGGGGGGCGACCGCGTGGGGGCGGTTGAGGACGTTGGAGACGGTGCCGGTGGAGACACCAGCGACGCGGGCCACGTCCACCAGCTTCGCGCCGGGCCTGCGGGCCGCACCGTTGGCGGCGCCGTGGCCGCTGAAGAGGTACCGCCGGCCGTGGCACTCGCACGCCTTCGTGCCGGCGCGGACCACCTGCCCGGCGAGCAGGCCGGACAGGAAGGGCGGAGTGTCGATCGTCCGGTAGGAGTCGTCCTTGGGCGGGCAACGGTGCATCTCGCCGGAGCCCAGCTCGTACAGCTGCCGTTCGACGCGCACGGCCGCCGGGCGGATGAACTCGGTTCGAGCCCGACGATCTCGCCCCGGCGCACGCCCGTGTAGCCCTTGAGCACCACCGCGACGAACTCGCCGTCCCGACCTGACAGCAGCGCGGCACGCTCGGCAATCAGCAGGATGCCGAGCCCGGTGGTGATCACCTTCTCGCGGCTGCGGTTACGCGAGCGCCCGGCGCGCTTGCCTCGGCCGCGGCGCCGGGGGGCATGATGATCGGGTGGACTTCGAGCCGTACCGGGGTGAGTTGGTGGCGTTCTGCTACCGGATGCTGGGGTCGGTTCACGACGCCGAGGACCTGGTGCAGGAGACGCTGCTGCGGGCTTGGAAGGCCCGTGACCGGTACGACCCGGCGCGGGCGTCGGTGCGGACCTGGCTGTACAGGATCGCGACCAACGCTTGCCTGACCGCGCTGGAGGGACGAGAGCGGCGCCCGCTGCCGTCGGGGCTGGGCGCGCCCAGTGACGACCCGGGCACGCCGCTCGCACCGGCGCTCGACGTCCCGTGGCTGGAGCCGTTCCCGGATGCCCGGTTCGACGTGGCGGCGCGGGCCGACCTGCGGCTGGCGTGGGTGGCGGCGGTGCAGTTGCTGCCGGCGCGGCAGCGGGCGGTGCTGGTGCTGCGCGAGGTGCTGGCGTTCACCGCTGCCGAGGTCGCCGAGCAGTTGGGGACCACAGTCGCGGCGGTCAACAGCGCCCTGCAGCGGGCCCGTGCCACCGTCGCCCGTGCGGGCGGTGCCGGTGAGGTCCGTGAGCCGGACGACATCGAGGCGCGCTCGGTGATCGAACGGTACATGAGGGCGTTCGAGGCAGCCGATGTGCCCGCGCTGGTACGGCTGCTGGCCGAGGACGCCGTGCTGGAGATGCCGCCGGTGCCGCTGTGGTACCAGGGCAGCGGCGACTACGGCCGGTTCATGGAGCGGGTGTTCCGGATGCGCGGTACGGGCTGGGCCGTGCGGCAGCTGACCGCCAACGGCCAGCCCGCGCTCGCCGCGTACGCACCGGAACCCGGCGGCGGACACCGGCTGCACACCCTGCAGGTCTTCACCGTCGCTGCGGGCCGCGTCACCCACAACGTCGTGTTCGCCGACCCGCGCATCTTCGATGCCTTCGGCCTGCCGCGACAGCTCGCGGGAGAGGAGTTCGGACCGGAGCGATGAGTCGGGGCGGTGTCGCCGGTACGTACCGGTGAGCACCGCACCGAAGGGAACCTCATCGTGAGTGTCATTGTCATCGAGTTCACCACCCTGGACGGGATCGTCTCCGACCCGGACGGCTCCGCCGGCACGCCCCTGGGCGGCTGGGCCTTCCGGCACGGCCCGGAGGCGGTCGCCGGGGACAAGTTCCGGCTCGGCAGCACCCTGGACGACGGCGTACTGCTGCTCGGCCGCCGGACCTGGCAGCTGTTCTCGCGCATCTGGCCCGGCCGCACGGACCCGTTCGCCGAGCGGATGAACGCCGTCCCGAAGCTCGTCGCCTCCCGCACCCTCACCGATACCTCCGCCTGGGCCAACTCCCGCGTCCTCGACGGCGAACTGTTCGACGCCGTCAAGCACAAGCAGCGCGACATCGTCGTCACGGGCAGCCTGGACATCGTGCACCAGCTGATGGGCGCAGACCTCGTCGACGAGTACCGGTTGCTGACCTTCCCCACCGTCCTCGGCACCGGCCAACGCCTCTTCCCCGCCCACTGCCCCAACACCGACCTGGAGTGCCTGTCGGCCGAACGGATCGGCACCGCCGTCCTCACCCGCCACCGCAGGGCGGCACGATGACCGCCCACTTCCTCGCCTTGTACGAGACCCCCACCGACCCGGCGGCCTTCGACCGCCACTACCGGGACGTCCACCTCCCACTCGCCCGGCGCCTTCCCGGACTGCGCCGCTACGCCCTCGGGCGCGACCTCGTCGCCGTCCGCGGCGGCGGACCCCTTCACCTGACCGCCGAGCTGGAATGGGACAGCGTCGACGAGCTGCGCGCCGCGTTCGCCTCACCCGAGGGGCAGGCCTGCGCCGCCGACGCGGCCCATCTCCAGCGACTCGCTCCCGTCCGCAGCGTGATCTTCACCGTGGAGGACGGCCTGACATAGGCCGACCTTCACGCAACCACACAACGAGCGAGGCTGACCAGGTCCATCTCCCGTCCGCCGAGACCCACAGGGGCTCAGCGGGCGGGACGGCGCCGAAATCGCCTGGTGTGCCATCGCTCGCAGCACGTGGGCGGCCATGGACGGGTCTCGGCCTCGGCCGCCAGTTTCACGGCTTCGGTGAAGTACCGCTGCGCGGTCGCGTGTCGACCGCTGTCGAACGCCGTCCAGCCTGCCAGATAGGCGAGTTCGCCGGTGGAGGAGAAGAGGTCACGGCGAACGCGCTCGTCGGTGAACTCCCGCGCGCGGCCGGGCGGGCCGCCGGACCGCTCCGGGCGGGCGGCCGACCCGGCACCGCTCAGAGCAGCGCCGGCAGGTCGGACCGGGAGGCCACGCCGAGCTTCGGGTAGGCCTTGTAGAGGTGGTGCCCCACCGTCCGGGGGCTGAGGAAGAGCTGGGCGGCGATGTCCCGGTTGGTGAGGCCCTGGGCGGCGAGCCGGACGATCTGGAGCTCCTGTGGGGTGAGCGCGGTGAGCACGCCCGCGGGGGCGTCGGCCGGGGCGGGCGCGCTGGTCCCGGTGGCCGTGAGCTCGGTGCGCGCGCGGTCCGCCCAGGGGTGGGCGCCGACGGCCTCGAAGGCCTCCAGGGCCGCGCGCAGGTGCGGCCGGGCTTCGGTGCGCCGGCGTTCGCGCCGCAGCCACTCGCCGTAGAGCAGCGCGGTGCGGGCCTGTTCGAACGGCCGGTGGGTGCCGTCGTGGAGGCCGAGGGCGGCCCGGTAGGCGGTCTCGGCGAACTCGTCCGGGCCGAGCAGCGCCTCGCAGCGCAGCCGCAGCGCCTCCGCCCAGGGCAGCGCCGCGGCGCGGGCCCAGCGGGCGAACCGCTCGTACGGTTCCGCGGCGCGCTCCGGGGCGCCGAGGCGGACGGCGGCCTCGACCAGGTCGGGGACGGCCCGGGTGCCGCTGACGTGGTGCCGGTAGGGACCGGTGGCGAGGGCGTGCAGGCGGTCGGCGGCGTCGCCGGCCCGACCCCGGCCGAGGTCGAGCAGCCCGAGCGCCCACTGCGTCCAGGGCTCCCCCGGCGCGGGGGCCGCGGTGCCGGCGGCCGCGCCGGTGAGGGCGGTCGCCGTCCGGGCGGTCGCGGCGAGCGCGCTGCACTGCGCGTCATCGCCGCCGAGCGCCGCCAGGCAGGCGAGCAGCGCGCTGAGCTGACTGACCCACTGGTGCTGCCCGGCGTCCCGGGCCAGGGCGAGCGCCTCGGTGGCGGTGACCTCGGCGTCGCGGTGCCGGCCGTGGAACAGCTCCGCCTCCGCGAGGAAGAACTGCAGCGTCGGCAGCACGCCGACGGCACCCTTGGCCCGGGCCTCGGCGACGAGCTCGGCGGCGAGCTCGGCGGTCTCGGCGTCCCGTCCGAGGATCAGCGTCGCACCGCAGAGCTGGACCAGGTCGACCGGGGTGTCGGCACCCGCCCGGCGGGCCGCCGCCGCGGTGTCCCGGACGGCCGGCAGCGCCCCGGCCCGACGGCCCAGGGCCGGGAGCACGGCGGCCGACAGGTGGTGGGCCAGCGGGGTGAGCGGATCGGCCGCGGCGAGCGGGAGCCGGGCGAGCCGGTCGAGGACGGCGACCACCGGCTCCTCACCGGCGTACCAGGCTGCGTGGAAGGCCTGGAGCAGCATCCGGGCGGCGTGGGCCGGCTCAACGCCGGTCGCCGCCGCGTCCAGCAGGAGGCGGTAGGCGGTGGGGTAGGAGCCGCGCCAGAAGTGCGCGGTTGCCCGGACCTGGTCGAGCAGGGCGTGCGCGAGGACGCTGTCGGTCCGGGCGCCGGCCCGCTCCGCGAGCTCCTCGGCCTGCTCCAACTTGCCCTCCGCGGTGGCGGCTTCGGCGGCGAGGACGAGTCGGCGGGTGGCGCCGTCGCGGTCCGGGGTGAGCCGGGCGGCGCGCTCGTACGCCGCCGCGGCGCCGCCGTGGCCGCCGCGGGCCTCGGCGCGGACGGCGGTGCGCTCCAGCGCGTCGGCGAGCTCGGCGTCGGGCGCGGTGGCGGCCAGGGCGAGGTGCCAGGTGCGGCGGTCGCCGTCCTCCAGCGCCTCGCCGATGGCCCGATGGACCGCCAGCCTCTGCTGCAGCGGTGCACGTTGCAGCACGGCGGCGCGCAGCAGCGGGTGGCGGAAGGCGATCCGGCGGTCCGCGCCGACGACGACCAGGCCGGCCGCCTCGGCGGGTGCGAGGTGCTCTGCGGTCGAGCCGAGCGCCGCGGCGGCGGCCAGCACGACGTCGAGCTCGCCGTTCTCCTCGGCGGCGGCGACCAGCAGCAGACTCTGGGTGGCGGGTGGCAGGCCGGTCACCTGGCCGTGGAAGGCGAGCTGCAGCCGGCTGGTGAGCGGCAGCACGCCGGTCGCCAGCGCGGACTCCGCCGGACCCGATTCGGCGACGGCGGCTGGCAGTTCGGTGAGCGCCAGCGGGTTCCCGGCCGCCTCGGCGAGCAACCGGCGGCGGACCTCGCCGCTCACCCCCGACCCGGCGCGGGCGTCCAGCAGCCGGGCGGCGTCCGGCTCGGCGAGCCCGGTCAGCCGCAGCTCGGGCAGGCCGGCCAGCGGCAGCCCGTCGGTCCCGGTCGCGCCTGCCGTGACCGACAGGCCGCTCCCGTACACACCCGGCGAGGCCGCCGGGCCGGCGTCCCGCACTGCGAGCAGCAGGGCGACCCCCTCCGCCTGGAGCCGGCGGGCGGCGAGCACCAGTGCGTCCAGCGAGGAGCGGTCCAGCCACTGCACGTCGTCGACCACGCACAACAGCGGCTGATCGGAGGCGAGTTCGGCCAGCAGGCCGAGCGTGGCGAGTCCGGCGAGCAGTCGGTCACCGGGAGTCGCCGCACCGGCCTGCGCCTCGGCGAGACCGAATGCCCCGGCCAGGGAGCGCTGTTGCGGGCCGGGCAACGCGGAGAGCCGGTCCAGCCCGGGCGCGAGCAGCAGGCTGAGCGCGGCGAAGGGCAGCTCGGCCTCGTACTCGACGCCGGTCGCCCGGATCACCCGGAACGCGGCGCCGGCCGCCGCCACCGCGTGCTCCAGCAGCGCGGTCTTGCCGATCCCGGGTTCGCCGCGCACCACCAGCACCCCGCTGCGGCCGCTCGTCGAGGCGCCGTCCAACAACGCTTCGACGACGGCCTGTTCGTGTTCCCGCCCGTACAGCATCCCCCGCATCCCCCCGTGTCCTGCGCCCCTCCCGCACCGGCGACCACCGGCGCCCCGGCGGCAACACCCGTGTCCTCCGGCGACCCTACCCGCGGCCCGCCGGCGCCGTACCTCTCCGGCCTACGTACACCCCTACCCATACGTGACAGATTCGGCCGCCGCGCGCCGTCCGTACCTTCATGAGCAGCGGGAACGACCCGCCGAACGACCAGCCGCACACAGGGAGAAGACGATGACCGAGACCCGGACGACCGACCTGCAGCAGCTCGCCGAGCGCTACCTCGCCGCCTGGAACGAGACCGACCCGGCCGCCCGCCGCAAGCTGATCGACGAGGTCTGGGCGGGGGACTGCCGCTACACCGACCCGCTGGCCGCGGTCACCGGCCGGGAGGGCGTGGACGCGCTGATCGGCGCGGCTCAGGCGCAGTTCCCGGGCCTGGTGTTCACCCTCGGCCCGGTGGACGCCCACCACGACATCGCCCGGTTCACCTGGAACCTCGGGCCGGCCGGCGGGGAGGCCCTGGTGGTCGGGTTCGACGTGCTGGTGGCCGACCCGGAGGGCCGCATCACCGCCGTCCACGGCTTCCTGGACCGCGTGCCGGGCGCCTGAGCCACCGAGCGCGCGCCAGCGTGCAGGGGCGGGCCGCACCGCGCCCGCCCCTCCGAACCCCCTTGAGGAGTAGCCGAGATGAGCACCGACCTGCGCCCCGCACCGGCCGCCGCCGGCGGCCCCACGCCAACCGAACCGGTCGAGCACGTCGAGTCCGTCCCGCACGTCGGGCACGTCGGGCACGTCGGGCACGTCGAGTCAGCTCCCCGGGGGCTGCTGCCGGTCGTCCTGACCGCCACCTTCATGACCTCCCTGGACGTCTTCGTGGTCAACGTCGCCGTCCCCTCCCTCCAGACCGGCCTCGGGGCCGGACCGGCCGCCGTGCAGTGGGTGATCGCCGGGTTCGGCCTGGCGCTGGCCGTCGGCCTGATCACCGCCGGGCGGCTCGGCGACCGCTACGGCCGGCGCCGGGTGTTCGGCCTCGGCCTGGCCCTGTTCACGCTCGCCTCGGCCGGCTGCGGGCTGGCCCCCACCGCGGCCGCCCTGGTCGGCGCGCGGGTCGCCCAGGGGTTGGCGGCGGCGCTGATGGGCCCGCAGGTGCTGGCCATCCTGCGAACGGCGTTCAGCGGCGCAGCGCAGGCCAAGGCGTTCGCGATGTACGGGCTGACCATGGGCGTCGGCGCGGTGTTCGGCCAGCTCATCGGCGGTTTGCTGATCCGCGCCGACCTCTTCGGGCTGGACTGGCGCAGCTGCTTCCTGATCAACCTTCCGGTCGGCCTGGCCGCGCTCGCCCTGGTCCGCCGCTGCCTGCCGGAGTCCCGTGCCCCGCACCGGCCCGGCCTGGACCCGGTGGGCGTGCTGCTGGTCACCGCCGCGCTGACCGGCCTGGTGCTGCCGCTGATCCAGGGCCGGGAGCTGGGCTGGCCGCTCTGGACCTGGCTCTGTGCGGCCGGCTCGGCCGCACTGCTCGCCGTCTTCGCCGTGCACCAGCACCGGAGCCGCGCCACCGGCTCGCCGCTGGTGGACACCCGGCTGTTCCGGTCCCGCGCGTTCACCGCCGGGCTCCTCGCCCAGCTCGCCTTCTGGCTCGGCCAGGCGTCGTTCTTCCTGGTGCTGGCCCTGTACCTGCAGCCCGGCCGCGGGCTGGACGCGCTCGGCGCAGGCCTGGTCTTCACCGCGATCGGAGTCGGCTACCTGCTGACCTCCACCACCGCGCACCGCGTCGCCGCCCGGCTGGGGCGCCGGACCATCGCGCTCGGCGGACTGCTGATGGCGGCCGGGCTGGGCCTGCTCTGCCTCGCCGCGTACGCCGGCGGCACGACCGGCAGCGTCTGGTGGCTGGCGCCCGGCCTCTTCGTGGACGGCCTGGGCATGGGCCTGGTGATCGCCCCGGTGACCGCGGTGGTGCTGGCCGCGGTCGAGCCCGCGCTGGCCGGCTCGGCCGCGGGCGTGGTGGCCACCGTCCAGCAGGTCGGCGGGGCGCTCGGGATCGCGCTGATCGGCATCCTGTACTACGGCGCCGGCGATCCGGTCGCCGCCTTCGGGCACAGCGTCGTGGCGCTGGCCGGGCTGGAGCTGGTGCTGGTGGGCCTGGTGCAACTGCTGCCCCGGCGGACCGGCTGACCGGCGGACCGGCCGGCGTGTCTTCGCGGGCCGGGCGGGCAGGCGACCGAACGGAACGGCCGGGTGGGCCTACGGGGCCCACCCGCCCGTTCCGTTCGGTCGCCCCGATCGGGTTGGATGGGTGGATGAGCGAGGAGAAGAGCGCCGTACCGGCGTGGGAGCAGAGGTTCAGGGCGGCACGGGTTTCCCTGCCGGACTGGGCGGACGACGCCCCCGACCGGGCGCTGTACGTGTCCAACGGGACCGGCACCTACGAGGTGTACGCCTGGGACCGCGCCGCCGACACCCACCGCCGGGTCACCGGCCGCCCGAACGGCACCACCGACGCCGAGCTGACCCCGGACGGCGCGTGGGTCTGGTGGTTCGACGACAACGACGGGGACGAGTTCGGCATCTGGCGCCGCCAGCCCTTCGAGGGCCGGCCGGAGGGCTCCGACGGGCCTGACGAGGAGGCCGTCCCCGGACTGGCCGCCTCCTACTCGGCGGGCCTGGCGCTCGGCCGGGACGGCACCGTGGTGGTCGGCCGCTCCACGGACGAGCACGGCACCACCCTGCACCTGCGCCTCCCCGGCGCGGCCGAGGCCGTGGAGATCTACCGGCACGAGGAGTACGGCGGGGTCGGCGACCTCAGCTACGACAGCACGCTGCTGGCGATCGACCACACCGAGCACGGCGACGCGATGCACGCGGCGATCCGGGTCGTCCGGCTCTCCGACGGCGCGACCGTCGCCGAGCTCGACGAGGTCACCGGCCGGGACGAGCCGCGCGGGGTCGCCTGCCTCGGCTTCGCCCCGGTCGAGGGCGACTCCCGGCTGCTGGTGGCGCACCAGCGCACCGGCCGCTGGGAGCCGATGATCTGGGACGTCGCCACCGGCGCCGAGACCGTGCTGCCGCTCCGCGACGAGCAGGGCCGCGAGCTGCCCGGCGACGTCTCCGCGCAGTGGCGGCCCGGAGCGGCCGCCCTGCTGGTCGAGCACGAGTACGAGGCACGCAGCGAGCTGTTCTCGTACGCGCTGGACACGGGCGTGCTCACCCGGCTGGACACCCCGCGCGGCACCGTCGGCGGTGCGACCGCCCGCCCGGACGGCACGGTGGAGTTCCTCTGGTCCTCCGCCGCCGAGCCGTCCGCCGTCCGCTCCACGGCCGGCACGGTGGTGCTGCGCGCCCCCGGCGCCGTCCCGCCCGGTTCGGTGCCGGTCGAGGACGTCTGGGTGGACGGCCCCGGCGGGCGGGTGCACGCGCTGGTGCAGCGGCCGGCCGGCGCCGGGGAGGGCGACGGACCGCTCCCGACCGTCTTCGAGATCCACGGCGGCCCGACCCACCACGACAGCGACGCCTTCGCCGCCGGTCCGGCCGCCTGGCTGGACCACGGCTTCGCGGTGGTCCGGGTCAACTACCGCGGCTCCACCGGCTACGGCCAGGCCTGGACGGACGCCCTGCGCGAGCGGGTCGGCCTGATCGAGCTGGAGGACATCGGCGCGGTCCGCGACTGGGCGGTGGCGAGCGGCCTCGCCGACCCCGGGCGGCTGGTGCTCACCGGCGGCTCGTGGGGCGGCTACCTGACCCTGCTCGGCCTCGGCGTGCAGCCGGAGAGCTGGGCGCTGGGGGTCGCCGCCGTCCCGGTCGCGGACTACCTGACCGCGTACGACGACGAGATGGAGGCGCTGAAGTCGCTCGACCGCACGCTCTTCGGCGGCACGCCCGAGGAGGTGCCCGAGCGCTGGACGGCCTCCTCCCCGCTGACCTACGTCGAGCAGGTCCGGGTGCCGGTCTACATCAGCGCCGGAGTGAACGACCCGCGCTGCCCGATCCGGCAGATCGACAACTACGTCGAGCGGCTGGAGCAGCTCGACAAGCCCCACGAGGTCTACCGGTACGACGCCGGGCACGGCTCGCTGGTGGTGGAGGAGCGGATCAAGCAGCTGCGGCTGGAGATCGACTTCGTCCGGCGACACCTCGGAGCTAGCGTCGGCGGGGAGAACCGGGCCGACGGGACCGAGGGGGCCCAGGACGCCGTCGTGGCCTCGGGCGTTGCGGGGAGAGACGGGGGGACCGGGTGAGACGACTGCTGGCGGTCGTGGGGGCGGGGGTGGCCGGCGCGTTGGTACTGACCGGCTGCTCGGGCCAGGACGACGACGAGGTGGCCTGCCCGCCGCCGTCGGCCGTGCCGTCCGCGCAACCGACGGCGACGTCGTCGCGGTCGGCTGCGCCGTCGGCCGGTGCATCGACTGCGGCCCCGGGTGGGGCCTCGGGTCCGGAGAAGGCTTCGCCCGCGGTGTCGGGGGGCGCGACGCGCGTCGCCGCCTCGGGTGCCGGTGCCGCGGCTGCCGGGGCCGCGGCTGCCGGGACGGCGGCACCGGTGGGCGGCCTCGCGGTGCGGGCGGAGTTCGTCACCGTGGAGACCGGTGAGGGCGGGGGCGGGGTCGTCCTGCTCGCCAAGTCCGGGTCGAAGGGCAGCTCGAAGGGCTCGAAGAGCTCCAAGGGCTCGAAGACCTCCAAGAGCGGCCGCAAGGTGCGCCACCACGCCGACCACGACTCGGACGACGACTACAGCGGGAGCGGCAACGACAGCAGCGGGCGGCGGTGCGACGACCCGCCGACGGGCGGCCCGCCGGCCACGGCGACGGTCTCGCCCACGCCGTCCGCGTCGTCGCCCACGCCGGCGGCCTCCACGTCGGGCTCCGCCTCGGCACCGGGTTCGCCGGACAAGTCGCCGTCGGCCACGGCGCCCGTGGCACCTCCGAGGTCGCCCGCCGGTGCGGGGGCGCCCACCCGCTGAGGCGGGGGCGGCTACTCCAGGACCGGGTCCAGTCCGAGGGCCCGGTCCTGCTCGGCCTCCGCCTCGCGGCGCGCCAGGCGGAACCACATGAAGACGACGAAGCCACCGAAGACGAACCACTCCAGGGTGTACCCGAGGTTCTGGAACGCCCGCAGGCTCAGGCCGTTGCCACCCTGCGGCTGTACGGTCGGCACCGCGGTCAGCCCGGTCGGCACGGCGTCCGCGGCGACCCAGCCGTCGTACCAGCCGTCGTAGGAGAGCTTGTTGACCAGCGCGGCCTGGTTGATCGTGCCGAGCTGCCCCGCCGGGAGACCGCCGGCCACCGCACCGCCACTGCCGCTGGTCTCGCCCGCCTGGAGCCGCCCGGTCACCGTCACCTCGCCGGCGGGCGCCGCGACGGCGGAGGCCTCGGCGGCCGGCACACCCGGCGCCCAGCCCCGGACGACGGCGACGGTCCGGCCGTCACCCGTGCGCAGCGGGGTGAGCACGTAGTAGCCCTGCTTGCCGTCGAGCACCCGGTTGGGGACGACCAGCTGGTGCTGCTGGTCGAAGGTGCCGGAGACCGTCACGGCCCGGCCGACGGTGTCCGTGGTGACCTGCGGGCGGCGGTCGTCGAGCAGCTCGCCGAGCGGCCTGGCCGCTCCGGCGTCGGTCACCGACCTGCTGATCTCCTGGTGCGAGGAGACCTTGTCCTCGAACCGGCCGAGCTGCCAGGAGCCGAGCCAGACGCACACCGCAACGGCCGCCACGGCCAGCGCGGTGCCGCTCAGCCAGCGCGGGGTGAGGAGGAACCGGTACACACCCCCACGGTAACCACTCCTCACACCACTCCCGACCACAGGGGGTGGGCGGCAGCACGGGAGGCCGCCGGACTGCTCGTCCGCCGGTCGCCGGCCCGGCCGGCGACCGGCGCGCGGGTTCAGCCGCCCGAGGGGGATGCCGACGGGGTCGCGGCGGGCGGGGGCGGGAGGGGCTGCGGGCCGGTGCGGTAGACCGTGCCGGAGCAGACGCCGAGGAGGGTCGCCGTGGCCGCGGACGGGCTGCCGGGCGCCGGGGTGTGCGCGATGGTGACGGCCGACGGAGGCGTGCTCGGCGCGCCGGTCGCGGCGGTCGCGGTCGGGCTCGGGGCCGCGGTGGGAGCGGCCGTCGGCGACGCCGAGGCCGCGCCGCCGCCCGCAGTGGGTTCGGCCGACGGTCCCCCCGCCGGGGCCATGGCGGCCGGGCCGCTGCCCGGTCCGCCGGACCGCACACTCGACGACGTGCCCGTGCCTCCCGTGTCTCCCCCGCCTCCCGCGATGCCCGGGTCGCCCGCCACCGGCGGGCCGGCCACGCCCGGCGTCGCGCTGGGCGAGGAGCCGGCCGAGAGTGGACAACCGGCGGCGTCCGGCACCCAGCCGAAGTCCACCCGGTACCCGGCCCGCGGCGTGAGGAGCAGGCCCTGGCCGTCCACGGCGGCGCCGCCGGCGCCGCCCGCGGCGGAGGTCGGGCCCGGTGCGGGCAGTCCGGTCGCCGGATCCCCGGCCACGTGGTCGGTCACCCTGATCCGGGCGGGGTCGGTGCCGGCGGCCTCGGTGACGGCGACCGAGCCCGGCCCGCCCAACCGGCAGGCCCGAGCGGAGATGTTGACGACCATGAAGTACCCGTAGATCCGTCCGGCGCCGTCGGGCGCACCGACCTGCGAGGCGCCGCGACCGAGATCTCCGCGGATGCAGAGCGGCACCAGGGGGCCGCCGTCGCTGCCGGCGCTGGACGACGTGACCGGCTCGGTCGTGCCCGGGACGGCGCTGGTGGGGCTCGTCCAGGGGCTGGGCGAGGCACTGGCGGAGCCGGACGGGGTGCCGCCGGTGGCGGTCCCGCCCGCCCCCGGGTGCGGGGCGGGACCGTGGCCTCCGACGGTGCCGGGCCCGGCGCCGTCGTCGTCGTGGTCCGCGGCCGTCCCGCCGCGCGCGGTGGGCGAGCCGGGCCCGCCGGAGAGCCCCAGGTGGTCGGGGTCGTGCAGGGCGGGCAGGGCGATGGCGAGCGCGAGGGCCAGCGCGGCGGCCCCGGTCAGGGCCCCTCGCCGGGCGGCCCGCCGCCGCGGTACGGCGGTCCGGATCCGCTGCAGGCCGGAGGGGTCGGGCTCGATCTCGGCGACGGCGCGCTGCATCAGCTCCCGGAGCGTCCGTTCCTCCGTGCCCGGGCCGCCCGGTGCGTCCGGTGCGCCCGGGCCGCCCGGTGCGGCGGCCGACCTCCCCGGCCCGCCGGCGTCCGCGCCACCGGCGTCGCCGCCCTCCCGCCTCGGACCGATCCGATCGTCAGCCATGCCCGGCCTCCATCTGGACCCGGAGTGCGGCGAGTCCGCGCGAGCCGTACGCCTTCACCGAGCCGAGCGAGATCCCCAGGGTCTCCGCTACCTGCGCCTCCGTCATGTCCACGAAGTAACGCAGCACCAGAACCTCCCGCTGACGGCGTTGCAGACCCCGCAGCGCAGCCTTCAACTGGTCACGCTCCAGGGCATCGTAGGCCCCTTCTTCTGCACTGGCCATGTCAGGCATGGGCTTCGGCAGCAGCCGCAACCCGAGGATCCGGCGGCGCAGGGTGGAGCGGGACAGGTTGACCACGGTCTGCCGGAGGTAGGCGAGCGTCTTCTCGGGCTCGCGCACCCGGCGCCGGGCCGCGTGGACCCGGATGAACGCCTCCTGGACCACGTCCTCACAGGTCGAGAGGTCGTCGAGGAGCAGCGCCGCGAGCCGTAGCAGGGAGCGGTAGTGGGCCTGGTAGGTCTCGGTGAGCAGGTCCTCGCTGGCGCCGGCGCTGGTGTCGGCGCCGGGATCCGCCGCGCCGGGTGCGACCGCGGTCATCTGACTGTCTTCCGGCCTATCCGAGGGCCGATGGGCGCGCGGCGGGAAGGTCACCGCGGCCACTGCCGAGATGCCCGCCCCAACCCCCACCATCACGTTCGCCACGCCCGTTGGACACTCGATCCCCTGTCATGGTTGCCCAGCCCGCGGGACATTCTCCCGCATGGGCCGAAACGCCCTCCAGGGGATTGGGACGTTGTCCACAACTACCCGGTCCGAGTCGGCGTCACCACCCCTCGGGACAGGTCCTCACCGTCTCTCGACGGGGTCCTCACGACCCCTCAGCCGGAGAGCTCGCCCGCCACCAGTTCGGCGATCTGGAGGGCGTTGAGCGCCGCCCCCTTGCGCAGGTTGTCACCGCAGAGGAAGAGGTCCAGCGCGGTCGGGTCGTCCAGCGCCCGGCGCACCCGCCCGACCCAGACCGGGTCCGTCCCCACCACGTCGTTCGGCGTCGGGAACTCCCCCGCCGCCGGGTCGTCGTAGAGCACCACGCCGGGGGCGTCCCGGAGGATCTCCTGGGCGTGTTCCTGCGTCACCTCGCGCTCGAAGACCGCGTGCACGGCCAGCGCGTGGGTACGCACGACGGGGATGCGCACGCAGGTCGCGGAGACCCGCAGCGCCGACAGGCCGAGGATCTTGCGCGACTCGTTGCGGATCTTGAGTTCCTCGGACGACCAGCCGCCGTCCATCAGCGAGCCGGTCCACGGCACCGCGTTGAACGCGAGCGGGGCGGCGAACGGGCCGTTGTCGGCGATCACCGCGCGGAGGTCGCCGGTCTGCTCGCCGACCTCGGTGCCGGCGACCAGCGCGGTCTGCGCGCGCAGCGCGTCCACGCCGGACCGGCCCTCGCCGGAGGCCGCCTGGTAGGAGGCGACGACCAGTTCGCTGAGCCCGTACTCGGCGTGCAGGGCGCCGATCGCCGCGATCATCGTGAGCGTGGCGCAGTTGGGGCCGGCCACGATGCCGCGCGGGCGCAGCCGGGCCGATGCCGCGTTGACCTCGGGGACGACCAGCGGGACGTCCTCGTCCATCCGGAAGGCGGCGGAGTTGTCCACCACCACGACGCCCTTGGCCGCCGCGATGGGCGCCCACTGGGCCGAGACGTCGTCGGGTACGTCGAAGAGCGCGACGTCGACGCCGTCGAAGGCGGCCTCGTCGAGGGCGAGCACCTCGACGGGCTCCCCGCGCACGACCAGCTTGCGGCCGGCCGAGCGCGGGGAGGCGACGAGGCGTACCTCGCCCCAGATGTCCTGACGGAGGGAGAGCAGGCCGAGCAGCACCTCGCCGACCGCGCCCGTGGCGCCGACGACGGCGAGGTTCGGCCGCCGGGTCATCGCCCGGTGCCCCCGTAGACGACCGCCTCGTCCGACTCGCTGTCCAGGCCGAAGGCCGTGTGGACGGCGCGGACGGCCTCCGGCACGTCCTCGGCGCGGGTGACGACCGAGATGCGGATCTCCGAGGTGGAGATCAGCTCGATGTTGACGCCGGCCTCGGAGAGCGCCTCGAAGAAGGTCGCGGTGACGCCCGGGTTGGAACGCATGCCGGCGCCGACCAGCGAGATCTTGCCGATCGCGTCGTCGTAGCGCAGGGACTCGAAGCCGATGCCCTCCTTGACCCGGCCGAGCGCGTCGATGGCCTTCTGGCCCTCGGTCTTCGGCAGGGTGAAGGAGATGTCGGTGAGCCCGGTCGAGGCGGCGGAGACGTTCTGCACCACCATGTCGATGTTGACCTCGGCGTTGGCGATGGCCCGGAAGATCCGCGCCGCCTCGCCCGGCTTGTCCGGCACGCCGACGACCGTCACCTTGGCCTCGGACGTGTCGTGGGCGACTCCGGAGATGATGGCCTGCTCCATCTCGCCCCCTTCGGGCTGGTTCGGGTTGTCGTTGCTGACGATCGTCCCGGGAAGGCCCGAGAAGGACGAGCGTACGTGAATCGGGATGTTGTAGCGCCGCGCGTACTCCACGCAGCGGTCGAGCAGCACCTTGGAACCGGACGAGGCCAGCTCCAGCATGTCCTCGTAGGCGATCCAGTCGATCTTGCGGGCCTTCTTCACCACGCGCGGGTCGGCGGTGAAGACGCCGTCCACGTCGGTGTAGATCTCGCAGACCTCGGCCTTGAGGGCCGCGGCGAGGGCGACGGCGGTGGTGTCCGACCCGCCGCGGCCGAGCGTGGTGATGTCCTTGCTGGACTGCGAGACACCCTGGAAGCCGGCCACGATCGCGATGTTGCCCTCGTCCAGGGCGGTGCGGATGCGGCCCGGCGTCACGTCGATGATGCGCGCCTTGTTGTGGACCGAGTCGGTGATGACACCGGCCTGGCTGCCCGTGAAGGACTGGGCCTCGTGACCCAGGGATTTGATCGCCATGGCCAGCAGGGCCATGGAGATGCGCTCTCCAGCGGTCAGCAGCATGTCGAACTCACGGCCGGCAGGGAGCGGGGACACCTGCTCCGCGAGTTCGATGAGCTCGTCCGTCGTGTCGCCCATCGCGGACACCACGACGACGACCTCATGGCCGGCCTTCTTGGCGTCAACGATTCGACGGGCCACGCGCTTGATGCCCTCGGCATCCGCAACGGATGAGCCGCCGTACTTCTGCACGACAAGGCCCACGTGCGCTCCTCGACTTGTGTCGTTCCGGGGGCCCGGGGCCCCCGGCACCCCCGGGTGGCGGGGGCTGTGCGGTCGGCGCCAGTCTACCGAGCAGGGGTGGACCGGCCGATGCTTTCCATATGATGAGACGCACGTTTCAGCAGGTGGGCGCCGGTGCCGGGGGGCGACCGGCAGGTCTGCGGGCGCCTCGCCGCCCTCCCGAAGAATCGGCGGACGAACGGACGACGGCCCCCGGGATTTCCGTTCCGCGGAGATCCCTGAGGTTTCCGTCACAGCGCCGCACGGTGCCGCACGGCGCCCGCAGCACCCCACCGCGCCGGACAGCCCCCGCAGCGCCCCTCGGCGTCGGACAGCGCCCCGCAGCGCCGCGAGGGGACCCTCAGCGGTGGAGGCCCAGCTCGGCTGCCATCAGGTCGCCGGCCTGCTGCTCCAGCTGCTCGTCGGTGAGCCCGTCGTCGTCGGTGTCCGCACCGTCCGGGACCGCCCCGATCGGGCTGTCCAGCCGGACGTGGGCGATCAGCGACTGCAACGCCCGGAGCACCGCCGTGCAGGTGGTGCCCCAGTTGGACAGGTACGAGAACTGCCACCACCAGAGCGCCTCGCTGACGCGCCCCTCGCGGTAGTGGGTGAGACCGTGCTGCAGCTCGCTGACCACGCCGGCCAGGTCGTCCGAGATCCGGAACGCGTTCGGCTTCTCCGGCGGACCGTACGGGTCGAAGACCTCGTGGTAGACGTCGATCGGCGCGAGCAGCTCGGCCAGCCGCTCGCGCAGCTGCTCACCGTCCGGCTCCGGCCCGGTGTCGGGCTCGAACCGGTCCTCGGGGACGACGTCCTCGATGGCGCCCAGCCGGCCACCGGCCAGCAGCAGCTGCGAGACCTCCAGGAGGAGCAGCGAAACCGCGCTGCCGGGCTCGTCGCCCTTGGCGACCTCGGTGACGGCGAGCACGAAGCTCTCCACCGAGTCCGCGATCTGCACCGCGAAGTCGTCCGGCTCGGAGCCGTGCGCATGGGTGTGCGGGGCGTGCCGGTCCTGCTGCGGGCCGGCCTGGTGAGGCGTGTGGGGCTGCTGGTTGATCGTCCGGTCAGACATCGAGCAGTCGTCTCCCTTCGAAGGCACGGCCGAGGGTGACCTCGTCCGCGTACTCCAGGTCCCCGCCGACGGGCAGTCCGCTCGCCAGCCGGGTCACCTTCAGGCCCATCGGCTTGCAGAGCCGGGCCAGGTAGGTGGCGGTCGCCTCCCCCTCCAGGTTGGGGTCGGTGGCCAGGATCAGCTCGGTGACCGTGCCGTCCGCGAGGCGTGCCAGCAGCTCTCGGATCCGCAGGTCGTCCGGGCCGACGCCCTCGATCGGGCTGATCGCGCCGCCCAGCACGTGGTAGCGGCCGCGGAACTCGCGGGTGCGCTCGATGGCGACGACGTCCTTGGGCTCCTCGACCACGCAGATCACCGCGAGGTCGCGACGCGGGTCGAGGCAGACCCGGCACTGCTCGGCCTCCGCGACGTTGCCGCAGACGACGCAGAACCGGACCTTGTCCTTGACCTCCAACAGTGCGTGCGCCAGCCGGCGCACGTCCACAGGGTCGGCCTGCAGGACGTGGAAGGCGATCCGCTGCGCGCTCTTGGGCCCGACGCCGGGCAGCCTGCCCAGTTCGTCGATCAGGTCCTGAACCACGCCCTCGTACACGTCGCGCCTTCCCTCAGGTGGTCGGTGGGGCACCCGCTCGGGGCGCCCCGGTGCCATCATCCAACGAATCGGGCGCCGGGCACACCGCCCGACGCCCTACTCCCGCATAAATCACACAGGTCGACTGTCTGAACTTCGGACCGTCAAGACCTCTCGGCGCTTGTGGTCGGACCGCACGGCTCGCCGTCCGCGCTCACCGCCTGCGGTCGAACCTAGAACGGCAGGCCGGGGATGCCGCCGCCCAGGCCCTGGGTCAGCGGGCCCATGCGCTCGGCCTGCATCTTCTGCGCGGTCTGGTTGGCGTCGCGGACCGCCGCCAGGATCAGGTCGGCCAGGGTCTCGGTGTCCTCCGGGTCCACGGCGGCCGGGGCGATGGTCAGCGCCACCAGCTCACCGGCACCGGTCACCGTCACCTCGACCAGGCCACCGCCCGCCGAACCGTTCACCTTCGCCTCGGCCAGCTCCTGCTGCGCCTTGGCGAGGTCCTGCTGCATCTTCTGCGCCTGCTTGAGCAGCTGCTGCATGTTGGGCTGGCCACCACCGGGGAACACGGCTCACTCCTTGCGTTCTGTGTGCGTGCTGTCGCGCTTGCGTCGTCACCCCGAGCCTACGTGCTCTCCGCGCCCGGCACGCCCGTGCGGCCGCGTGGAGCTCCGGACCCCCGGGCCCCCGGACCCGGCGACCGGAGGGCCCCAGCGCCCGAGGGCTCAGCCGCCGCTGTGGCGGATCTCCTCCAGGACCGTCGCCCCGAGCTCGCGGATGATCAGCTCCTGGCCGGAGAACGCGTCCTCGTTGAGGTCCGGGTCGTCCTCCTCCGGGATGTCGTCCTCCGGGGCGACCGGCTGCACCGGCCGCCCGACCGGCGCGGCCGTCGCGACCTGCGCCTGCACGGGCGGCTGCGCCACCGGCGCGACCGGGACCACGGGGGGCGCGGCCATCGGCGCGAGCGCGGGACCGGGCGCCGGCGCGGAAGGCTGCACCGCGGGCGCGGGCGCGGCCGGGCGCGCCGGGGCGGCACCCCAGCCACCACCGCCACCACCACCGCCGCCGCCGCCGCTGAAGCTGCCGCCACCGCCGGCACCACCGGCGCCGCCGGCGCCGCCCGACGGGTCGACGATGCACTCGATCCGCCAGTCCACACCGAGGGCGTCGGCGAGCGCCTGGCGCAGCACGTCGTCACTGTTGCTGCCGACGAAGCTGTCCCGGGCGCCCGCGTTGATGAACGACACCTGGAGCACGCTGCCGTCGAACCCGGCCACCTGGCCGTTCTGGCTGAGCAGGATCCAGGTGAAGCGGCGGCGGTTCTTCACCGCCTCCAGGATCTGCGGCCAGAGCTGCCGGACCTGCGCCGCGCCCTGCTGGGCGGCCTGCGAAGGCTGCCCGCCGCCCGGAGCGGCCGCCGGCGGAGCCTGGACGGGCGCGGCCTGTGCGGCTGCCGGTGCAGGCTGTGCGGGCTGTGCGGGCGCCTGCTGCGCCGGTGCCGGCTGCGCGGGCGCACCGGTGCCGGCCGACCCGGCCGGCGGGAAACTGCGCGGGATCGGCCAGGCGCCGGGAGCGGGCCCGGCCGGTCCCGGGGGCGCCGCGGGCGGAGCCACCGGGGCGGGGGCGGGCTGCACCGGGGCCATCTGCACGGCGGCGGGCTCGTCCACCGCCGCCTGCGCCACCGCGGGCGCCGCGGGCACCACGACCGGAGCGCCCGGGGGAGCCGCCACGGGAGCGGCCACCTGTGCCGCGAACCCTCCGGCCGCCGCCCGCCGCTCCAGCTTGTCCATCCGCGCCTGCAGCGACAGCTCGTCGCTGTAAGCGCCCGGCAGCATCACCCGGGCACAGATCAGCTCCAGCTGGAGCCGTGGCGCCGCGTTCCCCCGCATCTCGGTCAGCCCGGTGTTGACGATGTCGGCCGCCCGGCTGAGCTCCGCCGCCCCGAACGCGTCCGCCTGCGCCTGCATCACCGCGACCCGGTCGGCCGGGGCGTCGATCAGCCCCTTCTCGCCTGCCTCCGGCACGGTGGCCAGGATCACCAGGTCGCGCAGGCGCTCCAGCAGGTCCGTCACGAACCGCCGCGGATCGTGCCCGCCCTCGACCACCCGGTCGATCACCTGGAACACCGTCGCCCCGTCGTGCGCGGCGAAGGCGTCCACCACCTCGTCCAGCAGCGCCGAGTCCGTGTACCCGAGCAGAGCGGTGGCCATCTGGTACGTCACACCGCCCTCGCCGGCCCCGGCGAGCAGCTGGTCCATCACCGACATCGAGTCACGCACCGACCCGGCACCGGCCCGCACCACCAGCGGGAAGACGGAGTCCTCGACCTGGATCTGCTCCCGGCCGCAGACCTCCGCCAGGTAGTCCCGCAGCGTGCCGGGCGGCACCAGCCGGAACGGGTAGTGGTGCGTGCGGGACCGGATCGTCCCGATCACCTTCTCCGGCTCCGTGGTGGCGAAGATGAACTTGAGGTGCTCCGGAGGCTCCTCCACCACCTTCAGCAGCGCGTTGAAGCCGGCCGAGGTCACCATGTGTGCCTCGTCCAGGATGAAGATCTTGTACCGGCTGTGCACGGGGGCGAAGAAGGCCCGCTCGCGCAGCTCCCGCGCGTCGTCCACACCACCGTGCGATGCGGCGTCGATCTCGATCACGTCGATCGACCCGGGCCCGCCCGTCGCCAGGTCCCGGCAGGACTGGCACTCCCCGCACGGCGTCGGCGTCGGCCCCTGCTCGCAGTTCAGACAGCGGGCCAGGATGCGCGCGCTCGTCGTCTTGCCGCAGCCGCGCGGGCCGCTGAACAGGTACGCGTGGTTGACCCTGTTGTTGCGCAGGGCCTGCTGGAGCGGAGCGGTCACGTGCTCCTGCCCGATGACCTCGGCGAAAGTCTCGGGGCGATAGCGGCGGTACAGGGCTAGGGACACACCACCGACGATATCGGGACGGACCGACAAACGCGTCGCCCCTCGTCCTGCCCCCGCCCGCCCCTCCCCCGGGAACGCAAAGACCCCTCGCGCACCCGCCAGAGCTCTCCTACCCTTGCTGCCTTCCGGCCCTGGGGGGGTTCAGCGAGATGGCGCCACACGAGGGGCTGACCCCCACAGTACCGGATCCCCGCCCCTCACCTCCACCTCCCCGATCCGCAGGTCACGCCGCCGCCCCGCCTGCGAGATACGTGGTCGCGACCACCCCTGAACATGTACTAAGCTCTCCCACGGAGGATTCGCCTAGAGGCCTAGGGCGCACGCTTGGAAAGCGTGTTGGGGGCAACCCCTCACGAGTTCGAATCTCGTATCCTCCGCCTGATCGAAGGCCCGGACCGCAACTGCGGTCCGGGCCTTCGTCGTTTCCGGCGCCCGATTCAACCGCTCACTGCGGCGGAGAGGACCGCGAGGCAGAGCAGCATGCAACTGGCGAAGGCCGCGCCGGCCGCGAGGACAGCACTGTGCCGGTCGGTACCGGCGCTCCGCTTCAGCATGAAGGCCAGCAAGGCGGTGATCACGGAGACCAGCGCGGAGACAAGCAGCCATGGAACTCGCGTGACGACGGGCAGGTTACTCATCTTCGGATTCCTCTTCTGTGTCGTGGTCGCTGGAAGGAACGAGTCCGGCATCGGGCCGGTGGGCAGTCGGCATTGCCGCGATGTCCATCAGGAGCGTCGAGAGCTCTGCTCTGGCGGCATCGGCTGCGGCAGCCACCTGCTGGTGGGCTGCGATCTGGTCGTCGAACACGCGCAGGAGCTCTCCGATGCGGTGCTGCTCCTCGTAGGGCGGCAGCGATACCGGGAGCTGTCTCATCGCGCTGGTCTTGATCGAGTCAACGGTCGACATCGCCGCCCGGTCCTTGATCCACGCCTGAGTTCCCGGAAGGGAAAGGTATGACAGGACGAAACGCGGGTCCACGCCGGGCTCGAAGCCGTGCAGTCGAAGGAGATTTCCGTTGTAGAGGCTGCCGGCCCCGTCCGCTCCCACCAGTGCCACGGGTCCGACCGTCCCGGTACGTGTACAGAGGATGTCGTCCTTATTCAACAGGAACCGTTCGAGCCGCCGCGCGTCGCGTGCCGAGATCCTGGTGTCCTCGCTGCCGTGGATCCGCCGGTTTCGCAGGTGCTTGGGCAGCACCACTCGAACAGGGCCGTCCGCGGAGTACATCCCGGGGTTCATCAAGGAGGGTGACGGGCCAGGCTGCACCTTGCACAGATCCTGCAGGAGCACGTACCGTCGGCCCCTCGCACCGGGTTCCGGACTTCGGCCGGGCGCTGCCCGATCCCAGACCCGCCGCACCTCCTCGTCCAGGGGTCCCGCCAGTTCCAAGGCATCGTCGAGTTTCCGGCGGGCGGATTCCACCTGGGCGGGTGTCGCCGCTTCGTACGCACCGAGGCTGACGTAGTCGACGGGGCTGAGCGAGTAATCACGCTGCCCGATCTCCTCCACGGAGACCGATCGACCGAGCGCACGCGCTTCGTCGGGCATCGGCCTCCCGTCACGCAGCGATCGGTGGATCTGCCCCAGGAGCCGCACATCGTCGGTGCTCAGCTCGCGGCGGGTCCGAGTGACCAGCTCGCCCAACTCGCGGGCATTGATGAAGTGCACCTCGGTACGCTGCGCCGGCGCCGAGAGGAACCAGATGCAGGCCGACACCGCGGTACCGGTGAAGAGGTGGGGAGGAAGGGCGAGGATGCCGTCGACGACGCCGTCCTCGACCAGGGCCTGCCGGATCGCACGCTCCCTCGGCTGATCGGACACAGCAGCGTTGTCCGCCATGATCACCGCAGCTCGTCCGCCGGGCCCGAGAGTGGAAAGGACGTGCTGGATCCAGGCGAAGTTGGCGTTGGACGGAGGCGGGGGCCCATATCGCCAGCCTCCGTCCACAATCCGGCCCGATTCGGCGTTGAACGGCGGATTGGTCAGCACCAGGTCCACCCGTTCCTCGCGTCGATCCACCGGCTCGGGCCGTGGTGCGATGTCGTGGGTGCCCACCCGCGGAGTCACGCCGTGGAGCATCAGGTTCATCGCGGTCAGGTGCAGCGTCGCCGCGTCCGGCCTCCCGACCGTCACCTCCGACACCGACCCGTCGCCGCCGGCCGCCACCATGGCCGACAGCAGTTCGCCGCCACGCGGGTAGGGATCGTGAATCCGGCCCGACACACCCTCCGGGGCAACCAGCTCGCTCAGCAGGGCCACCACCGTTCTGGGCGTGAAGGCGCTACGACTGTCCATGCGCACGACGTCGGCATACGCATCGAGCAGATCCCGGAAGGCATCCCGGTCGAGTTCGGCCACCGAGGCCATCAACTGCGGTACGTCAGCAGCGGGTAGGGGCTCAAGACCGTGCAGCGCAAGCCGCATGGTCGGCGCCACCCCACAGGTCTTCAGCAACCGATCGGTTCGCTCCCCCACCTCTACGAGGAAGCCCTTGGGGGTCATCATCAGGTGTGCGCCGACCCGGTCCTCCAGAGCCGCCCAGTCCTCGGGTGCACTCCTTCTCAGAAAGATCAGGCACATCGGCAGGGGAAGGTAAGCCGTCAGCGACGGCGCGCCCCACCTTGTCCTCATCTGGGGCTTCAGCAACTCCGCCAGAACTCGCCGGGACCGCAACCGCTGCTGCTCGGCGCTCGGTGAAGACACGGCGAACCCAGTGGCCCAGCCGGCCACGGGCACTCCCTCGGACTGCCCGAACCAAGCCCGGGCCCTGTCGCCGTAGGTGACCCCTGCGGGCTCCTCCACCCTCCGTGCCGACTTGGGCACAGACCGGGCGTCAAGCCATTGCACGATGTCGGAGAGTCGAAACAGCCGATCGCGGCCGTGCCGCAGCTCCTGCGGAAAGTCCGGATGGCGGTTCTGCCAGTTCGTGACTGCAGAGGCCCCGACACCGGCCAGCTCTGCAATCTTGGCTCGGGAGACGAGTCTCCTGCCACTGCTCTTGTCACTCAACGCAGTCACTCTCTCTCCGTCATCGATCGGCTGCTCTGCTAGAGAAAGCTAGATGACTGACCATCAGGCACCAAGTGCGCACTGAAGTGCGCACAAACCTCCACTGAGGCAGTCTTCGCAGGAAGCGCCAGCAGCCCCGCAGGATGATGGACTTGAACTGGACCTTTGTAGGTGAATCACGAGAAGACCCCTGCCTTCGACTGACACCAGAGGAATAATCGTGAACTTCACACTTGCAGGGAGTCGCACTACAGGAGGCCTTCAGGGCCCTCTGGGATCCAACAGCCCCTGAGGGTCGCGAGAAGCTCGGACACTCTCCGTAATTTCGCTGCAAGGTGGAGGCATCGCCCTGTCCGCATCCGCTCCCGTTCGATTCGATTGACTTCGGAACACGTTCCGAAGTAGCATCGAGCCATGTCCACTCTCACCGTGTCGTTCTCCGACCTGTCGAAGAACTCGAAGCGTGTCGCGGACACCGTCGAGCAGGCGCACCGCGTTCACGTCACCCGTCGCGACGGCGAGGACCTGTACCTCACCACCGAGCGCCACGACCGCCAGCGTGAGGAAACCGCCGACGTCACCGCGCGACTGTTCGCAGCGCTGATCACCAGCAATGAGGGTGCGCGCGCGGTTCTCCTCGCCCTCCCCGAGGTCTTCCCCTGGACCCGACACCTGTCGGCCGAGGAGGTACGCGAGTTCGTCATCGACCTCGTGAACGCCACCCGCGACGTGGTGGAATTGGACGTTCACGCCAACCTGCACCGTGTGATCGTCGAATGGCGGGCCACCGCCAGGATCCTGGCGGACCCCGAACTGAGCGCCCAGCTCACCGGACCGCTCCCGGGCGATGACCACGGCGAGGTACTCGTCCCGTGAGCCCCAAGCGTGGAGACGACGTCCCGCCGCCACCGATCGATGGCGAGTGGCGGCTTCGATTCGCCACCAGCGAGGCCGCCAAGGGGTGGGGCGACCTTTGCACGGAGGTTCCGGGGAACACTCGTCGTTGCTTCGAGGCGCTCCGCGCCGACCCCTTGTCCACGCGCGACCCCGATCGACAGCACCGGCTCCGAGGCCGCCTGGCGACGCGCGTTCTCGGCGGGGACGAGCTACCGCAGTGGGAGTACGAGGTGACTGCCGGCGGGCGCGTGCGCTACCTCGTCGACGAGCCGGGGCGGACCGTCCATCTCGTCTACGCCTCGCCTCGGCACCCCAAGGACACGGATAGCTGACCCTGAGCAAGATAGGCGATCCGGCCGTAGGTGCCAGGCAGCGTGGTCTCAGTTTTGGTCTCATTCATCGCCGTCCAACCAGGTACGGTCACCACCCAACGGCTTGCTCCGTTGCAGTTCAGGACGGGAGCGAACCCCGGCGGACGGTGCCGGGGAGAATTGGAAAGCGTGTTGGGGGCAACCCCTCACGAGTTCGAATCTCGTATCCTCCGCCTGATCGAAGGCCCGGACCGCTCAGCGGTCCGGGCCTTCGGCGTTCGGTCAGCGGGCTGCTGCCGTCTGTTTCCAGGCGGACGGCAGGGTCTTGAGGCGGCTGACCGGGGAGAGCACCAGTCCGATGATGACGACGGCGGAGCCGGCGGCGGCCACGGTCAGGGCCCCTCGGGCGCCGAGTTGGCCGGTGAGCAGGCCGGCGGAGAGGCCGCCCAGGGAGCCGCCGCCGAACAGCAGTGTTCGGAACGCGGCGGTCATCCTGCCCATCATCGATTGCGGCGTCGCGGCCTGGCGGAGACTGACGATGACGACACCGGCCACGCCGAGGCCCAGGTAGGTGGTGAAGAAGGACAGGACGAACATCCCGATCATCACCGGTCGCGGCCCGGTGGCGGCGGGGATGAGCGAAGGGCCGAGCAGCAGGGCGGACTGGGCGATCCAGTAGACCTTGCCGAGCGGGAACCGGGCGATGACCTTCCGGGAGATCAGCGCGCCGATCAGGCCGCCGACGGAGGCGGTCGCGAAGACCGCCCCGATCGTCTCCGAACCGAGGTGGAGGTCGTGGTTGCCGTAGAGCAGGAACATCGTCCACACGGTGACCATCGAGAAGTTGCAGCAGAATCCGATCAGCGCGAGAGACCGCAGCACGCCGTCGCGCATCTCCCAGCCCATGCCGTCCTTGAGTTCGCGCCACAGGTGCCGCTCGGCGACCGGTTCGGGGCGCGGCTCGGTCGTGCGGATCAGCAGCAGCGAGATGACAGACACCGCGTAGGAGAAGGCGTTGGCGACCAGGGCCACCGGCGCACCGACCGCCGACACCAGGACGCCCCCCAGCCCGGGCCCTGCGATGTCGGCGGCGGAGGAGCTGGTGCTCATCCTGGCGCTGGCCTCGACGTAGTGCTCGGGACTCCTCACCAGTACCGGCACGTACGACATCCAGCTCACGTCGAACACCACCGACGCGATGCCGACCGTGCAGGTGATCACCATCAGCACGGGCAGGTTGAGCACGTGGCACCAGTACAGCACCGGTATCAGGCCGAGCAGGACCAGCCTGACCAGGTTGGCGCCGAGCATGACCGGCCGCCGCCGGTGCCGGTCCGCCCAGACACCGATCACCAGGGCGAGCCCGAGGTAGGGGACCAGTTGCAGGAAGCGCAGCAGCCCGACCTGTTCGTCGGTCGCGCCGAACGCGCCGATGGCGGTCAGAGGGAGCGCGAGGTTGGTCACCTGGGTGCCGAGCAGGGAGAGCGTCTCGCCCGTCCAGAACCGGAGGAAGTCGCCGTTGTGCCACAGGCTTTGGCCCGGTGCGACCGTGGTGTCCGGCGCGGTCGAGGTCTGGGTCATCGGGCGCTCCTCGCGAGTTCGGCGACCGCACCGGCCACCGCGTCGACCTCGTCCTCGGTGTTGTAGTAGTGCGGCGACAGCCGCAGGCACCACTGCACGTCCTTGTCGGCGAAGTCGAACTGCGCGAACTCCCGGTAGCTGAGTGCGGAGTTGATGCCGCGCGCGTCCAGTGCCGCCTTGAACGGCTCCGACTCCCACCCCTCGATCGCCAACGTGACCAACGCGGCCGGGGCCGGCCCCCGGTCCAGCGTCCGGACACCGGGTACGGCGGCGAGGTGCTCACGCAGCCGTCCAGCCAGGGCCGGGGTGCGCCGGGCGACCGGGTCGAGGCCGACCCGCAGCGCGTAGCGGACAGCGGCTGCGCAGCCGAGCACGGTGGCGTACGGGAACTCCCATTCCTCGAACCGGGCTGCGGTGGCGACTGGACGGTAGTAGCCCGGGGCGACCCAGCGCGCGCCGTGCATGTCGATGTGCAGCGGCTCGTACCCGGCGGCGAGGGCCCGGTCGGACACGTAGAGGAAGCCCGAACCGCGCGGCCCGCGCAGGAACTTGCGGCAGGTGGCGGTGAGCAGGTCGCAGCCGATCTGCTCCACGTCGACGGGGTACTGGCCGACCGACTGGCAGGCGTCGACCAGGTACAGCAGGTCGAGTTCGCGGCAGTGCCGGCCGATCTCGGCGACCGGCTGCACCAGGCCGGAGTTGGTGGGCACGTGCGTGACGGCGACCAGGCTCGGGCGGTGGGCGCGCATCAGCGCGGCCATGGCGTCGACGTCGACGCCGCTTCCGTCAGGGCGGTCGGGGGCGTGCACGATTCGGACGCCATGGCGTTTGCGCAGGGAGAGGAAGGCGATCTGGTTGGAGATGAAGTCGTTGCGGGTGGTGAGGATGACGTCTCCGGGGCGGAAGTCGATCGCGGAGAGGGCCTTGGTGTAGGCGTGGGTCGCACTCGCGGCGAAGGCGATGTTGCCGGGGCGGGTACCCAGGAGTTCGGCGAGCGAGGCGTGGAAGTCGGCGACCTCGGCGGCCCGGGCGGCGGATGCCTCGTACCCCCCGATGGCCGCTTCCAGTTGGAGGTGATCAAGCATCACCTGGAGTACCGGACGCGGCATCAGCCCGGCGCCGGCGTTGTTGAAGTGGATCACCGCCTCGCAGCCGGGAGTGTCGGCCCGGAGGGCGGTGAGGTCCAGGAGCGGTTCCGCGCTGCGACTGAAAGCGCTATTCTCATTCTTCATGTATGACGGTAGCAGTACCGAGGCTCTGACGGCGGTCCTTCGGAACGAGATCGCCCGGCTCGCCCCGGGCGATCGTCTGCCCAGCAGCCGCGACCTGATCGTGCGTCACGGAGTCGGGCCGGTCACCGTCTCCCGGGCCATCGCACTCCTGGCCGCCGAGGGGGCAGTCGTCACCCGCCCGGGGAGCGGGACCTACGTGGCCGCCCGCCGGCCGCAGGCCGCCGGCGGCGAACCGGACACCTCTTGGCAGGCGGTCGCCCTGGCCGGCCGCCAGCCCCTCCCTGAAACCTCCAACGAGCAGTCCGGCACACCGGCGGTCGGCACCATCGCGCTGTCCGGCGGCTACCTGCACGAGAGCCTCCAGCCCACCCGGCTGCTCGGTGGTGCTCTCGCCCGGGCCGCCCGCCGCCCGGACGCCTGGCACCGCGCCCCGGTGGCCGGTCTGTCGACACTGCGCACGGTCTTCGCCCGTCAGGCGGGCGGCGACGTCGCCCCCGAGGACGTCCTGGTGACCGGGGGCGGGCAGGGGGCGCTGTCCATGTTGTTCCGCGCCGTCGCAGCCCCCGGGTCCCCGGTCCTGGTCGAGTCGCCGACGTACCCCGGTGCGCTCGCCGCCGCCCGCGCCGCCGGACTGCGGCCGGTGCCCGTACCAATGGACGAACAGGGCCTGCGCCCCGACCTGCTGGCCGACGCCTTCGCCATGACAGGTGCTCGCCTGCTCTACTGCCAGCCCACCTTCCACAACCCCACCGGCACCGTCCTCTCCCCCGAACGGCGCCGCCAGATCGTCGACGTGGCCCGCGCCGCCGGAGCCTTCCTGATCGAAGACGACTTCGCCCGCCATCTGGGCCACGGCCGCCCGGTACCGCGCCCGCTGGTCGCCGACGACTGCGACGGCACCGTCATCCACCTCACCTCGCTGACCAAACCGGCCTCACCCAGCCTGCGGATCGGCGCCGTCATCGCCCGGGGCCCGGTCATGCGGCGCCTGCTCGGCATGCGGCAGGTCGACGACTTCTTCATCGCCCGCCCCCTCCAGGAAGCCGCGGTCGAACTGCTCAGCACCCCCGCGTGGGACCGCCACCTACGCAGCCTGGCCACTGCACTGCGCCACCGCTGCGCCATCCTGGCCGACGCGATCGCCCGCGAGGTCCCCGACTGGACCCTTCTGCGTGTGCCGGAAGGCGGTCTGCACCTATGGGTCCAGCTTCCCCTCGACCTCACGGAGGCCGCCGTCACGGAGGCGGCCACGGCCCACCGAGTCACAGTCAACCCGGGCCACCACCACTTCCCGGCCGAGCCGCCCGCCGCCCACCTGCGTCTCAGCTTCGCCGCCGCAGCCGAACCCGCCGACCTCGCCGAAGCCGCCGCCCGCCTCGCCGCCGCGACCCGACGCCCCGCGCCGACACCTCGCTGACTCCACGACCGCCCCGGCGATCCCCTCGCGTGGTCTCAGTTCTGGTCTCATTCATCCCCGTCCGGCCAAGTTCAGCCGACGCTCAGCCAAGGCTCCGCTGCAGGTCGGAACGGGTGCGAACCCCGGCGGACGGGGTTCGGGAGAATTGGAAAGCGTGTTGGGGGCAACCCCTCACGAGTTCGAATCTCGTATCCTCCGCCTGATCGAAGGCCCGGACCGCAACTGCGGTCCGGGCCTTCGTCGTTCCGACCGGCCGCCGGCGGTTCATCTCCGACCATCGCGACCTGTACGGAGTACAGCGGCTGTGCCGGGTGCTCGGCTCTCCGCGTCCGGCTTCTACCGGTGGATCTCCGCGGCGGCCGCCCGGGCCGCGCGCAGGGCTGCCGACAACGACCTGGGCTCGCGGATCGAGGGGATCCACGACGAGTCGAACGGCGCCTACGGAGTGCCCCGGATCACCCTGGAGCTGCCGGAGCGGCACGGCGCGGTGAACCACAAGCGGGTCGCCCGGCTGATGCGCGAGCGCGGGCTCGCCGGGCGGCACCTGCGGCGCACGGTCCGCACGGCGGTCGCGGACCGGAGCGTGCCGCCGGCCCCGGACCTGTTCGGACGGGTGTTCGCGGCGTCGGCGCCTGACGTGCACTGGTGCGGGGACATCACGTACCTGCCGGTCGGCGGCTCGTGGGCGGGTCGCTCGCGGAGCACATGCGGGACGGCCCGGTCGCCGACGCCGTGCAGTCAGCGGTCGCCGCCCGCGGCGGGGACGTGCGCGGAGTGGTCTTTCACTCCGACCACGGCCTGCTTTCGAACCCCGCCTCCTCCGCCTCGGCCGAAGGAGCCGAAGGACTGGTGGCGGAACGCGACGGAACGGCGCCCGTGGCGGGACGGGTCAGAGGTTGAACATCCCGCGGTACGGCTCTGCGATGCGCTCCTGTCGTGATCCGAAGTCGACCAGTACCGCGGTGTCGCCTTCGACACCGATGACCCGGCCGAGGCCGTAGGCGTCGTGGGTGACGCGGTCACCGAGGGCGAAGTGCTTGCGCGGTGCTTCGGTCCTGGCCTTGAAGGGGCTGGTGGGCAGGTGCCGGCGGACTGCTTCAGGTTTTCTCATCCAGGCCAGTATGCGCGGTGGAGCGCGGGAAACGACCCTTTCTGACAGCCCGAATTCTGGATGCCCGAAATGCCGGGTGTGTCGAACGGCACTCCCCCGCGGGAGTGGGCCCGGCGGGGCGCCGCGGGTCGGCTGCTGCGCCGGGGCGCACGCGCGATCGGATCAATTACCCTGACTGACAGGCGTGTTGGTGTGCGGGGTGGATCCGGCCCGACAGCGCCGGAGACAACCTCCGCCGAAACCGGGGCCAAAATGTCCCCCATTGCGGACTTGGGGCTGCTACAGTCGAAGGAGTTGCAGTAGTGGTTCCCATGAACTTTGTGTGCGCCTGCTGATGTATCGCGGGCGCACTTTTGTTTTCCGGACTATTTTCCGGGCGGGCGCTCATCGCGGTGACTCGGTGCCCGTACCGTGCGAGTGCCGGAAGGTCCCTTGAAGGAGATTCTTTTACATGGCTAATGGCACTGTGAAGTGGTTCAACGCGGAGAAGGGCTTCGGCTTCATCGAGCAGGAGGGTGGCGGCCCGGACGTGTTCGCCCACTACTCGAACATCAACGCCAGCGGCTTCCGCGAGCTGCTTGAGGGCCAGAAGGTCGAGTTCGACGTCACGCAGGGCCAGAAGGGCCCGCAGGCCGAGAACATTCGCCCGCTGTAGTTCCCACTGCCACGGCAGTCGCCTGGCAGCGAGAGGCCCGCACCGCGCACATGATGCCCGGTGCGGGCCTCTCGGCTTTGTGCCACAACGCGCCCCGGGCTGTTCCGGCCTGGGCGGGCGCATCCGGTCCACCGGCCGCCTTCCCGCGCGAACGCGCAGCGCCGCGTCCGGACCGGCATCACGCCCTGGCGGTCCACGGTTCGGGGTTCTCCGCTCCAGCTCCAGCCTTCCCGGTGAGCGTCGACCGTACGTCATCTGCCGCCCCGAGAGGGGTCTCCCGCATAAACCGCTCCAGCCGTCCTCCGCGCCGACACACCGGGTCCCGCTCCGCACCGGGCAGCAGCGCGGGACCCGCCTCTCGGCGGGAGTTCTCGGTGCCGGTGACTACCGTGCCGGCCCTGCCCGCAGTCGGTTCCTTCGAGGAACTGGACATGCCGGGGGAACTGCTGACGATCCTGGCGCGGAGGGGTGTCACCACCCCTTTCCCGATCCAGGCCGCGACGCTGCCGAACTCGCTGGCCGGCCGCGACGTGCTGGGACGGGGCCGCACCGGCTCCGGCAAGACACTCGCGTTCGGTCTCGTCGTACTGACCCGCACCGCAGGGCGGCAGGCCGAGCCGCAGTGCCCGATCGCGCTGGTCCTGGTCCCCACCCGTGAGCTCGCGCAGCAGGTCACCGAAGCCCTCACCCCGTACGCCCACGCGGCGCGTCTGCGGATGGCCACCGTGGTCGGCGGGGTGTCGGTCCGCCGCCAGGCGCAGGTGCTGAACCGCGGTGCCGAGATCGTGGTGGCCACGCCCGGCCGACTGGGGGACCTGGTCGAGCGCAGGCTCTGCCGCCTGGACCGGGTCGGTGTCACCGTCCTCGACGAGGCCGACCGGATGGCCGACACGGGCTTCCTGCCCGAGGTCACCGCGCTTCTCGACCAGGTCGCCGAAGGCGGCCAGACGATGCTGCTCTCCGCCACCTTGGACCGCAACGTCGACAGCCTCGTGCGGCGCTTCCTGAAGGACCCGGTCACGCACTCGGTGGATCCGTCCGCGGGAGCGGTCAGCACAATGGAGCACTATGCGCTGCAGGTGCAGCGCGCCGACAAGAACGCCACGATCGCCCACATCGCGTCCCGCGAAGGCAGGGTGATCATGTTGATCGACACCAAGAGCGGCGCGGACCGCCTGGTCGAAACGCTACTCGCGAACGGTGTGAAGGCCGCGGCCCTGCCTCCCGCCCGGCCCCGTCGTCGAACGGTAGCTGTCAGACGGCCACGAGACGGACGCGATCTCCGCAGAGCTTGGCCATGTCGTCGGTGTCCGACGTCAGCACGACGACCGGCCGCTGCTGCCGCAGAGCCATCTCGCCAACAGCGGCGTCGATCGCGTACTTGTGGCCATGAAGGCCTGCGGCGATCAGCATCGCGGAAGCCGCCCGAGCCTCCTCGTCACCCACCGGCACAATTCTCAGCCCGGACAGAATCCGCCGGAGGCGAGCCTGATCAGTACGGCCGTGCGCGGCTTCGATGATGGTCAAGGCGCTGATCACGACTTCCATGCCACGCTTCCGGGCCTCCGCGACCAGCGCGACGGCCGGCTCGTGGTCATTGATCAGCTTCGAGAGGCCCTCTGAATCGAGCACCAGGGTGCCTTCATGACTCAGCTTGCGACGGGCCATTCGCCCTCCTCGGCGAACACCTCGTCGAAGACCTGCCGGGCCCGGTCCTGCTCTGCCGCCGAGACCGGTCCCTTCCGACGTTCATAGTCGGCGAGGTACTCATCCAGGATCTGCCCTCGCAGCTCCCGCTCGACGGCTGCGGTGATGAACGCCGAGAACTCGCGCTTGCCCACCCGTTGGCGGATCGCCTCGGCCGTACCTTCAGGCAGGGAGAGGCTGACTCTGGTGGCCGGCCCTTCGCCGATGCTGTAGGGCATCTCAGTCATGAGCCCCAAATTATCAAAGAAGTAGGAATGCCGTCCCTGATCGCGATGCGCTTGTTCTGGCGGCAGTTCTGGTTGCGTCCACCCCTGTCCAGCACCGTCCAGCACCGTTCGAAGCCCGGCTGGCGGGTTGCTCCGCCGCAGGTCAGGACACCCACGACTGCCCCCGGACGGTCGGGCGAGCAGCTGGAGAGCGCGTTGGGGGCACCCTCACGAGTTCGAATCTCGTATCCCCCGCCTCCGCCCGCCTCCGCCCGCCTCCGCCCGCCTCCGCCCGCCTCCGCCCGCCTCCGCCCGCCTCCGCCCGCCTCCGCCCGCCAGGGCAAACGAAGGCCCGGACCACTCGGTACGGGCCTTCGTCGTCTCGACGCCCGGCCCTTGGGGGTGCAGCCGGCGCAGCGCCGTAGCAGCGGTCACCTCCGCCGGCGAGCGGGGCAACCGGCGGGCGCAAGGCGAGCACGAACCGCGTCGGATCCCCCCTTCAGAGGCACCCGCGCTCGCCGGCCCAGCAGAGCTCACGAACGCGGCACCTCGGATCACGAGCACGCTGCTTCCTCAGCGACACCGGGTCGGGTCTCAGGCGCGAGTGGCCCGGTAGAAGGTGATCTCTCCCATGACCGGGTGGCGGCGCGCGGCGACCGCCTCGCAGGCGAAACCGGCCTCGGCCAGCAGGCGCTGGAGGCCGCCGCCGGCGTTGTCGGCCAAGTGCCCGGCTTTGACCATGCGTCGAGCCATGAAGCCGTGCATGCCGCCCTGCGGCCCGGCGAAGTCCACCACGTGCAGGGACCCGCCCGGGCGCAGCACGCGCAGCGCCTCTGCGGCCGCCGCCGTCTTGGTGTCGCGGTCGAGGTGGTGCAGCATCAGCGCGGACAGCACCCGGTCGAAGGAGCCGTCGGGGTAGTGCAGCGCCTGCGCGTAGCCGCGTTCGAAATGGATTCCGTCGAGGCCGCGCGCCTTGCGCTGCGCGCGGGCCAGCGCGAGCGGATCGGGGTCGGAGCCGACCACCTCGACGCCCGGGCGGGATCGCTTGGCGAGGACGGCCAGGTTGCCGGTGCCGCAGCCGATCTCGAGCAGGCGCTGGCCCTCGGTGGGGTCGGCCTGCTCGATCAGCGTGCGGTGCAGTCCGGGAACGCCCAGCAGGGCGGTGAGCCGGTCGTAGAGCGGCAGGAAGGCGTCGCGGCCGGCCGCAGGCAGGTAGTCGCGGCGCGGGGCGGTGGCTGCAGCTGTGGTGGGATGATTTTTCGCCATGTCCTCCATGCTGATTGCTTGGCTTCCAGGCTGGTCAGTCGTTTCTTGACAGAAGTAGGACTATCTTCGGCAGCATGACCGAGATGGCAAGGGCGGTCCGTCTCCACGCCGGCGTACCCGTCTACCAGTACCGGACGGACCCGGCGACACCGCCGGTCTCCGTGCTCCGCTTCGGACCGCACTCGCACCCTGGGTACGACCAGCGCCACATCCACGACTTCCCGGTGCTCGTGTACGTCGAGCGCGCCGCGCCGCCGTCACCCGGTGCTCCCGGTGCTCCTGATCTGCCGGGCGATCCGGTCGCGGACGGCGACGCTTTCGTGGTCGCCCAGGGCGCGGTAGTCCACCCGAGGGCCGTCGCCGCGCTCACGGCGGGGACGGGGCTGTTCTTCGACCCGACCGCTCTCGGCGGCGACGAGCGGGCGGCGTGGCCGTCCTGGCGGGCTCACCCGCTGCTGCTGCCCTTCCTCCACCAGATCCCGGGCGGCCTGCTGCGCGTACGGGTTCCGCCCGCCCGGCGGCCGAGGTGGGCGGCCACTATCGGCGCGATCGAAACGGAGCTCGCCGACCAGCAGGACGGCTACCGGCAAGCCGCGCTCGCGCACCTGACGCTGCTGCTCGTCGACGTCGCCCGACTGGCCACCGATGTGGTCGGCGATCTGCGCCGCAGCAACGAACCCCTGCTCGCCGAGGTCTTCGAAGTGATCGAGCGACGCTTCACCGAACCGCTGTCGCTGCGCGAGGTGGCCGACAGCATCGGGATGACGCCGGGCCACCTGACCACCGTGGTCCGCCGCCGCACCGGCCGGACCGTCGTCGGGTGGATCACCGAGCGCCGCCTCACCGAGGCACGCCGACTGCTGACCGGCACCGATCTGCCCGTCGGCGAGATCGCCCGCCGCGTGGGCCTGCCCGACGCCGGCTACTTCGCCCGGGTGTTCCGTGCCGGACACGCCGTCACGCCACGCGAGTACCGCGCGGGCTTCACTTCCACCGAGGCATAGGGCCTCTGCACTCCGCTGCGACACGTCGAGGCATCAGCCGGGCAGCTGCGTCGGCTGGAAGCAACCGGCACGGCTGCGGCCGAGCAGCCGCCTGGCCTCGGTTCTGGTCTCCTTCACCCCCGTCCGGCCAGGTTCAGCCGTTGCTGGACGCTCGCTCCACCACAGGTCAGAACGCCATGACGCTCACGCAGAGACCGGTGGCAGGGACCGAACGGGCCCAGGCCGCAACAGCCCGAGCCGGCTTCGGCCGAGTGGTGATCTCGGCGACCACGTTGGCGTCGAGGGGGTGCGCGGTTCGCGCGGCGGCAGACATGCCGAGAGGTGGCGGGTCCGTGCCGCGCCGCTGCGAAGGCCGCACGGCCCGGGATCATGGGCTCGTCGGCGCTCACCCGAGCTGGCGGTCCAGATTGAAGGCGGCACTGATCAGCGCCAGGTGTGTGAAGGCCTGGGGGAAGTTGCCGAGCTGCTCGCCGGTCGGCCCGATCTCCTCGGAGTACAGCCCGACGTGGTTCGCATAGGTGAGCATCTTCTCGAAGGCCAGCCGCGCCTCGTTGAGCCGCCCGGCCCGGGCAAGCGCCTCCACCCACCAGAAGGAGCACATCGAGAAGGTCGCCTCCTCGCCGGTGAGTCCGTCGGGCGACGCATCCGCCTTGTAGCGGTAGACGAGGCTGTCGGAGACCAGCTCGGCGGTGATGGCGTCGAGCGTGGAGACCCAACGCGGGTCGGTCGGCGCGATGAACTTGCACAGGGGCATGAGCAGCAGGGAGGCGTCGAGGACCTCGGTGTCGAAGTGCTGGACGAACGCCCGGCGACCGGGATGCCAGCCACGCTCCATGATCTGGTTGTAGATGCTGTCCCGGACCGCCGTCCAGCGCAGGAGGTCGGCAGGCAGGCCCCGCTGGCGGGCGATCCGGATCGCCCGCTCGACCGCGACCCAGCTCATCAGCCGGGAGTACGTGTAGTCCCGGCGGCCGGCGCGGGTCTCCCAGATCCCCTCGTCGGGCTGGTCCCAGTGGTCCATCAGCCATTCGAGGTTGCGGGTGAGCTCCATCCAGCCGTCGTGGTACAGGAGCCGCCCGTACTTGTTGCAGAGGTAGACGGAGTCCATCAGCTCGCCGTAGATGTCGAGCTGCAACTGGGTCGCCGCCTCGTTGCCGATCCGCACCGGCGCCGAGCCCATGTAGCCCTCCAGGTGCGGAAGTTCCTCCTCGGGGAGCTCCTCGCGCCCGTCGATGCCGTACATGATCTGCAGCGGGCCGGACTCACGGTCGGCCGAGTGGCGGAAGCGCCCCTCCAGCCACTCCATGAACGCACCGGCCTCGTCGGTGAACCCGAGCCTGAGCAGCCCGTAGAGGGAGAAGGCGGCATCGCGGATCCAGGTGTAGCGGTAGTCCCAGTTCCGTGTGCCGCCGAGCTCCTCCGGCAGGCTCGTGGTGGGGGCGGCCACGATCGCGCCGGTGGGTGCATAGGTGAGCAGCTTCAGCGTGAGCGCCGAGCGGTGCACCGTCTCGCGCCAGCGTCCGTTGTAGCGCGAGCGGCTCAGCCAACGTCGCCAGAACGCCACGGTGGCGTCGAACTCGGCGGTGATGTCGGCATCGGAGCAGGGCACCGGCGTCTCCCCGGGCTCGACGCGGTCGAGCACGAAGGTGGCCGTCTCCCCTGCCCGGACGGCGATGCGCGCGCGGACGTCGCCGTCGTCGGACTTCTCCAGCGGGCAGCCCGTCGAAAGGCTGAGCTCCAGCTCGGGAGAGCGGAAGTGCGCGCCGTACGGGGTGAGCGCGACCTCGTGGCGGGCGCGCGCGTAGTCGAAGCGGGGGACGACGTCGACGACGAATCGCATCTGCCCGCGTACGGCGAGCACCCGGCGGATCACGCGGTGGCGGTGCGTCGCCTCGCCGGAACGCGGCGGAGGCATGAAGTCCTGCACCTCCCCCACTCCGTCGGGCATCAGGAAGCGCGTGATGAGGACGTTGGTGTCGGGGAGGTAGAGCTGCTTGGAGCTCCAGCCGTCGCAGTCGGGCGAGATACGGAACAGGCCCCCGTGGTCTGCGTCGAGGATCGCCGCGAAGACGCTCGGCGAGTCGAAGTGCGGGCAGCAGAACCAGTCGATCGTCCCGTCGGTGCCGACGAGCGCGACAGTGTGCATGTCGCCGATCAGGCCGTGCTCGGCGATGGGCAGGTAGCGCGCCTGCGGCGCCCGTCGAACTCCACCGGACACGACCCGCCCTCCTCGACCGGCACGGTCCTCGCACGCCATCAGCGGGCGTCCTCCTCGCTCATGGCACGAGCACGAGCTTTCCCTTCTCCGCCGAGGTCTCAAGCAGCTCGTGAGCGTGCCGGGCCTCGGACAGCGGCAGGCGCTCGGCCACGACCGGGTGGATCTCACCCCGACGGAGCAACTCGACCAGCGCGTGGAAGTCCTCCCGGAACCACTGCGGGTAGCGGGGCTCGCCACCCACTGCTCCGGGCCGCTGCTGAGCAGCGTCGCGGAACCTCTGGATCCGATACGAGAACGCCTTCCGGCGGGGTGAGAACTTGGCCCAGAGCCAGAGAGCCGCGATCGACGCGTACCACTCGATCACCGCCGACCAGTTCTTGTGCCCGTGCGACAGCGTCGAGTAGCGACCGAACACGACGAGCCTTCCGCCGGGCCGCAGCGCCCGGAAGGAGCGCAGCGACAGTGGGCCACCGAGCGAGTCGAGCACGACGTCCACGCCACCGGCCGTCTCGCGCACGCGGGCCAGGAAGTCTTCGTTCTGGTAGTCGATCGCCACCGCGCCGAGGCGCTCGACCGCAGCGCGGTCGCGCCCTGCAGCGGTCCCGTACTGGTGGAGCCCGGCCAGCGCCCCGAGCTCCAGGGCCGCGGTGCCGACTCGGCCGGCCGCACCGTGCACGAGCACCGTCTCGCCGCTCTTCACCTTCGCCGTGCGGTGCAGCACCTGGTAGGCGGTCATGTAGGGGAAGAGGAGGCTCAGGGCTTCCGCCGGGTCGAGGTCCTCGGGGACCTCGACGGCTCCGGCCTCGGGCACGCAGACGCGCTCGGCGTCGGCGCCCCACACCGTCAGCGCGCCGATGCGGTCTCCCACGTGCAGCCGCGAGCAGTCCGGCCCGAGCTCTTCGACGACGCCGACCAGCTCGTAGCCGGGTGTGAACGGTGGCTTCGGAGCACCCGGAATATACGTGCCGGCGCGCAGTTGGGCGTCCGTGAACGAAACGCCGGCAGCCAGCACCCTGACGCACACCTCACCCGGTCCCGGACGGGGATCCTCGTCCTCGACCACCCTCAAGACCTCGGGCCCGCCGAAATGGTCAACCGTGACACGCTTCACTCTTTCAGGCTAAGCAGGCCGCTCTGCCCACGCATCCGCTCGCCTCGGTGGAACTCGCGGCGCACGGCCTCGTCGGTGGTCTCATCCGCTACCGTCCGGCGCAGTCCGGACCCTCGGTGTGAGCGCCGTCGGGCACGGTGATGAACGGGACCGGACAAGGGCGGACCAGGGCACGCGGAGCCGGAGAGTGCGGCGGGGACGGCCCTCCACGACCCGGCCCGGCGGATCGGCGCCGCCGCGTCCGTCGTCGCACACCGACACCCTCACCACGCCGGTGTCCTGGTCGATCGCCACCTCGATCCGGGTGGCCCCGGCGTGCTTGGCCGCACCGAGCGGATGTCCCTGACCACGGCGCTGGAGTGGTTGCTGGAGATCGAGGTGAAGGCGACCGAGGCCCGCAAGCTGGTCTCCCGGATGCGCTTCGCCTGCCTGCCCGAGCCCTGGACGCTGAACGACTTCGACCTCGCCGCCCAGCCCGGAGTCGACGAGAAGCTGATCCGCGACCTGGCCACCCTGCGCTTCCTCGACAACACCTCCAACGTCCTGTTCGTCGGGCGTCGGGCGCCGGGCGCCGGGCGCCGGCAAGACCGTGCTCGCCATCGCGCTCGCCCGCTCGGCGGTCGAGGCCGGCCACCGCGTCTACTTCACCACCGCCGCCGAACTCGCCGCCGAGTGCCGCAAGACCGCGATCGAGGGCCGCTGGTCGACCTGCATGCGCTTCTTCGCCGGCCCCAGGCTCCTCGGATCGACGAACTCGGCTACCTCCCGCTGCCCGGGGACGGGGCCCCGCCCTGTTCCAGGTGATCAACCAGCGGTATCTGAAGTCCAGCACCATCCTGACGACCAACGTCGGCATCGCCCTGCGACGGGCCTGACCGACCTCACGTCCTACCCCCGGAACGGATCCTCCAGCACGGGGATGCAGGGCGACAGTAGCGAATCCGCGTGCTCGCTCACCTGCCCGCGGACCATCTTGATGACGAGGACCTCGTTCTCACGACCGGGGTCCTCGTCATCACGCACATGCAGCAGCCCATAGGAACCCGGCGCCCGCTCACCGACCTCGCGGAAGAACACCGGGATCCCCGCGTCACGGTGGTTCGCGAGGCCGCCGAAGTGAACGAACACCTCCCCGTTCATCCACCGCAGATCAAAGTGAACGAACACCTCCCCGTTCATCCACCGCAGATCAAGCAGATAACGGCTGTCGATCTCCCGGATGCGCTCCTCGATACCCTCGACAACCAGCCGGAAACGGTCGTCGTTGTGCTCCTCATCGTCGGCGTCGGCGTTCTCCAGAACCTTGATCCAGCCGTGGTACTCGAACATGCGCTGCAGCCTACTGAGCATCCGAGCGCCGCCGCCGTGGTCCCGGCCTACGTCTGCGACCGACCCGGCCAGCCCCTGGCGGCGCGGCTCCAACGAGAACACGAACGGCCTGCTGCGACTTCCCCAAGGGCACCGACCTGCCGGGAAGGGCACCGACCTGTCGGGCTACAGCCCCGAGCACCTGACCACGTCGCCGACCAGCTCAGCCGCCGCCCACGCAGAACGCTCGGCTGGGAAACCCCGGCCGAGCGTCTGGCTGAAACCCCTCGCGGCCCGGACAACCGACCACGTGTTGCCACGACCCCGAGAAACCACCCGGCGGTCCGGGCCTTCGTCGCCTGCCCGCGTCCTGCTCGTTTCCCGGCCCGGCGCACCGCGGCGCCGGAGCCCTCGTCCAGGTTCAGCCCCGCAGGGCGGCGACGGCCTTCTCGATGCGCCGCCGGCGCGTCTCGGGCCTCTTCGCGTTCTCGACGGCGCGCACGTGTTCACGCTTGCGGCTGTCGGTGAGAGCGTCGTAGGCGGCGCGGGCGGCCGGGTCGCCGTCGAGGGCCCGGGCGAAGTCCACGGGCTCGACGACGACGCGCGGCTCGGTGTCGAGCTCCAAGTCGACCTCGACCTCGTCGCCCGTCGCGACACCGGCGGCCTGCCGGTTGGCGTTGCTGAGGCCGAGCAGGTGACGGCCGCGCAGGACGGCGACGCGGCTCGTCCAACGATGCCCGTTGACGGTGATCGTCACCGGCGGTCGTGCGCCCCCGCCGAGCGCCCCGACCACCTCGGGCGGAACCTCCAGTCCCCGCATGGGCTCGGGCGGCTCGACGAGGGTGCGGAACCTCACGGCGTGCTCCTTCACTCCGCGTAGGGCTGGTCGGCGCCCTGGGCGCTGTAGCCGAGGCTCCAGACGTAGCCGTCCGGGTCGGCGAAGGTGCCGCCGTACCCGCCCCAGGGCAGGGCACCGGCAGGCTTGAGGATCTCGGCACCGGCCTTCGCGGCCTCCGCCATCACCTCGTCGACCCGCGACTCACTGCGGACGACGTAGGTGAGGACCAGCCCGCTGAAGCCGCTGCCGTCCGCGCTCGTGCCCACCTGGTCGGCAAGGCCTTCGCGGCTGTAGAAGCCGACGGGCGAGGCGCCGTCCGACTCGAAGAACACCGAGATGCCGTAGTCGCTCTGGATCTTCCAGCCGAGTCCCTCGGTGTAGAACCGCTTGGCGGCCTCCATGTCCCGGACGCCCAGCAGGATCGAGCTCACGTGCGCCTTCATGTCGTTTCTCCGTTCGTTCGAGGTGTACGTACTGCATGAACCGTCAGGTCGGGCGCCGTGGCGACGCCGTGGGGGGTCAGGACGGCATGGGAGCGGGCTGCGCGGCGGCCTCCCAGGCGAAGCCGTCCGGGTCGGTGAAGGTCCCGGTGGTGCTGCCGAGGGCGATGCGGTGCGAGCCGGTGCCGTCGACGGGGACGCCGAGGTCCTTGGCCAGGGCGCGACGCTTGTACAGCGCCAGCTTGACGGGGCTGGCGGTGCCGGGCGCGAACTCGGTGTACTTGCCGCCGAAGCTCCTGGCCACGGTCAGACCCCGGCCGACGTAGAACTGCTTGGTGGCCTTCACGTCCTCGACGCCGAGGAGCAGGACCAGGTCGTCGATCTCGCGGGTGGCGGGGCCGGTGTCCTTCTTCGCCGAGGTCGCGATCTTCCAGATCGTCCCGTCCGGGGCCTGGACGACACCGCCGTAGCCCCACAGCGACTTCGCGGCGGGCTTCAGCACCGTGGCGCCCGCCTCCACCGCTGCGGTGAAGAAGCCGTCGACGGTGGCCGGCCCGGACACCGTCAGCGCCAGGGTGAAGCCGCGGAATCCGGCGGAGTGCCCCTCCGACGCCCGCAGGCGGATGTGCTCGTCCACGCCGAAGGCGGTGTAGAAGCGGCGGGCGGCATCGGGGTCGGCCACCTCAAGGGTGACGGAGGCGATGGACGTGGGGGCTGCGGTGGAAGCGGTGGTTGCCATGACCATCACGCTAGGGGCTGCCCGGCGGCCGGGGCTTCTCGATTCCTGACCGGTCGTGCGACCTGCTTCGCGACGCACGCCGGCATCCCCTCCACCGTGATCGTCGGGCCCGCCGCACCGCCCGTACCCGCGGCATCGGGCTCGGCGGCCACTGCGGCTGCCGCTGCGGCGGCCGCCTGGCGCCGGAAGGCCCCGGGCGGCATGCCGACCAGCTCGGTGAAGCGGGTGGTGAACGTGCCCAGCGACGCGCAGCCGACCGCGAAGCAGACCTCGGTGACGCTGAGGTCGCCCCGCCTCAGCAGCGCCGCCGCCCGCTCGATGCGACGCGTCATCAGATACGCGTACGGCGACTCACCGTAGGCCGCGCGGAACTGCCGACTCAGGTGCCCGGAGGACATGTGCACCTCGCGGGCGAGCTCCTCCACGTTCAGCGGCTGCGCGTACTCCCTGTCGATCCGGTCGCGGACGCGGCGCAGGCGCGCGAGATCGTCCAGGCGCTGCGCCTGTGCACGCCGCCATTCAGGCCTGCCCATGAGAACCCTCCCCGTTCGTCGTTCGTCTTCCCGTCCCCCGGACGTCCACGAGCGTCCGGGGTCGCCGCCCCGGCGGGAACCCCGGACGCTCGGCGGTGTCCGGCTCACGGCCGGTTCGGCGAGGCCCGCACGGCCGCACCGGTACCCGCAGAGATCAGCGCCGCTCCTGGATGCGGACCAGGTTGCCCGCGGGGTCGCGGAAGGCGCAGTCACGGACGCCGTACGGCTGCTCGGTCGGCTCCTGGACGACCTCGGTGTCACCGGCCTGCACCTTCTCGAACGTGGCGTCGAGGTCCGGGGTCGCCAGCAGGATCCAGCCGTACGTGCCCTTGGCCATCATCTCGGTGATCGTGCGCCGCTCGTCCTCGGTGATGCCGGGATCGGCGGCCGGCGGCGCCAGCAGGATCGACGTGCCGGGCTGACCGGCCGGGCCGACCGTGATCCACCGCATCCGGCCCTGCCCGACATCGCTGCGGACCTCGAAGCCGAGGACGTCGCGGTAGAAGGCGAGCGACGCGTCCGGGTCGTCGTGCGGGAGGGCAGTCGTGTGAATGGTGATGTCCATGGTGGGCAGGCTAGGCGCTGGTCCGTGGGCGGCGCTTCTCGATTCCTGCTCGATTCCCGCTCGATTCCCGCTCTGCTCCTGCCCGATGCGGACCGGTTCGTCCCGCTCCGGGCCGGTGCGGCGGGGCTCGCCGCGGTCTGGCTCCCGGTCCGCTGCTCGCCGCTCCGGACCACCCGTCACCTGCCCGGTCCCCGCCCTGCCGCTCCTGCGCCCACGAGGCCGCCGAAGCCCCCCACATCACGTCCGAGGACGCCCTGCCCCGGCCGCCCGCCCAACGACGGCCCGGACAGGACCGGCCGCGGGCGGGCCCTACCGGCCCGCGCCGGGCGCCGGGTCCTGCGGGCTGTGGGGCAGGAGGTGGCGGGCGAGGACGTCCAGGGCCGCGGTGACCTCACCGAGCCGCCGGGGGTCCTCGGTGCCGAGCGCGGCGCTGAGAACACGCTCGATGCCGGCGGCGCGGACCTGGGCGACGCGGTCGGACGCGTCGGCGGCCTGCCTGACCAGGACGCGGCGGCGGTCGGCGGGGTCGGCGGCCGTCACCACCGAACCGGCCTCCTTGAGGCGAGCCACGGCGGTGGAGACCTGGCTCTGCGGGAGGCCGGTCCGCGAGGCGATCTCACCGACCGCGCTGTCCGGGTGGGCGGCGATGTCACTGGCCACGATCAGGACCAGCCGGGCACTGCCGGCGTAGCGGCCGGCGCCGCCGGGGGGCTCCGGCAGCGCGTCCTCGCCGAGCTTCATCAGGGCCCGGCCCAGCAGGAACAGCTCCACTCCGTTCATGGCCGGGAGCGTACATCGGATTCGATTCATCGAGATCAATGGATCCGGCAGGCCCCGGGGGCGCGAAGCGCCCGCCTTGATACATCCATCTCAATACATCTAGACAGATGCATCTCCTTCGATGAATCATGGTGGAGCACCGGGCGGCGGACGGACCGCCGGCCCGGCGAAGGGGGACCACCATGCCCGGCACCACGCACCCGACCACCGGCACCCTGGCCGTCGCCGGCGCCGTTCTGCACTACCAGGTCAGCGGCAGCGGGCCGATGCTGCTCATCTCGCAGAGCGGCGAGGGGGACGCCGACCGCAGCGTCGACCTGGTCACCGCGCTCACGGACGCCTTCACCGTGGTGACCTACGACCGCCGGGGCCTGTCCCGCAGCCGGCTGACCGAGCCGGACCGCGGGGCGACCCTCGTCGAGCACGCCGACGACGTCCACCGCCTGCTCACCGCCCTCACCGACGAGCCGGTGCTCATGCTCGGCTGCAGCCTCGGCGCCGTCATCGGCCTCCACGCGGCCCAGCGGCACCCGGGGCTGATCGGCACCCTGATCGCCCACGAGCCCGTCGCACCCCGCCTGCTGCCCGCCGACCAGCGCGCGGGCCACGAGCGGGAGCTGGCCCACCTCCAGGACCTCTACCGGCGCGAGGGGCTGCGACGTTCCCGGAGATCGCCCGGGTCCTGGGCATCGACCCGGCCGGTCCGGACCGCGAGGCCGGCCTCACCCCGCAGCCCCTCGACGAGCAGCGCCTCGCCAACTTCGACCACTTCGTCCGGCACGACTTCAGCGCGATCATCCAGGACACCCTCGACCCGGCCGGCCTGCGCGGGACCGGCACCCGCATCCTCCCGGCCGTCGGACTCACCACGCCCCGCGAGGTCTTCGACGTCCAGTGCGCCCTGGCCCTCGCCGGCCTCCTCGGCACCGAGGCGCTGGAGCTGCCCGGCGGCCACAACGGGAACACCACCCACCCCCGGGCCTACGCGGCCCGCATCCGCGAGATCCTGGGCACCTCCGACTGACCCGACCCCGCCGCCCGAGGCCCCGGCACCCGGTCCCAAGCACCCGCGCCCCGGCACCCGCGCCCCGGCACCCGCTCAGGCAGCGACCCTGACCTCCCGTCGGTAGCCGCCCGGCGCCCGGCCGAACTCACGCTTGAACGCCTTCGCGAACGCGTACTCGGAGCCGTACCCGGCCTGGGCGGCCACCGCGGTCAGCGGGGCCTCCGACTCGCGCAGCAGCCGGGCCGCGGTGGTGAGGCGCCACCGGGTCAGGTAGGCCATCGGCGGCTCGCCCACCATCGCGGCGAACCGCCGGGCGAAGGCCGCCCGCGACAGGCCCACCCGCCGGGCCAGCGACTCCACCGTCCACGGGGTCGCCGGGTCCTCGTGGATGGCGGCCAGGGCCGGCGCGACCGCGGAGTCGCCCAGCGCGGCGGCCCACCCGCCAGCGGCCGCCGCGGGCTGGTCGTCGAGCCAGGCCCGCAGGATGTAGAGCAGCAGCGAGTCGATCAGGGCCGGGACGATGCCGGTCGACCCGAGGCGCGGGTTCTCCAGCTCCACCCCGAGGAGCTGGACGGCGGCGCTCAGCTCGGGGTGCCGGCCGTGCCCGGTGGTCAGGTGGACGACCTCGGGCAGCTGGCGGACCAGCGGGTGCGGACGGCCCTTGTCCAGGTGGTAGTTGCCGCACAGCAGGCTGGTGCGGGCGCCGTCGCCGCCGAGCGTCACGGTGCCGATCGGCCCCGTCGGGCGGTACAGGTCGGGACGCTCGGGCTCGGCCGGGGTGGACGGGTGGTCGGCCAGGATGTGGCCGCTGCCGGCCCGCAGGAAGACCACGTCCCCGGGGCTGAGCGCGATCGGCTCGGTGCTGGAGGCGCAGCCGAGCGGGATCAGCCAGCAGGTGCCGTGCAGCACCACGTGGAAGCCGGCTCCGGCGACCGGCGGGAGGCGCAGGCCCCAGGGGGCCCGGCCCTCGGTACGCACCGACGTGGGCAGCCCCGTCCGCATCGAGCTCAGTGCCTCGGTCAGGATGTCCAACGACCTTCCCCCGTCATCCGTTTGTCCACGGTCCGCCGCGGTCCGCCCCCACCTTAGGGGCTGGCATCACCGGCCCCCGGTCCGTGTCCGGGCCGCCCGCCCGTCCCCGGTCGCCCCGGCACGCCCGGCCTCCGCCCGGCCTCCGCCCGTCCCCCGAGCGGGCGGAGGCCCGGCCCTGCGTCCGTCCGGGCCCGCACCCCCGCCCCCGTGGGAGCGCCGCTCAGGCGACGGTCAGCACGACCTTGCCCTGCACCCGGCCCGAGCCGACCAGCTCGTGCGCCTTGCCGGCCTCCGCGAGCGGGAAGGTCGCAGTGACGTGCGGGCGGATCCGGCCCTCGTCGACCAGCGCGGCGATGGCCTCCAGCGAGGCGTAGTCGGGCTCGACGGAGACGCCCGCGAAGCGCCGGCCGGCCTCCTCGATCTTCGCGGCGAGCTCCGTGTTCCAGTGCTCCATGATGCTGACCAGGGTGCCGCCCGGCTTCAAGACCTCCAGGGCCCGGACGCCCTCGGAGGAGGAGTCGAAGACCACGTCGACGTCGGCGACCGCCTCGGTGTAGTCGGTGGTCCGGTAGTCGATCACCTCGTCCGCGCCCAGACCGCGCACGAAGTCGTGCTTGGCCTCGCTCGCCAGCGCGATGACGTGGGCGCCGCGGGCCTTGGCGATCTGGACGGCGAAGTGGCCGACGCCGCCGGCGGCGCGGTGGATCAGTACGCGCTGGCCCTCGGTCAGCCCGGCCGCGTCGACCAGGCCCTGCCAGGCGGTGAGCGCGGCCAGCGGGAGCGCGGCGGCCTGCACGTGGTCGAGCGTGGCGGGCTTGCGGGCCACCTGCCGCGAGGGGACGGCGACGTAGTCGGCGTAGCCGGTGGCGGCGCGGGGGAAGAACGGCATCCCGAAGACCTCGTCGCCGGGCTTGAACCGGGCGCCGGGACCGGCCTCCTCGACGACGCCGGAGATGTCCCAGCCGACCCCGTACGGCGGCTCTCCGAGCAGCGGGTAGGCTCCCGAACGGACTCCCACGTCCACCGGGTTGACGCTGCTGGCGTGGACCCGGACGAGGACCTCGGCGCCGAGCGGGGCAGGGCGCTCGGTCTCGACCACCTCCAGCACCTCGGGGCCGCCGAAGGACTTCTGGATGACTGCGCGCATGGGAGGACTGCCTCTCGCTCGGTCCGGCCCCCGTCGGCCCGGCTCCTGATGTCCTCAACTCTAGGAAGATCGGACGAGCCGCTGAATATCCTTCAGTCTTCGGAAGATGTCCGATCGTCTCGCCGGCCGGGCGCCCGGGCCGAGGGCGCCGACGACGACCCGGGCGCCCGCCCGTCCCGGTCCGACCGCACCCGGGCGACGCCGGCACACGGCGTCGCCCCGGAACCGGGATGACGCATCCTCAGGCCACGTCGGCCGCCCCGGCCGCACGGTCCGCACCACCGGTCCGGCCCGTCCGCGCGGCGACCGCCCGCCGGAGGGCGTCGATCGCGGTGCAGACGCCGATCAGCCCGACCACGACGCCGAGGTTGCGCAGCGCGGCGTGGGGAACCGGCGGGATCAGGTAGTCCGGCGCGGAGAGCATCACCGTCCAGGGCAGCGCCGCCAGGGCCGCCCCGGCGGCCCGCAGGCGGTCGGGCCGGGCCGCGCCGAGCCGGACCAGGTAGGCGAGGCACATCACGGTGGCCGGCCAGGCGGTGGAGACGTCGAGCAGGACCTTCGCGGCCCCGCCGAACTCCGCCTCGACGGGCGCCGACGGATCCGGCCAGGGCCAGAGCGCCACCAGGGTGATCATCGGCAGCGCCACGGCCCCGGCGGCGAGCGCCATCCCGTAGCGGCCCCGCCGCGAGAGGTCCACGGCGTCGGGCGGGGCGGCCAGCAGCACCCCGCCGAGCACCAGCCAGAACGGCAGCAGGAAGACGTACTGCCACAAGGACGCGTAGCCGACGAGCAGCGCCGCGGCCGCGGAGCCGATCCGCAGCAGGGTGCCCGCCAGCACCAGGAGCCGGGCCTTCGGCCAGTGGCCGGCGACGGCGAAGGACAGCGCGAGGATCCACGGCAGCGTCTGCGCCGCGCCCACCGCCACCGCCACCCCGGGGTGGGCGAAGTCCGCGAAGAACGGCTGCCGCAGGACGAGTCCGAGCAGCAGGTGGACGGCGGCCAGCGCGGCCCCGCCGGCCAGCATCAGGGGCGCGGCGCCGGCGGCGATCCGGCCGAGCCGGTCGCGCGAGCTGAGCCCGGTGCGCAGCCGCAGGGCGTGCGCGGCGAGAACGGCCCACTCGCGCAGGACGGTTCCGCGGTCGGCGCCCTCGACGGACTCGGCGAAGACGGCGGCGATCTCCTCGCCGTGCGCGCTCCGGTACGCGGCGGGATAGAGACCGAGCAGGGGCAGTCCGGTGGGCAGCGGGAGCTGCGGCCGCGTCGCGCTCATGCGGTCACCCCGCCCGGTCCCGGCACCGCACCGAACGTCCGCTCCACGCCCTCCCCCAGAGCGCGCCGCAGGCCCGGCCGGAGCCCGCCGAGGGCGAGCCGGCGCTCGGCCTCGGCGACGCCGGCGCGCAGCCGCTCGGCCTCGGCGGCCAGCACCTCTCCGCCCTCCTCGGTCAGCGCGAAGGTGCGGCGCAGCCTCCCGGCCACCACCTCCTCGTGGTCGATCCGGACCAGCCCCTGCTGGAGCAGGCGGTCCAGCGCCGTGTAGAGGGTGCCGGTGAGGAGCTTGGTCCGGCCGCCCGAGATGGCCAGGACCTCCTGGACGATCGCGTAGCCGTGCCGCGGGGCATCGGCCAGCGCAGTGAGCACGAGCCTTGTCGGCTCCTGAAGTTGACGGTTAGCCATGCTTCGGAGCATAGATCAACGATTTGGATATGTCGATGATTTACCCATAGAGGTCCGCAGGCCCGGACGCGGGACGTTTCGGCATCCGCCGAACAGCCGCAGGGGCACCATGGAGGCATGTCGCTCGCCCAGCTCGCCGGACTCCTCGCCGACCCCACCCGCGCCACCTTCTGCACCGCCCTGCTCGACGGCCGGGCCTGGACCGCCGGCGAACTCGCCCGGTACGCCGGCGTGGCGCCGTCCACCGCGAGCGAGCACCTGTCCCGGCTGATCGCGGGCGGGCTGCTGGCCGAGGAGCGGCAGGGCAGGCACCGCTACGTCCGGCTGGCCGACCCGGCGGCGGCCGCGCTGATCGAGGACCTCACCGCCTTCGCCGAGGCGGCGAGCCCCGGCCGGACCCCGCGCACCCTGCGCGAATCCGCCCGGCAGAGCGCCGAGGCACGGGCCCGGACCTGCTACGACCACCTGGCCGGCCGCCTCGGTGTGGCCGTCTCCGACGCGCTCCACGACCGCGGCCTGGTGGCCGACGACGCGGGCCTCGCCGTCACCGAGGACGGGCGGACGTGGCTGGCCGGCGCCGGGATCGACCTGCCGGTCCGGCCGGGCCGCACGGGCGGCCGCCCACTGGTCCGCACCTGCCTGGACTGGACGGAGCGCCGCACCCACCTGGGCGGCGTGCTCGGCGCGGCGCTCTGCCGGACGGCACTGGACCGGTCCTGGGTGGAGCGGATCGGCTCCGGCCGCGCCCTGCGGGTGACCGCGGACGGCGGGCGCACGCTGCACGAGCTGCTCGGGATCGACCTCGACCCGGCGCGCTGAGCCCGCCCCGCACCGGGCCTCGCCCCGTAGCCAGCCCCAGAGACGCGGCCCCCGGACACGCACGCCGCGGCGGCAGCGGCGGCCTCACCCCATCGTCTTCTGTCCGTCCAGCGACTCCCGGATGATGTCCGCGTGCCCGGCGTGCTGCGCGGTCTCCGCGATGACGTGCAGCACCACCCGCCGCACGGACCAGCCGGCGCCCGGCTCGAACCACGGCGCCTCGGGCAGCGGGTGGACGAGGTCGAGATCGGGCAGCGTCGACACCAGTTCGTCCGTCTCGTGCGCCACCTTGTCGTACGCGGCGAGCAGGCCGGCCAGCGTCTCGCCGTCCGCCATCCGGAACTGGCCCGCCCAGTCGTACGGCACGCTCTCCATCGCCTCCGCGCCGCCGACCGCGAACCGCATCCAGCGCTCCTCGGTGCCCGTGACGTGCTTGATCAGGCCGCCCAGACACAGCTCGCTCACCGTGGTGCGCCGGGCGGCCTGCTCGTCGTCGAGGCCGCGGACGGTGTGGCGCAGGAAGCCCCGGTGCTTGTCCAGCGTCTGGACAAGCTCGGCCCGCTCCCCGGCGCCCGTCGGCTGCCCCGCGCCCATCAGGCGTCCGCCAGCGCGGGGACGTCGCCGGAGGCCGCCCCGAGGTCGATGATGCCGAAGGCGGCGCCCTGCGGGTCGCCCACCGCGGCGAACCGGCCGTACGGGCTGTCCATCGGCCCGAAGAACAGCTGCCCGCCGTGCTCGGTCACCTTGCGGACGGCGCCGTCGCAGTCCTGCACGGCGAAGAAGACGCTCACGTAGGAGGGCGCCTCGGGCGGGAGCTCACCCGGGCCGATCCTCATCCGCCCGAGGACGGGCCGGTCGTCGACGTGGAAGATCTTGTAGTCGACCTCGTCGGTGTCCATCCGCTTGGTGGTGAACGGGAAGACCGCCGGGAAGAAGGCGTCCGCCTTGCCCGGCTCGCGGGTCAGCACCTCGGCCCAGGTGTACGCGCCGGGCGCTCCCTGCTTCTCGAAGCCCTCGTGGCTGCCCGCCTGCCAGACCCCGAAGGCGACCCCGCCCGGGTCCTTGGCCACCACCATGGTGCCGAAGTCGCCGACCGGCATCGGCCCCATCAGAACCTCGCCGCCGTTGGCCCGGATCCGCTCGGCGGTCGCGGCCGCGTCGGGCGACGCGAAGTACAGGCACCAGGCCGGCTGCGGCTCCTCGCCGCCGGGCATCGGCGGGACCACGGCGGCCACCGCCTTCCCGTCCGAGTACGCCGTCGTGTAGTTGCCGAACTCGGACGCGCTCTCGCCGAAGGTCCAGCCGAGCACGGCGCCGTAGAAGGCCCTCGTGCTGTCCAGGTCCCTGACCATCGCGTCGGCCCAGCAGGGCGTTCCCTCGGGTAGCACAGCCATGGCTCCGCCCTCTCCGTGTGACGATTTGCCCCGGTTCGCCACAGTAGTCAGTACGCCGCCGCTCCGCGCCCCGAGCCGCCGCCCGCACGCGCGGGGCGGCGGTCCGCCCGGGTGGGAACCCGTCGGACCGCCGCCCCGACACCACTGCCGCCGCGCGCTACCGCGGCTCCGCCGCCCGGACCGGGCCCGGCGCACCGGCCGGGGCCGGGACCGCCGCGCCGAACGGCGCCCGCACACCCGCCGTGCCGAACCCGGTCGGCCCGAGCCGCAGCGCGGCGACCCCGGCGGGCGCGTCCGCGGCCGGCGCCTGCCCGTCCGCCACGCCCTCCGCCGGAAGGGCGGCCGCCGCCGGCACCGCCTCCGCCTCCAGCCCGAAGTGCCGTCGCAGGTCGGCCTCGCCGTACCGGCGGCAGTCCCGGTGCCAGACGTCGATGCCCGCGATCCAGTTCTCCAACTGCCTCACACGACCGTCGAGCAGCGCCCGGCCCTCCGCGTCGAGCCCGAAGTCGTCGTACAGCACCGGGAACTCGTTCCGCGCCACGTGCTGGAACTGGTCCACCCGCGAGTGCATCAGGTCGTCGACGATCCGGACGGCCGACGGGTAGTCGCAGTCGAAGAAGTTCTGCACCACCAGCACCGAGTTGTGGACCTCGCCCTCGTACTCCACCTCCTTCTGGTAGGAGTACAGGTCGTTCATCATGCACGCGTAGTCGGCGGCCGCGTTCTCCAGCGAGCGCATCGGACCGCTCTCGTAGATCTCCTGCGGCACGGTCTCTCCTCGGGACAGCCGGCCGAGGCCCATCGTGAGGTCGGAGCCGAAGGTCCTCCGGCGCATCTCGATGTAGTCGACCGGGTCGGGGATCCGGTGCTGCGCCTGGTTGTCGAGCTCCCAGAGCCAGCTCGCCACCATCGACTCGACGGCCGCGCGGAACCGGCGCCGGTCCTCGACGGTCATCGGTCCGGCGGTCCGCTGCCAGAGGTCGGCCAGACCCCGCTCCAGGGCGTTGACCGGGTCCGGCACCGGGCCGCCGTCGACGGGCATGAAGGCCGGGAACCGCTCGTTCTGCAGCCGGGCGCCGAGCAGGTCGCGCCTGCGCCCGTACACCACCGGGTAGTAGTCGTCTGCGTACGTCCCCCAGGCCAACCAGTCCGAGGTGAGGTCGAGTTCCTCCGCCGTGGCGTCCGGGTGGATGCCGGCCGAGCAGAGCGGGAAGTCGTAGTCGGCGAGCTTCCCGGCGGTCCAGATGCCCGAACCGATCACACCGGGCTGGGCCTCCAGCAGGCCCATCCGCTCGGCCCACGCCGCCGTGTGCAGCCGTGACGCGTCCAGGTGCGGGCTCGGCTCCACGGTGAACGGGTGCCTGAAATCCGGTAGTCGGGACGGCCCGACATGCTGGAACGGCACGTGGGCATGGGAGCGTGCCCGCCGTGCGGCCGGATCCCGCCCGGCGGCCGGAGCGGGGGCCTCGGCCGCCGCCGCCCGGGCCCCGCTCAGCGATCCCAACTCACCCATCCCGCCCGGCAGTCCGCCGGACGCCCCAGGGCGCAGCACGTCCAGCGCGGACGTGCCGACGCCGCCGATCGCGTAGGCGTCCCACCAGTTGCCGCCCGAACCGGCCTCCGTGCCACCGCCGTTCATGTACCGGCTGGACCGCATGTGCCACTCGTGCCCGCCCGACTGCCAGTCCTGCAGGCCCTTGACGTAGGCGAGCACCCGGGCACAGCCCTCCGGATCCAGCCCGGTCTCCGCGAAGAGCACCGGGAGCTCGGTGAACACGGTGTTCTCGAACTGCTGCAGCCGCGACGTGAGCAGGTCGTTGACGGCCTCGGCGGCCTCCTGCGTGCTACACCCCAGGAAGGTCTCCAGGACGAGCACGCCGTTGCTCAGCTCGCCCTCGTCCTCGACCTCCCGCTGGTACGAGAAGAGGTCGTTGCGCAGGTGGACGCCGTCCGCGAAGGCGTCCATCAGCACCCGCAGCGGCCGCGAGCCGGACACCTCCTTCGGCACCTCGGCGCCGGCGGCGTACTCGATCAACCCGGCGGACCAGGGCGCACCGCCGACCTTGCGGCGCATCTCGATGTACTCCACCGGGTTGGCGATCCGGCCCGCGTTGATGTTGGCGAGTTCCCAGAGGGACTCGTTGAGCAGGTTCCGCGTGCTCTCGGCGAACCTGATCCGCCAGTCCTCGCCCATGGCCGGCACGGTGCGCCGCCAGAGGTCGGCCAGCCCGGCCTCCACGGGGTTGGTCGGCTCGGGCACCGGGGTGGCCGGGTCGGCGGGCATGAACAGCGGCAGCCGGTCGAGGTAGGCCTTGCCGCCCTCGCGGTCGTTGGTGCGCTTGTAGACCTCCAGGAAGTGGTCGTCGAAGAAGAAGACCCAGACGTACCAGTCGGTGACCAGCGACAACGCCTCGGCGGAGGCGTCCGGGTGGGTGTAGGCGCAGAGCAGGCCGTAGTCGTGGGCCTCCAGGTCGGCCCGGTCCCAGATTCCCGAGCCCTCCAGCATCCCCATCTCCCGTGCCCAGGCCGTGGAATGGGTGCGGGCCTCCTCCAGATGGGGATTGAGCCGTGCCGGGTGCGGCACGTAGAAGGAGGGCAGTTCGAACGGCTGAGTCACCGGGCGGGCCTTTCTGGACGCGTCGACGAGGCCGACCGGCACGGCGAAGCAGCGCCTTCACTCCCCACACCCGCCACCCGGTCGGCCCAGCCTTACCCCTCGCCGACGTCCCACACCGGAGAACAGGAACAGTCATATGAAATAGGCCCATTGACTCGAACATCCGACCCAGGAACCGGACGGTATTGGATCGCCTGTACGGCACCCGCAGGCCCGAGCGCCGCGAGGACCGCGAGGACCGCGAGGGGGCGAGCACGCCTCACGCACTCCCCCCTCGGACGGCGACGGCGGCGAGGGCGCCGAGGCGGCCACCGGACGCCCGGCCTCGTCGCCGTGCGTCTCCGCTCCCGGCCCCGTCTCCGACCACGCCCGGCGCCGCGAGCCGCGCGATGGAACGGATGCGCTAAAGGAACCTGTCCTGGGACCCTCAGGGGCGGCGCGCACGCACGCGCACAACAACTACGCCGACGAACCACCTAGGCGGGGCAAGGCCGGCCGACCCGATCAATGCCCGCTCACGGGCGTGTTGACACCCCCCGCTCCGCACCCGTCCACCAGACTGGGCGGCGACCCGAGTCTCCACGCTCAGAGGAGGGCTTCCCCATGAACGTCACCGTCCGGCTCGCGCAGCAGCCCGAGGCCGACGAACTGCTCGGGCGCAGCGCGCTCGCCGCACTCGTCGGGATGCTGCTCGACCAGCAGGTGCCCATGGAGTGGGCGTTCAGCGGCCCGCTGACCATCGCCCAGCGGCTCGGCCGGGACGACCTGGACGCGCACGAGATCGCCGTCTACAACCCCGAGGAGTTCGTCGCGCTGCTCTCCGAGAAGCCGGCCGTGCACCGCTACCCGGCGGCGATGGCCAAGCGGGTGCAGCAGCTCTGCCAGTTCCTGGTGGCGCAGTACGACGGCGACGCGGCCGCGCTCTGGCGGGGCGTCGCCACCGGCAAGGAGCTGCTCAGCCGGCTGAACGCGCTGCCGGGCTTCGGGAAGCAGAAGTCGCAGATCTTCCTGGCCCTGCTCGGCAAGCAGTACGGCGTGCAGCCCGAGGGCTGGCGCGAGGCGGCCGGCGCGTACGGCGAGGAGGGCTCCTACCGCTCGGTCGCGGACATCACCGGACCGGAGTCGCTGGAGAAGGTCCGCGCCCACAAGCAGGAGGTGAAGCGCGCCGCCAAGGAGGCCAAGGTGAAGGCCTGACCGATCGTCACGGTCGCCCGGCGCTGCTCCGGGAGCGCCGGGCCCGCGCCGGTCGCACCGCCCTCTCGTCCGCGTCGGCGAGCCAGAAGTAGACCGGGGACAGGGCGAGTTCGAGCACCATCAGGCCGAGCTGGAACGCGTGCGGCCGGCCCTCCACCGCGATCGACAGCAGTCGCCCGGCAGCGCCCAGCAGGAAGACGCCGGTCAGCACCCCACCACCCGTGCCGGGATCGGCGCCTGTCGGGCCGCCCACACCCACGCGAGCCCGTACCCGACGAAGATCGCGCCGAAGAACCGGCCCAGGCTGTCGATCGTCGGGCCGGCGTCCGCCTCCCCCGGGATCGCGGCGTTGCCGCCGAGCACGTGGAACAGCCCGATCAGCACGCACGCGACGCCCATCGTCCGGGCGAGCACCCGAAGCACCTTGACCCTGGCCACGGCGACCACCATCCCTCGCGCCACTAGTTGACATGCGTCTACTAAGCTAGCCCGCTCTGGTAGACGCGTGTCAAGTAGGCTTCCCGCATGCCTCCCCGCCAGCGGCTCAGCCCCGCCGACCGCCGCGCCCAGCTGCTCTCCGTCGGCGCGCAGCTGTTCGCCGCGCGCCCGTACGAGGAGGTGCTGATGGAGGACGTCGCCGACCGGGCCGGCGTCTCGCGCGCCCTGCTGTACCGGCACTTCCCGAGCAAGCACGACCTCTTCGCGGCCGTCTACCGGCAGGCCGCGGAAGAGCTGCTCGCCGAGACCCGGCTCGACCCCGCCCACACCCTGGTCGAGCAGCTCGCCCAGGGCATGGACGCCCACCTCGACTACTTCGTCGCCAACCGCCACGCCGTGCTCGCCGCCAACCGGGTGCTCGCGGGGGACCCGGTCATCCAGACGATCATGAACAACGAGCTGGACGCCCTCCGCGCCCGCCTGCTGGGCGTCCTCCCGCTGGCCGACGAGGCCGCCCGCAAGGCGGTCTCGGGCGTCCTGAAGAGCTGGCTGGTCTTCGTCCAGGTGCTCTGCGTGGACTGGCTCACCGAGGAGACCTGCTCCCGCGCCGAGCTGCGCGACGTCTGCATCGGCGCCGTCCTCGGCGCCGTCCGCCCCCTGCTCGACACCGACCCGGCCCCCGACTGGCCCCGCTAGCGCGACCGGTGGGGGCGGTTCAGCCGAGCCGCCGGTACGGGTACCTGCCCCGGATCTCCCGGACGAAGTAGCGCCCGTGGCTCTCCGCCGCCATCAACTCCCCGTGCACCCGCCCCGGAACGGAGTCGTAGGCGTACACGCACCCTCCGGCGAACTCCACCTCCAGCACCCGCCGCGCCGCGTCGTACCCGACCGAGCGCAGCGCCGAGGAGTCCACCGGCGTGCGGTCCATGGCCCTCCCAGTGTGCGCACGAAGGCCCCGGCCGCGCAGCGCGACCGGGGCCCACCGCCCGCAGACCGTCAGACCAGCACGGGCTCCTGCTCCCGCTCCACGGCCTCGACGCTCTCCGCCACGACCGCCGCCGGCCGGCGCCGCGGCAGCGCGCACATCAGCAGGAACACCACGGCCAGCACCCCGACGACCCACCACATCGCGTGCACGAAAGCCGCGCTGAACGCCGCCCCGGCCTCCGCCGGCGCGACCGCGTCGTCCACCCGGTCGAAGAACGCCACCGACACCAGGCCCAGCCCCAGCGCCATCCCGACCTGGCCCACCGTGTTGATCAGCCCGGAGGCCGACCCGGCGTGCTCGCGCGGCACCTCGGCCAGGATCGCGTCCGTGATCGGCGCGACGATCAGCCCCATGCCCAGGCCCATGATCACCAGCGGCAGCGCCATCTGCCACGGCGCGATCGCCGTTCCGTACCGCTCGGCCTCCGCGATGTAGACCAGCACGCCGACCGCCATCACCGCCGCGCCCGCCTGGAGCACCTTGCGCCCGAACCGCGGCACCAGCTTCTGTACCGAGAGCCCGGCCGCCGTGGAGACCGCGAGCGAGAACGGGATGCCGGTCGTGCCGGCCTTGAGCGGGCTCCAGCCCAGGCCGAGCTGCATGTAGAGGGTCCAGACCAGGAAGAAGATCCCGGTGACCACGCCGAAGGCCAGCTGCACCCCGATGCCGGCCGCGAAGCTCCGCACCCGGAAGAGCGAGAGCTCGACCAGCGGCGAGCCGTCCCGGCGGGTCTTCACCCGCTCGTAGGCGACGAACAGCGCGAACACCGGCAGGCTCCCGGCCATCGAGAGGTGTCCCCAGAGCGGCCAGCCGGCCTCCCGGCCGTGGGTGAGCGGGTAGATCAGCATCAGCAGAGCCACGCTGGCCAACAGCACGCCCACCAGATCGAGCTTCAGCGCCCGCTCGGCCTTCGACTCGGCGATGAACGCCCGGCCCAGCAGCAGCCCGGCCACGCCGACCGGCAGGTTGATCAGGAAGATCGGCCGCCAGCCCAGGCCGAAGAGGTCCCACTCGGTCAGCAGCGCGCCGATCATCGGCCCGGAGACCGCGCCCAGCCCCACCACCGCGCCGAACATGCCGAACACCTTGCCGCGCTCCTCCGCCGGGAAGGTCGCGTGGATGATCGACAGCACCTGCGGCACCATCAGGGCGGCCGTGGCGCCCTGGACCACCCGCATCGCGACCAGCATCTCGGCGCCGCTCGCCACCCCGCAGAGCGCGGAGGCGAGCGTGAATCCTCCGATGCCGACCAGGAACAGCCGCTTCCGGCCGTGGATGTCGCCCAGCCGCCCACCGGTGATCAGCCCGATCGCGAAGGCCAGCGCGTAGCCCCCGGTCACCCACTGGACGGCGCTGAACGAGGCCCCGGTGTCGGCCTGGATGCTCGGCACGGCGATGTTCACGATGGTGACGTCCACCAGGTCCATGAACGAGGCGGTCATCACGATCGCCAGCGCGATCCACCTCCGGCGGTCCGCCGCCACGGCGTCGCTCGTCATCACGTACTCCTCTTCGTCACTCTTCGGCACGACTGCGACGGTAGGGGGCATGTAGGTCAGATCCTGTCCGCCTTGTCCGGCATGCTGGACACCATGACCGACACTCCGGCACGACTGCTGAGCCTGCTGTCCCTGCTCCAGACGCCGCGCGAGTGGCCCGGCAGTGAACTGGCCGAACGCCTCCACGTCAGCCCGCGGACGATCCGCCGCGACGTCGACCGGCTGCGCGCACTCGGCTACCCGGTCGAGGCGACGATGGGCGCAGTCGGCGGCTACCGGCTGGTGGCCGGGACGGCCATGCCACCGCTGCTGCTCGACGACGAGGAGGCGGTGGCCATCGCCGTCGGCCTCCGGGCGGCCGCCGGGCACGCCGTGGTGGGTATCGAGGAGGCCTCGGTGCGCGCGCTCGGCAAACTGCTCCAGGTGCTGCCGAACCGGTTGCGCCACCGGGTCGGCGCGCTCAACACGGCCACCGTCCCGCTGCTCACCGGCGACGGCCCGACCGTCGACCCCGAGGAGCTCACCGTGCTCGCCAACGCCGTCACCAACCGCGAACGCCTGCGCTTCGCCTACCGGGCCGGCGACGGCGCCGAGACCAGGCGCCTGGTCGAGCCGGACCGGCTGGTCTCGGCGGGCCGCCGCTGGTACCTCGTCGGGTACGACCTGCACCGCGACGACTGGCGGCTGTTCCGGGTCGACCGGCTCAGCGAACCCTTCCCCACCGGTGCCCGGTTCACCCCGCGGCCGCTCCCCGCCGAGGACGCGGCCGCGTTCGTGGCGGGCAAGCTCCGCCGGCAGTCCCCCACGTACACCCTGGAGGCCACCGTGCAGGCCTCCGCGGCCGAGGTCGAGCGCCGGATCGGCGGCTACGGCGACTCCACGGTCGAGCCGGTCGACGAACGCACCTGCCGCCTCCGGTCCAGGGCCGACTCGCTGGAGTGGCTGGCGATGCGCCTGCTGATGCTCGGCTGCGAGTTCGAGGTGCACCGGCCGACGGAGCTGCACGCCCACCTGCGCGACCTCGCCGACCGGGCCGGCCGGGCCGCGAACAGCGGGAGCCGGGGAGGCACGGACTGACCCGTGCCGCCCCGGCCCCCGTGGAGGATCCGTCAGACGCCGAACTCGGCGGTCAGCACCGCTCGGGCCAGCGTGTGGAAGGTGATGTTGAAGCCGACCTGCGCCGGCGGGGTGTCGGCGGCGACGTCCAGTGCCTCGACGTCCAGCGCGTGCACGGCGAAGGCGTACCGGTGCGGGGCACCGGGCGGCGGCGCGGCGCCGTCGTACTTGTTGCCGGGGAAGTCGTTGCGGGCGTGGAACGAGCGCCCACCCGGCAGGTCGGCGTCGGACGAGCCTGCGCCGCGTGCCAGGCCGGTGGTGTCGGCCGGCAGGTTGAGGGCGAGCCAGTGCCACCAGCCGGAGCCGGTCGGGGCGTCCGGGTCGTAGCAGGTGACGGCGATGGACCTGGTGCCCTCGGGCAGGCCGGACCAGGCCAGCTGCGGCGAGAGGTTGCCGCCGGCGTGGATGAACTCCTGGGCCAGTTCGCCGCCTTCGGCGATGTCCTCGCTGGTCAGCTCGAAGGACGGCACCTGCGGCAGGAACTCGTACGGCAGCGGCGGACGGACGCTCATGGGTGGTCACCTCTCGACGAGCCGGGGTCGCCCCGGCTCCTGGCTGAATGACGCCGTTCACTCTAGTGGGGTGCACACCCGATCGACGCGGCCCTAGAGTCACCGTCATGGCCTCGAACGACCGCAGCGGTTCCGCGTCCAGCCTCGACCCCGCCCGGATGATCGCCGATGCACGGCGGGCGCTCTTCACCATGGTCGGCGTCATGGCCGTCGTCTGGCTGCTGCAGCTGGTGAACTGGCTCGACGACTACGGCCTCAGCCGGGCGTACGGGGTGCGGCCGCAGGAGCTCGGCAGCCTGCCGCACATCGTCACCTCACCGCTGCTGCACTGGAACTGGGCGCACCTGGAGGCCAATTCGGGCCCGCTGTTCGTCTTCGGCTTCCTCGCCGCCTACCGCGGGGTGAAGAAGTTCCTGGGCCTGACCGCGCTGCTCGCGGTGACCAGCGAGCTGACGGCCTGGATCTTCGACAAGCCGAACTCCATCGGCGTCGGAGCCAGCGGTCTGGTGTTCGGCTACTTCGGCTACGTGGTCCTGCGCGGAGTCTTCGACCGCAACCTGATCGACACCCTGATCGGCGTCGTGCTCGGCGCCTCCTACGCCTACATGGTGACCGGGGCCCTGCCGGGTGTCGCCCCTGGAATCAGCTGGGCCGCCCACCTCGGCGGGCTGGTCGGCGGACTGGCCGGCGCCTGGATCTTCCGCGACCGGGGACCGAAGGCCACCGTCCCGGATCCCGCCGCCGCCACCGGCGCCCCCACCGGCGCCCCCACCGGCATCCCCGCCGTCCCCGGCTCCCGGGCCGAGTTGCTCAAGGAACTGGACGACCTGGGCCTCTGAACCGCCGCCACCGGATCGCGGCGGCCGGGCCACCGTGGCGCGCCGCCGACCAGGTATAGACCAGTGCTGCCCCACGGGCTAGCGTGAGGGGCACCTGCCCCCTGCTCCGGAGCCGCACCGTGGAGTCGTCCGTCCTCGCCTTCGCCACCGATCTGCTCGACGAGGGGACCGACACCTTCTTCGGCAACCTCACCGACCGGGCGGGCGTCGGCGGCGTCACCCTCGCCTCGGTCTACCACGAGGCCCGGGACGTCTTCCCGCACAACCCGCACCGGGTGGTCCGCTACCTGGAGCCCGGCGCCGCCTACTTCCGCCCCGACCCGGCCCGCTGGGCCGGCCGCCGGCTCCGGCCCACCCCGTCCACCGCGATCGGCGACCGCGACCCCTTCGCCGAGGCCGCCGCCGAGGCCCACCGCCGCGGACTGAAGCTGCACGCCTGGACGGTCTTCTGCCACAACGACCGGCTCGGCTTCGAGCACCCCGACTGCGCCCCCGCCAACGCCTTCGGCGACCGGCAGCTCACCGACCTCTGCCCGGCCCACCCGGAGGTCCGCGCGTACGCCGCGACCCTGGTCACCGAACTGGCCCGGTACGGGGTGGACGCGATCCGGGCCGAATCGCTGCACTTCCACGGCCTGCGCCACGGCTACCACCACGAGCGCTACTTCGAGGAGCTGGGCCCGGTCGCCGAGGCCCTGCTCGGGGTCTGCTTCTGCGCGCACTGCCGCGCCGCCGCCGACCGGGCCGGCGTGCCCGCCGAGGAGGTGGCGGCGGCGGTCCGGACCGAGCTGCGCCGCCGGCTGGCGGACGAGGCGGCCGCCGCCGCACCCGCCGCCCTGGACGAGCTGGCGGGCGGCGCCTTCGCCGCGTACGTCGACGCCTCCGCCGCCACCGTGTCCTCACTCGCCGCCGAGCTGGCCGAGCAGGCCCGCCACCACGGCATGCGGCTGAGCTTCATGGACGGTGGCGGCCCGGGCCGGGGGTGGCTCGCCGGCATCGACCTGCCCGCACTCGCCAGGGCCGCCGACCAGATCGAGACCCTCGGCTACGCGAAGACCCCGGAGGCCGTCCGCGAGAAGGTCGCCGCCTTCGCCCTGCACGGCGTCCGCCCGCAGGAGATGGCGGTGGTCCTGCGACCGATGGCCTCGGACTGCGACGGCCCGGCCGACCTCGCCGCCAAGATCGCCGTGCTGCGCGAACTGGGCGTTCCGGAGGTGGAGTTCTACCACTACGGCCTGATGCGGCTCTCCTCGCTCGACCGGATCGGCGCCGCCCTCGCCGGCTGAGCCGGGTGAGCCGGGTGAGCCGGGTGAGCCGGGTGAGCCGGGTGAGCCGGGTGGCCGACACGGGCAACCGGCCGGCCGAGGCAGGTGCCGGCCGGATCCCGTCCGGCCGGCGACCGCCCACCGGCTGTCCGAAAGCAATCGCCACCCGAGCGATCACCCCTGTCCACACCGACATCCGGGCCCTAGGCTCCCCTCGCCGTGATCATCCGCCGAGGGGGGAGCAACCATGGAGACCACACCCGCGTGGCGGCGGCGGCCGGGGCGGTGCCGGCCGCTGTGGTCAGAGCGGCGGCTCCGGCGGTGCCCGCGGCTCCGGCGAGCAGCCTGCGGCGGCGACCTCGTCGCCTTCGAGTACGCCGACGACGGCGACGCGCTCTACACCGGACACATCGTCATGATCCGCGAGCGAAAGGGCATCTGGACCGACCCGGAGACCGACAAGATCATCGGACCCGGCGCCATCCCCCACGTCTTCGAGATCATCGACTGCACCAGCAGCCCGCACGGCGGCCCGAACCTCGGCGGCGCCACCACCGAGCTCTACCAGGCCTTCCCGGACACCCGCTTCGAGGAGGTCGTCGATGACGGCGGTGAGGTCCTTGAGGTCGTACAGCTCCAGCCCGTTGCGGTCGGCGTAGTGGAAGACCAGGCCGAGCGAGGACTCCTGGGTGTCGTTCAGGTCCAGCACCTTGGCCAGCAGGAGCGGGCCGAAGCTGGTCACGGTGGCCCGGATCGGGATGCCCTCGCCCTGGCCGCCGAGTGCGTAGAACTCGCTCGGGCAGCCCTGCGGCGCCCAGCTCTGACCCACCTCGGCCGCGCGGGCGGCGGTCCGCTCGCCCGGCACGCCGGGCGCCGAGACACCGGAGACGTCGCCCTTGACGTCGGCCGGGAACACCGGGACGCCCTGGGCGGAGAGCTGCTCGGCGATCAGCTGGAGGGTCTTGGTCTTGCCGGTGCCGGTGGCGCCGGCCACCAGCCCGTGCCGGTTGAGCACCCCGAGCGGGACGCGCACCGGGGCGTCCGGGTAGGCGGCGCCGTCCAGCAGCACGGCGCCGAGGTCGAGTGCGGGACCGGTGAAGGCGTAGCCGCCGGCGATCTCCCGCACCTGTGACGGGAGGCCGGCGAGGGCGGTGCCGGGGGGCGGCGGCTCGGCGGGGGACGGCGGCTCGGCGGGGGGCATCGGGCACACTCCGAAGGCAGGACCGGGAAGGAACGATCGCGACATTTCCCATGAAACAGCCGCAATCGGCCGCCCGCAGCCCGCACCCGGGGGCGTGGCGGCGCCGCGGCTGCTGCGCCATCCGCCGCCCAAACGGTAGGCTTTCCGTGTGATCTTCAAACGCATCGGCAATGGGCGGCCGTACCCGGATCACGGCCGGACCAGCACCCGCCAGTGGGCGGACGTCGCCCCGCGTCCGGTGCGACTGGACCAGCTGGTGACCACCAAGGGACAACTGGACCTCGAAACGCTCCTCGCGGAGGACTCCACCTTCTACGGGGACCTCTTCGCCCACGTCGTGAAGTGGCACGGCGACCTCTACCTGGAGGACGGGCTGCACCGGGCGGTCCGCGCCGCGCTCCAACAGCGCCAGGTGCTGCACGCCCGCGTCCTAGAGATGGAGTGACGGGCCCCTCCCGCGTACCGCCGCACCGCCTTCCGGCCACCCGCCGGAAGGCGGTCCGTTCGTACCCGGATACCTCCTTTCGGGTACCGGCGTACTCCAGATGATGATCATTTAGTACCTTCGCTGCCGTACCGCACTAGTCTGCTGACTACGGCCGCGACCACGGCGAACGCCGGCACCGGCCGACCGTCACCCGATCCCCGCCCCGGCACGAGGGGGAGACAAACCGTGAGCATGTTGACTCCCCAAGGCCTGAAGGGGAAGCAGTACCGCATCACCGGCAACAGCTATCCACGGCTGGGCCGGCCGCCGAAGAAGAGCCGCAAGGTGTTCGCCCTGATCGGCTCGGTGCTCGCACTGGCGCTGATCGCCCTCGGCGGCGTGCAGCTCTACGACATCTTCACCGGCAAGGGCAGGGACTCCTCCGCCCAGGCCTGCGCGACGCCCTCCGGCAAACCGCTGGCAGCACCCACCCCCACCGCGGAGGCGTCGCCCGGCGCACCCGCGGGCGATCCGAAGGCCATCCCGCAGCCGACCGCCTTCAAGCTGAACATCTTCAACGCCACCACCAAGTCCGGCCTGGCCGGGCGGACGGCCGAGGAGTTCACCAAGCGCGGCTTCACGGTCGACAAGAAGGGCAACGCCCCGGCCGAGCTGGACAAGAAGGTGCCCGGCACCGCCATCGTGATCGCCGGTCCGGCCGGCGCCGGCGCCGCCACCCTGATCAGCTCGCAGATCGCCGGAGCCACCGTCACCACGGACGCCCGCACCGACAACACCGTGGACGTCGTCGTCGGCGACAGCTACAACGCCCTGCTGGACGAGACGCAGGCCGCGGCCGCCCTGGCCCTGGCCACCAAGCCCTCCCCGACCCCCAGCGCCACCGGCAGCTGCTGAACCGCTCCCGGACGTGAAGGAGCCCCCGGCGCCGTGGGCGGATTCTTGGGGTCCTCGCAACACCTGATGGCTATGTGGTCGTTAGTAGATCACGCAGGCGCTCGGCTGGGGTTCTCCAGTCGAGCGTTTTGCGTGGTCGGCCGTTGAGTTGTTGGGCGACGTGTTCGAGGTCTTCGGGGCTGTGGACGGACAGGTCGGTGCCCTTGGGGAAGTACTGCCGTAGCAGGCCGTTGGTGTTCTCGTTCGATCCGCGCTGCCAGGGTGAGTGCGGATCGCAGAAGTAGACCGGCACGCCCGTGGCCACGGTGAACTGCTTGTGCGCGGCCATCTCGCAGCCCTGGTCCCAGGTCAGCGAGCCGCGTAGGTGCTGGGGCAGGGTCTGGATCAGGGGCACCAGCACTTCCCGGACCTCCTCGGCGGTGTGCCCGCCGGGCAGGTGTCCGAGCAGGACGTAACGGGTGGAGCGCTCGACCAGGGTCACGATCGCGCTCTCGTTGCGGGTGCCGACGATCAGATCGCCTTCCCAGTGGCCGGGAACCGCCCGGTCCTCGACCTCGGCAGGGCGTTCGGAGATCATCACCATCTCGTCGACGAACCGGGACGTGCGCTGCTCCGGGCTGCGCTGCGGCTTGCGTCGGGTGCGCCCGGTGCGCAGTGCGAGTGCGACCTCGCGACGCAGCCCGCCGCGGGCCTGGACGTAGATCGCCTGGTAGACCGTCTCCGGACTCACCCGCATGCTGTCGTCGTCGGGGAACTCCATGACCAGAGCGTGACAGATCTGCTCGGGCGACCACCGTTTCCGCAGCCCGTCCGTGACGAACTCGCGCAGTGGACCGTCCTGGGCGAGCTTGGAGTCCTTGGGGCGCGCCCGGCTCCCGGCCCAGGCCCGCTGGGCGCGGTGCGGCCGGTAGAGGCCGTCGACGGAACGGGCATCGATCTCGCGTTTGACGGTGGAGGCCGGCCGGCCCAATGCCCGTCCGATCGCCCGCAGCGACCGGCCCTCACGGTGCAGGTCCGCGATCAGCTCCCGCTCGGCCACCGTCAAGAACCGGGGATGCAGCTCGGCCTCGACCGCCGCGAGGGACGGTGTGGCCTTGGAGGAAACGGTGCTGGTCATCCCCGTTGTGTAGTCGATCCTGCGCCCATCGGGGTATAGGCGCGCGTTGCCGATCTTGCGGATCCCGCGGTCCCAGTCCCGGGCGGTGCGCTCGTGGACCCCAACCCGTGCCGCGGCATCACGGCGTCGCACCCCGGACGCGCGTAGCCGCTCGTACTCCGCCCGGCCCGGATGCCCGCCCGTACCGGACTTCCCCCGGCCGCGGACACCGGCCTTCCGCGCCCAGCCGGCCGCCGTATGACGACTCACCCCGACCATCCGGGCAGCACCCGAGACGCTGCCGTCCTCCCGGTCCAACGCCTCGAAGAACCTCGCCTTCAACACCCCGAAATCCACGATCCCCGCAACTCCCTGAACTACAGGGTGTTGCGGGGATCGCTAGAACCCGCCGTGCCGGGGGCTCCTTCACGTCCGGGAGCGGCGGACTCAGCCGGCGGTGCCGTACAGGCGGTCGCCCGCGTCGCCGAGGCCGGGGACGATGTAGCCGTTCTCGTTCAGCCGCTGGTCGACCGCGGCGGTGACGACGGTGACCGGCAGGCCCGCCAGCTCCTTCTCCATCACCGCGACGCCCTCGGGGGCGGCGAGCAGCACCACGGCGGTGACGTCGGTGGCACCCCGCTCGATCAGCATCCGGATCGCGGCGACCAGCGTGCCGCCGGTGGCCAGCATCGGGTCGAGCACGTAGACCTGGCGGCCGGAGAGATCGTCCGGCATCCGGGTGGCGTACGTGGAGGCCTCCAGGGTCTCCTCGTTGCGCACCATGCCGAGGAAGCCCACCTCGGCGGTCGGCAGCAGCCGGGTCATCCCGTCCAGCATGCCGAGGCCGGCCCGCAGGATCGGCACCACCAGCGGGCGGGGGTAGCTCAGCCGGGTACCGGTGGTGACCGCCACGGGCGTGGTGATCTCGACGTCGTCGGTGCGGACGTCCCGGGTCGCCTCGTACGCGAGGAGGGTGACCAGCTCGTCGGTCAGGCGACGGAAGGTCGGCGAGTCGGTGCGCTCGTCGCGCAGGGTGGAGAGCTTGTGGGCGACCAGGGGGTGGTCGACGACGTGGATCCGCATGCGTCGAGGTTAGCCCGCGCCCGGACGCCCGTACGACCCGCCTCGGCCGGCCCGGCCGAGAACAGCCCCCGGACGGCCGCCCCGGAGCCCCCGCCGGCGGCGGGCCCGAGTGACGCAGACGTGACACGCCGTGACCCGCTGCGAATGTCCGGACGGAACGGCTTCCTGTGGTATCAACCGGGCGGATCTGGGAAAGTCAGGTCCTATGACGAGCAACCCGAGGACCGGGGACGGCTCGGCGGACGGCGCCCTCGGCCCGTCGGGCGGGCGCTCGGGCCAGCCCCCGGACCGCCCGGAGACGGAGGCGGAGCGCCGCAAGCGGCGGGCCGTCTTCCTGCGCGAGCTCGCCGAGGCGCGCGAGCTGAGGGAGCGGGTCCAGCCTCGCCGGACCAAGGAGCGCCGGATGCGCGAGGCGATGCGGATGCGAACCTTCCGGATCTGACAACGATCCGGCCGGTTCCCCGCGGCCGGGGCTGCGGTTCACCGGCTCCCGGCCAAGGCTTCCGACACGACCTGCAAAGACGCGCTGCCGAACACCCCCCGCAAGGGCGGGCTTTCTGTCACGATTCCGATGGGACGGTCCGAACAGCGGACCGCCTCTGGCGCGGGGGCGGCCAGGTTCCGCGTTGCCCGAGCGCGCCGACAGCCGAGACCGAGATCTTGGGAGTGTCCCTGGTGGCGTACTTCGCTGCAGTGCTTGCTCGCACCGAGGACGGGTGGGATGTGAGCGAGACGGAGCTCGACAACGTCGAAACGCTGGCCGACCTGGCCGACCTGGCCCGCGAGGCCGCGCAGGACGACGACAGCGTCCTGGTCTTCATCGAACAGGAGGACGCCTGGTTCGCCATCGTCCGGGTCGACGGTGAGGACGACCCCCGGATCTTCGTGTCGGACGGCGCCGCCGCCGCGCGCAGCTCCTACGGCTCCGTCCTCACCGACGAGCTGGTCGACCAGGCCGGTGAGAGCGAGTTCGGCGACCTCGACAACCTGGTGGCCGAACTGGAGGACGAGGAGGCCGCCCAGGAGCAGGAGGACGAGGACGAGGACACGGTCGGCCGCGGCGGCGTCCCGGTCGGCCCGCTCGGCGACTCCCACCTGCTCACCGAGTTCGGGCTGGCCTCCGACGAACTGCTCGGGCTCAGCGGCGAGGGCGCGGTGCCCGGCGACGCGCTGGAGGAGATCGCCGAGGCCCTCGGCTGCGGCGAGGTCCTGGAGGCGGTCCGGTAGCGGCCGGTGCCGCTCGACGGATGCCGGACACTGGATGCCATGCAGTCCGCGTCCGCCCACCAGCCCGTCCCGCTCCCCGCACCCGTCCGCCCCGACCCGGTCCGCGACCGCTGGGCGGCGCCGATGCGCCTCGCCATGGCCGAGGCCGCGCTGGCGCCGGCCACCGGGGACGTCCCGGTCGGGGCGCTCGTCCTGGCCCCGGACGGCGAGGTGATCGGACGCGGCCACAACGAGCGCGAGGCGGTCGGCGACCCGACCGCGCACGCCGAGGTGGTGGCGATCCGGCAGGCGGCGGGGAAGATCGGGGAGTGGCGGCTCAGCGGGTGCACGCTGGTGGTCACCCTGGAGCCGTGCACGATGTGCGCGGGCGCGATCGTGCTGTCCCGGATCGACCGCGTGGTCTACGGCGCCCTGGACGAGAAGGCCGGCGCGGCCGGCTCCCTCTTCGACGTGATGCGCGACCGACGCCTCAACCACCGCCCCGAGGTGGTCTGGGGCGTCCTCGCCGACGAGTGCGCCGAGCAGCTGCGCGACTTCTTCGACACCCACCGCTGAACCCCACCGCTGAACCCCACCGCCGACCCCGCCGCACGCCCGCGCGGATACGGATTTCGTGACGGCGGCCCCCGTCCGGTAGAGTTCCCCTCGGTAGCGTGTCCGAGCGGCCAAAGGAGCACGCCTCGAAAGCGTGTGTGGGGGCAACTCCACCGTGGGTTCGAATCCCACCGCTACCGCCAGCAGCACGAAGGCCCGTCCGAACGGACGGGCCTTCGTCGTTTCCGCGCACCCTCATCCGCGGAACGGGGGCTCCGCGCCGGGGGCCGATGACCACCAACGCCCTTCGTGCACGGAGCCCGAGGGGGAGCGGTTCGGGGGAACTGACCGCTCCCCCGGGCGGAGTCCCACAACCGGGGCCGCGTCGGGGGGAAGCCGCGGCCCCGGTCCCACAGCGGGGAGCTCCGGATCCACGTACCGGGGACTCCTGCCAGATCCTCGGTACGACATCCATCCTGCTCGACCGCCCGCGCCGGGGCACCCGGAGAAAGGCCTCGGTCACGAGGACCTTCGTCCCGCCGGGTGAACGCGTCGCACACTTGATGGGCCGTTCGGTGGATAAGCTGCCCACTGCAGAGGGCCGCTCGGGGACCGAGTGACGGCGGCCCGCAGCAGGGAGGAAGGTCGCGCATGGCGCAGGCGAAGAAGATCGGCATGGTCCTCCTGCTCGTCTTCGTGCTCTACACGATCATCACGTCACCCGCCCGGGCCGCCGAGCTGGTCCAACTGGGGTTCGAGGGCATCTCGAACGCCGCCAAGGCCATCGGCACCTTCATGACCGGGCTGGTGAAGTAGGCAACGGGGCACCGGCTACGGTGGGGCCGTCCCTCAACCCCGTCCGCTAGGAGCGGCATCGTGATCCGGCATCTGGTCCTGTTCAAGCTCAACGAAGGCGTCGGCAAGGACGACGCCCGCGCACTCGCCGGCGCCAAGGCCTTCGAGGAGCTCGGCCCGGTGATCCCCGAGCTGCGCGAGTGGGAGTGCGGCTGGAACACCACCGAGCGCGACATCGCGTACGACTACGCCATCAACAGCCTCGTCGAGGACCGCGAGGCGCTGCAGTCCTACCTCACCCACCCGGCCCACCAGGCCGCGGCCGGCCAGTGGCGCGAGTTCGCCACCTGGGTGATCGCCGACATCGAGGTCTGATCCCCCGGGCATCCCCCGGACGGACCGCGGCGCCCCGCCCGAGACCGGGCGGGGCGCCTTGCCCTGTCCGGGAACGGTCTGCCCGCCGCCCCGCCGGAAGGCCCCGCGGAGCGCCAACGCCGCACCAACACACCTCCGCTCGGTGCTTGCCCGAACTGCGCCCAGCTTGTGATGCTATGACCGGTTTTGCCGGACATGGCGAGGTGGTGAATCGAGACGCGACACCCGATCCGCAAGTCCCACCGTTGTCGACTTTGGGAGGGGTGACGTGTCCGTGCGGACACCAGGGAGCGCGCCGGGTGCCGACACCGGTCCGGCCGCCGCACAGACCGCTGCGCGGTCCGCCACGGCGCCGTCCGCGACCGCACCGGCCGCCGCGCACTCCGCCGCCGCCCGGCCGGCCGCACCGACCGCACCGACCGCACCGACCGTTCAGCCGCCCGCCCCGGCCGGCCCGCCGGAGGAGGTGCTGGCCGCGATCATCAGCCCCGCCGGCGAACTGCGACCGGACGGCCTGCGCGGTCCCGGGGGCCGCCCCGCGGTGGACGTCCGGACCCTGACCCGGGTGTTGTTCGAGCGGCTCTCCGAGCTGCCCCCGGACGCGCCCGAGCGCGAGCGGGTCCGGGCCGCCCTGATCGAGGTGAACATCCCGCTGGTCCGCTACGCGGCCACCCGGTTCCGCAGCCGCAGCGAGCCGATGGAGGACGTCGTCCAGGTCGGCACGATCGGCCTGATCAACGCGATCGACCGGTTCGACCCGAGCCGCGGCGTGCAGTTCCCGACCTACGCGCTGCCGACCATCCTCGGCGAGATCAAGCGCTACTTCCGGGACAACGTCCGCACCATGCACGTCCCGCGCCGGCTGCAGGAGCTCTGGGTGCAGGTCAGCGGCGCGATGGAGGAGCTGACGGTGGTCCACGGCCGGGCCCCCAAGGTCCCCGAGATCGCCGCCAGCCTGCGCATCCCGGAGGAGGACGTCCGGGCCTGCCTGGACGCCGGCCGGGCCTACAACGCCGCCTCGCTGGAGGCCGCCCAGGAGCACGAGGGCGGGCTCGCCCTGCTCGACCGGCTGGGCTACGAGGACTCGGCGCTGGCCGAGGTCGAGCACCGGGACATGGTCCGCCACCTGCTGGTCCAGCTGCCCGAGCGGGAGCGGCGGATCGTCATGCTGCGGTTCTTCGCCAACCTGACGCAGTCGCAGATCAGCACCGAGCTGGGGATGTCCCAGATGCACGTCTCCCGGCTGCTCTCGCGGATCCTGACCAGGCTTCGGACCGGCAACTCCTGGGAGGACTGACCGGCGACGCGGGGGCAGCGGCCGATCGCTGCGCGTTACCGGCGCGTGACATCTTGCGACGCTCGGGTTTGCCGGGTCCGGTGCGCCGGTATGGAGGGGTAAGGCGCCGCACGGGAACGCTCCCGCGACGGCACCCGTTGAACCGTCAGTCACAAGGGGGTGGGCGCATGTCCGGAGAGCTGGGCACTGCGGAGATCCACACTGCACGGAGCCACGCCGGTGCGGCCGAGCGCACGGCGACCGCCGGCCTGATCCCGCTCCAGCGGGCCGAGGCCGCAGCGCCCGTCCCCGACGCCCCGCCCGGCACCGCCGGGCCGGCCGCCGCCGAGCCTGCCGCCGGTCTCGACACCCGGACGCTCTCCCGCTCGCTCTTCCTGCGGCTGGCCGCGCTGGAGGCGGGCAGCGCGGAGCACACCTACGTCCGCGACACCCTGATCGAGCTCAACCTGCCGCTGGTGCGGTACGCCTCGGCCCGGTTCCGCAGCCGCAACGAGCCGATGGAGGACATCGTCCAGGTCGGCACGATCGGCCTGATCAAGGCGATCGACCGGTTCGACCCGGAGCGCGGGGTGGAGTTCCCCACCTTCGCGATGCCGACCGTGGTCGGCGAGATCAAGCGCTTCTTCCGGGACACCAGCTGGTCCGTGCGGGTCCCCCGGCGGCTGCAGGAGCTGCGACTGGCCCTCACCAAGGCCGGCGACGAGCTCTCCCAGCGGCTGGACCGCTCCCCGACCGTCGCCGAGCTGGCCGCCTGCCTCGGCGTCAGCGAGGAGGACGTGGTCGAGGGCCTGGCGGTGGGCAACGCGTACACCGCCAGCTCGCTGGACTCCACCCCCGGCGAGGAGGAGGGCGACGGCCCGCTGGCCGAGCGGCTGGGCTACGAGGACCTCGCCCTGGAGGGCGTGGAGTACCGCGAGTCGCTCAAGCCGCTCCTGGCCAAGCTGCCGCCGCGCGAGCGCCGGATCATCATGCTGCGGTTCTTCGGCAACCTCACCCAGTCGCAGATCGGCGAGGAGATCGGCATCTCCCAGATGCACGTCTCCCGGCTGCTGGCCAAGACCCTCACGCAGCTGCGCGAGGGCCTCGTCAGCGAGGGCTGAGCCGCCCCGGCGGGCGCCCTACCGGGCGTCCGCCAGCAGGTTGGCACGCAGGCCGGCGAGCACCTCGTCGTCCAGCCCCAGGCCGTCCTGCCAGAAGTCCTCGAAGGTGGCCCAGCCGGCCGCGACCTCCTCGAAGGCCGCCTCCAGGTAGCGTCGCTCCGCCCGGAAGACCGGGAGCAGCAGCTCCGGCTCCTGCATCAGCCCACGGGTGCCGAAGCTGTCGACGACGTGCTCCACGATCGCGGCGGAGCGCTCGTTGGTGAGCAGGTAGTCGGCGAAGACCGTCTCGCGGTCGACCCCGAGCGCGGTCAGCAGGACGGCGGCCGTCCAGCCGGTCCGGTCCTTGCCGGCCGAGCAGTGGAAGATCAGCGGCGGGCCGTCCGGAGCGGCCAGCAGGCGCAGCACGGCGGCGAAGCGCTCCCGGGCCACGGCGTCCGTGACGAACCACCGGTAGAGGCCGACCATCATCGCGGCGGCCTTGCCGTCCCCGAGCAGCGCGCGCTGCTTCTCCGGGCTGCGGTCGGCCAGGGCGTCGCGCAGCGCCACGTAGATGTCGAAGTCCGCCGCGAAGACCGGCAGGTGGTGCAGGGTCATGCCGTCCCCGGAGGCGGGTGCCACGGTGATCGGCTCGGACGAGAGCTCGGCGGCCGCGATCGCGGCGACCGGCAGGCCCGGGACGCGGTCCGGACCGGCCTCGCGGACCTCGTCGAGGCTGCGCAGGTCGACCACCTGGCGCAGACCGATCGCCGCCAGCAGGCCGAGGTCCTCCTCGGTGAGCCGGTTGAGACCGTCGCTGCGCAGTGCCACGCCGTGCTTCAGCACCCGGCCGTCGGCCGTCCGGTAGCCGCCGAGATCGCGCGCGTTGACGGCGCCGCGGAGCCCGAGGCTCCGGGCCTGCGGGGCCGCCTCGGCACCGTCCGTCGGCACGCGCACCGCTTTCCGGTCGGCCTGGATTGCGGTGGTCTCGGTCTGCTGCTCGGTCACGCGGTGGCCTCCATTGGATATTCGGACTGTGACATGGCACAACCCTGCGCAATATTGCATGAACCTGCCCGACAGAACGGCTGGATGTGCAAGAGTGTCATGCGCAACGCCGCCAGTGTAGGCCGCGGGTTACCGGCCCAGACCAGAAGATCGGTGACCAGCGGTAACGCTCCGACTCCGCCATCTTTTAATTCTCAATTCATTATTTGCGCAACAGGCTCGGTTCCGGCCACAATCAGCGCTTCCATGGCATCGCCATGAACGTTGGTAACAGATTCGCTGCACTCCCGCCCATTTGGTCCCAATCGGTGCGGAGTCTCCACCAGGATGGGCTCCGGGCAGCCTGCTGCCCGAGAACAGCGACCGGGTAGGCGAGCGCCGAGCAGCGGAGCGCCCTGCCCAGGGGAGGAACACAGAATGGGTCGAGCGACCCGAAGAGTTGCCGCCTGCGCGGCAGCAGTCCTGCTGGCCGGCGGCCTGCAGTCGTCCCTCGCACACGGTGCCACCACCGCACCCAGGATCGACCTGACGGTCCTGGTCATCAGCGACGGCGGACCCGCGACGGCGGCCATCGCCGCCGAGCTCAAGAGCCAGGGCACCCCGTACAAGATCGTCGACCTCACCGACGCCCACCGTCCGGTGATCGACGCCGCCTTCCTCAGCGACACGGTCAACGGACAGCCGCGCGGCAAGTTCCAGGGCATCGTGATGCCCAACAACAACCCGTTCACGGCTGGCTCCGCGGAGATGACCGCGATCGCGACCTACGAGGCCGCGTTCAACGTGCGCCAGGTCGACGCGTACACCTACGCCCAGCCGGACGTCGGTCTGAACTGGGCACAGAACCCCGGATACATGGGCAAGCTGGACGGCGTCCAGGCCCAGGTCACCGGCGCCGGCCTGGCCGGCCCGTTCGGGTACCTCAAGGGATCCGTCCCGTTCGAGGACAACGACCCGGGCGTCGACGAGAGCTACGGCTTCCTGGCCACTCCGCTGGCCTCCCTGCCGTCCGGCTCCACGTTCACGCCGCTGGTCGACGCCCCCATACCGGGCTCCACCGAGCGCGGCTCGCTGGTCGGCGAGTACAGCCACGACGGCCGCAACGAGCTGGTCGTCACCTTCGTCTACAACCAGTACCAGCAGCAGTACCGGCTGCTGGCGCGCGGCATCGTGGACTGGATCACCCAGGGCGTCCACCTCGGCTACGACCGCAACTACTTCGCAGCCCACGTCGACGACGTCTTCCTGGCCGACGACCGCTGGGACACGGTGCTCAAGTGCACCCCCGGCGACGTCACCTGCCCGCCCGGCACCCCCGAGACGGTCAACCCGATCCGGATGACCACCGCGGACGCGCAGTACGCCAAGCAGTGGCAGACCGCCAACAACTTCACCATGGACATGGTGTTCAACGGCGGCGGCAGCGAGGACTGGAAGGCCGACCACGAGGTCACCGCCGACCCGGTGGTGGACCAGATGGTCGCCGACCAGAACAGCTACCGGTGGATCAACCACACCTACACCCACCCGTACCTGGGCTGCCTCCAGGACGTCTCGGTGGTGCCGTGGAAGTGCACCAAGGACGCCTCGGGCAACACCGTCTGGGTCGACCAGGCCACCATCACGTCCCAGATCAAGAACAACATCGACTGGGCCGCGGCGCGCAACCTGCACATCGACAAGACCGAGCTGGTCACCGGCGAGCACTCCGGCCTGCTGACCGCTCCGCAGGAGACCAGCGACAACCCGTACCTGGCGCCCTCGCTGGTCGCCAACGGCGTCAAGTGGACCGCCAGCGACGCGTCCCGCGAGCCCGCCCAGCGGGCCGTCGGCTCGTCCACGCTGACCGTGCCGCGCTACCCGATGAACGTCTTCTACAACGCCGGTACGGCGAAGGAGGAGGCCGACGAGTACAACTGGATCTACACCAGCGTGGCCAACGGCGGCAGCGGCGTCTGCGAGAGCAACGCCAACTCCACCTGCCTGCCGGCGCCGCTGGACGTCAACACCGGCTACCAGTCGTACATCGTGCCGCTGGAGGCCCGGATCGACCTCGGCCACGTGCTGAGCAACGACCCGCGCCCCCACTTCATCCACCAGTCGAACCTGGCGGAGGACCGGATCGTGTACCCGGTGCTGGAGAAGATCCTCTCCACCTACCGGTCCCTGCACGCCGACAACGCCCCGATCGTGAACCTGGCGCAGAAGGACATCGGCGCCGAGTTCCAGCGCCGTGCGGCCTGGAACGCGGCCCTGGCCGCCGGCCAGGTCACCGCCTACCGGGTCGGCAACACCGTGACGGTGTCCGCCCCGTCCGGCGTGCAGGTCCAGGCCACCATGCCGACCGGTACCGTTCAGCAGCTCGCCATCGGCACCACCGGGTTCGGCTCGGCCTACGCCGGTACGCTGTCCGGCTGGGTCAAGCCGGGCTCGCTGCAGAGCAGCGTCCTGCTGAAGCTGCCGTCGGACGTCGCCCCGGTGGCGCCGACCGCTGCTCCGGCCGTCGCCGCCGAATCGGTGACGGCTCCGGCCCCGGCCGACAAGAAGATCGTGCCCCAGGGCACCGCCGACGCCGTTCCGGCCGGTCCGGGCGACACCGCCCGTACCGACGCCCCGGTGCTGGTCCCCGGCAGCGGGGCTCCGGTGGCCGGCAAGGGCGTGACCACCGACAAGGCGGCCGCCAAGAGCGGCACGAAGAGCACCACCCGCAAGGCCTCCGGGGGGAAGGCCGACCCGGCCAAGAAGACCGCCGGCCAGCCCGGCATCCGCTAGACAGGTGACACCGGTGGTGGGGTCGGGCCGTCCCCCGGCCCCACCACCGGCCACCCGACCCGGACCGTCCAGGACCGGGCGCTTGACGCAAGGACAGGAGGGGGGAAAGCCATGCGCGTCACCCTGCTCACCGAGGGGACGTATCCGCACCAGCACGGCGGCGTGAGCGTCTGGTGCGACCAGCTCGTCCAGGGCATGCCCGACGTCGACTTCGACATCATCGCCGTGACCGGCACCGGCCACGAGTCGCTCGCCTGGGAGCTGCCCGCCAACGTGCGGTCGGTCACCACCGCACCGCTCTGGGGGCCGCCATCCGAGGGCAGAGCCCCGCGCGGCAAGGAGATGCGCCGCTTCCTCAACGCGTACGAGCGCTTCCTGCACTCCATCCTGGACCCGGTCTACACCACCCACTTCGGCACCGAGCTGTACGGCTTCGCCGACCTCGCCCGGCGCGGGCTGCTCAGCCCGGCGCTGCGCAGCGAGCGCGCCCTGCGCACCCTCCAGCACGTCTGGACCCGCGACTACCTCTCCACCGCCGTCTCCCGGCCCACCCTGCACGACGCGCTCAACGCCACCGACCTGCTGGAGCACGCGCTGCGTCCGCTGTCGGTCGAACCGCCGCGCGAGGGCGTCGCGCACGCCGCGAGCGGCGGCCTGGCCACGCTGCCCGGGCTGATCGCCTCGCAGCAGTACGGCGTCCCCTTCCTGCTCACCGAGCACGGCATCTACCTGCGCGAGCGCTACCTCGGCTACCGCACCGGCCCCTACCGCTGGCCGGTCAAGGCGCTGCTGCTGGGCTTCTACCGGATGCTCGCCGAGGAGAGCTACCGCCGCGCCGCCCTCGTCACCCCCGGCAACCGGTACAACCGGCGCTGGGAGGAGCGCGGCGGGACGCCGTCCGCGCACATCCGCACCGTCTACAACGGCGTGGACCCGGCGGCCTTCCCGCCGGCCGGGCCGGAGCCGGAGACCCCGACGCTCAGCTGGGCCGGCCGGGTCGACCCGATCAAGGACCTGGAGACGCTGATCCGCGCCTTCGCGATCGTCCAGCGCGAGATACCCGAGGCGAAGCTGCGGCTGTTCGGCGGCACGCCCAAGGGCGGCGAGGCGTACCGGGACGGCTGCATAGCCCTGGCCGCCGAGCTCGGCATCGCCGACTCGGTGGCCTTCGAGGGCCGCGTCGCCGACATCACCGACGCGTACGCGGCGGGGAACGTGGTGATGCTCTCCAGCATCAGCGAGGGCTTCCCGTTCACCCTGATCGAGGCGATGTCCTGCGGCCGCTCCACCGTCTCGACCGACGTGGGCGGCGTGCGCGAGGCCGTCGGCGACACCGGCCTGGTCGTCCCTCCGCGCGAGCCCGAGCCGATGGCCGCCGCCGCCGTCGAGCTGCTGCGCGACCCGGAGCGCCGCGCCCGGCTGGGCGAGCAGGCCCGGCTGCGGGTGATCGAGCAGTTCACCCTCCGCCAGAACATCGACGGCTTCCGCGGCATCTACACCGAGCTGCTGGGCACCTCCCGCTGGATGCCGAAGGGCGTCGTGGCGGTCGGGGACGGCGCCCCGGCCGGCTGGGACGAAGCGCTGGCCGTCGGCGAGCGTGACGAGGTGACGGCATGAGCGAGCGATGGGGATCCCCCCGGCCGGAGGCCGGGGCAGAGCGGATCACCGAGAGGTGCGCGTCCCGCGAAGCGGCTGCCGAGTGGCGGGGGTACCTCCCGTCCGCCGAGGCCGGGGAAGGGGTGGACGCATGAGCGGCCCCCTGCGCCTGGTACCCGACGAGGCCGGCCCGGACTGGGCCGAGCAGACCGTGCAGCTGCGCACCCTGCCGCGCAAGCGCCGCCGCCCCGTCCTGCCCGGGCAGCGGCCCGAGCCGGAGCCGCAGCTCGACCTCTCCCCCGACCCGCTGGACGAACTCGCCGAACGGCTCGCCGACGTCTGCGCCGACGCCGTCCACCCGTACGAGATCGCGGCCTTCCTGGAGTCCGACGGTCTCTCCGACGAGCAGGCCGCCCTGCTGTACGGCCGCCCCGACGCGTTCACCGTCGCCGAGGAGCTGTTCGAGAAGGTCGATCGCCGCTACCCCGGCCCCAGCGCCGAGTTCGCCAACCCCTGGCGGGCCGACCCCTGGCGCTGCGTGGTGCGCGGCCTGGTCTTCGCCCTCCCCGGCCTCGGCTACCTGCTCGGCGCCAACCTGTTCGCGGCCACCCGGATGCGTTTCGGCCTCCCCTCCGGGATGCTCGCGCTCTCCGTCGCCACCCTGGTCAGCTGGTCCTGGAACCAGGCGCTCGCGCACCGCTCGTACGCCTGGCTGGGCCGCGGGCGACGCCGCTCGGCCGGGATCTGCCTGGCCGTCGGCGCACCGCTGGGCGCGCTGGTCGCGGCCACCGCCGGGTACGTGGTCGGCGGGCCGCTGGGAGCGCTCTGCTTCGCCGCCGGACAGTCCGGATACCTGGCGGCGGCCACCGTCCTGCTGGTGCTCGGCCGGGAGAAGTTCCTGCTGCTCGCACTGGCACCGTCCGCGGTCGGCGCCGGTGTGGTGCTCGCCGTGGACGTCCCGCAGCTCACCCGAACGGTCGTGCTGCTGTCCTCGCTGGGGCTGGCGATCGGGCTGGCCGCCCGCGAGATCGTCCGCTGCCTGCGCGGCGAACGGGACACCACCGTGCCGAAGCTCCCGCTCCTGCACGAGCTGCCGCACCTGCTGTTCGGCCTGGCGGTCGGCACGCTCACCCTGATCGCCGGCCTCGGTACCACCGTGCACCAGGCCGTCGAGACCGGCGCCGCCGCGGGCGCGTCCGCCAGCCCGACCGGGCCGGCCATGATCGCGCTCACGCTCAGCCTCGGCCTCGCCGAGTGGCTGCTCTTCCGCTACCGGGCGATGGCCGTCGCCGCGCTGAGGACCAGCCACACCCCGGCCGCGTTCGTCCGCCGCACCGGCGGCGTACTGCTCGGCTGTCTGTTCATCTACCTCACCACCGTGGCCGCGCTGGACGCCGCCGCCACCGTGCTCTGGCCCGGCGCCCCGGCGCTCGGGATCCCGGAACTCGGTGCGCTGCTGCTCCTGGGCGGTTCCCTCTGGCTGGCGCTGCTGCTGAACGCCTTCGGGCTCAGCTGGAGCACCGCCCTGATCTGTCTGGCAGCCGCGGGCGCCGAGTGCGCCGGGCTCCTGACCGGTGCGGACCCGACCGTCCTGCAGCTGATCGGCTGCGGGGCCGCCGCCACCGTCCTCACCGCCATCGCCGGGCCCGTGCTCGGCCGCACCACCAAGCACCGCTGAGCGCTCCACCACGACCGTCCGGCGCTCGGCAGTCCCCATCCACAGAGAGAGAGTCACCGTGAGCAGCGTTGCCGTCACCGGAGCCGAGGGCTTCATCGGCTCCCACCTGGTCGAGACCCTGGTCGCCGACGGCCACCAGGTCCGGGCCATGGTCCAGTACAACTCCTTCTCGTCCTTCGGCTGGCTGGAGACCCTGCCCAAGGAGGTGCTGGACTCGGTCGAGATCGTCCTCGGCGACGTCCGGGACCCGGGCTCGGTCAACGGCCTGGTCAAGGGCACCGAGGCGGTCTACCACCTGGCCGCCCTGATCGCGATCCCCTACTCCTACCGGGCCCCGCACTCCTACATCGAGACCAACGTCACCGGCACCCTCAACGTGCTGGAGGCGGTGCGCCACCTGGACATCCCCCGCCTGGTGCACACCTCCACCAGCGAGACCTACGGCACCGCCCAGACCGTGCCGATCACCGAGGACCACCCGATCAACACCCAGTCCCCCTACGCCGCCTCCAAGGCCGGCGGGGACCGGCTCGCCGACAGCTACCACGCCAGCTTCGAGACCCCGGTCGTCACGCTGCGCCCGTTCAACACCTTCGGCCCGCGCCAGTCGATGCGCGCCGTCATCCCGACGGTGATCGCCCAGCTGGCCGCCGGCGAGACCGAGATCACCCTGGGCGACCTGCGCCCGACCCGTGACTTCACCTTCGTCAAGGACACCGCCAACGCCTTCCGGACGGTCGGCACCGCCCCGGCCGAGGCCGTCGTCGGCAAGACCTTCAACGCCGGCACCGGCGGCGAGATCTCGGTCGGCGACCTGGTCACCCTGGTCGGCAAGCTGATGGGCGTGGACGTCACGGTGAAGGAGGACGAGCAGCGCATCCGCCCGACCAACTCCGAGGTCATGCGCCTGGTCGCCGACGCCACCCGGCTGCGCACCGCCACCGGCTGGGCGCCGCAGTTCTCCCTGGAGGAGGGCCTGGAGCAGACCATCGAGTTCTTTCGCGACCCGGCCAACCTCGCGCGCTACAAGACCGACATCTACAACGTCTGATCCCGCGCGCCGCTCCGCCACCACCGGGGCCGCCGGCCGCACGAACCGCCGGCTCCGCACACCACTGGTAACCGAAGGCTCCAGTCGCACCATCTTCCGTGGGGGAAACACCATGCACGCAGTGATCCTGGCCGGCGGCAAGGGCGTACGCCTGCGCCCGTACACCACCGCGCTTCCCAAGCCGCTCGTCCCGATCGGCGACCAGCACGCGATCCTGGAGATCGTGATGCGCCAGCTCGCCGCGGCGGGCTTCAAGTCGGTCACCCTGGCCATCGGCCACCTCGGCCACATCATCCGCGCCTACGTCGGCAACGGCTCCCAGTGGGGGCTGCGGGTCGGCTACGCCGTGGAGGACACCCCGCTCGGCACCATGGGCCCGCTCCTGACCATGCAGGACCGGCTGCCCGAGAACTTCCTGGTGATGAACGGCGACATCCTCACCGACCTGGACTTCGCCGGTGTGCTCAAGCACCACGAGGCCTCCCGGGCGCCGCTGACCATCGCCACCTACGCCCGCCAGGTCAAGATCGACTTCGGTGTGCTGACCGCCGAGTCCGGCTCCATCACCGGCTTCCAGGAGAAGCCGAGCATCGACTACCGGGTGTCGATGGGCGTCTACGGCGTCTCCCGCTCGGCGCTCGCCAAGTACAGCCCCGGCCTGCCGCTGGGCTTCGACGAGCTGGTCCTCGACCTGCTGGCCGCCCAGACCCCGCCGTCCGCCTACGAGTTCGGCGGCTACTGGCTCGACATCGGCCGGCCGGACGACTACGACCGGGCCAACGCCGAGTTCGCCGAGATCCGCTCGCAGCTGCTCCCGGCCGAGTCGGCCGAGAGCCTGTACGCCGTCCCGAACGGCCAGGAGGCGCCGGTCCCGGCCGCCCGCACCGAGGCCGACGCCGCCGGGCAGCCGGCTGCGGCCGCCGTCGGCGGCCCCGAGAACGGCGGACGGGCCGCGTGAGGATCCTGCTGCTCGGCTCGGACGGCTTCCTCGGCCGCCACGCCGCCGACGTCCTGCGGTCACTGCCCGGCGCCACCGTGCTGACCGCCGGGCGCCGGCCCGACCACGACCTGCGGCTGGACCTGGCCACGGCCGAGGCCGGCCCGCTCGGCGAGGAGCTCGCGGCGCTGGCACCGGACGCCGTGGTCAACTTCGCCGGCGCGGTGGCCGGCAGCGCGGTCAAGCTGGCCGAGGTCAACGCCCGCGGCCCGGCCGTCCTCTGCGAGGCGCTCGAACAGGGCGCCCGCGGGGCCCGGCTGGTGCACATCGGCTCGGCCGGCGAGTACGGCGTCTGCGACCCCGGCAGCTCGCTCGCCGAGGACGCCGACGCCCGCCCGGTCGGCGTCTACGGCGCCACCAAGCTGGCCGGCTCCCTCGCGGTGGCCGGCTCGCCGCTGGACGCCGTGGTGCTCCGGGTGTTCAACCCGGTCGGCCCGGGTGCCCCGGCCGGTTCGCTGCCCGGCCGCCTCGCGGCCGAGCTGCGCCGGGCGCTGCCGGACGGCGCCGAGGGTGTGGTGAAGGTCGGGGACCTCTCGGCCCACCGCGACTTCGTCGACGCCCGCGACATCGCCCGCGCGGTCGCCCTGGCGGTCACCGCCGGGCGTCCGCTGCCCCGGGTGCTCAACCTGGCCTCCGGCCGGGCGCAGCCGGTCCGGGCGATCGCCGACGGACTGGTCGCGGCGTCCGGCTTCACGGGCCGGATCGACGAGAGCGGAGCCGGCTCCGAGCGCTCGGCCGCCGTCTCCTGGCAGCAGGCCGACGTGTCGGCCGCCGCCAGGGTGCTCGGCTGGCACCCGGAGACCGCACTCGCCGACACCCTGCGCGACCTCTGGCTCGGCACCGAAGCACCGGTCGCCGCATGACCGGCGCGAGCCACCCCGACGGCCGCCTGCTGGTGCCGCTGTACGTCCACCCCGCGGTGGACCCGGCGGCCTGGCAGGCGGTCGCCGCCGCCGACCCGCACCGGATCGCCGCCGTCGTGCTCAACCTCGCCGACGGCCCCGGCGCCGCCCCGGACCACGTCTTCGCCGAAGCCGCCGAGGAGCTGCGCAAGGCCGGACTCCCGCTGCTCGGCTACGCCGACACGGACTACGGCCGGCGCCCGCACGCCGCCGTGGTGAACGACGTCCTGACCTACCGCCAGCGCCACGGCATCACGGGCGTCTACCTCGACCAGGTCGCCACCCACCCGAGCGCGCTGCCGCACTACCGGCGGCTGGCCACCGCGGCCCGCGCCGCCGGCTGCTCCACCGTGGTGTTCGGACACGGCGACCACCCGGACCCCGGCTACGCCGAGGTCGGGCTCGCCGACCTGCTGGTCACCTTCGAGGGCGACTGGACGGCGTACCGGGAGATGACCCTGCCGCTCTGGACCGGCCGGCACGCCGCCGCCCGGTTCTGCCACCTGGTGTACGACGTGCCCGCCGAGGAGGCCCAGGAGGCCGCCGCCCTGATCGCCGCCCGCCGCGCCGGCATCGGCTGTGCGGTCCCGGGCACCGGGGACAACCCCTGGAGCACCGTGCCGCATGGCCTGACCGTCGCCGAACCGACCTGACCCCAAACGGAGTTCGAGTACCGTGACCCGCCGTACCCGGCCCCTGCTGGCCGCGCTCGCCCTGACCACCGCCCTGCTCGCCACCTCCTGCAGCAGCTCGGGCTCGGAGGACGAGGACGATCCCTCGGCCGACGCCACCGGCGCCCAGCCGCCCGCGGCCACCGCCGCACCCGTTCCGGGCAGCCCGACCGAGCTCCCGTCGACGCCGCCCGCGACGTCGGCCCCCGGCACACCCGGGACCCCGACCACCCCGGCCGGCCCCACGACGCCGGGCACCCCGGCGACGCCGGGCACCCCGGGCACACCCGCCACGCCGGGCACCCCCGGAACCCATCAGCCGAGCGGCGCCCGCTGGCAGCCCACCCCCGGCCTGGCCTGGCAGTGGCAGCTCGGCGGCGGCGTCGACCAGTCGGTGGACGTGCCGGTCTACGACATCGACGGCTTCGAGACCGACGCCTCGGTGGTCGCCGCGCTGCACGCCAAGGGCCGCAAGGTGATCTGCTACATCAACGCCGGCTCCTGGGAGGACTTCCGCCCCGACTCCGCCGCCTTCGCCCAGGCCCTCCAGGGCTCCGGCAACGGCTGGAAGGGCGAGAAGTGGTTCGACATCCGCAAGCTCGACCAGCTGAAGCCGCTGATGGCCGCCCGTTTCGACATGTGCCGGCAGAAGGGCTTCGACGCGGTCGAGCCCGACACCATCGAGGCCTACAACCAGAACAGCGGTTTCCCGCTGACCTCCGAGGACCAGCTCCGCTACAACCGCATGCTGGCGGGACTCGCCCACGAGCGCGGCATGGCGATCGGTCTGAAGAACGACCTGGAGCAGATCCCCGCCCTGCTGCCGGACTTCGACTTCGCCGTGAACGAGGAGTGCGCGCAGTTCAACGAGTGCGGCCGGCTCTCGCCCTTCATCCAGGCGGGCAAGGCGGTCTTCCACGTCGAGTACAAACTCGGCACGGAGAAGTTCTGCAACCAGTCCAAGGCCCTTGGCCTCAGCTCGATGCAGAAGAAGCTCGAACTGGACGCCTGGCGGAAGCCCTGCTGAACCGGCAGGGCGGGTGCTCCGCCAGGCACCCCGTCGTGAGGGTTACTTGACCGCCAGCCAGATGACGGTACCGAGCACGGCGAGCGCGACCACGGTCACGACCGCGATCAGGCCGGTCCGGCTGCTGCTGTTGCCGTAGGTGGAGACGGAGCCCGGTGCCTGCGGTGCCGGGCTCTCGTCGACGAACGCCCGGAACATCTGGGTGCTGCCGGCGGAGTCGTAGTCGTTGTCAGCCATGGCAGGGACTCTAACGAATCCGCGCGCTCCGCCGACACCCCGGACCCTCCCCGCGGGACCCTTCGGCGGCACCTCCACCGGGTCTTCACCCGCCGGCCGCGCAACACCGGGGCGGTGGAGGTGAGCGGTCCCTCCCGGTCACGGAGTGCCCGCCGGCCCGACCGGCGGCCGGCCACGGCCCGGGCAACGGCCGGGCGGGCGGACGCACCCGGGCCCCGGCGGGACGATTCCCGCCGGGGCCCGGGGCGTTCCGGACGCCGACCGCCGTGGGCGCGGAGGGCCGCGGCCCGCAGCCGGCCGGGACCTACGGGCGGCCGAAGTGGGTCGGGCGGAATCCGGAGCCGATCGTGGAGACCCGGACCGTCTTCCCCGGTCGCGGCGCCTCGACGAACGTGTTCCCGCCCAGGTAGATCCCGACGTGGTGGATGCCGGAGGCGCGGCCGCTGTCCGACCAGAAGAGCAGGTCACCGCGACGCAGCTGCCCCGCGCCGATCGGCGTGGTGGCCGCGTACTGGTCGTCCGCCACCCGCGGAAGGCTGATCCCCGCACGCCGGTACGCCTGCTGGACCAGACCCGAACAGTCGTAGCCGGACGGCCCGTTGCCACCCCAGACGTACGGCTTGCCGAGCTGGGCGAGTGCGTAGGCGATCGCCGTCTCGACGCGGTCGGAGGCCGGCGAGACGTCGGCGGGGGCGGACGGCTCGGAGGCCGCACCGCTCTGGCCGCCCGACCCTCCGGGCCGGCCGGTGCGGTCGAGGTAGACGTCGTAGTGGCTGGTGTAGCGCCACTCGCCCCTGGCGTTCCTGAACCAGTACTTCGAACCGTCCCAGCCCTGCCGCAGCCCACCGGGGGCGGCCGAGCCGTTGGAGACGCCCACCGGGTGGGCGGTGCCGCCAGCCGCAGTGCCGGAGCCGCCCGCAGCGGTGGGCTGCCCGGAGCCGCCGGAGGTACCGGATTTGCCGGTGCGGTCGGCGTAGACGCTGTAGTGGCTGGTGTAGCGCCACTCGCCCTTGGCGTTCCTGAACCAGTACTTCGAACCGTCCCAGCCCTGCTTGCCGGGGGCGGCGTGTGCCGTTCCGGCCCCGGCCGTCACACCGACCACGCCGGCGCCGGCCAGCACGGTGGTGGCCAGGCAGGTACCTCGCACCGCGCGGTTTATTCGCCCGCCACCGGCCGCCGCCGCAGGGCGCGCGGTACGCGGCCGGGCGGCGCAGTTCGGGCAGCCGCAGCCCGCGACGGCGGGAACGCTGCCGAGGCTCTCCTCGAAGCCGATCAGCGCGGCGTCGGCGTCGAGGGCGGCGATGTCCCGCCCGACCTCCTCCGCGAACGCGTCCGGGAGGTCGGGCGCGGGGTCCGTCCCGAACGTGTACGCGATCCCGCTGTCGAGGTCGGCTTCCGTGCCGGTGGCTATCCTCATGCCGGTCGTCCTTCCTTCCGCCCGGCCCGGGCGGCCGGGGGCGGTACCGAAGCGGTCACTCCGGCCGGGGCGACGAAGGCGACCAGCAGCTGCTCCATCAGGGCGCTGCGGGCGGCCTCGTCCAGTTCGTGCGCGGTGGCCCGCTCCAGCCGCCGGACGGCGAGCGCGGCGGCCTCCACCGCGTCGTCCACCAGCACGGTGCGCAGGCCCGCGTCCAGATCGGCCAGCCGGCGGCGGCGCATCGACTCGGCCACCTCCGGCGCGTAGTCCAGCGCCAGCGGCTGTGCCGAGTAGACCTCCAGACCGGCCGGGGCGACCTCGGCGGCCAGCGCCCGGGTCAGCTCGTCGGCGAACCACTGGCCGTCGCGCAGTGCGGGGCCGGGCGCCGCATTGCTGTCGCACGGCAGGGTGGAGGCCGTCCGGGTCAGCACCGCCTGCACCTGCTCGCGCAGGTAGCTCTCGTGGTCCTCGATCGCCAGCAGCGCCCGGGCGGTGTCCTTGACCCGCCAGACGATCAGCAGCCGGACCACGATCGGCGTACCGGTCCGGTCGACCACCTTGACCGGCTCGCTGCGCCAGTGCCGCAGCCGGACGTCCGCCCGGCTGCGGCGCAGCAGCGGATTGACCCAGACCAGGCCGGTCCGGCGGACGGTGCCGCGGTAGCGGCCCCAACGGGTGAGCACCCGGGTCTCGCCGCCCGCGTTGGCCAGCAGACCGGCCAGTGCGCCGACGACCAGCAGGCCTGCGGCGGAGACCGAGGCGATCGACCTCGCGTCCATCCCCGCTCTGCCGCCGGCCCGGACGGTGACGCCGCGCAGGTCGGGCAGCGCGCCCCAGTACGGGATGACGCCGTCGTGCAGCAGCACCAGCAGTACGGCGGCCGCCCCGAGCAGCACCGCCACCAGGGCGATCCAGCCGGGAAGCGTGGCGGCGGCGTGCTCACGCAGCGCCTGGTCGGCGCGCGGGGGACGGCGGGAGGTGGCGGCGATGACGACACCTCCCGGGGTGGCCTCCGGCGGCTCCACCGTCTCCGGGCTCGCCGCTTCCAGCGGATCGCGCAGGTCGAGGGGGGTGACCGCCGAGCCGGTGACCAAGGCCAGCGGGGTGGTGGCCGGCCCGCCGTCGAGCGGCTCGGCCACCCGGCGCGCCGTGCCGTTCAGGGCGGCGGCGGCCACCTTGGCCATCGGGCTGGAGCCCGAGGCGGAACGTTCCGGCAGGGCCGGGGCCAACGCCTTGGACGGGTTGTCGGGTCGCTGCGATGAGTCGCGGGTGACGTCCATGCACGGATCCTCGGGTTCAGTGTGTCGCGCAACGGGCGGCCCGGATCTGACGGGCAGTGCCAGAGTCAGGCTAAGTTCATACGTCATCAAATGCGACATTTACGACAGTGCGTGTCGACATTTACTGACGAATCATCCGAAGCCGTACCTAACACACAGACACATGAGCGGATGGTCGGAGTTGTTCAGCGCCGCCGCCGGCCGGGGCCCCGGGCGAAGACCCGGCGGGCGATCAGCCCGGCCCCGGCGAGCAGCAGCAGGACACCGGCGAGGCCACCGCGCCAGCCGTCCGACCGGAAGTGGTCGGACGCCGTCTGCGTCGCCTCCACCCCCGGTCGGGTGGGCCGATCGGCGGGCGGCGCGGCCAGTGCCCGGGAGGGATCGGCCGCCGTCCGGCCGGCCGCCACTGCCGCCGTCCCGGAGGCGGCGGGAGTGACCGAATGGGTGGTGACGGCGGCCGGAGCCGTGGACGGAGCCGCGGACCGCGACCCGGACGGGGTCGCCGACGGGAAGGCGGACGACGAGACCGGGCCGACGGACGGAGTCGCCGACGGGGATACGGACAGCGACGACACGGCGGACGGTGAGGCCGACGAGGATACGGACGGCGACGACACAGCGGACGGGGAGGCCGACGAGGATACGGACGGCGACGACACGGCGGACGGGGAGGCCGACGGGGAGGGGGCGGCGGCCGACGGCGGCCGGGACGGCAGCGGCGAGGGGGTGCTCCCGCCGGCGGGCGCCGCGGGGGCGGAGGCCACAGGGCTGGCGGGTCCGGTGGCCGGGGGGACCGTGACCGGCAGCAGCCCCGGCGGCACGGGCACGGGTACCGGCACCGGCTCCCCGGCCGGGGTGGCCGGCGCCGCGGTCTCGGCCGGATCGGTGGCCGCCGGGACCGCCGGGACCACCGGGACCGCCGCCCGGACCGCGACGGTCACCGCGTCGGCCGCCGTCCCGTTGCCCGCCTGGTCGGTCGCCGTGACGATCAGCCACTGCTCGCCGTCCACCAGATCCCGGTTGGCCGTGCAGACCCAGCTGCCGTCGATCGCGGCGGTGGCCCCGCAGGCCACGATCCGCTCGGCCGAGGCCGCACTGCCCGAGCGGGCGGTGACGATCACCGTGGCCCCCGGTTCCGCGCGCCCGGCCAGCTTCGGCCGGGCCACCCGGACGGTCTCCCCCGCGGCCGGCACGGTCAGCACCGGCCTGTCCGGCGGAACGGTGTCGACCACCAGCCCCACGGCCCGGCCGGCCGTCCGGTTGCCCGCCGCGTCCACCGCGGTCGGGGTGAGCCGGTGGCGCCCGTCCGGCAGGTTCTCCACCGGCAGGCAGGACCACGCGCCGTCGGCGCCCACCGCCGTGCTGCAGAGCTCGACGGCGGGGCCGCTGCGGGCGCCTGCCGGCTCGTCGACCACCGACACGGTGCTGCCCGGCTCGCCGGTCCCGGTCAGCTGGAGGCCGGGGTCGTTGGTGAACTCGGGGACGGTGAGCACCGGGGCGGCGGGCGGCGCGGTCTTCACCGTGATCCGGACCGGCTCGCCGCGCAGCACGAGGCCGCCGCCGGTGGTCTCGACCGGGGTCAGGCTGTGCGGCCCCGCCCCGAGCGGGCCGCCCGGCCGACAGGACCAGTCACCGCTCCGCTCGCCCCGGGTCCGGCAGAGCACCGCGTCGCCCTCCCGGACCTCGACCGTCGCACCCGTGACCGCGCCCTCGCCGCGCACCTGTGGGCGGGCGTCGGCGACCACGGCGCCGTCGACCGGGGCGACGATCTCCGGGCGGGCCGCGCCCACCGTCAGACGGATCCGCTGGTCGGAGACCTGTCCGGAGTCGGCGAAGCCGCCGGCCGGCACCAGCTGGGCGGCGTCCCGCCCGATCCGCAGCCGGGCCCAGGTCTCCCCGGACGAGGCGCTGGAGGGGACGGTCCACTCCAGGGTCGCGCTGTCCGCCCCGGGCTGGATCTCGGCCTGCACCCGCTCGGTGGCGTCGAAGCGTCCGTTGCGGTCGAAGTCGATCCAGCCGGCCAGAGTCGCCGGCGCGCCGCCGACCGAGACCGGGACGCTGAGCCGGTAGTAGCTGCCGATCGCCGCCTCGGCGGGGTAGCTGACGGCCGGATCGGCACCCTGGTAGTCGCCGTGTCCGGGCTGGAGCTGCGGGGGCGCGGGGCTGGACCAGACGCTGTGCCGGCCGGCCCCGTGGTCGAGCTGGACCAGCGGTTCACCGCCGGCTCCCGCCGGCATCCCGGCGGGGACCGCCGTCGGCGCCGTCCCGTCGCCGGTCGCGGGCCGCCGGCCGTTCGGGCCCGAGGAGCCCGCGTCCGCACCGAGGAAGAGGTCGGAGAGCAGGTGGGAGGCGTTGCCGTAGCCCTGCGGGGCGGTGCTGACGCCCTCGTCCAGGGTCACGGTGTACGCCTGGTCCAGGGGCTCAGGCGCGGTGCTGCTGCCGGCCCGGGCGGTGGAGCGCAGCTCGACCCGGAAGACGGCGGTGCGGAAGGTGCCGACCAGCTCCAGGCTGCCCTCCGCGGCGGAGCCGGCCGAGGGGTCGTCGGCGCCGGCCGGGGCGAGGGCGTTGCCGTCGACCGTCCAGCCGGGCCAGTCGGTCCGGTTGACCAGGGTGGGGGCACTCGGCGAGCCACCGGTCAGGGTCAGCCGGGTCGCGGTGCTCGTACCGCCGCCCTTCCCGGTGACCGTTGCGGCGAGCCCGGAGAGGTGGAGCCGGGGATTCCGGACGGCCCGGGAGAAGGTGAGCTGGAGCGTCCCCACCGTGCGCCAGGAGCCGTCCGCCTGAGGGCGCTCGGGGGTGATCCGGAAAACCTGCGCGGGATCTCCGGGCCGCACTCCGTCGGTGTAGAGCGCGGCCGCCCGGCCGCCTCCGGCACGGTCGGCCAGTCCCCCCGGTTCGGCGATGACGGCCGTGCCCGGCGCGGCGGCGAAGTCGAGCTGCACGGTGAGACCGGAGGGAAGGACCGCACGGTGTTCCCCGGACCAGCCGCCGGGCGACTGCTGGGCCGCCGACGGCGGCGGATTCCAGCCGATCAGCAGCCCGGCGGCCAGCGCCGCCGAGGCGCCGGCGGCCGCCGGGCGCAGCCGTCGCCCCCGGGCTGCCGGGGCAGCGTGCCGGTCCGGGGCCGGAGCGGACGGGGCGGCCTCGCGGGAGAACTGTCGGCTCATCCGGCTCTCCTTCGGTATCGGCTGCCGGGGCGGCCGACGGCCGGGCAGTCTGGGCACAAGATCCGACAAAACGGAATCACGATCCTGGGCCGGTCATACCGCGACACCTGCGCGGACGACCGTCTCCCACCCGATTGGCGGGCATCCGACCGGCAGGCCGGGACGTACCCGAAAGAGACGCATTTCATCCATTGGGCGGCGTAACGTCGGGAATCACCGAGAATCCCCTCGAATGCAAACGAATGCCGCAGTAAGGCACCTGATCACTCATCGGGCGGACCGGCTCGGGCGGACCGGCTCGGGCGGACCGGCTCGGGCGGACCGGCTCGGGCGGACCGGCTCGAAAGGCCCGCGCGCTCGGCGGCGGTACCGACGCCGCCGACCGGCACCCTCAGCGCCGGGGGTGCCCGGCGCCACCGGCCCGGGACGGCCGGCCGCCGGGGTGACCTCCGCCACCCGGGAACGGGAGAAGCCCCCGGCGGCTGGCCGGGGGCTTCTCGTTGGTGCGCTCAGCAGGATTCGAACCTGCAACCTCTTGATCCGTAGTCAAGTGCTCTATCCGTTGAGCTATGAGCGCAAGTGCCGGGCTGGGCCCGGTCTTGCGGGGTTTTGGTGCGCTCAGCAGGATTCGAACCTGCAACCTCTTGATCCGTAGTCAAGTGCTCTATCCGTTGAGCTATGAGCGCTCGCCCTGGTGAACGTGCCACCGGGGCGGTGCGGGGACAACATTACATGACCTGCGACGCGGGGCGAAATCGATTGATCCGGGCCTTGCCCGCCCGCCCGCCGACCCCGCCCGGATCCGGCCCCACCGCGGGCCGGTTCGCGCCCCGGCCCGCTCGCGCGGCCGGTCCCGCCGGCGGCCGCGGAACCGGCCCGGACATGCGAGAAGCCCCGCCGACAAGATCGTCGACGGGGCTCCCGGTTGGCGGAGGCTGAGGGATTTGAACCCTCGATGGGCTTTAAGACCCAAACCGCATTAGCAGTGCGGCGCCATAGACCGGACTAGGCGAAGCCTCCCCACAAAGATCGGACCCGCAGGGCGGACCCGTTCCGTGTGCCTGTGATGATGCCACAACCCGCGGGCTCGGCACCAACCACCGACCACGTTACTAGGCGGGTCGTCCCCACCGCAAAGAAGAATGAGATACTGCCGTCTCCGGAGGAGCTGCCCTGAGCCGAGGAGACCTGTCGACGTGAGCAGCAGGCCGATCCGAGGCGCTGCTCGCCTCGCCGCCATACTCGACGCCCTGCCCGACGCGTTGCTGCTGGTGAACAGCAACGGCACCGTCGTCGATGCCAACAATGCCGCCGTCCACGCCCTTCAGGCGCCCGGCACCTCGCTGGTCGGCATGGGCGTACTGGACCTCCTACCCGAGTTCGATCCGAGCCGGATCCCCGGCTCGATGCGCCCGGCGGCCCGCGAGGACGACGCGCTGGACCGCCCGGTCCGGATGACCGCCTGCCGCACGGACGGCACCACCTTCCCGGTCGAGGTCTCCGGCAACGACTTCGCCGACGACGGGGCGTCCTCCAGTGACGGCCGCGGCTACGCGCTCTCACCGCTCGTCCCCTACGACCCCTACCGCGAGGGCTCCCGGTCCTCCGCGAGCGACCTGCTCCTGCTGCTGGTCCGCGACCTCTCCAGCCGGCTCGGCGTCGAGGCGGAGCTGCGCCGCCAGCACAAGCAGACCGAGATGATCCTGCGGGCCGCCGCCGAGGGTGTCCTCGGCGTCGACCTGGAAGGCCGCTGCGTGCTGGTCAACCCGGCCGCCGCGCACATCCTGGAGTACCGGGCCAGCGAGCTCGGCGGGCGCGAGCTGCACCCGCTGATCCAGCACTCCCGGGCCGACGGCACCCCGCTGGCGCTGGAGGAGTCCGCGCTGCTGGACACCCTGACCTCCGGTCGCAAGCACCGGGTGCGCGGCACCGTGCTCTGGCGCAAGGACGGCCGGCCGGTCACCGTCGACCTCACCACCGCCCCGGTCCGGGACGGCGACCAGTTGGTCGGCGCCGTGATGACCTTCACCGACCGCAGCCGCGAGCTGGCACTGGTCGCCCGCAACGAGCACCTCACCGCCGTCCTGGAGAGCGAGCTGGGCGGTGCCCTGACCGCACTGCACCGGCGGATCGACGCGCTCGCCGCCGACCCGGCCGGCCAGCTCTGGCCCGAGGCCAACTGGACGCTGCGGCGACTGGCCGACGAATGCCGCCGGTTCGGCAAGCTGATCGACGGGGTGCTCGCCCACCAGCGGTCCGAGGCCGGAGAGGGGGCGTCCGGGGGCCCCGGCGGGGACGCGGGCGAGGGGCGGACCGGCAGGAAGTCCGCCGAGCGCGTCCCGGTCGCCCTGGACAAGGTGGTCCGGCGGGCGGTCGAGCACGCGGGCGAGCTGGTCGGCGCCGGGCGGGTGCGGTTCTCGGTGCACGCCGCCGCCGTCGAGGTGATCGCCGACGAGCCGCGGCTCGCCCAGGCGCTGGCCCACCTGGTGGCCGACGTCAGCGGCGTCACCCTCTCTCTGGACGCCGCCCCCGGCCTGCCGTCTCCCGGCCTGACCCCGGGTCTGCCCGCCACCGGCGGGGCCGCGCAGGCGCCGGCCGAGGCGGAGGTTCCGATGGTGGTGCTCGCCGCCGCCCAGCGCGGCGACGTCGCCCGGGTGGAGATCCGCGGCCCCGGCCGCGGCGGCAGTCCGGTCCACCTGCCGATCGCCCGCGCGGTGGTCGAGCGGCACGGCGGCGTGCTCCAGCCGCACGAGCTGCCCGGCAAGGCCGGCACCACGTACGTCGTCGAGCTGCCGCTCGACCCGGCCGCGGCGAAGGCCGCCGCCGAGCGTGCCGGCGCCGAGGGCCGGTCGGACCGGCCCAAGGAGAGCGACTCCGCCGTCCTGCCCGAGCTGCCCGGGATCCCGCAGCTGCCCACCGCGCAGCGGCCCGAGGACGGTGCCGAGGGACCGTCGGACGGTGCGGCCTCGGCCGCCGATCCCGCGGACCGGCCCGCGGACGGCGACCCCGCCGAGAAGCCGGCCGGCGAGCGCCGCGGGCGCCGCGGCCGGCCGGCCTCCGAGCAGCAGTCGCCGGAGGCCCGGCCGTCCGGCGACGGCACGGGCCCTGCGGACGGCCCGAGCAGCCCGAGCGGCGCGGGTGCGACGGACGGCGCCGGCGACGCGGGCGCCCCGATCGCACTCGGCCCGGCCCCGGTCGCCGCCGGTGCCGCGGCCACCCTCGATGCCGCCGAGCAGTGGCCGCATGCGCCGGCCCGGGTCGAGCGCGCCGTCCCCGAGCAGTGGAACGGCACCGGCAACGACGCCGCCTACGGGCGCCGGGGCCTCGGTGGCCCCACCCCGCAGGCGGCCGACCCGTGGGGCAAGGACGACGGCCGGTCCGGCACCGCGTACGCCGTCCCCGTCGACGGTCTCCCGGAGGACCGGGCCGCCGCCGAGGCGCGCCCGGCCCCGCGCGGCCCGCTCGCACTGGGCCCCGCCCCCTCCGACGCCCCCGCCGGCGGCGCCCCGGCACCCGAGATCCCCGCCGAGGGCACGCCGGCCGACGGCACTCCCGCGGGCGGCACGCAGGCCGGCGTCGAGACCGGCCCGGAGGCGGCCGGCGCACCGGAGGCCAAGCCCTCGCGGCGCCGCCGTGCGCTGCCCGACGCCGAGGACTCGTCCGGCGGGTTCGCGCTCCCCGGCGTTCCGGACGCCGGTGCCCCGCACTACCCCGGTCTGGAGCACGCCCTGCCCGCCGGGCCGGCCCCGGCCCCGCCCGAGCCGGCCGCCGCACCGACCGGTCGCCGCCGACGACTGGCCGTCCCGCCCGGCCCCGGCGCCGAACCGCAGGAAGCCTCCGCGGGCTCCGGCACCGCGCTGGCACCCGCGCGCCCCGCACTGCCCGCCCCCGGTGCGGTGCCGGACGGCCGCGAGGCCGGTCCGCAGCCGGTCGCCAGCGGGCTGGCCGAGCTGGTGCCGCCGCGCCCGCTGCACTCGCCCGCCGTCCCGGGCGACCAGCAGGACGGCGCCGGCCGCGACCGGCACGGCGGGCCCGACCAGGCGGGCTTCCCGGCCGCGCTCCCGCCCGCACCGCTGCCGCCCGCACCGGTCCCGCTCCAGGGCACCGGCGCGCCCCTGCCGGTGCCCGCGGCCGGCGTGCCGCAGCCGTCCACCGGGCAGGAGGCCCGTACGGCGCCGCGCCCGGTGGCCGAGCTGCCCGCCGCCGGCCGCAGCGAGGCCCCGGAACACCCCGCGACGGCGCCCGCCGCGACCGCCACCGAGGACGGCGGGCGCCGGCTGCTGGTCTGGCCCGAGCCCGACCCGGCCACCCGGCAGGCGCTGCAGGAGCGCGGCTACCACCCGGTGATCGTCCGCTCCCGCGAGGAGGTCGACGCCCAGGTGGCCGGCTTCCCCGCCGCGCTCTTCGTCGACCCGCTGACCGGACCGATCACCCGGACCGCGCTGCAGTCGCTGCGCACGGCCGCACTCAACAGCCGGGTCCCGGTGCTGGTCACCGCCGGCCTCGGCCAGGCCACCCGGGACGCCGCGTACGGCGCGGACCCGGCCGTCCTGCTGCGCGCGCTCGCCCCGCGCGACGGCGAGAACCACGCCCCGCGCGTGCTGCTGGTCGAGGGCGACCCGGACATCGCCGCCGCCATGATCAGCAGCCTGGAGCGGCGCGGCATGCACGTCGAGCACGCGGCGGACGAGAACGACGCCGTCGCCCGCGCCAGCAGCGTGCAGCCCAACCTGGTGGTGATGGACCTGTTCCAGATCCGCCGCCGCCGGGTCGGCCTGCTGGACTGGCTGCGCGCCAACGACCGGCTGCACCGCACTCCGCTGGTCGTCTACACCTCGGTGGACCTCGACCCGCGCGAGCTGCCCCGGCTGCGCACCGGCGAGACGGTGCTGTTCCTCGCCGAGCGCTCGACCACGGCGGACGTGCAGTCACGGATCGTGGACCTGCTCGGGCGGATCGGCGCCATGGGCGAGGCGGGCGTCGTCGCCGCGGGCTGACGGTCGCGGCACGGATGCGGAAAGGCCGAGGGCCGGCCGCCCCTCCCGGGGTGGCCGGCCCTCGGGCCCGTCCTGCGGGCTACTCCTTGCCGAGCAGCGTGACGGTCAGCTCGTCCGCCGCGTAGCTGGCGCGGATCACCTTCTTGTCGAACTTGCCCACCGAGGTCTTCGGCACCGACTCGACGATCGACCAACGCTCCGGCAGCTGCCAGGAGGCGACCCGCCCGGCCAGGAAGGCGCGCAGCTCCGCCAGCCCGGCCGTGGCACCCGGCCGCAGCACCACGGTGGCCAGCGGGCGCTCGCCCCACTTCTCGTCCGGCACCGCCACCACGGCCGCCTCGGCGACCTCCGGATGTGCCATCAGGTGGTTCTCCAGGTCCACCGAGGAGATCCACTCACCGCCGGACTTGATCACGTCCTTGGCCCGGTCGGTGAGGGTGAGGTAGCCGTCCGGGGTGATCGTGCCGACGTCTCCGGTGCGGAGCCAGCCGTCCTCGGAGAACTTGTCGTCCGGGCGCTCCGGGTCGTTGCCGGCGCCGCCGTAGTACGCCCCGGCGATCCACGGCCCGCGCACCTCCAGCTCGCCCGCCGCGACCCCGTCGTGCGGCATCCGCTCGCCCGCCGGGCCGATCAGCCGGGCCTCGACGGACGCCGGGAAGATGCCCTGGGTGACCCGGTACGGCCACTCCTCCTCCGGCGTGAGGCCGCCGGGCGGCTGGGCGAAGGAGCCGAGCGGCGAGGTCTCGGTCATGCCCCAGGCGTGCACGACCCGGATGCCGTGGCGCTCCTCGAAGCCCTTCATCAGCGACGGCGGGCAGGCCGAGCCGCCGATGACCACCATCCGCAGGCTGGAGGCGTCGTAGTCGCCCGCGTCCAGCTCGTCCAGCAGGCCGCTCCAGATGGTCGGCACGGCGGCACTGACGGTGGGCTTGAGCGCGGAGATCATCTCCGCCATCGGCTTGGGCTGGAGGAAGCGGTCCGGCATGAGCAGGTTGGCGCCGGACATGAAGGCGGCGTGCGGCAGGCCCCAGGCGTTGACGTGGAACATCGGGACCACCGGCAGCGCGGTGTCGCGCGGGGTGAGGGCGAAGTTGTCGCCGGTGTTGACCTGCAGGCAGTGCAGGTAGACCGACCGGTGACTGTAGAGCACGCCCTTCGGGTCGCCGGTGGTGCCGGAGGTGTAGCAGAGCGCGGCAGCCCGGCGCTCGTCGATGTCGGTCGCCCAGGGGTACTCGGTCGGCCGGTCGGCGATGAGCTCCTCGTAGTCGTGCACGGTGCCCGCGAAACCGTCCAGGACGGACCGGTCGCCGGGGCCGGTGACCACGATGTGCTTCAGCGTCGGCTTGAGCCGGGGCAGCACCGCGGCCAGCAGCGGGAGCACCGTGCCGTTGACGATGATCACGCGGTCGGCGGCGTGGTTCACGATGAACGACAGCTGGTGCCCCGGCAGCCGCAGGTTCAGCGTGTGCAGCACCGCGCCCATCGACGGCACCGCGAGGTACGCCTCCAGGTGCTCGGCGTTGTTCCACATCAACGTGGCCACCCGGTCGTCCCCGGTGACGCCGAGCTCGTCCCGCAGGGCGTACGCCAGCTGCGCGGCGCGCGCCCCGACCTCGGCGTACGTCCGGACCGCCGGCCCCGTCCCGTCCCAGGTCGTGACGGTCGAGCGCCCGTGGACGGTCGTGCCGTGGGTGAGGATCCTGGCGACGGTGAGCGGTACGTCCTGCATCGTGCTGAACACGGGTCCTCCTTGACCGGGCGGCACTGCGGCTGCGACGGCACCTGCTACTGATGGGTAACGCGGGCAGTCGAGCCCGATTCTGCCCCTCCCACCTCGCCGCTGTCAGCATCCCGGTCCCGTTGGGCCGATCACGGATTCGCTGCGGCGCCCTCGGCCGGGCGGCGGCACGGAATACTGGGCCGCATGAGTGACAGTCGTGACGACCGTCGGGTCGACCCGGGGCCGACCGGGTTCAAGGTGCCCTGCCCGTGCTGCTCCGGCGGCGTGCGGACCCGGGCCCGGCTGGGTGTGCGGTCGGACCGGTCGGGGACCGGCCACATCCCGGAGACCTGCCGGGACTGCGCGGGGAGCGGCTGGCTCTCCCTCGGCCTCCGGGGCTGACTCCCCTCCGGCAGCGGTCCGGGGCCCTGCCGGATTCGTCCGCCGGGCCCCGGGCGGGACCGGCTCGGCGGCCGGTCGGGCCGCCCGGTCACGGCCTGGTGCGGCGGCCCGGTCAGGCCGCCCGGTCAGGCGCCCGGTGCGGCCGGTAGAGGCGGACGCAGGCCTCCGGCTCGGGCGTGTACGCCGGGTCGAGCACCCAGCCCTGCTCAGCGGCGATCCGCAGCACCGCCTGGGCGCCGGCGCCGCGGTAGGTGGCGAGGTTGACCCGGGTCCGGGCCGGCCCGACCGGCCGGACGGCGGGTGAGGGCGCCCCGGGCCCGTCGGCCTTCTTCGTGCTCGCGCCCCGGCCCGGCTTCAGGATGCGCCGGATGTGGCGCTCCCAGGCCGCGGAGCCGCCGGTCAGCTCCGCCCAGAAGGCCCGCGGGCCGACCGCCCAGCGCGCACCCCAGCGGTCCCAGTAGTCCGGCCGGGCGCGGCTCCCCGGGAAGAACAGCAGGCCGAGCAGGCCGCAGAGCGGCACGTAGGCGATCTGCAGTACCAGCATGAAGGGCAGCAGCACCGCCGGCCGGCTCGGCTGCGGTCCCCACGGCGTACCGGGGGCCGCCGGCGGGTCCGGCGGACCGGGCGCGGCCACCGGGGCCGGTGCCGGGAAGACCCGGCGGAGCCGGACCCTGCCCTCGTCGCTCGCCCCGCCCTGCCAGCCGTAGCGCTCGGCGATCCGCACCACACCGGCCGCCCCGAGCCCCCGGTAGAGGCGCAGCGGGAGCCCGACGTGCATCACGCGGGAGAAGTCCTCCCCGACCGAGCCGTCGCCGAACGCGTGCTTCTGCTCGGCGTCGCGGATCCGACGCTCCACGATCGGGGTAACGTAGCGCTCCCAGTCCTCCGGCCTGCCGGTGAGTTCGGCCTTGAGCCGGCGCGGCGGGATGAAGGTGCGGTTGACCTTCAGCCAGGCGTCCGAGGAGGGCGCGGACGGGCCGCTGCTCCCGCTCCAGAGCAGGAGCGCGAACAGCGCCACCAGGGCGGCGATCCAGAGCGGCGCGTAGATCCACTGCAGGGTGAACTGCAGCAGCACGGCGACCGGGTTGCGCCGCGGCGCCGGGCCGGGGTGGCCGCCGGAGCCGCCCGGGGCCGGGCCTTGCGGCGCGGACCCGGCGAGAGGCACCGGCTGCGAGGGGGCCGCCTGCGGTGGGACCCGCTGCGAGGGGACCGGCTGCGCGTGAGGGTCGGCCGGGTACGGGGCCGGCGCCGGCCGGGCGTAGGGGTTCGGCGCCCGCTGGGCGTAGGGGTCGGACCGGTCGTACGGGTTCGGTTGCGGCGCGCCGCCGTGCCCGCCTGTCCTTCCGCCGTACCCCTGGTCCGTCATGCCCGTCCCCCGTCCCCGTCCCCGTCCTCGTCCCCGACCGAGTCGACCCCGACCGAGTCGACGGGCCACCCTATCCGCCCCGCCGGGACCCGCCCCGGCCCGTCGGCCCGTCAACTCGCCAGCGGGGCGTCGACCTCGTTCCGGTCGATGACGAGCGTGGCGCCGCCGTACGTCTCCTCGACGTTGCCGCGGTACTGGTGGACGCGCCGGCGGTTCGCCCAGAGGTCCGGGGTGAGCGGGCCCTCGCCGGCCGTGTCGGCGCGGTCGTTCCAGCGCGCGTACCAGAGCGTGTCCGGCAGCGGGGAGCTCCCGGCGCGGGCCCCTGCGGCGAGATCGGCGATGCCGGAGTCGAGGCTGGAGTAGAAGCCGGACCGGAAGCCCTCGGCGTGCAGACCCTGGGTCCAGCCGAGCGCGAAGTCGACGACGGCCTGGCCACAGGCCGGATCGTGCCGAGGGTAGGCCTCGATGTCGAGGAAGACCGGGCTGCCCGCGCCCAGACCGACGGCGCGCAGGCCGCGAACCGCCTCGGCGGCCTCCTGGCGCCCCTGCCAAACGGCGCGGGCCGGGTCGATCCGCGGCGGCTTGCTCCCGAGATCACCGCACGGCGCCTGCAGCCCGACGTGCACCGGGAGGAACCGCCAGCCCATCGCGCGCGCCTGGCGGACCCACCCCGCGGTCAGCTGCGGCTGGGGGCAGGCGCGCCGGCTCCCGCTGGTGTAGATGCCGAGCGCCCCGTACGGGGAGGCTCCGTACCAGGCCCGCAGGGTCTCCAGCGGCGGTGCGGTGCACGCGTCGAAGGCGGCGCCGCGGTAGGTGTCGCGGGCGGCGGGGGGACCGGCCCGGTCCGGCAGGACGGTGGTCCGGATGCGGGGGACGACGGCGACCGCGACGGTCTCCGCGGCGCCTGCGCCCGCTCCGTCGACGGCGAGCAGCAGGACGAGGGAGGCGGCGGCCATGGCCGTCGAGCGGAGATAGCGCACCCGGCCTTGATACTGACGGACCGTCCGACGATTGCGGCAGCCGCGCCGAGCCCGCCGGAGAGGCTCACCCTTTCGGGGGCACCCGTCCGGATTCGTCCCGACGCTTGTAACGAGCTTGCCCCTGGCTCACTCCTTACGGCAGACTCGCCAGCATGCCCACGCCCCACCTCAGCGAAACCACCGCCCCGGCGCCGGCCTCCGCCGCCGAGGCTCTTGCCATGCCGCCCGCCCCCAAGGGCGAGCCCGCCGGCGAGCGCGGTGGCTGGCGACGAGGCGGGGCGCCCGGCTCCGAGCCGCCGCCGGAAGCACCGCCCGCCGGGCCGACCGGCCGGCGGTCCCCGAAGTTCCTGCGGCGCCCGGAGCGGATCCCGGCGCCGCTTCTCTGTCTGGCCGCGATGCTGCTGGTCCAGCTCGGGATCGCGCTGTCCAAGCCGCTGTTCGGCCCGCTCGGCGTCAGCGGAACGACCTTCCTCCGGCTGGGCTTCGCCGCGGTGGTGCTGCTCGCCGCCACCCGGCCGACGCTGCGCGGGCGCCGCCCGCGCGACCTGGCCGCCGCCGCCCTGCTCGGTGTGGCCTCCGCGGGGATGACGTTGCTGTTCGCCGGGGCGATCGACCGGCTGCCCATGGGCACCGCCGCGACCATCGAGTTCCTCGGCCCGCTCGCCGTGGCACTGGTCTTCGCCCGGCGGGCCAGCCACCTGGTCTGGGCCCTGCTGGCTGCCGGCGGCGTGGCGCTGCTGACGCTGCTCGGCGAGGACGGCGGCGGGTCGTCGCTCGACCCGGTCGGCCTGGCCTACGCCTTCGGGGCGGCCGCCTGCTACGCCGCGTACATCCTGTTCACCGACAAGGTCGGCGCCGCGTTCCAGGGCTTCCAGGGGCTGGCGGTGTCGATGACGGTGGGTGCGCTCGCGCTGGCGCCGTTCGGGCTCGGCCAGGCCTGGGGCGGGCTGACCGCGCCGGGCGCCTCACCGCTGGTGCTGTTGCTCTCGGTCGCGGGCGTCTCGCTGCTGGTGCCGGTGATCCCGTACGCGCTGGAGATGACGGCGCTGCGGCGGATGCCGCAGCGGGTGTTCAGCGTGCTGGTCAGCCTGGAGCCGGCGGTCAGCGCGCTGGTCGGCCTGGTCGTGCTGGGCCAGCTGCTGGGCGCGGCCCAGCTGGCCGGGATCGGCTGCGTGGTGGCCGCCAGCGTGGGCGCCACGCTGACCGGGCGGCGCTGACGCCCGGTCGGGGCGGGACGGGGGCGGGTGGTCCGCGGGAACGCGCCCGCCCCGGTGTCCTACGGCCAGAGCAGCGTGCGCGACCACTCCGGGGCACGCACCGGGCCCGTCCGGGTGAAGCGGAGCCGGACGTGGCGGCGGTCCGCGTCGCCCTGCCAGAACTCCACCTCGTTCGCCCAGAGCGTGTACACCGCGTGCCCGGCCGCCACGGCGTCCGGGGTGGCCTCCAGACGGCGGCGGGCGACCGCGACCGCGTCGTCGTACTCGGCCAGCGAGCCCAGCGGCTCGCTCTGCCGGCCGACCAGTGCACCGACCCGGGCGGCCGGGGAGCGGGTGGCGAACTCCGCCCCGGCGACCTGGTCCGCGGCCCGCTCGACCGTCCCCCGGACCCGCACCTGGCGGCCGAGCTGGGGCCAGTAGAGGGTGAGCGCGGCGGCCGGGTGATCGGCGAGCTGCCGTCCCTTCGGGCTGTCGGCGGCGGCCGAGAAGACCCAGCCCGTGCCGGCGGCGTCCACGTCGCGCAGCACCAGGACGCGGGCGTCCGGCATGCCGTCGGCGTCGACCGTGGAGAGCGTGGCGACCTGCGGGTCCAGCACACCGGCCACGAGGGCGGTGGCCAGCCAGTCGACGAAGAGCGGGCCGGGCTCGCCGGGCGCCGCCTCGGCGTCGAAGGAGGGCAGCGGACGGGCCATCGGCGGGCGGCCGAGCAACAGCTCGGGCACGGACCTGGCTGCGGGTGCGGCCTCGGACCTCGCCCCGGGCCCCGGCTCAGGCCTGGCCTCGCCCGGGCCGTTCAGGCCCGCCTCCTCCGCTGCCATCGCGCCCTTCCTTCCGGTTGCCGCGGCCGCAGCCCCGCGACGGCCCGACCGTCGGGCCCGGGCGCGGGTTTTGCGCTGTCGGAGCGCAACCGTACCGCCGCGGGGTGACGGCGCCGCGTCCACCCTGGCCGGTCGGCCACGGGCGGCGCACCTGCCCGGCGGCACCGGGCGTTCCGCCCGAACGCACGGACCCCGGACGCACTCGTGGGCGGTGCCGTCGACGGCACCGCCCACGAGGCCGGTTTCGCGGTGACCCTTTCCGCCGCCCCGGATCGTTCCCTGCGTCGGATCGCCCCCTGCCGCGGTTCCGCGAGCGCCTTCCGGCCGCTCGGAGCCGCCACGAGCCCGCCGCGGATGTTCAGCCCACCCGCGGCCGTTCCACCTCAGGCGCCCCCGCCGTCGGTGGGACCCGTTCCGGTCAGTTGAAGACCGGGGCGAAGACGACGTTGACGTTCTTGTTGGCCTGGCCCACCAGGAGGGCACCCGAGTTGTCCTTCACCGCGAGGGTGTTGGCCTGGTTCGAGGCACCGGAGCCGGTGGCCGTCTGCTGGGTGGAGACGTAGTTGCCGTCGACCGAGCCGAAGACGTTGCCCGTCCCGACGTTCGACACCACGCTGCTGGTGGAGCCGTCGTTGGCCGCCGCGCCGTTGTCGGCGGCGGCCGAGCCGGCCCCCGCGAGCAGCAGACCGACCGCGAGCGGAGCGGCGCACAGGAGACCGGCCGACCGGCGGGTGCGGATGCGAGCCATGGATGTCCTCCAAGAAGCTGTCAATCGTGATTGCGTGATCGTTCGATCGTGCAAGGTGATGCGTTCCGGTATGCGGTGCGGGAGTTCGCCGGCCAGACGAACACCTGCGGGCTGCGACGCCGAGGGACAGACTTCCGCAACAAATCGACAAAGCGCCACCACGTCGCAGCGCTTTCGCCCTTTAGCGTGATATCCAGGGCGCCGGCGAATAACGGCCCCGCAGCGGAAAGCGCGCACCATGCTGGCGCTGACCAGGGATTCCGTCTGGACGGCCGGGTCCGCACGAGCTTTGGGCGGGGCGCACGAAAGGCACACGCACGACCGGGCGCACCACCCTGGCGCGGCACCGCGACGAAAGCTCCCCCTCGGGGGAGGGTCACCTTCCCGTGTCGATAGGTCCAGCCATTCCATGACTGTTCCACAATCCTATTTAGCTCACTTGGAGAAAGGGCCTCAGACCGCCTTGCCCGGGTTGAGGATGCCCAGCGGGTCGAAGACCGCCTTCAGCTGCCTCTGGAGCTCCAGGGCCACCGGCCCCAGCTCGCGCGCCAGCCACTCCCGCTTCAGCAGGCCGACCCCGTGCTCCCCGGTGATCGTGCCGCCGAGCTCCAGCCCCAGCGCCATGATCTCGTCGAAGGAGCGCTGGGCCCGGGCCGACTCCGCGGGGTCGTCCGCGTCGAAGATGACGATCGGGTGGGTGTTGCCGTCGCCGGCGTGGCTCACCACACCGATGGTCAGCGCGTGCCGTTCGGCGATCTCCGCCACTCCGGCCAGCATCTCGGCCAGCCGGGAGCGCGGCACCGCCACGTCGTCGATCATCGTGGTGCCCAGCCGGTCCAGCGCCGGCAGCGCCAGCCGGCGCGCCTCCAGGAGGAGCTCCGACTCCGCCTGGTCCTCGGCCGGCACCACCTCGGTCGCCCCGGCCGCCCGGCAGATCTCCCCCACCGCGGCCAGCTCGCCCGCAGGGTCAGGCCCGTCGAAGGCGACCAGCAGCAGCGCCTGGGTCGACTCCGGCAGGCCCATCTGCCCGAGCTCGTTGACGGCCCGGACGGTCACCGCGTCCATCAGCTCCATCAGCGACGGCGTCAGGCCCCGCGCCATCACCTCGCAGACCGCCGCCCCGGCCGCGTCCGCGCTCGGGAACTCCGCGGCCAGCGCCAGCTGGGGCGCGGGTGCGGGCCGCAGGGCCACCACCGCCCGGACCACCACGCCCAGCGTGCCCTCCGAGCCGACCAGCAACCGGGTCAGGTCGTAGCCCGCCACGCCCTTCGCCGTCCGGCGGCCGGTGGAGAGCAGCCGCCCGTCCGCCAGCACCACGTCCAGCCCGAGCACGTACTCGGCGGTGACGCCGTACTTGACGCAGCAGAGCCCGCCCGCGCCGGTACCGATGTTGCCCCCGATCGTGCAGGACTCCCAGCTGGACGGGTCCGGCGGGTAGGAGAGACCCAGGCCTGCCGCGGCCCGCGAGAGTTCGGCGTTCACCACCCCGGGCTCGACGACCGCGATCCGGTTCACGGGGTCGAGCTCCAGGATGCGGTTCATCTTCACCATGGACAGCACGATGCAGCCGTCCACGGCGTTGGCCGCGCCGGAGAGACCGGTCCGGGCGCCCTGCGGCACCACCGGGACGCGCAGGTCGGTCGCCGTCCGCAGGATGTGCTGCACCTGCTCGACCGTCTCCGGGAACACCACCACCGCCGGGGTCCCGGCCGTGCAGAAGCCGGCCATGTCGTGGCTGTAGGCGGCCGTCACGTCCGGGTCCACCACCAGCGCACCGGGCGGGAGGCCCTGTGCCAGCCGGTCCGTCAGATCACTCATCGCCGCCTCCGCTCGTCCGGCGCCGCGGCGCCCGGTGGTCGCCCGGGCCGGCGCCGCCCAGTCCGTACGCCGTCGGGCCGCGGGCGCGCCACGCGTGCGCGGCCCGGTCGTACGCGGCCCATCGCCTTCGGTGGCACTCTGCCCGGCAGGTGCACGACCGGCAAGTACGCCGTCCCGGACGGGGCGCCCGGGAAGGGTGCCCCGCCGGCGACCGGTGCTCCGCCCCGGACGGACCGCAGGGCCCACCGGGCCGCGGTTCGGGCCCGGCGCAGCGTCGGGGAGGCGAGCTCCCCCAGGCCCGCCGCGCCGGTGGCCAGCGCGTAGAACAGGACCGGCGGACGGGCACCCGCCGCGTCCGCGAGGACCCCGAGCAGACCGGTGGAGAGCACCAGCGCTCCGCTCTGCACCAGCGTCAACAGGGCCTGCACCCGGGAGAGGTGGGTGATCGGCGCGGCCCCCAGCACCAGCGGACCCGGGTGCAGGCGAGCAGACCCGCGCCCGCGCCGAGCACCACCCCTCCCGCGACCGCCACCGCCGCACCCGGCACCGCGCCGCCGAGCACCGGCGCGGCCCGCCCGAGCCCTACCCGGCGCGGACCACCGGCTCCTGGAGCTCGGTCACCCAGTCCGCCGTGGACTCCGGGCACTCCAGGTACAGCTCCCGCGCGTACCCCGTCGAGCGGTAGCCGTTCTCGTCGATGAACCGGGCGAGCGTCTGGAAGGCGCCCAGCGCGTCGTCCATCGAGCCGCGGTGGACGACGGTCGCCGCCTCCTCGATCTCCGGCAGGTCGACGACGGCGAAGCCGTGCTCCGCCGAGGGCTCCACCGACGCACCGATCGGGACCGCCACCCGGACCAGCACCGAACCGTCCCCCTCCGGCGTGTCCTCGTACCGGGCCACCGACGGGCCGGTCCCGGCCACCCCGGCCTCCTCCACTCGCCGGCAGAGCTCCGCGAACAGCGGGCCGATCACCGGCGTGACGTCCTCCGGCTCGTAGCTGGCCGCCACGGCCGTCAGCTCCGCCACCCGGACCGGCGGCACCCGCTTCACCACGACATCCTGCTCGGGCATGCTTCCCTCACTCTCGATCGTCCGGAGCCTCGCCTCGACCCGGGCCAGCCGCTGGGCGTCGGCCGCCATCGCTGCGGCGAGCTCGGCCCGCCGCAGCCGCAGCATCCCGCGCAGCTCACCCGCGTCCACCCGCTCGTCCAGGACGTCCAGCACCTGCTGCAGCGTGAGGCCGAGGTCCTTGAGCGCGATGACGCGGTTGAGCCGGGCGAGTTGGGCGGCCTCGTAGGAGCGGTAGCCGCTGACCGGGTCGACCCGGGCCGGGCGCAGCAGCCCGATCGCGTCGTAGTGGCGCAGCATGCGGACCGACACCCGGCCGTGCTTGGCGAAGTCTCCGATGTTGAACATGATGCCTCCAGTGCAGCGCCTCACACGGTGTCATGGTCAAGCACCGGATCCGCGCCCGGCCCCGGGCCCCGGGGCAGGCTCAGTCGGTCACGTCGAACCCCCGGCGCTGACCCAGCTCCCGCAGGCTGCGCTGTCCGGGGATGCCGTTCGCGTCCGTGCCCGAGTAGCCGAGGCTGCGCTGGAAGGCCGCGTACGCCTGCACCGTCCTGGTGCCGAGCGAACCGTCGACCCAGCGCTGCTCCAGGAAGCCCTCGTCGGCCAGCGCCTGCTCGACGATCCGGACCTCGCCGCCGTAGGTCCGGTGCCCCTGCTCGGCGCCGGGGTCGGTCCGGGCCGCCGCGACGACGTGGGCCAGGGAGACGCGGCGCGGCGAGGGCAGCCGCCCGAGCAGCCGGCGCAGCGAGTCCTCCCCCGGAACGCCGTCCGCGTCGGACCCGGTGTAGCCCAGACTGCGCTGGTATTCCCGGTAGTTGAGGGTGTCGGCGTCGCGCCACTCCTCGTCCGGACCGGCCGTGTAGTGCGAGCCGTGCCCCGACGCCACCAGTGCCTCGCCCACCTCCTGCACCTGCGGACCGTGCGCGCCGTACCCGTACTCCAGCCCGTTGACGGTCACCCGGTACCGGGCCGGCGCATCGCCGGCCCGCGGCGGCGGCAGCGGCGTGCCCGTCCCGCCGCCGCTCACGAGGGCGGCGATGCCGGGCAGCACCACGTCGTGGAACTGCCCCACCCGGGCGTCACCGGGGCAGGCGGTACCGCTGTCCGACCAGTCCGGGAAGAGCCGGTGGTAGCCGAAGCCGGGGTCGTCCGTGCTGCGGCAGACCCGCACCGGGATACCGTGCTGCCGGTGCAGCCAGGCGCCGAGCGCGACCAGGGCCGCCAGCTGCGCGTCCGTCCACGGATCGGTGTGCCGGTCGTTGCTGGCCGACTCGACGCTCACCGCCCCGGTCCCGTCCGCCCGCCGGTTGGCCCGGTAGTTGGCGTCGGCCCGCGTCTGCGTACCGATGAACTGGCCGACCGTCCCGTCGTAGCCGACCCCGAAGTGCGACTCCAGGTTCGTGGAGTCCCGCCAGTACTCGTACATCCGCCGCGGCGTCCACGGCGCCGCGATGCTGTGGAAGATCACCTGCGTCGGCACGATCGCCGGCTGCGCGTCCGACTCGGGCTGGAGCTCCATCTTCTCCGCGCCGGGGTACCAGGCCATCTGTCTCTCCTCGCCGGGCCCAGGGCAGTCCGCCCCTTACCCCCGACACACGAGACACCGGCTCCACCCCGAGGACACCTCGGCCCCAAACCCCCCGTTCAGGTGAATTCCGCCCTCCGCTCCGGCCCCACCGAACGCAAAAGGCGGGTGCCGGATCCTTCCGGCACCCGCCCTGAGCAGGTGGTTCTCCTACCAGCGGAGAGCGTGGGATTCGAACCCACGGTACGGGGTCACCGCACGACAGTTTTCAAGACTGTTCCCTTAGGCCGCTCGGGCAGCTCTCCAGGCGGAGGTCAGCCTAACGGTTCCGGCGGGATTCGGTGCACACGGTTTCCGGAGGCCGCCGTCAGTTGTCGCCGACGCGCTCGCTGAGGGTGACCTTGGTGTTGAAGGTCTGGCCGTTGCGGGTGTACTCGACGTCGACGGTCTCGTTGGGCTTGTGGGTCCAGATGCGGCTCACCAGGGCGGGGCCGTTGTCGATCGGGACGCCGCCGAGCTTGGTGATGACGTCGCCCGGCTTGAGGCCGGCCTTGTCGGCCGCGCCGCCGGGGGTGACGGCGGGCGTGCCCTGGATGTCGCGGGTCTGGATCTGCGCACCCTCGCCCTTGTAGTCGTCGTTGCGCAGCACGTCGAGCCTGGCGTAGACGGGCTTGCCGGTCTTGATCAGGGTCTCGCCGACCCACTTGGCCTGGTTGATCGGGATGGCGAAGCCGAGGCCGATGCTGCCGGCCCGGCCGGTGCTGGAGGTGTTGGACTGGATCGCCGAGTTGATGCCGACCACCGCACCGGTGGAGTCGAGCAGCGGGCCGCCGGAGTTGCCGGGGTTGATCGACGCGTCGGTCTGAAGGGCGTTCATGTACGAGGACTGGGCCCCGGTTTCGTCGCCGGAGGCGACCGGACGGTCCTTGGCGCTGATGATGCCGGTGGTGACGGTGGACTCAAGGCCGTACGGGGCACCGATGGCGATGGTGGAGTCGCCGACGTTGACCTTGTCGGAGTCGGCCAGCGGAAGCGGCGTCAGCTTGCCCTTGGGCGGCGTGTCCAGCTTCACCACGGCGACGTCGTAGCCCTCGGCGCGGCCGAGCACGGAGGCGGCGTAGGAGCTGCCGTCCGCGAACTTGACCGTCAGCTTGCCGCCGTTGGAGGCGGGCGCGACGACGTGGTTGTTGGTGAGGATGTGGCCCTCGGTGTCGAAGACGAAGCCGGTGCCGGTGCCGGACTCGCCGTTGCCCTGGGCCTTGATGGTGACGACGCTGGGCAGCGCCTTCTGCGCGATGCCGGCCACCGAGCCGGGGGCGGGCTCGTTCTTCTGCGGGCTGCTGGCCTGGACGGTGGTGCTCCGGTGGTCGTCCGCGGAGGCGACGCTCTTGCCGTCGCGGTCGGCGACGGTCACGCCCACCGCGCCGCCGGCCACACCGGCGACGAGGGCGACCGCGGCGATCAGGGCGAACAGGCCGCCGCGCTTCTTGCGCGGGGCGCCGTGCCCGGGGGTGCCGGGGTGGTCGGCGGGGTAGCCGAGCGGGCCGCCCGGGTAGCCGGGGCCACCGGGGGCTCCGGGGGCTCCGGGGGTGACGTCGTGCGCACCCCAGCCGCCCAGCGGCTGACCGGCGCCGAACGGGTGGTGCTGGCCGGTGGCGCCGGGCGCACCCGGGGCGGCGTAGGGGTCGTGGGCCGCGACGGCGGGCGCCGCGTACGGGTAGCCGGCGGGCGCGGCCTGGGCGGCCGGCGCGGCGGGCGGCAGGACCGGGGGCGGGGCGTCGATGTACCCGGTGTCCGCCGCGGTCGGGGCGGCGGCGGGAGCGGCCGGGGCGACCGGAGCGGCCGGCTCGGGGGCGCTGACCTTGCCGAACGCCAGCGTCGGCGTGGACCCGCCGGCCGCCGGCGCGGCGGGCGCCGCCTCGGCCAGCGTGTAGTCGGCCTCGGGCGCCGCTGCGGGGGTGGGCGCGGACTGCGCCGAACCGTCAGGAGCGGGACCGCCCACCCCCTGGCCGGAGGGCTCCCCCTGCGGCCCGGTGGACCCAACCTCGCGCTCGGTGCTCACGGACGACCTCCATAGCTGACAGGACCAACAACCATAGTTTTTCGCACACCCGATTCGATTGTCGTAAGGACCCTTCTGAAGAACTCATAAGAATCCTTAGCCCGGCCCAACAGCACGTGCCGGGGCCACCCGCGGCGCCCCCGCACGGCCCCCTGCCGCGCCCCCGCCCCGACGGTGCGCCGTCCCGCGATGCGGACCGCCGGGACCACGGCCTTGGCGTTCCCCACCTGGGCGGTTAGCCTGTCGCTCCAAACTGACACGCGGGAGCTTGGACCCACCAGGCTGAGAGTGCGCCGGTCGACCGTACGCCACGGGATCCGTGGACGGACCGTCGAGGGGGCGCAGACCGCCGGAACCTGTCCGGGTAATGCCGGCGTAGGGAGTATCGGCCATGCCGTCTGCTTCGCCATCCTCTTCTTCGGGCGCGCCCGCGTCCAAGGATCTCCCCGAGTCGTCCACGACCGTTCACTCCGACGCCACGGCCCCCGCCGCCGGTTCCACCGCGGTGCTGGACCGTCCGGGGCGGGACGAGCGGGTCGAGGCGCCGCTCGTACTCGACACCGAGCCGCCGCGCACCCTGCGCTTCCGGGACCACTTCGCGCTCTGGATGAACCTCGGCGTCAGCCTGATCGGCTTCACCACCGCCGCCACCGTGCTCGGCGCGCCCGGCAGCGAGCTGTCGCTGGCCGCCGCGGTGACCGCGATCGTGGTCGGCACGGTGGTCGGCACCGCGATGCTCGGCGTCGCCGCGCTGATCGGGGCCCGCACCGGCGCGCCCGCGATGGCCAACCTGCGCGGGCTCTTCGGGACGAGGCTCTCGTACGTGCCCACGGTGCTGAACATCGTCCAGTGCATCGGCTGGGGCGTGTACGAGCTGCTGGTCATCGCGATGGGCGCGCAGACCGTGGCGCACACCGAGGGCTACCGCTGGGTGTTCGTCGTGCTGGCGGGCGCGGTGACCACCGCCCTGACCATCTGGCCGCTGGGCGCGATCGCGGTGCTGCGCCGCTTCGTCGCCGCGGCGGTGGCGGTCGCGATGGTGTACTTCACCGTCCAGCTGGGCCGCCACGGCGTCCCGGACCCGGGCGCGGGCAACTGGCACGGGTTCCTCAGGGCCACCGACGCGATGATCGCCGTCTCGATCTCCTTCGTGCCGCTGGCCGCCGACTACACCCGCCACTCGCGCACCCCGCGGGCGGCGTTCTGGGGCAGCTTCTCCGGCTACACGATCGCCCAGGTCTGGTGCTACGTGCTCGGCCTGTTCGCACTGCTGCAGGCCGACGGCGACGCGACGAGGATCTTCGACTCGTTCCTGGGTGTCTGGGCCGGCTGGCTCTTCCTGCTGGTGCTGGTGCTGCGCGAGACCGACCAGTCCTTCGCCAACGTCTACTCGACCGCGATGTCGGTCCACAACCTGCTGCCGAAGGTCGACCGCCGGGTCCTGACCGGCGCGACCGGCCTGCTGATCACCGTCCTGGCGCTGCAGATCACCGAGTTCACCGACTCGTACTACGCCTTCCTCGGCCTGATCGGCTCGGTCTTCGTGCCGATGTTCGCGGTGCTGGCGGTGGACTACTTCCTCGGCGCGGGCCGGCGCGGCTGGAACCTCGCCGCCGACGCGCCGTCCCGCTGGCTGATGCTGCTGCCGTGGGCGCTCGGCTTCGCCGTCTACCAGCTGATCGCGCCGACCGCGATCGCCGGCTGGTGGACGGACTTCTGGACCTCCGTCCAGGAGGCCCTGCACTTCACCCCGCAGGAGTGGACCTCGGCCTCGCTGTTCGGCTTCCTGGTGCCCGCCCTGGCCACCTGGGCGCTCGCCCCGCTGACCCGCGGCCGGCGCTGACCGCCCGCCCGCACCCCGAAGACGGCCCCGCGGATTGGGGCCGTCTTCGCTTCCGCTTCACTTCCGCCGCTTATCGTTGACGCTGTGACCAGCCCTGATCTCTCGCCTGCGGCGGCGCGCACCGCGCCGCCCGTCCAGGTGATCGCGCACCGCGGTTCCTCGCACGCCCTGCCCGAGCACACCCTTGCGGCCTACCGCCGGGCGCTGGAGGAGGGCGCGGACGCGGTCGAGTGCGACGTCCGGGTGACCGCCGACGGTCAGCTGGTCTGCGTCCACGACCGCCGGATCGGCCGGGTCTCGGACGGCCGCGGCACGGTCTCCGCGATGACGCTGGCACAGCTGGAGGCGCACGACTTCGGCGCCTGGAAGACCGGCGTGCCGAGCCGGGACCCGGAGCTGCGCGAGGTGCTGCGGCTGGAGAGCCTGCTGGAGCTGGTCGCGGACTGCGGCCGGCCGGTGGACCTGGCGATCGAGACCAAGCACCCGGTCCGGTTCCGGGGCCGGGTCGAGAGCGAGCTGCTGCGGATGCTCGACCGGTTCGGGATCGGCGGCGCCCACGGAGCCGGTACGCCGGGGGCCGGTACGCACGGAGCCGGTACGCCGGGGGCCGGTACGCACAGAGCCAGTACGCAGGGAGCCGCCGACGGCCCGCGGGCCCGCATCATGAGCTTCTCCTCGCTGGCCCTGGCCCGGGTGGCCGCCGCCGCGCCGCAGTACCCGCGGGTGTTCCTGTTCGAGCGGATGCTGCCGCTGCAGGGCCGGCTGCGGCCGGGTGCGGCGCTGCCGGGCGGCGCGCGGATCGCCGGTCCCGGCATCGACCTGGTGCGGGCCAAGCCCCGGCTGGTCACCCGGCTGCGCGAGCTGGGCCACGAGGTGCACGTCTGGACCGTCGACGAGCCGGCCGACGTGGAGCTCTGCCTGGAGCTCGGCGTGTCGGCGATCATCACCAACCGCCCGGCGGAGGTACTGGCCCAGCTCGGCCGGTGACGCCCCGGCCGACGGGCGCCCGGGTGCTCGGGGCACCACGGGCGCCCCATCCGCCACGCGCGCCCCGGGCGCCCCGGGCCGTCGTCCGATCGGCATCACGAGGCCCGTCGGTTGATCGTCTTGGTAGGGACTCAAACCTTCCGCCGTCGCTTTCTGCCGTGGTTTTTGCGTTTCACGACAGAGGGTGAGCGGCGAATCACCTGTCGCGCACCGTGTGTCGTGCGGCTCGAAATGTCCGGCCGGGATCGCCGTGCGGTCGTTTCCGACGCATTACCAAGGGGCATCCATCCCTCGGCATACGCTGAAGGAGGTCCGGGGGTGGCGTTGATGGTGGCGCGTGAAGTGCCGACTTCATCGACCATGGCAGTGCCGCACGGCCCAGCGAGTGTCGGGGTCGCACGGCGCCGACTGCGTCGAGATCTGGGTGACCGGCAGATACCGGAACCGGTCATTGACGATGCTGTTCTGATCCTTTCCGAACTGTTGAGCAACGCCTGTCGCTACGCCCGGCCGCTCGGGCCGCTGCCCGTGCTCGGCCGCAGCGCCCGCTCCGAGGTCGTCGGCCAGGTCCTGGTCGGTGTCCCGTCCGGGGCGGCCGCGCCCGGCGGCGCGGCCCGACCGGGCAGATCCGACGGCCGCCCGCAGGACCGGTCCCGGGACGGCGAGGACGCGGGCGCCGACGACGGCGGCATCCTCGTCCGCTGGCAGATGCACGCGGACGGCGTCCTCACCCTGGAGGTGACCGACGGCGGGGCGCAGACCCGGCCGTCCCCGGCCAGCCCGTCGCTGACCTCGCGCGGCGGCCGCGGCCTGAGCATCGTGGACCAGCTGGCGAGTGACTGGGGCGTGCGCGACGCGCCCGGCGAGGTGACGGTGTGGGCGGCGCTGCCCGCCCGGGCCCGCCACGCCCGGCGCACCGGCGGTGATGCCCGCAGCGCCTGACGGCCGACCGGTTCGCCGACCCGGGGCCGACCACGGCCCGCGGTCAGGGCGATCCGCAGGCCACGCCGAAGGCCGCGGACCCGCGGGCCGCAGGCGAGCGGGCCCGGGGGAGCCTCCACCGCCCCGTGCCCCGGCGTGTGCCCACGCGCCGGTGGAACGTCAGTAGGCTGCCCGGAGCACAACACCACCGTCCCCGGGAGAGCCGCACCATGGGCAAGAAGGCCGCCAAGAAGGCGCCGCAGCGCAGCCAGTCCACCACCGCCGTCACGGGCGAGATCCCCGTGGTCGGGGCCCGCGAGAACTGCCCCTGCGGTTCGGGCCGTCGTTACAAGGCGTGCCACGGCCGCGAGGCCTCGCACGCCGTGCAGGAGCTGGTGCACCGCCCGTTCGAGGGCCTGCCGGGTGAGGCCGACTGGGTGGCGCTGCGCGAGCTGGTGCCGGCCGCGACCGTCCCGCTGACGCTGGCCACCGGGGTCGCCGAGACCGCCACCGGCGAGGTGCCGTCGGTGACGCTGGCCACCGTGCTGCCGCTGGCCTGGCCGGCCCTGCGCCGTCAGGACGGTTCGATCCTGCTCGGCCTGCAGACCCAGTCCTCCTCCGGCGACCTCAGCCGCGACCTGGCCGACGCCCTGGAGCTGGCGCTGGCCGCCGAGCCGGGCTCGCCGGTGCCCGCCCGCCGCACCGTCCCGGGCGGCCGCCGCCTGCAGGACCTGCTGGACCTGCAGGCCGAGTTCGCGCCCGCCGTGCACACCGGCTTCGAGTTCTGGCTGGAGGACGCCGAGACCGCCACCGGCGAGGTGGCCGCCTCCCTGGAGCGCGCCAACGCCTCGGCCATCCCGACCGAGAAGCTGAGCGGCGTCGACTCCGCGTACTGGTGCGGCACCCCGGACAAGAACCACCTCCGCTGGGTGATGACCGTGCCGGAGGAGCAGCTGCTGGACGCGCTGGCCCGGCTCACCGCCGCCGACCGGTCCTCGCTCGGACCGGACACCCGCCTGGTCGGCTCGTTCCGCGCGCACGGCCTGACCGTGCCGGTCTGGGACCTGCCGCTCGCCATGACGGCCGCCGACTGCGAGAAGCCGGCCGCCGAGTTCGCCGAGCGGCTCGCCGAGACCCTCGCCGACGAGCGTCCGCTGACCGCCGAGGAGCGCCGCGCCCGCGCGAACCTGGTGAACCGTCAGGTCACCTTGAACTAAAGGCGACCGGGATCCGGGTGATACGCGTCACATTGCCCGTCAGAACGGCAATTTCCGGACTGCCAGGGCATCTTGGAAATTGGCGTAGCCGCGGATCCTTGTTACTGTCTAAAGAGTCCGGTCGCTGGTGCATCCCCCGTCGCCAGCGGCCGGATCTTTTGTTTTCCGCCGGGGCGCCCCGGTTGCACCGTGCCCGATCAGTTCCGGGCACCGCGGCGGCAGCCCGTGCGCCGCGCCCCGGCCCGACCGTCCGCGGCCGTCAGTGCGCCGAGCGACCGCTGTCCAACCGGACCGCCGCCTCGACCAGTTCGCCGAGCAGCGGCCCGACCGGGGGCAGCCAGACCCCGCCGTCGGCCGCCGGGTGGGGCGCGAGCACCCAGCGCACCCGGATGCCCGTCCCGCCGCCGGGCGGCAGCGGCAGGAAGCCGCCCGGCCCGTGGTAACGCAACGAACCCGGCACCCAAGGCAGTTGGGCGAGCATCTCACCCAACACCTCCAGCGAGTACGGGGCGACCATCAGCGCGTAGCGGCCGGGCATCGCCAGCACCGGGCCGAGCGGCAGCCGCAGCGCGGCGAGGTGGGCGAGCGCCCGGGCGCCGGCCGCCGCGGGCAGGCTGACCGCCGAGACGGTCCGGCCGGTCGCGGCCAGCACGGGAGCGTCCGGCTGCCGCTCCCACCACCAACGCACCATCCGGGCATCGGTGGTGGCCGCGAGCAGCGGCGGATCGTGCGGATGGGCACCGGGGACGGGGCAGTCGCGGTCCCCGCAGGAACACCGCCCGCCGCGGAGCAGCGTCCCGGGCACCACGGGCCAACGGTGGTCGACGGCGGCCGCCAGGGCCGCGGCCAGCCGGGCCGAACGGGCCGCCGGACGGTTGCTCGGGTTCTCGCGCATGGCACTCGTTCCTTTCCGTGACCGCTCGGTTCGCTCCCGGCCCGCGCCCCGCGTCGGGGAGCGCCGCACCGGCCCGGATCGGGGCGGTGGGCATGGCGAACGGCGTGGGCAGGGGTGGAGCACGGTGTGGAGCACGACCTGAGAAGGGCCGCGGACTAGAACATCCCTTGGAACGAGAATCCCGCATGCGACCGGATGGACGCCGCCCGGGCGCGGTTGGTTCCACCGTACGAGTGAGTGACTTCCGACCGGCCCGGTCCTCCGGGCGGCGAAAGCATACGATCCGGAGGCCATCCGGGCCGTCCAGACGGTTCTGCCCGTTCTCCGGCCGGTCCATGCTCTCCGCCCGGCACCGGCGGGCCGCCGGAACACCCCCGGTCGGGCCGCAGCAGTACCCGGCGCGCGCTCGAACGGAACGCGCCCCCGCGCGGGTTCCCGGGCGCACTCCGGCCACCCCGTCGGGGTCCGGCGCCGGACCCCGACGGGTACCGGCTCCGGGGGCGGCGGGACCGGACACCGGCACCGGAAGGGATCTGGACATGCCCCGAATGGCCTGTGTAGAAGTGGTAGCATTGCTGACGATCAATGACGAGAAGTAGCGAATCGAGGCGGAACGCGCCTTTTGGCCGTCCTCGCTCCAATCGGCCGTACCTGGGGGGTTCCGTATGACACGTACCGCGTCAGGAGTGGCGGCATGACCGAGTCCCACGCATCGTCGACGTCCGCCGAGCCGGGCGAGCCCGGCAGCGCCAGCGGCCTCTCGGTGCTCGACCATCCGGGCTTCCCCGGCCCGGCCGAGGACCCGGCCGACCCGGCCGGAGCCGGCGACGGCCGGCCCTCGGCCGCCGGCGGGCCGGCCCCCACCGGCGACCGGAGCACGCCCCCGGCCGGGCTGCAGGACCGTTTGGCCGGACGGCTGTCCGATTTCACCAGCCTGCACGAGCACACCGGACGGCTCGCCCGCGCCCGCGGCCTGGACGCCACGGTCGACGCCCTCCTGGCCTCCGGCACCGCGCTGCTCGGCGCCAGCCGTGCCCTGCTGGTCACCGCCGCACCCGGCGGCGGCCCCGGTCGGCCGGTCGGCCACGGCCTGGACCGCGCCAGCCTCGGCTCCCTGGAGACGGTGCCGACCGACCAGAGCCCGGTCGCCCGGCTGCTGCGCGAGCGCGACCGGCCGGACCGGCTGGAGTGCCGCGACCTCGCCCACGACCCTGCGATCGGCGCCCGGCTGCGCGAGCTCGCCGTCTCCCTCGGCCTCGGCGGCTGCTACGGCCTGCCGCTCGCCACCGAGGAGGACGGCCCGCTGGCCGCCGCGCTCTGGTTCTACGACGAGCCCGCCGCTCCCACCGAGCGCCAGCGCGAGCTGGCCCACCGCTACTGCGAGGTCGCCGCCCCGCTGCTCGCCAAGCAGCTGGACGCCGACAGGGTCCGCCGCACCACCGAGGCGCTTCGCCGCGGCCTGCTGCCCGACCGGCTCCCCCAGCCGGCCGGTCTGCGGCTCGCCGCCCGGCTGGTCCCGGCCGGCCTGGACCACTCCGTCGGCAGCGACTGGTACGACGCCATCCCGCTGCCGGACGGCACCGTCGGCCTCACCGTGGGCAGCGTCTCCGGCGACGGGCCCGGTGCCGGGCCCGGCTCGGCACCCGGCGCGGCGGCCGCGATGGGCCGGGTCCGGGCGGCGCTGCGGGCGTACGCGGTGCTGGAGGGCGAGGACCCGGTCTCCGTCCTCGGCGACCTCGAACTGCTGCTCAAGACCACGGAGCCGACCCGCAGCGCCACCGCCGTGTACGCCTGGGTGGAGCCGGAGGACCGCCGGATCACCCTGGCCGGGGCCGGGCACTGCCCGCCGGTGCTGGTCACCCGGCACGGCGCCGAGTTCGTGGAGACCTCGCTCTCCGCCCCGCTCGGCATGCTGGCCTGCTGGGAGGCGCCCGGGGTCGAGTTCACCGCCGACCACGGCGACACCCTGGTGCTCTACACCGAGGGACTGGCCCGCCGCTGCGGGCCCACCCTGCACGCCGGGCAGGCCAACCTGCGCCGGGCCGCCGCCGACGCCCCGCGCGACGTGCGGATCGACCCGGACCGGCTCTGCGCCCACCTGCTGGCCGTCTGCCCGGACCCGGCCACCGGAGCCGCCACCGACGACCTGATGCTGCTGGCCGCCCGCTTCGGGTAGTCCTCCTGGCGGGCGGTGCGCGGCCCCCGGGCGCCCCGGCTCGGCTCCCGCGCGGGCCGTCCGCCCCGGCGCCCGCCGCTCCCCCGCCGGGGCGCGCCGGCGGACGTCCGTACCATGGACGCACGGCCGCCCGTGCGTGTCGCGATCCGACGCGCCCCAGGGCTCCGGCCCCCGGGACACCCCCATGGGGCAGCCGCACGCGCAAGGAGGCGACGTACGTGACCGAGGACCGCACCCCGGCAGTGGCCGAGAACCCCGAGGCCGGGGGCGAGGAGCAGCCGCAGGAGTTCAAGGGCCGCAAGAACGGCCTGTACTCCGGGGTCTCCGACGAACTGGCCGCCTCGATGAAGTCCGGCTGGGCCGACACCGAGCTGCACGGCCTGGAGCCGGTCGCCCAGGCCCCGTACGCGGCCGAGCGCCGCGCCCGGCTCTCCGCCGCCTACCCCGGCGAGCGCCTGGTGGTCCCGGCCGGCAACCTGAAGGTCCGCGCCAACGACTCCGACTACAGCTTCCGCGCCGCCAGCGAGTACGTGCACCTCACCGGCGACCAGACCGAGGACGCGGTGCTGGTCGCCGAACCCACGGGCGACGCCGGCCACGTCTTCGGCCTCTACCTGCTGCCGCGTTCCGACCGCGAGAACGGCGAGTTCTGGCTGGACGGCTACGGCGAGCTCTGGGTCGGCCGCCGGCACAGCCTCGCCGAGCAGGAACAGCTGCTCGGCCTGCCGGCCCGCGACGTCCGCCGGGCCGCCGAGGAGCTGGCCGACCGAGCGAAGTCCGGCACCGTCCCGACCCGGATCGTGCGCGGCCACGACGCCGGCCTGGAGGCCGCGCTCGCCGACGTGCTGGACGCCGACAAGGACGCCGAGTTCAAGGAGTTCCTGAGCGGCCTGCGGCTGGTCAAGGACGAGTGGGAGATCGGCGAGCTGCGTGCCGCCTGCGCCGCCACCGTCAACGGCTTCACCGACGTGGTCCGCGAGCTGGGCCAGGCCGTCGCCACGTCCGAGCGCTGGATCGAGGGCACCTTCTGGCGCCGCGCGCGGGTCGAGGGCAACGACGTCGGCTACGGCTCCATCTGCGCGGCCGGCGCGCACGCCACCACGCTGCACTGGGTCCGCAACGACGGCGCCGTCCGCCCGGGCGAGCTGCTGCTGCTGGACGCCGGCGTGGAGACGCACACCCTCTACACCGCCGACGTCACCCGCACCCTGCCGATCAACGGGCGCTTCTCCGAGCTCCAGCGGAAGATCTACCAGGCCGTCTACGACGCGCAGGAGGCCGGCATCGCCGCGGTGAAGCCCGGCGCCCGGTTCCGCGACTTCCACGACGCCTCGCAGCGCGTGCTCGCCGAGCGCCTGCTCGCCTGGGGCCTCCTGGACCCGTCGCTGTACGACGTCGAGAAGGTGCTGGAGCTCGGCCTGCAGCGCCGCTGGACCCTGCACGGCACCGGCCACATGCTCGGCCTGGACGTTCACGACTGCGCCCACTCCCGCCGGGAGGAGCACGTCGACGCCCTGCTGGTGCCGGGCATGGTGCTCACCGTCGAGCCCGGTCTGTACTTCCAGGAGGACGACCTGACCGTGCCGGCGGAGTACCGCGGCATCGGCGTCCGGATCGAGGACGACATCCTGGTCACCGCGGACGGCAACGAGAACCTCTCGGCCGGCCTGCCGCGCCGCGCCGAGGACGTCGAGGCGTGGATGGCCTCGCTCGCCTGAGCCCGTCGTCCGTCGCCCGTCACGCGTCGCCCGTCCCGACCGGGACATGCCGGAGCCCGGCTCCCCTCGTGGTGGGGGGGCCGGGCTCCGGCGTCGTGCGCTACTTGGCCACCACGCGGACCGGGATGCTGTGCTCGCCGATCGAGGTGAACGCACCGCTGCCGTTGTAGGGCAGCGTGGCCTTGACCGTCACCGGCATCACGCCGGGCCCGGCGTCGTGGTCCATCGTGAGGCGGAACTTGACCGTCCTGCTCTGCCCGGGGGCCAGCGGGAACAGCGACTTCGGATCGGCGGCGGCGTAGCCCGTGTCGCTGCCCTCGGAGATCGCCACCTGCGTCCAGGTGTCACCGTCCTGGCGCTCCAGCTTGCCGGAGTTCTCGGCCACCGGAGCGTCGGAGACCGGCGTGCCCGCGTAGTGCTCGGTGATCACGAACGGCTGGACCTTGGCGTAGTCGGTCTGGCTGGTGTTCTTGTACGTCACCGAGAAGGTCACCGGCGTACCGTCGTTGGGCACCTGCTGGCCCGTACCGAGGCCCTCCACGGTGATGCCGATGTCGTTCTGGTTGGCGCGCGCCGACGGCGCCTGGCGCCCGCTCAGGTCGATGCTGTCGAGCATCGAGACCAGGCCGGCCTGGTAGTCGGACTTGAGGCCGATCGCGGAGACGAAGACCTGGTCCTTGTCCAGACCCCACATCTGGGCGGTGAACCTGTCCGCGCCGTTGCAGGTGACCTGCCACTGCGTCTTGTAGACGGGCCGGCCGGCCACGATGTCCCTGGTGCGGGTGGCGGAGCTGGTGATCTTGTCCGCAGGGACGGGCACGTACTGCTTCCCCCAGACCGGGCAGGACGGCTGGGGGGACCATCCGCTGTCCGACCTGAGGAAGTACAGGGACGGCCAGAGCGCGTGGTCGACCTCGTCCGCCGTGTTGTAGGAGGTCAGGAGCACCCCGTAGGGAATGCAGTCGTCCTCCGTACCCGGCTGCGGTGCTCCCGGGCTCAGCACGCACACGCTCAGGGCGCCCGCTCGCGGCTCCAGGACCCGCCAGCCCGCCGGGGCCTTGAACTTCACGCCGCGGAAGGTGACCTGGGTCGCCGTCCCGGAGGTGGCGGGCGCGCTGGTCGAGGAGCCGGTCGCCGGGGCGCCGCTGGGCCGGCCGGCCGGAACGTCCGGCTCCTCGTCGGCCGTGGCGGACGGCGACGGGGAACCGGTCACGGTCGCCGTGGGGGACGGGGTCGCGGGCGCCGTGGGGGACGGACTGGCGGACGAAGTGGTCAGGGTGGCGGCCGGGTTCGGCGTCCGGTGGTCGGCGACGTCTTCGGCGCGGAAGCCGAGCACGCCGACGGCCAGCGCCGCGGCCAGGGCGAACGCCGGCACCACGGCCAGGTAGACCGGCCGCAGCCTGCGCATTCTTCGGCTGGGAGGATCGGCCGGGCGCAGGTCGTGCGCGGTGATCTGCGCGGCGCGGGCGTTCATCGCCTCGCGCAGCAGCCGCTCCATCGGGCTCTCGCCCGGATCGGCACCGCCGCCGGGCAGGCGGGGATTCTTGTCGGTCATCGAACCTTCTCCAGGTGCTTCTCCAAGGCGTCCAGAGCCCGGCTGGCGGTGGACTTCACGGCACCCCGGGACAGCCCCAGGGTCTCGGCGATCTGCGCCTCCGACATGTCGGACCAGTAGCGCAGCACCAGCACTTCCCGCTGGCGCGGGGTCAGCTCCTGCATCGCCACGAGCACCCGCCGGTGCTCGTCGTTGAGGACGGCGTGGTCCTCGGCGGACGGCGCGTCCGCCTCGTGCGGCGGAACGTACTCACGCGCGGTCTTGCGGCGGCGCAGCATGGACCGGGCACCGTTGACCACCGAGGTCCGCAGGTACCCGAGGGCGTTGTCCAGATCGTCGAGGTGCTCTCCGTGGCGCTGGTAGAGCTGGGTGAAGGCTTCCTGCACGACGTCCTCGGCGAGGTCCTGATGGTCGACCAGGAGCACCGCCATCCGCACCAGACCGAGCCGGTGCGCGTGGTAGAGGTCGGTCAGCGTGGGCCGGTCCTCGGTCTGCTTCCGGCCACCGCGCAGCAGCCGGAAGCCGGAGCGGCGCTGGGCCGCCTCCGGCTCCCCGTCCGGGAGGTCGGCCGCCCGGCCGGCCTCCCGGACGCCGAACAGCAGCCCGACCGCTCCGGCGAGGATGCCCCGCCCTCTCCCCGGTCCCGCTATCGGACCGATGGCCATGGACATGTACGTTCTGCTTTCCCCCAGGACGTGATCGGCTTTCCGTCGGCCCGTCAGAACCCTTGATCAAGTTCGTGATCAGCGGAATCATGCCAGCGCCAGGTTCTCCGACCGCTTCCGCCCCCCGTAGTGATGGACGTGTGGGGGGCGCGGAGGTTGCAGCCGGGTTCCGAGGAAATCCGCGGCGGCCGGAAGGGCTACACTCACCGGCATTCCGCCACCCGTCAGCAGGGGGTTCCCATGGCCCGACAGAGCCACTCCGGACCGGTGGCCGTCGCCATCGGCCGGCGGCCCGAGCCGGTTCACGACGTCGCGGTGTACGCCTTCGCCGGCATGACGCCGTTCGAACTCGGCGTGGTGGTGGAGGTGTTCGGGCTGGCTCGGCCGGAGCTGACCGGGCTGCTGGCGGCGCCCTGGTACGGCTTGAAGGTCTGCGCCGACCGGCCCGGCACCGAGCTCGACGCGGTCGGCGGCTTCTCCCTGACGGCCCGGCACGGGCTGGACGAACTCGCCGCCGCCGACACCGTGGTGATCCCCGGGGTTCCGATCGCCCTCGGCGGCGCGGGGGCACCTCCCGGCCGCCCGGCCGGGGGAGTCTCCCCCGGCCTGGTCGCCGCCCTGCGGACGGCGCACGAGCGCGGCGCCCGGATCGTGTCGATCTGCTCGGGTGCGTTCGCCCTGGCCGCCGCCGGGCTGCTGGACGGGCACGAGGCCACCACCCACTGGCGGTACGCGGAACTGCTGCAACAGCGGTACCCGTCGGTGCGGGTCAACCCCGACGTGCTCTACGTGGACAACGGCTCGGTGCTGACCAGCGCCGGAAGCGCCGCAGGGATCGACCTCTGCCTGCACCTGGTCCGCCGCGACCACGGCGCCAAGGTGGCCAACAGCGTCGCCCGCCGCTTCGTCGTGCCGCCGCACCGGGACGGCGGGCAGGCCCAGTTCATCGAGGCCGCGATCCGGCCGGTCGAGGAGGAGGACGACGGCGTCGCGCGCTCGATGCAGTGGGCGCTGGACCACCTGTCGTCGCCGCTGACCGTCTCCGTGCTCGCCCGTGCCGCACGGATGTCCGACCGCTCCTACCTGCGCCACTTCACCGCGCGCAACGGCACCAGCCCGATGCGCTGGGTCGTCACCCAGCGCATCGCGGCCAGCCTCCCCCTGCTGGAATCGCCCGACGGCTCGGTGGAGGAGATCGCCGTGGCGGTCGGTTTCGAGAGCGCCGCGACCTTCCGCCACCACTTCGGGCGGGTGATGCGGACCTCCCCCACCGCCTACCGCCGCTCGTTCGGCCGCGGCGTCGCCTGAGCAGGCCGCCCGGCCCGTCCCGCAGCCGAGCCGCGGCGGACCTTCCGCGTCAGCCCTGCTCGCCCGTGCGGAAGGCCGCGTTGGCGAGGATGGCGTCGTGCAGCCACCGGGCGAGCCCGGGGGCGAGCTGCTCGTAGACCTCGGTGAACCGGGGGTCGGCGACGTACATCCCCGCGATGCACCGGTGGATCTCGAAGGTGCAGTCGTAGAAGTTGTCGACGATGTGCTGCCGGTGGACCTCGGCGAGGTCCATGGCCGGGCCGCCGTCGGCGGGCTCGCCGGCGGTGAACGCGGCGGCCAGGCGGTCGTTCAGGGCGTCCGCCTCGGCCTTGATCCGCTGCCAGTCCGTCTTGCCGTAGCCGGCGGTGCGGCGCTGGGACTGGGCCCAGGCCGCGGTGTCGCCCCAGCGCTGCTCGGCCTCGGCCTCCCACCCCTCGCGGTAGGCGTCGCCGAAGACCTCGAACTTCTCCTCCGGGGTCAGCTGGATTCCCATCTTCTGTGCCTCCATGGCGTGTTCGACGGCCGCGGCCAGTTCCTGGAGGTGGGCGATGCGCTCGCTCAGCAGTCGGTGCTGGCGCCGCAGGTGCTCGCTCGGGCTGACCGAGTGGTCGTCCAGGATGGCCGCGATCTCTTCCAGGGGGAACCCGAGCTCGCGGTAGAACAGGATCTGCTGCAGCCGGTCGAGGTCGGCGTCCCGGTACCGGCGGTAGCCGGCCCGGGTACGGCCCTCGGGGGACAGCAGTCCGATCTCGTCGTAGTGGTGCAGGGTCCGGACGGTCACCCTGGCGATCCCCGCCACCTGCCCGACCGAGTAGCCGCCGCTCATGCGCACCCTCCGACGATCCGCTCCCTCATGTGGGGCTCCCTTCGTGCTGACCACGAGCCTCCGCCCTCCCGCTGCGTGAGGGTCAAGCCAGTTTCACCGGTCCCGTCCGCCCCGGCGGTCGACGGTCCCGTGCGAGTCTCCGAGCGGGGGTGCCCGGGCCGGACGCGGATTGGACGAAGCCGCCAATTGCCGGGCCGGACTGCGGCCGCGACCATGTCGCCATGACCACGATCTCTCCGCCCCTGAGGCGACGGCTGGCCGCGGAGGCGGTCGGCACGGCGGCGCTGGCCGCCGTGGTGGTCGGCTCGGGCGTCCGGGCCGCCGCGCTCACCGAGGACGGCGGGGTGCGGTTCCTCGCCAACGTCGGCGCCTCGGCGATCGCCCTGGCGGTACTGATCGGGCTGCTCGGTCCGGTCTCCGGCGGGCACTTCAACCCGCTGGTGACGGCGGGCGCGTGGTGGGCCGGTCGGCGTGCCGGCGAGGGGCCGGGCCTGCGCGAGCTCGGCGCCTACACCGCCGCGCAGACCGCCGGCGCGGTGCTCGGGACGGGCCTGGCCAACGTGATGTTCGAGCGGCCGTTCGCCGAGCCGTCCGGGCAGGCCCGGGACGGCGGTGCGCTCTGGCTCGGCGAGGTGGTGGCCACCGGCACCCTGCTCCTGGTGGTGTCCGGCCTCGACCGCAGCAGGCGCGGCGGGCCGGTGCCGGCCGCGGTCGGCCTCTGGGCCGGTGCCGCCTGCTGGGCCACCTCCTCGGGCGGGTTCGCCAATCCGGCGGTCACCGTGGGGCGGGCCCTGACCGACAGCTACACCGGGATCGCCGCCGGCTCCGTCCCCGGGTTCGTGCTCGCCCAGGCGGCCGGTGCGGCGGCCGGTGTGGCGCTGGCCGCGCTCCTGTTCGGCCGGTCCGACCGGACGGCCTCCGTCCGGGAGGGCGCGCGCGACCTGGTCCCCGGCCCCCGGTAGCCGCGCGCCGGCGGCCCGCGGGGCGGCCCGGCCGGTCATCCTAGGCCAGGTCGTGGAACTCCCGCCGTCCGCCCGGTGGAGGAACGACCGTGCCCCTGGCGCGTCCGGCGAACGGACGCACCAGGGGCACGCGGGTCGGGACGGGGCTCGGCCCCGGGCCGGGGCCGCCGTGGTTGCGGCGGCCCGGGCTCAGCCCTGCTGGGTCGACTTGCGGCGGCGGAGCACCAGGAGGGTGCCGGCACCGGCCGCGAGGACGGCACCGCCGGCGATCGCGATGGCGGTGGTGTTGTCACCGCCACCGGTGGTCGCCAGCGCCTTGTCCGCGGCGGCCTTGGCCCCGGAGACGGCGGCCGGGGTGAGTTTCGGAGGCGTCACGTTCGGCACGGCGACCGGGAAGTCGATCGGCTCCTGCGGGCCGGCCGAGGTGGTGGCGCCCGGGGCGGTGGCGGCCGGGGAGGTCGCCGGCGCCGAGGTCGCCGGGCCGGTCTCGGTCGGCGCGGTGGTCGGCGAGGTGGTCGCCGACGGCGAGGCCGTGGTGGACGGGGTCGCCGTGGCCGACGGGGTGGCCGACGTGGTCGCCGTGGCGGTCGCGGTGGCGGTCGGCGACGTGGACGCGCTCGGCGTGGCGGTCGCGGTCGGCGACTGGCTCGCCGTCGGGCTGCCGGTCGGCTTGGTCGCGGTCGGGCTCGGCTTGGCGGTGGTGGGCTTCGCCGTGGTGGGCTTGCCGGTCGGGCTCGGCTTGCCGCCGCCGGACTTGATGGTGAAGCCGGCGCCCTTGATGCCGTCGCAGCTGAAGTGGCCGTTGCCGACCGCCTCGCCGGTCTCGTCGTCGAGCTGCTCGGAGAAGACCACCGGCACCACGCCGGCCTTGCCGAGCGGCGCGTCGTCGGTGAAGGAGACGCGGACGGTGATGTTCAGGCTCTTGCCGCGGTTGACCGCGAGCAGGGAGCCGCCGTCCACGTTGCCGTCGCCGTCCACGCCGGCGAGCATGATGAGCACCGCGTCGTCGTCGGTGTCGCCGCCACCGGGAGCGACACCGGCCGGCAGCCACGAGCCGCCGGGCAGCTGGTACTCGACCTTGAGGTGGTCGGCCTCCAGGCTGCCCGGACGGTTCTTGAACTTGAGGAAGGGGTAGAACACGACGTCGTGCTTGGTCGCGTTGTCGACCTTGAAGGTGAACTGCTTGGACTCGCCGCCCGCGATGAAGGTGCTCGGCACCCCGGCGACGGACAGGTCGAGCGCGTTGTGCGCGGCCTTGTCAGCCTGCGGTGCGGCGGCGGCCGACGAACCCGTGGTGCCGGCGGCCACGGCGCCCTGGGCGCCGGCCAGCACCATCGAGGAGGCGAGCGCGGCGGCGCCGGCGAGGGCGAAACTGCGGCGTATGGACTTGGACAAGGAGACCTCACGAGAGAGTCCGGGCGCGGCCCGGGAAGCGGCGGGCACGGCTGTCCGAACAGCAAACCCCCCGCGAGCTGAAAGTCCGACGGAGACTACCGAAGGAATCGGCCACTCCGGAAGGCGGGTACCCCTCTTGTTTCCCGCCCGCACCCCCACGCCCGTCCGTTTGGTCCAACTCTGTTACCAGAAAGGGCTTTTGATCACGACCGCCAGGCACCTGGCATGACCGGTACACGTCCGCGGAACAGTACGCGAACTCCGGCCGGTGGCGCGATCCCGACCCGGGCACTTTCGGCCCGGGGTGCGGTGCCCGTGCGGCAGGCCCGGTCGCGGCCCGCCGGGGCCGGTCGCGGTCGCGGCCCAGGGGCCGACCCCGGCTCACCGGCTCACCGGCTCAGGCGCAGGCCCGCTGGGCGAGCGCGACGGCGGGGGCGTCGCCACGCCGGTCGGCCTCCAACTGGGCGACCACCCGGCGGCGCAGCAGCTCGTACTGGGCCTGGAGCCGGCCGGGGCGCTGCGGGCGGGCGACCGGACGGCCCGGACCGACGCGTTCCTCCGGGCCGAACTGCTCCCGGGTCAGGTCGACCTCGAAGCCGGTCGCGAACCGGTTCCACCAGTGCAGGTCCGTCCGGACCCCGCCGACGTGCACCTCGCCCATCATCAGCTCGCCGCCGAGCAGGTCGTGCAGCACCATCGCCGTCACCCCGCACTGTCCGCGGGCGGGATTGTCGGGACGCCAGTGGGCCAGGTCCTCGGGCGCACAGGTGTCGACGCCCCAGGAGGAGCGGATCGCACGTTCGATGTCGTTGAGGGTCCACGCCGTCATACCGGGAAGCCTGCCACGCGCCACCGACAGCGGCACGGGTTTTCAGTCCGCGACTCCGTGTTCCGCGGTGACCTTCTCGATCCCGACCCGGACCAGCAGTTCGCCCGGGACGCCGTTGCGGGCGCCGTACTGCTCGGCGAGGTCCTCGCCCATGTAGCGGGCGGCGATCCGGGTCGCCCAGGCACGCACCTCGGTGAGGTCGTCGCTGAGCCGCGCGGTGCCCTGCACCAGGGCGAAGGAGAACGGCGGTCGGTCGTCGTCCACGCAGAGCATCACCCGGCCGTCACGGGCCAGCGTGCGGCCCTTCACGGTGGCGGCACCGGTGTTGAAGACGATCTCGTCGCCGTCCAGCAGGAACCAGACCGGCGCGACGTGCGGGCGGCCGTCGGCCCGGGTGGTGGCGATCTTGGCGGTGCGGGTGCCGGCGGAGAGGAAGGATCGCCACTCGGCCTCGGTCATGTGTGCCATGGGGTCATCCTGGCCGCTGCGGCGCTCCGGCGGCAGGATCCGGAGCGGCGCGGCGCGCCGGAGCGCGGCGTTCTTGCGCGCCGCCGGCCGGGCCCGAGCGCCGGGGCGGTCGGGCCCGTCCCGGCGCTCGTCGCCGCCCGTTCGCCAGGTCCCGTCCGCCGGAACGCCTCGGGCGGAGCCGGACCCGGAAGCGGCCGGGCAGGACCGGGTGTCCCGGACCGCCCGGCCGCCCGACGAACGGCTACTTCGCGAGCGCCTCGACGCCGGCCTGCGCGAACTGCTCGTCCAGGTCCCCGCCGGGCGCGCCGGCGACGCCGATCCCGGCGACCGGAGCGCCCTTCGACTGCACCGGCGCACCGCCGGCCAGGAAGAGCGTGCCCGGGATGTCCTTGAGGTTCGGCGCCTGCGCCAGGCGCCTGGCCAGCTCGGAGGTCGGGGCGTTCCAGGAGACGGCGGTGAAGGCCTTGCGCTGCGCGGACTCCGGCGACTGCGGGCCGGCGCCGTCGCCCTTGAGCAGGACCCGGGTCACGCCGTCGCGGTCCACCACGGCGACCGAGACGTGCTGGCCGGCCTTGGCGGCCGCGTCCAGGGTGGCCTGGGCGGCCCTGGTGGCGGCCTCGATGGTCAGACCGGTGGTCTGGGCGAGGTTCCCGTTCCGGGTGTCGGCCTTGACCGCGGAGGCCGCGGCCGGGGTCTCCGCGGTGTCGGCGCTGGCCGAGACGGCGCCGACGGTGGCGGCGGCCAGCGCGGCGGCGGCGACGGTACCGGTCAGCACACGGGTGCGCACGGAGGTCTTCTTCATGGTCCTGCTCCTCGTCGGATCGGTCGGGGCCACGGCCGGAACCAGGGGGCCGGGTCGGGCTCGGCGGCTTCGGTGTCGATCCTCCGGCCGGTGCCCCCTCGGCCGCATCGACGGTCCGGCCGCCGCCGGCGCGCATGATGGATGACGGTCCCGTCAACCGATCGGCTGATGCGCGGCCCGGCCGACCGGGTCACCATCGAGGGATCGGCGCAGGTCGGCGCAGGGTCGGGCGAGGTCGGCGTCGCCGCCGGTACGGCCGGCGGAGCACCGTCGGCCGGACGCGCCCGAGCCGCCGGACGCCGCCGCGGTAGCGGCCACCCAGGCCGCGCAGCACCGGAAGCAGAGTGAGGAACGACCTCGTGGAGCAGCCGCCCCGCACCGCCGCCGCGAGCGGTGACGTGCCCGCCGCCGACCCGGACGCGGGCCGGCTGGCCGTGCTGCTCGACTCCGCCTTCCTGCTGCTGCTCGCCACCTCGCTGAGCCGTTTCCTCAGCCACCACCCCGACAACCCGCGCATCCCCTGGGTGCTCGGGCTGAGCCTCGCCCTGGCCCTCGCCCAGCCGGCCGGCTCCTGGCTGGCCCACCGCCGCCCGCCCGCTCCCGGGCAGCGCCGGCGGCTCTGGCCGCTGGCCCTGGTGGTCGGGCTCTGGGGGGTGCTGGTCCTGCTCGCACCCAGCTTCGCGTGGTGCGCCGTCCCGCTGGTCTACACGGGTCTGCGCACCCTGCCGGCCCGGGCGGCCATCCCCCTGGTGGCGGCGCTGACCCTGCTGGTGGTGGTCGGCGAGATCCGGCTGCCCGGCCCGGTGGACGCCAACCTGGTGCTGCTGCCGCCCGCGGTGGCCGCGCTGGCCACCGCCGTCTTCCTGTACATGGAACGGCAGTCCGAGCGGCAGCGCGCACTGATCACCGACCTGCGCCGCACCCGGCGCGAACTCGCCGCGACCGAGCGGCGGGAGGGCACCCTGGCCGAGCGCGAGCGGCTGGCGATGGAGATCCACGACACCCTGGCGCAGGGGCTCTCCAGCCAGCAGATGCTGCTCCAGGCGGCGGACCGGACCTGGGACGCCGACCCGGCGACGGCCCGCACGCACGTCCGCACCGCCGCCGACGTCGCGGCCCGGAACCTCGCCGAGGCGCGCCGCTTCGTCCACGACCTCGCCCCGGCCGAGCTCGCCGACGGCCGGACGCTGGACCAGGCGCTGCGCTCGCTCGCCGAACGGGAGTCCGCCGAGAGCGGCCTGCCGGTCCGCTTCCACCTGGACGGCGCCCCGGTGCCGCTGCCCGCCGCCGCGCAGTCCGCGCTGCTGCGGATCGCCCAGGGGGCGCTGGCCAACGTCCGGGAGCACGCGGACGCCTCGGCGGCCGCGCTGACCCTCTCCTTCCTCGGCGACCAGGCCGTCCTGGACATCGCCGACGACGGCCGGGGGTTCCGACTCGCCGGAGGAGCGGGAGCCGGGGCCGGCTCCCGGCCCGGCGCGACCGGGCGCGGCCACGGGCTGCCCGCGATGCGGGCCCGGCTGCGCCAGCTCGGCGGCACCCTGACGGTGGAGAGCACCCCCGGCGAGGGCACCGTGGTCTCCGCCGCCGTCCCGCTGGAGCCCCGACGAGAACCCCTGGAGCCCCGATGAGCACCGCTCCCGTGACCGTGCCCGTCCGCCTGCTGGTCTGCGACGACCACGCCGTCGTCCGGGCGGGCCTGCTCGCGCTGCTGGCCAGCGCCGGCGACATCGAGGTGGTCGGCGAGGCCAGCAGCGGCGAGGAGGCCGTGTCGCTGGCCGCCCGGCTGGCTCCCCAGGTCGTGCTGATGGACCTGCAGCTCGGCGGGGGCATCGACGGCGTGGAGGCGACCCGGCGGATCACCGCGGCCCCCGACGCCCCGCACGTCCTGGTCCTCACCACCTACGACACCGACGCCGACATCACGCGCGCGATCGGCGCCGGTGCGACCGGTTACCTGCTCAAGGCCGAGCGGCCGGAGGAACTGTTCGCGGCGGTGCACGCGGCGGCGCGCGGCCGTACCGTGCTCTCGCCGCCGGTCGCCTCCCGGGTGATGGCCCAGATGCGGGCCCCCCTGCCGCAGCTCACCGATCGGGAGCAGGACATCCTGGCGCAGCTGGCCCAGGGGCTGGGCAACCGCGAGATCGCCCGGGCGCTGTTCATCAGCGAGGCGACGGTGAAGACCCATCTGGGGCGGATCTACGACAAGTTGGGCGTCGACACCCGCGCGGGCGCGGTGGCGGTGGCCAAGGAGCGCCGGCTGCTGCGCTGACCGCGCGGACGCCACCTCCCGCCGCCTCCCCGCGTCGTGCTCGCCGTACCGCCCGGCTCACCCCAGGGCGCTCCAGAACGCGCAGCGGATCCGCGGCAGCGCCGCCGTGCCACTGCCGGCTCCCGGGAGCGGAGCACCGGAGGCGGCCTCGGCGGACCAGCCCGGCCGGGCGGCCTTCCCCGGCGAGACCGCCGTCAGCCGGGCCCGGCCCAGCGGGCCGAACTCCAGACCGAGCCGGTAGCCGTCCGGGGTCACCGCGGCCAGGCCGGGCAGCGGGCGGCCGGCGTTCACCGAGGTGAGCCGCCAGCCCCGGCGCTGCCAGGCCGCCGCCACCAGGCCCGGCAGCTCCGGCCGGCGCGCGGGCGAGATGACCGTGACGATGTCCAGGCTGCGGGCGACGTACCAGTGCACGGCTCCGTCGTCCGGGCCGGATCCGGGTGCGAGCAGCCGCGTGCCCGTCCGGGTGGGCCCCTGCCGCCAGGCCAGCTCGGGCCGGACCGCGTCCAGGGTGTCCCGGAGCAGGCGGTCGCAGCGGTCGGCGGCCTCGGCCCGCTCGGCCTGCCCGCCGTGGACCGGCTCCGCGGGCGGCACGGGGGCCGCCCGCAGCGGCCGCCGCGGCCGGCCGGCGTGGATCTCGACGTTCGCTTCGGCGCCACCTGGCTGCACCGGGACCTCCGTGGTTCTCCCGGCGTTCACCCCCGGGCCGCATGCGGTTTCTTCTGCTCCCTGGACGGCACCGCACCCGGCGCCAGTTCCACCGCCCGCGCAGACGCGTGACCCGCCCGCGGCCGGACCCGAGAGTAAACTGCACCGGGTAGTGCAATCAATGGCGAAGGAGCGACCCCCGGATGACCCCAGGGACCTCAGGGACCTCAGCGGCCCCGACCACCCCCACCGCACCGGCGCCGGCCGCGGGCTCCCGCCGCATGCCGGCGAAGCGGCAGGCGATCACCCGCGCCGCGAGCACGGTCTTCGGCCGCGAGGGCTACACCCGAGCCAGCGTGGACGCGATCGCCGCCGAGGCCGGGGTGTCCAAGCGCACCATCTACAACCACTTCGGCGACAAGGAGAAGCTCTTCCTCTCCGTCGCCCTGGAGACCGCCGACGAGCTGACCGAGGTCATCGCCGGCCTGGCCGACCGGCACCTGCACAAGATCGTCGACCTGGAGACCGACCTCACCGCCTTCGCCGTCGACCGCGCCCGGGCCGTCCTGACGGCCGGCGACCACTACGCCCTGGGGCGGACGATCCGCGCCGAGGCCGCGAACATCCCCCCGGACGTCCTGCGGGCGTGGCTGGACGCCGGGCCGCTCGCCTCCCAACGCGACCTCGCCGCACACTTCGGCCGGCTCGCCGACCAGGGCCTGCTGCACATCGAGGACGCCACCCTGGCCGCGACCCAGTTCACCCTGCTGACCTTCAGCGGCGCCGCCGACGCCACCTTCTTCGGGGCCGTCCCGATCGCCGAGGAGGACCTGAGGGGCGGCATCAAGGCCGGCATCAAGGCCTTCCTGCGCCTCTACGGCTGAGTCCCACCCGCGACCGCGCGCCGCAGCGCCCACCGCGAGGGCCGACCCCACCCCGGGGCCGGCCCTCGCCGCACATCCGGGCCCCGCCACCCCGACGGTCGGCCACCCCGCCCCTCGGCGACGACGACCCTCGATGCCGGGACGGTCGCCGCAACCAAACATGCACTGCACGGTGTAGTTGCTTCCATAACCTGCACCGTGTAGTTTACCTTTTGTCGGCGAGACCGCGCCGAACCCCCCGCCCCACCTTCCCGGAGGACCCGCCATGCCCGCCGTCACCGTCGACACCGCCCGCATCCCCTACCGCATCGTGGGCGACGGCCCCGAGACCCTGCTCCTCGTCCACGGCACCGGACCCGGCTCCGGCATGTGGGACCACCTGCTGGACGGTTTCACCGACCGCTACACCGTGCTGCTCCCCGAGCTGTCCGGCAGCGAGACCGCCGAGGACGACGGCGCCGAGCTGACCGTCGACACCCTCGCCGCCCAGGTCAACGCCGTCATCGAGGACGCCGGCCGCGGCCCCGTCCACCTGGTCGGCTTCTCGCTGGGCGCGGTCGTCGCCACCGCCGCCGCGGCCCGCCGCCCCGAGCAGGTCCGCCGGCTGGTCGCCGCCGCGGGCTGGATCAACGCGGCCGACGAGTACCTGCGCAACATGATGACCGTCTGGCTGGCCATCGCCGACGACCCGGCCGCCTTCGGCCGCTACGCCACCCTCACCGCCTTCAGCCGCGGCTTCCTCAACCGGATCGGCCGCGAGGCGGTCGAGGCCAACGCCGCCTTCATGCAGCCCACCCCCGGGACCCTGCGGCACATCGCGCTGGACCTCAGCCTGGACATCACCGATCTGCTCCCCCTCGTCCAGGCCCCGACCCTGGTGATCGGCTGCCGCCAGGACGCCACCATCCCGGTGGAGAACACCCGCTGCCTGCACGCGGCCATCGCCGGCAGCGAGTACGCCGAGTTCGACACCGGCCACGTCGTCGTGTTCGAACAGGCCGAGGCCTTCGCCAGCACCGTTCGCGACTTCCTCACCGCGGCGTGAACCGGGCCGGGCGGCGCCCCCGACCGGCGCCGCCGCCCCACCGGCCGCCGCCCCGCCGGCCGGACAGCCCGTCACACAGCCCCGACGCATCTGCGACACGAGCTGCACACGGTCGGGTTAGTGTGCGGGCGTGAGCCTTCATGTCGTCATTGGATTCGGGCCCGCCGGAGCGGCCACCGCTCGGCTGCTGGCCGAACAGGGTCATTCGGTACGGGTCGTCACCAGGTCGGGCCGCAGCGCCGAGCCCGGAATCGAACACGTCGCGGTGGACGCGGCCGACACCGAGCGGCTGGTCGCGGCCGCGCAGGGTGCGACCGCCATCCACAGCTGCGCCGCGCCCCCCTACCACCGCTGGGCGGACGAGTGGCCGGCGCTGGCCGCCTCCCTCTGCACGGCGGCCGAGCGGACCGGGGCCGTCCTGGTCATGCTCGGCAACCTCTACGGCTACGGTCCGGTGACCGGCCCGATCACCGAGCAACTGCCGCTCGCGGCCACCGGCACCAAGGGCCGGGTGCGCACCGCCGTCTGGGAGCAGGCGCGCAGTCTGCACGAACAGGGCCGGATCAAGGCCGTCGAGGTACGGGCCTCCGACTTCTTCGGGCCCGGCGTGACCGACGGCGGCCACCTGGCCGCGCGGGTCGTGCCCCGGCTGCTGAACGGCAAGCCGGTCTCCACGCTCGGGGATCCGGACGCCCCGCACAGCTGGACCTACCTCCCCGACGTCGCCGCCGCCCTGGTCGAGATAGCGGGCGAGGAACGGGCCTGGGGCCGGGCCTGGCACGTCCCGACCGAACCCCCGCTCTCCACCCGGGAGATGGTCGACCGCCTGGCCGCGGAGGCGGGCACCGGACCGGTGGCCGTCCGCCGGCTGCCGCCGGCCGTCCTCGGCCTCGCCGGGCTCGTCTCCCCGCTGCTGCGCGAACTCAAGGAGATCCGCTACCAGTTCGACGCGCCCTTCGTCGTCGAATCCACCGCCTACCAGGCCGAGTTCGCGGTCCGGCCCACCCCCGTCGCCGAGCAGGTCGAGGCGACCGTGGCGTGGTGGCGAGAGCACCTGGCCGGCGCCCGATGAGCAGCGCGACGGCGAACGAGGCGGCGGGCGCCGGGCCGGCACGGCGGGACGACGTCGCGATCGTCGGGATGGCCTGCCGGTTCCCCGGTGCGCGGAACCTGAACCAGTACTGGCGGTTGCTCACCGCCCCGCAGGCGCAGTTCACCACCGTGCCGGACAGCCGGTGGCGCGCCGGCGCCTTCCTCAGCGACAACTTCCGTGACGCTTCGTCGGCCTACACCGACCGGATGGCGCTGCTGCCGGACGTGGGCCACTTCGACGCGGCGCACTACGGCATCCCGCCGCGCCGCGCCCGGTCGATGGACCCGCAGCACCGGCTGCTGATCGACCTCGCCCGCGAGGCGCTCCAGGACGCGGGGTGGGAGGCCGAGGGCTTCGACCGCGAGGAGACCTCGGTGATCACCTCGCTCACCGAGAGCGGCTACCGCGACATCAGCGCGATGCAGATCCGGATGCGCCAGCTGGCCGGCGGCGAGTTCGGGGCGCGGGCGACCGACCCCGGGCTGCGCGAGGCGGTCCGCGCGGTCGACGGCCTGCACGGCTCCTCGGTGGCCGGCCTGCTGCTCAACATGGGCCCCAACACCGTCAGTTCGGTCTTCGACCTGCACGGCGAGAGCTACGCGCTGGACTCCGCCTGCTCCGGCGGGCTGATGGCCGTGGCCAACGCGGTGCACGCCCTGCGCGCGGGCCGCAGCCGGATCGCCCTCGCGGGCGGCGCCCAGCTGATGCTCACTCCCGACCTCCTGATCGGGCTCTGCCGGATCGGCGCCGTCTCGCGCAGCGGGCAGTGCCTGCCGTTCGGCGCCGAGGCCGACGGCTTCGTGCTCGGCGAGGGCGCCGGAGTCCTGGTGCTGCGACCACTGGCCGACGCGCTGGCGGCCGGCGACCGCGTCTACGCGGTGGTCCGCGGGGTCGGCACGGCCAACGACGGCACCGTGCAGGGCGGTCTGCACCCGCAGGCCGCCGGCCAGCTGCGCGCGCTGCGCCGGGCCTACCGCGACGCGGGCCTCACCCCGGACTCGGTGGGCTACCTGGAGGCGCACGGCACCGGCACCGCGGTCGGCGACCCGGTCGAGATCGGCGTCCTGCGCGAACTTCGCGGCGACGCCGGCGGACCCGCCTACCTCGGCGCGGTCAAGGCCGTACTCGGCCACTCGCTCAACGCGGCCGGGATCGCCGGGCTGATCAAGACCGTGCTGGCGGTGCACCGCGGAGTGGTTCCGCCGCAGCCGGAGTTCGGCCTGGCCGACCGCTCCGCGCTGGACGCCGCGGGGCTGAGCGTCGCGACGGTCCCGAGCAGCTGGCCCGCGACCGGTGGGCCGCGCCGGGCGGGCGTGAGCGCCTTCGGCTTCGGCGGCACCGGCGTGCACCTGGTGGTGGAGGAGTGCACCCCCGCCCCGGCCCCCGCGGTGCCGGACCGCGAGCCGCAGCTGCTGGTGCTCAGCGGCCGCGACCGGGCCGGACTGGCCCGCTACGCGCGCGAGCTGGCGGACACCCTGACCGCCGACCGGCCGCCACTGGCCGCCGTGGCGGACACCCTGGCCCGCCGCACGCCGCTCACGGAGCGGCTGGCGCTGGTGGCGCAGGACACCGAGGACGCCGTCGCCAAGCTGGTAGCGGCGGCCGAGGCCGTGGCGTCGGGCCGGAGCGGGAGGTTCGGGCCCGGACAGCTGGCTGGCACGGTCGCGGACGGCGCGCCGGCCGAGGCGGCCGTCCCGGCGCCGGGCTCGCTCCCGGCCGAAGCGCGGACGGCGGCGCTGGCCGGGCTCGCCGAGCAGGCGGTCACCGGCCCCGGGTTCCGTCCGCTGACGGCGCGCACGCCCCCGAGCACCCTGCCGCCGAGCCCGCTCGCCCCGCGCCACCACTGGGTGGTGGCGGAGACGGGGCGCGACGTGGCGGAGCCGCTCGCGCCTGTGGCCCGGTCCGCGGCTGCGGCGGCCGGTGCCCCGGTGCGGGCCACCGACGCCACCGCCGCGGCCATCGTGCTGGAGGAGGTGTCGCGGACCGGCGTCTTCCCGCTCTCCGACCTGGACGGGCGGATGACGCTGGTGACCGACCTCGGCTTCGACTCCCTGATGCTCCAGGAGCTGGAGGTCAACATCGGCAAGCGCGTCCCGGGCTTCCGCAGCGAGGAGCTCTACGGGCCCGGCGTCACCGTCGAGGGCCTGTCCGCGCTGGTCGGCCCGCACCTGGACGGTCCGCAGGAGGCCCGGCCGCAGGAGGCCGTGACGCCGGAGACCCGGCCGTACCCCGACCTGCCGGCGCCCGCGGGCGGGCCAATGCCGGCGCCACTGTCCGAGCCGCCGCCGGAGCCGCTGCCGCGACCGCGGCTGATGCACGTGCCCCAGCCCCGGCAGCCGGAACCGCCGGCTCAGCAGGCCTGGTCGCCGGGAACGGCGAGCGTCGACGACTTCCCCGAGGTGCGGCAGTTCGAGGAGCGACTGGGCACGATCACCGCGAGCGGCGCGGAGTGGCCGTACTTCCGCGTCCACCAGGGCAACATCCGCGACACCACGGTGATCGGCGGCCGGCCGTACCTGTCCTTCGGCAGCTACAACTACCTGGGCCTGTCCGGCCACCCGGCGGTCAACCGGGCCGTGCACGAGGCGGTGGAGCGGTACGGCACCTCGGTCTCGGCCAGCCGGGTGCTCTCCGGCGAACGGGACCTGACCGTGACGCTGGAGCAGGCGCTGGCCGACTTCCTCGGCGTCCAGGACTGCCTGACGCTGGTGAGCGGCCACGCCACCAACGTCACCGCGATCGGGCACCTCGTCGGGCCGGGTGACCTCGTCATCCACGACGCGCTCGCCCACGACAGCATCCTGCAGGGCTGCACGCTCTCCGGGGCCGCACGGCGCCCGTTCGCGCACAACGACACGGGGCAGCTGGAGCACATGCTCCGGCTCAACCGCTCGCGGTTCCGGCGGGTCCTGATCGCCGTCGAGGGCGCCTACAGCATGGACGGCGACCTCGTGGACCTGCCCGCCGTGATCGAGCTGAAGAAACGGTACGGCGCCCTGCTGCTGGTCGACGAAGCGCACAGCATCGGGACGGTGGGGGCGGGCGGCCGCGGCGTGGGCGAGTTCTTCGGCGTCGACCGGGCCGACGTGGACCTGTGGATGGGCACGCTCTCCAAGGCCTTCGCCAGCTGCGGCGGCTACCTCGGCGGCTCGGCCCGGATGGTGCGGTGGCTGCGGCACACGCTGCCGGGCTTCGTCTACAGCGTGGGCCTCACCCCGGCCAACGCGGCCGCGGCGCTGGCCGCCACCGAGCTGATCACTGCGGAACCCCGCCGGGTCGGCTCCCTGCGGCGCAACGCCGAGCTGTTCCTCGGCCTGGCCCGCGCGGCCGGCCTGGCGACGGGCTCCAGCGCGCACACCCCGATCGTGCCGTGCATCCTGGGCGACTCGGCGCACACCCTCCGCGTCGCGGACCGGCTCTTCGCGCGGGGCCTCATCGCCGATCCGATCTTCCACCCCGCCGTGGAGGAGGGGCTCTCCAGGCTGCGGTTCTTCGTCACCAGCGAGCACCGCGAGGACGACGTCCGGCGCGCCGTGGCGATCCTCGCCGAGGAGGTGGCGGCCGTGCACGCCTGACCGGCCCGACTCGGGGTCAAGTCCGTTCCGGAACAGCGGCGTTCCAGGCGGGGTGACGTCCGACCGACGCGGGTTCAGATCAGCGTGCGCTCGATCCGGCTGAGCACCGCGCTCGGCCCGCCCCCGGCGGCCGGCGTGGAGCTGCTCGGCTCCGCGACACCGCCCACCCGCTGGGAGAGCAGATAGGCGATGATCTCCGCCTCCTGCTCCTGGACGTCGTCGTAGGTCGCGCGCAGGAGCATGTCCCGTACGAGGTCGGGGTCGAGGTTGGGGAAGAGGAGGCGGGCGGTCGCCTCGTCCAGCCAACCCGCCCCGCGGTGACAGCAGATGATGTGACCCAGCTCGTGCAAGATGATGTGCTCCTGATGCGTGCTGGTCGTGTTGGCGTCGTAGAAGATGAGGTCTTCGTCGCGTGCGGCGACCCACATGCCGCACGGGTGCGAGGCCGGCATGTGCATCGGGACCAGTGTGATCGGGCGTTCGCGGATCTCCCCGAGGTAGTGGCAGAGTTCGGCCACGTCGGCCACCTCGGGGAGGCCGAGCTCGGCGATCTTCTCGGCGCCCGCCTTCCGGAGCCGCTTGAGCTGACTGCGGCGGTCCGGCCCCGCCCCCGAGGCCTTCCTGCCGGCCCTCACTCCGGATTGGCGGGGTCGGTGACCGGCGGCAGGCCCTGCAGCTGCCGGTACTGGTCCATGATGGCCGTGATGGCCTGGAGGTTCTCCTTCTTCATCCCGGCGGCCCGCATCGCCACCGCACGGACCCCCGCCTGCCGCAGCGCCTCGATGGCGGCGACCTGGCTGAGCACCGACTCGGCGACCTGCTCGTCGAAGAAGTACGCGACCGAGACCCCGAAGAACTTCGCCAGGGCGGCCAGGAGGTCCGGTGAGGGGTTGGAGCGCTTGCCCGTCCGAAGCTGCGACAGATAGACACCCCCGACCTTGAGTTCGGGGTTGACCCGCTTCAGCTCCTCGGCCACCTCGGCGTTGGTCCAGTGCCGGCCCTTGGGCCGCACCGTTCTGAAGAGGTCGTCCAGACGCACCGCCAACACGGGCCGGTCGTCGGTCTCGGACATTGCGATTCTCCCCCCGTCACCTCCCAGTATTGCTCTCAGCTATCCGTCAGTTTCGCAGATTAGCCGCTAGTTGACAATCGGCCGAGACTCCGCCAACGTGTACCTCGCAGATAGCTGCCAGCTAACTTTGCTCACGGGGGTAGCCGAGTTGGCTGCGGCCTGCCACCTGGTCCGACCCTCGGGGGACGGGCCGGACCAGGCGCGGCCCGGCGGGGGAGACGTCCCCGCCGGGCCGGACAGGACGAGCGGCCGATCCGCCAGGGGGGAACCTGGGGACGGGGAAGCCGGTCGAGGGGGAGACGGCCGACCGCGGGGGGTGCGGGGAGCCGTCGAAACGGGGGCAACGAAGAAGAAACCCGCCCGGCCTGACGGGGGTTCAGGCCGGGCGGGAGCTCTCAGTCCGCGGTGCGGAGTCTACTGTAGGCGGATGCCACCTTGGTGAGCCAGGCCACTTCCGCGGTGAAACTGACGGTGTCCCGGTCCTCGAAGTCGCCCGCGTCCTTGTTGTCGGCGGGGATGGTGCCGGTGCTCTTCGCCCGCAGCGCCTGGCGGATCTGGGCCGCCTCGGCGAGGGCCTGCCGGGCCTCCTCGGTCGTACCCGTGCCGGCGCGGTCGGGGCCGCCGGCGGCGCGGTCGGGGCCGCCGACGGCGCGGTCGATGTAGGGCCGCAACTCCCGCCAGCCGTCGCGGATCTCGACCACCCGCCGGTGCAGCCGGTAGTTGAGGTCGGAGACCGTGGCGCCCGGCCGCGGCGGCTCCAGGGCGATGTCCGGCGAGGACTCGTAGAGGTCCCGCCAGAGCGGGTACAGCACCCGGTAGGAACGGTAACTCCTGGCCCAATCAAGCAGCTTGGCCGCCGACGCCCCCCAGGAGGTGATGGTCAGGCCGAGCGAGAGGGTGACGATGCCCAGCGCGCTGAAGACGTTGGAGGCGAGCTGCCAGACACCGATGTCGACCCCCGCCGCGGCGGTGAGGATGTTGACCGTCCGCGCCGTGCAGTAGAGGAACAGGATCACGGTGGCGACGGAGAGCGTCTGCAGGGCCTGCCGCAGGGACGCGTTGTCCGTCATCCGGGCGTACGGGCCGCACTGCAGGAAGATGGTGACGCACGGAACCGCCTGGGAGACGATGAACACCAGGAGGTAGGTCAGCACCAGCGGCTGGCCGCTGCCGGTGTTGAAGTCAGTGGCCGGCCGCCGGGTGCCGTCGGCGACCAGGAAGAGCACCACCAGCAGCACGTTGAGGGCGATGCCCGCGACCACCCAGTAGCGGGTCTTCCGGGCCGCCGCCTCGGCGACCGTCTCCGCCCACCCCAGCAGGATGATCTGCGCGCAGACGCAGTAGGCGACCGCCGACAGGTGCATCAACAGGATCGCGAGGTTGCCGACGCCGAGGAAGCTCCCGCCCCCCATGGCGACGGCACCCATCGTGAAGGTGAGGCACTGCAGCAGCAGCGTGATCACCAGGACGCGGTAGCCGGCGTCCCGCCAGCTGCGCCGGACCTGGCCCAACCGGTAGGCGAGCGCGGCGTAGGAGGAGAGCGCCGCGATGACGAAACAGAGGGTTCTAGTGGTATTCACGGCCTGATTCCCCGCCACTGCCGCACCCGCGGCCGACGGACGGTCTAGTCGTTGTGGTCACCCAGCGGCACGTCGAGCCCGATGCTCTCGGCCGCCACGGCGATGGCGAAGTCGAAGAACGCCGGTTCGTCCCGGACGCTGTCGTGGGTGCGGCTGAAGACCTGGAACACCAGGAGCCCGATGAGGTTGCTCCACAGCACGATGCCGCGCTCGATGACGTCCGCGAACGGAGCCCCGGGCGCGCCCCCGAAGAGCTGCACGGCCTCCGGCAGCAGCAGCGACGGCCCGGGCAGCGGGCGGCGCGGCGGGGTGAGCTCACCGGCCTCCAGCGCCGAGCGCACGATGCCGGCCATCACCGCGGGGGTCCGCGCGGCGGCCGGAACGGTGTCCTGCGGGGCGTGGTACCCCGGCACGGGCGAACCGTAGATCAGCGTGAACTCACCGGTGTTCGCGAAGGACCACTCGCGCAGCGCCCGGGTGACCGCGAGGAACCGCGCACCCGACGACGCGCCCGCCTCCCGGGCGTCCTGGTCGGCCCGTTCCATCGCGGCGGCCGACTCGTTGTAGGCGTCGATGATCAGCGCGGTCAGCAGGTCGTCCCGCTCCGGGAAGACGGCCGACACCTCGGCGGCGGCGAAGCCGCCCGCTCTGGCGACGCCGTCGAGGGAAAGCCCCCCGGCCCCCAGTTTCACGAGCAGTTCACGCGCACTGGCCTTGATGGCCGCCGCCAGCCCGTCCTGGTCGGCGGCGCTTGCTCCGGAAACATCCATGGGCCAAACCGTACCCGGCGGTCGGCTCCCCCAGAAGGCCGACGGCGAAGCCGCCCCGGCCGCCCGCTGTGATCCCGGCCACCGGCTCGCCGGACGCGCCACAGGGCCTGCACCGCCCCCGGCAAACGCAGAAGCCCCAGGTCTCCGACCTGGGGCTCTACCACTGGAGCGGGCGACGAGAATCGAACTCGCGCTCTAAGCTTGGGAATCTATGGGCCTCCGGGCCGAAAAGCACCCCTGACCTGCACGGATGCCCACGTAGTCGACCCACCAGACGCCCGACGCAGACCGCTACTGCCCGTCGTTCACCACCCGTTCTGGCACAGATCTGGCACGCACCGGAGCCGTCTGAGCGGAGACCAGAGCCGCTGGTGAAGTCCAGCGGCCTCTTCCACGGCCTCCAGCTCTGGGTGAGCCTGCCCGCCTCGGACAAGATGATCACCCCGAAGTACCAGGACATCCGCGGCGGCAGCGTCAAGCTGCTCAGCACCGAGGACGGCGGCGCGCTGCTGCGGGTCATCGCCGGCGAGCTGGACGGCCACCAGGGCCCGGGCACCACCTTCACCCCGATCACCATGATCCACGCCTCGATCAGCCCCGGCGCCCAGATCACCCTGCCCTGGCGCGCCGACTTCAACGCCCTCGCCTACGACCTCGCCGGCAGCGGCTCGGCCGGCACCGACCACCGTCCGTTCCACCGGGGCCAGGCGGTCGTCTTCGGCGACGGCGACTCGATCACCATCCGCGCGGACGAGAAGCAGGACTCCCGCGACAACAACTTCGAGGTCGTCCTCCTCGGCGGCCTCCCGATCCGCGAACCCGTCGCCCACTACGGCCCGTTCGTCATGAACAGCCACCGCGAGCTCCAGCAGGCCATGGAGGACTTCCAGGCCGGCCGCCTCGGCACCATCCCCGCGGACGCCAAGTAGGTCCGGACCCCGGGGGGGGGGGGGGGGGGGGGGGAGGGGGAGGGGGGGGGGGGGGGGGGGGGGTGGGGGGGGGGGGGGGGGGGGGGGGGGGTGTGGGTCCCCCCCCCCCCCCCCCCCCCGCCGTCCGTCTGAACGGATATCCGCCGAGAAGGCGCTCACTCAGTCTGCGTCGACCGGGAGCAGTGCGAAGAGCTCCTCGACCGGCACGGGGTACTTGGTCTTCATCACATCGGCATAGGCACGCAGAGCCCTGGTGATCTGGGCCTTGGAACGCGGCGCGAGGTGCACCTGCAAGAGGTCATACAGGAGCTGGTTGTTGCCGCTGGCCATCTTGCCCTTGCTCTTGCCTTCGGGCGTCTCGATCCACATCGACGAGAACGGCGCCGAGGTCATCTTCCAGTCGAGGGCCGACAGGCGCTTCAGGACCTCCGGCCACTCCAGCAACTCCTGCTCCAGGATGTGCCGCACGACCCTGGCCACCTGAACCTGGATCGCCGGCCGCATGAACGGGTGGCCAGCACCATCCCGTCCCTTAGGCGCCCGCAGGTCCTTCGGCGACACAGAGGCGAGGTAGCGCTGACGCAGGTTGCCGCACGCGTCAAGGAACTCTCGGAGACGAACGGTGAGGAGTTCGTAGCTCTGGTCGAGGAGGTCGTCGGTTGCTCGCTGGTTGGACTGGTCACTGGTGCAGGGGAGGTCGTAGCCGATCTCCTTGACGACGTCATAGAGCACGCCAATCGTGCTCCACGCGGGGCTTGACGCTGTAATGGAGCGCTGGGCCAGCACGAGCTCCCCGTCCTGACCAACCTTGCTGAACACCAGGACGACCTTCTCCCGCTTCAGGAAGTCGTCTTCGTCGAGCAGGCGCCTGGTGAGGATGGCGAAGCTGTCGTCCTCGTCGAGAGCGATGTTCTCCTGCAGGTTAGTGCTCTTGGCGTTCCGGTTGATGTTGGTGAAGAGCCGACGGGTACGCCGCCGGCCCTCTTCCGTGTCGAAGTGCGGCACAACGATGACGTTGATGTCCTCGCGACCGAGCTCGGGGTTCTGCTTGATCGCTTCCTTGATCGCCTTGAGGCGGTGCTGGCCGTCCAGAGCGAAGAACTGCTGAGTGCCGTCGAAGGTGAGGACACCGAAATTGCGGTCCAGGCCCTGAAGGACGGCCTGGTCATCCGCGTCCATCGAGACGGAGTGGTACTTGGGATCTCCACCCCACACCGCGATGATGAGCGCTCCGAGGAAGCGGTTCTCGTTGGTGAGCAGGTACTCGGTGATCTTCTCCGTTCGATCACCGACACCGCGCTGAATCATGGTGCCGAGATCCCGGTTGCCGCCGAGCTCGTGTGCGAAGTTGATCTCGCGCGCTACCTGAGCGTAGCTCATCAGGCAGGAGTAGTAGGTCCAGTTGCCTACCTTGGCCTCGAAAGCGGGGACGAACGTCTTGGACGGCATGAGGTACCTCTGTGTCAGGAAGCGGGTTCGAGCTAGGAGCGGAGTGCGGGCTTGCCCACGGAGGCGATCCGGCCGCGCAGGATGGGGCCGCCCTGGATGTTGATGGGCGGGTTGTACAGGTGAAGCAGGCGGTCCTCGAGGTTTTTGATCATCGACCGATCATCGATGGTCGCGAACCAGTACTCCAAGGGACGCAAAGCGAGGTAGTGGGTCAGGCGGTCTTCCCGGTTGGTCGGCGGCTCGCGGGTCCAGAGGTTCTCGGGGTTGCCGCGCAGGTGCTTCCGGTAGTCGCGGTACCTGTTCCTCAGCGTGTTGCCCATTTGACCGGCGCCACCTGCGTGTCCGATGTAGAGGACCTGGTGGAAGCTGGCAGCGGTCCGATCCGCCATGGTCAGCTTGATCGATGGCGACCAGACGAACATGTAGAGGCCCGGCTCGTCGGGTATCGCATCGACGATCCCCTCGGTCGCTTTGAGCCGTTCCCACGGGGAGGCGAGTCGCTCCAGGTCGTCCTGAAGTACCTGGTGAGCCGGCACGTCCAGCATCGGTGTGATGCCGAGCTGGATCTCGAGAGCGGGACTGGCGCCCAGGCGGTGTCGGTTGACCGCTCGTGCGACGGTGTCGGGTGTCGCCATTCCTGATTCGCTCCGGCTGGGTAACGGTGTGTGACGGGCGCACACATCCTTACACGCAGCACCGACAGCTGGAGCTGTGAGACGGAAAAGTGCCCGGTAGATGGCACTTGTCATCTACCGGGCACTTTGGTCGCTTTGTGCGATTAGAGGTGGCAGACGGAGCAGCCGGCCTCGTCGTCGTCAGCGTCGAGGGCGTCCGACAGGACCTCCAGCAACGGCCGGTTAGGCTTGACCCGCTTCGCGGCTCGGGCGAGGTTGGCCTCGTGCTTGGCCTGGATCTCCTCGCGGCGCTCTATGAGCTCGTGCAGGGACTCGCCCTGGGACCAGGTGTAGTCGCGGCCCTGCATGGCGGTGTCCTGGTGGCGGACCTTCTCCTCGTAGGCGACGGCCTTGTCGAAGAGCTCGGGGTGGCGGTCCTTGAGGCCGAGCCACTCGTGCTTGCGCTGGAAGAAGCAGAAGTAGCAGCCGGACCGGGTGCGCCACTCGTAGTAGGCGGGCAGACCGGTGCCGGCCTCGTCGAGGATGCGGTTGACGCCGTCGCGGTCGATGCCGTCCTCGCGGAAGGGGAAGACTGCGGTGATGTTGGGCTTGGTGCTGACGTAGCCGAGGCGGTTCTCGTCGGCGCGGATGGCGACGTACGAGATGACCTCGTCGTCGCCGACCCACTCCTCCAGCGGCTTGATCTTGAGGTTCTTGGTGCACCAGCGCATCTGGGGGCTGGGCAGGGTGCCCTGGTAGACCTCGAGCCAGTGGTCGAAGTCGCGGTCGGTGTTCAGGCGCACGATGGGCTTGCCGACGGCGGCTTCGAGCTTGTTGAGGTACTCGTACGTCTCAGGCAGCTCGGCGCCGGTGTCGCAGAAGAAGTACTCCATCTCGGGCACACGGTCACGCATGTAGATGGCGAGGGCGGACGAGTCCTTGCCGCCGGACAGGCCCAGGACGTGCCGGACCTTCTTTCCGGAAGCGGTGGTGTCGGTCATGGTCACTCCGTCCTCTCAAGTTCGCTGGTCGCAGGGTCGGTGACGCGCTGGGCCAGGGCGGCGAGCAGGATCCTGGCGCCGTCGGGGCCAAGCACCTTCTCAGCCTGCGTCAGCACACTGACAGCGAGGCTCTCGGCTTCCTGCTTGGCCTGCTTGGGCAGGTAGATCAGGGTGCGCTGTTCCGCCCCGTCCTTGTCGGTCAGGGTGAGGAGCCGTGCTTCGACCTCCTCGGAGGTGTCCGCCGACTCGTTGCTCTTGTACAGGTGGCTGACCCGATCGAGGGCGCTGGCCATCTCCCGCACCTTGCGGGGGAAGACCTTGACGTCGTTGTCGGACCAGTCGCCCAGGGCCGCATGGGACAACCGGACGATCATCGGGTCGAGCCAGTCCTCGTCCGGCAGGCCCTCGTTGAGAGCTATGGCGACGAAGCCGCGCAGCTCCAGGCTGAGCGCAACGCCAGCGAAGCCCTTCAACCTGGTGGCAAGGGCGCGGCGCAGCTCGGACAGCTCCGCAGGGAGGCGGAATTCTCGGGCAATCGTCTCGACGACCTCGGCACGCAGGGCGCGGTCGGCGCTGGAGATCTCCTCCGCGGCGGCAGCCAGGCGCTCGGTGTAGCCCTTGTTCCCGGCCGTGCTCTTGCGCTGCTCCGGGGTGATCGGGTCGAGACCGAGGGCCGCAGGCAGCGCTCGGAAAAGCAGCTCGTCCGGGTCCTGCGCGGTGAACAGGGCGGAGCGGACGGCGATGGCGTCCTTACTAATGCGCTGGGTACGCCGCGCGTAGGGGGTGAGCACCATGACCCGTTCCATCAGCGCGCGAGTCACCGCCAACAGGGCGGGGTTGCGCAACGCCTGGGAGCGGGGCGGCTCCACCTTCAGGGACAGGGACAGTTTCTTCACCACGCTGTGCCGCAGGCCGTCGCCGACAGGTGTGGCCTTCACCGCGAACCGGCCGGGGGCCTTCACCATGCGCTCGACGACGTCAGGCGTCAGCCGGGGCAGGTAGGAGCCGTCCTCGAACAGGGCGACGTCCTGACTGCGGACGATCAACGCGGTCATCACGAGCAGCGGCACGACGCCGGCCTTCACTCCGTACGGCGGCACCATGAGAACCCGGATGATCTGCTCCAGGCTCGTGCGCTCATGCGCGTTTGAGAGCGCTTCTTCCAGGGCCTTCCACACCGGCAGGGTGTATTCGTCCGCGGGGCCCGGGCGGGAGAGGCCGTAGGGCAGCAGGGACGTAGATGTGCCGTCGTCGGCCACGCTCGTGTTCTCGCGGTGCAGGCCCATGTACGCGAGGACACCGCTGTACAGGGCACGTTCCGCCGGATATTTCTCGATGCCGAGGTACTGCTCACCGGACTTGAGGAGCATGGCGGTCAGCAGCTCGCGGCGGGCCTTGGCCCCCTGGCTGGTCAGCTCGTGTCGGCCGAGCATCTCGTTGCGGATGCGCGGGCTCTTGGGGAACACCCTGTCGCAGGCGATGGAGGCGAGGCCGCTGAGACTGCGGCCCTCGATCTCCTCGCCCAGCTCCGCGTCGGCAGCAATCCCGGAGCGCCACAGCCACCAGGTCGCCCGCGGGGTCGGCGGGAAGAACGCGGCGCCCAGCAGCTGCAGCAGCTCACGCTTGGCGATGGATGTGCGCTCGCTGATCTCACGCCGTGCGACCGCGTCGAGGGTCTTGTCGAGGTGGAGTTCCTCCAGCGCCACCAGGTTGAACGCGGCTCGCAGGACCAGGCCCGGCTCCTTGGTGACGCCGAGGACCACCGGCAGGGTGGATTCGACGACGGGCCGGTCCTCGATGGTGCCGAGGTGGAAGACCAGAAGACCGTCGGCGTGGTCGGCAAATTCGTCGGGCCCCGTGACGACCTTGGTCTGCGCGCTGGTGACCTGAACGAACAGAGGACGAAGCATGCCGGTCACCTGGCTGTGCCTGCTGGCGGCGACCGCGAACGGCAGGTAGTCGCCGAGCCGCTGAATGACAGTGGCCTCGTCGAGGTGACCGTGTGCCTCGCGCAGCCGCGCGTCGATGTCCACGTCGGTGCCGCGCCACAGCCGGTACTCGCCGTTGAAGCGCCGGTGGACGAGGAAGCCTCGGTCCACGAGGTCCTGGAGCTGCGCCTCGAGGGCCGCGAACTTCTTCGGGCTAGCGGCCTCGGCCGGCTCGTTCAACGCGAAGTAGATCATCGCGGCGGTGGCCCGCAGCGCGCCGTCCTCGTCAATCAGGTTCAGCATGCCGATGGCGCGCAGGAGGTTCTGATCGGCGGTGGTCAGGCCGTTGGCCTGGGTGATGCGCGATTCGATCTCGATCCAGCGGCTCGCGTTGCTGGAGGCCAGCAGCGAGGTTCGACCGGAGTCGAGGAAGAAGTCGTACAACTGGGGGAGCTTGACGGTGCTGGCGCGGCGGGGCTTGTCGCTGGAGAACGATTCGAGCGAGCGGCGAACGGTGTGGGGCTCGTCGTTGTTGAGGAAACCGGACAGGCTGCGGTCGTGCTGGCCGATCTGTGACGCGAGGAGCGGAGCGGCAACCGCGGTCAGCGGGTGCAGCGGGTACAGGTCGGTGAAGTCCTGGGCGTCGAGCACGGCAACGTCGTTCAGGCCGTGCTCGCGCCACGCTGCTGCCGCTGCCTGCGCGTAGGTGGAGATCAGCTTCTGGCCGTCCTTGGCGACACCGGACTGATCGAGGCGGCGGCGCATCAGCTGCACGGAGTCGCCGATGTGCGGGGTGAACGTCACACTCTCGAAACGCCCTTGGATCTTCGCCCACTCGCGAGTCTGAAGCTCGCTGGACTGCGCGGCGTAGTCGGTGAACGAGAGGTGCTGCAGCGTCACCATGAAGAGGGGCAACCCCTTGGTGCCGGCGCTCTTCTCGGCGAGCTCCTGCAGGAGGAACAGGTCCTCCTTGGCAGTGGCGACCTGGATCTGCCCAGCGAGGTGCTCGAGGGTCTTGCCGAACTCGTCGACAACCAGCAGCAGTGGCTGCTGTGCACACAGCGCGGTGACCGCCGCGATGATGTCCTGCGGCTGCGTGGTCAACGGGTCCGCACAGCGCGCGAGCGCCGCCGAGACGGCCTTCGGGGTGCGGCTGAGCCAGCGGCGCTGGGCCGCAATGTGAAGCGCCCGAGCAAGAGTGGCGACGAGCGGTTCGCGGCGCGCGGTCGTCACCGCTCCGAGGAAACCCGCCGGTGCCAGTTGCTCACGCGCTGCGGACAGCCGCTGGGCGAGACTACTGCTGGTGCCAGCCAGGACCTCCTGCGCCTCGGCGCGGCGAGGTTCGTCGTGCCCGAGCAGCGCATCGATCAGGTTGGCGAGCGTCGACTTGCCCGAACCGTAGGCGCCGGTGAACGACCAGGACCGTGTACGACGTGGGTCGCCGAGGGCGTTGGCAAGCCGGTCGAGCACGTCCAGGGCTCGGGCGCCTACGTAAGGGGAGTGGAGCTCGTCGAGGACGTCGCGTTCCAGGTTGGTGGATCGCATGCGTGAGCCGACGAGCTCGACGCCGGCGGGGAACTCGGGGCCACCGGCGGTCTTGCGGGCGGTCTTGGGCCGCTGGGTCGCGGTGGTCACTCGTCGTCTCCGTTCAGGGGGAGCTGCTGCTCGGCTTCCTGCTCCAGCTCTCGCGCCTCGGCGTCGGCGAGCTTCGGGTAGGCACGGTCCCAGGCGTCGCGGGTCGGGAAGCCCGGCCGCTTGCGAACGTTGTCGTACTGGGCGTCGAGGATGTCCCAGGCGAGCTCGAAGGGGTCGGTGTCGAAGACGAGGCTGCGCTGGCCGACGGCTTCAATGACCTTCAGGTTCGGGGTGGTCGCGGTCACTCGCTCCAGGGCCGCGGCGATGTCGGGTTCCCGGATCCGGAAGGCCCGTCCCGGACCGCCGCTCTCATTGGCGAGACGCGCCAGGGAGATAGAACCGGCACCGGGCGCAGTGCTCGCCGCGTAGTCGAGGCACGCGTAGGCCACGACCCGGTCCGGCAACGTAATGCGCGTGCCGGTCGTGAACTCCCACTCCGTGCGGCCGGACATGGGACGGTCCACCACCTCAATGAGGCCCAGCTCACGGAACGGGCCAAGCACCAGATCCTCCAACGCGCCCGGGGCGCCGCCCTTGGTCGTCCGCTTGACGGGGACGTACATCTTGGTGATGCAGTCGACGTCCTTGGCGATTGACGCCTCCTCCGGTGCCTTCTTGTAGGACAGGTTGACATGGCGCACGATCAGCTGGGTCAGGTCGGCGGCGGTGAAGCGGGCGAACGGGGCGAGTTGGAAGGCGACGTACCAGGATGGCGCCCAGCTCTTCGCACCGGGCCGCGAGGACACCAGCCACCAGTGCAGCAGCCACAAGCTGCCGTGCTCCTCCAGGTACGGGTCGGCGCCGTCCTCGTCCAACAGCCAGCGGGCTTCCCAGGTGGGATAGGCCCGCATGGCCCGGGAGTTGGTTTCGTCGCTGTAGGACTCGCGGGTCAGCTTGAAGGCTTTCGACCAGTACCGCATGGCGACAGCCATGTTCTTGCCTACGCCCAGGAGCACCGGGGCATCGTTACGGAGGAAGGTCTCCGGGTCCTGCTTCACCTGCACGTATGCCTTGTGGAGCCAGCCAAAGCGCGGCGCGAAGGTGTCGTGGCGCGCAAAGGCGTAGTTGGCGGCTTCCGCGAGCCGGCTATCTGACATGCGAGGCGTTCTCCGTGTCCGTTCAGGTTCAGGTGGTCTAGCGGGCGGGCGCGGCTACGTCGCGGATGCGAGAGTGCCGCGCACGTGGTGGACGGCACGAACCGTCGAAGCAACGGCCCGGTCGATGTCCTCGGCGGTCGTGGCGTACCCCAGGGAGAACCGGACGGTGGAGTCCGCGTCTTCCCGGCTGCGCCCCATGGCCAGGAGCACGTGGCTCGGAGTAGGCGCGCCTGAGGAGCACGCGCTCCCATCCGAGGCTGCCACGTCCGGCATAGAAGCGAGAATCGCGTCTGCCGGAGCCCGATGGAAGGTGATGCTGCTGACGCCCGGCAGGCGACGGTCTACCGCCCCGTTGACGCGGCAGTCGCCGATCTGTTCAACGAGCGCATTCTCAAGCGAGTCACGCAACCGTGTGATCCGGGGCACTTCGGCGGCCATCCCGTGGCGGGCAGCCTCCGCCGCAGCCCCCGCGCCGGCGATGCCTGCCACGTTCAGCGTGCCGGCCCGCCAGCCGCGCTCCTGCCCGCCGCCGAACAGCAGCGGGCGATAGGGCAGGGCAGCCCCGCGGCGGACGAACAGTGCCCCGACTCCCTGCGGACCTCCGAACTTGTGAGCAGACAGCGACAGCAGATCGACGTCCGTCTCGGTGAGGTTGATCGGCAACCGGCCGACCAGCTGCGTGGCGTCGGTGTGAACCAAGGCACCCGCATCGTGTGCGGCTTTGACGACCGGAGCAAGGTCAGTGAGCACCCCGGTCTCATTGTTCGCGGCCATCAGCGACACGACGGCCACGTTCCCGGCCGCCAAGGCCTCGTGAAGGGCTTCCAGATCCACCAGGCCATCGACGTCCACGGACAGCACCGTCAGTGCTTGTGGCAGCTCTGCTGTGATCGCCTTCGCCGTCTCCAGGACGGCCGGGTGCTCCACAGCGCTCGTGACCAGCTGCCCGCCAGCTGCGAACGCCGCACGCAGGGCGAGGTTGTTCGCCTCCGTCGCGCCGGAGGTGAAGACGATCTCCCCGTGGGAGCAATTCAGCAGGTCGGCAACCTGACGGCGCGCCAGGTCTACGCGGTCGGCGGCGTCGCGGCCGGATCGGTGCGTGCTCGATGCATTACCCACGGTGCTCATTGCAGCTAGAGCGGCCTGCCGGGCTTCGGGGCGAACGGGTGCCGTGGCGTTGTAGTCGAGGTAGGCAAGACCCGCATCAGGTGACTGGAATGTCATGATCCGCCCCGTTTCACTCTGCTCTGGTCGACCGACTGGTGGGTGCTCTCTTCGGCCACGAGACCTGCCACCAGGAGTACCCCGCGATCCTAGCCGGAACGAAGGACGGATGGGATGGAGGCTTCGGCCTCCATCCCCCGAGGCAGACGCAAAGCCTCAAGCTACGAACAAATGTTCCCATAGATCGATCACGGCAGACATCGAAGCGAAAACCCTTCCCCACCAGCGGAGTTCGTCTACTGCTCATACAGGCAGGGCTATGCCAAAGCCGGATTTCCGTGACCAGCCTCGGCATGTCGGCGCGTAGGGCTAGGGTTTGATCACCACCTGCGGTGCGAGGGGAAGGTCACAGCGCACCTGGTGGCGCGAGCGGGCGAGGACAAGAGGGGAACGACGCGGTGCGAAGCGGCGGCGCGATGCGAACGAACATGGCTACGGCATGACTGGATCACCCGGCATCGCGTTCGAGACGGTCCTCGACAGCGCACCCCTGCCCTATATCCGCAACCTGCTCGGCGAGCACGCCTGCGACCTCCTGAACCTCCTACACCAAGGGCAGGACACCGAAGCGGCACTCCGGAAGGTTGCGGCATCAGCCGTCTCCCCGGAACGGATCATCGGCGACCCAACTGAGCGCGCAGGCTTCCTGCAGTTGCTCCCGCAGGAGAAGCGCACCGAACTCGTTGGCCGCCTCGGTGGAGCACCCAACGACGCCGCCGACGACTTCCTCACAGCTCAGCCCTGGTCCCAGGAACAGCGCCGCACGCTCCTCGGCTTTCTCGGCCTCATCGTCGACCGCGTACCCGAACCGCCCCCGACTTTCCGGGGCGCCAGCACCCCCCAGTACGGGCTCTTCCCTCACCAGCGCCTCGCGGCCGGCCGAGTGCAGCGACAGCTGTACTCCGGCGAACGGCGGGTCGTGCTCCATCTCCCCACCGGTGTCGGCAAGACCCGCACTGGCATGAACATCATCTGTGACCACCTACGCCGACACGAGCCGACCGTCGTGGTGTGGCTGGCCCGGGGACGCGAGCTGCTGGAACAGGCCGCGGTGGAGTTCGAGAACGCCTGGGCATCGCTCGGCAACCGAGAGGTCTCCGTGGTGCGGATGTGGGGAGACGCGCCGACCGACCTCGACGGCGTCGAAGACGGTGTCGTGATCCTCGGCCTCGACAAAGCCACTGCCGCCGCAAGCACAGATCCGACCTTCCTTGATCGCCTCGGCATGCGGACTACACTCACCACCTTCGATGAAGCCCACCAGGCCATCGCCCCGACCTACCGCAGGACCGTCGACGCCCTCACTCTGCGCAGCGACTCGAGCCTACTCGGTCTCACAGCAACCCCTGGTCGGACCTGGGCCGACATGACTGAGGACGAGAGGCTGTCGGACTTCTTCGCACGCCAGAAGGTGATGCTGGAGATCGACGGCTACGACAACCCTGTCACCGCCCTGATCGAGCAGGGATACCTCGCCAGACCGTACTTCCGCACCGTGGCTGCAGAGTCCGGCACCATACTCAGCAGCCGGGACAAGCAGGCGCTCGCCGCCTCATTCGATATCCCCGACACTCTCATGGCCCGGCTCGCCAGCAACGTGCAGTGGAACCTGCAGATCGTGCGGACCGCGCTCGACCTCAGTCAGCACCACCGCCGGATCCTCCTGTTCGCGGCCTCCGTCGACCACAGCCGCCTTCTGGTGGCGATCCTGTCTTCTCTCGGACTCGACGCAGATCAGGTGACTGCAGAGTCCTCCCCACGCCACCGCGATCGGGCCATCGCTCGATTCAAAGGACCGAGCACCAGGCCGATGATCCTCTCCAACTACGGCGTTCTGACCACGGGCTTCGACGCGCCAGCCGCGAGCGCGGCCGTCATCGCCCGCCCTACCCGCTCCCTGGTCCTTTACAGCCAGATGGTCGGACGGGTCATCCGCGGCCCGAAGGCCGGCGGCACCCCGACCTGCGACATCGTCACCGTGATCGACCCCGCGCTCCCGGGCTTCGGAGACGTAGCGGAAGCATTCACCAACTGGGAGGACGTGTGGAAGGCCCGATGACATCCAAGTACTCGATCGTCACCTCCGATCTGACGGTCAAGGCGCTTCAGGACAGCGGCTACAAGTCCACCGCCCACGCGATCGCCGAACTCATCGACAACGGCCTCGAAGCCGACGCCGACCTCGTCGAGTTGTTCGTCGTGGAAGGCAACGAGCACACCGGGCGCCGCTCGCGGTACCGCGTTGAGAAGATCGCTGTCCTCGACAACGGCACCGGCATGGACCCCGAGACCTTGCGGCAGTCCTTGCGGTTCGGCGCCGGCACCCGCCAGCAGCGCAAGGGCATCGGCCGCTTCGGCGTCGGCCTGCCCAACTCGAGCATCTCGCAGTGCAACCGCGTAGACGTCTGGTCTTGGACCAACGGGCCCGAGAACGCCCTGCACACCTACCTCGATCTCAAGGAAATCGCCCAGGGCCTCGAGGAGGTGCCAGAGCCCAAGCTCGACGCCGTCCCCGACGAATGGCAGGCCCTGTCGGAGGGACTCGGTCGTTCCGGCACCCTGGTGCAGTGGACCGAACTCGAACGCGTCCAGTGGCGCGGTGCTCAGACCACCGTCGCCAATACCGAGAACCTGATCGGACGAATCTACCGGCGTCTCATCGCCAAGGGCAGGCGGATCAAGCTTGTCCCGGTGCGCGGCTGGGCCCCGCTCCCCGGAGCTGGCCCCACCCGTCCGAACGACCCGCTCTATCTCATGACGCCGAGCGCCACTCCGGAACCCTTCGACAAGAAGCCGATGTTCCGGCCCTTCGGCGCCAGCAACACTGGCGAGGTGGGGGTCGAAAGGTTCATGGTCCGAGCGGCGAACGGGCACGAGTACCCCGTCTATGTCCGCTCCTCCCTCTCGGTGGACGCCGCGCGTCGCACCGACATCGCGGGCGAACCGTGGCCCGCGAACGTGGCACCGAGCCTCAAGCCCGGCGAGACGCCGTGGGGCAAGCACGCCGCGAAGAACCTGGGCATTTCCCTCATCCGCGCGGACCGCGAGCTCGACCTCGACACCGGATGGATCAACTCCTACGACCCGGTCGAGCGCTGGTGGGGCGTGGAGATCGACTTCCCGCCGGACCTCGATGAGATCTTCGGCGTCACCAACAACAAGCAGTCCGCGACGATCTTCTCAAGCCTCGCCCACTTCAACTGGCGGGAGGAGGCGGCCGGACTGTCGTGGGACGAGTACCGCGAAGAACTGCGCGAGGAAGGCGACGCGCGCCTTCCGCTCATCGAGATCGTCTACCACATCCGCGAGAAACTCCTCGGCCGCCTGCGCACCGAGCTCACACACCAGACCGAGGGCACCCGGGCTAGCCGCAAGCGGCACGAGGCAGCCGAGGTCCAGGCCGAGGTGGCGGTCCAGCGGCGACGTACCGAGACCCGGCCGAGTCTCACCGACCAGCTCGCGGAAGAAACCACTGAGGAAGAAAGCAAGCAGCTCCAGTACGAGAGCCTCGTCGAAACGCACCGCTACAGCCCGGCCGACGCCCAGCGCATCATCGAGGAGACGATGTCGCAGGGTAAGCACGTCCGGCTTTTGACCAGCCGCAACCCCGACTCGCCGGCCTTCTTCAACGTCGAGTACATCCCCAACATGCTCCAGGTCGCGCTCAACATGGACCACCCGGTCTACAACGACCTGATCGCCGTCCTCGACGGAGACATCGACGGCGCGAGCCGCGAAGAACTCGCCGAACGCCTCGCCCTGGCCGCCAACGCCTTCAAGCTCATCCTGATCTCCTGGGCACGGTTCGAAGACGAGCAGCCCGAGAAGCCCCGCGAGCGCGCCAAGCGGATGCGCCAGGACTGGGGCCGCATCGCCAGCGAGTTCCTCGGCGCCAGCGACGCCGACGACGAGGACGACGAGTGACGGCCGACCACGTCTGGCGCCAGATCGAACAGCTCCTCGCCACTGCGACTGACCGCGTCATCCTGGTGGCCCCCTTCATCAAGAAGGAGGTCTTCCAGGCAGTGCTCGCTGCCGTGCCTGCAGGCGTCGTGGAGATCACCTGCGTCACCCGCTGGTCCGTATCCGAGGTGGCCGCAGGCGTTTCCGATCCCGAGATCGCCGAGCTGGCGCAGCAGGACGGACGCGCAGCCATCCGGCTCTGCCACAACCTGCACGCGAAGCTGTACGTGGCCGATGGTCGTTGCCTCGTCGGGTCGGCGAATCTCACGGGCAAGGCCACCGGGCGTGTCCCCGCGGCGAACGTCGAACTCCTTGTTGAAGTCGGCACCAACCACCCGGAGGTGCAGCGGGTCCTAGCTGCTGTGAACGCCAGCGCGGTGCCCGGGACGGTGGAGCTGGCCGAGCAAATACGCGAGCAGGCATCCCTCATGCGGGACGACGAAGATGGCCCCCGCGTTGTCGTACCTGGCCAGGACGAGCAGCCAACGCGGTGGCTGCCGGAGACCCGCAATCCGGAACGGCTCTACCGTGCCTACAACGGACGGCACCGCCACATCGGCAGTGACGTACTCGCTGGCGTTCTCCGCGACCTCGCCTATCTCGACATCGGTCCCGGCCTCGACGAGCAGGCGTTCGGCTCCGAAGTTCTGGCCAAGCTCCACTCCATGCCCGAGCTGCACGCACTGACAGCGGCGGGACGGATGAGCCTCGCGGATGCGCAAGCGGCACTGCTTGCGTCGGGAGAACTCACAGCCGAGCAGGCCCAACGCACCGTCGAGACCATCGCGGCCTGGCTCCATTACTTCGACGATGTCCACTTCGTTCCCACCGGTCCTTGGGAGATCCGCCAGGGCAAGGAGCTCGCGTAACCGAGCGGGGGGGGTGGGTGACGCAACCAAGGCTGCGCTGCCCACCCCCGACGACGCCAGCCTCAAGGGCAGCACCCAGTGCGAAGCCGAGCAGCGCGGTATCTTGATGGCGCCCACAACAGGGCTCGTATGCGGCGCGCACAGCGGAGAAGGCTCGGGACATGGCAGCAGTACGGATCCCGTATCTGCTGGGGCATGCCGAGATCGCCGGCCTCTTTGGCGTCGAGCGCCAGACATCAGCGAAGTGGCGCGTCGATGGCACGCTAGGTGAGCCCGATCTTATTGCCTCGGGCAACCCGTACTGGTTGCTAGTGACCGTCCTCAACCTCGATGGCCACGCTGGCCGACGCGTCACCGCAGATCGCCTACGGCAGTACGAAACGAAAATCCCCAGCGGGTACTCAGTCAAGAGCCGAGAGCTCCTGCCCGTCATCGTGGGGATCCAGGAAGTTGCCCGGATTCTGGGCACCGACCAGCAGACGGTGTCCCGGTGGCGACACCGCAAGCGGATCGCCGAGGCCGATCTGGTGCTCTCGCGATCCCCTCTCTGGCTGCTCGACACCATCACCGCGGACGCCACCGAGCGTGGGCGCGGGCTGGTAGCTGAAGAGATCGAGCGGCTGCAGGCCGGCAAGCGTGCCTCACAGAAGCCACGGGGCCGCAGAGCGGCGACCGAGCCGCGTCCGCCAAAGAAGCCACTCCCCAAGGCGCAGATCTTCACCAGCTCCGAACAGGAGGAAGCGGTCGCCTTCGTCACCGAGATGCTGTCCGAGGGGCACAGCACGGTCATCCGCCCGAAGAGGTAGCCACACCCCACCCAGAAGCCACTTCGCTGGCTCCCACGACTGCACTCACATGCACTCCTTTGAGAGAAACAGTTGATGTGGGAGATTCTATCAATAGAATCTCCCACATCGGAGTCCACTCTCCTCGGAGGCCTCATGTCACGCAACACCAGCGCCACCATCGCGCCGACTCGTACCCGCAGAGATCTATCCACAGCCTGTGGACGGGAGGCTGACTCGTGAGAGTGATCTCCTACGGTGGCGGGATCCAGTCCACGGCGCTCCTCGTCCTCGCAGCCGCGCGCAAGATCGACTACGCCACTTTCCTGTTCGCCAATGTCGGCGACGACAGCGAGCATCCGGCGACCCTCACCTACGTCCGCGACATCGCCAGGCCATACGCAGCCAGCGCAGGTCTCGAACTTCACCAGCTCGAACGAGTACGGCGCGACGGCACCACCGAAACGCTCATGGGGAGACTCACCAGGCCAGGCGCCCGATCGATTCCGATCCCTGTGAGGATGGCGAACGGGGCGCCTGGGCGCCGGTCTTGCACGTCCGACTTCAAGATCAAAGTTGTCGGTCGATGGCTCCGCGAGCGGGGAGCCACGCCGAACAGGCCAGCGACAGTCGGCATCGGAATCTCTGTCGATGAAATCCACCGGGCGAACCGTCGGCGGAGCGAACCGCACGAGCAAGTCGAGTACCCCCTGCTCGACCTGGGTCTGCGGCGGGAGGATTGCGAGCGGATCATCAAGGATGCGGGTCTGCCCGTCCCACCCAAGAGCTCGTGCTTCTTCTGTCCTTTCCGCACCGTTGGCGCATGGCGAGAACAGCGCTGGCAGGAGCCCGAGCTCTTCGCCAGATCGGTAGCGCTTGAGCAGACGGTGAACCGTCACCGCGCCGCTCTCGGTCGCGACCCGGTTTACCTGACCCGCTACGGTCGCCCCCTCACCGAAGCAATCCCCGCGCAGCAGGACAGCCCAGCCGAGGAGTCTGACGACAGCGGCTGCGACTCCGGCTGGTGCATGACCTGAGCGCTTGGCTCAAGGAGCGGAGTGCTCGTGAGGATTTCATCGAAGACGACTGCCTGACCCGAGAGGGCTACCAGGCCAGCTGCCTCAGCACCGATCCTGCCAAGGCAAGCCGGGTCCCCTTACGGCTGCCGAACCGAGTGCGTGGGCCTACCTCTGCCGTTGGGCGAGCCCATGCAGTCTTCTGCATTGCACCGAACTCCACACATCGGCAGCCGCGCTCCACTAGCCTGCGGAGGGTGAAGGAAGCTGCTAGCGCCCCCTTGTGTGACTCTCGGTACAGCGAGATCGCAGAGGATTTGGCGGTCCTTGGCGAGACCTTCGGGCTGGGCGAGGTTCAGGAGTGCCGTTTCCTGTCGGCTGGCTTGATGAACGGGAACTGGCGGCTGGATACGGCCGAAGACTCGTTCGCGTTGAAGCGGATCATGGACGTGCCGTTGCCCCTCACGCGCCGAAACCTGGCTGTGCTGTCGGCGCTGGCCGACGATGGCCTGCCGGTGGGTAGGGCTCGGGTCTCCTCAGCTGGGGATGTAGTGGCCGAGGTCGCTGGCCGTGGGTACTGCCTGATCCCGTGGATGGAGGGGAGCCATCTGCCAGGTACGGCGCTCTCGATCGAGCAGGCCGCTGGTCTCGGCGTTCTCCTCGGTCGGATCCACCGGAGCTTGAACGGTGAGCAGGTGGCCGGCCTGCTGCCGCCGGGGCCGGAGCAGGTGACTGCCCGGGTAACCACGCCCGCTGCGGCTCGCGAGGAGGCGGACCGCTTCCTCGCTCTGATCGCAGGCCTGGAGAACCGCACGACGTTCGACGCCGAGGCCGCCGTGGCACTGGCCGAGCGCAAGGTGCTGCTGGAGAAGTACGGGAACGAACGCCCGGCCGGCGAGGTGGTGGTCGGCCCGGTGGGGTGGACGCACGGTGACGTGCAGCACCGGAATGTGCTGTGGCGGGACGGCGGAATCGTCGGGGTGATCGACTGGGACCGGATCCGGGTCAGGCCGTTCGGCGAGGAGGTCGCCCGCACCGCCACGGTGCAGTTCGGCTGTGAGGCCGGCTTCCTCGATCTGGAGCGGACGTCCGCGTTCGTGGCCGGCTACCGGTCGGTGGTGCCGATCCCGGTGCCAGCCCTGGCGGACGCGGTGGAGCGGCTGTGGTGGAAGCGGATGTCGGACTACTGGCAGCTGGTCTTCCACTACGACCGCGACGACCACTCCTGCGACCACCTGTTCCTGCCCGCCGAGCGCTTCCTGGCCCGGTGGACCGAGCGGCGCCGGGACGTGCAGGAGGCGTTCGCGGCTATGCCGTGAGCACCATGCGGGACAGGACGGTGGGGAGGCCTCGGCCGCCTGTTCCATGCAGTTCGGAGCGGGGCCAGCGGAGCCTTCAGCACGATCACCTGGCGCAGCGCCTTGTAGTAGTTCGGCAGCGTGTCCCTGCCCGGCGGCCGATGTCGTGCCTGCGGCTGTCGGGAGGCTGACTCGCCGCATCCGCGTAAGACTTGTTGTTGTGATCTTGCGCGGCATCCATGACCACTTCACCGACTCCGACCCAGGCGTCTGGGTACAACGCTTCGGCAAGAGTGATTCGGCAGAGGAGCTCACTTCGCTACTGCACCGTGCGTACGCCGATCACGCGGTAGCTGGCCGTAGGTTCTTCGCCTCGTACCAGTCCGTTCGGGACACAGCCCATCGAGTCGGTACGGGCGAGTGTTGGCTCGCGTTTCGGGGTGGCAAGTTGGTGGGGTCGGTGACAGTGGCGGCCCCCCACGTGACGCCCGAGGACTATCCGGCTCCGGCAGGAGCGGGCTCGTTCTGGCAGCTCGCGGTGGATCCCGCGTGTCAGGGGGTGGGCCTCGGACAGCTGCTGTTGACCTTGGCGGAGGAGCGCATCGTTGCGCTCGGGTCCACGGTGGCGGTCATCGATACGTCGGCCGAGGCCGTCGAGCTGGTCCGCTGGTACCGCAGGCGGGGTTACCTGCCAATCGGGACGTGGAGGTGGGACGTGACCAACTACGAGAGCGTGGTCCTGTTGAAGAACCTGGCGGCCTGAAGCGGTGGTGGCACGGGCTGCTGACCTCCCTTGTGTAGGGGGCCGGCAGCCCGTGCCCGCTGGCCTGGCTCTACTGGCCGAGGACTCGGGTCGCGTCCTGGGCCGCGAGGGCGAGCGCCTGGTCGAGCGCCCTGGTGTGGCGTCCGCCGGCGCTGGCGACGGGGCCCTTGCCGCCTGTTCCACCGCCAACCGTGCGTGCGGCCGAAACGAGGATCTGGCTGGCCTGGGTGCCGGTGTCGTGGAGGCTGCGGGTGATGGCGGCGGCGAGGAGGGCCTTGCCGTCGTGTTCGGTGCCGAGGATGACGACGGTGTGGTCGTTGCCCAGGGCCTCAGCGGTGTTGGTGGCGAGGGTGCGGAGTTCGTCGGGGCCGAGGCCGGTGACCTTCTCGGTGACGATCCGGCCGCGGGGGACGGCGCGGGCGGAGGCGGCAAGCTGCTGGGCACGGGTGCGCAGCTCGGCGTCGCGGAGGCGGGCGAGTTCCTGCTGGGCGGTGGTGAGGGCGTCGAGGCGCTTGCGGAGGGTGTCGGGGGCGTCCTGGGGGCGGGTGCCGAGGAGGGTGGAGAGTTCTTCGAGGAGGCGGCGTTCGGTGTCGTGGTAGGTGAGGGCGTCGCGGCCGGTGAGGGCTTCGATGCGGCGGAGGTTGGAACCGATGGAGGCCTCGCCCAGGATGCGGACTGGGCCGGCGTTGGAGCCGTGGCCGACGTGGGTGCCGCCGCAGAGTTCGCGGGAGAAGTCGCCGATGTCGACGATGCGGACGTGGTCGCCGTACTTCTCGCCGAACAGGGCGGTGGCTCCGGCGGCCTCGGCCTCGGACCGGGTGGCCTGCCAGATGCGGACTTCGGGATCGTCGAGGAGGTGGTCGTTGACGAGGGTCTCGATGGCAGCGAGCTGGGTGCGTTCGACGGCGGAGAAGTGGGCGAAGTCGAAGCGCAGGCGGCCGGCGTCGACGAGGGAGCCGTGCTGGCGGGCGTGGTCGCCGAGGGTGCGGCGGAGCATGGCGTGCAGGACGTGGGTGGCGGAGTGGGAGCGGGCGACGGCGTCGCGGCGCGGGCCGTCGACGAGGGCTTCGGCCTGCTCGCCGGTGCGGATCTCGCCTTCGCGGATGTGGACGGTGTGGACGTGGAAGCCCTCCAGGCCGAGCTTGGTGTCCAGGACGTCCAGGAGCGCGCCGCCGGTGGTGCGGATGGTGCCGGTGTCGCCGACCTGGCCGCCGGACTCGGCGTAGAACGGGCTGCGGTCGAGGACGATTTCGACGGTGCTGCCCTGGTCGGCGCCGGGCACGACGATGCCGTCGGAGATGAGGCCGAGTACGGTGGCTTCGGTGTCGAGGCGATCGTAGCCGGTGAAGTCGGTGCGGCCGTGGCGGGAGGACAGTTCGCGGTAGGCGTCCTGCCGGCGCAGGGCCTCGGCCGTCTTGGCTTTGCCGCCCGCCTTGGCGCGCTTCTGCTGTTCGGCGAGCAGGGCGGTGAAGCGGTCCTCGTCGACGCTCAGCCCGGCGTCGCGGGCGGCCTCGATGGTGAGCTCGACGGGGAAGCCGTAGGTGTCGTGCAGTTCGAAGGCAGTGTCTCCGGTGAGGGTGGTGGAGCGGCCCTCACGGCTACGGGTGATGGCGGCGTTGAGGAGCCGGGTGCCCTGGGTGAGGGTGCGGGTGAAGGATTCTTCCTCGGCGGTGACGACCTGCTCGATCAGGCTGGCCTGGCTGGTGAGTTCGGGCCAGACGTCGCCGAGGTTGGCGATCACGCTGGCGGTGGCCGGGGCGAGGACGGGCTGGTCGATGCCGAGCATACGGGCGTGCCGGATCGCGCGACGCATCAGGCGGCGCAGGACGTAGCCGCGGCCGTCCTTGGAGGGCAGGACTCCGTCGGCGATGAGGTAGGCGATGGAGCGGGCGTGCTCGGAGACGACCTGGAAGGAGACCTTCTCCTCGCCACCGCCGCTGCCGGGGTAGCCGCGGCCGGCGAGTTCCTGGACGGTGGTGAGGGTGGGTAGGAGAAGATCGGTGCTGCAGACGTTCTCGACGCCTTGGAGGATCGCGGCGAGGCGGTCGAGGCCGAGGCCGGTGTCGATGCTCTGCTGGGCGAGGTCGCCGAGGATCGGGAAGGTGCCGTTGTCGTCGTCCTCGCCGCGCATGGACTGCATGAAGACGAGGTTCCAGATCTCGACGTACCGTTCGCCGTCGACGGCCGGGCCGCCCTCGCGCCCGAAGGCCGGGCCCCGGTCGTAGTTGACCTCGGAGCAGGGGCCGCAGGGGCCGGGGACGCCCATGTCCCAGAAGTTGTCCGCGCCGAGGCGCTGGATGCGCTCGGCGGGGACGCCGATCTTGCGCCAGAGCTGTTCGGCCTCGTCGTCGCTCTGGTGGACGGTGATCCAGAGGCGGTCCTTCTCCAGGTTGTAGCCCTGGGTGAGGAGTTCCCAGGCGTAAGCGATGGCGTCGGCCTTGAAGTAGTCGCCGAAGGAGAAGTTGCCCATCATCTCGAAGAACGTGGCGTGCCGGTTGGTGCGGCCGACGTTGTCGATGTCGGAGGTGCGGGCGCACTTCTGGATGGTGGTGGCGCGGGGGTACTCCGGGGTGACCTCGCCCAGGAAGTAGGGCTTGAACTGGTTCATGCCGGCGTTGGCCAGCAGCAGGGTCGGGTCGGAGGGGATGAGCGGGCTGGACGGGACGTGGCGGTGGCCGCGTGAGGTGAAGAAGTCCAGGAAGGTGGAGCGGATCTGCGTCGAGCGCATGGCGGTAGGGCCCTCACGGAAGAGTCGCGGAGAGGTGGGGGGTGATCACACGCCGAGCCGGGCCGAGAACGAGGACTGAGTGGTTCTCAGTTCTCCAGCTCGGCGCAGATAGCTCGCGCCCCCACGGTGTAGACCATGACTCCGGTATCCGTCGCTCTGAGGTGGCGCAGCCGACAACGGACGCAACGGTCCGCTGCGACTGCGCCACCAACAGTAGCGGCTCCGGGGTCAAGATCGCTTGGAGTAGTCCTCCTGACGGCCGATGCCGACCAGGAGGGGCAGGACGAAGGCGGCGTGGTCGGCGCGGGGCATCACGAGGTGGGCTCCCGCCCGGGTGAGGGCTTCGGGGCCGGCGAAGCCCCAGCCTGCGCCGACGGCGGTGACGCCCGCGGCGTGGGCGGCGTGGATGTCGGTCTCGGTGTCGCCGACGAAGATGCCCGCCCTCGGAGGAACGTCGAGCCGGTCGAGGGCGAGCAGGACGCCGTCGGGGGCGGGTTTGGGCTGGGCGTCCTCGTAGCAGACGACGGTGTCCAGCTGGTCGAGGATGTCCTGTGGCAGCAGCCAGTTGACCCGTTCGCGGCTTCGCAGGGTGACGACACCTGTGCCGACTCCGGCCTCGCGGAGCGCCGCAAGGGTCTCGGCGACGTACGGAAACACCTCGGCGGTCAGGGTGGCCGTGGCGCTCGCCGCGGCCCAGCCTTCCTCGTTGATCGATCCGTCCAGTCCGAGGTCGGACAGGACGTACTCGCGCGGGGTGGTCGCGGCGCCGGCCGGGAGATCGGCGACGGTCACCCGCCTGCCGAGCGCGGCGGTCGCATAGCCTGCCAGGGTGGCGAGTTGGGCGTCCCGGCTGTCGACGAGGACGCCGTCGAGATCGAAGAGCACGGCTCGCTTCACGCGGCACCGCCCGCCCGGGGTGACGGCAGGTCGGCCTCGGTGAACAGCGAGCGCAGCGTGACGCGGTGCTCGGCCAGCAGCGTCCGGCCGCCGAGCGGGCGCTCCAGGACACACAGCGCGTGGGTGACCGGTCCGCCCACCATCCGCAGGATGCGTGCCATGTGAAGCAGTTGGCCGCCGGAGCGGACCACGTCGTCGACCAGGACGATGCGGCGGCCGTCGATGGGAAGGCCTTCGACCTGATGGCGCGAGCCGTAGCTCTTGGGCTTGCGGCGCACGAAGACGGCGGGCAGGCCGGTGGCGGCGGACAGCGCCACGACGAGGGGGACGCCGCCGAGTTCGATGCCGGCGAGCACCTGGGCGTCGCCGGGAACGAGGCCGGCCATGGCGGTGGCGGTGTCGCGCAGCAGCGCGGGGTCGGAGGCGAGCCGGTACTCATCGAAGTACGCGTCGAGCCGGCCGCCGTCAGCGAGCTTGAACGGGGCGTTGACGCACGCGGTTTCGGCGAGTCGGGCGGCGAGGCCGGCCGGCGGGGTACGGGTGGTCATGCTCCTCCGATCGAGGTGGTGTCAAGCGAGGCCAGGTGGGCGCGGAAGGCGTCGGCGGACTCGACGGTGGCGAGGAAGCCGAGCGGCCGGGTCGGGGTCTCGTACAGCCACCGCTCCTCGCGCAGGAAGGCGAGCAGGCGCAGGGCCGACGCGCCCGCGAGACAGACCGGCACGGGCCGGATGGTGGTCGCGTAGTAGAGGGCGGCGGTCAGCTCGTGGAGGGTGCCGACTCCGCCGCCCATGGCGACGACCAGGTCGGCGTTCTCCAGGTAGTGGCTGAGGCGGGCGCCGGGGTCGGGCAGGTGGACGGACAGGGTGGTGTGGGGGTTGAACGCGCCCCACTCGTCGTGCTTGCCGGTCAGCGTGACGGCGGTGACCATGGCTCCCTGGCCTCCGGCTCCGCGGGCGGCGGCCTCCATCAGCCCGTTGTAGCCGCCGTGCAGGAGCTGGTAGCCGGCCTGGGCGAGGGCCCGGCCGATCTCCTCGGCCAGCGTCTCCTCCTGGGCGGAGGCGGGGACGACGCCGCCGAAGAAGACGGCGGTCAGGCCCTCGCGGGCCCGGCTGGCGGCCGGGCCCGCGAGGTGGAGTGCGTTCACACCAGCTCCTGGTAGGTGCGGTAGGCGGCGACGGCGTCGTGCAGGCCGTCGAGCGCCTGCGGGCAGGCCCGCTCGGCCAGGGCGAGCACCCGCTCGATCGCCTCGGTGACGTCCGCCGCCTCCGGGATGGCCGGGCCGCTGATCGCGGCGTCCAGGTCGCCCAGGCAGGCGCGGCCGATCGGGGTGACGGCGATCTCCTCGCGCAGCTGGTACCAGCCCCAGAACCGCGAGGCGGGGGCCAGGGCGGTCTTGATCAGGTCCTTCGTGGCCGTGTGCAGCCGGTGCCACTCGGAGTACGCCACGAACCGCTGGCCGCGCTTGATCCGCTTGTGCAGGAGAACGGCCAGCACCAGGTGTTCGATCAGCAGCTCGGCGCAGGAGCGCGGCCGGGCGAGGAAGGCGGCGGCGAAGCTCTCGGCCGCCGCGACGTCCGGCGCGGTGACCGGTCCGGGCCGGCGGTCGAGGAGGACGGCGGTGCTGACCGTTTCCTGCAGCCGCGGGATCCGGGAGGCCGGTGCGACGTAGAGGTCGATCTGGTGGAGCTTGCCCTCGTCCGGGACGAGGAAGACCATCCCGACGCCGCCGAGGTCGGCGACGATGGTGTCGCGCCAGCCGGGCAGCAGGGCGCCGGCCTCGACCGGCATCAGGGTGTCCAGGGCCTCGACGAACGACGGGAACCGGGCGTCGTGGACGCCGGCGACGAAGTCGACGTCGGACAGGCGGTCGGCGGTGCCGTGGGCCAGCGACCCGCGGACCATCAGGTGGGTCACCGCCGGGGAGGTGGCCAGGATGTCGGCGAGCTTCGACAGCAGCGGCAGCTGCGCGGGCCGGTTGGCCTGGGTGATCGCCGCCAGTTGCAGGGTGGGCATGCGCTTCTTCCTTCCGGGCGTGGGTGCGGGCTGGGATCAGGCAGGGATGGCGAGGAGGCGGCGCTTGGCGGTCTCCCAGCGCGTCGCGGCCTCCATGTCGCCGAGGGAGGTGTGCAGTTCGGCGATCAGGTCGTAGGCCGTGCCTTCCGGCAGGGCGTAGGTGTAGAAGAGCCGCAGCAGCATCCGCTCGGCCGCCTCCGTGTAGCCGAGGGTGGCCATGTTGCGGGCGTTCTCCAGCCGCGCGGCCAGGACGGTCTGGTCGGCGACGGGCAGCGGCTCCGCGACCACCGGGCTGAGCGCGGGACGGCGGGCCAGGTGGCGGTAGGCGTCGTCGGCGTACACGTCAGCGATCAGGTGGATCCGGTCCGGGCCGAGCAGGTTGCACACCCCGTGGGCGTACGTCGGCGTCAGCCGCCAGATCCGCCCGCCCGTCATGTGCACCTTGGTGCCGCCGGTGACCAGGAAGGCGGACCTGTTGGTGTGCAGCGGGACGTGCAGCCGGTGCCGCTCGACCTGGTCGAGGTCGTCGTAGTCGCGGTGCTCCCAGAGGAAGGCGTTGCCCTCCAGCCGGGCGAGCCGCACCCACATGAAGTCCAGGCCGAGGTCGGCCAGGAATGCGGCGGTGGCCGGCATCCGGCCCAGCAGGTCGGTCGGCCGGGCCGCGCAGTCTCCGATCGTCACGTCGGCGGCGTCACCGGAGGCGTTCATCAGCGAGGTGGTCCACCAGCCGCCGGACTGGTAGGCGCCGTACTCCGCCTTCCAGGGGGCCTGAGCGGTCAGGGCTTCGTGGCGCATCCGCTCCAGGTGGGCGGAGTCCACGGCGTCCAGCTGGGCGATCTGCCCGGCCAGAGCGGTCAGGGTGTTGTCCATCGGTTCCCTCCCGTTGCCGGCTCGCGGCATGGCGAACCGGAATGCACGTGGTGCTGGATGGGGTCGATCGGGCGCGGATCCCAGCGCCTTGATCTCACGCTTCGCTGTCGGCGATGCACGGACAGCAAGGTGGCGTTCAGGATGGCGGCGCCGGGTGCGGCATCGATACGACGCGGCTGCCGTCACCGTCCCGCCGTCCCGAAAGGCGAACCATGTCGGTACGCGTCATGACTGCCGTCACGGCCGCCGTCATCTGGGCTGAGACGACCTCGAACGGGTTTCCTGTCGAGCGACCATGGCTATCGTCAGAACAGACGAACGGGGACGGAGATGATCCGCGGTGGCTGAAACTCCCACACTCCTAAGGGTTTTGACGCTTCAGCGACACTGGCAGGTCTACGAGACCTTCCGCCTCCGGTTCGAGGCGACGGCGAACTCGGCCGCCGAGCAGGAGCGCGACCCCCGACTTCGGGGCCTGTCGGTCTCCAAGCGGCAGTTCGAGCGTTGGTACGGCGGCGCGGTGAAGACCCGCCCCTACCCGGACCAGTGCCGGGTGCTGGAGGCCATGTTCGGCGTCGGCGTGGACCAACTCCTCGCGCCCGCACCGGCCGGCCCCGTATCCGTGCCCGCCACCACCGCCTCGTTCGCCGTCCCGCCACCACGGCCGGTCCCTGTCCTCCTCCCACCCGAGCAGACAGCGGCACTGCCTGTCGGTGGCCCGTTCAGCAGCGAGCCCCGCTTCGACGCGGGCACCACGGAATTGGAAAGGCAGGTCACGATGGCGGCTCGTCGTGCACTTCGATTCACCGCGATGGCGGAGGGCAGCAGCATCGGCTCGGAGACCCTGGGCCAGATCAACGACGAGGTACGGCGACTGACTGTCGCCTACCCGAAGCTGGCACTGCCGACCCTGCTCGGTGACCTGGTCGAGGTCCAGGACCTCACCTTCCAACTGCTGGAACACGGACGGGCCAAGCCGTCGCAGGCCCGGGAGCTGTACCTGCTCGCCGGGATCACCTCCGGCATGCTCGCCAAGGCCAGCCACGACCTGGGCAACCCGAGCGCCGCCATGATGCAGGCCCGCACCGCCTTCGTCTGCGCCGACAACGCCGACCACCACGCCATGCGCGCCTGGGTCCGCTCGCTCCAGTCGCTGATCTCCTACTGGGCTGGCCGCCCCGGCGAGGCCGCCGACTACGCCGCCCTCGGACAGGGCGCCATCGGCGACGTCCGCGGCACCACCAGCGTCTGGCTGGCCTGCCTCTCCGCCCGCGCCCACTCCCTCCTCGGCGACGGCGAGGCCACCCGCACCGCCATCCAACAGGCCGAGGAGGCCCGCGCGACCGTCGAACCCGACGACCTCGACGCCTTCGGCGGCATCATGACCTTCCCGATCCCCCGACAGCTCTACTACGTCGCCGAGGCCACCGTGCAGCTCGGCGAAGACGCGGCCCTCGGCGAGAGCCAGTCCGAAGCCGCCGTCTCCGCCTACCGCGACGCCACCGAGGACGAGTGGGCCTTCGGCGACCAGGCCGGCGCCCAGACCGACCTCGCCCTCGCCCGCATCGCCCGCGGCGAGATCGAGGGCGCCGCCGAAGCCGTCCGCCCCGTGCTCGACCTCCCCGTCGAACAACGGAACTTCGGCATCGTCAGCAGCGCCCAACGCGTCCACGCCGCCCTGCACGGCGCCGGCCGTCGCAGCAGCGGCGGCGCGGCGGCCGGTCTGCGCCAGGAGATCGAGGCCTTCACCGCCACCCCCACCTCGGCCCTCGTCCGGTGACCCCGCGGATAGGCTCCGCAGCCATGACCCCACTCCACCTGAACGGCCCCAACCTGGCACTGCGCGAAGTCGAACCCGAGGACACCGACGACCTGCTGGCGATCTACGGTGACCCCGAGGCCACCCGGCACCTCAGCTTCGAACCCCGCACCCGCGAGCAGGTCGAAGTGATCACCACCCGCTCCATCGACTCCGCGCACGCCGCCCCGCGCACCGAGTACTGCCTGGCCGTGACCCGACGCGGTGAGCACCAGCTGATCGGCTACGCGCGCCTGGCCACCGAGCCGCAGCAGGCCGCCACCATCGGCTTCGCCCTCCACCCGGCCGCGTGGGGCAAGGGCCTCGGCACGGAGACCGTCCACCTGCTGTGCGCCCTCGGCTTCAACACCCTCGGCCTGCACCGCATCTGGGCCGCCCGATCACCGCTCAACGAGGCCTCCGCGCGAACGCTTCTCCGCGCCGGCATGACCGAGGACGGCCGGATCCGCGACCACGTCTTCGTCCACGGGGCGTGGCGCGACTCGATCACCTACTCGATCCTGGAACACGAGTGGGCACCGATCGACGGGCTGGAAACGGACGGAGCCGCTGAATCCGATGGCGAGCACAGCCCGGGAAGGTGAACCCATGCTGCCCGAGCCGCACATCGTGATCCCCGGCATCACCGGGTTCGCCCGCGGCGACGTGCCCGACCCGCCGGCGACCGACGACGGCAACGCCTGGGTCGACGGCTTCTGCTGGCTGTACTGCGGCCAGCAGTGGACCCGTGTCCTGTGGATCGGCCCCGCTCACGTCGCCGGCGCCCAGGCGCCCATGTACGCCTGCGGACCCTGCATCCGCGAGCTCCAGGAACGGGTCTGGCGCTCGATCCTGCTCAACGACGAGCCGTCCTGTCCGGCACAGCCCGCCCCGCAGGGCCGAGAACCCCGGCCGGCGGCCAGGCGCCCGGGCCGCCATCGTCGTTCGAGCTGGTCGCTGATCCCTCGGTAGTGCTGCTGTCGGGCGGACGTGTCGGTCAGCCGGTCGGGACCAGGTTGCCGATGCTCAGCCCGGCTGGCCGCGCGGCGCGGAGGGCCGCCCTGGCGCGGGCCGCCCCGCTGCGGGTGACCGTCTCGCTTCCTCCAACGGCGGGTGTGCGTTCTCCGAGGCCCGCGCACGCCCGGCAGATGCCCGGCTGCGGTACGGGGTCGTGGCACTTGGAGCACTCGGCGTAGCGGGCCGCTGCGGGCCGTGCAGCGAGCTGGACGGGCGGCATCTTGCGCTCCAGGCGGTAGCGGAGCACCGCGACCGCCGAGTGCATCGGTGCGGGCAGGCCCGGCAGCAGGGCCTGGGCGAGGTCGGCTTGGGTCGCGCCGCGCTCCAGCCACTGCGCGACGAGGGGCGCGAGTTCCTCGGCTTCGGCCTGCCCGAGCCGCAGGCGCGGCTCGGGGCGGATCACCCGGAACAGCGTGGCGACCGCCTCGCGGACCTGCTCGTCCGGCACCGCCGCGGGCTGCTCGACGACCTTCTCCTCGGAGTCTTCCTCCCGCCCTCCCGCCGTCGCCTGCGGCTCGTCGGCGAGCACCGGCTCGACGGTCTGCTCGGCGGGGAGGGAGGGTTCTTTCACCAGGTCCTTTACAAGGGCGTCAGGACCGCCGGTGGTCGCTTCACCGGAGACCGGACGGGTGGCACCCGGCAGCGCCGTGAGCTGCGGGGTGTCGTAGACGTGGGTCTCGGTAATGATCGTGCCGTCGGCCATGCGGATCTTCTCGACCCTGTAGAAGCCCGCCTCGGCCAGCTCCTTCAGGGCCTTGCGGATCGCGCCACGCCCCTGGGGGCTGGTGTCGGCCATGTGCCGGCCGTCCTCGCGCCAGCCGTCGGGGCGGGAGAGGAGGTCCGCGAGCAGGCCGCGGGCGGTGTAGGAGAGCCGTCGGTACTGCAGGACGGCGTTGGGCAGCACGGTGAAGTTGCGCGCGTGGGCGCTACGATGGATTCGCATCGGGAGTTGTGGCTCCTGTTGCCGGACCCCGGAGCGTTGGCGCGCTGCCGGGGTCGCCTATTTTCGATTGGACTACGGAACGTAGCACACGTAGGGCCGGAAGATCGAAGGATCGTGAGCGATCACGATCACACTCTGAGGCCAATGACAGTAGGGAAGTTGACACGTCGAAACTTCCCCTCCGAGAGGGAGAGCCGCCGCCGGTCAGCGGCGGCCCCGTCGCCGGTCAGCTCAGATTCCACACCGCGCCGGCAAGCAGCCCGTCGAAGCCGAGTCCCCGGTACATCTGCTCGAACGACTCCCACTCCCGCTCGTCCCTGTCGGCGCCGCGAGCGACGGTGACGTAGGTGGCGCCGAGGTCGTGCTCGCGCCATTCGTGGGTGCAGCGGCACCGGACGAAGACCAGGTCGGGCTGGACGTGGATCAGCAGCCAGTCGCGGGCGGAGTCGCACATGGCGCAGGTGATGGTGATGCCGCGGGGGTTGAGGGGTGCAGGGTGGGGAACGGCGAGGACGACGTTGCGGCCGGCGTCGGCGGGATTGGTCAAGTGCGGTGCCCTTCGGTTCGGATGCAAGCACCACAAGCCGACCCGTGGCCGGACGGTTCCCGGTCACCGGAGAACGACATCGGATCGACATCACGACTGCGCGGCAAGCCGGTTGAGGGTCGCCTCGACTGTCCCTTCTCGGAAAATCCGAGGGGCTTTTCCCGGAAAGCCACTGCGGATTCTCCGGGAAAAGCCTCGTGCCGGGCGGCGAGTCAGTCTCGACCGGTGAGCGAAGTGCCGACTTCGCGCGCGAGGAGCTGGTCAACGAGGGCCTGCGCCTCGGGCACCAGGCCGTCGAGGACCTCGCGGGTGAAGGCGCTGTCGGGCCGGAGGGCGAGGTTGCGGATGGTGGTCCAGTGGTGGGTGATCAGGTGGAGTGCCTGCTGGGAGTGCTGGACGGCGTCCTGGCGCTGGGTGTGGAAGTGGTCGGCGCGCTGGGCGGCCTCGGGCCAGTCGATGACGCCGTCGTCGACCAGCTGGGCGAAGGCCGGCTGGGTGTCGCCGTCGGCGGCGCGGACGGCGTCGGCCTGCTCGACCCGCGCGCGCAGCCGGTCCTCCTCCTGGCGGCGCTCGAGTTCGGTGAGCGCTGCGGGCAGGTCGAAGTCGCCCTCGGTGACGCGTGCGGCGAGGTCGGGGGCCTGGTCACGGAGACGGTCGTACTGGGCCTGCTTGGCCTTGGCGTCGGCCTTGTTCTTGCGGGCCTGCTCGTAGGCGGCGTCCAGGCCCATCGCCCCGGTGATCACCGGACGGGCGAGGCTTGGGGCGTACTTGATCACCGTGGTGGCAAGGGAGACGCGGGCGGGGCTGATGCCGTAGGTGGCAGCGTCGGCTCGCGCGGAAAATTTCGAAGCTGAACGCTCCTTGGCGATGATCATGGCGCGCTGCCCCTGGGTGAGGTTGCGGCGTCGGGCGTTGAGAGACCAGGCCGCGTCGCCGGCGGGGGCATCGCCCTTGTAGGTGGTGAAGCGGGGGGCGACGCCAGCGAGCTTGCAGGCGGCGAGGCGGTTGCGGCCGTCCAGCAGGACGCCGTCGGCGTCGAGCAGGATCGGTTCGTACTGGCCGTCCTCCTTGATGCCCTGGGCGAGGTCGAGCAGTTCGGCCTCGCTCATGGTCGGGAACGTGGCGGTGAGGGGGTGGACCTTCACATGACTCCTTGAAGGGGTAGAGGTGCGGGTTGGCCGGTGCGGCGACAGTCAAGGGCCCGGCATGAGCCGGACGGTTACCGCCTGGGGCGTCCCGCGCCGGGGGCGGGCGGCGCCGGCTGCCTGGACGGCTGCACGGTCGCGGTCACCGCGGGAGCGGTGGGGCGGCCGGTGGTGCCCCTGGAGCGGGCCGCAGCGGTGCGCAGTTCCTCCTGGGTAACGGTCTGCGCGGGTGCGGGAAGGCGGGCACTGCGGCGGATGCGCCAGGTGAGGACCGCGGCGGGTGAGTCGGCGGTGACGAGTTCGCGCCGTCCGGCGGCCTGGGTGAGCAGGGTGGTGGGGTCGTGGCCTGCTGCTACGGCTTCGGCGAGGGTGGCGGCGAGCGCAGCCCAGCCGTCCTCGGTGAGCAGGCGGGCAGCCTGGTCGGCGGGGAGGACGCGGCGGAGTGCTGCTTCCTGCCGGTCCCGGACCGCGGCGGGCAGGTGCCGGCCTTCGAGGTCGAGGTGGGCGAGCGGCTTGGCCGCGTGCCGGGAGTAGGCAGCGCGCAGGTGCCCCGCCGCGGCGTGGGCGGCTTCGGCCTGGTGGCGGTGGCCCCGGGCGGCGTGCCACTTGGCGATCACGATCGCGAGCAGCACGAGGCTAGTCAGGATCGTGGCGGCGGCCGTGCCGTCCTCGCCGCGGCTGGTGGCGGGTCCGGCGTAGAGGAGTTCGCGGGCGGCGGAGCGCATCGCGCGCAGGTCGGCGCCGGCGGCGCGGGTGTGGGCGATGCGGGTGCACTCCAGGGCCCGTGCGGCCTGGTGGACCTCCTTCCTGCTGAGGGTCGGGCTGGTGGTGGCGAGCGCGTCGAGGACTTCGAGGCCGCCTCGGATCACCGCCTCCGCGCGGGCGACGTCCTGGCCGTCGACGAACGCCGAGTAGGCGCGTTCGACGGTGGTGCTGGCCCGGTGGCGGCCGGCGACGAGCCGAACGCGCGGATCGGGTGCGGAGCGGGCGGGCCGGTCGACGCCGAGGCCGAAGCGCGCCTGGATCTGGGGCTGGGTGAGGTCGGCGGCGAGCTTGCTGCCGGAGAACCAGACCGGCCCGCCCCCGTCGCCGTTGGAGAGCGCAAACTTGTAGCCGGTCACGTCGCCGGACGGCGCGCGGCGCACCCCGAGGAGCACACCCTTCGCGGCGAGCCGGACGGTGAACTCCTCCTCGTCCACAGCCCCGACCAGGGCCTGGCGGACGGCGGCACGCAGCCGGTCGCGGTCGGTACCTTCCCGGCCGAGGCGCTGAGCCTTGCGCAGTTCGGAGCCCTTGGCACGCCTGGGGATCGCATCCCGGTACTCGCGGGTGCGGGTGTCGGAAAGGTCGGCGAGTTTGTACTCACGTTCGATCCTGGTGAGTTCGGCTTCGACACGGTACTGGTCACCGCGCAGGCGGGCCTGCTTGAGGTCGGCCCGCACGACGGTGGCGAGGATGTGGACGTGGTCGTCGGCGTGGCGCACGGCGACCCAGCGGCAGGCGTCCTCGTCACCGTCCGGGGCGATGCCGGCGGCGGACATGACCCGGCGGGCGATGGCCGCCCAGTCCTCGTCTCCGAGGATGCGGTCGCCGGGGTCGGCGCGGATCATGCGGTGGTAGACGTGGTTGTTGATCTTCCTTCCGTACTGGACGACGTGGAGGTCGAGGGCGTCCCGGACCTGTTCGAGGGTGGCTGCCGGGTCGCGACCGGGGTCGGGAACGAATCCGTCCCACGAGGCGACGATGTGCGGGTCGGTGTGCTCGTTCGCCTTGCCGGGCCCGAACAGGTAGCGGAGCGCGCCGAGGGTGTTGCTGCCGTGGACGGCCTTGCTGATCAACCTTGCTTCGCCTTCGCCAGCCGCATCGCGGCGGAGTCGACTCCGGCAATGGCCCGCAGCCCCGCCTCGAAGGCGGCTCGGACGGCCGTGGCGGCGTCCCGGACTGCGGCGGGCTGCACGCTGGCGCCCGAGTGGTAGACGTGGGTGAGCTGGTTGAGGTTGTTCATCGCGCCGGCCTGCTGGCGGCGGGTCGCCCTGAGTTCGTCGACGGCCGCGTCCAGGCTCGCGTCCCATCCGCCGATGCCGGCGCCGTCTTCGGAGAAGGCCTTGCGGAACAGGTAGTGCGCGACGGTCAGTCCCGCGGCCTTCGCCCGGCTCTCGATCTCGGTCTTCGCTGCGGGGCTGACGCGGAACGAGACCTTGGTGTGCTTCGGGTTCTCGTCGTCACGGCGGCGGCGCTTGGGCTTGCAGCGCGCGTCGGCACGATCAGCAGGGTGGACGGCGGCAGCGCCGACGGCGATGGGTTTCTCCTGGAGTGCCGCGCCCTCGCGGTGCTCCTGCGGTGTTGCCGGGCGCGCCCTCGCGCTCGGCAACACCGCCTCGCCCGCGCCCTCCTGGGCGGGGGCGTTCGCATCCGGGCCCCGATCAGGGGTCCGGATGCACTCGCTTGCTCCGCCGTTGGCGTGGCGGTGGTCAACTCCGTTGGGGCCCGTAGAGGTTATGACACCAGCCGGGTACTGGCACGCTGCGGGTCGGATGTCGGTCAGAGGATGCTCCTCGGGTACGGGTCTGCGAGCGCGGAGGCAGTGTCCGCGCGGCGTCCGGCTTGGCGGTGCCGGACACCGCTGGTACGGGTCGGCGGTCACGCGGCGTCGGGAACCACGCGGTCGACGGGACGAGAGCTGCCGGTCCCGCCAGGGTCAGTCATCGACCGCAGGCGGGACCGGTGCGTGGAGGACTTCTGCGCATCGGCAGAAGTCGGGGTGACCGGCCGGACCGGTCCGGCCGGTCACCCCGGTCGGGTCAGTCGGTCGACGGGTGCTGGCGGGCCTGGTCCTCCGGGAACTCCTTGCGAAGTTCGTCCATCAGGACCGTGAAGCGAGTACTGCCGAGCGGCAGGTTGGCCTCGCGGACCGCGCGCTCGACGACCGGACGGCTGGGCCGGCCATGCGCCCGGACCGCCGGACGGCTGACCTCCAGCAGTTGGTCCATCGACGCGCCCGGAGGCCGTCCGGTCCGCCGGGCCCGGGCCTCCTCCCCCTCGTCCGAGGGGAGGCCGTCCGTCGGCTCCTCGGGGACGGGCAGTTCTGCCGACCCGGCCCCCTGACCATCACCGCCCTCGGCGGACGGATGGTCGTCGGCATCGCGGGGCCCCTGGACCGGACCGGCCGCAGCCGTCCCGTCCGGCTCGTCTGCGGCCGACGGCACGGGGTCGGCAGAAGTCGCCTCGGCCGGGCCGCCCTGGCCAGCTGGCTGCTCGGGAATGTGCCGGGCGATGAGGATGTAGAGGTGGACGGCGCCGCCGAGGGCAATTGGCGAGAGCGTGGCGAGCACGCCGACCGCCGCGTCCCCGAGCCGGAGCGGACCAGTTCCGTCGAGCACGTGGTTGAGCCGGACCGCGTGCAGGGCGTTCGCCCACACGCTCGCCGCCGTCGCTCCTGCGAACAGCAGCCAGGCGTAGGCCCTGGCCGGCCAGGGTGCGGCACGCAGGACGAGCAGGGCGCGCACGCCGTAGGCGATGAACCCGTCGATGGTGAACGGGAAGACGTACGTCAGCGGTCCGCGCACGTGGATCGCGACGGCCATCTGCTGGAGGGCATCGAAGGACAGGATGAAGCCGGCCAAGCCGATCAGCGAGACGGCGAGGCGGTCCCAGAAGGTGGCACGGGGACGGGAGACAACAAGGGGGCTGAGCCGGACGGCTGCGTCGGCGGTGGGCAACACCGTACGCTGGAGCACGCAGGTTCCTTCCTCGGTGCGCTCGGGCTGCAACCCTGCACCGGGGTCGATCGTCGTGGATGGGCGGTTTTGGGACCTTTCAGGCCCTCGGTGTTGGTAGCACCGGGGGCCTTCGGCATCTCCGCGAGCAGAGACGGCGCACGATGCGCTTTGCATCGACTTGCGATCCTCTACGGGTCACTCTATAGTCGACCCGGCTCCCATGCAAATGCCATCAGTCATCGATGCGAGGTGAATCAAATGTCCGAGCAGCCGACCACGCCGGAAAGCCCATCGCCAACACCCGAGCTGAGCGAAGAACACGCCGCCGAACGGGTCCGCCTGGAACGCGAGTACCTGGGGTGGAGCACCGGCGAACTCGCGAAGCGGATGACCGCTGCCGGCTACCCGATGAACCAGTCCTCCGTCTGGCGGATCGAGAGCGGCGAGCCCCGCCGCCGGATCAACCTCGACGAGGCGATCGGCTTCGCCAAGGTCTTCGGCCTGCCGCTGGAGGAGTTCCTCGGCCCACCCGAGTCCTCCTCCAACAAGCACATCGCCGATGTCACCGACGTCGTGCTCGACATGTACCGCAGACTCCTCGACCTGATGAAGAGCACTGGCGACGCCTTCAAAGTCGTCGACCAGTACTGCGCGATGTTTCCCCAGCACGCCGCGGAGCTGAACGACCGCATCGCCCGCGCCATCGCCGAGGAGAACCGCCGCCGCGGCCCCGTCCGCGAGAGCCCCTTGGTCTTCCTGCGCTACCCGACCTTCCAGCAAGCCGAGAAGCCGTCGGACGCCGCCGCGCAGGAGTAAGTCACCGGCCGATCCTGAGCACGACCATGATCGTTCTTCAGAGCGAGCCGGACCCCGGTTACAGTCCCCACTGCACCACGGAAGCGCCACTTGGCGCGGCCGGGAAGCAGAGCTAACGTCACACCCCACGCGGCCACCAACCGCGTGAACCGCCCATCCACGACGATCGACCCCGGTGCAGGGTTGCAGCCCGCCAGCCACCGAGGAAGGAACCGCGTGCCACCAACCAAGCACGCCACCCTCCCGTCGCCCCGCCCATCCACGCGGCCGACTCCGACGGCTCCGGCGTTCACCGCCGAAATTCCCAGACCGATCTGACGGTCCTCTCCAGCCGCCGCCCGCCTACCCCGCACCCGGCGGCTTCCCCTTCCAGCGCCCCGCGCTGTTCCACGCCACTCCCGCAGTCGCCGCGCACCCGCGCGCCCACACCTGCCCGGAGACGGCGCCCACTCCCCTCCCCTCACACCGCCCATCCACGACACCGCACGCGGTGGCCCGGGTTGCAGCCCACCGGCCACCGCGATTGGAGCCACGTGCCCGAGCAGTACCTCACCGTCGCCCAGGTCGCCGAACGCCTGGGCACCAGCGAGCGCTTCCCCCGACGCCTGATCGCCGAGCGCCGCATCGCCTTCGTCAAGATCGGCACCCACGTCCGCATCGCCGAGAGCGTCCTCACCGCCTACATCGAGGCCAGCACCGTCCCGGCCATCCGCTCGACCCGCTCCGGCCGCTCCCGCTTCGGGAGGGCTGTCTGATGGCGAACAACTCCGGCCGCCGGCGCCGCTGGGGCTCCGTCCGCAAGCTCCCCTCCGGCCGCTTCCAGGCCCGCTACCCCGGCCCCGACGGCGCCCTGCGCAACGCGCCCGAGACCTTCGAGACCAAGGCCGACGCCGAAGCCTGGCTCGTCGAAACCGAGGCGGACATGCGCCGCGGCGACTGGCGCGACCCCAACGCCGGGGCCGTCAACTTCCTCCTCTACGCCACTGCCTGGATCGACGAGCGCGACCTCGCACCACTCACCGAGGAGCTGTACCGCCGGCTCCTCCGCCTCCACATCGCACCGACCTTCGGCGAGTCCGACGTGAAGGACATCACCGCTCCCCAAGTCCGCTCCTGGCGCGCCGCACTCCGCAAGCGCGGCATCAAGACCACCGCCGCCAAGTCGTACCGGCTGCTCAAGTCGGTCATGGAGACCGCGGTCGACGACGAGCTGATCCGCCGCAACCCGTGCCGCGTCAAGGGAGGTGGCAAGGAGGTGGCCGCCGAGCGTCCCCACGCGACGATCGAGCAGGTGCTCCAGCTCGCCGAGCTGATGGGCCCGCGCTGGCAGCTGATGGTCTTCATCGCCGCCTTCATGGCCCTGCGCCCGGAGGAGCAGGCCGAACTCCGGCGCCGCGATGTCGACCTGGAGAAGGGAGTCGTGTGGATCCGCCGCGCGGCCCCCGAACTCTGCACCGGCGAACGAGCCGTGGGCGACCCCAAGTCCGAAGCCGGCAAGCGGGCGCTCCGGATCCCGCCCGAACTCCTCCCGGAGTTCGAGCGGCACCTGCGCTGGTACGCCCAGGAAGGGGAGGACGGCCTGCTCTTCGTCGGCGAGCGCGGAGCCCCCTTCCGCCGCTCGACCTTCGGCCGCAAGTGGCGCAAGGCCCGCAAGAAGCTGGGGCTCGACCACCTCCGCTTCTACGACCTCCGCCACACCGGCAACGTCCTCGCGGCCGGCACCGGCGCCAGCCTCCGCGACCTCATGGCCTTCATGGGCCACAACTCCCCCCGCGCCGCGCTGATCTACCAGCACTCCACCGAGGAGCAGCAGACCAAGATCTCCGACGGCATCAGCGCTGCTGTCGTAGACATCCGCACCCGCCGCCGTCGGCCGACCGCCGACGAGACGAAGGAGGCCCGCGAGGCGTAACCACCCAAGGGGGGAAGAGCCCGGTCAGCTTCTCGCTGGCCGGGCTCAGTCGCTCCCGACAGCGATCCAGAGCACACGCGATTCGGTGAAGTGGCCTCCCAGCGTGCGCCATGCCAGGCCAGGGGGCTCAGACCGGCACGCCATAGGAATCGCTACCTGTCACCGCTCGACAAACCAGGCTCGACGGCCGAGGGTGCGACCCAGTAGCGCACGCCAGATGGCTGACGTGCGCTACTTCAGAAGCGATCCTCGCGGCAACGTGATCCACTTCCGGCGGTTCCGAAGCCTGGGTGGAGCCCACAGCGCCCGGAAGAGATGGCTGCTCCATTGCGGTGGGCATGCATGTCCATCTCAGCCACAACGATGGGGGCGAGGTGCCAGCAGGTCAACCCCAACTGGAACGACTTTGCGGAAATGGCAGAGCAGGCAAGGCTCTGACCTGCACAGATCCGTTCGGTGCGGCCGTTTTGGGAGGGGCTCCAGGTGGCCGCCAGGTTGGAACACTGCTGCGGAAAATGCCCTGTGCCGGCGGTCGCGAAGTGGGATTCAAAGTGACGTCCTGTCAAAATCAAGTCAGACGTGCGGACGGTGTCGGCAACCACCGCTTCACGTCCGTCAGTTGGAGCCCATACGTGAAGGACATCTCATGAGCAGGTCGAAGCTTGCAGCCCGGTGCGTCAACAACAAGACGCCAACGCTCGGTTCGTACGAGGTCACGCTGGTGGTGATCGTCATCCTGCTGGTTACGGCCCTTGCGATCTCAAGCGTTCCCAGCGCCCTCTCACTGGCGGTGGGCGCTCAGGCGTTTGATCTTGGGCTGCGGCTCAAGAAGCGCCTCAGGGTCACGCCGGTGCGCTTGGCGCGTCTCAAAGCGGCGTAGCAGTGGGGCGCCGAGAGAATCCCATCGGCGCGCAGAGCGAGTCGCTACGCGCTCTCGCGAACTGGCTTCGCTGCCAGCGCGAGAGCGCGAAGCTGAGCTACGAGAAGTTGGCGACACTGACTTCCTATGGCGACGACACCCTGAGGCGCGCCGCTTCTGGCAAGAAGATCCCCCGGCTGGCAGTAGTGCAGGAATTTGCGAAAGCATGCGGCTCCGACACCTCTGAAGCCGAACGGTTGTGGAAGCTTGCGCGGAGCGAAAACGTCATCTCTCCAGCAAAGAAGCAGCTTCCCGCCGTACATATCAGCTACGTCGAGAGTTTCTCAGATCTCCATGCCGCACTTGTAGATCTTCATCGCAGGGATGGGTGCAGGTCATACCGCGAGCTGGCCATTCGGGCCGGAGGGTACGGCCGACTCTCCATCTCAACCCTAAGTCGCGTTTTTAATAGGCAGAACCCGCCGAGCCGCGAATTTGTCGTGGCCTTCGCGCGAACCTGCGGCGTGAGAGGCCCAACGTTGAAGTCATGGGAGATGGCATGGGAGCGGGCAAACGCAGAGCTGCACCCGGGGAAAGCTCGACTCTCTGTGAGCCAGAGGCGTTCGATGCGATCCTCTATACGGTCCGAGCTCAAAGGGCGGAAGAATCCAGATTACGACGCCTACTCCGTCACCGAGCATGGCGAGCCTGCCAGTGTCGCATGTGCAGGATGTAGAAATCCATTGGCGGACCTTGACCCAAAGGCCGTCAGCAGCGACTCGGAATTCTGGTGCTCACGTTGCTTTGGCCAACGCATGAAACAGTTCAAGGATCTGACGGACCGAATTCGTCTCCGCCGAGGGTGGTACGGAGAGATATTCGAGCTACTAAGATGTGATCCCCCTGCCGACTGAGGACGGCTCCTGGCGCCCCGCCGAGCACGCCCCACCTGGAGGCGACTGCTGCCCCAGGAGCGTTCTGGCACGGATCTGGCACGGCGGGGGTGGATTGGTCCAGACAATGCGAAAGCCCCAGGCCGTTGGCCTGGGGCTTTACTGCTGGAGCGGGCGACGAGAATCGAACTCGCGCTCTAAGCTTGGGAAGCTCATGTTCTACCATTAAACTACGCCCGCCTGATGAGCCGTCAGAGACCGCTCGATCCGCTCTCACTGTACCCCATCCGTGACGCCGGTTGCACAAGTGGCGGAGGGCCGCGGCGGAGCCGCCCGGAACGGGGTGGGAGGCGTACTGTGTGGCCCGCGTGAGAGCGCTCCGGGCGGGTGGGGTGCGGGGCGGCGAGCCGCGGTGTGGAATGTCCGGAACATCCCCTAATGTGACGCTGTCCCGAGGGGCCTCGCCCACTCGGGGCGCGAAGAGTACGGGTGAGTACTGGGGTAAGGATGGGAAGGGGACCGATGGAGCAGCGCGCCGTCGTTCGTTGTGCCGAGGGGCACCTGTTCAGCACCACCACGTTCCCGATGCAGAACCTCGGACCCGGCCGGCTGGGGCCCGGCCGGTTGATCCGCTGTCCGCAGTGCGGACGGCTGCGGAGCTCGGTGCTGGCCGACGCACGGGAGCTCTCCGAGCCGCAACTGGCCCGCGCGATGCGGCTGGAGGCCGCGGAATTCCTGGCCTGACCGGAGCGGTCGCGGAACAGCGGTGAAGGGTGCGGCCCCGGGCGATTCGTCCGGGGCCGCACTGTGCACGTAACCTCGAAGCGTGCTGCTCTCTGACAAGGACATCCGGACCGAGATCGACAAGGGCCGGGTCGTGATCGACCCGTTCGACCCCGCGATGATCCAGCCCTCCAGTATCGATGTGCGACTGGACCGCTTCTTCCGGGTCTTCGAGAACCACCGCTACCCGCACATCGACCCCTCCGAGGAGCAGCCGGACCTCACCCGGCTGGTCGAGCCGGAGGGCGACGACGCCTTCATCCTGCACCCGGGCGAGTTCGTACTGGCCTCGACCTACGAGGTCATCACGCTCCCCGAGGACGTCGCCTCGCGACTGGAGGGCAAGTCCAGCCTCGGCCGGCTCGGCCTGCTGACGCACTCCACGGCCGGCTTCATCGACCCGGGCTTCAGCGGCCACGTCACGCTGGAGCTGTCGAACGTCGCGACGCTGCCGATCAAGCTCTACCCGGGGATGAAGATCGGGCAGCTCTGCCTGTTCCGGCTCTCCTCGCCGTCGGAGCACCCGTACGGCTCCGAGCGGTACGGCTCGCGCTACCAGGGCCAGCGCGGCCCGACGCCGTCCCGCTCCTACCTGAACTTCCACCGCACCCGGGTCTGACCGGGTCGGGCTCCGGCGGCCCCGGGGCCCGACCGCGGCAGAGCGCACGCACAGCGGGCGGCCGCCCCTCCGTCATGAGGGGCGGCCGCCCGCAGCCGTGTCCGCGGCGCACCGGGCCCCGCCCAGGGGCCCCGCGCGGGACCTCAGGCCCGCTTGGGCCGGGTGACGGCGACCAGCTCGCTGCCGTCCTCGGAGAGCCGCAGCTCGGTGCGGAGCTCGGCCAGCTCGCCGAGGTGGTGCAGGTGGGTGCCGCCGCAGAAGATCTGCGCCGCGCCCTCCGGCAGCTCGCAGTGCCACTGGCGGCGGGCGGTGAGCTCCGGACCGGGGACGTCGATGCGGACCGGGGCGCCCGCGGCGACCCAGGCGGCCAGCCGGGCGTTCACGGCCTCGGTGAGGGCGGGCAGCGCGTCGGCGAGGGCCGGGAACTCCTCGGTGGCGTCCACCGTGAAGCCCTTCTTCTTCAGCGACTTGCCGAGCCGGTAGGTGTCGGTGCTCGCCTCGGTGTCCATCACCGAGCTCGCCATGGCGAGGCTGTCGAAGTCCGGGTGGCCGAAGGCGTCGGCACGGCCCGGGTCCTTGCGCCAGCGCGGGGCGAGGGCCTCGTTCAGGGCCAGGGCCAACAGGTGGCAGCCGCTGTGCGAGGCGGACAGGGCGCCCCGGCGCTCGGCGTCGACGGCCAGCACGGCGGTGTGCCCGACGATGTCGCCGGGGTCGGTGGCGAGGACGTGCAGGACAAGCCAGGACCACTCCTCGTCGCCGCGGCGGACCGGGATGTCGGCGCCGACCAGCGGGGCGCCGCCGTCCGGACCGACGGCACCGGTCAGGCAGTCCACCACGGCCAGCTCGGTGCCGTCGACGGTGAGGGTGCCGAGGTCGGCCGGCTGGTCGGGCCAGGTGTGGTCGAGCGGGTGGAACGGGGTCGCCGCGGTGACGACCGCGAACCGGCCGCCGTCCAGCGGGTGCACCGCGAGCACCGGGGACTCGCCGGTCACCGCCCCGGCCGGGAAGCTGACGTGGGTGGTGGGGAGGGTCATGCCTGGCTCCGTGCGGGTGAGGGTGGGCGGAAGCGGAACGGGCCCCGCAGGCGGGGCCCGTCGACCATTCTCCCCCGGACCCCCGCTGGGCGGCCGGGTGCGGGCTCAGCCCAGCGTCGGCAGCTTGATCAGCACCAGCAGCGCAGCGAGCTGCAGGGCGGCCGCACCGGCCGCCTTGCCCCAGGGCAGGTCGTGCACCCGGCGGACCATCGTGGTCAGCAGGGCGGCGCAGACCAGCCAGCTGGCCCAGCCGACCGCCTGGACGACGACGTTGTCGGACGGCAGCACCAGGGCCAGCAGCAGCCTGGGCACGTCCGTCGTCCAGCCGATCAGCACGGCCAGGCCGACCGTCGACTTCCACGGGCCGTCCCCGCCGAACTGGCGGGCCAGCGAGTAGGTGACCGCGCCGAGCGTGGCGCCGGCGACGGTGAAGCCGACCGCGGCGGCCAGCATCGAGGTGAGCGCGACGGCGAAGGTCGAATCGAAGACGTCGTCGCGGGTCAGGCCGATGCCGAGCACGGCGAGTGCGCCGTAGATCAGCGAAACGGTCAGCGCGGGCAGCCAGACCTGGTGGTCGCGGGTGCGGTCGAAGGTCGCGGCGGGGCTGCGGAAGATGCCGACCAGCAGCTCGCGCCAGGTCGGGCGCGGCCCGGCGGCGTGCGGGGCGGACTGTCCGCCGGCCCGGTAGACCGCGACGTTGTCCTGGCCGTAGCCCTGCTCCTGACCGTAGCCACCCTGGCCGTGCTCCCCGCCGTACCCGGCCCCGTACCCTTCGCCGTCCTGCGGCGGGTACCCCTGGTCGGGGTAGGGGTACGGCGGCTCGCCCGCGTACGGGTCGCTGCCGACCGGGAAGGCCCGGGTGTGACCGGGCTGGTCCGCGGCGTACGGGTCGTGCCCCCCGGCCGGCTCGCCGGCGGCGGAGCCGGGCGCACCCCGGTGCGGGGCGGTGAAGTACTCCGGCCCGTCCGTCTGCCCGTACCCACCGGGTGCACCCGCCGAGGGCGGAGGGGCCGACCACCCGCCACGGGGATCGGCGCCCTGACCGCTGTCGTATCGATTACCAGCCACGTTCCGAAGGTACCCGTCCGGCTGACTCCGCGTCGGCCGGGAACCGGGTCGGGTCAGCTTTGCAGCGAGCCTGTGACGGCCGTGACGGCGGTGACGGCCGCCACGGCCCGCCACCGGCCCCGCCCGCACGGACGGCCTCGGGGCCGGTCCGGGCTCAGCGCTGCGCGGAGACCTTCGGGCCGTGCACCGCCGCGGCCGCCGAGGTGCCAGCCGGGCAACCGCCCGGACCGGCCGAGGTCCGGACGGCGCCGACCGGCAGCAGCGTGCCGCAGGCGATCCGGATGCCGCTCGGCAGCTCGTTGTCCGCCTCGACGATCGCGCCGTCGCCGATGACCGCGCCGTCCAGCGCGGTCCGGTCGCCGATGGTCGCGTAGGCCCCCACGATCGAGTCCTTGACCAGGGTGTCCGGGCCGATCACCGCGCCGGGCAGGATCACGCTGCCCTCGACGATCGCGCCGGCCTCGACGACCGCGCCCTCGGAGATCACCGTGCCCCCGCTGAGGACCGAGCCCGGGTGGACGGTCGAGCCGGGCAGCAGCAGGGCGTCGCCGGTCGGGCCGGGGACGGCCGGGGAGTCCACCTTGCCGAGCACCAGGTCGGCCGAGCCGCGCACGAAGGCCGCCGGGGTGCCGAGGTCCAGCCAGTACGAGGTGTCCACCACGCCGCGCAGCAGCGCGCCGGTGGCCAGCAGCTCGGGGAAGGTCTCGCGCTCGACGGAGACCTCCCGGCCGGCCGGGATGCGGTCGATCACGGAGCGGGTGAAGACGTAGCAGCCGGCGTTGATCTGGTCGGTGACGATCTGCTCCGGCGTCTCCGGCTTCTCCAGGAACTCCAGCACCCGCCCGTTCCCGTCGGTGGGGACGAGCCCGAAGGCGCGAGGGTCCTCGACCCGGGTGAGGTGCAGGGTGACGTCGGCACCGGCGGCCACGTGGCCGTCGCGCAGGGCGGCGATGTCGACGCCGGAGAGGATGTCGCCGTTGAAGACCAGGACCGGCTCGTCGGGGCCGCAGGTGAGCCCGGAGGCGGCGTTGCGGATGGCGCCGCCGGTGCCGAGGGGCTCGCGCTCGGTGAGGTAGACCAGCTCGATCCCGTACGGGGTGCCGTCCTGGAAGTGGTCCTCGAAGACCTCGGCAAGGTAGGAGGTGGCGAGCACCACGCGGGTGACCCCGGCCGCGGCCGCGCGGGCCAGCTGGTGCGCGATGAACGGAACGCCTGCCACCGGCAGCATGGGCTTGGGGGTGTGGGTGGTGAGCGGGCGCAGTCGCGTGCCCTTACCACCGACCAGCATGATCGCCTCGGTCATGGTCTGCGCTGTTCCCCTTGTGGTCTCCGCGGCCCGGCCCGGCGGGCCGATACCTCCGTCAGTGGTCAGGAAGCCCGTCCGGTGGGCCGGAGCGGGGCGACCGGCACAGGGCCGGTCAGGCGCCTACTGTATTTCCTTCCAACGCGGGCTCGGTCAGGCGGCCGTGCCGTTGGCACCAGCCCCTCACAGGTCCCGCCCCCCGCGGGTGTCTGCCTCGGGCGCCCCGGGGGCCAAAAGCCCCGGCCCGGCAGGCGCTCTCGCGGCGTCCACCGGGCCGGGCAGTTGTAGCAGAACTGTCGAACAGGGGCGCTACGCGTCCACGGTCTCCGGCTGCTCCGCCGCGGCGGGCGGGGTCGCCTTGACCGAGTCGAGCAGCAGCTGGGCCACGTCGACGACCTTCAGGTGCTCCTTGGCCGCACCCTCGTTCTTCTTGCCGTTGACCGAGTCGGAGAGCATCACCAGGCAGAACGGGCAGGCGGTGGAGACGATGTCCGGGTTGAGGGACAGCGCCTCGTCCACGCGCTCGGTGTTGATCCGCTTGCCGATGCGCTCCTCCATCCACATCCGCGCGCCGCCGGCGCCGCAGCAGAAGCCGCGCTCCTTGTGGCGGTGCATCTCCTGCTGGCGCAGACCCGGGACCTTGTCCATGATCTCGCGCGGCGGGCTGTACACCTTGTTGTGGCGGCCCAGGTAGCAGGGGTCGTGGTAGGTGATCAGGCCCTCGACCGGGTTGACCGGGACGAGCTTGCCCTCGTCGATCAGGTGCTGCAGCAGCTGGGTGTGGTGGATGACCTCGAAGTGACCGCCCAGCTGCGGGTACTCGTTGGCGATGGTGTTGAAGCAGTGCGGGCAGGTGGCGACGATCCGCTTCTTGGGCGCGTCCTCCAGGGCCGCGTTCAGCGTCTCGACGTTCTGCGCGCCGAGCATCTGGAAGAGGAACTCGTTGCCCAGGCGGCGGGCGGAGTCACCGGTGCAGGACTCCTCCTTGCCGAGGATCGCGAACTGCACGCCGGCGGTGTGCAGCAGCTCCGCGAAGGCCTTGGTGGTCTTCTTGGCGCGGTCCTCCAGGGCGCCGGCGCAGCCGACCCAGTAGAGGTACTCGACCTCGGCGGGGTCGATGTCCTCGCCGATCACCGGCACCTCGATGCCGGTCTCCTTCTTGAGCTCCTTGACCCAGTCCAGGCGGGCCTTGGTGGCCATGCCCCACGGGTTGCCCTTGTTCTCCAGGTTCTTGAGCATCGTCCCGGCCTCGGTCGGGAACGAGGACTCGATCATCACCTGGTAGCGGCGCATGTCGACGATGTGGTCGATGTGCTCGATGTCCACCGGGCACTGCTCGACGCAGGCGCCGCAGGTGGTGCAGGACCAGAGGACGTCCGGGTCGATGACGCCGTTCTCCTCGGCGGTGCCGATCAGCGGGCGCTCGGCCTCGGCCAGGGCGGCCGCCGGGACGTCCTTGAGCTGCTCGGCGGTGGCCCGCTCCTCGCCCTCCATGTCCTTGCCGCCGCCGGCCAGCAGGTACGGCGCCTTGCCGAAGGCGTGCTCGCGCAGGCTCATGATGAGCAGCTTGGGCGAGAGCGGCTTGCCGGTGTTCCAGGCCGGGCACTGCGACTGGCAGCGACCGCACTCGGTGCAGGTGGAGAAGTCGAGGATGCCCTTCCAGGAGAAGTGCTCGACCTGGGAGACGCCGAAGACGGCGTCGTCGGCCGGGTCCTCGAAGTCGATCGGCTGCCCGCCGCTGGTCATCGGGCGCAGGGCGCCGAGCGCGGTGCCGCCGTCCTCCTCGCGCTTGAAGTAGATGTTGAAGAAGCCGAGGAAGCGGTGCCAGGCCACGCCCATCGAGGGGTTGAGGCCGATGGTGGTCGCCCACGCGAAGGAGATGCAGATCTTCAGCATCGCGAAGAGGTAGACCAGGTTCTCCAGCGTCCCGTCCGACAGGCCGCTCAGCGCCGAGGCGATCGGGTACGAGACCAGGTGCTCCGGCCCGTAGGAGTCGACGTGGGCGAGGGCGCCCTCCAGGGCGCGCAGCATGGTGATGCAGAGGCCGATGCCGAGGATCGTGTACTCGACGTAGAAGGCCTGCCAGGCGATCGAGCCGGCGAAGCGCGACTTGCGGCCGGACTTCGACGGCAGGTTGAGCAGCCGGATCACCATCAGGGTCAGGATGCCCAGGGTGGTCAGGGTGCCGATCAGCTCGACGAAGAGCTGCCAGAGCATCCAGTGGCCGATGATCGGCAGTGCGAACTCGGCGTCGAAGAGCTGGCCGAACGCATTGACGATGGTCAGGACCAGGCTGAAGAAGCCGACCGCGACGAACCAGTGCGCGACGCCGATGACGCCCCACTTGTTCATGCGGGTGTGGCCGACGAACTCGACGGCCACGGTCTTCACGCGCTGGACGGGCTGCCCGAACCGGGTGGGATCGGACTGGCCGGTCCGCACCACCTTGAAGATGTACATCGCCGCACGGGCGGCGAGCGCGGTGCCGATCACAAACGTGACCAGCGAGATGACGATCGCTGCTAGCTGCATCGGCTCTCCGTCTCCTGCGGCATTCCTGGGGTGCAGTTTCTCCGGGGTCAGTGTACTCGTCGGTAACTTACAGGGCCGACGGGCGGGACATTACCGTTTGTCAACTCTTCTCCTGAAGATGCTCAAGGTATGGCGGCAGTCACGTAAGTCCACCCTCGGCACTTCGAATCGGCCCGCCCACGCCCGCTCGACGCGCACCGCGCACCGATCCCGCACCCGACCCGGCGCCCGAGCTCAGCAAAGTTGAGCGCTTCCGACTCAACGCTGTTGACGCTCCCGGGGGAGTCGTGCATCCTTGAGCCCGTAAAGCTCAACTCTTCCGTGGAGGTATCTACGATGGCACGCGCGGTCGGCATCGACCTCGGTACGACGAACTCGGTCGTCAGCGTCCTTGAGGGTGGCGAGCCCACCGTCATCACGAACGCCGAGGGTGCGCGGACCACGCCGTCCGTCGTCGCCTTCGCCAAGAACGGCGAGGTCCTCGTCGGTGAGGTGGCCAAGCGCCAGGCCGTCACCAACGTCGACCGGACGATCCGCTCGGTCAAGCGCCACATGGGCACCGGGTGGAAGATCAACCTGGACGGCAAGGACTTCAACCCGCAGCAGATCAGCGCCTTCATCCTGCAGAAGCTGAAGCGCGACGCGGAGTCCTACCTGGGCGAGACCGTCACCGACGCCGTCATCACCGTCCCGGCGTACTTCTCCGACTCGGAGCGCCAGGCCACCAAGGAGGCCGGTGAGATCGCGGGCCTCAACGTCCTGCGCATCGTCAACGAGCCGACCGCGGCCGCCCTGGCGTACGGCCTGGACAAGGACGACCAGACCATCCTGGTCTTCGACCTCGGCGGCGGCACCTTCGACGTCTCCCTGCTGGAGATCGGCGACGGGGTCGTCGAGGTGAAGGCCACCAACGGTGACAACCACCTCGGTGGTGACGACTGGGACCAGAAGGTCGTCGACCACCTGGTGAAGACCTTCCAGGCCGGCCACGGCGTCGACCTGTCGAAGGACAAGATGGCCCTCCAGCGCCTGCGCGAGGCCGCCGAGAAGGCCAAGATCGAGCTGTCCTCGTCCTCCGAGACCTCGATCAACCTGCCCTACATCACGGCCTCCGCCGAGGGCCCGCTCCACCTGGACGAGAAGCTCACCCGCGCCCAGTTCCAGCAGCTCACCTCCGACCTGCTGGAGCGCTGCAAGGTCCCGTTCCACAACGTGATCAAGGACGCCGGCATCGCGCTCTCCGAGATCGACCACGTCGTCCTGGTCGGCGGCTCGACCCGCATGCCGGCCGTCGCCGAGCTGGTCCGCGAGCTGACCGGCGGCAAGGAGGCCAACAAGGGCGTCAACCCGGACGAGGTCGTCGCCATCGGCGCCTCGCTCCAGGCCGGTGTCCTCAAGGGCGAGGTCAAGGACGTCCTGCTGCTCGACGTCACCCCGCTGTCCCTCGGCATCGAGACCAAGGGCGGCATCATGACCAAGCTGATCGAGCGCAACACCACGATCCCGACCAAGCGCTCCGAGATCTTCACCACGGCCGAGGACAACCAGCCGTCCGTGCAGATCCAGGTCTACCAGGGCGAGCGCGAGATCGCCGCGTACAACAAGAAGCTCGGCATGTTCGAGCTGACCGGCCTGCCGCCGGCCCCCCGCGGCCTGCCCCAGATCGAGGTCACCTTCGACATCGACGCCAACGGCATCATGCACGTCGGCGCCAAGGACCTCGGCACCGGCAAGGAGCAGAAGATGACCGTCACCGGCGGCTCCGCGCTGCCGAAGGAGGACATCGAGCGCATGATGCGCGAGGCCGAGCAGTACGCGGAGGAGGACCACAAGCGCCGCGAGTCGGTCGAGACCCGCAACCAGGCCGAGCAGCTCGTCTACTCGACCGAGAAGTTCATCGCCGACAACGCCGACAAGCTCCCAGCCGAGGTCAAGACCGAGGTCGAGACCGCCATCGGCGAGCTCAAGGAGGCCCTGAAGGGCGAGGACATCGCGAAGATCCGCGAGGCCTCGGAGAAGGTCTCCACCACCGCCCAGAAGCTCGGCCAGGCCCTCTACGCCAACGCCGACGCCGCGGGTGCCGCGCCGGCCGGCGACGCCACGGGCGCCAAGGACGACGACGTCGTCGACGCCGAGATCGTGGACGACGAGAAGCCCAAGGGTGGTGCGGCATGACGGAGAAGCCGCAGGGTGCTGAGCCCGGCGACGACTCCGCCGCCGAGGAGGCCGTGGTCAAGGCGGCCGAGGAGGCCGCCGCGGCGGGCTCCGACGAGGACGTCGCCGTGGCCAAGCGCGAGCTGGCCGAGCGGACCGCGGACCTCCAGCGCCTCCAGGCCGAGTACCAGAACTACCGCAAGCGCGTCGAGCGCGACCGGCTGACGGTGCGCGAGATCGCGGTCTCCAACATCCTGGAGTCCCTGATCCCGGTCCTGGACGACATCGGCCGGGCCCGCGAGCACGGCGAGGTGACGGGCGGCTTCAAGTCCGTCGCCGAGTCGCTGGAGACCGTCGTCGCCAAGCTGGGCCTGCAGCAGTTCGGCAAGGAGGGCGAGCCCTTCGATCCGACCATGCACGAGGCGCTGATGCACAGCTACTCCTCGGACGTCACCGAGGACACCTGTGTCCAGATCCTCCAGCCCGGCTACCGGATCGGCGAGCGGATCATCCGCCCGGCGATGGTGGCGGTGGCGGAGCCCCAGCCCGGTACCCAGACCACCTCCGCCCCGGACGCCGAGTCCGGGAAGTCCGCGAAGTCCGCGGACTCGGACGAGGCTGACGGTGGCGCGGACAGCTGACCACCTGTGACAGCTGAGACCCTGTGCGCTGCGGAGTCGTACGCCGGCCAGTACGGCGGCCGGCTCCGCAGCGCCGTACCTGTTGGCGCCGTAACTGTTGACTCTGGGAGGTGGCGGGAGCGCATGAGCGTGCGAAGCGAGCGAATCGTCGAGAGGTGCGCGTTCCGCGAAGCGGCCGCCGAGCGGAGCGAGGTGGGCGCATGAGCGTGCGAAGCGAGCGAATCGTCGAGAGGTGCGCGTTCCGCGAAGCGGCCGCCGAGCGGAGCGAGGTGGGCGCATGAGCGGCAAGGATTTCGTGGAGAAGGACTACTACAAGGTCCTCGGCGTGCCCAAGGACGCCTCCGCCACCGAGATCAAGAAGACCTACCGCAAGCTGGCGCGCGAGTTCCACCCCGACGCCAACAAGGGCGACACCAAGGCCGAGGACCGCTTCAAGGACATCTCCGAGGCCTACGACGTCCTGTCGGACGAGAAGCGCCGCAAGGAGTACGACGAGGCGCGCGCCCTCTTCGCCAGCGGCGGCTTCCGCGCCGGCGGCCCCGGCGGCGGCAACTACGGCTTCGACTTCGGCGACCTCTTCAGCGGCAGCCAGGGCGGTTCCGGCGGCGGCCTCGGCGACGTCTTCGGCGGCCTCTTCAACCGCGGCGGCGGCCGGCAGGCCCAGCCGCGGCGAGGCGCCGACGTCGAGACCGAGGTGACGCTCTCCTTCGAGGAGGCCGTCGACGGCGCGACCGTCCCGCTGCGGATGACCAGCCAGGCCCCCTGCCGCACCTGCAGCGGCACCGGCGCCAAGGCCGGCACCACCCCCCGGGTCTGTCCGACCTGTGTCGGCGCCGGCACCGTCAGCCGCGGACAGGGCGCCTTCGCCCTGTCCGAGCCCTGCCGGGACTGCCGCGGCCGGGGCATGATCGTCGACGACCCGTGCCCCGACTGCCACGGCAGCGGCCGGGCCAGCTCGGCCCGCACCATGCAGGTGCGGATCCCGGCCGGCGTCCAGGACGCCCAGCGCATCCGCCTCAAGGGCAAGGGTGCCCAGGGCGAGCGCGGCGGCCAGCCCGGCGACCTCTACGTCACCGTGCACGTCGACCCGCACCCGGTCTTCGGCCGCAAGGCCGACAACCTCACCGTGACCGTCCCGGTCTCCTTCCCCGAGGCCGCTCTGGGCGGCACCATCGAGGTACCGACGCTGAACGGCCCCTCGGTGAAGCTCAAGCTGCCCCCGGGCAGTGCCAACGGCCTCACCCTGCGGGCCCGCGGCAAGGGCGCCACCCGCAAGGACGGCACCCGCGGCGACCTCCTGGTCACCGTGGAGGTCGTGGTGCCGCAGCACGTCACCGGCGACGCGCTGACGGCCCTGGAGCAGTACCGCGAGGCCACCGCCTCGGACGACCCGCGTGCCGCCCTCTTCAAGGCGGCGGAGGGAGCGTGACGACCAGATGACCCCCGACAGCAACGCGCGCGGCCCGATCGGCCCCGGGATCGGCGAGGGCCTGCCCGGGTCCGCCGCACCGCGCGCCCGCCGCACCGCCCCGCCGCCGCAGTACGTCCTCACCGAGGACACCCCGGTGTACGTGATCTCGGTCGCGGCCGAGCTCTCCGGCCTGCACCCGCAGACCCTGCGCCAGTACGACCGGCTCGGCCTGGTCTGCCCGGACCGCACCGCCGGCCGCGGGCGGCGCTACTCGGCCCGGGACATCCAGCAGCTGCGCGAGGTCCAGCGGCTCTCCCAGGACGAGGGCATCAACCTGGCCGGCATCAAGCGGATCATCGAGCTGGAGAACCAGGTCACCGCGCTCCAGTCCCGCATAGCGGAACTGATCGACTCGCTGGAGGGCGCCGCCACCACGCTCCAGCAGCGCGAGGCCGCCGTGCACGCCTCGTACCGCCGCGATCTCGTCCCGTACCAGCCGCCGACCCAGTCGAGCGCGCTGGTCGTCTGGCGGCCGAAGCGCTGACCGGCCCACTCACCGACGGCCGCCGGTTCCCTCCTGAACGGGGGGTGCCGGCGGCTCGGTGTTTGATGAGAGGCTGCCACTCGACAGCCCCACCGCGAACCGGTGGAACAATGCCTGATCCCGAACCCGACCCACGACCTAAGATCGCCGGCGGGGGCGCGTACAGTCCTGGAGCCAATCTGTCGTCGAGAAGGAGCCGCGAATGAGCGGGAGGGACGACTCCACCGCGGGCGTCGGCACGCAGGGCACCCTGTCCTCAGGCGCCCACGATCTCTATCTCGCGGTTATCCGCACGCACGGCCGTATCGCGCGCAAGGAAGTGGCGGAATCCGAGTACAGCTATCTCAGCGAACTGCTGGACATCGGCCTTCTCGTCCCCGACACAGATGATCCGCACGTTCTGCTGGCCGCCGATCCGCAGCAGCTCTCGTCCGGCCTGAGCGCGACCTGGCAGCGCCAGGCGCTGGAACTCCTGGCCCGCGCAATAGCCATACCCGGCGACCTCCAGGGGCTCGCCGACGCCTTTCACAACCCGGACGCGACCGGGGGGACGGTCGAATACGTCCGCGGCAAGGCGATCATCAATCAGCGCATCAATCACGCGGTCGCCTCGGCGAAGGAAGAGGTGCTCGCCGCCCAGCCCGGCGGTCCCCGGCCTCCGGAGGTCCTCTCCCAAACCCTCGCCGAGGACATCGAGGATTTGCGGCGGGGAATCTCCGCACGGACCATCTACCACCCGAGCACCCGGTACCACGCGCCGACCAGAGACTACGTGGCGACGCTCACCGAGGCCGGCGGGAGGTTCCGCACGCTGGACGAGCCGTACACCCGGCTGATCATCGTCGACCGGGCGCTGGCCGTCATTCCGGTGGCCGAGGACCTGAACCTGGCCGCGTTCATCCACGACCCGGCGGTCATCCACTTCCTCACGCACGAGGTGTTCGAGCGCAACTGGAACCGCGGGCTCGACTTCAGCGGCGGGCGGACCGTCCCCCAGCAGGTGGTGTCCCGGATGCGGCAGACGATCATCGACCTGCTGCTCGACGGCACCAACCACAGAGTCATCGCCCGCCGGCTCGGCATCAGCGAACGCACCCTGGCCCGCCACCTCGCCGAGATGCGGGAGGACTACAAGGTGGAATCGCTGTTCCAGCTGGGGTACGCGCTGGCGCGGTCGTCACGGGAGTCCCACCACGGGCCTGCCAATCCCGCCGCCCCCGGGAACGGGTGAGCGGCGAGATTCGCAGCCCAACCGACCGTCAGGTCCAGGAGTGGTCCTGGTCCAGCAGCAGAGCGGAAGCCTGATCGGAAACACCGTTCGCGCCGTCCTCGGAAACCGAGTAATTGACATGAACGGAACGATCAGCATGATGGCCAGTGGCAAAAGCACTGGCGCCAAGCATCACGAGGACGCCGGCGGCCATCGTCACCATGACCGTCCGAGCAGCCCGACGTATACGAGACATGCGCGCACCTCATCCTCTAGTGGCACGTCGGATCGAATACACGCGCGACGCACCGTCAAACGATCAGATGGTGCCACACGGCAGTTCTGACTGTCACGGGCGCACTCACGTCAGAGGGTGTCATCTCTCTGCCATGCAGACGGATGCCACCAGGCATCAGTGGACTGGTGACTCTGCTCGGTGGACGATCAACTAACGCCTCTTCCCGGCGTTGGAACAGCGAATAATCCCTGCGATTGTCCCGCCCTGATCTCCACACCCGGTGTCGGCCAGGAGCAGCCGAGCCGACGCCCTTCCCCCGGAGTCGACAATGACCGAGCCCTACCTGCGTCACCACGACAGCCAGGCCCACGAGGGCCGGCGTGCACGGGTCTTCCTGGCCGCACCGCTGATGCGGCTGACCGGCCCGGCGGACAGCGTGGTGACCCTGGCCAGCCGGACGCGGCTGACGACGCTCCGCACCACCCTGCTCCGCAGCGGCGCCGCCGTGTACAGCGCCCACCACAGCGACGCGTGGACCGTGTCCGGCCGGGCCCCCGAGCCCCGGGTCCCCTCGGACTTCCGCGCGCTGCAGTCCGCCGACCTGGTCTTCGCCTACGTCGGTGCGCCGCTCTCCGCGGGCGTGAGCCTGGAGCTCGGCTGGGCCTCGGCCCTGCGCAAGCCCATCGTGCTGCTGGTGGACGAGGCGATCACGCACAACCCGCTCATCGCCACCATCGAGCAGGTCGCCCCGGTCCTGCCGCTGGTCTTCGACGACACCTGGTCGCAGGAGGCCCTCCACCACACCGTGGAGACCGCCCTGGACTGGGCCGGCATGGCGCTCTCGCTGCGCGAGGGCTTCTGGACCGCCCCGGGCGAGCAGTTCACCGTCCCGCGCCAGCAGCCCCCGACCGGCTACTGGCCCACCGGCGCGGCCACCGGCTGACCGCGGCGGCCCGCACCGGGCGGCCGCGCTCACCCCGCGTCGCCGTCCTGCTCACCCCGCATCAGCCAGCCGAGCTGGAAGAGGGTCTGCGCACCGTGGCGGTCCCGCAGACGGGAGATGTGGGCGGCGACGGTGCGCTCACTCAGCCCCAGGCGGGTCGCTACGGCACGCTGGGTGAGGCCGCGGGCGAGCAGCCGGCCGACCCGGTCGGGCCCGTCGCGGCTGGTGCCGTGGGCGTGCGCGGCGGCCCAGTCGGTGCTCTCGGCGCGGGCCCAGTCCCGTTCGAAGGCGCTGACCAGGAAGGCGACCGCGGACGGGTCGGAGATGAACGCCGCGGCGCTGTGGTCCTGGGCGGCGGAGATCACCGCGACCGAGCGGTCGAAGACGAACAGGCGCTGGAACGGCTCGTCCAGGGTCCGGATCGCCGAGCCGAGCCGGGTGACCTCGGCCGCGTACGCGCGGGCGGCCGGCTCCGAGACGGCGATCGGCTGGTAGATGGTCCGAAGCGAGCAGCCGCGCTGGAGCAGTTGGACGTCCTGCAGCAGCGCGATCTTGAGGGCGTCCGGCGGGCGGTGGCCCGGCTGGGCGGTGAGCACCTCGGTGCGGCAGTCCGAGACCAGCTGCGAGATGCGGTGCCGGATGTGGACGTGGCCCTCGATGTAGACCGCACCGCCGGAGCGCTCGGGCGGTCGGGGCGGCATCGCGTCGTAGGCCCGGGTGAGGCCGTCCAGGGCGCCGGGGAGGTTCTCCGCGCGGACCAGCAACCGGGTGGCCTCGCTGCGCAGCTCGGCGCCCAGGCGGTCGCTGACGGAGCGGGGGCTGACGGCGACGTAGCAGGCGTCGATCGGATTGGGCATCAGCAGGCCGACGTCGACCAGCTGACGCAGGGCGCCCTGGTCGGACTCCGGGACGTCGGCGGCCGGGATGCGCCCGCCGTCGGCGAGGACGGCCAGGTAGAGCTGCCGGGCCGCCTCGTCCGGTTCGCCGCCGGGCCCGCCGGGGCCCGGGGCGGCCGTCGGCTCCGCCGTCACCTGGAACACTCCCTGCCGAATGGATCGCGGATGTGCCTGTGCCTCGGCCGGGCCGCGCTCGGGCGGGCCGGCGCCACGCGTACCCACGCGCCTTCCGGTCGTGATCCCAGCACCGCGCGCCGCACGCGATCACGGTACTGCGCGCCGGCGCACCCCCGGGTCCCGGGTGCCGTCGCACGCCGGGAGGCCGGGGGCCGCCGTTGCCACGCCAGGGTCTGCGCGCTTCCGGCGAGGCGGAGCAGCAACGCCTCGCCGGATCCGGTCCCGGGGGCCATCACCACACATGGCGTCCCGGCCGGCGCTCTTCCCCCCGATATGCAGGTACGGAGTACCTGTCGCATCCAGTACTGAAGAGCAAGTCGCCACCACGGGCTGCGGTGCCCGGTCGACCTGGCGTGACTCCACCCTCACAGCGTGACGGCCGGTGAACAAGTGCCGCCAGAGTGCAGGTTCCCGCAATTGCAGGAACCTGCACCGACCACTCGGAGCGCCTTCCCGCGCCGGGCCGCGGCCGCTGGTAAAGGGGCTGGTCAGCGAGGCCGGGCCGTGGAGTCCGACCGTCCGGTCATTCGGTCGTGGACCACCCGGCCGCAGACCGGCGCACGGCCCGGCGGCCCGGTGCGCCCGTCAGCGCGCCAGCAGCCGCCCGCCGGCCAGCCCGGCCGCGGTGCCGCCGGCGGCGACCGCCCAGGCCGCGACCAGCAGCACGAAGAGCCCGGCGGCCAGGCCGGTGAAGCCCGGGAAGCCGGTGTGCCGGGCGAGCGCGGCCGCGCCGGTGACGCAGGTGCCGATCGGGAAGGTGTACGCCCACCAGGTCATCGCGAAGGGCATCCCGGCCCGAAGGGCCCGCAGGTTGGCGGCGGCGGCGACGGCCAGCCAGAGCATCGCGACGCCCGTCACCGCGACGCCGTACAGCTCGGCGAGGGCGAGTGCGGCGGGTGCGAGCTTCGGGGTGACCGGGCGGGCGGCGTCGGCGAGCTGGTGGAGGGCGGTGGTGGACTGGCCGAGCGGGCCGAGCACCAGGAAGAGCGACGGGGTGAGCACCAGGGCGGGCAGCTTGCTGTGGACCAGGCCGGTGAACACCACCGGCAGCAGGGCGAGGGTGGCCAGGAGGCCGACGCCGAACAGGGCCCAGCAGCCGTACAGCATGGCCTGCTGCGCCGTGCCGGCCGGCAGGTGCGGAACGAGCGCGGGACCGGCCGCGGAGGCCACCAGCGGGGCGACCACGGGCAGCAGCCAGGTGGGGTTGGCCTCCAGCGGGGAGACCCGGTGCCGGGTGATCATCAGGTACGGGATGCCGGCCGCGACGGTCAGCGCGTACAGGGTCCCGGCGGTCCAGAGCACGGCGTCCAGTGCGACGGCGGGACCGGCGCCGATCACCCGTGAGCCGACCACGAGGGTCCCGAGGCCGACCGAGATCAGGGCCATCGGCGGACAGCCGTAGAAGACCGCGGTGGCCGGAGTGTCCAGCAGCTGTGCCCGGGCGGCGGCGCGGTGCCGGGTGAGGTGGACCAGCCGCCCCGCGCCGAGCACCAGCAGTCCGGCCAGCCCGAGCGCCCACATCACCTCGGAGAAGCCGGTCAGCCCCGGTACCCCGACCGGCAGGGCGGCCGCCCCGTTGCCGACGATCGCGGTGCCCATGACCACCGCGTACCAGTTGGGGCCCAGCTGGGCGAGGTCGGGGCGGGGAGTGCGGGCGAGCGGTCGGGCGCTGATCAGGGTGGCCATGGCATCCACCGTCGCCGCCCGAGCCGGATGCCGGTAGCGCCGGGCTCTCTATGACGGCATAGGCTGAACCTATGACCCTCTCCCCGCGCGTCCCCGAACTCGGTGCGCTGGAGCTGCTGATCGCGGTGGCCCGGCTGGGCAGCGTCGGCCGGGCGGCGGCCGAGCTGGGCGTGAGCCAGCCCACCGCCAGCGCCCGGATCAAGGGCATGGAACGGCAGATCGGCGTGCCCCTGCTGGACCGCTCGCCACGCGGGAGCCGGCCGACCGAGGCGGGCCGGCTGGTGGTCGAGTGGGCCCGGCACGTGGTGGAGGCCGCCCAGGCGCTGGACGCCGGGATCGACGCGCTGCGCGAGCGCCGGGACGCCCGGCTGGTCGTGGTGGCCAGCCTGACCGTCGCCGAGTACCTGATGCCGGGCTGGCTGCTGGCGCTGCACGAGTCCAGCCCGGGGACCGCGGTGACGCTGCGGACGGCGAACTCGGCGGACGTCGCCGGGCACGTGCTGGCCGGCGAGGCGGACCTCGGCTTCGTCGAGGGCCCGTCCACCCCGGCCGGCCTGGCCGGCGCGGTGGTGGCCGCCGACCGGCTGGTGGTCGTGGTGGCCCCGGACCACCCCTGGGCACGCCGCCGGGCCCGGCTGACCGGGGCGGAGCTGGCCGCGACCCCGCTGGTGCTGCGCGAGCCCGGCTCGGGCACCCGCGAGGTGCTGGAGGCGGCACTGGCGCCGTTCGGGGGCGCGGCGCGGCCGCGGCTGGAGCTGGCCTCGTCGACTGCGCTCAAGGCGGCCGCGATGACCGGGGCCGGGCCGGTCTGCCTGAGCGAGCTGGCGGTGGTGGAGGAGCTGGCGACCCGGCGGCTGGTGGCGGTGCCGCTGGCGGAGGAGCTGGACCTGCGGCGTCCGCTGCGGGCGGTGTGGCCCGCCGGGCAACGGCCCGGCGGGCCGGCCAGGGAGCTGCTGACGCTGACCCGGCGGACGGCCGGGCCCCTGCGCCCGCACCGCTCCGGAGCCGTTCACCGGAAAGTCTCCGAAAGTTGAGCGGAATAGACTCAACTTAGTGCATGCTGTATGCATCAGCACTACCCGGCAGCACGATGCCCCTGACTCCGATGGCCGGCCGAGGGGCAGGACCACGGGCAGCGGGCACCGGCACAGCTGAGCGCACGGACACAGCGCTCCGCACGAGCGAGGAGGACACCCCAGCAGTGGACGCCAGCAAGTTCACCACCAAGACGCAGGACGCCCTGTCCGCCGCGATCCGGCAGGCCGGCTCGTCGGGCAACCCGGACGTCAAGCCGGTGCACATCCTGATCGCCCTGCTGGAACAGCCCGAGGGCATCGCCAAACCCCTCCTGGAGGCGGTCGGCGCGGACGCGGCCCGGATCGACGCCGAGGCCCGCCGGCAACTGGCCGCGCTGCCCAGCGCGATGGGCTCCACCGTCGCCGCCCCGCAGCTGGCCCGTGACACCCTGGCCGTGCTCACCGAGGCCGGCAAGCGCGCGGACGACCTGGACGACCAGTACGTCTCCACCGAGCACCTGATGGTCGGCCTGGCGCACGAGGGCGGGCCGGTCGCCGAGCTGCTGGTGCAGCAGGGCGCCACCCCGAAGGCCCTGCTCGCCGCCTTCAAGGACGTGCGCGGCAGCGGCCGGGTCACCTCGCCGGACCCGGAGGGCACCTACAAGGCGCTGGAGAAGTACGGCACCGACCTCACCCAGGCCGCCCGGGACGGCAAGCTCGACCCGGTGATCGGGCGGGACCAGGAGATCCGCCGGGTGGTCCAGGTGCTCTCCCGGCGCACCAAGAACAACCCGGTGCTGATCGGCGAACCCGGCGTCGGCAAGACCGCCGTGGTCGAGGGCCTGGCGCAGCGGATCGTCGCGGGCGACGTCCCGGAGTCGCTGCGCGGCAAGCGCCTGGTCGCGCTGGACCTCGGGGCGATGGTCGCCGGCGCCAAGTACCGCGGCGAGTTCGAGGAGCGGCTGAAGGCCGTCCTCAACGACATCAAGCAGAGCGACGGCCAGGTCGTCACCTTCATCGACGAGCTGCACACCATGGTCGGCGCCGGAGCCGGCGGCGACTCCGCGATGGACGCGGGCAACATGCTCAAGCCGATGCTGGCCCGCGGCGAGCTGCGCATGGTCGGCGCCACGACGCTGGACGAGTACCGCGAGCGGATCGAGAAGGACCCGGCCCTGGAGCGCCGCTTCCAGCAGGTGCTGGTCGGCGAGCCCAGCGTGGAGGACTCGATCGCCATCCTGCGCGGGCTCAAGGGCCGCTACGAGGCGCACCACAAGGTACAGATCTCGGACGCCGCCCTGGTCGCCGCGGCGACGCTCTCGCACCGCTACATCACCTCCCGCTTCCTGCCCGACAAGGCGATCGACCTGGTCGACGAGGCCGCCTCCCGGCTCCGGATGGAGATCGACTCCTCCCCGGTCGAGATCGACGAACTCCAGCGCGCCGTCGACCGGTTGCGGATGGAGGAGCTGGCCCTGGAGAAGGAGTCCGACCCGGCCTCGGTCGACCGGCTGGCCCGGCTGCGGCGCGATCTCGCCGACAAGAACGAGCACCTGACCGTGCTGACGGCCCGGTGGGAGCAGGAGAAGAAGAGCCTCAACCGGGTCGGCGAGCTCAAGGAGCGGCTGGACGACCTGCACGGAGCCCTCGAACGCGCCCAGCGGGACGGCGACTTCGAGCGGGCCTCCAAGCTGATGTACGCCGAGGTGCCGGCCGCCGAGAGGGAGCTGTCCGAGGCCCAGGCGCGCGCCGCCGACGAGGACTCCTCCGCCTCCATGGTCAAGGAGGAGGTCGGCCCGGACGACGTCGCCGACGTGGTCGCCTCCTGGACGGGCATCCCGGCCGGCCGGCTGTTGGAGGGCGAGAGCGCCAAACTCCTGCGCATGGAGGAGGAGTTGGGCCGACGGCTGATCGGGCAGAGCGAGGCCGTGCAGGCCGTCTCGGACGCGGTGCGGCGGACCCGCTCGGGCATCGCCGACCCGGACCGCCCGACCGGTTCGTTCCTCTTCCTCGGCCCGACCGGCGTCGGCAAGACCGAGCTGGCCAAGGCGCTTGCCGACTTCCTCTTCGACGACGAACGCGCCATGGTCCGCATCGACATGAGCGAGTACGGCGAGAAGCACTCGGTCTCCCGCCTGGTCGGTGCCCCGCCCGGGTACGTCGGCTACGAGGAGGGCGGCCAGCTCACCGAGGCGGTCCGCCGCCGCCCGTACAGCGTGGTGCTGCTCGACGAGGTGGAGAAGGCCCACCCCGAGGTCTTCGACGTGCTGCTCCAGGTGCTGGACGACGGCCGGCTCACCGACGGCCAGGGCCGCACCGTGGACTTCCGCAACGCGATCCTGATCCTCACCTCCAACCTGGGCTCGCAGTTCCTGGTGGACCCGGCCACCCCGGAGGACCGGAAGAAGGCCCTGGTGCTGGAGTCCGTCCGGGCGGCCTTCAAGCCGGAGTTCCTCAACCGGCTGGACGACATCGTGGTCTTCGACCCGCTGGGCACCGCCGAGCTCAGCCGGATCGTCGACCTCCAGGTGGCCCGGCTGGGCGAGCGGCTGCGCGACCGCCGGCTCACCCTCCAGGTCGGCGAGGCCGCGCGGGACTGGCTGGCGCTCACCGGCTACGACCCGGCGTACGGCGCCCGCCCGCTGCGGCGGCTGGTGCAGTCCGCGATCGGTGACCAGCTGGCCCGGGCGATCCTCTCCGGCCAGGTGCACGACGGCGACACCGTCCTGGTCGAACGGGACGAGGCCGCCGACAACCTCACCGTCCGTGCCCGAGGGCCGCTGGAGAAGTAGCGGCCGGAGCCCGCGACCCGGTGGGCCGCCCCTTCCGAAGGGGCGGCCCACCGCCACGCGGCGACGGCCGACCGGGTGCTCACCCCGGGTCGCCGAGGCCTCCCGGGACGCTCCGGCCAAGATCCCTCCGAGTGCGGGCCGCCCCTGTGAGGCCGGGCCCGAATGAGGCAGGATGGGAGGTGGAAAGGGCGGCCTCTCATTGCCGGCCACCACGTGCACTGAGGAAGAGGACCCCCCATGAGCATCGACCCGTCGTCCATCCCGTCGTTCGGCCTGCCGCAGGGCGGGCAGCCCGGCGGCCAGGGCGGGCAGCCGGCCGGCCCGCCGCCGATCATCGTTCCGGACCAGGCGCTGGTGACCCAGCTGCTGGACCAGATGCAGCTGAAGCACGTCGTGGACGAGGAGGGCGACCTCACCGCCCCCTGGGAGGGCTTCCGCGTCTACTACATGTTCCGCGGCGAGCAGAAGGAGCTCTTCGCGGTCCGGGCGTTCTACGACCGCCCGTACCCGCTGGAGGCCAAGGGCGAGATCCTCGACCTGATCGACGAGTGGAACCGCGAGACCCTCTGGCCCAAGGTCTACACCCACACCCACGAGGACGGCGTGGTCCGCCTGATCGGCGAGGCCCAGATGATCGTCGGCACCGGCGTGAACCTGGACTACTTCGTGACCACCACGGCCAACTGGACCCAGGCCGCCGTCGGCTTCGAACAGTGGATCATCGAGCGCCTCGGCCTGCAGAAGGACATCGAGGGCGAGGAGGGCGAGGGCGAGGCCCCCGAGGGCACCGAAGAGGCCTGAGCCCGGCGCCCGAGGGCCCGGCCCGCCGCCCCAGCGGCCATCCCGCGGCCCCGCGCATCCGTACGGCCCGCCACCGGCGCACCCGGTGGCGGGCCGTCCTTGTCCGCGGCCCCCGCCCGGCCCGAGGATGGGGCCCGACACCGAAGCGTGAGGAGCCGCAATGGGTACGAGGCCGCTGCTGAACCGCAGGCTGGACGGGCTGGGCACGACGATCTTCGCCGAGATGTCCGCGCTCGCGACCGCCACCGGTTCGATCAACCTCGGCCAGGGCTTCCCCGACACCGACGGGCCCGAGGAAATCCGCGAGGCGGCCGTCCGGGCGCTGCGCGAAGGCCGCGGCAACCAGTACCCGCCCGGCCCCGGAATCCCCGAGCTGCGGCAGGCGATCACCGAGCACCAGCAGCGCTTCTACGGTCTCGCCTACGACCCGGACACCGAGGTCCTGGTCACCGCCGGCGCCACCGAGGCCATCGCCGCCGCGCTGCTCGCCCTGCTGGAGCCCGGCGACGAGGTCATCGCCCTCGAACCCTTCTACGACTCCTACGCCGCCTGCATCGCCATGGCCGGCGCCACCCGCGTCCCGCTCACCCTGCGAGCGCCGTCGTTCCGCCCCGACATCGACGAGCTCCGGGCGTTGATCACCCCGCGCACCCGGCTGCTGCTGCTCAACACCCCCCACAACCCCACCGGCACCGTCCTCGCTCCTGATGAGCTGACCGCCATCGCCGAACTCGCCGTGGCACACGACCTGCTGGTCGTCACCGACGAGGTCTACGAGCACCTGGTCTTCGCCGGCGCCCACCACCCGATCGCCGCCCTCCCCGGCATGCGCGAGCGCACCGTCTCCATCTCCTCCGCCGGCAAGACCTTCTCCTTCACCGGATGGAAGGTCGGCTGGGTCACCGCCCCGGCGCCGCTGGTCGCCGCCGTCCGTACGGCGAAGCAGTACCTCACCTACGTCAGCGCCGGCCCCTTCCAGTACGCCGTGGCCGAGGCCCTGCGTCTGCCCGACGCCTACTTCGAGGACTTCCGCGCCGACCTGCGGCGCAAGCGCGACCTGCTCGCCGGCGGTCTGGCCTCGGCCGGCTTCCGCGTCTTCAACCCCGAGGGCACGTACTTCATCACCACCGACATCACCCCGCTCGGCGAGAAGGACGGCGTCGAGTTCTGCCGAGCCCTCCCGGAGCGCTGCGGCGTCGTCGCCATCCCCAACGCCGTCTTCTACGACGACCAGGAGGCCGGCCGCCCGCTCGTCCGGTTCACCTTCTGCAAGAAGGACGAGGTACTGCGGGAGGCGGTCGCCCGGCTCGCCCGGATCTGACGCCCGGCCCGACCCGCCGCGAGGTTCCAACGCGTCGTCAACTTGCCCGAACGGAAGGGGGTTTGCTGCCTTTCGGACATTCGTCATGCCCCCTTGGCAGGCCGCGGCCCTTCGCACGCCACCGCTCGCGCGGCACTCCGCCGGCATGGGGCGTGCAGACCCCGAGCACGGCGCACGGCCTGCGTGCACGGCGCGCAGGCCGGGGTGAGGAGCGCGCGCGGTGCAGAGTCGCACACCGGGTCGAGCAGAGCGGGGAAGCGGGTGTGCTCGAAACGGTGAATGCTTGACAAAGTTGGGTAAATCACCGACGGGCCCGGCGTATTCATGCTTCTCTGCTGCTGAATCTCCAGCCGGAATCCTTCCTTCCACGGTCGGCCGCGCCCTGGACCGCACAGCCACGAACAGCCTCGCCTCTGACTGGGCCTACTCGCTGCTGCTCGGCGGGCGCGCACGGAGCTGAAACGCGGAGCCGAGCATGCTCACCACACTGCAGACCTCCTACACGGACACCCGCGCCGGTGACCTGGCCTGGTGCCTGGGCGGCGAACCGCTGCCCGCTCTCGCGGTCCGTGACCTGAGAATGGACGGTGCCGGGCGCCCCGGCCCGCCCGGCACCGTCCAGCTGCGCCTGCTCGGCGCCTCCCACCAGGTGGTGATCGCCGCCGGGCCGGGCAAGTGCCTGGAGACCGTCGCCTGCCTGCCCGGGCGGCGGACCCCGCTGCCGGCCCGGGTGGCCAAGCAGGTGGACGGCTGGGAGTACGAGTTCGCCGCGCGGATCGAAGTCCTGCCGCCGCACGAGTTCGCCGCCCGCGCCCAGGAGTTGCTGGCCCTGGTCGAGGGGCACCCGCGGGGGCTGGCCGGCGTCTTCCCCGGCGATCCGAGCGCCTTCACCGCGCTGGTCACCCAGGGCGGTGCGGACCGGCTGCTCTGGCGGACCTGGCACGCCTACCCGCAGGAGGGACAGCTGGTCTGCACCCGCTCCTCGCTGGTGCTGGCGGGATGAGGGCACCCGCCGATGCCGATGCCGTCTTAGGCCACGGATCCGTTGCCCGGTCGCACGCAGGAACGATTCGTCAACCAGGCGCATCGCACTGTCCGTCGAATGGATGCAGCCATCCGTGCCGAACGTCCCCTAGCGTTTGTTCGTGATCAACCATCCGGCCGGTCCACCCGCACAGGGGCTCGATCTCGACGGCGGCAGCCCACCCCGGTCCGAGCGGAGCCTGACGCCCCAGCCCGCCCGCCGTCCGTCCCGGCTGCGCGCGCACCCGAGGCGCGCCCGCCTCGCCGTCCTGCTGGCCGCCTTCGTCTGCGCGGCCTGCGGACTCGTCTACGAGCTCGAACTCGTGGCGCTCGGGAGCTATCTGCTCGGGGACTCGGTCACCCAAACCTCGGTCGTGCTCTCCGTGATGGTGTTCGCGATGGGGCTGGGCTCGCTGCTCGCCAAGCGCTTCACCTGCCGCCCGGCCACCTTCTTCGCCCTGGTCGAGTGCACGCTCGCGCTCACCGGCGGGCTCTCCGTCCTCGCGCTGTACTCGTGCTGGGCCTGGACCGGCCGCTACCAGGCCGCGATGGTCGGCCTGACCTGCCTGATCGGCATCCTGATCGGCGCCGAGATCCCCCTGCTGATGACACTCATCCAGCGGATCCGGCGCGAGGACGCCGGGCGGGCCGCCGCCGACCTGTTCGCCGCGGACTACGTGGGCGCGCTGATCGGCGGGCTCGCCTTCCCGTTCCTGATCCTGCCCGCCTTCGGCCCGGGCACCGGCGCCCTGGTCACCGGGGCGGTCAACGCCGTCGCCGGGGCCGCCGTGGTGCTCTGGCTCTTCCGCGAGGAACCGGGGCCCCGGGTCCGGCTGCTGCTCTGGGGCTGTTGCGCGCTCGTCCTCGCCCTGCTGGCCGCGGCCGCCGCGGGGTCCGGCGCGATCGAACGCGCCGCACGCAGCGCCCTGTACGGCACCCAGGTCCGCTTCGCGGCCCACACCCGGTACCAGGAGATCGTGCTCACCGGCCCCGCCGAGGGGCCGCTGCGGCTCTACCGGGACGGTCGGCTCGCGGTCTGCGGACCGGACGAGTACCGGGGCAGCGAGGCGCTGGTCCACCCCGCGATGGCGGCCGGTCCGGACGCCCGGGTCCTGCTGCTCGGGGGCGGCGACGGGCTCGCCCTGCGCGAGGTGCTGCGGCACGGCGGCGTCCGCTCGGTGCTGGTCGTCGACGCCGACCCTGCGCTCCCCAGGCTGGCCCGCACCGACCCCGGCCTGGCCGCGCTCTCCGGCCGCTCGCTGGACGACCCGCGGGTCCGCGTCGCCGAGGCCGACCCGCTGGAGTGGCTGCGCGGCGTCCGGCCCTCCGGCCGGACCTTCGACGTGGTGCTCGCCGACCTGCCGGTGCCGGCCGACAGCGGGACGGTGAAGTTCCATTCGCAGGAGTTCTACGGACTCGCCACCCGGCTGCTCTCCCCCGGCGGGCGGTTCGCCGTCCGGGCCGGCGGCGAGCGGGAGGAGCTCTGGCAGGTGGAGTCCGGCCTGCGCGCCGCCGGGCTGCGGACCATCCCCTACGCCGTGGCGGGCGGCGCCACCGCGAGCTGCCCGCCCGGTCCGGCGGAGAAGGCGGCGGAGCGCGCGGCGGCGGATGCGGAGCCCGGACAGGCCTTCCTGCTCGCGTCGGCGGCCCAGCCCCCGCTCGGGCTCGCTCCGGACGCCCCGCCGCCGCGCGCGCTGACCGCGGACGGCCTGCGGGCCTCCGCCGCCCGTCTCACCGCCCTGCGCCCGGCCCGACCGCCGGCCGCACTCACCCTGCTGGGGCCGCGGTGACGGCGGACCGGCCGCGGGGCCGGCCGGGGAGGACCGCACAAAAGGTGGGGCCGCATCGGGGACCGGCGGGGGTTCGGTCGGTAGGCTCCGTGCCATGGAGCATGAGGTTGTCGTCCCGATGCCGGCCGAGCAGGTCCGGCAGGCCCTGCAGGATCCGGCTCTGCTGGCCCGTTGCGTGCCGGGGCTGAGCACCGAACCCGCCGCGGCCGGCAGCGGACCGGCCGAGGAGATCGGCGGACGGCTGAAGCTGCGGATCGGCGCCTCCACCATCACCTACCGCGGGGTGCTGTCGCTGATCGAGGGCCGCGAGGGCGTGCTCACCGTCTTCGCCGAGGGCCAGGAGGCCCGCGGCAGCGGCGAGGCGACCGCCACCGTCCGGGTCAGCGTCGCCGGGGGCGCCGAGGACGGCAGTACGGTGGTCCGCTTCACCGGCGAGCTGGACGCGACCGGCCGGCTGACCGAGTTCGACGAGGAGACCCTCGCCGCGACCGGCCGCCGCCTGCTGGACCGTTTCGCCGCCGCACTCGCCGCACCGGACGGCGCGGCGGAGTCGGACGGCGAGGCCGAGGCCGAGGCCGACGTGGACGCCGGCGCCGGGGATGCCTCCGGTGCGGGGACCGCTCCGGAGGCCGCCGAGGCCGGTGCCGCCGGCACCGAAAGGGCCGGGACCGCGGAGGAGACCGACGAGACCGTGGACGGTGCCGCCTCGGACGACGGCACCGAGGACGACGGTGCCGCCTCGGACGACGGCACCGAGGAGGCCGAGGAGGCCGAGGAGGCCGAGGAGGCCACCGCCACCGTGCTGTTCCTGGAGGACCACCAGGATGCCCCCGGCGAGGACGTGGACGACGACCTCTCCGACCTCATCGCCTTCTCGGACGCCGACGCCGAGCGCTTCGGCCTCCCCACCGGAGGCCCCGACGAGGACGACGACCGCGCCGAGCCCGCCGAGGACGACCGCCCGGCCGCCGGGGCGGAGCCGGAGCCGGAGCCGGCCACCGGGCTCCCCGCCGGGCTGCCCTTCGAGCACGAGGAGGAGCCGGTGCTCGGCGGTCCGGTCCGCCGCAGCATCGTCGGCCGCTCCGCCGAGGAGGTCGACCACGCCCCGCCGCGCGGCCGCTACGCCCCCGCCCTGCCCGCCCGCAGCGCCCGTGCCCGTGCTGCCTCCCGCTGGGGCGGCGAGGCCGGCGGCATCGTGGTGCCGGGCCCGGGCGGCCGCAGCGCCGTGCCCTGGGTGATCGGCGGCGGGGTCGCCCTGCTCGGCGGCGCCGTCGTGCTGGCCCGGGCGCTGCGCCGCCGCTAGCCCGGCAGGTCGCAGGCCCTAGACTGGACGCTCATGAGCAACGACCGCGACGCCCTGCTGGCACAGATCAAGGACAAGGCCGTCGTCCACGGCAAGGTCACCCTTTCCTCCGGCAAGGAGGCCGACTACTACGTCGACCTGCGCCGGATCACGCTGGACGGCCAGGCCGCCCCGCTGGTCGGCCGGGTGATGCTGGACGCGACCGCCCACCTGGAGTACGACGCCGTCGGCGGTCTGACCCTGGGCGCCGACCCGGTCGCCGCCGCGATGCTGCACGCCGCCGCCGCGCGCGGGCGCGAGCTGGACGCCTTCGTGGTCCGCAAGGCGGGCAAGGCGCACGGCCTGCAGCGCCGGATCGAGGGCCCGGAGGTCAAGGGCCGCCGGGTGCTGGCCGTCGAGGACACCTCCACCACCGGTGGCTCGGTGCTCACCGCCGTCGAGGCGCTCCGCGAGGCAGGTGCCGAGGTGGTCGGCGTCGCGGTGATCGTGGAGCGCGGCGGCGCCGGCGCGGTCGAGGCGGAGGGCCTGCCCTACGTCACCGCCTACACCCTCGACGACCTGGGTCTCTGATCGTCCGGTCGCCCCGGGCCGTGTCCGACGCGCCCCGGGGCAACCGATGCGAACGGCCGGGGCACTCAGGCCCGGCGGTGGCGCCCGCCGGCCTGGACGGCGTCGCCGGCAGCGGGATCCTCGGCACCCCCGGCCTTCTTCTTCCGACGCTCGCGGACGATCTCCACCAGGATCGGCGAGATCGAGAGCAGCACGATCAGCAGCACGGCCGGGATCAGGTACTTGTCGATCACCGGGGCCAGCGCGTCACCGAAGAAGTAGCCGATGAGCAGCATCGACTCGGTCCACAGCACACCGCCGACCACGTTCCACAGGAAGAACGTCCGGGCCGGCATCTCCAGCGTGCCCGCGACCGGGTTGAGGAAGGTGCGCACGATCGGCATGAAGCGGGCCAGCACCACGGCCTTGCCGGGCCCGAACTTGTTGAAGTACTCCTCCGCCTTCACCACGTACTCGCGGCGGAAGATCTTCGACTCGGGCTTGTCGAACATCTTCGGTCCGACCCTCACCCCGATCAGGTGCCCGAGCTGTGCGCCCGCGATGGCCGCCAGCGGTGCCCCGATCAACAGGGCGGCGATGGGCAGCTTGGTGCCGTCACCGAGTACCGACGAGGCGGCGTTCGAGGCGGCGACGCCCGCGATGATCAGCAGCGAGTCACCCGGGAAGAAGAACCCGACCAGGAGGCCGGTCTCCGCGAAGATGATCGCGATCAGCCCGATGGCACCGAGGGACGAGATCAGTGATTTGGCGTCGAGCAGGTTGACGGCCAGCTGGTTGTAGTCCACTCGCGCAGAATAGCGGGCGTTCCTTCACGGCGGCTTGGCCCCGGGGGTCGAGGTGGGCTTCGTCCCTTCGTCGCACGTGGGGGCGGCCGGGGAAGACCGCGTCGAGGGGCCGCAGCACGGCCCCGGGCCCGCCGTCCCGACTGGCGGGCCACATGCTGACCTGGAAGCACGAGTCTGGGAGGATGGCCCCGGCGTCCGGACCGCGGTCGCAACCACCCTCATGTCGTACCGCGGTGGCCGCCGCGAACCTTGGTACCGGGAGCCGCACCGCAGTGCCGCGCATCGGCGACCGGTACCCCGGAGTCGTAACGAAGGCGTACACAGCGTCGGACAGCACCGTCCGTACGCCGCAACCCGACAGGAGCGGATCTCATGCCCATCGCAACCCCCGAGGTCTACAACGAGATGCTGGACCGGGCCAAGGCGGGCAAGTTCGCCTACCCGGCCATCAACGTCACCTCGTCGCAGACGCTGCACGCCGCCCTGCGCGGCTTCGCCGAGGCCGAGAGCGACGGCATCATCCAGATCTCGACCGGCGGTGCGGAGTTCCTGGGCGGCCAGCACAACAAGGACATGGTGACCGGCGCCGTCGCCCTCGCCGAGTTCGCGCACGTCGTCGCCGCCAAGTACGACATCACCGTCGCGCTGCACACCGACCACTGCCCGAAGGACAAGCTGGACGGCTACGTCCGCCCGCTGCTGGCGATCTCGGCCGAGCGCGTGGCCAACGGCCGCAACCCGCTCTTCCAGTCGCACATGTGGGACGGTTCCGCCGAGACCCTGAGCGACAACCTGGGGATCGCCCAGGAGCTGCTGGCCCAGGCCGCCGCCGCCAAGATCATCCTTGAGGTCGAGATCACCCCGACCGGCGGCGAGGAGGACGGCGTCAGCCACGAGATCAACGACGAGCTGTACACCACCGTCAACGACGCCGTCCGCACCGCCGAGGCCCTGGGCCTGGGCGAGAAGGGCCGCTACCTGCTGGCCGCCTCCTTCGGCAACGTGCACGGCGTGTACAAGCCCGGCAACGTCGTGCTGAAGCCGGAGCTGCTGCGCGAGCTGCAGGACGCGATCGGCAAGCAGTACGGCAAGACCGACCCGTTCGACTTCGTCTTCCACGGCGGCTCGGGCTCGACCGCCGAGGAGATCGCCACCGCCCTGGAGAACGGCGTCGTGAAGATGAACCTCGACACCGACACCCAGTACGCCTTCACCCGCCCGGTCGCGGACCACATGTTCCGCAACTACGACGGTGTGCTGAAGGTCGACGGCGAGGTCGGCAAGAAGAACACCTACGACCCGCGGACCTGGGGCAAGCTCGCCGAGGCGAGCATGGCCGCCCGCGTGCTGGAGGCCGCCCAGCAGCTGCGCTCGGCCGGCAACCGCCTGAAGTAGCAACCCGGTCCCCGGACCGGTCCTGCCGTCATGCCCCTCAGTGGTTCACTGGGGGGCATGACCACAGACCCCACTCCTTTCCAGGGACAGAACCTCCTCGGCGGCCCCGCCCCGACGCAGCTGCCCGCGGAGCCCGGTCCGCTGCAGCTGCTGGCCGGCGGCGCGTCCCCGGCCGAGGTCGCGGCGGAGTACCCGACCTCCTCGCTGGCCTGGGCGCAGCTGGCCGACGACGCCTTCGCGGCCGGCCGCACCGTCGAGTCCTACGCGTACGCCCGCACCGGCTACCACCGCGGCCTCGACGCGCTGCGCCGGGCCGGTTGGAAGGGCCACGGCCCGGTGCCGTGGGAGCACGAGCCGAACCGCGGCTTCCTGCGGGCGCTGCACGCGCTCGGCCGGGCCGCCGCCGCGATCGGGGAGAAGGACGAGGCGGAGCGCTGCACCCAGTTCCTCCGGGACAGCTCGCCGACCGCCGCCGCCACCCTCGGCTGACCGGCCCCACCCGCCTCCGGGCCGACCGGCCCTTCCCGGCCGCCCCCGTCGCCCCTCCGGGCAGCGGGGGCGGCTTCGCGCGCTCTGCATACCCGGTATGTGGACAGTCACCCGTCCGCCGTGCCAGGGTGTGCGGGCGAGGGGGACGCACCACACGGCATTTCGACGGCTCCGCGGCCCCAACCGGTCCCGACAGGAAGCCCCAGCGTGCCCGCAGCCCGATCCGACCAGCGCGGCTCCCGCGCGCGCAGCGCCGGCCGGTCCGGCACCGGCCGGGCGCGGGGCACGGCGCCCCACGGCACCGGCCGGCGGTCGGGCGCCGGCCGCCGGCGGCGCAGGCAGCGCCGCAGACCGGGGCCCGGGGCGGTCGCGGCGCTGGTCGCCGCCCTGGTGATACTCGGCGGCACGCTCTTCGTGCTGAGCCGCCCCGACGTCCTGCCGGACGGCGGACGGACCGCCCAGGGCCGGGTCGCGCCGTCCGGCGTCGACGCCACCACCGGGGCGCCCCCGGCCGCCGCACCGACGCCGACGCCCACCACTGCGTCGGCCCGACCCGACCCGCAGCCGAGCAGCCCCACGCCGACCGCGCCCGACCCCGGCCCGAGCAAGGGCGCGGGCACCTTCACCGTCGCCCCCGGCGCGGCGGCCCCGGTCGGCAGGGGCCCCGTCCGCCGGTACCGGGTCGAGGTCGAGGACGGCATCGGGATCGACCCGGCGGCGGCCGCGACGCAGGTACAGGGCATCCTCGCCGACCGCCGCGGCTGGACCAACGACCGCAGGAACGGCTTCCAGCTGGTCGCGAGCGGCGCCTACGACTTCACGGTGAAGATCGCCTCACCGGCCACCGTGGACCGGATCTGCAGGGCGTCCGGGCTGGACACCCACGGCGAGGTGAACTGCAACGTCGGCAGCCAGGTACTGGTCAACGTCAAGCGCTGGAACACCGGTTCACCCCAGTTCAGCGGCCCGATCGACGAGTACCGGGCGCTGATCGTCAACCACGAGGTCGGCCACCGGATCGGGCACGGGCACGAGACCTGTCCGGGCAAGGGCAAGCCCGCACCGGCGATGATGCAGCAGATCTACGGCCTCAAGGGCTGCGAGCCCAACGCCTGGCCCTACACCGCGGAGGGCACCTACCTCGGCGGCCCCTCGGTGCCCTGAGCCACGGGGACCGCCCGTGGGCGCACGACGCCGGCCCGGCACCGGGACCGATCCGATACACCGTCACCGACCGGACGGTACGGGACCCGTTCTACCCTGACGGCATGACAGCAGACCGCACCCCGGCACAGCGCCGCCGGCACCTCGCCGCGGCGGGCGCCGCCGGCATCCTCCTCGGAACGGCCGCCTGCTCCTCCTCCGGCGAACCGGCCGGCGGCGGTACGCTCTCCTACGCCCACGTCCGGTCGACCGCCGAGGGGCTGGCGAAGTCCGGGTCCTGCCCGTTCGGCCTGGATCTCGCGGCCGCCCTCCGGGACGCCGGGATCGACCGGCCGGCCACCCCCGGCGCCGCGGACCGGCCCGCGGTCGACACCGACCTGGGCAACGGCGTCGCCGCCCAGCCCTGGCCCTCGGGCGTCACTGCGCCGCCGTCGATGGCCTCGATGCCGGCCACGCCCCCGACGGCCTGGGTGACCTGTACCTACACCGTCGGTTCGACCCCGGTCCGGGTCGACCTGCTGGCCGTTCCCGAGAACGGGGTGGCGGTCTCCCTGATGCTGCCGCACATCCAGCGGTTCGGGAACGTCGGCGTCGACCAGCTCCGCCAGTTCTCGATCGACCAGCCCAAGCCCGGCGAGACCAGGCTCACCCCGGGCGCGGGCCTCGCCGGGGTCGCCCGGGTCGCCGCCAAGGGCAACGGCGACATCACGCTGACGCTCTCCCAGGACACCGATGACGCCCAGCGGCTGTCCGACCTCACCGGCGAACCGCTCCGCAGGGCCACCGAGCGCCTCGCCGCCCAGCTGCACCCCTAGGCCTGCGGCGCCCGGCCCAGGAGCGGCAGGTACGGCCGCAGGTCGCTCCGCTCACCGCTGGCCGAGACGGCGGCGGCCTCCACCTCCGCGGCCCAGTCGGTGCGGCCGGTGGCGAGCCGGATCCAGGTCATCGGGTCCGTCTCGACGACGTTCGGCGGGGTGCCGCGGGTGTGCCGCGGGCCTTCCACCGCCTGCACCACCGCGTACGGCGGCACCCTCAGCTCGACCGCGCCGCCCGGGGCCCGGTCGGCCAGCGCGTCGGCGAGCAGCCGGGCCACGGCGGCGAGCGCCTGCCGGTCGTGCGGGAAGGCCGCACCGCCGACCGCCCGGGCCAGGTCGTCGGCGTGCACGACCGTCTCGACCAGCCGGGTCACCAGCACGTCGGAGAGCAGCATCGAGCCGAGCCGGATCTCGAACCTGCGCTCCGGGTCCGCGACTTCGGGACCGGCCAGGACGGCGAGCAGCGCGTCCGCGGCCCGGTCGAAGGCGGCCGCCACCGCGGCCGGGGCACCGCCGAACCCGCCCGCCGCTTGTTCGTGCACCCCCTCGTCCAGGAGCGGAGCGGACTCGGTGACCCGGGCCACCCAGCGGAGCAGGTCCAGCGGGGGGCGACCCTCCAGCGGGTCGTCCAGGTGGGCGGGCACCCGGTCGAGCCGGACGGCCAGGTGCGCCACCAGCTCGCGCACCCGCCACTCCCCCGGACCGGCCGGCCGCTCCAACAGGTCGGCGGCGTCCGGCCGGGCGCAGAGCTGCCGGACGGCGGCGCGCAGCGCCTCGGTCTGCGCGGCGAGCGCGGCGCGGACCTTCGCAGGCCGGTACGTACGGGGCTTGGCAGGCATGGCCCCAACATACGCCGAGGGGCGGACGGTTCCGCTGAACCGTCCGCCCCTCGGCGTCACTCGGCCACGTGACAGCTCGCCCCGGGCGCGGCCCGGGGCGAAGCACGCATCAGGCCAGCAGAGCCTCGATGACGCCGGTGTGGGCGTCCTTCAGCTCGGCCAGCGAGACGGTGAACTGGCCCTGGACGTCCAGGGCATCGCCGTCGACCACACCGATCCGGGTGGCCGGCAGGCCGCGAGCGGTGCACATGTCGTTGAACCGGAGCTCCTCGCTGCGCGGCACCGCGACGACCGCGCGGCCGGCCGACTCGGAGAACAGGAAGACGAACGGGTCCATGCCCTCGGGCACGATGATCCGGGCACCGTGGCCGCCCTTGAGGCAGCTCTCCACCAGGGCCTGGCCGAGACCGCCGTCGGAGAGGTCGTGCGCGGCGTCGATCATGCCGTCGCGCGAGGCGGCGATCAGGATCTCACCGAGCAGCCGCTCGCGCTGCAGGTCGACCTTGGGCGGCAGACCGCCGAGGTGCTCGTGGACCACCTGCGACCAGGCCGAGCCGCCGAGCTCGTCCTCCGTGTCGCCGAGCAGGTAGAGCAGCTGCCCCTCCTCGGCGAAGGCGACCGGGGTACGCCGGGTGACGTCGTCGATGACGCCGAGCACCGCGACCACGGGGGTCGGGTGGATGGCGACGTCGCCGGTCTGGTTGTACAGCGAGACGTTGCCGCCGGTGACCGGGGTGCCGAGCACCTGGCAGGCGTCGGCCAGACCGCGGGTCGCCTCGGCGAACTGCCACATCACGTCGGAGTCCTCGGGGGAGCCGAAGTTGAGGCAGTCGGAGACGGCGAGCGGCTTGGCACCGCCGGCCGCGACGTTGCGGTACGCCTCGGCCAGAGCCAGCTGGGCACCGGTGTACGGGTCCAGCTTGGTGTAGCGGCCGTTGCCGTCGGTGGCGACCGAGACGCCGAGGTTGGTCTCCTCGTCGATCCGGATCATGCCCGAGTCCTCGCCGACCGAGAGCACGGTGTTGCCGAGCACGTAGCGGTCGTACTGGTCGGTGATCCAGGACTTGGAGGCCTGGTTCGGGTGGGCGGCGACCTTGAGCAGGTCGGCCTTCAGGCCCTCGCCGGTGGCCGGGCGGGCCAGCCGCTCGCCGGTGGGGGCGTCGGCCTGCAGCGCGTCCTGCCAGCTCGGGCGGGCGAACGGGCGCTGGTAGGTCGGGCCCTCGTGGGCGACGGTGCGCGGCGGCACGTCCACGACCTGCTCGCCGTGCCAGAAGATCTCCAAGCGCTCGCCGTCGGTCACCTCACCGATGACGGTGGCGATGACGTCCCACTTCTCGCAGATCTCCAGGAAGCGCGCGACCTTGGCCGGCTCGACGATGGCGCACATGCGCTCCTGCGACTCGCTCATGAGGATCTCCTCCGGCGAGAGCGTGTTGTCGCGCAGCGGGACGGTGTCGAGCTCGATCCGCATGCCGCCGGTGCCGGCCGAGGCCAGCTCGGAGGTGGCGCAGGAGAGGCCGGCGCCGCCGAGGTCCTGGATGCCGGCGACCAGGTCCTCCTTGAAGATCTCCAGGGTGCACTCGATCAGGAGCTTCTCCTGGAACGGGTCGCCGACCTGGACGGCGGGGCGCTTGGCCGGGCCGGTGGCGTCGAAGGTCTCCGAGGCGAGCACGGAGACGCCGCCGATGCCGTCTCCGCCGGTGCGGGCACCGTACAGGATGACCTTGTTGCCGGGGCCGGAGGCCTTGGCCAGGTGGATGTCCTCGTGCTTCATGACACCCACGCAGAGCGCGTTGACCAGCGGGTTGCCCTGGTAGCAGGAGTCGAAGACGACCTCGCCGCCGATGTTCGGCAGGCCCAGGCAGTTGCCGTAGCCGCCGATGCCCGCGACGATGCCGGGCAGCACGCGCCGGGTGTCCGGGTGGTCCGCCGCACCGAAGCGCAGCGGGTCCATCACGGCGACCGGGCGGGCGCCCATCGCGAGGATGTCGCGCACGATGCCGCCGATGCCGGTGGCCGCGCCCTGGTAGGGCTCGATGTACGACGGGTGGTTGTGCGACTCGACCTTGAAGGTGACCGCGTAGCCCTGGCCCACGTCGACGACGCCGGCGTTCTCGCCGATGCCGACGAGCATGGCGTCGTTCTCGGGGGCCTTCTCACCGAACTGCTTCAGGTGGACCTTGGAGCTCTTGTAGGAGCAGTGCTCCGACCACATGACGGAGTACATCGCGAGCTCGGCGCCGGTGGGACGGCGGCCGAGGATCTCGCGGATGCGCGCGTACTCGTCCTCCTTGAGGCCGAGCTCGGCCCAGGGCTGGGCGGCGTCCGGCGTCTGCTCGGCGTTCTTGACGGTGTCGAGGCTCATCAGGCGTTCACCAGCTGCTTCAGGACGGAAGTGAAGAAGCCCAGGCCCTCGGTGGTCGGACCGGTGAGCGGCTCCACGGCGTGCTCCGGGTGCGGCATCAGGCCTACGACATTGCCGGCGGCGTTGGTGATGCCGGCGATGTCGCGGTACGAACCGTTCGGGTTGCCGTCCAGGTAGCGGGCGACGACCCGGCCCTCGGCCTCCAGTTCGTCCAGGACGTGCTGGTCGGCGACGAAGCGGCCCTCGCCGTTCTTCAGCGGCACGACGATTTCCTGGCCGGCCGAGTAATCCCGGGTCCACGCGGTGCCGGCGTTCTCGATCCGCAGCTTCTGGTCGCGGCAGATGAAGTGCAGCGAGTCGTTGCGGGTGAGCGCACCGGGCAGCAGGTGCGATTCGCAGAGCACCTGGAAGCCGTTGCAGATACCGAGGACCGGCATTCCCTGCTTCGCCTGCTCGATGACGGTCTCCATCACCGGCGAGAAGCGGGAGATGGCGCCGCAGCGCAGATAGTCGCCGTAACTGAATCCGCCGGGCAGGACGACCGCGTCGACCTGGTGGAGATCCTTGTCACGGTGCCAGAGGGCGACCGGCTCGGCGCCGGCCAGGCGGACCGCGCGCTGGGCGTCGCGGTCGTCGAGGGAACCGGGGAAAGTGACGACGCCGACTCGGGTGGTCACTTGCCCTCCTCCTCGATGCGGACGGTGAAGTCCTCGATCACGGTGTTGGCGAGGAAGGTCTCGGCGGCTTCGCGGATACGGGCGAGCGCGGCGTCGTCGACCGGGCCCTCCAGCTCCAGCTCGAAACGCTTGCCCTGGCGGACGTCGGCGATCCCGGCGAATCCGAGACGGGGCAGTGCACGCTGCACCGCCTGTCCCTGGGGGTCGAGGATCTCCGGCTTGAGCATGACGTCGACTACGACGCGTGCCACTGGCACTCCCGGTGGTGTCTTCGTGAGGCGGGGGAACTCCAGACTACCGGTGGTTTCGGGCGGGATTGCTGGCCGGGGAGGGCGACGCGCGTAGACCCGGGACCCTTACGCCGCAAGGGTTCCGGCCCCTCGGGGCACTCCCCCCGGCATCCGATTTCAGTGGATTCGGCGCCCCGAAGGAGAACGCCCGAAGAGCACCCGAATACCGGCACTCCGGGACAGATCGACCGGCCGAGTGCGCGGGTATCCGGCACTCCGGCGAAGACACGTGAATATCCGGAAAAGAAAGCCGGACTCTTCGATTTCGACCCCCTTCGGGTGCAGAATAGGGCCACCTGCCGCGGCAAGCGCCGCGTATCCGGCACGCCGTCAGGCCTGCCCGCGTGCGCTTGCGCGAGTGGTGCACATCAGGCCTGGGGAACGCACCCCGCGCCCTTCGGCCGAATTGCCCGAGAGGATTGACACCCATGGCTCAGCGTGTAGTCGTCACGCTCTCCGACGACCTGGACGGCGGCGCCGCCGCGGAAACCGTCCACTTCGGCGTCGACGGGAAGTCGTACGAGATCGACCTGTCTCTGGACAACGCGGAAAAGCTGCGGGAGGCCCTCGCTCCGTTCGTCGCGGCCGGCCGCCGCCAGAGCCGCACCGGAAAGTCCTTCCGCCGTACCGCACTCACCCCGGACCCGGCCGCCGTGCGCGCCTGGGCCCAGTCCCGCGGCATGGAGCTGCCGGCCCGTGGCCGCATCCCCAAGCACGTCTACGAGGCGTTCGCCGAGGCGAACTGACCGCTCCGCGGCCCGGTCGTCCCATCCACCTCAGGAGGGTGGGACGACCACCCCGATGGATGCTGTAGAGTATTCCTCGTCGCCGCAACGGAGAGATCCGAAGAAGCGGCCGGTGCCCAACCAGGCACCGTGCGGACGTGGCTCAGTTGGTAGAGCATCACCTTGCCAAGGTGAGGGTCGCGAGTTCGAATCTCGTCGTCCGCTCGCAGTGCGCGAGCACAGCACAACTCAATAGTTTGACCATGCGGACGTGGCTCAGTTGGTAGAGCATCACCTTGCCAAGGTGAGGGTCGCGAGTTCGAATCTCGTCGTCCGCTCCAGTACGAAGGGCCCCCTCGATCGAGGGGGCCCTTCGGCATTCCCCGTGCACTCCCCGACCGGGCCGATGACATTTGTCATCGCCGACCCGTGGATCCGCACCGCCGTCCGATGAGGCCGCGCACTGCCCGCGCAGCCTTCCCGGCGGAAGGCTTGAGCCATGGAAACGCGCCAGCCCCTCGCCCCGGGCGACCCCGTGATCGAGGTCACCGACCTCCACCGCCACTACGGATCCGGCACCACCGGCTACCACGCGGTACGCGGGATCAACCTCACCGTCGGCCGCGGCGAGCTGTTCGCCCTGCTCGGCACCAACGGGGCCGGCAAGACGTCCGCGATGGAGCTGATCGAGGGCCTCGCCGCCCCGACCGGCGGCCGGGTCCGGGTGCTCGGCAGCGACCCGCACCGCGAGCGCGCAGCCGTCCGCCCCCGGATCGGCATCATGCTCCAGGAGGGCGGCTTCCCCGGCGACCTCACCGTCGCCGAGACCGGCCGGACCTGGGCCGGGATGACCAGCGGCGCCCGCCCGGTCGACGAGGCGCTGGAGCTGGTCGGCCTCACCGACCGCAGCGGCGTCCGGGTCAAGCAGCTCTCCGGCGGCGAGCGCCGCCGGCTGGACCTGGCGATGGCCCTGCTCGGCCGGCCCGAGGTGCTCTTCCTCGACGAGCCCAGCACCGGCCTGGACCCGGAGGCCCGCGCCGCCGTCTGGCGCCTGGTCCGCGACCTGCGTGCCCAGGGCACCACCGTGCTGCTCACCACGCACTACCTGGAGGAGGCCGAGGAGCTGGCCGACCGGCTGGCCATCATGCACGGCGGCCGGGTCGTCACCACCGGCACCGTGGCCGAGGTGATCGCCGGCCGCCCGTCCCGGATCGGCTTCGAGCTCCCGGCCTTCGCCGGCACCTCGCTCCCGCCGCTGGCCGGCGCCCACGTCACCCTGGACGGCCGGAAGGTCACCGTCCAGACCCCGCGGCTCCAGGCCACCCTCACCGAGCTGCTCGGCTGGGCCGACCGCCACGGCATCGAGCTCGGCGGCCTGGACGCCCGCAGCGCCTCGCTGGAGGAGGCCTTCCTCGCCATCGCCTCCGAGGCCGCCCTGGCACCTCCCGGCCAGGCCGGGGGCGAGCCCCCGACCGACACCCCCTCCGACCGCCCCGCCCGCCGCCGCCTGATGGGACTCGCCCGATGAGCACCGCCGCCACCACCGCCGTCCCGCAGGGCACCGGCCGCCCCAGCACCACAGCCCGCCGGCTGCTCGCCCTCGGCCGGGCCGAGGCCGTCCTGCTGCTGCGCAACCGGACCGCCCTGTTCACCGCCCTGCTGCTGCCGGTGCTGCTGGTCTTCGGGCTGAAGAACGTCCTCAACGAGCAGGCCAAGGACAACCCCGGCCTGGACGTCGACTCCCTGCTGGTCAACGGCGCCGTCGGGATGGTCCTCGCCTTCGTCGTCTACTACAACCTCACGGCCGCCTACGTGGCCCGCCGCGGCGAGCTGGTGCTCAAGCGGCTGCGCACCGGCGAGGCCCGGGACGCGGAGATCCTGGCCGGCACCGCGGTGCCCTCGGTCGGGCTGGCCCTGTTGATGTGCACCGTGGTCGGCGGGGTCGGCGCCGCCGCGCTGGACCTGACCGCGCCGGTCAATCCGCTGCTGCTGGCCGCCGGTCTGGTGCTGGTCGTCGGCACCCTGATGGCGCTGGCCGCCCTCTCCAGTGCCTTCACCAAGACGGTCGAGAGCGCCGGGATCACCACCATGCCGGTCCTGCTGCTCACCCAGTTCGGCTCCGGCCTGTTCGTCCCGCTGGAGATCATGCCCGACCGGCTGGCCGACGGCTGCCGGCTGCTGCCCACGACCCCGGCCTTCCAGCTGATGCGCCTCGGCTGGTTCGGGACCGACGGCTCCGCCGCCCCCACCGGCTTCGCCGGCACCTGGGCCGCCGCCGCCCCGCACCTGGTCACCGGCACCGCCTGGTTCGCGCTGGCCGTCTGGGGCGCCGTCCGCTACTTCCGCTGGGAGCCGCGCCGCTGACCGGCCGGGCGCGGAACCGGAGGTCCGCTCCCCGTCCGACCTCTGGGTCCGGCCTCCGCACCGGCCTCTGATAGGAAGACAGCAGCACGATCATGACCGGACGGGGAGCGGAACAGATGGGCGTCGTGAATCCGGTGCGCAAGTGGCGGGGCTACACCAAGCCGCAGCGCTCCGAGCTCTACCTCCGCTGGTCGCTCTACCTGATGGCGCTCGCCCCGCTGCCGATCAGCCTGCTGAGCAACGCCTCCGCCGCGGAGAACCAGGGCTACGCGGCCGCCGCCCGGGTCGCCCTGGTGGCCGGCCTCGCCCTGACCCTGACCACCCTGCGCGCCTACCGCACCTCGCTGGACCACTACCTCAAGCGGCCCTCCGAACACCTGCGCTGGCTCGCCCTGAACGGCGGCGTCGCGGTGGCCGCCTGCTGGGCCGTCCTGCTGCTCGGACCACGGGGCGGCACGGGACCGGACCCGTTGCCGTTCAGCGCCGCCTACGCGAGCACCATCCTCTTCTCGGCCTTCGGCCCGGCCGCGGTCGGGCTGCCGCCGCGCTGGTCGGCCCCGGCCGGGCTGGCCGGGCTGCTGGCCGCCGCGCCGCCCATGTTCCTGGTGGGCATCGACCCGGCCACCGCCTGCGGGGCGCTCACCTTCACCGCGGTCGTCATGGCCTTCATCGGCTGCAGCTGCCGCAGCTTCGCCTGGCTGCAGTCGGTGGTCTGGGAGCTGGACGCGGCCCGCGAGGCGCAGTCCCGGCTGGCGGTCGCCGAGGAGCGGCTGCGGTTCTCGCGCGACCTGCACGACGTGATGGGCCGCAACCTCACCACCATCGCCCTGAAGAGCGAGCTCGCCGTGCAGCTGGCCCGGCGCGGGCGCGCGGAGGCCGCCGAGCAGATGGCCGAGGTGCAGAAGATCGCCCAGGAGTCCCAGCGTGAGGTCCGGGACGTGGTGCGCGGCTACCGCACGACCGACCTGCACGCCGAGGCGGTCGGCGCCCGGGCGGTACTCCGCTCGGCCGACGTGCGCTGCGAGATCGACCTCGGCGAGGACGCCGACCGGCTGCCGCTGCCGGTGCAGTCCGTGCTGGGCTGGGTGATCCGCGAGGCCACCACCAACGTGCTGCGGCACAGCGAGGCCGGCCACTGCGCGATCCGGCTCTCCCGGACGGGCGACCGGGCGGTGCTGGAGCTGGAGAATGACGGGGTGCCCGCCGTGCCGGTCCCCTCCCAGGGCAGCGGCACCGGGCTGCGCGGACTTCGCGAGCGGCTCGCCGCCCACGACGGCGAGCTGACCGTCCCGGACGCCGGGCCGGGCCGGTTCCGGCTGCTCGCGACCGTCCCGCTCTGACCCGCTCCGCCGCCCGCCCCGCAGGAAGGCCCGCCCGATGACCGACACCGCCCCCGTGCGCGTCCTGCTCGCCGACGACGAGCACCTGATCCGGGGGGCGCTGGCCGCGCTGCTCTCGCTGGAGGACGACATCACCGTGGTGGCCCAGGCCGCGTCCGGCCCGGAGGCGCTGGCGATGGCGCAGGCGCACCTCCCGGACATCGCCGTGCTGGACCTGCAGATGCCGGGGCTGGACGGCATCGAGGTGGCGTCCCGGCTGCGCCGGCTGCTGCCGGACTGCCGCTGCATGATCGTCACCGGCCACGGCCGCCCGGGCTACCTGAAGCGGGCGCTGGAGGTCGGCATCCGCGGCTTCCTGCCGAAGACCGTCTCGGCGGCCGACCTCGCCGGGATCATCCGGACCGTGCGCACGGGCGGACGCTACGTCGACCCCGAGCTCGCGGCGGACGCGATCAGCGCGGGCGAGACTCCGCTGACCCCGCGCGAGACGGACGTGTTGGAGCTGGCCGCCGACGGCACCTCGATCGCCGAGATCGCCGAGCGCGCGTCGCTCTCCCAGGGCACCGTCCGCAACTACCTCTCCTCGGCCGCCGGGAAGCTGGGCGCCGAGAACCGCCACGCGGCGGTGCGGATCGCCCGCGAGCACGGCTGGATCTGAGATCCGCCGCACCCGCGGGCCGGGCGGGGGTCAGGCCCAGGTGGTACCGGTCAGGCGCTCGTAGACCTCGATGTACTTGGTCCGGGTCCGCTCGACGATCTCGGCGGGCAGCGCCGGCGGCGGCTCCTCGCTGTGGCGGTCCCAGCCGGAGGCCGGGGAGACCAGCCAGTCCCGGATCAGCTGCTTGTCGAAGGACGGCTGCGAACGGCCCGGCTGCCACTGGTCGGCGGGCCAGTACCGGGAGGAGTCCGGGGTGAGCACCTCGTCGCCGATCACCAGCTCGCCGTCGAGCAGGCCGAACTCGAACTTGGTGTCGGCCAGGATGATCCCGCGCTCGCGGGCGATGTCGCGGGCCCGGGCGTAGACGTCCAGGGTGGTGCGGCGCAGCTGGTTGGCGAGCTCGGCGCCGATCCGGCGGGCGGTCTCCTCGTAGGGGACGTTCTCGTCGTGCTCGCCGACCTCGGCCTTGAGCGCCGGGGTGTAGATCGGGGCGGGCAGCTCGGAGCTGTTCTCCAGGCCCTCGGGCAGGGCGATGCCGCAGACCGTGCGGCTCTCGTCGTACTCGGTGAGGCCGGAGCCGGCCAGGTAGCCGCGGGCGACGGCCTCGACGGGGATCATCTCCAGGCTGCGGCAGACCAGGGTGCGGCCCTTCCAGTCGGCGGGGGCGCCGGCCGGGACCTCGGTGGAGACCACGTGGTTGGGAACGATGTCGGCGATCCGCTCGAACCACCACAGCGAGAGCTGGGTGAGGATCCGGCCCTTGTCGGGGATCTCGTTGGGGAGCACCCAGTCGTGGGCGGAGGTGCGGTCGCTGGCGACCATCACCAGGTCGCCCGACCCGGTGCGGTAGAGGTCGCGCACCTTGCCGGTGTGCAGGTGGACCAGGCCGGGTACCTGGACCGGCTCGGGCTTGGTGACAAATCCACTCACGGTCGTCTCAGTCCTCAGGGGTCGTTCGCGGGCGTGGGGCGGCGCGAAAGGGGAGGTCAGTGCCCCCGAGTCTGTCATGGACGCCGGTGCCGGCCGGACCGGGGCGGATCGGCCGTGTCCGCATCGGCGGTTCCTGCAGGCCGATCCCGCGCCGGCCGATCCCGCATCAGCCGTTCTTGCAGAGGTGGTCCAGCAGATTGGCGGTGGCCCGCTGGATCCGCTCGTCGGTGAGGCCGGGCCGGTCCAGCGCCGGCGACCAGGCGAAGGTGCCGGAGGCGAACACGTAGGCGCCGCTCGGCGCCCGGTAGAGCGAGGTCTCCTGGAAGCGGGTGCGGCCGGCGAGGTCCCGGTACGGCGAGTGCGCGAGCAGCACCCGTTCGGTGTGCTCGGGCAGGGCCACCCGAGGGTAGTAGCGGTCGGCCTCGCCGGCGACCAGGCCGGGCAGCTCGTCACCCTCCTGGAGGCCGGTACCGGCCCAGAGCCAGTGCGTGGTGTGCCGCGCGACCAGCGGGACTGGTGCCGCGACCCGGCCCGAGTACTGCACCCCGAGCAGGTGCTGCTCGGGCTCGCCCGCGTCCCGCCAGAGCGCGCTGGTGGCGCCGGACGCGCCGGCCGCCGGGCTGCCGGCCGGGACCTTCTGCCGCTTGCGGCAGTTGAGCAGCCGGTTGGGCTCGCCGGAGGCGGCGGCGGACAGCTCGACCCGCCAGTACATGGTGTTGGCGGAGAGGAAGACCAGCGAGGTGCCGCCGTCGCGGGCCCGCTCGGCGGCCCGGCGCATCGGCTCGGACCAGTACTCGTCGTGGCCGGGGAAGATCAGCGCCCGGTGCCGGGAGGCGTCGACCAGGCCGGCGTGCATGTCGGTGGCGGTGGCGTAGGAGAGGTCGTAGCCGTAGCGCTCGGCCCAGCGGATGAAGTCGTAGGCGTGGCCGACGTGCAGCGGCAGCCCGGCGGTGGCGTGCGGGCGGTCGAAGGAGACGGTGACGGCCGCCTCCGGCTCGCCGACCAGCCGGCCGCCGTCGTCCCAGGCGTGGTAGAGGCTGGCGCCGCTGCGGCCGTCCTCGGGGAAGAGGTTGTACGCCTGCCAGGTCACGTCCGGGAGCACCAGGAGCAGTTCGGCGGCGTGCATCCGGTCCTCGAAGTCCCGGACGGTGAAGGGGATGTGGCTGCGGTGCAGCATGTCGCCGGTGGTCAGCACGGCGACGTAGGCGCCGGGGCTCCAGTGGGTGGGGATCTGCAAGCGCCAGGTGTGCCACCAGTGGTGGCAGGAGACGGTCCGGCCGGCCACCAGCGGGGCGGGCTGGAGCATGCCGGCGATCAGCGGGCTGGAGGTCATGTGGTGGGCGCCGTCGCCGCCGTAGTGGCCGATCCGGAAGACGTCGACGGTGAACTCGCGGGGCGGGTTGACGGTGACCCGGAAGTCCACCGAGCCGCCGGGGCGGACCACCCCGGCCGAGGCGAAGCCCTTGATCTGCTGCACCACGTCGTTGGCGCCCTGCGGGGTGCCGACCGACGGCTTGGGCCTGGAACCCGCGGTCAGCGGCTGCTGCCCCGGGGCGTCGACCGAGACGTACCAGGGGACGGCGCCCCCGGCGCCCGCCAGGTACTGGTCCGGGCTGCGCAGCCAGGGCAGCGGGCCCTGGCCGAAGGGATCGGAGACGCTGTACGCGTGCGTTCCGGACTCCCATCGGCGGTTGAGTTCCGTCCCCACGCGCCCCTCCCACTGGTGCACCCTCCGCCGGATGGCAGGTGCCCACCGGAGGTGCGTGCGGTCTAATACACCACAGAGCGCTGGCGCTGCGTCACCCAACGGTAGCAACTGGTGGTGGGGAATCTTCCGCTCCGCCCCGGAAGGGCCTCCGGCCTGCGAAGACCTGCCGCCGCCGGTCCGGCCGGGGGCGCGGACCTGCGGGCGAGCGCCCTCCCCCGGCCGGCGCGGTCCGGCCGCCGGTCAGAGCCGCACCGGCTTCTCCAGCCGGACGCCGGCCGCGTCCAGCCAGGCCCGCAGCGGGCCGTCCTGGCCCTGCTCGACGGCCTGGGCGACGGGGCCGGCGAGGTCGGTGCGGCGCACCCCGCGCATCAGCAGCACGGGGCCGTCCAGCCAGTCCAGGCCGGGGGTGGCCCCGGCGGTGTCGACGGCCGCGCAGCAGACCATCGCGGTGACGTGGTCGACCAGGAGGTCCCGCCCGGTGCGGACGGGCTCCAGCAGAGGCGCGGGGGCCGTCGTGCGGGCCAGCTGGGCGGTCAGCGCGGCGGCCAGCTGCTCGCCGTCGCCCTCGGCGAGCCGGACCAGCAGCCGGGTCAGGGTGGGGGCACCGGGCCGGGCCTGCGGGGCCGGGCCGTCCAGGGCGGACTGCAGGGCCGCGGCGCGGGCACGCCAGCCGGCGTCCACCACCTCGGCCGGGTAGTCCGACCACTCCAGTTCCTGCCAGCCGCCGGAGGCGGGGCGGCCGAAGAAGAGCTCGGCGGCGAGCCGCGAGACCGCCGCGTCGACGGCGCCCGGCTCCTCCAGCAGGTCGCAGGCGGGGCGGTCGCCGAGGCGGCTGCTGTAGCCGTCGGCGAGCCGGTCGCGGCGGGACAGCTCGGTGAGCGCGGCGACCACGCCGGCGTTGAGGTGCGCCGGGTGGCGCCCGAGCCGCCAGGCGGGCAGCGCGACCCGGGTGAGCAGCCGGTCCCATCCGGCGTAGGCGAGGCCGACCTGCTCCTGGGCGGCGATCCGCAGCCCGTAGTCGACCGCCCTGGCCCGCTCGGAGGCCCGGCCGGCCACGGCCCGCTCCAGCTCGGCGGAGTGCGCGCGGCAGGCGCGGAGCAGCCGGCGGGTGATCCGGTCGGTCAGGGCGGCCGGGCCGCGGCGGGCGGTGCGCGGCGCGGCGGGCACCGGGGCGCCGCCCAGGCCGGGCGGCGGGGCGTCGGCGAGGCTGGCGTCCAGGGAGCGCAGGAAGCGGCGGGCGGCGGCGATCTCCGGGTCGGCGGCGGCCGCGGTGCCGGCCACCACGGGGGCCAGCAGGGCGCGCAGCTCCCCGGCCCGCATCCACCAGAGGAAGGGCGAGCCGACCACCAGCACCGGGGCGGGCGCCTCCGCGCCGCGGGCGCGGCGGCGGTGACGGGCCGGCGGGGCGGCCGGCGCGACGTCCTCCAGCCAGCTGTCGCAGTCCGGGGTGAGCGCGATCGCGGAGGGCGCCGGCACGTCCAGCCGGTCGGCCAGCTCGTCGATCAACCGGTACAGCTCGGGGGCCTCGGCGCGCACCAGCGGGACGACCGGGGTCTGCGGCGGTACGGCGCGGCGGTAGGTCCGGGCGGCCAGACCGGCCACCAGGAGGGTCACGGCGGCGACGGCGCAGACCGCCCAGCGGGCGGCGTCCCAGGCCGCGGCGTCGGCCGCACCCGGGGCGCCGATCCGGCCGGTGATCCGGCCCGCGAGCAGGACCACCGCGACGGCGGCGGGCAGCGCGGCGACGGCCAGGGCGAGGCCTCGGACCCGCAGGACCGCCTGGGCGTGAGCGCGCGCGGTGTCGACAGCGGCCATACGGTGCGGCACCCCCTTCGGAGTCCTCGGGCACCCGGCGACGGGCCCTGAGCCGACTCGAAACGATCAGTTCCGACTGGGAAACGGCGGCGTCCGATCCCCGGTAGTACATGCTGCGTGGCGCTTCTGACATTTTCGACGCCCGTCTCCGGGCGGGTGTTCCGGTTCTCCCGGTTTCCACTCGTCCCGGTGACGGCGCCCGGATTCCGGACGACGCGTCGGGGCCCGCGCGAAGCGGCCCGGGCGTGTCCACCCGGCCGGACGCCGTCCAGCATCCCCCCGCACGACCGCCGCTACCCGGCGGCGACCACGGGCCACCCGCCCGTGGCGCTGCGGACCAGCGCACCATAAGGCCGTGCGCCCGGTTGCGTCAGCCGGATGCGGGTGCTGTCACTCGATGGGCTGGATTCCGGCCGCCGAACGGTGTGGCGACCGGTGGAGCCGCTCCGAGCCCGCCGGCCCCGGAAACGCCGCAGGGCGCTGCGTCCAAGGGGGTTGTTTCCCCTTCGGACACAGCGCCCTGCGGAACGCTTAACCCGCCTGCTACTGGGCGGCCTTGAGCGCGATGTCGGTCCGGTGCTGGCCGCCCTTGAGGGCGATCCGGCCCACCGCCCGGTACGCGCGGTCGCGGGCCTCGGCCAGATCGGCCCCGGTGGCGGTCACCGAGAGGACACGGCCGCCGGCGCTCAGCACCTGGCCGTCCTCGCCCGCCCTGGTGCCCGCGTGCAGCACGTACGCGGTGCCGTCCGCGGCCTCGGCCTCGGCCAGGCCCTCGATCGGGTCGCCGGTGCGCGGCGCGGCCGGGTAGCCCTCGGAGGCGACCACCACGGTGACGGCGGCGCCGTCGTCCCAGCGCAGCGGCTCCAGCTGGTCCAGCGTGCCGGTGGCGGCGGCGTGCAGCACGCCTGCCAGCGGGGTGCGCAGCCGGGCCAGCACGACCTGGGTCTCCGGGTCGCCGAAGCGCGCGTTGAACTCGATCACCCGGGTGCCGCGCGAGGTCAGCGCCAGGCCGGCGTAGAGCAGGCCGGAGAACTCGGTGCCGCGGCGGCGCAGCTCGTCCACGGTGGGCTGCAGAACGGTCTCCAGGACCTCCTCGACCAGGCCCTCGGGGGCCCAGGGCAGCGGGGAGTACGCGCCCATGCCGCCGGTGTTGGGGCCCTCGTCGCCGTCCAGTGCGCGCTTGAAGTCCTGGGCGGGCTGGAGCGGGAGGACGGTGGTGCCGTCGGTGATGGCGAAGAGCGAGACCTCGGGGCCGTCGAGGAACTCCTCGATGACCACGCGCTCGCAGGAGGCGGCGTGGGCCAGTGCGGCCTCGCGGTCGGAGGTGACCACGACGCCCTTGCCGGCCGCCAGGCCGTCGTCCTTCACCACGTAGGGGGCCCCGAAGGCGTCCAGCGCCTCGGCGGCCTCCGCCGGGGTGGTACAGACGTAGGAGCGGGCGGTGGGCACGCCGGCGGCGGCCATCACGTCCTTGGCGAAGGCCTTGGAGCCCTCCAGCTGGGCGGCCCGGCCGGACGGACCGAAGACGGGGACGCCGGCCGCGCGCAGGGCGTCGGCGACGCCCGCGACCAGCGGGGCCTCCGGGCCGACGACGGCCAGCTCGCTGCCGAGCCGCCGGGCGAGCGCGGTGACCTCCGCGCCGTTCAGCTGGTCGACCGGGTGGACCGTCGCCACCTGCGCGATCCCGGCGTTGCCCGGGGCGCAGTGCAGCTCGGTCACGGCGGGATCTTGGGACAGAGAGCGGCACAGGGCGTGTTCGCGGGCGCCGCCGCCGATGACGAGGACCTTCACGGAGGGAAGGGTAGTCGCTGACCGGTTCGGGCCGTCCGCCGGTCCCGTCGGAACACACCAACCGGATCCGTCCGCACGCGGCCGGAGTGGGAGGTTCCTCCAAAGCACCCCTCCGGTCGGATGCCCCGGGTGTCCGGGTCAGGACGGTGGGTCACCGGAGCCTCGCTCGGACGGGTGAAATCCCGCCGACCGCCGCAACCCCCTCACCTCGGCGTCCGGCGGTCGAATCAGATAACGATCATTGGCGAAGCGCCCCCACGGTCAGCCATTTGGCGGTAAGAAGTGCTGTTGGACCACCACCGGCCGCGGCCGGTGCGCCGCCCGGGGTGCCCACACTGCCCGGGGTGTCGCGGGTCCGATCGCGTCGCCCGACGCTCCGCGGCCGGCCAGGCCGACGGCGCGCCAGGGGGAAGCACCGTCTGACCAAGCAGTCCGCCCGCCACAGGGAGCCCCACAGGTGAGCCAGCCGGAAATGCAGCCCGAGGAGAGTGCCTGGGGCAAGGAGATCGGCGAGGAGGACCCGCCCGCCGCGACCGTCGCGCGCCGGGCCTCCACCGGGCGTCGGGCCGATCTGAGCACCCGACAGTTCCCGCTCGGGGACTGGGGCGAGCCCGCCGAGCGGCTGGAGGAGCTCTACCGCTGGTCCGAGGAGCGGGCGGTGGAGGCGATCGACTGGTACCGCCGGGACCGGGTCTGGAAGCGCCGCTGGGCCCGCCTGCTGCGGTTCGGCGCGGCCGGCTTCGCGGCCGGCGGCGTCACCGCCCCGCTGGTGGACCTCACCGGTGCCGTCGCCCACGCCACCAGCTGGGGCTACGTCGGTCTGTCGCTCGCCGCGGCCTGCTACGGCGCGGACCGGGTGTTCGGGCTGACCTCCGGCTGGATGCGGGACGTCTCCACCGCGCAGGCGCTGCAACGGCGGCTGGAGGCCTTCCAGTTCGACTGGGCGTCGGAGTGCGTGCGCGAGGTGCTCGGCCCCACCGAGGGCACGGCCGGCGAGGCGGCCGAGCGCTGCCTCGGGGTGCTGCGGCGGTTCTGCGAGGACGTCTCGGACATGGTCCGCACCGAGACCTCGGAGTGGATGCTGGAGTTCCGCGCCGGGATGACCCAGCTGCCCACCCAGGCCGCCGGCAGCTGGGGCGGGCGGAGCGAGACGGTCGGCGGGGCGCAGGTGCGGATCCTGCCGCCGCCGGGGACCAGGCCCACCATGCCGCGCCAGCGGCCGCCGGAGGGCCCGCTGCGCTGAGGCCCGTTCGGGGCGTGCACTACGCCGGCGCCGCCGCCGGGCCCGCCGCCGGACCACCGGGGCGGGCATCCGGTCCGGATCAGGCGAAGACGATCATCGAGCCCTGGGTGACGCTGCGGGTGGCCGCCGCGTACAGGCCGGCCCAGGCGTGCCGCTCCCGGGCGAACGGGTGCAGGTCGTCCAGCGGCGGGCCGAACGGCTGCTCCAGGCCGGTCGGGCCGAGCGGCCGGGTCGGGCTCGGCGGATTGAGCGGGTCGACGCCCAGCGCCGGTGCCACGGCCTGCAGTTCGCGCAGCAGGCCGTAGCTGGAGCCGAGCGGGCCGCCCGAGGCGAGCAGCACGTCGTCGACCAGCGGCACCGCGAACTCGATCGGCACGTAGGCCCCGGCGTGGTCGAAGTGCCAGACCAGGTGCGACTGCTCGGCGTTGCTCTCGAACATCTCCAGCAGTTGCTCGTAGTCGCCGCCGAGCGCGTCCACCGGCGTGATGTCCAGGCCGGTCAGCCCCAACAGGTAGGCGCGGCGCAGGAAGTGCAGCGAGTCGTAGTCGAAGGCGGCTATCGGCTCGACCGCCCCGCTCAGCCCGGGTACGTACTGGAAGACCGGCACCTCGGGCAGTCCGTGAGCGGTGAGCACGGTGTTGTAGAGCGCGAGGTCGTCCCGGAAGGGGTTCTCGGGGCTGTGGCTCAGGACGTCCACGAGCGGGACGAGCCAGAGGTCGCAGGCCATGGGCCGGCTCTTCCTCTCCGGACGGCGGACGTCGCTCGCGGGGCGAACGACGGATGGGCGGGTCGGGTCCGGACGGTCGGTACGGGGACCGCGGGACGACGACCGCCCACCCTACCGGCCCGGCGCGCGGTGCGGGTCGGGCCGCCCCTCGGCCGGCCGGCCGGAGGTCGGGTCCGCCGGTCAGCGGCCGAATCGGGTGAAGGCCACCGAGCGCGGCTGCGGTACGAGGCCGAGCCCCAGGCCGAGTTCGCGGCCGAGCTCCCGGCCCAGCTCGCGGTCCCGGAGGCGGGCGCCTCCGGCGGTGGCGTCGGCGGTGGCGGTGGCGTCGGCGGAGTGCGGCGGCTCGGCGGGCCGGCCCGGGCCGCCGTTCCCCCCGCCGTTCCCCGCGTCGCTCCCGGCCGTGGACCCGACGGCGCCCGCCGCGGACCCGCCCGGCCCGGCGCCGTCCGCCCCGGGCCCCTCCGCCCCGGGCCCCTCCGATTCCGGTGCCGGCTCCGCCGGCCCGAGCCCGGCGGTGAGCAGCGGCAGCACGCCCACCGACTCCAGCGGCCGGCCGGTCAGTTCCGCGAGCAACCGGACGGTGAACAGGTTGTACTCGCAGATGATCCGGTACGCGCCCGCCAGGTCCCGCGCGGCGATCGCGTCGACCAGGTCGAGGTGGCGGTCCCAGCAGACCCCGTCCAGCCTCGACATCCCGCGCAGGTAGGGCGCGGCGAACATCCAGGACTGCACCCGCAGCCAGTCCAGGTAGTCGCCGACCCGGCGGTTGCCGAGCAGCCCGGCCACCTCCTGCCAGAACCGGCGGTCGCAGCCCACCATCACGTCCAGGTTGCCCGCCCGGGCGGCCCGGACGGCCGCGTCCGCACGCCGCCGCAGCGAGGGCAGCCGGGCGTCGGTGTCCGAGGACTCCGGGCGCAGCGCGAGCTGGCGGACGTAGCTGTCCGTGAGCAGCACCCGGGCCTCGAAGATCTCCAGGAAGTCGTCCCAGCCGAGCTCGGGCACGGTGAACCCGCGGTGGTGCTCGGTCCGGAGCAGCCCCTGCGCGCCCAGGTCGACCAGCGCCTCGCGGGCCGGCGTCGCCGAGACCCCGTACAGGTCGGCGATCTCCTTGACGGTGAAGTTCCGCCCGGCCGCCAGCCGGCCGGCCATCATCTCCTCGCGCAGCGCGCCCGCGATCTGCTCGCGGAGGCTGTTGCGGTGGATCACGGGGCGGGTGTCGCCTGCGCCGGTGCCGGACATGCGCGCGACCTCCTCGGGCGGGCTCTACGACCGGCCCCGGGGCGGACCGGCAGGTGAAGGGCGGGGAACACGACGAACGCTCATCTTCTCAAAGATGCCGCCGGACCGCCGCAGCCGCGTCACCCGGCCCCGGGCACGGCCGCGGAGCGCCGGGCGCCCGCTGCCGCCGCCGGGCGCCCCGGCGGGTCACCGCTGGACCGGAGCCGGGATCCCCAGCAGCCGGTCCCGGTGCACCGGGAAGTCGGCGCGGGCCTTGGCCACCTCGGCCGGGTCGAACTCGACCGCCAGCACCTCCTCGCCGTCGCCCGCCTCGGCCAGCACCCGGCCCCAGGGGTCCACCACGATGCTGTGCCCGGCCTGCTCCACCCCTCCGTGCGTCCCGGCCGTGTTGCAGGCCAGGACGAACGCCTGCTCCTCCACCGCGCGGGCCCGGGCCAGCAGCGTCCAGTGCTCGCGCCGCCGCGCCGGCCAGGCGGCCGGGACCACCAGCAGCTGCGCGCCGGCGTCCAGCAGCGCCCGGAACAGCTCCGGGAACCGCAGGTCGTAGCAGGTGGCCAGGCCCAGCGTGCCGAAGTCGGTGGCGGCGGTGACGATCTCCTGGCCGGCCCCCATCACCACCGCCTCGCCGCTGTCGAACCCGAAGCGGTGGATCTTGCGGTAGGTGTGCACCAGCTCGCCGTCCGGAGCGAACAGCAGCGAGGTGTTGTAGATCGGCCCGTCGGGGTCGCGCTCGACGATCGAACCCGCGTGCAGCCAGACCCCGGCCGCCTTGGCGGCCGCCGCCATGACGTCGGAGGTCGGCCCGTCCAGCGCCTCGGCACCGTCCGACCAGAGGTCGTACGCGAATCCGCCCAGCGGCCACAGCTCCGGGAGAACGACCAGGTCCGCGCCCTGCTGGGCGCGGACCAGGGCGGCCGCCCGGGCCCGCCGCTCGGCGGGCGGCTCGGTGTCGGAGACCGCGAGTTGGATCAATGAAGCGCGCACAGTACCACCGTCCACGGCAAGAGTCCTACGATCGTCACCCGAAAGCACTGCCCTGCTCTCACCCGGCAGCGTAACGTGCGCTTAGCGTGCGCGCCCGGAAGCCGAGCAACCCGCCCGGTGCCGGAGCCAGGGCGCGCATGGCAGGGCAGCTGACGGAGGGCCGGAGATTCCCGTGACGGACAACCAGACCGTGCAGGCTTACACCGAGGCGTGGACGCAGTCCATCGAATCGATATCGGAACTGGTGGCCCCCCTCCCGGAGGACTCCTGGAACCGGGCCACCGAGTGCCCCGGCTGGTCCGTCCGGGACGTCGTCTCCCACGTGATCGCGATCGAGTCGGAGCTGCTCGGCGACCCGCGACCGATCCACTCGCTCCCCCGCGACCTGCGCCACGTCACCACCGACTTCGCCCGCTACATCGAACTTCCGGTCGACAAGCGGCGCTGCCACACCTCGGTGGAGCTGGTCGGCGAGCTGGAGTACACGGTGATCCGCCGCTCGCGCGCCCTGCGGAACGCCAAGCACACCCCCACCGAGCAGATCCGCTGGCCCGCCGGACCGCACAGTCGCGAGCTGCCGTACCACGAGCTGCTGCGCCGCCGGGCGTTCGACGTCTGGGTGCACGAGCAGGACCTCCGGCGCGCCCTCGACGCGCCCGGCAACCTCGACTCCCCGGGCGCGCTGGTCTCCCGGGACGTCCTGCTGGAGCTGCTGCCCAAGGCGGTCGCGCACCAGGCCGGGGCCCCGGCCGGAACGGCGCTGGTCGTCGACGTCACCGGCCCGGTGGAGTTCCTGCGCACCGTCCGGGTGGACGCGGGCGGCCGCGGCACGGTCGACGAGTCGATCAGTCTCGCCCCCGACGTCCAGCTCACCCTCGACTGGGAGACCTACGTCCGCCTCGCCTGCGGCCGCGGCCGCCCCGGACCGGTCACCGTCGAGGGCGACCGGGAGCTCGCCTCCCGCATCCTGGCCAACTTCTCCGTCACGCTTTGACTTCCGCTCCCCGCCCTAAAGGGCGGGGATTCCTACCACGGTCGTCTGACCGTCTCGGTGGGTTCCTGCTTCTTCGCGCTGTGCGGGGACGGGTCCCCGGCTTACCCGCGCTCGACAGGCTGACACCGCCAGTCCGGCGGCCGTGGCTATGTTGACGGCGGCGTTGACGTCCCGGTCCAGCCAGACGCCGCACGCCTGGCACTGCCAGACGCGGATGTTCAGCGGCTTGGGGCCGTCCTTGACGCCGCAGTGGGAGCACACCTGGGAGGTCGGCTCGAAGCGGCCGATCTTGATCAGGTTCCGGCCGTACTTCGCGGCCTTGTACTCCAGCATGGTGACGAACGCCGACCATCCGGCGTCGTGCACGGACTTGGCGAGCCGTGTGCGGGCGAGTCCCTTGACCGCCAGGTCTTCCACCGCGATTGCTTGGTTCTCGCGAATCAGTCCGGTGGAGACCTGGTGGTGGAACTCGCGCCGGGCGTCGGCCACCCGTGCGTGGTTGCGAGCGACCTTGTGACGGGCCTTCTCGCGGTTCTTGCTGCCCTTGGCCTTACGGGACAGGGCTTGCTGTGCGCGTTTGAGCTTCTTCTCTGCGCGCCGGAGGAACTTCGGGGCGTCGATCTTCCGCCCGTCCGAGAGGACGGCGAAGTGTCCGAGGCCGAGATCGAGACCGGTGACCGGTTCGGTCTCGGGAAGGATCTCGGGGTCCGTCTCGACAACGAAGCCGGCGAAGTACCGGCCTGCGCTGTCCTTGATCACCGTCACCGAGGATGGCACGGACGGCAAGGCGCGGGACCACTTCACCCGCACGTCGCCGATCTTCGGCAGCGATAGGTCGCCGCCCGGTGTGATCTTCCATCGGGCGTTCGCGGTGAAGCGGATCGCCTGCCGGGTGTCCTTGCGGGACTTGAACCGGGGCGGTCCCATCTTCGGGCGCATGCCCTTGAGGCCGTCGAAGAAGTTCCGGTAGGCGGTGTCCAGGTCCCGGAGGGACTGTTGCAGCACCACGGCGGACACCTCGCCGAGCCATGCCCGTTCGGGGGTGTTCTTCGCGGCCGTGAGCTGCTTGGACAGCTCGCCGGACGGGATGAACGGCAGCCCGGCGGCGCGGGCGGTCTCACGTGCCCGGAGGGCATCATTGAAGGCCACCCGTGCACACCCGAACGCCCTGGCCAGCGCGGAACGCTGAGGCCCGTTCGGGTACACGCGGAAGCTGTACCTGAGCTGCACGGTCAGCACCGTACCATTTTGGTTTATGGCTGAGTATCAGAACATCCGCACTGGTCGGCACTGCGCTTTCGCCCTGCATGCGCACTTGGTTTTCGTGACGAAGTACCGTCACAAGGTGTTCGCCGAGCGGCATCTGACCCGGCTCGAAGAGATCATGCGGGACGTGTGCGCCGACTTCGAGGTGGAGTTGGTCGAGTTCAACGGCGAGAACAACCACGTCCACCTGCTGGTGAACTTCCCGCCGAAGGTCGCCCTGTCCAAGCTGGTCAACTCGCTCAAAGGCGTCAGCTCGCGCCGGCTGCGGCAGGAGTACCCCGAGCTGGTCAAGCACTACTGGCGGGCACAGCGTCTGTGGTCCGGTTCGTACTTCGCCGGATCAGTCGGCGGCGCGCCGCTGTCGATAGTCCGGCAGTACATCGAGCAGCAGAACCGTCCGGCTTGACGGTCTGCGGTGGGCACCGTCCACAGTGCGGGAGGGCGCCCACCGCACAGGTCAGAGCAGGGTTCAGAATCGCTTCACCACCGGGCTGAAGCCCGTGCACTGCGATTAGTCCAGGTAGCGCCACGCCGGCCCCGTGTCACCCACCCGGCGTACACACACCACCGCACGCCGGGTGGCACGCTTCGCGCTCCCGTGCGTCAGCTTGGCACCAGCACCTCACCCGTTCGACCTCGTTGTTCCGGGCAAACCGACCGTCACCCGGAAGAAGGAGGGACGTCCCGATGGACGACGAACAGGAACAGCGGGAACGAATGGTGCTGGTGCGGTCCAGCTTCCCGGTCACGGGGCAGCCGATCAGGGTGGTGCTGATCGACGGGAAGCCGTGGTTCGCGACGACCGACGTGTGTGCGGTGCTGGATCGCAGCAATCCGAGCTGGGCCAGCAAGATCGTGACGCCCGAGGACACCAGGACCGTGGACATGCGCTCGGTATGCCTCACTGAAAGTGAGGCATACCGCGTTTCCGCAGGTGGGAATGGACTCGCCCGTGGAAATCCATTCCTGAATCTGGTGAGTGAGGGAGGGCTCTACCTGCTCGTCATGAGGTCGAGGAAGCCCAACGCCCGCCCCTTCCAGGAGTGGGTCACGCAGGATCTCCTCCCCTCCGTCCGCCGTGGGGACACCGACGTCCCCGCCCAGCAGCGGCGGATGGCGGAGACCCTGACCGACGCGATCGGCCGGCAGGTCCGGATCGTCGCGCAGATCGACCACGAGGACTGGCCGGAGGTGACCGTCCGCTCCGACGGGACGGTGCACTGCCGCCACGGCGAGATGGCCTTCCGGATGCCCGGCCGGGAGGAGGACAGCGGGCCGCCGTTCGGCGGCTACTACTCCTGCCCGGCGGTGGAGCGGGTCGGCATCGGGGGCGGCCGCGTGCTCCCGGGCTGTCCGAAGCTGAGGCTGGTGGACCTGATCCGGCTGCGCCGTGCAGCACGGCCGGAACCCGTCGAGGAGCCGGCGCCGCCGCCCGATCGCGGGCTCGTGTACGCGGAGCTGCACGGTGCCCGGATCTACGGATCGCCCCCGCAGATCGCCGAGCTGATGCGCGCGTACGGGGGCTGATCCCCTCGGGTGACCCCCACTTCGGGTGAGGGTCGCACCGTTTCCCCGGGCCGCAAGCCCTACGCCCCGGCTGCGGCGACCTTCTTCCGCAGCCGGAGGATCATCAGCGTGCCGACCGCCATGGGTACGTACTGCCAGCAGAACGCCCAGCGGAAGGCCTCCGCCGAGTAGCCGGCGGCGTCGGCCGGGGTGAGGACGTCGAGGAGGACACCGATCCCGAAGAGGGTCACCATCGTGCCGATGAAGCCGCCCATGTTGACGATGCCGGAGGCGGTGCCGAGGCGCTCGCCCGGGTTGAGGGCGCGGGCGTAGTCGAGACCGACCAGCGAGGCCGGGCCGTTGGTGCCCATCACCAGGATGATCCCGACCACCAGCCAGAGCGGCGGACGGTGGCCGGGCCAGGCCAGGACGACCGCCCAGCCGGCCGCGGTGGCGGCGATCACGGTGAGGACGATCGGCATCCGGGCCCGGGCGGTCCGGGAGAGCAGCCGACCGAAGAGCAGGCCGAAGGACATGTTGGCGAGTACCAGCAGGGTGAGCAGTCCGCCCGCCCCGGCCCGCGACAGACCCTGGGCCTCCACCAGGTAGGGCAGGCCCCAGAGCAGTCCGAAGGCGTTGCCGGGGAACTGGGTGGTGAAGTGCACCCAGAGCCCGAGCCGGGTGCCGGGCTCGCGCCAGGCCTCCCGGACCTGCCGGCCGACGGCGAGCCGGGGCGCGGCGGCGACCGGGGCGACCGGGGCACCCGCCGGGGCCTCCCGGAGGAAGAGCGCGACCAGGGCGAAGACGCCGGCGCCGAGCAGCGCGATCGCGGTGAAGGTCGGCGTCCAGCCCTCGCTGTGCAGCGCCTGGGCGAGCACCACCGTGGTGACCAGGTTGCCGCCCATCCCGGCGAGGCCGGTCAGCTGCGCGACGAGCGGGTTCCTGGCGGCCGGGAACCAGCGCGCGGCGATCCGCAGCACGCTGATGAAGGTCATCGCGTCGCCGCAGCCCAGCACCGCCCGGGAGGCCAGCGCGGGGGCGAAGGCGGCGGAGAAGGCGAAGGCGAGCTGCCCGGCGCTGAGCAGCACGACGCCGAGCAGGAGCACCCGGCGGGGGCCGAAGCGGTCGACCAGCAGGCCGACCGGGATCTGCATGGCCGCGTAGACCAGCACCTGGAGGATCGAGAAGGTGGAGAGCGCGGACGCCCCGATGCCGAAGCGGTCGGCGGCGTCGAGGCCGGCCACGCCGAGGCTGGTCCGGTGGATGACGGCGAGCACGTAGACGCTGGCGCCGATGGCCCAGGCGAGCCAGGCGGCGCAGCCACCGGGCGGTGGGGCGACCGCGGCGGCCCGGGGGGCGGGCTCGGCGGTGGAGCGGGGAGCGGAGGCGGACAGGGGGCGGGCTGAACGGGCGGGCTCCACGGGCATAGTGACCCAAGACTAGTCATCCCATGATTGGACGCCTAGGTCGGGGCCGCACGGGTCGTGCGCGAAGCGCCTCAGCCGGTGACCGTCCAGGAGACCGACCTGGTCATGTAGCGGTCACGGAAGGCCTCGTCCCGGACCCAGTCGGTGGTGTCCCGGACGGTGGCCGTGACGGTGGCGCCGTGCCCGGCGGGGAGATTGAGGTGGGCGGTGTCGAGCCAGCTGCGGTCCGCCGCCTGCGGCTCCACCGGGACGCCGTCCACCGTCCAGTCGACCTTGAGCTGCCGCGCGCCGGCCAGCGGCAGCGGGCGGACCTCCAGGCGGGGCCGGCCCGCCACCTCGCCGGGGGCGGGCACCGGGGCGTCGGTGGGCCGGACCCGGCGGTAGAGCTCCTCGATGATCGCCTCCCGCGACGGCAGGTTGTACGAGCCGCCGAGGGTGCGCATCACCGAGTCCTGGGTGGGCCGGTAGATCCCGTTCGCACTCCGGTAGGCACCGATCGTCCCGCCGCCGTCCGGGGACTCCGCGCCGAGCCAGCGCCACCACTTGTTCTGCTTGCGGCGCATCTCGTCGGCGTTCTCGGTGGAGAGGTTGGGGTAGTCGGCGTCGTCCGGGGCGCTGTCGTACTCGTCGCCGAGGTCGCCCACGGTGTGCCCTATCTCGTGCTGGATGATCCGCCCGGCATCCTGGCTGCCGCCGGCCAGAGTGGTGACGCCGGTGCCGCCCGCGCCGCCGTACTCGGTGGAGTTGGCCAGCGCGATCAGGTACTGCGGACCGTCCCCGTCGCCGGCGAAGCGGGCGGTGGCGGACTCGTCGGCGCAGAGCAGCCGGGCGGTGCCCTCGCACCAGAAGTGCATGCCGAGCGGGGTGTCCGGGTGGCGGCCCCGGCTCTCGGTCTCGGCGATGCCGGAGACCGGGGAGACCACCTCGACCCGCCTTATGTTGAAGAAGCCCTGGTAGCTGCGGAACGGCTCGATCTCCATCAGCGCCCGCCAGGCCCGGTCGGCCTGCTGGCGGAAGAGGTCCTGCTCGTCGGCGGCGTAACCGTCGCCGAGCAGGACCAGGGTGATGCGATTGGCCGGGTCGCCGGTCCGCCTTATGTCGACGGTCGGGGCGGCGCCGCCGGCGCGCAGGTCGGCGCGCTGGGCGGTGTGCGGCGGCACCGCCCGGTCGGCGGGGGCGCCGGGGCCGATCACGCCGAACGGCGAGGGGCCGGCCAGCTCCAGGGCGGCCGGCAGTACGGCGGTGGACACCAGCACGAGCGCGGCCAGACTCCGGACGAGACGGCCAGGGTTGCCAGGCGGCATACGGGTGCGTCCTCGGGGATCCGGTCACCCGGCGTCGCCCGGGTGGTGGACGCGAAGACGTACCCGGCCCGGTGCGCCTCCCCTCCGGTTCGGCGAAAAAGTCACCGACCTGGCCGAACGACAAGAATCACACCGGTCATACCGATGAGCCCGACCACACGGATCGCGCTCACGGACCGTGACCTCAGCCGCCCCGGCGCACCTCCAGCACCAGGTGGGTGGCGAGGCCGAGGAGCAGGCCCCAGAACGCCGAGCCGATGCCGAACAGGCTCATCCCGGAGGCGGCGGCCAGGAAGGTCACCAGCGCGGCGTCCCGGCCGCGCTCCTCGGCGACCGCGGTGGCCAGGCTGCCCTGCAGCGGGGCCAGCAGCGCCACCCCGGCGACCACCGCGATCAGTTCCTTCGGCAGGCCGGTGAACAGGCTCACCAGCACACCGCCGAAGCTGCCGACCAGGAGGTAGAGCACGCCCGCCGACATCCCGGCGACGTAGCGACGGCGCGGGTCCGGATGGCTCTCCGGTCCGGCGCAGATGGCCGCGGTGATCGCCGCGAGGTTGACCCCCGGCGAGCCGAGCGGCGCCAGCAGCACGGAGAGCCCGCCGGTGGCCCCGATCAACAGCCGGTCGTCCGGCCGGTAGCCGAAGGCCCGCATCACCCCGAGGCCGGGGGCGTTCTGCGAGGCCAGCACGACGATGGTGAGCGGCAGCGCCAGGCCGACCATGGCCGGCCCGGAGAAGGCGGGCACCGTCAGCACCGGCCGGGTCGGCCCGCCCTGCCCCAGGTCCAGCGGCAGTCCGACGGTGGCCGCCGTCAGCACACCGCCGACCAGCAGCGCGGCCGGGACGGCGTACCGCGGCACCAGCCGTCTGGCCAGCATGAACGCCGCGAAGCTGCCGAGCACCAGGACGGGCGCACCGTGCACCGCCCCGAAGATCCCGGCGCCGAAGGAGAAGAGGATGCCCGCCAGCATCGCGTTGACGATGCCCGCCGGGATCGCGGCGATCAGCCGGCCGAACAGTCCGGTGACGCCGAAGAGCGCCACCACCACGGCGCTCACCAGGAAGGCGCCGACGGCCTCCCGGTACGGGTACTCACCGAGGCTGGTCACCAGCAGCGCCGCCCCCGGGGTGGACCACGCGGTGATCACCGGCGTCCGGGTCCACCAGCTGAGCAGCAGACAGGTGAGCCCGCTGCCGATCGCCACGGCCCAGATCCAGGACGCGGTGCGGGCCTCGTCCAGCTTCCCGGCGGCGGCCGCGGCGAGCACCACCACCAGCGGCCCGGAGAACGAGACCACGATGCACACCAGCCCGGCCAGCAGCGCCGGGACGGAGGCGTCGCGGCGCAGCGAGCGGCGTTCCCCCGGGTCGGTGCGGCGGCCCTTCGAACGGGTTATCAGCTCCTCTGCCATCCCGGCAGTATCCCGAAGGGACCCCCTCGGCGGGCCGTCCGAAGGAATCTCGAAGAACTTCCGAACCCACCTGCAACCCCCGGCGGGGATGGACGTCTCTACGGATGAAGGCACGGAGAGCGAGACCGGCAGAGCCGGGGGGCGCTTCCGCTCGCAAGGAGCGGGGCCGGTCGTCTTCACCAACACACCGTCAGAACGATGACCCTGGGGAGTCACGTCATGCGCAAGTCCGTTATCAACCGTTTCGCGAAGAACGACCGCGCCTTCTCCGGCCGCCGCGCCCTCGCCACCCTGGCCACCACCGTCGTCCTGGCCGGCGGTGTGCAGCTCCTCGCCACCGACACCGCCTGGGCCTGTGGGGACATCCGCTACGGCACCCCGCCGGCGATCGACTCCGGGCAGGCGAACACGGCGCTCGCTCCCGTCGCGGACTTCCGGGACCCGCTCCCCGCCACCATCAGCGCCGACGGATCGTGGACCGAGTTCGGCGTGGGAATGGTCAACTTCACCGGCGCCGACCTGCCGAACGTCGAGCCGAGCTTCGGTCTGGCGAACGTGGCACGGGGCCTCCCCCTGCGGGCCGCGGACGTCCGGGTCGAGGTCATGACGCACGGCGCGTGGAAGCCGCTCAAGCTCAACCAGGGCTGTACCGGGCTCGGCGCCGACCTGCGCTCGCTCCGGACCGGCCTGGCCGACGGCCGGTCGGCCAACCTGCTGTTCCGGGTCTCCCTCTCGCCGAACGCCCCGCAGGGCCTCAACGAGGTGACCATGGTGACGGACGCCTCCGCGGGCAACGGCGAGCAGGGCCGCTGGGGCTACCGCACCGTCCGGGTCATCCACCCGAAGGCCGCCGCCCCTGCGGCCAAGCCGGCCACCGCCGCCAAGCCGGTTCCCGCCCAGCCGGCCGCTGCCAAGCCGGCCGCTGCCGCCAAGCCCGTGCCGGCCCAGACCGCCGACGGCAAGGCCGTGGCCGCACCGGTGGCTCCCGCCGCGCCAGCCACCGGCGCACCCACCACCGCCGCGCCCGCCACGGCGCCGGCCGGCACCGCCGAGCTGGCCCAGACCGGTGCGGACGCCTCCACCGGCCTCCTCGCCGCCGCCTCCGCCGCCGTCCTGGCCCTGGGCGCCGGCGTCATGATCGCCGTGCGCCGGCTGCGTCCCCAGCGCTGACCGGACCCGGCAACGGAAGGGGCCCTTCCCCCGCACCGCGGTGCGGGGGAAGGGCCCCTCTTCGGTCTCCCGGGCCGGTCAGCCCCAGGTGATGAGGCGCTTCGGGTGCTCCAGCAGCGCGGCCACGTCGGCCAGCACCTTGGAACCCAGCTCCCCGTCCACCAGGCGGTGGTCGAAGGAGAGCGCGAGGGTGGTCACCTGACGCGGGACGACCTTGCCCTTGTGCACCCACGGCAGCTCCCGGACCGCACCGAAGGCGAGGATCGCCGCCTCACCCGGGTTGAGGATCGGGGTGCCGGTGTCGACGCCGAAGACGCCGACGTTGGTGATGGTGATCGTGCCGCCCTGCATGTCGGCCGGCGGGGTCTTGCCCTGGCGGGCGGTGTCGATCAGCTCGCCGAGCGAGACCGCCAGGCCCGAGAGCGTCTTGCCGCCCGCGTCCTTGATGTTCGGGACGATCAAACCGCGCGGGGTGGCCGCGGCGATGCCGAGGTTCACCTGGCCGCGGATGACGATCTCCTGGGCGGCCTCGTCCCAGTGGGCGTTGATCTCCGGGTGGCGCTTGATCGCGACCAGCAGCGCCTTGGCGACCAGCAGCAGCGGGCTGACCCGGACGTCCCGGCCCAGCTCGCCGCTCTCCTTGAGCCGGCGCACGAACTTCATCGTCCGGGTCACGTCGACCTGGACGAACTCGGTGACGTGCGGAGCGGTGAACGCCGAGGCGACCATCGCCTGCGCGGTCGCCTTGCGGACGCCCTTGACCGGCACCCGGACGTCACCGGCACCGGACACCGCGACCGGCACGGCCACCGGCGCCTCGGGGGCGGCCGGGGCCTCCACCGGGGCGGCGGGCGCGGCCACGGCGGCTGCGTGCGCGTGGACGTCCTCGCGGGTGATCACACCGGCCGGGCCGGTCGGGGTGACGGCCCGCAGGTCGACGCCGAGGTCCTTGGCCAGCTTGCGGACCGGCGGCTTCGCCAGCGGCCGCTCACCCGAGGGCTGCTCCGGCACCACCGGTGCGGGGGCCGGAGCGACGGGCGCCACCGGAGCGGCCGGAGCCGGGGTGGCGACCTTGGTGGTGGTCGTGGTGCGCCGGGCCCGGCGCTGGGTGCCGCCGGTGCGCGGGCCGTAGCCCACCAGCACCGCTCGCCGCTCCGGCTCGGCCGGGGCGGCCTCTGCCTCGGCCGGCACGGGGGCGGCTGCGGGTGCGGGCACCGCCGGGGCGGCCGCCCCGGCCTCGCCGGCCACCGCGACCGAGATGATCACGGTACCGACGTCGACCGTCGCGCCCTCCGGGAAGAACAGCTGCTCCACGACCCCGTTGAACGGGATCGGCAGCTCCACGGCGGCCTTGGCGGTCTCCACCTCGCAGACGACCTGCCCGTCGGTGACGGTGTCACCGGGCTTGACGTACCAGCTGAGGATCTCGGCCTCGGTGAGGCCCTCGCCCACGTCGGGCATCTTGAACTCGCGGAGCGAGCGGACTTCGGTGGTCATGGTCGCTCCCCGGTTCAGTACGCGAGCGCGCGGTCGACGGCGTCGAGCACGCGGTCCAGGTCCGGGAGGAAGGCCTCCTCGACCCGGGACGGCGGGTACGGCGCGTAGTAGCCGCCGACCCGCAGGACCGGCGCCTCCAGGTGGTAGAAGCACTTCTCGGTGAGGCGGGCGGCCAGTTCGGCCCCCATGCCCAGGAACACCGGCGCCTCGTGCACCACGATGCCGCGCCCGGTCCGCTTGACCGACTCCTCCAGGGTGGCGAAGTCCACCGGGGACAGCGAGCGGAGGTCCACGACCTCCAGCCGGCGGCCGTCCTCCTCCGCCGCCGCGGCCGCCTCCAGGCAGACCTTGACCATCGGGCCGTAGGCGATCAGCGTGGCGTCGGCGCCGGGGCGGACGATCCGGGCGGCGTGCAGGTCCAGGTCGGCCGCGTCGCCGACCTCGCCCTTGTCCCAGTACCGGCGCTTCGGCTCCAGGAAGATCACCGGGTCGTCCGACTCGATCGCCTGCCGCAGCATCCAGTGCGCGTCGTGCGCGTTGGACGGCGTGACGACCTTCAGGCCGGCCGTGTGGGCGAAGTACGCCTCGTGCGACTCACTGTGGTGCTCCACCGCGCCGATGCCGCCGGCGTACGGGATGCGCACGGTGACCGGCATCTTCACGTGGCCCAGGGCGCGGGCGTGCATCTTCGCCAGCTGGGAGACGATCTGGTCGAACGCGGGGTAGACGAAGCCGTCGAACTGGATCTCCACGACCGGGCGGTAGCCGCGCAGGGCCAGGCCGATCGCGGTGCCGACGATGCCGGACTCGGCCAGCGGGGTGTCGATGACCCGGCCGTCGCCGAAGTCCTTCTGTAGACCGTCGGTGATCCGGAACACGCCGCCGAGCTTGCCGATGTCCTCGCCCATCAGGACGGTCTTCGGGTCGTTCTCCAGCGACTTGCGCAGCGCCTCGTTCAGCGCCTTCGCGATGCTGAGCTGACCGGCCATCAGAGGTTCTCCCCCGCCTCGAAGGAGGCCGCGTACTCCAGGTACTCGGCCCGTTCCTCATCGACCAGCGCGTGCGGCTCCGCGTACACGTGGTCGAAGATCAGGGTCGGGTCCGGGTCCGGCATGCTCCGCACGCCCTCGCGCACCCGCAGCCCCAGCTGCTCGCTCTCGGCGTCGATCGAGGCGAAGAACTCCTCGTCGGCCAGGCCCTCCTTCTCCAGGAGCGCCTTGAGCCGGATGATCGGGTCCTTGGCCTTCCAGGCCTCGGTCTCCTCGGCCAGCCGGTAGCGGGTGGGGTCGTCGGAGGTGGTGTGCGCGCCCATCCGGTAGGTGAACGCCTCGATCAGCACCGGGCCGTTGCCGCTGCGGGCGTGGTCGAGCGCCCAGCGGGTGACGGCCAGGCAGGCCAGCACGTCGTTGCCGTCGACCCGGACGCCCGGGAAGCCGAAGCCGGAGGCCCGCCGGTACAGCGGGATCTTGGTCTGGGTGGTGGTGGGCTCGGAGATCGCCCACTGGTTGTTCTGGCAGAAGAACACGACCGGGGCGTTGTAGACCGAGGCGAAGGTGAAGGCCTCGTTGACGTCGCCCTGGCTGGAGGCGCCGTCGCCGAAGTAGGCGATCACCGCGTCGTCCGCGCCGTCCTTGGACACGCCCATCGCGTAGCCGGTGGCGTGCAGGGTCTGCGCACCGATCACGATCGTGTAGAGGTGGAAGTTCTTCTCGTTCGGGTCCCAGCCGCCGTGGTTCACGCCGCGGAACATGCCGAGCAGGTTCAGCGGGTCCACGTCGCGGCACCAGGCCACGCCGTGCTCGCGGTACGTGGGGAAGGCGTAGTCGCCGGTGCGCATGGCCCGCCCGGACCCGACCTGGGCGGCCTCCTGCCCGAGCAGCGAGGCCCACAGGCCCAGCTCGCCCTGGCGCTGCAGCGCGGTGGCCTCCGCGTCGAACCGGCGCACCAGCACCAGGTCGCGGTAGAGGGCGCGCAGCTCCTCCGGGGTGGTGGTGAGCGGGAAGTCCTTGTGCTCGACCCGCTCCCCTTCCGGGGTGAGCAGCTGTACGAGCTCCGGCTGGGCGTCCGTACCCTTGGCGCGGAGGGTGTCAGGGACGCCGGGGGCCGCCTTCTTGCGAGCCCTCGCCGTGCTTTTGACGGTCACGTTCACTCCTCGGTCTGTCCGGCCGCCCGGGGTCGCCGGTGACCGGTCCGGTCACCGCCTTGCGGGGCGCGCGTGGGTGTGCGCACCGGCTGCGAGGCTGGTGGTGATCCTGTTCCGACGGCGTCCCTCACGAGAACGTTACCCAGCGGCAGCCCTTGGCGCCCTTGCGCTAGGACGTCCTACTTGTTGGGCTCCGACAACTGCGGGTGTGGCGCAGCTCTCAATTCGGTCGCCTTCAGGACACCAGCGCACGTTATCCGGGCGGAGGCTTCCGCGTAAGGGGGTTACCGGCATCGGTTTTGACCGCTCTGGCCGGATAGCGATCCCGGCCCCGTACAGGCGAGAGGTCTTTTGTAGGGTGATATGGGAGGCTTTGCGCGTGACTGATAACGGACATATCAGGGTTTTCCTACTCGACGATCACGAGGTGGTCCGCCGGGGCGTCCACGATCTGCTTTCGGTCGAGGACGACATCGAGGTGGTCGGCGAGGCCGGCACCGCCGCCGAGGCGATCATCAGGATCCCGACCGTCCACCCCGACGTCGCCCTGCTCGACGTCCGGCTGCCGGACGGCAACGGCGTGGAGGTCTGCCGCGAGGTCCGCTCCCGGCTGCCGGAGATCAAGTGCCTGATGCTGACCTCGTTCTCGGACGACGAGGCGCTGTTCGACTCGATCATGGCGGGTGCCTCCGGCTACGTGCTGAAGGCGATCCGCGGCACCGACCTGATCACCGCCGTCCGGGACGTGGCGGCCGGGCGGTCGCTGCTCGACCCGGTCGCCACCAGCCGGGTCCTGGCCCGGCTGCGCGAAGGCGGCGAGAAGGAGGACGAGCGACTGGCCCAGCTGACCAGGCAGGAGCGGCGCATCCTCGACCTGATCGGCGAAGGGATGACCAACCGCCAGATCGGCAACGAACTGCACCTGGCCGAGAAGACCGTGAAGAACTACGTCTCCAGCCTGCTGGCCAAGATGGGCATGGAGCGGCGCACCCAGGCCGCGGCCTTCGTGGCCCGGCACCAGGCCGACCAGCAGCACTGACGCGACGTCGGCCGGAGCACCGGCCGGGACCGCCGCACCGCCGACCCCTTCTACATGCACAGATCTGACGCCTTGTCAAGGACTCTCACCGGCTGGCCCTAACCTCGGGCTGTGACTTTCAGCCAGACCCTCGCCTGCGCACCGGCCCGCCCCGACCTCTCCGCACCCCCGATAGGGACGCTCAGCCCGCCCGTCCCGCACGCCGCTCTCGCCGAGGTCCTGCGCCGCTACCGGGTGGGGCGGCTGCTGACCGCCGAGCCGGTCGCCGAGGGCCTGTTGAACCGCGGCTACCGCGTGACCACCGAGGCCGGCGCGTACTTCCTGAAGTGCTACGTCGACGCCGCCACCGCCAACCGCGGGACGATCTCCGAGCACCACCGCGCGATGGGCGCGCTGCACGCACTCGGACTGCCGGTCTCCCCTCCGCTGGGCTGCGCCGAACGCTCCGGCACGGTGGCCGCGTACGGCGGCCGGCTGTTCGCACTCTTCCCCTGGGTGAATGGCCGACACCGGCACGGTACCGACCTCACCCTGCCGCAGTGCGACGAACTCGGCGCGCTGCTCGGACACCTGCACGGCGCACTCGACGAAGTCTGCGCCCTGGTCACACAACCCACCGGCTACCACAGCGCCGACCCGCTCGACAGCGCGGCGCTCGCCCGCGAACTGCAGCTGCGCGCCCGCGACCACCGCCCGTACGGCGAGCTGGACGCCCTGGTGGAACGGCGTCTCGACGAACGGCTGGACCTGCTGGCCGAACACGCCCACCGCCGGCCGGAGCCGACGGCCGCGCCGCCCACCGGCTGGACGCACGGCGACTTCCACGGGCTCAACCTGCTGCACCAGGACGGCCGGGTCGCGGCCGTCCTGGACTGGGACAAGCTCGGCCCCCAGCCCCGCGCGGAGGAGGCCGTCCGGGCCGCCACGCTGGTCTTCAACGACCGGACCACCGGGGTCCTCGACCTGGTCCGGGTCCGGCACTACTCGCAGGCCTACCGGGCCACCGGGGCCGCCACCGCGGAGCACCTGGCCGCCGCGGTGCACCGGGTCTGGTGGGAACGGCTCAACGACTTCTGGATGCTCCAGTGGCGCTACCAGCGGGCCGACCACCGGGCCGACCCGCTCTACCCCGCCTCGGCGGGTCAGTTGGCCTGGTGGTGCCAGGAGTACGAACAGGTCCTGGACGCCTTCGCCAACTGACCCGGGCGGTCAGCCGCCGAGCCCCGGAATGGTCGGGCTGGCGCCGCCGCCACCGCCGCCGGTCGAGGTCGGCTTCGGCGGCGGCTGGGTCGCCGTCGCCCCGCCGGTGGGCGTGCTGGTCCCGCCGCCCGTCGGGGTGCTGGTCGCACCACCCGTCGGGGTCCCGGACGCCGTCGCCGTCGGCGTCGACGTCCTGGTCCCGGTGGCGGTCGCGGTGGAGGTCGGCGTGTGCTTGCCGGAGGGCACCGTGGGCGCCGGGCTCTGGTTGCCGCCGAAGGTGTTGTCGGTCGGCTGCTGCGGCCGCCGCGTGGCCTGCGTGGTCGGCGCCATGGTCGGGGACGGGCCCGTGGTGGGCGTCCCGGCCTCGGTCGTGGTGGCGGTCGACACCGTCGCACTGGGCGTGGGCCCGTGCTTCGTCCCGCCGTCGCCGCCGTTGCCGCTCAGCGCGAACCCGATGCCGGCCCCGGCCGCGACCAGCACCGCCACGGCGCCGGCCACCCAGCCCCACGGGCCGCGCCGCCGCCCGGAGCCGTTCCCGTCGCCGCCGTCGCCGCCCGAGCCGTCACCAGCCCCGCCGTACGGTCCGCCGGCACCCGGGTAGGGCGTGGCCGAGGTCTGCGGCGTCGAGGACGGCGGGAACGGCATCATCGTCGTCGCCTCGCCGGGGGCACCGGCGCCGAGCACGGCGGTCTCGTCCGTGCCGATCATCGGGGTGGCCCCGCTGTGGCCCTGGCCCGCGGCCGCCAGCCCGGCCGCCGCGGCGCCCGCCGCCCAGGCCCCGCCGGCGCCGTGCATCTCGCGCAGCGCGTGCTGGACGTGGGCGCGGAACTCGTCGGCGTCCTGGAAGCGGTCGTCGGGGTTCTTGGCCAGCGAGCGCAGCACCAGGTGGTCGAGCGCCGCCGGCACCCGCCCGTTGGCCTGCGACGGCGGCACCGGCGGGTCCTGCACGTGCTGGTAGACCACCGAGAGCGGGGTGTCTCCGGTGAACGGCGGGCGCAGCGTCAGCAGCTCGTAGAGCATGCAGCCGGCCGCGTAGAGGTCCGAGCGGTGGTCCACCGGCTTGCCGAGCGCCTGCTCGGGCGAGAGGTACTGCGGGGTGCCCATGACCATGCCGGTCTGGGTCATGGTGCTGGCGGTGCCGGTCAGCGCGCGGGCGATGCCGAAGTCCATCACCTTCACCGCGCCGGTGGTGGTGATGATGACGTTGGCGGGCTTGATGTCCCGGTGCACGATGCCGTGCCGGTGGCTGTAGGCGAGCGCCTCCAGCACCCCGGCGATGATGATCAGCGCCTGGTCGACCGGCGGCGCCTCCTCGTCCACGAGCAGCTCGCGGACGGTGCGGCCCTCGACCAGCTCCATGACGATGTACGGCGTCGACTCGTCGCCGACGTACTCCTCGCCCGTGTCGTAGACCGAGACGATCGAGTGGTGGTTGAGCGCCGCGACGGCGTGCGCCTCGCGCGTGAACCGCAGCCGGGCGATCTCGTCCTGGGCCAGCTCGCCGCGGAGCAGCTTGACCGCGACCGTGCGGCCCAGCCGGATGTCCTGGGCCGCGAGCACCTCGGCCATGCCGCCGCGGCCGAGCCGGTGGGTCAGCCGGTAGCGGCCGTCGCCGACCGTGCCGAGCGGGGCCGCGGTGCCGCGGCCGGGCGTCCGGGGGCCGCCGCCGTACGGCGGGAGCGCGGTGGTGGCACCGTCGCTACCGGTTTCGCCCGCCTTCGGGGGCTCGCCGGCCGGGCCGGCCGTCCAGGCACCCTCGTCGTCGTCCGGCTGATGCGTCTGTGCCATCGCTCCTCGCCCCGGGCCTTCGCTCGGATCGCGGTGCCCTGTCGCTTCGTATCCCCGAACGCTACCGCCTTCGGCCTTCCCCCGTAGCACGCCCGATCCGGGCGGAACGCATCAGAGCAGGCCATTCCGGTCGGTCGGGGTGTCCAGGTACAGGACGGTCGCGGGCCGCTCGGCGCTCCGCGTGGTCTTCGTCGTGGTGCCCTCCTTCTCCGCCTTGGTCACCACGATGGCGATGATGATGATCGCGAGCACGATCACGCCGATGATGATGCCGATGATCACCAGGGCCGTGGAGCAGCCGCCGCTGTTCGACGCCGGGGCCGGCTGGAACGGCGGCGCGGGCATCGGCATCGCCTGCGGCGGCGGGGTGTGCGCCTGCTGCGGGAAGGGCTGCGGCGTCTGGAACGCGGGCGGCGGGGTCTGGAAGGCCGGCGGCGGGGTGTGCGCCTGCTGCGGGAAGGACTGCGGCGTCTGGAACGCGGGCGGCGGGGTCTGGAAGGCCGGCGGCGGGGTCTGGAAGGCGGGCGGGGGCGTCTGGAAGCCCTGCTGTCCCCCTTGCTGATGGAACTGCGGCTGCGGCGGCTGCGGCGCCGCGTGCACCGAGCGCGGGCCGTCGGTGATCACCAGCGGGGTGCTCGCGGCCAGCTGGTTGCCGTTGCCGCCCTTCTCCGCCGCGATCAGCCGCTCGGCCTCGTCGCGCATCGCCGCCGCGCTCGGGAACCGGTGCGCCGGGTCCTTGCGCAGTGCCTGGGCGACGAAGGCGTCCACCGCCGGGTTGACCGCGCGGTTGATCGTGGAGGGCGCGGCCGGCTCCTCCTGCACGTGCTTGTAGGCGATCGAGAACGCCGAGTCGCCGTCGAAGACCAGCTGGCCGGTGAGCATCTCGAAGAGCATCACGCCGACCGAGTAGAGGTCGGAGCGGGCGTCCACCGGCTTGCCGAGCGCCTGCTCGGGCGAGAGGTACTGCGGGGTCCCGACCACCATGCCGGTCTGGGTCATCGACGTGACCCCGCTGTCCAGCGCGCGGGCGATGCCGAAGTCCATGACCTTGACGGTGCCCTTGCGGTCGAACATGACGTTGCCGGGCTTGATGTCGCGGTGGACCAGGCCCTGGTCGTGCGAGGCCTCCAGCGCGTTCAGCACGCCGACGGTGATCCGCAGCGCCTCGGCGGTGGGCACCGCGCCGTACTGCGCGACCGCCTCGTTGATCACGTCGCGCAGGCCCTTGCCGTCGACCAGCTGCATCACGATGAACGGCGTGCTGGAACCGTCGGCGGCGATGTCCTCGCCGCTGTCGTAGACGGTGACGATGTTGGTGTGCTCCAGCCGGGCCACCGACTGGGCCTCGCGGCGGAACCGCTCCTTGAAGGTCTCGTCGCGGCCCAGCTCGGCGTGCATGCTCTTCAGCGCGACCTGGCGGTCCAGCACGTTGTCGTAGGCGAGGTGCACGGAGGCCATGCCGCCCTCGCCGAGCACCCGCTGCAGCACGTACCTGCCGTTGCCCAGGGAGTGGCCCTCGACCGCGTTGCCGTGCTCGCTCATGGTCCTCTGCTCCCCCTCGGCGCGGCCGTGCCGCCGCGACCGTGACGTTCGGTCTCGTCCTGCGTGGTGCGGGCCGGGCCCCCTGGCCTTGCCCGCCCCCGTCGCGGCGCTCGCCCGGCCTGCGACAGGGGCCCAGGGTATCGGCTCGCGGCGACAGTGATCGGCGCAGGGCCGACACTGTGTCCGGGCCGCAACCCGTCACCCGCAGGCGGTGCGGGCGCCGGTCCGCCCGGCGCCCGGTCGTGGCGGTACGTCCCGACTCCGGTGCCGGAGGCCGGGCGGCCGTCCTCCGGGACGTCCCGCCCGGCTCCCCGGGGTGCGGCTAGAGGTACGGGCCCGACCGGATACCGCGGCCCTCGGCGCCGTCGTCGCCCTCGTGGTCACCGCCGTGCAGACCGGGCGGCAGTGCCCGGCGCATCTGTTCCAGCTGCGCTCGCGCCGCCATCTGCTGGGCGAACAGCGCGGTCTGGATTCCGTGGAACAGCCCCTCCAGCCAGCCCACCAGCTGGGCCTGGGCGATCCGCAGTTCGGCCTCGGTGGGGATGGAGTCCTCCGTGAACGGCAGCGACAACCGCTCCAGCTCGGCGACCAGTTCGGGGGCCAGGCCGAGTTCCAGCTCCTTGATGGAGCTGGCGTGGATGTCCTTCAGCCGGGCACGGCTGGCCTCGTCGAGGGGCGCCGCCCGGACCTCCTCCAGGAGCTGCTTGATCATGCTGCCGATCCGCATGACCTTGGCGGGCTGCTCCACCATCTCGGTCACCGGGAGCTCGCGCGGGCCTTCGGCGCCGTCACCCGCCGGCGGGGTGAAACCCTCTCCCACCGGAAGCCCGTCCGGTCCGACGATCAGCACCTTCTGGCCGTCCTGCGGCTGCCCGCCCATGGCCTGGTACATCTCCTGCGACGAGCGCTCGTCCATCGGATTCGTCATGAACCACATTCTCCCTCACTGGGGTTGGTCGGACGGAAGCCCCCGGTTCCGGCGAACCCGCCGTTCGGTCCCCGCCGGCCGCACCGCCCGCCGGCACGCACGACGCTACGCCGCCGGGCGGGCTCCGGGCATCCGTACGGATACTCAGTCCGCGCGGCGGCGCAGCGGGGTTCTCCAGCGGGGTTCCTCCGTGGCGGGCCCGTCCGCCGCGGGGCCCGTCTGCGGCGGGATCCGCACGGGTCGACGTTCCGGCGGGGCGGCCGGTGCGCGGGCTCAGCCCTTGCGCAACCGCAGGCCGATCAGACCGAGGCCGCAGCCGATCAGACCGAGGCCGGCACCGAGCGGCAGCTGCCGGGTCGACGCGTCGACCCAGCGCGCGGGGACGACGAGCGGGACGGCCGCGACGGTCTGCGGGGCGGACTGCCCTGCGGCGAGCGCCGCACCCTCACTCGCGGCGCCGTCCTCGGCCGGCCCGGCCCCGGTGGTGTCCGGCGGGACCGGGTCGGCGCCCAACACCGTCTGCCCGGCCTCGACCGACTGCCCGACCTGCTGCTCGACGGGCCGCTCCACCGGCTCCCCCGGCTGCTGTCCCACGGGCCGCTCGACCGGCCGCTGCGGCACCCGGTCCGGGACCCGGTCGGGGGCCGCCCCGGCGCGCTCGGGCACCGAGGCCGGGCGGTGCCGGCGCCCCGGGCCCCGCTCGGCCCACGGCCCGCCGGCCATCGACCGGGGGCGGCCGGCCTGGTGCGGCGGCGGCGCGGACTGCAGGAGCGGTCCCGGGGTCGGCACCCCGCCCACCGTGGGCACGACGGGCTCCGGCGGCGCGGACGGCCCGGCGGGCGGCGGTTCCGGTGCAGCGGTGGGGGACGACGACCCGCCGGGCGTCGCGGCCCCCGCGGCGGGCGAGCCGGGCCGCACCGGCCCGGCCGCCGGACGGCCCCGGGGAGGGGGGTTCGGCGGAGGACGGCTCGGCGTCCGGCGTCCGGGTCGGCGCGGACGCCCCCGGCCCGACCGGCTGCTCGGCGGGAGCGGCCGGCCCCGCCGCGACCGCCACCGCGGCGGGGGCGAGGGCCAGCGGCACGACCAGACCGAGCACCGCCACCGCCTGCAGCGCCCGCAGTCGGCGAGCGGTCCGGCATCGGGTCCGGCGGCCGGTACGGCTGCGGGACGGGACCACGGCGGGCAGCGGCCCGAGGAACGCGTTCGAAGGTGCGGCCACGATCGAGGTCCTTCCGACGGCCGGCCGCGCATGGGCGCGGTCGGCGGCGGGACAGCTCCCGACCAGCCTCACACGATCCGACGATCCGGGCATTTCGAACGGCTGTGCACCAACCGCCGCCCGCCGGGCGACCCGCCCGGCCGCCGCCCCGGGCGTCCTCCGCAGGGTCGCCCGCCCCGCCCACGACAGGGCCCCGCGCCCGCCCTAGGCGCGCAGCACCACCTTGCCGACCTGCTCGCCGTTCTCCAGCGCGCGGTGCCCTGCGGCGGCGTCCGTCAGCGGCAGCACCCGGTCGATCACCGGCCGGACCACCCCGGACTCGACCAGCGGCCAGACGTGCTCGCGCACCGCCGCCACGATCGCGGCCTTCTCCGCCAGCGGCCGGCCGCGCAGGTTGGTGGCGATCACCGCACCGCGCTTGCGCAGCAGGCTGTTGAGGTCGAGCTCGCCCTTCACCCCGCCCTGCAGACCGATGATCACCAGTCGGCCGTTCACCGCGAGCGCGTCCACGTTCCGCTGCAGGTACTTGGCGCCCATGATGTCCAGGATGACGTCCGCCCCGGCACCGCCGGTGGCCTCCCGGAGCACCTCGACGAAGTCCTGCTCCCGGTAGTCGATCGCGATGTCCGCCCCCAGCTCGGTGCAGCGGGCGAGCTTCTCGGCGCTGCCCGCCGTCACCGCCACCCGGGCACCGACGGCCTTGGCCAGCTGGATCGCCATCGTCCCGATCCCGCTCGCCCCGCCGTGCAGCAGCACCGTCTCCCCGGGCCGCAGGTGGGCGGTGAGGAAGACGTTCGACCAGACCGTCGCGACCACCTCGGGCAGCGCCGCGGCCTGCTCCAGGCTCAGCCCCTTCGGCACCGGCAGCAGCTGCCCGACCGGCACCGCCACCCGCTCCGCGTAGCCGCCGCCGACCAGCAGCGCGCAGACCTCGTCGCCGACCGCCCAGCCGGCCACCCCGGCCCCCAGCGCGGTGATCCGCCCCGAGCACTCCAGCCCCGGGTAGGGCGGGCTGCCGGGCGGCGGGTTGTAGAAGCCCTGCCGCTGCAGCAGGTCGGCCCGGTTGACGGCGGTGGCCGCCACCTCGACCAGGACCTCCCCCTCGCCGGGCACCGGATCCGGCACCTCGGCCCAGACCAGCGCCTCGGGACCGCCGGGTTCAGGAATCGTCATCGCATGCATGCCCCGAAGCTACTCCGCGCCGGCCGGGCGCGGGGTGCGCGCCCCGCGCGGCCCGCCCGCGCACGGCGGCCGGGACCGGTGCACCCGCTCCGCCGACACGCCCGAGCCGCCGACCCGGGACTCCCGGCCCCCGGCACGCAGGCCATCCTTGGGGACGTGACGAACGGTGAGCAGACCTCCCAGACCGGCCGATCCGGCCTCCGACCGCGCCTGCCGGGGCGCCGCGGCGGGCGGGCGGAGAACGACGTCGAGGCCGGCGACCGGGTCGTCCTGCCTGCGCAGCAGCCGCGCCCGCCGCTGCGTCAGGTGTCCGGGCGGCTGCTGATCGCCCTCGGCGTCCTGGTCGTCACCACCGTGCTGGTCTGGCTCGACCGCGACGGCTACAACGACAACGCCGGCGGCGGGGTGAGCTTCCTCGACGCGGCCTACTACGCCACCGTCACACTCTCCACCACCGGGTACGGCGACATCACCCCGTTCAGCGACAGCGCCCGGCTCACCAACATCCTCGTGATCACCCCGCTGCGTGTGCTCTTCCTGATCATCCTGGTCGGCACCACGCTCGAAGTGCTCACCGAACGCACCCGCCGGCAGTGGCGGATCGGACGCTGGAGGTCCGCAGTGAGGGAACACACCGTCGTGATCGGCTACGGCACCAAGGGCCGCAGCGCCGTCGACACCCTGATCGGCCAGGGCGTGCGCCGGGACGAGATCGTGGTGGTCGACCCGCAGCGCAAGGTCGTCGAGCAGGCCACCCTGGACGGGCTGGTCGGCGTGGTCGGCGACGCCACCCGCACCGACACCCTGCTCCGCGCCGAACTCCCCCGCGCCTCGCGGGTGGTGGTCGCCCCGGAGCGCGACGACACGGCCGCGCTGATCACCCTGACCGCCCGCCAGCTCAACCGGGGTGCCACCGTGGTCGCCGCCGTCCGCGAGGACGAGAACGCCCCGCTGCTGCGGCAGAGCGGTGCGGACGTCGTGGTCACCAGCTCCAGTTCGGCGGGCCGGCTGCTCGGCATGTCGATGCTCAGCCCGCACGCCGGCGCGGTGATGGAGGACCTGCTCACCTACGGAACCGGCCTCGACGTCCACGAGCGCCCGGTGACCCGGGCCGAGGCCGGGCACAGCCCGCGCGAGTGCGCCGACCTGGTGGTCGCGGTGGTCCGCGGCCGGCGGGTGCTCAACTACAACGACCCGGAGGCCGCCACCCTCCACCTCACCGACCGGGTGATCACCATCCGTCCGGACGCCCCGCCGGCCGGCTGACCGCCCCCGGCCGTCCCCGGTGAACCACCGGCCGTTACGGGGCCTCCAGCAGTTCGAGCGCCGCCCCCGCCGCCACGCCGCCGGGCGGCACCACGGCCAGCGCGTCCGCCCGGGCCAGCCCGCGCAGCATCGCCGGGCCGTCGAAGGCCAGCGGGACGGCGCCGCGCGCGGTGCGGCGCACCGGGAGCAGCCGGGTGTCCGCGGGGTGGCCGGGCAGGTCGACGGCGGCCGGCGCGAGGTCCGGCTCCTCGGTCACCCGCCCGGCCAGGGCGTGCAACAGCGGCAGCGCCAACGTCACGGTGCCGGCCACGGCGGCCAGCGGGTTGCCGGGCAGGCCCACCAGGTGTCGGTCGCCGGGGAGTTCGGCGAGCAGCATCGGGTGGCCGGGGCGGACGGCGACCCCGTCCACCAGCAACCGGGCGCCGGCCTCGGCGAGGGCCCGGTGCAGGAAGTCCACCGGCCCGGCCGCCGTCCCCCCGGTGCTGACCACCACGTCGGCGGTGGAGTGCCGGACGGCGTCGCGCAGCAGGCCGAAGTCGTCCCGGACCGCGCGCACCCCGGCGATCTCGGCACCGGCCGCCCGCAGCCACGGCGGCAGCAGCGGGCCCAGCGCGTCCCGGACCAGGCCGGGACGCGGCAGCCCGGACTCCAGCAGCTCGTCGCCCAGGACGAGCAGCTCGACCACCGGCCGGCGGCGGACGCCCAGCCGATCGTGGCCGCAGGCGGCGGCCAGGCCCAGCACCGCCGGGCCGACCGGGGTGCCGGCGGGCAGCAGCGCCTCGCCCCGACGGCACTCCTGGGCACGCGGACGGACGTCCTGACCGGTGGTCAGCGGGGCCGGCCCGCGGTCGTGCAGCAGCGCCCCGCTGAGCTCACCGTGCTCGCGGCGGAGCACGGCGGTGGCGCCGGGCGGCAGTTGGGCACCGGTGGCGATCTCGACGGCGGCTCCGTCGTCCAGCGCCGACCCGGCGGGCCGACCGGCCAGCAGCCGGCCGGCCACCCGCCACGGGCCCGGTCCGGCGACCGCCCAGCCGTCCATCGCCGAGGTGTCGAAGGCGGGCAGGTCGGTGAGGGCCGCGAGCGGCTCGGCGAGGGTGTGGCCGAGCGCCTCGGCGAGGTCGACCGGCTGCGGCGGCAGCGGGCGCAGCCCGGCCCGGCGAGCGGTCTCCCGCGCCTGCGGCCAGGCCGACGGCCCGACGGGGGGCGTACCGAGCACGGCGTGCTCCTCGACGGTGCTCACCGCTGTTCCGGCTCGGCCGCCGCAGCGGCCCACCGCTCGGCCAGCTCGGCGGTCCGCCGCGACGCCTCGGCGACGGCCTCCGGGCCGCCGCCGCGCTGCGCGGCGGCGTAGCCGACCAGGAAGGCGGTCAGCGGCGCGGCGGGTCGGTCCACGCCGTGCGCCACCACCCGGGCGAGGTCGAGCAGCCCGCGGACGTCGACCTCCAGGTCGACCCCCAGCTCGGCTCCGACCTCGGCGATCCAGTCATCCAGCGTGCGCTCCATGGGCCCCATGCTGCCCGATCGCCGGTTTCGCCGGGGTGTTTACCCCGTGAGCGGCGCGCGTCGTTTCCCGCACGCGGCACGGCACCCCCCCGTGAGCGGCCGGCCGTACGGGCCGCGGCGGCCCCCGACGGACCCGACGGAACACCTATCCGCGGTCGCGGTCGCGGGCCTGCTCCAGGTCCTCCCAGGTGTCGCAGTCGTAGGTCACGTCGTCGGTGTCGGCCAGCCGCAACGTGCGCAGGCCGCCGGTCAGGCGGCGCAGCGGCAGGCCGGCCGGGTCGCCGAGGGAGGCGAGCACCCGGCGCAGGGCGGCGGTGCGGTAGGCGGCGGCGAGCGGCTGGTCGCGGCCGCCGGCGTCGACCAGCACGACCGCCTCGATCTCCCCGTCCGCCACGGCGAGGGTGCCGGCCAGCCGCCGGACGGTCCGCTCGTCGAGGAACGGCAGGTCCGCGGCGAGCAGCAGCACGACCTCCGCCGTGGACTCGGCGAGGCCGGCCGCGACGGCCGCCACCGGCCCGCCACCGGGCGGGTACTCGCGGGTCCAGCGGACCGCGTCCGCCGCGGTGGGCCGGGCCGGGCCGACCACCACGGTGGTCAGGGCGCCGGCACAGGCGGCGAGCACGCGGTCGAGCAGCGTCCTCTCGCCGACGGTCAGACCGGGTTTGTCCACCCCTCCGAGCCGTCGGGCGGCGCCCCCGGCCGGCACGATCACGTCGTACGGCGTCATGCCGCCAGTATCCGCCCCGTCCCGGGGCGGCCCGGACCCGCCCCGGCGCCGTCAGGCCTCGTCGTCCTCCGACTCGACCGGCCCGGCCGCCTCGCGCTCGGCCGGGGCCTCCCCGCCGGCCTCCCGGGCGGTGTTGGCGGCCGCGCTCAGCTCCAGAACGGCCGGCAGGGTCAGCTCGCCGTACCGCTCGTTCATCGCGGCGGCCAGCGCCTCCGGATCGGCCGGGTGCTCGGCCAGCAGCCGGTCGAAGTCCTGCAGGTACTCACCGGTGAAGGCGAGCACCCGGGTCGCGTCGTCGTCCTGTCCCGGCGCCCGGTGGCCGGCGATCACCCGGTCGGCGCCGAGGTCGGCGATCCGGCCGAGGTTGTGCACCCAGGCGGTCCGCTGCTCCGGGGTGGTGTCCGCGGTCCAGACGTGGGTGCCGTTGTAGACGAAGTCGCCGGCCACCACGGTGCGGATGCCGGGCACGTGGACGACGGTGGACCCGCTGCAGTCGCCCTGGCCGAGCAGCAGCACCGGGACCACCTGCCGGTCGATCATCAGCGGCTGGGGCAGCAGCTGCGCGGGCACCAGCGGGTGGTCCGGGATGTCGTCGCCGTAGACCGGCTTCCACTGGGCGACCTTGGCCGCGGCGGTGCGCAGGATGCCCTCCACCACCGGTGGCGCGGCGAGCAGTTGAGCGTCCGGGAAGAGCCGGAGCACCTCCTCGGCGCCGAAGTAGTGGTCCGGGTGGTGGTGGGTGATCACGATGGCCAGCAGTCGGCGGCCCTTGCCGGCCACCCACTCGGCCAGCTCGCGCCCCGCGCTGCGGGTGAGCTGGGCGTCGACCAGGATCGCCGTCCGCTCCCCGAGGATCAGCGTGGAGGTGGCGAAGAAGGCCGACTCCGGGCCGGTGAAGACGGCGGTCTCCAGCAGTCGGGCCGGCGGCGCCCCGTTCGCGCGGTTCGCCCCGTCCGCGCGCTCCGCGCCGGCGCTCTCCTCGGGCGGGGACGGCGTCACTGGCTGCTCCTCCTGGTCGGCGGTCGGGACTCCCGGCACCCTGCGGCACGGGGGTACGCCCCACAGCATGGGAGCACCGGCCGCCGAAAGCCCGGAAGGCGCGCCCGGCGGCATGCAGAAGCGCCCGGGCCCACCCGTGGAGAACGGGCGGGCCCGGGCGCTTCCTGCGTTCCGGACGGTGTGCCGGCCGTCAGCCCTTGCGGCCGGTCAGCCTGGCGAAGCGTGCCGCGAGGCCCCAGGAGGTGACCCGCCAGAGCGCCTCGACCACGATGTGGCGGCTCATCTTGGAGGCACCGAGCTCGCGCTCGACGAAGGTGATCGGCACCTCGGCCACCTTGAAGCCGGCCTTCACGGTGCGCCAGGCCAGGTCGACCTGGAAGCAGTAGCCGGCCGAGGCGACCTCGTCCATGCCCAGGCCCAGCAGCGTCTCCTTGCGGAACGCCCGGTAGCCGCCGGTGACGTCCCGGATCGGCACGCCCAGCATCAGCCGCGAGTACGTCGACCCGCCGCGCGAGAGCAGCAGCCGCGACTTCGGCCAGTTCACCACCCGGCCGCCCGGCACCCAGCGCGAGCCCAGCACCAGGTCGGCGCCGCGCAGCGCGCCCAGCAGCCGGTCCAGTTCCTCGGGCTGGTGCGAGCCGTCCGCGTCCATCTCGACCAGGACGTCGTAGCCGTTGTCGATGCCCCAGCGGAATCCCGCCAGGTAGGCGGCCCCCAGGCCCTCCTTGCCCCGTCGGTGCATGACGTGCACGTTCGGGTCCTCGGCGGCCAGCTTGTCGGCCAGCTCACCGGTGCCGTCGGGGCTGTTGTCGTCGGCCACCAGGACGTGTGCCTCGGGCACCGCGGCGCGGACCCGTCCGACGATCCGCTCGACGTTCTCCGCCTCGTTGAACGTCGGGATGATCACCAGCACCCTGCCGAGATCAGCAAAACTCTGCTGGTTCACGGTCACGTACAAACCTCTCGGCCGGTGGCGGGAAGTGCCAGTCACCGTGCCCGCGCTCTGAACGCATCCCCGTCGGCAACCCGCCGACCTGGTCACCACGGTGGAAACCACTGCGTCCTGGCATCCTACTACCGCTGCCTCGCACCCCCGGAACCGCTGCGGCACTCCCCGCCACCGCCCATCGTTTCCCCGGCGGTGACATCGGTCGGCTAGGGTCGGTCCCCGGCCTTCGAGAAGGAGCAGAACCACGCGCATGGACAGGCTCGTCAACACAGTCCGCCCGTACGCCTGGGGTTCGGTCACGGCACTCCCGGAGCTGCTCGGACAGGAACCGACCGGAGAACCCCAGGCCGAGCTCTGGATGGGCGCCCACCCGGGCGCCCCCTCCTGCGCCGACCGCGGTGAGGGGCCCCGTGCCCTGGACGAGCTGATCGCCGACGACCCCGAGGGCGAGCTGGGCGCCGCCACCGTGGCGCGGTTCGGGCCCGCCCTGCCGTTCCTGCTCAAGATCCTGGCCGCCGGCATCCCGCTGTCGATCCAGGCCCACCCCACCCTCGACCAGGCGCGGGCCGGCTTCGCCGCGGAGAACGCCCTCGGCATCCCGCAGGACGCCCCGCACCGCAGCTACCGCGACGCCAACCACAAGCCCGAACTCATCTGCGCACTCGGTGACTTCGACGGGCTCTGCGGCTTCCGCCGGCCGGCCGAGGCGGCCGCCCTGCTGTCCGGGCTGGGCGTCCCCGCCCTCGCCCCGCTGGTCGCCCTGCTCGGCGCCGAGGACGAGTCCGAGGCCCTGCGCACCGCGCTGGTGGCCGTCCTCACCATGGACGACACCACCGCCGAGGCCGCCGTCCGGGACACCGCCGAGGCGGTGGAGAAGGCCGCCGCCGAGGATCCGGACGGCCCCTACGCGCTGTACACCCGGATCACCCGCGGGTTCCCCGACGACCGCGGCCTGATCGCCGGCCTGCTGCTCAACGCCGTCCGGCTCCGGGCCGGCGAGGCGCTCTACCTCGGCGCCGGCGTCCCGCACGCCTACCTGCACGGCGTCTGCGTCGAGCTCCAGGCCAACTCCGACAACGTCCTGCGCGCCGGACTCACGCCCAAGCACATCGACGTGCCGGAGCTGCTCAAGGTGGTCGGGTTCACCCCCGGCGCCCCGGACCTGCTGCTGCCCGCCCCCGTCGACGGCACCCCGGGCGAGGAGCTCTACCCCGTGCCGATCGACGAGTTCCGGCTCTCCCGCTTCACCCTGGACGGCCGCGAGCGCGAGCTCGACGGCCGGGCCCCGCAGATCCTGCTCTGCACCGCCGGCACCGCCCGCCTCACCGCCGCCGACGGCACCGTGCTGGAGCTCGCCCGCGGCGAGTCCGCCTTCCTGCCGGCGACCGGCACCGCCACCCGGCTCGACGGCGCCGCCGCCACCGTCTTCCGCGCCACCGTCACGCTCTGACCCGGCCGCCGTACGGCGAAGGGCTCGCCTCCCCGTCGGGGAGGCGAGCCCTTACGCATGCGGACCGGCGGTCAGTGGCCCCGGTGCCCGGGACCGCCCGCACCGACCTCGACCGGCACCGGCGGCTCGGTCCGGCCGGGAGCGGCGCCGGCCGCCCCGGCCTGGCGCCGCGGCGACCACCAGCGGGTCGACGGCCGGCCAGCGGCGGTCGACCGCCTTGCTGACCTTCTTGCCCAGCTTCTGCACCGGAAGCTCCACCAGGCGGTACATCAGCCAGCTCGCCACCATGATCACGGCGAGGTACTCGACCGTCCAGATCACCTTGCCGCCGGTCGTCAGGGGCACCTTGGGCACCTCCAGCAGGTGCTGGAGGGTGTGCACCAGCGGGACGTGCAGCAGGTAGAGCGAGAAGCTGATCGCGCCGAGCCAGGTCAGCGGCTTCGGGAAGCGGCGCTTGCGCAGCGCCATGCCGATCCCGAAGGTGATCCAGGCCGCGAGGTAGGAGCCGGCCCAGGCCCGCCAGCCGGCCGTCCAGGTGTTCTGCTCCATGCCGTCGCGGTTGTACATCCAGGCGACGGCCACGCCCGCCGCGATCACGAAGCCGCAGCAGAGGATCGCCTGGAGGCGGTCGATCTGGCGGTGCTCGGCGCGGTAGAGGACGGTGCCCGCGAACATCGTCGCGAAGATCATCAGGGTCTGGTACATCGGGGCCCGGCTGTTGTTGTACATCAGCACGAGGCCCAGCAGGCCGAGCGTGATCGCGCCGGTCCGGACCAGGTTCTGGCGCCCGCTGAGGATGCAGGCGAAGGCGAAGAGCACGATCAGGACGGAGCCCCAGACCAGGTTCCGGGTCGAGGCGACGTCGTGGGTCAGCGTGTGGGAGGCGATGGATGTGCCGAAGAGCAGCGCCACCGCGGCGAAACCGACCGCGAGCGGGCCGCTGCGGCGGTGCTGGCCGACCGCGAAGAGCGCGGTGACCATGTAGTAGAAGACCATCTCGTAGCTGAGGGTCCACATGACGCCGAGGCCGTTCCAGACGCCCATGAAGTCCTGCAGCATGGTCGAGTTGGCGGCCAGGTAGACCAGGTCGTGGTCGGTGGCGAAGAGGGCGACCGATCCGTCGCCCTTCGGGACGATGGCGAGCGCCACCGCGATGCCGAAGACGATCGGCGGCCACAGCCGGAAGAACCGGCCGATCCAGAACTGCCGCATGTCCCCGCGCCGCTCCAGCGAGGCCGGGATGATGTAGCCGCTGACCAGGAAGAACAGCATCACGCCGTAGAGGCCGAGGTCCGCGTGCCACCAGATGAAGGCGGCCATGCGGTCCGGCAGCATCTTCAGGATGTCGAAGTGGTGGAGGGCGACCACCAGGGCGGCCACGCCGCGGAGCGCGTCGAGCCAGCCCAGCCGACTGGCCGGCCTGCCCGCCTGGGCTTTCGTGCTTCCCCCGGCCCGGCGGGCGGACAGCTGTCGTATCGTCTTCACGGCAGGTGACAGTAGTCCATGGAGACGCGTGGCTCCCCTCCAGAGTGCGGCGGTTGGACCCTCCGAAACGCCCTTCCGGGGCGGCCGGCCGACCGCGGGGGCGGACCGCCCCCGCGTCCCCCGAGGTCAGGCGCTTGCCCGTGTCGGCCGGGTGCACCACGCTGAGCCTGGGAGCGTGAGGACCACCGGTGAGCCCGGATCGCGCGCCGACGGGTCGGCGCGCGGCACCGGGCCGTACGCCGGACACCCGGGACGGGAGGCTGGGCCATGCGGAAGCTGATCTACGGCATGAACCTGACCCTGGACGGCTACATCGCCGCGGCCGGCGGCGACATCGGCTGGAGCGGACCACCGAGCCGCGAGCTGTTCCGGTGGTGGCTCGACCACGAGCAGGCGAGTGGCCTGTCGCTGTACGGGCGCAGGCTCTGGGAGACGATGAGCGCGTACTGGCCTACCGGCGACCAGCAGCCCGACGCCACCCCTGCGGAGATCGAGTTCGCGCGGCACTGGCGGGCCACTCCGAAGGTGGTGTTCTCCTCGACGATCGACGGGGTCGACTGGAACGCCCGCCTGGTGACCGGCGACGCGATCGCCGAGATCGCCCGGCTCAAGGCCGGGGACGGCGGCCCGATGCACATCGGCGGGGCAACGCTCGCCGGGGCGGCCATGCGCGCCGGGCTCATCGACGAGTACGTGATCGCCACCCATCCGGTCCTGGTGGGCGGCGGCACGCCGTTCTTCACGGCGCTGGACAGCCGGGTGGACCTGAACCTGGTGGAGACGCGGACGTTTCCCGGCGGCGTGGTCCTGACCAGGTACGAGACGAGGCGCTGAGCAGCTTCCCCGCTGCCTCACGCCGGACGGGTGCCGCCTCTCACCGCCGTGGCACCTCCTCGGCCGGGACCGTCCGCGCCGCTGCGGCGACGCGATGAACTGGACGCTTTCGGCCCGCCTCACACCGTGCACCCGTCTCACGTCTCAGCTTCGGGTCGTTTCCTGAAGCCCCCGCGGAACAGCCGGCGACTTCCTATTCCTGATCCGGGTCGTCCGTGGCGTGGGGAAGCAGAGGGAACAGGCGGGTGATGAGGGCCACCGGCCGGGCGCCGTCGGGCCGGGCCAAGGGGCGTTGTTCGCGGTCTTGGTAGGGGGCGAGTGCCCTTCGGATGGCATCGGCGACGCGGCCCATTTCTTCGGGCGTCAGATAGGCGACGGCACTGAAGGCTTCGTCGCGGCGCCATTCGCCTGGCGCGTGATCTCGATGGCCGAGCCATTGTTGCCAGCTCTCGTCCTCCAGCCCACGGGCCAAGTCTCCGAACTGCGCCTCCGCGGAGGCCACGGCAGTGGGGCTGTGCTCTCTCAGACGCCAGGGTCGTGCACGGCCCCCGCGGTGAGGGGCTTCCTCGATGTGTCCGTGGCGTGCGAGCTGCCGTAGGTGAAATGAGCAGAGTCCGGAGCTGTAGCCCAGTCGGGCGGCGGCTTCGCTCGCCGTGACGGTGCCGACTTCGGCGAGGAGGTCCAGCAAGGCCGTACGATGAGGGTCTCTCGAACTGCAGGAACGGCCCGCACTCGGCGCAGGCGTCCGACCAGAGCCGAACGATCGCTGGATACTTGGTGCCCGTTCCACATGGACTCCAGGAAGCGCTCCTCGGCGGCGTCGGCGGGCGACGCGGTGCAGATCGGCTTGAGGGCGCGGGAGATCTTGTCCCGGTCCGAGACCTGCACACGTTGTAGAGTCCCGCCGCTCGTGTCACACGGCAGCGCCGTGACCTGACAGTTCGCCCGGTGTCTCACGGTGTGGCCGGGCCGGGCAGTCTCGCCGTCGTGGCCGAATCCCCGGCAAGGCCGGGTTCCGGGCGAGTCACTGACCTGCGAAGTCTCGCCCGGCGGACCCGGGTTGGCCATCGTTCGTGAGATTCGGCCACGAAATCCGAGACCCTACGAGGGCCCGGTCAGTCCCGGGTCATGTCGACGAAGCGCGAGTAGTGCCCCTGGAAGGCGACCGTGATGGTGGCCGTGGGGCCGTTACGGTGCTTGGCGACGATCAGGTCGGCCTCGCCGGCGCGCGGCGACTCCTTCTCGTAGGCGTCCTCCCGGTGGAGCAGGATGACCATGTCGGCGTCCTGCTCGATCGAGCCGGACTCGCGGAGGTCGGAGACCATCGGCCGCTTGTCGGTGCGCTGTTCGGGGCCACGGTTCAGCTGCGAGAGCGCGATCACCGGCACCTCCAGTTCCTTGGCCAGCAGCTTGAGGTTTCGCGACATGTCCGAGACCTCCTGCTGACGGTTCTCGGCCCGGCGCGAGCCGCCCGACTGCATCAGCTGGAGGTAGTCGATGACGATCAGCTTGATGCCGTTGCGCTGCTTGAGCCGGCGGCACTTGGCCCGGATCTCCATCATCGACAGGTTCGGGGAGTCGTCGATGAACAGCGGCGCCTCGCTGACGTCCGGCATCCTGCGGGCGACCCGCGTCCAGTCGTCGTCCGTCATGTTCCCGGAGCGCATGTGGTGCAGCGCGACGCGGGCCTCGGCGGAGAGCAGGCGCATCGCGATCTCGTTGCGCCCCATTTCGAGCGAGAAGATCACGCTCGGCAGCTTGTTGTGGATCGAGCAGGCCCGGGCGAAGTCCAGCGCGAGGGTGGACTTACCCATGGCCGGACGGGCCGCGATGACGATCATCTGACCGGGGTGCAGCCCGTTGGTCAGCGCGTCGAAGTCGGCGAAGCCGGTCGGGACGCCGGACATCTGGCCGTTGCGGGAGCCGATCGCCTCGATCTCGTCGAGGGCGCCCTCCATGATGTCGGCAAGCGGCGCGTAGTCCTCGTTGGTGCGCTGCTCGGTGACGGCGTAGATCTCCGCCTGGGCGGCGTTGACGATCTCGTCGACGTCGCCCTCGGCGGCGTAGCCCATGCCGGCGATCCTGGTCCCGGCCTCGACCAGCCGGCGCAGCACCGCGCGCTCGTGGACGATCTCGGCGTAGTACTCCGCGTTGGCGGCGGTCGGGACCGAGTTGACCAGGGTGTGCAGGTAGCCCGGGCCGCCGACCCGCTGGAGCTCGCCGCGCTTGGTCAGTTCGCCGGCCACGGTGATCGGGTCGGCCGGCTCGCCACGGGCGTAGAGGTCGAGGATCGCGCCGTGGATCAGCTCGTGGGCGGGCCGGTAGTAGTCGGCCGGCTTGAGCACCTCGACCACGTCGGCGATGGCGTCCTTGGAGAGCAGCATGCCGCCGAGGACGGACTGTTCCGCGGCGAGGTCCTGCGGCGGGACACGCTCGAAGCCGTCGCCGGCGTCGGGGCGCTCGTCCTCGCCCTGGCGGCGCTTGCCGTCCCGCTGGAAGCCCCCGGAACCGCCCTTGCCGCCCTTCTGGAAGCCGCCCGGGCCCTGGCCGTTGCCGCGCCCGCGCGAGACCGGCAGCCGGTCGCCGGGGCCGTCCGGGAACGGCGCGTCGGCGAAGGCGCCGACGGGGAAGGGGTCGTCCGAGATCGGCCAGTCCTCCTCGGGCGGCGGGGCGTCGTGGTCGTCGTACTGGGGGCCGGTCACGCGTGTTCCCCGATCAGCGAGTGGTGCGAGTTGGAGCTGGCCTTGCCGGTGGCTGGGTGGAACGGAGCCGCGCCCCTCCCTCGCCGCACTCCTCTTTCTACGGCACCGCACCGACGGAACGGACGCCAGGTGGCGGGCGGGAGTGTCGGGCGGAGGGCCCACGCTAAGGCGCCGGGCGCCCTTGCGCCAAGGTGGTTATCCACAGGGGGTGTGGACGGCCGCCCCCAGGCTGTGGAGAACTACCGCAATCCTGTGGACACCCCTGTGGAAAGCCCTGTGGATAACCCGACGATCGCTCCACCGTCAACTCGCTGACCTGCGATGACCCCCTCCCGGGGCTGTGCATGAGAAATACTTCACACACACCCGGGTGGCCGTGGACACACACCGCGCCGGAGCCGTCGCTCAGGATTTCGAGTAATGCTCTACCATTGCTGGTGGTCATTACCTGTGGATGAGTAGCCTTGTCCGCATGACCGCCCCCACCACCGCCCGCCGGCGGCACGACCGGGAGATCCTCGCGCTCGCCGTTCCCGCGTTCGGCGCCCTGGTCGCCGAGCCGCTGTTCCTGATGGCCGACTCGGCCATCGTGGGTCACCTCGGCACCGCGCAGCTGGCCGGCGTCGGCGTCGCCTCGGCCGCCCTCACCACCGCCACCGGGGTCTTCGTCTTCCTCGCCTACGCGACCACCGCCGCGGTGGCCCGCCGGATCGGCGCCGGGGACCGCCGGGCCGCCATCCAGCAGGGCATCGACGGCATCTGGCTCGCGCTGGCGCTCTCGGCCGGCGTGGTCGCGCTGACCCTGCTGCTGGCCCCCCGGATGGCCGACGTGCTGGGCGCCTCGGCGACCGCCGCGCCGTACGCCGTCACGTACCTGCGGATCAGCGCGCTCGGCATCCCGGCGATGCTGATGGTGATGGCCGCCACCGGCGTGCTCCGCGGCCTGCAGGACACCCGCACGCCGCTGGCTGTGGCGGTCGCCGGCTTCGCCGCCAACCTCGTCCTGAACCTCGGCCTGGTGTACGGCGCGGGGCTCGGCGTGGCCGGCTCGGCCTGGGGCACGGTGCTGGCGCAGACCGGGATGGCCGCCGCCTACCTGTTCGTGGTGGTCCGCGGGGCCCGCCGGGAACAGGCCTCGCTGCGGCCGGACGCGGCCGGGATCCGGGCCTGCGCGAAGGCCGGCGGCCCGCTGATGGTCCGCACACTGAGCCTGCGCGCGGTCCTGATGATCGCCACCGCGGTGGCCGCCGGGCTCGGCGACGACGAGATCGCCGCGCACCAGATCGCCATGACCGTCTTCCTGTTCATCGCCTTCGCGCTGGACGCCATCGCGATCGCAGGCCAGGCCATCATCGGCCGCTGCCTGGGCGCCTCGGACGTGCCCGGTGCCAGGGCGGCCACCCGGCGGATGATCGAGTGGGGCATCGGCTCCGGCCTGGTCCTCGGCCTCCTGGTGGTGGCGGCCCGGCCGCTGTACGTGCCGCTGTTCACCCCCGACCCGGCGGTGCAGGCCCAGCTGAACACCGTCCTGCTGCTGCTCGCCCTCTGCCAGCCGGTCGCCGGCCTGGTCTTCGTGCTGGACGGGGTGCTGATGGGCGCGGGCGACGGCCCTTACCTGGCCTGGGCGATGCTCGGCACGCTGGCCGTGTTCGCCCCGGTGGCCCTGGCCGTGCCGGCCAGTGGCACCGGACTGGCCGGGCTCTGGTGGGCGATGAACCTCTTCATGCTGGTCCGCGGCGGCTTCCTGGCCTGGCGGGCCCGCGGCGGCAGGTGGCTGGTCACCGGAGCGGTGCGGGCCTGACCGCCCGCACCGGCGGTGCGGGCCCCGACCCCGACGACGACCGAGGGCCGCTACCGAGAAGCTCAGGCGGCGACGACGGCGACGTCCAGGCTGGCCAGGACATCGGCGTGCAGCTTGACCGAGACCTTGTGGGTGCCCACGGTCTTGATCGGCGAGGCGATCGCGACGGCGCGCTTGTCCACAACCGGGCCGCCGGCGGCCTTGATGGCCTCGACGACGTCGGCCTGGGTGACCGAGCCGAACAGGCGGCCGGCCTCGCCCGAGCGGACGGCCAGCTTGACCTGGACGCCTTCGAGCTTGCCCTTGACCTCGTTGGCGGCCTCAAGGGTCTGGATCTCGTGGATCTTGCGGGCGCGACGGATGGCGTCGACGTCCTTCTGGCCACCCTTGGTCCAGCGGATGGCGTAGCCACGCGGAACCAGGTAGTTGCGGGCGTAGCCGTCCTTGACCTCGACGACCTCGCCGGCGGAGCCGAGACCCGGCACCTCGTGCGTGAGGATGATCTTCATTATTCGGTCACCCTCTCTTAGCGCGCGGTGCTGGTGTAGGGCAGCAGCGCCATCTCACGGCTGTTCTTCACGGCCGTGGCGACGTCACGCTGGTGCTGGGTGCAGTTGCCGGTCACCCGGCGGGCACGGATCTTGCCGCGGTCGGAGATGAACTTCCGCAGCAGGTTCGTGTCCTTGTAGTCAACGTAGTTGACCTTGTCCTTGCAGAAGACGCAAACCTTCTTCTTCGGCTTGCGAGCAGGCGGCTTCGCCATTGTGTGCTCCATTTGGGGTTCACGTCCCGGCGGGCGTCCTGGGACGCCGGCGGCCGGGCCGCACGAAATCTGTCAGCTCTAGAACGGGGGCTCTTCGGAGAAACCGCCGCCGGACGGGGCACCCCAGCCGCCGCCGCCCTGGTTGCCACCAGAGGGAGCGCCGGACGCCCAGGGGTCGTCGGACGGGCCGGACTGGCCGCCGGAGTTGCCACCCCAGCCGCCCTGCTGGCCGCCACCGCCGCCCCAGCCACCGCCCTGCTGGCCGCCGCCCTGCTGGCCGCCGCCGAAGCCGCCGCCACCGGGAGCGCCGGACCGGTTGGCCCGGGTGACCTTCGCGGTCGCCGAACGCAGGCTCGGGCCCACCTCGTCGACCTCGACCTCGAAGACCGTCCGCTTCTCGCCTTCCTTGGTCTCGTAAGACCGCTGGCGCAGCCGGCCCTGCACGATGACGCGCATGCCGCGCTGCAGCGACTCGGCGACGTTCTCCGCCGGCTGCCGCCAGACGTTGCACGTGAGGAAGAGGCTCTCGCCGTCCTTCCACTCGTTGGTCTGGCGGTCGAAGGTGCGGGGAGTGGACGCGATGCGGAACTTCGCGACCGCCGCACCCGACGGGGTGAAACGCAGCTCGGGGTCGTCGACGAGATTGCCGACGAGGGTGATGACGGTCTCGCCTGCCATGGTGGTGGTGACCTCTCCGGAAGAGTTCCGTTCACCGCTGTTTCACGTGAAACAGCGGACGCGAGCTACCCGAGGCCCTGGGGCCTCAGCGGGTGGCTCAGTGGGTGTCCGGGCGCAGGACCTTGGTCCGCAGAACCGACTCGCTCAGGCCCAGCTGGCGGTCGAGCTCCTTGACGACCTCAGGCGTGGCCTTGAGGTCGATGACCGAGTAGATGCCCTCGGACTGCTTGTTGATCTCGTAAGCCAGACGGCGACGACCCCAGGTGTCGACCTTCTCCACCTTGCCGCCGCCGTTGCGGACGACGGTGAGGAAGTTCTCGATCAGGGGGGCGACAGCGCGCTCCTCGACCGAGGGGTCGAGGATGACCATCAGCTCGTAGTGACGCATGAGTAACCCACCTCCTTTGGACTCAGCGGCCACGGTCTCTCCGTGGCAGGAGGGTTGTGCAGCGTCGGCACCGGAGTAGTGACGACACCGGCTCACCGTAGCGGCCGGGTCCGACACTCGGCCCCGCCGGCCCTCAAGAGGACACAAGGGGGGCACAACTACACCAGTGCAGACCGCACAGCCTACCCGCACCCGGACGGCCGAACAAAACGCATAGGGGTTGTGAGACCCGCGCAACCGCCGCAATCTGGACGGAACGGGTTTCCTGCTCGTTCGTCTCCTCGCCAGGAGGTAGGACTCATGGCTCTCACCATCCACGGGCTCCCGCTCACCCTGAACACCGACGGCCACCGCCACCCGCGGGAGAACACCCTGGTCGGCATCACCGCCGTCCTGGGCGTGCTGGCCTTCACGACCTCGTTCTTCCACAACCTCCACATCATGAGCTCGTGGACCGGGCTCCTCGGCATCGTCTCCGGGTTCTGGGGCCAGTTCGTCTCCGTCACCACGGCCGAGCGGTTCGTCCTGGTGATCGGCCTGGCCGCCTCCGCGTGGGGCTTCTACCTGGGAATCGCCAGGGGCGGCCTCTGGGGCTAGGGCAGACACGCCCCGGGACCGTACGGGCCCGGCAACCCCCTCGCTCCCCCGGTCGGCCGCCCCGGCCGTCCCGTCAGGAACCCCCGGCGCCCCCGTCGCGTACCTACATGCAGGAGACAGGTACACGACGGGGGCGCCGCCGCGCCCGCGGCCGCAGGGGCACCGGGCGATAAAGTCACCCCGAGAACCCGGGGCCCACCGAGCCCGACCGACGAGGAGCACCGAGCATGAGCCTGCGCCTGAGGACGATCACCCGCGAGGAGCACCTCGCCTTTATCAGGAGCCGCGCCTCGGCCAGCCACATGCAGGTGCCGTCCTGGGGCGACGTGAAGGCCGAGTGGCGCTCGGAGTCGATCGGCTGGATCGACGAGGCCAACCAGCTGGTCGGCGCCGGCCTGGTGCTCTACCGGCAGCTGCCGAAGGTCAAGCGCTACCTGGCGTACCTGCCCGAGGGCCCGGTGATCGACTGGTTCGACCGCGACCTGGACCGCTGGCTGCAGCCGATGCTGGCGCACCTGAAGTCGCAGGGCGCCTTCTCGGTGAAGATGGGCCCGCCGGTGGTCATCCGCCGCTGGAACGCGCCGACCATCAAGGAGGCCATCGCCGCCAAGCAGGCCAAGCGCCTGCGCGACATCGAGGCCGACTGGTACGAGCCGCGCGCCTTCGAGGTGGCCGACCGGCTGCGCAAGGCCGGCTGGCTGCAGGGCGATGACGGCGGCGCCGGCTTCGGCGACGTCCAGCCCCGGTACGTCTTCCAGGTGCCGCTGGCCAACCGCTCGCTGGACGACATCCAGAAGGGCTTCAACCAGCTCTGGCGCCGCAACATCAAGAAGGCCGAGAAGAGCGGCGTCGAGGTGGTCCAGGGCGGCTACGACGAGCTGCCGATCTTCCACCAGCTGTACCTGGTGACGGCCGAGCGCGACCGCTTCACCCCGCGGCCGCTGTCGTACTTCCAGCGCATGTGGAAGGCGCTCACCGCCGAGGACCCGAACCGCATGCGGCTCTACATCGCCTACCACGAGGGCGAGCCGCTGGCCGCGACCACGATGCTGGTGGTCGGAGAGCACGTCTGGTACTCCTACGGCGCCTCGGCCAACCACAAGCGCGAGGTCAAGCCGTCCAACGCGGTCCAGTGGCGGATGATGCGCGACGCCTACGCCCTCGGCGGCGGGGTCTACGACCTGCGCGGCATCAGCGACACCCTGGACGAGAACGACCACCTCTTCGGCCTGATCCAGTTCAAGGTCGGCACCGGCGGCCAGGCCGCCGAGTACCTCGGCGAGTGGGACTTCCCGCTCAACAAGCTGCTCCACAAGGCCCTCGACCTCTACATGTCGCGCCGCTGAGCCGCCGCCCGAGCAGCCCGCCCGCCGTGACCGACACCCCTGGGAGATGACCCGATGACGCTGTCGCTCTACCTCGACACCGAGCGCTGGCGCGCCCACCAGCGCTCCGTCCTGGCCGAGTTCCCCGGCCTGGTGCCGGTGGCGAAGGGCAACGGCTACGGCCTGGGCAACCACCGGCTCGCCGAGGAGGCGACCCTGCTCGGCACCGGGGTGCTGGCGGTCGGCACCGCCTACGAGGCGGCCGACGCGGCCGACTGGTACGGCGGCGAGCTGCTGGTGCTCACCCCGTACCGGATCGGCGAGGAGGTGCTGCCGCTGCCGCACGCCCGGGTGATCCGGACGGTGGCGAGCGTCGACGGGCTGCGCGCGCTGCACGGCACCCGGGTGGTGGTGGAGTGCATGACCACCATGCGCCGGCACGGCGTGGGCGCCGCCGACCTGCCGGCGGTCGCCGCCGAGCTGGACGGCGTCTCGTTCGAGGGCCTGGCGCTGCACCTGCCGATGGACCGGCCTGACGGCTCCAGCCCGGTGGAGGAGGTGGCGTACTGGGTGGACGCCGCCCGGGCCGCCGGGATCCCGGTGCACACCGTGTTCGTCAGCCACCTCGGCGCGGCCGGGATGGAGCAGCTCACGCAGCGCTACCCGGACACCGTCTTCCGGGCCCGGATCGGCACCCGGCTCTGGCTCGGCGACCACGGCGCGCTGGAGGTCCGGGCGACCGTCCTGGACGTCACCCGGGTCTCCAAGGGCGACCGCTACGGCTACCGCCAGCACCCGGCGCCGTCCGACGGCCACCTGCTGGTGGTCGCCGGCGGGACGGCGCACGGCATCGGCCTGGAGGCGCCCAAGTACGTGCAGGGCATGTCCTCCCGGGCGAAGGGGATCGCCCGGGCCGGCCTGGCGACGGTCAACAAGACCAAGTCGCCGTTCCACTGGTCGGGCAAGCAGCTCTGGTTCGCCGAGCCGCCGCACATGCAGGTCTCGCTGCTCCTCCTGGACAACGACACCAAGCCGCCGGCGATCGGCGACGAGCTGACCCTCCAGGTGCGGCACACCACCACCCACTTCGACCGGGTGGTGGACCGCTGACGCTGCTCTACCGACGCGCGGTACTTCCGGCCGGCTCCGCGGCGGGTGGCTCGTCCAGCCACTGCTCGGGGCCGGCCGGCGCGTATCCGGCGTAGCTCGCCTCCTCCTGCAGCCGCCGGGCGGTGCCGAGCACGAAGACGTCCGGGGCGTGGTCGAGAACCCCGCCGGACGGGTCGTCACTGCCGTCCCAGCGCACCGGGTCGCGGTCCGGGAAGAGGATGTCGCGGACCACCATGGTGACCAGGTAGAGCGTCCCGGCCAGGTGCAGCACGATCGCGAAGTGGTACCAGGCCTCGCCGATCCCGTGCTGCTTGGGGCCGGTGACGAAGCCCAGGTGGGACCAGATGCCCAGGGTGTAGAGCACCTCGCAGGCCTGCCAGATCAGGAAGTCCCGCCAGCGCGGCCGGGCCAGCACGGCGAGCGGGATCAGCCAGAGCACGTACTGCGGCGAGTAGACCTTGTTGACCAGGACGAACGCGGCCACCACCAGGAAGGCCAGCTGCATCAGGCGCGGGCGGCGGGGCGCCGAGACGCCGAGCCAGGCGATGGCCAGGCAGCAGAGCACCATCAGCACCCCGACGTAGACGTCGAGGTTCTCCAGGCTCGCGCCCCGGTTCTGCATCAGGATCAGCCAGAAGGAGCCGTAGTCCTCCTTGCGGTGCTTGCTGAAGACGTAGAAGGTCGACCAGCCCTCCCAGTTGGCCAGCATGATCGGCAGGTTGACCACCAGCCAGGCGCCGACCGCGCCGCCGAGCGCCGCACGGAACTCGCGCCACCTGCCGGTGCGCCAGCAGAGCACCAGGAGCGGTCCGAGGAGCAGCACCGGATAGAGCTTGGCCGCGGTGGCCAGACCGATGAACACGCCGGCCCAGAGCGGCCGCGAGCCCGCCCACCAGGCCAGTGCCACGGCGGCCAGCGCGACCGCCAGGAGGTCCCAGTTGACGGTGGCGTTGAGCAGCAGGCAGGGCGCGAGGGCGAACAGCATGGCGTCCCAGGGGCGGCGGCGGTGGGTCCGGGAGACCGCCACCACGGCGACCACCGCACAGGCCATCAGCAGGCCCGCGTTGATCGCCCAGAACCACTGCTCCTGGCTCGTGGTCGTCCCGCCGCCCGGCGTCACCCAGGCCGCGACCTGCATGAAGAGACCGGTCAGCACGGGGTACTCCAGGAACTGCAGATCGCCGGAGGTGCCCGGGATCCGGTCCACGTACGGGTGCAGGCCCGCCGCGAAGCCGCGCCCGGAGAACAGGTGCGGGATGTCGCTGTAGCAGGCGTGGATGTACTGCGGCGATCCCGGCTGGAACCAGGCGCCGTCGTAGCAGGGCAGCTGCCGCACCATGCCCAGCACCGAGACCACGATCACCACCAGCGCCAGGAAGCGCGCCGGGATCCACCAGGAGACGCCCAGCAGGGCGCGCCGCCCGGGCGGGCCGCCGATCACCTCGCTGCCGGCCGCCGCGACCGGGTCCTCGTCGGCCGGGACGACCACCGTGTTGGCCGGCGGGGCGGCCGTCCCGGACCGGTCCGCGGCACCGGCGGAGGCCGTTCCCGGTGCCGCCGGATCGGGCCCGGCGCCCTTGATGGGCCCGGTCTGGCCGGCGGAATCGTCACGAGCGCTCGACGTCATGCCGGACATCCTGCCGCACCTCCCGCGACTGGACGAGGAGGACCCCTCGCCGGTCTCGGCGCGATCCGGCGAATCATGACGAAACGGCGGTGGCGGCCCTCCGAGGAGGACCGCCACCGCCGTGGTGCATCGGGGATCAGCGCCCGTCAGGGCGCCGCCTGGACGGCACCGGTCGGGCTGGGCGACATGGTCGGCTTCGTCGGCTTGCCGCTCGGGCCGGTCGGCGAGCCGGTGGAGGTCGCCGTCGGCTGCGGCGAGGGGCACAGCCCGAGGAGACAGGTGGGCGAGGGCGCCGTGGTCGAGCCACCGCCGCCGCCACCGCCGCCGCCGCCGTTGCCACCGCCGGGCGTCGGGTGGGTCTTGGTCGCCGACGGCGTGGGCACGGTGCCCGGGCAGTCAACACCCGGAACGCAGGCCGGCCCCTGGGTGGCGGTCGGCTCCGGCTGCTGCGGGGCACCCGGGTCCGGGGTCTGGGTCGGGGCGGTCTCGGTGGCCGAGGGCGAGCTGCTCGGCGTGGCCGTGCTCGGCGCGCCCGAGGAGTCCACCTGGCTGCCGACCGGCTGCGGGTTGGGGAAGTCCAGCTTCTTCTCGTTGGCCAGTGCGGCCTTCATGTAGCGGGTGAAGACGTCGGTCGGGGTGTCACCACCGTGCACCGAGTCCTTGCCGCCGGTGCCGTTGAGCGACAGCCGCTCGTGCTTGGCCGGGTCCTCGCGCCACATCGCGACGCTGGTGGCCAGCTGCGGGGTGTAGCCGACCCACCAGGCCGACTTGTTCTGGTCGGTGGTACCGGTCTTGCCGGCGACCGGGCGGCCCAGCGCGTTGGACTTCGAACCGGTACCGTTCTTGGCCACGTTCACCAGCACGTCGGTGACGTTGTCCGCGACGGCCGGCTCCAGCGCCTGCTTCAGCTCGGGCTTCCTGAACCCCGGGCGCTCGACGCCGTTCAGCTCCACCTTGGTCACCGAGTACGGGTCGGCCTGCTTGCCGCTGGCGGCGAGCGTCGCGTAGGCGTCGGCCATGCGGATCGGGCTGATGCCGGAGGTGCCGAGCGGGAAGGTCGTCGTCTTGGTGTCGACGAAGCTCTCCTTGCGGACACCCATCTTCTCGGCGATGTCGGCCACGTTCTGGCCACCGACGTCCTGGTTGAGCTGGACGAACGGGACGTTGTACGACCACTGCATGGCCTGTCGCAGCGAGACGTAGCCGCGCTTGCCCTTGTCCTCGTTCTTCTGCCGGTACGGCTTGCCCGTCGTGTCGTCCATGATCAGCGAACCGTCCGGCCGGCGGATCTCGGACATGTCGTCGGAGAGGTAGCGGCTGTCGGCGTTGATCCGCTTCGGCTTGCCCTTGTCGTCGGTCGCGGTCTGCACGCCGACCTGCATCGCGGCGGCGAGCACGAACGGCTTGAAGGTCGAGCCGACCTGGACGCCCTGGGCGTCCGCGTTGTTGTCGAAGTGCTGGTTCTCCACGCCGTCGCCGCCGTAGATGGCGACGATCGCGCCGTCACCGGGGCGGACGCTGGCCGCGCCGAACTGGACCCAGTTGTCGTTGTCCGGGCGCTTCTGCGGGTTGAGCGTCTCGTTCCGGACGTCGTCCACGGCCTTCTTGAGGGCGTCGACCTTGTCCTTCTCGAAGGTCGTGTAGATCTTGAAGCCGCCCTTGGCGAGCGTCTGCTGGTCGATCTTCGGGTCCTTGGCCGCGACGTACCGGTTGGCGACGTCGACCAGGTAGCTGATCTGGCCGTTCATGTTGGTCGGCGGCACCGGCTTGATCGGGTCGGGGAACGTGGTGCACTTGGCCCGTTCCTCGGCGGTGGCGTTCTTGGTCTCCACCATCCGGTCCAGGATCCACTTCCAGCGCACCTCGGCACGCTCGTGGTTGCCCTTGATGCTCGGGTCGTAGAGCGCGGCGCCCTTGAGCAGACCGGCCAGCATCGCGCTCTGGCAGAGGTCGAGGTCCTTGGCGTTGACGCCGTAGTACGCCTGGGCGGCGGCCTGGGCACCGGTGCCGCGGCCGAACCAGCTGGTGTTCAGGTACCCCTTCAGGATCTCTTCCTTCTTCATGTCCTGATTGACCTTCAGGGTGATGAAGAACTCCTTCACCTTGCGGGTGAGGGTCTGCTCCTGGCTGAGGTACGCGTTCTTGACGTACTGCTGGGTGATGGTCGAGGCGCCCTGGGTCTGGCCGCCCTTGGCCATGTTGTAGACCGCGCGCATCATGCCCTTGGGGTCGATGCCGCTGTCGGTGCGGAAGCTCTCGTTCTCCGCCGCGATGACCGCGTTCTGCAGGTTGGGGCTGATGTCGGCGAGCTCGACGATCTGACGGTTCGTCTCGCCCTTGCGGGTCATCTCCGTGCCGTCGGCCCAGTAGTAGATGTTGTTCTGTTCCTTCACCAGCTCCTTGAGCGGCGGGATCGTGGTGCTCTGGTAGATGACGAAGACCGTGCCGACACAGGCCGCGAAGACGATCAGGAACGTGCTGAGGCAGAGCCGCCAGGACGGCAGCCAGCGGCGGAAGCCCTGCTTGCCGAAGCGCGGGTAGTCGATGAACCGCTTCTTGCCCGGCTTGCCGTCCCGGCCGGCCGCACCGGCGGGAGCGCCTGGGCCGCGCTTGCTGCCCTTGGCGGCCGCCTTGCGCATCTCGGCGCGGGTCATCCGGGGCTGCTGGGCCGTCTCCCGGACGCCCGGGGAGCGCCGTCGGAAGCCCTCCGAGCTGAGCTCGTCGCGTTCGGCTCCGCCCGTCCCGCCGCCGTCGCCCGGCGGCTGCCCGTCTCCGTTGGGCGACCTGCGCCGTCGTTCGCTCATGTTCCAGCTACTCCTCGCCAGGCGGTCGAAGCCTGAAGGCAGGGTCCACGTCCGATGCCCGCAACCGCCCTAACCCCGGAGGTGGTCCTCGTGCACACGCGACAGCGTACGCAGGACAGAAGCACAACAAATCAGGCCTAAGCCGCCAATGACCGCAAAACGGCAGCAGATCATTACACGCCCGTTGCCAAGCACACCCGCGCGTCGCCTTGTGATCACATTCACGCGCGCCCCTCTTGCTCCACCGGGGGCCCAGGTTTACTGTTCTCGATATATCGAGCCGATACATCGGAGCGGCATACCGCCGGAGACGGCGGCCCGCGGACGGGCTGAGGGGAAGGAGGACGACGGCATTGGGCAGGCGCTCAGGAGTGCTGGAGTTCGCCGTTCTCGGTCTGCTCCACGACGCCCCGATGCACGGGTACGAGCTGCGCAAGCGACTCAACGTCCTGCTCGGATCGTTCCGCGCGTTCTCCTACGGAACGCTCTACCCCTGCCTGAAGAGCCTGGTCGCCCAGGGTTTCCTGGTCGAGGACAACCCGGACGTCGAGTACGTCCCGGCCACCGCGCTCAACGGCAAGCGGTCCAAGATCGTCTACCGGCTCTCCGCCGAGGGCAAGCAGCGGTTCGAGGAACTGCTCGCCGACTCCGGCCCCGACGCCTGGGAGGACGAGCACTTCGGCGTCCACTTCGCGTTCTTCGGCCAGACCGACCGGGCCGTGCGGATGCGCGTCCTGGAGGGCCGCCGCAGCCGGCTGGAGGAACGCCTGGAGCGGATGCGCAACTCGCTCGCCCGGGCGCGCGAGCGGTTCGACGACTACACCGTCGAGCTGCAGCGGCACGGCCTGGAGTCGGTCGAGCGCGAGGTCCGGTGGCTCAACGAGCTGATCGAGACCGAGCGGGCCAACCGCACCGGCCGGACCGGACCGGCCGCCGGCGGGCCGGGCGCCGCAGTACCCGACAAGACTTCGGACGGCCGTGGCGAGGAGGCCGGATCCCCGGATCCGCCCGGGCCACCGTACGACCGCCCGGGGCGCTCCGCCCAGGAGCGCTGACCGCCGCGTCAGCCCTGTGCCACGCGGCAGGAGTGGGCGCCTCGCGCGCCCGTCAAGCAGTCATCGAAGAAGCAGGACGAGTGCCGCCGATTCCCGGCGGCCCTCATGAGATCACAGGGAGCAACCGGAATGGGTTCGGTTCGCGTAGCCATCGTGGGCGTGGGCAACTGCGCCGCGTCGCTGGTGCAGGGTGTCGAGTACTACAAGGACGCCGACCCGGCCGGCAAGGTCCCCGGCCTGATGCACGTCCAGTTCGGCGACTACCACGTCCGTGACGTGGAGTTCGTCGCCGCCTTCGACGTCGACGCCAAGAAGGTCGGCTTCGACCTGGCCGACGCCATCGGCAACAGCGAGAACAACACCATCAAGATCTGCGACGTGCCGCCGACCGGCGTCACCGTCCAGCGCGGCCACACCCTCGACGGCCTGGGCAAGTACTACCTGGAGACCATCGAGGAGTCCGACGAGGCCCCGGTCGACGTCGTCCAGGTCCTCAAGGACAAGCAGGTCGACGTCCTGGTGTGCTACCTGCCCGTCGGCTCCGAGGCCGCGGCCAAGTTCTACGCCCAGTGCGCCATCGACGCCAAGGTCGCCTTCGTGAACGCCCTGCCGGTGTTCATCGCGGGCACCAAGGAGTGGGCGGACAAGTTCACCGAGGCCGGCGTGCCGATCGTCGGTGACGACATCAAGTCCCAGGTCGGCGCCACCATCACGCACCGTGTGATGGCGAAGCTGTTCGAGGACCGCGGTGTCATCCTTGAGCGCACCATGCAGCTGAACGTCGGCGGCAACATGGACTTCAAGAACATGCTTGAGCGCGAGCGCCTGGAGTCGAAGAAGATCTCCAAGACCCAGGCCGTCACCTCGCAGATCCGCGACCGCGAGCTGGGCGCCAAGAACGTCCACATCGGCCCGTCGGACTACGTGGCCTGGCTGGACGACCGCAAGTGGGCCTACGTCCGCCTCGAAGGCCGTGCGTTCGGCGACGTCCCGCTGAACCTGGAGTACAAGCTTGAGGTCTGGGACTCCCCGAACTCGGCCGGTGTCATCATCGACGCCGTGCGCGCCGCGAAGATCGCCAAGGACCGCGGCATCGGCGGCCCGATCCTGTCGGCGTCCTCGTACTTCATGAAGTCCCCGCCGGTCCAGTACTTCGACGACGAGGCCAAGGAGAACGTCGAGAAGTTCATCCGCGGCGAGGTCGAGCGCTGAAGTTCGGGCGCTGAGCGCTGATCTGCGGCGCTCACCGCCAACCGAACGGGTCCACGGTCAGCCGTGGGCCCGTTCACCTTTTCCCGGCGAATGTTTCACGTGAAACACAGGCCGGTTCCATGGCAGTCTGGGCGGGTGGCGATCACGGAGAACGGCAGCACCCACCGGTCCGCGCGCCGCGCCACGCTCCCGGACCTCCTGCGCGGCCGCGACTTCCGCCGGCTGCTGACCGCCCGGGTGCTGTCCCAGCTCTCCGACGGCGTCTTCCAGGTCTCGCTCGCCGCCTACGTGGTCTTCTCCCCGGAGAAGCAGTCCTCCCCCGCCGACATCGCCTCGGTGCTGGCCGTGATGCTGCTGCCGTTCTCGGTGATCGGACCGTTCGCCGGGGTGCTGCTGGACCGCTGGCGCCGCCGCCAGGTGCTCTTCTACGGCAACCTGGCCCGGTTCGGGCTCGGCCTGGTCACCGGGGCGCTGCTCCTGGCCGAGGCCCCGACCTCGCTGTTCTTCGCCTCCGCGCTGCTGGTCACGGCGCTCAACCGGTTCATCCTGGCGGGGCTGTCCGCCGCGCTGCCGCGGGTGGTGGAGCAGCAGCAGCTGGTCACCGCCAATGCGCTCTCCCCCACCCTGGGCACCGTCGCCGCGGCCTCCGGCGGCGGGCTGGGCTTCGTGCTGCACCAGGTGATGCCCCCCGGGCCGCGGGCCGACGCGGCGCTGGTCACCGTCGCCGCGCTGCTCTACCTCTCGGCGGCGCTGGCCGCCCGGCGGATGCACCGGGACCTGCTGGGGCCCGAGCACCGCCCGGACCGCCCCGCGCTCGGCCGGGCGCTGGTCCAGGCCGCCCGCGACCTGGGCGCGGCCGTCACCCACCTGGTCCGGGACTGCCGGCCGGCCGTCCACGCACTGGCCGCCGTCACCGCCGCCCGGTTCTGCTACGGCGTGCTGATCGTCATGGTGGTCATGCTCGCCCGCTACACCTTCAACGACCCGAACGACAGCGCGGCCGGGCTGGCCACCCTCGGCCAGGCGGTCGGCCTCTCCGCGGCCGGCTTCTTCCTCGCGGCGCTGATCAGCCCCTGGTGCACCCGGCGGATCGGCCTGGCCGGCTGGATGACGCTCTGCCTCGCCGCCCCCGTGGTCTTCGTGCCCGCGCTCGGGCTGGGCTTCTCACTGGTTCCCTGCCTGATCGCCGCCCTGCTGCTCGGCGTGGTCACCCAGGGCACCAAGATCTGCGCCGACACCGTGGTCCAGGAGTCGGTCGAGGACGACTTCCGCGGCCGTGTCTTCGCCATCTACGACGTGCTGTTCAACGTCGCCTTCGTGGCCGCCGCCCTGGTGACCGCGCTGGTGCTGCCGCTCTCCGGCCGCTCGGTCGCGGTGGTGACCGGCGTCGCCCTGGTGTACGCACTCGCCGCCGTGCTCTACCTGCGGGCCGCGCGCCGCAGTGGCCCGCTCCCCGGTGACCAGGCGCTCTGAGCACCCTCACACCCTCGAAACCGGCGGCGTCGGGCGGAGTCGCTAAGGTACGTCAGATCTGTCGGAGCGACAGCACTCTGTTTCGGGGGAATCTGATGAGCACACCGCCCAGCCCTTACGGCCCGCCGCCGCCCCAGTACGGGTACCCGCAGGGCCCGCCGGGCGCACCCCAGGCCCCCCAGCCCTACGGTGCCCAGCCTCCGCCCTACGGCGCGCCGCAGCCGGTCGCGGCCGGCTACGGCCAGCCGCCGGCCTACGGCTACCCGGGTGCGCCGGCCCAGCCGAGCCCGCCCGCGCCCCCGTACGGCCAGCAGCCCCCGTACGGACCGCCGCCCGGCGGCCAGCCCGCGTACGGCCAGCAGCCCCCGTACGGCCAGCCGCCGATCGCTCCGCTGCCGCAGGCTCCGGTGCCGGCTCCGGTGCCGGCGAAGAAGGGCAGTACCAAGGCCAAGCTCAAGGGCGGCGTGGCCGTGGTCGGCGGCATCGTGCTGATCGTCGGCTACTTCGTCACCGGGCCGAGCGTCAGCAGCGCCTCGGTCGGCGACTGCGTCAAGGCGAGCGGCTCGCGCGACGTCGAGATCGTCAAGTGCACCGACAGCAAGGCGAACTACAAGGTGCTGGCCAAGCACACCGGCACCACCGACACCAACCGCTGCAAGCAGACCGCCGGCACCACCAGCACGGTCTCCGGCAAGAGCGGCCGCCGCTGGAACAAGAAGCGCTACGTGCTCTGCCTCGGCCCGCTGACCAGCGGCGTACCACCGGTCAAGAAGTCCTGACCCTACGCCAGTCCAAGCCTTTCACGGGGGAACCCTTTGTCCGTCCCACCTCCCCAGATGCCGTACGGCGCGCCGCCGCCCGCCGACAGCAGCAACCCCTACGCCTCCGGCAACCCGTACGGCGGGGCGGCGCCCGCCCCGGCTCCCGGCTACGGCTACCCGGCCGCGCCGCAGCAGGCCGCGCCCGGTTACGGCGTGCCGCCGCAGGCCGGGTACGCGCAGCAGGCCCCGCACGGCGGCCCGGTCTGCCGCTTCTGCGGCGGCTTCCCCGCCGTGGACACCAGCGTCCGCGGGCACCAGGGCATCATCATCGTGATGCGGTTCCTGAAGCAGCCCGGACCGTTCTGCCGCACCTGCGGCACCGCGGTGGTCCGCGACATGTCGGCCCGCACCCTGGTCCAGGGCTGGTGGGGCTACGCGTCCTCGATCATCACGCCGATCACCCTGCTGCGGAACCTCGCGGCCCACAACAAGATCAAGGACCTGCCGCCGCCGGTACCGGGCACCCACGGCCCGCAGCTCGACCCGGGCGTCCCGCTGACCAAGCGGCCGCACATGCTGATGCTGCTGCTGCCGGTCCTCTCGATCACCTCGTTGATCATCCTGGTGACCACCGGCGCCCTGCTCGGCTCGACCGACCACGACAACCGGCCGTACCGCCCGATCTCGCTGCCCTCGCCGACCGCTGTGACCATCCCGCCCATGCCGTCGTTCTCGATGCCGCCGATACCCGAGATCACCACCCCGGGCGCGGCCAAGCCGTCCGCCCCGGCCGCGGCCTCCACGGTGCCCGGTGACATCGACCGTGCCAGGACCGGCGACTGCCTGCGCAACGAGAACGGCACCAGCGCCACGCACGACCCCAACCCGCGGATCACCATGCTCTCCTGCAGCGACTCCCGGGCCCAGTACAAGGTGCTCCGCAAGCTGCTGGCCACCAGCGACGACAAGGGCTGCGACAACGTGCCCGAGTCGGACAGCAGCTACACCCGGACGTCCTCGTCCGAGGCGCTGAGCTACGTACTCTGCCTGAAGGCGCTCAACGGCTGACCGCGGACGCCCGGCGGGCGGTACGACGGAGGGGTGGCCCCGGGGGGTCTCCGGGGCCACCCCTCCGTGTTCCGGGCCTCCGGTGTCCGGGGCACTGCCGGTGGGACCTGCCGGGTCAGCCCTGCTGTCCGGCCCACCAGGCGCGGAGCGCGGCGACGGCCTCGTCGTGCTCCATCGGACCGTGTTCCAGGCGCAGCTCCAGCATGTGCTTGTACGCCTTGCCGACCTGCGGGCCCGGCTTCAGCTCCAGCAGTTCCATGATCTGGTTCCCGTCCAGCGCCGGGCGCACGGCGTCCAGCTCCTCCTGGGCCCTCAGCTCCTCGATCCGCTTCTCCAGGCCGTCGTACGTCCGGGAGAGCGTCGCGGCCTTCTTCTTGTTCCGGGTGGTGCAGTCGGAGCGGGTCAGCTTGTGCAGGCGCTCCAGCAGCGGCCCGGCGTCGGTGACGTAGCGGCGCACCGCCGAGTCGGTCCACTCCCCGCCGCCGTAGCCGTGGAAGCGCAGGTGCAGCTCCACCAGGCGCGAGACGTCCTCGGTCAGCTCCTTCGAGTACTTCAGCTCGCGCATCCGCTTGCGGGTCATCTTGGCGCCGACCACCTCGTGGTGGTGGAACGAGACCCGGCCGTCCGACTCGAATCGACGGGTGCGCGGCTTGCCGATGTCGTGCAGCAGCGCGGCCAGCCGCAGCGTGAGGTCGGGGCCGTCCTGCTCCAGGTCGATCGCCTGCTCCAGGACGGTGAGCGAGTGCTCGTAGACGTCCTTGTGCCGGTGGTGCTCGTCGCGCTCCAGCCGCAGGGCCGGCAGCTCGGGCAGCACGTGGCCGGCCAGGCCGGTGTCGACGAGCAGGCGCAGGCCCTTGACCGGGTGCGTGGCCAGGAGCAGCTTGTTCAGCTCGGCCTGGACCCGCTCGGCGGAGACGATCGCGATCCGGTCGGCCATCGCGGTCATCGCGGCGACGACCTCGGGGGCCGGGTCGAAGTCCAGCTGGGCGGCGAAGCGGGCGGCCCGCATCATCCGCAGCGGGTCGTCGGAGAACGACTCCTCGGGGGTGGCGGGGGTCCGCAGCACCCGGGCCTCCAGGTCCTCCAGGCCGCGGTGCGGGTCGACGAAGCCGCGACCGGGCAGGTCGACGGCCATCGCGTTGACGGTGAAGTCCCGGCGGACGAGGTCCTGCTCGATGGTGTCGCCGTAGGTCACCTCGGGCTTGCGCGAGGTGCGGTCGTACGCCTCCGAGCGGTACGTGGTGATCTCGATCAGGAAGGAGCCCTGAGGGGTGTCCTTGCGGGCACCCACCGTGCCGAAGGCGATGCCGACGTCCCAGACGGCGTCCGCCCAGCCCTTGACCAGTTTCAGGACCTGGTGCGGGCGGGCGTCGGTGGTGAAGTCGAGGTCGTTGCCGAGCCGGCCCAGCAGGGCGTCCCGGACCGAGCCGCCGACCAGCGCGAGCCGGTGCCCGGCCGCCTGGAATCGGCGGGCGATCTCGTCGGCGACCGGGGAGACCCGCAGCAGCTCCTGCAGGCCCAGCGTCTGCGCCTCGCTCAGGCCTGGTACGACCTGGGTGGCAGTGCTGGAATGATGGACGCCGGACTCGTGGGCGGTGGGCTCATTGGCAGTGGACACGGCTCACAAGGGTACGTGTCCCGAAGGCTCCGCTGCCCGCGCGTTTTGCGGCGCTCACCCCAAGCCCGCAACACTGCACCCTTGGCTGCATCGTTACCATGCCGGTGGAGCGGGTCACGGGCACCGACGGGGGCCTGCGGTGCCGCGCGCCGGAACGGCCTCCCGGATCGCGGGCGGCCGCACTTTCTTCACCGCTGATCCCCACGGCCGGCAGGTTAGGCCCGCAGGGCTTCCGCGGCATCACAGCAGCACAGCAGCATCAGCAGCGAGCGATCGAGAACGGCGAGGGCGGAGCGCGTGAGCGAGCGTAGCGAGCGAGCCGACGAGAAGTGCGCGTTTCGCGAAGCGTCCACCGGACGAGATCGTGGGCGGAGCCGCTCCGGGAAGCGCACCGTGCGACGGGTGGCGGCCGTACTGGGCGCCGCGCTGGCGCTGCTGCCCGCCCTCCCGGCCGCCGCGACGCCCGCCGGGGGCCCGCGCCCGGCCTCCGAGTCCGGGGCCTCGGCCGAGGCCCCGGTGGTGATGACCATCGAGTCGGTCAACAAGCCGGTGGCCGTCCCCAACGGCACCGTGACGATCAGCGGGCACATCACCAACGCCGGCAAGTCGGTGCTCAAGGGCGCCCACGCGGCGGTCCGCAAGCCGTGGTCGGGCAAGCCGCTCACCACGCGCAGCGAGCTGGCCGGCGTCGCCTCCCGGACCACCCCGGTCAACCAGGACGGCATCGAGCTGGACAGCCCGCAGTACGCGCTGAACGAGCTGGCCCCGGGCCAGAGCCAGCCGTACACCCTGAGCGTCGCCGTGAACGACCTCGGGCTGTCCACCGAGGGCGTGTACGAGCTGGCGGTGGACGCCTGGGGTTCGACCGCGGACAACCAGCACGACCGCGCGCTGGGCATCGCCCGCACCTTCCTGCCCTACGACCCGACGCCGACCGAGGCGCAGCCGTCGAAGGTCACCACGCTCTGGCCGCTGGTGCACGCTCCGGTCCTGGTCGCGCAGACCATGTCCGACAACGACCAGACCGTCCCGGTGCTGCGCGACGACAGCCTGGCCGCGGAGTTCGCACCGGGCGGCCGGCTCTACGAGCTGGTCGAGACGGGTTCGTCGCTGTCCGGCCTGACCTGGGTGATCGATCCGGACCTGCTGGACACCGCCTTCGCGATGACCAAGCCGTACCGGGTGCAGAAGCCGGGCACCGAGAAGGGCGACAGGAACGGCAAGAAGAACAGCAGGCCCAAGCAGGCGGCCAAGGAGGAGAACACCGTCCTCCACAACGGCTCCGCCGCCGCCACGGCCTGGCTGAACAAGCTCCGGGCCGCGGTGGCCAAGCAGGGCAGCCAGGTGGTCGCACTGCCGTACGCGGACCCCGACCTGGCCTCGATCGCGCACAACGCGGCCGAGCTGGCGGGCGTGGACACCGCCCTCGACAAGGCGGCCGTGGCGGGCCGGCTAACCGTCGAGTTCCGGCTGTCGGTCGACACCCGATCGGACGTCGCCTGGCCCTACCAGGGGTACCTGGACCAGCAGATCGCGGCGCTGGCGCACCGCACCGGCAGCGGCACCGTCCTGGTGAACGGCGCGAGCCTGCCGGAGCCGGACGCCCTCAAGTACACCCCGACCGCGGTGCGGCCGATCGGCGACGGGCAGACCGCGGTGGTGGCCGACGAGGAGGTCTCCGCGCTCTTCCAGGCGGACCTCGACACGCCGCAGGCGCAGACCCTGGCGGTGCAGCGCTTCCTCGCCGAGACCTTCGTGATCTCCCGGCAGGAGCCGCAGAACCCGCGCGGCCTGCTGGTGATGCCGCCGCGCGAGCTGACGGTCAACACGGCCAAGGTGCTGGCGACCGCCGTCCAGGCGGCGGAGGCCGGCAAGTGGGCGGAGCCGGTCAAGCTGGACGTGCTCACCCAGGGGCCGGCCGACCCGAAGGCCAACACCGCCGTGCCGCGCGCCGTCGACTACCCCGCCCGGGTTCGCTCCTCGGAGCTGCCGGCCGTCGACCTGAGCAAGACCATCGACATCCAGCACCGGCTGGAGACGCTGATGCGGGTGCTCACCCTGCCGCAGCGGGTGCGCGGTCCGTTCAGTGCGGCGATGGTCCGCTCGATGTCGACCGAGTGGCGGACCCGGGCACCCGCGGGGTCGGTCTACCGCACCGGCGTGTCCGACTACCTCGACGAGCTGACCAACGCGGTGTACGTGCCGCACAAGAACGTCATCACCCTGGCCGGGGACACCGGTGTCCTGCAGGTCAGCGTCCGCAACGACCTCACCCAGGCGGTCACCAACCTCAAGCTGGTGGTGACCCCGACCCAGGCCAACCGGCTCCAGATCGGCCCGTCCGAGGAGCTGGTGCTCCCCGCCGCGCAGAGCGCCACCCTGCGGTTCCCGGCGCAGGCGCACAACAACGGGCCGGTCACGGTGACCGCCCAGCTCATGACCACCGGCCCGAACCCGGAACTGTACGGCGAGCCGCAGACATTCCAGGTCGAGGTCACCTCGGTGACCAACGGCGTGCTCTACGTCTTCGGCGGAGCCCTGCTGCTGCTCCTGCTGGCGGCGCTGCGCTTCTTCCGGCAGCGCAAGCGCCGGGTGGCCAACGACGACGAGGGCGACGCGCCCCTGGACACCCCCCTCGCCGACGCCCCGGCCGGGGGCCGTACGGACGCCCCGGCGGACGGCGACGAGCCCGAGGAGGACGGCGGAGCGTCCGCCGACGGGCGCCCGGAACGCGGCGGAGCTGCGCGGACACCGCGCGGCAGCGGCGCCGATGGCCGGGATCGGGCCGCCAGTGATGAGAAGGTTGGTCCTTGATACCGCCGACACCCGCCCGACGCCGGGTCGGCCTCCCCCACGACAGCGAAGAGGTGACATGACCGGGCGCAGCGAGGAGCGGCCACCGGGCCGCGGTGAGGGCCGGCCGGGCGCCGAGTCGCCGTCCGGCGACTGGTACGTGGCCGACACCTACGCCCAGGACCCGTACGCCGCCGAGGCGTACCAGGCCCCGCAGGATGGCCAGGATCCCTACGGCCAGGATCCGTACGGCCTGCGGGCCGACCGGCCCGCCGCGACGCAGCAGCCGGCCGCCGCGTACGACGTGCCGCCGCAGCTGCCCCCGCAGGGCGGCGACTACCCGACGCCGGTGCCGCCGGCCTCCCCGTTCTCCCCACCGGTGCCGCCGGTCCAGCCCGGTTGGGACACCCCGGTGCAGCAGCAGCCGGAGGCGCCGGCCGAGGCCTGGCAGGGGGACCGGGCCGGCTGGGAACGGCCGGCGCCGGTCGGCGGCCAGTGGGGCGGGCCGCGCGAGGAGCAGCAGCAGTGGCAGCCCGGCCCGGCGCACTCCGCCTGGGACTCCGAGACCACCGAGTACGTGGGCGTGGACGCGCTCTTCGGCGGAGCGCAGGCCGCCCCCGCCGGTCCGGTCGCCGAGGCTCCGGCCCGGCCGCCGGCCCAGCAGCCGCTGCAGTCCGGCGCGCCCCAGCCGCCCGCCGCACCGGCCGCGTTCGCCCCGGCCGCGCCGTTCCCGCCGGCCGCGGGGTACCAGGGCGGTGCGGGCGGCCACGGCCACGGCGGCGGCCACCGGAACGGCCCGCAGGGCCCGGACGGGCAGCGCCCGTTCGTGCCCCCGATCGAGTTCGATCCGCCGCTCTCCGAGGAGGAGGCCACCATGCAGGTGGCCGCGGTGCAGCTGCCGCCCGCGGTGGAGCCGCTGGACGAGCTGGCCGCCGAGGAGCACGCGCCGAAGGCGCCCCCGGCGGGCGGCGGCGGCAAGGTCGCCAGCCTCCTCAACTCCAGCGCCATCATGGCGGCCGGCACCCTGGTCTCCCGCGGCACCGGCTTCCTGCGCACCATGGTGATCGCCACCGCGATCGGCATCGGCGTGATGGGCGACTCGTACAACGCCGCCAACACCCTGCCGACCCTGCTCTACATCCTGATCGGCGGCGGCGCCCTGAACGCCGTCTTCGTGCCGCAGCTGGTCCGCAGCATGAAGAACGACGCCGACGGCGGAACCGCCTACGCCAACCGGCTGCTCACCCTGGTGATGGTCGGCCTGGCCGGCGTCACCTTCGTGGCCGTGCTGGGCGCCCCGCTGCTGGTCCAGCTGATCGCCCATCCGCTGATGAAGGACCAGGCGAGCGCCGACACCACGGTCGCCCTGGCCCGGTACTGCCTGCCGACCATCTTCTTCATGGGCATCCACGTGGTGATGGGCCAGATCCTCAACGCCCGGGGCCGCTTCGGCGCGATGATGTGGACCCCGGTCCTCAACAACATCGTGGTGATCTTCACCTTCGGCGCCTACATCTGGGTCTTCGGATCCTTCGGCAACCCCGGCGTCACCCCGGAGACGATCACCCCCGAGGGTGTCCGGCTGCTCGGCATCGGCACCCTGGTGGGCCTCGCCGTCCAGGCGCTGGCGATGGTCCCGTACCTGCGGGCGGCCGGCTTCCACTACCGGCCGCGGTTCGACTGGCGCGGCCACGGCCTCGGCAAGGCCGCCCGGCTGGCCAAGTGGACGTTCTTCTTCGTCCTCGCCAACCAGGCCGGCTACCTGGTCATCACCCAACTGGCCACCTCGGCCGGCATCGCCGCCCACGACTCGGGCCACGACGGCGTCGGCCTGGCCGCCTTCTCCAACGCGCTGCTGATCTGGCAGCTGCCGCAGGCCGTCATCGTCGTCTCGCTGATGAGCGCCGTGCTGCCGCGGCTCTCCCGGGCCGCGGCCGACGAGGACGCCGGCGCGGTGCGCGACGACCTCTCGTACGGGCTGCGCACCACCGCCGTGGCGGTCGTCCCGGCCGCCTTCCTGTTCCTCTCGCTCGGTCCGGCGATCGGCCGCTCGATCTACGCCGTGGGCGGCGGCGAGAGCGTCCTGAACGACGCCACCAACGTCGGCCTGATGCTCTCCGCCTTCGCGCTGGGCCTCATCCCGTACTCGGCCCAGTACGTGATGCTGCGCGGCTTCTACGCCTACGAGGACACCCGGACGCCGTTCTCGAACACCGTCTGGGTGGCGGCCTGTCAGGCCGCCTTCTCGCTGATCTGCTGGCTCACCCTGCCCGCCGAGTGGGTCGTGACGGGCATGGCGTTCGGTTACGGCCTCGCCTACGCCGTCGGAGTGACGGTCGCGGTGCCCAAGCTGAAGAAGAAGATCGGCGGTCTGGACACCAAGCGGATCGGCAGGACCTACACCCGGCTGGCCCTCGCCAGTGTCCCGGCCGCGGTGGTCGGCGTGGGCGTCAGCCTGGCGGTCCAGCAGGTCATCGGCGGCTGGTTGGGCAGCCTGCTCACCCTCGTGGCGGCGGGCGGCCTCCAGCTGGCGGTCTTCGTGCTCGTCGCGAAGAAGCTGCGGATCGAGGAGTTGAACGCCATGCTGGGCATGGTCCGCGGCCGACTCGGCCGCTGATCCGCCGTACCGGCCGGCCCCCCGGCGGACGCCATGACCGGGCGTCAACCGGGGGCCGGAGCCTTCCGCCCCGTCGGGCGAGGGCACACGTCAAGACTGGGCCGCCCTCCGCACCCCGGGTCCTCCCGGGCCGGAGATGGCGGCCCAGTGTCGGATCTGCACCACATCTCTCCACCATCACGCAACCGACCGCCCCTTCCAGCGGTCGTACCCGGTGGGGAAGAGTGGGCACAATTGTCCTGGAGCGCCGAGCCTCGGCCCGTCCGCTCCAGCGACTCTCTCAGGCCGGGGCGACACAAGGGGAGGCAGGACCACGGTGGCTGATGGCACCAAGGCGGTCGTCGACACGTCAGCAGCTGACGGGGCGGCGGACGAGGCCGCACTGGCCGCGGCGATCGACGAGCTCGCCGGCGAGACGGCCCAGCAGTCCCCCGAGGCCGCGCGCAGCGGGACCGCACCGGACGACGAGCCCTCTCCCGCACCCTCCTCGGAGGAGACCTCCGAGATCACTGCGCCGCTCTCCGCCGCCGAGATCCGCGCCGAGCTCGCCGCCGGCGGGGCGAAGGCGGCCGCGGCAGCGGCCCAGGGCACGGCCGCGCGCCCGGCCCGCCCGCCGCAGGACCCGCAGCCCACGCACGACCCGCGCGACACCGGCACCCTGCCGAAGACCCTGCCGGCCCCGCTGCGCCACAGCGGGGACAAGATCGGCAACCGGTACCGGCTGGAGGAGTGCATCTCCCAGACCGAGACCTTCAGCAGCTGGCGGGCGGTCGACGAGAAGCTGCGCCGCGCCGTCGGCGTCCACCTGATGGCCTCCGGCCACCAGCGGGCCCGCCGGGTGCTGGCCGCCGCCAAGTCCGCCGCGCTGCTCGGCGACCCGCGCTTCGTCCAGGTGCTGGACGCCGTGCAGGAGGGCGAGCTGGTCTACGTCGTGCGGGAGTGGCTGCCGCACGCCTCCGACCTCGCCAAGCTGCTCGCCGACGGCCCGATGGAGCCGCACGAGGCGTACCAGATGGTCCGCCAGGTCACCGACGCCGTCGCCGCCGCCCACCGGCGCGGGCAGGCCCATCTGCGGCTCACCCCGCGCTGCGTGCTGCGCACCGACAGCGGGCAGTACCGGATCAACGGCATCGCGGTGGACGCCGCTCTGCGCGGACTGCCCGCCGACGGCGGCGCCGAGGACGCCGAGCGGACCGACACCCGGGCGATCGGCGCCCTGCTGTTCGCCGCGCTCACCCACCGCTGGCCGTACCCGGAGGACCGCTACGACCTCCAGGGCCTGCCCCGGAACCTCCACGCCGTGCCGCCGGACCAGGTCCGGGCCGGCGTCCACAAGGGCCTGTCCGAGCTGGCCGCGCGCGCCCTCTTCGACCGCCCCCCGCACCACGCCCAGCCGATCCGCACCCCGGAGGAGCTGGCCAAGGCGATCGCGCTGATGCCGCGCATCCGGCAGCCCGAGCCCGAGCTGCCCGTCTTCAGCGCCCCGCCGCGGCACAACACCCACGCACTGCCCACCGCGCCCAACCCGACCCGGGTGGTCGCCGCCCCCGGCACCGCCCCGGCCCCCAACCGGCTCGCCCCGACCCGGCGCACCCGCCGGCGGCTGCGCCGCGCGGTCAAGGTGACGGCCTGGACGGTCGCCCTCGGCGCGATCGGCGTCGCCTCCTGGCAGCTGGTCGACAGCCTGCGCCACCCCGGGCCGACCGTCACCGCCACCACCCCTGCGCCGTCCAGCGCCGCGCCGACCGTGCACGCGGCGACCCACACCCCGGTACCGATCCAGGTCAAGGACGCCCAGTCGTACAACCCGCTGGGCGACTCCCCGGAGTCCACGTACCTGCTCCCGAAGTCCTTCGACGGCGACCCCGGCACGACCTGGACGACCAAGGGCTACAACGACCAGTTCGGCACCAAGCCGCCGCTCAAGGAGGGCACCGGGCTGCTGGTCGACCTCGGCTCCCAGCAGTCGGTCAGCACGGTGAACGTCCAGTTCCTCGGGAACACCACCGCCGAACTCCGGATCCCGGGCGCCCAGGCCGCCGCGAACCCCGCCGCGGCCCAGCCCGAGGCCTTCACCGTGGCCGGGAAGAGGAGCGGTACCAGCGCCGAGTTCACCCTGGAGAGCCCGGTCACCACGCGCTACCTCTTGATCTGGCTCACCAGCCTGCCGAAGGATACGGACGGCAAGTTCCGCGCCCAGGTCGCCGAGGTCAGGGTCTTCGGCTGACCGGCGGCCGGGCGAGGACAACGACGGCACCACGAGGGGTGGCAGTGACGGACGGCGCGGACCGGGCGGACGACGACGCGGCGCTGCTCGCCCGGCACGTCGCCGGCGACCGGGACGCCTTCGGCCTGCTGGTGAACCGCCACCGGGACCGGCTCTGGGCGGTCGCGCTGCGCACCCTCGGCGACCGCGAGGAGGCCGCCGACGCCCTCCAGGACGCCCTGGTCTCGGCGTTCCGCAACGCCCACACGTTCCAGGGCCGCTCGGCCGTCACCACCTGGCTGCACCGGATCGTGGTCAACGCCTGTCTGGACCGCGCCCGGCGCACCGCCACCCGCCGCACCAACCCGCTGGACGACGACCCGCAGCGGCTGGACGCCCTGGTGGGCTCCGCCGAGCCGGCCGACTCCCCGGTGGTCCGGGCCGAGGTGCACCGGGAGCTGGCGGCGGCCCTGGCCGAGCTGCCGGCCGAGCAGCGGGCCGCCCTGGTCCTGGTCGACATGCAGGGCTACCCGGTCGCGGAGGCCGCCGAGGTGCTGGGCGTACCCGTGGGGACGGTGAAGAGCCGCTGCGCCCGGGGCCGTGCCCGGCTGCTGCCGCTGGTCCGCCACCTCCGCGAGGACGGCGTCCGCGCGGGCGGCGCTGCACCGGCGGCGGGCGCTGTTTCACGTGAAACCGAGCGGGGGGCCGGCACCTCCGCCCCCGCGCCCCGGGGCGGAACCGCCCCGCCGGGGAACCCGACCGGCGCCCGTACCGTCAGAAGGACGGGCCCGGACACCACCCGGCCGGTTCTGGAAGGAGATGCGAGCACGCGATGACGGCCCCCCTCTCCTCCCCCGAGCCCACCGCGGCGCACCCCTCCGTCGACGAGCTGGCCGATCTGGCCGAGGGGCTGGTCGAGTCCGCCGCCGACGCCGCGGCGCTCCGCCGGCACCTGGACGGCTGCGCCGAGTGCCGCGGGACGGCCGAGGCCTTCGGCGAGGTCCGGGCGCTGCTCGGCGCCGTCGAACCGCCGGACCTGCCCGCCGACGTGGCCGCCCGGCTGGACGCCGCCCTCGCGGCGGCGGTGGCCGAACGCGACGCGGTCGCGCAGGGCACGGCCGGGCACGATGCGGCCGAGCGTCGCGCCGCCGGTGCCGCCGATGTCACCGACGGGCCCGCCGCGGCCCCGCAGACCGCCTGGAAGGCCGTCGTGGGCCCTCGGGCGGGTGCTGCCCCGGCCGTCCCGTCCCGGCCCGTTCCTGACCCCTCCTCGGCGCCCCCCGCCGCGCCCGGGCGCCCGCCCGGACGACCGTCCGGCCCGTCGGCGGCCACCGGACCGGGCCGCGCCCGGCCACGGCGGCGCCGGCTCGGCCTGCTGCTCGGCGCGGCCGCCGTCCTGATCGGGGCCGGCCTCGGCGGCTCGCTGCTGCTCTCCATGCCCGGCCGGACCGCCTCGGACACCGCCGCGGTCTCGGCCGGTGCCCCCGCGGCCGGCACCGTGCCGAGCCCCGCCGCGAGCGCCAGGCCCGCCCAGAGCCCCAAGGCCGAGCAGACCGGCGGCGGCACCGTCTACCGGGACGACCGGCTGGCGGACCAGGTTCGGCACCTGCTCGCCGGCACCGGCCCGACCACCGACGGCCCGGTCAAGCCGGGGTCCTCCCCTGCCGTGACCGGCGGTGCACCGCCCGCCGACGCGCAACCCGGCATCGCCGGCGGCCAGAGCTCCACGGCCTGCCCGGCACCCGCCGACGCCCCGCTGCTCGCCGGCGACCGGGGCAGCTACGCCGGCGCCCCCGCCGAGCTGCTGGTGTACGCGGTGCCCGGCCGGTCCGATCGGGTCGACGTCTACCTGCGCTCCCCCGACTGCGGGCCGGTCCTGGTGCACCTCACCGTCGAGACCCGCTGAGCCCACCGGCGAGCCCTCCACGGCCGGCCCACCGGGACGGGCGGACCGTTGCCTGAATCCCCCGACGGGCATTCCACGGCGGATCGGCGGACCGGCCCCGTGCGATCCAGCCCCGGGGCGCCCGCCGCTCCCACACTGCGGGCGCCTGGTACGGATTCGCCTGGGAATGCGGGAGACTGGTCAGTCGTTGTCCCGGGCGGCGGAGCAGGACCGCCCTCCCCGCACTAGCGCGGGTCGCGATGCGAACCAGGAGATGCAGTGAGCGACGTCCGTAACGTGATCATCATCGGTTCCGGCCCGGCCGGCTACACGGCTGCGCTCTACACCGCCCGTGCCTCCCTCAAGCCGCTGGTCTTCGAGGGCGCCGTCACCGCCGGCGGTGCGCTGATGAACACCACCGAGGTGGAGAACTTCCCCGGCTTCCGGGACGGCATCATGGGCCCCGAGCTGATGGACAACATGCGGGCCCAGGCCGAGCGCTTCGGCGCCGAGCTGATCCCGGACGACATCGTCGCCGTCGACCTCACCGGTGACGTCAAGACCGTCACCGACTCCGAGGGCAACGTCCACAAGGCCCGCGCCGTGATCGTCACCACCGGCTCCCAGCACCGCAAGCTCGACCTGCCGAACGAGGACAAGCTCTCCGGGCGCGGCGTCTCCTGGTGCGCCACCTGCGACGGCTTCTTCTTCCGCGACCAGGACATCGCGGTGGTCGGCGGCGGCGACACCGCCCTGGAGGAGGCGACCTTCCTCTCCCGCTTCGCCAGGAGCGTCACGATCATCCACCGCCGGGACACCCTGCGCGCCTCCAAGGCGATGCAGGAGCGCGCCTTCGCCGACGAGAAGATCCGCTTCGAGTGGGACAGCGCGGTCGAGGCGATCCACGGCGACCCGAAGCTGACCGGCGTCACCCTGCGCGACACCACCACCGGCGAGACCCGCGAACTGGCGGTCACCGGCCTGTTCATCGCCATCGGCCACGACCCGCGGACCGAGCTGTTCAAGGGCCAGCTGGAGCTCGACGCCGAGGGCTACCTCAAGGTCGAGTCCCCCTCGACCCGGACCGGCATCCCGGGCGTCTTCGGTGCCGGCGACGTCGTCGACCACACCTACCGCCAGGCCATCACGGCCGCCGGCACCGGCTGCGCCGCCGCGCTGGACGCCGAGCGCTACCTGGCCTCGCTGGCCGACCTGGAGGCCCAGGCCGCCACCGTCGCGGTCTGAACCCCACCCGACCACCCCGCGGGGTGTTTCACGTGAAACACCCCGCGCGACCCCGCACCCGGCCAGGCCGAAACAGAACGGGCCCGCCCGTTGTTCACCTGGCAGCAGCCCCCTCCGTTCGATCCCGAGGAGTCCCCGTGGCCGGCGCCACCACCACCGTCACCGACAAGACGTTCGAGACCGACGTCCTGAAGAGCGAGAAGCCCGTACTGGTCGACTTCTGGGCCACCTGGTGCGGCCCGTGCCGCCAGGTCGCCCCGATCCTGGACGAGATCGCGGCCGAGCACGGCGACAAGCTGACCATCGCCAAGCTGGACGTCGACGCCAACCAGGCGACCGCCGCGCAGTACGGCGTCATCTCGATCCCGACCCTGATCGTCTACAAGGGCGGCGAGCCGGTGAAGTCGATCACCGGTGCCCGGCCGAAGGCCGCGCTGCTGCGCGAGCTCGCCGAGTTCATCTAGGCAAGTTCACCCAGGTTGCGGCCCGGCTGCGACCGGGACGACCTCAGTGCCGCGAGGGCGGGGCTCCCCACCGGGAGCCCCGCCCTCGTCGCGTACCCACCCGTCTGCCCTCCTAGAACGGCCGGAGCGCGGGCTCCTTGCGGCCTCCGCCGAGGAGCCGCTCCAACGCGACCTCCACGTCCCCGCGCCAGGAGAGCGTGGTCCGGGCCTCCAGTCGCAGCCGCGGATAGCGCTGGTGCGGCCGGACCGTCTTGAAGCCCACCGCGAGCAGGTGCTCCGCCGGGAGGACGCAGCTCGTCGGCTGCCGGCCGACCGCGCCGAACGCCTCGATCGCCTTCACTCCGCGGCCCACCAGATCCTTGGCCACGGTCTGCACCAGCACCCGGCCGAGCCCCTGCCGCTGGTAACCCGGCAGCACCCGGCTGATCATCAGCTGAACCGCGTCCGGCGAGACCGGACTGGTCGGGAAGGACTGCGAGCGCGGCACGTACGCGGGCGGGGCGTAGAGCACGAAGCCCGCCGGGACGTCGTCCACGTAGACGATCCGGCCGCAGGAGCCCCACTCCAGCAGGACCGCGGAGATCCACCCCTCCTTCTCCAGCTGGGGCTTGCCGGACTCCACGGCCGCCCGTCCGCTGACCGGATCCAGCTCCCAGAACACGCAGGAGCGGCAGGTGGTCGGCAGATCCGCGAGGTTGTCCAGTGTCAGCGGAGCGATCCGGCGTCCCATGCCCCGCACCTCCTCGTCCACTCCACAGTCGAGCATTCCCCCCAACGCCGATGGGTGCATGTTTCACGTGAAACACCGCTCACGTGGAACATGCACCCATCGGGTAGCGCCCTCGGCCCGATCAGCCCTGCGACAGCCGGAGCCCGTCCTCGCCCGGTGCCAGGCTGTCCAGGATCCGGTTGAGGTCCTCCACCGAGCCGAACTCCAGCACGACCTTGCCCTTGCCCAGCTTGCCGCCGCGCTGGGAGACCTCCACCTTGACCCGCGTGTCGAAGCGGTCGGAGAGCCTGCTCGCCAGGTCGTTGAAGGCCGGGGAGAGCAACTTGCCCGCCTTCGGCCCGGCCGCCCGTGCCGGCTTCTCCTCGCGGTCCATCAGCGCGACGATCTCCTCGGTGGTCCGCACCGAGAGGCCCTCGGCGATGATCCGCCGGGCCAGCTGGTCCTGCCGCTCGCCGTCCGGCACGCCGAGCAGCGCACGGGCGTGACCCGCCGTGAGCACCCCGGCGGCGACCCGCCGCTGCACGGCCGGCGACAGCCTCAGCAGCCGCAGCGTGTTGGAGACGTGTGAGCGGGAGCGGCCGATCCGGTCGGCCAGCTCGTCATGGGTGCAGGAGAAGTCCCGCAGCAGCTGGTCGTAGGCAGCGGCCTCCTCCAGCGGGTTCAGCTCCGCCCGGTGGAGGTTCTCCAGCAGGGCGTCCAGCAGCAGTTTGTCGTCCTCGGTGGCCCGGACGATCGCCGGGATCCGCTCCAGACCGGCCTCCCGGGAGGCCCGCCAGCGCCGCTCGCCCATGATGAGTTCGAAGCGCTCGGCCGAGACCTGCCGCACCACGACCGGCTGGAGCAGGCCCACCTCCTTGATGGAGGCGACCAGCTCGGCCAGCTTGTCCTCGTCGAAGACCACGCGCGGCTGGCACGGGTTGGGCGTGATCGCGTCCAGCGGCAGCTCCGCGAAGCGGGCGCCGTCCACCGGGGCGAGCTCCGACCCGGCGGACTCCGCCGCCCGGTCGGCCTGCTCCCTCAGACTCTCCGCGGCGACCTTGGCGGCCACCGTGCCCCGTCCGGTCGGCAGCACCGGCACCGCGACCGGCGACACCGTCACGACCGGCGCCGTCGAGCCCGGCGCGGGCGTGGCGGTCGCGGGCTGCGCCGCCCCGCCGGCCGCCGGTGTGGCGGCCGGGATCAGCGCCCCGAGCCCACGTCCGAGACCCCTGCGACCACTCACCGATTGCCCTCCGTCGTGCCGTGCTGTGCCATCGGGGCGCCCTGCCCCGTCTCGCCGCCGCCCTGCGGCCGGCCGTTCTGCTGGCCGTCGCGCTGCTGGCCCACCAGCGAGCCGGCGGCCCCGCCGACGCCCACCGCGCGCATCGCCAGCTCCCTGGCGGCCTCCAGGTAGGAGAGCGCACCGGTCGAACCCGGATCGTAGGTCAGCACCGTCTGCCCGTAGCTCGGCGCCTCCGAGATGCGGACCGAGCGCGGGATCGCGGTGTGCAGCACCTCCTGCTGGAAGTGCGTGCGGACCTCCTCGGCGACCTGGGCGGCCAGCCGGGTGCGCGCGTCGTACATGGTGAGCAGGATGGTGGAGACGTGCAGCGCGGGGTTGAGGTGCGCCCGGACCAGCTCGACGTTCCGCAGCAGCTGACCGAGTCCCTCCAGTGCGTAGTACTCGCACTGGATCGGGATCAGCACCTCCTGGCCGGCCACCAGGGCGTTGACCGTCAGCAGGCCGAGGGAGGGCGGGCAGTCGATCAGGATGTAGTCCAGCGGCTGCTCGTAGGCGGCGATCGCGCGCTGGAGCCGGCTCTCGCGGGCCACCAGCGAGACCAGCTCGATCTCCGCACCGGCCAGGTCGATGGTGGCGGGGCAGCAGAAGAGCCCCTCGACGTCCACCACCGGCTGCACCACATCGGCCAGCGGCTTGCCCTCGACGAGGACGTCGTAGATCGACGGCACCTCGGCGTGGTGGTCGATGCCCAGCGCCGTGGAGGCGTTGCCCTGCGGGTCGAGGTCGATCACCAGGACGCGCAGTCCGTGCATGGCGAGCGAGGCGGCCAGGTTGACGGTGGTGGTGGTCTTGCCCACCCCGCCCTTCTGGTTGGCGACGACGATCACCCTCGCCGCGGCAGGCCGGGGCAGTCCCTCGCCCGCCCGGCCGATCGCCTGGACCGCAGCCTGGGCAGCACGCGCGATGGGCGTGTCATCGATCTGGTCGATGGTCTCCGAGTCCTGCATGGGGCTCAGTGTTTCACGTGAAACCGGAGCGGCAACAGTCGCCGCCCGGCTGCGAGAGAGGATTCCGGAAAGCAGGGAGCGACGTTTCACGTGAAACACCATGCCCGCAATGTCGGATTTCTGACGGTGCGACACTCCGATTGCCGGGTTGTCCCCCGAAACGACCAACGGGCGGGCGGTCCGGAGGACCACCCGCCCGTGTCGAGCATCACCCGCGTCAGCGGCCGCGACGCCGTCCGCCCCGACCGCGCTCGGCACCCCGGGCTGCACCGGCGCTGCGCCCCGCCCGGGCCGCCTTGGCCCGCCGGGTGGCGGCCTTCACCCCGCCCGGGCTCTCCCCGGCCTTGACCTGGACCACCCGGGTCGAGGTCTCCAGGGTGCCCTCGCCGACCGAGATGACCGACCACTCCACTGCGCCGAGCTTGGCCAGCCCGGCCCGCGACTCCGCCAGCTCCTGCTCGGCGCTGTCACCCTTGAGCGCCAGCATCTGACCGTGCGGACGCAGCAGCGGCAGGCCCCAGCCGGCCAGCCGTTCCATCGGCGCCACCGCGCGGGCCGTCACCACGTCCACGGCCAGCTTGCCGACCATCTCCTCGGCCCGGCCGCGCAGCACCGTGACGTTCTCCAGCCCCAGCTCACGGACGACCTCCTCCAGGAAGGTGGTCCGGCGCAGCAGCGGCTCCAGCAGCGTCACCGAGACGTCCGGGCGGGCCAGCGCGACCGGGATGCCGGGCAGGCCGGCCCCCGAGCCGACGTCGCACAGGGTGGAGCCGGGGGGCAGCAGCTCGGCCAGCACCGCGCAGTTCAGCACGTGACGGTCCCAGAGCCGGGGTACCTCGCGGGGGCCGATCAGCCCGCGCTGGACGCCGGCCGTGGCCAGCAGCTCGGTGTAGCGGACCGCGGCGTCGTAGCGGTCGCCGAAGACCTCCCGTGCCACCGGCGGGGCCTCGGTCAGCTCCGCGGCCGCCGCGCCGTCGCCGACCTGGCCCTCACCGGGCTGGTCCGCCTGGGCGGAACCGGCAGGGCCCTCAGCGGCCGAACCGCCGACGCCCGTCACCGGCTCACCGGCAGCCGCGCTCTCCGTGTCCATCTCGACCTCTCCGCTCCCCGGATCCACCGACCCGCTCTTCACACCGTTTCACGTGAAACATCTCCCGCCGGGCCGTGACACCCGGCGAAGGGACGGCGACCCCGCCCGCACGAAGCGGACGGGGTCGCGTCCTCTTGAAGACCGCCGACCGCCGAGGCGGCCGTCGTCGACTCCGGGCTCAGACCGGCAGCACGACCACGCACCGCTGGGGCTCTTCGCCCTCCGACTCGCTGCGCAGACCGGCCGCGGCCACCGCGTCGTGGACGACCTTGCGCTCGAACGGCGTCATCGGCCGCAGCTTGACCTGCTCCCCCGTGCTCTTCGCCTGCTCGGCCGCCTGGGCGCCGAGCGCGGCCAGCTCCGAACGCTTGCGGGCCCGGAAGCCGGCAATGTCCAGCATGAGGCGGCTGCGCTCACCGGTCTCCCGGTGGACAGCCAACCGGGTCAGCTCCTGCAGCGCCTCCAGCACCTCGCCGTCCTGGCCGACCAGGCGCTGCAGCGCGCGGTCGTTGCCGTCACCGACGATGGAGACCAGGGCGCGGTCACCCTCGACGTCCATGTCGATGTCACCGTCGAGGTCGGCGATGTCGAGCAGACCCTCCAGGTAGTCCGCCGCGATGTCGCCTTCCTGCTCCAGACGGGCGATGAGGCCCTCGTCGGCGCTGGCAGCGGCCTCGACCTCGACGGCGGAGGTGGTGCCTTCCGTCACTGATGGACTCCTTCGGGGATGGGCCCGGGTGATGGGCCGGGAACGAGGTTCGGGGGCCGCCGGGACGGTCCGGGTCCGGTCGGGTCAGGACTTCTTCTTCGGGCGCTGGCCGCTCTGACCGCCACGCCGGGGCTGCTGCCGTCCGCCCTGCCGGGCCGGGCCCGACTTGCCGCCGGCGGGTCGGGCCGCGGCGGGCTTGCTGCTGCCGGACTCGGCGGGGACGGCCTGGGCGGACTCGGCAGGAACGGCCTGGGCGGACTCGGCCGGGGCGTCCTTGGTCAGACTCGCGGTCTGACCGGCGCCGTGCTGGCGCTGCGACTTGGTCTGCTTGCGCGGCTGCTGGCGGCGCACGTGCACCGCGTCCTCGACGACGGCCTCGGCCGAGGCGGGAGCCGTCTTCTTCGGGGGCAGCAGGCCCCAGAGGGCGCCCTTGATCACGGTGCCGTCCGGGTTGAGCCGGCCGGCCTTCTTCAGCCGCGCCTGGCGCTCGTCCCAGGCCTTGCTGCCCGGAGTCGGGTTGTTGCGGATGACGATCAGCTGCTGGCCCATCGACCAGACGTTGGTGGTCAGCCAGTAGACCAGCACACCGACGGGGAAGTTGATGCCCATCACGGCGAACATGATCGGGAAGACGTACATCAGCATCTTCTGCTGCTGCATGAACGGCGTCTTGACCGTGAGGTCCACGTTCTTGGTCATCAGCTGGCGCTGGGTGATGAACTGCGACAGCGACATCAGGACGATCATCACGGCGACGACGATCTTGACGCTGACCTCGGAGCTGCCGACGAAGGTCGCGGAGAGCGGGGCGCCGAAGATGTGGGCCTGCTGGGCACTGTCCAGCGTGGCGCCGTCGATGACACCGATCGGCTTGCCGTCGGCGACCTTGGCGAGCACGCCGTAGAGGGCGGTGAAGAACGGCGCCTGGACGAGGATGGGAAGGCAGCTGGAGAACGGGTTGGTACCCGCCTCCTTGTACAGCTTCATCATCTCTTCGGACTGGCGCTGCTTGTCGTTCTTGTAGCGCTCCTGGATGGCCTTCATCTTCGGCTGGATCGCCTGCATGGCCCGGGTCGCCTTGATCTGCTTCACGAAGAGCGGGATCAGGCAGATCCGGATGACGACCACCATCGAGGCGATGGCGAGACCCCAGGCCCAGCCACCGTTCGGGTCGAAGACGTGGCTGTACAGCGAGTGGAACTGGACGATGATCCAGGACACCGCTGTGTACAGGGGATTCAGGAAGGAGAAGGTCACCGGTCAGGCTCCTTGGACATTGGGATCGGCCCCACGGGACCAATGGTCGCCGGGCCCTCGGGGTCCGGACCGGCGGGGGGCGTGGTCACCGGCTGTTCGACGGCGGACCGGCTGTTCAGCAGGTCGCGCAGCCGGCGGTGCCACACCGGGTGCTTGCGCGGCGGGACGTGATCGACCCCGCCCGGCGTCCACGGATTGCAGCGCAGGATGCGCCAGACGGTCAGGCCGCCGCCCTTGACCGCCCCGTGCACCCGCACGGCCTCGTAGCCGTAGTGCGAGCAGGAGGGGTAGTAGCGGCACACCGGACCGAGCAGTGGGCTGATGGTCCACTGGTACACCCTGATCAGACCCATCAGCAGGTACTTCATCGCCCTGCTCCCGTCGGCGCCGCAGCGGCGGGCTCCGCCTTCAGCAATCGCTTCAGCGCCGCGTCCAGGTCACGTTCCAGGTCCTGGTACGAGGCGGACGCGGCCTGGGGCAGCGCACGCACCACTATCAGGCTACCGGCGGGCAGCCTGGACAGGCGATCACGGACGAGGTGGCGCAGTCGGCGTTTGACCAGGTTGCGGACGACCGCCGGACCGACGGCCTTGCTCACGACGAAACCCGCACGCGCCGAAGGAGTCCCCTCGGCGACGTGCGGGCGGGAGTCGCTCGTCCGGTCGGCCTGCGCCCCGGGGTCACCGTCTCTGCTGAGATGGACGACCAACAGGGGCCGGCCGGCCCGGCGACCGCGTTTCACCGCGGTCGCGAAGTCCTGGCGCCGCCGCAGCCGATTCTCGGAGGGCAGCACAACAGACTCTGACGCGGATCAGGCGGACAGGCTGGCGCGGCCCTTGCCACGGCGGGCGGCCAGGATGGCGCGGCCGGCGCGGGTACGCATACGCAGCCGGAAGCCGTGGGTCTTCGCGCGACGACGGTTGTTCGGCTGGAAGGTGCGCTTGCTCACTCGGGGGCTCCTGAGGTGAATCGTAGGATGACGGGGAGTCGCTTGGCCGTCACCGTGCGTCCGCGTGATCTCCCCTGTTACGGAAATCCGGCCCATCGCCCCAGTTCGGCTGGGGTCTGAGGCAATCCACGGCGCCCGTGCTGCGCGCCTTATGGAGCGGGTGGACCCGCGGACATGCGGCAGCGGCCATCGACAACTCGACCTCGATACGGTACGCGGGACGGGGCACGAGGGTCAAACCAGCCGTCCGTGCGCGGCGGCTCACGCCCGCCCGATCCGCCCGTCGCCCACAGCCTGTGGACAACGACTTGATCCGGCCCAGTTCGCTGACTACCGTTGCAGGACTTGTCTGGTTTGTTCTGCGTAGACGGCCCCCGATCCACAGTCTCTTGATCCACCACCCCTGCTGGAGCCGCGGGGAACCGAGAAAGCGTGCACCAGTGGCTGATGTCAACAGCGACCTCGTCCCGGTCTGGGCGAGGGTCGTCGAGCGGCTGGTCAGCGACCCGGACGTCGGGGAGATGGACAAGCAGTGGGTGCAGCGCACCCAGCCGATGTGGATGATGCACGACACCGCCCTGCTGGCCACCCCCAACGAACGGGCCAAGCAGGTGCTGGAGGGCCGGCTGCTGCCGCAGCTGACCGAGGCGCTCAGCCGCGAGCTCAGCCGTCCGGTCCGGATCGCGGTGATGGTCGACGCCAACGCCGCGCCCACCACCCCCGCCCCGGCACCCGCCGAGCCGCCGGCCGCCGAGCCCTACCCGCGCTCCGAGGGCGGCCCCGATTACGGTGCCCCCGGCCACCAGCACCACCAGGGCTACGGGCGGTCCTACCAGTCCGACTACTCCGAGCCCGACTACCCCGAGTACGAGCAGGAGCCGTACGGCAGTCCCGGCGGTTACGGGGAGCGCCCGGCGCCCCCGTACGGCTCGGGCCAGCCGGCGCCCTACGGCGGTCCGGCCCCGCAGCCGTCCTGGGAGGACCACGACGGTTACGGCGAGCCGGAGCCCGCCCCGCGCCCCCACCGGCCGGTCCCCGGACCGCCCGCGACCACCCAGGGCGACCTCTTCGGCGGCGCCTACGGCCCCGGCCCCGGCGAGCACCCGCGCACCGGCGCCGGCCGCCGCTCCCCCGGCGCCCGCCCGTCGGCGGGCCGCGCCGTGGAGAAGGCGCCGGCCGAGCGCGCCAACGACCGGCCCGCGGTACCCGGTGTGCCCGCCCCGCCCGGCGCTCCCCCGGCCGGCGGCTCGCGCAAGGACGAGCCGGCCGCCCGGCTGAACCCCAAGTACCTCTTCGACACCTTCGTGATCGGCGCGAGCAACCGGTTCGCGCACGCCGCAGCGGTGGCGGTCGCCGAGGCCCCGGCCAAGGCGTACAACCCGCTCTTCATCTACGGCGAGTCCGGGCTGGGCAAGACCCACCTGCTGCACGCCATCGGGCACTACTCGCGCAGCCTCTTCCCGGGGACCCGGGTGCGCTACGTGTCCTCGGAGGAGTTCACCAACGAGTTCATCAACTCGATCCGGGACGGCAAGGCGGACACCTTCCGCAAGCGCTACCGGGACATGGACATCCTGCTCGTGGACGACGTGCAGTTCCTGGCGAGCAAGGAGTCCACGCAGGAGGAGTTCTTCCACACCTTCAACACCCTGCACAACGCCAACAAGCAGATCGTCCTCTCGTCCGACCGGCCGCCCAAGCTGCTGACCACGCTGGAGGACCGGCTGCGGAACCGCTTCGAGTGGGGGCTGATCACCGACGTCACCCCGCCGGAGCTGGAGACCCGGATCGCGATCCTGCGCAAGAAGGCGATCCAGGAGCAACTGAACGCCCCGGCCGACGTGTTGGAGTTCATCGCGTCCCGGATCACCCGCAACATCAGGGAGTTGGAGGGCGCCCTGATCCGGGTCACCGCCTTCGCCAACCTCAACCGGGCGCCGGTGGACCTGGAGCTGGCCGGCATCGTCCTCAAGGACCTCATCCCGGGCGGGGACGAGGACGCCGGCCCGGAGATCACCGCGCAGGTCATCATGCAGCAGACCGCCGCGTACTTCGGTCTGGGCGTGGACGACCTCTGCGGATCCTCGCGCAGCCGGGTCCTGGTGACGGCCCGCCAGATCGCCATGTACCTCTGCCGCGAGCTCACCGACCTCTCGCTTCCGAAGATCGGTGCGCAGTTCGGCGGCCGCGACCACACCACGGTGATGCACGCGGACCGCAAGATCCGCTCGCTGATGGCCGAGCGGCGCTCGATCTACAACCAGGTCACCGAGCTGACCAACCGCATCAAGAGCTAGGCCGTGCCGGGGCCCGGACGGCCCCTGCGGAAGGCCCCGGAAAGGGCGTCAGGAGTGATCCTGACGCCCTTTCCGCATATCCACAGGTGTGGGTCCGCGATTCGCTGGGCAGGGTTGTCGACGACGGACGCTCCGCCAGTCCACAGGTCGCGCCGAACATCTGACCGGGCATTCGAACCCGATCGGCGCAGCGGGCCGTTGTCCACAGCCGGAACCCCTTCCCCGTCGTCCACAGGCCGGGGAGTCCGGAGTTATCCAGAATTCCTCCACAGGCCGCCCGCCGCTACGCTCTTCCGCGCAGGTCAGATGCCTGTGGGCTTGTGCACAACGGTTATCCACAGGGTGTGGACAATCGACACCCCGTCAGTGGGCCGTTCGGGTTGTCCACCGGTTGTCCCCAGGGCCGATCGGGTTATCCCCAGGTTGTCCACAGGAGCGTCCACAGTTCGACAACCTTGGGGCGGCGTTCATGCTCCGGTGTGAAAGGCGTCACGAAATGTTGACCGGCTCCCGTGGATAACCGTGCCAGGATCTGGGGACAGCGCTGGGGAAAACCTGTGGATACCCACGGTGGGCTGTGGGTAACGCTCCGCTGTCCACAGCGGGCCCTGTCCGTCCACAGCCGCCGTCCACACGCACTGTGGACAAAAAATGAGGTCTGACCTGCGGAAACGGGGTTATCCACGGTTTCCACAGGCCCTACTACTACCACTACACCTATAGACCCATCGCCTCGTTCAAAAGCGGCTGGGGGCGAAATCTGTGGACAACCGCGACCCGACATCCGTTCGGGTTGCTTCCGCCCGTCTGCCCCGTCTGTCGGTGGAGTACGTCAGACTGTCCTCGGCGACTGGAAGCGGAGCGGCAGAGCTCGACGGACAGCCGCAGCGACGATCAAGATCAGAAGAACCAGACGTGCGAGCGGGAGCGCTCGATCCAGGAGGCGGTTACCGGTGAAGTTCCGGGTGGAGCGTGACGTCCTCGCGGAGGCGGTGGCCTGGGCTGCCCGCAGCCTCCCGGCACGGCCGCCGGTGCCGGTGCTGGCCGGCCTGCTGCTGACGGCGCAGGACGGCAGCCTGGCGCTGTCCGGCTTCGACTACGAGGTCTCGGCCCGGGTCGAGCTGGAGGCCGACATCGAGGAGGCCGGCACCGTGCTGGTCTCCGGCCGGCTGCTCAACGACATCTCGCGCAACCTTCCCAACAGGCCTGTGGAGATCTCCACCGACGGCCAGCGGGTCAGTGTGGTGTGCGGCAGCTCCCGGTTCACCCTCCCCACCCTCCCGGTGGACGAGTACCCGGCCCTGCCCCAGATGCCCACCGCGACCGGAACCGTCCCGGGCGACGTCTTCGCCTCCGCGGTCAGCCAGGCCGCCGTGGCCGCCGGCCGCGACGACACCCTCCCGGTGCTCACCGGCGTGCGGGTCGAGATCGAGGGCGACCGGATCACCCTGGCCGCCACCGACCGCTACCGCTTCGCCGTCCGCGAGCTCCTGTGGAAGCCCGAGCAGCAGGACGTCTCCGCGGTCGCCCTGGTGCCGGCCAAGACCCTGCAGGACATCGCCAAGTCCCTCGGCAGCGGCGACAACGTCTCGATCGCGCTCTCGTCGGGCGGCGCGGGCGAGGGCCTGATCGGTTTCGAGGGCGCCGGCCGCCGCACCACCACCCGGCTGCTGGAGGGCGAGTTCCCCAAGTTCCGCAGCCTCTTCCCGACCGAGTTCAGCGCGGTCGCCGCGATCCAGACCCAGCCCTTCCTGGAGGCGCTGAAGCGCGTCTCGCTGGTCGCCGAGCGCAACACCCCGGTCCGGCTCAACTTCGAGCAGGGCGTGCTGACCCTGGAGGCCGGCTCGGGCGACGACGCCCAGGCCACCGAGCGGATCGACGCCGACCTTGAGGGTGACGACATCTCGATCGCCTTCAACCCGGGCTACCTGGAAGAGGGCCTCAAGGCCATCGACTCCGCCTACGCCCAGCTGAGCTTCACCACGCCGACCAAGCCGGCCCTGCTGAGCGGCAAGGCCGCGGTGGACAGCGAGGCGGACGAGGCCTACCAGTACCTGATCATGCCGGTCCGCCTCTCAGGCTGATCCCCTCCGCGTTACCCACAGGCTGTGCACAGCCTGTGGACGGCCTCCCCCGGTCGGGCTCCGACCGGGGGAGGCCCTCGTACTTCAGCGCGTAGGCTCAGGCTGTGCGGCAACGGCGCCGCCGGCAGGCACGTCACCAAAGTAAGGACTTGGTCATGGAGCTCGGCCTCATCGGTCTCGGCAAGATGGGCGGCAACATGCGCGAGCGGATCCGCCGCGCCGGCCACACCGTCATCGGCTACGACCGCAACCCGGACATCTCCGACGTCGAGAGCCTGCAGCAGCTGATCACCAAGCTGCAGGGCCCGCGCGTGGTGTGGGTCATGGTCCCGGCCGGCGCCGCCACCCAGGCGACCGTGGACGAGCTGGCCGAACTGCTCTCCCCCGGCGACGTGGTGGTCGACGGCGGCAACTCCCGCTGGACCGACGACGTGAAGCACGCCGAGACGCTGGCGGCCAAGGGCATCGGGTTCGTCGACTGCGGCGTCTCCGGCGGCGTCTGGGGCCTGGAGAACGGCTACGCGCTGATGTACGGCGGCAACGCCGAGCACGTCGCCCGGGTGAAGCCGGTCTTCGACGCGCTCAAGCCCGAGGGGGACTTCGGCTCGGTGCACGCGGGCGCCGTGGGTGCGGGCCACTTCGCCAAGATGGTCCACAACGGCATCGAGTACGCCATGATGCAGGCCTTCGCCGAGGGCTGGGAGCTGCTGGAGGCCGCTCCCGAGGTGACCGACGTGCGCGAGGTCTTCCGCAGCTGGCAGGAGGGCACCGTCATCCGCTCCTGGCTGCTGGACCTCGCCGTCCGTGCCCTGGACGACGACGAGCACCTGGCCAAGCTCAAGGGCTGGGCCGCCGACTCGGGCGAGGGCCGCTGGACCGTCGAGGCCGCGATCGACCACGCCGTCCCGCTGCCGGCCATCACCGCCTCGCTCTTCGCCCGGTTCGCCTCCCGTCAGGAGGACTCGCCGCAGATGAAGATGATCGCCGCGCTGCGCAACCAGTTCGGCGGTCACGCGGTCGAGTCGAAGTAAGTCCACAACCGGCCGGGGGACGGTCTCCGTCCCCCGGCGGGCACCGTCACAGAAGGCGAGCGCAGTCCACAGCCATGCACGTCGCGCACCTGTCGCTCGCGGACTTCCGGTCGTACGCCGGGGTCGAGGTGCCCCTCGACCCCGGGGTGACGGCCTTCGTCGGTCCCAACGGGCAGGGCAAGACCAACCTGGTCGAGGCGATCGGTTACGTCGCCACCCTGGGCAGCCACCGGGTGGCCACCGACGCGCCGCTGATCCGTCTCGGCGCCGAGCGGGCGGTGATCCGCACCTCGGTGGTGGCCGGCACCAGGACCACCCTGGTCGAGCTGGAGATCACCCCCGGCAAGGCCAACCGCGCCCGGATCAACCGTTCGGACAACGTCCGCCCGCGGGACGTGCTGGGCGTGCTGCGCACCGTGCTCTTCGCCCCCGAGGACCTCGCGCTGGTCAAGGGCGATCCGGGGGAGCGGCGCCGTTTCCTGGACGAGCTGCTGACCGCCCGCGCCCCCCGGCTGGCCGGGGTCCGGCAGGACTACGAGCGCGTGCTCAAGCAGCGCAACGCCCTGCTGAAGACCGCTGCGATGGCCCGCCGGGCCGGCGGCGGCAAGGGCGCGGACCTCTCCACGCTGGAGGTCTGGGACGGCCACCTGGCCCGCGCCGGGGCCGAGCTCACCGCGTTCCGGATCCAGCTGGTGTCCGCCCTCCAGCCGCTGGTGACGGCCGCCTACGGGCAGCTCGCGCCCGGTGGCGGGGAGACCGTGCTGGAGTACCGCAGCTCCTTCGAGGGCGAGCTGCCGACCAGCCGCGAGCAGGCCGAGGAGCAGCTGCTCCAGGCTCTCCAGGCGGTCCGCCGGCAGGAGGTCGAGCGCGGGCTGACCCTGGTCGGCCCGCACCGCGACGAGCTGGTGCTCAGGCTCGGCCCGCTGCCCGCCAAGGGCTACGCCAGCCACGGCGAGTCCTGGTCGTACGCGCTGGCGCTGCGGCTGGCCTCGTACGAACTGCTGCGCGCCGACGGTGGCGAGCCGGTGCTGATCCTCGACGACGTCTTCGCCGAGCTGGACGCCACCCGGCGGGACCGGCTGGCCGAGCTGGTGGCCGACGGCGAGCAGGTGCTGGTCACCGCCGCGGTGGCGGAGGACGTGCCGAAGGCGCTGGCCGGCGCCCGGTACGCGGTCTCCGACGGCGCCGTGCGCCGCGTCGACGCCTGACCGCTGCCGGCCCACCCCTCTTCCGCACCGGGCCCGCCGGCGCCCCGCCCGCGCCCGGGCCGCCCGCCCTCCGTCCGCTCCCGTACGCTGGACGGCTCACCGTTGTCCACAGCCTGGGGATAGGAGATCGCCGTGAGCGAGCCGGCCGAGCAGTCCCCCCGGCCTGGCGTCGCCGAGCCGACCGGGGCCGACCTGGCCCGCTCGGCGCTGCGGGCGGCCCGGGCCCAGGCGCGACAGCGCGGCGAGCAGGTCCGGGAGAAGCGCGAGGCGAAGCGGACCGGTCTGCGCAGCGGGGCGCGCTCCGACGGCCGTGACCCGGTGCCGCTGGGCGCCGCGCTGAACCGGCTGCTGACCGAGCGCGGCTGGGAGTCCTCGGCGGCGGTCGGCGGGGTGATGGGCCGCTGGCCGCAGATCGTCGGCCCGGACATCGCCGCGCACTGCTCTCCCACCTCGTACGACGAGACCGCCGCGGTGCTCACGGTGCAGTGCGACTCCACCGCATGGGCTACCCAACTCCGCTGGCTGGCAAGGCAGTTGATTGCCCGCCTGAACCACGAGCTGGGGCACGGCACAGTGCGGACCATCAAGGTCCTGGGCCCGGCGGCGCCGGCCCGCGGCTACGGGCGGCTGCGCGCGCCCGGGAGCAAGGGTCCGGGCGACACCTGGGGCTGAGCGGAGTCGGCCGGGCGGCGAGCGGACCAGGATCCTCCGGAACCGCTGACGGCCCTTCCAGGCGCCCTGGGCCCCCGGGTCGAGTATCGGGACATGTGCAGAGGGGATTCAGGGCGGCATATCTGCCCTCAGGGGCTGCCAAACGCCCATCTCTGTCAGTCGTACCGGTAGACTGAGAGCCAAACACTGTTGCTAGTGGCAACCGAGTCGAAACGCCGTGGTCGCACGCCCGCCCACACGGGGCGGGGATGCGGCCCGTGCTGTGCCAGAGAGGGCGCTTCGTGGCCGATTCCGGCAACCCCAGCCAGACCCCAGACCAGACCGACCAGGGCGAGAAGTCCTACAACGCCAGCAACATCCAGGTGCTGGAGGGCCTCGACGCCGTCCGCAAGCGTCCCGGCATGTACATCGGCTCGACCGGTGAGCGTGGCCTGCACCACCTGGTGCAGGAGGTCGTGGACAACTCCGTCGACGAGGCCATGGCCGGGCACGCGGACACCATCGACGTCACGATCCTCGCGGACGGCGGCGTGCGGGTGGTCGACAACGGCCGCGGCATCCCGGTCGGCATCGTCCCCGGGCAGGAGAAGCCGGCCGTCGAGGTCGTGCTCACCGTCCTGCACGCGGGCGGAAAGTTCGGCGGCGGCGGGTACGCGGTCTCCGGCGGTCTGCACGGCGTCGGCGTCTCGGTGGTGAACGCGCTCTCCACCCGGCTGGCGGTGGAGATCCACACCGAGGGCCACCGCTGGACGCAGGACTACAAGATGGGCGCGCCGACCGCGTCGCTGGCCAAGAACGAGGCCAGCGACCGGACCGGTACCAGCGTGACCTTCTGGGCCGACCCGGACATCTTCGAGACGACGGTCTACTCCTTCGAGACGCTCTCCCGGCGGTTCCAGGAGATGGCGTTCCTCAACAAGGGCCTGACCATCGCGCTGACCGACGAGCGCCCGGAGCACGCCGACGAGGAGGGCAACCCGCTCTCCGTCACCTACAAGTACGACGGCGGCATCGCCGACTTCGTCACCCACCTCAACTCCCGCAAGGGCGAGGTGATCCACCCCTCGGTCATCGACTTCGAGGCGGAGGACAAGGACAAGTCGATCTCGGTGGAGATCGCGATGCAGTGGAACTCCTCCTACACCGAGAGCGTCTACAGCTTCGCCAACACCATCCACACGCACGGCGGCGGTACCCACGAGGAGGGCTTCCGCGCCGCGCTGACCGGTCTGGTCAACCGCTACGCGCGGGACAAGAAGCTGCTCCGCGAGAAGGACGACAACCTCTCCGGCGAGGACATCCGCGAGGGCCTGACCGCGATCATCTCGGTCAAGCTCGGCGAGCCGCAGTTCGAGGGCCAGACCAAGGACAAGCTGGGCAACACGGAGGCGAAGACCTTCGTCCAGAAGGTGGTCCACGAGCACCTGAACGACTGGCTGGACCGCAACCCCAACGAGGCCGCGGACATCATCCGCAAGTCCATCCAGGCCGCCACCGCGCGCGTCGCCGCCCGCAAGGCCCGCGACCTGACCCGCCGCAAGGGCCTGCTGGAATCCGCCTCGCTGCCGGGCAAGCTGAGCGACTGCCAGTCCAAGGACCCGTCCGAGTGCGAGATCTTCATCGTCGAGGGTGACTCCGCCGGCGGCTCCGCCAAGCAGGGCCGCGACCCGCGCACCCAGGCCATCCTGCCGATCCGCGGCAAGATCCTGAACGTCGAGAAGGCCCGGATCGACAAGGTCCTGCAGAACACCGAGGTCCAGGCGCTGATCTCGGCCTTCGGCTGCGGCATCCAGGAGGACTACGACGAGTCCAAGCTCCGCTATCACAAGATCGTCCTGATGGCGGACGCCGACGTCGACGGACAGCACATCCGCACCCTGCTGCTCACGCTGCTGTTCCGCTTCATGCGGCCGCTCGTCGAGGCCGGGTACGTCTACCTCGCCATGCCCCCGCTGTACAAGATCAAGTGGGGCAAGGACGACTTCGAGTACGTCTACTCCGACCGTGAGCGCGACGCCGTGATCGCGGCCGGTGTGGCCGCCGGGCGCCGGCTGCCGAAGGACGACGCGATCCAGCGGTTCAAGGGTCTCGGCGAGATGAACGCCGAGGAGCTCCGGGTCACCACCATGGACCAGGCCCACCGCCTGCTGCTCCAGGTCACCCTGGAGGACGCCGCCCGCGCCGACGACCTGTTCTCCGTCCTGATGGGCGAGGACGTCGAGGCCCGCCGTTCCTTCATCCAGCGCAACGCCAAGGACGTCCGCTTCCTGGACGTGTGACGACGCCTGTCCGCAGGCCCCGCACGTACCAGTCCGCGTGAAAGGAAACTGACCACCAGTGGTCGACGACAACCGTCCCGAAGGCGAGCAGCCCGAGACCCCCGAGGCCGCCTCCGCGGTCGCCATGCGGGTCGAGCCGATCGAGCTCGAGACCGAGATGCAGCGCTCGTACCTCGACTACGCGATGAGCGTGATCGTGAGTCGCGCGCTGCCCGAGGTGCGCGACGGCCTCAAGCCGGTGCACCGCCGCGTGCTCTACGCGATGTACGACGGCGGGTACCGCCCCGAGAAGGGCTACTACAAGTGCGCCCGCGTCGTCGGCGACGTCATGGGCAACTACCACCCGCACGGTGACACCTCGATCTACGACACCGTGGTCCGCCTGGCCCAGCCGTGGTCGCTGCGGATGCCGCTGGTGGACGGCAACGGCAACTTCGGATCCCCGGGCAACGACCCGGCCGCGGCCATGCGCTACACCGAGTGCAAGATGATGCCGCTGGCCATGGAGATGATGCGCGACATCGACGAGGAGACCGTCGACTTCGCGCCGAACTACGACGGCCGCTCGCAGGAGCCCACCGTCCTGCCGTCGCGCATCCCGAACCTGCTGATCAACGGTGCCACCGGCATCGCGGTCGGCATGGCCACCAACATCCCGCCGCACAACCTCCGCGAGGTCGCCTCCGGCGCGCTCTGGGCGCTGGAGCACCCGGACGCCCCCAACGAGGAGCTGCTGGAGGCCCTGATCGAGCGGATCAAGGGCCCGGACTTCCCGACCGGCGCCCTGATCGTCGGCCGCCGCGGGATCGATGAGGCGTACCGCACCGGGCGCGGCTCGATCACCATGCGCGCGGTGGTCGAGGTCGAGGAGATCCAGGGCCGTCAGTGCCTGGTGATCACCGAGCTGCCGTACCAGGTGAACCCGGACAACCTCGCGCTGAAGATCGCCGACCTGGTCAAGGACGGCAGGATCGCCGGCATCGCCGACGTCCGCGACGAGTCCTCCTCGCGCACCGGCCAGCGCCTGGTGATCGTGCTCAAGCGCGACGCCGTCGCCAAGGTCGTGCTGAACAACCTCTACAAGCACACCGACCTGCAGACCAACTTCGGTGCCAACATGCTGGCCCTGGTGGACGGCGTGCCGCGCACCCTGTCGCTGGACGCCTTCATCCGGCACTGGGTCAACCACCAGGTCGAGGTCATCGTCCGCCGCACCACCTTCCGGCTGCGCAAGGCCGAGGAGCGGGCGCACATCCTGCGCGCGCTGCTCCGTGCCCTGGACGTGATCGACGAGGTGATCGCGCTGATCCGGGCCTCGGAGAGCGCCGACGCCGCCCGCACCGGTCTGATGGGCCTGCTCTCGATCGACGAGCTCCAGGCCAACGCCATCCTGGAGATGCAGCTGCGCCGCCTGGCCGCCCTGGAGCGCCAGCGGATCACCGACGAGCACGACGAGCTGCAGCGCAAGATCGACGAGTACAACGCGATCCTGGTCTCCCCGGAGCGCCAGCGCGCGATCATCGCCGAGGAGCTCACCGCGATCGTCGACAAGTACGGCGACGAGCGGCGCTCCACCCTCATCCCCTCCGACGGCGACCTCTCCATCGAGGACCTCATCGCCGAGGAGGACATCGTCGTCACGATCACCCGTGGCGGCTACGTCAAGCGGACCCGCTCCGACCTCTACCGCTCGCAGAAGCGCGGCGGCAAGGGCGTGCGCGGGGCGCAGCTGAAGCAGGACGACATCGTCGACCACTTCTTCGTGACGACGACCCACAACTGGATCCTGTTCTTCACCAACAAGGGCCGGGTCTACCGCGCCAAGGGCTACGAACTGCCGGACGCCGGGCGCGACGCCCGGGGCCAGCACGTGGCCAACCTGCTGGCCTTCCAGCCGGAGGAGCACATCGCCCAGGTGATGGCGGTCCGCACCTACGAGGACAAGCCCTACCTGGTCCTCGCCACCCGGGCCGGCCTGGTGAAGAAGTCCCCGCTGAAGGACTACGACTCCCCGCGCTCCGGCGGCCTGATCGCGATCAACCTGCGGCAGGACGAGGAGGGCCGGGACGACGAGCTGATCGGCGCCGAGCTGGTCTCCGCCGAGGACGACCTGCTGCTGGTCTCCAAGAAGGCCCAGTCGATCCGGTTCACCGCCACCGACGAGGCGCTGCGGCCCACCGGCCGCGCCACCTCCGGCGTCAAGGGCATGGCCTTCCGCGAGGACGACGAGCTGCTCTCGATGAACGTGGTCCGGCCCGGCACCTACGTCTTCACGGCCACCGACGGCGGGTACGCCAAGCGCACCGGCGTGGACGAGTACCGTGTCCAGGGGCGTGGCGGCTACGGAACCAAGGCGGCGAAGATCGTCGAGGGCCGGGGCTCGCTGGTCGGCGCCCTGGTGGTGGACGACAGCGACGAGATCATGGCGATCACCCTCTCGGGTGGGGTCATCCGCACGAGGGTTTCCGAGGTTCGTGAAACCGGACGTGACACCATGGGCGTCCAACTGATCAACCTCGGGAAGCGCGACGCGGTCGTGGGCATGGCCCGCAACGCCGAGGCGGAGGCCGAGGACGAGGAGTCGGCGGAGGACGAGGTGGCAGTCGCCGAGTCCTCCGTGGCCGAGGGTACGGAGACGGCGGACGGCGGAGAGGCCCAGGCCTGACCGCTACGCCGTAGGCCGGTACCGTCGCGTCCGTAACGGCGCGTCGGTACCGGCCGCCGACCAGTTCCGGGCAATCCCGCCGGGCGCTGGATGACGAGTGACGACGCAGGGCGGTGCCGCCGCCCTGGCGGGAAGTGCGGGAGGACCAGGTGAGTGGAGCCACGGGTGCTGCGGGAGGAGCCACCGGCGGCCGTCCGGGCGCAGCACAGGGCGGCGGGGGGTACGGGGTGCCGCAGCCCCCGGCCGAGCACCCCTCCGCGTCCACCTCGCTGATGCCACCGGTCGGTGCGGCGGGCCAGGGCGGTGGGGCGACCTACGGCGGCCAGCCGACGCCGCCGCCGAACACGCCGGCGCCGGGCGCGGGCGGCTTCTCGCAGCCGACCACGTACGCGAAGGGCCAGCCGACGCCGGCCCGCGGCACCCGGGTGAGCGGCAACACGCCGCCCGGCGGGACGCCCGTCCCGGGCGGCGCCGCGCGGCGACCCGCGCCGAGCTCCGGCGGTGTCGGCCTCGGCCGGACCCGCAAGGCCCGGCTGCGGGTGACCAAGGCCGACCCGTGGTCGGTGATGAAGGTCAGCTTCCTGCTCTCGGTGGCGGTCGGGATCATCATCATCGTGGCGGCCGCGGTGCTGTGGATGACGCTGGACTCGCTTGGCGTCTTCGACTCGCTGAGCAAGACCCTCCTGGAGGTCACCGCCGGCGAGGCCCCGAACAGCGGCATCAACCTGATGGACTACGTCGGCTTCGGCAAGGTGATGACCTTCACCTCGCTGATCGCGGTCGTCGACATCGTGCTGCTGACCGCGCTGTCCACGCTCTCGGCGTTCATCTACAACGCGGCGGCCGGCTTCACCGGCGGCATCGAGCTGACCCTGGCCGAGGAGGACTGACCGCGGCCACCGCACGACCGGCTCCGACCGCCCCGACGGGCGGCTGACCCCTGGTCAGTTCTCCGTCCCCGGACGGAATGGGCGGGCCCCGCAGGCTGTTGCAGCCTGCGGGGCCCGTCGGCATTCGGGTGACAGCCGAACCCCCGCGGCGCGCCGCCGGAATCGGCCTCCACCGCGGTGGGATTAGCTGGATGCGCTCGTTCCGAGCTTCCGACTGCCGCGGGCCGCTCCGGTCCGCGGGCCCGGGGCAGGTACGGCTGTGCTGGTACGGCTGGACGGAGGCGCGCGATGGCTCAGCTCGCAAGGCAACTGGTCGAGGCCCTGGAAGGGCTCCTGGGGGTCCCGGTGCCGCTGCGGGTGCAGGCGTGGGACGGCAGCGTGGCCGGCCCGCCCGGGGCGCCGACCCTGGTGCTGCGCAACCGCCGCGCGCTGCGCCGCCTGCTCTGGCAACCGGGCGAGCTGGGCCTGGCCCGCGCCTACGTCTCCGGGGACCTCGAACTCGCCCCCGGCACCGACCTCTACGAGGTGCTGACGGCCGTCGCGCACTTCGCCGAGCGCCCGGAGATCCGCCGGCTCCGGCTGAGGCCGGCCGACGTCGTCGGCCCCCGGGGCCGCAGGGCGGTGAAGGCCCTGCTGCGGGCCGGCGCGCTGGGCCCGGACCCGTCCCCGCCGGCCGAGGAGGCCAGGGCGGCCCCGGGGCGGCGGCACAGCCGCAGCCGCGACCGCGCGGCCATCAGCCACCACTACGACGTCGGGAACGACTTCTACGGTCTCGTCCTGGGTCCGTCGATGGTGTACTCCTGCGCCTACTGGGAGCCCGCGGCCAAGAGCCTGGAGGCGGCGCAGGAGGCCAAGCTCGACCTGATCTGCCGAAAGCTGGGCCTGCGCCCCGGGATGCGCCTGCTGGACGTCGGCTGCGGCTGGGGCTCGCTGGTGCTGCACGCGGCGCGGCACTACGGCGTCACGGCGGTCGGCGTCTCGATCTCGGCCGAGCAGGTCGCACTGGCCCGCGCGCGGGTCGCGGAGGCCGGGCTGGCCGACCGGGTGGAGATCCGGCTCCAGGACTACCGGGAGGTCCTGGACGGCCCGTTCGACGCGATCTCCAGCGTCGGGATGGCCGAGCACGTCGGCACCGAGCAGTACCGGGTCTACGCCGAGGGCCTGTACCGGCTGCTGGCGCCCGGCGGACGGCTGCTCAACCACCAGATCGCCCGCCGCCCCTCGCACCCCGGCGAGGCGTACCGCCCCAGCCCGTTCATCGACCGCTACGTCTTCCCGGACGGCGAGCTCTCCCCGGTCGGTTCCACCGTGGCCCGGCTGGAGGAGGCCGGCTTCGAGGTCCGCGACGTCGAGTCGCTGCGCGAGCACTACGGGCTGACCCTGCGCGAGTGGGTGGCCAACCTGGAGGCGCGCTGGGCGGAGGCGGTCCGGTTGGTAGGCCGCGGCCGGGCCCGGGTCTGGCGGCTCTACATGGCGGCCTCCGCGCTCGCCTTCGAGGAGAACCGGATCGGGGTGAACCAGATCCTGGCCGTCCGGACCGGTCCCGACGGTGCCTCCCAGCTGCCCGCCAGCCGGGAGGAGTGGCTGCTGCGCCGCTCCGCCACCACGCCTCACCAGCAGGGCCCCGCCGCAGCCCCGGCCGATTCGGATTTTGGAGATCGGCCGTCGGTCCGCTAATCTTTCAGTGCGGCAAGGGCCTATAGCTCAGACGGTTAGAGCGCTTCCCTGATAAGGAAGAGGCCACAGGTTCAAGTCCTGTTAGGCCCACCACCGCGAAGGGCCCGGAGCGATCTCGCTCCGGGCCCTTCGGCGTTCCCGGGCCCGCCGCCGGAACCCTGCCCGCCGCCCGGGGGTTGTAGGAGGTGGGGGCGCCGGCGGAGAGCGGCGGTGTGCGGCCGCACGCGCAGTTCGCGGCCGGCGGGCAGCCCGAGCCCGACGGGCGGCACAGCACGCGGATGCCGCGCGACGAGGAGCGCGAGGGCGCGCCGTCGCGGACGCGGGTGGACCTCGCGGCCGGAAAGGCCGTGGTGGTGCGCCCGGGACCGCGACCGTCCCGGGAGCTCCGGCCGTGCGGTCCCGGCCGGGCCGACCGTACGACAGAAGGTGCGGCGTCAATCCTTCGACCGGACGGCTTGGTTGGAGGCAGCGGTGGGCTGGTCACGATTGGGACACCGGTGTGTATCATCGGCCGCAAGGGCAGTCTGGCACCCGGCCGCCCGTTTGTGCTCGAAACAATTCATGGACTCGTCGGCCCGGCCAATCCGGCCGGAGCACGGCTGCTGAGTCCGCTACGCAAGAAGGACGAGGTCCCGCGGTGAAGAAGCTTCTCCTGGTCGCCCTGGTCGCCCTCGGCGGCTTCTTTGTCTACCGTCAGGTCCAGGCGGACCGCGCCGAGCAGGACCTGTGGACCGAGGCCACCGACCCGGTTCCGGCCGGTCGCTGAGGCCCCGGACGATCTGACGATCGACGATCTTCGGAGGCGCCGCACGGCGTCTCCCGGGCCCGGTGGGCCGGTCGAGCGGCCGGTCCACCGGGTTCCCGCGCGCCGTCCGGGCACCAGGTGCCGGATCGGGCGTGGGAATCCCGCCGGAACCCGGTACGCTAGTGCCCGGCGGTACGCGTGGTGCCGCCCCGGGGCTTTAGCTCAGTTGGTAGAGCGCTGCCTTTGCAAGGCAGATGTCAGGAGTTCGAGTCTCCTAAGCTCCACAGTTCGAACGGCGATCGGCCGCTGACCCGAATCCGGGTCAGCGGCCGATCGCCGTTCTGCGTCCCGGTGCGCCCGGTGCGGGCGGACCGGTCAGTGCGGCTTGCGCGGGTCGTGCGGCTTGGGGCGGCCGTCGTCCGGGGCGGGCTTGCCGGGCGGCGGGCCCGGCTTGGGGGCGGGGGTGCCGGCCTCCGATCCGGGACCGGCACCGCCGCCCGAGGTCTCCTCGCCCGACGTCTCGGGGTCGGAGCCGGACGGGGAGCCGTTCACCGTGCCGCCGGCGTCACCCGAGCCGCCGGTGGCGCCCGTACCGGCGGCGTGGGCACCGGTGGGGCGGGGCGGGGCGGAGGTGTCGGTCGGGGGCTCCACCAGCCACTCGGGATTGCTGTGGTGGCGCCACCACTGCCAGATCACGACGCCGCTGCCGATCGCGACGGCGCCGGCCACGGCCAGGCCGGTGGCCCAGGCGTTGCGGTGCTCCCTCCGGACGTTCTTGGCCGCGAGCTCGTTGATCTCGGCGGCGGTCACGTGGCCCTGCAGGGCGGCCACCGCCGCGGCGCCGCGGGTCTGCGCCTCCTGGGCGACCGGCACGACGGCGGAGCGGGCGTCGTCGACCGCCTGGGCGATCCGCGGGCCGACGGTGGACCGGGCCTGCTCGGTGGCGCGGGCCGCGTTGAGCTTCGCCGCCAGTGCGGCCTCCTGGGCGCGGTGCAGGGTCTTCAGGACGTTCTGCTGGGCGTCGGGCGGCAGGCTGGCGAAGGCGTGACCGAGCTGGGGAGCGATGTGCCTGTCGTACTGGACGCGAGCGCTCTGGGCGGCGTGGGCGGCCTTCGGGCCCAGGGCGTCCACGGCGGGGCCCAGCCGCTGCCTCGCGCCGTCCGCGAAGTGCACCGCGGTCTCCTTGGCGGTGACGGCGTAGGGCGCGAGGGTGTCCCGGGTCCTGCCGGCCGTCTCACGAGCTGTGTCCAAACGGGTCACGAGTCTCTCCTCCTGGTGGCGTCCTATATGCACATATCCACCTGAATCCTGATCATGCATCCTGATTTGTCCGGCAGCACTCCGGAGTGGGCCGTACGCGGTGCGGCGGGCGGTGCGGGAGGGGGCGCGGCGGGTGGGGAGCCGGCCGGTCGGGGCGCCCCCGCCGCCGATCGCGCCGCAGTACGCTGGCGATCCCGGTGGTCCCCCGTTCGGCGGGGCGCCCCCGTGGTCGCGATGCAGGCGCGCGAGACCGTGCGAGACCGTGCGAGAAGGGGAAACCACTGATGCTCCCGGACGAGCCCAGGCCGCCGACGGACCACACCCCGCGGCCCGATGGCGGGGCCGGCCCGGCGCGCTGCTACCGGCACCCGGACCAGGAGACCGGCATCGGCTGTTCCCGGTGCGGCCGGCCGATCTGTCCGCAGTGCATGGTGAGCGCGTCGGTGGGCTTCCACTGTCCGGAGTGCGTCCGGGGTGCCGGCCGCGAGGTGCGACAGGCGACCACCCGGTTCGGCGGACAGCTGACCGCGGACGGTGCGCTGGTCACCAAGGCCTTGATCGGCATCAACCTGGTGGTCTTCCTGCTCGCCGCCTACGTGCTCAAGCCCTGGCTGGCGGAGGACCTCTCGCTGTTCAGCGTCGGTCCGCAGATCACCGGTTACCCGTACGGCGTCGCGGCCGGCCCGGACCAGTGGTACCGGCTGCTGACCGCGACCTTCCTGCACGTCCAGCTCTGGCACATCGGCACCAACATGGTGATGCTCTGGGTGATCGGCCCCTCGCTGGAGGCGGCGCTCGGCCGGATCCGCTTCCTGGCCGTCTACCTGCTCTCCGGCCTGGCGGGCAGCGCGTTCGCGTTCCTGGTGGCCGGCGGCTTCATGAACTCGCTGGGGGCCTCCGGCGCCCTCTTCGGCCTGCTCGGCGCCACGGTGGTCATGTTCAGGCGGACCAGGACGCCGCTCGGCCCGGTGGTCGCGCTGCTGGTGTTCAACCTGGTCATCACGTTCTCGGTGGCCGGCATCGACTGGCGCGCGCACGTCGGCGGGCTGGTCGCCGGGGCACTGACCGCGGTCGGGCTGATGTACGCCCCGCGGGAGCACCGGACGCTGGTGCAGTCGCTGACGGTGGCGGGCATGGCCGGCCTGGTGCTGCTGATGGTCCTGGTGGGGATGGCCCGCTACGGCGCCTGAGGGCCTCGGACGTTTGTCCACAGCGGGTGGGGTGCTGTGCACAGCCGGTTGGGGGAGCCACCTGTGGACTGCTGTTCTACGCGTGTCCCACTGTGCTTATTCGGCATTCGGGGGACACCGCACGATGGTGTGGAAAGCGCCCGGGGTGCAAGTTATCCACAGGCTGCGGCGACTTTTCCCCAGTGTGGATAACCGTGTGGATAAGCGGGATAGCGGGATAACCGGCCGGCGATGTCCACGCACGACGGGCGGGCCCGGTCCACGGCGGGTCGACCGCCGTGCCCGGACACGTCGGACCGCCGCCTCGGGGGGAGGTCCCTCCGGGGCGGCCGAACGCGCTCAGGGGTGGATCCCCGGCGTCACTTCCACTGGGTGGAGACGCCGAACCCCGCCGCGATGAAGCCGAAGCCGACCAGGATGTTCCAGTTGTGCCAGCTCTCGACCGGCCAGCTGCCACTGGTCACGTAGTAGGTGACGATCCACACCAGGCCGACCAGGAAGAGGGCCAGCATCAACGGGGCAACCCAGCCGCGGCCCGAACTGATCTTCACCGTGGCCGTGGTCGGCGGGGTGTAGTCGGACTTCTTGCGGAGTCGAGACTTCGGCACGAGGGGCTCTCCTGTCGATGCGCTGTGAGACCGCGCAGGGGTTCAGCGGGGGTGAGGCGGCCGGCGGCTGTGGAGAACGCTATGGGGTCCGCACCCGCACGTGCCACCGGCGTCCGTTAGCGTAGTGGCTCGGCGGGTCTGAAGTAGATAAGGGTACGGTGCCTAATTTGTCGATTCCCCCTCAGCCGTCCCGCACCCCTGCCACCGGCATCCGAATTGTCGGCCGTGCCCTGACCTGCGCCGTCTTCGCGCTCGCGGGTCTGCTCTTCTACGTCAGCGCGCAGACCGCCCGCGGCACCGACCTGCGCACCGACAACTCGCTGCTCAGCCTCGGCGACGTGATACGTCAGCGCAGCTCCCAGAACCAGCAGGCCCAGGCGCAGCTCGCCGACCTCCAGGCCCGCTCGCAGGAGCTCACCGAGCAGCAGGGCGGCAACCCCGCCGACACCGCCCGGCAGGACGTCCTCCGGGACGCCGCCGCGCTGGAGCCGCTGCAGGGCCCCGGCCTGACCGTCACCCTCAACGACGCCCCGCCGAACGCCACCGCGCGCATCCCCGGGGTGCCCGAGCCCGGCGTCAACGACCTGGTCATCCACCAGCAGGACATCCAGGCCGTGGTGAACGCGCTGTGGCGCGGGGGTGCCGCGGGCGTCCAGGTGATGGACCAGCGGCTGATCTCCACCAGCGCCGTCCGCTGCGTCGGGAACACCCTGCTGCTCCAGGGCCGGGTCTACTCGCCGCCCTACGTCGTCAAGGCGGTCGGCCGGACCGACGCCCTGCGGGCGGCCGTGGAGACGGATCCGACGATCCGCAACTACCTGCGGTACGTCCAGGCGTACGGGCTGGGCTGGAAGGTGCAGGAGAGCGGCGACCTCGCGGTGCCCGGCTACTCCGGCACGACCGACCTGCGCTCGGCGGGCGGGCAGCCCTAGGCGTGTCTCCCGGATGACGCACGCCGGGCGGGTCCGACGATTCGCACCGGATCGGGGCGGGCCGGGTCGTACGAGGACGCCGGAAGGGGGAAGCCCGCCCCACGGCCCGCGACCGCCGGTCTACTCTTACCCCAGTCCGTCACGCAGAGGGAGCACCATGTACGGCTGGATCTGGCGTCACCTCCCGGGGAACACCCTGGTCCGGGCCCTCATCTCGCTGCTTCTCGTACTGGGCGTGGTCTACCTCCTGTTCACGTACGTCTTCCCGTGGGCGGAACCGCTCCTCCCCTTCGGCGACGTCACAGTGGACGGCGGCGAAGGCGCCGCGGGCTGATCCGTCGGCCCCGTTCCTCCCCCAGCCCCGCACCCCACGGAGACCGCACGCTCATGAGCTCCCAGCCGAGCCCTCCCCGCATCCTGGTCGTCGACAACTACGACAGCTTCGTCTTCAACCTGGTCCAGTACCTCTACCAGCTGGGCGCCACCTGCGAGGTGGTGCGCAACGACGAGGTGACGGTCGAGCACGCGGTGCGCCGCGACGGCGGCACGGGCTTCGACGGAGTGCTGCTCTCCCCCGGTCCGGGCGCGCCCGAGGAGGCCGGGGTCTGTATCGAGATGGTGCACCACTGCGCGCGGATCGGGCTGCCGGTCTTCGGCGTCTGCCTGGGCCTGCAGTCGATCGCGGTCGCGTACGGCGCGGTGGTCGGCCGGGCGCCGGAGCTGCTGCACGGCAAGACCTCGCTGGTGGAGCACGAGGACGGCGGGGTCTTCGAGGGCCTGCCCTCGCCGCTCACCGCCACCCGCTACCACTCGCTGGCGGTCGAGCCGGCGACCGTGCCGGAGGAGCTGGTCGTCACTGCCCGGACCGAGAGCGGCGTGATCATGGGGCTGCGCCACCGCGAGCTGCTGGTCGAGGGCGTGCAGTTCCACCCCGAGTCGGTGCTCACCGAGGGCGGGCACCGGATGCTCGCCAACTGGCTGGCCGAGTGCGGTGATCCGCAGGCCGTCGGGCGTTCGGCCGGGCTCGCCCCGGTGATCGGCCGGGGCTGAGCGACGTGACCGCGGTGCGTCCGGAGGGACGCTTCCAGCCGGGGGCGGACCCGCTGGGCGGCGGGGGGTACGGCCGGGACGGGTCGTACGGCCAGTCCGGGCAGCCCGGGGAACACGGCCAGTACGGCCAGTACGGCCACTACGGCCAGGCCGGGCACGGGGGCCAGGCCGGCCAGGGCGCCCAGGACGGGGGCCACCCGCAGCAGCAGGAGCACCGGCAGGGCCGGCACGCCGCGGACGACGCGTACCTGCAGCACGGCCAGTACCGGCACCAGGAGCAGTACGCCGGCTACCCCGCCCGCGAGGAGCAGCCGACCCGGCCCGTCCAGCAGGACCGGACCCCGCAGCGGCCCGGGCGCGGCGCCGACGACGGCTGGGGCGTCTACGAGCCGGCCGGGCAACCGCTTCAGGCGGGGCCGGACGGCACCGCGGCCGCGGACCAGCCGGACCCCTCCTGGCCGGCCGACCAGACCATCCAGCTGCGCGTCCCGCCGCCGGCCGTGGACCGGCCGCCGACCGGCGGCCGCGCCGAGCGCCGCCGGGCCGCGCAGGGCCGGATGTCGGTGCGCTCGGGCAGCGGACGCCGCCGGGCGAGCGGTCGCGGGGCGGCGGGCGAGCGGTCGCGGCCCAAGGAGTCGGCGCTCGTCGTCGGCGCCCGGTTCGTGGGCGAGTTCTGCATCACGCTCGGCCTGGTGATGCTGCTGTTCGTGTCGTACCAGCTCTGGTGGACCAACGTGCAGGCCGATGCGGCCGCCGACGGCGCCCGCAACCGGCTGGAGCAGCAGTTCGACGCGGCCCAGCCGGCGCCCGGGGCGCCCGGGCAGCCGGCGCCGGACCCGGCCAAGCCGGAGACCTTCGAGCCCGGCAAGGGCTTCGCGATCATCCACCTGCCGAAGCTGGGCCTGAAGTTCCCGATCGCCGAGGGCACCGCCAAGACCTCGGTGCTCGACAAGGGCCTGGTCGGCCACTACACCGGCACCGGCATGCCGGCCGACAAGCAGGGGAACTTCGCGCTGGCCGCGCACCGCAACACCCACGGCGAGCCCTTCCGGCACATCAACCAGCTCGGCAAGGGCGACAAGATCGTGGTGGAGACCGCGACCGCGTACTACACGTACGAGGTCACCGGGGGTATCCCGGAGACCCCGCCGTCGAACGTGAGCGTGATCAAGCCGGTGCCCAACGGCTCCGGCTTCACCCAGCCCGGCCGGTACATCACGCTGACCACCTGCACGCCGGAGTTCAGCTCGAAGGCGCGCTTGATCCTCTTTGGGAAGATGATCGAGGAACGGCCGCGCAGCCAGGGCAAGCCGACCTCGCTCACGGCCGGCTGACGGCCGGCCGTCGGGTCCGGGCTGCGGCGGCGGACCCGGGGCCGGCCGCGGCGCCGCCGTCGGACGGTGTGGACAGGGCACGAGGGGGAGCAGCAGTGCAGCAGCAGGACGAGACGGCCGAGCCGGCGGCAGACGAGGCCTTTCCGCGGCCCGCCGCCGGGCCGCACCGCAGGCGCGGCCCGGCGGCGGCCGTCGTCGGGGTGGTCGGCGAGCTGTTGATCACCCTGGGTCTGGTCCTCGGACTCTTCGTCGCCTACTCGCTCTGGTGGACCAACGTCGAGGCCGACGCCGCGGCGGCGCGGGCCTCCGACCGGCTGCGCGACTCGTGGGCGGCCGGCCCGAGCGCTCCCCCCGGCGGCCCGGCGGCCACGCCGTCCCCCGGTGCGTCCGGGCCGGCGTACGCGGCGGGTGACGGGGTCGGCTTCCTGCACGTCCCGGCGATGGGCCGGGGCTACCAGGTGCTGATCCGGATGGGCACCGATCCGGACACCCTGGCCGAGGGCGTCGCCGGGGTGTACGAGCAGCCGTACCGCGCGGCGATGCCGTGGGACGCCGCGGGCAACTTCGCGCTGGCCGCGCACCGGGACGGCCACGGGGCGAAGTTCCACGACCTGGACGCGGTGCACGAGGGCGACGCGATCGTCGTCGAGACCAAGGACAAGTGGTACGTCTACCGGGTCGACAGCACCCTGGCCGAGACGTCCAAGTACGACACCGGCATCGTCGCGCCCGTGCCGAAGGGCTCCGGCTACCAGTCCCCCGGCCGCTACATCACGCTGACCACCTGCACGCCGGTCTACACCTCGCGCTACCGGATGGCGGTCTGGGGCAGCCTGGTCCGGGTGGACGACATGGACGCCAAGCGCACCCCGCCGGCCGAGCTGCGCCACTCCTAGGGCGTGCCCGGCCACCCGGCAGGACCTCCCGCCGGCCGGGCTCCGGCCGGCGCGCCCTTCCGGTGACTGCCGGGCCGGGGCTCCCGGAGGGCCCGGAGGGGCCGTTCGGCGCCTCCGCGCCCCACCGAACCCACATGCCCCGCCAGGCCCCGTGGCGGGCCGTCCAGGCCCGTCTCGGGGCCGTTCCGTGCCCGACCGGCCCCGTCCGTACCCCGGCCGGACGGTTGGAGCGGGCGGAGGCCCGGGAAACGCCCGAGGGGCCCGTCGAAGCCGGTGTGAACCGCTTCGGCGGGCCCCTCGGGGCGGGTCCGGAGCCTCATCGGCTCAGAACCACGGGAACCACGGGTTAGGGGTTGCCCCCTTTGGTGTTGGAGGGCGAGGGGTTGGGACCGTCGTTGCCCCCTTTGGTCGGCTCGGGCGCCTTCGTCATCAGGGTCACCGAGGTGTTCGGGTCCACCTGGGAGCCTGCGCCCGGCATCGAGCCCGTCACCAGTGCGTTCGGGTCCTGCGGGCCGAGCAGTGTGTAGCCGAGGCCGAGCGCCTGCAGCTGCTTGGTGGCCTCCTTGACCGTGACGTTCTGCAGCGGTGGGACGGTGACCTTGTCCGGCGCCTTGAAGACGGTCAGCACGATCTTCGTGTTGGCCGGGACCTTGCCGCCCGCCGGCTGCTGCGAGGCGACAGTGTTGATCTTGCTCGGGTCGTTGGTCGGCGTGGTCTTCGACGCGTCGACCTGGAACCCGGCGGTCTCCAGCGCGGCCTGCGCGGCCTCCTTCTGCTGGCCGACCACGTTCGGCACGGCGATCTTGGCCTTGCCCTGCGAGACGGTCAGCTTCACCGGGGCGCTCGGGTCGGCGGGCGCTCCGGCCGCCGGGTCCTGGGCGAGGACGGTCTCCTGCGGAGCGTTGTCGTCGTCCTTGTACTCCGGCTGCGCGATGTTGGTGAAACCGGCGTCGGCGAGCGCCTTGGTGGCCTGCTCCTTGGTCTTGCCGGTCACGGTCGGCATGGTGGCCTTGGCCGGGCCGGAGGAGAGCTGCACCGTGATGGTCCCGGCCTCGGCGACCTGCTGGCCGGCCGCCGGGCTCTGGACGCAGATCTGGTCCTTCTTGACGTTGGTGTCGGGGCAGGCGACCTTCTCGCCCTCGGTCACCACCAGCTTGGCCTGCTGGCCGGCGGTCTTGGCCTCCGCCAGCGTCTTGCCCACCAGGTTCGGCGCGCTGACCTTGGCCGCGTCCTTCTTGTCGTCCTTCTTGTCGCTGAACATCGCCTGGGCGACGAAGAAGGTGCCGACCAGGACCAGTACGGCGGCCACCGCCAGGACGATCCAGGAGGTGTTGCTCTTCTTCGGCGGCTCCTCGCCGCGCCGGGAGGCGCGACCGTAGCCGTCCTCGCCGCCGCCACCCGGGCCGCCCGCGTAGGTCTGGCCGTAGCCGTCGTCGGAGTAGCCGGGCTGCTGGCCGTAGCCGGGCTGGCCGCCGGCCTGCGGCAGCACCGTGGTCTGGCCGCCGCCGGGCTGCTGCGGCAGCACGTTGGTCTGGCCGTACGGGTCGTGCTGCTGCGGGTAGCCGTTCTGGTCGTAGCCGTACCCGGCCGCACCGCCCATGCCGTAGGCGGCGGCCTGCTGGGCGGCGGCCACCGGCAGGCCGTCGAGGAAGCGCTCGATGTCGTCGCGCATCTCGTCGGCGGTCTGGTAGCGGTAGTCGCGCTCCTTGGCGAGCGCCTTCAGCACGATCGCGTCGACCTCGGGGCGCACCTCGGGATCGAAGACGGACGGCGGCTGCGGCTCCTCCCGGACGTGCTGGTACGCCACCGCCACCGGCGAGTCGCCGACGAAGGGCGGGCGCACGGTCAGCAGCTCGTACAGCAGGCAGCCGGTGGAGTAGAGGTCCGAGCGGGCGTCGACCTGCTCGCCCTTGGCCTGCTCCGGGGAGAGGTACTGGGCGGTGCCGATGACGGCCGAGGTCTGCGTCATGGTCATCCCGGCGTCACCCATCGCCCGGGCGATGCCGAAGTCCATGACCTTGACGTTGCCCTGCCGGGTCAGCATGACGTTGGCGGGCTTGATGTCGCGGTGCACGATGCCGGCCCGGTGCGAGTACTCCAGGGCCTGCAGGATGCCGATGGTCATCTCCAGCGCCCGCTCCGGCAGCAGCCGGCGCCCGGAGTGCAGCAGCTCGCGCAGGGTCGAGCCCTCGACGTACTCCATCACGATGTACGGGATCGAGATCCCGTCGATGTAGTCCTCGCCGGTGTCGTACACGGCGACGATCGCGGGGTGGTTCAGGGATGCCGCGGACTGCGCCTCACGACGGAAGCGGGCCTGGAAGGACGGGTCGCGGGCCATGTCGGCCCGGAGCGTCTTCACTGCGACGGAACGGCCGAGCCGGGTGTCATGGGCGAGGTACACCTCGGCCATGCCGCCGCGCCCGAGGACGCCGCCGAGCTCGTACCTGCCGCCGAGGCGACGAGGCTCTTCCATAGTTCCGACCCTCTCCCTCACCCGCCGGTGAGGTTGTGACGTAGGTGTCCCCGCACGCCCTGAGTGACGCCGGCCCGGCCCCGGGTGGTTCTCGCGGTCAGGACCCTGCGGCGACCCGCGGGCGGCAACGGGCACACCCGCTGCTTGCGGATACGCTACCGGTCGCACCGCGCCGGACCGGAGTCAGCTCTCGGCCGATACCAGACCGGTATCCGTACGGGGGTGCCGATCGTGACATATCCCTCACTCGTGGCGGCCGCTGCTACTTCCCGAGGGCGGCCTGCATCACCGCCTTGGCGATCGGGGCGGCCAGCCGGCCGCCGCTGATCCCGTCGCGGTTGTTGGAGCCGTCCTCGACCACCACCGCCACCGCGACCGACTGGCCGTCGGTCGTCTTGGCGAACGAGGTGAACCAGGCGAACGGCAGGCCGGCGTTGTCCTCGCCGTGCTGGGCGGTGCCGGTCTTGCCGCCGACCTGCAGGCCGGAGATCCGGGCGTTCTTGCCGGTGCCGTTCTCGACCACGGAGACCATCATCTCCTGCAGCTTCTGCGCGGTGGCCGGGCTCATCGGCTGGGAGAACTGCTTCTCGGTGTGCTTGGAGATCGTGGTCAGCGAGGCCGACCGCTCCTGGTCCACCAGGTACGGCTGCATCAGCGAGCCGTTGTTGGCGATCGCGGCGGAGACCATCGCCATCTGCAGCGGGGTGGCCCGGGTGTCGTGCTGGCCGATCGCGTCCATCGCCGTGCCGTCCGGGGTGGAGGCGTTCGGGTAGAGGCTCTTCTCGGAGCGGACCGGGGTGTCCACCGTGCTGTTGAAGCCGAACTTCTCGGCCTGGGCCCGCATCTTGTCCCGGCCGAGGTCCACGCCGATCTTGCCGTAGACGGTGTTGCAGGACTGGTCCATGGCCGACTTGAGCGTGGCGTTCTCGCAGCGCTCGTTGGGGCTCTCGTTCTTCAGGTCGGTCTTGGTGCCCGGCAGGGTGTAGGGCTCGGGGGTCTGCGTGGTGTCGTCGATGTTCTGGAACATCCCGTTCTCGAACGCCGCGGTCGCGGTGACCAGCTTGAACGTCGAGCCGGGCGGGTACGTCTCGCGCAGCGCACGGTTGAGCAGCGGCTTGTTGGTGTCCGCGTTGAGGTTGTTCCAGGCCTCGCCGTCGGACTTCTCGAAGCCCGAGAAGGTGCTCGGGTCGTAGGAGGGCGTGGAGACCAGGGCCAGGATGGCGCCGGTGCGCGGGTCGAGGGCGACCACGGCGCCCTTCTTGTTGCCCAGGCCGTCGAAGGCGGCCTTCTGCGCCTTGGCGTTGATCGTCGTGACGACGTCGCCGCCCTTCTTCGGCTCGCCGGTCAGCATGTCCAGGGTGTTGCGGAAGAACAGCCGGTCGTCCGTCCCGGAGAGGATGCCGTCCTCCAGGTTCTCCAGCCCGGTGCTCTGGAAGGCCGAGGTGTAGCCGGTGACCGGCGCGTACATCGGGCCGTCGATCCAGGTGCGCTTGTACTTGTAGCGCAGGCCGTTGACGAACTCGGAGGAGGTGACCGGCTGCCCGCCGACGATGATGTTGCCGCGCGGGTGGGCGTAGCGGTCGAACTCCTGGCGCTTGTTGTTCTTGTTGGTGGCCCAGGATTCGGCCTGGACCCCCTGCACCCAGTTGGTGCGGACCATCAGGGCCAGGATCAGCACGAGGCAGAAGATCGAGACCCGGCGGATCGGCTTGTTCACGAGACGGGTCCTCCCTGGATCTCCGGGGTCGGCGACGGCTCGACCCCCGGTCGGCGGGCGTTGTCGCTGATCTTCAGCAGGATCGCGACCAGGGCCCAGTTGGCGACCACCGATGACCCGCCCTGGGCGAGGAACGGCATGGTCATACCGGTCAGCGGGATCAGACCGGTCACGCCGCCGGCGACCACGAAGACCTGGAGCGCCATCGCCGAGGAGAGGCCGACGGCGAAGAGCTTGCCGAACGGGTCCCGGGCGGCGACCGCGGTGCGCAGGCCGCGCTGGACCAGCAGGGCGTAGAGCATGAAGATCGCCATCAGACCGGTGAGGCCGAGCTCCTCGCCGAACGAGCCGAGGATGAAGTCGCTCTTGGCGGCGAAGTCGATCAGCCAGGAGCGGCCCTGGCCGAGACCGGAGCCGGTGACCCCGCCGGAGCCCAGCGCCATCAGCGACTGGCCGATCTGTTCGGTCGCGCCGACGGGCGGCTTGGGCGAGAAGGCGGCCATCGGGTCGAGCCAGGCGTCGATGCGGACCTTGACGTGGCTGGCGGTCGAGGCGACCGCGACGGCGCCTCCCACGGACATCAGCAGGCCGAAGACGATCCAGCTGGTGCGCTCGGTGGCGACGTACAGCATCACCACGAAGAGGCCGAAGTAGAGGAAGGACGAGCCGAGGTCGTTCTCGAAGATCAGGATCAGCAGGCTGAGCAGCCAGATCACGATGATCGGCCCGAGGTCGCGGCCGCGCGGCAGGTAGAGGCCCATGAAACGGCGGCTGGCCAGGGCCAGCGCGTCCCGCTTCACCATCAGGTAGCCGGCGAAGAACACGGTGAGGATGATCTTGGCGAACTCACCGGGCTGGATCGAGAAGGCGCCCATCCGGATCCAGATCTTGGCGCCGAAGTCCTCCTTGCGGGCCGGGAAGAAGGCCGGCGCCGCGAGCAGCACCAGGGCCGCCGCCATCGAGATGTAGGTGTAGCGCTGGAGGACCCGGTGGTCCTTCAGGAAGATCATCACGAAGATGAAGAACGCCACCCCGAGGCCCGACCACATCAGCTGGTTGGCGGCCGCGGGGTAGTTGTTGTGCAGCAGTTTCCCGGCCTTGTCGAGGCGCCAGATCATCACCACGCCGAGCCCGTTGAGCAGGGTGGCGATCGGCAGCATCAGCGGGTCGGCGTACGGGGCGAAGCGGCGCATCAGCAGGTGCGCGATCAGGGCGAGCGCACCCATGCCGAGGCCGTAGCCGAGCATGCCGGCGGGCAGCGAGTCGTCCATCGCGAGGCCCACGTTGGCGTAGGCGAGGACCGGCAGCACCACCGCGAAGGCCAGCATCGCCAGCTCGGTGTTGCGCCGGTTGGGCGTGCCCGGGGCCGAGATGGTGGTGTTGCCCCGGCGCCGGGAGGACGCGCGGTCCGCCGGTACGCCGTCGGACCGGCGGTTCGCGCCGTTGCTCACGTCGAAGGTGCTCATGCTCCCGCCTCTCCCCCGGCCGCCGACGGTCGCTCGGCAGGGGCAGGCGCCCACGCGCGCCTCTCGATCATTCGCTCGCTCACTTGGGGGCCGCTCCCTGACGGCCGGCGGGCCCGCGCCGGGCGGGCCTATGTCGGGTCACGGCCGTCACGGCTTCGGGCAGGAGTCGGCCTTCTGCCGCTCCTCGTCGGAGAAGCCGGGCAGGTCGCCCTGCGGCCCGGTGGCCGGGGCGGCGGCGCTCTGGCTGGGAGCCGCCGTGCTGGGCGTCGGGGCCGGGGTCGCGCTCGGGGTGGGCGCGGCCGGGGCCCGGCCGGTCGCGGACGGGCTGGGCGAGCCGGCGGCCAGGAACCCGGCGTGCGCCACCGCGGCGGCGGGCACCGCGGTGGGCTGGCCGGCCGCAGGCGTGCCCGCGGTGGTCTGGCCGTTGGCGTTCGCCCGGGCGTCGGCGACCCGGTGGCAGAAGGCGGCCTGCTCGGCCAGCTTCTTCACCTTGTCGTCGGCGTCGCCGAAGCTGCTCGCCGTGATGGTGTTCGTCACATGGGTGCGCTGGTCCTGCGGCAGGTACTTGAGCTCGATGTCCTTGTACGAGGTGTGCACCGAGGACAGGCTCAGCCCGACCAGGTTCTGGTTGAGGCCCTGGTAGATCGCGACGTGGTCGCCGTCCGCACCGACGTAGTACTGGTCCTGCGTCCACTTGTAGCCGAAGAAGCCGGCACCGCCGAGCAGGCCCAGGGTGACGAGCGCCACCACCGAGAGCTTGAGCGCCTTGCCCTTGCGCTTGCGCGGCGGCTCGTCGTCGTAGCCCTCGGTGCCGTAGACGGAGGGCTCGGCGGCGCCGTAGCCGCCGTCGTAGCCCTCCGCCGGGCCGAAGCCGCCCGGGGCGGCGTCGTACCCGCCGTCGTAGCCCTCGGCGGGGCCGAAGGCGCCCTGCGGGGTGCGCCCGAGGCCGGCCGCCCGGCCGGCCGGGGTGTCGGCGATCGAGCGGTCGGCGGCGGCCGAGGACGGCGGGGTGTCGGCGACCGCGCCGACGACCACCGGGACGTCGTTGAACTGCCCGCTCATGGTGTCCGTGACGCCGACGTCGATGACGTCCGCCACGATGCAGGTGATGTTGTCCGGACCGCCGCCGCGCAGCGCGAGCTGGATCAGCTCCTGCACGGTCTGCTCGGGCGAGTAGAAGCTCCCGAGGGTGTCCTGCAGGGTCTGGTGGCTGACCGGACCGGAGAGGCCGTCGGAGCAGATCAGGTAGCGGTCGCCGGCCCGGACCTCGCGGATCGACAGGTCGGGCTCGACCTGGCCGCGGCCGTCCAGCGCCCGCATCAGCAGCGAGCGCTGCGGGTGGGTCTCGGCCTCCTCGGGCGTGATCCGCCCCTCGTCGACCAGGCGCTGCACCCAGGTGTGGTCCTGGGTGATCTGCACCAGCGAGCCGTCCCGCAGCAGGTAGGCGCGGGAGTCGCCGACGTGCACCAGGCCCATCCGCTGGCCGGTCCACAGCATCGCCGTGAGGGTGCAGCCCATGCCTTCGAGCTGAGGATCCTCCTCGACCATCTGCCGGAGGCGGTCGTTGGCGCCCTGGACGGCGTCGCCGAGCAGGGTCAGCAGGTCGGCGCCCGGCACGTCCTCGTCCAGGCGGACGATGGAGCCGAGCACCTCGGAGGACGCGACCTCACCGGCCGCGGCGCCGCCCATGCCGTCGGCCACGGCAAGCAGCCGCGGCCCGGCGTAGCCGGAGTCCTCGTTCCCCTCCCGGATCAGCCCCTTGTGGGAGCCGGCGGCGAAGCGCAGCACCAGGGTCATGCGACCTGAGCCCCCCTCTGGGTCATGGACGGGATGCTGTCCCTCATGCGCTCTACTTCCGCAGTTCGATGACGGTCCTGCCGATACGGATCGGCATGCCCGGCTGGAGCGGTGTCGGCGCGGTCAGGCGCTGCCGGTCCAGATAGGTGCCGTTGGTGGAGCCTAGATCCTCCACCGTCCACTGCCCAGTCTGATCGGGATAGATCCTGGCATGCCGGGAGGACGCGTAGTCGTCGTCCAGGACGATCGTGGAGTCGTGCGCGCGGCCCAGCGTGATGGTCTGGCCCTGCAGCGCGACGGTGGTCCCGGCCAGCGAGCCGGCGACGACGACCAGCTGCGTCGGGGCACCGCGGCGGCGGCCGCCGCCCTGGGTCTGCTGCTGGGCGGCGGGCTGCCCCTGCGGGGCGCGGCCGGGGACCGTGGCGGCCCCGCCGGTCGCGGTCGCGGCACCGCCGCGGCGCGAGGACCGGGGGTTCACCCTGGTGCCGAAGAGGTCGCTGCGGATCACTTGGACCGCGACGATGACGAAGAGCCACAGCACGGCGAGGAAACCCAGCCGCATGACCGTGAGGGTCAGTTCAGACATAACCGCGCCGCTCTACCCTTCGACCTGTCGGTAGACGATGGTGGTGGAGCCCACGACGATTCGCGAGCCGTCGCGGAGCGTAGCGCGCTGGGTGTGCTGTCCGTCCACCACGATGCCGTTGGTGGACCCCAGGTCCAGCACCATCGAGGGGGTGCCGGGGCGGATCTCGGCGTGCTTGCGGGAGACCCCGGGGTCGTCGATCCGCACGTCGGCCTCGGTCGAGCGGCCCAGTACGCAGGCGTTCCCGGAGATCTGGTGGCGGGCGCCGTTCACCTCGATCCAGCGGCGGACGGAGGTGCCGTGGCCGGCGCCCGGGAACGGGCGCACGTTGCCGCCCGCGGGCGGGGCGGCGGAGGGCATGGCAGGGGGTGCGACCGGCTGCGGGGGCGCGCTGTACGCGGCGGCGCCGGGCTGCTGCCACGGCGCGCCGGGGGCCGGGGCGGCCGGCTGACGGCCGTAGCCGCCCCCCTGGGTGGGCTGCGCCGGGGCCTGCTGCTGCGGCTCCTCGGCGGCCAGGGTGCGGCTGCGCACCCGGTACAGGCCGGTGTCCAGGTCGTCGGCCTTCTCCAGGTTCACCTGGAGCGGGCCCATGAAGCTGTACCGCTGGGCCTCGGCGTACTCGCGGACCATGCCGGCAAGCTCGTTGCCCAGCTGGCCGGAGTAGGGGCTCAGGCGCTCGTAGTCGTGCGGGCTCAGCTCCACGATGAAGTCGTTGGGCACGACGGTGCGGTCGCGGTTCCAGATGCTCGCGTTGTTGTCGCACTCGCGCTGCAGAGCGCCGGCGATCTCCACGGGCTGGACCTCGGACTTGAACACCTTGGCGAAGGTGCCGTTGACGAGACCCTCAAGTCGCTGCTCGAACTTCTTCAGCACTCCCATGGGGCACCCCCTTCCAGGGTTCGTTCGCCTGCCTGCCGACCGGATCCCGGGGAGCCGGTCGCGCCTACTTGCGGTACTTCCGTACTGATCGTATCCACGCCGGGGCCATCCATACGGTTCCCGGACCGCGTGGTGCCCGGGGGTGGGCTCGGACACACAGGGTGACGCATCCCCGCGGCAGCATGCCAGGGCTACCCCTCCGACGGGAGCCCCATCCCTCGCTCGCCAGTTCGCCGGGCATCCGTTCGGATGCGCTCGGCCCCTCCGGGAAACGGATTCGGAGGTGGCCCGAAGGTCGTGCTACTGTTTTCCACGTCGGAAGGGGCGCCCGCAAGGGAGCCGGATCGAAGAACCGCGAAGGTCCACATGGTACCGGGCGGGTCGGCTGGTCGGCTGGCAACCACGACAAACACCCATGCGCGGGTGGCGGAATAGGCAGACGCGCTGGATTCAGGTTCCAGTGCCCGAAAGGGCGTGGGGGTTCAACTCCCCCCTCGCGCACAGCGAAGCCCCGCAGATCTTCGGATCTGCGGGGCTTTCTCGTCGTCTCCGCGGTGCTGTCGCCCCGGCCCGCTCCGGGCGGTCCCGGCCAGCCGGGGGAGGCCTCGGCCGGGCTCAGCCCCGGCTGGCCGGCAGGTCGGCGCGGACCTCGAAGCCGCCCCCGGGGGTCGGCCCGGCCGTGAGCGTGCCACCGAGCAGCTGGGCGCGCTCCCGCAGGCCGACCAGCCCGTGCCCGCCGCCCGGCAGCGTCTCGGCCGGCCGTACCGGTGGGGCGTCGTTGCGGACCTCGACCCGCAGCCGACGGCCGCGGGCGCTGACCTTCACGTGGACGGCGGCCTCCGGCGCGTACTTGGTGATGTTGGTGAGTGCCTCCTGCACCGTCCGGTAGGCGGCGCGTTCGACCGCCTCCGGCCAGGTCCGGTCGCCGGGCGCCAGCTCGGCCTCGGCGGCCAGACCGCTCTCCCGGATCAGCTGGGGCAGGTCGGCCAGCCGGGGCTGCGGGGCCAGCGGGGCGTCCGGGCGCAGGCCGGAGGTGCGCAGCACCCCGACCATCTGCCGGAGCTCCTCCAGGGTGCGCACGGAGAGCTCCCGGATGGTCCGGGCGGTGGCCGCGGCGGCCGGGTCGGCGGTGCTTACCTGGAGCGCCCCGGCCTGGATGCTGATCAGGCTGACCTGGTGCGAGACCACGTCGTGCATCTCCCGGGCCAGTCGGCCGCGCTCGCTGATCAGGACCCGCTCCGCGAGCAGCCGGCTCTCCCGCTCCTGGCCCCGGGTCAGCTCGTCCAGCCGTGCGGCCAGCTCGCGCCGGGTGCGCGAGAGCAGCCCGGTGGCGGCCGGGCCGGCGGCCAGCATGACCGACTGGATCGCGTACAGGGCGGTGTCCCGGTTGAGCGCGAAGGTCTGCTCGGAGAGCGGCCAGTGGAAGAACTCGACCAGGGCGAAGAGGGTTGCGCACGGCACCACCACGCGCGGGGAGGGGCGCTCGGCGGCCACCGTGTAGACGGCGGTTATCGGGGCGAGCCAGATGTCGTCGATGTAGCTGCCGGGCATGGTCAGCAGCAGCACGGTGACCGGGAAGCGCCGGCGCCAGAGCAGTACGACGGCGGCGAGCGTCGAGAGCAGGACCTGCCACCAGGGCGCGTCCCGGGCCACCAGCGCGGCGTCCACCAGGGAGTAGAGGGTGGGCAGCAGCAGCATCAGCCAGGGCGCGGTGTACCAGGGCCCCGCCGGTCTGGCGGGCGGTGGTCCGTCGGTGCTCATGCGCCGTCGCCGGGCCTGGGCCGCACCAGGCCGGCCCGGTGGGCGATGACGGCGGCCTGGACCCGGTTGGCGGCGCCGAGCTTCCCGAGGATCGCGCTGATGTGGTCCTTCACGGTGCCGGTGCCGAGGAAGAGCCGGTCGGCGATCTCGGCGTTGGAGAGGCCCTCGCCGAGCAGCGCCAGCACGTCGAGCTCGCGGCCGGTGAGGGAGCGGGCCAGGCCGGCCGCCTCGGCGTCCGGGCCGCCGCCGTCCACGTAGCCGCCGATCACGGTGCGGGTGACGGTCGGGGAGAGGATGCTGCCGCCGGCCGCCAGCACCCGGACGGCGTGCACCAGCTGGTCCGGGGCGGTGTCCTTGAGCAGGAAGCCGACCGCGCCGGCGCGCAGGGCGGTGCCGATGTACTCGTCGGTGTCGAAGGTCGTCAGCATCGCCACGGCCGGCGGATCGGGGAGGGCGCGCAGCCGCCGCAGCACGGAGATGCCGTCCAGATCGGGCATCCGGATGTCGAGCAGCACCACGTGCGGGCGCAGGCGCTGGACGCACTGCTCGGCCTGGCCGCCGGAGCAGTCGCCGACCACCTCCAGATCGGGGGCGGACCCGACGATCAGGCCGAGGCCGGAGCGGACCAGGATCTCGTCGTCGACGATCAGCACACGGGTGGTGGTGATGGTCCCCTCCTCGGTTCGGGCGCCCGGGCCCGCCGGTCCGCGCTCGATGTGGTCTGTTTGCGCGGTTTCGAGACTAGTGCGTGGCCGGCGATCCGCGCCGGGCCGGCGTGCGCGGGGAGCCGAACGCACGGCGGGGCGCGCACCCCCGCCGTTCGGCGGGGGTCGGAATCGCCTACCGGGTTCACGCAATTCTCATCCGGGGTGGGGAACCATGGAATTGGCTGCCCCTTTGCCGGTTCTTCCGGCCTCGGCGAGGGCCGCTGGTCAGTCCGTCGGGCCCGTGCGGGCGCCCGGCGCCGGGCCGTGTGCGGATGCGCCCCACCATCTGATCGTTTGGAATTGAGCTGTGTCGTCCACTGTGAAGCCGGAGCCGTCCGCCGCCTCGACCGGGGCCCGGCCGGGTTCCCCGCTGGACCGCTGGCGCCCGCGGGCCGCGACGGCCACCGTCTGGTACCTGCGCCTGATCGCGCTGCTGAACCTGGTGACCGTGCTGCTGGCGCCGTTCCGGGACCAGGTCGAGACGCACAACGAGGGCGAGTACTTCACCCCCTACCTGATGACGGCCGGCCTCAGCAGCGCCGTGCTGTCGGTGTTCCTCGCCATCGCGATGCGGCGGCGCAAGCGGGCCGCATGGATCTTCAACACCGCACTGGCCGGGCTCTTCGCGCTGCTCTACCTGGTGGCCATGGCGCTGCCGGGCGAGGGCTTCGACCGGCACCCGCTGAACTACGTCTCCACCGTTCTCACCTGCTCCTTCGTGCTGGCGCTGCTGGTCGGGCGGAAGGAGTTCACGTCGAAGGGCGACCGTTCCAACCCGAAGACCGCGGCGGCCACCTTCGTCGGCGGCCTGGCCTTCGGCGGCATCGTCGGCGCCTTCCTGGTCTGGCTGGCCAACGACCGCTCCGGCGCAGACTTCTGGGACCTCTTCCGCTACTCGGTCGGCCGCATGATCACCATCACGCCGTCCGAGCACCTGCGCTCGGTGATCTCCGCGCCGACCTGGGTCAACGCGGTGATCAACGCGATGGGCGCGGTGCTCTTCCTGATCGTCCTCTACGTGGCCTTCCGCAGCCCCCGGGGCAAGGAGCTGCTGACCCCGGAGGACGAGGAGCAGCTGCGCGCCCTGCTGGACCGGCAGGGCGAGCGGGACTCGCTGGGCTACTTCGCGCTGCGCCGCGACAAGGCCGTGGTGTTCTCCCCCAGCGGCAAGGCGGCGGTGACCTACCGGGTGGTCGGCGGGGTCTCGCTGGCCTCGGGCGACCCGATCGGTGACCCGGAGGCGTGGCCCGGCGCGATCGACGCCTGGCTGGCCGAGGCCCGCGAGCACGCCTGGGCGCCGGCCGTGATGGGGGCCTCCGAGGAGGCCGGGGTGATCTACGCCCGGCACGGGCTGGACGCGCTGGAGCTGGGCGACGAGGCGATCGTCGAGCTGGACGAGTTCTCGCTGGACGGCCGGGCGATGCGGGTGGTGCGCCAGGCGTACAACCGGGTCAAGCGGGCGGGCTACACGGTGCGGATCCGGCGGCACGAGGCGATCCCGGAGTCCGAGATGGCCGAGCTGGTGGCCAAGGCCGACCAGTGGCGCGACGGCGCGACCGAGCGCGGCTTCTCGATGGCGCTCGGCCGGCTCGGTGACGCGGCCGACGGGCGCTGCGTGATGCTGGAGTGCCACGACGGCGACGGCGAGCTGAAGGCGCTGCTGAGCTTCGTCCCGTGGGGACCGGACGGGCTCTCGCTGGACCTGATGCGCCGGGCCCGGGACACCGAGAACGGCTTGATGGAGTTCATGGTGATCGAACTCCTGCAGCGGGCGGACGAGGTCGGGCTGAAGCGGGTCTCGCTGAACTTCGCGATGTTCCGTTCCGTTTTCGAGCGCGGTTCGCGACTGGGTGCCGGGCCGGTGCTCCGGCTCTGGCGTTCCGTACTGGGCTTCTTCTCCCGCTGGTGGCAGATCGAATCCCTGTACCGGGCCAACGCCAAGTACCGGCCGATCTGGGAGCCGCGTTATCTGCTCTTCGAGAAGAGCAGCGAGATTCCGCGGATCGGTATCGCGAGTGCCCGGGCCGAGGGCTTCATCACCGCACCGAGCCTGCCCGCTCTGTTCCGTCGTCGGCACTCCGGGACCGCCGTGGCGGCTCCCCGGGTGCCGGTGGCGGCGCGGGACGGGAAGGGGTAGTCCCTCCGCCGGGGGGCGGAGGGGACCGGTCGTCCGGATGGGGGTGTTTCGTGCTGTTCCCTCCCCCCAGAGGATGACGCGACTCCACTTATATGCCGATGTGGATTCATTAATCGGCTTCTAATGTTGGGGTGGTCGGGAAGGCGTTCCGGCTTCGGGGATGGCTTCGGGGATTTGGAGAGACTGCTGTGATTGACCTGACCCACGCGGGGGGCGTGCGAAAGGGGCCGCTGGCTATTGCCGGAGCGGCCGCTGTCGCCGAGTGGGGATTGCTGTTCGGCACGGTTCGCCGGCGACTCGTGGCGAAGAAGTTCGCCGCCGTCCCGCTCGCCACCGCTGCGACGGCCATGATCCTGCTGTTCAGCATCGTCCAGCACCTGCCGGGCGGAGAGCGGCTCGTCACCCACATCGGGGTGGTGAAGGCCGTGCTGCCGCTGGAGGTCTCGCTGCTGCGGACGCCGCTGTCGCTGTACGTGCCGGCGCTGGACCTGCCGGTCTGGGGGGCGCTGGCGCAGGTATTCGTGGTCTTCGGCATCGCCGAGATCGTGCTCGGCCGGCGGCTGACCCTGGTGGTGGCCTACGCCTGCACCCTGGCCGGGACGCTGTTCGCCCGGGTGGGCGTGGCGATCGGCCCGGAGCACGTGTTCGGGTTCCCGAAGTGGGTCGCCTACGTCCGTGACACCGGCCCGTCGGCGGCCGTGGTGGCTCTGGCGATCTGCATCGCCTTCCGCTGCCGGGCCTGGTTCACGGCCGGCCTGGTGGTGGCGCTGATGGTCGGCGAGGCGATCATCCTGCCGAACCTGGCGGGTCTGGAGCACGTGGTCGCGGTGATCACGGCGCTGCTGATCGCGGTCTCCGTGGAGGTGTTCGGGGACTTCTGGCCCCGGGTGCTGGCCGGGGTCGGCGCGGCCGCATCGGTGGCCGCGGCGGCCTCGATGGAGGTGGCCGCCGAGGCCCGCCGTCGGACGTCCGCCGGCGCCGCACAGGCGTGAGCTCCACCCGCTCGCCGGGGGTGCGGTTCGGGCGAGCGGGCAGCGGGATCAGGCCGGGGGAAGCGGGAGTTCGAACCAGACCACCTTGCCGACGGCCTTGCGGGCGGTGCCCCAGTGTTCGGCGAGCTTGGTGACCAGGGTCAGGCCGCGGCCGGTCTCGCCGAGCTGCTCGGCAGGCTCCAGCGACGGCAGGTTGTGGTTGTCGTCGCTCACCTCGACCAGCAGCTTGTCCACCCGGATCAGCTGCAACTGGACCCGGTCCCGGGCGACCCGGACGGCGTTCGTCACCAGCTCGCTGACCAGCAGCTCGGTGGTGTCGCTCAGCATCTCCAGGTGCCAGGCGGCCAGCTGCTTGCGGACCAGGGCCCGGGCCCGGCGGACCTCGCGGTGGTCGACCGTGAGGTCCCAGGTGGCCACCTCGGTCGGCGCAACGCCGTCGAAGCGGGCCACCAGCAGGGCGACGTCGTCCTTGCGGTCGTCCGAATGGAGCCGTTCCAACACCACGTCGCAGGCCTCCTCCGGGCTCTGCCGCGGGTCGATCAGGTTCCCGCAGAGCGCCGCCAGCCCCGCTCCTATGTCGCCGCCCCGGACCTCGACCAGGCCGTCGGTGCAGAGGACCAGCATCGAGCCGTCGGAGACGTCGATGGTCTTGGCGACGAACGGCACCCCGCCGACGCCGATCGGGGCCCCGGCCGGGATCTCCAGCAGCTCGCCGCTGCCGTCCGGGTGCACCAGTACCGGGGGCACGTGGCCGGCGCTCGCCAGCTCGCAGGTCCGGTTGATCGGGTCGTAGACCGCGTAGAGGCAGGTGGCGAGGTGGTCGTCGCCGAGCTTGTGGGCCAGGTTGTCCAGATGGCGCAGCAGCTGGCCGGGCGGCAGGTCGAGGGCGGCCAGGGTCTGCATCGCGGTGCGGAAGCGGCCCATGGCGGCGGCCGAGTGGATGCCGTGGCCCATCACGTCGCCGACCACCAGGGCGACCCGGCTGCCGGGTAGTTGGATCGCGTCGAACCAGTCGCCGCCGACCTCGGCCTTGGAGTCGCCGGGCAGGTAGCGGTGGGCGATCTGCACGCCGGGGATCTGCGGCGGGCGGGTCGGGATCATCGAGCGCTGCAGCGTGGTGGCGACCTTGGACTCGGCCCGGTGCAGCCGGGCGTTGTCCAGCGACAGCGCGGCGCGGGCGGCCAGCTCCTTGAGAGTGGCGGCGTCGCCCTCGTCGAAGGGGAGCCGGTCGGGCAGCCGGAGGAGCTTGAGGATGCCGAGCACGGTGCCCCGGGCGGAGAGCGGCACCACCAGCATCGAGCGCCCGGTGACCACCGAGGCGAGCCGGGGGCCGCCGAGCGCGGAGGCGTAGTCGACGGCGACGTCCGGGCTGACCACCGGGACCAGGACCGGCTGGTTCAGCTGGAGCGCCATGCCGGGCGGTGTGCGGCGGGGCATGGCGACCAGCGCGCCCTCGGCGAGGACGTGGTCCCACTGGCCGGCGGACTCGTTGAAGACCAGGGCGACCCGGCGGAGCATGGTGTCGTCGTCCGGCCGGGCCTCGGGCAGTTCGGAGTCGGAGATCAGGCCGTCCACCAGGTCCACGCAGGCGAAGTCGGCGACCCGGGGCACGAGCACCTGGCAGAGCTCGTGCGCGGTGAAGCCGAGGTCGAGGGTGGTGCCGACCTTGCCGCCGACCTCGTTGAGCAGGGCCAGCTGCTCGCCGGCCTGGCCGTTGGTCAGGAACGGGCCGAGCCGGCCGCTCGGCCGGGCGCCCTCCTCCGCGGTGATGGGGCAGGGCGGGGTCGGCGGGGGTGTGGCCTGGTCGTCCCGGCCCGTCGGGTGGCCGTTGGCGGACGACTCGACGGCGGCCTGCTCGATGGCGGGTCCTCCTGCGGTCGGGGTGGCCGCGCCCGGAGCGCCCGGAGCGCCCGGGGCGGCCGCGGGGTGCCCGGTGGGCTGGCCCGCCGCGGCGGGGGCGGCGGGCCGCTCGGCGGCGTCGCGCTGGACGGGCAGCGGTCCGGCGGATCGGCGGCCGGGCGCGGACTGCTCCGGCTGCGGGCCGCTCCGGCCGGCCCGCTGCTGGGCGGTCGGGTAGCGGCGGCCGATGCCGGCGGCGGCCTGGGCGGCCCCGGTCGGCGGGTCGGCGGGCAGGACGGGCAGCACGGTTCCGGGGTCCAGACGCAGGGCGGGCCGGCCGGCGCGGCCGAGCCCGTCGAGCAGGGCCGCCCGGCGTTCGGCGGAGCCGGCCGGGAGCAGCCGGGCGAACGGCTCGGGCACCGGGCGGCCGGGTGCGGTGAGGGCGGCGGAGAGCCGGTGGAAGCCGCCCCGGGCTGCGGCTGCGGCGGCGAACGGCAGCCGGCGCTCGCCGAGGGCGAGCCGCGGGCCGGCCGCGCGCAGCGGGCGGGCATCGGCGGCCAGGGCCAGCAGGCCGGCGGACGGGTCGGCCGGGCGGTAGGCCCACCAGAGCACGTCGCGCAGGTGCTCCTCACGGTCGACGACCGACATCTGCCCGGCCCAGGCGCCCTCGGCGGCGGTCAGTTCGGCCAAGGTGCCCAGGGCGTCGCAGCGGCGGCGGGCGCCGGGGGCGCTGGGCCCGGGGACGCTGCGCGGCTCGACGGCGGGCAGCAGGCCGGCGGCCGAGCGGTCCCGGGCGACCTCGGCGCGGTGCCCGAACAGCTCCTCTGCGGCCCGGTTCCACTGCGCGATCCGGCCCGTGCGGTCGACCAGCACGAGGGCGAGCCGGACCAGGGCGACCACGCCTGACGACTGGTCACCCGACGCGGCTCCGGGGGCGGCCGCGGTGGCCGCCGGACGCGCTGTGGAGTTGGGCTCGTCCACCATGGATTCGGTCTGCTCCCGCCTGGCCGCCACGCCTGGAGGCGGCCCGTCTCTACGGAGGAAGGCACGCTGTGCGGATACCAGCGAAGCACGGACCGGGCCGGACCCGGTACCGAAACGAGCAGATTCATCAGTATCAGTTGCGTGTCACTCGGCGTGCGCCGGTCCGCACTCCCCGTCCACCGGAGGCAGCGCCCCGGACGGAGGGTCCGCCGAGGGCACGTGGCCGGGAAACCGCCCGGGGTAGGGTGGCAGGCCGAGCCGTGCCGTGCGGCGGGCACCCGGAGGGCCGGGCGGCAGGTCGAGGGCGGCGCCACCGAGTCGGCAGGACGAGACAGAGGCGAGACGTGACCGCGCAGATCCCCGCCCGCTGGACGGACCCGGAGCAGCAGGAGCTGGAGGAGCGGGTCGCCGCCGCCGAACTCGCCTGGCTCACCATGGACGTCGACATGCAGACGCTGCGGGTCGAGATCGACAACTTCGCCCTGATCCACCACCAGCTGCTCGGCCCGCTCTACGCCCGGCTGGACGAGCTGGACGCGCTGATCGCCGAGACGGTGGCCGCCCGCACCGGCCACCCGGAGGACGTCCGGCGGGCCGCCGAGGCACGCCGGCGGGTGGACGAACTGCCCGACCTGGACGCACTGTTCGACAGCGTCCAGGAGCAGGACGCGGCGGCCCCGCCGCCGGCTGCGCCGGCCCGGGTGCGACCCGGCCGGGAGGCCCAGCGGATCTACCGCGAGCTGGTCCGCCGCGCTCACCCCGACCTCACCACCGACCCGGCCGAGCAGGAGCGCCGGGCGGCGTTCCTCGTCCGGGTCAACGAGGCCTACGCGTTCGGCGACACCGCAGCGCTGGAGGGGCTCGCCGCGGAGTGGTCGACCGCCCCCGAGGCGGCGCCCGCGGTGGAGTCGCCCGACCGGCTCGGCTGGCTGCGCCGCCGGCTGGAGTGGCTGAACGCCAAGATCGCCGAGACCGCCACCGAGCAGGTCCGGCTGGAGAACACGGCGATGGGCCAGCTGCTCGCGCTCGCCCCGCAGGACCCGGACAAGCTGCTGGAGGAGCTGGCCGAGCAGCTGCTGGCCAAGGCCGCCGCCCAGCAGGCCGAGCTGGAGCGGTTGCTCGGCGGGGGCCCGGCGGTGCGGGAGAATGGACCGGACCGTTCCGAGCCCCAGGAGAGCCAGACGATGTTCGCCCAGATCCCCACCACCGACGCCGCCTCCGTCCCCGCCGACGCCGCCCTGCTCGACGTCCGCGAGCAGGACGAGTGGGACGCCGGTCACGTGGACGGCGCGCTGCACATCCCGATGGGCCAGCTGATCGCGCGGATCGACGAGCTGCCGCAGGAGCGGCTGTACGTGTTCTGCCGGGTCGGCGGGCGCTCCGCGCAGGTCGTCCAGTACCTGGTGCAGAACGGCCGGGACGCGGTGAACGTGGACGGCGGCATGTACGCCTGGGACGGCGCCGGCCGTCCGATGGTCTCCTCCGGCGGCCACGACGCCTTCGTCCTCTAGGCACCGTCCCGGCTCCTCCCCGGTCCCGGTCCGGCTGCGGCCGCGGCTCCCGCCGCCGCGGCCGGTAGGGCAGGATGGGCGCGCGACCGAGCCGGGACGGGACCGGCGGTGCCCGCCCGGGTGGCGGCACCTCCCGGCCGCAGCGTGGGGGAGGGTCCATGGCGGAGAGCGCCGACGCGCCACCCGGTGGGCGGGCCTGGTCGAGGCCGGCGCTGGTGGTGCTCGGCACGGCCGGCGCGCTGCTCGTGGCGGGTACCGGACTCTTCCTCGGGGCGGTGTTCCTGCACGTCGCCCCGGCCAACACGCTGTCCCGGGAGTACCGGGACGAGGTCGACGGCCTGGTGTACCCGGAGTTCGAGCAGAACTGGAAGCTGTTCGCGCCCAACCCGTTGCAGCAGAACGTCACCCTGGACGTGCGGGTGCGGACGGTCGAGCCCGGCGGTGCCACCCGCACCCACGACTGGATCGGGCTGACCGCGGGGGACATCGCCGCGATCCGCGGCAACCCGGCGCCCAGCCACGCCGACCAGAACCTGCTCCGCCGGGCCTGGGACTTCTACGAGGGCTCGCACAACGCCCAGGACGACTCGCTGACCAACCCGCGCGGCAAGCTGGCCGAGCAGTACCTCAAACGGATCGCGCTGCAGCGGATCGGCCGCACCGTCGAGGGCGACCGGATACTGGAGATCGAGTTCCGGGTGACGACCGCGACCGTACCGCCGCCGGACTGGAGCGGTGAGGCCGCGCCGCCCGCGCCGAAGGTGCGCGAGCTGCCGTGGTGGCCGGTCGACGACGAGGACCACCGGGGGCTCGGGTGAACGGGACGACGCGGGCCGGCGGCCCCGGGCCGCTGCTCGACGGTGCCCCCGCCCGGCCGGCCGTTCCGGCGGCGCCCGCCGCCCGCCGGGGCGCGGAGCTCGGCGCCGTGGTCGCCAGGCTCTTCGGGGCCTTCACCGGCCGGGCGCTCGGACGGCACCAGGCGGCGGCGGTGCGGATCGGCTTCGGCCTGGTCTGGCTGACGTACCTGGTGCGGGAGTGGCCCAACCGGCGGATGCTCTACGGCGACACCTCGCCCTGGTCGCTCGACCTGGCCGGGCGGCTGCTCGCCGACAACGGGGCGCTGACCGTCCTGCCCTGGTTCGGCGGCCGGCTCTGGTTCGAGCTCGTCTACCACCTGGCGGTGCTCTCCGCCGCCGCGCTGCTGCTCGGCTGGCGGACCAGGGCGAGCGGCGTGCTGTTCCTGGTCACCGTGCTGTCGCTGCAGAACCGCAACGTCTTCCTCGGTGACGGCGGCGACAACGTCGTCCACCTGATGGCGGTCTACCTGGTCTTCACCCGCTGTGCCGAGGTCTGGTCGCTGGACGCCCGGCGCCCGGCCGGCGGCCGGGGCGGGGTGGTGCTCTGGGCGCTGCTCGGCGGGCTGCTGCTGGTCTGCCAGCTCGGCGACTTCTCCGGCGAGAGCCTGACCTGGACGGCCGCGGCCTTCCCGTACGTCGGCTGGGCCCCGGTGTTCTGGGGCCTGTGGGCGGTGGCCGGGGTCTGGTGGCTGCTCGGGCGGCTGCGGCGGGACGGCGAGCTGCGCGCGGTGCTGGACGCGCTGGCCGCGATGGTGCACAACTGCGCGATGCTGGTGATCGCCGCCGAAGTGGTGCTGATCTACGCCACGGCCGGCTGGTACAAGGTGCAGGGTTCGCGCTGGCAGGACGGCACCGCGCTCTACTACCCGCTGCACCTGGACTACTTCACACCCTGGCCGGGGCTCTCCGGGCTGGTCTCCTCGGCCCTGCTGCCGGTCTTCCTGATCTCCTACGGGACGGTGGCGCTGCAGGTCGCCTTCCCCTTCACGCTGGTCAGCCGGCGGGTCAAGAACGCGCTGCTGGTGGTGATGATGGCCGAGCACCTGGGGATCGCGGTGCTGCTCGGACTGCCGGTGTTCTCGCTGGCGATGGTCGCGGCGGACGCGGTCTTCCTGCCGACCGCGGCGCTGCGCTGGGTCGCCGCCCGGGTGGCCGGCGCCGGGCGGCGGATCGGGCTCCCGCGGCTGCGTCCGTCGGCCGCGGCGCCGCCGGGCGGCCTGCCGGCGGCCTCCCCGGAGGACCCGCCCGTGGACTCCCCGCCTCCGGCCGCCGCGGGAGCCGCTCCGACCGCCCGCTGCCGGTGACGGGCGTCCGCTGCCGGTGACGGGCGCCCGGGGTGGCAGAGTGGGCGGCATGAACGAGGACCAGTGGGTGCGGGCCTGGCGGGTGGGGGCGCAGGAGCCCGGGACGGTGCTGCTGGACGGCTTCCACGCACTGAAGCACGCGCTGCGCTTCGGCGGGGACGTCCGACAGGTGCTGACCGCCGACCGGGCGGCGCTGCTGGCGCTCGCCGCGGAGCTGGCCGAGGACGTGGGGCCGGCGCTGGACCGCCTGGCGGTGGAGCTGCCGGAGGCGGAGCTGCGGGAGCTGGTGCCGCGGCTGCACCCGACCGGTGTGATCGCGCTGGCCGTCCGGCCGACCGCGGCGGCCAACCTGGTCGCTCTCGCCCACCGGCCCCGGACGGCACCGGTCGTCGTGCTGGAGAACCCGCGCAACCTCGGCAACGTCGGCGCGGTGATCCGGCTGGCCGCCGGCTTCGGCGCCGCCGGCGTGGTGACCACCGGAGTCCTGGACCCCTGGCACCCCACCGTGGTCCGGGGCAGCGCGGGCCTGCACTTCGCCACCGCCGTGGAGCGGCTGGGGCTACCCGACCTGCCCGCCGGCCCGCTCTACGTGCTCGACCCGGAGGGCGCGGACATCCGGACCACCGCCTTCCCGGACGACGCCCTGCTCGCCTTCGGCACCGAGCGGCACGGGGTCTCGGACGAGCTCAGGGCGCGGGCGGACCACCTGGTCGCGGTGCCGATGCAGCCCGGGGTCTCCAGCTTCAACCTGGCGACCAGTGTGGCGATGGGCCTCTTCCACTGGATGTCGGGGCGCCCGCCCGGCCGCCCCGGCCCGCCGCGGTGACCGTGGCCGGAGCCGCCGGGCGCGGGTGCCGGGGAACGGACGGTCGGGGCGAACCCGGTCAGGAGAACAGCCGCGCCCAGGTGTCCGGCCCGGGGAGGCCGTCGGCCTCGTCGCCGTGCCACCCCTGGGCCTCCTGGAAGGCCTGGACGCACCGGCGGTCGCTCTCGCTCCAGCGCGGGCCGGGCCCCTCGGTGTAGAACCCGCCGAAGCCCTTGCGGACCAGCTGCTCGCCGAGCCGCCGGACGTCGTCGTTGTCCGCCCCGGGCCCGAACCGGTCCCGGCCGGGGAAGGCGGGCACCCCCGGGCCGGCCGGCGGGGGCGGCGGCGGGGTGGCCGGGGCGATGTCGCGGCCCTTGTGGTTGACCAGGTAGTCCCAGGTGTCCTTCCCGGGGAGGCCGTCGGCCTCGCTGCCGCGCCAGCCCTGGGCGAGCTGGAACGCCTCGGTGGCCCTGCGGTCGCTCTCGCCCCAGCGCGGGCCAGGGCCGTCGGTGTAGAACCGACCGCCGCCGCGCTGGACCAGCAGCCTGCCGAGCTCGGTGACGTAGGCGTTGTCGGCGCCCGGGCCGAACCTGTCCGCCCCGGGGAAGGCCGTCGACGACGCGCCGTCGCTGCTGGTCCCGGGGGAGAGCGCCGAGAGACGGTACGGGACGTAGGAGGCGGAGTCGCTCCAGTACGCGTACGGGGTGTCCCGCTTGGTGGTGCCGGGGGCGGTCTGCTCGTAGGCCAGGTAGCGGGTGCGGGCGGTGTTCGTCCAGCCGCCGAAGATGGTCACGTGCGAGCCGGCCTGCGGGTTGGCCGGGTTGTTGTAGACGAGGACGTCGCCGGGCTGGAGGTCGGCCTTGCCGATCCGCTCGGCGAAGTCGATCAGTGTCCAGGTGGTCTGACTGCTGCCCAGGCCCCAGGCCATCGAGACGAAGCCGGAGCAGTCCTGGCGGTAGCCGTCCGTCCAGTAGCGGCTCATGCTGTACGGGACCTTCTGGTTCACCCAGTTCTGCGCCCGCTCGATGATCTGCGCCCGGGTGACCGGCGCGGCGGCGTCGGCCGTCGCGGCGGAGGCGACGGCCTCGCCGCCGTAGGGGCCGGTGACCCCGCCCTGCGGGTTGGTCGTGGTCGGGGCGCTGCTGTCCCCGGGGGCCGGCGCGGCGGCCGCACCGGCCGCGCCGCCGGCGAAGGCGGTGCTCGCTGCGGCCACCAGGACGGCGGCCCGCCGCCGGAGGCTCCGGGCCGCGGCGTGCCCGCCCTCGTGCACCGGTGCGGCGTGCAGCCGGGCCCGGCGGCGGGCGCTGCAACCCGGGCATATGCAGTCCTCGTCCGGTTCGACCTCGTCGAACTCCAGCAGCGGGGTCGGTCGCTCGGTTCGGGTCATGTTCCGCCTCTCTCCCGGTCGGCCATGGCGAGCCGTCAGGGCCGACCCTCCGGGCCGGTGGCCGCGTGGTGCCGGCCTCCAAGGTCCCGCAGCGGACGGGTGCTCGGCGCGGCGGATTGGGCCGGTGGGGTGACGACCGTTCGGCGGCCGGGCGGTGCGCCGAGGTGCGCACGTGCGGACCTGACGGCCGGCCAGCGGGCGGGTGGGGAGCCCGGGACCGGCGCCGGGTCAGGCGGCGGGTCGGACGGTGGGTCAGGCGGCGGCGGGCGGATTGGCCGGGGAGTACTCGGGCTCGGTCCAGGTCAGCGGGGTGGCGTCGGCGAGCTCCAGGACGGCGGTGACGGTGAGGTCGACCACCCGCTCGGCGCCCGGCAGGCCGTCCCGCGCGGGCCCGGACCAGTCGGTCCGGGCCTCGCCGGTGATCAGCAGCGCCCCGCCGGTCTCCCAGTCGGGCAGCAGCAGCCCGGCGCGCGGGTCGAGCTCCAGGTTCCCCAGAGTCATGAACATGCTGTTGCCGGCGTACTCGGGCCAGCGCAGCCGGTCCGGCCCGAGGACCCGGAGGAACCCGGGGTTGCCGCCGCGGTGCGACGCGTCCACCCGGCCGTCCGGACCGGCGGTGGCGACGAAGAAGGTGTCGGAGACCGCCACCGCCAGCTGCTGGGCGGTGGAGAGCACCGGACCGGCCGCGACGGCGTGCGGGGTGCCGGCGGCCGGCCGGCCCGCCGGGCTGCGGCGCTGGATGTACTTGGGGCAGTTGGCGTAGACCTGGTCGGCGGCGATCACCAGGCCGCCCCGGCCGTCCGGTGCGGAGCGGCCGTTGAGCCGCATCCGGCGCCGGCCGGCCGGGTCCAGCGCGATCGTCCCGACCTCGGCCGGTCCGGCCAGGACGGCGGCCAGCGGGTCGTCCGCGGCGGGCCCGGCCGCCACCGTGAGGGTCCGCTCGTCCGGCGCCCGGAGGAAGCCGGGCTCGCCGGTGAGCTGGGTGGCCCAGAGCCGGCCCTCGGCGTCGGCGGCGCCGACCACCAGCACCTGCCGCTCGGTGAGGAAGCGGGCGGCCACGGCCGGGATGGTCGAGCCGATGGCGCGGCCGGAGTGGTCGGCCCGGTCGGTGCGGCCGGCCCGGGCCTGCACCGCCCGCTCGCCCGGGTGGTAGGGCGTGCTGCCGGTCATGGCGGGGTGCCTCCTGGGTCTGCGAGAGGTCGGCGGGTGCGGCCCGGCGCGGTGGCCGGTGGCCGGTGGTTAGAAGAATCCGCAGGTCGGTGCGGCCTTGGTGGGCGCCTCGGCCCCGGTCTCGTCCACCCCCTGCGGGGTGTAGATCTCCAGCCGGATGCCGTCCGGATCGGTGAAGAAGATCCCGCCGGAGGCGGTGCCCTCGCCGTGCGGGACGACGCCGTCGTGGGCGAACTCGGCGCCGAGCTCGCGCAGCACCTGCTCGGCGGCGCGGACCTCCTCCAGCGAGTCGACCTGGAAGGAGAGGTGGTGCAGGCCGGGCGTGCCGGTGGCGAAGCTGCCCTCGCTCTGCTGCCAGAGGGTGATCACCAGCCGGCCTTCGCGGCCGAGGAAGGCGTAGCGGCGGTCGGGCTCGGTGCCCTCGTGCATCGGCTCCAGGCCGAGGGCGCGCCGGTAGAACGCGACCGAGCGGTCCAGGTCGGTGACGTTCAGGCCGATGTGGCCGGTCTGCAGGGTGCTGCTGAGGGTGGTGCTGGACATGCCTGATCACTCCCGTGGCCGGGGCATCCCGGGGATGCTCATACCTAACCGTCACTAGAGAATGTAGGAGTTAGACGATGAGGAGTCAACCGTTACTCGGAGTTTGAAGGGTTAGAGAATCTATGTCCGTAGCATGACAAGAGTGCCCCCGGGTGCGGCCCCGGAGGGCGCGCCCGGGGCGGGCGGTGGGGCTACTCCCACTCCCAGCGGATGCCGATGTGGCCCGGCTGCTGGTCCGGGGCGAGCACGTGGGCGCTGGCGGAGGCGCCGATCCAGAGCTGCTCGCGGCGGCGGTCGACGTCCTCGCCGGGGGCTCGGTCGTAACGCTCGCAGTGGACCGGGACGGCCGCCGGGTCGAAGTGCACCTGGAGCACGTACTCGCGCACCGGGATGGCGAACCGGCGGCTGTACTCCATGGTCTCGGCTCCGCCGGACGGGATCTCCACCTCGTACTCGAAGACCGTGCTGTCGCCCAGGCCCAGCGGGCGGTCCAGCATCAGCTCGCCGACGACCAGGCCGGCCTCCGGGCGGCGGCGGACCCGGCCCAGCCGACCGTGCCGGACCCCGGTGATCTCCGGGCAGCCGGTGGCCTCCTCGTCGGCCTTGTGCACGACCAGGCAGCGGGTGACCCCGCTGACGGTGGCCCGGACGACCTGGCGCATCCGCAGCAGGTTGCCGCGCCGGTCGGCGCCGACGTAGTACGAGTCGTGGATGGAGAGCCGCTCCAGCTCGCCGGCCGGCGGTGCGTCCAGCTCGGCGAAGACGTCCGCGATCTCCTGCTCGCCCGGCCACACGTCCTCAAGCCGCAGGGTGCAGGTGTTGGCGGCGGCGGCCCAGCGGCCGCGCGGACGGGGCGGGCCGAGCAGCGCGGAGAGCGTGGAGTGCGGCAGCCCGAGCAACTCCTCCAGCAGGTGGACGGCGCGCAGCGAGCTGGCCCGCTCGGGCTGGCTGCGCCCGCGGCGCCAGTAACTGAGCGTCGTGACGCTGACCCTGACCCCGCGTTGCGCCAGGGCGGCGCGGATCCGGTCCAGGCTGAGGCCGCTGGCCTCGATCGCCAGGTGCAGCGTCTCGGCGAAGCCCCCGTTGGGGGCGGGGCGGCCGACGGCAGCGGGTGTGGCCGGCGCGGGTGCGGGCGCCGGGGCGGGCGCGGGCGTGACGGGGCGCGGGCCGACCAGCCGCAGCCGAGCGTCCTGGGGTTGCTGTGAGCCCATGCGGTTACCTTCCCCACCATGCGGGTTCGGCGTGGCCGGGCCGTCGGCGCCGGGGGGCGCCGTCAGCGGCTTCACCGAGCTGTGGGGAACCCTATGCACGGTCGAGAGGCTACGTCATCAGTCGTGCGTATGACAGTGGTCACGAGTGTTGAACCTCAGGGTTATCGATCTTGAAACAGTGCGGAAACACACCACCGGGGCGGTCCTGGTGCGGACCGCCCCGGTGACGGGCGCCGGTCGCGGGACCGGCGGGGTGATCACACGGGCGTGATCGGGAGGGGTCAGGAGACGTCGACCGCGGCGTCGTCGATCACGAAGCTGGTCTTCAGGGAGGAGTCCTCGGTGCCGGTGAACTTGATCGTCACGGTCTGGCCGGCGAAGGCCGAGAGGTCGAACGACTTCTGGACGAAGCCGGTCGCCGCGTTGGTGTTCGACAGGGTGGCCAGCGTGGTCGAGCCGGCCTGGACGGTCAGCTTGTCGTAGGCGGTGCCGCCGGACTCGGCGGTGTCGATGTGCAGCCAGAACGAGAGCGTGGCCTTGCAGCCGGCCGGGACGGTGACGGTCTGCGCCAGGGTGTCGGTGTGGGTGCTGCCGTAGCCGTCCAGCCAGGCCTTCCAGGAGCCGGAGCGGGCCGCCTCGCCGGTGCTGTTGTCGACCACGCCGCTGCTGGCCGTCCACGGCGCCGCGGTGCCGGTCTCGAAGCCGCCGTTGCCGATCAGCTGGGTCGCGGTGCAGCCGCCGGAGGGCGGCGGGGTGGTGCCGCCGAGCAGCGCGGTGGTCAGGGCGTCGGCGATCGGGCTGCCCCAGCCGGTGACCTGGTCGTAGCCGGCCTTGGTGGTGAAGTCCTGGTTCTTGCCGGTGGTCACGTCGTGGAACGCCGAGCCGTAGGCGGCGCTGTTGGCCACCGCGTACAGCTTCGGGCTGGCCTCGCCGAGCACCGGCTTCGACGCGGCCTTGGCCTTCTGGTTGAACTGGGCCGCGTAGCCGGACCAGAGCGGCGCGGCCGCGCTGGTGCCGCCGTACACCTGCCAGCCGCCGACGGTGTAGATGGCGAAGCCGCTGGCCGGGTCGGCGTTGGAGGAGACGTCGGGCACGGTGCGCATGGTGCCGGAGACGCCGGTTCCGGTCTGCCAGCTGGGCTTGCCGAACACGGTCGAGACGCCGCCGCCGGCCGTGCTCCAGGCGCTCTCCGAGGAGTAGGCGGTGCCGGAGACCTTGAGGTTGGTACCGCCGACGCCGGTCTGGTGCGGGCTGGACGCCGGGAAGTCGACCGCCTTGACGGTGGAGCCGCTGGTGGAGCGGGTGCAGTCGCGCGAGCCGTCGTCGCCGGAGGCGGAGAAGATCGAGATGCCCTGGGCGGCGGCCTGCTTGAAGGAGTTGTCGACCGCCGTCATCGAGGAGGCGGTGGTGTCCGGCTCGCAGGAGCCCCACGAGATCGAGATGACCGAGGCGCGGTTGTCGGCGACGATCTTGGCGGCCATGTCGATCTCGCCCTGGTCGCTGTTGGGCGCCTCGTAGACGAGCTGGGTCGCCTTGGGGGCGACGCCGCGCACGATCTCGCTGTCCAGCTCGACCTCGCCCTGGCCCTCTCCGGGCGCGGAGTCGTAGTTCGCGCCGTCCACCGACACCGTGGTGACGGCCGGGCCGGTCAGGCCGTACTGGCTGTCGTAGGTCTTCAGGTTGTTCGCGCTGTAGCCGTCGAACTCCCAGAGGGCGACGGTGACGCCCGTGCCGTCGGCACCGTTCTTGTTCAGGTTGTAGGCGCCGTCGTACTGCGTCGGGCCGAAGCCGCTCGGGGCGGAGGCCGATGCGTTGGGCGCTGCGGGGGCCGAGGGCTTGACGTTCCGGGTGGTCCGGACGGTGTGGTTGTTGAGGCCGGATATGCCCTGCACCACGGCGGCCAGGTCGGCCGGCACCGAGGCGGCGGCGTCGTTGGCGAAGAAGGTGCGCTGCTGCTGCGGGTCCAGGTAGGCGCTCTCGTGGGTGCCGAAGGCCCCGGCGATCTGCTCGGCGGTTCCGCGGGCGTCGACCACCTGGCGGTTGTCGCTGACGCCCGAGACGGTCAGGCCCTGGGCGGCGAGGTACGCCTTGACCTGGTCGACGGCGGCCCGGGTCGGGCCGAACCGCTCGGTGAACTGCTGCGGCGTCAGGTAGTGGCCGTACTCAGGGGTGCCGGGGGTGGCGACCGCGGCCAGGAAGCGGTCCAGCCCGGCGGTGTCGCGCAGCTTCAGGCTGACCGCGACCGAGAGCTGCTGGTCGGCCGGGACGTCGCCCTTCTTCTCGGAGCGGGCCACGGCGGGGGTCACCGTCTCGGGCAGGGAGACCCGGGGCGCGGCGGCGTTGGGGGTGGGGGCGGCCTGCGCGGTGGTCACGCCGAGCGAGACGGCGGACAGCGGCAGCACGGCGAAGGCCGCGGCGAGGGCGAGGGAGCGGGGGCGCACGGAATCCTCCTCTGGCCGGCATGTGGGGGCCGGCAGGGGCCAGGGCGCCTCTGGGGTGAGGCGCTGGCTAGAACATGTCAGAGGCGGTGCGGGAATTGGCTCATGGTCAAGCAATTCGTTGCTAAAGAACAGTCAACTGTGGAGAACCGATTGGAGGGTGCTCCATACAGTGAAAGCCGGAATTCGCCGCGGCCGGCCCGGTCGACAGACGGCGGCCGGTCGGGCCGATTCGTTCCGGCCGATTCGTTCCGGCAATTCGGGGGCATTCGGGGGCGTTCGGGGGCGGGAACGGCGGACGTAGAATCGGGTGACGGGCGAGCGCGAGGGAGGACCGATGACGGACCGGACGGCGGACCCGCAGGACCCGCGCCCGCTGATCGGCGAGCCGCTCTCCCTGGACCTGCTGAACACCCGCTGGTCGGGCACCCCGGTGAACGACCTGCTGGCACAGCCGGACGGGCACGCGGTCTGGCTCTCCTCCGCCGGGCTGGCCGGGCGCTGCCGCGCCGACGACGCCGGCCTGGCCGCCCTGCGGGAGGCACGCGAGGCGCTGGCGGCGGCGGTCGGGGACCTGGACCGGGACGGCGCGATCGGGGCGGCGGCGGTGGCCGGGCTCAACGGGGTGCTGGAGCACGGGCGGCTGCGGCGGGAGCTCGGGCCGACGGGGCCGGTGTCGCGGGTCGAGGCGGACGGGCCGCCGTGGCTGGCGGCCTGGCTGGCGGTGGACGACTTTCTCGGCCTGCTGGAGCAGGGGCCGCACCGGATCAGGAAGTGCGCGCACGAGGCGTGCATTCTGCACTTCTTCGACACGTCGCAGAACGGCCGGCGGCGGTGGTGCTCGATGGCGGCGTGCGGGAATCGGGCGAAGGCCGCGCGGCACTACGAGAAGGTGCGGGGCTGACGACGGGCGGCCCCGCCCGCAGGCGCGGGTCGGGTCAGTCCGCGGCGGGAGCGCCGAGCCACCGCCCGAGGGCGGCCCGGAGCTCGCCGCGGCCCGGGTCGACGGCGGCCCAGGCGGTGTAGCCGTCCGGTCGGACCAGCAGGACGGTGTCGCGCAGCTTGCCGTGCGGGTCGGCCGGGGCGGCGGTGACCACGCGGTCCGCCCACGGCTCGGCGGCGGTCAGCTCGTCATTGCTGACCAGCACGAACTTCCCTGCGCGCAGCGCCTCGTGGAGCCGCTCGGGCCCGCCGGCCGCGTCCTCGCCGGGCCGCTCCAGGCTGGTCAGCCGCAGGTCCGGGACGCGCCGGCCGACCAGCGGGTGGGCGTCCTTGGGGGCGGCGTAGCGGATGCCGATGCCGGAGACGATCCGGGCGCCGCGCGCGGGAACGGCGCCGACGTGGTCGGCCAGCGTGGTGAGCGCGCCGCGCAGCGCCCGGGTGGGCGCCGAGTGGGCGAGGGCGAGCCGGACCAGCGCGCCGGAGCTGCGGAGCACGGCCCTGCCGACCGGGTGCCGCTCGGTCTGGTAGGTGTCGAGCAGGGCGTCGGTGGCGTGGCCCCGGAGGGCTGCGACGAGCTTCCAGGAGAGGTTCGCGGCGTCCTGGAGGCCGGTGTTCATGCCCTGGCCGCCGGCCGGGGAGTGGCAGTGGGCGGCGTCGCCGGCCAGGAAGACCCGGCCGGATCGGTAGTTGGGCACCTGGCGCTCGTCGCTGTGGAAGGTGGAGGTCCAGCGGGCGTCGTGCAGGCCGTAGTCCTCGCCGACGGTGGTGCGGACGAGTTCGGCGATCCGCTCGACCGTGGGCGGCTTGCCGTCCGCGTAGTGCTCGGTCCGGTCCCAGGCGACCACCCGGTACCAGCCGTCGCCGAAGGGGGCGATGAAGGCGAAGCCGTCCTCGGTGGCGCCGACGGTGATCACCTCGCTGGGCGTCCGCTCCAACCGGACGTCGGCCAGCACCACCGAGTTGACCACGGATTCGCCGGGGAACGGGATGCCGAGCAGGTCCCGGACGGTGGAGTGGACGCCGTCGGTGCCCACCGCGTAGCGGGCCCGGTGGACGCCGGTGGTGCCGTCCTCGACGGTCTCCAAAGTGACGCCCTCGGCGTCCTGGCGCAGCCCGGTCACCTCGGCGCCGCGCAGGATCGTCGCGCCGGCCTTCAGCGCGCGCTCCTGGAGCAGCCGCTCGGTGTTCGACTGCGGGGTGATCAGGACGAACGGGAAGCGGGTCGGCAGGGTGGAGAGGTCGATGTGCAGCCGGTCGAAGAGCCGCAGCGAGGAGAGCGGGTGGCCGGTGGCGATCAGGTCGTCGGCGAGGCCGCGGGCGTCCAGCAGTTCCAGGGTGCGGGCGTGCACGGCGAAGGCCCGGGTGAGGCTGGACTCGGCGCCGCGCTTCTCCAGGACGGTGACCCGGACCCCGGCGGCGGCGAGGTCGCCGGCCAGCAGCAGTCCGGTCGGTCCGGCGCCGACGATCAGGACGTCGGTGACGGTCTGCTTCGCGGTCATGTGTCAGCTCCCGGTGCTCGGACGGAGGTTGGACACCCTGCTGGGCGCCCTCCCGCTCTCCATCATCGCTGCCCCGGGCGGGGCTGTGAATCTCCGGGCCCCCGCGGCGTGCTCCGGCTCCCCCGCGGCGTGCACCGGGCCCCGGCGCCGGTGCGCCGGGGCCCGGGTGCGGCGGCTCAGCTGTGGCGGCGGATCTCCACCGTGCGGAACCGGTTGGCGACGAACGCGCCGTCGCAGTAGGCGGAGTTGGCGGCCGGGTTGGCGCCGGTGCCGTGCAGGTCGGAGAAGGCCGCGGTCTGGTTGGCGTAGACCCCGCCGGTGAGGTTGAGCGACAGCGAGACGCCGGCGTCCAGCGCGGCCCCGACCAGGTCGGCCTCGACCTCGGGCGAGGTGGTGTAGCCGGAGGCGGTCATCGCGCCCTGGGTGCGGACCGTGTCGCGCATCAACTCGACGGCGGCGGCGGTGGACTCGACCGCGACGGCGAAGGAGACCGGGCCGAAGCACTCGCTGCGGAACACCGCCCGGTCGTCCGGCTTGTCGGCGTCCAGCTTGACCAGAGCGGGGGTGCGGACGGTCGCGGCCGGGAACTCCGGCGACCGCACCACCCGCGGCGCGAGCGCGAGCTCGCCGTACTCGCCGTCGGCCGCGGCGACCGAGCGCTGCAGCACGCCGGGGTTGACCACGGCGCCCAGGATGGCGGCGGCGCGGGCGTCGTCGGAGAGCAGGCCCTCGACGGCGGCGGCGAGGTCGGTGACCACCTCGTCGTAGGACTTGTCGCCCTGGTCGGTGGTGATGCCGGTGCGCGGGATCAGCAGGTTCTGCGGGGTGGTGCACATCTGGCCGCTGTAGAGCGACACCGAGAAGGCCAGGTTGTTCAGCATGCCCCGGTAGTCGTCGGTGGAGTCGACGACCACGGTGTTGACGCCGGCCTTCTCGGTGTAGACCTCGGCCTGCCGGGCGTTCTCCTCCAGCCAGTCGCCGAAGGCGGTCGAGCCGGTGTAGTCGATCAGCTTGATCTCGGGGCGGACGGCCAGCGTCTTGGCGGCGGTGCCGCCCTCGTGCTCGGCGGCCAGGCAGACCAGGTTGGGGTCGAAGCCGGCCTCGGCGAGCACCTCGCGGGCGACCCGGACGGTGAGCGCGAGCGGCAGCACGGCCCGCGGGTGCGGCTTGACCAGCACCGGGTTGCCGGTGGCCAGCGAGGCGAACAGGCCGGGGTAGCCGTTCCAGGTCGGGAAGGTGTTGCAGCCGACCAGCAGTGCGAGGCCGCGCGGGACGACGGTGAACTCCTTGGTCATCACCAGCGGGTCGCGCTTGCCCTGGGGCTTGGTCCAGCCGGCCTGCCGGGGCAGCCGGATCTGCTCGGCGTACGCGTAGGCGACGGCCTCCAGGCCGCGGTCCTGGGCGTGCGGGCCGCCGGCCTGGAAGGCCATGCCGTAGGCCTGGCCGGTGGTGTGCATCACCGCGTGCGCGAACTCGTGCGAGCGGGCGTTGATCCGGGCCAGGATCTCCAGGCAGACCGCGGCGCGGTCGAGCGGGGTGGCCGCGGCCCAGCCGGGCTGGGCGGCGCGCAGGGCGGCGATCAGGGCGTCCGGGCCGGCGTGCGGGTAGCCGATGCCGAGCTCGACGCCGTACGGCGAGGCCTCGCCGCCGACCAGGTCGCCGTCGGCGGGGTGGCCGTCGAGGGCGAAGGGGTTGTTCAGCAGGGCGTCGAAGGCGGCCTTGCCGTCCGCGGCGCCGGTCTCGCCGTAGGCCTTCGGGAACTCGGGGTACGGCGACCAGTAGTCGCGCGAGGAGGCGGCGGCGAGCGCGGCGTCCAGGGTGGCCTGGTGGCGTTCGACCAGCTCGGTGACGAGGGGGTGGGTGACCGCTGCGGACATAGCGTGCGCTCCTCAGAGGGGAGGACGGGACACGTCACAGAGTAACCGAACGATCGGTCGGCTCAAGAGGGTGTGCGGAAGCGGTGTCGGGGAGCGGCCGGAAAGGCGCCAGGGGGCGCGTCCGTGGTGGACGCGCCCCCTGGGGCGCCGGGCCCGGCCTGTCGCCGGCTGCCCGCGGGAGGGCCGGGCCGCCTACGGGATGCCGAGCTCGAAGATCACGTACCCGCCGTACCAGCCGGAGGCGATCGCGCCGGTGCCGAGCACCGCGGCCAGCACCGGCCAGCTGAGCTTGCGCATGGCCACCGCGAGCGCGATCAGCAGCGGGAACGCCGGGAGCAGGTAGCGCGAGGTGTTGCCGAAGATGCCCAGGCTGCCGAGCACCGACACGATGGTGGCCAGCGTGTAGGCGGTCAGCACCAGCGGCGGGCGCAGCCGGACCAGCAGCACGATCAGCGCCGGCAGCGAGAAGACGATCAGGGTGGCCAGCAGGTCCGCGACCGGAAAGGCGAAGGGGTAGTCGGAGCGGCCGAGCAGCACGCCGCGGACGGCGTAGAAGGTGCCCTGGCCGTAGTCGAAGTAGTGCAGCCAGGCGTCGCGCTGCAGGGTGAAGTAGGCGCCCCACTCGCCGGCCCGCCAGCCGACCCAGCCGACGTAGCCGAGCAGGCCGAGCGGGGCCAGCAGCATCGCGGTCAGCGGGCGGACGACGCCGCTCTCTCGCCGGTACAGCTCCACCAGCGCGGCCAGGCCGACCGCGCCGATCAGCGCCGCCGAGGTGGGCCGGTTGAGCCCGGCGACCAGGGTGATCACGCCGGCGGCGACCCACTGCCTGGTCATCACGCAGTAGCAGGCCCAGGAGGCCAGCGCGACGAACAGCGAGTCCGAGTAGAGCGCCCACTCGGCGCCGGAGCCCGGGGCGATGGCCCAGAGACCGGCCGCGACCACGCCCGCCCGGGGGCCGGCCAGCCGGTCCACCACGGCGTAGATCCCGGCGGCGGCGAACAGCGAGGCCGCCACCGAGACCAGCATCCCGGCCCCGTACAGGCCGAGTCCGGTGGTGTCCGAGACCAGCCGCATCAGGCCCGGGTAGAGCGGGAAGAACGCGGCCGAGTTCTGCTCGACGGTGAAGCCGGGCACGCCGTTGGCGACGGGCACCAGCGCCGGGTGGTAGCCGAACTCGGCGACCTGCCGGTACCACCAGCCGTCCCAGCTGGCGAGCACGTCCCAGGGGTTGGCGCCGCCCCCGAACCGGGGGTGCTTCTTCAGGTAGTCGCCGGAGAACGAGAGCAGCTTCATGAAGACGGTGAAGCCGATCAGCTTGAGCACGGCGTAGCACCAGACGGCCGGCCCGAACCGCAGCACCAGCGCGCCGGCGCGACCGCGCCAGCCGGCCCCCGGTGCGGTGCCCGGCTCCTCGCTGCGCCGCTCGGGTGCGTCGGAGGCGACTGCCGGTATTGCGTTCATGCTCTGGACCCCACCCTGCTGGCCGTGGACGATCGTCCGGCGAGTCTAGGCGCTCGGTCGTGGTGCTGGTGCGGACCAATGGACCCGACCGCATCGCGTCGAGCGGCGCCGGGGATACTCGGAGGATGGCCGATCACACCACGCGCACCGCCTACACCGTGGAGTCGCTGCTCGCGGTGACCGTCGACGTCTTCAACGAGCGCGGCTACGACGGCACCTCGATGGAGGACCTGTCCCGGGCCGCCGGCATCTCGAAGTCGTCGATCTACCACCACGTGCGCGGCAAGGAGGAACTGCTCCGGCTGGCCGTGGGTCGGGCGCTGGACGGGCTCTTCGCGATCCTCGCCGAGCCGGGCGCGGTCGAGGGCGCGGCGGTGGACCGGCTGGAGCACGTCGTCCGGCGGACCGCCGAGGTGCTGCTGGCGGAGCTGCCGTACGTCACGCTGCTGCTGCGGGTGCGCGGGAACACGGCCGCCGAGCTGTGGGCGCTGGAGCGGCGGCGGGACTTCGACCACCAGGTCGCCGAGCTGCTGCGGGCGGCCGTCGCGGACGGTGCGCTGCGGGCGGACGTCGAGCCGAGGCTGGCCACCCGGCTGCTCTTCGGCATGATCAACTCGATCGTGGAGTGGTACCGGCCGGGCCTCAAGGCCGCGGACGGCGTCGCGGACGCGGTCGTCCACCTGGCCTTCGACGGCCTCCGGGCGCGGTAGGGGCGTAGCCCCCGCAGCCCGCCTTCAGAAGGTGTCCGGGGGTACCTGGTCGGTTTCCTCGAAGACCAGCATGGTCCGGGTGCCGAGGACCTGCGGGATGGACTGGATGCGGTTGAGCACCAGCTCCCGCAGGGCGTGGTTGTCGGCGGTGTGCACCAGCAGCAGGACGTCGAAGTCGCCGCCGACCAGGGCGATGTGCGCGACCCCGGGGAGCTCCAGGAGCTGCTCGCGCACCGAGCGCCAGGAGTTCTGCACGATCTTCAGGGTGACGTATGCGGATGCGCCCTGACCTGCCTTTTCGTGGTCGACGCGGGCTGTGAAGCCGCGAATGACGCCGTCCTCGACCATCCTGGAGATCCGGGCGTACGCGTTCGCCCGGGACACGTGCACCCGCTCGGCCACCGAGCGGATCGAGGCGCGACCGTCCTGCTGCAGCAGCCGCAGGATCGCCCGGTCGACCCGGTCGAGTCTGGACGTCTGTTCAGCCGACATGACCCCCCACCCTCACTGATTGGACGCACTGACACCAGTCGACCGCCAAACAGGCCGATTGTCCACCACCTTGTCACGCTTCTGGTCAAGATGAACAGACGACCGAACAATCGGTAGGGAGCCCCCGCCACCCCTGGAGGTGCCCCGAGATGACCGTTCTCGACCACAGACACCACACCGCGGTGCCCGGATGGCTGCCCGGGGCCACCGCCCCGCGCACCGACCCGGCGCCGCTGCTCCCGGACGCCTCGCCGGTCCGACTGCTCGGCACCCCCGCACTGGAGAAGTGCGACCCCGTGCTGCTGCGCGAGCTGTACCGCCGCCTGGTGGTCGGCCGCCGCTACAACCAGCAGGCCACCACCCTCACCAAGCAGGGCCGCCTCGCCGTCTACCCGGCCTCCACCGGCCAGGAGGCCTGCCAGGTCGCCGCCGCGCTGGCGATCGGCGAGCGCGACTGGCTGTTCCCCAGCTACCGCGACACCCTCGCGGTGGTCTCCCGCGGGGTCGACCCGCTGGAGGCGCTGACCCTGCTGCGCGGCAACGCCCACACCGGCTACGACCCGCGTGCCACCCGCACCGCCCCGCTCTGCACCCCGCTGGCCACCCAGGCCCCGCACGCCGTCGGGCTGGCGCACGCCGCGCGGCTCAGCGGCGAGCCGGTGGTCGCGCTGGCGCTGCTCGGGGACGGCGGCACCAGCGAGGGCGACTTCCACGAGGCGCTGAACTTCGCCGCGGTGCTCAACGCCCCGGTGGTCTTCCTGGTCCAGAACAACGGGTACGCGATCTCCGTCCCGCTCACCGCGCAGTCGGCCGCGCCCAGCCTGGCGCACAAGGCCGTGGGCTACGGCATCCAGGGCCGGCTGGTGGACGGCAACGACGCGCCCGCCGTGCACAGCGTGCTGGCCGAGGCGGTCGAGCGGGCCCGCACCGGCGGCGGCCCGACCCTGGTCGAGGCCCTCACCTACCGGATCGAGGCGCACACCAACGCCGACGACGCCACCCGCTACCGGGACGAGGCCGAGGTGGCCGCCTGGCGGGAGCACGACCCGATCCTGCTGATGGAGCGCCACCTGCGCGAACTCGGCGTGCTGGACGACACCCTGGTGCAGGAGGCGGCCGACGAGGCCGAGGCACTGGCGGCCCGGATGCGGGCCGAGTTCCACGCCGACGCCGAACTGGACCCGATGGCGCTCTTCGCCCACGTCTACGCCGAACCCACCCCCCAACTGCGCGAGCAGGCCGCCCAGTTGTCCGCCGAGCTGGCCGCCGAGGCCGAGGTGCAGGACCGATGAGCAACACCGCTGTCTCCGCCGCCCCCGCGCGCACCGCCACCATGGCCCAGGCGCTCAACTCCGCCCTGCGGGACGCCATGCGCGAGGACCCGGCCGTGCACGTGCTCGGCGAGGACGTCGGCGCGCTCGGCGGCGTCTTCCGGATCACCGACGGGCTGACCGCCGAGTTCGGTGCGGACCGCTGCCTGGACACCCCGCTGGCCGAGGCGGGCATCCTCGGCACCGCGATCGGCATGGCGATGTACGGGCTGCGCCCGGTCGTGGAGATGCAGTTCGACGCCTTCGCCTACCCGGCGCTGGAGCAGCTCTTCTCGCACGTCGCCAAGATGCGCAACCGGACCGCCGGCCGGCTCCCGCTGCCGATCACCGTCCGGATCCCCTACGGCGGCGGCATCGGAGGCGTCGAGCACCACAGCGACGCCTCCGAGGCGTACTACGCCTCGACCCCCGGCCTGCACGTGGTCACCCCGGCCACGGTGGCCGACGCCTACGGGCTGCTGCGCGCCTCGATCGCCTCGGACGACCCGGTGGTCTTCCTGGAGCCGAAGCGGCTCTACTGGGGCAAGTCGGAGTTCGACCCGGCCGCGCCGGTCGAGCCGATCGGGCGGGCGGTGCTGCGCCGCACCGGCACGTCGGCGGTCCTGATCACCTACGGGCCCTCGCTGCCGGTCTGCCTGGAGGCGGCCGAGGCGGCGAAGGCCGAGGGCTGGGACCTCGCGGTGCTGGACCTGCGCACCCTGGTGCCGTTCGACGACGAGACGGTCGCCCGGGTGGTGCGCTCGGTCGGCCGGGCCGTGGTGGTGCACGAGGCGAGCGGCTTCGGGGGCACCGGCGCGGAGATCGCGGCCCGGGTCACCGAGCGCTGCTTCCACCACCTGGCCGCCCCGGTGCTGCGGGTCACCGGCTTCGACATCCCGTACCCGCCGCCGATGCTGGAGCACCACCACCTGCCCGGGGTGGACCGGATCCTGGACGCGGTCGCCCGGCTGCAGTGGGAGGACTGAGAATGATGCCCGTCGTGCGCGAGTTCACCCTGCCCGACCTCGGTGAGGGTCTCACCGGGGCGGAGGTGGTGCGCTGGATGGTCGAGGTCGGCGAGGTGATCACGGTCGACCAGCCGGTGGTCGAGGTGGAGACCGCCAAGGCCGTGGTCGAGGTGCCCTGTCCGTACGGCGGGGTGGTCACCGCGCTGTTCGGCGAGCCGGGGGAGGAGGTGGCGGTCGGAGCTCCGCTGGTGACGGTCGCGGTGGCGCCCGGTGAGGGCGAGCCCCCGGTCGTCGCCGAGGCCGAACGGCCGCTGGTGGGCTACGGGGTGGCCGAGCCGTCCCGTAGCGGTCGCCGCCGGCGGGTCGGCGGGTCGGCTGCTCCGGCTCCGGTTCCTGCGCCGGTCCCCGTGGCCGCCGTGTCCGCCGCAGTGGTCCCGGCGCCGGCGGTGTCGGTGCCGGCGGTGTCGGTGCCGGTGGTGGTGCCGGTGATCTCACCGCTGGTCCGCCGTTCCGCCCGGGAGCACGGGATCGACCTGGCGGCGCTGTCCGGGAGCGGCCCGGACGGTCTGATCATGCGGTCGGACGTCGAACGGGCGATCGCGGCGAGGACGGCACCGCCCGCACCGGCGGCGGCCGTCGCGGACGGCGAGGTCGTGCCGCTGCGCGGGCTGCGCCGGGCGGTGGCCGAGAAGCTCTCCCGGAGCCACCACGAGATCCCCGCGGCGACCTGCTGGGTGGATGTAGACGCTACCGAACTGATGCTTCTGCGGAGGCAGTTGAACGTCACCCCGGGGCCGAAGGTGAGCGTGCTGGCGCTGCTGGCGCGGATCTGCACGGTCGCACTGGCGCGCTTCCCCGAGCTCAACTCCAGTGTCACGGAGGACGGTTCCGGTATCCGGCGGCACGGCGCGGTGCACCTCGGGTTCGCCGCGCAGGGTGAGCGCGGTCTCGTGGTTCCGGTGGTCCGGGACGCGCAGGCGCTCTCCACCGAGCAACTCGGCGCCGAGCTTTGCAGGTTGACCGAGGGCGCCCGGGCCGGTGCGCTGACTCCGGCCGAGCTCACCGGCGGGACGTTCACGTTGAACAACTACGGCGTGTTCGGCGTGGACGGCTCGACCCCGATCCTCAACCACCCCGAGGCGGCGATGCTGGGCGTCGGCCGGATCGTCGCCAAGCCCTGGGTGCACCAGGGCGAGTTGGCGGTCCGTGAGGTGACCCAGCTGTCGTTCACCTTCGACCACCGGGTCTGCGACGGCGGCACGGCGGGCGGCTTCCTGCGGTTCGTGGCCGACTGCGTCGAGCAGCCCGGGATGCTGCTGCGGCAGCTGTGACGTGCGAACGGTCGCCTTGCGTGGTCGGTCGACCACGCAAGGCGACCGCGGATCGAGTGAGAGTAGCGCGTCCCGGGGGCGGGTGTCCGGGCTTCGCGCGATTTGTCGGATGAGCACTACGGGCGTGCCACGCTGCCTAGGCGTCAACAGGGACAAGCCAGGTGGTGGCGCAGGCCGGCCGGAGGCGAAACGATTCTCTTGGGTACTCGAAACGTTGCGGTGAAGTCCCGCAGAACAGTTCTGGTCCGCACGGGGCACGGTTCGGCTGGCGTGGCGGCCGTGCCGGGGATGCCGGACCGCACGCCCGACGCCGGGGGTGCCGCCCCGACGGCCGGCGCCGCGGACGCGACGGTGGTCCTCCCGCCGATGCCGCTGGACCCGCCGGACCTTCCGCCGGTGTCCGCGCCCGAGCCGCCCGTCCCGGCGACCCTGGCCGTCCTGGCCGCCGCGGCGCAGGTGCGGCCGGCCGTCCCGGCCCCGCCGAGCGAACCCCCGGCCGTTCCGACGCCCCCGGCGCCCCCCGCTCCGCCGGCCGCCCCCGCGGTGATGCCCGCTCCGCCGACCGCGCCCCTGGTGCCCGCCGCGCCGGCGCCGAGTCGGCCGGAGGGCGCGCGGCCGACCTCCGGCCCCGCGACCGGACCGCTCTTCCCCGATGCCCCCGGCCTGAACTGGGCCGGCCCTGGGGACAGCTGGAGCCGTGCCTGGGCACTGCAGACGGTCGGCGACTCCCGCCCGGCCCCGGACGTCGCGGCCGCGGCCGCGCCCGCGGCCGACCTGCGCACCGCTGCCGAACAGCCGCCGACCGCGCGGGACGTCGAGCTGATCCGGGCCAGCCTGGCCGTGGTCGAGCCGGTCGCCGACCGGGCCACCGCACACTTCTACGCGCTGATCTTCCTGCACCACCCCGAGGTCCGGGCGCTCTTCCCGGCGGCCATGGACGTCCAGCGCGACCGGCTGTTCCGCGCCCTGCTGATGGCCGCCCGCAGTGCCGGCGACCCGGAGGGCCTGCGCGCGTACCTGAGCGCGCTCGGCCGCGGCCACCGCCGGTACGGCACGCTGACCGGCCACTACGGTCCGGTGGGGGAGTGCCTGGTGGCGGCCCTCGCCCGGTACTCGGGCAGCCGCTGGGACGGCGAGACCGAGCTGGCCTGGCGGCGGGTGTACGGGCTGGTCTCCTCGATCATGATCGAGGCGGCCGAGGAGGCCGCCCGCACCTCGCCGCCCTGGTGGCAGGGCGAGGTGGTCGCGCACGAGCGCCGCACCCCGGACGTCGCCGTGCTCACCGTCCGCCCGGACCAGGCGTATCCGTACCGGGCGGGCCAGTACACCAGCCTGGAGACGCCCTGGTGGCCGCGGGTCTGGCGGCACCTCTCCTTCGCCACCGCACCCCGGCCGGACGGTCTGCTGACCTTCCACGTCAAGGCCGTCCCCGCGGGCTGGGTGAGCAACGCCCTGGTGTACCGGGCCGCACCCGGCGACGTGCTGCGGCTGGGCCCGCCGACCGGCGGGATGACCCTCGACCACACCTCCGGCGCCGACCTGCTCTGCCTGGGCGGCGGCACCGGCATCGCCCCGATTCGGGCGCTGGTCGAGGAGGTGGCCGAGCACGGCGCCGGGGGCCGCTCGGTGGAGGTGTTCTACGGCGCCCGGCAGGCCGCCGAGCTGTACGACCTGGAGGCGCTGGGGGCGCTCGCGGCGCGCCACGGCTGGCTGACCGTCCGGCCGGTGCTGTCCGGCCCGGGCGCCTCCGGCAGCGGTGCGCTCGTAGGCGAACTGCCCGAGGTGGTGGGTCGGTTCGGGCCGTGGGCGGGTCGTGACGCGTACCTCAGCGGGCCGCCCGCGATGGTCCGGCGCGGGGTCGGCGCGCTGCTGCGGGCCGGGGTGGTGCCGGAGCGGATCCGGCACGACCTGGTGGGCGACCTCGCGGCGGGGTGAGCGCACCGGCCCGGGGCCGGGCCGGCAGGGGTCCGGTCGGGGCCGCCCGGTGTGGGCCGGCCCGTCGCGCGCCGGTTCAGCCCAGGTCGGGCGCGAGCAGGGCGCGGACGCCCTCGATGTTGGCCGCCAGGTAGGCCCGCAGGCGGGGCGGGACGACGTTGACCGAGGTGACGCCCTCACGGGTGAAGGGCAGCCGGACCACCTCGTACTCGCCGTTGGGCTCCTCCACCTCGGGCCCGTGCCGACGGGCGAGGTCCATCGAGGTCAGCCGGCAGACGAAGAAGTGCTGCACCTTGATCCCGTGCGGGTGGAGCAGGGTGCCGTCGTGGTGGTGGGTGTGGCTGACGGTGTCGACGAAGGCGGGGACGACGTCCACCACCTTGCCGCCGAGCTCCTCGTCCACCTCGCGGTGCAGGGCCTCGACCACGGTGCGGTCACCGCGCTCGACCCCGCCGCCCGGCGTGATCCAGTACGGGTGCGGCGAGCCCGGCCGGGTCCGCTTGATCAGCACGATCGAGGCCGGGCCCTGAGGGTCCTCCGGGTCCAGTTCCAGCAGGATCGCCCGCGCGGTGCGTTTGACGACGGGGCGGGGCGGGGTGCGCATGGCCACCTCCGGGGCTGGAGCGTTGTGCGGGAGTCTCCCGCAGGCCGCCGCGCCCGAAACGCGCGGTTCGGGGGAATTCGCTCTTTGGCCGGCGGTCGGCGGTCGGCGGTCGGCGGTCGGCCGACGGCGGGGCCCGCACCCGGTGACGAGACCGGGCGCGGGCCCCTTTCCCACGATGCCCTCGGTGGCCGCCCCGCGGCGGGTGCTCAGTCCTCGTCGCCCAGGGCGAGGTTGAGGCCCCAGGACACCAGGCTGATGATCAGGGCGCCGAACAGCGCGGCCCAGAAGCCCTCGACGTGGAAGTCCAGGTTCAGCTTCTCCGACGCCCAGGAGGTCAGCCAGAGCATCAGGGCGTTGATCACGAAGGTGATCAGGCCGAGGGTGAGGATGAACAGCGGGATCGAGAACAGCTTCACCACCGGCTTGATCAGCCAGTTCACCACCCCGAACACCAGCGCCACGGCGACCACCGTCAGGCTCTTGTGCTGCCAGTCGTCGCCGGTCAGCGTGATGCCGGCGACGATCCAGGCGGCCACCCAGATGGCCGCCGCGTTGATAAGTGTCTTGATGACGAAACCCTTCATGGGGCCAGCGTGGCAGGGTTGACCGGGGCGGGGAAGCTCCTGTTCCGCATGTTGTGCCGGTGGACGGGCCGGGGACCGCGGTGCAGGCGGGGCCGTCGGTGGGGACGGTGGTGTTGAATGCGCGGGAGCGGGGGCCGGGGACACGGGCCCCGGGACGCGGAGGAGGCCCCCGATGAAGCTGTTCCGGCTGGACGAACTCGACGCCGAGCGCGCCGCCAACGACGGCGCCTACCTGCGCTTCCTGCGCGAGCCCCGGATGTCCGCCGGCCTCTACGCGCTCTCCCCCGGCGACACCGACCCGCAGACCGCGCACGCCCAGGACGAGATCTACCAGGTGATCAGCGGCCGCGCCGAGCTGACCGTCGGCGACGAGAGCACGACGGTGGCCCGCGGCACCGTGGTCTACGTCCCGGCCGGGGTGCCCCACCGTTTCCACCACATCACCGAGGAGCTGCGGGTGCTGGTGGTGTTCTCCCCGCCGGAGGACTGACCGGCCCGGGCGGGGTGGCCGCCGCGGTGGCCGCCGCGGTGGCCCGGCCCGTGGACGGCCCGTGGCGGGCGGGGCCCGGTTGGCTAGGGTCGGGGTATGAGCCTGAGCCTGACGGAAGAACTCTGGGCGGCGATCGAGCCGGTCTACGCCGAGATCCTCGACCACCCCTTCATCGGCGGCCTCACCGACGGCACCCTGCCGCGCGAGGCCTTCCGCCACTTCGTCGTCCAGGACTCGCACTACCTGCGCGACTACGCCCGCGCGCTCGCCGTGTGCGCCGCCAAGGCGCCCGGAGAGGAGGACGTGCGGGCCTTCGCCGACGACGCGGTCGGCGCGCTGGCGGCCGAGCAGGGCATGCACGCCGAGTTCATGACGGCCTTCGGCGGCAGCGCCGAGGAGGCCGCGGCCGAGGCGGTGCTGCCCACCACCCGCGCGTACACCAGCTACCTGCTGGCCACCGTCTACGGCGGCTCCTTCGCGGAGGCGGTCGGCGCGGTGCTGCCCTGCTACTGGATCTACGCGCGGGTCGGGGACGAGCTGCTCGCCAAGGGCTCCCCCGACCCGCTGTACGCCAAGTGGATCGCCACCTACGGCGACGAGGCCTTCCAGTCCGTGGTGCGCCGCGTCCTGGCGCTCGCCGACCGGATCGGGGAGGAGATCTCCCCGGCCGAACGCCGCCGCGTGGTGGAGCACTTCGTCACCACCTCGCGGTACGAGTGGATGTTCTGGGACGCCGCCTGGCGCGGGGAGGCCTGGCCGGTCTGAGCCGTCCGGCCGTGGCCGGGGGCGAGCCGCCCGGCCGCTGTCCGGGCCGTCGCCCGCCCCTCCGGGCCAGGGGTTTCCCCGGTGCCGGGGTAGGGGTGATCTCCGGGTTCTCTCCGGGCCGTTGGCCCTCGTTCCGCCCCGTGCGCCACCGTACGATCGAAGTACCGAAAGCAAACGGGATGCGGCACCGGACGGCAGCCGGCCCGAGGGGAGAGAAGGAACGGACATGGCTGAGTTCTGGAAGTCGCTGCCCTCCTGGGTGCGCAACATCGTTGTCCCGGTGATCGTGCTGATCCTGGCCTGGAACATCGTCGGCTTCGTGTTCGGCGTGGTCGGCGCCCTGCTGAGCCTGGCCTTCAAGCTGCTGGTCGTGGTCGGCATCGCCGCCGCCGTGGTGATCCTGGTGAAGAAGGCCGCCAGGGGCTAGGTACCGCCCCGCGCCCGTCGGCCGACGCCCGTACCCCGCCGAGGGTGCGGGCGTCGGCCGTTCCCGGACGCCACAGGCCCCGGCGCCGTCACTCCTCGATCGGCACCTGCTGGACCGGCACCTGCCCGCCCGGCCGCGCGGCGGCCGCGGGCACGGCCGGGGCGGCCTCGGCGGGCTGCGCCGGCCCCTGCAGCGTGCTGAGCAGCTGCCGGGCGAGCCCGAGCCCCGTCCCGCCCATGGTGAGTGCCTTGGCGAAGAGGTCCCCGACGCCCTCGGCGCCGTTGAGCAACACCATGTGCTCGACGTTGGCGAAGGACTCCGATGCGGCCAGCACGACGTCCGGCCACTTCTCGGCCAGCTCCTGGGCCACCACGGCGTCCGGGTTGGCCGTCAGGGCCGCCGCCCGGGCCTTGATCCCCTCCGCCTTGGCGAGCCCGATCGCCCGGGCCGCCGACGCGTCCGCCAGACCTCGGGCCTCGGCGGCCGACGCCTCCGCCTGCCCGGTGGCCCTGGTCGCCTCGGCGGCCGCCAGCCCGCGCACCTTGGTGGCCTCGGCCTCGGCCTCCGCCGCGATCTTGACCTGGCTGGCCTCGGCGGCCGCCTTCAGCTCGGTCTCCCGGGCCTGGGCCTGTGCTGCGGAGATCCGTGCGTCGCGGTCGGCCTCGGCCCGGGTGCGGGTCTCGTACGCCTTGGCGTCGGCCGGCTTGCGGACGTCGATCTGCAGCTGCTGTTCCTTCCGCTGGGCCTCCAACTGGGCGACCCTGGTCTCCTGGACCACGACCTCCTGCCGGGCGGCGGCCTCGGCGAGCGGTCCGGCCTGCTGGGCGCGGGCGCTGGCGGTGTCCCGTTCGGCCTGGTAGGCGGCCTGCTGGATCTCGCTGTTGCGGGTCGCCTCGGCCTTGCGGGCGGCCGCCTCCTGCTCGGCCTCGGTGGCCATCCGGTCGGCCTCGGCCTGGGCGATCCGGGCGTCCCGCTGGACGGCGGCCGCGTGCGGGATGGCGAGGTTCTTGATGTAGCCGGTCGGGTCGATGATCTCCTGGATCTGCAGGGTGTCGATGATCAGCCCGAGCTTCTCCATCTCCAGCCCGGAGGCGGCCCGGGTCTCCCCGGTCAGCCGTTCGCGGTCGCGGATCATGTCCTCGACGGTGAGGCCGCCGACGATCGAGCGCAGGTGGCCGGCGAAGACGTTGTGCACCCGCTGGCTGATCAGCTTCTGCTGGTCGAGGAAGCGCCGGGCGGCGTTGGCGATCGAGACGTGGTCGTCGCCGACCTTGAAGATCACCACGCCCTTGACCCGGACCGGGATGCCCTGGGTGGTGACGCACTCGACGTTCAGCTCGGCCTCGTTGAGGTCCAGCGAGAGCCGTCGGACGCCCTGCAGACCCGGGGTGACGAAGGTGCCGCGGCCGGTGACGATCCGGAACCCGAGCCCGTCGCCGACTCCCTCGGTCCGGTGCTTGGAACCGGAGATGATCAGTGCCTCGTTCGGCTCGGCCACCCGCCACATGAGTTTGAAGAGCGTGATCCCCACGAGCAGCACCGCGGCGGCCGCCCCGATGATGACGTACAGCATGGTTCAAATCCCCCTTCCGGCGCATCAGATGCGCCGATTGGGATTCTCCGCTCGGGGCAACCGCTTCGGAAGGGAGCCGACATGACGTACCGTCACGGACTTGCCGCGCCGTCGCAGCTCTGTCATGGCGGTCCCGTCACGGCAGCACCGGGGCCACGTAGACGGTCCGCGGCGGGTGGTACTCGACGACCACCACCGGTGTCCCGACCGGCAGCCGCTCGCCCGGCACGGCGAGGTAGGCGAGGAAGGCCTCCGTCCCCTGGCGCTCCGGGACGTGCACCATCACCTCGCCGACCAGTCCCGCCCCCACCGCTCCGCTGACCCGACCCGCGCTCCCGACCACTCGGCCCTCCCGTCCCGCGACCCCGGGGCGCCCGACCGCCGTCGACCGCCCCGCCCTGTGACTGCCAGTCTGCCCGCCCCCGCCGGAAGCAGACGGCCTGCCGCGGAATCCCGCCGACGGTCGGGCCCGGTGGCCGGCCCCGGCGTCTCTCTCCTCGACCCCCCTCTGGACCAGCGGCGATCGGCTCGCTACGGTGTTGGACGTCATGCGCAGGCAACACCGCCTGCGGACACGGGAGCTCGGAGCACCGGGCTGAGAGGACGCTGACCGGTACGTCGACGGACGTGCCGACCGCTGCGTCGACCGCAGGAACCTGACCGGGTAATGCCGGCGTAGGGAGTAGAGGGTCTGATGACCACCTTTGATGCACAGCCGAACTCTGCCCGCAGCACCGGGACGAGCGGCGCCGCGGTCGCCGGCTACCCGACCCCGGCCTGGCGCAAGGCCTACCGCGAGGGGTCCCGCCCCGACCTGCGCGTCCCGTACCGCGAGGTCCTGCTCACCAACGACCGGACCGTGCCGCTGTACGACACCTCCGGTCCGTACACCGACCCCGGGTACGAGCCCGACGTGCGGCGCGGCCTGCCGCCGCTGCGCGACGCCTGGATCCGCCAGCGTGGCGACGTCGAGGAGTACGACGGCCGCGAGGCCCGCCCCGAGGACGACGGGATCAAGCACACCTCGCCGCGCGGCGGGAACCTGCGCAACCTCGACGCGGTCTTCCCCGGCCGCCCGCGCCGCCCGCTGCGGGGCCGTGCCGGTGCCCCCGTCACCCAGCTGGCCTACGCGAAGCGGGGGATCGTCACCCCCGAGATGGAGTTCGTGGCCCTGCGCGAAGGGCTCGCACCCGAGTTCGTGCGGGACGAGGTGGCCCGCGGCCGCGCCGTCATCCCGGTCAACGTGAACCACCCCGAGGTGGAGCCGGCCGTCATCGGCACCAACTTCCTGGTGAAGATCAACGCCAACATCGGCAACTCGGCCGTCACCTCCTCGATCGAGGAGGAGGTGGAGAAGATGACCTGGGCGACCCGCTGGGGCGCCGACACCGTCATGGACCTCTCCACCGGCCGCAACATCCACACCACCCGCGAGTGGATCCTGCGCAACTCACCCGTGCCGATCGGCACCGTGCCGCTCTACCAGGCGCTGGAGAAGGTCGACGGCAGGGCCGAGGAGCTGAGCTGGGACGTCTACCGCGACACGATCATCGAGCAGTGCGAGCAGGGCGTCGACTACATGACCGTGCACGCCGGCGTGCTGCTGCGCTACGTGCCGCTGACCGCCCGCCGCAAGACCGGCATCGTCTCGCGCGGCGGCTCGATCATGGCCGCCTGGTGCCTGGCGCACCACCGGGAGAACTTCCTCTACACCAACTTCGAGGAGCTCTGCGACATCCTCGCGAGCTACGACGTCACCTTCTCGCTGGGTGACGGCCTGCGCCCGGGGTCGATCGCCGACGCCAACGACGAGGCGCAGTTCGCCGAGCTGCAGACGCTGGGAGAGCTGGGCCGGATCGCCCGTGCCAAGGACGTCCAGGTGATGATCGAGGGCCCGGGCCACGTCCCGATGCACAAGATCAAGGAGAACATGGATCTCCAGAAGGAGATCTGCGACGAGGCGCCGTTCTACACCCTCGGCCCGCTCACCACCGACGTCGCCCCCGGCTACGACCACATCACCTCGGGCATCGGCGCCGCGATGATCGCCTGGTGGGGCACCGCGATGCTCTGCTACGTCACGCCCAAGGAGCACCTGGGCCTGCCCAACCGGGACGACGTGAAGACCGGCGTCATCACCTACAAGATCGCCGCGCACGCCGCCGACCTGGCGAAGGGCCACCCCGGGGCCCAGGAGTGGGACGACGCGCTCTCCGACGCCCGCTTCGAGTTCCGCTGGGAGGACCAGTTCAACCTGGCCCTCGACCCGGAGACGGCCCGCGAGTTCCACGACGAGACGCTGCCCGCCGAGCCGGCGAAGACGGCCCACTTCTGCTCGATGTGCGGCCCGAAGTTCTGCTCGATGAAGATCAGCAAGAGCATCAACGAGCAGTTCGGCAACGGCGCGGCCTCGCCGGAGTACGACGAGGCGGCCGTCGAGGGCATGAAGGCGATGTCCGAGGAGTTCAAGGCCCAGGGAAGCAAGGTCTACCTGCCGATGGCGGACTGACACAGGACCGTCGAAGACGCTGTCCCGCGACGCCGAAGAGGCTGTCATGGGGCAGCGTCTCGTTTGTCTGCCGGCAGCGTGGTGCCGGGCCGTACTCCAGGAGGACAGACGAACCCTGAGCACCTCGCCTTGGTCGAGGAGTTACGCAGGTCTGCGCCGGCGAACCTCAAGATCGAGTTCTCTGGTGACATGGTCATCATGCAGGTCTCGCCCTCGGCCATCCACGGGCGGAACCTCTCCGTCGTTCGCCGACGGTTCGAGGCTCATGCCCCGGCGGGATACCTGTCCACGGGGAACATGGATCTGACCTCGCCCCAGGTCTCCAAGCTGCGGAACCCGGACCTCACGTATCTCCCCGAAGACGCCATGACGAGTACGGAGAACAAGGTTCCGGCCGAGCTGGCCGTCATCGCCGTTGAGATCGTCTCACCTTCGAACCCGGAGAACGACCGGGTCGGCAAGCTCCGTGACTACCCGCTGATGCAGATCCCGCTCTACCTCTCGGTGGACGCCGCGCGGAAGACAGTCGCGCTCTTCAGTGAGCCCGAGGCCGGTCGCTATCGGATGAGGGAAGATGCCGACTTCGGGGAAGCCGTCCACATCCCCGAGCCGTTCGGTTTCATCCGTCCCGGCGGCCGTCGTCGCCGGCCGTCGTCGCAGGCCTCAGCTCGGCCGAGGCCGGATGTTGTGGTTCACGTGGAAGAGGTTGCCGGGGTCGTAGGCCTGCTTGACGGCGACCAGGCGGGCGTAGTTGTCACGGTAGTTCGCGGTCACCCGGTGCTGGTCGTCGGCACTCATGAAGTTGACGTAGCCGCCTTCAGCGGAGTGCGGTTCGAGGGCCGCGTAGTAGTCGCGCACCCATGCGGTGTTGGCCTCGGAATCGGCCGGGTCGGGCCAGGCACCGGCGATCACGGTGGCGAAGTTGGCGTCGCGGAAGGAGAAGGCCGTGGCATCGGGGGCAACCCGGTGGACGGCGCCGTTGAGCGGGTAGACGTGGCAGGTCGAGTTGACCGTCGGCACCCGTGGACCGTGCTCGACGTGCGCGGCGATCGCCTCGTCGGTGAGCTCGGTGGCGAAGACGCCCTTCCAGTACTGGTGCAGGCCGGGCGGCAGCAGCGCGTCGAACGCGCCCACCAGCGCCGGGTACGGCATCGGGCCGACCATCTCGGCGACCACCGGCGCCACCTCGCGGTACGGCCGCACAGCCCGCTCGGCCTCCTCCATCGCGCCGCTCCAGCAGACGACCATGATCGCGAAGGTGTCGCCGTGCCGGTCCGCCGGGATGAACGGCAGTGGGGGTGCGATCTGGAAGCCGGGGAAGACGCTCAGTTCCTCGGGTGCGTCGACGATGGCGTCGCGGTAGAACCGCATGATCTCGGCCGTGTGCTCCGGCTCGTAGAGGATCGGCCCGGCGTAGACGTCCTTGACCGGGGAGAGGCGGTACTCGAAGGAAGTCACCACACCGAAGTTGCCACCCCCGCCGCGCAGCGCCCAGAACAGGTCGGGGTGGCTCTGCTCGTCGACGACCAGGAACCGGCCGTCCGCCGTCACCACGTCGGCGGAGATCAGGTTGTCGCAGGTCAGGCCCATCCTGCGGGCCAGGTACCCGAAGCCGCCGCCGAGAGTGAGTCCACCGACCCCGGTGGTGGAGATGATGCCGCCGGTGACGGCCAGGCCGAACGGGTAGGTCGCTGCGTTGAGGTCCGCCAGGGTGGCCCCGCCCTCGACCCGGGCCGTCCGCCGTTCCGGGTCCACCCGGACGCCGCGCATCCCGCCGAGATCGGCCACGATGCCGTCGTCGCAGGTTCCGTACCCCGGGGCGCTGTGCGACCCGCCGCGAACCGCCAGGTCGAGTGCGTTCTCCCGGGCGAAGTCCACCGCGGCCATCGCATCGCCCGCGGTGGCGCACCGCACGACCACGGCGGGCCTGCGGTCGACCATGGCGTTGTAGACCCTGCGAGCCTCGTCGTAGCCCTCGTCGCCGGCGGTGACCACCGCACCGTGCACCCGGCTCGTCAACTCTTCAACCGTCTGTTTGCTCATCGCGTCGCTCCTGCCACGGTTCCCCCGGGCCTGCGGAACGACCGGCGCACGCGGCCGACAGTCCCAGGTCGGCGACTTCTCACGCTACGCCGTGCGGGGCGACATCCCCACCCGACGCGATGAGCGACCGGCGACCGTGCAGCACGCCCGTCTCCGCGGGAGCGCGGGCCGCCGGCGTCGACCTGCTGTGCCGGTCCGGGGGTTGAACCCGTCCTCGACACGGGCGCAGCCACGGTGCTGCTCCGGGAGGTGGAGCGGGCTTCCCAAGCAGCGCTGCGGCACGTCTCAGTGGTGGAAGCCGACGCGGTCCGCGTCGCGGGGGCGGCCCTCGTCGAGGTGCTTGATCGCCCTTCGCATGTCGTCGGCGAGGAGTTCGATCTCGTCGCGGTCGATGCCGTGGCGGACCAGGACGCGCTGGATGACCGTCTCCTGGCGGTCCGGGGGGAGCGGGTAGGACGGGACCTGCCAGCCGCGCATGCGGAGCAGGTCGGAGAGGTCGTACAGGCTCCAGCCGACCGAGTCGGGGTCGGTGAGCGTCCAGGAGACGGCGGGCAGCGCGCCCACGCCGTCGTAGAGCAGGGTGAAGGGGCCCATCTCGGCGACCTGCCGGCCGAGGTGCTGCGCGGTGTCGGCGCACGCCCGGTAGACCCGGCGGTACCCCTCGCGGCCGAGCCGCAGGAACATGAAGTACTGGGCGACCACCTGGCCGCCGGGTCGGGAGAAGTTCAGGGCGAGGGTGGGCATGTCGCCGCCGAGGTAGTCGACGTGGAAGACCAGCCCGTCCGGCAGGGCGTCCTGGTCGCGCCAGAGGGCCCAGCCGACGCCGAGCGGGGCCATCCCGTACTTGTGGCCCGAGGCGTTGATCGAGGCGACCCGCGGCAGCCGGAAGTCCCAGACCAGGTCGCGGTGGAGGAACGGCGCGATGAAGCCGCCCGACGCCGCGTCGACGTGCAGCGGGACGTCGAGGCCGGTCTCCACCTGGAGGCGGTCCAGTTCGGCCGCGATCTCCGCCACCGGCTCGTACGTGCAGGTGTAGGTCACCCCGAGGATCGCGACCACGCCGATGGTGTTCTCGTCCACGTAGTCGCGCAGCTGGTGCGGCTGGAGGCCGGTCGCGCCGGGCTCCACCGGCACCTGCCGCAGCTCCACGTCGAAGTACCGGGCGAACTTCTCCCAGCACACCTGCACCGGCCCGCAGACCAGGTTCGGCCGCTCGGTCGACTGCCCCGCGGCCTGCCGGCGGCTGCGCCACCGCCACTTCAGGGCGAGACCGCAGAGCATGGCGGCCTCGCTGGAGCCGGTGGTGGAACAGCCGACCGCGTTGCTGCCGCCGGAGCCGGCCGGGGCGTGCCAGAGGTCGGCGAGGACGTTCACGCAGCGTGACTCGATCTCCGCGGTCTGCGGGTACTCGTCCTTGTCGACGATGTTCTTGTCGAGGCACAGGTCCATCAGGCGGCGGACCTCGTCGTCCATCCAGGTGGTGCAGAAGGTGGCGAGGTTCTGCGCGGCGTTGCCGTCCAGCAGCAGTTCGTTGCGCAGCAGTTGGAAGACCACCGAGGGAGGCGCCGGGAAGTCCGGCATGGCCCGCTTGGGCAGCGGGTGCTCACTCAGCGGCGAGGCGAAGATGTCGACGGCCGGGTCGGTCGCCGGTTCCTGTGCGTTGTGGAGGGCCATCGGTCACCTCTCGATCGGTCCACGGGTTCGAGTCGGACATTACGGACACGGTCGAGAGGTCGGCATGCCGGCGTACGCCATCCGGCACGGTGCCCTATGCGGCCGCGGCGTCCTCCGCGTCCCCGGCGTACCAGCGGAGCTCCACGGTGTTGCCGTCCGGGTCCGCGACGTAGAGCGAGGTGCCGGTGCCGCGGGCGCCGTAACGCGGGCCCGGGCCGTCGAGGACGGTGAAGACGCCGGAGTCGACGACCTCCTGCCAGTCCAGCGGCTCGACGGTGAGGCAGAGGTGGTCGACGTTGGACTCGCCGCGCGGGCGGGCGAACAGGTCGATGATGGTCTGCTCGTCGACCCGGACCGAGGGGAACGAGACCTCGCCCGCTCGCCACTCCTCGACCCGGACCGGCTCCAGGCCGAGCAGGCCGAGGTAGAACTCCAGCGAACGCTCGACGTCCCGGACGTTGAGGACGAGGTGGTCGAAGGCCTTGACGCGGACGGCGGCCATGGGTGGCTCCCGGGTGGTGGTGTGTGCGGTGACGTCCTCCACGATCCGCCGTCCGGCCGGGACGATCAATGCCGAACTGCACTAAGATCGTTGAGTCAGGCTCAACGATCGGGTGATACGAATGTGGGAGCGGCACGAGATCGAGGCGTTCCTGGTGCTCGCCGAGGAACTGCACTTCGGCCGGACCGCCGAGCGCCTGGGCGTCACCACCGGGCGGGTCAGCCAGGTGATCGGGAAGCTGGAGCGGCGGATCGGAGCCCGGCTGTTCGAGCGCACGAGCCGGGCCGTCCGGCCCACCGCGATCGGCCGGCGGCTGGTGGACGACCTGGCCCCGCTGGTGGCCGGGATCGAGGAGTCGGTGCGCCGGGCGGTGGAGGCCGGACGCGGGGTGACCGGGGAGCTGCGGGTGGCGTTCCTCGGCGAGTGGACCGCGACGGTGCTGCTCCGGGCGGTGAACCTGTTCACCGAGCGGCACCCGGGCTGCCGGGTGGAGGTCCGTGAGGTGCAGCTGTCCAACTCCCGGCCGAGCCTGGACGACGGCTCCGTCGACGTGCTCCTCGCCTCCTTCCCGTTCGACGGCATGGCGGCCGGTCCGGCGCTGCTGATCGAGCGGCGGGTACTGGCGGTGGCCGCCGGACATCCGCTGGCGCGGGCGGAGTCGGTCTCGCTGGAGGTGCTGGCCGACCATCCGGTGGTGCAGTACCCGGCGGTCACCTCGACCGGGTTCAAGCGGGACCGGACGCCCGACCGCACGCCGTCCGGGCGGCCGGTGCCGAGAGGGCCGGTGGGCAACACCTTCTCCGAGATGCTTTCCCTGGTGGCCCTGGGCCAGGGGGTGCTGCCGGTCGGCGAGCATTCCCGGCAGTACTATCCGCGCCCGGACATCGCCTACGTGCCGATCGAGGACGCGGCGCCGATCGAGCGCGGACTGGTCTGGCGGGAGTCCAACACCACCGAGCGCGTCCGCGAGTTCGTCCGGGCCGCGTCGGACGCCGCCGCCCGGGGTTAGGACCCCGGTCGCCGTCGCCGCCGTCGCCGCCGCCCCCCTCCCTGCCGTTCCCTTCCCGACGACCGGCCGGGAAGGGGCGGTGCGGGAAGATCTTGGGATGACCGGTCGGTTCGGACCGGAGACTACTCGGACCGAGGGGGAACGACGATGTCGCGGCGGATCACGGCGGTTGCGGTGCTGCGCGCCAAGGCCGGACGGGAGGCGGACGTGCGGGCGCAGGCCGCTGTGATGGCCGCGGCGAGCCTGGCGGAGCCGGGCTGCATCTCCTACCGCAACTACGTGGACCCGGACGACCCGCGCTCCTGGGTGGTGGTCGAGGAGTGGGCGTCGCGCGAGGCGTTCGAGAGGCATCTGACCAGCCCGCACCTGGCCCGCTCGGTCGAGCTCACGTCGGAACTGCTCGACGGGCCGCCGGAGTTGCGGGTGCTCAAGGCCGCGGTGTGAGGCCGGCGGCGGATCGCCTCCCCACCCCGGGAGCCGGGGCGCCGGCGGTGGCCGGGGCGCCGGCGTGGGCTGAGACCTCGTCGTGGGTTCAGACCTCGTCGGGACCGGTGAAGCCCGGGGGCGTGTAGCCGGGGCCGGTGAAGTCCGGCGGGGTGAAGGCCGCCGTGCGCGGCTCCCGGCCCCGCGGGTCGGTGAGCCCCTCCACGCCGGGGCTGCTGAAGCCCGGACCGGTGTAGCCGGGGCTGCTGAAGTCCGGGCCGCCGGTGTCGGCCCCGTCGGGGCCGGTGGAGTCGCCGCCGCGGGTGTCGGGCCGGTCCTGCTTCGGACGGCCGCCCTGTCCGGGCACGGAGGCGGACGGTGTCGTTCCCGTGCCCGCCGGCGCCGACCCCGGGGCGGCCGCCGTGGACATCGCCGCCGTGGACATCGCCGCCGTCGGGCCGGCGTCGCTGCGCAGGGCGGTGTGCAGGTAGGGCAGGAGCGCCCGGTCGCGCAGTGCCCGCTGCCACTCGCGGTGGGCCTCGCCGAGTTCGGCGGCGAGCTCCGGGTCGGTGCCGGCAGGGACGGACGGGGTCGAGCCGTCGCGGAGCGCGGTGAGGATCAGTCCGACGATGCCGACCGCCATCGCGACCGCGCCCGCCGCCAGAGCCACCCAGCCGGCCGTGATGACCGACCGGCTCAGCGCCGCCTCGGGATCGGCGGCGCGCAGCGCGTACCCGAGCAGCAGCAGGACGAGGGCGGCCGCCCAGGCCAGGATCGGCGTGAGCACGGTGAGGACGGGGAACAGCCCGGCGCCGCCGTTCGCCGAGCCCAGCTGGGCGAGGAGGCCCGGTGCGGAGGGCTCGCCGTCCGGGCCGGGTGGTGCGGGCATGCTGCGCAGGTTCGCGCGCAGCCGGGTGTAGTGCTCGTACTCGGTGCCGGCCGCGGCCGCGAGGCCGTCGGCGTCGAGCAGGGCCTGGGCACGCAGCTCCGCGGTGGTGAGGGCGCCGGGTGCGCGCAGTGCGGTGAGGACGGTGCCGTCGCGCAGTGCGTCGTCGAGGAGGCGCTCGAAGTCCGGGCGGTCCTCGGCGAGCAGATGCGGGGCGTTGTTCATGGGGACCCCGTTCAGCAGGTCCCGGTCGCTCCGCGGTGCCGTGCGCACGGAGAGGGGCGCCACACGGGCGGCCGGGTGTGGTGTGCCTCGATGGTAGGGGCGGGTGCGGCCGCGCTGACAGTAGGTTTCCGGAATTTCGCGCCCCGGGCCGCGCGTGCGGTCCGGGGCGTGCGCTGGAACTGCCGTTCGAGTGAAGGGGCGGAGACGGTCCGTCAGATCGGCAGTCGGGCGATCAGCAGCCGGCCTTCCATCGTGACGCCGCCGTCCATGGCCACCGCGAGGTCGTCCGCGTAGACGTACGGGCCGGGGATGTGCGGGGGCTGGCCGTCGTCGGCGTGCACCGCGCCGGTGAGGTACGGGATCGGGCTGTGCCCGTGCACGATCCGCGTGCCGCCGTAGGTGTCGAGCAGCTCGTGCACGGCCATCGGTCCGGCGTCGCCGCGGAAGGCGAAGCGCTTGGTGAAGCGGCGGAAGCAGTCCCACCACTCGTCCACGCCCTCGTCCGCGAGCAGGTCGTGGACGGCGTCGTTGACCTCGGCGATCGAGTCGCCGTACTCCAGGTACGCGGTGGTGTCCGAGTGCAGCAGCAGGTGGCCGTCCTCCAGCCCGATGGCGGGCAGGCGGGAGAGCCAGCTGATGTGGTGCGCCTCCAGCCGTTCCAGGTCGTGCTGCTGGCCGCCGTTGAGCCGCCAGGCGGCGAGGAAGGAGGCGGTGCCGGCGGTGGACTGGACGGGCTCGTCGCCGTACTTGGCGGCGCCGAGGAAGAGCAGCTCGTGATTGCCCATCAGGGCCCGGCAGTAGCCGCCGGCGGCGGCCGCCTCGGCGGCGAGCTGCATGACCAGGTCGATCACGCCGATGCCGTCGGGGCCGCGGTCGGTGAAGTCGCCGAGGAACCAGATCCGGGAGCGGCCGGCCGCCCAGTGGCCGTCGGCGTCGATCAGGCCCTGGTGGCGCAGCTCGGCGAGCAGCTCGTCGAGGTAGCCGTGCACGTCGCCGACGACGTAGAGCGGTCCGGGCGGCTCGTTGGGTGCCGGCGCGGGGTACGGGTGGTAGGGCGCGCCGGGCTCGGGAAGCGGCGGGCCGAGCTCGATGGTCGGCGGGTCGTCGAGGTCGTGGGCCGGCGAGGGCCGGTCCGGCAGGGTCGGTTCGTACCCGGGGTGCGCGGCCTGCGGGGCGTGACCGCCGTGCTGGGCCGCCTGGGCCTGCGCCTGGTGGTCGTGCTGACCGTGCTGGGCCTGGGCCTGCGGGTCGTGACCCCCGGCCGGCCAGTGCTGTTCGAGCCAGCGGGCACCGCCGTAGCCGCTGTACGTCTCCGACTCGTACGCCGCCTCGGCGTACCCGGTGGGCTCGGGTTCGTAGTAGGTGCCGTAGGGCAGCACGTCGAGGTCCGGCTGGTGGCGGGGGCCTGAGTCCGGGTGTTCAGGCCCGGGGAAGCGGTCCTCGGGTGTCATTCGCCCATCATAGGAAGACCACTCTCCCGGCGTCGTCACCTGGTGGGTATCCAATCCTCCGGAGCGTCAGCCGGGCGGTCCGTCAGGTCCGATTTGTCCCGGCTGGGCATGGTCCAGACCGACCCCGGCGGGGGCCGGGGTCCGTCGCAGCCCCGCACGTCCTCGGGCGGGGCGTAAGGCCCGCAGGCCCCGCGTCCGCCGCTACATCTCGCCCGGCGGGCGCGGCGGGCTGACCGTGGTGCGCGGGCTCCGGCGCTGGGAGGACGCGCGGACGATCAGTTCGGTGGGCATCAGGGTGCCGGGCGGCGGGCCGGTGCCGGCGGTGCGGAAGCGCGGCGGGAAGAGCCGGGCGATGTCGACGCCCGTCCCGGAGTCCACGCCTTCGATGGCGTCGATCAGCAGGTTCACCACGGTGGTGCCGATCCGCCGCGGCTTGAGCGAGAGCGTGGTGATCGGCGGCTCGGTGGCGGCGTAGACGTCGCTCTCGCTGCAGCAGACCAGCAGCAGGTCGTCCGGCACCCGCAGGCCGTACCGGCGGGCGGCGGCCAGCAGATCGGTGCCGTTCGGGTCGAACAGGCCGTAGACGGCGTCCGGGCGGTCCGGGCGGGCGAGCAGCCGGTCGGCGGCGACGGCTCCGGCGGCCGGGTCGTGCGCGGGGTAGGCCTCGTAGACCGGCTCCTGACCGACCTTGCCGCACCAGCCGAGGTAGGCCTCGGTGGAGAGTCGGGTATAGGTGTCGGTGCTGGTGCCGGTGAGCAGGCCGATCCGGCGGGCACCGGCCTCGGAGAGGTGGTCGAGGATGCCGAGCACGGCGGCCTCGTGGTCGTTGTCGACCCAGGCGGTGACCGGGCAGTTCCCCGGCTTGCCGTCGCTGACCACCGGGACGCCGGACCGGTACAGCTCGCTGACCAGCGGGTCCTGGTCCGGCGGGTCGATCACGACGGTGCCGTCGAGGGCGATGTTGCCCCAGACGTCGTGGCGGGAGGAGGCGGGCAGCACCACCAGCGCGTAGCCGCGGCCGAGGGCCGCGCTGGTGGCGGCGCGGGCCATCTCGGCGAAGTAGGCGAACTCGGTGAAGGTGAACGGTTCTTCGCCGTAGGTCGTGACGGTCAGCCCGATCAGGCCGGACCGGCCGGTCCGCAGGGTGCGGGCGGCGGCGGAGGGACGGTATCCGAGGCGCTCGGCGACCTCGCGCACCCGGCTTCTGGTCTCGTCGGGCAGGCGGCCCTTACCGTTCAGCGCGTCGGAGACGGTGGTGATCGACACTCCGGCGGCTGCTGCCACATCCCGGATGCCGGCCCGCTCCAGACGCCGTGAGGTGGTGGGTCGCCGACCGCTCTGGTTGGCTGCTGCTGTCATGGCGGACCGATCGTATGGCTCCTGACAAGGGTCTGTGACCGGCGCATCGGGAGCCCTTGGAGATACGTTTCTCCAAGAGTGAGCCGGTACGCGCCCCTTCGATACCCGCACGGATCCAGCCGTCTTACCTCTGACATGTGCCATTGGAACCCTGCAGAATGGCTGATCTGCGCCTGTGACCCGACCGGGCATCTCACTCCTACGGGTGAGCGCGGGTCGGTATCGTTCAGGGCACCCGACCGGGGTGGTCCGGACGCGTCGCAGGCTCCCGGGTCCGGCGGTGATCCCGCCCGGACGGGCGCGAACGCACCGGAGGCGGCTGTGCGCGGCGAGGGCCGCGCGGCCCGACGGAGAAGAAGAGAAGGAGCAGGACCGTGAGTGGAACGGCACCGCAGGGGCCCCGGCTGAGGCCGACCCTGGACGGCATCCCCACCTACAAGCCCGGCAAGCCGGCCGGCGCCGACGCCTACAAGCTGTCCTCCAACGAGAACCCCTACGACCCGTTGCCCGGCGTGCTGGAGGCGGCGGTCAAGGCGGCCGGCTCGTTCAACCGCTACCCGGACATGGGCGTCAGCGAGCTGACCGCCGAACTCGCCCGGCGCTTCGACGTCCCGGTCGAGCACATCGCCACCGGCACCGGTTCGGTCGGCGTGGCCCAGTCGCTCGTCCTCTCCACCGCCGGCCCGGGCGACGAGGTGATCTTCGCCTGGCGCTCGTTCGAGGCGTACCCGATCATCACCCAGGTCGCCGGCGCGACCCCGGTCCCGGTCCCGCTCACCGCGGGCGGCGACCACGACCTGGACGCGATGCTGGCCGCGGTCACCGAGCGGACCCGGCTGATCTTCGTCTGCAACCCCAACAACCCCACCGGCAACGTGATCCACCGCGCCGAGCTGGAGCGCTTCCTGGACGCGGTCCCCGCCGATGTCCTGGTCGTCGTCGACGAGGCCTACATCGAGTTCATCCGCGACCCCGAGGTCCCCAACGGCATCGACCTCTACCGCGACCGCCCGAACGTCTGCGTGCTGCGGACCTTCTCCAAGGCCTACGGCCTGGCGGGCCTGCGGGTCGGCTTCGCGGTCGCGCACGAGCCGGTGGCCAACGCGCTGCGCAAGACCGCGGTGCCCTTCGGCGTCACCCAGATCGCCCAGGACGCCGCCGTCGCGTCGCTGCGGGCCGAGGAGGCCCTGATGGTCCGGGTGGAGGCGCTGGTCGAGGAGCGCGCCCGGGTGGTCGCCGGGCTGCGCGCCCAGGGCTGGCAGATCCCGGACTCGCAGGCGAACTTCGTCTGGCTCGGGCTGGGCGAGCGCTCGCAGGAGTTCGCGGCCGCCTGCGCCGCGGCCGGCGTGATCGTCCGCCCGTTCCCGGAGGGCGTCCGGATCTCGATCGGAGAGGCCGAGGGCAACACGATCTTCCTCTCGGTGGCCGAGGCCTTCCGCAAGACGATCGACGGCTGACCGTCCGGAGATCCGGAGACCAGGACCCGGGGGCGCACCGCTCGGCGGTGCGCCCCCGGGCCGTTCTCGTCGGTGCCGCCGGTGCCGGCGGCCCTCCCCCGCGCGTCCGCCCGTGGCGGGGCCGCTCACCTGCGCCGGAGGAAGAGCGCCGTGGCCGCCCCGGCGAGCAGCACCAGGGCGGTGTCGGCGCCGATCGCCCAGGTGACGCCGGTGAGCACGGTGCCGCCGGCCGCCGTCGCGGTGGCGACCGCGCTCATCACCGGTGTGCCCAGGGCGATGCCGACCTGCTGGGTCATCGTCGCGACGCCGGTGGCCAGGCCCTGCTCCTCGTCCGGCAGGCCCGAGGTGGCCGTCACCATGGAGCCGACGATCGCCACCATGTTGCCCACGCCGCCGAGGAAGGCGGCCGGCAGCAGCAGCCCGAGCCAGGCCCGGTCCGCGCCGAGCAGGAGCAGTGCGGCGGTGGCCGCCGCCTGGACGAGGAAGCCGGCGACCAGGGCGTTCCGGCCGCCGAGCCGGCCCAGCACCCGGGGAGCCAGCAGGCCGCCCAGCACGGTGCCCGCACCCAGCGCGCCGAAGGCGAGGCCGGTGGCCAGGGCGGAGAAGCCGAGCACCCGCTGGAGGTAGAGGGTCAGCAGGAAGACCAGCGAGGTCTCGGTGGCGAAGGCCAGCAGCACGGCCGCGTTCCCCCAGACCACCGTGCGCCGCCGCAGCACCCGGACCGGCACCAGTGGCGCGGCGGCCCGCCGCTCCACCAGCCAGAACGCCACCAGCAGCAGCGCGGCCAGAGCCAGTGCCGACAGTGCCACCGGGTCGCCCCAGCCGTGCTCACCGGCCGTCGTCAGGCCGTAGACCAGGGCGAGCAGGCCGCCGGTGACGGTGACCGCGCCCGGCAGGTCCATCCGCGGCCGGCCCGCGCCGGCCGTCGCCCCGGTCGACGGGCGGGGGCGGCTCTCGGCGATCAGCCGGGGCGCGGTGAGCAGTACGGCCAGTGCCACCGGCACGTTGACGAAGAACGCCCAGCGCCAGCTCAGCAGGTCGGTGAGCAGGCCGCCGAGCACCGCTCCGGAGGTGAACCCGGCCGACATCAGCGCGCCGTTCAGACCGAGCGCCCGCTCGCGCAGCGGCCCCTCGGGGAAGGCCGTGGTGAGCAGCGCCAAGCCCGCCGGGGTGACGGCGGCGGTGGCCAGGCCCTGCGCGACCCGGGCCGCCAGCAGGACGCCGGGCGTGGTGGCCAGGCCGCCGGCCAGCGAGGCGACGGCGAGGACGGCCAGCCCGGCCAGGAAGACCCGGCGCCGCCCGACCAGGTCGGCCACCCGGCCGAACAGCAGGGTGAAGCCGGCCGCGCAGAGCGCGAACGCGGTGGCGATCCACTGCAGGCCGCCGAGCGGGAAGCCGAGCCCCTGGCCGATCACCGGCAGGGCGACGTTCAGGATCGAGAAGTCCACGGCGAGCATGAACTGGGCGGCCAGCAGGACGACCAGGACCAGCCGCTGCCGGCCGGTCGGGCCGGCGGCGGCCGGGCGGGCGGGTGGTGCCTCGGACAGGGTGGCGGTCAACGGTCCGCTGCCTTTCGACGGGGGAGGCCGGGGGCTCCGGGTCTCCGGGGGGTTCGGGTCTCCGGACGGATCCGGGTACGGCAGCAGCCTGCGCGGCGCCGGAGCGCCCACCCAGCCCCCTGCGGAGGGTGGCACTGGCAGGGGCAGGCTCGGCGCTGTCCAACGGTGTTGACTGGGGGTCATGAACGCACCCGAGACACTTCGCGGCCCGGCCGGAGCGACCGGCGTGACCGGAGCGAGCGGCCCGACCGGAGCGCCGGGAGCTGCCGGCCCGGCCGGCGCGGGCGACCTGGGCGGGTTCCTGCGCACCCGCCGGGCCCGGCTGCAGCCCGAGGACGTCGGGCTGGTCGCGTACGGCACCCGCCGCCGAGTGCCCGGGCTGCGGCGCGAGGAGCTGGCGCTGCTGGCGGGCGTCAGCATCACCTACTACACCCGACTGGAGCAGGGGCAGAGCCGGAACGTCTCCGACGAGGTGCTGGACGCCGTCGCCCGGGCGCTGCGGCTGGACGCCGACGAGCACGCGCACCTGCGCAACCTGGCCCGTCCGACCCGCGCTGCGCAGAACCGGGCCGCCGAGCGGCTGGAGCGCGTCCGGCCGGCGGTGCGGCAGCTCATCGGGGCGATGACGGACGTCCCGGCGGTGGTGGTCGGGCGGCGCAACGAGGTGCTGGCCTGGAACCCACTCGGCCATGCCCTGCTGGCCGGCCACCTCGACCCCGCCGCGCCGGACCGCCCGGCCGACCGCCCCAACCTCTCCCGGCTGCTCTTCCTCGACCCGCGGACCCGGGCGCTGTACCCGCGGTGGGAGACCGAGGCACGGGCCCAGGTCGCGTTCCTCCGCCTGGCCGCCGGGCGGCACCCGAATGACCGGCAACTGGCCGAACTGATAGGCGAGTTGTCGATGAAGAGTGCGGAGTTCGCGGCGCTCTGGTCGGGCCACCCGGTGCACGACTGCCTGTTCGGCGCCAAGGAGCTCCGGCATCCGGTGGTGGGCGGGCTGACGCTGGCGTTCGAGGCACTGCCGCTGCCGGAGGCGGCCGGCCACCGGATGCTGCTCTACAGCGCGGCGCCGGGCTCGTCCGCGGAGGCCGGGCTGCGGCTGCTGGCCGCCAGTGCCGCCGGGGGCGCTGCGCTCGGCGCCGGCGTCGGGGTGGCGGACCCGGACCCGTACCTTCTTCAGCGCGGGGACGGCGGCAAGTAGCCGCCGGTGACCCGCGGCCACCGCGCGATCTTCAGGAGCGAGCCCGCACGACTCCCGGTGATCATGCGGTGGCCGTTGCCGTTCCCCCGGCCCCCGGCGGCACCCGTACGGCAGCCCGCCGCGCACCGACTGGCGGGCTGCCGTACGGGCAGTGGAGCCCCGGGGTTTCAGCCCAGTGGCAGCTCCAGCCGGGCCTCGCTCCCGCTCACGGAGCTGATCGTGGTGGTGGTGAGGGCGGGGAGGTCCGAGCCCGCGTAGGAGTACAGCGGGTCACGGCTGTTGATCACCAGGGCGAGGCGGTGCCCGACCGGCAGGTCGTAGGAGACGGCCTGGAGGAGCCAGATGATGGCGGTGTTGACCTTCGGGGTCAGGCCGGTGGCCGTGCAGGGCTCGTGGGTGATGATCCGGGCGGTGCCGTCCGGGGCGACGTCGTACAGGTAGGCGACCACGGTGGCGGCGTCGATGCTGCTGCGCACGGTGAGCCGCACGGTGGCGGCGCCCCGGATCCGGCGGGCCACCTCACCGGAGCCGGTCAGCGGGTCGGTCGACCAGACCAGCAGCCGCTCGCGCTCGAAGTCCGCGAGCTTGTACGTCTCGGGGTTGCCGAACCACTCCCGCTGCCCGGCCTTGAGCAACTCGCCCGCGATGGAGGAGGTCAGAGCGCCGGCCTCGAAGTCCCGTGACCACCCGACGGTCGGCTTGTCGGTCAGCGAGCCGTCACCGGTGTCGCCGACGCCGGTGAGGTACCAGGCCTCGCTGCCGGTGGTGGCCTCGTGCCAGGACGCGTACGTCTCGCGGCGGGCCGGGACGGTGATCAGGTCGGTGCCGCCCGGGATGGCGACCGTCTTGTAGGTGAACATGCTCTGGCTGTTCACCGCCGGCCAGTTCGGCACGTCGTTGGCGACGCCGAGCAGGTGGTGGTCCAGCCACTCGTAGGCCTCCTGCGTCGGCACCGCCAGCCCGGGGAACGGCACCCCGAGTACCAGCCCGGCCAGGCCGGGGCCCTCGGGGGCACCGTGGTCGCCGATCCACAGGTTCAGCCGCTTCGGCACGGTGAGCCGCTCGAAGAGGTCGAGCACCGGGTTGACCGGGAACAGCGTCTCGTGCCAGGTGTTCGAGATGAACGTCGGGATGCCCCGCGCGTTCGTGTGTTCGACGTACGTCTCCGGGGAGCGCTCGGTGCCCCACTCGACCACCTCGTCGAGGTTCCGGCCGCTCAGGAAGTCCTTGAGGAGCTGCTGGGCCCCCTGGTCGAACTTCTCCTCCAGCGGGCCGCCGGTGAAGTCGATCAGCGCCTGCACGGCCTCCAGGTGCCGGGTGTCGTTGTTGTACAGGCTGGTGGCGAGGTTCCCCCAGGTGCTCAGCGCGACCACGGCGTCGACCCGGCCGGCAGGGTCGTGCGCGGCGACCAGTTGGCTGATCCCGGAGCCGTAGGACTCGCCGAGGAAGCCGATCCGGCTGGGCTCCAGGGACTCCTGCGCGTAGTCGATCACATACGAGCCGTCGGCCCAGTCGTTCGGCCCGGCCACGTCGACGAAACCCTCGGACGTCGACAGCCAGCCCTCGATGCCGATGCCGCGCGGGGTGTAGGCGAGCACGTGATAGCCGCGCTGCGCCAACTTGAGGTAGGCGTAGAGGAAAGGCAGCCAGCCGTACGGGTTCCAGCCGGCGGGCACGATCACCACGGGACGCGGGGCGTCGCCGTTCAGCCGGATCCTGAACGCCGACAGCCGGGTGCCGTCGTGCGTGACGATGCGCGGGAGCGCGAAAGTGCCCTTCCGCTGCACCTCGGCCACCAGCTCCGAGAGCTCCGGCGGGAGTTCGACGCCCTCCTCGCCCTGAAGGGAGGCGAGCAGCGCCCTGGACACGTCGACGACGGCCTGGCTGACGCTGTGGCCTGGGCCCCAGATGCCGTTGGTGGCGATGTCGGTGAGCGTCGCTTCGGTGACCGACGAGGTCGGGTCACTGGTCATTCGGAACCACCTTCTCTGAGAACGGATGCCGATCGGCATCGTGATCAGATCGGGGAGAACCAAACTGGCAAGTCATCGACATTCACCACAATTGGTGATGTTGTTGCGATACGAACTCTCGCGCGCCTCGCCTGCGCCACGCACTACGGGACTTGGTGCCGGGCCGGGGCCTCCGCGTGGTCGGGCGGCAGCTCCAGGGTCGCCACCGCGCCGCCGTCCGGGTGGTTGGCGAAGGTCAGGACCGCGCCGATCACCCGTGCGTGGCCCTGGGCGATCGTCAGGCCGAGACCGTGGCCGCGCCCGCGCTCGCGCACGCTCGTCCGGAACCGCTGCGGCCCGTGCCGCAGCAGGTCGTCCGGGAAACCGGGACCGTGGTCACGGACGGTGATCCGCAGGCCCTCCACCTCCAGCCGGACCGGGCCGCCGCCGTGCCGGTCGGCGTTGAGCAGCAGGTTCCCCAGGATGCGGTCCAGCCGCCGCAGGTCGGTGCGCACCGAGGCGTCGGCCGCGGACGGCCCTACGTCGACCTCCACCTCCAGCCCGGTCAGCCCGACGGTCCGGCGCACCGCGCGCTCCAGCGGCACCGCGGACAGGTACGGCGTCTCCGCGTCGGCGTCCAGCCGGGACACCTCCAGCAGGTCCTCGACCAGCGAGCGCAGCGCCTGCACCCGGTTCTGCACGAGCTGGGTGGGCCGGCCCGGCGGCAGCAGCTCGGCAGCGGTGACCAGTCCGGTCAGCGGTGTGCGCAGCTCGTGGGCGACGTCGGCGGTGAACTGCTGCTCGTCCGCCAGCCGGCGGTGCAGCGCCCGGGACATCTGGTCGACGGCCGCCGCGAGGTCGGCGACCTCGTCCCGCCCGTCGACCAGCTCGCCGATCCGGGCGTCCGTCCGCCCGGCGGCGATCCCCCGGGCGGCCGTCGCGGCCGTCCGCAGCCGCCGGCTGATCCGGTCCGCGACCAGCACGCCGACCAGGACCGTCGTGAAGACGGACGCGACGACGGTGATCAGGATGATCCGGTCCAGGTCGGCGATCGCCGTCCGGTCCTGCGTGAAGTCGACCCGGACGGAGAGCACCCGGCCCTGGACGGTGCCGGCCGCCCACATCGCCTCGCCCTCGGGTCCGCCCGCCAGCAACGACCCCTGCCGGCCGGCCGCCGCGAGCGCGCGCAGCCGCGGCGGCAGCGCCGGGTCGTCCAGGGCGGCGGTACGGCCGGAGACCTCCTCGCCGCGCCCGTAGGCGGCCACCGCGGAGTCGAGCGCGGTGAGCGCCGACTCGCGGGCCTGGTCGACGTGCTGGCGGATCATCGCCTGGTGGACGAGCAGGCCGACGGCCACCGCGACCAGGACGGAGATGGCGGCGACGGCGGTGGCGATCTGGCGGCGCAGGGTCATCCGGCGCAGCGTGAGGCGGCGCAGTGGTGCACGCGGTGGCGTCGTGCTCCCGGGCGCCCCCGGCGGCGTGGTTCCCGGCGTCATGCCGGGCGTCGCAGCTTGTAGCCGAAGCCTCGGACGGTCTCGATCCGCCCGGCGCCGATCTTGGCGCGCAGCCGCTGCACGTGGACGTCCACCACTCGGGTGTCGGCGCCCCAGTCGTAGTCCCAGACCCGCTCCAGCAGGGTGGAGCGCTCCAGCACGATGCCGGGTGCGGCGGTGAACTCCAGCAGGAGCCGCAGCTCCGTCGGGGTCAGCGGGACGAGCCGCCCGTGGACGCGGACCTCCATGCTCTCGGTGTCCACCTCCATGCCGTCGAAGCTGCGGACGCTGCTCGGGGCCGGTGCAGTGGGGGCCGGTGCGGTGGGGGCCGGTGCGGGGGGTGCCTCCGCGGCGGGGTCCGTTCCGGCGCGGTCGACGGGCGCGGGTCCGGGCGCGCGGACCGGGGCCACGGCGGCCGGTGCCTCGCTGGCCGGGACCGTGCGGACCCGGCGCAGCACCGTCCTGATCCGGGCCACCAGCACCGCGCTCTCGAAGGGCTTCACCACGTAGTCGTCCGCCCCCGCCTCCAGACCGGACACCACGTCGATCGGATCATTGCGCGCCGACATCATCAGGATCGGCAGCTGGCTCTCCTCGCGGATCCGCCGGCAGAGGCCCACCCCGTCGAGGAGCGGCAGCATCACGTCCAGCAGCATCAGGTCGGGGCGGACGGCGTGGAACGCCTCCAGCCCCTCCAGGCCGTCGGCGGCGGTGGAGACCGGGAAGCCGTAGCGCTCCAGGGCCATCCGGGTGGCCTCCCGGATCACCTCGTCGTCCTCGACGATGAGGATGTGCGGCTGGGCGGCCGGCGCGGTCGCGGGTGCTGCGGGGTTCATGGTCGGGCCTCCGGGGGAGCCGCGGTCGGACGGACGGGCTGGGAAGCGGCGGGGCGCGGGGTGGCGAGCCCCGCACCGCTCTGCGGCCGGGGCGTCGCGGCCCAGCCCGTACCGCCCGGGACCGCGCTGGGCCCGGCCCAGCCCGGGGCGGGCGGATCCACGGGCCGACTGACCTTCGGTCCGGGCGTGCCGGCGGGCGTCGCCTCCGGGTCCGCGGTGTTCCCCTGCCCGGGCCCGGCGATCGGGCCGATGCCCTCGACCCGCTGCTCCAGCAGGCTCAGGCGCGTGCCGTCCCAGCGGTAGTGGCTGCTGGTCCGGGTGGTCACGGTGGTGGGCTCGTGCAACCACAGGTCCGCGCCGACGGTCTCCGCGCCGAACCCCTTCAGCACCTGCACCCGCAGGACGGGCAGCAGGCGGTCGCCGGCCACGGTGTAGACGTGCAGGAACACCGGTCCGGCCGTGCCGACGGCGGCGATCAGCTCGGGTCGGCCGTCACCGGTGAGGTCGCGGAACTCCGGGGTGCGGACCTCGCAACCCCCGCAGCTGTCGAGCGCGCGCCGTTCGTCCTGGCTCACCTCGGGGTCCTTCGCCAGGACGGCACGGACGTCCACGGCGGCGATGTCCGGCCCCGGGACGGTCACGTCGGGGACGGGTTGTGGCGGGGGCTCGGAGGAGCGGCTCGCGCCGGGGGCCGGTGAGGTCGGCGGTGGTGCCACGGCGAGGCCGGACCAGAGCGGCTGGGGCACCGTCGGCGGCGTCACCTGCCGTGCGGGGCCGTGGTCGCGCAGCTCGCCGGGCGCGCCGCAGGCGGTCAGCAGCAAGGCGGCGAGGGCGGCCGGTGCGGCGAGGAGGGCGGAGAGGGCGGTGGTGGCGGGGCGGACCGCCCGTGGGGGCGCGGCGCCGGCCCGGTGGAGGGGCGGGGGTGATGCTGCCACGGCTGATGCTCGTCCTTCTGGTCTGCGGCGGCGCTTCCGGCTTTCGTGCTGCCGGTGCGTGTGATTCTTGCCTGCGGCGGCGCGCCGGTTCGGCTCCGGTGGGTAGGTCGCCGGGTGGCGGCCGACGGTTCCGCCGGGCCACCCGCCCGACGGAACCGCGTGGGTGGGCGGCTGCGCCGGCCCCCCTCAGCCGGTCGGGGCGGCCAGATCCGCCTGGACGATGATGTTGTCCGTCCAGTGGCCGTCGGCGCCGATCCGGCCCCCGCAGGTGATCAGCCGCAGCTCGGGCGCGGCCGTGTCGCCGTACACCGCCTCGGTCGGGAACCGGTCCTTGGCGGCCTGGAGCAGCGCGCGGACCCGGAAGTCCACCGTGCTTCCGTCCGCCCGCCGGACCTGGATCCGGTCGCCGGGCTGCAGCTTCGGCAGGCCACGGAAGACCGCCGGGCCGTGCACGGTGTCGTAGTGCCCGATCAGGACGGCCGGCCCGGCCTCCCCCGGCGTCGGGCCGTTGCGGTACCAGCCGACTTCCTGGGCCCGGTCGGCCGCAGGGACCTCGACCGTGCCGTCGGCGTTCAGGCCGAGGCCGGTGACCGGTGCGTCCACCCCGGCGGCGGGGACGAGCAGGCGGGTCGGCGGCGAGGCCGCGAACGGTCGCGGTGCACCGGTCGCCGTGGTAACCGCGGCGTCGGTGCCGGTCGTGCCGGTGCCGGCTCCCGCCGGCTGGCGGGGGGCCGTGGGCGTGATGCCGTCGGGCTGGTGCGCCGAGGCCTCGATCCGGACCACCGGGGTCTGCCGGCTCGACAGCGCCACGGAGACGCCGAGGACCAGGCAGAGCAGGCCGGCCGCGCCGAAGGCGGTCCGACGCAGTGCGGTCCGGCGCGGGCGGGCCGGGTCGTTCCGGTCGCTCCGGGCCCGGCGGTGGCTCCGAGTACGGGTGCCGCGACGGTCGGCGGGCCGGTCGACGGCCCGGTGCCGGGCAGGGGCCTCCTCGACCTGGTGGTGGGTGGTCGCGTCCCCGGTCCCCGGACGCCCGAGCGGGGCCGGGGCCCCACCACCCCCGCTGCGCACGGGCCCGTACGCAGCAGGGGCGACGGGGCGCCGTGAGGGCCCGGGGCCGGTGTCAGCCGCGCGCACCGGAACGGCGGCGCAGGAGTGCGAAGCCCAGGACGGCGGCGCCGACGGCCGCGACGGCGCCACCGCCGGCCAGCTTGAGGCCGGAGGAGTCGGTCGAGCCGGAGCCGTCGCCGGCCTGGGCGGCGCCCTTGGGCACCTCGCGGACCTGCGGGCTCGCCGTGGCGGGGCCGGAGCCGGATCCGGAACCTCCCGCCGGGCCGGAGCCGGCCTCGGCGGCCCACCCGGTGGGGGCGGAGGCCGGGCGGGAGGCCTTCGGCTGGGGGACGGCGCTCGCGGCCGGGCCGGAGCCGGTCTCGGCGGCCCACCCGGTGGGGGCGGAGGCCGGGCGGGAGACCTTGGGCTGGGGGACGGCGCTCGCAGCCTGGCCGGAGCCTGCGGCCTGGCCGGCGCTGGGGGCTGCCGGCGCGGGCTGCGGGGCGCCGTCGGCCCAGGCCTGCCCGGCGGAGAGGGAGGTCAGCAGTGCGGCCCCGGTCAGGGCGCAGACGGCCAGCACACGGCGGGCGGGCGAGCTGTGGGTACGGCTCCTGGTCATGCGGTGTCACTCCTTCGTCGGGACGCGGGCCCCGGCCGGGCCGGCCGGTGCGTCGTCAGTGACGGTAGGAGTGCCGTGTCGCGGTCCCCGGCCGGCCGCGTCACGGCCGTCCATCGGCTGTGTAACGACCGCCGGGGCGGGCGGATCGACGTCGCCGCGGTGCTCAAGGCCGTGGAGGGCGGCTTCCCCGCTGGACGTGGGCCCTGACGGCCACCGCCCACGCCTGATGCCGACCCGCGAGGCCTTGTTGCCCAGTTGCCCAGTGGGCGAGGGCCCGCCGCGTGTGGCTGTTCAGCTGGGTATGCGGTGTCGTCCGCGAGCGGTGGGCGGGCGGTCGGTCTCGGGGCCGAAGCGGCCGGCCTGCCGGGCGATCCAGGCGTACTCATGGGCGCCGTCGGGGAGTCGGCGCAGTTCCCAGCGTCCGTGAGGGGTGATCGGGGGCGGGGGGCGGTCGTCGTTGACCCTGAGGGCGGTGACGATGCCGAGGGCGACCGTGGCGATCGCCAGGGCGAGGAGGACGGCGAAGACCGCGCCGATCAGGAAGGCGGCGGTGCCGGGCCTCATCGGTGGATCCCGATGACGCGGTGGCCGAGGTGGGCGGCGAGGGTGTGGAGGAGGTCGAGGGCCTGGTCGCGGGTGAGGGGCAGAGCGACGTGTTCGCCGGGGGCGGCGTGGACGTCGAGGTCGACGGCGAAGCGGAGTTGGAGGGCGGCGTCGGGTACGCGCTCGACCGCGAGGTAGGCGGCGGTGGTGCGTTCGACGTGGGGGCTCAGGACGTCCACGGCTGCTCCTCGGTGACCTGGTGGTCGCGGTTCACGCGGCGGCGTCCAGCTCGAACCAGACGAACTTGCCCTTGCCACGCTCGCGCGGGGCCGCACCGAAGCGGTGGGTGAGCGAGCGGACGAGGAACAGGCCCCGGCCGGAGAGCTCGTAGGGGTCGGCGGGGGTGCGGGGTTCGGGGAACAGCGGGTTGTCGTCCGCGACGGAGACGCGGACGGTGCGGCCGGCGAGCAGGACGACGACCACGGTGGGCGCGGGGTTTCCTCCGTGCTTCCAGGCGTTGACGAAGAGTTCGTGCAGGGCGAGCTCGGCGTCGCCGATGAGGTCGGGCGGCCAGCCGGCGGCGGTCAGGGCGTCGCGCAGCGCCTCGCGGGCGGCGGACCAGTCAGGCGGGTTGAAGGCACACACGGGGAACCTCCGGGGGAGAGGTGGAGTGGTGGATTCGTCGTTCACCGGCGGAATCGTCGCCGTGAGCCAGGCCAGGGCGGGGCTGGTTGATGCCACGCGTGGCTGCTCTTCGGTGCACAGGCAGCAGGCGCCTACTGCCCGGGATATGAGCATTACTGACGATCCGTCGGATCGATCTGAGGGTGACCCTACAGCATGGGTATCACCTGTGATACCAGGATTGGATGGATTCACCCTTGAGTGCCGACCCGTCGCCAGGTGGACCCATGTCGGATCATCGCGGCAGACTTGGGTCACATTGGGCAAGGAAGGAAGCCATGCCGCCACGACCAAACCCCACACTCCGTCAGCGCCGCATCGGCGCTGAGCTGCGAAAGATGCGCGAGGCCGCGGGCCTCTCTGCGCCAAGTCTGAGTCGCGCTCTGGGAATCGACAGAACCCAGATCAGTCAGATGGAGTCGGGAAAGGTCGGCTTGAGCCGGGAGCGCCTGCAGTCCTTCGCCGCGGCCTGCAAGTGCATGAACCACCCTCTGGTCGAAGCGCTTGAAGCAATGATCCATGAGCGTTCGAAAGGCTGGTGGGAGGAGTACCGCGGAACCATCCCGGACGGCTTCCTTGAGAACGCGGAGTTGGAGAAGAGCTCGCGCGAGCTGATGATGTGGGTGCTCACCCACATCCCTGGTCCGTGCCAGACCATCAACTACGCATCGGCGGTGTTCGGGCGATTGATTCCCCAACTCCCGCGCCATGAACTGGAGGCGCGGACAGCATTCCGAATGCAGCGGAAGACGGACCTCCGGCGCGACCGGAAGCCACTGACGGCCTTCGTGTATGAGTCCGCCCTGTGGACGAGGTTCGGTGGTGCGCAGGTCCTGAAGGAGCAGCTTGGCTCCCTCCTCGAAGACTCGGAGCAGTCGTGGATGACCATCCGAGTCGTCCCGTTCGACGTCGAAACCTTCCCCGGTGCGGTCGAGAACCTCACCTATGCGTTCGGCTCTGTGTCGGAACTGGACACCATCGAGCTGGAGTCGTCAGGAGGTCCTATCTTCGTCGATGCTGCGAGCGAGCTGGTCAGCTACCGGTCGATCTTCGAGCGTACCGAAGCGGCAGCCCTGAGCGAGAGTGAATCCCGCGACCTGATTCGCAAGGTCGAAAGCGAGTTGTGAGAGGCCGAACATGACCGACATCGAATGGCAGAAGTCTTCGTTCAGTGGTTCCGGCGGCGACTGTCTTGAGGTTCGCAACATCGAAGGGTTGGTCGAGCTTCGTGAGTCCGACGAAGGCGATGTGATCGTCCGCACCACTCCCCTCAAGTTCGCCAAGTTCCTCCAGGGAGTCAAAGCAGGGGAGTTCGACCACCTCGTCCCCGACGCGTAGCAAGCACTCCGGCGGCCCTTCGCTCCGGCCGAGCGAAGGGCCGCCGCGTGTCTGTGCCGTGCCGTGGAGTGGGAAGTCGGGAGAGACCGACTTCCCACTCCGCCCGGGCCATCAGAAGGCGTGATCGTCGGCCGGGGCGGCCGTCGTGGGCGGGCCGGTTACCAGGGCAGCGGGCCCTCGGCGTCGGTGTAGGTGCCGGTGGGGCCGTCCGGGGTGAGGCTGGCCATGCGGACGATGATCTCGGCACCCTGTTCGACGGTCTGGATGCCGGTGTTGCCGTTGAGATCCGTCTTGGTGAAGCCGGGCTCGACGGCGTTGATGCGCATCTTCGGGAACGCCTTGGCGTACTGCACGGTGACCATGTTGACGGCGGCCTTGGAGGCCGGGTAGGCGACGCCGGGGTACGCGTGGGTGGGGGTTCCGGCGGTGGTGACGCGGGTGAGCGAGGCCAGGCCGCTGCTGACGTTGACGACGACGGGGGCGGCGGAGCGCTGCAGCAGCGGGAGGAACGCGTGGGTGACGCGTACCGTGCCGAAGACGTTGGTTTCGAACGTGCTCCGCATCAGGTCGGCGGTGACGTCCGCGGCACCGATGATGCCGTTGTCCTCGGCCCGCTGCTCCACGCCCGCGTTGTTGACCAGCACGTCGAGGCCGCCGCCGGCCTCGACGGTCCTCGCCGCTGCGGCGACCGAGGCGTCGTCGGTGACGTCGAGGACGACCAGCCGCGCACCCAACTGCTCGGCGGCGCGACGCCCGCGCTCGGGGTCCCGGCTGCCGATGTACACGGTGTGTCCTGCGGCGATGAGTTGACGGGCGGTCTCGAAGCCGAGCCCCTTGTTCGCGCCGGTGATCAGTGTTGTGGTCATGCCTCCACGGTGCTGCGCGGCGGTGCCGTCGGCCAGGCGTCCGGTCTTCCTGGGACTGCCGGTACCAGGCACCCGCGGGTGCGGCGGTGCACAGTGGTGGCATGGCGACCACGGAGTTCGGGCGGACGGTGCGGCGCTGGCGTGACCGGGTCCCGCCGGAGGCGGCCGGCCTGCCGGTGGGCGGCCACCGGCGCGCGGCCGGACTGCGCCGGGAGGAGCTGGCGCTGCTGGCCGGGATCTCGGTCGACTATGTCACCCGCCTCGAACAGGGCCGGGCGACCAACCCGTCGGAGCAGGTCGTCGAGGCGCTGGGGCGGGCGCTGCGACTGAACGCGGAGGAGCGTGAGCATCTGTTCCGGGTCGCCGGGCTGGTGGCGCCGGGACGCGGCACGGTGCCCGCCTACATCACGGCCAGCGTGCAACGGATGCTGGACCGGCTGACCGGCACACCCGTCGCGGTCTCCGACGCGGCGTGGACTCTGCTGCTGGCCAATCCGCTCTACACCGCGCTGATGGGTGAACGGCACGGCAAGGAGCGCAACGGGGCGTGGCGGAACTTCCTCGGCGCGGGCAGCCGGGTCCGCCACACGCCGGAGACCCGGCAGGCGTTGGAGACCGCGGTCGTCTCCGACCTGCGGGCGGCGGCGCACCGCTACCCGGCGGACCTGCGGCTGCGGCGTCTGATCGCCGATCTGCGCGGCAACAGCGAGCGGTTCGCCAGGCTGTGGGACTCCGGCGTGGTGGGACACCAGGAAGCCTCGCGCAAGACCATCGACCACCCGCAGGTGGGGTCGCTGACGCTGGACTGCGACGTGCTCAGCGTCGCGGGCAGCGATCTGCGGATCATGGTCTACACGGCCGAACCCGGCAGCGAGGACGCCGAACGGCTGGCGCTGCTGGCGGTGATCGGTACGCAGGCACTGGTGAAAGGCGCCGGTGGAGGCGTCGGGTGAAACCGCCGCAGCGGGTCGGCTCGGCTCCACCTCTGGAACTCCTGGCACCGCTGGGCCACCCTGGCCGTGCTCGCGGATGTCTTCCTCGCCGTCGTCGCCGCCACCCCCTACCGCGGTAGGGGGGTCGGATTGGCTCTGTGGCGTGACGCGCCGGGTGGGGGCCGACTCGTAGCTTTCGAGGTGTCCGCACACGGGTTGTCCAGAGAGTGGGAAGACACCAATGACCGTCATCGCTCCACACGGCACCGGCACCGCCGCAGGGTCCGGCACCGCCGCAGGGTCCGGCACCGGTGCCCCGCGGCTCGGGTTCGCGCGCAGGATCGGGCAGGCCGCCACGCTACTGCCCGTCTCGGTCGCGGCGGTCGGCGCGCTCGCCGCGGGCCGCCCGGACGCGGCGCGCCGCTGGTGGGCCCGGATCGCCGAGCAGGGGCCCGCGCCGACGGCGGAGCGCCGCCCCGGTGCGGCGCGGCTGCTGGCGCACGGGCTGCTGGCGGTGCCGCTGGGGCTGCTGACCCTGATCCCGATCGGCGCGGAGGTGCTGTTCGTGCTGCGCGGGGTGCTGTACCCGCTGGTCGAGCCGGGCCCGTACACCACGTCGTGGGGCGGTCCCTCGACGGGCGGGGCGTGGCTGGCGCACTTCGGCGTGGGCCTGCCGACGGCGGCCGCCGGGCTGGGGCTGCTGTGGTTGCTGCACCGGCTGCACGCACGTCTGGCGGGCGGGATGTGGGGCCACAGGGTCGGCGCCTGGCCCTTCGTGGCGACGGTGGCGGCCCTGGGGGCCGGTGTGCTGCTGGTCAACGCGTGGCTCCACCAGCTGTGACGCGACCGACCGGCGGGCTGCGGTGGTGCCGGCCGTACGATGGCCCGCGATGAAGATCCACTCTGCCGATCTCCCCCTGCGCTCCCTCCCGGCCGTCTTACGCACGGCGGTGTGGAGCGACCTGGCGCGGCCGTCGATCGCCTTCCCCGGCGGCCGCCGGGGCGGCAGGATCCTGACGGCGGTGGTGTGGCTGCTGGCGGTGGCGGTCTACTTCGCCGGCACCCTGGACCTGGCCCAGCACTACCGCCTCGGCTACGGCCCGGCGATGGCGCTGACCGTCGCCCGCGCCGTCCCGCTCGTCCTGGCGCTGAGTCGTCCCCGGGCCGCCTGGTGGACGCAGTTGGCGGCGGTGACCCTGACGGCCGCGCTGGCCGGGCCCTACTCGCCGGCGGAGCCCTGGCCCTGGGCCGTGACCTCGGTGTTCACGCTCGCGGCGACGCTGAGCGTGGTGGGGCTGCGGGCCTCGCGCCGCGCGATCGTGGCGATGTGGTGCGAGGTGCTCGTCGTCGGGGCGGTGTTCGCCCTGACGGTCCCGGCCCGCGGGGGCCTGCCCGCGTTGCTCCCGCCGACGGTGATCCTCGCGGTCGCGGCGGTCACCGTGAACGCGGTGCGCGGCCGGGGCGACGCCCAGGCCCGCCTCGTACTGGCGGAGGAGCGGGGCGCGGTCGAGCAGGCCAGGGCGGCGCTCCTGGCGGAGCGCGCCCGCATCGCCCGGGAGCTGCACGACGTGGTGGCCCACCACATGTCGGTGATCACCGTGCAGGCCGACAGCGCCCCGTACCGCGTCGCCGACGTCTCACCGGGCGCGGCCGAGGAGTTCACCGCGATCGCCGCCGAGGCGCGCAGGTCGCTGGCGGAGATGCGGCGTCTGCTCCACGTGCTGCGCAACGAGGAGTCCCCGGACGGCGAACACTCCCCCCAGCCCGACCTGTCCGACCTGCCCGCTCTCCTGGAGACGACGCGCCGCGCCGGCGTCGACGCCCGCCTGGACGTGGCCGACGACGTGTTGTCGGCCACGGGAATGCCGGCTGCCGTCGCCCTCTCGGCGTACCGCCTGGTCCAGGAGGCGCTGAGCAACGTGGTCCGCCACGCCCCCGGCGCCCGTGCGGACGTCGAGGTGCGGCGGTCCGGCGGCGCCCTGCACGTCAGTGTCGTCAACTCGCCGCCCCGGGACGTGCGCCCGGCCGTGGAGACCCGCGCCGGTGGACACGGTCTGGTCGGCATGCGCGAGCGCGTCGCCATGCTGGACGGCGAGTTCGCCGCCGAACCCCTCGCCGACGGCGGCTTCCGGACGGCCGCCGTCCTGCCACTTCCGGGAACACCGTGACCATCAACGTACTCGTCGTCGACGACCAGGCCATGATCCGCGCCGGCTTCGGCGCCCTGCTCGACGCGCAGCCCGACATCGCGGTGGTCGCCGAGGCGGGCGACGGCGAGGAGGCCGTGGCCCTGTGCGCCGCCCATTGTCCCGACGTCGTGCTCATGGACGTACGCATGCCGGTGCTGGACGGTCTGGAGGCGACCCGCCGCCTCATGAACCCGCCGTCCGGTACCGGGTACCGGCCGCGGGTCCTGATGCTCACCACCTTCGACATCGACGACTACGTCTACGACGCGCTGGCCGCGGGTGCCAGCGGGTTCCTGCTCAAGGACGCCCTGCCCGCCGACCTGATCCAGGCCGTGCGGGTCGTCGCGGCCGGCGAGGCCCTGCTGGCGCCCCGGGTGACCAGGCGCCTGATCGAGGGCTTCGTCCGCAGCCGTCCGGCGGTGTCGAAGGCGCCCGAGCGGCTGAAGGGGCTCACCCCCCGGGAGACCGAGGTCCTCGTCCAGGTCGCCCGCGGCCGGTCCAACGGCGAGATCGCCGCGGAGCTGTTCCTCGCCGAGCAGACCGTCAAGACCCACGTCTCACGGATCCTCGACAAGGTCGCGGCCAGGGACCGGGCCCAGGCCATCGTGTTCGCCTACGAGAGCGGCCTGGTCAGGGTCGGGGAGACCGGCTGAGCCCACCGCCCCCGCGGACCTGGGGGCGGCGTGGCCTCCGCTCGATCGGGGCGGGCCGTCCGCGCGACGGGCCGCGGTGTCCTGCCCGCTCCCGGCGTGACGGGGCGGCGGCCGCCTCCCGGATGGCTGGGGGTGGCTGGGAGGCTGCTGGGAGGTTCACCAACGGTCGGCCTCGCCGCGGCCAAGCCGGCTGCTCGGACGGGGTGGCTCGTGGCGGAATGACCCGATTCGGGTGGTCGGCGTTCTCCCAGCCGGGGCCCAGGAGCTCGAAAGGGCGTCCGGCGAAGCTGTGCGGCATGAAGGTGCTCCCGCGACGGCGTGGTGCCGTCCTCCTGAACTCCGCGCTCGGCGTGGCCCTGGTGGGCGCCGCGGCTCTGGCGTACACGACGCTGGACGGCGGTACCGAGAAGGCGGCCGGCAAGGCCCAGGTCCGGACCGCGACCGTGGCCAAGGGCACGGTCCTGGCCACCGTGTCCGGAACCGGAACCCTGGCTTCGCCGACCGACGCGGCGCAGGACTTCACGACCGGCGGCAGGCTGACCGCGATCAAGGTGGCGGTGGGCGACACCGTGACGAAGGGCCAGGTGCTGGCGACGGTCGACACCACGGCGGCCCAGCAACAGGTGGACGCGGCCAAGGCGGCCCTCACCACGGCCGACGCCAATCTCGACAAGGCGGAGGCCGGGGTCACCACCACGACCACCCAGCAGATCCCGGGCACCGCCCAGCCGTCCGGCGGTGCGGGCGGCAACGGAGCCGGCGGGGGCGCCGGAGGCGGGGAGCGCGGAGCGGGCGCGAGCAGCACGCCCGCTCCGCAGACCACCACGATCACCACCACCAAGGTGGACGAGGCCGCCGTGGCGCAGGCCCGGCAGCAGGTCGCCACCGCGCAGACCAACCTCTCCAACGCCCAGGCCGCCCTCGTCGGGACCACCCTCACCGCCTCGGTGGACGGCACGGTGGCGTCGGTCACCGGCAAGGTCGGCGACACGGTGGGCGGCGGCACGGGCACCACCTCGGGCGCCGCCAAGTCCTCGGGCAGCAGCGCGGGCTCCGCCGCTCCGAGCGGCTTCATCGTGCTGACCAACCCGACCGGGATGCAGGTCACCGCGAACTTCTCCGAGCTGGACTCGCTCAAGCTGAAGAAGGGCGAGGCGGCCACCGTCACCCTGAACGCGCAGTCCGACACCAAGCTCAACGCCACCGTCCTGTCGGTCAGCTCGCTGCCCGTGAGCAGCGGCGGCACCGGCGGCGCGGCCGCCGTCCAGTACGCGGCCACGCTGCAGATCACCGGCGACACCAGCAAGCTCCGCACCGGCCTCAGCGCGACCGTCTCGGTCGTCACCGGTGAGGCCGACAACGCGCTCTCGCTGCCCACCGCGGCGCTGGCCGGGACCGGCAGCAGCCGCACCGCCACCGTGGTGCACCCGGACGGGAGCACCGAGCGGGTCGAGGTCGGCGTGGGCGTCGAGGGCGACACCACCGTCCAGGTGGTCTCCGGGCTGCAGGAGGGCGACAAGGTCGAACTCGCCTCCACGAGCGGCACCAACGGCTTCCCCAACGGCTCCTTCCCGGGAGCGGGCGGCCAGGGCGGCCGCAACGGCGGCGCGGGCGTCGCCGGGTTCGGCGGCGCCGGGGGCGGCGGGGGCGGCGCGGGTCGGGCCGGCGGTAATCGCTGATGGCGCGCCAGATTCCCACCGCCGAGCCGGGATCCGCGCCACCACCGGTGATCCAGATCCGCAGCCTGACCAAGTCGTACGGGCACGGCGACGCCACCGTGCACGCGCTGCACGGGCCGGCCGACCCGGCCACCGGCGGGCCGCTGGGCGTCAGCCTGGACGTCGAGCAGGGCGACTACGTCGCGGTGATGGGCAGTTCGGGCTCCGGGAAGTCCACCCTGATGAACATCCTCGGCTGCCTGGACGTCCCCACCGCCGGCCGCTACCTGCTGGACGGCATCGACGTCGGACACCTGGACGAGCAGCAGCTCTCCCTGGTCCGCAACCGCAAGATCGGCTTCATCTTCCAGTCCTTCAACCTCGTCCCCCGCACCACCGCGCTCGCCCAGGTCGAGCTGCCGCTCGCCTACGCGGGCGTGCGCGCCGCCGAGCGGCGGCGCAGGGCACTGGCCGCACTCTCGCTGGTCGGTCTGGCCGAGCGTGCCGGGCACCGCCCGAACGAGCTCTCCGGCGGCCAGCAGCAGCGCGTCGCGGTGGCCCGCGCACTGGTCACGGCGCCGGCGATGCTGCTCGCCGACGAGCCCACCGGCAACCTGGACAGCCGCTCCACCGAGGAGGTGCTCGCGATCATCGACGGCCTCAACGCGACCGGTCGCACGGTGGTCCTGATCACCCACGAGGACGAGGTCGCGCGGCACGCCAAGCGGGTGATCCGGCTGGTCGACGGCGCGATCATCAGCGACGTCCGGCAGGCCCCGGTGGACGGTCCCCCGCCCGCGCTGCGCCCGGCGGCCGACGTCCGGGGGGTGCTCGCGTGATCCTCTGGCAGATGCTCCGCTTCGCCGTCGGCGGCCTGGCGGCCAACAAGGTGCGCTCCGCCCTGACCATGCTCGGGGTGCTGATCGGTGTCGCCTCGGTGATCCTGCTGCTCGCGGTCGGCAACGGCTCCTCCGAGGCGGTCAAGGAGTCGATCACCTCGCTCGGCACCAACTCGCTGACCGTCAGCTCCGGTTCCTCCTTCGGCGGGGCGCGGACGGCGTCCGCCGCCAAGAAGCTCACCGTCGCCGACGCCAAGGCGCTGGCGAGCGACCCGGACACCACGGCGATCAAGTCGGTCGCCCCGGTCGTCACCGCCTCCGGCACCGCGCTGTACGGGGACATCTCGTACACACCCGGCTCGATCGTCGGCACCTACCCCGCCTACTTCGAGACCGCGAACCAGCGGATCGGCCACGGCGAGTACTTCTCCAACGACGACGTGCTCGGCTCCCGCAAGGTCGCCGTGCTCGGCGCCACCACCGCCAAGCAGCTGTTCGCCACCGCCGACCCGGTCGGCAAGCAGATCACCGTCGGCGGCACGCCGCTCACCGTGGTCGGCGTGCTCCAGGCCAAGGGCGGCACCGGCTTCACCGACCCGGACGACGTGGTGATCGCCCCGCTGCCGACGGTGCAGAACGCCTTCACCGGCTTCGGCTCGGTCAACCAGATCCTGGTGCAGGCCACCTCCGCGGACACCACCACCACGGCGCAGTCCGAGATCACCCGGGTGCTGCTCGGCACCCACGCGATCGCCGACCCGAGCAAGGCGGACTTCCGGATCAGCAACCAGGCCTCGTTGCTCACCGCCCGCGAGTCCACCACGAAGACCTTCACCGTGCTGCTGGGCGCAGTGGCCGCGATCTCGCTGCTGGTCGGCGGGATCGGCATCACCAACATCATGCTGGTCACCGTCACCGAGCGGACCAGGGAGATCGGCATCCGCAAGGCGCTCGGCGCGCCGCGCGGGGTGATCCTCGGGCAGTTCCTGACCGAGTCCACCCTGCTGTCGGTGATCGGCGCCGGGCTCGGCGTGCTGGTCGGGATCGCCGGCTCGCACTTCGACATCGTCGGCATCAAGCCGGTGGTGATCCCCGAGTCGGTGCTCGGCGCCTTCGGCATCGCCGTCGCGATCGGGCTGTTCTTCGGCAGCTACCCCGCCAACCGGGCCGCCTCGCTGCGCCCGATCGACGCCCTCCGTCACGAGTGATCCGGCGCAGTCCGCACACCGGGGCGTGTCCGACACGCCCCGGGCCCGAGTAGCCCACGAGTAGGACGAGACACCCATGAGCAACGAGATCGAGCCGAGCACCCCGGCCGAGCAGGTCGTCCTGCTCTCCACCGCGCCGGACGCCCGGGACGTCACCGCGGAACTGGCCGCGCCCCCGCGACGCAAGCTGCCCTGGCTGAGCCTCGCCCTGGGGGGTGCGGTGATCGCCACGGCCGCCTTCGCGGGCGGCGTCTGGTACGAGAAGGACAACGGCTCCGGCGGGTCCGGCCGGGCGGTGGCCGGCGGCCAGCAGCCCCGCGGGACCGGTGCGACCCCCGGTGCCCCCGGCCAGAACGGCGGCCGCCGGGGCGGCCAGGGCGGTCAGGGCAACGGCCAGGGCGGTCAGGGCGGTTTCACCCGCGGCACCGTCAAGGCCGTCGACGGCACCACCGTCTACCTCACCGACGCCAACGGCAACACCGTCAAGGTCACCACCGGCGACGCGACGAAGGTCCAGCTCAACAAGGAGGGCAAGGTCGCCGACCTGCAGCCGGGCCAGAGCGTGACCGTCGTCGGCACCCCCGACGCCAACGGTGGCTACGCGGCCAGCCAGCTCGTCGAGGGCGGCACCGGCTTCGGCGGGGCGGGCGGCTTCGGCGGCTTCCCGGGCGGCGGAGGGGGCAACCGGACCGCGTCCGGCGGCTGACCCCGCAGCCCCCGGACGCCCGTGCGGCCCGGCCGGACCTTCCGGCGGCCGGGCCGCACGACCCCGCCCGCGGCAGGGCGGGCAGCCCTCCCGGAACGGCCGCCGCCCGTGCGCACACCACCGAACCAGCCCCGGCGGGCTTGTTCGCGCAAAACCGCCCGATAAGGTGTTAATCCAACATTCATCGACGGCGCATAGCCTCGGCGGGCTAGCCTCAAGCTGAACGTCATCGTCCGACCGGGAGGCGGAACCCCCGTGCAAGGCACTGTGTCCACACCAGGCGGCTCCGCGGTGGCCGGCGGCCCGGGGGAGGCGTTCCTCCTCGTCGTCGACGACGAACCCAACATCCGCGAGCTGCTCTCCGCCTCGCTGCGCTTCTCCGGTTTCCGGGTCGCCTCCGCCGCCACCGGCGCCGAGGCGCTCGACCTGATCGCCGCCGACCGCCCCGACCTGGTCGTCCTCGACGTGATGCTGCCCGACCTCGACGGCTTCACCGTGGTCGAGCGGCTGCGCGAGCAGACCAGCCGCGGCCAGATCGCCCGCCCCGCGCACGGCCACTCCGGCGACCACCTGCCGGTGCTCTTCCTCACCGCCAAGGACGGCGTCGGCGACAAGGTCCAGGGCCTCGCGGCCGGCGCGGACGACTACGTCACCAAGCCGTTCAGCCTGGAGGAGCTGATCGCCAGGATCCGCGCCATCCTGCGCCGGGCCGGCGGCCCCGCCGAGGACGGCCGACTGGTCGTCGCCGACCTCACCCTCGACCCGATCGCCCACGAGGTCACCCGCGGCGGCACCCCCGTCGCACTCTCCCCCACCGAGTTCAAGCTGCTGCACTACCTGATGGCCAACGTCGGCCGGGTGGTCTCCAAGGCGCAGATCCTCGACCACGTCTGGGCCTACGACTTCGGCGGCGACCTCTCCATCGTCGAGTCCTACATCTCCTACCTGCGCCGCAAACTCGACTCGGGCCCGACCCACGGCCCCAAGCTGATCCACACCGTGCGCGGCATCGGCTACGCCCTGCGCCGGCCTCACCAGACCTGACGGAACCGCCCCGATGCTCACCCGGCTGTCCCTGCGCGCCCGGCTGCTCGTGCTCGCACTCGCGCTGGTCACCACCGGTCTCGCCGTCAGCGACACCGTGGTTCTCGGTACCGTCCGGATGCAGCTGGTGCAGCGGCTGGACGAGCAGCTGCAGCGCTTCGGCGAGCCGCTGTCGAAGCGCGCCCCGGGCCGGACCACCTGGCCCGAAAGCCGGCAGCCGTCGGTCGCCGGCAAGCGGTCCGCCCCCAACTACCTGGCGGCGCTGCCCAGCCAGTACCTGGTGCAGTACCTCTCCGCGGACGGCCGGGTGCAGCAGGTCGTCCGCCAGCCGGTCAACGAGAACGACCCGGCGCCGCAGCTGGCCGGGCTCGACCCGGCCGCCGCCTCCCCCGGAACCCCCTTCGACCTGCCCGACCAGCGCGGCCGCACCTCCTGGCGGGCGGTGGTCCTGCCGCTCCAGCGGTCGGCCGCCCCGGCCAGCGTCTTCGCCAGCCCGACTCCCAACGCCGCGTACCTGATGGTGGCCGTCTCGCGCGAGGACATCGACGCCACCGTGGCCCGGCTGCGCACCTCCTTCCTGGCGATCGGGGGCGCCGTCCTGGTGCTGATCGCGGCGCTCGGCTTCTTCGCCGTCCGGGCCGGACTGCGGCCGCTGCGCCGGATCGAGGAGGGGGCCGCGCTGATCGCCTCCGGCGAGCTCTCGCACCGGATGCCCGCGCTCCCGCCGCGCACCGAGGTCGGCCGGCTGTCCATCGCGCTGAACGGCATGCTCACCCAGATCGAGGCCGCGTTCGCGGCCCGGGCCGAGTCCGAGGCACGGATGCGGCGGTTCGTCGCCGACGCCTCGCACGAGCTGCGCACCCCGCTGGCCGGCATCCGCGGCTTCGCCGAGCTGTACCGGATGGGCGCGCTGCCCACCGAGGCGGACGTCACCCGGACGATGTCCCGGATCGAGAACGAGGCGGTCCGGATGGGCGCCCTGGTCGAGGACCTGCTGGTGCTCGCCCGGCTCGACGAGGAGCGCCCGCTCGACGTCGCCCCGATGGACCTGCGCACCCTCGCCGCGGACGCCCTGCACGACCTCGTCGCCCTGGACCCGTCCCGTCCGGTCGCCCTCACCGGCCCGGCCGGCGACGGCTCGCCCGGCCCGGCGCCGGTCCTCGGGGACGAGGCGCGGCTGCGCCAGGTGGTGACCAACCTGGTCGGCAACGCGGTCAAGCACACCCCGCCGGGGACCGCGGTGCGGATCGGCGTCGGCACCGACCCGGACGGCCTCTGCCTGCTGGAGGTCGCCGACTCCGGTCCGGGACTCACCACCGAGCAGGCCGCCCTGGTCTTCCACCGCTTCTACCGCGTCGACGCCTCGCGCAGCCGTCACGACGGCGGCGGGGCCGGCCTGGGCCTCGCCATCGCGACCGCCCTCACCCACGCCCACGGCGGCACCCTCACCCTCCACACCGCTCCCGGCCGGGGGGCCACCTTCCGTCTGGAGCTGCCCCGACAGCGCTGACGCGGGACCTGGCGGGGCGTCAGCGTGGTTCTGATCCAGGAAACCTGACGGTCGTTCCGCTGCCGGGAACCGGCATGGAGCGTACGGAATCCGTATGCCTATGATCGGGCCGCCGAGCGGGAATCGCCGCTCCGACAACGGCTTCCGCCGTTTCTTGTCGACCCTTGAAGAGGTCATCGTGAAGCTCCGCCGTGCCCTGGTCACGGCTGCCATGGTCGCCGCCGTGATCTCGCCCAGCGCGGTCCTCTCCGCGAGCCGTGCCTTCGCGGCGCCGGCGCCGGCGCCGGCGGCTCAGACCCCGTCCGTCGCCGCCCTGGAGCAGGCCGCCGCCGAGGCCGCGAAGGCGTACGACGCGGCCGTGGCCGCCGAGGCCGCCCAGCAGGCCAAGGTCAACGCCTTCATGGCCGACTCGCAGCCCTACCTGGGCAAGGTCGAGGCGGTCCGGGCCGCGGCCAAGCAGGCCGCGGACGCCAAGGCCGCCGCGGACAAGGCGCTCGCCGCCGCCCAGGCCGAGACCGCGAAGCTCGACGACCCGACCACGTCGGAGGACGAGCGGGTCGCCATCCTGACCCGCCTGCACAAGGCCACCGAGGCCGCCAAGGCCGCCGCCGCGGCGAAGACCGCCGCGGACACCGCGCTCAAGGCCGCGGGCGATGCCCTCGACGACGCCCGGGTCGCCGAGCTGCGCAAGCTGTTCCAGCTGGGGGAGGCCAAGAAGGCCGCTGCCACGGCCAAGGCGGACGCCGACAAGGCGCTCGCCGACGCCCGGGTGGCCGCGGCCCGACCCACCCCCACCCCCACCCCGACCACCGGCGGTGAGCCGGCGCCGGCCACCGGTACGGACGCGGGTGCCGGCTCGGGCACCGGTGCGGTGACCCCGGTCGCGGAGACCGGTACGGGCGTCACCGGCACGAGCACCGGCACGTCGAACGACAGCGGTTCGACCGGCACCGGCGGTTCGACCGGCACCGGCGGCGCGGCCGCCGCTGCCAAGACCGGCGCCACCAAGACCGGCACTGGCACCGGCACCGGCACCACGGCCGCCGGCACCACGGCCACCGCGGGCGAGCTGGCCGAGACCGGCTCCAACCCGGCCACCCCGTACCTCGTGCTGGGCGCCGGCCTGGCGATCAGCCTGGGCGCCGCGGCCGTCCACGTCTCCCGCCGCAAGGCGGGTCAGTCCGCCTGATCACCGCGTTCGCGCCCGATCGGGGGACGGACGCGGACCCGGCGCCGCGGGGAGGTCCGAACACGGGCCTCCCCGCGGCGTTCCGGTCTGCCTCGGGCGCCGGCGGCGAAGGCCCGGTGCCGTCGGTTCACTGCGGGCCGTCGGGCTGGAAGTCCCGGGCGAGGAGGCCGGCCTGGAAACGGGAGTTGGCGCCGAGCGTGACCATCAACTCGGCGACCCGGCGGCGGTAGGTCCGCAGGGAGAGGCCGAGCAGCCGGGCCCCGGTCTCGTCGGTGTGCCCGGCGGCGAGGGCCTGGAGGATCTGCCGGGCCTGGTCGGTGAGGAGCGGCGGGGCCGCGGTGCAGTCGGCGAGGTCGGTGGCCGTCTCCCAGGTGGCGCGGAAGAGCGAGCGCACGCCGTCGACCACCTCCGGCGTCCGGACCACGGTGAAGGTGCGCACGCCGCGGACCGGAGCACCGGCGAGGATCGCGGTGCGCCGGTCGATGATGATCGCCTCGCGGGCGAGCGGCCCGTCGGAGATCCGGACCTCGATGCCGGAGGCGGCGATCCGCAGCAGCCGCTTGTGCGACTCCGGGTCGGCGAGCGCGCGCCGGGTGTAGAGCTTGCGCATGGTGAGGCCGGGGACGACGTGGGGGCGCTTGCCCTCGCGGAAGGCGGCGTTGACCCCGGTCGACCAGGTCATCAGGTCGGCGGCGGCGACCAGGAACTCCTCGCGCGAGGCGACGAACAGGTGACCGACCCGCTGGACGAGCTCCTGTTCTCCGTGCAGGGTGATGATCCGATCGGTACTCATGGCAGCAAACTGCCAGATCGGCGAGGGGGATGGCGAGTCCGCCGGAGGCTTGAGGCCATGACGATCTCACCTCATGTCACCGTGTCCGGCTCCCTCCTCCTCGGCGGCGATCTCCCGGTGTCCCGGATGGGCTTCGGGGCGATGAAGCTGCCGATGCGGGACTGGCAGGGCCCGGCCTGCGACCCCGAGCAGAGCCGTGCGGTGCTGCGCCGGGCCGTGGATCTCGGCATCGACCACATCGACACGGCCTGGTTCTACTTCTACGAGGACGTCTTCGCCAACGTCCTGATCCGTGAGGCCCTCCACCCGTACCCGGAGAACCTGGTGATCGCCACCAAGGTCGGTCCGGGCCGTTTCCCCGACGGCACCTGGATGGACCCGGCCGACCGCACCGGGCTGCGCGAGGCCGTCCACCGCAACCTGCGCGAGCTGGCCGTGGACCGTCTCGACGTCGTCTACCTGCGGCGGATGCCCAGTCAGAGCTCGATCGCCGAGCCCTTCGCCGCGCTGGCCGAGCTGCGCGAGGAGGGGCTGATCCGGCACCTCGGCGTCAGCAACGTCAACGCGGCCCAGCTCGCCGAGGCGGAGGAGATCGCCCCGGTGGTCGCGGTGCAGAACAAGTTCAGCGTGCTGGAGCACAGCGCCGCCGACGCGGCGCTGGTCGAGGACTGCGCAGACCGCGGCATCGGCTTCGTCCCCTTCTACCCGCTGGGCGGCACGGGCGTGCCGGACCACCCGGTGCTCCGGGCGGTGGCCGAGCGCCACGGCGCCACCCGCGCCCAGGTGATGCTGGCCTGGCTGCTCGCCGCCGCCCCGACCGTCCTGGCGATCCCGGGCACCTCCTCCCCGGCACACCTGGAGGAGAACGTCGCCGCCGCCTCGGTGCGGCTCGGCGAGGACGACCTCGCGGAGCTCGGTGCCGTCACCCGGGGGCCGGCTTCCTAGCCGTCCCCCCGACGATGGTTCGCATCGTCCGCACGGGAAGGAAGCCCGGACGGGAGGAGATCACCCCCGCCCGGGCGGGGGCGCGGACCGGGGCAGACCCTAGGATCACGGGTACGGCATCGCGTGTCGGTCACCGGCTGGGTGAGGCATGGAGGTAGCCCGTGAGTGCCTTACGGAGGCATTCGAAGCATGACAGTCCAGTTCGATCACACGATCGTCCACGCCCGGGACAACCGGGAGTCCGCCGCGTTCCTGGCGGGCATCCTCGGCCTTGAGGTCGGGCCGGAGTGGGGGCCGTTCGTCCCCGTGGCCGTCGACAACGGCGTCACTCTCGACTTCGCGAGCGTTCCGGCGGAGTCCGTCGTCCCGCAGCACTACGCCTTCCTCGTCTCGGACGAGGAGTTCGACGCGGCGCTCGCCCGGATCACGGCCGACGGCGTCACGTACTTCGCCGATCCCGCCATGAAGCTGGTCGGCGAGATCAACCACCACCACGGCGGCCGGGGCCTGTACTTCCTCGACCCGGCCGGCCACGGCATGGAGATCATCACCCGCCCGTACGGCAGCCACTAGGACGGAAACCGCGGCCGGGCGACCGCCCCGTCCGCGTGACCGGACCGTCCGCGTGACCGGACCGTCCTGCCGATCGGCCTCAGCGGCCGCCCGGTAGGACGGTCCGGCCGTTCCGGCGGCTGTCAAGCGCCGGATCGGCCAAGATCATCCCCCGGTTCGCCCGGCCGCTCGTTGTGGGCGCCGGGGCGACTTCGCAGACTGTGCGCACGGCATCGCTGCCGGTCAGCGGCCGGTTCAGCCCCACCCCGCCCGCAATCCGCCCGTAAGCATGATGGATACTGGCCCTTGTGAACGTGTTCACGTTCACAAGCGGGCAAGCTTGCGCTGATGAGCAGCGGTCTACGGCTAGAGATGACGTTTCTGAAGTTTGTCCGGTAAGTGACCTTCACCAGGTCGGTTGGAGAGAGGGCGACGTGGAACTGGCAATCGCTCACGAGACCATCGCGCGATGGCAATTCGGCATCACCACCGTCTACCACTTCCTCTTCGTCCCGCTCACCATCAGCCTGGCCGCCGTCGTGGCCGGACTGGAGACCGCCTGGGTGCGGACGGACAAGGAGAAGTACTTCCACGCCACCAAGTTCTGGGGCAAGCTCTTCCTGATCAACATCGCGATGGGCGTCGTCACCGGCATCGTCCAGGAGTTCCAGTTCGGCATGAACTGGTCGGACTACTCCCGGTTCGTCGGCGACGTCTTCGGCGCCCCGCTCGCGATGGAGGCGCTGATCGCCTTCTTCTTCGAATCGACCTTCATCGGCCTGTGGATCTTCGGCTGGGACAAGCTGCCGAAGAAGCTGCACTGCGCCTGCATCTGGATGGTCGCGCTCGGCACGGTGCTCTCCGCCTACTTCATCCTGGCGGCGAACTCCTGGATGCAGCACCCGGTCGGCTACACCGTCGACCCGGCCACCGGGAAGGCGCAGCTCACCGACATCACCCGGGTCCTGTTCCAGGACACCACCGTGACCGTCGTCCTGCACACCCTGACCGCCGCCTTCCTCACCGGCGCCGCCTTCATGGTCGGCATCGCCTCCTTCCACCTCTGGAAGGCCAAGCGCCGGCCCGGCAGCGCGGACCCGAAGAAGGTCGCCGTGATGCGCACCTCGCTCCGGCTCGGCCTCGTCCTGGCGGTCGTCTTCGGCCTGGGCACCGCGGTCAGCGGCGACTCGCTGGCCAAGGTCATGTTCCGCCAGCAGCCGATGAAGATGGCCGCCGCCGAGGCCCTGTGGGACACCCAGGCCCCCGCGCCGTTCTCGGTCTTCGCCGTCGGCGACGTCGGCAAGGGCCACAACTCGGTGGAGCTGGAGGTCCCGGGGATACTCTCCTTCCTCGCCAACAGCGACTTCAGCTCGTCCGTCCCCGGCATCAACGACACGGCCGCCGCCGAGGCCGCCAAGTACGGTGGCGACCCCAAGGACTACATCCCGAGCATCTTCGTGACCTACTGGGGCTTCCGCCTCATGATCGGCTTCGGGATGACCTCCTTCATGGCCGGCCTGGTCGGACTCTGGACCACCCGGAAGAAGTGGTTCCTGGCCCCCGGGTTCCGCACCGGCGACACCGAGGTGCCGCGGCTGATGCTGACCCCGGGCCGCGAGCTCGGCCCCTTCCTCACCAAGTGGAGCTGGCGGATCGGCATCCTCACCATGGGCTTCCCGCTGGTCGCCAACAGCTTCGGCTGGGTCTTCACCGAGATGGGCCGCCAGCCGTGGGCCGTCTTCGGACTGATGACCACCGCGAGCGCCGTCTCGCCGAACGTGGGCGTGGGCACCCAGATCGGCGCGCTGGCCACCTTCACCGCGCTGTACGCCGTCCTCGCCGTCATCGAGGTCCGGCTGCTGGTCAAGTACGCCAAGGCCGGCCCGGTCACGTCCGAGCAGCCGCCGTCCGCGGACCCGTCACTGCGCGGCCCGTCCGCGGACGAAGACGCCGACAAGCCCCTCGCCTTCGCCTACTGACGACGGATAGGACCGATCGACCATGCAACTCCACGACGTCTGGTTCGTCCTGATCGCCGTCCTCTGGATCGGCTACTTCTTCCTGGAGGGCTTCGACTTCGGCATCGGCATCCTCACCAAGCCGCTGGCCCGCGGAACCGCCGAGCGGCGCGTCCTGATCAACACCATCGGCCCGGTCTGGGACGGGAACGAGGTCTGGCTGCTCACCGCCGGCGGCGCCACCTTCGCGGCCTTCCCCGACTGGTACGCGACGCTCTTCAGCGGCTTCTACATCCCGCTGCTGCTGATCCTGGTCTGCCTGATCGTGCGCGGCGTCGCCTTCGAGTACCGGGCCAAGCGCCCGGACCCGCGCTGGCAGCGGAACTGGGAGGAGGCCATCTTCTGGACCTCGCTGATCCCGGCCTTCCTCTGGGGCGTGGCCTTCGCCAACATCGTCCGCGGCGTCGACATCGACGCGCAGAAGAACTACGTCGGCGGCTTCTGGGACCTGCTCAACCCCTACGCCCTGCTGGGCGGTCTGGTCACCCTGAGCCTCTTCACCTTCCACGGCGCGGTCTTCGCCGCGCTCAAGACGGTCGGTGACATCCGGGAGCGGTCCCGGGCCATGGCGCTCCGGCTCGGCCTGGTGACGGCGGTGCTGGCCGCCGTCTTCCTGGTCTGGACCCAGGCCGACAACGGCAACGGCCGGAGCCTGGTGGCGCTGGTGCTGGCCGTGCTCGCGCTGGCCGGCTCGCTGGCGGCCACCCGGCTGGGCCGGGAGGGCTGGGCGTTCGTCCTCTCCGGGGCGACCGTGGTGGCCGCGGTCGCGATGCTCTTCCTCGCGCTCTTCCCGGACGTGATGCCGTCGACCCTGAACGACGGCTGGAGCCTGACGGTGAGCAACGCGGCCTCCTCGCCGTACACGTTGAAGCTGATGACCGTCGTGGCCGCCGTCTTCACCCCGCTGGTGCTGCTCTACCAGGGCTGGACGTACTGGGTGTTCCGCCGGCGGATCGGCGTCCACCACATCCCCGGGCACGCCCCGGCCGCCGCGGCCGACCAGGGCTGAGCCGTGAAGCCGGTCGACCCCCGCCTGCTCGGGTACGCGCGCACCACCAGGGCCTTCCTCGCCGGATCGGTGCTGCTCGGCACCGTGAACGCGGCCCTGGTGGTCGCCCAGGCGAGCCTGATCGCCGAGATCGTGGTCCGCGGCTTCCAGCAGCGGGCCGCGCTCGGCGAGCTCACCACCCCGCTGGTGCTGCTGGCGCTGACGGCGGTGGGGCGCGGGCTGGTCGGCTGGCTCACCGAGCTCGTCGCCCACCGGTCGGTCGCCCGGGTGAAGTCCACCCTGCGGCGCCGGCTGCTCGACCACGCCACCGCGCTCGGCCCGGCCTACCTGGCGGGCCGGCGCACCGGCGAGCTCGCCACCCTCGCCACCCGCGGCGTCGACGCGCTGGACGACTACTTCGCCCGGTACCTGCCGCAGCTGGCGCTCGCGGTGGTCGTCCCGGTCGTCGTCCTGCTGCGGATCCTCGGCGCCGACCTCGCCTCCGCCGCGATCATCGCCGGGACGCTCCCGCTGATCCCGCTCTTCATGGTGCTGATCGGGATGGCCACCCAGTCCCGGATGGACCGGCAGTGGGCCACCCTCTCCCGGCTCTCGCACCACTTCCTGGACGTGGTCGCCGGGCTGCCGACGCTCAAGGTCTTCAACCGGGCCCGGGCCCAGGCCGCGACCGTCGCCCGGATCACCGCCGACTACCGCCGGGCCACCCTGCGCACCCTGCGGATCGCCTTCATCTCCTCGTTCGCGCTGGAGCTGCTCTCCACGCTCTCGGTGGCGCTGGTCGCCGTCTCGATCGGCTTCCGGCTGGTGGACGGCACGCTGGACCTGGAGACCGGACTGCTGATCCTGATCCTGGCGCCCGAGGTCTACTTCCCGATCCGCCAGGTCGGCGCGCTCTACCACTCCAGTGTCGAGGGGCTGACGGCGGCCGACGAGCTCTTCCGGGTGCTGGAGACCCCGCTTCCGGAGGCCGGCACCGTGCCGGCGCCCGACCCGGCGGGCGCCACCGTGGAGGCCGTCGGCCTGACCGTCGCCTTCCCCGGCCGGGCCGCGCCCGCGCTGGCCGGCGCCGGCCTGACGCTCCGCCCCGGGGAGGCGGTCGCGCTCACCGGACCGAGCGGGGCCGGCAAGTCCACCCTGCTCGGCGTCCTGCTCGGGCTCACCGCGCCGGACGCCGGCACCGTCAGGATCACCGCGGCCGACGGCCGGACGTACGACCTGGCCGAGCTGGAGCCGGACGGCTGGCGGTCCCGGATCGCCTGGGTGCCGCAGCACCCGCACCTGTTCGCCGGGACGGTCGCCGACAACGTCCGGCTCTACCGGCCGGACGCCGGCGAGGCGGAGCTGCGTGCGGCGCTGCGGGCCGCGCACGCGCTCGACTTCGTGCAGGGGCTGCCGCAGGGCCCCGAGACCGTGCTCGGCGAGGACGGCGCCGGGCTCTCGGCCGGCCAGCGGCAGCGGCTGGCGCTGGCCCGGGTGCTGCTCGCCGACGACCGGCCGCTGGTGCTGCTGGACGAGCCGACCGCCAACCTGGACGGCGAGTCGGAGGCGGCCGTGGTGGCGGCCGTCCGGGCGCTGGCGGCCGACCCGGGGCGGACCGTGCTGCTGGTCGCGCACCGGCCCGCACTGCTCGCGGTCGCCGACCGGCAGGTACGGCTGGAGGCGCCGGACGCCGCCGGGCCGGAGGCGGCCGGCGGTGCGCTGCCGGGCGGTGCGCCGCCGGTGCCCGTCCACAGCGGGCGGCCGGTGCCCGCCCCGGCGGACGCCGACGTCGCCCCGGCGGACGGGCCGGCCGGGGAGCACGGGGTGAAGCCCCGGCTGGCGCTCTCGGTACTGCTCGGCGCACTCGCCCTGGGGTGCGCGGTCGCGCTGATGGCCACCTCCGGCTACCTGATCTCCCGGGCCTCCGAGATGCCGCCGGTCCTCCACCTGATGATGGCCGTCACCTCGGTGCGCGCCTTCGGTATCGGGCGGAGCGTCTTCCGCTACGCCGAACGGCTGGTCTCGCACGACGCCGTGCTGCGCAGCCTCGGCACCGTCCGGGCCGCCGTCCACCGCCGGCTCACCGTGCTCGCCCCGGCCGGGCTGCCCGCCTTCCGGCGCGGCGACCTGCTCTCCCGGCTGGTCGCCGACGTCGACGCGGTGCAGGACCACTACCTGCGCTGGCGGCTGCCGGTCGCCGTGGCCGCGGTGGTGTCGCTGGGCTCCGCGGTCGCGCTGGGCGCCTTCCTGCCGGCCGCCGGGCTGGTGCTCGGCGTCGGCCTGCTGCTCGCCGGGGCGGCGGTGCCCGCGCTGACCGGGCGCTGGTCGGCCGGCGCCGAGCGGCGGCAGGCCCCGGCCCGGGGCCGGCTGGCCACCGCCGTGGTCGACACCTTCACCGGGACGGCCGAGCTCGCCGTCGCCGGGGCGCTGCCCCGCCGGCTGGCCGCCGTGCGCGCCGCCGACGCCGCGCTCACCGGGCTGGCCGCCCGTTCGGCGGCCACCGCGGCGCTCGGCACCGGCCTGATCACCTTGCTCACCGGGCTGACCGTGACCGCCGCCGCGGCGGTCGGCGTCCAGGGTGTGCACGGCGGCGCGCTGGCCCCGGTCTGCCTGGCAGTGGTGGTGCTCACCCCGCTGGCCGCCTTCGAGGCCGTCACCGGGATGCCGCTCGCCGTCCAGGCCCGCCGCCGCAGCCGGGCCGCCGCCGCGCGCCTCGACGAGGTGCTGAACGCGCCCGCGCCGGTCGCCGAACCGGCCGAGCCGGCGGCGCTGCCCGAGCAGCCGCTGCCGATCGCGGTGCGCGGTCTGACCGTTCGGCACCCGGGGCAGCCGGTGGACGCGCTGGCCGGCGTCGACCTCGACCTCGCCCCGGGGCGGCGGATCGCCGTCGTCGGGCCGTCCGGCTCCGGCAAGACCACGCTCGCCCAGGCCCTGCTGCGCTTCCTCGACCCGGTGGCGGGGAGCATCACGCTCGCCGCCGGCCGTCCACAGGCTGTGGACAGCCGAGAGCTGGCCGGGGACGACGTCCGCCGGGTGATCGGACTCTGCGCGCAGGACGCCCACGTCTTCGACAGCTCGCTGCGGGAGAACCTGCGTCTGGCCCGGCCCGGCGCCGACGAGGCGCAGCTGCGCGCCGCGCTGGCCGCCGCCCGGCTGCTGGACTGGACCGACACCCTCCCGGCGGGGCTGGACACCATGGTCGGCGAGCACGGCGCCCGGCTCTCCGGCGGCCAGCGCCGGCGGCTCGCACTGGCCCGGGCCCTGCTGGCCGACTTCCCGGTGCTGGTGCTGGACGAGCCGGCCGAGCACCTCGACCTGCCGACGGCCGACGCGCTCACCGCCGACCTGCTGGCCGCCACGGCCGGCCGGACCACCGTCCTGATCACCCACCGGCTGGCCGGTCTGGACGACGCCACGGTCGACGAGGTGCTGGTCCTGGACGGCGGCCGGGTGGTCGAGCGCGGCCGGTGGTCCGCGCTGGTCGCGGAGCCGGGCGGCCGGCTGCGGGTGATGTGGGAGCGCGAGCGGGAGGCGGACGGGTCCGTGCCGGCCGGTGCGGGGGAGGGGGCGCCGGTGCCGGCCGCGCGCTGAGCCCGACCGGCGGCACCGCTCCGGTCGCGCCGTCCGCCGCCCTCCGCCCGTCCGCTCCGCCCGTCCGCTCCGCCCGTCCGCTCCGCCCGTCCGCTCCGCCACCCTTCGGTCGAAAACCGTACAAACTACGCTCGTCTCATGGACCCCACGCCCGACCCGCCCGACGCCGCTCCGGACCCGGCTCCCCATCGGGTGCCCGAGATCTCCTCGCTCGGGCTGGACACTCTGGTCACCGAGGTGGCGGAGCGGCTGCAGTCCGCGGCCGCCGTGACCGACCGGATGCAGCGGCTGCTGGAGGCCGTGGTCTCGGTCGGCGCCGGGCTCGACCTGCACGCCACGCTGCACCGGATCGCCTCGGGTGCGGCCGAGCTGGTCGACGCCCGGTACGCCGCCCTCGGGGTGATCGCGCCGGGCGGCCACGGCCTGGCCGACTTCGTCCACGTCGGGGTCGACGACGGGACCGCCGCCCGGATCGGCGAGCTGCCGGCCGGCCGGGGCATCCTCGGCGCGCTGATCGACCGGCCCGAGCCGCTGCGGCTCACCGAGCTCGGTGCCGACCCGCGCTCCTCCGGGTTCCCGTCACACCACCCGCAGATGCGCACCTTCCTCGGCGAGCCGATCCGGATCCGCGACGAGGTGTTCGGCAACCTCTACCTCACCGAGAAGAAGGGCGGCGGCGCCTTCACTCCCGAGGACGAGCAGGTGGTGCACGCGCTCGCCGCCGCGGCCGGCGTCGCGATCGAGAACTCCCGGCTCTACGAGGAGGGCCGGCGCCGTGAGCGCTGGATCGCCGGCGCGGCGGCCGTCACCACGGCACTGCTCTCCACCGACGGCGCGCAGGTCGCCCTGACCATCGCGGCGGAGCAGGTCCGGGAGCTGGCGGACGCCGCGCTCGGCATGATCCTGCTGCCGACCGGCGAGGGGGACGGGCAGATGCGGGTGGCCCACGCCTCCGGGGAGGCGGCCGAGTTCGTCCGGGGCGAGCTGCTGCCGAAGGACAGCTTCGCCGCACGGCTGCTGCAGGGCGAGAGCGTCCACCTCGACGACATGTCCAGCGACCCGACGGTGGTGATGCGGCTGGCGCGCAGCTTCGGTCCGTCGATGGCGGTGCCGATGGTCGCCGCCGGGCGGGTGCTGGGCGGGCTCAGCGTCTGGCGTGCGCGAGGCGCGGTGGCGTTCACCGGCGCGGAGAAGCAGCTCGCCGAGACCTTCGCCTCCCAGGCCGCGCTGGCCCTCCGGCTGGCCGAGGGGCAGCGGGACCAGCAGCGGCTGGCCGTCTTCCAGGACCGCGACCGGATCGCCCGGGACCTCCACGACCTGGTGATCCAGCGGCTGTTCGCGACCGGGATGATGCTGGAGAGCGCGGCCCGGCGCGCCGTCGTGCCCGAGACCAAGGTCAGCATCGGCAAGGCGGTGGACGAGCTGGACGCCACCATCCAGGAGGTCCGCACCACCATCTACGCCCTCCAGCACGACAACCACGGCGATGCGCCGGACACCCTGCGGACCAGGGTGCTGCGCGAGGGCAGCCAGGCCGCGGCAGCGCTCGGCTTCAAGCCCTCGGTGACCTTCATCGGCCCGGTCGAGAGCATGGTCGGAGAGAAGACCGGCCGCCAGCTCCTGGCCGCGCTGAGGGAGATGCTCTCCAACACGGCCCGGCACGCGCGGGCCTCGCGGGTCGGTGTGGAGGTCGACGCGACCGTCCACCTGGACGACGCGGGCCACCCGGTCGGCGGCGACCCGGAGTCGCTGGACCGCGGTGGCCGGCCGGGAGTGCTGCTCACCGTGACGGACGACGGCGTCGGCATACCGCCGGACGGCCGGCGCAGCGGGCTGAGCAACCTGACCCGGCGCGCGGAGGTGCTCGGCGGCGACGCCTGGCACGAGCCGGGGCCGTACGGGAAGGGCACGACGGTGCGCTGGACGGCCCGGCTCTGAGCCGGTCGGGCGGCCCCGCGGCCCCTGGCGCTCGCACGTTTCCGAACGGAAAGTGCTGGAGCGGGGTGCAAGTGGGGGGTGGGTGGTGCGCGGCCGGTGCATGCTGAACGAGGGAGAACTTCGCGGCCAACGGAGCAAGTTGTGCGTTTCCCGCCCTTCCGGCGCGCTCGTGTGCACACATAGCTTTGCTCCCGTCTCGGAGAGGTACCGGACTGGGGGGACAGTGGACGCGTCGGGCCGCGGTCGCGCCGCAGCAGGGGCAGGTCGAGGGGGGTTCCGGGCCGAACGGTCGCCGGACGGGCGCTACCGCTGGCAGCTCAAGGCGCCCAACGGCCGCGTGGTGGCGGTCACTCCGGCCGCGTTCGAGACGGCCGTCGAGGCCGAGCGAGGCTTCGAGGGCCTGCGCGTCGGCGCCGACACCCTGGTCGCCCGGATCACGCACGTCCGGGACGGCATCGGCTGGATCTGGGTCGTCCCCGGCTCGCACACCCTCCCGGAGGTGCGCTCCAGTCGCGCGTACGAGCGGTACGCGACCTGCCAGAACGCCTTCCGGCGGTTCGTGGTGCTGCTGGTGAAGCAGCCGGCTCTCGAACTCCCGCTCCGCAAAGCGCCTTTGAGGCGATCCGATGCCGCCCGATGAGCGGCGGGTTCGGTCTGCCGATCCTCCCGGCCGCCGACCGCTGCGTCGGCCGGACCTTGCGCGCCGCGAACGGCCGCCAGCGCGGGTCCCGCAGTCCTGCGCGTTCTTCCTGGCCGCCCACGGCACCCCGGGCCGGATCGTCGAGGCCGGGCCGACCGGGAAGCTCTTCGGCGCCCCGCGCGGGCAGCGGACCGCGGACTACGCCAACGGCCGCTTCGGGTGGGCCGGGCTGCGGCTGGGGCGGCTCCGGGGTCAGACACGCCCCAGGAGCCGCTCCAGCACCGCCGCGACGCCGTCCTGCTCGTTGCTCACGGTGTGCAGCGGCACCGCCGCCAGCACCTGCGGGTGCGCGTTGGCCACGGCGTACGCGGTGCCGGCCCAGGCCAGCATCTCCAGGTCGTTCGGCATGTCGCCGAAGGCCACCACGTCGTTCCGGTCGATCCCGCGCTCGGCGCACCAGCGGGCCAGCGTGCTGGCCTTGGTGACGCCGGGCGCGCTGATCTCCAGCAGCGGGACCGGTGCCGAGCGGGTGATCTCGGCCAGGTGGCCGGCCACCGCGCGCGCCTCGGTGAGCAGCTTGTCCGGGTCGAGGTCCGGGTGTTTGGCCAGCAGCTTGAACAGCCCCTTCACCGGTCCGCCGGTGCCGAGCAGCTCCTCCGCCGGGCCGACCGGGTGGCTCTCGTCCTCGCCCCACATCCGCAGCTCGTACCCGGGTTCGCGGGCGAACCCGGCCGGGTACTCGAAGGCGAACGCGGTACCGGGCAGCTTCGCCCGCAGCGCCGCCACCACGGCGAGCGCGGCCTCGGCCCCGAGCGGGGAGGACTCCAGCAGCTCGCCGCGCCGCACGTCCACCACCGCGCCGCCGTTGGAGCAGATCGCCACGCCGTGGCCGCCGATGTGCGCGCTCACCTGCTGCATCCAGCGCGGCGGCCGGCCGGTCACGAACACCACCTGGACGCCGGCCGCCTCGGCTGCCGCGAGGGCCGCGGCGGTTCGGGCGCTGACGGTGCCGCCGGCGCAGAGCAGGGTGCCGTCCAGGTCGGTGGCGATCAGGCGGGGGGCGGTGCGGGGTGTGGTCACCGGACCATCTTCGCCTACCGCCGCCGGGAGGTCACCGCCCCGGCGGCGGCCTCCCGGCGGGGCGGTGACCTCAGCCGACGTCGAGGGTCAGGCCCACGGTGTGCAGCTGCCCGCCGGTCTGGAACTGGAGGAACAGCCGCCAGTCGCCGCTCGCCGGCAGCTCGGCGTGGAACGGCAGGGTCGGGCCGCCGGTGGCGCCCGCCGCGGCCTTGGCCTCGGGGTGCAGGTGGGCGAAGGCCTGGTCCCCGGCGCGGAAGGCGGTCAGGTGGGCGAAGGTCTCCAGGTACGGCTGCAGGTCGGTGACCGGCTTGCCGTCCTTGCTGACGGTGACCTTCAGCTCGCCCGCCTTCGCGGCGACCGGGGTGCCCTCGACGGAGACGGTGTAGCCGTCGACGGTGGCCGTGCCGGTGGCGGCGGGCAGCTCCGCGACGGCGGCCGCGCCCTCGCCGGGGACGGTCACCGTCCGGCTGAGCACCAGACCGGTGCCCCGGTCGGGGCCGCTGTCCGGCACGAAGGAGGCGTAGAGCCGCCAGCTGCCGGCGGTGAGGGCCGCCAGCGGGGCCGTCCAGGTGCCGTCGGCGGCCATCTCGGGGTGCAGGTGCTGGAAGCCGGTGAGGTCGGAGCGGATCGCGTAGAAGTGCATCCGCTTGGTCTGGTCGGGTTCGAAGGCGGTCAGCGGCCTGCCGTCCGGGCCGGTGACGGTGAACCGGTACTCGGTGGGCGCGCCGGCAGGCAGCGAGTCGGTGGCCGAGGTCAGGCGGTAGCCGTTCCGTTCGGCCGCCAGGCCGGGGGCGTCCGCCGCGGTGGCGGCGTCGGCACCGGGCATCCGGTGGCCCTGGTGTCCGCCGGCGGGAGTGGCGGACGCCGTGCCGGCGGCGCCGGTGGCCGTGGCGGTGGCGCCGGCCGCGCCGTGGTCCGGGCCGCCCGTCGCGTCGGATCCGCAGGCGGTGAGGGTGAGTGCGAGGACGGCGGACCCGGCGGCGAGCGCCAGCGAGCGGTTGCGGGTGCGCCTGGTCGGGGTGGCGTCGGTGGTGCGGGTGGTGTGGGACATCGGGTCGGTTCTCTTCCGGTGTGTTCGGGCAGGACGCGGCGCGCACGGGCCTCGTTCGGGGAGGTCCGTGCGGGCCCGGTCACGTCCGTGCGACGCACACCCGGAGCAGGAGTCGGCGGCCGGCCGCCGGCGGCGCCCGCGGTCCGTCGGTCCGCCGCCGGTACGGCACGCCGGGGGCGGCGAACAGGGCCGCGGCCGGGGCGAGGGCCCGTGCGGCGGGCGGGGCCAGCCCGGCGGCGTCCCGGTCCCGGGCCGACACGCAGGACACGGCCCGCTGCTCGCCGTCTGCGGTCCGCGGGCCGTCCGGGCGCGCGCCCCGGGTCGTGGGCGGTGCGGCGGCGTGCGGCGGGCCGCCCCGGTCGGCGGTGTGGTGCGGCGCTCCCTGAAGAGTGGAGGCGGGCGCGGGGGAGGCCGGTTCGTGACAGCCGCCCGCCGACGTCGGCGAACCGTGCATCAGGAACAGTCCGGCCAGCAGGGCACAGACGGCCAGCAGCCGGGCGGTCGTCCGCCCGCCGCCACGCCCGTCGCTCCACCGTCCGCCTGTCGTCACGGGGGAGACAATACCCCTGGCAGGTATGTAGTCCTCGTAAGTTTCGGCCCCCGGTCCACCGCTTTCCGGCCGATTCCCCCTGGTGGCGGATCCCGCAGGGCGCGGCTGGGCAGGAGGGCTGGGGGGGGGGGGGGGGGGGGGGGGGGGGGGGGGGGGGGGGGGGGGGGGGGGGGGGGGGGGGGGTCTTTCGGATCACGCCGGCCCGGCGTGATCCGAAAGACACGCCCCCAGCGGCCACCCCGACGGCAGGAAGAGCCATGCCACCTCGCCAGCTCCAGGTCCGCCCGCTCCGGGACGGGTGTTCTCCGACCACCCCGCCGACCACCCCGACCACCCCGAGCACCCGGGTCGCCTCGCGCGAGCCGGTACTGATCGGCGACATCCTCTTCGGGGCACTCGCCGAGCTCGCCGGCCGCAGCACCGCGGAAGCGCCCCCGGCCTTCCCCGGCCAGCGCACCCGCGCCCACCCGTAAGGCCTGTCCCGAAGCCTCGCCGGGCCCGTTCGACCGCGTCCGGGCCGGGCGGCCGCTTCCGTCCGCTCCGCCCCGACCTGCGGGAACGCCGCCGGCCACCGGATCGCCCCGGCCGGTTCACACTGCTTTGCCGCGGTATTCCCCGGCTAGACGCTTTATGCCATGGCATAAAGCGTCTAGCCGGGCAGGGTCGGGTACCGAATTCCGGCGCTGAAGATGGAAGTATGTACCTCATACACGTGCGCATCCGGGTTCCTGGCGGATCGACAGGCCCGGCCGGCCTGGCCGGAATCATCGGTTCCTTCGCGGAGGACCGGGACCGGCTCGAACACGTCTCCGTGCACCGGCCCCTCCCGGGGGAGGTCACGGTCGGCTTCTTCAGCCTGGCCGAGAGCCTGGCCGAGGCCGAGGAGAGCGCCGCCCGGGTGGTCGGACGGGCCGTGTCCGACCACCCCGACCTGGCCGGTTTCGCCGTCGGGCCGGTCGGCGCGGCGCTGGTGCCGGGCCCCTGGTGGGACCCGTCCTGAACGGGCGGGGGTGGACGGCTTAGGACAGTGCATGTTCCGTCCAGACGCCATCTGTTCCCTCCGGCCCGGCCGTCGAGCACAGTGGAGATGTCGGCGGGAACGAGCGCCGCGCAGGAGCCCGGGGAGAGCCCGGGAAAGTCGAGAAACCATTCGGGAGAAATCCATGCTGGCCACCCGTGTCTCCAAGTTCGCCGCTCTCGCGCTCATCGCTTTCGGCGGAATCACGATTCAGGCGGCCGTTTCGGAATCCGCGTTCGGCGCCTCCGGCGAGATCACCACCGCGGCGGCGGACGTGAGGATCGCCCAGGGCACCGACCACCTGGACGACGTCACCTGGGGCTCCTGATCCCGAGGACGCGGCGGACGCGGCGGACGGAACGCCGCGCGGTGCGATGAACGACCGGCAGAGATGCCGACGGCCGGATGTCACGGAATGAACCGGCAGTTCCTGGAACAGGCACTGTGATTCGGGCGATGCACGACGGGGGCGAAGACGATGGAATTCCTGGTGCTGGGTGCGCTGGAGGCGCGCCGGGCGGGCGAGCCGGTGGACGTCCGGGGCATGCGGCAGCAGCGGCTGCTGGCCCTGCTGCTGCTCAACGCCAACCGGGTGGTTCCGGTGGACGTGCTGGTGGACGAGCTGTGGGAGGACCCGCCGCTGTCGGCCCGTCCGCAGGTGCACAACGCGATCCGCGACCTGCGCCGCATCCTGTCGGGTGCCCATGAGTGCCGACTGGTCACCGTCGACGTCGGCTACCGCCTGGTCGTCCCGGAGGGCGCCCTCGACGCACACGACTTCACCAGCCGGGTCCGCGAGGCCCGGACGGCCGAGCGGGAGGGCCGGCTCCCCGAGACGATCCGGCTGCTTCAGTCCGCGGTGGACCTGTGGCGCGGCGACGCCTTCGCCGGCATCCACTGCCCCGCCGTCACCGGTGCCGCCGTCAAGCTCAACGAGCAGCGGCTGACCGCCACCGAGGACCTCATGGCGCTGCGCCTGAAGGTCGGTGAATCCAGCTCGCTGGTAGGCGAGTTGCACGCACTGCTGGCCGAGTACCCGCTGCGCGACTCGCTCCGCGGCAGCCTGATGACGGCCCTGTGCCGCAGCGGACGGCAGGCCGACGCGCTCGCCGTCTACGACGAGGGCAGACGCTTCCTCGCGAACGAGCTCGGTCTGGAGCCGAGCCCCCGACTCCGGGAGCTGCAGGCGGAGATCCTCGCCGACGCCCCGGGCATCCACGGCGCCGCCGTCCGCACCGCCGGCCTCGACGGCTCCCGCGTCCGTGCCTCCGGGGCCCGTGCCGCGGATGCGGTTCCCGCCCTCACCGGCGCCGCCGCCGAGGCGGGTTCCCGGTCCGCGCCGTCGCCGGGCTCCCCCGGCCCGGACGACCAGCGCGGGCTGTCCGCGGCCCCGGCGGCCCCGGCGGCCGCTGCCGGCCGCCGCCGGAACTACCTGCCGCACGACCTCACCGACTTCACCGGCCGCACCGCCGAACTGGCCGCCGTGCTGGGCGCGGTGGCCGAGGCGCCGGCCGGTTCCCCGCTGATGGTCGCGGTCGACGGCATGGGAGGGGTGGGCAAGACGACCCTGGCCGTGCACGTCGCCCACCGGGTCACGCCGGACTACCCGGACGGCCAGTACTTCGTGGGCCTGCACGGCTTCAGCGAGTCGCGGCCGCCGCTGCCGCCCGAGCAGGCGCTCGGCGCGCTGCTGCTGGCCGCCGGCGTCCCGGCGAAGGCGATCCCCGACAACCTGGAGGAGCGCAGCGCCCTGTGGCGGTCCACGCTGGCCGGCCGGCGCTGCCTGGTGGTCCTCGACGACGCGGCGGACACCGCCCAGGTCAGGCCGCTGCTGCCGGGCACCGGCGGCACGCTGGTACTGGTGACCAGCAGACGCAAGCTCACCGCCCTGGACGGCGCGCTGCCGGTCTGCCTGGACGTACTGCCGCCCGCGGACGCGGCGGCCCTGTTCGGCCGGATCGTCGGCGAGCAGCGTGCGGGCCGGGAACCGGCGGAGGTCGCCGAGGCGGTCGACCTCTGCGGGTACCTGCCGCTCGCGGTCCGGATCGCCGCGACCAGACTGCGCGACCGCCCGACGTGGGCGGTCGCCGACCTCGTGGACCGGCTCTCCACCACACCGCAGCGGGCGCGCTGCCTGCAGACCGCCGAGCGGGACCTGATGGCGATGCTGCGGGCCTCGTACCAGCACCTGGACCGGGAACAGCGGCGGTTCAGCCGGCTGATCAGCCTGCACCCGTCCCCGTCCTTCGACATCGACCACGCCGCCGCCGTGACCGGCCTGCCCGCCGACGAGGTCGAGTGCTACGTCGACGTGCTCTTCGAGAACAACCTCGTCCGGCTGGACGCGCCGGCCCGGTTCTCGTTCCACCGCCTGATCAGGGACTGCACCCGCGACCTGCTCGTCGATTGCGCTGCGGCCGGCTTCGTTCCCGAGGGGTTGGTTCCCGAGGGGTTGGTTCCCGAGGGGTTGGATCCCGACGGGTTCACCGCCGAGGGCCGGGCGCTCGACGTCCTCGTGCCGGAGGCCGAACCGGTCGGCCGGCTGGTCTCGCTCGACGCCGCCTAGCCTCGGGCCTTCGGCCCCCGGTCCCGCTCCTCCCCCGCCGATCGGCCCCCGCCGGTCGGCCGGGCCTGCTGCCCGGACACCTTTCCGGAACGTTCGAGTCAGTGGCCGTCTACCCAAGGTCAGTAAGCTCCCCATAAACAAGCAGATAGCGCTGATCGAGGGGGATCGCATCAATGCTGGATGTTTTGGGGCTTGACGCCGAATCGGAGGCCGTCTACCGCGGGATGCTCGGGAACCCGCAGAGCGGTGTCGCCGCGCTCGCGGCCGGGTTGGGTATGACCGAAGGGAGACTCCGCAACTGCCTGGACAGACTCAGCGAACTCGCGCTGATCCAGCCCTCGGCGCGGGAGGGCATAGGTTTCCGGGCGATCGGCCCGGAGACCGCGATGGAGGTCCTGCTGGCCCGTCAGCAGGCGGAACTGGCGGCCCAGCAGATGCGGGTCGAGGCCTCCCGGGCGGCGGCGGCCCAGTTGATCGCCGAGTGCTCGGCGCTGCGGCCGGCGGCCACCGACGCCGAGTCGGAGCAGCTGATCGGACCGGAGTCGATCCGCGAGCGCCTGGCGGACCTGGCCGGTTCGGCGCGGACCGAGGTCGCCACCTTCGCCCCGGGCGGCGCCCACGCCGAGGAGGACCTGCGGGCCAGCCGGGCGCCCAACGCCGCGCTGCTGGAGCGCGGGGTGCAGATGCGGACCGTCTACCTGGACAGTGTCCGCAACCACCGGCCGACGCTGGACCACGTCACCTGGCTGAACTGCCACGGCGGGCAGGTCCGCACCGTGCCGGACCTGCCGATCCGGATGATCATCTTCGACCAGCGCCAGGCGGTGCTGCCGATCGACACGGAGGACGCCCGGGCCGGCGCGGTGGTGCTGCACGGGGCCGGGACGGTCGCAGCGCTGTGCGCCCTGTTCGAGAGCGTCTGGAACGTCGCGATCCCGGTCGGTGACACCCCGAAGTGCGACGCCAAGGGCATGCCGCCGCAGGAGCACGCCGTCCTCAAGATGCTCGCCCAGGGCTACACCGACGAGGCCATCGCCAAACGCATGGGCGTCTCGCCGCGCACGGCCCGGCGCTTCGCCGCCAACCTGATGGAGAAGCTGGACGCCCGGAGCCGGTTCGAGGCCGGGGTGCACGCCGTCCAGGACGGCTGGCTCCCCGCCACACGCTGACTCCGGGCATCGAGACGCCTACGGGCAGCAGGCGTCACACGACCGGCCCGCTCTGGCGCGCCTCGCGGCGGTCCGCCGCGAGCAGCGCCAGGGCGGGCAGCAGGGTGAGGGCGTAGACGCCGAGCAGCCAGCCGAACGAGTGGGCGAAGGCGCCCGGCACCAGGCCGTGGCGCTCCTGCGCGGCCTGCTCCAGCACCACCGTGACCACGGCGATGGCCAGCGCGCCGCCGATCCGCTGGGTCAGGTTGAGCTGGGAAGAGGCGTCCGGGATGGACTCCTGACGGATCGACTGGAACGCCCGGGTCATGGTCGGCACGATGGTCAGCCCCGTGCCCAGGCCGCGGACGACCAGGCTGGCGCAGAGCAGCAGGTAGGAGGTGTCGCCCGAGAGCGTGGTGAGCGGCACGGTGGCGAGCATGGTCAGCGTGATGCCGATGACGACGGTCGCGCCGCCGCCCAGCTTCTTGAGCAGGACGCGGGAGAGCCAGGCCGCGGTGACCACGCCGAGGCCGCCGGTGGACATCAGCAACCCGGTGGTCACGGCGGTCTCGCCGCGGGCGCTCTGGAAGTACAGCGGGATGAGCATCATCGGCGAGTAGAGGACGAAGCCGAGGCAGAAGACGTTGACCACGGCCGTCGCGTAGACGCGGTTGCGGAACAGCCGCAGGTCGAGCAACGGGAAGCGGGCGCGCAGCTCGCGGACGACGAAGACGGCGCCGCTCAGCACGGCGAGGCCCAGTGGTGCCAGCAGGTCGATGCTCGCCCGTACGCCCTGGTCGGCGAACTCGTGGATGGCCAGCACCGTGCAGACCGTGCAGGTCGCGGAGGAGAGCAGGCCCACCACGTCGAGCGGCTTGGCGATCCGCTCGGCGGGCGCGTCCTTCTTCACCCAGCGCAGGGTGACCGCGAACAGCGCCGCGCAGAGCGGGATGTTGATCAGGTAGACCGCCGACCAGCCGCCGGCCTCGACCAGGAGGCCGCCGATGGTCGGGCCCAGCAGCGGGCTGATCAGCATCACGCTGCCGTTCAGCGCCTGGACCCGGCCCAGGTGCTCGCGCGGGACGCCGCGGGTGAGCAGGATCGTCGACACCGGGGTGAGCACGCCGGCGGCGGCGCCGGACAGGCCGCGGGCGGCGACCAGCTCGGTGAGGGTCTGGCTGAAGGCGCAGCCCGCCGAACCGAGGGCGAAGACGGCGGTCGCCGCGGCGAAGACGCGCTTCACGCCGAAGCGGGTGGCCAGCCAGCCGGTGGCCGGCATGACGGCGGCGAGGGCGATCAGGTAGGCGGTGACCACCCACTGGACCTGGTTGATCCCGCCGAACCGGGCGGTGGTGTCCTCGATCGACACGTTCACGATGGTGGTGTCGAGCAGGGCGAGGAAGCCGCCGGTGATGGCGGCGGCCATGGTCAGGAGGGCGGAGGCGGACGGCCCGGACTGCTCGCCGCCGGCCGCCGGGGCCTGCTCGCCGGCGGTCTCGGAACCGGTCCCGGGCTCGGCCGCGGGCTCGGTCGCGGTCGCGGTCCCGGGTGCGAGGTCCTTCCCGCCCGCGGGCCCGGTGTCGCCCGCGGGCGCGGAGTCGGTGTCCGGTACGACCGGCGCGGCGTCCACGGCGTCCACCACGGCCTCCGCCTCCGGCGGGCTCGGCGCTTCCTCGGTGCTCAGCTTGGTTGTCGTCGGCATGTTCGAACGTCCTTCATCGTCAACAGGGGGTCGAGCCGCGTCAGTCCGCGTCGACGAGGCCGCGCTCGACCTCGTCGAGGACCGCCTCGGCCGCCTCGGCTGCGCCGGGACGGTTGCGGCAGGAGAGGGTCAGTTCGGTCCGGTCGCCGATCTGGCAGGTGCTGAGGAACATCTCGGCGTAGGGCACGAGCATCGGCAGGGTGAAGTACTCGGTGGGACGGAACCGGTCGGTGCGGTAGAGCTCGGTGTCGATCCGGCCGTGGTCGGTCAGGATCGCCGTGCAGGGGAACCGGCTGCCGTCCAGCTCCCGGGCCTCGCGGAGCGAGTTGGCGAACGGGTTGCTGCGCAGGAAGTCCCGGTCCAGCACGGCGACTTCGCGCTTGCGCAGCATGGCGCCGAGCAGCTGGCCGTGCAGCCGGTTCCAGCGGTCGTTCCGGTGCAGGTCGAGGACCAGCTGGGAGGTCAGGTTGGCGGTGGAGCGCACCGAGCGGTCGTGCCGGCGCAGGTCCACCGGGACGATCAGGCGGCCCGACTCGGTGCCCAGGCGGCGGGAGACGGCGGCGGCGACCCGGGCGGTGACCGCGGACGGGCAGGCCGGTACGGAGCGGCGGAGCCAGAGCGGGGTGCCGTCGGCGGGGCCGTGGCCGAGGACGGCGGGGAAACCCTCGACCCGGGCGGGCGCGGGGGCGGCCGGCACGGTGCCGGCGGCGGCGCGGAAGTGCGCGTCGTCGACGGTGTCCGCGGCGCCGACCGGCTCCTCGCCGCGCAGCACCCGGAACACGTCCTCGATCCAGTTCCGCAGCCCCCGGCCGTCGGTGACGATGTGGCTGGCCCGGAACACCAGCCGGGTCATCACCGGCCCCTCGGCCAGGCCGACCTCGCAGACGGGGCCGGCCACGACGTCGAGGTCGCGGTGGAAGAACGGGTGGTCGAAGCCGGCGGCGGCCGGCAGCCCGACCACCGGTGGAACGGAGCCGTCGGCGCGCCAGGCGGCGCCGCGGCGGCGGACCGCGAGGCCGGGGGCGGCCAGGGTGGCGGCCCGGACCGCTGCGCGGAGCTCGTCCGGCCCGATCCGGCCCTCGCCCCCGATCACCATCTGGATCAGCTGGGGCGTCCCGGTGGCGGCGGCGTTCAGGTAACCGCGCTCGATCTGCGAGATCCGGCGGCTGTACGGGCGGGTGGCGGCCGACGCGGCCGGGGTCTCGGTCGCCGTCGCGGTCGGGCTCATGCTGCGGGCTCCAGGGTCAGGGCGTCCGTACGGACGGCGGGCTCGGTGGGGCGGGACTGCCACCACCACCGCACCGGGGCGGCCGCATCGGTGGCGAGCGCCAGGTGCAGACCGCGGCCGAGGCCGGCCGACCGCACCAGGTAGCCGGTGTTGGTCGGGCGCCAGCCCGGCCGCCAGGCGGGCAGCCGGACGCCGGCGAAGGTCTCCTTGCGGATGTGCGAGGCCTTGATCAGCGCCTCGCACTCGGCGAAGTCGCGCATCGTGGCGGGCTGCCCGGCCGGCTTGCCGAGCAGGTCGCCGAGCCACTGCATGGCGTGCGGGCGGTCGCGGTGGTCCTGCAGGTCCACGCCCACCCGCGGGCCGGTGGCGAGGGCGACGGTGCTGTACTCGGCGCAGTGCGCCACCGAGGCGGTCAGGCCGAGCGCCGGCAGGCTCCACCGCCGGTGCTCGTCCCGGGCGAGGTCCCGTGGGGTGACGGTGCACCCGTACAGCCGGGCGACCGCCTCGGTGATCAGCCACCGGCCGGCGTCGTTCAGCCGGTGGCCCATCCGGTCCCGCGGCAGGTGCGGGTGGCGGGTGACGAGGCAGTCGATCACCGCCCCGCCGATCACCGTCCCGCCGACCCGGTCCTCCCCCGCCGCGGCGGCCCGCGGCGCCGCGCCCGTGAGCGCAGCGTCCATCAGCGCCGTGCCCATCAGGACCTCGCGTCGAGCACTGCCGCGGCGTAGCTGCCGCCGTAGGCGAAGCTGGACAGCAGCAGCCGTCCCTGCGGTGCCCCGCCGCCGAGCGCGGCCACCAGGCCGAGCGCACCGGCGCTGCCGTAGGTCTCGCCGAGCAGCGCCTTGGGCGCCACGGTGGGGCGGTCGGCCAGTCCGGACAGCAGGAGCGCCCGGGCCTGCGCGACGTCGACCAGGCTGTAGCCGGACGCGGCCGACACCACGGTGTCGATCTCCTCCGGGGCCGTCCCGGCCTCGGCCATCGCGCCGCGCAGCGCGCGGGCCCAGGCCTCGCCGTCGCGGCCGATCCGGCCGATGCCCACCGACTCGCCCGAGGCGCCGAAGCCCTTGACCGAGGCCAGGACGTCCGCACCGCGGCCGGCGGCCGACTCCGCGCTCTCCAGCAGGATCGCGGCGGCGCCCTCGCTGAGCACCATCCCGCTCCGGCCGCCCGGGACCACCTGCGCGGTCCGCGCGTAGCCGGGCAGTCGGGCCTGGGTGGCCAGGGCCTGCTCGGGGAACTCGTCCGCGACCACGACCATGATCCGGTCGGCGGCGCCGCGGGCGATGACCCGGGCCGCGAGCTGGAGCGCCAGGACCGAGCTGGTGCCGCCGTTGGCGATGGTCGCCGTGTAGCCGCGGTACCGGTGCAGCATCGCGACGTGGCCGGCCGCGGCGTTCACCACGGTGTTGGCGAACATCGACGGGTTGGCACCGGTGATGCCCTGCTGCAGGACGCCCTTGTGGAACTGGAGCACGGAGGTCACCGGGCCGTAGCCGGTGGCGAAGACGATGCCGGTGTTCTCGGCCTCGGACCGCGAGGGCTTGCCGTGCCGCTCGTAGAGGTCGCCGACCGCGGCGGCGGCCAGCAGACCCAGCGGGTCCATCCGGCGGGCCCGGCTCGGGTTGAGCTTGCGGGACGCGGACCGGACGTCCACCCGGCCGATCGGCAGCTCGCCGATGCCCTCGACGTGCTCCAGGTCGGAGAAGCCGGGCCGGCCCTCCGCCAGTGCGGCGGTGAGTTCGGCGGTGTTGCCGGCCGAGCCGGCCAGGCCCGCCACGCCGGTGACCACGACGTCGTGCACCGCCGAGGTGCGCCGCGGGGCCCTGGCCGCCCGGCCGGGCTTGTTCAGCACCACCGTGGCGTTGTTGCCGCCGAAGGCGAACGAGTTGGAGGCGACGACCTCCAGCTCGGCCGGGCGGCCGGTGTCGGGGACGATGTCCAGCCCGAACGGGGAGGGCACGCCCCGGGTGTTGACGGTCGGCGGGATGGTCCCGCGGTCGATCGCCAGCGTGCTGACGATCGCCTCGACCGCCCCGGCGGCGCCGAGGGTGTGACCCAGCATCGACTTGGTGGAGCTGGCCGGCGGGACGTCGGAGCCGAAGAGCAGCTTGACCGCCTTGGGCTCGGAGACGTCGTTGGCCGGGGTGCCGGTGCCGTGCAGGTTGACGTAGTCGACGTCCTCGGGGCCGAGGCCGGCGGTGGCCAGGGCCTGCGCCATGGCGGCCGCGGCGCCCTTGCCGCTCGGGTCCGGCGCGGTCTGGTGGTAGCCGTCGCAGGAGAGGCCGTAGCCGCCCAGTTCGGCCAGGGCGCGGGCGCCGCGCTCGGCCGCCCGGTCCGCCGATTCGAGGACCATGAACCCGGCCCCCTCGCCGAGGGTCAGCCCGGTGGAGGCCGACATCGGCGCGCAGGGCTCGGGGTCGAGGGCGCCGAGGGCACTGAACCCGTAGGCCGAGAGCTCGGCCAGCGGGTCGACGCCGCCGCAGATCACGTGGTCGACCTCGCCCTTCCAGAGCAGCTCCGCCGCGTACCCGAGCGCCACCGCGCTGGCGGCGCAGGCGTTGGAGAGCACGATCCGGGGGCCGCGGAGGTCGAACTCGGCCGCGATGTAGTCGCCCACGCAGGGCAGCTGGGAGGCGGCGGCCTGGACGGCGTCGAGCCGGCCCTCGCGGACCAGGTCCCGGTGGACGCTCTCCAGCGTCGGCATCGCGCCGAGGCTGGAGCCGACCACCACGGCGACCCGGTCCCGGTCGACCGTGTCCAGGTCGAGCCCGCTGGTGCGCAGGGCCTCCCGGATCGCGGTGGCGGCCAGGGCGTAGCAGCGGTCGAGATCGGCCGGCTGCTCGCTGGTGACCATGCCGGCCCACTCGGTGAGCAGCTCGCTGGTGTCGAACAGGGTGTTGGTCTTGATGCCCGAGATTCCCTGGGAGATGGACGACCAGCTCTTCTCGCTGTCGTCCCCGGCCCCGGTGATCAGCCCCAGGCCGGTGAGGGCGATACGCGGCGTGGTCATCAGGAGATCCTCGTGGTGAGCGAACGGGCGATGACGCGGGGCAGGGTGACGGTGCGCAGCGGGGTCTCGGCGCCGTCCTCGGCGGTGCCGGCCAGTTCGAGACCGGGGACCCAGAACGGGGCCTCCAGGAGGGCGAAGACCAGCTCCTCGTCCGGGTTGGCGGACGGGGCCTGCCAGAGCACGGTGCCGATGCGGTGCTCGCCGGCCTTCACCTCGGTGCCGGCGGCGAAGCGGGCGTCCGCGGGGGCGGCCAGGGCGGTCAGCCGGGCCAGCTCGGTGGTGGGCTTGACCAGCTCCTCCGAGCCGGTGAACTCGCCGATCCGGTTCCAGTCGACCATCCAGGCGAGGTCCGCCTCGTGGACCGGCAGGCCGGCGAAGCCGGCCGCGTAGACGGCCATGCCGGCCTCGGCCTGGACGCGGGCCAGGCCCTCCGGGCCGACCTCGGCGCCGCCCTTCCCGGCCACCGCGGCGAGCACGGACTCGTGGGCGGCCTCGGGGGCGTTCGAGAGCAGCAGGTAGCCGTACTCGCCGGTGGTGCCCACCCGGGCCAGGTGGGCCAGGGCGGTCGGGTCGGACGGCACCGAGGACTCGGTGACGCCGTGCAGGGTCAGGCCGGAGATGTCGAAGTCGACGAACTCCGCGGCCACCGACCAGGCCTGCGGGCCCTCGAAGGCGCTGGCGCCCCAGCCCTCGGGCTCGACCTCGACGGTGACGTCCTCGGGGGCGTCCAGCGCGTCGAGGTAGCCGCGCAGCGCCTCGGGGGTGACCGGGGTGCGCGGCAGCAGCCAGGAGTCGTCGCCGATCTCGAAGTGCAGGACGATCGCGAACGGGGTCCCGTCGGCGTTCAGGGCGAGGGCCTCGCGGACGGTGTCCGGCTCGACGTACTCGCTCGACTTGGCCAGGAACTGGTCGAGCAGGGTGTAGCGGTCGCCGCCGGAGACCCGGACCAGCGGGGCGGTGATCCGGTAGGCACCGGTGGCGGTGCGAACGGTGGTGTAGTCGTCCTGCGCGGTGCGCGGCACGGCAACGGTCGTGGTCATGATGGATCGGGTCCTTTCCCGGGTGACGGTGCGCGGTGTCTGTGCGGTGCTTGCGGTGTCTGTGCGGTGCGGTGCTTGTGATGCTGTGCGGGGTGCGGTGCCGGTGCCGCGGTGGGTCAGAGGACCGGCTCGCGGTGCACGGCCAGCTGCCAGGAGGCCTCGGCGCCGTGCGGCCCGGCGGCCGCGACGCAGCCGATGAGCAGGCCGGAGGCGGTGGTGCGCAGGACGACCTCCGCCTCGCCGGCCCCCTCGCCGGCGGGCCGGCAGTCGAGCCAGCTGCCGTCGGCCAGCCGGACCGCGGCGGCCGCGGCCCAGACCTGGCGGAACCCCGACGAGTCCAGCTCCCGGCGGGCGCCGGCCGAGTCGAGCACCACGGTGGTGCGGGACGGCGTGTTCGGGGTGATCCAGAGGACGATCTCCTCCTCGGCCCCGGGGGCCCGGACGTCGACCCGGACCGGCTCGGCGGCCGACTCCGGCGCGGTGACCTCCCAGCTGATCCGCTCGTGCGGGGCGGCCAGGCCGAAGGGGTGCTTCTGCTCCCACTCGCCGGCCGTCGGGACGCCCCAGCCGAGGCCGGTGGCGCGGCTGGACCGGCTGTGTTCGCGGGTCACCCACATCCCGGCCGACCAGCGCGGGTTGCAGCCGAAGGCGCGGGTGCGGGGGTGGGGGCTGCGCAGGACCTTGGTGCCGCCCTCCGTCCACGAGGTGACCCCCGCGGCGGCGGCCTGCACCTTGAGCGTCCGGGCGCCGGCGACGGGCTGCGGCGCCGCGGTGGAGCGGGCCGCGGGCCGGGCGCCGGTGCCGGGGCCGGCACGGAAGACGGTGCGCAGCCGGGCCACGCCGTCCTCGTCCTGCTCCAGGTGCCGTTCGACCAGCCCGGCGTGGATCAGCCGGACCGGTCGGGTGACCGGCAGTTCGATCCGGGTTGGGCCGTCGCTCCAGACCAGCTCGCTGCCGACCGGGGCGACCTCTGCGGCGGCGACCACCTCGGAGGCGTCGCGGACGCCGATCCCGGTGCCGAGCAGGTGCTCGGCGGCGGTGCCGTCCGCCGGGTCGGTGCGGGCGAAGGTGCCCTGCCGCAGCCCGATGGTCTGGAAGATCCGGCCGGGCCGGCGGGTGAAGGTGAAGTCCTGGCCGAGCACACCCCCGTCGAGGGTGATGGTGCCGACGACCTCGTCCTCCCCGGACCGCTCGGTGACCCGGACCCCGTGCTCGACCGGGACGACGTCCAGGTCGCGCGGCTGGCCCTCGCGCCAGCCCGCCGACCGGTCCGCCTCGCAGCTGGGCCAGGTGGAGACGAGCAGCGGCCCGTGGTGCCCGGCGGCGGTGACGGTCACCGTGCCGTCGCCGCCGTCCACCTCGCAGGCCAGGCCGCCGGACTCGAAGCGGTGCGGCGGGACCTGCCGGGCGGTCTTCACCCGGTACGGCGGCTCGGCGATCCGCAGCGGCCGGTCGGTGCCGTCGGGGGCGGTGAGCCGCGCGTCGAGCATCAGCCCGCGGTCCACGTCGATGCTCGCGTCGATCCGGTACTCGCCGAGGGCCAGAGCGTAGGCGATGGTGCGGACGCCGTCCACCACCCGGACGTCGGAACGGAGTTCGTCGTCCCGGCCGCCGGCGACGTTGGCGAAGCTGCTGAGTCCGCCCAGGGCGGCGACGGCCTCGGGGTCGAGGTCGGCGAAGACGCTCCGGAGGATCAGCGGGATGTAGTTGTGCAGCTCGACGTTGCCGTCCTCACCGGGCACGGTCTCGCCGACGGAGACGCAGCCGACCCGGCGGTACAGCCGGAAGGCCACGGCGTTGGCCGGGTTGACGGTCAGTCGGAGCACGAGGCAGCCGCACTTCATCATCCACTCGACCGCCTCGGTGAACAACCGTCCGGTGATCACGCCGTTGCGGTAGGCGGGGGCGACGAAGAACATGTCCGCGATGAGCTCGCCGGCCCGCGCGGACCGCCGCCCGGTGCTGTGGAACAGCCCGAACGTGCCCACCACCCGCCCGTCGTCGACGGCCACCAGGAACGTCGCCGTGTCGCGCTCGGTCAGCTCGCGCTCCAGCTCGTCGCCGCCGATCCCGCCGGCCACCGGGTTGGGGTTGTCGCGGTGACGGTTGTAGAGCTCGGCGATGTCGTGCGCGTCGCCCTCCTGGTACGGGCGGATCGTGATGGACATTCCACACCTCCTTGTCTTCTGGTTCCGATGGGTGGGGGTCCGGCCCGGCGGGCGGTCAGCCCTTGCGCTCGGTGGTGACGATCAGGGAGCCGGCGGCGGCGAGCTCGGTGCCGACGCTGGCCCGGACCGACACCGAGCGGAGCCCGCCGAGCTTCTGGCCGAGCTTGGCCTCCAGCCGGAGCTGGTCGCCGGGGACGACCAGCCGGGAGAACTTCATCGAGCTGATGGAGCCGAGGTAGCCGACGCTGGCCGAGGGGTCGCCGGTGCCGGGGTTCTCCGCCTCCAGCAGCTCGGCCACGTAGACGACGGCGACCAGCTGGGCCATCGCCTCGACGATCATCACGCCGGGCATGATCGAATGGTCCGGGTAGTGGCCTGCGAAGAACGGCTCGTTCACCGAGACGCTCTTGATGCCGCGGCCGGAGACGCCGGGCACGACGTCGTAGGCGCGGTCGATCATCAGCATCGGCCAGCGGTGCGGCAGCATCCGCTTGATGTCGTCCGAGGAGTAGCTGAAGGTCTGCTTCGGTTCCTTGGCCGCTGCGGCCCGGCGCGCGGGCGCGGTCTCCGGCGCGATCGTCATGATCAGACCTCGCGGGCTTCGATGAAGTCGACCAGGGCGTTGATCGAGCCGAAGGCCTCGAAGTCGTCGTCGCTGATCAGCACGTCGTGCTCGTTGTTGATCATGACGACGATCTCCAGGGTGTCCAGCGAGTCCATCTCCAGGCCGCGGCCGAACAGCGGCTGGTTGTCGGAGACGACCTCGGGCTCGGCGTCCAGGCCGAGGCGGTCGATGATCATCGACTTGATCTTCATGTTCTTCTCCAGGCGCTGCTCGGCCTGGGTGCGGACGTCCTCGAAGGTGGCGACGGACATGGTGGTCCCTTTCCGGATTGGTGTGATGGATCGTCAGTTCTTCTTGGTGGCGCGATGACCGGTCAGCTGTAGAGCATTCCGCCGTCGACCGTGAGGACCTTGGCGGTGATGTACGACGCGGCGGGGCTGGCCAGGAAGACGGCCGCCTGGGCGACCTCCTCCGCGGTCCCCATGCGCCCGAGCGGGATCGCCTGGGCGGCCTCCTTGAGCTGCGCCGGGGGCACCTTCTTCACCATGTCGGTGTCGATGAACCCGGGCGCCACCACGTTGACCCGGATGCCGCGGCCGGCGGTCTCGTACGCCAGGGTCTTGGCCATCGAGATCACCCCGCCCTTGCTGGCGGCGTAGTTGGCCTGGCCCACCCGGCCGGCGATGCCGCTGGTGGAGGCGATCATGACGATCGCCCCGCCGGTGGCGTACATCTGCTTGGTCGCCTCGCGGGCGGTCAGGAAGGCGCCGGTCAGGTTGGTGCCGATGACCTCCTGCCACTTCGCGGAGCTCATCGCGGCCATGTGGCCGTCGGCGGTCACCCCGGAGTTGAGGACGGCGACCTCGACGTTGCCCCAGGTGCCGCGGATCTCCTTGTACATCGCGGCGACCTGCGCCTCGTCCGAGACGTCGGCCCTGACCAGCAGGGCCTGCCGGCCGAGGGCGCGGATCCGCTCCGCGACCTCCTCGGCCTTCCCGGCGCTGTTGCGGTAGTTGAGGGCGACGTCGCAGCCGTGCTCGGCCAGGGCGATCGCGATCGCCGCGCCGATCCCGCGCGAGGCGCCGGTGACCAGGGCCCTGGTGCCCTCGGCGAAGAGCCGTCCCGGGGCGCTCATGCCGCACTCCCGGTGAGCGTCGAGGTGACCTTGTGACTGCCCGGGTCGAAGCCCTCGACCTCGGTGCCGAGGCCGGCCGCGACGGCGGCCTCCAGCACCGCCTCGGCGACGGCGAGGTCCAGCACGCCAAGGCCGAAGGGGGAGAAGACGACCGTGCGGGCCAGGGTGGCCGGATCGGTCCGCCCGTCCAGCACCGCGCCGATCTCGGCGTGCACGAACTCCCGGTGCCCGACCTGCTGTTCGGCGCGGTGCAGGGAGGTCTGCTCGCGGACGGCGTGCTGCGCGTCGTCCACCACGTTGTGGGCGGCGAGCACCGAGGAGGCGCTCAGGTCGCGCAGCGACAGGTGCAGGATCACCTGGCCGTGCGGCCGGTCCGGGTAGTCGGCCAGGTCGAGCCAGTAGCTGGAGTCGGTGGTGGCGATGCTCACGGTCTCGGCGCCGAGCGCGGCGGCCACGTCGACGGCCCGGAAGGCGATCCCCGGGTACTCCGCGGCCAGTTCGGCCGCGAAGACCTTGGCCCGCTCCGGGAACGCGTCCTGGAGCAGCACGGTCTCGATGTCCGGGTGGACCTGCGCCAGGTAGGACATGACGCGGTGGTTGATGGTGCCGCAGCCGATCAGGCCGACGGTGCGCACCGGGCGGCCGGCGGACAGCAGGCCGCTGGCGAGGGCGGCACTGGCCGCGGTCCGCACCGCGGAGATCTGGCTGCCCTCCATCAGGGCCACCGGGTAGCCGGACTCCAGGTCGTTCAGGATGCAGAGCGAGGAGGCCCGCTGCATGCCCCGGTTCACGTTCTCCGGGAAGGACGAGATCCACTTGAGGCCCATCACCGGGGCCGGTCCGCCCAGGTAGGCGGGCAGGGCGATGATGCGCGAGTCCGGGCGGCCCAGCGGGCGCAGGAAGGTGGAGAACGGCAGGTCCGACTGGCCCTGGCTGTGCAGGACGTAGGCGTTCCGCACGGAGTCGAGGACGGTGGAGTCCAGACCCGCCAGTGCGGCGCGGACGTCGTCGCGACCGAGGATCCTCATGACTCACTCCTTTCTTGGTCGTGGTCCGGCAGGTACTGCCGGAGGTAGGACTCCACCCACTGGTCGTCGTAGATGGTGTCGAGGTAGCGGTCGCCGCCGTCCGGCAGCACCGCGACGCAGGTGGCGCCGGGCTCGATCCAGTCGGGGGCACCCAGCAGTGCGGAGATCACCGCGCCGGAGGACCCGCCGGCCAGGATCGACTCCCGGGCCAGCAGCTGGCGGCAGCCGCGGATGCACTCGGAGTCGGTCACCTTGACCACCCGGTCCGCCAGCCCCGGCAGCAGCAGCGGCGGGACCACCGCCGCCCCGTGGCCCGGGATGGTCCGCTTGTGCGAGCTCTCCCACGGCTCCGGCTGGCCGAAGATCACGCTGCCCACGGCGTCCACCGCGACGACCCGGGTGGCCAGGCCGTTGTCCCGGACGTACTCGGCGCAGCCGCGCAGCGTGCCGCAGGTGCCGGACGCGAGGAAGAGGTAGTCCGGTCCGCCCGGCAGGGCCTCGCAGATCTCGCTCATCGTCGTGTGGTGCGCCCGGGCGTTGTACTCGTTGGCGTACTGGTTCGGCCAGTAGGCGTCGGGGATGCTCTCCAGCAGCGACCGGACCCGGGCGATCCGGGCCGGCAGGAACTCGCCGGTGGCCTGGTCGCGGTGCTCCACGACCTCGACCCGTGCCCCGTAGGCCCGCATGATGGACAGGTTCTGCGCGGTGGTCCGGGGATCGACCACGCAGACCAGCTTGAGCCGGTAGAAGTTGCAGAGCTGCGCGAGGGCGATGCCGAGGTTGCCGGAGGAGGACTCCACCACCGTGGACACCCCCGGCACGAGCCGGCCGGTGCCGATGGCGTGCTCGATCATCGACTTGGCGGCGCGGTCCTTGATGCTCCCGCCGGGGTTGAAGCGCTCGCACTTGGCGTACACCTGGAACCGGTTGGGCGGGAACAGCCGGTCCAGGGCGATCAGCGGGGTCCCGCCGATCGTCGCGACGATGTCGGGGTCCGACGGGCGCGGCGGGCGGGTCGGGCGGACCCGCAGTGCCGCGTCGTCGGGGACGAGGACGGTCATTCCGGCACCTTCCTGCTGATCTGGAGCCGCAGCTCACTCACGTAGCGCTCGCCGTCGGCGTCCGGCAGCCAGGAGTCCTCGGGGGCCGGCAGCGGCTCGCTGACGGTCACGACTGCCCCGGGGTCGGCCTGCCGCGCCCGGCGGACGAGGTTGGCGAAGGAGAGCACCAGCGTCGGGCTGGTGAAGTCGACCAGGGACGGCTTGGTCTCCTCGGGGAACTTCACGAACGCCTGCTCGGGCAGCCGGTGCCGGGTGACCCAGCGGCGCACCGCCAGGTAGTCGTGGTGCCGGTCCGCCTTGGCGGGCAGCCCGACCTCGTCGGCCCGCAGCCGCCAGGTCTCGCGGAACAGGACCAGGTCGTCGAGGGTCACCCGAGGGGCGTGGGGGCGGTCCAGGCCGATCTTGAAGGCGTCGCAGGCGATGATCGAGATCAGCACCGCGAGCAGCTCCGGGACGCTCCAGGTCCGCCCGTCCGGGGTGGTGGCGGTCACGGTGCCGTCCGCCTCGACCACGGTGATCGCGGCGGCCGGGTCGATCCGGCCCCGCTCGTCGAACGGCGCCCGGGTGAACCCGATCAGCCGGTCCCCGGCGCCGATCGGAGCGGGCACCATCCGGCCGCTGTTGCGCTTCCAGCCGACCGGCAGCAGCGGCACCAGCCGCGGGGCGCCGATCGCCGCGTTGACCTTGTCGCGCAGCGACCCGTGGTCGGCGGTCCAGTCCAGGAAGGGCAGGTCCAGCGTGGCCAGGCAGGCGTGCAGCTCGCCCAGCACCACGGTGTAGTCGCCGGCGTTCACCGCGTCCACGGACGGGGCGACCACCTGGAGGTCCGGGCTGTGCACCGCCAGGTGCGGCGAGCGCACCGGGCCGGTGGCGAAGACCGCGCGGGCCCGCTCCTCGATCCCGGCCACCGAGAGCCGGACCGGCTGGGACGCCGGGGCGTCCGGGTCCAGCGCGACGACCTCGCGCCACTTCAGCGCCAGCTCGCGGGTCGCCGCGTGCACCGGGGTGGCGTGCTCGCCCCAGAACAGGGCCAGCACCTGCGGCCAGACGTCGGCCAGCGTCACCGTGCCGTGGCGCTCGGCGGCGGTCCGGACCAGCGCGGCGACCTCCGCCTCCACCAGCTCCGCGAGCCGGTTGCCGAACCAGTCCGCCGCGTCGGCGACCAGCGCCAGCGGGCGGGCGATGCCGTCGAGGAAGTCCTGCCCGAGGTCCATCCGGCAGTCCCGGAGGGAGTCCTGGTAACAGAGCGTCCGGCCGGCGTACGCCTTGCCCTCCTCGCGGGAGGCCGCCTGCCCGGTGGTCCGGACGAAGAACCCGTCGAGCAGGTCGAGCGCCTCGACGAGCTCCTCGGCGGTGGTCGCGCGGTCGATCCCGTCCCGCAGCCGGCCGAGCTCGGCGAGCACGGCGTCGTACCGGACGAACAGCTCCGGGTCGCCGATGGCGTCCACCCGGCGGCGCAGCACCTCCTCGGCGCGGACGTCGACCGGGATGTTCGCGTCCCAGGCGATCAGCCGTTGCTTCAGCAGCCGGCTCAGCACCTTCTCCACCCGGGTGCGGGCGGTCGCGGCGTCCCACTGCTCCTCGGCCGCGAGCGCGTCGGCGATGGCCTCGCCGTTGCGGTCGCCGTCGGCGCGGCGCAGTACCTGGACGTCGTCCGCGCGCAGCCGGACCACCTTGCGGCCCGGCATCACCAGCCGGTCGCCGTCGAGGTGGACGTCCGGCCGCAGCACCGGCGGGAACCACCAGCGGGCGCCGGGCTGTTCGGACATCCACTCGCCCAGGGCGGCGATCGTCCAGCGCTCGAAGGACGTCCGGCTCGCCGAGGTGAGCGACGGCCCGGGCTCGAAGTCGATGGCGCGCCGGCCCCGGCCGACGGAGATCCACGCCCCGGGGCCGAAGAAGCCGATGGTCTCGGCCTTGGCGCAGTACCGCAGCCAGTACATGGCCAGGGTGCGCTCGCGCTGGCGGCGCTTGGACTCCTTGCCCCGGCCGGACGCCAGGGAGTCGAGGACCTGGTAGACGGTGCGGTTCTGCCAGGCGATGGCCCTGCGCACCTTGCCGTCGGTGGCGAGGCGGGCCAGCCGCTCCGTCTCGGCGTCGCAGTCGGCCCGGTAGGCCGCCTCGAAGTCGTCGTGGTCGGCCGCGCCGCTGTCCAGGAGCGCGGCCGCGTGCACCGCGTGCCGTCCGCCGAGGCGGTCCAGCCCGGAGACCGGGAAGCCGGCGTTGCGCAGCAGGCCGACGCCCCAGACCCGCCAGTGCGAGTCGCCGAGCGGCCGGGACGGGCCGAACTCCGACCAGTCGACCGCGCGGGCGGCCGCGAGCGTGTCGGTCATCGGGACCCGCCCTCCGGGGGAGCGGCCGGCGCGGCGAGCGCCTGGGCCAGCCGGGCGACGCCCTCGGCGATGCGGCCGCGCGGCACGTGGCTGAAGCAGAGCCGCAGGCCGTCGGCGTGCTCGCCGCCGATACCGAAGTGGCTGCCGGGGACGAAGGAGACGCCCTGTTCGGCGGCGGCCGCGGTGAACCGGCCGGTGTCCACGCCGTCGCGGTGGCGCAGCCAGATGTAGAAGCCGCCGTCCGGGCGCTCCCACTGCCAGGGGCCGTCGGTGCCGAGCTCGCGCTCCAGCGCGTCGGCCATCAGCGCGCAGCGCTCGCGGTAGCTCGCCCGGTAGCCGTCGATCAGGTCGTTCCAGCCGCCCCGGGTGTGGAACGCGGCGAGCGCGGCCTGGGCGAGGGCGGACGGCGAGAGGGCGATCACCTCGGTGGTGCGGCTGAGCGCCGGCACCAGGTGCTCCGGTGCGGCGATCCAGCCGCAGCGCAGGCCCGGGGCGAAGATCTTGGAGAAGGTGCCCAGGTAGACCACGTTCTCCGGGTCGAGCGCCTGGAGGGCGGTGGTGGTGCTGCCGTCGAAGGAGAGCAGGCCGTAGGGGTTGTCCTCGATCACCAGGAGGTTCAGCTCCCGGCAGACCGCCAGCAGCTCCCTGCGGCGTTCGACCGGCATGGTGGCCCCGGTTGGGTTCTGGTGCGTCGGGTTGCAGTAGAGCAGCCGCGCGGTGCGGCCGTCGGCCCGGAGGGCGTGGACGGTGCGGCGCAGCCCGTCGAGGTCCAGGCCGTCCCGGCCGGACGGCACGGCACTCAGGTCGAGGCCGGCGGTGCGGAAGGCGGCGGTGGCGCCCGGGTAGGCGGGCGTCTGGACCAGGACGGTCTCGCCGGGCGAGGCGAGCCCGAGGCCGACGGCCATCAGGCCCATCTGGGAGCCGCTGGTGGGGACGAGGGTGTCGGCCGTGGCGCGGCCGTCCTCACGGGCCATCAGGTCGGTGACGGCCGGGACGAGGGCCTTGGCCACGTGCGGGGTCGTGTACTGGAAGGCGAGCTTTCCGCCGAGGCGGACGAGGCGGGAGAGCTGACCGGAGATCGCCTCCAGCGGGAGGACGTCCAGGTCGGGCAGGCCCCCGGCGAAGGAGATCAGGTCCCCGCCGCGTTCGAAGAGCCGTGGCATCTCGGCCGCGGGTCTGGTGTCGGTCCACATGGGTATCGGTGTCCAGGTCCCTAGACCGCGGCCGGGGCCGCGGCGTCGGCCTGCGCCTGCGCGAACTGCAGCAGGCCGGCGGGCGAGGAGAGGGCGGGGTCGGCGAGCGCGTCGGGGTCGACCTCGATCCCGAACTCCTCCTCGACGGCCATCACCAGGGCGATGGTGTGGAGCGAGTCCACGCCCAGGTCCACGAGCGGGGTGTGCGGGTCGGTGACCTTGACGGCGCAGACGCGCTCGACGAGCTGGTCAAACTGCGACTGGTTCATGGGTGGTCCTCGTCTGTGCGAAGGGAGTCGTGGTGGCGGGCGCGGCGGCCGGCGGGTCGATCAGGCGCCTGGCTGCGGCGCGGTCGGGCTTGCCGTTGGCGGTCAGCGGTACGGCGTCGATCGGGACGATCAGGTCGGGCATCCGGGCGTGGTCGAGCTGCCGGGCCAACTGGGCGCGGATCTCCTCCGGCGCCAGCGGGCTCTGCACCGCGAGGTGCAGCGGGCCGTCCTCGGGCTCGGGCTTCAGGGCCACGGCCGCGGTCACCCCGGGGATCCGCTCGGCGGCGTCCTCGATCTCGGTCAGGGCGAGCCGGATGCCTCGGCGCTTGATCACGTCGTCGTCGCGGCCGGCGAAGTAGAGCCGGCCGTCGTCGTCGAGGTGGCCGCGGTCGCCGGTGTGCAGCTCCAGGGAGCCGTCGGTGCGGCGGACGAAGCGGTTCTGCTCGTCGAGCGGGATCCCCCAGTAGCCGGCCATCACGGTCGGGCCCCACACCACGATCTCGCCGACCGTGCCGGGGGCGACCGTCCGCCCCTCGCCGTCCACGATCCGCACCCGGTCGCCGGGGATCGGCGGACCGACGGAGTCGGGGTGCGCGGCGTACTCGGCCGGGTCGAGGATCGAGATGCGCTTGCACTCGGTCATCCCGTACATCGAGGCGAAGGCCGAGCCGGGGAAGAGCTCCAGCAGCTCGGACATCACCGCCCGGCCCGGCCGGGCACCGGTGTTGGTGAACAGCCGGACCCTGGTCGGCCGGCGCAGCTTGCCCTGGAGCAGGGCCAGGATCTGCGCCAGCGACGGCACCAGCGGGACGACCGTCACGCCGTGCCGCTCGATGACGCGCAGCAGGCCGACGTCGTGGCTGCGCTGGGCGAGGACGAGCGTGCTGCCGGTGAGCGCGCAGAACAGGGCCTGGTAGAGCCCGTAGTCGAAGGAGAGCGGCAGCCGGCAGAGCACCACGTCGTCCGCGCGGTACTGCAGGCGGGCGTTGACCGCCTCGACCGCCGCGAGCATCTGCCGGTGCGGGCAGACCACGCCCTTCGGCCGGCCGGTGGTGCCGGAGGTGTAGATCAGCATCGCCGTGCTGTCGTCCGGGACGTCGGCGGCGAAGTCGTCGGCGGGCGTCTGCAGGATCTCCTGCCAGGCCTGCGCCACCTCGGCGGTGCGGCCGGCGGCGCGGCCCGCGGCGGGCGGGCAGAGTGCCAGCGCGGCCGTGCAGTCCTCGACGATGTGGCCGACCTGGGTGTCCGTCAGTTCCGGGTGCACCGGAACGAAGACGGCGCCGATCCGGAGCGTGGCGTAGAAGAGGGCGAGGAAGGCGCGGTCGTTGCCGCCGGTGTACACCACCCGGTCGCCGGCGGTGACGCCCCGGCCGCGCAGCCAGCCGGCCGCGCGGTCCACGACGGTGCCGAGCTCGCGGTAGTCGAGGGAGCCGTCGGCGTCGACGACGGCGGGGTGGTCGGCGCGCTCGGCGCGCGGGCGGTTGAGCAGGTCAGACACCAGCACGGACGGGCTCTCCTCTGCCGATCGCGGCGTCGAGCCGCTCGTGGGTCCGGGTGAGGTCCCGGGGCGAGTTGACGGACAGCACCTCCAAGCCGGGGAACTGGCGCTTGAGGATGTTGGCCAGGGTGCGGGCCGGCGGCAGCGAGACCGCGAGCTCCGGCGCCAGCTCGGCCAGGGTCCGCAGGCAGAGGTCCCAGCGCACCGGCCGGACCACCTGGTCGACCAGCCGCCGGCGGATCTCCTCCGGCTCGGTGAGCACCGCGCCGTCCGCGTTGGAGAGCAACAGCTGGTCCGGCCGCTCGAAGTGCATCGTGGCGGCGGCGGCCGCGACGGCCCGGCGGGCCGACTCCATGTGCGGGGTGTGGAAGGCGCCGGCGACCGGCAGCGGCTTGACCGTCGCGGAGGGCGGCGGCGCGGCGGCCAGCTGTTCCAGGCGCTCGGTGAGCCCGGCGGCCACGATCTGGCCGGGGCCGTTGAACGTGGCCGCGGTGAGGCCGAGTTCGGTGATCCGGGCCAGCACCTCCGATTCGTGCCCGCCGACCACCGCCGCCATCGAGGTGGGTGCCTCGGCGCAGGCCGCGGCCATGGCCCGGCCGCGGATCGCGGCCAGCCGGACGGCGTCGGCGGGGCTCAGCACCCCGGCGAAGGCGGCGGCGGTGAGCTCGCCGACGGAATGGCCGGCGGCCACCGTGCTTCCCCCGGGCGCCGTCCGGGCCGGCCCGCCGTGGGCCAGCAGGCCCTGGGCGACCAGCAAGGGCTGGGTGTTCTCGGTACGGGCGATCTCCGCGGCGGAGGCCTTGGTGCCCAGGTGGGCCAGGTCGCAGTCGGCGGCCTCGGACCAGTCGCGGATGCGTTCGGCGTGGAGTGGGTCGCGCAGCCAGCCGGCCAGCATGCCAGGGGTCTGGGAGCCCTGGCCGGGCGCGAGTACGGCGAACATGTGTTCTATCCCCCTTTCGTGTGGTGCCCTTCGCACGGCGCCAGGCGCCCGGTGCGGTCCAGGTGGTGGTGTTGCGGTCCGGGTGGTGGTGCGGTGGTCGGCGGTGGGTGCCGGCCGTCCGGGGCGGGCCGGCACCCACCGGGCTACTGGCGGCCGGGCTACTGGCGGCCGGTGCTCTTGGCGAACCGGCGGATCGCCATGAACGAGAAGCCGGCGAACCAGGCGACGATGTTGAAGACGGCGCCCGCCAGGCTGGAGTGCTCGCCGCTGAACGAGTAGCCGTCGGTGAGCGAGTAGCGGGCGAGGGTCGCGACCCCGTACATCGGGGTGAACCGCGAGATCTCCAGCATGGTGCCGCTGAGCGGGATGAACAGGTTGCCCAGGAAGGCGAGCGCGGTCATGGTCAGACCGGGCATGTGCATCACGACGTCGGGCTTGAGCGCCAGTCCCATCGCGATGCCGAGCGCGGCGAACACCGCCGCACCGAGCCAGGCCACCAGCAGCGACGTCACCCAGACGCCGGCGTCCGCCTCGGCGCCGGTGAGGGTACCCAGCACGCCGACGATGGCCACCGGGACACCGGCCATCAGGACCGAGCAGAGCACCTTGACGAGCAGGTACCCGGGCGGGGTGAGCGGGCTCAGCGCGATCGTGCGCATCCAGCCCGACGCGCGCTCGACCGAGATGGTCGCGGCGGAGCTGGTGGCTGCCGTGGCGGCGCCGTACACCGCCAGGCCGATCATCATCCAGGCGGCGAAGTTCCCGTGCGGGAGCGTCGCGTCGTTCGGGCTGGTCCGGAACAGGGCGAGGTACAGCACGGCCGGCAGCAGGACGGTGAAGATCGTGGTCTGGCGGTTGAACCGCCGGCGGAGCTCGTAGCGGATGAAGGTGGGGTTCACCCCGCTGAACGTGGAGGTGGCGGGACGGGCGCCCGACGCGGTGAGGGAGGCCATCAGATCCCCTTCTGGACGGTGCGGCCGTTGGTGGTGATGGCCACGAAGGCCTCTTCGAGACTGCGGGGGGCTACTTCGATCCCGGTGGCCGACGTCTCGTTGACCAGCACGCGCAGCAGGGAGTCCGAGTCGGTGCAGTTGAAGTAGTGGCGGTCGCCGCGGACGGTGCTGGAGCGGACGCCGGCCGCCCGGGCCACCAGCTCCGCCTCGTACGGGCCGACCACGGCGGAGACCGTGCGCCCGCTGATCGCGGCGCGGATCGACGAGGCCGAACCGTCGGCCACCACCGAGCCCTTGTCGATCATCACCACACGGTCGGCGAACTGGTCGGCCTCCTCCATGTAGTGCGTGGCGAACATGACCGTCATGCCGCGCCCGGCGTCCTCGCGGACGGCCGCCCAGAACTCCCGGCGGGCCGACACGTCCATCCCGGCGGTCGGCTCGTCCAGAACCAGGAACTCGGGGTCCGGCAGCAGCGCGAGGGCGAACCGGAGCCGCTGCTGCTCGCCGCCCGAGCAGGCGGAGACCCGGCGGTCGCGCAGCTCGGCGACGCCTGCCCGGCGCATGCACTGTTCGGCGTCGGCGGCGGGGTGGAGCGAGGCCAGCATGTGGACCGTCGCGCCCACGGTCAGGTCCGGGAGCAGGCCCCCCGACTGCAGGACCGCGGCCACCCGTCCGTCGCGGACCGCCTGCTGCGGCGGCAGGCCGAACAGCTCGACCGTTCCCGAGTCGGGCCGGGTCAGCCCCAGCAGCATGTCGATGGTGGTCGACTTGCCGGCGCCGTTGGGCCCGAGGAATGCCACGATCTCGCCGCGCCGGATCCGCAGATCCAGTCCGTTCACGGCGGTGAACTCCTCGCCCTTCGCGCTGGTGAAGCGCTTGACGACCGTGCTGAGCACAGCGGCATCAGGGGACGTCGCCCCCCTCGACGCCGGGCGGGTCTGGTAATCGATCATCTTTCCGAGTCCTCACGGTTCGGCGGAGCTCGCCTTGGTGAGAACCACTCTCCCGGCCCCGCCTATCCGTTCGAACCGGCGCCGCTACCACCCGCCTATCCGGCGCCTATCCGCCCCGCTCACCCCGCGCCGCACCCCCTGCCACCTGCGAGAACGCCCCGCCGTGGCGCAGCGCGGCAGGCCACGGCGGGGCTCCTCAAGGACGGTTTCCTCGGTGGACGCCTCCGCGCCGCACCCGGAGACGCCGTCGGTGAGCTCGCATCGAGGGCCTGAACCCCCGCCGGAGGTGCCGCGGGCGTGAGCCCGGCGACACCTCCGGCGCAGGCGGAGACTGTCGATGTCAGACGTTCCCGGTCGTCAGGGGATTCCCCTCATCGGTACACCCGGATGTAGTCGGCGGCGAAGCCCAGGGAGTCGGCGTCGACCGGGGCCGAGTGGTAGCGGCCGTCCGCGACGGAGAGGTTCAGGATGAGATAGGCGGACCACCGGGTGCCGACACCGGCGCGGTCGCGGTACACCCTGGCTCCGTTGACGTACCAGTCGACCGACCTGGCTCCGTAGTACGTCCCGACGGTGACCCAGGCGCCGGGTCCCACCTCGTCGGCGTCCCGGTACGACGCCGAGCGTTGGCGTACCTGGTTGGTCAGCTCCAGCACGGCGGAGCGGTCGGGGTGGTACTCGAAGGTGTCCACCTCGTTGCGGCCGTCCTTCCACGTCCACAACGCGGGCCACGCGCCGGTGCCGGTCGGGAGTTTCACCCGGGTCTCGATGTAGTCGCCCGTCCGGACCCGGAATCGCTCGGCGGAGCCCTCCGTGGTGAGCAGGCCGGTGTCCCAGGCCTGCCGGCCGTTCTCGAGAGTGTGGTCGGAGGGGGACGCCGTGAACGTGGCGACGCCGTTCTCGACGCTCACGGCGTCGGTGGTCAACCAGTCCAGCTTGTGGTCGCCCGGATTGTGGTCCTGATAGCGGAAGGCGGAGGTGGCGTCACCGACCCACCGGGATCCCCACCGAATGGGTCCGTCGAACTCCTCCGACCAGACCGGCGACCTGCCCGTGGTCGGCGGGAGGGGGCCGCCCCCGGGGGAGTGGGGGGCTCCCGACGACGCGGAGCCGGATCCCTGGACGATCAGGGTGCGTGAGGGCAGGTTGTGCCACCTGTCCGCGTAGTCCTGCCAGAAGCCGAACATCGTGTACCGGCCGGCGGGAAGCGTGCGCTCCTCGGTGCTGATCGTCCGCCCGCGTCGGCACACCTGCACGTCGGAGGCGAGCCCCGGGAAGTCGAGGTTCGTTCCGTCCTCGTCACGTACGGCGACACCCAGAGCCTTGACGGTGGTGCAGGTGGGGGCGTGAACGGTCAGCCGGGCGGCTGCGGCGACGCCCTCGGTCATCAGGATCGGCGTGAGGCGGTCCTGCACGAGGCCGCTCGCCGCGAACGAGCGACCGGGGAGCAGGAAGGCCAGCAGGAAGGCGATGGTGACCAGCGTGCCGAGCCTGGCGAAGAGGGGAGGGGAGGAAGATCTTGATCTGTACATGACACCACTTTGCTTGGGGGATGGTCGGCGGCTTCCAGGGGCGGGACTGACCCTCTTGGTGTTCGGGGCGTCGAACCGTCGGTCATCGGTTCGATCCGGCGCCAGCACGGTGCGGCGTGTCTTCACGCTAAGTGCACGAGAACCGAACGGACATCCCGTCAGACGTGCACGACCGGTGACTTAGTGACCTCGCGAGGGCGCCGGCGTTGAACGACGCGTGCCGAGGTTGGGACAGAGAAAGAGGCCCGATGGTGAACGGCTTGCCGATCAGGCCGCGATGGGGATTCTCGCGGAGGCCTTCCCGGTGGAGATCGTCCGGGAAGCGATCGAGAGTTGCGGACGGCTCGAGAAGCGTCAACGGCTCCTGCCGGCCCAGACCGTCGTGTACTTCGTCCTGGCGATGTGCCTGTTCCCGCAGCTCGGCTACACCGATGTCATGAGACTGGTGACGCCCAGCCGGATCGTGATGTCCGAGAAGCGGCGCCCGCCGCCGGCTCCGACGACTGCTGCCATCGGCCGGGCCAGGCTGCGGCTCGGTCCGGAGCCCCTGAAGGAACTGTTCCACCGTCTCTGCCGACCGGCCCCGGGCACGTGCGACGGTGACGTGTACCGGGGTCGCCACATCGCCGTACTGGACGCGATCAACGTGGACCTCCCGGGCAGCGCGGCGAACCTGCGCCACTTCGGCCCGCATCCGCAGGCGGGCGGTGCGTCCGTCCGCTCGCAGGCGCGCGTGACGGTGCTGTCCGAGGTCAGAGCACACGGAGTGTTCGAGGTCGAAACGGGGCCGGCCGCCGCCGCACTGTCGGAGACCGCCCTACGGTTGCTGCCCAAGGCTCCGCCAGGAGGACTGGTGCTGACCGATTGGCGCTTCATCCACCACGACTGCCGTCACGCGGTCACGGAAGGCACCGACCTTCTCTGGCGCGACAAGGGCATGCTCGGGCTGCAACCGTTGGAGGTGATGCCCGACGGCTCGTACCTCGCCCGGCTCCCCCTTCCCTCCGGCGGGCGGGAACCCGGCCGCGAGGCGCATGTCCGCGTCATCCGGTACGCCGAGCCTCCCGGGTGGCGCGACCGGCCTCACTCCTGCACCTCCCCGACAGCGCGGGATCCCGAGTGCCGGTGCGCCCCGTCGATCCGCCGGCTGTTGACCACCATCGCCGACCCGGACGACGCGCCTGCGGACGAGTTGGTCGAGTTGTACGTACGTCACCAGCAGACCCGTCCCGCGATGGCCGAGATCCTCAGCCCGTACGGGGCGCCGCCCGTCCTGCGCTCGCAGCATCCCGAAGGCGTGGTGCAGGAGGTCTTCGCCCTCCTGTGCGTGCACTACGCCCTGTGCCGGCTCATTCATCAGGTGCCGGGCTCCGAGCCGGGGCCACTCCTCGCGACCCTGCCGCCGCAAGGACCCTCCCCGCCCCCCGTCGGCCTCGACCGACCCCCCGGCCCGGAGTGAGCCGCAGGCCCTGTGCGCGGCGATCTCGATCGGCCGTGGGACCGGGCGCGTGCCGGTCCGGTTCTGACGACCGGTGACCTCACGTGCCTGGGCCACGTCGGCGACGGCTGTCTCCGACGGCTCCGAAACGACGTTCTGCAACGAGCGGTAAGTCACCGGTTCGCTTTGAAGCGAACGGGTGTGCCCATCGGAGACCGGGCCGCCGTTCGAAGCCGTACCGCAGCGTCCTCACCGATCTGCGTCGTCGGCGGTCGCCACGGCCACCGAGCGGATCGGCCCGGAGCGCTCCGGTGACCTCCGGTCAGTCCCCTTGTGTCCAGTACGGCCTGACCGGAGGTCCGCCGCGTCGGACGCGTCCGGCCCGTCCCCCGGACGGGGGGACGGGCCGGAGACACACCGAGGATCCGGCCGCACGGGCCCGGACCCCCTCGTGGTCAGGGGCGCTTCGGCGGTCCGAGCAGCGGAGTGCACACCGGAGCGGCGAGTCCGACGAACACCACCATCTCGTGGCCGCCCGGGTTGGTCTGCAGCGGTACGGTCCGCCAGTTGTTGGCGAGCCAGACGTTGCCGGACGGGTCGATCTGGACGGCGGTGTTGCGCTCCAGTCCGTCGCTGGTGTAGCCGGTGCCGGCCGGTGAGATCGGATCGCCCGTCCGGAGCCCCGGCGGGCAGGAGGACAGCCGGGCACCGCACAGGTTGGCCAGGCGGTGGCCGCCGAAGTTCGCCACCCAGACGGTGTCGTCGCCGTCGACCGCGATCCCCCAGGGCAGGAACAGGCCGTCGTTGACGAACGGCTCGGCCGGGGTGGTGCCGTCGGACCGGACCATCGTGACCGAAGCGCCGGCGTCCCGGGTGACGATGTCCTTGACCGCCTCGGCGACCATGGCGGGCGTGGTGCCCTCGCAGGGCGCGACCACCACGCCGCCGTTGGCCACCCAGACGTTGCCCAGGCTGTCGGAGGCGACGCCCATGGGCCGCTTGATCCCGCCGCCGGTGACCGTGCGCACGGGGTCGCCCTGCGGGGACAGCAGCGTCACGTCGTCGCTTCCGTTGCCGGTCACCCAGGCCCGCCCCTGCGTGTCCACGGTGACGCCGAACGGCTTGACCAGGGTGTCGCCGCCCGGCGCGATGTTGCGGGCCCCGGACGGGTTCCCGCCGGGGATCCGGGTCACGCTCCTACCGCCGCAGTTGGCGACCCAGATGTTCCCCTCCCGGTCCGACACGGCGCCCTGCGGTTGGACGATGTCACCGTTGCGCCAGCCCCCGGGCGGCGAGAGGGGCCGGCCGTCGGCGGTGAACTCCGAGACGCTGCGGTACAGGCGGCTGGCGTCGAGCGGGCAATCGGTGCCCTGGAAGCCGAAGTTGGCCGCCCAGACGTGTCCCCGGGGGTCGACGGTCGTACCGAAGCCCACTCCGTACAGCCCGCCGCCGCGGTACGGGGCGCCGGGGACGTCCTGTCCGGTCGGGGTGAGCCGGGACAGGATGCGGGAGCCGCAGACCGACTGCCGGGGATCGGCGCCGAACGTGTAGTTGTTGCCGATCCAGGCGGTGCCTTCGGCGTCGAACGCGACGTTGCCCGGTCCGTCCAACTCGTGGCCGTTGCCCACGTACCGCAGGGCGATGGTCCAGGCGTCGGGAGCCTCCGCCAGCCTGGGCCGGTAGTCGTCGCGGCCGTCGGCCAGTGCGAAGAGCCCGGCGGCGTTGTTGCCGGGGAGCCGGGCGATGTCCGCGACGGCCTGGAAGGTGTCGCGGGGGGCCGGTGCGCCGGGATGACCGGCCAGATCGAGGAGGGCGCCGCAGGTCTGTCCCGCGGTGCATCCGGACAGGATGTCGGCCAGCGTGTTGAAGGCGCGCAGGGTGGACGTCTCGTCGCCGTTCGGGGCGGTGGCGAGCGTCTCGGCCACCTCCCCGTCGCCGATGTCGGCCAGGTTGTGGGAGACGGCCGCCGCGTTCTGCAGGCCGGGGCTGCGGCCGGCGACCTCGCCGCCCCGGGTGAACTGCGCCATCGCGAATCCCGCCGCGACCGTGGTGAGCTCGTCGAGCACCACGTCCCCGGTGTGGCGGCCGGTGCCGAGCATCGCGACCAGCCGGACCGGCCGCACGCCGCCCGGGGCCCCGCCGCGCGCGCGGCCTTCCGGCCCCGCGTCCGCGGTCAGGTACAGCACCGCGCCCGGATCGTGCGGGGCGCGGTACGGGAGGCTGAAACGGCCGTGGGCGTCGGTGCGCGTGCGGGCCAGCGGCCGGGCGCCGGAGCCGGGGTCCTCCCCCGCCTGGAACAGCGTCACCTCGGCGGCGGCGAGGGGTCCCCTGGCGCTGCGGACGACACCGTCCTGCGTCGGTGCACCGTATCCGGGCGAGTGGCCGTCGGCGGTCCCGGGGTGAGTGGCCCCCACCGTCAGGGAGGCCAGAAGAGCGGTGAGCACAGCGGCTCTGCGAAAGCGCAAGAGAACTCCCATGCTGGGGCGGGAACGGGGCCGCCGGACCGACCTGTCGACCTGGTCCCAGCGCCTCGGCGGCACACTCAACCGTGCCAGGGAACGGTGCGTGACGAGCCCAGTCCTCGTGACGTGGCGTCACGACTACACGTCCAGGTGAGTGAACAGGGCCGGACGGACCTGCCCGCACGCAGTGGGCGTGGTGCCCGCGGGCCACGGGGCCGCAGGTGCCCTGCGCCCCGTGCCGGGCGGTGCGGACGCCCACCTCGACGCCCGGCGCGGAGGCGCTGAACGGCACCGCGAGGTTCTCCTCGGCGGCGGCGGTGACCGAGCGGATCCGGCGGGGAGGGGGTGCCGGTGACCCCGGTCCGGCCTTCTGCACCTGTCGCATGCTGAGCGGCCGGACCGCTCGCCGCCTCGGCCTTCGAGCGGTCCGGCCGTCAACTCTGCAGTGTGAGAGGCCAAACCGTTCCGACAGGACGGCGAACCCCCGCCTTGCCGGAACCGATCCCGACCTCACCCGGTCACCCGGCACCGGCACTCGTCATCCACCCGAAGTCACGAGCGTCCGCCCGCGGATGACGCCACAGGCTGCCGCAGGCGCCGCGGAACCGTCAGCGCTTGAGGTGGCCGAGTGACCTCGGTGATGTGGCGCGACACGATTCCGGTGCCGGCTACTCGCCTGCGGGCCGCCCCAGAGCAGGACTGCCACACTCCAGCCATGACAGAGGAACCGGTCGAGCGCGATCAGCCCCGCCGTCAACTCCAGACTGCGCGGCTGGAGGCCTACAGCGACGGCATCTTCACCATCGCCGGCACACTGCTCGTCCTCGAGATCGCTGTTCCTCCCGGATCGACGCGCCTGCTGCACGCCATCTTCGAGCAGTGGCCGTCGTACCTGGGCTACCTGGTGAGCTTCGCCACGATCGGGGCGGTCTGGTTGGCCCACTCGGTCATCACCGAGTACCTCGAGCACGCGGACCTCTGGCTGATGCGCCTGAACCTGGTACTGATGCTCGCCGTCGCCTTCCTGCCGTTTCCGACCAAACTGCTGGCCGAGTACATCCGCGAGGGCGACGCGGAGCGTGTCGCCACCACCTTCTACGGTCTCTCCCTGCTGGTGACCTCCGCGCTGCTGTCCCTGTTCTGGCGGTACGCGGTTCACCGGGGGCTGGTGCGCCGCGACGCGGATGAAGGAGAGGTGCAGGTTGTGACCGAGCGCCTCACGCCCGGACTCGTCGGCTACGTCGCCATGATCGTTCTGGGCCTTTTCGCACCGGTCGCGGCCGTCGTCGGTTACCTCGCCATCGCCGTCTACTATCTCGTGCCCATCGGCGTCGGAAGTGTCAGACGACGCCGGCACGACCGTCGGTCAGGGAAGGGCCGACAGTGAGGGCGTAGCCGTGGTGCCACCGTGCCGGGACCGCTCGGCGGGCGGGAGCAGGCGGGCGCACGACCGGTACGCCCACCAGGCCGCGCGGGTCGCCGCAGGTGACCCGCGCGGCCCGTACCCGGCCGCCGGCTTCAGCCCGCGCGGGCCGGTGACGGCGACGCAGGGGGAGACCCGAGGGGGTCTGTACGCAGCCGGGGATGTTCCTGGTCCCGACCGCGCTCTCCTACGTTCCGTGCCGGATGGTCCGGGGCCGGCTCCGCCCAGTGGCGCGGGCCGCCGTTCAGGAGGGGAGGCGCTTCAGTGCTGCGGTGGCGATGCCTTCGACGTAGGTCGGGGCGTTGGTGGGCTGGCCGGTGAGCTCGACGATGGCGACCCGGGTGCCGCTGCGCAGGACCGCGACCCCGCCGCTGACGGCGCCGTCGCCGTTGTAGGCCGGGTACCAGCGGGCGGTGCCGCCGTTGACGGTCAGGGCGTGGGCCGCGCCGTAGTGCCAGTGGCCGGCGGGCTCGTCCTGGCAGTCCTCGACGAGCGCGACGAGCTGCTTCTCCCAGGTGGCGGCCTCGGCCCCGGTGTGCGCGCTCGCGGCCGACTCGGTCAGCTGGCCGCTGGTGTCGAAGGTCCAGTTCACGGAGGCGTACGCGGTGGCCTTGCCCTTGGTCAGGTCGTGCATCGTCTCCTCGCCGGAGCACGCGGAAAGCCCCTGGCGTCCGTTCAGCGCAACCGTCGCGCCGACCGGGTTCAGGCCCCGCTGGAAGTAGTCCTCGCTCTGGACGAGGGCGGCGGAGCCGAGTCCGGGCGCGGTGGCCGCGGCCGGCTGGGCGGCGGCCGGGGTGCGGCCGGCGGCGTTGCGCGAGTTCCCGTCGGCGGTGGCCGACTGGGTGCCGACGACGCTGACCGTGATCAGTGCGGCGGCGAAGCAGGCCGCGGCGGCGACCCGGTTGCGGCGAGCGGACTTCTTCTGGACGGCGTGGTTCTCGGTCATGTGGTCCCCCTGCTGGTCGGGACGCCTGCTGCGTCCTCGTACAACCGGGGAGATGCCGCCGGAGGGGGGAAAGTTGGAGCCCTGACCGGCTGTTTCACAGCTGTGACAGAGCGGTCCTGACGACGCGGTTCATCGCGGCCGTCCCCAGGCAGGCATCGACCTCCAGTACCCCGTAGTGGGTGCCGCTGCGCAGCACGGCGATGCCTCCGCAGGGCTCCTTGCCCTCGGGCGCCGTGCCGGTGGCATTGAAGGATCCCTCGTAGAGGCCCATCCAGCTCGCGGTGACGTCCGGGGCGAGCTGCAGCGCCGTGGTCCTTCCGTAGACCCAGTGCCCCGGCGGTTCCTGCTGGCAGGGCACCTCCTCCAGCAGCAGGCGCTCGGCGAAGTTCTGCGCCAGGGAAGGGTTCGGGGCCTCGGCGGCGAACTCCCGGGCGACCTGGTCGGCGTGTTTGGCGGCCATCGTGGAGTCGCTCGGGTCGGTGCGGGGGCTGGTCATCAGTCCGCGGAAGTGGGCGCCGGGCCCGCCCAGGGTCTCGGTGAGGGTCTTCTCGCCGGAGCAGGCCGAGTTGGCGTAGGTCCCGTTGCCGTACCGGTCGGTGGTGTGGATCCACCCGGTGCCGACGTCCGGGCTGAACGCCGCGGCTTCCAGAAGGTTCGCGGTCGTCACCGGCCCGGTCGCACCGGTCGGCGAGCCGGAGCCGGACGGCGCGGGCGTCGGGCCGGACACGCCGGGCGTCGCGAGAGCGGACGCGCCCTGGGATGCTCCCCCGGCCGCGGCACCCGACCGCGCTGTCGGGTGCGTGGTGCCGCCGGGGGGCGGCGGCAGGACGAATCCTCCGGTCGCCAGCCCGAGCGCGGCGGCTGCCACCAGGGCGGCGACGGCGGACCGGGGCCGGATGACGGCCCGGCCGCCGCCCGCCGCGGGAACGCCGTTCACAGGCCGGTGACCAGGCGCTCGCGCATGAAGCGGCGGGCCTGGTGGATTCGGGCCTTGACCGTGCCCAACGGGGCGTCCAGCTCCTCGGCCACCTGGACGTAGGTCAGGTCGCCCAGGTCGCGCAGCACGAAGGACTCCACCAGGGTGGGGTGCTGCTGCTCCAGCGCGGCCAGCGCCTCCATCAGGTCGAGCCGGGTCCCGGCGATGACGCTGGTGGTGCGCGGGTCGACGGACTCGGGGAGGTCGGCGTGGCTTTCCTCGGCGCGCCGGCGCATCGAGCGGTAGGTGGACCGGGCGGCGTTCGAGGCGATCACCGTCACCCAGCCCAGGAAGGAGCCGTGGCCGCCGTACTCGCCCAGGTGCGTGCTGATGGACAGGAGCGCGTCCTGCGCGGCCTCCTCCGCGTCGGCGTGGTGGGGCAGGAAACGCGAGCAGCGGCGCAGCACCACCGGCCGCAGCTTGGCCAGCAGGTACTCCGTCGACCCCGGGTCCCCCGCCTGAGCAGCCGCCACGAGCCTTTCCAGCTCGCCTTCCTCGAACACCCGGATCCCCCCGTTTCGCCCTGCTCGGCATCCCACCCGTCGAAGGGGAGTTCCACACTTCCCCCGACTCCGGCAGAATGCTGCCACATGCGCAAGCTCGGTCGTTACCTCCTCATGGAGCGGCTCGGAGCCGGCTCCTTCGCGACGGTCTGGAAGGCCTACGATCCGGAGCTCGACACCGAGGTCGCGGTGAAGGTGCTGGCCGAGAACTGGGCCGCCAACGCCGATGTGCGCGAGCGGTTCCTGGCGGAGGCGAGGCTGCTGCGCCGGATCGCCAGCCCGCGGGTGGTCCGGGTGCACGACGTCGGGGTGCAGGAGGACCGGCCCTACTTCGTCATGGACTACGTACGCGGCGGCACCCTGGCGGACCGGGTCGGGCAGTGCGACCAGCAGGAGGCGCTGCGGCTGGCCGCGGAGGCGGGCTACGCGGTCCAGGTCCTGCACGAGGCGGGTGTGGTGCACCGCGACGTCAAGCCGTCCAACCTGCTGCTCGCCACCGGCCCTGCGCCCACCGCGGTGCTGGTGGCGGATCTGGGCAGCGCGAAGCAGCTGGCCGACGCATCCGGGCTGACGGTGACCACGGGCACGCCCGCGTACATGGCACCGGAACAGGCCTTCCAGACCGGCGGGTTCGACGGGAGGGCCGACGTGTACGCGTTGGCCGTCGTGGCCTACGAGCTGCTGACCGGGCAGAAGCCGTTCGGCCCGGGCGGACGCGCCACAGCCCTGATGACCGACCAGCCGAACGCCTCGACGCTGCCGGCGCTCCCGGCCGGGGCGGAGCTCCCGCCGAACGTCGCCCTGCTGCTACGGACCGCGATGTCCGTCGAGCCGGCGGACCGACCGCCGACCGCCCAGGCCTTCGCGGAAGCGCTGCTGGCTCCGGTCCCGCAGACCCGGCCCCCGGAGGGCCCCGGATGGCTGTCCCCGCGCGCGGTCTGTCTGGCGTCGGGCGCGGTGTTCACGGCGGCGACCCTGCTGAGCTGGCTGCGGCGTTGAATCCCGACGAGCAGGCCCCGGACGCGCTCCCGGACCGGAGGATCACCGCCTTCGAGAACACCGTCGCAGCCCGGAAGGCCCGCAACCCCTGACCCACCCCCGCGGTGATCCTCCCCATCCACCGGTGGAGCGAGGGACAGAAGATCTGGCGGCGGCCGAGGAGCTCGGCTTCCATGCCGCGTACACCTATGACCACCTGTCGTGGCGGTCGTTCCGGGACGAGCCGTGGTTCGGGTCGGTCCCGACGCTTACCGCCGCCGCGACGGCAACCGAGCGGATCCGGCTGGGCACGCTGGTGACGTCGGTCAAGCCTCGTTCACCCATCGCAGCCTGACCTGCGAGCCAGGCTGCAGGGGAGACGAGTCAGATCTGCTCGACAGCGATGCGTGGATGGCATAGCCGGCGCAGATCATCGAGATCGCTCGTCACGACGGTCACGTCACCGTGTTCCAGGTGGGCTGTGGCCGCGAGCATCGCGTCGATGGCGTACTTGTGCCCGTGCAGCCCTTCGGCCACCAGCAACTTGCTGGCGGCGCGGGCGATCTCCTCCGTGATGGGCCGCACCTTGGTCAGGGAGACGGCGTGATCGAACGCCGCCTGGGGCACCTTGGGATCGCGTGCCTCCACCAGTGTGGCCGCACTTGTCACCACCAGAAGATCGAGTGTGCGGGCAACGTCCAGCCATACGGTCATGTCCCGGTGCCGACGGGAGAGCTTGGAGAGCGCCTCGCTGTCGAGAACGAGGGTGCCGCTCACGCGGCGTCCGCCGGCGTGCCATCTCCACGGTGAGCCGCATGGTGCGCGCGGATGCGCTCGGCCTTGGCTGCCACCTCTGCCGGGTCGACCGGCCCCTGCTCGACTTCGGCGGCCGCAATGTAATCGTCGATGGCCTCGCGCTGGAGCTGCCTCTGGACGGCTTCTTCGATGTACGAGGAGACGCCCTGCTTTCCAGCGCGTGCGCGGATCGCCTCCAGGGTCTCCGCGCGCAGGGAGATGCTGGTGACTCTGGTCTTGCCAGGGCGGGAAGAGTCCATGGGGAAAGTGTATTACACCATGTGTGATCGCCAAGCGTTTTCCTCGCCTTGCATTCATGAAGCGGCGGACGGGGCTCCCGTAGGGTCGAGGGCATGCGACTGAGTACGGTGATCCTCCCCATCCACCAGTGGGGCGAGGGGCAGAAGATCTGGCGGCGGGCCGAGGAACTCGGCTTCCACGCCGCCTACACCTACGACCACCTGAGCTGGCGGAGCTTCCGGGGCGAGCCGTGGTTCGGGGCGATTCCCACGCTCACCGCCGCCGCGACGGCAACCGAGCGGATCCGGCTGGGCACGCTGGTGGCGTCGGTCAAGCCTCGTTCACCTATCGCAGCCTGACCTGAGGCGGCGCAGCAGCGAAGACGAACATCTGCATTACGCGCATGATATTGTGCGCTTGATGAAGATGTCTGCACCCTCGCTCCTCCCGCTCTTCCGGTCACAACTGCAGGGGGACCTGCTGGCACTCGTGCTGCTGCACCCGGATCGCAGTTGGACGCTGACGGACCTTGCCAGGGAGCTGACGGCCTCGCATACAGCCGTCCTTCGAGAGGCGGACCGGCTGGTCGGCGCGGAGATCCTCTCGGAGGAGCGGGTGGGACGAACCCGAGTAATCACAGCTCGGACCGACACAGTCGTGTACAGGCCGCTGTGTGACCTGCTGCTGGTGACGTACGGGCCGATGCCTCGCTTGACTGCGCTCCTGTCCGACCTTGGCGGCATCGATGAGGCGTATATCTACGGCTCCTGGGCCGCCCGTCACAGCGGGGTGCCGGGACCGATCCCGGCGGACATCGACGTCTTGGTCATTGGACGCCCCGATCCTGACGAGCTCTTCGACCTCGCCGAGCGGGCCTCTCGGGAGTTGCACAGGGACGTCAATGTCCACCGGGTCACTCCGGAGGCATGGGCATCGCCGAGTAACGAACCATTCCTGACCTCGGTCCGTGAGCGACCGCTGGTCCGCCTGCAAGTACACGAGGAGAACGGCGATTGAGTCGCTGGGAGCAGGGCCGAGCCGTCGTTGACGACCTGATCCAACGTCGGGAAGTCGAGAAGGTGCCGGCCTCAGCAGAGCATGCGGAGGCGGAACTCGCCCAGGCTCGACAGCACTTGGCCTCCGCGAAGCTACCTGGACTAATCGCAGTGCACCGGGCTTCAGCCCGGTGGTGAAGCGATTCTGAACCCTGCTCTGACCTGTGCGGTGGGCACCCTCCCGCACTGTGGACGGTGCCCACCGCAGACCGTCAAGCCGGACGGTTCTGCTGCTCGATGTACTGCCGGACTATCGACAGCGGCGCGCCGTCGACTGATCCGGCGAAGTACGAACCGGACCACAGACGCTGTGCCCGCCAGTAGTGCTTGACCAGCTCGGGGTACTCCTGCCGCAGCCGGCGCGAGCTGACGCCTTTGAGCGAGTTGACCAGCTTGGACAGGGCGACCTTCGGCGGGAAGTTCACCAGCAGGTGGACGTGGTTGTTCTCGCCGTTGAACTCGACCAACTCCACCTCGAAGTCGGCGCACACGTCCCGCATGATCTCTTCGAGCCGGGTCAGATGCCGCTCGGCGAACACCTTGTGACGGTACTTCGTCACGAAAACCAAGTGCGCATGCAGGGCGAAAGCGCAGTGCCGACCAGTGCGGATGTTCTGATACTCAGCCATAAACCAAAATGGTACGGTGCTGACCGTGCAGCTCAGGTACAGCTTCCGCGTGTACCCGAACGGGCCTCAGCGTTCCGCGCTGGCCAGGGCGTTCGGGTGTGCACGGGTGGCCTTCAATGATGCCCTCCGGGCACGTGAGACCGCCCGCGCCGCCGGGCTGCCGTTCATCCCGTCCGGCGAGCTGTCCAAGCAGCTCACGGCCGCGAAGAACACCCCCGAACGGGCATGGCTCGGCGAGGTGTCCGCCGTGGTGCTGCAACAGTCCCTCCGGGACCTGGACACCGCCTACCGGAACTTCTTCGACGGCCTCAAGGGCATGCGCCCGAAGATGGGACCGCCCCGGTTCAAGTCCCGCAAGGACACCCGGCAGGCGATCCGCTTCACCGCGAACGCCCGATGGAAGATCACACCGGGCGGCGACCTATCGCTGCCGAAGATCGGCGACGTGCGGGTGAAGTGGTCCCGCGCCTTGCCGTCCGTGCCATCCTCGGTGACGGTGATCAAGGACAGCGCAGGCCGGTACTTCGCCAGCTTCGTTGTCGAGACGGACCCCGAGATCCTTCCCGAGACCGAACCGGTCACCGGTCTCGATCTCGGCCTCGGACACTTCGCCGTCCTCTCGGACGGGCGGAAGATCGACGCCCCGAAGTTCCTCCGGCGCGCAGAGAAGAAGCTCAAACGCGCACAGCAAGCCCTGTCCCGTAAGGCCAAGGGCAGCAAGAACCGCGAGAAGGCCCGTCACAAGGTCGCTCGCAACCACGCACGGGTGGCCGACGCCCGGCGCGAGTTCCACCACCAGGTCTCCACCGGACTGATTCGCGAGAACCAAGCAATCGCGGTGGAAGACCTGGCGGTCAAGGGACTCGCCCGCACACGGCTCGCCAAGTCCGTGCACGACGCCGGATGGTCGGCGTTCGTCACCATGCTGGAGTACAAGGCCGCGAAGTACGGCCGGAACCTGATCAAGATCGGCCGCTTCGAGCCGACCTCCCAGGTGTGCTCCCACTGCGGCGTCAAGGACGGCCCCAAGCCGCTGAACATCCGCGTCTGGCAGTGCCAGGCGTGCGGCGTCTGGCTGGACCGGGACGTCAACGCCGCCGTCAACATAGCCACGGCCGCCGGACTGGCGGTGTCAGCCTGTCGAGCGCGGGTAAGCCGGGGACCCGTCCCCGCACAGCGCGAAGAAGCAGGAACCCACCGAGACGGTCAGACGACCGTGGTAGGAATCCCCGCCCTTTAGGGCGGGGAGCGGAAGTCAATGAGTGGTGTGCATCGTGAAGGTGCAGGTCACAGGCCTGGTGTGCGTCGATGTCGGCGTGCTCGCGCTGGTCATGGGCGGATGACTTCGGCGAAGATCGTCGGTCAGCGGGCGACTTCCCGGTTCGTCAGGACCAGCAGGGCCCGCACCAGCGCGGTCGCCCACTTCGGGTCGGTGCGGACCTTGCCGAGCACGCGCCAGTTCTTCAGGTGCGCGAAGCCGTGCTCGACCGGGGCCCGGACCGCGGCCAACGCCTTGTTGGACAGCTTCTGCCCCCTGGTCAGGGGTCGGTTGCGGGCGGCCTTGTAGCCGGTGATCACCGCCGGGTCGGTGTCCGGGGCGCTGTCGTCGAGGCCGACGAAACCCAGGTCGGCGATCGCGCCGAGGCCGGCCGCGCGCAGATGAGCGGTGAGTTTGTCGTGGCGGCAGGCGGTGATCTCCGAGGTGCGTCCGGGCCGGACCGCGGAGATCCACACGAGTCGACCCCGGTCGTCGGTGAGTGCGATCACGAGCAGGCCGTGGCACTTGTGCTTGCCGGAGTAGTTCTTCCGGTTCGCGGTCCCGGTGCGGCGGCGGGTGCGTATCAGGGAGCCGTCCAGCAGCACCACCCCGCCACCCGATCGGGCGATCTTCTTCAACGCCCGGTCCAGGCGCGGGGCACGGGCGGCCAACAGTCCGACGACCTCCCGCACCCACCGGGTGACGGTGGTGCGATGCACCCCGTTCCCGCCGGCCAGGTCGCCGGGCCGCTGGTCACAGCGCAGCACCGCCAGCACGATCCCGGCGATCCTTCCCGCGGGCAGGGCCCGCCACCTGGAGCCGATCTTCTTGCAGTGGCCGCGTATCAGGTCGGCGAGCCAGTTCAAGGTGGCGCTCGACAGCGGCAGGCGGGCGGTGTAGACAAGACCGTCAGGGCCCTCGGCGAGACCGTTGTCTTTCTTCACACCAAACTCAACCGCCGTCGAGGGCCCGCTGGTTACGCCTCACGGGTGCCTGCATCCGGCGCGGCTACAGGCGTGCGGTGAACTTCCCGTCGCCGCGTTTGTGCAGCCAGCCGCGGTCAGCGAGTTTGACCAGCTTCGCCCGCAGCGGCTCCAGCTTCCCGCGCACCTCCACCTGAAGGCCCAGCTCCTCGCCCACCGCCCGCACCTGCACCGGACCGCCGGCAGCCCGCACGATCGACAGAATCCGGCGGTAGTCACCGGGAAGCGCGGCCTCGTTCACGCCGTCGCTCCGGTGCGGGACAAGCAGCACCGCACGCCCGCCGACCTGCGCCGACGTCGGCGCGGCGGCAGCCCGCTCCTCGGCGATCCGCTCGCCCATCCGTGCCAGGACCCGCTCGGTGACCGCGAGTTCGTCCCGCTCGGCCCGCACCCGGTCCAGCTGCTTGACCAGCCCTTCTTCCAGTCCGTCCAGTTCCGCGCGGCGCGCGGCGATCCGTTCCAGCACCTCGGGGTCCACCATGCCCGGGAGCGTACGAGCATCGCGGACGGGAACAGACCAGAACCCGCGAAGACCTCCCTGCCAGACGATCTACCCGACAGACTGCCGCCCGCGACCAGCACGAGCATCCCGCCACGGAATCACACCAGGCCCGTGACCTGCACCTTCACGATGCACACCACTCAATGCTCGACATCGACCCGGTCGGCGCTTACAGCCTTGCCTACGACGCGGCGCGCAAGGCGCTCGCGGCGGTGCTGGTGAATCAGGGGCTTCGCGCCACGAGCAGGGGCGGCCACGTCGCGGTCTACGAGACGGTGAAGGCACAGCTGGACCCACCGCTCGGAAGCATCCTGCGCCCGTTCAGCCGGATGCGTGTCCGTCGGAACGAGAGCGAGTACCGATCTGCCGAGGCTCCGCCGATCACCGCCGAGGAGGTCACGGAAGATCTGCCAAAGGCACAGGCGATCATCGAGCTGGCGGAGAAGGCCATGCCGCACATGGGCCGCTACTGATCAGCAAAAGTCACCGTTCGTCGTTACAGACGCTTGGCCTGACGCGGCAGACGTCGCGCTTTCGTGAGCTGCCGCTGCCGTCCGCCGGCGGCAAGTTCGCCGAGGCGCTCGCCGATCACGGAGACGCCCGGGCGGGGCTCGTGCGCGTAGTACCAGGGCTTGCGTCGACGCAGCAGTTCCTCGCCGTGCTCGGCCCAGGTGAACCCGGGTTTCCGCAACAGCTTCCGGAACACCGCGTCGACAGTCTCCGGGTGGGCGGCGGCTAGGCGGCGAATCGGCAGGGGCGCGATCGAGTCCTCGCGCAGGTAGGTGCGCAGCAGATCTTGGTACTGCCGGCGGCCGGCGAGGGCCGGGTCGGCGAACAGGTCCCGCAGCATCCCGTAGTCCGCGTAGAAGTTCATTCCGTCGACTTCGTCGTAGATGACGCCGATGGTGTCCGAGTCCGCGAGGTCGTGAGGCAGTTGGAAGGCCGGGAAGTCCAGCCCAGGCAGCCGCCTGCCTCGTGCGCGGTCGGGGTGTGCGGCGACGGTGGCCTGCTGTCGGTGCCGGTAGTAGGAGTTGAGCAGGTCCGCGGCTTCGGCCGGGGGAAGGACCAGTTCGTCGCCGCCGCAGAACTCGACGAAGGCGGCCCGGTCCTCCCGCATCTGCTGCCAGCCCTGCTCGATCTTCTCGGGATTGCGGAAGACCAGCTCGGGCCGGCCGGCCGCCAGTTGGACCGCTGCCTGGGCGACCGCGGTGGCGCTGGACTTGGGGTAGTGCTCCATCGCCCCGGAGATCAGCCACGGTCCGTCGGCCGTGAGCAGTGGCACCAGACAGGTGAGGAGGAATCCCCCCTTCGACACTCCACGGAAGGCCGCCGGCCCGACGTTCGAATACACGCGGTACTCCAAGTCGTCCACCAGGTTCAGCAGGACGACGGCAGCACCCTCTTTCCGCCGGATCTCGAAGATGCCCTCAACCGGATCGCGCCAGCCGAGCAGCACCTGCCGGTCGGCCTCATTCAAGTCCCGCCGCCCGGCGACGAAACGGTCCAGCACGGTCGCACCGTCCGGAAGACGGTACCGCAGGACGAAGTGGTCGATGATCCGGATCGCCTCGGCCTCATCCAGCCGCCGCTCAGGTCCGGCAGCTTCCAGCAGGAGCGGTGTCAGCCACCGGTCGAAGCGCGAGCTCTGCGCGAACGCGACCAGATCGCCCTTCAACTCGGCGCAGTGCTCGATGAGTTCAACGAGTGAACGGTCATCGGTGCCGTGATCCGTTTCGTGCGCTGTGATCGCCACGTTCTGCCCCTCTGCGCAAGCCGGTCTCGAAGTGATGCGCAAGCTGCTCGGCCTCAGCCGGCCCAGCGGCGGTAGGCCTCGACCCACTCGGCGCCGTCCGGGGCAGGCGTCGGCATCGGCAGCTCCAGAATGCCGATCTTCTGTCGAGCGGCGCCGCGAGAGCACACCGCGACGATCCGGCCGTCCTCGGAGAGGTCGACACCGCGCACGGTCACCTCGATCCCGAGGACCGTCGTAGCGAACGGCACCGTGAGGTGCTCTTCGATCATGGTGAACAGGCCCGTCAGCTGCTCGTCCTCGCCGTAGGCATCGACGGTGGCCTCATCGATCAGGGCGTCAAGTTCGGCCCTGCCCAGTGCACTCATGGCGCCACGCTAGCGGTAGCGCGCGTGCCGCCCCTGCGGGTTGCCGAAACACTCACTCTCCGGTGTGCACGCGTAAGGTCGGCAGTATGCGACTGAGCACGGTGATCCTCCCCATCCACCGGTGGAGCGAGGGGCAGAAGATCTGGCGGCGGGCCGAGGACCTCGGCTTCCATGCCGCGTACACCTATGACCACCTGTCGTGGCGGTCGTTCCGCGACGAGCCGTGGTTCGGGGCAGTCCCGACGCTGACGGCGGCCGCGACGGCGACCGAGCGGATCCGTCTCGGGACCCTCGTTACGTCGCCGAACTTCCGCCACCCGGTGACGCTCGCGAAGGAACTGGTCTCCGTCGACGACGTGTCGGGCGGGCGGCTGACCGTGGGGATCGGAGCCGGTGGGGCGGGCTTCGACGCGACGGCGATGGGCCAGGAGGCGTGGTCGCCCAGGGAGCGGGCCGACCGGTTCGGGGAGTTCCTGCCGCTGCTGGACAAGCTGCTGCGGCAGGACGCGACCACCGAGACCGGCACCTACTACTCGGCAGTCGAGGCGCGGAACATCCCCGGCTGCGTGCAGACGCCGCGCGTGCCGTTCTACGTGGCCGCGACCGGCCCACGCGGGCTGAAGCTGGCCGCCGAGTACGGGCAGGGCTGGGTGACGTACGGCGACCCGAAGGGGCCCGCGGACGTCCCGGTCGAGCAGGCGCCCTCGGTGATCAAGGGCCAGATCGAGAAGCTGACGGCCGCCTGCGAGGCGACCGGCCGGGACGTGGCGACGCTGGAGAAGGTGCTGCTCCAGGGCTCGACCGCGGAGAAGCCGCTGGCGTCGCTGGACGCCTTCGTCGACTGGGCCGGCACGTACCGGGAGCTGGGTGTCACCGAGCTGGTGATCCACTGGCCGGTGCCGGACTCGGTCTTCGCCAGCGACGTCGCGGTCTTCGAGCGGATCGTCACCGAGGGCCTGGCGCAGCTGGGCTGAGCGGGGCCGGGCCCGGGAGGGGTGTCTGCGGCAGGCGCTAGTCTGACCGCGCACCTCACCATCTGATCATGCGTCACCAACGGGGGTTCCTTCGTCATGCCTGCTCTCCGGAGAACGTTCGGCGCCGGACTGGCCGCCACCGCCGCACTGGCCGCGCTGACCGCCTGCGGTCCCGACAACTCCTCGGACCAGGCCGGCGGCGGCGCCGGCAAACCCGCGGTCGCGACCCCGGCCACGGCCGCGCCGACCGGTGCCGCGACCGGTGCCGGGCCGACGGGCAAGCCGGGTACGACGGGCACCGCCAGGCCCGGCGGGACGGGCATGCCCCCGGCCGGCGCGAGCGACGAGCCGGAGGGTTTCTGCGACGCCGCGCCGCTGCCCGCCGGGCAGAAGTGGATCTACCCCGTGAAGGGGACCAGCGCCACCACGCTGGTCTACAAGGACACCAAGACCGCCTGCGGCGTCAACGACGTGGTCTTCGAGCCGACCGGCGCCGACAAGACCGCGCCGTTCGCGCCCACCGTCAAGGGCCACCTCAACTCCGTGATGGTCCCGTCGAAGGACGTCAACCTCGCCGACCTGGTGAAGCACATCAGCGAGTGCCTCGCCGACCCGACCGGCAGCAAGGGCTTCTACCCCTGCTCGGGCGGGGACTACAAGGTCGCGATCGACTCCTCCGGCAAGGTCGTCGAGCTGACCGAGCGCGCCCATTCCTGATCTGCGCAGGGGCGTAGGGGGCGCCCGGCCACCGGAGCGCGCGGCCGTCCGCGCCCCGGCCGGTGGGGCGGTCCGAGCGGTCGTGAGCGACCGTGGGAGAACACGGAACGGGGCGGGTCGGCCTGGGTGCCGATCCGCCCATTGCGGTTCGATCACGGTGTGTCCGATTGGTCGATCATTGTGGCGGAGTGCGGTGATTGATTTTGTTGGCAGTGGTGCGGACCGGCTCTCATAATTCCAGCTGAGACGCGTGACGGTCGGCCCGAGGAGCCACGGGGGGTGGCCCGCGAGGGGCCCGCGCGCGACATTCCACATGCCTCCGGGGGAGTTCCTTGTCCGCGCCCGAAAACGTTCCGCCTGCCGCCGATCCGGCGACGGCGGAGGCGTCAGAGACCCAGGCCGTCAAGGCCGTTACCGCCGAGTCGGTCGCGCCGCCCGTGCCCGCCGAGCACGCCGCGCCCGCTGCGCCGGCCGTGACCGCCGCGCCGCCGCGCAGGCTGCCGCGTGCGGTCGGCGTCGCCCTCGCCACCACGGGCCTGCTCGCCGTCACCGTGACCAGCGCCGTCGTCACCGTGGCCGTCGGCAAGCCCGATCCCCGGCCCGCCGCGGTCGCCGCACCGGTCGCGGCTCCGACCAGCGCCACGTCGGGCCCGAGCGCGTCCGCCCCGGCCTCCGCCCCGGCGGCGCCGAGCGCCGCGCCGACCACGGCCCCGCCCGCCCCCGAGCCCAAGCCGACCAGCACGGTCAAGGGCACCGTCAAGGGCGGCAAGCACGACGGCGACCTGCGCTACTTCCTGCTCCCGATCCCGGACGGCGGCGAGTCGTACGGGCCGGTCGACGGCATGACGATGGACGACGAAGCGGTGGCCGACGTCTTCGGCAACCAGGACGGCATCATGCGGATCCTCGGTAGCTACGGCTACAAGGACGCCGCGACCCGGACGTACCGCACCGCCGACGGCAAGGCCGAGGTCACCGTCACCCTGATGCGGTTCGCCACGACCGGCGGGGCGAGCGACTTCGCCAAGAACCACACCATGAAGCTGGACCCGATCGACATCGACGGGGACCCCGCCGCGCACGGCTACCTGGACAAACCCAAGCAGCAGGCCTACACCGGCTCGATGGCCGGCATCTCCAGCCAGGGCGACGTGCAGTACACGATCGACGTCGACGTGAAGGGCACCCCGGACAAGGCCCTGCTGAGCGAACTGATGAAGCGCCAGCGCGAGTGGCTGTCCAACGGCGGCTGAGCCCGCCGCCGTCCCGCCCCACGTCATCCTTCCTGCCTCCTGGAGCCATTCCGTGACCACCGAATCCGTGGAGCCGTCGGTCGTCGGCGCGCCCACGCAGGCCGCGCCCGTCGTGCCGCCCGAGCCCGTGGAGCCGGCCGCGCCCGCGCCGGCCGTGCCCGCGCCCGTCGCCGTGCCCGCCCCCGCCGGGACGCCCGTCTTCCCGCCGGCCGCCGACCCGCTGCCCACGAGCCGGCCCGCCCGGCCGCGGCCGGTGCTGCTGCTGGTCTCCGGGCTGCTGCTCGGGACCGTGGCCGGCGGTGCCGTCGGCTACGCGATCCAGGCCGGTCGCCCGCCGACGCCGCTGCCGCCGATCCAGGTCGCCCTGCCGTCCTACCCGGCCGCCGTGGTGGACCCGCGTGCGGCCGCGGCGGCGGCGCCGAAGCCGCTCGCCGTCGACGGCGACCTGCGGAAGCTGCTGGTGTCGGCCCCGGCCGGCGCCACCCCGTGGGCCGACTACCCGGACACCCCGACCTGGATCACGGTCGGCGAACTCGCCGAGCGCAGCGGCCGGTCGGCGGAGGTCTTCAAAACCCTGAACGCCAAGGACTTCCGGCGGGCCGTCGAGGTCGACTGGAAGCAGGACGGTCTGAAGGTCCGGGTCTCGCTGATCCAGTTCTCGGCCGACCGTGCCGCCGAGGCGAAGTCCCGGGCCACCGGCTACAACCTCAAGCCGTTCGCGGACGACGCCAACGGCGGCTACCACGTCGACTCCGAGGCCTCGTACTGGGCCGAGACCACCGAGAAGTACTACCTCGGGACGGCGCACGCGCAGCGCGGCACCGTGGTGATGGAGATCAAGGTCTTCGGCACGGAGCCGGTGAACCCCGATGTCGTGAAGGGCATCGCCGAGCAGCAGTGGGAGCGGCTGGTATGACCGACAGCACCGTGACCGGGGCGGCCTCCCCGGAGCCGACCCCGGCCGTCGACGCCGCACCGGCCCCTGTCGCCGCGGCGCTGGCCGCCGAGCCGTTCCCCGCCGCACCCGCCGCACCCGCCGCACCCGCTGCCGTTCCGGCCGCCTCCGGCCGCCGGCTCGTCCGGGCCACCGGCGCGGTCGTCGTGGCCGCGCTGGTCGGCGTGGTGATCGGCGTCGGCGTCATCAAGACCCGGTACGACGACCCCGCACCCGCCACCGCCACGGCGCCGGCGGCCGCACCCGCGCCGACGGTCGGCGCGACGCCCTACGGCGCCAGGTCCAACGGCAACCACTTCGGCTCGCTGCGCGACCTGCTGCTGCCCGTGCCGGTCGGCTACGCGCTCGGCCCGGACGAGGGCGGCTACGGCAACGACGTCGAGCTGGGCGCCGACCTGCTCTCCGCCGAGCTGGACGACGGGCTCCAGCAGATCCCCAAGGACAAGCGGGACAAGCTCCGGCAGTACTGGGAGGGCCTGCACGTCAAGGCCACCGGCGTGCGCACCTACAAGGCCGAGGGCGACGACCTGGTCGTCGGGATGAAGCTGCGTCAGTTCAACCAGCAGGAGGTGCAGAAGCAGAACGAGTACACCGCCGTCTTCACGGGCGACACCGGCCTCTTCCGCGTCGGCCCGACGATCCCCGGGCACCCGGAGGCGCACTGCTACCTGATGCCGGCTCCGCCGTCCGCGCCGATCGACTACCTGGAGTGCTCGGCTGCCGAGGGCGACCTCCTCGTGATCATGAACGCCGAGGGCGTGGCGCCGCTTCCCAAGGACAGGATCGTCACCCTTTTCACCCAGCAGCTCGACCGCCTCGCCAGCCCGGGAGCGTCCGCATGACCGACCACGCCACCCCGCACGACGCCGCGGCCGCCCCCACCGAGGCACCGGCCGCCCCGGCGCCGCCGCTCGCCCCGCCGACCCCCCGGGTCCTGCCCGCCGGCGCCCCGGTGGCGCCCGAGCACAACCCCTGGGGCTCCCCGGACACCACGGCACTCCCGCCGCTGGTCCCTCCGCCGAGCCCCGAGGAGCTCGCGGCCCGCCGGACCCGCCGGCGCCGGGCGGCGGTGCGCTGGAGCGCGGCCGTCCTGGTGTTCGGCCTGGCCGGTACGGGCGCCGCGCTGGGCGTCACCGCGCCGGACCGCACCGACCTGCCCGGCCTGGCCACCGAGAACGACGGCCGCTACACCTTCCCGGCACTGGTCCTGCCGCCGCTGCCCTCGGACAAGGCGGCGCCGCGCGACAGCAGGAGCCGGCACGCCGCCGACCTCCGGTTCCTGCTCCTGCCCGCGCCCAAGGAGGCGGGCGGTTCGCTGGCCCCGGTGGTCTTCCCGTCGCCGACCGCCCCGTCGCCGACCGCCCCGGCGTCGGCCGATCCGAGCGCCTCCGGCGCCCCCTCGACGAGCCCGTCGGGGACGCCCTCCGCGAACGCTTCGGCGAACCCGAGCGGCAGCCCGGCAGGCTCCCCGTCCGCCACCGGCGCCGAGACCGCCCCGGTTGCGGAGTGGGTGCCCTGCGACGCGATCGCCGACGAGCAGAAGGAGGCCGGCAAGCTGCGCATCCTGCTGCTGCAGGACGCCTGCCGCAGGGCCACCGTCCGCGAGTGGACCGCGGCCGACGGCACCCGCACCCAGATCCGGCTGCTCGGCTTCGGCTCCTCCGCCGAGGCCTGGGACGTCTTCGCCGACCTGCGCGCCAACGCCGATCCGAAGGACGTCCCGGGGCTGCGGGTCGGCTCCGTCCAGGGCTGGGACATCGTCTCCGGCGTCGACCTCGCCACCCGGGAGACCCCGGCCGGCGTCGCCGTGGCCGGCCCCACCGGCCGGGTGGCCTACCTGTCGGCCGGCGACGTCCTCGGCGTCGTCACCATGACCAATCCCGGGGGCGTCCCCACGGCCGCCTTCCGCCAGGTCGTCACCCTCCAGTCCGACCTGCTGGCCTGACGTCCGCCGGGCCCGGCCCCGGGCGGACGGCGCGGCCGCCGGCCCGGGGCGCGGCCGGACACGCTCCGGCCGAGGCCGCACCGGCGTGTCCGGCCGGTCGGCAAGGGGGCGAGGGGATGCCGTTCCCGTCGCCCCCTAGGGGACCGCCGGCCCGGTGTCATACCGCAGCACCAGTGCGGGTCGTCATTCCAGCTCATGGCCCGCGCAGGGGACCCGCACTACGTTTGTGGACGTGTCCACTGTCATCAAGACGGACGGCCTCACCAAGAGGTTCCCCCGGGTCACCGCCCTCGACCGGCTCACCGTTGAGGTGCGGCCCGGGGTGGTCGGCCTGGTCGGTGCGAACGGCGCGGGCAAGTCCACACTCATCAAGATCCTGCTGGGGCTGGCCCCGGCCACCTCGGGCAGCGGGCAGGTCCTCGGGCTGGACGTCGCCACCGAGGGGCCGCGGATCCGCGAACAGGTCGGCTACATGCCCGAGCACGACTGCCTGCCGCCGGACGTCTCGGCGACCGAGTTCGTGGTCCACATGGCCCGGATGTCCGGGCTGCCGGCGGCGGCCGCCCGCGAGCGGACCGCCGACACGCTGCGGCACGTCGGGCTCTACGAGGAGCGGTACCGGCCGATGGGCGGGTACTCGACCGGCATGAAGCAGCGGGTCAAGCTGGCCCAGGCGCTGGTCCACGACCCCAAGCTGGTGCTGCTGGACGAGCCCACCAACGGGCTGGACCCGGTCGGCCGGGACGACATGCTGGCGCTGATCCGCCGGGTGTACACCGACTTCGGCATCTCGGTGCTGGTCACCACCCACCTGCTCGGCGAGCTGGAGCGGACCTGCGACCACCTCGTGGTGATCGACGGCGGCCGGCTGCTGCGGTCCTCCTCCACCGCCTCCTTCACCGGGGCGACCGCCACCCTGGCCGTCGAGGTGACGGACTTCCCCGACGGCCGGGGTGACGGCCGGTCCGCCGACGCGAGCACCGCCGTGCGCGAGCGGCTGGCCGCCGCCGGCCTGGCGGTCGAGACCGACGGCCCGCGGCTCCTGCTCGTCCGGCTGGCCGGCGACGGGACGTACGACGCCATCCGCGACGCGGTCGCCGATCTCGGCCTCGGGCTGGTCCGGCTGGAGCAGCGCCGCCACCGGGTCGCCGAACTGTTCACCGACACCGGGGCGGACAGCACCGCCACACCGCAGGGAGGTACCGCAGATGCCGCCGTCTCCTGAGACCGGATCGGCCGACACCGGCGTCATCCACGACATCGGCTACCGCGGCTACACCGGCCCCCGGCTCGGCCGGTCGTACGCCGCCCGCTCGCTCTTCGTGCAGAGCCTGCGCGCCGCGTACGGGCTCGGACGCTCCGCGAAGTCCAAGGTGCTGCCGATGCTGGTGCTCGGCGCGGTCACCGTGCCCGCCGTGCTGCTGGTGGCGATCGCCGTCGTCCAGCAGGCCGACGACCTGCCGACGGACTACCCGAACTACCTCGCCGACCTCGACCTGGTGGTCTCGATCTTCCTCGCCGCACAGGCGCCCGTCCTGCTCTCCCGGGACCTCCGCCACCAGACCGTCCCGCTGTACTTCTCCCGCCCGATCACCCGGGCCGACTACGTGCGGGCCAAGTTCGCCGCCATGGTCTGCGCCCAGCTGCTGCTGATGACCGCGCCGCTGCTGGTGCTCTACGTCGGCGCGCTGCTCGGCGGGATGAGCTTCGGTCACCAGACCGCGCACTTCCTGTACGGCCTGCTGACGGCCGTGCTCTACGCCCTGGTGCCGACCTCGGTCGCGCTGGTGATCGCCGCGGCCACACCGCGCCGTGGCTTCGGGGTGGCCGCGATCATGGGCTGGCTGGCGGTCAGCACGGCGGTGGTGGGGATCGTCGTCGGCATCGCCACCGGACCCTCGTCGACCGTCCCGGACTCCGCCCAGTGGGTGGCGCTGCTGTCGCCCGACGCACTGGTGGAGAGCCTGGCCAACCAGCTGTTCGACGCCGGGTCCGCCGGCCTCCGGCTGCACGCGCCAGGCGCCCTCGGCGCGGTCGTCTTCGCCGCCACCGCGGTCGCGATGGTGACCGGCTCCTACGCGCTGCTGCTGCGCCGCTACCGCAACATCTGACCCACCACCGACCCACCGCAGGATCTGAGAGGGCGTCATGGCCACCATCACCATCGACAAGGTCTCCCGCTGGTTCGGGAACGTGGTCGCCGTCAACGACGTCAGCATGGCGATCGGGCCGGGCATCACCGGCCTGCTGGGGCCGAACGGCGCCGGGAAGTCCACCCTCATCCACATGATGAGCGGCTTCCTCGCGCCCTCCACCGGCGCGGTCACCCTGGACGGCGCGCCGATCTGGCGTAACCAGGAGGTGTACCGGCAGATCGGCCTGGTCCCCGAGCGGGAGTCGATGTACGACTACCTGACCGGCTGGGAGTTCGTGCTCGCCAACGCCGAACTGCACGGCCTGGCCGACCCGGGCGCCGCGGCCCGGCGGGCGCTGGCCCTGGTCGAGATGGAGTACGCCCAGGAGCGGCGGACCGGCACCTACTCCAAGGGCATGAAGCAGCGGGTCAAGATGGCCTCCGCGCTGGTCCACGAACCGGCGGTGCTGCTGCTCGACGAGCCGTTCAACGGCATGGACCCGCGCCAGCGGCTGCAGCTGATGGAGCTGCTGCGCCGGTTCGGTGCCGACGGCCGGACGGTGCTCTTCTCCTCGCACATCCTGGAGGAGGTCGAGCAGCTGGCCCGGCACATCGAGGTCGTGGTGGCCGGCCGGCACGCCGCCTCGGGCGACTTCCGCCGGATCCGCCGGCTGATGACCGACCGGCCGCACCGCTACCTGGTCCGTTCCAGCGACGACCGCAGGCTGGCGGCGGCGCTGATCGCCGACCCGTCGACGGCCGGCATCGCGCTGGACCGGCAGGAGCAGGGGCTGAGCATCCAGGCCGTCGACTTCCAGGGCTTCACCACCCTGCTGCCGAAGGTCGCCCGGGAGGCCGGCATCCGGCTGTTCACCGTCGCACCGGCGGACGAGTCGCTGGAGAGCGTGTTCTCCTACCTCGTCTCCGCGTAGACCCCGTCCGGCACCCGAAGCGACGATCCAGCACCCCGCACCCCGCACCCCGCACCCGGCGCTCGCACCCAGCACCCGCGGCACCCACCCCGGAACCGGACCCAGGAAGGCCGACCCATCATGAACCCGACCGTCGCCAGGCTGACGCTGCGCGGCCTGCTGGGCCGCCGCCGCGGCATCCTGCTGCTGGTGGTGCCCGCCCTGCTGCTGCTCGTCTCGGCGATCGCGAGCGGCTCCAGCGGGGACAAGCACGACCTGACCGTCAAGATCCTCGGCCAGCTGGGCCTGGGCACCCTGCTGCCGATCCTCGGCCTGGTCGTCGGCACCGGCGCCATCGCCACCGAGATCGACGACGGCTCGATCGTCTACCTGCTGGCGAAGCCGCTGCCCCGGTGGAAGATCGTCACCACCAAGCTGGCCGTCGCCGTCGCCACCACCTGGGTGCTCGCGGCGATCCCGACCCTGCTCAGCGGCCTGATGCTCTACGGGACGGAGGACGGCCTGGCGCTCGGCTACACCGTGGCCGTCCTGCTGGCCGGGGCCGCGTACAGCGCGCTCTTCCTGCTGCTCGGGGTGGCCACCCGGCACGCGGTGGTGGCGGGTCTGGGGTACGCGCTGGTCTGGGAGGCGCTGGTCGGCAACTTCGTCAACGGCGCCCGGACGCTGAGCGTCCAGCAGTGGGGCCTCTCGGTGGCCGGGACGGTGGCCGCGGACGGCGCGATCACCACGTACGTCGCGCTCGGCGCGGCCGTCCCGCTGCTGCTCGCGGTGACGGCCGGGGCGACGGTGCTGGCCTCGGTGAAGCTGGCCGGGCTCACCCTGGCCGCCGAGGAGTCCTAGCCCGCCCCGGGGGCGCGGCGCCGGCCTCGGCTCAGAGCGTCCGGTTGCGGCCCGCGCCCCAGCCGGCCGTGCCGACGACGGCGACCAGAACCAGCATCAGCACCAGCGGAGTGGTCCAGCCGCCGGTCAGCTGGTGCAGTGCACCGGCACCGACCGGCCCGGCCGCGGCCACCAGGTAGCCGACCGCCTGCGACATGCCGCCCAGCCGGGCGGCACCCGCGGCGCTGTCGGTGCGCAGCACGATGAAGGCGAGGCCGAGGCCCAGCGAACCGCCCTGGGCGACACCGAGGACGGCGGCCGCCACCCAGGCGCCCGACACCGGGGCGGCCAGCAGCACGGCGATGCCGAGGCCGTTCAGCGCGGCCATCACCACGGCCAGCGCCCGCTGGCCGGTCATCCGTCCGGCCATCAGCGGCACCAGGAAGGCACCGGCCACCTGGACGAGGTTGGAGAAGGCGAAGACCAGGCCGGCCTCGCCACGGTCCATCCCGTGGTCGGCCAGGATGGTCGGCATCCACGCCACCAGGGTGTAGACCAGCAGCGACGAGATGCCCATGAAGAGGCTGATCTGCCAGGCCAGCGGCGAGCGCCAGATCCCCGCGACCGGCCGGGCCGTCGCCGCGGCGGCGGGGGCGGACGCGGTCGGCGCCGTCGTCCGGCCCTGCCGGGAGCGCAGCACCTGCGGCAGCCAGGCCACCGCGGCGACCAGCGCCAGCAGCGACCAGGCGCCGAGCGAGGCCTGCCAGCCGCCGCCGAGCACGTGCTCCAGCGGCACCGACGTCCCGGCCGCGAGCGTCGCGCCGACCAGCATGGTGGTCGAGTAGACGCCGGTCATGGCCGCCGCCCGGCCCGGGAACTCGCGCTTGACCAGGCCCGGCATCGACACGTTCAGCACCGCGATGGCCACCCCGATCACCACGCACCCCGCGTACAGCGCCGCCACCGAGGGCAGCACCCGCAGCAGCACGCCGGCGCCGAGCACCAGCACCGCGCCGAGCACCACCCGCTCGGTGCCGAACCGCCGGGTCAGCCGGGGGGTGAGCGGGGCGCCGACGCCCTGGAAGAGTACCGGCACGGTGGTGATCAGACCGCTCGCGGTGGCGGAGAGGCCGAAGGTGCGCTGGATCTCCCCGACCATCGGCGAGATCGCCGCGAGGCAGGCGCGCATGTTGAGGGCGACCAGCAGGATGCCGGTCAGCAGCAGGGCGGGGTGCGCCAGCCGGGTGCGGACGGGGAGTGCGGGCGGGGTGGCGACCGGCTGGTGGGCACGGGTGACGGCCATGGGACGTGCTGCTCTTTCGTGAACTCAGGGGGTGCGGGCGGGGGAAGGGGGCGTGGGCCCGGTCACTTCCGCGCCGCGATGGCCGCGATGAGCTGCTCGACGGCCGCGATCGGCTCGGCGAGCAGCGCCCGACAGGCGGCCTCCGCACGGTCCGGGTCGCCGCTCTCGATCGCGTCCACCAGCGCCTCGTGGGTGGCCACGACCACCTCGGGCATCTCGTGGTCGCCGAAGGCCGTCCGCATCGACTCGCGCACCGAGGCACCGAAGTACCGGTAGACCTCGGCCAGCGCCGGGTTGTGCGCGGCCTCGACGACGGCGGTGTGGAACTCCAGGTCGTGTTCGACGGTGGCCTCGCGGCCGCCCCGCTCGGGGTGCGCCGCGATCACCTCGGCCTCGCGGGCCAGCGCGGCCCGCATCCGGACGATGTCCTCGGGGGTGTGCCGCAGTGCGGCGAGCCGGGCGCCCTCGGCCTCCAGCGCCGCGCGGACCTCCAGGACGTCCCGCACCCCGGAACGCTGCACGCCCCGCAGGACGGCGGCCGGGTCGCTGGTGCTGCGCACGAAGGTGCCCTCGCCCTGGCGGGAGACCAGCATCCCGGCGTGCACCAGTACCCGGATCGCCTCCCGCACGGTGTTCCGCCCGACCTGCAGCCGCTCGGCCAGCTCGTGCTCGGTGGGGATCCGGGCGCCGACCGGCCAGGCGCCGGCGGCGAGCTGCTCGCGCAGCGCGTCGATGGCGGTGTCCACCAGGGAGCGCCGGCCGGCGGCCTGCAAGGTGTCCTGGCTGTGGCCGGGCACGCTCATGGCGGGGCTCCCCTCGGTGCGGTCGGTCGGCCCTGGGCGGGTCGTCGGTCATCCTACAACTGATTGCCCGGTCATCCTACAACCGCCGCTGAACAGCTCGGGAACCGCCGGCTCCCTCCTGGCGTTCCTCCCGACGACTTCGGTCCACCCCAATTACGAGGAGAGCGCCCGCATGGTGTTCAAGAAGCTGCTCGGTGCCCTGGGCGTCGGCGGTCCCGGCGTCGACACCGTCCTGACCACGCCGGTGGTCCAGCCCGGCGGGACCCTGCACGGGACGGTCGAACTGACCGGCGGGACGGTCGAGGCGGACATCCGGGGGATCACGCTGACGCTGGTCGCCCGGGTCGAGATCGAGCACGAGGAGGGCGAGAGCACCGGGCTGTACCCGTTCGCCCGCTTCTCGGTCGCCCAGCCGCTGGTGCTGGCGCCCGGCGAGAACCGCTCGATCCCGTTCGCCGTGCCGGTGCCCTGGGAGACGCCGGTCACCACGATCGCCGGCCAGCGCCTGCACGGCATGCAGCTCGGCGTCCGGACCGAGGTGGACATCGCGGGCGCGCTCGACAAGGGTGACTCCGACCCGCTGGAGGTCGAGTCGCTGCCGGTGCAGCGCCGCGTCCTGGACACCCTGCTGCAGCTCGGCTTCCACTTCCGCTCGGCCGACCTGGAGGCCGGCCACATCCACGGGACCGGGCAGACGCTGCCGTTCTACCAGGAGATCGAGTTCTCCTCGGCGCCGCAGTACGCGCACGCCTGCAACTCGCTGGAGGTCAGTTTCGTCACCACCCCGCACCGGGTCGAGGTGGTGCTGGAGGCGGACCGGCGCGGCGGCCTGTTCGGCGACGGGCACGACGTGATCCGCACCCACGTGGTGGAGCACGGCCAGGCCGACGAGGACCTCACCGGACTGGTCGACGGCTGGATCCGCGCGGCGCTCTAGGCGCTGCCCGGCAAGACCGGCCGAACCGGGCCCGGCCGGTGCCGGGGGCGCCGAGCGGCGCTGCGGGGTCCGTCCGCCCGGACGGACCCCGTGCCGGCCGGCTCAGCCGTAGGAGACGTTGCTGCAGATGTCGTCGTCGGCCGAACGGGCCTCGCTGACCACCTCGGAGGGCAGCGGTGCCGGGGCGTTCGGCGTGCCGGCCGCGGGGGCGGCCGCGCCGGCGTTGGCGGCGGCGTAGTCCTTGCCGAGGACGAGGCTGATCCCGGCCGCCGAGGTGGGCGTCAGGGTGGCACCGGGGAACAGTGCCGCCACCTTCTCCGCGTTGGCCTTCTGCCCGCTGCCGTACTCGACCGTGGTGGTCGCCTTGTTGGTGCTCTTCGCACCGGTGACCGTGGTGACGGTGACCTTGGCGGCCTTGAGCGTCTCGGCGGCCTTGGCCGCCAGCCCGTTGGCGGTGGTCCCGTTGTAGACCGCGACCTTGATCGGGGTGTCCACGGCGGCCGGCGTCGGCGCCGCCGAGGTGGTCTCCGGCGCGGCCGTCGGGCTCGCCGCGGCGTCCTCCTGCTTGCCGGTGGCGTCCTGGCCGTCGATGGTCCGGTCGGCCTGGAGGGTCTTCCACAGGTTGTCGACGGCCGGGTGGACCAGGTCGATCCGGGGGCCGTTGTAGCGCCACGGCGCGGTGAGGAACTTGACGTCGTGCAGGTCGATGTTCTTCATCGACAGCGCGAAGTCCATCAGCTTCTTGGCCGAGTCCAGCCCGGGGTCGACCGTCATGGACTTGGTGGCCGCGTCCGCCAGTGGCAGCAGCGTGGTCGGGTTGAGGCCCTGGCCCTTGACCTTGGCCATCATCGACGAGAGGAAGGCCTGCTGGCGCTTCATCCGGCCGACGTCGGAGTCGTCGCCGATGCCGTGCCGCAGCCGGACGTAGTCCAGCGCCTTCTGGCCGGAGACCTTCTGCTTGCCCTTGGGCAGGATGATCTTGCCCTTCTTGCCCAGGTTGGGGTTGATGTTCCCCTCGTAGATGTCGTTGGGCAGGCAGACGTCGACGCCGTCGACGGCCTCGGTCATCGCCGAGAAGCCCTCGAAGTTGACCTCGATGGTGTGGTCGACCCGGATGCCGGTGAGCTTCTCCACCGTGTTCTGGGTGCAGGCCGGGTTGCCGGTCTCGGTGTTGCCCACCGAGAACGCGGAGTTGAACATCTGTCCGGACTTCTCCTCGGTCCACTTCCCGTTCGGCAGCTTGCACTTCGGGATGGTGACCAGGGCGTCGCGCGGGATCGAGATGCCGACGGCGTGCTTGTGGTCGGCGTAGACGTGCAACAGGATCGTGGTGTCCGAGCGGGCGCCGTCCTCGTCGCCGCCGCCGAGGTCGCTGTTCTTGCCGGCGCGCGAGTCCGAGCCGATGAGCAGGACGTTCACCGGCTTGTTGCCGTTGGCGTCGGCGGCGGCCTCCGGCGGGCGGTCGGTGGAGACGGCCCCGGCGTCGAAGGACTTGATGTTGCCGTTCAGCTTGTAGTAGATCGCGCCGCCGCACCCGGCCAGCACGACCATCACGCCCGCCACCGACCACGCGACGGTCTTCTTGACGTTGCGCTTGGGCTTGCGGCTGTTGCGCGCCGCCGCCCGACCACCGGTCGGGGCGGCCTCGGCCCGGCGTCCGCCGGCGGCCCGGCGCGCCTCGGCCCGCCCGCCCTCGGCCCGTGCGCCGTCCGCGCGCCCGCCGTCCCTCCGCGCGCCGTCGGTCCGGCCGCGGCCGTCCTTGCCCTGGGCGGCCCGCCGGGCCTCGGCCCGGCCGCCGGGGCGGGGTGCGGGGACCCGGCCGCCCTCCGCGGGCCGCTCGGTGCGTACGCCGCCGCGCGAGGCGCCCTCGGCACGCCGACGCCCGTCCGCCCCCGACGGGTTCTCGTCCCTCTGGCCTGACATGCGCGTACCTCTCACCGGCGGAAGCAGCAATCCTGCGCGTGTCCGGCGGGCACGGCCCGGGCCCTGCCAGGAACACCGCACAGGAGCACCGCGCCAGGAGGCACGGAGCTTCAGCGGAGCATACAAACTCTTCCCGGAGCGGTCAGCATCCGGGTGCCGACCCCGGCCCGCTCGGCGCCCGCTCGGCTCTCGCCCGACGCTCGCTCACCGGGCGCTCACCGCGCCGGGTAGAGCCGCTCCAGCACGGCGGCGACGCCGTCCTCGTCGTTGCCGGCGGTGACCTCGTCGGCGACCGCGAGCAGTTCCTCGTGCGCGTTGGCCATCGCGACGCCGTACCGGGCCCAGGCGAACATCGGCACGTCGTTGGGCATGTCACCGAAGGCGATGGTCTCGGCACCCCTCACCCCCAGCCGGCGGGCCGCGACGGCCAGGCCGGTGGCCTTGGAGAGACCCAGCGGCAGCAGCTCGACGATGCCGGGGCCGGCCATCACGACGCCGACCAGGTCACCGGCGACCCGGCGGGCGGCCTCGGCGAGGCCGTCGTCGGTGAGCCGGGGGTGCTGGACGTAGAGCTTGCTGAGCGGGCTCAGGAGCAGCTCGTCCCTGGCGACCCGGACCACCGGCAGGTCGGAGCCGATCAGCAGCTCGTAGCCGGGGCCGGCCAGCACCTCGCCCTCCAGGCCGTCCTGGTTGGCGGCCACCGCCAGCGGACCGGTCTCCGCCTCGATCTTGGCGATCGCCAGTGCGGCGAGCCGGCGGTCCAGGGTGAGCGAGGTGAGCAGCTTGTGCGCGCCCGCGTCGTACACCTGGGCACCCTGGCCGCAGACCGCTATCCCGCGGTAGCCGATCTCGTCGAAGACCGGCCGGGCCCAGGCGGCCGAACGGCCGGTGACGATGATGTGCAGGGCCCCGGCGCCGGTGGCGGCGGCGAGCGCCGCCCTGGTCCGCTCGGAGACGGTCTCCTCACCGGTCAGCAGGGTGCCGTCGAGGTCGGTGGCGACCAGCCGGAAAGGCAGGTCGCCACCGTCGACCGGGGAGACGGGGCTGGGGCTTGTGCTGCTCATGGGCCGTGCGTCTCCCGGGTGCTGCCTGCGGGTGGTGGGGCGTTACTTGACGGGTTCGAGGACGGTGCGCCCGCCGAGGAACGGCCGCAGCGCCTCCGGCACGACCACCGAGCCGTCGGCCTGCTGGTGGTTCTCCAGGATCGCCACGATGGTGCGCGGGACGGCCACCAGGGTGCCGTTCAGCGTGGCCAGCGGGCGCACCTTGCCCTCCTCGCGCATCCGGATGGAGAGCCGGCGGGACTGGTACTCGGTGGTGTTCGAGGTCGAGGTGACCTCGCGGTACTTGCCCTGGGTGGGGATCCACGCCTCGATGTCGAACTTGCGGGCGGCCGAGGAGCCGAGGTCGCCGGAGGCGACGTCGATCACCCGGTACGGCAGCTCCAGTGCGTTCAGGAAGTCCTTCTCCCACTGCAGCAGGCGGCGGTGCTCGGCCTCGGCGTCCTCGGGCGAGGTGAAGACGAACATCTCCACCTTCTCGAACTGGTGGACGCGGATGATGCCGCGGGTGTCCTTGCCGTAGGTGCCGGCCTCGCGGCGGAAGCAGGACGAGTAGCCGGCGTACCGCAGCGGCAGCTTCTCGGCGTCGATGATCTCGTCCATGTGGTACGCCGCGAGCGGGACCTCGCTGGTGCCGACGAGGTAGCGCTCCTCCTCTTCGAGGAAGTACACGTTCTCGGCGGCCTGGCCGAGGAAGCCGGTGCCGTCCATGGCGGCCGGGCGGACCAGGGCCGGGGTGATCATCGGGATGAAGCCGGCCGCGGTGGCCTGGGCGATCGCCATGTTGACCAGGGCGAGCTCCAGCAGCGCGCCGACACCGGTCAGGTAGTAGGACCGCGCGCCGGCCACCTTGGCACCGCGCTCGGTGTCGATCGCACCCAGGATCTGGCCCAGCTCGACGTGGTCCCGGGGCTCGAAGCCCTCCGCGGCGAAGTCGCGCGGGGTGCCGATCTCCTCCAGGGTGACGAAGTCCTCCTCGCCGCCGACCGGGGCGGCCGGGTCGATGAGGTTCGCCAGGGAGCGGAGCAGGCGCTCGGCCTCCTCCTTGGCCGCACCCTGTTCGGCGTCGGCGGCCTTGACCTCGGCGGCCAGCTCCTTGGTGCGCTGGAGCAGGGCGGTCTTCTCGTCGCCCTGGGCCTTGGCGACGAGCTTGCCGAGCGACTTCTGCTCGTTGCGCAGCTCGTCGAAGCGACTGCCCGAGGACCGGCGCCGCTCGTCGGCGGAGAGGAGGGCGTCGACCAGGTCGACGTCCTCGCCACGGACGCGCTGCGAGGCGCGCACTCGGTCAGGGTCCTCACGAAGCAGGCGAAGGTCAATCACGGGCCCAAGCCTACCGGGCGGGGGCCTGTCCACCGGTACCGGATTTCCCCTGGGGATAACTCCCCCGAGCCTGTGGATAACTCCGGTGGGCGGCCGGACGTCCGGAGGTTATCCACAGCCGGGACCGGTGGGCTGTGGACGGCCGGGCCGGGCCGGCAGGCCGTACTCAAAACCAAGGAATTGAGGTTTCAAACCTCATTTGACCTTCTCGGGTGAGGGAATTGAAGCACTCGGACGGGTGATTTGCTGGCACACGGGTGACTCTGGTCCGATTAGTCATCTCTGCGGCGCTAACCGATGATCCGACCGAACCCGACAGTAGCTATACCGTTTTGTCGACTCATCCCCAGGCCTGTGGATAACTCGCGGCTGTGGACAGCCGGCGCCCCTGTGGACAGCCGCTTCCCCGTGCCGACGCCCCTGTGGACGACGGGTGCGGTGACCCGCCCGGCCCGGCGGGCGCGGTCGAAAACGGTCGGAAAAGGTCAGAAGGACAAATGGTGACGGTCAGACGTCCCCGCGCCCGTCGAGGCAGCGGGAGAGCCAGTCGGCGGCCGCGGTGAAATCGGCGTCCGACGTACCCGGCCGCTGGTGCTCGGAGGCCTGCTGGTCCCCGCGCGGATAGGAGCCGAGGAAGCGCACCTGCGGGCAGATCCGCTTGAGTCCCATCAGCGCCTCGCTCACCCGGCGGTCGGCCAGGTGTCCCTCGCAGTCGATCAGGAAGCAGTAGCTGCCGAGCCCCTCGCCGGTCGGCCGGGACTCGATCCGCATCAGGTTGACCCCGCGCACCGCGAACTCCTGCAGCAGCTCCAGCAGCGCGCCCGGGTGGTCGTCCGGCAGCCAGACCACCATCGAGGTCTTGTCCGCGCCGGTCGGCGAGGAGACCCGCCCGGGCCGGCCGACCAGGACGAACCGGGTGGTCGCGTTGTGCGCGTCGGCGATCTCCTTGACCAGCGGGTCGAGCCCGTAGATCGGCGCGGCGAACTCGCCGGCGAAGGCGCCGTCGAACCGGCCCTCGGCGACCAGCCGGGCCCCGTCGGCGTTGGAGGCGGCCGACTCCCACCGGGCCTCCGGCAGGTTGGCCGCCAGCCAGCGGCGCACCTGTGGCTGGGCCACCGGGTGGCTGGTGACGGTCCGGATGTCGGCCAGCTCCGTTCCCGGTCGGACCAGCAGCGCGAACGCGATCGGCAGCAGCACCTCGCGGTAGATCATCAGCGGGGTGCCGGAGGCGAGTTCGTCGTTGGTCGCGGTGACGGCGCCCTCGACGGAGTTCTCGATCGGCACGAACGCGCCCGCGGCCTCGCCGCCGCGCACCGCGTCCAGCACCAGCGGGACGGAGGCCAGCGGCACCAGCTCCCGGGTCGCCGCCTCGGGCAGCGTGCGCAGGGCGGCCTCGGTGAAGGTGCCCGCCGGGCCGAGGTAGGTGTAGCGGGTGGCCGACATTCCGTGCCTCCATGCGAATGGGTAACCGGGCAAGCCACCTTAACCACTTTCACCCGCTGTCCACGGCGGTGTTCCGGCCCGTGGGCAGCACCCGACCGGCACGTGGTCGGGGCCCGGCCGGGGCCGCCGGCGGCTACGGCTCCAGCAGCGTCTGCCCCACGTACCCGCCCTCCGGGGCGCCCGGTGGGACTGCGTACAGGCCGCTCGCCTCGTGCCGCAGGAAGCGGGAGAGGCCGTCGCCCCGGGAGAGCCTGCGCTGCACTGGGGTGAAGCCCCGGCGCGGGTCGGCCTGGAAGGCGAGGAAGAGCAACCCGGCGTCCGGCGCGCCGTCGGGCAGCAGGCCGTCGTGGTAGGAGAAGCCGCGCCGCAGCATCGCGGCCCCGCCGTTGGCGGCCGGTGCCGCGACCCGGACGTGGGCGTCGGCCGGGATCGCCAGCACGCCGTCCGGGCCCTGCGCGGCGAGGTCCACCGGGGTGGACTCGCCCGCACCCGCGGGCGCGGAGAGCGGCGAGCCGTCGGACTTCCGCCGCCCGATCACCCGCTCCTGGCGATCCGTCGGCAGTGCCTCCCAGTTGTCCAGCAGCATCCGGATCCGCCGGAACACCAGGAACGAGCCGCCCGCCAGCCAGGCCTGCCGGTCGCCCCCGGCGGTGCAGAACACCTTGTCGGCGAAGCCCTCCTCGCCGGGCCGGGGGTTGTTGGTGCCGTCGATCTGACCCATCAGGTTGCGCCCGGTCACCGGGTGCGCGGTGGCGCCCGGCGTCCGGGCGAAGCCGGCCGCCTGCCAGCGCAGCGCCGCCGTGCCGGCCGCCTGCCGCTGGAGCACCCGCAGGGCGTGCACGGCGACCAGGGCGTCGTCGGCACCGATCTGGACGAACAGGTCTCCGTCGCCGCGTGCCGGGTCGAGGGCGTCCGCCGGGAAGGAGGGCAGCGGTTCCAGCGCGGCCGGGCGGCGGTCGGCCAGCCCGGTCTTGTCGAAGAGGGCGGCGCCGAAGCCGAAGGTGACGGTCAGCGAGCAGGGGCCGGCGTCCAGCGCGACCTGGTTCTCGAACTCGTCGGCCGGCTCGCCGGCGGCAAGCCGGGCGGCGGTGCGCGACCAGCGCCGCAGCAGCGACCGCAGACCCTCCCGGCCGGCGCCGTCCGCCAGGTCGAAGGCGGCCAGCTGGACCCGGGCCTGCTGCGGTTCGAGGATGCCGGCCTGGTGCGCGCCGTGGAACGGCACCCGGGCGGCGCCGAGGCCGCCGCCGGGGCCGGCGGCGGGTGCGGGTGCGGGGGCGGGGTGGCGGTCCAGGGCGGCCGCCCCGGCCGCGCCCGCGCTCGCGCCGACCACCAGGCCCGCCCCTGCGGTGCCCAGCAGGGCCCGCCGGGTGACCCCGCCGGGTTGGCCGCTCCCGGCGGCCGCCGACCGGTCCGCACGCTCCGGCTCCGATCGATCCGGCTGCGGCGGCTGCTCCGTACGCTCCATCGCGGTCACCCGATCTTCAGCGGCTTGATCTCGGTGGCCTGGTCGATGTCCGAGGAACGGACGACCACCGAGACCACCCAGTTGCCGGGCAGCGGCAGCTGCGCGGTGCCGCTCCAGCGGCCGGTGCCCTCGGGGGCCAGCGTGACCGGCAGCGGGCCGAGGTCGCGGTCCGGCAGGGTGAAGGCGAGCTGCACCTCGGGCACCTCGACCGGCTGACCGTCGGCACCGTCCAGCTTCAGGTGCACCTCGTTGGGGCCGGTCCGGGCCGGGTTGAGGGTCACCGTCGCGGTGCCCTTGGCGTTCGGGGTGCGGCCCTTGGTGTCGTACGGGAGCTTGAGCTCCAGGGTCTGGCCGGGCACCGTCTGCGGCGCGGGCACGCCCGGAGCCGGACCGGCGGCCGCCCCCGCCGAGACCTCGTCCGCCACCCGCCCGGGCGGGGAGTTGGTGAGCATCGTGGTGACCACCAGCACGGCCACCGCGGCCAGCGCCTCGACCAGTACCGAGCGACGCAGCCCGGCCCGGGTCGGGGTGAGTCCGCGGTCGCGGCCGGCGTTCGCCCGGGCGGTCCGCTGGCGGGCCAGCTGGGCCTGCCGGACCGGGTCGTCGGAGTGCCGCGCGGCGACGGCAGCCGGCTCCGGCGCCTCGACCTCCACCGGCTCGACCGCGGCCGCCTCGGCCGGGGCGGACCGCAGCCGGGCCAGCCAGGAGCGGGAGACCCAGGCGACGCCGAGCATCGCGACCACGCAGCCGGTCTTCACCAGCAGCAGTCGCCCGTACTCGGTGCCGGTCAGCGCTCCCCAACTGCCGAGGCCGCGCCAGGACTGGTAGAGGCCGGTGGCGGTGAGCACCGCGACCGCGCCGAAGGCGACCTTGGAGAAGCGTTCGGCGACCTCCGCGCCGATCCCGTGCCGCAGGCCGACCAGCATCGTGGCCAGGCCGCCCAGCCAGAGCGCCATCGCGACCAGGTGCAGCATGCCGAGCGGCAGCGCCAGCCAGACCTGGATGCCCACCGAGGCGTGATCGGCGCCGGCCCAGGTCGCCGACAGGGCGGTGGCCAGCACCAGCCCGGCCACGCCGAGGCCGAGCCGGGCCTCGCGCTCCGGCCGCTCGGCGGCGCGCCGCTCCAGCTCGCGCAGCTCGGCCTCCTCGGCCGCCTGCTCGGCCGCTGCCGCGTCGACGGCCTCCGCCTTCGCCGGCTCCGCCTTCGCGCCGGGTTCGGCCCCGGCGTCCGGGGCCGTCGGCCGGGCCGGCTGCCCGAGCTGGCCGACCAGCAGGGAGAGGAAGACGCCGCTCGCCGCGAGCAGCAGCAGCCGGGCCGCGAGCGCCGTGCCGATCCGCTCGTCCAGGGTGGTGCGCACCAGAGACAGGTCGAACGCCTGCCCCACGCCCGAGCCGCGCTCGTACGGGCCGCGCAGCATCAGGACCGCCACCGTGGAGACCAGCAGGGCCACCCACCCGGTCATCAGCAGCCGCTGCACCGGGCGCCGCGCCGCCCCGCCGGGCCAGCAGATCAGCACGAACGCGGCGGTGCCGGCCAGCAGCGCGAACGCCCCGTACGCCACCGTGCGGCCGGTGCCGTAGAGCGCGGCGACCACGTCGTCGGCCTCGGCACTGCCCAGCGCGGTGGCGGAGACCGAGGTGTCCGAGGGGGCGCCGATCGAGAAGGTGAAGGCGCCGCCGATCGGGTGCGAGTCCTCGGAGACGGCGCGCCAGGCCACTGTGTACGTGCCGCCCGCGAGCCCGGCGTTCAGCCCGACCCGCGCCGTGTTGTCCTTGCCGTCCGCGTGCGCCGGGTTGCCGGTGTCGACGGCCTTGCCGGCCGGGTCCAGCACCCGCACCGAGTCGCCGGAGAGCGAGACCGCCTCGCTGAAGGTCAGCGTGACGGCCTGCGGCGCGGCGGCGAGGACGGAGTTCTGCGCCGGGTCGGTGGACTGCAGGGTGGCGTGCGCGGCGGCCGGTCCGGCGCCGGCGAGCATCAGTGCGAGCACGGCGCCGAGGACGCCGAGCAGCCCGGCGAGTCGGCGGCGGGCGGTCTGCGGCAACGCGGCCTTCGGCATCTGGCGGATCCTTACTGCTGGCCGGGGCGGTAGGTGAGCTCCTTGACCGGCACCTTGACCGAGATGGTGCCGGCCTTCGCGAAGGTCAGGTCCAGCTCGACCTCGTCCCCGAGGGCGGGGGCCTTCTGCCATCCCATGATCATGAGGTGGTTGCCGCCGCGGGCGAGCTGCAACGCGCCGTGCGCCGGCACGTCCAGCCGGGTGACCTGCTCCATGGTGGAGGCGGTGGAGCGGTGCATGGTGATCGAGCCGGCGCCGGGGCTGGAGACGCCGACCAGCTGGTCCCGGCCGCCGTCGTTGCGCACGGTCAGGTAGCCGGCCGCCATCCCGCCGGCCGGCGGGAGCGGGATGTAGGAGTCCGCGACGGTCAGCCGGGCCGGCCCGTCGGCGGCGCCGTCCTGGCCGCCCGCACCGCAGGCGACCAGGATGGCGCCGCCGCCCAGTGCCGTCGCCAGCACCGCCCCTGCGAGCGCGGTCCGCCGGAAGCCGACGGGCCCGCCGGTGCCCTTCACGCCGCGACCCCCTCGGCGAGCAGCGGCAGGTCGTGCTCGTAGGTCTTCTCCTCGGTGCCGCTGAGGTAGAGGACGTGCGCCTTGTCGTCGGACGGGAGGAAGGCCAGCACCTGCGCGCCGTGGGTGGACGTGACGGTGCCGTCGGCGTTGACCACGGGGTCCTCGATCATGATGCCGAGCGATTTGGCGGCGGCCTTCACCTTGGCGAGGTCGCCGGTGAGGCCTATGAAGTCGCCGCCCATCGAGTCCAGCCAGGTCCGCAGCACCTGCGGGGTGTCGCGCTGCGGGTCGGTGGAGACGAAGACGACGTCGACCTTCTGCCGCTCCTCGGCGGAGAGCTTCTTCATCGCCACGCCGATGTCGCCCATCGTGGTGGGGCAGACGTCCGGGCAGCTGGTGTAGCCGAAGAACAGCAGGGTGGACCTGCCCTTGGTCCTCTGGCGCAGGTCGAAGGGCTGGCCGGAGGTGTCGGTCAGCTGCAGGTCGGGCTTGTCGAAGTGCTTGCTGAGCACGGTGCCGTCGTAGGGGGAGTCGGCCTTCTGCTGGGTGACCTTGGCCGGGCTGCCGCTGCCGCCGGAGCCGCAGGCGGTCAGCGTGAGGGCGGCGGCGAGTGCGACGGCCGCGGCGCCGGCCAGGCGGGAGGTACGGGCGGTGCGGGGCATGGGAGATCCGATCGTACGCGGTGGACCACCGGCGGGGCCGTACCCGGCGCACGGGTACGGCGGCGGGTACGGCCCCGCCGGTGTGGAGGGTCAGGAGGCGTTGCGGCGGCGCAGGCCGAGGACGCCGACGGCGGCGCCGATCACGCCGACCACGATGCCGACCACGCCGAGGACGCGGGCGGTCGAGTCGCTCGCCTTGGCGGAGGAGTCGGCGGCCTGCTCCTTGGCGTCGCCGTGGCCGTGGCCGTCGGCGGCGGGCGAGGCGGAGGCGGAGGCGGAGACGCCGTGGCCGTCGGCGGAGGTGGCCTTGGTGAGGGCCAGCACGGGGGCGGGCTTGGCCGGCTCGGGCTGGCCGTCCTGGGCCTCGTCGATCCAGCGGACGACGTCACCGTTGTCGTAGCTCTGCAGCGCCTTGAAGACCAGCTTGTCGGTGTCGGCCGGCAGCGGGCCGAGCGAGACCCGGAACTCCTGGAACTGGCCGGGGGCGATCTTGGTGCCCGCGTCGGCGGTCCAGGTGATCTTGGAGACGGCCTCGTTGACGTCGTTGCCGTGCACCTTGATCGGCTTGTCGAGCTTGGACTTCTCGACGGTCGCGGTCCAGCCCGGCATCGGCAGGGTGCGGACCGAGGCCAGCGGGTGGTCCAGCGGGAGGTTGACCTCCAGCTTCACCGTGGAGGCGGTGTCGTTCTCGTTCGGCACCCGGAAGTCGACGGCGGTGTAGCCGCCCTGCTGGGCGTTGCCCGGCTGGACGGTCACGTGCGCGGAGGCGGGACCGGCCAGCAGCACGACGGAGGCGGCGGCGGTGAGGGCGACGGCGGCGATACGGCGGGTGGGAAGGGAACGCATGGTTTCTGGGTCTCCGTTCGGAGGCTCGGCGGCGGGCCCGCTCCCGGGCACGGGCGGTCCGTGTCCCGGCGGGGCCGGGCAGCGCGGGGATGGGGTGGGGTACGGCCGCGGACCGCGCGGACGCGCGGCGACGGCCCGGCTGCCGCGTACGTCCCGGAACCCGGCCCGTGGGGAACCGGGGGGGCGGGGTCAGTACGCGAGCGCCCCGAACGGCGGCCCCCGCCGCACCACGCTGTGCCGCAGCGCGGCACCGGCCGGCGCTGGGCCCTCCCCGCCGCGCGCGCCGAACCGGCGGACCGGTCCGGGCGTGCCGAGCAGGCCGCCGAGCAGAGCGGCGGCCAGGGCGAACGCGGTCCGCAGCGGAGCCGCCCAGTGCTCCCGGGCGGCGGTGGCGGCGATCCTCACCAGCCGCCAGAGCGCGGCCTCGCCGCACCGCAGCCACCAGCCGGCCACCAGGGCGGCGGCGAGGTGGCCCGCGAGCATCGACGGCGTCATGCCGAACAGGCCGCCCTGCCACCAGGGCGCGGCGGCGAAGGCGCTCGGGTCCAGGCCCGCGCCGGCGACCAGCTGTTCGGGGGTCGGGCCGCCGGACAGCCCGGCCAGGGTGCCGGGGCTGGCCTCGTTGCAGATCAGCCGGCCGGCCACCTCGGGCAGGGTCAGCGGGCCGGAGCCCGCGGCGCCGTGGTGCATCCCGGCCACCGCGGCACCGTGGCCGCCGGAGGCGTGGAAGAGGCAGTGCAGGCCGAGCTGGCCGGCGCCGAGCACGCCGGCGATGGCTCCGAGCGAGCGCTCCCGCCCGCCGAGGGCCACGGCCAGCACCAGGGCGGCCGCGAAGCCCGCCGCCAGTGTGGCCGGGGCGACGTTCCCGCCCTTGGCCAGTGCGTGTCCGGTGGCCGCGATCAGCGTGCAGACCAGTGCGAACGGCACGGCCCGCGCAAGCCGCAGGTCCCAGGCGGCGGCCCCCACCGGCGCGTCCGGTACGGGGTCGCCCGGGTGCGGGGCGGCGGCGTGGGCAGTCATGGCGGGGCCCATCATCTCATCGCCTACCGGGCAGGAACGGGCGGGGTGGGAAACGCGGTGGCTTGTCCGACGAATGCCCCGTTCGGCCCCGGCGCGCGGTCGCGCGTGTGCGCCGCTCGGCACAGAGCACGGCCCCAGTCCATCCGCCGAACGAGCGTTAGCCGGCCTCCGGCACGGTTCATCCCGGAATCGCCCGGAGATACCTCGCTATATGTGGAGCCGCAGCCAGGAGGGACCTCCCGTGGACATCTGGTGGACTCTGCACCTCAAGCGCGACCCGGCCAGCGTCCCGCTGGCCCGGCGCATCCTGCTCGGTGCGATGGAGACGGCGGGCGTCGACCCGCAGATCGCCCACGACCTCGGCCTCGCCCTCAGCGAGGCCTGCGCCAACGCCGTGGAGCACGGCGCCGGCGGTCGGCCGGACGAGGGCTTCCAGGTCAGCGCGTCGATCAGCGGCGACCTGCTGCGGATCGAGGTGACCGACTCCGGTCCCGGGCTGACCGTGGCCCCCGCGGCCGCCCCGGTCGCGCCATCACTGCTGCGCCCGCCCGCCCCACCGGCCCGCCCCGCAGCGGCCGGGCACCGCCAGCGCCGCAGCCGGCGCGGCCGCGCCAGCGTCCCCGGGCCGGTGCTCACCGGCCACCGGCCGCGCCGCGAGGACCGCCCCTACGACACCCACGTGCTGCCGTGCCGTCCGCAGGCCCCCACGCTTCGCCCGGTGGACCTCGACACCCTGCCCGACCTCACCGCGGAGTCCGGCCGGGGCCTCTTCCTGATCCACGCCCTCACCGACCACGTGCAGCTGCGCAACCACCCGCTCCGCGGTGCGATCGTCAGCTTCGACAAGGTCCTCAAGTGGCAGGACGGCGCGCTGCTGAGGGCCTGCTGAAGCGGCAGGGGGTACGGGCGTGCTGCCCGTACCCCCTGTTCAGCCGGCCGCTACCGGTCTCAGCTGTGCGAACCGGCCTTGCGGCGGCGCAGGACGAAGAGCGTCCCGGCACCCGCGGCGAGCACGGCGGCGCCGCCGACCGCGATCGGGAGGGTGTTGGAGCTGCTGCCGGTCTCCGCCAGGTGCGGCCCGGCCGCCGGGGAGGTGGAGACCTTGGTGGACGGCGAGGACGGGGCACCCGACGCGGGGGTGGTGGCGGCGTTCTTGTCGGTCACCTTGAACAGGTCGTCGACCCGGAAGCTGCCGTTGAAGGTGATGCAGCTGTCGGTCTCGGGAGCGCCCGGGACGGCCTTGGACTCGAAGGCCTCCGAGCCGGCGTCGAGCTGGGCGTAGTACTGGGCGGTGGGCGCCTTGTCGGTGGGTGCGACGCGCACCTGGAAGGCCAGCTTGGCGCCCTTGGCGAGCTTGTGGACGCCGAGGTCGACCATCAGGTAGGTGCCGCCGGCCTTCACCGCGTCCGGCGCCGGGCTCTTCCAGTCGCCGCCGGGCAGCTTCACCTGGAGGTTGAACGCGTCCTTGCCCCAGGTGACCGGGTTGGTGACCGGCTCCTCCTCACCGACATTGGTGAGGAAGAGGTGGGCGTCCAGCTTCTGCAGGTCGACGGAGGCGGTGTTCTCGAAGGTCACCGACAGCTCGCCGGGCGTGCCGCCCTTCACGATGGTGGTGTTGGCCAGCCCGCTGCCGGTGGTCTTCAGCTGGAGGGTGCGGTAGCCGCGGCAGGCCCCGGACGGAGTGGGCGAAGGCATCGGGACGGTCGGCTTGACGGTGGGCTTGGCGGTGGGGCTGGCGCTGGCCGACGGGGAGGCCGTGCCGGTCGCCGACGGCGTGGCGGACGGCGTGCCCGAGGGCGTGGCGGTGGCCGAGCTGGTGGCCGTCGGGGTCGGCGAGACCGCGGCCGCGCCGGCGGTGGCCGTGCCGACGGTCGCGCCGAGGGAGAGCGCGAGCAGCGAGGACGCGGCCAGCAGGCGGGAAGTACGCACGTTCTTTGCCCCCATTAGGTGAATTCTGTCTGAATATGGGCGACTTGATGCCTGGTGTGATCACCGGCGGTCGCAGGAGCGGCACCTTATCGGGGTACCGGCGACGGGTTTCGGCCGGGGTGGCCGAGACGGCTCGGCGGTGGTCCTACGCTGGCGCGATGGGTGTGGGCGAGTGGGATCTGCGGCGGCTGCGGGTGCTGCGGGCGGTGGACGAGTGCGGCACGGTGACCGGCGCGGCCGAGCGGCTCCGCCTCTCGCCGTCTGCGGTCTCCCAGCAGGTGTCGGCCCTGGCGAAGCAGCTGGGCGCGCCGATGCTGGAGCCGTACGGGCGGCGGGTCCGGCTGACCCCGGCGGCACGCCTGGTGCTGCGCCATGCGGAGCCGGTGTTCGGGCAGTTGGAGCGGGCCGAGGCCGAACTGGCCGGCTACCTGCACGGCGAGGCCGGCGAGGTGCGGGTGGGCGCGTTCGCCAGCGCCGTCGCCGGACTGCTCGTCCCGGCGATCACCCGGCTGCGGGAGTCCGCACCGCGGCTGACGGTCCGGGTCGTGGAGGCCGAGGCGGCCGGGGCGTACGGGCTGCTGGCGGCGGGCGAGGTCGACCTGGCGCTGTCGCTGGCCGTGCAGCCGGGCGGCGACGATCCGCGGTTCGTCCAGTCGGTGCTGCTCAGCGACCCGCTGGACGTCGCGCTGCCGCCCGGCCACCCGCTGGCCGGCGCCCCGGGACTGCGGCTGGCCGACCTCGCCGCCGAGCCGTGGATCTACGGCGCCGCCGGGCCGTGGCGGGAGATCACCCTGGCGGCCTGTGCGGACGCCGGGTTCGTGCCGGAGCGGGCCCACACCGCGGCGGACTGGACGGCGATCCTCGCGATGGTCGGCGCGGGCCTCGGGGTGGCGCTGGTGCCCCGGCTGGCCTCGGCGCGGCGCGGGGGCGGGGCGGTGGTGCGGGCGCTGCCCGCCGACCTGCCGACCCGCCGGGTGGTGGCGGCGGTCCGGACCGGGACGGAGGGGACGCCGCCGCTGCGCCGGGTGCTGGACGCGCTGGCCGAGGCGGCCGCAACCGTTCAGTCCGGCTGAACATTTTGCTCAATTCTTTGTGATGGACCTGACCGATCGGACGGAGCCATCGTGGAGGCATGGCCTCCGAGACGCTTTCCGACGCAGACGCCCTGCCCTACGCGGGCGGCAACCCGTACGCCGACTACCGCTCCGCCGACTTCGCCTTCACCGCCCTGACCGACCTCGCCGACCGCCGGCTCGGCGGCGCCGTGATCGCCGCCAACGACGAGCTCTTCGCCGAGCGGGAGAACCTGCTGCTCCCCGGGCCCGCCGAGTTCCGCCCGCACACCTTCGGCAACAAGGGCCAGATCATGGACGGCTGGGAGACCCGCCGGCGGCGCGGGGCCGGCACCGGCCGCCCGCACCCGGCGGCCGACGACCGCGACTGGGCGCTGATCCGGCTCGGGGTGCCGGGCGTGGTGCGCGGCGTGATCGTCGACACCGCGCACTTCCGGGGCAACTACCCGCAGCAGATCGCCGTCGAGGGCGCCGAGCTCCCCGGCACCCCCGGGCCGGAGGAACTGCTCGCCAACTCCACCGTCTGGCACCCGCTGGTGCCCCGCTCGCCGGTGCGCGGCCACGCCGCCAACGGCTTCACCGTCGAGGACGGCCGCCGTTTCACCCACCTGCGGCTCAGCCAGTACCCCGACGGCGGCGTCGCCCGGCTCCGGGTGCACGGCGAAGCCCGGCCGGACGCCGCCTGGCTGGCCGCGCTCGGCACCTTCGACCTGGCCGCGATCGAGAACGGAGGCGCCGTCGAGGACGCCTCGGACCGCTTCTTCTCGCCCCCGGCCAACCTCGCGCTGCCCGGCAGGTCCCGGGCGATGGGCGACGGGTGGGAGAACCGGCGGCGGCGCGACGACGGCCACGACTGGGTCCGGCTGCGGCTGGCCGGTCGCGGCGCGATCCGGGCCGTCGAGATCGACACCGGCTACTACGTCGGCAACGCGGCCGGCTGGGCCGCGCTGTACGGGCGGGACGAGCAGGCCGCCGACCCGGAGGAGTGGTTCGAGCTGGTCCCGCGTACGCGGCTGCAGCCCGACGCCGTCCACCGCCTGGTCCTGGACACGCCCCGGCCCGCCACCCATGTCCGGCTGGACGTCTTCCCCGACGGCGGCATCGCCCGGCTGCGGCTGCACGGCAGCCTGGTCTGAGGCCTCCTCGAACCGGGCCGGCCGGTCCGTCGGAACGCCCCGCCGACGCGGCCGCTCCGCCCCGCCGTCCTCCGGTTGCCGCGGCCGGAGGGCGGCCGGACGATGGGTGGATGATGCACCAGATGCGAGCCGAGTACGGCGACGGCGGCCCGGCCGCCGGGGTGAGGCTCTGGCACGTGGTCCGTGGCAGCGAGGCCGTCGCCATGTGCGGCCGGGAGCTGGCGGACGACGCGCCGGTGCGGGAGGCGACGGACTGGGGCAAGACCGCCGAACTCTGCTGCCACACCTGCGGCGCCTACTACCTTCGCGAGACGCCGTACCTGGCCACCGAGCACCCCTGAACGGCGGCTTCCCCCTGAACGGCGCCTCCCCCGGACACCGGCACCCCCGGCCGCCCGCACCCGGACACCGGTCCCCGGGCGACGCGCGCCACCGGTCGTCCGTGAACCGGGCTACCGTGGCCGGTATGGAGGAACCCCTGGTCGGCCCGCGCTCGTTGGCCCGTGAGGCCGCCGCCCTGCGGGCCGCCGGCCCCGACCTGGCCGGCCACGTCGACCGGCTCTGCACCCGGATCGAACGGGTCGACCCGCTGATCCACGCCTTCGTGCCCGAGCCCGGCCGGCCCGCCCGGCTGCACGCCGAGGCCCGGGCACTGGCCGCGCGGTACCCCGACCGCACCGCCGCACCGCCGCTCTACGGCGTGGCGGTCGGCGTCAAGGACATCGTCCACGTCGACGGCCTGCCCACCCACGCCGGCTCGGCGCTGCCCCCCGGCGTGCTGGCCGGCCCGCAGGCCGCGGTGGTCGACCGGCTGCGGGCCGCGGGCGCGCTGGTGGCCGGCAAGACGGTCACCGCCGAGTTCGCGGGCAGCGCCCCGGGCCCGACCCGCAACCCGCACCACCCCGGCCACACCCCGGGCGGCTCCAGCAGCGGTTCGGCGGCGGCCGTCGCGGCCGGGCTGGTGCCGCTGGCGATCGGCACCCAGACCATCGGCTCGGTGGTCCGGCCCGCCGCCTACTGCGGCGTGGTGGGCTTCCGGCCGACCTTCGGGCGGATCCCGGTGGACGGGGTGGTCCCGAACGCGCCGAGCTACGACACCCTGGGCCTGTTCACGGCCGACCTGGCCGGTGCGGCGCTGGCGGCGCCCCTGCTCTGCGACGACTGGCACGCCGAGGCGGCAGAGCCGGCCGGCCCGGCGCCCGTCCTCGGCGTGCCGGTCGGCCGCTACCTGGAACGGGCCCGGCCGGAGGCGGTGAAGGCCTTCGAGGAGCAGCTGGTGCGGCTGGCGGCGGCCGGTCTGACGGTGCGCCGGATCGATCTGCTGCCCGACTTCGAGTCGGTGCTGCGACAGGTGCACACGATCAACCGGTTCGAGCAGGCCCGCACCCACGCCGACTGGTTCACCCGCTTCGCGGGCCTCTACCGGCCGGAGACGGCGGCCGGCATCCGGCAGGGCCAGGCGGTGGCCCCGGAGGACTACGCGGCGGCGCTGCGCGCCCGCGAGCACCTGTGTGACCGCGTCGCCGAGGAGCGCGAACGGGCCGGGGCGGACCTGCTGCTGGCGCCCTCCGCGACCGGGCCGGCCCCGTTCGGCCTGGCCGCCACCGGGGACGCGGTGATGTCGCTGCCGTGGAGCCACCTCGGGCTGCCCGCGCTCAGCCTCCCGGCCGGGACGACGGCGGACGGCCTGCCGCTGGGCCTGCAGGTGGTCGGCGCCGCCGGGGCCGACGAGCGGCTGCTGGCCCAGGCGGCCCTGCTGGAAACGGTGTTGGGCGCGACGGAGTAGCCGGCCGGCTCGGTCGGGGGATAACCCCCGCCCGGACCGACCGGGCCGCCGCACTGCGCCGGACCCCCTCGGAACGGAAGCCTGGGGGCATGACGAAAACGCCCGCCGCCGGCCGCCCGGGCCGCCCCGGTCGCGCCGCGCACCGGCCTCTCCACCGGCCCGCGCTCCGCACTGTCCCCGGCTCCACCGCCCGCCCCGACTCCCGACGGGGAGCGTGGCTCTGATGCTGCTCTCCTACGCGCTCCAGAGCCTGCGCGCCCGCCGGGCGAGCTTCGCGGGCGCCTTCGTCGCGCTGTTCTTCGCCGCCCTCACCGTCACCGCCTGCGGCACCCTGCTGGAGACGGGCCTGCGCGGCGAGGTCCGCGCCGAGCGGCTCGCCGGCACGCCGATCGTCGTGGCCGGCGACCAGCAGGTGCACAAGACCGTCGTCAAGGACAAGGGCGACGGGAAGACCAAAACCAAGGAGAAGGCCAAACCGCTCGCCGAACGGGTCTGGCTGCCGGAGGAGTTGACCGCCCGGATCGCCGCGGTGCCGGGCGTTCGGGCGGCCGTTCCCGAGCTCGGCTTCCCGGCCCGCGCGGTGGCCGCCGGCGGTCGGTCCGGCGAGGACCGCCCCTCGTACGGGCACTCCTGGGAGTCCGCCGTGCTGGCCCCGTTCACCCTGGCCGAGGGCCGGGAGCCGGTCGCGGCCGACGAGCTGGTGCTGGACACCGCCGCGGCGGCCCGGGCCGGGCTCCGCGTCGGCGACCGGGTGACCGTCCGCGCCACCCGGGCCCCCGCCGAGTACCGGATCACCGGCCTCGCCGCCCCGCGCGGCGTCGAACTCGCCGAGCAGAGCGCGCTGTTCTTCAGTCCGGCCGAGGCGCGTCGGCTGGCCGGCCACCCCGGCCGGGTCGGCGCGATCGGCGTACTGCCCGCACCCGGCACCGACGCCGCCACGCTGGCGGGCCGGCTGGCACCGGTGCTGGCCGGCAGCGGAGCCGTCGTCCACCGCGGCGCCGACCGCGGCCTGGCGGAGTTCCCGGACGCGGCGAACGCCCGGGTGAAGCTGGTCAGCATGGGTGCCGCGATCGGCGGCACCGCGCTGCTGGTGACCGTGCTCGTGGTGAGCGGCACCTTCGCCCTGACGATCCAGCAGCGTGGCCGCGAGATCGCGCTGCTGCGGGCGGTGGCCGCGACGCCGGGCCAGGTGCGGCGGCTGATCGGCCGGGAGGCCCTGCTGCTCGGCCTGGCCGGCGGGGTGCCGGGCTCGCTCGCCGGCCTGCCGGCCGGACGCGCGCTGTACGACGGCTTCGTCGACCTCGGCGCGGTGCCGGGCACGCTGAACCTCGCGCAGAGCGTCTTCCCGATGGCCGTCGGCGTGCTGGCGGCGCTGTTCGGCGGCTGGGCCGCCGCCCGGATCTCCGCCCGCAGGGCGTCCCGGATCCGCCCCGGCCAGGCGCTGGCGGAGGCAACCGTGGAGGTGCGCACCGGCGGCCGGATCCGTACGGCGGCCGGCCTGGTGACGCTGGCGGGGGGCGTCACCCTGGTCGCCGTCCTGTCGGCGCTGGACACCGAGAAGGCCTCCACCCCGGTCACCTTCGCCACCGTGCTGGTGCTGGCGATCGCGGTGTCGCTGCTCGGCCCGGTGCTGGCCCGGGTCGCCGCCGCCGTCCTCGGCGGGGTGCTGCGGCTCTCCCGGGTGAGCGGGCACCTGGCCGCCGCCAACCTGCGCGCCGAGGCCCGCCGGACGGGGGCGGTCGCCGCGCCGCTGGCCCTGCTGACCGCGATGGTCTGCACGGTGCTGTTCACCCAGGCCACGCTCGACGGCGCGGCCGGCCGGCAGGCCGAGGAGGGGGTCCTGGCCCCGTGGACGCTGGCCGCGACCGCCCCGGGCGTGCCCGGTGAGGCGGCGCAGGCGGTCCGGGCGCTGCCCGGTGTGACGGCGGCGACGGAGGTGGTCCGCAGCTCGGTCCGGATCGACCTGGAGAAGTACTCCGCGCAGGGAGTCACCACCGCGGGCCTGACCGCGGCGTGGGACCCGCGGGTGACGGCCGGCACGCTGGCCGGCTTCGGCGACGCCGATCTCGCGGTCAGCGAGACGGCGGCCGGTGCGCTCGGGGTGCACCCGGGCTCGGTGGTCCGGCTGACCCTCGGCGACGGCACCCCGGCCGCGCTGACCGTCCGGGCCGTCTACGCCCGCGGCCTCGGTTTCGGTGACCTGACCCTCTCGCACGCCCTGCTGGCCCGGCACGTGGACGACCCGCTGGCCGCGGTCGTCCTGGTCGCCTCCGACGGCAGCGTCACCAGGGAGCGGCTGACCGCGGCGGTGGCCGGCTACCCCGGCGTGCGGGTGCTGGACCGGGCACAGGCCGGGGAGGCCGCGGACGAAGGCCGGCGCACCGGCGCCGAGGTCAACGTCCTGGGCATGGGCCTGGTCCTGGGCTTCGCCGCGATCTCCGTGGTCAACACGCTGGCGATGGCCACGGCGGACCGTCGGCGGGAGTTCGCCCTGCTCCGGCTGGCCGGCACCACCCGGCGCCAGATCCTGCGGATGCTGCGCCTGGAGGCGGCGGCGGTGGCGGTCACCGGGGCGGTGCTCGGCACGGCGATCGCGGGCGCGGTGCTGACCGCCTTCAGCGTGGGGATGACCGGGTCGGCCGGGCTCGTCTGGCCGTGGGCGGACTACGCCGGGGTGCTCGCGGTGACGGCGGTGCTGGCCCTGGCCGCGACGGCGCTGCCGGGCCGGGCGGCCCTGCGCGGCCCGGCCCTGGCGGCCCGGGGGTAGGGCCGGTCCCGCGGGACCTCCGCCCGGCGGGCGGGCGGCGATACCCTGGCGGGACGCAGACGCGGCGGGCGGCCCACGACTGTGGACCGCCCGCCGCCTTCTGGTGACGACGGCGCCGCCGTCCCGACCGACAGCTGAGGTGCACCGTGACCGGCTCCGCGACCGACCGACGCACCGGCGGCCAGGACGGCGGCCGGTCGGCCGGACGCGTCGACGGCCGGGTCCAGCGGGGCGAGGAGACCCGCCGGGCGGTGCTCCGCAGGGCGGTCGAGATCGCCTCGGTGGAGGGGCTCGGCGCGCTCTCGATCGGCCGGCTCGCCACCGACCTGGGCCTGAGCAAGAGCGGGGTGTTCGCGGGCTTCGGTTCCAAGGAGGAGCTGCAGCTCGCCACCGTCCGCGCGGCCCGGCGGATCTACTTCGACGCGGTGATCGCCCCGGTCGCGGACGACCGTCCCGGCCTGGCCGCGGTCTGGCGGCTCTTCGAGTCCTGGATCGCCTACTCGCGGGCCAGGGTGTTCCCCGGCGGCTGCTTCTTCTACGCGGTCACCGCCGAGTTCGACGCCCAGCCGGGGCCGGTGCGCGACCTGCTGGCGACCAGTGCCCGGGAGTGGCAGCAGACCGTGCGCACCCTGCTGGAGGGCGCCCGGGACGCGGGCGAGCTGCGTGCCGACGCCGACCCCGACCAGCTGGTCTTCGCCCTGACCAGCTTCATGGAGACGGCCAACTCGCAGGCGCTGCTGTTCGACGAGGACGCCCCGTACGACCGGGCGGTCAGGGCGGCCCGGAGCCTGCTGCGGGCCGAGGCGAGCGACCCGGCCGCGCTGCCGGAGGGCTGACCGGCCCGCTCGGTGCGGCAGCTCCGCCGGGTCTGCCGCAGACCCGCCCGGTCGACGGCGACCTCCGCCGCCGGGGCGACGGCGACCTCCGCCGCCCGGTCCACCTCACTTCGCCGGGGTCTTGCCCGGACCAGAAAACTGCACGAACGATCGTGCTAATATCGCGGCAAGTTCGGCCCCCGCACCAGGCAGACCCGTCAGCACCGACAGGGAGACCCCGATGGACCCGGCCGTCGCACTGATCCGCACCACCCTCAACACCGCCTCGCTGCTCGCGCCCGGCCCGGCCGGCCGCGCCGCGTTCGCGCTGTTCCGCCACCCGCTCCGACGCGGCCGGCTGCGCCCGCACGAGCAGCACGTCCACGCACAGGCCGTCACCGAGCGGTTGGCCGTCGGCGGCAAGCCCGTGGTGGCCTACCGCTGGGGCGACGGCACCCGGCCCGTTCTGCTGCTGCACGGCTGGCAGTCCAGGGCCTCGCGGTTCGCCCCGCTCGTGCCGCGGCTGCGGGCGCTGGGCCTGACCCCGGTCGCCTTCGACGCCCCCGGCCACGGCGAGTCCGGCGGCGGCACCACCCACGTGCTGGAGTACCGCGAGCTGGCCTTCCGGCTGCAGGAGCGGTACGGCGGCTTCGAGGCCGTGGTGGCGCACTCGCTCGGCGTCAACGCGGCCTTCCTCGCGCTGCGCGGGGGCCTGCGGGCCGGGCGGCTGGTGGCCGTCGCCGGGGCGGCCGAGGTCTCCTTCATGCCCGCCGCCTTCTGCGCCAGGGCCGGTCTGAACGCCCGGGTCGAGCGGCGGTTGCGGCGGCTGGTGGAACGGGAGATGTTCCCCGGCGTCGAGGACGTCGCGGAGTACTTCGACGCCACCCGCCGTCCCGAGGAGATCGGCCTGCCGATCCTGGTGGCGCACGACGAGGGCGACGACGTCGTCCCGGTCGACCACGCCCACCGGCTCAAGGCCGCGTACGGTGACCGGCTGGAGCTGCTGATCACCCGAGGGCTGGGCCACCGGCGGATCCTCGGCGAGCCCGCCGTCCTCGACAACGCCGTCGGCTTCCTGGCCGACGCCGACCGCACGGCGAGTGCCACGTGAACGCCGCCGGCCTGCCCGGTCTCCCGGGCCTCCCCGAACCGCTCGAACTGCGCGAGCTGCTCGAACTCCATGCACGCTCGCTGGAGTCGGCGGCCCGGCTGGTCGACACCGTGCAGCCGGAGCAGTTGGTGCTGGCGACACCGTGCGCCGGCTGGACGCTGCGGGAGCTGCTGGCGCACGCGGTCGGCCAGCACCGGGGCTTCGCCGCCGCGGCGCGCGGCGCCGGGCCCGACCTCGCCCTGTTCGCGGCCGTGCCGGTCGGCAACGACCCGGCGGGTCCGTTCCGGCGCTCGGCCGCGGAGCTGGCCGCCGCCTTCGCCGAGGCGGCGGCCGACGGCGGACGGCGGCTCCGGCTGCCGGAGATCCGCGCGGACGGGACCTTCCCGCTGCGCCTGGCGGTCGGCTTCCACCTGCTGGACACCCTGGTGCACAGCTGGGACGTCGCGGCCGCGCTCGGTGTCGGCGCCGGTGTCGCCGCGGCCGTGGACGGCGAGCCGCGGCTCGCCGCCGCCCTGCTGGCGGTGGCCGAGCGGGTGCCCGCCGGGCCGGCGGACCGGGTGCCGGGGAGTGCCTTCCGCGAACGTCTGGAGCCCGGCGCCGCCGGGCCGTTCCACCGCGCGCTCGCCCTGCTGGGTCGCGACCCCGCCTGGGCGCTGCCCGCGCGGTAGGACCCGGCCCGGCCCGGCCCGGCGCGGCGCGGTGCGGAGGCGGTCCGGGCAGGAGGGCGGGCGGCTCAGTCGCCGTCGCGGGGCTCGTCGGGGAACCGCGGCCCGCCGATCAGGTAGAGCAGCGCGGCGATCGGAAAGCCGATCGAGGCGACCAGCAGCACGATGAATTGCCAGAACATCCGTCGCTCCTCGTCCTCGTCGGTCGTCCCGCCCGTGGCGCCCCGTCAGCCCCGGGAGGCTCGGGCACCCGAACGGGGATCTCAAACCGCGCGGGCCCCGATTGGCCGAATCGTCCACTCGCTATCCGACGGTATGGCCGAATTTCCCTGGCTGCCACCGGACGGCGCAGCGCGCCGCGTGCAGGGGTCTGGGCCTGCGCCGGGCCCGGCGGCCACACTGTCGGGATGCAGGTACAGCTCGCAGGAGAAGCACGGCGGCCGGGCCGCGAGAGCGAGGACTTCGCGGCGGCCTCACCGGAGGCGCTCGTCCTCCTCGACGGTTCGAGCTCGCCGACCGGCCTGGAGTCCGGGTGCCGCCACGGCACCCCCTGGTACGTGCGGCGGCTGGGGGTGCATCTGCTGACCCGGCTCACCGACCGCGCGGACCGCTCGATCGCCGAGTGCCTGGCCGACGCCATCGTGGAGACCGCCGCGCTGCACGGTGGCCGGTGCGACCTCGCCCACCCCAACACGCCGGCCGCCATGGTCGTCGCGGCCCGCCGGCACGGCACCGCGCTGGAGTACCTGGTGCTCGGCGACTCGCTGCTGGTGCTGGAGTTCAAGGACGGCCCGCCCAGGGTGATCGGCGACAACCAGCGCTTCCCGGGTGGGGAGGAGCTGCGCCGGCAGGTCTGGTCGACGGTGCCGGGCTCGGACGAGCGCGCCGCGCTGCACCTGGAGTACGCGCTGGCCGTCCGGGCGGCCCGGAACAACGGCGGCGGTCCGTGGATCGCCGCCGCCAGCCCGAAGGCGGCCCAGCACGCCGAGACCGGCTTCGTCGGCCTGGACCGGCTGCGCGCGGTGGCCGCGCTGACCGACGGTGCCTCGCGCTACACCGAGCGGTTCGGCCTGGGCAGCTGGGGCGATGCCCTGCGGCTGCTCGCCGAGTCGGGGCCGGGCGAGCTGATCGCCCAGGTGCGGGCGGTCGAGCGCACGGACACCGACTGCGAGCGCTGGCCGCGGGGCAAGGCGCACGACGACGCCTCGGCCCTCTACGCGTTGCTGTAGGGGGACGAGGCGTTCCGCGGCAGTGGGGTGAGGTCGCACCCCGCCCCACTGCCGCGGGCCGACCGGTCAGTCGATCGGGTGGCCGAACGAGCCGGACTGGAAGTCCCGCATCGCCTGCTCCAGCTCGCGGTGGCTGTTCATCACGAACGGCCCGTACCAGGCGACCGGCTCCCGGATCGGCTGCCCGCCCAGGATGATCACGTCCAGGTTGGGGTGCCGGGAGTCCTGCTTGGCGTCGGCGGAGACGGTGAGGGTGTCGCCCTCTCCGAACACCGCCGCCTGTCCGCTGTGGATCGGCCGGCCCTCCGCGCCGACCTTGCCGTCGCCGTTGAGGACGTACGCCAGCGCGTTGAAGTCCGGCCGCCACGGGATGGTGACCTGCGCGCCAGGGGTGATGCTGGCGTGCAGCAGGGTGATCGACGAGCCAGATAGAGACCTACCGCATCCTCCGGGACCCCGAGACGATGCTCCCGCTCCAGATCTACGCGCCGATCATCCCGTCGGCGGAGTGGTACGAGTTGCAGGAGTGGCTCGACGGGCGAGGACGCGGGAAGGGGCTCTCGCGGGGCGAATCCCTGCTGTCCGCCATGGGAGTCCTGTTCTGCGAGTGCGGAGCCGTGAAGACCTCGCACGCCGATGCCAAGCCCGTGAAGCGGTCCTACCGTTGCCGTCGGCGCAAGGTGCTGCCCGGTCAGCACACCGGAGAGTGCACCATCAGCCAGGCGGCGCTGGACGACCACGTGGCCCGCAGCATCTTCGCTCTACTGCGGGAGGTCGAGCACGACCACGAGGCTCTGGCGGTCCTCGCAGAGGCGACGCGCAGGTTCGGTGTCGCCAACGAGTCGGCCGAACGATCGCGTGAGCGTGCCACCTTGGTCGCGGAGCGGGCCGACGCCGTGAGGGCGCTGGAGGAGCTGTACGACGACCGCAAGGCGGGTGGCTTCCGAGGAGACATCGGCCGACGGAGGTTCATTGCGGAGGAGTCCGCGTTGCTGAGTCTCCTGGAAGCGGCCGAGGCGAGGATCGCGGTCCTGGAGGAGGCCGCTACCCCCGTGATCCCCATCGCCGAGCGGTTGCCCGAAGACCCGACGGCCGACCCCATCGGCCCAGGGTCCTGGTGGCAAGGCGCTCCCCTCGCGGAGCGCCGGAAGTTCGTCAAGCTCTTCGTGGACCGGATCACCGTGTACAAGTCCAAGGAGCGCGGCGGACGCGGGCCGGTGCATGAGCGGGTGAAGATCGGCTTCGCCAAGCGGCAGGATGCGGCCGACGAAGCCGAAGGACAGCTCGTGTCGTGACGGCTGCCGGTACGTGAAGCAGGCCCCGGACAGTGTCCGGGGCCTGCTTCATATTCTGCTCGAGCTCCAGGTCTGCCTCCAGCGCCTCCTGGCGGAGATGCTGGAGGTCACCGACCGAGCCATCGGCCCGGCGATCGCCGAGACTCACAGATTCCTGGACAAGCACAGGATCACGATCGAGTCGACCACGCTGCCGTTCACCGAGCCGGCCCACCTGGTCGACTTCGTGCGCACCGGTGCCCTCCCCACCCGAAGCCGCCCACCCCTGCCTGAGATGCTCTGCGGTCCATCCCTGACTGGTCTGAGCCTCGCCAACCTGCAGACGCTTGTCGAACGCCTCGCCGTCAGGCAGGCGGCACTGGTGGAACGCCGCCGTCACACCCGGCGCGGCGGCCCGCGCCAAGCCGGCACCCGCGGAGGGGTGTTCGCTCAAAAGATCACCGATGCAGAACGTGTCCTCGCCGCCGTCCTCTTCCACCGTCGCGTCTGCACCGGCGAGGTGCTGGCCGAGTTGTTCCGGGTGAACCGGAGCGCCATCGGCAACGCCTTCCGCGATGTCCGCCCACTGCTGGAGGAGGATGGGTTCCACCTGCCGCCGGCCCCGGTGAAGCACAGCACGGCCGAGGCCCTCCTCGCCTCCGTCCCGGCGCTCAGCACCCCGACGAAACAACTGTGTTGATTAATTTCAGGCCCACTTCCTGCAGAACGCCTTCGCCGTCATCCCGGAGGAGACGGCCGATATGGTCGCCGTGCCTACCCCGCCGAGCACATCCACGACGAACCCCAGCCCACCGCGTGACCGTTGGAGCACGACCACTACGCCAACTCAAGGGACACGACCATCACGGCTGGACGGTCTCGCCCACCGGCCCAGGGCGACGACGTCAGGTACTGGACCGATCACCGAGCATGATGTCGAAGCCTGGACGGGATGACGGGCGTCTCGCGCATCCCCGTGGCGCCGTGGAGATCGGTGAGGCTAGCCGGACGCCTCCGGCGGGCCTTGGTCAACCACGGCATCGTCGGCCTGAGTCCCGATCACACCCTCCTCGTGATCGGGACTCAACAGGCGGCGAGCGTAGACCTCTTGGTCGAGCCGCCAGGAGTGTCCACCGTCGGTCGATCGTTCGTTTCGCCAGCGGAAGGTGCCGGCGGTGATGTCGGTGAAGGTCCAGCGGATGAGGTCGCTGCCCGCGGCGCGCTCCATGACGATCTCATCGTCGATCCGGCGGGCGTACATGTGCACCAGGTCGCCGCGGGCGGTGCCGTGGAAGGTGAACCGCCACAGTTGCAGGCGCGGGTCCCAGATTCGCACGCACAGGCCGCACTCCTGGTCGGGTGAGCGGCCCCCGGCGGGGAGTTCCTTGCGTTCGGGCCATTGCCAGACGTCCAGGACTGCTCTGCCCTCCAGGGCGTAGCCGAACTCCCATTCACCGCTGACTCGTCGGGCCGGTGAGCCGTCGACGGGGTGGTGGGTGATCTGGGTGGCCCACTGTCCGGTCAGGCGTCCGAACTGCTCCATCTCGGTCGCGTACGGGGCGCTCGGGCCGTCGGCGAGCAGCGTTTTCACGCGTGGGCCTCCATGGTCGCAAGGGGGGCCAGGGCGGAGGCGAGGCAGTCGACGATGGGAGCGGCGTACACGCCGTCCGGGTCGCGTTCCGGATCGTAGATGGCGACGTCGAGCCCCACCACCCGGCCGGTGCCGACCAGGGACGAGATGAGTCGGGCGAGCTGGGAGAAGTCCAGGCCGGGACGGCCCGGGGAGTCCACCGCGGGCAGGACGCGTTCGTCGAGGACGTCGAGGTCGACGTGGAGCCAGACGCGGTCGAGCCCGCGCTGCTCCAGGTGACCGATGACCCGCGTGCCCAGATCGGCGATGCCGATCCGCTGGATCTCCTGGGCGGTGAACCGGTTGACCGGGGGCGTCCCCTCGTCCTCCCGGTCGCCGATCTGGATGACGTCCTCGTCGGCGACCAGTGGCCGGCCCACCTCGGGCCAGTGGGTGAGCAGCAGCTCACCACGGCCGGTGGCCAGAGCCAGATCCATTCCCGCCGCCGAGCCGAGGGACGAACCGGCGTCGTGGTTGCCGGGGTGCCGGAAGTCGCTGTGCCCGTCGAGGTGAACCAGGCCGCAGCACCCGTCGCGCCGGGCCCCCAGCAGGCACCCCAGCAGGATGCTGCAGTCGCCGCCCAACACGACCGCGAACCGGGAGGCGGCGAGTGCGGCCCGGACCGCCTCGCCGAGCCGCAGCGTGTGCTCGCGGATGGTCACCCCGTTGCGGATGAGAGTGGCCGGCTGCGCGTCGAACTCGTACGGCGGACGGTCGAGCTGCGTCACCCGAGCGGGCCGCAGTCGTGCTTCCAGCCCTGCTGACAGCAGCGCTTGCGGGGTCTGCCAGGTTCCCGGCTCGCGCCCCGGCGTGGGCGGTCGCAGGCCGAGATTCCAGGGAGCCGCGATGAGCTCAATGGCAGCGGCCATGGCCGCCTCCTTTGCGTCAGGGTGAATTCCAACCGGATAACATCACTACACTGGTTGGATGAGGCAGGGCAACCCATGAAAGGCGGTCATGCGTGACGGGAACCATCCAGGCTCACACCTTCAGGCCCCGTGACCTGGTCGGCGGACACATCGTCATCGACCTGCTGAACACGGTCACGGCCCGTGACACGGAGCCGATCGACTGGCTCGACGGATACCCGCGCCTGCTGGAGTGGGCCACCCTCACCGGACAGTTCGACCCCACGGCCCTCACGGCCTTGCGGCGGCTGGCCGAGACCCGGCCCGCCGAAGCCGCGCTGGCCCTGGACCGCATCCGCGAGCTGCGCGAGGCTCTGCACGGTCTCCTCACGGCGCTGCTCCGCAGAGACGCTCCAGCCCCCGCGGCGGCGGTCGACCAGCTGGAGGATCACTGGAAGTGCGCGGCCGCCCGTGCGCGGCTCACCATCCGCGGGAACACGCCGCAGCTCCAGGTCAGCGTCGAAACCTCGGGGCTTGAGTACCCCGACCACGAACTCGCCCTGCAGGCGTTGGCCCTGCTTCGGTCACTTCCGCTGGAACGCACCCGAGTCTGCCCTGGTCAGCGATGTGGCTGGGTGTTCATCGACGGATCCCGAGGTGGTCGTCGCCGTTGGTGCGACATGGCCACCTGCGGGAACTCCGCCAAAGGCCGGACCCACTACGAGCGGAAACGACGAACTGAGAGTCAGCAGGGCCACCACCAGCCGCCCAGTGACCAGTAGACCCACATGCCCCGTTACCGAGCCGTGGTCGAACCCCTCTCCCGGGCCGTCCGGACCTGCCCGGTCGGCCCTCGATCGGGCGGCCACCGCTCGGGAGAGCCGTGACGGCCGTCGGAACGTCGGGCCAGGCGAGCGATGCTGCTGGAGGCCAAGGACGATCTGACCGCCTTCGCCGGCTTCCCGGAACGGCATTGGAAGAAGATCCAGTCGACCAACCCGCTGGAGCGGATCAACCGCGAGATCAAGCGCCGCACCGACGTTGTTCAGGTCTTCCCGAACGGCGACGCGCTCCTGCGGTTGGTCACCGCCGTGCTGTTCGAGATGTACGACGAATGGATCGCCTTCCCCCGGCGCTACCTGCCCGAGGGCAGCATGGACAGGATCTACCCCGCCGAGCAGACCCGCGACGAACTCCCGCCCATCGCATAACCGCTAGCACGCGACCACTGCACCACATCAAGGGGAACGACCCTCCAGGGGCCGATGACCTTCAGCGTCGGCCTTCGGAAGGAGACTTCGACGCCACCGGCTACCGTACAGACCCTGAAGAAGCGGAAGCAGCCGCGGCCGCTCCTCTCCGTCCATGGCAGGACATGGGAGTTGAGCTTTAAGGAGTGGCAGAAGCACGTCAAGTACGTGCCCCAGGCCACGGGACGGCGCAAGACGTACGACTGGCAGCGGGTGACTCCCGCTTATCGGTCCGAGCCGTCCGGTGAACTCGACCTCCAGGTAGTCGAGTCACCTCCAGGTGGTTACGGATATGGCGGTGGCTGGAAGACCGACTGTGCCGACACTCCGAAGCGGCCGGTGGAGGAGCAGATCAGCTCGCTCTTCCGGAAGCTGAAGACGCGCGCCGAGGAGCAGGAGCGCCTCCAGTTGGAGCGCGAAGCCGAGCAACGTCGGCTGCGGGAGGCGCGGGAGAGGGCGGAGGCCGAGCGGCAGCGCTTGGCGGCCGAGGCGAAGGCACGCAAGCAGCGGGACTGGGAGGCTGCGGTCGCTGCGGCTGGCGCCAAGGCCGTCGAAGCCTCACGCGCTGGGAGGTTCGGGTCGGCGCTGGAACGGTGGCAGGGGGCGCGGGAAATCCGGGAATTCTGTGCGGCACTGGACGAAGCCGCGAGTCGGACCGGCAACGAGGGGGAGGTGCGGAGGTTCCGGGAGTGGGCCGCTTGGGGTAGAGCCGAGGCGGACAGGATCGACCCGACTGCGCTCGGAAGCGGTCTCGGTGTCGAAGCCTTCGAGACCGAGCTCACGGCCGATGCGCTGCGGCCGTTCCTCAACGGCTGGAGCCCACATCGGCCGGAGATGGAGGCACTGCCTGCCGAGCCCACTCAGCCGCGGCACCAGGCCGACCCGTGGCGCGACGTCAGCGCCGCACCTCAGGGCCAAGGCTGGAGATGCGGACCCCAAGGTCGCGCTCAATGGTGGAGGCGATGACGCCGTGCCCCCGGTCGCGCAGGGCCTTCAGATCAGAGCCCGTTCGACGATCGTGCCAAGCCGCTCGACCTCGGCCCGTAGCGCGAACAATTCGTCGAACCGCTCCACCCGTTCCTGACCGCACCACTCGCGAACGGTCCGCAGCAGCTCGTCCTCTGCCTGCAGCTTCCGTTCGTCGCGACGACGGTTCCACGACTGCCACGAGGGCTGCGCACGTTCCTGGTCGAGGGCCTCTTGCCGGTGCTCAACCTCCGGGAGGATCTCCTCGGCCAGGACCTCTGCGGCTCGCCGGGCGATTCGCTCGGTGACCGGCCAACCTGCCAGGAACAGGCCGGTGCGGTTCTCATGGACCATCGGGTCTGCACGCAGCTCAGTTGCATCGAGCCCGAGTCGGTCAGCGGTGGCATCGAGAGCGGTGAGCTCAAGCACGCCGGCATCGGCCGCAGTTGTGCGCAGCCGTAGATGGCTCTTGGGACGGACGAAGCCGAGAACCATTCGGGCGGTCTCGAACTCGGCAGTCTTCCGCACGTGCCGGGATGCCTCGACCAGCGCCAGTTCAGCAGCATCGTCGCTCTGGAAGACTGCGACGTCGTCCCACAGCGCGACCAGGGAGGCAGGGGCAACCCAGTCCTGCAGGCCGGCGTCCTCGCCTTCGAGGAATCTGATGTGCACCTGAGCGGCCCGGCGCGACCCCGGCCCCGACGCCCAGCACGGCGGCTCCCACTGCCGAGCATCTTGGGCTGGGCGCGGTACGCCCAGTTCTCGCCGATCTCCATCCTGCTATTGAGCCAGGTCAGGGTAGATCGTCGCTACCACTTCCCTGTAGTTCGTTGTGATCGGGCCGCAGCGCGGCTGCCGACGGTCTGAACCGGACATGCGAGGGCCCGGGTCGCTCCCGGTCCGGGCCCTCGCCGCTGTGCCCGTCAGCGTCCCAGGTTGGTGTCGGCGGGGATGGTTCCGAGGCGGCCGGCCTGGAAGTCCTCCATTGCCTGCTGGAGCTCGCGGTGGCTATTCATCACGAACGGGCCATAGTGGGCGACCGGCTCGCGGATCGGCAGGCCGCCGAGCAGCACCAGTTCGAAGCTGGCGCTGCGGGAGTCCTGCTGCTCGTCGGCGCGGATGGCGAGGGAGTCGCCCTCGCCGAAGACCACGGCCTGGCCCATGTGGAACGGCCGCCGCTCCTCGCCGGCCGAGCCGCTGCCGGCCAGTCCGTAGGCCAGCGCGTTGAAGTCGGCCCGCCACGGCAGGGTGACCTGGGCGCCAGGGTTCACCGACACGTGGATCATCGTGATCGGGGTGTGGGTGGCACCGGGGCCCTGGTGGCCGTCGATGTCGCCGGCGATCAGCCGGACCAGCGCGCCGCCGTCCGAGGAGGCCAGCAGCTTGACGCTGGTGCCGCGGATGTCCTGGTACTTGGGCGCGATCATCTTGTCGGCGGCGGGCAGGTTGACCCAGAGCTGCAGCCCGTGGAAGAGGCCGCCGGACAGCACCAGCGACTCCGGCGGGGTCTCGATGTGCAGCAGCCCGGAGCCGGCGGTCATCCACTGGGTGTCGCCGTCGGTGATGACGCCACCGCCGCCGTGCGAGTCCTGGTGGATGAAAGTGCCGTCGATGATGTACGTGACGGTCTCGAAGCCCCGGTGCGGATGCCAGGGAGTCCCCTTCGGCTCACCAGCCTGATAGTCCACCTCGCCCATCTGGTCCATCATGATGAACGGGTCGAGGTACTTCTGGTTGATCTTGGCGAAGGCCCGCCGGACGGGGAAGCCCTCGCCCTCGAAGCCCTCGATGGCGGTGGAGACGGCCAGTACGGGGCGGGGCTGAGCGCCGTTGGCGGGGGCCGCGATGCGCGGCAGGATCAGCGGGTTCTCGACGGTCACGGCGGGCATGTCGGCCTCCTTCGGGGGTTCCTCTGGCCTACGTCCACGAGATTAGTTCAATCCTCAACAAGAAGCAAGTTGAAGATTGAACTATGTGTCGACGGGTGGCCCGGGGGGTGTCCCGGGGGTCGGCCGGCCCCCGGGACGCGGAGCCCGGCGACTCCTAGCCGTACATCCGGCGCATGGTGAAGTCGACCATCTGCTCGACGGCCTTGGCGTCGAACACCATCCGGTGCTCGCCCTCCATGTCCAGCGCGAAGCCGTAGCCGGTCGGCAGCAGGTCGAGGACCTCCGCCCCGGTGACGGTGAAGTGCTTGGAGTCCTTGCCGGCGTAGCGGCGCAGCTCCTTCAGCGAGCTGAACATCGGGATCACCGGCGTCGGCGTGTTGTGCAGCGCCAGGAAGCCGGGCCGGTCGCCGCGCGGGCAGTGCACCTTGGAGGTGATGAAGATGGCCTGGAAGTCCTCCACGGCCATCGACCCGGTGGTGAAGGCCCGGACGGCGTCCGCCAGTGACGGCGGGGACGGCTCCGGATAGAGGGACTGCTGGCCCTGCGGCTGCTCGCCGTACGGGCCGGGGCCGGGCATGCCGCTCATGCCCGGCTGTGGTCCCGCCTGTTGCTGGTAGGAGCCGCCCGGGTATGCGTTCTGGTCATAGCCGTACACACGGACAGGCTATCGGGAGCGCCGCCACCCGTGCTGGCGTCGATCCTGACAAGGAGTGGTCGTCCCGCCTTGTGGGACGTGACCACGTTCATAGCGGATTCACCGCGGGGGGCTTGAACAAGTTACCGCTGGGTAGCATCATGATGCCTACTGGTGGGTACGGGGCGCCCGAACGCGGCGGTCTCCCGGAAGCGACGAACCGGAGAAAACGGCCATGGGTCACTACAAGTCCAACCTGCGGGACGTGGAGTTCAACCTCTTCGAGGTGTTCGGCCGCGAGCAGGTCTACGGCACCGGACCGTTCGCGGACATGGACGTCGAGACCGCGAAGAACATCCTGAGCGAGATCGCGCGCCTCGCCGAGAACGACCTCGCCGCGTCCTTCACCGACACCGACCGCAACCCGCCGGTCTTCGACCCCGAGACCAACACCGCGCCGGTCCCGGCCACCTTCAAGAAGAGCTACCAGACCTACATGGACGCCGAGTGGTGGCGTCTGGGCATCCCGGAGGAGATCGGCGGCCAGGTCACGCCGTCCTCGCTGATCTGGGCCTACGCCGAGCAGGTCCTGGGCTCCAACCCGGCCATCTGGATGTACTCCTCCGGCCCGGCCTTCGCCGGCGTCGTGCACGACGAGGGCACCGAGGAGCAGAAGAAGGTCGCCCAGCGGATGACCGAGCGCCTCTGGGGCGCCACCATGGTCCTCACCGAGCCGGACGCCGGCTCGGACGTGGGCGCCGGCCGCACCAAGGCGATCAAGCAGGAGGACGGCTCCTGGCACATCGAGGGTGTGAAGCGCTTCATCACCTCGGGCGAGCACGACATGTCCGAGAACATCATCCACCTGGTGCTGGCCCGCCCCGAGGGCGGCAAGCCGGGCACCAAGGGCCTGGGCCTCTACATCGTCCCGAAGTTCGACTTCGACTGGGAGACCGGCGAGCTCGGCGAGCGCAACGGCGTCTACGCCACCAACGTCGAGCACAAGATGGGCCTCAAGGCGTCCAACACCTGTGAGATGACCTTCGGTGCCAAGCACCCGGCCAAGGGCTGGCTGCTGGGCGAGACCGTCGACGGCATCCGCCAGATGTTCAAGATCATCGAGTTCGCCCGCATGATGGTCGGCACGAAGGCCATCGCCACCCTCTCCACCGGCTACCTGAACGCCCTGGAGTACGCCAAGGAGCGCGTGCAGGGCGCCGACATCTCGCAGTTCCTGGACAAGACCGCCCCGCGCGTCACCATCACCCACCACCCGGACGTGCGCCGGTCGCTGCTGACCCAGAAGGCCTACGCCGAGGGCATGCGTGCGCTGGTCCTGTTCACCGCGTCCACCCAGGACGACATGCTGGCCGCCCGCCTGCGCGGCGAGCGCGACGAGGCCGCCGAGCGCCTGAACGACCTGCTCCTCCCGATCGTCAAGGGCTACGGCTCGGAGAAGTCCTACGAGCAGCTCGCCCAGTCCCTGCAGACCTTCGGCGGCTCCGGCTACCTGCAGGAGTACCCGATCGAGCAGTACATCCGGGACGCCAAGATCGACACCCTCTACGAGGGCACCACCGCGATCCAGGGCCAGGACTTCTTCTTCCGCAAGATCGTCAAGGACGGCGGCCAGGCGCTGACCGCGCTGTCCGAGCAGATCCAGAAGTTCCTCGCCACCGCCGAGGGCGGCGACGCCCTGGCCGCCGAGCGCGAGCTGCTCGCCAAGGCCGCCGGCGACCTGGAGGCGATCGTCGGCAAGCTGCTGGCGGACCTCTCCTCGGTCGAGCAGGACGTCAAGAACATGTACAAGGTGGGCCTCAACACCACCCGCCTGCTGCTGGTCTCCGGCGACGTCGTGGTCGGCTGGCTGCTGCTGCGCCAGGCCGCGGTGGCCCTGGCCAAGCTGGAGGCCGGCGCCTCCGAGAAGGACGTCGCGTTCTACCAGGGCAAGGTGGCCGCGGCCCGCTTCTTCGCCAAGAACGTGCTGCCGACCGTCGCCCCGCAGCGCCTGATCGCCGAGGGCATCGACAACGAGATCATGGAGCTGGCGGAGGAGGCGTTCTGACGCCGCGCACCCCACTGACCGCCTGACGAACCCTCACGACGAAGGGCCCGGTACCGCACCGGGCCCTTCGTCGTTCCCCGCCGCCGAGCCCCGTCGTGCCCCGTCGTGCCCCGCCGCCGAGCCCCGTGACGACCGTCCGCGACCGGGCGGTGCCCTTGGGTGTCCGGCTCCCCGGCGCAGTGTCAGTTCACGTTTCTGTCTGTGTTCTGCATCCGTTGGGACGTTCCGAGTGTCATGTCCGTGTACGGGCATATGCTCAAGGTGCGAAGCCGAACCCCCCATCCGGCTCCGGCCCTCCCTCGACCCAGGAGCAGCATGTCGACCGCCGCCCGTCAGGCCTACTTCGACCGGAAGCACACCGATGATCTGATCGCCTTCCTCGGTACCTCACCGTCGCCGTACCACGCGGTCGCCAGCGCCGCCGAGCGGCTGGAGAAGGCGGGCTTCCGGCAGGTCGCCGAGACGGACGCCTGGGACGCCTCGGCCGGGGGTCGGTACCTGGTCCGCGGCGGCGCGCTGATCGCCTGGTACGTGCCGGAGGGCGCCAGCCCGGAGACGCCGTTCCGGGTGGTCGGCACCCACACCGACTCGCCCAACCTGCGCGTCAAGCCGCTGCCGGACACCGGCTCGGCGGGCTGGCGGCAGGTCGCGGTGGAGATCTACGGCGGCGTGCCGCTGAACACCTGGCTCGACCGCGACCTCGGCCTCTCCGGGCGACTGGCCCTGCGGGACGGCAGCGTGCGGCTGGTGCAGCTGGACGAGCCGCTGCTGCGCGTGCCGCAGCTGGCCATCCACCTGGACCGCCAGGTCAACGAGGGCATGAAGCTCGACAAGCAGCGCCACCTCACCCCGATCTGGGGCCTCGGCCCGGTCGACGAGGGCGGCCTGATCGAGTACGTCGCGCAGCGCGCCGGCGTCGAGGCCGCCGACGTGGCCGGCTGGGACCTCATGACCCACGACGTGCAGCCCGCCTCCTACCTCGGCCGGGACCGCGAGCTGCTGGCCGGTCCACGGCTGGACAACCTGCTCTCGGTGCACGCCGCGACCGCCGCGCTGGCCGCCGTCGCCACCGCCGCCGGCGGCGGTGCCGAGGTGCCGTACATCCCGGTGCTCGCCGCCTTCGACCACGAGGAGACCGGCAGCGAGTCGGACACCGGCGCGCAGAGCCCGCTGCTCGGCAACGTGCTGGAGCGCACCGTCCACGCCCGTGGCGGCAGCCGCGAGGACCGCGCCCGGGCGCTGGCCGGCACCGTCTGCCTCTCCTCCGACATGGGCCACGCCGTCCACCCCAACTACAGCGAGCGGCACGAGCCGGGGCACCACCCGATGCCCAACGGCGGCCCGATCCTGAAGGTCAACGTCAACAACCGGTACGCCACCGACGGCGTCGGCCGGGCGGTGTTCGCCGCGGCCTGCGACAAGGCCGGCGTGCCGTGGCAGACCTTCGTCTCCAACAACGCCATGCCCTGCGGCACCACGATCGGCCCGATCACCGCGGCCCGGCTGGGGATCGCCACGGTGGACTGCGGCATCGCCGCGCTCTCCATGCACTCGGCCCGCGAGCTGTGCGGCGCGGAGGACCCGTACCTGCTGGCGAGCGCGATCAAGGCCTTCCTGGAGGGCTGACGGCCCCAGGCCGGACGCGTTCCACGCCGGAGGCCCGGCTCGTCGTGGACGGGCTGGGCCCGGGCCCCCGGCGATCGCCCGTACCGCGGCCCTCTCCCGCAGCCGGCCCGGCGATGTGGATCCGCTCGGCCGTGCGCAGATGCCGGGAAGCGGCAGAAGGCGGCACCACCCTGCGAATCGGTGGTGCCGCCTTCTGCCGCTGCCCGGCTCCGCGGCCGTGGCGCCACTTCCGGCCGGTCCGGCGGGCGATGCCGACGATCCGGCACGCCTCGGGCTCGTGCAGCCCTGCTGCACGAGCCGGGAGCGTGCCTCCCGCTCCCGGCTCGGCCTCACGGGCCCCTGGGTCGTCCGGTCCTCGCCGGTCTCGAAGTCCCCTGCATCCGCCGAGCCGGCGTGCTGCAACGACTCCCGGAGCCCGGGAACCCCCGCCGGGCTGCGGCCGGTGCCCCGGTGCCTACTCCATGCCGGCGAGCACCAGCGGCAGCCGGCTCGCGCCGTCTGCGACCAGCTTCACCGGCACGCCCCAGTCCTGCTGGTGGACGTGGCAGGACGGGTACTCGATCTCCGGGTCGTCGTCGCAGGACGCGGCCATCGCCGAGACGTGCAGCACGCCCTCGGCCACCTCTGCGGAGAGCACCAGCTCGCGGGTGAGCGCCGTGTCGGCACCCGCGCCGGAGACCAGCAGCTCGGGCGGGGTGGAGCTGACCAGGAGCCGGGTGGACGGGCCGTAGCGCTCGTCCAGCTTCTGACCGGTGGGCGCCCGGAAGACCACGTCCAGCGTGAACGTACCGGGCGCGACCTCGGTGGCGGCCCGCTGGGTGCGGTGCGCGACCGACTCGACCCGGACGGCCTCCTCGGGCAGCCGCAGCCTGGTCAGCCGGTGCCGCGCCGACTCCACCACCACGATGTCGTCGTCCACCAGCAGCGCGCCGGAGGGCTCGCGCAGGTCGGTGGCCAGCGTGGTCACCTCGCCGCTCGCCGGGTCGAAGCGGCGCAGCGCGTGGTTGTAGGTGTCGCTGACGGCCACCGAACCGTCGGGCAGCACGGTGACGCCCAGCGGGTGCTGGAGCAGCGCCTGGTCGGCGGCGCCGTCCCGGTGGCCGAAGTCGAACAGGCCGGTGCCGACGGCGCTGTGGACGGTCCTCGTTTCACGTGAAACCCACCGCAGCGCGGAGGTCTCCGAGTCGGCCACCCAGAGCCGCTCGCCGTCCGCCGAGACGGCGAGCCCGGACGGCTGGGCGAACCACGCCTCGTCGACCGGGCCGTCGACCAGGCCCTCGTTGGTGGTGCCGGCGGCGACGCCGACGGTGCCGTCGGCGGGGTCGAAGGACCAGAGCTGGTGGACGCCGGCCATGGCGATCCAGACGCTGCCGTCGAACCAGGCGACGTCCCAGGGCGAGGAGAGGTCCACCTCGCGGGCCGGCCCCGCGGTGGCCGAACCCTGCCACCACTGCCGGCCGGTGCCGGCCAGGGTGGTGGTGTGGCCGTCGCTCAGCCGGACACCGCGCAGCGCGTGGTTGACGGTGTCGGCCACGATCACGTCGTGGTCGAGGCCGGCGTCGGCCGGCACCAGGACCAGGCCCTGGGGCTCGCTGAACCGCGGGCTGGTGCCGTCGACCAGGCCGCGCACGCCGTCGCCGATCCGGCGGACGACGGTCTCGCCGTCCTCGGCCAGCTCGACCAGTGAGTGGTGGCCGGAGTCGGCGACCAGGAAGTGGCCGTTCGGCAGCCGGACGGCCTTGCCGGGGAACTTGAGGTCGCCTGCGGTCGGCTCCGGCGGCACGTAAGGGCCGTCGCCGCGCCGCAGTGTGCCCTTGGCGGCGTGCTCGGCCTCCAGCTCCTCCACCAGCCGGGCGATCGCGTGCGCGTGTCCCTCGCCGGCGTGCTGGGCGACCACGTAGCCCTCCGGGTCGATCACCACCAGCGTCGGCCAGGCCCGCACCGCGTACTGCTTCCACGTTGCCAGCGCCGGGTCGTCCAGCACCGGGTGGTGCACCTCGTACCGGGCCACGGCGTCCACCACGGCCTGGTGGTCGGCCTCGTGGACGAACTTGGGTGAGTGGACGCCGACGATCACCACGGTGTCGCGGTGCTTCTCCTCCAGCTCCCGCAGCTCGTCCAGGACGTGGAGGCAGTTGATGCAGCAGAACGTCCAGAAGTCCAGTACGACACACTTACCTCGCAGGTCGGCAAGCTTGAGTTCCTTACCGCCTGTGTTGAGCCATCCACCGGCGCCGACCAGCTCGGGGGCGCGGACACGTGCACGAGAAGCCATGCCCCAATCAAACCTCACGGCCACTGCCCGCATTCCGGGCGCCTCGGAATGGGCCCGTGGCCCGGCCACCCCGTGGTGCGTCGGGCAGCCGGGCCGGTCTGGAGCTTCTAGCCGAGCCGGTGGCGCAGCCAGGCGAGCCAGTGGGCGCTGAGGGCGTCCCAGTGCTGGCCGGGGGCGGGGAACGCCCAGTCAACGCCTTCGGGGCCCCGGTCTGGCACCTGCGGAGGACCGGCGCGGGGACGCTCTTCGACACCTTTGCTGCGGGTTTCGACGCAGTGTGGAACGCCGCCCTACCCGTTGAGGAGAGCTGATCACGTGGCACGCACCGAGTTCTACGACGATCCCAACGCGCCCAAGCCAAACCGGCTGGTGGTGGCAGCGTCCGCAGTGGTAACCGATGACGACGGGTGCATCCTGCTTCAACGACGTACCGACAATGGCCTGTACGCGCTGCCGGGCGGCACGATGGATCTTGGCGAGTCGCTTCCGGGAGCGGCCGTTCGGGAGGTTCGTGAAGAGACCGGCCTTGACGTCGAGATCACTGGTCTCGTCGGCACGTACACCGATCCGCGACACGTGATCGCCTACTCGGACGGCGAGGTGCGGCAACAGTTCAACGTCTGCTTCACAGTGCGCATCACGGGTGGAGAACTCCGGATCTCCAACGAGTCGACCGATCTCCAGTTTGTAGCGCCGGACGCCATTGGAGACCTGCCGATGCACCACACCCAGCGACTCCGGCTTCGGCACTTCCTTGAGCACCGGGCGACCCCCTACCTGGGGTAGGGCGCCGGCGACGACGGCCTCCACCCCGCCCCCCGCAAAGAGAGGCAGGGGCCGTCATGGTGCTCGGGACCGGTCGGTCCCGGATATCGGAGTCGTCACCGGACTCCGGTGCCGCCCGCCCGGACGGCCGACGGGGCCGCGCGGTGGTGCCCCGCGGTGGTGCCCCGCGGTGGTGCCCCGTGGCGGTGCTTCCCGGAACGGGGGTGGATCGGGTCGAATGGCGGGCGGGGGCACGTTCACACCCGAGGAGGCACTGTGCGGTACCTGGTCAGAGAGAAGCTCTTCGCGATCGGCGACGACTACTGGATCGAGGACGACCGCGGGAACAAGGCGTTCCTGGTGGACGGCAAGGTGCTGCGGCTGCGGCACACCTTCGAGCTGAAGGACGCCGACGGCAGGGTGGTCGTGGTGGTGCGGGAGAAGGCCTTCACCGTGCGGGACGCGATGCGGATCGAGAACGCCGACGGCGACACCGTGGCCACCGTGCGGGAGAAGCTGTTCACGCCGTTCCGTGACAAGTACCGGGTGGAGCTGGCCGGTGGCGGCGAGCTGGAGGTCCACGGGGACCTGATCGACAAGGACTACCGGATCGAGGACGAGCGCGGGGCCGAGCTCGCCCGGATCTCCCGCAAGTGGTTCCGCATCCGGGACAGCTACGGGGTGGAGATCGCGGACGGGGCCGACACGGCGCTGCTGCTGGCGGTCGCGGCCTGTGTGGACCACCTGGCCGAGGAGGACTGACCCGGCGGCGTACCGGGGGCGGCCGTGGTGGCGGGCGGTGGCGGTGTCACGCGCTCGATGGTGCGCGTGGGGCGGGACGGTACGGCAGGGGCTCCGGTGCTCTGACCGGATCCAGGGGCATGGGATATCTTTTGCCGATCCTTGACCGTTGGACCCGGGGGGCAGACGCCCATGAACGACATCCTGCACGGCCTCGGTGTGGCCGCCGCCTTCGGCGCCGTCGGCGTCGTGCTGCTGCTCCTCGGCATCCTCCTGGTGGACGTGCTGACGCCGGGCAAGCTCGGCCACCAGATCTGGGTCGAGCGCAACCGCAACGCCGCCGTGCTGCTCAGCTCGGCGCTGCTCGGCATCGGCGGCATCGTCTTCACCGCGATCCTCTACACCTACGAGGACTTCGGGAAGGGCCTGGTCTCCACCGCCTGCTTCGGTCTGCTCGGGCTGGTGCTGATGGCGGTCGCGTTCTGGTTGGTGGACCTGCTGACGCCGGGCAAGCTGGGCGTCATCCTGGTCGACCCCGAGCCGCACCCGGCGGTCTGGGTGTCGGCCAGCTGCAACCTCGCGGTGGCGGCGATCGTGGCGGCCTCGATCGCCTGAGCCGGCCGGCTCAGACGCGGCCCGCCCGGCCCGGCGCGCCACGCCTCTGTGCCCTACGCCTCCGTGCCCCGTGCCTCCGTGCCCTACGCCTCCGGACCCTGTGCCGCAGCAGGATGCGGAGGCACGCCGCGTACGTGGGCGCGGCCCCAGGCGCCCAGCGGGGCCAGCGCCTCGTTGAGCCGCCGGCCCGCCTCCGTCAGCGTGTATTCCACACGCGGTGGCACCTCGTCATACGCCTCTCGGTGCACGATGCCGTCCTCCTCCAGCTCGCGCAGGTGGGCGGCGAGCACCTTCTCGGTGATACCCGACACCAGGCGCCGCAGCTCTCCGAAGCGGCAGCCCGGGCGCTCCCCGAGCGCCCACAGGATCAGCACCTTCCACTTGCCGCCGATGACGTCCATCGCGGCGTCGATCCCGCAGACGTGCGCACCCGGCCTCGGCACCGTCGCCATGCCCACCCTCCCGACCTGCTCGCTCACCCCAGGGTAACCACCCACTCCGAAGTGGGTACTTGATGGCCGGCCGGGGCCGCGGCGAGGCTGATCGGCATGGCAGAGAACACCGTTGACCCCGCTGCGAAGACCCCCGTCACCCTGCTCGGACTCGGCGCGATGGGCGCCGCCCTGGCTCGGGCCTGGCTGGCCGCCGGGCACCCGTTGACCGTCTGGAACCGCACCCCCGCCCGGGCCGAGCCGCTCGCCGCCCTGGGCGCCACCGTCGCCGCAACGGCCGCCGAGGCGATCGCGGCAGGCCGGCTGGTGGTGGTCTGCCTGCTCGACGACGATTCCGTGGCGGAGGCCCTCGACGGTGTCGACCTGGCCGGCCGGGACGTGGTCAACCTGGTCACCAGCACCCCCTCCCAGGCGCGGGCGCGGGCCGCGTGGGTCCGCGGGCGCGGCGCCCGCTACCTCGACGGCGGGATCATGGCCGTCCCGCCGATGATCGGCGTCCCGGTGGCGGGGCCGTACGTCTTCTACAGCGGCTCGCCCGGACTCTTCGCGGAGCACCGCGACACCCTGGCCGTCCCGGCCGGCACCACCTGGGTCGGCGAGGACCCGGGCTTCGCGGCGCTGTACGACGTGGCGCTGCTGAGCGCGATGTACGGGATGTTCGCCGGGGTCGCGCACGCCTTCGCGCTGATCGGGGAGGAGGAGGTCGCGCCGACCGAGCTGGCCCCGCTGCTGTCGTCCTGGCTCACCGCGATGGCCGGGTCGGTGGCGAAGACAGCCGAACGGCTGGAGAGCGGCGACTACACCGGCGGTGTGGTCTCCGCGCTCGCCATGCAGGTGGCGGGCACGCCGACCTTCCTGCGCACCGCCGAGGAACAGGGTGTCAGCGCAGAGCTGCTGGAGCCGTACTTCCGGCTGATGCGGCGCCGGCTCGCCGAGGGCGGCGGGGAGGAGGACCTCGTGGGCGTGGTCGATCTGCTGCGCCGGTAGCCGGGCAGGCGGCAGCCGGGCGACTCGGTCGCCGCCCGGCTGCCCCGGCTGCTGCTCCGCGTCAGCCGGCCGAGGCGCCCTCGGCCACCGGGTCGCCGGCGGCGCGGTCGGCGGCCGGGCGGCGGCGGAGGGCCGGGTCGGTCAGCGCGGGCGGCTGCCAGACGCCGTCCGGGTGGTAGACGTTGGTGCCGGGCGGGACGACGGCGTCGATGCGGTCGAGTACCGCGTCGTCGAGGAGCAGGTCGGCGCCCTTGAGCGCGGCCGCCAGCTGCTCGGCGGTGCGCGGGCCGATGATCACCGAGGTGACCGCCGGGTGCGCCAGCGGGAAGGCGAGGGCCAGCTCGGGCAGGGTGCGGCCGAGGTCCTCGGCGATCGCGGTCAGCCCCTCGACCGCGTCCAGCTTGGCGGCCGTGCCGGGGAGCGCCGGGTCGAAGCGGGCCGGGTGGAGCGCGGCCCGGCCGGTGCCGAGGTCGATCGGGCGGTCCTTGCGGTAGCGGCCGGTGAGGAAGCCGGAGGCGAGCGGACTCCACGTCAGCGCACCCATCCCGAGCCGCTGGACGACCGGCAGCACGTCCCGCTCGATGCCACGGGCGAGCAGCGAGTACGGCGGCTGCTCGGTGCGGAATCGCGGCAGGCCGCGCTTCTCGGCGACGTGGTGGGCCTCGACGAGCTGCTCGGCGGGGAAGGTCGAGCAGCCGAAGGCGCGGATCTTGCCGGCCCGGACGAGGTCCCCGAGCACGCCGAGGGTCTCCTCGATGTCGGTGCGGTGGTCCGGCCGGTGCACCTGGTAGAGGTCGATCCGGTCGGTGCGCAGCCGCCGCAGGCTCTCCTCCACCTCCTGGACGATCCAGCGCCGGGAGTTGCCGCCGCGGTTGCGGCCCTCGCCCATCGGGAAGTGCACCTTGGTCGCGAGCACCACGTCGTCGCGGTTGCCGCGGCTCTGCAGCGCCTTGCCGACGATCTCCTCGGACTCGCCGGCCGAGTACATGTCGGCGGTGTCGACGAAGTTGATGCCCTGGTCGAGGGCGGTGTGGATGATCCGGGCGCAGTCGTCGTGATCGGGGTTGCCGATCGCGCCGAACATCATGGTGCCGAGGCAGTAGGCGCTCACCTCGATGCCGGTGCCGCCGAGGACGCGGTAGCGCATGGTTCAAGTCCCCCTTGTAGGAATCTGCACGGTGGAGTTCGGTGCCGGGCCCGGGTGCCGGGAGTCCGGTGCCCGGAGTCCGCTGGTGGCGGCCCCGTCGGCAGCGGTCCGCCGCTGCTGCCGGTGCCCGCGCGGGGCGGGCTCGGGGCCGTCCGGTGGCTCCGACGATAGGAGTTGGAGTGCGCTCCAACGCAAGGTGTTTCCGTCGGGCGGTGCCCTCCCCCCGCCGGGGGAGCGGGTTCCCCTCCCCGGGGGAGGGCGCCGGCGGGCGGCCGGTGCGAGCTTGGGTGGATGACAGGGATCGAGGTGCGGACGGCGCGGCCGGGCGCCACCGGGTGGACCGGCAGCGGTACGGGCGCGGCCGTGTGGGGCGTCGGGTACGCGGTGTTCGGCACGGTCTGCGCGGTGACCGGGACACCGTTGTTCGGCACCGACCGGCTGGGGTGGGCGGTCGCTGCGGTGGGTGCGGCCGCGGTGGTGGCCGGGGCGGTCGCGTCCCGTTCGGCCCACGCCGCCCCGGCGCACGGCGGGGTGCTGCGCCCGGTCCTGCGGACGCTCTGCGTCCTGGCCGGCGCGGCGGCGTTCGGCCTTCTGATGGACGTGATCACGCTGCTCTTCAACCAGGCCGTGGACAGCGGTCCCGGCGCGGTCCTGCACGCCCTGTCGGCGCTCGGCGCCCTCCTGCTGGCGGCCACCGCGCACCCGGCCCGCACCGCCGGCACCGCCGGCACCGCCGCCGCCCGCGAAGGTGCCGCCGGCCGCACCGGCCGGCCGCAGCCGTCCGCGGCCTCCGGCCCGGTCCAACTGGCCGCACTGGCCGGGAGCCTGGCGTTCGTTCCCTACGCCGGGATGAAGCTGACCTGGGCGTTCGGCGGCACGTTCGCGGGCGTCAGCGGCGCCGAGATGCGGGCTGCCGCCGAACGCAACGGCGCCTCCGGCCTCTGGCTCACCCTGGAGTCCTGGGGCGTGGACGCCACCGCCCTGCTGGCGGCGCTCGGCGTCTTCCTGCTCTGGGGCCTGGTCCGGCCGTGGGGCCAGGTCTTCCCGCGCTGGACCCTGCCCCTGCGCGGGCGCCGCGTCCCGCGCTGGCTCCCGCTCACCCCCGCCCTGCTCGGCGCCGCCACCCTCGCCCCGTACGGCATCGTCGGCATCGGCTACGCGGCGCTGGGCACCACCGGTCTGGTGACGATCCCGCTCGGCGACTTCCCGACCGAGGCCGACGTCCTGCTGGTCTGCTGGCTCGGCCTCGGCGCCTTCGCGGTCTACGGCGTCGCCCTGGCCGCCGCCGCCCGCTCCTACTGGCACCGCACCGCTCCCACCCCGCTCCCGCCACAACCCCTTGAGCCCGCCCCCGGCCGTGCCTAGGATCGCGTAGCGGCCAGTGGGGTGGGGCGAGGGCGAGGGGCGCGGGTGACGGCTACTCAGCGGATGCGGATCGTCGACGGCACACTGAAGTTCTTCGCGTTCGGCTTCGGTTCCGGAGCGTTCGTCTTCAGCACCCTGGCCGGCTCCAACAGCGACCGGCAGGTGGAGTTCATCCTCTACGGCATCGCCACCACCGGCCTCACCGTGCTGGTCGGATCGGTGGAGGCGCGGCGTGCGCGGACGGTGCACGGGCAGGTCGAGGCGCTGGCCCGGGAGACGTCCCGGGGTCTGAACGAGCTGGTGACGGCGCTTGCTCCGGGGGCCACCTTCACCGCCAACATCAGTGGCATCCTGGCCGCTTCGGGGGATCCGAGCGCCGAGCGCGGGCGGCTCGACCAGGCCGTCGCGGCGGCCGCCGCGCGGATCCACCACTCCTGCCGCGGGGCCTACTACTCCTGGGACCCGGCGACCACGACCTTCACCTGCCGCGGGCGCTCCCTCGACTCGGCGTCGCCGGTGGAGCGGATCGGCCCCGGCGACTTCGGCATCGGTGCGCTGCGCAAGGTCGTCACCACCGGCCGGGTGTTCCGCCGCACCGGCACGAAGTCCTACTTCCGGGGCAACGTCCCCGGCACGCCGGCCGACGACGCGGTGGTGATCGTCCGGGTGCAGGCGGGAAACGTGCCACTCGGCGTTCTCGCCGTGGACGCGAAGGCGGACACCTGGAGCGACGCCTTCAGCGAACCGGACCAGCAGGAGTTCAGCGACCAGAACGTCCGCCAACTGCTGGTGCTGGCCGATCTGCTGGCCGGTGGGCTGGCCCGCTGAACACGACGGCACAGGGGGCCGGCGAGGCCGGATCCGGGAGGAGGAACGTGTGAGCAGTGGCTACAACGCGGTGCCCGGCGGGCCGGGCCGGCGGGGCTTCCGCCGGCGGGCGGTCCGGGTGGAGCGGGACTGGGAGGAAGGCGACATCGAGCCCTACTTCTTCGATCCGGGAGAGTTCACCGGGAGCGGCGGCGAGGGGGACGCGGCCGCGCAGATCGAGGAGATCCACCGGAGCCTGCCGGGCAGCAGGCTCGGGCTCTCGTACGCGGTCCTCGGCTCGGCCGCACTCGCGTTGCTGCTCTGGCTGTACTCCCACACCGTGTGGGCCTTCGCACCGGCCGGACTGGCGGTTCTGGCGACGGGGGTGCTGGCCTGGTTCCACGTGACGGACCGGGCCGACCGGGGCCGGCGCCGGGCGGCGCTCCTGGGCCGCGGTCACCGGGAAGGCCCCCCGGTCGAGACCGAGTTCCGGGAGCGCTGAGGTTCACCGCTCGGGGCCTCCGACCCGCGCTGGTTTGCGGAAGTGGCAACCGTGCTTGCCGTCGGCGTGAGGGCGGGCGCAGCCTGGCGGTGGAGGTGGCCGGTACGGGCGGCACCCCACCCACCGTGAGGGAGGACGGCATGACCAACCACGAACAGCGCGAGGGCCACGGCCACGGGCAGGCCCACGGACACACGCACACCCACACCCACGCCCACGCCTGCGGCCGCCGGGCGTCCGGCGTCGAGCCGGACTGGGACGCCCTCGCCGCCTACCTGGAGCGCGAGGGCGAGCTGCACGCTCCCGCGTTCACCCAGGCCGCCGGGTGGCTGCGCGAGCTGCGGGGCGGTGCCGCGGTCGGGCGGGTGCTGGACGTCGGCAGCGGCCCCGGTGTGGTCGCGGGCCTGCTGGCCGAGACCTTCCCGCGCGCCGACGTGGTCGCCGTGGACCGGTCGGCCGCCCTGCTGGAGCACGCCCGGACCCGTTCGTCCGGCCGTGTCGCCACGCAGCAGGCCGACCTTCCGAGCGACTTCGGTCTGCTCGGGGCGGCCGACCTGATCTGGTCCTCGCAGACCGTCCACCATCTGGGCGACCAGCAGGCCGCGTTGACCGCGCTGGCCGGCTCGCTGCGCCCCGGCGGTCTGCTGGCCGTCGCCGAGCGCGGGCTGCCGCTGCGGTTCCTGCCGCGGGACATCGGCCTCGGCCGCCCCGGCCTGCAGGCCCGGCTGGATGCGGCCCACGAGGACGCGTTCAGCCTGATGCGCGCCGAACTCCCCGACACCACGGCCGTGGTGGAGGACTGGCCGGCCATGTTGGCCAAGGCCGGACTCGTCCCCGCGGGCAGCCGGACCTTCCTGGCCGAGTGGCCGGCTCCGCTCGACCCGCAGGTTCGCGAGCACCTGCACGGGCACCTGGTCCGGCGGCGCGACCAGCTCACCGGGCAGTTGGACGCGGAGGACCTCGCGACCCTGGACGAACTGCTCGACCCCGATGCGCCCGCCGGCGTTCTCGCCCGTCCGGACGCCTTCTTCCTGGTCGCGGTCACGGTGCACACCGCCCGTGCGGGTGAAGCGTCCTGAGGACCCCGGGTCCTCGGCGGTCCGGCTCGCGGTGCCGGCCGGTGCCCTCGCGCGGGGCCGGCACCGCTGGGCACCGGCCGGACCGGCACCTTCCTCGCGTCGGCCACGGCCGGTCTTGCCGACGGGGTGCGGGTCGAGTCCACGATCGAGTGAAACCGACGGCCGGTCAGCTGCCGGTGGCCAGCTTCAGGGTGATGGCGCCGGCGATGATCGAGGCGAACGAGAGCAGTTTGGGCAGGGTGATCCGCTCCTTGTAGATCAGGGCGCCGAAGAGCACGGTGCCGATCGAGCCGAGCCCGGTCCAGATGGTGTAGCCGACGCTGACGTCCAGCGTCCGCAGCGCGAGGCTGAGCGTGAAGATGCCGCCGGCGGCCGCGAGCAGCGTCAGGACGGACGGCCAGAGCTTGGTGAAGCCCTGTGTGGCGTTGGTGCCGAGGGCGAAGACGATCTCGAAGACGACGGCGATCGCGAGGAAGATCCAGGCCATGGTGGCGTGCTCCTTGGTGGAGTGGGACGTCGGGTGGCGGGGAGGGTCAGGCGCTCGCGCCGAGCCGGTCGGAGAGCTTCAGCCCGAGCACCCCGCCGATGATGAGGACGAAGGCGGCGACCTTGCCGGCGTTCATCGACTCGTCGAAGATCACGGTGCCGAGCACGACGGTGCCGACCGAGCCGATCCCGGTCCACACCGTGTAGCCGACGCCGACGTCGAGGGTCTTGAGGGCGAGGCTGAGGAAGAAGATCCCGCCGGCGGCCGCCGCTGCGGTCAGCAGGGACGGGCCCGGCTCCGTGAAGCCGTGTGTGGCGTTGGTGGCGAGGGCGAAGACCACCTCGAAGACCGAGGCGATGAGCAGGTGGATCCAGGCCATGGAGCGAAACCCCCCGGGTTCACTGTCCTTGCATGCATGTATGTGCAAATTGATTGGAACTGGGCAAGAGCATGCATGTACAAGTAACCTGTGTCAACCGCCCCAGCCGTCAGGAGCCGCACCGATGCCCACGGAACCCACTCCCACCAGCGGTGATTCGGATGCCAGGATGTGGAGCAGGCTGACCGCGCTGCACGCCCAGGTGGAGAGCCGGCTCGCCGCCGCGCTGCAGCGCCGGCACGGTCTCGGGCTCTCCGAGTACCGCGCCCTCGGCCTGCTCGCCGAGGCGCCCAGGGGCGAGCTGCGGATGCAGGACCTCGCCGCCGGCCTCGGCCTCAACCAGAGCTCCGTCACCCGCCTGGTCGCCCGCCTGCACGCGGCGGACTTCACCTACCGGGACTCGTGCCCCGACGACAAGCGCGGCGTCTACACCGTCATCACCGAGTCCGGCCGCGCCCGCCGCCAGGAGGCCCGTGCCACCTACGAGGAGACCCTCGGAACGGCCCTCGACGAGGCGGCCGCCGGCACCCCCGACCTCGCCCCGCTGCTCGACACCGCTCGCCGCTCCCTCGGCTGACCGGCGCGCGGTACGGTCGCGGCATGCCGGCAACCACCCCTGAAGTCGTCGTGGTGACCACCACCCACGAAACCGAGGACAAGGCGCGCGCCCTCGCCGCCGCAGTCGTCCGCGAGCGCCTGGCCGCCTGCGCGCAGGTCCACCCGATCCGCTCGCTCTACTGGTGGGACGGCGCGGTGCAGGACAGCGCCGAGTGGCGCGTGGACCTCAAGACCCGCGCCGACCTCGCCGACCGCCTCACGGCCTTCATCGGCGCGCACCACGACTACGACACCCCGGAGGTCGTCGTCGTCCCGGTGACCGCCGGCAGCCCGGCGTACCTCGACTGGGTGGCCGCGGAGACCGCCGCGGACTGAGCCGACCGGAAACGGCCCGGCCTCCCCGCTGTGCACGACAGTGGGGAGGCCGGGCCGTTCTCGTTTCCTGCTCGGCCCCGTCCGGGCCTGCTTCGCCGTCCTGCCCGCGGTCCTGCCCGTCGTCCTACTCGCCGCCGCCGAAGCGGGCGGACCAGGCGGCCAGGTCGTCGTCGGTGATCTTCGCGAAGAGCACCGGCGGCACGGTGAAGGCCGTCCCGGCCGGCACCGCGTCCAGCGCGCGGGCCTCGTCCGCGCTCACCCAGCGCCGGGTCCGCGCCGGGGCGTCCTCGGCGAGCGCGAACGCGTCGCGCATCGCGCCGGCCGCGGTCGGGATGAACGGCTCGGAGACCACCGCGTAGAGGTGGATCAGGTTCATCGCCGTCCGCAGGGTCAGCGCGGCCGCCTCCGGGTCCGTCTTCACCTGCTTCCAGGGCGCCTTCTCGTCCAGGTACGCGTTGCCCGCGCTCCACAGCGTGCGCAGGCTCTGCGCGGCCTTGCGGAAGTTCAGCGCGTCCAGCTGGGCCTCGTACTCGGCCAGCAGCTCGGCGATCTGCGCGCCCAGCCGCTCCTCGGCCTCGCCCGCCGCGTCCCCGGCCGGGACGTCGTCGCCGAACCGCTTGCGGCTGAACGAGAGCACCCGGTTGACGAAGTTGCCGAGGGTGTCGGCGAGGTCCTTGTTGACGACGGAGGCGAAGAGGTCCCAGGTGAAGCTGGAGTCGTCCGACTCGGGGGCGTGCGCCATCAGGAAGTAGCGCCAGTAGTCGGCCGGCAGCAGCTCCAGCGCGACGTCCGTGAAGATGCCCCGCTTCTGGCTGGTGGAGAACTTCCCGCCGTAGTACGTCAGCCAGTTGAAGGCCTTGACGTAGTCGACCTTCTTCCACGGCCTGCGCGAGCCCAGGATGGTCGCCGGGAACATCACCGTGTGGAACGGGACGTTGTCCTTGGCCATGAACTCGGTGTAGCGGACCGTCTCGTCGGCCTCGTACCACCAGGACTTCCAGTCCCGGAGCTCGCCGGCCGGTGCCGCGTCCGCCCACTCCTTGGTGGCGCCGATGTACTCGATCGGGGCGTCGAACCAGACGTAGAAGACCTTGCCCTCGGCCGCCAGCTCCGGCCACACGTCGGCCGGCACCGGCACGCCCCACTCCAGGTCGCGGGTGATCGCACGGTCCTGCAGACCCTCGGTCAGCCACTTGCGGGCGATCGAGGACGCGAGCACCGGCCACTGGTCGCCGTGCGTCGCGACCCACGCCTCGACCTGTTCGGTCAGCTTCGACTGGAGCAGGAACAGGTGCTTGGTCTCGCGGACCTCAAGGTCCGAGCTGCCGCTGATCGCCGAGCGCGGCTCCAGCAGATCCGTCGGGTCGAGCACGCGGGTGCAGTTCTCGCACTGGTCGCCGCGCGCCTTGTCGTAGCCGCAGTGCGGGCAGGTGCCGACGATGTAGCGGTCCGGAAGGAAGCGGCCGTCGGTGATCGAGTACACCTGGCGGATCGCCCGCTCCTCGATGAAACCGTTGGCGTGCAGCTCGCGGGCGATCTCCTGGGTGATCTCCCGGTTCTGCGGCGACGAGCTGCGCCCGAAGTAGTCGAACGAGAGTCGGAAGCCGTCGTAGACCGCCTTCTGCTGGTCGTGCGCCTGCGCGCAGAACTCCGCCACCGGCAGCCCGGCCTCCTGCGCGGCCAGCTCGGCCGGCGTCCCGTGCTCGTCGGTGCCACAGATGTAGAGCACCTCGTGCCCGCGCTGGCGCAGGTAGCGGGAGTAGACGTCCGCGGGGAGCATGGACCCGACCATGTTGCCCAGGTGCTTGATCCCGTTGATGTACGGAAGGGCGCTGGTGATCAGGTGCCGAGCCATCCTCGGATGCTCCAATTTCTCCTGCACGCACCCCTACCCCGGAGTGCCGTGACAGGCGCAGGGTCTGGGGGCCGCAACGGGAGCCCGGCACACGCGCCGACTCCCGGGCTGCCTCACAGAGCGGAAGTCCACTGTGGGCAGCCCCGAGTCTATCGAGGCCGGGGGCCGTGCTCGCGCCCATTCTGCCGCTCGGACACCGGGGACGGCCGGGACACCTCCCCGACCGGGCACCGCAGCCCGGGCCAGGCCCTGCTGGGACAGGCGACCACGTAGTGCCCCGACCACCGGCTGTCGGACACCCAACGGGACCAGACGAGATCGTCGCCCCGACCCAGCCGCTCCTCCGCGTACCGCCGCCGCCGTTCGGTCGGACACCACGGGTCCCCGCCGGGTGTGTGGCTCTCGTAGCGGGCGGCCAGCCAGGCGGTGGCCTGCTCCGGCTCCGTCCAGGTGCCCCGGATCTGTAGGGCGGGGCGGAGCAGCCACCAGCCGGTCATCATCGGTGGCAGCTCCGAGAGCCGGAAGCCGCCGCCCTCCACCGGCCGCCGCTCGGCCTCCCGCGCCAGCAGCCGCCCGTCACCGGCCCACTCGTAGCCGTGGAAGTGCACGTCGTTCCTCCTCGTGGGGCCCGGGCCGTCCGCGCCAACCGCGGACGGCCCGGGCGGACGAGCTATGCCGAGAGCCCGAAGCGCGTCGGGTCGATGCCGGCCGCGTCCAGCTCGTCGGCCGTGAAGAGCAGCGGCCGGACATCGGGCCGCTTGCTGTCCCCGAGGGCGAAGACACCGGGGGCGTCGGGCACGGCGCCGAGCGTCACGCACGACTCGCCGCCGTCCCCACCGCCCTGGTTGCCGCCGCAGGAGCGCTTGAACTCAACAGTGGTGAGGTCGAGTTCGTAGAGGTTGAAGTGATCCATCGCGTGCACCTCTCTGGTGATCCGGGGCGCAACAGGCCCCGCCCCGGCCCGTGTGTTCGGGCGGGGAGAAGTTGGATGAAGAAGGAGCGACAGCTACCCGCGAGCGGCCTGCTGCTCGAAGAACCCGCCTGGCGTGTCATCCGGCGGCACGAGGTCGGAAACGCGGACGACTCGCTCCCGCCCTCCCCTCAACGGCCGGACGTAGAGCCCGGATCGGCGAATCGCCATCACCTCGACCGCGTTCCTGGTTCCGCGCTCGTAGACCCGCTGACCGACTCTCGGTTCCCACCCCTCAGTCACGGCGGACACCATCACTCAGCCGCCGCACGAGTTCGCCGGACGGGACGCGTCGCCGCGGCCCGTCCGGCGTGAAGAGCGGATGCACGATCGCCATCCCGTCGCTCTCACTGACCAGTTCGACCATCAGGCCGGTGGTGAGGTCGAACCGGATCGGATTGTTCTCGATCAGGGAAAGAAGCTCTGCAATGGTCCGGCGACGCCCCGGCGCGCGGCTCGGATCGGCCGGTTCGATGGAATCTGGAACGGACATGGCGGGCTCCCGCGTCTCTCGGCGTTGTCGGGTGAGACACCAGGCTATTTCCGGAAAGGGGCGGTTCCACGATTATTCGCGTAGCTGCATGGATTCGCTACGCGCAGCCCCGGAAGTCCTCAGACCACTGTGTGATCAGGCTCCTGGCGTCGTCTCCGAACACCGACTCGCCCGAGAAGTAGTCAAACAGGTCCCGATAGTGATCCAAATCCTTGGGGTCGCGCAGTACGAGCCGCCCGGTGAACAGTTCGATGGTCACCAGCTTGGTGCCGTAGACAGTAAAGGTGTGAAACGGGGCGTCAGCTACCTGAGTCGAGAGCGGCAGAATTCCCATCGTGACATTGGGGAATCGCGAAACGGAGACCAGCCTGTCCAGCTGTACAGCCATGATCGCCGGATCGCAGAGCTTCCAGCGGACGGCGGACTCGGTCAGCAGGAAGTCGAACCGCTTGCTCCGGTCGTACAGGACGGACTGCCGCTCCAGCTTGAGCGCAATCGCCTGGGAGACGTCACAGTTCGCAGGGTCGACCGGAGGGATCATGGCCGTGCGCATGTATTCGGGTGTCTGGAGCAGCCCGGAGAGCATCGCGGGAAGAAAGTAGCGGATGCGCTTGGCACCGGCTTCGAGCGCCCCTAATTCGCGTTGGCGAAGGTGTAGTCCGCGGCGGACGGAGGCGCGCACGTCCTCGTACTCGGCGTTGGCGATGCTCGCCAGCGCAAGGAGCTCTCGCGCCAGTTCCTCGTCGACGCCCAGCGCGTTCAGTATCTGCTGGACGTCGACGACGGAAGGCAGCGTCTTCCCGGTCTCGATCCGGGAGACCTTGCTCTGACTCATGCCGCAGCGGACGGCCAGGCGCTCACCGGACAACCCGGAGGCGCGCCGGAGATCCTTGAGCGCTGCTGCGAGGTCTCGGCGCTGCTCTCCGGCCCTGCCGGGGTCGTGGGTCAATCTGAGCTGTACTCCAGGAACGGCACCGACACGGAGATCGCGAGGTCGCGCCAGCGCCGGTATTGCTTCAGGTCCGGGTTGGCCAGGAGTTCTCTACCGACCTGTGCCCCGTCGGGCCGGTACCGCATGTCGACCACGTTGACGTCGTCGAACATCCAGAAGTCCTGATCGGGTAGGCCGGGATTCTGCCGGTCGGTGAGGTCGAGAATCCTGATGTCCTCGCCGGCCGCGACGTTGAACGCGTACGCCGCGAACTCATAGCGCAGATAGTCCGATAGGGGCCGAGTGAGAACGCGGACGCGGTTGATGGTCCGGCCGGTTTCGCGGAAGTGTCGTACCCGGGTCAGCCACGGATCGTCATCGGGGATGTGGAGTTCTCCTGTGGCCAGGAACTCCCGGTACTCCTCGTCCTCGTCCGGCATGGCGTAGAAGCTCCGGGTCTCCAACCGGAATGCCTCACGCTCGAACGAGTCGAAGAACGTGCGCCAGGCGTCACCAGCCAAGAGCACGGAACGCCTCCCGAAGCACGCCCTCGGGGATCTCCACGACGGCCTCGCCGTCGGGCGTCCGACGATCCACGGTGTACCCCTGGACGGCAATGGTGCCCCGGTCCGTGGTGTAGACGGTCGGGCAGTCGTCATTGCGGCAGTCCGGGTCGCCGCCCGCGATCCTCGTCAGCTCCACTGCTCCTCCTCCATCTTCCATGCGGATTCGTGATGAGGACACTAGGGAGGCATCAGCGGAGGAGCAAGGATCATGCACGTTCCTGCATGGACTCGCGGTCCAATGGCCGGTGCCGCAGCGCCTCGACTCGGCGTGTACATCGGGTTCTGTCTCCCGGTGGCCCCCTGCGTGGAGCAAGGGGCCACCGGGACGATGCGGCTAGAGGCCGACGAAGTGGTCGAACTCGCCGGCCTGGACGCCCTGGACCCAGAGGGCGAACTTCTTCTGGGTCGTGACGACGATGGTGTCGGGATCGTCGGACTCGCGGATCTCGATCATGCCGTCGGGGCGGACGCGGACCTCTATCGAGTTGCCACCGTCCTGCGTGCTGGTGCTCGACTTCTGCCACTGCTTGGACATCACTACGTCTCCAATTCCAGTCCGTGCTTGATGTGTTGGACCACTCCCCAGGAGTCCCGTACGGAGTCGGGGCGGGTGGAGGTTCGTGTGTCTCCAGCGGGGAGGGCGAGTCGGCTGAGGGCCTCGAACCTGCTTCGATACTTCTCCAGGGCCTCTGGCGCGTCGGTGAACTCGGAGACGCCGGGGTGGTCGATGACCACGGTGGACAGCGCGCTGGAGCGCGGTTCCGTGATGAGGAACGGGCCGCTGTACGGCAGTGTGGCCTTGACGCTGAACGGGAACACCTGGATGGTCACGTTCGGCCTCTCCCAAACTTCGAGCAGGTGGGCCAGCTGGCGCCGCATCGCGTGCTTATCGGCGAACGACATCAGCAGCGCGGCCTCGTGGATGACGAACCGGAACTCGGCCAAGCTGTTGAGGATCTGCTGGCGTTCGAGCCGAAATGACACAGCGTCGTCGATCTGTTCGTCGGAGAGCGGCGCCTCGCTGTTCTGGAAGGTCCGGCGAATGTACTCCTCGGTCTGGAGGAGGCCGGGGATGAAGAAGGTCTCGTAGCTCAGGTAAGCCCGGGTGGCCCAGTGCTCCAGCTCGGCGAGATCCAGGGCGAACGCGGGAACCCTCCGCCTGTGCTTGTTCCACCAGCCCTTGCCGTCGCTGGCTCCAAGTGAGGCCAGCGTCGCTAGATAATCCTCATCCGTGCAGGCGTACAAGGATGCCAGTGCGCGCATCCTGGTTTCATCGAGGCCGGTCCGGGCGGCCTCGATGTGGTTGAGCTGCGGGCCTCGCATGCCGACATGCGCCGCCGCGGCCTGCACTGCGATGTCGGCACGTAGTCGAAGCCGACGCACCTCGGCTCCGTACCGGCGCTGACGCTCGCTGATGTGTGCTCGTAGAGCCAAAGTCTGCCCCCTTCCCGTGGCATCGGCAGTGTTGCGCGCGGGAGCGGCGCCGCGCCACTCGCTCGGCGGGCCGGCCCAGCTTCACCCTTCCGAGTGGTTGCACTAATGAGGGGGTGAGACTACCTTGAGTAGCGCCTCACTTACTGATGGTTTGTCAGTGATCCCGAAGTGCACCCCGGATGGGCACGTGCAGGCTGCCGACGCCTGCCCGCCTGATCGCCGGCAGGGGCAGGCCACGGGTGACGGCCCTCCATGATCACTCCGACCTCCATTGGACTGGAGAACTGCCATGTCCCTTCCCTGCCTTCGCCCTCCCTCGGCCGAGTCCGCCGGGGAGTTCAGGCTCGACCTCTTCCCGCCGGCCACCCCGCAAGTCGTGGGGGTGCTCCGCCGGCTCCTGCGGGACATGCTCGGATCCGTCGGGCTCGACCATGACGCGCCCTGCCTCATCCTCTCCGAGCTCGTGACGAACGCCCTCGTGCACGGGGGAGGCGCCCCCGCGGTCGTGCTCGAACTCCGCGACGGCAGGCTCTACATCACGGTCTCGGACGCCTCCCCCGTCCCCGTCGTCCGCCGGGCCCCGGACACCGCACGAACCGGCGGCCGGGGGCTTGACCTCGTGGACGCGCTTGCCGATGAATGGGGTGTGGAACTCATCGGGTCGTATGGCAAGGCAGTCTGGGCCATTTCGGCGGTCAGTGTCTGATGGCCGTCCTGCTGCTGGCCGGGTTGTTCGTCTCCCTGCTCTTCATGGGTTGGCTGGCCTGGATGGTCAACTCCCAGCCTCAGGGCAGACGTTCGCGCACCTCTAGCGAGAAGCAGGCGCGGTCACCCGGCGGCCAGGCGCTCGGTCAGTCGCTCGCGCGCGGCCGGCCACTCGTCCCCCAGCATCGAGAAGTACGCCGTGTCGCGCCAGACGCCGTTCGCCCGCAGCTTCTCCCGCCGGTGGGTGCCCTCGTACTGCGCGCCCAGCCGCTGGATCGCGTTGCGGGACCGGTCGTTGAGCGCGTCCGTCTTCCACATCACCCGCCCCATGCCCAACTCGTCGAAGGCGTAGGTGAGCAGCAGCAGCTTGGACTCGGTGTTCACCGCCGTCCGCCAGACCGACCGGGCGTACCAGGTGCCGCCGATCTCGACCAGCTCGTCGACGGCGCTGAAGTCGTAGAACCCGGTGACGCCCACGGCTCGCCCGCTCGCGAGGTCGATCACCGCGAACTTCACCGCCGTCCCCGCCTCGACCTCCGCCAGCCGGATGTCGAGGATCGCACCCAGCTCCTCCTCGGTGGCCGGCGGGAGGAACGGGATCCAGCGCCAGACGTCCGGGTCCGGGCCGACGGTGGCCCAGAGGTCGGGCAGGTGGTCCCGGCTCAGCGGCTCCAGTCGTACGTGGCGGCCGGTCAGGGTCACGGGGGCAGGCGGCTTCGCAGTCATGATCCCGAAGGTAGCCCCGACTCTGCACTAGATGCAATCGAGATCTGCATTAGTGCAAAATTGGAGAGATAAGGGGAAGGCCCTGCGGGACGGATCCCACAGGGCCTTCGCGAACCTTGGTCGGCTCAGATGAACGAGTTGATCTGGATCGTCTCGTCCCGGCCCGGGCCGACGCCGATCGCCGAGATCGGGGCGCCGGACATCTCCTCCAGCGCCTTCACGTACGCCTGGGCGTTCTTCGGCAGCTCGGCGAAGCTCTTCGCCTTGCTGATGTCCTCGCTCCAGCCCGGCAGCGTCTCGTAGACGGGCTTGGCGTGGTGGAAGTCCGACTGGTTGTACGGCAGCTCCTCGACCCGACGGCCGTCGATCTCGTACGCGACGCAGACCGGGATCTGCTCCCAGCCGGTCAGCACGTCGAGCTTGGTGAGGAAGAAGTCGGTCAGGCCGTTGACCCGGGTCGCGTAGCGCGCGATCACCGCGTCGAACCAGCCGCAGCGGCGGTCACGGCCGGTGGTGACACCGCGCTCGCCGCCGATCCGGCGCAGCGCCTCGCCGTCCTCGTCCAGCAGCTCGGTCGGGAACGGGCCCGAACCGACGCGGGTGGTGTACGCCTTCAGGATGCCGATGACGCGGTCGATCTTGGTCGGGCCGATGCCGGCGCCGGTGCAGGCGCCGCCCGCGGTCGGGTTGCTGGAGGTCACGAAGGGGTACGTGCCGTGGTCGACGTCCAGCAGGGTGCCCTGGCCGCCCTCCAGCAGGACGACCTTGTTCGCCTTCAGCGCCTCGTCCAGCACCAGCGTGGTGTCGGCCAGGAAGGGCTTGATCTTGTCCGCGTAGCCGAGGTACTCCTCCAGCACCAGCTCGGCCGGGATGGCGCGGCGGTTGTAGAGCTTGACCAGCAGCTGGTTCTTGTCGTGGAGCGCGGCCTCGATCTTCTGCTGCAGGATCGACTCGTCGAAGAGGTCCTGCACGCGGATGCCGACGCGGTTGATCTTGTCGGCGTAGGTCGGGCCGATGCCGCGGCCGGTGGTGCCGATCCGGCGCTTGCCGAGGAAGCGCTCGGTGACCTTGTCCAGGGTGCGGTGGTACGGCGTGATCAGGTGGGCGTTGCCCGAGACCAGCAGCTTGGAGGTGTCGATGCCGCGCTCGTTGAGACCGTTGAGCTCGGAGAGCAGCACGCCCGGGTCGATGACGACGCCGTTGCCGATCACCGGCGTCACATTCGGGCTGAGGATGCCGGAAGGCAGCAGGTGCAGGGCATACTTCTGGTCGCCGATGACCACCGTGTGACCGGCGTTGTTGCCACCCTGGTAGCGGACGACGTAGTCGACGGAGCCACCGAGGAGGTCGGTCGCCTTCCCCTTGCCCTCGTCTCCCCACTGAGCGCCAACGAGCACGAGTGCCGGCACAGGCGTACACCCCTTCCGGTTGGGGCATCCTGCGTAGGCCGCAGTCTGCCCCGAGATAGACGAAGCCCCTGGCGCAATAGCGCAAGGGGCTCTTGCACCGAGAGATTACCTGAGGAAGGACCGGTCGTGTCGTCCCTGTCCACGCCTGCAACCGGCGGCCCCGAGCCGCTCCTGCTGCTCCTCGACCCGGCGGCCCGGCAGACCGACGGCGAGTCGGTGCGGATCGCGAAGGACGTCCTCTGCGGAGGGGCGGACGTCAAGGTGGCCTATCCGGAGACCCCGTCCGAGCTCGACCGGGTCCTTTCGCACCGGGGGCGGCGGCGACCGGTCGTGATCGGTTCCGACCTTGCGCTCCAGCGGGTGCTCCAAGCTCTATACCGGCAGCGTGAGCTGGGCGCGGATCCGGTGGGCGTGGTTCCGGTCGGCCGGGCGGGTGAGCTGACGGCGGCCCGCGCACTGGGTGTGCCGGGGGCCCCGGTGGCGGCGGCGCGGGCGGTGCTCTCCGGCGTGCCGCGCAAGCTGGACCTGCTGGTGGACGACGGTGGCGGCGTGGCGCTCGGCGGCGTGCGGATCGCGGGCGGCGGAGCGCGCCGGATGGTGGGCCGCACGAGTGGCTGGCGTTCGCTATGGGCGAAACTGGCTGCGGCCGAGCAGGGGACCTCACTCAGTGCCGCGGCCCGGGACCGGGAGGACCAGGACCCCGTCGGCGGGTGGGCCGACCACGGCGCCCGGCTCCGGGTCGAGGCGGACGGCAGACTGCTCGCCGACGTCCACCGCCCGGTGCGGGTGGTCCAGGTGACCCTGCCGTCCGGTGAAGGGACCGGCGCCGGCGTGATGGAGGTCGTCGTCCGCGCGCCGGGTGCCCTGGTGCGCACCCGGGCGGCGACCGTCTCGGTGGCCGGGCGCGGGTTCGGCTACGAGGTGGACGGCCGTCCGGTGGGCCCGGTGCGTGCGCGCACCTGGACGGTCCACCCGAGCGCCTGGGGCCTGCTGCTCCCGGCCGCGTAGCCGCCCGCAGCGGGGAGGCCCGACCGGGCCGGCCCCCGCCCCGGGTGAGCAGGCTCACGTTGGCCGAACGCCCGGCGAACGCCGGGCGAAGCGCCGTCCGCACACGGAACTCCCCAACAAGCGCGAACCGCAAGGCCAGGCGCCCCTCCGCCGAATTCCGGCAGCCCGAAATCCGGCCGCGGTAAGGGGTTTTGTCTACGCGCGTCGCCGACCGATCGCCCAACAAACCCGGCCGCCCGGGTTCCGGAAGCCTGTGCCAACTGCCCTAGACTCGAAGGCGTGCCACGTGGTGACGGAAGACTCAACCACGATCTTCTTCCCGGCGAGAAAGGCCCCCAGGACGCTTGTGGCGTCTTCGGTGTCTGGGCTCCCGGCGAGGAGGTCGCCAAGCTCACGTTCTTCGGCCTTTACGCCCTGCAGCACCGCGGTCAGGAATCCGCGGGCATCGCAGTGAGCAACGGCTCCCAGATTCTCGTCTTCAAGGACATGGGGCTCGTCTCCCAGGTCTTCGACGAGGCCTCGCTGGGGTCGTTGCACGGGCATATCGCCGTCGGACACGCCCGCTACTCGACCACCGGTTCCTCGGTCTGGGAGAACGCCCAGCCGACCTTCCGGGCGACCGTTCACGGTTCGCTGGCCCTCGGCCACAACGGAAACCTGGTGAACACCGCCGAACTGGCGGCCATGGTCGCCGAACTCCCCGGCGAGGAGCACGTCTCCCGCTCGGGCCGGACGGCCGCGACCAACGACACCGACCTGGTGACCGCCCTGCTCGCAGGCCACCCGGACCTCTCCATCGAGGAGACGGCCAAGCTGGTCCTGCCCAAGGTCAAGGGCGCGTTCTCGCTGGTCTTCATGGACGAGCACACGCTCTACGCCGCCCGCGACCCGCAGGGCATCCGCCCGCTGGTGCTGGGCCGGCTGGAGCGCGGCTGGGTGGTCGCCTCCGAGACCGCGGCGCTGGACATCTGCGGCGCCTCGTTCATCCGCGAGGTCGAGCCCGGCGAGCTCATCGCCATCGACGAGAACGGCATCCGCACCTCCCGGTTCGCCGAGGCCAAGCCCAAGGGCTGCGTCTTCGAGTACGTCTACCTGGCCCGCCCCGACACCTCGATCGCCGGCCGCAACGTGCACCTCTCCCGCGTGGAGATGGGCCGTCGCCTGGCGAAGGAGGCCCCGGTCGAGGCCGACCTGGTGATAGCGACCCCCGAGTCCGGCACCCCCGCCGCGATCGGTTACGCCGAGGCCAGCGGCATCCCGTACGGCTCCGGCCTGGTGAAGAACGCCTACGTGGGCCGCACCTTCATCCAGCCCAGCCAGACCATCCGCCAGCTCGGCATCCGGCTCAAGCTCAACCCGCTGCGCGAGGTCATCGAGGGCAAGCGCCTGGTGGTCGTGGACGATTCGATCGTCCGCGGCAACACCCAGCGGGCGCTGGTCCGGATGCTGCGCGAGGCCGGCGCCGCGGAGGTCCACATCCGGATCTCCTCGCCGCCGGTGAAGTGGCCCTGCTTCTTCGGCATCGACTTCGCCACCCGCGCGGAGCTGATCGCCAACGGCATGACGGTCGAGGAGATCGGCCGCACGCTGGGCGCCGACTCGCTCGCCTACATCTCGATCGACGGCATGATCGAGGCCACCAAGCAGCCGAAGGACCGGCTCTGCCGGGCCTGCTTCGACGGTGAGTACCCGATGGAGCTGCCGGACCCGGCGCTGCTCGGAAAGCTCCTGCTGGAGGCCGAGATCAAGGGAGGCCAGCAGCCGCCGGCCGTCCGCGGCAAGCCGACGAGCGGCAGTGACCTGGACGGTGTCCAGTCGCTGCTCGGCGGAGCGGGCGCGGCCGACGCCCTGCGCCGCCCGTAGTACCTCGCGGTGGGGTCCCGGAACCCGGGGCCCCACCGCCGTTCCAACCCCCCACCTCGACCCGAAAGGGCCGCACCGCAGTGACCACGAACCAGAACGGCGCCACCTACGCCGCCGCCGGCGTCGACATCGAGGCGGGCGACCGCGCCGTCGAGCTGATGAAGCAGTGGGTGAAGAAGGCCAACCGCCCCGAGGTGGTCGGCGGCCTCGGCGGCTTCGCCGGGCTCTTCGACGCGTCCGCCTTCAAGCGCTACGAGCGGCCGCTGCTGGCCTCGGCCACCGACGGTGTGGGGACCAAGGTCGCCATCGCCGCCGCCATGGACAAGCACGACACGATCGGCCACGACCTGGTCGGCATGGTCGTCGACGACCTGGTGGTGTGCGGTGCCGAGCCGCTGTTCATGACCGACTACATCTGCGTCGGCAAGGTCGTCCCGGAGCGGGTCGCCTCGATCGTCAAGGGCATCGCCGAGGGCTGCGCCCTGGCCGGCTGCGCCCTGGTCGGCGGCGAGACCGCCGAGCACCCGGGCCTGCTCCGCCCGGACGAGTACGACGTCGCGGGTGCCGGCACCGGCGTGGTCGAGGCGGACGCCCTGCTCGGGGCGGACCGCGTCCGCGCCGGCGACGTGGTGATCGCGATGGCCGCCTCCGGCCTGCACTCCAACGGCTACTCGCTGGTCCGCCACGTGCTGCTGAACGAGGCCGGCTGGAAGCTGGACCGCAAGGTCGAGGAGTTCGGCCGCACGCTCGGCGAGGAGCTGCTGGAACCGACCCGGATCTACTCCCTGGACTGCCTGGCGCTGACCCGCGCCACCGAGGTCCACGCCTTCTCGCACGTCACCGGCGGCGGCCTGGCGGCCAACCTGGCCCGGGTCATCCCGGACGGCCTGCACGCCCGCCTGGACCGCGGCACCTGGACCCCGCTGCCGGTCTTCCAGACCGTGGCCGAGGTCGGCAAGGTCGCCACCCTGGAGATCGAGAAGACGCTGAACATGGGCGTCGGCATGGTCGCGGTCGTCCCGCCGCACTCGGTGGACGTCGTGCTGTCGATCCTGGAGGACCGCGGCGTCGAGGCGTGGCTGCTGGGCGACATCGTCGAGCGCGCGGACGACCACGACGGCGGTGCGGCGCTCTACAACGCCTACGAGGGCTTCACGGCCGGCTGAGAGCCGACCCCGGCGGCCTGAGACCCGGCCGCCCGGCCCGGCCGGGGCAGCGACGAAGGGCCTCCCCGCGGGGAGGCCCTTCCGTGTGTCCGACGCCGTCGTCCGCGGCCCAGGGCGCTCGGCCTGCGGCACGCGCCACGGAGCGTCACGTCCGGGGCCTACCGCGCGCGGGAACGCCGAAAACCGGCCCGGCGCCCAGGGCGCCCGGACCGGTCAGGCCAGACTGGTGACTACGCGCGACGGCGGGCCTGGGAGGGCCCGGTGTCCGAATCCGCGTCGTCGTCCTCGTCGACGTCGCCGTAGCGAGCCGCGTACTCCGCGTACGGGTCGTCGTCCTCTTCCTCCTCGATCGGCTCCGGCTCGATCGAAGCGGTAGCGGGCGATACGCCCAGCTCGTTGGACAGACGGTTAGCGTCGAAGCCGCCGCTGTTGTACTTCAGCTGGCGGGCGACCTTCGTCTGCTTGGCCTTGGCCCGGCCGCGCCCCATGGGTCGACCCCCTCAACGGTGGGGCTCACGGCCCCGAGTCTGACACGTGTTCATGTTCAGGATCGGCCTGCCCTAAGTGGAGAAGCCGTCCCTTGGAGCATTAACGGTACCTGTTTCCGCCGCCGGACGGTACGTCGTCGGTGTGACGTGGCGCGCACCGACCGCACCCGAGACCAGGTCTTCCCAGGTCACGGGAGGTTTTGCGGCGGTTTGCACGCTGTCCGGAGGTATCTGAGGTCCGTCGTTCCCGGATCGATTATCCCCCCAAGGGGGACCTCGGATCACCCGATCGGGCGCAGAAGTGAGAATCCGGTTCCACATCGTGATGCGCGGGGGACGAGGGTCCCCCGCGCATCACGGCCGGGTCGGCCGGATCAGGCGCGGCGGGCGCCAGGCAGCAGCACCGAGCGGAGCGCGCTGATCTCCCGCATCCGCTTCTCGGCCAGGCGGTCGGCGGCGACGGCCGGCGGGACGCCGTCGGTGGCCGCCCGGGTGAAGATCTCCAGGGTGGTGTCGAAGATCTTCGTGGCCTTGTTCTTGGCCCGCTCGAAGTTGAAGCCCTCGATCTCGTCGGCGACCTGGATCACGCCGCCGGAGTTCACCAGGTAGTCCGGCGCGTAGAGGATGCCGCGGTCGGCGAGGTCCTTCTCGACGCCCGGGTGGGCCAGCTGGTTGTTGGCCGCACCGCAGACCACGGAGGTGCCGAACTCGCCGAGCGCGGCCACCGAGGCGTCGGTGAGGGCGCCGCCGAGGGCGCAGGGGGCGTAGACGTCCAGCTTGGCCTGGAGCAGGGCGGCGGTGTCGGCGACGACCTCCACCTCCGGGTGGGCGGCGCGCACGCGGTTGACGGCGGCCTCCGAGACGTCGGTGATGACGACGGTGGCGCCGTCCGCGACCAGGTGGCCGACCAGGTAGTGGCCGACCTTGCCGACGCCGGCCACGCCGACCCGCTTGCCGCGCAGGGTGGGCTGGCCCCAGCGGGCCTGGGCGCTGGCGCGCATGCCCTGGAAGACGCCGAAGGCGGTCAGGATGGAGGAGTCGCCGGCGCCGCCGTGCTCGGGGGAGCGGCCCGTGACGAACTGGGTCTCGCGCGCGACCACGTCCATGTCCTGGACGTAGGTGCCGACGTCGCAGGCGGTGATGTAGCGGCCGCGCAGGGACTCGACGAAGCGGCCGTAGGCGCGCAGCATCGCCTCGTTCTTGTCCTTGTTGGGGTCGCCGATGATGACGGCCTTGCCGCCGCCGAGGTCGAGCCCGGCCAGCGCGTTCTTGTAGGACATGCCGCGCGACAGGTTCAGCGCGTCCTCCAGCGCCGCCTCCTCGGAGGCGTACGGGAAGAAGCGGGTGCCGCCGAGGGCGGGGCCCAGCGCGGTGGAGTGGATGGCGATGATCGCCTTGAGCCCGGAGCTGCGGTCGTGGCAGAGGACGACCTGCTCGTGGCCGTCGCCGGGGGCGCCGTCCTGCTCGGTGCGGAAGATCCTGCTGAGCACGCCGGGTGCGGGGTGCGTCGCGGAGGTCTGTACGTCGGTCACTGTGGTGACTCCAGCATTCGAGGCCCGCTGCTGTGGTGCGGGCGCCTAGGGCGAAGAGTAGTCGCGGGGGCGCCCGCGATCTGCCCCCTTGTCCGAGCTCGGGCCGGTTGTCCGAGTGGTGAGACCGGGGGCGTGCGGAGTGCGTCCGCGAACGGCTCGGGGCCGGAGCCCTCCCGGCGGGCGGCCGGTGCGTGCGACGATGCAGCACGTGACCGTCGTACGCACCTCCGTGCAGCCGCCCTACGCCGCCCACCTGCGGGTCTACGAGCCGCTGGCCGCGTACCCGGAGGCCGAGCGGGCGCGCTGGCAGGCCTACGCGGCCGAGCGGGGCCCGGACGCGGCGGAGGCCGGGCGTCCGGTCGCCGCGGCGGCGCTGGAGGAGCAGCGGACGGCGCTGGCGGAGCTGGTGGGCCGCACGCCCCGGCCGCTGCCGGAGCGGGAGAGCGAGCGGGCCTTCGTCCGGGCGTTGGACGGCGTGCTCTACGTCTGCCCGTGGGCGACCCGGCTGCGCAGCTGGCAGGCGCTGGAGGAGCTGGAGGGGGCCGCCCCGGTGGCGCTGGTGGACACGGCGCTGCCGCCGGCCTCCCGGGCAGCTGCGGAGGCGGACCGGGACCGCTGGCGGGCGGAGCACCCGGACGCGCGGCCGTGGATCCTGACCAGTCGGTGGGAGGTGCCGGTCCGCTGGTTCCTGCCGTTCGGGGAGGAGGACCGCTGCTTCGTGCCGGCGGGGGAGCCCGGCGGGGAGCCGGACGGGGCCGCGGCGGCCGGGTCCCCCGCAGGAGGGGGGAAGGGGGAGGGGCCGGCGCTCTTCTACCTGACGCCGATGGCGCAGGCCCGCCGGCGGGTGGCCCGGGCGTACCGGGCGTTGCGTGAGGCGGTGCCGGAGGGGGAGCTGGTGCGCGGCGCGGAGCAGGTCGGGCGGTGGTTGGAGGAGTTCCACCCACGCTCGCTGGTGGAGCTGGACTACGGGGGGCTGGTGCACCTGCTGGGGCCGGAGCGGCTGTCGGCGGACCGTTCGGCGGGGGAGCTGGAGGACGGGCTGCGCGCGCTGCGGGCGGGGGACGCGGCGGAGGCGCTGCGGGCGTACGAGGAGCTGACGGTCCGCTGGCGGCGGGTGCTGGCCCTGCGGTACGCGAACTGAGCGGCTCTCCGGGGCCTGCGCGGTGGTCCCGGCGACGGCCCTGAGCGGGCGTCACCGCGGGCCCGGTGGCCTGTCGGTGGTACTTGTAAGACTGGAGGGAAGCTCTGGTCCGAGTGGTATGACCAAGGTCCCGGTTCGGGTCAATAGCTGTCGAACGTGACACTACTCACCGTTGACGCGAACTTACCCCTATGTGCAAAAATGGGACAACCAGCCCAACTTCACGTGAGCGTGCCCACTTTTGGGTGGTTCTGGAATCGATGCGTGCTTTGCGAGGAAACGGCGGGTCTGGTCCCCTCGTAACTAGATGTCACTATAAAGTGACTGTCCGTTATGGGGTGGTCCATCGCCATCCGTCGGCCTTGAACCCGTGAGGGGTCAATTTTGGCGGTTTGGTCGATAGGGCTGGACGGATGGTGTAGTTGTAGACACCAGGACAAGCCGTTCGTCCTATAACCGACTCGGCCCGTGTATGCCATTTCGGGCATCGCGGGCCAAGGTGCAGAATTTGAAGGATAGAACCGCCCTGGTTCGGTTCTCCCGAGGAGGCCGCTCATGACCGCTCGTACCCCTGATGCTGAGCCCCTGCTGACGCCGGCAGAGGTAGCCACCATGTTCCGCGTGGACCCGAAGACGGTTACCCGCTGGGCCAAGGCGGGCAAGCTCACGTCCATTCGCACCCTCGGCGGCCACCGCCGGTACCGCGAGGCGGAGGTGCGCGCTCTGCTGGCCGGTATTCCCGCCCAGCGCACCGAGGCCTGACGGCCGAAGGCTCTTTCAAAGGGGCCGCTTACCGGACTCCGCCGGGTCCGGTAAGCGGCCCCCTTTGCATGCCCCGGCGCGATCGGCGGAGTGCCGCCGGAGAGCATCCCGGTCGGCCGGAATGTTGAACTCCAGATAACGATTTGAGGGGCGTGGGGTGGGGGGGATTTACTGTGAATAGCAGTGCAATTTTACATATTAAATTAGTGGGCGCGCGGAGGGGGTGAAGACTGTGTGTTCGCCGGGAAAGATGAGTGACGACCGTCACGCGGACAGTCACTTGTGGTCTAGACCTAGTCCGGGGTATGGGGCGGCCGGCGGTGAAACGACGAGAGGCCCGGAACCAAACGGTTCCGGGCCTCTCGGCTACGGCGATCCCGACGGGACTTGAACCCGCGACCTCCACCTTGACAGGGTGGCGAGCTAACCAACTGCTCCACGGGACCAGAGATTTCTGATCCGTTCGCTTTGCTTGCCGCGCTGCGAACAAGACAGATCGTAGCCCATGTGGGGCCCCCAGGTCGAACTGGCTCCTGAGGGCCCCCGGCCCGCTGAGCTGGGCGGCCTCACAGCGTCGCCCGGGCCGCCTCCATCGCCTTCACGATCCGCTTCTCGGAGACGGGGGTCGGCGTACCGAGCGACTGCGCGAAGAAGCTGACCCGCAGCTCCTCGATCATCCAGCGGATCGCCAGCACCTCCGGCGAGGGCTGCCGGCCCGCCGGCACCGCCGCCAGCAGCTGCCCGTACTCCTGCTGCACCTGCTGGACCTTCAGCAGCTGCTGGGCGTCCCGCTGAGGGTGGTTGGGCAGCGCCTCCAGCCGGCGGTCCACCGCCAGCAGGTACCGCTTGAGGTCCGGCAGGCGCTGCCAGCCCGTCCCGGTGACGAAGCCCGGGTGCACCAGCGAGGCCAGGTGCAGCCGGATGTCGTTGACCGCCGAGAGCAGGACCGGGCTGCTCACCGACTTCAGCCGGGTCGACGCCTTGTGGAAGGCGATCAGCGCGGAGGCGGTCTTCAGCGTGGTGTCCGCCGAGAGGTCGTACAGGTCCGCCCGCACCTTGTCGTGCAGCTTGCCGAACGCGGCCTCGTCCCAGGCCGGGCCGCCGGCCAGGGCCATCAGCCGGTCGGCGGCGCAGGCCACCACGTCCTCGAAGAGCGCCGGGACCGAGCCGTGCGGGTTGTACGACAGGGCGAGCTTGGCCTGGTTGCCCAGCCGCCCCTGGATCGACTTCGCCGGGGAGGTGGTGGTGAGCATCAGCAGCCGCCGGGTGCCCGCCCACATCGCCGCGGTCTGCGCCTCGGGGGTGTCGAACAGCTTGATGCCGACCGCGTCCTGCTCGTCCACCAGAGCCGGGTAGGCGCGCAGCGAGTGGCCGCGCGAGCGCTGCTCGAAGGTCCGCTGCAGGACGGGCAGCGAGGCCGGCCAGGAGGTCAGCCCGGACTGCTCGATCCCGCGCCCGGAGGCGGCCGAGGAGAGCGTCTCCTTGAGCTTGGGCTTGAGCTTCAGCCGCAGCTCCTCCAGGTCCTTGGACTCGGCGAGGTTCCGGCGTCCGTCCACCACCCGGAAGGTCACCTTGAGGTGGTCCGGCACCCGCTCCTCGTCCCAGGCCTCCGGCGGCACGGTGACCGCCGTCAGCCGCTTGAGGACGAGCTCCAGGGCGGGCAGCAGCGGCTCGGCGGACCCGAAGGTGTTGGCGGCCTGGCGCTCCCTCACCTGACGCAGCGCCGCCCTCGCGAAGTCCGGGGCCGGGACGAAGTTGCGCCGGACCGCCTTGGGGAGCGACTTGATCCAGGCGGTGACCAGCTCCTCGCGCAGGCCGGGGATCTGCCAGTCGAAGCCCTCCGCGGTCACCTGGTTGAGCACCGGGAGCGGGATGTGGACGGTCACGCCGTCCGCGTCGCTGCCCGGCTCGAACTGGTAGGTGAGCTTGAAGCGGAGCTTGCCCTGCTGCCAGTGGTCCGGGTAGTCGGCCTCGGTGACGCCGTCGGCTGCGTCGTTGATCAGCATCGACTTCTCGAAGTTGAGCAGGTCCGGCTGCTCGTGCCGGGCCTTCTTCCACCAGGAGTCGAAGTGCCGGGTGGAGACGACGTCGTCCGGCAGACGGCTGTCGTAGAAGTCGAACAGGGTCTGGTCGTCGACCAGGATGTCCCGGCGGCGGGCCCGGTTCTCCAGCTCCTCGACCTCGCCGAGCAGCTTGCGGTTCTCGGCGAAGAAGCGGTGGTGGGTCTCCCAGTCGCCCTCGACCAGCGCGTTGCGGATGAACAGCTCGCGGCAGAGCTCCGGGTCGATCCGGCCGTAGTTCACCTTGCGCTGGGCGACGATCGGCATCCCGTAGAGGGTGACCTTCTCGTAGGCCATCACCGCGCCGGCCTTCTTCTCCCAGTGAGGCTCGCTGTGGCTGCGCCTGATCAGGTGGCCGGCCAGCGGCTCCACCCACTCGGGCTCGATTTTGGCGTTGATCCGGGCCCAGAGCCGGGAGGTCTCGACCAGCTCGGCCGACATCACCCAGCGCGGCGGCTTCTTGAACAGGCCGGAGCCCGGGAAGACCGCGAACCGCGCCCCGCGGGCGCCGCCGTACTCGCGCTTCTCCACGTCGAACAGACCGATGTGGGAGAGCAGGCCGGCCAGCAGCGACTGGTGGATCCGGTCGGCGTCCGGCTCGGCGTCCGGGTGAGGCTCCTCGATGGTCACGCCGAGCTGCTTGGCGACCGTGCGCAGCTGGGAGTAGATGTCCTGCCACTCCCGTATCCGCAGGTAGTTGAGGAACTCGGCCTTGCACATCCGGCGGAAGGCGGAGGAGGAGAGCTCCTTCTGCTGTTCCCGGACGTAGCGCCACATGGCGAGGTAGGAGAGGAAGTCGGAGGTCTCCGACTGGAAGCGGCGGTGCCGGTCGTCGGCCGCCTGGCGCTTCTCGGTGGGCCGCTCGCGCGGGTCCTGGATCGAGAGCGCGGCGGCGATCACCATGACGTCGCGGACGCAGCCGTTCCGGTCGGCCTCCAGGACCATCCGGGCCATCCGCGGGTCCACCGGGAGCTGGGCCAGCTTGCGGCCGAGCGGGGTCAGCCGCTTGCGGGCGTCCTTCTCGTCCGGGTTCAGTGCGCCGAGCTCGTGCAGCAGGTTGACGCCGTCCTTGATGTTGCGGGAGTCCGGCGGGTCCAGGAACGGGAAGGCGGCGATGTCGCCGAGGCCGGCGGCGGTCATCTGGAGGATGACCGAGGCCAGGTTGGTGCGCAGGATCTCGGCGTCGGTGAACTCGGGGCGGGAGAGGAAGTCCTCCTCCGAGTAGAGCCGGATGCAGATGCCGTCCGAGGTGCGGCCGCAGCGGCCCTTGCGCTGGTTGGCGCTGGCCTGGCTGATCGCCTCGATCGGGAGCCGCTGCACCTTGGTGCGGTGGCTGTAGCGGGAGATCCGGGCGGTGCCCGGGTCGATCACGTACTTGATGCCGGGGACGGTGAGCGAGGTCTCGGCGACGTTGGTCGCCAGCACGATCCGGCGGCTGCTGGAGCGCTGGAAGACCTTGTGCTGCTCGGCCGAGCTCAGCCGGGCGTAGAGCGGGAGGACCTCGGTGGACTTCAGCTTCATCCGGTTGAGCGCCTCTGCGGTGTCGCGGATCTCCCGCTCGCCGGAGAGGAAGACCAGGATGTCGCCGGGGCCCTCCGCCTGCAGCTCCTCGGCGGCGTCGCAGATCGCCTGGATCTGGTCGCGGTCGCGGTCGGCGTCGGTGGAGTCGTCCTCGGCGTCCTCGTCGAGGACCGGGCGGTAGCGGACCTCGACCGGGTACGTCCGGCCGGACACCTCGATGATCGGGGCGTCGCCGAAGTGGCGGGCGAAGCGCTCGGGGTCGATGGTCGCGGAGGTGATGACGACCTTGAGGTCCGGGCGGCGGGGCAGCAGCTGCTTGACGTAGCCCAGGATGAAGTCGATGTTGAGGCTGCGCTCGTGCGCCTCGTCGATGATCAGGGTGTCGTACTGGCGCAGCTCGCGGTCGGTCTGGATCTCCGCGAGCAGGATGCCGTCCGTCATCAGCTTGACCAGGGTGTCCTGGCCGACCTGGTCGGTGAACCGGACCTTCCAGCCGACCGCCTCGCCGAGCGGGGTGCGCAGTTCCTCGGCGACCCGCTCCGCCACCGTGCGGGCGGCGATCCGGCGGGGCTGGGTGTGGCCGACCAGGCCGCGGACACCGCGGCCCAGCTCCAGGCAGATCTTCGGGATCTGGGTGGTCTTGCCGGAGCCGGTCTCGCCCGCCACGATCACCACCTGGTGGTCGCGGACGGCCGCCAGGATCTCGTCCTTCTTCTGGCTGACCGGGAGCTCGGCGGGATAGGTGATGGTCGGGACGGCGGCGCGGCGCTGCTCGACCAGCAGCTCGGCGCGCTCGATGTCGCCGGCGATCTCGGCGGCGATCTGCGCACGCGCCTCGGGCTTGCGGACCCGGCGGGCGCCCTCCAGACGGCGCCCGATCCGCACCTCGTCGCGGAGGGTCAGCGCGGGGAGACGGGCGGCCAGCTCGCCGATGCCCGGGCCCGTGTCGGGCGCCTGGGCGGATGCGTCGGCGGACTGGACTGCGGGAGAACTCACTGCGGGCATCCCTCTAGGTTCGCAAGGAGGCGGGGTGGTGTGCACCCCGGTTTTCGAGCCCCTCCAGTGTCACAGCCGCCGGTGCGGACGCGCGAACCCCGGCCGGCCGGTCGTTCGAACGGCGGGCAGCGGCGCGGTCGGCCGGTCCGGGTCGGCCGGTCCGGCGGACGCGGGCCCGGGCGGGCCGCGCCGGGCTCAGCGGCCCAGGGCGTCCTCGTCCGGGCCCGGCAGCCAGTCCCGCGCCGGGTCGTACTCCAGCCAGCGGCTGCGCCGCGCCTCCTCGCCGAACGCCCCCAGCAGCGCTTCCAGCCGGGGGTGCGGCTGGGCGTCGTCCTCGCGCCACACCAGCGACCAGGCGTAGAGCGGGGTGGGGTCGACCAGCGGGACGGCCCGCACACCGGGCCGACCGCCGCCCACGGCCGGAAGGTCGGGCAGCGGGCAGTCGGCGGGGAGGAGGGAGAAGCAGGTCGGGTCGGCGCGGACCCGTTCGACGAAGTGCTCCAGGCCGAGGTTGGTCGAGCCGGTCCGCCCCTCGACACCGAACCGGTCGGCGAACCGGGTCAGGAAGTCCAGCCGGCCCACCGCGGCCGGGTAGCGCAGCACGCCGTCGCGCAGGTCGGCCGGGCGGAGCACGTCCCGCCCGGCCAGCGGGTGGTCGGTGCTCAGCAGCGCGTCCACCGGCTCCAGCCGGACCAGCCGGTGCGCCAGACCCGCGTCCCGGCCGTCCGGCAGCGGGTGCACCCGGCCGAACCCGGCGTCCGACTCGCCCCGCAGCACGGCGGCCGCCACCGAGGGCAGATCCCGCCCCGGCACCGGCTCCACCTCCAGCCCCGGCACCCCCTCGACGGCCCGCGCCACCGTCCGCATCGGTGCGTACAGGTGCCCCCACACGTCGATCCGCAGCGGCCGCCGCGGGCAGGCCACCGCCGCCACCGCCCGGTCGCCGTGGACGAGCAGCCGGCGGGCCGGTTCCAGGAAGCGCCGGCCGGCGGGGGTCAGCCCGACCCCGTGCGCGTCGCGGTCGAGCAGCCGGGCACCGAGCGCCGCCTCCAGCCGGGCGACCCGCTTGGACAGCGCCTGCTGGCTGATCGCCAACCGCGCGGCGGCGCGCCCGAAGTGCAGTTCCTCGGCCGCCGCCGTGAAGGCGCGGACCTGGGCGAGATCGAGATCCATGGCCGCCCAGCGTAGGGGCGACAACGATCGGTTGTCCTCGCACCTGAGCGGTTGTTGGACCGGGCCCGGACGACCGCGGTCTGCTGGGAACCGCCCGGGGACCGCCGCCGCGGCCGCCGGACCGCCCGGCGCGGGACCGAGGGAGGGAACGGGACCATGAGGGCGCTGAAACCGACCGGACGGGCCGACGTCACGGTCGGGTTCGCCGAGGTCGAGCAGCCGCGGCCGGGCCCGGGCGAGGCCCTGGTCAAGGTCGAGGCGTTCTCGCTCAACCGCGGCGAGACCTTCCAACTGGAGGCCCCCGGGCCGGGCTGGCGTCCCGGCAAGGACGTCGCCGGACTGGTCGTGCAGGCCGCCGCCGACGGGTCCGGCCCGGGCGTCTGCCGCCGGGTGGTCGGCCACCCACCGGCAGGCGGCTGGGCCGAGTACGTCTGCGTCCCCACCACGTCGCTGGCCGAGATCCCGGACGAACTGGACAGCGTGCGGGCCGCCGCCCTGCCGCTGGCCGGCCTGACCGCCGTCCGGCTGCTGCGCACCGCCGGGGCCCTGGCCGGCCGCCGGGTGCTGCTGACCGGCGCCTCCGGGGGCGTCGGCCACTACGTCACCGAGCTGGCCGCGGCCGCCGGCGCCGAGCTGACCGTCGTCACCGCCTCACCGGAGCGCGGCCGGAGCCTGGCCGCGCTGGGCGCGGCGGAGGTGGTGCACGAGCTCGCCGCGGCGCGCGGGCCGTACGACCTCGTGCTGGAATCGACCGGTGGCCCGGACCTGGCGCTGGCGCTCGCCAGGCTGGCCCGGCGCGGCACGCTGATCTGGTTCGGCCAGGCCTCCCGGACGCCCGCGACGCTCGACTTCTTCGGCTTCTTCGCCGGGCCGGAGTCGGCCACCCTGCGGCACTTCCACTACGCCGACTCCGACGTGCCCGACGGGGTGGACCTCGCCACCCTGGTCCGCCTCGTGGGGGAGGGGCGACTGACCCCGGAGATCGGCCGGGTCGCGCCCTGGACGGAGACCGCCGCCGTCCTCACCGACCTGCGGGAGCGCCGCATCCGCGGCAAGGCCGTGCTCACCCTGGCCTGACCCCGGGCACCGGCCGTGCACCCGAACGGCCCACGCCCGCACCCACCGGCGTACCCGAACCCGCAGAGGAGCGAACCGCACCCATGACCGGCACCCCGTCCCCGTCCCCGTCCCTCCCCGACCTCTCCTTCCTCGACCTCTCCTTCCTCGACCACCCGGCGCTGCTCCCGGCCTTCGTGGAGGAGAACCGCCCCCGCGCCACCGGGGCCGGGCTGGACCCGCACGAGTACACCCGGGTCACCGCCTTGCTGCGCTCCCTGCACGAGTGGCCCGAGGCCTGCCGCGCGGCCGGACGCCGCCACCTGACCGCCGCCGACCGCGCCGCCGCCGAGGGCCGTACGGTGTCGGCCGGCGAGGCATACGAGGCGGCCGCCCGCTGGTTCCACGCCGCCGGGCTGCTGCCGCACCCCGACCGCGCAGCCGCCGCCGAGGCCGCCGTCGAGGCGGACGAGGCGATGCGCCGGGCGCTGGCCCACCTCGACCCGGCGGCCGAGCGGGTCGAGGGCGGATCCTTCGCCGGCTGGCTCCGCCGCCCGACCGGGGTCGCCCACCCGCCGGTGGCGCTGGTCGTCCCGGGGATGGACTCCGGGAAGGAGGAGTTCCACGCCGTCGCCGGGGCCCTGCTGGCCCGCGGCACCGCGGTCCTCGCCATGGACGGCCCCGGGCAGGGCGTGCTCGCCGCGACCAGCGCACCCGAACCGGACTACCACCGCGTGGTCGGCCGGGTGATCGACGCCCTGACCGCGCACGGCGGCGTGGACACCGACCGGGTCGGCGTGATCGGCCTCAGCCTCGGCGGCTACTACGCGGTGACCGCCGCCGCCCACGAGCCCCGGATCCGCGCCACGGCCGTCGTCAGCGGCCCGTACCGGCTGGACTGGGACGCCCTGGTCCCCTTCGTCACCGCGACCCTGACCCAGCGCTGCGGCACCCCGGAGGCGGCCCGCGCCTTCGCCGCCCGCGTCGACATGACCGGTCTCGCCCCGGCGGTCACCGGCCCCCTCCTCGTCGTCGAGGGCGGGGAGGACCGCATCCCCGGCGTCACCAACGCCGACGTCCTCGCCGACCGGGCCCCGCACGCCGAGCTCCTGCTCGTGCCGCACGGCAACCACCTGCTGGGCAACGCCCTCGCCGACTGGCTCCCCGCCGCCGCCGACTGGCTCACCGCGCGCCTCGGCACCCCGTCAGCCCGGTGACCGGGGCCGCCGGGGCCGTCGGGGCCTCAGTGACCGCGCAGCCCGTCGGTGACCGGCTCGAAGCGGACGGCTCGGGAAGAAGGAGCCGGTGCCGCTCATCACCGGCGACACCCGAACCCGGCGCAGCAGCCGCGGCCGAGTGCGGCATCGAGGCCTTCGGGTAGCTGCGGAGACCGGGCGATGCGGGCGGTGGGGCCGACTTCAGGCCTCGTGGCCCGCCCTCGTCGGCGACTCGCTACGCTTGGTGCGGTGAAAGCCGTACGAAGCCTCGCGATCTGGCTGGCCGACCGTACTCCTTCGCAGCTGACCGAACTGCTGGAGCAGCGCGAACTGCCCTGTGCGGCCGGGGTGGCGAACCTGACCGGCCTGGCCGACCACCTGCTGACGGACGCCTCGACGGCCCTGGGGCTGAGCGAGATCAGCCTCGGGGACCTTCAACTGCTGCTCGCCGTGGCGACCCTGGCCGAACGGTTGCACGGTCCGCTCCCGGCCGTCCCGCCTGCTCACCACCTGCTCATGGGCTACGGCGGCCGTTCACCGCGACTCGACGTACCTGCGGTCGACCCCGCTGAACGGTCCGTGACCCGGGAACAGCTCTTCCGATTCCTGCAACTCGACGGCGCGGGTCGGTCCGCGGCCGAGGCCGCGCTGTCCCGGTTGACCGAGCGGGCCCTGGTGCTGCCCTCGTCCGGGAGCACGGTCACCGTTCCGATCCTGGTCCACCGTCAGGCGGGCGACGGCGACGGCTACGGCCGGCCCGCCGAACACCTGCTCACCGAGGCCTTCAACGCTCCGGAGATCCACCGCATCGCGCAGGGACTGGGGCTCGCGAAGGCGCGGACCCGTGACGAGGCGCAGCGGCAGATCGTGGACGTGCTCAGGGACGCGAAGCGCGTGCGGGCCATGGCCGCCGAGGCGCCGCCCGCGGCCTTGGACCTGCTGGGCAAACTGGTTCCGGGCCCGCCTCTGCTGCGCACGCACTGCTTCGTCTCCCGGTACGGCGCCGGCTTCTACCCGGGCTCCGGAGGCAAGTTCACCTTCCGGGAAAGCGGCTCGGGAGATCCCGGCACGGACTGGCTGGCCGCCCGGGGCATGGTCGTTCCGGTGGATGAGGACCTGGTGGAACTGCCGCGTGAGGTGGCCGACGCGTTGCGCGACCACGACCGCGCGCCGAGCTACCGGCCTGCCCCGCCCCCGGTCGAGGGCACGGCGGAGATCCCCAGCGGTGCGGTCGAGACGCAGGCGCAGGCGGCATTGGCCGAGGCGGCCTCCCGGGTCGAGCTGATGCTCCGCCAGCTGGTCGTGCAGCCGCTCGCCGTGCGCAAGGCGGGTGGGATCGCGGTCCGGGACACCCGCCGGCTGGCGAAGGCGGTCGGATTGCCGGAGGAACAGGTCCGGTTGTGGCTCGACCTGGCGAACAACGCGGACCTGATCACCCCCTGCGCCGAGGAGCCGGAGGCCCCGGCGAGAGGGCGGGGCCGCGCGCGTCGGCCGGAACCCCAGCCCCCTGCCCGGATGCTGCCCACCGAGCGGTACGACGAGTGGCTGGCAGCTGCGCCCGCTCAGCGGCTGTTGCCGCTCGTCGTCACCTGGGCCGTGGTGCCCGAGGTGTTCAGCCACTGGCCGGACGAGAGCGACACCCCGGTCGCGCTGGTCGTGCCGGAGGACGGCGAGGCCGTCGATCTGCGCTACGCCGTGCTGGCGGCTCTGGCCACCCTTCCGACCGGTCACGGAGTTGCCACCGGCAGGTCCGCCCGCACGCGGGCGACCGCGCTCTCCGGTCTCGTCGCCACGGCGGCCTGGTTCCGTCCGACCGTCCTCGCCCAGGGGGCGTGGGAGATCGAGCGGGTCGAGGCGACCCTGGCGGAGGCGGAACTGCTCGGGGTCGTCGCCCGCGGAGCGCTGACTCCTCTCGGGCACGCCGTGCTCGGTTTCCTGAGGGCGGGTGGACATCGCCACTTCCCCGCCGTTCCGGGCGCCGGGCCGGCGCTGCGCGCCCATCCCGCGCTGGGCGACGCGGTTCGGCAGGTGTCCGCGGCCCTGGACGCCCTGCTGCCCGCGCCGCAGACCACCGCCCGGTTCCAGGCGGACCTCACGGTCGTGGTCGCCGGAGCCGCCGCGTCGGAGCTGACCGATCTGCTGGCCGCCTGTGCGGACCGGGAGTCGGAGGGCCATGCCGTGGTGTGGCGGGTCACCCCTGCGGCGGTCCGCCGGGCACTGGACTCCGGATGGGATGCCGCCGACCTGCTGGCTCGGCTGGCCGACGTCTCCGAGGGCGGCCGGCCGCTTCCGCAGCCTCTGGAGTACCTGATCAAGGACACCGCGCGGACCCACGGCCGGATGCGAGTGGTGCGCTCCGCCTGCTGCATCCGCTCCGACGACGAGGCACTGGTGTCGGAGCTCGCTGCGGCCCGTGCGCTGGCCAAGCTCGGGTTGCGACGGATCGCGCCGACCGTGCTGATCAGTACGGCCGAGCCCGAAGCAACGCTCGCCGCGCTTCGCAGTGCCGGCTACGCCCCCGTACTGGAGGCGGAGACCGGGACGACGGTCATCGAGAAGGCCCGTAGGGAACGCGGCCCCAATCGCATGCCGTCACTGTCCGGGGCACGACCGCGCCAGGGCAAGGGACCGAGCACCGCCGCTGCGCTGGCGGGCGCATTGCTGGCCGGCCGGTGATCAGGGGGCGCAGGATGCGCCCGTCGACACGTTCGAGTGCGTACGCTGCGTACTCACTGGGCTCGTGGGGGCCGCGACCGTCCGCCGTCCCGTTGGCGTCAACCGGCACGGACGAGCCGGTGGGGCTCACCAGTCGAGAGCGCGGAGCCGCCGGTTCGTCCGGTGAAGGTCGAAACGGGTCGGGTCGAAGTCGGATGCTGTTTCGAGGCCGAGCCAGCGCAGCAGGTCCTCGCGCTCGGGATGGGAGGGGCCGCTGAGGGCCTGCTTGAGGTCGTCGTATCCGGGCGCGCCGCCGCAGTCCTCGGGTGGGCAGGCTCCTGCCCCGTCGACGCACAGCGGGTAGTGGTGGCCCGCGCCGGCCGCCACTTGGCGCTCGACGAGGATGCGGTGCTCCCACGAGTCGCCGAAGTCGTAGGTGTAGTCGAGGAACTCTCCCTCCTTGACCACGGCGTCCAGGCCGACGGCGGTCTCGTCGACGAAGTCGAGTTCGGAGGAGGGATGGGCGTAGTTGACACCTTTCACCTCGAACGCGTGCAAGTGGCAGTTCTGCCAGCCCATGGCGGCCTGGATGACCAGGTGCAGCCGGTCGAGGTGGAATCCGGCCGGGACCTGAACGCAGCGCCAGACGGCGGGCTGTTCCACATCGGCGAGTTCGATGCGGAGCTGGTAGACGGGATCGCCGGGGCGTGCTTCCCCGCGCAGCCGGGCCATGGCTTGACGGCCCCGCAAGGTGAGGGCGACGGCGTCGCCGACGCGCCTGACCGAGCCGAGGCCGAGGAGCGTCGCGAGCACGCGGTCCACGTCGCGGTCGTTGCTCTGGTGTAGCAGCCGGAGGCGGTCCTCGGGAAGATCGTCGAGGACGTAGAACCCGGAGACCTTGTCCCACGCCGCAGCCTGAAGCTCCTGCTCGGGAAGCAGGTCGTCGGCGGCGTACAGGCTCGTCAACAGCACCCGAAGCCCGGCCGGGTACTCCTCGGCGAAGATCGAGCCGAGCCACCCGGAGGGGAGCACCGCCTCGCCGATGCGGGGCAGGGCCTCGAACAGTGCGTCGAGGGCTTGCTCAGGGTGCTCCACTACGCGCGCGTTCTTCTTGACCCGTACCAGACGGCCGCCGACGACCCGCAGCAGCCGGGCCGCCCTGGCCCATTCCACCAGCAGGTTCAGGTGGTACAGCTCCTGGCTGGACTTGGTCTTGAACGTCCTGTCACCGATGGCCGGGTCAATGGTGTCGCCGGTCTCCAGGAGCGCGACCAGGGCCCGCGCGTCGGCGAGGGTGACCTTACCCGTCTGGGTGAGCTTGCGCCCTGCGCCGATCCAGCCGACGAGACCTCGGATCTGCTCGACGGTGCGTGGCTGCTCGGGTTCCATCATCGGTTCCTGTCTGCCTTGGGCTTGACGGGTTCCATCATCGAGGATCGGCAGACTCGCTAGGGTCGTGGTGATGAGCGAGTACCAGTACTACGAGTTCCTGGCGATCGACCGGCCGCTGACCCGCGAGGAGCAGGGGCAGCTGCGGGCGCTGTCGACCCGGGCCCGGATCACCGCGACCAGCTTCACCAACGAATACCAGTGGGGCAACTTCCGGGGCGACCCCAGGCGGATGGTGGAGCGGTACTACGACGCCCACCTCTACCTGACCAACTGGGGAACCCACCAGGTGATCCTGCGGGTGCCCAAGGGGCAGCTCGCGCTGCGGGCGGTGGAGCCGTACTGCTTCGACGAGTCCGTCGAGGCATGGACGACCAGGACCCACCTCATCCTCGACCTGCGCAGTGAGGACGAGAGCGGAGACTGGGACGAGGGTGCCGAGGACTCGCTCGGCGCCATCGCCGGGGTTCGGGCCGAGCTGGCCTCCGGGGATCACCGCGCCCTGTACCTCGCGTGGCTGTCCGGCATCGGTGCCTGGGCACTCCAGGAGGACGACGAGGAGGCTTACCAGGACGAGGTCGAGCCCCCGGTCCCGGCTGGGCTCGACCGGCTCACCGCACCACAGCGAGCGCTCGCGGACTTCCTGCGCGTCGACGCCGACCTGCTGGCGGTCGCCGCCCAGGCCAGCCCGCCCGCCCCCGCGCCTCGGAAGAGGCCCGGGAAGAAGGAACTGGCGCCGCTGATCGCCGCACTCCCCGAGAAGGAGAAGAACGACCTCCTGCTGCGCCTGGCACTGGGTGACGAGCCCCAGCTGGGGGCCGACCTCCTGCGCCGGCTGCGCGGCGAGCCGCCCGTCGCGACGGTGCTGGGGCAGCGCTCCGCCGCCGAGTTGCTGGACGCCGCGCACGCGCGAGCCACCGAGCGCCGACAGCGCGGTGAGCGGGTCCGAGCCGAGGCACGCGCGGCGAAGCTGACCGCCCTGGCTGCCGACGAAGAAGCGATCTGGCGCGAGGTCGAGAACCACGTCGCCCGTAAGCAGGCGGCCCGCTACGACACCGCCGTGGCCCTCCTGGTCGAGCTCCGCGACGCCTGCGACCACATCGGGCGCGGCCTTGAGTTCCGGCAGCGGCTCGCAGCACTCCGCGACCGGTACCAGCACCTGCCCGGCCTGCTGCGCCGGCTCGACGACCGGGCCCTGCGGGGCTGAGGCCCGTCCTTCCCACTGGTGGGTGCGCCGAGGGACACCGCCGACTCCGGCTGCAACCCGGCGACCGGGGTCAGCGGCCCTCGGTCCAGAACTGCTGGAGTCGCGCGATCGCCTGGGCCTTGTCCAGCTCGGCGACCTGGTCCTCGGCGAGTCCGACGCGGTTGATCAGCATGTGGACCAGATCCGCGGGAAGCGCCTCGCGTGGCGGCTCGGGCACGCCTCGATCGGGAAGCGTGCCGTCCAGGACGCACGGCCAGAAGACATCCTCCGTCACGTCCAACTGGTCGCGGAGGATGTGCGCCCACATGCTCGCGCCGTACCCGGTGCGGTCGACCGGATGCGACACCCGAGTACGCAGGATCCGCCCATCGGGGAGCCCGAACTCATAGGTGATGTGGTGGGTGCCGGTGCGACCGTGCGCGTCGCGTACCCGATCCCAGCCTTCGACCTTGCAGAACTGCTCGTGTCGTTCGCGTGTCGGCTGAGGCCAGGTCACTTCGCGACTCCGAGCAGCCAGTCGCGGAGCTGCGCGTCGTCGCTGAGACCGATCAGCTGGACCAGGCCCCAGTTGTCACGGTGGTTGGGCGCGTTCAGGAGCCGGTCCTGCCAGTCATCCGCGTACTCGCGCAGCGCGTCGACCATCTCGTCGATGGCCTCATCGAACGTGCCGCCATCCGCGGCGACCGGGAGGCCGGGGAAGAACACCGACCAGCCACCGCCCTCGGCGATCACCTCGGCCTTGGACGGACACAGCAGCGTGAGCGCGTGGCGCAGCCGCCCCGCATCGACCACGGCCGCATATCCGGTGTCCCGGCGAACGGTCGCGACCCGGCCCTGCCCGGCTGCGTCCAGTAGATCCTTCAGGTGCGCTCGGGCTTCGGTGTAGCTCTCGTAGTGGACCGCTGTCATTGGAAGCCTCCTCGTCCGAGGACCAGGGTCGCGCCAGTACGTGAAGTACGTCAAGTACTTCACGCACTTACCCTCACAGGAGGGCGGTGACCGTCCGCTGTGCCGTTGGCGTCAAACAACGCAAAAATGCCCCCGAAGCGATCTGCTTCAGGGGCATCGCGCCTGGTCAGGCGTGGTGGCCAGGGCCGGGGTCGAACCGGCGGCCTTCCGCTTTTCAGGCCAAGCCGGGGCGTCGAGATGCCCCGCTTTGGGTGATTCTGCCGTCCATGGACGGCCGCGATCGATCGCCTTGGTGTGGGGCGGTTGGCGTCAGAGCTGGGGTCAACCGGCGGAGGCCGGGCGTAGCAGGTCCAGTCGAGTCGCTGCACTTTGCAGGCGTTGCAGCTAAAATGCATGCATGACTGCGATCACGATCCGTGAAGTCCCGGACCCGGTTCTCGAAACCCTCAAGCTCAAGGCGGCCCAGGCAGGGAAGAGCCTCCAGGCATACCTGCTCGACCTCGTCACCCGCGAGGCGGCTGTGCCGACGCTGGCCGAGATGATGGCCCGTCTCGACCGGGAGACCCGTACCGACGTCAGTACCTCGGACATCCTCGCCGCGATCGATGACGGGCGGGAGCGTCGGTGAATTCGAGCGTTGTCATCGACTGCTCTGCGCTGGTTCGGGTGCTCGTCGACCACAGCCCTGCGGGCCATGCCGTCCGGGACCGGCTCCGCAGGGCGGATGTGCTCGCTGCTCCCGGCCTGCTCGACTATGAGCTGGTGTCGGCTCTCTTCGGCATGGTGCGGGGCGGCAAGCTCGCGGAGAAGGAAGCGGTGAAGGCGGTAGCCGACTACCAGGCACTCGCCATCACGCGGCACGAGACGCTGATCCTTTGGCAGCGGGTGCGAGAGCTGCACCACAACATCAGTGCATATGACGCACAGTACGTGGCGCTTGCCGAGACGCTCGGCGTGCCGCTCGTCACCAGCGACGCCCGAATCCAACGCAGCGGCGCCGCCAAGTGCATCATCGAGGTCTTTGTCTAGCTTCGGTAAAGACGGGCCGGGGCGGCACAGCGACCGTCCGCTGCGCCGTTGGCGTCAAACGGCACGAAAATACCCCCGAAGCGAACTGCTTCGGGGGCATCGTGCCTGGTCAGACTATGTGGCCAGGGCCGGGGTCGAACCGGCGACCTTCCGCTTTTCAGGCGGACGCTCGTACCAACTGAGCTACCTGGCCGTACTGCACCGTCTCTTGCGAGACGAGCGATCCCGACGGGACTTGAACCCGCGACCTCCACCTTGACAGGGTGGCGAGCTAACCAACTGCTCCACGGGACCTTATGTGGTGTTTCTCCACTAGGTCTTGCGGCACTGCACTTTACTACGGTACTGCGGTACTGCGTGCCCCCAACGGGATTCGAACCCGTGCTACCGCCTTGAAAGGGCGGCGTCCTGGGCCACTAGACGATGAGGGCTTGCGGCCTGTCCCGCTGTTTCCAGCGCTCGGGGACGTCGAGAAGCATATGGGATGTCGAGCCGAACGCCAAAACGGGTTTCGGCCGAGTGGTGGGGCGGGTGGGACGGGCCGGTCAGGACCAGCCGAGCTCGTCGAGCTCGTGGTCGTCGAAGCCGAAGTGGTGGGCGACCTCGTGGATCACCGTGGTGCGGACCTCCTCGACCACCTGTTCGCGGGAGTTGCAGTGCCGGAGCGTGGGGCCCAGGTAGATGATGATCCGGTCGGGCAGGACGCCCGCGTACCACTCGCCGCGCTCGGTGAGCGGGGTGCCCTCGTAGAGGCCGAGGAGCTCCGGGTCGGAGGCGTCGGGTTCGTCCTCGACGAAGACCGCGACGTTGTCCATCATGGCCGCGAGCTGCGGGGGAATCTGGTCGAGGGCGTCGCCGACCAGCGTCTCGAACTCTTCCCGGGTCATCTCCACCGGATCATTGTCGGGTCTGGGGTGACGGTGTGCCAGGCGGTCGGCGCCGGTGTTTCATGGGCCTATGACGACCTCGGGCGGTGCGGTGGAGAGCGCGGAACGGCGGGGGGCGGCGCCGGCCCGGCCGGCGCGGCCGCCGGTGCTGCGCGGGCAGGGCCGGACGGTGGCCGCGGTGGGGCTGGGCGGGGCGACCGGCGCCGCGGCCCGGTACGGGGCCGGGCTGATCTGGCCGGCCGGTCCGGCGTCGTTCCCGTGGACGACGCTGGTGGTGAACGTGGCGGGCTGCGCGGTGATCGGGGTGTTCCTGGTGGCCGTCACCGAGGGACGGCCCGCGCACCCGCTGCTGCGGCCGTTCTTCGGGACCGGGGTGCTGGGCGGTTTCACCACCTTCTCCACCTACGAGGTGGACGTCCGGCGGCTGCTGGCCGAGGGGCGGCCGGCGGCCGCGGTGGTCTACCTGGGGCTGACGCTGCTGGCGGCGATGGCCGCGGTATGGGCGGCGGCCGGGCTGACCCGGGGCCTGATCCGCCGCCTGGCCCGTCGCGGGGAAGAGGTGTCGGGATGACCGGCCGACCGGACGGGCCGGCGTCGGACGGGCCCGGGCCGGGCGGACCGGCGTCGGACGGGCCCAGGGCGGACGGGCCGGAGCTGAGCGGGCCGGCGCTGCGGCTCACCGTGCTGGTGGGCGAGAGCGACCGGTGGCACCACCGCCCGCTGTACAGCGAGATCGTGCACCGGGCGCGGGCCGCCGGGCTGGCCGGGGCGAGCGTGTTCCGGGGGATCGAGGGGTTCGGAGCGTCCTCACTGGTGCACACCGCGCGGCTGCTCTCGCTCAGCGAGGACCTGCCGGTGGCGGTGGTGGTCGTGGACACCGAGGAACGGGTGCGGGCCTTCCTGCCCCGGCTGGACGGGCTGGTGGCGGGCGGCCTGGTGGTGCTCGACCCGTGCGAGGTGGTCCGGCCGGCGGGCCGCGGGCGGGGCGCGGAGCGGGAGCGGGGGGCGGGGACGTGAACTGGCTGCTCGTGGTGGTGGGTGCGGCGGTCGGCGCCCCACTGCGGTACCTGACCGACCGTGCCGTGCAGTCCCGGCACGACTCGGTCTTCCCGTGGGGCACCTTCGCCGTGAACGCGGCCGGCTGTCTGGTGCTCGGTCTGCTGACCGGTGCGGCGGCGGCCGGTGCGGCGTCCCCGCACGTCCAACTCCTCGTCGGGACGGGGTTCTGCGGCGCGTTGACCACGTACTCGACCTTCTCGTACGAGACGCTGCGGCTGGCCGAGAGCGGCGCCGGGCGGTACGCGCTGGCCAATGCGCTGGGGAGCATCGCGGTGGGGCTGGCGGCCGTCTACGCGGGGGCGGGGCTGGCCTCGGCGCTCTGGGGCTGAGCGGCTCCGGGGCGTCCCGCGATCCTGCGTGCAGCGGCTGCGGCGCGGAGCCGCCCGGGGGCCGGGCCGGCCGGGAGGTTTGAACCGCCGCCGTTGCGCCGGGCGGCTGGTGTCCGGGGCTTGCCGCCGGGCCGGCCGTGTCCCGCCGGGCCGGGCGCGCGTTGGTCACCACAAGTGGGCCGTGTGCATGGGCGGCCGGGTGGGGCTGTGGAAGAGGGGCTCGGTGGCGGCGATGCGTTCGGTGCGTTCGGTGCGTTCGGTGCGCGAGGTGCGCGAGGTGCGCGAGGTGGGTGCCCGGGAGGGTCGTCCGGCGGTGGTGCGGGCGGTGGCGGTCCGGCGGGCCGAGCCGCGGGCGGCTGCGGTGCGCAGTGGCGTGGTGCGGGCGGCCGCGGTGCTGGCGGTGGCCGGGTTGGGCCTGACGGGGTGCATGTCGGTGGGCCCGGGTGCGGCGGACGAGAAGCACGGCACGGTGCCGGTCGGGCAGGCCGGGACGCCGGGCCGGGCGGGCGGTGCCGGCAGTACGGCCGCGCCGAGCGGTGGCCACCAGGGCGGCCCGTCCGGGAGGTCCGAGCGGTCCGGGAGCGGGTCCGTCGACGGCGCGCGGACGGCGGGCCTGACCTCGACGCCGGGCGCGGCCTCTCCGGGCGCCGACAGCGCGGCCGGTCCGAACGACGTGAGCGGGACGGCTGAGGGCGCGGGATCCGCCCTGGGCGCCGTGGCGGGCGAGCCCGCGCCCGGAGCGAGCGGATCCGCCGGGGGCGTGAGCGTCGGCACCACACCTCGTCCGGGCAGCGGCTCGTCCAGCGGCGGCGCGGTCGACGGCCAGGGCGGGGCAGGCGGTGCCACCGGCACCGGCGGCACCACCGGTACCGCGGGCACCGGCGAGGGGCGGTCCGGCGGCGGCTCCGCCACCACCCCGGCGGCAAGCCCGACCACACGGCCGTCGAGCACCCCGGAGCCCGGGCACACCACCTCCGCCCCGCCCGCGCCGAGCGCCCCGGAGCCCTCCGCCGGAAACTCCGGATCTTCGGCCCCGACCGCCGCTCCGGGTGGACATTAGCGATCTGGCCAGGGCATTTGCCTCTGATCCCGGGGTTCCTCTATGGTGGTAGATCGTTCGTTTGATCCATTTGACTGGCGCCCTACTCCCATCTGGCGCCCTTGGCGCGTTCCGGCGATCCGTGGCTGACCGCATAGAGGCGGTTGTGAAACAGAACCCCGGACTTTGGCGCGTGCCACTTCCGGAAGGTTTTAGATGTCTCTCATTGACGACGCCCGCTTCGCCATGCCCGCGAACGAGTCCGCCGCCGATGCCACCGCTCCCGAGACCGACGCCCGACTGACCGAGGCCGACGCCGCCGAGGTCGTCGCCGAGGCCGCCGAGATCACCGAGGCCGCCGCCGACGAGGCCGCGGAGGCCGCGGAGGCTGCCGAGCCCACCGTCACCTTCGGCGACCTGGGCCTGCCGGACGACGTCGTCCGGGCCCTCGCCAAGCGCGGCGTGACCACCCCGTTCCCGATCCAGGCCGCGACCATCCCGGACGCGCTGGCCGGCAAGGACGTCCTGGGCCGCGGTCGCACCGGCTCCGGCAAGACCCTCAGCTTCGGCCTGCCGCTGCTGACCCGCCTCGCCGACGGCGAGCGCACCCGCGCCAAGCACCCGCGCGGCCTGATCCTGGTCCCGACCCGCGAGCTGGCGATGCAGGTCGCCGACGCCCTGGAGCCGTTCGGCTCGGTGCTCGGCCTGCGTCTCAAGGTCGTCTGCGGCGGTACCTCGATGTCCAACCAGATCTACGCGCTGGAGCGCGGTGTCGACGTCCTGGTCGCCACCCCCGGCCGTCTGCGCGACCTGATCAACCGTGGCTCCGCCAAGCTCGACGACGTCCAGGTCGCCGTCCTCGACGAGGCCGACCAGATGGCCGACATGGGCTTCCTGCCCGAGGTCACCGAGATCCTCGACCAGGTGCCGGCCGGCGGCCAGCGCCTGCTGTTCTCCGCCACGCTGGAGAACGAGATCGACACCCTGGTCAAGCGCTACCTGAACAGCCCGGTCACCCACGAGGTCGACCCGTCGGCGGGCGCGGTCACCACCATGACCCACCACATCCTCGTGGTGAAGCCCAAGGACAAGGCGCCGATCACCAACGCGATCGCCGCCCGCAAGGGCCGCACGATCATCTTCGTCCGCACCCAGATGGGCGCCGACCGCGTCGCCGAGCAGCTGATCGAGGCCGGTGTGAAGGCCGACGCGCTGCACGGCGGCATGACCCAGGGCGCCCGCACCCGCGTCCTCGGCGACTTCAAGGACGGCTACGTCAACGTCGTCGTCGCCACCGACGTCGCCGCCCGCGGCATCCACGTCGACGGCATCGACCTGGTCCTCAACGTGGACCCGGCCGGCGACCACAAGGACTACCTGCACCGCTCCGGCCGCACCGCGCGTGCCGGCCGCTCCGGCACCGTCGTCACCCTGGTGCTGCCGCACCAGCGCCGCGGCGTCTTCCGCCTGATGGAGGACGCGGGCGTCGACGCCTCGCGCCACATCCTCGACCACGCCTTCGACGCCGAGGTCGCCCGGATCACCGGGGCCCGCTCGCTGATCGAGGTCCAGGCCGAGAGCGCGGCCGGCATCGCCGGTGCCGCCGAGCGCGAGCTGGCCGAGATGACCCGCCAGCTGGAGCGCGCTCAGCGCCGCGCCACCGAGCTGCGCGACGAGGCCGACCGCCTGGCCGCGCGGGCCGCGCGCGAGCGGGCCGAGCTGGGCATCGAGGACGACGCGCCGGCCGCCGACGCCGAGGCGGGCGAGACCGCCGAGGCCGCGCAGGCTCCGGCCGAGACCGCCGCGCCGGCGGTCGAGGAGCGCACCTCGTCCTACCGCGAGGTCCGCACCGAGCGCCCGGCGTTCACCCGTGACCGTGACCGTGACCGCGACGACCGTGGCGGCCGTTCCGGTGGCTTCGGCCGTGACCGGGACCGGGACCGGGACCGTGACCGTGGTGGCTTCGGCCGTGACCGTGACGACCGTGGCGGCCGCTCGGGTGGCTTCGGCGACCGTGACCGTGGTGGCTTCAACCGTGACCGTGACGACCGTGGCGGCCGCTCGGGTGGCTTCGGCGACCGTGACCGTGGTGGCTTCAACCGTGACCGCGACGACCGCGGCGGCCGTTCCGGCGGCTTCGGCGACCGTCCGGCCCGTTCCTTCGGCGACCGCCCGTCCTTCGGCCGGGACCGCGACGAGCGCGGCGGCAGCAGCCGTCCGTTCTCCCGCCGCGACGACCACCGCTCCGGTGGCCGCCCGCAGGCCTCCGGCGGCTTCAACCGCGACCGCGACGACCGCGGCGGCCGCTCCGGCGGCTTCAACCGCGACGACCGCAAGCCGCGCTGGAAGAACTGACCCGGTCGGCACCGGCGCCACGGGCCCGCTCCACTTCGGTGGGGCGGGCCCGTCCGCTTTTCGGCACCCGTCCGCCGGTTCGGCCGGGGGCGGCCGGGTCGTTCGCGGCCGCCCGCGCGGGTGTTGTTCTGCTGGTGAGAATAACCTGTGGCGCGAGGGCGGCCCCGTCCCCTACGGTCGCGGTCATGAGCAGCAGACTGCATCACGTGGCAGCGGTGAACGAGGGGATCGCCGAGCGGGGGAGCTACCGGGCGGCCGGGGGCGAGCTCGTCCAGGTGGGGGAGCGGCTGGCCGCGGCCAGGGCGGGGACGGTGCCGTACACCCCGCAGGCGCTGGACGCGCTGGTCCGGGAGGGCGGGCCGGGTCCGCTGACGGGTGCGGCCGGAGCCGTCGAGGTGACCGCCGAGGGCAGTGTCGAGGCGGCCCGGCGGCTGGTCGGGGCAGGCCGGGTGGGAGTGCTCAACTTCGCCTCCGCGCGGAACCCGGGCGGCGGCTACCTGCGCGGCGCCCGTGCCCAGGAGGAGGACCTCTGCCGCAGCGCCCTGCTGTACACCTGCCTGGTGGAGGCGCCGGACTACTACGAGGCGCACCGCGCCTCCACCGACCTGCGCTACAGCCACCGGGTGATCGTCTCGCCGGACGTGCCGGTGATCCGGGACGGCGAGGGCGAGCTGCTGGCGCAGCCCTACCCGGTGACCTTCCTCACCTCGCCCGCGCCCAACGCGGGCCAGCTGGAACGGCGTTCGGCCGGGACGGACGTCCGGGGCGTGCTCGCCGAGCGGGCCGTCCGGGTACTCGCGGCGGCGGCCCGCCACGAGGTCCGGACGCTGGTGCTGGGGGCGTGGGGCTGCGGGGTGTTCCGCAACGACCCGGCGCAGGTGGCCGCGGCGTTCGAGGGGGCGCTGGCGCAGTACGGCGCGGCCTTCGAGCGGGTGGTGTTCGCGGTCTGGGACCGCACGCCCGTCTCGGCCAACCGCGCCGCCTTCGAGGTCCGGTTCGGCCGGGCCACCCCCTGACGGCCGGGGCCGGCGTCGTGTCGACGGCGGCCCGCCGGACGGTCGGGTCAGCCCTTGCGGGCGGTGATCGCGGTGGCGGCGGTCGAGGCGGCCGCGACCACCCCGGTGACCGCGAAGACGGACGGCCAGGCGCCGATCTTCTTCGCCAGCGGGTGCGAGCCGCCGAATGCCGCCACGTACAGCCCGGTCAGCGCGGCCGCGGTGGCCGCGCCCGAGCGCCGGTGCCACTGCACCGCGGCACCGGCCCCGGCCGCGGCCAGGACCGCGCCGCCCAGCTCGCGCCGGCCGCTCCAGCGGGCGACGCCGTAGCCACCGACCAGACCGCTCGCCGCGGTGAGCGCGGCGGGCGCCGCGGCCGAGAGCACGTCGGGGATCCTCGCCATGGTCGACTCCGCTCCTGTGGGTTCCGCCCGGGGCCGCCGGCTCCTCCGGCTCCTCCGGCTCCTCCGGCTCCTCCGACGATAACCCGCCCGCCGGGCCGGCCGACCCGTCCACCCGGGGCCGGGGCCGGGGCGGGTCGGTCCGGCCGCCCCTCCCGGCAGCGGGGTTCAGCGGTAGGCCTGCTCGAAGGGGTGCGCGGGCGCCGCCGCGGCGAGCTTGGCCGCGGCCTCGGCGGGGGCCAGCACCCGCTCCAACCGGAGGTCCCCCGGGACCTGCTGGATGAACCGGCCGGCGGACCAGCTCCGCTCGTACGGCTGCGGGTCCAGCACCAGGGTGCGTACGCCGTCCACCACCGGGATGTCGGCGGGCGTGCCCTCGTTCCAGATCCACAAGCCGTCCGGGGCGAGCAGGTTGAACGCGCCCAGCGCGGTCACCCGGCGCCGACCGTCGACCTCGGCGGTCCGGCTGAGCGCCACCACCTCCGGGTCGGGGCGGGTGCCCGGCAGGTGGCCGCCGCCGATCAGCAGTTCGGCGAGCAGCGTGTGCAGCTGGAAGTTGTCGGTCAGTCCGTCCATCCGGACCAGGTAGCCGGTGCCGCTCGGACGGTCGAGCACCAGCAGCGGCTCGTCGTCCAGCGTCTTCATCAGGTAGAGCAGGCCCTTGAGGTCGTGGTGGTCGTCGCCGTACCGCTCGATCAGCTCGGCCAGGACGTCCGTCACGCCGGAGGACCGGGCCGAGGTGCGGACGGCGGCGTGCGTGTAGACCGCGAACGAGGCCATCTGCCACAGGTGCAGCGTCCACCAGCCGATCACCGCCCGGTGGGCCGGCCAGGCGTCCGGGTCGTCCGGGTCGGCGATCCGGGCGTGCGCGTGCCCCGGGCTGTCGGCCTCCGGGTCGGGCAGCTCCCCGCCGCCGGTCTCCTTCCACCGCTCGACCAGCAGAAGCGCGCCGGTGAGCGCCTCGCGCAGACCGGCCAGTACCTGGTCGGCGCAGGCCACCGGATCGGCGCCGCGCTCCACGCAGGCGCCCACCATCATCGCCAGGTGGGCCCGTTCGAAGGGAGGGGAGTCCGCCAGTTGGGCGGCCAGCCGCGGGCCGACCGCCGCCGACTCGCGCTCGCCGGCCGGTCCGAGCAGGCCGCCCACCAGCCGGAAGGCGGCATCGAAGCGTTCCATGTCGGCGACCGCGTTCGCGGCCTCCAGAGCGGTGATCGCGCCGTCGAGGGTCGGCTGCTGACGGTCGGACGGATCCGCGGACCCGCCGGGCGGGGGAATTCGGTCGGACACCATTCGCCGCAGCATAGGCGCCCACCCCGACGGGCCGTCCGTCCGGGGTCGCCCGCGTGTCCGGCTGCCGAAAACACCCGCGGGAAGCGGTCGCCGTGCCGCATACTCGCGCGGTGACCGTGCCCCGTGCCCTGCCGGCCCCCTCGGCGGCCGAGGCGGAGCCCGCCCTGCGGGTGGCTCCGCTCGAACTCTTCCTCGACCTCGTCTTCGTCTTCACCATCACCCAGCTCACCGGGAGCCTGGTCCACCACCTCACCCCCGGTGGCCTGGCCCAGGTGGTGGTGATGCTGGCGGTGATCTGGTGGATGTACGACGCGTTCATCTGGCTGACCAACGCGATGCCGCCGACCAGCCACGGCCGGCGCGGCCTGTTGCTGCTGGCGATGGCGGGCTTCCTGGTGATCGCGCTCGCCGTCCCGCACGCCTTCGAGGGCAGCGGCGTCGCCTTCGGCTGGGCGTACCTGCTGGTGGTCGCCGTGCACACCGGGATGTTCGCGGCCTCCGGGGTGGCGCTCGGGCCGGTACTGCGGATGGGCGGGCTCAACCTGGTCAACACCGGCCTGGTGGTGGCCGGCGGCTACCTCACCGGCACCGCCCAACTCGGCTTGTGGGCCGCCGCCTTCGCTCTCCAGCTCGCGATACCCCGGTTGGTCGACCTGCCGAGCTTCCAGCTCCGGGCCGACCACTTCGTCGAGCGCCACGGCCTCGTCGTGATCATCGCGTTCGGCGAGTCGGTGATCGCCATCGGCGTCGGTGCGGGCACCGCCGACCTCAGCGCCGCGCTGGTCTCCGTCGCCGTGCTCAGCCTGGCCGTCTGCGTGGGCCTCTGGTGGGCGTACTTCGGCCACGACGACGACAGCCGCGCCGAGCACCACATGGCGGCGCTGCCCCCGGACCGCCGGAACCTGCTCGCGGTGAGCGTCTACAACCTGGGCCACTGCGGGCTGCTGCTCGGCGTGCTGCTCTTCGCGGCCGGGGTGAAGTCGGCGGTCGCCCACCCGGGCGCGCCGATCACCCTCGCGCAGGCCGCCGCCCTGGCCGGCGGCGTCGCGTTCTTCCTCGCGGTGAACACCGCGATCCGCCGCAGCTTCGCGCTGACCCCCAACCTGCCCCGGCTGCTCGCCGCCGGCCTTCTGCTGGCGGCCGTCCCGCTGGGTACGCGGGTGTCGGCGCTGGTGGAGGTGGCCGCCGTGGCCGCCGTGCTCGGCGGGGCCTTCGGCTACGAGGCCGCGCGGCCCCGCGGCCGGTGGGTGCCCGGTGGCAGGACCGCACGGTGACGGATCACGCGCTCCAGGACGGCCTCCACCGGGTGCGGAACGTCGGCAGCGGCCTGCTGCCGGAGGCCGCCGGCGGGAGCCGCCGCAGCGGTGTCCCGCGGTGGCGGCGCCCGGGGCCGTCGGGGCCGGGGTAGAGGCCCGTCCCCGGCCCGCCCCGGTCGCGGACCGGTCGCGGACCGGGTCGGGACTCGGGCCCGGACCGGGTCGGTCGGGACTCGGGCCCCGGACCTCAGGCGGAGAGGTTGCCGCGGAGGGCGGCGAGGTCCTCGTCGGTGGTGCCGTGGGCCCGGAGGTAGTCCGCGACGGAGCCGTGGTTGGTCCGGATCCAGGTGAGCGAGGAGGCCAGCAGCGGCGCGTGGACGGGGCGGGAGATCCGCTCGGCGCCGGTCTCGTCGATGTAGGGCGTCGGTCCGCCCAGCAGGCCGAGGCCCGCGTTGGAGAGCAGGTAGTCGGCCATGACGTCGGCGTCGGAGGCTCCGAGGAGGGACTGCACGACGGCGATGGTCAGGCCGGTGCGGTCCTTGCCGACGGCGCAGTGGACGACGGCCGGGACGCCGCCGGGGGCACCGAGCCGGCGGACCGCGGCGACCAGGGACGGGCCGGCCGTCTGGGCCATGAACGGGTAGAGCTCGGCCTGGTCCTCGGGCCAGGGCCGGTCGGTGTCCTCCCGGTTGGCCGGGAGGGTGGGGAGGTTGACCGCCTCGTGGTCGAGGCCGTGCCGCAGGTCCGGCCAGACCTCCAGCTCGAACGGGCTGCGCAGGTCGATCACCAGCCGCACGCCGAGCGCCTTGAGGCGCTGGGCGCCCTCCGGGGCGAGGGCGTGGAAGGACCCGGAGCGGTAGAGCACCCCCTTGCGCAGGGTGCCGACGCCGCCGGCGTCACGGAAGTTGCGGACACCGGGGATGTCGATGAGGGCGGACGGCAGGTCGGGTTCACGGTCCGGCAAGGCGTCGGTCATGCGCTCCACCGTACGGGCGGGAGCGGCGCCACGGGAAGGAAACGGAACACGAGGTCTCGGTGTCCGGCTCCCCGCGCCCGCACCCCGGCAGCCGCAGGCGCCCGCCCGGTCCGCCCCGGCCGGCCTCAGCGGCCGCCGGGGCCGGGTGCGGGCCCGCCTCAGCGGCCGCCCGCGACGTCCAGGAAGCCGCCGGTCATGTACGAGGAGGCCGGGGAGAGCAGGAAGAGGATCGCCTCGGCGACCTCCTCCGGCTGCCCGCCGCGCCGCATCGGCAGGCCGGGGGCGACCCGGTCCACCCGGCCGGGCTCGCCGCCCAGGGCGTGGATGTCGGTGTGGATGAGGCCCGGCCGGACGGCGTTGACCCGGATGCCCTCGGCGGCGACCTCCAAGGCCAGCCCGCGGGTCATCGAGTCGACGGCGCCCTTGGCGGCCGCGTAGTCCACGTACTCGTTCGGCGAGCCGAGCCGGGCGGCGACGGAGGAGACGTTGACGATCACGCCGCCGGCCCCGCCGTAGCGGGTGGACATCCGGCGGACGGCCTGCGCGGCACAGAGGAAGGGGGCGGTGATGTTGGCGGCCCAGATCCGGTTCAGCCGGTCCTCGTCGACCTCCTCCAGCCGGCACTGCTTCTCCAGCGTTCCGGCGTTGTTCACCAGGGCGGTGAGCGGGCCGAGTTCGGTGTCGACCGCGGCGAACAGCCGCTCGACCCCGGCGGTGCGGGTGACGTCCGCCCGGACGGCCACGGCGGTGCCGCCCTCGGCCCGGATCGCCTCGACCACCGAGGCCGCCGAGGCCTCGTCGCTGCGGTAGTTGACGCAGACCCGGTAGCCGCGGCGCCCGGCGAGCCGTGCGGTGGCGGCGCCGATCCCGCGCCCGGCGCCGGTGACGAGGAGGACTTCGGTACGGGCCGCGGCCGTCGCGTCGGTCATGCCCTGCACGGTACTCCGCCGGCGCCCGCCCGGGCCCGTGTCACGGCCCGGGCCCCGCGTCACGGCCCGGGTCGACGTCACCGTCCCGCGGCCCCGGGCCTCACCACCCGGACGCGGCCGCCGCCGCCCGCAGGTCCGCGATCTTCGGCGCCCGGCTCCTCGGCGAGTCCAGGCTGAACCCGCGCGCGTCCCCCAGCTGGTCGCGGACGAAGGCCTCGGTCCGGGCCACCGCCGCCCGCAGTTCGGCGTCGGGCGGCGCGAACGACTGGTGGACGATCTCGGACCGCTCGACGTCGTACTCCCAGAAGCCGACGATCCGGCCCCGGTCCAGCACGACGTGGGTCTGCGGATCGGCCTCGTCGCCGAGGATGCGCCCGGCCTTCCCGCCCCTGCCGGACGGCAGCCGCCGGACCGCGTCGGCGGGGTCGACCAGCCGGGGCAGGTCTCGGTGGAGCAGGTGGATGCCGTCGATGCCGGCCAGCAGTGCGTAGGACGGTTCCGCCGGGACGGTGAACGCAGCGAACTCCTCGACGAGTTCGGGGAGCATCAGCAGCCCGCTGCCGGGCGGCCCGCCCGGCAGCGGGACGATCCCGGCCTCGGCGACGGCCCGCCGGGCGGTCGCCGCGGTGAAGCCGGAGAACCAGCGGAAGTGCCCGAGGTTCGCCGGGCCGGCCCAGGTGAAGTAGCGCCGGGCGAGGTCGACCGCGTCGCCGGCGACGGGCTGGTCCCACCCGAGGTAGCCGTAACGTTGCTGGTCCAGACGGCCGTTGGCCGGCACCCGGCGGATCTGGCCGCGCGACTGCATCAGCCCGAGGGCCAGCGGCAGGGTGGTGGAGAGACCGCGCCTCTTCCCGGCCTCGCCCAGCGACCGGACGGCGCCGCTGACCGCCACCCGGAGCGCGGCCGGGTCCTGCGGCGTGTCCGGGGCGGCGGCGAGGGCACGGCCGATCGCCAGGCAGAGCTTCTCCACCTCGTCCCGGCCGACCCCGAGGTGCTTCTCGGCGGAGGCCAACTCGCCTGCGGCGGAGGCCGCTCCGACCGCCAGGGCGAGCGCGAAGTCGGTGGCCGGCACCACGTAGGTGCAGCCGCGCGCGGCGGGCAGCTCGTGCACCTCCTGCCCGGCGACCGCCGCGTCCACCGTCTGCCGGTCCAGCCCGGCCCGGGCGAACAGCCCGAGGTAGGGCGCCGCGCCGCCCACCGAGCGGGCCCAGCCGGTGGTGGCCAGGACCTCGGCCGCGGACGCGCCGCGGTGGGTGCCGTCCAGCCACTGCCGGTGCGCCCACCAGGCCCGCAGCTTCTCGGGGGTGACGTCGGGCGCCGTGCCGGGTGCGGCACCGGGCGGGGCCGTGGAGGCGGCCTCGGGGTGCCGGGGGGTGCCGTTCGCCTTCGCCATGCGGCCAGTATCGGGCCCGGGCCGCCGCCGGGTGGGAATTCGCTCGCCCGGCGCGGCCCGCGCACGGCACACTCCTCTGACCGCACCGCGCGACGAGGGCCCCGCACACCGGCCGCGCCCGCGCGATCCCGACCGGGACCGTCCAGATCGGAGCAGATCCATGCCCACCGCACCCGGCACCGTCCTGCTCTCCGGGATCGTCGGCTCGACCGCGTACGGCCTCGCCCACGCCGGCTCCGACACCGACCGGCTCGGCCTCTTCGCCGCCCCCACCGAGGAGTTCCACGGCCTGCACCGCCCGGCCGAGTCCCGCGTCACCGTGCGCATCTGCGGGAGGAACAACCTCTTTCCTCAGCCGCCGCACCCGCGGAACGCGGTGCCGGGCCGCCCGGCCGGGGCCGCGCTGCTCGCCGGCTGACCGGCAGCGGTGGTGCAGTGATGCGCGTGTGCTGGGGACGACGGGGGCTGGTCCGGTGAACGTCACCGGACCAGGCCTCCGTTGTGGCGTCCCGCGGGTGATCAGATCCCGTCGAGCGCGAAGATCCGGATCGGGTCATTGCCGCTCACCAGGCGGAAGTGGCCGGGGTCCGTCTGGACCTGCGCGAGGAGCTGGGCGTCGGACTCGCCGGCCGGGTCGAGCGCGAGGAAGCCCGCGCCACTCCGCTTCAGGTCGGCACGGAGCGTGGCCAGATCCGTGGTGGAGTCGACCTGGACCAGTTCCCGTTCCATCTTCAGACCCATCAGCGGCAAGCGGATGTCGGGGCCCTTGTCGGTGATGGCGATCACCGACCCGTTCGGGAGCTTCCGAACGTTGGTGAAGGTGTTCCAGGGCCAGAGCTGCTTCTGTTGGAGCGTCCGGTTGCGCATCAGGCCGACGGTCTCGTCGATCGTCGCCGCCCGCAGGTGCGAACCGTCGGAGCTCACCGGGAGGTAGGTGGGCTCCGTCGCCGCCCACATCGGACCGGTGGCCGCAACCGCCAGCCCGAGCCCGACGGCCACCGATCCGGCCCAGCGCCCCCACGCTACCGAGCCGGCCGGCCGTTCTTCCGTACCGCCTATCCAGGTGAGGAGGACCGCGAGGAAGACCCCGCCGAGCACCGGCAGGTACAGGGTGTAGCGCGCCCACCACGGACCCGGGCTCGCCGCCGCCATCACCGCCATAGGTAGCAGCAGGCCGAGCAGCAGCGCCCACTGGCGTCGGACGGCGAACAGCACGGTCCCCGCCAGCACCGCCGGAAGAAGCACCCAGACCCAGCCGCCGCCGAGACCGCCCAGCCGTTGGTCGTACGAGAAGCCAGCCGCGATCGGGGTGGTCCACGACTCCCACAGCTGCGCGGGCACCCCGCCCGCCTCGAGGATCACCTTGGGCGTGTTATTGACCATGATCAGGTCGTGCACGGTGCCGCGTCCTGAGAAGCCGAACATGGTGAACGGATAGAAGGGGTTGCCGTGGGCCATCCACGTCCGGACGTACCAGTAGGACGACAGTAGGACCGAGGGCACGATCAGCGCCGCACTCAGCATTGCCGACTGGGTGACACCGCTGCGCAGGAACCCGGTCGCCTCGCGGCCCACCGAGCGGCGCTCCGCCAGAACCGCCAGCACCACCTGCGCGATCCCCACAGCGAAGACGCAAGCCATGGTCAGCAGGTTGGACGCCTTGACACTGGTCCCCAGGGCGAGGGCGATGCCTGCGAGCCAGAGGTGGCGGAGCCGTCCGCCGACCTCGCCGCTGCCGCTCGGGGTGGCGAGCACGAACTGGAACGCGGCGGCAGCTGTGGTGGCCGCGCCGACGTCAACATAGGAGGTTGCGGTCTGCGCGAGCACTGCCGGGGTCGTCAGGAACCCGAACCCGGCAAGCAGCGCGTGGTCGCGCCGCGCGCCGAAGCGCCGGGCGAGGGACACCGCGGCCGTGAAACCCAGCAGCAGGAAGGGGAGCGTCGCCGCCCAGGACCAGCGCAGCGTGTGGGTGAATACGCCGGCCCAGGCGCCCAGCAGCTCCTGGCCCTGCGGGTACACGTCGGACCAGAAGGCGGCCGGGGTATGGCCGATCTGACCGTTCTGGATCCAGACCGCGGGACCGACCAAGTGGTACCACATGCCGTCCCATTCGACGGGAAGCACAAAGGAGCCCAGCGCGACGCGCCACACGTAGGCGGCCGTCACCAGCAAACCGAGGAACACGGTGGCCGGGTTGCGCCAGAAGACGCCGACGGTGCTGCGAAGCGAGTGGGCGACGCCCGACACCGTCTCGCGGTACCGGACCAGGGCGGCCGGTCTGGTCCGGACCACGGCGATCTCCATCGCGGCCGCCAGTACGGCGGCGACGAGCATCGGAAGCGGTCTCAGGCCGCGCACGGGGACCCCGACGAGAAGGGCCAACCCGATCAGTTGCGTCACCGACGCCAGGATCCAGCCCGAGAGAGCGTCAGCAGCCCTCCAGGGGCCGAATGTGCCGATCACATGCGCTGTGCCGACGGCTGTCGCCGTCAGGGCCACTAGCAGCCCCAGTACGCCCACGAGCGATCCTCAACCCATCCACGATTCGGCCGCATTCGGCACTTGGCGATGAACTGACTGACCGTACCAGAGGCAGAAAAGATGGCCATCGGATGTTGCGCCCGTCACGTCAGCCGCCGCCGGCGCACCGTCGCCGGGCCTGAATCCCGCGGCAGGGACCGCTCACGCGTGAGGGGATCGCAAGTGCGGTATGAAAATAGTCTGTATCATGTCCCCGCATGCCTATCGCTAGGGGGGGCGCAAGAGCGGACTCGGGTCTGTGGGACCGGCGCATGCTGTGTGACTTCCCCGCTCCGAGTGAGGCCGTGCTCTCCCCGCTTCTGCAGCAGAGGAAATCCCAGAATGCCCCAGTTTCTCCGGGCGTTGGAACGTGCTGACCACAAGGTCCACCGGTCCGTCCGCGAGCGGTTCAATGACCAGCGCTCAGTGAACGCCAGCAAGGCCCTGTCCTGGACCGGCGAGCACGCCGCCGGTTGGATCGCCCTCGGCCTCGCCGGTGCGGTCCTCGACTCCGACCGCCGGGGCCGCTGGCTCCGAGCAACCGCCACGGTCGCCGGCGCTCATGCCGCCAGCATGGCGGTCAAGCGGGTGGTCCGTCGGCCGCGCCCCAACGGTCCGGGCATGGAGCCGCTGGTCAAGACCGCCGGGCAGCACAGCTTCCCCAGCTCGCATGCCACGTCCTCGGCCGCCGCCGTGGTCGCCTTCGCCTCGCTGCTCCCCGCCTCGGCGGTGGCTCCCGTAGCCGGCGCAATGTGCTTCTCCCGCCTGGTCGTCGGCGTCCACTACATGACCGACGTCGTCGGCGGTGCCGCTCTCGGCGCCGCCGTGGCCGCGGCCGGACGTTCCTGGATTGCCAAGGGGCAGCGGGCCGATGGCTGAGTCGACGACGCTCGACACCGAGCCCGTGGCGTCCCCGGCCGCTGCGGGTCCTGTCGAGCAGGCGGTTCTGGCCGGCACCGCGAGCACCGCGCCGACGGCCCGCCCGTTCAAGCTCAAGGCCCTTCCTGCTGGGCTGATCCGCAACGCCCGGCCCCGCCAGTGGGTCAAGAACGTCCTCGTGCTCGCGGCGCCGGGCGCCGCCGGGATGCTGACCGACACCACGGTGCTCAAGCAGGCCGGGATCGTCTTCGTCCTGTTCTGCGCGGCGGCGTCGGCGATCTACTTTCTCAACGACGCCATGGACGTCGAGGCCGACCGGGCCCACCCGACCAAGCGCAACCGTCCCATCGCCTCCGGGATCGTCCCGCTCCCGCTCGCCTACCTGTGTGCGGCTCTGCTCGCGGGCGGCGCGATCGGCGGGGCGCTCCTGCTGTGCAACCTGCCCACCGCCATCGCGCTGGGCACCTACCTGGTCATGCAGTTTCTCTACTGCACCGGCCTCAAGCACGTCCTCGTGGTTGATCTGGCCTTCGTGACGTCCGGCTTCCTGATCCGCGCCATGATCGGCGGACTCGCGGCCGACATCAAGCTGTCCCAGTGGTTCCTGATCACCACCGGGTTCGCCGCCCTGTTCATGGTTGGGGCCAAGCGTTACTCGGAGCTCGTCAGCATGGGCGAGCAGGCCGCTGACTCCCGCCGCCTGCTCGCCTCGTACACCCCCGGGTACCTGCGGTTCGTCTGGCAGGCCTCCGCGGCTGTGGCCCTGCTCAGCTACTGCCTGTGGTCGTCCGACAATGCCGCCGGAGCGGACACCGCGCTGCGGCAGATCACCGTCCTGCCGTTCGTCTTCGCGATCCTGCGCTACGCCGTCTTCGCCGACCGTGGCCACGCCGAGGCTCCGGAGAACGTCGTCCTCAAGGATCGTCCGCTACTCGTCCTCGGCGCCATCTGGGCCGGGCTGTACGGGTTCGCTGTTCTGGCCGGGTGACATGGCTGCACTCCGTGACCGGCTGAGTACGGCGCTCCCCGAACTGCTGAAGTTTGGAATCATCGGCGGTCTGGGATACGCCACCGACATCCTGCTCTTCCTCGTCCTCCGCGACGGGGCCGGACCGGTCCTCGCCAAGGTGCTGTCGCTGACCGCCTCGACCGCTGTCGCCTTCGTCGGGAACAAGTACTGGACCTTCCGGGCCCGGCGGGCCGGGGCCCCGAAGGGCGAGACCGGCCGGGAGACCGCCATGTTCTTGGTGGTCAACCTCTTCGGCGCAGTGGTTCAGCTCGGCTGTCTCGGGGTCTCGCACTACCTGCTCGACCTGACCACTCCGACCGCCGACCTGATCTCCGGCAGCGTGATCGGGATGGCGCTGGCGACCGCCCTGCGCTTCTGGGGCACCCGGACCCTCGTGTTCCGCCCTGCCGCCGGGGCCTGACCGGGCGTTTCGCCCCTGAGTCTGGGGCTGATGTTCCGCGCCAGGTGGGGGCGCCGGTGAGTCGGCGGGTCATGAGGTTGATTATCGCGACGTGAATCACGGCTGCAGAGCGAGTGGGAAGGGCTTCGTAGTCCCGGGCGAGGCGCCGGTGTGCGGTGAGCCAGGTGGTTGGGTCGGCCGCGCGGCGAGGTGCCTGACTGGCAGGCTCTTTCCCGCGCGGCGTCCCGCCGAACCGGGCATGTCGGGTTCCCGGTCATCCGGCTCTCCAGTGATCACGGCGTTGGTGATCCGGCCGTTCGTGTCTCGTGGATGCGGTCATGGCAGGCAGCGCAGGCCGCGAGCGTCTTGCGCCGCCGGTCGAGCATGACGCGCGCCCAGTCGGACGGCGGCCATCCGGCACGGGCGAGATCGGCAAGGGCCCTGCCGTGATGCACCTGGACATCACCGGTGGCCCCGCAGGCCTCACATGTGTCCGCCAGGAGACGGGAGGTCAGCTCCTTCTGCGGACAGTCCACCCAGACGGATCGTCGCCGAGACGGGGATGCCCGCAGCGGAGGTCGCGCGGAGCTCGGGATCAACGAGACCACCCTGACCCCACCTGGGTTTCCCGGTCGCGGAAGGCTGGCAGTGACGGGACATTGGGCGAGTCCGAGCGCGAGGAGCTGGCCCGGCTGCGGTGGCAGTCGGCCGAACGGGACAAGTTTGTCCGGGAGTTGGAGACGGAGCGTGATGTTCTCAAGCGCTGCATGACCCTGCGGGTGAAATAGCTGTGGCGGACCCGGCGGCGCTTGTCGGGGTGATCGGCGACCAGAGGGCCGAGCGCGGCATCCTGCATTCCGTCTCCTGCCACGCGCTCGGTGTGTCTGCGGCGTGGTTCTGCATCTGGGGCTGGCGGGCCAGTGGCGCGTGAGCAGGCCGCTCGGTTCCGTGCCAAGCGCTTCGTGGGGCGCGGGTGGCGATGCGTCAGCCCCACCCATGCCGTGTCCGTGATGTGTCCGGACGCCTTCGGACCATGCGGGGCGCGGGAACAGATTGACGTGTCCCCGGCGAATTTGTGGCTAGCCCGTGCGGCAGTGCGCGGTGAGCGCATTACACGTGCCCTGATCTGCGCAAACGCCGCACAGTGCGTCGCGCGGCGGCACGCTCTGGCATACTGTCGCCGGTGTAGGGCCGCTAGCTCAATTGGCAGAGCTGCGGACTTTTAATCCGTAGGTTCAGGGTTCGAGCCCCTGGCGGCCCACGGTTGCGGGGCCGGACCGGACGCGAGTCCCGGTCCGGCTCCGCTGCGTTGGGGGAGTCGTGGACGGGTGTTGACGGAGGGTCACCCGTGCGTGCGGGCAGGGTTCCTGGACCGGTGGGGCACCGGCGGGTGATCGAGAGCACGGCCGGATAAATATGACCGGCTTGTATGCTCCGAGAGGGCCTGCTGTGGCTGCAGGGGGCCGTAGGAGGGGGCTGCGGGGACGATCGCGGGGGGCGTTCGTAGGTCATTGCGACCTTCGTATGTGCAACCCGGCGGTGGTTCCAGCCGTCTCTCTGTGTGCAGTGCACCCGGATGTGCGGGTGCCGCGTCCGCCGGTGAAAGGTACACGGATGTCAGGTCAATGGGGCGAGGGCCCGGCTCGTGGTGACGACGCGCCTGGTGCGCTCACGACCGAGGCGGGCGACGGCGGCGCGGTGCCGCAGCCGCGGACCGGCGGGCGGGCCGAGGCCCGGCGGGCGGCTCAGGGCAAGGGCCCGCAGGGCAAGGGGGGACCGGAGACGGGCGGGCCGTCCGGCCCCGTCCCCGGCGGCCGGGCGGCGGCCCGCAACAGCCGGAAGCCGCCCAAGAACGTGAAGAAGATCGTCGCCTGGTCGGCGGCCGGGGTGCTGGTGCTGATAGCCGGCGCCGGGGGGGCGATCTACCTCAAGCTCAACGCCAACATCAAGTCCTTCGACGCGGACGCCATCGCCACCGACCGGCCGCCCGAGGCGCAGGCGGACGCGGACGGCAACAAGCCGGTGAACGTGCTGCTGGTCGGCTCGGACAGCCGCGGCAAGAACAACGCCGACCTGGGCGGCGGCGACGACGGCGGCGCCCGTTCGGACACCACGATCCTGCTGCACGTCTACGCCGACCATAAGCACGCGGTCGGCATCTCGATCCCGCGCAACTCCAAGGTCACCCTGCCGGCCTGCAAGCTGCCGAGCGGCAAGTGGACCAAGGAGAAGCCGAACGCCTTGTTCAACGAGGCCTTCGCCGTCGGCGGGACGGACGACGGCAACCCGGCCTGCACCCAGAACACCGTGGAGAAGCTCACCGGCATCCGGGTCGACCACACCATCGTGGTCGACTTCCAGGGCTTCTCGGCGATGACCAAGGCGGTCCACGGCGTCGACGTCTGCCTGCCGAAGCCGATCTACGAGAGCGACATCAACCAGAAGCTCCTCCCCAAGAAGGGGAACCTCGTCCTGCCGCAGGGCCCGCAGAAGGTCGAGGGCCAGAAGGCGCTCGACTACGTCCGGCTGCGGCACGGCCTCGGCGACGGCTCCGACATCGGCCGGATGAAGCGCCAGCAGGCCTTCCTCAGCTCGCTGGCCAAGAACATCAAGGGCCAGGGCCTCAACCCGACCACCCTGCTGCCGCTCGCCGACGCCGCCACCAAGTCGCTGGTCGTCGACCCCGGGCTGGACTCGGCGGACAAGCTGCTCTCCTTCGGCCTCTCGTTGAAGAACATCGACCTGCACGACCTCAAGTTCGTCACGGTGCCCTGGCGCTACCGCACCGTGGATGCCGACCTCGACATCGTCCAGCCCGACGCCGGCAAGCTCTGGGAGACCATCAAGGCCGACCGGACCCTCGACGGCCAGAACGCCACGGGTGAGCAGCCGGACGCGCCCGCCTCGCCGTCCGCCTCCGCCGGACCGGGAGCCCCCGCCACCACCTCCGCCGCCCCGGCGGCGGCCCCCGACGCGGGCAACGCGGCGATCAAGGTGGCGGTCTACAACGGCACCACCACCCGGGGCATGGCGGACAAGGCGAGCGAGCAGCTCAAGGCGGCGAAGTTCACCGTCACCAAGGCGGGCACGGCAGCCAGCACCAAGTACACGACCACGATGGTCGAGTACGGCTCCGGCCAGAAGGCCAACGCCGAGAAGGTCGCCGCGCTGTTCCCGGGGGCGACCGTCGAGGCCGGCAGCTCGGCGGGCGTCACCGTGATCGTGGGCAAGGACTTCGTGGCGGCCAACGGCGGCACGGCCGCCGCCTCCGGCACCTCCGGTCCCTCGGCCGCCCCGACCGCCCCGGGACCGCTGCCCACCAGCGTCACCAACGAGGCCCGCTCGGCGGACGACGACATCTGCGCGGGCACCACCTACGGCAGCGGCGGGTAGCGGCCGGCGACGCAGGGCGACGGGGCCGGGCCCGGGGTGTGCGCGCCCCGGGCCCGTGCCATGGTGGCCGTTGGGGACCACGGAACGGGCCCACGTGGCGGGCCGTGGAACGAGGGGGGCCCGCAGGACCGAAAGGCGGACCCCATGGCCGAGATCGCCATGCAGTTCGACATCGCCGCGCCCCGCGACGTCGTGCTCGCCGCGCTCAACACCCACGACGGCCTCACCAGCTGGTGGACCACCGAGGTCGACCGGGACGAGGACGAGGTGCTGCTCTTCGACTTCCCGGGCGTCCCCGAGCCGTTCCGGCTGCGCCGCGAGCGCGCCGACCGGGACCGGGTGGTGTGGACGAACGTCGGTACCTTCCCGCCGCACTGGGCCGGCACCTGGATCAGCTGGGAGCTCGCGGACCAGCCCGGCGACCCCGGCCGCACCCGGCTGCTGTTCCGGCACGGCGGCTGGCAGCCCGGCACCGAGGAGGGCGTCCCGACGGTGGCCGGCACCTGGGCGGAGCTGATCGTCCGGCTCAAGGACTACGTGCAGAGCGGCAAGGTGCAGCCGTACTTCGTGAAGGCCCCGGAGCACACTGCGTGACGGTGCGCCGGGGGCGTCCCCCGCCGGGCGCCGTCCGGTGGCGCGATCGCGGTGGCGCGGCGAAGGTGGGCGGTGTACCGCCGTCCGGTCGTCCGCCCGGTGCGGGAGCGCCGCGCCCGCCCCGACGGCTCCCGCACGGAGTGCCGGACCGGCGGGCCCGGCGGAGGACCATCGCTCTTGGAGGCCCAGCAATGCCCGTAGTCACCGCTCCGTACAAGCCCGGCACCCCGTGCTGGGTCGACCTGATGGCGAGCGACCAGCAGGCCGCGCTCGACTTCTACCGCGACCTGTTCGGCTGGCAGGGCGAGGTCGGCCCGCCCGAGTTCGGCGGCTACTCCGTGTGCTCGCTGAACGGCAAGCCGGTCGCCGGGATCATGGCGCAGACGGCCCCGGAGGGCCAGCCCGTCCCGCCGGTCGCCTGGACGACGTACCTGGCCTCGGACGACGCCGACGCCACCGGCCGGGCCATCGCCGACAGCGGCGGCACCATCCTCTACCCCGTGATGGACGTCGGCACGGTCGGCCGGATGCTGGTCGCCGCCGATCCGACCGGCGCGGTGTTCGGCGTCTGGCAGAAGGTGGACTTCTCCGGCGCGGGCGTGGTCAACGAGCCCGGCGCGCTGGTCTGGAACGAGCTCAACACCACCGACACCGACGCGGCCGGGCGGTTCTACCACCAGGCGCTCGGCCTGCGCCCGGCGACCATCCAGGGCATGGAGGGCTACTACTCGCTCAACGTCGGCGAGCGCACGGTGGGCGGCATGCAGCCGGTCGCCGGGTACCTGGCGGAAGGCACGCCCCCGCACTGGATGACGTACTTCTCGGTGGACGACACCGACTCCACGGTGGACGCCCTGGTGAAGGCGGGCGGTTCGGTGATCCAGCCGCCGTTCGACATGCAGTCCGGCCGGATGGCCGTCGTGCAGGACCCGCAGGGCGCGGTCTTCGCGGTGACGGCGGCGCCCGAGTCCCAGATGCCCGACTCCTGAGCGCCGCCGGGCCCGGGAGCCACCGGAAGCCGCCCCTTCCCGCGACGCGCCGCCGGGAATGGGTGGCTTCCCCGCGTTCACGGGTAAGACTGCACCCATGCTGGGGCTTCCGGACGACATCCGCGCTTTCCTCTTCGACCTCGACGGGGTGCTCACCCAGACCGCCAAGGTGCACGCCGCGGCCTGGAAGGACACCTTCGACGCCTTCCTGCGCGCGGAAGCGGCCCGCACCGGCGGGCAGTTCGTCCCCTTCGACGCGGTCGTCGACTACGACACCTACGTCGACGGCCGCCCGAGACTCGACGGTACCCGCGCGTTCCTGGAGAGCCGCGGCATCGCGCTCCCCGAGGGCACCGACGCCGACCCGCCCGGCACCCGCACGGTGCACGGCATCAGCCTGGCCAAGAACGACACCGTGCTGCGGATGATCCGCGAGCAGGGCGTCCAGCCCTACGAGGGCTCGGTCGCCTACGTGCGCCGGCTGCGGGAGCTCGGGCTGCCCGGCGCGGTGGTCTCGTCCAGCGCGAACTGCCGGGACGTCCTGCGGGCCGCCGGGATCGAGGACCTGTTCGACGTGATCGTGGACGGCCTGGTCGCCAAGCGCGAGGGACTGCCCGGCAAGCCGGCCCCGGACACCTACCTGGCCGCCGCCCGTGCCCTGGGCGTCGAGCCGGCACACGCCGCCGTCTTCGAGGACGCGCTCGCCGGCGTCGCCTCCGGCCGGGCCGGAGGCTTCGGCGCGGTGGTCGGGGTGGACCGCGTCGGCCAGGCCGCCGAGCTGCGCCGCGACGGCGCCACCGTGGTCGTCACCGACCTCGCCGAACTGCTCGAAGGAGGCGCGGCATGACCGGCCTGGACAACTTCTCGGTCGACCCGTGGCAGATCGTCGAGCCAGGCCTCGACCTGGCCTCGATGGCCCGCGCCGAGTCGCTCTTCGCCCTCTCCAACGGCCACATCGGCCTGCGCGGCAACCTGGACGAGGGCGAGCCGCACGGCCTGCCCGGCACCTATCTCAACGGCGTCTTCGAGCTGCGCCCGCTGCCGTACGGCGAGGGCGGCTACGGCTACCCGGAGTCCAGCCAGAGCATCATCAACATCACCAACGGCAAGATCATCCGGCTGCTGGTGGACGACGAGCCCTTCGACCTGCGCTACGGCGAACTGCTCAGCCACCGGAGGTGGTTGGACTTCCGCGAGGGGCTGCTGCGGCGCGAGGCGGAGTGGGCCTCCCCGGCCGGGCGGACGATCCGGGTGAACTCCACCCGGCTGGTCTCGCTCACCCAGCGCGCCATCGCCGCCGTCGAGTACACCGTCGAGGCGGTGGACGGGCCGGTGCGGATCGTCCTCCAGTCGGAGCTGGTCGCCAACGAGCAGCTGCCCGGCGGCCCCGAGGGCGACCCCAGGGCGGCCGCCGTGCTGGAGGCGCCGCTGCTCGCCGAGGCCAGCCACGCCGGCGGCACCAAGGCCGTCCTGGTGCACCGCACCCGCTACAGCGGCATTCGGGTCGCCGCCGGGATGGACCACTTCATCGACGGCCCGGAGCGGCTGGACACCGTCGCCGAGTCCGAGGCCGACCACTGCCGGATCAGCGTGACCACCGTGCTCGAACCGGGCCAGAAGCTGCGCCTGGTGAAGTTCATGTCCTACGGCTGGTCCGCGACCCGCTCGCTGCCCGCCGTCCGGGACCAGGTGGAGGCCGCGCTGACCGCCGCCCGGTACACCGGCTGGGACGGCCTGGTGGCCGAACAGGCCGCCTTCCTCAGCGAGTTCTGGGAGACCAGCGACGTCGAGATCGAGGGCGACGTCGAGCTCCAGCAGGCCGTCCGGTTCGCCGTCTTCCACGTGCTGCAGGCGGGCGCCCGGAGCGAGGAGCGGGCCATCCCCGCCAAGGGCCTGACCGGCCCCGGCTACGACGGCCACAGTTTCTGGGACACCGAGACCTTCGTCCTGCCGGTGCTCACCTACTGCCTGCCGGGCGCCGTCAACCAGGCGCTGCGCTGGCGGCACACCACGCTGCCGATGGCCCGCGAGCGGGCCGTCCAACTCGGCCTTTCGGGCGCGGTGTTCCCGTGGCGGACGATCCGCGGCGAGGAGTGCTCCGGGTACTGGCCGGCCGGCACCGCGGCCTTCCACATCGGCGCCGACATCGCCGTCTCCGCCGCCCGGTACGTCCGGGCCACCGGGGACGTCGAGTTCGAGCGCGAGTACGGGCTGGAGCTGCTGGTCGAGACGGCCCGGATGTGGCGCTCGCTCGGCCACCACGACGCCGTCGGCAAGTTCCGCATCGAGGGCGTCACCGGGCCGGACGAGTACAGCGCGGTCGCCGACAACAACGTCTTCACCAACCTGATGGCGCAGACCAACCTGCGCGTCGCCGCCGAGGCCGCCGCCCGGCACCCGCGGGAGGCCGCCGCGCTCGGCGTGGACACCGAGGAGACCGCCGCCTGGCGGGACGCCGCCGCGGCGATGTTCGTCCCGTACGACGAGAACCTCGGCGTCCACCCGCAGGCCGACGGCTTCACCGACCACCAGGTCTGGGACTTCGAGCGCACCCCGCCGGAGAACTACCCGCTGCTGCTCCACTACCCGTACTTCGACCTGTACCGGAAGCAGGTGGTCAAGCAGGCCGACCTGGTGCTCGCCATGCAGGTGCGCGGCGACGCCTTCACCGACGAGCAGAAGGCCCGCAACTTCGCCTACTACGAGCGGCTGACCGTCCGCGACTCCTCGCTCTCGGCCTGCACCCAGGCGGTGATCGCCGCCGAGGTCGGCCAGATGGACCTCGCGTACGACTACACCGCCGAGGCCGCCCTGATGGACCTGCACGACCTCGGCGGCAACACCCGCGACGGCCTGCACATGGCCTCGCTCGCCGGCGCCTGCATCGCCCTGGTGGCCGGGTTCGGCGGCCTGCGGGACAACACGGAGGTGCTGTCCTTCCGGCCCCGGCTGCCGACCGGGCTGATGAGGCTGAGCTTCTCGCTGCTGGTGCGCGGCCAGCTGCTCGGGGTGCGGATCACCCACGAGGGGACGACGTACACGCTGCGCCGGGGCGAGGTGATCCACCTGCGGCACGACGGCGAGGCGGTGCAGGTGAAGGCGGGCACGCCGGTCACGCTGCCCACCACGGTGCCGCCCGCCCAGGAGCGCTGCGCCCAGCCGCCCGGCCGCGAGCCGGCCCGGCGCCAGCCGCAGGCCGGGGTGGCCGCGGGGACGCTCGGCCCGGGGCCGGACCACCTGGCGGCGGAGTAGAGGGCGGGACGCGGTTTGCCTCTGAGGCAAATTTCTTGCCCGTGTGGCACGCGGGGGTGTCCACTGGTCACATGAGCACCAGCCCGTCCGGCCCCACCACCGCCGGTTCCGCCGGTTCCGCCGGTTCCACCGGTGACCAGCTCGACGACCAGGAGGTCGCCGGCCTCGCCGCGCGACTGCGTGAGCACCGGCTCGGCAGCCGCCTCACCCTGGAGGTGGCCGCCGCCCGGGTCGGCCTCTCCCCAGCCTATCTGTCCCGGTTGGAGACCGGCCGACGGCAGCCGTCGCTGCCCGTCCTGCTGGGCCTCGCCCGCGCCTACGGCACGTCCGTCTCCGGCCTCCTCGGCGAGGCCATGGTCGAGCCGGACCCGGTGGTTCGCGGCGGCGCGATCGAGCCCGGCCGCGCGGGCGGCTGGGGCTACCGGCGGGCCGGTGCGCCCGGCCGGGCGATGCAGGCGCTGCGCGTGCACGTCCCGCTGGGCGTCCAGGACGCCGTCGTCCGGGTCCACCCGGGCGAGGAGTGGCTCTACGTCCTCCAGGGCCGGCTGAAGCTGACCCTCGGCGACCGCCTCCACCAGCTCGACGAGGGCGACTCCGCGCACTTCGACTCGCTCACCCCGCACTGCATCGCCGCGGAGTCGTCCGGCGGGGTCGAGCTGCTCTTCGTCCACACCCTGCTGCAGAGCCCCGGCGGTGAACTCTGCCTCGGCGGCGGCCCTGCCGCTCCGCACTGACCCACCGTCAGACCTCCCGGAGGAGATCTCCCATGGCTGATCCCACCACCGTCACCACCGTCAGCGCCGACACCGCCCCCGCTGCCCCCGCTGCCCCCGCCGCCCCCGCTGCCCCCGCCGCCCCCGCTGCCCCCGCTGCCCCCGCCGCCCCCGCCGCCCCCGCCGCCCCCGCCGCCCCCGCTGCCCCCGCCGCGAAGACCGTCGACGCCGGCAAGTGGGCCAACCGCCGCGTCGGCATCCGCCTGGTGATCTACACGGTCGCGACGCACGCCTTCGCGGGCTTCATCCTCCTGCTCTTCGAGCTGGGCAACCGGAACAAGTAGCGACCCCTGCGCGCAGGCGGACAGGCCCCGGGCCCGCCCGAGCCTCATACCCCGCGCAGCAGCTCGCAGAGCGCGTCCACTGCGGCCGGGAAGAGCCGGTCGGGCGGCGTCGCGTAGCCGACCACCAGGGCGGGTGCGGCGTCCGGGCCCGGCGGGGGCGCGGCGAGGTGCCAGCCGAGCACGCCGAACACCAGGCCGGCGGCCTCGGCGCGGGCCAGCAGCTCGGCCTCCGACGGTGCGCCGGGCGGCAGTTGCAGCACGGCGTGCAGGCCGGCGGCGATCCCGGTCACCCGGACGCGCGGGGCCCGCTCGGCCAGCGCCGCGACCAGGTGGTCACGGCGGCGCCGGTAGTGCAGCCGGGAGCGGCGGACGTGGCGGTCGTAGGTGCCGGAGGTGATCAGCTCGGCGAGTGTGAGCTGGTCGATCACCGGGGACATCCCGTCCGCCTGCTGCTTGAGCCGGGCCACCGGCTCCACCAGTGCGTCCGGCAGTGCCAGCCAGCCGAGCCGCAGACCGGGGGCGAGGCTCTTGGCGGCCGTGCCCGCGTACACCACCCGCTCGGGGTCGAGTGCCTGCATCGCGCCGAGTGGCTGCCGGTCGTAGCGGAACTCGCCGTCGTAGTCGTCCTCGATCACGTACCCGTCGTGCGTGCGGGCCCAGGCCACGGCGGCGGCCCGGCGCTCGGCGGAGAGCGCGGCACCGGTCGGGAACTGGTGGGCGGGGGTGAGCAACACCGCCGCGTCCCGCCGTCGGGCCAGCAGCTCGGTGCGCGCCCCGGAGCAGTCCAGCGGCAGCGGTGCCGTGGTGAGCCCGGCGGCCCGGACCACCTCGTGCTGCGGCGGAAGCCCGTACTCCTCCACGGCCAGCGAGCGGGCGCGCCGGCCGCGCAGGGCGGCGCAGAGCAGGCCCAGCCCCTGGGTGAACCCGGCGCAGACCAGCAGGTGGTCGGGGTCGGTCCGGACGCCGCGGACCCGGGCCAGGTAGTCGGTGAGCGCCTGCCGCAGCTCGATCCGCCCGAGCGGGCTGCCGTAGTCGAAGGCCTCGTGCGGGGCGGTGGCCAGGGCCCGTCGGGCGGCGGAGAGCCAGGCGGTCCGCGGGAAGAGCGAGACGTCAGGCCGTCCCGGGGCCAGGTCGTACCGGGCGGTGCGGCGGTCCAGCGGCGGGTGTGCGGCCCGCCGGGCCGGGCGGGGGGTGGTCCGCTCGGCCACCGTGGTGCCCGAGCCCTGCCGGGAGCTGAGCCAGCCCTCGGCGGTCAGCTGCCCGTACGCCTCCACCACGGTGTTCCGGGCGATTCCGAGGTCCTCGCCGAGCGCCCGGGAGGACGGCAGCCGGGTGCCGGGCGCCAGCCGGCCGTCCTGGACCGCCTCCCGCAGCGCGTCCTCCAGGGCGGCCCGGACCCCGGCGCCGGCGGCCCGCCGCCCGGTGAGGTCGAGGTGCAGGTCGCCGCCGAACGCGGTCCAGGAGGCGGCCCCGGTGATGGCCCGGGGGGTCCGGGAGGTCCGGGAGGTGGCTCGGGAGGTCCGGGAGCTGGTCATGGGCCGTTCCCTGCGGGCGTGGACGGATCGGTACGGGGGATTATCGCCCCACTCGGGCGCGGCGCGGTCCCGCGGGCGGCGCGGTGCGGTCCCGCTGCGCCGGCCGGAGGCGTGACGGACCGTCACGGAGGTTTCCCGGAGCGGCAGTCCGGGGCGCTCGCTGCGATCGGCGGAGACGGCCTCCGGGTCTCCGCAGGTCAGCGCGGATGCCGCGGCGCGGGTCCGTTCCGTCGGTTAGCGTCCGTCAGTGGACCGACGGATCCCGACCCGAGGATGTGACCGATGAGCGGGGAAGAACTGCTGGCCCGGCGCTTCGAGGAGGAGCGCCTGCAGCTGCGGGCGGTCGCCTACCGGATGCTCGGCTCACTGACCGAGGCCGAGGACGCCGTCCAGGAGGCCTGGTTCAAGCTGCACCGCAGCGACGTGGGGGAGGTACGCAACCTCGGCGCCTGGCTGACCACCGTGGTCGGCCGGATCTGCCTGGACATGCTGCGCTCGCGCACCGCCCGCCGGGAGGACGCGATGCCGGACCAGGAGGACCGGCTCCGGCTGCCCGACCCGGTGGTCAGCCGCGTCCAGACGCTCGACCCCGAGCAGGAGATCCTCGTCGCGGACTCGGTCGGCATCGCGCTGATGATCGTCCTTGAGGCGCTCTCCCCGGCGGAGCGGCTCGCCTTCGTCCTGCACGACATGTTCGAGGTGCCCTTCGACGAGATCGCCCCGATCCTCGGCCGCACCTCCGCCTCCACCCGGCAGCTCGCCAGCCGCGCCCGCCGCCGGGTCCAGGACGCCGCCCCGGTTCCCGACGCCGACCTGGCCCGGCAGCGCCACGTCGTGGACGCCTTCCTCGCCGCCGCGCGCGGCGGCGAGTTCGACGCCCTGCTCTCCGTGCTCGACCCCGATGTGGTGGCGCGCTCCGACGGCGGCGCCCTGCGGCCGAGCCTGCTGCGCCGCGGTGCGGCCGAGGTGGCCTCGCAGGCGATCACCTTCGCCCGGTTCGCGGTGGAGGGCCGCCACGTGCTGGTCAACGGCGGGCCCGCGGTGCTCTCGTTCGCGGACGGCGAGCCGCTGTCGCTGATGGCCTTCACCATCCGGGGCGGCCGGATCACCGCCCTGGACGTCCTCACCGACCCGGAGCGCCTGGCCGGCCTGCTCGCGGGCGTGGACCTCGGCCCGGAGGACTGACCGCCCCGCCAGGACCGCCGCCCGCCGCTCGTGGGCCGGGCGGCGGGCCGGGCGGCGGGCTCGGGCGTCACCGCTGACTCCGGCAGGTCGATACCGATATGTTGATCATGCCGATGGGGGGCGTCTTCCGGGCCGTTCGACGGCCCGCGAAAAGGATTCGGGAAATGTCGTCGGACGATGTCGAGGTCCCGGCACCCGCTCCGACTGAAGGGTGAGAGCGCGCCGGAGGGGCGCGCACGACGGGAGGACACCCGAGATGAAGTACGTCGCGATGATCTACGGCAACCAGGCCAAGTGGGACGCGTTCCCGGCCGAGGCCTGGCCCGAGGCGATCGCCAAGCAGGACGCGTTCAACAAGAAGTACCGCGAGAGCGGTGAGCTGATCGGCGCCTACGGCCTGGCCGACGCGGCCGCCGCCCAGCTGGTGCGCCGCCGGGAGGGCCTCCCGGTGGTCACGGACGGCCCGTACCTGGAGACCAAGGAGTACCTCGCCAGCTTCTACCTGCTGGACTGCGAGAGCCTGGAACGGGCCCAGGAGATCGCCGCCGACATGCCGTTCGCGGATGTCGAGCCGGTCGAGCTCTGGCCGATCCTGCACGATGCCGCGGCGGACGTGTGACCGCCCTGCCCCACGCGACCGAGGACCTGCTGCGCGAGCTGGCGCCGCAGGTCCTCGGCGCGCTCGTCCGCCGCTACGGCGCCTTCGACACGTGCGAGGACGCCGTGCAGGAGGCGCTGATCGCGGCGGCACAGCAGTGGCCCGAGGCCGGGACGCCGGAGAACCCCCGCGGCTGGCTGCTCACCGTCGCCTCCCGCCGCCTGGTCGACCAGGTGCGCAGTGAGAGCGCCCGGCGCCGCCGCGAGGACGCCCTCGCCCTGGCCACCCCGCAGTCCGCGCTGATCGGCCACGCGGCGGACGGCACGCCGGAGAGCGACCGGGACGACTCGCTGGCACTGCTCTTCCTCTGCTGTCACCCGGCGCTCTCCGCACCCAGCCGGATCGCGCTGACCCTGCGCGCGGTCGGCGGCCTGACCACGGCGCAGATCGCCGCCGCCTTCCTGGTGCCCGAAGCGACGATGGCCCAGCGGATCAGCCGGGCCAAGCAGAACGTGAAGGGCGTCGGCCTGGCCGTGCCCGGCCGCGCGGAGCACGCCGAGCGCCTGGCGGACGTCCGGCAGGTGCTCTACCTGGTCTTCAACGAGGGCTACACCGCCAGCAACGGCACCGATCTGACTGCGCCGGCACTGGCCGTCGAGGCCATCCGACTCACCCGGCTGCTGCACGGCCTGCTGCCCGAGGACGCCGAGACGGCCGGCCTGCTCGCACTGATGCTGCTCACCGAGGCCCGCCGTCCGGCCCGCACCGGCGCCGACGGGGAGCTGGTGCCGCTCGCCGAGCAGGACCGCGGCCGCTGGAACGGGCGGCTGGTCGCGGAGGGCGTGGCGCTGCTGGAGCGGTTCCTGCCGCGTGGGCAGGCCGGTCCGTACCAGCTGCAGGCCGCCGTCGCGGCGGTGCACGACGAGGCCGGGTCGGCGGAGGCCACGGACTGGCCGCAGATCCTCGCCCTGTACGAGCTGCTGGAGGGGTTCGGGCCCAACCCGGTGGTCACGCTCAACCGCGCGGTCACGGTGGCCATGGTGCACGGCCCGGAGGCCGGGCTGGAACTGCTGGCCGTGCTGGAGGGGGAGAAGAACCTCGCCCGGAACCACCGGCTGCCCGCGACCCGGGCCCACCTGCTGGAACTGCTCGGCGACCGGGCCGGTGCGGTGGAGTCCTACCGGGAGGCGGCCCGCCGCACGACCAGTGCGCCCGAGCGGCGCCATCTGACCGAACGCGCGCGGCGGTTGGAGGGGGCGGAATGACGGTGGTGAGGTACGTCGAGAGGGACGGGGTCCGGCTCGCCTGCCGCGACTCGGGAGGGCCGGGAACAGCCGTCGTGCTGCTGCACGGGCTGGCGGGGCACGCGGGGGAGTGGGACGCCGTGGTGGCGGCCCTGGGCGGGCGGTTCCGGACGGTGGCCGTGGACCAGCGCGGCAGCGGCGCCAGCGAGCGGCGGCCGCAGGACGTCTCGCGGGCCGCGTACGTGGCGGACGTGCTCGCCGTGGTCGGGCAGCTCGGGCTGGAGCGACCGGTGCTGGTCGGCCAGTCCTACGGTGGGCATGCCGCGATGCTCACCGCTGCGGCGCACCCCGAGGCGGTGAGTGGGCTGGTCGTGGTCGAGGCGGGGCCGGCGGGCTCGGACCCGGAGACGCTGGCGGGGGTCGCCGGCTGGTTCGACGCCTGGCCGGAGCCGTTCCCGTCGTTCGAGTCGGCTGTGGGGTTCTTCGGCGGTGGAGCGGTCGGGGAGGGCTGGGCGGCGGGGCTGGAGCAGCGCGACGGCGGCTGGTGGCCGCGGTTCGACAGCGGGGTGATGGTCGAGAGCCTGGCGGAGAACTCCCACCGGTCGTGGTGGGACGAGTGGGAGCGCATCGGGTGCCCGGTCCTGGCCGTGGTCGGGCAGTCCGGGATCATCGACGCGCAGCAGTTCGACCGGATGCTGGGCACACGACCGGAAACGGTGGCGGTCAGCGTGCCCGGCACCGGCCACGACCTGTACCTGGAACGGCCGGCAGAGCTGGCCCGGCTGATCGGCGAGTTCGTCCGGTAGGCAGGGATCGGCCGAACTCGCCCGCGCGGACGGCGGTGACGAAGGACTGCCAGGCGCCGGGAGTGGAGGCGAGCACTGGCCCGTCGGGGTCCTTGGAGTCCCGGACCGCCCGGGCGCGGCGTCGTCCACCTCGACGCAGGTGCCGTTGTTGCCGCCGCTGTGGCTGCTCTTGCGCCACTGGCCGGGCCGCTGGTCAGTCTTGCGCATGTTCGTGTTCCTCCGCCGCCGACACGATCAGGGCCAGGGACGCCTCCGGCGACAACGCGACGGCCCGCACCAGATCGCGGGACTCACGGCATCGCGCCGACAGCCCAGAATCATCGATGAGTCGCCCTGCGTGAGGACCTCCGGCACAAGCAAGCGCCGGTGCGTCCGCGAAGGCCATCAGCGACAGGATGCCTCCCGTCCACCGGTTGCGGTCATGTTCTAATCGCCGGATGGCGAAGATCGAATCAGAGCTGATACGACGTTGGCTGAGCGGCTGGACCGTGGCTCGCTCCCTGCCCGAGGCGGAGCCGGTCGAGTCCCCAGGGGACGGCCTGCGGTCCAAGTGCGACCAACCCGGCCGTGAGGTCGAGGTGTTCGCGCTGCGTGCGGATGAGGAGCCCGAGTCCTTGGCGCGGCTGGCGGCAATCGTCGCCGCCGCCGGGCAGGCCACCTGGCTCACGGTACCTACGCTGCGCCCAGGCGCCGTCGAAGCCGTCGTCAGCGCTGCCGGACTGGAGTTGCTCCACCGGTCCGAGTGGTTCATGACGACCGATCTGACCGAGCACCCGCAGCACGCACCCGCCGCGCCGTACGAGCGCGAGGTCCGCACGGAGGGAGCGGTCACGGTCGTCTCCCTCCACGGCCCCTCCGGAGAGGTGGCGGCGCGCGGCACCATCGCCGTGGTCGGCGCCGATGCGATCGCCGATCGCATCGAGACGGACCCGGCGCACCGCCGACGCGGCCTGGGCCGCGCCATGATGAGCTCTCTGGCGGAGGCCGCCGTGGCCCACGGCGCCCGTACCGGTCTTCTCATCGCCAGTGAGGAAGGCCAGCGCCTCTACTCCTCCCTGGGCTGGCACCGCGAAGCCGACGTCCTGATCGCCCGGGGGCCGGTGGTTCTCTCCAACGGGTAGGACCGGCTCACGCGCCTGCCTGTCCGCGAGTACGCACGGCGTACTCGTGCGGATTGGCCTCCGATCACGGCCCCCTGTCAGAGACCACCTGCAGGAAGTCGAAGCGCGCTGTCGCACGGGCCGGGCGCGATGTGGAGGGCGGCGGTGTCGCAGCCGCCGAAGCGCCGCCACCGTCCTCGTGAACCTGTTGCCGGGCGCCGCCGTTCAGCGCCGGGTCGGCTGCTCGGCGCGGTCGGCTACGCCTGCTCCGGCTCGGCGTCCGCCGCCGTCGCGGGCCTCCGGTACGTGAGGAGCACGGAGCCCTGGTCGAAGGTCCGGCTCTCGGCGAGCTCGAAGGTGCGAGCCGCGAAGTCGGCCGAGAACAGCGGGATGCCGGAGCCGGCCACGATCGGGTAGAGCTTGACGATCAGTTCGTCGATCTCCGGCAGCAGCTGCCCGGCCAGCGAGCCGCCGCCGCAGAGCCAGATGTCGAGCCCCTCCTCCTGCTTGAGGCGGCGGACCACCGACAGCGGGTCCTCGGCGGTGACCTCGACGGCCGGGTCCGGGCTCTCGGCGATGGAGTGGGAGAAGACGATCTGCCGCAGGTGGGCGTACGGGCTGGTGGCGCCGACGGCCAGCCCCGGCTCGTAGGTGTTGCGGCCCATCAGCACGGTGTCGTAGCGCTTGTTGGGCGTGTCGTCGATGCCCGCGGCGACCCGGGCCGGAGTGAAGACGGTGTCCGCGTACTCGGTGGACAGGCAGGAGGCGTAGTCGCCCGTGACGTACGGGAAGAAGAACTCGAAGCCGCCGTCGGGCGTGGCGATGAAGCCGTCGATGGTGCTGCCGATGAAGTAGCTGAGCTTGCGCATCCGTGTCCTTGATGTCGTGGTGCCGGTCCGGCCCGCCACTCGAACCACGACAGTTATAGTACTTCGAACGTAGTGGTTGCAAGGGTTTTCTGAGGGGAAGTCGGCTTTCGTCCGGGAGGTCGCACGTGAAGGTCCTACGCTCGGCGTCATGACCGTGCCCGCGTACCCGGCCGCCGTCCGCGCGTCGTACGACACCGTCGCCGAGGACTACGTCCGGCGGGTGGTCCCGCCGGACGCCATGGACCCGGTGTCCCGCGGCGTGCTCGCCGCCTTCGCCGAACTGGTGCGGGCGGACGGCCTCGGCCCGGTCGCGGACGTGGGTTGCGGGCCGGGCCGGGTGACGGCGCACCTGGCCGGGCTGGGCGTGACCGCCTTCGGCATCGACCTGTCGCCGCGCATGATCGAGCTGGCCCGCCGGGCCCACCCCGCGGTCGACTGCGCGGTCGGCTCGATGACCGGCCTGCCGCTTCGCGACGCGGGGCTGGGCGGCCTGCTGGCCTGGTACTCGACCCACCACACGCCTCCGGGGCAACTTCCCCTCGTGTTCGCGGAGTTCCGCCGCTCCCTTGCTCCCGGCGGCCGCCTGCTGCTGGGCGGCCACGCGGGCGAGACCGCCCACCTGCGGCCCGCGCGGGGCTACGGCCACCCGGTGACGTACGAGTCGTACCTCCCCCGCCGACCAGCAGGCCGCACTGCTGGACCGGGCCGGGTTCGCCGTGACCGCGCGGGTGGAGCAGGCGGCCGAGCGGCCCGGCCGGTCCCACGTCTGCCTGCTGGCCCGGGCCGTCTGACGTCCATCCCCGCGCGGGAAGTCGGGCCCGCCGACCTCCTGGGCAGGGAGTGCCCGAAGCCGCGCCCGGTGTGCGCGGGCGTGCACCTTCTCCCCACGCGGTGGGGCGTCGGACGGGCCGGTCTCCTGCGCATCTGCCCGTCTGGGTGCTCAGCGCGCCTCGGCGCGCAGCTCCTCGACCAGCCGTGCGACGGCCTCCGGCTCGCGCAGCATCGGGCGATGGCCGGAGGCGGCAAGCCGGACCGGTCGGCAGCCCGGGGGCAGGGTCATCGCCCTCTCGCTTCTCAGGGGGTGCCGGCCCTGGTAGGCCCCCGGTCAACCACGCCTCCCGACAACGGTGTTGTCGGGGCCGACCCCTAGATGATCCGCCGCCACCGGTCGTCGGCCGGGCCGCTCACGGGGGCACGGCCGAAGTCGTACCGCAGTCCGTCAGGTCCGAAGGCCAGCAGGGATATCGAGGAGGAGCCCCAGATCCGGCCGTCGCCGAAATCCCGGCGCTGGACCAGCGCCTCGGGGGCGTCCAGCGGCAGGCCGTCGCCGGCCACGATCGGCAGCCAGGCGCCCCATGCCTCCTCCGCGGGCCCGGCCAGCGGCTCGGGTCGGGCGGCGGCCTCGAAGCGGGCGCGGAAGTGCGCGGCGCGGGCGGCCATCAGCGTGCGGACCAGCTCCGAGGTGGTCCGGGTGGCGGCCAGGCCCTCCAGCCCGTCGTTCAGCACCACGCTCAGGCCGGTCGGCAGTTCGCGCTCCTCGGGGCTGCCGCCGCCCCAGCTCAGCACCCGGGCGCCGTCCGGCCGGACGACGACCAGGTGGAAGGGGTCGTAGCGCTCCAGGTCGAGGTGGCCGATGCCGCCGTCGCGGACGGCGGTCAGCGGCAGTTCGCCGCGCGAGAGCCGCGCGTGCGCGGGGGCCATCGCGCCGAAGCCGTTCAGCAGGCAGGCCGCGACCGGCCGGGTCCCCGGGCCGCCCGGCTCGACCGCCAGCCACGTCCCGCCCGCGGCGCGGTCGAGCCCGCCGAGAACCGAGGGCTGCCCGGGCCAGTGGTGGTCCGGAGGCAGCCACGGCCGCCCCGCGTACTCGTCCCGCACCGACAGCAGCAGCACCGGCACCGCCGACGACGGTTCGATGCTGACGAACGCGGTACACACGCGGCTGGCCCCCTGGTCTTCCCGGTGGTCTTCCCGGTGGGGCGGCCGGACACCGCCCCGCCGCCGATCCTCGCACGCACGTTCGCCGATCGGAACAGGCGGAACATCCGTGACAGCCGGACCGGACGGGGCCCGGCCGCCCCGCCGCCGCACCGGACCCGGCCGGAAACCCGTGGACGGCCCGCGGAAGATCACGTACCGTGTGGCATCACGCCCCGAGACGGACGGAAGGAGGCGAGTGCCGTGCAGTTCACACCTCTCCAGCGCTCCCTCTTCCTTTGTCCCGGCGTGTTTCGTCAGTTCTGACCGGGAGCGCTCCAAGCAGCCTGTATCCCGGAGGAATCCATGACCGATCCGGTCATCCGCGCGCTCTCCGCGAGCGACGCCCATCTCTTCGACGCACTTCCCGACCCCCTGGGCGCCCGTGAAGGCCATCGGCGCACCCGGTTCCGCCCCGACTGGAAGCGCGTCGCCCTGCGCGACGGCGAGGTCGTCGCACGCGGCGCGTGGTGGGGCGGCCCCGACGACGCGGAGCCGGTCAACATCAACTGGTTCGACGTGGCCGAGGGCGAGGAGGAGGCCGGGGCCGAGCTCCTGCGCTCCGCTCCCTGGAAGGTCGAACTTGAGATCAACCTGCCCGGCGGCTGGCGGGAGGAGAGCGCCCTGCGCGCCGCCGCCGAGGCCCGCTTCGCCGCCGCACGGGCCGCAGGGTACGAACTCCTGGTGGAACGCTTCCTGTACCGCTGGACCCCGGAGCGAGGCCTGCCCGAACGGCCCGGGCGTCTGCGCTTCAGCGCAGAACCCGACGACGCCGTGTTCTTCGACGTGCTGCGCCGCATCCACTCCGCCACCCTGGACGCCCACGCGCTCAGGGCCGTCGAGGAGGGCGGCCTCGACCAGGCCGCCCGGGAGGAACTCGACTTCTTCCACTGGTGCCCCTCCCCGCGGGAGTGGTGGCAGATCGCGCACACGCCGGAGGGCGAGCCGGCCGGCATCCACATCCCGGCCCACAACCCCTCCGGCCCGACCATCGGCTTCATCGGGGTCGTCCCGGAGCAGCGCGGTCGCGGCTACGCCTACGACCTCCTCGCGGAGTGCACCCACTTCCTCGTCGAGCAGGGCGCGGAGTTCATCACCGGATCGACGGACCGGGCCAACTTCCCGATGGCCGCGAACTTCGCCAGGGCGGGATTCCCCGTCGTCCGTGAACGCATGAACTTCCTCCCGGCGAGCCGGGCGGCGTAGGCCCGACCAGGGCTCCCGGGCCGGGGCCGACCAGGGTTCCCGGGCCGGGGCCGGCCGCGGGGTTCCGGCACCCCGCGGGCGGCCCACCACCTGAAGTGGCCCATGATCCCCGGCCCCGATTGTGCCAAGGAGGCGGTCCAATCCCCGCCTAGGCTGGCCGGTATGACGACGACGAACGAGACCGCCACCGTGTCCGCCCCCGAGCAGCGGATCTCCCTCCCCGACCTCGCCCCCGAGTTCTACCAGGCCATGATCGCCCTGGACCGGGCCGCCAGGAAGGGCGTCGACCCGGCGCTCGCCGAGCTGGTCAAGGTGCACGCCTCGATGATCAACGGCTGCTCGTTCTGCATCGACATGCACTCCACCGACGCGCTGAAGAACGGCGAGCAGAACCACCGCCTGCTCTCCCTGCCGGCCTGGCGCGAGACCTCGTGGTTCACCGCCAGGGAGCGGGCCGCCCTGGCGCTGACCGAGTCGATCACCCTGCTGACCCGGGGGCACGTCCCGGACTCCGTCTACCAGGAGGCCGCCGAGCACTTCGATCAGGCCGAGCTGGCGCAGCTGATCGCCCTGATCGTCACCATCAACTCCTGGAACCGGATCGGCGTCGCCTCCCGCCTCAGCCCGGCCGCGAAGTAGGGTCGCCACCATGACGCCCACTCAGCAGCACAAGGCTCGCGTCCTGCGCGAACTCCACCGCCCGGGCGAGCCGTTGGTGCTCGCCAACGTCTGGGACGCGGCCGGCGCCCGGCTGGTCGCCGCCGCCGGGGCGCGGGCCGTCGCCACGGCCAGTGCAAGCGTCTCCTGGAGCCTGGGCAGCGCGGACGGCGACGCGGCCGACCGCGACGAGGTGCTCGCGCAGACCGCGCTGGTCGTGCGCGCGGTGGAGCTGCCGGTGACGGCCGACCTGGAGAGCGGCTACGGCGCCACCGCGGCCGAGGTCGGCGAGACGGTGGCGGGGCTGCTCGCCACCGGCGCGGTCGGGGTGAACCTGGAGGACGCCCACCGGTCCCCGGCCGAGGCCGCCGAGCGGATCGCCGCGGCCCGGGAGGCCGCCTCCCGGGCCGGGGTCGACCTGTTCGTCAACGGGCGCACCGACGTCTTCCTGCACGGGATCGGAGAGCCGGCCGGACGGCTGGACGAGGCGGTCGCCCGCCTGCGCGCGTACGTCGAGGCGGGTGCGGACGGGGTGTTCGTGCCGGGAGTCGCCGATCCGGAGACGATCGCGGCCCTGGTCGCGGCCGTTCCGGCGCCGCTGAACGTGCTGGCGGGGCCCGGTTCGCCGTCGGTGCCGGAGCTGGCGGAGCTGGGCGTGGCCCGGGTGAGCCTCGGCCCGGGCCTGGCCAAGGCGGCGTACGCGGCGGTGCGCCGGGCCGCCGAGGAGGTCTACGGCGCGGGGACGTACACCGCGCTCGACGGCGGGCTGACCTACCAGGAGCTGAACGCCCTCGCCGGGGGCTGACGGCTGACCGCTGCTCGGGCCCCGGCCCCGGGGCCGCAAGCGCCGGTCCGGTTCGGGCACGCTCGGGGGAGCGCCCGAACCGGACCGGAGGCCGCTGCGCGGGCGGCCCCCCGGCACGGGCCCGGGCCGCTTCAGGACCTGCCCGTCAGTTCAGGACCTGCCCGCTGATCCCCGGGTGCTCCATCTGGCCCGTGCCGACGGCCTCCACCTGCTGGGCGGCGTGGCCGACCAGCGGCAGCTTGCCGGCCTCGTGGAGCGCCAGGTCGGTGGGGGAGAGGTTGAGCCCGCTGGAGAGCCCGTCCAGGGCGTCCGGCTGGGAGGCGACCGAGGTCGCGGCGGACGCGGTGGGGGCGGCCAGGGCGAGGCCCGCCATGGTGAGGGCGGCCAGGGTGGCGAGTTTCGTCATGACACGCCAAACGACCCGGCCGCCCTCAGGTCACCCGCGCGGCCCGACCGTCACCCGCAGCGTCCGCACGCTGTTGCTGACGAACGAGCCGATCGGCTCAGCCCCCGGCTCCTCCGCCAGGGCCAGCCGCGGGAACCGCTCGAACAGCGACCGCAGCGCCGTCTCCGCCTCCAGCCGGGCGAGCCCGGAGCCGAGGCAGAAGTGCGGGCCGTGGCCGAGCGAGAGGTGCCGGTTCGGCTGCCGGGTGACGTCGAACCGGTCGGCGTCCGGGTGGTGCCCGGCGTCCCGGCCGGCGGCGGCGTACGAGGCGAGCAGCGCCTCGCCGCGGCGGATGACGGCGTCGCCGACCTCGATGTCCTCGATCGCGTACCGCATCGGGAACTGTCCGACCGGCGAGTCGTAGCGGAGCGTCTCCTCGACCACCGCGGACCACTCCACCTCACCGTCCAGCGCCAGCCGGAGCTGGTCGGGGTGGGCGAGCAGCGCGCGCACCGCGTTGGTGATCAGGTTGAGCGTGGTCTCGTGGCCGGCCACCAGCATCAGCAGCAGGGTGCCGACCAGCTCCTGCTCGCTGAGCCGGTCCTCGGACTCGCGGGCGGCGATGAGGTCGGTGGTGAGGTCGTCGCCGGGCTCGGCGCGCTTGGCCGCGATCACCGAGCCGAGCAGCGCGAACAGGCCCTGCTGGGCGGCGAGGGCGGCCTCGGGCGTGGCCGAGCTGGAGACCAGGACGTCGGAGAGCTCGTGCAACTCGTCCTGCTGCTTCGGCGGCAGGCCCAGCAGCTCGCCGATCACCTGCATCGGGAGCGGGTAGGCGAAGTGCCGGCGCAGGTCGAACTCGCCCTCCAGGAGCTCGATCCGGTCCAGCAGGGCGGTGGTCCGGGCCTCGATCGCGGGCTGCAGCTCGGCGATCCGGCGCGGGGTGAAGGCCTGGGTGACCAGCCCGCGCAGCCGCCGGTGGTCATCGCCGTCGGCGGTCACCATGCCGGGCACGGTGACGAAGTTCAGCAGCGGCCAGCCCTTGGGCAGCCGGCCCTCGGTGAACGTCGTCCACAGCTGCGGGTTCTTGCCGACGCGCGGGTCGGCGAGCAGCGCCTGGAGGGTGTCGTGGTGGGTTATCGCCCAGACCACCACCCCGCCAGGGAGCTCCACCAGGACCGCCGGGCCGGCGTCCCGGAGTCGGGCGTTCTCACCGTGCTGGTCGCGGCCGAAGGGGTCGAGCCGAACGGGCTCGACGGGCCGGCGGCCGGGCTGTTCGGTTCCAGGGGCGGCGGTGTCCATGCGGGCCTCTCGGGGGCTGGCGGGCGGGGCGGGGTGAAGGCGCTGTAGAGCACCGGCAGGCTGACCAGGGCGCGCGACCAGGGCGACGGCCGCCACGCCAGGTCGTGCGGCGGGACGGCGAGCTGGAGGTCGGGCAGCCGGTGCAGCAGGGTCTCGACCGCGGTCTCGACGATGATCCGGGCCGGGTGCTGGGCCGGGCAGACGTGCCTGCCGGCGCCCCAGGCCAGGTGCGCCCGGTTGCCGCCGAGGGTGCCCTGCGCGGCGGCGGAGGCGCCCTGGGCCGCGGGGTCGGCGTTGGCCGCGGCCAGGCCGAGCACGAGCATGTCCCCGGCGCTGATGTACTGGCCGCCGAGCACGGTGTCGCCGGTGGCCCACCGGCCGGGGAAGTTCTGCGTCGGCGGGTCGCGCCAGAGCACCTCCTCCAGCGCGTCGGTGACGGTCAGCCGGCCGCCGGTCAGGGTGGCCCGGAAGCGGCGGTCGGTGAGCAGCAGCCGCAGCGTGTTGCCGATCCAGTTGATGCTGGTCTCGTTGCCGGCGACCATCATCACCACCACGTGGTGCACCGCCTCCTCGTCGGTCAGCCCGGCCGGGTGGGCCAGCAGCCAGGAGGTCAGGTCGGCACCGGGCGTCCCGCGGCGGCTCTTGACCAGGTCGACCAGGATCGCCTGGAACTCCGCGTTGGCCTTGACGGAGTACTTGCTGCTGTCGACGAAGTGGTTGATCAGCTCGACCAGCCGGGGGCCGGCCTCGGCGGGCAGACCGAGCAACTGGGTGAAGACCAGCAGCGGCAGTTGGCGCGCGAACTGGGCGATCAGGTCGGCCGTGCCGTCCGGACCCCAGCTGTCGATCAGCGAGTGGGCGGCGGCCTCGGTCGTCCCGCGCAGCCGGCGGTGGTCGATCTGGGCCAGTGTGTCGGTGACGGCGGCGCGCAGCCGCTGGTGCTCGGCGCCGTCCAGGTTGAGCAGGGTGGGCCGCCAGGCGGTCATCGGCAGCAGCCGTGAGTCGGCGGCGAGCCGCCCCTCGGCGGGCACCCGCCAGCGGCGCGAGTCCTTGGAGAACAGCGCCTCGTTGCGGGTGAGTTCGAGCAGCTCCGGGTAGCCCAGCACCAGCCAGGCCTCCACCCCGGGCTCCAGCTCGATCGGGGCGACCGGGCCGTACCGGGCACGCAGGTCGGCGTAGAGGCCGTGCGGGTCGTCGGCGACGGCGGAGCCGTAGAGGGCCGGCAGCGGCACACCGGTGGGCATGCCGGCGCCGGCCGGGACGCCGCCCGCGTGCGCGGGGCAGCCGGGCGGGGGGCCGGCCGGGTGCGGCCCGGACGTGCCCGGTTCGGGGGCGGTCATCGCTGGAGCTCCAGGACGGAGGTGGCGTGCAGGTGGCTGACGAAGTCGATCAGCAGGTCGTAGGCGGCCCGCCGGTCCCGCGCGTCGCAGTACAGGATGGGCACGTCGGGCAGCAGGTCGAGGGCCGAGCGCAGCTCCTCCTCCGGGTAGCTCGGGGTGTCCGGGAAGGTGTTGACGGCCACCGCGAACGGGATCTGCTGCTCCTCCAGCCGGCCGAGCACGTCGAAGCTCTCGTCCGGGCGGCGCAGGTCGACCATGGCGATGGCGCCGAGCGCACCGCGCGAGAGGTCGTCCCAGAGCGGCCAGAACCGCTGCTGGCCCGGGGTGCCGAAGAGGTAGAGCGCGAGCCGCGGGTTGAGCGTGATCCGGCCGAAGTCCAGTGCGACCGTGGTGGTGGTCTTCCCGGCGCGCCCGGTGAGGTCGTCGACGCCGCTGCTGGCGGCCGTCATGGTCTCCTCGGTGCGCAGCGGGGTGATCTCGCTGAGCGAGCCGACCAGCGTCGTCTTGCCGACCCCGAACGGGCCGGTGACCAGGATCTTCACCGCACCCAGGACGGAGGCCGGAAGATACTGCGGCTCGGCGGGCGGGCCGGCGGGGGCTTCAGCGGAGTTGGCGGAGGCCAACGAGCACCTCTTCCAGGAGGGTCGTGGGCAGGCGTTCGGCCTGCGGGACGGGCGGGAGCACCTGGACGGCGCCGAGGTCCTGGAGATCGCCGACCAGCACCTTGACGACGCCGAGCGGCAGCCCCAGGTGGGCCGCCACCTCGGCGATCGACAGCAGGCTGCAGCAGAGGTCCAGAATGCGCTGGTGCTCGCGGTTGAGCAGCGCGTCCTCGGGCAGTTCGGGCCGGTCGGGTAAGGCGCTGACCAGGCTTTCGACGGCGAGCGCGGCGCGGGTGGGCCGGCTGCGCCCGCCGGTGATCACGTAGGGCCGGACCGGCCCGTTCACCGCTGGCCCCCCACCGGGTGGTCCACCCGGGGCGGGCTGGTGAGGTGGGTTCCGATCCGCTCGACCAGCACCTGCATCTGGTAGGCGACCAGGCCGGCGTCGACGGCCTCGTTGGTCACCACGGCCAGGTGGGCGCCGGCGCCCGCGGCGACGATGAAGAGGTAGCCGCCGCCGTACTCGATGATGATCTGGCGGGTGGCGCTGCCGTGGCCGCCGAAGCCCTGGGCGACACCGCGGGCCAGCGACTGCAGACCCGAGCAGGCGGCGGCGAGCCGCTCGGCGTCCTCGCGCAGGATGCCCGCGCTGCGGCCGATCTCCAGGCCGTCGTTGGACACGACGACGGCGTGCTGGACCTCGGGGACGGAGACGATGTCGGCGAGCAGCCAGCCGAGGTCAGGGGTGGTGGTCATGGAACTCTCCGGAGCGCTGGGGAAGCTGGGGGGAAGGGGGAGGAGAAGCTTCGGTGGCGGCCTGGGCCCGGGCGGCCGAGCGGCCGCTGGCGGTACCGGCCTGGAACATCGCCATGAACGTCTGGGCGTCCCGCGCGGAGCGGTACGGCGGGGCGGGCGCCTGGGCCGGCGCGGCCGGCGCGGCGTGGCGGCTGGCACGGTCGCGCCGGTGGCTCCGGCGGGGCAGCGGGGGCGGGGTGGCGGGGCCGGCCGCGGGGGGCCGTTCGGTCGGCGGGGTCTCCAGCAGCGGGTGGACGGCGGGCGGGTGCTGCCCCGCCGCCCGGATGTGGTCGGCGGAGCCCTGGTACGGGGGCGCGGGCGCGCGGAGCGGTCCGGGGGAGAACGCCCGGTCCGCGTGGCCGAGGCCCGGGACGGTCGGCGGCAGCGGCTCGGTGAGCAGCGCGTTCGGCAGCAGCACCACGACCCGGACGCCGCCGTACGGCGAGGGCGCGGAGCTGAGCGTGACCCGGAACCCGTACTGCTCGGAGAGCCGGCCGACCGCGGCGAGGCCCAACTGCGGTACCTCGCCGAGGCGGGAGACCTCCAGCGTGGAGCCGCCGGCCAGGGCGGAGGCGGCCTTGGCGACGGCCTGCTCGGGCATGCCGACGCCACCGTCGTCGATCTCGATGACGGCACCGTTGTGCACCGGCATCAGGGTGACGAACACCTGGGTGCTGGGCGGGGAATAGCGGGTGGCGTTGTCGAGCAGCTCGGCCACGGCGTGGATGAGCGCCTCGGCGGCGGCGCCGACCACGGCGGTCTCGATCCGGCTGCGGACCACCACCCGCTGGAAGGGCAGGATGCGCGACTGCGCGCCGCGCACCACGTCCTCCAGGGAGACCGGCTCGGGCCAGTGCCGCCCGGCCCGGGCGCCGCAGAGGACGGCCAGGGTCTGGGCGAGGCGGGCCTGTTGGGCGGCGGCGTGGTCGGCCTTGAGCAGGCCCTCCAGCAGCGCCGGATCGTCGTGGGTGCGCTCCATCTCGTCCAGCAGGGCCTGCTGGTCGTGCGCCATGACGAGGATCCGGCGGGCGACGCTCAGGAAGGCCCGCTGGGTGGAGGCGTTGAGCTCCTGCTCCTGCTGGACGGCGGCCAGTTCGCTGCCGCGGCGGGCCAGTTCGGTGTTCAGCCGCTCCCGGAGGAGGGTGATCTCGCGCTGTTGCCGGTCGGCCCGGCTGCGTTGGGTGGCGGAGACCGCGCGGTAGCGGGCGGCGGCCACGAGGGCGAGGGCGGCGAGAACGCCGGCTGCCGTCACGCACCACTGAGTCATCGTCACGCGGCGAATTCTAGGGTGATGATCCTACGAAGATGTGAATGGATCTCGCCATGTGACCGGATCTCGTCAACATCCCGTCAATACGGCGGCAATCAGACGTCCTTCGGGTCCGATCGGCCCCTCCGTCGGCCGGTGGGCGCGCTACCGGGCCGGCGACACCCGGTGCAGCAGGAGCAGCGCGACATCGTCCGGACGAGAGCGGCGCTCGGTCACGTTGAGGGTGAGCAGGTCGGCCAGCCGCTCCAGGGCCGGCGCCGGACCGATCAGGACCGGACCGGTCTGCCGGGCCCACAGCTCCAGGCCGCCGAGCATCCGCTGGACCGACTCGTCGTAGTCCTCCTCGCGGTCCTCGACTAGGCCGTCCGTGTACACCAGCAGGGTCTCGCCCGGCGCCAGGTGTCCGACCGCCGGCGGGTACGGCACCCCCGGGTCCACGCCCAGCGGCGGGCCGCCCGGCAGGTCCAGCTCCACCGCCCGGGCGTCGCCGGTGATCAGGACCGGGGCCGGGTGCCCGGCGCGGGCCGCCTGCAGGGTGCCGTCGGCCGGGTCCAGGGTGAGGTAGAGACAGGTGGCGAAGAGGTCGGTGTCGAGCCCGGAGAGCAGCCGGCCGGTCCGGGCCAGCGTCGCCGCCGGATCGTGCCCGTCGGTGGCGTAGGCCCGCAGGGCGCTGCGCAGCTGGCCCATCACCGCGGTGGCCTCGGCGTTGTGGCCCTGGACGTCGCCGATCACCAGGCCGATCCGCCCGTCCGGCAGCCGCAGCAGGTCGTACCAGTCGCCGCCGATCTGCATGCCCTCGGTGCTGGGCAGGTAGCGGGCGGCGCTGGCGATCCCGGGCAGCCGGGGCAGGGTGCGCGGCAGCATCGCGCGCTGGAGCTCGGTGGCCCGGTGGTGGTGCGTGTCGTAGAGGCGCGCGCGCTCCAGCGACTGCGCCAGGATGCCGGCGAACGCGGAGTACAGGGTGCGGTCCTCGCGGCCGAAGACCCGCTCGGCGGCGAAGGTGATCAGGCAGGAGCCGACCTGCCGGCCCGAGGCGACCAGCGGCAGCACCGCCCATGCGGCCGGGGTGAGCGGCCCGCCGCTGTTCTCCGGCGACCGACCGGTCCGTCCGGGTTCGCTGAACAGGGGGGCCGAGCGGGCCAGCGCGTGCTGCATCACGCTCTCGGAGAGGTCGGCCAGCCGGGCCAGCTCGGTGCGGCGCGGGCCACCGTAGACGGTGTGCGAGACGGGCAGCAGCCGGCCCTCGTCCACCAGGTCCAGCACGATGCTCGCGGCGCCGAACGCCGGCCGGGCGACGTCGGTCACCGCGGTGGTGACGTCCCGGACGGTGACCGCCCGGGACAGCGCCCGGGTGAGCGCCAGCAGCAGCGCAGAGCGGGCGGCGGTCGCCGCCGCGTCGCCCTCCGGCGGTTCGGGTGACGGCTGCTCGGCGGCACGGGTGCGGTCCCGGTCGGCCAGCAGGCCGGCGATCCGGACCGGCCGCCGGTGCACGTCCAGCATCACCTCGCCGGTCTCCTCGACCCGCACCACGCCGCCGTCCCGGCGCAGCACCCGGTACGTGATCCGGTACGGGCCGCCGGCGGCCAGTGCCTCGGCGAGCGCGGCCTGGACGTCCGGCAGGTCCTCGGGGTGGACGATCCGGTCCAGGTCGGGGGCGGGATCCGCGGCGCCCTCGGCCGGCGGCGGCCGGCCCGTCACCCGGTAGGCCTGGTCGTCCCAGTACGTCTCGCCGGTGACCAGGTCCCGCTCGAAGGCGCCGTGCCCGGCGGAGCGGACGGCCAGCGACAGCATCGGCTGGCCCGGTCCGGTGGCCCGGCCGGCGTCGCCCCCGGTGGCCCCGGGGCCGGGCCGGACGCCGCCCACGGGCGCGCGGTCCCCGGGATGCGCGTGGTCGAGCAGGTGGGCGAGGCGGTGGCCGCAGGCGTCGGCCAGGGTCTCCAGCACGTCCAGATCGCGCCGCGGGACGGTGCCCCGGTGGGCGAGGGCCAGGCCCAGGACGCCGATCGGCTGTTCGTCGACGATCATCGGCAGGGTGATGACGGCGACCATGCCGGTGCCGGTGCCGGTGCCGGTGCCGGTGCCCGTGCCGGTGTTCGGGTCCGGGTGGTCGATGCCGGTGCGTTCGGGGCTGAGCAGGTAGGGGCGGCGCAGTCGCAGCGCCATCGCCGCCGGCAGGTCGCCCGCCGGGTCGACCACGCCGTAGCGCTCGCGGGCCCAGTCGGGCAGGCCGTGGGAGGCGGTGAGCCGGAGCACTCCGGCGGAGTCCAGCAGGTAGAGCGCGGAGCCCTCGCCGGTGATCCAGCCCGGGCCCTCGGCGAGGACCGTGCCGAGCAGCTCGCTCGCGCTGGTGCAGCCGAGCAGTAGCCGGACGCAGCGCATCGCGCTGCGTGCGCTCGGGCTGCTCCGCGGCACCCGGTTCTCGTCCTCGGATGGGGGAAGCCACGGCGAGGTCAGGTCCATGGGATGGCCTTTCCGCCGCCCTGTGGGGCTCTGCCGGATCGGGCTCTCGACTTCTCGTACCTTGTTGCCGGCCAATCTATCCCGTCTTGCCTGATTGGTCCCGATCGGTCCTGATCGGTTCCGGTCGCCGTCCGGTTGCCGGGTGCCGGGGCACCCGTCACGGTCGAGTAGGATGGCGGTTCGGCGAGGGCCTATAGCTCAGACGGTTAGAGCGCTTCCCTGATAAGGAAGAGGCCACAGGTTCAAGTCCTGTTAGGCCCACCACCACGCCGCAGGGCCCGGAGCGATCACGCTCCGGGCCCTGCGGCGTTTCCGGGGACGCCCCGTCGCTTCGGCGTGCCGGGGTCCGGGTCAGGGCGCGGGCCAGGCGCGCAGGCCCCCGGTCAGCACGGCGACCAGGCGGTCCTCGGTGACGGCGAGGTCCTCGGCGAGCTGGAAGGCGCCGCCGATGGAGAGCGAGGCGAAGCCGTGCGCAACCGAGCGGACGGTCCGGGCCGCGTGGATCGCCTCGGAGCCCTCCAGCCCGTATGCGCGGAGCACCGCGACGATCACGCCGACCAGCCGGGCCGCCGCCCGGGCGAGGTCGTCGTCCGGCTGCGGGGACTGCGGGAGCGCGTGGTAGCGGTGCGGGTGCTCGGTCGCGTACCCGAGGTAGGCGCGCAGGACCGCCGCGACGGCGTCGTCCCCGCCCCGGCCGACGGCCGCCTCGGCCAGCCGGTCGGCCAGCTCCTCGGTGACCCGGACGGCGACCAGCCGCCGCAGCTCGGCCAGCCCGCCGCTGACGTGCTTGTAGAGCGAGGGCGTGGCCACCTTGGCGCGGGCGGCGACCGCGGCCAGGGTGAGGGCGTCCGCGCCCTGCTCGTCGATGAGGGCGAGGGCGTGGTCGACGACCTGCTCGGGGGTGAGTCCTACGCGGGGCATGGGGAACGGCCTCCGTGGTTCCGGGGTGGGGGTTCGGCGCGCGCGGGCGCGCGGTCGGCGTGGTGCGCGGGGCGGTCCCGGGCCGGGTGGGCCGGGCGCGGCGGGTCTGCGGCAGGTCTGCGGCAGGTCAGACGAGCTCGGCGAGGAAGGGCAGCAGGGCGTCGGCGGTGGCCTGCGGCTGGTCGGCCATCGGGTAGTGGCCCGACCCCTCGATCATCACCTTGCGGGCCTTGAGCGCGGCGGCCTGCCGGTCGGCGACCAGTTCGGGCTTCGGGAAGTCGGGGTCCTTGCTGCCCATGACGACCAGCGCCGGGCAGGACACGGCGGCGGTCCAGCCGGCGGGCGCGGACTCCCCGCGGACGTAGCCGCGGGTGGCGGCCTTGCGGCCCGGCGTGCGCATCGCGGCGACCAGGCCGTCCACGTAGCCGTCGAAGTCGGCCGGCCTGGGGCCGGGGTAGGCCATCTTGCGGTGGTAGAGGCCCCAGAACGCAGGCGAGTGCACCAGCAGGGCACCCATCACGCCGAAGATCGCGCGCTGCAGGGCGGTCGGCGGCAGGTTCTCGACGAAGGCGTCCAGCAGGACGATCCCGGCGACCCGTCCGGGCGCGTCCCCGGCGGCCTTGACCACGGTGGCGCCGGTGTAGGAGTTGCCGGCCAGCACGGCCCGCTCGATGCCGAGGTGGTCGAGCAGGGCGAGCACGTCGGTGGCGATGGCGGCGGGCGAGTAGTCGTCCCAGGCGATCGAGGACTCGCCGAAGCCGCGCAGGTCCATGGTGATCACCCGGCGGCCGGCCGCGGTCAGCAGCGGGCGCAGGTGCCGGTAGGCGGCCCGGCTGTCGAGCATCCCGGGGAGCAGGACGACGGGCAGGCCGTCGCCCTGCGCGGTGTCGTCGTAGGCCAGCCGGCCACCGGGGACGTCGAGGAACAGCGTGGTGGGGGTGCTGGTGCCGGTCATGAGGGCCTCCGCGGTCCGCCGGGACGGGGTGCCGGCGGTGCTGCCGACACCCACAAAGCTAAGGCTAATAGCCTTAGCCGTCAAGCTATCGGCGACACCCGGATCCCCGGCGGCTCCGGCCCCGGCCCCGGCCCCGGCTCCAGCCCCGGCTCCGGCCCCGGCTCCGGCCCCGGCCCCGGCCCGGGGATTCGCCGCCGCCTCGGCCTGCCGGCTCAGGCCCCCTCGACCTTGAACGGGTCGTGCTCGGCCAGCAGCTTCTCCAGCCGGGCCTGGTCGACCCGGGTGACGATCTCGTTCGTCTCCTGCCGGTCCCGGACGACCTTGGCCAGGGTGAACGAGGAGGTGACGGTGTAGAGCAGGCCGACCCCGAGGAAGGCGCGGGTCCAGGCGCCCACCGGGAGGTAGGCGATGCCGATCGCGAGGGCGCCGGCGGAGAGGGCGAAGGAGAGCACGGCCTGGACGTGGTACGCGGCCGTGGTGCGCGACTGCATCGGTGCGTTCATGGCGCCAGGATGCGCGCCCTCGAACGAGGTCCACATGAGTAGGAGTACTCAAACGCGGGGTCGTTCGTTGACGTCCTATCACGTTCGGTAGTGTCAGTTGTCGTCAAACGCCCCAAATCACCCACCGGATCGCGTAGTGTCCGAGTCGTGTCCTGTCGTCCCGTGCGGACGGCTTGGAATCGGGGGCTCCTAGGATTAACGTTTGATAACGCAGCGCGGTCCGCAACGCCGTACCCAGACGGCACCGCGCGCCGTCGCCTAATCCCGCCGGCCGGCCTCCGGGCAGGCCAGGGAGCCGGGGAACCACGTTCCTTGGGGTGAATCGGCCGGGCCCAGGCCCAGCCGTAGGAGACCTTCCTGCTCCGAACCCGTCAGCTAACCCGGTAGGCGCGAAGGAAGGAAAGGAGCGCGCCTCCGTGGCGTCGACGCACTCTCCGGCACACCTGCCCGGCTCCTCCGCCGGCACCCAGCTGCTCGACCCGTGGCCGCCCGCCCATCTGGGCGAGTACGGCGGGTCCGACGACGAGGCCGCCCCGCAGCCCGCCGAGACCAACCGCCACCGGATGCCGCGTCAGACCCGCGGGACCGCCCCGCTGCTCGGCGTCACCGCCGTCGCCGCCACCCTGGGCGCCACCGGCTTCGCCTCCGCCACCCCGGCCGCCGCCCCCGCCGTCGAGGCGCCGGACGAGGCCCCGGTCGCGCTCTCCGCGGACCCGGGCCTCGCGCTCGCCGCCCGGATCCAGCAGCAGGCCGACAGCCAGCGCACCGCCGCCGAGGAGACCGCCCGCCTCCAGGCCGCCAAGGAGGCCGAGGCCAAGCGCGCCGTCCAGCAGCAGGAGGCCAAGCGCGCCGCCGAGGCGGCCGAGAAGGCCAAGCTCGCCGCGATCAACCTGCCGGTGCGCGACTACCGCCTCTCCGCCCACTACGGCCAGAGCGCCTCCTACTGGGCCCACCTGCACACCGGCCTGGACTTCGCCGCCGACACCGGCACCCCGGTGTACGCGGTCGGCCAGGGCACCATCACCTCGGCCGGCTGGGCCGGCTCCTACGGCTACCGGATCGTCGAGACGCTGCCCGACGGCACCGAGATCTGGTACTGCCACCTCTCCTCGATCATCAAGGGTTCCGGCAAGGTCGTCCCCGGCCAGCAGCTCGGCAAGGTCGGCGCCACCGGAAACGTCACCGGCCCGCACCTGCACCTGGAGGTGCGCCCCGACGGCGGCGCCCCGGTCGACCCGGAGAGCTGGTTCGAGCAGCGCGGCGTCACCCCCTGACGGTTCGCCCCCGAGGGCACGACGAAGGCGCCCCGGCCGGTACGGACGTACCCGCCGGGGCGCCTCCCCGTTTCCGCCCGCCGTCCGCCGCTACCCGGCGCGGTCCTGCTCCGCGAGGTCAGGCTCCGCCGGCAGGCCGGCCAGGTAGGCGTCGATCTCCTCCTGGCCCGGCTCCGGGGCCAGCTCCGGGAACTCCGCCACCAGCAGCCGCGGCAGTCCCGGCACCGTCCACGTGCCGAACAGGTCCAGCGCGGCGGCCTCCGCCGCCTCCTCGAACGCCCCGAAGTCCCCGGTCAGCTCGTCCGGCATCGGCCGGCCCAGCGCCGTCAGCTCCGCCAGGTTGCGGTAGCTGCGCCGCATCAGCCCGTGCTCCAGCAGCCGCCGGGCGCCGTCGGTGGCCATCCCGACCGAGAGCACCCGGCCGGGACCCCAGCCCGCGGGGTCCGCCTCGTCCAGCCAGCCGGCCGTCGCCAGCGCCTCGAACGCGGCCCGCCGGTCCTCCTCGGCCAGCTCCCGGAAGCCCGACAGCCAGGCGAACACCGCGGCCTCGTCGGTGACGTCCACCCCGTACGCGCGAAGCAGCAGTGCGTACAGGCGCGGCCAGGTCACCAGATCGGCCCGGCGGAGCAGGCCGGCCGCCACCTCGCCCTGCCACTCGGCCTCCGCGTGCAGCCGCTCCTGCCGCTTGGCGTTCAGCCGCTTCGCCGCCCGCTGGTGGTCGATCAGCAGCCGCACCGCCTCGCCGTACGCCAGCGGGTCCTGCTCCGGGTCGGGCTGCACGTAGAGGTGGAGCCGCTCGTGGAGCAGCTGCTCCACGGCGTCCGAGGTCAGCTCCGGCCAGCCGTCGCGCATCCTGCCCCCGCCCAGCTCCAGCAGCGCCAGCATCGCCCGCAGCGGGGCCTCGGCCACCGGCGCGCGGCCCTCGGCCTCCGCCCAGGCGAGCAGCTCGGCGGCCCTGGTGTGCGGGGCGAGCCGCAGGTCATCGTCTTCCATGTCACTTACGGTAACCGGAAAGCGCGGGTAGGGTCTGCCACCATGGTCCCCGTCCGGCTCACCGGCCCCCGCCTCGCCCTCCGCGAGTTCCACCACACCCCCGGCGACGTCGACGCGCTGCACGCCGTCTTCGGCGACCCGGAGGCCACCCGCTACCTCCCCTTCGAGCCGCGTGACCCGGTGGACTGCGCCGACCAGATCGAGCAGTACCTGGAGGAGGCCCTGCGGGAGGAACGGACCGTCTACCGACTGGCCGTCACCCGGCGCGCGGACGCCGACGACCCGGCCGACGCCACCCCGATCGGCAACGCCGCCCTCACCCTCGGCGACCACCGCTCCGCCGACCTCGGCTACGCGCTGCGCCGGGACACCTGGGGCAACGGCTACGCCGGCGAGATCACCGCCCTGCTCTGCGACTTCGCCTTCGGCCCGCTCGGTCTGCACCGGCTGGCCGCCCGGGTGGACCCGGCCAACGAGGCCTCCGTCCGGGTGCTCACCCGGGCCGGCTTCCAGCTGGAGGGCCGGATCCGGCACGACGTCAGGCTGCGCGGCACCTGGCACGACTCGCTGCAGTACTCGCTGCTCGCCGACGAGTGGCCGCGGCCCGGCTGGCGGGGCCCGACGGGGGGTTAACCCCACCCCCGGTTCGCCGGGGAGCCGGATGTCCGCCGCGCCCGGGCCCTGGGAGGGTGGAGCCATCCCCCGAAAGCCCGCACCAGAGAACCGAGGACCGAGACCGGCCATGAGCAGCGAGAGCATCCAGCGCACCGCGTACGACCTCCCCGCCGAGGGCGCCCGCCGTACCGAGGAGCCGCCGTACGCCTGGCGCGCGCCGTTCTCCTCCTACTTCTACCGCGAGCTCGGCTACAGCCTCACCGGCCTCCCGGTGGCCGTCGCGGGCTTCGCCTTCGCCATCACCCTGTTCAGTTTCGGCCTCGGCACCCTGGTCACCGTCCTGGGCCTGCCGGTCCTGGCCGCGCTGACCGCCGGCGCCCGTGGCTTCGGCCGGCTGGAGCGGGCCCGGACCCGCAGCATGCTGGCGCTCGACGTGCCCGGACCGGCGCCGGTGAAGGTCGTCCGCCCCGGCAGCTGGGGCCTGATCACCGCGCGGATGGCGGACGCGGCCGGCTGGAAGGCCGTGCTCCACCAGGTGCTGATGTTCCCGTGGGCGATCCTCAGCTTCACCGTGTCGCTGACGTTCCTGCTGGTCGGCTGGGTGCTGGCGGCGTACCCGCTCTACCACTGGGTCTACCCGACCTACGTCGGCTGGCCGGGGATGCAGCTCTTCGACTTCTACGACGACGACCACACCCGGCACGTCTACTACGTCCAGTCGCCGCTGCAGATCGCCGGAGTCTCGCTGCTCGGGCTGCTCGTCGTCTTCCTCACCCCGCAGCTGGTGCGCGGCCTGACCAACGTCAACCGGCTCGCCGTCCGGGCTCTGCTCGGCCGCTGATCCCCCGGCCCCCGCGGCCCCGGCCGGACCACCGCGGCGGCGGCCGGGTCCGGCCGGCCGCGGGGGCCGGGCGTCTCCGGATGCGGGCGGGGCCGGCCCGTGTTCGGATGCCCGCATGGCCGCCCCTGCAGCCCCCGCCGCCCCGGACCCCGACGGCGTCCTCGTCACTTCCCGCCCGCTGGACGAGTACTGCGGTCTCTTCGGCCTGACCCGCGCCGCACTCGCCGCGGTGCCCGGGCCGGTGCTCGACTGCCCCGCCGGCGCGGCCGGCCTGGCCGCCGAGGCGCGCGCCCTGGGCTGCCACGTGATCGCCACCGATCCGGCCTACGCCCTGCCGGTCCCCGAGGTGGCGGCCCGCGCGCTGGCCGCCCGCGCCTCGATGGCCGCCGCGATGGCGGCCCGCCCGGCGCTCTACCCGCTGCCGCAGCACCGCCCGTACGACCGCTACCTGCGCAGCTGGGACCGGGCCCGGCGGCTCTTCACCGCCGACACCGAACGTCACCCGGAGCAGTACGTGGCCGCCGCACTGCCCCGGCTCCCGTTCGCCGACGGGACCTTCGCACTGACGCTCAGCGGGTACCTGGTCTTCGCCTACCCCGAACTGTTCGACCTCGACCGGCAGGTGGCCGCCCTGGCCGAACTGGTCCGGGTCACCCGGCCCGACGGCGAGGTCCGGGTCCACCCGCTGCACGACGGCGCCGGACGGCGCTGCCCGCACCTGGACGGGCTGCGGCACGCCCTCGGCGAGCGCCGGATCGCCAGCGAGGTCGAGGTCTTCGCCCGGGTGGAGGACGGCCGCTCCCGGCGCGTCCTCGTCCTGCGGGCCGCCGACCACCGACGCCGGACCGCCGGCTCCCGGTAGCTCCTACGGCTGAACCGGCTGCGACGACTCCGGCTGCGCCGGTTCCTCGGCGGCCGGGCCGGCCTGCTGCGGGAGGCCGATCTCCCGCGGTGGCGGGGTGGGCGCCTCCAGGCGGGAGAGGATCTTCTCCGCCAGCCAGCTCCTGTCCGAGCCGTAGGGGATCCCGTCCGCCGCCACCAGCTGCCCGGCCAGCGCGTCGCGCAGCCGCCGGGCCTCGGCGGCCGGCAGCCGGTGGAGCAGACCGCGGGCCGCCAGCAGTGCGTTGTACTGCTCGAAGCCGGAGCGCGGGTGCTCGATCGCCTCCAGCACGCCGGGCAGGTCGGCCAGCGCCGGATCACCCTGCATCAGCGCCAGTGCCTGGAGCCGGCGGTCCTCGTCGCCGTAGGCGAACAGTTCGCGCACCTGGTCCGCGGTGAGCGCCGAGCGCGGCGCCGCCGAGCGGACCTCGGCCATCACGGTCGCCGGCCCGGGCGCGGCGCCCGCCGACGGGCGGCGGGCCGGCTCCTCGGCCCGGTCCGCGGCGCCGCCCAGCAGACCCAGCTGCTGCATCGCCCGCACCCGGAGATCGTCCGCGCCCACCTTGTCGCCCCGGCGGTCACGGTCCTGGCTCGCCAGGAAGAGGTCCAGTGCCTCGTCCGCGTCGGAGAGCACCCGGGGCAGCGCCAGCCGGGTCACCAGCCAGCCCGCCAGGAAGCCGAGGACCAGGAAGTAGAGCACCAGCGCCGCCGCGAACGGGACCGCGCCCTCCTCCCCGCCCAGCGCGGGCGCCAGCGCCGACCCGAGCTCGTGCATCCGCTCGCCGAGCGAGCCGAGCTGGGTCAGCCCGACACCCAGCAGCACCTTGGTCAGCCAGTCCGACACCTGCTCCAGATTGGTGTTCGGCGCGTAGGAGCCGTGCGCCTCCCCGCCCGGACCGCCGCCACCGCGCACCCGGGGCACCCCGAACAGGAACCCCAGCCCCCCGCCGAGCACCGTCGACGCCCCGGCCACCACCAGCCCGCCGCCCAGCGTCTGCCAGGAGTGCTCCCGGCCGAGCGAGAACAACAGCAGCCCGAGCACACCGACGCCGAGCAGCACCGCGGCCGCCATCCGCTGTGCCGCCTGCACCGTCGCGGCCGCGCTCCCCGCCCGCCGGACCTTCCCCGCCATCGCGTACCCCCTGTACCCGTCCTGCTCCGGATCCGCGCCGACTCTAGGCCCTGCCCGGGGGCGGCTGCGCGCCGCCTGCCGCCCGGCCGCGGGCAAGCCCGCCGGACCTCGGATGCCCGGTACGGGGCTCCGGAAACGGCCGGGCGCCGGGAACCGCGGGGGCCGGACACTGCCGGTGCCGGATGTTGCGAGGTGCCGGACATGCAGACGGCCCGTGGGCTGCTCCTCCGCGCCGGCCCTGCGAGGGGACGGGCGCCGAGGCACCGGGGATGTACCGGTGAGCCCACGGGCCGGGTGACTGCTTGGAATTTCGCCTGCCGGAGGCCTGGGGCCTCGCCCTGCGCAGGCAGGGGCGGCTCTAGCGAGCAGCCACCTCACGCATCCTGATGGAACTCATGTTCATAGGATGCTGCGCACTATGACCCCGTACGTGAGCCGGAACATCCGGCAGACAGAACTAGAGTCCGTTCGCGCAGTGATCTACGCCCGCCAGTCGAAGCGGCGCGTGGACGAGTCGGAGACCTCCACCGAATCCCAGATCGCCCGGGGCACGGCCCTGGCCGATGGCAAGGGCTGGAAGACCGGTCGCGTCTTCCAGGACATCGGTAAGTCCGGATGGGACCCCGACACCGAACGGGCCGGGTTCGACGCCATGATGGCGGCGGTGCGCGCGGGGGACGTAGACGTGGTGGTCGTCTTCTCGCTGGCCCGGTTGACCCGTCAGGGTGCCATGGAGGCCATGCGCATCAACGACGTGTTCATGCAGCACGGCGTGCGCCTGGTCTCCGTCGAGGAGCCGTTCCTTGACACCACGCACCCCATCGGGGTGGCCGTGTTCGCCCTCATCGCTGCGCTGGCTCAGCAAGAGTCGGAGTTGAAGTCTGCGCACATATCCGAGGCCAAGGCCGAGCTGAAGGCCATCGGTGGCCACGTGTCCGGACGCCCGCCGTTCGGCATGCAGACCGAGCGGGTCAAGGAAGGGAAGCTGGTCCGCTCCCAGCTCGTTCCGGACCCCGAGACGGCCCCGACCGTTCTCAAGATCGTTGATCGCGTCATGGACGGCGAGACGGTGTCAGGCATCGTGCAGAGCCTCAACGAGAAGGGTGAGCCGTCCCCCGGAGCGTTGGCGCTGGCCGCCGGGCGGAAGCGGTCCGGCCGGTCACGCAGTAACATCACACCGGCTGACCCTGACTGTCCGCCGCTCTGGGATGTGGGCACCTTGAACACCTTGCTGCGCCACCCCGCCCTTGGTGGCTTCGCCGCTGAGTGGGTCACGGACCCGGACGGGAAGCGCCGCCGCAGGGAGATCATGCGGGACAAGACCGGGGCTCCGATGGCAGCCCACAAGGGGCTCATGGAGCCGATCAAGTGGTACCAGCTCCAAGACGTTCTCAAGGGCCGTTCCCGAGCGAGCATCCGGCCCCGCAACCCGGAGAACGACCGGACGCTGCTGGGCGGCTGGGGTGTTCTTCGGTGCGGCATCTGCAACGCAAACATGATCTACGAAGATGGCCAGGCGCGATACACATGCCCCCGGCCGACGAACCGTCTGAACTCCCACGGCCTCACCATCCGGGCGGAGGCGGCTGACGACGCCGTGGCCCGCTCGGTCTGGGCCCGACTCCAGAACGCGAACCTTGAGGATGAGGAGGACCGGGAGTGGCTTACCGCCGCTGCGATCCGCTTCGCACGCCAGCGGGACGTGACCGGCCTCGAAGAGGAACGCGCAGAGACTGCCGCACAGCTCGAACACGTTCAGGAGTCCATGACTCAGCTCTACACCGACCGCTCCGAGGGCTTGTACAACGGGGCTATCGGTCGGCAGGCGTTCAAGGACACCCTCACCAAGTACCAGGCACATGAGGCGGGTTGTAAGAAGAGGCTGGCTGAAATCGACGCCGAGACCACCAAGGCAATCACCATCCCGTCGTCCTGGACCGGTTTGGACGGCGACGCCGACCCGATCGGTGAAAAGAGCCTCTGGGCCAAGTGGGGAGTGGTGGAGAAGCGCGAGTTCCTGAGCTTCTTCGTTACCTCCTTCAAGGTCGCCAAGTCAAAGAAGCGAGGGCGCGGCGCGAATCCGGCGGAGCGGGTAACCGCAGAGTGGGCCAAGCTGCCGACTCCGGAACCCGAGGAAGCAGCACCCGAAGCTGAGAACGCTGAGACCGATCTCCAACTGACCCCTTAGCTTCCTGAGAGCCCCGTTCGGCCCCCACTGGCCGGACGGGGCTTTCGCATGCCCGCAGAGCGTCACACGGGACCATGCAGCGCCCGCCGGAGGTGTGGGCCCGGCGTGGCCCCCGCAAGGGCCGTTGCGCCCGCTCTGTGGCCCTGATGGCTGATCGGCCGCTGTGAGGCCCGCCACAGTGCGTTTTGTAGGGCTCCGCCAGGCCGGCGAGCAGTGCGGGCCCTGTTCTCGCTTGGCTGCTGGCTGGTACGCGCTGTGGGGGTCCTACAGATGCCATGCGTCGGCCGACAGCGCGAGCGACCAGATTCGTTAACCACTCCCCATTAATACCTGTGACAGCGGAGGCAGGCCGCAGGGTGGGTCCTGTTAGGAAAGAGGGCAAGTGTTGTACCTACTTCTGTATCTAGCTATAGCAGTACTCGCAAATAGCTCTGTAGGGGTAACTGGGAAGCCCGTGTCACCACCACTTCACTTTCCCAACACCCTTATGGGAGCCCGGCCCTGCTGATCATCGGAACCACCTGCGGCCGGTGCCGGAAGTCCCTGCGGGGCCGCCAGCGCGCCGTCTGCTCGAATGCCTGTCGCCAGGCGCTCAAGCGGGCCGAGAAGCGAACCACCGCTGATCTCTTGGGGCGACCCTGTGATGTCTGCGGGGACGTTGCTGCCTCTGCCAACGGCCTCGGGGCATGGTGTGAGGCGCACACGGCCAGGGCCCGGCACGAGGACGCCGAAGCGGCGCGCTGGGACGCCGTATGCAGTCTGCCGGGTTGTGAGAACAACGCCGGATGGGACGGCATTGGGCGGCCCCGTAAGTACTGCTCCAACGCTCATAGCCAGAAGGCGTACCGGCTGCGAAAGGCCGCCGTTATCGCCTCTAGCTGAATAACTAGGTTTCGCCCTGCTCCGCCGAACTCCGGCAGTGCAGGGCTTTTGCATGCAACAATCCGAAAGGGAATTGTAGTGGATCGCAGGGAATTCGTTAGCTCGGTCATGGCAAAGGTCGTGGCAGAGGAAAACACGAAGGAAGGCCGCCCCGCGCAGGCTGTTTCGCCGGACGTAAACTCGCCGGAGATCACTGCCATGCGGGAAAAGGTGGCGAAGTCCTCCGGCCTTTCCCTCGCGCTGGCTGGCCGACTGAGCGGAACTACCGAAGCTGAAGTCAAGGCAGACGCCGACCGCCTCATGGAGGCAATCAGGTCGATGCCCGCCAATCTGCGGACCCATCCAAAGTCGAGTGTCCCGACCGGCGGCGCAGTGGATCAGCCGCCATCGCACCTGGACATTGACCCGATAAAGCTCGCCGCCAACATCATGGCCCGCCGACTGGGAAGCTGAATGCCAATGACCGAGAACAGCGAAACTCCCGAAAACCCGGGTCTCGTTATTCGAGTGCTCAACCCGGAGGGCTCGAAGGGAAACGGCCAATTCGGCTGGCACTTCTGGGCCGACCCTGACGACGCCGATGAGACGGAAGGTGACTGCGCATGACAGAATTCCGAAACACTCACTTCATGCCGGGCATGGAGGCGACGGCGAGCGTTCTCACATTCTCGTCGGAGGGCCGCCCCTCGCTGGCCTACCGGCCCGTGGTCGGCTGGCTGTCGGACCCCGTGCTCAGCCACGCCGAGAAGACCGGCGGCCACTCGATCCCGTATGCCATTCCGCTGGTGCTGGCAGCTGGCGGGGCGGCGCGCGGAATGTTTCCCGCCGATTTCTCACCGAAGGAAGCTGGAATCAGTACCCCCGCGCCGGCCAATGAATTCCTATTGGGTGTCTCACCCAACCGGGCCGAGGCTCAGCGGGATTACGGCGCTGTCCTGGATGCAGTCGAGCGACTGACGGCCGAGATTGTCGAGGAGCAGGAAGCCGCCGAGGCCGAGGCCCGAGAGGTTGCCGAAAATGCTGCGCGCGCCGAGTGTGAGGCCGCCGAGCGCGCTGCCGACATGGCCAGCCAAAAGGTGGCGCAGCGCGCTGACGTGATCAGCAATGCTGATGCGCTCATTGCCGAGAACCGCGAATTCATCGCTTCGCATTTCGCCAACACGACTAAGGAGAACACCCTTGCCTGAGAGTCTGACACCCGAGCAGGAACGCGCGAAGCGCCTTGAAATGCTCCACACCCAAGCCGAAATGGCCATCCCGCATTACGTTGACCTGATGACCCCGGATTCCGTCCGGGCCGCCCTCGCCGAGCTGGAGGGCACTCGGGAGCGCCGGGACGCCGTGAACGACCTGGTGGGCGCGCTCCGCGCGGAGCTTGCGGGCCTGGACGCGAAGGACGCCAGGGCGGCCAAGGACGCGCTCCGCGACGGCAAGCCGATGCCCAAGGCCACGAACCGGGGGCCGCTGGAGAACAAGCTTGCCGAGGCCGAGCGGCAGCAGATGCCGCTGTACGAACTGGCCGTCGAAGCAGCTCACGCGGTGAAGGCCGCAGCCATCGCCACTCGCGCTGACTGGCGACAGGCCATCTGCGAGGAAGTCGAGAAGACCCGCACCGAGGCGCTGGCCACGACCGCTCGGCTTACAGCTCTCATGGATCAACTCAGCATCTACGCAACGGCAGTTGAGGACATGGACGGCGACCTTGCCCAGCCGTGGGGGGCGAACGAGCGGCAGTGGCGGATCATGGCCCCGCGCGGCGGGATCCCGTGGGATACCGACCGGCGAGCGCTGGACCGGATCGCCTCTGACCGGCTGGAGTACTCGACCACCTACCCCGGCGGCCTGCCCGGCCGACTGAGCCCCGACGCCGACCCGGCGGAGGAGCACAACCCGATGGCCGTACCGTCGGCCCCGTTCGGCACCCGAGGTCGGTGACCGTGGGCCAGGCATGGGAGGGCAGTGACCGGCGGGCACGCCTGCCGCGCAACTGGGCCACGCTGCGGCGCGGCGTCATGCAGCGCGCTGGCTGGCAGTGCGAGTGGATGCGGGCGGACACGGGCCAGCGCTGCCCTGAGGTGGCGTCCGACTGTGACCACGTGGTCCCCGGCGACGACCACAGCCCGAGCAACCTGCAAGCGCTGTGCGGCTACCACCACGGGGTGAAGTCGGGCCGTGACGGTGGCCTGGCCGCTGCTGCTGGCCGGAAGCCCGGCGGCCGGTACTCACGGCTGCGCAAGCCGCCCGAGCACCCTGGTTACGTTGCGTAGCACCTGAGGGTGGGGGAGGACCCCCCACCCCCTCTCTCAGGGATCGGTGCCGATAGCAGGAATCGGCCTCTCTACGGGTCTGGGAGTTCCGGCCGGGGCCGCCTGTCACCCGCTGTGACCTGGCCCCGGCGCCTGATTCGCCGTCCGGCCCACCCGCGCATGCACAGCGCGGGTGCACCTGCGCGCCCGCCCGCGCACGCGTGGGGCCCGCCAGGCCCAGAACCCCTACAGAGCCGCCACCCGGGGCCCTGGTCGACCCGACAGCCGGCCGGGGCCCCAACGGGTCCACCGAACCCGCCACGGCCCGCCAAGTACCCACCGTGGCAAGAAGACTGGAGATGCCCATCCGAACACCCTTCGTCCATCCGCCATGCGGTCGGCAGTGGACCGGCCAGCGCGCCGAGCACTGCCCGGCCTGTCACGAGACCTTCGCCAGCACCCGAGCAGGCGACGCCCACCGAACCGGCCCGCACAACGCCCGGAGGTGCCTCCCACCGGTCACGGCCGGACTCTGGCAGGACGCCCGGGGCCTCTGGCACCGGAAGCCCTACCCGGATCTCTGAGCGCCCCTTGCCCCCGTTCCGCCCCTCGCTGGGCAGGACGGGGGCCCTTCGTTGTTTTGGAGGTGGGCCTCTGCGCCTGACGCATGATCAACTTGCATGCTGCCTTGACGACATCGCCGCTTTGAGTGATGGTCGTGCACATCCATGCAACCGGCACAGCACGGAGGGCACGATGGCACTAGAGTTCATCGGGATCGACCCCGAGACGCAGCAGCAGGGATCACCGACTGTCTGGGTGGACGCAGAGCAGAAGGAACTCGTGTTCCTGGGCTGGAAGGCGTCTCCGGCCTTGAAGGAACAGTGTGAACAGAATACGGCACCCGGGCACGCTACCGAAATCCCTGAGAACGAGGACGTGATCAGGTTCCCCATGCGAATGATTCCTATTCTGAGGGAGGCGTGCGATGCCGCAGAGCGAGCCGGACTTCTTTGAGCTTCTGAAAGAGGCCAGGCACTCCGCAGTTCATCTAGAAATGCGTGATGCGTACGGCGTCGGAGACGAGTCCGAGGATTTCGACCGCTGGGTGACCTCCGGAAAGCGGGATTCTGATCCCACGTCACCATACTGGGCTCCCTGGGTATCTGTCATTTCTGAGACGGTAGCCCGGGGCGTCAAGGTTCGCCGCGCTCGCATTGTTTCGGAGCCGGTTACGGATTACATCCGGTGGGAGCACGCTGGCACGGTCGTGAACATTGCGGCGGGCGAGGAGATCCGATGGCTTCCCCGTCGGCTGGCGTCCGGGATCGCGCTCCCCGGAAACGACTTCTGGCTCTTTGACGAGAAAATCGTTCTGTTCAACCACTTCACAGGAAACGGTGATTGGGCGGGACAGGAGCTGAGCGCTGCCCCGGGCGTTGCCCAGCTGTGCGCGTCTGCATTTGCGGCGGTATGGGATTCGGGAATCCCGCACGACGAGTACAAAGTCTGACCCATCAAACATATCGGATAGCTAGCTCATGCCTTCATCTCCATCATCTAGTGCTCAAGACGCCCGCGAAGCCGTGGCGGCCCGACTGCGGGAACTGCTCCTAGATGCGGGGTTGACGGGGCGGGAGCTGGCTATCCGCTGTGGGTGGCATCCCTCGAAGTCCTCTCGGATTATGAACGGGAAGACCCCACCCTCCGATACTGACATACGTTCCTGGTGTGAAGCGTGCGGAGCTTCTGGGCAGGCGGATGACCTCATTGCGGCAAATCGCACTGCGGACTCTATGTACGTTCAGTGGAAAAAGTTGCAGCGTAATGGCATGCGCCGCGCGCAGGAAGAGGTCGTTCCACTTTGGGAGCGCACGCGCCAATTTCGCGTTTATGCTTCCAATGTTGTGCCGGGAATGCTTCAAACGCCGGGATATGCCACTGCCCTCATGGCCTCCATTACTGAATTTCAGGGCACGCCGGATGATGTGGCGGAGGCGGTGGAGGCCCGCATGGCTAGGGCTCATGTGATCCGCGAAGGAAATCACCGATTCGCACTGTTGATGGAAGAAACCGTCCTGCGCTATCGAATTGGTGATTCCGAGGCCATGGCGGCCCAGCTGGGATATCTCCTCACAGTGATGGCGCTCCCTCGGGTCAGCCTCGGGATTATTCCGTTTGCGGCACCGCGCCGAATTTGGCCACTGGAAGCGTTCTATATTTTCGATGATCAGCACGTCGCTGTGGAACTGCTCACGGCAGGAGTCAATGTCAAGACTCCCAGCGAGATTGCAGAGTACGGGCGCGCGTTCGAGAGGCTGGCGGAGCTGGCGGTCTACGGGTCGCAGGCAAGGGCGTTGATCACGTCGGCGGTTGAGGCGCTGGGGTGAATCTGTGCAATCTCATGCAACTTTGTAGAGTCCAACTCGCCTAGGTCCCTAGCGTGTTGCTCATCGGTTCTGAGCAGTCCGAGGGAGTGGCCCCATGGCGGTGAGCACCAACACTCGCAAGACCAAGACCCGCGCCGAGTACCGGGCCGAGCAGCGCCAGCGCGCTCCCGTCGGCGATGCGCTGGCCGACTACGACCCGGCGTACGCCGCCAAGGCCATGGGGCGGGGCATCCCCAAGGACTGGCCGTTCTGCACCTGCGGTGCCGATGTGTGTCCCGACAAGGGGGCCGCATGAGGCTGCCCACGGCTGCCGCCCCGGCTGTCAGTGCGCCGGAGAACCCCTGTCTCGAATGCGCCTACTTCGACGGGGTCGAAGCGCAGTACCCGGCCGACACGAACCCCACCATTGCGCGGCACCTGGTCCGGTGGCGGCAGCGGCACGCCGACGACGGCGAGTGCACGCAGGCGGACCCGGATGAGTGACCACCAGGACAGCCCGCAGGCGGCCGTACAGGGCCCCTCTGGGGACGTTGAGCCCGTGGACCCGTTCGAGTGGTTGAGGACCCACCCGTGGCCCCGTAAGCGGTCCGCCGGGCCCCGGCCCGTTCTCAGCCCGGAGGAGCACACCGAGGTGCCCCTGACGCCGGAGGAACGGCAGCGCCGGGCGGTGCTGCTGGCCCGGGTGCGTGAGGCGAACCACCCGAGGCGCTGACGCGCCCAACAGAACTCCCGTCCCGGCCACCTGGGGAAGGAATGGCCGGGACGGGTCGCAAAACCCGGCAGGCAAAAGCCAGTTGGGCTCAACGGCACGGAGGTACTGAGATGGGTAAGCGCGGCGGCGGCACGGGTGCCGGTGACGGCGGCAAGCAGCAGGACGACAGCAACAAGGGCTCCGGGCGCGGCGGCGGCGGGTCCGACGAGGGCGGCAACACCTCGGACGGCCAGAGCCCGGCGGGCGGCAAGTGACCGGCGAGACGCTCAAGGAGGCGGGTCCCCAGGGGCTCGCCTCCGCGCTGGTGGCCAGCGGCGCGCTTTCCTCGGACTGGCTCCCGTCCTTCAAGGCCGTGCCCCGTGAGCTGTTCGTCCCGGATCGCATCTGGCCGGGCATCGCGGACGGCACGAAACAGAACCCCGTGGTGTACCAGTCGCAGGACCCCGGGGCGTGGCGAAGGGCGGTCTACTCGGACATCCCGCTGACCACGCAGTGGGACGACGGAGAACACGAGGGCGACGGGCTGGGCACGACCCCGAGTTCGTCCAACTCCATGCCCACGATGGTGTTTTCGATGCTCCGAGACCTCCACGTGCGCCCCGGTGACACGGTGCTGGAGGTCGGGACCGGGACGGGCTGGAACGCCGGCCTGCTGGCTCACCGCCAGGGCGACGCCAACGTGGTGACCGTCGAGTACGACCCGAACGTTGCCCGTGGCGCTCGGTCGAACCTGGACCGGGCCGGACTTGAGCCGACCGTGATCGAGGGAGATGGGCGGTCGGGCTGGGCCAAGGGCGCTCCCTACGATCGGATCATCGCCACGTGCTCCCTGCTGGAGATCCCTGCGGCGTGGCTGGAGCAGACGACCCCCGGCGGGATCATCGTCGCCCCGTTCGGCACCGAGTACGGCGGAGAGCAGATCGTCCGGCTGACCGTGAACGACGACGGGACCAAGGCGCACGGCACGTTCACCCGAAGCTCGGCGTTCATGCGGCTGCGCCAGCAGCGCACCGACCGGCCGCCCTTCCAGGACTACCTACGTGGCCGGGAATGGCCTGCCGACGCCGCGAGAAGCACCACCACGCTGGCCCCTCCGGACACAGGTGGGTGGTTCGAGCAGTTCGTCATCGGGGCGGCCGTGCCCGGGACGTTCTGGCGGGCGGAGCGCTACGACAACGGTGCGTACACGCTGTGGCTCTACAGCCGGGATACCCGGTCGTGGGCCTCCGTCGACTACGAGCGGGAGCGTACGGAGTACGAGGTGTACCAGTCCGGCCCCCGGAACCTCTGGGACGAGGTAGAGGCCGCCTGGCGCTGGTGGGACGACCAGGGCCGCCCCGACTTCGACCGCTTCGGACTCACCGTGACCCCGAACGGCCACACAGTGTGGCTGGACCATTCGGAGAACCCGGTTCCCGTCCGAGGCTGACCCAGACCGGCCCGGCCGTCACCACGTCCCCCACGGGCGGCCGGGCCCCGACATGCCGAACCCCCGGGGCCTCGATTTGAGGGGTCCCGGGGGCACGACAACTTCTGCGCGTTCCCGTCCGCTGGGCTACGACTAGGCCGTAACCTCAGCGGAGGCGCGCCCGAGCGAGTCAGACGCGCTTACGTGCGCAGTTGCGTAGTTACTCAATTCAGGATCACCTCCTTTCAGTGTGCCGCCACCATAGGCAGCCCACCCGGAGGAGGGCAACGGATTATTCGCGGCCGCTGCCCGGGCCCGGATCAGGCGCCCTGGAGCTCCTTGAACTTCTTGAAGTCGATCACGCTGTCGGCCGGCGGGGCCTGGACGGTGAGCGGCTTGTCGAAGTCGCCGAAGCTGATCTGGCCGCTCTCCTTGCCGCCGGACTTCTCGATCCGCACCGGGTAGGGCTTGCCCTCGACCAGGACGTGGATGGTCGACTCCTCGCCCTTGGCGTCCTTCGCCTTGAGGCTGAAGGTCTTCGCGCCGTTGACGGTGCCGGCCGAGCCCTTGGTGAAGGTGCTCTTGTCGTCGTCGTCCTCGACGAGCTGCTTGCTCAGCACGGTGAGGTTGCAGACGGAGGAGAAGCTCTTGAAGTCGTCGTCGCTCTCGAAACCGGTGAGGTAGCGGCCCTTGAAGAGCTCGGCGGCCTTGGCGCCGTTCGGACCGCCGACGGCGGCCCACATGTCCGTGTCCGGCTTCAGGAAGGACTGCTTGCCATCGCTGATGATCTCGAACTTGCCGGCGCCGGGCACGCTCATGGTGCCGGTGCACTGGCCCTTGGTGTCGAGCGCCAGGTCCATGGTCATCTTGCCGTCGGCGTCGTTCATCTCGCCGCTGATCCTCACCGAGGAGGCGGTCGCCAGGGCGTCCTTCGCCTGCTTCTGGATCTCGTCGGCGCTCAGCTTGTCGGTGTCCAGCTTCGGTGCCGGAGCCGCGGCCGAAGCCTTGTTGTCCTTGGCGTCGCCGCACGCGGCCGTGCCCGCTTGCCAGCAGCAGGCAGATCGCGGTGGTACTGACAAGGCGCTTCGACAGCATCAGGGTTTCCTTACTCGACGCGAGCGGTCGCGTCCGAACGGGCGACAGGTGGGCCCTCAGTATGCTCGACGGATCCGCTACCGGATCTTGGGGTCCGGGCTCCGTCACCGGTTCCTCACGCAATCGTGCCGTCGCCGTCTCTCGGAAACGGCGAAAGGCCCGGAGGACGGATCCTCCGGGCCTTTCGGCTACTGAGTAGCGGGGACAGGATTTGAACCTGCGACCTCTGGGTTATGAGCCCAGCGAGCTACCGAGCTGCTCCACCCCGCGTCGGTGAACACAACAATACGGGGAAGTCGCGCGGATGGGAAATCGGTTCTCCGGGGGCCCGGGCGGCCGGTCCCGGTCGTGTGGTTCCCGGTGGTCCTAGTCATGCGGTTCCCGGCGGTCCCGGCCGTGCGGTCTCAGGCCGCGGCGCGCGGACGGCGCGCGGAGTGCCGGACGGTCCGGGCCCGCGCCCAGGCCGCGAAGCCGACCAGCGCGACGAAGCAGGGCACCATCAGCACCGCGTAGACCAGCAGGAAGCCGTGGGTGCCGAGGTCGGCCGCGGCGTTCCAGGTGCCGTGCAGGGCCATCGACAGCACCAGCCCGGTCGGCGCGGCCAGCCGGGCCAGCCAGCGCCGGCCGGTGGTGAGGGTGACGGCCAGGCCCAGCCCGGTCAGCGCGGTGAACAGCGGGTGGGCGAAGGGGGAGAGCAGGGCGCGCAGGACGAAGGTCTGCACCGTGCTGTCGAAGTCGCGCAGGCTCGGGGTCGCCCCGAGGCCGATGCTGTCCAGCCGCTGCTGCTCGTCGTCGCTGAAGGCCCGTCCCAGGTAGAGCGCGTTCTCGGTGAAGGCGAAGCCGCAGGCGGTGACCCCGCCGAGGACCACCCCGGCGGCCAGGGTGCGGGGGCGGGCCCGCGCCCGCGGACGGTCGTGGGTCAGCGGGTACGGGCGCAGGTAGGGCAGCGGCCGCAGGTAGGGGCGCAGTCGGCCCCGGGCGTACGGCGCGGCGGTCCGGCGGGCGTACGGGAGGGGCCGGCCGGCACCGGGCATCGGGCGCAGCAGGCTCGCGCAGGGGCGGTCGGTGGTGCGGTGGCCGCGGCACGGGAGCTGCCGGCCGATCGGTACCAGCAGCAGGAGCAGCGCCGTCCCCTTGGCACTCTCCTCGATCACCGGGGTGACCAGGTCGGCGCCGAGCGCCTCGCCCAGGCTGCCCTGGTGGGCGGTCAGGTAGTCGGCGGTCCAGCCGTTGGCGAGGATCGCGACCGTGGTCGCCGCGAAGGCGCCCCAGCCGAGGCAGAACACGATGTGCCGCAGCGGCACCCGGGCGGTCTGGTTGAGCCAGGCCAGGCCGCCGAGCACGAAGGGCAGCGGGACGGTCGCCAGACCGAGGCCGACCAGCAGTCCGGTGGTGCCGGTCTGGCGGTGCACCAGGTGCAGGATCAGCACGCCGCAGCCGGCCAGGGCCAGGGCGGCGCCCGCGGTGACGGAGGAGACGGCGAGCGAGTGGTCGGCGCGCGGCCGCCGGGGGGCTGGGCCAGGTGGCGCGGCGGGCGGTGCGGTCCCCGACGGGGTGCCGGGCGGGCTGCTCGGCTGCGGAACGGCCGGCGGCGCGGATTGCGGCGCGGGCTGCGGCGCGAGGGCGGCCGGCCAGGGCACGAGCCGGTGTGCCCGGCGCCCCCGGGGCCCCGGGATGGTCCGGGTGCCGGCGGGGCGCGTGGGCATCACTCGGTCGTCGGCGACGTGGGCCGTGGCCCGGTTCCCGCCGCCGGACGGGCTGCTCACCCGGCACAGGGTAGGCCAAGGCACCGGCCCGCCGGGAGGACTCGGGACGAATCTCCCCGGGCGGATCGGCCGGATCGGGGCCGGTGGGCCGGTGCGGGTCCGCCGGGTCGAACACCCGGCGGCGGCTCAGCGGCGGCGGAACAGCAGGTCGTGGACCACGTGGCCCTTGGCGATCCCGGCCCGTTCGAACTTGGTGACCGGCCGCCAGTCCGGCCGCGGCGCGTAGCCGGGGATGCTGCCGTCCGGGTGGTCGGCGGGCTCCAGCCAGCCGGTACCGTCGCCCTCCGGGTGCAGGTTCTCCAGCTCGGGCGAGGCGGAGAGCACCTCCAGCATCTGCTCCGCGTAGGGCTCCCAGTCGGTGGCGCAGTGCACCAGGGCGCCCGGGGCGAGCCGCGGCAGCACGAGGTCCAGGAAGGTCGACTGGACCAGGCGGCGCTTGTGGTGCTTGGGCTTGGGCCACGGGTCGGCGAAGTAGACCCGAAGGCCGGCCAGCGAGGCGTCGGGCAGCATGTCGCGGAGCAGGATGACGGCGTCGCCGGCGGCCAGCCGGACGTTCTCCGAGCCGTCGCGCTCCAGCATGCCGAGCAGGTTGCCGTGGCCGGGGGTGTGGACGTCGGCGGCCAGGATGCCCATCGCCGGGTCGGCGGCGGCCATCGCGGCGGTGGTCTCGCCCATGCCGAAGCCGATCTCCAGGGTGACCGGCCGGCCGCCGAAGAGGTCGCGCAGGTCGAGCGGGGTGCCGTCGATCGCGATGCCGTACTTCTCCCAGCCCCGGTCCAGCGCGCCCGCCTGGGCGTTGGTCATCCGGCCCCGGCGCGGCTGGAAGCTGCGGATGCGCCGCTCGCTGTGCTGGGCCTCGGTGGCCTTGTGCGGGTACATCGGCGCGGGGTACGCGGCGGGCGCCGCGGAGAGCCGGGCGGAGGGCGATTGCTGGGGGATCGGGGCGGTGGCAGTCACAATCAACCGAGTCTACGGGGCCGCCCGGCGCGTGCCGCAGGCCCGGCGAGGCCCTGTGACGCACGCGACGCGGGCGTGGCGGGCGCGGCGCCCGCGCAGGAAGTCGAACGGGCCGATCTCCTGCGTGCCCGCCCCGTCGTGTGAGCCCGGGTCACGCGTCTCCGCTCAGCCGCCGGCCTCCCGGGCGGCGAGCGCCCGGCGGGCCACCTCGCGGCCGATCGGCAGCGAGGCGGTGGCCGCGGGGGAGGGCGCGTTCAGCACGTGCACCAGGCGCCGGGTGGAGCGCGGGTCGTCCGGGTCGAAGCCGGCGAAGGCGAAATCGTCCAGCAGCGCGCCGTCCCGGGACACCGCCTGGGCCCGCACCCCGGCTGCGGCCGGGACGAGGTCCGCCGCGGTCACGGCCGGCAGCAGCCGCTGGACGGCGGTGGTGAACGCCCGCTTGGAGAGCGAGCGGTGCAGCTCGCCGATCTCGTACCGCCAGTGCCGGCGGGCGATCTGCCAGGTGCCGGGGAAGGTGATCGTGTCGGCCAGGTCGCGCGGGCGGACGGTGCGCCAGTCGTAGCCCTCGCGGGCCAGCGCGGGCACCGCGTTCGGGCCGACGTGCACGTCGCCGTGGATGCCCCGGGTCAGGTGAACGCCGAGGAAGGGGAAGGCCGGGTCGGGCACCGGGTAGACCAGGCCGTGGACCAGCTCCCGGCGCTCCTCGGCCAGTTCGTAGTACTCGCCGCGGAAGGGCACGATCCGCACGCCGGGGTCGTCGCCGGCCAGCCGGGCGATCCGGTCGCTGTGCAGGCCGGCGCAGTTCACCAGCACCTGGCAGCGCAGCTCCCCGGCGGAGGTCTGGACGGTCACCCCGTCGGCCCGGCGGGCGACGGCCCGCAGCTCGGTGCCGGTGCGCAGCTCGGCGCCGGCCTCCCCGGCCAGCCGGGCGTAGGTGGCGGCGACGGCCGGGAAGTCGCAGATGCCGGTGGTGCCGATGTGCAGCCCGGCGATGCCGGTGACCTCCGGCTCGTGCGCGGCGATGCCCGCCCGGTCCAGCTCGGTGACCGGGATGCCGTTCTCCCGGCCGCGCTCGGCGAGCGCGTGCAGCCGCGGCAGCTCGGCCGGGTCGGTGGCCACGATCAGCTTGCCGGTCACCTCGTACGGGACGTCGTGGGTGCGGCAGAACTCCACCATCTCGGCGGCCCCCGAGACGGCGTAGCGGGCCTTGAGCGAGCCCGGCTGGTAGTAGACGCCGCTGTGGATGACCCCGCTGTTGCGCCCGGTCTGGTGGGCGGCGAGGCCGGCCTCCTTCTCCAGCACCGCCAGTCGCAGGCCGGGCCGCTCCCTGGTCAGCGCGTACGCCGTGGAGAGCCCGACGATGCCCCCGCCCACCACCACTACGTCGTAGTCGTACGTCACCGCTCGCTCCCCACGCGTCCGCCCGGGTCTTCCCTCCGCGCCCGCCGCCGGCGGGGGGCCCGACCCGCCGATGCTGCCACGGCGCGCGGTGCCGGTCGAGGGGGCCTCCGGGCGCGTCCCGCAAGCCCCCTCGGTACTCGCCGCTCGGAGCCGGGGCGTCAGCGCTCCCCGTGCTGCCGCTCCCACGGCCAGCGGGCGTCCCGGCCCGATTCCAGCAGCGGGATCAGCTGGAAGGCCGAGTCGCTCAGGCCGCCGAAGGTGTGCCGGTTCGCCGTACCGGCGGGCCCGTGGCCGGTCCGGTAGCCGGCCAGGTTCCAGGTGTAGACGGGCACGTCGGTCGGGACGGCGGCCAGCGGGTCGCCGCCCCAGCAGCCGGGGCCGGTCTGCTCGTCGGTGACGATCACCACCCGGTCGTGGCCGCGGTAGTGGGTACGGACGGCAGCGGCGGTGTCGGTGCCGCCGAGGTCGGTGAAGCGTTCCAGCACGCGCAGCACCGGCTCGCCCTTCGTCACCGTGACGACCCGGCTGGTGGTGCCGAACTCGACCAGGTCGGCGTCGGCGGCCCGGATCTTCAGCGCGGTGCCGAAGATCGCGGCCGAGTCGGCCCGGTTGAGCAGGGTCTGGGCGTTCGGGCGGTCGAACATCGAGCCCGAGCGGTCCACCAGGACGAGCGTCCGGCCCGGCAGCGCGGGCACGTTGGCGAGCGAGTGGGAGAGCGCGGTCTCCAGTGCGTGCCCCCAGCGCAGCGAAGGCGCGTGCCGGTACGCGGCGAGGTAGCGGAACGGGAACTGCCGGGAGCGGCGCACCTCGCCCCGGTCGGCGATCCGCCGCGCGACCTCGGCCGCGACCTCGTCCGGGACGCCGGCCTGGTCGAAGTTGCGCAGGTTGCGCACCAGCGCCATCGGCCCCATCGAGGGGATGACCGCCTCCCAGACGGCCGCGTCCAGCGGGCCCTGCAGCCAGCCGGCCAGCGCCTCCCAGGTCAGTCCGGCGGTGGCCAGCCGCTCGGCGCCGCCCTCGGCCGTCACCGCCGCCCGCCGCTCCTCGACCGGCAGCGCGAGCAGCTCGCGGTTGGCGGTGAGCAGCGCGTCCGAGGCCGGCGGGAGGGCCTCCTCCGGCCGGTGCCGGCGGTCCAGGGCGTAGCGGAAGAGCTCGCCCTGCCACGGCTTGGCCGGGTCGGGCGCGGGGTGGGTCAGCTCCAGGACGTCGCCGAAGCGGTAACCCTTGGACGCCGTGTCGTACTTCAGCAGCGAGCGTCCGTTGTAGAGCCGGCGGACGGCATCGGCGACGCCGCGCTTGACCGGCTTCGGTAGCGCGCGGCCGTAGCGCGAGGTCCAGTAGGCGAGCAGCTCGCCGGGCTCGTCCGCGCGCTGCAGCACCGCGTCGACGGCCTGCCGGGAGAGGCCGGGCTCCCCGGCGTCCAGCCGGGCCCGGGTGAACTCGGCGGCGCCGACCAGTGCGGCCGTGCGCATGCGGGCGTCGGACCGAAGCCAGCGGAGCAGGCCGAGGGTCCACTCCGGGTCGGTGACGGCGAGTCGGCGCACCAGCGCGGTGTAACGGTCGTCGCGGGCGCCGCCGGTCTCGTAGAAGGTGTCCTGGCCGACGAGGTTGGCGACGGCCAGCAGGAAGAGCTCGGACCTCGCGTGCCGTAGGTGGCCGGTGCCGCCGTTGTGGTTGGCCGTGCGCTGCCCGGTGGTGGTCACGGGCGAGCTCGGACTCGGCTTGGTCCTGCGGACGTTGAAACGCGACATGCTGGAATCCCCCTGCTGGCCGGACGGAACGCGAGGGGAGGCATGGCCGAGGAAAGGGGTGCCCGAGATCGTGCCGGCCCGGCGGCCGGCGTCGGCGGAGGTTCGTATGCCTTGTGCTCTATCCGGTTCGAGCTACCGGCCGTACTCGCGTACGGACCGACCGGGATTCGAACCCGGAACCGCAAGATCCGAAGTAACCCCCGCCTGCGCACCGGGCACCCCGGGCGCTCTGCCTCCCGAGATCTGGGTGGCGGCGGTGCTGTTGTCCGATTCACCGCGCCCCGCTGGGGGCACTCCACGAAGTAACCGCTGCCGTCGCACCGGGAGGTGCGGAATGCTATTCACGAATGGGTGTCCAGAGTTCCGAAGCGGCTGAGGTGACAAGCTGCTCTACCGACTGAGCTACACCGGCCCGGAAGCCGGTGGCGGGACTCGAACCCGCGACCCGCCGTCGAGTAGCCGCAACCCATTACTGGATCGTAGCCCTCTCAGAACCGTACGTGCGCCTCTCAACGCATACGGCTCAAGCAGACCAGCGCCAATCGTCAGTGATCAGGAAACCGGATGCTATCGCCTGCATGATGCGTGCGATGACACTCGGCGTGTACAAGGCGCAAGTTACTGCGATCGTCGCTACCGCCGTGCCGACGGTAGACCAGGTGGTCCTTGTGAAGCCGGTTGCGCATGGCCTCGAACCATTCCACCCACGCCCGCACATTGTCCGGCTCGTACTCGGTCCCTACGATCAGAGCAGTACGGCAGAGCGGACATAGACCGTTCTGCCGTGCCGCCAGCGAGACCATCGAAGTGGTCATGCGCGGCGGGGTCTGCTTCTTCCTGCGGTTTGCCCAGTAGTCCACCAGGTCGGGATCATCCGGGGACGCCCCGCCCTTGACCATTGTGTGGCGTTCGATCTTGGTCCACGAGAACTTGGTCAGGAGACCGTCCCCGATAGGGTCGGAGAACACCCAACGGTCGTTGCGGACCTTCTTGTAGTACCGGGAAGCAATCCACCTACCGGTCTTGCGGGGATGCATCCGCTGCGCCCACTTGTACGTGAGTCTCCACATGTAACTGTCGAGATCGGCGTACGCCTGGCTGGATGCCGCCCCCCGGAAGTAGGTCGACCAACCCCTGACGAAAGGAGTCATGTTGACCACGACTGCCTGAGCATTGGTGCCATGTAGCAACACCATCTGCTCCTGCAGCCTCTTCCGGGCCTTCTTCATGGAGTCCTTGCTCGGCTGGGTCAGCGTGATGGCCTTGTTTCCTCGGTCATAACGCCGGATGTTGAAACCGAGGAAATCGAAACCGTCCGACAGGTTTCGGACCGCTGTCTTATCCTCGTTGAACCTCAAACCACGAGGCTCCATCCATTCAGCCAGCTTGACCTTGACCTGGTGCGCCTCTTCCTCCGTGTGACACATGACCACGAAATCGTCGGCATACCGCACCAGGACCGGGGAGTCCGGCTGCGTCGCACCCCGAGGGGTGTAACGGCAGCCCGCTGCCTCCTCCATGCCGTTCAGAGCGATGTTCAGCAGCAGGGGGCTGATGACTCCACCTTGCGGCGTGCCCTCAGTTGTTGGCGCGAACCGTCCCTGCTCCAGCACTCCTGCCTTGAGCCATTGCCGGATCAGACCCTTTCCGGGTACGTCACCGATGGTGGCCATAAGGCTCTCATGGTCGATCTTGTCGAAGGCGGCTGCAAGATCTGCATCCAGTACCCACATCCGCTTGGGATCCGCGCCCCGACCGCCGGACGCGACCTGCCATAGCGCCGCAACCGCGTCGTGCGCACTTCTTCCTGGGCGGAAGCCGTACGACTTCTGATCGAATCTGGCTTCCCACTGTGGTTCCAACGCATTCTTCACTCGCGCCTGCATGGCACGGTCCGAGATTGTTGGAATCCCCAGGGGGCGTTGCTTCCCATTGCTCTTGGGGATGTACACCCGCTTGACGGGTCGGGTTCGCCACGGCTGCGTCGTCCCGTGGATACGGGACGCCAGTTCCTGGCGTGTCTTGGGAGTGAGCGCTGTCTCTCCGTCGACCCCGGCCGTCTTGCGGCCCTTGCTGATCTGCGTCACCCGCCGCACGCTGGTCAGCGTGTTGCTGTGGCTTCGGAACATCAGCTTCGACAGGTTCTTCACCTGCCGGTGATCACCATTCTTGGCGGCCTTGAAGATCCGCTGCCTCAATCGCCTTACATTCTCGTTGGCCTTGCCCCAGTCAATCTGGGACCAGTCCGCCGGGATGTCTTTCGGTCCGTTCACCGCAAGGGTGACTGTGTCGTCCATAGCCGCCCTCCGTGTCTAACTTGTCCGCAAGTTCTTGCGATCTTGCTGCTTTTCTCCTTGGGTCCACCAAACCCACGTCAGCTCCCTTTCGGGCCCCGATACAAAATCGGGTATCCGGCCGGTTATGCCGGCGGGGTGACAAACCCCTGCCGACCTTCCCGTGCCCTTTCGGGCCACCGGCGTTCGCTTCTTGGGTCTTCCTGTTCCCGCTGTCCCATCGGTTGGCCTTACGGCCGTCCTACCTGTCACCAGGAGGACAACGGGGTTTCCACGTTCCACATATTACAGATTCGATCGGCTTGGATGTCCCCTGTGCCCCGAGGTCAAGGTGTGCTTGAGGACTGACTAACGAACCAGTCCCGCTTTGCGCCTTCCCGGACGCCGACCTTTTCTCCGCCGTTACATCCCATCTGGCGCGGAGTCCACTTTACGAGGCTTTAAGCCAGGGATTCGCTCTCGCTCATCCGTCCGATCTTCCCCTCACCTGTACCCAGCCGATGGGCGACTGGGCCTTGGACTTGTCCGGCCTGCTTTCCACCAGGGCGTTACCACCCTCGCAGTTGGCCGTGGGGACCGGGTATGCACACCACCCGGAATCGGTCAATTATCCCTTCTGTCTATTGTCCGATTACTGCTTTATGTGACTTTCGTGTCGCACCATTAACAGTGGAAGTAACCTCCGCCTGCGCACCTGGACGGGAGAGACCATAGCCGGGCCTCTCCCGCCCGTGCACCCGAATATCCCGCCGCCTTCGGAGGGCCGGACGGCCGCCGGGCGCGGCCGGCCCCGCTAGGCCGGGGCGACGATCACCGCGCGGGCCCGCTCGGTCAACTCCCGGACCCGGCGCTCGCCCTGGAAGGGTTCGAGCCGGCGGAGCATCTCGACCACGTACTCGCGGCTGCGCTGGGAGGAGATCCGCCCGGCGACCTCGACGGCGCGCTCGCCGGCGGCCACGGCCGCGTCCAGGTTGCCGGCCTCCGCCTCGGCCATCGCGGAGACGACCAGCCGGAGCCCGTGCGAGCGGACGAACCCCTCGGTCGGCCGGGCCAGCGCCTCACGGGTGAACTGCCGCACCTTGGAGGGCACTCCGAGGTCGCGGAAGCACTCGGCGGCGTCGGCGGCGAGCCGGTCGTAGGCGTAGAAGTCGATCCACGCCGGATCGGGATCCCCGGCGCGTGCCCGTTCGAGTGCGCTCTCCGCCGCGCCGAGCGCCGTCGCACACGCCGCGGCATTGCGGGCCTTGGCCTGGGCGCGTGCCTCGACCAGGTGGAAGAAGCTCATGGTGCGGGCGGTGGCCAGTCCCCGGTTGCGTTCCAGTGCGGCCTGGGCGAGGTCGACGGCCTCCTCGGCGAAGCCCCGGTAACCCGCCTGCAGGCTCATCGAGGCCAGGACGTAGCCGCCGAGCGGCACGTCGGCGGCGGCGCGGGCCAGCCGCAGCGCCTGGATGTAGTAGCGCTGGGCGGCCTCGTGCTGGCCGGTGTCGAAGGCCATCCACCCGGCCAGCCGGGTGAGTTCGGCGGTGGCGCCGAACAGCGCCCGGCCCACCGCGTCGCTGTACGAGGCCAGCAGCAGAGGCGCCGCCTCCACCCGGAGGCACTCCGGCACCATCGACGAACGCCAGTCCCCGCCGCCGTACTTGGAGTCCCAGCGGCGGGCCTCCTGGGCGGCCTCGCGGAGCTTCGCGGCGTCCGAGTGGCCGACCCGGTAGGAGCCGACGTCGGCCGGCGTCCGGACCTCGCGGGCCACCGAGCCGTCCGCCGGGGTGATCAGCCAGCGGGAGACCGGGGTCGCGTACGCCGCGACCGAGAACGTCCCGGCCAGGCTGTCGCTCCAGCGGCCGCCGCCGGAGCCGCGGCGCAGGTCGAGGTCGACCCGCCAGAGGTCGGTGGCCGAGCGGACAGCCTCGGAGACCTCGCGCGGGAAGGCCAGGCCGAGTTCGGGCGCCGGGTCGGTGTCGCCGAGGCCGATCTCCTCCAGCGGCACCGGCCGGCCGAGCTTGCCGCCGATGGCGGTGGCGATCAGGTGCGGGACCGGCCCCTGCGGGACCATGCCCTTGCTGACCCACCGGGCCACCGAGGTCTTGTCGTAGCGCAGCGTCAGCCCGCGCTGGGCGCCGAGGTCGTTGACCCGGCGGGCCAGGCCGGCGTTGCTGATCTGCGCGAGGGTCAGGAGCGTGCCGAGCCGTTCGTTCGGTCCACGTGGGCTGACGGTCATGGTGGCGGCGGCACCTCCTGCGGCCTTGTGCGCGGGGCCCGGGCGGCACCGGGCCGTAGCTGCTGTACCTAGAGTAGTCGGACGCGTTCCGAGGGTTAAGAGGCCGCATTCCGGATGGCGGGATCGCGCACCCGGTACCGGGCTCCCGGCGGCCCGCGGGGCGGCCCGGCGGGTTGGTCCGGACCACTCGGAACCGGCCGGGGGCGGGGCGGGCGGCCGCGCGCCGGAGCGTCGTGCTCCGGTCCCGTGTCGAAGTGCGCCCGGCCGTGCCCCCTGGCCCGACCGGCCGGTCGGCGATTCGCTGGTGGTCGTGGGTCGGCCCGCCGTCGAGGACCCGGCGGGCCGGGGGATGCCGCCGTCTCAATCCCCGCGGACGGCGGCGGAGTCCGGGAGGGCATGCGGATGCCCTCCCGGGCCGGACGACGCCTTTCGGCCATCTCGCGATGGCCATGCCAAGGCGGCGGTGTGGGGCGGTCCGGGCCGAGGAGGGGGAGGCCCGGCCCGCCCCGGCCGGGGGAGTTCGCGGGCCGGTCCGGGAGGGCGCAGGGGCCCGCAGGGGCCCGCAGGGGACCGCGCAGGGACCGCGCAGGGACCGCGCAGGGACCGCGCAGGGACCGCCGCCGAGTCCCGCCGGACCGTCCGGACGCCGACCGCGGACGCTGCGCCGCCGCCAGGCGGAAACGACAACTCCGGTCCCGGGACGGCCGACCGGTGGCACGATGTCTCCTGACGGTGCGCCGGATCACGTGGGCGGCCGCCGCGGTGCGCCATGGGCCGGCCGGGGCTGCCCGGCGGCGGACGTGCCGCGCGGCGGCAGGTCCTCGTCCGGTGGAGGCGCGATGCGGTGGCTGACGGGCTGGAGCACGGGCGCGCCCCGGGCGGGTGCACCGGCGCAGGAGACGCCCGGTGCCGTGGCGCCGATCGCCGCGCGCGCCCTCTGGACCGGACCGAACCCGCTCTGGGCCGTGGGCGACTGGCGCCCCGAGGAGATCCGCCTGGCCACCCTGCGCCCCGGCGCCCCCGCCGTCGTCACGACCGGACCGACCGAGCCCGACCCGGTCGAGGACACCCCCGCCACCGTCCGGCTCGCCGTCCTCGGCCACTGCGGCGCCTCCGACGCCGAACTGGCAGCGGGCCTCGCCGCCGCGCGCGGCGGCGCCGTCCGCCACCTCACGGCCTGGCCCGGCAGCTACACCGTGGTGCTGCGCACCGGCACCCGCTCCACCGTGCTGCTCGCCGACCTGGCCGGCGCCCGGCCCGTCTTCCACACCCCCTGGGCCGGCGGCACCGCGTACGCCACCGCCGCCCTCCCGCTCGCCGACCTGATCGGCGCGCCGATCGACACCGGCCACCTGGCCGCGCGGCTCGCCTGCCCGGAGTCGCCCGAGGCCCTCGGCACCGGCACCCCGTACCTCGGCGTGCAGCAGGTGCCGCCCGGCCACGCGCTGGCGATCCGCGGCGGCCGCCCCTACCTCGCCGCCTACGACGACACCGGCGGCGCGCAGCAGCGGCGCGGCGAGGCCCCGGCCGTCCGCGAACTCACCCGCGCGCTGCTGGAGTCGGTCCGTTCCCGGGTCCGCACCCCCGACCCGGGCCGCACCGCCGGCGAGCGGGCCCGGCTCGGCGTCGACCTCTCGTACGGCACCGCCTCCGCGACCGTGGCGCTGCTGGCGGCCGCCGTGCCGCTCGCCCCGGGGCCCGGACCGGCGCCGGCCGTGCGCGACCGGGCCACGGCCGACGGGGGCACCGCACCCGGCCCCGGTGCGGTCAGGACCGGCGCGGTCAAGGGCTCCTGGGCCCGCGCCGCCGCTCCGGACCGGGCCGGACCGGAGCAGCTGGCCGCCGTCACCCTCGGCGAGAGCGAGGCCCCCGCGACGCTCGCCCCCGACGTCCCCCGGCTGCGGCACACCGTGCTCGCCCCCGACCCGGCCACCCTCCCGTACGCGGACCTGCGCGCAGACCCGCAGGACGGTCCGCTCACCGACGAGCCCGGCCCCGAACTGGTCGCCGCGGCCCGCGCCGAGGCCCGCTTCGGCGCCGGCGGCACCGACCACCTCACCGGCTACGGCGCCCGGCAGGTGCTCGACGGGCACCCCGCCCGGCTCGCCGACCTGGTCCGGGCCGGTCGCCCGCGCGAACTACTGCCGCCGGTCGCCGCCCTGGCCGGTGCCGACCGGGCGACGGTCGGCGTCCTCGCGGGTGCACTGCGCACCCCGCTCACCGTCGTCCGCGCCGCCCACCGGCTCTCCCGGATCCGCTACGCCGACGCGCTCGACGACGCGGCGGTGCGGCTGACCCTGCGCCACGGCCCGGACGGCGGCGGCACGGCGGGCGCCCGCTCGGCGGACGACCTGGTCTGGTGCGTCCCCGGACCGGCCGCCCGCTGGCTCTCCGACGAGGCGCTCTCCGCGGTCGCGCTGCGGCTGCGGCTGGCGGCGCGCGAACCGGCGCCCGTCGAGCCACCCGGCGCGCGCCGAGCCAGGTACGCCCTCTACCGGCATGCGCGTGGCTTCCGCACGCTGGTGCACGCCGCCGAACAGCCCGGCCAGCGGCTGCATGCGCCGTTCCTGGACAACCAGGTGGTCCGTGCGGCGCGGCTGTTCCCCGACGACGTCCGGCTCCAGCCCGGCGCGCGGCACGCCCTGCTGCGCGCGGTGCTCACCGGAGCCGGCCGCACCGACCTCCCGCCCGACTGGGGCCGGGGCCCGCGCCCCGACCGCACCGCCCCCGCCCGGGCCGGCCTGCGGCTCGCCGCCGACGGCCTCGCCGAACTGTTCGACGCCCCGCTGCTCGCCGAGGCGGGCCTGATCGACCTGCCCGCCGTCCGGGCCGGCCTCGCCCGCTCCGCGGACCCTGCCGCCCCGCTGCCGCCCGGCACCCTGGCCGGCCTCGCCGAACTGGCCGCCACCGAGCTCTGGCTGCGCCGCGTCCGTGCCCGCCGCCACGGCGCCTGCTGGACCGGTCTGCCGCCGGCCCGGCGCGCCGAGCTGGCCCCGGCCCGCTTCGTCTGAGGCTGCGGGCCGCGCGCCGCCCCCCGGGGGGGGGCGCAGTCCGCGCCCTGCGGCGCCCCGGCGCGGCTCGGCCGCCCCGGTGGTTCCGACGGGCGATCATGGCGCCGACCCGTCCGTTCCGCCCGCGTGGAGGCCTTGGTGACCAGCGCCAGCCCGGATCCGTCCGTCCCCGTCGTCCTGTCGGTGCTCGGCCGGCCGCCGACGGGGCGCCCGCCGGGCGTGCTGGTCGGCTGCGACGGCTCGGACGGCTCGCTCTGGGCGCTGGACCGGGCGATGACCGAGGCCGAGCGGTTCGGCCTGCCGCTGTACGTGCTCGCCGTGGTCAACCCGGCCCCGGCCGGCTACCCGCCGGGGATGGCGGAGCTGGTCCAGGAGAGCGTCGAGACGCTGGTCGAGAGCATGGCCGACGGCCTGCGCCGGGCGGTGGCCGCGGTGCAGCGCGCCCGGAGCGTCCCGTACGAGGGGGCGCTCTCGCTGTACGTGGTGCTCGGCAACGTGATCGACGTGCTGCTGGCCGCCTCGGCCCGGCAGCACACGCTGGTGGTCGGCACCCGGGGCAACGGCGGCTTCGACCGGCTGCTGCTGGGCTCGGTCAGCTCGGCGGCGGTCCACCACGCGGCCTGCCCGGTCCTGGTCGTGCCCGCGCCGCCGGCGCCCTGAGCGGCGCCCCCGGCCGGGCCGGGGCGCGGACGCCTCGCGGGAGGCCGCCGGGAATGCCCCGAGATGGTTGACCGTTCACCCATCCGGAACACCGTCCGCGCCCACCCCTGGAGAAAGCCCCGCCATGAAGGTCGAGATCTACTCGGACATCGCCTGTCCCTGGTGCTACATCGGCAAGCGCCGCTTCGAGGAGGCCCTGGACGGCTTCGCGGGCAAGGAGAACGTCGAGGTGGTCTACCGGCCGTACCAGCTGGTGCCGGACGCGCCGGCCACGGCGAGCCCGCACCGCGCGTGGCTGGCCGAGCGCTACGGCCCGCAGTCCGTCGCGATGGACGCCCGGGTGGCCGAGCTGGGCCGTGCCGAGGGCATCACCTACGACTTCGACGCCGCGCTGCACGCCAACACCTTCCTCGGCCACCGGCTGCTCCACCTCGCCGAGACCGAGTACGGCGCGGCCGCCCAGGGCCGGGTGAAGGAGGCGCTGCTCAAGGCGCACTTCACCGACGGCGTGGACGTCGGCGACCGCGCGGCGCTCACCGACGTCGCCGTCTCCGCCGGCCTGGACCGCGACCGGGTGGCGGCCTACCTGGCGGGCGACGAGGGCACCGCCGAGGTGCGGGCGCAGCTGGCCGAGGCCCGGGAACTGGGCATCACCGCCGTGCCGACCTTCGTCTTCGAGGGCAAGTGGGCCGTGCAGGGCGGGCAGGAGGCCGAGACCTTCCGCAAGGTGCTGGAGCAGGTCGCCGGCGAGATCGGGGAGCGCCGCCCCGCGCCGGTACCGGTCGCCCCGGCCGGCGAGGCCTGCGCGGACGGTTCCTGCGCGATCTGAGGCCGCACCCGCGCCGGGGCCCGCTTCAGACGCACCTGAAGCGGGCCTCGGCCCAGTCCGCCACGTTCAGCGCCGACCAGACGCCGTGCGCCGGGGTGACCACCAGCCGCACCGACTTCTGCCCGGTCAGCGGGACGTGCACCGGCACCGCCTCGTCCCCCGTGGCCAGGACGGGCGACTTCCAGAGCGTGCGGCCGTCGGCGGCCTGCACGGAGAAGACCACGCCGCCGCGCCGGGCGGTGACGTCGTCCACCCCGGCGACCGCGTCGAACGACGTGCAGGCGCGGTTGAGGTCGACCACGGTGGCGGCCGGCGCGTGCACGGTGACGCCGTGGGCGTACCGGGTGCCGCCGATCCGGACGCTGTCACGCTGCCAGAGCCAGTCGCTGTCCTTCTGCCGGATGCTCGGACCCGGCGGCGGCACCCGGTTCCTGCCGGGCTTGATCACCGGCAGGTCGTCGGCCCAGAAGTCGGTCGGCGCGGGCACGGTCGGCGTCGGCACCGGGGGCGGTGTCGGCGTCGGCGTCGGTACGACGGGCGGCTCCGGGGTGGGTACCACGGGCACGGTCGGCGTCGGCACCACCGGGACCGGCACGGGGGAGGGCGTCGGCTTCGGCGGCGGGGTGGGAGTCGGTGCAGGTGCCGGTGGGGCCGGCCGCGGGCTGCTCGGCGCGGGCCTCGGCGGCTCGGCCCTGCGGCTCGCCGGTGCCGGCGCCGGTGCTGCCGCTGCCGGCGGTGCCGGCGGCCTCGGCGTGGGGGACGGGCTCGGCGGGGGCTCCTCCGCGGGCTCGGGCTCGGCACTGCTCGGCGCGGGGCTCGGCGGTACCGCCGGTACCGCAGGCGGCGGAGCCGGGACGGCGGGGGAGGAGGCCGGGAGAGCGGCCACCGCGGGCTTCGGGTCGGGCGAGCCGGACAGCGCATAGGCGGCGACGGCCGCCGCGGCCACCGCGACGGCGACGGCGATCCCGGCCTTGGCCGCCACGCCGAGGCCCTCGGCGGCCAGCGCCCCGGCGCCGGCCCCGCCACCACCCGCGGATCCCGCCGCGCCGCCGGCCGCTCCGGCCGCGGAGCCCGCCGCCGTGCCGGCGGCCGTCCCCGCCGTGCCGGCGGCCGTGCCGCCCGAGGTGGCCGCCGCCGCGCCGACCGCCGCACCGCCGGCCGCCGCCGCCCCGCCGACGGCGGCCGCGGCGGCGCCGAAGCCGCCCACGCCGACCCAGACCAGCACGCCGCCCGGCAGCAGCGCCCGCAGCCCGTGGTTGATCTCGGACAGCTCCAGGCAGGCGGCCGTGCACCGGTCGCACTCCTTCAGGTGGCGCCCGACCTCCGCCGACGCCCGCTTGCGCAGCGAGCCGCGCGCGTACGCGCCGAGGCGGTTGGCGTACCCCTCACAGTCCCGGTCCTGACTGCCCGAGACGTGCGCCTGAAGGAAACCGGCGGCCAACCGGTCGCGCGCCCTGTGCGCCTGCACGGCGGTGGCGTTGGCGGTCTTGCCGAGCATCACCGCGACGGTCTTGGGGGACTCCCGCTCGACCTCGGTGTGCCAGAGCACCACCCGGTCGTCCTCAGGGAGTTCGGCGTAGGCCTGCATCACCATGCGCTGGTCGGCCATCGCCATGGCCCAGGCGTCCGCGCCGGGGTCGGCCAGGTCGAGGTCGACGGTGGCGGCCGAGGTCTGCGCGAACGCGCTGAAGTCGTCGATGAGTTGTTCGCGCCGCTCGCTGCGGGTCCAGGCCGCGGCGACGTTGCGCACGGCGGTCAGCAGGTAGGCCCGGACGGCGAACTCCGGCCCCTTGCCGGCCTTCAGCGCCTGGAGGGTGCGGGCGAAGACCTCGCCCGCGAGGTCCTCGGCGGTGAAGCTGTCCCGGCAGCAGGTCCGTGCGTAGCGGCGCACCGAGTCCGCGTGCCGGCGGTAGATCTCCTCGTACGCGGTGTCGTCGCCGGCCCGGACCAGTGCCGTCAACTCGGCGTCGGAGGGCGGACGCTCGCCGTCCACCGGGTCGGCGGGGGCGGGCACGGTCGGGCGGGCGGGCCGGCGGGCGCCGACGAAGGCCTCAGGGGTGACGCCACCCCGGCCGGCCGGCGCCTGGCCGGGGACCCGGCCAGGCGGGAGCGCGGCGGCGGAGGCCGAGAGGGTCTCGCGGCTGGGCATCCCGGCCTGGTCCGGCACCTGCCCGGTGGGCCCCGACGGGGTGGACGGGGTGGGCGGTCCGCCGGGCGCGTGTCCCGGCGCGTGGCCGGGTGAACCCGCGTCCGGCCCCTGCGGCCCGCCGTCCGGACCGCCCTGCCCGGAGCGGCCGAAGCCGAGGCCGTAGCCGTAGTCGTTCTGTTCCTCGGCGCTCACAACGGACCCCAGATTCCACGACAGCCCCCGTAGTGTGGCAGGGCGCGCGGGAGTGCGCAGGCGCACGGTTCCCGGCGGTGCGGCGCCGACTGCGCGCGAACGGCGCGCAACGGGACATTGGCTCCAACCACGGGCAAAGGATGGCATAGCGCAGAGTGGGGCGGTAGCCGGACCGCCGTCACCCACTCTTCCGTGGGGCCGTCGGGGATGTGTTCGGCCAGGGCGGCGCCCCGGCGGCGCGCAGCCCCGCACCGAGCGCACGACCGGACGGCGCACGCCGGCGAGACGCCCAACTCGCCCGCTGGAAGCGGTCGGAGGGAGCGCAGCGCGCCGGACCTCAGCGTGCCCGCAGCCCGTCCAGGAGGATCCGAAGCAGTCGGTCGGCAGGCGCCTCGACGGGTTGACCGTCCGTCTGCCACGCTCCCACCGAACCGAGTCGGCCGCCCGCCGCATCCGCCGAGACCGGTTCGGGTGCGGTCCGTCCGGCGTGCACCGGGACCGAGGCCGTCAGGACCAGGACCACGTCCGAGACCGTCACCCCGGGCCGCAGCTCGCCGGCCGCACCCGCGCGGGCCACCAGCGCCGCCAACAACTGCAGCAGCAGCCGCGGGTCCGCGTCCGCCGCCGGGTCGCCGTCCTGCGGCCCACCGCTGCGTGGCTCGATCCGACCGGCCGGAAGAGCACCGGAGAGACCGCCCGGCACGCCGCCCGCACCGGCCGGATCGCCCGACCGCTGCTCGGGCACCCGGCCCAGTTCCTCCGCGTACCGGAACGCCTCCGGCGGCAGCAGCCGCCCGGCACCGGTCGACACCGCCCGCGCCAGGTACCCGGCCAGGGCCTCCCAGGCGCCGTCGCCGCCGTACAGCGACTCGCGCGCCTGTGCCGTCAGCCAGGCCACCTCCTCGGCGGCGATCCGCTGGACCAGCACCTCCTTGCTCGGGAAGCGCCGGTACACCGTGCCGACCCCGACCCCGGCCCGGCGCGCGACCTCCTCCATCGGCGCGCCGTACCCGAACTCGCCGAACACCTCACGGGCTGCCCGCAGCACGCTCTCCAGGTTCCGCCGGGCGTCCACCCGCAACCGGGAACCCGGCGCCGCCGCACCGGCGGCCTGCGAGGGCTCGGCCCGGTACGGGACCCCGGCGTACGCCACCCCGGCCTGCACCGACGGTTCCGCCGGTCCGCGCTGCTCCGGCACCACGCCCTGGACGGCGCGCGGAGCGTCCGCCCGCCCCAACAGTCGATCCTGCTCCATCATCCCAACTCTCCCCCGCAGGTGCCCGTTCCCGGACCCTGTCGTCGCCCGCCCCTGCACCCCCCGGTGCAGCCGCCTGTCAGAAATGACCCGATGACCCATTCGCTCGCGCCGGTTGCGCCGCGCCCGCCGGCTCGCCCTGCCCGGGAGACGCCCGGCCGTCCGTGCCCGGCCGACCGCGTCCGACCGGACCCGGCTGACCGCATACGCACGAGGACCGCCCGACCGGGCCTCGTCCGGGACTACCCTTCCCCGGAACACCGTCCCGCAGTCGGGTTCTCCCGCCAACACTGGAACTGGCCGTAATGGCCGCTCCACGGTGCGTCGCCGCCGATTGACATGGCGGTGGCCGCGCCGAAACACAATCCGACCATAGTTCACCTCCGTTCGAGGCCGAAAGTGCGTCAGAAACCGTCCCCGGAAGCACATCCGGTCCCGTCCGTCCACTCCGGCCCCATCCGCCCCGGCACGGACTGTGGACAAGAGGGCCCCCGGCGGTCCTTCATTGAGGGCTAGACGACGGCGGTGCGCCGGCGGCCGATGGCCGGCGGGCGGCCAACAGCGGCTGGAGGTGCGTCATCAGGATCCTGATCGTCGGGGGCGGCTGCGCAGGGATGTCCGCCGCGCTGCACCTCCAGCGCGGGCTGCGGGAGCGGATCCGCAGCGGAGACGCGGAGATCACCGTGGTCGAGCCGCAGTCCTACCTGACGTACCACCCGCTGCTCGCCGAGGTCGCGGCCGGCTCGATCGACCCCCGCCATGTGGTCGTCCCGCTTCGCCGGGCCCTCCCGCACTGCCGGGTCCTCACCGCCAGGATCACCCGGATCGAGCACGCCACCCGCCGGGCCTGGGCCGACGCCGCCGGGCGCGGCGAGCCCCCGGCCCCCGTCGAGCTCGACTACGACGTGCTGGTGGTCGCCCCCGGCTCGGTCTCCCGGACGGACCCCGTCCCCGGACTCGCCGAGCACGGCCTCGGCTTCTCCACCGTCGCCGAGGCGGTGGGCCTTCGAAACCACGTCCTGGAACAGCTCGACCTCGCCTCCGCCACCCGCGACCCGGCCCTCCGCCAGGCCGCTCTGACCTTCGTCTTCGTCGGCGCCGGCTACGCGGGTGTCGGTGCGCTCGCCGAACTGGAGGACATGGCCCGCCACGCGGTCCGCGGCTACCACAACGTCGGCCAGGACGACCTGCGCTGGGTACTGGTCGAGGCCACCGACCGGATCCTCTCCGAGGAGTCCCCCGAGCTGGCCGCACACACCCTGGCCCAGCTGCGCGAACGCAGCGTCGACGTCCGGCTCCGCACGACCCTGGAGTCGGCCGCCGGCCGGGTGCTGGCGCTCTCCGACGGCAGTCGGTTCGCCGCCCGCACCCTGGTCTGGACGGCCGGGGTGCGTCCGTCCCCGCTCCTGCGCGCCACCGACCTGCCGCTGGACACCCTCGGACGGATCCGCTGCCTGCCCACCCTCCAGGCCGTCGGCCCGGACGGCCGGGCACTGCCCGGGGTCTGGGCCGCGGGGGACGGCGCCGCCGTGCCCGACCCGCACGCGGGCGGCGCACCCTGCGCGCCCAACGCGCAGCACGCCTTCGACCAGGCCGAGCTGCTCGCCGCCAACCTGCTCGTCTCCCTGGACGGCGGCCCACGGGCAGCCGGCATCGCCGAGTACCGGCCCGACCGTGCCGCCTGCTCCACCTCGCTCGGCCTACGACGCGCGGTCGCCCACACCCGGCGCGGCGGTCGGCTCACCGGCCGGCGCGCCTGGTGGTTGCACCGGGCCCGGCACCTGAACCGGCTGCCGAGCGGCGACCGGAAGGTGCGGGTGCTGATGGACTGGCTGCTTGGCGGGGTGTTCTCCCGCGAGGTGGTCTCGCTCGGAACGCTGGAGCACCCGCGGGCGGAGTTCGAAGCGGGGTTCGGGACCGGGCCGAGGGACGGTCGCGATGCCCGGCCGGAGAGGGGCTCCGGCCGGGAGGCCGCGGACGACCGTCCGACCTGACGGCGCCCCCGGGCGCCCCGACGTGCCCCCCCCGGCGGCCGCGCCGTGCGCGCGCGACTTCCGGAATCGGGCCTCCGCCTGACAGGATCGGCCCAACCAAGTCATTACCCCGTGTGTCAGTGCGCGCACAAAAAGTGATGATATGCCTGGAAATCGAGGAAGCGGCCGTCGTTTGAACCTCATGCGCTGGAGCGCCCGGCTCACCGGAGTCCCTTGGCGTGCCTTCCCGTCCGGCGGGAGCGGCACCGACCAGGGCGTGCCCTCCGGCGATGTCGTGGTCCCCGGCCCCCGCGACCCCGCCACCCCGGCAGGCCCGAACGAGCTGCTCGACCCGCAGCGTCCGCAGGAGCTGCGCGAGGTGCTCAACCGCATCCCCGCCCCGGTCGCCGTCACCTACGGCCCGCTCCACCAGCTCGGCTACGCCAACCGCGCCTACCGAGAACTCTTCGGAGAACGCCAGGCCGGCCTGCCCGCCTGCGACGCCCTGCCCGAGCTCGGCACCATGGGCGTGCTGCCGCTGATGGACCAGGTCATCCGCGGCGGCCGCCCGCGCAGCGTCAAGGCCCGCTGCATCCTCGGCCTCACCGGCAACCGCTACTACAACGTCTCCTGTGTCCCGCTCAGCCGCCTCGACCACCGCGCCGAGCCGGAAGACACCGGCGACCACAAGGACACGCCGCCGGCCGGCGTCCTCATCTTCGCCGCAGAGGTCACCGACCAGGTCCTCGCCGCCACCCGCCTGCGCGAGGCCGAACGCCGCCAGCGCGAGGCCGCCGTCACCCTCCAGCGCAGCCTGCTCCCGCAGAAGCTCGACCAGCCCGCCGACCTCCGGGTCGCCGCCACCTACCAGCCCGGCGGCGCCGAGGCCGCCGTCGGCGGCGACTGGTACGACGTCATCGCCATCGACGGCGGCCGGACCGCCCTGGTCATCGGCGACGTCATGGGCCGCGGACTGCGCGCCGCCGCGGTCATGGGACAGCTCCGCACCGCCGTCCGCGCCTACGCGCGCCTCGACCTCCCACCGCACGAGGTGATGCGCCTGCTCGACGG